>NZ_BMMW01000014.1 GCF_014646135.1 Nocardia camponoti | reverse complement strand
ACCCGGCAGGGGTTGTCAACGCGGTGTTGTGGGGCTTCTTTTCCTGATTCTGCCGGATCAGGCGAGAGTGAGAAACCAAGAGGTTAGTCGAAGTGGTCTGGAACGGCCTGTCGTAGAGGGTGAGAATCCCGTAGACGAAAATCTTTTGGCTCTCGTAAGGAGTTCCCGAGTAGCAGCGGGCCCGTGAAATCTGCTGTGAATCTGCCGGGACCACCCGGTAAGCCTGAATACTCCCTGGTGACCGATAGCGGACTAGTACCGTGAGGGAAAGGTGAAAAGTACCCCGGGAGGGGAGTGAAATAGTACCTGAAACCGTGCGCTTACAATCCGTCAAAGCCCCCGTGGTGGGGTGATGGCGTGCCTTTTGAAGAATGAGCCTGCGAGTCATCGATGTGTGGCGAGGTTAACCCGTTGAGGGGTAGCCGTAGCGAAAGCGAGTCTGAATAGGGCGTTTGAGTCGCACATTATGGACCCGAAGCGGAGTGATCTACCCATGGCCAGGGTGAAGCAGCTGTAAGAGGT
>NZ_BMMW01000013.1 GCF_014646135.1 Nocardia camponoti | reverse complement strand
GGGACAGTGCCTGGTGGGTAGTTTAACTGGGGCGGTTGCCTCCCAAAATGTAACGGAGGCGCCCAAAGGTTCCCTCAGCCTGGTTGGCAATCAGGTGTTGAGTGTAAGTGCACAAGGGAGCTTGACTGTGAGACTGACAGGTCGAGCAGGGACGAAAGTCGGGACTAGTGATCCGGCACCGGCATGTGGAAGCGGTGTCGCTCAACGGATAAAAGGTACCCCGGGGATAACAGGCTGATCTTCCCCAAGAGTCCATATCGACGGGATGGTTTGGCACCTCGATGTCGGCTCGTCGCATCCTGGGGCTGGAGTAGGTCCCAAGGGTTGGGCTGTTCGCCCATTAAAGCGGCACGCGAGCTGGGTTTAGAACGTCGTGAGACAGTTCGGTCTCTATCCGCCGCGCGCGTTAGAAACTTGAGGAAGGCTGTCCCTAGTACGAGAGGACCGGGACGGACGAACCTCTGGTGTGCCAGTTGTTCCGCCAGGGGCATTGCTGGTTGGCTACGTTCGGAAGGGATAACCGCTGAAAGCATCTAAGCGGGAAGCCTGTTCCAAGATGAGGTTTCTCTCCACCTTGAGTGGTTAAGGCCCCCTACAGATGATGGGGT
>NZ_BMMW01000012.1 GCF_014646135.1 Nocardia camponoti | reverse complement strand
CAAGGCGACGACGGGTAGCCGACCTGAGAGGGTGACCGGCCACACTGGGACTGAGACACGGCCCAGACTCCTACGGGAGGCAGCAGTGGGGAATATTGCACAATGGGCGAAAGCCTGATGCAGCGACGCCGCGTGCGGGATGACGGCCTTCGGGTTGTAAACCGCTTTTGACACCGACGAAGCGAAAGTGACGGTAGGTGTAGAAGAAGGACCGGCCAACTACGTGCCAGCAGCCGCGGTAATACGTAGGGTCCGAGCGTTGTCCGGAATTACTGGGCGTAAAGAGCTTGTAGGCGGTTCGTCGCGTCGTTTGTGAAAACTTGCAGCTCAACTGCAAGCTTGCAGGCGATACGGGCGGACTAGAGTGCTTCAGGGGAGACTGGAATTCCTGGTGTAGCGGTGAAATGCGCAGATATCAGGAGGAACACCGGTGGCGAAGGCGGGTCTCTGGGAAGTAACTGACGCTGAGAAGCGAAAGCGTGGGTAGCGAACAGGATTAGATACCCTGGTAGTCCACGCCGTAAACGGTGGGTACTAGGTGTGGGGCTCCTTCCACGGACTCCGTGCCGTAGCTAACGCATTAAGTACCCCGCCTGGGGAGTACGGCCGCAAGGCTAAAACTCAAAGAAATTGACGGGGGC
>NZ_BMMW01000011.1 GCF_014646135.1 Nocardia camponoti | reverse complement strand
AGTCATCGATGTGTGGCGAGGTTAACCCGTTGAGGGGTAGCCGTAGCGAAAGCGAGTCTGAATAGGGCGAACGAGTCGCACATTATGGACCCGAAGCGGAGTGATCTACCCATGGCCAGGGTGAAGCAGCTGTAAGAGGTTGTGGAGGCCCGAACCCACTTAGGTTGAAAACTGAGGGGATGAGCTGTGGGTAGGGGTGAAAGGCCAATCAAACTCCGTGATAGCTGGTTCTCCCCGAAATGCATTTAGGTGCAGCGTCACGTGTTTCACATCGGAGGTAGAGCTACTGGATGGCCTAGGGGGCCTACAAGCTTACCGAAGTCAGCCAAACTCCGAATGCCGGTGTGTGAGAGCGTGGCAGTGAGACTGCGGGGGATAAGCTTCGTAGTCGAGAGGGAAACAGCCCAGATCGCCGGCTAAGGCCCCTAAGCGTGTACTAAGTGGAAAAGGATGTGGGGTCGCTTAGACAACCAGGAGGTTGGCTTAGAAGCAGCCACCCTTGAAAGAGTGCGTAATAGCTCACTGGTCAAGTGATCCTGCGCCGACAATGTAGCGGGGCTCAAGTACACCGCCGAAGCCGCGGCATTCCAACAATAACCCGTCCAATTGTTTATTCAGTTGGGCCAGGTGTTGGGATGGGTAGGGGAGCGTCCTGTAGCCGTGGAAGCCACAGTGTGAACTAG
>NZ_BMMW01000010.1 GCF_014646135.1 Nocardia camponoti | reverse complement strand
TCACTGGTCAAGTGATCCTGCGCCGACAATGTAGCGGGGCTCAAGTACACCGCCGAAGCCGCGGCATTCACACAATAGCCCGTCTCAGACTTGATCTGAGGCCAGGTGTGTGGATGGGTAGGGGAGCGTCCTGTACCCGTGGAAGCAGCGGAGTGATCCAGCTGTGGAGGGTATGGGAGTGAGAATGCAGGCATGAGTAGCGAAAGACGAGTGAGAAACTCGTCCGCCGAATGACCAAGGGTTCCTGGGGCAGGTTAATCCGCCCAGGGTGAGTCGGGACCTAAGGCGAGGCCGACAGGCGTAGTCGATGGACAACGGGTTGATATTCCCGTACCCGTGTATCCGCGCCCAATGCTGAATCAGTTGTGCTAAGTATCCAAATGTTTCGTGATTGAGCCTTCGGGCGAGAGACGAGACGGCTGCATATGACCCTGGCTGTAGTAGGTAAGCGATGGGGTGACGCAGGAAGGTAGCTGGGCCAGGTGATGGAATACCTGGTGTAAGCGTGTAGGGCGTTGTGTAGGCAAATCCGCACAACATTAAGCCTGAGACGTGATGCGTAGTCGTTGAGACGAATTCAGTGATCCTATGCTGCCGAGAAAAGCCTCTAGCGAGCTGGTACATGGCCCGTACCCCAAACCGACACAGGTGGTCAGGTAGAGAATACTAAGGCGATCGAGATAACTGTGGTTAAGGAACTCGGCAAAATGCCCCCGTAACTTCGGGAGAAGGGGGACCTCGCTTGGTGAAAAGTCTTGCACTTGGAGCTGAGGGAGGTCGCAGAGACCAGAGAGAAGCGACTGTTTACTAAAAACACAGGTCCGTGCGAAGTCGTAAGACGA
>NZ_BMMW01000009.1 GCF_014646135.1 Nocardia camponoti | reverse complement strand
TTACTGAATGAAGGTGTTACGCGTCCACTGTGCGGTATCTGAAACAACAGACACTGCAGCACACTCACCCACGGTGTGATTCCTGATGAGAATTCGGGTTTCGCATTTGGGTGGGGAGCGCTGTCTAGTTTCATAGTGTTACGGCGGTTATAGCGGTGGGGAAACGCCCGGTCCCATTCCGAACCCGGAAGCTAAGGCCACCTGCGCCGATGGTACTGCACTCGACAGGGTGTGGGAGAGTAGGACACCGCCGGAACAATTTTCCCGAAAGGCCCCCAGCATTGCTGGGGGCCTTTCGTCATTTCTCGACCAGTTTTGCATTCGACCGTGCCCGGTCCCTAGAGTTGCCGGGTGCGCCTCGTCATTGCTCGTTGCAAGGTTGATTACGTCGGTCGACTGACCGCTCACCTGCCCATGGCTCGTCGGCTGCTGATGATCAAAGCCGATGGCTCGGTGCTCGTGCATTCGGACGGCGGCTCCTATAAGCCGCTCAACTGGATGAGCCCGCCATGCTGGTTCAACGAGCGTGACGTCACCGAACCCGCCGACGAACTACCGCCCGGCGTTACGCCGCTGCGCGAGGGTCAGGCGGTCGCGCCGAATCAAATCAAGGCGCTCTGGGTGGTCACCAACAAGGCTGGCGAAGAGCTGCGCATCAGCATCGAGGAAATCTTCCACGACTTCGAACACGACCTGGGGATCGATCCCGGTCTGCAGAAGGACGGCGTCGAAGCGCACCTGCAAGCGCTGCTGGCTGAACACGTGACGAAACTCGGTGAGGGTTACACCTTGGTTCGTCGCGAATACATGACCGCGATCGGCCCAGTCGACCTGCTTTGCCGCAACGCCGACGGCGCGACGGTCGCCGTCGAAATCAAGCGCCGCGGTGACATCGACGGCGTCGAACAGCTCACGCGCTACCTCGAATTGCTCAACCGCGACCCGGTCCTCGCACCGGTGACTGGCGTGTTCGCGGCGCAGCAAATCAAGCCGCAAGCGCGTACTTTGGCTGAGGACCGAGGGATCCGTTGCCTGACGCTCGATTACGACGAGCTACGTGGCACGGAGAGCAACGTGTTCCGACTTTTCTAGGGGCAGGCAGGATGCCACGACGTAAACCACGCGCTGGGGCTTCAAGCCGTTCCAACGCACCGCGTCCCGTTGGCGACGTATTTGGGCGCACTGAGGCGGGTCCGTCCGGCGATGACTATGTGGTTCGCACGGTTCCTGGCGCTCGTGCGGTCAAGACGTACCGGTGTCCAGGCTGCGATCACGAGATCGCGCCCGGTGTCGCCCATGTCGTCGCTTGGGCGGTCGACGGTGGCGAAGAGGATCGCAGGCATTGGCACCAGGGCTGCTGGAACGGTCGCCGCACGCGCACGATCACGCGACGCTGGTCATAGCGCGACAAACGAAAGGGCCCGTCGCTCGGAAAGTTCCGAGCGACGGGCCCTTTTTGCTAACCGGACCTAGTTGCTGACGTCAGCGGCTTCGCGCTCGTCCTCAACGATCTCGGCGTCATCGGTGTTGTCCTTCGCCTTGCTGTTGCGCGAGACGGACTTGCCGTTGCCGCCGTTGCTGCTGATCGACTTGCGCTCGGGTGCACCGTCGAGCAGTTCGCTTTCGCGGTTGACCGCGGCGAGCATCGCGGGCACCGAGTCGAGCTGGCCACGAATACCGAGCAGCTGCGCGAGCACGCGGCCACGCAGGACGCGCATTTCCTCGGCAAGTTCCTTGGCGTGGGCGATCTTGCGCTCGGAGGTCTGGGTTGCCGAGCTGATGAGTCGGTTGGACTCGTCGGTGGCATCCTTGATCCGCTGAGCGGCCTCGGCGCGGCTTGTTGCTTCCAGCTCTTCCATAGCCCGAGTCAGCTTGGTGCGCCGATCGTTCATGGTTGCTTCGAAGTCCTGCTGGGTGGCCTTGCGCTTGGCTTCGGCCTCCTTGCCCAGACGTTCGACATCGGCTTGGGCGGCTTCGATGATCTTGGCCGACTCGGTGCGCGCGTTCGCGAGGGTCTGCTCGAACTCAATTTCGAGGGCCTCGCGCTTCTCCTTGGTCTCGGCGAGCAGCGACTCGTACTTGCCACGCATTTCGGTGGCCTGCTGCTCGGCGATCGACACCATCTCGGCGGCCTCGGCCTGCGCGAGCGCGCGGACCTCGGACGCTTCGTCCGAGGCGAGGCGCAGCATGCGCGAGATGCGGTCGGACATACCTTCGGCGGTGGTCGGCGGCACGGAAAGCCGGTCGACCTCCTTGCGGAGCTCGTCGATTTCGTCCCGTGCATCTTCCAGCTGGCTGGCGAGATTGCGGGCCTGCGCTGCGGCAGCGTCCCGGTCGGTGGCGGTGACGCGGAGCTCAGCGTCGAAGCGGTCGAAGTAGTTGCGCACCTCGTCTTGCGCATAACCCTTGCGCACAACGGTGAAGGGCAGTGCAACGAAGCGATTGCGATCGGACTCAGGTGACGACATGGCACACAAAATACAGCCTTGAGCCACCCTATGGAGACTCGACCGCAATTGTGACCGCGCCGAGATTTACCAGGCTGCTATGACTACTAGTGCGTAACGTCGGCGCTGGGCTCAACCAGTTCGATCAGCACACCGCCAGCATCCTTGGGATGCACGAAATTAATGCGCGAATCGGCGGTTCCGTTGCGGGGTGCGTCGTACAGCAATCGCAGTCCGCGTTCGCGTAGGAAGCTCGAAACGGTCTCAATATCGGTGACGCGGTAGGCCAGCTGCTGGAGGCCGGGACCGCTGCGATCGATGAACTTCGCGATCGTCGAATCGGCGTTCAGCGGGGCCAGCAACTGCAGAGCGGTCGAGCCGTCGGCGGCGGCAGGCGAAGACAGCATCGCCTCGACGACGCCCTGTGCCTCGTTGACTTCGCGGTGGGTCTCGACCATGCCGAGATTGTCGGTGTAGAAGGCGACGGCGGCGTCGAGGTCGGGCACGGCGATGCCCACGTGGTCGACGGCGATGATGTAGTCGCCCGGGATTAAGTTCGCGTTGCTCACCTGAGCCAAGTTAGCCGAAGTTTGTTGCTACCTGCGTGTCAGCCACCCGCCGATACCGGTTACCGTGGAGAGCAACCCTTTTTATGAATGCGAGGCTTTCGTGACGACTTCTGTCATCGTGTCCGGTGCACGTACCCCGGTTGGTCGACTGCTGGGTGGGCTGAAGGACTTCAAGGCTTCGGACCTGGCTGGCGTCGCGATCAAGGCCGCGCTTGAAAAGGGCGGCGTCGCCCCCGAGCAGGTCGACTACGTGATCCTCGGCCAGGTGCTGCAGGCCGGTCAGGGTCAGCTGCCCGCGCGTCAGGCCGCGATCGCCGGCGGCATCCCAATGGATGTGCCGTCGATTCTGATCAACAAGGTTTGCTTGTCGGGCATCAACGCGATCGCGTTGGCCGACCAGCTCATTCGCGCTGGCGAGCACGAGATCATCGTCGCCGGCGGCATGGAATCGATGAGCCAGACCCCGCACCTGCTGCCGAAGAGCCGTGAGGGCTTCAAGTACGGCAACACCACGCTGGTCGACCACATGGCCTACGACGGCCTGCATGACGTGATCACCGACCAGGCGATGGGTCTGCTCACCGAAGAGCGCAACGACCTCGACAAGGTCAGCCGGGAAGAGCAGGACGCGGTTGCCGCGCGCTCGCACCAGCTCGCCGCCAAGGCGTGGAAGGACGGCGTTTTCGCCGACGAGGTCGTGCCCGTCGCTGTTCCGCAGCGCAAGGGCGACCCGATTTACGTCACCGAGGACGAGGGCATTCGCGCTGACACGACCGTTGAGTCGCTCGGCAAGCTGCGTCCCGCGTTCCGCAAGGACGGCACGGTCACTGCTGGTACCGCGTCACAGATTTCCGACGGTGCCGCCGCTGTTGTCGTGATGAGCAAGGCGAAGGCCGAAGAGCTTGGGCTTGAGTGGATCGCCGAGATTGGCGCGTCGGGCCAGGTCGCAGGGCCGGACTCCACGCTGCAGGACCAGCCTGCCAACGCCATCCTCGCCGCATGCGCGAAGGAAGGCATCACGCCCGCCGACCTGGATTTGATCGAGATCAACGAGGCATTCGCCGCCGTTGGTGTCGCGTCGACGAAGAAGCTGGGTTTTGACCCGGAAAAGGTGAACGTGAACGGTGGTGCGATTTCGATCGGCCACCCGCTTGGCATGTCGGGTGCCCGCATCGCCCTGCACCTCGCGCTGGAACTGCAGCGTCGTGGTGGGGGAGTTGGCGCGGCCGCACTGTGCGGTGGTGGAGGCCAGGGCGACGCCTTGATCCTCAAAGTGCCGGGCGCGAAGTAGTCGGGCCGCAGCACGCGACTCTTTTCGGAGCCCTCGTGACCCACTGATTTCGGGACACGAGGGTAACTCCGCTCCCACCTCCGACTTTGCGGGGCGGAACGTGAGCCCGACTGTCAACAGTCGAGCTACCGGACGCTCCGCTGAGTCGCGGGGAGGCGGGACTGCCGGGCCAACTACGTATCGTCGTAGCCAGTCCTGCACAATGGTTGACATGGGTTTCTTCGATCTTCGGTCCACGGTCAGTCGGTTTCGGTTCTTCGCGGTGCTCGAAGCACTGTCGTGGATCGGGTTGCTCGTCGGCATGGCCTTCAAATACCTGCCTGCCGATGGCAATGAAATCGGCGTGAAGATCTTCGGGCCGGTGCACGGCACGATCTTCATTCTCTTCGTCATCACCGCGCTGCTTACCGCGCGTGAGCTGGGCTGGAGTGCCAAGACCACGCTGCTCGCGCTGGCGTCGAGCATTCCGCCGCTGTTCACTGTCGTTTTCGAAATCTGGGCCGTGCGTACCGGTCAGCTTGGTGAGCTCAGCGCACCCGACGCGCGTAAGGACTCCCCGGCAGCTTCGCCGATCGCTTCGTGACAAACTGGAAACCGTGACTCGTCCAGCTGCCCGTCGTCCCTCACCCGCCATCGCTGCCGCCATGTCTGGCGCGGTGGATCTGTCCGGTCTTAAGCAGCCGCCCGCCGCCGCTGGTGGTGCCGCAACACCGGGCGACAATGCCGTCACCGAAGCCAATTTCGAGGCTAAGGTGCTGCGTCGCTCGATGCAGGTGCCCGTTGTTGTCGCGGTGTATTCGCAGCGCAGCCAGGGCAGTATCGACCTGCTGCACACCCTTGAGCGGTATCAGGCCGCCGATGGTGGCACATGGGATTTGGCGACGGTCGAAGCCGAACCGAATATGCAGATCGTCCAGGCGCTTGGCGTGAAGGGCATTCCGACGGTGATTGCTGTCGCCGGTGGTCAGCCGCTTGCGGATTTCGAGGGGGCGCAGCCGCCTGAGCAGGTGCGACAGTGGCTCGACGCGGTGCTCGACGCGACCGCTGGCAAGCTCGAAGGCCCAGGCGGGGCGCCGGAACCCGAGGTCGACGATCCCCGTTTCACCGCGGCCGAGGATGCGCTCGCCGAAGGTGATTACGCGGGTGCTGAGGCCGCGTACGAGGCGATCATCGCTGAGGAACCCGGCAACGAAGAAGCCAAGGCGGCGCTGCGTCAGGTGCGTTTCCTGACTCGCGCCCAAGCGCTAGACCCCGCAGTTATCGCGACGGCCGACGCCACCCCGACCGAAGTTGCCGCCGCACTCGACGCCGCTGACGTCGAGGTGCTTGAGCAGCGCCCGGAAGCCGCGTTCGAACGGCTCGTCGCGCTGGTCAGGGCCACCGCTGGCGACGACCGCACGACCGTGCGCACCCGCCTGCTTGAGCTGTTTGAGCTGTACGACAAGGCCGACCCGACCGTGGTCGCCGCACGTCGCAAGTTGGCTGCCGCGCTGTACTAGAAGGCGAGCGTCGCCCGCACCGGAAATTGCCCGAGTCGGTTCCCGCAACTGGGAGCCGACTCGTGGTGTGCCCGGGGTCCAGGGCCCGCCATAGCGACCGCCTTCGAGGTCAACCCGCGCCCAGCGTGCCCGTCAGAGCGACGGGGCGCGATCGCCTGGATCGTGTGCCGAGCGCGAATGCCTAGAGCGTCAGCCAAACGGCGCTGTTGGGGGCCAGCGTGACTTCCGCTGAGAACGGGCGTCCGTGCCACGGGATCTCAAGCGCATCGACCGCGCCCAAGTTTCCTGTTCCCGCGCCGCCGAATTCGGCCGCGTCGGTGTTGAGGATTTCGCGCCACGTTCCGGGGAACGGTAGGCCGATGCGGTAGTTCTCGCGGGTGGTTCCCGAGAAGTTGAAGACGCACGCGACGACGGAGCCGTCGGTGCCCCAGCGCAGGAACGCGAGCATGTTGCCAGCGCTGTCGTCGGCTTCGATCCATTCGTGCCCGCCGGGGGTGGTGTCTTGCGACCACAGTGCCGAATGCGCGCGATAGACCGCGTTCAGTGCGGTGACCGTTGTCGAAATACCTTGGTGCAGTGGGTTTTCCAGCTCGTGCCAGTCGACGCCACGCTCGTTGTCCCACTCGCGGAACTGGCCGAATTCCTGGCCCATGAACAGCAACTGCTTGCCCGGGTGCGCCCACATGTACGCGAGTAGCGCGCGGACGCCTGCCGCGCGGACGTAGTCGTCGCCGGGCATCCGCGTCCACAGGGTGCCCTTGCCGTGCACGACCTCGTCGTGGCTGATGGGCAGCACATAGTTCTCGCTCCACGCGTAGACCAGCGAGAACGTCATTTCGTTGTGGTGCCATGCGCGGTGGATGGGGTCGCGCGACAGGTAGCCGAGCGTGTCGTGCATCCAGCCCATGTTCCATTTCATGGTGAAGCCGAGGCCGCCAACGTCGGTGCCGCGCGTGACGCCGGGCCAGGTTGTTGATTCTTCGGCGATCATGACGACGCCGGGGTGGGTGCCCGCCACGGTGTCGTTGAGTTCCTGCATAAAGTCGACGGCGTCGAGGTTTTCGCGACCGCCGTAGATATTGGGTTCCCATTCGTCGCGGGAGTAGTCGAGGTAAAGCATCGAAGCGACGGCATCCACCCGCAGTCCGTCGATGTGAAATTCGTCGAGCCAGAACAGGGCGTTGGCTACGAGGAAATTGCGTACTTCGTGACGGCCAAAATGGAAAACATAAGTACCCCAGTCCAATTGCTCGCCACGGCGGGGGTCGGGGTGCTCATACAGGGGCGTTCCGTCGAAGCGGCCGAGCGCCCATTCGTCCCGGGGGAAATGCGCGGGCACCCAGTCGAGCAGCACGCCGATGCCCGCTTGGTGCAGTTGATCGACGAAATAGCGGAAGTCGTCGGGCGAACCGAACCGCGACGTTGGCGCGTAATAGGACGTGACCTGATAACCCCACGATCCACCGAAGGGATGCTCGGACACCGGCAACAATTCCACATGCGTAAAGCCAAGTCCGCGCACGTATTCGACCAGTTCGCTTGCCAATTCGCGATACGTCAGCCCTGGTCGCCACGAACCGAGGTGCACCTCGTAAACGCTCATCGGGTCGCGAATCGCATCGGCATTGCGCCGGCGATCCAGCCAATTGCCGTCGCCCCATTGGTAATTCGACTGAGCGACGACCGACGCTGTCGCAGGCGGCAATTCGGTCGCGAAAGCCAGCGGGTCGGCGTGGTCGACAACGCGCCCGTCGGCACCGTGAATTCGATACTTATACCGCGTCCCGGGCGCGACTCCCGGCACGAAAACTTCCCATACCCCCGAATCGCCAAGCTTGCGCATCGGCGCTGCCTGCCCACCCCAGTGGTCGAAGTCGCCAAACACCGTGACACCCCGAGCATTTGGGGCCCACACCGCGAATGACGTGCCGTCGACGTCGCCGTCGAGGGTGGTGTAGTGCCGTGGGTGCGCGCCGAGTACCTGCCAGAGTCGCGTGTGTTTGCCCTCGCCGATGAGATGCAGGTCGAGTTCGCCGACGGTTGGCAGGAAGCGGTAACCGTCGGCCGACAGCACCGTCTGACCGCCGGGATAAGTTGTGCGAACGCGGTAGTCGTCGAGCTGCGGGTAAGGGAGTTTCGCGGCGAAAACGCCGTGGCCCAACGACTTCAGCGGATGTTGCGCGTCGCCAACCAACACCGTGACCGACTCGGCGTGCGGGCGAAGCGTGCGAACGGTCGTCCCGTCCGCTTCGACATGCGAGCCAAGGACGGTGTGTGGGTCGGGGTGCGTGCCCGCGGCGAGCAGCATCAAATCGCGACGTTTCATCGCAGGCTCGTTCGATAGCCGAGCCGAGCGCGGGCGTCGATCGGCACGGGCGGCAACGCGACGATATGCGCGACGGCCTGGGCGGGATCGAGGCGAACCCAGTTCGCGGCACCCCAGTGCCACTGTTGCCCGCTGACCTCGTCAACGACGTCGAACGTCTCGTCGGCACTTCGGCCAAGCGCGCTTAGGTCCACAAAAAGCGTGCCTTCCTCGGCACCGTGCGGATTGAGGTTCACCACCACAAGTACCGCGTCGCCGGAAACCGGATCGACTTTCGAATAGGCGATGAGCGCGTCATTGTCGATGTGGTGGAAAACGATATTGCGCAACTGCTGCAAACTCGGATGCGCACGTCGGATCTCGTTCAGCCGGGTGATCCACGGTTCAAGTGATTCACCGCGATCGAGCGCACCGGCGAAATCGCGCGGGCGCAATTCGTACTTCTCGGAATCGAGGTATTCCTCGCTGCCCGGCCGAACGGCGACGTGTTCGAATAATTCGAAACCGGAGTACACACCCCAGGTCGGGCCCATTGTCGCGGCAAGCGCGGCGCGGATCGCGAACATCGCTGGACCGCCGTTTTGCAAGCTTTCGTGCAGGATATCCGGGGTATTGACGAAGAGGTTCGGCCGCGATTCGTCTGCCTTCGCGGCTAGTTCGTGCCCGAATTCGATGAGTTCGTTCTTGTAAACGCGCCACGTGAAGTACGTGTACGACTGGCTGAATCCACGTCGCGCCAATCCGTACAGTCGTGCCGGGCGAGTGAAGGACTCGGATAAGAAAATCACGTCCGGGTCAGTGCGGCGGACCGTGGTAATAAGCCATTCCCAGAAATCGGCGGGCTTGGTATGCGGGTTGTCGACCCGGAAAATGCGCACACCCAAACTGATCCAATGCCGCACGACGCGCAGTACTTCCGCGTAGATGCCGTCGGGGTCATTATCGAAATTCACCGGGTAGATATCTTGGTACTTCTTCGGCGGGTTTTCCGCGTAGGCGATGGTCCCGTCAGGCAGGGTCGTGAACCACTCCGGGTGGGCTTCGACCCACGGGTGGTCGGGAGCTGCTTGCAGCGCCAGGTCCAACGCGACCTCAAGGCCCAATGACCTTGCGACAGCGACAAAGTCAACGAAGTCAGCCTCGGTGCCGAGCAGCGGATCGATCGCGTCATGCCCGCCAGCCGACGACCCGATTGCCCACGGCGAGCCAACATCCCCAGGCTCGGTGACGAGAGAGTTGTTGCGCCCCTTGCGATTTACCTCGCCGATCGGATGAATCGGCGGCAGGTAAACCACGTCGAACCCCATGTTCGCGACGCGGGGGAGTGCCCGCGTCGCGGTCGCGAAGGTGCCGTGAACCGGCACACCGTCACCATCGCGACCGCCGGTTGACCTCGGGAAAAACTCGTACCACGAACCGACGAGCGCCCGCCGACGTTCAACCAGCACGGTGAATTGCGTTCCCCGCGTGAGCAATTCGCGCAGCGGAGTCGCGCGCAAAATCTCGCTTACCTCAGTCGAGAACGCGGGCGCGACGCGTGCGGGCAGGTCGGCTGAACTCCGCAACGCGGCAGCCGCCGCACGCAGTCGTTCGAACTGTTTCTTCGGCACGGCTTGGGCGGCCCGTTCCAGCAAGTCGGCACCAACGGCCAAGTCGTTGGCAAGCTCGGCCGCGTTCTGCCCGACGGCCAACTTCGCCTCAACGGCGGCCCGCCATGTCGCGATGGGGTCGCCCCACCCTTCGACGCGATAGGTCCAGCTCCCCGCGGTGTGCGGGGTGAATGACGCGTTGAACACGTCGGGTTCCCACTGATCTGGCGTCATCGGAATGCGGGTAACCCGCGACGTGCCGGGCGCGCGCACCGCCAACGTCGCCCCGACCGCGTCGTGGCCTTCACGCCACACAACCGCGCGCACCGGGAACGATTCACCGACTACGGCCTTGGCCGGGCGGTTTCCTGGGAGCGAGGGGGCGATGTCATCGATGGCAATCCGGCCGGTCACCGGATCAGTGTATGTACGGTCGCGCCGCTCGCGCGTGTTCGCGACGCGGTCTCAGCGTGCGAGCGGCCGTCGGTGCGCGCTAGGGTTTCGCTGGTGAAGGCTCTTCGTCGGTTCACTGTCCGGGCCCATCTGCCGCAGCGACTTTCCGCGCTCGCGGCGCTGTCAACCAACCTGCGGTGGTCGTGGCACGGGCCAACGCAAGATCTCTTCGCCGAACTCGACCCCGAATTGTGGCGTGAGGTCGGGCAAGATCCGGTGCGGATGCTTGGCGAAGTGCCCGCTGCCAGGCTCGATGAACTCGCCGCCGACGACGACTACGTCGCGCGCGTCGAAGCGGCCGACGCCGGACTGCGCGACTACCTCACTCGCCCACGCTGGTTCCAAGAACAGTCGGGCACCGACGTCGCGGGCATCGCCTATTTCTCGATGGAATTCGGGGTCACCGAAGTACTGCCGAACTATTCGGGCGGCCTCGGCATCCTCGCTGGCGACCACCTCAAAGCAGCCTCTGACCTTGGCCTTCCGCTTATTGGCGTCGGCCTGCTTTATCGCTCGGGGTACTTCCGGCAGTCATTGTCGGCCGACGGTTGGCAGCTTGAGCACTACCCCGCGCTCGACCCGCAAGGTCTGCCGCTCAAGCTCCTGACCAGCGAAGACGGTTCGCCGGTGCTCATTCACGTCGGCATGCCCGAAGGGCGCGTGCTGCGGGCGCGGGTGTGGATCGCCCAGGTTGGTCGGATTCCGCTGCTGCTGCTCGACTCCGACATCGCCGAAAACGACCCCGAATTGCGTGCCGTCACCGACCGGCTTTACGGCGGTGACCAGGACCATCGCATCAAGCAGGAAATCCTCGCTGGCATCGGTGGCGTTCGCGCGGTCCGCGCTTACACCCACGCGAACGGGCTGCCCGATCCTGACGTGTTCCACATGAATGAGGGCCACGCTGGCTTCCTTGGCGTCGAGCGCATTCGCGAATTCGTCGCTGCCGGACTGGATTTCGACACCGCGCTGGCGGCCGTGCGTGCGGGCACCGTGTTCACCACCCACACGCCAGTCCCTGCTGGCATCGATCGGTTCCCAATGTCGTTGGTGCGCAGATACTTTGGCGGCAGTGAAGCGGAGTCGACACTGCTGCCCGGTCTCGCGCTCGACCAGATTCTCGCGTTCGGCCGCGAAGCCGACCCCGGCGTCTTCAACATGGCCAACATGGGCCTGCGTCTCGCCCAACGCGCCAACGGCGTTTCGAAGCTGCACGGCGAAGTCAGCCGCGACATGTTCGCCTCACTCTGGCCCGGTTTTGACGCAAGCGAGGTGCCGATCGGGTCGGTGACCAACGGCGTCCACGCGCCAACCTGGGCCGCGCGCGAATGGCTCGACAAGGCGCGCGAGCTGGTCGGCCCCGAACTCGTCGAAGAAGCGCGCGGCTGGGAGAATCTGTCCGACGTCGACTTGGGCGAATTGTGGTCGACGCGCCAGGAGTTGCGCGGCGTGCTGATCGACGAAGTGCGACGTCGCGTCCGCGCGTCATGGCGTCAGCGCGGTGCTGCCGAGGCCGAATTGGGTTGGGTAGACAGCGTTTTCGATCCGAATGTCCTCACGATCGGTTTCGCCCGCCGCGTGCCGACTTACAAGCGACTCACCCTTATGCTGCGCGACCCCGACCGACTCCGCGCGCTGCTCCTCGACCCCGAACGCCCAGTTCAGCTTGTTGTCGCGGGCAAGAGTCACCCAGCCGACGACGGCGGCAAAGCGCTGATCCAGCAGGTCGTGCGCTTTGCTGACGACCCGGCGGTGCGTCATCGCATTGTTTTCCTGCCCGATTACGACATGTCCATGGCCCGCTACCTCTACTGGGGCTGCGACGTATGGCTCAACAACCCGCTGCGCCCGCTGGAAGCGTGTGGCACGTCGGGGATGAAGTCGGCGCTGAACGGCGGACTGAATCTGTCGATTCGCGACGGCTGGTGGGACGAAATGTTCGACGGCGAAAACGGGTGGTCGATCCCGTCAGCCGACGGTGTCACCGACGAAGTCCGCCGCGACGACCTCGAAGCGGCTGCGCTGTATGAGCTGGTCGAGCGCACGGTCGCGCCGCGTTTCTACGACCGCGACGAGCGCGACGTTCCGGTGCGCTGGACCGAAATGGTGCGCCACACGTTGCAGACAACGAGCCCGCAGGTGCTCGCGTCGCGGATGGTCGCCGATTACGCGCAGCAGTACTACGGTCCCGCGGCCGCCGCGTTCGCAAAAGTGTCGACCGACGATTTCGCTGGCGCACGTGCGCTTGCCGAGTACCGCACGCGCGTCGATCAGGCGTGGCCGTCGGTGCGGGTGTTGCAAGTCGACAGTTCCGGCCTCGACATCCCGGTGATCGGCGCTGACCTGTCGCTGCGCGCCCGAATCGACCTTGCTGGTTTGTCGCCCGACGACGTGACGGTCGAAGCGGTCATCGGCCGGGTCTCGCCGACCGACGAGCTCACCGAAACGACCGCGTTCGCGATGTCGCTGGAAGGCGTCACCGACGGCGTGCACGACTTCGCGATCACCGCGCCCGTTCCGCTGTCGGGGGCGGTCGGCTACACCGTGCGCGTGCTGCCGCGCAACGCGTTGCTGGCAAGTCCGGCCGAGCTGGGTTTGGTCGCCGTCGCCACCGGGTAACGCACGACACCTTCGGCTGGCGTCGGCGGGTTACAGAATTGGGTGAATAGTCAGCTAACGTTGCCTTTCGCACCCTATTTCTTAAATCGCGGACTGGAGAGTCATGGCCAGCGACGTACTAACCCGTGCCCGACGGGGCTTAGATTCCTATTTTGGAGTCACCGCCGCCGGGTCCACCTTCCGACGCGAGGTGATGGCGGGCACGGTCACGTTCCTCGCCATGTCCTACGTGCTCGCCGTCAACCCGTCGATCCTTGGTGATCAGGGCGCGCTTGGCGACAAGGGCATCCCGATGCAGGCGGTGTTCACCGCGACCGCTGTCGCCGCGGTGTTCGGCACGCTGGTCATGGGCATCTGGGCGCGGTACCCGATCGCGCTCGCCCCCGGCATGGGCCTCAACGCGTTCTTCGCCTACACGGTCGTGCTCACGATGGGCATTCCGTGGCAGGTCGCGTTGTCGGGCACGTTCCTGTCCGGCGTGATCTTCTTCGTGCTCGCGATAACCAAGGTTCGCGAACGCATTCTCAACGCGATCCCGCTGCAGTTGAAGTTCGCCGTTGGCGCTGGCATTGGTTTGTTCGTCGCGTTCCTCGGCTTTAAGAACGCGGGCATCGTTGTCAACAGTGACGCGACCTTCGTGACGGTCGGCGACTTCACCAAGAGCACAACCATGCTCGCCCTTTTCGGGCTGGTGCTCACCGTCATCTTCCTTGTTCGTGGCTGGCATGGCGCGGTGCTTTACGGCATCGTCGCGACAACGACGGTCGGCATGATCTTCGGCATCGTCGACGTGCCGCATTCGATCGCCGAACTGCCGAAGGGCCTCGATCAGACCTTCGGTCAGGCCATCATTCACCTGCCTGACGCGTTTACCGGGCAGATGATCGTCGTCGTGCTGACGATGCTTTTCGTTGACTTCTTCGACGCGTCGGGCACCCTGATCGGCGTCGCGAACCAGGCTGGCCTGCTCAATAAGGACGGCACGCTGCCGCGCGCTGCTTCGGCGATGGCAGCGGACTCGGTTGGTACCACCGCGGGCGCGATTATCGGTACGTCGACGACCACGGCTTATGTCGAATCAACCGCGGGCGTAAGTGCGGGCGGTAGAACCGGAATAACGGCCATCGCGACGGCAGGTTGGTTCTTCGTCGCGATGTTCTGTTTCCCGTTGTTCTCGGTGATCGCGGGTTCGGCGGAAATCACCGCGCCCGCGTTGATCGTCGTCGGCGTGTTGATGGCTCGCTCGCTCGGCGACATCGACTGGCAGCACCTCGAATACTCGGTGCCCGCGTTCATCACCGTGATCATGATGCCGCTCACGTATTCGATCGCGAATGGCCTTGCGATGGGCATGATTTTCTACCCGATCGTCATGGTCGCGAAGGGTCGCGGCAAGGACATCCATCCGGTGATGTGGGCGCTGATGGTGCTGTTCCTTGGGTACTTCTTCTTCCTCGTCGAGCACTAGGTAGACGAACTTAGGTTAGGTATGCCTATACTTAGCGCAGCCTAACCAAAGCTCGAAGGAGAACACCCTATGAAGCGTTCGCTCGCCGCTGCCTCGATGGCCGTCGCCACCCTGTTCGCGCCGGTCGCCGTCGCGGTTGTCGCCACCGCGCCCGTCGCCATCGCCGCCCCGGCTACGCCGTCGGCGGGCGAACTGCAGGGCAAGCTGCGCGCCGCGATGAACGGTTCGGCCGCCGAACTCGCCTCGGGCGACGCGTCGGGCATGGCGACGGTGAACGCGACCGTCGGCCGTATCCCCGGCTACAGCTGGGACGTTTCGGGTCCGGTGACCGTCGACGGTGACGTGCTGTCGGCCACCCTCAACAGTCGCCTCGGCGACTACGTGTTCCCGATCCCGGTCACCTGGGTCGCCGTCGACGGCACCTGGAAGCTGTCGCAGGAGTCGGAGCAGACGCTGGTTGGGTACGCCACGATGGCTTGGTAAGACCGCAATCGCGAAAAGGGCCGTCCTTCGGGGCGGCCCTTTTCGCATGTGACGAGCGTCACTCGGAAAGGTCTCAAGGCTGGGAACAGTTGTACAGGGACGAGTGGTTAGTTCCAATGAATATCCGGACCTTAGTCCGGATTGCCGGACTAAGTAGATGGGGATCTCATGACTGTCACCACTTCGCCTGCGACCGAATCGACAACCAACACCGAGACTAATGATGCGACCAGCATCGGCCTGCTCATCCTGCGGGTCGGCTTCGGTGGACTGATGGCCATCCACGGCGCGCAGAAGCTCTTCGGCTGGTTCAACGGCTACGGCTGGAGCGCGAACGCGGACGGTTTCGAGGCGATGGGCTACCACCCGGGCGCGCTATTCGGCACGCTCGCTGGCGGCACCGAACTGCTCGCCGGCCTCGCGCTTGCCCTCGGTCTGTTCACACCCCTCGCCGCCGCGGCCTTGCTCGGCACGATGGTCAACGTCCTGAATACCACCTGGGGCAACGGCCTGATGGGCGGCACTGCCGGTCCCGGCTACGAGATGGGGCTGCTGTTCGCGATCGTCGCGGTTGTCATCGGCTTCACCGGCGCGGGCAAGTATTCCCTCGACAACGGTCGCGTGTGGGATCGCAATGGCGTCGCGATCGGCGGCGGCGTTCTCGTCGTTGGCATCGTTTCGGGCCTGCTCATCTTGGTGCTCAAGGCCGTTCTCTAACTCTGCTACCGCCGACAGCGTGCCAATCGAAATCGGTTGGTGCGTTGTCGTTCGCCGTAATGTCGCCGATCCCAGCTAACCTCGTCGGCGGTGCGCCTTTTCCGGCGGCCGGGCGGCATCGGTGTGTGGCGAAGGAGAATGGCGAATGAAGGCTTACGACCTGGGATTCGGTGATTCGGCGGACAAGTTGGCCGAGACGCCTGGCGGCGAACCGCTTGTGCTGAAAGCGGCGGTGCGCTCGGGTTGGGTTGGCAGCGACGGGCCCGCTATCGACCCGGCAACTTGGCCGCGCGGACCGGTGACCGGCCTGCCGATGATGCACGCGCTCACCTTGGCCCTCCCTGCCGACTACCAGCGACGCGGCGCGCAGTACCCCGCGATCGCCTTCTTCCAGGGCGAAGGGCAGTTCGCCAACCCAGCCGACCAGGTCGAAGCCGATGCCGAATCGCCCGATCCGGTGTTGCGCGACCTCGCGTCGACGCGAGTGCACCCGCAACTGCAGTTGATGCACGACGAGATTGGTGGCGTTTTCGCGCTGGTCTGGCTCACAGCAGCCGAATACGCGGCCGGACCCGTCGCTCCGCCCGCCGACGTGCGCGAGGAAGGAACGCCCGCATCGACCGACGGCGGTACTAACGCCTGGGACAACACATCGCCGACCATCGGGATTTGGCTCGCCGAGCGCGACGACCCCAACGTCGGCATTCCGCCCGTCGAATACGACCCGTACACCTCGTACAAAGACCCGCTCACTGACGATTCCGGTTGGGAGCCCTGGGCTGAGCCGCTGTTCGGCCGGTCGCACTTGGGTGGCACGGCGTTCCCTGTGCAGGCATTGCCCGAGGGGTTGACCCAGTTCTATCTGGAGATTGAAGAGGTCGGCGGGCTCAATCTGGGCGGCGGTATCGCCCAAATCGATTTGGAGTCAGGCGTTTTCGACTGGGCCTGTCCCTAACTACCGTTGGGCAACAAGCGGGGTCGGGATTTCGACTTCGACCTCGCTTGGCGGAAGTGCTTGCGCTCCTTGCCTGTTCGTGTACACGAGGCGTGCGCACGCCGCGATCACCAGGACGTACAGCGCTACGTAGACGTTTTGCATCAGCGGCGCGCCGAACCACCACGGTGGCAGCAGGAACGTGCCCACGCTCACCCAGCCAGGCAGGTAGGTGTAGGTCCACGCCGCGATCGCGAGTGAAAGACCAAGGGCAACAAGCCAATAGCGCGCTGACTGGGTCGCTCGGTGCACGATGTAGACCAATAGCGGAACGAACCACACCCAGTGGTGGCCCCACGAAAAAGGGGAAACAACGCAGGCGGTGAGGCCCGCGACGGTGATCGAAAGCAGCCGCTCGCCGGTGCGATGCAGGGCAACCGAGACTGTGAGCCCAACCGCTACCGCGACACCAACGCCCAACGCCCACAACCAAAGCGGCGCAGGCCCGCCACCGAGATGGGCGATCAGACCGCGCAACGACTGGTTGGCGGGGTGGTCGTCGGGGGCGATGCGCCCGGACTGGAAGAAAATCGACGTCCAGTATTCGCGCGATTCCACCGGCAACAGCAGCGCGGTGCCAACAACGGTTCCGGCGAAGGTCGCCGACGCGACAACCGCCGCGCGCCACTGTCGCAACGCGGCGAATTCGACGATGAAAAACAGGGGGACCAGCTTGATTCCGCCCGCGATGCCAACGCCGACGCCGCGCAGTTTCGCCGATGCGGGACGTGCGAAGTCGAGCAGCACTACGAGCATGAGGATCAGGTTGATTTGCCCGTAGTAGAGCGTGGTGCGCACCGGTTCGAGGAAAACGCACCCGAAAGTCATGATCGCGCTCGCGCCGAGCAGCGTTGGGGTGATGCGGTAGCCGAGCATTCGCCAGCTGGTGACAATGCATCCGAAAAGGGTGAGCAGATTCAGCACCAGCCAGGTGCTTGTCAGTGCCTGCCATGGGAACAGGTTTGTCGGGGTGAAGGCGATCGCGGAGAACGGGGTGTAGGTGTAGAGCAGATCGCGCAAGGTCGGCTCGTCATAAAGTGGACGGCCGTGCAAGATTCGCGACGCGCCGTCGCGGTAGATGTGCGCATCGAGTCCGCCGTTGAAAATGCCGCCGTTGACGAGCCATGGATCCATCGTGCTGAACAGCAGAATCAGTGACGTGACGGCGGCTAGCGACAGGATCACGAACGTCGCGGGGGAGCGCGGAAAGGCTGTCGTCGAACCTGGTTCGGCCACCATTCGTTAGACGGTACAACAAATCCATAGCAGGGCTGTATCGGGGCTCAATTGCTTCGGTCGGCGACGAGCATGGTGTGCGCGCCGTGGTGAAATTCGTAGTCGACGCGCACCAATGAAGTGGTAATTCCGTTGGTGGACAGTTCTTTTCGTACCCGGTCGACGAGCTCGTCAAGAGGGTTGCCGAGGTAGTCAAGGAGGGGATACGCGCGCACCTGGCGAGCAACGCGGCTGAGTTCGAGCAGGGCTTTGACGTGAAAGGTGGCGTCGAGTCGATCGGCGTAGCTGAAGAGCAGATGCGAACTGAGCGCGAGGTCAAAGCTGTTGTCGGCGAAGGGAAGTGAAGGCAGCGCGCCGAAGTAATAGCGCTCCGGTGCGACCCGAACGTCGGCCGCGAAGCGTGTCGCCGCGGCCCGGCGAACGCGCGCTTGGGCGTCGAGTGTGCCGTAGAAATCCCAGCGATAACGCTCGGCATGATGGTGTGCCCAGGCCACCGCGCGTTCGGTTTCGACCAACGCCTGCTCGGCGAGGACGTTGGGACTGGTCGCGTAAATCGGGTCGACGGCGACAGCGCGCGCGCCAACGCGGTTGGCCTCGGCGGTGAAACTAGCGGCGCCACCTGGGCAATCGAGGATGTCGCGACCAGCTAGGTCGCGAGGGGACAGCGCGAACATCGCACGGTACTCACTCAAAGAACGTGCGCTGACGAGGAATTCAGTGAGAACTTCGCTTTGCGAACCTTCGAACATGAACGCAACAGTGCCACGAGAAACGATCACGTGGATCCGATTTCACCGTGTGGTTACCTCAGTTGTCAATCGGCGCAATGCTTTTCGCACGAGCTCGGGATCGTCGGTCTCCCAATACGGCGGCAGCGACGCGCGCAGGTAGCCGCCGTAGCGGGCTTTGGCAAGGCGCGGATCGAGGATCGCGATCACGCCGCGATCGTCGACACTACGCAGTAGGCGGCCGGTGCCCTGCGCGAGCAAAAGAGCAGCGTGACTTGCGGCGATGGTCATAAAGCCGTTGCCGCCGCGCGACTCGACCGCGCGCTGCCGAGCGGTAAGCAGCGGGTCGTCGGGGCGCGGGAACGGAATGCGGTCGAGGATCACCAAACTCAGCGATGGGCCGGGCACATCGACGCCCTGCCAAAGGGTGAGGGTGCCGAACAGCGACGTTGCCGGATCGTCGGCGAACTTGCGGACAAGCGCGCCCATCGAGTCGTCGCCCTGGCAGAGGACCGGGGTGTCGAGACGTTCGCGCAGCGCTTCGGTTGCCGCTTTCGCCGCGCGCATGGACGAGAAAAGCCCAAGCGTGCGACCGCCTGCGGCGTTGATGAGCCGTTCGATTTCATCGAGGTAGGCGGGCGCGAGGCCGTCGCGGCCCGGGGTTGGCAGGTGCGACGCGACGTAAAGGATGCCGGATTTGGCGTGGTCGAAGGGGGAGCCGACGTCGAGGGAACTCCACCGCATCGTTTCGGTGTCGGCTGGGGCTTTCGCACCGTTGGCCAGCGCGGCGTCGACCTTGCTTGACGTTTGTGGCGGAAGCCCCCAGGTGATCGCGAGGCCATCGAAGGAACCGCCGATTTGCAGCGTGGCCGAGGTGAGGACCACTGTCGCTGTGCCGAAAAGTTGCGCGCGCAACAGCCCGCCAACCGAAAGTGGGGCCATGCGCAACGTGCGGCGCGGAACGCCACGGATTTCTTCCAGCGACAACCAAATCACGTCGCGACGCGCGGATGCGTCGGGCTCTTCGAACGTGGTGAGCGCGCGGACGGCGGCGTCGTGGATTTCATCGAGGCCAGCAACGGCGAGCGTGCGTGCCGCCGCGTTGTCGGGGTCGTCGGTGACCTTGACGCTGCCCGACGGCGCGATCTCGGTGCGCGCGTTCCACGCGGCGTCGCGGACCAGCGCCAACACCCCGGCGACGCCTTCAGGCAGCTGATCCCAACGGGCAGCGGGCAGCTCTTCGAGGATCTCGTGGAACGCTTCGGCCGCGCCTTCAAGCCGGTCGAGTTCGCGTTCGTCGATGAGTTTCGTGCAGCGACGCGCTGCCCCGGAAATGGCGGCCGATGTGAGTTCGGCGGTGGCGACGCCGGTGACGCGGTCGACCAGCTCGTGCGCTTCATCGATGACGACAACATCGTGTTCGGGCAGGATTTGGATGCCGCTGATGGCGTCGATCGCGAGCAACGCGTGGTTGGTGACGACAACGTCGGCCTGGGCGGCTTCGGCACGTGCCCGCTCGGCGAAGCAGTCTTGCCCGAACGCGCAGCGCGACTTGCCGAGGCACTCACGCGACGACACGCTCACCTGCCGCCACGCGCGGTCGCTGACACCGGGGGCGAGTTCGTCGCGGTCGCCGGTCTCGGTGTCAGACGCCCACTCGTTGAGCCGCTGCACTTCCTTGCCGAGGCGCGAGATCGCGAACGCGTCGAAAAGCTGGTCTTCGGCGGGGTCTTCGGGAACGCTGTTGATCTTGTTCAGGCACAAATAGTTGTTGCGGCCCTTGAGAATTGCGAATTGCGCGACGCGCCCAAGCGCGGGGGTGAGCGCTTCGGCGAGGCGCGGCAGGTCGCGGTCGACAAGCTGACGTTGCAACGCGATGGTGGCGGTACTCACCACAACCGTGCGACCAGTGCGGACCGCGTGCCGCAAACTCGGCACCAGATACGCGAGCGACTTGCCGGTGCCCGTTCCCGCTTGGACGGCTAGATGCTCTTTGGTGTCGATCGCGTTGTCGACCGCATTGGCCATCGTGGTTTGACCCGCACGTTCAGTGCCGCCAAGCGCTTTGACGGCGGTGGCGAGCAGGCTGGAGACGGAGGGGAGTTCGGGCACGTGAGCCACCTTATCGGCAGGCTCTGACAAGTTCTGACAAGTTTCTCAGTCGGTCTCGACGAAGTCATCGAGGTTGGCGCGCACGTAGTCGAGCACGCGCTCCTCGAAGTCGGCGGGCTCGTTGATGTCGTATATCTCGTCGGGATCGTCGACGCGCGCGCCCTTCGGCCGCTTGATCTGGTCGGGGTTGGCTAAGACCTGTTCCTCGTGTTCCCAGAATCGATCGAGGATGTCGTCGGCGCGGCTCGGTGACGCGTCACGCGCGGCGATGATCGCGGCGGCGGCCAACTCGGGCATGCCAGCCGCACGCAGCGCGCGCACCGCCCACGGCAGTTCATCGCGACGAGTGCGCAGGTAGGTGGTGAAACCGGAGTCGAGCACGGTCGAATGCAAACTGGAAAGCGCGAGCAAATGCGCGAACGCGGGCGGTAGCTGACCGAACACGCGCACGCCGATGTCATGCAGTTCGTAAGCGGCCGGATTGGACCAAAACACGATGTCGGCGGCATCGTGGATATCGGAAGTCTTCGCCAGGCCGCTGGCGACCCGATCACGAACGTGCGCCGGGAACCGGTAATCCTGCATGGGGTTAGCCTACGACGGAACCTCGCCGGTCAGTGCCACGCCCGCTTCGCGTAATTGACGCAGCGCATCCGTTGTCGTCGCCGGCGACACGCCCGCGGTGAGGTCGAGCAACACCGTCGTGTCGAAGCCCGCGGCGGCCGCGTCTACTGCCGTCGCGCGCACGCAGTGGTCGGTCGCGATGCCGACAATGTCGACGGCGTCGATGTCGCGTGCGCGCAACCACTCGGCGAGCCCAGTTCCGTCGTCGGCCGCGCCCTCGAAACCCGAGTACGCCGCGCTGTAATGGCCCTTCGAAAACACTTCGGCGACCGCGCTCGTGTCGAAGTTCGGGTGGAAATCCGCGCCCGGCGTCCCAACCCGACAGTGCGGCGGCCACGTGTCGACGTAATCCGGCTGCGCCGAGAAGTGCGCGCCCGGGTCGATATGGAAATCGCGCGTCGCGACAATGGCCGCGTAGTCCGAACCGGCGACGTGCGCGCTAATCGCGGACGCGACCGCAGCGCCCCCGGCCACCGCGAGCGCACCCCCTTCGCAGAAATCGTTTTGCACATCGACGATCACCAAACCGCGTGCCATCGGCCTACCTCTCCACTAACAAACTTCGGCGGTCCCCATTGTGGCCGCTCAGCCCACGTATGTCGTGGGGATAGCTGGTTCGCCAGCCGACAGCTTGAGCCCTTCCCACGGCAGGCTGACCAACCCGCGCGCGACCAGGTCGCGGCTTTGGGTCAGGTCGGCCAATCCGTCGACCGGAACGCCCTTGCGGACCATCGGCACCTGCAACGGTCGCGCGGTGAACTCCTCGCTGACGGGCGCTTCGCCGTTCGCCGGGTAGATCACTTCCTCGACAACGGTGCCGGTTGGCCGAGCGAGTCGAAGGGCGCTCTTCGCGCCGCCACGCGATTCCTTATGACTACTGCGCTTGGCGACCGGGATACCGTCGACCTCGACAAGCTTGTACACCATGCCCGCGGTCGGCGCGCCCGACCCGACGACAACCGACGTACCGACGCCGTACACGTCGACCGGCTCGGCACGCAGCGCCGCGATCGCGTACTCATCGAGGTCGCCGGAAACGACGATGCGCGTTTTGGTCGCGCCAAGGCCGTCGAGCTGGTCGCGGACCTGTCGGGCGAGCACACCGAGGTCGCCGGAGTCGATCCGCACGCCGCCAAGCTCAGGACCAGCCACTTCGACCGCCGTCGCGACACCGCGCGTGATGTCGAAGGTGTCGACAAGCAACGTTGTCCCAACGCCCTGCACAGCGACCTGACTGCGGAACGCTTCAGCCTCATGCTCACCGTCGGCGCCGCTGTGCAGCAACGTGAACGCGTGCGCGCTCGTACCCGCGCCGGGCACGCCGAATTCGCGAACCGCCTGCAAGTTCGACGTTGCGTCAAAGCCCGCGAGATACGCCGCGCGCGAGCTGGCCGGTGCCGCCCATTCGTGCGTGCGGCGGGAACCCATCTCGATCATCCGCCGTCCAGACGCCGCGCTGACCATCCGCGCCGCCGCCGACGCGATCGCGCTGTCGTGGTTGTAAATCGACAAGATCAACGTCTCAAGCAGCACACTTTCAGCAAAGCTGCCGCGCACGGTGAGAATCGGCGAACCGGGGAAGTACAGCTCGCCCTCGGGATAGCCGTCGATGTCGCCGGTGAAACGGTAATTCGACAGCCACTCGACCGTGGCGGGGTCGAGAAAACGTGAAACGACGTCAAGCTCGGGTTCGGTGAAGCGGAAGTCGGCGAGCGCGTCGAGCAACCGGCCCGTGCCCGCGACAACGCCGTAGCGCCGCCCGGTCGGCAGTCGTCGCGCGAACACTTCAAAAACGCATTCGCGCTGGGCAGAGCCGTCGGCAAGCGCCGCAGCCAGCATGGTGAGTTCGTACTGGTCGGTCAGCAAAGCGGTGCTGGCATGTTCGTCACGGTTGCGCACACGCGCAACTCTAGTCACCGCGAGTGTTGTTTCCACGGGCTCGCGTCGTACCCTGGAAATCATGATGTCGGCACCACAAGCGACGCCGGAGGCCACCGAATACGCCGAGATCCTCGAGGCCGAAGATCGGCCTTGGGTCACCGTTGTCTGGGACGACCCGGTCAACCTCATGCACTACGTCACCTACATCTTCCAAAAGCTCTTCGGCTACAGCAAAGCCAAGGCGACCGAGTTGATGCTGCAGGTGCACAACGAGGGCAAGGCCGTCGTCTCGTCGGGTTCGCGCGACAAGATGGAACAAGACGTGCGTCGCCTGCATGCGGCTGGCCTGTGGGCCACCATGCAACGCGACGACTAGCGCCCCGACTACCCTTGCGCTTGTGCGTAAGTGGAGCAGGAAATCCTCACTCAGTGGGAGCGGCCCGAAGCTTCGTTCGGAAATGGACGAGCACGAGGCCACGGTTCTGCGTTCGCTAATCGGGGCGGTTTCCGGGCTACTCAACGACCGGGCTGCCGAAGCTCCCGAAGACGAACTCACGCAGCTCACGGGCTTGCGGCCGGGCAATCCGGTCGCCCCTGACGACCCGCAACTGCTGCGGTTACTTCCCGATTTTCATCGCGCCGAACCCGGCTCACCCGATGCCAAACGCGCCGACCTCAACGCCGCGCTACGCAGTTTGCACGAACCGGAAATCATCGAATCGAAGCTGGCCGCCGGTCGCGTTGTGTTGGAAACCTGCCCGGAGTCGGGCGGCAAAATCGTGCTCAATAGCGACCAGGCCGACGCGTGGCTCGCCGCGCTCACCGACGTGCGATTGGCGCTCGGCACGCTACTCGACATCGACGACGAAACGCCCGATCACCTCGACCCCGACGACCCGCGCGCCCCGCATCTCGACGTCTACCACTGGCTCACCTGGATGCAGGACTCGCTGCTACAAGCGCTCAACCCGTAGGAGTCACGCGATGCGCGCGGTGCAAGGACAGCGGAATTCGATCACTGATGTCGCTGGCGTGCTCGTCGGCCAGCATCAGGCTCTTGATCCTGACGCGACACTCGGCACGGGCGCGGCGACCGGCACGACGGTGGTGCGATTTCCGAATGGCGCGACCGCGTCGGTCGACGTGCGCGGCGGTGGACCAGGCACTCGTGAAACCGATCTGCTGCACCCCGCCAACACCATTCGCCAGGTCAACGCCATCGTGCTCACCGGCGGCAGCGCCTACGGCCTCGCCGCTGCCGACGGCGTGATGCGCTGGGCGGAGAAGCACGGCGAAGGCATTCCGATGGATCCGCGCGACCTGTCGAAAGTGGTGCCGATCGTGCCCGCCGCGGTGATTTTCGATCTGCCCGTTGGGGATTGGCGTATTCGCCCCGACGCGGAGTTTGGCTACGCGGCGGCGTCGGCGGCCGACGTTGAGTTCGAACGCGGCACCGCGGGCGCTGGAACGGGGGCACGTGCGGGTTCGCTCAAAGGTGGAATCGGCTCTGCCAGTGTGGTTTTGGACGATGGCCCCGGCGAAGGCGTCACGGTCGGTGCGGTCGTTGTCGCCAATCCTGTTGGCTCCGTTGTTGATCCACGTACTGGTTGGCCGTGGGGCGTTGGCACCGACGGGCCGGAGTTCTTCGGACTAGGGCCGGTGACACCCGACGAGTTGGCCGCGTTCAACGCGCTGCCGACCAAAGGCACTGTCCTCAACACCACACTCGGCGTCGTCGCCACCGACGCCGCACTTGACCCCGCAGGGTGTGAACGGGTCGCGACCGCGGCCCACGACGGGCTCGCCCGCGCGATCCGCCCAGTGCACTCCCCACTTGATGGCGACACGATCTTCGTCGCTGCGACGGGCACGTTCGACGTCGCGCCAGCGCAACTGCCGCCCGCGTTCCCAAGCGACCTGCCGCTGCTCGACCAGCTCTGTAGCGCCGCCGCCGTTGTTGTTGAACGCGCGATCGTCGACGCGGTGCTCAACGCCACCTCGGTCGCTGGCATCCCCGCCTACCGCGACTTGTTTCCAAGCGCGATGGAATAGCCGCGATAGGCTCGACAGTTGTCGCTTGATGTGGAAAGGGGCTCGTAAGTGCTGGTGATCAGAGCCGATCTTGTTGACGCGATGGTCGCGCACGCGCGCGCCGATCATCCGGATGAAGCATGCGGCATCATCGCTGGTCCTGAGGGCAGCGACCGCCCAGAACGCTTTATCGCGATGGACAACGCCGAGCGTTCGCCCACGTTCTACCGCTTTGACTCGGGTGAGCAGTTGCGCGTGTGGCGCGCGATGGACGACGCCGACGAGGTGCCCGTTGTCGTGTATCACTCCCATACCGCGACCGAGGCGTACCCGAGCCGCACCGACATCTCCTACGCCGCCGAGCCGGACGCGCACTACGTCCTGATTTCTACCCGCGACCCCGCCGAACACGAGCTGCGCAGCTACCGCATCATCGACGGGGTCGTCACCGAGGAACCAGTCAGCATCGTCGAGAAGTATCAGGAGTGACCATGTCGGTAACCGTGTCCATCCCAACCATCATGCGCGGCCTCACCGGCGGGGAGAAGCGCGTCCAAGGCGAAGGCGACACCGTCGCGGCGCTGATCGACAACCTCAACGCCAACCACCCCGGCCTTGCCGACCGGCTGCTTTCCGACGGCAAACTCAACCGCTTCGTCAATATTTACGTCGACGACGAAGACGTGCGCTTCCTCGGTGGACTCGCCGCCGAAGTGCCCGCCGACGCCTCGGTCACGATCTTGCCCGCGGTCGCGGGCGGGGCGCGCTGATCGCGTGGCCCGCTACGAGTCGGTTATCGACACGCTCGGCGGCACCCCGCTCGTCGGGTTGAAGTCGCTTTCGCCGCAGTGGGACGGCGACGATCACGTGCGACTGTGGGCCAAACTCGAGGACCGCAACCCGACCGGCTCCATCAAAGACCGTGCCGCGCTGAAAATGATTGAGCAGGCCGAAGCCGACGGTCGCCTGACCCCCGGCTGCACGATTCTGGAACCGACAAGCGGCAATACCGGGATTTCGTTGGCGATGGCAGCCAAGCTCAAGGGCTACAAACTCGTGTGCGTGATGCCGGAGAACACGTCGATCGAGCGACGCCAGCTGCTCACGATGTACGGCGCCGAGATCATCACCTCGCCTGCGGCGGGCGGTTCGAACCAAGCTGTCGCGATGGCGAAGGAAATCGCCGCCTCCCACCCCGATTGGGTGATGCTCTATCAATACGGCAACCCGGCCAACGCGCTAGCCCACTACGAGGGCACCGGGCCCGAATTGCTCGCTGACCTGCCTGAAATCACGCATTTCGTCGCCGGACTCGGCACGACGGGCACGCTTATGGGCACCGGCCGCTACCTGCGCGAACACGTGCCCGATATCCAGATCGTCGCAGCCGAACCGCGCTATGGCGAGCTGGTTTACGGTCTGCGCAATATTGACGAGGGCTTTATTCCTGAGCTTTACGACGAGAAGGTGCTCACCAGTCGATTCTCGGTCGGCCCGTACGACGCGGTCCGCCGCACACGCGAACTCGTCGGCGAGGAAGGCATCTTCGCTGGCATTTCGACCGGCGCGATCTTGCATGCCGCGCTTGGTGTCGCGAAAAAGGCGCAGAAAGCGGGCGAGCGAGCCGACATCGCGTTCGTTGTCGCCGACGGCGGCTGGAAGTACCTGTCGACCGGCGCTTACGACGGCACGCTCGACGAAGCGGAAGAAGCACTCGACGGGCAGCTCTGGGCCTGATTTGCCCGTACTCTCGATGAAAAGCGAGGAGGGCTTTGCGATGTTCGATACGAGTGCGCCACCGGCGAAGCGATCCGGGCTCAACTGGCTCGGCGCTGCTATCGCGATCAGCGTCTTCGTGCTTTCGCTGTATGTCATCGAAGGCGTCGACGCGATCCTGTCCGCCGACCGGCCAGCGTGGCAGGCCAACCAGCTCGACGGTGCTGGCATCGAACCGCGCACTGTCGACGGACTCGACGGCATCATCTGGGCCCCGCTGTTGCACGGCGGCTGGGACCACCTCATCGCCAACACTCTGCCGCTGCTGATCCTCGGTTTCCTCGTTTTGCTGTCGGGCGTCGCGCGCGGCATCGCGGCAACGGTCATCATCTGGATCGTCGCTGGCGTCGGCACCTGGCTCACCGGTTCGCCGGGCAGCGTGCACCTTGGTGCTTCGTCGCTGGTGTTCGGTTGGTTGACGTATCTGATTTGCCGAGGCTGGTTCGCGCGCAACGTCGGCCAGATCATTTTGGGTGTCGTGATCTTCCTGATTTACGGCTCAATGCTGTGGGGCGTACTGCCCAGCGATCCCCGAATTTCTTGGCAGGGGCATCTTTTCGGGGCGGTGGGTGGAGTGCTCGCGGGCTGGGTACTCTCTGGTGATGAACGTCGACGCCGCCGTGGAACCTCGGTCGGCCGCGCACCAACAACGCGGTAACCGGGGGTCAGGTCTGGAATTTGGGGGGATCTCGCAGTGACTACCAGTTCGTCGTGGGAGCATGGGGGCATGCGCCTAACCGTCCTCGGGTGCTCGGGCAGTGTGTCCGGCCCGGACTCGCCCGCGTCCGGTTACCTGTTGACCGGGCCGGATATGCGGCCGACGGTCATCGATTTCGGACCAGGCATTCTTGGCGCGTTGCAAAAGCACCTCAACCCCGGCGACGTCGACATTTTCCTCACGCATCTGCACGCCGATCACTGCCTTGACCTGCCCGGTTTGCTGGTTTGGCGGCGCTACCATCCCAACCCGCCCACCGGGCGCGCGCTGGTTCGCGGCCCGTCGGATGCGGCGTTGCGCATCGGCAACGCGTCGGCCGAAATCGGCGGCGAAACCGACGACTGGTCCGACGTCATCGACTCCCAGGCGTGGGAAGACGGCGTTGCCGCCGAGTTCGGCCCAGGCCACACCGTTGTCGCGCGGCGGATGTTCCACCCGCCCGAGTCATACGGGTTGCGCATTACAAGCAACGACGGTCGCGTTTTCGTCTACACCGGTGACACCGCGATGTGCGACGCGGTCGTCGAGCTCGCCCAAGGCGCCGACGTGCTCATGGCCGAAGCGTCGTGGACCCACGACCCGGCCAACCGGCCGCCCGGGATTCACCTTTCGGGCACCGAAGCTGGCGAGGTCGCAACACGCGCGGGGGCGAAGGAACTGCTGCTCACCCACATCCCGCCGTGGACGTCGCGCGAAGATGTGATCGCCGAAGCCAAGGCCGCGTTCTCCGGTCCGGTCCACGCGGTCGCGCCCGGCGAAACCTTCGACCTGTAAGGCGAATCGGTAACTGTCGGTCCGTCCGGGCATAATCGGCAACCATGTCGAGACGAGCTGATGGCAGGGCGGATGACCAACTCCGCGAAGTGAAGATCACCCGAGGATTCACGTCGCATCCGGCCGGTTCGGTTTTGGTCGAATTCGGCCAGACGCGCGTGATGTGCACCGCGAGCGTCACCGAGGGGGTGCCGCCGTGGCGTCGTGATTCGGGCCTCGGGTGGCTCACCGCCGAGTACGCGATGCTGCCCGCCGCCACGCACACCCGCAGTGGGCGTGAATCGGTGAAGGGCAAGGTCGGTGGGCGCACGCAGGAGATCAGCCGACTGATCGGTCGTTCACTACGCGCTTGCATCGACCTTGCCGCGCTCGGCGAGAACACCATCGCGATCGACTGCGATGTCCTCCAAGCCGATGGCGGCACGCGCACCGCGTCGATCACCGGTGCCTACGTCGCGCTGTCGGACGCGGTCACCTACCTTGCCGCACGCGGCAAACTGGCTGACCCGCAACCGATTTCGTGCATGATCGCGGCAGTGAGCGTGGGCGTTGTCGACGGTCGCGTTCGCCTTGACCTCCCGTACGAAGAAGATTCGCGCGCCGAGGTCGACATGAATGTCGTCGCCACCGACACCGGCACGCTCGTCGAGATTCAGGGCACCGGCGAAGGCGCCACCTTCCCGCGCTCGACCCTGGACAAAATGCTCGACTCGGCGCTGCTTGGCTGCGATGAGATCTTCGCGATCCAGCGGGCCGCGCTCGCGCTGCCGTACCCGGGCCCGCTGCCTGAGCCGACGGGCAAGCGCTAATGACCAAGGTGCTTGTCGCGAGTCGAAATGCCAAGAAGCTCAACGAACTTCGTCGCATCCTCGATGAAGCTGGCGTCGCCGGAATCGAATTGGTGAGCCTGGCCGACGTGCCGCCGTACGAGGAAGCGCCCGAGACCGGTGCGACGTTCGAAGAGAACTCGATCGCGAAGGCGCGCGACGGTGCTGTCGCGACCGGATTGCCTTGTGTCGCCGACGATTCCGGCATCGAGGTCGACGCGCTGAACGGGATGCCCGGCGTGCTTTCGGCGCGGTGGGCGGGCAAGCACGGCGACGACGCGGCCAACAACGCGTTGCTGCTCGCACAGTTGGGCGACGTGCCCGCCGAGCGTCGCGGTGCGCGGTTCGTTTCCACCTGCGCCCTGGTGCTGCCCGACGGAACAACCACGGTGGTTCGCGGTGAATGGCCCGGCGTGATCGGCACCGAACCCGCTGGTGACGGCGGTTTTGGCTACGATCCGCTGTTCTACCCCGACGGTGGAACGGGCAGCGCTGGCCAACTCACGCCCGCTGAGAAGGACGCGGTTTCACATCGCGGACGCGCGCTGGCACAGTTGCTTCCGGCATTGGCCGCACTGGCCTAGCCAGTCCTAGCTACGGAAAACGCCGCCCCGGGTTCCGAATCCCAGGGCGGCGTTTTGCGTTGTGCGCGAAGCGATTACGCGATGTCGAACGCGGCCTTGACCTGCTTGGTGCGAAGGTGTTCGACGTAGAACGACAGGAATGGGATCGTGCCCGCGAGTGCGGTGAGCACCGTGACCTCGGGCTTCCACCGTGCCTTGATGGCAAGGTCGATCGTGAAGACCAGGTACAGCATGTAGAAAACGCCGTGCGCCTGGGCGATGTAGAAGAACCAGCCCGGCGCGTCGGCCGAGTCGGCGAGCACGAGGTACTTGAAAACCATCTCGCCAACGAGCACGAGCAGCCACACGCCGGTGATCCACGCGAGCACGCGGTAACGAGTAAGCGCGGTGGCGATCTTGTCCTTGGCTGCCGCGCCCGCAGGCGGCTTGGGAGCGGTTGCGGTCTGGTTGTCGCTGGTCACCCGGCGTTCCTCTCAGGTGCGCGCAAGCCAGCCGAATCGACCTGCGCTTTGATGTCTTCGGCGTGCAAACTCGCCAGGTATTGGTTGTAGGCGACGGTCTCCGGGTCGTCCTCGACAGCGACCTTGGGCCGCTCGGGGAGAAAATCCGCCGGGATTTCGCGCGGTGCTTCGCGTTTTTCCGCGACCGGTTGCGCGGGGGAGTCCGGGTCGGCTTCGCGTTCCAGCCGCACAAACCGCACATACGCGAAGATCGCGAACGCGGCGAACAGCGGCCACTGCAACGCGTAACCGAGATTCTGGCCGGTGCCGGTCGCGGATTCGAACCGCTGCCACTGCCACCACCCAAGCGCCAGACAGCCGAGCGCCGCGACGACGACTAGCGCGATGAGCGCGGGCCGGTTGTGCTGCGGGCGGGGAGTCACGCAACCGAGGGTACCTGCCTACTACGCGGGCGCGTAGCGGCAGGTAGTCGGGGTGAAGCGCCGGTCACAGCCCCTTGTAGCTGAAGCCGGTGAGTCGCTCGGATTCGATCCACAGCTTGGCGAGGAGTTCGGGGTCGCGCGAGATCTTGCTCGACGGGCACGCTTCGACCGGGCCTTGGGACTGCATCAACCGGTTCGGACCCCAGTAGGTGGTCGGGTCGGCGTCGGGTTCGGTCGCGGCGAATAGCGTGGAGTGCGCTGCCTTGGCGGGCGCGTGGCCGATGAGCCGGATGAACGGCTTGCTCACGAGGTCGAGTGGGGTTTCGGTTTTCGAGAACAGGTCGGTCGCTGAGACGCCGGGATGCACAACGTAGGACTTCTTCGCCGAGCCGGCCTCGGTCAGCCGACGCTGCAGTTCGCGCCCGAACATCAAATTCGACAGCTTCGCTTGGGCGTAGGCGAGATTGCGCTGGTAGCGACGGTTTTCGTAGTTGAGGTCGTCGACCCAGAGCTTTGGCGTCTGCTTGTGGGCGATGCTCGCCAGCGTCACAACGCGGTCGCTGATGCGGTCGAGCAGCAGGCCGGTGAGCACGAAGTGACCGAGGTGGTTCACGCCGAACTGGGTTTCGAAGCCGTCCTTGGTGCGCGAGAACGGGATGTTCATCAGGCCAGCGTTGTTGACGAGCACATCGAAGTCGCCCTGCTTGTCGGCGAAGGCGCGCACCGATGCCAGGTCGGCGAGGTCGAGCGTGGCGACGCGCACGTCACCGTCGATCTTGTCGGCGACCGGTTGCGCCTTCTCCGCGTTGCGACAGGCCATGATCACTGTCGCGCCTTTTGCGGCGAGTACCTTCGTAGTCTCGGCACCGAGGCCGCCATTGGCCCCAGTGATCACGAAGGTGCGCCCGCTTTGGTCGGCGATATCCGCCGGTTTCCATGCCATGCGCCGATCTTACTCTTGAGTAAGATGAGGCGGTGTCAGATGACAACCGATAGCCGATTGCCGCCGTGTCACTGAACCGGTCCGAGCGGGACAAAAGCCCATACTGAGGCCATGTCGGAAGCCGTTGCTGACCCCGAGGTGATGAGCAAAACGAAGGTCAATCTGATCTTCGCCACGGTCGCGCTCGGCATGTTCATGGCCGCGCTTGATCAGACGATCGTGTCGTCGGCGCTGCCGTCGATCGTTGCCGACCTGGGTAGCGCGGGGCATATGGCCTGGGTCGTCACGTCGTATCTGCTTGCCGAAGCGGTGGCGACGGTGCTCGCTGGCAAGCTCGGTGACCTGTTCGGCCGCAAACTCATGTTCCAGCTCAGCGCGATCATCTTCATCACCGGCTCAGCGCTCGCGGGGCTTGCGGGCGACATGGTGATCTTGATTCTGGCGCGCGGCATCCAAGGCATCGGCGCTGGCGGCCTGATGGTCACGTCGATGGCGCTGATCGCCGATGCCATTCCGCTGCGCGAACGCGGCAAATACCAGGGCGCGCTCGGCGGCGTTTTCGGCATCACGACCGTGATCGGCCCAACGCTCGGCGGCCTGTTCACCGACCACGCGAGCTGGCGGTGGTGCTTTTACGTGAACGTCCCCGTCGCGATCTTGATGGTGCTGCTCGCGGCCCGCACCCTCCCGCATTTGCGCACCAAAGCCAAGCCCATCATCGACTATCTCGGCATTGGCCTTGTCGCCCTTGGTGTTTCGGCCCTGATCCTTGGCCTTGAGTTCGGCGGCAATGAGTACCCGTGGCTGTCCTGGCAGATCATCGGCCTGTTCATCGCGGCCGCGCTGCTACTCACGGCGTTCGTTTTCGCGGAAAACCGCGCGAAGGAACCTATGCTGCCCATGCGACTGTTCAGCAGTCGCGTTTTCACGGTGTCGTCGATTCTGAGTTTCATCGTCGGCTTCGCGATGCTCGGCTCGATGACCTATCTGCCCGCGTATTTGCAGTACGTCGACGGCGATTCGGCAACCATCTCGGGCCTGCGCACCCTGCCGATGGTCGTCGGCCTGTTCATCACGTCAATCTTCTCCGGCCAAGTTGTTGGCCGCACCGGCCAGTACCGCTACTTCCCGATCGCGGGCATGGCCGTGATGGCTGTCGGCCTCGCGTTGATGTCGACGATGGGCCACGACACCAGCATCTGGCTCGAATCGCTCTACATGTTCATCCTCGGCGCGGGCTTAGGGCTGTCGATGCAGGTGCTCACGATCGTCGTGCAAAACACCGTGCCCTACTCCGACCTCGGTACAGCGACTTCGGGCGTGACGTTCTTCCGCACGCTCGGCAGCTCCTTCGGTACCGCCGTCTTCGGAACGCTCTACAACAACAAGAGCGAACCGGAACTCAAAGCCGCGATGGCCAAGGTGCACGGCATCCCACCGCAGGCGGTCACCGACCCGAAAACCCTGCGCAACCTGCCAGTCGACCAGGTGCGCCCGATCATCGACGCTTACGCGACGTCGATCGACTACGTCTTCCGCTGGGTTGTTCCGGTCGCGCTCGTCGGTTTCGTGATCGCCTGGTTCCTGCCGCAGGTGAAGCTGCGCGACAGCGCCCGCCACGGCGCATCCGACATGGGCGAGGGCTTTTCTATGCCAGATTCGCATGACCGGGTTGTGCAGCTGGAACGCGCGGTCGCGACGACGGTCCGCAAGGCGCGCGCGCACGGCCCGATCACGTCGCAACTGATCGCGGCGGCCCACAGCGACCTCACCCCCGACACCGCGTGGGTGCTCGCGCAGGTTTATCTGGAAAGCAAGACCGGGCAGCCGGTGACAATGCGCGGGATCGCCTACCGACACATGGTGCCGGTTGAAGTGTTGTCGCCGGTATTCCAGCGTGCGGTGGAGCGCGGCTTACTCACCGACAAAGCAGGCGACCTTGCCCTGACCAAAGAGGGCAAACAGGAAGTTGACGTGCTGCGCGTTGGCTGGCGACGCTGGCTCGGCGAACGCCTAGACGACTGGAACTCCAACAACCCGAAGGATCGCGAACTCCTTGACCAAGCGTTGACCAACATCGCGGCCAAACTGCTCGACCAGGGTGCTGACACCGACGAGCCGATGCCAGCACGGTCGTAACGAACTACGCTTCGAAAACCACGGCGTTGCCAGCGACATCGCGCGTGCCAGCGACCTTTTTGATGGCTTTCACCAAGTCGCCCAACGAGTCCCAGGTTTTCGCGTCTTCGCCTTCGATATTGCCGATGTGATACCAGGAATCGGTATCGCGATAGCGGACAAGCCCCTTGCCAGCATCGTCAAGCATCACATCGAGTGCGCCAGAAATCGTGCCTTCCTCTTCGGTCATCACGGCGGAATCAGCGGTGATCTCGATGAACTCGCTTATTTGAACTCTCCTCCACGAACGCAGTCAGCAACTGCGGTGCGCAATGCGGTGTGCTCCACGGAATCAACGGTCAACGCGTATTTTACTTTGATCTTCACGTAATGCTCGAGGTATGCGCAGCGAAATTCGCCGGGCGGCAAATAATTCGCGACGTCCTGGTCACCCTTTGACCGGTTGGCCGACGGGTCGGCGGCGACGAGGTTGATCGAGTCGTTGGCGATGCGGCGACGGGTGTCGACGTCGCGGTCGGCGGCGCCCGAACGCCACGCTTCCGCGAGCGGAACAATGTGTTCGGCATCGACTTTGGCGGGGTCGGTGATGAATTTGTACGGGCCGAGCTGGTTGGTCTTCTTGTCGATGAACCCGTAGTGGTCTTGCCACCCCGCACCCGCCGGGATCTTGAGGTCACACGTTGCCGCGTCGAGAGTCACGCCACCGGTCGCGTCGCGCAGCATCATCACTTCGCGCGTTGTGCATTTCGCGTATTTCGCCAGGTCGCCGGTGAAGCCGTGTTCGGGCTTGTTGGTGTCCCAGTGCGGGAACTTCTCCCGGTCGTAGCCGGTCATCGGGCCCTCGGGCGCGACGACGAGTTTGTCGACGAGCGCGCCGATTTCCTTGCTCGTGACCGTCGCCGCGCTCGCGGCGGGCAGACCTGGGCCACCGGGATTGGTTGTCGAAGACGACGAGCAACCGGACAGTAATGCGACGCCGAGAACAACAGGAACAATCGGCGCGCCGATCGAGAACCACTTCATGGCGACGAGCTTAGGCTGTTGAGGCGTCAAAAATGGTGCTATCCCATAGCTTGGCGCTATCGAGGGGTGAATCAGTCGGGTGCTGAACCACTTTCGGGAGCTACTCCGGTGGTCTGGAAGTGAATCAGACGAATGATGCGGGCAGCGTGATCGACGCAACGCTGAAACTGGCTGCCAAGCAAGGCGATATCAATCGCGACTTCGGCGGGGGTGTCGGCCTCGCTGAGCGTGGTGCGCAAGCGCGCGCACAGCGCTTCCATCGCATCGGGCGCACCGTCGTCGGCCTTGATGCGGCCGGTCGCCAGCGAATCGCCAACCCGCGAAACACTATGGGCCGCAAGCTCGCTCATCGGCGCAAGCACGTCGACAATCCCCGGTGCGGCGACTGCCGACGGGTGCGCGCGGTAAACGTACTGGCCTGCGGTTTCGGTGCGTCGCCCGATCCGCGACAGTTCACCAGCGATTTGGATCGACGTAACAACGTGGCGCAGGTCGCGCGCAACGGGGGCTTGCAGCGCGAGCAGGGCCATTGTGCGAGATTCGCAGGCGGCGAACATCTTTTGTAGTTGCTCGTCTAGCGCGAACACTTCATAGGTAGCGGCGAGGTCGGCATGGGTGATGGCGAAGCCGACGCGTTCGGTCGCGTCGTGGGCCAGGCGTGACATAAGAGTCAGATCGTTCGACAGAGCGAGAAGCTCAAGGGTGAACTGGGTCCGCACGCGCTGAATTCTTCCCCATCCTCGCCGTTGGAGTGCAGTACTCCGGCGATCTTCGCGACCACTTTCGGCAGCCGTGCTGGACGGCACCGGTCGTAATCGTAATGGGGATTGACGCGCCCGTTGGCCGCCTAGTGACGCCATTTCAGCAGGTGAGTGGGGTAGATCACATAGCGGTGATACGCGCGGCGAATTGATTGTGAAGTGGCGTGGATCACGGGGTGGAAATTTTGTTGTGACGCACAGTACCGGTTAGCTTGACCGGGAAGCATCGATGCCGAACCGAGAGAGCGCGTGATGACCACCTCAGTCGACGAGCACCGCGCGAAATCCGATTCCGCCGCACAGATCGTCCGCAAAAACTTCACCGACACCATCGTGTCGTCGTTGCGAACTTTTGGTCGCGCCGTCGATCTAGCGCGCGAATCAACAACGGGAACGCTTGCCGATGTGCTCGCGCGCAATTTCCAATGGCGCGAAACGCTGATTCAAGCGTGGCGGCTGATTACCGTCACCGCGATTCCCGCGATTTTGATGGCCATTCCGTTCGGCGTGATTGTGTCGGTTCAGGTCGGCAATCTCATTCACAGCCTCGGCGCTGACTCGATGCTCGGCGCGACCGGCGGCCTCGGCGTCATCAAACAGGGCGCGCCCATCGCGACCGGCTTCCTCCTCGGTGGCGCCGGCGCCGCGGCGATTGCCGCCGACCTCGGCGCCCGCACGATCCGCGAGGAAATCGACGCGCTCAACACGATGGGCATCAGCCCGGTGCACCGGCTCGTGATCCCGCGACTGGTCGCGATGCTGATCGTCGCGCCGATGCTGAACGTGCTGATCATCATCGTTGGCGTGCTCGCCGGCTACGCCGTCGCCGTCAGCGGCCAGGGCGTAACCCCGGGTTCGTACTGGTCGACGTTCGGTTCGTTCGCGACCGTCGGCGACGTGTGGGTCTCGCTGCTCAAGGCGCTGATCTTCGGCTTCCTTGTTGTCATCATCGCGTGCCAGCGTGGCCTTGAAGCCAAGGGCGGCCCGCGTGGCGTCGCCGATGCCGTGAACGCGGCCGTGGTGTTGAGCGTGGTTTCGATCGCGATCGTCAACCTGCTCGCCACCCAGATCAGCGCGATGTTCCTTCCGACGAAGTTGGCGTAAATGGCTGCTCCTTATCTCCCCGCGTCGCTGGCGTGGTTGCGTAAACCCGCCCGCGTTGGCAAACAAGTTGTTGGCGCTGGCGAATCGCTCGGCTTTATCGCGGTGTTCGTCTGGCAGGTCATCGCGTCGGTTCCGCTGACGCTCAAGCGCTATCGCGCTGAGACGCTGCGCGCGGTCACCGACATGACCTGGGGTCGCGGTTCGATCATCGTCGGCGGCGGCACCGTCCCGATGATGATCGTGTTGGGCCTGGTGATGGGCGCGTCGGTCGGCGTTGAGTCGTTCGCTTCGCTTGACATGCTCGGCATGGGCCCGGTCACCGGCGTGATTTCTGCGTACGCGACAACGCGTGAACTCGCGCCCATCGCCGCCGCGATCGGCTTCGCCGCCCAGGCAGGCTGCCGCATCACCGCCGAAATCGGCTCGATGCGCATCTCCGAGGAGATCGACGCCATCGAAGCGCTCGGCCTGCGTTCGGTGCCGTTCGTCGTGACCACCCGCGTGATCGCGGGCGCGATCGCGATCGTCCCGACGTTCCTTATCGCGCTGATCCTGTCGTACGCGGCGTGCCGCGGCCTGCTGACGATGGTCTACGGCCAGTCAGCGGGCGTATACGACCACTACTTTTTCCAGTTCATTGCTGGTTTCGACATGATCGCCGCCGTTATCAAGGTCGCCGTTTTCGGCACGGTCGTGATCCTTGTCCACAGCTACTTCGGTTTCTTCGCCACCGGCGGCCCCGAGGGCGTCGGCATCGCGTCGGGACGTGCCGTTCGCGCGTCGTCGGTCGCGATTGTCGCCATCGACATGGTCTTGTCGATCGCGCTGTGGGGCTTCAACTCGGCGATCAGCTTTACGGGGTGATGGGCAGTGCCTAACTACGGAATGCCAGGCGTCGCTGCCTCGCGTAAATCGTCGCGTACTACCGGCGTTGTCATCATCGGGCTGATCGCGGTGGTGCTCGTCGCCACCCTCGTCTACCGCAACGTCCGCACCGAAGATGGCCTGCGCGTCTCGCTGCACACCGAACTCATTGGTGACGGCATTACAGCGGGCAGTCAGGTGCGCGTCGACGGCGTCACCGTCGGCAAGGTCGACTCGGTCGTCGCGGGGGAGAGCGGCACGCAGCAAATCGCGCTGCTGCTCGACAACTCCCGTATGCACGGCATCGATTCGGCGCTGTCGATCGACTACGCCCCGACGAACCTGTTCGGCATCGCCGAAATCGAACTCAAGCGTGGCGACGGTGGCCAACCGCTGCGCGGCGGCGAAACCATCGACCTGACCGGGCCGAAGTCAGGTCGCGTTTACGACGCGACGATGAGCTCGATCCTGCGCAGCCTCTCCGGCATGGGCGTCACGGTGACGAGCCCGCAGATGGCGTCGGTGATTTCCCAGCTTGCCGCCGACTTCAAGGCGTTCACCCCGCTCGCGCAGGCGATGATCACCCTGGCGACCACCATCGCCGACAACCAGGACGTCATGCCGTCGGAGTTGGCGGGCAAGCTCGGTCCCGCCTTCCACGGCGGCGGCGAGTTCGCGGGCGCGACCATGCAGGTGCTCGACATCCTGTCCGACATCCGCGTCACCCAGGTCGACAAGGAACGCTACGACCTCGGCGTCAACGCGCTCGGCGGCACGATTCTGCCTTCGCTTTCCACCACACTTACCACCGCGGGCGGCCAGCTCACCGGCACCGCCGACCTGCTCGCCCCGATGCTGTACGCGCTCGCGCAGATGTCGTCGGCGCAGGCCGGCACTGACCTGCACGCGCTGCTCACCAACCTGCTCGGCGCGATGCCCGCTGGCCCGAACGGCAGCCCGGTGCTCAACCTCGAAGTCGAGCTCGCGGACGTTCCCGCGCTCGCCGTTCCCCTGTTCGGAAAGGGCGGTGTCCGATGAAAATCGGTGGCGTCGCACTGCGACTCGGCGTTTTCGCCCTCGTCATGCTCGCGTTACTCGGGCTGGTCTTCACGCTGATCAAGCGGCCCGTCGCTGGCGAAACCCAAGCTCACGACGCGATCTTCACCGACGCGAACGGGCTCAAAGTCGGCAATGACGTGCGCATGTTCGGTGTGCAGGTCGGCAAGGTCGAAAAGATCTCCCTCGAAGGCGACAAGGCCAAGGTCGCGTTGACGGTGAAGACCGACACCCCGATCTATGACAACTCGAAGTTGGCCATCCGGTACCAAAACCTCACCGGCCAGCGCTACATCGACCTGCAGCAGCAGCCGAACCCGGGCAAGGTCATGCCTGCCGGGGCGCGGATCGGCGCGAACATGACCGTCCCGTCGTTCGACGTGACGAGCCTGTTCAGCGGGTTGAAGCCGGTGCTCGCGACGCTGTCGCCCGAGGCGATCAACCAGTTCACCGCCAACATGCTCGCGGTCATCGAAGGCGACGGCAACGGCATCGGTCCCGCGCTGAAGTCGATCGACGAGCTGGTGAAATACGCCGACAACCGGCAGGAAATCATCAGCACGCTCATCGCGAACCTGTCGACGCTGAGCGAACGTCACGGCGGCCGCGTCGGCTACCTCGTCCCGTTGCTCGCGCGTCTCACCGACATCTTCGAAGCGATGCAGCGCAACATCGACGGCGTCGTGAAGTTCGCGATGACCGCGCCGTCGGTGCTCGCGCCGGTCGACCACCTGCTCGCTTCGCTTGGTCTTACCTCGGCCAACGACGCCGACGCGCTGATCAAGTCGCTGTTCCCCGATCCGAACGAAGCCGTTGACGTGCTCGGCAAGCTGCCCGGCCTGCTGACCAGCGTCGACGCGACGATGTCGCGCGACTTCGCCGACTTCACCCCGCACTGCACCAACGGTGCCGCGACGGTGCCCGCCCCGCTGCGGGTGCTCATGGCAGGACAGGAGGTCACGGTATGCAACGGCTGATGCGTTGGCTGTCGTCGGGTGACCGCCCGATCATGGATGAGCCGACCCGTAAAGCGCGCGAATTACGTATGGGCGTCATCGGATTGGCGATGGTCGTGCTTTTCGTGATCGGCGCTGGCGTGATTTACGTTGTGCCGCTTGGCAAGCACACCTACACCGCCGAGCTCGCCGAAGCGCAGTCGGTGCACGAGGGTGACGACGTTCGCCTCGCTGGTATCTCGGTTGGCGAGGTGACCTCGCTTGAGCTGCGGCCCGACAAGGTGATCATGAAGTTCACCGTCGACCGTGACGTGTTCGTCGGCGATAAGACCTCGCTGGATGTCCGCATGCTCACCGTCGTCGGTGGCCACTACGTCGCGCTGTACCCGGCGGGCTCAACTGCCTTGGGCGACAAGCCAATTCCCACCGACCGCATCCGGTTGCCCTACAGCCTGATGGAAACGTTCCAGGACGCGACCAACCCGCTCAACGCCGTCGACGGCGCGACCGTGCGCAACAACCTCGCCGCCGCCAACGCCGCGATCGCGAAATCGCCTGACGCCCTTCGCACTACGCTTGACACCGTCGGCAAGTACGCCGACATGCTCGACCGCCAGCGCGACCAGGTGTCGAAGTCGATCGCCGTTGTCGACGAGTACATCAGGATGTACGACGGCGCGAAAAGCGACCTCGGTCGCCTGATGGACAACGTCAACCTGCTTGAAGACCAACTGCTCAGCCGCAAGGCCGAAGCCGCTGAAGCGGTCCGGTTGCTCGTTTCGGTTGTCGACCGACTCGCGATGCTCGCGCCCAGCTACGACTCAACGCTCAAGCCGCGTGCCCAGGCACTCGCCGACGCGCTGCCTCGACTGCGCGAACTCGCCGGTCAGTTCGAACCGATGATCGCCACCGTTGGCGACCTGCAAACCAAACTCGGCGCACTCGTCGTGCCTGACCAGGGCGTTGTCGTCGATCAGTCGAAGACGCGACTGTGCGTTCCGCTGCCCGGGAAGGCGTGCTGATGTTCAAACGACTGCTCGCATCGCAGGCGTTCATGTCGGTCGCCGGGGTCGCGGTGCTCGTCGCGCTCGTCATCGGCGGCTACGTGATCGCGTTCGATCCGCTGCGCAAAACCGAGAGCTACTGCGCGATCATGCCCGACGCGATCGGCCTCTATCCGGGCAATCACGTGACGATGCGCGGCATTGATGTCGGCGAGGTCACCTCCGTGCGCAACGAAGGTTCAAAGGTGCGCGTCGAGTTCGCCGTTGACGCCAAGTACCCGGTGTATGCCGACGCGTCGGCGACGACCGTCGCGTATTCCGTTGCCGCCGACCGCAACCTGGCCGTGCTCACCTCCGGCAAAGAGATGCGCAAGCTGTCGAACGGGTGCATCACCAAAACCCTTACGCCAAAGAGCGTTACCGAAACGCTCACCGCGCTCGCCAGTCTCGCTGAAGAACTCAACGGCACCGACCCGAGTCAGTCGAATATCCTCGCCAATGGCCTGAGTTCGATCGAACGCGCGACCGCGGGCACCGGCCCGACGATCAACCAACTGATCCAAAAGCTCGGTTCGGCGATGAACAAGCCGGATGCCGACATCGCCCATCTCGCAAGCCTTTTCGACGCGTTCGCCTCGGTGTCGAGCAAGGTCAGCGAGCACTGGGGTGAGCTGCAATCGATGCTCGTGCGCCTCGCGCCGCTGCTGAACCAGTCGACCGATGACCTGCTCGGGCCCGCGACCAAGCTGTTCGACGGACTTGGTGCCGCGCTGCCAATGCTCAACGACCTGGTCACCATCCTTGGCGACCCGATCATCAGCGCGCTCGACGACGTTGTTCCAACGGTAAAACTGTTGCGCGCCAACGCGACTAACCTGCGCGAGATCGTCAACAAGACGCCAGCGCTCGCGGCGAACTTCAGCGCGGTCGCCGGCGGTGGCATCACGTACGCGCCGCCGCGTGTCGACCTGCCCGTCGCCGAAACCGATCAGGTGTGTGCGGCGGTGGACGCGCTCGTGCCAGGTCAGTGCCCGGAACCGGGACACGGACCCACCGACGTCAACCTTGTTCAGGTAGTGCTTGAAATGGCGGGTACGCGATGAGTATCAAGCGAAAAGGCTTGCGGTACAAGGCGATTGCCCTCGCCGCGACCGGGCTCGCGCTGAGTGCGTGCGGGTTCGACCCCGCGCAGGTGCCCGTGCCCGGCTCGGGCGTCAGCGGCCCGACCTACCACGTGAACATCGAGTTCGAGAGCGCGCTGAACCTGCCAGCGAAGTCGAAGGTGATCGCCAACGGCGCCCAGGTCGGCGTTGTCGACAACGTGCGCGTCGTTTCGCCAGCCAACGCGCCAGCCGGCCGTGGCGGTTACGTTGTCGTCGAAGCCGAGATCAGCGATTCGGTGCGACTGCCCAAGTCATCGATCGCCGAACTGCGGCAAAACACGCTGCTCGGCGACATCCACCTGTCGCTCACCACGCCCAAAGACGGGTTCACAACCCTGCTGCGTGACGGCGACACCATCGGCATCGACCACACCAAAACTCCTGTCCAACTTGAGGACACGATGGCGACGATGGCGCTGTTCGTCCAGGGCGGCGCGGTCGGACAATTGCAAGACATGATGGCGCGCGTGAACTCGGTGATGCCGCGCGATCCCGCCGAAACCGCGCGGATCGCGGGTGTGATGGGTGCCGACGTCGCCGACTTGGCCGCGCACCTCGACCAGGTCGACCTGCTCGTCAACGGCTTGGCGAGCAACGCGCCGGTCCTGCTCGACATCGAGGCCCAACTCAGCGACATCCTCACCCCGGCCTCGGTCGACGCGATGAACGGCACCGCCGATTCGATCGCGAAGACGATGGCCGTGTTCAAGGCGCTCGGCCCGACCGGCGAGTCGCTCGTGTGGGCCGAACCGCTCGCCCGCTCCGGCGACGCCGCCGTCACCGCGCTGGTGCCGCTGCTGACCGGCGGGTCACCTGACCTGCGTAATTCGTCGAATCTCGCGCTGTTGACGAAGTTGCTTGGCGAGAAAGTCGTGCCCTTCGCCCAGCACCCTTCGGTCAACGTGACCGAAGTTTCGGTTGGCGACAAACAAGAGTTGGCCCAGATCGTGGCCGCCCTGCGCATGATCGGAATGGTGCGATGAAACTCGGCGCGCTCGCCTCCCTCACCGGTATCGCCGCGATCACTGTGCTCGGCGCGAGTTACCTGACCTTCGGTGTCGTTAAGGTCGACCCGTTCGCCGAGTACACCAACGCGTCGCTCGAAGTCGCCAACTCCGGCGGGCTCAGCGTCGGTTCGCCGGTGTTGCTCACCGGCATCGAAATCGGCAAAGTCACCCAGGTCGACACCGTCGGCGCTGGTCGCGTGCAGGTCGGTTTCCGCATCGACGCCGACCAAAAACTGCCGATGAGCAGCACGGTCACGATCGAACACCTGTCTTCGCTTGGTGAGCCGTTCGTGCAGTTCGTCCCGCGCGACAGCAACGGACCGTACGTGCGCGACGGGCAGAAGTTGGCTGGGACCAACATCAAAACGCCGATGTCGATTCCCGAAGTCGCGCGGCTGGTCACCAAGACCGTCGACCAGCTTGACCCGACCGTGGTCGGTTCACTCACCGAAACGCTCAACACCGCGCTGACGGGCTCGGAGAACGTTGTGCCCGAACTCGCGCGCGCTGGCGACCTGCTTGCCGCCGCGATCATGAGCCGCGCGCCCGCGATCGCGACGTTGGAAAACAACTTCGAATCCGTCGTCGGCGATATCGGCTGGGCAGAGCCGGCGACGCTCGCCGCGGCGCCCGCGTTCGTTCGCCTAGCGCAGACGATCGACCAGTTCGTTGAAGCGGTCGGCCGATACGGTGCGTCCGAAGACGCGAGCGCGTACCTGCGCGACGGCGGCCTTGTCGACTTCTTGGGCCAGCTCAACGCCAAGCTCACTGAGCTCGGACCCGAGTTGCAGGCGTCGCTGCCGGGGCTCGCGCCGCTGACGCAGTCGGTTACCTCGACCGCGCCGCAACTGGATCTGAGCGCGCTTATCGCACAGGCACTGCACAATACCGACGCCGACGCGGTGAAGGTTCGGGTCGCGATCAAGTAACCTTCTGGCAACCGCTGAATATAGGTATCAGCACTGGCCAGTAGCGTTATTCGGTGTCGAGCGTCGGCTGAGCAACCTTCGGGTAGCGTGCGAAGGCAGGAGAAGTCCTGTCGTTCTCCACGGCCGGAGGCGGTGTGATGGAACAGCTCGCAAGCCCAACGAAACGTCCGCGCCGGATCGCGTTCGCCGCGGTGATGGTCGCGTTGCTCGCGCTCGTTGGCGCACTCGGACTCGTGCTGCGCGCCGACGACGGCGTCGAGCGCAATCGCGCGTCCAACAACGCGGTTAGGCCCGAAGTCGCTGGTCAGCCGCTCGCTGATGTGAGCGCCGAGGATCGCACCGACAAACAGGTAGCCAACGCCGGTGAGCAATTCGCGCCGCCGTGGCCTGCGCGCCGCGTTGGGCTCAACTGTTCAGCCGGCGGTATCGAAGCGCATTGGAAGATCCAGACCGTTGAGGCGGGCGACCGCTGGGAATGCACCCCTGACCGTCCGGTGACAACAAACCCGGTCCCGCCTCCGCCACCGCCACCCGCCCCGGTTGGCGACCAGCCAGCACCGGCTCCCGCTCCCGCGCCGGTCGAGCAACACGTGCCTGTCCCGGAACCGCAGTACATCCCGCCGCCTGCCCCCGAACCGGACCCGTACGTCCCGCCCGCCCCCGAACCCGAATACGCCCCGCCTGCCCCGGAGTACGCTCCGCCGCCCCCCGCCCCGGCCCCGCCTCCGCAACAGACAATCCCGATGCCCTTCAACCTCCCCCCTTTGGTCCTCCCGGGCGCCCGAGCCCAAGTCGACTAGCCCGAATGCGCTGCGGCCACTGCGGAATTCGTCGACGCCGCGACCGGGCGACTGCTGGCTGCCGCTGTGACGGTGCCGCCGCCTAGCCGCCCACGTCCTGTCGCCCCGCTGCGCATTGAGCGCCCTTGCTGGGCACCGACAATTGTTGCGAGCAAACCTGGCCCTGCCACCGCGCGGACGCCCGCAGTCCGCACCCCCGGCGATTCTCCGAGATCTGATCGGCCGCATCAGTGAGACTTGCCAGCTATGAACCAGTTGGTGCTCGTGCTGGCGATCTTGCTCGCCGCCGTGATCGCCGAGTCGATTTCCGCGCGAATCGGCGTCGCGTCTTCGATCATGATGACGGTTTTCGGCTGCGTACTCGCGCTGTTGCCGTGGGTGCCGCAACTGAAGATTCCGCCGCATCTGATCCTGCCGCTGGTGCTGCCTCCGCTGCTGTACGCGGCGGCCCGTCGCACGTCATGGCGACAATTCGCCGAAAACTGGGTCGCGATCTCGATGCGCGCGTTCGGGCTTGTCGTCGTTACCGCTGTCGCCGTCGCCGCCGCGTTTCACGCGTGGAACCCCGGTGTGCCGATCGCGGTTGGCATGGTTCTTGGCTCGTTGACCGCCCCGCCCGACCCTGTCGCCGCGATGGCGATGGCAGGCAAACTCGGCCTCCCACGCAGGCTCATCGTCCCGCTCGGCGGTGAGGGGCTGTTCAACGACGTCACCGCGATCGTCATCTACACCGTCAGCGTGCAAGCCGTCGTCACCGGCGTTTTCTCGCCGTGGCACGCGGTCCGCGACTTCATCATCGCCGCGCTGGTCGGCGGTGGCGTCGGCCTTGCGCTCGGGTGGGTCGGCGGCAAGCTCACCCAACTACTCACGACGGTCACCTGCGAAGTGTCGCTGAGCCTGCTGCTGCCGTTCATCGCCTACGCCGTCGCCGAACACTGGCACGGCTCCGGCGTGCTCGCGGTCCTGGTCTGCGCGCTCTACCTCACCGACGCACTCACGAAAATCGCCAACCGCGACTACCGACTCGTCGCCGACGCGGTGTGGGACATCATCGAAATGCTCATCACCGGCTTCGCGTTCGGCCTGATCGGGCTCGAACTCCAGGTCGTGCTGCAAACAACAAAAGACGAGTGGTCAACGATGATCGGCGTCTCGGTCGCTGTCGTCGCGATCATCGTGCTGCTTCGCCTCGTGTGGCTGCTCGCTTCGTGGAAGCTGTTCCTGCGCTATTCGAAGAGCTACGCCGCCGACGCCCTGTCCTGGCAAGAAGTGATCATCACGTGGTGGGCCGGAATGCGCGGCGTCGCGACCGTCGCGCTTGCCCTCGCCGTCCCTTTCACCATCGATACAGGTGCTGACTTCCCCGCCCGCTCGCAGGTGCTTTTCGTCGCGTTCGTCCTCGTCCTTTTCACCTTGCTTGTGCAAGGACCGACGCTGCCGTGGCTGGTCCGCATCACCGGCGTTCGCGTCGACACCCGCCAAGAACGCGCGATCGAACGTCAGCTGTGGACGCGCGTCGTCCACGCCGAACTCGCGACGCTGAAATCCATCGCCAAACGCGACGACGTCCCCGAAGACGTTTACGTCGACATCAAGGACAACCTGCGTCGCTTCAGCGCGAAAGCCGACCCCGAAGCCGCCGACGCCGACGAGAAGGCCGAGGCCCAGATGGAGCGAATTCGTCAGCGCCGCGACCAAATTCGCCATATTCGCGCCGAGGTCGCCGAAGCTGGTCGCGCTGAAGCCCTCGCCGCCCGTCGCGAACCGGGCATGCCACCGGAACTGGTCGACGAGGTGATCCGCCGCCTCGACCTAGGCCCAACGCGCTAGAGCGAATCGGTGAGGTGCCCGATCCCGTAGGTGACCGCCATCGCGACCGCGCCGCCAACAACAACGCGCGTCACCGCGCGCGCTCGCGAGCTCCCGCCGAGCCCCGCGCTCACCGACCCGGTCAGCGCGAGCGCAAGCAAAACCGCGATGAACGTGACCGGCACACGCCAGGCCGCAGGCGTCAACGAGATCGCGAGCAGCGGCAGTATCGCGCCGCTGGTGAACGAGATCGCCGACGAAACCGCCGCCGCCCACGGGTTGGTGAGCGCGTCGGGGTCGAGGCGCAATTCAGCTTCGGCATGCGCGGTGAAGGCATCGTGGGCGGTCAGTTCCTCGGCAACCTGACGTGCGGTTTCGGCCGAAAGTCCCTTTGACTCATAGATTTCGGCGAGTTCGGCCAACTCCGCTTCGGGCTCCTCGGCAAGTTCGCGCCGTTCCTTCGCCAACAGCGCGCGCTCGGAGTCGCGCTGCGTACTCACCGAAATGTACTCACCCGCCGCCATCGACAACGCGCCAGCGACCAGCCCGGCAATGCCCGCGGCGAGAATCACTCGCACGCTCGTCGTCGTCGCGGCGACACCGACGACGAGCCCGGCCGTCGATACGATCCCGTCATTGGCACCGAGCACACCCGCGCGCAACCAATTGAGCCGGGACGCGAGGCTTTCGGCATGGGGTTCGTCGGGATGCGTTGCGGGGGTTTGGCTCACGCCGACGAGCCTAATCGGGCCGATCAACCCAGGCGCGTAGCCGCCATTCGCGCTGCGATGGTGTCGGCGAGGCGGATGGCGAGCGCGACGGCGGCCAGGGTGGGGTCGGCATGGCCGGTGGTTGGAAACACCGACGGGCCAGCGATGTAGAGGTTGTCGACGCCATGCACGCGGCACTGTCCGTCGACTACGCCGTCGCGCGGGTTGGTCGACATGCGCGTTGTGCCGGTCGGCTCGTTCACCGCCGTCAACGTTGGCGTGGGGTCGATGTTGGGCGCTGGCCAGTCGCGGCGCGCGAATTCGTCGGTGAGGAGGTCGAGCGCGCGGCGCAGGGTGGCGAGCTGTCGATCGTCGGGGTCGATTTCAGCGACGGGCACATGGAAAGCATCAGTTTCGTTGTCCGACAAGCGAACTCGACTATCGAAATCGGGCGCCTGCTCAACGACGGCATGCACGTCGACGCCACCGAGTCGCGGCAGCCCGGCGGTTCGCCACGCCCATCCTGTCGCGCCGCCACCGATGATGGAAACGTCGCTGGCACTGGCTTTTCCGCGCAGCAGCCGGTCAAGGGCGACCTTCATCGACCCACGCTTGGCCGCCTCGCGAAACCACATCGCGCAGCCGAGGAGCCGCTCGTCGCGTTGAACGGTGGCGCTCAGCGCGAATCCGGGTGTCCCATTGCGAAACTCAGTGAACGCGGCCGCCGCTGCGGCGGGCGACAATCGCGCGACAACCCCGTGGCGACGATCTTGGAGATACCGCCCAACCTGGTCGTACCGGTTCCCAACGCCGGACGGCAACGTGCGCCGTGAGGCGAGTAGCAGGCGAGGCGTTTCGATCGCGCCCATCGCCAGCACGAACACCTTCGCCTCAACGAGACACCGCCTGCCGCCCAATCCGGACAGCTCAAGCGCGTAAACGTGCGCGCCGGTCGCGTCGGTGTCGAGGTGGATGGCGGTCGCGTCGACGATGCGGACGTCGGGGAGATCGACCGGGTTTGCCGCGGTAACTTGCCCCGCGATCGGGCAGAGGGCGGCGCCGACCGATTCGGGCGTGGGTGGGGGAGCGAGGCCGAGGTAGCTCAACGCCCGCGCGGAATACGCGGCGATGGTTTGTGCGGGAATGGGCCACCCAGCGCGACTCACCCACGGTCGGGTCGTGACGTCGAAATCGGTACTCGTCACAGCGAATTCCGTTGGTGCGGAAGGGGTTTGGTTGTGCTCGACCACTAGCACCGTCACTCCACGCGTCGCCAACTCCCGCGCGACCACCCGCCCAACAACCCCCGCGCCAACCACGCACACCTGCGTGCGCAAGACATCGTCAGTGATCGTATGAAGCTGCTCGGCCCGCATCGGCGGCCCCTCTCGCCTGTGACGCTTAACGAGTCACTCTAGAAGGCGGAAGCGGTTTTTTCGGCCGTCTCGCAATGCTGATTCACGAAAGCGCGCACGTAGCCACCGGATTGGCGCACGTACATCCAGGCCCAGAACCCCAGCCCGGACTCGCTCGGACTCGCGACCATGGTGATCTCGCCGTCGAAGCACTTCTCAACGATGTAGCGCGCACGAGAAACGTGCGGGGTGAACGTCACGACGATGATGTGGCGCCACCCGTAAATCTTTGCGCGACGGACGATTTCGCGCGCCTCACCGTCGGTGGTCCACGGATCGGGCACAAAGCACGAAACCCGAAACGCGAAGCGACCGCCGCAGTAACGGTCCATCTCCGGATCGTCAGCCCCGGTTGACTGCGAGATCAACACCTCGGGCGCATACCCCTGCTGAGCGAGCTCGATCCCTCGATCGAAGCGCTCGTAGGGCGTGCCACCGAGCACGACGATCACATCGGCCCGGCGAAGAGGATCTATTTGCGGTCGCACGAAAACCGGAAAACCGGCTACGGCGATAACACCAACGCTCACCAGTGCGACGATCACCAACCAGGCCGCACGCCGAAATATCGACACCTTCCGACGATAGCGACCCCGCGTGCACACTGGACGCCATGACCGAGCACACAGCAACTCCCGAACACCTCGACGTCGTCGTTATCGGCGCGGGGCTGTCGGGAATCGGGGCCGCGTATCGCCTCAAAACCGAACATCCGGGCCGCAGCTTCGCCGTTTTGGAAGCACGCGCTGACCTGGGCGGGACCTGGGATTTGTTCCGTTATCCGGGCGTTCGATCGGACTCGGACATGTTCACGCTCGGCTACCCATTCAAACCGTGGCGGGCCGCCAAGTCGATCGCCGATGGCGCTTCGATCATGGAATACCTGCGCGAAACCGTCGCCGAGAACGGCATCGACGCCCACATCCGCTACGGCTCGCGCGTGCTTGGCGCTGATTGGTCGTCGGCGAACGCGCACTGGCGGCTCACTGTCGCGCACGAGGGGCCAGACGGTCCCGAACTCAGCACGCTGACCTGCGGTTTCCTCTACACCTGTGCCGGTTACTACGACTACGAACGCCCGCACGACCCCGAACTCCCCGGTCGCGACGACTTCGCTGGCCAGTTCGTCCACCCGCAGTTCTGGCCCGCAGACCTCGACTACACCGGCAAGCGCGTTGTGGTGATCGGCAGCGGTGCGACCGCGGTAACGCTGGTCCCGAACCTCGCTGATCAGGCCGAACACGTCACGATGTTGCAGCGCAGCCCCACCTGGATCAGCGCGGTTCCCGGTCGAGACAAACAAGCCGACAAGATTCGCGAGCTGCTGCCGCCCGCGCTTGCCCACCGGGTGATCCGCACCAAGAACATCCTGTTCAACATGGGTTTTTACCAGTACTGCCGCCGTCGGCCCGAAGCCGCGCGCAAGCTGCTCACCGGGCTGTCGACGCGCATCCTCAAAGACGCGCAGCTGGTCGCGAAGCACTTCACCCCCGAGTACGACCCGTGGGATCAGCGCCTTTGCGCCGCCCCGGACGCCGACTTCTTCAAGGCGATCAAGAAGGGCAAGGCGACGGTCGTCACCGACCGCATCGACACCTTCGTTCCTGAGGGCATCAAGCTGGAATCGGGCGAAGTGCTGCCCGCCGACATCGTCGTCACCGCGACTGGCTTGCGACTGCTCGCATTCGGCGGCATCGCCCCGACCGTCGATGGTGAAGCCGTTGACCTGGCCAAACAGTACGTTTGGCAGGGCGCGATGCTCACCGGCCTGCCCAACTTCGCGATCTGCGTCGGCTACACGAACGCGTCGTGGACGTTGCGCGCCGACCTCACGTCGCGCCTGGTGTGCAAGGTGTTGAGCCACCTCGATCGAACGGGCGCTGTCGCGGTAGTGCCGACCCCGTCGGGCAAGCTCGACGAACGCCCGCTGCTTGACCTCAAAGCTGGCTATGTCCTTCGGTCGATCGACCAGTTCCCGCGTCAAGGTGACCGAGGACCGTGGCGCGTACGCCAGAACTACCTGCTCGACAGCCTGTTCACCATGCGCGCTGACCTGCGGAAAACGCTCCGGCCAGTGCGCCCGACGGTGAGTTCACCCGCAACGGGTGAAGTGGTGCGCTAGCTCGGCTCCCTACCGTCGGGGAGTGCCGTGGTGGCACGTCAGCACTCCTGGCGGAAAGGCCAAACGCATGACGACGAACCAGAATCAGCACGCGGTGCGCGACGGAATCGCGGCCGGAACCTCCATCGGTGCAGGCATTCTCCTGGCGGTGGTCGGCGCGCTGCAGATCTTCCAGGGCATCTCGGCGGTAGTGAACGACGACCTCATCGTCGTTGGGCCCGAGTACACCTACCAGTTCGACCTCACGGCCTGGGGATGGTGGCACATCGTGCTCGGCGCGATCGCGATCATCATCGCGCTCGGGCTTATCGCCGGGCAGACATGGGGGCGTGTGCTCGCGATGATCATCGCCGCGATCTCGATCGTCGCGAACTTCCTCTACCTGCCGTACTACCCGTGGTGGTCGATTCTCATCATCGCGATCGACATCGTCGTGATTTGGGCGGTCGCTACGTGGAAGCCGCATCAGTCGTAAGCGACTTCGTCCGCTTTTCGTCCGCTGCCCCCGGTTCTCGACCGGGGGCAGCGTGCTGTTGTGGCGCATTTACCCCGTCTGACCTGCGGAGTTGACATCGTCTCGGTCAACACGTAACTTTATTCGAGTCAGAGCGACACGGACACCGACCCGGCCTTCACCGGCAGGGATAACGAGGTAGTACGGAGAGCGCCTGACTGATCATGTGTTCAGGGTCACTGCGTTTCGGACTTGCGTCCAACGAGTTTCCTGAGCTAAGTTAGAACAGTTGCCTTGCTGAAACCCACGAGTGATCGTTTGGGTGGAGGTTTGTGCGTGTGTTCTTTGAGAACTCAATAGTGTGTCGATGAATGTCAGTGCCAATATTATTATTGGTTCTCGCCTTCTATACCCCCCGGTTGGAATGGTGAGACATTTAAACAACAGCAAACTTTTGCTGGTGTTTGGCTTTGCTAGATTTTTCGGACTCTAGTTTAGATATTTCTGATTCACGTCTTCGGATGTGTTTCGAGAGTCTTCAACGGAGAGTTTGATTCTGGCTCAGGACGAACGCTAGCGGCG
>NZ_BMMW01000008.1 GCF_014646135.1 Nocardia camponoti | reverse complement strand
GTCGGTGGTGATGACGGCCTTCGAGTTGTCGACGACCTGGGCGTTGTAGTTGATCGGGGCAGCGGCTTCAGGCGCATCAGCGTGCACGGTGCCAGCGGTGATACCCATGGCAGCGATCAGCAGCGCCGACGTCGCGGCGAGCTTCCTCATCTTCATAAACTTGGCCAATCCCTCATCTGGTTGGTGCGTTGGTGCGTGTTACCAGGCGATATTTCAACATCACCAACCCGCTGACGAGGGAAAAATTCACCGAGAATTTAAGAACAATATGCACGTTTCAGCTGGATTTGGCCTCAGCCTTCGCTTTTTTCTTGAATTCCCTTACCTCCGAAAGCGATTCGGCATCGACCACGTCGGCAACCGATCGCCGCGATCCTTCATCCCCATATGACCCTGCGGCAACTCGCCACCCATCGGGCCGCACATCGCGTTGCTTACCGAGCAACGCGAGAAAAATCTTGGCCTTCTGCGCCCCGAATCCCGGCAGGTCTTGCAGCCTGCGCAACACCTCTTTGCCGTCGGGTTCACCGCTGGTCCAGATGTTGGCTGGCTCGCCTTGATAGTTGTCGAGCAGATATTGCGCGAGCGCTTGGGTGCGCCGAGCCATCGACCGCCCGTACCGATGAATAGCGGGCGGGGTGGCGGCGAGTTCTTCGAATTCGGTCGGATCGGCTTGCGCGATGCGCACCAGATCGAATCCGCCCATCCGGTCAGCGAGTTTGCGCGGCCCGCGAAATGCGTGCTCCATCGGATATTGCTGGTCGAGCAACATCCCGACCAACAGAGCGAAGTCGTCGCTGCTGAGTAATTCGTCGGCCTCGGGTTCCTGCGCCAAACACAGTATGCGGCTCATTAACCAATGGTGACACAATTCACCCGAGGCGCGACGGCTCAGTGTTGTTCGAGCATTTTCTCGGTAGCGGCGAGCAAAACGCAGGTCGCGAGCCCGTCCATCGCCTTTTCCAATTCCGGCAACTGCGGGAAGCTGGGGGCGATGCGGATGTTGCGGTCTTCGGGGTCGTTGCCGTATGGGAACGCCGAACCGGCGGCCGTGAGCGCGATGCCCGCCTCTTTCGCGAGCGCGATCACGCGCGCCGCGGTGCCTTCGAGCACGTCGAGGCTGATGAAGTAGCCGCCCTTCGGCTCGGTCCACGAGGCAACCTTCGACGCGCCGAGGCGGTCTTCCAAGATGCGGCGGACCAGCGCGAACTTCGGCTCAAGCAGCTCGCGATGCTTTTGCATGTGTGCACGCACGCCTTCGGCATCGCCGAAAAAGCGCAGGTGCCGCAGCTGGTTGAGCTTGTCGGGGCCGATGCTCTTCTTCGACGCGTGGCTCAAATACCAGTCGATGTTGGTCTTCGACGCACCGAAGAAGCTCACGCCCGCACCTGCGAAGGTGATCTTGGACGTGGACGCGAAAACCAGCGGTCGGTCGGGATGACCAGCGGCGGCGGCGAGACCGAGCACGTCGACAATCGGCGCCGCGGTATCGGTAAGCGGATGTACCGCGTACGCGTTGTCCCAGAACAGCTTGAAATCGGGAGCGGCGGCAGGAAGCGAAACCAGTTCGCGCACAACCTCTTCCGAGAACACCGCACCAGAAGGGTTGGAGTAGTTGGGAACTGCCCACAGGCCCTTGATGGTCGGGTCGTTGGCGATGAGGTCGGCGATTACGTGCACGTCGGGGCCGTCGTTGTTCATCGGCACGGGGATCATCTCAATGCCGAGGGCCTCGGTGATCGCGAAGTGGCGGTCGTAACCCGGTGCGGGACAAAGCCATTTGACGGTTTCTTCCCGCGCCCACGGACGTGGCGAATCGGGAAAACCGTAGAGCATCGCGAAGATGATGATGTCGTGCATGATTTCGAGGCTCGCGTTATTGCCAGCCACGATGTTGTCGACGTCGATGCCAAGCAATTCGCCGAAGATCGCGCGCAGCTCAGGCAATCCGGTGAGCCCACCGTAATTGCGACAGTCGGTGCCGCTCGCATCGCGGAAATCGTCTTCGCCGGGAAGCGTGAGTAACCGGGCGGATAGATCTAACTGCTCGGGCGATGGCTTACCTCGGGTGAGGTCCAGCGTGAGCTTCTCGGTCTTGAGCGTCGCGTAATTCGCGGTCTGGGCCTCGTGTTCGGACACGAGTTCGCCGTGGCTCATCAAACCGATCTGCGTTTGCCGGGGCATCGGAGCAGCCTTTCGAAGCAGCAAGGGGGGTCGGTGCCACGTTACCCGGCGCATCCCCAGCCCAGATGGCCAGCCGGGGGAAAATAAAGGGGACCCCGCGCACCCGGCAGAGCTCGTTGACCCTTGCTGCCTTCCGGCCCTGGGGGAGTTCACAAGATACGCGTCACGCGGGATCCGTCGGCCAGTGTAGCGCCAGAACGGGCAATGACAACAATCGGGATGCCCACGATCGGTGTCGGCTGGCTACGATCGTCGCAATATCGCGAGGGGGAGGTCCCCGGCCGATGCAGATTCTAGGAGGGGTGCACCGCGTGACCGGTCCGAATAATCAACCGCCAGACTCGAATGCCCAGTGGTGGGAACAACCGGGTCCGGGCGCGACGCCCAATCCGAACCAGGCCGACCCGACACTGTTGCGCGCCGACCTCGGCAGTCTCGGCGGTGCTACCCCACCCGCCGACCCGACGTTGCTGCGCGCCCCCGACCTCGGCGCGTACCAGGCGCAACCGCAGTACGGTTCCCAGCCCGCCTACCAGCAGCAACAGCCCTTCGCCGCACCCCAGCAGACCGGATACCAACCGCAACAGACGGGATATCAGCCGCAATATCAGCAGGCACCGCAGCCCGCGTGGGGCTCGCCGCCGCCGGTGCAGCCCCCTCGACCGCCGTCATCGGGCGGCGGAAACAAGGCGACCTGGTGGGTCTTGGGCGGCGTGTTCGGCGTTGTCGCGCTGCTGGTGATCGTGCTCGTCGCCGTGGCAGCAAGCAGCGGTGGCGACGACGACAAAAAGTCACCCATTGACCCGTTCAAGCCCGACAGCAGCAAGTGGGCGGGCAGCTACGCGTTCAAAGATGGCAAGAACTCGTGCGAGCTGATCGACCCGAGCGTGCTCAACCAGTGGTCGAGCACCCGCGAAACGACGACGCACCGCGAGTACAAGCCGTCCGATTACAGCGGCGGCGGCACCTACGACTGCGATATCTCCAACAAGGAACCCGGTCGCAACCCACCCGAGGCCGATATCAGTCTTAACGTCGCGTTCAAGTCGGGCAGCGAGACCGAATCCGACTACGCGCGCTGGAAGTCGAGCGACACCCGAACCACCGGCAAGGGCTACGACCAGGGCTCGATCAGCGGGCTTGGCTCGGAGGCCTATTTCGCCGCTCAGCAGCAGATGTACTCGTCGATCCCGAACGATTACACCTACATCTGCGCGACCCACGACAGCAACATCTCGGTCAAGGTGAAAATCGAGATTCGCACCAACTCCGGCTACGACCAAAAGGCGATGGACACCGCGTGCCAGTCGCAGGTCCGTAAGGTGCTCAGCGCGCTCAAGAAGTAACCCGTTTTGTTGGAACCCGTGTTCACCCGCTATGCTGCTCAACGGAGGATTCGCCTAGTGGCCTATGGCGCTCGCCTGGAACGCGGGTTGGGTTAACGCCCTCAGGGGTTCAAATCCCCTATCCTCCGCCAAAGCAGGGCCCTTACCGGTTCGCCGGTACGGGCCCTGTTTTTATTGTGGTGAACCTGTCGGTGGTGCGCGTTAGCATCACTTCACCAAGCCCATGAGTGAGGCGGCACCTTAGCGACTTCAAGTCGCCCGGGGGATGTTGTGAGTGCCACCACACGTGAGTGGGTACTCCCATCTTTGCGCGTGAATGAACACGCGCATGCCACCTAGAACTCGAAAGTGAACACACGCCGTGACAACCCCAACCGCCGGTCCTATCCGGCTGATGCTTCGCGACTGCGACACCGCGTCAAGCGGTGCCATCGACGGTGCATGGTGGCCGCGCACCGATCAGCCGATGACCGAAATCCACCAGCTCGTTGGTGCCGTCGCTCCGCGTATCGGCCAGCTCGCGCGTCTTGGCTTCGACTGGACTGACGAAGCGTCCGAGAGCGCACGCATCATGCACCTGGTCGGCAGCAACGACGCCACGTTGGCGCTGCTTGTGGTGCCCGCTAACGCCGACCCTGCTGCCGCGCGCAGCCAAATGCGGTGGGCCGCAGGCAAACCCAGGATTCAAGACCCCGCGCCCGCCGAAGTCGCCGCGCTCGGCCCGCACTCGCTCGTCGACGTTTCCTAGCGGTCGCTTGTGTAAGCCGGGTCGTAGGCGCGAGGGGCCGCTCGACGACTCAGCAAACGGTCGAACCATTCGCCCAAGATCACGCCGGCGGCCAGCGCGCAGCCAACGCCAAAAGCGCCGAGGATCTGGCCGAAGCCGAGCAGCGTCTCGTCTTCGAGCAGGGCGTATAGCCCCCGATACACCTTCAGACCAGGCAGCAGCGGTGTGATGCCAGCTACCGCGACAACAAGCGGTGGCGTCAAAGCGCGACGGGCCATCAGACCACCGACAAGGCCGATCGCCGTCGCGGCGACGCCCGACGAGACAACCGGCCCGAAGCCGATATCACCGATCGCAAGGAAAACCATCGTGCCGCCAGCGCCGGAAAGCGCGGCGGCGAACAGCGCGCGACGTTCGGCGTAACAGGCAAGCGCGAACGCGACCGCGGCGACAGCGCCAGCGATCAGTTTGATCGCCAAATACTCCGTCGACCGGCCAGCGCTCTCGCCAATCGACGGAACAGCGACACCGAATAGCGTCGAAAACCTAAGGGCGAGACCAATACCCGCGACGATCCCGCCGGTCATCATCAACACTTCAAGCATGCGCGCGGTTGCCGTTACGGGTGCGCCGGTGATGGCGTCCTGCACCGAACCAACCAACTGCTGCCCACTGAGCAACACCGTGATCCCTGCCGCGACGATCAGCGCCGCGTCGTCGCGCCATTCCGGGCTATAGGCGGTAAGCGCGATCGCGGGCGCCGCGGCGAGCACACCGCCGACGATGTGCTGAAAGAACAGTGGCAGGCCCAGCTTGTGCAGCATCCGGTTGACGATGTCGATCACGGCGGTTGTCGCGAAGCTGATCGCCGCGAGCGCGTAATCCCCGCCGAGCAACACCGCGATCGACGCGGCGAGCAACGACCACGCCGCCGTCGAAACCCAGCGCGGATAAGGGTGCCGCGAGCTCACGATCTCGTCGAGCGCGGCGTGAGCTTCGCCGATCGGCACCAGCTGGGTGCGCAACCTGCGGGTAAGTCGGTCGACGGCGGCAAGTCGGGTGAAGTCGAGCGACCGGTACTTCACGACCCGCATGTCGCTGGCCGGTGGCAATCGAGGCCCACGATCGGCCCAGATACGAATGGCGTCGAACGTGACGTCGATATCGCACTGACTAAGCCCGTACGTCGACGCGATGAACCGCACCTGCGCGGTCGTATCAACAACACCGGTACCTGCGGAAAGCACAACCTCCCCGACGCGAACCGCGAGGTCGAGCACTTCCGAAACCTGGGCGTCGTCGGCCAGGTCGATCGGCTGCACGGGGGCTGGAACCGCGACAACGCTGTCGGCCGTCGCGCGCGGCCGCAGCAGCCGCAGTCGCCTTCGCGCGGCTTCCCGCGTACTCACGCTGCGCCAGTCGACTCCCATTCCGTCGACGGTAGTGGCGGAAACGGCGTCGTCGTCGGCACGCAACGAGTTCGAAGTCGTGTCGTCAGATGTCGTCTTGCAGACCGGTGCTGTACGCGGTCGCGGCGAGGTACTGCAAACAGGTCGCCGCGCATTCGGCATGGGCAGTAAGGACGAAACGAGCCTGTTGGAGCGAAGAAATGGAAGAATCGGCGGCGCAGTCGGCATGTTCGCGACGCCAGTGTCGCTCGATTCGGCGCTGGGCTTCGCGCGATGTCGGCTGGCCGGGAACGGGTAGGGGTACGTCGAAGACGGTGTGCCGACGCACAGAGGGGCCGACAATGGAGGCGATGTCTGTATGAACACCGGGACGGGGAAGGTCATCTCGGAACGTCGGCGGTTGCTTGGGCTTTCGCAGCCAGCTCTCGCTACCGCGATCGGGGTGAGTTCGCGCCAAATCACGCGATACGAGGCCGAAGAACAGTCGCCGACGCTGCCGGTAGCGGTGCGACTTGCTGATGCGCTTGGCATTTCGATTGCCGAACTCGCCGGGCTTGTCGACACTCGCGTCGACCTCGCCGGCCAGTGGTGGGCTGCTTGGCAAAAGCAGACCAACGGCGAAGGCGACGGCGATAATGTGGAAATCGCATCGGTACGCATTCGCCATGAAGGCGACCACCTTCTGCTTGACGCTGGGTCGGCGGATTGCGACGACGCCGAGCCCGATACCGAAGCTGGGGTCGTATCCCGCGAGCCTGCGCTCGGCTTCCGTGGGGAGATGCGCGTGCACGACGGCGACGCCGTCACCGGTTGGGTGCGTGGGCTCGACCTCGCGTGGCCCGTCGGTTCCATCTACTACTCGCTGCACCCCCAGGGGGCACACGCGGTCGGTTCGTGGGCCACTTCGGCTGGGCCGGATGGGGTCGCACGGGGTTGGAGCGCGCTTGCTCGCGAGCGCGCGGATGCGGAAAAGCTCTTGATCGAACTGGTCCGCACTAACGGTTACGTCGAATCCTGGCCCGGCGACTAGCCTATGCGGTTCACGCATGCGCACCTCCGTAAATGGTCTCCCGTGACAGCCAACAATCGGAAGTATGGGTAGCCGCTAGACCTTTTGGACAGCAAAAGCCGTCTACAGATCGTCTACAACCTGCTCAAATGGGTCGCAGGACAGACCTTTTGGGCAGCTAGGATGGCGATCATGTCCACCGTCGACGGAGCTCGATTGCGGCAACTACGCGAGCAGGCGGGTCTCTCCCTGACCGCCCTCGCCACCCGGGTGCCCTACAGCAGATCAGCGCTCGGCCACTACGAAACCGGTGCGCGCACGCCACCGCCAGCCGTCATCGACTGGTACGAGCGTGTGCACGCCGAACGGGCACCGCGCCCCACCGATGACGACACCATCGATGCGCTCTTTCCCATCGAAGCGCCCCTCATCGCGATCAGCCATCCGCGCTTTGGTGGGCGCGGATATTACTGCGGATTCCGCATCGACGGAGGGCTTAGCGGGCACGTCGCGGCGAGCGATGCGGCGACGGCGGTGCGAATTGCGTTGAGAGCGGTCGGGTTTGAGCTGGACCGGGCGAGTTAAGTGTGCGCCGCGACGACGTCTTCGACTGCGCGAGTCAGCTGTTCGAGATATCCATCGACGTCGCTGACGACGCCAACATCGGAACGCACTGACAGCGCGATGGTTTCGCCGATTCCATGCACGCCGTGGGTCAGCCGCATAACGGTCCCCAATGCGGGAAAACCGCCCGTGAACAGGACAGGAGCGTCGAGGAAGCGCAGATCGGCCGCCCCGCGGTTTCCACTCGAAACGACGACGTTGCCGTCGAGCTCGGCAGGTACCGCTTCGAGGTCAGCATTGGCCACATCACGCCTTGCGAAGAGCGCGGGTACCGCCTCGCTCACTCGATCTATTTGCGCGAAAGTGACATTCGCCGCTCGCCTACGACGCTCGTAGAGTTCTCTGGCGATGAGTTCGGCTCGCGCTGTTAAGTCAGGCTCGGCCAAATGGAGGTCGACCGTCAACGTGCGATAGCTGTTGCGCGCGTTGCCCTTTGTCGACATCGGGACCGCCGCGCTCAGCGTCGTCACGTCCGGGAAGTGGTCACCGAGCGCTTTGCTGATTGCGGTGAGCGCTAGCACAGTCACCGGGAGACCGGTTGCTTTGAACTCACGAAGGGAGAACGTCACGAACCGAATCTGCTGAGCGACAGGCAGATTCGATGGGTTGACGACCGACGCCGGGAAGGTCTGCGCGGGCGGTGGTACCTCGCCTCGGGCCGTCGCTGCCAACAGGCGACGCTTGGCGCGTTCGGCTTCTCTTGCACGGCTGAAGGTTCGGACTATTTGGGCTGGAAACCGGAGCAGCCCAACGATGTTCGCAACGAGATCTCCACAGAGTTGTCCACAGGAATCCACAAACGTTGAACTGTTGTCCACAACGCCTACCTGGGGCTTTCGTAAGTTATCCACAGTTCCAACCACCGGCCTGTGGATAACTTCGTCGGTTCTGGAAAACAGCGCACGGGCGATCTTCGTCGCGCGGGTTCCGTCAGCCAGAGCATGCGAAAGTCGCAGTACCGCAAGCAAAGTGGGAGCCGACGAGCCTGGTACTTCGGCAACGTCGCGAAAGACGTGCAATTCCCACGGACTTCGTGTGGCATCGAGACTTTCGCCACCCATGAGATCTTCGATGGCCGCTCTGCACGCCAGCCACGAAAGGCCCGGCTCGTGCGCGATGAACTGATTCGGGCCAGGAGACATCGGTACCCAGCGCGGATAGTCGAACCGTGTTGGCCGCACACGGATCGTGAGGTCACCGACGAGCGCGGCGCGCTCTTCGACGAACTCACGCAATTGCGCTGTACTGCTTTCGGTTTCAGCGAACGCGTACAGCGCGAAGATGTCGTTGTTAGTTCGGCCCGACAACCACCACATCGTCGCGTCACGTGGCGACATCCGAGTCATGCCACCGACACCCTAAATGAAGTGGGCCCCGGGGAGCTTCCCGGGGCCCGAACTCGCTACGGATATGGCTAGCTTGGGGCGCATCGCGCGACTCAGCTAAGCGCGAACTCTCCGGCGGTGACATCGGCTATGAAGGCCGACCACTCCCCCGGGCCGAACGCCAAGATGGGGCCAACGCCGTTGTCCTTTGTATCGCGGACCGCGACCTCACCCCCGCGCAGAAAAGCCACCTCTACGCAGTTACCGTCTGGACCGCTGTAGGTGCTCTTCCGCCAGACAGCGCTGGTGACATCAACTTTCACGGCACTTGCTCCTTTGCTCCATCGTGATACGGGATAACTCAAGGAATCGCTGAAACAACCAGATATCCGGTGCGAGCGGACAGTTACTTCGCGGCATCGGAGAAACTGCCGCCGTCGAGCACGCAACCGACCGGTGCGGGCCAGCACAGCGGGACCTTTGGCCCCCGGGGGCTGTCCCCGCGAGTCAGACAGTAGCAGGTCTTCCGCAAGTTTGCGGATGAGAATTTGCGTTCCCAGAAATATTTGCCAAGGTTGCGAAGATAAACGTTTGCGCGAGTTTAGCCAGCGCTGTTTACCCATTCTCAGCATCGGTCACACATCAGCATTTACTTCCATGTGATTGGTCTGTGATACGTCACTTTTAGCCCGGGTATCTGCGACCTCGCAACCACACTCAGCGCGCGAGGAGGATCATGGAGTAATGATCTCCCGTGACCGCGACGCCGCAGGTCGTGCCCGCAATGACCGTCCCCGCGACCGCCTCGGGCGACCGCTTCCACCCGGCAGTGTTGGGGTCGCCCGAATTCCCGACGATCTTGAACTCCCGCCCCAGCAAACTCTCGACTTCGCTCAGCAACTGCTGGACGAAGGATTGGCCTTCAATGCGCATGAAGTGTTGGAGGCCGCGTGGAAGAACGGACCGGTTGCCGAGCGGATGCTGTGGCAGGGCTTGGCACAGTACGCGGTTGGCCTTACCCACATCCAGCGCGGGAATGCGAAGGGTGCGGCCACTCTGTTACGACGAGCGGCCCAGCGACTTGGTGAGTATCCGGCGAATTCCGAGCACTACGCCGTTGATACCGCAGGGCTCATCGCGCACACGGAAAGTCTGCTCAGCGCACTGGATTCGAGTGGCCCCATCGCAGACGACCAACTGCGCACGTCGTTGCGGGTGCGCGGGTCATAGGATGCCTCGGTGAACAACGCAGGTAGATACGCCCCGAGCCCGTCCGGTGACCTGCACATCGGCAACCTCCGCACCGCGATTCTCGCGTGGCTGTTCGCGCGAACTACGCAGCGGGCGTTCGTTCTTCGCGTTGACGACCTCGACCGGGTGCGTGCGGGCGCCGCAGAGCAGCAGCTCGCCGACCTTGCCGCGATCGGCATCGATTGGGACGGTCCCGTCGCGTACCAATCAACCCGGACCGATGCTTACGACGCCGCGATCGCTGAATTGGCCGCGGCGGGAAGAACATACGAGTGCTACTGCACGCGGCGCGAGATCCAAGAAGCGGCCACCGCGCCGCATGGTCCGATGGGCGCGTACCCGGGCACGTGCCGCGAACTCACCACCGCACAACGCGACCAGCGGCGAGCATCCGGGCGACCAGCCGCGATTCGCCTGCGCGCGGATGTCGATTCGTTTACCTTTCACGATCAACTTCATGGCGAATACACCGGCGCGGTGGACGATTTGGTGTTGCGGCGCGGCGACGGCATCCCGGCCTACAACCTCACCGTTGTCGTCGATGATGCTGATCAAGGCGTCGACCAGGTGGTTCGCGGCGACGATCTCCTGCCGTCAACGCCCAGACAGGCTTATCTCGCAACCCTTCTCGGGCTCGCGGTGCCGACGTACGCGCACGTTCCGTTGGTGCTCAATCCCGAAGGCAAACGGCTGGCGAAACGTGATGGGGCAGTGACACTTTCCGATCGACGCGCCGCAGGCGACACGCCGCAAGATGTGGTTGCGCTGATTGCCGATTCGCTCGGATATCGCGCTCGCACAACGGCTGAGCTCCGCGAACTGTTCGACGCGGCCCAATTGCCCAGAAATCCATGGATACTCGACCCTACTGGGTTGTTCCGACCGGACGAATGTCCGTAACGTACGGATCGACCGATCTACGCGATCACGACGAGGACTGATTTATGACCACCGGTGGTTACGACCCCAACCAGTACCCGCAGGGCGGCCAGCCCGGCGGCTACGGCCAAGACCCGTACGCCCAGCAGGGCGGTCAGCCCGGTTACGGCCAGCAGCAGCCGGGCTACGGCCAGCCGCAGCAGCCGTACGGACAGCAGCCCCCGAGCTACGGGCAGCCCCAGCAGCCTGCTTACGGGCAGCAGCAGCCTTATGGCCAGCAGCAGCCGTTCAGCCAGGACGCATACAAGCCGCAGGATGCTTACGGGCAGCAGCAGGCCTACCCGGCCAGCGGCTACGACCAGGGCTTCGGTGGCGTCCAGCCTGCCGACCTCGGCATTCGCGTTGGCGCGCGCGTCATCGACAGCCTGATCGTCAGCGTTCCGCTGTACATCGTGCTGCTGATCGCGCTCAGTGGCAACGCTGTTCAGCTTCTCGGCGGCGTCCTCATCTCCGTGGCGCTCTACGGCTACTTCATCGCGATGGAAGTTACCCAGGGCACCACGCTCGGCAAGAAGATCCTCGGCCTGCGCGTTGTCGCGCCGGGCGGGGCCGCGCAGCTCACCCCCGAGCAGTCGGCCAAGCGCAACCTGTTTGAGATCGTTGGTCTGATCCCGTGCGTCGGTGGCCTCATTAGCCTCGGCCTCGCGATCTACATCATGGTCACCATCTCGCAGGACCCGAACAAGCAGGGCTGGCACGACAAGTTCGCTGGCGGCACGCAGGTCGTCAAGGGCTAATCCCCTACGACACGAAAAGGGGCGCTTCCGAGTGAATTCGGAAGCGCCCCTTTTGCTTTCGCGCTAGTAGCTAGAACTAGAGCTGCCAGCCAGTCCGATGATCAGGAAGACAAACCAGACGACGATCCCAATCGTCATGAGCGCACCGATGATCACGCCCGCGATCGCCAGGCCTCGACCAGCTTCCTGCCCTGGTTCCTTCGTTTGGTTCAGCGCGATGAAACCCAGGATCAGGCCGACGATGCCGCCGAGCCCGCAGGTCACCAATCCCGTCAGCGACGTGACAAGCGAGGCGATCGCCATTCCGTTGGTGCCCTGCGCCTGCGGCTGCGCGTACCCGTACGGCTGATACGGCGCACCATACGCGGGCTGACCCGGGTACGGCTGCGGCTGCCCATAAGGCTGCTGCGGATACTGCGGCGCGGAAGGCGGCGGCGCCGTTGGGTATTGCGGCGTCGATGGGTAACTAGGCGGCGACGGCTGGGCAGGTTGGGAAGGCTGCGACGGCTGCGCGGTCGGGTACTGCGGCACCGAACCCGGCGCGCCGGACTCTGGCGACACGCCAGAGCCGCCGTACTGCTTCCACCACTCGTCGGAATCGCCGGGATTCGTCATCGCTACAGCGTATTGCACAACCGGAGCCGGTGAAACATCGCGAGCTTGGGACAATAGGGCCGTGAATGATGCAAACTCGCTCCAAAAGCCCCAGAAAACAGCTGAATCTGGACACCCCGCGCAAGAGCATGCGGCGTTCGCCCAGGCCGCGCGGGGGTTCTATCCGGTAATCGTCGCGATTTTCACCGCGACACTGATCATCTCCAATATCTGCGCGTCCAAGGGCGTCGAACTGTTCACCAGCTACTCGGTGAGCCTCGGACCAGTGCAGATCCTGCCGCTCGTGACCGACGGCGCCTTCTTCCTTTTCCCGCTCGCCTACATTCTCGGTGACGTGCTGAGCGAGGTGTATGGCTTCCGCGCCGCACGCCACGCGATTTACACCGGCTTCGCCGCGCTGCTGCTCACCGTCGGCTGCTTCTGGGTGACGATTCACCTGCCATCGGCTGGCTTCTACGAAAATCAGGCCGCCCTGGAAACCGTGCTCGGCACCACCCCGCGACTTGTTCTCGCAGGTCTCGCCGGGTATTTCGTTGGGCAGCTGCTGAATTCGGCCACCCTCGTGCTGATTAAGGAGCGCACAAAGGAGCGCCACCTTTGGGCGCGACTGATCGGCTCGACCATCGTCGGTGAACTGGCCGACACGCTCATCTTCTGCTCGATCGCCGCCGCGGTGATCGGCATCGACACCTGGCAAGCGTTCATCAACTACGTCATCGTCGGCTTCCTCTGGAAGACGCTGTGCGAGGTGCTCGTCCTGCCGATCACCTACCGCGTTATCGCGTTGTTGAAGAAGACCGAACCCGGTTACACGGCCCAACCCCTTCCCGCACTACGCGAGTGACGTTGACGGCGGGGTCGAGCGACTAGACCTGACCAGGCACCTTGATCCGACCCCGCCACTGCCCGAGGAATTCCTTTTTGTACTCATCGAATTCGCCGTTTTCGATGCTCGCGCGAATCCGGTCGACAAGCCGAATTGTGTAACGCTCGTTATGGATTGTGCACAGCGTTGCCGCGAGCATTTCCTTCGCCTTGAACAGGTGGTGCAGGTAGGCGCGGGTGTAGTTCGCGCAGGTGTAGCAGTCACAGGTCTCGTCGATCGGCGTGAAATCGCGACGGAAGCGCGCGGTGTTGATGTTGAAGCGACCCTCATCGACGTAGATCGCCGCGTTGCGCGCGACCCGTGACGGGTTCACACAGTCGAAGGTGTCAGCGCCATTCTCGACAGCGGTGAACATGTCTTCCGGTTCGCTGATGCCGAGCAGGTGACGCGGCTTGTTTTCGGGAAGTTCGTCGCAGCACCAGCCGACGATCGTGCCGAGGTTGTGCTTTTCCAACGCGCCGCCGATGCCGTAGCCGTCGAAGCCGGTGCCTTCCGCGCCACGCAGAGTTTCGAGATCACGGCACGCTTTGCGGCGCAGGTCTTCGTACTGCGCGCCCTGGATGACGCCGAAAAGTGCCTGGTAGGGCTTGTCGGCGCGGGCCGCGGTCAACCGTTCGTGCTCATCAAGGCAACGCTGGGCCCACTCGTGCGTACGTTGCAGCGACTGTTCCTGGTAGCCGCGCGTATTCATGAGGGTCGTGAGCTCGTCGAAGGCGAACATCACGTCGGCACCAAGCTGATGCTGAATGCCCATCGAAACCTCGGGCGTGAAGCGGTGCCTGCTGCCGTCGAGGTGCGAGCGGAACGTGACGCCGTCGTCGTCGACGACAGCGAGGCGTTCCTTCCCTTCGGCAATCACCTGGTCGGACCGTACGCCGACGGCTTCCATCGCGAGCACCTTTTTGAACCCAACGCCAAGCGACATCACCTGGAAGCCGCCCGAGTCGGTGAAGGTCGGCCCCGGCCAGTTCATGAACTTGCCGAGGCCGCCTGCCTCATCGACGATGTCGGAGCCTGGTTGCAGGTACAGGTGGTAGGCGTTGGCGAGCAGCGCTTGGGCCCCGATCTCGCGCATCGTCTCCGGCAGGACCGCCTTCACCGACGCCTTGGTGCCGACCGGGATAAACGCGGGCGTCGCGATGTCGCCGTGCGGGGTGCTGATGACTCCGGTGCGTCCATGACGACCCCCATCAAGCCGGGCATCGACGGAAAACGAGAACTCACTGGAATCAGCCATGCGCTAATCGTCTCAGGCCGACGATTAGCGCCCACCCCCCAGGTCAGACAGCCTCAGCGAACTGCGCGTTGTAGAGCCGGTAGTACGCGCCGCGATCTTCAAGCAATCGCGTGTGCGTGCCAAACTCGACAATCTGACCCTTCTCCATCACCACGATCAGATCGGCGTCACGAATCGTCGAAAGACGGTGTGCGATAACGAAACTCGTGCGGTCTTGGCGCAGCGCCGCCGTCGCGTGCTGAACAAGCGACTCGGTGCGCGTATCGACCGAACTCGTCGCCTCATCGAGCACCAGGATCGACGGCTTCGCGAGGAACGCGCGCGCGATGGTGATCAGCTGCTTCTCGCCCGCGCTCACGCCGCCGCCCTCTTCGTCGATGACGGTGTCGTAGCCGTTGGGCAGCGCGTGCACGAACCGGTCGACATACGCCGCCCGCGCCGCTTCGAGAATTTCCTCGTCGCTGGCCTCGGGGTTGCCGTAGGCGATGTTCTCTTTGATCGTGCCCTTGAACAGCCACGTGTCCTGCAACACCATGCCGATGCGCGAGCGTAGATGGTCGCGCGAAATGGTGGTGATGTCGACGTCATCAATGCTGATCGAGCCCGAATCGAGTTCGTAGAACCGCATCAACAGGTTCACCAGCGTGGTCTTGCCCGCGCCCGTCGGCCCGACGATCGCGATCACGTTGCCGGGATCGGCGGTGAGCGACAGTCGCTCGATGATCGGCTGATCGGGTTCGTAGCCGAACGACACCGCGTCGAACTCAACGCGACCACGGTCGACCGGCTGCACAACCTGTTCCTTGGGATCAGGCGACTGCTCAGGTGCGTCGAGAATCTCGAAGATCCGCTCAGCTGACGCGACTCCCGATTGCATCAGGTTGGCCATCGCACCGATCTGCGTGAGCGGCTGGCTGAACTGACGCGAGTACTGAATGAAGGCCTGCACGTCACCGAGCGACAGGTTGCCCGTCGCGACGCGCAAGCCGCCGACCAGCGCGATGAAGACGAAGTTCACGTTTCCGAGGAACATGATCGACGGCATGATCAGGCCGGAAATGAACTGCGCTTTGAAGCTCGCGTTGTAGAGCTTGTTGTTGCGCTCGTCGAATTCCTTGCCAACCTCACGCGCCCGACCGAACGCGCTGATGATCTCGTGCCCGGTGTATGCCTCTTCCACCGACGCGTTGACCTCGCCGGTGTAGCGCCACTGATCGATGAAGTGCGGCTTCGACCGTTTCGCGATCTGCGCGGTGACAATGATCGCGGCGGGCACCGTGAGCAGGGCGATTACCGCGAGCAGCGGCGAAATCCAGAACATCATGATCAAGATGCCGACCACGGTGAACAGCGACGTGAGCAGCTGGCTGATGGTCTGTTGCAAGCTCTGCGACACGTTGTCAACGTCGTTAGTGACGCGACTGAGCACGTCACCGCGCGGCGATGTGTCGAAGTAACTCAGCGGAAGGCGATGCAGTTTCTGTTCGACTTCGTCGCGCAGGCGCTTTACCGTGCGGTTGATGACCAGGTTCAGTAGGTATCCCTGCAACCACCCGAAAAGCGAAGCCGCGACGTAGAGCGCGAGCACGATCGCGAGCACGCGACCGACGGCGCTGAAGTCGACGCCAACGCCGGGCACGACGTTCATCGCGCCGAGCATGTCGGCTTTGGTGTTGTCGCCACTATCGCGAAGTGCTTGTACCGCTTGCTCTTTGGTGATTCCGGCGGGCAACTGCTTACCGATGAACCCGTCGAAGACGAGGTTGGTTGCCTTACCGAGCAGGTAGGGGCCGAGGGTGTTGAGCACGACCGCGGTGATGACCAACGCGATGATCACGCCGACCGCGAACTTCTCCGGTGCGAGTCGACGGACTAGTCGCTTGAGCGACGGGCCGAACGATTTCGCTTTGGTTCCGGGCGCACCGGGAACTGGACCGCCTGGTCTCATCGAGCTTCCTCCACACTGAGCTGGGACTCGACGATCTCGCGGTATTCCGAACAGGTTCGCATTAGTTCGTCGTGCGTGCCGATACCCGCGACCTTGCCGTCTTCCAAGACGACGATCTGCTCGGCATCGCGAATGGTCGCGATTCGTTGGGCGACGATGATCACCGACGCGTGCGCGACGGCGGGCTTAAGCGCGGCGCGCAGCCGCGCGTCGGTTGCCACGTCGAGCGCGGAGAACGAATCGTCGAACAGGTAGATATTGGGGTTGCGGACCAAGGCCCGCGCGATACACAACCGCTGCCGTTGACCACCGGAAACGGTGGTTCCACCCTGGGCGACCGGGGTGTCGAGGCCCTGCGGCATTTCCCGCACGAAGTCGGCGGCTTGCGCGACTTCGAGTGCGGCCCAAAGCTGTTCGTCGGTGGCATCAGGGTTGCCGTAACGCAGGTTCGTCGCGATGGTTCCCGAGAACAGGTACCCGCGCTGTGGAACGAGGCCGATGCCGTTGCGCAGTACTTCCAAGTCGAGTTCGCGCACGTCAGTCCCGCCGACAAGGACGGCGCCCGCGGTGGCGTCGATGAGTCGTGGAACCAGGTTGATCAGCGTGGTTTTGCCAGCGCCGGTCGACCCGACGATCGCGGTTGTCGTGCCCGGCGTGACGGTGAAACTCACGTGACACAGCACCGGCTTTTCCGCGCCGGGGAACTTGAACTCGGCATTGTCGAACTGAACGAGCGCCGGGTTGGCCTTAAACGGCTGCGGATGCGCGGGCTCGACAACCGACGACTCGGTTTCGAGGACAGCGCCGATCCGGTCGCCCGAAACAGCGGCACGCGGCGCCATCATCGCGAGGAACGACGCCATCATCACCGCCATCAGGATCTGCATGATGTAGGACAACATCGCGGTGAGCGAGCCGATCTGCATCGTGCCGTTGTTCACGTGATGGCCGCCGAACCAGATCACGCCGACGGCGGTGAGGTTCGAAATCAACATGACGGTCGGGAACATCAACGCCATCAGCCGACCAACGCGCAGCGAAGCGTCGGTGAGCGCGCGGTTGGCCAACCCGAAACGCCAGATCTCCTGCCGTTCGCGCACGAACGCGCGGACAACGCGAATGCCGGTGATCTGCTCACGAAGCACGCGGTTGACGTCGTCGATGCGCGACTGCATCTGTCGGAAGCCGGGCACCATCTTCGCCACGATCGTGCCCATCGCGACCGCGAGCGCGGGCACCGCGATGAGCAGCAACCACGAAAGCGAAAGGTCTTCGCGCAACGCCATGATGATGCCGCCGACGCACATGATGGGTGCCATCACCAGAATCGTCACTGACATCACGATCAGCAGCTGCACCTGCGAGATGTCGTTAGTCGAGCGCGTGATGAGCGAAGGCGCGCCGAAGATGCCAACTTCGCGCGCACTGAACGTCTCAACACGATGCAAAACCGCGCCGCGCATATCGCGACCAGCGCCCATCGCGGCTTGCGCGCCGAGGTACACCGACGCCGAGGACGCGACGATTTGGATGAGACTCACCCCGAGCATCCACAGGCCGGTGGTCCAGATGTAGCCGATGTCGCCCTGGGTGATTCCGTTGTCGATCAGGTCGGCATTAAGGCTCGGCAAATAGAGCATGGCTATGACCGAGATCAGCTGGAGAACCAGGACCCCGGCCAATTGGGCACGATACGGGGCCAAATAGGTCCGCAGCAGGGTGATCAACATAATGATCGAAGGTTACCGCCTGGTCACAGGCGAAGCGCGAGCGATTTCTAATCTGTGGATAACTCGCCCGAGCGCGGGTTAGCGCCTTGCCCACGCTCCCGGATCAGCCGTGAGTTGAGAAATGAAGCCAGGCAAACGATCTCCGGCGACATCGTCAATCGACACGTTCTCCAACACGGCGCGAATATTCACCCGCAGCGCGATCCACACCTGCTGCAGCGGCTCGCCCGCGCCCGGATACCGCACATCCTCGGGTCGCTGCCCACGCACCGACGCCAACGGCGACTCGATCGCGCGGATCACGTCCGCGATGGAAATCTCGCTGGCCGGTCGCGCTAGGCGGTAACCGCCGTCGGGCCCACGCCTGCTCAGCACCAACTCGGCTTTGCGCAATTCGGCGAGCACCGACTCAAGCACCTTCGGCGGAATCTCGGCGGCCGACGCGATCGCTTCGGCCTTGACGACCTCCCCGGACGCGGCAGCGAGCTCAAGCAGCGTTCGCACCGCGTAGTCCACCCTTGCGGTGATATGCACGTATCGAACTTACGTTGTTGCCGTACCGGCGAGCACGGTGGTCGCCGCGTCGAGCAGGATTTTCTCCAGCATGTCGTCGCTCGCGTCGGGCGCGACCTCGGTGGAAAGCAGCGCGACGCTCAACACCTCAAGCGCGGCGGCGGCGCGTAGGCGCGTCTCGACCGTCGGGTTTGGTCCGGCGAGCCATTTACGCAGCTCACGGCTGGGTTCCATCAGATCGGGGTAACGACTCGCGATCGCGTTGAAGATCGCGGCCGTGTCGCGAATACACAGCGCGCCAGCCGCGCGATTGCGAATCATCGAGCGCAGGTACGTGCGGAGCACGGTCCTGACGCCATCGGGGTTATAAGCGACCGTGTCGAGGTCTTCGACAACGTCGCGCATCGAATCGAAGATGGGATCAATGATCGCGACGAGCAAATCGAGCTTGGACGCGTAGTGGTAATACAGCGACGCCTTTGTGATTCCCACCATATCGGCGACCTCGCGAAGGCTCGCCTGCTCGAATCCTTTGGCCGCGAACAACTTCAGCGCGGCGTCACGAATCGCGGCTTTAGTGCCTCCACCAGGCGTGATGGTATCGCCGACGCTTCGCTGTGCCATACGGCAATCCTCCCACCTTCTGATTCATCCCACGACCCAGCTAACTAAATTGAGGTTGCCCCTCCACTTAAGCAGTCGGTAGTCTACCTACCGCACGGTAGGCAAGGAAATCAACGAGTGGAGGAGCAGGGGTGTCCGTATACCTCTATCGCTGGGGGAAGTTCGCTTTCCGCCGAAAATGGATCGTGTTACCTGTCTGGCTGCTGCTATTCGTCCTGCTTGGCGGCCTAGGCGCAACGCTGGCGAAGCCGATGAGCAACGACTTCAGCATGCCGGAGCTGCCATCAGCCCGCGCTAACGAGATTCTCGACAAGCACTTCCCTGGCATGAGCCAACAGTTCAAGTTCGACACTGTCTCTGGCACCTACGTGATCGGCGCTCCGGCGGGTCAGCAGCTCACCGACCCGGCCAACCGTGCCGCGATCGACGCGTTCATCACCAAGCTCGGCGAACTCGACATCGTCGACCACAAGAAGCCCCTCGCCAGTCCGCTCGACATGACCGACAAGATGGGCTGCCTCACCAACCCTGACCCGTCGAAGTGTTCCGGCGCGCCGGTGAACGTCCTGAGCAAGACCGCGCCGAATTCGGTTTCTGTGCTTCAGGTTCCGTTCACCATCGCCAAGGTCACCGACGTCAAGGACGAGCATCGCGACGCGGCGTACAAGGTCGCTGCCGACGCGCGCAACGCCGGCCTCACCGTCGAGATGAGCGGCTCGATCGCCCAGAAGCAGGAACAGCCGTCGGGTAAAGCCGAGCTGATCGGCATGGGCGTCGCGCTCGTCGTGATGATGGTCGCGTTCGGCGCGGTCGTCGCCGCTGTTGTTCCGATCGTCACCGCGATCGTCGGCCTTGGTGCCGCGACCTCGTTGATCATGCTCGGCACGTCAATCATGGAAGTCCCGAGCTTCACGACCTTCCTTGCCTCGATGATCGGCATCGCGCTGTCGATCGACTACGCCCTGTTTATCGTTTCGCGCTACAAGCACGAACTCACCGTGCGCGATTCGCCGGAGGAGGCCGCGGGCGCAGCCCTTGGCACCGCTGGTTCGGCCGTCGTTTTCGCTGGTCTGACCGTGATTATCGCGCTTGGCGCGCTTGGCATCGTCGGCGTGCAGTTCCTCACCTTCATGGGTCTCGGTGGCGCGATCGCGGCCGCGTTCGCCGTGCTCACCGCCGTCACGCTCATGCCCGCGTTGCTTGGCGCTTTCGGCAAGTACCTGTTCAAGCCGAAGCTGCCGCTCGTCGCGCGGCACGATCCCGAAGACCCGACCGCGTCGGTCACCCTCGGACAGCGTTTCGCACGCCTGATCGGCCGGTTCCCGTGGGTCGCGCTTGGTCTTTCGGTGCTTGTGCTCGGTGCGCTCGCCGCGCCCGCGGTGAACCTGAACCTCGGCCTGCCCGGCGAGGACAGCCAGCCAAAGCACTCGACGGTCCGCAAGGCGTACGAGCTGCGCACCGAAGGCTTCGGTGAAGGCAGCAATGGCGTGCTGATGGTCGTCGCCGACCTGGCGAATGTGCCGGAAGGCAAGCGCGACGAGGCGGTTGAGGCCCTGCGCACCAAGCTCGCTTCCTACTCCGACATGGACTACGTGACCGCCCCGCAGTACAGCGAGTCCAAGCTCGGCGCAATGCTCAACGGCGTGCCGAAGGCGGGCCCGAACAACCAGGTCACCAAGGATCTCGTCGCCGAAGCACGCGGTGCGGAAGCGAGTTTGAAGGCCGACTACGGCATCGAATACGGCATCACCGGAACGACGGCCATCTACGCCGACGTCGACCACGTGCTGCTGTCGAAAATCGTGCCCTACCTGGCGATTGTCGCCGGTGCCGCGTTCGTGCTGCTGATCTTGGTCTTCCGGTCGATCCTCGTGCCGCTCACCGCGGCGCTCGGCTTCCTGCTGTCGATGGCGGCCACGTTCGGCGCTGCCGTGCTGATCTTCCAGGAGGGCAAGCTCGGCCTGATCGACGATCCGCAGCCACTGGTCAGCTTCCTACCAATCATGTTGATTGGCTTGGTATTTGGTCTCGCGATGGACTACCAGGTGTTCCTCGTTACCCGCATGCGTGAGGAATTCGTGCATGGGAAGTCGGCGAAGGACGCGATGGTTTCGGGCTACCACCACGGTGCCCGCGTTGTGACCGCGGCGGCGATCATCATGATCTCGGTGTTCGGTTCGTTCATGCTGGAAAACGACGTCACCGCGAAGTCGTTCGGGTTCGCGCTCGCCGTCGGCGTCGCGATCGACGCGTTCATCGTTCGCATGATCATCGTTCCCGCACTGCTGGTGATCATGGGCAAGTGGTCGTGGTGGATCCCGGCGTGGCTCGACCGCATCCTGCCCGACATCGACGTCGAAGGGACGAAGCTGGACAAGCTGCGCGAGCCCGACCTGCTCGCAAAGCAGCCGGTCAACGTCTCGTAAGTAGTTCCAGCCGGAAATTAAACGGCCCCGTAACCCGCTCGCTGGTGGGTTGCGGGGTCGTTTTATTTCGGTTTCGTCGCAGGCCAGTTGCTTGATATCGGGGTTGCCACGGACCAGACTCAGACCAAGTTTCCCCCCACCGCGAGGAGAACTGCCGTGTCTGTGTATCTGTACCGCTGGGGTAAGTTCGCCTTCCGGCGCAAATGGATCGTCTTGCCCGTGTGGTTGCTTTGCTTCATGGTCCTCGCCGGACTCGGTGGGAAATTCCAGAAGCCGATGACCGACGACTTCTCGATGCCCAACCTGCCGTCCGAACGCGCGACCGAAATCCTCGACCAACACTTCCCCGGGATGTCGGCCGAATTCGCCTTCGACGCCGTGACCGGCACGTACGTGGTTGGCGCGCCCGCTGGGCAGAAGCTCACCGAGCCGAAAAACCGGGCTGCCATCGACGAGTTGATCACCGAACTCAGCCAGCTCAACATCGTTGACCACGCCAAGCCGATCGTGAACCCGATCGCGGCCACCGAGGAAATGGGTTGCCTTGTGCCGCAACCTGATCCGAAGGACTGTAGCGGCGCGCCGCTGAACGTGTTGAACCCGACGATGCCCGACACCGTTGCCTATTTCCAGGTGCCGTTCGCGATTAAGGAATTCGGCGACGTCACCGATGCCGACCGTACCGCCGCCTACGACGCGGGGAACAAAGCACGTGCAGCCGGGCTGACCGTCGAGATCAGCGGCACCATCGCGACCGTGCAGGAAGCGCCAAGCGGCAAGTCCGAGATGATCGGCATGGGCGTCGCGTTCATTGTCATGATGATCGCGTTCGGTGCGATTGTCGCCGCGTTCGTCCCGATCATCACCGCGATCGTCGGCCTTGGTGCCGCGACGTCGTTGATTTTCCTGTCGACCTCGGTGCTTTCGGTGCCGAGTTTCACGACCTTCCTCGCGTCGATGATCGGCATCGCGCTGTCGATCGACTATGCGCTGTTCATCGTTTCGCGCTACAAACACGAGCTGAGCGTGCAGGATTCGCCGGAAGAAGCGGCAGGAACCGCGCTTGGCACGGCTGGCTCGGCGGTCGTTTTCGCTGGCCTCACGGTGATTATCGCGCTGGTCGGGCTGGGGATCGTCGGCGTTCGGTTCTTGACGTTCATGGGTCTCGGTGGCGCTATCGCGGCGGCGTTCGCCGTGCTCACCGCGATCACGCTCATGCCGGCGCTGCTCGGCGCGTTTGGGCGTTTCCTGTTCAAACCCAAGCTGCCGTTCGTCGCGCAAAAGGACCCCGACGACGATTCCGTTCCGACGATGGGGGGCCGGGTCGCGAAGGTGATCGCGCACTACCCCGCCGTCACGATGATCGCCGCGATCGTGCTGCTCGGGTTGCTTGCCTGGCCCGCGACCAACCTGAACCTCGGCTTGCCTGGCGAGGACAGCATGCCTAAGACAACGACCGTGCGAAAGGCGTACGACCTGCGCACCGAAGGGTTTGGCGAGGGGTCGAACGGTGTGTTGCAGGTGGCTGTCGACCTGAGCGAAACCCCTCCTGACCAGCGCGAAGCGGCGTTGACCGCATTGTCGGACAAGCTGGCTTCCTACCCGGATATGGCCGTCGTTACCGAGCCGGTGATGAGCAAGGATGGCGCGGGCGCGCTGATCAACGGCATTCCTAAGACCGGCCCGAACGCGCAGTCGACGAAGGATCTCGTGCAGGAGGCCCGCAACGACGAGGCGGCGCTGAACGCGCAGTATCACCTGCGCTACGGGATCACCGGAACCACCGCGATCTACGCCGACATCGACCACGTTTTGCTGTCCAAAATCGTGCCCTACATGGCGATTGTTGCCGGTGCCGCGTTCATTCTCTTGATCTTGGTTTTCCGGTCGATTCTCGTGCCGCTCACCGCCGCCCTCGGCTTCCTACTGTCGATGGCGGCCACGTTCGGGGCGACCGTGCTGATCTTCCAAGAGGGCAAGTTCGACCTGATCAAGGACCCGCACCCACTCGTGAGCTTCCTACCAATCATGCTGATTGGCTTGGTTTTTGGTCTCGCAATGGACTACCAGGTGTTCCTCGTTACCCGCATGCGGGAGGAGTACGTCCAAGGCGCGTCGCCGACGGTCGCGGTGGTGCGTGGGTACAAACACGGCGCGCGCGTGGTGACCTCGGCCGCGATCATCATGATCTCGGTGTTTGGATCGTTCCTGCTTGAATCCGACGTGACCGCCAAGTCGATGGGCTTCGCGTTGGCTGTTGGTGTTGCGCTCGACGCGTTCGTCGTGCGTATGGTCCTGATCCCGGCTTTGCTTGTGCTGCTTGGCAAGTGGGCGTGGTGGATGCCCGCGTGGTTGGAAAAGATCGTGCCGAACATCGACGTGGAAGGCACCGGCCTGCGCAAGTTGCAGAGCGGTCACTGACTAGGTTGCGGCACTTCACATTCGGTGACGCGGGGGTTGAGCCCGATGTAGTTAGTCGGGCCAGCCGCCGCAGTGACCGCGATCGTGGCCCAATCAGCGCATTCCTTGGGCAGCTGCGAAAAATAATGCCGCTGCCCGGCAGCAACAAGCCCAACGGCCACCCAGCCGAGCACAAGAAGAACAACCAGTTTCCCCCCGAGCCCGATCCCGGACTTCGCGGGTGGCGGCTGACGTCGCCCGCGCATACACATCGACCCTTCCCCGGAATAGCGGTAGTGCCAGTGTATTACGCGTCCCGACAACGGGCTTGAACAACCAATGAACAGGGGGAACGTGCACGAGACCACGACAATCCTCGCGGACCTCTACAACGCCACCCGGGAGTTGCCCAACGGCCCTGACCTTGAAGTGCCCGTTCAGGACTCGGCTAGGGTGGCCAGCCTGTACTTCACTGACATCGGCTTGTCGATTATAGAAAAAGCGCCCCACCTGCGTGAACAGGTGGGGCGCTCTTGGCGGTGGCGGAGGGATTTGAACCCTCGGACGGGGGTTACCCGTCACACGCTTTCGAGGCGTGCTCCTTAGGCCGCTCGGACACGCCACCGCCGACTACTGTACCGGAGCAGGTGCCGAATCGTTAAATCGGCTGGTCAACGCTGGTTTTTGAAGAAATTGTCAAGGAGGGTGACGCAGTCGGGTTCCAGGATTCCGCCGCGCACTTGCGGGCGGTGGTTCAGGCGACGGTCGCGGACCACGTCCCACAGCGAACCGACCGCGCCCGTCTTGGGTTCCCACGCGCCGAACACGACCTTGCCAACGCGGGCCAAAACGAGCGCGCCCGCGCACATCGTGCATGGCTCTAGGGTCACGGCCAGGGTCGCGTTTTCGAGCCGCCAGCTGTCGCCGTAGACGGCAGCAGCGGCGCGCAGGGCAAGCACCTCGGCGTGGGCGGTCGGGTCACCGAGGGCTTCGCGCGCGTTCGCTGCCCGTGCGAGCTCGTTGCCTTCGGCGTCAAAAACAACAGCGCCGACCGGCACATCGCGCGGGTCGGCGTCGGCGGCCGCAGCGATCGCCGCGCGCACCATCTGTTCGTCGGAAAGGCTCACCTTGGCATTTTGTCGAGCACGGCAGCGAGTTCGCTCGCGAAACCGAGGCGCTCGGCGATCATCGCCAACTGCTCGTCGGGGTAGAGGTCGGTTTCGGCGAGGATCACCGCGAGCACCGGCTCGGGCAAACCGAGGTCGGCGAGCACGCCGAGGTCGCCTTCTTCCCACGGCTCGATGTCGTCGAGTTCATCCGGGTCGATGTCGGGAATCTCGACATTGAGCGCGTCGAGGACGTCGGCGGCGATGTCGTAGTCGATGGCCGCTGTCGCGTCGGAAACGAGCAGTCGGGTGCCGCTGGGCGCGGGACGCAGCACGACGAAGAATTCGTCATCCACGTCGAGCAACCCAAAAACAGCACCTGAACTGCGCAAAGCCTTCAATTCGGTCTCGGCGACCGACAGATCGAGCAACGCCTCGTGCGTGAGCGGGCTGCACCGCCAGGTCCCTTCTTCGCGGACCACGGCCACCGCGAACCCCTCGACGTCGTAGTCATCGTCCGACGTCGCCCTGTTCGTGCCCGAGCGCTGTGCTGCCATGCCTCAAACGGTAGTCTGTCGGGCCCTCAATGATGAACTCGTGTGCCAATCTGTTCCGATGAGCAACAACGCGCGCGGTGCCATCTGCGTCCTCGGCACGGGCCTGATCGGCGGTTCATTGCTTCGCGCCGCCGTCGCGAGCGGGTATGAGGCGTTCGGGTTCAATCGGTCACAATCCGGGGTCGACGCGGCCGCAGCCGACGGTTTCGACGTGTCGAGCGACTTGGTGGCCGTGCTGCGCCGCGCCGCCACCACCGACGCGCTCATCGTGATCGCGGTCCCAATGCCCGCTGTTGACGCGATGCTGACCAAGATCGCCGAACTCGCGCCCGATTGCGACATCACCGACGTCGTCAGCATCAAGGGCCCGATACTCGAAGCGGTGCGTGCGCATGGACTGAGCGCCCGGTTTGTGGGTGGTCACCCCATGGCTGGAACGTCCCAATCAGGTTGGGCGGCAACGGATTCCGAGCTTTTCGACGGTGCAGTTTGGGCGGTTGGCGTTGACCCCGACACCAACGCCGCATCGTGGGAACGGGTGGTCCGCTTGGCAATCGACTGCGGTTCGGTCGTCGTCCCTGTCGTCGCCGAAGAACACGACCAAGCCGTGGCCCGCATCTCGCATCTGCCGCACGTGTTGGCCGAAGTATTGGCGTCGTCAGGCGCGACCGGCGGCGCGCTGGCGCTCGGCCTCGCCGCAGGTTCTTTCCGCGACGGCACGCGCGTGGCGGGCACCGCCCCCGACCTGGTCCGCGCGATTTGCGAACCAAACGCGACAGCTTTGGCCGACGTCTTGGACGAGACGATCGACGCCCTGATCGCGGCACGCACAACACTTCGCGAGAACGGCGACTTAGGTGCCGTTGTCGAGACGGGTTACGCGGGCCGAACCGCTTTCGAGAACCGCGTGCAGCGAGAAATCACCGATGTGACGCCCGGCAAGCCCGGATGGCTCGACGACTTGCGTCGAGCAGGCCAAGCGGGCGGCGTGATCCGCAGCCTCGACAACTAGACCCGCTCGGCCAAGCCCGGGTAATCCAGCACGAAACCCTCGGCATCAACTCGCAACGTGGCGCTCGACACCGGCGACAGCACGTTAATCCCATCGGCCGCGCTCGAATACGTGAGTTCCGCTTCCTGCACCAACAACTCGGGCAGCCGCACGTAAACGACCGGGACCTGCACGTCACCGACCGCGTTCTGGAGGCCGAAGCGTCGGATGGGCAACGTGTTGAAGAACGGGCTCAGCACCACGTCAACGTCGACAGCACCGCCGAACGTGGCTCGCACATGCGAACCGCCAGCGTCGACGAGCCAGTAGTTCTCCTCGTCGCGCTGGATCGACGCGTGCCGTTCGCCTGCCGCCGTTGTGGTGCGCAACGACAACCTTCGCGTTGCCCCAGCTTCGTCGGTGACCAGGTCATATGACGCGCTGAACGCCGGGTGTTCTTCGCTCGCGCTGCCGATCAGCCGGCCTGCCGCGCGGATTCGGTTGCCGTTGACCGTGACCCGCACCGACTCCATTCGCGAGTTGTCGTGGGCACGCCACGTGAGCACCGAGGGCCACCGGGGAACCGGGGCGATCTCGGGTGAGCCGTCGGCAGTGCCGGGCGCTGGTGTCGTCACCTCTCTACGGTAAGCGACACCAGCCCGCGACTGTCGAAACACCGACGCATCAAACGCCGCTTTCACACCAGCGACTCACGCCAAGCGGCATGCAACCCAGCAAACCGACCGTCGCCAGTGACGAGTTCGGCTGGGCTGCCGTCTTCTACGACCCGACCTCCTTCCATCACGAGCACCCGGTCGGCGATCGCGACCGTCGATAATCGGTGCGCGATGATCACCGCGGTGCGGTCGCGCAGCAGCGTTTCCAATGCCCGCTGCACGAGCCGCTCCCCTGGAATGTCCAGGCTCGACGTGGCTTCATCGAGCACGATCACCGACGGGTCGGCGAGGAACACCCGCGCGAAGCCGACCAACTGCCGCTGCCCAGCCGACAACCGACCACCGCGCGTGCGCACATCGGTGCGATAGCCGTCTGGCAGCGACTCAACGAACGACGCCAACCCAACCGCCTCGGCCGCCGCGCGTACTTCGGCATCGCTAGCATCCGGCCGACCGAGCCGAATGTTGTCGGCGATCGTGCCCGAGAACAGGTACGCCTCCTGCGTGACCATCACGATCGCCCGCCGCAGATCGACATTGGCCAGCTCGCGTAGGTCGATGCCGTCTAATCGCACCGCGCCTGCCGACGGGTCGTAGAACCGGGTGATGAGCTTCGCGAGCGTGGACTTGCCAGCACCCGTTGCCCCGACGAGAGCGACGACCTGCCCGGCTGGCACAACCAGGTCGAGCGTTGGCAGCACCGGCCGGTCGGCGTGATACCCGAAGGACACCCCGGCTAGCTCAATCGAGCCGCGCGAATTGCCAAGCGGCACAGCATCACTCGGCTCCGGGACCGCGGGCTTTTCCTCAAGCACGCCCGAGATCTTCTCCAGTGCCGCAGCAGCCGACTGGTACGCGTTGAAAACCTGGGCCAGTTCGTCGAGCGGCCCGTAGAACTGGTCGAGGTAAAGCAGGTAAGCGGCGAGCACACCGATCGCAAGGTCGCCCTCGATCACGCTCCACGCACCGACGAACAGCACAAGTACCGTCGTGAGGTACTGCAGCACGATGGAAATGCCGACGTAATCGGCCATTCCCCGAATCGCGGTCATGTTCGCCTGTTGGTACTGGCGATCATCGACCCCGACGACTTCGAGGTTGCGTTCTTCGCGCCCAAACGCCTGCACCGCGCGCATGCCACTCATCGCCTCGACGAAACCGACGATGACCCGCGCGATGGCCCCGCGCGTGCGTCGGTAACCCGCCCGTTGGCGGCGTTGCGCCCACCGCGTCGCGATCAGCAATGGCACGAACCCGGCGAGCACGATCATCGCGAGCGTCGGGTCGAGCCAAATGAGGATGATCGCGATCGTGAACACCGAAAGCAGCGCGCTCATCGCCTGATTCAGCGCACCTTCGAGCAGTTCTTGTAATGCGTCGATGTCAGTGGTGAGGCGCGTGACGACCTTGCCCGCCGTGTAGTTCTCGTGGAACGAGACGCTCAACTCCTGCGTGTGCGTGAACGCGCGCACCCGCAGGTCGAACAGCACCCGTTGGCTGAGCGTGCCGGATGCCCGTAGGAACGAATAGGTCGTGAGTCCACCAAGCAGGGTGACGGCGATGAACCCGATGACGGCCGTGAGCAGCGGTGTCCAATTGCCTTGTCGCCCACCGGAAATACCCTGGTCGAGTCCGTAGGCAATCCACAGTGGCATCGACAACTTCGCCGCGTTGTCCAACACAACAAGCGCGAGCGCGCCCGCAGCCAACTTCCGGTACGGCCGGAGCAGTGAAAACAGCAACCGCCTTGACCGCCCGGCCAGTACCAAGTTGCCGGTGGCCGTGACGGTTTCGTCTTCCTTGGCGATGCCCCGCCAGTCGGCGGCAGCGTCGGTCATGGTTGCGCTCCCATCAAGGCTCGATATCCGCTGTTGGTGTGAAGCAAGTGCTCGTGCGTTCCTTCAGCGACGATGCGACCGTCGGCGAGGAAGGCGACGCGGTCGGCTAGCGCGGCGGTGGACGGTCGATGCGCGACAAGCAGCGTGGTTGCTCCCGCCAACACCCTCCGCAACCGCTCCTGCACGCGCGCTTCGGTTTCCACGTCGAGCGCGGAAAGCGGGTCGTCGAGCACCATGACGCGTCCACTTCCGCCCGACTCACCGGTGAGCACCGCCCTCGCCAAGGCGAGTCGCTGTCGCTGCCCGCCCGACAGGCTCAATCCCTGCTCGCCGATTCGCGTGTCCAATCCCCACGGCAGTTCATCGACGAACTCGCTGGCCGCCGCGATATCGAGCGCCTGTCGCACGTCGGCATCCGATGCGCTTGCATCGCCAAGCGCGACGTTCTCCCTCACGCTCGCCGAGAACAACGTTGGTTCTTCGAACGCTACGGTGACAACCGAACGTAGGTCGGCGAGCCGAAGCGTGGCGATGTCGACACCGTCGATGCGGATGCTGCCCGCGTCGACGTCATACAGCCGGGGAATCAGCTCAAGCATGGCGGTTTTCCCGCTGCCGGTGGCGCCGACAAGCGCGACGGTTTCGCCCGGCCGTATGCGTAGCGAAACATCTTGCAACACCGCGTCTTTCGAACCGGCATAGCCGAAGCGCACCCGATCGAGCACCAACTCGCCACGCACCCGCGCAGGAAGACCAACCGGCTCAGCAGGGTCAGCGATCTCTAGTGGTGCGTCGATGATTTCCCAATACCGGTCGGCCGCGGTGCGCGCCTCCAGCAACTCCGACAGCAGAAACCCGAGCCAGATGATGGGCCACTGCAGGAACGTGGCAAGCGAGAGGCTGGCGACAAACGCGCCGAGGGTCATCGACCCTTGCACCACCTGATACCCACCGACGCCAAGGGCGATCGCAATCGACAGCGTGGGGCAGGTGACCAGCGTTGCCCACAACGACGCGTCAAGCCGCACTTTCACCAGCTCAGTGCGTTGCAACTGCCTCGCGAGCGACGCGAATCGCGCGCCAAAGAACGTGCCGCGACCAAGCGCCTTCAACACCCGAATGCCCTGGGCCGACTCTTGCGCGACGGTAGCGAGATCGCCGGTCTGGTCTTGCGCCCGGCGCGACGCGACGTCGAACTTTCGCACGAACCACAGACAGACCAGCGTGATTGGCAGCGAAAACACCGTAAAGATCAGTGCCACTTGCCAGTTCAGCACGTAGAGCACGATCAGTCCGACCGGCAGGACGCTGACGTTCACCAGCAACATCGGCGCGACGAACCCAACAAACCGGCGGATAGTGCCAACGTCATCAATGGCTCGTGAGAGCAACTGTCCCGACTGCCAGCCGTCGTGGCGAGCGATCGACAGCTGCTGCAATTTGGCGAAAAGCTTTGCCCGCATGTCGAATTCGAATTCGGTCTGCGGTCTAGAACACAACCAGCGCCTACCCCACCAACCAGCCGCCTCGACTAGGCCAAGCGCAAGCACCCCAAGCACCGGCAGCCACAGCCCGTCGGCGTCATGACGCGCGACCGGCCCGTCGATCACATGCGCGATCACCATCGGGACGAGCACCTGCATGACCGCGGCGACCACGGAGATAAACGCGGCGGCGATCAGCGCTACCCGATGCTTACGCAGGTAGGGCAAAAACCTTGCTAGCGAACGCAATCCGGTGCGGGCGGGCACCGGTTCCAACAAAGCTGGGATCTCAGCTGTTGAACGCTCAATCGTGACGGACAAGTATCCCCCTTGGTCCGGTGGATGGATGTTCCCGACAAACGGACGCGTGATGATGTTCGCACCAGGGTCCGACAAGTTTGGCCAATCAAGGGTCTCACCAGGGCCAATGCCACTGCCAGCGATTTTTCGCGCGCACGCGACCAACGACGAGCTTGGGCGCGGCGATACACTGCGGCGAAACGAGAACCGGGCGAAAACAGGAGGAACCGTGGGTCGCGCGGTCGGGCTGTTCGCCGGAATCGGCGGCCTCGAACTCGGCCTGGGCGAACACGGTTGGTCGACTGAACTGCTCTGCGAAATCGATCCGGGTGCCCAGGGCGTACTGCGCGCGCGTTTCCCGGGCGTCGACCTCCATGCCGACATCACCCGTTTGCGCTCACTGCCCGCTGGCACGGAACTCGTCGCGGCTGGCTTTCCCTGTCAGGACCTCTCGCAGGCAGGACGTACCGCGGGCATAACAGGACGAAGATCCGGACTGGTAGACGAGGTTTTCCGCCTCGTCCGCCGACAGCGCGGCCCACGCTGGCTACTGATCGAAAACGTCCCATTCATGCTTCAACTTGGCCAGGGCGCGGCCATGCGGCACATCACGTCGGCACTTGAGGACCTCGGTTATCTTTGGGCTTATCGCGTCGTCGACGGTCGCGCGTTCGGCCTCCCCCAGCGTCGCCAGCGCGTGCTGATGCTCGCTTCTCGCACCGACGACCCGCGGCATGTCCTCTTCAGCGACGATGCCGGGCCGCGCGAATACGGCGACCCCGACCGCGACCCATGCGGCTTTTACTGGACCGAAGGCGTGCGCGGACTTGGTTGGGCGGTGAACGCGGTCCCGACGCTGAAGGGCGGTTCCGGCCTCGGCATCGCGAGCCCACCCGCTGTTCGGCTGCCCGCTGGCGAACTCGTGACACCCGGCATCACCGACGCCGAACGCCTGCAAGGATTCGCCGCCGACTGGACCGCACCCGCGACGAACGCGGCAGGCGTGCGCGGTGGGCATCGCTGGAAATTGGTTGGCAACGCGGTGAGCGTGCGCATGGCGAGCTGGCTCGGCGAACAACTAGCTAGCCCGGGCGAAGCACTGACGCTGGGCGAACCGCTGAGCCCGGGTTCGCCGTGGCCACGCGCGGCATGGGGGCACGCGGGCACTGTCTACCGCGTTGACGTTTCGACTTGGCCCGTGCGTGAACCGTACGAGGACCTCAAAAACTTTCTCACCGACGCGCGACTGCTATCGCCACGCGCGACGGCGGGTTTTCTGCGCCGCACCGACATGGGCACGCTGCGCTTTCCGCCAGGATTTCTCGATGACGTGCGCGCGCACCTCGACCGAATGGGCGGCTGGCCAGCTACCAGCTAGCGCTTGTCGTTAATTCGAACCGGGACCGGCTCCGGGCGGGCCGAAGCGCGCATCGCGGCGACCGAGGCCATGACAGTGCCGAGCACCATCGCCAGTCCGGTGAGCGTGATCGCGTAGTTCATTCGGCACCTCCACTAATTGGTTCTGGCAAGCCCATCCTGCCTGTCGAACCTGACAGCAACCTGAACGTTCAGCACCGCGGCAGCACAATGGACAACGTGGCAGCAAACGGACGGGCCGCTCGCGTGTTAGCGCCAGTGATCGCTTGCGCTGTCGTCGGCGCGGGTTTTTGCTACTCGGCGTGGGTGCTTGAGTTCGTTTTGCCTGTCAACACCGACCCGGTAAACACGTTTTTGAGCGAGCTCGACGCTGAAGGAAAACCGTATCGCGACGTGTTCGCTAGCGCTGACAAACTCACCGGATTGCTGCTGATCCCTGCCGCGTTATGCGGCCTTTTGGTGTTTCCGCGAAGGCGGTTCACGACCGTCGGCTGGGTGGCGCTGATGGCCTTCGGTGCCGCGACGATCGCCGACGCGATGCTGCCGTTGCACGATTGCGATCCGGCCGTTGAGAACTGTTCGACAAGCGAACTTTTTCCGCAGCTGCATCAGCCGCACGCGTTCACGAGTTCGCTCGCGGTCACGTCGATCGCCGTCGCGGCGTTCGCGTTCAGCGTCGCGGCCTTCCGCTATCACCGGTGGCGAATTCTTCGCGAATTCGGCGTTGTCGTGCTGGTAGTCGGGTTGTCGGCGACCATCTGGATGCTGATCGCCGACAACCTGACCGGAAACTACGCGCTCGGCATCGCCCAGCGCATCCAGGTCGGCGCGATGTCGGCCTGGTTGGTGACCCTCGGTGTCGCGGTGCTGATCGAGGGTCGGAAGCAAACTACTTGACCGTCACCTTCACCGTGTAAGTCTCGGTCTTGGCTGGCAGCTTCGACGTGTCGACGCGCAGCACCTCGCCCGTGTCCTGGGTGCCGTCGGGCAGCACCTTCGGCTTCAGTGCGAACGGCGGCAGCTCACCTTTGCTGCCTGCCAGGCCGAAATCGCTGTCGTTCGCGATGTAGATGGTCTTGCCGCCGTCCGGGCTGGAAATGCCCTCGATCTTGTCGTGGCCGAAGAACTTGCCTTCGGCGTCGAGGCTAACGACGAGCGCGTTGATGTCGAGGTTGCTCTTCTTCGCGACCGGCGTGATGCCGACCTTGCTCAACGCGGCGACCGCGTCGTTCGTCGAAACGCCACCGACCAGGGTTTCGATCGCCTTGCCGTCGATCAGCACGCCGCCCTTCTCGGCGTCGTAAACGCCGACCTTGCTCTGCGGGCCGATATCAGTCGCGCCGGAGATGTCGATGGTCCACAGCTTCTTGTCTGCCTTGGGCGCGAGGTTGCCGTCGCGCTCGTCGACGAGGAAGGTGGTCGCGCTCAGCGCCGTGATCTCGGAAACGGCGACCTTGTTCTGCTTCGGATCCTGCAACGGGTACAGGAATTCCTTGATGTCCTTCGACTTCAAGTCGACGGTCACGATTCGCGCGAGCGGCACATCCTTGGCCGAACCGACGAGGCCCGGGGTGTTGAGCGCGGACTGGACGACGCCGACCAGCGTGGAACCGTCGGGCGTGATCGTCAGCCCTTCCATGCCCTGGTTGGGCGTGCGCAGCGCGATTTCCTTCGGCAGACCGTTGCCGGGCGACAGTCGCTCGATCTCGGTGCCCTTGGCGTCGAAGTGAACGATGAACGGGCCGTACTCGTCTGACACCCAGAACGTGCCGTCGGCGAGCGCGACGATGCCTTCGGGGTCGATGCCGTGATCGGTCGCGGGCAGCACGTTGCCCTGCAGGTCCTTGATGGTTTCGCCGGTGCTCGCCGACGTGTCGACCTGGCCGTTGAACGGCACGCCCGCCTTGTTCTTGAGTTCGATGCTCGACTGCAGCACCGCCTGGTTGTCGACCAACTTGAAGCGGCCGATCTTGGGAACGAAAGACGGGGTGGGCGAAAGCTTTTCGTTCTTGCCAGGGCCGTCGACGTTCGGACCACGGTCGGTGAGTCCGTAGAACTCGTCGGTGGTGCCGGGCACTGCCGTCCACGATGAACCGAAGCCGCTGCCCTGCACGGTCGTGCCAGCGAACTCGCCGAGCGCGGGGACGTTGGTTGTGTAGAGGCGAACCGCGTCGGTTGTGGTCACCTTGAACTCGTCGGTGCCCGTGTAACCGGCGGCCGGGGTGTAGACGTAGGCGCCGTCGGCGCGCTTGGTGACGGTGCCGTGGCCCGGCTGGGCGCTCACGCCGACGACAGCGCTCTTGCCCGACTTGCTGGTGAGGTCATTGAGCGAAAGGACGAGCGGCTTGTCCTTCGTCGCGGTGAAACCGTCGGTTGCGCTGGTTGAGCAGCCCGCGACAGCGGCCGCGGCGCACAACGCGGCGGTCAGCGGGAGGAGACGTAGAGCTGGTCGAGTCATGGGAGCATGCGTACTCCGGTCACTCGACGGGCAGCCAACGCGGAAATGAATTGTGCCCGGCTTACGCGTGCCCCATCGTGACAGGTATGAGTGCTAAACGGGTCAACATTTCGTCGGCGTCGGATTTCGAGGATGTGGTCGGGTATTCGCGTGCGGTTCGCGTTGGGTCTTCGGTATTTGTGAGCGGGACGACGGCTTCGGTTGTCGGCGGCGGTGCGGTTGGTGGTGACGACATCGGCGCGCAGACGCGAGAAGTGTTGTCGCGTATCGGGATTGCTCTCACGCAGGCCGGGGCTTCTTGTGCTGACGTTGTTCGCACGCGAATCTTCGTTACCGATATTTCGCGGTGGCCCGAGGTCGCTGCCGCACACGCTGAAGTTTTCGGATCGGTGCGGCCAGCGGCGACGATGGTTGAGGTTTCGGCGCTAATCGCACCGGAACTGTTGGTCGAGATCGAGGCCGACGCGGTCATCACTGAGTAGGCTCAGCCGTGTGACCAGCCCTTTGCTCGACCAAGTCGCCGCATCGACCGCTCGCTTTGACGCCGCCGTCGGGGGGCTCACCGATGAGCAACTTCGCGAGCCGTCGCGGCTGCCTGGCTGGACGCGCGGACACGTCGTCGCACACATGGCGCGCAACGCCGATAGCCTGCTCAACCTGCTGTTATGGGCGCGCACGGGTATCGAGATCCCGCAGTACGCGAGTCTGGAAGCACGCGACGCAGACATTGAGACCGGGGCCGACCGAAGCCTAGCCGTGCAGTACGCGGACTTCACGGCATCGGCACACCGCTGGGCTGCGGTCGCTTCGACAATGCCCGACGACGCATGGACTGGACCCGTCCGCAATCGGCAGGGCGGAACATTGCCCGCGAGCGACATCCCGTGGATGCGCTTGCGCGAGACCGAGATTCACCTGCTTGACCTCGACGTGGGCTTCACGCCGGCTGCCTGGTCCGCCGACTTTGTCGCGCGCCTGCTCCCGGAAGCGGTAGCGGACCTGTCGGCGAAACTCGACGGCTCTTCGGTCGAAACCTTCGACTTGCAGTCGACCGACAGCGATTTCATCGCGACAATCGGCCCAGGTCGCCCGACCCACACGGTGATGGGCCCGTCGGCGTCCTTGGCGGCATGGCTAATCGGCCGCTCACCGGGCGACGACTTGGCAGGCCCGTTACCGGAACTGCCCGCGTGGAAGTAGCTCACACCCTCTTCACGAAATTCGGGCGGACTTCCATGTCCGGGTCGTCGTAATAGCGGTGGAAGGTGGGGGTCAAGCCTGACGAGATTGGCGGGTTGATCCACGTCCAGTCTGTTGGGCATTTGCGGCCCGCCGCTTCCTCGCGTGCCACGTGGTCGCAGAACTGTTTTGCCACCGTGTGGTGGTCGACCATGTGTACGCCTTCGGTGCGGAAGCTGTGGAGAACCGCGTGGTTGAGTTCGATTAGGGCCTTGTCGCGCCACAGTGTGCGCACCGATGACGTGTCCAAACCCATCATGTCGGCGATCAACGGGAGCATGTTGTAGCGGTCGGTATCGCTTAGATTGCGCGCGCCAATTTCAGTGCCCACATACCATCCGTTAAATGGCGCGAACGGGTACGTAATTCCGCCCACTTCCAAATCCATATTTGAAACCGCCGGCAGCGCATGCCATTTCAAGCCAAGTTCAGCGAACCACGGAAAGTCCGGGTGGCTTAGCGGCACTTCCTGCACCAATTCTTTTGGCACATCAAAATATTGCGCCTCTTCATCAGGCGTCTCAATGACGACTGGTAGCACGTCGTATGGTGTGCCAGCACCTTCCCAGCCCAGCTTGACCGCGTGCTCAGTCGCATCGATATTGGCCGGATCACCGGTGACCGTGCCATCCCCGTTGCGATAACCGGCGTATCGAATCAACTGACTACTCATAATTTGGAATCGCGACCCGTCGACGCCCTGTTGCGGGCCGACGGTAATCATCGACTGAATCGCGCCACCATTGGTCGCGAGTCGAAGGTGTTGCCAACACACGTCCGCGAGTTCGGCAGCCGTCGTCACTCGACGCGCATCGAGCAATTTCAGCGCGCGCCAATGCTTTCGGCCAACGCAGCGTGCGTGGTTGCGCCACGCCAGCTTCGCGCCGAGCAGGATCTCCTCAGCGGTCTGGCGATACGTGCCTTCCTCCGACAGTTGACGAAGGGCGCTCGTCCTTCGCTGGGCGGGGATGTGGGCGAGTTCTGGGCTGCGAAAGAACTCGTCACATTCGCGCAGACGACGCTCGATGTCGAGCTTGGGATCGAGCAAAGCTCTTGTCACACTTGGTACTTCATCTTGCTTTACGTGGTTCACGTACGACTCCGTTGGGCAACGCGATGCAGTGCGATCCAGCCTATGCCCGCGTGCTGACGGTGTGCCAGGAATCGCATGATTGCGTTCCCAGCCCGACGTAAACGACCCATGACAAGGTCAACGCGCTACCGTTGATCCATTGGTTGACAGCGACACTTAAGGCGGCTGACGTGGGTAAAGGCAATTTCGGCCGGGACGTGATTGGGATGAGCGCGGCAGTGCTCGCCCTGCACGTAATTGGCTGGGGAACGCTGCTCTTCTTTGTCGTTCCTGAACGAAATATCGTGCAAGGAACTGTTTTTGGTGTTGGTCTCGGCCTTACCGCCTACCTGCTCGGTATGCGGCACGCCTTCGACGCCGACCATATCGCCGCTATCGACAACACAACGCGCAAGCTCGTCGCGGGTACCGAACGCAAACCGGCGCGCACCGTCGGATTCTGGTTCGCGCTTGGGCATTCCAGCGTGGTATTTCTTCTTGTCGCGTTGATCGCGTTTGGCGTCCGTGCTGTCGCGACCAATATCGAAGACGAGAATTCCGCACTCCAAACATGGACAGGTCTATGGGGAACCGGCGTGTCCGGCACCTTCCTGATCGTGATCGGCTTGCTGAATCTCGCATCGCTGATTGCCATTTGGCGCGTTTTCCAGCAAATGAAGCGCGGCGACTTCGATGAAGAACAGCTTGAACGCGAATTGGATCGGCGCGGCCTACTCAACCGCATCCTTAGCCCCGTTGTCCGACTGGTGCGTCGACCTGGACACATGTACCCGGTCGGGTTCCTTTTCGGTCTTGGTTTCGACACCGTCACCGAGGTCGGCCTGCTCGTGATCGCGGGCGGTGCCGCCGCGACGAACCTGCCCTGGTACTCAATCCTCGTGCTGCCCGTGCTGTTCGCGGCTGGCATGACGCTTTTCGACTCGCTCGACGGCGCGTTCATGAGTCGCGCGTACCTCTGGGCGTTCGCTCGACCGGTGCGGAAGGTGTATTACAACCTCGTGATCACCGGCCTCTCGGTGCTGGTCGCGCTCATGATCGGAGTGCAGGAAGTGATCTCGATCGTGCACGAGCAGCTCAAGGTCGAGTCGGGCCCTGTCGCGTGGATCGGCGGCCTTGACCTGGGCGATCTCGGCTTCATCATGGTCGGCGTTTTCATCGCGACCTGGGCTGTGGCGCTTGGTTTCTGGCGCTTCGGCGACGTCGAGCGACGCTGGAACGCGAAACTCGCGAAGAGTTAGCTGAATTCGCGCGAACCCCTTGCCCTCGTGGCCAAGATCGTGGATCATCGAACGCGTCGATAGCTGTGAAGTATCACCGGCTTCGGCGTTGCTCGCCCCCGTTCCTGTCTTGAAACCACGCTGGCGCAAGGGGTTTGAACTATGGCCACTGCCGTTGACTTCGCTGCTCGACTCATCAAGCCATCCGCGATTCGTGCCGCGGGTCACAGTGCTGTCCTCGCCTACGTCTCGCCGAGCAGGCCGGGAGCTAACTTTGGCGCGAAGCCCATCACCCGCGCCTACGCCGACGAACTGCGGGCAACCGGGCTGGAAATCGTCTCTATCTGGCAATTTGGCAAGCCGGGCGATGCGACACCGTCGGACTTCACAACGGGTTTCGACGGCGGTCGGCGGATGGCCGAGCAGGCACTCGCAACGCACCTCAGTCTCGGCGCTCCGCGTCGCGCGCCGATCTTCTTCGCGATCGACCAAGACATCACGTTGGCCGAGTGGAACAGCACCGCGGTCGAGTTCTTTCGCGGCGTCAACGCCGTACTCGGGGTGGAATGGACGGGGATATACGCCCATTCGCGAGCGTGCGCGTGGGCCATTCAGGACGGCGTCATCGGGTCGCGCGGCGGGTTCAGCTGGGCATGGCAGACACGTGCGTGGTCAGGTAGTGAACGTGAAGCGCGAGCTGTGCTGTATCAGCGAATCATTGATACGCCAACCAACCCGGGTCCCTTGATCGACGGCACCTCGGTCGACGTGAATGACATCCTCGCACCGGATTACGGGCAGTGGACCCTCGATCGTCCCGCGATCAGCGCGCCGCCTTTTGAGCAGCTGGATCTGCTTGGCGGGTCCTACGATTCGCGCGACGGGGCTCGCATCACCAACTTCATCCTGCATACGCAGGAGGGCAACGGCACCGCGCAGTCGCTAGCCGCGTACCTCAACAATCCGAACAACGGCGTCTCCTACCACTACACGCTGCGCGATTCCGTACTCGCGCGGGTGGTCGACGAACAGTTCGCGTCGTGGTCGGTGCTGTCGGCGAACGCGTTCACCGTCAATCTCTGCTTCGCGGGAAGTCGAGTCGCGTGGTCGCGTGCGCAGTGGTTGGCCATTGACGCCGATCTGCGTATCGCCGCGTTCATCGCGGTGCGCAGCGCACGCCAGCATGGGTTTTCGACCGAGGTCATCGCGCCGCCGTACCACGTGGCAGAAGGCATCACCGACCATCACTACATCACCCAAGCGCTGGGAATTGGCAGTCACACCGATGTTGGGTCGAACTTTCCGTGGGACGTTTTCGCCAGCTATGTCGCTGAATACGCAGGGAGCGTGGGTCCGGTGCCGAACGCGATTGACGACCGAGCAGCCGCGACGCCGTGGCTTGGCGCTCGACGCACGAACGGCGAACTTCCGACTGCCGACGGGGTTGGTCGGTTTGCCGAGTTCGACAACGGGTTTGTCTACTGGCATCCGACAACGGGTCCGCATGCGGTGCCAACGTCGATCATGGAGAAGTACGCGGAATTGCGGTGGGAGCGTGGGCCGCTCGGTTATCCCACGGAGGAACGCATCGAGGTCAACGACGTTCCCGCACCGAAACCCGGAGTGAGCCAAGCATTTCAGGGCGGCACGATCTATCGGCGAGCTGGCCGTCCCGGGTACTGGGTCCACGGCGCGATTGGCGACCGTTGGCGCGCTGCGGGTGGCGTCAGCGGCGAACTCGGCTGGCCCACGTCCGACGAGCGTCCACTTGAGGACGGGGCCTACCAAGAATTCGAGTTCGGGCGCGTCTACTGGGCCCCCGGACAGGTTGTCGCGCTTCGTAATTCGGGCGAACCTGATACGCCACTGTCGGAGACGGCCTAGGTGAATTGCGCGGCGGAATCCGTCGCGAAAGTCAGGAAGCGGTTGTTTTCGTGCGGGTCGCCCACGGTCACGCGCACGCCGTGGCCGGCGAACGGTCGCACGAGCACGCCAGCGGCGGCACTCGCTTCGGCGAAGGCGGTTGCCTTGTCGCCAAGTGGCAGCCAGAGGAAGTTGGCTTCGCTCGCCGCGACCGGATAACCGGCATCGATGAGGGCTTCGGCGATCTGATCACGTTGGGCCACAAGCACATTGGTGCGCTCAAGGAGCTCGCCGCGTGCCTCAAGCGAAGCGATCGCGGCCGCCTGCGCAACGCGGTTCACGCTGAACGGGATGTGCACCTTCATGAGCGCCGCGATCACGTCGGGTGCGCCGACGGCGTAGCCAACCCGCAGGCCCGCCAGGCCGTACGCCTTCGAGAAGGTGCGCAGGACCACCACATTGGGCCGGGAGCGGCCGATCTCGACGCCATTGGGCACCGTGTCAGGGGTGAGACGCATGTACTCGTAGTAGGCCTCGTCGAGGACAACGAGCACGTGCTCGGGCACGCGATCGAGGAACCGTTCGAGTTCGGCTGTGCCGTGGGCGGTGCCGGTGGGGTTGTTCGGGTTGCAAACGAAGATCAGCTTGGTGCGCTCGGTGATGGCGTCGGCCATCGCGTCGAGGTCGTGGAGGTGGTCGGGCGTGAGCGGCACGGTCACCGACGTCGCGTTGCCGACCTGTGTGACGATCGGGTACGCCTCGAACGAGCGCCAGGCGAACAGCACCTCGTCGGTTGGGGCATCGCAGGTGATCTGCACGAGTTCCTGACACAACGCGACGCTGCCGCAGCCGACCGCGACGTTTTCGACGCCAACGTCCAGGAAGTCGGCGAGTGCCGTGCGCAATTCGGTGACCTGATTGTCGGGGTACCGGTTCGACAGTTCGGCCGATTCGGCGATCGCCTTCGTTGCTGCGGGTAGCGGCCCAAACGTGGTTTCGTTGGAAGCTAGCTTCACCGCGTCGGGGTGGTTGCGGCCGGGAACGTATGCCGGGATTGTCGCGAGATCGGGCCGAATGTGCGCAGTCACGCTTTCACCCTACTCAGGCCCTACCCAACCGCACTTTCCGCGCCTACGCTGGGTATATGCCGGGACAACTCCCAGCCCATTACCGAGCGTCCGCTCGGCTCAGGTCAGCGCAGACCTCCGCCGCTGGCGCGGTGCTTGATGTGGTCCGCACCGAAGTCCCGATCACCGTCATCGAACCCGAACGCGTCGCGCGCGGTGGCATCGTGATGTTGCACGAATCGCGCGAGTTCTCGCCGCAGGTGCTCGCCCTGATGAGCGCGTTGGCCGACGAGGGCTGGATCGTCGTCGCACCGCACCTGTTCGCCCGAATCGTCGACGAGAACGTGCACGAGGTGTTCGGTGCCGAACTGTTCGACGACTTCGACGCGGGTTTCGACTGGCTCGTCGAGCGCGGGGTGTTCGCCGACACCATCGGGGTGCTTGGGTTCGACACCGCGGGCACGGCCGCGTTCCTTGTCGCGACGGACCGGCCGGTTGGCGCTGCGGTGAGCGTCGCGCCGGTTGGCATCATCGAGCCGTTGGCCGCCCAGGAACGCGCGCTGGTCGACATCGCCGCCAACTTGCGCGCCCCCTGGCTTGGTCTTTTCGGTGCCGACGACACCGATCCAGCGGCCGTCGACCGCCTACGCGACGCCACCGCGGCAGCCGACGTGGCCAGTCTCACAGTCGTTTATGAAGGCCTTGGACACCGCCCAGATCGCGACGGAAGTCGGTCAGAAGCCGATTTACGCGACGAGTTGGCGGCACGCCACCGCGTCTACGATTGGTTCGACGCCAATTTACGGTAGTTGACCAGGCGTTTTGGAGACGTGGGTGTGCTCGTGTAATCTTCATTCCCGGCGGTTCGAGAAGAACCGGTGCCCTCGAAAGAGAAGGCTCCAGGAGGCGTGCCAGAGCGGCCGAATGGGACTCACTGCTAATGAGTTGTCCCTTCACGGGGACCGGAGGTTCAAATCCTCTCGCCTCCGCCACACCCAGTTCGCTGGGTAACAACTAAATATGCAGGACACATGCGCCCGTAGCTCAACGGATAGAGCACTTGACTACGGATCAAGAGGTTAGGGGTTCGAATCCCTTCGGGCGCACAAAGAATTCGCCCCCACCAGCTTTGGTGGGGGCGAACTTCGTTTTGGTAGAGGCCACCTCGCGACAACCGGAACTCGCCAGCGAAAAGCACCCCGCACCCAGATCAGCCGAACCAACGTGAGGGCAGCAGCACGGAAGTTCCGGGTAACTCCCCAACCACAGCAAAGGCAACCAGATACACAACCGCTGGCCGCCAACGCAAAGGTCCCCGCAGCTAGATCTGGCCTAAGTCGCGGAGAGGCGGGTGAGCTGCGGGTAACTCCCCAACCACAGCAAAGGCGACCAGCCAACACATCCGCCGGTCGCCAACGCTTACGCCTCCCCGCTCCTAGATCTGGCCTGAGACTCGGGGAGGCGGAACAGCCCTGCGGAGACGGAGGGATTTGAACCCCCGATGGTTTTACCCATGCTCGCTTTCAAGGCGAGTGCATTCGGCCGCTCTGCCACGTCTCCTTCATCGCGATGGTAACTGATTCGGCGACATACCCCCCAACCTGAGGCTGTCTCCGTGGTTTAGCGGCCAGGATGGGCAGCGTGTACGCAATCGAATTGGACGGGTTCGGCGGACCCGATGTGATGCGGTGGACCGAAGCTCCTGACCCGGAAGTTAAGCCCGGTGAAGTGCTGATTGAGGTCATCGCGGCGGGGGTGAATCGGGCCGACATCATGCAGCGGGAGGGGAAGTATCCGCCGCCCGCGGGTGCGTCGAACATTCTCGGGCTTGAGTGCTCGGGGCGGATCGTCCAGCTCGGCGACGGCGTCACTGACTGGAAGGTCGGCGATCCGGTGTGCGCGCTGCTTTCCGGTGGCGGTTACGCGCAGCGGGTCGCCGTTCCGGCCACGCAGGTGTTGCCGATTCCGCCCGACGTTGACCCGGTCGCGGCGGCTGGGCTGCCCGAGGTCGCAGCGACAGTGTGGTCGAACATTGTGATGACCGCCGGGCTCAAGAAGGGCCAGCTCCTGCTCGCGCATGGCGGCGGCGGCGGCATCGGGACGATGGCCATTCAGGTGGGTAAACAGCTCGGCGCGCGGGTCGCGGTGACCGCTGGTTCGGACGAGAAGCTCGCGCATTGCCGCAGGCTCGGGGCCGACATCGGGATTAACTACAAGACCGAGGACTTCGTCGCGGTGGTCGCTGGCGAGGGCGGCGCGAACGTGATTCTCGACAACATGGGCGCGGCCTACCTCACCCGCAACGTTGAAGCGCTCGCGCCGCACGGCAATCTGGTGATCATCGGCATGCAGGGCGGAGCGACGGGCGAGTTGAATATCGCTGCGCTGCTTGGCAAATGGGGTTCGGTGACCGCGACGAACCTGCGCAACCGACCAACCACGGGCCCGTACAGCAAGGCCGAAGTGATCGCGTCGGTGCGCGAACACATGTGGCCCGCTGTCGCGGCTGGCGACATCATCCCGGTGATTTCGGCCGAGGTGCCGATCACTGAAGCTGGGCGCGGGCAGGAACTGTTGAGCTCGCCCGACACCTTCGGCAAAGTGGTCTTGACCGTCCCCGAGTAACCGAGTACCTCAGTGCAACGTGGCGAGCGCTCGGCCGAGCTGGTCGATTTCGTAGCGGGTGGTGTAGGGCGCGAGGCCGATCGTGACCGCGCCACCCTCGTCGTTCACGCCGAGCGCGTCGAGCAGTCGACTGCCACCGTGCACGCCGCTGACCGTGCCAATGCGGGCGTCAGCCAAGCGCGCCGCAACCTTCTCGGCCTGCATCCCCGCGACGGTGAAACTCACGGTCGGAATGCGGGTTGACGCGCGACCGATCACGGTGAGCCCATCGATCTTCTCAAGCACCTGCATCAGGTGGTCGAAGAGTTGGTCGTGGTAGTCCTGCAACGACGTGATCGACAGTTCAAGCCGTTCGCGACGGGTGCCACGGGCGCGGTCGTCGAGTTTGGCGAGGAAGTTGATCGACTCGGTGAGCCCGGCGAGCAGCGCGTATTGATGCCCACCGACTTCAAGTCGTTCAGCCCCCTTGGCATAGGGGTTAAGCGACATCGATGGGATGCGGTCCAAGAACGCGGGGTCGCGGAAAACAAGCGCGCCGACCTGCGGTCCACCCCACGACGGCGCGCTCAACGCGACAACGTCGGCATTGAGTTCGTCGATGTCGATGAGCGCGTAAGGGGCCGCACCAAAGCAGTCGGCGACGAGCAGGCCGCCAACGTCATGCACGCGATCGGCGGCGACGCGCACCGCGGGCGCGGACCCGACGATCGGCGACGCCGCCGTCAATGCGACTAGGCGCGCGGTGGGCCCGATGAGTTCTTCGAACTGCCACGACGGCATCTCGCAGGTTTCGATCTCGACCTCGGCCCACCGCACGTGCGCGCCGTACCGGTTGGCGATGCGCAACCAGGGCGCGACGTTGGCTTCATCGTCGAGACGCGACAGCACGATGCCGGTGCCAAGCCCAAGACGCGAGCTCAGCGACTCGGCTAGCCAGGCGAGCAGAACCGCGCGGTCGGGCCCGAGCACAACGCCAGCCGGGTCGCCGCCGACCAGGTCAGCGACGGCTTCGCGGGCGGCGTCGAGGATCGCGCTGCTGCGCTTGGCCGCGCCGTAACGGCCGGTGTGGGCGAAAGAGGAGGTGCGAAAACCTGTGGAGACGGCCCGAGATACCGAATCGGGAACCAGCATCCCGGCCTGCGGGTCCAGATGGATCCAGCCGTCGCCAAGGGACGGTATAAGGCCCCGGACCCTCGCGACGTCATAAGTCATGGAGGCCACTTTAAGGGCAGCGAGCGCCGTGGGGTAACCGCGTCGGCCATGATGGGTCTATGACACATTCCGAGGACGCACCCGAAGACATCGAAGTGATCACCCCGTCCGAAGACACTGTCGCAGCACCGAACGACGCGGCCGAGTCGCTCGCCGACATGGTCGAGCAGCCAGCCAAGGTCATGCGCATCGGCACGATGATTAAACAGCTGCTTGAAGAAGTGCGTGCCGCTCCCCTTGACGACGCGAGCCGCACTCGGTTGATGCAGATTCACAAGTCGTCGGTGCACGAGCTTGAGCAGGGTCTCGCGCCGGAATTGCGCGATGAACTCGAACGTCTCACCCTGCCGTTCACCGAGGATTCCGTGCCGTCTGATGCCGAGCTTCGCATCGCTCAGGCCCAGCTCGTCGGCTGGTTGGAAGGGCTTTTCCACGGTATCCAGACCGCGTTGTTCGCCCAGCAGATGGCCGCGCGAGCACAGCTTGAGCAAATGCGTCAAGGAGCCCTGCCACCTGGCCTGCACTCGGGCGACGCCAAGGGTGTTAACCAGCACGTCGGTGGCGGCCAATATCTGTAGACGGGTCCATAACCGCAACCGACCGCCTGTCAGACCAACCCTGTAATGTTCGGCAGCGTGCCCGCAGCTGCCGCTCGTCCCGATTCGGTCTCCGATCAGGCTGACGCGCGTATTGAAGAGAGCCCCGTGCATTCCGTAACTCCCGAACCCCACACGCCGGACCCGATCGTTTCGGATTCCCAGACGTTCAAGCGCGCGTTCGCAGACATGCGCGCAGGGTTCGGACAGCGTGAGCTTTGGCTATCGCTCGGTTGGCAAGACATCAAACAGCGCTACCGCCGCTCGGTGCTCGGCCCGTTCTGGATCACCATCGCCACCGCGTTGCAAGCGCTCGCGATGGGCCTGCTGTATTCGACGTTGCTCAATCAACCGCTGCGCGAATACCTGCCCTATGTGACGATCGGTTTGATCGTGTGGGGCGTGATCAGCGCTTCGATCCTTGAGGGTGCCGACGTGTTCATCGCGAACGAGGGGCTGATCAAACAGCTCCCGTCCGCGCTAAGTGTGCACGTATATCGCCTGGTCTGGCGGCAATTCCTCTTCTTCATCCACAACGCGGCCATCTACGTGCTGTTGATCGTTGTGTTCGCGGTGTGGCGCGACCTCGGCTGGTCGTTGTTACTCGCGATTCCGGCCATCCTGTTGCTGTTCGCGAACGCGATGTGGGTGTCGATCGTGTTCGGCATTTTCGCCACTCGCTACCGCGATATCGCGCCGATCCTCGGTTCGATGACGCTGATGTTGTTCGTGCTCACGCCGGTCATGTGGTCAACGAAGGCGCTGCAAGACGCGGGCGGCCAGCTGTCGGACCGCGCGAAGCTGGTCGAGATCGTTCCCACCTACCACTACCTGGAAATCGTGCGCGCGCCCCTGCTCGGCGACCCCGTTCACTGGCGCAGTTGGGCCGTCGTTGGCGTCATCACCGTCGTCGGCTGGGTGGTTGCGGTGTTCGCGCTCAAGCAGTACCGCGCCCGTGTTCCGTACTGGGTTTAGGAGCTTGCCCCGATGAGTCGTGTGAGTATCGAAACCCAGCAAGCGTGGGTCGAGTTCCCCATTTTCGACGCCAAATCACGGTCGTTGAAGAAGGCGTTCCTCGGCAAAGCTGGCGGCGCGATCGGGCGCAACGGCTCCGACGTTGTCGTTGTTGAAGCACTGCGCGACATCACGCTTTCGCTCAAGGAAGGCGACCGCGTCGGCCTTGTCGGCCACAACGGCGCTGGCAAGTCGACGCTGCTTCGGCTGCTGTCGGGCATCTACGAACCGTCACGCGGCAGCGCGCGCATTCGCGGCCGCGTCGCACCAGTTTTCGACCTCGGCGTCGGCATGGACCCGGAAATCTCGGGCTACGAAAACATCATCATTCGCGGCCTTTTCCTCGGTCAAACCCGCAAGCAGATGCTCGCGAAAATCGACGAGATCGCCGACTTCACCGAGCTCGGCGAGTACCTTTCGATGCCGCTGCGCACCTATTCGACCGGTATGCGCGTGCGACTCGCGATGGGTGTTGTCACCTCAATCGACCCCGAAATCCTGCTGCTCGACGAGGGCATCGGGGCGGTCGACGCGGAGTTCATGAAGAAGGCGCGCACGCGACTCCAGTCGCTGGTCGCACGCTCAGGCATCCTGGTTTTCGCAAGCCATTCCAATGAGTTTCTCGCCCAACTGTGCGATACCGCGATGTGGATCGACCACGGTCAGATCCGTGAGCACGGCGGGATTGAGGACGTCGTTCGTGCGTATGAGGGCCCGGAAGCGGGAAACCATGTGGCACAGGTACTTCGAGAGCTAGAACGAGAGAGTGTATGACCGCGCTGCCCGATGATGCCGAACTACCCGCGGGGGCTGAGTTGGCCGATCTCACCACCGACACCGGGCCGTCCGCGCGCATCGTCGCGGTTGTTGTCACGCATAAGCGTCGCGAGCTGCTTGCCGAGTCGCTGAAAGTGCTTGCGGCACAGTCGCGTCCGATCGACCACCTGATCGTCGTCGACAATGCCAACGAGGACGAAGTCGCTGAACTCGTCGCGCAGCAGCCGATTGAGGCGACCTACCTTGGGTCGCGCCACAACCTTGGCGGTGCTGGTGGGTTCGCGCTCGGCATGCTGCACGCGCTTTCCCAAGGTGCCGACTGGGTGTGGTTGGCCGACGACGACGGTCGCCCCGATGGGCCGGAAGTGCTTGCGACGCTGATCGATTGCGCTCGCCGTCACAATCTCGTCGAGGTTTCGCCAGTGGTGTGCGACATCGACGAGCCCGACCGGCTCGCGTTCCCGCTGCGTCGTGGCGTCGTGTGGCGACGGCTGCGTTCCGAACTCGGCGACGAAGACTTCCTGCCCGGCATCGCTTCGCTGTTCAATGGCGCGCTGATCTCGGCGAAAGCTGTTGACCTGATTGGTGTTCCCGACCTGCGGCTATTCGTTCGCGGCGATGAGGTCGAGGTGCATCGTCGACTTGTGCGCTCGGGCCTGCCGTTCGGCACCTGCTTGCAAACGGCGTACTTGCACCCGAACGGCGCTGAGGAATTCAAGCCGATTCTCGGCGGCCGCATGCACACCCAGTACCCCGACGATCCGGTGAAGCGCTACTTCACCTACCGCAACCGCGGGTACCTGATGTCGCAACCTGGGATGCGAAAGCTGTTGCCACAGGAGTGGATTCGCTTCTCCTGGTTCTTCCTCGTCACGCGCCGCGACCCGGCGGGGCTCAAGGAGTGGTTCCGGCTTCGCTCGCTCGGCCGCAACGAGCACTTCGGCAAACCCGACTAACCCAGACAAAAAAATCGCCGCGTTCCCAGTTGGGAGCGCGGCGATTTTTGCTGTTGCTAGCTCGGGTCGATGCCGTACAGGCGCGCCCAGTTTTCGCGGCTCGTCAGTTCCGGCACCGCGGCGCGGTACTGCGCCTGCAACGCGGGCAGCTCCTTACGCAGCTTGCGCAGCGTGCGGAACGTGCGGATCAGCAGCGCGCGGGCGCGTGCCTTGTCGCGCTGACGCACGCGCACGCCCGACTGCGAAGCGTCGGTGACGACCACGTGGTCGAACAGGCCGACGTGCCACCAGTGCGCGTCTTCGCGCGTGACGCCGATCAGGCCCTTCTGCGTGCGCCCGGTCCACTGCGCGATCGCGCGCTTGATCAGCACAAGCGTGACCCGACTCGGCTCGCCGCTCGCGCGACGGATCGAGATGTCGGCGGAGTTCACCGGCGGCGTCGCGGCCGGGTGCTTGATCGTCTCGGGGTAGTCACCACGCGACGAACGGGCGGCGGCGAGGGCGTCAATGCCGCCGTCGCGCAGGATCTGCGGACCCTTCATGAAGTCCTCGATGCCCTGCAACGTGGTGTGCACGAGGCCGTACTGCATGCCGACGAGGTGCTCGGCGATGTAGCGGAAGAAGTCCTTGGTGATGGCTTTGCCGTCGAGATCAGCGTGGAGCGCGCCGACGATCAGGGAGTTGCGGGTGGAGAAGTACCGCGCCCAGTCGTCGTAGTCCTTCCAGTAGAAGTCGGCGTGCCAGACGGCAGCGTTCGGCAGCGTGACGGTGACGAAACCGTTCTCACGTGCGCGGATGCCGTATTCGACGTCGTCCCACTGGAAGAAAATCGGGACGGGCAAGCCGATCTTTTTCACGACCTCAGCCGGGATCAGGCACGTCCACCACGCGTTGTAGCCCGCGTCGACACGCCGTTCCTGGTTTTTCTTCAACATCGACGTGTTGCGCAGCGCCTTCGGCACCTTCTGGCCGTGCTTGAGTTCGTGCAGATGCACTTCCTCGGCACCGACGTTGAGGAAGTCGGGGTTAAGCAGGAACAGCATCTGCGCGCCGACAAGCGTCGGTTCGACGGTGAGATTCGCGAACGCCTGCAAGCGCAACACCGTTTCCGGTTCGCACAGGATGTCGTCGTCCATGAGGATCACGTCGGCATGTTCGTTGGTCGCCGAAACCTCGTACAGGCCACGAGTGAAGCCGCCAGCGCCGCCAAGATTCGGCTGGCGCAGGTACCGCAGCTTGTCGCCGAAAGCGGGCTTCACCTGCTGGAACAGCGGGCGGTCTTCGACCAGATCAGTGCCCTGGTCGACGACATAGACGGCGTCGATCGCGGCGAGCACGGTCTCATCGGAAGCCAGCGCGGCGACGGTGTGCGCGCAATCCTCGGCACGGTTGAACGTGCAGATCGCGATCGCGACCGGGCGCAGCTGCTCTGGCGCGGCAGCCGTCCAAGCCAGTTCGCTAATGCCCAACTCGCCGCCGACCGCGTCGAATTCAAGCCACAGCGCGCCGCCGTCGACGTACTGGTCGAGCGGCGCGGTAAGCGTGACCGGCCCGCTCGCCGTCGCGACTGCGGTCGCGATAATGCGGCGGTGACCTGCGATATCGGACGCGACGAGGCGCACGTTGGCCTTGCCGGTCACGTCGAGCAGCGCGCTCACCGTTACCTCGGTGACCGTCGTCCAGCGCTGCCAGTAGCTCGCGGCGAACCGGCCGAAGTAAGTGTTGGTGTGGGCGGTAGCGCCCTTTGGCACGCGAATGCTGTGCCGGTCCCGAACCGCGTGACCGCCCTTGACGACGGCATAAAGTTCGTCGCTCACCTTCGCTGACGGACCAGTGAAAATGCCGCGGGCAAGGACAAGGCGGGCAGGTGCAGGGTGGCCGCCGCGCAGAGCTGCGGGCGCGTCGTTGGATTCGGTTACGGCCTCAATAGCCGACTGGTCCATGGGGTCCTCGAAATTCTCGGTATCGACTGCGCCGACGCAGGCAGTCACAGAAATGGGTCGTCGCCGCGCGGGTGAGGATATCAATCGCACACCGCAGGTGCGGGCTCAGTGATGCGTAGCGGCGCCTCGCGCGTGTTGCTCGTCATTCGCTGCCGAGCCGGTGAAGACGAACTTGTCGTAAGCCCAGTAGCGGAACACAACGGCGACGATTTGCCCGATGAGCGTGCCGGAAATGTTGTCGGCGAGCGGTGACGCGAGGTCGAGCACGTAGCGAGAAAAGCCGAGGCAGCCCAGTTGCAGGCCGATCGCGACAACATTGAAAACCGCGTAAAGCACGTATTCGCGCAGCGGGTTGTCTGTCTTCTTGTGTGAGAACGTCCACCACTTATTGCCGAAGTAGGTGACCACCGTCGCGGTTGCGATCGCGATGATTTTCGCGAGCAACGGCGAGTGATAGAGCACACCTTCGGTGAAGGAAAAGCCGCCGCCCCAGAACACCAACAAGTTGTATGTACCTGCATCGACTACGAACCCAATCGCGCCGACAATCAAGAACGCCGCGCCCTGCCGCAATGCGGTTACTACTTTGGAAAACAACGAGCCACTTGCGGGCTCACCTGGTTGCGACACCGCTCGACGGTAGCGCGTCGCGTTAATCCTGTACCCTCCCGGTGACCGACTGCCCCCAAAACATCGAGGATTGACCCGGGTGGACTCCACCGAGCTTCGCATTGCCGCCGTGGTCCCCTGCCACAATGAAGAGGCAGCCGTCGCCAAGGTCGTCACCGACCTCAAGGCCGCGGTTCCTGGGATCGTCGTCTACGTCTACGACAACCGCAGCACCGACGCCACCGCCGAACGCGCGCGGGAAGCTGGCGCGATCGTGCGGTACGAAAACACCAAGGGCAAGGGCAATGTTGTGCGCCGCGCCTTCGCCGACATCGAAGCCGACATCTATCTGATGATCGACGGCGACGACACCTACGAGGCGTCGGCGGCACCGGAGATGATCGCGACGCTGCTCGACGGCCCGTACGACCACGTGCTTGGCGTGCGCAAACAGGACGAAGAAGCCAACGCGTACCGGTCCGGTCATGAGACTGGCAACAAGGTGCTCAATGGCGTTGTCGGCAAGGTTTTCGGCGAAAACGTCGAAGACATGCTCAGCGGATTCCGCGTTTTCTCGCGCCGTTTCGTCAAAAGCTTCCCCGCTGTCTCGCGCGAATTCGAGATCGAAACCGAGCTCACCGTGCACTCGCTGCACCTACGTGTCCCGCAGACCGCGGTGCCCGTCGGGTTCCGTGACCGGCCCGCTGGCAGCGAATCGAAGCTGCGGACCTACCGCGACGGCACCAAGATTCTCGCGCTGATTCTCGGGCTCGCCCGGCATGAACGGCCAGTCGCTTTCTACGGTTTGTTCGGCACTGTCGCGTGGTTGATTTCGATCATTTTGACCATTCCGATCGTCGTCGAGTTCTACAACACCCACACCGTTCCACGGTTCCCCACGCTGTTTTTCGCGTTCACGCTGATGCTGTTGGGCAGTCTCGCGTGGACGGCTGGCTGGATTCTCGATGGCATTCGGCGCTCGCGGCATGAAGCCGCTCGCCTGGTTTACCTGCGGTACTCGGCGCCGGGAGTGAACGGCACGGTTGAGGCGTCGCGGTGACGGCGGAGATTTCCACGGTTGCGGCTGAGCCTGGGGAACCTGCCGCGGCAGATCCGGTCGCTAAAGCTGGCTGGCTTGGCAAGGTGCTGAATCGTTTTGGCGCGGCTACCTGCGCGTTCGCGATCATCGCGACGGTGTTCGGCGCGATTTTCGCGGTGCTCACTCCCCCGTTTTGGGGGCACGACGAGCTGACGCAATTCGGTCGGGCATACCAGGTCGCGCATGGTGGTGTTTTCCCGCAGCGCATCGCCGACGGGCGCGGCGTCGCCTACGGTGGCGAGATTCCGGTCAGCGTCGACGCGCTCATGGATTACGCGTTCCGCGACTACAACGACAACCCCGAAGAGCCCGACGCGATGGTCGCCGACCCCGGCGCCTACGACCGGCTCGGATCGGCGTCGATCAGCTCGGCTACCAAAACAATGTGGTTCACCAACACGGCCGCATATTCGCCAGTCCCGTACGTGCCGACCGCGATTGGTATTCGCGTCGGCGAAGCGCTCGGGCTCAATGTGGGCGGGATGTACCTGCTCACGCGCCTCGCCGGGCTGGTCGCCTACGTGAGTGTGGTGAGTTTCGCGCTGTTCACGCTGCGACGCCATCGCAGTCAGTGGATCGCGTTCACCATCGCTGTCCTGCCGATCGCGCTGTTCCAGGCAGGGACGGTCACCGCTGACACGCTGACCAACGCGCTCGCGATTCTCGTCTCGGCGCTGTTAGTGAAGTCGCTGTTTATCGGCGCGCGACTGCGTCCGTACGAGACCGCCGCGTTCCTCGCGACCGCGATTTTGCTGCCGTTGAGCAAGCCGACCTACGTGCTGCTCGCGATGTTGATCGTTGCTGTGCCGCCTTCGCGCCTCGGTTTCACCGGCAAATGGCGACTCGTTCCCGCCGCGTTCGCCGCCACCGGTCTCGCACTGTTCCTCGCGTGGACCAAGATCGCCGCGCCAACCGGCGAGGGCATGGGGCTGATGCGCAAGCCCGAGCAGTGGTACCAGGTCCGACCTGGCGACCAGCTCAAGGGCGTATTGAGTCACCCGATCGACTTCATTCACACCTTCGGCGAGTCGATCGCGTTGCGCGACCACCGCTGGTTCAACCAATTCTTCGGTGAACTCGGCTTCGCCTACGTTGACGTGCCCGCGGTGTCGATGCTTGCCTGCCTGATCGCGATCGCGGTGAGTTTCGGGATCGCCGATCGATTCACGGCTGCCGCGATTAACACCAAGCGCGCCGTGATCGTGCTGCTGACGCTGCTTGCCAGCGTGGCGATGATCTACGTGACGCTGTACATGTCCTTCACCCCGGTCGGTTTCTACCTCATTGACGGCGTACAGGGCCGGTATTTCGTGCCGCTCGCGATCGTCGGGCTCGCACTCGTTGCACGGTGGGTTCCGTTGCGGCTCACCAACTCTGAAGGCGAGACCCCCCTTAAGGGCACCGCGATCGCGATCGTTAGTGCGTCGAGTATCGCGCTAATTGCCGCTGCCGCAACGTATTACACGGTGATCTGGGGATAAATCCCAGACCACCGCAGCGCGGGCGAGTTACAGCGTTTTCTCGCCCGCAGTCGCGTAAGCGAGTTCAGTTTCGGCTTTTTTGGGCCGCCACCAATCCTCATTGTCGCGATACCAGGCAATCGTGTTGGCAAGTCCCGCACGGAAATCGGCGTACTGCGGCTCCCAGCCAAGTTCCTCGCGAAGCAATGACGCATCGATGGCGTAGCGCTGATCGTGACCGGGGCGATCTGTCACGTGATCAAAATCGTCGGCAGGGCGTCCAAAAGCTTCCAAAATGAGTCGCACGACGGTGAGGTTGTCGAGTTCACCTTGCGCGCCGATGAGATAGGTCTGACCGATTCGGCCGCGTTCGAGAATGTCGAAAACAGCACGATTGTGGTCGTCGACGTGGATCCAATCACGGATCTGATGTCCCGCACCGTAGAGGCGCGGGCGGACCCCGTCGATCAGATTCGTGATTTGGCGCGGAATGAATTTCTCAACATGCTGAAACGGGCCGTAATTGTTGGAGCAGTTCGACAGCGTGGCCTTGACGCCGAACGAGCGAGTCCACGCGCGAACAAGCAGGTCAGAGCCTGCTTTCGTGGCCGAGTACGGGCTCGACGGGTTGTATGCGGTGTTTTCGGTGAACGCCGGATCTTCTTCGGTGAGATCGCCGTAAACCTCATCGGTGGAAACGTGGTGGTAGCGCACCTCGTGACGGCGCACTGCCTGGAGAAGTGAGTACGTGCCAACGATATTCGTCTGCACGAACGGCCACGGTTCGGCGAGTGAGTTGTCGTTGTGCGACTCGGCGGCGAAATGCACAACCGCGTCGACCCCGCTGACCAGATTGTCGACGAGGTCGAGATCGGCGATGTCGCCGTGCACGAAATCGATTTTGTCGGCAACGGAATCGAGTGATGCGCGGTTTCCCGCGTAGGTGAGTGCGTCGAGCACCGTCACCGAAACATCAGGCCGCGTTGCAACGGTCTGTTGGACGAAATTCGCACCAATGAACCCGGCCCCGCCGGTTACGAGCAGTCGCACCCAATCAGGATACGTGGGGCGCGAAGGTGATTGAACCGTTCACGAAACGAAACAGCCCGTTTATTAGCCGTGTGATCTCCATCACTTTACCCCTAGGGAGGTTACGACTCGGAGTCGGTTTTATTGGCAAAAGACGTGCTCAGGCTCAGGTTTCTCTCAGCCAACTAAGCCTGGGGTATGGATGGTGAACAGAATTTGAATAGAACGACACAGGGGGTTCACCGCGCGTTAGCTGCTGGGGCTTTTGATCTAGCGAGTCCCCTCCGAACGCTCCAACATCGAGGTTCTACGAAATGCTGATGAGGAAATTCGCCGCCACTTCGGCGCTGCTGATCGCTGCCATGGGCGTCACCGCCGGCACCGTGCACGCTGATGCACCCGAAGCCGCTGCCCCGATCAACTACAACGCCCAGGTCGTCGACAACTCGAAGGCCGTCATCACCACCGAC
>NZ_BMMW01000007.1 GCF_014646135.1 Nocardia camponoti | reverse complement strand
GTTGCGAGTCGCACGGATGTAATTCCGACTTACAGCGACCCCGCCGCTACCGAATCCGGCCCGAAAAACACCCTCCCACCGCACCCTCGCGCGCGAGGGGGTTTCTCACACACAATTTTTTGGTGTAGCACCGGACAAATGCACTTATCCGGAGTCAGGGTGCCGAAACCCCCGGTCAGGGCACTTTCTGTGCCGCCGCCCGGCGCTCGGCCCCGTCGAGGGCCTCCAACTGGCTCAGAGCCGCGAACAACTCGGCGCGCACCGGCGCCGGGAGGTCCAGCACCGCCAGATCGGTCAAGTCGACGGTGATCGTCCCGGTCGGCACCCGATACACCCGCCGCTGCGCCCGAGCACCGTGGTGCTGAGCGGCGTGCGGGGTCGGTGACGGCTCAGGCGGCCAGACGACATCGCCGGGCCACAGCGCATTGCGCATCGCGATCACCTCGCGCAGATTGGCCGCGTCGCGCGGGTCCGAGTACGGGATGAACCGCCAGCGGCGGTAACTACGTGCTCGACAGGCCGCGTTGCAGAACATCCGGTGGACGTGGTCGTCAGGCATCCGCGCGCAGCATTCCCAACACCGCTCCTGCCTGGTGAACATGACCTCCATCATCCGCCTCGACCAGCGCGAACACCAGGGGGCGAGCACCGTCTCCACGGCGGCCGCCGTCAGGTCACGGCGGTCACCACGTCGTCCAGACCCGGAACCCGCCGTACTCGGCAGCGCGAGCGAGGAACTCGACCAGCGCGGCGTCGACGCCGCGGTGATCGACGGTGGCCGCAGTGGCCAACGCGGCACGACATTCCGAGGCGGTGACCCACCAGCCGCCCGCGTCGTCGCCGTGCAACTTGTGCCCGGCGATCCCCGCGCCCGCGTCCCCGCCGCCGCAGTCGCGAAGCCACGCATCCTCACGGGCGGCGAAAGCCGCTGTGGTCTCGGTGTAGGCCTGGCGCAACTCTGCCGGGCGCGCAGTGACCGCGAGCATCCCGGCGTCGGCGAGCACGGTGATCAGGTGGTCGCGGTCGGCGACGTAGTGGTACGTCTGCTCCATCGTCAGGCCGGGCCGATCGGGAAAGGCCACCACCCCGCGCCCGGTCTCGTCGACCAGGTACAGATCCAACCCGACCGTCGCGCACAGGCTCTCAGCCACGGCGCACCGCGCTCGATGTGGACACGACCCTGCGGAAGCCCGGAGGCAATGAGTCGCCGCGCAGCGCACCGGACTCCGAGCCCGCACCGTCATCGTCACTGTGACGGGAGGGGGCGAAGTCGGCGATGCTGTGGGTGATCATCTTGTATTCCACGCTCGCACGCCAGCCAACTTCGTCGGCGGTCCAGGAACCCACCACGTTCCACCCGGCGGCGCCGAGCGCTGTTTCGGCGGTGGCGAGAACGGCCGCGTTGTCGGCACCGTGGTGATGCGGGAGCCAGGTCTGATACCGGGGGAAGCGCGCGACGCCGGTCTCGGGATCGACACCGTCGGTGGAAACCACCACACTAGGGCCCGGATGATCAGAGGCGGGGTCGGTCCAGACCTGCGCGGTCGACTGGTGCAGCCCGGCGCGAGCAGAGGACTCTCGGCGGGTGGGTGAGGGCGTCATATCGGTCCTGTCCTTGAAGTGGCGCCCGCTCAGCGCGATCCGTCGGCGGTGAGAGTAGGCATGGTGGAGTTGTCGACCAAGGCGCGCAGCACCGTGACGCGGGCGTGCAGGCCTTCGCGTAGATCCGCGAGTTGTTGTGTGTGCTGGTCGATCTGGGCGGTGTCGAACTCGGCGCCAGCGGCGTCGCGCAGCAGCTGCAGCACGGTGTCGTCGACATCGCGTGTGGCAGCGCGGTCGAGCGCGGCGATATCAGCCAGGATGTGTTCGATCCCGGCGAGTTCGGCGCGGTAGCGCGTCAGCGCGTCGAGCTGACCTACCAGGGTGATCCATCCGGCGTCGGCGGCCGCGGTCTCGAGTTCGCGACGCTCGCGCAGTGCTTCGGCGACCACGGGCCGTTCGCCGGGCTCGGTCAGCTGTGAGCGGACCTTCCAGATCCTGTACGCGCGCAGATCTATGTCGCGGGTGATTCGGTCCAGGTCCAGGCGCATCGTGTCCAGGTCGGCGTGTTGATAGGCCGGGCTGGTGCGGATCTGCTTGGTGAGCAGCCGGGCGATGGCGACGACGCGGGCCTCTGGCGACTCTTCCGTGGTGGTCGGTGCGGTGTTGCGGGCGCACAAGTAGTCGTTGTAGGTGCCGCGCCAGAGCACGCGGGCCTTCTCGGCCTGCCGCGCTTCCTGCTCGGTCAACGCCATCGGGTGACGGTGGGCACCGACCTCGCGGATCGCGAATCCCACGCCAGCGATGATGAGGCCGCCGAAGAACAGCGCCGCCGCGAAGGGCAGCTCTGTCGATGACAGGCCAGGCAGGATGCCGTCGAAGGGGTTCGGCGCCGCATCAGGATCGGCCCCTCGCCCGGTCATGACGATGACCAGCATGTGGACCGCACCAGCGATTACCGCTAGTGCGCCAGGCCAGATCAGGGCCCGAGCCGGGATGTTCCACCCCATCGACACGGGCCTGCAGTGCAGGCTGAACAGTGCCGGGTCCTGTTCGCGAGCAACCAGTTTCGAGGCAAGGGCCGGGTCCATCCCGCTGGTGTCGAACCAGGGCATGATGGCCCCGCCGAATGCCGTGCGGAGGGCGGCTGGGTTGTACTCGTCGGCGATCTGGTCGAGCCGAACCGTCGCCGCGGCGGCGTCGGGGAAGGCCGCCGCAACCGCTAGATCGGTGACCGGTTTGTGGGGGTTGGTGGGGTTGGTCACGGGAGTCTCCTGAGCAGGAATGTCGTTGGCGGTCATCGTGCGTCCGCGTCGTCGCTGCGGTGGCGGCGGCGAACTCGCGCCAGTTCGTGATCGGGGGTGGTGTAGATGCCGAACCAACGCTGCCGCCAACGCAGGAACCTGCCCCAGCTCACGCCGACAACGCTCTCCCACACCTGCCCGCACACCGCCACCAGCATGAACGGACCGACGGTTTCAGGGTTGTCCAGGCGCGATCCACGGGCCCGGATCGCTTCGAGGAGTTCGACTACGGCCTCCGCGCCGACTGCCTGGACCGCGGTCTCGGTGGCGGCGAGTTGAGTCGAACGCGACGCGGCGGCATAGGCGGCCGACACTGGGAACCACAACGCCATGCACAGCCACATCGCGGCAGCGATGGGTTCGTGGCCGGTGAGCAGGGCGGCGTCGGTGCCGGCGAATACACCGGTGACCGACGCGGCGTCGATCCAGGCGCGGTAAGGGCTGCTGCGGCGGTAGTCGGCCCCGCGATGCCAGCGGGCGAGCCCGTCGTCGACGTGCTCGTTGGAACGGTCGCGGGCCAGCGCGAGCATCCGGACGAGTAGCGCATCGCGCGCACGTCCGGACAACTCCGCGTAGAACCACGGGTCGATGCCGATCTGATCCGCCCTGACTCGGTTGCCCTCGACGTACCAGTCCACGGTGGTCAGTGCCCTCGTCGACGACGGTGTGAACGAGATGGGCAGGTCACGCAGGCGGCGAAGGCTGTGCATGAGCGTGAGCCGGTCGATCCGCTTCTCGGCGTCGTTATAGAGCGCGTCGAGGTCGAAGACTCCCGGAGACGAGATCTCACCGTCGGCCGGTTCGTCCTTGCGTAACGACACCGGTGGTGTGCTGGTCACCGGGGATCTCCGCCGACGCGGATCACCCGGCTGCCCATCAGTGGCGCCGGTGTGCCGGGCAGGCGTTTGATCAGGCTGCCTTTGCCGAACTTGATCTCGGCCACCGGTGAAATCCAGCCGCTGGCTTCGCGGGTCTGCCACTGCTCGTGCACGGCCACGGTGGGGATCGGCACAACGCCGTCGCCGAGGTCGTGGGATGAAAGCTCGTTGAGCACTTCGAGCAGGCCCAGCCCGTCGTCGGCGGTCAGCGGCCCTTCCTCAATCGAAGCGAGCAGATCCGATAGTTGTGCGCCCAGCCCGGCGACGACCGGATCGGCGCTGAGCTGAGCGGCAACCGCGACGGCGAGCACCGGGATCAACTGATCGTCGTGTGTTTCCCCTACCTCGAGGATGATCTCGGCGGTCTGGGCCAGACGCGCGGCGAGCCCAGCGGCTCGGTCGGTGCGCGGTGCGCGGGTCTTGGCCAGGTGCCCGCCGTCGATCGGCATCACTTCGGTGAAATCGCCGCCGCCGAGCTTGCCGGGCATGGTCATCCGCGGTGATGTGGCTGACGGTGCGCTCGTAGGGCGCGATGCGTCGTCGCTCATGTCGGTAGATCCCCTAGTTCTGCTCGTTGAGCTGGACGGATTGGTTTGAGCATAGGTCCGGTCGCCGACCGACGAGAATGTCGTGGCCTATCTGGGATTTCAGTGATTCGACCTGCGTTAATGTGCCTTAGCGCAAGTGGAAATGAAGCCCGGCCGGGGACTGGGTGGCGGTCGAAATGCCAACGTATCACGTTGCCCACCATCGTTGCCATAGTTCGTTGGCGTGAATCGTTGGCATTTTGCTAGGCTAGTTCTCGTGCCCCTTCTGACCAGCTCCGATTTCGCGCGGATCGTCGCCGACCGCACCGGCTACCACCCCGACAAACACTTCCTGCCCGCGCTGACCGCGACCGGCATCCTCACCGACCACGGCACCGGTGCCCACCGCCGCATCGACGCCGACGAGCTGGCCGAGTTCCTCACCTGCTACCCCTACCGGCCCGTCCTGCCGTTCGACTACCTGCAGGTGTCCCTCGGGCCTATCGGTGAGCGCACCGACCCGCTCTACGACGTGCGGTCCCTGCCCCCGACCCTGTTCAGCCGCTACGCCGGATACGACCACCACAACACCGCCGGGCTGACCGCCACCGAACGCGCCCGCGCGATCGTCGCCGTCTGGAAGACCGGCGCCGCCAAGGCCGCCGAAGTCGTCGAGCGCGGACTGCCGCTGATCGGCGTCGTCAAGGGCGTCATGACCCCCGAGACCATCTACTGGCCCCGCGCGGTGATCCGACTGGGCGACGGCTACGGGTTCGACGTCGACGTCGAGCACCGCGGCCACGACGAGATCGGCACCGGCGCCATCACCACCGTGCGCGGCGGCGCACCGTGGGAGCTCGTCCGGAGCACGGCCCGATGAGCACCGACCGCATCGCCCGCCTGCAGGCCCTCGCCGACCAACATGACGTGAACACCTGGGTCCGCAACTACGGATCCTGGCTCGCCGACCACGAGTTCAGTGCGGACCTGGGCGCGCGCGGTACCTCGGCGCCGACGAGGGGCAGCGCAAGGTGATCCTGCGACAGCTGCTCGCCGGGGCCGCCGACCCCGAGCACGCTGTCGCGGCCGCGCTCGCCGTGTGGCGTGGTGACCGGGAAACGTGCCCGAATCGGGCTATCCTGCGAGTCGACACCGCTGCTGGCCGCGGGCCGGGCCCCCTTCCGATCGTCGAGGACGCCCGTGCCGACTGAACTTCTCCTGCTGCTCATTCCCGCAATCGCCTACTGGCGGCGCGATTCGGTGCTGATCCAGATCATTCCCACCGTCACTGCATCCCGACCCGAAGCGGCGCCGCGACGCGCTGCGGGCCTTGGACCGGATCGGCAAGAGCCGGGGCATGGGATCGTAGTCACCATGCCCCTGCCCACGTTCGGCACCGACGATCTGCTGGTGTGGCGGCTCGGACGCACTGGCTCTGGGATGCGTCGGATTCGCACCGGAGTTGGGGCGACGGTTGGCTCGTAGCCGGTACCGTTCACGAGGAGCAGTTCGTATCCGACAAGGGGGTTGTCCGGTGCCGAAGTCCAAGGGGCGCAAGCCGAAAAGGTCTACCGCGCCGCGCCGCGCGTCGCCGCGCCGCGTGCTGGCGTCAGCAGCGTCGAAGGAGGTCGCGGTCGGACCGTACCGGGTGCGGTGGGCACGAACATCCGAGGATCTGGCGGGGTTCGAGCGATGGGCCGAGATGGCTGGGGCCGGCGGTCCGAAGTTGGCCGCGAACCTGGTCCGCGCCCACGCCGACGGGTTTCTCGCCGAAGGACTACGTGACCCCGACACGAGCCACCGCATGTTGATGGCCGCGGTGACCGGGAACAACCTGGACGCGGTCGTATGGGCGCGCACCGCCGCCGTGGTCGCCACGCTCGACGGGCAGGTCGTCGGTGGCGCGCTCGTTGGTCCGGCCGCGCAGTTCCTGTCCGACCTTGCCGAGAGACACCATCTCGGTACCACTGCGGTCATGCAGGCCTTGCTGTTCACCGCCAAGCTGCACCTGGTCGCAGTCGACGACGACCACCGCGGACACGGACTCGGCGCGGCGCTGGTGCGCGCGTCGACCATGGCCGCCTACCGGGGCGGGGTCGAGATCCTCTACGGCCAGTACCTCACCGAAGACCAGGAACTCGCCAAGTTCTACCTGCGGCAGGGCTTCACCCCGAACCCGCCCGCAGCGCCGCTGAACTTCTCGCAGTGGCTCGACGGTTTCCCTGGCGGACCGGTGCCCTTGCCCGGCGAGACGTTCTTCTACCGCCTCTTGACTACCGAGAGCGGCCCCGTGCCGAACCAGCCTGGCGCACTGCACTTCTGACGTGTCCAACCGCCGACGATTCGGCCAGGGGCACCCACTGGCTGTGGCTATTTCCCTGGGGCTCCGATGCGGCCAAGGGCCGTATCGGCAGGCTGGTGGTCTGGGTAGCGGGTCGAGGGCGGCCATGCCTTGGCGAGGTCGAGCAGCAGCTGAAGTTCGGCGGTGAGGTCGCGAGCTCGTGGCTGCACCGAAGTCCCCGGCGATGGAGAACGAAAGGGGACGGCACCCGCCGCTTTCGCGTCGATCAGAGCGGCGAGGTGATGAGCGAAGGTTCGGGCGTCGCGGTCTCCGAGCTCAGGAGGGGTGTCGGCGGCGTAGCGCTGGAGGTTGAGTACCGCGTCGCGGATTTCGACGGTCATCCGATAGAGCCGGGTGGCCGGGACGGTCCGCCCGTTGCTGTTGCGTGGTGTGGTGAGGACGATCTCGGGCACGGCGGCGGTGAGGTCACGCCACAGCGGCTCGAGTCGGCGGCAATATCGCCCGGCGCGGTCCCAGCCCGTCTGGATGAGCACCGCGCTGATGAGCGGAACCGCGATTACGGTGCCGCCCCACACTGCGTCGATGAAGAAGGTCCAGGTCTTGTAGCCCATGTCGGGATCAAGAGCGGGATGGTCACCGAGCACCGCGACTATCGTCAGGGTCGGGTTGGCGATCGAGTCGATCCCGGCGACGAGGGCGATACCGAGTACTCCGGCGATGACCATGCGTTCGCGCCAGGTGGTGGCGGCGTCGGGGTGCCGTAGTTCGTGGATGCTGGTTTTCCCGACGAGCCATGCGGTAGCGGCGAGCGGGATGTAGAACGCGATCCACGCCACGACCGCCGGCCAGCCGAGAGTCTGGTCGATCAGTTGACCTGCATTTCGTGCTGGCGTTCCGGCGATCAGGATGATCGCGCCCGCGACCAGGGCACCAGCGTCATAGGCACGCTGCCGACGCCACGTTCCCTCGGGGTCGGCACCGGCCCACAGCTGCGCCAGACCGTAAATGCATGCCACGCACAGCACGATCGCGGCCAACACGCCCTGGTTGGCGAGCTGGATCACGTCCCTGTCTGGGATAGGAAGAGCCAGCACAAGGAGGTACTGGACCCACGTTTCTCGCAGGAGGAGCCCGACCAGCGCCGCGGTGATCGCACGATTGACGAGGCGGTCGACGTCACGTTCGCGTAGCAGCCACCAGCGGCCGATCGTGACGAGGGTGAGCAGAAACAGCACGGGCCAGGAGACGATGCCGGGGATGGGGGAGGGGGTCGGTGAGATCATCGTGTCGGGACGGTGATGTCGAGGGCGGAACGATCTGGTCGGAGTCCGCGATAGGACGGGTGACGTAGGGAGCCGTCGCCGGTCAGCTCCCTGTACTCCACGTCCACGACGTAAATCGGCTCGACGGTCCGCGCTATCGTCATCACCGAGCGCGGTGCACCGACCATCATGCTGGTCGGCTGGGCGATCTCGTCGAACCGATCTCGGAGTGCTCGTCGGTCTGCGGCGGTGAAACCGGTGCCGACTCCGCCGATGTAGCGCAGATCGGGACCGTCGTATGCGGCGAGCACCAGCGATCTGACGGTGCCGGAGTGCGCGCCGGTGCCCTCGATCCAGGCGGCAACAATCCCCTCCGCGCTGCGGCGAATCGGTGCCTTGATCCATGTCCTGGTGCGCGTGCCCGGCCGGTACACCGAATCGGTGCGCTTGGCGACGACCCCTTCGAGACCGGCCTGCTCCGCGGCGTCCAGCAGATGGGAAGGATCGAAATCGATCCAGAACGGCGGTACCCGGATCCGGCCACGCTCGACCGCGAGCCGGTCGAGAAGCTCGCGGCGCGCCAAGTAGGGCTGATCCATCGTCGAGACCCCGTCCACAGCGAGAAGGTCGAAAACGACTAACTCGACGCGGATCTCATCGAGCAGCGCCCGGGTGGGGCGCGCGTGCATGCGGCGCTGTAAACGCGCGAACGAGGGCGCCCCCGTGTCAGGATCGGGGGCGACGATCTCGCCGTCGAGCAACAGCCCGTCACCGAGAGCTGCAGTGGCCTCCGCCAGAGGCGCAGCTAGATCGGGGTAGGAGTCGGTGGCCTCATGCAGATTCCGGCTCCACAAGCGGCAACCTGTCTCGTCGCAGCGCGCTATCGCCCGCTGTCCGTCCCACTTCATCTCAAATGCCCAGATGGAGGACGCAGAAGGCAGAGTTCCCGGGGACGCCAGCATCGGCGCAGGGATTCGCACCATTCTCTGAGCGTACTTATGGCAAACGCTGAGAAGTGGCGCGGCACGGCGAATGAACCGTGCGGTATTCTATCGAACATGCGTTCGAGGTCGGAAGGTGGCGATCCGATAGACCGACAAGCCGCGACGCCGACGGCCGACGGGCCCCGGCGAGTCGATCCTGCGGCGCCCCGGACTGAGGGCACCGGGTCGGAGCTGCTGTATCCGAACTCCACAGGGCATTTCGCCCGAACTGTCGTGCGTCCGCCGAGGCCGGTGTGGGTGCGTCTGGATGCGGTGCTGATCCGGGATCCGGGCACACCCTGCCACGTCAACGGGGCAGGCTTGGACATGCGCGGCGAGCGTCCGGGGTGGTTGAGCCATTGGGTGCCCAGCGTCGACGGCTGGTGGATGGGGCGCGTCACCTACTCGATCACCTATGCCGACGGCCGCCGCGTACCCCTGACCTTGACCGATCAGCTCGTCCCGGCCTACGCGCTGCGGCCCCGCCACGACGGTTCCCGCCCGACGACGTAGGCCGGCCCGGTGTCGAGAAAACGATGAATCAGCTGGCGAGTCCTGCGCGCGCGTTCGCGAACCAGTCTGCGGTTCGTGCGAAGTCGGCTGCTTCGTCGGCAGAGCCGTCTTTCTGGCCGAAGAGGTCGTAGGCCCAGCGGCTCAGCACATCGCGCTGGGTCTCGCCCATCTCAGCCAAGACAGCGTCATCATTGAGCAGCAGGGCAACCCCGACGGTTTCGCCGGTGCTCCACACGTATTGGTAGTCGTCCCACCCCTTGCTCTTGATGGTGCGGGCCCGTGCGAGGAGGTCGCGGCGCTTCTGATCGCGCTTCTCCTCACTCGGCGGGTAGAACTGGTCCCAGTCGATCGCCATGATTCAGTTTCCCCTGTTCACCGTCGGTTGCGCAGGCTGGTTGCTCCACTCCGCAGCTGCTGTTCCAGCTCGCGGATTTCGTCCTTGATGGATTCGAGCCGCTTTCGGACCGCCGCGCGAGCATCGGCGGCTTCGTCGGTCAGCGGCTTGCTGTCGGACCAGTCCGAGTTCAGCCAGTCGCGGACGTCGGACAGTGCGAGCGCGGCGCAGTCGGCGGCATCGGCGGCGTTGAGGAAGATCACTTCCTGAGTTGGCAGCGTGGTCATTCGGATCGTCCTTCTCCGGTGGGGCTGGTCTCGCCGAGCAGAGCGGCGAGGAAACTGTTGTTGCGTTGCAGCGCAGGTGTTTCGGTGATCTCGTAGAACTCGTCGGCACCACTGCAGATCGCGACGGCTTCCAGGACGCGACGGGCGTGGGCGTGGCCGAGCCCGCTCAGCGTCGCGGACAGGTCGACCGGTTCCCCGTGGGCCATGCTGGCGGCCAGGCGCACGAGTCGCTCCGCGCCGCCGTGCAGGTGCCCCAGACCCTTGAGCTTTCCGATGCCGTGCCAGTCGCGGATCCACGCGGCGGGCACGGACTGGCCGTTGAGATCGACGTCCTCGATGTCCAGGTAGGGCTGCAGATCGGCCCTACCTGGTAGATCGGTGTAGGTGAGCAGGTGGATCGCAGCCTGCTGGAAAGGCGAATCCGATGCACGGGCACCGGCTTCCAGCAGCGCGGCGACTTCCTCGGCGGTGTGGGTGGTCACGGGGACTCCTAGTCTTCGTCCTGGTAGAGCGGGCTGATCTTGGTATGGGCGGTGCGCAGCGCGGCCGTGGCTTCGGCGAGGTGCTGCGCTGCGGCACGCAGTGATTCGCTGAGTTCGTAGGCGGTGGTGGAGGCGTGGGCGCGGCTGACCTCGGCGGTCTCCCCGCGGTGGTCGGCATGGCGCAGGGTCGCGTCGGTGGCGAGGTTGTTGGCCCAGGCCTCGAGGTTGGTGAGCAATTCCTGCTCCGACAGGGTTGCTGAGGCGAGGCCGCCGATCAGGTCGTAGCCGTCACCGGCGTAGGGCAGCGAGTTCTCTCGCGACCGGCCGACGCAGGTCGCGGTGGCCAGGCTTTGCATGATCTCGCGCACCGCCGCCGCGGCGGTGGCGAGGTCGTCGGAGTCGAGCAAGGCGTTGAAATCGTCGTTGGGCCACATCTCGCGGACCACTTTGACTCGATCGACGGTCGTCTTCTTGGGCATCGTGGTGCCCCCTTCGTAGTCAGATTGTCGGGTAGTGATGGAGTTCGGTCACGCCTTCTGGGCTGGAAGCACCCACAGCGTCGATTCCGGGTCGCCGAACGCGGTCGCCGCGTCATCTCGGGTGAGTCGCAACTTTCCTGCGGCCAGCTCGAATCCGGCGTCGTAGAGCACCGGCACGACCTTGCCCGCGACGCGCTCGGCCGCCGCTCTACGTCCAGGAGACCCCGGTTCGCCGCCGTCTTCGAGGGTGTTCGAGTCGTGCTGGATGGTGAGTCCACGCCGGGGCTTGCTGACGATGAAGAGCCAGACCGCTTCGGTGCCATCGGAAGTGGGCACCGGAATCCCGGCCTCGGCGAGCGCCCGGTTGACCTCGTCTTTGAGGTCGATCAGGTTCAGCACCGAGAGCACTGTGGGCCGGGAGAGCACCGGGACGCGGCGGGCGACCTCGTTGCGGGTCGCCTTGCATTCCAGCGCATACGCCATCGCGTCGAGCAGCTCGTCGTCGACGCGCATCCGGCGCTCGACAACGCTGTCGAGCTGGGACAGTGCCAGTTCGCGGCGTTCGTCCTCGTCGGTCACCATGCCGGACAGCGTACCGGTAAAATCTTTGACCGGTAAAGAGTTTTACCAGTTCTCGTTAGAAACCGGGGGGATCGGTCGATGTCGTGGTGGGTGTAGTCGTCGCCGACGTCTACGAGTGCAGGGCGGGTTAAGCCCGATCTGGGGTGTGCGGCTGATGGGGGACGAAGGGGCCAGCGGGGATGCCGGTTTTCAGCTGGACGTACCCTTGGGATCGAACGATGCACGCCGCGCAGGTCGAGACCGCCGACATAGGGGCGATGCCGGGCGCACCCGCCATTACCGTGCCCACCTGGTCATCCCAGTGGTGGCACGGAGGGTCGAGTTCGCTGTAGTCGACGGGGCCGTCATCATCGGATTCGGATTGCACTGGCACATGAAACCAGATACCACCGTGCGTCACGGCCGCATTCACCGCGACCAGCAGCATCGGGCCCGCAGTGACATGGGGCGGCGAGCACCGACGATGGGCCAAGTTGTGGCGCAGGGGTATTCGGGAGCCGCTAGTCGACGGCGCGGCGCAGGTCAGGAGGCACCGCTGATCGCGGCAGACGCCGACGCCGGCGATCCACTTGCTTGGCGATCGTCCAAGTCCACATGACCGGCAAACCTCGCACCACCGCGCGATGGACAGCGACCAGCACGAGCAGCGAGACTGCGAGCGCCGCCCACGACGGCAGCCACATCTCGACTACCAGCAGCGTGATCGCCGCGCACCCGACACCGGCTACCGCCGCCACCATGGCCCAGACGATCCCGCGCGTCAGCCAGCCCGGATCATCCACGCCCACAACCTATCCCAGCATCGACTGGTCGCGCGTGAGCAGGATGTCCGATTGGGTGGTGATCGGTCCGGCCACCGGGATAGGGGGCGGGCCGCCGCCGGAACTGGCCGCTCCCGGATTGCTTGATTAGGAGGAGCGCGGGCCATCACGCTGGCGATAGCCCGCCCCACGTCTTCGACGTCCAGGTCTCCGAATCGTTGTCCAGCTCGGCGAAGTACTGCAACAGCATCTCGTTTCCTCGACGCCGAGTTCGGTCAGGTCAACGAGGGGCCCATCACTGAACGACGTCCGAGCTGGTTGAACGCCCACGCATCGGCGACAATGGCCTCGATGTCGGGGCGCATTGGCTTCCAGCCGAGGTCGCGTTGTGCGAGTTCGGAGGATGCGTAGAGGACGGCGGGATCTCCGGGCCGTCGAGGTGCTGTTTCAGTTTCGAACGTGACGCCGGTGACCTGGCGAACCGCATCGAGGACCTGCTTGTTAGAGAATCCGATTCCGTTGCCAATGTTGTAGATCTGGTGTTCGCCAGGGTTGATCGCATCGATAGCGAGCAGGTGAGCGTGTGCGAGATCGGTGACATGGATGTAGTCGCGGACGCAAGTGCCGTCCGGGGTCGGGTAATCGTCGCCGAACAACGTGAACTTCTCTCGGAGCCCGGCTGCTGTGTCAAGGGCAAGTGGGATGAGGTGGGTTTCGGGCGTGTGGCGTTCGCCGATCATCGACCCGTCAGTGCAGGTGTGCGCTCCCGCGACGTTGAAGTATCTGAGGCTGATCGCGCCGAGCTCGCTCGCGCGGGTGATCGAGGCGATGGCCCGATCGACGGCCAACTTGGTGTCGCCGTATGTGTTCACGGGGTTCGTAGCGGCCGTTTCGACGATGGGGACTTCCTCGGGCTCGCCGTATACCGCTGCGGTGGAGGAGAACACCAGGCGCGGGACCGCCGCTGCTTGTATGGCGTCAAGTAGTGCGAGGGATGCACGAGTGTTGTTGTCCCAGTGCCATTGTGGGTGAGTCATAGACTCGCCTGCCGCGATGAGCCCGGCGAAGTGCAGCACGGCGTCGAATCCCGATCCGGGGGTGAGTACCTGGGCGATGTCCTGTACGCGCACTTGGTGGAAGTTCGCTTCCACGGGGATCTGGCGGTCGTCGTTTCGGGAGAGGTCGTCGACAACGTCGACCTGGTGCCCGGCGTCGAGCAGGAGCCGGGTCACGGTGGCGCCGACGTAGCCGGCGCCACCGGTGACGAGGATCTTCATGCAGCGACCTGCACTTTCATTGCGAGGAGGTGGTCATGGATCTCGGCCCGGTGCGCTGCGAAGTAGGCGGCGGGGCCGGGCGAGGGCTTGGTTCCGGTCCAGCCAGTGACGCGGGACCAGAGTGCTCGTTCCACCGTAGCGAGGTCGCCGAGAGAAGGGCAGGAGGCCCAGGTCGCGGCGACTTCGCGCGCGAGTTCGTTGGCGACGCGCTGGTGGCGCGCGATGATCTGCCCGCTGCTGGTGACCGCGTAGCGGCTCAGCCGCACTGCGTCCGGGCGGGGACCTCCGAAGACATAGTCGAAGCGACGGAACGCATCATGGAGGTAGTGCCAGATCCTGCCTGGGTCCATCGGCATCTGGGTGGGGTCGGCCCGCCACCGCAGTTCGGCGCGCATCTGCTCGGACAGGTGTGGCGCCATGGCGTCGAAATCGTGGTGGGCATAGGCACCGTCGAGCATCCCGGTGGCGCGCAGGACCTTCATGCACAGGCGGTTGACGAGCAGGTGGAACTGAGTGGTGTCGCGCCCGGCCAGCCACTTTTCGTTGAGCTGGTGCCAGTAGTAGGCCTGCACGTAGTACAGCAGGATCTCGTAGGCGTCGCGGTCATCGAGGCGCACGGGTGTGTGCTCGGGCAAGCCACGTCCGGTCAGGTCGATGCCGAGGTTCTTGAAGTCGTATCCCAGCGAGGTGCCCAGTACGCGGTACTGGTGCACGGGCAGAACCATGATATCGACTGCCGGGAAACGTCTTTCGGCCATCGCCCGCAGTTGCGCGATAGGCATGGCCGGTTCGGGGCCGGAGTGAACGTAGAGCAGGTCCAGGTCGCTGATGAGGAGCCGGCCGCCGTTGTGGTGGATCCAGGTCGGCTCGCCGCGGGCCATTGAGCCGCCCAGGATCAGCGAATCGTTGGTCGGGACGCAGTGGCCGAGCGCCAGCAGGTCGTCGGCAATTCGGTTCGCGGCGGGGGAGAGGTCGGCTGAGTCGGCAAGTCGGCGGGTGATGGTGGTAGCGAGGATGGTGGTCTGGTCGGTGCCGAGCGTGGTGGTCATGTCAGCTCTCCGAGACGGTGAGGGGCAGGGGGATGGTGCCCGCCGGTACGGGGGTTTCCTCGTGGTCCTTCTTCGCGGTGAGGTGCGGGCACAGCGATCCGCAGATCGTGCAGGGGGCACCGGTTTTGAGTCCGGCGTTGATGAAGGCGTTGGTGGCCAGACCGGGGTAGAGGGCGTGGGTGGCCTGGACATCCCAGTTGTTGGCTCGCCGGGCGACCGATATGGCGCGCTGGCGCGCTATCTCGGTGGTGTTGCCGCGGCCGAGTTCCAGGGCGGTGATGGCGACCTTGACGTTACGGACCGCTTCGGCGGTGTCGATGCCGGTGGGCATCAGGTAGTGCTCGACCTGGGTGATGGAGGCGAACATGTCTCCACCGCAGGTGCCTGCTGCTGCGACGCCGAGGGTGTTGACGATCGAGTCCAGCGTGACGGCGTTGTCGACGACCATCGGCCCGGCCAGCCACAGCGGGGCACCGCCGAGGGCTTCTTTGTAGGCGGGGATGAGTTCGGGGATACGGTGCAGTGGAATGTGGCCGCCGGTCTCGCACAGCACCTGAACACCCGCGTCGAGCGCGCGGTGGCGCAGCTGTGCGAGCAGTTCGATCTCGCGCCATTTGAGCTCGTCTCCGGCGTCGGCGGTGGCGCCGGGACGGAAGATGTCGCCGAGGTCGAGTACGACACCGCGTCGTCGGCAGATTTCGAGGATGCCGTCGAAGAATTCGTGCAGCGGGGATTCGGTGTTGTGCATCCGCATGTAGCGCGCGACCAGGCCACCGCCGCGTGATGTCGTCGGCATGATCCGATTCGACTGCTCGCTCATCCGAGCAAGTTCGGGGTTGATCCCGGCGTGGATCAGTACGAAGTCGACGCCGGAGTCCAGGCCGAGCTCGAACCGCTCCAAGAACTCATCGCGGCCGAGCTTCTTGCGTGGCTGGGCGAACAGGTCGTAGGTCAAGCAGCAGCCCAGCGGCACGCCGACGACCTCCTTGAGCTCGCGGCGCAGCGCAATGCCTTCGGGGTTAGTGGTCAGGTCGATCACCGCGTCGGGCCCGGCGGCGTTGATCACCGCCATGCTGTCGACGATCGCGGCGCGGTCGGTGTCGCGCGGGCCGAGGCCGATCAGCGCGGTGACCTTCCGCCGTGTTCCGGCGCCGACGAGGATCGGGTGGTAGCCGTCCTGGGTACGGGAGTCGTTGGAGCGCAGGAACACCATCGTGCCGTCGATGACGGCGTCGGCCGCAACGTCGACTCCGATTCCCTCACGGTCGCAAGTGGCGATGAACTGGGGGTCGCTAGCGAGGTCGAACATGATGAATCACCTTTCGTTCGTGAGAGATTGCGGAGAAAGGTCCAGAGGCCACGGCACAGGCGCGTGGCCGGTGCGCAGGTCGTCCCAGGCGACGACGTGGTCAGCGACGGCGGTCCATGCCCGATGAAGGTCTTCGAAGTCGACCGGAGTGCTCGAGTGGAAAAGCGCCTCGAAACCGACGTACGTGGCGGCCATCAGGTCGGCTGCGGCGCCGTAGCCGGCACCGGCGAGGTTGGTGTAGTTGGCAACCCAGGTATCGACCATCTCGACCATCTCGGCACGCCGCTGGTCGACCCGAGTCGCCTTGTCCGGGTTGATATGTCGGGTGCGGTGCAGCTGCGCGAGCGCTTGCCCCCAACGGCCGATCAGGTGGTCACCGGGCAGATGGCCGAACCCACCGCGGAACGCAGCGACCAGTTCGCGACCAGTCGGCAGTTCACAAACGATGACGGTGGCGATCTCACCGGTGTCGAGCGCGCTCAATGGATGACCGTCGCGGCACGAGCGAGTGCGCACAGATAGACGGGACAGTGCGGCTTGTGAGTGCCGTGCAAGGTCAGGATCGCGCGCGCCTCGTCGAGCCGGAGGTCGGGCGGCGCGTCCTCGCACTGGTACTCGGGGAGGATCTGCGCGGGCAGATCGGTGGCCGGATACATCGCGCCTCCAAGAGATCCAATGGGTGAGGGGGCGCACCGGCCGGGCGATCGATGAGCAGCAAGGGGTCTGTTCAGATCGGCGTATCCGAGTGGAGAATTGATCCAGCTCTGTCCCGGCCAGGTGCGCCGAATTCAGAATCGGCGGCGGGAAACGAAGTTGCCAGGTAGTTAGACGGAAGTTTCAGCGCCACCAGGCAATTCGGAATATTTCCTGGTCGGCTCCCGAAATCTCACCCTTCGGGACGCTGCGGGTGTATTTTTCGTGGATCACACCAAACACCACGGGGGCTGGTCGCAATGTCGTCGGTCGTATATGAGTGGTCGAGCGAGACAGTTCGCGCCCTGATGAAGGCGATGAACCTGTCGCTGCTGGAGTTCGCGAACGCGCTCGAAGTCACGGAAAAGACGGTTGTGAGCTGGACTTCGCCCGACAGCAATGTCGTGATCCGCGTACGCAATCGACAAAGGCTCGACAAGCTGCTCACCGAATCTCCCGCATGCGTGCAGGCACGGTTCGACCGCCTTCGTGGCGTCGACGGCCCTGCCGGTGATCTTGTGGCGCGACAAGAAGATCCGGCTACGCTGGCGATCGGCACCATTGGTGTCGACGACACGAATCAGGTGCAGGTGCTCGCCCGCACCCCAGACGGAGAGGTCATCGTCGTGGAGCTACCGCGTCGCGCCGTCGTGACCGGAATCGGGGCCGCAGCGCTGACCGCCGCCATCGGCGGCCGTCCCGCCGCCGCAGCCCCGGCCGTCACTGCCGAGACGGACTGGATCAGCCATTTCAGGGACTTACGGTTGTCGCTCATCGACAGCGACAATCTGTGCGGTTCGGGCCCGGTCATTCCGCTGATGGAGCACAACATCGCCATGCTCGGACAACTGCGTCGCGCGGGCGCCGCAGACCCGACTCAGCTGCTCCGTATGCGCATTCTCTACGGCGAAGGCGCGGCGTGGCTGCACCAGGACGCGCAGACGTGGAGCCGGGCAAAGCACTGGGTGAACAAAGCTGGCGAATGGTCCCTCGCCCTCAACGATCCGGCCTCGATCGCGTTGGTATCGATCAGGAAGGCCCAGATTTCGTGCGATCAGGGTGACGGTGAAGCAGCGCTCGACAGCGCCGAGGCCGCCGCGATGCAGGCGCCACCACGCAGCCGGTTCGGTGCAGTCGCGACCCTGTTCACCGCATGGGGGCACGCGCTGCTGCGCGACGCCGGGGCGAGTGCTGCCGCATTTGACCGTGCTCGTGAGCTGGCTGCGACAGCAGACCACGATTCGGACTGGGGCTTTTTCCTCGACGAGGCATACGTCGAGGTCCATCAGGCCACTGCGGCCCTGCGATTGGGCAATCACACCGCGGCGATTCCTCAGTTCGAGCGCGCAATCGCCTCGATGCCTGGAACCTACGCTCGCGACCGAGGTGTCTACAACGGGCGCTTGGCCCTGGCCCACGTCGCCGCCGGTGATCACGCAGCTGCCGCTGCGATCGGCGTCGACGCGATGCGTACCGGCGTCGCCACTGGTTCCCAGCGTGTCCTCGCCCCGGTGCGCCAGCTCAGTGCAGCAATCGACGCATCCAGCGCTGACCCGCATATCCGTGAGTTCGTCGACGCCGCCGAACGCTGGTCGGTGAAGGCGTGAGGCCCTACGTTGTCCTGTCGGTCGCGGCGAGCATCGATGGCTACATCGACGACATGACCGACCAGCGGCTGCTGCTGTCCAACCCGGCCGACTTCGACCGCGTCGACCAGGTCCGCGCCGAATCCGACGCCATCATGATCGGTGCTGGAACCGTGCGCACCGACAACCCCAGGCTGATCGTGAAAAGTGAAGCGCGACAGGCTGAACGGGTCGCAGCAGGCAAGCCCGCGCATCCGAGAAAGATCACCGTCACCGCGACCGGCGACCTGGATTCGGCCGCGAAGTTCTGGCATCACGGCACCTCGTCGGCGAACCCGCTCGTCTACACGGTGACCGCCGCCGCTCCGAAGCTGCGCGACCAACTCGGCGATCTTGCCGAGGTCGTCGACCTCGGCGAGACGATCGACTTCGCGGCGCTGCTCGATCACCTCGGCGACACCGGTGTCGAACGGCTCATGGTCGAGGGCGGCACCCACCTGCACACCGAATTCCTGTCCGCCGGCCTCGCCGACGAACTGCACCTCGCCATCGGCCCAACGCTCGTCGGCGATCCGTCCGCGCCGCGGTTCGTCAACCCCGCCGACTATCCAGGTGGCTCCACCCGCCGTCTCCATCTGATCGACGTCACGCAGATCGGAGACGTCGCCCTCTTGCGCTACGCACCAAAGGAGACTTCCCATGCCTGATCACGACCACTGGATGCGCCGGGCGATCGACCTCGCTTACCAGTGCCCGCAGGCCGAAGGCGCGTTCGCGGTCGGCGCCGTCATCGTTGTCGATGACGAGGAGATCGCCACCGGATTCTCCCGCGAAACCGACGCGAAGGTCCACGCCGAAGAAGCCGCACTGAACAAACTGAGCCTCGACGATCCCCGTCTTGCCCGCGCGACGATCTATTCCAGCCTCGAACCTTGTTCCGAACGAGCCTCCAAAGACCGTGCTCCATGCACGGATCGCATCTTGGCCGCTGGAATTCCCACCGTCGTGATCGCGTGGCGCGAACCGAGCACGTTCGTCGCGGACTGTGTTGGTGTCGAGAAGCTCGAGCAGGCTGGTGTCACCGTCATCGAGCTGGCCGACCTCGCTGACGCAGCGATGGCCATGAACCGTCACCTTGATCTCTCCTGAAGGCACTTATTCAAGTTCCAGATGAGAATGCTTCACATTTGCTGATTCAGGCGTAATGTGACCTGCGAGGACCGATCCCCCCTCGGTCCGTTGCGTAGGGCACAGCCTGACGCTGGTCGAGCCGCTAGACCCCGTCCCCCCCCGGGTCTAGCGGCTCGCGCTATTCCGACGCTGTTGGTAGCCGTATTCCATCGGCATATACCCATTGTCGAAGTGGCACTATAGGGGCCGGATCTCGACAAGGTGAGCTTCGCCGGTGCTGGAGCAGCGGCCGCGACAGGCGGGGCATCATCGCGGGATCGATGGATGGTGGCGTCATCCGGTGTGGGCCAGCCTGATTGGCACGGCTTCGGGGCGATGCCACTGGGTACGACCGCCACATCCACGCAGCACGACCCGGCCCTGGCGGACACGGCGCCCGGCAACGACAACCTCGACGTCGAGATCGATCTGGGTGACCCGGCCCCGGCCTCGGCCCAAGCCGTAGGTCGGCCGCCGTTGGATACGCAGGTCCAGATGAGCCTGCCTGGCCCAATCGGCACGGGTCGCGACAAGGATCGCGCCCCTGGCACGCAATCGACCCCGTAGCTTCTCGAAGTCCGCCCGTCGGATGTGGGCGCGAGGCAGGTCGATCACGATCATGTCAAGTCCGTCAGCCAAGACCCCGATGACCTCGGCGGCCCGGTCGTCCGGAGTCGCGATCACCGCCAGCCGCTCGAGCGCTGCACCCATCTCCCACGCCGCGAGCAGCCCGATCTGAGGCCCCGTCGGGTCAGTCAGAACCGCCGCGTGGCGACCCGACGCAGTCGCAGCCGCGAGGAGTCCGCACAGCACGGCGCCGCGCGGGCACGTCACCATCGTGCCGCGCGCCAGACCGTGATCAGGCAGCAGCTCGCCGAGCGGGCCCGGGACGGCAAGGACGTCGTGCCCGGGAACCGGCGTGCGCTTCGGAGATCCCGCACGAGCGGGTATGGCGTCCATCTGCTCGCGAAGTCGGGCGAGGCGATCGGCGAGCGGCAGCGCGGCGAGGTCGGTCCCCGCCGGCCCGGGCTCTGCTGCCATCGAACGCATGTTCGATATTGTAGGCGAGGTGACAGTCCGCACCGGCGAGTGACGGCCGGTCGCCATCTAGGTATCGACTTCGGTTGAGGTGTTACGTCGGATAGCCGACCGATTGCCGCTGTGGCACCATTTAGATACATTGGAACCTATAGAACTAGCGAGGGAGTGTCCGGCATGAATTCGTCCGTTCCGCCTGGTAGAAGCCCGCCTGCGCCGTGGCGGAGGGCGGTCGGAAGTCAACTTCGCGCCTCGCTCAATCCATGGGCGCGGCAGATCACATGCAGTGCAAGGAGATTCGGAAATCACTCCGAAATTGAAGATGTCCCCCCGCCTGAGAACAGGGGGACATCGGACGAGCACCCCAGTCGGCAGCAAATCGCCTGGGGGCTGACGCAGAAACTGGAGAGCCCCTGCAATGACCACAGTAAATGTCGCCCACGCGCGTGCGCTAGATGCGCCGCCGCCCCCGCAACTCGATCCCACCATCGCCTCGTTGCGCAGAGCAATTCTCGGATCGCACTACGAGGTCCACGAGCGCGTTCGGGCAGCCATCCTCGCACTCGACGACAGCCCATGCTCAGGGACCACCTACGCCGAGGAAGCGCATCAGGGCGCGCCGCTGCTCCGGGCGGTGATCGCCAAGCTCGGCGGGTCGTCGTCGGAGATCTCGGCGGATCCGCGACTGCGGGGGAGGCTGTGCGAATGGGCGGCGGTTGCTGCACCGCACCTCATCCCAGTGCTGACCGGGCACCTGGACCTGTCGGTCGGCGCGATCACCGCGCTGGGCAACGGCAATTCGGAGTACCAGAGCGAACTCGCCGCTGAACTGGACGACGGCCGCGCCCTCGGGTTGCTGGCGCTGACCGAACTCGGCGGCACTAACGGGGCCGACCAGCAGACCACAGCCACCTGGGACAGCACGCGCGACGGGTTCTGGCTGGACTCACCCAACGCCGGCTCGTGGAAGTTCATGCCCAACATCGCCGCCTCCAGCGCGCGGATCGGCGTCACGACCGCACGGCTGATCGTCGACGGTGCAGACGAAGGCGTCTTGCCGTTCTTGATGCGATTCCGGCATCCGGACGGGTCGCTGGTGCCTGGCCTGCACATCCACACCTTGCCTGACAAGTCTTGGGCGCCAATGGATCACGCGATGATCCGCTACAACGCGGTGTTCGTCCCGCGTGATGCTCTGCTCGGCGGTGATTGGGCGGTGATGAACCCTGCCGGGCATCTCGAATGCGCTCTCGCGCCGCGTGCGCGTTGGCACCGGGCTATCGGGATGCTGGGTGAAGGTCGGCTGGATCTGGCTAATGCCGCCGCTGCGGCCGCGCGCGCGGGATTGGCTGTGCTGCACCAGTACACGTCCTCGCGCAAGACCGGGTCCACCGTGATGGCCGAGCGGGGCACCGTGCGCCGCGATGTCGTTTCCGCGCTCGCGGCCGTCACCGCGACCAGCATCCTGGGCCGTGCGTTGCAGGACATGCGCGCCGGGTCCGCCGCTGGCGACCCTGTGCAAGCGCTGTGGTCGATGATCGCGAAGCCTCTCTTGGGCTACACCGCCCATACCGCGCTGCTGACCTGCCGCCAGCGCGGCGCCGCGCAGGCCTCGCTGAGGGTCAACTGGATCGGCGACTGGATCGGTGTCGTCGAGGGCATCATCACCGCCGAGGGAGAGTCCCAGGTACTGCTCAAGCAGGCCGGGTTGTCGGTCGTCGGCGGTGTGGACATCACCGCCTTGCGGCCACGGCACCAGCCGCCGCACCTGCCCTGGTGGGTACGGATGCTCGTCGAACGGGAACAGGTCATCGCCGCCGGCGTCCGCAGCGACAACTACTCCGCTGCCGGTACCGCAATCGACATCGACACCGCCGCAATCGAACTCGCGACAGCAACAGGGGAGCGCCTGGCGGCCGCCGCCGCATTCACAGCATCTCAGCACGCCGCCGACCAGACCGCCCGCGCCGTCCTCGAGTCGGCCGCGGCGGTCTTCGCCCTCGAACGGATCTATGCCCGAGGTGGCTGGTTCGCCGCCCATCGGCAGCTCTCGCCGCGCCGCGCGCACGCCGTCGAAGCGGAACTGCTGCGGCACCGCCGCGTGCTCGCCGCCCACGCCGACCAACTCGTCGCCGCGTTCGAGATCCCGCTGCACGCACTCGACGCGCCGATGGCGTCCGAGTCCTACCTGGAGTGGTGGAAAGACTGGACGAAATGGCCGTCGTCGGTGTTCGGCCGTCCGCTGCGCGAGGTGTCGTGGGAGGTGGCGGGATGAGCGCCCCGACACCGAGGCACCGCGTCGTCATCGTCGGCGCAGGATTCGGCGGCCTCACCATGGGCGCCGAACTGCTCGACGCCGGAATCCATGACTTCCTGATCCTCGAGGAGGGCCCCGACGTCGGGGGAGTGTGGCGTGAGAACACCTATCCGGGCTGTTCCTGCGACGTCCCCTCCCACCTGTACTCCTTCGCGTTCGACAGCTGGCGCGATCGAGGCCTCCGGTACCCGGCGCAGGCGACGATCCTCGACTACATGCGATCGGTCACCGAGCGGGCCGGTCTGCGAGACCGCCTCCGGGTCGACACCGCGATCGGCGACGCCCGCTACCACGACGATGACGGCACGTGGACCCTGACCACCACGCGTGGCCAGCTCATTCATGCCGATGCGGTCGTATGGGCCGTCGGCCAGCTCCACCGGCCCCAGATCCCCGTGATTCCAGGCATCGCAGAGTTCGGCGGCCGCGCGTTCCATTCGGCTCGCTGGGACGACACCGCCGAGCTGAGCGGGCACGTCGCGATCGTGGGCACCGGGTCATCGGCTGCGCAGATGCTGCCGGAGATCGCGCGCACCGCCGCGACCGTCACCGTCTACCAGCGCACTCCGGCCTGGACCCTGCCCAAGCCCTCAGCCCGGTTCGGCCCCGTCACCCGCTCGCTGCTGCGGGTACCGGGCGCTCACGACCTCTACCGGGCAGCGCTGCACCACGGTGCCGACCTCGCCCTGGCGCCGATCATGCACCGAGGCTGGTCCGCGCGGCCAGCGGAATGGCTCGCGCGCGCGCATCTGCGTCGGCAGGTCCCTGACCGTGCCCTGCGCGAGCAGCTGACGCCGCACTACCGCATCGGGGAGAAAAGGATCCTGCTCGACAGCGGATTCTATCCCGCGTTGACCCAACCCCACGTGCACCTGGTGACCGACCCGATCGAACGACTCACCCACGACGGCATCCGGACAGTCGACGGCACGCACCGACCCGCCGACACGGTGGTGTGGGCAACCGGATTCCGCGCCACGGCATTCCTCGAGGGCATCACCGTGCTCGGCCGCGGCGGGATCGACCTGCACACCTCCTGGGCACAGGCAGGCCGGCCCGGTGCGTTCCTCGGTCTCGCGGTGCCCGGCTTCCCGAACATGTTCCTGATCGCCGGGCCGAACAGCTTCACCCCGTCCAACAGCAACCCGACCGTCAAGGCGCACCAATCGCGTTATATCCGAACATGTTTGGAGCTCGGCGAGCGGTTGAACAGTCCGGTCGAGGTGTCTGCAGGTGCGATGGCGCGGTTCGGTGATTGGTTGGATAAGCAGCTGGCGGCCAGTGTGTGGCCGGACGGCGTGCCGTCGTGGTTCAAGCGCACGGATGGTCAGATCACCAATCCCTGGCCCGCGACGGTCCGGGAGTTCGGCCGCCAGCTCCGTCGTTACCACCCCGACGAGGCCTTCGTACCGGCCGATCCGGTGTGCGCGCCGGATCTGCCGGTACGGCGCGCCAGCTGATCAGTGCTGCCGCACCCTCCCTCCGGGAGGGCTTGCCATTCAGTCTTCGCTGGTGGCGTGCCGTCGTCGGTCGCGCTCGGGGTCGAGCGCGCGCCCGTAACCCAGCCGGGCGTTGAGCAGGTCGATGATGTCACCGGTTCGATAGAAGCGCCGCTTCCCGCGATCTTCGTACGAGGCGTGGGCGTCGAAATGCTCGCGGTACTGGCTGACCGTCTTGCGAGCGCGGCCGATGAGGTCGGCGATGGCGCCCAGGGCGCGGTACTCGTCGAGGTCGGTGCCGTCGGGCACGGTGACCTCCTCGGGGCGGCGAGCGGCGTCCCAACGGTCGAGCCAGTCGTCGAGCTCGGCGCTGTCGTATTCCTGCCACGGTGTCCCGGACCCGCTGCGCGGCCGCGGGCGCTTCGGAGCGGGGAAGTCGGGCCGGGCAGCGAGGGCCCGGACCGCTTTGAGATTGCGGCCGTGGCGCTGCGCCCATTCCTCCAGCGTCTCGAACTCCATGCGGGCATTGTGTCGCACCCGTCGGCGCGGGTGGACAGCACCGTGTTGGCGAGGGCGTGCGATGGTGGGGGACATCCGTTCTCCCAAGGGGTTTCGAGTCGGCTGGATCGGGGCTATCGGCGTGTTAGCCTGGTCGGTGCCCTTTCCTTCGAGGGTGGGGCAGTTGGCGGTCGGTGAGTCCGCCCACAGCTTTCGGGCTGTGGTTCACCGACCGCCGTTCTCGTACCCGCACGCACCGGACCGATGTAGTTCCGGCCCGTCGTGCGAAGGTCGATCAGTACGCCGGACGGAACAGCTGGTGCTCGCAGCCGAGGTGTTCCGCGCGGGCGATGTCGAGGGCTTCACCGCACCACTGCGACCAGGTTGAGCAGCCCGCCGGATAGCCGGGCACCGCCTCGACGACGATCACGTCCTGCTCCTCTCCGAGGTCGGTGAACAGGCGACGCAGCCCGGCGTGATAGTCCAGCAGCGTCGCGGGGCAGTCCGTGACGCGCCAGCTCCCGAGGCGGTCGCTGTGGTACGCGACGCGCACAGAGCGGGAGTCGGTGATGCCGAGCTCGGCGAGCACCGCCTCGTAGGTCGGTCGATGCAGCGGGCCGCCGTCGCAGATGTAGTCGCAGAGGACCTTGAAGGCGCTCGCGGGAGCGGGCCCGTTGAGCAGCATCGAGATCCGGCCGCCGTCGACGCGGATGCTGGGCAGGTCGCCCCAGATCCCACGCAGGTAGCGGTAGTCGGCCAGCGCCACCGGGTCGATCACGCCCTCGGGAGTGATGGCGGCGGTGAAGTGCAGGGCCAGCCAGTCGCCGTCGATGCTGAAATCGAACAGGAAGTCGGTATCTCGCCAGTTCTCGTCGTGCCCTTGGAGCAGATCGTCCACGGTGAGCGGCCGGGTCGACGAGACTTGCTGGCCGGGGTAAGTGGCGTGGGCGGCGGCGAGCGCGGCTTCCTCGGTGGCGGCGACGAATTCGTCGTAGTGGTCGGTGTAAGTGATGCGCCAGATAGCGTCGCGGTCGATGGTCATGGTGGTCCTTTCGTCGGGAGGCTCGCAGGGGCTGGCGGTGCTGTGCGGCTCAGTGGCCGGGTTGGTCGGCGCCGGCGCCGAAGGTGTAGGCGGTGGGGGACCGGCGGAAGGTCGCAGCGCGGGCCGCGCGGGCGGCCGCCATTGCAGGGGGGACTGTCTCGTGGTGCTCGCCGAGGTAGATCGGTGTCGACTCGTGCCAGCTCGAGCCGGTCTGCTGGCGGGTGATGTCGTCGGGTCGACCCGCCCTCAGCCACACGTCGACGCGGTCCTGGACGTCGACGATGAACTCCACCCACGCATGTGTGCGCTCCAGGTCGGTGACCAAGTCGTCGGCGTAGATATTGGCGTCGGTGTAGGTGTGCAGATCGGCAAAGCAGCCGACATCGGAAGGGATCCGGGCGTTGTCGATGTCGGCGGTGATCTCGGCGGTGATCTGGGCGGTGATCGCCGCGATCGCGGCCAGGTAGGTCGCGTCCGGCGTGATGCGCGAAGGTGTGCTGGGGATGTCGATCATGAGTGCCTGCTCTCTGGTTCGGGTGCCGTGGCCCGGTCCGGTCGACCGGGTCACGGTGCGGGGGAGTGGTCGGGATCAGTCCGTCAGGAACATGACGTCGTGCGCGCAGCCGAGGTGTTCCGCGCGCGCGTACTCGTCGGATTCGGCGTCGTCGTGGCGCGACCAAGTGGCGCAGCCAGCGGGAAATCCGGAGACCTGGTCGACGACCACGAGGTCGTGGTCCGGGGTCAAGCCGGGCACCGCGGCGAGTTCGGCGTCGTGGACGCCGAGCACCCGGGCCGGGCACATCGCGATGCGCCAGCCGCCGGAGTCGGAGTCGCGGTAGGCGACGCGCACGGTGCGATCTTCGACGCCGAGCTCCACGCGCACCTGGTGGTGGAGTTCATCGTCGATCGGCCCGTGCCAGGACAGGGCGTCGATGACTTCATCGAATCGTTCGGGGGCGGGAGCGTCGAGCAGGACCGACACGGTGTTGTCGAAGCGGACGTTCGGGTTGGTGGCCCAGATCCCACGCAGGTAGCGGTAGTTGGTGAGCCCTTCGGGCTGGACTACACCGTCGAGTGAGAGGGCGGTCGCCCCATCGAGGACCAGCCAGTCTCCGTCGCGGTGGACGACACCGGGCAGGTAGGACTGCCAGCGGTGGCCGCCGTGGCTGACCTCGAGGACCGCGCGCACGGTGCGCTCGCGCACGTCGGTCAGGTCGTAGCGGGCGTACTTGCGCCGCACCGCGCCGACCGCGAGCGCGGCTGTCGGGGCGTCGGCTTCGACGTAGTCGTCGGTGTCGGGGTTGGTGAGAATCCACTGGTTCGTCACGATCGGGGTCCTTCCGGAGGTGACGGTGCCCGGCCCGGGAGCCGGGCACCGTCGGGGAGGGTGGGTCAGGCGGCGAGGGCGTAGCGGTCGAGTTCTTCGCCGGTGATGGCTTCCACGAGCGCGCTGATCAAGATCTCGGCGGCCGGGGGAGTGACCGCGTTGCCGTACTGGCGGACCTTCTGGCGTTTGGTGCCCAGCACCGTGTAGGTCGGGCCGAAGGCCATCGCGGTGCCGATCTCGTGCGGCTCCAACATGCGGAACCGGACGTCGTCGATGTCGACATCGGCGGCGATCACGTCGACCAGGGCGTAGCGGTCGCGGGTGGAAACCGCGCCGACCGGTTCGCCGATCTGGCGGGCGCGGCCGGTGCCGTAGTAGGGCACCAGCAGCGAGCGCCACACGTCGGCGGGAATGTTGGCGGGCGGGGTGACCAGCCCGTGGTGGTTGCCCGAGGCGGTGACCGTGGCCAGCGCATCGGTGACCGGGCGGGCATCGGAGCCACCGCCACGCATCTCGGCGATGAAGGGCCAGAACGCGATCCCGGTCTCGTTGCGGGTGGTCTGGGTCCGCAGCGGTGCATCGGCGAGCTGGGCGTCCTTGCCGTCGCGACCCTCCATCGGGACCATCAGCGGCGGGACCACCAGCCCGTGGTTGGAGCCGTCGGCGACGATCGTGGCGAGCTGTTCGTGCAGCCCGATCGTGCGGGGACGGTCCGAGCGCAGCAGCGCGAGGAACGGTGCCGGGATCGCCAGCCCGTCGTTCTCGCGCGTCGTGCGGGCGGCCATCGGGTCGGTCACCTGGGTTGCGTCGTCACGCCAGGTGCCACCGGCGGGGACCATCATCGGGGTGGCCGAGGCGTAGCGCGCCAGCCCGGCGGTGATGCGCGCCATCGTCTTGGGAGCCAGCGGCCGGTCCCGATCACCGATGCGGGTGCCGGTCAGACTCCAGTCGATCGCGGCCGCAGCGGGCACCGCCGGGGGCTCGACAACCGCGTTGCGGCACGACACGTGCGGGCACTTGTAGGTGTACTGCTGGCGGTAGCGGCCCATGTCGGCGCGCTCCTTCTTGAAGACCTGCACCGCGTTGATCCACTCGTCGCAGGTCTCGCAGAACGCCACCGGTCGCAGCCACTTGTTCCAGTCGGGGGTGCGTCCCAGCGACCGGCACCAGTACGCCACGTACAGCCGGTCGCGGCTCTGCGGGGCGGGCTGGGTGCGCACGGGCTGAGCGTGCATGGAGTTCAGCGCGATGACCTTGGTGTGGTAACCGAGTGCGCGGATCTCGCCGATCCAGCGGTCCCACTGATCCCAGGAGCGGACCTCGACGACGTTCTCGACGATCCCGGCGCGCACGCGGCCGCCGCGCTCGATCACTCCACGCAGGTAGCCGGGCACCTCTTCCATGAGCGCGCGGGAGCGCTCGGCTTCCTCGTCGCGCTCGACCAGATCGAACAGCCCGTCCTGCATGGTGGCGTCGAAGTCGCGGCGCACACCGCGCGCGGCCGACCACTTCGGGCACTCGGGGGATGCCCAGAAGATGTCGACGACCGGCCACTTGTCCACGGGTGCTTCGCGGATGTCGCCGATCCAGTGATCGGTCTCGGGGAAGTTCGCCGAGTGGGTTTCGATTGCCTTGGTCCAGTGGTTCGCAGCGCGGGTGACCGTCACGCCGGGCACCGCGTGCGCGCCCTGGCTCGATCCGCCTGCTCCGCAGAACCAATCCATCACGGTGAGCATGGGTGTCCCCTTTCAGGGTCTTCGAGGGTGGGTTGGAGGTCGAAGAGTCGGGGTCCGGTCCGTCATCTTCTATTACCTACTCTACCCCTTTCTAGACCTTTGTCAACCACAATTGACACGACTTTTTCCCGTGTCGCCGTGAAAGGTGGCTATCAATGGGGTAGACTAGGGTCTAGAACAAGGCAAGGCTTCGGACGGCCCGCCGACGTTCTCTCCACCCTCGAAGACCCGAAAGGGGACCAGGACCATGAACGATTCCGACCACGAGTTCCAGCACTACCTCGCATGGGAACGCGGCGCGTTCGCGAAGATCGACGCCGCGATCAGCGCGGTATCCGTCGCGACGGGGATGCTGCTGGCGACCGGTGTCATCCCGGCCGACAACCCGATCACCACCGGTTCGGTGCTGCTGGCATTCGCCGCGTGGCCGGGCTGGGGCGCGCTCAAGCTCCACGCCGAGCACCGCGAGCTCACCGCCGAGCTGCGAGACCAGGGCTGCACCGAGCAGTGCTGGACGATCAACGGCGGCCTGCACACGATGACCCAGGCCGGTGCCCGATGATCGAGCAGCAGGGACGATTCCTCACCGCCGACCACACCAAGCACTACGGATTCCTGGCCCGCGCCGACCGCTGGAAGCTGTCGTGGCTGCCCGAGATCGCGCTGCCGATCGAGCAGGCCGAGGCCGGACTGCGAATCGCGGAGATGGCCGCCTACTGGGGTCCGTGGCTGCTGTTCACCGACAAGACCGAAGCCCACATGGTGCGCCGAGTCGTCGAACAGCACGCCCAGGTACTCGGCATGGACGCGCTCGATGCGTACCTGCGCTGCCTGGCCAGCGACACCTCCAGGGGCCGAGATGACTGAGATCTTCGCCTACTTCCGTGTCGCGCTCGCCGACGACAACACCGAAGACGTGGTGGCTGCGTTCGCCGCTGGCTACGGCGTCGAGCTGCCCGAGATCCACTTCTTCGGCGAAGCGGTGCCGCCGGTGATGGTGCTGTGGACGGTGCTCACCACGATGGATCACGCCCACTCCACCGCCCACAGCCAGCGCGTCGCCGACTACGCCTACCAGCGCGGCACCCTCATCGAGCAGTTGGTGAACGCACCCGCGCCCTGTCCAGCGCTGTGGGGACTCATCGCCGCCGCCACCGAGGCGGGCGGCGGAATCGTGGTCGTGCCCGGCCCCGAACACCTCGAGGGCTTCGGTGCCCCGGGCCCGATCGTCGAGCAGCAGCTGCGCGCAATCCCGTCCACCCGGCTCGTCTACCTCACCCCGACTCCCAGGAGCTGATCACGATGTCCAACGACTACACCGACGAAATTCCCGAGGCGAAGGCAGGCGATCGCGCCTCGGTCGTGTACTACCCCAGCGGCCACGACATCGAAGTGTGGGATCCGGAAGACCCGTGGCACGGGCCCTGCGACGTGCTCAGGTCCAGCGATCCGCTCCACACTCACGTCGAGGTCGAAGCGGTTCTGCTCGCGAACCGCTTTCGCGTGGTGGGCGAGTGGACTGACCGCGATCCCGAGGATCCCGGCATGGAGTTCTGCGCCGATGTCGAGTTCCTCGGCTTCGAGGACGAGGGCTGAGGCCGCCACCATCACCTGACGAACGCCAGAGCGGCTCGGACCGAATCGGTCCGAGCCGCTCTGCTGTTCGTCGACTTCAGTCGGTGAGAGCCCAGCTGTCCTCGTCGGCATCCCAGTGCAGCGCCAGGCGCGATCGGCCCCCACGGGCGAGCACGTCGTCGACCGCCACCGCGAGCTCGTCGCTGACCCGACCGCCGTCGGCGAACAGCGCCACCGGCTCGAGCACGACCTGATCTCTCTCAGCCAGCCACACCCGCACATCCAGGCGCGGTCCGAAACCGTGGCAGTCGAGCAGCGCGAAAGCCAGGCACACCGCCCGCCATTCGACCCCGCCGACGACCTCGACCTCGCCGCCGACGGCGCAACGCGCACCATGCTCGGCGACCACGCGCGGCCAGCAGATCGGCGCGGCGGTGCGCACCCACTCCCCCCGCGAAGGCTCCGTCACGGTGATCGCCGCGTCGACGAGCACGTCCGCGAGCCACCGCGGGGCCGTCGGGGACGCGGCCGAACGCCGCGCCCATCCGGCCGTTCGCTGGCACCGCGCACCGTCCCCGAGGGTCATCCCGGCCAGATCGTCGACAGTCATCGGTTCGGGTTCCCGGTCACGCCGACTGCTCGACCGGCACCGAGCCGGCCTGCGTCGGGTTCTCGGCGGTGCCGTACTGGCGCACCATCGAGTCGAGCAATTCGCCGTGAGCGCTCTTGTCCTCGGGCTGGGTCAACGGCACCTTCGCGGCCTTGACGCGCTCCGAGTCGGTCGGCGGAGTCGACACCGGCGCGCTCACGGCACGGGACTTGTCGCGCGCTGCACGTCGCGACACCGCGTTGATCGCGTCGGTGGGCTTGAGCTTGATCCGTTCGAGCGTGGTCACCTTCGCCCCGGCGTTGCGCGCCGCTTCGTATGCCGCGACAACCGCGTCCTCGGCGGCTTCCTCCTCGCGCCGCAGCCGCTCGATCGTCTCGCGGCGCTCGTCGCGCTTGCCCTGCCACTCGCCGACCATCACCGCGAGTTCGGCGATGCGCTCCTCGACGTCATCGTCGATCAGCGCCTTGCGGTAGGCCGCCAGCGCGTCGTCGACGACCGCCGACTCCCTCTTCTTGGTCATACCGAACACCCTTTCCATCGCCGTTGTATCCGATGTGCCTAGTGTATCTATAGGTTCCGATTCGCGACAGCTCATCCCGGCGGTGCCCGATCGTCGGGAAAGATGTCATCGACTGGAGGGGGCACATGATCCGCACCGGATGCCGAATTTTCGCCGCGCTCATGCTCGCGACGCCGCTGCTGCTGGTGGGCCCGATGGTCGTTGCCGGGCTGCTCGGCGAAGCGGTCGCGTTCGCCATCGCGATGGGGAGTCTCGCGGCGATGATCCTGTACCAGTCCGCCTACAACGTCGAGCCGCACTCGACGATTCGCGCGGAAGGAGCCGCATCAGCGGCCTGGCTCGGGCTGTGTCGGCCCGCAGTTTCTCGGCCGCAGTCGACCACGAACGTGTGGCTCGTCTGGTGCCTGGCGGTGCCGGTAGCCCTGGCCGGCGTTCACTTCCTCGGGCAGCTCACGCTGACCCAGCTGTGGGATCCGGCGGTCGACTCCGCGCAGCAGGCCGCCCGCAGCGAACGCCGGGACATGATCGTCAACGGCGGCTGGTTCAGTGGAGTCGTGTTGATCCCGGTGTTCGTCGCGGCCATCCCTGAGGAGGTCCAATACCGGAGTCTGGTGCTTGCGGTCCAGCGATTGCTGGCGGGTTGGAGTCGCATTCCCGATGCGGTGAGAGGCCTCGCGGTGCTGCTCGCCGCGACCGTCAGCGTGGTGACTTTCGCGCTCGCCCACGGTGGGTTCGGCGCTACCAACATCGTCTCGGCAGCGGTCGGTGGTGCGATCTACACCGGCCTGGCGGCCTACACGCGCTCCCTCTGGCCTGCCGTGGTGTGCCACGCCGCGTACAACGCGATCGTGATCAGCACGACCATGTTCTGAGGCGAAATCGCCCGCCTACGCGGCCGCCAGCCGGGTGACTTCGCCCGCCCGTGCCTCAACCGCCCCGGTGTAGGCGGGTTCGATTCCGCAATCGGCGCTCGAACTTTCCCGAGGCCCTGAACACGTAAGTCCGGTGAGCAAGATATGCCAAAAGGGGGACCTTTTGGCTTGCGCCCGGGGACGGGCGCACGCACACTCGAAGTGGTTCGAGTGTTTCTATCGCCTCTAGTGGTTCTAGAGGCTCCAATGTCTCCGGCTGGACGCCGGAGGCATTGAGGGCCCGGCAGGGGGCTGCCGGCCGGAAGTGAAAGGGACCGGCGCACCGCTCCGGTGCGCCGGTGAAGGGAAGGGAACGACCCAGTGCCTCAGAAGAGCCGTGCACGGTACCGCGCTCACTCGGAGGAGAAGCGAGACCGCAAAAAGGTCGCCTTCTCTCCGACGGAGTGGGCGTTGGTCGAGGCCGCTGCCGCGACCGTGGGGTTGCGACCCGGCGCCTTCGTGGGGCAGGCCGCCGTGGGTGCGGCCAGAGCGTTCGCGAAGCGCCGCGAGGGTTCGGAGGTGCGCACCAGTGGAGAAGTGCAGGCGCTCACCGACGAGGTGCGCGAGCTTCGTCGTCTGCTGGGCAACGTGTCGGGCAACGTCAACGACATCGCCAAGCACGCCAACTCCACGCACGAGGTCCCCGAACTCCAAGCGGCCGCGGTGCTGGCACACCTGCGTCGCAACAACGACCGCATCGACGCATGGCTGATGAAGGTCCTGCGATCGGAGACGCTGTGATCGGCAAGGTCATCAAGGGCTGGGACGGCGAGCGCTTGGTGCGCTACTTGTTCTCCGAGGGCAAGTACAACGAGCACACCAACCCGACCGTCGTCGCGGCGTGGCAGGGCGACCCGGACGCGCTACAGCCGCTGCGCGACGGGCCCGGCGACTTCGACTTCGCACCCGACGAGATCGGCAAGCTCGCTCGCCACGTGAACGCGGCGGCCACCGCGGCCGGTCTGCCGTCCTCGCAGCCCGAGCCGGGTTCTCCGGGCTACACCAAGCACGGCTACGTCTGGCACCTGCCAGTCGCGATCGAAGCGACCGACGGTCAGCTCGACGCCAAGACCTGGCGCCGCATCGCTGAGGACATGCTCGCCGAGACCGGCATCGCGGTGCCCGGCGACGCCGGCGCGTGCCGATGGATCGCGGTGCACCACGGCACCTCGGTCGGAGGAAACGATCACATTCACATTGCTGCGGTCCTCGTCCGCCAGGACACCGGAAAGCGGTTCTACCCGAGCAACGACTTCAAGGCGGTGCGGCGGGTGGCGCGCCGATGGGAGAAGGCACTCGGGCTGCGGTTCACCGCCGACCCCGATGCCTTCGCGCAAACTCCGACCGCGACACGAGGCGAGCAGGAGAAGGCCACGCGCCGCGCCAACGAAGGCGACGAGGGAATGCTTCGCGCCGAAGCCGGGGCCGCAGCCCGTGTCCAGTTGCGTCAGGTCATCCTCGAGGAGGCCGCGATCGCGGGAGGCCCCGAGGAGTTCATCGATCGGCTGCAGGCTCACGGAGTTCTTGTCGAACTGGTTCGCGATGACTCCGGCCGAGTCCGTGGTTGGTCGGTCGCCGCGGCGGGGGACGTGTCGGCCAAGACCGGCAAGCCGATCTGGTTCGCCCCCAGCCGACACCTCGGTGCCGATACCTCGTGGCCGCGCATCACCGCGCGATGGCAGCGACCCCCACGCGCGCGCACAACGCCCCCGCGGCAACCTCACGAGGTACTGGCCGGCGCCACCGAAGCGGTGCAGTCGGCGACTGCCACCGTGCGGCAGAGCCCCGATCAGATACGCCCGGTAGCGCGCGAGCTCCAGGAAGTCGTCACCGCGTGGGCCGCCGTCGCCGACGGCACCGAACGCCGCGGACCCCTCTCCCGTGCGGCGTGGGCGCTGGACCCGGCGACGCGCACCGCGCGCGGACTGTCCCCTGTCCCGGCGGCCGGTGCCGCGGCGACACTGCGCGCTGCGTCGCGCGAGATCGCCGAAGTCCGGCTGTTGTCGGGCCGCGGCCGACAACGCGACGCCTCCGCACAGTTGGCCGTCGCCGTGGCCGAACTCCTACTCGAGATCGCGGCCTGGCACCAGACACACGAACGGACGACGGCCATGCGCAGTGCCGAGACGGCTGCCGAGCATGTGCGCGCCCACGGCGCCGAGTCCCGGCCTGCTGCCCTGGTGCCGGTCACGGCGAGTGCCGACGGTGGCCACGCATCTTCGCCGACAACCCACCAGACGGCGACCCCCGTACCCCAGCAGATCGAATCGGGCCGCCGGCCCGAGGCCGGACCGGAGACCCGGCGAGGCGAACTTCCCCAAAAGCGAAAGGATCGGCGATGAACCAGCCCGTAGAGACCCCGGTGATGGGTCTGCCTCGCGACGAGATGATGCGGCTCGCCCTCGCGACGCGCACCATGGCCACCCTGCTGCGCGAGATCCGCGAGCGCCGCGGCCGCGCGGCATGGGACGACACGAACAACGCGGCTCGGAAGCGTGCCGCCGCGACCCGGCCGATGATCGGACGGTTCAGCCACGCCGATCTGGGGGAGTGGAACCGATTGGGCCCCGAGGCGATTCGGTCGGAACTTCACGAGGATTCGGGGATGACGATCCGCGTCGGCCCGCTGTCGAACGGCCGGTTCGGCGTCCAAGCCGGATGGGCCGACCATCACGCCGAGACCGTGGCCGGGTCCAAGGACATGGCGGACCGGATCACAGACTGGCTGCGAGCTAACGCCTCCCACGAAGCCGTCGACGTCATGCACCTGTCGAGCGAGGAGATCCACAACACCGGGACCGCCGGGCCAGCGCGACACCAAAGACGCGACCAACAGCGCAGCGACTTCACCACCGCACGGGAGTGGCTGCACTCAACCGACCCCGACCGAGCAGCGGACTGGGAGCGCTCCTATGCCGCCACCGACTCCACGGTCAACCGTGACCTGGACGAGAAGCAATTGATCGCCGAGTGGAGCAAGGCCACCGGCGGCGGCACGCTCACGCCATTCCAACAGGCTCGCAAGTGGGTCCGCGAGAACCGGCCCGAATACCACGCCGACTGGGAGCAGCGCTACGCCGCAGCTGACTCCCGCCATGACAAGCGCGGCGACGAAGCTGAGCTGGTCCGGTTCTGGATCAAGGAGAAGGCCGCTGAGACGAACTCGGCACAGGGGCCGGAGTCCGCCGAGAAGAACTCGAGCACGAAGCCGCGTCCGCTGGCGGATCGGCTGCGCGGCAAGGTGCCCGACCGCGTGCTCGACGATGCGCGGTGGGAGACCGCCGAGCAGCAGTTCGCCTCGTTGGTCGCTGAGGGTGTCGATCCGGATCATCTAGTCGCGGCTGTCGCGGCGATCGACTTCGACAGCGGCAAGGTCCGTGCGCCGAGTGGGTTCGCCGCGTGGGTGATGCGCGACGCGGCCAAGAACGGGCGCGCCCGCTCGACCACGAGCGAGGACGAAGCCCGCCGCGATGTCGCCCAGGAGTGGCTCGACAGCGCCGATGCCTCAAGCCCGTTCGACCGGGCACGCGCGGCGACGCTGGTGGGCGAGATCGATGACGAGTTCGATGCCGCGCTGGCCAAGAAGTTCCCCGGCATCCTCGACAGTGAAGAGCCCGCTGCATCGTCGGTCCCCGACACCGAGGTCGCTGAATCCAGCGAGCAGGAACACCACGACGAGAACACCGTGTTCGTCGTCGACCAGGACGGTGAAGTCATCGAGGTTCCGTTCGTGGCCGCTGAGCCCGCGGCCGCTGAAGCGACACAGCCTGCGGACGCGAGCGCGTCAGCGGACCACGAGCCGGGCGAAGAGAAGACGGCGGCCGCCGCAGCGGGAGCCAGCGCCGAGGCCGCGCAGGCGGTGATGACGCCACCGTCGGCGAGCAAGGGTAAGTCCCAGCAGCATTCGCGTACGCGGCGGCGCGGGGCGGCACCGGTGAATGAGCCGACCCAGCACCGCACGCGCGGGCACAGCCACTAGGCGCCCCGCCCTGTCGGCTGGGCGGGTAGGCGGTCCGGAAACAGCGAATCCACCGGAGCAATGTCTCCGGTGGATTCGGTCGTTAGAAGGACTGTCGGGGGTACGCAGCTAGGTCAGAGAATCGGCCGCAGCTCGGTCGTGACAACGACACTGACGAGCAGCCCGGTCCCATGCAGTGGGGCGATGGTGTGGTCGACGCCGAGGACGATCGCGGTGTAGGTCGGGCCGGACGGGGTGGCGGTGGATTCTTCGGCGGCGCTGTCGCGAGCGCGCACCCGGCACTGCTCGATCAGCATCTCGGTCATGTCCGAGACCCGTGCGAGGTCATCGACGACCTGGCTCGCGGCGTAGGAGACGACCTCGTCGTGGGTCGTGGCGGGGAAAGCCATTGCGGTCCTTTCAGAACGGGGGTCGTTCAGCTCGATGCAGAAGTGATCTTGGTGATCAGGGTTCGCCCCTCGACGGGCGCGGTGGTGATGATCTGCCGGTAGCTCGACGAGTTGGCCTGCTGGCGGGCCACGATCTCGACGTTGAACTTGCCCGGCTCCGCGTGCGGGGTGATCGTGACGCAGTGGACGGTGCCGACGGGGACAGTGTCGATGCCTTGCTGGATTGTCTCGACCGGGGAGACCGACGCATCGGGGGTGACCACTTCGCGGGCCTTGGCTCCAGAGCGCGTCGCATAGTAGGCGTGTTCGAAGGCCAGAATCGCTGACGGGCCCGAGTCGGTGCCACCGGGCCCGTTGCCCCGAACTTTGGCCGGGGTCGTGATCGGCGCGCACGGCCCGCCCGCAGCGAAGCCGGGTTCTTCCGGGGCGGGCGCGGCCACCGGCGACGGCGGCGCAGGCACGATGATCGTCTCGGGGGTAGTGGCCTTCTGCACTGCGAGTGAGATCGCGGCGACCGCGACGGCAGCGGTGGCCGCCGCGATCCCATACATCGCGAATCGGCGCCCCGTGGTCGCGTGCGCAGCTGGCTTCGGTGGCGCGACCGCCGGCGGCGGCGCGGGTGCCGTGGCGGGCTCCGGGGACGGTTCAGCGACCGGTTCGGGCTCCGGCTCTGGTTCGGGCTTGTTCAGCTCGGGGTAGCTGGGCCGAGACAGCACCGGGGCCCAGCGGCCGTCGGTCGGAGCGGACCGGCTCGGAATGTTGGTGGTCATCGTCGCTTCCTTCGGATCGTCGGGACGTGAGGCTGTCAGCGTGTGCGGGGGCGGTTCTGGATGATCGGCTCGACGGCGGACGGAGGTCTCCCCGTGCGGGCGATGGCTCCCACTGCCCGAGGCTGGTGGTGGGCCGGGGAGATCGCCCGTGACGTGGGCGGGGTGAGGAGTACGGTCGCGCCGGTGCGCGTGGCCTGCAACTCGGTGAAGGTCGGGCGGGTCCGCTGGGCCCTGCGTTTCTCGTTGTCGAGGATCGTGGTGCGGTAGGCGGTGTAGGAGCGAGAGAGCAATTCCTGGTGGGCTTCGACATCGTCGGCGCCCTGGCCGCCGAAGCGGCGCCAGCTCTCGGGCCACGCGGACTGATCCGACAGTTCGTCGATCCTGTCGCCGATCGTGATGGCCGGGGGGCTGTCTTCGCCGTACAGCGCCCACGCTGCCCATTGCTGGCCACGCAGCTCGGCGACCTCGGTCAGCCTGTCCTTCCAGGCGAGGTAGTCATCGTCGATGCTGGGGAGAGCGTTCTCAGGCATGGCTTTCCTTGTCGGTGGTGGTCATCGGGTGCGGGCGGGAACGTGCTGGCGTGCCGGGGCGAGGTGATCGGCGGGTGCCGCCGCAAGCGCTCGTTGAGACGATGCGTCCGTGCGGACGGGAGGCGTGAGTGGGGCCGCGGCGGCGTTGGTGCTGCGCTGGATGACTTGGTCGAAGGCCGACCGCGCCGGTGCGGGGGCGATCGCGGCCGCGGTGGCCTGATCGAGAGCCGCCTGCACGATCGCGCCGGTCTTGCGGGGGTCGCCGTTCGGCAGTGCGACCCACGCGGGTGAGCCGACAGCGGGAATGTCGCCGCGTCGCTGGGCAGAGCGAAGGTACGGCGCGGCCCATTGGCGCACGGCGTCCAGGTCGACCGCGTCGGATTCAGCGGTGCTCTGCGGCTGGGGACTGGGCTGTGACAGCGGCGGTGGTTCGGGGCGGATGTTGCTCGCCAAGGCCTTGAGCCGCTCGGGCCGGAAGCCCGCGAACCGGATCTCACCGGCTTCTACGACGGGTGCGGCCATGAATCCGAGTTCCTTGAGCCGCGCTCGCGAGGCTGGATCGGCTTCGAGCTCGACAACTCGGTACGGGGCGCCGATCCGATCGAGCATGTTCTTGGTGGCGTCGCACTGGACGCAGTCGGATTTGGTGTAGACGGTGATCGAGGTCGAGGTGTTCTCGATGGCGGGGGCGTTCACAGCTTCTCCTGACTGTCGTGCCGGGGCGAACGGCGTGCGGGGATCGAGCAGCGGCACGGGCACGAGATCGGCGAAGCCGTGGCCCGCAGCGAGGTGGTTGGTGAGGTCTTTGCCGGTGCGTGCCTCCACGACGCGGATCTCGCCGACAAGGCCGACGAGGGTGGCCATCACGCGCACGGCGCGGTGGTAGCCCGCAGCATCGCGGTCGACGACGATCACCACTCGGCGCGCACCGCGCAGGTACTGGGCGTGCGCGGCGGTCCATGCGGCCGCGCCGCCAGCGTTTGTGGTGGTGTCCGCGCCTGCGGCCGCGCCGTTGTCGGCGTCCTTCTCGCCTTCGACGAGGTAGATCGTGCGCCCGGCGGCGATGGCGTCGAGCAGTTCGGGCAGCCGGTAGGGGATCTTGTCGAACGCGGTGTATTCCCAGCCGGTCGCGGTGGCCTTGCGCTGACGAAAGTCTTTGTCGCGGCCTTTGGCGAAGGTGGCTTCGCGGCGGATGACCTTGCCCGCCACCGTGCCGTCGGCGTGGCGGTACAGATACTGCGCGACCGTCTTCCACGCAGTGAGCTGTTCGCCGAGCTTGTCGGCGACCTTCGGTCCCTTCCGCTCAAGTGGAGGAAGGCCCGCTGCGGCGATGGCACGATCGGCGACGCTGAGGGTGCGTTGCTGTGGGATCGGGGTGGGCCGCTTCTTGCCGGGCTCCAGTTTGCGGTCGAACATGTCGCGGACTCTCAGCCCGATAGCGTCCAGGACCGCTTCGTCGGAACAGCCGGCGAAGCAGTGCACCACGGTGCGCTGCTTCGCACTGTCGTATTTGACGCCCAAGCTGGGCTTGTGATGCCCGCCGTCGCCCTCGTGCGCGGGGCAGCAGAATCGTGTCCACGACCCGGCCGGGCGCCCTTCACCCACTTTGAGACTGAGGGCTCCGGTGATGGTTGCCCACGATCCCTTGTCGGCCATGGGCACACCTCCTTGGTTCTATAGATTCCAATGTATCTAAATATCTAATGTATCTAAATAGGTGGAGCAGGAGAACCCGCTCCACCTATTTGGTCGAGGAATTTGGAGTGGTCAGCGCCGCTTGGCCGAGCTGGCGAAGCCGGTCAGGGTCATCGCGGCACCGGTAACCACGGCACCCGCGGTGAATGCGGCGGCGGTCCGTGCGGTGTTGCGCCGACCGGCCCGAGGTCGAGGAACGCGCGAGTCGCGGGTGGCCAGCCTGACGATCATCACGATGGTCAGCACCAACACGGCGACGGCGGGGTAGACCCACAGCATCGACATCGGTCCGTCCTCCTTCCGTGCTGGTGGTGCGAATGTATCTAAAGGCAGTGTGGCATGGCGCTCACGTGGTGGCAATGCTCTCGGCGTGTAGGGCGGTCGTGGCGAAGTTCCATCCCCGGCAGAAGGCGAGCACGTCGCGGCCGGTGAATCCATCGATCCAGGACTCGAAAGCCATGTCGCACATCGCGTGCGCCTCCTCGTCGACGGCCGGTCCGCAGACCCACCAGCTCCAGCGGTGTGCGCGGCTCGGTTCCTCCGGGCCGACCAGGAACCACCGACCGTCGACGCGGATGGTGTCCACGTCGTACTCCGACACCAGCGCATGCAGTACCTCGCCGCAGGTCATCCCCGCCGCCACACGCAGCAGCGCCAGCCGGACCCGGCGATGAGAGCGCAGTTCCGAGCGTGTGATGCGCGCCCAATGCCGTACCTGGATCATGTTCGGGAGCGGCAAGTTCATCGTGCCCGCCCCGGAACGTGGCTCTGACCGGCAACTGCCGCAGTCGCTGCGACCGGCCCGGTTGCCGCTGGCGCGCGCTGGGGTGCGGCGGAGGTCGTCGGAGGAGTCATCGGCCCGGCCGCGGCACGAGTCTTCGAGCCCCAGCGTCCGAACAATGCGGTCGCCGCCGACGGTGCCTCGGCCTGCCGGTGAACCGCAGCGAGTTCGCTGTCGAGGCGTTCGCTGGGCACGCCCAGCTGGCGTGCATGATCGAGTGCGGCGCCGAAGTCGGCGACGACCTTGCTCAGGTAGGCGGACTCGCCGCCGCGCGCCAGGGCGGCGGTCTGCTCGAAGCGCGTGGCCACGGTGGTCAGCTCCTGCACCGCAGCTGCCTGGGCGGGGGTGAGCCAGTCACCGGTGGCCTGTTGTGGACTTTCCGCGCGGCGGGCGGCCTCGGCCTGCGCCGCGACGAACAACGGGGACTGCAGTCCGTGAGTCGCCACGACGATGCCCAGCCGGATCGCGGACAGTCGCGCGACGACCCGCGCCGAGAGAGAGGGCTTGCCCGCCGCCGGCGCCCACTGCACCTGCTGTGGCGGTGCCGAGGCCTCGGCGTTGTGTGCGCGGCGCAGCGCGGCCACGGCGCTGCCGCGATCCTCGACGTTGAGCCCTGGGAAGGAGTGGATCCGGCGTTCGAGTGCTTCACCGCGCGCAGCCAGACGTTGCTGGGCCGCCGCCCAATCGGTTTCGCTCTGGCCCGGCGCACGGCGCGAACCGGTGACCATCGCCCGTTGGTGATGCAGGATCTCCAACCCGATCTGGCTGCGCGCGATCTCGGTATCCATGCGTTGGTTCTGGGCGTCCTCGCGCACGGCGCGGGAGAGTTCCTTGCGGACCGCACGCGGGATCTGGCGTGCGGTCGGGTTGTCGGTACGCCATTGCGCGATGATCTCGGCGATCACCGCGTCGAGCGAGCTGTCGGCCATGGTCTGCTCCTTGTCGGGTTCTAGTGAATCTAGTGTATCTAAATAGACTTCGGGTTGAGCTACGACAGGGAATCCTGTTGTAGCTCGACTCCTAGGACGTCGAGCTGGCCACCGACTTCGCGCTCTCGGACGGATAGGTGGCGCCCGCGGTCTTCTCCTCGATCGCTTCCTCGATCCAGTCCGTCAGGGCCGGGTACAGCTCGGCCTGTGCCCACCAGGCTGCTCGTGCCCGTTCCCAGGTGCGCGGAGTACACGTGAAGCTGCGGCGCTTGCGCCCAGCGGTGCCGCTCTCGGTGGTTCGACGGCCTGGCGGCAGCCGGTCGGGAGCGGGTTCGAGCTCGTCGACACCGAGCGCGGCGCGAACTCGTGCGCTCTTCTCGTCAAGGGCTGCTTCGAGCCATTCCGCCCACGCCGGGTAGTCGCGGCGGCGGCGCATCCATTCGGTCTTGGCGGCGTTCCACACCTCGTCGGTGGCCGAGAAGCTCGATCGTTCGGGACTTCTGCGGCGTTCCTCGCTGTCGGTCACCGTGATCCTCTCCATCTGCGACGCCCCGGTCGCGGCTGTTGCCACTCGATCGCCCCCTTCACCGTCAACTGTATCTAAAGCATCCATCCGTGGCGTCCTCCGCGCCAGATGGTGCCGCATCGCGATGTTCGGGCTAGGGAATCCAGCCTCGTGGCCATACGTCGACCCGGACATCCTCCCTCCGAGACAGCGCCATCAACGCCCACACCTGGTCGAACGTGAACGGTCCGGCCGCGGTGTATGTACCCCCTTGCTCGATGCCCGCGAGTTCCATCAGTTCGATGATTGGATTGAGGTCCTCGGGATCGACCATCGTGATCGTGAATCGGGGTTCGATCCCACGCTCACGAGCTTCCTGTGGGGTGAGTTCTCTCGGGCGGTATTGCGGCATGGGAGCAGTGTGCCGGTCCCGTCCGACATGTGTTGCCGAACAACATGATCGGGATCGTTGGCCCGATGGGGTCAGTGCTAGCAGGCCCGGCGACGATGGTGGTGACATCGGTCCAGATCGTAAGCAGGGCGCCCGATCCGCTGCCCGATTTGGTGGCGATGGAGGGATAGTGGGCGTATGGCCATCACCCGCATCGATCTCGACGACGACGTGCTCGATGAGGCGATGCGCTTGATGGGTGCCGCAACAAAGGACGAGGCCGTCAACACCGCGCTGCGGGAGTACGTGCAGCGCGCGCGGCGGGTCGCGGCGGCCACCCGGCTGCTCGAACGTGGGCAGCGCGGCGACTTCGACGCTGCGGAAGGCGCGCGCGACACGGCGAAGCGGGAGCATCGACGGCCCTGAAACCGTGCCCGAAGTGCTCGTCGTGCTGGGGCCGACCTGTCTGCGATTCGCCTACTTTCCCACCGCGCGCGTGGCACGCATCATGCCGTAGCAGACGAGTAGATCGCTGATCCGCTGCTGGACGGCCCACACTTGCGGATCATCCGGATCCAGACCGGCGTCGAGTAGCGCCTGGCGGTCGACCGAGTCCATTCCCATACCCATGTTGGACGGTCCGGACACTGCGAGGGTTCCCTCGGCGATCTGACTGACCTCTGCTTCGCCTATGTCGTCACCTCGTCTCCGCGAGCCAATGCGGTCTGTGCGACCCGAGGAAGAACCGTATGACGCATCAACGAATGAGGTTGGCCCGGTGGCCGTGTAAGCCGGGGGGCGGGCCGATTTTCGTTGTCTGACCGGCCGGATGTCGCTTCTGGCAAACATGCGAGGCCTCCTTCACCAGGGCTGATGGCGCGCTGTGTCGCCATCTCGTGATCGCAGCAAACCTCCAGTGTAGATACATTAGATACATTAGGGGTGATAGAAATCAGTCGTCGCCCCGTGACACCCGATAGGGGGAGCCATGGCGCGACGCACGCGGCACAAGCACAGCGACGACCAGCTCAGCCTGGAGGATCTATGGGGCGACCCGACGCCGACCCCATCCACCGTGGAAGTCAGAAAGGACAATGAACGAGATGACCATCTACGTGGAGAAAGTCCGCAGCTACTGGCGGACCTACCTGCCGCAGGCGACAGCGCAACTGAGCGATCCGGAGGCCCACTTCCGGGACCTGGCCGGGCAGATCAGCGAGCGAGTGGATCAGATCGCGGCCAAATTGTCGGCGAATCAGCCGACCCTGCCCGACGACTACCTGGCCCGGGTCGGGACGCTGAACACGATGCGGCTGCAGGCCGAGGAGACGGCGCTGGACGAGCTGCTGTTCTCGACTCCACCGGAGCCGGAGGCCGACGAGGACCCGGAGCCGAGCAGCCGGGAACGCGATCTGCTGACGATGCAGCAGGAAGAAGCGGCGGTGGAGCGGCGGCTGGAGATGGAGCCGGGCAGCCCGGAGGCGATCGAGTGGGATCGCCGGTGGCCGCATCTGGTCGAGGAAGTGACCTGGATGCTGGGCGATCACGACGACCTGACGACCTCGCAGAAGCGGGCGCAATTGGCCGAGATCATGCTGCGGCAGGACGCGGCCAGAGCGGCACTGCAGCAGTAGCTTTCGAGCTCGTCGAGGCGGGAGACCGCAAGTACCTGGTCGACGGCTTGCAGGTGTGGGAGGTTGTTCCCCGCGAAATCCCCGAAGGATCTTTCCCGTACACGCATTGGGCGTACTTCGATGACGAGGCTTCGGCGCGCGCGTGCGCGGCCGATCTGGACAGCGACTACCGGACTGTCGTCAGGCCATCCCAGGTAGAAGAAGGCTGGCTGTTGTTGGCCGGGCGGGAGGTCGAGCTCGGGCAACAGCGGTCCCATGAAAACGAGGTCATCGCGGCCGTGTCGCGCCACCGCGGCATCTACGACGGCGGAGAGGCGTCCTACCTCGACACCGGCGACGGGCTGCGCCCAATCTCCGATCCCGCTCTCGCTCCACGCTATGACGATCAGTGGAACCGAACCCGCCACCTCGGCACCGCGACCAGCGCGGGGGAGGCGACGCGGCTGGCGCAGGCCGACGCGATGTTCACCCCGGTCGAGCTGGCGTTGCTGCGGTGCACGATCCAAGACCAGGCATACACCTACGGCGGATACGACCGCCCGCAGGAGATCTTCAATCCGGGCACCGCACCCCGCTATCTCACCGAGGGTCCGCTGAAATCGCTAAGCGGCGGTGATCGATTCGGGCCGACGTGGCTGCTGGTGGAGTGCTACCTACGCGCCAACCCGCACCTCTATGACGAGACTCCGGCTTCAGTGCAGGCTCGCCAGACCGAACGAACCGAGATCGCGGCACCACTGATCAGCGAGGCCGCTACGGAGTTCCGTGCGGGCCGCTTCGCTAGTGCTCGGCAGCTCGTCGATCGGGCCACCCTCACCGACCCCTACGCACTCGGCACCCACGACGGAATTCGGTCCCGCATCGACCGCCTGGCCGGAATCGTCGAGGATCTCGGGCTCACGCCACCACTGGAGCGCTTCGATGGGCTCCTGGGAGGGGCGAAGGCCGCGGTGTCGGTGGGAGACCACCAGTTCGTCATCGAACCGCGAGGAGCTGATCGCTGGGTCGTGCACCCTCGTTCCGGCGCAGACGCAGACACCCGGGTGGCCGACGCGGTGTCGACCACCGAGGTCATGCCGCGGGTCCGCGCCTATCTGGCCGCGCTCCCCGCCGCACAGAATCCGGCGCCGCCGACGCAGGCTCTCGACGCCGGCGCTCCGACCGACGGAGAACACCAGCCGCAGGAGGCGGCCGCGAACACGGTTACTGCCTCGGCAGTTCCGGAGCCGATCGCCATTGAGCACACCACCGAGGGCACGATCGTCCGTAATACCGACAAGGACAATCTCGCACTCCGACAGGCACTGCGGGACGGCAAGTTCAATTGGTCCCGCTCGCAGAAGTTCTGGTACCAGCGCCGCGCGACCGACTTCGCGATCCGCAACAGGCGCGTGGAAACCCTGCGGTCCGACCTCACCAGGCTCGGTCTGCCCTTCACCGAGGACAGCGGTGCCAGCCTGGTGCCGGACCCGACGCAAGTAGTCGATCCGGTGCTGGTCGGCGAGCCGACCGAGGACCTGCGCCGACTACCCGGCGCGGGCGGGGACGCCGAACACGATGTGAGTCCCACCCGCGCTGCGGCACAGCCGCCGGTGACCGACCCCGGTCAAGACGCTGCTCCTGATGCAGCACCTGAAAGCCAGCCCACCCGACAGTCACAGCAGCAACCACCCGCGACCGAGCAGAATCCTTCCGGTTCGAGACCGGATGAGCTCGACCACCAGCTCGCCCCGGATTCCCCGGCGCTGCGCCCGGCACCGCCGGTCGCCATCCCGCAGTCGCCCAAGGCGCGAGTCGCCGCCAATCTTGCCGCCATCGAACTCGTGCAGCGTCTGACCGCCGAGCAGCGCGCCGCGACCGAGCCCGAGCGGGAAGTCCTGTCCCGATGGACATCCTGGGGCGCTGCCTCGCAGATATTCGATCCCTCTCGCGACGAGTTCGCTGCCGAAGCCGAACGGTTGCGTGAGCTCCTGGCCGACGACCGAGCCTGGAAGGCCGCTAACCGCACCGTCCTCAACGCGCATTACACCGATGCCCGCATCGTTTCCGCGATGTGGCAGCACCTCGGCGCGCTGGGCTTCACAGGCGGGCGTGTGCTCGAACCAGGTTGCGGTGCAGGTGCATTCATCGGGCAAGCGCCAGCAGGGACCGACTTGGTCGGTGTCGAGTTGGACCCGACCACGGCGCGCATCGCCGAGCTGTTGCACCCCGCCGCGACCATTCGCGCGGAGTCCTTCGCCGACACCCGGCTGCGTGAGGGCAGCGTCGACGCGGTGATCGGGAACGTGCCGTTCGGGCAGGCCAAGCTGCACGATCCAGTGCACAACCTGGGCAACCACGCGATGCACAACCACTTCATTCTCAAGTCGCTGGCGTTGGTGAAGCCCGGTGGCGTGGTCACGGTGATCACCAGCTCGTGGACGATGGACGCGCTCAACCCGGCGGCCCGACGCGAGATCGCCGAGCACGCCGACTTCCTCGGCGCGGTCCGCCTTCCCAACGGCGCCCACCGCCGCGTCGCGGGCACCGATGTCCTCACCGACATCCTCGTGCTGCGCCGCCGCGACGGCGAACCCCACCATGCCGGGGAGTTCGAACGGTCGCGCCCCACGGTGCTGCTCAACACCGACGCCGATGAAGTCTCGGTCAACCTCAACGAGTACTTCACCGCCAACCCGGACATGGTGCTGGGCGAATTGCGGGCCGGGACCAGCCAATACGGCAGCGAGACGGTCGAAGTCCGCGCGACCGGGGATCTCGACGAGCAGTTGCGAGCAGCCCTGTCGCGCATCAGCGAGCGGGCGCACGCGGCCGGGACCACGCACCGCCCCCGTGAGCTCGAAGCCGGAGAACGTCGCGCCGCGGCCGCCGCGCCCGCCCGTGGTGAGGAGTTCCCCGGCCACATCGTGCCGACGGCGATCGGGTTCCAGCAGCTCAACACCTACGGTGTCTACGAGGACATCGCGGTTCCACGGACCCAGGCCAGCGAGCTCAGTGCGCTGCTCGATCTGCGCGACACCGCCGTGTCGCTGCTGAGCGCTGAAGCCGCATCAGCCGAGGACACCGACGAGATCGCGTCGCTGCGAACACAACTCAACCTGCGCTATGACCGCTACGTCGACCGCTTCGGCGCGATCAACCGGTGCTCGTGGCACCCGACGGGACGCACCAACGCCGACGGCGAGCCGGTGCTGTCGATGCGGCGCCCGCCGGTGATGAGGGTCTTCCGCGAGGACCCGCACTCGCCGGTGGTGCTGGCACTCGAGTCCTACGACGACACCACCGACACCGCTTCGAAGATGGCGATCATGCGCCAGCGTGTCGTCGCGCCGCGCACCGCGCGGCTGGGCGCCGACACCGCCGAAGACGCGGTCGCGATCTGCCTCGATACCCATGGCCGCATCGAACTCGACACCATCGCCGAGCTGCTCGGCGTGGAACCCGACCAGGCTCGCGTCCAGATACGCGGGCTGGCCTTCCCCGATCCGGATCAGGGTGGGCGCCTGGTCCCGGCTGCGGAGTACCTGTCCGGGGATGTGCGAGCCAAGCTCGACTCCGCCCGCACGGCGGCCGCGGAGAACCCCGATATTTACGCCGACAACGTCGCGCCGCTGATCGAGGTGATCCCGCCGGACCTGGGACCGGCCGAGATCGATGCCAGGCTGGGCGCGGCCTGGATCGACGCCGGCGATGTCGAGACCTTCCTACAGGAGGTACTCAACGACACCTCGATCACGGTGGAACATCCACCGACGGGGGAATGGAAGATCACCGGCGGCAACCGCGGGATGCTCTCGGTCGAGGAATACGGCACCCGCCGCGTCCCGGCGCCCAAGATCGCCCAAGCCCTGCTGCGCCAATCCCAGATCCGGGTCTATGACGTCGACGAATCCGGCGAGGCCCGCATCTTCAACGCCACCGAGACCGAGGCGGCGATCGAGAAGGGCGAAATCCTCAACGAGCGGTTCTCCGAATGGGTGTGGGAGAACCCAGCCCGCGCCACCCGCCTGTCCGAGGTCTACAACCGGCGCTTCAACAACCTGGTGCTGCGCACCTACGACGGCTCCGAACTGAGCCTTCCCGGCCTGTCGAAGACCATCGAACCGCGGCCGCACCAACGCGCCGCTGTCGCCCGCATGATCGCCGAACCCAATGTCGGACTGTTCCACGCCGTGGGTGCTGGCAAGACCCTCGAAATGGCCATGGGCGTCATGGAACTCAAACGTCTTGGCCTGGTGAACAAGCCCGCGATCGTGGTGCCCAACCACATGCTCGACCAGTTCGCCTCCGAGTTCTTGCAGGCCTACCCGCAGGCCCGTGTGCTGGCCGCAGGCACCGAGGACCTGGCGGGGGAGAAGCGGCGCGCGTTCGTCGCCCGCGCGGCGACCGGTGACTGGGACGCGGTGATCATGACGCGCGGCTCGTTCCAGCGCCTCGAGGTCTCCAACGAGACCGCGCACTGGTACTTCGATCGCGAGATCGAACCACGCCGCCAGCATCTGCAGCAGCTCAAGGCCAACGGCGCGAAGAACCACACGGTCAAACGAATCGAAGACGCGATCCTCAAGGTGGAGGAGAAGCTCAAGGCCAAGCTCAACAGCCAGATGGATCCGGGCATCACCTTCGAGATGACCGGGATGGACTACCTCGTCGTCGACGAGCTCCACGACTACAAGAACCTGGCCACCGACTCCAACATCGAGTCCGCCGCGATCGAGGGCAGTCAGCGCGCGCAGAAACTGCACATGGTGGTGGAGTACCTGCGCGACAAGCACAACGGGCGCGCCCTCACCGGTGCCACAGCCACCCCGATCGCCAACAGCATCACCGAGGCCTACGTGATGCAGCGCTACCTGCGCCCGGACCTGCTCGAAAAGGCCGGAATCAACCACTTCGACGACTGGGCCGCGACATTCGGCAAGACCAAGACCCAGCTCGAAATGTCGGTCGACGGCAACTCCTGGGCGATGAAGACCCGCTTCGCCGGGTTCCGCAACATCCAAGAACTCCAGCGGATGTTCCACGTCGCCGCCGATGTGAAGCTGCCCGAAGACCTGAACCTGCCGGTGCCGCTATTGGCGCGCCGGCCCGGCGACGGCGAACGGGCCCCGGAGATCATCTCGGTCCCGGCCACAGCCGCCCAGCTCGACTACGTTCAGAGCCTGGGCCACCGTGCCCAGTTGGTGAAGTCGCGCGCGGTCGACCCCTCCCAGGACAACATGCTCTCGATCAGCAGCGACGGCCGCGCGGCCGCCCTGGATCTGCGACTGCTGACTGCCCGCAACATCGCCCGGGACGACGAGCTGTTCGACCACGGCGGCGCCGACGCGATCGACGACCCCGAGGAGTACGGGCTCAAGATCAACGCGGCTGCGGACTGGCTGTATCAGAAGTGGGAACAGAGCAAGGACACGGTCTATCTCGACCGCTCCGGTGAGCCACACCCACGCCGCGGCGGGCTGGTCACCGGATTCTGCGACCTGGGCACCCCGTCGGAGAACTGGAACGCCTACGACGCGATCAAGCAGCGCCTGGTCGCCCACCACGACGTCGATCCGGAGCTGATCGCCTACATCCACGACGCCAAGAACGACCGCGCCAAAGCGCGCCTGTTCGCCCAGGCCAAGGACGGCACGATCCAGTTCCTGCTCGGGTCCACCTCGAAGATGGGCGTGGGCACCAACGTCCAGTTCCGCATGGTCGCCATGCTGCACGTCGATTGCCCGTGGCGCCCCGCCGACATCGAGCAGCGCGACGGGCGCGGGGTTCGGCAGGGCAACCAGAACGCTGAGATAGCGATTGGCCGCGTGGTCACCGAGGGCACGTTCGACGCCCGGATGTGGGCGACCCAAGCCCGCAAGGCCACCTTCATCAACCAGTTCATGAAGGGCAATCTCGATGTCCGGGAGGTCGACGACATCGGCGATGCGGCGCTGTCGGCGAACGAGGCACTGGCCATCGCCTCGGGCAACCCGCTGGTGCTGGAGAAGGCCGAACTCGACGTCGAGGTCACCAAACTCGACCGGCTACGCCGCGCGCACCAGCGCAGCCAGTCGATGCTCCAAATCCGCATCCGCGACGCCGAACACGCCATCCCGAGGCTCGAGGAGGAGATCACGGACTTCACCGCCGCGATCGCCCGGCGCCAGCCGACCCGTGGTGATGCGTTCACCGCCACGATCAGCGGCCGCTGGTTCGACAACCGTGTCGAAGCCGGTGACGTCCTGGCCGCGCGCCTGCGCAAGCTGCTCGAGGACCCGCGTTCGGTCTGGAAGCCCTTCGAGGACAACGGCATCGGAACACTCGGTGGCTTCACTCTCAACGCGTGCAACGTTCCGACCGGACGTGACGCCAAGGTTGCGGTGAAGTTCGCCGAGCTCGGCGACAACCACCACGTCTCCCTCGATCGCGCCACGCTGGAAAAGGGCGGCATGGCGGTCATCGTCCGGCTCGAAAATGGTCTCGAGGGGCTGGACAAGCGGCTCGAGGTGGCCACCAACCAGCTCGCCACCGAGAAGGATGAACTCGCCCGGGCTACCGCCCGGCTGGGTAAACCGTTCGAGCACACCGAACGTCTCGACAGCCTGAAGGAGCGGCAGAAGGAGATCAACGCCGAACTGCTCGGCAGCAACGCCGACGATCCTGACGGCACAGCTGGCGACGGCGGGGCGGCCGCTGAGGAGATGTCGGTCAGCGATATGGCCATGCACGATGCCGCGGCGATGGTCGGGATGATGGGCGGCGCCGCCGTCGTCAACGGGCCGGTGGGCCCGATGGTGATCACCCGCGACGCCGGAAGGGGGCCGCGCCAGCGTTAAATCCCCTCGACGAGCGCGCATTCGGTGCGATACGCTCGTGGTGTACGCCCCCCGATCGCCTCTGGGACACGCCACTTCCGGCACTTTCGCCGGGAGGCGCCTCTGACCTAAGCCTCGGGGGGCATTGCCGTTTCCAGTGCTTCCGGTAGTGGTTGCCGAACACCAACGGATACGGCGGGACTGGGCCGACCAGCGTACGGCTACCGGGATCGACCTGGCAGTATCGGCGCGGAGCACGGCCGATCCCACACGCGATACCGGCGTGGTGGCCGATGATCAACCGATGACCGAACCAGCCAGTCCCACACACGACATCATGAACCGAGCGTGCGCGATCCATCTCGCCCACCTCACTGGTGACGAGGCCGCTGTGACCAGGCTCCTCGTCGAGTGCCACGAACTGCATGGGCTGCAGGGCGTCTCGGAGGCGATGCGCTGGATCGACATCCTCGACGAAGTGATCGACGAGGTGGTCTCGGCGGGCATGGATCCCCGCAAGGTGAGCTTCACCGTCACGCCTGTGGCGGCGTCCTCCTGACTCGGTTGGTCAGCCCCCGGCCGCAGGGTCTGTTGCGTCGGTGGGGAGTTCGGCGTCGATGTAGAGGCGGTACAGGGTGGAATCGCCACGGTTGAGGTAGGGCTGGGACGCCTCACGAACATCGAAGGTCTCCCCGAGCAGGGCACGGGCACGCCGCAGCTCGTCGAGGGTACCGGTGATCCGGAATTTCATCGACGATCTCGCTTCCCGATCAGTGCGACGAGCCAGTCCGGCAGCATCGCGATGTCGGTGTCGACCGCGATCGTGTACTCGCGGCCGCCGACCACCGACCCCGGTCCTGCTAGGTAGCCGCCGAGCCTGTAGCCGGTGCCTCGAATATCGATTCCCGGACCGAGCCGGGACGTCCCGCCCGACACTGATTCCACGACCACACCTGGCGGCACTCGGAACAGTAGGTGGCGGCCGTCGTTGGGAGTCGCGACCTCCAAGGTGTGCGGCCATCGTCGGCGATGCCACCGGCATATCTGGGCGAACTGGTCTACGCCATCGGCGCCGACATTGGCACCGTGGCCGGTGGTGTGGCGGTCCAAGTCGATGCCGATGACTCCCGATGCGCGGCAGGCGATACCGATGTTGGACATCGTCGGCCAGCTCGCGCGAACTGCTTCCAGCGCGGACGCGCCGACGGTGATGATGGTGTGCTGCCAGCCTGCCGGCGCGGCTTTGGCCCCTGGTGGGAGCGGGAACACTGCCAGTCCGCGGTTCAGCAGCGGACCGGGATCAGGGCAACGCGGAGGGGTCATCAGTCGCAGTCGCATCCGTAATAGGCTTCGGTGTCCCCGCCACATTCAGCGCAGCTGCGCATCTCCCGCAAGCCATCGTCATCGCCGGTCGCGGCCATGTCTTCGCGGTGGCGCCATCCCGAGCATCGGCCGTTGTAGCAGCCACATCCGGGGCATTCCGGGCAGACCATCCGAAGAGTCCAGCCGCAGGTCTCGCACAGGGTCTGGTTGAGCGGGTCGTGCAGCTCGGCGAGCGCCTCGTCGTAGGTGGTGATGTGCTCGTAACTGGCCAGGTAGAACAGCATCGTGTCGCGCTCGTCGCCGTCTGGATGGTCGAGCAGTGCGATCGCGTCGTGATGGCGGATCTCGTACTCGCGCTTCAGTTGGGCGAGAGCGTTTTTGCGGGCATGGTCTTTCGGCATGGCGAACCCCATCGACGGTGAGCCCGTGACCACCGCGCGGATATCAGGCCGAAGCATCGCGGCAAAAGTGAAGGTGTAGAGGTGGTTCGGTGCGGGGCACCTGCGAGACACTGATAGGCGATCACGGGTCGCTCATCGCTCGGGCCTGAACTTGGCCCACGGCATTCACCGCGATTTCGCACTGTAGACGAGGGCACCGACAGATATCGGCGCGGGCGCGCTACGCCGGGAGGTATTCACAGATTCGACTCACGTGCGGGGCACTTGCTGCCCAGCGGCTACCGGCGGGCACGAGGTCGGCGACCGATATCGAAGGGGTTCGGCGACAGCCGTACTCCGGTTGGTCCCGGTCCTAGACGGTGAAGTCGAGTTCCATCTGCGGCGGCGGGACCAGAGCCCGAATGCGGGTGAGATTGGGCTGCTGCTGACCCATCAACGTCGCCACTTCGTCGAGGTTGCGACCCGCCGCGAGCAGCCGGGCCTCGCAGGTGTTGCGCAGCGTGCTGGGGGAGATCTCCATGGGTGGGTTGGCCGATCGGCCGACCTCGCGCACGATGCGGTCGATGCTGCGCTCGGACAACCGCGTCGGCCGCATCGAGCCGACGAACAATGCCCGCTGCCGCCGGGATTCGGCGTCGGGGGTGCGCCGTCGATCTGCCAGCAGGACGTTGAGGACCGCCACGCATCCGGGCCCAAGGGGGACTTGACGTTGGGTCTTGTTCGGGCTGGTGAGGGTGGCGCGGCCGCGCCCGGCGGCGGGGTCCAGTTCGATGTCGGCGATGTTGAGCGCGGCCAGCTCCGATTGGCGCGGACCTGCATCGAGCGCGACGCTGATCAGCGCGTAGTCCCGCAACGGTCGCGCGGCCGCGGCCCGCAGCAGGGCACTGTGCTGGCGCTGATCGAGCGTTTTCGGCGTGATCTGGTCGACCACGGCACGCGGCGCGCTGATCGAACCGAGCCCAAGCCACTGGCCGAGCGCATCGAGCGCGGCCAGCGACACGTTGAGCGTGGAGTCGGCGACGGCGCGGTCCTGCAACCCGGTGATGTAGGCGGCCGCTGCCCCGTTCAGTCCAGCGGTCGTCGTCAGCGCGGCGGGATGGCGGGCTGCGTCGAGCCAGCGCAGGAAATCGTGCACGCGCTCGACGTAAGTCAGTTGCGTCTTCTCTGCCAGCGACGACATCCGAAGCGCCGCGGCGAACGCGCGCAACGTCGGCGCCGACAGACCCGACAGCAGCTCAACGTCGGCGTCGGACAGCACCGTTGGCCCAGCGGCATCGAATTGGCTGTCAGTTGTCACCGGTCTACCTCCGCGCTCATCCCTCCCCAGGATCGCAGACCACACCGACACATCCGGGTGACCGAGCAACTAACGTGAGATGCCCCGGTCTCGGTCATGTCCCGGGTACTGCAGTGGTGGCGTGTAGTTGTCGGTGGCGACTGAGGGTGAAATTCGGCGGGCGGCTGTCAGGGGTGAGGCCTTGCGAATGGAGAGTGCAGCCGCGATTTCGTCGCGCAGAGCCTGGTCGGCCTGTTGTGCGGATCGGCGTGCCGACGTCGCGGCGGTCATCGCTTCGTTGCGCAGCTCAATCAGCTCCAACCGCCGCTGAGGGTCCAGCTCGGCTGCCTCGAACGCTGCGTTTGTTTCGGTGAGGTAGGTGTCGACCTTGGCGATCTGGCCGAGGTTCGGCTGGTTGTCGCGCAGGTAGGTCAGTACGGCTTGGTACTTGTCCTCGAACGTGGCCACGACCCAAGTCCCCTTCGACGTGCCGGAATACCTCGAGGGTACAGAGACCGGATGGTCAGCGGGCGCCTGCCGCTGACGCCATGTCGGTTGTGGCGCAACGGAATCCCGTGTCGTCGTCGAGCATCGTGGAGTCGGCGTCGTTGAACATCGCGGGCAAGGCCCGGTCGAACGGGCTGGTGAACGCCGAACCTTTGAGCTGATAGCGGCCAGGCGATTGGCCTTCGGTGGCCAGCCACTCCCAGGTGTTGCCGCACAGGTCATAGACCCCGTACGGGCTCACCCCGGACTTGTACCGGTCGACCGGGGTCGTGGTGTTGGGTCCGGTGCCGCGACAGTTCACCTTGGCCGGGGTTGGTTGGTTACCCCATGGCCAGTCGTTGCCCCGGGTGCCGCGGGCGGACTTCTCCCACTGGGTCGCGGAGGGCAACGACTTGCCCGCCCATCGCGCGTACGCGGCCGCGTCGTGGTGGCTGACCCACACCACCGGGTGATCGGCGATCTCCGGCGCCGGCCGTCCGTCGATCCAATGCTGAGGCGGCCGGTGCGCGGTCGCCGCGACGAACCGGGCATAGTCGGAGTTCGTCACGGGGAAGATGTCGAGGAAGAACCCGTCGACCCACTCGACTGTCTCCTGGAGACCGGACAGATAGATCCCCGCCGGGATCCAGGTCATCAACTTGCCGTCGATCGGGTGCCGCGCGGTGGTCGGCTGCATCGGCACATCGGTGTCACGGGTCTCCGAGACCATGTCCGGTGAAACCCGTTCGGTGAAACGCAGTCGCTCGTCGTTGGTCAACCGCGACAGGGAGGTATCCAGCGCTGCCTGGTTCACCGGTCGTGGCCGCACCTTCGCACCGCCAGCCTCCCACTTGGACACCAGCCGGTCATCGACACCGAGATGCGCCGCGAACTCCACCAAGCTCATCCGACGAGCCAGGCGCAGCGCGCGCACCTCGGCACCGGTCCACTTGTCGAGCAGCGTGATCATCGAGTGCAGGCTCCCATCCCTGTGCGCTGGCACCTGAGCCTAGCCACAGGGATGGGAAACTGCCGATTCGCTAGATCTGTTCTGGCGGAATCGATTCGTACTGCTTGCGCAGAATCTCGATCATCTCGTGCTCGGTCGACCAGGTGGTGTCGTCGATGTTGCTGACCGCTCGCACACCGACTGCGGCGTTGGTGGCGATCACCGCATCAAACTGGTCTAGGTCGGCGAGGGTGACCTTCTCGACGAGCACATCTTCGTCGCGGGTCTGGCTGATCAGTTGCATCGTGGTGCCGGGCAGCACGTCGGCGTGCGGCCAGATCAGATGACCGTCGCGGATGAAACCGATGTTGCTGGTAGCGATCTCGCTGATCGCGCTCTCCGCGGTGGTGAAGACGACGTCATCGAAACCGGCGCGCTGGGCCGCAGCACGCTGGTGCATGGCGCCGAACAACCCGATGTGCTTGACCCTGGGCAAATCGCGGGCATAGACCGCGGACTGCAAACTCAGCGGGCCGAGCGGGGTGGCGGGCGCCTTGCGGCTGGTGACCAGGATCTGCGGGTCGGCGGCCGCGCCCGGCCTGCCGAGTTCGAGCCGGGGGTCGAACACGGTGACCCGCGCGACCATCGGCTCACTCACCTCGCCCACCGCGTCGCGGACGAGTCGGCGGACGTGATCGGTGTCGAGGTCGATCGCGAATACCTCGCGACAGTCACGGATCAATCGGGCCAGGTGCAGAGATAGACCGCGCACCGCGCCACCGCGTTCGACCCTCATGGAGGTGAAGTGTCCATAGCCAACCAGCCCGAGCACTGCCAACTCCTGCGGCGTCACCGGCCTGCCGTTCAGTTCCATCCGCCCAGTCTCCCAGCCTGGACAGGAGGCGGACCTAGACGGATGCTGAAGTTCGGTGAAAGGGCGGTGGTCAGTCCCCGAGGCCGCTCCAGTAGGCGGCCCGCTGGGCGAGCTAGGTGCTACCTCGCCCAGCTTTGCACACGAATTAGTCGCTGCCGAGCGCCCTCTACGTCTACTAATCAGGCTGTGGCGCAGAAGAATTGGCCGAGCGCGGGAGGACGTTGCCCCGACGGCTGGTCTGGGGATGTCCAGCCTTGCATGTGTCGGGTCGCAACGTCCTCCCGCCATGAACGCCAGGCACGGTTCGTCACGGCCGAGGGGAGTGTGCGGTGACGGATTTGTAAGTGCCTGGCGGTGGTTTTAGGGGAGCGGGTCGAAGAACCCCCGCGGGTAGACCGGGACGAACGGGGAGTCCTTGTGCTCTTCGTGAGTGCACCCGTGAAACGGCCCGGTGGGGTCACCGATGAGTCGCAACGCGGGGTAGTAGCAGTCCCGGAAGTAGACGAACAACGCGGCGCCGGGCTGGGAGACCGCTTCGAGCCATGCACGGCGCAGCAGCCACAAGATCGTCACCGCTTCGGGGTGCTCGTACCAGTACGAGCACCACAACCAGCCCGTCGCCGAGCCCGACGTCCGGGCCAGCTTGCGCTGGGCCCAATTCCCGATGTGCTCGATCACCCACTCCATGAGCACCTTCATATCGAGCTCGTCGATCTCAGCAGCCGCTGGAGCAGGCGGCGCGGCCTGCTCGGCGGGGGTCGGGCCCGCGTTCGACGGTCCAGGTGCAGCAGCAACGTCAGCGGCCAGGCGGGCGCTGATCTCGCTCAGCGAGGCCTCGAACTCGTCAAGGCCCTGCGCGGATCGGGCCGCAGTGCCCGCGACGCGCTCGACCGTGGTCGACAGCACCCGACCTTCTTTACGGAGGTTGAAGACCTCCTCCGACAGCGCTCGGACCTGCTCGACGAGCGCAGCGACCGCTGCGGGGTCGAGCGCGTTCGGGTCCGGGGTGGGGTCGGTCACGGCAGCTCCACCGGCGTCTTGACCGCCATCAGCTTCATCGCGACGGGGTTGGTCGGGCCGAGATGTTCCACAGCAGCCTTGCGAACCTCTGCCAAGGCCGCGTCCCGGACCGCTTCGATGTCGTCTTTGTCGGGCTCGGTGTACCACGGAACCAGGTCGATCAGGACCGGCTTGCTCTCCGGCCTGATCAACAGGGCATTGCGCTTCTTCATGGCGGCGATCTCCTCGATGGGCATGATCGGCTCGTGACTGCCGAGGTCCCGCGACCAGGTCGTGCCGCCGGGTCCGTGGGAGCGCCGCGACTCCCGTGGGCGGTGCGTGCCGACGAGCGCCGAGATCTTCTTGAGGAACGGCTCGTCCTGCAGACCGGCGCCGAGGATGCGCACCGTGGACGCGCCCCACAGCGCTGAGGCCTTGTCGTTGCCCCACACCGAGTTCATCTGGGCTTCGGACTGGAAGATCGCGCACACGCAGATCGACTTCGATCCCAGGTGGGAGGCGAGTTCGGGCAGCCGCTTGATCTTGCAGATGTTGGCGCACTCGTCGAGCACGAACGTCGGCGGCGGGTCGATCCGGCCTCCTTGAGCGGAGGCGACCAGATCGCCGATCTCGAAGAGCTTGTCGACCATCGCCGAGATCACCGCTCCGGCGCTGCCCGAGCCTTCCTGGGTCATCAGGTAGAGCGTGGGTGCCTTGCCGTCTTCGTAGGCGAACAGGTCCCACAGGTCCAGCTCGACGATCTTCTCGGTGGTGGGTTGCTCCCATGTGGAGGGCGGGGTGATCCAGCGCAGGGTGTCTTCGTCCTGGACGCTGGCCAGCGCGGTCTGGGCCTCACCGAACACGCCACCCCGGGTCTCGGCGGGCAGGTCGAGGACCGCGGCCAGAGCTCGCCCGGCGCGGGCGTGTCCGTGTGCCTTGAGGATGTCGATGGCATCGTCTTTGTAATAGTCGAGCCAGTCCATCACATCGCGCATCGACCGCCCCGACACCGCGGCCGCCAGCATCGACCACGACAACAAGTTTTTGCCGGTCGGAGCGAAGAACGGGTCCTCGTTCTGCCCGCTGCCGCCCGCCCGATTGTCGTCGATGAAGTGCTCGGCCAACTTGCGGGCATGCTTGAGCGTCCGCAGCCCGTCAAAGGGGTTCCACCACCAGGTCTGGGAGACGTACGCGATGTTGCCCGGGTCGAAGGTGTAGATCGGGCCGCCGGTCATTTTCGCGCGCAGCTCGCTGGTCAGGATCCACAGGTCGGGTTTGTTCGAGGTCGCCACGACAAGGCCAGGCGCCGACAGGATGCGCGGAACCGCCACGGCGCTGGTCTTGTTCGAGCGCGGACCCATGATGACCAGGACGAAGTCCTCTAAGGAGGCGTAGACCATCCGCTTGCCCAGCTTGCCAATCTTGATGGCCAGTTCGTGCATCGGCACACCCACCGCCGACTCGATCGAGGCCCGCAGCCCCACACCCCGTTGGGCCGCGGCTTTGCCGAGCATGTCCGGAATCTGTTTGTGGTCCCGCAGTTTCGCCTCCGCGCTGTTGCGCGGCCACACCTTCCACACCCCGAACCCGGCAGCGGCGGCGAGCACCACCAGCAGCAGCGCGCCGACGATGATCACCCACCAGGGCGTGCCGCTGGCGTGCAGGCGCATGAGGCCGACCGCGACGAGCACCGGGACGATCACCGCGATCCAGAACCACGCCAGCCCGTTGTCGCCCATCACCGGCCTCCGACCGTGCTGCGCAGGACCCGGACGGGCCGGTAGGAGCGTGCAGCGGTGACGACCAGCCACGCGCGAAAAGCGTTCGCTACTCCCGCCAGGGGCGAGCGCGGGTCGACGACGATCGTGATCGCCTCGACCAGGTGCGGCACCGAGTAGGCGAACAACACCACATGCGGAGGCTCAGCCAGTGTGAACCCCTGCATCGGGCGCCCGCCCAGAGCGCGCAACGTCGCTGGGGCGCCCAACGGCAGCATCACCTGCCGAACAACGGCCCAGATCGCGGCCTGCTCGCCGGGCGAGGACGCAGCGAAGGCCTCCAGATCTTCGACCGCTCCTGCTTCGCCGACCGATTCGAGCAGCGCGGCCGCCGGCGCCAGTTGCCCTCCCCGGACCCAGGCGATGACCTCTCCCAGCGTTCGCCCGCCCCGAGCGGCTGCGAGCATCAGGTTCGCGGTGAGCAGGCTCGCTTCGGGTACGAAGAACATCGCGGCATCGTCGACCACGACGGTGAACAGATGCTCGCAAATGCTGTCAGCATCCGCCGCCGAGCTGATGGCGGCCAGCAGATTCCAGCTGCAGGTCCCTGTCGCCGCCGACGCCGGGCACCAGATCAGCCGGTCTGCACCGACACTCGGTAGTGCCGACGGTTCGTCGACAACGGTGAGCACCAGCTCGTCGCTAATGGTGTCCGTCCTGGCGGTGGGCAAGATGACCTCGCGCATGACAATCCTCTCTCGGGTCGGCCGCTGGGCGCTCATCGCTTGGCCTTGGTGGTGCTGAACGCGCCGTCGGTGTTGTAGAGCTTCATTTCTGCGGGGGTCAGGTCGACTGAAACCGGCAGGCCCATGCGGCTGCCGGACTTGATCAGGTACTTGCCGCGGCCGGGGTGGCGCTGACCGGGCACCCAGGTCGGCGGTGCCGACCAGCGCGTCACCATGTCTCTCTCGCCGGACGTGAACGGCGAAATCGCGTGCAGGCGTTCCATTTCCGCGTTGTCCAGCCCGCCGATCACCTTGACCGCGTTGCGCGCCACCATGCCCTTGGCCTTGGCGCGGTCGGCCTCGGTAGGCAGTGCCTCAAGGTCGGTGATCGAGTGTGTCGACTGCGCGGAGACGACGCCGCGGTGGCGGTTGAGACGGGTGATTCGGTCGGACTTCTCGACCAATCCGGGTGCGGCGCGCAGCGCGCGCCACAGCTCGTCCTGGGGCTGGAAGACATTGCGGCGTTGACCCGCAGCCTGCTTACCCTCGATCAGGCCAGAGGACCAGGCCCACGCGCACATCATCGCCGCCGACACGACGTCGTCGCCGTCGTCCTCGACGGCCTTCAGCGACAGCGACACAGCGGGCAAATCGGCGTCGACTGAGAAGGACGACGCCCGGTCGAACATGCCCTTGATCGGCCCCTCGCACAACAGCATCAGCGTGTTGCGGAAGTCGCGGACCGCCCGACGGTATTCGATGTCGTTCTCGGCGGCGACCACCCGGAACAGTTCGGCGTTACCGCTGTCGATGACGGTGACGATCTCGGGGATCGTCGGGTCAGGCAAGTTGTGCCGCTTGTTCGCGGCGTCGGCAATGTCGACGGCCATGGCCAGTAGCAGCCGCTCGGTGGAGGTGAGATCCTGCCCACCGACGATCGTGATCAGCGATTCCACCAGGTCCAGTCGGCGGCCGCGTGACTGCGACTCAAGCTGCTCGCGCCGTGCACCGACTGAGGACCGCACCGCTGCGCGCAGCGGTCCGAGATCGAGCGGGTTCAACGAGTCCAGGCCGCGGCCGATGCGAAATACCTTGCCGCCCAGCTGTTCGACAAGCTCGCTGTATTCATCCTTGATATCGCCGGGCACGACCATGGCGAATCCGAATGCCACGAGCCCGACACCGAGCCGCTTGATTCCAGCGGATTTGCCGATGCCCGGCTGTCCCTGGAACCACATCCCGGTGTTGGTGACCAGCCCGTCGTGCATCCACTGAGAGGGATCGAGCCCGATCGGCTCGGCCGTATGCAGGTGTCGGCCGAATGGCACACCGCGGACTCGGGCCCCGGAAGCTGCCGGGAAGGGGTATAGGCCCTGGATCTGCGCGGTGGTCCCGCCCCACAGCCGTCCAGCATCCACGTTGTGGGCGCGGCCGCCGAAGCGGCGTCCGTCGCCACGGGCATCCGGGACAGGCGGCAGGTTGGTGAACGGCGCGAAGGGGTTGAACGGGGTCGAGTCTTCGTCGCTGTCTTGCTCGTCGCGCCGATATGCAGGCGTAACGCCGATCTTGGACAACATCCGCTCCGCTACACCAGCACGAGCGCCGGTGCGGCGATGGGTCTCCTCGATTTCGGCCTCAGCCTTAGTCAGGATGCTGGTCATCCGAGCCACCTCACAGCTTTGGACTTCGACAGACCTGCGGTCGGATCGATGCCGTAGCCGAGGGAGGTCGCAAACGCTGCGGCTTGCGCTCCCCGAGCGCGGCGGAATTGGAGCTTGGCTGTCCCATAACGCTGCTCGACGTCTGCGCAGGCAGGACCAAGAGTTTCCTCGTTGCGGACCGTCGTGGTGATGTACATCGTGAACCTGCCCAGGCCGGCGCCCATGGACTCTTCCTGCGCGGCCCGGCGAGCACGGGCGCGATCGTCGAACTCGCGTTGGGTCTCGTCCTTCTTGGTCTTGGAGTTCCAGAGCCTGCGCAGCGTGCCCGCCTGGATCTCGTTCTCGACAATCTCTGCGGCTTCGGCGGCAGGGTAGGGCCGGTACACCATCGAGAACCGGCGGTAGTACTTGCCAGGGCTGACCAGCCCAAGCAGAACGTGTTGACGCACAACCCCTGACGGCGGAACATCGAACACCCACGACACCGAGTAGCCGGAGTCGTGACGGTAGACGTCCCAGTTCGTCTCGTGCCTGATCGGTCCTGCGTCCGTCCAGGTGAGCAGTTCATCGGCCTCTGCATCGGGAGCATCAGAGAGATCGACGCGTACCGCCGGATCGAACGCCGCGCGGATATTGCGGATTACCGACGCTGTGGTCGCGCGGCCGGTCACCGTGGCACCACTGGCGGCAAGCGCGGACTCGATGCGTGGCAGCCACCGCACGACTTCGGATGCGCCTGCCGACAATGTCTTTGGTGTCGGGGAGGCTTTGGACATATCGAAGTTGATCGTCACCCGCATCGTGACATCGGCGGTGGTCTGCCGCGATTGATCGACGATCTCTTGCATGATGTCCCGGGCGAGCTTGGGAGCGTCAGCAGAGATGCGGTCCAGGGTGTAGGAGCGCTGATCGACGCCGCCGGTCGGAGAGGACTCGCAGGTAAAAACGACCGAGGCGATGATCGGGGTGAACCCGAGGTCGGCGAGCCAGGATCCGTAGTTGCGGACCCAGGTGTTCACGTCATGTTGGTCGGCGAGGGTAGTGCCTACTGGCGAGACCCGCAGAATTGCCGACAGGATGCCCGTGCGGCGATTCCAGATCAGGCACTGGTGCCCGCCCTGACCGTCTTCCACCGTCAGCGGCTGCAAGGGGGCAAGAACACCGGGCAGGTGCTCGCCCCGGGGATTCTCGGTGAGGACGTCGGCGGCGTAGGCGTCGCTGGCACCGCGACTTCCCCATGCATGTCGCAGGTTCCACATCAGATGCTGTATCGCTGTGCGACGGGCGTTGCCGATCGGGATCACCGCGACGGAGAGGACGGGGATTGCGATGATCGCGCCGAAGAACGCGACGAACAGGTCGATGAAGGTCATGAACGCCAGCACGACCACTGTCGCGATGATCACGACAGTTCCCGCCGGGCCAACCCGGCCCAGCCCGAAGCCAGTCACCTCTCGGTATCCGCCGTACCCAGGTGTTTCGCTCATCGGTCATTCCTTCCCTGTGCTGCGTTGCTGATGACGAATTGAGGCGCGAACGCGCCAACGGTGTTGTTGCTCATTTCATGTCCGGCCCGGTCTCGGCCCCGCTGGACATTTCCCCGGCGACCGAGTCGGCGGCGTCCACCGCAGTGGAGGCGGCTGAGATTCCGGCGCTCACTGCCATGCTGACCCCGCCCGTCGCGGCCGCTGCTCCAGCGCCAGCCGCGCCACCCGCACCGGCCGCCGCGCCCGCGCCTTCAGAAGCACCCAGGGTGCTGGCCCCACCGGCGGTCGAGACGTCGACGCCATTGGCGGCCGCCGCGGCACCGGTACTCGGGGTGCCGGTGGCATCGGGATGTTCGGACGGCATGTTGGTACTGCTCGGCCCGGCCTCAAGCTCGCCAGCCGCGCCACTGCTCCCCGAGCCACTCCCGCCGCCTGGTGGCAGCGCCTTGCCCGAGCCGCCTTCGATCGCGCCCCCGCCTGAACCGCCAGGCAGCGCGGTCATGCCGTTGCCGGGTGAGGGGTCACGTTCGGCGGAGGACGCCGAGGGGCCGGTCGCGGACATGAAGTTGGCGTGGGAGTCCCCACCCGAGGTTTCGGATCCGCCGGAGCTGCCGCCGAAGGCGTTCGCCATCAGTGCGCCACCGGCGATCGAGCCCATGATCGGGGCGAGCGCACCGCTGCCGCCGCTGACGTGCGCGCCCATGAAGTCGAAGAACTTCATCATCGCGGGCAGCGCGATCACCGCCAGCGCGATCACCATCAGCCCGGTGACCAGGGTCGACAGTGTTTGTTCGGTGCCGATCAGCTTGAACCCGAGCGAGTAAATGAACGCCGCCATCGGCTTGTAGAGCACCAGGGCGATGCACGCGGCCGCGATGCGGGGGAACCACTGGCGGCCCCAGGTGGTCAGTTGTCCCGCGGCGGCGAACAGGATCATGTTGTAGAGCACCAGGATTCCGGCTTGGCGGATGAAGCCCATCACCCACTGCACGAATCCGAGGATCACCGCGATGATGCCCAGCAGCAGCACGCCGCCGGGGTTGCCGAGAACGTTGGTGCCCAGCATCATCTGCACTCGTTCGCCGAAGGCGACGGCGTCTTTGTCGACCATCTGCTGGGCGAAGTCGTCGCCGGCCTTGAGCGCTCCGGACAGCACGACCAGCGCGAGGGAGGAGATGACCATGTATTTCAGCCCGCCCCAGAGGATCTGGACGCCCGGCTCGGCCCGGCGGGACAGCATCATGATGATCGAGGAGACCATGATCCCGGCCATCATGATGAACACGACCAGTTTCTGTACCGGCGCCGATCCTGACATGACGTTGGCGTAGGACAGGTTGATCGAGTCGGTGTTGATCCACCAGGTCATCGACTCGACCAGCAGGTCACCGGCGAACTTGCCGATGCTCTCGGCGGCCTTGCCGAAGCTCGAGTCGACGGCCTTGCCGATCGCGGCATCGACAGCGTTGCCGGGATTGAGGTCGATGCTGGTGCCGCTGGCGCCGTCACCGTTGTCGCGGTTGAGCAGGACGGTGAACAGGCTGTTGTCGCTCGGGTAGCTGTAGCCCTGGGTGGGGTTCCCGGCGCAGCCGGGGAACTCGGAGTGGTCGCCGCACCAGATCACGCCCTGGGCGTCGCGCCAACTTTTCTGCTCCTCGGTGAGCTCGGAGTATTTCTGCGGGATGTTCGCGGCGGGCTGGGCCATCGCGGTCGAGCCGGTGCCGAGCACCGCGCTGACCGCCACGATGGCCAGCAGCACCAACCGCGCTGTCCAGGCAGGCATTCGTGTCGTCATCATCTGCCCTTTCAGAAGGTCGTGTAGCCGGTGATGGTGGTGGCGTTGGGCAGCGGCGGCAGACCGGAGTCGGCCTGGAACTGCCAGTCGCCGTGGTCCCACAGCACCGCGCGGCGCTCGAAGTCGTAGCCGCCGTTCTTGGCGGAGGGGACGGCGAAGTAGATGCGCGCGAAGCTGGGCGAGTAGTACTCGACCCGGAACCCGACCGGAGCCGCGAAAGCCATCGAGAACTGGGTGGCGTCGAAGTTGCGGACCTGAGTGACCGCGTTGCGGATCTGCTGCTGGCCAGCGAGATCAGTGCGCACCTGGGTGTTGAGGATCTGCTCGTAGCGGGCGTCGGTCATCAGCCGGGTCGAGATCTGCCAGGCCGCCAGGACCGCGCCCTGGGGGGTGTGGGCGAAGCCGACCGCGCGCGGGCCATCGGTCCGGGCGGGCCCGTCGGCGCCGAAGGGCAGCCGTACTCCGTTGACCTGCCGCCACTCCAAGCCCTTCGGCGCGGCGACCGGGTCGGGCCCGTCGATGGCCGTCGGCGTCGATGTCGTGGTACCCGCGTCGGATCGCTCGACGATGCGCCAGGCGATCGCGGCGACGACGAGGACCACCACGACCACCACGACCGGCAGCACCCACCGCGGCGTCCGGCGAGGACGATCGTCGAATTCGTTGGTCGTGAACATCAGCGTGTCTCCCCTTGTCAGAGCTTGGTGAAACCGGTCAGGTCGGCGGTGTCGGGATGGGCGTCGGCGCCGAAGGCGTTGGTGTAGCGCCAGTCCCCGTCGACCCAGGTCACGGCCATTCGGGCGACGCGGAAGGAGCCGCCGGGGCGGGGGTAGGCGTAGTAGACGGTGGCCGCGGTGTCGCTGTAGGCGCCGATCTTGAACGCGGCAGGCTGGACAGTGGCGGCCTGTACCGCAGCCGAGTCCAGGCGGGGGTTCGCGGCGCGGGCGGTGAGGATCTTGGCTCGTTCGGCCTCGGGCAGCGCGGTCTGCGCGGCGACCACGCGGGCGTAGTCGGGCGAGTACAGCATCCGCATGCTGATCTGCAGCGCCGCGATGGTCGCGCCCTGCGGGGTGTGGGCGTAGCGGCTGGCGACCGCGCCGTCGATAGCCGTGGGCCCGTCGGAGGCGGTGAACGGCAACGGGACGCCGTCGACGCGCTGCCACGAGATGCCCTGGGGCGCAGCGGTGAGCCAGTCCGGATCGGTCGCGGTGCGCGAGACCGGCACGGGCGCGACGAGCGAACCTTTCGCCGAAGTCGTCGGCGACGGTGTGCCCGAGCCCGACATGACCGAGGATGTGGCACTGGCAGCTTGCCCGCCGCTGGTGTCGGCGTTGTCGCTCACGAAAAGCTGCACCACGAGGGCGCCGGTGACCAGTACCGCTGCTGCGGCGGCAAAGCCGATCCAGCGTCGGTTGTTTTCACGGAATTCGTTGGTGGTCAGTGACATTGGAGTCGGCCTTTCACAGAATGGCGGTCAGGATGGTGGCGGTGCTGCCCGCGAGCACCGTGCCGCCGAGCACGTAGGGCAGCGAGGTCATGGCCTTCTTGGCTGCGTCGGATCGACCGCGGATGCCGATGACGGTCAACGCGGCGCAGATCACGACCCCGAGGACGCCGGCGTAGGCGGCGAAAGTCTGGAGCCAGCCGAGGATCTGGTCGATGAAGGAGTCCAGGTCGGTTGCTGCTCCGGCGGGGTCACCACCGAACTGGTCCCACCGCACCCCACCGGTCTTCGGGTCGCGCACCGGAATCTGTTCGCCGCTGCCCCCACCGCCGGGGCTCTGCGGCGAGAGCTGTCCACTCGGCGCGGCGGGTGTCGTCGGAGGTTGGGCCGTCGCGGGCCCGCCGAGCACGGTGAGCGCGAGCGCGGCCATACCCGAGCCGACGAGCAGGCGGATCTTCATTGGAAGGCCTGGATCAGACCGGCGGAGCCGCCGGTCAGCACGGTGCCCAGAATGACGTAGGGCAGGTGGCCGAGGGCGTTCTTGGCGGTGTCGGAGCGACCGCGAAGGCCCACCGCGAGCATGCTGCCGATCGCCAGAATGCCCAGCACCGACAGGCCGAGGCAGATCATCTTCCCCCAGCCGATGAGGTCGTTCATGAACGTGCCGAGCTTGCCCGGCAGTTCCTTGGCGGGCGGGTCGGGAACGGCCGCCTGGGCGAGGTAGTCGCTGGCGGTGGCGAGGTAGTCGGTGGTGGTGGTGAGCAGGTACATCGTGGATTCCTTTCGTTGGTGCGGGTCAGGAGACCCGCTTGACGGGGCGATGGCTGAGGTCGACGGCCGCGAGCGGCGCCGGATCGGGGTAGGCGGCGACCTCACCGCCGAAAGGGGCGGGGACCGACGAGCTTTCGGTGCTGTGCCGCTCTTGCACGGCCTTGACGACCGCGATGTGGCACTCGAGGGCATCGTTGGCCCAGCGGTGCGCCTTGCGGTCGGGGTGGAAGGCGGCCTCGGCCAGCAGTTCCCAGGGGTTGTCGCTCGCGGCGAGGGGGCTGCACCAGCCCAGCCGAACGACCGGGGTGGACAGGTTCGTCGCGGCCATCTTCAGTCGACGCTCGACGACGGCGGGCCAGTGCCCGGTGCTGTTGGCCACCACGACGAGGATCGGCCGGGTCCGCATCGCCTTGGCGGTCGAGATCGCCCAGTTCACAGCCACCGCGGTAGCGCGGGTGACCAGGACATCGACCTGGCGTGTGCCCTCGGCGTCGACGACGCCGACGTCGACGCCGTCGACGAGGTGGGCAACGGTGGTGGTGCCTACTCCGCCAGCGATGCCGCCGACGATCGGGCGTCGTGTTTGCGTGCTCACAGCCAACCTCCGAATGCGCCCAGGGCGGCGATCGCGACCGCCACGGCCAATGACCCGAACTGTTCGATCCGTGCGCTCACGTGCCGGGCGCGCTCGGCGCCGACGGGCTCGCCGGTGGCGTGCAGGGTGGCTGCGGCCAGTGCCGCACCGGCTGCGGCGCTGAAGGCCAGCAGCTGCACCGTGGCCCAGAACCACACCGTCCCGAATCCGGCCCGCGCGGTGGGCAATTCGGCCAGCAGGGCGAACAGGAGGAACCCGGCCGCCAGCTGCGCCCCGGCGGCGGCGACCAGCACGCCGCAGCGGCGGGTCAGCTTCCAGGTCCCGGTGATCTGCGCGGCGGCGGAGAGCGTTTCGGTGTGGGTGCTCATCGCGTCGCCACCTGCCCTGCGCGCCACGCGCCGTCGATGCGGTGGACCACCACGGCGACGATCAACTGCCGGTCCGGCTTCGGTCCGGTCGCAGTGGTGACGCGCTGCGTGACTTCGAACAGTCGCGACACCGAGATGTCGGTGTCGGTGGGGCCACCGGCTTCGGCGGCCGGACGTACACCGTCGGCGGGCACTGTCAGGCGCGCCGATTGTGCGGTCAGCTCCAGCCAGTCCGCGCCCGGACCCGCGACCGGCGGGTACTGGCGAAGCTGGTCTGCGACAGCGGGTTCCAGCAGTGGCACCGCACGCAACTTCGCGTCGTAGGGCGAGGTGTCACGGGTGGTGTCCCAGCTGAACCAGATCCGCGCGACCGCCGTCGCTACTGCGGCGGGATCGTTGTCGTCGACAGCACCGATCTCCGGCGGCAGAGTGCTCGGCGCCGCCACCGGGGTGGAGGGGACTGTTGCGGGCACCCGCGAGGTGGTCGCGGTCGGGGTGACGAACGTCGTCGTCGTCGACGACGCACCGTCGGCGGGCGTTGACGGTTCGGTGTCGCGGCCCCGGTCGGCGCAGCTGGCGAGGGCCACGGCGACGCAGATCCCCGCCAGCATGGTCAGGCTCCGCCGCGTCCGGGCCGTCATCGCCAAGCTCCTTCGATGCGTCCGAGCGCGACGAGCTCGCTGGCCTGCTCGCGGCTGCGTGCATCGATGGGCAGCACCCAGTCGGCGACCGGGTTCGCGGGAAGTCCGGTCGTGACGAGTTCCACCAAGGTCTGCCAGTCGCTGAACACCGCGCCGTCGGGGCGGATCCAGCGCTGCTCGATCTCGGCGATCTGGTCACGGATACCGGCGTGCACGTCGGTGGGCGCCGAGCCGAGGCTCAGACGCAGTTGGTAGGCCCGCGCGAAATCCGCGCGCATCAGCTGTTCGGGGTAATTGACAGCGTCGGTGTAATAGGTCGGGTCGGTCAGATCGCGCATGTGTGTCTCCTTTTGCTGCAATGTGTGTGCGGTCATCCGAACCGCCTGATATCGATGCCGGAGCCGAGATTGGTCAGTGGCGAGACCTTCACTACATCGCCGGACTGCGGGGCTTCGACGATGTTTCCGCCGCCGACATATATGGCGACGTGTTGCGGGTTTCCGCCGCCCGGGAAAACGACATCACCCGGCTGGATTTGGTCGGCGGAAATCGGCTTTCCGCGCGAATCGTTGAGTTGGTGAACGGTGTAATGCGGCAGCGACAGACTGCGCCCGCTGGCTTGGCCGACGGCGTAGATCACCAATCCCGAGCAGTCGAATCCGGTCTTGTTGTAGTCGCCGAAGCTGTCGGCGACGCCGCCGTCGCGTACGCCTTGGGACGGGCCGTCCATCGTGCCGCCGCCCCAGGCGTAGGGCGTGCCCAGCCAGCACAGCGCGGCCGCGGCCACGTTGGCACCGAATCCGCCGTTGGGCTTGAACTGGCTGCAGTTGGCGATGGACCCGCCGCCACCGGTGCCGACCTGGGTGTACTTAGCCATCTTCGCTTTGACGCCGGGGGCGTAGCCCTCGGTCTCGCCGTTGACGATCGAGGGTCCGCCGTTGGCCAAGACGCAGCCGTAGCCGCAGTTGTAGGCGTTGAGGATGATGTCGATCAGATCGCCGCTGATGCGCCCGCTGGCGATGTCCTTCTTGGCCTGTTCGGCTGTCTGGCAGTCGAAAACGGCCTGGGCCATGATCGCGTCGGGTGGATCGAACGGTGAGATGACGCCGTTGCCGTTGGCGTCGCGGCCGTATGAAGGCCAGGTGTAGGGCATGAACTGGCTCAGTCCCTGCGCGCCCGCCGGCGACACCGCCTCGGGGTTCCATCCCGATTCCTGCTCGATCTGCGCGGCGATCAACGGGGCGCTGACCTCGTCGCAGAGAGTTCCGGCGCGGATGACCCACGCCTCGTACTCGGGTGGCACGGTGCCGGTGGCCAACTGGCCCTGAGCGAAGCTCGGATTGTCTTTGTCGTCTCCAACGAAAACGGTGACGATGAGCACCGGAAAGAGGACGGCCAGCAGCGCCAGCACCGCCCATCTCATCGGCTTGTTCATCGCGTCACTACTCCCCAGAATTGAAAGAATTGGATACAGCTCGGCCCTATGTCGAAATGGCTGGCTATTTTGGATGTGCGGAAACCGTGCCCGGTATCCGTGTGTTGTCCCGAATGGAATCGGGTGAATTTGTTTCCGGTTTCTCGGCCGGGTCGGGCACTCCCATACCTGGCCCGGCCGAGAAATTGATTAGTGCGTCACAATCCGGCTTGGATCTTCGAGGTGAGCCACTTGAGGATCCACTCGGTGGCGGTGTCGCCGTTGCCGTCGACCTTGTAGTTGCCGTAGGAGCGGTGAGCATCCAGCAGCAGGTAGGACGCGGCCTGGCTGACCTGGGTGATGAGCTCGTCGGGCTTGGTCAAGCTGACCAGCGCGTCGAACTCCGGCATGTTCACGACCTTGGCGATGTCGTCGAGCATCGTGGAGTTGAACACGACCTCGGCGAGTTCGATCGGCAGCGTTGCAGGGTTGACCGATGCCGCGACCGTCAGCTTCGTCAGCTGGGTGATGGTCGAGGAGACGGCCTTCTGGATCGTCGCCGGATCGGCGGATGCGACGTTGCGCAGCAGCTCGACTCCCCGCCCGATCAGGTAGTCGGGCAGGTCTTCGGGGGTGAGGTTGAGCAGCGGCACCACCGCGGCGACGACCTTGGACTTGCCTGACAGTGAGCACACGGTGTCGTTCTCGGCGCACATGGTGACCACTCGCTCGGCGAGGACACCCATGCCGCCGTCACGTTCGCCCAGCACACCCTGGCCCTCGACGTTCGGCCCGACCATGGTCTCGGCGACCGAGGACAGCTTGCTCGTGGAGGCCCGCGAGGAGGACTGCGTCGACGAGCTCGACGAGCCCGAGGTCGTCTCGGCAGCGCTGGCCGAGCGGCGGGGATCCGACAGCAGTGCCCCGGCCAGGACCCGTGACGGGTCGATGACGCCCTTGCGGTTGCCGACCGCCGAGAGGAAGTCGCCCGCGATCAGCGCGCCCTGCGAGTAGCCCATGGGCACGAACTTCGTCAGCGGGCAGGCCTCGGCCAGTTCCTTGGCCCTGGCCTCCAGCGCGTCCAACCCATTCTCGCGGGACTGCTTGAGCGTCAACGGGTTTCCGGTCACCATTCCGGCGATCGGGCCGCCGACCTGCGCGACGTAGGGGATCTGCTCGGCGCGAACGGTGGTGCCCTTGTTCGCCTTCGGCGCCGCGCTCGGCTTGGCGCTGGTGGCCCCCGCCGGACGGTTGGCCGTCGGCGTCGCGGCATCGGCGGGCGGCGGGGCACCGGTGGCCATCTGCACCAGCGGGTTGGCGATCATGCCGAGCATTCCCGGCACGGTGTTGCGGTCCGCGCCCGCGTTGGTCTCCCAGGTGCCGGGGACTGCCAGCACCACCACGTCGGCGCAGTCGGTGCTCGCCGGGGGTGTCTCGGGATCGGCGAAGGCGGGCACCGCGGTGACGGCGGCGAGCAGGCCCGCCACTGACAGCGCGGTAGCCAGCTTCACGGTGGTGGCGGCCATCACCGGATCACCCCTTGCACGACGGCCAGGCCGTTGTTCACCGCGTCGGTGAGGGCACCGAACTCGTTGTGCTCGAACGGCTTCTGCTCGCTGACCACGTCGATGACCGCTTCGGTGACCTCGGCCGTGGCCGGGTTGGTGGCTGCGGCGTCCACGAAGTCGCTCGCGGCCTGGGTGACGGTGGCGTCGATCTGCTCGTGGCCCTCGGTGGCCTGCCAGGTCGCCACGGCCTGCTCGCCGAAATCGGCGGCCGCTTCCACAACCTCGTTGCCACCGGGCTGAGCCTCCACCCACTCTGTGGCTTGCTCGGCGGTGGTGACGGTGTTGTCGATCGTGGCTTCGACCTGATCGTGGACGGTCGGCGGCTGGGGTGCCGGGCCGAGATCCTGATCGCCGGTGCCGGAACCGATGGCCGCACCAACGACTGCACCCGCGGCGGCGGCGGGGATGCCCACGGCCGCTCCACCAGCCAGGCAGCCAGCAGCCGCGCCGCCCGCCGCGCCGACACCGGCGCCGATCGCCGCACCCGGCAACGCCCCGGCGCCGGGCACGGTGGCCGCACCGATCGCAGCACCGGCCAGGCCGCCACCGACGGCGCCGACCGCGCCGCCGACGAGGCCGACGGGAATGCAACCGACCGCGAATCCCGCCGCGCCGGCGCTCGCGCCACCGAGGACGGCGAACATCGTCATCCGCTCCGAGCGCTCCGGGCTGACACCCATGCTGCGCAGGAACACATCCGATTCGTGCTGGGCGCTGGCCAAGTGGCCGTTGACCTTCCAGTTCACATCCTGCGGAAGCGGCGAGTCGATGGAGAACTCACCCAGGCCCAGCTTGGTCGCTGCCGGAGAGACGAACACCTTCGGAACTTCCTCGGGCGCAAGCGGAGTCGGCGCGTGCAGACCCTGCAACTCCTCGCCGAGGCTGGGAGCAGGCGTGGCCGGGGCCACGGGCGCCGACGGCGCGCTCTGCCCGCCCCCGGAGCGCGGGTACTGCGGGGTGGTCTGCGGTGCGACCGGCGGCGCCGGGCGCGTCTGCGGGGCAGGCTGGGGCGCGCGGTACTGCTCGGGGTTGTAGCTGCGCGGCTCGGGGACCAGCCCGCCCAGCGGGCTCTGCTCGGCCGGACGTGGCGGCTGCACAGGCGCAACCGGTTCGGGCTGAACCGGCTGGGGCGGCGTGGTCTGGGGGCCGGTGACGCCGGGCTGGTCGGCCGGTCCGGTGACGCCGGGCTGCTCCGACGGAGCGGGAGCGGCGTAGGCCACTCCGGTTGCGGTCAATAGGACAGCGGCGGCAGCAGGTGCTGCCACGGCGACCCTCCAAAGAGATACCGTTGACATGCAGGACTCCTAGTTTCTGCAATGCGCCGGGCGCGGTTGCAGCCGCGGTCCGGAGCGATCTGGCCTCCTCCCTGTTTGCAGCAGGGGGGAGGCCCCTTCAATTGTCAGATCACTGCGGGGTGTGACGAGTCGTCACGTGTCGAGTCGAACCAGGTACATCCCCTCACTCTGCAATGATACGTTATTCCCATCCGATAATCACATACCTTGATCAACTTAGCCAGGGGGTGCGGCACAGTGTCTACCGATGGACCAGCGCGGACGGATGCGATGACCAGGAGGGTCACGCGGGGCTTTGACCCTGCGCGGCTTCGTCGCGCGCGCGAAGAGAATCCGAACCCCGCTCTGCGGACCCGCGCCGAGGTCGCGAGACTGGCGGACATCGGCGGCGCCACACTGCAGCACTGGGAGAACGGCACCAAGTCGCCGCAGGTCGACAAGCTCGCGCAGGTCTGTCGGGCACTCGGTGTCTCGATAGAGGATGTCGTCGACATTCCTGACGATGAGATGCGACTCGGCGACTGGCGAGTGCGGCGCGGCTTGCTGCTGCCCGAGGTGGCCCGGCGTGCCGAACTCAGCATCTCCCATGTCGCGCGACTCGAGGCGGGTCAGGTCGTCAGCTTGCCGGTGGCGACGGCCGAGCGGCTGGCGGCAGCGCTCGAGATCGCCGTCCCTGAGGTCCAAGCCGCCTACGAACGAGGTCGTGCGCGCAATCCCGGCGAGCCTGCCTGACTCGCCCTTCCGGGCCCCCGTGGCCGGAGTGGTCGATGTTGCGTTCATGTTGGACCCCCTCCTTGTGCTGTGTCGACGTCGATCCCGTCGGCGTTCGATCGCGTGTGCCGCTCACAGCATCAGCCCTCTGGCTCGCCCTCGGAACCGTCCGGACCCCGCGTTCCACCGCCGTTTCACCGAACATTCGACTGGTCTGCTACCTGCGTCGATCGTCCGCTCTTCGAGGAGCCTAGTTCGCTGATCGGTTGCGAGCAAGAATATACGACTTAAAAATGAGAAAAGAATCGGCAACGATGAGGAGGTTTGCGGTCAGGGTTGCTGTGTTTTCAGGAAAGTATCGCTACACTTTCCAGCCATGGGGACCTCTGGACATCCCGAGTTCTTCGGCCAAGTGGGCCAGGCGAGGCGCAACAGCCTCAACCTGTCGATGGCCGAGTTGTTCGACCGTGGCGGGCCCACGGTCCCAACAACGGTGCGCGCGGAGAAGGGGCAACTGCTCAACCCCAAGAAGACGACCTTCGACAAGTTCGACCGCGGCCTCGACTGGGTCGAGGGATCAGCTGCCCGCTTGTACTGGGACGCCGAACTGCCCGAGCCGCTCGCTACCCCACGCGGCTCGGCGCGACCGATCCGCTTCGCCGAGCCCACCGTCGAGGTACCGCTCGAGCGTTTGCACACGCTGCTCGACATTCAGCGCGACCTCAATGAAGTTGTGCTGTCGGACGACCCGATTTCATCGGAGCAGGTACGAGCGGTCGCGGCGCGACTCGATCAGGAAGTCAGCTTCCTGTTCGGAAGATGGGCGACCGATATGCTGGAGCGCAATCGCACCGAAGGACACGTGCACCCGGGCATCGAGGGGATCTTCGCCGAGGCGCTGTCCGGACCTGTTTCCGCCGACGATCCGAACGCGGAAGAGCGTCTGTACCGGCGTTGGCTGGTGGGGGGTCGTTCGGCTGCGGATCTCGATGAAGATCTCTACCGCAGGTTCGAACAGAGGTACCAGCAGCGAGGTGGTGAAGATGATCGATGAAACACGCCCAGCGCTCGATGCGCGGGTGACTCAGCTCTTTGCTACCTTCCATGGTCGCGGTGAACCCCAGCAGTCCGACGAACACGTCGCTCAGGCTGTGAGCGCACGGCTCGGCCGCGCTGTCGATTCCGAGCAGATCACCGCGCTGCGATCGAGCGCCGACGCCAACGAGGCTGATCCACAGTTGCTTGTTGCGCTCGCCGAACACTTCCAGGTCCCTGCCACGTACCTGCTCGGTGACGACGGGGCCGTGGTCACGATCGACCGGGAACTTCGGTTGCTCGCGGCAGCTCGAGATGCCGGAGTCCGGCGTCTCGAGTTACGAGGCACCGAGATCAGCGTCGAAGAGCTGATCGCGCAACTGCAACGGCTCGCCGACGGCGAACCGCCGAGCAGCGGCGACGAACCTGAGGATCGACCGGACGCGCCGATCCACTGACCACGAGAAGGGGGCTAGCAGTGACCGAGCTGAACGAGCAGTTCCAGGAGTTGATCCGGGTCGTCCCGATCCCCTATCCCTGGGACACCGTCGCCTACGTCGAGCGGGTGGCGGAGTATCGCGGCAGACCGATCACGTTGTGCCCCATCGAACCCGGGTCGCTGTCGGGAACCGGGTGCGGCACCGGCAGCGGCGTGTGGATTGCCCGCCAGCACGACGACGTCATTATGTACGGAGCCGACACCGCCTGGCACGCCGACCACATCATCGCTCACGAGCTCGGCCACATGCTGCTTGGCCACGGCCACGACGGCGCCGAGGAGACCCCCGACACCAGCGACTTGCCGCTGCGCGCGCTGATGCCGTCACTGTCCGCCGAGGCGATCATGAGTGTGCTGCGTCGGCGCGACTACAGCACCGAGCGCGAGCGCGACGCCGAGACCTTCGCCGACATGCTGCTCGTGGAGGCCACGCTGCCCCGCCGGCGGCCCAGCCCATTCCGATCCACTTTCTTCCGGGCCCGGCACCGATGACCTCCCCGATCCCTGGCCTCCTGGCCTGGCCCGCGCTCGCGCTGGTGACGGTCGTCCTTCTCGGACGTTGGTGGCTGCTCAGCGACAGCGAGGGCGACCGCCTCATCGACCGCGCCCTGACAGCCGCCCTCGTCGGCCTGCTGCTGAGGGAACGGCTCGTCGAGCAGATGCTGGTCGACATCCTGCCGTTCCCCGACTCCGACGTCGTCAACGTCGCCCGCCAACTCTCCTTCGGCGGCATTCTGCTCTGCGTCGCCGCCATCTACGGACTCGCGCAGCTGTGGGCTGGCGCCGATCCCACCATGACCAGGCAGCGCCAACGGCGCTACGACCTGGTCGCGTTGGCCTCGACCACGGTGATCCTGATCGCCGGAACGCCCGCGCGCCGCGCCGACGAACTCATCGACCAGACCCTCGGCTGGCCTGCGGTCGTGGCGTGGGTAGCCTTCTACCTGCCGATCGGCGCGATCGCATTCCTTGTCGGACGCATCAGCATCCGCGAACTACGTGGCGCGGACGAGACGACGACCTGGCGCGAGCGGATCTTGTGCCTCGGCGTGCTCGGTATCGCTGCACTCATCGGACTCGACGCGCTGGCCACTCCGGTGATCACCGCGCTCGAAGTACATGCTGGGCAGCCTTCTTCCGATCCGGAGATGATCACCAAGGCCTGGACGTTCTTCATCGCGACGGTGTGGGCGACCTCGGTCGTCGCGGTCCCACTGATGGCCACGGTGTTGACGCGCTCTGGCTGGGACCGCACCGGCCGAGCGTGCCGCCAGCTGCACCCCCTCTGGCAAGACCTCACCGCCGCGGTCCCCGAGATCGTCTTGCCGCTTCCCGCCGGGCGGGTCGAACCAGCGACCCGGCTGCACCGGCTGATCGTCGAGATCCGCGACAGCTTGATGTTCCTCAAGCGATACGGCGTCGACGACACCGTCGCTCAGGACCCCGCGACGTATGCCCGTGCCATCGCCGCCGCGATCGCCGCCAAGTCCGCCGGCCAACCACCCGCCGCCGACACCGCCGCCAGCCGCGCCGTCCAGCCTGGTTCCCGTGATCTGGCCGCCGAACTCAATCAGCTTGTGGCCCTGGCCAAAGCGTGGTCGCGCACTCCGCGCGATACCACGGCCCCGACCCTGACGTACTCGCGCCGATAAGGAGTCAGCACCCATGGCAGTTCGTACGACCCCGGCCTCTACCCCGCCACCTCTGCCCCACCCACGGTGGCGGCTCCCGCTGCTCGGCGACCTTCTCACGATGAACCCGATCAAGCCGACCCAGACCTCGATGCGCGACGCACAACAGCTCGGGCCCATCTTCGAGCGGCTGATCGTCAACTGGCCGATGATTGTGGTGACCGGCGCGGACTTGATCGCCGAGGTCAACGACGAGACCAACTGGACCAAACACGTCGGGGTCGTGTTCAAAAAGATCAGGCCGGTGGCGCGAGACGGTCTCTTCACCGCCTACAACCACGAGCCGAACTGGGCTAAGGCCCACAACATCCTGGCCCCAGCCTTCACCAAGGACGCGATGCGCGGCTACCACGCCACGATGTCGCAGGTTGTCGACGAGCTGGTCGACCACTGGACGCAGCACGCTGACCGCGGCGTCGACGTCGCCGAGGACATGAACAAGCTGACCTTGGAAATCATCTCCCGAGCCGGGTTCGACTACACCTTCGACTCCTTTGCCAGCAGCAGCTCCGACCCGTTCGTCGAGGCCATGCTGCGCGGGATGACCTACATCAACCGCAACGCCAACTTGCCACCGCTGCTTCAGAAGACGCTGGGGCGCAGCGCCGCCGCCCAGCACAAACGCGACATTGCCTACATGCACAAGGTCGTCGATGAGGTGATCGCCGCCCGGCGAGCCAGCGGCACCCTCGGCCAGCATGGCGACCTTCTCGACCGCATGCTCACCGTGCCCGACCCGGACACCGGCGAACAGCTCGACCTGGTCAACGTGCGCAACCAGATCCTCACCTTCATGGTCGCCGGACACGAAACCTCCGCCGGCGTCCTGGCTTTCGCCCTCTACGAGCTGACCCGCCGCCCGCACCTTCTCGAGAAGGCCCGCGCAGAAGTCGACGAGCGATTCGGCAGCGGCGACAGCCCCGACATCGCGTTCGACGACGTCGCCAAACTGCGCTACCTGCGCCGCGTCGTCGACGAGACACTGCGCCTGTGGCCCATCGCGCCTGGGTACTTCCGCGAAGCCCGCCACGACGGCATCACCATCGGCGACGGCTACCGATTCGACCGCGGCGACTGGGTCTTCGTGCTCACGCTGCAGGCCCAGCGCGACAAGGCCACCTGGGGCCCGACTGCTGAGGGATTCGACCCCGACCGCTGGCTGCCCGAGCAGCTGCGCGCACTCCCCCAGAACCGCGTCTACAAGCCCTTCGGCACCGGCACCCGCGCGTGCATCGGACGCCAGTTCGCCCAGCACGAAATCGTCCTCTCGCTCGCGCGGATCCTGCTCGCGTTCGATCTCGCCCCCGAACCCGACTACCAACTCGATGTCGCCGAACAGATCACCCTCAAGCCGGCCGGGTTCCGCCTACGGCCCACGCCCAGACGATGATCCAGGAACTCGCGATGGACACAGACCGCGCCGCGCGCTACGCCGTGGCGCCCTACACCAGCCCCTTCCTGGCGATCTACGACCTCTGGGTCATCCGGCTGTCCAACAGTTTCGCCTGGCGCTGCGCCGCCGAAACGATGCTCAGCCTCTACGACGAACACCTCGGCCGCCGTCACCTCGAAGTCGGACCTGGATCGGGCTGGTACCTGGCCAACACCACCGCAGCCAGCGAGCAAATCACTCTGATGGACCTCAATCCCACCCCGATGGAGTTCACCAGTCGCCGCCTCGCCGACCGCGACACCACCGTGGACACAGTGATCGGCAGCGTACTCGAGCCCGTCCCCGCATCTGCCGGAACACAGTACGACTCGATCGGGATGAACTTCGTCCTGCACTGCGCACCGGGCGGGCTTGACGACAAGGGCATCGCGTTCACCCACCTCGGTCGTATCCTCGCCGATGACGGTGTGCTGTTCGGATCCACGATCCTCAACCGCCGGCCCCGAACCCGATTCGGGCGCGCACTCTCCTTCGCCTACCGCCGCATCGGCGCGTTCAACAACGACGCCGACGACCGAGCCGGACTTGAGCGGGCGTTGCGTGAGTCCTTCCGCCACTTCCAGATCGCCGAAGTCGGTGACGTGACCCTGTTCCGCGCCCGCCGACCACGACGGGAGGTCCAGCCGTGAATACCGTCGCGACCAGGCACAACACGAAACCTGCACTGCCTAGGGCACCTACCGTCCAGTTGCCAATTCGCCGACTAATGTATCTAATGGTTCTAGTTGGCGCCGATGCGGACAAGGAGGTGCAGGAAACCGATGCCCCGAACTTTGGACCCAGGGTTTCGCGTGTCGCCTAGCCTCCTGAATGACACGCATGTAAGGATGGTCGCCATGGCACGTCAGAGCGGAAAACCCGGACCCGACCCGCAATTCGAGCTGGTCGCGAAGAGGCTGTGGCTGTCGCAAACTGCGAAGACCAAGCTCGACGAGATCGCGAAAGAGCGTGGGCTCAGCGCAGGGCGCTTCGTGACCGCGCTGCTTGCGCGGGAAGTGGGCGTCCCAGAACAGGAACTGCTGCGGGACTTGAACCAGGAGGTACTGCGAGAGTCCGCGTAAGACCCAACCGCCGAGACCGGCGATAACTACAACTCAATAGACCCGAAAGTGCCCCAAAAAGACCAATGACCCCCGGCTTGGCAGAGCCGAGAGTCATCAATCTAAGTCTTGGGGACGAGCTGCGAACTCGTCCCCGTTGGTGCACCCTCAGCAACCCGTAGAGAAGGACCTCTCTTGCTGAAGGAACCTGAGGTCGAGGATACAACACGCCCTTTTTCCGGCGCTACCGGATCGAGCCGTGTCGACCATTCCGAGACCCACTCTCCTGACATCACCAGCGCATCTGCGCTGCTCGAGCCCCCGATCGGGTTCGACGACCGCGACACGGCTCACCGCCTGTGGCGCGAACTGGCCCCACGCCTTGCCGGGCGCCACTGGATGCGGCTGTACGCCTCCGAAACCGGCAAGTACGACGACGAGGGGCGCCTGTTCTGGGGCCGTCTGCCCGACCGACCCGCCGCCGTGATGACACACGACCGCGCCGAGCGCGTCTGGGTGCTGTTCTTCGACTTCGATCCCCCGAAATCCGGCCCACTCGCCGACCGTCGCGCCGCCATCGCCCGCGATGTCGACCGCCTCACGTCCTGGCTCACGATCGTCGGCGGCCGCTGGTTCGCCGACGCGAGCCCCCGCGGCGGCGTCCACGTCTACGTCCCGCTCCAGGACTCGGTCTCCCAGCGCACAATTCGGCCGCTGTATCGCGAACTGTGCGAGCAACTGCCGACGTTGGACGCCCAGCCGATGCTCAACCCCGGCCAGGGATGTATCACCATCCCCGGATCACGCTGCAAGGGAGGCGGATTCCGCACCCTGCTCTGCGAGCTCGACGACGCCCTCCACGTCATCGAACACCGCTCCGCACCGGGTCTCGTCGGAAAGCTCCGCGCGGCCGCGACGCCCGAACTCTTCTTGAGCAGCCGACTCAGCGAGCCGGAACAACAGGATCACGACCGCGCGACCGGCCCCGCCCTCGACGCCCTTGTCGTCGACGCCGACTACTCCGTGGACCCGGCGCCGACCCGTAAGCCGGTGCCCTGGTGGGTTCCAGACTTCTGCGCGCACGGCACCATGGCGCCACACCACAAGTCCCCCAGCGAGTCCCGCCAGGCGACCTTGTACCACTACGCCTCACGCGGCTGGTCGCTGAACGACATTCGCGCGACCCGCCAGTCCCCGCCCTGGGCCGCGTTCTGGGCGGCCTACACCAGCCGCCGCGACGCACAGCACCGGCTCGGCGTCGAGTGGAACAAGGCCATCGCCCACGCTCGCGGCCGAGCCGCGGCGAAGATCGCAGGAAAATCGTCTCACTCCGCGCATAAACCCGAGCAACTACACACAGGGGGGATGTCTGCACTCCGACCGATTCGCTGGAAACTCGCGGCCGCACGAAAGTGGATTCTCGAAAGTGGTGAATTCACAGGCAAACAGACCTTCTCCGCGTTGGCCGTCGTCACTGCTCTCGCCTATGCGATCTCCCTCAGCGGACGAGGAAACGCTGCGGTGGGAGGTCGCTGGCTGGCAGTGGCAGCCGGGGTACTCGGCGACGACACAACCCGGACAGTTCTGCAGAAACTGATCCGCACGGACGGCTCACCTGTTCGCCTCGTAGAAGCCTGGTCGGCACGCACACACGCCGGCGACCGGCTAACCCTGGTCGAACCCCAGATCGGTGGAAAACCCGTGCGAGCGGCCGAATGGGAGGCCTTTGCCGCCAAACCTGAGCCAGTCCATCAAGTGTGGGGTGAACTCGGTCTGTCCGCCTGGTGGGTACACACGATCCTGACCGCGATCGAACCCTCCCCTGGCGCCTCGATCGGCTCCCGTGCGCTCGCCGCCGCGGCGCGGGTGAGCGCCGCGACTGTCACCCGTGCCACCGCTACCCTGGCCGCCGAAGGCATGGTCGACCACGGACACGGCTGGATCTCCCGGACACCGCGCACCCCCCAGAATATCCCGCTGATCAGCGCACAAGCAGATCAACGGCGCAACGACCGAATCTCTCGGCATCAGCGCGAACGCAGTGAGTTCTGGGGGTTCTGGGACATGGTCCTGGACAACTGGACAGCCCGCGAACTGTCCGGCTACGTCAACGCTTCGGCAGTGGCCGCCGACCACGACGACTACATGGAATCCGTGGCTCCCGGTGCCCGCTCAGCCTGCGCAGAACCCGCCGCGCCGCCCGACACCGGGCCCGAAGACCCCGGCGATCCGGACGAACTCGCGCTGGCGCTGCTGATGAGCGAGCTCGGCGCAGCCCTCATCGAGGAGGACTGAGCGATGTCATTGAGGCTGCCTTGGCCCCAAGCTCGGTCTCAGCCGATTGCTCCCCGTCGAGCAGTAATCGCTCGTGTGCCAGGATGTTCCGATGTCAGCTGAACGTTCGCACCCCGGACTGGATCGGGCGTACGCGAACACCGCCGGCCCCGTGGCCTACCTCGACGAGACGTTCCAGCGCCCTGGTGCTGGTTTGCCCGCGTTCTACGTGTTCACGGCCGTACTAGTCGACCGCGCAGAGATGGTCGATCTGCGGTTTCGGCTGCGCGAGATTGCCGGAGGAACCTTCTGGCATACAACCGACGAGCTTCTGACCGGTGACGGCTGGAAGAAGACACTGGCGATGCTCGAGTACCTCGGGCAAGGCACCGAACTGTGCCTACTCGCCCACGAGCACCAGGTGAACGAAACCGACACCGATGTCGAGCAAGCCCGGCGCGCGTGCCTGCGAGGCCTGCTGTCGGCGCTGTCGTCCGGCGGCCCCAGTTGGCCGCGTGTCGATCTCGCAGTCTTCGAGGAACGCACTCCGCGCAACCGCGCGAATTTTGACCGCAAGCACGTCGCCGACCTTCGCCGAGAGGGGAAGATCCACCGCGGAATGCAGGTGCAGATGGTCTCCCCCAAGTTCGAGCACCTGCTGTGGTTGCCGGACTTGGTCTCCTCGGCTTTTCGGAAGTCCATTACCGGCCGCGGTGATCAGAATCTGGTGGAGCCGATCCGGGCCCGTATGCACTTCGTCGATCCGGTCACCTGACCCCAGATACAGAGCAGCCCCTGGGGGCCGTAGCTGACACCAGGGGCCAGACCGTCTGTCAGGGCCGAAGCCCCGAGGGATGGTTCTTTGCTTGTCCAGATTAACACGGAAACCGTGCGTATTCATCCATGGTCTCCACCACATTCTGTCGTTCGAGAAGCGCCGCACCGTTCCGTCGAACCCGCCGGAGAGTCGGCATTGGGCAGGAATTCTTGGGTGCCAAGAATGCAGCCGAATTACGTCACTGTGACAGTGAAAGCGTCAGCGTGCTCGTCAACCAGCCGTCCTGCTTGATCGATCACCTCGACTACGTCGGCCGTGTGCAGATTGAGTTGATTGGCGATCGCGTCGACGCTCTCACCCGACTCGTAGGTCGTCAGGATCGTCTCTACGATTTCGACGACGCGAACTCGATCAGGCATGTAGTGGTTGGAGTAGCCCACCTTGTCCACGATCTCCTCGGCCAGTCGGCGCAAGTCGAGGTGCGCCATCGGCGCCGACTCCGAGTTGGCGCCCGCCGGCGCCGAGGAACCCTCCACGGCCGCTCGCTCGGGAAGGACCGCCTCCTGAGCTTCGGCAGTCGCGACACGACTGTCCGCCTCCGCCAAGATGAGCGAATAGCGCTGCGCGATCCAGCCATGGAGCCACATTCCGGCACCCACCATGACCGGTGCGGCAGAGAACTGCGCGGCGGTCCCCCACTCCCCCGCGGCCAGATGTGGACCGACGTTGAGGCCGACGGTGACGGCCATGAGCCCGATCTCGAATCGGACCATCTTTCCCCGGTCGAGGTCAACACCCCACAACGAAGCCGACGTGGCTACCAGCATCAGTGCCACAACGAAGCCGCTAATCACTACTTCGACCGCGAACGACAACCACCACAGTGGGTCAGTTGGCGACATGCCCGCGGCGAGATTGCTCTGCACATTAACCGCCGACCAAGCGAGCGCAGCACACACCAACACGACAAGCCCTCGCGAGGTCCACATCGCGCGCCGGTAGGTCTGCAGGCGACGCAACTCCACGCTGGCTAGACGTTCCATCGACCGACGTGTCTGCTCCTCGCGGCGGACCGCCCGCCGAGCCCGGCGCAACGCCCGCACCTCTTCAAGCTCCGCGGCGAGCGCATCACGGCGGTAGGCCCGACGGATCCGCCGGGCGTTCTGCGCTTCCCTGCGCATCTCCAACTTTGACCGCTGTTGCAGCAACACCGGGTCGGTCTGAAGTGGCACGAGCTCGGCTGCGGTACGCACCTGATCGCGCAACATCTCGGCCGGATTCACTTGCTGTTTGGTCACCATCGCAGTCCCCTGCTCCGTGGTCGAATGGACGTGATGCGCCGTGCATCACTCATTGGTTGGTCGGCCGGCTTTCAAAGGGCGGGACTCGCCCACGATCGCCCGGCCCGCGTTGTAGACGCGCTCGATCTCGGCAATTTTGGCGGTGAACGCTTCACGGGTGAATCGAGCCATTGAATAGCTCGGGTTGCCCGCATCGCGGACGATGAGGACCGCCTTCCGCGCTCGCTCAAGCAGTGCTCGTGGGACGTTGACCGTCGATTGCCGCTCCGCCATCACTGAACCCGCGCCGGGAACAGGCCACGAGCAATTTGGAAGTCGACGACAGCGTCGTAGTCGGCCACGACGTCGCGGGTCTCGGCTGGGCGGTAGTGCGGGAAAGGCACTCGGGCGGTGAACGCATGATCGACGTGGGTCGTCCGCCGGACAGGAGGCGTGACACCTCCGATCAACGCATCCCCATATGCGTCCGTCAGGTCGTCCAGCATCGGCCGGTACCCACTCGCGACCCGGAAGTGATACTGGCGCTCGTCTTGCTCGGCCTTGCTCACCGCTCCGCCCTGGACGGGGATGATGCACGGAACGATGCTCAGCAACTCGACCGAACGATTGTAGGTCTCGCCATACTCGCTCAGCTCCTCGATCAAGTCCGGCACGCCCTCGACTTCCTTGCCAGCCGGTTTGGCGCACGTGATGATCCCCGATGCGCCCGGCCGGTCATCGTCTTCTGCGGTAGTCGCCAACGCCGCGACGGGGTGCAGTGGAGAGGCGACCCCGCCGCAGTCGATCAACCGCACATCCGGAAGTTCGTCATCAGCGCGCTGGTCGAGATCGGCGATCATCGCCCGTCGTAGGCGGTTGACGTTGGCGGGCTTACGAGGGATGTCCACGCTCATCTCCGACAACGCCTTGCGGTAGGTAGGCACGATAGTGAGGTTCTTGATTTCCTCGTAGACCTCGGCGCCAGTTTCGGGATCCAGCCCCTTGAGTACGCGCGCAGGGAGCGCGGTCTCCGCGATCGTCTTGGCCCCCGTCATCACCTCGACGATCGAGTTGCCCTCGTAGTAGGGGTAGCCGAACACCGTCGAAGCGTTGGCCTGCATGTCGAAGTCGTAGACCTCGACCTTGTATCCGCGTCGGACGAGTCCGCACGCTGTGGCGATCAGAGTGGTCGTCTTCCCTGTCGAACCCGCGAGGTTCATGAAGGCGTAGGTGGGCATGATCGGGCTCCTATGCGGCGATCTTCGTCAGTGATGCACCGTGCATCACCGCGTTGGACAGGTGGAGTTCATTGGTGATGCACGGTGCATCAGCGGCAGTCGTTTGGGCGCTCCGGCTTATGGAATCGCGGGTGATGCACCGTGCATCAGTCCTGCGCGACTGCCCTAGTGGATTCATCATTCGCCGCTCCCGATACCCCGAAGCTGAGCGGCCTCCCACTCAGTCGGCGTGTATCCCTCATCGGCCAGCAGGGTCAAGTACGCGCGCTCGCCCCCGTCCCAGACATGCGCCTTGTCGGAGGCGCGAAGTTCAGCAGCGGCCAGCGAGACTGCCCACACGGCACGGTTCCGCGCCTTGAGGTCGACGCCTTGCTCCAGCTCGGATTGCCAGGCTTCTACGGTCGCCGCGTCGAGGCCGTCATTGGCTGTAGCCCAGTCGAAGGCGAGCTTCCACGCGCGCGAGTTGTCGGTGGCTCGAATGCGGAAGCGGAACTGATCGATCAGCCAGGCGCCGAGCTTGTCGCGACCTACGCCCCGGCTCGCGACCTTCGCGACAGCCACCCTCCTCAGTCTCTGTGCCTCCGCGCGCAACTTGACATCGTTTCCGCTCGACCGCTGCGGATTGCCTTTGGGGTCATTGTTCCCGGCCGGGGTACGACCATCAGTAGCTTCGCTCGTTTCGCCAGTGGCGCGCTCAGGTACGGCGGTGGAGTAGTAGGCGAGGTTGCCGGTGTCAGGGTCTATGGCGGCAAGTAGCGCGTCGGTATCAGCCTCCGCGGGATCGGCGATCCGGTGTGCTTCCGGATCAGAGTCGAAGCGCTCGGCGGGATCGGCGATCACCTCGATTCCAGCAGCTGCCGCGGTCGCGCGAGCCTCGCGTTCGGCGACGATCCTCGACACTGCGCGAGTCGGCGTCATCCCGTGCTCGGTGACCAATGCGAGCACCTTGCGCTGCGTTTCCGCCCGCTCATCGGTGTCCTGTTCGGGGGCCACGCTCTTCTGCCATGAACGTGCTGGTCCCCAGGGCAAGTCGGTGGCCACCTCGACGGCCACGTTCATCGTGAGCTTCTTGGTTCGGACGGCCTCTTGCGCTTCGGGAACCAGGAAAAGCAGCCGCATGTGGCGGCTCACGGTGGCCTGGTCGACGCCCAGTCGCTCACCAATGCTGCGCTGTCCCAGGCCCAGTTCGGTGCTGTACGTAGCGAACTGGTGAGCCAAAGCGATGGGGTTGAGGTCCTCGCGGCCCCAGTTCTCCATCGTCATTCGATCGAGGTCACCGGCCCCAACCAGGATCGAATCGTCGACAATCGCTGGCACAAGCTCCACCGACGCCGCAGCTGCCGCCGCGCACCGTCGGTGGCCGTAGATGATTACATACTCACACTCGGGGGCCAACGTACTGGCGAGGTTTGGGTGAGCCTCTACGAAAGCTGCGCGGGTGACCACAAGGCAGGGGATCTGAACGCCTTGCTCCCGAACAGACTTCAGCAGGACCTTCCACTGCGTTGACTCAGGCTGAGGCGCGGAGCGCTCCGGGTCGTTGTGCGGATGAGGCGCCAATCGACTGACCGGCAACTGGGCGATGGAAACACCTTCAGCGGCAGCGCGGTCAGCGATTGACGCTAGAGCCTTGACCAGTCCTCCAGTCTGCGGGGGGATCTCATCATGCTGAGCGCCGGAGATCTCGGCCTCGTAAGCCTTGGGCTTGAGGCCGGTTCCGCCCGGGCGACCCAAGATGCGACTCTGAAAGCCGGGCTTTTGCAGCCTTTTGCCAGTGGAACCGGGTGTCGTCATACTTGCGCCTCCCAAATACATGTATTCCCTGTATTGATCACCATACTCGAGGCGCAGTCGAAATGGAACTCAATTGGCGCGACACACCGGGAGGGTGAGTGAGAGTAGGTGGTGGCAGTGATGCACGGTGCATCACTGCGGGGAGCGGCCGAAAGTGCCTATCGCTCAACGAAGTGTGGAGACGAGGCGGCCCGACCGTCTCGAAGCATGGTATCGCTGGAACAGCGATCTGTGAATGGCGTACGAGGTCCGGACTGATGGTCGGGAGTTTGGCGGCGCCGAGGTAGCACCTCCGACGGGTGCCGATCAGCCCCCTCGCTGATCACGGCGAAGACGGCCCACGTGTCGAGTGATGCACCGTGCATCACCCCCCGACCGGCGGGGAGATCGAGGCTTCGTGTGCATGCTCGAACTATTGGCTCAAGTCCGGTGCCACGCTGAAGGCGCGCTAAGAATCTACTCCCAGCCGAGCTCGGTCATGACCTGGCGAATGCGCAAATCGAACTGTAGCTCAGCAGCTTCCAGTTCTTGATCGATCGCGGCGAACGCATCCACGGCTGCGCGGCGAGCGGCTACACCGTGGGCGTGCGTGTCGGGTAGCCGTGGGGGCTCGGGTTCGGGCGGCGGGGAGCTGGCGATCGGGATGCGGCACCGCGCTTGGTGAGCAGGGGATCGCCCCTCGAGGTGGTTCGTGATGATCGCCCGGACCGAGCTCGGGGCAAGATGCGTTGGAGGGAAGGGTGTTTGACCATCGCGATCGATGGCAACGAACAGCGGCGCGGACGGAGTCGACGGTGACCGGCTGCCCGGCCTCATGATCCCGGTCGTCAGCCACTCCCGCACCGGGATCATGCTCGCGCCGATCAACGAGGTGGCCGTTAGCCACCGGTCGATGATCGCGACCGGGCACCGGTCAGGGTCATCACGCTCATCGAGGACCGCCAGCGGTTGAGGGCCGACCATCACACAATCGGAGGCGATGACGATGTCGCTGTGGCGCAGCGCGGCGATGGTCGAGTGGGGGAGACCCGCGGCCGCGAGGACAAGGATCGCGGCGTCACGGCGACCGAACAAGCCCTGCGGCCAGCCCCACTCCGGCAGGGTCGCGACCACCTCATCGACCCGATCTCGTTGTGCGCGATGGCGCGCCGTGGTCCACGCGGCCTTGACCGCGGCGGCGCGGCCGGGCGGTGGGTAGCCGGCGGCGCGGTGGTGGTGGTTGATCGCCGACACCCAGCCGCGCTTGGTGCTCGTCGACCCTGCGTGTGCGGCGAGGTAGGCCATGATCGCCAGCGGGTCGGCCGGGCACGCGTCGTAGCCGCGTGCGGTCGCCCAGTCCGTCCAGCGCGCCCAGTCGTACCCGTAGCGGGCCAGCGCCCTCTCGGTGGTCACAGCAGTGGCAGGGAGTTGACGGCGTTGTCGACCAGGGGAGCGTTCTCGCGCTGGTACCGGCGCACCATCGCTTCGCTCTTGTGTCGGGTCTGGCGCATGATCTGCCGCTCGTTGGCTCCGGCCCGCAGTGCGGCGGTGACGAACCCGGCGCGCAGCGAGTGGCCGCTGAACTTCTTGATCTCGGCGGTGGTGTAGCCGAGCGTGGTGAGGTGGCGGCGCAGGATGTCGGTCAACGACTCCGCGTCCAGTGCCATCGGGCGAACGTTGCCGTGGCGGTCGATCGGCCGGAACGCCGAGCACCGATCGGGAAGCACAGCGGTGGGGGGACGCAGGCAGATGTGGTGGGGGAGACCGGCATCGGTCTCGGACTCGATGAGCAGCCCGACAGCGCCGCGGCCGCCGTCGTGGTGGGCGTGCAGGACCGCGCGCCAGCGCAGCCACGCACACGGGGGACACACCGTCGGGTCGGTGGCGCGGGGGACCGCGACGGTGACCGCTTCCTCCTGGCTGCCTTTGGTCCGGCCGAGGATCAGGTGCAGTCCATCGTGCCGGTGCCAGACGATGTCATTGCCGTCGGCCGCGCACAGTTCATCCGAGCGCAGAGCGCCGACGAACCCGATCAGGATGAGGGCGGCGTCGCGGCGCGCGGCGAGCCGTCGAGCGAGAGTATGGCCGGAGGAGGCGGCGCCGACCAGAGCGCGGATCTCATCGGAGAGAAGGGGATCGGCCCCACGAGGCCGACGCAGACCGGCGGCGGCGTACAGGCGCCGGATGCCGGAGAGGGTGTCGGAGACGACCGCGGCGCTACACGGTGAGCCATGTCCGGCGGCGCGGTGCTCGTGTGCGATCGCCGCTGTCCAGCGGGCGAGGGTGTCGGGGGAGTAGGCCGGGTTCCCGTCGGGCCCAACGGTGCTCGCGGCATCGGTGAGGTAGTCGGCGACCGTGTGCGGGTGGGCCGGGAGTGCACGCTGCTTGGCTTTCGCGCACCAGCGTTCGAATCGACCGAAGTCGATCGCGTAGCCCGCGCGTGTGTTCGGCGCCTTCGCGGCCGCGGTGGCGAGCGCGATGCGTTGTTGAGCAGCCGTAGACAGCTGCGGTGCGAGATCAGTTGTGCTGGAGGTGGGTTCGGCGTCCGTCGCCCGGTCGGCGACCGTCGCGCGGGTTTCGACGAGTGGTGTGTCCGGCTGGTCGGCAGCGCCCATGGGGCGAGTATGCCGGACAGGGCCGACACTTTCGACGTAGCCGAGGGGCCGCAGGAACGCGGACCCCGCGCCGGTCTGGTGACCGGTGCGGGGCGCTGGCGTCCTAGGCGGCGAGCCGAGTTCGGATCTCCTGGAGCTGGTCGGCTTCGAGTGCGAACCAGCCGATGCGGATGGCGAGGGTGAGGAAGGCCTCGACCCCGAATGCGAGCCGGGCGATGCCTTCCTTCTCGGCAGGGTCGCCGCTGTCGGCGTGCTTGAGCCGTTCGAGCTGGAACCGCATCTCGACGACCGCGGTCGCGGCCGCATCGTGGAACGGCGAGGGCTCGTCGACGATGCGGCCGCCGTAGATGAAGCACAAGGCCGTTGCTCGTTTGGTCGGCAGCAGTTCGTTGGCCGGGTCGTCGTTCTTCCGGTAGGTCAGATCCTTGAGTTTGCGGCCGGGGGAGCGCTCGATCCAGCCCATGACGATTTCGTTGGGGAAGGCCTGGCGCATGAGCCGGTCGATCAGCTCGGTCAGTGAGCACGCGGCTTGGGAGACGCCGTCGACGGAGGTCTCCATTGCCTGCCGGGCGCCGATGAGCTTGTTGCTCAGCCGGGTGCTCATCTCGTTGAGCAGGGTCCGGGTCGGACCGGCGGCCAGGGTGCGCAGGTCGGCGATGAGCTGGCTCAGGTCGCCGGCGGTCTCGACCGGTCGCGAGTCCATCGCGCGCAGATCGAAGTCGACCTCGATCAGACCGGTGAGTACCGAGTCGAGCGCGAGCAGCCCCCGCACGACCGAGGTCGCGCCGTCGCCGCTTTGCCCGAGCAGCGTGCGGACCTTCTTCTCTGGCACGTAGGCCATGAGGTCGTCGAACGCCACGGCGAAGGGCTGGATCTTTTCGTTGAGCCAGCGCAGCAGCGCGGTGACCGCGGCCGCATCGGCGCGGTAAGCCTTGGCCAGCCGGTCGTAGCGGGCGGCGCCGAGGAACCGCTTCGCGAACAGCTGCCAGCCGTTATCGGTCAGGCGCTTGCCCCAGCGGTCCACCTCGAGCTCCGGCATGGCGGTCAAGCGCTGGAGGAACTCGTCGAGCTCCTCCGTCGCGTCGAGGGGGGCCGTCACCTCCTCGAGCCAGTCGAACCGCTCCGAGAGCGGCCGTGGGTCGCTGTCGTCGACGACGACGTGCGCGACGGCCACGACGACATCGAGAAGCAGCAGGATCGAGGGCCCGAGTCCGATCACCCGAAGCTGATCAGGGGGAAGCGTTTCCAGCTCCCGCACCAACCGCGAGCGCGGCATCGCGGCGAAGGTCGTGGCCGGCGATGGCGCCGACGTCGTGGCCAGGTTCTGCGAGGGAGGGTCGTCCCGTTCGCTCGTCATCGTGTTCTTGCTCCGATCCGGCGGTGGTCGCCGAAGTAGTGGAACCGGGTACGCCGAGGAGAGGCGCCTGTCGCCGGAAAGCAAGAACTGAGCAAAGGATCACCGTGGTTCAACGCGCCGCGTTAACCCAGGTGACGTAACATCGGGGTGGTCCTACCAAGACACCTCGAGGCCCTGCCGGTTCCGATTCCCGGCTAGGGCCTCGGCGTTTTCCAGGGGTTTTCCTATGGTTCGCTGGACCGCCCTGGCGATCCACCTCATAGTCTAGATGTTGTGTCCGACAGATGGGAACAACACAAGGTGTTGCGAGTCGCACGGATGTAATTCCGACTTACAGCGACCCCGCCGCTACCGAATCCGGCCCGAAAAACACCCTCCCACCGCACCCTCGCGCGCGAGGGGGTTTCTCACACACAATTTTTT
>NZ_BMMW01000006.1 GCF_014646135.1 Nocardia camponoti | reverse complement strand
GGTACTAATAGGCCGAGGGCTTACTGAATGAAGGTGTTACGCGTCCACTGTGCGGTATCTGAAACAACACACAGATCACCGAGAAGACTTCCTTAAAGTCTGACCTTTATTAAGGGTTGGGTTTTGGGTTGGCTCTCTGTGTGACAGTTTCATAGTGTTACGGCGGTTATAGCGGTGGGGAAACGCCCGGTCCCATCCCGAACCCGGAAGCTAAGGCCACCTGCGCCGATGGTACTGCACTCGACAGGGTGTGGGAGAGTAGGACACCGCCGGAACAATTTTCCCCTGAAGGCCCCCAGCATTTGCTGGGGGCCTTTCGGCATTTCTGGGGTAAGTCGCCCACGAATGTGCGCGTAGCTCACGGCTAGCGGGCCCGGTGACGGTTACCGTTGAAGTATGGCCACGACCAAAACTGGCATCCACATTGATGCGCCACGCGCTACCGTCTATCGACTGCTGCTCGACGGCGACTCCGTGTCGGAGTGGATGGTGCCCGAGGGGATGAGCACCGAGGTGCACCGGTTCGAGCCCGAGGTTGGCGGCTCGTTTTCGATCACGGTCACCCACACTGACGAAACTGGCGAGAACGCCGAACCGCAGCACGACGCGTATTACGGCCGCTTCACCCGCCTCATTCCCGACGAGCAGATCGTCGAAGCGCTGGAATTCGTGACGGACAAGCCTGAGATGGCGGGCCTGCAAACCATCACGTTCATCCTGAGCGACGCCGACGGCGGCACCCAACTCGACGCGCTACACGAGGGCGTGCCTGACGGGCTGAGCGAGAGCGACAACGAGTTCGCGTGGGGCGTCGCACTTGGCAAGGTGAAGGCCATCGCCGAGCGGGGCAAAATCGAATCACGTTAAAGCTAAAGGTATTCGGACAAACCTGGCGTTGATTGAATGCCAGTTATGCATCGACCGAATACCTTTCTGCCTGGGCTCCGCGGCCGCGCCACCGCCGCCCTGCTCGCTGTTGCCACTGTCGCGACGCTCGGTCTGAGCGGATGTTCGCGTGGCGGCGACGCACCGGTCGGCACCCCGGATGCGCCACTACCCACTCAGGTTCCTGCGGGCACCACGCTTGTCGTCGCAGATCAGCAAGAGCGGTTGCAGTCCGCGCTGCGGCTGTCGGGCGAGCTCGACAAACTCCCGTTCAAGATTGAGTTTGCGAATTTCGTCGGCGGCCCTGCCATTCTTGAAGCCTTCCGGGCCGGTGCCGCTGATGTGGGTCAAGTGGGCGACGTGCCACCGATCCACGCGCTCGCCGCAGGCCAGGATGTGCCGATCGTCGCCTCGTATCAGGCAAATCCGCAGTCGCTGAAGCTCGGGGTCGCGCCGGGGCGTTCGATCACCAAACTCGCTGATTTAAAGGGTAAGAAGATCGCCTATGCCGAGGGCACCGCGCAGCAAGCGGCCGTGCTCAAGGCGCTCACCAAAGCGGAGCTCAAGCCCAGCGACGTGCAGTTGGTCCGGTTGCAGCTCGCCGAGTTTCTCGATGCGGTGCGTACGGGCCAGGTCGACGTCGCGCCGCTGATCGAGCCCAATGTCACCCGGTTGCTGCGCACCCAGGGCGCGTCGGTGCTGCCCGATTCGGAAACGGCAGGCATTTACAGCGGACTCGCCTACCTCTACGCGCGCCGCGCGGTCGTGCAAGACCCGGCCAAGGCCGCTGCGACCCGCGCGCTCGTCGGTGCGTTCGTCCGGGCATGGCACTGGACGAACACCCACCGAGACGAGTGGGCGGCCAAGTACTACGTCGAAAACCAGAAGGTCAATGCCGACGATGCGAAGCGCATTATCGATTCGATCGGCACCTACACCTTCCCGCACCTTGATCAGCAGCTAGTCGCTCGTCAGCAAACAACTATCGACGCGATCGACGCCGTCGGCGAGTTGCCGAAGAAGATCAAGGCGGCCGACGGTTTCGATTTGCGTTTCGACGCGGCGGTGACCGAAGCGGTCAACGCGAGTGGGGCGGCGTTCGGGCAGGCGGCAAGCTGATGGCCATCGTTGACGCGGGCGTGCTGCGGCGGATTCGCAGCACGCCCGCTCCGGTCGCGGCGCTCGCTCCGCGCGGACGAGGCAGGCGAACGCTCGGGCCGGGCAAACCCATTCCGTTCGGGTTCGCCCTTGGGCCCGCACTGCTTGTCGGCGCGTGGGTGATCGGGTCGGCTACCGGCGCGATTGACAGCGAAACCCTGCCCGCGCCGTGGACGGTCGCGCAAACGGCCGGTGACCTGATCGCCGACGGCCGACTGCAGTCAAATCTGCTGACCTCGCTACAGCGCGCCGCGATCGGACTCGGGCTCGGCGTGGTGATCGGCGTTGTGCTCGCACTGGTAGCAGGCCTAAGTCGCCTCGGTGAGGCGATCGTCGACGGGCCGGTGCAGATCAAGCGGGCGATCCCGACGCTCGCGCTGATCCCGCTGTTCATCGTGTGGTTCGGCATCGGCGAGGAAATGAAGCTGATCGTGATTACGACCAGCGTGCTGATCCCGGTCTACATCAATACCCACGCGTACCTGCGCAGCGTGGACGCCCGATACGTTGAGCTCGCCGAGACGGTGGGCTTGTCGCGGTGGGGTTTTCTCCGGTGCATCGCGCTGCCTGGTTCGCTGCCGGGCTTTTTCCTTGGACTGCGGCTAGCCGTCACGATCTCGTGGCTGGCACTTGTCGTTGTTGAGCAGGTCAACGCGACCAGCGGCATCGGGTATCTCATGACGCAAGCACGCACATACGGACAGATCGACGTGATCGTCGTCGGTCTGGTGATCTACGGACTCCTCGGGCTCTTCGGCGACCTCGCCGTGCGGGCGGCGGAACGGAAGGCGCTGGCATGGCGACAGACACTGGGCGACTAAGCACCGACCCCGTGGTGCGAACCCGGGGACTCACCCGTGGCTTCGGTCACCGAATCGTGTTGAACGGCATTGACATTGAGATTCGCCGTGGCGAATTTGTCGCGCTGCTTGGGCGCAGCGGTTCGGGTAAGAGCACGCTGCTGCGGGCGCTGGCCGAACTCGATTCGGACGTGCCCGGCTCCGGCGAACTGTCGGTGCCGACCAAACGCAGCGTGGTTTTCCAGGACTCCCGGTTGCTGCCGTGGGCGCGGGTACTCGACAATGTCGTCCTCGGACTAACCGGGCGCGACGCGAGCGATCGCGGTCGTGCCGCCCTGGCCGAGGTAGGTCTCGCTGGGCGCGAAAAGGCTTGGCCGCGTGAGCTTTCCGGCGGTGAGCAGCAGCGGGTCGCGCTGGCGCGGTCGCTGGTACGTGAGCCCGAACTGCTGCTTGCCGACGAGCCCTTTGGCGCACTCGACGCGCTTACTCGGATTCGGATGCACACGCTGCTCCAAGCACTCTGCGAGCGACACCGACCCGCCGTGCTGCTGGTAACCCACGACGTGGACGAGGCGGTGTTGCTCGCCGACCGGGTGCTTGTCCTTGATGAGGGCCGGATCGCGATCGACCAGCGCATCGACGTGCCGCGCCCGCGTCGGCACGCGCACCTGGAGTTCGTCCGGTTGCGTGAGGTTTTGCTCGCCGGGCTGGGGGTCGACGCCGAACTGGCGGAGGTTAAGCAAGCATCGTGAGTCGGTGAATGCTGGTCGGCGACAAGGAAATTCGCTCGAGCAAGCGCCAGCGGGGAAAGCGACACCGGGGGCGGGCAAGATCGAATCACGGTAACCGTAAGGGTGGGCATTGTGCGCCGTCGTTGTTTGAATTGACTTATGTATTGCTGCGTCGCCCGTCAAGTCCGTTATTCGCACGTCGAACGGGCATTCGCAGCACGAGTCTGCGGGTGAGTGCCGGGCTCGCAAGCGAGCAACCGGTTCAGCTGCGGGCGTTAGTCTTACCCGTTTTCGCGCCGATGGCGCTCTATGGAGTGGGCGCTGGGGCCGCCGCGCCGATGTACGCGTTGCGGGCACTGGAGTTGGGCGCGTCGGCGGGGCAGGCCGGGGTCGTTGTCGCGCTCAGCGGGCTTGGGATGGTCTTGACCGACCTGCCCGCCGGGCGAATCGTCGCGCGGATTGGGGAGCGCGCGGCGATCGGGGTTGGCAGTGTGCTCGGCACGATTGGGGTGGTCGCTGCCATCTTCGCGCCGCATCTCGGTGTTCTCGCGGTGGGGTTGTTGCTCAACGGTGCCGCGGGGGCGGTGTGGGGGCTCGCCCGGCAGACCTACTTAGTTTCGGCGGTGTCTCCGGACCAGCGTGGGCGGGCGATGTCGCTGCTCGCCGGGTCGCATCGACTCGGGTTCTTTTGCGGGCCGTTCTTCGGTGCGGCGTTGGTGCACGGGTTTGGGCCGGTTGGCGCGTTGTGGTTGCAACTGGCGACCACGCTGGCCGCGAGTCTCGCGATCCTTGTCATTCGATCCGCTGATCTTGACGACAAGACCGAGTTACGTCCGCTCTACACCGTCCTTTCCGAAAACCGAAGGGCGCTAAGCACTCTCGGACTCGCCTCGGTGGCGATCGGGGCGGCGCGCGCGTCGCGGACCGCGTTGCTGCCACTGTGGGCCGCGCATCTCGGGATCGGCCCAGCAACAACGAGTGTGCTGTTCGGACTGGCAGGCGCTGTTGACGTGCTGATGTCCTACCCGGCCGGTGTCTGGCTCGATCGCGCGGGCAGTCGCGTCACCGGTGTCGCGTGTGGGATCTGCTTCGCCGCCGGCTACGCGGCGCTGCCGTTCACCCATTCAGCGCTGACGATGGGCGCGGCGACGATGGTGCTCGGGTTGGCCAACGGACTCAGCAACGGGTTGATCATGACCGTCGGCGCGTTCGCGGCACCGGATGGACGTCGCGCGGAGTTCCTTGGCGCGTGGCGGTTGACGCACGATGTTGGGATGTTTACCGGGCCCGTGCTGGTCGGATTGGTCGGGGCCGCAATGGGTTTGGCGTCGGCAGGGGTCTTGCTTGCGTGCGGTGTCGGGCTCGGGACCGTCGCGATTTATCGCTGGTTCCCGGGACGCGTCCAACACACGATGGTCAGCGACGACTGAATCGATCGGCCGCTTGCTAGCGCACGCGCGCACCCAAAATCGTCCGCACGCCAGCGAGGAAAAGTTGGAGGCCGAAGTCGAAGCGCGACGTGGGGTCGGGCGAGTCAAGCAGCGGTGAGGCATCGTCAGTCAGCGCGCCGACCGAATCCATCTGCATTCGCGACTGCTCGTCAACTGTTTGACCAAGCACGTAGTAGAGCAGCGTGTAGGCCGTGAGTTCGGCTTCCTCGCGCGTCATTCCGGCGCGAATCACGATGCCCGCCATGCGTTCTCGCGCCTTCGACGTCGTCAAGCGCGACGCGTACGTCGCCGAAACCAGCTCGGCACCGTCGCGGTAAGCGAGGAGGCAATCGCGCAGCCGGTGGGCGAGCTCGGTCAACTGGGCAGGCCATTCGGCGGCTTCGATCGGGTCGTCCATTGGCGCGAGAATCCGGTCGGCGACCGCGCCGAGCAGGCTCTGCTTGTCCTTCACATGCCAATACAGCGCACCCGGCTGGACCTGCAACGAGCTCGCGAGACGGCGCATGGTCAGGTCGCCAAGTCCGTACTGGTCGACAATCGCGACCGCGGCGTCGATCACATCGCTTTTGTGCAGTTGCACGCCAGTCCTCTCGTCGAGATTCACCAACCCGAGTGTCGTGCGCCACTCACACCGGCTACCCTATCCTGAACACCGTTCAAGTCGCACGACTAGGCGCAGGCGAATCAGCCAGTGACCGTGCGCGAACCACCCGACGAAGGGACATCACGTCGTGACGCAGGCACCCGTCCGTACCGACATTCTGGCTATCGCGCGTGCGCAGGTGCTTGAGCGTGGCGAAGGGCTCACCGAAGAGCAGACGCTTGAGGTGCTGAAGCTCGGCGACGACCAGCTCGAAGCGCTGCTTGAGCTCGCGCACGAGGTCCGGATGAAGTGGTGCGGGCCCGAGGTCGAGGTCGAGGGCATCATCAGCCTCAAGACCGGCGGTTGCCCCGAAGACTGCCACTTCTGCTCGCAGTCGGGCCTGTTCCAGTCGCCCGTGCGCGCCGCGTGGCTCGACATCCCCAGCCTGGTCGAGGCCGCCAAGCAGACCGCCAAGACCGGCGCGACCGAGTTCTGCATCGTCGCCGCCGTGCGTGGTCCCGACGAGCGCCTGATGGCCCAGGTCGCCGCCGGTGTTGAAGCGATTCGCAACGAGGTCGACATCCAGGTCGCGTGCTCGCTCGGCATGCTCAACCAGGAACAGGTCGACCAGCTCGCCGCGATGGGCGTCCACCGCTACAACCACAACCTGGAAACGGCGAAGTCGCACTTCCCGAAGGTTGTCACCACTCACAGCTACGAAGAGCGCTGGGACACCCTGCGCATGGTCCGCGAAGCAGGCATGGAAGTGTGCTGCGGCGGCATCCTCGGCATGGGCGAAACCATCGAGCAGCGCGCCGAATTCGCCGCGCAGCTGGCTTCGCTTGAGCCCGACGAGGTGCCCTTGAACTTCCTCAATCCGCGTCCGGGTACCCCGTTCGGCGACCTTGAGGTGCTGCCCGCCGCCGACGCGCTGCGTGCCATCGCCGCGTTCCGTCTCGCGCTGCCGCGCACGATCCTGCGCTTCGCGGGCGGTCGCGAAATCACCCTCGGCGACCTCGGCGCCAAGCAGGGCATGCTCGGCGGCATCAACGCCGTGATCGTCGGCAACTACCTGACGACGCTGGGTCGCCCGGCTGAGTCGGATCTTGACCTGCTCGGCGAGTTGAAGATGCCGATCAAGGCTCTCAACGAGACGCTGTAGTCATGACCGAAACGACCGAACGGTACAACCCGTTCACCGGTAAGCGGATTGTTGACGGGCTGGCCGACGCGGTGCCGACGGCTGCCGCGCTCGGGCTGGAACCGCCGCGTTTTTGCGAGCACTGCGGGCGACGGATGATTGTGCAGGTCAGCCCGGATGGCTGGTGGGCGAAGTGCTCGCGGCACGGGGTGATCGAGTCGGCGCGGCTGGAACGTCGCTAGTGAGCGGCGTGCGTCGGGAAGTGACCGTGATCGGCGTTGTCGCCGCGGCGATTGTCGGCGTCAGCGCGCTAGTCGGGGTGGCGTGGGGACTCGTCGCGCCAACCGAACGGCTGCGCGTCGTGCAGCCGGGGCGCGCTGCCGTACTCACGGGCGAGAGCATGCATCTGTTCGACGGCGTCGGGATGTTTCTGTGTCTCGGCGCTGTTGTCGGCGTGCTGAGTGTCGCCGCGGCGTGGCGCGTGCGATCGGCGCGTGGGCCGGTGCTCGGGGCGACCGTGCTCGTCGCGTCCGGGCTCGGCGCCGCCGCGATGATGTTCGTCGGTGAAGGGGTTGCCGGGCTGGTTCATCCGCGCCCGACCGACCCTGCCGTCGGCGCGATCATCGCGCTTCCCGCCGAGGTTGGCACGGTCATGGCGTTGATCGTGCAGCCGTTCATCGCCGCGCTGATCATGGTTTTCCTCGCCGCGCTGCACCCGCGTAGTGATCTTGGTTCGGATGCGTCGGGGCTGCTCGGCGACCTCATTCCGGTGGAACGCGACGACGACATGGTGCGCGTCGACACGCAGTACTAGCCCGGTTCATCCAGAACGGGGGAGGTGCGTCGCGTCGCGCCGACCTAGCGTCGAGCCGTGACGCCTCCCCGTTTGAGCGAGACCCGGCTTGGATCGATGGCCGCAGCGCAGTGGTCGATTCCGCGCGGGCTGATCGTGCTGCTTTCGCTCGCGGCGGCGGTGGTTGTCGTCGCGGGATTGAAGGCGTTCTCCTCGATTCTCGGGCCCGCGTTTCTCGCGTTCATGCTCACCATTGCCGCACAGCCGGTGCAGGAATGGTGTCAGCGGCGCGGGTGGCCAGCGTGGCTGGGGATGCTGCTCGCGTTTAGCCTCGTCGTCTTCATCATCGTGGGACTTGGTGCGGCGCTTGCCCTTTCGGCCTTGCAGCTGGCGTCCCAGCTGCCTGAGTACAGCGAGCAGCTCAACAGTCTGCTCGACCACGTGCGTGGCTGGCTCGACAGCGCGGGCATTACCACCGAGCAAATTCAAAACGCGCTGCACAACATCGACGTCAATAAAGTGGTCGGGCTTGTCGATGATTTCCTCGGCGGCGCGATTGGCGTGTTTTCGAACGTGTTCTTTGTGCTCGCGCTTGCGCTGTTTATGGCAGTCGACGGGATGAGCATGCGGGCGCGCGTGAACGTGGTTGAACATCGACGGCCCGCGATCGCGAACGCGCTCGTGAACTTCGCAGCGGGCACCCGCAAATACCTGCTGGTTTCGACGGTATTCGGCTTGATTGTCGCGGTACTCGACGGCGGTGCGCTCTGGGCGCTCGGGGTGCCGTTGCCGCTGCTGTGGGCGTTGCTTTCGTTTATTACCAACTACATTCCGAATATCGGCTTTGTTATCGGGGTAATTCCGCCCGCTTTGCTCGCGCTGCTCGACGGTGGCGTGGTGAAGATGATCTGGGTGATCGTGATTTATTCGGTGATCAACTTCGTCATCCAGTCGATCATTCAGCCGAAATTCGTTGGCGACGCGGTTGGGTTGAGCGTCACGTTGACGTTCCTTTCGCTGGTGTTTTGGGCGTGGGTCATTGGCGCGCTCGGGGCGGTGCTTGCCATCCCGTTGACGTTGCTTGTGAAGGCGTTGCTGCTGGATATTGACCCGTCGGCGCGGTGGGCCGACGTGCTCATCGGTGCGCCGCTGACCGATGCGGAAGAAGAGCTAGCCGACGACGACCCGCCCGCCGCGCCTACTGGGTGAAAATCGTTGGCGCGTTGTCGGATACCCGGCCTATGCTGGTGTTATTCGCCGCGGAGGGGGAAGTTGATGAGTGCGAAGTCGGAAGTCAGTGCGCCGGTTGCTGAGCGGCCCGAGCTGGTCGCGTGGCGGCGGCGCAATGCGTTGCGTTCGTCCAACGCCGCCACGGCGGTGCCGAGTGGTCGTGCGTATCGGCGCAGGTCAAAGCATCGCGAGCGCCGTTTCGACTAGGTGGTGCGTGGGCGCAGGGCGGCGAATTCGTCGGTCACGCGCAGCTCGCTGTCGGTGAAGCGGTACAGGGCCGCGGGGCGGCCGCCCGCACGGCCCGGGGCCGCGGTTTCGCCGGTCGGGGTGATCACCTTGCGGCGGGTCAGGACTCGCTGCAAGTTCGTCGTATCGACCTCGTAATCCAGGGCGGCGCAATAGATTTCGCGCAGGGTCGACAGCGTGAACGTGTCAGGGGCCAAGCCGTAGGCGATGTTGGTGTAGGAAAGCTTCGCCGCCAACCGCGCGCGGGCATGGTCGACGACGACGCCGTGGTCGAAGGACATATTCGGCAGCGCGGAAACCGGGTGCCATCGCGTGTCGGCGGGGAGTTCGGGCTCGGTCGTGAGGGGGACAAGGCCCAAGTAAGCCGATGCGATGCGGCGTGGAGGTGGCACGCGGTCGGGGTCGCTGAAGACCGACAGCTGCTCAAGGTGGGCCAATTCGCGCACGTCGACCTTTTCGGCGAGCTGGCGGCGGGCCGACGTATCGAGGTCTTCGTCGTCACGTAGTCGACCGCCGGGCAGCGACCACGTGCCCAGTTGCGGGTCGAGCGCGCGTTCCCACAGCAGCACCGCCAGCTCCGGGCGCTTACGCCGAGCTGTGGTGTCGGGGAAGTGGCGAACCTGGAACACCGCGGTGAGCGATTCGTGGACGGTGTTACTATGGGGCATGTTTTCGATTGTAAGTCGAAAACCTGGTTGTGTGCGAATCGCGGCGACGAAGCCGCGCACACGAGGAAGGGAGCCATCATGGCGACGAGTGTTCTGCCGACGCTGATGGGTGCGGTCATCGACGGGCCGACCGGCTACACCGGCATCGAAGCCACGCCGGAATGGGCCGCTGAAGTGCGGCGACTCGCGCGTGAACGCAACGCGACGATCCTCGCGCACAACTACCAGCTGCCCGAGATTCAGGACGTGGCCGACCACGTCGGTGACTCGTTGGCGCTGTCGCGCGTCGCCGCCGAGGCTGAAGAAGGCACGATCGTGTTCTGCGGCGTGCACTTCATGGCCGAGACCGCCAAGATTCTGAGCCCGGAAAAGACCGTGCTCATCCCCGACGCGCGCGCCGGTTGCTCGCTCGCCGACTCGATCAGCGCCGACGAGCTGCGCGCGTGGAAGGCTGAGCACCCCGGTGCGATGGTGGTGTCGTATGTGAACACCACCGCCGAGGTGAAGGCGCTTACCGACATCTGCTGCACGTCGTCGAACGCGGTCGACGTTGTCGCGTCGATCGACCCCGACACCGAAGTGCTTTTCCTGCCTGACCAGTTCCTCGGCGCGCACGTCAAGCGCGAGACCGGTCGCGAGAACATGCACATCTGGGCAGGCGAATGCCACGTGCACGCTGGCATCAACGGCGACGAGCTCACCGAGCAGGCGCGCACTCACCCCGACGCTGAGCTGTTCGTCCACCCCGAATGTGGTTGCGCCACTTCGGCTTTGTACCTCGCGGGCGAAGGTGCGTTCCCTGCTGAGCGGGTGCACATTCTGTCGACCGGCGGGATGATCGACGCGGCGAAGGCCTCGACGTCGACGCAGGTGCTCGTCGCGACCGAGGTCGGCATGCTGCACCAGCTGCGCAAGGCCGCGCCGGGGATCGACTTCCAGGCCGTCAACGATCGCGCGTCGTGCAAGTACATGAAGATGATCACCCCGGCCGCGCTGCTGCGGTGCCTGGTCGAAGGTGCCGATGAGGTGCATGTCGACCTGGCGATGGCAGAAGCGGGCAAGGCGTCGGTGCAGCGGATGATCGCGATCGGCAACCCCGGTGGCGGCGAGTGAGATGACAGGCGTTTCCCCAACCTGGGAGGCGCAGGCTGACCTGGTTGTGATCGGCGGTGGCGTCGCGGGACTCACCGCCGCGCGCACCGCGTCACGACGTGGGCTGCGGGTGCTCACGTTGAGCAAAGGTGGGCCGACGGACACGTCGACTCAGTACGCCCAGGGTGGGATCGCGGTCGTCGCGCCGGTTGGCGACTCGGTGGAGTCGCATGTGCTCGACACCGTTGAGGCCGGGGTCGGATTGTGCGATGTTGACGCGGTGCGGTCGATTGTCGCCGGTGGGCAGTCGGCGATTGCCGCGCTCACCGACCTCGGCGCGGTCTTCGACCTCGGGCGGGACGGGCAGATCTCGCGCACCCGCGAAGGTGGGCACAGCACGCGACGGATCATCCACGCCGGTGGCGATGCGACCGGCGCTGAGGTGCAGCGGGCATTGAACGCGGCAGGGTTGCCGGTGATGTTCGGGGCGGCCGCGGTGCGGGTGCTTGTCGGTTCCGATGGCGTGTGTGGCGTACTCGCGGTGTCGGACAACGGGTTTGGCGTCGTGCACGCGCCGTCGGTGTTGTTGGCGACGGGTGGGCTCGGACAGTTGTATGCGCTGAGCACCAACCCTGCCGGTGCTACCGGCGATGGGATCGCGCTCGCGTTGTGGGCGGGTGCCGCTGTTGCCGACCTGGAGTTTGTGCAGTTTCACCCCACTGTGCTGTATACGCCCGGCGGGCTTGGTCGTCGACCGCTCATTAGCGAAGCAGTGCGTGGTGAGGGTGCGATTCTTGTTGACGCGCTGGGGGATTCGGTGACCGCAGGCGTGCATCCGCGCGGCGATCTCGCGCCACGCGACGTTGTTTCGCGGGCGATCGCGGAGCGGATGCGGGTGTTGGGGACCGATCACGTGTACCTCGACGCTCGTCGGGTTGACGAGTTCGCGCGCCGTTTTCCGACCATCACGGCCTCGTGTCTGGCGGCGGGTATCGACCCGCTGACCCAGCTGATTCCGGTCGCGCCAGCCGCGCATTACCAATGCGGTGGGGTGTTGACGGATACGGCGGGGCGCACGTCGGTGCCGGGACTGTACGCGGTTGGTGAGGTGGCGCGGACGGGGTTGCACGGGGCGAACCGGTTGGCGTCCAACAGTTTGTTGGAGGGGCTGGTTGTTGGCGAGCGCGCGGGGGTGGTCGCGACTGAGCGGCGTGGAGTGCGTGCTGAGGTGCGCGAGATCGATTGCGCGCCTTTGCGTTTCGCGGAGCGTGGGCTGGTGCAGGAGGCGATGACAGCGCACGCTTCGGTGGTGCGGGAGGGGGAGGGGATGCGAGCGGCGGCTGAGCGGATTGCTTCGGCTGTTGGTGTGACGCGGTTGGGCGTTGGTGCTGGGATGCGGGACGGCGCCGGGGTGCGTGGGTCGGGTGGTGTTGCGCCGCATGGCAATTCGGCTGCTTCTGGGCACGATGGCTTCGCAGATGGTCCTGCTGGCAGGTGGCCCGGTGCGCGGAGTGAGACTGCCGCGGGTCCTCGTGATCAGGGTGCGGCGGGCGTTCGCGGCTCGCACGACGGGGCGATGGGGAGCCATGATGCTGGGCGTGGTCGGGCGTCGAACGTCGTTGTGGGCGCTCCTCTGGCTGATGCTGCGCGGGCGTATCGCCGCGATCTTGAGGATGCGGCACTCACGCTGACCGCGCAAGCGCTGCTTGTTGCCGCGCAAGCGCGAACCGAAAGTCGGGGGTGCCACACCCGCGCCGACTTCCCCGCAACCGACGATGCGCAGCGGCACAGTCGGGCGGTGCGCCTCAATGCTGAAGGGGTGCCAGTACTTTCGCATTCGGCAGCCGACCGACTTGCTGATCCGGCAACGGTTCGATGAGGAACTTTCCCATGGAGGCAGCTCCGCTCGTATGCGCTGAACGACGAGTTGTGAAGATGTCGCAATCGACTGTCGCTGGTGGGCTGCCGTACTTGCGGTTCGGCGCGGCCGGGGTTGCCGTGAGCGGTGCTGGCGCCCGCGCTGGTGGGCTGCGCGGTTCAGCGCGGTTCGGCGCGGCGGGCCTGGCTGCGGGCCGTGCTCGGGTTGTCACTGGTGAGCTGCCGTGGTCGCGGTTCGGCGCGGTCAGGGTTGCTGTGAGCGACGTCCGGGTTGCGCCTGGTGAGTCGCGCCGGGCGCGGTTCAGGACGACGGGGCCTGCTGTGAGTGGTGCCTGGGCTCTCGTTGGTGAGGTGGCCTGGGCGCGTTTCGGGGCAGCCAGGGTTAGTGTGCGCGACGTTCGGGGTGTCGCTAACACGGCAAGGAATTTCGATAGAACGCATCGACTAGGAGTGCTCGCATGACCATTGACGCCGCGTTGGATCGCGACGAAGTCTTAGCGCTGATCCGTACCGCCCTCGATGAGGACTTGCGGTATGGGCCCGACGTGACCACCATCGCGACCGTGCCCGCCGATGCGATCAGTAAAGCGGCCGTTGTTTCGCGGCAGGTGGGAACGGTGGCCGGGCTCGATGTTGGGTTGCTCGTGCTTGATGAAGTCCTTGGCGCTGGCGGGTACACCGTCACCGATCGGGTTGCCGATGGCACGCGGGTGGAGCCGGGCACGACTGTGCTCGCGATCGAAGCGCCGACGAGGGGTCTGCTCACTGCCGAGCGCACGATGCTTAACCTCGTGTGCCATCTGTCAGGGATCGCAACGGCGACTGCGGCCTGGGTCGACGAGGTCGCTGGCACCAACTGCGCTATCCGCGACAGTCGCAAAACCCTTCCTGGCCTGCGCGGATTGCAGAAATACGCGGTCCGGGTTGGCGGCGGCGTGAACCACCGCATGGGTCTGGGCGATGCGGCGCTGATCAAGGACAACCACGTCGTCGCCGCCGGTTCCGTTGTTGCCGCGTTGCGTGCGGTGCGGGAATTGGCCCCCGACATCGCGTGCGAAGTGGAAGTCGACAGCCTCGAACAACTCGACGCGGTGCTTGCCGAAAACGTGGAGTTGGTGCTGCTCGACAACTTCCCGCTGTGGCAGACCCAAGCGGCGGTGCAGCGGCGCGATGCGGTGGCGCCGAACACGAAACTTGAGTCTTCGGGCGGCCTTTCGCTCGACCAGGCAGCGGATTACGCGGGGACGGGCGTCGATTATTTGGCGATCGGCGCGCTTACCCACTCGGTGCGGGTGCTGGATTTGGGTCTGGACATGTAGTTGGGCGCGCGGCCCGTTGAGTTTCGGCGTGTCGCGGTCACCCTCGTTGGCATATTCGTGCAGGTTCGCGGCGAAATGGGCTGAAATCGCGCTTTGGCCGCGAACGTGCACGAAAATGCCACTCGACACGCCGAGTTGCGATCGGGATCGCGCTCGATGGAGCGTCACGTGTCGTTTTGAGTGGGTACGACGGATAGGGCGAATTGCTCTTAGGGCAAACCACGCGGTGCCCGTACCGCATTCGGCCCGCTCGGCTCATCTCAACTTTCTCGCGCCGGATGCGGTGCGACCGTCCGTCGCCTCGCGATCCGGGGCGGGTGGGCTCAGGCGGTAAGTTCCTTTTCGAGCGGGGTACGGAAGCGGGGGATTGCGCGGGTTTCCCCGTAAAACGCTTGGAGGCGAGCAACTTCCGCGTCGATCAGCGCACGGGTCTCGGTGGTGGCGTCTTCAAGTAGCCGCGCCACGATTTCGCCATCCGCGCGCTGCGCCCAACCGCCGACGATGCGGCCGTCGGCCCAAATCGTCGGGCCGACATTGCCGTTGCGGTCGAACAGCGCCGGTGCGTGCGGGCCGAGGAACCAGTCGCGGGATTGCCAGCCCATCGGCGTGGGGTCGAGGGCGGGCAACAACGCCGCCCACGGGTCGGGGGTGGCGACCGGCGGGAGGTCGTCGGCGAGGACAAGGCCGGTGGTGCCGTCGTCGAGGTCGACCTCCACCGTGTCGATTCCAGCCAATGCCGAGCGCACTTCGGCGACGGTCCAGCCGGTCCACCACTTCAGATCACTCAGTGGGGCGGGACCGAAAGCGTAAAGCCACTGGCGAACCAGTTCGGTCCGCGCCTCGGCGGCAGCAACTGCGGAAAGCGTTGGCGGAAGCCACTTTTCGGCGGGGACCCACGTATAGCTGCTGCTCGTCCAGCCACCGCCTGGTCGGCCGCGCACGATCCGTCCTTCCGCGCCGAGCGTGACAAGGACCCACGTAGTGATGCCGACCGGCTTCGAATACGACTTGCCAGGCGCGGTGTCGACCTTGGTTTGCAGTCGCGGAACCGCCTTGCCAAGTTCGAGGCCGGTCGCCGCGCCGCGTTCGAGAACGACTGCATGCGTTTCGTTTTCGACATCGATGAGCCACTCGCTCACATCGCCATCGACCGCACCCGCCTTCGCGAGGAATTGCGCGTAGGTTTTGCGCTGCTTGCGCGCGAGGGCATCGCAGCACGAAGACTGAAGGACGGGAAGCAGTTCGGTTGGCGCGACGAACATCGTGCGGCGCATCGCGAGGAGGCGCACGAGCGCGCGGTCTTCGTAGAGCGCTTGCTGGACGTCCGCGGGCGTCAGATCGACGCCCCGCGCAGCTATCGACAGGTACACCGTTGCCGGGTCGGTGGCATGCAAAACCACAAGTGAGCGTGCGATTTCCACCGGATCGGTTGAGCGGACGGCGGGCGCGAGACGATGCCGCGTCGCGAGACGGGCCCTGCGCTGCGCGGTGTCGATCGAAGGCATGGGCGAATGGTAGGTGGAGCGACCGACACTTTCGCGCGGGACGCAACGAGCCGCGTGGCCCGGGCCAGCCGCGTGAACCCAGCCAACCCCGTGGGCGCCGACGACCTGAACGGAGCGTCACCCCACTCGCCGGGGTAGCTCTGGGCGAGCGCCGCCGGTTCACTGCCAATGCCCTTGAGGCGCAACGTCAGTGAGTTCTGTCACTTTTGTCCAATCGCAACATCGTCGTTTCCGCACTACGAACCGCATTCGCATTGTTATCGTCGCGCTCATGAGCTCCACGCCTCCGGTTGTCACTACGGCCGAACTCGGCGTGGACGACCAAGAACGGCCCGCGCGGCACCTCACTGGGTTTCCCGCGCGACTCGTCGGCGGCACTGCCCTTGTGCTTGCGGCGCTTGCTGTGGCGCAGGTGTTTCGGCCGCTCCCGCAGGGCAGTCAGTACTACCTCGTCATCTTCCTCGCGATCGCGCTTCCGCTAGTTTTTCTGAGTTACCGCTCCGGCTGGGGCAAGCTCGACAAGGCAAGTGGGCCAGCGGTTCTCGACTGGGTGCTCGCCGCGCTCGCGGTGGTTGTGTGCCTCTATCCGGTGTTCGATTACAACGCGTTCCTCGACCGGCAAGGGATGTTGACGTCCACCGACGTCGCGTTCGGTGCCGTGCTGCTCGTGCTGATTCTGGAAGCGTGTCGGCGCACGACCGGGCTGATTCTGCCGCTGGTCTGCGTGAGTTTCCTCGCCTACGGCTACTACGGTGGACTGCTGCCGCAGAGCTGGGCGATCGCGCACGCGGGTCTCGACTTCGACCAAATCATTGACGCGCTCTACAACTCCGGCAGCGGCTTCTATGGCACGCCACTCGACGTCGCCGCCAGCTACATCGTGCTGTTCACCCTCTACGGCGCGGTACTCGAATTCTCCGGTGCCGCACGGTTTTTCGTCGAACTTTCGGTCTCGCTGTTCCGTCGATCCCACAGTGCGGCCGGGCGTACGGCAGTGGCGTCGGGGTTCCTGCTCGGCACCGTTTCCGGGTCGGGTACCGCGACAGCCGTCAGTACCGGCGCGGTCACCTGGCCCATCCTCCGTCGGGCTGGCTACCGGCCCGAACAGGCGGGCGGGATGCTCGCGGCTGCCGGTGTTGGCGCGATTTTGTCACCACCGACGCTCGGGGTCGCGGCGTTCATCGTCGCTGAATATCTCGACGTGTCGTACGTGACGGTGCTCGGCTGGGCGATCATTCCCACGCTGCTTTATTACCTCGGCATTCTGCTTTCCGTCGAAATCGACGCCCGCCGGATTCACGCGGAAGGACGCGCGCCCGTCGAGCTTGCCGATGGTCCGCTGCCCCCATCGGCGTGGAAACTGTTGCTGCGCTTCGGGTATCACTTCTCTTCGCTGATCCTGATCGTCGTGTTGCTGCTCGCTGGCGTGAGCGCGACGCGCGCGGTGGTGTACGCGATGGTGGTGGCGCTGGTGTTGGCTGTGCCGGACCGGTTGTTGCGTTCGGGGCGCACGCGGTGGTCGCCAAAGGTGGTGCTGCGCTTCGTTATTGCCGCGTCGCGCGCCCTTTCGGTGGGCATGTGCGCGGCGTTGCCGGTGGTTGCGGTGTGTGCGGCAGCTGGGGTGATCACGGCGATGACAACCAAAACTGGGCTCGGCGCGCAGCTCGCGTCGCTGCTCGTTCGCGCGGGGACGGCGCTGTCGGACGACCCCGCCATCGTGCTGGCGACCACCGCGGTGCTCGCGGCGATCGCCCTGTCGCTGCTTGGGCTTGCGGTGCCGGTGACGGCGTCGTTCGTGATCGGCTGGGTGATCATTGGGCCCGCGCTGCTTGACCTCGATGTTGTCGCGCCCGCCGCCGCGATGTTCGTTTTCTACTTCTCCGTGCTGTCGGAAGTGACGCCGCCGACCGCGCTCGCCGCCGTTGGCGCGGCCGCGGTGACCGGCGCGAAGGCGGTGCCGACGATGTGGGCCGCGCTGCGTTACGCGTTGCCCGCGTTCCTTGTGCCGCTGATGTTCGTCCTCACCGATGCGGGTGAGCATTTGCTCGGGCGTGGCGCGTTGGTCGACGTGCTGTGGGTGACAGTCGCCGCGTGCATTGGCGTGTTCGCGCTCGCCGCCGCGACCGGTGGGTGGTTGCTTGGCGTTGGCGCGCTGGGGCCCGCCGCACGGGTGCTCGCCGCCGTCGCCGGGTTGATCGCGCTGTATCCGAATCCAACCGCGACTGTCGTCGGGGTCGTTGTGTTGCTCGCGACGATTCCCATCGCGGTGGTGGAACGTCGTAGAACCCTCACCGCCACAACGTAATTCGCGCGACAGCGTCAAAATAGGAGGCACCATGTCGAAGTCAGTCAAGGTTGTGGTGAGCGTCGCGGTCGCGGCGGGGCTGCTCACCGGATGCGGTGGTCGCCAGGACGCGCCGACCGCCGACGCGGGCGGGGCGGTGACATGTGAAGTGAAGTCTGACACCAGGATTGGCATCGCGACGGGCAACGCGACCGGCGTGTATTTCGCGCTCGGCAACGCCTATGCCGAGCAGTTGGCGTCGGCGACGGGCGGCAAGGTGAAGGCGACCGCCGCCGAGACGGGTGCGTCGGTGCAAAACATTCAGCAGGTGGTCGGCGGGACGTACCAGGTGGGATTCTCGCTTGCCGATTCCGCTGCTGACGCGGTCGCGGGCAAGGGGAGTTTCACCAGTCCGCAGCCGGTCAGCGCGCTCGCGCGGCTCTACGACAACTACACGCAGGTGATCGTTCGTGCCGACGCCGGCATCACTTCGCTCGCCGATTTGCGCGGCAAGCGGGTGTCGACGGGGTCGCCGAAATCGGGAACGGAAGTGATCGCGCACCGGGTGCTTGGCGCGGTCGGGCTCAACCCCGACAGCGACATTTCGGCGCAACGGCTCGACCTGACGAAGACGGTGGACGGACTCAAAGACGGGTCGATCGACGCCATGTTCTGGTCGGGCGGGCTGCCGACGCCGGGCATCACCGATCTGTTCACGACGGCAAAGGACAAGGTGCGGTTCCTCGACATCACGTCGACGCTGCCGAAACTCAAGGAGATCAACCCGGTTTATGAGACAGGGTCGATCCCGGCGGCCACGTACGGGCTGGGCGCGGACGTGCCGACGATCGTCGTCCCGAACCTGCTCGTCGTGCGCGACGACCTTGACGCGAACCTCGCGTGCGTGCTGACTAAAACGCTGCTCGCGCGCCAGCCCGAACTGGTGCAGGCGAACCCGGCGGCGAAGGGGATCTCGGCGGCGACAGCGGGGAAGACGACCCCGGTCCCGCTGCACCGCGGGTCGGCGGAGGGGTTGCGCTAGCGAGTCCGGGTCGGGGGATTGATCGCGGGCGCGTTGGTCGCCTGCGATTGGTCACCCGCCGTATGTTGTTTGGTTGGTTTTGTGGTTGTGGGCGGGTGGTCGGGGTCATTGCTTGCGGCGGGTTGTTTGCATAGCGGTGTATCTGTGCGGCAAATTGGGGGTTAATAACCGGGGTGTGCCCGGTGTGGGTTGGAGTGGGTGAGGTCGGTGACAGAACTGCGGATCGGCCCGTCGGACCCTGCGCCCGACTCAGCCGACGGCACCCGCTCGGCCGCCGCGCCGCACGCGCTCGTCAAGTTGCCGCGCGCCGCTGCTCCCGCGCACCAAACCGGTGCGCACAAAATCGTTGCGCCCCCGTCGGCCAAACCGCAACCGGTCGGCACGCCCGCGCCCGCTCGCCCCGCTCACCGTCACGACCTCGATGGGCTGCGCGGCATCGCCATCGCGCTCGTCGTCGCGTTCCACGTGTGGGCAGGGCGGGTTTCCGGTGGCGTCGACGTGTTCCTCGTGCTCTCCGGGTTCTTCTTCACCGGGGCGGTCGTGCGGGCGGCGGAGCGGTCGGGTGGGGTCGCGTTGCGGGCCACGATCGCGCGAACCGGGCGTCGGCTCATGCCTTCGCTCGTTGTCGTGTTGGTGGCGATCGCGGTGGCGACGGTCGCGCTGCGCCCCTACACACAATTCGGCACCACCGCCGAACAGACCATCGCCACGCTGTTCTATACCCAAAACTGGTATCTCGCGACCGCCGAACTCGACTATCTCTCGCCCGATCCGTCGGTGAGCCCGCTGCAACATCTGTGGTCGATGTCGGTGCAAGGGCAGTTCTACCTGCTGATTCTCGCGGTTATCGGGGCGTGGGCGGCCGCGCGCAGGAAGGGCGTGATCGGGCGGCGTGGCCTGGTGATCGCGTTGGTCGCGATCGGCGCTGCCTCGTTCTGGTACGCGGTTTTCGGCACCGGACAGCATCAGGCGTGGACCTACTACGACAGTGCCGCGCGCGGCTGGGAACTGCTCGTCGGTGCCGCGCTCGCGATCGCGGCACCCTGGTTGCGCGTGCCGAAGAGACTGCGCGGTCTGCTCGCGGTCGTCGGCCTGCTCATGGTCCTGACCTGCGGACCCCTGTTCGATGGCGCGAACCAATTCCCTGGCGTCGCGGCGCTGTGGCCGGTCGGTGCCGCCGCGTTGGTGATCGTTTCCGGCGTCACCGCCACCGACACGAGCGTCCATCGGGTCCTCGGCAGTCGCGTGTGCACGCGACTCGGCGAACTCGCCTACCCGCTCTACCTCTGGCACTGGCCGCTGCTGATCTTCTTCCTCGCCCAAAGCGGTCGGACGCACGCGGGCCTCGTCGACGGACTCGCCGTCATCGCGATCTCGCTCGTCCTCGCCGCACTGACGCATCGCTACGTCGAACAACCGCTGCGCGCCCGTCGAGCTGGCGAAGCGGCGCCCGCGCACCACCGGTCGACCGGCGTGATCGTGAGCGCGCTCGCGGGCGCGGTCATGGCTGCGGCGATCAGCTGGCAGCTCGTCGTCCTTACCAACCCGGCGACCCCGCCCGGCGACCTGTCGACCCAGCACTATCCAGGCGCGGCGGCGCTCACGCCAGGTGCGGAGTTCCCTGACGAACCGATGCGACCGTCGGTATTCGAAGCCCACGTCGATACCCCCGCCGCCACCTCGGACGGCTGCATCACGCCCAATCGGGAAGTGCGAGTGTGCACGTACGGCGACCCGAACGCGACCCGCTCGATCGCGCTGGTCGGCGGTTCGCACTCCGAACACTGGCTGCCCGCGCTGGAACGGCTCGGCGTCGAGCGTGGGGTGCGGATCGTGTCGTATTTGAAGGAGGGCTGCCCGCTGACGCTGTCGGACGAGCCTTCCTACGCCGAATACCCGTTCCCGGAATGTCGGGAATGGTCGGAAGAGGTGCTGGACCGGCTCGCGGCCGAGCGGCCCGACTGGGTCTTCACCCTGTCGACTCGGTACCGCTCAAGCGGCGACGGCGACGAGGTTCCGCCCGAATATTTGGCCGCGTGGACCGCGCTTGAAGAACGCGGACTGCACGTTCTAGCTATGCGCGATACGCCTAGATTGCGCCGTGACGGCGTCTTCTACCGCGCCGATGACTGCCTCGCTCAACGCGGCACCCCCGACAGCTGCGGTGTCGACCGCAAGGTCGTCCTCGACCCCGTTGACCCCGCTCACCAGCCCGCTGCCGGTTATCCGAACGTGTGGTTACTCGACCTTTCAGATTCGATTTGTCGTCCACAGCAGTGTCGAGTGACCGAAGGCAACGTGATGATCTATCGTGACGAACATCACCTCACGGCTACCTACGCGCGCACTCTCGCAGCGGAATTAGGTCGCCAGATCGGTGCTGTTACCCGGTGGTGGTAGCCCGTCGTGGGCCCAATCCACCCGGTGCCGCACGCGCCAATGCCAGAGGGGGCTACACTCGACACGGGCCATATCCATGGTCAATACGCGGGATGTCACAATTTCGAGAAGGTTCGGAGTAGGCGCCATCGATACCGGTCAGAAGATCGCGGAGCATTACCGCCTGGTCGAGCGTATTGGTAGCGGCGGCACAGGCGTTGTATGGCGTGCTGTCGACGAACGCCTCCAACGCTCCGTGGCAGTGAAGCAGATCCACATCAAGCCCAGCCTCCCCGAGGGTGAGCGCGATGTGTTGCGCCAACGCGCCGTTCGCGAAGCACGCAACGCAGCTCGCTTTCAACATCCCAACGCCATCGTCGTTTTCGACATCACTGAGCACAATGGTGATCCGTGCTTGGTGATGGAATTCCTCCAGTCGGTCAGTCTCGCTGCTGAGTTAGGGCATAAGGGGCCACTACCCTTGGCCGAGGTCGCGCGCATTGGGGAGCAGGTCGCTTCGGCGCTCATCGCCGCGCACTCGGCTGGACTCGTGCATCGTGATGTGAAGCCGGGCAACATTTTGCTTGGCGAGCACGGCGAGGTGAAGCTCACCGACTTCGGCATTTCCCGTGCCGCCGGCGACGTGACGCTCACCGAAACCGGCCTCATCTGCGGCACGGCCGCTTACCTCGCGCCGGAAGTGGCGCGCGGTGCCGACCCCACGCCCGCCGCCGACGTTTTCGCCCTCGGTGCCACGCTGTTCCACGCGCTGGAAGGTGAACCGCCCTACGGCGCGAACGCCAACCCGCTCGCGGTGCTGTACGCGGCTGCCAACGGGAAGATGCGCACGCCCCGCAATGCTGGCCCGGCAACGGATTTCCTGCTCGATCTGTTGAATCCTGAACCGGCAGACCGGCCTACGATGCGCGAAGCGCGAGATACGTTGCGCGCCTTCGCCGATGGCGACGCGGTGCCTGCTGGGTTTGTTCCGGCGAGCGAGTCGTACAACAGCCGGCATAACGGCAATGCGAAGACCCAGGTCATTCGCAACGGCGCGCGCACCACGCACGCTGGTGGGTCGGGTGCGCGTCCGGTGAGTCGGCCGCCGCGTCCGCAGCCACGCAATGACACGGCGTCGCATCCGCGCACCCAGACGTCGCCCGCGCCGCTGCCGCCTAAGCAGGCAGGTAAGGGTCGTGCGGTGCTGATTGGGTCCGGTGTTGGCGCGGTGATCGCGGCGGTAGCGATCGCGGTGTCGGCGTTCAGTTCGTCGGGCTCGGATTCGCCTCAGGTGCAAGCGAATTCGCCGACGTCGTCGCAGTCGTCCGCCAAACCGACAACCACAACGCCGGTTGCGCCGCTTGGCCAAACCGCCAACTCGGGCACCGTCGACATCGGTTCGGCGGGCATGTTGGTTGAGAACTTCTTCAGCGACCCCGCTGGTTCGTGGGCGATGCTCACGCCTGCCGCGCAGAAGGTGTACGGCGATCAGGCGGCGTTCCGGCAATACTGGGGCGACCGCACGATCAACACCTTTAGTTCGATCATGGCGGTGAACGGCAACAACGCCGACGGTTCGACTGACATGCGGTTGGCGAGCATCACGATCAACGGATCGACGAAGTCGATGGTGATGCGCGTGGTGAACACCGCCAGCGGATTGCGCATTGACGGGGATACGCGCTAGATCAAAAAGGGAAGCGGGGCTCAGCGAGCCCCGCTTTTTTGTGCGGTGGGTGCCCTGGGCTGCGGTTTCTTAGTGGGAATCGACGGCCGCGAGGATCGGGCGGGATCTGCGGGAAAACGCCTAGCGCGCGACGGATAGGCTGGTGGCTGACCTGAGCCCAAACACAGAACAGGACCGTTACCCGCTATGACTACCCGCATCGAGCTCGCCCGCGTTGATCTGCGCGGTCGCACTCCTTCCGCTGCCGAGCTGCGCATCGCGCTGCCGCGCGGAGGGGTCGACGTCGACTCGGTGCTGCATCATGTGCGGCCGGTCGTTGACGATATTCGCGACCGGGGTGCGGCTGCCGCGCTTGACTACAGCGAGAAGTTCGACGGCGTGCGGCCCGACACCGTGCGTGTGCCCGTTGCTGAGCTGGCGAAAGCGCTCGACGAGCTCGACCCCGCGGTGCGTGCCGCGCTGGAAGTCGCGATTGAGCGCACGCGCAAGGTCCACGCTGACCAGCGTCGCGTCGACAGCGTCACCGAGGTCGTGCCCGGCGGGGTCGTCACCGAGAAGTGGGTGCCGGTCGAGCGCGTCGGACTGTATGTGCCCGGTGGCAATGCCGTTTACCCCTCGTCGGTCGTCATGAATGTCGTGCCCGCACAGGCGGCTGGCGTTGAGTCGCTTGTTGTCGCGTCGCCGCCGCAGGCGCAGTTCGGCGGCCTGCCGCACCCCACGATCCTTGCCGCCGCCGCGCTGCTCGGTGTCGATGAGGTGTGGGCTGTTGGTGGCGCGCAGGCGGTCGCGTTGCTTTCCTACGGCGGCGAAGACACCGACGGTGGCCCGCTCGCGCCCGTCGACCTGATCACCGGCCCGGGCAACATCTACGTGACTGCCGCTAAGCGCCTGTGCCGTGGGCTCGTCGGCATCGACGCCGAAGCCGGGCCGACCGAAATCGCCGTGCTCGCCGACGCCACCGCCGACGCCGTCCACGTTGCCGCCGACCTCATCAGCCAGGCCGAACACGACGTGCTCGCCGCGAGCGTGCTCGTCACCGACTCGGTTGAGCTTGCCGATGCTGTCGACGCGGCCGTCAACGCGCAGATGAGCGTGGTCAAGCACGCCGACCGCGTCGCTGAGGCGCTCAACGGCAAGCAGTCGGGCATCGTGCTTGTCGACGACATCGACCAGGGCCTGCGCGTCGTAAACGCTTACGCCGCCGAACACCTCGAAATCCAGACCGTCGACGCGCCCGCCGTCGCCGCTCGCGTGCGCAGTGCTGGCGCGATTTTCGTCGGTCCGTGGGCGCCGGTCAGCCTGGGCGACTACTGCGCGGGCTCCAACCACGTGCTGCCGACCGCCGGTTGCGCGCGACACTCGTCGGGGCTGAGCGTGCAGACGTTCCTACGCGGCATCCACATCGTCGACTACACCGAAGCGGCGTTGAAGGACGTGGCGTCCCACGTTGTCGCGCTCGCCAACGCTGAGGATCTGCCCGCGCACGGTCAGGCCGTTCAGGTGCGATTCGGGTCGCTGTCATGACCGCGCCTGGCGCGTCGGCGAGCCTCGATCAACTGCCCTTGCGCGACAACCTGCGAGGCAAATCGCCTTATGGCGCACCGCAATTGACGGTTCCGGTGCAGCTCAATACGAATGAGAACCCGCATCCGCCGAGTCGCTCGCTGATCGACGATGTTGCCGAATCCGTGCGGGAAGCCGCGTCGGAATTGCACCGCTACCCCGACCGCGACGCCGTTGGCCTGCGCGCCGACCTCGCCGCGTACTTGAAGCGGCAAACCGGTGTGCCCGTCGACGTGAGCAACGTGTGGGCGGCCAACGGCTCCAACGAGATTCTGCAGCAGCTCCTGCAGGCGTTCGGTGGCCCGGGACGCACCGCGCTCGGGTTCGTTCCGTCGTACTCGATGCACCCGATCATTTCCGAAGGCATCGACACCGAGTGGATCGAAGCCAAGCGCAACGGCGACTTTTCGCTCGACATCGACTACGCGGTCGCGACGATCACCGAACGTCAGCCCGACGTGGTGTTCGTGACGAGCCCGAATAACCCGACGGGACACTCGATTCCGCTCGCTGAGCTGGAGCGCATCCTCGCTGTCTCCCCCGGCATCGTTGTCGTTGACGAGGCGTACGGCGAATTCTCTTCCGCGCCAAGCGCTTTAGCGTTGATTGATCGGTTCCCGACGAAGCTCGTTGTCACGCGCACGATGAGCAAGGCGTTCGCGTTCGCCGGTGGTCGGCTTGGTTACTTGGCCGCGTCGCCTGCGGTGATCGACGCGATTCTGTTGGTGCGCTTGCCCTATCACCTCTCGGTGGTCACCCAGGCGGCGGCGCGCGCGGCGTTGCGGCACGCGGAGGAAACGCTCGGTAGCGTCGCGGAATTGGCCGCGCAGCGCGATCGCGTCGCCGCGGAACTCGCCGACGCGGGGTTCACGGTGATCCCCAGCGACGCCAACTTTGTGCTGTTCGGTCACTTCACCGACGCGGCTGCGGCGTGGCAGTTCTACCTCGACGAGGGCGTGCTCATTCGCGACGTCGGGATCGCCGGGTACCTGCGCGCCACCATCGGCCTTGCCCGCGAGAACGACGAGTTCCTGCGCGTCAGTCGCGCGATCGCGGCAACCAATCTCATTGTGGGAGAAGCACAATCATGAGCAGAACCGCGCGCATTGAACGCGTGACCAAGGAATCGTCGATCGTTGTCGAACTCGATCTTGACGGCACCGGCAAAACCGAGATCAGCACGGGCGTGCCGTTTTACGACCACATGCTCACCGCGCTTGGCGCGCACGCCAGCTTCGACCTGACCGTGCGTGCCGAAGGCGACATCGACATCGAAGCCCACCACACCGTCGAAGACACCGCGATCGTGCTCGGCCAGGCACTCGCCCAAGCGCTCGGCGACAAGAAGGGCATTCGCCGGTTCGGTGACGCTTACATTCCGATGGATGAGACGCTCGCGCACGCGGCTGTCGACGTGTCGGGGCGGCCATACTGCGTTTTCGTTGGCGAGCCAGAACACTTGGTGCACACCATCATTCCGAGCGCGGGACCTGGCGCTTCGTATTCGACGGTGCTGAACAAGCACGTGTTCGAGTCGATCGCGCAGAACGCGCGCATCGCGTTGCACGTCCGGGTGCTCTACGGGCGCGATCAGCACCACATCACCGAAGCCGAATTCAAGGCTGTCGCAAGGGCTTTGCGCACGGCTGTCGAACTTGACCCGCGCGTCAGCGGCGTGCCGTCGACGAAGGGCGTGCTGTGAAATCGGTCGTGCTGCTCGACTACGGTTCGGGCAACCTGCACTCGGCTGAGCGGGCGCTTGTTCGTGCGGGTGCCGACGTTGAGGTGACCGCCGATTTCGACAAGGCGCTCGCCGCCGACGGGCTGCTCGTGCCCGGCGTTGGCGCGTACGCGGCGTGCATGGCTGGCCTGCGCGAGGTGCGCGGGGAACGGATCATTGGTCAGCGACTCGCTGGTGGTCGGCCGGTGCTTGGCATTTGCGTTGGTATGCAGATCCTCTTCGACCGTGGTGTCGAGTTCGGTATCGAAACCGAGGGTTGCGGCGAATGGCCGGGCACGGTCGCGCAACTGGACGCGCCGATCCTGCCGCACATGGGCTGGAACACGGTGAAAACCCCCGCTGACAGCACACTTTTCGCGGGCATGGACGCCGACACCCGTTTCTACTTCGTGCATTCGTACGCCGCGCAGCAGTGGGAACTCCCCGAAAGCCCCCACATCGCGCCCCCGAAACTGACGTGGGCCGAACACGGCGTGCCGTTTTTGGCGGCAGTCGAGAACGGCCCGTTGTCGGCGACGCAGTTCCACCCGGAAAAGTCGGGGGATGCGGGCGCGCAACTGCTGCGCAACTGGATTGAGTCGCTGTAGATCAGGCTTGGGCAGCGCGAATTGAGTTGTCCGCCAAGAACGCGCGGACGGGCACCGCGCAGCTAGCGGCGTCGTCGAACCAGGGCGCGTGGCCGCCTTGGATCGCGACGAGTTTCGCGCTCGGGATCTTCGCCACGGATGGTTCTGCCTGCTCGGGTGAGCAGAAGACATCGTCGTTGCCCCACACGAACAGAGATGGCGCGGCGAGCTGAGCGAGTTCCTCGTCGGTGAGGATGTTTTCGGGCCGCGGGGCACCGCCGTCAAGAAGTCGGCACAGCAAAGCTCGGTAGGACGCGGCCTGACCGGGCAAGCGCAACGGCAGGCGGTGCAGGTCGAGCATGTCGTCGGACATCGCCCGCGCTGCCGTCTTGCCGATTGCACCGGTCAGCGCGAGCCGCGCGACCGAACGCGGTGACGGCAATCGCATGAGACTTTGGTCGATTCGGCCTCTGACCGGCGACGTGAGCGACGTGAACTCGGGAATCACGCGGGTACCGGGTAATGCGGTGGCCGGGGTGGCGACGATCGCGGCTCGCGTCACGCGGGCAGGTGCGTCGAGCATCGTCCACAGCGTGAACAACCCGCCGAGCGAACTGCCGACAAACGCGGCGGATGTGACGTTGAGGGCGTCGAGAGTTCCCGTCACCACGTCGACGGCGAGTTCGCGGACAGATCGACCCTGCCAGTCGTAGGGCGGGGCGAGGCTGTGCCCCGGGAGATCGACGAGGACGTGGCGGAATCCGGGGAGTTCCGCGATCAACGGGGCGAGACCCATGACTGGCGCGGAAATGCCGTTTATGTGTACGAGGGTGTCGCCGGTGCCCGTTGTCAGTACGCGAACGATGGGTCCGCTCAGGTCGATTAGCGCTTCGGTGATGGTGAGTCCGTTGGCTGCGGCGACGCGTTGTTCGATGGCGCGAATCCGGCTCTCAAGCTGCTTGGCATTGCTCATGTTGGCATTGTTCGCGGGGAGGGCGGCTCGTGTCTTGGACGAATGTTTACGTGCTGAGCGCGCCGGGGGTGGTGCCCGCGAACGCTGTCATGTCGCGGTGCAGGTGAGATTGGTCGGTGTAACCGCACATCATCGCGACCTCGGCGAGCGGGTAACCGGCGGTAATCAGGTCGAACGCCCGCCGAAATCGGACAATCATCGCCGCCCGTTTTGGGGTGACGCCGACTTGCGCGGTAAAGCGCGACCACACGCGCTGGCGACTCCACCCGGTGAGCTCGGCCAATTCGCGCACCTTGACTCCACCGCCCGTGGCGGTGATGCGCGCCCAACTCGCGGCGACCTCAGCATCGACAGACCTGGCTGCTTCGCGTGCACCGAGGAACCGCGTGACGAGCGCGAATCTGGCTGTCCACGTTGAAGTTTCGGAGAGTTGCTCCTGCAGGATTAGCGCTGGCCGGCTCCAGATATCGGTTGGACTGACTAGCGATTCCGCGAGGTCGGTGGGCGCGGACCCGAGCAGGCGGTACGCGGCAAGCGGCGACATCCGAATTTCGACGCACGCGAGATGCTTGGCCTGAACGTGGCGAATACCGGGAACGAGCCCGGCAACTAGTCCGGTGGCGCTGGGCTGGTTCGGGCCATCGACGGTCAGTTGGCTTTCGCCGAACTGCAGGACAATGGTGACCTCGGGCCGAGCGAAGACGCGCATGTCGGTCGCTGTCGCACCGTGGTTGCGGAACCCGTTGAGCGTGACCCCGGCTATCGACATCGTCGACCGCGCGAGCTCCCAACCGGCATCGAGCTGATGTTCCGACATGATGGGCCGCACTCTTTGAGCGTAATGGCTGGATGCGACCGGAGAGGCGGTTGTTGGTCGGCGCCTAATGCGACATGTGCGCGCGGTCAGCCGCCGACGTGCCCGCCTGCCAGCCTTCGGCGCTGCGGACGGTGAAACTTCGCGCGACCGTCGTCGGGAAATAGTGGGCGCACGCCTGTTCAACCCGCGCTTCGGTCGCGGCCAAGACCGGCAGTAAATCGGTGGGCGCGTCGGCGACGGTTGCCGCTGTTGCCTTCGCCAGGTGCTCGCCGATGCGGGTGGCGTATGCGGTGAGGAACGCCTTGCGGTAGTCGCGGGAGCGCGCGTGGCCGGGGGTCGCGTCGCCGCTCGCGATCATCGCGCGGGTTGCCTGGACCAGCAGGGACGTGGTGAGCAATTCGACGGCGTCGAGGTCGGGGTCGTCGCCGACGATGGTCACGAAACCCCAATCCGCGAGGAACACCGCGCGCACGCGATTGGCGCTGGCAACTCGGTCGACGAGCAGGGCTTTCGCGTCCGTGTAGGGCGTGTCGAGCCAGATGCGGCGGGCCGCGGGGAGATGGAGTGGATGGGTTCCCGCTAGGAGCGCGCGGTCGATGGCGTACTTCGTCATCAACTCCTGCGCTTTCGCTGACAGGGTTTCTGCCTCGTCGGGGAATTCCGTCGACTCGGCTTTGGCGAGCAAACCGCGAACGCGCCCAAGGGTTTTCGCGTCGACGTGCTCGTGGGCGACGGTGCTCACCCGCGTGCCCGGGAGCGGAACGATCGGTTCCAGTCTTGGCAGCGAAATCAGCAGCGCGAGTGCCGACAGGATCGCGGTGAGCGCTTCGTCGCTGGTTAGCAGGTCGCGGGCGGCCCAGGCGACCGGATGCGAGCCGGTCCACCAGACCTCGGCTTCGAGGTCGTCAAGTTGGGCTTGCCAGCGTTCGTCGACGGTTTCGGCGGGGAAGTCCGCGCGATGTTCGGCCATGAGGTCGATGAGGTAGCCGACCGCGAAGTCATTGGTGCGTCGGCGCGCGGCTTCGGTGATGTCGGCAGGCAGCCAGCCAAAATCGAAGGCCCGGTTGATGATTCGCTGAGCGGCGAGCGTCACGCCGGCGCTGAGGTCGCCCAGGTCGACCTCGTCAACGAAGCGGTCAACGATCGTTTTGTCGCCCTGGGCGGCGGTGAACGCGACGGTGGCGACCGCGTCAGCGACCCGATTCGCGTCCCCCGAACGGGCGTCGTCGAGCGGCAGTTGCGCCCCGGTCGCTTTGCGCCCGGTGCGCTTGCGTCGATTCTGCTTGCCCATGTGCGCGGTGCCTCCGATCAGCGTGGACGCCCATTGTCGCCGATCCGGACGTGAGCCGAACCCGACGCCACCGCGCGAACCCTAACTGGCGGCATCGCGCACACGCGCGCCGCGAGGTGTCACTTGAGCATTGGCGAGTCAAGCTCGTCGACAAGCCAACGACCCCATTCGTTTTTCAGGAAGACATTGATCACCAGGTGCTGGTCGCTTGGGCCGCTGTGGTTCGTGCGGCGCTGCGTATACGTGACGAGGATTTCCGCGGAGAGGAAGTCGCCGCGCACGGAGCCGCAGGTGAGACCGTCGACCCACGACGTCGACTGCGCCGCGGTCATCGCGTCTTTCAACGCGGTGCTCGCATCGGCGAACTCCTGTCGGAACTTGCCGGTACTGCGGTCGAGCACGCGCTGAAAGTAGCCGTCGAGGTCGTCGCGGTAATCGTAGGTACCGACTTCGTGCCCGAAATCGCAGGCCGCGATGCGCGCCGCTTCGGGAGCGGCCGCAGCCGCGTGCGGGGCTGCGACGGTGACGGCCACCGCGACGGAGCCGAGCAGGCTGCTCAGCAGGACAGAACGAGACATTGTTTTCCCCTCGAATTCACGAAATCAGGCGTCAGTGCAAACCCTATCGACGCGACTCATCGGTCTGAAATCTGTTTCCGCTCAACGGGATTGCGGCACTGTCCGCCCAGGACGTAACTCAGCTAGATCGTCCTCTGCGAACGGTCCGCACTCGTGCTCGTCAGCGGTGACCAGACCTCACGGTTGCGCAGCGCGATGCCGTGGTTGCTCATGCGGTGAGCCTGTGTCGCGTGACACGGACCTCATCGCGCTCATGCGGTGACCGGGCGCGGCGAGCCGACCTACTAGTCTGGGCGGGTGAGTCTTGTGCTGCTGCCTGCCGTCGATGTCGTCAATGGGGAGGCTGTTCGCCTTGTTCAGGGCGAGGCCGGAAGTGAAACCGGGTACGGGTCGCCCCGCGACGCCGCGCTTTCCTGGCAGCACGCCGGGGCCGAATGGGTCCACCTTGTCGACCTCGACGCCGCCTTCGGGCGCGGCTCCAACCGCGAGCTGCTCGCTGGCGTGATCGGCGAACTTGACGTGAAGGTCGAACTGTCTGGCGGCATCCGCGACGACGAATCGCTCAAAGCCGCCCTCGCGACCGGCGCGGCGCGCGTGAACCTCGGCACCGCCGCGATCGAAAACCCGGAGTGGTGCGCGCGGGCGATCGGCGAATACGGCGACAAGATCGCCGTCGGCCTTGACGTGCGCAAGATCGACGGCGACTACCGACTGCGCGGGCGCGGCTGGGTCAGCGACGGCGGCGACCTGTGGGAGGTGCTTGAGCGCCTCGAACGCGACGGGTGTTCGCGCTACGTCGTCACCGACGTCAGCAAGGACGGCACCCTCACCGGTCCCAACCTTGAACTGCTCAGCGAAGTCGCCAACGCGACCGATTCGCCGGTCGTCGCCTCCGGCGGCATTTCCGCGCTGGATGACCTGATCGCGATCGCCGCGCTCGCCGAAGAAGGTGTCGAAGGCGCGATCATCGGCAAAGCGCTCTACGCGGGCCGCTTCACCTTGCCTGAAGCTTTGGCCGCGGTGCGCTGACCGTGAATAACGCGCCGACTTCCGCTGAACTCACCGATCTGCTCGCCATCGCGAGTGAAGTGCTCGACTCGGTTGTGCCCCGGTTCATCGCGGGAGTTGGCGCCCCAAGCGCGGTTGCCAAGGGCCGCAACGACTTCGCCACCGAACTCGATCTTGAGCTCGAACGCACCATCTCGGGGGAACTGCGTCAGCGCACCGGTATCCCCGTGCATGGCGAGGAATTCGGCGGCCCGGCGCTGACCACCGGCACCGCGTGGGTGCTCGACCCGATCGACGGCACCTTCAACTATTCCTCCGGTTCACCAATGGCGGGCATCCTGCTCGCGCTCGTGCACGACGGCGAACCGGTGATCGGGCTGACGTGGCTGCCCATGCTCGGGCTGCGGTATTCGGCGATCGTGAGCGGGCCCCTGCTCGTCGACGGCATCGCGGTGCCGCCGCTGCGTCCCGCCAAACTCGCCGACGCGCCGATCGGGTTCGGCGCGTTCAATGTCGATTCAACCGGCCGCATCCCCGGCCAGTTCCGCTTCGACCTGCTCGGTGCGCTGAGCCGCCTGTCGTCGCGGGTGCGCATGCATGGTGCGACCGGCATTGACCTGGGCTTTACCGCCGCTGGCGTGCTCGGCGGCGCTGTCGTTTTCGGGCATCATCCCTGGGACAACGCCGCTGGCGTCGCGCTTGTCCGCGCGGCAGGGGGAGTGGTGACCGACCTGGCTGGCCTGCCGTGGACCATCACGTCGGGGTCGGTGCTCGCCGCCGCCCCCGGCGTGCACGATGAATTGCTCGACATGATCAACGCGGTTAGTGATGAGGAACGAGGATGACCGAAATGTCTTCTGCGACAACGACCTTGGCTGTTCGCGTCATCCCGTGTCTCGACGTCGACGCCGGTCGTGTCGTGAAAGGCGTGAACTTCCAAAACCTGCGTGACGCGGGCGACCCGGTCGAACTCGCCGCGACCTACGACGCCCAAGGTGCCGACGAACTCACCTTCCTCGACGTGACCGCGTCGACCGGTGACCGAGGCACGATGCTCGACGTCGTCACGCGCACGGCCGAGCAGATTTTCATCCCGCTGACCGTGGGCGGCGGGGTGCGGACGGTCGAAGACGTCGACCGCCTGCTGCGTGCTGGCGCGGACAAGGTGTCGGTGAATACCGCCGCGATCGCACGGCCTGAGGTGCTGTCGGAGATGTCGCAGCGGTTCGGTTCGCAGTGCATCGTGTTGTCGGTCGACGCGCGGACCGTGCCGGAAGGGTCGCCCGCGACGCCGTCGGGCTGGGAGGTCACCACCCACGGCGGCAAGCGTGGCACCGGCATTGACGCGGTTGAGTGGGCCATTCGTGGCGCTGAACTGGGCGTAGGCGAGATTCTGTTGAATTCGATGGACGCTGACGGCACGAAAGCGGGCTTTGACTTGCGGATGATCGCGGCCGTGCGGGCAGCGGTCGGGGTTCCGGTCATCGCGAGCGGCGGCGCTGGCGCGGTCGAGCACTTCCCGCCCGCCGTGCAGGCCGGTGCTGACGCCGTGCTCGCGGCGAGTGTGTTCCACTTCGGCGATCTCACGATCGGCCAGGTCAAGGACGCGATGCGGGCTGACGGGATCACCGTCCGCTAAACACGACTAAAGCCGTGCGAGCGATTCGCACGGCTTTGTAGTCGGGGACTGCTGAGGTAGTCGGGTCAGTTGAGGCTTAGGCTGCCGTCAGTCGCAGGACAATCACGCCCGCGATGATCGCGCCGAACGACACCAGCTTGGCGACGGTGATGCGTTCGTGAAAGATCAACGCGCCCAAGATGACCGTGCCGATCGCGCCAAGGCCGGTCCAGATGGTGTAGCCAACCCCGACGTCGAGGGTGCGCAGGGCTAGCGAGAGCGTGAAGATGCCGCCCGCCGCGGCGAGCAAGGTGAACACTGACGGCCAAAGGCGAGTGAATCCGCGAGTGGCGTTGGTACCGAGGGCGAACGCGATTTCGAAGACGACGGCAATCGCGAGGTAGATCCATGCCATGACGAAACTCCTTGTGTGCGTATGGGTTTGAGCGGATGGGGTTTAAGCGGTCTGGGCCGCTGCGGTATGGGTATCCGGGGCGGAAACTTCGGCGGCGTGACCACTAACGGTGTCGGCCAGTTTCAGGCCAAGCACTCCGCCAATGATCAGCAGGAACGCGAGAACCTTTCCGGCGCTGAGGGACTCGCCGAAGAAGAGCGTTGCGAAAACGACGGTGCCAACCGAACCAATACCGGTCCACACCGTGTAACCGACGCCTACGTCGAGCGTGCGCAGCGCGAGGCTCAGGAAGAAAATGCCCGCGGCAGCTGCCGCCGCGGTGAGTAGCGACGGGCCGAGCACCGTGAAGCCTTCGCTGGCGTTAGTCGCGAGCGCGAAGACCACTTCGAAGACTGCGGCGATGAGGAGGTAAAGCCATGCCATGACGAACTCCTTTGAACTGCATGTAGTTAATTTGCATGTACCTGCAAGTATTTTGCGTGTTGAGAAGTATGCATGTACAACTAAGTGATGTCAACAAGTACCGCTGACCAGCAAATGTGGTCGCAACTAGCCGGACTCTACGGTCGGATCGAAGCGCGACTTGGCGTCGCAGTCCAGCGTGGTCACGGCATCGGGCTATCGGAATACCGTGCGCTAGAACAACTTTCGACCAACATGTATGGCGAGCTACGCATGCAGGAACTCGCCGATCGCATCGGGCTCAATCAGAGTTCGGTCACCCGCCTCGTCGGGCGACTCGCCTCGTCGGGCCTCGCGCTGCGCGACACCTGCCCCAACGACGGGCGCGGCGTCTACGCGGTGATTACCGCCGAAGGCCGCGCGAAGCTCAGAGCGGCTCGATCCGACTACGCCAAAGCGCTCGCCGAAGCGCTCGACGAGGCTGGCCCGCTCGCTGACGCCCTGCGAAGCGCCTTCGCCGCGACTGTTATAACGGACGAATGAGTCTCGATCCCGCCATCGCCACCCGCCTCAAGCGCAACGAAGCGGGCCTTGTCGCCGCGATCGCGCAGGAGAAGGCCACCGGCGACGTGCTGATGATGGCGTGGATGGACGACGAAGCGCTCGCCCGCACGCTGGAAACGCGCAAAGCCACGTACTATTCGCGCTCGCGCCAGCAGTACTGGGTGAAGGGTGAAACCTCGGGACACACGCAGTACGTGCACGAGGTGCGCCTGGACTGCGACGGCGACACGCTGCTGCTGATCGTCGATCAGGAAGGCGCGGCGTGCCATACGGGCACGCACACCTGCTTCGACACCGACGTCCTGCTCGCCGCGCCCGCGGACTCCGCCAGCGCCTAGCTCAACGTCTCATCCAGTCGCGCCGCCAGCGTCTCGCCTAATTCCGCAAGCATCTCCACCTGCGCCGGGGTAAGCCCGTCTAGCACCAGTGCCCGTGCCGCGGCGAGGTAGCCAGGAGTTGCCGCGACCACCTTCGCGTACCCGTCGTCGGTTAGCGTCGCGTACACCCCGCGCCGACCCGCGTTGGTTGTGCGGTGAACCCAACCGAGGCGTTCCAGCTTGGAAATCACATGCGAAAGACGTGATAGCGACGCGTTTGCCCTGGTCGCGAGGTCGCTGAGGACCAGCCGGTGACCAGCCTCTTCGGAAAGCAGGCTGAGCACGCGGTATTCGAAGTGCGTAAGCCCCGACTCGCGCTGGAGTCGGCTATCTAGCGCGCTTGGCACTCTGGTCATCAGGGCGACCATCGCCTGCCAAGCGCGCGCTTCGGCGGGATCGAGAGTCCGGTCGCGGGCCACGCACAAAGTTTGCCACGACGTCGCTGTGGCGTCCGCACGTTGTCGGGTGTCGTGAGGTCACTCACACGGTCGGTGGCGGCGTTTCGGCCGGTTGATCGGCCGATGTTGCTGCGGCTTTCGCGCGCTTTCGCCGGTTCAAATCGCGTTTGCCGACAAGTGCCGAGAGGGCGAGAAACACCAGCACACCGATGATCGCGCCGACCGCGCACGCACCTCGGAACGCGGGCGCGTCCACATTGAGCACCTGCTCGCCAGCGTGGGCCGCGCTGTTGCTGCCGAGCACAATCGTGAGCGTCATGAGGTTCGGCAGCGCGAGCACGATCGCGATAATCGCGGCAGCGCCAGCCATGAACCGACCACCCTTGCGTTTCCACACCCGCACCGCGAACACGATCAACAGCAGCGGCCCGAGCGTGAAAAGCAGCCCATAAACCAGTCCCCACCACACGCCCGCGGTGAAACTGCCATGCACGAGCGAACCGAGCCGTTGCGCCCACCAGCGCGGAATGAACGACGCGAGAATGAAGTAGGCGATCACCGCGCACACCGCGATCACGCCGCCGATGATCGCGCGATTACGCCAACTGATCGCGCGGGATGACTTCTGAGAATCCACTTCGCCGCTTGTCATCGTCCGAGCGTAGGGCCGGGCGACGTGGTCGCGCTTGGCGGCACGCTGGCGCGACCGGCGCTTCGCCTACTTGCTCGCGCGCTGACGCAGGAACGCGAGTGCCTCGTCAGCGTGCACATTCGCGCGGAGTTCGCCGGTGATCACTTTGCTGATCGTGCCGTCGGGCTCGATCACGTACGTGTGGCGCTTGACCGGGGCCAGCTTGCCGAGCAGTCCGCGTTTGACACCAAACGCGGCGGCAACCGCGCCATCGTTGTCGGAAAGCAGGGGATAGCCCAGGCGCTGTTTGGTCGCGAACCCCGCCTGCACGTCGACGCTGTCGGTGGAAATGCCAACGCAACTCGCGCCGAGCGCTTCGAACTCACTGCTCAGATCGCGGAAATGGCACGCTTCGGCCGTGCAAACCGGCGTGTTGGCACCGGGGTAGAAAAAGAGCACAAGCGGTCCCTTAGCGAGCAAGCCCGCGAGGGAGACGACGGTGCCGGACTGATCGGGAAGCTCAAACTGCGGAGCGTGCTGGCCTGCTTGCATGTCGCCGAGCCTAACGACGCGGTCAGCAACGCGGAAGGTCCCCGTTCGCGTATCGCGGAGCGGGGACCTTCGGCAAGCACGACGGTTCAGTGCGCGACAAGCGCGGCGATCTCTGGATTTCGAATCTCCATCACGTCGAGAATCCCGTGCGCGCGCAAACAGGGAACGAGCCCGCGAATGAGGTCGCTGTTGCGGGCGTATTCGGTGGGAAACGCCTTCTTATCGAGTCCTTCGATGGCTTTGGCGTAGGTGACGAACGAGCTGATCGCGCTCGATGGCGACAGGGGCTGAGAGGGGTACAACAATCGCTCCTTTCGAACAGGGAAAACCGCACACGACAGGGAACGTTGGGCGAGTGTAGTGACCTCGATCACCGGCGGATCGGGCGGCGGGGTCGGGTCAGCGTGGGGGCGTCGCGACCCGCCTGGGATGATGGGGCGATGCAGGGCGCGTCGACATCAACCACCACGACCCGCGACCAGTTCCGGCTGCTCGCCGCAGAGCACCGGGTGGTCCCGGTGACTCGAAAGGTCTTGGCGGACGCCGAAACTCCGCTTTCGGCGTACCGCAAGCTCGCCGACGATCGGCCGGGCACGTTCCTTTTCGAGTCGGCGGAGAACGGACAGTCGTGGTCGCGCTGGTCGTTCATCGGCGTCGGCAGCCCGTCGGCGCTCACCGTGATCGACGGGGAAGCGGCGTGGTTTGGCACCGTCCCCGCTGACGCGCCGTCGGGCGGCGATCCGCTGCGCGCGCTGCACGAGACGCTCGAACTGTTGCGCACCGAACGGCTGCCGGGCCTGCCGCCGCTCACTGGCGGCCTCGTCGGCTACCTCGGCTACGACGCCGTTCGCCGCATCGAACGCCTGCCCGAATTGGCGACCGACGACCTCAAGCTGCCCGAGCTGGTCTTGATGCTGGCCACCGACTTGGCCGCGTTCGACCATCACGAAGGCGCGATCACCCTCATTGCCAACGCGGTGAACTGGAACGGCACCGACGACGGTGTCGACGCCGCCTACGACGACGCCGTCGCCCGACTCGACGCGATGACCGCCGCGCTCGCCGCGTCCGCGCCGTCGACGGTCGCTGAATTCACAACGCCGGAGCCAGAATTCACGCGTCGCACGACGTCGGAAGAATTCGCCGCTGGCGTGCGACGGCTGATCAAGGAAATCGAAGTCGGCGAAGCGTTCCAGGTTGTGCTGTCGCAGCGCTTCGAAATGCCCTACACCGAATCGCCGCTCGCGGTGTATCGGATGCTGCGCAATTCGAACCCAAGCCCGTACATGTACTTGATGCACATCCCCGACGGCGACGGCGGCACCGCGTTTTCGATCGTCGGGTCGAGCCCGGAATCGCTGGTCACCGTCAAGGACGGACTCGCGACGACGCACCCGATCGCGGGCACGCGCTGGCGTGGACGCACCGACGAGGACGACACGCTGCTTGCCAAAGACCTGCTCGCTGACGAGAAGGAAAACGCCGAGCACCTGATGCTCGTCGACCTTGGTCGCAATGATCTTGGTCGGGTCTGTCGACCGGGCACCGTGCGCGTCACTCAGTACCGGCAGGTCGAGCGCTACAGCCACGTGATGCACCTCGTTTCGACGGTGTCCGGGCAGCTCGCCGACGGCAAAACCGCGCTCGACGCCGTGCAGGCGTGTTTCCCGGCAGGCACGCTTTCCGGCGCGCCGAAGGTCCGGGCGATGGAACTGATCGAAGAACTTGAGCCGACCCGTCGCGGGGTGTACGGCGGTGTTGTCGGCTACCTCGACTTCGCTGGCGACGCCGACACCGCGATCGCGATTCGCACCGCGCTCCTCAAAGACGGCACCGCGTATGTGCAGGCGGGCGCGGGCGTTGTCGCCGATTCGGATCCAACCTATGAAGACACCGAATCCAGGAACAAGGCGATGGCCGTGTTGAAGGCCGTCGCCGCCGCGCGGACGCTACGTGAGTTCGGCGAGCAAGCATGAGTTCGGAAGCACAGAAGTCGGCTAAGCCCGTCCTCGCCGTCGTTCTCCTCGCCCTCGCGGCAGCCGGGCTGTGGGCCTCATCGCGGATGACCTGGGTCACGGTGTCGTCGGAAGACGGCCTTACCGATGCCCGCGTTGACCAGGTCGACGGCAGCACCTGGTTCGGCGCGCTCACTCCGATCGCGCTGGTCCTGCTCGCGTCGATCGCCGCGGTTTTCGCGCTCAAAGGCGCGTTGCGACAACTGCTCGGTGTCGTGATCGCGGTACTTGCCGCTGTCGCGGCGGTGCCCGGTTTCGCGATCACGATCGGCGAGGGAAACCCGAGCGCCCGAGCCGGGCAACTCCTTGACCTGCGCGCGGGTGCCGTAATTACCAGCGCCGAAACGCACGTCTTCCCAGCCCTGCTGTCGCTGGTCGCGGCGGCATGCGCGCTCGCGGCCGGCATCGCGCTCACGCGCAGCGCGAAGAAGGCGACCGCCGACGAAGGGCTGTCGAGTAAATACGACAACCCGGCAGCACGCCGCGAAGAAGCGAAGGCGGCCGTCGAAGAAGGCGACGACACCGCGCCACTGTCGGACCGGGTGCTCTGGGACGCGCTCGACGCGGGCACCGACCCCACCGACCCGGACAACCACCAGCGTGGGTCTTGACAACGGCGTCGAACGTGACCCCCGCCGCACTCACGCACCTATCAGCCATTTATTCTTGACCAGCATCGGTGAGACAGCGCCTGGGGAGACTCTCGGGCGAGAAGTTCGTCTCCCCAGAAAGGATTCGAGCCAGATGACGGTACTCGACTCGATTCTCGACGGGGTCCGGGCGGACGTTGCCGCCCGCGAAGCCCTCCTCGATTTTCAAGCGATCAAGGCCGCGGCCGCCGCGACCAAAGCGCCGCTCGACGCGCGCGCCGCGCTGCACGAGGACGGGATCGCGGTGATCGCCGAAGTGAAGCGCGCGAGCCCGTCGAAGGGCGCGCTCGCCGACATTCCCGACCCGGCTGTCCTCGCGAGCGCCTACGAGGAAGGTGGCGCGCGCATCATCAGCGTGCTCACCGAGGAACGTCGCTTCGGTGGGTCGCTCGCCGATCTTGACGCGGTTCGCGCTGCCGTGAACATTCCGGTTTTGCGCAAGGATTTCGTCGTTGGTCCGTATCAGATTCATGAGGCCCGTGCCCACGGCGCCGACGTGATCCTGCTGATCGTCGCCGCGCTCGAACAAGACACCCTCGCCGCGCTCATTGATCGCACCGAGTCGCTTGGCATGACCGCGCTCGTCGAGGTGCACACCGAGGAAGAGGCCGATCGCGCGCTCGAAGCGGGCGCGTCGGTGATCGGTGTCAACGCGCGCAATCTCAAGACCCTTGAGGTCGACCCCGACGTGTTCGCGCGCATCGCGCCCGGTCTGCCGTCGGAAGTTATTCGCGTCGCCGAGTCTGGCATTCGCGGCACCGCCGACCTGCTCGCCTACGCGGGCGCTGGCGCCGACGCCGTTCTCGTTGGTGAATCGCTCGTGACCAGCGGCAACCCGCGTGCCGCTGTTTCGGAACTGGCGACGGCCGGTTCGCACCCGTCCTGCCCGAAGCCTGCCCGTCGGAGCGTGCGCTGACCATGACCCAGACTCCCAGCCTGCCGGAAGCCAGCATCGGCGTCGCGCAACGCAGCGACTACGAACCTGATGCGGGCGGCCACTTCGGCGTCTACGGCGGTCGGCATGTGCCGGAGGCGTTGATGGCCGTGATCGAGGAGGTCACCGCCGAATACGACAAGGTGCGCAGCGACCACACCTTCCTCGACGAGCTCGACCGCTTGCAGCGCGATTACACCGGCCGTCCGTCGCCGGTGTTCGAATGCGCGAATCTGGCTCAGCACGCGGGTGGCGCGCGGATCTTCCTCAAGCGCGAAGATCTCAACCACACCGGTTCGCACAAGATCAACAACGTGCTTGGTCAGGCGTTGCTTGCCAAGCGCATGGGCAAGACGCGCGTGATCGCCGAAACCGGCGCTGGCCAGCATGGCGTCGCCACCGCGACCGCGTGCGCGCTGCTTGGGCTCGATTGCGTGATCTACATGGGTGCCGTCGACACCGCGCGGCAGGCGTTGAACGTCGCGCGCATGCGTCTGCTTGGCGCTGAGGTTGTCTCGGTTACCACCGGTTCGCAGACGCTCAAAGACGCCATCAACGAGGCGCTGCGCGACTGGGTTTCCAACGCCGACGACACTTACTACTGCTTCGGCACCGCCGCTGGTCCGCACCCGTTCCCGCTGATGGTCCGCGATTTCCAGCGCATCATCGGCATCGAAGCGCGCGCGCAGATTCTTGACCGCGCTGGTCGCCTGCCCGACGCTGTGGTCGCGTGTGTTGGTGGTGGGTCGAACGCCATCGGCGCGTTCCACGCCTTCATCCCCGACGCCAACGTGCGCTTGATCGGCTACGAAGCCGCAGGTGACGGCGTCGAAACGGGCCGCCACGCCGCCACATTCACCGGTGGCACGCCCGGCGCGTTCCAGGGTGCGTACTCGTACCTGTTGCAGGACGAAGACGGCCAGACCATCGAATCGCATTCGATTTCGGCCGGTCTCGACTACCCCGGTGTCGGCCCCGAGCACGCGCACCTCAAGGACATCGGTCGCGCCGAGTACGCGCCGATCACCGACACCGAGGCCATGGACGCGCTGCTTCTGCTGTCGCGCACCGAGGGCATCATTCCGGCGATCGAGTCGGCACACGCGGTCGCGGGCGCGCTCAAGCTCGGCAAGGAACTGGGCGAGGGCGCGATCATCCTGTGCAACCTGTCCGGTCGTGGCGACAAAGACATGGACACGGCGGCTCGCTGGTTCGGGCTGTTCGACGCTTCCGAGGAGAACGAGCAGTGAGTCAGCAGTCCCGCCTGGCCAACACCTTCGCCACCGCGCGTGGCGAGAACCGGGCCGCGCTCATCGGCTACCTGCCCGCTGGCTACCCCGACCTCGCCGGGTCGATCGAAGTGTGTCGCACGATGGTCGAATCCGGTTGCGACATCATCGAAGTGGGCGTCGCCTACTCCGATCCGGTGATGGACGGCCCGACGATTCAGGCTGCCGCCGAGCAGGCGTTGCGTGGCGGCGTGCGGGTGCGCGACGTGTTCACCGTTGTTGAAGCCATCACCCAAGCCGGGGGTCAGGCCGTGGTCATGAGCTACTGGAACCCGGTGTTGCAGTACGGGATTGACTCGTTCTCCCGCGACCTCGCCGCGGCAGGCGGCGCGGGCATCATCACCCCGAACCTCATTCCCGACGAGGCCGACGACTGGTTCGTCGCGTCGTCGACGCACAACCTCGACCGCATCTTCCTCGTCGCGCCGTCGTCGACGGAAGAGCGGCTCGCGAAAACCCTTGAGGCGTCACGTGGATTCATCTACGCGGCGTCGACGATGGGTGTCACCGGCGCGCGCGACGCTGTCTCGTCGGCCGCGCCCGCGCTGTGCGCGCGGGTGCGCGCCCACAGCGACATCCCGATTGGCGTCGGTCTCGGCGTGCGTTCGGGTGCCCAGGCTGCGGAAATCGCGGCGTACGCCGACGGCGTGATCGTCGGTTCCGCGCTCGTTTCGGCCGCCGCTGAAGGTCTTGGCGCGGTCGCCGCGCTCACCGAAGAGCTCGCGCTTGGCGTGCGTTCGGCGACGGTCGCGTCCTAACTGTTTCCCAGGGTTTGGGTCGCGGCAACGTGGCCCTAACCGGGTCAACTAACGTGGGGACCGTGAACTCAGTCCTCGCCTATCTTCCAAGCCCGCCGCAGGGTGTCTGGCATGTCGGGCCGGTGCCGTTGCGCGCGTACGCGCTGTGCATCATCGTCGGCATCATCGTCGCCATTTGGTGGGGCGAGAAGCGGTGGGTCGCGCGTGGCGGCCAGCCCGGTGCGGTGCTTGATGTCGCGATGTTCGCGGTGCCCTTCGGTTTGGTTGGTGGTCGGCTTTACCACGTCGCGACCGACTGGCAGAAGTACTTCGGCGAGGGCAAGCACCCCATCGAGGCGCTCTACATTTGGCAAGGCGGACTTGGCATTTGGGGCGCGGTGCTGCTCGGCGGCATCGGCGCGTGGATCGGCTGCCGCGTCTACAAGATCCCGCTGCCCGCGTTCGGTGACGCGATCGCGCCCGCGGTGTTGCTCGCCCAAGCCATTGGCCGCCTTGGCAATTACTTCAATCAAGAGCTGTACGGTCGTACCACTGACCTGCCGTGGGGCCTGGAAATTTACCAGCGCTACGACCCGGCAACCGGCGCGCGCGACATGATGAATGGCGTTTCGACCGGCCAGGTGATCGAGGTCGTTCAGCCGACGTTCCTCTACGAACTGCTGTGGAACCTTGCCGTTGTCGTCGCACTTGTCTACGTGGACAAGCGGTTCAAGATCGGCCACGGTCGCCTTTTCGCGCTGTATGTCGCCGGGTACAGCTTCGGCCGTTTCTTCGTCGAACTGCTGCGTGACGACGAGGCGACCCACGTGCTCGGCTTGCGCATCAACCTCTTCACCGCCGCCGTCGTTTTCCTTTGCGCCATCGCCTATTTCGTGTTCGCGACGAAGGGCCGCGAGAACCCGGCGATGTTGCGGCCCGCGATGGTCCCCGGCCTGCGCCCGTGGCCGTGGCAGATCGGCAAACTGCGCGCCCTCGGCGCTGCGGAGAACGAGGTAGCCGATGAGCTGCAAGGAGATTCGACCAAAGAGGCGCAGACCGAAGTCGTCGAGGTCGCCAAGGCTGATGAGGCGGCAGAGGACGCCGAAAAAGCCGACGAGCCTACCAAAACCGGGCTCGAAAAAGGCTGATCGTCAACATCTTCGGGCGGATTCGCGATAACCCAACGCGACAGCGCCGGGCAACTATGACCACAATGGGCGCTGACGGTTAGGAAACGGGGGCCACGACATGGGGTGCCCGCACAATGATGGAGGCATGAGTGACCGACCCCTACAACCCCAATCCGCAATACGGCCCTGACCTGAGCAAGCCGCAGGACCAGGGTCAGCCCGCCGCTCCGCAGTATGGTGCGCCCGCATCCGACCCGTACGCCCAGCAGCCGGGCTACCCGGCGCAGCCGCAGTTCGGTCAGCCGCAATATGGCCAGCCCGCGCAGCCGCAGTACGGTCAGCCCGCCTACCCGTCGCAGCCGCAGTACGGCCAGCCGGTCGACGCGTACGGTCAGCCCGTCGACCCTTACGGTCAGCCGCAGCCCGCGTATGGTCAGCCCTTCGGCGCCCCGACCGGCTACAACCCGGCCGACCCGGAAGCTCCGTACGGCCGCGACATCTACGGCGTCCCGTTCTCGGACAAGCAGAAGCTCACCGCAGGCCTGCTTGAGATTTTCCTCGGCAGCTTCGGCGTTGGTCGTTTCTACCTCGGCTACACCGGCCTCGGCATCGCCCAGATCGCGGTCGTGTGGCTCACCTGTGGCATCGGTGCCATCTGGCCGCTCATCGACGGCATCATGATGCTCACCGGCAAGGTGCCCGATGTGGACGGTCGTCCACTGCGCGACTGAGCGCCAGCAACCCTCGCATGAACCGGGCGGCACACGCACAACGTGCCGTCCGGTTCGTCGTTTTTGTCGGGCATATTGCCCACGATCCCAGCGGATTTCGTGAATACCGGGCGAACACTACGCACTCAACTACCGGTGCGAAGAGGCCATCGCGGTCAAGTACTAGGCTGGGCTCGTGATGCGACGAACGAAGATTGTGTGCACACTCGGACCGGCCGTAGCCTCCGGGGACCGGATTCGGGAACTCGTCGAAAGCGGCATGGACGTAGCGCGGCTGAACTTCAGCCACGGCGACCACGCCGACCACGCCGACAACTACAAACTAGTGCGCGCTGCGGCGGAGGAAACCGGCCGCGCGGTAGGTATTCTCGCCGACCTCCAGGGCCCCAAAATTCGACTTGGCCGTTTCGTTGACGGCAAAACGGTCTGGGCTAACGGCGAGCAAGTGATCATTACCGTCGACGATGTCGAAGGAACGCACGACCGCGTTTCGACCACGTACAAGGAACTGGCCAAGGACGCCAAACCCGGCGACCGCCTGCTTGTCGACGACGGCAAGGTCGGCCTCACCGTTGAAGCCGTCGAAGGCAACGACGTTATCGCCCGCGTCACCGAGGGCGGTCCGGTCAGCAACAACAAGGGCCTTTCGCTGCCCGGCATGAACGTCTCGGTGCCCGCGCTGTCGGAAAAAGACGTCGCTGACCTGGAATTCGCGCTCAAACTCGGCGTCGACTTCATCGCGCTGTCGTTCGTGCGCTCGCCGTCGGATATCGAGCTGGTGCACGACATCATGGACCGCGTCGGCCGTCGCGTTCCGGTCATCGGCAAGCTCGAAAAGCCCGAGGCCATCGACAACCTCGAAGCCATCGTGCTCGCCTTCGACGCGGTCATGGTCGCGCGTGGCGACCTTGGTGTCGAACTGCCGCTCGAAGAGGTGCCGCTCGTGCAGAAGCGTGCCATCCAGATGGCACGCGAGAACGCCAAGCCGGTCATCGTCGCGACGCAGATGCTTGAGTCGATGATCGACAACTCGCGCCCCACCCGCGCGGAAGCCTCCGACGTCGCCAACGCCGTCCTCGACGGTGCCGACGCGGTGATGCTGTCGGGCGAAACTTCGGTCGGCAAGCACCCGATCGAAGCCGTGCGCACGATGGCGCGCATCGTCACCGCCGTTGAGTCGGAAACGTCGCGGGTCCCACCCTTGACCCACGTGCCGCGCACCAAGCGTGGCGTGATCTCCTACGCCGCGCGCGACATCGGCGAGCGCCTGAACGCGAAAGCGCTCGTCGCGTTCACCCAGTCGGGCGACACGGTCCGCCGCCTCGCGCGCCTGCACACGCCGCTGCCGTTGTTGGCTTTCACACCGTTGTCGGAAGTGCGTAATCAGCTCACTCTGAGTTGGGGCACCGAAACGTTTATCGTGCCGATGGTCGATTCAACGGATGCGATGATTCACCAGGTCGACCAGGCGTTGCTGTCAATGGGCCGCTATCGCAAGGGCGACCTTGTTGTCATCGTCGCCGGTTCCCCGCCGGGTACCGTCGGCTCGACCAACCTGATCCACGTGCATCGCATCGGCGAGGAGGACCACTAGCCGTGACCGCCCTACCCCACTCACCTGACCTGGACGTTTTGCTTGACGTCTTAGACCTTGATTCGGTCGGCGACGACGTCTTCATCGGCAAGCATCCGGAGAAGGTGTGGAGCAGGACGTTCGGCGGCCAGCTGGTCTCCCAGGCCATCGTCGCCGCCGGACGCACCGCGGGGGAGCGCCCGCTGCACGCGGTCAACGCGCATTTCGTGCGTGGTGGCGACGTGAAGAAGCCGATCGAATATCGGGTGCAGCGGCACCGCGACGGGCGTGCGCTAGCGAATCGCACGGTCACGGCGAGTCAAGACGGCCAAGAGCTCTTCGTCATGCTCGCGGCCTTCCAGGACTTCGGCAAGGGCCTCGAACATTCCCACGACGCGCCGGACGTGCCCGATCCCGAGGGCCTGCCGCGCATCGAGGAAAGCTTTGTCGGCTTTGAAGACAAGCTAGAAATGTTCATCAACGCGCCGCATCCGATCGACATGCGCTACACCAACGATCCGGCGTGGATTCTCAAGGGCACCGGCGAGAAGCTCAACCACAATCGCGTGTGGATGCGTACCGACGGCGCACTGCCTGACGACCCGCTGTTGCACGTTGCGGCGCTTGGCTATTCGTCGGACACCACGGTGCTCGACTCGATCATCACCACGCACGGGTTGTCGTGGGGTCTCGATCGGATTCTCGCTGCCACAGTGAATCATTCGATCTGGTTCCACCGCCCGTTCCGTTTCGACGAGTGGGTGCTTTACGCAACCGAGTCGCCGGTGGCCGCCGGCTCGCGTGGTCTCGCCACTGGCCGGTTCTATTCGCGCAGTGGTGAATTGATCGCGACGACGGTGCAGGAAGGCGTGATCCGGCACTTCCCGGCGCGCTAATCGGTGTGCCGCTCAGCGGTATTCGTGGTCCAGTTCGGTGCGTCGGTCGGCGCGGAGCGTGAACGGGCTCGTTGGCGCGGTGTGATGCACCGCTAACGCGAGCCCGTGTTCGAGCGAAGCGAGGTCGCCTTCGGTGAGTTCGTCGGGGTCCGAAACCAGGCTCACGGCGATCTCATAGGCGGCTAGCGCGCCCGGGTCGGCGTCGAAATGCGCACGCCGCCACCGACTTTCGAGGTCGAGGTAAGCCGGGTCGGTGGCCTCGATGGGGAGCGTGAACCGCCACGCGAAGATGTCGCGGTCGGTGACGTGGTCGTCGACCACCTCGCGTACCCCCGCGACAATTTGATCGAGAATCTCAGGGCTCACGAACACGTGGAGCGAAATATCGGAAACGCGTTTGCACAGCATGATTGCGTTCCTTCTCGGTGTCGAACCTGCACGAAACAAGCCACGGCGCTGCCGAGTGTAGCGGTGACCGTCGTTGTGGCGCGGGGCTTTTGCGGTCAGTGCCTGCGGTTGGCGGCAAGGAACGTCGAGAGCGGGGCGGCACCACGTGGCTCGATGACCAGCCCGGTCTGTTCGCGCACTTCGCTGAGCTTGGTTTGCGCGTGCGGTGCGAGCGCGGCAAGCAGGGGGAAGAGCAGTTCGGCGATGCGGTCAGCGACGTCGATGAAGGCCTCGGGGGACAGCCCGATGGGATCGGCGACGTTCTCGCGCGCGACATAAGCGAGGTCATTGCGCGCGTAATGCAGCGCGGCAATGGATTTCGCGCCAGTGACTTTGGCAATGCGATGCGCTTCGGCCAAGGTGAAAGTCCGCGGCCCGGCACCGAATGCGATTTCGCCAACCTGATCGCGTAAAGATTCAGTCATCGTGAGAATCAAATCCGCGCGATCGACCATGTCGGCCTTGAGTTTTCGCGCTTTGAATCCGGTGGCGTCGCCACCGAGTCCGGCGATGGCTTCTGCCGCGAGCGGTTCGGGCGGAAAGCCGACAAGCGCACGGGTTCCTGCGCTTTCGGCGGTGAGCGCGGTCATGCTGTTGTCGATGGCGTAGGCGCGAGTGAGTCGTTCGGCGATCACCGAGCGGCAGACATTGGAGTTGCAGACGAACAGCACGTGCATGGCATAACCGTAATGCGCGTGAATCTAGAGAAGTAGCCTCAGATGGCGACGATCATGCGATCAGTACCACCTATTCATCTTTAAGTCGGGTGTTGTACATAAATCACGATGCGCATATCCGTTGCCTGTGACCGTGATACCCGCGAGATAAGAATGGGAAACGTCAAGGCAACCTGTGGCATCGCTCACTTATCGAATACCGCAATTAATTCTATCCGGGAATAATAGGGTTCGTCGAGCTGGGACAGGCACCGGATCGCGGGAGGGTTAGCTGACCTGGGGATTCGGCGCCAGTTAGGTTTCTGGCGCTTCGGGGCGCTATAGTGGCCGCGGTGCGCCGGGTTGGCGGAACTGGCAGACGCGACGGTCTCAAAAACCGTTGTCCGAAAGGACGTGTGGGTTCGAGTCCCACACTCGGCACCAAAGGCGGGTGGCGCGACAGTGGTCGTGCCACCCGTGCTGTATCCGGGGAACTGGCTCGACGCGATTGACGCGAGCCGAAAGGTACTCTCTACATCACTGTTCGTAAATCCAGAGGGGTCGAGCCTATGAGCACCACTGCCGCGGCAAAGCGAGTCGTCGTCGCCGAGGACGAAGCCCTCATCCGCATGGACCTCGTCGAGATGCTCAAAGAAGAGGGCTATCAGGTCGTCGGCGAGGCGGGCGACGGTCAGCGCGCTGTCGAGCTTGCCGAAGAACTGCGTCCCGATCTTGTGATCATGGATGTCAAGATGCCGCGACGCGACGGCATCGACGCTGCCGCCGAGATCGCATCCAAACGTGTTGCGCCCGTTGTCATTTTGACCGCGTTCAGCCAGCGTGACCTGGTTGAGCGAGCACGCGACGCGGGCGCGATGGCCTATTTGGTTAAGCCGTTCACCAAATCTGATTTGGTGCCCGCGATTGAGTTGGCTGCCAGTCGATTCCACGAAATCACCGCGCTGGAAACCGAAGTCGCGAATCTGTCGGAGCGCCTCGAGACCCGTAAACTCGTCGAGCGCGCTAAGGGCGTTCTGATGGAAACGCAGGGCCTTTCGGAACCGCAGGCGTTCAAATGGATTCAGCGCACCGCGATGGATCGCCGCACCACGATGAAAGCCGTCGCTGAAGTGGTGTTGGAGAACCTCACTCCGCAGTAATGCGGGCAAAATCCCTAAAACTTTACCTAAGCGAAACACCCATGTGAACGGAAGCAAGACAACAGACTTCCAACATGATGCGAATGTGATGCGGATCTAACACAGCGGCGATATGTTCTCTCCGGGCTGAACGTGGTCGGCCCCCTCGGCGCATGCCGGGGAAGCACAGGACATAGAGGTGAGACGTGCTCAGTTCGACATGGCGCAGTCGTTCGACGCGAGGAGTGCTCGTTTTGGGCGCGGCCGCGGCTTTGGTGCTGACCGGGTGCAGCGACAAGTCCTCGGATGGTGGCGGCGGCGGTAGCTCGAATCTGTCGATTCAGCCGGTTGTTCAGCTCGACACCGAGGGCAAGGCGGTCGCCGCCGGTAGCACGGGAACCGCGGCCAATCCCGCGGGCGACGGACAGGCCAAGTGCGCGCCGGTCACGCTCGCGATGGCGGGCCCGCTGACCGGCGGCAACGCCGCGCTCGGCATCAACGTGCTCATGGGTGTCAAGCTCGCGCTTGACGAGCACAACAAGGCCAACCCCGGCTGTCAGGTCAGCGTCAAGTCCTTCGACACCGAGGGCAAGCCGCAGATCGCGACGCAGGTTATTCCGACCATCGTTTCCGACCCGAACATCGTTGGCCTCATTGGTCCGACGTTCTCGGGCGAAACCAAGGCCACCGGCCAGATCCTGTCGGAGAACAACATGCCGACGCTCACCGCGTCGGCAACCAACCCGACGCTCACCACCAACGGGTGGCGCACGTTCTTCCGTGGTCTTGGCAACGACAACTCCCAGGGCCCCGCCGTCGCCAACTACCTGGTGAAGGACAAGGGCGCGAAGAAGATCTGCGTCGTCGTCGACAACACCGACTACGGCACCGGCCTTGCCCAGGCGTTCACCACCGCTGGCGGTTCCGCCGTTGACCAGTCGTGCACGGTCAACGTCAAGGAAGGCGACAAGGACTTCTCGGCAGCGGTCTCGAAGCTGGCCGCGGCCAAGCCTGACGCCATCTTCTACTCGGGCTACTACGCCGAGTCCGCCCCGTTCGTGCAGCAGCTGCGTTCGGGTGGCGTGAACGCGATCTTCGCTTCCGCTGATGGCAGCAACGACCCCGAGTTCGTGCGTCAGGCTGGCGCGTCGTCGAAGGACGCGCTGCTTTCCTGCCCGTGCAGCCCGGCGCCGGAGAAGTTCGCGAGCGCGTACAAGGCGCTCAACGGTCAGGCGCCCGGCGTCTACTCCGTCGAGGGCTATGATCTCGCGACGATCCTGCTCAAGGGCATCGACTCGGGTAAGACCACCCGTGCCGACTTGGTCGAGTTCGTGCGCAACTACGACGGCACCGGCGTGGCCCGCCAGTACAAGTGGGGCCCCACCGGTGAGCTTGCCAACGTCCAGGTCTGGATGTACGAGGTCAAGTAACCCCGTCGAAGAACCCGCTGTGTAACGGTGCGCGTGGACATCCCACGCGCACCGTTCGCCTGACGCGAGAGTAATCATGACTTCAGCCGCATCACTCGGTGCGACCCTGTTGGCGAACGGGTCCATCGAATTCAACGTCGGAGGCGTCGTCGACCAGTTTTGGCGACTGACCGTCGACGGTCTCACCTACGGCTCGGTGTACGCGCTCGTCGCCGTTGGGTACACGCTTGTCTATGGCGTGTTGAGACTTATTAACTTCGCCCATTCCGAAGTCTTCATGCTCGGCATGTTCGGCACTTATGTTGGCCTTGAACTGCTCGGGTTCGCCCCTAGCGGCAATGTCTATTCCCAAGGCGTCCTGCTCACGATCACCTATCTCGGCTTGGCGATGCTGTTCGGCATGGCCGTCTCAGGTGTCGCTGCCGTCGGCTTGGAACGTGTCGCGTATCGCCCACTGCGACGGCGCGGCGCGAAACCCCTCGCGTTCTTGATCACCGCGATCGGTATGTCGTTCGTGATCCAGGAGTTCGTGCACTACATCCTGCCGAAGTTCAAGCCTGGCCTCGGTGGCACCAACGCCCAAACCGGCATTCGCCTCGTTGAGCCGAAGGTGCAGTTCACCGTGTTCGGCGCTGGCATCACCAACGTGGAGATCGTCATCGTCGCTTCGGCGATCGTGTTGGCGATCGGCACCGAGATTCTGATCAACCGGACAAAGTTCGGTCGCTCGATTCGCGCGGTCGCTCAGGACCCCGATACCGCGACGCTCATGGGCGTTTCGCGCGAACGGGTCATCGTGCTCACGTTCCTCATCGGCGGCCTGCTCGCTGGCGCTGCCGCCATGCTTTACACCCTGCGTGTGCCGACCGGCATCATTTATTCGGGCGGCTTCATTTTGGGCATTAAGGCGTTCGCCGCCGCTGTCCTCGGCGGTATCGGCAACCTGCGTGGCGCGCTGCTCGGCGGCCTGATTCTGGGTGTCGCCGAACAGTACGGGCAGATGCTTTTCGGTATTCAGTGGCGCGACGTCGTCGCGTTCGTGCTGCTTGTCGCGGTGCTGATGTTCCGACCCACTGGCATCCTGGGTGAGAGTCTCGGGAGGGCGCGCGCATGAGCACCAACCTCAACGACATCACCGACAAGCCGACACCGCCGCCGCGCCCGGATCGCACGCCCATCGGCGACGCGCTTCGCGGCTGGTGGAATGGCCTTTCGCGGCCCGCGCAGTGGGGCGTCGGCGTGCCCTTCATCATCGTGCTCGCGCTGCTGCCGATCTACACCCCGCCGCTGCTTGACACCCCCGGCGTCAGCTTCGGCGGCGTCATGGCCCAGTTCGCGATGTACGCGCTTATCGCCGTCGGGCTCAACGTTGTCGTCGGCCAAGCGGGTCTGCTCGACCTCGGTTACGTCGGCTTCTATGCCGTTGGCGCCTACACCGTCGGCCTGCTGACCAGCCCCAACAGCCCGTGGAACCAAACCGACGGCGGCTGGCTCAATCCGAGCTGGGCGTGGTTCGCCTGCGTGCCGATCGCGATCGCGCTCACCGCGCTGTCGGGCTTGCTGCTCGGCGCGCCGACGCTGCGCCTGCGTGGCGACTACCTCGCGATCGTCACGCTTGGCTTCGGCGAAATCGTCCGGCTCATGGCCGACAACCTCGGCGAACTCACCAACGGCAGCCTCGGCCTCTCCAAGATCGCCTACCCGCATGTTGGCGAGTCGAGTTCGCATCCCGGCGGCGTTTTCTCCCCGGGCAACCTCGGCGACAGCAGCAGCTGGAACCCGTTCACCCGCGCGAGCAACGGCACATGGTGGTTCTGGCTCGGCATGGTTTTGGTGATCATCGCGCTGCTCGTGATTGGCAACCTTGAGCGCAGCCGCGTTGGTCGCGCGTGGGTCGCGATCCGCGAAGACGAAGACGTCGCCGAGATCATGGGCGTGCCGACGTTCCGATTTAAGTTGTGGGCGTTCGTGATTGGCGCGTCCGTCGGTGGACTCTCCGGCGCGATGTATGCAGGCCAAGTCACCTACGTGAACCCGAAACAGTTCGACATCATCTTGTCGATGCTGTTCCTGTGCGCGGTTGTGCTCGGCGGTTCGGGCAACAAGCTCGGCGTGATCGTCGGCGCGTTCATCATCGCCTACCTGCCGATGCGGTTGCAGTCGGCCAAGCTCGTCTCCGACGAAACGACCGGTTACGTGCTGCTCGCCGTCGCTGTCGTGGTGTTCATCGGACTGCTGTGGGCATGGAAGTGGCGCATTCACGCCGCCGAGATATGGATTCAGCGCGTCACGATTTTCATCATCGTCTTCGCTGGCGTTATGGCGTTGCTGCTGCTTGGCACCGTGTTGCTGTTCCGTCCTGGCGGTGCGCAGTCACTTGGTGACTTGAAGTACCTGTACTTCGGCATCGCGCTCGTCGTGATGATGATCTTGCGTCCGCAGGGTCTGTTCCCGGTGCGGCAAAAGTTGCTCGCCTACGGCAGGCAGGTGTATCAGGCCGTGCGTAAGCCAGCGGCTCAACTGATCGGAGCTTCACGATGACCGGGCCGGGCGACGCGCTCTACGACAACGACGACCTCCAGGCTGGCTACGAGGCGGTTCCCCCCGCCGAAGACCCAGGCGTGGTCGACGTGACCGCGGTGCTGCCCGCACTGGGCGACCCCGACGTGGTCGCCGAACTGTCGGCACCGCATCGCGAAATTGAAACCGCCGTCGGCGAACCACTGCTGCGGACCGAGGGTCTGACCGTCAAGTTCGGTGGTCTCACCGCACTCGACAACGTGTCGTTCGAAATTCGCCGCGGCGAGATTCTCGGCCTGATCGGCCCGAACGGTGCCGGCAAGACCACGTGCTTCAACGCCATCACCGGCGTCTACAAGCCGTCGTCGGGCAGTGTCTTCTTCGACGGAAAACCGCTCACCGCGAAAACCAAGCGCTATGAAATCACGCGACTTGGCATCGCCCGCACCTTCCAGAACGTGCGGTTGTTTGGCGAGATGACCGCGCTGGAAAACGTGGTCGTCGGCACTGACGCGCGGCACCGCACCTCGGTACCGGGCGCGATTTTCCGCACGCCACGCATGCATCGCGAAGAACGCGACGCCATCGACCGTGGCATGGCGCTGCTGGAATTCGTCGGCATCGCACCGCGTGCGGTAGAGAAGGCGCGCAACCTTTCCTACGGTGACCAGCGTCGACTCGAAATCGCGCGTGCGCTCGCGACCGAGCCGAAACTGCTGTGCCTCGACGAACCGGCGGCCGGGTTCAACCCGAGCGAGAAGTCGGCGCTCATGGACCTGATCCGCAAGATCCGCGACGACGGTTACACCGTGCTGCTGATCGAACACGACATGCGACTGGTCATGGGCGTCACCGACCGGATCGTCGTGCTTGAGTTCGGTCGCAAGATCGCCGACGGCTTGCCCGCTCAGGTGCGCCAGGACCCGGCGGTCATCGCCGCGTATCTCGGTGTGCCCGACGCGGATTCGATCGAGGAAGTGCGTGAGGAAGCTGAGGTGTTGTCGGCCGAAGGCGCGACGCCGCCGGTGAATCGCGACCCGGTTGTCGTCTCGGAGAAGCTGTCGAAGGAGGCGGGCAAGCCCGTCGCCGATCCGCAGACGCCGTTGCTTGAGGTGCGCGACATGGTCGTGCATTACGGCCGCATCGAGGCGTTGCACGGGATCTCGCTTTCGGTTTCCGAAGGCGAACTCGTCACGCTGCTTGGGGCCAACGGCGCTGGCAAGACAACGACCATGCGTGCGCTGTCGGGATTGTTGCCGCTCACCTCGGGCAAGATTTTCTTCAAGGGTGAGGACATCACGCCGGTCAAGGCCCATGAACGCGTCCTGAGTGGGCTGATTCAGGCACCGGAAGGTCGCGGTGTTTTCCCCGGCATGACGGTGATGGAGAACCTGGATATGGGCTGCTACGGCCGCCCATTCAAGGACAAAAGCGAGTATGCCAAGACGCTCGACTGGGTCTTCGAACTGTTCCCGCGCTTGGCTGAGCGTCGCAAACAGGTCGGCGGCACGATGTCGGGTGGCGAACAGCAGATGCTCGCGATCGGTCGCGCGTTGATGGCCCGACCGAAGCTGCTGCTGCTCGATGAACCGTCAATGGGCTTGGCGCCCATGGTGATTCAGCAGATCTTCATGATCATCTCCGAGATCAACCGGCAGGGCACAACCGTGCTGCTTGTCGAGCAGAACGCCCAGCAGGCGCTCACGCGTAGCGATCGCGGCTACATCTTGGAGACCGGCGAGATCACCAAGTCGGGCAGCGGCCGTGAGCTGTTGGCCGATCCCGCGGTGAAGACGGCCTATCTCGGCGCCGATTAATTCGGCTGACGCAGCCCCCGGTTGTCGAGTTTCGACTCGATGCCGGGGGCTCTGTCGTGCCAGGAGGCAAAGTTGTCGGTGGGCTTCCCTAGACTCATCGACGTGAGTTCACCGACGAGCGCCCCGGCCACGCAAACCCCCGCAGTCGAGCGGCCAACCCTGATGCTGCTTGACGGGCACTCGCTTGCCTATCGAGCCTTCTTCGCGCTCCCTGCCGACAGTTTTAAGACCGCGACCGGCCAAACCACCAACGCTGTCTACGGCTTCACCTCGATGCTCATCAACATCCTGCGCGACGAAGCGCCGACGCACGTCGCCGCCGCCTTCGACGTGTCACGCAAGACCTTCCGCTCGGAGATGTATCCCGAGTACAAGGCCAATCGCAGTGCCACGCCCGATGAGTTTCGCGGTCAGGTTGATGTCACCAAGGATGTGCTCGGCGCGATGGGCATCCCGGTCATGGCTATCGATGGCTACGAGGCCGACGATGTGATCGCGACGATGACCACCAACGCCGTCGCTCAGGGGTACCGGGTGCTTGTCGTCACCGGCGACCGCGACTCGATCCAGCTCGTCACGCCCGATGTCACCGTGTTGTACCCGGTCAAGGGCGTTTCCGAACTCACGCGCTTTACTCCCGAATCGGTGGAGGCGAAGTACGGCCTCACGCCCGCCCAATACCCCGATTACGCGGCGCTGCGTGGCGACGCCAGCGACAACCTGCCCGGCATCCCAGGCGTTGGCGAGAAGACGGCGCAGCGCTGGATTCAGCAGTACGGCACGCTCGACGCGTTGGTCGACCAGGTCGACACCGTCAAGGGCCGTGGTGCCGACGCGCTGCGCGAGAACCTGTCAACGGTGATCATGAACCGCCGCCTCACCGAGATGGTGCGCGACGTTCCGCTGCCCTACACGCCCGATCAGCTCGCGAAAGCGCCGTGGGATCGCGACAAGATTCACCAGCTTTTCGACGACCTTGAGTTCCGCGTGCTGCGCGACCGCTTGTTTGAGTCGCTTGTTTCCGCCGAACCGGAAGCTGAGGGCGGATTCGACCTCAGCGGTGTGGTGCTTGAGCCGGGCACGGTAGGGGAGTGGCTCGCCGAGCACGCCAAAGCTGGTCAGCGCCACGGTCTTTCGATTGTCGGCACCGGTACCCCGGTTGGTGGCGACGCCCGCGCGCTCGCGCTCGCCTGTGCCGACGGTGAAGGCGCGTATATCGACCTCGCCGGACTCTCTGCTGAGGACGAGACCGCGCTGGCCGCCTGGTTGGCCGACGAATCGGTATTCAAGGCGCTCCACGAGGCCAAGTCGGCCGGGCATGCGTTGCGTGGCCGTGGGTTCACGCTCGCGGGGCTTACAACCGACACCGCGCTCGCCGCGTATTTGGTGCGGCCAGGCCAACGCAGCTTCAACCTCGACGATCTGTCGCTGCGGTATCTGAAGCGCGAATTGCGGGTGGAGACAGGCGAATCCGATACGCAGCTGTCGTTGCTTGACGATGAAGACTCCGCCGCTGAGGATTCCGCGCGCGAGGAGATGCTGCGCGCGCGTGCCGTTGCCGATTTGGCCGACGCGCTCGATGAAGAACTCACCAAAATCGAGTCGACCTCGTTGCTTACCGAGATGGAACTGCCGCTGCTCGGCGTGCTTGGGGAGTTGGAAGCCGCTGGCATCGCCGTCGACACGGAGCAGTTGGAAGCGTTGCAGCGCACCTTCGCCGATCGTGTTGGGGAAGCGGCTAATTCGGCCTACGAGGTCATCGGCAAGCAGATCAACCTCGGCTCGCCCAAGCAGTTGCAGGTCGTGTTGTTCGACGAGCTCGACATGCCAAAGACCAAGCGCACCAAGACCGGTTACACCACCGACGCCGACGCGCTTGAGGGCCTGTACGAGAAGAATCAACACCCGTTCCTCGAGCACCTGCTTTCCCATCGCGATGCGACGCGCCTCAAGGTCACTGTTGACGGGTTGTTGAAGTCTGTTGCCGACGACGGTCGCGTGCACACCACGTTCAACCAGACCATCGCAGCAACCGGGCGTTTGTCGTCGACCGAGCCGAACCTGCAAAACATTCCGATTCGCACCGACACCGGTCGCCAGATTCGCGACACGTTCGTCGTCGGCCCTGGGTTCACCGAACTGATGACCGCCGACTACAGCCAGATCGAAATGCGCATCATGGCTCACCTTTCCGGCGACGCTGGGCTCATCGAGGCATTCAATTCCGGCGAGGACCTGCACACCTTCGTCGCGTCGAAGGCGTTCGATATCCCGCTTGGCGAGGTCACGGCGGAAATGCGTCGCCGGATCAAGGCCATGTCGTATGGCTTGGCGTACGGCTTGAGCGCGTACGGCTTGTCTCAGCAGCTGAAGATCAGCACTGAGGAAGCTAAGCAGCAGATGGACACCTATTTCGACCGCTTCGGTGGCATCCGCGACTACCTGGGCGACGTGGTCGAAGAGGCACGCAAGGTTGGCTACACGCAAACCCTGTTCGGCCGTCGCCGCTACCTCCCCGACCTCGACTCAAGCAACCGCCAACGCCGTGAGGCCGCCGAACGCATGGCACTGAACGCCCCGATCCAGGGCACCGCGGCCGACATCATCAAGGTCGCGATGATCAACGTGGCCGACGCGATCCGCGAGGCGGGCTTGCGCTCGCGCATGCTGTTGCAGATTCACGACGAATTGGTTTTCGAAGTGGCTGAGGGCGAACGCGAGATTTTGGAGAAGCTGGCGCGCGAACGAATGGCGTCAGCCATCGATTTGTCGGTGCCCCTTGATGTTTCGGTCGGCACGGGCCGCAGCTGGGACGCGGCGGCACACTGACGAATTCGGCCGACCTCGTGCCCAAAGGGGGCACCAGCCCGGCATCTCGCGTGACGGGGCACTCACCTCGCGGTCGCGCACCCGGTGAAGGGTCCCTGAACTGCGGGAATCGTACCGGTGAGTAGACACTCCGACTGAGAAACGAGGTTGCGATTTCACGACGATCGCCCTACAGTCGAGTTGTGCCGAATCCCGCCGATCGCCTCGCCGCGCTGCTAGTCGCTGACCGCGACCTCGCGACGATCGCCCCTGCGCAGACCGCGCTGGTGGCCAAGCGGCAGATTCTTCTCGTAGTAACCCGCCGTAGCGGGGTCTGATTCGGACCAGCCCCCTCGCTGCGGGCTGATTTTCTTTGTTCTGCTGGTCCCACCTGCCAACGAAGACCATCTTCGGGAAGACCATTCGCCATGACCATGCTGACTGCTGACCATGCCCTCTTCGCCGCCGCGCCCAAGGGTGCCCGCGCCGACCTCACCTCGACCGAATTCCTCGATCGCTACGCCCACCGTGGCGGCCCCATCGCCCTTGGCGAGTGGACCTCATCGGGTGCCGACTTCACCGCGACGTTGGAACTCCCCAACCACCTGCGCACCGTGCTCTCGGCAGGCAGCCCTGTCGCCGCGATGACATCGGCGCTCTACGACGAGGGTTACCCCCTCGAGCTCCTGCAGTTCCACCAGCGTCCTACCGACGCCGGTATCGCGACCTTCGTCGAATGCGAATTCAATGGCCGTCGCGACTGGGCAGCGGCGATCGCGCCTACTAGCGCTGAGTCGACGATCCGCGCCATGATCGCGGGCGTCAACCTGCTCGCGGACTAACTAGGCAAAAACGAATGGCCCGTTCACGAAAGGTGAACGGGCCATTGACGTTTCAGTGACGTGTGGCCGATGCGGACTATTCGGCAGCGGGCGCGGCGGCACCCTGCTCGGCGATCTGCTTACGCACCTCGTCCATGTCGAGACCCTGCACCTGGGTGACGAGGTCTTCCAGCGCGGCTGGCGGCAGCGCGCCCGGCTGCGCGAAAACGAGCACGCCCTCGCGGAACGCCATCAGCGTGGGGATGGAGCGAATGTTGGCGGCGGCAGCGAGACCCTGTTCAGCCTCGGTGTCGACCTTGCCGTACACGATGTCGGGGTGAGCGTCCGATGATGCTTCGAAAGTAGGGGCGAAGCTGCGGCACGGACCGCACCACGAAGCCCAGAAATCGACGAGTACCACGTCGTTTCCGGTGACTACCTCGTCAAAGTTCTGCTGGGTCAGCGTCTGGGTGGCCATGACGTCCTCTCCTTGTCGGTATCCGTGGCATGCACAGTGGCTGGCGGGGCTTGCGGGGGCTTGCTAACAGGTCCTAACACCACGGCATCTCTCTATCTTCCACCAGCGCGGATATGTTGCCACCCTCCTTACGCACCCAATCGGGCAAATCCCCAGCTAGAACCCGATAAATCGGGAACAACACGATGGCGGCGTATCGTGTTGGCGCTCACTCACCGCGACGTGATCGCGCGATATTTGCTGTGTTGTGCCACACAGGCAACGATGTGGGAGTGAATGCGACTTTGCGCTTGGGTGTCATCGACGGCGACGGCATTGGGCCGGAGGTGGTCGCGGCGACGCGCGCGGTGGTCGACGAGGCAATCGCGGCGGCGGGCGGACCGTCGGTCGACTGGGTACCGCTGCTCATGGGCCACGACGCGATCGAGGCGTACGGCACCCCGCTGCCCGAGCAGACACTTGGCGCGTTGGCAGACCTCGACGCCTGGATCCTCGGGCCACACGATAATGCATCGTATCCTGCGGAAATGCGGGTCGCGCCGGGCGGCGCGATCCGCAAACGGCTTGGTCTGTATGCGAATATTCGCCCCGCCGCCGCCTTCGCTGGCGTTCGCGCCAAGGCTCCCGACATCGATGTGGTCATCGTGCGCGAGAACAGCGAGGGCTTTTACGCCGACCGGAATATGTTCGCCGGATCGGGCGAATTCCGGCCGACCGAAGACGTCGCGATGGCCGTCGCGGTGATCACCCGCGCGGCGACTGAGCGGATCGCGCATCAGGCGATGCGGATGGCGAGCACGCGCGGCAAGCACGTGACGATCGTGCACAAGGCGAATGTGTTGCCGATGACAACCGGCCTTTTTCGTGATGTGTGCTACGAAGTTGCCCAACACTATCCCGACGTGCGGGTAGCCGATGAACACGTCGATGCGATGGCCGCGCACCTTGTTCGTTCGCCCGCCGACTTCGATGTGATCGTCACCGAGAACCTTTTCGGCGACATTCTCTCGGATTTGGCGGGCGAATTGAGTGGCTCGCTTGGCATCGCGCCCTCGCTGAACTGCTCGGATACCAAAGCGATGGCACAGGCGGTTCACGGGGCCGCGCCCACGTTGGCTGGCCACAATCGCGCTAACCCCGCCGCGCTGCAACTCTCGGCGGCAATGTTGTTGCGCTGGTTGGCTGTTCGCGATGGTGACCCGATTCTCGCTAACGCGGCCGAACGCATCACGCGGGCCGTATCAGGTACTTTCGCCGCCGGAATCGCGACCGCTGACCTGGGCGGTTTAGCCTCTACCAGCGAATTCACCGAACAGGTTCGCGCACGGGTACATCGAAGGTAAAGCTACCCCTTTCACTTTCCTCGATTAATAATCGGTTACTGTCATCGCGCGCTGCGCCCGGTTCGCATACATTGCGAACAAGCGCTGACACGTGGCCGGCGATGAGGTGAAATGTGGAGGCTCTTTTGTCTGTTCGAACGGTTTTCGGCCGTGGTGCTGTGCGGTTGCTATGTTGTGCTGCCGGTGGTGCGCTCGTCCTGAGCGGCTGCGCGGAGAACACCGAAGGCGACACCACCGCCGTACCGACAGTGTCGGTGGAAAAGGTCGACGCGCTCGCGGCGACAGTGCCCGACAAGATCAAGCAGGCTGGCAAGCTCACCGTTGGCGTGAACGTGCCTTACCAGCCCAATGAGTACAAGGACCCGAGCGGCAAGATCATCGGCTTCGATGTCGACCTGCTCAATGCTGTCGCGGGCACGCTCGGCCTCAAGGTCGACTACGTCGAGTCGGCGTTCGAGAAGATCATTCCCGCGGTGCAGGCCAACACCTACGACCTTGGCATGTCGTCGATCACCGACTCCAAGGAACGCGAGAAGCAGGTCGACTTCACGACCTACTTCAACGCGGGCATCCAGTGGGCGCAGCAGAGCGGCAAGCCCGTCGATCCCAACAACGCGTGTGGCAAGAAGGTGGCCGTCCAGTCGACCACCGTTGAGCAGACCGACGAGATCCCGGCCAAGAGCGCCAAGTGCGTCGCCGAAGGCAAGCCGCCGATCGACATGAAGCAGTTCGACGAGCAGAGCGCCGCCGCTAACGCGCTGATGCTCGGCCAGGTCGACGCGATGTCGGCCGACTCGCCCGTCACCGCCTACGCGATCAAGCAGAGCGGCGGCAAGATCGAGTCCGCCGGTCCGCTTTTCGATTCGGCACCCTACGGCTGGGCCGTCGCGAAGGGTTCGCCACTCGCGGCGTCGTTGCAGAAGGCGCTGCAGTCGCTGATCGACAACGGCAAGTACGCCCAGATCACCCAGAACTGGGGTGTTCAGGAAGGTCAGATTAAGACCTCGGTGATCAATGGCGCAGTGAGCTGACGTGAGCACTACCGACACGTCGACATCTTCTGCTCCCGAAGCGATCAAAGCGGTCCCGCTGCGCAGGCCGGGCCGCTGGATTTCGGCAGCGATCATCTTGATCCTTGTCGCGCTGTTCATTTACGGCGCGGCAACCAACCCGGCTTATCACTGGGACACTTACGCCAAGTACCTGTTTGACAAGCGCATCACCTCTGGTGCGTTGGTGACAATCGAGCTGACCGTGCTTTCGATGGCACTCGCGGTCGCGCTGGGCACCGTGCTCGCGGTGATGCGGTTGTCGCCCAATCCGGTGCTGCGTACTACGGCGTGGGTCTACCTGTGGATCTTCCGTGGCACCCCGGTGTACGTGCAGTTGGTGTTCTGGGGTTTGGTGCCTTCGCTGTATCGGGTGATTGATGTCGGCGTGCCGGTGATCGGCCCGCAGTTCTTCCACATCGACGTTCAGCATTTGCAGGCGGCGTTCCTGTTCGCGGTGCTCGGTCTTGGCTTGAACGAGGCCGCGTACATGGCCGAGATCGTGCGTGCCGGCATCAACTCCGTTGGCGAAGGTCAGCGCGAGGCGTCGACCGCGCTTGGCATGTCGTGGTCGCAGACCATGCGTCGCACGGTGTTGCCGCAGGCGATGCGCGTGATCATTCCGCCGACCGGCAACGAGCTGATCGGCATGCTGAAAACCACGTCGCTGGTTACCGCGATTCCGCTCAGTACCGACCTGTTTGGTCGCGCGCGCGATATCTACGGCGTGAACTTCCAACCCGTCCCGCTGCTCTTGGTGTGTGCCACTTGGTATTTGGCGATCACCAGCGTGTTGATGGTTGGCCAGTACTACCTCGAGCGGTACTACTCGCGCGGACTCAGTAGGCAGCTCACCGGCAAGCAACTTGCCGAATTGGCAACGGCGCAGGCGGCGGTGAAGGCGAAATGACCGAAGCAGTGAAGGCTCCGATGGTGCGCGCTGACCGCGTGCACAAGAACTTCGGCGCGCTCGAAGTGCTCAAGGGCGTTTCGCTTGAGGTTGAGCACGGCAAGGTGTTGTGCCTGGTCGGGCCGTCGGGCTCGGGCAAGTCGACGTTCCTGCGGTGCATCAACCACCTCGAACAGGTCAACGCCGGTCGCCTGTACGTCGACGGCGACCTCGTCGGCTACCGCGAACGCAACGGCAAGCTCTACGAGCTGCACCCGAAGGAAGCCGCGCGTCAGCGTCGCGATATCGGCATGGTGTTCCAGCACTTCAACCTGTTTCCGCACCGCACGGTGTTGGAGAACGTGATCGAAGCGCCAACGCAGGTGCGCGGTATCCGCAAAGCCGATGCGGTGAAGCGGGCGGAAGAACTGCTCGATCGCGTCGGTTTGGGTGCGAAGCGCAACGCCTACCCCGCGCAACTGTCGGGCGGTCAGCAGCAGCGTGTCGCGATCGCACGCGCTCTCGCGATGGACCCGAAACTGATGCTCTTCGACGAGCCGACTTCGGCGCTCGACCCGGAGTTGGTAGGCGAGGTGCTCACGGTCATGCGCGAGCTGGCCAACGACGGCATGACGATGATCGTGGTGACCCACGAAATGGGCTTCGCCCGTGAGGTCGCCGACGAACTCGTTTTCATGGACGGGGGAGTTGTCGTCGAATCCGGCCCGCCGCGCGACGTGCTGAGCAACCCGAAGGAAGAGCGGACCAAGGCCTTCCTGTCACGCTTGCTCTGAGCGTGACATCCGTTCGAGAGTCACCTGTGCGTGGGCGATGCGGCGAATCGCGGACATCGCCGTATCGCCCAGCAGGGTGAGCACAACGACGGCGTCGACGATGCCGTCGCGATTCCCAGCACCGAGCGCATCGGTGACATCGGCTTCGGCGATCGTGCGCGCGCCGTCGAAATAGGCGGGCATCGTCGTTTCGGCCCAGTCGGTGTAGCCGAGTTGCGCTAGCCGCACGATGACCGACGTGAGCGTGTTGATCGCTTCCTCGCTCGGTTTGGTTTCCCAGTTACGACGTGCGAATTCGGCGAGCACCTTGCTGTGCGCGCGCTCCCATTCTGCTTCGGGCGCGTCGGGCGGGGGTGTCGACATCGCGCCCTGCACGATGCCAAGCAGGCTAAACAACGCGAGATCCGGCGTGTCGACGGCGGCGAGGACGTCACGGACGGTCGCGATCGGCAAGCCGCCAACCTCGATGAGCGCGCGCACCAGCCGCAGTCGGCGCAGGTGCTCGTCGCCGTAACTCGCCTGGTTGGGGCTCGTGCGCTCGCCCGCCTTGAGCAATCCCTCACGCAGGTAGTACTTGATCGTCGCGACGGCGACGCCGCTGCGTTCGCTCAGTTCTGAAATACGCACTGCGACCTTTCTTTTCGCTTAACCCTCTTGCCTGTTGTGTCGTGAGTGGATAGTCTAACTATCTATAACGGATAGTGGCACTATCTATCACCGTGGAGGCACGTCATGCCAGTCCGAAACCTTCCCCTGCACCGCCCGCTGCTGTACTTCGCTGGCGTCAACGCGGTGCTTTTCGTTGTCGCCCTCGTCGGTGTTGTCCTCGACGACAGGGTGATCGCTGGCTCGACCGCCTGGTTCAAGCCAGCCAAATTCGCCCTGTCCTTCGTGTTGTATAGCGTCGCGCTCGCGTGGCTAATGAGCTTGCGGCCCACCGCTTCTCGTCTGATGAACGTGATGGCGACGGTCATCGTCGTCGCGGGCGCGATTGAACAGGTGATCATCTTTGGTCAGGTCGCACGCGGCGTGCGCAGCCACTTCAACACGACCACAACCTTCAACAGCGTGATGTGGGTGACGATGGGGCTCACCATCGTCGTGCTGTTTCTCGCGACTTTCGTTGTGGCCGTTGTCCTTTCGTTCGCGCGGATCGGCGATGCCGCGACGACCTGGTCGATTCGCCTTGGTCTCGCGATCACGCTCGTTGGGCTTGGGCTGGGGAACCTCATGCCCGGTCGCGAATCTGGCGTCGAGGGCATCGCTGGCGCCCATACCGTCGGCGCGCCCGACGGTACTCCGGGCATGCCGCTGACGGGGTGGAGTACAACGGCCGGTGACCTGCGGATTCCGCACTTCGTTGGGATGCACGCGCTGCAGTTTTTGCCGCTCTTCGCGGCGCTGCTGGTGGTACTTGCCGCGCGGGTGCCGCTCTTGCGGGTGCATTCGGTTCGATTCGGGCTCGTCGTGACGTTCGCGGTCGGCTATGCGGCCGTCGTCGCGCTCGTCACCTGGCAGGCGTTGCGCGGTCAGCCGCTGATGCACCCCGACCAATCGACGCTGACGGCCGCGGCCGCGATCGGCGTTGTCGTTGTCCTTGGCGCGCTCGCCTCGATCGCGAGCGCCTTCGCTACTCGTCAGGAAGTTCTCGCATGAGCACGCTGTTTGACCTCGCGTTTTACGTCACGATCCCGTTCTGGGCGCTCATGATCTTCGCGCCGACATGGCGGTGGACGCGCACGGTCATCGGCTCCCCGCTGGTTGTGCTCGCGCCGCTTGCGGTGTGGGCGGTGGTCGCGGTGCCGGTGTTGGGTGCGATCTGGTCGCTGGTCACCGCGCCGACGCTCGCCGCGCTGACAACGTCGATCGAAGATCCCGCCGTGCTTACCGCGTTGTGGGCGCAGATCATCGCGTGGGATTTGTTCATCGGGCGCTGGATTTACCTCGACAGTCGCGAGCGCGGCTTTTCTCCGCTGCTGATGGGGCCGCTATTGGTTGGCACGATCCTGTTGTCGCCCGTCGCGGTGCCGATTTACTTCGTGCTGCGCGCGGTGCTGCCGGTCCGCTAACTCCTTGCTGGGGCGCCTCATTCGCGCTATCGTCGTGATATCACTCAGATATCGGGAGGATGTCATGGAGCTGCGGCAAGCGGTCCGGGTCAACGGGTTCATCGTGGTGGGGGTGTGGTTGCTCGTCACGCTCGGGTTTGGCACGATCGCCGTGCTCGCGTTCATTGACGCAACCAAGCATGCGGGGGTCAGCGGCAGTTTCGCGGTTGCGGCGGGGGCGATCGTCGTGATCGTGCTCGCCACCATCGCGGCGAGCGGGCTCACCGTCGTCAATCCCAACGAGTCCAAGGTCGTCACGTTCTTCGGTCGCTACATCGGGTCGGTGAGTACGGCTGGGTTTGTTGCCGTCGCGCCGCTTAGCCAGCGCAGGACCATCTCGCTGCGCGTGCGCAACTTCGAAACGCAGAAGCTCAAGGTCAACGATGCTGACGGCAATCCGGTCGTCATCGCCGCCGTCGTTGTTTACAAGGTGGTCGACAGTTTCAAAGCCGCCTTCGCCGTTGATGATTACGAGGAATACGTCGAGACGCAGTCCGAAGCGGCCGTCCGCCACCTTGCGACGACCTACCCCTACGACGCGCACCAGCCGGGCCGGGTCAGCTTGCGCGACGGTGCGTCGATTGGCGAGGAACTCACCGACGAACTGCGCGAACGTACCCAGACCGCGGGCGTTGAGGTGATCGAAGCCCGCATCACGCACCTGGCGTACGCGCCGGAAATCGCCCAGGTGATGCTCGTGCGTCAGCAGGCCGCCCAGGTGGTCGCGGCCCGCACGACGATCGTCGAAGGTGCCGTTGGGATGGTAGGGCTGGCTCTCGATCGGCTCGCTGAGCAGGGCACCGTCGAACTCGACGAGGAACGCAAGGCGGCGATGGTATCGAACCTGCTCGTCGTGTTGTGCGGCGACCGGTCGGTCCAGCCCGTGGTGAACACTGGTTCGCTGTACGCGTGAGCACGCCAAAGAGGGAGCCGAAAAAGGTTCTCGTCCGCCTAGACCCGGCGGTCCACGAAGCCATCGCGAAGTGGGCCGCCGACGACCTGCGCAGCGTGAACTCGCAGATCGAATACGCACTACGCATGGCACTGGACCAGGTTGGTCGCGCGCCGCGCAAGGGGTCGTCAGACGAGTGAAAAGTCCTGCGGGGCACCATGATTCGCGTGGATTGTTGCCCGCGACAACCTCGGTGCATCATCTATGTGTCCCAGGTAACGCACACCACCGGTAAATTGGAACAGTGCCCATTTCGTTCGACATTCGAGGAATGCAGCAGTTGGATGCCTCGACCTGGGGCGATCCGGCTACTCGCGACGTTGTCGCGCTCACCTATGTCGACGGTGTGCCCGACCTGCCAGCGCCGCTCGAAGATCTAAAACGCTTGCGGCGCAGGCTCGCTCATCATCACGGGCGCACCGGCTGCCTCATCGAAGCGTTCGTTGTGTGGGTCGACTCGCTGCCCGCACTGTTGAGGGTCGAGAAAACTCCGCTGCCGGGATCGCAAAGTGGCCTTGTCTTCGCCGCGTCGATCGTCGTTCCAAAAGATCGCTGTAGCGCGGTTTTTCAAATCCTCTGCCCCGAAACGGACGCACCCGGCGTGCGCGAGGCGGTGGTTGGCGCGCAGGTGGTCGACGACGAGATGTACCCCGAACACCCGTACGCGCCGGGCTTACGCGGTGCCCTGCCCTACGCGTACTCAGACGACATTCGCTTTGACGACGCGTTCCCCGACCACCCGCTGACCCGCGCCCGCCGCTGGATCGCCGACACCGTCCCGCACGTGCGCGTCGACCCAGGCTTCGCGACCTTGCCCCCGTTCGTACGAGGGATCTAACGCTTCTCCGCAACGAAAATCGCGGTGCCGGGGAAGATCTCCCCACGCAGCGGCGACCACTGGCCCCACTCGCGATCAAGCCACTCGGGCCAATCCGGTTCAACAATGTCGACCAGCGTGAGCCCCGCGGCCACGATCTCGCGCACCCGATCGCCAATCGTGCGGTGGTGCTCCGCGTAAGTGGGCGTCCCGTCGGCGTCGACCTCTATATATGGAGTGCGGTCGAAATACGACACCGTCGCCACCAGTCCGGCCTCGCCCGGATCGTCAAGGAAGATCCAGCGCATCGGGTGGTTCACCGAGAACACCCAGCGTCCACCCGGCTTCAACACCCGCGCCACCTCACGCATCACCAACGCCGAGTCAGCGACAAACGGCACCCCACCAAACGCCGAACAGGCAAGGTCAAAGGACTCATCGGCGAACGGCAACGCCTCCGCCCCGGCCTGCACAAGCGGCACCCGAGGACCACCACGGTCCATCGCGGCGACACCACGCGCGAGCATCCCCATCGAAATATCAAGCCCGACCGGATGCGCGCCAGCACCCGCTAACCAGCGCGAACAGGGCGCTGACCCGCACCCGATTTCCAACACCCGCTTCCCGACAACATCGCCGAGGAAGTGCATATCGCCCTCGTGCAAGCCCTCTGGACACCACACGAACTCACCGCCGGGCGAATCGACACCGAGAAAGTCGGCGTGGGTCTGGTGATACTGGTCAGCATCCGCGTCCCACCACCGGCGATTGGCCCGCTCACTATCGGCGGAACCCAGCTTGCCGCGCGCCGGGCCGGTGGTGCCAAGCAGCGCGTTAGCTTGGGCGTGACGATCAGCGGAATCAGAATCAGGCACGGCAGGTAGCGTATCGGCCATCGGCGAGGGGGTGGTTTGCCCGGTGCCCGCGACGTCGCGTAGGGTGATGCACGCGAGTGTCTTCGATGGTGGTGTGTGCCTCGGTACGTGCACAGTATCTGATTCCGAAGCGCCCGTGCTGGGTTTTGTGCAGCAGCGAGTTGGGCTTGTCGTGCGATACTTCTCGTATTCCTTGTTCGCCTTGCCGCGGTGATCACGCAGCGTACCGAAAGTTCCAATGTCCGCAACCGACCACAATCCGTCCGGAGCAAACCCACATATGCCCACCACCGTCACCTCGCCGCAGGTAGCCATCAACGACATTGGCTCCGCCGAGGATTTCCTGGCCGCAATCGACGCGACGATCAAGTACTTCAACGATGGTGACATCGTCGAAGGCACCATCGTCAAGGTCGATCGTGACGAGGTCCTGCTCGACATCGGTTACAAGACCGAAGGCGTCATCCCCTCCCGCGAGCTCTCCATCAAGCACGACGTCGACCCCAACGAGGTCGTTTCCGTGGGCGACGCGGTCGAGGCCCTGGTTCTCACCAAGGAGGACAAGGAAGGCCGCCTGATCCTGTCGAAGAAGCGGGCGCAGTACGAGCGCGCGTGGGGCACGATCGAGGAGCTCAAGGAGAAGGACGAGGCCGTCAAGGGCACCGTCATCGAGGTCGTCAAGGGCGGCCTGATCCTCGACATCGGCCTCCGTGGCTTCCTGCCCGCCTCGCTCGTCGAGATGCGTCGTGTTCGCGACCTCCAGCCGTACGTCGGCAAGGAGATCGAGGCCAAGATCATCGAGCTCGACAAGAACCGCAACAACGTGGTTCTGTCGCGTCGCGCCTGGCTTGAGCAGACCCAGTCCGAGGTCCGCAGCGAGTTCCTCCACCAGCTCCAGAAGGGCCAGGTCCGCAAGGGCGTCGTGTCCTCCATCGTCAACTTCGGCGCCTTCGTCGATCTTGGCGGCGTCGACGGCCTCGTGCACGTCTCCGAGCTGTCGTGGAAGCACATCGACCACCCGTCCGAGGTTGTCGAGGTTGGCAACGAGGTCACCGTCGAGGTTCTCGACGTCGATCTCGACCGCGAGCGCGTTTCGCTGTCGCTCAAGGCCACCCAGGAAGACCCGTGGCGTCAGTTCGCCCGCACCCACGCGATCGGTCAGATCGTGCCCGGTAAGGTCACCAAGCTCGTTCCGTTCGGTGCGTTCGTTCGCGTCGAAGAGGGCATCGAGGGCCTCGTGCACATCTCCGAGCTGGCCGAGCGCCACGTCGAGGTCCCGGACCAGGTTGTTGCCGTTGGCGACGACGCGATGGTCAAGGTCATCGACATCGACCTCGAGCGTCGTCGTATCTCGCTGTCGCTGAAGCAGGCGAACGAGGATTACCACGCCGAGTTCGACCCGTCGAAGTACGGCATGGCCGACAGCTACGACGAAGCGGGCAACTACATCTTCCCCGAGGGCTTCGATCCCGAGACCAACGAATGGCTTGAGGGTTCGGACAAGGTCCGCGAAGAGTGGGAAGGCCGCTACGCCGAGGCCGAGCGTCGCCACAAGATGCACACCGCTCAGATGGAGAAGATGGCGGCCGACGCCGCTGCCGAAGCTGCCGCTGGCGGCCCTGCTTCGGGCAACTACTCCTCGGAGTCGGGTGCCGCGCAGGCCACCTCCGGCCCTGCCGAGTCGGCTGGCGGTTCGCTCGCGTCCGACGCGCAGCTCGCCGCTCTGCGGGAGAAGCTCTCCGGCAACGCCTGATCTCAGGTAACGCGTTAACCGAAGGCCCTGGTCTCCTTGAGACCGGGGCCTTCGGCCTTTTCGCACTGCGGTAATCTCTGCGGCGATCGCTCCATCCCACTCTCGGGAAAGGTGCTATACCGCAATGAGTTCTGGTCCTTTCGCCGGTCTCAACCGGCGGCAATTCTTGGCTAAGGCGATGGCGGCGGGCGCGGTTGGCACGCTGGCGAGCTGGGCCAACCCGATCATCGACCGCGCGTTCGCCGCTGACCCTGCGGGCATGGGCGGCCTCGGCGACATCGAACACTTCGTTTTGCTGATGCAGGAGAACCGAAGTTTCGACCATTACTTCGGAACCTATTCTGGCGTAAGGGGTTTCGGCGAAGCATCGGCTTCGTGGCAGCAGTGGGGTTGGTCGCCGGGGGTGGGCCCGACCGCCGACGGATTCGTCGAACCGTTCCGTCTCGACACCACCGCTGGCGCGACGCTCGACGGCGAATGCATCAACGACCCCGACCATTCCTGGCCCGGAATGCACAAGGCGCTCAACGGCGGTCGCAATGACGGCTGGATGCCGATGTCGATCGCCTCAGTTGGGCCGGCGAACGCGCCCGCCGCGATGGGGTACTACCTGCCGCAAGACATTCCGATTCACACCACGCTCGCCGAAGCGTTCACGTTGTGCGACAACTACCACTGCTCGGTAATCGGGCCGACCGACCCGAACCGGCTCTACTGGATGAGCGCGACCATCGACCCCGACGGTCACCACGGCGGCCCACTCGTCGAAACCCCCACGCTCATCCCGAAAAACGTTTACAGCTGGCGCACCTACCCGGAAAACCTGTCCGAAGCGGGCGTGAGCTGGAAGATCTACTCCAACCGCGACGTTGGCCCGGTGTCATCGATGGTGCTCGACGGCATGATGGGCTGCTTCAAACAGGCATCTGACCCGAATTCCGAATTGGCAAGGCGCGGAATCGATCCGGTGTATCCGCAGGACTTCCAAACCGACGTCGCCAATGGCACGCTGCCCAAGGTGTCGTGGGTTGTCCCGTCGCTGTTCAACTGCGAACATCCCGCTCTCCCAGCGGCTTTCGGCGCACTCGGCATCGTCGGTTTACTCGACATTCTCACGTCGAATCCGGCGGTGTGGGAAAAGACCGCGCTGATCATTTCCTACGACGAGAACGGCGGATTCTTCGACCACGTCAGCCCGCCGGTCGCGCCGCCAGGGACGCCGGGGGAGTACCTGACCGTTCCGCTCAACACCGTGCCTGCCGCCGGCGGCATCGCTGGACCCATCGGGCTTGGGTATCGCGTTCCCGCGATTGTGGTTTCGCCGTATAGCCGGGGCGGGCTCGTCGCTTCGCAGACCTTCGATCACACGTCGCAGTTGCGCCTGCTCGAAACGCGGTTTGGGGTCGACGTGCCGAACCTGACGAAGTGGCGACGCGGCGTCACGGGCGACATGACGTCGACGTTCGATTTCGCCGCCCCGCCGAACGCCGCGAAACCGGTGCTTGGCGACCCGCAACCCAAGGTCGACGCGGCAATCGCACAGTGCGGCATCAATATCGCGGCGGGCAGTCTCGGCAATGGCGCGCCCTATCCGGTGCCGCCGAATTCGATGCCGACGCAGCAGCCGGGAACGCGGCGTGCGCCAAGCGGATTGGTCGGGGTTTAAGCGGCGTTAAGTGGCACGGGCGGGCGCCCAGCTGATCGTCGCCATCGACGGTCGCTTGCGCATGGTGGTGAGACTATGCCGAGCTGGGCGCAGCAACGTGGCGAACCAGAATCGCCTACGGGCGGCGAATACCGCTGCGACACCGGGCAATTCGCGGCAATGGACAAGACCGGCCGTGCCGACGCGGTGGCGAGCCGTAGTGCGCTGCGTCTTGCTCATGGTCGAATCCTTCGCCTCGCCGCCGGGATAATTCCCGGCCGACGTTACTTCACGTGACGCCGACCACAGCGGATTTGCTGTGGTCGGTGCACACGCGTGTCGGAAGGATGTTGGCGTGTCCGTGGATTAGCCTGAAATATTGCGAAATGACAACGACGCGGTCACGGGTGCGTCGCTAGGTGTCAGGCGGGGCGGGGTGCGAGACTGGGCCTCATGTTGCGGATCGGCCTCACCGGAGGCATGGGAGCGGGTAAGTCGACGGTGGCGCGAGTCCTGGTCGAACAGGGTGCGGTGCTGGTGGATTCGGATGCCATCGCCCGCGAGGTGGTCGCGCCGGGCACGCCCGGACTCGCCGCGCTCGTCGAAGCGTTCGGCGACGGAATTCTCGCCGACGACGGCAGCCTCGATCGACCGAAACTCGCGGCTATCGCCTTTTCCGACGACGCTCAACGCGCGAAACTCAACGCCATCACCCACCCGCTCGTCGGGGCGCGCACAGCCGAGCTGATCGCCGCCGCGCCCGCGAATGCGATTGTGGTGCAAGACATTCCGCTGCTCGTCGAGAACGGCCTCGCGCCGCTGATGCAGTTAGTGCTCGTGGTGAGTGCCGACGTCGAAACTCGCCTGAAGCGGCTCATCGAACACCGTGGCGTTGACGAAGCCGATGCCCGCGCGCGCATCGCCGCCCAAGCGACCGACGAGCAGCGGCACGCGGTCGCTGACGTGTGGCTCGACAACAACGGTGCACCCGAGGTCGTTGAGGAGCAGGTCCGCCAGCTGTGGACCGACCGACTCGTTCCCTTCGAACGCAATCTGCGCGAAGGGGTGCGCCCACCGCGCAGGAATCGGCTTGTCCTCGCCGACCCGGAATGGCCAGCTCAGGCGCGACGGATTATCGCTCGGCTGCACGTCGCCTGCGGTGCGTCGGCCCTGCGCATCGACCACATCGGGTCGACGGCGGTGCCCGGTCTCCCCGCGAAGAACATCATCGATATTCAGGTGACCGTCGCCGATATGGACACCGCCGAATCCCTGTCCGCCGCGCTCGCCGCAGCGGGTTTCCCGCTTGACGCATCGGTCACGCACGACAGTCCGAAGCCAACCCCCGGCGACCCCTCGGGTGCCGACTACTCGCGCTGGCGCAAACGACTCCATGTCAGCGCTGACCCGGGTCGTCCCGCGAATATCCATGTGCGCGTTCAGGATTCGCCCGGTCAGCGCTATGCCCTCGATATGCGCGACTGGTTGCGTGCCGACGAGAGCGCGCGTAACCAGTACCTGGCGCTCAAGTCCGAGGCCGAGGCGTCGACGGGTCAGGACCCCGACACCTACGCCGCGGTGAAGGAACCCTGGTTCGACGCGGTGTATCCGGTCGTCGCCGAATGGGCCGCTGCGCAGCGCGCGTAACCCCGAGACCATTCTGTTAAACATGAATGTTTCATTACCGCCTGCGCGATGGCCTGACCTGGGTACATTGTGGCGAGTCACGACCAGGTGACTCGATCACAGGGAAGTTATAGCGCGAATGGCAATGAATCTGCGTACGTTTGGCCGGGCTGGTTTTGGTGTTGGCACCGTTGGCGCGGTCGCGGTGAGCTTGGTGCTCGCGGCCCCGCAGGCGTCGGCTTGGGTTGGCAACCTCAATGTCGCCGGTAGCGACCACAAGGTTGGCTGCTCCTACAAGCTCACCGCGTCGGTCGAGGTCGACCGCCTGACCTCGGTGAAGTTCACCGACAACGGCGTCGACATCCCGGGCAGCCCGGTTTCGCCGTCGCTGCTGTCGGGCACCGTCTCGATTACGTGGAAGCCGACCACCGCGGGCTCGCACAAGCTGGAAGCGCGTCAGCTGCTGATCGGAGACTCGATCAACGTCACCGTCGGCGAAGCGGCTGCCACCGGCAGCGCGGGGTGCGGCGGCGGCCTCGGCGGGCTGCTTTCGGGTTCGGCATAACGGCTTAGGCCTTCATCCGGCCGTCTAGCCGCTTCGGCTAGGCGGTCGTTTGTCGTTTATCGCCAGGTCAGCGTCATGTTTTTGGACGCGAGCCACGCGTCGATGGAGTAGCCGTTCGCCGCGATGCCATCGATGGCGTTCGTCGCTGTTTCGATGGCCGCCTGTACTTCGGTGGCGTCGAGCAAGCCGGTTGAGTGCGCGACGAGCAGCTCGTCGATATCGATAAGCCGCACATCACGGCCGGTGCGTTCGAGCACGTCAAGGTAATGATCGACCGCGCGCCACAGCGTTGGCGTTTCGCGAGTGAAGGTACCGATGTCGATGTAGATGTCTTGCAGCCGCTCGACGCCGGGGTTGAAGTAGAGCTTCGACGCCCGCAACGACAGGTCGGGCAGCAGCCACGACTCGATGTAGTGGAAGTGGGGATGGTCGGAATGGCGGCCCATGTACAGCCCCCACGGCTCTTCCCGATACACCTCGACTTCGCGCACGAACCCCTTGGGGTCGGTGTTGGTCATCGCCGCGGTGTCGAAAAGCTCGACCTTGGGTGGGTGAATGTGCACGGCTGATGCGGGCTGCGTCATGGTCGCAGAATCTACCGTCATGCGGGGGCGTCGCGCTCGGCACCGAAACTTGTCGGTGGTCGCGCCTAAGCTTGTTTCCATGGCATTCGCAACCGAAATCCCGGCGGAAGGGTTTGAGGATCGGGGGCACCCGATCGCCCATTCCGAGCACCGACCCGTCGGTGATATCGAACGCGGCGGCGTCCCGTTCGAGGTCATCAGCGAGCACAAACCAGCTGGCGACCAGCCTGCTGCCATCGCCGAGCTTGAGCGGCGCATCAACGCGGGCGAGAAAGATGTGGTCCTGCTTGGTGCCACCGGTACCGGCAAGTCGGCAACAACCGCGTGGCTCATCGAGCGGCTGCAACGGCCCACTCTCGTGCTCGCGCCGAATAAGACGCTGGCCGCGCAGTTGGCCAACGAGCTGCGCGAGATGCTGCCCAACAACGCCGTCGAGTACTTCGTCTCGTACTACGACTACTACCAGCCTGAGGCCTACGTCGCCCAGACTGATACTTATATCGAGAAAGACAGCTCGATCAACGACGATGTCGAGCGGCTTCGGCATGCGGCAACGTCGTCGCTGCTGTCGCGTCGCGATGTGGTTGTTGTCGCGTCGGTGTCGTGCATCTTCGGTCTCGGCACGCCGCAGTCGTATTTGGATCGCTCGATTCGCCTTGATGTGGGCAGCGAGGTCGACCGCGACGCGTTCCTTCGCCTGCTCGTCGACGTGCAATACACCCGCAACGACGTCGCGTTCACGCGCGGCTCATTCCGGGTGCGCGGCGATACGGTCGAGATCATTCCGTCTTATGAGGAACTCGCGCTCCGCATCGAGTTCTTCGGCGACGAGATCGAGGCGCTGTATTACCTGCACCCGCTCACCGGCGATGTCATCCGCAAGGTCGACAATCTGCGCATCTTCCCGGCCACGCATTACGTTGCCGACGCTGAGCGCATGGAACGCGCGGTCGCCGATATCCAAACCGAGCTTGCTGAGCGCCTTGAAGAACTTGAGGGGCAGGGCAAACTGCTTGAGGCGCAACGACTTCGGATGCGCACCGAGTACGACCTTGAGATGATTCGTCAGGTTGGGTTCTGCTCGGGCATCGAGAACTATTCGCGCCACATCGACGGGCGGGCCGCCGGGTCGGCACCGGCCACGCTCATCGACTACTTCCCCGAAGACTTCCTGCTCGTTGTCGACGAGTCGCATGTCACCGTTCCCCAGATCGGGGGCATGTACGAGGGCGATATGTCGCGCAAGCGCAACCTGGTCGAGTACGGGTTCCGGTTGCCGTCGGCGGTCGATAACCGGCCGCTCACCTGGGAAGAGTTCGCCGAGCGCATCGGTCAGGCGGTGTACCTGTCGGCAACGCCGGGGCCGTATGAGCTTGGCCAGGTCGGCGGTGAGGTGGTTGAGCAGGTCATTCGCCCGACCGGTCTGGTCGACCCGAAGGTGGTCGTGAAGCCGACGAAGGGTCAGATCGACGACCTCGTCCATGAGATCCGCGAGCGCAGCGAGAAGGACGAGCGCGTCCTTGTCACCACGCTCACGAAGAAGATGGCCGAGGATCTCACCGATTACCTGCTCGGCCTTGGCATCAAGGTGCGCTATCTGCACTCCGAAATCGACACGCTGCGTCGCGTTGAGTTGTTGCGCCAGCTGCGCGCCGGCGAGTACGACGTCCTCGTCGGCATCAACCTGCTGCGTGAGGGCCTCGACCTGCCAGAGGTATCGCTTGTCGCGATTCTCGACGCCGACAAGGAAGGCTTCCTGCGGTCAAGCACCAGTTTGATCCAGACCATCGGCCGCGCGGCCCGCAACGTGTCCGGCGAAGTGCATATGTACGCCGACAAGATCACCGACTCGATGCGTCACGCTATTGACGAGACCGATCGTCGTCGCGCGAAACAGGTTGCCTACAACGAAGAGCGCGGCATCGACCCGCAGCCGTTGCGTAAGAAGATCGCCGACATCCTCGACACGGTGTACCGCGAAGCCGAAGATGCTGTCGCCGTTGGTGGTTCGGGCCGCAACACCAGTCGCGGTCGGCGTGCGCAAGGCGAGCCGGGTGGTCGTTCGGTCAGCATGGGCCTGCACGAAGCCGACCGCGACGTGAAGGCCATGCCGCGCGCCGAATTGGCCGACCTCGTCGCCAAACTCACCGAACAAATGATGAACGCCGCCCGCGAATTGCAGTTCGAACTGGCGGGCCGTTTGCGCGACGAGATCGCCGACCTCAAGAAGGAGCTACGCGGAATGGACGCGGCTGGCGTCGAGTAGGCGGGCTAGCTCTGCTCGGCCATCCATGCCTGGACGCGTCGGTCGGCCTCTTCGCGCGAGATGTCTTCGACGCGGGTGAGGACGGCCCAGCGATGCCCGAACGGGTCGATCACCACGCCGAAGCGGTCGCCGGTTACAAACGTGGCCGGTTCTTCGGCAGTGCGTGCGCCGTTGGCCTTCGCGCGGGCGATCACGGCGTCGGCATCAGGGCAGTAGTGCACGATCGAGGTATGCAGGGTTTCGCCTGGCGCGGCGAGGTTGTTGGCGGGGATCGGCATGCCGAGCTGCACGGTCGAGTCGCCAATCAACAGTTCGGCGTGGGCGGGTTGGCCGTCAGGCAGGTCGGCCCGGCTCAGCACTTTCGCGCCAAAAACCTCGGTGTAGAAGTCGATGGCGGCGTTGCCGTCGGGTACGACGAGAAAACACGTGATGGAGTGGTAGCCGTCGGGAATCGGGGAGAGGGTTTCGCTCATGTGTTCGATCCTGCTAGTGCCGAGATGGCCCGTCTTGGAAGAAAGCGACAGCGGTGAGATTTGATCCGGCCAGCGACAAAGGCATCCTGCATGCGCGGGTGCAGGCCGAGCATCGCTCGCTCGCACGATTGCCAGTTGGGGAAGCGCTCGCCGACGTCGTGAGCTGGTATTGGATCGTGCGCTGGGACTTGCGTGGGCGGCCCGCTTATCACGCCGAAGTGCTTTCCTATCCGTGCGTGAACATCACCTTCGAGCAAACATCAACGCGCACAGGGGCTTTCGTCAATGGCGTCACGACGCGGAAGTATGTGCGTGAGCTCAGCGACGTGGGGGAGACGTTCGGCATCCTGTTCCGACCCGGTGGTTTTGGCGCGTTCACCGGCGTCGATGTGGGGTCGTTGCGTGACACCCACGCGCCGCTTGCCGATGTCGTGCCGGGCGCTGAAAGACTGGCGGAAGCGGTTGCGGCCGAATCCGACGACGGCCGTAGGTGCGACCTCGTTGAAGAATTTTTCGCCGGACGGTCTCGGGTCGTCGATCCGCACTACGCGCTTGTTTCGGCGATCGTCCGCGCGATGGCCGACGATCCCGAGCTCACCCGCGTCGACCAAGTCACCGAAGCGTTCGACGTGCCCGTGCGCACGATGCAGCGCCTGTTTCGGCGGTACGTTGGGGCCGGGCCGAAATGGGTGCTGCGCCGGTTTCGACTCCAAGACGCGACCGACCGCCTCGCGCGCGACGCGACGCCCGACTTAGCCGCGCTCGCCTTCGACCTCGGCTACTTCGACCAAGCGCACTTCACGCGTGAGTTCACGAGGGAAATCGGGTGTGCGCCTGCCGAGTACGCGCGAAGGGCGCGCGGCTGAGGCGATGCGGCCACCGTCCGCCAGTAGATGTGAGTCAGATCCCAACGCGGCGAACGCATCTCTAATGTTGTGATCGGCCACAGTTTGTCGGCCGCGAGGTGGGATTGCCCCAGTACCAGGGCGTTCGGGTGCTTCGCTCACCTCAACACTCACGATGTGATCTGTTGCAATTTCTGATAAATCCGCCGGTTTTGCCGCTAGGGTCGAGCCAATTGCCGCGTTGACGCTCGATTCCCGGGTGCTCGATGCCGCACCGACTAGTTGGAGGAGAGATGACCGCCTACCGGACCATTGTCGTCGGTACCGACGGCTCGGATTCGTCGTACGTCGCGGTGGAGAAGGCCGCGGCGCTCGCCGGGGACGCGGACGCAACCCTCGTGTTGGCGTGCGCGTACTACCCGACCGATGATCGCGATGTCGCTGCCGCCGCCGATGTGCTCAAGGACGAGGCCTACCAGGTGCGTGGCTCCGCGCCAACCACCGAGATCCTGCACACCGCGAAGGAGCGGGCGATCGCCGCTGGCGCGAAGAACATCGTGGAGCGCCCGATCGTTGGCGAGCCGGTCGAGTCGCTGTTGCAGCTCGTCGTTGACGTCGACGCCGACCTGCTCGTCGTCGGTAACCGTGGGCTCAACACGCTCACCGGCCGTCTGCTCGGCTCGGTGCCGTCGGACGTGGCGCGCAAGTCGCGTTCGGACGTGCTGATCGTGCACACGGTGCGCTAACACCGCACTCGCGAAAAGACCTCGGAGCCACCAGGTTCCGAGGTCTTTTCCGTCCTATGCCAGTGCCGACAGCACCTCAGGCAGCGGCTCGCTGTGGACCACAGCGAGGTGCTGGGTCGCACGCGTGAGCGCCACGTACAGGTCGTTGAGGCCACGCGGCGATTCGGCGATAACCTCTTGCGGCTCAACGAGATACACGCGGTCGAATTCCAGGCCCTTGGCATCGTGGGTCGTGAGCACGCTCACCGACTCACCCGCCAGCGGCGTGAGCTGTTCAATGAGGGCGGCGGGCGCGAGTACCGCGCTCGTACCGGGGCCCTGCTGTTCTTCGACCAGTTTGGCGACTTCATCGCGCAGCTTGTCGGCCGAAACCTGGTGTGCTCGTGGCACATTCCCGGTTTCCCGCACTGAACGCGGCGCTTCCGCCGACGGGTCGATCGCCTTGAGTACGTCGGCGGCGATGGCCATGATCTCGGCGGGCGTGCGGTAGTTCACCGACAGCTCGGTGCGCTTCCACCGCTTCGCGACATACGGCTCGAGCACGTCCTGCCACGACGACGTGCCCGCCGGGTCGCCCGTCTGGGCGACGTCGCCAACAACGGTGATCCAGCGATTCGGGATGCGCCGCATCACCATTCGCCATGCCATCTCCGAAAGTTCTTGCGCCTCATCGATAATCACGTGCCCGTAGGTCCACGTGCGGTCGCCTGCCGCGCGTTCCGCAGTGGTCTGGCGGGTGCCGAACTGCTGACGTTGCGCGAGTTGCGACGCGTCAATGAGGTCGTATGCCATCAGGATTTCCGGGTCGAGTTCGTCCTCGATGTCCTGTGGCGCTGAGCCGGTGAGGATGTCGAGGGCATCCTGGGCTTCGGCGAGTTGCGCACGCCACCGGCGACGGGCCCGCTCGCGTTCCTCGGAATCGTCAACGCCGAGCAGTTCGGCGAGCTCATCGAGCAGGGGAGCGTCGGCGGCGGAGAAGGTGCCGTCGTCGGAACGGACAAGTTCGGCGCGTTCTTCGGCACTCAGCGAACTCGCCGCCCGATCGAGAGCGGCCGGGTCGGCGAGGAGGTCAGCGAGTACGTCCTGCGGCGACAGGATCGGCCACAGGTTGCTGATCGCGGCCTGGACGTGCGGGTCGGCGCGCATCTCATCGCTGATTTCGGTGAGGTCGGCTTGGGAGAGCAGGCTTTTGCCGCCCGACAGGTCGGCACCCATTGTCGCCGCGATCTGTTCGGTGAGCGCTTCGATCACCGACGACGCGAAGATCGGTCGCGCGAGGTTATGCGGACGCCGCGACGAGCGCGCCCGCCCACGCGCACGGGTCGCGATTTTGCGATCGAGGCGCATCGGATAACCGTCGAAGGTGAGCTCGACCGGCGTCGACGGGACCGCTTGCCGGTCGCGCACCGCCTGCTTGAGCACCTCGATCATCCGCAGCGAACCCTTGACCTCGCCCGCGCGCAGGGTGTCTTCGCGGACCGCTTTCACGCCGGGGTAGAGGTCGCCGATGGTCGACAGCAGCACGCCCGTCTCGCCGAGCGACGGCAAAACCTGGCCGATGTAGTCGAGGAACGTGGCGTTCGGGCCAATGATGAGCACACCGCTCTTGGCGAGTTGTTGGCGATAGGTGTAGAGCAGGTAGGCCGCGCGATGCAGTGCCACGGCCGTTTTGCCCGTGCCCGGCCCCCCTTGGACGACGAGGACGCTCTTGTGTTCGGAGCGAATGATCGCGTCCTGCTCGCTTTGAATCGTCTCGACGATGTCGTTCATGTGCCCGGTGCGGGCGGCATTGAGCGCGGTGAGCAGCGCGGATTCGCCGCCAACGCCGTCGTCGGACCCGGTCGCGCCTTCGCGTCGCGCGGTGTCGAGGTCGAGGAATTCGTCGTTGATCGCGGTGACCGCCCGATTGCGCGAGCGGATGTGGCGCCGACGGGTCACGTCTTCGGGGTTCGCGGTGGTCGCGAGGTAGAACGGGCGCGCGAGCGGCGCTCGCCAGTCGAGCAACAGCGGCTCGTAGTCGTTGTCCTCGTCGAGGATGCCGAGGCGACCGATGTAGCGCGTCTCTGGAGTCTCGCCGTCAAGATCGATGCGACCGAAGCACAGGCCGTGTTCGGCGGCGTCGTATTTCGACAGGTCCTCGCTGTAAAGCTGAGTGAACGACTCGCGCTCAGACCGGGCCTGCGGGGTGCCGCCGGTGTCGAGCAGCACCGTTTTGAGCCGATTCCGCGCGTAATCGCGCATCCCGTCGAGCCGGTCGTACAGCAGCGACAGGCGCTCTTGCTCGGTTTCGATCTCGCGGCTACGCGCGTGAGCGAGGCGGTCGGGCAAAACAGGACTCCTTGTCACCGCGGTGAGAACTCAAGTTGTCGAGTCTACTCGTCAGCGAACACGGGCTGGAAATGTTCACGGCCGATTACGGCGTCGCAGCTCGGCGGATGCCGCCCTCGCGGTGCTGCGGTTTGTTGCGGTACATCGCCAGGTCGGCGGCGTGTAGGACCGCTTCGGCCGAACGGTCTTCGCCTGGGCCCAATTCGGCGACGCCGATCGAGCCCGTGACTTCCAAGCGGTGGCCGTGGGCGAAAACCGGTTCGCCGATCGTCGCGCGCAAGCGTTCGACGACAGCGGGCACGTCTTCGACATCGGGGTGACCAGCGAGCAGCACGAGAAATTCGTCGCCGCCGAGGCGGCCAACGAGGTCCTCAGTGCGTAGTGACTCTTGTAGGCGCTTCGCGATTTCGCGCAGAACCAGGTCGCCAACCGCGTGGCCGAGGGTGTCGTTGATGATCTTGAAACCGTCGAGGTCGATGAATAGGACCGTCGCGATGCCGCGCCCACCATCGTCGGCCAGCGCCGCGTCCAATTCCGACAGGACGAGCGACCGGTTCGCCAACCCCGTCAGGGCGTCGTGGGTCGCCTGATATTCCAACTGCTTGCGGTTCGACCGATGCTCAGTGACGTCAGCGAACGACGAAACGCCCGCCGAACTGCCGCTGTCGGGGTGCAGCAATCGGCAATTGCACGCCAGCCACGCGATGGACTCATCCGGGCGAACCACGCCGAAAACGTAACTGGTGACTGGCTCGCCGCTCGCGAGCGTATGAGCCATCGGATGCTGTCCGGCGCGCAGCGGTTCACCGTCGAGGTTGACCATCGTGACGGGCAGGTCGTCCATGTGGCGGCCAAGCACCTGCCCCGCGTCCGTGAGCCCAAGAATCCGCACGCCGGCCGGGTTCAGCGACTCAAGTCGCCCCGACTGATCGACGACAAGCACGCCCTCTTCAAGCTGGTCAACGACCGAGCTGAAGAACGCTTCCGCCCGCGTGACCGCCGCCTCGGCCGCCCGCTGCGCGGAAAGATCACGGAGAACAACCTGGTAGGCGAACTCGCCTTGCCATTCGGTGAGCACCGAAACCGACTCGACCGGCACAGTTCGGCCGTCGAGCCCAACCAGGTCCATCTCGGTTGGCTTGGTCGCGATGCCGCTCTGGGTCAGTCCGGCGATGCGTTCCACCATCGCGTCGACCGAGCCGGGGTGCACGAATGTCGTGATACTGAGGCCGAGCAGGTCGCGCTCGGAGCGCGCACCGAGTAAACGAACGAGCGCGGGGTTGGCTAAGACGATCGTGCCGCCCACATGCACACAGATCGCGTCGGGCGAGTGCTCGATGAGTAACCGATAGCGTCGCGCCAGCTGCTCGGCGGTCGCCTCGTCGTCGCGTCTCGCGCTCACCGCACTACCCCCGATCTCGGCCTGGCAGGGACATCTGCTCGGGATTCTGGTGGCCAACGGGAGTCGGCACCGTTTCGATTCTAGGTGCCAGCCCGGCTCAGTCGCTCTCGCCCGAATCCAGCGGGCCGCCGGCTAGGGCATATCCGCTGCCGAGGGCGATCGATGGCGCGGCTGGCTCGCGCGGCGGACAGCCCAGGTCATACGGCGTTGTCGACACGACCGGGATTGCTCCCGTCGCGCTCGCGACGTCGGGGGGGAGCGGCACCGCCCAGCGCAAGCAGGTGCCTGGATGGTCTTCGTCGTCGGCGCGTTCGGCGGGGCCGATGAAAAATGACCCGCCCAACTCCTGGGCGCGCTGCTCCAAGTTGTTCAGCCCGCTGCGAATGACGTGGTTGGGGATGCCCCAGCCGTTGTCGCACACCGAAATCACCAGGTCGTTGGCGACTTCGACCATAATCGCGACATTGTCGGCACCGGAGTGCCGCACCGCGTTCGAAACCGCTTCGCGGACGACGGCTTCCGCGTGGTCGGCCAGCGCGGCATCGACCACCGAAAGTGGGCCGGAGACCTGAATGGTCGCCCGTAACGCGATATCGGCGGTCTGGCGACGAATCGCCAGCTCAAGGCGTTGCTGCAGCCCGACATCGCTACCCGCGCCGCTGGCGTGCAGGTCGAAAATCGAGCCGCGGATCTCTTGGACCACCTCTTGCAGGTCCATGATCGTTGTCGAAAGTCGTTGCCGCACTTCGGGCACCACCGCTTTAGGCAGTGTGGCCTGAACAGTGAGACCGATCGCGAACAGGCGTTGAATCACGTGGTCGTGCAGGTCGCGGGCGATGCGGTCGCGGTCGGCGACGATGTCGAGTTCTCGCACGCGACGTTGCGCGTCGGCGAGGCGGACCGCGAGCGCGGCCTGGTCGCAAAACGCGGCGGTGAGGTCGAGCATCTCGTCGGAATAGGGCGCGAAACCGGGCGGCCGAATGGTGACGAGCACGCCAAGCGTGGCGTCGGGGGTGCAGAGTGGAAGCACCAAAGCTGGCCCAGCACCGGGCAATTCGTCGGTGGTCGGCAAATCGACGCCAAGGTCGATCTTGGACGCGTCGTCGAAACGTAGGGGAGTACGACGGCTAAACGCGTCGCCCAACGCGGTGCCCGCGATCGGGACCGTCTGCCAATCCTGGCCAGCATCCGGGCCCGTCCACTGCGTGATGACGAGTTCGCTGACCTCGCCCGGCGCCTCGTCGGGAACCGGCACCGAAGCGAGAAACGCCTGGTAGGAGCCGGTAAGCCCGCGTGCGTGGTCGACCACATGCGCGAGCACGCGATCGGATTCGGTGCCCGCCAAGAACTCCGTCGCGATATCGCGCGTCGCCTCGATCCACGCCTGCCGCGTGCGTGCCTGCTCATAGAGAATCGCGTTGTCGACGGCGATGCCAGCGGCGGCGGCGAGCGCCATGACCAGCGCCTCATCTTCTTCGCTGAACGGTTGCCCGTCGGATTTCTCGGTGAGATAGAGGCTGCCAAAAACTGTGTCGCGGATACGAACCGGCACCCCGAGGAAGCTGTGCATCGGCGGATGACCGGGCGGGAACCCTTCGAAGGTGGCGTGGGCGGTGAGATCGTCAAGGCGTAGCGCCGCGCCCTTATCCGAAATCACCGCGCCCAAAACGCCATGTCCCTCAGGATCGCCCAAAATTTGCGCGCGCTCTTGCTCGGACAGGCCCTCGTCAATGAGCTGTCCGACATGCTGATTGTGCCCGCGCACCGCGAGCGCCCCATACCGCGCGTTGACCAGATCCATCCCGGTGCGCACGATGGTGCGCAGCGTCTCGTCAAGGTCTAGACCTGCGGTAATGGTGAGCATGGCCTCAACAAGACCGTCCATGCGCGCACGCGAACCGATGATCGATTCCACCCGATCCGACACTTCCCCCAGCAGCGAACGCAACTGGTGCTGCGAACGCGCATGGGCCACCGGATGCCTGGCGTCGGCCGCCTCTCGCATCTGTTCGCCCACCGCAAAGTCCTTCTCGCCGTTCCGCCTTGGGACCTGACCTTAGAAAGTCTAGTCCGCACTGAGGACTTTCGGCCCTTCACTGCCAGACCGTTGAGTGGTGGCATAGGGCACCAGGAAAAGGGATCGAGAAGTGGGGCAAGAGATGAATTCGTTGTCGATGACCCAACACTGGACGACCGCGGCCGACCCTGAGCTGGCCGTGACGACCCGTGGCGAAGTGCCTGCCCAAGACGTCACCCGCGCCGTACGCGCGATTACTCGCGTCATGCGCCGCCATCACCTCGACAGTCCAGCTCGGGTGCGCGTCACCGCGCCGTACGGTCACGACGAACCCACGTTGGTACAGGCCAACATTCGTACCCACGACACCCTGACCCGCGTCCAGGTCACCGGCCCGGGCGGCTTCGCGGTCACCTTCGCCGCCGAGCGGCTAGACCGCCAGCTCGCCCGTCGCGCTGGCAAGGAATCGCGTGGCGCGTGGCCCGATCCGGCCCGTCGTCCGCTCGCGCGCGTCACCGAGACTCGCTCGATCATTCGCCGCAAAGACTGCTCGCTGATGACCGGAACGCCGCTGGAAGCGTCGACCGTGCTCGACGCGATGGATTACGACGCGTACCTGTTCATCGACGCCGACACCGGCGAAGACGCCATCGTCACCTGGGCCGACCCGCACGGCGTCAACCTGGCTCGTCAGCGCCACACGCGCGCGGCTGGCGGCACCGCCGACCTGCCGTTGACCGCCAGCGCGATGCCGGTGAGCGTGGTTCAAGACGCCGCGCCGGTGCTCGCCGAAGATGAGGCATCCGACCTGCTGTGCAAGGGCGGGCTGGCCTACCTGTTCTTCACCGATTCCCACACCGGGCGCGGCAACCTGCTCTACCGCCGCTACGACGGCGACCTCACGATCGTCGTCCCCAGCTGAATCACCTTACGGCTCAAGCAGTTTCGAGGCCATGACCGCCGCCTGCGTGCGGCGTTCCACCCCCAGTTTCGCCAGCAGGCGCGACACGTAGTTCTTCACCGTCTTCTCCGCGAGGAACATGCGCGCGGCGATTTGGCGGTTGGTCAGGCCTTCGCCGAGCAGTTCGAGCAGGCGACGTTCCTGGTCGGTCAAGCCCGCTAGCGCGCCCGTCGGTTCGGCGCTTCGCCGCAGCCGGGCGCGCAGGGCGTCGGCAGCGCGGGTATCGAGCAGCGAGTGCCCAGCCCCCACCTGTTTGATCGCGTCGGCCAGTTTCATGCCGTCGATGTTTTTCACCACGTAGCCGCTCGCGCCAGCAAGGATGGCGTCGAGCATCGCGTGCTCGTCGGAAAACGACGTCAGGATCAGACAGTGCAGGTCGTCGAATTCGGCCAGCAGATTGCGGCACAGCTCGATGCCGTTGCCGTCGGGTAGTCGCACGTCGAGTACCGCCACGTCGGGGCGGGCTTCGCGAATCCGCGTCATCGCCTCGGCGACGCCGCCGGCTTGGCCGATCACGGTGAGTTCCGGGTCACCTTCCAACAGGTCGATCAACCCGCGTCGCACGATCTCGTGGTCATCGACCAGAAACACCTCGAGCACGCCCGACTCCTTCATCATGCACTCCCGTTCTTGCCCCCGTAATGGTCCAACATAATCGGCAAACGCCGCCCACACGTGCGAACGCGGGCCAGGCGAACGCGCGATCGCCGTTTCTGTCGGTGGGTCCACCTAGCATTGATCACGGGGACTTTTTGGCTTGGCGAAAAACCGGGGGATCGATACAGCGCTAGACGAATGAGAAGGGAATGACCTGGTGGCCGAACACCTGACTGTGCGCGGAGCACGGGAACACAATCTCAAAGGGGTGGACCTGGATCTACCGCGCGACAGCCTCATCGTGTTCACGGGTCTGTCCGGGTCCGGCAAGTCGAGTTTGGCGTTCGACACCATCTTCGCCGAAGGTCAGCGTCGCTACGTCGAGTCGCTGTCCGCGTACGCCCGGCAGTTCCTTGGGCAGATGGATAAGCCCGATGTCGACTTCATCGAGGGCCTGTCGCCCGCGGTGTCGATCGACCAGAAGTCGACCAACCGCAACCCGCGGTCAACCGTCGGCACTATTACCGAGGTTTACGACTACCTGCGCCTGCTTTACGCGCGCGCGGGCACCCCGCGCTGCCCCGCGTGTGGCGAGCTCATCGCCAAGCAGAGCCCGCAGCAGATCGTCGACCAGGTGCTCGCGATGGACGAGGGCCTCAAGTTCCAGGTACTCGCGCCGGTGGTCCGCACGCGTAAGGGCGAGTTTGTCGACCTATTCGACCAGCTCAAGACCCAGGGTTATTCGCGTGTGCGTGTCGATGGCGTTGTGTACCCGCTGTCCGAGCCGCCGAAGCTCAAGAAGCAGGAAAAGCACGAGATCGAGGTGGTTGTCGACCGCCTTTCGGTGAAGCCGTCGTCGAAGCAGCGCCTCACCGACTCCATCGAAACCGCGCTCGGCCTCGCCGACGGCATTGTCGTGCTCGATTTCGTCGATCGCGACGAGCACGCGCACGACCGCGAACGCCGCTTCTCCGAACGCCTCGCGTGCCCCAACGGGCACCCCCTCGACATCGAAGACCTTGAGCCACGGTCGTTTTCGTTCAACTCGCCCTACGGCGCGTGCCCCGATTGCACGGGCCTCGGCATCCGCAAGGAGGTCGACCCCGACCTTGTTGTGCCCGACCCCGACCTGAGCTTGGCCGAAGGCGCCATCGCCCCGTGGGCGCGCGGTATGACCGCCGAGTACTTCCAGCGCTTGCTGTCGGGTTTGGCGACCAACCTTGGCTTCAGCATGGACACGCCGTGGCGCGAATTGCCGAGCAAGATTCGCAAGGCAGTGCTTGAGGGCAGCTCCGAGCAGGTGCACGTCTCCTACACCAACCGCTACGGCCGAAAGCGTTCGTACTACGCCGATTTCGAAGGCGTCATGCCGTTCCTGCATCGCCGACTCGACAACACCGAGTCCGAGCAGATGAAGGAACATTACGACGGCTACATGCGCGACGTACCGTGCCCGGCCTGTCAGGGTGCGCGGTTGCGCCCCGAGATTCTGTCGGTCACGCTCGCGGGCGGCGAAGACGAGCACAAGTCCATCGCCGAGGTCAGCGAACTGTCGATTGGTGAGGCGTCGGCGTTCCTCGACTCGCTCGTGCTCGGTGAGCGCCAAGCCGCCATCGCCACGCAGGTCATCAAGGAAATCCAAGCGCGCCTTGGCTTTTTGCTCGACGTTGGCCTTGAGTACCTCACGCTGTCGCGTGGGGCGGGCACCCTGTCGGGCGGCGAAGCGCAGCGCATTCGCCTTGCCACCCAGATCGGTTCGGGCCTCGTTGGCGTGCTCTATGTCCTCGACGAACCGTCGATTGGGTTGCACCAGCGCGATAACCGTCGCCTCATCGAAACTCTGGTGCGGCTAAAGGATTTGGGCAACACGCTCATCGTCGTCGAACACGATGAAGACACCATTCGGGCATCGGACTGGGTTGTCGATATCGGTCCGCTCGCGGGCGAGCACGGTGGTCGCGTTGTGCACAGCGGCACCTACGCCGACCTGCTCACCGAACCCGAATCCCTCACTGGCGCATATCTTTCCGGCCGCGAACAGATCGAAGTGCCGTTGGTCCGTCGCCCCATCGACAAGCGTCGCAAGATCACCGTTGTTGGCGCGACCGAGCACAACCTCACCGGCATCGACGTCGCGTTCCCGCTTGGCGTGCTCACCTCGGTCACCGGCGTTTCGGGCTCGGGCAAGTCCACGCTCGTCAACGACATCCTCGCCACCGTGCTCGCCAACAAGCTCAACGGCGCGCGTCAGGTGCCGGGGCGTCATCAGCGCGTCAATGGTGTCGACCAGCTCGACAAGCTCGTCCAGGTCGACCAGTCGCCCATCGGTCGTACCCCGCGGTCGAACCCGGCCACCTACACGGGCGTGTTCGACAAGATCCGCACCCTGTTCGCGTCGACGACCGAGGCGAAGGTGCGCGGCTACCAGCCGGGTCGCTTCTCGTTCAACGTCAAGGGCGGTCGCTGCGAGGCATGTTCGGGCGACGGCACGCTCAAGATCGAAATGAACTTCCTGCCGGACGTGTACGTGCCGTGCGAGGTGTGCCAGGGCGCGCGCTATAACCGCGAGACCCTTGAGGTGCATTACAAGGGCAAGACCATCGCCGAGGTGCTCGATATGTCGATCGAGGAGGCTGCCGAATTCTTCAAGCCGGTCACCTCGATTCACCGCTACTTGGCCACGTTGGTCGAGGTCGGCCTCGGTTATGTGCGGCTCGGCCAAAGCGCGCCCACGCTGTCCGGTGGTGAAGCGCAGCGCGTGAAACTGGCCGCCGAACTGCAAAAGCGTTCGACCGGTCGCACGGTGTACATTCTCGACGAGCCGACAACTGGCCTGCACTTCGAAGACATTCGCAAGCTGCTCAAGGTCATCAACGGGCTCGTCGACAAGGGCAACACCGTCATCACCATCGAGCACAACCTCGATGTCATCAAGACCTCGGACTGGGTCATCGACATGGGCCCAGAAGGCGGTTCGGGCGGCGGCATGCTCGTTGCCCAAGGCACGCCCGAGGATGTCGCCGCCGTGCCAGGCAGCTACACCGGGCAGTTCCTCAAGGAGGTGCTCGCACCGCCCGCACCGCCGACCCCGGCGAAAAAGGCGGCGCGGAAGGCACCCGCGAAGAAGGCGGCGAGCCCCGCTAAGAAGGCACCGAGCGAGTCGGCGGCGGCTAAGCGGCTATCGCGGAAGGCGGCCGCGCTGCGGTGAGGTAGTGAGTAGACGGGGATCACTTCGCGGAGTTCTCGAAAACCCCGCGAAGTGAAATACGCGTATGTAGCATTCGGCTGCACCGCTTCCGGACGCGGTGCAGTTCGAAAGGAACATTCTGATGGACGAAGCCACAATGGGCCTCATCACCACCGTGCTCGGCTTTCTCGCGGGTGGCTCTTCGCTCGCGTACACCCCGACCCAGCCCACGCCCGCACCCGTGCCCGCGGTCTGACGCGCTCTCGGATCGAAAGGAATACTCACATGGATACCGGTAGCGCCGCTCTGCTCACCGCTCTCGCGAACATGATCTCCAACGGCTCATCGCTTGCCGTTAACCCCGGCGGCACCATCCCCGCGCCGGCTCCCGCGCCTGTCCCCGCGGTCTGACGTTAGCTTGCTCGGGCCACACTGCGGCCCGGAAGAAAAATGATCCGCCGACGCACTCGCGTCGGCGGATCATTCGCGTTAACGGCTGCTTAGTAAACCGGGCCCGTGTACTTCTCGCCCGGGCCAGCGCCCGGCGCGTCCGGCGTTGACGATGCCTCGCGGAACGCGCGCTGCAACGCCTGCAAGCCCTCGCGGATCGGGCCAGCGTGCGGGCCGAGGTACTCCACCGACGCGGTGACCAAGCCGGCGAGCGCGGTGATCACGCGACGCGCTTCGTCGAGGTCGACGTTCTCGCCCGAGCCGGGATTCTCCCCAGCGAGGCCAAGCTTTTCCGCCGCGGAACTCATCAGCATCACCGCGGCCCGGCTGATCACCTCGACAGCGGGGATGTCGGCAAGGTCGCGCACGGGGGGTTCGAGCTCGTCAGTCATGATGATCAGGCTATCGGCAGCAACCTCGCGCGCCCGCGCACCCGGCCGATTCGGTAATAGCGCGATGCGATGCTAGACTGATTGCTGACGACCGCCCCTGGTCGTGCGCCGGTTTGTTGCGGTCTTGATCTGGGGGCAGATAAGTGGAGCCCGACTCCCACCGTTACCAACGAGCAATCGGCTGGTTTAACGGTACCGGTCACCAGCCCTTGCGGCAGGTTTCTCCGCACGTTCGCGTGTAGAGAGTCGATTACCGAACCCGGCACGGGTTCAGCGAGGTATTCGGCGATCGGTCGACTCGGGCCCCGTTGCGGAGAAATTCGCACCGGGGCTTTCGTGTTGAAGAAGGGGTTGCAGTTATTGCTCGCGGTCGTCTGACGACGAACCGCTTGACCTAGGAGGCCCCATCAGCACTGAGACCCGCATCAACGATCGCATTCGTGTTCCCGAGGTTCGGCTTATCGGACCCGGCGGCGAACAGGTTGGGATCGTGCGTGTTGAAGATGCACTACGCGTCGCGCTCGAAGCCGATCTCGACCTGGTCGAGGTTGCACCCGATGCCCGTCCGCCGGTCTGCAAGATCATGGACTACGGCAAGTTCAAGTACGAGACGGCGCAGAAGGCGCGCGAGTCCCGGAAGAACCAGGTCCAGACCGTGATCAAGGAGCAGAAGCTCCGTCCGAAGATCGACGACCACGACTACGAGACCAAGAAGCGCAACGTTGTTCGCTTCCTCGAAGCTGGTTCCAAGGTCAAGGTCACGATCATGTTCCGTGGTCGTGAGCAGTCGCGGCCCGAACTCGGCTTCCGGTTGCTTCAGCGTCTGGGCTCCGACGTCGCCGATCTCGGCTTCGTTGAGACCTCGGCCAAGCAGGACGGCCGCAACATGACCATGGTCCTCGCTCCCCACAAGGGTGCGAAGACTCGGGTGAAGGCCCAGCAGGACTCGGCTCCTTCGGCGCGTCAGCAGCCGTTGCCGACCGGTCCGGCTAGCGCCGAACCCGCTGCGCTTGTCGACGACGCGGCGGCTGCCACCGAGCAGCCCGCACCGAGCGACCCGCAGTAACGACAAGTTTCACCGACTAGATAGAGGAAGCCATGCCGAAGAACAAGACCCACAGCGGCGCCAAGAAGCGATTCAAGGTGACCGGTTCGGGCAAGCTGCTTCGCGAGCAGGCGAACCGTCGCCACCTCCTGGAGCACAAGTCCTCGCGTCGCACCCGTCGCCTGGAAGGCACGGAATCCGTTGCCTCCGTCGACGCCCCGCGCGTGAAGCGACTGCTCGGTCTCGCCTGAGATCGCGGCACCAAGACTTTTCCGAACTTGGGCGCTGGCCTAGCCGCGCCCCCAGATGATCAAGGACTACTCAAGTGGCACGCGTCAAAAGGGCTGTCAACGCTCAGAAGAAGCGCCGTTCCGTTCTCGAAGCTTCGAAGGGCTACCGGGGTCAGCGTTCGCGCCTGTACCGCAAGGCCAAGGAGCAGCAGCTTCACTCGCTTACCTACGCCTACCGCGACCGCAAGGCGCGCAAGGGTGACTTCCGTAAGCTGTGGATCGCTCGTATCAACGCCGCCGCGCGTCTGAACGACATCACCTACAACCGCTTCATCCAGGGCCTCAAGGCCGCTGGCGTCGAGGTCGACCGCAAGATCCTCGCTGAGCTTGCCGTCTCCGACGCTGAGGCGTTCGCCGGCCTGGTCGCCGTGGCCAAGGCCGCGCTGCCCGCCGATGTCAACGCTCCGGCTGCCCAGGCTGCCTGATAGTTGACGACGCATAGCGATTCGTCGAAACGACCCGCGGAAGCGCTCTCTGAGCGCAACCCGCGGGTCGTTTCCGCTGTCAAGCTCCAGCGGGCGGCCCAGCGCCGCAGAAGTGGACTGTTCCTCGCTGAAGGCGCGAACGCGGTCACCGCGGCGCTGGAAACCGGGCGCGTCCGCGAGCTTTTCTATTCTTTGGCCGCCGCCGAACGCGACAACGCGTTGATCGCGGGCGCGGTCGCCGACGGTATTCGCACGTCGATGGTTAGCGATCGGGCCGCCGAGCATTTGGGGGAGACGGTCACCTCGCCTGGGTTGGTCGCGGTGTGCGAGCAGGTCGACGTGCCGCGTGGTGAGATTCTCGACAACTCCCCGCGCATGCTTGCCGTTCCCGTTGAGATCGCCGAGCCGGGCAACGCGGGCACGCTCATTCGCGTCGCCGACGCGGTTGGTGCCGACGGCGTTGTGCTCGCGGGCGACACCGTCGACCCGCATAACGGCAAAGCCGTGCGGTCGAGTGCGGGCAGCCTGTTTCACGTGCCGGTTGCGCGCAGTCGCGATATCAATGCCACGCTCGACGCGATTTCTGGCGCTGGCGTCACGATTCTCGCGACAGCGGCCAACGGGGAAGTCTCCCTAGATGAGGCCGACGAGATTCTGTCGGGACCGGTCGCGTGGTTGTTTGGCAATGAGGCGCACGGGCTCGATCCCGCTGTTGCCGCGCGGGCCGATCACCGCATCCGCATCCCCATCCACGGGCGGGCAGAAAGCCTGAATCTTGCTGCGGCAGCGGCAATTTGCCTGTATTCGAGTGCGCGGGTGCAGCACGCGCGCTAGCTAGCGGGGTTGTTGCTGCCCTCGATGTCGACGAGCACTTCTTGCGCCCACGGCACCGCGATCGCATCGGGGCCAGCAACCTGCATCGCGGTCATGATCGTGAGCAGCATGCCGGTCGCGACAAAGGTGCGCGTGCGGTGGGTGTCGGCGCCGCTGAGTTCTTCGATCAGGCGGTAGATGCGGCCGAAGCGGTCGCGTGTGTGTTCGCCGATCACCGGGTCGGAGCTGCCTGCGACGCCGTGCAGAAGCACGAGGGGGAGTTCGCGTTCGGCGAGAAAAACGTCGAAACTCTTGCCGAGGGTGCAGAGTTTGTCCTCAACGTCGTCGTTGGGGTCGAGCTCGGTGGCACGAAAGACCTCTTCGATACGCCCGCACACCTTGTTGAGCGCGGCGACGAACAGCTGCTGCTTGGTGCCGAAAAGGCGAATCACGTAGGGCTGTGAAACCCCTGCCCGGCGTGCGATGTCGTCGGTTTTCGTTGCGGCATAACCAGATTCGGCGAAGGCTTGGACGGCAGCGGTGAGTACCTGCTCGCTGCGCTCGGCCGCGGTCATCCTCGTTCTCGTCGTCGCGTTCACGCCGCCCTCTCGTCGCCGTTGTCGAAAGATTTCTCTTGACATGTTATCAGCCGATGCATAAGCATGGGTTGCGTAGTTATCAGTCAATTACAACAAGGGCGGGTCATGACTCAGACACTTGAGCTCGACGACGCAGGGGTGCGTCCGAGCAAAGCCAAACCGGTCGGGGCGGTGATCGCGGCCGTTGGCATTCCGATGTTCATGGTCACGCTCGACAACCTTGTCGTCACGAACGCGCTGCCCGTGATCAAAACCGAACTGGGCGCGACACTTTCGGACCTGCAGTGGTTCGTCAACGCGTACACGTTGTCGTTTGCTTCGCTGTTGTTGACGATGTCGGCGTTGGGCGACCGGATCGGTCGACGACGTGTATTCCTCGCTGGCATCGCGCTTTTCGTTGCCGCGTCGGCGGCGTGCGCGATGGCGACGGAGCCGTGGATGCTGATTCTCGCGCGAGCGATTCAGGGTGCGGGCGGTGCTGCGGTCATGCCGTTGTCGCTCACGTTGCTCGCGGCGGCGGTGCCGGAGAAGATGCGCAGCGCGGCGATTGGCATTTGGGGCGGCATCGCTGGGCTCGGTGTTGCGGTTGGTCCCGTTGTTGGCGGCGCTGTTGTTGAAGGCCTGAATTGGCAGTGGATTTTCTGGCTGAACGTGCCGATCGGGCTGCTCGCGTTGCCGTTCGCCGCGCGGATGCTCGTCGAATCTCGCGGTGTCGCAAGGAAACTCGACCTGGTCGGGCTCGTGCTGTCGGCGGGTGGGGTGCTCGCGGTGGTCTGGGGTGTGATTCACGGCGCCGATGACGGGTGGACGTCCGGGCCGGTGCTGGGCGGCCTGATCGGCGGGGCGATCGCGCTCGCTCTGTTCGTCGGGTGGGAGTCGCGGGTCACTGATCCGATGTTGCCGCTACACATGTTCCGCTCGCGGGGGCTGAGTTTGAGCTACCTGGTCAGCTTCGGTTTCTCGGCCGGTGTATTCGGTTCGATCTTCCTGCTCGCGCAGTATTTCCAAGTGGTGCAAGGATATTCGCCCTTGGCGTCCGGAATTCGGACGCTTCCGTGGACCTTGGTTCCGATGCTCATCGCCCCACTTGCGGGCTTGGTCGTCGACCGCGTTGGCCCGCGCGTCCTGATCGCGGCAGGTCAGGTGAGCCTCGCGGTTTCATTGGCGTGGATGGCGTTGATCACGACCGTCGACGCCCCCTACACCGCGTTTGTCGCCCCGTTCGTCTTGGGCGGCATCGGCATGGGCCTCACCTTCGCCCCCGGCTCGACCATCGTGATGGCGAGCGCGTCCCCGGCTGACCAGGGCATGGCCTCGGGCATCAACAGCACGGTCCGCGAGGTGGGCGTCGCGATCGGAATCGCCGCCCTCGCTTCAGTTTTCGCTTCGCACGGTTCCTACCAGGATCCGCAGTCGTATGTTGACGGCTTGGTCCCAGCGGTGTGGGTCGGCGCGGGCTTGGTGGCGGCAGCAGCTGTGGCCGCAACCTTGCTGCCCCGAAAGGTGACCCAGGTTCAGTAGGCGCGAAGGCCGGACCGGGCGCGGCAACGCCCGGTTCAGGCCCTCGACGTGGGCGACCGGTTTACTCCCGCTCATCTGGGTCCGTCGACTCCTTCCGTTGCGAGTTCAGCAGGTTGGGGCACGGGCCCAAAGCGCGCGGGAAGGGGCCAGGTTGTGCGCCCATCGGGACGATGTTGAGTCCCGCGCGGCGCAACCCCGAGCCGGGCGGGGTCACGCGACGGGCGCGGGGCAGGTCGAAGTGGTGCGTCGGCATCGTTGCGTCCTGTCGGTCAGTCATCTCGGCAAACACGAATCAAGCGCTTTGATGACTTGGACGCTGCCTAGGACCCTTCGGTTCCGTAGATGACAAACTTTTTACGACACGCGCACGACAGGCCGTAAAACCGCCGTAGACCTGCGCGGATGGGTGTCTGTTCAGTCCATGAACAGACTCAAACGCGGCCCAGGTCACACCCGGTATCGTTGAACGCGGTAGGCCACATAAAGGAGCACCCAGTGTCTCTCCCCTCGATGCATCCGCAGCCCGGCAATCTCCGCGTCGTCGCTGAGGAGATCGAGCGCGCGACCGGACTGCGGGTGGAGATTCTCGGGGGGTCGCTAGTGATGTCGCCAACGCCGCGTGGCAAACACGCTGGCACAATCCGCCGCCTGCGTCAGCAGTTGGAGTTGACGATGCCTCCCGGCCTCGGGATGTATGAAGTTACGTCGATCGCGATGCCCGGCGACGATGACGACTACTGCACGCCCGACCTCGTCGTGCTTCCCGAAAGCTGGGACACCGACGACGAGTGGCTCGCCGACCCGCTTGATGTTGAACTGGCCGTCGAAGTGATTTCGCGGTCCGAACGCGCAACTCAGATCGCTGGCAAAAACGACTGGTACGCCGCCGCAGGTGTGCGCGCGCTTGTAGTCCTCGACCCACGAACCGGCAGGTGGGCGCACTTCGCGCAACCAAGCAGCACGGGCTATTGCGAGCTGATCGAGGGCAATTATGGCGAACCGATCGAGCTAAACCGCCCGTTCGACGTCACCGTCGACACCGCGTGCCTGCCCCTCTACGGGCAGTAGCGAACGCGCCCAAACGCGGCCGAAGGTAATCCGGATGAAGTGTGTCAGCCCTATCCCATAGGATTTATGCACCTATCGAAACGGGTCGGCGGTCATCGCGGCGCCCGTGCACCGATCCCCAGGGAGAGTCGAACAATCGTGGCCGACGACAACAGTGGAGTCGACGCTTTGACCGAGGAGGCGCTGGCCGCTGCCGCAGCCGAAGCCGAGAAGGCGTTCGCTGCTGCGGCCGACCTCGACGCGCTCGCGGTCGCCAAGACCGAGCACATCGGCGGTAAATCGCCGATCGCCCTCGCTCAACGTGCGATGGGCAGCCTGCCCAAGGACCAGAAGGCCGACGCTGGCAAGCGCGTCAACATCGCCCGCACGCGGGTGTCGGACGCGTTCGATGCCCGGCGCGCCGCGCTGCTCGAAGAGCGCGACCAGGCGGTGCTCGTCGCCGAGAAGATCGACGTCACGCTGCCCGCGAGCCGCCGCCCGGTCGGCGCGCGCCACCCCATCACCGTCATCTCCGAGCGCATCGCCGACGTGTTCGTCGGCATGGGCTGGGAGGTCGCCGAGGGTCCCGAGGTCGAGACCGAGCACTTCAACTTCGACGCGCTCAACTTCCTCCCGGACCATCCCGCGCGCACGATGCAGGACACGTTCCACATCGCGCCGTATCGACATGCACCCGAAGCGGGTCCTGCGGGCTCCGCTACCTCCTCCGGCCCTGACGCTTCGGGCGCGGAAGGCTCGCGCCAGGTACTGCGCACGCACACGTCGCCGGTCCAGGTCCGTTCGATGCTTGAACGCGACCTGCCGATCTACGTTGTCTGCCCCGGCCGCACCTTCCGCACCGACGAGCTCGACGCCACCCACACCCCGGTGTTCTCCCAGGTCGAAGGTCTCGCCATCGACAAGGGCCTCACGATGGCCCACCTGCGCGGCACCCTCGACGCGTTCGCCCGCGCCCTTTTCGGCGACGAAACGCGAACGCGGATGCGCCCCAACTACTTCCCGTTCACCGAACCGTCGGCCGAGGTCGACGTGTGGTTCCCGGACAAGAAGGGCGGCGCTGGCTGGGTCGAGTGGGGCGGCTGCGGCATGGTCAACCCAAAGGTGTTGATCGCCAGCGGAATTGACCCCGAGGTGTATTCCGGCTTCGCCTTCGGCATGGGCATGGAACGCACGCTGCAATTCGGCAACGGCATTCCCGATATGCGCGACATCGTCGAGGGTGACATCCGCTTCACCCTGCCCTTCGGTATCCAGTCCTGAGCAGAAAGCGAATCATCAAGTGCGAGTAGCACAGTCCTGGCTCAGCGAGATCCTGACCCGCACCACCCCCGAATGGTCGGTCACCCCGGAAGAGCTCGACGCGGGCTTCGTTCGCGTCGGGCTTGAGGTGGAAGAGCTCGACAAGTTGCAGCCCATCGGCGGCGATATCGACAAGCCGCTCGTTGTTGGTCGCGTTGAGGAAATCACCGAACTCACCGAGTTCAAGAAGCCCATCCGCTTCTGCAAGGTCGACGTCGGCAATCCCGAATTGCAGGAAATCGTCTGCGGCGCACGCAATTTCGCCGTCGGCGACCTCGTCGTCGTGATCCTGCCCGGCGGCGAACTGCCCGGCGGCTTCAAGATTTCGTCGCGCAAAACCTACGGGCATACGTCCAACGGCATGATCTGCTCGGTCGCAGAACTGGGCATCGGTAAGGACGCCGACGGCATCCTCGTCCTCGAACCCGGCAGCGCCAACCCCGGCGACGACGCGAACGTGCTGCTCGGCACCGACGACACCGTCATCGAACTCAACGTCACCCCCGACCGCGGTTACTGCTTCTCGGTGCGCGGCCTCGCGCGTGAGTTGGCGTGTGGTTCCGACCTCGAATTCGCCGACCCGGCCGTGCGCACGTTGCCGAACAGCGCAACCGAAACGCTGCCCGTGCGGATCGAACCCGACACGGCCGCAACACGTTTCGGCGCGCGTCGCGTTACCGGGGTCAACCCGAACGCGGTCAGCCCGCTGTGGTTGCAGCGTCGCCTGATGCTGTCGGGTATTCGCCCCATCTCGCCCGCCGTCGACGTCACCAACTACGTGATGCTCGAACTCGGCCAGCCGTTGCACGCGTTCGACGCGGCCAAGCTCACCGGCGGCCTCGTTGTTCGGTCGGCGAATACCGGCGAAACCCTGCGCACCCTCGACGGTGTTGAGCGCACGCTCGACGCGGAAGATGTTGTGATTGCCGATGATTCGGGTGTCATCTCGCTCGCGGGCGTGATGGGCGGCGCGAGCACCGAGGTCGACGACACCACAACCGACGTCATCCTCGAAGCTGCCACCTGGAACCCGCTGCGCATCTACCGCACGTCGCGCAGGCACAAGCTGGTTTCCGAAGCGGCGAAGCGCTACGAGCGCGTTGTTGACCCCGAAATCAACATCGCCGCCCTCGACCGCGCGGCCACGCTGCTCGCGGACATCACCGGCGGCACCATCAGCGAAACGCTCACCGACGTGCGCCTTCCGCTCACGCAGGCCGAGCCGATCAAGATGGACATCGACCTGCCCGACCGCGTCGCTGGCGTCACGTACCCGGCTGGCACGTCGGTGCGTCGCCTCGCGCAGATCGGCGCGACCGTCGAAATCGAGGTCACCGACGCGGGCAAGACGCAGCTGTCGGTTACGCCGCCGAGCTGGCGCCCCGACCTCACGCAGCCCGCTGACCTGGTCGAAGAGGTGCTGCGCCTGGAGGGGCTTGAGCAGATTCCGTCGATTCTGCCGTCGGCTCCGGCCGGTCGTGGACTCACCGCGACGCAGAAGCGTCGTCGCGCTGTCAGCCGCGCGCTGGCGTTCGCCGGTGCCGTTGAGGTGCCCGCGCCGGTGTTCCTGCCGGGTGGCGTTTTCGACGTGTGGGGCCTTGACGCCGACGATCGGCGTCGCAACACCGCCCGCGTGCTCAACCCGCTCGACACCGAGCGTCCCGAGTTGGCGACTACCCTGCTGCCCGGCTTGCTTGAGGTGGCCGCGCGCAACATCTCGCGTGGTGCCCGCGACCTCACGATCTACGGCATCGCCCAGGTCGTGCAGCCGGGGGAGTCGACGCATGCGGTCGAAGCGCTGCCGGTCGACCGTCGTCCTACCGACGAACAGATCGCTGAACTCATCGCGTCGCTGCCCGCGCAGCCGGTGCATGTCGCGGCGGTGCTGAGCGGTCGCCGCGATCCGCGTGGGCCGTGGGGCCCGGGTCGGGCTGCCGAGGCTGCCGACGCGTTCGCCCTGGTCGACGACGTCGCCGCTGCCGCTGGCGTGGTCATCGAACGTCGTGCCGCCGCGCATCTGCCGTGGCATCCGGGTCGCTGTGCTGAGCTGGTTGTCGACGGTCAGGTCGTTGGTTACGCGGGCGAGCTGCATCCCGCGGTGCTTGAGCGTTCGTCGTTGCCGCCGCGCACGGCCGCGCTGGAACTCAACCTCGACGCGCTGCCGCTCGTCCAATCCCGTCCTGCCCCAATGGTTTCCGCGTTCCCTGCGGTCCTGCAGGACGTGTCGGTGAGCGTCGATCGGGCGGTTCCGGCCGCTGAGGTCGAGGCCGCGTTGCGCACCGGTGGCGGCGAGCTGCTCGAAGACATCGCGCTGTTCGATGTCTATGAGGGCACGCAGGCCGGTGAGGGCCGCAAGTCGCTCACCTACGCACTGCGCTTCCGCGCGCCCGACCGCACCCTCACCGAAGACGAGGCCAGTGCGGCCCGCGACGGTGCGGTGGCGGCGGCAGGCGCGGCAGTGGGCGCTGAACTGCGCGGATAGTCGCGATCGGGAGACGTCGCCGCAGGTGTGGCGGCGTCTCCCGAAACGCCCGCGCGCACCGCGCCTCCGCAGCTCAGCGCCCCGCGCGTTATACCCTCGCCCGCATGTCTGTCATCGCCATTGTGGGAGCTGAGGCCGATCTTGCCCGTGCGGTCGCCGAGCAGTTCGGCGGGCACGGATTTCATGTCGCCCTGGTGGGGCAGGGGCTTGATGAGCTGGCCGTGAACCTGTCCGGCAACGGCACGCACGCGACCGCGTTCCCCTGTGTGATCGCCGATGGGGCCGCGCTCACCGCGACGATGACCGACGCCGTCACCGCGCTCGGCGCGATCGACGTGCTCGTTTTCTCCAACCGCGACGTCCTCCCAACGACAACGGCGATGGAAGCGCGACCCGAAAACCTGCGCCCCGAACTCGACCGCCATTTCTACGCGGGCGTCACCGCGACGAATGCGATCCTGCCGCCGATGCTCGAATCCGGTAGCGGCACACTGTTTTTCGTGATTTCCGGTGCGGCAATTCACCCCGACCCCGCCTTCGCGGGCAGTAGCGCCGCACAAGCCGCGCTGCGCAACTGGACCCTCGGTTTGGCGCAGGAACTCAAGCCGGTTGGTGTCGCCGCGACGGCGGTCGTCATCGACGCCTACCTCGGCACCCAACCGCCCGCACCGGGCATCGACTTCCTTAGCCCAACACACCTCGCCGAAAAACTCTGGGCGCACCACACCGGCGACCCACGCGCGGAAGTGGTGCTGACCGGGAGTAAGTAGCGTCAGCAGCTACCGGCTAGGTTGACACCGTGCCAAAGCTGTCACCGCGAACCCTCGTCGACCCGATCATGAATCGGCTGATCTTCCAGCCAACGCCAGGTCTGCCGGAAACCCCTGCGGCGCACGGGATTCCGTTCGAAGACCTCACGCTTCGCACCGAAGACGGCGTTCACATCAACGCCTGGTTCGTTCCCGCCCAAGGCAAACCACGCGCACACCTGCTCTACGCGCACGGCAACGGCGGCACTATCGGCGACCGCGTCGCCATCATCGCGCTCCTCACCCGAGCCGGTTTCGACGTCCTCGCCTTCGACTATCGCGGTTTCGGCAAGTCGGCTGGCAGCCCCACCGAGCGCGGCACCTACCTCGACGCCCGCGCCGCCCGACAGGCACTTCTCGACCACGGTGCTGACCCGAATCGCCTTGTCTACCTTGGGAAATCGCTTGGCGGTGCCGTGATGCTCGAACTCGCGCAGGAGTTCCCACCCGCCGCGTTGATCTTGATGTCGACGTTCAGCAGCATGCGCGACGCCGCCAAATCGGTCTACCCGATTCTGCCGAAACCACTGATCCCCAACGCGTACCCGAGCGTCGACCGCATCGCCCGCACCCACGTACCGCTGCTGATGCTGCACGGCACCGACGACGAACTCCTGCCCATCGACCACGCCCACCGCCTCTTCGCCGCCGCCAACGAGCCCAAACGCATCGAAGTCGTCGCGGGTGCGGGCCACAACGACGTGATCGCCGCGCTCGGTCGCCGCTGGACGGACCTGCTCGGTTCCTGGACTGACCAGGTGCTCGCCGCCGCTGAGTAGTCTCGGGCTATGAGCGAAACCAGCGAGATCCTCGCGCGACTCGCCGCGCTGCCCGACGCCGACCTCGTCGCGATCATGCGTGCCGCGATCGCGGGCCGACCGGGCCTTACCGAGGTCGGCACGGCCCTCACCCGCGTCGCGTCCGGCAATACCGACCCGGATGCTCCTGTGACCCTCGACACCGTCGATGCGGAGTTCGTCGAGCCGACCGACACGTCACACCAGGTCGGGACCACCTTTGCGGTACCGCCGGTACCAACATTGCCAATCACGCCCGCTACCGGCGGATATACCGCTGGCGGAGTGCCGACATTCGACTCCGTTCGCGGTAAGGTCGAGCGGCGCTTCGGCATCGCGCAGGGCTCCGGTGAACTCGATCAACAGACCCCGGCGGGTCGCAGCGTCGAAGAACAGTGGGAGGCGCGCGAGAAAGCCGGGCGTGATCGACTCGAAGAAATTCGAAAGTCGATGCGCGACAACAAATAACGCGTCTCCCCACCGCGAACAACCGTGATTGGGTGGACAAACTACATGACGCAGCCGCGCCAGATCGCCGAACGACTGCTTGACGCGCAGGTCGAATTCCTGCTCGCGCAGGTGACCGGCGAACGGTTCGCCGAGGTAATCGCCCGTGACGTCGCCGCCGTGCTCGCCGTCGGCGACACGATCGCCTTCGGCGACGTCGTTTCGCTGGAACAGGGCACCGAAACCGTTGCGACAGTGGTTGATCGGATGGGCGGCGCACCCATCCTCGCCGACACTGTCGGTCTGTTCTCCGATGCGATCTACGACCACATCGCCAGCAACACCGAGTACTCGCTTGGCGACGTCGTCGACCGCGAACCCGTAGAAGCGTTGCTGGCCAAGATCTTTGGCATGCACCAGGCGCAAGAACGCATCCTCGATCGACTCACCGAGAGCCCCCTGGTCGCCACCGTCGCGTCGCGTTTCGTCGACAAACTCGTCGGCGATTTCGTTTCCGTCAATATGGAACGGGCCGAACGCATTCCCGGTGTCTCGTCGCTGATGTCGCTCGGGCAGTCGGCGGCGAACCGTGCGAAGAAGGCCGCCGAGTCCACCTTCGTTGGCGATTTGGCAGGCAAGAGCGCCACTTTCGCGCTGAAGCGCACCAATAACGCCATTCAGGAAATGCTGCGCGACGCGCCCGTGCATTCGGCGGCGATGGAGTTTTGGGACCTGCACGCGGGCGAGTCTGTCTCGGGCTTGCGTGAATACCTCACGCAGAAGGATCTCAACGAACTCGTGCAGTTGTGCTACGAGATCGCGGTCACCACACGCGAGAAGGAATACTTCGGCGTACTGGTGAACGAGTGCGTCGCGGTGTTCTATGACCGCTACCGCGACCGGTCGCTGTCGGCACTGCTGCCGGAACTTGGCTTGTCGGCTGAGGACGTCACGGGCGAAATCCTGCGCTACGGCCCAGCGATCATCGAATCGGCGAAGCGCGACGGGGTGCTCGCGGGGCTTATTCGCGAGCGCATCGAGCCGTTCTTCTTCTCCGATGAGGTGCTGGGCATTCTCGGCGCTGAGTGAAGTAACGCACAATCGCGAATTCCCCGCAAATGTGGGGGAATTCGCGATTTTTGTTCATACAATTGCGGTTAAATGTTCGACGTTCGTCCATCCTTTCGTTGTGGGGCTCGTCACGAAAGTCGTTGCCGGGCATAGATCTTGCGGTGAACGCGCTGGTCACCTGCGGGTTTACCGCGCGGTGAGCTTTTCGACATACAGCACCCCATTAATGTCGGGCATGTTTAGATCAGTGCACGAAACCCGTTCTTACACCGTCTCGAATTGACCAAGTAAAGGTCAGCGGTGCAAGTTGACACCTGACTTTCCCAGGCGCGCCGAGAATTTCGCATCGGCGCCTTCCGTGAGGAGCAGGTGGTGCGTTCACATTCCCGTCAGCAGGCCGCGCGCGGCAGGCTGATCCGGCCGCGCACCATTTCCGGTCAGCTCGCCCGACTTCTCGCCGTTTCCCTCGTGCTCGTCCTCGCGCTGCTTGGGCTCACGATGGCTGGCCAAATCAGCGCGTATCGGCGGAGTGGTGAGACGGTCGACGCGGTCGCCGTCGCGTTGTCGGCGCAGGATTTGGTGCATCACCTGCAGCGCGAACGCGGGCTTAGCAACGGCTTGCTCGGCAGCGACGCGCGACTGACGCAGTCGGACGCGAGTCAGCGCCAGGCTGCCGACGTTGCACAGTCGGTCGCGAATCAGCGGGTGGCTACCGACGGGGCGTTGCGTGCGGTGAGCGGCATTGTCGCGGCTGAGCCGCCGGGCGCGAGCGAAGTACGTTCCGCCCTAGGACATTTGGCGACGCTGCCGAGCGTGCGCTCGCAAGTTGACACCCGAACCGTGTCGCGCCAGGCCGCGTTCCAGTTCTACTCCGACGCCATCGACGCCCTCAACCGCCTCGCGCTCGGACTCGACCAAGCGCGCGATCCCGTTGTGCGACACGGACTTCAAGCCCTGTACGCCCTCGGCGACGCGAAGGAATTCACCGCGCGTGAACGCGGCTTCCTCAACGGTGTCTTCGCCGCGGGCGAGTTCGGTGCGGGGGAGTACGTGCAGTTCCTCGACATTCGCGCCGCCCGCACGGCCGCGCTCACGCAATTCGACCGGAACGCGACAGCGGAACAGCAGCAGCGGCTCGACGCGGCGATGTCGGGCGAAAATGCCGCGCGGGCAAGTCAATTCGAGAACATCGCGATCGCGTCGCTCGCTGGTCCGCTCGTTGAGTCGGTCGACCCGGCGACGTGGTGGGCGCGCATGACCGAGGTCATCGACCAGCAGCGCGTCGTGCAGCAAAACGTTGGCGACGACGTGCGCGACCGTGCCGCTGACCTGCGTCGCGACGCCGCGCTGTTGCTCGCGGCGTTCACCTTGGCCGCGCTGGTAGCGGTTGCTGTCGAGGTCATGTTGGTGATCGCGAGCCGTCGCGCGATTGTGCGCCCGCTCGCCCAACTCGCCGCCGAAGCCGACGATGTCGCGTCGAGTCGGCTGCCCGGCGTGATCGCGGCGTGGCATCAGGGTGACGAGCAGCCCGAGCCGCCCGCCGCCGTTCGCACGCCACAGGGCGCGAGTACCGAAATCGCCGCTGTCGCAAGCGCTCTCGACCGCGTGCAGACGACCGCGTTCGACCTCGCGTCCGAACAGGCGTTGGTGCGCCGCAACACCACCGAGTCGATGGCCAACCTCGCGCGCCGCAACCAGAACCTCGTCCGCAGGCAGCTCGGTCTGATCAGCGAATTCGAACGCGAGGAACTCGACCCGAAAGCCCTGTCGAACCTGTTCGAACTCGACCACCTCGCCACCCGCATGCGCCGCAACGCCGAAAGCCTGTTGGTGCTGGTCGGCGAGGCGAGCCCGCGTCGCTGGGCCGAACCGATCGCGCTCACCGACGTGATTCGCGCTGGCCTGTCCGAGGTCGACGACTACCGTCGCGTTGTGCTGCGGCGCGTTGACGACGTCGCGGTCGCGGGCGCGGTGGTCAGCGAACTCGCGCACGCGCTTGCCGAGCTGATCGAAAACGGGCTCGCGTTCTCGCCGCCCGACCTTGAGGTTGAGGTGTATGGGCGGAAGGTCGCAGGCGGTTATCTGCTCGCGGTGGTTGACCACGGGGTCGGGATGTCGGCCGAAGCGCTGGCGGAGGCGAACGCGCGGTTGCGGGGGGAGCAGGACTTCATCGTCGCGTCGACGCGCTACCTAGGGCACTACGTGGTTGGGCGGCTCGCGGGGCGATTGGGGATCGAGGTTGAGCTGAACACGTCGCCGGTGAGCGGGATTGTGGCGCGGTTGTTGTTGCCGCCGAGCGTGCTGGTTGACCCGAACGCGCGACCGGTGGAAGGGACGCGCAACGGGTGGGCTGAGCCTGTTCGCGACACGACGCCGGTCGCGGGGCTTGGTTCCGCTGAGGACACCGCACCCGCGCGGAATGGCACCGTGCAGCCCGGGGATGGCGACATGGGCTCGCTCGCGTCGCGCATTGACGCTGGGCATGGTCACGGCGGGCCTGCTTCGCTGGGGAGCGATCGGGCCGCGCTTGAGACGCGCAACGGTGCGACGCACGGACGAGATGACGGTGACCGCGCGCGGACCGGGGTAGCGCACGCCGACACTGGCTCTGCCGAATCGATGAATGGTCATGGCGGCGCAAACCGACCGGTCAACGGGTTCGGCGCGCCGCGCCACAGTGCGGACAGCCGCGCTGACGCTGGCGGCTCGACGACTCCCGACGACGGCGTGTACGCGCGATTCGTTTCGGGCGCGGCGTCGCCGGTCGACCACGCGGGCCCGGTTGACCGGAATGGGTCGGCTGACACGTCGACCGTCCGCCAGATGCCGAATGGCCGTCGAGACACGGTGAGCCCCAACGGTTCCGGTGCGCCTCGCGGTCCTCGTCCGGTCGCCGGGCCGATCCCGCGCGGCGACGACATGGGCCGCCCCGCCGTTGAGCACGCTGCGGGCAGCGGCCAGCCCGTCGAGCACACCCGCAACGGTCTCGTGAAGCGCAGCAAGCGCGCGAAGATCACCGGCTCGCCCGACCGTCCGCGTTCCGAAATCACGCAGAAACTGCCGCCGGTCGTCGAGCGCACGCCCGACCAAACCCGAAACATGCTGTCTTCCTTCCGCATTGGGCATGAACGCGGAGCTGACACCACCTTGCCCGACCCCACTCACTGATCGATCGGATCAACCCCAGGAGCACGCGAATGACCGCCCCAACCGCAGACCCGCACACCTTCAACTGGCTGCTCGGTAACTTCGTCAGGTCAACCGATGGCGTCCGCGACACCGTCGCCGTTTCCTCCGACGGACTGCTCATCGCGATGTCAGACGGCCTTGACCGCGCGGGCGCTGACCGCCTCGCCGCGATGGTGTCTGGGCTGTCGAGCCTCGCCCGAAGTGCTTCGCGCAGTTACGCTTTCGACGGCTTGAAGCTGATTATGATCGAAATGAAGCGCGGTTTCCTGTTGGTGTCGGCGCTGGGCGACGGTAGCTGTCTTGGCGTGATCGCCGACGGCGCGTGCGACGTTGGTCTGGTTGGCTACGAGATGGCGGTGCTCGCTGAACGCGCAGGGGCGCTGCTCGACCCGCAGTTGATCGGCTCTCTGCGAGAGTCGTTGCGCAGGTGAGGAATTCAGAGCAACCGCGCTTGCCCGACCCGCGCATGATTCCGATGAATCGGACCGTCGGGTGGCAGGAACAAGCGATTCCTGAGCCGGTGACGTCGCCTGATGCCGACGACGATCGTTTCGTTCGCCCGTTCGTGCTGACCGCGGGTCGCACCGTCCCGCTGCTTGACGGACTCCGCATCGAAACCCTCGTCCAGGCACCACCTTCCGCGCTGTCGGCGCCGTTGCGTTTCGAAGAGCACACCGTCGTGCGCCTGTGTATCCGCCCGCACTCCATCGCCGAAATTGGTGCGGCACTTCGTGTTCCGATCGGCATCGCGAAGGTAATCGTCAGCGACTTGGCCGCGGCAGGCCACGTATCGGTCCGCGACGCCCCCGAGCTGTCAACGGCCGCTATCGAGAGGATCCGTGATCTTGTTCGCGCACTCTAATTCCCGCACCCCGGCAATGCCGTCGTCAGTGAAAATCGTGGTCAGCGGCGGTTTCGGCGTCGGCAAGACCACCTTCATCGGCGCGATCTCCGAAATCGAACCGCTGGTGACGGAGGCGTCGATGACCGAGGTATCGATCGGCGTTGATGACCCGGGCCGCCGCGCCGAAAAGACCGCTACGACAGTGGCTTTGGACTTCGGCCGAATCACCCTCGACCAGTCGCTGATTCTCTATCTTTTCGGTACCCCCGGCCAGGATCGCTTCGTCTTCCTGTGGGACGACTTGGTAGACGGCGCATTGGGCGCGATCATCGTGGTCGACACGAGCCGCGTTGAGGATTGCTACCCGGTACTTGACTATTTCGAGGAACACGGCACCCCGTTTGTGGTGGTAGTAAACCGTTTCGCCGACGCGGCCCACTTCGAATTAGCCGAAGTACGCGAGGCTTTGGGCCTGGACGAGTGGATTCCGGTGGTGGAGTGCGACGCACGATCACGCGAGTCGGTGCGCGACGTTTTAGTTGCACTTTTGGAGCAGGTTTTGCTGCATTCGATGGAGCCGAGGCAGCGGGAGGTGAGCTAGGAGTAGCTACCTGGCTCACCGGCCACGAACGCACATTCGTGCTCGACAGGCATGAACATTTAAAGTACTTTAAAAGTATGCGTACCGAGGTGTCCTTCTCCGACCTACAGCTTCGCGGCAAAGCCACCGTTGAGCGGCTTCGGCGTACCCCTGGGCAGTCGCTATTAGTTCGGCGACGCGATGACGAGGATCTAGTGCTTACGACTGCGGCGAGAGCTGAGATGGCGCAGACGGCCGCCTCGGTCACGACGCGGATGTTCGTTGCGATGATGCAGCGCGATCCCGAAGCGCGGCGGCTCGTCACCGACGTGCTACCGGAAGTGTTTCCGTGGGTGGAATTCCTCCCGCGCGAATATGTACAAGAATTTGTCCTTGAGCTGGTCGCGACCATGCGAGCCGCCGATTCGTTGGAGAACCCCGCTCCTGTTGTGCTGGTCATCGAAGGGTGGCGGCACACAGCTGAAGCACTGGCTGACCCCGAGCTCGCAGCGCTGCTCGCCGCACCAACGGACGGAGACTTCGGGCCCGTTCCGGAACCGGAGGCTCGGTGAGTCCGAAGCGTGGGGACCGGGTCGCGCCACCTGCCGCACCCAGTGGCTGGGAACTACGGTTTGCCTCAAGCGATGCCGCTAAAGGTTGGGAAGACCTCTGCCAGCAGGCAGCGGCGAACACGCTCGCAGCGTGGACCGAATTGCGCAACCGGGACACGTTCGCTGTGCAGTCTCCTCGCCACCACCGGCTGAAAGGGCCGCTTGCCTCCGCGAGTCACGGTGGGCTGGATTTGCCGCAGTGGCAGATCGAGATCACCGGCCCGAGCTTGAGTGCCTCCGGTCGCGCTTAGCTTTGTAGTCCGGCTAAGCTCTGCGGTGTTCTGTCTCTGGGAGGGGGCTCATGTCAAGCGAATCAGGCACGCCTGCACAAGATTTCGCGATAGTGCCGGACGACGTTACGGACGCGGGAGCGTACGTCCAGCAGGTCGCGGAGTCGTTGATCAACGGCCTCAACTCTCTGGACCGGGAGATCACCGGTGTGCTATCGAACTGGACGGGCGGCGCGGCAACGGCGTTCAGTGGCGGATGGAGTGAAACGAAGGAAGGCGCGGCGACCGTTCTTAATGCGCTCGCGACTATGGCCGAACTGCTGGGCGCGACGAGCAAAGCATTCGTCAGCCAAGACACCGTGAACGCCGCTGGTCTCAGTTCACTCAATCTTCCGAAGCTGAATATCTAATGTCCGACGGTTCAGGCGAATTTTCCTTCGATCTCGACGAACTCGACCAGCTTGCCGCACGTGTCAACGGATTCATCGGCTTTCTCGCTGAAAGCCTCGACGGCCTCGATAAACGCATGGCTGCCATTCAGCAAAACTGGCAAGGTGCTGCCGCGGAAGCTCAGGAACAAGCATTCCGGAAGTGGGCGATCGGCGCAGCCGAGGTTCTTGAGGGAATAACCGAGATGCGAGCCGCAGTAGTGACGGCACACGATGCCTACAAAGCGGCATCGGACGCGAATCTAAGAATGAGCGGTGGCTAGTTCGTGGTTTCAGTCTGGCCTCAGTCCTACGAGACAGCTGCGAAAGAGTGTTATGCGCTCGCTAAGGAATATCAGACCGTATACAACCCGCTGCAAGGTGTGCTCCTCGATGTGAGCGCGATGGCTGGCGGCTATCAAGCGGTGAAATCGTGGTCGAAATCGTACGATCAGCGAGCGAGTGCACTGGTGTTGGTGGCTACCGGTCTCGTACGCGCATTGCAGCACTTCGGCGACATTTTGACGGCGGCCGAATACAACTGGAAGGCTGGGGAATATAACGCTAACGAGGGTGCAAATAGGGGCGAGCGCCCGGCGCTTCCTGGCGGATTTCCATCCGAGCTCCCGTACAGTCCGGACAAGGTTGTTGGGATAGCATCATCCGGCAGCAACAGTCGAGGCCTCGAATCTGATATCCCTGACCTGAGGGATAGTGTCGCCGCTCTAATACCTGGCGGGGAAATCCCAGACGGTGACACCGATAAACTCGCGCGCGCAGCGACCGCGTTAAAAACATTCGCCACTTCGACACCTGTCGAGTTTGGGAGCTACCGTCTGAAGCAGGTAGCGGCGGGGTTGCAACGGAACTACGGCAAGGAAAGCCGAGACATTCCAAACCTCGTCGCGCACCTTGAGACGATGGCTACCAGCGCGCACGACCTTGAGACCGCCGCGAAAGACATCGCCGCGGCGACGGCAGCGCACAGCGAACCGCTGTCGACGATGCGCACAGATATGAATAACCGCTTCGCCGCTGTTGTGGTGGGCGCTTCGATCGTCATCGCGCACTCATTGGTAACCATCAGGAAGAGCCGTTCGGTCGACCAGCTGGAACCGGACGTGATGAAGATTGCGGCATCGGCGTTGGCGACGCCGATCAACACGTTCCTGACGACGTTGAGCGGGTTGACGTTCAGCACGGCGGTTCTGGGGGTCGGCGACTTGCCCACCATCGAGGGGCTGGTCATCGTGATAGTTCCGATAGACGGGCGGGGCGGAGACGGATACAAGACACCCGCAAAGGGAACGGCGGAGTACGAAAAGCGCATAGCTGAATTGGCCAAAGACCCGGCGCACGGCGGAGAAGTCACGCCAAAGTCTCGGCGTGAAGCAGAGGTCGGTCTTGAATTGGAAAGGCGTGGCGACCTGAAGGGGCCAATTGAGCGTGCACAGTTCGTCAACGGCAAGGACATGGGTGAGTTCAAAGATGCGAATGGCCAATACTGGGACGTCAAAGCACCGACTGATACCTTTCAACAGGGACCTTATGCGGGCCAGCCGATGCCGCCGGGGACACGTGGCATCTACGACCGGGCGCAATTGGAACAAAAAATCGAAAATGAACTGTATGAGGGTGAAAACGTCATAGTCGATACCAACAACTTGTCTGCGAATGGAGCCGCAGATCTCAGGGCGCTAATTGCAAGCAGGCCGGAATGGGCAGGCAAGGTCGTCATTTGCTAGGGATGTAGTGGTGGAATGCGTGCAGGAGTACGGTAGGATGAGGAATGTGACGGGATACGCGTTCGATGAATATGATGCGGGGAAATATTCCCTTGACGTGAAGGTGTGGCCTACGGATCGCGATGCTCGGGCTGCGCTTATGGAGTATCTCGAAGCGCGCTCCCACGACAAAATGGCCACCCTCGCGGCGCCATGCATGAGATTCACGGGAGCAGATCTGAGTGGGATGGATCTTGCCGAGGCTTACCTGTTCGGTGCCGACCTTGATTTTGTCGCTATCGCAAACGCTGACTTGAATCGAGCCACGATCACCGGCGCAAACATGGAAGGCGCAAACTTCTCCGGATCGTATATGCATAAAGTTGAGGCGGACGAAGTTCATGGTCCCCGCTCGCGGTTTTCTCGTGCGAATCTTTTTCGTTCGAGTTTTGTGAGCAGCGACCTCTTTTGTGCGGACCTATCTGATGCGCAACTCAGCTCGACGTCCTTTGCGCGCTGCAACCTCGCTTCGGCGGATATGCGTGGATGTCAGTTCGGACCATCTCGCACACGTCTTTCTGGTGCGCGCATGAAGAATGTCAAGCTGGAAGGTGCGGTTGGCGTGGTCGTGGGTCCGGTGTTCGTCGACGACGAGTTATCTCTGAACGGGCGCGACTTGCAAGAGTGGTTTGCATCTTGCGGTGCACCAAATGTCAGTGTATGGGTCGCTGAGGACCTTGGCCAAAATCTGTCTTGATCATTGGTCATTGACGACGCCAGATCGCCTGCCGCCCAGCCCAATCAAATGCGAGACCCCCACAATCACCAGGTATAGAAGTACCGGCGGTCCCAAAACCACGATCGCCATCACGAGAAAGTATGGCCAGAACGGAACAATCGGGAGGACGAGCATCCCGCCACCGATCCGACGTGGAATTCCTCGGAACGCCAACAGTCCAAGGGGAATACCGATCTCCGGAACTAACCAAAGGCCGCCCGCCGGATGAATGCCGTGCTGGCCAAACAACATCCACACAGCAAAGAGCACGACTGTTCGCGCACCGCTCGCATTGACCAGAACGAGTGCGCCACAGGTGCTTACCATTGATGAGCGTCGCGAAGCGAAGGTCCTCAAGCATTACCTCACCCCGCTGGGGGCAACTCAGCGCCGGTGCCGCCAATGCGGTGATGTGCCGCAATGGTGAGCATGCGGCTGCCCCGTCGCCGGGTTAGCGCAGAGTCGACCCGCGCGTCCTACTAGGGTTAGGGGCTGGTTCGGTCAAGGTGTCTAAGGAGTCCTGGGTGTCAGATATCGCCGCTGGTGAGCGTGTGGTGGTTCGTGACGAGGAGTGGCTCGTGCGTTCGGTGCGAACCACCGAGCGAGGGCATACCCGGATCGAAGTGACCGGGATCGGTGGGCTCGTTCGCGACCAGGATGCTGTCTTCTTTGATTCGTTGGACGAATTCGAACGTCAAGATCCGCGTGAAGGAAAGCTCGTTCTCGATGAGTCTGCTGGGTTTCGGCGGTCCCGGCTGTGGCTGGAGTCAGTGCGCCGCACTAGCCCGATCCCGACCGCTGAAACGCGAATCGCAGTGGGACATAGGGGACTCCTCGACCGGATGGACTACCAACTGCGACCAGCGGCGCAGGCGCTGCAGAACCTACGTCCGCGGATTCTCATTGGCGACGCTGTGGGTCTGGGTAAGACCTTGGAGATCGGCATCCTGCTCTCGGAGTTGATCCGACGGGGCCGAGGCGAACGAATCCTGGTGGTCACTCCGCGCGCGGTGCTCGAACAGTTCCAACGCGAACTCTGGACCCGGTTCGCGATTCCGCTGATCCGGCTGGACTCTGGCGGTATTCAGAAGGTCAAGCGGGATTTGCCGAGCTCACGCAATCCGTTCAGTTACTACAAACGTGTGATCGTCTCGATTGACACCCTTAAGAATCCGGCCAAATACAAGCATCATCTTCGCAACCACCGGTGGGACGCGGTGGTGATCGACGAATGCCATAACCTGATCAACCGTGGAACTCAGAATAACGAGCTTGCGAATCTGCTTTCTGCGCAGACTGACGCGTTAATCCTTGCCAGTGCGACCCCCCACAACGGCAAGGCCGAGTCGTTCGCTGAGCTTGTGCGGCTTCTCGACCCGACGGCGATCGCCGATCGCACTGAGTACACCGCGAAGGACATCGAGCATCTCTATGTCCGCCGCCATCGCAATTCGCCGGATGTCAAACTCGATGTGGCGCACAAATGGAAGGAGCGCCGAACTCCGCAGGTAGTAGAGGTAGTGCCGAACGGTCCAGAGGTTGCGGTGCTCCGTGAGCTTGAGGATGTCTGGCTGCACCCTGAGGGCGAAGCCGTCACAGGGCCGGGTCGTCAACTGTTTCCATGGACCCTGTTCAAGGCATTCCTTTCGTCGCCGAAGGCGTTGCGCACCAGCGTCGGTCGTCGGCTGAAGTCCAAAGACTCAGTGACCGCGGCCGAGATCGACGCTCTGCATCGCCTCGACGAACTTGCGGCTGACGCTGAACTCGCAACCCCAAGCAAGCTACTGGCATTGGTCGACCACCTCGAAGCCATCGGCGTCGGCAAGGGTTCTACCACCCGCGCCGTGGTGTTTTCCGAACGCATCGACACTCTCGCCTGGCTCGAAACAGAACTCGCTAATCGTCTGAAACTGCCAAGAAAAGCTGTGCAGGTGCTGCACGCAGGTCTCCCGGATGAGCGGGTGCAATCTGCAGTCGAGAGCTTTGGGCAGGCAGGCTCCGATCTTCGGGTGCTACTCGCATCAGACATGGCCTCTGAGGGACTGAACCTGCACAAGGAATGCCACCACCTCGTGCACTACGACCTGCCGTGGTCGTTTATTCGGATCCAGCAGCGCAACGGCCGCGTTGACCGCTACGGACAGCTGTTTGAGCCGCAGATTGTCGCGCTGGCGCTGACTAGCGACGCTGACGGTATTCCGAGCGATCTGCGGGTGGTTACCAAGCTGCTGCAGAAGGAGCATGAGGCAAATATCGCGCTCGGCGACGCTGGAGTGCTGCTCGATGTGCACGATGCTGAGATCGAGGAGAAAACAGTCATCCAGGCAATGCGCGATGGCCGCGACCTCGACCAGGTGATTCCTGATCCCACACCTGCCGCATTGAATCCTTTTGCACGCTTGCAGGTTACGGGCGGTGCGCACACTGGGGATCCCACGCCGGAGCTCGTGCCGCAGCGATCGCTTTTCGAAGACGACGATAACTACCTTGCGGATGCCGTGGCCGATTTGGCGGCTGAACCCGGCGGGCACCGACTGGACGTGACTCGTGACGAAGACCTGGACATGGTGGCGTTCAACCCGCCAGAGGATCTGGTGCCGCGGTTCCGAGATCTACCCTCGGAGTATCTGAGCGAACAAGAAATCGACAAGCGATTGCGCGTTTCCGCCGGTGTCGAATTCGCGCAGGAGCGTCTGGACAAAGCCCGCAAGTCAACCGAAAGCGCTTGGCCGGATGTGCATTTCCTGGCGCCGATCCATCCGGTGCTCGACTGGGCGGCCGATCGAGCGATATCGCGCTTCCACCGCAACGAGATCCCGGTGCTGTCTGGCAACGTCCAGGAGCCGGTGTTCCTGACGCAGGCGGTGTGGTCGAATTCGCTCGGCCAGCCAGCCATCGCGCATTGGGGTGCGGTACGCGGCTTGCCCGCCGATGCCGAGGTCGGCGATTTCGACGAGACTATCGACCGGGCTGGTATACGTGAGGACGCGACCAATAGCGGATTCTCAACGCTCGACCTGTCAACCCTGCAGAGCTGGGTTCCTGTCGCCGTCGATGCTGCGACCACGCATATCCGTGAGCGGCGCGACAGCTTCGAGGCGGATCTTCTGCATCGTATCGATGAGTATCGCCGTGGGTTGAAGGGTTGGGAGCAGACAGCCCTCGGCATCGTGACAGAGAACGGCCGCCGCACCGGCTCCCGGCTGACGATCGAGGCGACAGTCGACGAGTCGACCGCGCTGATCGATGCGCTCGCCGCCGATGGTGACCCGTTCATTCGCGTCGTCGCCGTGATCGTCCCGAAAGCAGGTAGCTGAGCCGTGTTCGACTCCATCGCCAACGTCAACGACTACCTGTCCGAGCACTGGCTCGCCGAGGTTTTTCCGACCAAGTTGTCCGCACTGGGCAAGGATTGGCGCGAACGCGCGAAGCTGGGCAAGGATAGCCCGGTCAAGGGTTTGGCCGGTCTCGGCGACCGCTACTTGCGCTCGCTCGGCGAACTGCCCGACTCGACCCACGCGGATTACGCGACGCTGATCACCGAATTGCATCGAACCTTGTTGCAGGCGATGGGCTTCGAGGTCGAGCCGACCGAATTGGCAACCTCCCAGGGCGAGACCGCGATCGTGGTGCCCCTGCTCGGCCGCTGTGGCGCGCTCGATTCCGACGCTGTGCACATCCTGCAGGCGGTACCGGCCACCGACGCCGACTCGCTGCTGTCCGAAGAGGCGGAGCTGCTGCACCCGCTGCGGTTGGCCATTTCCAGCGAGAAGACTGAGCAACTCGCCTCGGTGTCCAAAGCGGTGACGCAGTTGTTCATCAGTGACCGTGCCCCGCGATACCTGCTGGTGCTGGCCGGTGCCACGGTGCTGCTCACCGACGCGGCACGCTGGTCCGAGGGGCGCTATCTCGCCTTCGATATCGCGACCGCGGTGGATCGTCGCGACGAGAAGGTCACCGGCGAACTCGCTCACCATGCCGGCTTGTGGTCGGCCAACGTGCTGCTGCCCAACGATGACGGCAAAGCCGCGCTCGACGCATTCACCGAGGACTCCGAGAAACACGCAATCGGCGTGAGCGAAGACCTACGTGAAGGTCTGCGCATCTCGATCGAGAAGATTGCCAACGAGGTGCTGACTCAACGCCGAGCCAAAGCTCTGCCGGTGGAAGGCATCGCGGAACTGCCGCGTGAGTTGACGATCCAGTCATTGCGTTTTCTGTATCGAATTCTGTTCCTGCTCTTCGCTGAAGCCCGCCCCGAATTGGGAATCCTGCCCGTAGGTGCTCCCGAGTACGGATCAGGTTACGGGCTCGATCGGCTCCGTGAGATCATCGGTGTCCCGCTCACCGGGCGCTCTGCCGACGGCCACCACCTGCACGACTCGCTGAATCTGCTTTTCGGGCTCGTCAACAATGGGCACGGTGATAGCGCCGATGATGGCGACGACCTCGTCTTCGAAGCGATGCGCTCGGACCTGTTCGATCGCGATCGCACCCCGCTGATCGACGAGACCCGGATCAGCAACAGGGTGCTGCAGGAAGTTCTGACCCTGCTGCTGATGTCGAAGCCGTCGAAGAACAAGAACCGCCAGCGCGGCTACATCTCCTACGCCCAGCTCGGGATCAATCAGCTGGGTGCTGTCTATGAGGGCTTGATGTCGTACTCGGGTCTCATCGCCGTCGATGACATGGTCGAAGTCGCCAAAGATGGCAATGCTGACAAAGGTTCGTGGTTGGTGCCGTCGACGTCCTCCGGGGATTACGCCGCAGAGGATATCGTCTCGCGCGAGGATCGGCTCACCGGTCGGAGAGATATAGTCCGACATGCCAAGGGTAACTTCGTTTTTCGCCTATCAGGCCGTGATCGCAAGCGCAGCGCATCCTATTATACCCCTGAAATCCTTACCAAGACTGTTGTCAAACACACACTCGCCGAACTTCTCACTGAAGACACTAAAGCTGCCGAGATCCTCGAATTCCGGATCTGTGAGCCAGCGTTGGGTAGCGGGGCCTTCCTCAATGAGGCGATCAATCAGCTCGCAGGCGAATACCTAACTCGTGCACAGAACGAGCGACCCGGTCATCGAATCGAGCCCGAGCAGTATCCGGTGGAATTGCAGAAGGTGAAGGCTTACCTAGCATTGCATCGCGCATACGGCGTCGACCTGAATGCCACCGCAGTCGAACTTGCCGAAGTTTCGCTGTGGCTCAACGTGATGCATCGCGGACTGCGAGCGCCGTGGTTCGGGCTGCACATGCGTCGTGGGAACTCACTGATTGGTGCCCGCCGTGCAACCTATGACTTCACTGCCCTGGGCAGGGCCAAGAAGAGTTGGCTAAAAACCCCGCCCGTCGACCGGCCGTTGTCGAAAGGGCCGATTGGCGACGGCGAAATCCACCACTTCCTACTGCCAGCAGATGGCTGGGGTGCAGTTGGCAACGCCAAGGAAGCCAGGGAGCTTGCGCCGGAAGCGGCCGAGGCCCTGCGCTTGTGGCGCAAGGACGTGACCAAGAGACCGGACAGAAGGCAGCTGGACCGGTTGCGCGCGCTGGCACGGCGGGTAGAGCGTTTGTGGGAGCTGGCGCTGCAGCGCCTCGATATCAGCGAACGTGAAGTTTCTCGCAATATCGGCGTTTGGGGCCTCGATGTGGAGACCACCGAGAATGCCGTGTCTCGTGAACAGGTTGAGTCGGAATTACTGGACCCTGAAAGTCCATACATGCGTCTCCGACTCGTGATGGATGCGTGGTGTGCGCTGTGGTTCTGGCCACTCAGTCTCAGCGTCGATGAAGCCAAAGGTGATGTCCCTGCGCCTCCAAGCCTCAACGAGTGGACCGAGACTCTTGAGTCATTGCTTGGTGCCGACGGCCGACCCATCGAGGACTCCGGCCAGCGAATGTTTCACGAAACGATCGAGAATTTTTCCGACCTTTCGAAGATCGACGAAATCGAACGCGACTTCTACGGTATGCAGCCGGTCTGGAAGGTGGTCTCGAAGCATCTGTGGCTTGGTGCCGCGCGCGATATCGCTGAAGCGCAAGGGTTTTTCCATTGGGAACTAGATTTCGCCTCAGTATTCCGGAGAGGTGGTTTTGATATCCAGGTCGGAAATCCACCTTGGGTGCGAATAGAGTGGGTTGAATACGATGTTCTCGCGGAACGTCATCCTGCTTTTGCTCTTAAAAGCTCAAGAGGTGTCGGAAGCGAAGAGTATGCATCAGTTCGAAAAGATCTCCTTGGGGATTCTGGATTTGTGAATGATTACCTGATGCAGTTGTCTGCACATTCGGGTGCATCCGCATTTCTTCGCCGTGAGGAGTACTATCCGGCCTTATCGGGTCTTCCGGCGAATCTCTATCGGAACTTTATGCTCCAATTTTGGCGAGGGGCGTCGCCTGCGGGTGTGAGCGGGATCGTTCATCCGGATGACCATTTCTTTCACGACAAGGGTGGCCCGCTGCGGGCGCAGTGCTATCCACGTCTAAGGCGGCATTGGGGCTTTGTAAACGAACTGAACCTATTTTCGGAGATTAGTCACACGGATGAATTCGGAATCCATATCTACGGTTCTGAAGGGATTCCTAGGTTTTTGCAGGGTGCAAAGTTTTTTCACCCAACGACGATCGAAGGGTCATTGCAACATGACGGAGAAGGTGAGTCCCCAGGACTCCAGTTCCCTTGGGGTGGATGGGATCTGCGTCCACATGCGAATCGGATCATGAAGATTGGTCCTTCGGATCTAAAGAGCTGGGCCCGGTTGTTCGAGGAGTCTGGAACGTCTCACCTGCATGCTAAGATGCCTGCAGTCACATCGACGGAGCAAGAAGAAGCTCTCGATGTTCTGTCGTATGGGAATCGAATGTCCGGCCGCTACGTGTGGTCTCGATGCTGGGATGAAGACAAGATCAAGTCAATGCATATCGCCGAATGGAAGACAACCCGTCCTTCGACTATGCGGGGAGTCGTTCTTCAGCCTGCTCATTTCGGGCTACTGAACCCTTTTGCTAAAGAACCGAATATTGTTTCTGCAAGCAGTGCGGAATATTCTGCCGTTGATCCTGGAGAAATCTCGTCCGATTTTGTTCCGCGCACTAATTACAGTTTTATCGCTAGCCGTGGGGAAATTGACAGTGCTGTTCGTAGGTGGTATGGGGTTGCGGTCACAGATTTCTGGCGGATCGCTTGGCGGAGGCGTCTTGGGCAAAATATGGCTCGGACGTTCCAAGCTGCGCTATTTCCACCAGGTGCAGCACATGTCGATACCGTGCACACGTGCACGGTATCGACATGTGCTGCACCTGTCCATACATTAAAAGACCTGCCGACCTCGGCAAGTGACTCAATCTTGACCGTTGCGACGGCAGGCCTCTGGTCATCGATTCCGTATGACTATCTGGTCAAACTTTCCGGAAGCGACGATCTCCGAGCTCCGATGGTTGACAGATTCCCCTTGCCGCTCGATCATCCGGCATTGGAATTCTTGGTACTGCGAACATTGCGCTTGAACTGTCTGACGATTGACTATGCCCCGCTGTGGGATGGATTGTATCGTGCGGGGTTCGAGCGGGACGCGTGGACGCCAGCATTTAGTTGCGCTGAATCGCTGGGCATCGCTGATCGAGCGTGGACACCGACGGTTGCGCTGAGGTCGGAGTTCTCCCGTCGCGCAGCGCTCGTTGAGGTCGACGCGCTCGCGGCGTTGATGCTGGGGTTGAGTGCGGATCACCTTGCCCTAATGTTCCGTGCACAGTTTGGGGTCCTCCGTAAATACGAATACGAAATGTACTTTGACGCGAAGGGCCGCAGAATCGCTAGGGACCATCGTACGCACGGTGCCAAGCAGCAGAAGGAGGATTACAAGCTGTTGCAGGCCTACCTGGCCAACGAGTCATGCGGTGACCTCCTCGATCGCTACACCCCGTTCGCCCCCGACTCCGCCCACAACGGCCCATGGTTCTACAAACCCGACCGCGAGGCCGAAATGCGTTCCGCCTATGCGGATTTCGCGCGTAGGCTCGGCCTCGATGACTGACTTCACGGCCCCGACCTTCCCGTCCTTGTTGGCGGGGGAGACGAAGGACTCGATCACCGAGTACCTGTCCACTACCTTCGCCTTGGCGGATCCGACGGTGGGGGCGGCGCTCAACGAGTTTCTGCGCCACCCCGAAACGGGGATCTTTCGGGGGCCATATCTGAAGGTGCGGACGCCCTACCAGCAGGTTCCGCGTGAGTGGCGTTCACCGTTGGAGTGGATGCCGAAGGGGTTCCGGCCGTTCGAGCATCAGGCGGCGGCGTTCGAGCGGCTGTCGACGCGCGACGGTGCGGCGCGACCGACCATCGTGACGACGGGCACCGGTTCGGGCAAAACCGAGTCCTTCCTGATCCCGCTGCTCGATCACGTGCGCCGCGCGAAAGCTCGTGGCGAGCACGGAATCAAGGCGATCCTGCTCTATCCGATGAACGCGCTGGTCACCGACCAGGGCAGGCGACTGGCGAATTATCTCCACGACGATCCGCGCTTGAGCGAGGTCACTGCCGGTGTCTACATCGGTGGCGAAGGCAGGCGGCGCACGCCGAGCCGGGACCAGCTCGTCGATCACCGCGATGAGCTGCGCGTGAACCCACCCGACATCCTGCTCACCAACTACCGAATGCTCGATCTACTGCTGTTGCGTTCGGGCGACAATCCTCTGTGGGAGAACGCGGCGGCGACCCTGCAATACCTCGTGCTCGACGAGTTCCATACCTACGACGGCGCGCAGGGCACCGACGTGGCGATGCTCATCCGACGTCTCGGGGCCCGGGTCGGGGTCGCGGAGGCGGGACGCCCGCTGGGCCGGATCACGCCGGTCGCCACCTCGGCCACGCTCGGCGGCGGCAGCCATTCGCAGAAGCTGCTGGCCTTCGCCGAAACGGTGTTCGGGACTGTCTTCGAACCTGAATCCCTGGTCACCGAATCCGCCCTCACGGCCGCGGACGTCGTTCCGCACGTGGATTTCGGGCTCGATATCCCGGCCGTCGAGAAGGTGATCGCGGCACCGCTGCCGGATGAGGCGATCCCTGGTTCGTGGGAGCCTTTGGCGCGGGTGTTCCTTGAGCCCGTCAATGAACCGGGCGCGCACGCGGCCCCGATCGACTACGCCGACCCAGTACAGATCGGCGAGGTCCTACGGACCCACTTTCTGACCAGAGCTGTGATCGACGCGCTCGGCGAGGAGCCGCTTACTCCCGTCGAGGCCGTCACCCGGATCACCCAGGCCGGTGTGCTGCCGTGGGGTGTCCACAACGCGAGCCATCCTGACGATGTGCAAGAGGCGCTGCTGAAATTTCTCGCCTTGCTGTCGGTGGCCCGCGTCAGCGATGCCGGAGGCGCATTCCGCCCGCTGCTCACGGTGGGAGTGCAGCTATGGGTACGTGAGCTGACCCGGATGCTGCGGCGGGTGTCGAACGAGACCAGCTTCGAGTGGTGGCATGATGGTCCGCCCCCTGATGGCACCTATCTTCCGGCAGTGCACTGCCGGGTATGTGGCCACTCGGGGTGGATGTCGTCGACGACCGAACTCGGCGACAGCTTCGCCCATGAGCCACAAGGGATCTGGCGCGACAGCGTTCGCCCGGCCACCCGGCACAAGAACCGGGCGCTGCTGCTCGCCGGTCCGGGTGATTCCGATGTCAGCTTCCTCGATCCCGACACACTCGAGATCGGGAAGTCAGCGGGGGAGAACACCGTCGCGGTGCACGTCACCGCCGACGACACTGCCGCGTTCGAACAGACCTGCCCATCCTGCGGTGCCCGCAATGCGATCCGGTTCCTCGGTTCGAGTGTGGCCACCCTGCTCAGCGTCGGACTCACCAGCGAATTCGGCTCCCGTAATCTCGCCGACGCGGAAAAGAAGACTCTGGTCTTCACCGATTCCGTCCAGGACGCGGCCCATCGTGCTGCCTTCATCGAGGGCCGGGCGTTCCAGTTCAACTTCCGTTCGGCGCTACTAGCGGCCACGCAGGGCACCCGAACGTCGCTGTATACCGCCGCACGGCGGCTGTACACCGATACCCCCGTCGAAGATCTCTACGCGATCACGCCACCCGACTTCGTTCGCCGCACTGGCGTCGAAGGCGAATGGATCGCCCGCGATCGCCGTGGCTGGCTCCGCAAACTGCTCGACGTGCGCATCATGTTCCAAGCGCACCTGGAAGCCGGGCTGAACGCTCGGATGGGCCGCACACTGGAATTGACCGGCGCACTGGCTGTAGACATCGATGTGGATCTGGACCATTTCGCCACCCTCGCACGCGACATACATCGGAACTTGCCGCAACTGAGCCTCCAGCTCCGGCGTGGGCCGGGGGAGCAGCTGAATCTGGACGTCCCCGACGACCGGTCGACCCAGCTCGCCCTTGATGACGACCCGACACGCGGACTTCGCTACGAGATCTGGATTCTCGGCCTGCTCGACCACCTGCGTGTCAACGGCGGAATCCACCACCAGTGGCTCACCCAGTACGTCCATGACGAGGGCAAGCGGTGGTCTATCTGGGGCGGGAGTGCTGAGGGAATGCCGAAATTCCCGTACGGGCGGCCCGCACCTGGCTTCTTCACCACCGGATCCGCTGGGGACACCGCGTTCCTGGCTCTCAACCCGCGCACGGAATCGCGGCTCACCGACTGGACCCGGCGTTGCCTCGGCGTGACAGCACCCGAGGCCCGCGCACTGCTGGCCGAGATGATCGACGCGCTCGCGGGCGAACAGGGCCCGCTCGAACGGCGTAGTGGTGGCAAAGGCGCGAAGGTCTACGGCCTCGATGCCGATCGAATCATCTTGGACCCCAACGGCATCGAGCGATTGCAATGCCCGGTGTGTCACCACGTCCAGCCGGCAACCACTGATCGACTCGGTTGGTGGGACGGCGCACCGTGTCCGCGGATGCAGTGCACGGGATCTCTGGCCTCGGCACAGCCGGAGTCGGCTAACTTCTACCGCGCGATGTATCGCTCCGGGCGCATCCGACGGATCGTCAGCGAGGAGCACACGAGTTTGCTTGATCGCGAGGAGCGGGAGCAGGTCGAGGCCCGGTTCAAAGCTGGTACGTCACCGACTGACCCGAACATTCTCGCCTGCACGCCGACGCTGGAACTCGGTATCGACATCGGTGATCTGAGCACAGTCGCCCTGGCGTCGTTGCCACGCACTACTGCGAACTACTTGCAACGCATCGGACGCGCGGGCCGTTCCACGGGAAATGCGTTCGTGCTCGCCGCCGTCCCCAGCTCGCCGCGCGACCTGTACTACTTCGCTCAGCCCACGCATTTGTTGGCCGGTGAGGTCCTGCCGCCCGGCGCGTACCTCAACGCCACCGAACTGCTCCATCGCCAGTTCTTCGCCTTCGCACTCGATCGTCTCGCTGTCGGTGGTTTCCCGGGACTGCCCACTATGCCGACCAGGCTCGACGGTGCACTCGGCGGTGGAATGGCAGACGGCGCTTGGCTGCGATCGGTGGTCGACTCGATAGCTGCCGATGCCGAGGCACTCAGCGCCCAGTTCCTTGAGCTGTTCGGCGCCGAACTCGGAGACGCCGCACAGCGATCATTGCGCGCGTTCGCCGCATCCGGATTGCGTGTGCAGGCGGCGCGCGTCGCCCTGAATTGGCAGCGTGACGCGGACGAGATTCGCACGCGTCTCAACGAACTCGCCCAAACCGTGTCCGAACTCGACAAACACGGCCACCTCGACGACAACCAAACGGAGGATCGCAAGCGCTGTCAGGGTGAATCGCGTGCGCTGCGCGACCAGCTGCGCGAACGGGGGCGTCATGAAACACTGACCGGGTTGAGCGGGGTTGGTCTGCTGCCGAATTACAATCTGTTCGACGATGCCACCACCCTCGATGTCCACCTGTGGTGGACCACCGATGCGAACGGGTCGCCCGAGCCACAAGCTCTCGACCTGACCTACGAACGAAGCAGCTCCATCGCGCTCACCGAGCTAGCTCCGGGCGCCTTCTTCTACGCCAACGGCAAACGTGTCGAGGTCGACGCCGTCGACGTCGGTCCGCTCACGGCGCCGCTATGGACCTCGACCCGCCTGTGCCCGTCTTGTGGCTGGGCGACCACCAATGTTGACGGACCACTCTCGGCGTGCGCGCGTTGTCACGATACGGCGGTGACCGACTCCGGCGCGGTCCATAAAGTGCTCGTACTGCAGAAGGTTTCGGCGGTGCATCGCCTCGATGACGCGCTCATCGACGATGACGCTGACGAACGCACTCGGACGTTATTCACCAGGATCACCAGCGTCGACATCGATCCCGCCGACATCGTGACCGCGTGGCGACTTGAGGAGGAGGTCTTCGGCGCCGAATACGCGCGCACGGCGCTGATCCGCTCGGTCAATGTCGGTCTCGGTGATGCTCCCGGCGCGGAAGCGACCATCGCCGGTGAAACTGTGAACGCGGCAGGCTTCACCACCTGTGCGTACTGCGGGGTGGTGGCCAAACGGCCCACCGAAACCGACCGAACCCGCCACCGCGGATTCTGTGCGATTCGCCGCGGCACCGAGGAGAAGTGGGAGCGGTTGCTCCTTTCGCATGAGCTGAGGACCCAGGCGGTGCGGTTGCTGCTGCCGGTGTCGTTGCTGCACTTCGAGACGACGATGATTTCCTTCAAAGCGGCGCTACTGCTCGGCTTGCGACAAGACTTCGGCGGCGACCCGCAACACCTCGATGTGGTCGCGTCCAGCATGAGCGACGGATTCGGTGCGGTACGTCGCTTTCTGGTGTTGCACGACACGATTCCGGGCGGTACCGGCTATCTTGACCGGTTCGGCGAGCCGGACCGACTTCGCGTCATCCTGAAGCTTGCCCGCGAGCTGCTCGCCGCGTGCCCTTGTCGTTTGGAAGGCCGTGCGGCCTGCCACCGCTGCCTCTACGGCGTCCTTCCGTCGCGTGAGATGCCGCATGCGTCAAGGGAAACGGCGCTGGCGCTCCTCGGCGATTTTCTCGACAATTGGCAGTCGACGCAGATTCCGACTGTCAGCACCGTTGACATTGCGAAGGTGCAACTCAGTGAACTGGAGGCGCAGTTCCGAGACGCGCTCGAAAAGCATGTCGCGAGCCGGGACGCCTGGGCCGTGGAGGCCGCGCTTGGTGCAAAGGGCACGGAGCTCGATCTGCGGTTGGCGAACGCGGAAGGCGAGCCCCGACGCTGGCGAATGCGCCCCCTAGTGGACATCAAAGCTGGCGCGATCACGACCCAGCCTGATTTCCTGTTCACCCGAACCGACGCGCAGGGCTGCGATGTCGCGGTCTATCTAGATGGGCAGCGATTCCATGCGAGCACGGCCTGCAACCGCACCGCCGACGACGCCGAAAAGCGCGATGCACTCCGACGGACCGGGCGCCGGGTTTGGTCGCTGTCATGGGACGATGTCCAGGCCTTTACCTCTCGCGCCCGCAAGTCAGGTGTCGACGACCTCATCCATCAGCAGATGCAGAACACCGCAGGCGCGGGAATCGACGACCCCAGGCTAAAAACGCTGTGGGGCAACCCCATCGATCTCCTCGTCGAGTATCTCGCCGACCCCGATGCGTCATTGTGGGGCGACGGCGCGCTCGCGACTGTCCTCGCTCTCGTCGACCCGGGCAAACATGGGTCGGCCGAGCCGACGATGATCGCGCCGAGCGCGCTGGTCGCCGGACTGAACACGGTGATAGCGGGCCAATTGCCGACTGCCGATCCCGCTGGCTCGGTCATGATGGTGCCGCGTGCGGGATCGAGCGGTGTACCGATCGTCATCCTGGCGGATCCGACCGACCACCTGTCGACGCTGGGTGTCCTGTGCGTACTCGATGACAACCCGACCGAGGTCGGTTCACCGACACATCGTGCCCGGTGGCGGGACTGGTTGCGGTGGTCGGTCGTCTTGCAGTTCCTCACCCGGCCTCGGTTCGGACACGACCTGCCGCTGCGCATGGTCGAGGTCTGGACGACTACAAGTCAAGAACCGTTCGCTGGCGCGATGATTCCGCTCGCGTCGGCCGTGCCGACCACAACTGTGACGGCCACGACCGAACTGAGCCCAGCATGGTCGGAGGTCTGCGAGTACACCGATCCGGTGCTGGCGGAGCTGATCGCGATCATGGCGGAGGAAGGCATCGAGGTACCCGAGGCAGGAGCGGAGGTCGGTCCGCGCGAATCGGTGTGGCAGGTCGAATTGTCTTGGCCTGCAGCTAAACTCGTAGTTGTTGTCGACTCCGACGCCGATCGTGACGATTGGTTGGAGGCCAATGGGTGGACGATCACCACGGCGCAGGGATCCTACGATCCGAATACCTTGGCACGGGAAGTCGAAGACATGGTGAACGGGAGCTCGCGATGAAGGCCGAAGTCCGAATGCACGACTTGTTCACCAGCTCCTACGACCAGCTCGACGGCAGCATACGTAGTCGGGTGTTGAGCTTCATCATGAAACTCTCGCAGGATCCTGAGGCGCCCGGACTGGACTACAAGATCCCAAAGCTGGCGCAGCACAAGCTTGTCCGCACCGCACGGGTGACTGACAACTATCGGGCGGTGCTGATCGCGGCCGGTGCCGACGGCGACACCAGCATCCTGTATCTCGTCGCGGTCAAGAAGCACGACGATGCCTACGACTACGCGAGCAAACTGACCCTGCAGGTCAACCCCAAGACCGGTGCTGCGGAACTGTTCGACTCAGCGGCGCTGGGTGAGGTAGTAGAGAAGGCCCGTAGCGTGCGGCCGAGTGCGGCGGCCGCACCACCGCTCATGCCGACGGGGATCAAGCAGAAGGATCTAGAACGCTTCGGTGTCGCGCCCGACATTGCCGAACAGCTGCGGCAAGTGACCGATGAGGACACCCTGGAAGCCATCGTCTCCGCGCTACCCTCCTCGCAGGGCAATGCCGTGCTCGACCTCGTCTACGGTAAGAGCCCAGACCAAGTGTGGTCCGATCTGGTGATCGAGGATCCTGGCGAGGTCGACGTCGACGACATCGCGGCCGCCCTGCATCGCCCGCTGTCGAGGTTGAGTTTCACTGCCTACGAGGGTGAGAACGAGGACGAGTTGCGGGCGGTCCTGGAAGGTGATCTGGCCGCGTGGCGGGTATGGTTACATCCGTTGCAGCGCAAGCTCGCTCAGCACACAGGGTGGAACGGTCCGTTCCGAGTCACCGGTGGGGCGGGCACCGGCAAGACGGTCACGGCGATTCACCGCGCACGTCACCTGGCTCGTCATCTCGACACCGCTTCCACGAACAAGGTGCTGTTCACCACCTTCACCAAGAACCTGTCCCGCACTATCGAGTCCCAATTGAAGCAACTGGCCGGTCCGAAGATCTCCGAGCGCGTCGACGTCGTGAATATCGACGCGTTGGCCCGCCGGGTTGTCGCCGCCACGGACGCTGGGCGCAAGGCGCTCGGTGATGTTCGCTTCGTCTCCGCCGAGGGCGAGGAAGTGCGGGAGCTGTGGGCGAGCGCCGCGATGGTTGGGTTGGGCGATTGGTCGCCCACCTTCCTTGCCGACGAGTGGTCGCGAGTGGTTCTCGGCAATGCGATCGTCGATGAGGCTGCGTACTTGCGAGTCACGCGCAGCGGCCGGGCCCAACGGCTCACCCGTCCGCAGCGTGCCGATGTGTGGCAGGTCATCGAGCAGTTCGAACGGTTGATGCGATCAGCCGGGCTGATGACCTTCATCCAGCTCGCCGCCCGTGCCGCCGCGACTGTTGCTACGGAACCGGCGTTGCGGGACCAAATGGGCTACCGGCATGCAGTCGTCGACGAGGCGCAGGACCTGCACCCCGCTCATTGGAAGTTGTTGCGCTCGTTGATCGCGTCCGGCATGGACGATCTGTTCATCGTCGGTGACGCGCATCAGCGCATCTACGGCAAGCCGACTCCTTTGTCGCGCTACGGAATTGAGACGCGTGGCCGATCACGCAGACTGACCGTCAATTACCGCACCTCCAAACAGATCCTGCACTGGTGCCTGTCGGCCGTCGATGCCGAGGTCGATGATCTCGATCTCTCGGCCGATACCCTCGCTGGAGCGCGGTCGGTGTTCAAGGGGCCAGAACCTGAACCGCATGCATGCGATTCGGCTGCGGGAGAGGACAAAGCCCTTATTGCGCAGATCAATGCATGGATTACCGACGGTCTGGCGTTGTCTGATATTGCCGTGTTCGCCTACGATCGCAAAGCTGTACAGTCTGTCGCCGACGCGTTGGCCGACAGAGGGATCGCCAGCGCGGTCGTGACCGAACAAACTGACGAGGACAAGCTTGGCAACGCGGTGCGGGTGATGACAATGCACCGCGCTAAAGGCCTGGAGTTTCGCGCTGTTGCACTGGTGCGACTGGGAGCTGACTCTTTCCCGCCGTACTACGTGCAGAAGATGACGGGCCCTGAGCGCAAGCTTGAAGAACATAAGCTGCGCAATGTCCTGTATGTCGCGGGGTCCCGTGCGCGCGAAAGACTTGCCTTGATCTGGACGAAAAAGCTGTCGTCGTTGGTTGCGCCGCCTCGCTAGCGATTTGACGAGCGGTGCCGGTGCTCAGAGAAGCAGATGGTCAGCGAAGATGCCGACGAACAACCGCCCGTCGTGTACGGCGAAGTGGATCCGGTTGCGGTGTCGCTCAAGCTTCGCGTGCCACTGGCAAGTGATCTGCTCGCCGTCGAACTCCACGAGACGCTGATGCATTGCCTTCGAATTTTTGTGTGTGTTGGGGCTCTCCGGCGAACAATTCACACTGGCGGCGATCTGCATCTGCTTGATCCGCTGGATCGGCTCGCTATGCTCGGCCCAGATTCGCAGCACGTAGTCGTCCAGTCCGCCGAGATTCGCGATCAGCGCGCGCCGCACCTCAAGCGACGAGCCATCGAATCTGCTGATCTGGTCCCAAATATTCTCGGCAAAAACAGTGTTGGGGAAGGCAAGGTGCTGATGGTCGGCGAAGTCGTCGAGTAGGTCGGGCTCAGCGTCGATGATCGCGCGCCAGAAAGACGGGCCGTCGCTTGAGTCCGCGACGAAATGGATCGCGACGCTGCTGTCACCGCTCGTGGCTCGCACTGCTCGCGCGCCCCGCCGCCCCGCGCGCATTGTCGTTAGGCAGGCGAGCATGACCCCTTTCGCCGCGTACTTTGAGCAGATTCCGATGCTCGGGGCCACTGGAAGAACCGTCGAGTCGACGAGGAACTCCCAGTCTTCGAGGTCGTCGTCGTACTCTGCGATCTTGTCGAGCCGACCGTGCAATTCATGGCGAATATCGCGGTTAATCCGCGGATCGCAAAGATGGTCGACCAATGTTGCGCCCGAGGCTGATTCGATGTCGAATAACACATCGGATCGCTTGACGGTCCCGGGTGTGGTACGCACGTACTCAAGCACGTCTAGGTACTGGGCGAAGTCTTCCTCTAGTTCCGTTGGGACCTCGGATTCAAAGGCGAACCCCGCCTCATCTATGACGAATCGCCACCCCCGCATATCGCTACCTCCGCCGTGCCCGATTGATAAAGCCGAGATCGTCATCGATCTGATCGAAGAAGCCAGCTGGCCAGTCGCTCATCGAACCGGTCGGCCCGACGGCGAGTTCGTGAGGTGTGCGGTCGCCCCCGAAGTAGTACACGAGTGCATCGGAGTGGGTTAGCGACTCATTGGCCGCCACTGCTCGACGGATTCCGTTTAAGACGTGGTCACTGTGAGTTTCGACTACCACTTGCACTCCTGAGGCCGCGACCATCGCGAGGAATCGGCCCATCATCGACTGTGCGCCCGGATGCAGGTGCGCCTCGGGGCTGTCGACGATGAGCAGTCCTCCGATTGGGGCCACGAGCCCGGCCACAATGATCGGCAGGGCGTAACTGATGCCAAACCCAGTGTTGGTTAGCAACAGCCACTCGTCCTGCGAACCTGCACGCACATTCAGCGTGGCCACGCCCGTGCGCGGCACGACTTGAGCCTCGATTTGCAGTGGCCCGACAAGACGAGTCATCCAATTCTCAACCTGCGGCCGCAGCATCGGCGAGGTCGAGTCTTGCGACAGCCTGGTGGGACCGACTTCCACCCGGTCTGCCAACGCGAGGACGTGCGCCGCGAAACGACCGTCCTCCCCCACGACACAGCCGTTCTCGGATGGGGAAGTAGGCAGGGCGATCCGTGGTCCGAGGCGTTCGGCGGCCAGGTAAGTGAAGGCTCCCGACCTATCCCCCAATGGGAAGACCGCGCCGTCGGGACGCGTCACGACGCTCAACCTTGACGAGTCGGGGTTCGCCGCACCGCTGAAGGCCCAGGTGGCCAGCTTGCCGCCGTCGTGGGAAACCGATATCTCGATCGTGTCCGAGGTGGCCTCGGCCGCGAGGACATCGGCCGCCTGACCCAGATTCAGGCCCGGATATCCGTTCAGGGAGACGAATTGATCGGAGTCGAGCTGGCCTTGGTGAGCCAGATGCAACGCCTGTACCACCGTGCTCTTACCCGCGCCGTTGAGGCCAGTGAGTACCGTCAACGGCCGCAGGCTCAGCGAAAGATGTTGAAACCGCTTAAAATTGGCGATTTCGATGGATGAGATCACAAGCCGACATCCTGCATGATGGCGCGCGGCTTGGCAAAGCGGGCCTTGACTCGTTGCGGGTCTGAGGTCGAGGCGCTGATCGAGGCGATGTAGGCGCTATCGTTAGTCATCGCGGCTCGTGCCCGCTCGACGATCTTGGTCTGCACCCCTGCTAGCTGGTCAGGATGGTAGTCGGCAAGCATCACCGCCCAACTCTCGAACAGAGCACGGTTGAACGGCGACAGACGGTCGCTTGACCGCGGCCATTTCCGAAAGGCATGCTCGCCGAAGACGAGTCGAGCGTTGTCCATCGCGCGCACGAAGTCATGATGCCATCGGTCCAGTAGCTCATCAGGGACGTCGTCTTTGGAGTCGATCAGTTCGGCGGTGCGATCAAGAAGCGTCTCCAGACTGCCATATTGCTCGTACTCGCTGATATGTGTCAAGCGCCGGAACGCGATGAAGCGAAGCACAGCCTCACGATCGTTCATCCGTACGTGATCGCGAAGTCGGCCGCCTGTTGCCGCGTTAAAAGAATCGCTGGAGGCACACAGTTTGAGGAAGTCTCTACTCCGGTTACGACTCATGCAATGGCGGATTTCCATCGCGTTGAGTGGCTCACCACCGGTATTGATTCGTTTGAAGATGTTGTACTTGACATCATTCGGGGTCGATGGGTCGATCACATGAACGACAATCTGGGTGGTGTTGAGAAGTCGGCGACGTAGCGGCGGTGAGAGGTCCTCAAAGTACTTTCCGCCACACTCCTCAGAGAGGTACTCAAGATCGGCAAGCGCGAACGTCTGATTTCGAGTGAAGTCATGGATTGTCGAAAGGCGTTGCAGCCCATCGACAACACGAAGGCCACCCGACTTGTCTTCGGCGAAGTAGAACGCGGGCAATGGGATCTGCAGCAGCAGACTCTCGATCAAGCGAGACTTCTGGCGCGGGCGCCACACGCGGTTACGTTGGAAATCGGGCGCTAGCTCTAGCTCGCCGTCATCGATCATGTCCAACACGTTCCGCATCGAGTACCCGCGAGTCGTCACACGGATCTTCTCTGGGTCCCAAGGCCGAATCTCGGTGTCGCGCTGAGTGGTTTCCTCATGCTCTACCTCGACGCCGGTGGCCTCACCCTCGAACACCTCCTCGACGACCTCTTCGGGTTTGAACGCGGTGTCGTTGGGCTCCTCTGGCGACATAGGGCGGAGTTTAGCTGAGGTCAGCCGAGACGTGGTTTTGCTTAGGCGCACCGTATGGATGGACTCTATTCGTCAGTCGGTAGCCAACGCGACCCATAAGTAGTCGCGGGCTGGGCTGGCGGCTACCAGGCGCTGTCTGGCTAAGAGTTCGGCGTGGTCACGGGCACCGCCCGCGAGCTGGGACAAATCCGCACGGGCCTTCTAGGTGACGTGGAAGACGGCGGTGAGTCCATGCACTTGGCTCGGTGCACTGTGCCGACCTTGATGCGGTCGGTCTGAGTTCCGTCGTAATACCCCAAGGGCATCGCCGGCAGGCCCGCTCGGCAGAGGGTGGTGATATACCAGTCGATGTCGCTGGTTCTGGTCACGGGACCGCGATGTCGGCATCGGGTGCCAGGTTCGCGCTGCGGATCGCACCGGGGAGTGCCGTTTTCGACTTCGCGTCGGGTTAGGCGCTCCTCAATGCCTTCGCCGTCCGGCAGCGTTGGATCGCTGTCTTTAAGCACGACTCCCGTTCCGCCGTCGAGGTCGGCGACGATGTCGCCGGCGTCGATTCGCTGGGCGTATTTGGGGATGGCGGCGCGGTTGGGGTAGTTCGTGCGGAGCACCTGTCCGCGACCACCAGCGAGTGGGATGCCAGGTGCCGGACAGTGTCGTGTCGCGAAATCCTTGAGCTGTACTGACTTCCGTGATTCGCGTGCAAGTTCGAGCCAGCGAGCTACTGCGGGTCATGGCTGCAGCGGCGAGGGCCTTCCGACGAGTTCGGTGCGCATCTGATCGGCGGTCGGCCAACCCACCAGGCGGTGGGAGAATGCAGTCGATCACAGTGCAAGTACAGCAGCTCGCCGTTCCGCAGGGCGGCCGACCGCACAGCTACGGTCCGAAGTCGTCATTGTCCAGCCGCACCAGCTGAAATCTCGTTACGGGCTGGGCGGCGACGTAGGAGGCGGTTCTCGCGACTCGACCAACTGCCTTCGGCGTCGTCAACTCGACCGAATGCTGTTCGCGCTGCACCGGGCCATCCTGGATCGCCGGGGCGAATTAAAGGTTTTTGGCACCGATGGCTGACCCTTAGCGCGCTGTGAGACTTGCCGGTCGTGCGCAAGCCCGTCGCCGACTTGAGGGCGGCTTTGCGCACGCCACTCCCCGACTCAAGGGCGGCCTTGCGCTGACCAGACTGGGCATCGCCAGGGCGAAATCGGTGCCGTTCCACGAATACTGTTACGCGACAACGACAAATCTGGACCCCGGGGCCGCGGGAGAACGCGGTGTGGACACCTGGACCTTAGGCCGTGGCCGTCCACATATGGCTTCGCCATCCCGACATTCAGGGCGTGATTTGCCTCCCACTTCCTCGCGAAATAGTCTGCCGCTATGGGGGATTCGGTACATTAACTACACGACTACGTCGTCAAATACACCCTGAGCAGCCCGGTGACGGCAACCGCGCACGCTCGTCGAAGCGGTCGCGCCGTTGCTGGCGTAAGCGATCGACTGGTCGAGCCTGCAAAGTCAATCGACCGCCTACATCAACCGCGTCCTCGACAACACCGACGGTGATCTGCTGTTCCGTGTCAATCTTTACTCCGGCGAAACCGGGTATCTCTACTACGCGCACGAGCACCAGTCAACAAACGACGCATTGATGGCCTTCCCGGGAATGGAGTAAAACGTAGCGGCCGTGCGCCAACATTTGTGTGAGCATCCGAAGCCCAAGCCGACGACCATCCCGTTCGTGATCACTATCGTCAGCTGCGCGGGCGGGGAGAAGTGCACCGCGGTGACCGACATGGCCGAGCTCGTTATTCGCTGGCACCGATTCGAGCCAATGCTCGAATCGGCTTCCCATGCTGCGGTCGATGGCGTCCTCGTCGCTCAAACGCGGACGAGGGCGGCGGCGACTAAGTCGTCGACGAAAGCCTCCGCTTTCGCCTCAAACGCCTGGTAATGCGCGTCGCGCGCATCGCCGGTGATCGCCTCGCCAAACGTCAGGCTGCCGTCCGCGCCGACCAGTTGCGGCTGTTCCTCCGCATCCGGGAGCAAGCCGACTCGGGAGTCGGCGAAGCCGCTGTAATATGCCAAACCCTCGCTGAGCTGGGCTTCAAGCAACTGCTGCATGCTCGGCAGGATTTCGTCGTTGGCTGTCGCGCCTGCCAAGCCGAGCCACAGGATGCGCTTGCCTGCCAAGCGCGGTTGGCTGCGGCCGTAGGCGAAGCCGTAGTTCCAGACGCGGTCGATCCAGCCCTTCAGGATCGCGGGCACGCTCTGCCAGTAGACCGGGAAGACGACGACGATCACGTCAGCGGCGAGGACGCGCTGCATGTGGGACTCGGCGTCGGGGGAGTAGCGCTTGTCGCGGTTGGTCCAACCTGGTTGGTCGGCCACGGTCATGCGGGGGTCGAAGTTTTCGGCATGGAGGTCGAGGAAGTCGACGGTGTAGTTCGCGGCGGTCAGGCGTGCGGCGGCGCGGTGGGCGATGTGGGCCGACAGTGAGTCGGGGCGATGGTGACCAACAACGACAAGTGCTGTGCTACTTGAGGTTTCGAGAGTGGACGACTGTTGCACGGGAGCTCCTGGTGAAGTGTGGTGATTGCCCTGTGCTTTGAGTAAAGCGTTGATCGCGTGGACGATCTATGGGTGATCATCTCCCGTTGATAGGAATTCGTCTATCTTGGTGGAGTGGACCCGTTGAGTTCGTTGTTGAGTGGCATTCGCGCGTCGGGATCGGTTGTGGCACATGCCGTTTTGCGGTCGCCGTGGACGATTCGCTTCGCCGACCGCGTCCCGCTTGTCATGGTCACCGTGTTGCACGGCGGCGGCACACTCGTGCTCGCCGACGGGTCACACACGATCCTGAACGCGGGAGACACCGCCCTTGTGCAGGCCGAAGAGCTCTTCCACTTGGCCGACGACCCCGCCACGCTCGACCAACCACACGAGGCCTACGAACTGTCGTGTTTCGTGCCGGGTGGGTTTGGTTGTGACGCACCGGAATTGATCCCCTCGCCGACGAAAACCGGTGTGCCAGGCGAGGCTTCGCTTCTCGTCGGTGCCTATCGCGCGTCTGACCGGCGGCATGAGCGTCTACTGAGCGCGTTGCCGAAGGTGCTCGTTGTCCACGAGGAGGCCGAGACGTGTTTATGGCTCGAAAACTCCGCCGCCGACGCGGTTCAGCTCAGCGCTGGGTCGCAAGCACTCATGGACCGACTCTTCGACTGGGCCCTCGTCTGCACCCTGCGCAGCTGGCTTTCCGCGCAGCAAGACCACGCGCCGGCTTGGTATCGCGGCATGGCCGACCCGGTCGTTGGACCAGCCCTCACCGCGATCCACGGCCGGCCCTTCGACCGCTGGACCGTGGCGAGCCTGGCCGCTGAGGCGGCGGTGTCGCGGGCACTGTTCGCGCGGCGCTTCACCGAGGTAATGGGCGAACCGCCGCTCGCGTACCTCACCGAGTGGCGGATGGCGGAAGCGGAAGAACTGCTCGCCGACCCGGCGCGGAGCGTGGCACAGGTGGCGACGTCCGTCGGCTATTCCGATGCGTTCGGGTTCAGCGCGGCGTTCAAGCGGTTGCGGGGGACGAGCCCGACGGAGTTTCGGGCCGCGCTGGTGTAGTCGCTCATCAGCGCGACGCGGTTGCCCGCGTTGCTTGTCGGTGCCCGCTGCTAGCCTCGCCGCCATGACCAGCAAAAAGAAGGAGCCTGGCGAGCCGAATCACCCGCACGACACCCTTTTTCGCCGCATCATGTCCCGACCCGACAACGCCGCAAGCGAATTGGCGATCATCCTGCCCGAAGAGATTGCCGCATGCATTGATTGGTCGACATTGCGCCTGGTGCCTGGCGGGTTCGTCTCCGAAAAGTTGAAGGAACGATTCACCGACCTGCTCTATCACGCGCGACTAATCGGCGTTGACGAGGAGGTGTTCCTGTACCTGCTGATCGAGCACCAGGCGAGAGGCGACAGGTTCATGGCCTTGCGCATGGCCGAGTACGCGACCCAGTTCTGGCGCAAGTATCTCGACGATCACCGGAAACAGTCCCCGACAATGTTGCCGTTGTTCATTCCCGTCGTCGTGCACACGGGGCCGGACGGCAACTTGTGGACCGATCCGACCGAGTTGGCGGACCTCATCGATACCAGTGGGCTGCCGGTCGAGGCTCGTGATCGCCTTGCACCGTATCTGCCGCGGTTTCGGTTCATGCTCGAAGACGTCGCCGCGGTAGATCTCGAAGTTTTGCGCAAGCGCCCAGTCCCTGACGTAGTGCGGCTACTCCTGATCGCACAACGCGTCGTCTACCGCAACGAGCAACTTCACGTTGTTCTGCACGCCGATATCGACTTGTTCCGGCACCTGACCAGGGAAGATCTTCAAGCGTTCATGACGTACATTGTGAGTAGTGGCCGCACGTCTACGGAGGCGTTGCTCGGCCTCGCTGGGGAGATTGGCCCGGTGGCAAAGGAGGCAGTGATGACTACGGCGGAACAGATTGCGGCGGAAGCTGACGCCGAGACCCTGCTCAAGCAGATCGCTCGGCGCTTTCAGGTGCAAGTGTCGGCAAGCGTGGTTGGGGTTGTTCGCGGCGCTTCGCGGGAGCGGGTTCAGGGGTGGTTGGACTACATTTTTGACGCGAGCAGCGTGGACGACTTGCTTGCGCACTGAGCCGGGAGGTTGCGCGCTGATGCGGTACGCGCTCACAACGGCGTCAGTAGTGGTCGCCCGTTGACGGAGGCGTTGCATGGCCTTGCTGGGGGAACTTAACCAAGGAAGCAGTGATGACGACGGCGGAACAGATCGCGGCTGAGGCCAAGGCAGAGGCTGACGCTGAGACCCTGCTCAAGCAGATCGCGCAGCGCTTTCAGGTGGAGGTGCCAGCAAATGTAGTTGGGGCGGTTCGCGGTGCTTCGCGGGAGCGGGTTCAAGGATGGTTGGACTACATTTTTGACGCGAGTAGCGTCGATGACCTGCTTGCGCACTGAGTCGCGGGGCTGCGCGCTCACGACCCAGCGGCTGGCCGCTCACGACCCTTCACGGCCACAAGTCCGGTCACGCCATCCGGCTCCCGAAAAGCTACCCGGATGGCAGCGTGCTAGTACGGGTACGCGCCGAAGCGGTCGTCGGCCCGGGCGGCCAGGATTTCGGCTAAGTAGCGGGTTAGGTGTTCCGTGATTGCTCGGGGAGTTCCTGGGCGGATGGTGCGTGTGGTCTTGCCCGACTCGAGGTAGCGGCCGCCCGGGCGGTCGTGCCATTCCAGGGTCGTTGCGGGGATTTGCGGCGCGCCCTGGGTGTCGCGAGGACCTGCGAAAAGGTGGATTGTGCCCGCTGACGTGCACGGTTGGCGGCGTAGCTGGCGGTAGCGGTCGCGGGGGGTTCGGGCGTTCGAATAGGTAACCAACGTCGGGTCTTGCGGTGCCAGGTCGGCCTGGTGGAAGCGGACCGGGGGTTGCGTGCCGGGCGGCGATTTCGGCAGGGCCGCGGCTGTCGCGGCGGTGAGTTTTTCGGCTGCGGTCAGGCGAAGTCGGACGCGTTCGCCGTCGGCGGACTGCTCCGCTGTCGCGCAGTGGTTCGCGTGGCGGGCCGCGGTGAAGCGGATGGCACCATCCTGGCCGAAGCCATTCACCTCGGTCCATGCTTCCGGAGCGACGAGGATTTGCCTTGCGCGCGTGAGCTTTTCGGCTTCGTCCATGTCTAAGCGCCCTTGCTCGGACCACTCGCGCCGCACTTCCGCGCGGTGCGCGAGCAACTCGTTCATGTGACTGAACCGGCTCAGGTATTCCAACGGGTACAGCATTCGGTCGGCCGCTGGGGCGTACCAGAGGGCGGCGAAATCCTCGATCGGGAAGATCCAGGTTGTCATCGGTCACCGTCGTCGATGGTCGGGTCCGCGCCGAGGACGGGCGGGACGAACTTGATGACGCCCAGCAGTTCTTCGGTGTTTTCGGGGTGCACCAGGTTGACCTTTCGGTCTTGCTTTTCCTTGTCGTCGCCGGGTCGGCCGCCCATTGGCGCGCCGCCCATGGGGCCGCTCGCGCCGTGTGCGCCTGGGGAGCCCGCGCGGGCGGCGGCTGGGGAGGATTGCGCGCCGCCGCCCGGGGCTGCGATCGACGAGCCCGGGACCTGCGGGCGCGAGGGAGAGCCTGGGGTGCCGCCCGATGGAGTGCCTGCTCGGCCGCCCGGGGCACCGCCCGATGGAGTGCCAGCTCGGCCGCCCGGAGCGCCGGGGATGGTCGGGTTTGTTGAGGGCGAAGTGTTCGGGCGTGCGGTGTCGGCAGGTGTCGAAGTTGTTGGCTGGCTTGGGGATTGGGTTGTGCCTGCCGTTTGGGTTTTGCTGTCGTCGGTGCCGTTTTGCGGGGAGCCGCCGGTGAGCGATTCGTCCGCTCCGGCGGGGACGGTGCTGTCTGGCGACGGTTGCGCTGGGTTCGCGCCCGGCTGGCCCGCTCCCGGCGCGCTTGGCGAAGAACCCGGTACGCCAACCACGTTGGAACCTGGTGCGCCGGAAGGGTTTCCACCGTCCGCGCCGGGACCTGCGGCGACCACCTTGGTTGCGGGCGGGAACGTCGGGATTTGGGTGTCCTGGTGCTGGAAGCCGACGATGTAGCGGCCACGCATGATCCGGCGCGCCTCGTCCTGGGCTTCCTTCGCTTCGCGGGACTGCTTGTCGTATTCCTGCGGATCCGTGGTTTGATTCGCCGTTACCGCAACAACTTTCGGCATGAACGCCTTCGCCATGACGGCGATGGTCGCGGTGTTGTTCACGACGTTGGACATGTCGGCGAAGAGTTCGTCGAGGTCGTCGGCTGCGGCGGCGTAGTGGGTGGTTGCGGTGATGGCGGCGTCGGCGGATGCGCCGGTCCACTTGCCGTCCGCCGCTGCGCGGATCGCGGCGAGGAAGGAAGCGGTTGATTCGCGAAAGTCGACCTTGCTTTGCTGCCAGGTAGTGACCATCGAGTGGGTTTCGTTGATGACGGCGTTGAAGGCGTCGATGATTTGTTGGTGGGTTAGGTGGTCGACGTTTTCGGGGTTGGTGATTGAGGGTGGGTCGAAGGCTTTCACTTCACGCTCCCTGTGTCGATACCCGCCGCAGTTGCGAGTTGCTTGAATTGCGCGGCGAAGGCAGAGTCCGCTTCCTCAAGGCGCTGGCGAATCGTCCGGAACAAGGTCAACATTTCGCGTGCGGTCGTCTGGTGTTCGTCCAAGACGTCGTGCGCGTTATTTGGGCCGTCGGCACCCTTCTCCCGGAACCGGCGCACCATCGTCTGTGCCGACGTGAGAACCGCGGCTCCTTCTCCGATGCCCCACACCTCGTTATCGGCGACGGTTCGGACCTTCTTCTTGATGGCAGCGATCGCGGTAATGCGGTCAATGCACGCCTTTTCCAGGCTGACGAACGCGGATGGGTCCGCGCTTAGGCCAAGTGCGCCTGCCTGCGCCTGAGTCGTCAGGTCTTTGAATGCGCTCAACTCATGCCTCCGCTGGGACATAGGGCAGTACGCCCGTCACGATATTTCGCACCAATGCACAGCTATCGATATTGCCCGTTTCGGTCGACTTGGAATTTGACAAATCGAATTCCAAGCTGCCGTTCCGCGTCTCGACATTGACCACGCAGCTTTCGCCGCGATCCTGCTGTCGGGGAAACAGTGAATAAAACGCGCCGCGGCGACCGGAAAACTGCTCCTCTCGATAGGAATCTGGGAATTTCGCGCGTATCTGATCGAGCGTGGTCGTGGTTCGAACGATTCGAACGTCGTAGCCGAGACCGCCATGGCTGATGTAGGCGCAGCCGTGCGTCTTGAGAGTGCCGTTGTCGAGAGATTCGGGCTCACCCAAGCGCTTGAGGCCTTCGCGCTGGAGGTATGCAGCTGGCAAGTCCGAGCACGGGTCGAAGTCGGCCTTGGCGGCGACGGTCGTCGCAGGTGTGGGCGGGGAATCTGTTGGTGTCGTCGAGCACGCGCCCACCGCGCACGCGACCAGCGCTGGTCCAACCAACAGCGCCGAGCGGCGGCCCCGCAGTGCATTCTTCTTCACGATCGCTGTCCCCATCACTTAGGTTTCCCCGGCACGGACGTCATGGTGACGCCAAACTTGGCCGGGTCGTTGGCAATTCGGCATCCGGTTTCACCGGCCACAGTTATTACCCATCCCGTGTTCTCGACGAACTCGTTGTAGACCTCGATACTTGCCCCGTCTGGCGCGTACATCTCGATCGAGCGGCGCGTTGGACCGTCACCTTTGGCTGGCGGCGAGGGTATCCGCTCGGTCATCTGTAGGGCTCGGCCGCTGCTGATGACTTTGGCTCGAACCGCTTGCCACGACTCTGGCGAAATTTCTCCCGCCGTGCGCGCGCCACGTCCGCGTCCGACGCCACCGACCTTGGGCGCGATCAAGTCCCTGCAGGCGTCGAGTTCTACGTCGTCGACCCCAAGTTCCCTCTTGGTTTTCTGCACGGTTTCGGCATCGAGCCACATATCAAGGAGGTTCGCTGAGGTCACGTGGAGCTGCGGATTCGTCTGATTGATGACGGCCACTATTTCGTCGACATGCGGGAATAGTTGTGCCGTGACCTCCTCCAGTCGCGGGATGCGCTCCATTTTCTCGCGCGCCGCGATCAATTCGTCTTGGCTGGGCGGTGGGTACTGTGGCGGGTCGACAAGGTCGATTACATTCACGCACGCAGTCGTAAGAAATACGGTCGCTAGCGCTGTAATGGGAACCCAAAGTTTCATCGACGCACCTGGATAGCATTCTCGGGAAGTCCCGCTACGACGGCAGCGACGTTGTAGGTAGTCACTCGGGGGAGCGGGTCGGCGTCAGTGCCGCCCGCAGATCGCGGATAGTCGCTGTGCCCATGTGCACCGGGGAGTCGACGATGCTGTCCGTCAGTTGAGGTCGAGTCGTGGGTTTCGAGTTGAGTGAAATTCGGGTTACGAGCCGGGTCGGACCCAAATCCGCCGTTGTTATTGTCCTGCCAATCTTCGACCAATGGATGCGCAACACCGTTCCAGTCAAGGATTTTCGGAACGTCTTGCGCCCACCTAATCAGGTCGTCGTCGGCGCGCATCACGTAAGCGTGGCCGTTGTCCAAACCGAGTTCGGTCGGGGAATTCGCGCCGACTCCGGGTGAGCCGTACACGACCATATCGGTGACTGGGTGCTCGCCATTTTGCAGCGCGAGGCCAGTAGTCAGCGAGCCGTAAGAATGGCCGACGGCGGTAATGTGCGGGGCTTTTCCGCCATCGTGCGACGCTTCGAGGCCGTTGTAAAACTGGTTGAGCGCCTTCGCGCCCTCTGCCGCTCGGTCGGCTGTGCCCGTGTCGACTCCCGCTTCGGCGAGTTCCCCGACGGTAATCGCTTTCGGATTCTGCGGAGTGTCGTAGCCCAGCCATGCGATCGAGGCGACCGTGTCGTTCTTGCCCTGCAGCCGGAGTTGCTTTTCCGCCTCGTACTGCAGATTGTTCGCTTCCTTGACCATCCCAGGCAGGCTCCCGGTAGTCGTCGTGCGGCCGGGGGTTGTCACCGACACGTGGTCAGCTTTGTCTGGGTTACCTACCGCGATCGCAGCCCGAGTCTTACGGCCCGTCGTGGTGTCGAGCATCATCAGGTAGCGCTGATTGTGCGCGTCGGCGCCCTTGATTTTTTCCGCAGCTGTCTCGACATTGCGTAAGTCGTCGAGTTTCTGCGTGGCCAGCTTGTACTGGTCGCTATTGGTGCCGTACTGCGCTGCGACGGTCTGCTGATGAGCCTCAGCGTCCAGGATCAAGCTGGGAAGCCGTTTCCGGTTCGCCGAATCCCGCGCATCGACCGGAATCCCATCACGGTTACCCACCGTCTCCGGGTACTTCTCGATCATCTCCTGCTGCTGCGCGGTCGTAAGACTGTTCCACCAATGCCGGTTCGTTTCCACGCTCGCGTTCGCGGGCGGCGCGTCTTCCTTCTTCATCGGCGCCGTCGAAACATCAACAGGGGGAAGGCCTTTGAAGGCGTCGCGGATGGTCGACTCCCCGCGCACGTCGGCGGCAAGCAGGTCGGCTAAGGCCTGCTTGAGCGTCACGGTGCGGTCCTTGGCCGCGTCGACCAGCTTCGGCCACGCCAGCGTCGCGCTGGTTTTGCCGACGCGCGAAACCAACGTCGCGTACATGGCGGCGCTGGGGGTGACGGTGCCGTCGTCGGCGACGTCGAACTGGTTGGCGCGGGCGTCGTCGGCGTATTTCAATACAACCAAACGGTGCGACGAAAGGTCTTGTGCCGCAACGGTTGCCGCAGTGCCAGCCGCCGACAGTGCGGTGGCGAGCTTGTCAGTGTCGCTGGCGACGGTCCGTGCGCGGGTGCGCATCGCGTCGCCGGATTCGCGCTTCCAGTACGCATCGGACTGCCCCGCGCTCGAAGCGACCGCCGTCTGCTCGTCACGGATCTTCTTCGCGGCCAACTGCCACGCGACCCCATGCAAACCGAGCGTCTCGGTTTTCCAGCTGCGAGCGCGCGAGATCGTCATCGGTGCGACGGCGTTCATCGGACCCCCTGTGCTCCCCGCGCGATCTCGGTCGCCGCGGACTCGTCCCTGCCGGTGACCTCACCAACCGCAACCAGCGCACCCTGCCCCAGCGAGCGCAGATCAGTGGCTACCAACCGCTGGGCGTTGGCCGCGATCCCGCTGACCGTGCCGCACATCGCGGCCGTCAGTGAGCCAGGTAGTGCGCCGGTTAGGAGGTCGGAATTGCCGTCGACATCGGCGAGTGCGATGTCGCTGGCCGACTGATGGAAGCCCTGCCCCAGCGTGCGTACCTGGTCAGGGTCGAATTCGAACGCGGTCACCGGAAATCCCCTCCGTGATGCAAGCCGACTCCCATTCGGGCTTGTCGGCGCAGATTCTGCCATACTGCCTGCGCATAAGTTCAGGAAGAACGGGGGATGCGATCTTGGACGAACTCACCTTCGCATTGAGCGAGCAGCGGATTTCCGTCGCCGACCCGACGGGCTGCGTCACGGTTGAGGTCACCGCTGACGGTGCGATCCGCGACATTCGCCTATCGGACGCTGGACAGCGAATGCTGCCGCAGACGTTAGTCGAGTTGATCGTTTCGCTGCATGCGCGGGGATTGGCGCGGGCGCGGGAGGCGATTGAGGAGGTGTTGTTGGCGGATATGCCCGACCTGGGTACGCCTGATTCTTTACCCGGAGCGGACGCGGAGATGCGTCGGAATACTGACCTAGCCCCCGCCGATCCACCGTCGGAAGCCCGAACGGTCGGCCCCGGTTCGCTTGATCGTGACGCGGTTCGCACCGCTGGTGACGGCGATCCCGACGGCCGGGCACCGGACGCGCCCGTTGACGCAGCGGTGCCGGACCCCGCTCCTAATCGCGCACTTCCGGTTGCGCCGCTGACCCGCGCGCGACGAGAGTCGATCTTCGTTCCGAAGGAGGAAGACGAAGGCGAGTACTTCCGTAACTTCAGTGTTTTCGCCGAAGACAACCATCGCCCGAGGTTGGGGCGTTGATTCTGCGTTACTCCGTGCCGACAGGGTCAGGCAGTTCTGCTGCTGACGGTCGAAACGGGGTGGTGGTGTTGCGGTTAGGGTCGGCTGACTTGGCATATTCGTGCAAGTTCGCGGCTTAAGCGAGAAATATGGGGCAAATCTCGCGAATGTGCACGAAAATGCCAATGAACAGCGGGAATTGGGGGTCGTGTCGCTGTGTCCGGGCGTGTCGGAGTCGACCGTCGCCCGTGACGAGGCGCCCCACTTCCGCAAACCCATACGCTCGACTCCATGAGTTCACAAAAGCAGCGGATGCTGGCGGGGGAGTTGTATCGGGACTCCGATCCTGAGCTTGTTGCCGAAAGGCAACGGGCGCAACGGCTTTGCGACGAGTTCAATCGCACCGGGCCTGATGAAGAAAAGCGCCGGACCGAGGTACTCACCAAGCTGCTTGGCAAGCTCGGTGAAGGATCGTGGATCATGCCGCGGTTCCAGTGCGACTACGGGTATCTCATTGAGATCGGCCACAATTCGTTCCTCAACTACGACGCCATCCTCCTCGACTGCGCGCCCATCACCATCGGCGACGACTGCTCCATCGGGCCGCGCTGTCAGCTGCTTACCGCGCTGCATCCGATGGAGGATCACCAAAAGCGCAGGGACCGTTGGGAATCCGCGAAGTCCATTCGCATTGGCAACAATGTCTGGTTCGGTGGTGGGGTCATTGTCTGTCCTGGCGTCACCATTGGTGACGACGTGGTGGTCGGCGCCGGTTCAGTCGTGACCCGCGACCTGCCCGATCGCGTCTTCGCCGCAGGCAATCCCGCGCGCGTTATCCGGAACCTGTCCGACCCCATCGCTACGCTTGGCGACGCTGTCGCATTGGATGCCAATCGCTAAAGGAGACCCAGTCATGTCCCACGGTGATGACCTCGCGCTCACGCACGTCGCGCTGTTGATCGGTGATCAGGACGAAGCGCTCACCTTCTACCGCGACCTCATCGGGTTGCAAGTCCGGTCCGATATTCCGTTCGCCGACGATCAGCGCTGGCTCACCGTGGGGCCCGTTGACCAGCCGCATTTGGAGATTTTGCTGGAGACGCCGGGGATGTCGCCTGATCCGGTCAACCAAACCGCGCGCCAAGCCCGGCTCGACAGTGGCGCGCAAGGCACGTTGATCTTCGACACCAACGACCTCGACGGCACCTTCACCCGCATCAAAGACGCAGGCGCCACGGTCGCGCAGCCGATCGTCGAACAGCCCTACGGTCGCGACTGCGCCTTCACCGACCCGTGGGGCAACCAGCTCCGCTTCCACGCGCGCCAGCACCACCACGGCTAACGCTTGCCCAACGGCATCCCGAAGAACGTCGCGTACTTGGCGGCGAGCGAATCACCAAGGAACGCAAGCGATCCCGGCTCGCCGAGCATCGACGTGACGTCTGTTGTCGAGCAGCCATCCGGGGCTGGTACGCCGTCAAGGCGGTCGCGCAGCCACAGCAGTGCTGCGGGGCCGCCAACGACTTCGGCGACCACGTGTTCGCTCGCATGGTCGCGCGTGTAGGTGAGCGAGGTCTTTGGGTCGGCGCAGTAGGTGCCGACCAGGGTGTTTGTCGCGTGCAAGGGCAGAATTTCGTCCCACGCCGAATGCCAGAGGTAAAGCGGCATGTCGGGGACGGTTTTGCCCATGCGGGTGTCGGCGAGCACCGCTGCGACGGGCGCGTCGTCGAGGGGATTTCCGTCGGAACCGATCATGCCGATCATGTTGAGGAACGGCAGCAACGTCGACTGGTACTGCACGCAGAGCGGGGACTTGAGCACCGCAAGCGCCTGCCCTAGTGGGTCGAGCCGCTGGTGGAGATAGGTTGCGAAATCAGGGTATTCGCGCGCCAGACCGAGGACGGCGGCGAACACCAGACCCGACGTTGCCTGACCATTCGACATCGTCAACGCCGCGCCGAGGTCGGCACCAACGCCGCCTTCGGCCGCGCCGACGACATTCAGTTCTGGAGCATACGAGGCTTTCAACTCGGCTGCGTGCCCGGTGGCGATCGAGCCACCCGAGTAGCCGTATAGGCCAACCGGAACAGACGGTGAAAGTCCAAGCGGCGCAAAGGAAGTGGCCGCACGAATGCCGTCGAGGGTGATTCGCCCAGCAAGTGGGCCCGCGGCGTAGGCCGAGTTCGGGCCCTGATGGTCCGGCACGACAACGGCCCACCCCTGCGACAAGGCAGCCTGCGCGAAGAGGAATTCGGCGGGGACGACGACCTGGCCCGCCACGGCAGCGAGCGAAAGATGTTGCAGCGCATAGGAAGGCGCGCAGTAGCCAGCGGTGGAATCCTCGGCGAGCTGCACCGATAGCAACTTCGTCGGTGTCGCCCCGCGCGGCTTGATGACGGTCGCTACGGCCGGAATCGCCTCGTCGCGACTGTTATTGGAGCGGTAGGAGACCTGCCATGCGTCGACGTCGACGGGCAGGATCCCGAAGTCCGCGATCCGCACCTGCCGGGCGGCGATGATTTGCCCGGGCGCCGCAGCGGAAACAACGTCGCCAGCGGGCAGGTAGAACCCGGCATCCAACTCCGGCGGCAGTGGAATCGTGACCGGCGGCGTCACCGCGACGGGCTCAGCGTTCGCGGGCCACCCCGCGACCACAACGGAAAATAGCCCCGCGACCAGCAAAGACCATCGGGAACGCCTCATAACAACCACCCTTGCGCGATATTGAGACGCCATCGTCTCAATGTGAAGCACTATGGCACGGGTGTGGTGTGGATCGCAATGGGCTCAGTCGTGAAATCCGCACTGCAGCAGTCGTGAAGGGTTCCAAGACAGCGGGCAGCAGCCGACCTATCCCGCTCAAAGCGGCGACGAAACCTCACGTACGCCCAACGCTGAATGCCGTCGTCTCGCACGATGGGAGCACTGCCCGGCGACAGCGGGCACAACGTGAAGCGACCACCATGGCATAAACGTGCGCGTTCGCGGGCAAACCCCCGAAATCAGGGCCGCCAAACGCGAACCTGCACGAAAATGCCACGCCTATCGCAACTACTTAGTTGCCAAGCGGCTCAATCCGCAGTCAAAGCCGTCAACATCCTCGCGAAGATCGCAACCAATGCCTCAACCGGCGGCCGCGACTCATCCGCGCTCCACTGCTGCACCGCCCCGTTCACCGCGCCAACGAACGCCGCCATCGCCAACGGCCATCCGCCCGGCGGCGTCACCACCTCCGGTCGACCAGCGGCAATCGCCGCGACAACCTGACCCCACTCGTCACGCACCCCCGCACGGTGTCGCTCAACGGCCGGACTCACCCCGACAATCTCAACGAACGCCACCTGCACCCGCCGCCGATCCGCCGTGATCGCCTCGATGTACGCCCGGCCAGCAATCTCGATCAGCGAAGGCAACGCCGCGTCGGGAACAGCCGACAACGCCGCAACGACCGCCTCCCGCGCCTGGCCCTGCACCTGGTCATACACCGCGACAAGCAATTCCTCGCGCCCGGAAAACAGCTCATAAAACTGCCGACGCGACAATCCCGCCGCCGCGCAAACATCGGTCAGCGAACTTCCCGCATACGATTTCGTCGCGAACACCTCAAGCCCCGCGGCGAGGAATAACTCGCGCCGCTCCTCCTGCCGTTCGGCCACCGAGGAACCGCGATACGAATGCCGGGCGCGTGTCACTTTGGCGAGCCTACTGGGCTTTTCGACAGCGCCAGCGCGGCCAGGTTGAACTCGCGTAACTCCGGGCGCGGCAATACTGTTTCATCATGGGCGAGGACGTACGCATCGAGACCGTATCCGAAGCCACCCGGGAGCTGCGGGAGGACATTCGCTTCCTCGGGTCGATCCTTGGCGAGACCATCCGCGACCACGAGGGTGCCGAAGTGTTCGACCTCATCGAGGCCGTCCGCACCGAAGCGTTCCGGGTGCGCAGAGCCGAGGTTGAGCGCAGCGCGGTCGCCGACATGCTCGACGGCACGCCAACCGAAGTCGCGCTGCCGCTCATTCGCGCGTTCAGCTACTTCGTGCTGCTCGCCAATCTCGCCGAAGACATCCAGCGTGACCGTCGCCGCGCCGCCCACATCCAAGCGGGCGAACCGCCGCAGGACAGTTCCCTCGCAGCCACCTACGCCAAGCTCGACGATGCGAAACTCGACGCCGAAACCGTCGCTGACCTGCTCACCGACGCCCTCGTTTCCCCGGTCATCACCGCGCACCCCACCGAAACGCGCCGCCGCACCGTCTTCGACGTGCAAACCAAAATCACCGAGCACATGCGCACCCGGCGACGCCTCGACCCGACCGACCCCGACTACGCCGCGACCGAACTGCAAATCCGCCGCGAAATGCTCGCACTCTGGCGCACCGCGCTAATCCGCTTGGCGCGCTTGCGAATTCAAGATGAGATCGCCGTCGGCCTTCGCTACTACGACCTCACCCTCTACGACGTGATCCCCGCGATCAACGCCCAGGTCCGCACCGCGCTGCGCGAACGCTGGCCCGACGCCGACCTGCTCCCGCGCCCCATCCTGCGCCCAGGTTCGTGGATCGGCGGCGACCGCGACGGAAACCCCTTTGTCACAGGCGAAGTCGTGCGCTTCGCCGCCGAAAGCGCGTCGGCGTACGCCTTCGACCGCTACCTGCGCGAGCTGACGGAACTGGAAAAGGAACTGGCGCAGTCGGCCAGACTCGTCGACGTCACCGCGCCCGTCGCCGCCCTCGCCCAAGCGAGCTACGACGACCCGAAGGTCTTCGCCGACGAACCGTATCGCCGTGCGCTGCATGCCATTCGGGCCCGACTGAGTGCGACGGCCGCACAAGCGTTGACAGAACTTCCCGAAGCGGCCTTGTCGACACAAGCAGCCCCGTACGCGAATCCCCAAGCCGCTCTTGATGATCTAGACGCCATCGATGAATCCATGCGCGCCAACGGCGACGGTCTCCTCGCCGACGGCAGACTCGCCAATCTCCGCCACGCCATCGAAACCTTCGGCTTCTACCTCCAAGGCCTCGACCTGCGCCAGAATTCGGAAGTACACGAACAGGTCGTCGCCGAACTCCTGAAGTGGGCGGGCGTCCACGACGATTACGCGAGCCTCACCGAAGACGAGCGCGTCGCCCTCCTGCGAAGCGAACTCCACACGCGCAGACCACTTCTCGGCCCGACAGCACAGTTGAGCGAACTGGCGACCAAAGAACTTGCCGTTCTCAAAGCAGCCAAAGACGTCATCGACACGTTCGGCGTCGGCGCGATCCCGAACTACATCATCAGCATGTGCACCTCGGTCAGCGACCTCCTTGAGGCCGCGCTGCTGCTTGCTGAAGCAGGCATCCTCGACCCGAGCGGCCCGTCGAGCCCGGTCGGCATCGTCCCCCTCTTCGAAACGATCGAAGACCTCAGGGCTGGTGCCGAAACACTCAGGAGCGCACTAGAAGTCGACGTCTATCGAGATTTGATCCAAGCCCAAGGCATGCGCCAAGAGGTCATGCTCGGCTACTCCGACTCCAACAAAGACGGCGGCTACCTCGCCGCCAACTGGGCGCTCTACCGCGCCGAACTCGACCTCGTCGAAGTGGCACGCGAAACGGGAATTCGGTTGCGGCTCTTCCACGGTCGCGGCGGGACGGTCGGTCGCGGTGGCGGTCGGTCCTACGACGCGATCCTCGCCCAACCCGTCGGCGCGGTTCGCGGATCGCTGCGGCTCACCGAACAGGGCGAAGTGATCGCCGCGAAATACGCGGAAAGCGGTGCGGCACACCGCAATTTGGAGTCGCTCATCGCGGGAACGCTCGAATCGACCCTGCTCGACGTGGAAGGTCTCGGCCCCGACGCCGAACCGGCCTACGAAATCCTCGACGAACTCGCCGCCCTCGCCCGTGCCGCCTACGGCAGGCTCGTCCACGAGGCACCCGGTTTCGTCGAATACTTCCGGCAATCGACCCCGGTCGCCGAAGTGGGCGACCTCAATATCGGCAGCCGCCCTGCCTCACGCAAACCAACGAATTCCGTCGCTGACCTGCGCGCGATCCCGTGGGTGATGGCATGGAGTCAAGCGCGCGTGATGCTGCCCGGCTGGTACGGCACCGGAACCGCGCTCGCCGAATGGGTAGGCGACGATCCCGCGCGCCTCGCGCAACTGTCGGAACTGTACGAGCGGTGGCCGTTCTTCCGCACAGTGCTCTCCAACTTGGCGCAGGTGATGGCCAAAACCGACCTCGACATCGCCGCGCGCTACGCCAACCTCGTCGAGAACGAGGAACTGCGCGACCGCATCTTCGGGATGATCACCACCGAACACGCCCGCACGATCGCGATGTATCAGGCCGTGACCGGCCACGCCGAGCTGCTAACCGACAACCCTTCGCTCGCCGAGTCGATTCACAACCGGTTCCCGTATCTGGAACCGCTCAACCAACTGCAAGTCGACCTACTGCGCCGGCTGCGCGCGGGCGACGATTCGGAGTTGGTGAAGCGCGGCATCCTGCTCACGATGAATGGGCTGGCTACCGCGCTCCGCAACTCCGGCTAACCGGATTAGATGCAGATGCTGATGCTGACCGGGCCAACCGGGATGCTGGTGCAGATGGTTGCCGAGCCAACGATCGGGGTGGCCGACGGGGTCGCTGCGGCAGCGGTGCCAGCGCCAAGGGCGGTGACGGCGAAAGCGGCGGCGACGACAGCGAGCGGACGGGCGAAACGAGACATAAACACAGTCCTTGAGGTAGTGCGTTTGGTGCGGGCCCCGGGGTCGGGGTGACCCATCACAACATACGCCCGCGTGTCTCGTCGCCGCTTCCGCGAATATCGCGCTAGCGCAACATCAGTCGCTGACCACGGCGAACGCGTCGATCTCCACCAGCATCTCTTCGCGCGGCAGCCCGGTGAAAACGGTGGTGCGCGAAGGCAAAACGCCCTTGGTCGTGTGCTTCTCAACGAACTCGCCGTACGCCTCGTTCATGATCGCGAAATCCTCGCGCTTGGTGAGGTACACGCGCAGCATCATCACGTCGTCGAAGGTCGCGCCCGCCGCTTCGACGATGGCCCGCACGTTCATCAGAGTGCGGGTGGTTTGGGCGGCGACGTCGCCGGGGTGCAGGTACTCGTTGGTTTCCGGGTCGACCGGACCCTGGCCCGAGACCTGCACGAACGGCCCCTTGCGCACGCCCTGCGAAAACGTGTGCGCGGGCGCGGGCGCGGCGGTGGTAAGCACGGCGACCTTCTCAGACATGGTTAACCCTTCTTTGGCAAGACGGCTCGGGCCGGTGCGGCACCGAGTTCGGCGGAAATGGCGTCGGCGGTTGCCTTCACCTGGGGGAGCAGCGCTAGCACTTGGTCGTGGTCGAGCAGCATGTCGGGCACCGATACCGAGATCGCGGCGACGGTCGCGCCGAAGCCGTCGCGAATCCCGACCCCGACGCAGTTGACGAAACTCTCGTGTTCCTCATGGTCTTCGGCGAAACCCTGCTTGGCGACGAGCGCCAACTCGGCGAGGTACTGCTCGGGCGTTCGCAGGGTACGCGGGGTGAACGGGTGATAGTCGAGGCGCGCCGCGATGGCCGGCCACTCTTCGGGTGGCAGCGCGGAGACGAGGATCTTGCCGACGGCCGTGCAGTGCAACGGGGCGGGGCGGCCGATGCGCGAATACATCCGAACCGCTTGTGCCGCATCGACTTTGTCGAGGTAGACCGCGTCGCCGGACTCGTATGCGGCGAGGTGAACGGTCTGCCCGGTCGCCGCGCCGAGCGCGCGCAGATGCGGGCGCGCGATGGTGCGCACGTCGCGACTTTCCAGTGCGTGACTTGCCAATTCGAACATCCGCGTGCCCAGCGAGTAGCGGTGCGCGTCGTCGTGGGTCACGAACCGTTGCGCTTCCATCGTTTGCAGCAGGCGCAGCACGGTCGACTTATGGACGCCAAGTCGCGTCGCTAAGTCGTCAAGCGACTGCGCGCCCTCGCTCAACGCGATGAGAACGACAAGGGCGCGCGACACACTTTGACTCATGACGTCATCGTCGCATTCACGGCATCGGGGTAGCGGAGCGTGGCCCAGGCGTGGTCGTCCAGCGCGGCTAATGCTTGAAGTTGTTGGGGTGACGGGACTTTCGCGGAATCGCCCGGTGCGGTGAGCGCGGCGGCCGCGCACAGGTGGCCGTAGCGGAGTCGAGTGCGCGCGTCCGCGCCGTGCAGGTGCGCGGCGAGGTAACCGCCCGCGAAGGCGTCGCCCGCGCCGATGCGTTCGGTGACGGTGAGGGCGAGCGCGGGGACTTCGATATGCGCCTTGCCGTCGAAGGCGACGACGGAATGCTTGTCGTTTTTGACGACCAACTGCGCGGGCTCGGGGAACAGCGCGCGGAGTTCGTCGGGTTCGCCGGTGCCGAACAGGTCAGCGGCTTCGTCGGCACCGAGCAAAACGATGTCGGCGCCGCGGACGTGGTGGGCCAGTTCGTCCGCGGCATCACGCGAATCCCACAGGGCTGGACGGTAATTCAGATCGAAGCTGACGGTGGTCGGCTGGGCGAGCAGCGCTCGGGTGAGCTGGCTTGCTGATGGCGAAAGGGCCGGCGTGATGCCGGTGAAGTGGATGAGGTCAGCGGTCGCCAGCAATGACTGGGCAACCGAAGTCGTGAGGTCGTCCGGCGACAGCGCACTCGCCGCCGACCCCGCGCGGTAGTAATGCATGCGGCTGGAATCACCACCGAGGTCGTACCGCGACGCCGTACCGGCCCCGCGTTCCTTCACATACAGTCCCGTCGGCCGAGCGGGGTCGACCGCGACCGCGTTCACGTCCACTCCGCGCGCCGCTAGCTGGGCGACGAGGTAGCGGCCGAACCCGTCGTCGCCAACGCGCGACAACCACGCCGCCGAAACGTCCAGTTGCGCAAGCACCGTCGCGACATTGGCCTCCGCGCCACCGGCACTCCGGTCGAAGGAATCCGACGCTTCCAACGGGCCGGGTGCGGCGACCAGCACGGCCAAGCCCTCACCAACGGTGACGGCCCGCGGCTGAACTTTAGTTACCTGAGTCACCCGATTTCCCCTATGTGCTTGCGACCACTGTCTCTGAGATGCACAATAACGAGCACTAACAGACAGTGCAACCGGTGTTGCGCAGTGTGCAATTGGTATCCGCTATAGCGAAAAGGGAAGCTGTGACGATCGACAACGCCGTCGTTGACGCCCTCGCCAACGCGACGCTCGGGCCGCACGACAAGAGCGTGCCCCCAACCGCGTGGGGCGAAACCGTGCGCGACTTTCTGGTTGCCGAGCCGAGAATGGGCGCGTTTGCCACACCGTTGCTCACGCTCGATCGCGGCAGGCTCGATAGCAATCTCGCTGTCATGGCCGACTGGGCCGCCGCGGCAGGCGTCGCGTTGGCACCGCACGGCAAGACGACGATGGCGCCGCAGCTCTGGCGCGAACAGTTCGACGCTGGGGCGTGGGGGATCACGCTCGCCACGCTGTGGCAGGTGCAGGTCGCGCGGTCGGTCGGCGTTAGTCGAATCATGTTGGCTAACACCGCCATTGACCCGGTTGGGTTGCGCTGGCTCGCTGGCGAACTGGGACCCGACTTCGAGTGTTATTGCTGGGCGGACTCGGTCGCGACGGTGGAGTCGATGAACGACATCCTGCGCGACGCCCCCGCCGGGCCGCCGGTGCGGGTGATTGTTGAGTTGGGCGCGCCGGGCGGCCGCACGGGTGCGCGCACTCGCGCCGAAGCGCATGAGATCGCCAAGGCGGTCTCGGCGGCTGAGCGCCTGGAACTCGCTGGTGTTGGCGGGTACGAGGGCGCGCTCGCGCATGATCGCAGTGCGGCGGGCCTTGACGCCGTGCGCGATTACCTCGCCGACATGGCGGTGCTGCACGTTGAACTCGCCGACGAATACCCCGGCCACGCGGTCGTCACCGCAGGTGGGAGCGCCTATCCCGACCTTGTTGTCGAACAGTTGGCCGGTCTCGCTGACGCGTCAACGACGGTCGTTCTGCGCAGCGGGGCGTACCTCGTGCACGACGACGGGTTCTACGCGGGCATTTCGCCGCTCACCGCGCCCGCCGTCGAACCGGGCTTGCGCGCGGCGATGCACGGGTGGGCTCGCGTGGTGTCGCGGCCGGAACCCGAGCTCGCGTTGCTCGATGGTGGGAAGCGTGACTTCCCGTTCGACGAGGGACTTCCCGTGCCGCAGCAGGTGTTTGGCGGCAGTCTGCCCGCTGGCTCGCACGTGAGCGCGCTCAACGACCAGCACACCTTCCTTCGCCTGCCCGGTGCGAGCGCTTCGGATCTGCCCGTGGGATCGGTTGTGCGTCTTGGGCTTTCGCACCCCTGCACCGCGTTCGATAAATGGCGGCTGATCCCGGTTCTCGATGACGCCGACGCGGCGAACCCGCGCGTGGTCGACCTTGTTCGCACGTTCTTCTGAGTAGCCGCCATGAACCACTTCGTTTTTCGCGACATCGATATTGTCGACGGCACCGGCGCCGCCCGCGTTCGCGGGGATGTCCTCATCGGCGATGGCAGCATCGTGCGCATCGCAGCACCAGGGTCCATCGTGGACGAGCAAGTTATCCCGACGCTGCCCGGCTCGGTCCTCGCCCCCGGCTTCATCGACATGCACGCCCACTCCGACCTGCATCTGCTCACCGAACCCGCGCACCTGCCCAAAATCACCCAGGGCGTGACGACGGAAGTGATTGGGCAAGACGGACTTTCGTACGCGCCCATCGACGATGACGCGCTCGCGATCGTGCGCAAACAGATCGCGGGCTGGAACGGCAACCCCGTCGATTTCGACTTTTCCTGGCGCACGGTCGGCGAGTACCTCAGTCGGCTCGACGAGGGCATCACGCCCAACGCCGCCTACCTCGTCCCGCAGGGCACGCTGCGGCTGCTCGTTGTCGGCGCGGAGCAACGCGAAGCGACCACCGCCGAAATCGATCGCATGTGCGCGCTGCTCGCCGAAGGGCTCGACCAGGGCGCGGTTGGGATGTCGTCCGGGCTTACCTACACGCCCGGAATGTATGCCAGCACAGGTGAACTCGCCGCGTTGTGCTCGGTTGTCGCGTCCTATGGCGGCTTCTACGCGCCGCACACGCGCTCCTACGGCGCGGGTGCGCTTGAGGCCTATGCCGAAATGATCGGCCTCGCCCGCGACACCGGCTGCGCGCTGCACCTCACGCACGCGACGATGAACTTCGGTGTCAACCGAGGTCGTGCTGGGGAGTTCCTCGCGCTCATCGCCGAAGCGCGCGCGGCTGGCTGCGACATCACCCTCGACACCTACCCGTACCTGCCCGGCTCGACCACGCTGTCGGCGCTGCTGCCCAGTTGGGCGATGTCGGGCGGACCGGACGCCGCGCTCGACCGACTCACCGATCCCGCGGTGCGCCAACGCGTTACCGAAGACGTGAACGTCAACGGTTCCGACGGCTGCCACGGCGTAACGGTGGAATGGGAGACCATCCAAATCAGCGGCGTTGGCAACCAGGAGCTCAGCGACGCGGTCGGACACACGATTGCCGAGTTAGCCGAAACCTCAAGTCGCCCACCGGTTGACGTGTTCTTCGACCTGCTCACTCGTGACCAACTCGCCACCACGATCCTCCAACACGTCGGTCACGAGGACAACGTCCGCGCGATCATGCGGGACGCCGGGCACATGGGCGGCAGCGACGGCCTGCTCGTCGGCGCGCGACCACACCCGCGCGTCTGGGGCACCTTCCCGCGCTACCTGTCGCACTACGTTCGCGAACTCGGGCTACTCGGGCTCGAAGACTGCGTGCACCACCTCACCGGCCGCCCCGCCGCGCGCCTCCGACTCGCCGAACGAGGTCTGGTTAAGCCCGGCTATGCCGCTGACCTGGTTGTCTTTGACCCGGCGACCATCTACGACACCGCGACTTTCGACCACCCACGCCAGCCCGCGCGCGGCATCCAGCACGTGCTCGTCAACGGCGCGTTCGCCGTCGAGGACGGAACGCCGACCGGTATTCGTGCTGGCCGGGCGCTGCGGATGAACGCGATCAACAAGGAGACTCGATGAGTACCCAGCCCGACGCGATGGAAGTGATTCGCGCCGACCGAGCACTCACGGTGGTGCGCGCGCCAGTGCCGATTTCCGACCCGATCGCGCTCGCGGAAAGCCTTGCGGGCGCGGGCATTCGGGCCGTTGAACTCACCTTCACGACGCCTGACGCGCTTGATGCGGTGCGCGCGGCGGCGAAGGTCGCCGACGCGGTGATCGGGATCGGGACGGTGGTCACGCGCGAGCAGGCCGAGCAGGCGATTGACGCCGGCGCGCGCTTCCTCGTGACCCCCGCGTTGCGACCTGAAGTTGCCGAATTGGCTGTCGCACAAGGTGTTCCGGTCGTGATGGGCGCGTTCACGCCCTCCGAAGTGCTCGCCGCCATCGACATGGGCGCGGCCGCGGTCAAGATTTTCCCAGCCCGGGCGCTGGGACCCACCTACCTGAAAGATCTACGAGGGCCGTTCCCGGACGTGGCCCTCATCCCCTCCGGCGGCGTCAACTCCGGCAACGCCCGCGAATTCTTGCGGGCCGGAGCCATCGCCGTCACTGCGGGCACCGAAGTGGTTGCCCCGTCGGACGTGGCGGACGCGCGTTGGTCGGCCATCGCCACCCAAGCGCACCGTTTCGTCCATTCGCTTGATTGAGAGGTAACCCTATGGGCGCCACTATTGATTGGTTGCGCACGACCACACCAGGCTTGCTTGTGTTGTGTGGTCTAGCGATCGCCGTGCTCCTTTTCGCCATTATCAAGGTGAAATTGGAGCCGTTTATCGCGCTGTTGATGACGGGCCTTTTGCTCGCGCTCGCAGCCGGTCTGCCTGTTTCCAAGATTGTCGGTACCCCGCTTAAAGCGGGCGAATCCATTCTCGAAACTGGCTTCGGCGGCATTCTCGGGCACATCGCGGTCATTATCGGATTGGGCACCGTACTCGGTGCGATTCTCGAAAGATCCGGTGGCGCCGACGTTCTCACCGACCGCTTGCTGCGGATCTTCGGGGAAAAAGGCGCGCCCATCGCGATGGGTCTGCTCGGGCTGATCTTCGGCGTTCCCGTCTTCTTCGACATCGGCATTTTCGTGCTCGCCCCGATCATTTATGTCGCGGCCAAGCGCGGCGGGCGTTCACTTGTGCTGTATGCGATGCCGATGCTTGCCGGTCTGTCGATGACGCACGCGTTCCTGCCGCCGCACCCGGGCCCGGTCGCGCTTGGTGGGCTGCTCGGAGTGAGCCTCGGCTGGTTGATCATCATGGGCTTTGTCTGCGGTATTCCCGGCTTTATCGCCGCCGGTATCGTGTGGGGTACGTGGATTGGTAAGCGCGTCATTGTTGAGGTGCCCGCTGATTTCACGCCGATGGAACCGGATGAGGATCCCGAAGCAGCGAAGGCCGCTAAGAATCCGCCGTCGGTTTGGTTGATCTGCGCGATCATCGCGATTCCGCTTGTGCTGATTCTCGGTGCCACGTTCGGCTTCCAGATTCTGGACAAGGATTCGCGCCTGCTGCAGGTGCTGACCTTCTTCGGTACCCCCGCTGTCGCGCTGCTGATCACCGTGCTTGTCGCGTTTTATCTGCTTGGCATTCGACGCGGGCAGAGCGTGCAGGAATTGAGTTCGATCACCGCTGAGTCGCTTAAGCCGGTCGGCATGGTGCTGCTCGTTGTCGGTGCTGGCGCGTTCTTCGGCAAGGTCATTTCGGCGACCGGAATTGGTACCGCGCTGGCGGACACGATGTCGGCGGCGGGTTTGCCCGTGATCGTGCTGTCGTATCTGATCAGCTGTGGTCTGCGGATCGCGCAGGGTTCGGCGACCGTCGCGATTGTGACGACGGGCGGCATCGTCGCGCCGTTGGTGATCGACCACGGGTACTCGCAAATGTCGATCGCCCTGATCGCGATGTCGATCGCGGCAGGCTCGATCATCCTGAGCCACGTCAACGACGGCGGTTTCTGGATTATCGCGAAGTACTTCAACATGACGGTCAAGCAGACCCTGCAGACCTGGACGGTGCTCGAAACCATCCTGTCGGTGGTGAGCTTCGCGGTGGCAGCGCTGCTGTTCGCGATCGTCAGCTAGGTGAAACGTGCGCAAGCGGGGCGGACTCTGGTTCGCCCCGCTTGCGCGTTTCATCGACCTTGCCGCGGTAATGCGGTGCAGGTAATGTAGGTACATACCTACAAGGGGAGTGGTGCGATGACGTCGATGAGTGCTCGGGAGTTCAATCACGATGTGAGTGCGGCCAAGCGGGCTGCTGAGCAAGGTCCCGTCGTGATCACCGATAGAGGCGACGAAGCGTTCGTGCTGCTCTCGATCGCCGACTATCGACGGCTGAAAGCAGACAGTCGAGACCTGGTCGCCCGGTTGAGCATGGATGATGACGACATCGAATTCGAGCCAGCGACGCTCGATGTCACGCTCAAGGACGTGGACCTGTGAGCTTCCTGCTCGACACCAATGTGTTGAGTGAATTGCGTAAATCGCCGCGATCAGCTTCGCCTGCGGTTCGCGCGTGGACGGCGCGCCATCGCCCGTCAGACCTGTACCTGAGCACGATCACGGTGATGGAGGTCGAGCTCGGCATTTGTCGAGTTGAGCGTCGCGATCCCGCGCAGGGCGCTCGGTTACGCAGTTGGCTCGAAAGTGAAGTGCTTGACGCCTTCGCTGGCCGCGTCTTAGCGCTTGATATGGCAGTCGGTCGTCGGGCTGCCCGGCTCCACGTTCCAGATCCCCGACCTGAGCGCGACGCGATGATCGCCGCGACGGCGAGTGAGCACGGGATGTCGGTGGTCACGCGCAACGTCAAAGACTTCGTGCCGATGGACGTTCCGGTGATCAATCCCTGGGACCACGTCGATTCTTGAGGCGTCACGAAAAAGGTTGGTGGCGGCAAGAACACGTAGACTGACTGAAGCGATGGAGTTGGCGGACCGCAGACCGCCAGTTCCATCGCTTTTACGTTTCGGCGTGCCACGATGACCTGCATGAATCTGCTCGCGCACGCGGTTCAAGCAGCTGAACCAACGGGTCAGTCCCACTCGCCGATCGTGTCGCTCCTGTGGATCGCGGTAATCGCCGTCGCGGCACCACTGGTCTCGAAGATGCTGCGCGGGTATCTGCCTGGTGTCGTCGTCCTGCTTGGGGCGGGGGCCCTGATCGGGCCGTATATGGCCGACTTCGCGGCCTCGACCGGTGGTGTTGAGTTGGTTAGCCAACTAGGGCTCGCCATGTTGTTCTTGCTCGCCGGTTTCGAACTCGACCCCAAGCTCGTTCGCGGTAAGGCGGGTCGCGTCGCATGGGAGACGTGGATCATCTGCCTGGTTTTCGCGTTCGCCCTCGTTTCGCTCGTCGCTACGCGCGGTGTCGAGTCGCGCATCGCCATCGCGATCGCGTTGACCTCGACCGCGCTCGGCACCCTGCTCCCGATCATCACCCAAGCGGGCATCCTCAACACCCAACTCGGCAAAGCGGTCATGCGCAACGGCGCGGTCGGCGAGCTGGGGCCGGTCGTCGCGATATCGGTGCTGCTGTCGAGCAAAAGCCCCGGCTCCGCGATCGCGGTCGTTGTCATGTTCATCGCCGCTGTCGTCGTTATCGGGTTTGTCCCCGTTCGGCTGCTTGACCGGTTTCCCCGCCTCGTCAGCGCGCTCAGCGGGCTCAGTGGCGGTGCGTCACAGTTCCCGGTGCGCGTCGTCGTCATGCTGCTGCTTGTCCTGATGGCGCTTGCCCAAGAATTCGACCTCGACCTCGTTCTTGGCGCGTTTGCGGCGGGCATGATTTTGCGCCAGTTCGTCGTCGCAGGGATGCCGTCGGTGCAAGAATCGCTTGAGTCGATGGGATACGGCCTGCTCATCCCGGTCTTTTTCGTGGTCTCCGGGATGGGTATCGATCTTCACGCCGTGACCGAGGAACCCGGCAAATGGCTGTTGTTCGTCGCGACGATCGCCGTCGCGCGCGGCATCCCGGTGTTCCTCAGCGAATGGTTGGTCCCGCACGGCGACAACCTGCAAACACCACGCGAACGCGTCGAATTGGCGTTCTACTCCGCGACCGGTCTGCCGATCATCGTGGCCGTGACCGAGGTGGCGACATCCGCACACCTCATCACCGACCAGCTCGCCTCCCTGCTCGTAGCGGCGGGCGCGACGACCGTGCTGCTGTTCCCGCTGGCAGCGCGCCTGATCGGCACCACTTCATGAATGAGCTTGCATAGTCGTGCATAATACTCACATGGTTGATTCGTCTGGAGCGCCCGTGTTGCGGGTGGCGGTCGCTGGTGCGAGTGGGTACGCGGGCGGCGAAGTGTTGCGACTGCTGCTTGGACACCCGGAGTACCGCGCTGGGCGCCTCGACATCGGGGCGCTGACCGGCGGATCTAACGCGGGCACCGCGCTCGGCACCCTCCAGCCGCACCTGCTGCCGCTGGCCGATCGCATCCTCGAACCGACCACCCCCGAAACCCTCGCTGGCCACGACATCGTCTTCCTCGGCCTCCCGCATGGCCAGTCGGCCGCCATCGCCGCCGCCCTGCCCGACGACACCGTCGTCATCGACTGCGGTGCCGACTTCCGGCTCACCGACCCCGACGCGTGGACGAAGTACTACGGCAGCGAGCACGCCGGCTCGTGGCCGTACGGTCTGCCCGAATTGCCCGGCGGACGCGACCAGCTCGTCGGCGCGCGGCGCATCGCGGTGCCCGGCTGCTACCCGACTGTCGCCAGCCTCGCGCTCGCCCCTGCCATCGCGGCGGGCATCATCGAACCCACCGTCACCGTCGTCGCGGTCAGCGGTACTTCGGGTGCGGGCCGCAAGCTCGACACGTCGCTGCTGGGTTCGGAAGTCATGGGTAACGCCCGCGCCTACAACATCGCGGGCGCGCACCGGCACACCCCGGAGATGATCCAGAACTTGAAAGCCGCTGGCGGCGTTGACGTTTCGGTGTCCTTCACGCCGGTGCTCGCGCCGATGTCGCGTGGCATTCTCGCCACCTGCACCGCACCGGTGAAGGTCGACGGCGCCCAAGCGCGCGCGGTGTACGAAAAGGCTTACGCCGATGAACCTTTCATCCACCTGCTCCCCGAAGGTCAACTGCCACAAACTGCTTCGGTGCTCGGGTCCAACGCCTGCACGCTGCAGGTGGCCGTTGACGAAGACGCTGGCCTGCTCATCGTGGTTGGCGCGATCGACAACCTCACCAAGGGCACCGCTGGCGCGGCCGTCCAGTCCATGAATCTCGCCGTCGGTTTCGACGAAACCGCCGGACTTTCCACCGTAGGAGTCGCACCGTGACCAGCAAAATCGTCAAGAACCAGGGTGTCACCGCGCCGCTTGGGTTCCGCGCTGCCGGTATCGCGGCGGGCATCAAAGCCAGCGGCAAACCCGACCTCGCGCTTGTCCTCAACGAGGGCCCCGAATACTCGGCGGCCGCCGTCTTCACGAGCAACCAGGTCAAGGCAGCGCCCGTCTTGTGGTCGCAGCAGGTGATCAAGTCCGGTCAGGTGCGCGCCGTTGTCCTCAACTCCGGTGGCGCGAACGCGTGTACGGGCCCGCTCGGCTTCCAAGATACCCACCGCACGGCCGAGGAAGTTGCTGCGGTACTGAGCAATTGGGGCACCGAGACCGGCGCGGGCGAGGTGCTCGTCTGCTCGACCGGCCTCATCGGCGACCGGCTCCCGATGGACAAGCTCATCCCCGCGATCACCGAACTCGTTCATGAGATGGGCGGCGGGATCTCCGGCGGTGCCGACGCCGCGCGCGCGATCATGACCACCGACACCGTGCCGAAGGAAACCGCCGTTCACCACGAGAACAAGTGGAATGTCGGCGGCATGGCCAAGGGCGCTGGCATGCTCGCGCCTTCGCTCGCGACGATGCTCGTCGTGCTCACCACCGACGCGATCGCGACGCCCGACCAGCTCGACCAGGCACTGCGCAAGGCGACGAAATACACCTTCGACCGCCTCGATGTCGACGGATCGTGCTCGACCAACGACACCGTGATCCTGCTCGGCAACGGCGCGAGCGGCATCGCCCCTTCGCAAGAAGAACTCGACGCCGCCGTTTTCGCCGCCTGCGACGACCTCGCCGCCCAGCTCATGGCCGACGCCGAGGGCGTCACCAAACGCGTGCAGATCACCGTCGAAGGCGCGGCTTCCGAGGAGGAAGCGTTGATCGTCGCGCGTGCGGTCGCGCGGGACAGCCTCGTCAAGACCGCGCTGTTCGGCTCCGATCCGAACTGGGGTCGCGTGCTCGCCGCTGTCGGGATCGCGCCGGTGAAGCTTGACCCGAATCGAATTGCCGTGTCGTTCAACGGAAATCCGGTCTGCGTCGACTGCGTTGGCGCGCCCGGCGCACGCGAGGTTGACCTGTCGGGCGAAGACATCAACGTGCTCATCGAACTCAATGTGGGCGACGGCACCGCGATGGTGCGGACGACCGACCTGTCGCACGCTTACGTCGAAGAGAACTCGGCGTACAGCTCATGACCGCCGCGCTCTCCGCGCTGGACAAGGCGCACATCCTCGCCGACGCGCTGCCGTGGCTGCAGAAGTTCCACGACAAGATCGTCGTCATCAAATACGGCGGCAACGCGATGATCGACGACGAACTCAAGGCCGCGTTCGCCGCCGACATGGCGTTTTTGCGGACCGTCGGTGTGCATCCGGTTGTCGTGCATGGCGGTGGCCCGCAGATCAACGCGATGCTCAAGCGGCTCGGCATGCAGGGCGAGTTTCGCGGTGGCTTCCGGGTCACGACGCCCGAGGTCATGGACGTGGTTCGGATGGTGCTCTTCGGCCAGGTCGGGCGCGAACTGGTTGGGCTCATTAACGCGCACGGCCCGTACGCGGTTGGGATTTCCGGCGAAGACGCGCACCTGTTCACCGCGACGCGTCGCACGGTCACCGTCGACGGCGAGCCAACTGACATCGGCCTCGTCGGCGATGTCACGGAGGTGAACCCGAGCGCGGTGTTGGATCTCATTGGCGCGGGGCGCATTCCGGTGGTGTCGACCATCGCTCCCGACGCCGACGGGGTCGTCCACAACATCAACGCCGACACCGCCGCCGCCGCGCTCGCCGAAGGCATCGGCGCGGAAAAGCTGGTCGTGCTCACCGATGTCGAAGGGCTGTACACGAACTGGCCCGACCGCAGTTCGCTGACCAGCCGCATCGACGCCGACGCGCTCGCGACGTTGCTGCCAAGCCTCGACGCGGGCATGGTGCCCAAGATGGAAGCCTGCTTGCGCGCGGTCACCAATGGGGTACCGAGCGCGCATGTGATCGACGGACGGGTGCCGCACGCGGTCCTGCTCGAACTTTTCACCGGTGAAGGAATCGGAACGATGGTGACTGCTCATGAGTGACGTAGCCGGACTGCAACAGCGCTGGTCAGCCGCGATGATGCACAACTACGCGACGCCCGCGGTGGCGTTGGCGCGCGGTGCGGGCGCGGTGCTCTATGACGCCGACGGCAAGCGCTACCTCGACTTCCTCGGTGGCATCGCCGTCAACAGCCTGGGCCACGCGCACCCGGCGATCATCGAAGCCGTCACCAACCAGCTCGGCACGCTGGGCCATGTGTCGAACATTTACGCCTCCGAGCCGGTGATCGAGTTGGCTGAAAAGCTGCTCGCGCACTTCGGCGACGGCGAGGGACGCGCGTTCTTCTGCAACTCGGGCACCGAGGCGAATGAGGCCGCGTTCAAGATGGCGCGGCTCACTGGGCGCAGCAAGATCGTCGCTGCCGATGAGGCGTTCCACGGGCGCACGATGGGCGCGCTCGCGCTCACCGGTCAGCCGAGCAAGCGGGCACCGTTCGAACCGATGCCTGCCGGCGTCGTTCACGTGCCGTACGGTGACGCGGAAGCCCTTGCCGCCGTTGTTGATTCGGATACGGCGGCGGTGTTCCTCGAACCGATCATGGGGGAGAGCGGTGTTGTTGTTCCGCCGCTCGACTACCTGGCTCGCGCACGCGAAATCACTTCCGCCGCAGGTGCTTTGCTGATTCTCGACGAGGTACAGACCGGCATCGGCCGCACCGGGCACTTCTACGCGCATCAGGCCGCTGGCATCGTGCCCGACGTGATCACCCTCGCGAAGGGGCTAGGCGGCGGACTGCCGATCGGTGCCGTGCTCGCGCAGGGTCCGGCGGCTGAGTTGCTCACGCCGGGCCTGCATGGGACGACCTTCGGCGGCAACCCGGTCTGCGCGGCGGCGGCGTTGGCCGTGCTGAAGACCATCGACGAGCAAGACCTGCTCGTGCACGTCGACGCGCTCGGCAAGCGCATCGCTGACGGTATCGAGGTGCTCCAACACCCGGCCGTCGACCACGTGCGTGGCGCTGGCCTGCTGATCGGCATCGTGTTGACCGACGACATCGCCGCACACGTCGACCTGCGTGCGCGCGAAGCCGGTTACCTGGTCAACCCCGCTAAACCCAATGTGATCCGGTTGGCACCACCGTTGGTGCTCACCGAAACCCAGGCCGACAACTTCGTCGCCGACTTGCCCGAGATTTTGGACGCGGCTGTCGCCGACGCGAAGGGAACGACCAAGTGAGCACCACCCTGCGGCACTTCCTCCGGGACGACGACATCACCCAGGCCGAGCAGGCGGAAATCCTCGCGATCGCCGCCGAGCTGAAAGCCAATCCCTTTGCCCACCAGCCGCTTTCCGGGCCGCGCGGGGTCGGGGTGATCTTCGAGAAGAACTCGACCCGCACGCGGTTCTCGTTTGAGTTGGGCATCGCGCAGCTCGGCGGACACGCGGTTGTGGTCGATGGGCGCGACACCCAGCTTGGTCGCGAAGAAACCCTCGGTGACACCGGACGGGTGCTGTCGCGGTACGTCGACGCGATCGTCTGGCGCACCTTCGAACAGACCCGTCTTGACGAAATGTCGGCTACCGCAACGGTTCCCGTCGTGAACGCGCTGTCGAACGAGTTCCACCCGTGCCAGGTGCTCGCCGATTTGCAGACGATCGCCGAACGCAAGGGCGAGCTTGCCGGGCTCAACCTCACCTATTTCGGCGACGGTGCGAACAACATGGCGCACTCGCTGCTGCTGGGTGGTGTGACGGCGGGGATCAACGTCACCATCGCGGCCCCAGCCGGTTTCGAGCCGCTGCCGTGGATTATGGAAGCCGCCGCCAAGCGTGCTGCCGAGACGGGCGCGACCGTCACTGTGACGAACGATCCCGTCGCCGGGGCAACCGGCGCGGACGTGCTGGTGACGGACACGTGGACGTCGATGGGTCAGGAAAACGACGGCCTCGATCGCGTTGGCCCGTTCCGTCCGTTCCAGCTCAACGAGGACCTCGTTGGCTTGGCGAACCCGGAATCGCTTGTGCTGCATTGCCTTCCGGCGCACCGTGGTGAGGAAGTCACCGACGGTGTTCTCGACGGCCCGCACAGCGTGGTGTGGGACGAAGCCGAGAACCGGTTGCACGCGCAAAAGGCGCTGCTAGTCTGGTTGCTTGCGAAAGCTGCCGCGTGAGAACACCTTTGGCCGCCCGCGCGCGAGAGCGACGATCATGAGCGCACCTGAGAAGGGTGCGCCGATGATCGCGCGCACGCGCGCGGGCCGCCAGTCGCGCATCGTCGAACTGCTCGCCGCCCATTCGGTGCGTAGCCAGACCGAACTGGCGGCGCTGCTTGCCGCCGAAGGCATCGAGACAACGCAGGCGACGCTGTCGCGTGACCTCGATGAACTCGGCGCGGTGAAGCTCCGCGCGGCCGACGGTGGCGCTGGCGTCTACATCGTTCCGGAAGATGGCAGCCCGGTGCGTGGCGTCACGGGCGGCACAACACGGTTGGCGAAACTGCTTGGCGACCTGCTGGTTTCGACCGATGCGAGTGGAAATCTCGCGGTCCTGCGCACGCCGCCGGGCGCCGCACATTATTTGGCGAGCGCCCTCGACCGTGCGGCTCTGCCGTACATCGTTGGCACGATCGCCGGCGACGACACGATCGCGGTCATCGCCCGCGAGCCCCTCACGGGTGCCGAATTGGCCGCTCGCATCGAGGCATTGGCGTAAACCGCCGCTTACGCGTCGTCGCGCAGGTACTCGCCGATCACTTCCAGATTCGCGGCGCGCTGAGTCGCCGCGGTGTCGCCTAAGGCCACCTCCACCGCCGCGACGAGCCCCTCGGTCAGGATGACCTGGGGGATTCGGCTTGTCACGGTCAGCTCGTCGCGGAACGTTATTTCGGCCATCCCGGTCACCAACGTCACGTCAGCGACGTCCGTGAGTGGGGAACGCGAAAAGGACGTCAGGCCAACCACTTTCGCACCTACCGACGCGGCCAGTTCCGCCGCACGCAAGCTGGGAGTCGTCGCGCCGCTACCGCTGACCACGATCGCTACGTCGCCCTCGCGCAGCATGCGGGCCGAAATATGTTGACTCATCACATCTATCGGCGCGACAACACGCAAGCCGAGGGCTTGGAGACGCGCCGCCACCGACGTCGCGACTGAGATCGACAAGCCGTTGCCGACGACCAACACCGTTTCGGCAGCCAGGATCGCCGTGACCGTCGCCTCGATCGCGGCGTCGTCAAGCAACGCCGTCATCGCTGTCATTGAATCGGCCGTATGCGCGAACGCCGCGCGGACAGTGCCCGCCGGACCGTCGGCGACCGGCGAAGCAGCGGGCGCGTCCTCGCGCGCAAGCAACATCCTGACCTGCTGATACCCGGTGAAACCCAAGCTTTGGCACGTGCGAACCACCGTCGCGCGCGAAGCGCCAGCGGCGTCGGCAACCTGCTGTGACGACAGCTCAACGACGCCGCCAGCCCGGTCGATGAGCACCTGCGCGACGCTGCGTTCAGCGGGCAACAGCGAAGGCGCTGCCGCGCGAATGTGCGCGAGCACCTCGCCGGGGCGGTTCACCCGCGCCACCGCCCGGTGACGATCTTGGTGCGGATGCGTCCGGAAACGCCGTCGATCATCATCGTCACCACGACGACAACGATAAACAGCATCCCGACCGTCGACCAATTCCGATACTGCACGTTCTGCACAAGCATCGACCCGATTCCGCCCGCGCCGATGAGCCCAAGCACCGCCGAAGCGCGCACGTTGATCTCAAAGCGGTACAGCCAGAACGCGAAAACCTCGGGCGCGACCGTTGGCCACAGTCCCCACCGCATCACCTGCACCGGCGAAGCGCCACAGGTGAGCGCGGCGACCATCGGCCCACGCTCGGCATTCTCAATGGACTCGTAGCCCCATTTACCAAGTGTGCCAATGGATCCGATGCCGATTGCCAGCGCACCGGTGAACGGCGTGAGCCCGGTGACCGACAAAATGATGATCGCGATCACGACCTCGGGCACCGCGCGCAGCAGTCCGAACAGTCCACGCATGGGCAGCCGGACCCAGCGTGGTGCTACCCCGCTCGCCGCCAAAAACGACAGCGGAAACGAGACGACGATGCCCAAAACTGTGCCAAGCCAGGCCATTTCGACGGACTCGATAGTCGCGGTCAGTGCTTGACCGAACGACGCCCAATCCGGCGGCAGGAACATTAGCCGCAGGTACCGAACCAGGCTGGCGGGGAAGTCGGCGAGCCGGTCCCATTTGATGTGGGCGCTCATCGTCGCGCCGATCACGACGGCGGTGATCGCCACCCACAGCACCCGCACCCCGAGCCTGCGGGGCTTTTTGGGCCGAACCGCAACCGAAACAGCGTGTGCGACAGCAACACTCATGCGAGCAACCTCTTTCGCACCATCGTCGACACGGTCTCGATCACCACGACGACGATCAGGATCTCCAGAATGATCAGCGAAAGCTGGTGGTACCGGTAGAAGCTGCGCACCTCGTCGATGAGCATGCCGAGCCCGCCCGCGCCAACCAGGCCAAGTACCGACGACGCGCGCACGTTCAGTTCAAGCACATACAGCGTCTGCGCGATAAACGCGGGCACGATCGCCGGGACAATCGCCGCGCGGTTGGCTTCCAGATAGGTCGCGCCGGTCGCGATCGCGGCCTCCTGTGGTCCAAGATCGGCGGCGTCGAGTGCTTCGGAAATCAACTTCACCACGATCGCGACATCAAACAGGATGAGCGCCAAAATGCCTGGGAGCGCGCCGATTCCGACCATTGAGACCAGCACCGCGGCCGACAACAGGTCAGGTATGGCCCGCGCGACATTCATGACCGTGCGCACTGTGCCGAGCAGTGGCCCCGACGGGTTCGTCGCGCGGGAGGCGAGGAAACTGAGTGGGAACGCGATCGCCGCGCTGACCGCCGTCGCGATCACCGCCATTCGCAACGTTTCCAGCAGCGGCCCCACCGTGTGCGGGAAGAACGCGTAGTCGGGCTGCGTGAGGGCGATGATCTTGTCGGCACCGTTGCGCCAATTGGCGACGATGTCGGTGAGGTTGCCGCCCACGTCATGCCAGGTCAACCAGGTGATCGCGGCGAGCACGGCGGCGATCAACCACAGTCGCCATGCCGTGCGCGGCTTAGTCGGACGCGAAACTGTTGTCATAGCGCCGCTTTCGCGTCCATCACGTCCTCGCCGGTGAGCGACCGACCGTAGATCCGTTCGAAAACCGACTCATCAGCGTCGCTACCCGGCCCGTCGAAAACCACTCTGCCCGCACGCAATCCGATCAACCGTTGCCCATATTCGCGGGCTAGGTCGAGGAAGTGCAGGTTGATCACCACGGTGATCCCTAGCTCGGCGTTGATGCGTTGCAAATCGCGCATCACCACATGCGACGTCGGCGGATCGAGCGAAGCGACGGGTTCGTCGGCGAGAATCACCTGCGGACTCTGGGCGAGCGTGCGGGCGATCGCGACCCGTTGTTGTTGTCCACCAGAGAGATTCGCGGCCTTCTCATACGCCTTGGCGACAATCTCGACGCGCTCCAGCGCTTGCATCGCCAGCTCAACGTCGCCGGAGCGCCACGCGCCAATCACGCTGCGCCACAACGGCGTGTGATAGAGCCGCCCCATCAGCACGTTGTTGAGCACCGAGGTGCGCCCAGCTAGGTTGAAGCTCTGGAAAATCATGCCTACTTCGGCACGTAACGCGCGTAATTCCTTGCCGCGCAACACCGTTCCCGAGGCAGAACGCAACTCACGGTGACCAACGGTGATGGCACCGTCGGTCACCGGAACGAGCCCATTGATCGCGCGAATCAATGTCGACTTACCCGCACCGGACAACCCGACAACCGCGACCAACTCGCCCGGCGCGATCGACAGCGAAACCTGATCGAGCCCGACGACACCGTTGGGGTAGCGCACCGAAACGTTGTCCAGCACCACCCCGGCGGGCGCGACTGGCTGCTGTCGATTCGTCATGCGTTAGCGCCCAACCGAATCCGCGGTCACCTTCGCCGCCTGCAACGCGACCGGGTCAGCGGGCTTGAGCCCCGTGATCTGGTAAATCGCGTTCAGCGCCTTGACGCCCTCGTCGGTGCCCGCGTAGTCGAGCAACGCCTGCTTGATTTTGTTCTGCCACTCGGGGTTGAGCTTGCTGGTGATCGAGACGCCGTCGTTGGGGATTTCCTTCGTCAACGCGAAAACGACAAGCTTCGCGGTGACCTCGGGGCTGTCCTTGAGCAGCGACTGACGCGCGTCCCAGTACGAAACGCCAACCTCGGCGTCGCCCTTGAGCGCGGCGGCGACCGCAGCCGGGTGCCCGCCGACCTGGGTGAGCTCGGTGTCCTTCTTGATGTCGACGCCAACCGCCTTCAATGCCGCCGACGGGTAGATGTAGCCAGCCGACGATGCCGACTCAAGCGACACCATCTTCGCGCCCTTGACCTTGGCGATCTGATCGAGACCCTTTGGCCCGTTGCCGTCGGCGGTGCCGTTACAGAAAAGCAGACCCTTCGCGCCGGGCGCGGGGGTATCGGCGCAGTACTTGGCCGGGTTGTTGGTGTAGAACTGCGCGGCGTAGGTGATCTTGCCTGCGCGGGTGCTCTGCAGCGCGGGGACGGCCTGGTATCGGTCGCACGCCTGGACCATCTGCAGCGGCGGCAGCATGCCGATCTGCGCCTGACCAGCACCGATCGCTTCGACAGCAGCCTGATAGTCCTGGGTGATTACCCCCTTGACCGGGATGCCGAGACGCTGCGTGAGCGCTTCCTCAAGTGGCTTCACCGTCTGTACGAGCTTGTTCGCGTCGCCGGACGGGACGAGCGCGAGGGTGAGCTTGGTCGGGGCTGGGGCGGCGGCGTCGGACTTGCCAACGCACGCCGCGTTGGGGTCGGCGGGCGCGGCGGTGTCGTCGGACGCGCCACAGCCGGTGAGCAGCATCGGGGCCACTGACAACGCCGTGACCAGGCTAAAGATGCGGTGTTTCGTGCTCATCGTTCTCTCTTTGTTCGAGCCACTGTGAGATCGGGGAGTAGAGCCCGGGGAAGTCGGGCGCGGACATGTCGGGGGCACCGTCGCCCCGGCCAAAACGATCGATATAGGCGGTGGCGCAACCCATTTCGTGGGGCCCACGTAGGTCGTTGCGCCAGATGTCGCCGATGGAAAGCAGCGTTGCCGCATCGGCGCCGTCGAGGATGGTCTCGACGATGGGGTCGAGGCCATCGGGTTTGCCCGCGTCGGTGATGATCTCGTCGAAAACGCCGACAAGGCCGATCGCGCTGAGAGTTTCGTCGATGCCGATGCGGGGGGAGTTGGTCACGAGCACCTTGCGCGCCGACGTAGCGGCGAGGAAATCCGCGAGGCCGCGCGGGGCGGCGACGACCAATTTGCCTGCGGCGAGGTCGATTCGGCTCGCGAGGTAAGCCTCTTGTAGCTCAGCGGGGCTCAGTAAGTCGCCCGCGAGTGCCTGGACGGCTTGGTAACCGTCGGCGAACCGCGAATCATGGTGCCCGGCAAGGTAATCGCGCAGTCCATCGTCGATCGCGCGGGCGACGTCACGGTCGACGAGGTCGCCAACATGGCCCGCATAGCTCCAGACAGGATCGTCGCCGACGCATACGGTGCCGTCGAAATCGAGGAGGAGAGTCGCGGTCACCGACCGAACATAAAGCCGTCTTGAACCAACTGTCCACGGGGGCAGCAATCATGAAACATGTGTTCATGCGCCGTTCACGGCACCACTACGGTGGCTACGGGTTGTCTGCGTGCGGAACGGGATTCGCGTCGGTGCCTCCCGCGATCATGTTGTTCGCGAGGTGCGGGGTGATTCCTAGGGTGTTGCCACGATGGGGTTCAAACCCGGGGCGATCACGGAAATCATTTTCTGCTCACCGGACTAGTGGCCTTGACTAATCTCGCTTGTCAATACCAATTACTTTCCGTTGCTTTTCTTTCGGACAGCCGCGATCCGAAGAGGGGTCAACGTCGGGATCTTCGCCTGACCGGCGATGTTGTCGCTCGCCTGGGCCGTTTGGTGGCCCACATAGCGCAATATAAAACCGAGGATTTCAATTCCCTTGATTCGAAATGCAATTTGGTCACATTATCGGAATGACCCGTCTTTAGCCGCGGTGGCCGAAAGTGAACTATCGTCGCCACCGTGTTGCCACTCGACCACTTCAGTCATGGCTTGATCAATCCCGCACTGGCCTACGGCATCTCGTTCATCGGGTCATTGCTGGGTTTGCGGTGCGCGTTTCACGCCGAAACCGCGCGACTAAACCTGGGCTGGCTCGCCGCCGCCGCGGTCGCGCTAGGCGGAACCGGGATCTGGGTCATGCACTTCACCGCGATGCTCGGGTTCACCATCAACGGGTCAGTTGTCCACTACGACATGGGCATTACCTTGCTCAGCGCGATCGTCGCGGTGGTGATCGTGTTCCTTGGGCTCTGGATTGTCACCAGCGGCGATCGCGGCTGGTCGCGGTTGGCGCTCGGCGGCGCGACCACCGGCTTGGGCGTCGCGGCCATGCACTACCTGGGCATGTCCGCGATGCACACCGGCGCGCGTATCACCTACGCGGCGCCGATGGTCGCGTTGTCGCTGGTGATCGCGGTCGTCGCGGCCACCGCGGCCCTGTGGTTCATGCTCAATATCCGCTCGCTGGTCACCTCGGTGATCGCTTCGCTGATCATGGCGTTGGCGGTAAACGGGATGCACTACACGGCGATGGCGGCGATGTCGGCCTACCCCGACCATCACGCCGGATCGCCGTCGGGTGCGGCACCCGTCGAGTTGCTCACGCCGCTCATCACATGTGTCGCACTGGTTGTCATGGCGTTGTTCGTTGTTGTTGGGCTCGCGGAGTTGGAGGTGCGTGGCAACACTGTCGCGCCGGTCGCCAGCGCCGGTTCGCCGAACGCGTTGCGGACAACCGACCCGGCTACGCTGGCTGCGAGCGGGCGGCAGTGGCCACGGAAACCGAGCTAGGTTTCGCGGTGAACGTCGCCGCGATGGTCAGCGCGGCGACGGCGAAGCAGGCTGCGGTGTAGATGAGGTTGCCAACCGGGTCGCCGTCGATGGTGGTGCCGTTGTGCGCGGTGAGGTAGTCGGGGAGCGCGAACAACCAAAGTCCAGCTAGCACAACCACATACGCGACGCCGTACCACCCGACGATGCGGTTCGTATACGTCGGGCGCTCGGCGCCAGCACGCACTCGTCGCCATTGCGCGACGAGCGCGTACACCGCGACCGCCGACAAGATCGCCAGCTCAGCGGCGTACAGTGCGCCGCGCACGGTGTCGCTGCGGTAGCCGAGCACCGTCGCGGGGAGCGGAAGCAGGAACGTGCCGAGCGAAGCGGCGAAGCCGACAACGATGGTGCGCCAGGTGATCTCGATAGCGCTGAACTGTTTGGTCGCGACGTGTCGGCCAACAAAGAACTGCACGCACCACGCCAACGACATCGGCCACAGTGCGGCGAAAACCACGACGCTGCCCATCGGCACCGAGTCGAGCATCGGCTGATTGAGCGGGTTATCGAGGGTCCACTCCCACCACCGCAGTTGCGGCCCAAGGTGATCGAAGATTTCGTAGAACGCGTGGTGGACGAAGCCGACGCACGCCGCGCCGATCAGGGTGCCGTAGCGCTCGAAGATCCCGAGCGAGCGGACGAGGCCGAACGCGAGCGTCGCCATGAACGGGTAAATCGCCACGATGTACAAGGGCAAACGGCCCCACAGGAATTCGACCGTGAACACGTTGTGGGCGAACATCGTGTCGACGTGGCCGTCGAGACCGAACGCGGCGGGGAAGTACAGCGGGGGTTCGATGACGAAGAGGTAGGCGAGCGCACCGAACCAGACAACAAGATCGGTGGGGTCGTGCTGCTTGCGTAGTCGTTGAATCGCGAAAATCAGCGCGAGGACCGCGCCAACGACGACGGTGACTTCGAGGATCGGCAGCGTCGCGTTCTCCAGGGTCGCGGGATTGCGAAACTCGACAAGACCGCCTGCCTCGCCACACGAAAACCCAAGGCGCGCGGCAAGTTCGGCGAACGTGGTGGTGCACTCGGGTGCCATCACGCCTCCGCTGCCGTGTACCAGCGGGTCACGTCGTAGCCTGCGTCATAGCGCCGGAACCACTCTTCGGCTAGCGCGGGCAGCACTTCGTTCGCTGGGTTGTGCCCCGGAATCTGGCTGCGCACAACACCATTCAGGGCGACGAGCTGTTCGCGCAGGCCCAGGTCGTCGAACGCGCGTGGGCTCGTCCCGTTGTCGACGCGCGTGAGACCGGGCACCAAGCCGCGCAGCGACTGCGTCAATCGGTAGGTGGCGAACATCGACAGCGCGTCGACCTCCCGATCGTCGACGGGGACGTGCTCGTTGAAGCCCGCGCATGCAACGCGGATCACCTTCATTACGTGGCGAAAGATCGAGGGCGCCACGCGCATTCGATAGAGCCCGGAGTTGACCACCGAATCGAAGATGATCAGCGCCGAACTGCGATGCTCAACCTCTTCGACGAAATGCCACAGGAAAAGCGAAGCGACGCGGTCGTCGCCGGGCGCGAACAGTGTGGCCTCGTTGTCGAGCATCAGCTTGAAAACGGGGGTGAAGGTGGCTTCCAGGTCGGCGGTGTAGGCGAGTCGGTAGCGCACCGAGGTGCTCGCGGTGAGCTTGTCGAATTCAGCGACGACCGCGTCCAGGGTTTCCTGCAAGCCGGGATAGCGGTCGATCAGCGCCCGGACATGCTGACGGTGCGCGGTGGAGTGTTGGCCCTCCTGCCGCATGAACGCGTCGGCTTCGGCGGCCACTTCCGGGTCGGTGATGAGCGGCTTCGCCTGGGTGATGAGCTGGACGATCATCTTTTCGAAGCCGATAGCCAGGAACGACACCGCGTTCGCCATCGAGGAGAACGCCGGGTTCGCCGGGTTCCAACAGAACGGCACGGGTCGGTCTTTGAACGCGAAGTCCATTTTGCGGACGTGAAGGTCGGTCACCCATCCGATGATATGGAACGTGTTCTAGTTTTGGAGCTAGTTTCGCCGCCAACGCCATTCGGCACGCACGTCGAGGGGATCGGTTGGCGTGACGATGCGCGGGTCGGTGTTGAGCCCGTTCGGTGGGCCTGACTGCGGTTCGACTGACAGTGATTCCTCCGGCAGCGTCCACACCACCATGTCGTGCACCGGGCTAGTGATCGTGAGTTCGAGGAAGCCTGGCCAGGTGAGCGTGGCGCGCGCACCGTCGGGCATGCCGAAATCGTCGTCCCACGGCGGTTCGGTTGGCGGGATGTGGCGGCCGGTCGGCAGGTAGTCGGGCCCGCGTTCCTCCTGCCACGCGGGGTCGAACGACAGTTCAAGCGGGCCCTTCGCAGGCGGGACATCGCGCAAAAACCACGGGTGCCAGCCGCCTTGGGCGGGGAAGGGTTCTTCGGTCGCGGTGATGCGCATCGTCATCGCGAGGCTGTCGTCGGCGAGAGTGAAGCTCTGGGTGACCGTGCCGGGAAACGGCCACGGGTCGGTGAGTTGATGCGTGATCGTCGCGGTGGTCGGCGACACCGCGACCACCTCCCACGTGCCGTCGCGCGCGGTGCCGTGAATGCTGTGCGGCGGCTTGTTGGTTGGCAGGTGATAGGTGTGCCCGTCGACTTCGAACTCGCCATAACCGAGGCGGCCCGCCCACGGTGCCATGACGAATTGGCCGGTGCCGGGGTCTTGGCGCAGCAATTCGGTGCCGTCGATGCGCAATCCGTGCAGGGAGCCGCCGTCGCTTGGCGCGATGATGAGCTCCGCGTTGCCAGCGCGGAGCGTGAGGTCGGACTCGGCCACGTCAGCTCTTGAGGAAGCTGAGGATGTTGGCCAGCAGGGGAGCGGCGATGGTGAAACCGGAATCCAGCGCGAAAACCGCGAGCCCGGCGATCGCGTAGTAGTTGTTCGACAGGGTTTGCAGGATCGCATCGGTCATGTAGGCCTCCTGAGTTCGGTGACGCGGGGTGGTTCGGTGTTAGAGAGCCCCGAGTAACTCGCGCAGGATGGGCGCGCCCATGTCGATGGTGACCTTGGCGATGGTGAGGCCGAGGTTGCCTAAGCCGACGACAACAGTGCCGAGCAATTCGTAGTTGTCCTGAGCGAACTGGCGTAATTCATTCATGATGACGCTCCTTCTACCCCGACCGCGAACAAGCTGTGTGACCAGCGTCTCATAATTGCGGGGTGGTCGCTACGCACCCCGCTGGTGAATGAAATTGCACTGGTGTGCATAATCATTTATCGAACGAACCGGCTGGTTGAGCGACGTGGGAGCGGACGTAAGCTCGACCGCTGGCGGATGGCAACCATGCCGTTAGGACACGCGGCAGCGAGGCGAAGGACGGGCGATGACGCACAGCGGAACCAATGAAGGCGCGCTTTGGGGCGGGCGATTCGCGTCTGGCCCCGCCGAGGCGATGGCCGCGCTGAGCAAGTCGACCCACTTCGACTGGGTGCTCGCGCCCTATGACATTCGCGCGTCCAAGGCGCACGCCCGCGTGCTGCATAAGGCTGGGCTGCTCGCCGACGCTGACCTCGCCGACATGCTCGCCGGTCTCGACGTACTCGCCGCCGACGTCGCATCGGGTGCGTTCGGGCCCGCCGACTCCGATGAGGACGTGCACGGCGCGCTTGAGCGTGGGCTTATCGAGCGGGTTGGCACCGAGCTCGGTGGGCGACTGCGGGCCGGTCGGTCGCGCAACGACCAGGTCGCGACGCTGTTCCGCATGTGGTTGCGTGACGGTGCCCGGCGGGTGGCCGCTGGCGTGCTCGACGTTGTTGACGCGCTCACCGCGCAGGCCGCCGCGCACCCCGACGCCGTGATGCCGGGCAAGACGCACTTGCAGGCCGCGCAGCCGGTGCTGTTGGCGCATCATTTGCTCGCTCACGCGCACCCGTTGCTGCGTGACCTTGAGCGCTTGCGTGACTTCGACAAGCGCGCCGCCATCTCGCCGTACGGGTCGGGTGCGCTCGCTGGTTCGTCGCTGGGCCTGGATCCTGAGCAGATCGCCGAAGAGCTCGACTTCACCGCGTCGGCGGCCAACTCGATCGACGCCACCTCGTCGCGTGACTTCGCCGCCGAGGCCGCGTTCGTTTTCGCGATGATCGCGGTCGACCTTTCGCGCCTCGCCGAAGAGGTAATCCTGTGGAGCACACCGGAATTCGGCTACATCACGCTCGCTGACGCGTGGTCGACGGGGTCGTCGATCATGCCGCAGAAGAAGAACCCGGACGTTTCCGAACTCACGCGTGGCAAGGCTGGTCGCCTGATTGGCAACCTCACGGGTCTGCTCGCGACGTTGAAGGCGCAGCCGCTCGCCTACAACCGCGATTTGCAGGAGGACAAAGAGCCGCTTTTCGATTCGGTCGCGCAGCTTGAACTGCTGCTGCCCGCGATCGCCGGTTTGGTCGGCACGTTGACCTTCCACACCGACCGCATGGCCGAATTGGCCCCTGCCGGTTTCACTTTGGCGACCGACATCGCGGAATGGATGGTGCGCCAAGGTGTTCCATTCCGCGTCGCGCACGAGGCGGCGGGCGCGTGTGTGCGGGTAGCCGAGGGACGCGGAGTTGGTCTTGATGAGCTGACCGACGAGGAATTCGCGGCGATTGACCCGGCGCTGACCGCTGGGGTGCGCGAGGTGTTGACGGTGGAAGGTTCGATCGCGTCGCGTAACGCGCGTGGTGGGACGGCGGGTGTGCAGGTCGCCAAGCAGTTGGCTGGGGTGCGCGCCGACGCCGACGATGCGCGTGGGTGGTTGCGTTAAGTTTCGGCGCGCGGAAGCGGCGTTGGGTACAGGCGATCGGTGGAGCGGAGCCAGCGCCGTAGTGCCGCGCGGAGTGACTGTCGGTCCGGGGCGTCGGGGTGGGGTGACGCGGTTGCCCAGGCGACGTGGCAGTCCGGGCGCAGGAGCACGGCGGCGGGCGATCCGGGTTGGGGGCGTGCGGTGACGACGTCGAGTTGGTCATGCCATTCGGGAAGCGTTTCCGCCAGGCGCGTGTCGCCGGTCAGGTCGAGTAGTAGTGGCCGTGCGGTCCTGGTCAGCTCGGCCAGCCGGACCCTCCCGTCCGGGGTGAGCAGTTCCATGTCCGGGGCGAACCGGCCGATGAGCGGGTGGGTGTCGGGGATGCCCATGTCGTAGTGGATGTCGGCGCCTGCGGTGAGGGCGGCGAGACGCCGCACGGTGTCCTGGTCGAGCAGTAGTTCGCTGAACAGGGTGCGCAGGGCGGTGACGTCGCTGCCCGGGGTGATCAGCGCGGATTGTGCTTGGGCGTAGGTGACCATGCGAGAGGCGGCTTGCCCGCGTTCGGATTCGTAGCTGTCCAGCAGCCCGGCCGGGGCGTTGCCGAGGATGGCGGCGGCTAGTTTCCAGCCGAGGTTGGCTGCGTCCTGCAGGCCGAGATTGAGTCCGGGTCCGCCTCCTGCGGTGTAGATGTGGGCGGCGTCGCCGATGAGGAACACGCGGCGGTCTCGGAATCGGTCGGCGATTCGGGTGTTGCCGCCGCTGAGTCGGCGCAGTACGTGCGGGCCCTGGCCGGTGGGTTGACCCATCGGCAGCTCGGCGGCGAGCACTCGGCCAGCGCTCGCCTGGAGCTCGTCGAGGCTCATGGGAGCGTCTGTTTCGGGCTGGTCCCACTCTGTGGTGCTGATCAGTGGCGGCTGCCCGGGGAACGGTGCGTAGGAGAATCCGCCGCGTTCGGTGCGTAGCGGCAGGAACGGCTGGACGGTCCCGTAGCCAGGCACGGTCAACGCGCCGGTGGTCGGGTCCACCCAGTCGGACGGGATGGTTGCGTGTGCAGCCCGGCTGGTCGTGCGGTCGTAGCTGACACCGGGGAATCCGATACCGGAAAGCTTGCGGGTGAGGCTGTGCGCCCCGTCTGCGCCGACGAGATAAGCGGCCCGCAGCCGGTAGGTTCCGTCCGGGCCCGCGACGTCCACGGTGACCGCGTCGTCCTCCTGTGCCAGCCCGACGACCTCGTGTCCGCGCCGGATCTGCGCGCCGAGCTCGACAGCGCGCTCTTCCAGAACCTGCGTGATGTGGTGCTGTGGGGCGGCCAGACCGTAGATGGGGCTGTCGTCGAGCAGGCTCAGGTCCAGTGCCATCGCGGCGAACATGAAGTAGGTGGAGTTCGGTTGCGGCGGTGCCGGGCTGGCGCTGAGCGACTCGTAAAGGCCCCGCCGGTCCAGAAGTTGCACGACTTGGCCGAGCAGGCCGTTGGCTTTCGGTTCTGTGCTCGGTGCGGCCAGTCGCTCCAACACGAGCGGCCGGACCCCGGCCAGGCTCAGTTCGCACGCCAACATCAGCCCGTTGGGGCCACCTCCGCTGATCACAACATCGACGGTCACGAGTGCTCTTCTCCTTCTGGTTCGAGCCGCGACGTGGTCGGCCGCGGTAGTACTCGCCAAGGGCGGTGGTTCCTTGGTGCTAGGGCAGATGGCCGCCAGAGTAGAGGAAAAAATTGCGCGCACGCAAATTTTCGTGCACGCACTCAGTGATGCGATACTGAGACCGTGACACAACGGAAAGGGCTGCGCGAACAGAAGAAGCAGGCCACCCGGGAGGCATTGCGGGAGGCGGCGCTTCGGCTGGCGCTCGAGCGCGGGCCGGACAACGTGCGCGTCGACGACATCGCCGAGGCCGCCGGCGTCTCACCGCGGACCTACAACAACTACTTCTCCAGCCGCGAACAGGCGATCGTCGCCGCCGTCACCGCGGAGCGGGAAACACGGGTCGCGGCGGCAGTGGCCGCCCGGTCCGCCACCGGGCGTCTCGCAGATGCTGTCATCGACGCGATCGTGGATCAGTACACGACACAGAGCGAGTCCGGGCGCGACGCGCTGCTGCTGATCACCACCCATCCAGCACTACGTGACGCATTTGTTCACGCCGCCACCGCGATCGAATATCCCCTCACCGAGGCTATCGCCGAACGCCTCGGAGACACCGACCCGCATACCGCCCGCGTGCTCGCGGCCTGCGTGGCCGCCGCGGTTCGTGTCGCCCTCCAACAATGGTTGCGGCCCGCCATGACTTCCCCGGCGAGCAGCGGACTCGTCGTGCCGTCCGGCGCGTTGCCGGACCTACTACGCACCTCACTCGCACCACTCGCTCCGGCGCTCGATGCCGCCGAGAAACGATCAGGCAGCCGACAGCAGTGAACCTCGTGCCCCGCAGCAAAACGACAAGCCCTAACCACGGGCCCGGTTCTGGCTGGGACTTCGCTGGTCCGTCCGCTGCCGCACGATCGGGTGCCGCGATGATCGGATACCGCGACGTGGGCGGCACCGGGTTGGACTTGCGCGTTGCCGCGACGACGGCGGTCGCCGTGGTGATCGAGTTCGGGGGCGCCGAACTGATCGTCGGCGACGACGACGGACGTCAGGTATCGGGCGGTTTCGTCGTCGGGCTCCCCCTTACTGCCACGCGCATCCGCACAAGGCATGCCGAGTGCGTTGAGGTTCGTTTGTCACCGATCCAGGCACACGCTCTGCTGGGTGTGGCCGCGACCGACCTGGGCCAAGGCGTTGTCCCGTTGGACGAGTTGTGGGGATCGCAAGTCCAGCGACTACGGGAGCGACTCGCGGCCGCGCGGTCCTGGGAGGAACGGTTCGCGTTGACGACATCGTTTCTGGCGCAGCGCGACCGGCCGACGCGGACGCTTGATCCCGAGGTGATCGCCGCCTGGCACCACATACTCGCCTCCGGCGGCCAGGTGAAGGTCGGCGAGCTCGCCGAATCCCTCGGATGGAGCCGTAAACGGCTGTGGGCGAGGTTCGAATCCCAGATCGGACTGACACCCAAGCGGGCAGCGATGCTGGTCCGCTTCCGGTGCGCGGTCGTGGGTTTGCTGGCGGGCCGCCCCGCCGCCGACGTCGCTGCGGTGTGCGGGTACACCGATCAGGCGCATCTGTCCCGGGATATGGCGATCTTCGCGGATCGCACACCGGGGGCACTGCACGCGGGCAATCTGCCTGTCATCGCCCTGGAGCGGTACCGGGCGTGGGGAACATTTTTCCAATCTCCGGGGCGGCCGATCGGTCGATAGTGGTGTCCACCTCGGGTGCGGCCGACGAGCAGAAGGCAACCCGAGACTCCACCCCGATCGACGACGAGAGGACGTGTGTCGTGACCGACACTCTCAGCCGTAAGACCACGGCACGAAATACGGGACAGCTGTCAGCGGCGACGCCAATACTGCTGGCCTGCGGCATCATCGCTCCGCTGCTCAACATCAGTGTCCTACTCGTCCTTGGGGCGATACGCCCCGACTACAACGCCCTCGTTGTGCCCGACAGCAACCTCGAACTGGGGCCCGGCGGGTGGATGCAGATCACCAACTACATCGTTACCGGAGCGCTCCTGCTCGCCTTCACCGTTGGGGCGAAATGGCGGCTCTTGCGAGGACCCGGATCCACCTGGGTCCCCGTACTGCTGTGCGTCTACGGCCTCACCTTCGTCGCGATCGGACCGATCCTGCCCGACCCGTCGCTGGGTTACCCGCTTGGCGCATCAGAGGAGTTGACCGTGCACGGCGCCGTCCACAGTCTGCTCGGCCTCGTTCAGTTCTCTTCGCTGACCGCGGCGTGCTTCGTGCTGGCGCGACGTGACGCGAAACTCGGAAACCTCGGCTGGTCCACATATTCGAAGGTATCCGGACTGCTGATCGCGGGCTCTTACCTCGCCTTCGCCCTCGTCGCCAAATTGGTGGACGGAGGACCCGCAGGGCTCATCGAACGGATCGGGCTCGTCGTCTGCGGCACATGGATTGCGCTCTTGGCGATCCGCCTGATGAAACAGTCGGCCCAACACGGATCTGCCACATAGCCCAACCTGCCAGGCCGGAGACCTCGACCGCGTCTACCGCCAGGGTTGCTAGGGCTCCGCGCGCACGCCAAATCCCGCGTCCCGCAACGTTTTTAGTACTTCGTCGCGGTGCGCGGGGCCTCGGGTTTCTAGGGTGAGGGAGACCTCTACCTCGTCGACTGCCAGGGTTGACGCGGTGCGGGAGTGGGACACGTCGACCACGCTCGCCTCGGCCGCGCCAACTACCGCGAGCAGGGCCGACAGCGCGCCTGGGCGGTCGGCGATCGTCACGCGCAGTTCGAGGTAGCGACCGCCCGCGCTCAGGCCGTGACCGATCACGCGCGTGAGCAGCAGCGGGTCGATGTTGCCGCCCGACAGGATCGCGACGACCGGGCCTTCCAGATTGGGAATCGCGTGCGTGAGTAACGCGGCGACTCCTGCCGCCCCCGCCGGTTCGACCACCAGTTTGGCGCGTTCCAAGCTCAGGACCAGCGCTTTCGCGAGCGCGTCCTCGTCGACGGTCACGATCTCGGTGCCCAACGCGGCGACCTCGGCGAAGGGGACCGCGCCGGGCAGGCCGACCGCGATGCCGTCGGCCATGGTCGCCATTTTCGGCAACGCGGTCGGCGCGCCCGCCGCGAGCGAACTGGGCCATGCGGCGGCGTCGGCGGCCTGCACTCCGATTACCCGGACATGCGGGGCGAGGGCGTGCATCGCCGCGGCGACCCCAGCGAGAAGCCCGCCGCCGCCGGTTGGGACGACGACCGTCGCGACGTCAGGCACCTGTTCCAGGATTTCCAGTGCGACGGTGCCCTGGCCAGCGACGATGTCGGGGTGGTCGAACGGGTGGATGAGTGTCGCGCCGGTGCGGTCGGCGAATTCCCTTGCGGCAATGAGGGCTTCGTCAACGGTGTGGCCAACCTGATGCACGTCGGCGCCGTAAGCGCGGGTCGCGACGAGCTTCGGCAGCGAAGCGCCCAACGGCATGAAAACCGTTGACGCCGTTCCCAATTCGGTCGCTGCCCACGCGACCCCTTGCCCGTGATTGCCCGCACTCGCCGCGACAACGCCTCGCGCGCGCTCGTCCGCCGACAGATTCGCGATGCGGTTATAAGCCCCACGCGGTTTGAACGACCCCGTGCGCTGCAAGTTCTCACACTTGAGCAGGACGGGCGCGCCGACCCGGTCGGACAGCACCCGCGACTCCACCGTCGGCGTACGCCGCACCACCGGCGCGATGCGCGCGGCGGCCGCTTCGATGTCGTCGAGCGTCACGGACTCCATGCGCCCATGCTGCCAGCCCTAGGACGTTGACGGGCCGAGGCGCGAGGGGCCGAGCCTCACTCGGCGGCCGCACCCCGCGCGATGTGGTCGGCGACCATGCTCAATCGCGTCAACCTCGCATCGCCCAACGGGGTCAGTTTGCCGCCCAATCGGTTCGTCACGAATGCCAGCGACAGTCCCGTTTTGGGGTCCGCGTACGCGCCCGAACCGCCAAGGCCGAAGTGGCCGAAAGCCGAGATCGGGTCGCGCTTCGACGGCTTCATCGGCACACCGTGGTAGCCGAGCGCCCACGGGACGCGGAACGACGCGAGCACGTAGTCGGGCGTGAAAACCTGACGGGTCGCCGCGCGAGTGATGGTGTCCGCGTTGAGGATTCGCGTGTCTCCTAGCACGCCGCCATTAGCCAACGCCCCGTACACCCGCGCCAACGCGCGCGCCGAAAACACCCCGTTCACGCCCGGCATCACCGAATCGTGGATGCGCGGGTCGGCCATCAGGTCGGCGAAACCGCGCGGCGTCGTCTCCGCTGCCGCGGCGAAGCGGGTGCGGGTCAACAGGTCGGAGCCGGTGTCCCAATCCATGCCCGCCGCCTTCAACCGAGGGAACATGGTCGCGATGCGGTGACGTTCGGACACGGGCACGCGAAACCAAAGTTCTTCCGCACCAAGAGGTTCCGCGAGTTCGGTACGCACGACCTCGGTGAACTCACGCCCCGTCACGCGACGCACCAGTTCGGCGGCAAGGTGGCCGTAACTGATGCCGTGATACCCGCTCGTCGTCCGATGGCGGGGGTCGGGCGTTGCCGCCGCGAGTGCGGCCGTGACCGACGCGTCGTCGAAAAACCGGTCCGTCGCGCCCGGTAACAGCCCACGCAACCGATGCAACCCCGCGCGATGGGTGAGCAGATCAGCGACAGTGATGTGCTCCTTGCCCGCCGCGGCGAACTCCGGCCAGTACGTGGCGACGGGCTCGGCGTAATCGAGCTGACCACGTTCGACTAACTGGTGAATCACCGTCGAAGCGACACCTTTGCCCGTCGAAAACCCCAGCGCGACACTGTCGCTCGTCCACGGAACACCGGGGCTCGCGTACCCAGCCCACACGTCAACGACGGGCTCACCACGCAAGTACACCGCGAGCGCTCCACCGCCGTGACCCGGTTTGCGGAACAATCGGTCAAAGACCGTAACCAGGCTGACGAACCGACGGTCAACCACTTGCGCTGTCGAAACTCCCATCATTCGAGCATGCCACCTCCCGCCCGCACATCGGACCGGTCGGTTCTGGGAGCGTTTCCTAACTGTCACATCAAGCAGTCCGGCCGCAATACTTCCGCCATAGCATCTGTGCATGTCATCAAGACGACGATCAGCGTTGCTCGCGAGACTGGTGGTCGACCAGCCGGGCCGTCCGCAAGGCATCTTAGGCGAATTGCGCCGCGTGATACTCGACGGAGCGGTCCCGCCAACCACCGTCATTCCGCTGCGTGAGGTGTCGGAACTCTTTGGGGTGAGCCACATTCCGGTGCGTGAAGCACTGAAAACGCTCATCGGCGAAGGGCTCGTGACGCACCGGCAACAACACGGCTATCAGGTGGCCCAGCTCACCGTCCAAGAGTTGCGCGAAATGTATATCGTGCGCGACACCCTCGAAACCGCGTCGCTTGCCGCCGCCGCACTCGCGGCCGACGACGACGATCGCGACCACCTCCGCGAGGTCAACGACCTCCTCGAACGCGCCATCCTCAACGACGACCCCGTTGCCTACCACCGCCAATCGCGCCGTTTCCACGTTGCCCTCACCCGACCATCGCGCATGCACCGGCTACTCCACATGCTCGAAACCGCGTGGAATGTCACCGAACCCGTGCAATCGATGGTGCATATCGACCGTAGCGACCGCGAAAGTCTGCACACTGACCACCTTTTGCTGCTCGAAGCTTTCCTCGCCCGCGATGTCGACGCACTGCTCGCCGCTGCCGACCTGCATCATCGCCGACTAGAATCGGTCATCGCCACCCTCCCAACCGATACCGGCCTGCTCGCCCCGGAACATATATCTTCGCCGCAATAGTCGAGAAATTCACGAGCAATCACGAGGAAACGGCTGATACTTACCCTCAGGGCAGCTTGATTTGCCCTCGGATTGGGAAGTGCGATGACCGACACCATTACCTCATCGGCGGGGATTTCCGCGCCGGAACCCCCAGCTTACGATCCCAGTCTCACGAATGCGGATCTCGCTCCGCTGAAAGATCAAAAGTGGGGCACCTACAACATCTTCGCGTTCTGGATGTCGGATGTGCACAGCGTCGGCGGATACGTCACTGCCGGAAGCCTTTTCGCCCTTGGTCTGGCCAGTTGGCAGGTACTCGCCGCGCTGCTCATCGGCATCACGATCGTGTACTTCCTCTGCAATTTGGTCGCTAAACCGAGCCAACTCACCGGCGTTCCCTATCCGGTGATCTGTCGCAGTGCGTTCGGTGTACTCGGTGCGAATGTGCCCGCGATTATTCGCGGATTAATCGCGGTGGCCTGGTACGGCATTCAAACATTCCTTGCTTCGGCCGCACTCGATGTTGTGTTGGTGAAACTGTTCCCCGGCCTCGCGCCCTACGCGGTCACCGCCGACTACGGATTCCTCGGCCTTTCCCTGCTCGGCTGGGGTAGCTATCTCGCGCTCTGGGTCATTCAGGCCTGCGTCTTCTGGCGCGGCATGGATTCGATTCGCAAGTTCATCGATTTCTGCGGTCCCGCCGTCTACGTCGTGATGTTCCTGCTGTGCGGCTACCTCATCGCCAAAGCGGGCTGGAGCGCCATCGACCTCAACCTCGGCGCGGTGAAATACACCGGCTGGGACTCGGTTCCGGTGATGCTCGGCGCGATCGCGCTCGTCGTCTCCTACTTCTCTGGCCCCATGCTCAATTTCGGCGACTTTTCGCGCTACGGCAAGAGCTTCGCGGCGGTCAAACGCGGCAATCTGCTTGGTCTGCCGGTGAACTTCCTCGCGTTCTCCCTGCTCGTTGTTGTCACCGCTTCGCTTACCGTCCCGATTTACGGCGAATTGATCACGGACCCGGTCGCGACCGTCGCCAAGATCGATTCCACCTTCGCTATTCTGTTGGGCGCGTTGACTTTTACGATCGCGACCATCGGCATCAATATCGTCGCCAACTTCATTTCGCCCGCGTTCGACTTCTCGAATGTGAGTCCCCAGCGCATTAGTTGGCGTGCCGGCGGCATGATCGCGGCAGTCGGTTCAGTGCTCATCACGCCGTGGAATCTCTACAACAATCCCGACGTCATCCACTACACCCTCGAAGTGCTCGGTGCCTTTATCGGCCCACTGTTCGGCGTGCTGATCTGCGATTTCTACCTGGTGCGCAAGCAAAAGGTGATCGTCGACGATCTGTTCACCCGCTCAACAACCGGCGCCTACTACTACACGAAGGGCTACCACCCCGCCGCGATTATCGCGACGATTATCGGTGCGGCCATCGCGGTATTCCCGGTGCTTGCCAACAGCATTTACGGCATGCACACCGCGGCCCAGTACAGCTGGTTTATCGGCTGCGGCATCGGCTTTGCCGTGTACTACCTGCTCACCGGTGCCAAGCGCGCGGCGGTGCAACCGTAAATGCGCATCCGAGTGGTCAACCCCAACACCACTCGGTCGATGACGCTCGCAATCGAGCAGTGTGCCAAGGCCGTGATCGCGCCGGGCACACTGCTCGACGCGGTCACGTCACCGACCGGACCGGCTTCGATCGAAAGTCACTACGACGAAGCGCTGAGCGTGCCCGGCCTGCTCACCGCGATTCAGCAAGGTGAAGCCGACGGCGTCGACGGGTACGTGATCGCGTGCTTCGGCGACCCGGGGCTCGACGCGGCACGCGAACTCGCCACCGGTCCGGTGCTCGGCATCGCGGAAGCGGCGATGCACACCGCGAGCCATCTCGGGCGCGGGTTCAGCGTGGTCACCACGCTCGCCCGAACGATGGGCCGCGCCCGTGACCTTGCCGAACGCTATGGGATGGATCGGTTTTGCCTGGGCGTGCACGCTTGCGAACTGCCGGTACTCGCGTTGGAAACCGACCCGCGCGCGCGTGCCGTGGTGACCCAAGCATGCCGACAGGCCGTCGAACAGGACGGTTCGGACGCGGTCGTGCTCGGCTGTGCGGGGATGGCCACCCTGTGCGCGAGAATTTCCGACGACATCGGCGTCCCAGTCGTTGACGGGGTCGCCGCGGCGACGCTGACCGTGCAGTCGCTGGTGACGCTGGGACTACGAAAATCGGGCAGGGGCGAATTCGCATCGCCACTGCCCAAGCCGTACACGGGTGCGCTCGCCCATTACGAGCTGGGGGAGCGGTCAGGCCGCCGCTGAATGCGGGGCGAGTTCACGGATGACGGCGTCGACATTGTCGACATCAACGACCAAGCGCGTGAAATCGCCGCCCGGTGCTAAGTCGATTTGCACCGCGTTGCCGCCGAACTTCGTGTCCCAAAATTCGCGACGGCCCTTACCTCGAAAAACGCCAGCGGCGATAACGCCGGGCAGGAACGTGCCGGGCGCGCGGACCCACGGCGGACGCAGGTCGACTTCGGCGGGAACGATGCTGACGACCGCGTCGCGATCGAAGCTGGCCTGCTGGCGCAGCGCGAGCAGACGGTGACTGCCGAGCACGTGGACAGACACAGTGTTGTCGTTGTCGTTGATCTCCAGTTCGACCATCGTCGCCTCACTTCGTTCGCAACGCCGGGACCCCTTCGCTGTGCGGTCAAGCCTGGTCGACCGTCCTGTTCTCACGCTGTGGCGATGCTGTGATTTCGCCAAGGAAACGGGCCATCACCACATAGAGATATGCGCATCCATGCGAAAGAGGGGCGACAGTGGCTCCCGTCGCACCGGCCGAGGAAATGCGGCATAGACCGCCCGAACATGCGGCGTGTCACACGGGACACATAATAGAGGCACGGTGTGGTTAGCTCATATGAGCACATCGGGGTGTGTGAGGTGTGTCACTATAAGCAGTAGGGCCAGGTGGGAACGTGGATATCAGTCCAAAGGGCATGGTCGGTTCGGTGCAGCGGTTGTTGGCGACCGCGCAGAACGGCCTGGAAGTGGTTCGCTTCGGCGGGTTGAGCCACGACGTCGAGTCGTCGCCCTTTGAGGTTGTTGAACGCAAGCGGATGTATCGGCTGCGGCATTACTTCCCGGACGATACGACCCCGGGTCGCCCGGTCGCGTTGCTTGTGCCGCCGCTGATGGTCAACGCCGATATTTGGGACGTGAACGCCGCTGGCGGTGCTGTCGGCATTCTGCATGCGGCTGGAATCGATTGCTGGGTCATCGATTTCGGCTCACCAGCCACCGAAGAGGGCGGCTGGGAACGCGACCTCGCCGACCACGTGCTTGCCATCGATTCGGCGATTGACACCGTCACCGCCGCCACCGGCGCGCAGGTGCACCTGATGGGGTACTCGCAGGGCGGCATGTTCGCCTATCAAACCGCCGCCTACCGGTATGGCAAGGGCGTCGCGTCGATCGTCACCTTCGGCAGCCCCGTCGACATCGTCGCTGGCATGCCGTTCGGGCTGCCCTACGGCATCGTGTCCGACGTCGCTGATTTCCTCGCCGACCATGTGATGCCGCACCTGCCGATCACCGAATCGATGGTGCGCATTGGCTTCCAGCTGCTTGACCCGGTGAAGACCGCTAAGTCACGCATCGACTTTCTTATGCAGCTCCACGACCGAGAAGCGTTGCTGCCCAAGGAACGTCAGCGCCGATTCCTCAATAGCGAAGGCTGGGTTGGGTATTCAGGTCCCGCTGTCGCCGACCTGTTGAAGCAGTTCGTCGCGCACAACCGAATGATGTTGGGCGGCTTTATCATTCGTGACCACCCGGTTTCGCTCGCCGAACTCAAGTGCCCGATCCTCGCGTTCCTCGGCGAGGTTGACGACATCGGTCAGCCCGCCGCAGTGCGTGGCATCGTGCGTGCCGCGCCCAATGCTGAGGTGTACGAGGCGAGCCTGGTCGCCGGGCACTTCGGGCTGGTCGCTGGCTCGACGGCAACGCAGCAGACGTGGCCGCTTGTCGCGAAGTGGATCGACTGGCACAACGGCGACGGCGTGCTGCCCGACCCGATCGTCGCGATGAGCCCCGAGACCACGTCGAACGCGCCACGCACCGCGGCGACGCGCGTGATTCACGCCGCCGCGAGCCTCGCCGAAGCCGGCGCGGGCGTTGGCAAAGCGTTAGAAGGCGTGGCGGGCAACACGATTCGCGGTTCGGTCGAAATCGCGGGGGAGGCCGCGCGTGCCCTGCCGCGACTCACCCGACTCGGCATGATCCAGCCGCACACCCGCATCTCGCTCGGCAAGCTGCTGCGCGAACAGGCACGTCGCGCGCCGAACAAAGACCTGTTCCTCTTCGACGATCGCGTGCACACGCATGCGGCCGTCAACACGCGCATCGACAATGTGGTGCGCGGGCTGATCTCGGTTGGTATTCGGCCAGCGACGCGCGTTGGCGTCGTCATGGGCACTCGACCGAGCGCGCTCGCCGCGGTGTCGGCGCTGTCGCGGTTGGGTGCGGTCGCGGTGTTGCTCGCGCCCGGTCCCGACCTCGCGCGTTCGCTCGACCTGACCGGCGTGAAGACCGTCATCACCGACCCCGAACACCTCGTCGACGTTGCCGCTACCGGCAAACGCGCGCTGGTACTCGGCGGCGGCGACAAGCGCGCGCTCGCGTTGCCGACCAGCGACCGGGTAATCGACCTTGAGCAAATCGACCCCGACCTCGTCCGCGTTCCCGCCTGGTACCGGCCCAACCCGGGCTTGGCGCGTGAGCTCGCGTTCGTGCTCGTGATCGGCAGCGGCGACCGGCTGGAAGCCAAATACATCACCAACCACCGGTGGGCGCTCTCGGCGTTCGGCACCGCGAGCGCGGCCGACCTCGACCGTCGCGACACCGTGTATTGCCTTGCGCCGCTGCATCATTCTTCGGGGCTGTTGGTGAGTCTCGGCGGTGCGGTCGCTGGTGGGTCGCGTATCGCGCTCGCCCGGTCGACCGAATTCGACCCCAGTCGCTTTGCCGAGGAAGTGCATCGCTACGGCGTCACCGTCGTCACCTACACGTGGACGATGGTGCGCGATCTCCTTGACGCCCAAGTGTTTCCGGCCGGACACGCGCATCCGATTCGCCTGTTCATCGGGTCGGGCATGCCGGCGGGGCTGTGGCGACGCACCATCGAACAGTTCGCGCCTGCGCGGGTGCTTGAGTTTTACGCCTCCATCGACGGCGACGTTGTGCTCGCGAATGTCACGGGCGCGAAGATCGGCGCGAAGGGGCGGCCCGTGCCTGGCACCGCGCGGGTGGAACTCGTCGCCTATGACCCGGTCAGCGAGCAAATCCTGGTGGGCGACAACGGTTTCGCGCTGCGCAGCGCCGACAACGAGCCGGGCCTGCTGCTCGGCAAAGCCGTTGACGCTGGCGACATTTCCGACGGTGGGTTGCGTGGAGTCTTTGAACAGGGCGACGCGTGGTGGCCGACGGAGAACCTGTTCCGCCGCGACAGCGACGGCGACTACTGGCTCGTCGACCGCCGCGACACGGTAATCATCACCCCGCGCGGCCCGATTTTCACCCAGCCGATCACCGACGTGCTCAACGACATCACGCCCGTCGACATGGAAGTGGCGTACGGGCTGCCGATCGGTGACGTGACGCTCGCTGTCGCCGCGGTGAGCGTCCGCAGTGGGTTCAGCATCTCCGCCCAAGACGTCACCGAAGCGCTGCGCGCACTCGACCCCGACCAGCGGCCCGACGTGGTGTGGGTCGTCGACGAGATCCCGCGCAGCGCGAGCTTCCGCCCGTCATCGAGCGCGGTCCAGGCGTTGGGCAACCCGACCCCGGGCCCGACGACGTGGTTCTACCACCGCGACCACGACGCGTACGAGGAACTCACGCCGGAGCTGGCCGCCGAGCTGTACGCGGTCGACTGACCCTGCCGCGCGCCGGGGCAGGTCCCGACAATGCTTAACGAAAACGTCCGCCCGATCCTGGTGATCGAGCGGACGTTTCGCGTTAAAGCAGTTAGACCTGGTACTCCGTAACCGCGTCAACAACGCGACCAAGCTGCGCCTCCGACAACATCGGCCACAGCGGCAAGCGCAGAATCGTCGCCGAGAAATTCGCCGAGCGCGTGCACGGCACCGGCGTGCGGCCATACTTCAACCCGGCGGCGCTCGAGTCGAGCGGGATGTAGTGGAACGGCGCGACGATGCCCCGCGCCGAGAGGTGCGCGATGAGCCCGTCGCGGCTGTCCTCGTTCGGCAGTTGCAGGTAGAACAGGTGCGCGGTGTGCCCACGATCGTCGGGCACGTGCATCAGTCGCACGTCGTTGCGCGCGGCCCAGTCGGGCAGCGCGGTGGCGTAGGTGTTCCACACGCGATGGCGTTCGGACTGAATGGTGTCGAACTCAGCGAGCTGCGCGTCGAGAACGGCGGCGTTCAATTCGCTTGGCAGATAACTGGATCCGATGTCCTGCCACGAATACTTGTCGACCTGCCCGCGCAGGAATCGCGCGCGGTCGGTGCCCTTCTCGCGCATGATCTCGGCGCGACTCATCAAAATCTCGTCGGAAAGCAGCAACGCGCCGCCTTCGCCGCAATGCACGTTCTTCGTGTCGTGGAAACTCTGCGTTCCCATCGTGCCGATCGTGCCAAGCGCCTGACCGCGCCACGTGCCGCCAAGGCCGTGCGCGTTGTCTTCGATGAGCGCGATGCCGTTCGCATTCGCCAGCGCGAGCAGCGCTTCCATATCGGCACCGACGCCGCCGTAGTGCATCACCAGGATCGCTTTGGTGCGCGGAGTGATGGCCGCGGCGGCAGCTTCGGGGTCGATGTTGCCGGTCGACTCGTCGATGTCGACGAAGACGCACGTCGCGCCACGCAACGCCATCGCCGTCGCGGCTGAGGTAAACGCGAAACTGGGGACGATGACCTCGTCGTCGGGGCCCAATTCCAGGAGCAGCGCGGACAATTCGAGCGCGTGCGTGCACGAGGTGGTGAGTAACGCGCTCGGCGAACCGGTGATCTGCTTGATCTTCGCGGTTGCCGACTTCGTGAATTGACCGTCACCGTGCGAGTGGTCGGAGTCGAGCACGGCCATCAAGTTGTCGCGCTCGGCGGCCGACCGGAATGGCCTGCTGAAGATGATGCGGTCGGTCACTCGTGTGGGCCCTTCTCCGTCGCGACTGCTTGGCCCACCGCGGCGTCGATGCGATGGTGCGCGGCTATCGTATCCGGGCGCGGAGTGGGCGTTTGCACAGTGAGGTACAGCGGTTTGCCGACCAGAATGTGCAGCGCGACCCCGAGGTACTCGGCGATGAGGCCAAGTGAGAACAAGATGGCACCCGAGCACAGCAGCAGCACGACGATGATCGACGCCCAGCCTTCGGGATCGTTATGGTCGCCGGTGATCGCGGAAACGATCACCACGCCAGCCATGATCACGCCCGCGAGCGCGAGGCTGACGCCAAGCATGCTCACGAGCCGCAGGCCACGGGTGCCGCTGCACAGCACCATTTTCCAGAACAGGGAGAACAGGCGACGGTAGTTGTAGCCCGACTCGTCGCGACCTTCCGCGCGCAACACAACCGGCACCTGCACGGCGTTGCCGACGACCCAGGTGAGCGCGACGTCGAGGTACACGCCGTTGGCCGCCACCTCGGCGAGCTGCCTGCCGATGTCGCCACGGATGAGGCGGAAACTTTCAAATCGCGTTGAGTCTGGGAACGCGAACACGGTCGCGAGCACGATTTTCGCGCCGCGCGAGGTGACGTTGCGCAACAGGCCGTGCGGGCGCGTGTTCGTCGGCTTCGAATAAACAAGGTCCGCGCGTGACGACAGCGCGGCGTCGAGGAAGTCGGCGATGAACGCGGGGTCGTGCTGACCGTCCTCGTCCATCGTGACGATCCAGTCGCCCTGGGCGGCGGCCATGCCCGCGATGGTCGCGGCGTCCTGGCCGAAGTTGCGGCTCAACCACACCGGGCGCACCTGCGGGTAGCTGCTCGCCAATTCCTTGAGCACAACATCGGATCGGTCGGGGCCGTTGTCGTGAACGAGGATGATCTCCTCAACCGCGAAACGCGCGCCGCCCGTCGAGGTGGATGGCCCGGTGAGTCGCGCCAATTCAGCGACGAGCGCGGCGATGGTTTCCTCACCGCGATAAACCGGAACAACAACCGACACCGAATGCACCGGACTCGAACCAGCGCGCGCGGGCGCGACCACCGATGGCGCGACCGTGCTGGGGGAGGACGAGGGTGCGGAATTGGGCGGCATCGTCGACTTTCTTGGCTGGAAGGGGTCAGCGCACTTTAACACCGGAATATGGCCGTATGCGGCGTGGCGGAGCGACTGTTTGCCGCAGGTGAGTGCGACGATGCCGACCCGCGCTGTTGCCTGTAGGGTCTGGTGCTCGTGGTGGAAAGTAGAACCCCTTCCCGTCGTTCCGTGTACCTGTGGGGCTTGATCACTTCGCTTGGGGTGATCGCGGGCTATGGCGCGGTTCTGCTGGCGAACGTCCGGCACTTCTACACCGATGACACTGAATCGCAGTACGTTCCGCTCTGGGTGATGCTCGGGCGGCGGCTGCGCGACGGTGACCTGCCCGTGCTTGTTCCCGAGCATTGGATGGCGGGCAACTATTCGATCGAAGAAGCTGGTCTGCTGAATCCGCCGCAGCTGCTCATCGACTTCCTCGCGCCCTCGTTCGACAACCTTGTGCTCTACGCGACGGTCGTGAAGCTGATCTTCGCGATCATCCTTGGCCTTGGCGTGTACCGAATTTGCCTTGCCTACGGCTCGCGCGTGCAGTGGGCCGCCCTTGGTGGCGTGTCGATTCCGTTCACCGGCTGGCTACTTTTCTTCGATTCCGCGAGCTGGATGACCGCCTTCACCGGCACCGCGTGGCTCGTGCACGCGTGGGCGTCGGGCGTGCGATACGCGCGCGGCAAGAGCAGCCCGATTCCGGTGTTCCTCTTTCTGTACCTTGCCATTTCCGTGCAGTACATCTTCCCGGCCGCTGAGGCCGGACTGATGATTGGCGCTGTCGCGGTTGGCGAGTGGATCTACCAGCGCAAATGGCAGCCCGCAGCGCGACTGCTCGCGGTGTCGGCGTTCGCCGCGCTCGCTGGCATGGCGACCTATCTGCCAAGCATGTTGTCGGCCAAGGTCACCTGGCGTGGCACCGCGCAGATCAACAACGACCAGTTCCTCACCGTGCCGTGGTCGGAATCGTTGAACGCGAGTTTGCCGTCGACGTTGCCCGCGTTCAGTTCGTGGTGGGGCTACGTCCAGCCATTGCCGGTTGTCTACATCGCGTGGTTCCTCATCCCCGCGCTCGCCTTTATCGATTGGGCCGAAGCGCGCAAGGCGTGGCGAGAGTTCAGCGGCATCGGCCTGTTCGCGATCGCGGCGTTGATGTGGACGGCTGGGCCGGGCACGATCGGTCCGCTGCGCTGGCCCGCGCGCGTGCTACCGATGGTCGCGCTTGGATTGCTCGTGCTTGTCTGCGTGCTGCTTGGTCGATTCGCGACCGTGAAGGAGTGGCGTGGGCGCGCGATCGCGGCCGCGGTGCTGATCGGGTTGCTGTGGATTCGGTCGTTCTCGGCCGACCCGCATAACGTGCTCGCGCACGTTATCGCCGCCGTCGCGTTGCTCGCGTTGACCGCTGGTGTCGTGTGGCTTGGGCTGAACAAGGGGACAACCGCCGCTGTCGCGCTCGCGATTGTCGCGGTGTTCCCGATCGCCTACGTCCAGGTCGCGCGTGCGCAGCCGACGCCGATGAGTTGGAACCTGCCCAGCGATCGCGCTGAGGCGAAAGCCGCGTTCCCCGACTTCGCGGGCACCACGTTGCAGCTTGGCGATCGCGCGTTGATTCCGCCGAACGAACGCACCGTCGACGGCGCGTACGGTTCGCTCGTCTTCGGCAACTACGCCAAGGACGTCGAGAAGACCTACGTCAGCGGGTACACGCCCAACGGGCATTTCTACTTCGGCGAGATGCTGTGCATGCGCTGGGACACCAGCGTGTGCCCCGACGCGTTCCGTCGCGCGTTCGCCGTCGAGCCGTCGACGGGCAAGCCGATTGTCGACCTGATGAATGTCGACCGGGTCGTACTGCACAACGCGCTCTACCCCGACGCGCGCGCCCAGGACCCGCCCGCTGGCTGGAAATGGGTCGACTACCCCGGGCACGACCGCTACATCTCGGTCCTCGAACGCGAAGGCGGGCTGATCTCGACGCGCAACGGTCGCGTTTCGGCCGTCGACGGCGGCACCGCGGTGTCGGTGTCGGAAACCGACACGACAAGTCGCGTGCGGGTCACTTCCGACAACGGCGGTCGCGTTGTCTTCGCGCGACTCGGCTGGCCCGGGTACCGCGCGACGCTCAACGGCAACGACGTGCCGTTCAAGGTAGTCGCGAAGAGCTTCGTCGCGATCGACATCCCAGCGGGCACGCGCGACGGCGACCTCGAACTCACCTGGCGACCGCCGGGCTGGAAGATCGGTGGCGCGTCGATCCTCGCCGGGCTCGCCGGGTTGGCGGTGTTCCAGTGGCTCTACCTGCGTGGACGTCGCCCGGAACGCGGTTCGAGTGAAGCACCGGATGCCGAGTCGATCCCGGACTCCTCGCTCGCCGACGTGACTCGATGACAACCGTTCTTGACACCCCAGGCCCGCTGCTGCGAGTCGTCAAGCGCCAAGAACTGGCGTTCGCGATCGTCGGCGGGTTCAACACCCTGCTCGGCATGGCACTCGCCGTGTTCTGGCTGCACGTACTTGGCGACGGGCGACCCGGGCTCGCGATGGTCTTGGCGTACGCGGTGAGCACGGTCGTCGCGTTCGTCGGGCATCGCACGCTCGTTTTTCGGGTGCGCGGGCATGTGCTGCGCGATTTCGTCGCGTTTTGCGGGGTCAACGCGGGCGGGCTGCTGCTCAATGTGGTGCTTGTCGAGGTCGCGGTGACCGGTTTCGGTTTGCCCGCCGCGCCGTCGGCGGTTGTTGTGATGGGCATCGTCGCGGTGGTGAGCTTCTTCGGACACCGCTACATCTCGTTTCGCCGGCCGCGGTAGGTTGAACGACATGGCGCACGAAACCACCATCGACGCAACCCTGCTCAGCCTGCTCGCATGCCCGCAAGATAAGGGCCCGCTGCTGCTCGCGCGCACCGATGCGACCGGCGACGCGGTGCTCTACAACCCGCGCTTGCGCGTGGCATACCCGATCGACAACGGCATCCCGGTGCTCCTCGCGGACGAGGCACGCGCGGTTGTCGACGACACCGAGCACGAATTCCTCAGCGCCCAAGGCTAATTCGCGTGGTGGTGGCCGGTCGGCGTGCCAGCCGACTGGCCGGGCTCGACAACAACGAACTGGCCCATCATCCCAAGATCCTCATGCCACAGCAGGTGGCAGTGATACATGTAGGGCGTGTTCGGGTCGGATGGCCCGTCGAAGCGCATCACCAGCGTGACGGTGGTGTTCGGCGGCAGATAGATGGTGTCTTTCGCGCCTCGCAGCTCGGCAGGCGGTGGCGCGCCCGCATAGTCGATGACGCGAAATTGCACGTCATGAACGTGAAAATTGTGGGGCGTTCCGTCGTCGTTGCGGACGATCCATTTCTCGGTCGTTCCACGGACAACCGTCGCGTCGACGCGGTCCATCGCCATCTCGGCGTTGTTGATCTTGCCGAAGGTCAGCGAGAAATGACGCTCGGTGGCGACGTCGGAGCCGTCGGGCGTCGATGGTGCAACGAGGTGGGTTGGCAACTCGGGCGACGGCCGCAGCTGCGCGGCAGCGCGGAGTTCCATCACGTCGAAGCGGTCGTCTCCACCGGAAAACCGCGTTGTCCAGAAGTTCGTGCCAAGGTCGACGTCGCTGTCACGCAACACCGCCCGCTCGCCCGGCAGCATCCGCACCACAATCTCGGCGCGCTCTCCCGGCGAAAGACGAAGGGCCGTCATGGTTTCCGGTTGTGGCAGCAGACCACCGTCGGTGGCGATAAACGCGAACGGTTTGTCATCGGCGAAGTGGAAGTTGTGCACGCGGGCCGTTGACGCGTTGAGCAGCCGGAGTCGAACCAGTTCGTCACCCACGTCGAGGTGCGGCGCGAGTGTGCCATTGACCAGGAGCTGGTCGCCGAGGAAGCCAACGTCGCGAAACGCCCCGTGCGTTTCGTCGATGCGCCCGTCGCGCAGTCGTACGTCCTGCACGATCAGCGGAATGTCGTCGACGCCGTAGTCGCGTGGCAGCGGAAGCGACGACGCCGCGGCGTCGTCAACGAGAAACAACCCAGCCAACCCACGACGGACATGGTCCTCGGTCGCACCGTGTGGGTGCGGGTGGTACCAGAGCGTCGAAGCAGGCTGCGCGACAGTCCATTCCGGCGTCCACGTGGCTCCTGGCTCGATCATCTGGTGCGGGCCACCATCCATTCTTGCGGGCAGGTGCATGCCGTGCCAATGCACCGACGACGACTCGGTCAGGTTGTTGCGCACCCGCACGCGCACCTTCTCGCCACGCTCGGCGCGCAGCGTTGGGCCCAGGTAGCTTCCGTTGAAACCCGACGTCGGTGCCTGCGTCCCAGAGTTGAATTCTGTTGTACCCGACTGCATTTGGAGGTCGAAGGCGCGGGTTCCGTCCGGTTCGACGGTCGACGTGGCGAGCGGCGGAATGTTGAGGGTGCGGCCAAAATCCGTTGTGCCAACGGTGGATATATCGGCGCTCGCGTATACCCACGTCACGATGCCGCTGACAACCACCACGAACGTCAACGCGACAGCGCCCACACCGAACAGAACACGCCGAACGTGACGAAGAGACAAAGCCATGCGGCGACGGTACGAAGAATCGCGGTCCGTCCACATCGGGCGAAGCCCCGATTTCGACCCCGGTCTCCCACCCTGAGCCGACGTCGCCACTCCGCACGCGCGCCACCGGCGACCTAGGATTTGGCGGTTTTCACCATCACCCAGCTCGCGCACGTGTTCGTGCATCATCCAGGGCCTACCGCCGTCGTGCAGATCGCGGTGATGTTCGGGCCGATCTGGTGGATGTATGGCGGGTACGTCTGGCTCACCAATGAGGTCGCGCCAAGCAGTTCGGCGCGGCGCACCTGGTTGCTGATCGGCATGTTCGCGTTCTTCGTGCTCGCGCTTGCCGTGCCGAACGCGTTCCACGGCGGCGGCGTCGCGTTCGGTGTTGGGTACGCGCTGGTCACCGGAGTACATACCGCGCTTTTCGCGTCGGCGGGCGGAGCGTCGGCCAGCTTGGCGATCCGGCGAATTGGGCCGCTCAACGCGTTGTCGGCAGGGTTGGTGCTTGCGGGCGGTCTCGTGCATGGAGTCGCGCAATACGGGTTGTGGGCGGCGGCGTTCGCGCTGCAAATCGCGACGCCGTATCTCGTCGATGCGGGCGGTTTCGTTGTTCGCGCTTCGCATTTCTGTGAACGGCATGGACTGGTGATCATCGTCGCGCTTGGTGAATCCGTTGTCGCGCTTGGTGTTGGGCTCGCGGGGGAGCCGATCACCGTCGGGCTCATCGTGATGGTCGCGCTTGGCCTCGGCCTCGCGTACGTGCTGTGGTGGGCGTACTTCGGTTTCGACGACGAACGTGGTGAGCACGCGCTTGCCGCCGTTCCGGATAGCGACCGTGTTCGACCCGCGCTCGTCGCCTACGACTACGCCTTCTATCCGCTGCTCGTCGGCGTGATCCTGACCTCGGCTGGCATCGCGCTGAGCATCGCGCACGGGCACGAATCGGTTGGCTGGCCCGCCGCGCTGGCGTTGTCGGGTGGCGTCGCGCTGTATTTCGTTGGGCAGGCGTGGTTCCGCGCGACACTCAAACTGCCGGGCGCGCGGAGTCGGCTCATCGGCGCTGTCGTTGTTGCCGCGACGGCACCGCTCGGTGTCTACACCGTCGCGTGGATCCAGTTGGCCGCGCTCGTCGGTCTCGCCTTCGCCGTCGTGATCGCCGACGACAAAGCCATTCTGCGCGCGGGCGAACACAGCTCATACGCCTGACCAGGCCCGACGCGGTCATCGGCGACAATGGCTCGGTGACCGCTGAAGAGCTGATGGTCGATCCGCCGACCGCCGCGCGCAGGTTGTTGGGCAGCGTCGTGTGGTCGGGCCCGGTCGGGATGCGCGTTGTCGAAGTTGAGGCCTACGGCGGCGACCCGACCGGCCCGTGGCCCGACCCGGCCGCCCATTCGTGGCCAGGTCCGACCGCGCGCAATGCCGCGATGTTCGGGCCAGCTGGGCGGCTTTATCTCTACCGGTCCTACGGGATTCACGTCTGTGCGAACGTGACCTGCGGATATGACGGTGCCGCGTCGGGGGTGCTAATGCGAGCGGGCGAGATCATCGCCGGGCATGAGGAGGCGCGGGCCCGTCGCCCTGCCGCGCGCTCGGATGTCGACCTTGCGCGCGGCCCGGGCAACGTCGGCAGCGCGCTCGGTTTCACCTTCGACGATTACGGCACCGAACTCTTCGACCCGTTCTCGCCGATCCGCGTTGACCTGCGCGAACCGATCCCCGCCGAGCAGATCGCCGAAGGACCGCGCGTTGGCGTGAGCTCAGCCGCCGACGTGCCGTGGCGATTCTGGTTGCCCGATTCCCCGTCGGTGTCGGCGTATCGGCGAAGTCCCCGAGCGGATTCGGTGAAAAATTCTTCGCGCGGGCGATGAGTTTTCCACGCGGGCAACGTCCTACCTGATAACGCGCTACCCCACCAAGCGCGACTCACCAGGAGGAAACATCATGACCGCCGCATTCGTCCCCGCGTCCACCACCACCGTCAACTCCAGCAAGGTTCGCCGCCGCGTCGTCACGGGCCTTTCGATCGTGCTCGGCTTGTTCTTCATCATCGCCTCAGGCGGACCGAAGCTGGTCATCCCGCACGTGCTCATGGACAACGCACCGGCGAACCTGACCATCCCGCTCGGCCTGCTGCTGTTCATCGGTGTCGCCGAGGTCGCTGGCGGCATCGGCGTCATGATCCCGCGTCTGCGCGCACTTGCCGCGATTGGCCTCGCTGTCCTCACCGTGCTCGCCGCAGCGACGCAGGCCTTCATCGCCAACGCGCCCGGGATGGCCATCTTCCCGCTGGTCCTCGCCGCGATCTTCAGCTGGATCGCCTACGAATCCCGCGCCAGCCTCCCCGCGCTGCTGCGTCGATAAGCCACTTCGATCGCCACTAACGATCGCCGGAGACCGCTCCGGCGATCGTTGTCGTGCGTCGACACCCGGTGGGATGTTGGCGCACGACACGGATACGGAAAGATAGCGCTCTGTGACTGGCGACATCTTCGACGAACTGACCTGGCGCGGCCTCATCGCGCAGTCCACCGACCTGGACGAGCTGCGCAAAGCCGCCGCCGAAGCGCCCCTGACCCTCTATGCCGGATTCGATCCAACCGCCGCGAGCTTGCATGCTGGCCACCTGGTCCCGCTGCTCGCACTGCGGCGGTTTCAGCGTGCTGGCCACCGCCCGATCGTCCTCGCGGGCGGCGCGACCGGCCTGATCGGCGACCCGCGTGACGTCGGCGAACGCAGCATGAACTCCACCGACACCGTCGCGGAATGGGCGGGCCGCATCCGCTCCCAGCTCGAACGCTTCGTTGACCTCGACGATTCGCCGACCGGCGCGATCATCGTCAACAACATGGACTGGACCGGCCCGCTGTCGACCGTCGACTTCCTGCGCGACATCGGCAAGCACTTCTCGGTCAACGTGATGCTCGCGCGCGACACCGTGAAGCGTCGCCTTGAAGGTGAAGGCATCTCTTACACCGAGTTCAGCTACATGCTGCTGCAGGCGAACGACTACCTCCAGTTGCGTCGCGAACACGGCTGCACCTTGCAGGTCGGCGGCTCCGATCAGTGGGGCAACATCATCGCTGGCGTCGAACTCAACCGTCGCGTTGATGGCGAACACGTCCACGCGCTCACCGTTCCGCTCGTGACCTCGGCCGACGGCAAGAAGTTCGGCAAGTCGACCGGTGGCGGCAGCCTGTGGCTCGACCCTGAACTCACCAGCCCCTACGCCTGGTACCAGTACTTCGTGAATACCGCCGACGCCGACGTCGTCCGGTACCTGCGCTGGTTCACCTTCCTCAGCCGCGAAGAACTCGACGAACTGGAACAGGCGACGATCGAGCGTCCGTTCGCCCGTGAAGCGCAGAAGCGCCTCGCTGCCGAGATGACGACGCTGGTCCACGGCGAAGCGAACACCCGCGCGGTTGAGCTCGCGAGCCAGGCGCTGTTCGGTCGCGGTGACCTGCACGGGCTGGACGAACCGACGCTCGCCGCCGCGCTGCGGGAGACCGCGGTTGACGGGAAAATCGCGGAAATCGTTCCGGGAGAACCGAATACGATCGTCGACCTGCTTGTTGCGACGGGACTCGCCGACAGTCGGGGTGCGGCTCGTCGCGCGGTCAACGAGGGCGGTGCCTCGGTGAACAACGAGCGCATTAGCGATGTTGACTGGACGCCTGCCGATGCCGACTACCTGCACGGACAGTGGTTGGTGCTGCGTCGCGGCAAGAAGAACATGGCTGGCGCGCGCCGGATAGCTTGACGAAATCGCGGAGGTCTGGGTCACATTCTCGTGGCTTAGGCCTCCGCGAGGCCGAATCGTAACCCGCTGACCTGCGGCGATGCGACGCTGACCTGGGCATTTGACGTAGCGTTATCCGAGGCGTAACTTAGTTGAAGTCAGAGCGACACGGACACCAACCCGGTGCCGAGCGGCTGGTTCTCTTAGAGACTAGCGCGGTCCGGGAAACGAGGTAGTACGGGGAGCGCCTGGCAGAAGCCGAAACTATGTGACCAGGGTTACGATTGACTTTCCCGCGGTTCATGAGCTAGGCTGGAACAGTTGCCTTGCTGAAGCCCACGATAACTTGTTCGGTGGACGCATGTGCGTGTGTTCTTTGAGAACTCAATAGTGTGTCGATGAATGTCAGTGCCAATATTATTATTGGTTCCAACCTTCGCGTACCCCCCGGTCGTGGGAGGTTGGACATTTGAACAACAGCAAACTTTTGCTGGTGTTTGGCTTTGCTAGATTTTTCGGACTCTAGTTTAGATATTTCTGATTCACGTCTTC
>NZ_BMMW01000005.1:54739-211710 GCF_014646135.1 Nocardia camponoti | reverse complement strand
CTTACTGAATGAAGGTGTTACGCGTCCACTGTGCGGTATCTGAAACAACAGACACTGCAGCACACTCACTGTGTGTGATTCCCTGAGATTATGTTTTCAGGGTTTTGCATGCGGGTGGGGAGCGCTGTCTAGTTTCATAGTGTTACGGCGGTTATAGCGGTGGGGAAACGCCCGGTCCCATTCCGAACCCGGAAGCTAAGGCCACCTGCGCCGATGGTACTGCACTCGACAGGGTGTGGGAGAGTAGGACACCGCCGGAACAATTTTCCTGAAGGCCCCCAGCATTTGCTGGGGGCCTTTCGGCATTTCTAGACCAGATACTCCATAGCGCACAACACGGTACTGTTCGTTGCTATGCGCTCTAACTGCTCGGTTTACATCGACGCTGGTTACCTCCTCGCTTCCGCTGCTGTGCGCGTCGCGGGTACGTCGCTCAGAAACGGCATTCACGTCAACTACGCGCCGCTGATCGATCAGATTCAGACCGTCGCGCAGGAGTATTCGGGCCTACCGCTGTTGCGAGCGCACTGGTACGACGCCGCCAAGGACGCGGTTCCCGACGCTCAGCAGCAACGCATCGGCGAACTGCCGCGCACCAAACTGCGGCTCGGTCGCATCGGCATGGACGGTCTGCAGAAAGGCGTCGATCTGCGCATCGGTCTCGACATGGCCGCGCACGCACGCAACCGCATCGCCGACGTGTTCATTTTGGTGTCCGGCGACGACGACCTCACCGAAGCCGTTGAAGAAGCCCAAAGTCACGGCGTGCAAGTCATCGTGATGGCCGTGCCCAACGCCAACGACAAGCCGCATGCCGTGAGCCACCACCTGATTCGGGCTGCCGACGAGATCGCGTTGCTGCCCGGCACGGTCATCGACGAAACGGTGATGCGGGTCGAAGCGCCGCCTGTTCCTAAGCAGCTACCGGTCAGCCAGCCAGCAATTGTGGCGCAACCGCAGCGGTCGATCGCACCTCAGCCCGCCGCGGTCGCGTGCCCAACTCCCCGCGACCTGGCCGCCGCCGCCAACCGCGCGCCCGCCGCCGCACCAACCGCGACGCTCGCCTACTCGTCCGTGACGGGAAGCGCGGGCCGTGCGATGCCTGGCTTCACCCAAGAAGATGAGGCTGAGTGCACACCCGACACCATCGACGCGGTTGTCGACAAGGTGGTTTCGACGTTCGTGCATAGCGCATCCGCCGACGACCTCGCGCAACTGCGCCGCGATCGCCCATCCATCCCGCGCGACATCGACCGCGCGCTCCTACTCGACGCCGCCCAAGTGACCGGCGTCTACGATCTCAGCGAGTACACCCGCTACCAGCTGCGCGAACGCTTCTGGAAGCGGGTGCTGTCGGCCTAGGAGTCCTCGCATGTCAACCCCGCTGTACCTGCGGCCTACCGCGATCGCCGCAGTTGCCATCGGCGGACTAATCGGCGCGCCCGCCCGCTACGCACTGGGTCTCTCGGTTAACTATCAGCATTGGCCGGTCATCACGTTCGTGATCAACGTTGTTGGCGCGTTCCTCCTGGGAATGCTGCTAGAGGCGCTGACTAGGCTCGGCCCCGATTCTGGCTGGCGACAACGACTTCGACTGACCCTGGGCACCGGCGTCCTTGGCTCGTTCACTACCTACAGCGCACTCGCGGTCGACACCGACTTATTGCTACGGGCCAACCGCCTATGGGCTGCAACGACATACGCGATCGGCACCGTCGCCGCCGGAGTGCTCGCGACCGCAGTAGGCATCGCGGTTGGTGCGCGGCTGACTGCGCGAAATGGGGCCCGAGCGGCATGACTGCTATACGTGAGGACCGCCCGACGCCCGGAGCCGTGATCGTGTCGACGACCTGTGCTCGACGAAACACGCTACTCGGAAGGCCGCCGTCATGATGCTGTTGTGGGTCGCGTTGGCTGGGAGCGCCGGTGCGGTCGCGCGGTTTGTGCTCGACGGCGTAATTCGCTCGCGCGTCGCATCGCCCATCCCGTGGTCGACCATCACCATCAACCTCACCGGCTCGCTGCTGTTGGGCGTCCTTGCCGGATTAGTACTGTTCCACGGCACGCCAACACCCATCCAAACCGTCCTCGGTGTCGGCTTTTGCGGTGGTTACACCACCTTCAGCACCGCAAGTTACGAAACCGTGCGACTGATTCAGCAGCAGCGGTACCGGGCCGCGACTGTCAGCGCGCTCGGCACGCTCGCGCTGTGCGTCGCGGCAGGGGCGGCTGGACTCGCGCTAGCTGCCTGGTGAGTCGACCTGCACGCCGAGCGCTTCGGCCATCGCGCCAAGTCCGTCGGCCCAGCCTTGCCCGATCGCGCGCAGCTTCCAGCCGTCGCGCCGATACAGTTCCGCGACGACCATCGCACGCAAAGCCGGGTCGGGCTGGGGTGAAAAGAGCCATCCCGCACCATAATTCGTGACACGTAACCGAGCGTCTCGAAGTGCGGCGCAGGTGAGTCCGGTCTCGACGTCCATGTTGATGCCGATGGCGATTCGCTCCACGTGGAGTGGGAGCGCATCGAGGTCGACAATCCCGTGTTCCATTGTGGTGCCGTTCGCGCCGGATTTGCCGAGCAGCCGTACGGCACCGTTGGCCGACGTTGGCTGCCCGTAGAAGAGAAAGTCCGCATCGCCGCTGACCAGCCCGTTCGCTTCAAGAAGGAACAGCGAGAGGTCGGCGTCGGCCCCGCCGAACGTGAACTCGACCCGCAGCTGCCCGCCGCCCCCAACCACAACCGTCTGCCCTGGCGTGAGCCAAGTGTCGCTGGACTGACCGGGACTGGACCGAGGGTCGAACCATTCAGCGAACGGGCGCAGGGCGAAGATGTCGGGCGTAGGCGCTGACGGGTCCTCACGCGAGCTCAGTTGGGCGTCGAGTTGGCCCAGCGCGTTGCCGGCCGCGCCCTGAGCGGGGTGGTCGGCTGATTCCGCATCCTCGTCGGTCGCCCCGGCCAGCAGCGCCGCGAGCGACGGCGTGACGTCCAGCGCCTTAATCGTGCCCGTTCCCGTCATGTTCACCGCGCACGCGACGTCGGTGCCGAGGTCGAGGAAGCGCAGGGCGTCGTCGGGGGTGCGCCACGGCGTCGACTCGATTGCCGCGCGCGTCCAGTGGCCGTAAGCGACGAAACCTAACTGCTGTGTGGCCGGGATGCGGGAGATGACGGCGAGGTCGATAGCCGTGATCGCAGGCGCGGTAGCGAACGCTTCACGAAGGGCCGCAACCACATTCGCGCCTAAAGTCTGTAACCACCACAGGGTGCGCTCCCGTTTCGGAACGTTCTTCAGTGTCGGCCGACCGGCGGCCGTGAAGCCGGGCATTTGGGCGGGGAGACTGTCGATGTCGGGTTGGCGAATCACCACTGACAGCACCGCCCCGGTGACCCCAACCGCGCATCCGGCGGCCGGGTTGTCAGCGAAGGCGACGTTGACGGCTTCGCACACGATGTCTTCCTCATTGGCGATAAGCGCTGCCCACCACTGCTCACCTTCGGCGACTAAGCGTCCGTGGAGCGCGTGCTGTCGGGCCTGCTCGCTCGCGGCGAAGGCACACGCATCCACTTCGGCGCGCTGTCGAGCCGCCGCGCGCTCGGCCCGCGCGAACCGGCCGACACCCGCGAGGTGAAATTCCTCAGCCTGCCGCAGCGCCCACGCGGCGTCGACAGGCGGTGGGGGAGCGAGCTGCGGGCGTCGCGTTGGCCAAAATTCGTCGAGGTGCACGCTGGTCATTTGCCTGCGCATCTCGGTGAGCTGCGCGATCAACGCGTCGCGCTCAGCGGCTTGTTGGGCGCGTTCGGCCTGTTTGCGTGCGCGTTCGAGCTGGGTTGGCGACGGCGACGCAGCGCGACGACGAGTCCCGCCGAGCGAACTCGACGCATAAAACGGCCCGAACGACGACGACACCCGCGCACCGCCACTGCCCGCAGTCAGCCGAGCCCCACGCGGCCCAACCGAGGTCCGCACGCCCCGATTCGACACCCGCACACTCATCCCCGGCACCCCAACTCGGAACCCAAAACTCATGTCGTACCTTTCGTGAACGGGGTAGCTCGCCGCTTGCTGCGGGGAACGAGATTACGTGAAGGGTGCGGGGCTCGCCGCGAGTTGGCCCCACCTGCGGTCGGTGAGACGCGCGAACCCCGAGGTTGCGGCCGAACGTTCTCCGACACCGCCGCCGCAACGTGCCGCGGCGAACCGGCTCGCCGCACGTGGGTGGCTCCGCCACCGCGCCGGATCGCGTTCTCGCGACTGCCAACGCGGCAACGCTAAGCGACAATGCCCGTCCGGCGACGTCGACCAATACGAACGCGCAGATCACGGCCCACCGCAGACCGGGACCTAAGCCGTGACGGCTCGGCCCATCGCACGGCCCACCGCAGACCGGGACCTAAGCCGCGACAACGCGGCCCATCGCCTCGGTCACTCGCGTCACCGACTCCTGCCAGCGCCGGAGTTCAGAGAGTGCCGGGGCCAGTTCGAAGTCGTTGTGGTGCGTTGTCGACGACAGTTGCGACCACAGCAAGCGCACCTCGCCCGCCACCTCTTCGCCCACATATTTCGGCAAGACCAGCAGTTGCGCGCGCACGGTGACCCTGCGCATCGCGGGCGACACCGCGTCCCACAGTTCGCCAATGGCTTGCTCGACCGCGATCCGCAGCATCCATGCCGATGCGCGTGGGCCGATCGCGGCCAGTTCGGGGTCGGTGTCGGCGAGGAGCACGTCGACGGTGCGCAGGCGCGAGTTCACTTGTTGAGCCATTTCGCGATCCGTTCGGTGCGGTTGATCAGGTCGGTTAGGTCGTCGGGGCTGCTGCCGTGCGCGCCGCGGTTGCACGCACGCACAACGTCCGACGCCCACGGCGCGAGGCCAGCGTCGAGTTGCGCGAGGGCGTCGGCTTCGCGGTCGCGGTCGTACAACACCGCGAGCGCGATTTTCTGCACGGTCCGGTCGGCCTTCTCCAACTGCTCGGTGATGTCGGATTGCGCGAAACCGTGCTCGCCCAACACTCTTCGCACCTTGCTTGTCGCTGCCGATTCGATCGCGAGTCGGCAGCACAGCGCGATCATCTCGTTCGCCTCGTTGCGCGGCAGGCCCTTTGTGAGGCTCAGTGCGCGCGCGTCGTCGAGGTAGCGGCGAACCGGGTCGAGCGAAACGCGAATCTTGACGACGGACTTTTCGCGACGCTGCACGTCGAGCACGGTCGCGGGAATCTGCAAGCGCCGCACCGCTTCTGGTAGTCGCAGGTCGTGGGTGAAGACCACAACCTGACGCGTGCGGGCTACCTCGGCGAGCACCCGCGCGAGTCCGTCGACCTTGGCCGGGTCCATCGACTGCACCGGGTCGTCGATGACGAGGAACCGAAACGGGCTTTGCTCGGCGGTGGCGCGCGGCAGAAATAGCGACAGCGCGAGCGCGTGCAACTCGCCCTGACTCATCACGCCAAGCGCCGCGCCTTCGACACCGTCGACATTGACATCAAGGCTCACCCGTCGACTCGACGCCGACCCCGCAAGCGCGATCCCACCGAGTTCGACATTGCTCTGCTGCCGCAAGGTGGTCCACACCTGCTGTGACAGCTCGGTCAGCGGCCGCATCCGCTCCTCGCGCAGCTCAGCGGCCGCGTTTTTCAACCAGTTCTCGGCGGCCCTCACCGTCTTGAGCCGCTCGGGAGCGTGCGCGGCGGCATTCGCCATCTCGACCCACGCCGCGACCCGACGCGCGAGCGGCGACCACACCTCGTCGAGCAGCGCGAGTTCGGTCCGCGCCCGAATTTGCAGACTGTTGAGCGCGGCGAGCACGCGTTCGTGGTGCGACGGCAGCGCGTGCGCGGCGAGCGACGGGTCGACAAGCGCGAGGTCGGACCATTCGCGCCACGCGGCGATGGCGTCGTCAGCGGGGATCGGTGAGTCGAGTAGTGCGGGCGGAACGGGTTGAATCAAGCGAGCGAGCGCGGTGGTCGCGTCCGCATGCGCGAGGCGAGCGGCATCGAGTTCGGTTGTACGCGAACGCGTTTCCTCGATCAGACGAATAGTGCGTGCGCGCCATTCGTCGTCGAGTGTGCCTTCTTCGCAGACCGGGCATCGATCAGCGTCGAATTCCAGTGCGCGCGTGAGCAACTCGATGCGCGCCGCGTCGCTCGCGGCATCGGTAGTAGCGACCGCGACCAGGCGCGCCGTCGCGACACCGAGCGTAGCGACGGCCGCGGAAACCTCTGCCTCGCTTGGCAATCGGACCGCGCCAACGGCGGCGAGTCCGGGCCCGGCACTCGACGTGGCACCGCCGCCGACGACCGCGCGAGACAGTTCCGTGAGATCCTGCGACTTGACCAGTTCGCTGACCTTGCGAGCGCGATCGTCGTTGACAGCCGCGAGGCTCGCGAGCAGCGAATCCTTTTCGCGCTTGACCTCTTTCGTGACCTTGTCGAGCGAAAGTCGCTGCTGCTGCAACCCGGCTAGCGCGGTGGTGAGGTCGTCAAGGCCGAGCAGCCGGTGCAACGCGTCGTGCATCCCGCTCGGCGATCCCTCGATGAGCGTGCCCAGTTCGCTGTAAGAGAGGAAGGGGCGATAGAGCTCGAGCGCGTTGGCGAGCGTCGCGCGATTCAACGCCGTCGGGTCGGCGGACTTTCGCCGCGCGGTCCACTCCGCATCGCCCAACGCGGTGTCCGCGCCCCACCGCCCCGCGATCTTCAGCGGATTCTCGACGCACTCGGTTTGCAGCCCGACCTCAATTTCCGGCGCGTCCCCTTCGTGCAGGTTGCGCCACCCGTCGGTCCAGATCTTCGACTTCCCGGCCCACCGTTTGTTGTCGCCGGTGAGCGCCAACTCGGCCGCTTCGGCGAAACTCGACTTCCCGCACCCGTTCCGCCCGACGACGAGCGTGAGCCCGAGCGACGGCTGGAGCCGAAGCGTGGTGCGCGGCCCGATCCCACGAAACCCGCGCACGCTGATGGAACTGAGAAACATGCCGTTGAGCAGGGTGTCGGCGGTGGTTTCGACCGGCCCGGCAGGAAAGGCGGCGAGCACGGCATCGGCTTCCCGAGCGGACAGCGCATCGCCGGCACTGAGCTGCTGTGCGACCAACTCGCGAAGCGAACCGGCAGACATGGACGACCCCCTATTTGTGGTGGTTAGGCGGTCGTAAGATTATCAGCTTAGTTGTCGTGCGCAAGTTGAATTAACAATGTTGTCGATTGAATGACTGGGAAGCGATCTACACGGCGGTCTGGTACCGTCGCGGAATGAGTTGGTGCAGACGAGCTTTCGTCGTGGGAACCGGGCTTCTTGTCGTCGCTGGTGCAGCAGGACCGGTGGGCGCACAGCCAGCTACTGGCAGCGGTGGTCAAGCAGCGCCGCAGCAGCGCATTGTGCAACTGGGCGACTACTGCGAACGCGGGGACTCACCGGCAAAGACTCGGTCAGGTGCGGATGCGTTCTGCGTGCGGGTCAAATACACGGATGCACGCGTGTGGTCACGCTCGACGGCCGACCTCGCGACAGATCCTCACTATCCCCCGTCCCTGGGCGATCGCTGCCTCGACGCCAGCGATGTCACCGTTGGGGTCGGCGGCCAGATCTTGTATTGCAATCCCACCCTTAACGGCCGCAATCGAGGCACTCTCGTTTGGCACCGGGTGCCCTGATCCGGCGGGCCCTGGCTAACTTGCCCGGAAAATCGTCTTCTCCGACAAAACCTTCCGCGCACCCTCAACGTCGGCCAAGCGGGCCGACACTGTCGCTGCCGCTAACGACTCGGGCAGGACGTCGGAGAACTTCAAGCCGCGGGCCGCTCGTTCGTCGGCGTGCGGGTACGTCAATGACGCGTCGGCAGACCGCAACGGGGTCACCGCGTCCCGCCACATCGAACGGGTCAAATCTGGGCGCATGCGGATGCTGAAGTCCGACGGGCGCTGGGTCGGGTCAACGACCGCCGACAGTGACGCCGACAAGGTAGCGTTCGCCCGGAAGCCCGCCCACGTCCACCATCGAACCGAATCCCCTTCGCGCTCAAGGATTGTCGCGCCAGAGAAAGCGACATCCTTCGTCGCGCGAATGTCCGCCAGTTGGCCGATGGCGCGCTTCGTCAGTGACACCGGCGGGTCGACGCCAACCAAAACGTCGCGGATCGCACGCGACAGTTCGAACGACAACCCGCGTAACCCGATGTTCGACCACTTCGCGACCCCACCCGAATCGGCCGGTTCGACGAACGCGCGTCGACGCGTCCAATCGATATAGGTCACGCGCCAACTCCGGCCAGCCAACAGCAGTAGGCGCGGGCCCGGGCGGTCGTCGGTCAGCACCGACGGGTCGGCGTGGCCCACTTCCTGCCGACCCGCGAGCACGGTGAACTGCGGGGGAGCGGTGAACGCGGCGGTCAGTTCGAGGAAATGTCGCTTGCCATAACGCTTTTCGGCGGTGGGACCGATGTGGAGGAGGCCGGTGTCGGAGTCGAGGTGACCCGTGTCGACCAAGTGCGCGAGAATCGGTGCCGCGCTGATATCGAAGGGCGACAACCCATTCCACTCATCGGCCCAGATCCGGTCGCCAAGCGAATGCCGTTGCAACGTGACCGCCAACAACTGTTGCGCGACGAGGTGGCGCGGCTCCGGGGGCGGCACGATCGGCTCAACCCACCCGCGCCCCCACAGCACAAGCATGCCCGCCGCCTGGACCAGCGCGTCGTCGGTGGTGGCGAGGAACAGGCAGTTGCGCACGCTGTCCGCGCGCCTACCCGTGCGACCAAGCCGCTGTAGAAACGACGCGACGGTGGTCGGCGAATCGATTTGGATCACCCGGTCGAGGTCACCAACGTCGATGCCCAGTTCAAGCGTGGACGTCGACACGATCACGCAGTCACGCGCTTCGGCGAACGCCTGCTCAGCGCGGGTGCGCTCGTCCACCGACAGTGACGCGTGCGAAAGAAAAACCGTCACCCCGCGCGTGCGAAGCGCCGCCCCAAGCTCCTCAACTTGCCGCCGCGAGTCGCAGAAAACGAGCCGTTTCTCCCCGCGATGCAGCGCGGAAATCACCTTCGCCGCGTTCTCCAGCGACCCAACGTAGTCAAGTTCGATGTCGCCGGGCGGGGGCGCGGTGGAGGACTCGCGCGCGACGGCGAGTTCGCTCCCTTCGGTCCACACGTCAGCCGGGGACCCTCCAGCTGAGTCGCGGCTGTTGACGCCCCCGCCATCCGATTGCGTGCCCGTGTCAGGGCGTGCGCCGTCGACCCCCGGCGTCACCATCCCAACCCCCGGCGCAATAACCCGCCCCGCGCGCACCCCGGCCCCCGACCCCTGCAACCACGTCAACAGCTCAGCCGGATTGCCGACCGTCGCCGACAACCCGATTCGCTGAATCGGCTTCCCCGTCACCCGCTGCAACCGCTCCAACACCGCGAGCAAATGCCACCCACGGTCGTCGCCCGCGAACGCGTGCACCTCGTCGATTACCACGGCCCGCACCCCGCCAAGCAGGGCGTTGTGGTCGGTTTTGGTGCCAATGAGCATGGCTTCCAACGACTCTGGCGTCGTGAGCAGAATGTCGGGTGGGTCGCGGCGGATGCGGTTGCGTCGCGAGTCGGTGACGTCCCCGTGCCACAGTTCCGCTCGCCGACCCAACCATTGCGCGTACCCGTCAACTCGCGTGACCAGGTTGTTCAGCAACGCCTTTAGCGGGCACAGGTACAGCACCGAAATGCCGGTCCATTCCTGCTGCGACATCGCGCTGAGCACCGGGAAACACGCGGCTTCGGTTTTGCCGCCCGCGGTCGGCGCGAGCAAAACCGCGTCTTCCCCGGCCAAGATCGGCGCGATGGCCTCTTCCTGAAGCGGCCGCAGACCAGGCCAGCCGAGCGTGTTGACGATGTGGTGGACGACAACCGGGTCCAACCGGTCAACATCGCTCACAGGTCAAGGTCGATATCGTCGGCGCTGACGAGGTTGCGTTCGGCGTCGGTGAGTTCGCTGACGCCAACGGTGAGCCGATAGTGTTCGCGCGGGTCGAAGTCGGGGAACTGGTCAACGCGATCGAGCACGTCGCCAACCAGCTTCTTCAAGAAAACACGCGGCGCGATCCCCACCTTGCCCCCGAGCGTCCCACTGACCGCCCGTGCCAGTTCGGCGATGTAAGCGTCGTCGGCGACGGCTCGCACCCGTTCGCCATGAGCACTGCCGTCGGCGTACAGGTCGCGAATCGTATTACCAAGGGCGACAAGCGAATCCATCGTGAACCCCGGCAGCCGCAACTGCACCGCACGCGGGTTGTCGAAGCGTGGGTCGGTGGTGAAGTCGGTCGCCAACCGCTGACTCAACGGTGCGAGCCGCTGCACCCCCTGCTGCCCGTCGTAGAACGCGGGCGTTCCGGTGATCAGCAAGTACAGCCCGGGAAACCGCCCGGAGTGCACCTCGTCGATGAGCTGACGCAACGCGTTCAACGCCTTGTCACGCGCATCCGACCGCACGCGCTGCAACGTCTCAACCTCGTCGAGCACGACAAGCAACCCGCGATGCCCACTGTCGCGCAACACGGTGAGCAGACCTTGCAGAAACCCAAGTGCTCCAAAGTGATCCAGCTCGCCACGCACGCCAGCGGCGCGCCTTGCCGCTGCCGCGACATTCGGCTGACCGCCCAGCCACGCGATAATCGCCGACGCGGTTGCTTCGTCGGAGTCGAGCACCGCGCGGTGATACCCGCGCAGCGCGGTCGCGAACGACGGCGCGTGCCGCGACACCTCGCCCAATCGCGCTGACATCAGTTCAGCGACGGCTTCGCCCAATTCCTCTTCGGTAGCGCCCGCCGCCAACGCGTCTTCTTCGAGCGCGTAAAACCACGCGTCAACGACAGGACGCAACGCGCTCGGCGGAAAACTCGACGTGGTCAGCTGCTCGGTGATCCGCCGATACACCGTCTCCAATTTGTGCAGCGGCGTCTCGGTTTCCGAGATCTGGATCTCGGCGATCGCGAACCCCTTCTTCCGCGCCCGCTCACCAAGCCAACGCGAGAAGAACGTTTTGCCCGAACCGTATTCGCCGCGAACAGCTTTGAACACGGCCCCACCGGAGGCGACGGTGTCGAGTTCGGTGTCGAGTGCCGTTTCGAAGCGGTCGAGTCCGGTGGCGAGCAGGTCGAGTCCATTGCCGGGCACGGCTCCGCGCCGCAACGCGTCGATCACGTCGCGGCGGCGCACCGCGCTCACCGAAGGTGTACTCACCCGTGCGATCCTGCCACGTCAGCGCAGCCCGAATTGTTCGCGAAGCAGCGCGACGTGCAACCGCACCGTGCGACCGTCGGCCAGCGTTTCGAGCACCTGCACCCCGTCGACATTGAGCAACTGACCGAGGATCGCCCCGAATCCCGCAGCGCGCGTTGGCAATCGACCAACGCGCTGCGCCAAAGCGGTGAGCGGGAGGGGACCGTCGAGCAGGGCGCGCAACGCCTTGTCGAGCTCTTCGGGCTTGGGTTTGCGCGCGACGGTCTCAAGTTGCGCGGCGAAGGTGTCGGAGTCGAGCAACGCCGCGATCAGCAGGTCGACACCCGATTTCGGCGCTTCGGCCGGGTCCGGCTCAGCAAAGACCTCGACCAGCGGAATGTCGAAGGTGATCTGATCTTCGACCGGCGCGGGTGCCTTCTTCGACTTCTTCGGCGCGGCGACGGCAGGCGCGGGAATGACCTTCGCGACCTCAAGCACGTCGTTGTCGCCACTCCACCACCGTGGGCGCGGCTCATTGATACCGAGCCAGTCCGTCGGGACGGTCGCCCCGTGTGGGACGAGCGCGAGGATAGGAATGGTCATCTCCGCGAGCGAAGCACCACCGTGGTATCCAGCTTTGAGCGCGGTGTAGCGAGAGTCGTTGTCCCACAACGCGACAATGCTCGCCCCCGGCTCCGGCCACACCACACGCGGCCCAGCCAGCAGCACCTCGTTCTCGACGCGACGGTCACCGGCGCCACCAGGCAGCCGATGCCGCGCCGACTGAACGCCGTCAGCGGTCACCGTCGAACAGTGCCGGTCGATGATGTGCCCGTGGTCGCTCGTGATGATCACCGCCATCCCGTTGGCCGCCGCGATGTCGGTGAGCGCGCGCAGGTTGCCGATTTCGCGCACCTCCCACCCGGAGTCGTCGAACTTGGCTTCTTTCGCGAGCCGGTCGTCAATGGTGTTGAGCACGACAGCGACGTGGCAGTCCGCGTCGGCGAGCGCGTCGGTGAGGTCGGGGCCGAATCGTTGCCCCGCATCGCCGCGCAGGTCGTTCTTGTGAAAAACCTTGGCGCGCTTGGCACCCCAGAACGGATGCGCGCCGAACACCTTTTTCTCGGTCTTCTGATCGCCCTTGACGAGCTTGCCAGCGAACAGCGACGTGCGCGACACCGCGGTGAGACTCGGTAGCGCGGCGACCATCGCCCGCCGAACCGGACTCGCGCCAGCCACCGGCGCGACGGGATCGTATTCGGAAAACGTCGACGCGAGTTCGGATGCGAGTTCGGTCGCGATGGCCGCGCTCATGCCGTCGATCACGAGCAGCATCACGCGATGCGTCGCCGCGACGGGCGCGACCACCCGTTCAAGAAAGGACTCAACGGTCAACAGCGACCCAGGTGCCGAACCCGACTGCGTCCAGTTCACGAGGTTCTTCGCGAATTCCCGGTCGAATTCGCGTCGGGTCTTCCGTGCGCGAATGGCCAACGCCGCGAAGGCCGTTCGCAATGCGGGGTCGTTGTCGCCGCCTGCTTCGAGGTAGTCGAGTGCGCGATCGGCCCACGCGGTGCTGCGCATTTGGCGCGCGATCGCGTCGCCGACGCTGCCGTCGACGGTGGGGTCGGGCGCGGTGCGCAACCAGCGCGACAACCGCTGCGCCATGCGAACTCGCTTGTGCCGCACGGGTTCGTCGTGGATGAGCGCGTGCGCGCGAAGGGCGACGACCGCGGACTCGATCTTGTCCTCGGCACCGGCTTTGTCGTCGAGTGCCAGCGCGACGCCGACAGCGGTGAAGCGCGACTCAAGCCCCGTCGGCAGCAGCGGACTGCACGCTGCCGCCTCGCCAGCCCCGAACTGGCGAACCAGCGATTCGGCATGGGCGAGAACAGTATTCGCCTTCTTGCGCGCGATGAGCGCGTCACTGTCGGCGTCGTCGTGCTCGTCGACGGCACTGCGCGCCCGGATCAGCAAGCCGCGCACATAGTCTTCGCAGATCCGCCCGAAGTTCGCGAGCAGGCGGTCGAGCGCTTCGCCGTGCGCGGGCGGCTTGTCGCCAAGCCACCGTTCAACGCGACCGCGCGCCTGATACACCGCGTTGCCCGGTTGCGCGTGCTCCCACAACGCCCCGCACAGCAGTCCGTAGGCGAGCGCGTCGGGCCCGTGCTCGGTGAGCGTGAGCGCGGTGAGGACCGTTCCGGTCGCGCCCGCCTGGTCGGGTTCGCTGAGGAACGCGATGAGCCCGGCGCGTTCGGCGGGCCGCAGGCTAAGGAACTGGTGTGCCGCTTCGGGACGCTGCGACCACTCAAGCAGCGCGACTGGGTCGATGCGTTCGGTGCCGTCGGCAAGATGCAGTCGACGAACCGCGAGCGCGGTGAGCGCCCCTTCGCGCGTGAGGATCGCGCCGCCAAGGTGGACCGGCCACCTGCGCGCGCCCGCCGCGTCGAGCAGCGCTTCACACGCCCACGCTTCGCGCCGCAGCCGTTCGTCAGTTTGCTTGGCGCCGAACGATTCTCGAACGATGTTCCACCGGTCGGCGATGTGCACCTGACCACGAAACGTGCGCGCGAGGATCGCCGGATCGAGGTCGTGTTCCTCAACGTCGGTGAGGATCACGAGCACGCGCGGTTCGGGGTCGAGTTCCAACGCGTGCTGCAAGATCAGCTCGTGGACGGCAAGCGGTGAGGTGGCGGCCGCGACGCGCGCGCTGCGCCCGTCACCGAGCGACAGCACGGCGTCGGACTCCCACACCGGTTCGCCGCGCAGGAGGAGGACGACCGGGTTGCCGGGGGTGCTGAGCTCCGGTCGAAGTTTGTCGTTCGACGAAAGGTATTGCGCGACAGTGGCTTTCGAGAGGCGCAGCGCGGTGGTCGAGGTAGTCATTACTCGACGACCCGCCAGGTGATCTCGATCCGCGCACCGGGTTCGTTGGCGGCCAACTCGGCGAGTTCAGCGGCGAACTCCTGGGCGGCCGTGCTCGCCGAAACCTCACGCTTGCCCGAGCGCGCACCGCTCGCCGCGTGATGGGGAGCAGCGCCTGCGAGGCCAGCGGCGGCACCGGCGAAATCGGCGGCCCCGGCAGCAGCGCCCTGACCAGCGGAACCGAAACCGCCAGTGCCAGCAAGGCCCGTCGACCCTGACGGGCCACCGGTGCCAGCGAAACCGGCAGCGCCTGCCGAGCCTGCGGCACCCGTAGCGCCAGCCGACCCAGCGGAGTCGGCCGAATCGGAGTGACCAATCGACGGGTTGTGCAGCGTGACGTTGTCCGTACCGGACCCGGCCGCGTGCTGCGCTTCTTCCCGTTTACGCCGCTCCTGCTCCTTCTTGCGCTGCTCAAGGATGCGGCGCGTAAGGGCGGTTACCGCGTTCGCCGCCTTGTTCAGCGCGTCAACAAGGTCAACCGAACGCTGATCAACCTGCGCCGACCCACGCAAACTCTCCAGGATCGCCCCACCGCCCTCATCGTGGTAGAGCTTCGCGTCTTCCAGTGCCTGCCATGCCGCCGTTGCCAGCGCGGTCGTGACCCGGTCGGCCGTCTTAATCGACGTCCCGTACCGGTCCGGGTTCACCCCGGCCAGGTCGAAGTGCGCGAGCGTCTCGACTGCCTTCTTGGCCCCGGCTGACCCGCTGCCCACCGAGCCGAGCGTGGTGAGCAGGTCAAGGGAGCGGCGTGCGAGGGCGAGGCGCTCACCCGGGTTGTCGTCGGTGAGTTCGAGGAATGCGGCGTGGCGTTCCAACTGCTCAACCAAGCGGGTCGCACTGTCGGTGTACTTCGTTGCCGCCGCCGAAAGCAGTCGCGCGAACTGCTGCACGGGGCCACCACGCAGCAGCGTCGGTGCCTTTTCGCCGAAGATTGTTTCGAAACGGGTTCGTGCCGTTGCGAAGTCGGCTTCGCTTGGCAGCGGTTGCGTGCGCAGGGCGTAACCGGAACCGTCGCCGAGCCTGCCGAGGTCGGGTGCGTCGATCGCGACCCCACCGCGTACCCAAATGCGGTCGTCCATTTCCGCGAACGACGCGACGACGAGGTTCGAGATGAACTGTTCAAGCCCGCGCGGTTGCGGGGTGTTGATCCAGTCGCTCAACGACGTGACGGTCAGGTCGCCCGTGCTGCCCGCGTTCTGGGCTTCGCGGCGGAAGTGGTCGGCCCAGTACTTCGACAGCTCGAAATACGCTTCCTTCTGGCTGCCAAGCCGCAACGGTTGCGCGACGCGACGCATCAGCGCGCGATCCTTCGCAGGCACTTCGAATCGTCCGTCGCGCGCTTCGGCAGCGCCCTTGACATGGGCGAGCACGGTTTTCGCGTCGGCGGGTTTGATCGCGGTGCCGGTGTTGTCGGGGTCGAGGTTGGGGTGGTCGGGGTACTGATGGGCGAGCAGTTTGCCTGACAGGGTGCGAATGGCGTCGTGCGGCGATTGGCCGATAGGCACCGTGAGCCCATCAACGTCGGGCAGCGGATGGAACAGGTCGCCGAGGTCGTTGGTCACGTCTTCGGGCTTGCGCTCAGCCAGCCCGTACGCCTGCCTGAACGTGGCAAGTACCTTGTTGCGCAACACTTCTCGCTGCGACTCAAGCAGGGCTTTCGCGCTCGCGCGGTTGTCGGGGTTGAGGTGCGACGCGTACTGGGTGTCGAAACGGTACGGGTCGGCAAGCGCCTTGCTGATCACAAGGAGTCGACGGAAGTCTTCCCAGCGCGGCTTGGTGAGGTGCGAAGGCAACCATGCCACCGTGTTCGGATGATTGCCCGCCTGCTCTTCCTTGAGCCTGCGCACCCGTTCGGCGTCTTCGATCGGGCTGTGGGTGCCCTCGTCGTAGGGCAGGTCGATCACGATGCGCCAGCGCGTTGAATCGGAGGGTTGCAGGTCGTGATTGGGCAGCGATTCGCGGTCGCTGAGATTGCCGAAGATCACTTCGACAACCCGGTTCGAGCCAAGCCAGGTGAAGTGCAGTTCGTCGTAGCCAAGGCGCGAGTTCGCGCGGTCGAGGCCGAGCTGGTCGGCGAGCAGTTCTTGGGCCAGGATCGCGCGGTTGCTCGGGTTGTCGTTCACCTGCGCGTTGGCGACAACCGAGTCCACGTCGACACCCGAAAGTTCAAGGCGCACACCAGGATTAGCTTCGGTGCCGGTGAGCTTGATCTCGGGGAAGCGACTCGCCCACTCCTCGACCATGTTCTTGATCACCGGTTCTTCACGCCCCGGGATCATCGAGGTGATCGACCCATAGTTCAGCGCGCCGAGTCGGCGAATCGTCAAGTCGCGCAACGCGGGAACGCTTGGCGCGAGAGCGGCGAGCAAAACTGTTGCGGCAAGCCGGTTTTGGCCGACGAACTTCTTGCAGCTGCCAAGCAGTTTCGGGTCGGTGATGGTGTCGCGTCGGTTGCGGTAGGTCTCGATGTCGTCTTCGGTGACCTCGCACGTGCTCAGCAGGTACGGACGCAGTCGCGTCTTGTAGAGGCGGTTGGCGGCGTCGAAAAATACCTTCTTGTCCGAGACGAACGGGGTCTCGCCAGCGGTGCTGAGCTGCTCATATAGGTCGCCGAGGGGGACAAGGTCGCCTAGGCGCAGTTCGTTGCGATGCTCGGCAAGCAGCTGGCCCATCAGCTTCAAACCAGTGCGCGACCGCTGAAGCGCGGCCGAGATGTGCACGAGCGTGTCGAGGAACGCGGGGGAGAACGGGTAGCTCAGTCGGAACGAAGCTTCGTCGGCACCGGTTGTGGAATCGTCCGAGCCAAGCAGCACGTCCCAGACCTTCGGGCTGAGCGCGCGGGTGCGGGCGAACGCGGCGTCGAACTGGGCTTGCGCGGCGTCGTCACGCGGCTTGAGCAGACGAGCCTGCGCGATCTGCGGCAGGTTGCGGTCTTCGAGCTGGATCAGGTCGAAGCGGCCCGACGCGTGGTTGAGCGCGTCCTGAATCGCCGACTCGGCCGCGCCAGCGAGTTCCTCACCGACGAGGTCGCGCAGGTCGCGCTGACGGGCGATGAACGAGATGATCGGAATCGCGCGCTGCGCGTCGCCACCCTCGCGGAAGTTGGTGATCTTGCTTGCTTCGCGAGCAACCCGCTTCTCGTCGTGAATGAGGCTCGCCAGCCACAGGATCAGTTCGTCGAGAAACAGGATGATGCCGTCGTAGCCGAGCGACTTCGCATGCGCCGCAATCACACTCAGGCCAGCATCGAGGGAGATGAACCCGGTTTCGTCCTCGGCCGCCGACGCGGTGAAGCCGGGCAGCAGCGTGGTCGCCGCGTCGTTGACGAGTTTCGCGCGCAGTTCCTGCGGGGTCGTTGGGTTAACCAGGTTCAGCGCGGTACCGTCGTGCGACTCGGGCGCGGTAATCGCGATATCGAGCTTGTCGCTGGTCCAGAACGCCGCGCTGTCGCCCCACTCGTCTTCCTCGTCGACCTCGGCCGAGTTGGCGTTGAGCGCTTTGAGGAAGGTTTCCTCGCCCATCGTATTGCGCAGGGCGTGCAGGTTTTTAAACAGCGAATCGGTGCGATACACCGGCGGGATGTCGGCATCCGGGTGGAGTTTGCGCACGAAGTCGACGTACCCGCCGAGCACCCGCTGCTCCATCGCCTTGGCGTCAATCATGTGGTACGGCACCATCAGGAACTTCTTGTTCCCGTCGATCAACCACTCGTGTTTGGTGAGCAGCGAATCGAATTCGGTGCGTGCGCGTGCCGCCGAATTCGGCGTGAGCAGCGAGTACAGCACCGACATGAAGTGCGACTTACCCGCACCGAACGAGCCATGCAGAAACGCGGGCTTCGACGTTGGCCCGTCGAGCGCCGACTTGATCAGCCCAAGCGCCTCATCGAAGTTGCCGAGCAGACGTTCGGTAAGCACGTACTGCTCAACGGCTTTCGCTGACCCTTCCGGGGTGACGGCGTCGGCGAGGCTGAGCACGAAGTCCGACCCGGTGAGGTGTTCCTTGATCTCAATGAGGTCGCGGAGTAGGGGCGGGGTGGTATTCGCGGCGGTCATCGCGTCGTCTTCTTCCTTACACCTCGGGTGGCGGGCGCGGGACGCCATGCGCGGAGGTCGTCGTCGGTAAGCGAGTGTTCGGCTTGGCGTTCTTTGCGGTCGCCTGCGAGGAACGTGGAGGGTGCCACACCGAAGTTGGGGTCAATCTCGTTGTGCCACTGGTCAAGCCACGGTTGCAGTTCCAGCAAGGCGGTGAGGAAGGGGGTGATTTCCTCGGTGGAGAGGGCGTGGTCGGCGAGGTAGATCGCGATCGCCATCGCCTGTTCGCGGTGATCCCAACCGGCCCAGCCATACAGTTCTGGGGTTGCGGCGTTGGTTGTGCCGTAGGAGATGAAGCGTTCCTTGGGTACGTCGAGTTTGCCGCGCGCCTGCCAGAACGGGGTGCGCAGGAAGTCGGCGGAGGTGTACTTGGGTGGGACGGGGATGGTTTTGCGGAAGTCGTTTTTGGCCGCGCCGTCTGCCATCGCGTCTTCTTGGCGTTGGAGTTGCCAGACGTGTTCCCAGTCTTTGCGCTTTTTGAGGCCGGATGGTTTGTAGCGCAGGGCTGCTACCGCGGGGACGTGCTGGTCTGTGATCAGTTCGGCGACCACTGCTGAGAGTTCGGCGCGGGGAGCGTAAATGCTTGCGACAGAGACGAAGTCGTCGTCGGCGGCGAGGCGGTCGGTGAGGCGGGCCAGGGTGAGGATTTGGGGTTGGCCGTTTTCGTCGAACCAGAGGGTGCGGGACTCCATGCGGTCGAGGAGCCAGGAGCGGAGGGCGCGTTCTTGGAGTGTGTCCCAGCCGTCGGATTTCCAGCGGCGCTTGTACTCGGGACGTTCGATCATGCCGATCGCGCGGTTGGAGCTGATCGTTTCGATGCGGCGCCGGACCGTTTGCCGATACTCATCGGGCCAGTGGGCCGGGATTTCTGTGATTGGTTGTGAACCGTGGCGCTCGAACCATTCTGCCGACGCTTCACCTGCCGCGACCTGCCGTGCGAGGACGATTTCGAACGCACGTTCACCAGGCTTGATCGGAGGCGCTGCCCCGGTGGACTCCAGGTTGCCGTCGGTCAGTCCGTAGGCGCGGTAGGTTTGCCAGTCGAGTTCTTCCTGAAGGGAACACATCTCTTCGTGGGCCGATTGCCACTGTAATTTTGCATCGCGCAGCGCGTGTGTAGTAGGTGTCTGCTGCACTACAGCTTGAGGGGACGCGGCCGACGCGAGACGATCTAGCTGAGCCGCAAGGACGAGCGGATTCTGTGCTGGAAGAGGAAATTGCTGAATGCGAGTGCTGGAGTACTGAAAAAATCTCTCCCACTCAGTGCTCGTGAAACCACCGCCTTCTCCCCGAATCCCTTTGTCATGGCACACCATTTTGAGCCAGAAGCAGGCGGTTGAGCTGTTCAGCAGTCCGAGCAGTTGCAGGTGCTCATCCTCGGTCGCTCCCTCCGGCAACTTGATTACCGGTGCGGTCTGCTTGAAAAGCTTTCCGCCGCGATCGAGGACGAAATGGTTGTGGGTGGCTACTTCGGCAAAGGTGATAGAGAGAGGCAGCCTGAGCTTATGGCTGTAGTTTTCGAGGTGTGCGTACCACGGGCCCCTGGCGGCGATGTGTTTTCCAAAGATCGTCCGATTCTGGAGCACCTTCCGTGCTGGCCATAGGAATCTGGCCACGAGCTTGTGCGTGTCGCTAATACTGTTTGTGTTGCATGAATCGGTGTACGGGTTAGCAATCCAAATCGACTTGTCGATCCGAAAATCCCTGACGTTCTCACCAACGACTAGCTCGCGAAAGGATCCGGCGAGACCGTACCGCTTCACGGTCATTGCGTCATCTACGAAGTATGCGTCATCTGCTCCGCTGTTTGTAGTCCGTCCAATGCTCGCAATCCGGGTTGAAAGCGTTGTCGCGGCGCTCTCGGTCAACTGCGCCACAAGTTCCTGTCCATCGGCAACAAGGATCCACGGCTGCTTTCCGAAGTACTGATCACGTTCAAGATCGTCGACCGAAACCCATGCGCTCGCGCTACCGGGTTGGTCGATTTGGTCGACTATCGCGGTCCACACCAGACCGTTCTCGGGTAAGGCGGGAGCCTTTGGCTCGCCCTGCACACTTCGCACCGTCCGGATGGTCCCGGACCGGTTTTTACCTGACCGACGCGTGCCGACGAGGATTACCGTGGGCGTCCCGTGGCCCGGGATATACGCGCCCGACGTATCGATGACCTCGGTCAGTTCGACCGAGTGCGCGAAGAATTCTTCGATTAGTTTCGTCCCGAATTCGCGCTTCATAAACGAGTTCGCAGTAATCTGCCCGACTCGGCCGAAACCGGTTCCGTCTGCCTCGCTGAACTTTGCCAGTTCAAAGAACCTCTGGGCGAAGGGCACCGATAGTGCATAAGTTCCCGCGCATGCGTTGTACAAACCCCGGTAAAGCTCGTTGAGGTTCTTATCCTTCACTGTGATGTACGGAGGATTACCAACAACCACGTGGTAACTACCCGGCTGGAGAATCCCCGGGTAATCCTGCACATCCTCAGTCGCGTAAGAGAATTCAGCGAGCGGGTCGCTGTTCTCCCCGTCCAAACTCAACTCGAGCTGACGTGCCTTGATCAGCGAATCGCCTACCGCGAGTTTGATCGGCCAGTCGTATCGCGCCGCATCGGCCAGAGTTCGCACGTTCGCGGCCGCCATCGCGGCAACCAGTAAGCGGAAGCGGGCGATAGCGATGGCGAACGGGTTCAAATCGACGCCGTGTACTGATTCCAGTGCCGCGCGTACCCGCTCGTACCGGTCCTTCGTCGGGAAGTCGGTGGCCCAGCGTTCGTTCAACCGGCGGAACGCGCCGAGGACGAAGTGTCCTGATCCGCAGGTGGGGTCGATGAGTTTGATTGCGGCGTAACCGAATTCGCGGATAGCGGGCTCGAGGGTGCGGTCGAGGATGAATTCTTCAACGAATTCTGGGGTTTGCAGTAGGGCGTAGTTTTTGCGGATGTCTTCAGACAGGTCTTGGTAGAGGTCGCCGAGGAAGCGGGTGTCCCAGCCGGTGATGCCGTCGGTGTCGAGGGGGTCGGTGAAGTCGTGGACGAGCACACCTGCGTCGTCGCGGGTGCGCCAAAAGTCGATCAGGTCGCGGGCACCATCGTGCGAAACCGGGATCTGGTAAAGGGCGTTGTGGGCGGGATCGAACAGCAGTTTGCCCGCTTGACCGGCACCGAGTTCGTTGAATGCCTGTTCGAGCCAGCCGCGGTAGGTGGGGTCGGTGTCGGTTTCGACGTAGTGGTCGTAGCGGGCTTGGGCGAGTTCGCGGCGGTCATCGGATGGGCCGGTGAGGTAGGGCTCGGCGATGAGCCGGTTGTCCTCGCTGAACCGCACGAACACCGTGCCAAGCACCCATGCGACGGCGACCTGGGTGACCCGTTCGCCCAACCATGATGCTTCGGTGGCGGCGGTGCGGTTGAGTTTGCGGGCGAGTGCCCACTCGTCATGCAGGCGGCTCTTGACCTCGGGCAGGGCTTTGAGTTGTTTGTCCAGATCGGCCTCGACCGCGCTGACCTGTTTTTTCAGGTCGGTGAGCAGTGCGGCACGGTCGATCATGCGGAAACTCCTGCGGCTCGGTGTTCGTTGCTAATCCACGAGGCGGGAACCTCGATCCATTCGTTCAAAGCTGACTGGTACGGCACAGCGGTCGTGCCCAAATGCGGGGGTCGCGCCGGGTCAGACTGCGGACACAGCAACCACAGCCCGCCCTTGCCACGTCGCGCTTCCTCGGCCAACTCGGCCAGCAGGTGCATCGCGTCGTAACGGGCGAACACGTGGGTGTCCATCATCAACAACGGGCCGTCGCCGCTGAGGTTCGCCGACAATTCCGCCTTCACTCGACCCCACGCGGTGCGCGAGAACTCCGAAAACTTCAGTGCCCCGCGCGAACCCGGTGGTGCGACATCGGCGCGCAGCAGCGTCTCCCACGTCGGCTTCTCGCCTTCGACGACAAGCGCGCGCATCTCCTCCAAAAACAGCGACGTCGCCGAAATTGGGCGCGCGTTGAACCGATCACGCAACTCGGCAACCACATTCGCCTTCGGCTTCGACCCACCACTACGCGAAATGCCTTCGCGGGCAATGGGAGTGGTGAGCACGCGGAAACCGTCCCGGATCGCCGCACCGGTCAGCAGTTCCTCCGCGCGCGCGGCCTTCGACAAACCGGGATCGTCCGAATACCGGGTCGCGCCAAGGGCATTCACGTTGGTCTGGCGACGCGACGGGAACGCGGTGAGACTCGACGACGACACCGACCGCACCGGCAGGTACCGCTCCTTGAACCGAGGATGCGTCTTGACTTCCACGTCGAACCCGGCTTCGCGCAGCGCGTGCGTCAACGCCGGGGTCGGCTTGTCGACGGTACTGCCCGCGATCGTGAGCTCAGGGAACCGCGCGAGCACCCGGTCGAACACGGTCTGGGCGCGCAGGCCCGGCTGCTCTTCGTATTCGGTGTCGGGGTTGAGCGTCACCAAACCAGCCTGGGTGAGGCGCACCGCGCGGACCAGCGGCAGGTCGCGCGGGTAAATCTCCAAGCGAGGGGTCGCCGCCGCGTTGCGCGACGTGCTCACCGCCACCTGCACCAGGCGATGCTCATCCAAACTGAACGCGCCAGCGGGTGGGGTGACCGCGCCGAGACGGTCGAGCACCGTCGCCGCGGTCGGCAGGGTTTCCTGCTTCGCCAGCGCGTCGGCGGTTTCGCCAAGGTGGATCGCGTACTGGGCGAGGGCGGGACCGCCGGGAGCGTCGGGCTCGTCTTCGCCCGCTTCCAACGCGACAGCGACCGCAGGATGCGTTCCGGCGTCGCGCTTTTGGGTGGTGCACAGGCGCGCTTCGTCGGGCTCGAAACGCTCGGTCTCGACAACCACCCGCACCGCCGCTAACGCGAGCGCACGCCGCTGCGCGCGGTCACGTAACTGCGAACCACGTTGGGCGAGAAGGGCATCCGCCAATTCGGTCGCCGCGGCGACGCGGCCGAAGCTCGCGAGGAGGTCGACAACCTGGTCGCGCAAGATCGTCACGGCCGGGTCCTTCGCCCACAGCGCGCGCTGCTGACCGATCAACTGGCCAACCCGTCCGCTGGTGAGGTTCATGCTTTCGGCGACAGCTTTTTGCGTCGGCCACGGGTCGAGCCCTGCCACGTCGCCCGCGCCGGGAATGCGCAAAAAGCGAATGAGCGCGTCGACCTTGGACGCGTTCGTCCGATTGTTGTTGGGCTCGGGCACGAACCGGGCGGCGAGAGTGTCGAGGCTCAGCGCGCGCAGCGCGGCGTCGTCTTCGGCCGCCTTGTTTTCGACCTTGGCGATCTTGCGGCTGGCCGGGTCGAGCGGCTTCGACTCCGGCTCGGCCTGCCCGAGGCGCGCGCCCCACGACTTGAGCCGATCCTGAATCTCGCGACGCACCCGCACCCCGAGACCGGGGGCGTTGATGAGGTTTTGACGACCGTAGGCAAGCAGCTGGCCGACGGTGGTGACGTCGAGGCCATAGAGGAACTGCTCGGCCTGCTCGGTGAGACCGGCCTGGGCGAGGTGGGTTTCCAGCGTCGCCGCGTCCGCGAACTGTTGACGCTGCTCGTCGGGGGAGCTGTCCTCGGTCGGCGCGGGTGCCGCCGGGTGCGTCGACGGACGCGACGGGACCGTGCGTTCGGCGTCGAGGAAGATCTTGCGCCACGCGTCGCGCATCGGCTTCAAATCCGGAAAGCGTTGCGCCACTTCACGATGCAGGGCCTTGCGGAAGAACGCGACGAGCGCGTCGCGGATCGACGGATCGAACGCGTCGGCAGCGACCTGCGGGTACGGGTGGTCTTTCGCATCGAGCTGGCGGGGCAGCACGCTGCCGTCGCCCCAGCGCGGCAGCTCGCCGGACGCCATCTCATGCAACGTGACCGCGAGCGCGTACCGCTCGGCGTGCGCGTCGTACACGCCGCGCGTGAGCACACCGATGAACGGGTCGAGGTAACCGTCGGTGCCTGCCTCGGTGTTTTGCACCGGATACCCGGCAAGCGAGAAGTCGATGAGGACCAATTCGCGAGTTCGGTTGGGCCGCACGCGAATCGCGATGTTGTCGGGTTTGAGGTCGCGGTGCCAGACGCCTTCGCCCTCAAGGAAATCGAGCGCGCCAAACAGGTAGTCGCCGTAGTTTTCCAGGCGACCCACTTGCAGACGGCCGTTGTCGCGGAGTTCGCGCGCCACGGTTTCGGTGCGCTTCTTCGCGACCTCTTTGCCGTCGGCAGTCGGCTGCTCGTCGCCCACGTACTCAAGGACAAGGGCTTTGCGGCTGCCCAGCGTGACCTCGCCGGGATCGACCAGGCCGATGATGCCCGAATGGCGGCGCAGGTTGCGCAGCACAGCCGCTTCGCGGGTGAGGACGTCGTCACGTTCGGCCGACAACGCCACCTTGAGAACAGCGAGCTTGGCGGTGGTGAGGTCTTCGACAAGCAGAGCGCGACTCGTGGAACCAGTGCCCAAGCGGCGGCGGACCAGCCAACGGCCGCCGATGGTGTCGCCACGGTCGGCTTCGAGAGGGTCGGCGGTTTCGTCTTCCTCGGGCTCGTCGGGGGCGAGCGCGTCCTCGATCTGATCGAGCACATCGAGGAACTCGGCGATCGAACCAAGGCGGTCGGCCGGGCGGTACTCGGTGGCGATCTCAACAAGGAAGTCGATCTCGTCAGCGAGCGCGTCGACCATCGCGCTCGGGCGCAGCGCCTCTCCACTTTCGAAGCGCGCCAACAACTCCGCTTTGCTGTGCGCGGGCGCTTTGCCGGTGACCAGGAAATAGGTGAGCATGCCGAGGCCGAACACATCCATCGCGACCGGGTCGGGCGACGACGCGCCAACTTCAGGCGCGAGATAGGCGTCGGTGCCGGTCGAAAGATGTTGGGCGGAAAGCAAAGTGGGGGCGTGGCGGGTCATCGCACCCGGGGTTTGGCCGGAACGTTGGGTTGCCACTTGCCAATCCGAAATCTGCAAACGTGGCGTGCGCCACTGCTCGGTTTCGGTCGTGCCCTGCTGGGGAATCACATGGACCGAGCGCGGGGCGAGCGCGCGGTGGTACAAGCGTGCCGAATGCGCTGAGCGCAGGGTTTCGGCCAGTTGGCGCACCAGGTTGATGCGATCGGCGATGTCGAGCGAGGCCGCGTGGGTGCGCAGGTAGTCGTCGAGGTGCAGGGTTTTCGGGTGGTAGCGGAAAATTAGCGCCGGGCCCGCGGAGTGGGCAGCCGAGTCGAAATGCTCAAGCTGCACAACACCGGGGTGGCGGAAACGGCGCAGGACCGACGCTTCGCGGCGGGCGGCGTCGTCGACGGAACGGCGGGCGGCCTCGTCGGCACCGCGTTCACGCAGATACACGCGCACGCGGACGGGTTCGCGCAGCTCGTTGTGGACGGCGCGGTAGTCCTGCCAAGTGGGGCCGCCGTCGAAGGGTTTGCGTTCCAATTCGTAAGGGCCAACCACGAAGTCGGCGTCGCTGCGGCGGACGCCAACCTCTTCGATGGCCTTTTTGAGCTTTTTCGCAAGGCGGGCGTCGATGTGGCGGCGGATGTCGGTTGGGGGAGCGTGCAGGCGCGCGACCAGCTCTTTGACGGTGTGAGTGTTGGCGCGGTCGCCTGCGGGCAGGTCGAATTTGAGGCCCGGGTTGGTCAGGCACACGGCCGAACTCACAAACTGGCGCACCCCATTGGCGGCGATGAGGCTCGCGAATTCCTTGCTCTTCTGGTTCACCAGGTGCAGGGGGTTGCGGTGGACGCGGCGGCCTTGGGGGGTGGTTTGCACCCAGTCGGTGCCCTCGGCGTGCGCGCGGCCAACCCAGTCTTTGAGCTCGATCATGTACACGCCGTTAGGTGCGATGACGAGGAGGTCGACTTCGCGGATATGGCCGGTAGCTGCCGTGAAGGTGAAGTTGGACCAGGCGAACCACGGGTCGACATTCGGCAACTGCGCCCGGATCGCTTCTAGCCCCCGGCGCTCATGCTCGTAACTCGACTCGGTGACGGTTTCCCACCGAGAATCGTCCATGCGCGCGCGAATCCTGTTCTTGTCGTCGTCCCCAGATGGAAAGAAGCCTACTTGCCGACCGCTTGCTACGCGGCGTGGTGGCGAAAACCGTAACCGTGGATGAAATCATTGTCAATCCGAGGGAGTGCTTTTGTTGGTGCTCCTTCGTGGGCCCTTCGTGGGATCCTTCGTGGGATCCTTCGTGGGATCATGAGGGCCGGAGTCGGATTCACGGAGGTTGCTGCGGTGCCAGCGGAGATAGTGGGTGGGCGGTACACGCTGGTCGCGGAGCTGGGTGCTGGCGGGATGGGGCAAGTCTACGAGGGATTCGACCAGCACCTCAAACGGCGGATCGCGATTAAATTCACCCAACCAGGGCTTGATAGCGAGTCCGACTGGGCAGCGCGATTTCTTCAGGAAGCTGAGGTGATGGCGCGGTTGCGTCATCCGGGGATGCCCGCGATCTACGACGCGGGCGCTGGCAACGAACGTCCTTATCTCGTCATGGAATTCATCGAGGGACGTACTTTCGCTGATCTGCTCTCCCAACATGGGCCGTTGCCTGTTGAGGTGGTCGCGGCGCTTGGCGCGCAGATCGCGGCCGTGTTATCCGCCACGCACCGACATCGCATCTATCACCGAGATCTCAAACCCGCGAACCTGATGCTGTGCGCGGACGGGACGGTGAAGGTACTCGACTTTGGGCTCGCGGTTGCGGGCGATATGAGTCGGTATACCCAGACTGGGCACACGCTTGGCACGCCAGCGTTTATGGCACCGGAACAGGTTGAGGCGAAACCCGTTGGGGCACAAACGGATTTGTACGCGCTTGGGTTGGTTTTGCATGAGCTGCTCACGGGGAAGCAGGTGATGACCGGGGCCACTTCGTATGTGGTGTGGCAAAACCAGCTGCACCAGCCGGTGCCCGACATTGGGGAGGTGTGCGCGGGGGTGCCCGCCGCGATGTCGGCGTTGATTATGCGGATGGTGGAGAAGGCGGTTGGGCGGCGGCCCGCGGATGCGTCGGTGGTTTTCGCGGGGTTGCTGCCGTTCGCGGGTGGGGTGGGGGCATTGGTTGATGATGGGGACGGGCCGGTGGGGATGTATGCGCGGGCTGTTGGGGGTGGGTTTGGTGCGGGGGATAGTGGTGTGGGCGCTGGGGCTGACTTGGACGTTGTGGGTTGTGGGGCGACCGGTGTGGGTGCGGATGGCGCCGCGGAGCGGGCGAGCGGCGCCGGGTCTGACGAGTGGGGCGACACTGCGGGCGACCTACGCGCGCGCATCGCCGAGACGCTGGTTAACCCCAATGGTGCCGCATTGGAAACCCTTGTGGACGAAGCGATTTCGAGCCTCGGCTCCCGCGACGCCGACACGGTTGAGGCGCGCACGGCATTGGCGACGTTGCGTTTCGACGGCGGCGAATACGCGTCCGCGGCCCCACTACTCCGCACACTGATCGCGGACGTAACCCCCGAACGCGGCCCGTACGACGACCAGGTGATGAGCTACCAGCGTCAGCTGGCGACGTGCGACGCGGAAACCGGCGACGTGGTTGGCGCCCGAGACCGATTGCGGAAACTGTACCGACAGATGGCGGTGCGCTTTGGGGAACAGGACCGTCGGGTGATCGAACTGGCATCCCAGATTCGGGGGATGCGGTAGGGCTGCCGCTATTGGGCGCAGGGATGGTAACGAGGGGAGATGGGCTCGTTCGAGCTAGGACTTACTAGCGCGAACCCAACTAACACGGCGTATCCAAGGAAGACGAAGGCAAAAACAGTTCCGACGGCAGCGCCGATTAGCTTGACCGCGATCGAGCGTGCGGTGCAACACGCGACGACAAAAACGACTGCTAGCGCGGACGCCACTACGAGCAATGCTGCGGAGGCCCAGCTATAAACGAATGCATCTGTCGGAACGGGAATCTGCCTCGCGCAACTGACAGCCTTCAGGCCATTCGTCCGCTCGTCTAATCGGCTGTCCGCGATTACTAATAGGCATACCGCGAGTACCGCGCACGTCACTATCGCGAGCAGGAGAACCCAAGGTCGGCGGAGTATCACCAGGTCTCTTTCGGTCGGGTGATGCGGACGTTCGGGACGCTACCGGAACCGACGGGAGTCGTGGGTTCGGGTTTACGCCGGCTTCGACACGGACACGCTTCGGCCGCATGGGCGTCACGACCCTGTTTCTCACCGTAAATGCGCGTCATGATCAGGCATATCCGGCATTCCCGACGACGCGGAGGTTCGAGCCATGTGGAACGCGATTGTGCAGATCTGTGGGTTCTTGATTATCGGCGCGGTGATCGGGGTGCTCGCGCGATTACTCAAACCGGGCAAGCAGAACATCAGCATGGGCATGACCGTCGTGCTCGGCATGGCGGCGGCGCTGATCGCTGGCGTGATCGCGAGCCTCATCGGCGTTGGTTCGATCACCGAACTGAACTTCTGGGGATTCGTGCTGGCGGTGATCGCGGCGGTTGTGCTGCTGTCGGTGGTTGAGTCGCGATCTAAGCAGCTGCCGCCGTCGGCCTAAGTGCGTGCGGAGGTGGTCGGCACAGCTCGTGTGCCGACCTCGCGTGGCTGCCGCCCGCACCTGCTGCGTGCGCGGAGCCAGTGGAATGCCTGATGACGTGAGCATCGCGAAGCTCAGTACGGCCCTCGCAGGAGGACGATCATGGCGCGAATCGAGGACGCCCTTGAATGGGCGCGGCAGCACGGCTACGAAATCTTCGTCCACGACTTGTTTGAAATCGCCGATATGTTTGACGCTGGATGCAGTCCGGAGCAGGTGTATGCGCGGGTGAATGTGCTGGAAGTCGAGTGCTTATTGCAGTCGGCGATTGAGGATTTTGAGGTTGAAGTGAATGAATTGATTGAAGAGGCGTTTGGGGGACGGGATATATGAGTGGGACTCCTAAGCGCATTCCGGCCAGGCACGACGTGTGACATCGTGTTCATCGCCGCAGGTGTGCTCGCAGCCGTCCCAGGCGACGCGATCCTGTACTTCCCGGAATCAGGCACCGTTTGGGCCCTTCGGCGCAACGGTCGCCTTGAGATTGACGACGCGGGTTATCGGTGGACTCCCGAGCGCACTGAGTGGTTGCGGGAACCGTTCGTCCGGAAGTCCTACGTGCTTTAGGCCCGCGCCACCTGCTCGGTGAACGCGTCCGATTCCGGGCCGGTCGCGCTGAAAGCCACGGTGGCCGACGCTGCGGGGGCGCCATCGGCTGCCGTCGTGCCCGGCACGATCGACTTCGCAAGGGCGACCAACTCCGCGAACGTCAGAGCGCCGAGTTCTTCCTTCTCCCAATGCATTTCGAGGGGCGTCACCGGCTGAGCCGTCAGCAACGCGACGAGTAAGTCCTCGACGCCCGCCCACGTCCTGCCGTTTTCGGCGGCGATTCGGGTGGCGCGGGTGAGGGCTGATGCGACCGATGGGGCGAAGCCGGTCGCTTCAACGCGAGTTTCGTTGTGTTCCAATGCCATTCTCCTTTTCAAGCGTGGAAGAGGATTTGTTGTCCGTCGCCGAGTCCGCCAACGCACCACCACGAGCCGTCCTGCATGCCCAGCGAAAGGCCGCCGTGCTGTTCACAGAATCCGGTAGTTACCGCTTCCGCGCGACCTAAACCGAGAAGAAGCAGGGCGAGCGTGGTTGCGGCGATGATTACCAAACGCATCTAGAGCATTCCTTCGATAACGCGCCGGGGCGCTGATGGGTCGTAGGGAGTAATGCAGGCGCAGGTTGGGATTTCGTTGGGTTATGCGGCGAGGGCGGAGCGGGGGACGTCGAGCATTGCTCGGCCGCTTGGGGTGTTGAGGGATGCACGACCGCGTGGGGAAAGATGCCAGCGTGCCGACGCTTCGAGGACCAGCCCGTGGTGCTGAAGCTCGCGTAGAGCGTGCTGAACCCGGCCGTAGGAGAGCTGGGTGGCCTGTGAGATGTGCATTTGCGGAAGCTTTCGCCGTACAGAATGTTCTCGTCATTCGCCGAGCAATTCGAGCAGATTTGGGGTTCTACCAGCGTGTATCGAAAGGAAGCTGATGTCGACCAGGCGTGACCACTACAACGACCCAGCGGCGCCGAAGGCGAACAGTCTGGTTCCGGGAGCATCGGCATTGGTGGCTGACGCGGAGGGCCGGATTTTGATGCAGCGGCGACGGGATTCGGGTAATTGGTCGCTGCCGGGGGGAGCGATGGAAATTGGCGAGACGCTCGCCGAGTGCGCGGTCCGGGAGACGCGTGAAGAAACTGGGTTGGACGTCGAAATCACTGGGCTGCTCGGTATTTACACCGATCCTGGACATGTGATCGCGTATAGCGATGGGGAGGTGCGGCAGGAGTTCGCGGTGACATACTTGGCGCGGGTAACTGGTGGGGAGATTACGGTCAGTGATGAGTCGACGGAAGTGCGGTTCGTGGAGATAGCGGAGTTTGCGCGAATCCCTGTGCACCCGAGCGTGATTCGTCGGATTGAGCGGTTCGTTCAGGGGGCTGAGAAGCCGTACTTGGGGTAGAGGCAGCGGTTGGAGGCGACAAGGATGGTGTCTGCCCAGATCGCTGGGTCGCAGTTGAAGGGCGGGGGCGGTGCGGGGAACCAAGATCAACAGGCTCTCAGGGATTTTTCTTCTCGCGCGATGTTTACCTCATAGCCTGGTGATCTTGGTCGGGGAAGCTAACTGGAGACGGTCAGGACTATCAATGCTGGGGTGTCGGCGGATAAGAATGCTGCTGATGGCCAGCCCAGGGTGCTGAAGGCTGCGTTGAGGGTCGGGGCGGAAAGGTAGGTTCCTGGCGGGGTCGCCTCGCGGATTTCCGGCTTCATTTCGTACGGCTGCGTCGGGGCTAATGCGTGCGCTGACCTCAAAGCGGCTGCCGTTTCCTCGCGCAGGGTTATTACTGCCTGGATCCAGGTGGTGGTCAGGCCGACGGTGCGGCCGTCGCCGTTGTCCCACGCCATCCATGTCGCCGAATCGGGGGTCCCTAGTTGGGGATAGCGTTTTATCAAAGGGGCGAGGTCGTGGCGGACTTCTGGCGAACCGGCAGGGTCGGTGGCGCAAGCAGCCGTTGCGAGCAGCGCGACCAGCCACATTGCGTGCCGTCTGCCGAGACTCATACCCGCACCCTCCTGTCGACATCGGCGAGAACGCTCTGGTGGCGGAAGCTACTCGGGCGATGCCGCCACAGAAGCGTGGTGATCATGGCTAGGAGTTCCCACCCGACGGGACCAACTCACTTTCCCACTGCGCATACGTCGTCGATGTTCCCTCAACCACCCAATCGGTTCGGCCGTTCGCGGCGCGGCCGAGTACCACGGCCGCCGCCGCGCTCGGCGCCCTGAACGCATAGTTGCGGGTGAAGCGGGCGGTTTCCGTGCCTGCGACGATGGTGCCGTCTTCTTCCAACTGGGCGCGCAGGTTGGAGTACGCGTGCAAAGGTTCGCCAGCCCACTTTTGGCGCGCACTCGAATCCGCGAGCACGGTGAACTCGCCATCGACGATTCGCGCGGAAGCGGCGATGCCCAGTTTGGGCGCGGTCAGCTCGAACACCGGCGAATTGCTCAGTGGCGCAATATCAAGGATCGACGCACGCAGCTGCCGCAATTCCTCCCGATTGGGTTCACTCGTGCGCGGGCCTCGCTCTTTTAGTACGCGATCCGCTTCGCGACGCTCGGGACGCTGCACCTTTGCTAGCGTCACCGATCCTGGCAGCCGCCACGTCTGCGAGCTGTTGTCGAAGACCGCCGTTGAGTACTCCGCGCACACGAGATACAGCGTGCTGGGTTCGGTGCGAATTCCTCGCTTTTCGAGCGCGGCTAGAACTTCGGTGATGTCACGCGCTACTCCGGGAGGGAACGAAACCGAATTTGATCTTGACACCCGGCAGAGGATTTCGCTCGGCGAATGACGTTGTGCGCCTTCGCTATTAGTTTGCCGGGCGGGTACTTGCCGACCGCTATAGCGGGGTGACCGACTTGATCACCGGGACGGGGTCCGAGGTTGAGCGGCTGCTGACCAGGCTCGTGATCACGTCGGCCTTGGTGCCCGACAGGGTGATCGAGTGAATCCGTTCCCAACTGGTGCCCTCGTCGAGAGCGACGGTCACGCGGTAGCGCTTGCCCGGGGCGAAGGTTGGGGAACCCGTTGTGGTCAACCGCAATTCGTATTCGAAGTTGCAGCCAGCCGAGCCGTAGCACTTCTTCTCGGTGATGGTGACTTCGGGCGAAAGGTTTGTCACCGAGGGAACGTCGTAGGTCGGAGTTTGAGTGGTGGTGCGCGCCACCGTGTTTCCGGGGGCGGCGACGGTGGTCTGCGGTTTCACCGCGGCAGTGGCGCCGTCGCTCGACCCGATCGCCGCGCCGATCACCGACAAGACGATGCCGAGTGTGCACAGGCCGCCGACTGCGGCGAGTGCGATAACAATCGGCTTTGACGTGGGCTTTTTGACCGGAGGAGGCGGCGGAAGTTGCGGTGAAAACAATGTCAAACGATGCAACGGCAGTTGACGGATTTATTCGAAGACGACGCCTGCTTCGGCGGCGGCCTTCTCAACGATCTCGGCGACTGCCGCCAGTAGCGCGTTGCCCGCGATGGACTGTCCGGCGACCGGGCGCGGTGCACCTCGGTCCAGTATCCGCGCGTCAAGGTGGGTGGCCCGGCGCGCGACCGAGCCGTTGCCCGAAAGGGCGTATGCCTCAACCCATTCCGCGTGCGGCTGCTCGACGATGCGCTGGTTCACCAATTCGGTGAGGCCAGCGGTGACCGGGATCAAGAAGGTGTCGATCAGCGCCTGACGTTCCTCGTCGGACGGGCGCGGGCCGAGCCAACGGTCGGGTTCCTGCACTACATTCCAGATCTCCTCATTCAACGACTCACGTAGTTCGGCGACTGGCTTGAGGCTGTCGTATTCGTAGTCATTCCAGCGGTTGGCGACGCGCCGCGTGAGTGCGCGAATTCGACTGCCGTGCTCAGGAAGAATCGACGCGTCCGTGCGCAGTTTCAACACCGCCTGCCACTTATTGCGAAACTCGTTAATCGCCGCGGTAATCCCTTGAAACAGCACCTCTTTGCGATATACCGGGCGCGACTCGCCAGCTCGGTCCGCAATCTCAGGATCAGCGATCAGCGCGAGGAGATTGTTGAGTTCGTCAATCGTGCGCTTGCCAGCGTTGTTAGCCTTGAGCTGCTTGTGCATGCCGCCAACAAAGAACGCCGCGTGTTCGAGGCGCTTTTGTAGCACCCGTTCCGCCGACTCCAGCGCCGGATTCTGATGACGACCCTCGGCGCGCAACTGACTCAAGACGTTGTGCAGCGACTGGCGCACATGCTCTTCGCGCTCCGAGAAAGTGTCGAGGTTATCGCCCTTGACCTGGTCGAAGTGCGTGAAAAGGAAATGCAACTTGGCGGAATGCCCGGTAATGGCAACGCTTTTCAGCGCCGCAGCGGCGGCGGCCTGCATTGGTTGTTGCGCATTGTCGACGAGCAGCACCGCGTCAACTACGTCAAGCTGCCGTGAAATACGGGTCGACAACGGCGACGCCTGCGACTTCGCGTGCCCCAACCCTTCGCCGTCGATAAGGACCAGTCGCGGCTGCGTGGCCGCCCACTTCGCGACAAACGGTCCGCTCACCCGAACCGCGCTTACCAGCGGAGTCAGCAGGCGCCCAAACAGTTTCGCGTTGTTGCCGGTAAATCGGGTCACCGTCGTGAGGAATTCGGCGCGATCGGTGCTGGTGAGCGTCCACGTGATCGGCCAACCGTCAGCGTCACTGCGCAACTCACCGATATCGAGCACATCGAACCGGTGCATGAGTTCGGCCATGAGCTTGTCGACGATGTCGACGAAACGCGACCGGCCAGGCAAATCGCTATCAGCGTTGCGCTCAACGTATTTCGTGACTTCGTCGGCGGGACGATCTAAACCACATTCGATGGCATACTCCTCAGCGAGCAGTCGCACCGACTGAATCGCGGATTTGAGGACGCGGGCCGTCTCCGCCTCGTCGATATCGCCGAAATCGTCGGGATCGAGGTCGTCGTCATCGTCGTCATCCTCATCGTCATCGATAAGGTCGTCGGCGGACGCGGCCTGAATTCGACCGAGCGCGTAGCTAAATCGGAACCGCTGATTCACGTGATCGAGCAGTTTGCGGCCAACAACCGCGTCATCTTTGCCAGCGAACGCGGCAAGGGCGGCTTCGACCACATTCTCCTGCAGGTGACCTTCGATCACGTCTTGGGCGGCGAAGGTGACAACAGCCTGAAACTCCGGGCCGTCGCTAATGATGACTTCCATGTCGGCGACGGTCGTCTTCGCCGTTGATGTCGACGGGAATTTCTCGGTGCGGGGGTTGGTGCCGAGCAACTGGCGGACGACGGTGGTTTTGCCCGCTCCTGTCGTGCCAAGCAGCAGGACGCGACGATAACCCTGGTCGCGACCAGGGAGCGGAATTGCCCGCTCGCGCAGCGCCAAAGAGTCCGTCTTGGACAGGTCTACGCCCCCGTTGGTCATCGGCTCGCACCTATCTGGTTGGTTATCGGGCAACTGGCCTGTCCAGCACCGCGAAAAACAGTAGAGCCAAGTGAAAACTACGTCAAACGCTAGAAATGCTGGGTGTTTACTCGCTTGAGCGAGTGGGTAATCCGTTCGCCCCACTGACCGCGCGCGTCGTCGATTCCATCCGGTATTTTGATGATCCGAACTCGGGATTGAAGGGGCGAACTTGGCGCGGCAACCGCACACCGTCGGCGGTCGGTATGAGCTGACCGAGCAGATCGGCGCAGGCGGAATGGGTCAGGTCTTCGCTGGTTACGACCGTAATCTCGACCGGCCAGTCGCGGTGAAACTCACCAGAGCAGACCTCGATCCCGACCCGGAGTGGACCCGGCGATTCCTGCGCGAAGCCCGGCTGATGGCGCGACTGATTCACCCTGGGCTGCCCACGATTCACGACGCTGGCATTGAGCCGGGGACGCCAGAACGGCCCTACCTCGTCATGGAACTCATTCAGGGCGTCACGCTCGACCGGCTCGCCGAATACCCGAGCCAACTGCCCGTCGGCGTTGTCGCTTCGATTGGCGCGCAGATCGCCGCCGTGCTCGCCGCCGCGCACCGGCAGTCGGTTTATCACCGCGACCTCAAACCGTCGAACGTGATGATGTGCCCGGACGGAACTGTCAAGGTGCTCGACTTCGGCCTTGCCGTTTTACTCGATAAAGACGCGACGCGGATTACCTCGACGGGCAAAACGCTCGGCACTCCCGCCTACATGGCTCCCGAGCAGGTCAACGCGGAACCCGTTGTCGCACAGACCGATTTGTACTCGCTCGGCCTCGTTCTCTACGAATTGCTTGGTGGCGCGCCGGTGATGACGGGAAGCACCCCGTACCTGCTGTGGAAAGCGCAAACCGAAGTTGTTCCCCCACAGATCAATACGATTCGGCCCGACGTGCCGCGCGATGTTGGCGCGCTGCTCGCGGACATGCTCGCCAAAGACGCGCGTCGTCGGCCCGCCGATGCCGACACGGTCCATCGCACCTTGCTGCGGCACGTAAGCGCGCTCGACGACCTGCGCGACGTGCGCGAACCACAAAGTCCAGCACGGATGTACGCCCAAGCGTCGGTGTCGGTGCCGGGATATCGCAGCGCGGCAACGTTGATCGCGTCGCCGATAGACATCGCCTACGCTGCTCCGGTCGTGCGGTCAGGGGTGGGCGACACGGTTGTGGAACGGCTGCAATTAGCGGACCGAAACTTCGACGCTGGCCATTTCGAATCGGCGGCCGACTTATATCGAACGGTCGGCGATGAGTTGTCGGCCGCCAATGGGCCCTATGACGAACAAGCGATGTACTGCCACCAGCGACTCGCGATTTGCCAACTGCGCCTTGGTAATGCGAAAGCGGCGCTGAATCGCCTCAAGCGCCTACATCAACAAATGTCGGTCCGTTTTGGCACACAGGACAAGCGGGTCATCGACCTCGCGACCCAAATTAATGGCATTTCCACGGGAGGATCGCGGTGACCACAACCCACACCGGACCCGAATTGGCCGAGCTTGGTGGTCGGCTGTTCGACTTTCTCGCCCAAGCGCAGCAACTTCGCGTACGGACGGTGAGTGACCTCGCGCAATATGAGCGTGACGGCGCGGTGCTCTGGATGGCGAACCTGCCCGATGACGCATCAGTCGCGTATGAGGCGGCCGAACCGGGTACGCCGTTTCTGGTTGTGCAGAAAACGCAAGTGCCCCGTGCGCCAATGCCGTCCGGCGACGTTGATGATTGGCTGGAGTTCGCCAACCTCGCTGACCCCAACGCGCAGCCGCGACTGCGTGCCGAACGAATTGGTGACAACGGCGAGACGCTGCAGCTTGCCGACCATCCGGAAATCGAAGTCGCGTTCAAAGAATGGCTCACTCGGTGGCAGGAGTGGGGTGTGGTCGCGCGTCCGAAAATTGCCGCGGTCGCGCTCTACCAGCAGCTTTACGAGGTGTACACCAACTACGAAGCAGCACGCGAAACCTTCGAGGTGGTCTTCGGAATCGGGCTGCTCAGTTGGCACGACCGGTACAGCGGCAGCGTCCGCAGGCACGTGCTCACCGTGCCGGTTTCACTGCGATTCGACACCGGATTCGGTGCGCTTTCGGTCGCGTTGGACGAAAACTTCACCGGATTCTCCGCCGAATTGGAGGATTTCGTCGAGCCACGTCGCATCGCGGCACCCGCTGATCTTCGTCGAGCTGAAAATGAGGCGCGCACCGACAGTACCGACCCCTTCGAACGCGAAGATGTCGCCAATCTGGTGCGGGGATTCATTAACTGCATCAATTCCGACGCCGAGTACCGCGACGAACTTGAGCCCGGTACTAAAGCCGACCATCCGCTCGCGCGGTACGCGCCCGCGGTCATTCTGCGCAAGCGCTCGCAGCGGGGAATGGTGAACGCGCTGCGCACCGTCGCGACGAATCTGCGTGCTGCGGGCGACATGCCAGACGGGATGATCAATCTAGTCGATACCAGTCACCAGACCGCGTCGTTAGAACGTGAATCCGACGGCGCGATTGTGGTCGACGGGGCCGACAAATTCCTGCCACTGCCGCTCAATTCACGGCAGTTGCAAATTCTCGACCACGTCGACAACAACGCCCACACGCTCGTTCAAGGCCCACCTGGAACGGGCAAAACGCATACTGCCGCCGCGCTGATCGCGCATTTGCTCGCCCAAGGCAAGCGGGTACTGGTGACCGCGCATACCGATCGGGCGCTGCAGGAGGTGCGCGAGCGGTTGCCCGAGGAAATCAAGCCGTTGTGTGTGACGGTCATTGGCGACTCGCAGGCTGAACGCGAGCAACTGCAGTTGTCGGTGCGCCGACTCAACCACGAAGCCGGTGAACACGACCCCAACCGGGCAAGGGCGACCGAGGAAGCGGCCAACGCCCGTATTGAGGCGCTGCGCAGGGCGCGACGCGAGCGCTACAGCGAATTGCTTCGCTTGCGCGAAAGGGATGTCACCGTGTTCGAACGCGGCGACTATCGGGGTTCGCTCGCGTCGATTGCCACGCAATGGTGCGCGCGGCGTGATCAATTCGATTGGGCGACGGCGTTGCTCGCGCCTATCGCCGATCAGCTCGCGCCCACCAACTCCGCGCAACTGCGCGAATGGCTTGAGTTGCTTCGAGATTCGTCGCTCACCGACCCGGAGGCGGCCGCGCCCGAACTCGTTGGTTCAGGTGACTTGCCTTTGGTAGACGAGTTCGCGCATTGGGTCGATGCGGAACACCGTGCGGCGGAACAACTTCGGCGTTACGAAGCCTTTCGCGACACCGCGGCATTCGCCCACATCAGTGCGACCGCGCCGCAGATCCGACAGCGAGTCGTCGCCGACGTTCGTTCCCTCGACGCGACCGCGCGCGAACTTGCCGGACGACATGAGGTGTGGGCGCGGAACGCGGCTGAAGCGGTTCGCACCGGACAAGCTCACACCCTGGCGACGACGGCGCAAACGGTCGACGCACTGTTGACCGAGGTCGACGGCATTCTCACGACGGTCGGCACCGCCGAAGTGACGGTGACCGGGTCGGATCTCGCACCGCTGCTGGGACTGGCTGAGCACCTGCGTGCGCACATCACCGCGAACGGGCCACTCAAGGTCAAAGCCGACGGCACGCCCAAGACCGGAATGCTGACCCCGCGCGCGGTCAAAGAGGCGCAGCCGCTGTTCGAACAGGTTCGGGTCAACGGGCGCGTGCCTACGCAGGTCGAGCACCTGACGATCTTCCTCGCGCACTCCGACGGGCACCGGATCGCACGGCAACTCGATGCTGCTTGGCCGACGCATGTTGTCGCACAGGGTGATTGGGCACTGCGTGATCGGGTGGGCGCACATCGTGCCGCGCGGGAGTTGCTCGGTCGCGTCCTCGATTACGGTAGGCAGCTCGCCGACGTCAGCGCGCGGATGCGGGCTGACGGCTTCGCGCCGCCGCAGTGGAGTGATCCCGCCGATGTACGCACGTTCCTCGACGCGTTTGACGCGGTCGCCGCCGAGGAATCGTGGACCGAAGCCACCCGCGAACTGGTCGCGCTGACCAATCGATTGCGCACCTGGACCCAAGACACGCGAGCGACGCACAACCTGCGTGACCTCGCGCAGGCCGCCGCAGCTCGCGACATCGCTGCCTACCGCGAGGCGTATGAGCGGCTGGTCGAGTTGCATCGACTGCGTGCGTTGTATGCGCGGCGGGCCAGCCTCGATGCGACCGCGTCGACGGTTCCCGAACTCGCGGCCGCGGTGCGCGCGAATCCAGACGACATTAGCTGGGCTGAGCGACTCGACTCCTTCGACGATGCGTGGCAGTGGCGGGCGGTCGGCACGTGGCTGACGGATCAACGCGCGGGGGCAGTAAACGAGATCTGTCGCGAACTTGATCACATCGAACGTCAATTACGTGAGCAGGCAGGCATTCTCGCGGTAACGCGCGCATGGAATTCGGCGGTCGCCCGGTTGACGAGCCAGGCGCGCGCCGATCTGCAGAGCTATTCACAGCAATCAAAGGATATTGGTAAGGGCACCGGCAAATTCGCTGAACGCAAGAAGGCCGACCTGCGTAAGACGCTCGCGGATTGTCGACCCGCCGTGCCGGTTTGGGTCATGCCGATCTACCGCGTTGTCGAACAATTCGAAATCAAGCCCGAGATGTTCGACGTGATCGTCGTGGATGAGGCGTCGCAGGCTGGCGTTGGCGCGGTGTTTTTGCAGTACCTCGCGCCGCGCGTTGTGGTGATCGGTGACGACAAACAGGTTTCGCCGTCGGCGGTCGGCATGAAACAGGACGACCTCAACAGCTTGGGCAAACATCTCGATGGCGTCGGGTATGTCGCGAACTGGACGGCTGCCACGCGCAGCTTGTTCGATGAAGCCGCGATGCGGTTTCCCAGCCGCATCACACTGGTCGAACACCGACGCTGCGTCCCCGAGATCATTGGGTTCTCGAACAAGCTTTGCTATGAGCCGCAAGGGGTTCCGCTTGTTCCGGTTCGTCGCTTCGGCAGTGACCGGCTGCCGCCCGTGCGGACGGTGCATGTCGCCGACGGGGTCGAATCGCGTCCCAAAGTCAATGAGATCGAAGCCGATCGCATCGTCGCGCAGATCAACGAATGCCTGGCCGACCCGGCATATGACGGCAAAACATTTGGCGTGATCTCGCTGCTCGGTGACGAACAGGCGAAGGCGATCTGGCAAAAGCTGGTCACGGTTATCCCGACCGAAGAGCTCGAAGCGCGGCAGGTGCACTGCGGGTCGGCGGCTGATTTCCAGGGCGCCGAGCGCGACGTGATCTTCCTATCGCTTGTGCTTGGGCCCCGCGACAGCGGGCGCAGCCCAGCTCAGACCAAGACCGAGATTGAGCAGCGCTACAACGTCGCTGTTTCGCGTGCGAAAGACCAAGTGTGGCTGTTTCATTCGGTCAGCACCTCTGACCTCACCAGTTCCGAAGATCTGCGCTTCAAGCTGCTTGACTACTTCACGGCCGTTGAAGCCAACACCGGCGACGCCGACGAACCGAGCGAGCGGGTCAGCGACGATGTGCTCGCCGCACCGTTCGAATCGCTCTTCGAGCAGCGGGTGTACAACGCGCTGGTCGACCGGGGCTATCGCGTGCAGGCGCATCACACGGAAACGTCGTGTGACCTCGACATTGTCGTCACCGGGCGGGGCGGTCAGCTTGCCGTACAGTGCGATGCCGACTCGTGGCGAGACGCCGATGCGTATCGGCGTGAACTCGATGCTCAGCGTGACCTTGAACGGTGCCAGTGGCCCATTCATCGAATGCGCGAAGTGGAGTTCGTCCTCGATCCGGCGGGTTGCCTTGGGGCGCTTGAAGAAGCGTTAATCGCTCAGGGGATTTACCCGATCGGGGGTGATCCGGTTGAGGAGAGCGCCCTGGACGCGGGCTCGCCGGACGTCGTTTCCTTGGACGCGGTCGCGCCGGACGCGGTCGAATCTGATTGTGCGCCCGGGGAATTCGATGGGGCTACGGCCGACGATGTCGACCTGTCGGTGCTCGCGGGATTCGAGTGGGAGCGCCCGGCGGTCGATGATCCGGTTCCGGTCGCCGCGGAGCCTGAGAGTGATGTCGCCGATGAAGGCGTTCTCGCCGACGACGACGCGCGGTGGGTGAAGCCCGCTAAGCCCAGTGCGCTCGACGCCTACGTGGCCTTCACGGAAACGCTGGAAAGCCCAACCACCGCCGCGCACGCGACCATCGTCGAAGATCTGTGTCGGATCGTCGAGGTCGAAGGGCCGGTAAGCGAGGCGCGGTTGCGCGCTGTGTACGTGAGCGCGGCGGGTTCGCGAGAACGCGACAACGTGCGCAGGACCATCACCCGAGCGTTGCGCGCGGCGGTCGGGAGCGGACGAATCCTGCTCGACGACCCGCTCGGGTTGGGCGACGAGTCCGTCACCTACCGCTTGTCCGCTCAACCCGTCACCCGGGTGCGGACACTCAAACCGCGCGCGATCGACCAAGTGCCGCCACGGGAACTCGCCGAAGTAATGGTGGGCGTGGCAGCCCGAATCGGCTGGGACGACGAGTATTCCCTGTTCAAGGCGGTTCTTGTCGCTTTCGGCGCAAGCAATTTGACCGCGAAGGCGGACACGGCGTTGAAGCGAGTCGTCGGGTTGGCGCACATGTCGTAGCCCTACGCCCCACCTTCGCGTAATATCCCCAAGCACCTGTTCTCGACCTAGCTGGTGATCGCTGTAGTGCCTGCCCATCGCAAAGTGTCGGCCTCGTGGCGGACGCGGACTCCGCTTGCCGTGTGCAGCGTCGCGGCCACCGTGCCCGCGATGTTGTGGATGTCGTTGCGGCCGCCCGTCGCTGTTGAACACACGGTTGAGCCGCGTGCGGTTGTCGACAAAGACCGAGTGCCCGCGGCCTATGTGCGGCCCGTTTCGCAGCCGATTGACCCGGAAGAAGCGTCGTCGCTGAATAAGGCGAAAGCGCTGTGTTCGACAACGCTGCACGGTGCGCAACCACGGGTTGCCCAGGTGGGGCATCTGCTGCAAAACGCGTTCGGGATCGCCGACATTGGGGCCGCTGAAGGTCGCGGGGACGGCGACCACGCGGCCGGGCTCGCGCTCGACCTCATGATGCCCGACTCGTCACTGGGCGACGTGGTCGCCGACTTCGTCCTCGCCAACAAGGAACGCTTCGGCGTGACCTATGTGATTTGGAAGCAGCGGTACAACGACGGTGCTGGCTGGTCGTTTATGGAGGACCGGGGGAGTCCGACGGCCAATCATTACGACCATGTGCATGTGTCATTTGAAGCTGGTGGGCGAGCCAACTTCTCCTGCTGACCGGTTAATTCAGCAGGAAGGCGAAAAACGGCAGGACGCCCGCTGTTAGCAAAGCGACGACGAGCGAAATCACCTTGGCGCGAGGGAATTGGTGGAAGCGCGCCGCTGCCCAGCAGTAGCCGCCTATCGCGATCAGCGCGGTTCCCCAGTAGATGAGCGCACCGCTGGTCGGCACGCTGAGGACGTCCGCACTCGATGGCTTGTCTTTGTCCTCTCGGAAGAGCAACGCCAGAGTGATGATGGTGACGCCAGCAGCGAGGCCGAGGCCGAAAAAGCCAGCGCCAGCGTTGCTGTTGATGCGGATCGGGGGCAGGTTGCCCAACGAGATGTTCTGCGGATCCGTGTGATGCCGACTTTCGGAATCACACAGGATGTCGAATACCTGCCCAGGATTGACGCGAACACGCACATCCGACGCAACGCAGCTGAGCGCCTCGATTGATTGCGCCGTCGCATAGGAAGTGATGAGGCCGCCGCGCGAGGTCTTGAACCCGCCATAGTCGCGATGGGACGGCAACATTTGTTGGTAATCAAGAAGTTCGGTAAAGCCACGGCGGAAGGTGGGATGAAAGGTCAAGCGCTTCTTTGACGTAGCCAACGCCATGATTGATATCGGGAGCGTGGCGTGGTACCAGGTCTGCGTGACGTTTCCTCGCCGAATCGGCTCTTCCTCAAGGGTGCCTGGCGCGGTCTCCAGATAGTGCAGAACTCGGTCCACCGCGTTTGCATGCGCTTTCGCGAGATGGGCGTTGCCGCTATCGGCGAGGCGCCCGGTTCCGAGGAGGCAGGCGATTTTCGCGCTGGCGGCGTTCGTGGTGGCACGGGGGTCATCGTCCATCAGCGCCTGGGTCAGGAAGTCGCATCCGCGCTGAATCGCCAGTGCGGCTTGGACATCCGACGGCGGTAGCTCAAGGAGCGCACTGATGGCTGCCGTTGTCGCACTGACCGAGACCCATGCGGAGCCCTCCGACATCGCCCAACCGCCGGAATGCTGATCCTGACTGGTCAGCAGTGAGTTTCGGTAGGCACTCACGTCGGGCAAGACTCCGGTGTTGCTCATCGCGATCAACGCGCGTAGTCGCCAAGCGGCATCGACCGGCGATTGGAACGTCCACTCGCCCTGGGCCGCATGCACGACAGAGTTGGCGCGAACCAGAGCGCTCACCGCGTCAGGCTGCGGAACGTTGTACACGTCGGGCGAAAGCGGCACGGGAGTGTAAGCGGGTGCGTAGGAGCGGGCGGCAGCAAGAGCGCACACGGCCTCGGCGGTGTCCTGGGGATTGGGAGCGACGTCCGGCGACCAACCCCAGCCTGCATGGTCGGCGTCGACCTGAACCATGTTGTTTTGGAGCCAACCCGCTGCGAGCGCGATGCGACTATCGACCGTTGACATGTTCCCCGCCTTTGTCATCGAATCTATTGCGCCACAAAGACTGTGACTCGAACTCGAACGCCATTGTAGGTTGTCCGCCGGGGACAAACCGGGCGAATTTTAGAGGGTGGGGCGCCGGTTGGGACGTACCAGCCTCGGCGTACGGGCCCGACCGCGGACGCTTCCAAGTAGGTGATTCGGGATTGGGCCTCCTATTAGCCCGCTGACGCATCGGAAGCTGTGGGGTGAGGGTTAGTCCTGGGGGCGGTTGTCGAATGGGGCTGGGGATTCGGGCGTGTTGGGTGGCATATTCGTGCGGGTTCGCGGGGGTCAGGCGGGTTTTCGGGGGTTTCGGTGCGAACGTGCACGAAAATGCCAATGGGTGCGGGGGCGACACGCCCGGGCGGCGCGGATTTAGCTGCCGGCGGGCCTGTGGGGGTGCGCAGCGGGCTGCCTGGGCGGTCAACAGGGTGCGTAGGCGCGGGGGGAGGTCGAGGGCGGTGACCTCGGACCACAGGTTCGGGTCGGTTGGGGCGAAGCTTGCTACCAATGCCTCTGCTTCCGGGGCATCTTCTAGGAGTGCCAGGGAGCGCGTGCGGGCGGTCGGGTCTTGGCGTAGGACTACCTGGACCAAGGTCACTGTCGCGTTCGCCTTCGGAGTCGCGGCGATTGCTTCCCGGAATTCGGTGTCGGACAGGGCCGCTACGCCTGCTGCCAAGGTGTCGTGGGTGTGAGTGGGCAGCAGGGTAACCAGCGGGAGTGCTTGGGGCCAAAGGGAATTCGTCGCGGAGCTTTGTAATGCCGCTGTCAGCGTGTCTTTGCGGTGCATCACCGGGAGGGTGGCGAAGCGGGCTCGGTGTTCGTCGGTCAACGCTAAGGCCACCGGGAGGAGGGTCTGCCAATGGTTGTTGGCGTGGGCCTGTTCTACCAGGTCGGTCAGGACGTCGTCCGGTTCTTGGGCGATGCGAGTCGCAACCGTCGCAAGTTGTTGTGGCGTTAGGTGTTCGGCCAACGGTAGCAGGTCTAGCCACAGGTTCTGGGTGAGAGCTAGATCGGCGATCTTCGTGAGGACCTGTTCCTCTTGCATCAGCGGGCGCTCAGCCAGGCGGCGCAGGCTTTCCGTGCGCATGCCCGCCGCAACCGGGAGCAGGGTTGGCCACGCGTCCAGGGTGTTCACGGCATCGAGAAGGCCGTCTAGGAGGTCGCCGTCTTGTTCGGCGACGACGTCGGCCAGGTGGGAGCGTTGGATTGGTCCGAGCATGTCGAGTAGGGAAATCGCTTCTGCCCATTGGTTTTCCGCGTTCGTCGCGCGGACTAAGCCGGGGATACGGGAGGCGACGACGGTCAGGAGACGGTCGGCGGCGTCGGTGTCTTCGAGGTAGTAGCCGATGTGGAGGAGGTCGATGTCGGCGGCCAGCGGCATCACCGCGATCAGGACCTCGTCGCGCAGCGCGCCCGCTAGGCGGCCCATCGTCAAATAGTCACGGCGACTGATCAATTCGCGCGCGACCGCGATCGCCATCGGCAGCGGAACCTCGGCGATGAGGGCGACGGCGCGGCGCGGGTCGAGGGTCACGGTGCCGTCGGCGAGGAACTTCGGCGAAAGAGCGCTGGCAATCGCGACGGCGCGCGCCGGTTCAACCGTGCCCGCGATCGCGGCGGCGAGTACCGGGCCGAATGCCGCCTCGGTGATTTTCGCGGCGATCGGGGCCGGGACCAGCTTCGATGCGGCGGCGACGCGGTGCATGCGGCGGGCGTCGGCGGCGGCGATGCGGTCGGTGATCTGCTCGCGGAAGGCGCGCAAGGCGGCGGGCGGGAGGTCGGCGAGGAAGGCTAGGTCGTTGGAGTTGGTGCGCTGCAAGACATTTGCGAGTCGCGCGAGTTCGGCGGCGTTGCGGTGCGGAGTGGTCACAGTCCGAGCACCCGCTTCACGGCCGGGCGGGCGAGGCGGGGGACCATGCGCATGCCGGAGTCGACGGCACCGGCAAGGGCTTCCTTGCGGCTGTCGAGTGCGGTGCGCAGGTAGGACTCAAGGAGGGTGAGCTCTTCGGCGGTGAGCGTCGCGAATTCGGGCGGCGGTGGGGAGCCGAGCGTCGCGGTGAGGTGGTCCATCGCGTCAGGCATTGACAGCTCCTTGCGTTGTCGCATCGCGCGAGTGCGCCGCGTCGTGGGCGACGGTACACGATACCGATGGTACTGGGTACTTTTGCGGCTGGGGTGCGCGCTGTCTGGGACGGTACGCGATGGGGGTTGGGTTTCGCGTGGGGGGTGCGCGGTGGTGCGCGCCGATGGGCCGAGCGCTGCGACGTATCAGGTTGGGCGACAACGTAATTTGCGTGAGCTGATGCGAATCGTGAGCCGTCAACCAGCTAGTTGAGTGCGGCTGTCGAGGTTGGCTCGTGGTGGGCGGCGTTATATGCAGAGCGGCCGACGACCGTGCCGAAATCGGTTGGGCGACAACGGCGTTGATCTGCGTCGCTGGTGGATCGTGAGCGGCGAACTGGGGGCTGAGTTCGTTGCCAAGGTGACTCCGGTCGGTAGCCGGGCAGCGGGATGGCGTGCGCCCAACTGAGTTGGGCAGGCCGTGGCTGCGCGCTAGTGCGAGCGCTGTCGCGCCCCGGGCTGGGCAGGTGGGGCGTGTTTGGGCGCGGTGGGGCACGATGACCGAGATAGGTCGGCGGTGCTGGGTTGCGCGTGCTTCCGGATGGGGGTCGGTAACCGCTGACTGGGAAAGGGCGGCGTTGGTGGGTGGCCGAGTGCCTAATCTCCCCGCATGACGTTGCGGTTAGCTGGGAAAGTTGTTGTTATCTCCGGTGGGGCACGAGGGATGGGGGCCTCGCATGCTCGCAGGGTCGTCGCTGAAGGCGGGGCTGTCGTTATTGGGGACGTGCTTGAAGGCGAAGGGGAAGTGCTCGCTGCGGAGTTGGGGGGCGCTGCTCGGTTTCAGCATCTTGATGTGAGAGAACCCGATGATTGGCGGCGCGTCATCGACACTGCCGTAACCGAATTCGGGGGCGTGCATGTGCTCGTCAATAATGCCGGGATTGTTAATGGGAATCTGCTTGTCGACTTCGCGCTTGCCGAATGGCAGCGGATTATCGACATCAATCTCACTGGGACGTTTCTTGGGATGCAAGCGGCGGTGCCCGCCATGACCGGCGGCGGGTCGATTATTAACGTGTCGTCCGTCGAAGGGCTCAGGGGGAGTCCGGGGTTGCACGGGTACACCGCCACCAAATTCGCGGTGCGGGGGCTCACGAAGTCGGCGGCACTTGAGTTGGCGCCCAAGGGGATTCGGGTTAACTCGGTGCATCCGGGGCTCATCGAAACGCCCATGACCGCGGGGATTCCGGCTGACTTCCTGCAAATTCCGATGAAGCGGGCCGCGCAAGCCGATGAGGTGTCCGCGCTCGTCGCGTTTCTTGCCTCCGATGAGGCGTCCTATTCCACCGGCGCGGAATTCGTGATCGACGGTGGGCTCACGGTTGGCGTTCCGCACAAGAGTTTCTGACGTAAGCGCCGCTTCACGCCGCCGGGGAGTTCGTCACGGCACGTCCACGGCATGGGCTCACGCACGCTGCCCGCAGGACGCGGCCAGCGGGGTTCGGGGTCGCGCCCCAGAACCACCGCCAGCCGCGCGGCAACGATCAGCCGAAGTGGCACACGTAATGCACCGGCTCAACAACCTCAATCTCGAACGAGCTGTCGCCGGGCACGTTGAACGACTCGCCGCCACGGTAAGTCGTCGGCGCGGTCTCGCCCGCCAAGGTCACGTTCGCGACGCCCTCGATGAGTTCCATGATCTCGGGCGCACCCGTGTTGAACGTGAGGGTGGCGGGCAGGATCACGCCGACCGACTTCGACGTGCCATCAGCCAATTCGATGTTGTGGCTGACGCACTTGCCATCGAAATAGACGTTGGCCTTCTTGACGACGGAGACGTTCTCGAACTTCGACATGGGTCCTTCCAGGTGCCTTAGGGGACCCTTATCGTAGCGACCTGCCCGTTAGCTCCCGTAGCGGGCGAGCACCGAGCTTGCTTCCTGCGACGCGGTGCCCTCGTCGGCGAGATGCGCCATCGCTTCGGAAATCGGGCGACCGTGATGCGCCATCGCTTGGGCATACAACCGCCCCGCACGGTACGACGACCGAACCAGCGGACCAGCCATGACGCCAGCGAAGCCCAATTCCGTTGCGACACGGGAATGTTCGACGAACTCTTCGGGCTTCACCCACCGGTCGACCGGGTGGTGCAACGGCGACGGGCGAAGGTACTGGGTGATGGTGATGATGTCGCAGCCAGCCTCATGCAGGTCGGCCAATGCGGCGGTGACCTCTTCTGGGGTCTCGCCCATGCCCAAGATCAGGTTCGACTTGGTGACCAAGCCAGCTTCGCGCGCGGCGGTGATGACGGCAAGCGACCGCTCGTACCGGAACGCCGGACGGATGCGCTTGAACACGCGCGGCACGGTCTCCAGGTTGTGCGCGAGCACCTCGGGACGCGACGAAAACACCTCGGCGAGCTGCGCGGGGTCGGCGTTGAAGTCGGGGATGAGCAACTCGACACCGGTGCTCGGGTTCACGCGCTTGATCTCGCGGACGGTTTCGGCGTACAGCCACGCGCCACCGTCGGGGAGGTCGTCGCGGGCGACGCCGGTGATGGTCGAGTAGCGAAGGCCCATCGCCTGCACGCTTTCGGCAACGCGACGCGGTTCGTCGCGGTCGAGCGCGGCGGGCTTGCCAGTGTCGATCTGGCAGAAATCGCAACGGCGCGTGCACTGTTCGCCACCGATGAGGAACGTGGCCTCGCGATCTTCCCAGCACTCAAAGATGTTGGGACAGCCCGCTTCTTCACACACGGTGTGCAGGCCCTCGCGCTTCACCAAACCCTTGAGTTCGGTGTATTCGGGGCCCATCGTCGCGCGGGTGCGAATCCATTTGGGCTTGCGTTCGATGGGGGTCTCGGAGTTGCGCGCCTCGATGCGCAACAGCTTGCGACCGGATGGGGCGGAGGCGTCTACAGAACTCACTGAACCGACTTTACGCTCGGGGCACCAACCAGTTCACCGCTGGTGGTGCGATCAATATCATGCGGCTGAACGGGAATTTCCCCGTCCAACACGGCGACGATCGCGGCTTCAACAAGCGGCTCGACCTCGACGACGGTGACCTCGCGACCCAGTTCGCGGGTGAGCGTGGTGACGCCAGCGTCGCGGATGCCGCACGGGACGATCGCGCCGAAGCCGTCGAGGTCGGCGTTGCAGTTCAGCGAGATGCCATGCAGGGCGACGCCGCGCTGCACGCGCACGCCGATGGCGGCGATTTTGCGTTCGGGTGCGGTGTCGGTCGCGGGCAGCCAGACGCCCGATCGACCGTCGACGCGACCACATTCGATCCCAAAACCGCTCACGACGTGAATGAGCGCTTCTTCAAGGCGGCGAACGTATTTCACGACGTCGACGGGCTCGGCGAGGCGAATGATCGGGTAGCCAACCAGCTGGCCGGGGCCGTGCCAGGTGATCTTGCCGCCGCGATCAACTTCGATCACCGGGCTGCCGTCGACGGGCAGGTCGGCGGCCTCGGTGCGGCGGCCAGCGGTGTACACCGACGGGTGTTCAAGCAGCAGCAGGCGGTCGAAGCCCTCGCCTGCCGCGCGTTCGTCGGCGATGGCGCGCTGACGGTCCCACGCGGCGTGGTAGTCGATGAGCCCGAGATGTTCGACCACGATCGGGGTCGATGCCAAACGGGCCGAGGTGGTAGCAGGTCGTTGCTCGGTCACGGCCTCGACGTTACGCCCCGGCGTTCGGCGTCGGGAAGGTGAGCTGAAGCAGCGTCAAATCCATCCACCGATCGAACTTGCGACCCACCTCAGGCATCTGCCCAACGGTCTTGAAACCGAACCGCTCGTGCAGCACGATCGATGCGCTGTTGCCGGTTTCGATCGCGGCGATCATCGCGTGGACGCGGCCGGAAGTTGTTGCGCGCGAGATCAATTCGGTCAGCAACGCGGTCGCGACCCCACGGCGGTGGAAACGTTCGTCGACGTACACGGAGTTTTCCACGCTGTAGCGGTAACCCGATTTCGGTCGCCACTGGCCGTAGCTTGCGTACCCGGCCAGCTCGCCGTCGATCTCAGCGGCGAGCACGGGCATACCGTCGGCGGTGCGGCTGGCGAACCAGGCTTCGCGTTCGGCGAGGTCGACTTCCTCGGTGTCCCAAATGGCCGTCGATGACGCGATATTGGTGTTGTGAATCGCCAAGATCGCGGGCAGGTCAGCCGTGTTGGCGTCGCGGATGAGCACTAAAAGTCCAATCAGCCGACCGCCGCCGCGAGCGCGGCACCGATCGTGGGATGAGCGAAGGTGAAGCCCGCGTCTTCCAAGACGGCGGGAATAGCGCGCGGACCACCGAGAATGGCCTCGTCAGCGAACTCGCCAACCAGGGCGCGCAAGGCGAAACCGGGGACGATGAACGGGGTGGGGCGATGCATGGCGTGCCCGAGCGCGCGGGTGAATTCGGCGTTGGTGACCGGCGCGGGGCCGACCACGTTGACCGGGCCCGACACGTCGGGCGTGGTGAGGGCGAAGACGATCGCGGCGACGGCGTCGTCGAGGGAAATCCACGGCATGTACTGGCGACCGCTACCTAGTCGACCGCCGAGGCCGAGCCAAAACAGCGGGTGCAGTTGGCCGAGCATGCCGCCGTTGCGGGCGAGGACAACCGCGCTGCGGAGCAGAATCGTGCGCACCCCCGCCGCGCTGGCAGGAGTCGTTGCCGCTTCCCAATCGCGACACAGCTCAGCGAGGAAACCTGAACCGCCAGAAGCGCTTTCGTCGATGACGGCGTCGCCGGTCGCGCCGCCGTAGAAGTGCGCGCCGCTCGCGTTCACGAGCGTTTCGACCCCGGCTGATGCCGCCGCTGCCGACAGCACATCGGTTGGGGTGATGCGGCTGTCGCGCAGTTCTTGCTTGTACGTGCCGGTCCAGCGACGCGCGCCAATGCCCGCGCCACACAGGTTGACGATCGCGTCGGCCCCGCGCAACGCCCGCTGATCGAGCTGGGCGCGCGCGGGATCCCACGTGAACTCGTCGGGGGCGGCCGACGGGCGTCGGACCAGTCGAGACACCTGATGCCCTTCACGGCGCAAAGCCGCGACGAGCGCTGTCCCGATAAGGCCCGACGAACCGGCGACCACAACCAACATTGGTGCTACAGCCCCAGATCAGCCTCGAACGCCGCCTCTTCGAGACGCTTACGCACCGTGGTGAGGAAGCGGCCCGCGTCGGCACCGTCGATGAGGCGGTGATCGTAGGTGAGCGGGAGGTAGACCATCGAACGGATGCCGATCGACTCGCCACTCACGTCGTCGTACACAACGACAGGACGCTTCACGATCGCGCCGGTAGCCAGCATCGCCGCCTGCGGCGGAACGAGGATCGGGGTGTCGAACAACCCGCCTTCGCTGCCGATGTTGGTGACGGTGAACGTGCCACCCGACAGCTCGTCGGGCTTGAGGCCGCCGGTGCGGGCGCGGTGGGCGATGTCGGCGATCGCGCGGGCAAGACCAGCGAGCGACAGGTCATTCGCGTTGTGGATGACCGGCGAAAGCAGACCCTGCTCGGTGTCGACGGCGATGCCGAGGTTGACCGTCGAGTGGTAGACGATCTCCTTGGATTCCTCGTTGTAGGTCGCGTTGACGTTGGGGTGCACGCCAAGCGCCTCGATCGCCGCCTTCGCGAAGAACGGCAGGTACGTGAGGTTGACGCCCTCACGCTCCTTGAACGCCGCCTTAGCCTCGGCACGCAGGTGCGCGATCTTGGTGACGTCGGCCTCGTGGACCTGGGTGAGCTGCGCGGTGGTTTGCAGCGACTCACGCGTCTTGATCGCGGTGATCTGACGGATCCGGCTTGCCTTCTGGGTTGTCCCGACGAGGGCGGCCAGCTTCGGGGCAGCGGTCGGTGCCTTGGCAGCCGGAGCTGCTGCGGGCGCGGCGGCGGGTGCCTGGGCCGGGGCCTTCTTCGCCTCAGCGGCGGCGAGCACGTCCTGCTTGCGGATACGGCCGCCGACACCGGAACCGGTGAGGGTGGACAGGTCGACGTTGTTCTCGTCGGCCAACTTCCGGACAAGCGGGGTGACGTACGGGCCGCTGCTGCTGCCGTTAGTCGAGGTCGCGCGCGGGGCGGGAGCCGGGGACGCGGCGGCAGCGGGCTTCGGCGCGGGGGCCGGGGCGGGCGCGGGAGCCGGAGCGGGTGCCGGTGCCGGGGCGGGCGCGGCGGCTGCGGGCTTAGGCGCGGGTGCCGGGGCAGGCGCGGGAGCGGGAGCCGGGGCGGGTGCCGGTGCCGGGGCGGGCGCGGCGGCGGGGGCACCGCTACCGATCACGCCGAGCTGACCACCGACCGGGACGACGTCGTCCTCCTGCGCCGAAATCTCAAGCAGCGTGCCAGCGACGGGCGACGGGATCTCGGTGTCGACCTTGTCGGTTGACACCTCAAGCAGCGGCTCGTCGACGGCGATCGAATCGCCAACGTTCTTGAGCCACCGGGTGACCGTGCCTTCGGTGACAGACTCGCCAAGCTCGGGCATCGTGACCGCGGTGCCCGAAGCAGCGGACGCGGCAGGGGCAGCGGGGGCGGCAGGCGCGGGAGCCGGGGCCTGCGCGGCGGGCGCGGGAGCCGGGGCCTGCGCGGCGGGCGCGGGAGCCGGAGCTGGCGCGGGAGCAGGTGCGGGTGCGGCGGCAGGCGCGGCGGAGGTGGAAGCAGCTTCACCGGGCTCGCTGATGACGCCAAGTTCACCGCCAACCTCGACGGTGTCGTCTTCCTGGGCCACGATCTTCGACAGGACACCTGCGGTCGGCGACGGGATTTCGGTGTCGACCTTATCGGTGGAGACTTCGAGCAGGGGTTCGTCTATTTCGACCGTGTCTCCTTCCTGCTTCAGCCACCTGGTGACCGTGCCCTCAGTGACGCTCTCACCAAGAGCCGGCATCTGGACGGAGAAGGCCATGTTCTCTGACTCCTCGACTGTTCTCCCGGGCCGATACGCGTCGCGGGTCGCGGCGCGCACCGCCCCACCGGCCTCGGCGGGGCACCCAGGAATTGTTGGTTCTTGTTCCGTCGACCATCCTTGCACTCGCACACGATCCGTGTAGTGCGGGGCGGCATTCGGGACAAGGCTGACAATGCGAAAAATAAGGCGGTGAGGCCTTATTCCGCGCCGATTTCCTCGATCACGCTGATCAACGTACGAACCGGAACACCGGTTCCACCCTTGCCGATGTAGCCGAACGGGCCGCCGGTGTTAAACGCCGGACCCGCCACATCCAAATGCGCCCACTGCACACCCTCGGGCACGAACTCCTTCAAGAACAGCGCCGCCGAGAGCATGCCGCCCCAGCGGTGCTGCGCGACGTTCGCCAAATCGGCGACGCGCGAGTTGAGATCGGCACGCAACTCGGTCGGCAACGGCATTGCCCAGCCGTTCTCGCCGACCTGACGCGAGATCGCGGCGACGCGGTCGCGGAAGTCGTCGGTGCCCATCACGCCGGGCGTGCGTGTCCCAAGCGCGACCATCTGCGCGCCGGTGAGGGTGGCGACGTCGATGAGGTAGTCGGGGTCGTCTTCGGCGGCGCGAACGATGGCGTCGGCCAGGATCAGGCGACCCTCGGCATCGGTGTTGAGCACCTCGACCGTGGTACCGCCGTACTGGGTGAGGACGTCGCCGGGACGCTGCGCGGTGGCCGACGGCATGTTCTCGGCCATCGGGACCGTTGCCGTCACGGTGACGGGAAGGCCCAGGCGCGCGGCGAGCAGCGTGGTCGCGATGACAGCGGCGGCACCGGCCATGTCGGAGGTCATGTTTTCCATGCCAGCGGCGGGCTTGATCGAGATGCCGCCGGTGTCGAAGGTGATGCCCTTGCCAACGAGCGCGACCTTCTTCGGACCGCCCGAGTAGGTGATGCGAACCAGGCGCGGCGGGCGCGACGAACCCTGGCCGACGCCGATGATGCCGCCGTAACCGCCTGCGGCCAAAGCGTTTTCGTCAAGGACTTCCACTTCGAGGCCAGCGGCTTCGGCGAGTAGACGGGCGCGGTCGGCGAACTCGGCCGGGTACAGCGCGCTCGGTGGGGTGTTCACGAAATCGCGTGCGGTAGCGACGGCTTCAGCGGTGAGCTGGGCGCGCAGGAGTTCGGTGACGCCGAATTCGGCTGTAGGAACAAGGAATTCGACGCGAAGCACCGGCTGTTCGTCGGCCTTCGGCGCGCTCTTGGCCGACTTGAACGCGGTGAAGCTGTACGCGCCGAGGTAGAAGCCTTCGGCGGCGGCGGCGAGGTCGATGCCCGACAGGGTGGTCGCGACCAACTCGGTACCGGTCAACGCGCGTGCGGCAACACCAGCGCTGCGGCGCACCTGCTCGGCGTCGATCTTGTCGGCCGCGCCGAGGCCGACCGCGAGCACGCTCGTGACGTTAGCGAGGGCTTCCGGCGCGGGGACGCGGGTGAGCTCTTCGGGCTTGCCTTTCGCGCCGAGCGCGGACAGCTGATCAAGCAACTGCGCGCGAACGCCTTCGGTGATGACATCGCCGAAGAGGTCGGTTGGCACAATCGCCGGACCGTTTTCCGAAGAGGTCAACCCGATCACGAGCACGTCGGTGTCGGGGTTGATGGTTTCGGTACGAGCCAGTTCCGGGCCGAGGGAACGATCTGCGACAGCGGTCATTGGGTCAGGTTATTACAGGCGGCCCGTCGCGCGAGTCGGCCGGGTTCGCGGGCCGGGGCCAGCCTGGGTGATCGAATTCGCCGCACCGCGCGCGCAATTGCGGCGATTACGTCGCGACGGTGAGCCGCAGGGTGGTGACCGACGGTTCGGTGAGTTCGATATCGGCGGCGGCGACCTCCTGCGCGATGGTGCTCGACGGGGTCTTGACGTGGTAGCTGCCGGGTTGCAGCGCGCGGAAGCTCACTTGACCAGCCGGGCCGGTGATCAGTTGGCGATCGATCACGTCGCCGCAGGTGTCGACGCCACTGAGCGTGACCTTTTTGCCGACGACCGGTTTGCGTGTTGCGGCGTCGACAACGAACGCGTCGATTTGGGCGGCGGCCGTGGGACTCGCGTAGCGGACCTGTGCTTCGCCTTGGCGCGGTTGACTCGACCAGCCGCACGTGATTCGGGCAACGGAATCATCGCCAACCGGGCGGGCTTGGGCGCTCCCGATCGCACCGGAAGTCAGGGCGAGAAGGGCTGTGCTGATGACGAAGTACCGTGAAACGACATACCTTGGCATCGCGCCGAATTCTCCTTTTACCTGGGCGGAAATAACGCTGGCGCGGCAACCTTACTGCGACCCGGTAGCGTGGAATCACGCGCTGGGGCAAGCTGGCTTGGGCGTGTCTTGCCAAAGATTTCCAGGTCTTGTCGAGGAGGAACTGTGAGTGACACCAAGAAAGCGATTCTGGCCGGTGGATGCTTCTGGGGAATGCAGGATCTGATTCGGCGACAGCCCGGGGTGGTGTCGACGCGAGTTGGCTACACCGGGGGCGAGAACGAGCGTCCGACCTACCGCAATCACCCCGGTCATGCTGAGGCGGTTGAGATCGAATACGACCCCGCCAAGACCGATTATCGGAACCTGCTTGAGTTCTTGTTCCAGATTCATGACCCGACAACGGTCGATCGACAGGGCAACGACATCGGTTCTAGCTACCGGTCAGCGATCTTCTACCTCGACGATGAACAGCGCAAAATCGCCGAAGACACCATCGCTGATGTTGACGCGTCGGGGCTGTGGCCAGGCAAGGTCGTCACCGAGGTCACCCCGGCGGGCACGTTTTGGGATGCCGAGCCGGAACATCAGGACTATTTGGTGCGCTACCCCGACGGCTACACCTGCCACTTCCCCCGGCCAGGCTGGAAATTGCCGCATCGGGACGCCGCCGCTAACTAGGTGAGTTATGCCATGATTTGGCAGACGAGTGCTCACGATCCATGATCTACGGCCCCCGAGGCCGCGACAGAGGATGAGGGGTTCGGATGACTTATCAACAAAAGCCGCACATCGGGGTTGGGGATGCCCTAGGATATGCGTGGGAGAAGTACAAGGCTAATGCGGGGGTGTGGATTCTCGCGGTGGTGATCGCCGTGTTGATTCAGCTCGTGATCGGTGCCATTTTCAGCGCGGGTTCGACCTTTGACGCCTCCGACGGTATTGAATTCAATGTCAGCGCCTGGGGCATCATCGGCAACTTCGTCAGTGCGATCGTCGGTTATCTGATCTCGGCCGCGTTCGTTCGAGGTGCCCTCCATGAACTGGACGGCCACAAGCCGGCGATTGGCGACTTCTTCAAGATCAGCAATGTGGTCGCGGTGATCGTCGCCGGGTTGATCATCGGTATCGCGAGCACGATTGGCTTCTTCCTGCTGATCATTCCCGGCATCATTGTTGTGTTCCTGACCTGGTGGACGATGGAATTCGTCGTCGACAAGGACCAAGACGCGATCACGGCGATTAAGTCGAGTGTCTCGGCTATCGCGGGCAACGCGACGCCGCTGTTGCTGCTCGCGCTCGCGCTCGTTGGTATCAACATCATTGGCGCGATCCCGTGCTTCCTCGGCTGGCTGCTTACCATTCCGCTCACCATCATCGCGTCGACTTACGCCTACCGCGTGACCGTCGGCGGGGTCGTTTCGCCGGCAACCGGCGAGGGCTATCCGGCCCAGGGTTACGGACCCGGCGGATACGGCCAGGAACCCGGATACCCGCAGCAGCAGTACGGGCAGGAGCCGGGCTACCCGCAGCAGCCCTACATCCAGCCGGGGCAGCCGGGCTACGGCCAGCCGGGCCAACCGGGTCAGCAGGGTTACGGCCAGCCCGGATACCCGCCCGAGCAGCAGGGTTGGGGTCAGCCGGGCCAGCAGGGGTACGGCCAGCCGGGTTCCGGTGGATACCCCGACCAGGGTTGGGGCACGCCGGGTGATCCGGGTCGCCCGAACGACCAGCGGTAAGTTTCGGACCTAACGAAAGCGGGACGTGCGAATGGACACGTCCCGCTTTCGTGTGAAAAGGCTTGTCGGCGTTGCTTATTCGCAGCCGATGCCATCCTTTTTACAGCTAGGTACCCTTGCGGGTTCCGGTGAGCCATTCGAGGGGGCGGCGGCGGTGCGGGCGGGGGCGGTTGGCCCAGCGCGGGTTGTCTTCGTCGCGGCGGTAGGTTGGGACTTGGCCCGCGATGAAGAAACGGAAAGACGTTGCGGCGCCTAGTACTTCGCCGTCGGCGGCCACCTGTTCGGGTTCATCCAGCTCGACGGTCAGCTCGTGGGTTTGGCGTTCTCCGTAGACGCGGCTGTGGCCGATCGCCGCGAGCAACAGCGCCAAAACCGCTCGGGTGCGCGAGAATCGGACGTCGGCGCGCAACCAGCGCACGTCGAGCAGGCCCTCGTCGAGGCGCGAACGGAACGCGGGGACCGCGCCATGCGGGTGGTACGGGCCGTTGCCGATGAACAGGAACCACAGGTCGTGCCAGCGGTCGTCCAGACGCGCGCGGATGGGTTCGGCGCGGCGCAGCGTGACGATGAGCGCGGCGGCGAACGCGGGCCACTTGCCCCAGCGTTCCTCCCACTGTTCGCGCAGGCGGACGAGGTCGGGGTAGGCGCCGATGCTCGCGGTGTTGATCAAGTGATGGGTGCGGGTGCCTTCGTCAGTCTCGAATTCGACTGCGGCGATGTCGATTTGGACGGCTTCGCCAGCGCCGGTCGCGTCGGCGACCTCGCGCAGGTCGTAGACGCCGAGGTCACGCGCGAAGTGGTTGAGCGTGCCCGCAGGGACAACAACGAGCGGCAGTTTGTTGCGCACCGCTACGGCGGCCGCTGCGGCGACGGTGCCGTCGCCACCGGCAGCGCCAACGGCGACGATGCCGGGGCGGAGCGCCTCTTGCAGGAGTTCGCCCGCGTCGCGGCCCGGCTGCGTGGGGACGAGCAGGGCTTCCGGGAGCGCGGCGGCGATGTCGGGGGTGGGGTCGTAGTTGGCGTCGCCCGATCGCGGATTCACAAGCAGCGCAAGACCTTTCCCGTTGCGTAGGATCGGGGCGTCGTGCACGGGGTGCGCGTCGGCTTCGTCGGATTCGCGGATCGGCCACCAGCGTCGGGTGGTGAGCGCGATGCCAGTGCCGACCGCAGCGCCGACGAGCACATCCGACGGCCAGTGCGCGCCGGTGTGAATGCGCGAATAGGCGACAGCGGCCGCGACCGGCGCGACTGCCAGTGCGGTGCGCGGACTTTCGAGTGCGACAGCGGTCGCGAACGCGGCGGCGTTGGCGGCATGGCCGGACGGGAACGAAGAGGACGACGGGTACTCGACGAGTCGACGGCGCAGCGGCATCAATTCGGCAGGAGGACGTCGGCGGGGGATCAGCGTTTTCAACACGAGATTCACCGCGAAACTCGACCCCGCGAGCGCGATCGTGCCGCGCAACGCCGCGCGCCGAGGCGGGCCAGGGCGTAGGGAAAGCGCGGCCGCGACAGCGAGCCAGAGCTTGCCGCCGTTGGCCGACCGGGTCAGCGCGAGCATGGCGTTATCGACCCCGGATTCGGGCAACCGCGCCACCGCCGAACTGCTAGCGGTATCGACGCGGGAAACGTGCGCGAAGCGTCGCGTAGGCCAGTCACTCACGGTCGCGAGCTTACCGGGACAAAGGGCGCTGGGGCGCAAGCACTTTCGTCGCGAGCAGCTCGCGCAACCTGGTGTCGTTCGGCCGCCGAAGTCGGTCGCAAGGACGAGGTCACGGAGCGGCGGCACGACACCCCTCGTTGTCGTTCCGCCGCATCACCGTCGGTGCGGGCCACCGTCAGCGCGGATGACCGACAGTGCGGATCACCGTCAGTGCGAATCGCAGCGTTCGGCTCAATGCGCGCTACCGCCACTAACGCGAACGTCGACGCGTTTCGTCGCAACCTCTCACTCATCATCGATGGCACGCGCGGGTGAGCACAGACCCCAATTTCCCGGGCGCACCAACGGTGTCGGGTGCGGGGTGTGCCGATAAACTCACGTCATGACCGACACCAGCGCCCTGCTTGAAGGCCCCATCCACGCTGTTCACGTCGAATTGGGTGCCACGTTCGCGCCGTTCGGCGGCTGGCTGATGCCGGTGCAGTACGGCGGCACGGTCGGCGAGCACAACGCGGTTCGCACCACGGTCGGGCTTTTCGATGTGAGCCACCTCGGCAAGGCAACGGTGAAGGGGCCGGGGGCTGCGGAGTTCGTTAACTCGGCGCTCACCAACGACCTCGTGCGAATTCGCCCCGGTAAAGCGCAGTACACGCTGTGTTGCGACGAGAACGGCGGCGTGATCGACGACCTCATCGCCTACTTCGTGAGCGACGACGAGGTGTTCCTCGTACCGAACGCGGCCAACACCGCCGCCGTCGTCGCCGAACTCGCCAAGAAGGCGCCCGAAGGGATCACGGTCGAAGACGAGCATCGCGACTACGCCGTTTTCGCGGTGCAGGGCCCGCGCTCGGCGGAAGTGCTTGCCGCGCTCGACCTGCCGACCGACATGGAATACATGGCCTACGAAGACGCCGAGTGGCAGGGCTTCCCAGTGCGCGTGTGCCGCACCGGCTACACCGGCGAACACGGGTACGAACTGCTGCCGACCTGGGCTGATGCGTCGTTGGTTTTCCGCGCCTTGGTCGACGCGGTCACCGCTGCCGACGGTCTGCCCGCCGGCCTCGGCGCGCGCGACACCCTGCGCACCGAAATGGGCTACCCGCTGCACGGGCACGAACTGTCGCTCGACATCACGCCGAACCAGGCGCGCACGGGCTGGGCGGTCGGCTGGAAGAAGCCGGAGTTCTGGGGCCGCGACGCGCTTGTCCAGGAAAAGGCCGACGGCCCGCGTCGCACGTTGCTCGGGCTCAAGGCACTCGATCGCGGTGTGCTGCGCCAAGGACAGTCGGTGTTGCGCGACGGCGTCCCCGTCGGCGAGACCACGTCCGGCACGTTCTCGCCGTCGCTGAAGGTGGGCATCGCGCTCGCCCTGATCGACACCGACGCGGGTCTCAACCCGGGCGACGAGGTCGAGGTCGACGTGCGCGGCCGCCGCCTGCGCTGCGAAGTAGTTCGCCCGCCCTTCGTCGAGACGAACACTAAATAGCGGATAAGATCGGCACCATGACAGTTGCCGCACAGTTCACCCGTATTCCGCATCCCGCGCCCACATCGGCGCAGCAGCGTGAGCAGGTACTGTCGGCACCCGGTTTCGGCCGGTTTTTCACCGATCACATGGTGTCGATCGACTACGCCGACGGGCAGTGGGGCAACGCGCGCGTCGAGCCGTACGGGCCGTTGCAGATGGACCCCGCGACGATGGTTTTTCACTACGGGCAAGCCATCTTCGAAGGGTTGAAGGCGTACCGGCAGCCGGACGGGTCGATCGCCACGTTCCGGCTCGACGCCAACGCCGCGCGGTTCCGTCGGTCGGCGGCGCGCATGGCGATGGCCGAGCTGCCCGAAGAGCTGTTCGAAGAGTCGGTGCGTCAGCTGCTCGACGTCGACGCCGACTGGGTGCCTGCCGCCGGTGGCGAAGACTCGCTTTACCTGCGCCCGTTCATGTTTTCGACCGAGGCCGGGCTTGGCGTGAAGCCCGCGTCGGCGTACAAGTACCTGCTGCTCGCCTCGCCCGCGGGCGCGTACTTCCCGCGTGGCGTGAAGCCGGTGCGCGTGTGGTTGTCGACCGAGTACGTGCGCGCCGCACCCGGCGGCACCGGTGAGGCGAAGGTCGCTGGCAACTACGCCGCGTCGCTGCTCGCCCAGGCGCAGGCCACCGACGAAGGTTGCGACCAGGTGGTGTGGCTCGACGCGTGCGAGCGTAAGTACGTCGAGGAAATGGGCACCAACAACCTGTTCTTCGTTTTCGGCAAGGGTGCCGACGCGAAGCTCGTGACGCCGGAGCTGTCGGGTTCGCTGCTTCCCGGCATCACCCGCGACTCGCTGCTCACCCTCGCCGCCGACGCCGGTTACCCGGTTGAGCAGCGCAAAATCTCGGTCGACGAATGGCGCGAAGGTGCCGAGTCGGGCGAGATCAGCGAGGTGTTCGCGTGTGGCACCGCCGCGGTGATCACGCCGGTTGGCTGGGTGAAGTCGCCCGACGGGGAATTCAGCATTGGCGGCGGCGAGCCGGGTGAGGTCACGATGGCGCTGCGCGACACGCTCACCGGCATTCAGCGCGGCACCTTCGCCGACAAGCACGACTGGATGCGCAAGGTCTAAAACTCTGCGAACAACGGCCCGGGCGCGGTTGCGCTCGGGCCGTTCTTGGTTCTAGCCCGGCATCAGCGCTTGCCACTGCTGCAACGTTTGTGGGCGCAGGACGTAGTTGTTGTCCTTGATCGACGCGAGGTGCGCGTTGGGCTGGTCGGAGTACCAGTGGCCGGGGTACACCATCGGATTGCCTTCGAGCTCAGCGAGATTGCGCAGGCTGCGGAACATTTCGTCGGAATCGCCGCCGGGGAAATCGGTGCGACCGCACCCGTCGACGAACAGGGTGTCGCCGGAAACGAGCTTGTTGTCGACGAGGAAGCACTGGCTGCCTGGCGTGTGGCCGGGGGTGTGCAAGAGTTCAATGTCGATGTCGCCGACCTTGAGCTTGTCGCCGTGCTCGTGGCCGGTCAGTTCGCTAGGGGCGATGCCGGTGACGTTGGCGACCCAGTCGAGTTCCTGGTTGTTGACGTGGACCGGGACCTGCGTTGTCTCCAACAGTTCTTTCACGCCGCCGAGGGTGAAGCCGAGCATCGAACCGCCGACGTGGTCGGGGTGATGGTGGGTCGCGAGGACGCCGGTGACGCGCATGCCGTCCTGTTCGGCCGCTTTCACCAGGTCGGCGGCGGCATAAGCGGGGTCGACAACAACGGCCTCGCCGGTCTCGCGGTCGCCAATGAGATAGGCGAAGTTACGCATCTGCGTCGCGATCGGGTCGCCGACGGCCCAGTCTCGACCCGACAGCAGTTGACGGAAGTACAGGCGCTCATTCGACATTCCACTAGCTTATTGCTCCGCGTGTGCTGGCTGTCGCGGCGAGTACCAGTCAGTGAGTTGTTCTGTGCGATTCCATAGTTGACGCGATGCGTAATTGTGACAATTCGGCTTTTTAGGCTAGTTGAGCGAAAAGCCAAGTGCCGCAACACAAGTCGTTATTTCAACGGTCGCGCCGAGGACGTCGCCGGAGAGTCCGCCGAAGCGTTTGAGGCAGTGGGTCACGATTGATGCGGTAATCGCTAACGCTGCTATTGCGACTAACGGGCCGAGCCACCAGGTCGTCGCTGCTGCCGACGCGATGATCGCGACGAGGGTCCACGCGCCGACGGTGAGCTTGGACTGAGTGCCCGCGACGAGTGCGCCGAAACCAGCGTCGGGGGCGGCGGGAATGCCTTGTCGGCAGGCGATCACCACCGCGACGCGACCCAGCGCGACGGCGGCGACAACGGCCGCCCACCGGTGTTGCTCAGCGAGGTGGGCGAAGGCGGCAGCCTGGATGCCGATCGCGAAAATGAGCGCGGCGACGCCGAACGGGCCAGCGCCGCCGGACTTCATGACCTCGCGCGCGCGTTCGGGGGAGCCGTAGGAACCGAGGCCGTCGATGGTGTCGGCGAGGCCGTCGATGTGCATGCCTCGGGTGAGGAGGGCAAGGATGCCGACGGCGATGAGCCCGGCGAGCAGGGGCGTGAGCGCGTGGCTGGTGAGCCACAGCGCGCCGGCCGCGACCGCACCCAGGACTAGCCCGACGACGGGCGCGGCCGCGATCGCTTTACCTGCCGCGTTCCGGTCGATGGTGTTTGGGCCCTTGATCGGGAACACGGTGAGCCACGAGAAAGCGAGGGCGATGCCGGTCACGTCATTACTTGGTCAGGCTCGGCGACGCTGGTTCCTCGTCGGCGGTGCTCACGCCCGCGTCGGCGAAGGTTGACATTTCGGCCAGGGTCGCCACCGCCGCGCGCAGGACCGGGAGCGCGGTGAGCGCGCCCGATGCCTCGCCCAACCGCATGTTCAGTTCGAGCAGTGGTTCCAAGCTCAGATGCCGCAATGCGAGCGTGTGAGCCGGTTCCGTGCTGCGGTGACCAGCGACCCACCACGCCTTCGCGCACGCGGACAGGTCTTCGGCGACCAGCGCGGCGGCCGTCACGACGACGCCGTCGAGGATCACCGGGGTGCGGCGGGCAGCGGCCTGGGCGAGGAAACCGGTCATCGCGGCGAGGTCAGCGCCGCCTGCCACCCGCAACAGGTCGACGGGGTCGGTCGCGATCGGGCGTGCGCGACGCATCCCGTCGCGGATCGCGGCGACTTTGCGGATCCAGCCCGCGTCGTCAACGCCGGTGCCGCGCCCGACGGCGGCGACAGGTTCGGTGCCGGTGAGCGTCGCGATTAGGACGGTCGCGGGGGTGGTGTTGCCGATGCCCATGTCGCCGACGACGAGCAGGTCGGCACCCGCGTCGACTTCCTCGTCGGCGATCGCGGCACCGGCGGCGAGTGCGGCGGTGACTTCGGCTTCGGTGAGGGCGTCTTCGCGGTCGATTGACCCGCTGCCGCGTCGGACTTTATGTGCGGAGACCGAGGGGTCGGTTTCGCCGTCGACGGCGATGTCGACGACGCGCACGGTCGCACCAGCCACGGCGGCGAGGGCGTTCACGGCGGCCCCGCCCGCGAGGAAGTTGCCGACCATCTGGACGGTGACCTCGCTCGGGTACGCGGAAACGCCGTGCTTGGCGACGCCGTGGTCGCCCGCGAAAACGACAACACGCGCCCGCTCGAACTGCTTCGGCACGGCAACGCCCTGGCACGCGGCAACCCAGTTGCCCAGGTCCTCAAGGCGTCCGAGCGATTCGACCGGTTTCGTCAGCTGACGCTGCCGCTCGCGCGCGGCGGCGCGAACCTCGGCGTTCGGGGGTACGACCGGGCCGAATCCGTGAGTCACTGGCAAGCCTTCCTGGAAGAGAATTCCTCGCCGCACATCTTGCCCCGATGCAGCGCGGTCGCGCTGACCGGGCGGGGGATTGCATGCGACCAACGGTTTCACCACTGTCGGTGCGAGGAGGTTCTGTGACTAACCGCCGGAATCCATCGGGCCCGAGAACGCTTTCTCGTCGCCGGTGTTGGCGCGCACCTTGACTGTCGAGTGAGTGCTCAGACACGGTGCGGCGCGGTCGCTATTTGAGGCGGGTTGGGAGGCCCGCTATGACGAAGTAGACCTCGTCGCATACCTCAGCTAAGCGCTGGTTCAGGGTGCCCAACTCGTCGCGGAAAAGGCGGCCGCTGCGGGTGGGCGGGATGACGCCCTGACCTACCTCCGGGGACACGATCACCAAGCGGTCGCGGTGGGCGGCGACCGCCGCTACCAGCGCGTCGCAATCCGGGGCTACCGTGCCACGCGGGCTGTCCCATGCGTCCCGTTCGTCGATGCGGGCGGTGAGCCAGGTGCCGGTGTCGTCTAGCAACGTTGCCGGGGCCGACGTGGTCAAAACGTCTGCGGCAGAAGCGTTTTCGACCGTCGTCCACGTAGTCGGTCGCCGGTCTCGATGGCCCTCGATTCGCGAGGCGAAATCGTGGTCGGTCGGGTCGAGCACAGCCGTCGCGAGGTAACGCACCGTCGCGCAGTCGGCGAGCAGGCGCTCCGCGAACGCCGACTTACCCGATCGAGCCCCGCCGAGGACGAGGATGCGTTGCGCCATGCCGAGCACGGTAGCAACTACACGCCGAGCGCCGCCAAGATCATCGGGCGTGCGGTCGCGAGTGCCTGCTGCCAGTACGGCCACGTGTGGGTGCCATTGATGACGTCGACGCGCGCCGGAACGCCGGCCGCCGCCGCACGGTCGCGGAAGATGTCGGCCGCGATCACCGACATCGACTCCAACCCCATCGCGTTGACGGTGTTGCCGAACCCGTTGGACAGATCGGCGACGCCGGGCACCCCGTTGCCGGTCATGACGTAGACCGGCAGGCCGCGCAACCGGTCGATCTGCACGGTCGCGTCGTTACGCGCCCACGCGGGATCGCTTGTTGGACCCCACATGTCGTCGACGTTGAAGTTGCCCTCGTCGGTCATCGCGGCGCGCATCGCGAGGTTCCAGTTCGGGTAGGTCGGGTTCACGAAACCGGAGAAGGAACCGGCGAAGCGGAACTGGTCGCGGTGGTGCGCGGCGAGCACAAGCGCCGAGCCGCCGCCCATCGACGCGCCGACGATAGCGTTGTTTGTGCGCGAAACCCCGTATCCAGCAAGGAAATCCGGCAGTTCCTGGGTGAGGAAGGTTTCCCAGCGGTACGTGATGGGCTGGTTGTTGGTGCTGCTCGGGCGGTACCAGTCGGTGTAGAAGCTGGAGTGGCCACCGACGGGGAACACCAAAGTCACGTCGTCGCTGGCGAATTGGCGTACCGCGTCGGTGTCAGAGGTCCACTGGCTGTGGTCGGCGGGAGCGCGGAGTCCGTCGAGTAAATACAGCGCCGACGAACCGCCGCGCGCGGCCCATCGCACCTGCACCTTGATCGGGCCCATGCTTGACGGCACCCACAGTTCCTCGAAACTGCCCGCGCGAGCGTGTTTTTCGATTCCGATCGGCGCTGCGGACGTGCTTCCAGCGGTAGCGGTGGTGACGAAGACGGCGGCGGTGGCCGCGATAACGGCACGCATGAGCAGGTTGCCCCTCCCAAAAAGCATGCGTTCACCTGATCAGGTTCCCGAGTTATTTGTCAAGGCAATGATTTTGGGGCCTTTACGCGTCTACGCGTTTGCCAAAGCGGCGTCGGTACTCCGTTGGCGCGATGCCCACCGCGCGCTGAAAGTGATGGCGCAACAACGCACCTGAGCCGAAACCTGTCTCGGTCGCGATGCGTTCAAGCCCATAGTCGCCCTCTTCAAGGAGCTGCTTCGCGAGCAAAACACGTTGCGTCGTAAGCCATTTCACCGGCGTTGTCCCGGTCTCGGCGGCGAAGCGACGGGCGAACGTGCGCGTTGACATTTGCGAGCGCGCGGCGAGGTCGTCGATGGTGTGTGGCAGCGCGAGATTCTCGGTGAGCCACGCCAACGTTGCCGACAACCCAAGCGAATGACATTCCGGCACCGGACGTTCGATGAATTGGCGCTGACCACCGTCGCGTTGTGGCGGCACGACCATGCGGCGCGCAATGCCGTTTGCAGCGGCGGTGCCGATCTCGCGACGCACGAGATGCAGACACGCGTCAATGCCCGCGGCGGTGCCCGCACTGGTGATGAGATTGCCTTCGTCGACGAACAGCACGTCGGGGTCGATGGTCGCGGCGGGATATTTCGCGGCGAGTGCGTCGGCGTGCATCCAGTGCGTCGTGCATTTACGGCCGTCGAGCAGGCCAGCCGCGCCCGCGAGGAACGCGCCGGAACAGACGGTCAGGATGATCGCACCGTTTTCCGACGCCGTGCGCACGGCGTCGACGACCACCGGGTTCAGCGGCTGATTCGCCGGAAAGGCGGGGATCGCGACGAGGTCGGCCTTGACCAGCTCGTCTAAGCCGTACTCGGGCGTGACCGTGACACCCGGCGTCGTTGATGGCAACGGCTTGCCCGGTTCAGCACCGCAGACCCGAAAGTCGAAGCCGGGCAGCCCATCAGCGGTGCGGTCGAGGCCGAAAACCTCACAGATAACGCCGAATTCGAACATGGCCATAGGGCCATTGAGAACGACGGCGACGCGACTCAGCATCGTCTTACGGTAGCTGGCTGAATCTTTGCGTACAACGGCAGAACTGCCACTGTTGGCAGGATCAAGACGAGCGCAGACTTTCAGCCATGGTAATTTCCATCGTTGCACTCAGCGCACTGATCATCGCCGGAATGGCGTTCACCAAGGACTCGCGCCCAAGCGAGCTCGACCGCGACGCCCAGCGGCAGCGGCAGGACTTGCAGGCCATCGGCGACCGCATGTTCTATGCCCGGTGAAAACAGAAAACCCCCGGTTGACGCACTCAACCGGGGGTCAACGAAACGAGGATCTACACCGCGTCGCCGGGCTTCACACGCGGCTTCGGCGCACGCATCTTGCGGATCTGTGACGCGCGAACGAACGCGTACCAGCCGAGCTTGAAGCCGGTGTCGGAAGTGTCGGGGAAACGCGCGATGACGCGGTTGTTGATGATGCGACCAAGGATGAAGCCCTCGATGATCATGAAGAACATCATCACCAGCATCGCCAACGTGACGAGGCTTTGCAGCTGCGGCACGGCGAACATCGACATGATCAGCACCAGCGCCATCGGCATGAACAGGCCGACGAGGTTGCGACGGGCATCGACGAGGTCGCGCACGTACGCGCGCACCGGGCCCTGATCGCGCGGCAGCAGGTACTTGTCTTCGCCAGCGAGCATGCGCGCGCGACGGTCGTTCACCGCGGCACGACGCTCGGCGGCGGCGATCTTGCGGTCGGCCTTGGTGCCCTTCGACGCCTTGCGACGCGCGCGGGCTTCCTTCGCCGTCATCGGCGCGGGCGCGACCGGGCCGCGACGCCGGGCCTCAGCATCGCGCCGCTTGGGGGTGGGACGGCCCTTGCCGGGCGTGGGGGAGGAGGTAACGGGCTCTTCGACCACCGTCACCGTGGAGTCGACGGACTCGTCGGTGGTGCTGGACTCGCCGCGACGGAACAATTTCACGTCGACCAGGCTATTCGATCGGTCCGACAACCGGGAAACGTGGTCTGTTTTGCCGTGTCCCGCGTCTCACTCTCTGACGACAATCGCGAGTAGGGTGGGGTAACGCACCTGGGCGCTGTATTCGCGTTGCTACTGGGGTGGCAAAATAGGGAATAGCAGCTGTATCGACGGCGTTGCCCGTTGACGGGCTGACCGAACAAGGAGTGTTCATGACGACTTCGCAGAACGAGACCGCAACCGAAACCCACGGTGCGACCCTGACCGACGCCGCAGCTAGCAAGGCGAAGGCGCTGCTTGAGCAGGAGGGTCGCGACGACCTTGCCCTGCGCATCGCGGTGCAGCCCGGCGGTTGCGCTGGCCTGCGCTACCAGCTGTTCTTCGACGACCGTGTCCTCGACGGCGACATCGTTGTTGAGTTCTCGGGCGTGAAGCTGGCCGTAGACCGGATGAGCGCGCCGTACATCCAGGGCGCGTCGATCGACTTCGTCGACACCATCGAGAAGCAGGGCTTCACGATCGACAACCCGAACGCCACCGGCTCCTGCGCCTGCGGCGACAGCTTCAACTAAAGATTTCGGGCGAGTCGCACCACGACCCCTTGCTACCGTAAGGCTGAGACTTTTTGTCTCAGCCTTACGTGTTTTCCGCCTATCGTCGAAGGGGCCTCGCCTCGTGTCTGTTGCTGTGTCCGCATCCATTGCCACCGACCATCTCATGCGGTTTCCCGGTCGGTTTTCCGATCTGTTGATTGCCGATCAGCTCGCGAACGTGTCCCTGAGCTTCCTTGTTGACGACCTGCAGGTGCGCCGGGGTGGCGTCGCGGGCAATATCGCCTACGCGATGGGGTTGCTTGGGCAGCAGCCGGTGCTTGTTGGCGCGGTCGGTGCCGACTTCGCTGAATACCGTGCGTGGTTGGAAGGCAACGGCGTCAATTGCGCCGGCGTGCTCACCTCCGAGAAGGCCCACACCGCGCGATTCGTGTGCACGACCGATGAGGCGATGGCGCAGATCGCGTCGTTCTACCCGGGTGCGATGAGCGAAGCTCGCGATATCGACATCGCCGCTGTCGCCGCCGAACATGACGTCGACCTGGTGCTTGTTGGTGCCAACGACCCGGACGCGATGGTCGCCCACACTCGGCAGGCGCGCGAGCAGGGTCTCGCGTTCGCCGCCGACCCGTCGCAGCAGCTAGCCCGCCTTGACGGCGACCAGGCCGCCGAACTCATCGACGGTGCCACCTACCTGTTCACGAACAAGTACGAGTGGGCGTTGCTGTTGCAGAAGACGGGCCTGTCGGAAGAAGAGGTCGCGAGCAAGGTTGGCATCCGCGTCACGACGCTCGGCGGCGAAGGTGTGCTCGTCGTCGACACCGACGGCACCGAGGTTCGCGTTGCCGTTGTCCCCGAGACGGCCAAAGTCGACCCGACCGGCGTCGGCGACGGTTTCCGCGCTGGCTTCCTCACCGCGCACCGCGCGGGGCTGAGCTTGGAGCGCGCGGCGCAGCTTGGCTCGCTTGTCGCCGTCCTGGTTTTGGAGACAACGGGCACTCAGGAGTGGACGTTGAACCGCGACGAGGCGATTGAGCGCCTCACGAAGGCGTATGGCGCCGACGCGGCCGACGAAATCGCGACGATCCTCTAGCACGACCAAGATCACCAGGCTCTCAGGTAAACATCGCCCGAGAGGGAAAATCCCTGAGAGCCTGCTGATCTTGAATTACAGCGAAACCGGGTACGTCGGTTCCTGGATTTCGGGCTTGATGCGGTCTTCTACGAAGATGCCGTGCCACACCATGAACACCAGAACCGTCCACAAGCGGCGGCTGTGGTCGGAGATGCCTGCCTTGTGCTCGCGCAGCATGGTGAGCACCGCCGCCTTGTTGATCAAGTGGTCGGTCTGAGACTCGGCGATCTGCGTCTCGGCCCACTCGTAAAGCTCCGTGCCGCGCAACCAATGCCGAAGCGGCACAGGGAAACCCAGCTTCGCGCGGTTGAGGACGTGGTCGGGGACGATGCCGTCGAGTGCCTTACGCAGCGCGTACTTCGACGTTTCGTTGGTGATCTTCTGATCGAACGGGATGCCCTGGGCGACCCGCATGACCTCGTTGTCGAGGAACGGCACGCGCAGCTCAAGGGAGTTCGCCATCGTCATCTTGTCGGCCTTGACCAAGATGTCGCCACGCAACCAGGTGAACAGGTCAAGATGCTGCATCCGCGCGACCGGGTCCCAGCCCTTGGACTCCGCGTAGATCGGCGCGGTGACGTCCTGATGGGTCCACTCGGGGCGGAAATCGCGCAACACCGAACGCAGCTGAGCGTCGTTGAAGCTGCGCGCGTTGCCGTAGTAGCGGTCTTCCAGGGTGAGCGACCCACGCTGCAACAACGACTTGCCACGCTTGCCGTCGGGGATACGGTCGCCGAGCTTGCCGACGAGCTTGCGCAGCCCGGCGGGCAGGTACTCAAAAGGCTTGAGCGACAACGGCTCTCGGTAAATCGTGTACCCGCCGAACAGTTCGTCGGCACCTTCGCCCGACAGCACGACCTTGACGTGCTTACGCGCTTCCTTCGCGACGAAGTACAGCGGAACAAGCGCCGGGTCGGCGACCGGATCGTCGAGGTACCACACGATTTCGGGGATCGCGGCGGCGAACTCAGCGGGCGAGACGACCTTCACGATGTGGCGCGCGCCAATGAGTTCGGCGCTCTCGGCGGCGACATCGACCTCCGAGTACCCCTCACGCTCGAACCCGGTGGTGAAGGTGATGAGGTTCGGGTTGTGGCGCATGGCGAGCGCGGCGATGGCGGTGGAGTCGATGCCGCCCGACAGGAACGAACCAACGGTCACGTCGGCGCGCATGTGCTTAGCGACCGAATCCTCAAGCGCGGCAGCGATTTCGGCGTAGCGCTCCTGCTCGGCACCTTCGGCGAAGGGTCGCACCCGGAAATCGGGGCGGAAGTAGCGGGTGGTTACCGGTTCCTGGCCAACCTGAACGGTGGCGTAGGTGCCCGATTCCAGGCGACGAATGTTGCGGTGCAGCGACTCGGGCTCGGGCACGTACTGCAACACCGTGTAGTGCTCAAGCGCGCGCGGGTCGAGCTCGTCGGAAAGCCCAAGCGGCGACAGCAGCTCAAGGAGGCTCTTCTTCTCACTCGCGAACGCGGTGCCGCCGGGGCCCGTCGCGATGAACAGCGGCTTGATGCCGAACGGGTCGCGCGCGAGGAACAGTGACTCGGTCTCGGTATCCCAAATCGCGAAGGCGAACATGCCGCGCAGCTTGCGCACCGATTCCGGACCCCAGAAGTGGAACGCCGCGACAATCGCCTCGCCGTCGCCACCGGTATTGAAGATCTTGCCGTCGGGGAACTCACTACCGAACTGGGCGGCCAACTGCTCGCGCAGCTCAAGGTAGTTGTAAATCTCGCCATTGAAGGTCATGGCGTAGCGCTGCGGGTTGTCGGCTGGACCCCACCGCAACGGCTGATGCGAATGCTCAATATCAATGATCGACAGGCGGTTGAAGCCGAAGATCATGTGCGAGTCGTGCCAGGTGCCCTTCTCATCAGGGCCGCGATGCCGCTGGCAGTGCAGCGCGTCGTACACCTGATCGACCACCTCGGTCGTCGCCGTCTCAGCTGTCAGGAATCCGAGCAGTCCGCACACGGTGTCGGCAACCTTCTCTCGTTCGATGATTTCGCCGCGTCGGCAGTGGCCGAAACGCTGTGTCCGAGTATGCCGCACCCCGCGCCGACACGCCGCGCTCGCCCACGCCACAACGGCGATAATGCAACCCTGACAGGTCAAACCGCAGGTCGCGACAAGCCGAAACCTTAGTGCGGAGTGTCGAAACCGACCCCGCCACAAGGCAGTGCCCGCTTTGGTCTACGCTGCGTAGTACTCAGGTCCCTCTCAGGTGTGCCTGAAACTTGAACTGCTTTGAAGAGGTGTCGGAACAGGCGAATCGCGGCCTGGGAAGACGCAATGTGTCGGAATGTGTGGCGACCAGGAAGGCGTGAGCGTGGCGCACAAGGCGAGCGAAGAGATCGGGGCTCGACCCGTTCGGGGTCGGCAGGGCCGAATCCTTCGGCGGGCCGGGCTGGCGGTGTCGTTGTTGACCACCGCGATGCTCGTCTCGGGCTGCTCGATCGACAATGTTTGGCTTCGATTCGGCTGGCCTTCGGGCATCACGCCGGAAGCCACCAAGATGCGGGAGCTGTGGACCTGGTCGGTCCTTGCCGCGCTCGTTGTCGGCGTGTTGGTCTGGGGCTTGACCTTCTGGACGGTCATCTTCCACCGCAAGCGCAACAACTCCCCGGAGTTCCCGCGCCAGACCGGTTACAACGTGTCGATGGAACTCACCTACACGGCGATTCCGTTCGTGATCATCGCGGTGCTGTTCTACTTCACCGTTGTCGTGCAGAACTACGTGCACGAGAAGACCGATGATCCCGCGGTCACCATCGACGTGACGGCGTTCCAGTGGAACTGGAAGTTCGGTTACCGCCAGGTCGACAACGTCGGCGGACTCACCTACGACGGTGTCGACACCGTCCGCGAGGCGGTCAACGAGCAGCAGCTCGAGGAGTACAAGGAGCGCAAGAACGAAGAGGGTCACCCGCAGCCGGGTCCCGTCCACGGCAAGCCTGCCAACGACATCCTCTCGTACCTGCACTACGACAAGATCGAGACCTACGGTTCCTCCACCGAGATCCCGGTGCTTGTGCTGCCCACCGGCAAGCGCATCGAGTTCCAGCTCGCCTCCGCTGACGTCGTGCACGCCTTCTGGGTGCCCGAATTCCTGTTCAAGCGCGACGTGATGCCGAACCCGAAGGAAAACCACTCGGACAACATCTTCCAGATCGAAAAGATCGAGAAGGAAGGCGCGTTCGTCGGCCGTTGCGCCGAGATGTGCGGCACCTACCACTCGATGATGAACTTCGAGGTCCGCGCGGTTTCGCCGGAGAACTTCGCCAAGTACCTTGAGGCTCGCAAGGCTGGCAAGGACAACGCCGAGGCGCTGAAGTCGATCGGCGAGTCGCCCGTCGCTACCTCTACCCACCCCTTCAACACCAAGCGTGATCTCAAGAGCGCTTCGGTGAACGAAAGCAAGTGAGGATTCTGATATGAGGCTCGAAGCGCGAATCTTCGAACTGCTCACGGCGTTCTTCATCCTGGTCGCCCTGATCTACGGTTTCTTCACCGCCCAGTCGCGCACTGGCATCGAGTGGGCTGGTCTCACCGGCATCGTGATGACCGCTGGTCTTTCGATGATCATCGGCACCTACTTCCGGTTCGTCGCTCGTCGTATCGACCTGCGTCCCGAGGACTACGAAGAGGCCGAGATTGTGGACGGCGCTGGCGACCTCGGCTTCTTCTCGCCGGGTAGCTTCTGGCCCATCACCCTGGCGGCCGCTGGTTCGGTCACCGCGATTGGTCTCGCCTTCTTCGAACTGTGGCTGATCGCCCTCGGCGTTGTGCTGGTCATCGGTGCCGCCGCCGGTCTGGTTTTCGAGTACTACCTGGGTGCTGAGAAGCACTAGGACCTAACGCGAAGGGCCCCTACCGAATTCGGTAGGGGCCCTTCGCGTTTGACGTATTAGACGCTGTAGCGCAGTGCCTGCTCGGAACGGCAGATCTCGTCGATGCCCGAGACGATCTCACGCAGCTGGTCCGACGGGAGCGCCGACGGGCGAAGGCGGCAGGTGAAGGTGATCAGGCCGTAGTCGGTGGCCGACAGGCCGCGCGCTGCGGCTTCGGCGCGCAGGTACGGCGACCGGACGCCGTAGGTCATCGCCGAGATCACCGTGAAGCAGCCGGTGCGTTCGCGATGACGGTTGAACAGGTCGTGCAGGCCGTAGAACACCGCGCCGTAGTTGGCCAGCGGGGCGAACACGCCAACGCGGTAAGCAGGGCCACGCTCGGAGCTGCTGATGACGGTGTCGGCGAGGTATTCGGCGTCGCGCATCGTGAGCACCTTCGGCGCGAACATCAGCGCGCCAGCGGCCGCGTTGCGGACCGGCATGCCAGCGCGACCGCCCGCCGCCGACGCGATCGCGCCCAATGACTTGCGCGTGCGCGTTCCGACCTCACGACGGGCACGCAGACCGCGCGTCGGCGTCGCCGGGTACAAACTCGACCACTGACCGAAGCGGACCGCGCCCAGGCTCACCTGACCCGTACCGACCGGTCGGGCAACCTTGATCGCCGCCGTGTCGATCCAGCGACCAACCTGCATCGCCGCGCTGCCCGGGTGGTTGATCTCGGTTGTCGCGTGTTCGACGAACGAATCGAAGTCGAGGAAACGGTCGGCGTCGGTGGTGAGCCAGGTGCGGTCCTTGTCGACATCGACGACGTCGAGGGTGAGCGCGGTGATGATGCCAGCGCGACCGCCCGCGCCGAGAATGCGATGGAACCGCTCGACGTGATGACCGCGCCCGCAGGTGCCGATGCGGCCGTCGGGGTCGACGTATTCGAGGTCGACGATCTGGTCGATGAACATGCCGTATCGGTGCGACGCGGTGCTGACGCCGCCGACTGACGCGAAGCCGCCCGCGGTGATGTCGCGGTGGTCGCCGACAACCGGCAGGCCAAGGCCGTGCGCGCCGAGGCGACGGTCGATTTCGGACAGTTTCGCGCCCGCCTGCACGCGAACCGTGCGGCGACCGAGGTTGATGTCGAGCACCGAGTTCATCTTGCGCAGCGAAAGGACCGCGCGCTGATCGGCGAGACCGTACTCTTCGGTCTGCTCGCCACCACAGACGGTGAACGGCGCGGATCGGTCGCGCGAATCCCGAACAGTACGAACGACATCCGCCGTATCGGCGGGGAGGTATTCGGCAGAAGTGATTACGTGCGGCGTGCCCATGAGGGCATAGCTAACCACAGGTGGCGCGGACGCGCGCACGGTACCTGGCAGCTACTTCACAGCCCCGCCGCCGCCACCGTTTCGGGGTACCAGCGGGTGCATTCGGCGCGCAGCGGAACGTCGGTGTGCAGCTGACATAACACCGCGACACCACCGAGAAAGGACCGCAGCATCGCGGTGTGCTCGGCGGGCATGGTGAGTTGGCGCAACACGTTGGTGAGGCGCAGGTCGGTGACAAGGCGGACCTGTTCGCGCAGCCACTTTTCGGTGAGCGGGTAGGTGGTTGCCAGGAGTGCGTCGCGCACGGGTTGGAGGCGGGCGAGCACGCTCGCGATGTCGAGAGCGCGGCCGGGCGCGACGAAACCGTGTCTGCGCATGGCGGATTCGAGGTCGTGGGGTGACTGGGTGAGCAGCGCAGCGCCCACTTCGCTTGCGACGTCGAGGAATTCGCGTGGCCACGAGGTACACGCGCCGAAGTCGACGATGCCGAGGCGGCCGTCTGGCATCAGCAGGAAGTTGCCGGGGTGGGCGTCGCCGTAGACGAGGCCGACGCGGGCTGGTGCGGAAAGCAGGAAACGCAGGACGAGTACGCCGACGCGGTCGCGTGCGGCCGGTTTGGACTGGTTGACCAAGTGCGACAACGGGATTCCATCAAGCCACTCGGTGACGAGCACGTCGCCGTACTGGGCGACAACGCGGCTGACGACCACATCGGGATCGTCGGCGAAGGCCGCGGTGAAGGCGCGCTGGTTGGCCGCTTCGCGTGCGTAGTCGAGTTCAGCGCCGATCTCGGCGCAGAGCGCGTTGACGACGGACGCGGTGTCGGCGGCAGGGAGTAGCACGCCGAAAAGTGGTGCGATCCTTCGCAATACGGCGAGGTCGGCGCTGACGGCGGCGCGGGCACCCGGGTACATGATCTTCACCGCGACCGGGGTGCCGTCGTGCCAGCAGCCACGATGCACCTGGCCGACCGAGGCGGCCGCTGCGGCGCGGTCGTCGAACTGGGGGAGCAGCGAACGCCAGTGTGGGCCAAGGTGTTTGGTGAGCTCAGCGTGGACAGCACCGGGCAGCATCGGTGGTGCGGAATCGTGCAGGCGAGCGAGTGCGGCGCGGTAGGGCTCGGCGAGGTCGCGTGGCAGGCCCCATTCGAGGAGGCCGAGCAGTTGGCCGAGCTTGGCGACGCAGCCTTTGAGTTCGCCCATCACATCGAAAAGGTGCTGGGCAGTGCGTAATCGGATCTGGCGGGTGATGTCGTCGGCGTCGCCGCCCGCGGCGCGTTTACCGAAACCGGCGACGCGCCTGCCCGCGTACATGACGGGCACGGCGGCAAGGCGGGAACCACGCGCGAACGTGCCAGTTGGCAAGTCGCGCTTGGGTTCTCGACGCTTGTGCTCTCGACGTACGAAGGGCAGTACGCGGCCCTTATCCCCACCCATTGGATTAGCGCGGCTAGCTTGCCGCGCTGTCGGGAATGCGGGTCGCGTCGAGCTGGCTGTCGGTTGGCGTGACGCCCTTCTTCAAGCTGTGGGCGTACACGTCGACGTACTCCTGGCCGGTGAGGCGCATCAGTTCGTACATCACCTCGTCGGTGACGGCGCGCTCGACAAACCGGTTGCCGCTCATGCCTTCGTACCGCGAGAAGTCAAGGGGCGCACCGAATTTGATCGTGACACGCTCGCGACGCCACTTGAACGGTCCGGGCGGGGAAACGAGGTTGGTGCCGATGACGGCAACCGGGATCACCGGGACGCCGGTTTCGAGTGCGAGGCGCGCCATTCCGGTCTTGCCCTTGTAAAGGCGACCGTCGGGGGAGCGGGTGCCCTCGGGGTAAAGGCCGACGAGACGACCCTCGTCGAGCAGCTTGCGTGCGGCGTTGAGCGCGTCCTCAGCGGCGGACGCACCGCTGCGGTCGATGGGGTACTGGCCGGTGCCGGAGAAGAAAAATTTCTGGAAACGCCCCTTGATACCAGGGGTGTTGAAGTACTCGGCCTTGGCGAGGTAGTTGATGCGACGCGGGCTCAGCAGCGGCGCGAACAGCCAATCGGAAAACGAAAGGTGGTTGCCAGCCATGATGGCGGGGCCATCGGTGGGAATGTTCTCGACGCCTTCGACGACCGGGCGGTTGTAGAGGTGCATCAACGGTCCGATGAGCACGAACTTGAGCAGCCAGTAGAACATGGCGTCCTTTCAGTGGGTCGTCGGAAATCGACTTTACCGCTGGTCGCAGGTCACAACCAAGCTGAGTCGATAGCAGTGGCAGCTTGAGGTGACGCTCATCTCCCGTTGCCGGTCGCCACGTGTGTCACCGCGACCGAGCGTGCCAATTCGGCAGCGCCGATCATGCCAGCGGCCTCGCCCAACTGGGTGGTGCGCAGTCGGGCGAGTGGGCGGTGACCAGCGCCGGTGACCGAAGCGGCGTAGTGCTCGCGCGCCTCGTCGAGAAACAGTGGGGCCGAGGAACTTACGCCGCCCGCGATGACGATGAGGTCGGGGTCGAACAGGTCGCTCACGAAACCGAGGCCAAGGCCGAGCCAGCGAGCGAAGTCGGCGATCACGCGGGTAGCGAGCGGGTCGCCGTCCTGGGCAGCGCCCGCGACGCGGCGACCGGTGAGCGAGCCGGGATCTCGGATCACGTCGCGCGCGAGTACCGAGCGAACGGGGTCGGTCGCGAGCATTTCGATCGCGGTGTCGGCGAGGGCGGTACCGCTGCAATAGCGCTCCCAGCAGCCACGTTTGCCGCACGCGCACGCGCGCCCGTCGGGGACGACTTGCAGGTGACCGAGTTCGGGCGCGACGCCGTTGCTTCCTCGGTAGAGCTTGCCGTCGATCAACAGCGCGCCGCCGATGCCGGTACCGATCGCGACGAGGACCGCGTTGCGTGCACCGCTCGCCGCACCGAAGCGGTACTCGGCCCACGCTGCGGCGTTCGCGTCGTGTTCGAGGATGACTGGAAGGGCGAGTCGCGATGACAGACGTGCGGCGACCGGGGTGTCCTGCCAGGGCAGGTGCGGGGAGAACCGGACCGTCGACTGGTCAGCCGAGATGAGCCCCGCGACCGCGAGACCGACGGCAGCGATGTGGTGACGCGTGCTGAGCTCGCGTACTGAACGGGCGAGAGCGTCTTCCAAGGCGCGCGCCGAATGCGGGGTTGGCGCTTGCACGCTGTCGAGGACGTCGCCTTCGGCATCAACGACCGAAGCGCGAATGTTGGTGCCGCCCACGTCAATTCCGACGGTCAGCGGCGCGAGCCGACGAGTCATCCGCGAATCGTCACCGGAATGTCGACGTAGCGCCCGCGCGACGGCGTGAAGGTCGCTGGGTCTTCGGGGTGCACGCGCGGGGGGTGCGGGTGCTGCCCGTTGGCGTCGGCGGAATGCTTGTCGTAGGCGACATTGGGCGGCCGGATCGGCGTCGCGCGGATGGGGCCGTTGGGTTCGCGCTGGTCAGCCGATGGGCGATGGTCGGAGCTGGGAGCGCTCGCGGCCGGGCCGGTTGGCTGCGCATCGCGGGGGCTTCGCTGGTCGGCTTCGCGCGACCTTGGCTGGTCGGCGGGCGGACGGCCAGCTCGCTCAGTACCTCGCGCGGTGCGGCCCGACGACTTGCGCGAGCTGTCGGTTGCGCGCTGGCCGCGGGAGTTTTCTCGGGCGGACGAAGTGTTGGCAGCTGCGCCGTTGGGGTTTGGCGGCTGCGGGTCGTGCGTGCGGGCTGAGCTGTTTGCGGCGTAGGGCTGCGGGTCGTGCGTGCGGGCTGAGCCGTTCGCGGCGGAGGGCTGGGCGTCGCGTGCGCGAGCCGCGCGGGTTGCTCCCGCGTGGACCGAATCGCGGAACGTTGGCCGATTCGGGTTGGCCGCGCTTGCGGCATCGGGCATGGGGCCAAACTCCGAATCCTGTTGCGGCCCATCCCATTCCGGGGGCAGCAGCGGTTCTACCGGCACGCCAGCCAGGGCCTCGCGCAAGATCGTGACTACCGCGGTGCCGTGGTCGGCCAATGCCGCGACAACGTCGTGGTGTTCCCCGCGTACCAACGCCGCCGCCGCGCACACCGGGCACCATGCGCAGCCGCCCAATTCGGCGTCGCCGTCGGCGGCCGTGCGGCGCAGCACCGGTTCAACGCGGGCCAACAGCACCTCGGCAAGGAGCTTCAATTCGTCGGTGAACTCGGCGAAACCGTCGTGGTGGCCCCGGTTTTGGTCACTGCGGTGATCACTGCTCATGTGCGCTGGCCTTCGGGTAGTTCGGATCAGCTGGCCATACGTGCGGATCGGGCCGGAAGCGGACGACGAGATGGCCGTCGTCGAGTTCCGCGCCGGAAACCGTGCAGCGACGCAACACTGGTGCGAGCGCGACTCGTCTACGCACCCCGTCGACGCCCACGATCAGATCGTCCTCCACTCGGCCCAGCCGCAACGTACCCGGATCGACAGCGGGCATCCGCATACGCATCGCGTACACGGAGTCAACCCCCGACCCGGACTCCCATCGAACCATCGCGACCCCCGAGTCCGCTGCCTGAGTATTCGGCGGCATCGGCGTGTCGACGGCGTAAGAGAACGCGGTAAGCGACCCAACGCCCACCGGTTCCGCGCCCGCGTGGGCGGCGACGATGATTGGCACATCGTCGAGTTGCTCATGCAGTCGGGCAACAACTTCGAGCTGTTCGGCTCGCCGATTCAAGTACCAGTGCACGGCGGGATGGGCCGAATCGCCAGGTGGCGGCACCGCGGGAAGGACCTTGTTGACCACGACGGCAGCCAGTCGTAGGCCAAGCAGCGCGGCCGCCGAACGCACCCTGCGCGCTTCGGTGACGGCAACCTGCTCGGGTCCGGTGACCAGGCGCGCGCTGGTGCGTGCTCGGTCGGCGAGGAGGTCGCGCACCCGCGTGACCGACGACACAATTCGCTCAACCGAGGCCGCTAGCACAGCTTTTCGCAGATCCGTGCCGACGGCGCTCATCGCCCGGGCGTGTCGCGGCCACAGGCGCTCAAGGTAATTGAGCAGGGTTTCCGGCGCGGTGATGAGGCGAACCATGTCGGCCGACGGTGGACAGTCGACGATCACGACATCCCATTCGGCCTCGTCAACGTAGGCGGCGATTTCGATGAGCATCAACAGTTCCTGCACGCCAGGCAGACCGGTGAGCTCGGCGGGATCGAGCGAAGCGAGGTCGATGCCGTGGTTGTGATTGCCGCCTTTGGCGAGCAGCGACCGCACGTCGGCGAACCGATCTTCAAGCAGCGCAAGGGAATCGATCTCAATCACATCGACCCCAGGCGCGACGCGCGCGATGCCAGCGACAGTGCCCGGGTCGTGTGGGAAAACGAAACCCAGTGCGTCACCGAGGGAATGGGCCTGATCGAGCGAAGCGATGAGCACCCGACGACCCGCGCGCGCGTATCCGAGCGCGGTCGCGCACGCGAGGGTGGTTTTCCCGACTCCGCCTTTGCCGACGAACAGCTCAAGGGTGGTCGCGCGCGCGGCGTTCAGCCCTCGACTCGCTTCTTGAGTTCGGTCAATGCCGTATCGGTGATGACCTTCTCGGCTTTGCGTTTGAACATGCCGATCATCGGGATATTCAGGTCGACGGTGAGTTCATAAATCACCTCGGTGCCGCCGTCGGGCTGTTCGACCAGTTCGTAACTGCCGTCCTGCGCCTTCTGCAAATCGCCCGAAGAGAGTTGCCAACTGACCGCGCGCCCGTCGGGCCGCCACGAGTACTCCAACACGTAGGTGTCTTTGACAACGCCCGCGTCGAGCACGAACCGGGCTTTGGTCGCGCGGCCCGCAGCATCGGCATCGAGCACCTCAACCGACTTCGCCGCCGCGACCCACTCCGGGTAGGTCGACAAGTCGGCGATGACCGCCATCACCTGCTCAGGGCGTGCGGCGATGACGATCGAGCGCTTAGTCCGGTCGGCCATGACGAGAAAGCCTCTCAGTTAGGGGGCTACGCCCGCAGGACGACCGGCCTCAAGCTGCGCTTTGAGTTCGAAGGCCATCTTTTTCCCCGCGACGCGACGAGCACGGTTCGCCGCGAGCAGCGGCCGTTGCTCAAGTGCTGCGCGCGGTTCGGCGTGGATGAAGTAGTGCATGATCGCGCCGTCGAGCGCGGGTTCGAGCCACACTTCCATCGTGCCGGTCAGCCCGCCCGCGACCGTCCAGCGAATGCCTTTGTCGCCCCGGTCTTCTCGCACGGTAAGCCGCAAATCGGGCCACCAGTGCCGCCACCGATTGGGCGAATTGAGCGCGTCGGCGATCGCGGCGGGAGGCACGGCGAGGAAAGTCTGGTCGGCGACCTGGATACTGCTCACCTGGCTGAGCGTATCCGACACCACTGACGAGGTGTCATCGCAGTAGTTCGCGCAGCCGAGCACCCTGGCGATCCCAATGCCACTCGCGCTCGACCCACTCGCGCCCGGCCGCACCCATCTGCGCGGCAAGCTCGCGATCGGTGAGCAACTCGACGAGCGCGTCGGCGATCTGGGAGACCGAACGACCATGCACGACCAGGCCCGTCTCGCCTTCGCGGACCGTTTCGGGCGCACCGCCGGAACTGCCAGCGACCACCGGAACGCCCGTCGCGGACGCTTCGAGGTAGACGATGCCGAGCCCTTCGACGTCGAGACCAGCGCCGCGCGTGCGGCATGGCATCGCGAACACGTCGGCGATGGTGTGGTGGGCGGCCAATTCGCCCGACGGGACGCGGCCGATAAATCGCACGTACCGGTTCACGCCAATCGACTCAGCGAGCGCGCGCAGGCGGTTTTCATACGGGCCGCCGCCAGCGATGACCAGCACCGCGTCGTCGACGCGCTTGGCCACCTCGGCCATCGCGACGATGAGCATGTCCTGGCCCTTGCGCGGCACGAGTCGCGACAGGCACAGCACGGTTGGGCGGTCGCCAAGGTGGTAGCGGGCGCGCAGTTCGGCGCGGGCGGCCGGGTCGGGACGGAACTCGTCGGGGTTCACGCCCGGCGGGAGATGTTCGAGGGCGGCATCGGGGCCGAACGCGGCGGCGAAACGACCGCGCGTGTACTTGCTGACGTAGGTGACAACGTCGGTGTGCTCGCCGATCTGCCGCAACACCTGACGCGAACCGGGCAGCATCGACCACCCGACCTCGTGACCGTGTGTGCTCGCGAGAATGCGCTCAGCGCCCGCGCGCCGCAGCACCGGCGACATCGCCGCGAGCGGTGCGGCAGCACCAAACCAGACGGTGTCGAGGTCGCGGTCGCGCAGCAACGCGGTCGCCTGCTTGATCACCGCTGGTGACGGCAACATCAGCGTTGTCGAATGGCGAACCACTTCGAACTTCTGCGCCGCATCGAACTTCTCATGACTGTCGCCACGCCACTTCGGGGCGTAAACGACCAGGTCGTCGGGGGGCAGCTGGCCAGCGAGCGCGTGCAGGTAAGACTGGATGCCACCGGGCCGAGGTGGAAAATCGTTGGTGACAAGCAGAGTTCGGGCCATAAGTACAACCTAACTGGTCGCGCGACCGCGAAGCCACGCGCGCCAACCATCGAGAAGCTCGGGGCGAGTGGCTTTCAGGACCGCGTCAAAGGCGCGGTCGGTTGTCGCCGCTGACTGCGGTCCGCCAGCGAGGTCGCGATACAGCGCGGTGAGGCTCGCCTGGCCGTATCGCTCGCCAACAAACGCGCAGAAACTCCACGCGGCCTCATACGCGTACGCGGCTTCGGGGCCGGTGAATTCGGCGTCGGTCGCGAGGTCGGCGGGGGTTTGGCCCGCGCGCAGGCGTGTGGTGAGCGAAGGGGCGACCTGGGAGAACGTGGCCGACTGGCCGTGCTGGGCGACGTAGTCGGCGTAGCCCTCGACCAGCCACAGCGGTGCGCCGTCGAGCGTGCGTTCGCGGGTCGCGACGTGGGTGAGTTCGTGGCGCAGCAGCGTCGCGAGGCCGTCATCGCCGACGCGGCGACGGGCTTCGGGGTTGAAAATAATGCGCTGATCAGTGGGTTTGCTGCCCGGGACGTAGGAACCGGTGAGCGAAACCGCAGCCACGTCGGGGGTCACGTCCGCGCCTGCGGCACGGGTGAGCGCGGTGAACTCGGTGACGTCGCCGGCCACGATGATCGTTGGCGCGCGGTTCCATTCGACGCCCCACACCGCGTCGACGGCGGCCGTCGCGGGCGCTAACGCCTGAGCGAGCGAGTCGAGGTCGGCGCGCTGTCCGGGGTGGGCGACGACGAGCGCGCGGCCGGTCGCGCCAGCTTCGCGCACGAGAATCGGCCCGTAGGGCTGCACATCACGACGCACCGCGGCGAGGTTGGGATTCGCCAATTCGGTTGTCGCGTCGAGTACGTCGGCCTGGTCGGCGGTTAACTGCGGCGGTGAGGTGAGCCGAGGGACGAGCACCAGCGCGACGCACGCACTAGAGAGCAGCGCGACCGAGCAGAAGACGAGGAAGAATTCGAGGCGACCGTTCGCCGAGAACCAGGAACGCACCGCACGTACTCAGTATCGCCGCGCGGAGTGGTACGGGGTGGTGCTAATCGGAGCGACCGCGACCGGGACACCAAAAGTGCTGGCGTGCACCATCATTCCGTTGCCCGCGTAAATACCAACGTGGGAGATATCGGAATAGAAAAGGACGACGTCGCCGGGTTGCAGATCATCTTTTGACACGGGCGTACCATATGTCGCCTGCTGCGAGCTGGTGCGAGGGACGTCCTTGCCGACCTGTTTGAAGGCCCATTGGACAAGGCCGGAGCAGTCGAACTTGTCGGGACCTGTCGCGCCCCACACATACGGATCGCCGATGCGGGTGAGCGCGGCGGCGAGCGCGCTTGTTCCGCTGCCGGGCAGGAGATCTTTGAGCAGACTGTCGCGGTCGAAGCCGGGCGGGAACGGTGAACCTGCGAGAGTGGCCTTGTCGTGCGCCGACAGCGCGCCCCATGCTTCGACCACCTGCGTAATCGAACCGCTGAGAACCGTTTGTTTGCGACTCACGTCGGCGCGGACGGTTTCGGCCGCCGCCGTCGCGGCCTTCGCCTTGTCGTCTGCGGCCTTCGCTGACGCCTCGGCGGCACTTGCCGCATCGGCCGCTTTTTTGAATGCGCGGACGGTGTCGGCGGTTTGCTGCGACAGCACGTCGAGGGTCGACATCTTGTCGACCAACTGCTGCGGAGAATGACTCGACAGCACGGCGAACATGGAATTGGTTCGCGCGCCGGTGTATTGGGCGATGACCGTGCGATCGATCATCGGCTGGTAGCGCCGCACCTCAGCTTGCGCCGCCGCGACAGTCGCGCTCGCTGCGGCGAGCGCGTCGTCGGCGACATGCTGGGCGGTGAGCTTGGCATCAAGATCAGCTTGGGCGGTGAGCGCCTGCTGATTGAGCTGCTCGGATTCGCGTGACATCTCGACCATCCGCGAAATCGCGTCGCTCGCCGTTGTCGGCAACGCGACCGGATCGGCGGCGGACGGGCCAGCCACACACGCAACACACACGATGACCGCAGCGGAAAGACTCGCGGCTATTCCGCGCTTGCGGTGGTGTGCGATCACAGTGGCCGTGCCCCGTTCTCTAGAAGGTCTCGATCAGGTTACGGTCCCACGTGGAAGGTGTCCAGTAGGGCTCGATCCAGTCACGATGCGCCCTTCCCCGAATGAGTGACGCATCGTGGACCCTGGGCGTGCTTAGTAGCGACGCGCGCCCGCGAACGGCATCGACGAGATCGGTGCGAGCTGGACGGGCGAACCGGCGGTCGACGCGTGGACGACGTTGCCGTCACCGGCGTAGAGGCCCGAGTGGCCGCCGCCGTAGAACGACACCATGTCGCCGGGCTGGAGGTTGTCGAGCGAGACCGGGGTGCCAGCGCTGAGCTGAGCGCCGCTGGTGCGCGGCACGTCGACACCGGCCTGGGCGTATGCCCACTGCACGAGACCCGAGCAGTCGAAAGCGTCCGGGCCAGCGGCACCGTAGACGTAGGGGGCACCGATCTTGCTGAGCGCGGCGTTGAGCGCGACGTCGGCGAGGCTGGCGCGCGGCGCGGTGAACGCTTGGGGCTCCCACGGCGCGGGGGCGCTTGCCGCGCCGCCGATCTCGACGCCAGGCACGTTCTGCGGCAGCGGGATCTCGTTGGGCACCTCGAAGGAGCCAACGCCGGGGATGGTGACGGGCGTTGCCGACGCGGGGGCGGCGGGGAGAAGGAACGCGCCGACGGTGGCAGCTCCGACAGCTCCGGCGGCAACTGCGCGCTGCGCCTGACGCTTGAGGTTGTTGGTCGCCATGATGTGCGTACTTCCAATCTGCCTCACGACGCTCCATCCGAATGATGGGGCGGACTGATCGCGCCGATCCGATGAGGCTGGACCGGCGAACTCCGTGAGGTCTCGAAAAGGTTACGAAGACGTCACGGTGGTTTGTAAAGTCGGACAAGCGTCCGTGACGGGTCATCGACCATTCGGGTGGGAATTGGGTGCGAGCTGCGTCACACCAATTACGAAACGATAACGAGCGACGGTGATCAGGACGATTTTCCGATCCCGGTCAGCGTGCGTTCGCGATCACTTTTCTCCTGGGCGTTTTGGGTGAAGTGCCTGGTCTGGCGGGTTGTTGGTTTTCGCGGGGCGCGCGAGTCATTTCGGTCGGCGTGTCCGGCGCGTCGCGATCATGCGACGGCTTTACAGCGTCAAACCGAGGTTGACGAATTCACGCGAAGATATGCGCGGAGAAATAAACTGTGACACCGGTCTCAATTGATAATGATCTTGACCAATTTGTTCGCCCCAGAACGAAACACTCACCCCGAACGCTGTGCACCGAACCCGACGCCCGCTGTTTACCCGCAGGTTGCCTACAAGATCATTCCGACGGCGGAAACCGTTGTGCCCGTTTAGGGTACGGTCGAACGTTGCGCTAAACGAGGGGAAACACGGTGGTTGCTCACGACGAATCATCTGTCGAGGTGGTGGTAGCGAACGCATTGCGGGCGCACGAAACCGGAACGAGGCGTCAAGCCATCGCCGCGATCAATGCCGCGCTCGACCTCGCACCTGACCGCCCTGACCTGCACGTCGCGCATGCGCGCGCACTCTGGGACGGGGCTGGTGAGTTCACGCCGTATGCCACGTCGGGGCGTGGTTACGAGGGCCGACGCGCTCTCGAAACCGCGCTCGCGCTCGACCCGAACCACCCGCAAGCGCACTTCTTGCTTGGCTGGGCCGCGGTGCAAGGCCGCGAGTGGGGTGCGGCGCGACGCCACCTGACAATGGCCGCTGAACACGATCCGAGCTACTCGGCTGGCGTCGATGAACTGCTCGCGCAGGTGCCCAAGTCCGGCACGCCCACGCGAGCAACCGGGAACCACCTATCGCGCGCGCTTGGCGCGCCACCGGTACGCAAACCGTTCTGGCGTCCGCTCGGCACCTTGGTGCTTTCGATCCTCGTGGTTGTCTTCGTCGGTGATGTCGTCATCGACTGGCTCGTCGGCAATTAGCCGTGCGCTAGCCGGAGGCTGGCGAAGCTGGCGGAGTTTGTCGTAGTTTGTCGAAGCTTGTCGTACCCCTTCTCTACGCTGCCCGACCGTGCCCGATCTCGACCCCGCCGCCGTTGTCTCACGACAGTTGGCCTTCGACGAACTCGATACCCCGCTATACGACACCACCTTTGTCGTCGTCGACCTCGAGACCACGGGCACGAGTCCCGACAAGGACGCCATTACCGAGATCGGGGCCGTCAAAGTTCGGGGTGGGGAAGTGCTTGGGGAGTTTGCGACGCTCGTGAATCCCGGGCGTGCGATTCCGCCTTACATCGTGCGGATCACCGGGATCACCGAGTTGATGGTCTACGAGGCACCGCGCATTGATGAGGTGTTGCCCGCGTTTCTCGAGTTCGCTGAAGGGGCCGTGCTTGTCGCGCATAACGCGCGGTTCGACACCGCGTTCTTGAAAGCTGCTGCGGCACAACAGGATTACGCGTGGCCGAATCCGCGCGTGCTGTGCACGGTGAAACTGGCGCGACGCGTACTGACCCGCGACGAAGCGCCGTCGGCCAAACTCGGCGTGCTCGCGCGGGTGCTTGGCGCGACCGTCACGCCCAACCACCGCGCACTCGACGACGCCCGCGCCACCGTCGACGTGCTGCACGCGCTCATCGCCCGCGTCGGCAACCAAGGCGTGCACAGCCTCACCGAGTTACTCGACTATCTGCCCGCCGTCACGTCGACTCAACGCGCGAAACGCACCCTCGCGTCGGACCTCCCGACCACCCCCGGCGTTTACCTCTTCCGTGGGCCCGCCGACGAGGCCCTATATATAGGCACGGCAGTGAACCTCCGGCGACGCGTTCGCACCTACTTCACCGGCTCGGAAACGCGCGGTCGGATGAAGCACATGGTCGCGCTCGCCGAACGCGTCGACCACGTGGAATGCGCGCACGGACTCGAAGCGGGCGTGCGCGAACTCAGGCTCATCGCCGCCCACACCCCGCGCTTCAACCGTCGCTCGAAATTCCCGGAAAAACAGTGGTGGCTCACCATCACCGACGAGGCGTTTCCCCGGCTGATCGTGACGCGCAAACCCCGTCGCGTTTCGATGGGCCCGTTCCAACACAAGGGCGCGGCAATGGAAATGGGCGAGGTGATCGCCGAGATCGCGGCCATCCGCACCTGCAAACCGCGCATCGCCGCTGACGGCAAACACACCTGCTCGCCGTCGGCGGTCGGCGGTTGCTACGCGGCCAACCTCGGCGAAGGCGTCGACGCTGCCGGTTACGCGCCCGCTGTCGCGACCGTGCGCGACCTGTTCCTCGGCCACTCCGACGAACTGATCGAGAAAATGCTCGCCCGCATCGACGACTACGTCGCCGCCGAATTCTTCGAATCGGCATCACGCATGCGCGACCGCATCGCCGGACTGTTGCGCGTGCTCGAACGCGGGCAGCGGTGGTCGTCGCTCGCGCGCATCGAAGAACTCATCGCCGCCCAACCGGACGGCGCTGGCGGCTGGGAACTCGCCGTGATCCGCTACGGGCGACTCGCCGCCGCCGGGGTCGCGAAGAAAGGCGTCGCGCCGATGCCGATCGTCGACCAGCTGATCGCGGCCGCCGAAACGGTGATTCCCGACCTCGGCGACGGCACCGACACCGACGACCTCGCGCGCGTTCCGCCGCTGCTTGGCGCGTCGATCGACGAGGTCGCGGTGATCACGCGCTGGCTGCGCAAACCCGGTACGCGCATCGTCAAGACAACGCACGGCTACGCCGAACCGCGCCTCGGCGCTGGCCGTCGTCGCGCGTGGGTTGACCTGGTCGAAGCCGCCATCGCCGCGCACACCGCCCCGCGCCGCTACCTCGCGCACGATTAAGCGACCATAATTGCCCCATGATTACCGCGATCGTGCTGATCTCCGCCGACAACAGTCGCATCCCCGAAACCGCGAAGGCCCTTGCCGACACCCCCGGCGTCGCTGAGGTGTACTCCTGCGCTGGCGATGTCGACCTCATCGCCATCGTCCGGGTGCGCGACCACGAACAGATCGCCGAAGTGGTCACGAGCGGAATCGACAAGGTTGAAGGCGTCCTGCGGACTACCACCCACATCGCGTTCCGGTCCTACTCCAGCTCGGACGTCGAAGCCGGCTTCTCGCTGGGGGAGTAGATGACCTTCACGAAAGTCTGCGGGCTCACGACCGAGGAACAGATCGACTGGGCCGTCGAGCTTGGCTACGACGCGATCGGGGTGGTTGGCACCGCCAAGAGCAAGCGGTACCGCGAACCCGCTCGCGCGCGTGAACTCGCGAATTACGCTCGCGCGCAAGGGATTACGAGCTTCCTCGTCGCCTTTACCGAGGATGAGGTCGCCGACGCGGTCGACGCGTTCGACGTCGCGCAGCTATATCAGTGGTCGCCACGGGCCAACCTGGCGTACGCGTCATCGACCCCGCCCGAACCCGGCCAAGAGTCGTCCTACTTCTTTTACGACGCCAGCGCCGGGTCGGGGGTGTTCGAGGAATTCCCGGAATGGGTGCGAACGGTGCCTGGTCGCCTTGTGCTTGCTGGCGGGCTGTCGGCCGACAACGTGGGCGCGTTGATTACCGAATACGCGCCCTACGGTGTCGACGTCTCAAGCTCGGTGGAAATCGCGCCGGGCGTGAAGAGCCGCGATGCGATGGAACGCTTCAAGGCCGCGACCGAACGTTAGCGCGACCCTCCTCTACTTCTCGCCCAACGTCTGGGTCAGTTCCGCCCAGTTGGCCAGCAGTTTCGCTGCCGCGCCGCTGTCGATCGCGGCGGCGGCGCGGTCGATCGCGGCCAGCAGTGCGGCGTCGAGGTCGGCGTCGACGTCGCCAATGCCGCGCGAAAGGTCGTAGGCAACCAAGGCTGCCGCCGAGTTCAGCACGACCGCGTCGCGCACCGCACCGGCGTCGCCCGCGAACACCGCGTTCGCGACGCGCGCGTTCTCGGCCGCGTCGCCACCGCGCAGTTCGTCAAGTGACACGCGCGCGATGCCGAGGGCGGTCGGGTCGATGACGGTCTGGCGCACCTTCCCACCAGCGACAACCCACACATCGGTCACGTCCGAGGTCGTGATTTCGTCTAGCCCGTCGCGCCCACGAACCACAAGCGCGCCAGCACCGCGTTCGGCGAACACGCCAGCGAGCGCGGGCACGAGGTCGGTGAACGCGCACCCGACGAGCGCGGCGCGCGGCTGGGCCGGATTAGTAAGCGGCCCAAGCACATTGAAGACCGTCGGAATGCCGATCTCCTTGCGTGCCGGTCCGGCGAAGCGCAACCCCGAATGGAACATCGGCGCGAAACAGAACCCGATGCCCGCCTCCGCGACCGACCGCGCGACCGAATCTGGCCCCAGCGCCAACTTCACGCCAAGCGCCTCAAGCACGTCCGCGCCACCGGCCTTTGACGAGGCGGCGCGGTTGCCATGCTTGACCACGGGCGCGCCCGCGGCCGCGACGACAACCGACGACATCGTCGAGATGTTCACCGACCCCGACCGGTCACCGCCGGTGCCGACGATGTCGACAGCATCGCCGTCGATGGTGACCTTCGGCGCGCGCGCCAACATGCCAGCGACAAGCCCGGCGAGTTCGGTTGGCGTCGGGCCCTTGATCTTCATCGCGACCCCGAATGCCGCGATCTGGGCGGGCGTCGCGTTGTCGCTGAAGATTTCCTCGATCACCCAGGTGGTGTCGTCCGCGGCCAAGTCGCCACCATCGGCGAGGGTTCCCAACACTTGGGGCCAGCTGCGCACGCTCATTCGCTTAGCTTCTTTCCTTCGACACGCCGTCGCGGACGCGACCGGTTTCGCTCGATAAAGCAGCTTAATGGGCGCCGCGCGGCGGTTGCATCGCATCCCAACCGAGCGCGGTGCCGTCGTGCCGCGCGGCCAGCCCGGCCATGCGCGACCGTTCCTGCGAACAGGAAAGCGGATCGAGCACCTGTACGCGCTGCAAGATCAGCCCGTCGTCGGTCGACGCGCCGCGCGTGTATCCGTCGTAGCCGGCAATCTCGACCGCCGCGTCGGTCTGTGCCGCGGGCAGGCGCAGATGATGCCGCAGCAGCGCGGGCGCGTCGCGGTCGAGTTCGTCGGACCGGTCAAGCACGCTCGAACACGACTCAACATCGTCGAAACTCGAAACAACGATCACCAAATCAGTGCGATCCGGGTCAAGCGCCTCGGTGCGCTCGCCGAAAAATCGCCGCCACATTCGCGAAACGACCATGTCCGCTCTCCTGTCCTCAGCTTTTCCACATCCAACGCTGTCACAATCGAGCAGCGAGCGTCGCGCTTGAGCTGACCAGCCAAGATCATCGGGTCCTCCCAAATCGGTGCCAACACGCCGACACCGGCAGGCAGACCCCCTCTGTACCTGGCATTTCCGATTCGCGGCACAAACTTTCGTACCCGGGTACAGCTGTCGTACTACGAAGAGTCATACTTACCCCGTGACGACCGCAGTAGGCACCCCAGGATCGGCCATTACTCAGCGTGTGCATTCGCTGAACCGGCCCAACATGGTCAGCGTCGGAACCATCATCTGGCTGTCGAGCGAGCTGATGTTCTTCGCCGGCCTGTTCGCCATGTACTTCGTTGCTCGTGCGCAGGCGCATGGGCACTGGCCCCCGGAGCCGACCGAGCTCAATCTCGGTCTGGCAGTTCCGGTGACGGCCGTGCTTGTCGCCTCCTCGTTCACTTGCCAGATGGGTGTGTTCGCCGCTGAGCGTGGCGACGTGTTCGGCCTGCGTCGCTGGTACACGATCACCCTGTTCATGGGCGCGTTCTTCGTCGCTGGCCAGGGCTACGAGTACTACCACCTGGTCCACGAGGGCACGTCGATCTCTTCCAGCGCCTACGGCTCGGTCTTCTACATCACCACCGGCTTCCACGGCCTGCACGTGATCGGCGGTCTGATCGCGTTCGTGTTCTTGCTCGTTCGCACCAAGCTCAGCAAGTTCACCCCGGCCCAGGCCACCGCGGCGATCGTGGTGTCGTACTACTGGCACTTCGTTGACATCGTCTGGATCGCGCTGTTCGCGACGATCTACTTCATCCGCTAGGTCGCTGGGCCCGCGCACAGCATTCGTACAAGTCGGTTCCGTCTACTCCAAAGGGACACAGATGAGTTCATCTCCCCCGTCGGCCCCCGAGCCAGCAGGTCTCGGCAATGGCCAGGCTGCCAAGATGCGTAAGCAGCGCCGCGTTCGTCGTCGTGTCGCCAGTGGTCTCGCGTTGCTGATCGGTCTGGTCGGAGCCGGCTTCTTGGCCACCGCACTCACCCCCCAGGCTCAGGTCGCGACAGCGCATGAGGACCAAGCGGCGCTGATTCGCGAAGGCAAGCAGCTTTACGACACCTCCTGCATCACCTGCCACGGTGCGAACCTCCAGGGTGTGCCCGACCGTGGCCCGACGCTGATCGGCGTCGGCGAGGCGGCCGTGTACTTCCAGGTGTCGTCGGGTCGTATGCCCATGGCCGCCAACGGCGCTCAGGCCGTCCGCAAGCCCGCCAAGTTCGACGAGCACCAGACCGACGCACTCGGCGCGTACGTCGCCGCTAACGGCGGTGGCCCGTCGGTCGTGCGTGACGCCAACGGCGAAATCGCCCAGGGCTCGCTGCGTGGCGACGACGTCGCGCGCGGTTCGGAACTGTTCCGCATGAACTGCGCGTCGTGCCACAACTTCACCGGTCGCGGTGGCGCGCTGTCGGGCGGCAAGTTCGCCCCGCCGCTTGAGCCCGCCAGCGAGCAGCAGATTTACGACGCGATGCTCACCGGCCCGCAGAACATGCCTAAGTTCTCCGACCGGCAGCTTTCGCCCGAAGAGAAGCGCGACATCGTCGCCTACGTCAAGAACTCCGCCGAGGAGAAGTCTCCCGGCGGTTGGGATCTGGGCGGATTCGGTCCGGCGACCGAAGGACTCGCGATCTGGGTCATCGGCATCACCGCTGTTGTGGGTGCCGCTATCTGGATCGGATCCCGCTCATGAGTGGACAGGAGCACAGCGACATGGGTCGCGAACCCACCGAGGCCGAACTGGACTCGATGAGCACTGAGCAGCTCGCCGCGCTCGGCGTGAAGCTCGACGACGTCGACGTCGTCTACCGCCAGCAGCGCTGGCCGGTGCCGGGCACCCGCGCGGAGAAGCGTGCTGAGCGCGCTGTCGCGTTCTGGTTCGCCCTCTCCGGCATCTTCGGTGCCGCGCTGATCGGCGTGTTCCTGTTTTGGCCGTGGGAGTGGAAGGGTGTCGGCGACTCGGGCCAGACCCGCTACGCGCTGTTCACCCCGCTGATCGGTGTCACCTTCGGTATCGCGGTGCTCGTCATCGGTATCGCGGTCGTGCTGATCCGTAAGAAGTTCATCCCCGCTGAGATCTCGATCCAGCAGCGTCACGACGGCCCGTCCGACGAGGTCGCCCGCAAGACGCTTGTCGCCGAACTCACCGAGGCGCTCGACGAGTCGACCCTGGGTCGTCGCAAGATGATCCTCGGCACCGCCGGCGCTGGCGTTGGTGTGCTCGGCATCGGTTCGGCGCTGGTCTTCATCGGTGGCATGGTCAAGAACCCGTGGGCCAAGGGCGATAAGTCGGACCTGTGGGTTTCGGGCTGGACCCCGGACTACCCCGGCGAGACCATCTACATCCGTCGCGACACCGGTCGCCCCGAGGACGTCGTCCTCGTGCGGCCCGAGGATCTCGATGCCGGTGGCATGGAAACCGTGTTCCCGTGGAAGGAAAAGTGGCGCGGCGACTCCCACGCCACCCTCCAGTCGCTGCGCGGTATCCGCAACGCGGTCATGCTGATTCGTCTGCGCACCGCCGATGCGGAAAAAGCCATCAAGCGTAAGGGCCAGGAGAGCTTCAACTTCGGCGACTACTTCGCCTACTCGAAGATCTGCACCCACCTCGGTTGCCCCACTTCGCTTTTCGAGCAGCAGACCAACCGAATCCTGTGCCCGTGCCACCAGTCGCAGTTCTCGGCGACCGAGTGGGGCAAGCCGGTCTTCGGTCCGGCCGCCCGCGCACTGCCTCAGCTGCCGATCACCGTCAACTCCGAGGGCTTCCTGGTCGCTAACGGCGACTTCATCGAGCCGCTCGGCCCGGCCTTCTGGGAGCGTCGTTCATGAGCGTGGCAAACGTCCTGGGCAACCAGGCAAACGAGATGGACGAGCGGTACCGCGCCGCCGCGTTCGTGAAGCGGTCGATCAACAAGGTCTTCCCGACCCACTGGTCGTTCCTGCTTGGTGAGATCGCGCTGTACGCGTTCATCATCCTGCTGCTGTCGGGTGTGTACCTGACGCTGTTCTTCGATCCGTCGATGGCACACGTCGTGTACGACGGCGCGTACCAGCCGCTGCGTGGTGTCACCATGTCGCGTGCGTACGAGACCGCGCTCAACATCTCCTTCGAGGTGCGTGGCGGTCTGTTCGTCCGACAGATTCACCACTGGGCAGCGCTGCTGTTCGCGGCGTCGATCATCATCCACCTGTTCCGCATCTTCTTCACCGGCGCGTTCCGCAAGCCGCGTGAAGCGAACTGGGTGATCGGCTCGCTGCTGCTGATTCTGGCGATGTTCGAAGGCTTCTTCGGTTACTCGCTTCCCGACGACCTCCTGTCGGGTACGGGTCTGCGCGCCGCGTTCTCGGGCATCGTGATCGGTGTTCCGGTCGTCGGTACCTGGATTCACTGGCTGATGTTCGCTGGCGACTTCCCCGGCGACATCATCATCCCGCGTCTCTACGTCGCGCACGTGCTGTTGATGCCGGGCATCATCCTGGCGCTGATCGGCGCGCACGTCGCGCTGGTCTGGTACCAGAAGCACACACAGTTCCCCGGCCCGGCCCGCACCGAGAACAACGTTGTCGGCGCGCGCATCATCCCGGTGTTCGCCGCTGACCAGGGCGCGTTCTTCGCGTTCACCCTCGGCATCGTCGGCATCATGGGTGGCGTGCTCCAGATCAACCCGATCTGGAACCTTGGCCCGTACAACCCGTCGCAGGTTTCGGCCGGTTCGCAGCCTGACTTCTACATGATGTGGACCGACGGCATGGCGCGTTTGATGCCGCCGTGGGAGCTCTACCTGGGCAATTACACGGTTCCCGCCGTGTTCTGGGTCGCGCTCGTGATGGGCCTGGTCTTCACGCTGCTGATCGCCTACCCGTGGATCGAGAAGCGCCTCACCGGCGACACATCGGCGCACCACAACCTGCTGCAGCGTCCGCGCGACGTGCCAGTGCGTACCGCCATCGGCGCGATGGCCATCGCGTTCTACGTGGTGCTCACGCTGTCGTGTGTCAACGACATCATCTCGTTGAAGTTCGACATTTCGCTGAACGCGACCACCTGGTTCGGTCGTATCGGTGTGCTGCTGCTGCCGCCGATCGCGTACTTCGTGACCTACCGCTTCTGCATTGGTCTGCAGCGCAGCGACCGCGCTGTGCTTGAGCACGGCATCGAAACCGGTGTCATCAAGCGTCTCCCGCACGGCGAGTACATCGAGGTCCACCAGCCGCTTGGTGGCGTCGACTCGCACGGCCACGCGGTGCCGCTCGAGTACCAGGGCGCGCACGTGCCGAAGAAGATGAACAAGCTGGGTTCGGCGGGCTCGCCGGGCACCGGCAGCTTCTTGCGGGCCGACCCGAAGGCTGAGGGCGACACCTGGGCTGAGATCGAGGAGGACGAGGAGCACAAGATGCTCACCGTGCTCGCCGAGCAGCAGGCGATCGCGAACAGCAGTGAGCCGTTCGGCCACTGAGCTGTTGAGTAAGTAAGGCGAAGGCCCCGAATCGAATTCGATTCGGGGCCTTCGCTTTTGGTGTTCTCGCGGGTTAAAGGCGGGGGGTGCGGCGGTGGGTTTCTATTGCCTCGAACTTCGCCAAGTTGTGGCGGGCGTCGGCTAACGCGTCGTGCGCGTCTTCCGGGGCCGGGGGCAGCGGTGGGTTGCCGTGCGCTGCCCAGTGTTGGCGTAGCTCGTTGGTGTAGCGGGGCAGGTCGCGGGGGAGGGCGGTCATCGAACCCCACAACTGGCACAGCGCGACGTGGTCGTACGCGGCGACCCACGCCCACAGCTCCGGTTCGACGCCAGGACGCGGGAGGAAGAACTTCAGCAGGTCATCGCGGATTTGCGCGCGACTGCGATACAGCGGCGAACTCGGCGGCGGCAGCTTCGGCAGCACGTTCTTGCGCACCCACGGACCGGCTTTGCTCGCGTCGAATTCGGTTGACACCGCGTAATATTCGCGGCCGTCCTCACACGCGACGCCGATCGAGATCAGATCGATCGTCTTCCCGTCCTCAACGAATTCGGTGTCGTAAAAATATCGCAGGGAGATCGCCTCTTCGTGCGGGTGAGCCCTAGCTCACGGATGGACTTCGACCTTATTCCGCCCGCGGGCGATCCGCGCGCAGGGGTGGGTGGTTGGCAGGTCGGGGTCAGCCTCACCGCGAGTGCGCCCTGCTCGGCGGGGGTCCGTATTCTTGATGGGTGACCTGGACCGTCGACGTACCCATTGACCGCCTGCCGGAACTGCCGCCGCTGCCTGCCGAGCTGCGTGCCCGTCTCGACGCCGCGCTTGCCCGTGAGGCATTGCAGCAGCCGTCGTGGGACGCCGACCAGGCCGCGAGCATGCGCACCGTGCTCGAAAGTGTGCCGCCCATCTGCCTGCCCGCCGAGGTGGAAGACCTCAAGACGCAGCTCGCCGCCGTCGCGCGGGGTGAGGCGTTCCTGATGCAGGGCGGCGACTGCGCCGAAACGTTCGCCGACAACACCGAGCCGCACATTCGCGGCAACATCCGCACGTTGCTGCAGATGGCCGTCGTGCTCACCTACGGTGCGTCGATGCCGGTGGTGAAGGTCGCGCGCATCGCCGGTCAGTACGCGAAGCCGCGTTCGGCCGACACCGACGCGCTCGGGCTCAAGTCCTACCGCGGTGACATGGTGAACTCGATCGTCGCTGATGAGGCGTTGCGGCAGCATGATCCGTCGCGCCTGGTTCGGGCTTACGCCAACGCGTCGGCGGCGATGAACCTGGTGCGCGCGCTCACCAGCGCGGGCACCGCGGATTTGCATCGTCTCCACGATTGGAACCGCGACTTCGTCGCGCAGTCGCCCGCTGGCGCGCGCTACGAAACCCTCGCTGAGGAAATCGACAAGGGGCTGCGGTTCATGGCCGCCTGTCAGGTCAACGACCCCAGCCTCAAGACCGCGCGGATTTACGCTTCGCACGAGGCGCTTGTGCTGGACTACGAGCGGGCGATGCTGCGGCTGTCGGAGTCCGACAGTGGCGAGCCGCTGCTCTATGACCTGTCGGCGCACTTCCTGTGGATCGGGGAACGTACGCGGCAGTTGGACGGCGCTCACATCGCGTTCGCCGAACTGCTCGCGAACCCGATCGGGCTCAAGATCGGCCCGACGACCACGCCTGAGCAGGCGGTTGAGTACGTTGAGCGGCTTGATCCGAACAACGAGCCTGGCCGGTTGACGCTGGTCGCGCGCATGGGCAACGGCAAGGTCCGCGACGTGCTGCCTGGGATCATCGAGAAGGTCCAAGCCACCGGTCACCAGGTGATCTGGCAGTGCGACCCGATGCACGGCAACACCCACGAGTCGTCGACGGGCTTCAAGACCCGCCACTTCGACCGCATCGTCGACGAGGTCCAAGGCTTCTTCGAGGTGCATCACGCGCTGGGCACGCACCCGGGCGGCCTGCACATCGAACTCACCGGCGAGAACGTCACCGAGTGCCTTGGCGGCGCGCAGGACATCTCAGACCTGGACCTTGAGGACCGCTACGAGACAGCGTGCGACCCGCGACTCAACACCCAGCAGTCGCTGGAACTGTCGTTCCTCGTCGCGGAGATGCTGCGCTGAGTCCTAGCGAGCAGGCTTCTCGGGCTTAGCCGGTTTCTCCGGCTTGTCGGGGGCGCCTGCTCTTCAAGGCAAGGCGGTCAGCGAAACGACGCTTCCCGCCTCCACATTCGTTCCGAAGCCGGGCAGCTGACCGATCACGATGGAACTGTCGGAGTCGGTCAGCGACTTCACTTCGACGCGCAACCCCAACTGTTGAAGTTTCGCGCGGGCGTTTCCTACGCTGCTGCCCATCACGTTCGGCACCTTGACCGCGTTGGAGACAAGCAAGGCCACGCTGTCGCCCGATTGCAGGGTGGTGCCGACGGGCGGGTCGGTTGCGATGGCGCGGTCGTGCTCGACATCCTTGTCGAATTGCACGCGGGTTTCGCGGACGGTCAGGCCAGCCGCGGTCAGGGCCTTCGCGGCGTCTTCGGCCGACTTTCCTTTCACGTCAGGCACATTCACCGGTTGCGAGCCCTTGCTGCGGTACACCTTCACCTGCGCGCCGCCGGGGAGGACGGTGCCCGGAGCTGGGTCGACCTTCGCCAGGCTGCCCTTCGGGGCCGTGCTCGCGGCTTCGCCCGCGTCGATGGGTTGCAGGCCCATGTCGCGGATGGCCTGGTTCACCGACGCGAGGGTGTCGCCCGGTTTCACTTCTGGCACACGGGGTTTGCCGCTTGAGATGAGCACGGCGACCGTGGAACCCTTGGTCACGCGCGCGCCTGCCGACGGGTCGGTGCCGACAACGCCGCCCATCGGGACGGTGTCGGACGCCTTCTGGCGTAGGGCGGTTTCGAAGCCAGCCTCTTGCAGTCGCGTAACGGCGACCTGGCTGTCAACGCCCGCGATCGCCGGGACCGCCGTGTAACGCCCAACGCCAAGCCACCACCCGCCAATGCCGACGAGCAACGTGAGCGCGGTAACGATGCCGACCCACATCAAACCTGTTCTACGCGAAGCGGTTTCGGGGGTCGGATGGTGGTATTCCTCGGGCCGTGGACGCTGCGCGGTGACCACGCGTGTGTGCTGCGGCGGGTGTGGCGCGGCCGGTCGCGCGACGGGCAGGTGTGTGGTTGCGAGATGCGCCGAGCCAGCCGCGACCGGTTCAGCGACCGGAAACCGCATCGACTGGTGCTCGGCCGAATCCTGCGGTGCGGGAACGCGATACGGCGGCAGGTTCAACCGCATCGCGATCGACTGCAGTTCGGCGGCCATCTCGTTGGCGTCGGCGAAGCGCGCCTGCGGATCGCGGGCGGTTGCCTTGGCGACGAGCGCGTCGAATTCCGGCGGCACCCCTTCGATGAAGCGGCTGGGCGGCGGAACGTCGTTCTCGACGCGCTGGTACGCGACCGAAAGCGAGTTGTCGCCGGTGAAGGGGACCTGCCCGGTGAGCAGTTCGAAGATCAGCAAGCCGAACGAGTACACGTCGCTGCGGGCGTCGGCGGTGCCGGTGGTGACCTGCTCCGGCGACAGGTACGCGGCCGTGCCGAGGATCACACTCGCCGACGTGGTGTTGGCCGCCGCGACCGCGCGAACGAGCCCGAAATCGGCGATTTTCACCTCGCCCGCGTCGGAGATGAGCACGTTCTCGGGCTTGATATCGCGGTGGACGAGCCCAGCGTCGTGGGCGGTGCCGATCGCGCGCAACACCGGCTCAGCGACAGCGCGCACGGCATGCGGTGGCATTGGACCACGTTCGCGCAGCAGCTCACGCAACGTGCCGCCTTCCACCAATTCCATGATGAGGAACGGGTATTCGCGATCAACGCCCTGGTCATACACCGCGACAAGCGACGGATGCTTCAGCTTCGCCACCGCCCGCGCTTCGAATTCGAAACGGCTCAAGAACTGGGGGTCGCTCGCGAACTTGGGGTCCATCACCTTGATGGCGACTGGCCGGTCAAGGCGCGTGTCGGTGCCTCGGAACACCATCGACATTCCGCCGCGCGCGATCGGCGCGTCGATGCGATAGCGCCCTTCCAGCATCTGGCCGATCAATGCAGGTCCTCCGACAGCGTAGGTGCCACTCCGGTGATGGTGGCCCCACGATGGTAACTGGGCGACGCGGCCAGGCCTGCGGATGTAGGCGACCCAACAGCGACTACCGTTGCGTGAGTGAGTGCCATTCCTTGCAGCAAAGACGTGCTGCCCGACACCGAGACCCTGCTCGCACTGCCTGACGTCGCCGAAAACCTCGGCGTTCCCGTCACGCGCGTGCACCAAATGCTGCGCGACCACGAGCTCATCGCCGTGCGCCGCGACGGCGTGATGGGCATCCCGGAGCGTTTCTTCGACGCCGACGGCCAGGTAGTGCGCTTCCTCCCGGGCCTGATCACGGTGATGCGCGACGGTAAATACAGCGAGGAAGAAATCCTGCGCTGGATCTTCACCGAGGACGATTCGCTCCCGGGCCGCCCGGTAGACGCGCTGCACGGCGATTTGGCGCGCGAGGTTGTGCGCAGGGCGGCTGCTGAGCCCTTCTGAGTTTGGTGCGTGTCCGACGCTGGTACCGCTAGCGCACGAGCATGCGTTGTACTGCCGCGCGGATGATGACGTTCGCGGGCTCGCGAGACCTTGCGCGTTCGCTGCTACGAGGCGAGCTGGTGATCGCGTTCGTCGGGGCCGCGAGACCGTGCGCGTTGGCTGCCGCGAGACGGGCGGTGCGCACATTCGTCGGGACGCGTGCCAGTGCGCGCTGGCTGCCGTGGGGCGAGGCAGTGGCTAGGTTCGTCGGGGCGAGCGCGAGCGAACTAGTGCCGCGCTCGCCACGAGCACGCGACGCCGGGTCCCGACGACGGCCCGGCGCGCGAAAACCTCGTAGTCGGCTGACTCGATCTGGTCGAGGATCTCGGCATACAGGACTGACGCGGTGCGGATCGCGGGGCGCACGCGCGGGTCGAGGGCATCGACGCCAGGGGCCGCGCGGCGGTAGAAGTCGCGGTTGACGGCGATCAGGTGCGCCAGCGCGCGCCGTAGCGGTCCGTCGACTTTGCCCTGCTCGCGGCATGCAAACAGGCGCGCTTCGTCGACCCCGAACGCGGCCAATTCGTCGGCGGGCAGGTACACGCGCCCGCGATCAAGGTCTTCGCCGAGGTCGCGCAGGAAGTTCGTGAGCTGAAACGCCTCACCTAACGCGGCAGCGGCCGGTTCGGCGTCCGCACGCGGCCCGACCGTGCCCAACACGGGCAACAACACCAACCCGATCGCAGCCGCTGACCCGGCCATGTACTCGCGCAAGTCGCCCATCGTCGCGTAGCGGGCGCGGAAGGTGGGCGAGCCGGGGATGTCCATGCGCATGGCGTCGAGGAACGTCGTGAGGTGACGCGGGTCGAGGTGGTACGTCGCGATGGTGTCGGCGAGGGCGGCGATGATGAGGTCGCGCTGGTTGGACTCGGTCCGTCTGATCGGCGAACCCTCCGCGTGCACGATGCGCGTATCGGCAGCTCCGCGCTGGTTGTGCGAGCCCACCCGCTGACGATCAGTCCAGTTGGCGGCGGGAAAGGTGCGCTGAGCCGCGTCGGAGGACTGGACATCAGCAGGCCGAGCGTCAACCGCCGCGAGTGCCTCGGCGAGCAGGCGCTCGATCTCATCCAGTTCGGCGACCAAAGCGTGCGGCGCGAGCGTCGCAACCTTAGGGCCGAAAGTCGTTGCGCCCCTTCGACTTTCGATCGGGTCAAGCACGTGCCCTGGGTTGTCGGCGTGGTCAACCACATCGTCAACCATCCGCGCGAACGCGTACAGCGCGTGCACCGCACGACGCTGCTCGGGGCGCAACAGGCGGGTCGCCAAGTAGTACGTGCGCCCATGTTCGGCGGCTATCCGCCCGCACAGCGCGTAGGCGGTGTCGAGATCGCTCATGCTCGAACGATCGGCGCCGAATCTCTCGTCGCGACGGCGGCGCGGGAGCGGGCCGAACGCAGGTGCAGCGGGTCGACGTTACGCAACGACCAGGCAGCGACAACCGCGACGAACGTGGCGGCGGCGACATGCCAGAAGTTGTAGAGGCCGATCGACCCGTCGGGCTGGAAAACCAGCATCAACCAGGTGCAAATGCCGACGAGCCACTGCAAGGTGCGGGTCGACAGCGCGAAGCCCGCGGCGAGCGCGAGCGGCCAGGAGTAATACCAGGGCAGGGCGGCGGGGGAGAGGAGGACGATGGCGACGAAGGCGATGATGATGCCCATCACGGCCTCACGCTCGCTGTGCCGGAACCGCCACCACGTGGCGATCAGCACCACGATCAGCGTGAACGCGCACAGGCTGCGGGTCACGTCGAGCACGGCTTCTTCACGCAGCGGGGTGACCCAGGTGATCATGTCGGCGAACACCGTGGGCAGCGAAAGCCAGTTGATGATCTTCTTCGACCCTGACAGCGCGGTCACCCAGCCGAAGCCGACGCCCGCGATCGCCGACGCGGCGAGGAACACCGCAGCGAATACCGTGACGCCAAGGCCCGCGATCTTGGCGAACATGAAGAACGGATGCGGCATGTCGGCTGACGCGCGCGCGGCATCGGGGTGGTCGTCGTGGGTCGCGCTTTCCGGATACGCGGCAGCTCGTCGCGCGGCCCGTCGTTCCTTCTCGTGCAGCATCCAAATCCACACGAGGAAGGGCAGCGCGATGCCAGCCGTCGCTTTAATCGCGACCGCGATCGCGACAACAACGATGCCCGCGACGTGATGCCGTTCGAGTACAAGCGCGATGCCCGCGCACATCAGGCCGACCATCAGCATCTCGTTGTGCACGCCGCCGATGAGGTGCACGAGCACGAGCGGGTTGAGCACCGCGAGCCACAGCGCGACCGTCGGCTTACCACCAAGGTGCTTGGTGAGGTACGGGACCGCCCACATCATCAGCGCGAGGCCCGGCAGCATCACGAGCCGCAGCGAGATGGTCCCGGCGATCACGCTGTCGCCGGTGACGGTGGTAATCGCGCGGCCGATCAGCAAGAACACTGGCCCGTACGGCGCGGTGGTTGTGGTCCACACGGGGCTCACGTTGTCGAGCAGCACGCCCGGGTTGGCGACAGGACCCACCTGGTAGGGGTCGAAACCGTCGCGCAGCAGCGCGCCTTGCGCGAGGTAGGAGTAGGCGTCACGGGAGAACATCGGGGCCGCGAACAGCAGCGGCGTTGTCCAGATGACGACGATCGCGCGCAGTTCATTGAGCGTCACGCGCGTTGACCCGATAATCGCGCGACCAAGCCGCACCCACGCGGTGATCATGAGCAGGACGCCGACCCAGATCAGGATCGTCGACAACGCGTACCCATGCCCAAACCGCAACCACGAAAGATGCAGCGCCTCAAGCAACGGATCGCGCTTGCGCACCGCCCCCGCGCCAAACCCGCCGAAGGTGATCATCATCGCGCCGAAAAAGCCCATTAGGGCGGCGTGACCTTCCGGGCTGCGAAGGAAGTCGCCCGCGATGCGTAACCAGGATCGTGCGAGCACGCCCGACGAGATTCCGGTTGGCAGGTGGCGCTGCGGCTCAAGTGTGCGCGTGGTGTCCATGGGGCCTACGGTCGTCTTGGGGGGCGGCATATTCGATCGGTCCCCCCGGTTGGTCGGCGGTCGCAACCGCGAATGCGAATAGGTCGGCCGTGAGTTTACGGCTTCATCTGGGCAACACTAACCCCGAGGTCGCCCCCGACGTGCGTCCGGTCACCGGTGATTCGTGCGGCGGCCAACCGGCCCGACAGCAGCGTGGTTGGCACGCCGACCCCCGGTGTGGTGCCGCAACCAGCGAGAACAACGTTGTCAATACCGATAGACGCCGGTGACATGTTGCTCGGTCGAAACGGTCCGGTTTGTCGGAAAAGGTGGGCGATCGAAAACGGCGTGCCCGCGATCATTCCCTGCTCAGACCAGGTCGTTGGGGTGTCGAGATGGTCGACGGTGAAATGTTCGGCAATCCCGACATAGCCGCGTCGCTCAAGCTCGGCAAGCAGCTCGCGCAGGTACGCGGGACCGAGCCGGGCCCAGTCGAGCGGGGCGGCGTCGAGATTCGGGCATGGGGCGAGCAACGAGAGCGGTTCGTAGCGACCGTCAGCGCGGTCGACGAACTGCGTCGCGTCGGTGAGCGCGGGCCGGGTGAGCAGCAGCGAGGGGTCGCTCATCAGCTTGCCCTTGCCGCGCTTGGCCGCGATCTCGGTGAATGTGCGATCCCATTCGGCCCCGAAGTCGATGGTGTGATGCGCTTGGACCGGCCACTGCGCGGCGATGTGGGCGGGGATCGTGCCGTGCGCGACGACAGCCGACGGTGACGCCCGCAGCCCGCGCCGATGCTTGAGCCCAAGCGGTTTGAGCGAGCCGAGGTCAGCGGTGACGATGAGCGCGTCGCATTCGAAGAGCCGCCCGTCGGTGGTGCGGACCGCTTCGGCGCGACGGGTGCGGTGCGACGCCCCGCGCGAGTCAATCCCGAATTCCGAATGCGAGCTTTCGCGCACTGTCGCGTAATCAACCCGGTGCACGTCCGCGCCAAGCACGAGCACGCCGCCCGACCGCACGAACGCGTCAGCCAACGCGACGGTGATCGCGCGCATCCCACCCTCGGGGTAGAAGACGCCAAGGCTCGTGTCCATGTGCGGGATCGCGCCGTACAGCGCGAGCGCCTTGTTCGGGACCGTGCCCGCGAACAACGCCTGGAACGTGAATAGTCGGGCGAGGCGTTCGTCGCTCAAATACGACCGAACGCGCGGCCCAAGTCGACCGAATCCGCCAAGGCGAATCAGCCGCCCAAGCGCGTTGGCGGCGGCCGGGATCGACACCATGTCGAGCGGAGAGTCGAAGTTCGCGTCCATGAACTCGGCGAATTCGGCGTCGTAAATCCGCGCGAGCCAAGTGCGCAACCGCCGATAACCCCGCGCTTCAGCCCGACCGCACGCGCGCGCGACCTCCGCCGTCATCGCGGCGACGTCGTCGAAGACGCGAATGTCGCTGCCGTCGGCGAAGCGCGCGTGATAGGCCGGGCTCATGCGGGTGATGCGCAGCGGCGGGTGCACGGTTTCGCGCGTGTGGCCGACGGCGGCGAGTGCGTCGTCGATCAGCTCCGGCATCGTGAGAATCGTTGCGCCACTGTCGATTTCGTAATCATCGAATTGATAGCGCCCAGCTCGTCCGCCGACGTGATCGGCGCGTTCCAGCACCGTGACGGCGTACCCAACCCCACGCAGATGCAGTGCGGCGGCGAGACCGGAAAGTCCAGCGCCAATCACCACAACCGATTTGACCTGTCCCGCAACGATTTTCATGTCAGGCGGCTCGCTTGGTCGCCGAGTCAGCCATCGTGCGCAACAGTTGTTTGGCGTGCGGGGTGGCAGTGCTCGCGGCCACGGCGGCGAGGCCGGTCGCGGTGAGGTCGGCGATGCGACGTTCCACGTCGTCGACCGCGCCGAGGTCGGTAAGTAGCGCGCGCAGGTCATCGACTTCGGCGTCGGTGAGCTCAGCGCCCAAACCCGCGCGGATGCGCGCGCCCGCCGCCGCGTCGCCCCGACGCAGCGCCTCGGCGATCAACACCGTTCGCTTGCCTTCGCGCAGGTCATCACCCGACGGCTTGCCGGTAACGGCGGGGTCGCCGAACACGCCGAGCAGGTCGTCGCGGAGCTGGAACGCGATGCCGACGTCGGTGCCATAGGTGCGCAGGGCGTCGATGAGCGCCGGGTCGGCGGCGGCGAGCACAGCACCCAAATGCAGCGGGCGTTCGATCGTGTACGCGGCGGTTTTGTAGCGATTGATGCGCAGCGCGGCGTCGACCGACTCGTCGCCGCCCGCTTCGCCGTTGATGTCGAGCAGTTGCCCGCCAAGGACCTCGGTGCGCATCGCCGCCCACACCGGCGCGAACCGTTGCAGTGCCGCGGGCGCGAGTCCGGCCTCGTGGACAAGGTCATCGGCCCAGGCCAGGGCCAAATCGCCGATGAGGATCGCGACCGCGCTGCCGTACTCGGTCGCGCTACCGGGCCACGACGCGGCGCGATGACGCTGCTCAAAGTCGACATGCACGGTCGGAAAACCGCGCCGTGTGCGGGAGGAGTCGATGATGTCGTCGTGGACGAGCGCGCACGCCTGCACCAGCTCCAACGCCGCGCAGGCGGTGAGGACAGCGGGCGCGTCGGCCCCGGCGGGATCGCCGCCCGCCGCGAGCCACCCGGTCCAGGCGAAGCCCGGTCGGGTGCGCTTGCCGCCGCGAATAACGAACTGTTCGAGCGCGTCAGCGGAGTCGATGAACACCGGCCCAAGCGGCTCAACGAGCGCGCGCCGACTTGCGAAGAAGCTGGTCAGCGCGGTTTCGACGGCATCGACAAAGGCAGGCGAACCCGGGGTGAGCGCGGTGAGGTCGACCTCGGCCAACGCATCGGCCACAGACCTGGACAACGGGGTACCGATTCCGGCGGACACAGATGGCCTCCAGGTTGAGAGCGAGCGGTCGGCGTTCGGTCGCAGAATACGCGGGTCACGCACACCGTCACCCGCCGCGTGGTGCGGACGGTCTCCCGCTCCGAACGCCTCTCGCACGCTGGCCGCGGGAGTCTCCGGTCGGCTCAGTGCTGGATAGTCTCGGTATTCTCCGCCGCTGGGATGTGTGCATTCTCCCCGCGAATCCGGACAATTCTCGCGCGGGTGCGAGTCGCCGCGGCCCCGCCCACTACACTGACCGGGTGACTTTCGACAATGGACGGGGAATTTTCGCCCCAGCTGACACCCACTCCACGCCGATCGTCTCGAATACCCCGTCCGTGGTGCAGAGTTTGGCCGCCCATTCTGGTGTGCCGTTCTCGGTCGAGTTCAATCCGCCGCGCGACGCGGCGGGCGAGGCGCGACTGTGGCGTACCGTGCGCGAATTCGAGCGCATGCACCCCGCGTTCGTCTCGATGACCTATGGCGCTGGCGGGTCAACCAAGGACCGCACGGTCCGCATCACCGGCGAACTCGCCACCGAAACCACGCTGCTGCCGGTCGCGCACCTCACCGCCGTCGGCCACAGCATCGACGAACTGCGCGCGCTCGTCGGCTCCTACGCCGACTGCGGTATCCGCAACCTGCTCGTTTTGCGCGGCGACCCGCCGGGCGACCCCCTCGGTGAGTGGACCAAGCATCCCGAAGGCGTGGAATACGCCGACGAACTCGTCCGCATCGTCCGCGACCTCGGCGACTTCCACGTTGGCGTCGCTTCGTTCCCGCAGGGCCATCACCGTTCGCCCGACCTGGACACCGACACCCGCTTCCTCGCCGCGAAACTCCGTGCGGGAGCGGAGTATTCGATTACCCAGATGTTCTTCGACGTCGACCATTACCTGCGGTTGCGTGACCGCGTTGTCGCGATGGACCCGATCGAGGGTGCCAAGCCGATCATCCCCGAGCTGATGCCGATCACGTCGCTGCGCACGGTCGCGCGTGCGGAGGAACTGTGCGGTCGCCCGCTTGGTAAGTCGGTGATGGAGCGCCTCACCCGCGCGGCAGGCACCGGCCCTGAGGAAGATAAGGCCGCCGTCCGTGCGGAAGGCATTGAGATCGCGACCGAAATGGCGCAGCGGTTGATCGCCGAAGGCGCGCCCTGCCTGCACTTCATCACGTTGAACTTCGCGAAGGCGACGGGCGAGGTGCTGGCGAATCTGGGCTACGGCGTCACAGCGGCCCCGGCGCGCATCGCTTAGTCGACAGCCGCAAAGGTCGGCGGTGGCATTTCCGTGCACTTTCGCGACCTCATTGCCCCTTTTCCTGGGTTAGGCCGCGAAAGTGCACGAATATGCCAGGTCAGTCGACCCTAATTTCGTACCCCAACATCGGCGTGTTCGCGCCGACGCGCCGGCGTCAGGTTCCACGCCTCCGCCAGCAACCGGTGCGACTCCAAGCGGTCCGCGTGATCGTGCGTAATGGTCGTGATCAGCAGCTCATCGGCCCCGGTCACGCGCGCGAGCGCTGCCAATCGCTCGGTCACCGTCTCCGGCGCGCCGACAATCTGCGACGCCAACCGGTCGCTGACCAGGGCTAGTTGCTCGTCGGTCAGCGGCGCGGCACCCGGCGCGGGGTACTTCGCCGCCCCCGCGCCGCTGCGAATGCTGTACACCCACTGTCCATAGGTGCTCGCCAGTTCGCGCGCCCGCTCGTCCGTCGGCGCGACGACAACGTCGGCTGACACGATCACATGCGGCGCACTGAGCACCGCCGACGGCACAAACGCCGCCCGATACGCCTCCACCGCGGCGACCGCGGTGCCAGGCGCGACGTGATACGCCGACGCGAACGGAAGACCGAGTCGCCCAGCCAATTCCGCGCTTTCGCCAGCTGACGACCCAAACAGCCACAGCTGCGCGTCGATGCCTTCGCCCGGAACAGCGTGCAGCGCAACACCATTCGATGAGACGAAGTCGCCGTTGAGTAGCGCGCGCACCTCGGCGACCTGGTCGGCGAAGTCCAACGCTTCGGCGTTGCGCTGCTGCAACGCCTCAGCGGACGCGAGGAACTTCGACTTGTCGATGATGTTCCTGGCTTCGAACGGCGGCGGAATCACGACACCGTCGCGCACCTCGGTCTCAATCACGGTGTCGGACACCGTACTTGGTGCCGTGAATGCGGTACGCCGATGTCCCGACCGGCCAAGACCAACGTCGAGCCGACCGGGGTTGAGCGCGTCGACCGTGCCGAACGCTTCCACGATCGACGCCGACGTGTGATGCCCAACCTGTACCGCCCCGGTTCCCACGCGAATACGCGAGGTCGCGGCGGCTACCAACCCAAGCAACGTCAGCGACGACGAACTGGCAACCGAAACGAAGTGGTGCTCAGCGAGCCAATACCGATGGTAACCCCACTGTTCCGCGTGCTGGGCAAGGTCGATGGTGTTGCGCAAAGCCTGTGCGGCACTTGACCCTTCGCTAATCGGCGACAGGTCAAGAATCGAAAGAGGAACACTCATCGCCGTGGATCCTGTTCGCCCGCCTCAACGGCCACACTCAGTCGGTTCTCCGCAGGAGCAACCGGGCACGTCGCGTAATCGGTGAACGCGCACGGCAGATTGACAGCCCGGTTGAAGTCGAGTTCCACGGTGCCGTCCTCGGCGACCGCGCCAACGGTCAGCACCCGCGCCGCCGGGTAGGTTGTGACGCCGCTCGTCGCGTCGGTGAAGAGAACACGCAGCTCAGCGGGGGTGCCGAAGGCGACAAGCGAGAGGCGCTGACCCTTGAGCGTGAACTCGATCGTGCCCTGCGCGCGGTGGTGATGCTCAAGCCCGGCGACGACCGCGCCCGTCGTCACGGTCCGCTCGGTCTCGAACGGGGTGAAGTTGCCGGTCACGACCCAGCGCGGGTCAGCCGGGTAGGCGACAACGCCGGTGAAATCGCGCAGGGTCGCCGCCGCGCTGTCGTGCACGCGTACCGCGAACTGACCCGAGCGACGGATCACCTCAAGCTGACGCCCATCGTTGTCGACAAGCAGGCCAGGCGCACCTTCGACGGGCGTCAAGATCGAAACGCCAGCGACGAGTTCGCCGTCGAAAACCAGCCGGTCAGCGGGCTGCGCGGTGATGAACACCTTCTCGTCGGTCACCCACCACGTGCCAGGCACGCCGTCGAGGTGCTCGGGTGAATCGGTGAGCCAGTGCAAGCCGGTGAGGCTCAACCAGCCGAGCGGCGCGCGCAGGGCGGCTTCGCGCTCTTCGTGCCAGCGGGTCCATTCTTCGGTGAAAGCGGTGGTGTTCAGGGTGGCGGTCATGACGCACGTGCTCCTTCGAGATGGCGGGTCGGGGTACGCAGGCCGAGGTGGTCGCGCAAGGTGGTTCCGGTGTAGTTGGTGCGGAAGCTGCCGCGTTCTTGCAGCTCAGGCACCACTTTGTCGACGAACTCATCGAGCCCGCCGGGAGTGAGGTGGGGGACGAGGATGAAGCCGTCGGCGGCGTCGGCCTGGACGTAGCTGTCGATCTGCTCGGCGACCTGGGTCGCGGTGCCGACGAACTGCTGACGGCTGGTGACCTCGATGATCAGTTCGCGGATCGAGAGCTTGTCCGCTTCGGCCCGCTCACGCCACGACTTCACCACTACCAGTGGGTCTTTCACGTGGCGCACGCGACCGCGAGTGATCTCGGCGGCGGGGTCGGGGTCGACGTCCGGCAGCGGTCCGTCGGGGTCGTATTCGGAAAGGTCGCGGCCCCACACCTGCTCAAGGAAGGCGATCGCGGTCTGCGGGCTCACCTGTTGCAAACGGATGTGGCGGGCGCGTTCGTTGGCGTCTTCGAGCGTGTCGCCGATGACGAACGTCGCAGCGGGGAACACAAGCAGCTCGTCATGGGTGCGCCCGTACTTGGCGAGGCGACCCTTGATGTCAGCGTAAAAGCGTTGTCCCGCTTCAAGAGTGCCGTGCCCGGTGAAGATCGCATCGGCGGTTTTCGCACCGAATTCGCGGCCGTCGTCGGAGTCGCCCGCTTGCAGCAGGACGGGGTGACCCTGCGGGCTCGGTGGGAGCACGAAGCGGGCGTCGATGTCGAATTGCGAACTCACGAACCGGGTTTCGGGGATATCGCGGGCGAAGACGCCGCTCTCGCGATCCACGACGAGCGTTTCGCTGCCCCAGCTGTCCCACAGCGCGCGGGTCGCCGCGACCACTTCCTCCGCGCGAACGTAGCGCTGACTGTGGTCGAGATACCCACCGCGCCTGAAGTTTTCGCCGGTGAACGCGTCGGAGGAGGTGACGACGTTCCACGCTGCGCGGCCGGCGCTCAGATGGTCCAGCGAGCTGAATTGCTTCGCGAGCTCGAAAGGTTCGTTGTAAGTGGAGTTGATCGTGCCCGCCAGTCCGAGCCGCTCGGTGACGGCGGCGACAGCGTTGAGCACGGTGAAGGTGTCGGGTCGCCCGACCACGTCAAGGTCGTGCACCTTGCCCAGGTGCTCGCGCAGCCGCAGTCCTTCGGCGAGGAAGAAGAAGTCGAAAAGGCCCCGCTCGGCGGTGCGCGCGAGGTGTTCGAACGAACTGAAATCCACCTGCGACTTCGACGCCGGGTCCGCCCACACCGTCGTGTTATTGACGCCGGGAAAATGCGCGGCGAGATGCACTTGCTTACGTGGTTTGCCGGTCACAGCGCGGCTCCTTCGGTGGCGTAACGGCTGGTTGGGCGGGGCAGGGCGAGGCGGTCGCGGAAGGTTGCAGCATTCCGATTGGGCGTGGGTGCCAGGGGTGGCGAGGAGTTGGCGGGCACATTGAGGCTGTTAGCGGATGCGCTGCCGTTCGGCTCGGTGGTGCTCGATGGGGGCGCGTCGCCGTTGGCTCGCAGTGGGGTGAGGCGGGTCAGGAAGGCGTTGAGGGCGAGCGGGCGGAGGGTGACGCCGTCGGCCGCGTCGGCGACGGCGGCGAGGAGTTCGGTGAGGCCGGCGGGGGTGCCGACGAAGGTGATGTCGTCGATGCTGCGGCCGAGCCAGCCGTCGAGTTCGGCGAGTTCGCGCTCCGCTTCGGCGATCGAATCGGCAACGTGGACAACGAGATCCACCACGACGTGCACGCTGTCGGCATCTCGTCCAGTGGCAGCAACCTCGCGACGCACGTCATCGCGTCGGGCCGCAACCGCGGCGAGCCACGTGGTCAGCGGCAGCGGTCTCGCCTCGCCAGCAACGGTGCGAGCCCGCAGGTAGCCGTGTTCCGTGGTGACGGCGGTGTCCGGCTCGGCATTGAGCTGGCCGTGGGCCGGGCTGTGGGCTGAAGTGTCCGGCACGGCACTGAGCTGGCCGTGGGCCGGGCTGTGGGCTGAAGTGTCCGGGTCGGCATTGAGCTGGCCGTGGGCTGAAGTGTCCGGCACGGCACTGAGCTGGCCGTCGGCCGGGCTCTGGGCTGAGGGATCCGGCACAGCTGGGAGCACGCCGGCGTGGACCGTGTTCGCTGGCGAAACACCGTCGCGCGCACCGGGCTCGTCGCGCCCACCTAAGTCGGCTGTAGCGCCCACCCGCACCACGTCCGCCCGACGGGCCGCCACTTTGAGCGACTCCGGGCTATCCGCGCGCACCACAACAACCGGCTGGCCCTGCGGCGAGCGCGGGGTGATCGACGGGCCCTTGACCGAGAAAAACTCGCCGACGAAGTCGATGTAATGCACGCGGGCGCGGTCGATGAAGCGGCCCGTCGCGGTGCCGCGGATTTCCGCGTCGTCCTGCCAGCTGTCCCAAAGACGAGTCGCGACCTCGACTGCCTCTTCCGCCTCGGCCCACAAGGATTCAGCATCCTGAATCTCCTTGCGGCCAAACGCTTTCGCTTCGGCATCGGTAGACGACACCGTCACTTCCCACCCCGCGCGCCCCAGGCTCGCGAAGTCAAGTGCCGCAACAGCTTTCGACACGTGAAACGGCTCGGTGTGCGTCACGCTGACCTGCGGGATCAGGGCGATGCGCAAGGTCACCGGTGCCGTGCGCGCCGCGATCGCCACCGCGTCAAGCTGCCCACGCGCGACGCCGTCGCCCTCGGCAATGCCAAACGAGTCCGGCACCAGCACCGCGTCGAACCCAAGCGCCTCCGCTCGCGCAACCGCCGCGGTCCAATACGCGGCACCAAACACGTCTTCGGCGCGGGAGTCCGCACGCCGCCACGACGCCGGATGCGTTCCGGTGCCTGCGGTTTCGAGGCCCAATAGCAGGTCGCTCATCGGGTGAGATCCTTTCCGTCAGCGGGCGCTGGAATGGCGGCCAGCAATTCCCGGGTGTACGGGTCCTGTGGGTCGGTGAAAATCCGTGCGGTGGGCCCGATTTCGACGATCCGCCCGTGGCGCATCACCGCGACGCGGTCGCTGATCTGCCGCACCACAGCGAGGTCGTGGGAGATGAACAGGTAGCCGAGGTCAAGTTCGGTTTGCAGGTCGTTGAGCAGCTCGATGATTTGGGCCTGCACTGACGCGTCGAGCGCGGACACCGGTTCGTCAAGAACAAGCAGGTCAGGGTGCAAAGCGAGGGCGCGCGCGATGGCGACACGCTGCCGTTGCCCGCCCGAGAGCTCGGCGGGCCTGCGGTTGGCGAACTCGGCTCCAAGCGCGACCTGATCAAGCAACTCAGCAACCCGTGCTTTGCGGTCGCCAATTCCATAGGCGCGCAACGGTTCCGCGATGATCTCGCTGACCCGCCAGCGGGGATCAAGCGACGAGTACGGGTTTTGATACACCACCTGGAACCGTCGCCGCAGTTCACGCAGTCGCTTGCGACGGATGCTGGTGAGGTCGTGCCCGTCGAAGGTCACCGTTCCGCTATCAGCGGTGGTGAGCCGCAAGGCAATTCGCGCGGTCGTCGACTTGCCGGAGCCGGATTCGCCTACCAGCGCGAGAGTTTCGCCACGATCGAGACTGAACTCGACACCGTCGACCGCCGCGATACTGCCGCTGCCGAGGTGAAACTGCTTGTGCAGCTGTCGAACTGAGAGCAGCGGTGTGTTCGCTCGCGCCCGTTCGGGGCGGAAGTTCGTTGGCGCGAGCGCCGGCGACGACGCGAGCAGCCGCCGCGTGTACGGGTGCGCTGGCTGGGCAAGCACCCGCGCGGTCGGCCCGGATTCGACCACTTCCCCGTGCGAAAGCACGACAAGTCGGTCGGCGCGTTCGGCGGCGAGCGCGAGGTCGTGGGTGATGAGCAGCACGGCGGTACCGCGCGCGGCGATGCGTTCGGCGAGGCGGTCGAGTACCTGTCGCGCGACCGTCGCGTCGAGGGCACTCGTCGGCTCGTCGGCGATGATCAGGTCGGGTGAGCAGGCGAGCGCGATCGCGATCAGCACGCGTTGCCGTTGCCCGCCCGACAGTTCATGCGGATACTGCCGCGCACGGGATTCGGGCTGGTCAAGACCAACTTCGGTGAGCAGTTCGACGGCTTGCACCGCCGCGGTGCGTCGGTCGGCGAGCTTGTGCACAACCAGCGCTTCGGCCACTTGCGCACCAATCCGCAGCGCGGGATTCAGCGAGAGTCCGGGGTCTTGCGGAACGAACCCGATCCGCACCCCGCGCAGCTTGCGGACAGCGCACTCGTTGCTGGGATCGATTGTCGCCCCGTCGAATTCGATACGTCCGTCGACGGTCGCGTGGTCATCAAGCAGCCCGATCACCGAATGCGCCAGCGTCGACTTCCCCGACCCGGACTCCCCAACGAGCGCGACGACTTCGCCCGCACGGACGGTGATTGAGGCGCCTCGGAGAGCGGGAACGTCCCGGTTGTCGACCCGGTAAGACACGCGAAGGTCGGCGATCGAGAGCAGCGGAGCTGAGCCTGCTTGGTTGGGATCGCGGGGACGACCTGCGGAAGCGTCGCCCAGCTCGCTGTGCTGCGTGGCCCGTTGGCCGCGGTAACCGCTGCCTGCGGATACGTCGCCTAGCTCGCTGTGCTGCGTGGCTTGTTGTTCGCGGGGTTGAGCGCTGCCTGCGGATGCGCCGCCTAGCTCGCTTTGTTGCGCGGCTGGTTGCATGCGGGGATGACCGCTGTCTGCGGACGCGTCGGCCCGCTCGCTGTGTTCGGCCCGCTCACTCTGTTGCGTGGCTGGTTGCTCGCGGAGAGGACCGCTGTCTGCGGATACGTCGGCATGCTCGCTGTGCTGCGCGGCTTGTTGTTCGCGGGGATGACGGCGGTCTGCGGGTGCGTCGGCCAGCTCGCTGTGCTGTGCGGCACGTTGCTTGCGGGGATGACCGCTGTCTGCGGATACTTCGGCCAGCTCACTGTGTCGCGCGGCTCGTTGGTCGCCCCTGCCTGCGTCAACTCGCGACGTGGCGCGTGTTTCACTCATCGCTGACCTCCCCCAAAACGGCGGCCCAGGTACTGGGCGGCAAGCACGACAGCGATGATCACCAAGCCCGGCAGCGTGGTCAGCCACCATGCCGACGCCAAGTAATTGCGTCCTTCCGAAATCAGCGAACCCCATTCGGGCGTAGGCGGTTTCGTGCCGTACCCGAGGAAGCTCAGCGACGAAACGGCGAGCACCGCCATGCCGAATTCCACTGCCGCGAGCGCGAGCACCGGCTGTATCGAGTTGGGCAGGACGTGTCGCGCGAGCACGCTGTACCAACGCACCCCCGACGCGTGTGCCGCCTCGACGTACGGCGCGTTGCGCACCCGCAGCACTTCCGACCGCATCACGCGCGCGAAGTTGGCAATGAGCGAAACACCAACGGCGATAGCGACATTGCGCGTTCCGAAGCCGAGCGCGGTCACTAATGCGAGCGACAGCAACAGGGCAGGAATCGACAGCAGCACGTCAACAACGCGCATGATCGCGGCGTCGATCAGCCCACCAGCCGCGCCCGAAAGCAACCCGAGCAGCGACCCGACGACGAGCGCGAGTCCGACGGCGGTGACGGTCGCGGTGAGCGACAGCCCCGCACCGTGTACTACCCGCGTGAACAGGTCACGGCCAAGGTTGTCGGTGCCGAACCAGTGTGCGGCACTGGGACTTTGGAACTTCTGCGCGGGAACACCGCTGAGCGGATCACCGGACGCGAAGATCGACGGGACGAGCGCCCATGCGATCGCGAGAAGCAGTACGCCGCTAGCAACAATGACCCCAACTCGGCCGCGCACCCACCGAACGGGCGATACACGCGACACTTCGTCGTCAGCGACCAACGTGGGCCGCGTTGCAACGTCAACCACGATGCACCCCTTCACTATTCGCCGATGTCACCGATGCGCGCTCGGCTTCGCGTGATGCCGTTGCTGCCCGCCCCTCGCTCGACGAGGTCACCGATGTGCGCTCGACCTCGCGTGTTGGCTTGGCTGCCCGCTCGCTCACAGATGTCACCGATGCGCGCTCGACTTCGCGTGATGCCGTTGCTGCCCGCCCCTCGCTCGACGAGGTCACCGATGTGCGCTCGACCTCGCGTGTTGGCTTGGCTGCCCGCTCGCTCACAGATGTCACCGACGCGCGCTCGACCTCGCGTGAAGCTTTGGCTCCACGGCTAGCGCTCGATGACGTGGCTAGCTCGCCCGCCGCATCATCGGCGTCGTCCCCCGCGCGTTCGCGCCCTAGCACGTCGCTCGTTGTGCCGTTGCGTTCCTCCGGACCGCTGACGGGCTGTGCTCCATCAACTACGGTAGGCGCGACGCCACCGCGCCCGCCCTTCCCCGCATCAAGCGCACCTTTCGCACCGCGCGATGCTGCCCACTTCCGTGCGAATCCCCAGCGGACCGCACCCCCGGTCGCCGCCGTGATCCGGGGATCAAGCAGCGGATACACCAGGTCAACAAGCAAATTCACGGATACGAAAACCACCGCCGACAGCAGCACCACCCCCTGCACGACCGGGATGTCCTGGTTCATCACCGCGGTCTGCGTCACCCGACCAACACCGGCCCGCGCGAACACCGACTCGGCGACCACCGAACCCGCGAGCATGTTGCCGACGATCACGCCCGCGATCGTCAACGCCGGGATGCTCGCCAGCCGCGCCACATGCCTGCGCTGCACCCACCACCGCGAACCACCTTTAGCCACAGCGACTTCCGCGAACGGCTGCCGCCACGTGTTCGTGATGCTCGCGATCAACACCTGCGCGATCACCGCGCCCGTCGGAATGGCGAGGGTGATCGCGGGCAACAACGTGCCACGCAATCCGGTACCGCCGAACGCCGGAAACCAGTGCAGTCCGAACGAAAAGACTTGCAGCAGAAGCAGACCCGTCCAGAAGTTCGGGATCGACACGCCCAGCGACGGCAACGCCGACAACGTGTCACGCAACCACGGCCTGCGGGTATGGGTGGCGAAGAGCGCCAACGCGCCACCGCCAATAACGGCGAAAACGAGCGCGAGCGAAGCCAACGCCAACGTCGACGCCACCGCGTCGGCAATCAATTTCGTGACCGGCTGACCAGTGCTGATCGACCGCCCGAGGTCGCCAGTTACGGCGTTGCCAAGCGCGGTCGCGTACTGCTCCCACAGCGGCTTATCGAGCCCGTAGCGGGCCTGCATTTCCGCGATCGCGGCCGGGTCCGGCTTCACCCCGACACCCACGTCAGCCGCGAGCGAAACCGGGTCCGACGGGAGCAGATACAGCACGACGAAGGAGACGGTGAAGGCCGCCCACAGCACCGCGATGGCTTGGCCGACCCGTCGAACCAGGTAAATCGCCATGTCAGCGCCCGCTCACCCAGGTGTCGAAGAACTGCAACCGCGCCGACGCTTCGAACTTCACGTCGTGGGTGTTGCGACCAGCGCCGATCGCCTGCGAAAGCTCGATGGTGGGGATGTAGAGCCCGTTGCTGAGGACTTCGCGCTGCGCCGTCGCCAGTTGTGCGTTGCGTGCTGCGGTGTCGATGGTCGACAACTGCCCGTCGAGCGCGGCATCCAGGGCGGGAATGGGGCCGCGTCCGTTGAGGTTTCGGCCAGCAAGCGCGAACGAGGTACGCAGGATGTCGCCGTCGGCGCGGGTCGAGTTGCCGTAGCTGAAGTCGAAATCCTTCGACGCTGAACGCGCCAAGCTCTCCGGCGTCGAAACCAGATCAAGCTTCAAGTCGAAGCCGATCTGCTTGAGCTGCTGCTGCACCAACTCCAAGATCGCCTGATTTCCAGCGAACACCGCACTGAAAGTCACAGCGGCACTGAGCCGTTCACCGTTGCGCACGCGAATCCCGTCGGGACCTGGCACCCAACCAGCTTGCTCAAGAAGAGATTTTGCCTTGGCCGGGTCGTAGGTCAACGACTGGTCAACGTAACCGGGCGTGTTCGCCGCCAACACCGACGTCGCAGGCTTGAACTGCGGCCCGAGCACGGTGTCAACGAGCTGCTTGCGGTCGATCGCGGGCAGCAGTGCCTGCCGCACGACGGGATCGCGCAGCACGCCACGGGTGAAGTTGGGCTGCAGACCGAAAACCAAACCCGGGTTCGACGTCGAAAGCACGCGGCCGCCAGCACTGGAAATCTGCGGCTCGTCCTGGGAAAGCGCATCCGAGATCGCGTCGAGTTGCCCGGAAACCAAACTGCCTGTGCGAACGCCAGATTCGGGCACAACAGTGAATTCGATCTTGTCCAGGTAGGCCTCGCCCTGATGTGCGAAAACCGCTGAGCCCCAGCTGTATCCGGCGCGCTTAGCCAGCGTCACCGACTGGTCCTGCTTGTAGCTCGCGTAGGTGAAGGGCCCACTGCCGATGTTGTCGCCAGCGCAGCGCGCTTCGGCGGGCTTAGCGTTAGTTGACGCGGCCAAGATACCGAGCTGCGGCGTCGACGACGCCTGCAAGAACTGTGCGTTCGGTGCCTTGAATTCGACTCTGGCAGTGAGCTTGTCGACGGCCGTCGTCCCGACATAACCGGTGAGGTAGCTGGTGCCCAGCGTCGCCTTCGCCGCGCCAAGTTTGGTGATCGCGTCGAAGGTGTCGCGCACCGAATCGGCGGTCAGCGGCGTGCCATCGCTGAACGTCACGCCGTCGGCGAGATGGAAGGTGAACACCTTCGCATCCGGGCTCACCTCCCAACTCTTGGCGAGCCAGGGGGTGATTTTGCCGGTCGCGGGGTCCTGATCGGTGAGGGAATCAACGATCTGACGCGCAACGTAAATGGTCTGATTGGTGCCCGACTGTGCCGGGTCCGAGCAAGTCGGCGCACCCGATAGGCCGTAGCGCAACGTCCCGCCGGGCTGCGGCGGACCGGCATCGCCCCCGCCAGCGCTGTCGGTGCCGCACGCGGCGAGAGTGGTCGCCGTCGCGACAACGGCGGCGACGGCGAGAACACGAGAGCGAATCACAGTGTGGCTCCGGACAATTGGGAGGCGAGCGGCCTGGACGGGATGCGACGACGCAACTCCGGCGCCACCTCGGCTTGGAACAGGGTGAGACTGTCGATAAACGCGGACTCGGAACGACCGTCGCGGTCGGCGGAAAGGTGAATCACCTCGTGGCCGAGCTGCTCGTGGTAGCGGCTCACCTTGTCAATCACCTGCTCAGGCGACCCGATGAGCGCCGACGACCGTTCAACGAAATCTTCTAGGGTGTCGAACACGATCGGAATACCGCGCGTGCGCTGAAGCTCAAGGCGCGCAGCGTAAATCGGTGCGAACGCGGCAAGCGCCTCCTGCGACGTGCGCGACACCTGAATGCCCGCAGTGCCCGCGCCAACGAGCGCGTCGGCGGGATCGTGCCCGTAGTGCTCCCACCGTTCGCGGTAGTAGGCGATCAATTCCGCATACGGCGCAACAGGATTGGTGACATTCGCCGAGAAAACCGGGTCGCCGTAGCGGGCGGCGAGTTCGACCGAATCCTTGCTTGTCGCGCTGCCGTGCCAGATGCGCAGGCGCGGTTGCAGCGGTCGCGGAAGTGCTTTCGCGTGCTTCAACGACGGCCGGAACTGGCCTTCCCACGTCACGTCATCGCTTGCCCACAACTGCCGAAACAGTTCGTAGCCTTCACGATTGCGGTCCCACTGGTCGTCGGTTGTCACGTGATACAGCTCGGCCTGTGCGGTGCCGTTGCCCTTGCCGATGATCAACTCAAGGCGGCCGTCGCTGAGGTTGTCGAGCGTCGAATAGTCCTCGAACGCGCGCACCGGGTCGAGCAGGCTCAGCGTGGTCACGGCGGTGAACAGCGCGATATTGCGCGTGCGGGCGGCGAGGTTGCTCAAGATCACCGGCGGCGCGGCCGAGATGAACGGATCCTCGTGCCGCTCGCCGACAGCGAAACCGTCAAAACCCAGGTCATCGGCGCGTTCGGCGATGTCGATCACCTCGGCGAACCGCCCGCGCGTCGACGGCGTGACGCCCGTAATCGGGTCGGGAGCGTGGGTGATGAGCGTCATCAACAAGAACTTCATGCGGTCAACCACTTCTCGAACGGATGCGGCCCAACCTCTTCGGCGGGCAACGTCGGGTCATACAGGGCGCGATAGCCAGCGGCGAGGTACAGCGCGACCGCCTCGGGCTGTCGCCAGCCGGTCGTCAGGTACACGCGCCGGTAGCCGCGTTCGCGTGCGAGTGCTTCGAGTTCGGCGACAACGAAGCGACCCAGACCCTGCCTGCGATGCGCCTTCGACGTCCAAATGCGTTTCAGCTCAGCGGTTTCGGTGTCATAGCGCTGGAACGCGCCGCCCGCGATCGGTTCGTCGTCGCGGGTCACGACAAGCAGCGCGCCGTGCGGTGCGGCGAAGTGGTCGGGGGAGTAGGCACGCAGGCTGTCATGCACCGCGACGGGCGGGCGCTCATAGCGCGTCGCGTACTCCTCGGCCAGTTCAGCGAGCAGCGGCGCGGCGAGCGGGTCGTCTTGGGCAACCGAATGCACGCGCAGTTCGCGCGTCGACGAGCTCATCAGGCGACCGGCTTCTTGGGCAGGCCCGGCGGGTTGATGCGCGACTCGGTGACCTTCTCCGAGTCGAGGCCCCAGCGGTCGAGCACCTTCTGGTAGCTGCCGTCGGCGATGGCGCTGGCGATCGCGGCGTGGATGGCCTTGATCAGGCCGTTGTCCTTCTTGGTCGTCACGGCGATTTCGCCCTGGATGATGTCGCCAGCGCCGGAGAACGAACCAACCAGCTTCGTCTGGCCCGACGTTGTCGAGTGGTAAATGCCGCTCGGGTTGGGGGTGATGTAGGCGTCGAGTCGCTGCGACTGGAGCGCCAGGTAGTGATCGGTGATCTGCTGGTAGTAAGTGATGTCGACCGGGGGCAGCCCCTCGGCGACGTTCTGCTCGTTCCACTTCACCAGGAGCTGCTCCTGATTGGTACCGCTGCCGACGCCAACCCGCTTGCCCGCCAAGCTCTTTCGATCCTTGAACTCAAGCGTGCTCTGCTTAGGCACCTCGACGGCGAGGTTGTCTTTGCGGTAGGTCGCGAAGTCGTACTTCTCCTTGCGCTCCTCGGTGACGGTCACGTTGGAGATGAACGCGTCGACCTCACCGGAGTCGACGCGAACGAAGTTCACCGACCAATCGGCGACGGAGGAACAAGTTTCAGGCCGAGCTTGTCAGCGAAGAGGGTGGCGAGGTCGACTTCGGAGCCAATGACGGTCTTGTCGTCGGTCGCGTAGAACCGCAGCGGTGGGGCAGCGCCAGACGGGCCGGTCACTAGCAGCGTGCCGCGATCCCGAATTGCCTTGGGTACCAACGCTGCTGCCGCTTCGTCCTTCGGGACGTGGATGCGACCGGCCTGCTCCGGCGACAGGTCGAAGGTGACGCCAGCGGCCTTGACCGTGTTGGCAGCCTCGGGATCGGTGCCGCACCCGGTCAGCAACAGCGTCGCCGCGGCCGTAATGCCAAAGAATGTAGAGAATTTCATCAAGAGCCTGTTCTGCTAGTGAACGCGAGCGAGGAAAGCGCGAGTACGCGGATGTTCGGGGGCGTCGAGAACCTGTGCGGCAGTGCCTGTTTCGACGACTTTGCCGCCGTCAAGGAAGACGACGCGGTCGGCAACCTCACGGGCGAAACCGATTTCGTGCGTGACGATCACCAGCGCGGTGCCCTGATGGGCGAGCGTGGCGATCACGGTGAGGACTTCGCCGACTAGTTCGGGGTCAAGCGCGGAGGTGGGCTCGTCGAAGAGAATCACCTTGGGGCGCAAGGCAAGTGCGCGTGCGATGGCGACGCGTTGCTGTTGACCGCCGGAAAGTCGGCGCGGGTAGGCGTCGGCGAAATCTTTCAGGCCGACGCACTCAAGGAGGCTGAGTGCTTCCGCACGCACGGTCGCGCGGTCGCGGCCCTGCGCCGACACCGGCGCGAACACGATGTTTTCCAACGCGGTGAGGTGCGGGAACAGGTTGAACTGCTGGAAAACGAAGCCGATATGGGCGCGTTGGGCGCGGACGCGGCGGTCGCTGAGCGCGTGCAGCGCGCCGCGCCGCAGCCGGTAGCCGATGAGTTCGCCGTCGGCTTCGACGGTGCCGGAGTCCTGGGCTTCGAGGTGGTTCAGCACCCGCAGCAAGGTGGATTTGCCGGAGCCGGACGGGCCGATCACGGCGACGACCTCGCCCGGTGCGACGGTGAGGTCGACCCCGCGTAGCACCTCGGTGCCACGGAAAGACTTGTGAATCGCGCGAGCGGCGATGGCGGGAGTGGTCATCGGGTTGCTCCCCTTGGTGCGGTCGCGTTGGCGATGGCGATGCAGCGTTCTTTCGCGCGTTGCCACGGTGGCTGAACTGCTTGGCGGCCAACGCCTTTCGCGTAATAGCGCTCCACGTAGTGCTGAACGACCGACAGGATCGTGGTGAGGATGATGTACCAAACGGTCGCGACCATGAGCAGGGGAACGACGCGGCCGTTGCGGCCGAAAACGACCTGGACCTGGTAGAACAGCTCCGCGATCGCCATCACCGACACGATGGAGGTCGACTTGAACAGGCTGATCACCTCATTGGCCGCGTTCGGCAGAATCGAGCGCATCGCTTGGGGGAGCACGATGGTGCGGAACTGTCGCCAGCGTGGAATGCCAAGCGCCGCAGCAGCTTCCAGTTGACCCTCATCGACAGACTGGAGACCAGCGCGAATCAGCTCGGCCGAATACGCGGCCTGATGCAGCGCGAGCCCGATCACGGCGGCGCTGAAACCGCTGATCACCCCGTTGACCTCGAAGTCAATGAAGCCGGGGCCGAACGGAATTCCGAGCGACAGGCGCTGATACAGGTAGGCGATGTTGAACCAAAACAGCAGCTGCACGATCAGCGGAATCGACCGGAACGCCCAGATGTAGGTCCACGCGATCACGCGCAGCACCGGGTTGGTCGACATGCGGCCGATCGCGATCAACAGGCCAAGGCCGAAGCCGAGCCCGGCGCCCCACAGGGTGAGCTCAATCGTCACCCACAGTGCGGCGAGCACGGATTTCGCGGTGAAATACTGTGCGAACGTTGCCCAATCCCAGCCCGGATTGGTGATCAGCCCGTGCGCGAACTGCGCGACGAGCACCAGCGCGACAGCCGCGACGACCCAACGCCACGGATGCCACGAGCCCGCGATCGGCGGCACCGGGTCGACATCGACCGATGACGCAGAATCCGCGGGAGCACTTACGGATACGGTCATCGAAATCCCTACTCCTCCATCGCACCTGGCAGGAAGCACCCACCTCCGCATGTGCGGACGGGTTGCTGCGACGTCATCGAGCCAGGTCTCTCGGTCGCTCTGGATGGTTAGCCGCCCGGACCAACTGGTCCAGACAACGATGAGCATCGGTCACGATGTGGGGGTTGCACAACGGTACAAATCAGCGTGAGCGCATCGGCGCGGTTGGGTGTGTCGGGGTGGACAATCGCCGGGAATGGGATGGCAACGGGGTGGTTGCGATACAGGTGGCATATTCGTGCTAGTTCGCGGCTTGGGCACTCGAATTCGGCAGTTTGGGCGTGAACTTGCACGTTTATGCCACTCGGATCGCAACCGCTTAGTTGCCGCCGTTGGGGACGCTCAGTCGGCCTGGCGCGCCTGCGACGCTGAGGTGGCGAGCGTCGGTGCGGGTCCGCAAGTGGACGTAGGCACGCGTCGGCAGTTGTGCCACCGCAATCGGTTTCGGAAAGTGGTGGGATTGGCCGGTTTTCGGTGCGGTTTCGTCCGTGCGGAGACGACTCGTAACATTGCCACGGCACCCCCGCCGCAGGAGCTGGCGGTGCGCCGCAGACCACGGCCGCCCAACCGGCCGCGCTGAGCAGCCTCGGACTGATTCTGGGGATGGATCAGCGCAGACGTGATGCGGGTGCCACGTGTCTAGTGGCGACCAGGGTTCGGCGCTTCCACCGGAGTTCGTCGCTGCGGCGGCGACGGTGCGACTGCCCAACCGGGAAAGCCGCGCTGAGGAGCCTCGGACTGATTCCGGGGATCGGTCAGCGCAGACGTGATGCGGGTGCCACGTGTCTAGTGGCGACCAAGGTTCGGCCCTTCCACCGGAGTTCGTCGCCACGGCGGCGACGGTGCGACTGCCCAACCGGCAAAGCCGCGCTGAGGAGCCTCGGACTGATTCCGGGGATGGATCAGCGCAGACGTGATGCGGGTGCCACGTGTCCGGTGGCGACCAAGGTTCGGCCCTTCCACCGGAGTTTGTCGTTGCGGCGGCGGTAGTGCGAGCGCGCCCACAGGGTCAGATAGTTGGCCACTGCGAGGGGATGCGCTGCCGCTGAGGTGACATCGGAAAGTGGTGGTGCCGATGGTGTTTCGATGCGCCGCGCAAGGAGTCTGCCCGTGACGGCAGCCGCGTACCCAAGCAAACCGATGCGGCGCGTGCGACCGCGCGCGAAGACGGCGGCGACCGGCGGAACCCAATATGCAAGCGCGAGCACCGCGCCCACTGCGGCGCCGGAGTCGATGCGACCACCGTAGGCCGAGTGCAGCCAGCGCGTATATCCGCTGGTGAGGGCGGTCGCATCGGTGTACATGCGAGTACGGGCCCCCGGCCCTGCGGCGACCAACACCGTTTTCGCACCGCTTCTGCGCAAGGCGCGGGCGAGATCGAGGTCCTCGGTCGCGCTGGCAGCAACAGCGGCGTGCCCGCCAGCCGCGCGATAGGCGTCAGCGTCGATGACAAGGAACTGTCCACAGGCGACCGCCATCGACGTCCGCAGACTGCGATTGCTGACGGTCACCGGCAGGGTCGACGCCCACGACCAGGCAAGCAGCGGTTGCATCACCTTTTCGACCGTCGACCCCGCGAGTTGCTCCGGCCAGACCGAAACCAATCCCGCACTGCCCCTGCGCAATTCGGCGACAGCGGAAGCGATCGCCTGCGGCGCCACCCGCACGTCGGCATCGAGAAAGACCAGCGTCTCTCCGCGCGAAGCGATGCGCGGAGACAGTCCCGCTCGACCCTGCGTAGCTGCACCGCGTTCCTGAACGGAGTCCGCGCCATCCTCGGCAATGTCTGCGTTGGAGTTCCGCTGGGCGAGATCAACCGCTCGTGCCGCGAGGCGCGCGCATGCTGCGGCTTTGCCAGTCCAGCCAGGGGCTGGTTCGGCGGCTGAGTGCAGCAAGGTGAAGCGTTCGTCGCCGTCGATCGCTTCGTGTGCTCGCGCGAAGGTGTCGTCGGTTGACGCGTCGTTGAGGATCAGCACCCGCATGCGCGGCACGCCAACCTGTGCGCGAAGGTCGGCGATCAGGCGCGGCAGCGTTTCCGCCTCATCGCGCGCCGGAATACACACCGTCACTGGCTCAAGCACCGCCACTCCGGCACGCGGCAACACGCGCATCGTCGCGAGGTTGTAGGCGGCGGTCAGCGTCCCCGCGCAGGCAACACCGGTGCCGAGGGAGGTCAACCCGCGCCCGACGCGCGCCCAGTTCATCCGCACGCGACCCGCCGCCCAAACCCCCGTCGACCTGGCGTGGCGGGGCTGGCCCACCTGCGAGCTATCGGTGCGCAGCCAGACCCGGTCGGGTGTCGCTGTCTCCTACCGCCCAAGTCGGCGACTCGCCACCTCACGCCACATTTCGGACGGGGAGAAGCTCGGGCGCGGGGCGTTCGGTGGCGGGAGGTTGCGGTTGCGGTAGGCCATGCCCGCCGCCACTGCAGCGACGGCAAGGGTGATCCCGCCGACGATGCCCGCCCAGCCCGCGAACGAGCGGGTGTTCGGGTCGGCGTACTTCACCTCGGCGCGCAGGGTGCTCACCTCACCCGCGGGCAGTTTCCACAAGACGGTGTTGTCGCCTTCGCGGGTGCCGTTGGTCTTCGCGACACGCGCGGGGAACGCGATGGAGAACTGCACGTCGGAACCGTGGGGTGGCACCGACTGGAGGTCAACGCGACCCGCGAGGCTCACCAAATCGCCCGAACGCGTGAAGTTCAGCGAGAACATGCCCTGCGTCTGATCCGACAGCCCACCCAACTGGCTGACCTCACCGAACGAGAGGTCGTCGAAAAACGCCTGGGAGCCGACGTACCCGTCCTGGTTGTAGTTCTCGATGCGAACCTTCGCGGCGAGCTGTTCGGGCGTCGTGAGCTGCGGACCCTTGTCGTTGGAGTTCGTCGGCACTGACGCCGCGACAATCCGCCCGGAAACGCGGTCGTTCGACGAAACGCCAAGCGACGCCTGCACACGCAAGCATCCGACAAGCGCGGGCGCGAGCAACGCGAACAGGGCGATCACCGACGCGAGACGCCGCACTCGCGGCGCACGTGAAGGTCGGCTGGCGATGGGCATGTCGGCGACGGGACTCGGCTGCACGGGTCACATCGTGCCAGGCTCACGCCGCATAACCCACCCGACGCCCCGACCCCCGCCCCGACCAGCCCTTTCCCACCTACGAAACCCCAGCGCGCCCACATTCGCACGACCCGTGCCGCCGAAGCGCGCAGCCCGAACACACAGCCCTAACCAGCCGACTGTGGCCGGCGATGGGCACGTTCCCGCAGTCGGTACACCATCGCGCCCCCGATCGGTGCCACCCCTACGAACCTCCACACCGCCGACGCGGGCAGCCCAAAGACACGGTGCTAGCCAGCTGACCCTGGTCCGCGCCGGGTACGTTCCCGCAGCCGAAGCACCATCGCGCCCCAATCGGTGCCGTTCCCACGAACCCCCACCGCCGACGCGGGCAGTCCGCGGCAAACCGCGTGTGCGAGCGTCGACCCGAGCATGACTCCTTGTCAGCGACCTCATTGACGGGCGCGAACTGGACGGACACCGTGGTCGCGCCGACCCGAGCGGGACTGTGCTCTTGCCCGTCGACGCTCCGTTGCACCCAGTCGACCCCGACACGAGCTGGGCGAGTCGCTGACTCGATCGCGGCGTCGCCCGTGCCCGCACGCACGGTCCCTAACCGGCAGTCTGTGGCCCGCGCCGGGCACGTTCCCGCAGTCGGTACACCAGCGCGCCCCCAATCGGTGCCATCCCTACGAACCCCCAGACCGCCGATGCGGGCAGTCCGAGGAACACCGCGTGTGCGAGCGTCGACCCGAGCCACGTCCAGAGCAGGACGGCGACGGGTACCGCGTCGTCGGCGAAAGGGCCGCTATTCGACCGTGGTCGTGCGAGTGCGAGGTGTGCGGCGGTGCCGCCCTGGTCGATCGGGTCGTTCGGTGCGCCAGCATCGATCTCGCCGGGTCCGGGTTCGCTCCGCGGCGGTGCGGTCGGTGACATCGATGCGCCAATACCGTTGCGACGGGCGTGATCGCCTGTCACGGGCACATCGAGCTGGGGTGGGCGCGCGGTCACAGCTACGGTGCGAGGGCGGGGGCCGAAGCGGTCAAGCAGCGTTAGCCCCACGCCCATGACGGTCGCAACCAATGCCCACCCGACGTAGTTCGTCAGCGGGATTTCCGGAAGACCGGGCAGGCCGTGCGACTGGTCCGCCCACGTCCACTGGCCGTCCGCGACCATCTGCGGGTCGAGGAAAAGGTCCCAGCCGACCGCGCTCACCGCGAACAGTGCGACCCGGCGCAACGGCCCAGTCGAGACCAACCCCGCGACGATCCAAATCGGGTACAGCCCACCGGTCCACGCCAGCGGAACCACGAGGGGCACGTCGGCGATGGCGGGCCCGAGTCGGCCGACCGCATAGGAGTACGCCCCGAACGGCACCCCCGTCCGCGTCCCGACAACCTCGGCAACGAACCCAAGCCCGGACACGATGACGAAAAATGAAGCGGCCCAAGCGAATCCGCGCGTGATCCAGGCATGCAGTAACGCGGTAAGCGCTGACAACCCGACGACCGCACAGGTAACCGCGTCCCGTGCGGCCCCGTCGGTGAGCGGATAGGCGATCTGCACCGCGACAAGCAAGAGCGCGGCCCCCGCAGGCAGCACCCGCACCGGCTCAGCCCGCAACCACGCCCGCACACCCCCGACGACCCGCCGCACCACGCTTCGAGCGCTCACCGAATACCGAGCCGCCAACTCACCGCGCACTGCCCGCACCTCGCATCGTCACAGCGTCCCCGTACAAAGGCAGCGCGCGGTCGTTCGACCTGCGCCCGGCCCAGCCAACACCTCCTGGCTGCCACGGCACCTGCGCGTCACCGCCCACGCTGAAACATCGACACGACCCGAGGGCGCTGCACCGATAATGGTCTGCCGCAACCACTTTCGACGGTGTGAGTGAGCGTGAGCTCGTCCGCCGAAGCGGCTCCGGCGCCTCCGCGACTCCCCACACCCCTCATCGGCGCAAAAACCTGCGCAACCCCCGCCCATCCGACAGCAACAGTTGCGCCGCGCTTCGGCCGCTCGCCCCCGACACCCCACCTCCCGGATGCGTCGACGCGCCCGTCAAATACAACCCCGGCGCGCCCGGGACCCGCTGGCTCGACAGTTCGGGCAATGGCCTCCACAGCATCATCTGGTCCAGCGACATCTCAACGTGCATCACGTTCCCGCCGCGCAACCCCATCTCGCGCTCCAAATCAACCGGCGTCTGCACGAATCGGTCGAGCACCGACGAGCTGAAGCCCGGAGCGAAGCGGTCGACCTCGCTGATGATCCGGTCCGCCTCGGCGTCTGCGTGCGAAGACCACGAACTTCCGTCAGCGAGCGCGTACGGATGCCACTGCGACCACAGCGACACCTGATGCCGTCCCGCTGGCGCGATCGACGGGTCGACCGCGCTGAAACTCATCGCCAACACCACCGGACGCGGCGGCAAGCAACCGCCCATCGCATTCCCATGCGCCAACCGCAAGTGCGCGCGGTCGGCAACTAAAAACTGCAAGCCGTGCGCTGACTCAGCGACCGACGCGTCGGGGTAGGCGGGCAACGCGTCCGTCGCCAACCGCACGACCATCCCGATCCCCGGCCCGACGCGAATCCGCCGCTGCCACTCGTCGAGCACCTCCGGCGCGAACCCACCGGCCCGCAGCAGGTCAAGCGTGGTGAGGATGTGCGAACCCGCGACAACCGCATCGGCGCGAATCTCTCGACCCGACTCGGTTCGTACCAGCCACTCATCGCCCACCGAAGAAAGCGCGGAAACCCCATCGCCGCAATGCAACTCACCACCGTCAGCACGCAACCGCGCGATCAGTGCCGCACTCAACGCCCCACTCCCGCCAACCGCCCGCCCGGGCGGCAACGTGTGCATCAACGCCGCGAACCCCACCATCGGCGCGGTCCCCGGCTCCGACATCGGCGGCCCCGACTGCGCCCCGAACCACGCGAGCGACGCCTTGAGTCGTTCGTCGTCGAAGTAACTGTCCAACAGCGCGTCGCCGGTTTGCAGAAACTCACGCGACAGCGCCGACCCACCCGCCGACGCGTCCAACCCCCAAAACGACCGCAACAATCGCCCAGGCGTCGGCGGCCCACCGAACGCCCGCATCACCCGCGCACTACGCGGCCCCCACAGCTCAACGAACCGGCGATACGCGTCAGCATCGCGCGCCCCACACGCCGCCTCGATCGACGCGCACGTCCGCGCGAGGTCGCGTTCGAAAACGATCGGTGGCGACACTCCGTCGCCCGGCGTGAACCCCCACGGATCACAGTCGAGGTAGCGCAACCCAAACCGCGCCAACCCCAGTTCCTCGATGATCCCGGTGTGGCGAACCATGATGTGCGCTGACGACCCACGATCGACGAGGTATCCGGGAAACCGCTCAACGGTCGACACCGCGCCGCCGGGCACGGTGTCGCGCTCCAACACCGTGACCCGCTTGCCAGCCTGAGCTAAATAACAGGCCGCGACCAGCGCGTTGTGCCCAGACCCAACGACAACAACCGAACTCACAGCACCCCGTCGAAGGGCAGGCGACGACCAAGAATCGCGAACGGCCGCGTGTCGCCCGCGAAGACGAAGTCGCGAATCACGTCAGTGAACCCAGCGCGGCGATACAACTTCCACGCCCGATTTTCTTCAGCGGGCACCTCGGGTGTCGACAGCAAAACGGCGGCTTCGGGCCGGTCGACAAGCAACCGCGCGAGCAGCGTCGCGCCGATCCCACGACCCTGCGCCGACGGATGCACATGCAGTTCGGTGAGCTCGAAATAGTCGGCGAGCAGGTCGCGCGCGGCACTGTCGGGCCAGCCGCAGCGTCGCATGCCGACCTGGACCTGCTGATGCCACCACTGCCGAGGCGCGCCCCGATATCCGTAGGCGATCGCGAGAATCGGGGAGCTACGCAGGTCAATCGCACCCGAATCGTCGGGCAGCATCGCCGCGACAGCGCGCCACCCCGCCCGGGTTGTGTGTTCGGTCCACATCGGCGCGCGATGGCGCTCGGTGCCGCGCGGATAGTCCATCGCGGCGACATAGACCGACAGGGCGTCGTGCATCCGAACGCGCAGCGCTGCGGCGCTCAGGTCGACGACGACCGGGGCGGGGGTGTGGTTGGGCTTGACGGCTGTCATCGCTCTCGTCGGAAACTTGTCGGTGGGTGCCTCTACATTGAAGCTCAATTCAAACGTTCGAATGATTGTTCGATCAGTGCGAGGGGTGAAAGGTGCGGTAGATGGCTGGACACGATGGGCGCGCGGGCGGATTACTTCGCCAAGCCGACGCTTTACTCACCGATTCGGCATGGGAAAACGAGCCAGGGGAGCGGTTGCGCACCGCCTACCTCGCCGCGTTGCGTGGCGCGGGCGCGATCATCGCGCTCGTGGGAGCTGACCAAGCTCCGCGCGCCCGATCACGCAGCGCGTGGGTGCTGCTGCGGCGCGCGCGCACCGAGTTCGCGATGTGGGCCGACTACTTCGAAGCCCATTCCCAGCTCCGTGCCGCGCTGGAAGCGGGTCTCGACCGTGGCGTAACGGCAGCCCAGGCCGACGAATTCTGCTCTCGGGTCGGCGCGTTTCTCTACGACGTCGACGACGCGCTTGCCGCGGCAGCCGTCAGACCTGCGCAGACGCCGCCGCTGCCAAGTCGCGACCGGGACATGACCGCTTAGTTATCACCGAGTAGGTGGTACGGCCACGATCGAACTCGTATCATGGGGAGCAGATAGCCGCCAAGGTCGGCTACCCGTCGCCTACCCGGAGGCGACCAGCCACGCCTAGTGCCGGGGGAGGTACCGTGCCACTCTCCGAGCACGAGCAGCGCATGCTCGAACAGATCGAGAGCGCTCTCTATGCTGAGGACCCGAAGTTCGCCTCGTCTGTTCGCGGCGGACGTCTCCGTTCTACGTCGTCGAGACGCAGACTGCAGGCGGCGGCGTTGTTCGTCGTCGGCCTTGTCTTGCTCATCGCCGGCATCGCCCTGCCCGTGCGGCTCGGCGGTGAATTCCCGATTATCAGCCTGTTCGGCTTCATCGCGATGTTCGGTGCTGGCGTCTTGCTGATGGTCGGCACTGTGCATCGGCCCGGCCGCGCGGGTGCGTCCGCGTCGGCCGGTGGCGCCCAGGCGCGTGGCAGTGCGCCGCGCAAGTCGGGCGGCTTCTCCTCGCGCATGGAAGACCGTTTCCGGCGCAGGTTCGAACAGGAATAGCTCGTCTGTAGCTCAGCTCTTCGTTGAACCGAAGGCGGCGTCGCACCCACCGCGGGTGCGACGCCGCCTTCACTCGTCTGTGCCCACCCACCTAGGGCACGCGCCCCACTCGCCGCGCAAAAACGCGTCCGAAATACCCGCTGTTAGCTGAACGTTGTCGGGACACGCGCTAGGCGACCCGCGCGGGTCGCTTAAACACGCGATTGCGTTGGCTCTGATTGATAGCTGACATGACCTGCGGAATTGTCTTGTCGGGGAGCAGGATCACCCAGGGTTTCGATTGAAAGTGGGGGAAAGTGGGGTAATGTGGGGCGCGCACTACAGGAGAGGCCGTACGGCGAGGTAATCCAGTAGGGAGGTGGCCGGGATGTTTCTCGGTACATACACCCCTCGATTGGACGACAAAGGGCGATTGACGTTGCCTGCGAAGTTTCGAGACGATCTGGCGGGAGGGTTGATGGTCACGAAGGGTCAAGACCACAGCCTGGCCGTGTATCCGCGAGAAGAGTTCACCGCGCTCGCGCGGCGGGCAGCGGCAGCGTCGCGAACCAATCCCAAGGCAAGGGCTTTCGTTCGCGCACTCGCGGCGGGCACTGACGAACAGCGTCCAGACGCGCAGGGCCGGATCGTTTTGTCGGCAGACCATCGTCGCTACGCCAATCTGTCGAAGGATTGCGTGGTCGTGGGTTCGGTTGACTTCCTTGAGATTTGGGATAAGGCGGCGTGGGATAGCTACCTCGCCGAGCACGAGGAGGATTACGCGCAAGCCGGAGATGATTCGCTGGGCGGGATCTTCTAGCCGCGAGCACCGCGAGTGCAGCGAGGCCTCTGCCCGGGCGTGGACCCTGACGTACTTCCCCGACGCCAGGTGCCGCGCATCGGACAGAGACCTCGAAGCATTCGCCCCGATGACATAACGGCGATTTTCCACGCAGTACAGCTATCTTCTGGGAGGTTGAGGTGAAAGATCATGGCACCGACAACCCCCGCCATGTTCCGGTGCTGTTGGGGCGCGCCGATGAGCTTCTCGGGCCCGCGTTAACGGAACCGGGTGCCGTATATCTGGATTGCACACTGGGTTTGGGCGGCCACGCCGAACATTTCTTGCGCACCTATCCCGAGCTGAGGCTCGTTGGCCTCGATCGCGATACCACCGCGCTCAAACTCGCTGGTGAACGCCTCGCGCCGTATGGCGACCGCGTCACCCTCGTACACACCCGCTACGACGGCATCGCCGACGCCCTCGACGAAGCGGGGCTCGCCGAAACAGGTTCCGTCTCGGGCATTCTCATGGACCTCGGCGTTTCCTCGATGCAGCTCGACGAAGCTGATCGCGGCTTCGCCTACTCCATCGACGCGCCGCTCGACATGCGCATGGACCCCACCACCGGCATCACCGCGGCCGACGTACTCAACACCTACGGCCACGGCGACCTCGCGCGCATCCTGAAAACCTATGGCGACGAACGCTTCGCGGGCAAAATCGCCTCCGAGGTGCTGCGGCGTCGCGCGGTGAAACCGTTCACGACGAGCGCCGAGCTGGTCGACGTGCTGTACGCGACGATCCCGGCCGCCGCGCGTCGCACCGGCGGCCATCCCGCCAAGCGCACGTTCCAGGCGTTGCGGGTTGAGGTCAACGGCGAACTCGATTCCCTCGCCGCCGCCCTGCCCGCCGCGCTCAACTCGCTGCGTATCGGCGGGCGGATCGTGGTCATGTCCTACCAATCACTAGAGGATCGGCTGGTCAAACAGGAGTTCGCGCCACGCATCGTGTCGCGTTCCCCGCTCGACCTGCCGGTCGAATTGCCTGGGATGGGACCGGAATTCCGGATGCTCACCCGGGGCGCGGAAAAGGCGACCGAAGTCGAAATCGAGGAAAATCCTCGAGCAACTCCGGTGCGAATGCGCGCGGCCGAACGGATCGCGCCAGGGTCAACAACGACGCTGGAGGGGCAACGATGAGCACATCGAAAGGTGCCGTCGCTCTCGCCGAACCACAGGTCCGGCGTGCGGAGACGACCGATAAAACCAAATCTGGTGCGGCCCAACGGGCTTACGCGCGGCGCCGCACCCGCGAGCAACTGCTCGACGGCATTCCGGTGCCGCCGGTCACGTCGAAGATGGCGGGGCGTATCCCGTTCGTCGCGGCGATCATCGGCCTGCTCGGCTGCGGTCTCGCGTTGACGTTGCTGCTCACCACTCGTGCCGCCGAAGACAGCTACCAGCTCGGCGACGCGCGCGCGGTCAACCGCAAGCTCGCCGACGAGCGCGCCGCACTGCAGCGCGAGGTTGCCACAGCCGACTCGGCACCGGAATTAGCTTCGCGCGCACGTGAATTGGGCATGATCCCGGCGAAAGACCCGGCGCGCTTGGTGATTGGGCCAACCGGCGAGATCACCGTGATCGGTACGCCGAGTGCTGCGCAAGGCGCTCCGGTGCCACCGCTGAACGGCCCGCTCACCCCAACGCCGAGTGCTGGTCTGCCGCAAGGCGAACGGGTTGTCCCGGTCCAGCCGGGCGGTGCCGCGGTGAGCCCCGCGTCGCCGAACGGTGGGCTCAGCAGCAGTGGTGCCACGGTGCCGAACGCGCAAGCCACGATCCCGCCAACCACCGGTCATGCGGTCACCGAAACGCCGCGTCCTGATGTGGCGGCGAGCGGACGGTGAGGCAAAGCGGGTCGTCGCCGCGTAAGCGACGCGCGCCGGGTAGTTCGGCCAGCTCGGCGCGTCGTCGCGCGCAGTTAGGTGGCGACCGGCCCATTCGGCGCAGGTTGAGCATCGGCAAGGGCACGCTCCTGATCGCGCTTGGTGTGGTCGCGGTGCAGTTGCTTTATGTCCAAAGCATCGCTGCTCCTGGGCTTTCCGCGCAGGCGGCGTCGCAACGCACAACCAAAGAGACCGAGTCAGCGGTGCGCGGCCCGATCACCGACCGCAACGGCAACCGTCTCGCGTTCACCATCACCGCGAAAGCGCTGACGTTCCAACCAGTTCGGGTGCGACAGCAATTGGCCGAAGCGCGCAAAGCCGACCCGTCGGCACCCGACCCGGACCAGCGGATCAAAGACATCGCCGAGTTCGTGCACAACAAACTCGGCCCCACTGGCCCGAAAACAGAAGAGCTGCTTGAAAAACTGCGCAGCGACAAACCGTTCGTCTACTTGGCGCGCAATGTTGATCCGCGCATCGCGAACGAGGTCACCGCGAAGTTCTCGCAGGTCGGTGCCGAGCGTCAGGACCTGCGCGAATACCCCGGCGGGGCGTTGGCGGCCAACGTGGTTGGCGCGACGGGCTGGGATGGGCGCGGCAAGATCGGGCTCGAATCTTCGCTCGACTCGGTGCTCGCTGGCACCGACGGGTCGCGCACCTACGACCGTGGTTCCGACGGGGCCGTGATCCCCGGCAGCTACCGCGACCAGGAGCCCGCCGTCAACGGTCACGGTGTCGAACTCACCCTCGACGAAGACCTGCAGTACTTCGTGCAGCAGCAGGTGCAGCAGGCCAAGCAGGCTTCCGGCGCGGCGTCGGCGTCGGCGGTTGTGCTCGACGCGAAGACCGGTCAGGTGCTCGCGATGGCCAATGACAACACGTTCAATCCCGCACTGGGCCCGGCCAATTGGGCCTCAGCCGACATGAGCAACCCGTCGATCACCGAGCCCTTCGAACCGGGTTCGGTGAACAAGATCGTCACTGCCGCCGCCGCGATCGAGTACGGCGTCACCAACGCCGACGAGGTGCTGCAAGTTCCAGGGTCGATTCGGATGTCGGGCGTCACCGTCAACGACGCGTGGACCCATGACGTCGCGCCCTACACCACCACCGGCGTGTTCGGAAAGTCTTCTAACGTCGGCACCTTGATGCTCGCGCAGCGCGTTGGCGAAGATCGGTTTGCCGACATGATCGACCGATTCGGGCTCGGCAAAAACACCGGCATCGGGCTGCCCGGCGAAAGCCCGGGGCAGGTACCAACGCGCGCGGAGTGGTCGGGCGGCACCTTCGCCAATCTGCCGATCGGACAAGGTCTTTCGATGACCACGCTGCAGATGACGGGCATGTACCAGGCCATCGCCAACGACGGCCTGCGCATCCCGCCGCGCATCGTGAAAGCCCGCGTCGCTCCCGACGGCACGCGCAGCGAGGAACTCCAACCCGACGGTGTGCGGGTCGTGAGCCCGCAAACCGCGCAAACATTGCGCACGATCTTCCAATCGACCGTGCAAAAAGACCCGATGGGCGTGCAGTCGGGCACCGGCGCGCCCGCCGCGATCGAGGGGTACCAGGTTGCCGGCAAAACCGGCACCGCGCAGAAGGTCGACCCAGCGTGCCGCTGCTATTCGACCTCGTCGTACTACATCACCTTCGCCGGGATGGCACCCGCCGACAACCCGCGCTACGTAATCGGCATGATGCTCGACGCGCCGGTGCGCAGCTCCGATGGCAGTGGCGGCCAGTCGGCAGCACCGCTGTTCCACACCATCGCCTCATGGGCGCTGCAACGCGACCGCGTTCCGCCGTCGCCGGAGCCGAAACAGTTTGTTCTGGAGGCCGGGCTCTGATCGACCACCGCCGTGTCGGTAACCTGACTCGTCGTCTCGCCCCCGTGCTCGACCACGCTCGACCTTTCCGAAAGGAGCCCTGTGCCCGAGCAGCAAAGCCCGCAAGCGCTCCGGCCCGACCGTGCCCCGTCGGTGCCGCTGCAGGCCCTGCTTGACCTCACCGGTGCCACTCTTCTGGGGTCACCGAACGTCAACGTGACCGGCATCGAACAGCGCTCGTCGGCGGTGCGGCAAGGCGACCTGTTCGCCGCGCTGCCCGGAGCCAATGCCCACGGCGCGCGCTTCACCGCCGACGCCATCGCGCGCGGCGCGGTCGCGGTGTACACCGACGCGGCCGGTGCCGATCAGATCGGCGACGTCGACGTGCCCGTGCTGATTGTCGACGCGGCCCGCGCGCAGCTTGGCGAGCTTTCGGCCGAGATCTATGGCCACCCAAGTGACAAGCTCACGATCATCGGGATCACCGGCACCTCGGGTAAAACAACAACGTCGTACCTGGTTGAAGCCGGTTTGCAGGCCGCCGGCCTGTCGACCGGGCTCATCGGCACGATCGAAACCCGCATCGGCGGCCGTCGCGTGCCGAGCGCGCTCACCACTCCCGAAGCGCCGCAGTTGCACGCGATGTTCGCCGCGATGGTGGAACAGGGCGTCGACGCGGTCGTGATGGAGGTGTCGAGCCACGCGCTCGCATTGGGCCGCGTTGACGGTGTGCGCTTCGCGGTCGGCGCGTTCACGAACCTGTCGCAGGACCACCTGGATTTCCACGCCGACTTCGAAGACTACTTCGCCGCGAAACGCCTGCTCTTCGACGCGAATTCGCCCGTCGCGGCCCGCACGTCGGTAATTTGCGTCGACGACGCATGGGGCAAGCGCCTCGCATCCGACCTGGCCGCCCAGGCGCAGGCGACGACCACCGCAGCCGAGCTGGCCGCGCAGGCGGCCGCAGCCGACCTCGGCTCCGAACCGCACACGCAGGCGACTGACGCCGACAACCAGCGCACCGACCGCTCAGCGCCGATAACGGTGTCCACCACCGGCGACGCCGCCAGCTGGCACCTCATCGGCGACATCAAAACCGCTGGTGGCGAGCAGGAATTCACCGCCCGGACGCCGCACGACACCGAACTCCCGGTCCGCCTGCGGCTTCCCGGCCGCTACAACGTCGCCAACGCCCTGCTCGCCGTCGCCACCTGCGCGGCAGCCGGCGTCGACCCCGCGACGGCCGCGCCCGCCCTTGCCACCGTCGACGTCCCCGGCCGCATGCAGCGCGTCGAGCGCGGGCAAGACTTCCTCGCCGTTGTTGACTACGCGCACAAACCCGCCGCCGTCGAATCGGTCGTCGCGACCCTGCGTGGTCACCTCACCGAAGCCGGGAGCGGCCGACTCGCCGTGATCGTCGGCGCTGGCGGCGACCGTGACGCGGCCAAACGCCCGCTCATGGGTGCCGCCGCCGCACGCGAAGCCGACCTCGTGATCGTCACCGACGACAACCCGCGCAGCGAAGACCCGGCCGCCATCCGCGCCGCCGTCGCCGCTGGCGCGCTCGCGCTGCCCACCGACCATCGCGCCGAAATCCGCGAAATCGGCGACCGCGCCGACGCCATCGCCGCCGCGCTCGCCTGGGCGCGCACCGGCGACGTCGTGCTCGTCGCGGGTAAGGGCCACGAATCAGGACAAGAGGTCAACGGGGTCAAGCAGCCCTTCGACGACCGGGAAGTGCTCGCGCGCCACCTGGATTCCCTACTCGCACAACAAAGTCCGGCAACGGACTCGGAGGACTTGACGGTCTCATGATCGAGATGACACTGCGGGAAATCGCGGACGCGTGCGGGGGCACCCTGCATGACGTCCCCGACGCGCAGGCAACCGTGACCGGTTCGGTCGAATTCGATTCGCGCCGAGTGGGTCCCGGTGATCTGTTCCTCGCCCTGCCCGGCGCGAACGCCGACGGCCATGACCACGCCGCCGCCGCTGTTGCCGCTGGCGCGGTCGCGGTGCTCGCCGCTCGGCCCGTCGGGGTGCCCGCGATCGTCGTTCCGCCGCTCGGTGCCACCGAAAGTGCCGCGCTCGCCCTGTCGAACGACACGGACGGTTCCGGTGCCGCCGTGCTCAAGGCCCTCGCGGAAATCGCTCGGATCAGCACCGAAAAGCTCAGTGCGACAAATGGACTCACGGTTGTCGGGGTCACCGGTTCGTCGGGCAAGACGTCGACCAAAGACCTCATCGCTGCCGTGTTGAGTCCGCTCGGGCCCACTGTCGCGCCGCCCGGTTCGTTCAACAACGAACTCGGCCACCCGTGGACTGCCCTGCGCGCCGACCCCGAAACCAAGTTCCTCGCACTCGAACTGTCGGCGCGCGGCGTCGGCCACGTCGCCGAACTCGCGCGCATCGCACCGCCGCGCATCGGCGTCGTGCTCAACGTCGGCACCGCCCACCTCGGCGAATTCGGTAGCCGCGACGCGATCGCGCAAGCCAAGGGCGAACTCGTCGAATCCCTGCCCGAAGACGGCCTCGCCGTCCTCAACGCCGACGACTACCGCGTCGCGGCGATGGCATCGCGGACCAAAGCGCGGGTCGTCACCGTGGGGCTGTCGACCGAGGCTGACATTCGCGCGACCGACGTCCACATGGACGGCCAGGCGCGCGCCAGCTTCACCCTGCACGCCAATGGCGAATCGATGCCCGTCCAGCTCGCTGTCCACGGTGAACACCAGGTGGGCAACGCGCTGTCGGCCGCCGCTGTCGCGCTCGAATGCGGTGCCACCCTCGCGGCGGTCGCCCAGGCGCTCGAAGGTGCGAACGCCGCGTCGGCCCGTCGCATGGATGTGCGGACCACCGCCAACGGCGTCACCGTCATCAACGACTCCTACAACGCCAACCCCGACTCGATGCGTGCGGCGCTGAAAGCGCTTGTGACACTGGCGAAGTCGGGCGGCGAGCCGCGCCGCAGCTGGGCGGTGCTCGGCGAAATGGGCGAACTCGGCGACACGTCGGTCATCGAACACGACGCGATTGGTCGACTTGCCGTTCGCCTCGACGTCGACCGACTGATCGTGATCGGCGACGGACGACCCTCCCACGGCTTACACCAGGGAGCGGTAATGGAAGGCTCATGGGGCGAGGAATCGATTCTCGTGCCCGATATCGAAGCGGCGATCGCGCTGCTTGACGACGAGATCGCGGCAGGCGATGTGGTACTGGTCAAGGCGTCGAAGTCAGTTGGTCTGTGGACCGTGGCTGAGCATTTGATCGGGGCAGGGGAAGGTAAGACGCAGTCGTGAGGCAAATTCTCTTCGCAGCCGGAATCGCGATGGCGGTGTCAATTCTGTTGACGCCGTTGCTGATTCGGTTGTTCGCCAAGCAGGGTTTCGGGCAGGAAATCCGCGTCGATGGGCCAGCGAGCCACCAGGCTAAGCGCGGCACCCCGACGATGGGTGGCGTCGCGATCTTGATCGGCATGTGGGCCGGCTATCTCGGTTCGCACCTGATTGGCATCGGTTACGACGCGGAAGGACCGACCGCATCGGGCCTGCTCGTGCTCGGCCTCACCACCGCGCTCGGCGTTGTCGGCTTCCTCGACGACTTCATCAAGCTGCGCAAGCAGCGCAACCTTGGCCTCACCGCGGCAGGCAAATACATCGGCCAAACTGCCGCCGCCGTGATTTTCGCGGTGCTTGCCTTGCAGTTCCGCAACCCGAGCGGGCTCACCCCGGCAAGCAAGCACATCTCGTACGTGCGTGACTGGAACACCGTGTCGATGGGCGCGATCGTGTTCGTCATCGTCGTGCTGCTGCTGGTGATCGCCTGGTCGAACGCGGTGAACCTCACCGACGGCCTTGACGGTCTCGCCGCCGGTTCGATGAGCATGCTGCTCGGCGCGTACGTGATCATCACCTTCTGGCAGTACCGCAATTCGTGCGTCACCAGCCCCGAAGCTGGTTGCTACGACGTGCGCGACCCGCTCGACCTCGCGCTGGTTTGCGCGGCGGCGGGCGCGGCGTGCATCGGCTTCCTCTGGTGGAACGCCGCCCCGGCCAAGATCTTCATGGGCGACACCGGTTCGCTCGCGCTCGGCGGTCTGATCGCTGGTATCTCGATCGTCACCCGCACCGAACTGCTGATGGCCGTGATCGGCGCGCTGTTCGTCGCTGAGGCGGCGTCGGTTGTCCTGCAGGTCGTCGTGTTCCGCACCACGCGCAACCGCCTGTTCAAGATGGCACCGTTCCACCACCACTTCGAACTGAGTAAGTGGGCGGAAACGACCGTCATCATCCGATTCTGGATTCTCGCTGGCATCTCCGCCGCCGTCGGTCTTGGGCTGTTCTACAGCGAATACCTCTCACAGGTCGGGTGAGTGCGTCATGGTCGAACACAACCCGCGCATCGTGCGCTCGCCCGGTCCCATGCTCGAATTCCTGCGTGGCCGTGACGTTCTCGTCGCTGGCTGGGGTGTTTCGGGTCGCTCGCTGATCCAACCGTTGCGCGACATCGGCGCGCGTCCTGTCGTCACCGACGGTGGCGCGAAGGCACTCGCCGAAGCGGCCGAGCTTGGCTTGGAAGTCGCGACGAGTGTCGAACTGGAATCGGCCGACCTGAGCCGCTTCGCCCTCGTCATCACCAGCCCCGGCTGGCGACCCGACTCGCCCGTGCTCGTCTCGGCGGTCACCGAGGGCATCCCGGTGTGGGGCGACGTCGAATTCGCCTGGTGGGTCGACCAAGCCCGCATCTACGGGCCGGTGCGCAAGTGGCTTGTCGTCACCGGAACCAACGGCAAAACGACGACAACGCAGATGACGCACGCGATCTTGCGCGCCGCGGGCATCAGCAGTGTCGCCTGCGGCAACATCGGGCTGCCGATTCTCGACGCGTTGCGGCGCAATCCGGGCCCGCAGATCCTCGCTGTCGAGCTGTCGTCGTTCCAATTGCATTGGGCCCCTTCGGTTCGCCCCGAAGCGGGTGTCGTGCTTAACGTCGCCGAAGATCACCTCGACTGGCACGGCGGCCTCGACGCTTACGCCGCCGCTAAGGCGCGCGCGCTCACCGGCCGCATCGGCGTTGTCGGGCTCGACGACCCCATCGCGCGCAGCCTCGCTCGAAAAGCGAAGGCGCGCAGGACAGTTGGTTTCCGTATCGGCGTTCCCGCCGACGGCGAACTGGGCGTTGTCGACGGCAAGCTGCTCGACCGCGCGTTCACCAAGGCCGCGATCCTCGCCGACACCACCGACATCAGCCCGCAGGGACCGGCCGGTATCGCTGACGCGCTCGCGGCGTCGGCGCTCACCCGCGCCATCGACGTCGCCCCGCAGTTCATCAAAGAAGGGCTCGTCGAACACAAGGTTGGCCCGCACCGCGCCGCCTTCGTGCGCGAGGTGCGCGGCGTCGTCTTCATCGACGACTCCAAGGCAACCAATCCGCACGCCGCGCGCGCGTCGATCCTGGGCCACCCGCAGGTCGTCTGGGTCGCGGGCGGTCTACTCAAGGGCGCGAGCGTCGATGAGCTGATCGAAGAAGTCGGCGAACGACTCGTCGGCGCGGTCCTTTTCGGTGCCGACGCGCCCATCATCGCGGCCGCGTTGGCGCGACACGCGCCCGAAGTCCCGGTCATCGAGCTTGATGCGGGAGACGATGCCGACATGAACAACGATGTCGACACCTCCCGATCAGCGCGCGCTGACGCGATCATGGGCCGCGCGGTGCGTGCCGCCGCTGGTCTCGCGGGGCCCGGCGACACGGTGTTGCTCGCTCCCGCTGCGGCTTCGCTGGATATGTACGACGATTACACCCACCGCGGTCGATGCTTCGTCGACGCGGTGACGGCACTGGAAGATGGTGACATCGGGCGGGCGTTGTGACAGAAAAGGCGCGGACGAACTGGGCAGGTGAGCGTTTCGGCGCGTGGCTTGCCCGCCCGCTCGCGTCGTTTCACCTGATCGTCACGATCGCCACGCTGCTCACCGTCCTCGGGCTCGTCATGGTGCTGTCAGCATCGAGCGTCGAGTCGTACGCGGGTGGTGGGTCGGCGTACACGCTGTTCGTGCAGCAGGCGATGTTCGCGGCACTGGGCGCGGTCGCGTTCTATATCGCGCTCCGGCTGCCCCTTCGACTTGTTCGCCAGTGGTCGTTCCCGATCTTCTTCGCCTCCGTTGTCGCGCTGCTGCTCGTGCTGATTCCCGGCATCGGCGCGGTCCACGGCGGCGCGCGGCGCTGGTTCGACATTGGGCCGCTGTCGATTCAGCCGTCCGAGGTCGTCAAGGTCACGCTGGTCGTGTGGGGCGCGCACCTGCTCGCCACCCGACGCGGCGCGCCGCTCAAAGACATCCTCGTCCCTGTCCTGCCCGCCGGCCTGCTCGTGTGCCTGCTCGTCATTCTCGAACCGAACCTGTCGACCACGATCGCGCTCGGCGTTGTGCTGATGGCGCTGCTGTGGTTTGGCGGGTTACCGTGGAAGATCTTCGCGGGCGCGATGATCACCGGCATGATCGCGGCAATGGTGCTCGCGCTGTCGGCGGGGTATCGCTCTGACCGCATGCGCGCGTTCTTCAATCCCGGCGACGACCCGCAGGGCATCAATTACCAAGCGCGCCAAGCGAAATACTCACTCGCCGACGGTGGCATTTGGGGACGCGGGCTCGGCCAGAGTCGCGCGAAGTGGAGTTACCTGCCCAACTCCCACAACGACTTCATCTTCGCCATCATCGGCGAGGAACTCGGCTTCCTCGGCTGCATGCTCGTGCTCGCGCTCTTCGCGATGTTCGCCTATACCGGCATTCGCATCGCATTGCGGTCCAACGACCCGTTCCTTCGCCTGCTCACCGCGACCGCGACCACCTGGATCACCGCGCAGGCGTTGATCAATATCGGCTACGTCGTCGGGTTGCTGCCGGTCACCGGCTTGCAGTTGCCGCTCGTTTCGGCCGGTGGCTCTTCGCTCGCCATCACGCTTTTCATGTTCGGCCTCATCGCTAGCGCGGCGCGACACGAACCCGAAGCGGTCGCCGCGCTGCAAGCGGGCCAGGACGGCAGACTGTCGCGCCTGTTGCGGCTGCCCGTTCCCGACCTCTACATCCCGGGCAAAGCCGACGCGCCACGCAAGGCGGCACCGGCCAAAGCCAAGCCGAAACCCAAACCTAAGCCCGCAGCGCGCCGCGAAGCGCAACCGCAACCCCGTCGCCGCGCGCCGCAGGGACGCGGCGCGTCGTCGTTACGCTCGACTCGAGCATGGGAACCGACCTATCCCATGCCACATCCGAAAGAACGAGGTAGATCCAGGTGAGTCACCCGAAGTCCGAACGGAACGGGTTGTCGGTGATCGTCGCGGGCGGCGGTACCGCGGGACACATCGAACCCGCGTTGGCGGTGGCCGACGCGTTGCGCGCGCTCGACGATTCGATTCAGGTCACCGCGCTTGGCACTGAGCGTGGCCTCGAAACTAAGCTGGTGCCCGACCGTGGGTACCCGCTCGCGCTGATTCCACCAGTGCCGTTGCCGCGCAAGCTGTCCGCTGATCTGCTGCGACTGCCCGCGAAGGTGCGGGCGTCGGTGAAGGCGACGCGCAAGGTCATCGACGACACCGACGCCGACGTGATCATCGGTTTCGGCGGTTACGTTTCGCTGCCCGCCTACCTCGCCGCGCGCGGGGGAGTGTTCGGACGCAAACGTCGGGTGCCGGTTGTGGTGCATGAGGCGAACGCGAAGGCCGGGATCGCGAACAAGGTTGGCGCGCGGTTGGCCGCGAAAGTGCTTGCCGCCGTTCCTGATTCGGGGCTGCCGGACGCGCAGATCGTGGGAATTCCGGTGCGCGCGTCGATCACCGGACTCGATCGGGCCGGGTTGCGCGCCGAAGCGCGTGCGCATTTCGGGCTGCCCGCCGAAGGGCCTGTCCTGCTGGTTACCGGTGGTTCGCAGGGCGCGCGGAGTCTCAACGAGGCCGTGTCGGGCGCGGCGACACAGTTGGTGAGCGCTGGCGTTTCGGTGCTGCACGCGCACGGTCCGAAGAACACCGTCGAATTGGATCCCGGTGTCAATGACGGGACAGCGAAATATATTGCCGTTCCCTATCTTTCGCGCATGGACCTTGCCTACGCCGCCGCCGACGCGACGGTGTGCCGGTCCGGTGCGATGACCGTCGCCGAAGTGTCGGCGGTCGGCTTGCCCGCCTTTTACGTGCCGCTGCCGCATGGCAACGGTGAGCAGGAATTCAACGCGCGTCCGGTGGTGTCACAGGGCGGTGGCACAATTGTCGCTGACGCTGACCTGACCCCGAAATACGTGATTGACGAGGTGATTCCGCTGCTGCTCGACCCGCCCCGACTTGACAAGATGAGCCGTGCCGCGGCGGGCGCGGGCCACCGCGACGCCGCCAACACGGTCGCCCGCATCGTTGTTGAGACCGCTCGATGAGCGCACCCGAATCGGGCATGCCCATCGACCGCCCCGAAATCGAACTCGGTGGCACCACCGAATCCGGCCTGCCACCCGAGCTGGAACGCGTCCACATGGTCGGCATCGGCGGTGCTGGCATGTCGGGCATCGCGCGCATTCTGCTGTCGCGCGGCGGTGCGGTCTCCGGGTCGGACGCACGCGAGAGTCGCGGGGTGCTTTCCCTGCGGGCACGCGGCGCGCAAGTGCGCATCGGGCATGCCGCCGAAGCGCTCGACCTGCTGCCCGGCGGGCCAACGGCCGTGGTCACCACGTACGCGGCCATTCCCAAGACCAATCCTGAACTGGTCGAAGCACATCGGCGCGACATCCCGGTTTTGCTTCGGCCAACCGTGCTCGCCGCGCTGATGCGCGGGCACAACACCCTGTTGGTTTCGGGGACGCACGGCAAGACGTCAACCACGTCGATGCTCATCGTCACGTTGCAGCACTGCGGCGTCGATCCGTCATTCGCGGTCGGTGGCGAGCTGAATGAGTCGGGCACCAACGCCCATCACGGCACCGGCAAGACCTTCGTTGCCGAAGCCGATGAGTCGGATGGGTCGCTGCTGCAATACGACCCCGACGTCGCGGTGGTCACCAATATCGAATCCGATCACCTCGATTACTTCGGCACCGACGAGGCCTACACACAGGTGTTCGACGACTTCGCCGATCGGCTTGCGCCCGGCGGCCTGCTCGTCGTGTGCCTCGACGACCCGGGTTCGCGCGCGTTCGCCGAACGCGTCGCCCCGCGTCTGCATGAGCGCGGCGTCGGCGTCGCTGGCTACGGTTCCGGCGAATTCGGCGACGCGGCCGTTCCGGTCAGTGCGCGCCTTGTCGATTGGCAGCCGCGCGACGTCGGCGGGATCATGGAGTTCCAGCTCGCTGGCGAAGCCGCCACTCGCACGTTGAAACTGTCGGTGCCGGGCAGGCATATGGCACTCAACGCGCTCGCGGCCTTGCTCGCCGCTCGGGCCACCGGCGCGGACATCGACGAGATCATCGCTGGTCTCGAAGGATTCGGCGGCGTGCATCGGCGCTTCCAATTCACCGGTCGAGAAAACGGGGTGCGCGTCTTCGACGATTACGCCCACCATCCCACCGAGGTGCGCGCGGTGCTGGAAGCGGCCGCGCAGTTGGTCGCCCAGGACGCACGCGAACACGGTCGGGCTAAGCGCGGCAACGTGATCGTTGTTTTCCAGCCGCATCTTTACAGTCGCACTGCCACATTCGCCGCCGAGTTCGGTGAGGCGCTGAGTCTGGCCGACCAGGTGGTCGTTCTCGACGTGTACGGGGCGCGGGAAGAGCCGCTGCCGGGCGTCAACGGCGCGTTGGTCGCGCAGGCCGTCACCAAACCCGTGCACTACCAGCCGGATATGTCGAAGGTCGGCAGGCAGGTCGCCGGTCTCGCCGAGCCGGGCGACATCGTCATCACGATGGGCGCGGGCGACGTCACGATGCTCGGTGGCCAAATTCTCGACGGCCTACGCGCGCGCCCACAGGGTCGATGAGATTGCCGATGCCCGCCGCGCGCGGGTGGCGCGGTTATCGGTTGTGGAGTGCGGTCGCGGTTGTCGTTGTCGCGGGATTGGCCGCTGCGGCGTGGTTTACCCCGGTGCTTTCGGTGCGCAGCGTGCGCGTCGACGGATTGGCGGCCGTCCCCGAGAATGAGGTCATCGCGAAACTCGAAATCCCCGATGGTCGTTCGATGCTGCGTATCGATACCGAGGCCATCGCGGGCAGGGTCGCGACAATTCCCAAGGTGCGTTCGGTTCGGGTGCAGCGCAGTTTTCCGTCGTCGGTTCGAGTGAGTGTTGTCGAACGAACTCCGGTGCTGTACTTCGATTCTCCGCAGGGCGCCCATCTTGTTGACTCCGAAAGCGTGGAATTCGCGATCGAGCCAAATCCACCGATCGGAATTCCGAAATTGGTCACCGAGCATCCGGCGGGCACTGATCCAGTCACCGCGGCAGCCGCCAAAGTGCTGGTCACATTGCCCCCCGCGCTGCTGATTCAGGTGGACGAGGTTGCCGCACGGTCGATTTCGGACGTCTCACTTACCCTTCGCGACGGAAGACAGGTACTGTGGGGCGGCACAGGCGATAATGAGCGCAAAGCCGCTGTCGTATTGCCGCTGCTAACCCGTGAGGGGACTGTATTCGACGTCTCTAGTCCGAATCTGGTCACGGTAAAGTGAGCGCCACTGCCATGGCAACAAGATTCTCACCTCCCTTCTCGGCGCGCCTGCGCCGGGATCGCGGTGGCTGCGAATAGCGTTCCGCAGCAGTCGGATACTTGACATAACGCCAACCCTATGGTTGATGTTGAGGGTTTTAGATCGAAGGAAGGCGAGAGCCCATGACGCCCCCGCACAACTACCTTGCAGTGATCAAGGTCGTCGGTATCGGCGGCGGCGGCGTGAACGCCGTCAACCGAATGATCGAACAGGGACTCAAGGGAGTCGAGTTCATCGCGGTCAATACCGATGCCCAAGCATTGCTCATGAGTGATGCCGACGTGAAGCTCGATGTGGGTCGTGAACTCACTCGTGGCCTTGGCGCAGGCGCCGACCCGGAAGTGGGTCGTAAAGCGGCAGAAGACCATAAGGACGAGATCGAAGAGGTGCTCAAGGGCGCCGACATGGTCTTCGTTACCGCGGGCGAAGGCGGTGGCACCGGTACCGGTGGCGCACCCGTCGTCGCCAGCATCGCCCGGAAGTTGGGCGCGCTCACCATTGGTGTTGTCACGCGGCCGTTCTCGTTCGAGGGCAAGCGTCGCGGCAACCAGGCCGAAGTGGGCATCAACCTGCTTCGTGAATCCTGCGACACCCTCATCGTGATCCCGAACGACCGCCTTCTGCAGCTCGGCGACGCCGCCGTCAGCCTCATGGACGCGTTCCGCTCGGCAGATGAGGTGCTGCTCAACGGTGTTCAGGGCATCACCGACCTCATCACCACCCCGGGTCTGATCAACGTCGACTTCGCCGACGTCAAGTCGGTGATGTCCGGCGCTGGTTCTGCGCTGATGGGCATCGGCTCGGCAAGGGGCGAAGGTCGCTCGGTGAAAGCCGCTGAGACCGCGATCAATTCGCCGCTGCTCGAAGCATCGATGGACGGCGCGCATGGCGTGCTGCTGTCGATCGCCGGTGGCTCTGATCTTGGGTTGTTCGAAATCAACGAAGCCGCTTCGCTTGTGCAGGAAGCAGCCCACATTGAAGCCAACATCATCTTCGGTACCGTCATCGACGATTCACTCGGCGACGAGGTCCGGGTCACGGTGATCGCGGCGGGTTTTGACGGTGGCGGCCCCTCGGTCCGTCGTTTCGAGCCCAATGTGGCGTCGGCCAGGTCGGGCAACAACCCCATCGGCACCGCGCGTGCTGGTGAGATCGGGCAGTCGCGTCCGGCCGAGCCGGTGCGTGCCGCCGAGCCCGCGACCAGTGCGGTGTCGAGCGCGCGTACCGCGCCCGCGCCCACCTACCGCGACACCGAGCGGTACCGAGAGTCGGAGCGTCAGCGGGTCACCCAAGACGCGATGAACCGGGTTGTCGAGCCCGAGCCGCGCACCGACGGCGACGACGATGACGACATCGAAGTGCCGATCTTCATGCGGCGCTAGTCGAACGGTTAGCTGAATCAGGGCGCTGGGACTCTCCTAGCGCCCTTTTTCGCGTTGGACGGCCACGTTCGGGCGTGGTCGGCCACACTCCGCTCAGCGCACTACGCTCGTCGGTATGACCACCCCGCCCTCAACCACCACAGTTCGTCGGGTCACCACCACCCGCGCGGGCGGCTTTTCTGCCCCGCCGTATGACTCGTTCAACCTCGGCGACCACGTCGGCGACGATCCAGCTGCCGTGGCGCGCAATCGAGTTCGCCTTGCCGAAGGTATCGGGCTGGCCCCGGAGCGGCTCGTGTGGATGGAACAGGTGCATGGGCGCAACATCGAGATCGTCGACGGCCCGCGCGACGAACCGGTGCCCGTCACCGACGCGCTCGTCACTACCCAGGCCGACCTCGCGCTCGTCGTCCTTACCGCCGACTGCGTTCCGCTGCTGCTGTCTGACGACGAAGCGGGCGTGATCGCCGCGGTCCACGCTGGTCGCATCGGCGCGCGCATCGGCATCGTGCCACGCGTGCTTGACGCGATGGTTTCGGTTGGCGCGTCCATCGACCGCATCGGCGCGTTCCTCGGACCTGCCGCGTCCGGTCGCCAGTACGAGGTGCCCGCCGCGATGCGCGCCGACGTGGAAAAACACCTCCCAGGCAGCGCGACAACGACCGTCCGCAAGACCCCCGGCCTCGACCTGCGCGCGGGCATCAGCCGTCAGCTCACCGAAGCGGGCGTCGCTGGCATCGCGCTGGACCCGCGCTGCACGATCGAGGACAAGACGCTGTTCAGTCACCGTCGCGGTGCGCCGACCGGCCGGATTGGCAGCGTGATCTGGCGCGATTCCGGATCGCGCTGAACGCGCTGGTTCGGGTACCCCCGATCCGCCGCTGAACGTCGCGAACACACGCCCTGCTGGGCCGCAGCACCGAGAGGACCGAGATGTCTGAACCGTCCATCACCTCGCACGCGCCGGACCGTGCCGATGACCTGCGTAGTCGCCTCGACGGGCTCGTTGACCGCGTCAACACCGCGACCGCCAACGCCGGTCGCGCGCCCGGCTCGGTCAAGCTGTTGCCGGTCACGAAATTCTTTCCGGCGAGCGACGTCGAGATTCTCTACGACCTCGGCCGACGGGAATTCGGGGAATCGCGTGAGCAGGAGGCGAGCGGCAAGGTCGCCGAGCTCACCGCAAGTGGCCGCGACGGGATCGAATGGCACATGATTGGCCGGTTACAACGCAACAAGGCGAGGTCGGTCGCGAAGTGGGCGCACACCGTACATTCGGTCGACAGCGAACGGCTAGCAAACGCGCTTGACCGGGGTGCGAGCGAAGCGCGGGCAGTCGGCGAGCGTACCGCGCCCCTGCGTGTGCTGCTGCAAGTCAGCCTCGACGCCGACCCCACGCGCGGGGGTGTCGCACCCGACGAAATGTTGGCGCTTGCTGATCTTGTGGAGAAGGTCGAAAGCCTCACCTTGGCCGGTCTGATGGCGATTCCACCCCTTGACACAACGCCAGAAGCAGCTTTTGCGAAGCTTGCGAAGTTGCATGCCTCGCTCTTGTCGCAACACGCCGACGCGACTGAACTTTCCGCAGGTATGTCGGGTGATTTGGAGATCGCGGTCGCCCACGGCTCGACCTGTGTGCGTGTCGGAACCGCCCTCATGGGCGGCCGACCGATAACCTCGCCTTAGCAAAGAAACCTCATCAGTCACATTTGACACATACGATTGGGCAGACGAGGCGCTGAGCAAGAACTTCAACACCCGGCCGCCACCGGGCAGAAGGAAGGTCGACCATATGAGCGAGCGGAGCGAGCGAATCAGTCCCGTCGTGGACGCTGGGCAGGTGGGGGCATGAGCACGCTGCATAAGTTCAAGGCGTACTTCGGCATGGTCCCGCTCGACGAGTACGAAGACGACTACGTCGACGACACCGCACCCCGGGTTGCCGACGAGCGCGCCGCCGTGCGTCCTCGCCAGCGCAGCTACGACCGGTACGCCGAAGATCGCTACGGCGTCGACCGATTCGACGACGAGGATTACCCCAAGCCCGCCTACCAGCCCACTTACCAGGCCCGCCGCGACGACTTTCTCGGCGACGCCTACGGTGATGACCGCTACGAGGCGCCTCGGCGTCCCACGCGCATCGACACCGCGCCGTCGTCGGGGCAACGGTTCCGGCCGGGCGGCGTCGCACCAGGTATGCGCGGGTCAACCCGCGGTGCCCTCGCCGTCGACCCCGACGTTGAGGAGCGCAGGCTCGATGAGCGCATGCGTCCCGAGCAGACCGCTAGGAGCCGTCCCGGGATTTTTGAGGACGGAGGATCCTTGTCCAAGATCACCACGCTGCGTCCGCGCGACTACAGCGAGGCCAGGATCATCGGTGAGCGTTTCCGTGAGGGCAACCCGGTCATCATGGACCTGGTCGACCTGAGCAACGCCGACGCCAAGCGGCTCGTCGACTTCGCCGCCGGACTCGCCTTCGCGCTGCGCGGCAGCTTCGACAAGGTCGCGACGAAGGTGTTCCTGCTCTCACCGGCCGACGTTGACGTATCAGCCGAAGAGCGCAGGCGCATCGCCGAAAACGGTTTCTACAACCAGAAATAGGCGCTAGCCACGTTCACCCAAGATGGCCGCCCGCGCACCGCGCGGCGCGGCCATTTTGCACGTTGCCCGATTTACGGCAGAGTGAACATGTGGCCCCCCTGTTCGCGGTTCTCTACGTGGTGATTCTCGTCTTTTGGCTGTTGCTGATCGGTCGGGTGCTCGTTGAGCTCATCCGCAGCTTCGCGCGCGATTGGCGGCCGAAAGGTTTCGTCGTCGTTATCTTGGAAGTGATCTTCACGGTCACGGATCCGCCGGTGAAACTCCTGAGGCGCGTGATACCTCCGCTGAGGTTGGGTGGCGTTTCCCTTGACCTTTCCATCATGGTGCTCGTGATCCTGCTGGGTATTCTCATGCAGGTCGTGGGTAGCCTCGGCTCGTCCGTGACCTCCGTGTGACATAATGAAACGAGAAGACCGCTTGCTAGATCTCCAAAAGACGCGTGAAGGGATCCTTCGATGCCGCTGACTCCAGCCGATGTGCATAACGTCGCGTTCAGCAAACCGCCGATCGGTAAGCGCGGCTACAACGAGGATGAGGTCGATGCCTTCCTGGATCTCGTCGAGCAGGAGCTGTCGCGCCTGATCGAGGAGAACGCCGACTTGCGTCAGCGGGTCGCCGAGCTCGAATCCGAATTGGCAGACGCCAAGGCTAACCGTGGTTCGGCTCCGGCCGCCGTCAAGGCCCCCGTTCAGCAGGCGCCGCCGCCCGCACCCGAACCGATCCCGCAGCCGGTCCCTGCCGCGCCGCCGGTTCCGATGCCGGTCGCCGCACCCGCGCCCGTTCAGGGTCCCGACGCGAACATGCAGGCCGCCAAGGTCCTCACGCTCGCGCAGGAAATGGCCGACCGCCTCACCACCGATGCCAAGACTGAGGCCGAAGGCCTGCTGTCGAACGCGCGGGCAAACTCTGAGCGACTCGTCGGCGACGCCCGTACACGCTCGGAAGCGATGATCGCCGACGCGCGGCAGAAGTCCGACGCGATGCTCGCCGACGCGCAGAACCGGTCCGACACCCAGATCCGGCAGGCCAAGGACAAGGCGGAGGCGCTTACCGCCGACGCCGAGCGTCAGCACGCCGAGATCATGGCCACGATCACCCAGCAGCGCACGGTGCTGGAAAGCCGGATCGAACAGCTCAAGACCTTCGAGCGCGAGTACCGCGTGCGGCTCAAGTCGTACCTGGAATCGCAGTTGGAAGAGCTGGAGAACCGTGGCTCGGCCGTCCCGGTCGACGGCGGCGAGTTCGCCGGTGAAACTAACGGTTCCAGCAACAATCTCGCACCGTCCTCGTTCGCCAAGGGCGCCAAGTAAACTGATACCCGGGTCGCGCGACAGCACCGTCGCGCGACCCGGGTACGCCCAACTCTGGGCCGTCGGTTTGCTTGGGAGGCGGCATGCTCGTCTTGACGCTCGGTCTCGCGGCAGTCGGTTTCGGACTGCTCGTCGCGTCACTGGCCACCGGTTCTGTTATCTGGGCATGGGGATGCATCGTGATCTGCGTGATCGGTGCCGCCACGTTGCTTGTTGGCGCGCTCTCCACGCGCAGGCCAGATACGGCGGTGCGGTCCAGGCACGCGAGGCGGGGATAATTCGGTAGACGCCGCGCGTTAGTATGGAAAGTACTTACGACGTTGATCCGGCTATCACCGGGGAGTCTTCGGAAGAACGGCGAGTTCGCTCGCTCAGTAGAACCGAACGGGTGAGCCCGTCACAGCTCGCAACGAGAGGCTCACGATTTCGCTCGTGAGCAAACGGGGTGGTACCGCGGTATCGACGCACCCGCGTCGGCATCGTCCCCGTGCCCACCAATCGCGTCCCACCGGGCGCGGTGAGCACGAGGAGCAGATCCGCGATGGCGGACACCACTTCCGGCGGTTACCCCCGCGTCGACTTCGGTACGGGCACCTTCCCGGAGCTTGAGCAGCGTGTGCTCGACTTTTGGGCCGCCGACGACACTTTCCGCGCCAGCTTGGCCAACCGCGCCGACGCTGATGAGTTCGTCTTCTACGACGGCCCGCCCTTCGCCAATGGCCTGCCGCACTACGGCCATCTGCTCACCGGCTATGTCAAAGACCTGATCCCGCGTTTCCAAACCATGCGCGGCAAGCTCGTCGACCGCCGATTCGGCTGGGACACACACGGTTTGCCCGCTGAGATCGAAGCCGAAAAGCAGCTCGGCATCACCGACAAGTCGCAGATCGACGAGATGGGGCTCGCGGAATTCAACGCGGCCTGTCGTTCGTCGGTGCTGCGCTACACCGGCGAGTGGCGCGACTATGTCACCCGCCAGGCGCGCTGGGTCGACTTCGACAACGACTACAAGACCCTCGACCTCGACTTCATGGAGTCGGTCATGTGGGCGTTCAAGTCGCTGTTCGACAAGGGGCTCATCTACCAGGGCTTCCGCGTGCTTCCCTACTCCTGGTACGAGCAGACGCCGCTGTCGAATCAGGAAGCGCGCCTTGATGATTCATACCGCATGCGCCAGGACCCGGCGGTCACAGTCGACATGGTGCTCAGCGTGCCTGCCGAGCATCCGCTCGCCGCGCTCGACGGTGCGAACGCGCTGATCTGGACAACGACGCCGTGGACGCTGCCGTCCAACCTCGCCATCGCCGTCCACCCCGACGTGCGCTACGTACACGTGCGCGGTGCCGACGACAAGCGCTATGTGCTTGCGGCAGAACGGCTTTCGCACTACTCGCGCGAACTGGGCGACGAGCCGGAGGTGCTCGGCGAATACGACGGTGCCGCGCTCGCTGACCTGAGCTACGCACCGCCGTTCGACTTCTTCGTCGGCCATCCCAACTCGCATCGCGTGCTCACCGCCGACTACGTGACCACCGATTCGGGCACCGGCGTTGTGCACCTCGCGCCCGCGTTCGGTGAAGAGGACATGGACGTCGCGACGGCGGCGGGCATCGAGATCGTGCAGCCGCTCGACCCGGCGGGCAAGTTCACCTCGATGGTGCCGCCGTACGAGGGCCTGATGGTCTTCGATGCGAACCCGGTGATCATCAAGGACCTCAAAGCGGCGGGCAAGCTGCTGCGTCACGAGACCATCGAGCACTCCTACCCGCACAGTTGGCGATCGGGTCAGCCGCTGATCTACATGGCGGTGCCGTCGTGGTTCGTCGCGGTCACCAAGTTCCGCGACCGGATGGTCGAGCTCAACCAGCAGATCTCGTGGGAGCCCGAGCACATCCGCGACGGCCAGTTCGGCAAGTGGCTCGAAAACGCGCGCGACTGGAACATCAGCCGCAACCGGTACTGGGGCGCGCCGATCCCGGTGTGGGTTTCGGACAACCCGGAGTACCCGCGCGTCGACGTGTACGGGTCGCTTGACCAGCTCGAAGCCGACTTCGGCGTGCGCCCGACCGACCTGCACCGCCCGGTCATCGACGAACTCGTTCGCCCGAACCCCGACGACCCGACCGGCAAGTCGATGATGCGTCGCGTGCCCGAGGTACTGGACTGCTGGTTCGAGTCCGGGTCGATGCCGTACGCCCAGGTGCACTACCCGTTCGAGAACAAGGAATGGTTCGAAGGCACCGCCGACGCGGCAGCGCACAGCCCTGGCGACTTCATCGTCGAATACAACGGGCAGACGCGCGGCTGGTTCTACAACCTGCACGTGCTTTCCACCGCGCTGTTCGACCGACCCGCGTTCAAATCCGTTGTCGCACACGGCATTGTCCTTGGTGACGACGGTTTGAAGATGAGTAAGTCGAAGGGCAACTACCCCGACGTCAACCAGGTGTTCGACCGCGACGGTTCCGACGCGATGCGCTGGTTCCTGATGGCGTCGCCGGTGCTGCGCGGCGGCAACCTCATCGTCACCGAGCGTGGCATCCGCGAAGGTGTCAGCCATGCGATGCGACCGCTGTGGAACGCGTGGACGTTCCTGCAGCTCTACGCATCGAAGCCGGGTGTGTGGCGCACGGATTCGCCGAACGTGCTCGACCGGTACATCCTCGCCAAGCTGGCCGTCACGCGCGACGTGATGACCGAGGCGCTTGAGGCGTACGACATCGCCGGTGCCGCCGAGGAACTGCGCGCCTTCGCTGACGCGCTCACCAATTGGTATGTGCGTCGGTCACGTTCGCGGTTCTGGACCGAGGATCGCGACGCCGTCGACACGCTGCACACGGTGCTTGAGGTCGTCACGCGACTTTCCGCGCCGCTGCTGCCGTTGATCAGCGAGGTCATCTGGCGTGGGCTCACCGGCGAACGCTCGGTGCACCTCACCGACTGGCCCGCCGAGACCGACCTGCCGCACGACCCCGAACTGGTCGCCGCGATGGACGAGGTTCGTACCGTGTGCTCGACGGTGTTGAGCCTGCGTAAGGCGAAGAACCTGCGAGTGCGGTTGCCGCTTGCCGAGGTCACGATCGCCGCTGGTGACGCTGAGCGGCTCGCGCCGTTCACCGAGCTGATCGCCGACGAGGTCAACGTCAAGCGGGTCGATCTGACCACCGACGTTGCCGCGCACGGCCGCTTCGAACTTGTCGTCAACGCGCGTGCCGCCGGTCCGCGCCTTGGCAAGCAGGTGCAGACGGTGATCAAGGCCGTCAAGGCGGGGGAGTGGAGCGAATCCGCCGACGGCGTCGTTGAGGCGGCGGGCATCGCGTTGCTGCCGGAGGAGTACACGCAGCGCCTCGTCGCGGCCGAACCCGAGTCGACGGCGGCGCTGCCGGGCAACGCGGGTCTGGTTGTCCTGAACTCGGTTGTCACCGAGGAACTGGAAGCCGAGGGTTGGGCACGCGACCTGATCCGCGACCTGCAGGAGACCCGCAAGGCCCAAGGCCTTGAGGTTTCCGACCGCATCGCACTGGTGCTTGACGTGCCCGCGGACCGACTCGCATGGGCCCAAACCCACGGCGACCTGATCGCGGGCGAAGTGCTGGCGACGAGCCTGTCGTTCGGCGAGGCGGCAGACGGTGCCGAACTGACCGGCGGCGTGCGCGCCGCGGTGAAGAAGGCGTAGGTCTAACCACGAAAAAGGCGGAACCCCTCGGATAGGGGTTCCGCCTTTTTCGTGTCTACCCGGAATGGGCGTCGACATAGCGCACAATAAATGGACGCTGACGACGCGCGCCGAAGCGCGGGAGGGGGACCAATGCGTCGAAAGATAGTGCGCCGCTTAGCTTTTGGTTTTGTAGCGACCGTGGTGGTGAATGTCTTGCTCGCGCGCTGGTAGCCGACTTAGTCGATCAATTGCCGCAGCAACGGCCCGTACTCCGGATGCGCCAACGCCGACGCGAACTGGGCGACGAGATAGTCCGCCGGGTTCCCCGTGTCGTACCACCGCCCCTGAATCACCTGCCCGTACACCGCGTGCGCGGCGGCGTAGGTGTTGATCGCGTCGGTGAGGTACACCTCGCCGGACTGGTGCTCGTACCACTTGTCCGTCTCCGCCTGGAGTTCCTCGATGATCCCCGGCGTCACGACATACCCGCCGATGGCGGCGAAAGCGGACGGCGCATCTTCGGGCTTCGGCTTCTCCATCAACCCGGAAATGCGCAACAGCCCGTTGTCGAGATCCTCACGCACCACGGGCACGCCGTAGCGCTGCGACTCGCCCGGTTCCATCGGGAGCAGCGCGAGGACCGGGCAACCGGTGGTCTCGTACGCGGTGATCAGCTGCTGGGCGCGCGGTACGTCGGCGACGAAGACGTCGTCGGGCCATAGCACGAGCATCGGCTCGTCGCCCAGGTTGCGTGCGGCGTTGAGCACCGGCGTGCCGTTGCCGTACGGGCCGTGCTGGTCGAGATAGGTGATGTGGCCGGCCCGCGACAGCTCGCCCACTTCCTCAACCGCGTCGGCATAGGCCGACTTGCCGTCGGCGCGTAGCTGCGCGACCAGCGCCGGGTTCGGGCGGAAGTGGTCTTGGATTAGCGACTTGCCGCCGCTCACGACAATGGTGATGTCGGTGATCCCGGAGGCGACGAGTTCGCGCACGGTGTGTTCAATGACCGGCTTGTCGCCGACCGGCAGCATTTCCTTGGGAATCGCCTTGGTCAGCGGGAGCAAACGTGAACCGATGCCCGCCGCCGGGATGACAGCCTTGCGGATCTTCATTCCTCGATCATCACACACTTACGGTGCTGGTCGGGGTGCCACGACTCGCCTAGGTGTCGGTGGGTCGGGCTAGATTGGCGATGTGCACCCGTCTACCCCCGGCTCAACCGGCCTGACCAGGCAAGACGCGGCGGTAACCGCCCGTCGCTGGGTGCTGCATATCGACATGGACGCCTTCTTTGCCTCAGCTGAGCAACTCACGCGGCCCACGTTGCGCGGTCGGCCGGTGCTCGTCGGTGGGGCTGGGCCGCGCGGGGTGGTCGCTGGGGCGAGCTATGAGGCGCGAGTGTTTGGGGCGCGGTCGGCAATGCCGATGCATCAGGCCCGGCGGCTTGTTGGGCCGAGCGCGGTGGTCGTCGCGCCGCGCGGAATCGTGTATTCCACGCTCAGCGGGCGGGTGTTCGAAACGCTGCGCGCGTCGGTGCCGGTGTTGGAGACGCTGTCGCTTGATGAGGCGTTTGGCGAGCCCGCCGAGTTGGTTGGGGCGAGCGTCGCCGAGGTGGAACAGTATTGCGCCATGCTGCGCGCCGCGGTGTTGGCGCGCACCGGCCTTACCGCGTCGATCGGCGCTGCCACCGGTAAGCAACTCGCCAAAATTGGGTCTGGACTCGCGAAACCCGATGGGATGCGGGTCATTTCGCCCACCGAGCAAACCGCGTTGTTGGCGGGGTTGCCGGTGCGCAAGCTGTGGGGGATCGGGCCGGTCGCCGAAGGTCGCCTGCGCGGACTCGGTATCGAGACCGTTGGCGCGTTCGCCGCGTTGCCGGAATCCGAGGTCGCCGCGCTGCTTGGCGGTGCGGTCGGGCTCGGGCTGCATCGGCTCGCGCGTGGCATCGACGACCGGCCGGTCGCTGAGCGGGCTGAGGCGAAGCAGATCAGCGCCGAGACCACCTACGAGCGCGACATCGTCGGCATGGCCGACCTGCGCGCGGCGATTACCGCGATGGCCGCGCACGCGCATCGTCGGCTGGAACGCGACGGCAGGGCGGCGCGGACGGTCGTTTTGAAGCTCAAGAAGTCGGATATGAGCATCGTGACGCGGTCCTTCACGCTGCCCTATGCCACCACCGAGCTAGCCACCTTGACGGCGGCCGCGCAGCGTTCAGCGATCGATCCCGTCGAGTTGGGAGCCATTCGACTCGTCGGTGTCGGCTACGGCGGGTTGTCGCAGATTCGGCAGGAATCGCTTTTTCCCGAGCTCGACCAGGCCGTTCCCGAGGATGTTGCCGAAGTGGAACCGCCGCCGAGCGCCGAGCAGATTCCGTCCGAATCGCCGACGGACGGGTGGAGTCAGGGGCTCGACGTCGAACACCCCGAGTTCGGGCACGGTTGGGTGCAGGGCGCGGGATATGGCGTGGTCACCGTGCGATTTGAAACAAGTTCCACCGGCCCCGGGCAAGCTCGGACATTTCGGGCCGATGACCCGGCGTTGACGCGGGCCGATCCGCTAGCCAGCCTGCGCTAGGGAGTAGCCTCGGCTGGGCAATTCTCCTCGAACGTAAAGGACGAGCAGTTGAAGCTTCGAACGACCGGACGTATCGCGATCGCGGGCCTGGCTATCGTCACCGCGCTTGGCCTCAGCGCATGCAGCGACGACAAGGGCAGCAGTTCCACCGCGAAAACCACAACGAGCGCGAAGGCGTCGGCTTCAGCAAACGCCGACCTTCCCCCGGTGCCTACTGTCGACCAGCTCAACCAGCAGCTCAACATGGCGTTAGACCCGTCGGTGCCGAACGAGGAGAAACTCGACTTTGTGCAGGGCGGCGGCGCTGACCCGGAACTGCCGAACCGGTTGGCGCAGGCCGCTAAGGACGCGAATGTGCAGGTGCAGGTCACCGAGGTCACGTCGTTTGGTGACTCGGTAAACGCGAAGGCGAACTTCACGGTAAACGGCCAGACCAACGTGGTAGATGTGCCGTTCGTTGCTGAAGATGGGAAGTGGAAGGTACAGAAGGCTTGGGCTTGCACGATGCTGCAGAACTTGGGCCAGCAGTCGGTGGCGTGTAGCTGAGGTTTCGCCTTCCGTCGGGGTGGTTGCGTCGGGAGGTAGGGGCCGCCGACATCTGTTTTGGAGTTATACGCCGGATTGGTGAGTGGCTGGGTCTCTCATCAGGGCACCAGTTAGAAGAAAGTTCACGTCAACTGTGTTTTTGGCGCGCTGGCGCGCGCGTGTCGCGGCCCTCAGGTCCGTCCGTTCAGGCACCGTTGCTTGCTCCTTCGTCGCCTACG
>NZ_BMMW01000005.1:0-54663 GCF_014646135.1 Nocardia camponoti | reverse complement strand
CCTGAGGTCCGTCCGTTCAGGCACCGTTGCTTGCTCCTTCGTCGCCTACGCAACGGCACCTGAACGGACGGACGGCCGCGACCGGCCCCTTCGGGGCCGCCGCTCCTCGAGGTCGCGGGTGGTTGGCTGAGTTTCCGCGAACGTGTCGATTGCAGGGGCGCGACCGCTCGCTTCGCATCGCGGGCTGCGCGCAACGGTCGAGATTCGGGTGCTCGACAGTGCACGTTCGAATGTCGTGAACGTTTGTGCGGGCCGACTTCACGCCGACGTATCGATTGCGGGGCGCGTGCCTCGCTACGCATCGGGAACTGCGCGCGACGGTCGAGATTCGGGTGCGCGACCCGTGCACGTTCGAATGGTGCAAACGTGCGTGCGGGCCGGGCTTCACGCGCGCCGATCCCGTTCCCGCGTGGGAGGGTGACTCCGACGCGATCTTCCGCACGATCAACGACTACTTCCGCGCCGGGGCACCGAATCGGCAAACACACTAGTATCGGGGCCCGTGGTTGGTTTGATCGTTCGGCAGGGGCATCCGCCCGTGGGTGCTTCGGCGGTTCGGTCGGGGGGTTATTCCTCGATTGCTCAGTGGGTCGCGCTCGTCGCGGGGCTCGTTGCCGTCTTGTGTGCGGTGGCGATTCCGTTTCTCCCCGTCAAAGTCGACACCGCGCGGGTGGCGTGGCCACAGCAAGGGTCGCCTGCCTCGGTCGAAGCTCCGCTTGTCGCTTACGCGCCTGCCGCGCTCACGGCCACCGTGCCGTGCGCGTCGATCACCACGCTGAGCCAGGGCGGCGTGGTCACCTCGACCATCCCGCGCCAATCGGCCGACATGGAGCGTTACGGCTTTGTCGTCAAGGTCGTCGGTGACACCGCCGAGCGGCCGGGTCGCGTTGACGTGGTCTCGCGGTCAACGCTGCTGTGGAGTGCCCCGCTCGCCGACCTCGCTGGCAAAGACTGCGCGATCGCCACCAGCATCACCCCGCAGGCGGCGACGGTCGACGTCACTGGCGTTGCCAACGAAGGCGCGACGCTCGCGCAAGACCTGCGCCCGCAGGTCGTCGGCGTCTTCAGCGAACTCACCGGCAGCGCGCCAGCGGCCCTCAACGTTGGCATCACCGTCGACTCCCGCTACACGACCTCACCCACACTGCTCAAACTCGCCGCGATCATCGCCTGCTTGATCGCCACCGCCGCCGCGCTCGTCGCCCTGCATCAGCTCGACGCGCTCGACGGCCGCTCACCCCGCCGGTTCCTCCCGCAACGCTGGTGGCGGCTGCGCCCCACCGACTGGGTCGTCTTCGCCGTCCTCACGATTTGGCATTTCATCGGCGCGAACACCTCCGACGACGGCTACATCCTCGGCATGGCACGAGGCGCGGCCAGCTCGGGCTACATGTCGAACTACTACCGCTGGTTCAGCGTCGACGAAGGCCCGTTCTACACGCCCTACACCGACATCATCGGCTGGATCAGCCACTTCTCCGCCGCCAGCCCCATCGTGCGACTGCCCGCGCTCGGTGCGGCGATCCTCACCTGGTGGCTCATTAGCCGCGAAGTGCTGCCGCGCCTGGGCGTCGCGCTCCGCCGCGAACGCATCGCGACGACCACCGCCGCCGCAGTGTTCCTCGCTTTCTGGCTGCCCTACAACAACGGCCTTCGCGCGGAATTCGTTGTCGCCCTTGGTGTTTTGGTCACCTGGGTCTCGGTCGAACGTGCCATCGCGACGCATCGACTGCTGCCGTTCGCCTTCGCGGTGATCGCCGCCGCGATGACGCTCACCGTCGCCCCGTCTGGCTTGATCTGCATCGGCGCGCTCATCGCGGGCGCTCGCGCCGCGACCGCGACCCTCGTCCGACGCGCGAAAACCGTTGGCTACCTTCCGCTTTTGCTCCCGATCGGTGCGGCGGGCGTAGTCGTGCTTACCGTCGTCTTCGCCGACCGCACCTTCGCTGGCGCCCGCGAGATGATGCGCGTGCACAACCTGATCGGCCCCGGCGAGTCGTGGTTCTTCGAATTCCTGCGCTATCAATACCTGCTCGACCTCAACGCTGACGGCTGGCTCACCCGCCGCTTCGGCGTGTTCATGATGCTGCTCGGCCTCGTCGTTTGCGCGATCACGATGCTGCGGCGCGGCGGCCACATCCCCGGCACCGCGACCGGCCCCACCTGTCGACTGCTCGGCATCACCGTCGCCGCGATGGCGTTCATGATGTTCTCGCCGACAAAGTGGACCCACCAGTTCGGCGTATTCGCCGGCCTCGCGACCTGCGTCGGCGCACTCACGGCGGTCGCGGTGAGTCGTCGCGTGCAGGTGTCGCCGCGCAACCGAGCCCTGTTCGCCGCGACGGTCAGCTTCGCCCTCGCGATGACGTTCGTCGCCGCGAATGGTTACTGGTACGCATCTGCGTGGCGAATCCCGTTCTGGGACAAGCCAATCACGATCGGCGGCATCGGCCTGTCGAGCGTCTTCGCGGGCTTCACCGCCATCGCGCTGGCCGTCGCCGCCTGGCATCACATCGACCCACGGCCGAAGTCGGACAAGCCGCGCGGCAGGTTCACCTTCGCCCCGCTGGCGATCGCCGCCGTGTTCATGGTGTTCGTCGAACTTGGCTCCTTCGCCAAAGCGGCTGTATCGCAATATCCTTCGTACTCGCTCGCCTCGTCAAACTTCGCGGGCGCGTTCGCTGGCGGCTGCGGCATGGCCGATCAGGTGCTCGTCGAACCCGACCCGAACGTCGGCATGCTCGCCCCGTTCGCCGGTGACGCCAGCGCCACGCTCGCTGGCCAGTCGACCGGCTTTGTCGCCGGTGGTGTCGCGCCCGTCCTCACCTCCGACGAGGTGGAAACCACAACGGGGCAAGCGAATTCGGTCTCCGATGACCCCGCGAAGCTGCGCGACGCGTCCACATCGGCAGGTGCGGAAACTCGTCGCGACTCGCTAAGTCTGCCCTTCGGCCTCGACCCGACAACGCCTGTCTTCGGCAGTTACCGGACGGGCACGCAGGAACCGGCGACGCTGACTTCGGGCTGGTACCGCCTCCCTGATGGCCCGCGCGGCCCGCTGCTCGCGATCTCGGCGGCTGGCCGTATCCGTTCGGTCGACGCCGACGGCATCGTCCACCCCGGCCAGGAGCTCGCGGTCGAATACGGCACGGTCGGGGCCGATGGGCTGCCCACGGTCGGGGGTCGCGTCGATCCAATCGACATCGGCCCGTCGCCGGTATGGCGCAACCTGCGCGTGCCGCTCGATCAGCTGCCCGCCGACACCAACCTGGTTCGCCTCGTCGCCACCGACCGCAACCTCGGCGCTGACCAGTGGCTCGCCGTCACCCCGCCGCGCATGCCGCAGACGGTCACGTTGAACAACTATCTAGGCAAACGCACCCCGGTGCTGCTCGACTGGGCCGTCGCGCTGCACTTCCCGTGCCAGAACCTGATGCCGACCCACAACGGCATCGCCGAGCTGCCGGAGTTCCGCATCCTGCCGGACCGCAACGGTGCGACTATCACCAACCTGTGGCAGGGCCACGACGGTGGCGGTCCGCTCGGCTGGACGCAACTGCTGTTCACCGCGCGCACCCTGCCGACCTATCTGAATAACGACTGGTCACGCGACTGGGGTTCGGTTGAGCGCTACCTGCCGCTCGACAGCGCGGCAACCCCCGCACAGTCGAGTGTCAGCACCCAATCACGTTGGGGCACTTGGTCTCCCGGGCAAACGATCACTGCCTGGTAATGCGAAAGAGGCTGTCGCTAGTGCGCGCGACAGCCTCTTTCGGTTTAAAGCGGTTCAGGAAATGCCAGCCTGCACGGAACCGGTGCTGATCGAACCAGCGAGCAGGGCCAGGATCGCGTTCAGGTCGATACCAACGGTTGCTTCGGCGATGTTCTGTACGCGCATACTGGCGACTCCATACTCTCTCACGTGACCGGCGCGGTCACTGGCACTGTGCCAAGGCGCACGCTACCGGGCACGAGTGTGAAGATGTGCCGTTTTACATTGAATACGTTATGGCACTACGAAACTCGGGACGCGACCCGAAGGGCTAGGTCGGGAAGGTCAGCGCCGGTGAGCCCGGGGTAGCCGTGCAACAGGGAACGCCACTCGGCAGGCACCGCCGACGCGCCCCAACGCGCACCGAGCAGCCCGCCCGCGATCGCGGCGGTGGTGTCGGTGTCGTTGCCCGCCCGCACGCACGCGGTGAGTGCGAGCGGCAGGTGATCGGGCGTCGACTGATCGGTGGAAGTGATTGCCCACCAAGCGGTTTGGAGCGCGTGTACCACCCAGCCGTTGTTGGCGAAGTCCGGCGGCGTGCCGCGTTCGGCTTCGTCGAGTCGCTCGGTCCAGTACTCGGCCTGCGGCGACGTCGCCACATACTCGCGTACCCCGTCGAAGTTCGCGTTGAGCACCGCGTGCCGCACCGCGTACGTCCACAACTTGCACGCTTCGACGGCGTGCTCGTCGGCATGCGTGAGCAGGCCAATGCGGCCCGCCGCCGCAATGCATTCGTCGGCGTCATCGAGGTAGGCCAGCGCGACGGGCGCGGTACGCATCAGCGAACCGTTGCCGCCGGTGCGCCCGGTCAGCGACATCGCCTTGAGCTGCATCTCCTGCGCGGACGCGGGCCGCGCCGACAGCACCTTGCGGGTCTGGTTGCCGATGTCCGGCGGGCGCGAGTCGTACCAGGCGATGAAGCCCGCCGCGACCGCTTCGAGGTCGGTGCCAGGCCCATTGATCGACGCGAACGCCACGGCTAACGCCATCGACGTGTCGTCGGTCCACTCGCCCGGTGCCCAGTCGAAGGGCCCGCCGCCAACCATGCCGATCACCGCGTCGCGACCGGGGATGGAGAATTCGTAGCCCGCGCCGAGAGCGTCGCCCGCAGCGCCGCCAACCAGCACGCCAGCCACTCGATCAGAAAACCCCGACTCGTGCAACGACCACACCTTTCGTGCCAACCTCAGCGACGGAAATGTCTTCGCTGAGCGTACCGGGCGGCCGGTGCGCGCCAACACTTTCGCGCCGCGTCGCTTCGCTAACGAACAGGGTCGGGTTCGGCGACGGCCGTCACCGTCGCGGCGCGGCGTCCGCGCACGATCGCATCGGTCGTGAACACCGCAAGGCCCGCCCAAATCAGCGCGAACCCGATCCAGCGCGACGCGGGCATTGGCTCGTGCATCACCGCGACGCCCCACGCCATCTGCAACGCGGGCGTGAGGTATTGCAGGATGCCCATCGTGGAGAGCGGAACTCGTTGGGCCGCAACGGAAAACAACAGCAGTGGGATGAGAGTGATCGGACCGGTCATCATCAGCAGGCCCAAATGGGCTGGACTGCTTGTCATTTGACTGTTGCCGGTGAACAGTAGAACAAGCACGAACGCGAGTGCGAACGGCGCCGCGACAATCCCTTCCGCCGCGATCGACCGCAACGCGTCGAGTCGAATCACCTTCTTGACCAGCCCATAGGTGGCGAACGAGCACGCGAGGATCAGCGCGATGATCGGCGGCCTGCCGTAGTCGACGGTCAGTACCACCACCGCCAAAGCGCCTAACCCGAGCGCACACCACTGCGCGATGCTGAGCCGTTCCCGAAAAAGCACAACCCCGAAAGCTACCGTGACCAGCGGATTGATGAAATATCCAAGCGCGCATTCGACAACGTGCCCGGTAAGCACGCCGAACACGTAAACGCCCCAGTTGGTCGCGATCGCCGCGGATGCCACGGCGGCCAACCGCCACGTGCGACCGTCGATGCCGCGCAGTTCGCGCAGCCGCCCGGTGAGCGCGAGCACAAGCGTCACGACAACAAGCGTCCAAATCACGCGTTGCGCGACGACCTCAGCGGGCGAAGCGAACGCGAGCAGCCCGAAAAATGCTGGAAATAGTCCCCAAATCAAATACGCCCCGACGCCGAACGCGGCACCGGGGACGCTTGCGCTGCGCTGCATTCATCCCATGTTACGACTGCCGTAGCCTGACCCGCATGTCGTTTTCCTCCGGTCTCACGGCGGCCCAAGTCGCCGAGCGTCAACGAGACGGCCGTACCAATGACGTGCCAGCGCGCGCGAGTCGTTCCGTGGGCGAGATCATCCGCGCCAACGTCTTCACCAAGATCAACGCCATCCTCGGCGTGCTCCTTGTGCTCGTCTTGGTCGCGGGCAGCCCCATCGACGGCATGTTCGGCCTGCTCATCATCGCCAACAGCGGGATCGGCATCATCCAGGAAATCCGCGCGAAACGGACCCTTGACCAGCTCGCGATTGTTAGCCAGGCCAAGCCGACCGTGCGCCGCGACGGTGTCGCGACCCAGGTTTCGCCCGCCGACGTTGTGCTCGACGACCTCATCGAACTCGGCCCCGGCGACCAGATCGTTGTCGACGGTGAGGTCGAGGAAGCATCCGCGCTCGAAGTCGACGAGTCGCTGCTTACCGGCGAAGCCGATCCGATCGACAAGGCCGTCGGCGCGCCGGTGATGTCGGGCAGCTTCGTCGTTTCCGGTTCGGGTGCCTACCGCGCGACGAAGGTCGGTCGCGACGCCTACGCCGCGAAGCTGGCCGAAGAGGCGAGCAAGTTCACGCTGGTGAAGTCGGAGCTGCGCTCGGGCATCGACAAGATCCTCACCTTCATCACCTACCTGCTCATCCCCGCTGGCCTGCTCAGCATTTACAACCAGCTGGTGTCGAGCAAGGAATCGTGGCGACCCGCCGTCACCGGCATGGTCGCGGCACTCGTGCCGATGGTGCCCGAGGGCCTGGTTCTGATGACGTCAATCGCGTTCGCGGTTGGCGTGATTCGACTCGGCAAGCGTCAGTGCCTCGTGCAGGAACTGCCCGCGATCGAGGGGTTGGCGCGCGTTGACGTTGTCTGCGCGGACAAGACCGGCACGCTTACCGAAAACGGGATGCGCGTCGCTGAGGTGATCGCGCTCGACGGCTTCGACGACGGCCAGGTCCGAAAGGTGTTGGGCGCGTTGGCGTCTGACGACCCGCGTCCCAACGCGAGCGTCGCCGCCATCGCCGAAGACATGCCCGACACACCGGGATGGACGAGCACCGCTGTCGCCCCGTTCTCGTCGGCCAAGAAGTGGAGCGGCATTTCCTATGGGCAAGAAGGGAATTGGCTCCTCGGCGCGCCGGACGTGCTGCTCGACCCGTCATCGGCGACCGCCGAGCGAGCCGAAGAATTGGGCGCGCGTGGGCTTCGCGTGCTGCTGCTCGCTCGCAGCGACCGGCCCGTAGACGCCGCTGACGCGCCCGGCACCGTCGACCCCGCCGCGCTCGTCGTCCTTGAGCAAAAGGTGCGGCCCGACGCGAAGGAAACCCTCGAATACTTCGCTGACCAGCACGTCGCGGTGAAGGTGATCTCCGGCGACAACGCGGTTTCGGTCGGTGCGGTCGCTTCGACGCTCGGCCTGCCCGGCGGCGACCACCCCATCGACGCGCGCAAGCTGCCCGACGACCCGGCCCAACTCGCCGACGTCGTGGCGGACAACACCACGTTCGGGCGCGTGCGACCCGACCAGAAACGCGCGATGGTCACGGCGTTGCAGTCGCGTGGGCACACGGTCGCGATGACCGGCGACGGCGTCAACGACGTGCTCGCCCTCAAAGATGCCGACATCGGCGTCGCGATGGGCGCGGGCAGTCCGGCAACGCGTGCGGTCGCCCAAATTGTGTTGCTAGACAACAAGTTCGCGACGTTGCCCTACGTGGTCGGTGAGGGCCGCCGGGTGATCGGCAACATCGAACGCGTATCGAACCTGTTCCTCACCAAGACCGTGTACTCGGTGCTGCTCGCGTTCCTCGTTGGGGTCGCGGGCGTCGGTTCGCAGATCTTCGGCTACGACCCGATCGGCTACCCGTTCCTGCCTCGCCACGTCACGATCGCGGCCTGGTTCACCATCGGCATCCCGGCGTTCGTGCTCTCGCTCGCGCCCAACAACGAGCGCGCGCGGTCGGGCTTCGTTGGTCGCGTGATGCGGCTCGCTGTCCCGTCCGGCGTGGTCATTGGGGTCGCGACGTTCATCGCCTACCTGATCGCTTACGCGGGACCGGAAGCGACCGAGACGCAGAAGGTCCAGGCCAGCACTACCGCGCTCATCACGTTGATCATGATCGCGATGTGGGTGCTCGCGTTGGTCGCGCGACCGTTCGTCTGGTGGAAATACCTGCTGATCGGCGGGTCGGTCGCGGCGTATGTCGCGCTGTTCTCGATTCCGTTCACCCGCGAATTCTTCAAGCTCGATCCGTCGAATCCGCGACTCACGACGGCGGCGCTGGTGTGCGGCGCGGTCGGCATCGTATTGGTCGAAGCGGCGTGGCTTGTGCAGTCGCGGCGCGCGAGAACCCTTGTTACGGAATCAGTTTCGTAACTGGAGTACCGTTGCGCGGTGACCCCCGACGACCTCGACGAGCTGTTCTTTCCGCTCATCGTGACCCTCGACCAACTCGACGCCGACGACGTCGACTTCATGGCCGACGCCTACGACCGCGCGGGCGATGTTGATATGGCGGCCAAGCTGTGGGAGTTAGCCGAGCAGCGTCGCTTACGGTGACGCTATTCGGTGGGGACGGGGCCGTCGTCGGGGACCGTGGTTGTCGCGATGCCGACCTGATCGGGGCGCAGAGGTGAGACGGCGAACCGGCCCGCTACCGCGTCGGCAGGAAGTGCTTGCACCGCACGCACATCCGGCTTCGCAGCGAGCTCATTGAGCTGAGTCAGCGTGCCGCGCACGACAATTCCCGCCGCGCACGCGCACCCCGCGCGCAACCGCGACTCAGTCACCTTCGCGATGTCGGCGCTGCGCTGATCGCGAAACTGTTGGGCGGCAAGCAATCCCGCTGCCGCGTCGGCGGAGTTCACGGCCGGTGTGTCGCCCGCGGGAGTGGCGACGGTGAGCACCGGCGTCTGCACGCGGTCGATGGGGACGTGCCAGATCACCCCGGAGATCCGCAGTCCGTCGACGGCCTGCGGAAGTTGTTGCGCCGTCAGATATTCGGTGAACGACACGAGCGCCCAGTGCGGGTCGCTGTCGGTGCCGTGCAAGGAGTCGCGCGCTTGATCGAAGTACTGCTCAATCTGCTGACCGGGTGCGGGACCGAGTCGGTCGGTCGTAATGCCAAGGGAGGGACGGGGATTGGTGATCCCGAGGATCATCGACGCGACGGCCGCGATGAGGAGGAACGCACCGCCGATGAGAACTCCGCGCGAGGGACGCCAAGAGGACTCGTCGGCGGATTCGTCCGAAGCGGTACTGGCGTCCTCGTGCGCCGCGTCGAGTTCGCTTGCGGCGGCGGCGGATTCGCGTGCATTGTCAGAACCAAAACCGGGATCGCCCGTCGTCGGCAACTGCTCCGACGACGGATCGGGCGACCCCGGCTCGTCAGGCATTACGTAGTACGTCCAAAGCGCCCGATAGATCTTCGGGGTATTCGCTTTCGATTTCCAACCAGCGGCCGTCGGCCGGGTGGTGGAAGCCCAACTTGCGCGCGTGCAACCACTGCCGTTCCAGGCCGAGGCGCTTAGCGAGCGTCGGGTCGGCACCGTAGGTCAGGTCGCCAGCGCAGGGGTGGCGCACGGCCGAAAAGTGCACGCGAATCTGATGGGTGCGACCAGTTTCGAGGTGAATGTCGAGCAGGCTCGCCGCCTGGAACGCCTCGATGGTGTCGTAATGGGTGATGCTCGGACGACCGTCAGCGGTGACCGCGAACTTCCACGCGTTGCCGCGCGCACGACCGATCGGCGCGTCGATGGTGCCACTGCTCGGATCGGGATGTCCCTGCACAAGGGCATGGTATTGCTTGTCGACGGTGCGTTCCTTGAAGGCGCGCTTGAGCATCGTGTAAGCGTGTTCGGACTGCGCGACAACCATCACCCCGGACGTGCCGACGTCGAGTCGGTGCACGATGCCCTGACGTTCGTGCGCGCCCGAGGTGGAAATGCGGTAGCCCATCGCGGCGAGTCCGCCAACGACGGTCGGGCCGGTCCAGCCGACGCCCGCGTGCGCGGCGACGCCAACTGGCTTGTCGACGGCCACGATGTCGTCGTCGGCGTACAGGATGTTCATGCCTTCGACCGGCGTCGCTTCGACAACCAGCTCACGCTTGGGTTCGGGGAAGATCACTTCAAGCCACGCGCCAGCGGTGAGCCGGTCGGACTTGCCGGCGGCGGCACCGTCGATCAGCACCGAGCCCTCTTCGGTGAGCGCGACCACCGCCGTGCGCGACAGGCCAAGCAGACGCGACAGGCCAGCGTCGACCCGCATCCCATCGAGCCCGTCGGGAACGGGCATTGTCCTTGTTTCCCTCATTCAGACTCCTCGGTGGTGTGCGTGCGGCCGTGACGGGTGCCGTCGGGTTCGAAACCGAAGACAGTGAGTGCGACAAGCAGGATCGCGCCACAGACGATGGATGAGTCGGCGACGTTGAACACCGGCCACCAACCGACGGCGATGAAGTCGACGACGTGGCCTTGCAGCGGGCCGGGTGCTCGGAAAATTCGGTCGACCAGATTGCCGAGCGCGCCGCCAAGCACCATGCCGAGCCCGATGGCCCACCACAGCGAACGCAAGGTGCGGCCGATGCGGATCACTCCGACGACGACGGCGGCGGCGATGAGCGTGAGCAACCACGTCATGCCGGTTGCCATCGAGAAGGCGGCACCGGGGTTGCGTACCAGCGTCAGATGCGCGAAGTCGCCGATGATCGGGACCGAGCCGCGCTCGTCGATATTGGCGACAACCAGGCATTTCGTGAGCAGATCGAGTCCGAAGAGCACGACGGCGACGGCGAGCAACGTGGTGAGTCGACGCGGGCCAGCACTCGGCTCGCTCGCTGGTGGCTCGGTGTCGTCGACCTTGGCTAGCGTCGGTTTGGCGTCCGATGACTCCGATGACAGGGCCTCGGACCTGTCGGACTGTTCGGGCTGCTCAGGTTGGCCGGTCACGGGGACGGCGTTGTCGGTTGGCCGGTCTTCACTCACTCGTCCATCATTCCCTACTCGCAGTCTGAGCTGTTACTCAGGAACCGGTCGTACGCTGATGCCTGTGACGGTGTTGTCTTCTGCTCGCTTGCCCCGCGTCGCGCGTCCCGGGGTGTTACTCGTTGCGATCGTGCTCGGGTTCGCGACCTTCGGCGCTGGCTGCGCCGACCGGTCCTCGTCGGTCGCCGAGGCCGAGGGGCTTGAGCCGCTCGGCATCGGCAAAGAAGTCACGGTGCCCATCACCGCCGCGGTCACCACGTTGGTGTCGGCGGGGGAGGAGCCGCGTTCGTCGTTGCGGCCCGCTTACGCGCCCGGCACGACTCAAGAGGTCACGCTGCGCACCGAGTACCACATTCAGCAGCAGGTCAACGATCAGCCGACGCGCGACTTCTCGCCCGCCGCGCTCACCATCCCGATGACGGCGAAGACCGGCGCGAATGGGGTTGATCTCACTGTTGGCGCGGTCACCACGCCCGACCCCGCGCTCACGAAGGCGTTCACCTCCGCCGACGGTTCGCACGCTGGGCTCGCGATGAGCGACCTTGGCGCGATCACCGAACTGCGGATGGCCCCGTCGCCCGACACGCCGAACGCCGCACGCGCCGCGCTGGAACAGGCGTTCTATCAGGCGGTTTACCGGTCGATCGCGTTCCCCGACTCGCCCGTCGGTGTCGGCGCGGTGTGGACGGTGCGTCAGCAGATCACCGGCGGCGTCACCCTCGATCAGGTCACCACCGCCACGCTCGTCGCGCGCGAAGGCGACCGCCTCACCATCGACCTACACGTCACCCAACAGCCCATGTCCGAGAAGTGGACGCTGCCGAACGACGCTGGCGTGCTCGACATTGACTCCTACGTCATGGATGGCGTCGGCACGATCACCGTGGATCTTGGTCTGCCGCTGCCGGTTTCGGGCAGCGTGGAAGTGGGCGGTCAGCAGATTTACCGCGACGCCCGAAGCGTGAGCACGTTGGTGCAGACGCAGTCGACGCGCGTTTCGTGGACGGAGTGATGCGCGGAGTTCTCCGGGTTGGCGTCGCGGCGTCAACGTGCGTGCTCGCGGTCGCGTGCGGGTCGAACGACGAGCCTTCGTTTGGCGCGACGGTGTCTGCCGCGAAAGGCACGGGGGCCGTTCTTGATTCGACGCAATTGACGGCACGCATGCTCGGCGGGTCCGACCTGCCTGGCGACTTCACCGCGATGCCGCCACGGTCGACCGACGCGAGCACTTCGCCGGTGCCCGAATCCGCGCTCACCAACCCGGCCGACTGCGCGCGGCTGCTCACCACGATCGCCAAGCAGTGGCCCGGGGCGAGCGGAACCGCGTCGGTGCAGTTCGCCGGGCCGAGTTACGCGACGATCGACGTCGATATGGCCAGCTACCAGGATGCCGCGTTGACGCCCGCGTTCGATGCGTTGCAGGCCCAGCCGCGCCGGTGTGGGAAGTATTCAAGTGAGGACGCGGGCGTCGCTGTCGACTACCGCACCGAGCCGTTGACCTTGCCGACCTTGCCGACCTTGCCGACCCTCGGCGACGCGAGCACGGCCTTCGTCGTCACCGCGAAGAGCGACGACATGACGTTGACGTCGTCGGCGGCATTGGCGCAGGTCGGCAACACGCTGGTTCAGGTGGTTGTCACCGCGCCGGAGTCGATTGACCCTGGCGTGCTGAGCGACGTGATGGGCGCGCAGGTGCGGAAGTTGCGGGGGTAGGAGCCCTACTGTTGGCCGATCTTCGTTCCGAGGTGCGTGATGTACCCGCGGACGTCGTCGGCTGAGCGATCGGGGAGGCCGAAAACTGTTTCGGTGACGCCCAATTCGGCCCACTCGGCTAGCTGCTCCGCGTTGAAGCGGCCTGCCAACGCGATCACGCGCGGGAGTCCGTCGCGACCCGCATCCTTCCAAACACGATGCAGCAGTTCGATTTTCGGGCCGAGTTCGCCTTCGGTCGGCGTCGTGATCCATCCATCCGCGTGCTTCGCTAGCCACCCGACGGTCTTTTCCGTCCCGCCCGCGCCAAGCAAGATCGGTACGCGCCCAAGGGGTTTCGGCCATGACCAGCTCGCGCCGAAGCGCGCGAATTCGCCATCAAACGAGGCTTCCTCGTCGGTCCATAGCGCGCGCATCGCATCGAGGTGTTCGCGCAAGACGGTGCGTCGCCGGTTCGCAGGCACCCCGTGATGTGCGAGTTCGTCTGTGTTCCAACCGAATCCAACGCCCAGCTCAACGCGGCCACCCGACAGATGGTCAAGTGAGGCGATCGTTTTCGCGAGCGTGATCGGGTGATGTTCGGCAGGCAGCGCAACCGCCGTTGACAAGGTAATGCGCTCGGTGACGGCCGCCGCTGTCGCGAGCGCGACCCACGGGTCGAGGGTGCGCAGGTAGCGGTCGTCGGGCAGTGACGCGTCGCCGGTTTGCGGATGCGCGGCGGCCCGCACGACGGGGATGTGGGTGTGTTCGGGCACGTAGAAGCTGTCGAATCCCGCCTCTTCCGCAGTGCGCGCGGCGTCGGCGGGCGTGATCCCGCGATCGCTGGTGAACAACACGACTCCGTACCGCACTTGCGACCTCCCGCACTCAAAACTGAAACAAGTTCTACCAGCTGAGGTGTGGAAAGGGGAATAGGCTCGACTTATCCGAGCGACATTCGCTTCGACGATCCGGAGGTTCGACGATGTCTAACGTCTCGCCCATCCCCACCGATTACCCGACGGTCACGCCCGGTCTTGTCTGTGCTGGCGCGAACGCGGCGATCGAGTTCTACGTGAAAATCCTCGGTGCCAGCGTGCGCATGAAAATGCCTGGGCCCAACGACACGGTCATGCACGCGGAAATTCAAATCGGCAAGTCGGTCGTGATGGTGTCGGACCCGATGCCCGAAATGGGCTACGGCGCGTCAACCAGTCCCGAAGGCGTGAGCCTCTACACCTACGTCGCCGACGTCGACAAGGTCTTCACCGAGGCGATCCTCGCGGGCGCGACGCCGTTGCGGCCGGTGGAAGACCAGTTTTACGGCGACCGCACCGGCGCGTTCACCGACCCGTGGAACCACCGGTGGACGGTGGCTTCGCATGTGGAGGACGTTAGCGATGCGGAGATGAAGAAGAGGATGGCGGAGTTTGAAGGTTAGGAACCTCCTTATTAAAGGTTAGCCGCTAACCTTTAATAAGGAGGTGCGCGATGGCGGAGTTCGTCTCACGTGAATGGGTCAGCGCGTTCGACCGGGGTGGGCTGTCGCGACGCGACCGTAGCGGCGGCACGTATCAGGCGTATGTGCCCGATCCGCTGGTCGGGCGCGCGTTTGTGCTTGACGGACTCACCAGCGCGGACGTCGCCGACGCCGAGGTTGCGATCACCCGCCTTGACGTGGAGTCGACGTCGCTTGCCAACACCGAAGCGCTATCCCGGTTGTTGTTACGGGCGGAAGCGGTCGCTTCGTCGCGAATTGAGGGACTCGAGGTTGGTGCGCGGAGGCTGCTGCGCGCGCAGGCGGCAGCGCAGTTCGACGAGCCAAGCTCTGACGTCACGGCCACCGAGGTGCTTGCCAGTATTGATGCGATGGCCGCGGGCGTGCGAAGCGTTTCCCAAGGTGAGCTGATCACCGAGTCGGCCTTGCTCGACGTGCACCGTCGACTGCTCGCTGGTTCGCGCCTCGCGGAACACGGTGGTCGCTACCGCGATCAGCAGAACTGGATCGGCGGCAGCACCTACAACCCGCGATCGGCGGTGTACGTGCCACCGCCAGCCGAACTCGTTCCCGCGCTGATGCGCGATCTTGTCGAGTTCAGCAATGCGGACACTCTGCCCGCCGTCGCGCAGGCGGCGATCGCTCATGCGCAGTTCGAGACGATCCACCCGTTTGTCGACGGGAACGGGCGGGCTGGGCGTGTGTTGATTCATCAGATCTTGCGTCGACGCGGGCTCGCTGACCGGGTGATCGCGCCGATCTCTTTGGTGCTCGCTACTCGAACACGCGATTACATCGATGGGCTCAACGGTTATCGCCATGTGGGCGAAGGGGATTCGGGCGCCGCGATTGCTGGGGTCAACGAGTGGGTTGGCCGGTTCGCTGCCGCGTGCACGAAAGCGGTCGCCGACGCGCGCGTTTTTGACGCGAGAATCGTTGCGCTGATTGAGGATTGGCGCGCACGGTTGGGTTCGCTCCGTGCCGACTCGACCGCGTCACTGCTGCTTCCGCACCTAGTCGGGGCACCGATCGTGACGGCTCCGACGGCGGCCACGCTCACTGGACGGAGCTTCCCCTCGGCCAGCGCGGCGATCGAACGGCTTGTTGAAGCTGGTGTGCTGCGCCAGGTTTCGGTTGGCCGACGCAACCGGGCGTATGAGGCGGCTGAGGTGTTCGCGGTCTTCACCGACCTGGAGCGTTGTCTCGCGAATCCTGATGGAAATACGCGACTTCCGTCGCGACCCGTGCCGCGCTGAGTTTCCTCGCTCGCTCAGTCGCGGACTGGGCTTCACACTCACGTTCGGCGGGCCAAGGGGGTTGCGCGGCACGAGGGTCACGGCCGGTCTTGCGCGGGGGCCGTACGCGTGGCGTGATGGCGGCAAGCCCGGGTTCAAGTGCGAAAGCGCCACGCTCGACGCCTATTGCAAACGGAAGCGCAGGATGGCGATGGCGTCGTCAACTGCCGTGATCAGTGCCGCCAAGCGCGTTGTCGGGTCGGGGGCGGCGAGGGCCGCCTGGCGGTCGGTCGCGCCGATGGGTAAGCGGGCGCAGATTTCGTAGGAGCGCTCGGTGGGATCCGTCGGGAGTTTGGTGAGTGCGGACGGCAGGGTTGGGCGGCGGATGCCCGCCTTCTTCGCGGCCGTGATGGTGAGGTTGCGGAGCTCGTCAACGCGGGTGGTGAGGTCGGCGAGCAGCGTGGTGTCGTCGAGACCGGGTTCGTCGGGCCACAGCATGACGTCGGCGATGGGGTACGGGTCGTCGGGCAACCAGGTGTTGATCCGAATGCGTTCGGTGCCCGTCGCACGCACCCGAAACCGCTTGCCAGGCAACTCAACAACATTGGTGAGCCCGGCAATGGTCCCCACGTCCGTCCGCACGTCCCCACCCCCCACTTCGCGCCCCCGAGCGATAAGCACGACCCCAAACTCAGGCTCACTTTCCCCATCAAGACACCGCTCAAGCAGCGCGACATAACGCGGCTCAAACACGTTCAACGAAAGCGACTCCCCGGGCAAAAGCACGGCCCCGAGCGGGAACATGGGCATCTCCATTGCCCCATCATGGGGGAGACCCCGCCAATTGTCGTTGGCGAGCCCGTCAGTCGCTGATGCACCAGGCGATGGGCTGCGATCGCGGAGCGCCCACATTGGGGACGGTGGCGAGAAGCCCCACTCGCGGCGACCACAAGACTGTGAGCTGGAACACACCCATTGGAGATACTATCTCTGCTGGCAGTATCCGAACTGGAAGTATTGCACTGGGGATTTAATCCAGCGTCCGTGCGGGCGATGCCTTTAGTCACCTTGGTGATCGAAATATCGCTCTTTGCGCCATTGATCATTGATGAACGAAATTTCGATCATCGACGCTCGCGAACGCTATGATCGAAATATGGATCAGTTGCGTGCTCTGACGGCTGGAGAGCTAGGTCAAGCTGTGCGTCGGGCCCGGGAGCAGCGGGGACTGCAGCAGGCCGAGTTGGCCGAGCGAGTCGGAGTGACGCGAATGACGGTGTCGCGGTTAGAACGGGGCGAAGGCGTCAGCATGGAAACGGCGATGCGCGCCTTGTCGGAGTGCGGATACGAGGCTGTCCTTGTGCCCAAATTCAGTCGAGTAACTGTCGAAGGGCGGTGACGATGGCACAGAAGAAGGCGGGCCTAGACGTTTTGGCTCTACGGGACCCGCGTCGCGCATCTAGACGTTCGGCGTCCGCGATGTCGTTCTCGGGGCCGGCGCGCTGCATCCCCACGAAGCCGTGCGGCGCGCCACGCTGAAAGCGGGAATCGCGATGGACCTCTTCGACGCGGGAGCTGTGTTGTTCGCAGCCCGGCAGGGCATGCCCAATCGAGCCGCGCACATCGGTGTGGTGATGGCGGGTAGTGCGGCTTTCTTCGCTGCAGTCGGGCCAATCCTGTTGCGGCGCATACAGGTCCGGTGGCGTAGACCCTATGCGGTCAGTCGCTCGATGAGCGCAACCATCTGATCGGTGGTCATCGGCTGGGCACGGAATGCGCCGGGCGGTGATTTCTTCAGTAGTCCAGTTCCTCCCACGTGAGGGTCAAGGGGAAGGGGTGGCCGAGTTCGATTTCGGGGTGAACGTCCGGTGACCACTCGCTGACCAGTGCGTACTGCCGTGGGCGCAAAGGGGTGACGCCCGCAGGGAGGTCGGTCGGGGTGGCGAGGACGTAGGTGAGGATGGTGTCGATCCGGCGACCTTGCTTGTCTAGCAACACTTCCCAGTACTCGCTGATGCCCGCCTCGGCGTAGCGAGCTTGCTTCGTCAGCATCTGCCCGATGTGGTTTGAGGGCGAAAGGACCTCGCCAACGATCACGACATCTTCGGCGAAAATGGGTGTCCACGGCTCGTCGGGGCAGTGGTAGACCATGAAATCCGGGGTCAGGAAGTCGTCTTTGGCGCGGCTGAGGAAGACATTGGTTTCGGTATCAACCTGCCAGCACTCGCCTGGATTGACTTTCATGCTTCGCCTTGCGGCGGCTTCCAGCGCGTTGCGCAGTCGGGTGGCGAAGCGCTGATGCTCGGGCGGACCCGAAGGAGCCGACATCCGCTTCTCCCCTCGAATCGGCGCACTACGGGCTTGCTGGGTCGGGTGCGAGTCTATCGCGAGGGCGCGACAGGCCCCGCGCGCCCATCACGCGCGGGGCCCAACCTCTATCCCCGAGCAATCGCCTCGAAAACCGTCGGGTCTACCAACGTCGACGTGTCGCCCAATTCCCGACCATCGGCCACATCGCGCAACAACCGGCGCATGATCTTCCCGCTTCGGGTCTTCGGCAGTTCCGGCACCAAATGGATCTCGCGCGGGCGCGCGATCGGGCTAATCTCCAGCGACACAGCCGATTTCAGCTCGCCAACCAAGGCGTCGTCAGCCACTGCCGCGCCTGTCAAAATCACGAAGGCCACGATGCCCTGGCCCGTCGTCTCGTCGGAAGCCCCGACCACCGCCGCCTCAGCGACCGACGGGTGGCCGACCAGCGCCGACTCCACTTCCGCTGTCGAAATGCGGTGGCCCGACACGTTCATCACGTCGTCAACGCGACCCAAAATCCACAGGTCACCGTCATCGTCGCGCTTGGCACCGTCGCCCGCGAAATACCAACCCTGCTCCGCGAAACGCTGCCAGTACGTTTCGCGGAAGCGGTCCATGTCGGCCCAAATGCCGCGCAACATCGACGGCCACGGTTCGGTGATCACCAACAGCCCAGAATCGCCGTCGCCCAACGGTTTTCCGTCGTCGTCGGCCACAGCCGCGCTCACCCCGGGCAGTGGTCGCATCGCCGCGCCCGGCTTCACCTCCGTGCCCGGCAGCGGCACAATCATGATCGCGCCCGTCTCGGTCTGCCACCACGTATCGACCACCGGAACCTGGTCTGCGCCAAGCACTTCCCGATACCACCGCCACGCTTCGGGGTTGATTGGCTCGCCAACCGAACCCAGCAACCGGATCGAGGAAAGGTCGTGCGAATCGGGGATCTCGCGACCCCACTTCATGAACGTCCGAATCAGCGTCGGCGCGGTGTAATAGATTGTCACGCCGTACTTTTCGATGATCTCGAAATGCCGATGCTCATTCGGGAACACCGGCGTGCCCTCGTAAACCACCTGCGTCGCGCGATTGGCGAGCGGCCCGTACACGATGTAACTGTGCCCGGTGACCCACCCGATGTCGGCGGTGCACCAGTACACGTCCTCGCCGGGACGGTGGTCGAAAACCGCGCGGTGGCTGTAGCTCGCCTGGGTCAAATAGCCGCCGCTGGTGTGCAGAATGCCCTTCGGTTTACCGGTCGTTCCCGACGTGTAGAGGATGAAAAGCGGGTGCTCGGCTCCGAACGCGGCCGCCTCGTGCGAAGGTGAAGCGAGCGCGACGGTTTCGTCCCACCACAGGTCACGCCCGGTCGTCCACGGCACGTCGAGCCCAACACGCCGCACGACGAGCACGTGCTCGACCGACGTCGGGTCGTCGCCCAACGCCTCGTCGACCGCGTACTTCAACGGCGCGGCCGAACCCCGCCGCCACTGCCCGTCGGTGGTGACAATGAGCTTCGCTTCGGCGTCGTCAACGCGCTGTCGCAACGCCGTCGGCGAAAACCCAGCGAACACCACCGAATGCGTCAACCCGAGCCGCGCGCACGCCAGCATCGTGACAATCGCCTCGGGCACCATCGGCATATACACCGCGACCCGGTCACCCGCGACGAGCCCCAACGCGGTGAAAGTGTTCGCGGCACGCGACACTTCGGCCAACAACTCGGCGTAAGTGATCGCACGCGAATCGCCCGGCTCGCCCTCCCACAGGATCGCGACCTGGTCGCCAAACCCGTCGAGCACATGCCGATCGAGGCAGTTGTACGCGACGTTGAGTTCACCGTCGCCGAACCAGCGCGCCACCGGCGCGTCCGACCAATCAAGAACCTCGGTAAACGGCTTGTGCCAGTGCAATTTTCGAGCCTCGTCAGCCCACAGTTCCGCAGTCACCAGTAAATCTCCTCAAAAATCTAGGCGCCGGCGGCCAAGATTGACCACCGGCGCACACGCGTCAGTGCGAGATCGCCTTCTCCGCGCCAACGCCAGTCAACGCACGTACTTCCATTTCCGCATCCTTGGCCAGGTCAGACCCGCCGCGACCGCCGACAAAGGTGCCAACAACGCCGAGCGCGAACGCGAGCGGAATCGACACGATGCCCGGGTTCGACAGCGGGAACCAGGCGAAGTCGCTGCCGGTGATCATCGACGTCTTGCTGCCAGAAACGGCAGGCGAGAACACGATGAGCACGATCGTCGAAAGCAGCCCGCCATACATCGACCACAGCGCGCCGGTGGTGTTGAACCGCTTCCAGAACAGCGAATACAGGATGGTCGGCAGGTTCGCCGCCGCCGCGACCGCGAACGCGAGCGCGACGAGGAACGCGATGTTCTGCCCGTTGGCGAGGATGCCGAGGCCGATCGCGAGGATGCCGATCACGACCGCGGTGATCCGCGAGACGCGCACCTGCTTGTCTTCGTCGACGTTGCCCTTCTTGATCACGCTCGCGTAGATGTCGTGGGCGAAGCTGGCTGACGCGGTGATGGTGAGCCCAGCGACCACCGCGAGGATCGTCGCGAACGCGACCGCGGAGATAATCCCAAGCAGCACAACGCCTCCCAGCTCAAACGCGAGCAGCGGGGCGGCCGAGTTCTGTCCGCCTGCGGCGGCGAGGATCTTGTCCGGGCCGACGATCGCGGCGGCACCGTAGCCGAGCACCAGCGTGAACAGGTAGAACGCGCCGATCAGGCCGATCGCCCACACCACCGAGCGACGCGCTTCCTTGGCGGTCGGGACGGTGTAAAACCGCATGAGGACGTGGGGGAGACCAGCCGTACCGAGGACGAGGGCGAGGCCGAGTGAGACGAAGTTGAGCTTCGACGTGCCACTGCCGCCGTATTGCGCGCCGGGCGCGAGCACGTCACGCGCGGCGACCGCCTTCGCCTTGGCCGCGCTCACCGATTCCTGCGCCGAACCGAGGATGTCGGAGAGGTTGAAACCGAACTTCGACAGCACCATGACCGTCATCAGGCCAGCGCCCGCGATCAGCAGCACGGCCTTGATGATCTGCACCCATGTCGTGCCCTTCATGCCGCCTACCAGCACGTACACGATCATCAGCACGCCGACGGCCGCGATAACGACCGACTGACCGGTCTTCGACGACACGTCAAGCAACAGGGCGACGAGCCCGCCAGCGCCCGCCATCTGCGCGAGCAGATAGAACAGCGAAACGGTGAGCGTGGTCAACGCGGCCGCGGTGCGAACCGGACCTTCCTTGAGCCGGAAGCTCAACACGTCGGCCATCGTGAATTTGCCAGTGTTCCTGAGCATTTCGGCAACGAGCAGCAGCGCGACAAGCCACGCGACGAGGAAGCCGATCGAGTAGAGGAACCCGTCGTAGCCGTAAACGGCGATCGCGCCCGCGATGCCAAGGAAGCTCGCCGCCGACAGGTAGTCGCCCGCGATCGCGATGCCGTTCTGCGGGCCGGAGAAGCCGCGCCCACCGGTAAAGTAGTCCGACGCGCTCGCGTTATTGCGGCTCGCGCGAATGACGACCACCATCGTGACCGCGACGAAGAGCGCGAAAATCGCGATGTTGGCGAGCGGTTCGCCAACGGTTGTTGCTGCGGCGAGCGTGTTCACGCGCGGCCTCCTTCCATCTGCTCGCGGATCGCGGCGGCGCGCGGGTCGAGCTCACGGTTTGCGAAACGGACATACAGCCCGGTGATCAGGAACGTCGAAACGAACTGGCCGAGGCCGAGCAGCAGTCCGACGTTGATGTTGCCGACGACCTTGTGCGCCATGAAGTCATGCGCGTACGCGCCGAGCAGCACGTAGACGAAGTACCAGGTGAGGAAGATCGCGGTCATCGGAAAGATGAAGCGGCGCAAGCGAGTTCGCAATTCTTGGAACTCGGGGCTCGCCTGCACTGCGAGAAAATCGTCGGCGCTTGGCGCCGGGTCGGGCGCTTTAGCGGTGTCGGTATCGGTCACGGGAGTTCCTAGCGTCAATCAAACGAGCGTGGGTGAACTGACGGTAGGGCCGCGACCATGAGCCTTTGGTGATGTGGCGTGGGTCACTCGGCGAAGGTGGGTTTTGGTGCGGTGAGCGGTCGATTGACGGCGGTAAGCGGTTGACGGTCAGCGCCAACCCCAAGCCGTTCTGGCGCGTGCATGCGCACGAAAATGCTCGCGATCGCCCTGGGGTCTTGGCGTTTCGTTCGCAAGCTGACCAGCACCGATACCGCGAACGCGAGCGGCACGCTCACCGCGCCGGGATAGTCGACGATCGCGGCGAGCCAGCCATTGGCGACCGTGGGCGAGACGCCACCGGCGACGGCGAGGACGGTCGCGCCGCCCGACGTAAGACCGCCCGCGAGCATGCCCGCCGCCGCACCCGTCGCGGTGAGGCCGCGCCACCAAATGCCAAGCACGAGAAGGGGGCACAGCGTTGACGCGGCGACGGAGAAGGCGAGCGCGACGGTGCGCGACAGGTCGAGCGACGTGACCGTCACCGCGAGCACAAGCGGAACAATGCCCGCGACGGCGGCGGCCAGTCGGAAGTCGCGGATGCGGCCGCGCGACACGTCGGTGCTCAACACGCCAGCCAAGCTCACGAGCAGACCCGATGACGTCGAAAGGAACGCCGCGATCGCGCCCGCTGCCGCCAGCGCGGCGAGTAGTCGCGCGCCGATGCCGTCGAAAACGGCGGTCGGAACGAGGACGACCGCCGCATCCGACGCGCCCGTGATCAGTAGCTGCGGCACATACAGTCGCGCGAAAATGCCAAGGAGAATCGGGAAAAGATAGAAAAGGCCGACGAGGCCGATAACCGTGCGGGCCGTGCGCCGCGCCGACGCCCCGTCGCGGTTGGTGTAAAAGCGGACGAGCACGTGGGGGAGTCCCATTGTCCCGAGGAATGTCGCGATGATCAGCGAAAACACCTGGTAAGTGGGGTGTGGTCCGCCGAAGCCGCCGCCCGGACTCGCCCATTCGTGGCCCGCGTTGGGCGCGCCCGCGATCACCGGGACTTGCGCGCCCGCGTCGAGGATGAGGGTGGTGCCGTTGCCCAGGGTGTGGTCGCCGGGGGTGAGTTCGGTTGGGCCGTTGACGTCGACGTTGTCGAGGGTGCCGGTGATGCGGACGCGCTCGGGCTGGTCGACGTGGACTCGGACGTCGGTGGTGATGTCGACCGTTGTTGTCTGTTCGACGGTCGGGCCGAGTGTGCTCACGACCGGCCGGTCTTCGGTGAGGAAGTGCGCGCAGAGCGCGAGGGCCGGGATCGCGACGGCGGTGAGTTTCAGCCAATACTGGAAGGCCTGGACGAGTGTCACCGACCGCATGCCGCCGCCGATCACGTTCGCCGTCACGATCGCGCCAACCGCGACCGCGCCGACCCACGCTGGCACCCCGAGCAAGAGATGCAGCGTGAGCCCAGCGCCCTGGAATTGCGGGATCAAATAAACCCCACACACCAGCACGACGAGCACAGCGGCCATGCGCCGCAAGCGAAGTGAGCCGAGCCGGAACTGGGCGAAATCGGGCACGGTGTACGCGCCTGACCTGCGGAGGGGCGCGGCGACGAACATCAACAGTCCGACGTAACCAGCGGTGAAGCCGACCGGGTACCAGAGCGCGTCGGCCCCGTACTTCGCGATGAGTCCCGCGACGCCGAGAAATGATGCGGCCGATAGGTATTCGCCCGAAACCGCAGCCGCGTTCCACCGCGACCCAACCGACCTCGACGCGACGAGAAAGTCAGATGTCGTGCGCGACAACAGGACTCCGTAGAGGCCGATGCCGATCGTCGCGAGCGCGGCCAGGGTGAGCGCGAAGATGGTGAGCGTGGGCGTCGCGGTCATTAGTCTGCGCTGACGACGCGCGCGAAGTCGTCTTCGTTGCGTTGGGCGAGGCGCGTGTAGAGGTGGCCGACCGCATAGAGCGCGGGGAAGGCGAGCGCGCCGAGGATGAGCCAGGGGAGTCGGACGCCCGCAACGGTCGCGTTGGCTACCGGGTCAACGGCGAAAAGCAGTGGGAGACAGCCAAATCCGATGACAACGACAAGACTGATTCTCAGCGCGAGGCCTAGCTGTGCGCGGATGAGCCCACCGATGAGGGCAGCGCCGAGTTCGGTTTGCTCGACGACTTCGGTTCGGGTGCGGACCTGGCGCGCACCGCGTCGTCGGGCAAGGACGACGCGTTCGCGTTGGGTCACCGCTGCGTCCAGTTCTGGCGCGGGGCGTGGATGAGGCGCTGCTTGAGTTCGCGCACCTGGCGACGGCTCACGGGAAGTTCGATTGCGGACGAGTGGTTTCCGCCGAGACAAACGAACGTTCCGCTTCCTACCGTCCGCAGGCCCGTCACCAGGTGTAATGCGATCAAGTACGAGCGGTGCACGCGCAGAAAGCCCGCGTCGGCCCAACGAGTTTCCAACGCCGACAACGGGATTCGCACCAGATGTGACGCGGTCGCGGTGTGGAGGCGGGCGTAGTCGCCGTCGGCTTCGACCCACGCGACGTCCGCGCGATTAACCAGGGTGGTGACGCCAGCCAGTTCGACCGGGATCACGTCGGTCGGTGGTTGCGCTGTCGGCTGTTTGACGCGGGCGGCGGCGATCCGGCGGACCGCTTCGGCGAGGCGCGCGGTGCGCAGCGGCTTCAGCAGATAGTCGACGGCACCGAGGTCGAACGCGGCAACGGCGTGGTCGTCGTGGGCGGTGACGAACACGATCGCGGGTGGGTCGGCGAATCCGCCGAGGATGTCGGCCAGTTCCATGCCGGTGAGGCCGGGCATGTCGATGTCGAGGAACACCGCGTCAATGCGATGACCGCGCAGCAACCGCAACGCCGCCGTGGCTTCGGAAGCTCGATGGATCGTGCCGACGCCCGGTTGGCCGCCCAACAGGTACACGAGTTCGTCGAGGGCAGGGCGCTCGTCGTCGACGGCTAGCACGTGCAATGTCGAATCGGGGTCATCGGTGTTCTGGCTCACAACGCCCCTATCGTAACCGGGCGGTGTTTCGCGCGGCTCAGGAATCAGGCACGCACACCAGCGCGGAACTTCGGCACCCGCAGGCTCACCTTCGTGCCAGCGCCTGGGGCCGTTTCGACGACGAGCCCGTAGTCATTGCCGAACGCGGCGCGCAGCCGGTCGTCGACGTTGGCCAACCCGACGTGCGCGGACTCGCGACCGTCGACGGCGTCGAGTTCGCCGGATCGCAGCAGCTCAGGGTCCATGCCGATGCCGTCGTCTTCGACGCTGATCAGGCAATCGGTGCCCGCGTCGGTCGCGGTGATGGTCAGCAGACCGCCACGAGCGCCGCCTGCGAGCCCGTGCCGGATCGCATTCTCGACAAGCGGCTGCAACGCGAGAAACGGGAGGACGACACCGAGCACTTCGGGCGCGATAGTGAGCCTGACCTCCAGTTTGTCGCCGAATCGTGCCTGCTCAAGCGCGACATAGCGTTCGATATTGCGCAGTTCGTCGGCGAGGACGGTGAACTCGCCTGCCGCGCGAAACGAGTAGCGAGTGAAGTCGGCGAATTCGATGATCAGCTCACGGGCGCGGTCGGGGTCGGTGCGGACGAACGAGGCAATGGTGTTGAGGGCGTTGTAGATGAAATGCGGACTGATCTGGGCGCGCAGCGCACGCACTTCGGCCCGGTCGACGCGGGCGCGAGCGGCATCGAGTTCGGCGAGTTCAAGCTGTCCGCAGGCGTAACGGGCTACCTCGGCGGCCGCGCCAAGGACGCCGGGACCGGGTTTGCCCGCGACGACGATCCCGAGCACCCCGAGCGCTGGGCCGCTGTCGGGGGTGAGCGGTTGGGCGATGAGGGTGTGCTCGTCGCCGTTGACGAGGACGGCGCGCTCCTCTTTGAGCGCTCTGCGCGCGGCGGTGGTGAAGTCGGCCTGCGTGCCGTCCCAGGTGAGGATTTCGCCATCGGCGTCGGCGATGGCGAGCCCGTCGGCCCCCGCGAGCTGCCGGAGGTGCGGCGCGGCTTCGGCAGCGGACCCTTTCGTGAGCCCGCGTCGCAGCGGCATGGCGGCGAGGGACGCGGTGTGCAGCGCGTCATGCACGGCCCGTTGGGCGGGAGTGGTGACGACGCGTTGGGTGCGGCGCCAGACGAACAGCGCGATGAGCAGCACCAGCACGGTGGCGATGAACGCGGTTGCGGTGGTGGTCATGGTCGCCTTTACGTCGGTTGGACCCCGAGTATGCGTGTTAGCGGGCACGGAATTGTAGGCATTGAGCTGTTCCTCACCGCCGCTTGTTCCCGACCGTCATCGCGACCCCTCACCTCGTTGTGCGCACATTATTGCGCCCGCTTCTCAGGGGGTATCTTCACGATTATCTGGGATGCGAGATCGACTAGCTTCTCCTGGGTTATTGCCTCGGACTCTTGAACGCCGCCGCCCTGTGGCTCGTCGTACCGAAGCCGGAACCACGCTTGGCCATCCGACAGGTTGACCTTGATATCGCAGACTGGCCGGATGGGTCTGCCAGCGACGCCATTGGGGAAACACCGAGTCTCGCCATTCATGCCTGCGATCAAAAATGGCCGGAACGGCACCGCGGGGTAATCGTGATTCCATTCTGTACTGATTGCCACCAAGAAATCGAATGAATCTATTTCGTGCGACTCTGAGGTCTGGTGACGGAAATTGCATCCGCGCGATGCAGGGGTTTCTGAACGAGGAGATGAGGCGGTATGCATGTCCTCAATTTTGGTTAAGGTTAGTTGATTTCTGCGCTCGAAATCTCCTAATACGTCATCACAGAGCTTCATTGCTGTTGGGTAGATTAGTGGCTGCTCTGTTGGAGTGGCGTCGTTATCGGTCTGGAGGATCGCTACGGTCACCCCCAGTCCCGCAGCCAGCGCTGCGGTGCAACATAACACGGATGTCCGTAGTGTCATTTGGGGTTCCCCGTGCCTTCGGTGTACTTTTTCGCCTCATCGCCTGACATGTATAGGCGCTCTGTGAGTGCGCTTCGGAATGCTGTTTCGTAGGCGCCCGTGTAACCGCCTAGATTCGCGTCCGCAAGGATTCCGTTTACTGCGGACCGCGCGCTGCCGCCGGTCAACGCGCTGGCAGGAAGAGGTTTTCCGTCCCCGTCGAATTTGGGCTCAGGATTGAATTCTTCGATTTCTTTGTCGTAGCCATCGTGCCTGAGGACATCGAGTGCCTGGTTCGCGATGGGAGCGCCCGGGGCGCGGTTCGGATGAGTTCGCTGGTCTTCTGGCATCTGTTAGATCTGTGCGAGTTTGAGGATTGCTTCCACTACCACCGATTTGTCTGCCGGGCGTAGGTGCACCTCGTTGTAGTGGTGGTAGCTCAGGTAGCGGCCGTCGCCGGTTACGTCGAACCAGGTCAGGTAGTTCGCTGGGGCACCCGGGCGGGGGTGGACCTCGATGTGGCCGCTTCGGTGGCGGCGGGCTCGGGTTAGGCGGTCGATTTTTGCCGTCGGGGCGTTGGCGGGGCGGTGCCAGTCGTCGTAAAAGGCGGCGACGCGGTCCATGTCCTCGCGCAACGGGGCCGTTCGGCCTGGTTTTTCGTCGCCCATGAAAGTCGCGATGGCGCGGGCCACCATGTTCGCGCTGCCCGCGAACAATTCGACTGCGCCCGTGCTGGTTTGGTGCAGGACAGCACCTCGTCCTTGCGCGCACGCGCCATACACGCGAACCGGTTCACCCGCAGTGTGGAACAGGGCGAGCGTGGTTTCCGGGGCAGCGGCGAGGCGCAGGACGGCGGAGAGTTCGTCGTCCGCGCCCGTTGGGTAGCGGCGTTGCGCTGCGGCGGCCAGTGCGTCGCCCTCGTCGGCCCACTTCGCTACCGAGCCCATCGTGAGCGGGAAAGGCACACGGTCGGTTCGGGTTTCGCTATTCCACACGTGTACGAACTCGTCCGGGGTGAAGGTCCAGCTCACGGTAGTTGCTCCGCGTGGTCGGCATCGTCCGCGTCGGCGAGGCGCGTCGCGGGGGCGTCCGCGCCGATTGCTTGCGGCACGAACACCGCGGTGGCCAGGAGTTCGGGCTGGACGCCGCGCAAGTAGTCGGGGATTTTGTGTTCGTTGTCGTCTTCGCCCTTGGCGCCCCGTGCGCCGGGAGCCATCATGCCGGGCATGCCCATACCGCGACCTGCACTCTGTGTCGCCGCTGACAGGCCGGAAGTGCTTGCGGCCGGGACCTTTTGGCCGCTACCGGGGACGGCTTTGCCTGGTGACGGGGTGCCCGTGGTGCCGGGTGACCCTGGCCTGCCACCTGTGCCGCCGGGCAGACCTGATCCGCCGGGCGTTATGCCTGCCGGGGAGGTGCCGGGCGTTGTGCCGTTTGGGGTCGTGGAAGGTGTTGTCCCGCTCGGGTTTTGGTTCTTGTTGGCCGTGCTGTCGTTGGTTGTGTTCGCGGCTTGCGTGTCGGCTGGGTCGTCTGTGGTGCTGTTGCCTGGGGTCTCGGGGGTGGTGTCGCGTGGGTTGGTCGCGCCGTCAGTTTTCGGGCTGTCGCCGGTGTTCGCGTTCTTCCCGCCAGTTCCGCCGCCGCCATTGCCGTTCGCGCCGCCACCGGGGCCCGAAGTGTCACCGCCACCAGGCTGACTCGGCGCGACGAAGCTCGGCACCTTGTCGCCCGACGGCTTGAACGTGGGGTTGAAGAGCGTGTTCATCGCGGCGACCGCTTCCAGGCGCGCGGCTTCTTTCTTCTTCTCCAGATCCGCCGCCGAACTCGCGATACTCGGATCGATGATCAGCGCGGTCGCCGCTGGCAATTCGGCAAGCGACGCCTGGGGCGCCACCGTGCCCGTAACCGGCGGCGGCACCGCGATTTTCGTCGACTCCGCGCCGTACGCTGCGGCTTTCACGCGGTGCCCAGTGGTGGAGACGACCGTAGAAATATCGGTGGCGTCGGTGATGAGCCGCTTACCCGCTTCGGCAGCTGCGGTCGCCATCGCACCCTTCATGTCCGCACTGGCTCGCCCAACTTGAATCCACAACCCCGTGACCGCGCCGGAAATCTCGGAAGCAATAGCCAGCCATTTATCGCCGAATTGTTGCATGGTACCGGGCTGCATTAATTGCACATTGTTGTAAATGTAAGAATGGTCGGCACCATCGAATTTTTCGGGAATGGGAATGTAGTCCGGGTCGGTCCCGTTGTGCTTCAACGACTGTTGTTGGCGTTCGGCGCCCGCTTGCTGGCTGCGCCCGAGGTCGACAGGGCGGACGATCGCCCCGCCGCCTACATCAGTGAGCTTTGATCCGTCCCCCACGGTCAGTTCTCCTTGCCGATAGATTTCTCTACTACGGATGCGATGTGGTCGAGGTTGGTGCACGGGTCGACCCCGCGCTGTTCGCCCAAGGTTTTTACCGCTTGGGTGATGAAGACAACGCCGACTTTCGTGCGCATGTGAATCTCGCAAGTGCCGGCCCCGCCCTGGACCCCACCGGGATCCTGCCCGCGGGCGGCTTGTCTGCCATTGACCTCGGTTGCTTGCAGCCAGTTACCGTTTTTCTGCTGATCCTCGTCCCAGGTGACATTTCCTGAGTTGATACGCAACGACGTGGTGTAGTCGTTTGCCTGAAAGCGGCATGACAGGAAGGTGTACTCCGCTACGAGGTCGGTGCCGCGTTCTCTCGATCGGTCGGCGTACCCGATTGCGGTGATGTCGTCGGGCATCATCCAAGTGCACGGATCGAACACAACATGGGGGCGAGCGGTGGACCGCGTGTACTTGTTGTCCTGATCCGGCGGCTGGACTTTCGGATCGGTCAGCGTCGGCCGGACGGACCCGGGAGCGGCCTCGGTCGACTCGGGAGCGGTAGCAGTCCCGGACACGGAAGAGCAGGCAGCGAGGGCAATCGCCCCAGCCATCAGCGTGCCCGCCGTTACCGCCCGTGTCGCTACCACGGGTGGACCGCTTTGATCGCAGCGGCGTTGAGTGAGTCGGCCTCGCCGAGAATATCCGCGGCCGTGAGGTGGGCACGAGCCATCGACAGCGTCGCGGATTTCAGCTGCAACAGGACCTCGCCAAGGTCTACCGCCTTGGTCGCGAAACCCCGCTGTAACTGCTTCGCGGACTCGATCCCGCCGAAGCCGGAAATCTGCCTGAGCTCACGTGCAGCGTCGATCCACGCATCGCACTGCTCAGCAAACCGAAAGTACGCCGACGCAACGGTGCGCGCCGACTCGGGATTGATCTCCAACTGCCCCGAATTAACCGCGCCCCACATCTGAGACACAGCACTATCGCCAACCGCCATTACAAGCCCCCTCCGCGTTAGCTAACATCCCCTTCGTTCAGTGATCACCAAACGGTAACAGCGCTGGTGACACGAGGCAAGCGCCGTTTTGCGAGAACTCTGAGCAGCCGAATTGCTGCACGGGTGATGCGCGCCGGAACCCAAACTGATTGCGCTACTTGTGCGCTGGGAGCGGTTCTGGGGGTTGCTGGATAAATGGGTCCGGTCTGAACGGGTCGCAGATGGCGTGCGCCTCGTCATTGAGCGGCAGGGTAGTGCGGCTAATTAGCAGTCGCGGCCCAGACGAGGTAGCTCCGGTACCGTCTGGACCTGATGTGAGAACAACCGTCGCGGTGCTTGCATACTGCGCCCACGTTGGGAATCCCAGCTTCAGCTGACCGGCCTCGCCTGGGTAGTAAACGCCAGGGGTGTCGTAGTTACACACCGACACCTCCCAAGAGATTCGGTCAATTTCGCGGACGTTTACGGCGCGAATCAATTCGCCGCCCGTTCCCTCCATGACGTTTGAAGGCATCCATTCGGGTTTGTTGTTCGCGGTGACAATCGACAGCAGTTCGTGCGGAACCTCCTCCTGGTGGCTGATCATCCAGTCGCTGTGCAGTAGTTCCCATTTGATCGCAATCTCTGCTGCGGGCACCCCTGTGCCGGCGATCGAGGGAACTACATCCTGCACTGTGCGTACCCCGGGATACGGGAAATTCTTGGTCGTTACTGTTGTGCTGGTCGTCGACTCGAGGGGTGCAACGGCTCCATGGCCTGAGCATGCGGCGGTAAGCGAAAGTGCCGCGGCGATCACCGTCGTCAAGAGCGTCATTGAAGTCTTCGCCACCGTCAGTCTCATTTCTGAGACTCTGGCCCGTGCAGGCTGCGCCCGAGGTCGACAGGGCGCACGATCGCCCCGCCGCCTACGTCAGTGAGCTTTGATCCGTCCCCCACGGTCAGTTCTCCTTGCCGATAGATTTCTCTACTACGGATGCGATGTGGTCGAGGTTGGTGCAGGAGTCAATTCCGCGCTTTTCCCCGAGTGTTGAAAGTGACTGAGTAACAAAGACGACTCCAACCCTTGTGCGCATATGTATTTCGCAGGTTGGGGAACCCGCCTTGCTGGTGGCCGGATCCTGTCCGTGCGCCGCCTGTCTGCCGTTGACCTCGGTGTTCTGCAGCCAGGAACCGTTCTTCTGCTGGTCCTCGTCCCAGGTTACGTTGCCTGAGTTGATGCGCAATGTGGTCGTGAATTCGGGTGTCTGAAAGCGACACGACAGGAAGGAGTATTCAGCGACAAGGTCGATGCCGCGTTTTCTCGACCGCTCGTCGTATCCAATGCTGGCGACGTCGTCGGGCATGAACCATGTGCACGGATCGAAAACGACGTGCGGGCGACCGGTCGACCGCGTGTACTTGTTGTCCTGATCTGGCGGTTGGATTTTCGGATCCGTCAACGTGGGTCGAACGGGGGCGGGTTCTGGTGTAGTCGACTCCGGCGTGGTAGCCGTGCCGACCACGGACGAACAGCTAGCGACGACGATCGCCCCGAGTGCCAATGCGGCTGACCTGGCGTAGCGCACAGACATCACTGGCCGACCGCCTTGATCGCGGCTGCGTTCAGTGAGTCCTCTTCGCCGAGGATGTCCGCAGCGGTGAGATGCGCCTGTGCCATCGATAAAGTCGCGGACTTCAGTTGAAGCAGGACATCGATGAGGTCTGAGGCCTTGGTCGCGAAACCGTGCTGCAGCTGCTTGGCGGACTCGATCCCGCCGAAGCCGGAGATCTGCGTGAGCTCGCGCGCATTATTCAGCCACCCATCACACTGCTGCGCAAACCGAAAGTAGGCCGACGCAACCTCGCGCGCCGACTCCGGATTGATCTCCAACTGCCCCGAATTAACCGCGCCCCACATCTGAGACACAGCACTATCGCCAACCGCCATGAGAGCCCCCTCCACGTTGAACTAGCGATCCCCTTCGATCACCAAACGGTAACAGCGCTGGTCAGGTGAGGCAAGCGCCGACGGTCAGTTCTCCTTGCCGATAGATTTCTCTACTACGGATGCGATGTGGTCAAGGTTGGCGCAGGGGTCGATGCCGCGTTGTTCACCGAAACTGCGCAGGAGTTGCGAGACGAGGACGACGCCCACCTTGGTTCTCATATGAATTTCGCAGCTATCTTTGCCTGCCGTAGCCGAGTTGGGGTCTTGCCCCTGACTGGCCTGTCGACCGTTGACATTTGCTTCGCGAAGCCATGAACCGTTCTTTTGCTGATCCTCGTCCCACGTCACATTTCCCGAGTTGACGGCGAGGGTGGTGTTCATGTCCTCGGATTCGAAGTGGCAGGAAAGAAAACTGTACTCAGCGACAACGTCGACGCCACGTTTGCGGGTGTTTTCCAAATAGCCAATGCTGGCAAGGTCCGCCGGCATAATCCACGTGCAGGGGTCGAATACAACATGCGGGCGGCCGGTCGACCGCGTGTACTTGTTGTCCTGGTCAGGCGGCTGAATTTTTGGATTGGTCAGGGTCGGCCGAACAGTCGAGTTGTCGTGCACCGTAGACACGTCCGCTTCAGGCGTCGGCGCGGGATCAGATGTACACCCCATCAGGACGAACGCGGACGCAGCAACCGTCGCCAAGCTTGCGTGCGTTGCGCGAATCATGACTGGACTGCCTTGATCGCCGCAGCGTGCAGCGAGTCTGCCTCGCCTACGATGCGCGCGGCCGTGAGGTGCGCGTTAGCCATCGACTCAGCAGCGGATTTGAGCTGCCGCAGAACCTCCCCAAGGTCTCCTGCCTTTGTGGAGAACCCCTGCTGAAGCTGCTTCGCCGACTCCAAGCCACCAAATCCAGAAATCTGTTTCAGGCTGTGCGCTTCCGCTATCCACCCATCGCACTGCTGCGCGAACCGAAAGTACGCCGAAGCGACCTCGCGCGCCGACTCTGGATTGATCTCCAACTGCCCCGAATTAACCGCGCCCCACATCTGAGACACAGCACTATCGCCAACCGCCATGAGAACCCCCTCCACGTTGAACTAGCGATCCCCTTCGATCACCAAACGGTAACAGCGCCGATGACACTAGACAAGCGTCGACTGAGCGGCGCGCAACCGACGGCTTCGGCGCGGGAAAGTCTGTCACCTGCGACGATAGCCAATTGGCAGCGTCCTCAACCCCTCGATCGCCGAACTTGTCGGTGGGCGGTGCAAGACTGCTCGGCACAGTGCCCGTCGGTGATCCCCTAGAATCGCTGAGCCGCTCGCCGTACACAGGAAGGACCGTCTTGGCCCCGTCCGGATCGTTCGTTCACCTGCACAATCACACCGAGTACTCGATGCTCGACGGCGCGGCCAAGATTTCGCCGCTGTTCGCCGAAGCTAATCGGCTCGGGATGACGGCGGTCGGCATGACCGACCACGGCAACATGTACGGCGCGTCCGAGTTCTACAACTCGGCAACCAAGGCGGGCATCAAGCCCATCATCGGCATCGAGGCCTACATCGCGCCCGGTTCGCGCTTCGACACCAAGCGTGTCCAGTGGGGCGATCCCGGCCAAAAGGGCGACGACGTCTCGGGCTCGGGTGCCTACACCCACATGACGATGGTCGCCGAAAACGCGACCGGCCTGCGCAACCTGTTCAAACTGTCGTCGCTCGCCTCGATTGAAGGCCAGCTCGGCAAGTGGGCGCGCATGGACGAGGAAATCATCGCCGAGCACGCCGAAGGCATTATCGCCACGACCGGCTGCCCGTCGGGTGAGGTGCAGACGCGGCTGCGCCTCGGTCACGAACGCGAAGCCCTCGAGGCGGCCGCGAAGTGGCAAGAGATTTTCGGCAAAGACAACTTCTTCCTCGAAGTGATGGACCACGGCCTGTCCATTGAGCGAAGGGTGCGCGAGGGGCTGATCGCGATCAGCCACCAGCTCGAAATTCCGCCGATCGCGACAAACGACTGCCATTACGTCACCAAAGATCAGTCGACCAATCATGAAGCGCTGCTGTGCATTCAGACAGGTAAAACCCTGTCCGACCCCACGCGCTTCAAATTCGACGGCGACGGTTACTACCTCAAATCAGCCGCCGAAATGCGCGCGATCTGGGACGCGGAAGTGCCCGGCGCGTGCGACAACACCGAGCTCATCGGTGAACGCGTCCAGTCGTATGAAGACGTGTGGAAACACCGCGACCGCATGCCAGTCTTCCCAGTCCCCGAGGGGCACACGCAGGCCACCTGGCTGCGGAAAGAGGTGCTCGACGGCCTCGATCGCCGTTTCCCCGACGGGCCGCCGCAGGAATACCTCGCGCGCGCGGACTACGAACTCGGCGTTATTTGCGAAATGGGCTTCCCCGCCTACTTCCTCGTCGTCGGTGACCTGATTCGCCACGCGCTCGACGTGGGCATTCGCGTCGGCCCGGGTCGTGGTTCGGCCGCTGGCTCGCTCGTCGCGTATGCGATGGGCATTACCAATATCGACCCGATTCCGCACGGCCTGCTTTTCGAGCGATTCCTGAATCCCGAGCGCGTGTCGATGCCTGATATCGATATCGACTTCGATGATCGTCGTCGCGGTGAAATGGTTCGCTACGCCACCGAAAAGTGGGGCAGCGACCGCGTCGCGCAGGTTATTACCTTCGGCACTATTAAGACCAAGGCCGCGATTAAAGACTCCGCGCGCGTCCTTTTCGGCCAGCCCGGTTTTGCTATCGCCGATCAAATCACCAAGGCGCTGCCGCCGCCGATCATGGCGAAAGACATTTCGGTGTCGGGCATTACCGACCCCGATCACGAGCGCTATAAGGAAGCAGCCGAGGTTCGCGAGCTCATCGCCAACAACCCGGATGTCGCCAAGATTTATGAGACCGCGCGCGGTCTTGAAGGCCTGATCCGCAACGCGGGCGTGCACGCTTGTGCGGTCATTATGTCGTCGGAACCGCTCACCGACGCGATTCCGGTGTGGAAGCGCGCCCAAGACGGCGCGATCATCACCGGTTGGGATTACCCGTCATGTGAGGCCATCGGCCTGCTCAAGATGGACTTCCTTGGCCTGCGCAACCTCACCGTCATCGGTGACGCGTTGGAAAACATCAAGGCCAACCGCGGCATCGACCTCGACATGGATCATCTGCCGCTCGACGATCCCGCCACGTACGAATTGCTCGCGCGCGGTGACACGTTGGGCGTGTTCCAGCTCGACGGCAGCGCGATGCGCGATCTGCTGCGTCGCATGCAGCCCACCGGCTTCGAAGACATCGTCGCGGTGCTCGCACTGTATCGCCCGGGCCCGATGGGCATGAACGCGCACAACGACTACGCCGACCGCAAAAACGGGCGGCAAGAAGTTAAGCCGATTCATCCTGAGCTGGAAGAACCACTGAAAGAGATTCTCGCCGACACGTTCGGCCTGATCGTCTATCAGGAACAGATCATGCAGATCGCGCAGAAGGTCGCCGGGTATTCGCTCGGCCAGGCCGATATTCTGCGCCGCGCGATGGGTAAGAAGAAGCTTTCCGAGCTGGAAAAAGCTTACGCTGGCTTCCGTCAGGGCATGCTCGACAACGGGTTCTCTGAACCCGCGATTAAAGCGCTGTGGGACACCATTCTCCCGTTCGCCGGCTACGCGTTCAACAAATCGCACGCCGCCGGTTATGGTCTCGTCTCGTTCTGGACCGCGTATCTCAAGGCGAATTATCCCGCCGAATACATGGCTGGCTTGCTCACCTCAGTTGGTGACGATAAAGACAAGGCCGCGATTTACCTTTCGGATTGTCGCAAGATGGGCATCACGGTGCTGCCGCCGGATGTCAACGAATCCGAACTGAACTTCGCTTCGGTCGGTACCGACATCCGCTTCGGGCTCGGCGCGGTGCGCAACGTCGGTGCCAACGTGGTCGCGTCGATCATCTCCGCGCGCAAAGAGAAATCGAAATACACCGACTTCTCTGACTACCTGAACAAAATCGACGCCATCGCGTGTTCGAAGAAGGTCACCGAATCCCTCATCAAGGCAGGCGGATTCGACTCGCTCGGCCACCCGCGCAAGGGCTTGCTGCTGATCCATTCCGATGCGATCGACGCGGTGATGTCGACGAAGAAGGCCGAGGCCATCGGCCAATTCGACCTGTTCGGCGGCATGGACGACGGCGACGACTCGATGGCGTCGGTATTCAACGTGAAGGTGCCCGACGAAGAATGGGAAACCAAACACAAGCTGGCCCTTGAACGGGAAATGCTTGGTCTCTACGTTTCGGGGCACCCGCTCAACGGTGTTGAACACGTGCTCGCCGCCCAGGTCGACACGCCTATCCCGGCGATTCTCGAAGGCGACGTGAAGGACGGCGCGCAGGTGACCATCGGCGGCATTCTCGCCTCGGTCAACCGGCGCATTAACAAAAACGGCCTCGCGTGGGCGTCCGCGCAGCTGGAAGACCTCACCGGTGGTGTCGAGGTGCTGTTCTTCCCGCAGTCGTATCAGGTCTATGGCATGGACGTGGTCGAGGACGCCGTCGTTTTGGTGAAGGCACGCGTGTCGGTGCGCGACGACCGAATCTCGTTGATTGCCAACGATCTAGTTGTTCCCGACCTGTCCGCGATCGGCGTCGCGAAGCCGGTGGCGGTGGTGATGACAACGCGAATGTGCACCCCGGACAAGGTTGGCGAGTTGAAGAAGGTGTTGGCTCGGCACCCGGGAACGTCGGATGTGCACGTGCGCCACGTTGGTGCGCGCGACAAAACAACACTGCTGAAACTGGACGACGCATGGCGCGTCTCCCCGTCATCGGCATTGATGGGCGATTTGAAGGCCCTACTCGGCCCCGGCTGTTTGGGCTAGCCCAGCCGTTTCCCAGAGGGCCGAAATCGGAACAGCAAGCATCTTCGGCCCGAAGGAAAATGTCTGCTGACCAGTGTGAAAAACAATTCCGACGCGGAAATCGTCACCCAGCCGCTCGGCTAGGTGGCGGAGCCCACGGAAATCGCGGTCTGTGACGGTCGACGCTGCCTTCACCTCAATACCGACAACTTCGCCGCGACGATTTTCCAGTACCGCATCCACCTCGATCTGGTCACGGGTGCGGTAGTGGAAGAGTTCAACATCTTCGTCTGACCAGGTGATCTGTCGTGCAAGCTCAGAAAGCACGAATCCCTCAAGCAACCCACCGAACGCACTATCTGGGCGAAGGAGGCTCCGCGCGTCTGCCCCGAGTTGGTGCGCGGCGATTCCCGAATCGACAAAAGCTAGCTTCGGGGTGCTTGTCGCGCGGCTGCTGATGTTGCGTGACCAGGCCGGGATGCGTTTGACCAGGAAGACTTCTTCGAGCAACGCGAGATACCGCGTGACCGTTGACGCGCTAATGCCGAGTTCGTTGCTCAACGTGCTAATCGCGAGTAACTGTCCTGACCGAGCGGCGAGCATCTTCACCAACGCACGCATTTGGGTGGTGCGCTCTATTTCGGCGAGTTGGGTGATGTCACGTGCGATGAGGTCACCGAGATAAGAGCTGAAGAAGGCCCGACGGCGCTTCTCGTTGATCCGCGCGATTGCTTCTGGAAACCCTCCTCGCACAATGCGTTCCGCGTACTCGGCCCGGCTGACCGTCGACTCATGCCGCAGTTCGTCGCCGTGCGCGAACGCCGCGTCGATAAATCTGTCGGGTTTTCCGTCGATCTCACCCTGCGAAAACGGCCATAGCTCAACCGTCTCCATCCGGCCGACCAAGGTATCGGGCAGGGCTCGCAGTCCAAGCACGCGCGCCGATCCGGTGAGCAGGAAGCGACCTGGCCGAGGGTCGGTGTCGACGCGGGCTTTGATCGATAGCAGCAGTTCGGGAGCTCGCTGAATTTCGTCGATGATCATCGGTTCGCCGACATCGACAAACCCGTCCGGATCGGCAAGCGCGGCCTGGCGTGTTAGTGCGGTGTCGAGATCGCGCCACTGGGCGTCGCGGCCTTTGCCCGCGAGCCGAACGAGCGTGCTTTTTCCGCACTGTCGGGCACCGTTGATCAACACCACACGCGTGTCGTCCATCGCCTCACTCACGACAGCTTCAGCGTGCCGAGGAACCGCAGGTCCAAGCAGGGTGTGCATCGAAAATCCGCCTTTCGCACCTCGGCTGGTGGTGAATCTGCCGCTAGTCTACTGGTGAATCTGCCGCTAGGTTGCTGGTGAAGCTGCCGCTAACCTTGTGGTGAATCTGCCGCTGGAGTCCTGGTGGATCTGCCGCTGCTCGCGTGGTGAACTTGCCGCTGCTCATGTGGCGAACTTGCCGCTGAGGCGAGATGGCCGGTCGCTCACAAGTGCATCTCGCCGCGGACGTGCAAAACGGCTGCCAACAATCGCAACGTAACCGCCAAGTGTGGGTGGTGGATGTGGCTCGCGCGAGCGACTAGGGTCGCCGGGCGTGGCGGTGCAGGGTAGGCGGGCGGGTTGCTGGGTCTGGGTGGGGATCGCCGTGCTTGTGCTCGCGCAGCTTGTCGTGCGGGGGGTTGTCGCCGGGCGCGGGTTCTTCTACTGGGATGACTTTCTGCTCATCGAGCATGCGTTCGCTGAACCATTGTGGTCGGCTGATTTGCTCCTGACCAGCCACGATGGGCATGTGATGCCAGGGGCGTTCGCGCTCACCTGGCTCGTGACGGCCATCTCGCCGATGAACTGGTCGGTCGCGGTCGGAGCGCTGCTTGTCATGCAGTTGGCGGCGTCGCTCGCGGTTGCCAGGTTGCTAGTCGCGCTGCTCGGCGTGCGACCGGCCGTCCTGATCCCGCTCACCTTCTACCTGTTCTCACCACTCACCCTGCCCGCGTTCGCGTGGTGGGCGGCGGCGATTAACGCGCTGCCCTTGCAATTCGCACTGGCCTGGGTGAGCGCCGACGCCCTCGCCTACCTGCGAACAGGTCGCCGCCGCTACGTCATTTCCGCCGCGCTGGTTTTCGCGGGCGGTCTCGCGTTCTTCGAGAAGGCCGTGGTTGTCGCGCCGGTCGCGTTCGGCATCACCGTGCTCGCGGTCCATGTGTGCGCGCATCGCGCCCCGAGGGAGCAGGAGTTCGACCGAGATCCCCGCGCCACCGACCGAGCTCGCGGTGGGGGAGCCGATAGCGACCAGGCTCGCGGTGGGGGAGCCGATAACGACCAGGCTCGCGGCGGCGGAGCCGATACCAACGCACACGCCGCCGCGTCGCGTGCTCCCACATCCGTCGGCCGAAACCGCAGCGTCGGGTCCAAATCACCCGAGCGGCCAGAAGCCCGCTCACGTTTCCCAGCGGTCCGAGAAGTAGCCCGCGACGGCATCATCCTCTGGACCACACTCGCCGCCATCACCCTCGCCTGGGCCGCGTTCTACTTCGCCGTTGTCCAACGCCCCGACGGCCTCTCCCGCCCGGGCCAGCCCCTCGCCCTCCTGCGAGGTGCCTTTGCTGACGCCCTGGTCCCCGCCCTTTTTGGCGGACCGTGGGGCTGGGAACGCTGGCAACCCGCCACCCCGTGGGCAGCGCCGCCGACCTTCGCCGTCGTCGCGTCGGCGGTCCTGCTGATCGCGGTAATCGTCGCGACCATCCGAACGCGCGAACGGGTCGGCGCGGTGTGGGCGTGCTTCGCCGCCTACGTCGTCGTCGCGCTGCTGCCGGTAATGATCTTGCGCGACGGCCCGGAAACCGTCGCCTTTCTCGGCCAATCGATGCGCTACTTCGCCGACGTCGGCGTAATCGCGGCGGCCGCACTGGCCCTGATCCTCGCCGCACCGCGCCGACTCGCTGCACCGCGCCGACTCGCTGCACTGCGCCGAACCGCTGCACCCCGCCTCGCCGCGCCCCGGCGAACTGCTGCACTCAGCCGCCTCGCCGCGCCCCGGCGAACCGCTCCACCCGGCCGACTCGCCGCACCGCCCCGAACCGCTGACCACGCACCTTCGGACGCGACCAACGATGCGAACGGCCAGCCAGCGCACACGACCACGCCAACTGACGCCTCCGACAAGCACCCAAACAAACAACGCGAATCGACCGGAAATCTAGCGCCACAAACCCCGAAAGGCGACCCCGTCCAACGCAATGCGACCAGAACGCCCAAAGGCGAACCCGCCCAGCGGAATGCGCCCAGAACATCGAAAGGCGAACTCGCCCAGCGGAATGCGCCCAGAACATCGAAAGTCGAACTCGCCCACCGGAGTGCGGCCAGAGCCCCGAAAGCCAAACTCGCTCAACGGAATGCGCCCAGAACACCGAAAGGCGCACCCTCCCAACGGAATCCACCCCGAGCCCGTGTCATCCAGACGGCCGTAACCGTCACCTACCTCGCCAGCGCCCTCCTCACCACCGCAACCTTCACCACCTCCTGGTCCCCAAGCCCCGCCCGCACCTACGTCACCGAATTCCGCGCCCAACTCCCACTCGACGCCCCGCTCCTCCCACAGGCCGTCCCGTGGAATGTTTTGGCCCCCTTAGCCTTTCCCCGCAACTACACCGACCACTTCTTCGCCCCCATTGCCCCGGACGCCTTCACAACGAGCACCCCGCAGCTCCGCATGCTCAACGACGACGGCCGCGTAGTCGACGCCGAACTCTGGTGGAACCGCGCGATAACCCCCGGCCCCGACCCGAACTGCGGCTACCGCGTCACCGGCCAAACCGGCGCGCTCCTACCCCTAAACGGCCCAATGCAGGTGCGCGACTGGACAACTCAACTCAATTACTTGGCCGACGAGGCAACGACGGTCGCGGTTTCGTTCGACGGCGGCGAAGAAACCCAGGTCGACCTCCAACCAGGCTTGAACTCGCGCTACGTCCGCATCTTCGGCGGCGGCAGCGCCCTCCACGTCCGCCCTCTCGACCCGACCCAGTCGATCTGCGTCGGCGTCGGCCCCGTCGGCGTCGTCGCACACAAGTAGCCGCCAGTGGCCACCAATAGCCACCGGCAGCACCACCCTGCACACCCACACCCAACATGCGATCATCGCCAGATGAGGCTGTTTCGGGTATGGGCTCCCACCGCACACTCCGTCCAGCTCCACCTCAACGACGACATCCACCCGCTCACCCGCAACGGCGGCGGCTGGTGGTGGGTTCGCGCGACGGCCAACCAAGGCGACCGATACGGCTACTCCATCGACGACAACCCGCAGGTCCTGCCCGACCCGCGCAGCCCACGCCAACCAGACGGCGTCCACGCACGCTCAGCGGTGCACGATGTCGACCCAACGCAATGGAGCGACCACAACTGGACCGGTCGACCACTCCCCGGCTCGGTGCTCTACGAACTCCACATCGGCACCTTCACCCAGGAAGGCACATTCGACGCCGCGATCGACCGCCTCGATCACCTCGTTGACCTGGGGATAACCACCGTCGAAATCATGCCGGTGAACGCCTTCGACGGCACCCACAACTGGGGTTACGACGGCGTCGGCTGGTATGCCGTCACCGAAAATTACGGCGGCCCCGACGGCCTGCAACGCTTCGTCAACGCCTGCCACCTGCGCGGCCTGGCCGTGTGCCTGGACGTCGTCTACAACCACCTCGGCCCGTCCGGCAACTACCTCCCGCGCTTCGGCCCCTATCTCGCCGACGACCGCAACACCTGGGGCCAGCGACTCAACCTCGACGGTCCCGGCTCCGACGCCGTCCGCAAACACATCATCGACAACGCCCTGCGCTGGTTCGCCGACTTCCACATCGACGCCCTCCGCATCGACGCGATCCACGCCCTAGTCGACCACCGCGCAACCCACGTCCTCGCCGAGCTTTCCCGCGAAACCGAAACGCTCGCAACACATCTCAATCGACCACTCACGCTCATCGCCGAAAGCGACCTCAACGACACCCGCGTCGTCACCCCGCGCGCCGCAGGCGGATTGGGCCTCACCGCGCAGTGGAACGACGACCTCCATCACGCCGTGCACACCGCCATCTCCGGCGAAAGACAGGGCTACTACAGCGATTTCGGTTCGTTAGCCTGCCTCGCCCGCACCCTCACACACGGGTTCTTCCATGCCGCAACCTATTCCAGCTTCCGAGGTAGAACCCACGGTGCCCCGATCCGCCGTGACCTCGTGCCCGCCAGCGCGCTGATCGGCTACACCTGCACCCACGACCAAGTCGGCAACCGCGCGACCGGTGACCGCCCAAGCGCCTACCTGAGCCCCGGCCAACTCGCGAGCAAAGCCGCACTCGTTCTGCTTTCCGCCCAAACACCCATGCTGTTCATGGGCGAAGAATGGGGCGCGACGAGCCCGTTCCAATTCTTCACCTCCCATACCGACCCCGCGATCGGCGACGCGACCCGCGAAGGTCGACGCGCCGAATTCGCCGACCACGGCTGGACCGCCGACGAAGTCCCCGACCCACAAGACCCCGCCACCTTCCTCCGCTCGAAACTCGACTGGACCGAGCTCGCCGCAGACCCCCACGCCCGTCTGCTGGCGTGCTACCGCGGCCTGCTCACGCTGCGCCGCTCCCGCCCGGAATTCACCGACCCCTGGCTCACGAACGTGTGGTGCGACTACGACGAAACCCAACGCTGGTTCGTCCTGCGCCGAGGCCACGTCGCGGTTGTCGTGAACTTGAGCGAGGACGAAGTGGTCGTCCCGATTCGGGGACGGGTGCTGCTGGCGTGGTCGCCAGCAACGGAAACCGTCGCGGGCACACTCTTTTCGCCCCACAGCTTCGCTGTTCTTGACGAGCACTGAACACAACAAGGCCACATTCGAAAATCATTCATTGCCGACTTGGACATCTGACCCGTACCGTTAGGCGATGAGCAACGACGCTTACGGGCAGGATCGCGCTGCCCTCCCCGCTGGCATGGGCGGATTCGCCCCGCCCGGGTTCGGCCCGCTGGTCCGGGCATTCTCCGCATTGATCGGTCATCGCACGGACGCGGGCGGTGCGCTCGCGATTTATCGAAACGGGCAACCACTCGCCCACATCTACACCGGCAGCGCGGGCGGTCGCCCGTGGACGGCCGACACCGGCGCGATCGTCTTCTCCGCAACCAAGGGCATCGCGGCAACGGTCATCCATCGCCTCGCTGACCAGGGCTTACTCGACTACGACACTCCGGTCGCGCAGTACTGGCCGCGCTTCGCCGCCAACGGTAAGGGCGGCATCACCGTCGCCGACGTCCTCACCCATCGCAGCGGCCTTTCCTCGCTCGGCGCGGTCGCGCACTCGGCCGAAGAATCGCTCGACTGCGAACTCATGGAAGACCGCATCGCGCTCGCCAAGCCCGACCACCTCCTCGGCACGCCTGCCTACCACGCGCTTACCTATGGCTGGCTCGTCTCGGGCCTCGCCCGCGCGGTCACCGGCAAGTCGATGAGCGAACTGATTCGCACCGAAGTCACCGAACCGCTCGGCATCACCGGCATCGGCCTCGGCTACCCGAGCGTCGGGGCCCCCGCCGACTTCGCGCGACTCGCGGGCGCGCATCTCAGCGTCACGGCCAACCCACTAGCCGCCGCGGTACTCAGCAAAGTGGGCGCGTGGATGCCCGGTGCGCTCGGCGCGGCGGCGCGTTGCCTGTTCATCCCCGGTTTCGCAAGCATCCTCGACGGCGACGACCCGCCGGTGCTGCATGGCGAACTGCCTGCGGGCAACGGGGTAGCGACCGCGCCCGCGCTGGCCCAAATGTATGCGGGGTTGGCCGACGGCGTCACCGTCGACGGCCAGCCGTTCCTCAGCGAACGCACGCACGCGAAGATCCGGCGCGTGCAGACCTACCGCCTCGACCACTCGCTGTTCTACTTCCCGATGATGTGGCACCTTGGCTACCACTCGATGCCAATGCCCGGCGCGCGCAACGCTTTTGGCCACATCGGCCTGGGCGGCTCGTTCGGCTGGGTCGACCCGGCGTCTGGCCTCTCAGTTGCGTTCGTGCACAACCGACTTGACCAACTGTCGCTGCCGTACGACCAATTCGCGCTGAGTTGGCTACTGCCACTTGTGGTTTCGGGGGCACGTGCGTGCCGCACCCCCGATCCACGCGAAGACCAAGCTGCCGCCTAGGTCAGGTAGCGATACGCGGGCGACCCCGGTTCCAGGCGTTCCGCCTGAATCGGGGACTCGGCGATGCGGTGCATGAGCGACGTGAGGTCGTCGGTCGCGCCGAGTTCGATACCGACGAGCGCGGCCCCGGTCTCGCGGTTGTTGCGCTTGACGTATTCGAACATGGTGATGTCGTCGTCGGGGCCGAGCACGTCATCGAGGAAGCGGCGAAGCGCGCCCGGTTCCTGCGGGAAGTCGACGAGGAAGTAGTGCTTGAGGCCGCGATGGACAAGCGACCGCTCGATGATCTCGCCGTAGCGTGACACGTCATTGTTGCCGCCGGAAACCAGCACGACAACGGTGGCACCCGGCGTGACCGTGACCTCGGCGAGCGCGGCTGTCGCCAACGCCCCCGCGGGCTCGGCGATGATGCCCTCGTTTTGATACAGCCCGAGCATCGCGGTGCAGATCGCGCCTTCGTCGACCTGCATCATCTGGAAACTCGACGAATCCGTCGCCGCGACCAGCGGCAACGACGCGTGCGACACCACATGCGCGCCAAACCCGGCGGCGGCGCGGTAGGGGAGGTCGCCAATGCGACGCACGGCGGCACCGTCAACGAACGGGTCGATTTCGGGCAGCGTGACCGGCCCGCCAGCAACGAGCGCGGCGGTCATCGACGCTGCCCCCGACGGTTCGGCAGCGAGAATGCTTGTGCCAGGCGACCTTTCGCGCAGATAGGTGCTGACGCCCGCGAGGCAACCGCCACCGCCGACCGGCACGACAACAAGGTCGGGCGTGGTGTCGAGTTGATCGAGGAATTCGGTCGCGATCGTGCCCTGCCCGGCCGCGGTGCGCGGGTCGTCGAAGGGCGGAACCATCGTCGCGCCGGTGCGCTCGACATCGGCGGCAGCGGCAGCGGCAGCGGCGTCATAAGTCTCGCCGATGGCAATGAGTTCGACGAACTCGCCGCCGTGCACGCGAATCCGGTCGCGCTTTTGCTTAGGCGTGGTTGTCGGCACGTAAATGCGCCCCTGAATGCCCATCGCCCGACACGCGAACGCGACACCTTGCGCGTGATTGCCCGCCGACGCCGCGACAACGCCAGCGGCCCGCTCAGCTTCGGTGAGCTGGATCATCAGGTTGTACGCGCCGCGCAGCTTGTAGGAACGGACTGCGGTGAGGTCTTCGCGCTTGAGATACACCTTCGCGCCGCTTGCCGCGGAGAGTCGCGGACTGTATTGCAGCGGCGTCGGCTCGATAATCCCCGAAATTCGCTTCGCGGCAGCATCGATCTCGTCCGCGGTGAGCGGCGGCAGAGATAGGGGCACGTCGGCGACGTTCGCGAAGGAGGACACGCGCTTATGGTACCGAGCACGTCCCCGGCGGCTGACAGGCGTCAGCACGCCGGGGCCTGCCCTACCTGCTCAGTTGTCGGGAGTGAGCACGAACACCGGGATCACGCGATCGGTCTTCTTCGCGTATTCGGCGTAGTCCGGCCACACCTTGACCGCGCGATCCCACCACTGCTGACGTTCGTCGCCGAACACCTCGCGCGCGGTGTAGTCCTTGGTTGTTGTGCCGTCGCGCAGCTCGACGTGCGGGTCGGCCTTGATGTTGTAGTACCAAACCGGATTCTTCGGCGCGCCGCCCAGGGAGGCGACAACCGCGTACTCGCCGTCGTGCTCGACGCGCATCAGCGGGGTCTTGCGCAGCTTGCCCGTTTTCGCGCCGACCGTGGTGAGCAGCACGATCGGGACGCCCTGCATTTCATTGCCCGCGGTGCCGCCTGAGTTCTCATACGTCTCGGCCTGCTTGCGGGCCCACTCGGATGTGCTGGGTGCGTACTCTCCTTGTAGTGGCATGACCTGCACAACGAGTTCGCCCGATGTGATGTTCCCGACAGTCGCGCTGGGCGAAAGTTAGGTGGACCGAACTCTGGCGTCCGGCTATCCTATTGACATGGCAATGGTGACCCGACGCGCGACGGCAGCGTCCCTTGGTGGGACGTCGACCGTGGATATCGCGGGCAGCGCGTGGCCGCTGTACAAGCTGCAGGCGCTCGTCGTCGGGCTTGTCGTTGGTCTGCTGCTGTTGGTTGTCACCTCAAGCGTCGACGTCGCGGTGCTTGCCGCCGCGGGCGCGGCCACCCTGCGGTGGGTGCTCGGTTCGGCGATGCTCGTCGGTTCGCGCCACGCACACCACGGCTAGCGCACCAGCAACGCCACCGGCAATCGGGTGAACAGTTTGTCCATCCGTGCCGCTCCCGCGAACACATTGCCGGTCAGTCGGTCCGTCCAGGTGCCCTCGGGCAGCGACAACGTCGTGTCCAACCAGCCGTTCGCACCAAGGCCCACCGAATGTCGGGTCACCGCGACGATCACCTCAGGCGACTCCCCAGCGGGCCCGCGCCCGTAAGCGACAACGCGATGGGCGTGCTCACCAACGGCGTACAGCGGCGAATAGTTGCCGCCAACAAAGCATTCCGGCCGTTCTCTGCGCAACCACAGCGCATAGGCGACCACCCACATCTTCGCCGCGCCGGTGTTGTCGAGCGCGGGCGTGTCGGCAAGCGATTGCAGTTTCGAAATGCGGTGCGCGAAGTTCACCGGCCGTCGATTGTCGGGGTCCACGAGCGAGTCTTCCCACAACTCGGTGCCCTGATAGATATCGGGAATGCCGGGCGCGCAGAGTTGTAAGAGCTTCTGCGCCAACGAATCTGACCACGCGTGCGGGGCGAGTTCGTACACCAAATCGCCGATGCCGGTGCCGACCGGACCGTCGATTACCGCGTCGAGCCACCCGTGCACCGCCGCTTCGAACTGGGCATCCGGCTCTTCCCACGACGACTTCGTTCCCGCTTCGCGCATGGATTTCTCGGCGAAGCGATGCAGACGATCACGCAAGCCCGGTACCGACGATGCCGGGTGACCGTCGGCTGGCCACACACCAAACATGTTCTGCAACAAGAACAATGCCGTCGCGCCGTCGGGTGCTGGCGTGAGTTCGAGCCACGTGCGCACCTGCGCCGACCACTTGTCCGCGACCTGCGACAACACGCCGATGCGCGCGCGGACGTCTTCGCCGCGCTTGGTGTCGTGGGTCGAGATCGTCGTCATCGTGGCGGGCCATCGATGCGCGCGTTCGCTGTTCGCAAGGTGAAAGTCGTTGGGGGAGTGGCCGAATCGCGCGGGATTGCCGCCGACTTCCTGCAACGAGACCAGCCGCGCGCCCTGGTAGAACATGGTGTCTTCGACCGACTTCGCGGTGATCGCCCCACATACCTGGCTGAAGCGCATCGCCGCTTCACCACCGGCCGCGAGCGCGGTCACCAACACCGAAAGTGGTGCTGTCAGTTCAGCATTGCGTCGCTCGACCTCGCCGACAATCGCGGCGGTCACGCCCGCGAGCGGGGCGTAGTCGACCCGGTAGACGGGCATGAACGCGAGCACTTCGATCGTCGCGTTACTGATCGCGAGAGTGTCGAAACTGCCTGCGTTGCCGTCGCGCTTGATGGCGGCGACCAGGCGTCGAATTTCGGGCGCGAGGATCGTTTCGGCGACCGCGCGTTTGATCCGATGCTCGGTTTCGCCGAACCAGGCGCGATCGCTGCCGTGGTTGGCGACGTGTTGCGACAGCTCGGTGAGCGTTGTTTCGCCGGTCGGGTCGATCAGCACGCCGCCGATGTCGGCGAGCGCTTCGTAACCGGTTGTCCCGTCGACCGGCAGCGTCGCGTCGAGCGGCTCGCGGTGGGCGAGGATCTTCTCGATGAGCAGCAGCCGATTCGGACCAATCAGTCGGCGCAAGCGGGTCAGATACGTGCTCGGGTGCGCGAGCCCGTCGGGATGGTCGACGCGCACGCCGTCGATGAGGTCGTGTTCGCACCACGCGGCAAGCTCGCGGTGCGTGACCTCGAAAACCTCGGGATCTTCCTGGCGAATCGCCGCCAAGCTACTCACCGCGAAGAAGCGGCGGTAGGTGCACACGCCCGCTTTCCAGCTTACGAGGCGATAGTGCTGCCGGTCGTGAATGCGCAGCGCGTTGTCGCCGTCGGTGCCGGGTGCGATGGGGAAGCGCAGGTCGTGCAGGGCAAGCATCGGTTCGGGGCCCGACCGGTCGACGGTCAGCGCGGCGGGGTCGTTCTCATTCGCGAGTACGGGCAGCGCGAGTCGACCGCCAGCGCCGTTGCCCGGACTCCAGTCGATGTCAAAGTACTTGGCGTACTTGGATTCTCGCCCATGCCGCAGGACATCCCACCACCACGCGTTCTGCCTCGGATCGGCGACGCCAACGTGGTTGGGCACCCAGTCGATGATGAGCCCCATGCCGCGACTGCGTACCTCATCCGACAGCGCTTTGAGCCCAGTCGGGCCGCCCAGCGCAAGCGACACCGTCGTCGGGTCGGTGATGTCGTAGCCGTGCGTAGACCCACGTGCGGCGGTGAGCACCGGCGACAGATACAGGTGCGAAACACCCAGCTGTTGCAAGTACTCCGCGATGACCCGCGCATCATTGAAAGTGAGCGCGTCGGGGCGCAACTGCAGCCGGTAGGTGCTGCGCACGTTGCTGCCGCGCACGGGCGCACGATGCAGCAGGGTGAGGGGATCGGTCACGTATGTCTCAAAATTCGTTGTCATGGGTGGTGAGAGTCGGCGGTTGGGTGTCGGTTCGCCGGAGCACAAGCAAACAGCGCCCGGGTACCGACAGCGTCGCAGGTTCGGTTGACTCGCCGCGCGCGGGGACCTCGTAGTTCGCATCGGCTGCCCCGGTTGGCGTTGAACAGTCCAGCGCGACGGTCCATCCTCTGCCGAACTCCACAGGTGGGAGCGCGAAATCGATCGGCTCGTCGTGGGCGTTGAAGCACAGCAGAAAGGAGTCGTCGGTGACGCGTTCGCCGCGCGGACCTGGCTCGACGATGCCGTCGCCGTCGAGTAGGACCGCGAGCGATTTGCCGAAGCCGCTGTCCCAATCGGCGGTAGTCATCTCGGTGCCTGCCGGGGTGAACCAGGCGATTTCGCGCTGGCCGCTGTCACTTGGCCCGGCGATCAGGAAGCGTCTGCGCCGGAAAACCGGGTGCGCGGTGCGCAGCGCGATCGCGCGTTGGGTGAACGCGAGCAGGTCGGCGTTGCGGTTGACCAGCGACCAGTCCATCCACGCGAGCGGACTGTCCTGGCAGTAGACGTTGTTGTTGCCCAGTTGCGTGCGCCCGATCTCGTCGCCGTGCGCGAGCATCGGCGTGCCCTGGCTCAGGATCAGCGTCGCGAGCAGATTGCGTTGCTGACGCGCGCGCAGCGTTTCGATCGCCGGATCGTCGGTTGGGCCTTCGACCCCGCAGTTCCACGATCGATTGTGACTCTCGCCGTCGCGATTGTCTTCGCCGTTGGCCTCGTTGTGTTTTTCGTTGTAGGACACCAGGTCTCGCAACGTGAACCCGTCGTGCGCGGTGATGAAATTAATGCTCGCGCCTGGCCTTCGGCCGGTTGATTCATACAAATCCGATGACCCAGTGAGCCGGGACGCGAATTCGCCAAGCGTCGCTGGTTCGCCGCGCCAATAGTCGCGGACGGTGTCGCGATATTTGCCGTTCCATTCGGTCCACAGGCTGGGGAAATTGCCGACTTGGTAGCCACCTTCGCCGACGTCCCAAGGTTCGGCGATCAGCTTCACCTGACTCACCACCGGGTCCTGATGGACCAAGTCGAAAAACGCGGAAAGCCGATCGACATCATGCAATTCGCGTGCCAACGTGGCGGCGAGGTCGAACCGGAAACCGTCGACGTGCATGTCGAGAATCCAGTACCGCAGCGAATCCATGATCAGCTGCAACGTGTGCGGGTGTCGCACGTTGAGGCTGTTGCCGGTGCCGGTGTAGTCGCGGTAGTGGGCGGGGTCGGCTTCGTCCAGTCGGTAATAGGCCGCGTTGTCGATGCCGCGCAAACTCAGCGTCGGGCCGAGGTGATTGCCTTCGCCGGTGTGGTTGTAGACAACGTCGAGAATCACCTCGATGCCTGCCGCGTGCATGGCGCGCACCATCGCTTTGAATTCCGCGACGGCAGCGTCGCCGCGTGGGCGCGCGGAATATTGATTGTGCGGGGCTAGATAGCCAATGCTGTTGTAACCCCAGTAGTTTCGTAACCCCTGATCGGTCAGCACGTGGTCGTGGAAGAACTGGTGCACGGGCATCAGTTCGATCGCGGTGACGCCCAGTTTTTGCAGATGACTAATGATCGCCGGATGCGCCAATCCCGCGTAGGTGCCGCGTAATTCGGGCGGCACGTCGGGATGCGTCATCGTCATCCCTTTGACATGCGCTTCGTAAATCACCGTTTCGTGGTACGGCCGATTCGGCGGACGGTCATTTCCCCAATCGAAAAACGGGTTGATCACCACCCCGGCCATCGTGTGCCCGAGCGAATCGAGGCCGTAGGTGTAGAGCGAAGGATTGTTGACGAAGCGCCCGTCGAACGCTTTGCCGTAGGGATCGAGCAGCAATTTGCTTGGGTCGCACCGTAATCCGCGTTCGGGCTCAAACGGCCCGTGCACGCGGAACCCGTAGCGCTGACCTGGCGTGATCGTCGGGAGGTAGGCGTGCCAGACGTAGCCGTCCACCTCATCGAGCGGAACGCGAGTCTCTGAGCCATCTTTGGCGAGCAGGCACAGGTCAACGCCCGTTGCCACCTCGGAGAAGACCGAGAAGTTCGTGCCAGCGCCGTCGTAGGTCGCGCCGAGTGGGTAGGCGGTTCCCGGCCAGACGTTCAGCGGACTCGCATCGGAGTCAGCATCCTGCGAGCTCGACATGTAACGACAGTAATGGAACCCCCGTCGCCGCCGCGCGGGCTGCGGGATTAGCCCTGGTCAGCGCTGGTGGACGCGACTAGTTTGCGCTCATATCCGAGCGTGCGAGCGAGCTTGGCGATGTTGCCGAACACCGCCCGTTGCAGCGCGGGCGGCGGCCCTGCCACGTACCCGTCGCCGTATTCCCACAGCAACCCGAGCGCGAGCGGGTTGCGTGGAAGGCCGAGCTTGGTCATGCGCCCGGCCTGGTCGAGGCGGCTCATGAACTCGAACATCTCCCAGTGATGCAGCGGTGGACGAACCTCGTGCTCAAGCACTGTTTCGCTGGAATCATTCCAAAACTCGTGCGTCGCACGCGGTTTCACGACAACAGTCGTGCCAGGACCGGCCGTCGTTTCGACGCCGTCGACGCGGAACCTGAGCTGTCCAGCCCGGACGTGGAAGGTCTCTTGCAGGATCGGATGCCAGTGCGGTCCAACTAGCCGACCCGTTTGCGGAATCACGTGTTCGATTCGCAGGTATTCGCCATCGCCGTCGGCGCCTTGGTCGACGAGGGTGATGCGATTTCCGCTGCGGAAGTTCAGGACCGATCCCGTCTCAGCCATAGACTGAATTATGCCGGAATGCGGGTGCTTGGGGGAGGGGTTCAGTGCTAACTTGAACACCGTTCAAGGCCGCTTATTTTCAACGCCGCTGATGACGGGATAGCCGTGCACCTCACCCCCGAGCAGATTTCCGCCCTTGATGCCGAGCATGTGTGGCATCCCTACGGCGGATTCCCCGCGACGACCGAGCCACTGATCGTGGCGAGCGCGTCCGGCACTCGACTGACCCTCGCCGATGGCAGGGAACTCGTCGACGGAATGAGTTCGTGGTGGGCCGCCGTCCACGGCTACCAACATCCCGTCCTCGACGCCGCGCTGCTCGCGCAATCGCGCAAGATGAGTCACGTGATGTTTGGCGGCCTCACCCATGAGCCTGCCGTCGCGCTCACGAAACTGCTTGTCGACCTGACGCCAGACGGACTGGACAAGGTGTTCCTGTGTGATTCGGGGTCGATTTCGGTCGAAGTCGCGACGAAGATGTGCCTGCAATATTGGCGCGCGCTCGGTCGACCGGAGAAGTATCGGCTCCTCACCTGGCGTGGCGGCTACCACGGCGACACCTTCACCCCGATGAGCGTGTGCGACCCCGAAGGCGGCATGCACTCGCTCTGGACCGACGTCCTCACCGAGCAGGTCTTTGTCCCCGCGCCCCCGACCGAGTTCGACCTTTCCTATGTAGATGTGTTCGAAGCGGCCGTTGCCGAGCATCGCGATGAGGTCGCCGCGGTGATCGTCGAACCGGTCGTGCAGGGCGCGGGCGGGATGCGCTTCCACGATCCGCGCTACCTGACCGAACTCCGTCGCATCTGCGATGAACACGATGTCCTGCTGGTCTTCGACGAGATCGCGACCGGCTTTGGCCGCACCGGCGAACTCTTCGCCGCCGACCACGCGCGCGTCGCACCCGACGTCATGTGCGTCGGCAAGGCGCTGACCGGCGGATACCTCACCCTGGCGGCCGCGCTGTGTACGTCCGAGATCGCCCAGACGATCAGCGCTGCCCACGGCGGGCTCATGCACGGGCCCACTTTCATGGGCAACCCGCTCGCGTGCGCGGTCGCGGTCGCTTCGCTCGAACTGCTCGCCACCCGCGATTGGCGCGGCGAGGTGTCGCGGATCAATGCCGAGCTGACCGCCGGGTTGAAGCCGCTCATCGACGAGCCCGGCGTCGTTGACGTGCGCATTCTTGGCGCGATTGGCGTTGTTCAACTGGCTGAGCCGGTGAACATGGTTGCCGCGACCGACGCCGCCGTCGCGGCCGGCGCGTGGTTGCGCCCATTCCGCGATCTCGTTTACACGATGCCGCCGTTCATTAGTTCCACCGCGGACATCGCGACGATCACCGCGGGCGTGCGAGCGGCCGTCGCGGCGTCAACGGGCCAACCTGACCCGTCCTGAACACCGTTCAAGTACAGTCGTCAGCTGTGAGTATTGATCCGTTGAGTTGGTTGGACAGCTACGCGGCCGAACGCGTCGACGCCGGATTACGCAGGAACCTGCGCGTGCGCGAACCCGTTTCGACCGCGATCGATCTAGCGTCCAACGACTACCTCGGACTAGCCAAGCACCCCGACGTTGTCGATGGCGCGATCGCGTCAGTGCGACGGTGGGGGACCGGCGCGACCGGCTCGCGACTCGTCACCGGAACCACCGCCGAGCACGCTCAGCTTGAGGATGAACTCGCTGAATTCGTCGGTGCCGCAAGCGGATTGGTGTTCGCGAGCGGGTACGCGGCCAACCTTGGCGTGGTGACCGCGCTCGCTGGGCGTGAGGATCTTGTTGTTTCCGATGCGGGCAGTCACGCGTCGCTTGTCGACGCTTGTCGACTGTCGCGGGCTCGCGTCGCCGTCGCGCCGCATCGCGATGTCGCTGCCGTCGAACGCCTCCTTGGTGAGCGGGTTGAGGCGCGGGCGCTCGTCCTCACCGACTCTGTCTTTAGTGCCGACGGCGATCTAGCCCCGCTTGTTGAGCTGCATCGCGTGTGCCGAGCTGCGGGTGCGCTGCTTGTTGTCGACGAGGCGCATGGCCTTGGCGTCCGTGGTCTTGGTGGGCGCGGACTCGTTCACGAGGTCGGCCTCGCTGGCGAACCGGACGTGATCGTCACCGCGACGCTGTCGAAGGCGTTCGCCGCCCAGGGTGGCGTTGTGCTCGCCGATGCGCGCGTACGCGCGCACCTCATCGACGCCGCGCGCAGTTTCATTTTCGACACTGGGCTCGCGCCAGCCGCCGTCGGCGCTGCCCGCGCCGCGCTCGCGCTGCTTCGCCGCGATCCGGCAATGGCCGGTCGGGTGCTTGAGCGGGCGACGGCCATCGCGGATGTCGCGCGGGCGGCGGGCGTTGACGTGCCCGCGCCGGAATCCGCGGTCGTCTCGGTTGTCCTTGGCGAAGCGCAGGTCGCGTTCGACGCCGCGCAAGCGTGCCGAGCACGCGGGCTCGATGTCGGCTGCTTCCGGCCGCCGTCCGTCCCGGCGGGCACGTCGCGACTTCGATTGACCGCTCGCGCGAACTTGACGTCGGCTGAGCTTGACGTGATCGCTGACGTGCTCGGCGATGTTCTCGCCGGTGCGCGCGAGGCGGTCAGTGCGTGAGCATCCTGCTGATTAGTGGCACGTCGACCGATGTTGGCAAGACGATCGTCACGGCCGCGCTCGCTGCCACCGCAGTCGCCGCCGGTCGAACCGTCGCGGTATGTAAGCCAGCTCAGACCGGGATCGCGCCGGGTGAACCGGGCGATCTAGCCGAGGTCACGCGGCTGTCTGGTGTCACGCGCACGCTCGAACTCGCGCGTTACCCCGAACCGCTCGCACCCGACACCGCTGCCCGTCGCGCGGGGATGCCGCTGCTCGGCTTAGCCGAAACCGCTTCTGCCATCGACACTTTGCGCGATGCCGACCTGGTTCTTGTTGAAGGCGCGGGCGGACTGCTCGTGCGAATGGGCGAGTTCACCCTCCTCGACCTAGCGCAAAAGATCGGCGCTCCGGTCCTGGTTGTAGCCGCCGCCGGGCTGGGCACGCTCAACCACAGCGAGCTGACGACCCGACTGCTCGCGGCATCGGGCGTGGAGTGCGCGGGACTGGTCATTGGGTCGTGGCCGAGCGAGCCTGGACTGGCCGAGCGATGCAATCGCGACGATCTCCCGCGCATTACTGGCGAAGAAGTACGCGGGATCGTGCCCGCCGGGGTCGGGAAGTGGTCGCAGGAGCGGTTCACAGTCACGGCGCCAAGCTGGTTTGAGCCCAAATGGTGCCCCTGACCTGCGGAGTTGACATCGTCCCGATCAACACGTAACTTTATTCGAGTCAGAGCGACACGGACACCGACCCGGCCTTCACCGGCAGGGATAACG
>NZ_BMMW01000004.1 GCF_014646135.1 Nocardia camponoti | reverse complement strand
TTGATAGGCTAGAACTGGAAGCCCGGTAACGGGTGTAGGTGACTGGTACTAATAGGCCGAGGGCTTACTTTATGAAGGTGTTACGCGTCCACTGTGCGGTATCTGAAATAACAGACACTGCAGCACACTCACCACAGTGTGATTCCTGATGAGAATTCGGGTTTCGCATTTGGGTGGGGAGCGCTGTCTAGTTTCATAGTGTTACGGCGGTTATAGCGGTGGGGAAACGCCCGGTCCCATTCCGAACCCGGAAGCTAAGGCCACCTGCGCCGATGGTACTGCACTCGACAGGGTGTGGGAGAGTAGGACACCGCCGGAACAATTTTCTCCGTGAGGCCCCCAGCATTGTGCTGGGGGCCTTTCGGCATTTCTGGGCTAAAAATTCTGCACCCAGTCGGGTGACCAGTATGCCCAACTCGTTGCCTGGGTTTAGTATTCGACTTGCTCCGTAGCGGGTGCCACGGGGTCTAGGTGGGATAGACAGGGGTTGCGGGATGGAACGACCAGCTTGGTCACCCGACGAAGTTGACATGATGAAGGCAAGTCCCGCGCGAATGTATGACGCGCTGCTGGGTGGCTCACATAACTTCGCGGTTGATCGCATGGCTGCCGAGGCCGGAACGAAGCTCGTTCCCGACCTGCCGCGCCTCGCGCTAAGTAACCGCGCGTTCTTGCGGCGTTCGGTGCGGTTCATGATCGACGCGGGCATTCGCCAGTTCCTCGATGTGGGCTCGGGCATCCCCACCGCGGGCAATGTGCACGAGATCGTGCACGAGGTCGATCCCACCGCCCGCGTCCTCTATGTCGACATCGACCCGGTCGCGGTCGCGCATTCGCGCGCGATTCTCGCGGGACGCGAAAGTGCGGGCGCACTCCAGGCAGACCTGCGTAAACCGGATGATTTGCTCGAAGCGGTCGAGGCAACGGGACTTATTGACTTCGCTCAGCCCGTCGGCCTGCTCTTGGTCGCGGTCCTACATCTGGTATCCGACGAAGACGATCCAGTCGGCAAAGTTGGCGCGCTTCGCGATGCCGTCGCGTCCGGCAGTTTCGTAGCAATCTCTCATCTTTCGTCCGAGTCGCGGCCCGAAGACGCAGGTAAACTGGGGGAGCACTCGGCCAATTCGACCCGAGTGGGTATTCAATTCCGACCCAAAGACGCCATCGTTCCGATGTTCCAGGGGTGGGATGTCGTTGAGCCCGGCGTTGTCGATCTGCCATCGTGGCGGCCCGAGTCCGAGCATGACCAACACGAGCGGCCCGGCAACTCCCTTGGTTTGGCGGGGGTGGGACGCAAACCATGAATCGGTGCTGTGCCAAGACCGGCGACGAAATCAAACAAGTGACTGACAGGGTGGATCAACAGTGGGGTCGTGGGAACTCGCGCGGCGATGGGCTGATGCCCTCGACGGCGTAGTCGCACCTACCCTCAATCGGTCGCAAATCGAAGATATGTTGGCGGCGCTTTCGCTCGGCCTCATCGACGTTGCCTTGGGCGGCGATGACGCTGATGTCGCGCGACGCACCGCCCGCATGTTGGTCGCCGCCAACTATCGCGACCCAGCCGCGGTCAGTCGGTCAGTGCGCGTCATCTGCGAGGACCTTGTCAACGATGTCGCGTCCGGTCCAGATGACCCCGCGCTGCCCGAAATTCGGCACCGCGCGATCGCGCTCGCCGCCGACTTCGCCGCTGGGTTCACCGCCGCGCTGCGCTCAGCCGCTCTCGCTGAACAGGAAGCGACATTGGCCGCGGTATTGGCCGCCGCCGAGGAATCGGAGAATCGTCGCGCGCTTTCCGAAGCGCGGTTTGAAGCGGTATTCGACGGCGCGATGGTTGGCATCGGCACGGTTGACCTCACCGGTCGGGTCCTTAATGTGAATCAGGAGATGGCGCGAATGCTCGGGCACAGCCCGGAGTCGATGCCAGGCCGGACGGTCGCCGACATTCTTGGTCCGAAGAATCTCAATCACGCTTTCGCTCAATTGCAGCGAATGGCTTCGGGCGAAATCGACAGTTTCCGCACCGAGACGACCAACATTGCCGACGACGGCGAAGTTACCTATATCGACCTATCGATGTCGGCCGTTCGCGATTCGGCAGGCGCGATGAAATTCCTCATCGGCGTCTGCGTCGACGTGACCGAACGTAAGCAGTTGGCCGACCAGCTCTGGCATGACGCCAACCACGATGCCCTGACCGAGCTACCCAATCGCGTGCAGTTGTTTAGCCGCCTTGCCACCGCACTACCCCCACTCGGTGTCTGTTACCTCGACCTCGATGGCTTCAAAGAAATCAACGACATCTGGGGACATACGGTTGGTGACCGGGTGCTGCGGATTGTCGCCGACCGAATGCGCACGATCGTCGCGAACTACGACGGCATCGCCGCGCGCATCGGTGGCGACGAATTTCTCGTGCTCGTTGAGCAATGTGCGGACGAAGCCCAGGTCGGGGCACTGGCCGCCGAACTGATGACGGGTCTAGCTGCCCCGCTCGAAGTCGACGGGCACGTGCTCGCGGTCGGTGTGAGCATCGGCGCGACGTACTGCGAAGATCCGCCCGCCGTCACCGACGAACTCCTGCATGCCGCTGATGCGGCCATGTACCGCAACAAGAACGACGCTCGCGCGCTGCGCTTGTCGCCCGGTGGCGAAAGCTCTTCTGCCTAATCCGATCTGGCGACTATGCCGCTATCCGGTAGTGTTGCCCGTCGTCACCGGGTCGCATCCGGTGCCTCTTTGCAGCTCCATCAGCAGTTCCCGATCAGTCGTGGTATCAGCTAGAGAGAGTGAGCGAATTCAATGACCGACATCGTGGTCACGAGCCTCGCGGCGACCACGTCGATAGCAGGCGACGTCGATTCGACCTGGAAGGGTCTTCTCAACGGCGAAAGCGGAATCGACGTGCTCGATGACGCGTTCATCGACGATTTCGAGCTCCCAGTACGCATCGGTGGGCATCTGAAAGTATCCCCGGCAAGCGTCCTCACCCGTGAGGAGGCGCGCAGGCTTTCTTATGTTGAGCAGATGGCGATCGCGCTCAGCCGTGAGGTGTGGCGCAACGCGGGTTCGCCCGACGTCGACCGCGACCGGCTCGGAGTGTCGGTCGGCACTGGCTTGGGCGGCGCCGAATCCCTGCTTTACGCACGCGACCGACTCACCAACGGCGGCTACCGCAAGGTGTCGCCACTGACGGTGCAGACGATGATGCCCAACGGGCCAGCGGCCTGCGTTGGCGTCGAATTGCAGGCGCGCGCTGGGGTTTACACGCCCGTTTCGGCGTGCTCGTCGGGTTCGGAAGCCATTGCCAACGCTTGGCGCATGCTGATGATGGGCGACGCCGACATGGTCGTCACCGGCGGCGTTGAGGGGTCGATTCAGGCGGTGCCGATCGCGGCGTTCACCCAAATGCGGGCCATGAGTACGCGCAATGACGACCCGAAAGCGGCGTCGCGGCCATTCGACCGTGATCGGGACGGGTTCGTCTTCGGAGAAGCGGGCGCGATGATGGTGATCGAGACCGAGGAACACGCGAAGGCGCGCGGCGCGACGATTCACGCGCGACTGCTCGGCGCTGGCGTCACTTCGGACGGATTCCATTTGGTCGCACCGGCTCCCGACGGCGCGGGTGCGGCCCGCGCGATGTCGCGGGCGATGCAGACCGGCGGGATCAGCAAGACCGACGTGACCCACATCAACGCGCACGCGACGGCCACACCGATCGGCGACACCGCGGAAGCGAACGCGATTAAGTCGGCGGTGGGCGACCACGCGTCGGTGTACGCGCCGAAGTCGGCGCTTGGGCATTCGATTGGCGCGGTGGGCGCGCTTGAGGCGGTGCTGACGGTATTGACCGTGCGCGACAGCGTCATTCCGCCCACGCTCAACCTCGACAACCAAGATCCCGAAATCGACCTTGATGTCGTGCATGGGCAAGCGCGGCACGGGCAGGTCGCCTATGCGATCAACAATTCGTTCGGGTTTGGCGGCCACAACGTCGCCCTCGCGTTTGGGCGGTACAAATGATCGGAGAGACAGTCGACGACTACCTCGACGCCGACGGCAACATTCACGTCCCGACCGACCAAACGCTGATCGAGTTTGTCGACAAGCACAGCGAGGCCAATGGCGACGAACTCGCCTACCGGTATATCGACTATTCGCGTGAATCCGATGGTGAATACATCGAACTCACCTGGCGCGAGTTCGGTGTTCGGTTGCGTGCGGTCGCAGCGCGGTTGCAGCAGGTCACCGAGCCGGGCGACCGGGTCGCGATTCTCGCGCCGCAGGGGCTCGACTATGTGGTCGCGCTGTTCGCGGCCGTGTACGCGGGCAATGTCGCGGTGCCGCTGTTCGATCCGGACGAAGCGGGCCACAGCGACCGGCTGCACGCGGTGCTCGCTGACTGCGAACCCGGATCGGTGCTTACCGTCGGTGGTTCGGCAGCCGGGGTGCGCGCGTTGTTCCGCGATCGGCCAGCCGCGCAACGGCCGCGCATTATCGCCGTCGACTCGATTCCGGATTCGGTTGGTAAAACCTGGAAACGGCCCGATATCAACGTCGACAGCATCGCGTATTTGCAGTACACGTCCGGTTCGACGCGGGTGCCCGCCGGCGTTGAGATCACGCACCGGTCGGTCGGCACCAACCTGCTGCAAATGATCGACGCCATCGGCATCACCCCCAATGCCCGTGGCGTGACCTGGCTTCCGCTGTTCCACGACATGGGGCTGCTAACGGTGATTCTGCCGACGATCGGCGGCAAGTTCATCACCATCATGTCGCCGAGCGCGTTCGTCCGGCGGCCATCGCGGTGGATCAGCGAACTCGCTGCGATTGGCGACGGTGCTGAAATCTATTCGGCCGCACCGAATTTCGCGTTTGAGCACGCCGCGGTGCGCGGCATCCCCAAAAACGCTGACTCCCTTGATCTTTCGAATGTGATCGGGCTGATTAACGGGAGTGAACCCGTTTCGGTCGCGTCGATGCGCAAGTTCAACGAGGCGTTCGCGCCGTACGGGTTGTCGAAAACGGCGATCAAACCGTGCTACGGGATGGCCGAGGCCACGCTTTTCGTTTCGGCGACCAAGCGTGACGACGAGGCGCGCGTGATCTACGTCGACCGGGCTCGGCTCAACGAAGGCAAGCTTGTTGAGGTCGACGAGCACGCGCCGACAGCCGTCGCGCAGGTGTCGTGCGGGTACGTCGCGCGGTCGCAGTGGGCAGTAATCGTCGATCCCGAAACCGGTGTTGAGCGGCCCGACGGCGAGGTCGGCGAGATCTGGCTGCACGGCGACAACATGGGCATCGGGTACTGGGGTCGCCCGCAGGAGTCGATCGACACCTTCGGCAATCTGCTGTTCGCGCGGGTGCCTGGGCACAGTCACGCCGAAGGGACGCCGACGAACGCGACGTGGATGCGAACCGGCGACTTCGGGGTCTATCACGAGGGTGAACTGTTCATCACCGGTCGCGTGAAGGACTTGGTGATCGTTGACGGGCGCAATCACTACCCGCAGGATCTTGAGTTCTCCGCCCAAGAAGCGAGCAGTGCGTTGCGGCCAGGATTCGTCGCGGCGTTTTCGGCGCGGGCCGGGCAGCTGCCGGATGTGGTGCGGACCGCGCTCGACCCCGATTCCGAGCAGTTGGTGATTGTCTCTGAGCGGGCGACTGGGGCGGCCAAGCTCGATCCCGAACCGATCGTCGACGCGGTGCGTGCCGCGATCGCGCGAAGGCACGGGGTTACGGTGCGGGATTTGCTGTTGGTTCCCGCCGGGTCGATTCCCCGCACGTCAAGCGGGAAAATCGCCCGACGGGCATGTAAGAACGCCTACCTCGACGGCAGCCTGCGTGGCGGTCACCAACAGCAGTCCTACCCCGACGCGCGAGACGCGTGACGAGGTAGGACACCTGTCGCAGGGCGGGTTAGCGCAGCGCGCTGCCCGCCTGCCAGGTCGACCACGGCACACTCCAGTCGCCGTTCTGCCAGATCTCGAGCGGCGGGCCGCCGGTGTTGCGGATGTCGACAACGTCGCCGGGCTGGGAGAAGTTGAAGAACCACTCGGCGTTGGCTCGGCTCAGGTTCAGGCAGCCGTGCGATTGGTTCGAGCTGCCCTGCGCCCAGATGGTGTCGTCGAGTTGGTGCAGGTAGATGCCGTCGGTGCTGATGCGCGTGGCCCAGCCGATGGTCTCTTTGTAGCCAAGTCGCGAGTTCACCGGCAGACCGTAGGTGGATGAGTCCATGACGACCGGGTTGGCCTTGTCCATCACCGTGTAGACGCCAGGCTGGGTCCAGAAGTGGATGGTCTTGCCCGCGATAGTCTCGGTGCCGCCTCGGCCCATCGACGTCGGCATCGACTTGATGAGCTTGCCGTTCTCGTAGACCTTCACCTGCTTGTCGTTGTCATCGACAATCGACACATGCGAGTCGCCGATGGTGATCTCGGCTTTCGTGTCTTCCTGGCCGTACATCCCGCCGCCCAGATCCTTGCCGTAGATGTTCGCGGCGAGGCTGATCTTGGTGCCCGGCTGGTAGTAGTTTTCTGGCCGCCAGTGCGCGTTGCGGTCGTCGACCCAGTACCACGAGCCGGTGACCGGCGGATTCGTCGTGACCGAAAGCTGCTTCTCCGCCGTCGCACGGTCGGGGACATCCTCATCGAAATGCGCGACAAGGATCGTGCCAACGCCGTACTTCTGCTTCGACGTCAGGTACTGCCCGCCCGTGCTGGTGAAGTACACCTTGGTCTGATTATTGGGCTTGAGCGTGCTGAACTTCGACGTGACCGGACCAACGCGACCGGTGACGGTCAGCGCCTCGGCCTTGACGGTGTAGGTGTGGCCGTAACCGAGCGGATCGGCAGGCTTCCACGCGCTCTGATCAGGCGTGAGCACGCCTTCGATCGACTTGCCCGCCTCGTTGGTCATCGTGACCGAGGTGAGCTGCCCGTCGCTCGCCGTGACGACAACCGGCGTCAACGGGTCGATCTCGGTTGCGCCTTCGGCTGGAGTGATCGAAATCGAAGGGGGCGGAGGAGCCGCCTCAGGTGCGGGGGACGGTGCGGTAGAACTACACGCGCTTATCAAGACCGCCATTCCGGCAAGTGCTGACCCGGCCCGCAGCCAACGTCGCGGCATGCGGCTCCTCCTGTTCCTTCATCTCAGCCTTGCAAGCTGAGTTCTACGTCAAGCGAAAGAGTGATTTTGTCGCTGATGACGGCTCCGCCATCAGCGAGCGGCATCTCAACTGTGATGCCGAAGTCGCGACGATTGATCGTCGCTGACGCGGTGAAACCCGCGACCGTGCCGCCGGCCATGCCGGGCCCGGTGCCGAGGAACTCGACATCGAGCGTGACCGGCTTGGTGACGCCACGAATGGTGAAATCGCCCGTGACGCTGAATTCGTTGCTCAACGCCTTGAACCCGGTTGCCTTGAATGTGGCGTTCGGGTGGGCATCAGCGTCGAAGAAGTCAGCGGTGCGCAGGTGGCCGTCACGCTGCTCGTTGTCGGTTGTGATCGATTCCACTTTGATCTCGGCAACCGCGTCCGCGCTACCGTCGGGGTGGACGACAAGATTTCCACTGAAATCGGTGAACCTACCGCGCACTTTGCTCACCATCAGATGTCGAACGGTGAACTGAAGCGTGCTGTGGGTCGGATCGATGACCCAGGTGCCTGCGGTCAAACCCTTGGTTGGTGCGGACATGGTTGGTCTCTCCTCACTCGGCGGATCGATCGCGATGCGACCGACTGACGTGAAGCGATAACGGGTCAAGACTAACCGTGCGGAAGCAGTGCCTTAGTCCTCGCTGCTGGCGCGGCCTGCCAAAAAGGCGATTAACTCGGGATCTGTTGAGGTGAATCGGTCGACTTCCTGGCCGCCCGTGCACTCGAAAAGGCCCACGGTAACGGCATGATCGGCCCGACTGAGTACCCGCCAGATCGCACCTGAATCTTGCCAACGCGCCAGTGTGTCGATCGTCATAGTCGCTCCCGGTAGTTAGCCGCGACCAAGCTCAGGCACGCGGCAGCAAGTCCTGCGGTGACTAAGTACATGGTCGCGTAGGACCAGCCGAGATGACCGTGTAGTGCCGAAAGCACAGCGGGCACACCGAAGCCGAGGTAGCTGACCGAATAGAACACCGCGTTGAGCCCAGCGAGCTCGGTTGGAGCCGCGATGCGTTCGATCTGCTGGAGGCCGGCGACCAGGCCGATGCCGTAGCCGCTGCCGAGAATAACGGCGGTGACCAGCGTGACAGGGATGCTCAACGTCGTCGCGGTGCATGCGGCGAGCACCATGCCCGTTGTGAGCAAAACCAGCGCGATTAGCGCGAGGCGCGCGGTTCCTGGTCGGTCGATGCGACGGGCGAAGGACTGGATCGTGAACCCGCACCCGAGGGTGACCATGCAAACGAGGGCGGAGAACGCGATCGGGGCCGCATGAACGCGCGGCAGCAGCAGCGTCGGCAGGACGGCGTAGGCGGTGGCGTTGGCGGTGAACAGCCACAGCGCGACCGGCACCGCGACGCGCAAAAAGCGGCGATGACCTGCGGCAGGAATGCGGAGGTCGGCGAGGAAACTGCCCCGCGCCTTCTTCGTCACGGTTTCCGGCGTGCGCAGCAGCCAACAGCCAGCCGCGACGCAGAGCGCGGCATTGAGCAGGTATGCGCTCGAATTGGGCAGCGGACCCCACTGCGCGAGCAGGCCAGCGGCGACCGCACCGAGTGCGAAACCGGCGGTCAGACTCATTGCCGAACGCTTCGCGCCCGTTCCGGGTGCGGACGTGTCGTACGGGGCCTGCGACAGTTCCTTGAGCCACGACCCGCCGACGGCCATCGCGAGCCCGAGCGCGGCACCGGAAAGCATGCGCCCGAGTGCGAGGACAAGGACGGAGTCCGCGCCCATCGCGAGGAGGAGCGAGCCAGCGGCCGCGATCAGCGGCGCGGGCAGCATGAGTTTGCGTCGACCGAACCGGTCCGACAGCGGTCCGCCGATGAGCATCGCGGGAACAATGCCGAGGACGTAGTAGAAAAGCAGCAGGTCGACGGCGGTAAGCGGCAGGCCGTTGGCCTTGTACATCACCAGCAGCGGGGTGAACTCGTTGCCGCCCCACGCGATCGCGACCATCGCCGCGCACACGGCCTGCCACGACTTCACGCGACCGCCAAGCGCGGCGGGTTTCCGCTCGGCCAACACCGTCATCGATTTCGCCTTTCACCTCGCGCGCACCGGGGCACGCACTCGGGGCGAAATGGTGGCAACCGGTCTCATTTTAGGTGGCTCACCTGCCTGTACTAGCGTCGGGGGAGTGCGTGAGCTAACGACCGGATGCGCGATGTGGACGCATCCGCAGTGGCAGCCACGCCCGGCGACGCCCGCCGATCGGCTGCGTGATTACGCGTCGCACTGCGGGGCTGTCGAGGGCAACACCACCTTTTACGCGACGCCGTCGAGTGCGACGGTGGCAACGTGGGCGGCGTCGACCGCGCCCGATTTTCGCTTTGTGCTCAAGGTGCCGAAACCGCTGTCGCATGAGCGACGGTTAGTCGACATCGAAGCTGAGTTACTGAGTTTTCTCGACACGATGTCGCCGCTTGGTTCGCGCGTGCACGCGCTCTGGCTGCAACTGCCCGCTTCGTTCGGGCCAACTGACTTGGGTGCGCTCGCACGATTTCAACGCCTGCTGCCGAGTGGGCTGCGGTGTGCGGTTGAGGTGCGTCATCCCGCGTTCTTCCGCGACGACACCGCCGCGACCCAACTAGAACGTGTGCTCGGGCGCATCGATGCCGAGTGGGTGCCCTTCGACACCACCGTGCTGTTCGACGGGCCGCCCACTGATCCGAGCGAAAACGAAGCGCGGGCGAAGAAGCCGCGCCTTCCGCGTCGAATGCGCGCGCTTGGGGAGTTTCCGATCGTGCGGTACCACGGTCGCGCGGACGACGCGCGCACCGTCGCTGGCTGGCAACCCTGGCTTGACGTTGTCGCGAACTGGTTGGTCGAAGGACGTTCGCCAACAGTGTTCATCCACACGCCCGACAACGCCGCCGCGCGTGGGCTTGCCCGGCAGTTCCATGACGAAGTACGCGCGCTCGTTCCTGAGCTGCCACCGCAGCCAACGCCGATCGACCATGCGCCAATGACGTTGTTCTAGGACAACTTCGGTCATCTGCGCTGATTCGGCACAACTTGTCAGACCCTCGTGGCATGCTGTGGCCCACCACTGGGGAGTGGATGGGCAGACCTCGAAGGGGACGAGTATGTCTGGGGAATTTGTCAGTCTTTCCGCCGCACCACATTGCGAGCCGCTCACCGAATCTGGTGGCGGCGCGCATCATCGACCGGCACGCATCGGGGCGTCCGGACACGCGATACGGCGCGTTGGTTCGTGCCGCCCAGCCGGGCTCGGACGCGTCGAAAAAGCTCGTACCGCACAGCGATTCACCGAACAGGTGTTTCGACTGTTGTTGGAAGTTGTTGATCATCGGCGGCCCGTGCAACAGTTGCGTGGGGTCGTCACCGAGCGAGTGTTTGCCGCCGTGCGCACGATGCTGTGCGAAGACCTAGTACCTGGGCGCGAGTCAGGTTCGGCCACGTTGGTTCGGGTGCGACTTACGCCGGATGGGCCCGAAGCTGCCGAAGCGTTCGCGGTATATCGGCGTGGGTTGCGCACGCTCGCGATCGCGGGTCGCGTCGAATGGTCAAGGGGCAATTGGCATCTCGTCGCGATGCGGATGTACTGACCATGCGCATCGGGGGAGGGATAGGCCCGAAAGTGATCCCCGCCGCCCAAGAAAGCGGGGATCACGACTCGCGCCGAACTGGGGGAGGATTGGGCTTAATGTTCCGACGCGAGGTGGGGCGCTGGTTCCGTCGCCGGATCAGGGCTGCGCACCGCTTGTTATTCGGAGCGATGCGCGATCGGGATCGGTTGCGACAGAACAACTTTGGTGAAAACGCGAAAGCCGCCGACGAAGTCGTCGACGGCCAGCTCAGCTCAGAGGCTGCGGGCGATGATTTCCTTCATGATCTCGTTCGTGCCCGCGTAGATCAGCTGAACGCGGTTGTCGACCCACATGCGCGCGATCGGGTACTCGTTCATGTAGCCGTAGCCACCGAAGAGCTGCAAGCAGGTGTCGGCGATCTGCATTGCCTTGTCGGTGGTCCACCACTTGGCCATCGCGACCGTGGGGATGTCGAGTTCGCCGCGGATGTGCTTCTCAACGCAGTCGTCGATAAACACGCGCGCGATGCGGGCCTCGGTCGCCACCTCGGCCAGCTTGAACTTGGTGTTCTGGAAACCAAACACCGGGCGGCCGAAGGCTTCCCGCTCCTTGGTGTAGCGCAGGGTGTGGTCGAGCGCCACTTCCATGCCAGCCACCGCGCCAAACGACACGATCAGCCGCTCCTGTGGGAGCTGCTGCATCAGCTGGATGAAGCCCTGGCCTTCCTGAGTGCCGAGCAGGTTCGTCACCGGCACGCGCACATCTTCGAAGAACAGTTCCGACGTGTCCTGGCCCTTCTGGCCGATCTTGTCGAGAATGCGGCCGCGTCGGAAACCGGGGCGGTCGGCTTCAACCAGCACCAGCGAGACGCCAGCAGCACCCGCGGTGGGGTCGGTCTTGACGACAACGATGATGAGGTCGGCCTGGGCGCCATTGGTGATGAAGGTCTTCGAGCCGTTGACCACGTACTCGTCGCCGTCGCGGATGGCCTTTGCCTTCACCGCTTGCAGGTCGGAGCCGGTGCCGGGCTCGGTCATCGCGATCGCGCCGACAACCTCGCCGCTGGCCATCTTCGGCAGCCAGTGCTGCTTCTGCTCTTCGGTGCCGTAGGCAAGGAGGTAATGCGCGACGATGCCGTTGTGCAGGCTCACGCCCCACGCGGTGTCGACAGCGCGGGCCTGTTCCTCAAGCAGAACGGCCTCGTGCGCGAACGTGCCCCCACCGCCGCCGTACTCCTCGGGAATTGACAGGCAGAGCAGGCCAACTTCGCCCGCCTTGTTCCACAGGTCGCGATCCACATGGTGCTGCTCGCGGTACTTGTCGATGTTGGGGACGAGTTCCTTGGCCATGAAGGCCCGGGCCAGGTCGCGCAGAGCGTCGAGGTCCTCATTCATCCAACTTGACCGGGGGGTAGCCATCGAGTCTCCTTAGCGGCTCGCTACAGCGCCGGTCCAGGTGTGACCGGGCGTTACAGAGACAGTGTGCACCAGTATTGGCGCGGTGACAATAGTGGATGAAGCGCTGTTGGCGGCCACACGCGGTCGCTGTTGCGCGGGGGCTTGATTGGCGCTCGATTTAGCTTGCGCGCTCGGCGAATTGAGCTGCGCGCTGCGGCGTTCCGGCGCGGAAACGAGTGAAAGCGGGGTGCGGTGTGGGGCGAAGATTATGGTCGAAAATGCGGCGGGAGAGGGGAATTGTTGCGCGTGTCGCTCGCGGCGCGCCGTAATTGGGCCTTCGGGTCTGGGCATCGGTTTCCCCCGCGACGGTGGATGGACTAAGAATGGCGTGTGCCGTTCACACGTGTGGTCACCCGTCTGCCTTCCCCGAGCTGGGTCGGTGGTGTGGCATGACCATCGATACCGGACTCACCGACGACGTTAGTCAGCTCGCTGAGCGAGTCGAACGTGCGCGTGGCCGACTGGCTTACCAGTTCGACCCCGCGCTCACCGACGCGCTTTCTGAAGACGAATTGCGGGCTGAACGTGAACTCGCGGAACGGATTCGCGAGCAGGACCGCGAGCAGCGCTGGAAGCACACCCAGGCGATGGCGGCTGCCTCGGACCGCAACAGGCAGACCACCGAAGCGATCGAGAAGGCCGATATGCGAGATCTGCTGCTCGCCCGGAAAGCGATGGCCGCACAGCGCCGCGAGTCGAGTCCGCACGCCAAGTTGGCGTCGCTGTATCGACACCGGTCGTGGTCGTTGCGTGCGCTCGCGGGCGTGGTTGGTGCCGGCATGCTGTGGTCGGCGGTCAACGTTCAGCACAACATCGCGCCGGGCGGTCCAAGTGATCCGCTGTACTGGTTCAGCTACTTGCTTGAAGCCATGATTAGCGTGTGTTTGATCATCATCATGGTCGGCACCAACAAGGTCGCCGAGTGGGGTGTGATCGACAACCGCAGGCAGGTCGCGCTTGCCGAAGTTGCGCTGCTTGGGCTCACCGTCACCTTGAATACTTACCCCTACCTGCGGGATATGCGGATTTACGATGCCGCTGTGCACGCGGTCGCGCCGGTGATGATCGGTGTCGCGCTGCTGATTCACGATGCGGCGAGCGCGCGCTACGGTCTCGCGATTACCCGCGCGACAAGTCAGGTGCGCGACCTACCTGATCCGTCCGAGAACCTGCTCAAGGGCCAGTCGGGCGACAACGTTCGCTTGGCTTACACGCCGCCGATGCCGTCGAACATTCGCGCCGAAGCGGTGCAGCTTGAGCCGTTGTTGCCGCTGCCCGAGCCGCCGCGCGAGCCCGCGTGGACGCCAGCCGAGCCCCCAACCGGCGCGCGATCAACGGAGAAGCGCAAGCGGTTTGGGATCGGCAAGCCGTCGTCAAGCGAGAAGGCCACCGCGAAGAAGACGGTCACGTCAGCGCCTGTTGTTGAAGCTGTGAAGGCCGAGCCGACCAAGGTCGAGCCGGTGAAGGCCCCCGACCCGGTCCCTGCCGCGCGCAAGAGCGCGATTTCCGACATCGAGGCGCGCGTCGAAAAGGCGTTCGCCGAAGCCAATTTCGGCTACGAGGCCATCGAGCCGACATCGATTTACGACACGGGCCAGTTCCGCATCGCCGAGAGCCTGGAACAGGAACTCAACGAAATGCGCGAGGCCCGTCGCCAGGCCCGCAGGGAGCGGGCTGGCTCGTAGGCGCGACGGCCTGCTACTTCTTCGTCGCGAAGAACGCTTTCGCTGACGAGGTGAACGTGGTGTCGTCCTCAACGACGATCTTGCCGCCGCCGATCTGATCGGTGGGAACCGAGAAGCACACGTTGCCCGTCGCTGTCGCGTCGGGATAGAGCTCGCTCACGTCGTCGAGCGGCTCGGGAATCACGCCGCAACTGTCGTCGTAGGTGCTGTAGGTGTTGCCCTTCGACCCAAGGAATTTGTAGTCGAGGTCGAGCCACGGCGACGCGGTGTCGTCGCCAACGTATTGCGCCGTCGTGTTGATGATGACGAACTGGTTGCCCGCCTTGGGCGGGTCGTTGAACTGGTTCTCAGCCAGCACCGTCGCTGTCGCGTTCGGGTTGACGCTGACGATGCTCACCTTCCACGCTTTGCCGACCGCGAAGGTGTCGCCGAGCGGGACGGGCTTGTCCTTCGATCCCAGTTTGCCGCCGTTTTGCACGAGCTGGATCTCGCCAACCGAAGAACTCACTGACTGCGTCGCCGTAACGTCGAGCGCCGCGTGCGCCTGAACTAACGCAAAGGTCGCGCCAACCGCGGCCACCATAACCAATCGCCCTTTCATGAACTGTCCTAACCGAGCAGGCGCGGACGCGGCGCGCTCCATTTGGTAGTCGCGCGAGGTCCCCTGCGTGCGGAAACGGGCGCGGTCACGGCCGTCGCGAGTGGGCTGACGCGTCGTTCCAGCCGCACACGGCCAAGCAGCAGCCGCTGGCGGTCTGCCGCCTCAATGGTTGCGCCGGACCAGCAATCCTGACGTCCACGCAACGGTCAAAGTATCCTCCGCGAACGGTGGCAAAGACCGTTCGCGCAGGTCAATCGTTATGTTGGTGTCGACTAACCCAGTAGGCCGCCGAACATTCCGCCGCTGTGGCCGGCCTGGGTGCCGCCGCCGGTGCCGCCGATGAAGCCGCCCGGGGGGAGTTCGGATGGTTGGACGATCACGAAACCTCGGCCGGTGAACGACAGTGTTGTGCCTTCGCCGGTGCTTCGGCCCATGAGGCGGCCGAGGCCGAAGGAGTCGTTGCGTTTGATGCCGGTCTGCAAGCTCGACGACCATGCCACCGCCGCCTGCGGATCGGCGAAAGTTGGCTGGTCGACGTTCATCACCACCGGGGTGCCGTGCGTGGTGATAGCGATGCGGCCGCGTCCGGTGAACACGCAGTTGAACAGACCAGCGTTCGATGAATAGCCCGCCGCGCCCTGCACTCGGCCGATGTCGTAGCGCAGGCTGGAGTCGAAGGCGAGGACGTTCGAGCCGTTGATGGTGAGGCCGTCGGTGCCGTCCAGGTCGATGATGTGCACGTCAGCGGCACTATTGGCGAGGAAGAGGTCGCCGCGGCCGGTGACCTTCATCAGGGGAACGCCTTCGCCGGTGAGGTGCTGCTGGATCGCGCGACCGATGCCGCCGGAACCGAGCGCCTGGAACTGCAGGTCGCCCTGGTAGGCGACCATCGAGCCAGCACGGGCCATGACCTCACCATTGAGCCCAACCTTGACCATCTTGCCGCCCTGCTTCTGAATGCCCTGGCCGTTGACCTCGGCATGCGCCGGGTCGAAGAGGTCGCTGTGCACGGGTTGAGCTCCTTGCTGAGGTGAGAAACCGGGGTGATTCGGGGCTGACGGGTAGCCGCCAGGTTGAGGCTGATTGGGTGCTGCGTTGCCGCCCGAATGTCCGGGCTGGTTCGGTGCCGCGGCGTACCCACCAGCGGGGGCCGACGCGGGCTCCGGGTCGTCCAGGTTCACGCCGTAAGCCGTTGCGATTCCGGCCAATCCGTTGTCGTAACCCTGACCGATCGCGCGGACCTTCCAGTCACCCCCTCGGCGGTAAATCTCGACACACACAACGCCAGCTTCGGTGGTCAGCCCAGAAACAGGGAACGTCAGGGTCCCGGACGGTCCGCTAATCGTCGCGGTCAACGAACCAACCGACGCGAAAGTCGTTGGACCCCTGCCATCTAGGCTCGCGGTGACAACAACGCGGTCGATGTCAGCGGGAACAGCGGCAGTGCGCACGTCGACGACGTCGGGGCCGCCGTTGCCGTGCCGGTACACCACGCCGGGCGCGCTCGGTTGGTTGAAGAAGACGAAGTCGGTGTCGGCGCGCACCTTCCCCGATGCGGTGATGAGCAGCGCTGACACGTCGACGGGCGCGGAACAGGCGACGGTGACGCTGAGGTCGGGCCCGGGTGCGGGGCGGTTTTCGCCCGGTGCGAGCACGGTCATGATGAAGTCGAAGGCAGACAATTCACGCCTTCGATACTGCCGGGCCGCCCGACCGCGCGCCACCGCCGCGACGTCCGGCATCGAAAAGAACTTACCGATGCGAAACCGCTGCGTTTCGGATTATCATTCGCCCATGAGTCACGCGGTGCACAGTTTTACCGACGATGCCCTTGGCACGCTCGACGCGACCGGAGTTGCCGACGCGTTGCGCGCGGGCGAGGTATCGCGCAGGGAGGTCATCGACGCGGCGATCGCCCGCACGCGTGCCGTCGATCCCACGCTCAACGCGGTCCAGATCGAAGCCTTCGCGCAGGCGCAAACCGCGCCCGAAACCGTCGGTGTTTTCGCTGGTGTTCCCGCGTTCATCAAGGACAACGTCGACGTCAAGGGCCTGCCGACCGCCCACGGCTCGGTCGCGTTCGCACCCAAACCGGCCAAACTGACCGGCGAACCGGCCGCCCAGTTCCTGCATTCGGGCGTGATCGCGCTCGGCAAATCGCGACTACCCGAGTTCGGCCTCACCGCTAGCACCGAGTTCGCTGACGCGCCGCCGACCCGCAACCCGTGGAACCCGAACTACTCAACCGGCGCGTCATCGGGTGGCTCGGCCGCACTCGTCGCTGCGGGCGCGGTGCCGATCGCACATGCCAACGACGGCGGCGGTTCGATCCGAATCCCCGCCGCGGCGACGGGCCTTGTCGGACTGAAAACCACCCGCGAACGCATGCTCGACCAGCCGGGCGCACGCAATTTGCCGGTGAATCTGCTTGCCGAAGGCGTCGTGACCCGCTCGGTGCGCGACACCGCCAATTACGTTGCCGCCGTTGAAGGTTTCGGCAAGCCGTCGAAGTGGGCGCCGATCGGCCTGGTCGCAGGCCCAAGCGACACGCTCCGCCGGATCGGCGTCGTTCGCGCCGACATTCTCGGTCGCCCAGTGCACCCCGACAACGGCGCGATCCTTGATTCGGCAGCGAAAACCCTCGCGCGGCTCGGCCACGAGTTGGTTGAGGTGAGCCTCGACCTCAACCCGCGTTTCGTCGACGATTTCAAGCGCTACTGGGCGGGAATGGCGCTAGCGCAATCACTTTCGATGCGCATTGTCGAGCGCGGCAGCTTCGACGCTGAGCGTCTCGATCCGTTCACGCGCGGCCTGATTCAGGTCGCGGTGCGCAACCCGCTCGCCAGCGTGGCGTCGGCGTGGCGATTGCGTTCGGGGACAACGATTTACGACGAGCAGTTCGACGGCATCGACGTGATGTTGACCCCGGTGCTCTCGCATCCTTCCCCGCTCATCGGCGAGTTGGATCCGAATCAGCCGTTCGACGAGCTGTTCACCAAACTTGTTGACTACGTTGGCTTTACACCGCTGAACAACATTGGTGGCGGCCCCGGCATCGCGGTTCCGCACGGGTTGCTGCCGATCGGCCTGCCCGGTTCGGTGCAGCTCGCCGCCCCGCGCGGTGACGAGGCGACGCTGCTTGACCTTGCCTACCAGCTTGAGTCGGAGAGCCCGTTCCCGCGCATCTTCGACTAAGCCGGTTACGCGGACCGGCGATGCGCCGCGACGTTGATCGGGCGTAGTCGGCCGGGGCTTTCGGTGCCCGCGTCGAAGGCCCAGTGCTCGCCGGTCCATGCGGGGAATTCCCCGCGCCAACGGTCTACGAGGCGCTGGTCTTCGAGCGCGGCGACGATGCCCGCGGAACCGGTGTACTGCAACCGCTCGTACTTGTGGCGGGTGAGAATGTCGACGTTTCCGACGGTGACGGCGAGAGACATGGGATTACCCTCCGGGATTGAGATGAACGCAAGACTGCGGTGGCGCGTCACCGTAGCCACGAGTATGCAGCGTGGCGCCCGCTCGTGAGTGAGTTTTGAAAATCAATTGCTTCACTTCGTTGGATTGCAGGTCGTGAGCTTGCTGCCGGTAGGCTCATCAGCCTTATGGCCATTAGCGCGACCGTGCACACCTTCGCTGTCCAACTCGCCGACGTCGACCGTGGCGTCTACGAAGACTTCGAACTTCGGGTCGCGCAGCACCCGTCGGAAACCACCGAGTACCTGGTCACTCGGTTGCTCGCGTATTGCCTGCAGTACGAGGAGGGCATCGTCTTCAGCGAAGGCGGCATCTCGGCAACCGACGAACCCGCCGTCCAGGTCCGCGACATGACCGGCCGCGTCACCAAGTGGATCGAAGTGGGCGCACCCGATGCCGACCGCATCCATCGCGGCAGCAAACTCGCCGGTGACGCCGTCGTTTACACCCATCGCGACCCGGCGAAAGTCCTCGCCGGGTACGCGGGCAAAAAAATTCACCGCGCCGAATCGATTCCGCTGTTCAGCTTCGATCGCACCTTCATCGACGACGCGGCGGCGGCCGTGCAGCGGCGCAACACCGCGAGCATCTCGGTGACCGAGGGCGAGCTCTACCTCGACCTCAACGGCACCAACCTGCGCACCGAGATCACCGAGCAGTCGCTCGCCTAACGCTTCGACAGATGCACGTTGAGCAACACGCTCAACTGCGTAACCGCCTGGTCGAACGGGTGCGCCGACTTCAGCGCGCGGCTGTGCACGATCGTCCCCTCGATCGTCGTCAGCAGAAAGCCAGCGAGCGAAACCGCCGTCGCGCGGTCGATCCCTGCCGCGACGATGCCGTCGGCCAGGCGCGCTGTCCATTCCGCGAAGGCTTGGCCCGCGATGGATTGCAGCGTTGGATCGAGTTCGTCGAGCGCGGCGGCCATCATGAACGACCCCGCCGCGTAGTCCGTCGCCTCAAGTGGAGCGCGCCAAAACGCGAGCAGTTCACGCACCCACTGTGCCGCTGACGGCGCGGTTTGCAGGTTGTCAGCCATCGTGCTGATGTGGCTGTAGACCAGCCTTGACACGATCCGCGACGACACCTGAATGAGCTCGGCCTTGCCCGCGGGGAAGTGCTGGTAGAGCGAGTTGCGCGACGTGTTGCTGCGTTTGAGCAGTTCGCTCAGCGCCGCGGCGTGCACACCGTGTTCCTGCACGGTCTTGATGGTGTGCTCGATCAGTCGGGCGCGTGGTCCGGCTGCCATGCCTTCTCCTCCAAAACCTTGATTGAACCGATCGGTTCATGTTAAACCTGAACCACCGGTGAACCGATCGGTTCACTAGCGGAGAGGATCTCATGCCCACGCCTATCGCCACCGCAGTTCCCGTCGCCCACGCCGCGATTTTGGGACTTGGCGTATACCGACCCCGTCGCGTTGTGCCCAATCACGACATCGTCGACGCCATCGACTCCTCCGATGAGTGGATCAAAACTCGATCGGGCATTGCCGCGCGTCGATGGGCGAGCGAGGACGAGACGATCGTTTCGATGAGCGTCGCCGCCGCCCGCGACGCGCTCGCTGCCGCCGACATTGACGCCGCCCAGATCGACACCGTCATCCTCGCGACGTCGTCGCTGATGGTGCTTGGGCCGTCGGCGGGCGCGGTTGTCGCGACCGAACTCGGCATGCACGACACTGCCGCGTTCGACATTTCCGCTGGTTGCGCTGGGTTTTGCTACGCGCTCGCCGACGCGGCGAACCTGGTGCGTTCGGGTCAGGCGCGACGTGTTTTGGTGATCGGCGTCGAACGCCTCACCGACCTGCTTGACGTGCACGATCGCGGAACGGCGTTCATCTTCGCCGACGGCGCGGGCGCGGTTGTTGTTGGTCCAGCCGAGCAGGAGGGAATCGGCCCGGTCGCGTGGGGTTCGGACGGCAGTAAAACGTCAGCGATCAAGCAGGACAAGGACTTTCAGCAGTATTTCGCTGAGGTCGCCGCTGCCGAAGCGGCAGGGACCACCTCGGAGCGGCCCTACATTCGGATGAACGGAACCGAGGTATTCCGTTGGGCTGTCACGTTTTTGGAGAAGGCGTGCCGCGACGCGCTCGACCGCGCTGGTGTCGCGGCAAGCGACCTCGACGCGTTCGTTCCGCATCAGGCCAACCTGCGCATTGTCGACGCGCTCGTGCGGGTGCTTGAGCTGCCCGATGACGTCGCGGTCGCGCACGACATCGTCGAGTCGGGCAACACGAGCGCCGCGTCGATTCCGATGGCGATGGAGCAACTGCTGCGTTCGGGTGCGGCGAAGCCGGGCGATACCGCGCTCTTGCTGGGCTTTGGTGCTGGGCTGGCGTACGCGGGACAGGTTGTTGCCCTGCCGCCAATTGTCGCGTGAAGTGTGGGACTATATGTCCCAATAACCCTTGCGTGTGACGCGGTGTCACAGTATTCTGGGGCTACCGCACTATGGAGGAGACACCGATGACGTTGTCGATCGCACCAGATCCCGCGAGCTACGACGAGATCCTGAACGCCCTGTCTGAAGGCTCGGTCAACCGGCATTTCGACCCGTACGTCGACATCGACTGGGAGTCGCCCGAGTTCGCGATTATCGCTAACGACCCGCGCTGGATTCTGCCGCGCGAGGAGCCGCTTGGGCGTCACCCCTGGTATTTGGCGCAGCCGGTCGAGCGGCAGATCCAGATGGGGATGTGGCGTCAGGCGTCCATCGCCAAGGTCGGCCTCGACTTCGAGCAGCTGCTCATCCGTGGTCTGATGCAGTACCTCGTCTCGGTGCCTAACGGCAGCGCCGAGTTCCGCTACATCACCCACGAGGCTGCCGAAGAGTGCAACCACACGATGATGTTCCAGGAAGCGATCAACCGCATCGGTTACCTCGATGTCGTTGGCATGGGCAGCATCGACCGCAAGCTCACGCTGATCATCTGGCCCGCGGTGAAGTACTTCCCGACCTTCTTCTTCACCATGATCCTTGGCGGCGAAGAGCCGATCGATCACCTGCAAAAGTCGCTGTTGCGCGGCGACACTCAAATGCACCCGATCGTGCAGCGCGTGATGCAGATCCACGTGGCTGAGGAAGCTCGGCATATCTCCTTCGCGCACGAATACCTCAAGCGCAATGTCCCCGAAGCGCACCCGGTCACCAAGTTCGTGCTGTCGCTGCTTTTCCCGGCGGCAATGCGGGTCATGATGTCGATGATCGCGACGCCGCCGAAAGAGTTCGTCGAGAAGTTCGAGGTTCCCGACTACGTGATGCGTGAGGCGTACTGGTCGGCGCCGGAGTCGCGGGCGCAGATGCGCGACATCTTCGCCGACGTCCGTGCGCTCGCGACGTCGGCCGGGATCATGAACCCCGTCGCCAAGCGGGTGTGGAAGTTGCTCGGTATCGACGGTTCGGCGTCGCGTTACCGCAGCGAGCCCGCGCGTCGCGCCTGATTGCCCTCAACGCGAAGAGCCCCCGAATTGTTCGGGGGCTCTTGTCGTTTGCTTGGGTCAGTCGCGGACCGCGTCGATAATCCCGTCGATCGAGAAATCGCCAGCGCCCCACTTCACGAGCACCGCGCAGAACGTGAAAAGCATCAGGTCGTATTCCCAGCCGTTCTTATTCGCCCAGTAGCCGGTTTTCCACACGAAAACCTTCATCGAACCGGCGCCGAGCATCAACGCCATCAGTCCGAGTGCGGGCAAGAAAACCCACAGACCGAGCAGAATGCCAATCGCGCCAAGCAGTTCGGCGATGCCGGTAAACCAAGCGATAGGCATCGGGACGTTATTGCGTTGCGCGAACGCGGGCACGTCTTTGAGTGCGGTTCGTGACCCGGCGATAAACGCGACGCCGACGATCACGCGGACCAACAGCAGCAGCAAATTCTCGGCGAGAGTGGCCATTCGGAAAGTGTAGGGGCCGGAATCTCCTACCTGCGGATTCGCCGACAACTTGTTACCGGCGTGGCGCGTGCACCCAGCGCCACGCGGCGAGCCCGACGGTCACGGAAATGACACAGCCGATCACGGTGTCGACGAGGCGTTCGCGCAGAATGTCGGCCGTCATTGGCGCGCCGAGGCCGGTGAATACCGCGACGAGCGGGGTCATCACCATCGCGTATGCGGTGTAATTCGCCGCGCGCAGGTACGGGCGAGCCGCCCCGATCATGCCGATGGTGACGACGAGCAGCCACGTCGGGATGGACACGAGGAAAAGCGCGCCGAGGAAAACGCCGATCGCCGTGCCGAGGCCACGTTGCAGGCTGTGGGTGAGGGCGGCGTTGTGGTCGCGTTGGACAACAAGCGCGACGGTGAGCACGATCCAGTACGAGTGGGTGCCACGCAGGTGATGGGCGAGAATTTCGGCGACGATGAGCGAACTGCCTAGTCGCAGCACGTATTGCCAGCCTTGCAACGTGCGCAGTTTCGCCGACCACGCGCGGATGCGGTCGGCGGGCGGAACTCGCGCGGGGCCCGGTGGTTCTCGCAGGCCAAGTAGATGCCCTATGCCGAATGCGAGCAGCGCGAGAGCACCAGCGCCGATGCCGCCGAGCGCGGCGTATTTGACCAGCATCGTTGTCGTGGTGTGCGGACCGAGCGACGCGCCGATGATGCCGAAAACGATCGACAGCGTGGTGATCTTGGCGGCGAGTGGACTGAGGCCGCCGAAAATCGCTGCGATGATCGAGCCAACGACGATGACGGTTGAGCTGGCGACGGCACTGAGCCCACTCGACCACGCGCCAACCGCGACCGCGATACAGCCGATGACCAGGGTGTTGGCGAGGTCGATGACGCGATGTCGCAGCGAGCCGTTGTGCCCGCTGCTCGACATCAGCAGCGCGCCGAGGGCGGCGACCATGCCCGCGGCGAGGTCTCCAGCGAGGTCGCCGATGGCGATCGGAACCGAAACCGCGAGCCCGGCCGCGAGCAGTCGCAGGACGTTGAACTCGACCGACTTCCATCGCGCGACTTCGGCGAGGGTCGAGCGACCGGACGCGACCCCCGCGTTGACGATGCTGCGCCAGGACCGCTCCTCGGGCTCAGTCATGGGTCAAGCATGCCCCTGTTTGGGCCGATCGGGGCTCACAGCCAGGGGCGGATCTGTTCCACCGCGGCGACCGGGTGGTTGGCTTCGATCGGGCGCCCAAGTGCCTGCAACTTCCAAATGCCTTGCTCGCGATGCAGTTTCGCGACGAGCATGCCCGTGTGGGGGCCGCCAGCGCTCAAACTGGACCGGCTGAGTTCGGTGTCGTTGCCGTCGACGAGCCGCCAAAACGCGTTCTTGACGTTCTCGAACGTGTGGCCCGCGTACGACGTGATCGTGAAAACGACGGCCGTGACATAGCTGGGAATGCGGGTGAGGTCGACGCTGATGATCTCGTCGTCGCCATCGCCATCACCGGTGAGGTTGTCGCCGAAGTGGCGGATGGTGCCGTCGCGAGTGGACAGTTGGGCGAAGAATGCGACGTCGATCAGGTCGCGACCAGCGAAAACGAGCGCCGACGCGTCGAGGTCGATGGGGGCGTCGCGGGTGCCGCTCCACCTGCCCTGCACCTTGATCGGGTCCCAGCCGAGGCCGAGTTTCACGAAGGTGAGTTGGTCGCCACCTTCGCGTCGCAGCTCGACGTCGTCACCCGCGAGCAGCACGGGCGCGAGCGCGGGACCGCGCGGCGGTTCGGGGGCCGTCGGCGGCGTGTCGACGACGATGCCGTGCGTGGTGACCGCCTCAGCGAACCCGCCGCGATACCCGCGCACTACCGGGCGTGCGTGCCAGCCGTCTTTGGCACGGATCAGGTCGAGCAAGGTGATGGTGGGGACTGGACCAACGTCGCTTGGGACGGTGGTGCTGAGCAGGACACCTTCGGCGCCAACCACATCGACGCGCGGCGGTTCGTGATTGGGGAACCGCGCGAACGGGTCGGTGAGCGTGAGCACGATGCGCACCACGTCGATGTCGGCGGGAATCGCTTCGGGCGTGACGACGAGCGTTGCGGCTTCGGCGTCGAGCACGACACCGGGCGCGGTTGGGTAGTTGTGGAAAACGAGATCGTCGTCGGAACGCACCAGCCCACCCTCGGTGAGCAGCAGCGCGGCGACGTCGATTCCGACCTCACTGTGCACCACCACTCGCAGCTCCTCGAGCCCGAGACCGACCGTGCGCCCGCGGAGAAGGGCTGCGTCCATCGCTCCATGGTACGGCGACGCGGGGGTGTTCGTCGGCGCGTTTTCCGGTGCGGCGCGCCATCTTTGGTGATTGCGGTGGGGGCGCTCGCGTGGGGGAAGGTCGCCGTCGCCTCGCGCTCGGCGTAGGTCGGTGGCGACCCGCATTCAGCGCGTTGACGACTGCGCAACGTGTGGCGTCGCCGGACAGCAGGGGCGCGAGGGTGAGCACTCGGGCTCGTTGGTCGGGTGGCATCGCGCCATCTCACCCGTCGCGGGTGAGTCAGGCGGGGGCGATCAGCGGCGATGATGGCGAGGACCCGAGGTACTGGCCGCTGTAGGAGGGTGCCGTGTTCACCGATCAGTCGTATCTCGTGCCACCCGTCGAGGGTGACTACCTGTCGGTCCGCGCGCTCACGGTGCGGGGGAGTGACACCGAAATTGGGGCTGACCTCGCGAAATTCGCGCGACGCGACTACAGCGCCGTCGTCGCGCCCTATCGCAGCCCGGTGTACGGCATTGGCAGGCTCAAATATTTCGACCACTCCTACCCAGCTCTCGCCGACCGAGCACGAGGGGCCGCGCGGCAGTACGACGTCGACCCTGAGCGCACCGACACCTCGACACTCGCCTACGACGTTCCCAGCGTGCCAGCGTGCTCGCTCGTGTGGTTTCCCGCATCGCTGACCACGGTTGGTCGCCCGCTTTTCGGCCGCAATCTTGACTGGTTCACCGGCACGCTGAGCAGCAAATACGGGTTGCCGCCGACGCCCGGCGAGCATCCGTCATGCAGTCGAACCGTGTGGCTCACCACGGTGCCGAGCGGCGGTCGCGTTGTCGCGCAACTGGGGTGTCATGACCTGATGAGCCCCGGACTCGACGGCGTGAACGACGCTGGCCTGATGACGGCGGTGCTTGTCGACCATTCCGACCGAGGCAATGTCGGTGCGTCGCCGGCGGGCGGCCGGGCAAGCGGGCTGAGCGCGATGCAGGTGCCCGGTTGCGTACTGCATGGTGCGACGACCGTCGCCGAAGCGAAAGTCCTTCTCGTGCAACAACAAACCTTCTGCCCAACCCCGACGAACATGCACTGGTTCGTCGCCGACGCGCATGGCGCCGCGATGGTTGTCGAGATCGACGGCGACTCCCGTCAGTACTACTTCGTCGATGCCGAACCGGACCAGCCGTTCATCGTGACCAACCACGCGCTGCATCGGTACCCGACGATCTCGTCGTTTCCCGCCGAACCCATTGGCGCTGAACACAATTCGTTCGTGCGATACCAGGTGCTGACGGCGGCGATTCAGGCACACCAGGGACCGTGGACGCCCGACGATGTGAGCGCGCTGCTCGACGTGGTGCAGTGCGCGTACGTCGACGACAAGGCGGCGGGCATTTCCGGCCACGTCCCCGAGCGCACCCTGTGGCATTACGTGGCCGACCCGGACGAGCGCGCGTATCGAATTCGCTTCTACCAGCACGACATTGGGCCTGAACCGGGAACGAACCATATGCGAACGAAGTTCACCGACCCGCTTGAGTGGACGTTGTCGGGCGCGTTGGAGCGCTGATACCCGTCGCCGCGGGACGCCAGCCGGTTCGCTACGCCGCCAACGCGCGTGCACGCCTCGCCGCGATCGCGTTACCACCGATGCCAACAACCATGATTCCGGCCGCGATCAGCAGCATCGCCCGCACCAGCGTGGTCAGTGGTTCGAGTAGTGCGTCGGCGATGATCTCAACAACGGTCGCGCTCGCCGGCCCCTCACTCGGCAGCGTGCTCAGGTAATGCCAGCGCGCGACCGCGACGACGATGGTCGCCAACGCGACCGCGAACGCCACGCTCATCCCAACCAGCGTGACGGCCCGCCATCGGCGACCGCGCGGCGCGACAACCACGGCGGCGAGCGCAAGCAGCACGTTGACCGGCGGCAATACGACGGCGGCGATGTCGATGCCGCGTACCACCTGACGTGCGGTGGTGAGGTCGGGTCCGCGCGCGACGACGATCGACGTTGACGGCAGCGACTCCGGCGACACTCCCGCCTCGATGAGTTGGTCGCGCGCTTCGGCGGTGAAGGGGGCGAAGTCGATGCGCAGCGTGCCGTCGTCGTCGGCGCGCACCACTTCGTCGGAGTCGTCGCGCAACACCGCGACAAGGTGCCGGTGCGCTTGGCGATTCGCCGACTCCCACAGCCCGGCGAACTGCGACGACGCGAGGAACGACCCGACCGCCGCCCGCACGATGGGCGTTGCCTGCTCAGCCACCCGATCCCGCAGGTTGGCTTGGTTGATGATCGCGGTGGTCGCCTGGTCGGCGACGGCGGCTTGCAGCACCGGATTGTCGGCGAGTGGCGTGACGGTCGCGGTGTAGCGGTCGGTGTCGAGCAGCACGTAGTGGCAGTAAACCGCGAGCAGCGACGCGGTCCCGAGCAGCCCGACGAGGATCAGCAACAGCGCGCTCGCGATGTGCCGAACACCTGACGATCGTGACAAGAGGCCCCCAACTGCACTGGTCGGACAGTTCTGACGACGCGATTTCCACCCTAGCAATCGCGCGCCGCTCACAGCCGGTTCCCAGCTAGCACCCAGCTACGGTGCAGCGACGCGACCCAAGCTGGCACCATGACCGATTCCACTGCCAGTCCACCCGAATCCCCACCCACGCGCGACAGCCGACTCCAGTGGCTTGGGCTCGCCGCACTGCTGGTCGGGACAGCCGGTGCCTACCTGTGGAACCTCTCGGCCAACGGCTGGGCGAACACGTTCTATGCGGCGGCGGTCGAGGCGGGGTCGCACTCGTGGAAGGCGTTCTTCTTCGGTTCGCTCGACGCGTCCAACGCCATCACCGTCGACAAAACGCCGCTCTCGTTCTGGCCGATGGAAATCTCGGCGCGCATCTTCGGGATGAACTCCTGGTCGATGCTGGTTCCGCAGGTGTTGCTCGGTGTCGCGTCGGTCGCGCTGCTGTGGGCGATCGTGCGACGGCATTACGGCGCGAACGCGGGTCTGCTCGCCGGGCTTTTGCTCGCGGTGACGCCCGTCGCGACGCTGATGTTCCGGTTCAACAATCCCGACGCCATGCTCGTGCTGCTGATGCTCGCCGCAGTCTGGGCAATGAGTCGCGCGCTGCTCGACGGCCGTTGGCGCTGGCTCGCGTTGTGCGGGATGTTCGTCGGACTCGGCTTCCTCGCCAAGCAGTTGCAGGTACTGCTCGTGCTGCCCGTGCTTGCCGTCGCCTACCTGCTTTTCGGGCCACCGAAGCTGGGCAAGCGCGTCGCGCAACTGCTTGTCGCCGGGGTCGCGATGGTCGCGGGTGCCGGGTGGTGGGTGCTCATCGCGCAACTGTGGCCCGCTGGTTCGCGCCCGTATTTCGGTGGGTCGCAACATAATTCGATCATCGAACTGACTCTGGGTTACAACGGTCTCGACCGACTCAGCGGTGGAAGTCGGGAGCACGGCGGATTCGGCGGCCCCGCTGGCGCGAACCCTGACATGACGGGCGCACCGGGCATGCCCGGCGGTGCGTCGCTGCCCAGCGGCGGCGGAAATCCCGCAGGCGCGGCCCCCGACATGTCCGGGATGGGCATGCCGGGCGGACGTTCCCCATTCGGCCAAGCTGGCATTACCCGCATGTTCAGCGAATCCGTCGGCGGCCAGATCGCCTGGTTGATTCCGGCTGCGGCGATCCTCTTCATTGCTGGTCTGATCGCGACCCGCCGCGCCCCCCGAACCGACCCGCGGCGTGCCGTACTCGCCCTTTTCGGCATCTGGGCTGCTGTCTCCGCCATCGTGTTCAGCCTGATGAGCGGCACTTTTCACCAGTACTACACCGTCGCACTCGCGCCCGCGCTCGCTGGCACTGTCGCGGCTGGCGTTGGGCTGTTGTGGCCGTCGCGAACGAAAGTGTGGGTTCGAGCGACGTTCGCGTTGGCCGTCGCGGCAACTGCGGCGACCGCATGGGTCCTGCTCAACCGCACGCCCGACTTCGTTCCGTGGTTGCGCTGGGTGATCGTCGTTGTCGCGATAGGCGCGATCGGCGCGCTGGCAGTGAGTGATCGCGCGAAACTGGCGGTGGTCGCCGTGCTCGCGAGCCTGTTCGTCGGCGTGGCTGGCCCGGTCGCGTACAGCATCGACACGCTCAACACCGCCCACACGGGCTCGATTCCGCTAGCAGGCCCGCGCAGTGGCAACAGTGAGTTCGGTGGATTCGGGGGAGGATCGGGCCGAAACCGCGACGGCAACGCTGGTGCGCCCAATGGAACCGAACCCCCGACCGCGTCGCACGGCATGCCCGGAATGGGCAACGAGAAGATGAGCGACAAGGTCGTCGCGATGCTCGACCAAAACCACGCCCAATATCGTTGGGCCGCAGCAACAGTCAGCTCGATGGCCCAAGGTCCCTACCAACTCGGCAGCGACGGCGAAGTGATGGCGATCGGCGGCTTCAGCGGCGGCGACCCGTCCCCGACGCTCGACCAGTTCAAGCAGTACGTGAGCAACGGCGACATCCACTACTTCATCGCGGCCAACCAAGCACGCCCGGGTCGCGCCGGAACCGACTCCGAAGCCAGCAAAATCACCGCGTGGGTGAAGGAGAACTACCAGCCGACCGAGGTCGACGGCGTGACCCTCTACGACCTGACCCACCGATGACCGCGACGAGCACGCGGACGTCCAGCACACGGTTTTCGGCCCGTTAACGACTGGGTACCCCAACCCTCGTGAGACCACCCGAATGTGTCGCGGCAGTAGCCACTCCTCGCACGCTGACGTGACACCGCCCCCCAGTGACGCCGGTGCCTATCTGCCCATAGGCGCCGGCGTCACGTCCATGTTTACCGGCCCTGACCTGCGCTGACAGCACTCTCACAGCTTCATGAGGCAGCCTGGAGCGATGGAATCGACCTCGATCACCGCAGGCGCCCGATGGTTGACTCGGGTTCCGTTGGGCTTGGTAGCTGTGGTTGCGCTAGGCGCGTTGTCGGCGGCGTTGGCCGACAACGTTGTCGACGACGACGGCCTCACCGTCTTCGACCCGCACCTGCTCGCCGACGTCATCGCCCACCGCAACGGCACCGCGACCTGGGCGGCTGAGGCAGTGAGTTTCCTTGGCAGCCCGACGGTGATGGCTCTTGCCGCGGCCGTTGTCATCGGGGTCATGATGTGGTTGCGCCGCTGGTCGACCGCGTTATTGGTCGCCCTTGGCGCTGCGGGCGCGGCCGTGCTTGTTGTTGTCGGCAAACACCTCGCAGGCCGTTCGCGTCCGCCTGCGGTCGACCATTTGGTCGTCGAAACGAACCAGTCATTCCCGAGCGGCCACGCGCTAGGCGCAACAGTGGTTGCCGGCTTACTGGCTTACGTAGCGATCGCCAACTTCCCCCGTTTGCGCGCCCCGATCACCGCCCTAGCAGTACTTTTCGCGCTCGCGGTAGGACTTTCCCGCGTATACCTGGGCGTCCACTGGCCAACGGACGTGCTTGCGGGCTGGGCAATCGGCGCGACCTGGCTCACCTTGTGCATCGTCGTTTACCGCAGGATTGCCTCCGCAGGCTTATCGTTGCGACCATGACGTTAGCGGTCGAAATTTGTGATGTGGGTCACTAAATTGCACGTTAACGGTACGATAGCAACGATAGGCTGTGGCCAACCTCGATCAGGCTGGGCGTCTTATCCGACTCTGTTCGTTGTCGATTACCGCAACATCGCCGCAAGCGCTAAGGCTGGCGGTTAGCCCGTGCGCCTTGGTAGTAACGCGATGAGCGCCGCGGCCTCATCGCACGTGCAGCGCACTTCACGAATCGCGGCAACGTCCTCGCCGTTGACCCGCACAGTCGTCGGGCCGGAAAGTCGCACTGCCACGGTGGTTGTCCCCATCACCGCGAGTGCCGCGACGCCATCGTCGATGTGAACGGTCTTTGTGTACTGCCCGTGCGTCACCGTGTGCGCGCGGGTGACCGCCGCGAGGGGTACGTCGATCCGCGCGAGGTACGCGAACCGCAACGTCAGGTGGTCGGGTCCGACCACGTGCGGACGCGTGCGGGTTGCCGCGAGAAATCCGAGCAACCAGACTGCACCGTAGATGCCGATCACACAGAGAACGATGCGGAGCCACTGCCAGGGGATAAGCAGTTCTGCGACAGCGATTTCCAGCGCGGATAGGAAGATCGAGACCGCAACAAAGGTGCGCACTTCCTGTCCGTATTGCACGGCCGTTCCGCCTGGTCGGACATCGGGACGTCGGCGCGCCCACCGCCAGAGCGCACCGAGGACGCCAATTTCGTGACGCAACACCGCGACAACCGGGCTCGGCAGCACCACGGTCAGTGCGGCGAAGAAGGCGTCACCGCGGGCCATGCCCGAACGTCGCAGCTTCCGGTACTGGACGCGGGCGGCGGTCGCCATTACCAGCGCGACCAGGGCAAACACGAATTCCATTGCGAGCTCGAGAAGAACGGCGTCGTTGAGGTCGATCACGTTGAAGACCAGCAGCACGGCTTCAATGAGCAGTACGAGCGGCGCGAGCACTTTCAGAATCCGCGCGACCGGGTGTTGGTGCGTTGATGTGCCGACCCGTCTCATTGGAGCCCCCGGAACCTCCACTGACGCACCACTTGAATCGCGTTGCGTGCTTTACCAACAGATTACCTGTTGTGTGAAGTTCCTTGACTGAAATACGGACTCACCCCGAGTTCCTGGTCGCCTGCCTCGTTTTACCGGCTGCACCGTTTTCCCCAGGTCGGGCAGGGTGCGGGCGGCCGACGTCCAAACGCAATCGCTGGATCTTCACTCGTGCGCGTTGCGTCGCGGGGTGTAGGGCGGCCGTTGCGCGGGTGGTCGCAGTCAAGGGGTCGGCCGCCGTCACGTGTAGTTCGATCATGATCTGGTTGTCGCGGTGCTCAACGCGCGCCGACGAAATGTGCTGGCGCGACTGCAAATTCGACCGAAGTGCGGCGAACTGCGCCGAGCTGTCGGGGCTGATCGCCGCCCGAAAGCACACCGACCACACCTCTTCGCGCGCGACAACAACAACGCTATCCCCATCATCAAACGGGCTCGCCTCCAACCGAACCCGACACCCAAGCAGGTGCATCATCCGCGCTACGCTCCGCAACGTGAGGTTGCGCCGCCCGCTCAACCGCTGGCTCACCTCGGTTTGCGTCACTTCGAGCAGGTCAGCCAACTGCCGCTGACTCATCCCGTTCCGCTCAAGCGCACCATGCACCATCTCGGTCGCCGCCCGCAACAGCTGTTCCTCTTCGAAGGCGACATCGGGTGCCCGCCGGAACCATGTCGTCATAACGTCACCTTCTTGGGCCGCTGGACCGGGCGATTCGTCGAACACGTGAGGATGCGGCACTTGCGAAACGTCCCCCAAAACCTGCCGCGAATGCCGATACGGTACGCGACAGCGTGCCGCCTTGGCTGGCGATTCGCGAACAGCGCTGACCGTTGACGCGTCACTTCCCACTAACGCGCCGAAGGCCCCCTACCTGAGTTGGGTAGGGAGCCTTCGCTTCGCACGCGTCTCACTCAGCGCAACGGCGTGAAATCGCGCGAGGCGATGTAGGTCGGGCGCGGGGCGGGGCCCGCGAACGGCGCGACCAACTCGTTCTCAACGCTGTTGAAAACCAAGAAAATGTTCGAGCGCGGGAATGGCGTGATGTTGTTCGATGACCCATGCATGATGTTCGAATCGAATAACAGCGCCGAACCGGCGGGCCCGGTGAACTGGGCGATTCCGTGCTCGCGCGCCAACCGGGTGAGCTCGCGTTCGGTCGGCACACCAATGCGCTGCTCTCGCAACGATTCCCGATAATGGTCAGTCGGCGTCGCACCCGCGCACCCAACGAATGTGCGATGCGAACCGGGCATCACCATCAAACTCCCGTTGTACGGGAAATTGTCGGTGAGCGCGATCGACAAACTCACCGCACGCGGCGCGGGCATCCCGTCTTCGGCATGCCACGTCTCAAAATCGGAATGCCAATAAAAACCGGCGGCACCAAAACCGGGCAGATAATTCACCCGAGTCTGATGCAAATACACTTCCGACCCAAGCACTTCCCGCGCCAAGCCAGCGATCCGATTCTCGCGAGTCAATTCCGCGATCAACGGGCTCAGTTTGTGCACCTCGAAAATCGACCGCACCTGATTCGACGACTGCTCGATAATTACCCGGTCGTCGAGACGCAACTCCGGTTCTTCGGTCAGCCGCGTCACCTCGGCCGACAACGTCGCGACCTCGGCCTCGCTGAGCAACGCGTCGAAAACGGCGTAACCATCGTGAGCGAAGGTGGCAAGCGCGGGCGTTTCCGGTGCGCCCCACACCGTCGGATCGGTGCGGCGCATCGAACCCGACCCGGCTGACCTGGTCGGATAACGATCAACGAGCTGAACAGTCGGCGAGGTGGGCATCGGGTTGCGTTCCTTTCGTCGGGTTCAGTCGGCGGCGAGTACCGCGTCGATGAACTGTCTTGTCCGTTGGTTCGCTGGTTCGGTGAAAAGCTGTTCGGGCGGCCCTGATTCGACAACTCGACCCTGGTCAAACATCAGCACGCGGTCGGAAACCGTTCGCGCGAACCGCATTTCGTGCGTCACGCAGAGGAAGGTGATGTCGGTGCTCGCGGCGATGTCGGCGAGGAGTTTCAGCACGCCGGTCACGAGTTCGGGGTCGAGCGCGGAGGTGACCTCGTCAAGGAGCAGCACCTTCGGCTCCATCGCGAGCGCCCGCGCGATCGCGACACGCTGCTGCTGACCGCCGGACAATTCGGTCGGGCGCGCTTTCGCCTTATCGGTGAGCCCGACCAATTCGAGTAATTCCATCCCGCGTTCTTTGGCCTTTTCCTGGTCCGTGCCAAGCGACCTAATCGGCCCCATCGTGATATTGCCAAGCACTGACATGTTCGGAAAGAGATTGAACTGCTGGAAAACCATGCCGATCTGACTGCGCATCCGCCGGAAATGCGCTTCGCTCGCGGGCACGAGCTTGTCCTTGCGACGCTCGTGACTCAAATACTCGCCGCCTACCTCGATTGTTCCGCTGTCGACGCGCTCCAACGTCATCAACATGCGCAGAATTGTCGTTTTGCCCGAACCCGACGGGCCAATCAGCGTGACGAATTCGCCTGGCGCGACGGAGAAGTCGAGATGATCGAGGCAAACCGTTTTGCCGTAGTTCTTCTCGACATCGGTAAACCGAATCATTGGCTCACTGTGCGACACGTTGCTCCAGCTTTCGAATCAGCACTGAACAGGGGTAACTCAGTGCGAGGAACGTCAGACCAACCGCGAGCCATGCCTCGGGGCCAGCACCCCCTCGGTCAGCGGCGTACACCGTTTTGACCTGGTAAACCATGTCCAGGATGACGATCGCCGATAGCAGCGGCACTTCCTTGAACATCGCGATGGTGTAATTGCCGAGCGCGGGCAGCACGCGGGGGACAGCTTGGGGAATGATCACGTCGGTCCAGCTGCGCCACACCGGCAAATTGAGCGCGACGGTCGCCTCCCACTGTGACTTCGGCACTGCGTCAATGCCCGCGCGGAAAACCTCGGCGGTGTAGCAGGCGTAATGCACGCCGAGCGCGGTGACGCCGACAATTAACCGTTGGGTATCGGTGCTGAACCCGCTGAGTAGTTCCGGCCGCACGACCCAATAGAGGAAGAAAATCTGCACCAATAATGGTGTGCTACGCACGAATTCGACGAATCCACGCAGTCCGAGACTGACGATTGGCACTCGCGCGCGAATAATCACCGCGAAAGCGAGCCCAAGCAGATACGCGACGATCGAGCCGAGGATCGTGTACTGAATCGTTACGACGAGGCCGTCCGCGATGAACGGGAACGCGTCGAAGAACCTGTCCCAGCGCCACTTTTCCATCAGATCACCGGCCTAAGCGCGCGACCGGTCGCCGGGCGGCCAGCCACGCGCGCGGCGATTCGTTCAAGAGCCCGCATGATCGCGGTAATCGCCAGAGCGATAAGCAGATACACCACCAGTTCGATCGCATAAATGACACCGAGTTCGCGGGAGAACGCGGGGACGGCCCTGAGCTCATCGGCCTTCTTGAAGATTTCGGGCACCGCGATAAAACTCAGCAACGCGGTTCCTTTCAACAACTGGATGAACAGGTTGTTGAACGATGGCAGCATTTCGACAAGCGACTGCGGCAGTTCAATTCGCCATAACCGTTGGCGCGGCGAAAGATTCACCGCGATCGCCGCTTCAACCTGTCCGCGCGGCACCGACCGCACCGCCCCTCGCACAATCTCCGCGCCATACGCGCCATGATTGAGTCCGAGGACGAGAACGCCAATTACCAAGAGACCCTGCGGAGTTGAGCCCAGCGTGACGCCCAGGAAGATCGGAATCGCGACGGCGAAGAAGAACAACTGCACAACTTCGGAACTGCCGCGCAACCCTTCGACATACACGCGCGCCACCGCCCGAACGCCGCGCCGTCGCGACAACAATGCGATGCCCGCGACGAACGACAACACAATGGTGAGCGCGATTCCGCCAATCGTCGCCCACAATGTGAACGGCAGGCCGTCCAGAACGCGGTCGAGGTAAATCCCTAGATGATCTGACACAGTGCTACGACGCGCAGTATTGCTCGGTGGTCGCCTTCGGGTCCGGCTCGTTCGCTGCGGTCAACCCGAATGGTTCGACGAGCTTGAGCCACTCGCCACTTTCATGCAGGGCTTTGAGTTCGCGATTGAAGTCTTCGCGGAACTCGTTGTCGTCGAGGCGGAAATTGAAGGTGCCCACGGCAGGCTTGGTGCCGAACTGGAAGGACGGCGTCGTTTCGAGTTTGGCGTCCTTGTTGTTTTTGACCAGCCATGTGCTTGTCACGTCAAGCAGGGCCGCGCCGTAGACGTCACCGCCGGTGACCGCGCGCACAATATCGTCCTGTTTGGCCATCGGCTCGATGAGCTGTTTCGGGACGCTCGCTTCTTCGGCGTAACCGTTTTCCACCGCGCCGCCGAGTGTTGCGATACGGGTTTGCTCGCGGGTGATGTCGGTGAATTTGGTGATATTGCGCGGATTACCTTGGGGCACCATGAAAGACGAGCCGACCTGGTAATCGGGAATCGCGAACGCCGAACTTTCGCAGCGCTTGGGATTAATGAACATCCCGGCCGCGACGAACCCATAGTTTTTGGCGCGAACACCGTCGATGAGGCCGTCGAAATCGGTGACGACACCGTCGATTTCGTTGATCCCGAGTTTCTTCAGCACCGCCTTCGCGACGGTCGGCGCGTATCCGGTGAGCTGGCCTTGGTCGTCCAGGTAGGCCCACGGCGCTTCATTGGCGAACCCAATTTTGATCTTGCCGGTCTGCTTGGCTTCGGCATAGGTGACCGACGCTTGCTGGTCGGTCCCGAGCCCGCACCCGGTGACGGCCACGAGGGTAACCGCCGCCAACGCCGCCCCAAAACGAATCCGCTTGCGCGCCTTCGACTTTTTCCACCGCACGTTTGGATCCCATCGTCATCCGCCCCGGAACGGTTCTGCACCCGGGTAACCCAGGGTGGCGATGCGATATTGAGATGGGCCGGTCGGTTGGTTTGCGGTTGGATGACGAATGGTTGTTTGCGCCGCGGTTCGCTGACTAGCTGTCGACCCTTCCCAGCGCTGGCCGCGTGCGCCACAATTCGATAGCGGCGTCGATGAGTCGAACGTGGACCAGGTGCGCGACTTCGCTGATCGGGTGCCATGCGGCGAGGTCGCTGGAACCGTCGGTTTCACTGCGGAGTGTGCCACCAATAATGGTGCCCGCGTAGATTATTCGGACGCTGTGAATCTCGGCGAACTCGCCGTGCGGGCGTGGGAACCGACTAGTATCGGTGTCTATTCCGAGCAATGCCGTTAGCTCGACGGCGTACCCGGTCTCCTCATCCACCTCGCGCTTCGTGGTCGCGACGGGATCCTCGCCATGCTCCATCCCGCCCCCCGGAAGCGTCCAGTGCTTGTTCCCTTCGGGCGACACCCACCGGGCGAGCAGGATCTCCTCGTTTTCTCCCGCCCCTCGAATGCAAACGGCATAGGCGGCAACGCGCAGCACATTCGTCACCGAACGAGTTTAGTTGGGCAACAGTATGTTCTGGGCGGAACGGCACTCGTTTGGCGCTTCTGACCGGCCGCGAGCTGGCTTGAAAGAAAGGGCCCCTGAGGCGACTTGCGCCTCAGGGGTTGCCTCCAATGTGTTCGCGAGGTGTCAAGCCCTCGCCTCTACGTAGAAAGTAGCAACGGGTGGGGGAATGATTCAAGCGAAAACGGCGCTCGTTCTCACGGACCACATCACTACCAAGCGACCTACCGTGCGATTCGAGAAAATATCGCGCGAATCGTGGCGGAAACGCTGGTGTATCGACGCACACGTGCGGCGCTGTTCTTACTGCAAGACGAGCACACCAATGCTATTCGCACGCAGAGCTGGCGAGGCTGGCGTCTGTGCGCTCACAGGTGCGGAGTGGGGCTAAGGAAGGACCGGATGTCGGCTGCCATGTGCGACATCTTTTCTCCGGCTTCGACCCAGGTGCTTAGCCTTGCCTGCCACGTGGGACGGGTGAGGGTGGCGATGACGGTCCAGTCGAGCCGGACGTGGCCGCCCGGGGTGAAGGTCGCAGTGACCCGCAAATTGCTGTTCCCCCAATCTCGTTGACCTGACCAACCGGCGAAGTCGGCGACGAGTCTGTCGAAGTAGTCGCAGATCTCGGCGCGTTCCCAAGGGGAGAAGAGGAGGGCACCGCACGTTGCGTTGAGGCCGTCGCCGGTGAGGGCTACGTCGACGTGCACCTCGTCGGTTCCGAAGTACTCGATGCTCGTGAAGATTCGACTGTCAAATCTCACCTGTGCGCTCGGGTTGTTGGCGCACCGGAACGCTAGGGCGGCGTCGTCAGGAGTCTCGTTTGCCACGGGGAGACGGTAGTCGCGAGTTCGAGTTTGAGCGGTTGCGCGGTCCGACGATCGCTCTGTTGTCATCGGGTCTCTTTCCGGTGGTGTGGTGTGCTGCACACCCGGCGTGTCGCATAGCAGTATCGTGCACGTTCGCGCCCTAGAGGCCCGATTTCCGCATTTGGCGCGGCAACGTGCACGAAAATGCCACGCCGAGGGCCCGCGACACGCCGGGCGGGCTAGTCCAAGAAGAACGCGAGAGTCTTTTCGTCCGTGTCCAGGACCTCCGCCGCGTCGACGCCTAGTTCCAGTGCCAGCTCAATTGAGCCAGTCAGCGCGACCTGGACGTCGGGCGAGAATGCCCGGTCCAGCAGGCCCAAGTAGTCGGACATGCTGCGTGCCAGCTGCGCAAGTAGTTCCTGATGCTCTTCCGCCAAATGCGCGTCAAGCACGCGCTGTTCTTCGAGATACCGCTCGATCAGTGCGGCCTCACGCTTCGACAGCGACGACGCGACCGCCTTGTACATCACCGTGCCAACGGTGTTGCCAATCACGGCACCGAGAAGCGGAATGGGAATCGCCGCCTGCCCGATGCACGACGACAGCGCGCTCACAGCGGCTTCCAACGCGATCAGCTCGGAGTTGGCGATGAACTCGAGTTCATCAATCTCGCTGCGCCGCAACTTATTCGCCTGCTCAGCGATGCTAAGCGACGCGGTCACGATCGAGCTGGCGACAGCCGATGGAGTCGCGGTGAAGTTCGTGAGCGTGTAGATGCTCAGTCCGCGAACGCCGCCTTTGCCGAGGCTAAAACTCGCATCGCCCGCGACATCGCGCCAGTCCTGTGCGTCAAAATCCTTGAGCGGCTTCCCTTCACGCCGCTTAGCGATCACCGACATGACGAAGGTGGTCCCGCCTTCGACCACTGCAGCCATGACCGTGGCCCGAGCGCCCTCACGCACGCTCGGCCGACTTTCTCGCAACGCGTCGGTACGCGCGGACCGGTCGGTGGCGCGGAGGGAGTCTTTCTCGGCCGACATGGTCGACTGGTAGACGTCGCGCTGCACCTCGTCATATTTGAGGGTCGAAGCTTCGAGCGCGTCCATGTCGACGGAACCGTCGCGGAAGAAGTGGTGGATCCGCTGCCAATCGCGCAGCGACGGCCCGTCTCCGCTGCGGGTCAGCGACTCACTCGCTTCCTCATACGACATGCCGCGTAGGTGAGCGACCACTTCGTAGTGGTCGCGCGGAATCTGATATTTCCCGCCGTTGCTCACATAATCGGGGTACTTCTCAAGATGCTGCGTAATCGCGCCGAGCGAGAACCGCCCGCCCGCAGCGACAAACTTCTGCTGAACCGCAACGCCGCCGCGCATCAGGTCGACGGGGCCATTGTCGTTCACCAACTGATACAGCCCGTTGCCCCCTTGAATCTGACTGAGTGCGATTGGGCGTCGGGCGTTGCGGACCGGCTCGCGACACCGGATGGCTGCTACGTGACTTAGAGTGGTCGCGGCCAGGTTCAAATGCATTGAACAGCAAGCCTTTTGATGAGAGGGAAGCACGAATGAGTGGCCGTAAAGGCGATTGGTCGCGGTCATGAGCGGGAGCGACCTTATCGGGAGGTGGGGACTTGAGGTGGGGCACTACTCGTCGATGGACGATGAGTGGATCACCTTCTGGCCCGACGGCTCCGGGGAGAGAGAACACGCCCGTCCATTCAGTTCCGAACTGGTGTTCTTCCATTGGTCGGTGGTCCGGCTCGGCCTCGTGAGCCTGGAGGCATACTCGGCGTTCCGTGAAGAAGAGGGCCAGATCGCCGACGTGTACGACCTCCCAGAGGTAACGGAGGCGCGGTACCGCATCCAGTCGGAATCACGCCCGTTGCTCGATGCGCCTATCCCTGTCCTGCACGTCGACGGATGGGGGTCCAGGGAAGGATACGGCTTCATCACCGCCGAATTGACTGAGCGCGACAGGTGGCAAGGCCCAACTCCGGAGCTTCCCGACAGCTAGCCTGACCGGTCGGCACCTGATGAGTTCGTGCCTCGCACGGCACTGTTCGGTGCGCGACGTTGTCGCTTGCCGTGGGATGAGCGTCGTGATCAGGTCGCGAACAGTGCGATCAGGGAAAGTGCCGTTAGCGCTACGAGTGGTGTCGCCACCGTTTTCGCCAGTCGGGCTCGGCCCGGGCCGGGTGCGACGATGAAGGGTACGGCTAGCGCGACTACTGCGGCGGCGGGGAGGGCGGGCACCGTTCCCGCGATCAGTTCGTAGCCATGAGGGTCGGTTAGCGGATCGGTCGACAGCCTTGAGCGCAGCGCGATGTACATGCACCACAGCCAGAGCAGGCCCGCTGCGGCGACCAGCGCACCAGCCGCGACCGCGATCGGGAACCGCCATCGGGTGCGCGATGCTTGCCTGGTTGTCATCGATCTCTCCGCTGCCAGTGTGTGGTCGGCCCCTTGAGGAACAAGGTGAATGTGCGTGCCCAGCAGGCGAATCCACTGAGGATTGAACCAGAGACCCCCGTGCAGCGAGAGCCGGAGTCGGCGGCCACGTTGCACACCCGGCGTGTCGCATAGCAATTTCGTGCACGTTCGCGCCCTAGAGACCCGATTTCCGCCCTCGGCGCGGCGGCGTGCACGAAAATGCCACGTCGAGGGTGGGCGACACGCCGGTCGGGCTTGTCTAAGAAAAACGCGAGGGTCTTTTCGTCCGTGTCCAGGACCTCCGCCGCGTCGACGCCTAGTTCCAGTGCCAGCTCAATTGAGCCAGTCAACGCGACTTGGACATCGGGCGAGAATGCCCCGTCCAGGGTACTCACGCGAAGTTGGTCGCCGCCCGGGATCACCAGCCGAGGATCATCCGAACCCCGGCTAGCCAGGACACTACGAGCCCCGCGCAGCACAGCACCGCCCCTATCCACAACGGAATTCGGTGCCTGATGGACGCGTACGTGATCAGGGACGCGGCTACGACCGAGCCGATCCAGCCGCCGCCGACTATCCACATGCCGAGTTCGGGATTCGCTGAGCACGGCGGGTTAGCCTGGCAGGTGTCTGCGGCGGCCAAAACCCAACCCGCGGAAAATGCCGTGAGTAGAAACAGGGTTCCTGGCACTAGGACGTAGAGCAACGACGTGATGATGATGTCGATGACTCGGCCGACTGTCGGTCCACGCGATGCAGCAGGGTGCGGCGGACTAGGTTGCCCCACAAAACCATTCATGCGAATCGTCCCAATTCCCTGTCCTGCCACAGAGTGTTAGTCGCGCGGTCAACGTTACCTGTCGGACCAACCCGGCCCGCGCGGCGCTCAGGGACTCCCGAGCGCCTACCCGACGTAGCTCACGCCACGCCGATTCGGCCCTCAACCTGCACCAAAGGAACAGCCGCGATCAGTGCGCGCGTGTAGTCGTGCGCGGGTGCGCGTAGGACCGTGGCGGTCGGGCCGTCTTCAACCACTTCACCGTTTCGCAAGACCACGATTCGGTCGGCGACCGCTTCAGCTACCGAGAAGTCGTGGGTGATGATGATTCCCGACAGCCCGCGGTGCTGTCTGATCCGCGACAGCAGGGCGAGGACATCGCGTTGGGTGCGGGCGTCTAGGGAACTCGTTGGCTCGTCGGCGATCAGCACGTCGGGGTCGAGTGCCAGCGCGCGTGCGATCGCTACTCGTTGTTGTTGCCCGCCCGACAGTTCGCGCGGGCGGCGTAGCGCGAACTCCGGACCGAGGCCAACTTCGGCCAGCAATTCGTTCACCCGCTCGACGCGGGCGGCGGGGGAGAGGTCGGTGTGGATGCGCAGGGGCAGTTCCACTGACCGCCGAACAGTGTGTTCGGGGTTCAGCGACAACGCCGGGTTCTGGAAGACGATGCCAACCTTGGCGCCGAGCGCTCGTCGCCCAGCGGCGCGGCGCACCGGCAAATCGACACCGGCCACGCTCGCGCTACCGCTGGTCAGCGGCTCGAGCCCGGCGATCACCCGACCGAGTGTCGACTTGCCCGCGCCGGACTCACCGACGAAAGCAACCATTTGGCCAGCGGGCACCGTCAGCGAAACATCGTGCAACGCAACAACATTAGGCCTACCGCGATAGGTCACGTTGGCCGCGTTCACGGTGACGATCGCTTCGCCGAACTCGCGCCGACCGGCAACTGTCGTGCCGTCGAGACGAGCAACCGCATCGACTAGAGTGCGGGTATAGTCCGACTTAGGCTGTCCCAGAACAGCTTTCACGTCACCCTGTTCCACAATCTGACCATCGAGCATCACCGCGACCCGATCAGCCGAATCCGCGACAACGCCCATGTCGTGCGTGATCAACAGTGTGCTTGACCCGGTTTCGGCCCGTAGCTCACGCAACAGATCGAGAATCTCGCGTTGCACGAGCGCGTCCAGGGCGGTCGTCGGCTCGTCAGCGATGATCAACACCGGTTCATGCGCCAACGCCATCGCGATCATCGCGCGTTGCAGCTGCCCGCCGGAAACCTGATGCGGATAGGACCGTGCAACCCGCTCCGGATCGGCCAGCCGCACCCGTGCAAGCAGCTCAGTGACGCGGCCCATGCGCTGCGTTCGCGGCAACCCACGAGCCGCGAGCACTTCGCCGATCTGGGCACCAACGGTGTGCACCGGATCGAACGCCGACGACGGGTTCTGGAAAACGACGCCAACCGACTCAAGCCGAAAGCGGCGCAGCTCTTGCGGTGTGAGTGTCAGCAGGTCAATCGGTGGTCCGTCGGCGGGATGGAAGTCGATGTTTCCCGTCGCCGATAGCCCGGGCGCAAGGAGCCCGAGCACGGCCAAGGTCGTCATCGATTTGCCCGCCCCTGATTCGCCGACCAGCGCGAGCACCTCCCCGCGCGGCACCTCGAACGACACATCACGTACGAGGGTGCCGTGGGGACCGCGCACGGTCAGGTTGCGCACGGAGAGCAGCGGTTGGTCGGCGATGGAACTCATGGCAGCAGCGAAATCCGGAAGTAGTTGGGGTAGGCGGGGAACGGCGGCACGATGAAGTTCGCGAGGCCGGCCCCGTAGATCCAGGTGTTCACCGAGTTGATCAGCGGCACGTTCGGAGCGAGCGCGGTGATGAGCCGGTCAGCGTTGGCCCAAGCAGCCTTGGCCGCGGCCGGGTCGACCTGTCGCGTCGCATTGTCGATCGCCGCGTCCACCGTCGGGTCAGCCAGTCGGGACGCATTGTATCCGCCCTTACCGATTTCCTTCGACGAAAAGCTGGGCTGCAGCATCGAATACGGTGACGGGAAGTCGGCCTGCCACCTCGACAGGGCAAGGTCGTAACCGGAACCGTCCTGATGCATGGTGATGTCGGTGTAGGTGGGGCGGTCGACCGAGCGCAGTGTCACCCGAATGCCCGCGCGCTGCCAACCAGCTTGCAACGCCTGTGCCTGCGCGGTGACCTCGGCTGAATTCTGGTGCACCAGAACAAGATCCAGTCCGTTCGCGTGCCCGGCCTCGGCTAGCAACGTCTTGGCTTTCGCCACGTCGCCAGTCTCGGGCGCGGGCAGCACGTCGAACTTCTCGTAGCCTTCCAGGGCGGGCGGGATGTTCGTTGTCGCGATCGAGCCACGGTTACGCCCACCGCTGGCGACCAGGTATGAGGCCTTGTCGGTGGCGAGGTTGATCGCCTGACGCACGCGCAGGTCGGCCAGTGTCGGCTTGGAGGTGTTGATCGCGACCTGGTCGATCGAGCCGCCACCCGCTTCCAGCGTGCGGGACTTCGCGTTCGGGTTCGCGGTCAGGGCGGCCAACTGCGATGCGGGCACCGGCCCGGCGAAGGAGAACTTGCCGTCGCCAGATCCGTGGATCACCGACTGCACGGACGTCTCCTTGGAAACGCCGAGCTTGAAGATCACCTTGTCCGGCCCCGCCGTGCGGTTTGAGTCGGTTTTCGGATCCCAGTGCGGGTTCCGTTCGAGTACCACCTGGCCGTCCGCGCGATCGGCGACCCGGTAGGGGCCCGTCGCGACCGGCGTTTTCCCGTAGGTCTGCGGGTTGTCCTTTGCCTTCGGCACCGGCGCGAACGCGGGCTGCGACACGATCCACGGCCAGTCACCGAAAGCCTGGTTCAGCTTAAAAATCAGCGTCGAATCATCCGGTGCCTCAACGGAATCCAAGTGTTTGCCGTCGTATGGCCCGGCGTAGCTGTCACCGCCGATGAGGAACTGCTTGTGGTAGTTGAAGCCACCCGACAGCAGCGGCGCGAACGACCGCTCCAGGCCGTACTTGACGTCGCCCGCGGTGACGGGAGTGCCGTCTTCGAACTTCAGGCCCGGCTTTAGCGTGTACTTCCAGGTCTTGCCGCCATCGGTGGTCGATCCGGTGTCGGTGGCCAAATCAGGAACGGGCACAACGGGTTTGCCTGGTTCGGTGCGCCACGTGGTGAGCCTGCGGTTGAACAGCGACTGAGTGGTGATCGCCAGGTTCGACGACTTCGCCGGATCCAGATCCAGGCTGGCGGATTCGACCGGAATCGTCAGCGTCCCACCCTTTTTGAACTCCGTCGACCCGGCGGCACCCGGCTCCTGCTGATTGGCACCGCACGCCGATAACACCGTCACCAACGTCGCGGCGATCGCTACGGATCTGATTCTCATCTAGCTACCATCCTTGGATCCAGAACTCGAACAACTATGTCCACCAACAGATTTCCGGCGACGACCAAGAAGGCCGAGAACACCGTCATGCCGACAACTGTCGGAAGATCGACCTGACTCACGCCGTCAAGCATCAGGCGCCCCAAACCGGGCATCCCGAACACGGTTTCGGTGATCACGGCCCCGCCGAGCAGCAAACTCACCTCGACGCCGAAGTAGGTCAGGACAGGCACCGAACCGTTGCGCAAACCGTGATGCAGCAGAATCCGACGTTCGGGCAGGCCGTTGGCGCGCGCGGTGCGGATGTAGTCCTGGCCCAGCGCGTCGATCAGGTTCGACCTGGTCAAGCGCACGTACACGCCCGCGCCGGTCCAGGCCAGCACGAACCACGGGGCAACGAGGTGCCATGCCCAGTCGACCGGGTCCGTGGTGAACGGGACGTAGCCGCCAACCGGGATCATGTCGAGCTGGAAGCCGAAGACGTAGATGGCGAGCAGGCCGACCAGGTAGGTCGGCATGGACAGGCCGATCGCGGTGGTGTTGGTGACGAACCTGTCCAGGCGCGACCCTTCGCGGACGGCGGCGAGCAGTCCAAGGCCAACGCCGGACGCCAGCAGCAATACCGCCGCACCGAGCGTGACGGAAAGAGTGACCGGGAGCCGTTCGCCGATCAACGCGAGGACGGTCTGATTCTCCTGGAAGGAGTAGCCCAAACAAGGTGCTGCGCAGTGAATTTGGTCGCCGCCGGCGCCGAACGAGCGGCCAACGATCAATCCGGCGAGGAAGTGCCAGCACTGCTCATACCAGGACTGGTCCAAGCCCATGAATTCCTGGGCGCGCAGCAAATTGCCTGGGGTGCACGGCTTTCCGCAGGCCAGTTGCGCTGGATCGGCTGGGAGGAAGTAGAAGACGAGGTACGTGAGCAGCGAAACCGCGACCAGCACGCCAACCGCCGTTGCTGCGTGCCGCGCGAACGCGAGCGCGCGGTTCATGCGACCGACCTCAGCGTCGGGGTGGACAGGCGCTGGCGCAGCGTCTCGCCAATTTCGTTGATAGCCAACGTGATTAAGACAAGGGCGGCGCCCGGGAACAGTAGGTACCACGGGTCGGTCTGCACCCAGTTGATCGAGTCGCCGATGCTGCGACCCCACGACGGTGTCGGCGCGGGCACTCCGACGCCGAGAAACGACAGCGCCGCTTCGGTGCCGATGAACGCCGGAACATAAAGCGTGAGAAAGACAATGGCGGTTCCGCGTAGGTTCGGCAGCACTTCGCGGGTCAGGATGTGCCAGGTCGACGCCCCGGTCGCCCGCGCGTAGCGCACGAAGTCACGTTCGCGCAGTGTCATGGTTTGCGAGCGGATCACCCGAGCGCCACCAGCCCACCCGAAAACCGTCATCACCGCGATCACCAGCGCGAGCCTCGACGCGTCCGGCGGAACCACCGCACCCAGCGCGATCATGAACAGCAACGCCGGAAAGCCGAAGAGCACGTTGATAATCGCCGAAACGAGGCGATCGATCCACCCGCCGAAGTAGCCCGCGGTGAGTCCGATGACGAGCACGGCGACCATCGTCAGCACCGCGCTGGCAACGCCGACTAGCAGCGAGGTGCGCGCGCCGTACACCACGATCGCGAACAGGTCGCGCCCGCTCAGCGGCTCGACCCCGAACCAATGGTCGGCGCTGATGCCGCCAAAAGCACCCGCCGGAGCGCTGTCGGGCCCGAGCGTTTCGGGGTGATAGGTATAGGGGTCAACCCCGATCGCGGCCGTGACCACCGGCGCGCCGACCGCGAGCAGCGTGATCACGACGGCGACCCCCACGGCTATCGCGGCGCGCGGCGTCAGTGCCCGCAAAGTCCGAATCGACGATGGCATGGCGGGAATCGTAAGGTCGATTTAAGTGGCGTAGATCTCGCTATTGCGCGGCGATTTGCTTGGGAAAACGGGTTGAACTGGGGTTATCGGATGGTCGCGGATTTCGCTTCACACCGATCCCAATTACTTTGGCTTGCGAAGGTGTAGGCGGGGATGGCGATCGCGCTGGCCGTTGGAGCCGTCAAGGCGTATCAGCCTTCAATCCTCTGGGTCGCGTGGATCCGCGAGCAGTACGACGCGGTTGCTTGCCGGGTCAAAGCCGAGCACCGGGTGACCGTATTGGCCCTCACCTGCCATCAACACGGGCTTGCCAAGCTGGCGGCCGATAGCGCACATGAAGTCAATCAGGGTGTCGACGCCCACCTGACCCTGCAGCTCGCGAAGGTCCACGTCGAAATCGATCTCGGTTGCTGTCATCAAACGAAAGATCATCAGCACGTCGCGAGCGGGCCGAACGTATAGCTCGGCACTCTGTTCCGCATCCGCGGGGCGCGGCAGTACATCGGCAGCGCGCGGTAGTGGGAGAACGGTGTCGTCTTCCCGGTAGTCCCATCGCCACCCGCTGGACTGAATTAGGTCGAGCACCGTTTGCCAGTCTTCGGCCGTGGTGTCGGGCACCCACAGATCCGGCAGCGCACCCATGATTTGGGGATCGAAGAAATTCTTGACTTCGTTCCACAGCAGATCGGGCATCTCGCCATCCTCGCAGCTGCCGCTCGCCTGCCGCGAATCCCGATCGTTTCGAGTGCTCAAGCAGAGGTTAGCCTGCGGCCGAGGATGAAGATCAAGGGCGGAAACCGCCCCTAAACCCTAAGTGCGCGAGGGGGGACTTGAACCCCCACGTCCGTGGACACCAGAACCTAAATCTGGCGCGTCTGCCAATTTCGCCACTCGCGCTGGATGTGTACGACCGTCCAAACTCTACCGGGTAATGACGCGTCTCCCAAGCGTCGGGGCGGCGAGTCGTACTCGTGGGTAACCCGACCTGGGATTATAACAATTAGGTCACGCCCAATATGAGGGGCACTCATGTTTAACGCGAGCAAGCAACGGTCCCACCTGCGGCGACAAACATGAGGCACCGTCATGTTTCAGAATAAAGTTGTACGACCGTACTGAAATACCGCGCGGTAGCTGGCATGCCAATTCGAAACGTGAGGCTTTCCTCATGATTTTGTGCGATCGTGGCTCTCATACAGGCCCGTGGGGCTGCCGGATACGTGTGCGTGCCGTCGGTCGACGGGCGCCGGGAGAAGGAAGTCGAGCGTCTTGACGATCAACGAGAGCACCGAGATGGGCACTGAGGCGAAGGGGAAAGTCGGTGGTCGCGGGCGGATCGCAGCCGTCGGCGCGCCATTACTTGAGCAGCTGCGCGCCGGCGTCGGCTACGCGATGGCCTTCGGTGGACAGGGTGCGCAGTGGCTCGCCGAGCTCACCGAGATCGCGCACGACGCCGCCGTCGAATCGGAACTCGCCACGCTGGTCAACGAGGCCGCCGCGCTGCTGACGCCGGTTGCGGCCCAGTTGCTGGTTGTCCGCCCGGGCGGTTTCGACCCGATGGGCTGGATGCTGGAAGCGGAACTGGATGAACCGGACGAACCGTCGTCGGCCCCGGCTCCCGAAGTCCTGCGCTCGGCACCGGTCTCCATGCCCGGCGTCCTGCTCACCCAGCTCGCCGCGATCCGCGCGCTGCGCCTGCAAGGGCTCGACCCCGCCGAGTACGCGCCCGTCGCGGTGGTCGGCCACTCGCAGGGCCTCTTCGGCGCGGCGGCCATCAAGGACGGCAACCGCGACGCCGAACTCCTCGCCGTTGCCCAATTGGCCGGTGCCGCAGCAGGACTCGTCGCGCGACGGCGCGGGCTGATGCCGGTGGGGGAGCGCTCCCCGATGGTCGCGGTGTCCAACGTCGACCCCGATGAACTCCGCGCGATCGTCGCCGACGTCGCCGAAGGTGTCGACCCCGCGATCGCCGCCGTGGTCTCGATCCGCAACGGTCGACGTCGCGTAGTGCTGTCCGGCGCGCCCGCCCAGATCGACCGCGTCCGCACCCGCTGCGCCCAGATCCACGACGAACAGACCCGCGAACGCGAAGCCAAGCAGCGCGGCGGTGCGGTCTTCGCGCCGGTGTTCGAAGACATCGCCGTCGACGTCGCGTTCCATCACCCCGCCCTCGCCGAAACCGTCGACATGGTCGCGGGTTGGGCCCGCCAGTGCGGCATCGACGCCGACTTCGCCGCCGCCCTCGTTAAGGAAGTGCTCGTCGATCCGATCGACTGGGTCGCGACCGTCGAATCCGTCGTCGACAAGGGCGCGGAATGGATCCTCGATCTCGGTCCCGGCGACCTCCTCTCCCGCGTCACGAGCGGCACGCTCAAGGGCACCGGCGTCGGCGTGATCGCCGCCGCGACCCGCCCCGGTCAACGCGCCCTGCTCACCCCGGGTGCCGCGCCCGAACCGGCTCTCGCGTGGTCGGCGTTCGCGCCCAAGCCGGTGTGCCTGCCCGATGGTCGCGTTGTCGTTGAGACGGCGTTCACCAAGCTCACCGGTCGCTCGCCGATCCTGCTCGCGGGTATGACGCCAACCACCGTCGACGCGAAAATCGTTGCGGCAGCGGCCAATGCGGGTCACTGGGCCGAACTCGCCGGTGGCGGCCAGGTGACCGAGCAGATCTTCGCCGACCGGATGACCGAGCTGCGTCAGCTGTTGCAGCCGGGTCGCGCTGTTCAGTTCAACTCGCTTTTCCTCGACCCGTATCTGTGGAAGTTGCAGCTTGGCGGCAAGCGGCTGGTGCAGAAGGCGCGCGCGGCGGGCGCGCCGATCGACGGTGTCGTCGTGACGGCGGGCATTCCCGAGCTGGAGGAAGCGGTGGCGCTCATTGCTGAGCTCACCGAGGTCGGGATTAGCCACGTCGCGTTCAAGCCGGGCACGGTCGCGCAGATTCGCGCTGTCCTGCGCATCGCCGACTCCGTGCCGGATTACCCGGTGATCATGCACATCGAAGGAGGCAAGGCGGGCGGGCACCATTCGTGGGAAGACCTCGATGACCTGCTGCTCGCCACCTACGCCGAGCTGCGCGGTCGCACGAATGTGGTGGTGTGTGTCGGCGGCGGCATCGGCACGCCCGAGCGCGCGACCGAGTACCTGACCGGCGCGTGGTCGACCCAGCACGGCTACCCGACGATGCCGCTCGACGGTGTCCTCGTCGGCACCGCGGCGATGGCGACGCTTGAGGCGACGACCGCCCCGGCGGTCAAGCAACTGCTGGTCGACACGCCAGGCACCCCCGACTGGGTCGGCGCTGGCACCGCGAACGGCGGAATGGCTTCCGGCCGAAGCCAATTGGGTGCCGATATCCACGAAATCGACAACGCCGCGTCGCGCACCGGCCGTCTTCTCGACGAGGTCGCCGGTGACGCGAAGGCCGTTGCGAAGCGCCGCGACGAGATCATCGCCGCCCTCGACGCGACAGCCAAGCCGTACTTCGGTGACGTCGCGACGATGACCTACCAGCAGTGGCTGGAACGCTATGTGTCCCTTGCGGTTTCGACCGATGTTCCGATCTCGTTCGACTGCGGCAGCGACATCGGCGAAGCGATCACCGACGCGACCCGTTCGGACTGGCTCGACATCTCCTGGCGCGACCGGTTCGCCGAGATGATGCGACGCACCGAAGCGCGACTCAACCCCGCCGACAGCGGCCCGATCGCGACACTGTTCGCCACCGACGACGCCTTCGAGCATCCCGTCGAAGCGCTGTGCTCGCTGAAAAAGGCGTACCCGGCCGTCGCCGACACCGTCCTGCACCCCGCTGACGTGCCGTTCTTCGTCGCGCTGTGCAAGACGCCGGGAAAGCCGGTGAACTTCGTCCCCGTCATCGACGCCGACGTGCGGCGTTGGTGGCGTTCGGATTCGCTGTGGCAGGCGCACGATCCGCGCTACACCGCTGACCAGGTGTGCGTGATTCCGGGGACCGTCGCGGTCGCGGGCATCACGCGCGTTGACGAGCCCGTCGGCGAATTGCTCGACCGATTCGAGGCCGACACCGCGTACGCGTTGGTGAAGGCCGGGGTGAAACCCGTTGCGGTGCAAGCACGTCGGGCCGCAGGCGACCTCGCCGGTGCCATCGACACCGTCCTCGCCGCCCCCGACGTCCAGTGGGCTGGCCGCACCACGATCAACCCGGTGCATCGCCTCGGCGCGACAAGCGAGTGGATCGTTGAGCCGAACCAGGCGACCCACCCCGCGACGGGCGCGACGCTCACCGAAATCGCGGGCGGCAACGTCGAACTCACCGTTCCGCTCGCTGGCGAAGCTGTCGTCAAGATCCGCATCACTGTCCCGACGAGCGTGTATTCCGGTGGCGCGCCGGTTATTACGGCCGAAGACGCGGATAAGGCGATGTCAGAGCTGCTGGGAGTTGCTGCCGGACAGGCACTTCCGGAGGTTAAGGCTGGCGCCGCGCACTTGAGCGTCGCGTGGACCCCCGACCAGATCGCCGACCACGCAGGCGTCACCGGCGCTGGCCTGCCCGCTCGCCTCAGCACCCTCGGTCGCACCGCTCCCGACGTGCTTGTCGGCGCGTGCTGGCCCGCCGTTTTCGCGGTGCTTGGCGCTTCGCGCACGCCCAAGGGCGCTTCGGTCATCGAAGGCATGCTCGACCTCGTTCACCTCGATCACCAGATCGAGCTGCTCAACGAATTGCCAAGCGAGACAAGCATTCTCGTTGTCCGTGCGGAAGCGGGTGCGGTCACCGATACCGATCTTGGTCGCGTTGTCGAGGTCGGCGTCACCGTTGGACTGATCCTCGACCAGGGCCTTGAGCCAACCCCGCTCGCGCGCCTCACCGAGCGCTTCGCCATTCGCGGTCGCAACGGCGCTGGCGAGCTCACCGATCCGCCGCGTGCGGGTGGCAGCGAGTCGGCGAAGTCGGTCGACACCCCGCGCAGGCGACGTCGCGACGTCACCATGACCGCCCCGCGCGCCATGCACGCCTTCGCCACCGTCTCGGGCGACCACAACCCCATCCACACCAGCACCGCCGCCGCGAAACTTGCCGGACTCGGCGCGCCGATCGTCCACGGCATGTGGTTGTCGGCGGCCGCGCAGCACGCGGTTGTCGCGATCGACCCCGAAAGTGGTTCTGCCCCACGCACTCTCACCGCGTGGACCGCACGCTTCCTCGGCATGGTTCGTCCCGGCGCTGCCGTCGACGTCCGGGTTGAGCGCATCGCGGTCGACGCGGGCGCGGAGATCGTCGAGGTGTCCTGCCGCGTCGACGGCGACCTCGTGATGACCGCGACCGGCCGCACCGCGGCACCGAAAACCGTCTACGCGTTCCCCGGCCAGGGCATCCAGCGCAAGGGCATGGGCCTCGACGCGCTCACCCGATCGAAGGCCGCCAAGCAGATATGGGAGCGCGCCGACGCGCACACCCGCGAAGCACTCGGCTTCTCGATCCTCGCCGTGGTCCGCGACAACCCGACTTACCTCAAGGCGCGTGGCGTCGAGCATGTGCACCCCGACGGCGTGCTGCACCTGACCCAGTTCACCCAGGTCGCGATGGCGACGCTCGGTGTGGCCCAGGTCGCTGAGCTGCGCGAAGCTGGCGCGTTCGTCGAAGGCGCGATGCTCGCTGGCCACTCGGTCGGCGAATACAACGCCCTCGCCGCCGTCGCTGGCGTGCTGCCGCTCGAAGCCGTGCTTGAGGTGGTGTTCCAGCGCGGTTCGGCGATGCATGAACTCGTCCCGCGCGACGCGCACGGCCGCAGCGACTACCGCATGGCCGCGATCCGCCCGTCGCAAATCGGGCTGCCTGACGCTGACGTGATCGACTTCGTCACCGGCATCGGCACCGAAACCGGCGAGTTCCTTGAGGTGGTCAACCTCAACCTGCGTGGGTCGCAGTACGCGATCGCGGGCACCGTCGCTGGCCTTGAAGCGCTTGAAGCCGAAATCGACCGTCGCCGTGCGGAATTCGGTGGCAAGCGCGCGTTCATCCTCGTGCCCGGCATCGACGTCCCGTTCCACTCGTCGGTGTTGCGCGACGGCGTTCCCGAGTTCCGACAGAAGCTCGAACAGTTGCTGCCCACCGAAATCGACCCAGCCGTGCTCGTTGGCCGCTACATCCCGAACCTCGTTCCGCGCCCGTTCTCGCTTACGCGGGAATTCCTGACCGAAATCGCCGAACTCGTTCCATCCGAACCACTTTCGGCCGTGCTCGCCGATTTCGACAGCTGGGCTGAGCGTCCGTCGGCGCTGTGCCGCCTTGTGCTCATCGAGCTGCTCGCGTGGCAGTTCGCGAGCCCGGTGCGCTGGATCGAGACCCAGGACCTGCTGTTCGGCGACCCGGCGCAGGGTGGCGTCGGGATTGAGCGGTTCGTTGAAGTTGGGCTTGGCGCGACACCGACGGTGGCGAACCTCGCCGCCCAGACGTTGAAGCTGCCCGCGTTCGGTGCCGCGACGGTTGAGGTGGTGAACGTCGAGCGTGACGCGGCGGTGGTCTACTCGCGTGATACCGACCCGGCTCCGGTCGAAGAAGTCGACGAAACCCCGGTTGCAGCAACGGAATCCGCGCCGGTTGCCGTCGCCGCACCCGTAGCGACGGGCGGTCCGCGCCCCGACGACATCGCCTTCTCCGCCGCTGACGCCACCCGCGTGCTCATCGCGCTGTGGACGAAGCTGCGGCTCGACCAGATCGGCCCGGTCGACACCATCGAAGGGCTCTGCGACGGCGTTTCCTCGCGCCGCAACCAGCTGCTCGTCGACCTCGGAGCTGAGCTGTCGCTCGGCGCGATCGACGGTGCCGCCGACGCCGATATGGGCGCGCTCGCGAGCACCGTCGAACGTCTCGCCCGCACGTACAAGCCGTTCGGCAGCGTCCTCACCGACGCCATCGGCGACCACCTCCGCAAGGTGTTCGGCCCGTCCGGCAAGCGGCCCGCCGCGATCGGCGACCGGGTGCGCAAGGTGTGGGAACTCGGCGAAGGTTGGGTCAGCCACGTCACCGCTGAGGTGTCGCTTGGCACCCGCGAAGGCGCGAGCGTTCGCGGCGGTGACCTGGGCGGATTGGTGTCGGCGACGCTGTCGGACGCGGCCTCGGTCGACGCCGCGATCGACGCTGCCGTGCAAGCGGTCGCGGCCCGTCGCGGGGTCGCGGTTTCGCTGCCGTCGAGTGGCGGAGCCGCAGGCGGGACGGTCGACGCCGCCGCGCTCGGCGAATTCACTGAAGCCGTCACCGGCCGCGACGGCGTGCTCGCCACCGCGGCCCGCGTGATCCTCGACCAGCTCGGCTTGAGCGAGCAGGTGAGCGCACCGGAAACCACGCCGGACACGCTCGTCGACCTGGTTTCGGCCGAATTAGGTTCGGACTGGCCACGTTTGGTCGCGCCCGCCTTCGACGCACGCAAGGCCGTGCTCATCGACGACCGCTGGGCGACGGCGCGCGAAGACCTCGCGACGATGTGGCTCGGCGACGACGCGACGACGGCCGAAGCTTCGATCACCGGTTATCGAGGTGCGGGCGAAGCTGTTGCGGCACAAGCAAATTGGTGGCGTCAGCGCGCGATGGGCGAGGCCCGTTCGGTGCTCGCCAACACCTACGCGCAAATCGCCGAAGCCGCGCTCGACACCTCCGATCCGGGGCTGTGGTCGGCCGACATCGCGGTGATCACGGGCGCGAGCAAGGGGTCCATCGCGGCAGCGGTCACCGGCGAGCTGTTGGGCGGTGGTGCCACGGTCATCGTGACCACGTCCCGTCTCGACGACGAGCGACTTCGCTTCTACCGCAAGCTTTATCGCACGCACGCTCGCAACGGCGCTGCCCTGTGGGTCGTGCCCGGCAACATGGCGTCGTACTCCGACATCGACGCGCTCATCGAGTGGATCGGCACCCCGACCATCGACACCGCTGGCGGCGCGAAGATCAAGGTCAAGGACGCGCTCACGCCCACGCTGCTGCTGCCGTTCGCGGCACCCCGCGTCGCGGGCGACCTGTCCGACGCCGGTGCGCGCGCGGAAATGGAAATGCGCGTGCTGCTGTGGTCGGTCGAACGGCTCATCGGTGGGCTTTCGGCGATCGGCGCTGATCACGACGTCGACGCGAAACTCCATGTGGTGCTTCCTGGTTCGCCCAATCGTGGCATGTTCGGTGGCGACGGTGCCTACGGCGAATCGAAGGCGGCACTCGACGCGGTTGTCGCGCGGTGGCGTGCGGAGAAGTCGTGGTCGGCGCGAGTTACGTTGGTACACGCGCTGATTGGCTGGGTGCGCGGCACCGGGCTGATGGGCCACAACGACCCGATGGTCGCGGCGGTCGAAAAGGCGGGCGTGCAGACGTGGTCGACCACGGAAATGGCCGCTGAGCTGCTGAAGTGGTGCACGTCGCGTGCCCGCGCTGTCACCGCGAGCGGGCCGCAGCAAATCGATCTCACCGGCGGACTCGCGCGCGCCAAGCTCGACCTTCCCGCGTTGGCGAAGCAGGCACAGGCCGACATCGAAACTCCCGCTTCGGATGACGCGAACACCATCGACGCGCTGCCCGCTCCGCCGACGATGACGTCCGCGCTGCCGACCCCCGAATGGGGTGACGTCACCGCCGACCCGCGCGACATGGTCGTCATCGTCGGCGCGGGCGAACTCGGGCCGTGGGGCTCGTCGCGCACGCGTTTCGAAATGGAAGTCGAAGACCGACTTTCGGCTGCGGGCGTGCTCGAACTGGCGTGGACCACCGGTCTCATCCGGTGGGAAAACGATCCCAAACCGGGCTGGTACGACGTCGAATCGGGTGAACTCGTGCCCGAGTCGGAGGTGGCCGACCGCTACCACGACACCGTCATCGAACGCTGCGGTGTGCGTCGCTACGAAGACGACGCGGCCATGATCGACAACGCCGCGCCACTGCTCACGTCGGTGTTCCTCGACAAGGATCTGACCTTCACCGTCGCGAATGAGGCTGAGGCACGGGCATTTTCGCTTGCCGATCCGGAGCACACGGTGATCGCGCCGGTCGCCGACGCATCCGACTGGACGGTGACGCGCAAGGCGGGCACCGAAATTCGCGTGCCGCGCAAGGCGAAGCTGTCGCGAGTGGTCGGCGGCCAGATTCCGACCGGCTGGGATCCAACGATCTGGGGCATCTCGGCCGACATGGCCGCCTCGATCGACCGGGTCGCGCTGTGGAACATCGTGTGCACGGTCGACGCGTTCGTCAGCGCGGGCTTCGACCCCGACGAGCTGATGAGCTGGGTGCATCCGAGCCTCGTCGCCAACACCCAAGGGACCGGCATGGGCGGCATGTCGTCGATGCGGTCGCTGTACGTCGACAACCTGCTGGGCGAACCGCGCCCGAACGACATCCTGCAAGAGGCACTGCCGAACGTCGCGCTCGCGCACGTTGTGCAGTCATACGTCGGCAGTTACGGCGCGATGGTGCATCCGGTCGCGGCCTGCGCGACGGCGGCGGTTTCGGTCGAAGAAGGTGTCGACAAGATTCGCCTCGGCAAGGCTGAAGTTGTTGTCGCTGGCGGCTACGACGACCTCGGCATCGAAGGCATCGTCGGCTTCGGTGACATGTCGGCCACCGCAGATTCGGCGACGATGCGCGCTAAGGGCATCAGCGACCGCTACTTCTCGCGGGCCAACGATCGCCGGCGCGGCGGGTTTGTCGAATCACAAGGCGGCGGAACGGTTTTGCTCGCTCGCGGTGATGTCGCGGTGGAGATGGGCTTGCCTGTTCTCGGCGTTGTCGCCTTCGCGCAGTCGTTCGCCGACGGTGTGCACACCTCGATTCCCGCTCCCGGACTTGGCGCGCTCGGTGCCGGTCGCGGCGGACGCGAGTCACGACTGGCCGCCGAACTGGGCAAGCTCGGCGTCGCAGCCGACGACATCGCGGTGATCTCCAAGCACGACACCTCAACGGCGGCAAACGATCCCAACGAATCGGAACTGCACGAGCGGCTCGCGGGCGCGCTTGGTCGCACCGAGGGCAACCCGCTGTTCGTCGTTTCGCAGAAGAGCCTCACCGGGCATGCGAAGGGCGGCGCCGCGGCGTTCCAGATGATCGGGTTGTGCCAGGTGCTCGCCAACGGTGTCGTCCCGCCGAACCGCAGTCTCGACTGTGTCGACGAGAAGATGGCCGCCTACCCGCACTTGGTGTGGGCGCGTGAACCGCTGCGGTTCGGCGACCGGTTCGCGTTGAAGGCCGGGCTGGTCACGTCGCTTGGGTTCGGGCACGTGTCCGGGCTGCTCGCGATCGTGCACCCGCAGGCGTTCATTGCCGCGATCGACCCGGCGGCGCGGGCCGACTACCAGGAGCGGGCGCAGCAGCGTCAACTCGCTGGTCGGCAGCGGATCGCCGAAGCGATGTGCGGCGGGGACGCGCTGTACGCCAAGCCGACGGATCGTCGACTTGGTGCCGACGGCACGCCTGCCAAGCAGGTGCGTCAACTCGAAGCCGACATGCTGCTTTCCGAAGACGCGCGGCTCGACAATGTCGCTGGCCATTACCGCGCGGCAACGGGTTCGGCGAAATAGTGTTTACCGCGTGACGATCCTCGGAATCGGCTTGGACTTGGTGACTGTTTCCGAGTTCGCCGAACAACTGCAACGGCCGGGTACGACCATGCTCAGGGAAAGCTTCACCGTTGGTGAACGCCGGTACTGCCAGAGCAAAGGCACCGACCCGGCCCGCAGTTACGCGGTTCGGTGGGCCGCGAAGGAGGCTGTGCTCAAGGCATGGGCTTCTTCGCGGTTCGCGCGCAGTCCGCAAATTGGGGACAACCCGTACCCGCTGATCGAGGTGGTCAACGATGCGTGGGGCAGGCCGAGCATCAAACTGCACGGCCTCGCCGCCGAATTCCTCCCGCGCGTGCGGGTGCATCTTTCGCTGACCCACGACGGTGACACCGCCGCCGCGATGGTTGTCTTAGAAGATCCGGGCGAGCTGGCCGACCTGATCGAAGGTCGCGAGACCACGCTTTAGCTGCGCGATTCCTTTTCCGCGACAAGCAAATACGCGACCATCAACCGCTTGAGTTCGGCGACAGCGTCGGCGCTCGACTGCTCATCTTGCACCGAGAAGTTGAGCATCGAATACACAACGTGGACAAGCACTTCCGCCATCATCGTGCGCCGCGCGTGCGGGGTGCGCGGGGTGAGTGGGCGCAGCATTTGCGCGACCACCTCGGCGAATTCTTTCTCGTGCAGCGCCCCCGTGGCCCGAGTGGACGGGGTGGACTGCATCGCCAACCACACCTCCCGACGCGACGGATCCGATGTCCACAGCTTCGCCAAATGGTCGACGAAGGCGTTCATGTGGCGCAGCCAGTCGAGCGAGGGGACCTCGCCGTGGAAGTCGGCCAATTCGCGCGAGACCGCGACCAAATCCTGCCGGTTGAGTTCGCAGACAATCACGTACTTGTTGGCGAAGAATTGGTAGAGCGTGCCGATGGGCACCTCAGCGCGCGCGGCGACTTCCTCACACGTGAACGATTCGAACCCAACCTCGGTGAGCAAATCGCGGGAAGCGGCGAGCAGCGCGTCGAATTTGCGCTTACTTCGCTCCTGCGTTGGCCGCTTGCGCGGCATGAGTTCCTGCGGGTCGTCCTGCAATTCCAATGCGGGGTCCCGACGCGGCTGGGGGATTCGGGACTGTACTTCCACCTGTCCAGGCTAGCGGGTCGCCCCGCACAGCGCGTCAACAAATCGCACCCATCCGCCGTCGGACCGGTGACGAATCATTAGATGAGCGCGCGTGCACCGGTTCAGGGGAGAGGATGACTGTGGCAACAGGATCTGTGGTAACCCTCGGCGTCAGCACCGAGCGGAGAGCCGTTCACGCCGTCGCCTTCGCGCGGATTGGCGACACACTTACCGACCGGATGGTGCTGCGGCGCACTGTTCGCGCGGCGGGGGACAGCAAAGACGAGGTAGCCGCGGCGGCGCTCACCGCGCTCGACGCGCTTGCCGACGAACTCGACACCGATTTCGAGATCGCAGGGGCGGCGGTCAGTTATCGCGACTCGGCCGAGCGGCGCGCGATAGTCACCAAGCTCGCGCCAACGCGCTGGCACACGGCGTCGCTTGTTTCGGCGAAGTCGGCGCATTTGTTCGTCGCGGGGGCGATGACGTGGCTCGACGAATTCGACAACCTGCTCGTCTGCGAAGCGGTGCCGGGATATCAGGCGATGACGTTGCTCGACCCGGCACGGCACCGGGTGCTCGCCGCGTACGCACAGTCCGGCGCGCCCACGCCCGAAGCGTTGCGCGCGGGCGTTTCGGCGGCGTGGGACCAATTCGAAGAAGCGTCGGTGAAGCCGGGCGCGGTGGTCGTGATCGGCGCTTCCGCCGACGCTCCTGCCGTGCGTGAGGCCATCGGCGGGTTCGGGGTGCCGGTGCTGCCCTGTCGGTTGGCGGCGTTCGCACCCGCAGCCGGGGCCGCGCTTGTCGCGCTTGGTGAAACGGGCGAAGTCCCGGTCATCGCGCCGCCAGCTTCGCGTCGCACAACCGCACTTGTCGCCGCCGCCGCGAGCGTGCTCGTCGCGTTTTTGGTCGCGGTTGGCACGTACGCGTTGATGAACGGGGGCAATCCGGCGGTGGGGAACACGGCGGTGTCGTCGGAACCGGGCGCGCAGCCCGCAGTTCCGCCGTCGCCGGTTGGGCCGGTCGCGCCGATTGTGTCGGCGGGGAGGGAAGCGGAGGAGTCGGAGGTGCCGAGCGTCGATGAGTCGGCGGGTTCCGAAGGTGGTGCGTTTGGCACGTCCACCCAGCTTTTCGAGCCGCCAGTTGAGCCCGACGTCAGTTCGCCACTGGTTGAAGAGGAACCGTCGAGCCCGGGCGTTCCGGTCACTGTGCAGCAACTACCGGGGCCGGTGAGCGGGTCGGCGAACTGACCCGCTCGCCAGCTTTACCTCATCTCTCGCCGGAACAACGCGCCCGCCGCGAGGTAACCAACGAGCCCGATCCCGGTGCACCACAGCACAGCGAGCAGCCAACTATTCCCAATGGGCGTGCCCATCAGTAGCCCGCGCAGCGTTTCGATCACCGGGGTTACCGGCTGATTTTCGGCGAACCAGTGCAACCAGGTCGGCATCGATTCCGTTGGCACGAACGCAGAACTCACATACGGCAAAAACATGAAGATGAAGGTGAACCCGTTGGCCGCCTCCGGGTTTCGCGCGAGCAGACCGAGTGCCGCAGCCAACCAAGACAGCGCGAAAACGAACATCGCGAGCACCCCGAACACGCCAAGCCAACGCAGCGGATCAGCTGTCGGGCGGAACCCGAGCGCAACCGCGACAGCGACCACGATCGCCGACGTGATCAGATTGCGCAGCACGCTTTCGGCGACATGTCCGGTGAGCACCGCCGACCGCGCGATCGACATCGCGCGAAACCTGTCAATGATGCCTTCGGCCGAGTCGGTCGATACCGCGATTGCCGTGGTCGACGCACCGAAACCCGCGCACAGCAGGATGATTCCCGGCACCACATAGTCGATGTAAGCGCCGGGACCAACGTCCATCGCGCCGCCAAAGACGAAAACGAACATCAGCAGGATCACCACCGGCAGCACGACCGTCATGATCATGGTGTCTGGACTGCGCAGCGTGCGGCGGATGTTGCGGTCCAGCATGGTGAGCGAATCTTGCACAGCGACAACGGAATTCATGCTGCCGCCTCCTTTCGGGCGGTCAGTGCGAAGAAGACATCGTCGAGGTCGGGCGTGTGCACGGTCAGTTGGTCGATCGCGATGTCGAGTTGGGTGAACCGGTCAAGCAGATCTTTTAGCTCGCTCACGCTGCCGTCCGACGGCACTTGCAGAGTCAGTTGGTCGGGATCGGGGTGGTGTTTTCGGTCTAGCGCGGTCGCGGCGGTGTTGAGCAGTTCGGCAGTAGCGAATCGGAGCTGAACGTGTCCGCCGGGGACGAGGCGCTTGAGTTCGGCGGCGGTCCCGTCGGCGACGATACGGCCGCCGTTGAGCACCGCGATCCGGTCGGCTAGTTGGTCGGCCTCTTCCAGGTACTGCGTGGTGAGGAAGATCGTCGTCCCATCGGCGGCCAACTCCTTGATCGCCGCCCACAAGTCGCGTCGGCTGCGCGGATCGAGGCCGGTGGTTGGCTCGTCGAGGAAGACGATGCGTGGCTTGCCCATCAGGCTCATCGCGAGGTCGAGCCTGCGGCGCATGCCGCCCGAGTACGACGCGACTGGCTTATCCGCAGCCGTTACGAGGTCAAAGCGACGGAGCAGTTCGGTGCTGCGGCGCTGCGTCTCAGCTCTGCCTAGGTGCAGGAGTCGGCCGGTGAGCCGCAGGTTTTCCGTCGCGGTCAGCACGCCGTCGACGGCCGTGTTTTGGCCGGTCACGCCGATGAGCTGCCGGACGGCTTCCGGTTCCTTCGCCAGGTCATGGCCGAAGACTGTGACGACGCCGCGACCGGGGCGAGTGAGCGTCGACAGGATGCGGACCAGGGTGGACTTGCCAGCGCCGTTGGGGCCGAGCAGGGCGAAGACGGTGCCCGCGGCGATGTCGATGGTCAGGTCGTCGAGCACGACGTGTGTGCCAAAAGCGCGGTGTAGGTGCCGAATTGAGAGGGCGGGTGGTCGTTCAAGTGACATGAACTCGCTCCGATCGGAAACTGTTTATCTCGTACACACTGTTTATAGGCTATACAGTTCTTGCGCGCAAGGGTGGCCCAGCTACAGTCGGAGCGAGTAGAGGAGGCACATGACGACGTCCGGCGACCCGGAAATCCCGAGGGCGGTTGAGCTGATGTGGGGGCTCGCGCAGCCCGGAGGGCGCGGACCCAAACGGGCGCTCACGCTCGAACAGATCCTCGACGCGGCCACCGAGATTGCCGATGCGGAGGGCTACGCCGCACTGTCGATGAGCCGGGTCGCCAAGCAGCTCGGCTTCACCGCCATGTCGCTTTACCGGTACGTCGACAGCAAGAACACGCTGGTCGACCTACTCATGGACCGCGTTGTTGGCCCGCCGCCCGAGATCGCGCCTGGCACGCCGTGGCGGGCCGGGCTGGAAGAGTGGGCGCACGCGGAGTTCGACCGACTCGGCAAGCACCCGTGGTGGCTGGACATTCCACTGAACCGACCGCCGATGGGGCCGAACAATATGGCGTGGTTGGAGACAGCGTTGCGCGTGCTTGACCCGGCGGCGGTGCCCGAACCAGTGAAGCTTCAGCTGGTGATGAATCTGACGATGTTCGTTATCGGAAAGCGGCGCTTCCTGCGCGACTTTCAAGAATACACCGGCGACTTCACGTCACTCATGGCGAAAGTTGTTGACCCACAACGATTTCCGAAAGTGTCAGCGGCGCTGGGTAGCGCGGCGTTCGATGACGATGAGACAGATTGGGAGAAGGCCGATTTCGAGTTCGGCCTTGCTCGCCTACTTGACGGCTACGAGGTCTTCATCGCCTCGCATCAGGATTAGACCTTCAGGTCGCGGCGCAGTTTAGCGACGTGGCCGGTGGCCAAGGTCTGCATTCACTTCTCGCCGAGCCGCCGCACGGGTGGCTGCGTGTTCGGGACCCGGACCGTTGAGATAAGGGCGTCACGGGCCCGCTGGCGAAATTCGGCGGGCACGGCCAACCACGATCTGTGCAGGGGGATCTTGTAACTGATCCGCGAGGATTTGGACTCGCTTGGAATCGTTGCCCGACATCTCAAGGGCAGACGCGCGTGGATCGGAGATCGCGTACGCCAGCAACGCCGCGTCATCGAGATGACGATCGCGATCGCGTGAATCCTCCAGGTAGGCAGCACCTCTGAGTATCAGTGCGCCGAGAACGTTGGGCACACTCACGGTGATGGTGTTGCCCTCGGACATTTCGATGTCACAGTTCACGGTTTTGCGGAGTGCCGAGGTTCCAGCCGGGATACGGAATACTTCGCGTCCAGCGACGGTTGGGCGATGGCGCGGAGCCAGATGATCAGCGATCATGACATCGATTTGCTGAGAACCGCGTTCGAATCGGTGTACAGGTGCGTTCCGGTTGGCCGGGAGACGAAGCTCATAGCCCACTGATTCCAGGGCGCGCCGGGCCTGCCCGAATGTTGTCGCACCGGTCTCGATATGCAGAACCATGTCGATATCGATGGTTGCTCTGTGGATCGGCAGGTTGGCGGTGTGTGGTGGGCCCCAACCACCTACCGGGACAGGTATGCGCCAGCGGGCGCGGCCGGAGCTATCGCTCATGGTGACGCACCCTCTCAAGCAGTTCGCTGAGTTCGTTATGGCCAGCCCGACTCTCGCGGGTATCGAGAGATTCGGTCAAATCTACGGCGATTGCTGCCCAGGGGGTGTCACCGCCGAAGAATGCGTCCTCGAATGCTGTAGCGCGAAGGACTATCTCACCCGCCGGGTCGGGGGTGAGGTGGAAATGGTCGACCAGAGTTTCCAGCTCCGAGGTTGGGATATATCCCTCGACCCCTCTTGCCTCGGAAGTCAGATCGAACCGCTCCCAGAGAGGATGTTGTGTCGCGGATGATCCGGTCACCACGATGTAGTTCGGCAGGTTGCGCACCGCATCGGAGTCGCCGCGGAAGTGCTGCACGTCAGCCCTGTTGGAGCTCAGATGTGCGAGCTCGTCCGCGTCCATTCTGCGGAGCCGATGCGTGAGTCGGGTGCGCTCGGCAGCAGACATCCACCCGGGATCGGAGCCGGAAAGTAATGTCAGCGCGCCCCACGCGACGCGCCGACTCCATGTCCGCCCAGGATTTCTGCGCTGCCGAACGAGTCGGTGCACCGAGCCGGCGTCGATCAGCAGGGTGCGTCCAACTCGTCTGGCTACGTCGATCCGGCCGGTGGATGCCATGCGGGCAACCTGCCGGGGTGAGACGCCCAGCATCTCGGCCGCTTGCGAGGTCGTCATCTCGCTCATACACATATGGTCTCTCAAAAGACTATATGTGTAAATAGTCAATGATCAGGGGCGTGTTTTGCGGCTTGATCGGCCGAGTTCTAGACCTTCAGGTCGCGGCGCAGTTTGGCGACGTGGCCGGTGGCGCGCACGTTGTACTGGGCCACCTCGATCTTGCCTTCGGCGTCGACCAAGAACGTTGAGCGGATCACGCCGGTCACGGTTTTGCCGTACATCGTCTTCTCGCCGAACGCACCCCATTCCTTGAGCACTTCGCGGTCGGGGTCCGACAGCAGCGGGAAGGTCAGGTTTTCGGTGTCGCGGAACTTCGCGAGTTTCGCGGGCTTGTCGGGGGAGATGCCGAGCACGTCGATGCCTTCGCCGTTCAGGTCGGCGAGGTTGTCGCGGAAATCGCAAGCCTGCTTCGTGCAGCCAGGGGTGCTCGCTGCCGGGTAGAAGTAGACAACGACCTTGCGACCTCGGTAATCGCTGAGCGAGATCTCCTTGCCGTCAGCGTCGGGGAGGGTGAAATCGGGAGCGGTGTCGCCAGGGGCGAGACGATGGTTATCGGTCACCACCGCACGGTATCTGACCGGTTATCGTGGCGGCGTGGCTAGACTCGTCGGCGAGCAGTTGACACATACCTGGAGGTGACGGTGGCCAAGGACAACACCGACCGGATTGAGCGGGAAATCGAACTCGCCCGTACCCGGTTGGCGAGCACACTCGACGAACTGGCGGTCCGCGCTGATCCGCATCGGATCGCTGACGATGCCAAATCGGCCGTTGTCACCAAGCTGAACGAACCGAAGGTCAAATACACGTTGATCGGCGCGGGAGTTTTGGTTGTCGGTTTGGTGCTGATCAAGGTTTTTAAGTAGTTCGACAACGCGAAACGCCCGGCATAATCCTCGCGGATCACGCCGGGCGTTTTTTGCGTTTATGTGTCAATTACACCGTGGGGCAAGCAAGTCCGTCGCCATCGGGATCCAAATGCGGCGAGTAACCGGCCTCGCCACGGAACAGCGGTGCGCGGTGCGCGGCGATCGCGTCGTCGCAATTACGGAAAGCGCCACCGGCCGAGCCGGTTTGCACCAGGTTCGCCGAGCCCGTACCACCCAGGATCGCGTCGAAGCTCGACGAGCCGGTGCCCGCCGACCCGGTGGTCTGCGCGTGAGCGAAGGTGGGCGCGGCGAGCAGAGTAAGCCCTGCTGCGGCGAGACTAACGGTGAGCCTGCGAAGGTTCATGAATTCCTCTATGTCTGCACGGGTTCGGATGTGTAGCCGGCCACTTTCGCGAGAAAAGACCGGCGGCCGTCTCCACCTTGGTGACGGGACCGCCGGTTGTCAACCGCGCGCAGGCGTAGTTCGCCGCGACCTGTGGTTGGTTATTCGCCCAGTCGACGCCCAACGCGGTGTTGCGCGGGAATTGTGCCCATCCGCCCGGCCTGGAAATCCTCCATCGCTTGAATGATTTCCTCTTTGGTATTCATCACGAACGGGCCGTATTGAATGACCGGTTCACGCAACGGAATTCCGCCGAGAAGCAGCACTTCCATATCGCCGGTTGTGGTGTCTTGGCGTTCGTCGGCGCTGACGGTAATCGCGTCGCCATTGCCGAAGATCGCCAATTGGCCTGCGCTGAGCGGCCTTTGCTCGGTGCCGACCGTGCCGGAACCGGAAAGCACGTAGGCCATCGCGGTGTAGTCGGTGGGCCATGGGGTTTCCAGTCGCGCGCCGGGGCTGATCGACGCGTGCGCGTAGATGATCGGCGTTTGGGTTGAGCCGGGTCCTTCGAAGCCTGCCAGGTCGCCCGCGATCACGCGGACGAGCGCGCCGCCGTCGTGGGAGCTGACGAGGGTGAGCTCGCTTGCCCGCAGGTCTTGGTACTGGGGTGTTGCGAATTTCTTCGCGCGTGGCAGGTTCACCCAGAGCTGGATGCCGTGGAAGCTGCCGCCGGAGACGACGAGCTTTTCGTCGGGCAGTTCGTCGTGCAGCAGGCCAGAGCCCGCGGTCATCCATTGCGTGTCGCCTTCGCCGATCACGCCACCGCCGCCGTGGGAGTCGTGGTGCACCATCGTGCCGTCGATGAGGTAGGTGACGGTTTCGAAGCCGCGATGCGGATGCCACGGCGCGCCCTTGGCCTCGTATGGCTCGTAGGCGACGGGGCCCATTTGGTCGAGGAGGATGAAGGGGTCGGCCGCGCGCAGGTCGACGCTCGGGAACGGGCGAGTTACCTCGAAGCCCGCACCTTCGCGCTGGCGGTGTGAGCCGGTGATCTGCTTGACCGGGCGTTGGGTCGTTGTGACGTCGGGCCGCGCCAGCCGGGGCAGCACCATGATGTCGTCGACGGTGATAGCGGGCATGTCGTGCGCCTCCTGAAGTGTTTTGGTTTCCATGTCAACCAATGCCCGCCTAGAATCATTCCCGTGGCGCGATGGTTGACGGAATCGGAACAAAAGACCTGGCAGGCCTACATCACGTTGCGCCAGCGCCTCGACGCGGCGCTGTCGGCGGGGTTGGCGTCCGCGGGTTTGTCGATGGCCGACTACGAACTGTTAGTCCCGCTATCCGCCGCTCAGGATGGTCGAATGCGCGCCAAGGACCTGGCGGCGGAAGTGTGCTGGGAGAAGTCGCGGCTATCGAAGCAGTTGGCGCGAATGGCGGCACGGGGTTTGATTGACCGCCGTGCCGCCGCCGACGATGCGCGGGGAATCGTGGTGTCACTGACCCCGGCTGGTCGCGAATTGGTTGAGCAGGTCGCACCCGAGCACGTCGCGTTGGTGCGCGAGTTGTTTATTGATGGGATGAGCGAGCGGGAGGCGGCAGCGATCGAGTCGTTGTCGGAACGGATTGTTGGAGCGATAGCGGATCGCTGAACTGTGTAGCGGCGGGCTAAAGCGCGATCGGGTCGCCGTACAAGGCGCGGCGTTCGGGCGCGTTCTCACTCCCGAATCGGGCAATGGGGAATCGAACGATGCCGACGATGCCGCGTGCTCGTAGCCACGATCTCGCGGTGGACCGGCCGAGGTCGTCTATGTCGAGTTCGGGAATCCCAGCCACTGCCGCGTCGTGCAGTTGGGCCGAGGCCAGCACCGACCGCAGCCGTGCCATTCGCCATGGCCCTTCCCAAACCGGGACGTAGAACCACTCTTTGCGCTGTTGGCCCGCGAGATGTCCGCTCGTCACGGCATTTTTGCCCGCATGCAGTGCCAGTGGGAACTGACCGATCCCCCACAGCGCGCACCAGGCGAGGGCATTGTCGAATACGCCTGGCGTTGTGAGACCGGTAGCGGTGACACCGTTGGGCTTTCCATCCAGCTCGTCGATCACGAGCTGTCCTGCGATTCCGGCCGCGATTTGTCCTTGTTTCCGGGCTGGCAGCCTTTCGTTCAGACGCCGCAGTCGATTACCGACAAACTCCGAACCACGATTACGAGGCTGCATCTCGAATTTGCTGGCACCAGCGTCTTGCAGCAGTTCGCGTTTAGGGGTGAAGCGCCAGTAGCTGGGTTCGCCCAGTGCGGCGAGGTATCGCAGGTCGTCCCACGCCGAAGCGTCGGTGAGGTCGTCGAGCACTTCCTCGCGATTGTGTTGGTGAAGCACCCACGCTTCATCGGTTTTGAACGCACTCAGCCGGGGACTCATTGTTCCTCGCTGCTCACTGCCGCTTGCGTGAGTGGTCCAGCGCTCGCTCTGTGAAAGATGCTGGCGCACAGCACTTTCCACTGATTCTGCCGAGATCGTGGCACCGACGATGGACGGTTTCCCGTTGGTCCAACGCAAAGTGATCGTGTCGTCGTTAAACGCATCGAGAATGTCGCCGAGTCCGTAAAAGGCCATATGGTGGGCAAGCACTCGTTGGTCAGTTCCGGCCAACACGAACTCGCCGGACCTGGTTGATTCTGCTGACATCAGTTTCCTTCCGCCGAGACGCGGCCGTCGGCAGCACGAAGAATCGCCTCAAGGTAGGCGCAAATCCAAACCCCGTATTCGCGGTCGGTTTGCTCCATAAGTTCGTCCCAGCCGCCTTCGTCGAAGAGCATCGCCGCTACGGTGGCTGCCGCCTCGCTCCCGGTTGGTCCAAGCAGCTCGGCCGAAGTATGAGGGAATCCGCTTCGACCGTGTCCGTGCGTTGTGCCGATCAGCCGGGCGGTCAGCGGTCGATCGGCTTCCAGGTCGTCCCATGCGTCGACTACGGACCGTTGCTCGTGACGCCAACCAGGTGGGAGGCCGCTGTTGTCACGCTGACGGCGAGCCGCGTCGGGGGTGCGATTGAGGCGGCTCTTCGCCAAAAGAACGCCCGGCCGCGCGCCAAGCCGAATTTGGAAACGGGGGTCGGTTTTGCCGTCGTCGTGATGCAGCGCGGCCTCGCGCAGAGCTCGCACTAAGTCGGCGGGAATTCGGAGTCGAACCGCGAGCTGCTCGACCCGGTCGGCAACGGCACGTTGATGCGAATCCAGCAGCACGGGAACAGGATTCTCCGTGCGTTCTTGTCGCAGGTCCTCATCCGCAGTCGCTCGACGTCCGTCGATGATCACCACCCGTGTGGGCTTCGCGTCCTCGTCGTCGTCCTTGCCGTCCTCGGGGTCCTCGTCGTACTGAAGTTGGACGTCCGTCTGCAGCGGCGCGTCGCGAAGCAATTTCGCCGCCGCAGCCGCCATCGGGCTGTCGACCTGGCTATCTAGCCAACTCGCGACAGATTGGCTGATGTCCAACGCGGTCTGGTCGCGTTTGAGCAGGTTAGCCAGTTGCGGGTGACCGGCGAGGTCGATCCGATGGACCACTTCACCTGGTCGGAGTTCGCGGTTGAGCTTGGCGACTGACTCAAGAACGTCGTCGGCGGTATGCCTAGGACCTTCCGGTGCGACGACCGGCGGCCACGCTTTGTCGCCTGTCTCGGTGAAAAGCTCGGCGTCGGTACCTACGACCACCACGTCGCCGGGCCGCAGCTGAGGACGCTTGTCAGTACCCGTCCAGGTGACCGGTTCGACGTCGGTGCCGCGCACCAAAATCGCGCGCTGCGCGACGTCAGGCGTCGCCGCATACAGCTCGGTCATGCACGTGCGTGCTGTCGATAGCCGGACAGGGAAGGTCTCGTGTGGACGCGGACGAAGGGAGCGGACAAGGTCGAGCGCGTCGGCATCGTCCTCGGGAAGCTCGCGAACGACAATTCCCACGGTGAAATCGGGCTCAAGACTATCGCTGAGCCACAGATCAAGGGTGGGGTCTGCGGCAAGGTCGTCGCTAGTTCGGGCCCAGTGCCACGCCTGGGCGATTTCTGGCCGTTGCAGCAGCTTCCGACGGTCGCGAGCAACGGGGGGAGGGTCGCCGCGCAGCGCCCACGGTGCAAGTCCCTCGGCGGAGTCCGCGCGGCGCGTAAGCCATTGATATGCCGCGACGAGTTCGTCGCCCTCATAAGGCGGCGACTTGCTGTCCGAACGTGGTTCCTCATCTGGGACAACGACCACGACGGGTCCCGAATCGCGCCGCCCACGGCGGTTGACGCGCCCTGCTCGCTGAGCAAGCGCCGAGCCGCTCGCCAATTCGGTGACAATAGCCGCGAAGTCAAGGTCAACGCCGACCTCAAGAGACTGAGTGGAGACGATGACGTCGACGTCGGGATTGCCTTCGGTTGTGAAGATCCCCGGATACGCGTCCGACAGCAATTCAAGATCGACCGCACGAACTTGCCCGCAAATCAGGACGACGTTGAGCGCGCGACCGTCAACGGTTTTCTTGCGAAGCGTCGTCGCGACCGCGATCGCCGTCTGAATCGTATTGGCGAACACCCCGATCGTTTCGTCGCCAAGGAGATTGACTGCCTGCGTCGCCAGCGCGTCCGCTGTTCGCTTGGCGGCTGCTCGCGAACTCCAGCCTGAAACCGGAACCAGCGCAACAGGTTTGGGCCGCTGGAGCCGGTCGGCGAGGACGGGGTTCTTTGCCACATCGGCCTCATCTACGCCAATGTGGCTCGTGACCTGCTGGTCAGGAGTCGCTGTTGTCTCAACAACTTGGAGAGGAGTCGGGCCGGTCCAACCACGTTCCGCCACTGTCACCAACGCCGCGACGCGACGCGCGGTACGGGTCAGTTGGCGGCTGAGGTGCGCCTCATCGATCACGACGACCGAATCAACAGCGAGCAGCCCGGCTGCCCGCGGCCACGCCAGGCGTGCGGTGCCGTACCCGCGGAAGAGCAGGCGACTGCCCCACATGTCGGGCGTCGCGCAGATAACGGAGGGGGCGGCTGGGTAGTCGACCCAGCCTCGCGAACTCGGCACACCACCGCGCAGGCGCGTCACGTGTAGGGGAGAACGCTCGTCCGAAGCGTCGCGGTCAACTCCGTGCAACTCCCAGAGCAGTTCAGCGACTGTCGACATCACGGGAGTCTGCGGATTGGCCAGCATGCGCGCGACATGCCGGGCATGTTCGTATTGGTCGTCCACGAGAACGCGCCGATCGACGACCATCGACAACCGACGCGGCGGTAACGGTGACCCTTGTGCGACCGCGAGCGCTAACGCGAAGACGTGGACGTCGATCACCGAGGTCTTGCCCGACCCGGTGGGCGCCGACAGCAGTTCCGGCCAACGACCCGTTGCTACCTCGGCTAACAGACGCTGCTGCCACGGAAAAGGCGTTTTGGGTTGTTCTCCGTCGGTGCTTGGATGAAGATCACCGAAAAACGTTGAGAAATCCCCAATAGTCAAGCGTTGATTCATTTTTCCCCCGGAATGAACAGTGATCCTTCTGGACGGTCATCAGGGACGAGTAGGCCGCCGCCGAGATGCCGGGCCTGCCCGATAGCGACCAAGGTGGACGCTCCGCACAGATCACCCAAGGTCAGCCTGGCGCGATACGGGCGAACAATCGCGTTTTTGTTCACCTTGTGGACGTAATGGTGCACCGAACTGTCGCGCACAGGATCGGTTTCGAGCACGACAGCGTTCGCGGCATTGACGGCGTCGACGAGGCTATTCGCACGTTCTGCCCCCGTCCCAATCGCGGGAGGGATGAGCTGCGTTCCCTGCCAGATGTAGCCGAGCGACAGCAGGACCGCGTGCGTGAAGGTCCAGTCGCGGTACCCGCGCGTGTCGGGTACTGCGGGTGGACTGGTCTTCCACAGTCGGATTTTCCCGGGTTCGGGCTCCCGCCATACCTGGTCACCCGCGACCACCTCAACTTGCCCAGCCACATCAACGCGCGAACCACCAATGGGGCGAAGGGTTTTCATCTGGTGCACAGCGCGAAGGACCGCGGCGATCTCGCTTCGGTCAGCTGGGGGGATCATGATCGCGAGACTCGACGGCGTTCGCATTGAGAAGGTCGTGGGTTGCCTGCGGTCGATGACCTGGATGGCGACGCGGTTGGCCGGACGCAGCGCCGGGTCCGCGTAATCGCCGGTCAAGATTGGTGGGGACAGACGATCAAGAATTTTGATCAGCGTCCGGTGAGCGGCGACCGCGACGCGAACGCGGTCCTTTTCCGCGACAGCGGAATCAAGCGGAACAACGAGCACCTCAGGCCACGGAACATCGGGCTGCGGAGCACGAATGGCGCGGTATCGCCCCGACCGAATGTGGGCCCGAGGCAATGCCCGGCTGGTCGACCTCTCATCGGTGCCCGCGCGGTCGCTGCCTACTTTGCCTGTCCGTTCCGCGGTATGCGCTGACATCAGCTCATCCGCCCTGCCCGGCAGGGGCAAATCCAAGTCGTAGCCCGGATCTTGGTGGAAAAGGTCGGCCGTCGGGTCAAATTCGTGGGTTGACGGCACGTCAGTGTCGACAACCCGGATGATCACGGGCGACTCGGCAGTGCCCAGGTGCGGGACATCAGGGCAGAGTTCGCGCAGTGATTCCGCCACCTGAGGTGGCGGCGTCTGACGCCAAGTCCACACGAATTCGCCGTCGACCGCGACGACGCTCTCTTGCTTGCCGAGTTTGCGAATTGTTTTCGCTTTACCAGTCTTTCCGATCGTTCCGTCGTCTCGATAGGCGATTGCGTCGCCAATGGTCACCTGCAGCGGGGGAATGGTGACCGCGTTCGGGGGATTGTCTTCCAACCAGCGAAGCGCTACCTCGTCGGCTTCGCTTGGGCCCCAACCTAATTCGGTCTCCATAGCGCGCGGACCAAAGCCTGCGGCGGCGAGCAACGCTGAATGCAATCGCGCGACGGACGGCACCCGATCTACCGTGCCATCGGGACGGCTGCCACGAAAGGTGCTGAGCGGGTAGCTCGCGACGATGGAGAACGTCATTCCGCCCCGCTGTCCTCGCCGGCGACACTTGCGATCGCTGGGTCGCCAACGATGCGCAGCACTTCGCCACTCCATTTGACGTCCGCGACCTTCTCTGCGTGCGCGAGTGCCTCGGCCAACAATTGATCCGCTGCGTCGATGGACAATGACTGGTACTCGGATACCGTGCCGCCACGCCCCTGAATGCTCACGGTAGTGGGGCCGGCCTCGGCCAGATCGCAGTTCGCGCGCAGCGTCAGTTCGGCGTCGGACCTCGCAAGTCCGTTCAGCGCGAGTGCGGCGAGGAGTGCGCCGCACGCCGCATCACCCTCAGCGCCTGCGGCGAACCGGATCTGTCGCAGCGCGGCGAAGCTCAAAACGTGCGAGCGAACGATTCGTCGGCAGGCGACACCAGCAAGCGCCTCAAGCGTGGGCGGAATCGCCCCCAGCCCAGCCCTTGACGCTTGCTTGCCATTCGCGATATTCGTGAACGTCGCGGCACTGAGTTCTGATTTTTGCCGCTCGGCAAGCGCTTTGAGTTGAGGGCTTGTCAGTTCGATCTTCGCTCCGAGTGGATCGATTCGCGCGCCGCCTTTGAGGATTTCCTTGTCGCCAGGTGCCGCGCAGAAACCGATGATCTCGCCAACCAGGATGCTGCGCCACCGACCCTGACGAGCGGCCCGGGAGGAGTCCCATGCGCCGAATATCAGGCTGACTGGGCTCGCGTCCAACAACGCGCGCGCGTTCCCAGGCTGGGCATCTCGCACGCTCACATACTGCTGATTCTTGGTGGCAGGCTCGCCGTCGATAGTGCCCGCCCGGAAATGGCCGTCGAATGCTCGGTGCGGCAGTTCCAAGTCGGTCAACTCGACCGTGGTGTCTCCCTGTTGATAAGTGACGGTGAGGTGAGGGAGCCGCGACAGGGTCTCGTGCCCGTCGCGCATCGCCGAACGCAGAACGGACTCAATGCGATTGAGTTGGGATTGCTTAGCGTCAATAAGGACAACGTCGCGTGGCTCGCCATCCTCGTAGCGGACTTCGTACGCGTACGTGCCGCGTTTGGTGGCACCCGCGTACTTCGCGGGTGCCACCGACGCGTGCTCACCTGCGGCTGGGCGCAGCTCCGTCGTTGATGTGAGGCAGCTGGCTCCACCCGCCGAGACAGCTTCGATCAGGTCTGTGAGCTTGAGAGCTTGGACCATTTCCCCTGCTTCTTTCTTTTGTTGTGATCGTGCCGTGCATACGGTATCCCCACTTGGTCTGACGTGTATGCAGAACGGCGAAAAGGCATCGGCTGCTAGCCTCACGATGGCTCGGCGGCCTTCATTGAGGAACGTCTGACCACGCCCTCACCTCGCGCGCTATGCGCTTCCGTCGAGCCACCCTTACGCATGGGATCTACTGTGCACCAAGGCACTGACAAGTTCTTGCGCTGAAGTACAGGCCATTGCCGGGGCGCGCCGTGTGCTGCCGATCTTGCATATCGGGCCACTGTTCGCTGTGTCTCGCCCAGAAACCCTCGGAATGAGGGTTTCACTGTGAAGTGATCGCGCTCACATTTCTGTCGGTGCCTTCATCTACGTTCGGGGCAGGTTGTCGAAAGAACAGGATGAAGGTCGAAATGGAAGCGATTCCGATCAGTCTCGTTGCGCATCAGGTGTTTTGTCCGCGCCGCGCGTGGCTGGAAGCAGCTGGCGAAACTACCGACACATACCAAATGGCTGTCGGCGTTGCCGCGCACAAAGGTGTTGATAATCCTGCCACCGCGCGACTCGGTGCGAAGCGTGCGCTCGATGTCGCCCATCGCGAGCTGGGATTGGTTGGGCGGATTGATGTCATTGACGACGGCGACCGCGGCTTGCGGCTGGTCGAATACAAGGCCACGCCGGTGCGAAAAGTGCCGGAGGTTACCGAAGCAATGCGTGTGCAACTCGCCTTGCAGTCCGAATGCCTCACCGACATGGGGCACGACATCTCCGAATGTGGCGTGTACTTCACGAGTCACGAGAAGTTCGTTTCGGTCGAAATGCGAGACGAGGATCTTCGTCGAGCGCGCGAATACTTGGCGGCCACTCGCGCAACAGTGGGGAGTGCTTCCGCGCCGGAGCCGCTCGAAGACGATCCGAAGTGCATGCGCTGCTCGCACGCAGGGGTCTGCCTTCCCGATGAACGTGCACAGCAAACCGTCGTCAGACGTATCAAAGTCGCCGACCCCGACGCGAATATCGTCCACCTCGCAACTCCTGGCAGTCGTGCGTCGGTCACGCGTGGACGAATGCGGGTCCAGCATCGTGGGGAAGAAATCGCGTCCGTGCCCCTTGAGCGAGTGCAGGGCCTCGTCGTTCACGGAAATATTGATCTGTCCGGTGCGCTGATTCGTGAACTTCTCTGGCGGAAACTCGCGATCGTGTGGTGTTCGGGGACGGGGCGCGTCGTGGGGTGGAGCAGTACGGCGCAGACCCCGAATGGTTTGGCTCGGGTGCGCCAACACGAAGCATCCGCACAGGGCAGACTCGCGCTGGCGCGGGAGTTCATCGCGGGCAAAATCGCGAATCAGGCCACGTTGCTGCGCCGGAACGGGGCCGACCCCGATGTCGCGCGGTACCTGCGTGTGTTGCAGTGTGAAGCCGTCGTCGCACCGTCGCTCGAAATGATTTTCGGGGTCGAAGGGGAGGCTGCAGCTCGCTATTTCGCGGTGTTTCCGAAAATGCTGCGAGCTGAGCGTGCTGAATGGTTCACATCGCAATGGAGCGGTCGTTCGGGGCGGCACGCGACGGATCCCCTCAATGTCGCGCTCAACTACACCTACGGCATCCTGGTCGCCGAAACGATCCGGGCCATCGCCGCGTGCGGACTTGACCCACATGCTGGCTTTATCCACAGCTCCAACAGAAACAAGCCCGCCCTCGCGCTCGATCTCATGGAAGAATTTCGCGCGCCATTAGCGGATGCGGTTGTGGTAGCCGCGATCAACAACGGGGAACTCAAGAAAGCGGATTTCAGCCTTGCGCTTGGCTCGGCGAGGTTGCGCGATTCCGGGCGCAAGGCGCTGATCGCGGCCTACGAAAGGCGGATTTCGACCGAATTCACGCACCCCACCTTCGGCTACAAAATCACGTGGCGTCGCGCGATTGAAGTGCAGGCACGCATGATTCTGGGATTTCTCGACGGAACCCAGTCGGAGTACGCGGGGATCGTGACCCGGTGAGTAGAGACGACGCGCATAGGTTTCTCATCGCTTACGACGTTGCGGACGATCGCCGACGGGATCGGCTAGCGAAATGTCTTCTGCGACACGGAGATAGGGTGCAGTACAGCGTTTTCGTCGTCGACGTGAGCGCGGCACGAATGCTTCGATTGCAGCATGAGATAGCGGGTCTGATTGTGGCAGTGGAAGATTCGGTGATTTACTGCGACCTTGGCGTCGCGCGCTCGGTCGATGTAGCGCGCTACCGCGTTGTAGGGCGTTCGCGTCATGTGACGGGTTCTGGCCCGATCATTATTTGAGTAGTCGGGGTAATTGGCGGCGCGAGGGCTCAATCAACACGGATTCTCCGGCGAGCCTTCGCGTCCTGTTTGCGCAGGTTAAGCAGCATGCTTAGCCGTCAAGCCCGCTAGAAACTGGGGTTTCGTCGCGCGTGTCTGTCGGACCTCTCGCGAGGGCTCGCACTGACGCTGGTCAGCGGGTGCATATGATCGACCCTGCCGCAGCTCGTTCACGAGCTGCACTTCATTGAGGCGGCGTGACGGTGCACTTCCGACCGATCCCCGGCGGCCGCAGCTCGTTCACGAGCTGCACTTCATTGAGGCTTCGCCGCGATGGCCGAAAGCTACGCCTACGAAAGCCGCAGCTCGTTCACGAGCTGCACTTCATTGAGGCCCATGGCCGGACAAACGCCCAATTACCAACTCATCTACGCGCCGCAGCTCGTTCACGAGCTGCACTTCATTGAGGCCGCCGGGCTCGCCACCACGAGGCGCCGGCCACCGGCCGCAGCTCGTTCACGAGCTGCACTTCATTGAGGCATGTCGAGCCCCTTGAGCAGGGCGTACGCGGCCGAGGCCGCAGCTCGTTCACGAGCTGCACTTCATTGAGGCACTCACTGTCGTGCATGAGTTGCCCGCCGCCCTGCTGACGCCGCAGCTCGTTCACGAGCTGCACTTCATTGAGGCGTGCGTGACCGGGCGGTGATTCGGTGAGCCTGACGATTCCGCCGCAGCTCGTTCACGAGCTGCACTTCATTGAGGCTGCAGTCGAGTCGACGGCACCCGCTGCAGTACCGCCGCAGCTCGTTCACGAGCTGCACTTCATTGAGGCCGAGGCCACGACCCCGGCACCTGATAGTTCGCGATGTCGCCGCAGCTCGTTCACGAGCTGCACTTCATTGAGGCTGAGGTGAACACGTGTTTCACATGCAACACGATCTAAGCCGCAGCTCGTTCACGAGCTGCACTTCATTGAGGCTTAATTCCCGAAAATGGGGAATTAATTACGCCTTTTGCCGCAGCTCGTTCACGAGCTGCACTTCATTGAGGCCGGTATGCAAACCTTTCGCGCACAAATCATCCCCCTGCCGCAGCTCGTTCACGAGCTGCACTTCATTGAGGCCCACCTTGCGCGCACTCGCGCACGTCGGCCAGCTCGCGGCCGCAGCTCGTTCACGAGCTGCACTTCATTGAGGCCTCGATCGTCACCCTGGCGGCGGAGTGACTTTGGCGCCGCAGCTCGTTCACGAGCTGCACTTCATTGAGGCTTCGCGCGGACAGGCGGCGGGACTGCGATAACGGTGGCCGCAGCTCGTTCACGAGCTGCACTTCATTGAGGCGCCAATCTCGATGCTGCCGACGTGCTGGTGCTCGCCGCCGCAGCTCGTTCACGAGCTGCACTTCATTGAGGCCTCCTACGGGTGTAGCTGACGCTACCTGAGCTGCGGGGCCGCAGCTCGTTCACGAGCTGCACTTCATTGAGGCAGGACCGGTGAGTCGGGGTTGTGTTGGAGCGCGCGGATCGCGCCGCAGCTCGTTCACGAGCTGCACTTCATTGAGGCAGCAGCCGCACCCACGGGTCCGGGGGCAGGTTCGGCGGCCGCAGCTCGTTCACGAGCTGCACTTCATTGAGGCCCATTTCACCCGGTTGCAGCCAGCCGCCCGAGTCGCCGCCGCAGCTCGTTCACGAGCTGCACTTCATTGAGGCGAGCGCCATCTCGCCGCGCGCGAGGGCCGTCTCGGCCGCAGCTCGTTCACGAGCTGCACTTCATTGAGGCCCGTCCTCAGGGCCTGCGACCACCCGAGAGGAATCCGGCCGCAGCTCGTTCACGAGCTGCACTTCATTGAGGCACTCACATGCTTCAACAGGGTGAGGTCACGGGTCGGCCGCAGCTCGTTCACGAGCTGCACTTCATTGAGGCGCCCCGCAAACCCGCCGCGTCGGGGCAATGCAGACAACCTGCCGCAGCTCGTTCACGAGCTGCACTTCATTGAGGCCAGCTACACCACCAACAAGGGCGTGACCATCGAAGTCGCCGCAGCTCGTTCACGAGCTGCACTTCATTGAGGCCGACAAGCTCGCCGCCGTGCTGGCCGAGGCGCTCAGGCCGCAGCTCGTTCACGAGCTGCACTTCATTGAGGCTTCCGGCGGGCGGCACGCAACGCGACTCGGCTGCTGCGGCCGCAGCTCGTTCACGAGCTGCACTTCATTGAGGCGGCCCGTACGCGGTGACCCACCACGACGGGGACCTGCGCCGCAGCTCGTTCACGAGCTGCACTTCATTGAGGCCCAGCGGCCGCCGCCGCAGCGACCACCGCGTCGGGCCGCAGCTCGTTCACGAGCTGCACTTCATTGAGGCAGGCGATGCCGGTCGGCGTCGATGATGCGTGATTCGCGCCGCAGCTCGTTCACGAGCTGCACTTCATTGAGGCAAGCTCGGCCCCGGTTCGCTGGTCCTCGGCCCCGGCCGCAGCTCGTTCACGAGCTGCACTTCATTGAGGCGGTTTTCTGCGGTCGGTGCTGCTGCTGGTCACCGTGGCCGCAGCTCGTTCACGAGCTGCACTTCATTGAGGCACGACCCCGCCGGAGTAGTCGGGCGACGTCGAACCTGCCGCAGCTCGTTCACGAGCTGCACTTCATTGAGGCTCATCGGTGGCCTCCTTGCCGGTCCGGGACGGTCCGGCCGCAGCTCGTTCACGAGCTGCACTTCATTGAGGCCTAGCCAGCGCGGGCCGCCGTCGGCGAGCCAGTCGGCAACCGCCGCAGCTCGTTCACGAGCTGCACTTCATTGAGGCCACTCGTCATTGCCAGCCTCCTCGGGGGGGACGTGCAGCCGCACCTCGTTCACGAGCTGCACTTCATTGAGGCGCCAACATCACGCTGCCATCCTGGCTCGACGCCGGCCGCAGCTCGTTCACGAGCTGCACTTCATTGAGGCGGGCATGTTGTTCCGGAGGTCGGGTTGCATCAGCGCCGCAGCTCGTTCACGAGCTGCACTTCATTGAGGCACCCCAACCCCACCACCTTTGCGCCTGACCAGGGGCAACGCCGCAGCTCGTTCGCGAGCTGCACTTCATTGAGGCGCTCGACGACCACGGGCACGGTGACGCGGCGGGTACGGCCGCAGCTCGTTCGCGAGCTGCACTTCATTGAGGCGACGGCGAGTTCCATCCGCAGGGGTGGCTCGACCCGGGCCGCAGCTCGTTCGCGAGCTGCACTTCATTGAGGCCAGGGCGGCGTGCCCGTCGGCGTTGGTGATGATGGCGCCGCAGCTCGTTCGCGAGCTGCACTTCATTGAGGCGACGACGACACCCACGTCGCACGCAAGGCGACGATCTGCCGCAGCTCGTTCACGAGCTGCACTTCATTGAGGCGCCAGCGACGCCGACACGTCGACGACCTGCACCTCGAGGCCGCAGCTCGTTCGCGAGCTGCACTTCATTGAGGCTGTCGGTGAAGGGGCCGGGCTTGTGTTTTCGCTGTGCTGCCGCAGCTCGTTCGCGAGCTGCACTTCATTGAGGCTCGGATGTGCACGGCGTTGCCTGCCCACCATCCCGAGCCGCAGCTCGTTCGCGAGCTGCACTTCGTTGAGGCCCGAGCTCGGCCAAGCTGGCGGCCGTGACCGGCGGCCGCAGCTCGTTCGCGAGCTGCACTTCATTGAGGCACCAAAACAACGTTGGCTGTGTGGTCGCCCGCGTCGCCGCAGCTCGTTCGCGAGCTGCACTTCATTGAGGCAGGATGTCGCCACCAGCGGTGGCGAGGTTGCCGCTCGGCCGCAGCTCGTTCGCGAGCTGTACTTCATTGAGGCTGACAATGGTCAGAGGGCGGGAATGGACCGGTTTCGAGCCGCAGCTCGTTCGCGAGCTGCACTTCATTGAGGTACCCGGCAGTACACCCCGATCCATGAGGCGCAGCTCGTCACGCCGCAGCTCGTTCGCGAGCTGCACTTCATTGAGGCAACTGACCGGACCGTTCGAACACCGCGCGGTTGAGCGCTTGCCGCAGCTCGTTCACGAGCTGCACTTCATTGAGGCGGGGCAGGGCCTGGCGTGGCCCGCTCTACCCAAGCGAATCCGCTCAGATTCCTTGGTTTGTGGACCGCAATGTGGACGCAAGTAGGGCGCAATCGAATGATTACGCCCTAAGCTGCTGGTTTCCGTGTCACGAGGGGTACTTGAACCGCCTCGTGCACCCTGTTCACGACCCGCGAACTTGGGAATCCTTGGGGTAGTTCGGGATTGGCTGGGGTGATATGGGCCGCGATTAGCCGCGTTTGTGGACGGCGTCCACAAGGCGATCCGGGCTAGGCAGTGACGCCGAGCTGCGTGGCGAGCGCCCGCGAGTCCCTTGAGATGATCTTGCCGCCGCGCGTTACGAGCTCGCCCGCGAGCGATCGCGCCAGCGGGTGGCACCGCATGGACTCCTCGGACACGGACGCGCCCGTGCGCAGCGCGCCGAGCGTGCCGAACCAGTCGCGCTGCTGTGAGTACGCCCGCGCCAGTTCGAGCCACAGCCGCGCGCGCCGGTCGACGCTCGGCACTGCGTCCGGGTCGACGATGCTCGCCGCGTCGAGCGCACCACCGCTCTTGCGTAGCTCGACCTGCACCGACACCGCACTGATTTCGGTATTCGCGATCCCGAACAGCGTCCACGGGTGCGCCGATCCTGCGGGCAGCGCGCGAGCCATGCCCATCGCATGATCAATCCCGCGCAGCGCGTCGCCCTCGCGGCCAAGCTTGGCGGCGGTGATCGCGCCGTGCAACTGGCACGCACCCCAAAGTGCTTGCGCGTCTTGGTCTCCGTCGAGGCGTGGCTTAAGCAGCGCGACCGCGTCGGCGGCGAGCTGGTAGGCGTCGTCCTCGCGGCCTGTCGCACGCCAGACATTGCCGAGGACCCAGCTCGCGGCGGCGAGCGTGACCGGATCGTCGGCGTCCTCGGCCGCCGACATGCAGCGGTCGGCGGCGAGCCACAGCAACGGCGCGTCAGCCACCCACGCGAGCACCTGCTCGCTCAGTGCATAGGCACCGCTCAATGCGGCTGCGGCAGCGCGGCGTTCGCTCCCTTCCAAGGTTCGCACCGCGCGGCGGCCGTCGCGGATGAGTGCGGGCAGCATCGCCCCGGCGTCGGCGCGCGGGGTAGTCGAGGTGTGCCACAATCGCCAGGCGCGCTCGACTCGCGCGCGCAGCTCAGCAGGGTCGATCGGTGACGGCGACGGCGTCAGGTGCACCGACTCGATCGCCTCGCGGATCGCGGGGACGACAGGATGTCCGGCATGACGGGAGACGCCGACGAGCAGCTCGTGATCGCCGGTGATTTCGGTCAGGTCGCGCACGCCGAGAGCTTGCCCGATGCGCAACAGCAGGTCGAGCGGCGGCGGGTTTTTGAGGCGACCGCGCTCGACGTCGCGTAGCCAATCGGGTGACCTGCCAACAAGACCGGCGATGACGTCGCGTGACTTGCCGGTGCGCTCGCGAATAGTTTGGATGCGCTCGCCAATTGCCTTGGCGGCGAGCTCGTCTGGGGTCGGCATATCTGCCTGCCTTCGTCGCGGGGCCTGCCTTCGTCGCGGATACCCCGGCCCGTCGGCCGGGGGTTAAGCCCTCCGCGAAGAGGTCTTCCTAGCATAGATCCGTTGCGCCCGTGGGGATATGAGAACCGCCAGTGTGGGGAGATTCCCCCGACGTGCGCGGTGGGACGTGACTACCTGCTGTGCCCCGCTGCGACGCGCACTCTTCTCTCACGCCGCGTCGTCGAGTCGGCCCTTCATCCTCGACGGCGGGGCGAACCAAATCATCAGCGCACGCAAGGGGTTCGCTATGGACCGATCACACGCCCAGATCATCGGCGCACTGCGTGATGCCGATCTGACTGTCGCTCAGCTCGCCGAGGATCTTGAGCGCCAACGCGCCTCCATCGCATCGGACTTGCGACACCTCGCGGCGTTGGGCCTCGTGCGTAGCGAGGACGAGACGCCGCGCTTGTGGGGCGTGACCGAGGCGGCGCTGCGATGGACCGGAAGCGACCAGGGTCGCGCAGCTCTCGGGGAGGTGACGCGCGCTCCTATGGATAGTTGCTAGCCGATCTCGCTTATCCGCGCGATCATTGACCGACCACACCGATCATTGGGAGTTGCCATGGAAGCCGCCACCGTTGCACGTTGGAAGCCGGCCAAGGGCACTGGCGTGCTCAGGACTGACGAGGGTCGTGATGTGTGGTTTCACGTCACAGACCTTGACGGCCTGCGCTACGCCGACATTCACAAGGGCCTGCGTGTGGACGTCGTGATCGACGAAACCCCTCAGGACTCATTCTCATGTCGCGCAGAACACGTTCGTCCCTTCTCACAGCATTTGCCGCGCTAGCTGCCGCTCTGGTGCTCACCGGACCGTCGGCCGCGCAAGTGCCGGTCGTCGCCACTTTCACGCCCGCCAGCCAGAGCTACGCTTACAAGAACAACCACGGCAGTTTCAAAGCCGACGTCGTCTATGCGACCGACGCGGGATTCAGCAACCGGATGTTTTGGACGCTCACGATCGACCCCAGCGTCCAGGTGCTCATGACCGGCAACACGATGGCGTGTACAGCATCAGTCGACGGGCTGCCCGTCTATCACGACCACCATCAGTCCATTCCGGGTGACTACAAATGGCACTCGACCGTCAAGGATCTCGCCCTCAACACGCCCTACACCTGGCGCGCGATGTGCGCGTTTGGTACCGCGCAGGGCCCCGGCGAGGTCAAATTCGCGGTCGCGTTCACGATGCAGCCGTAGCCCGGCAATCACAGGGCCGTAAGCCGCAGCTCGTTCGCGACCTGCACTTCATTGACGCAATCAAGCCCGTGGTCGCCTAGTAGCGGATGCGATGTACCGTGTTCGGCCGTTACGGCTTGCAGAAAAAATGGCCCCTACCACACGATTCCTTGTTTCGTACGGACCTCTGCTAAAGTTTTCCACGCACACAGCGAGTGCGAATGCGCCATTAGCTCAATTGGCAGAGCAGCTGACTCTTAATCAGCGGGTTCGGGGTTCAAGTCCCTGATGGCGCACCTCAAGAGGGCTCCTGACCAGGTCATTCCGGTCAGGAGCCTTCTTCGTTTTGATGGGACTACGCGTCGGTACTCCCATCATCATCATCGCTGCGCTCGCGGTGGCGAGGCCATTTATCAATCCCCGGTTCGGCGGTTTGACCCGGAATACCTGCGTAATCGCTGAGATCTACGAACAACCGCGTCTACACTTTGAGGTATGTCCGAAACCCCAAAAGCTAACGGCACCACTGAGATTCGCGTTGGCCAGGAGGTTGCGACCCTGGTTAACACGTTCAGCGTCGACCCGGAACGGCAGGACGAGTTCGTTCGAGCCTGGGTCGAGCACACCGAGAAGACGATGCGGCACCGTCCCGGATTCATCTCGGCCAACCTCCACGCCAGCGTCGATGGCGAACGCGTCATGAACTACGCGCAATGGCGCAGCCAAGCTGATCTGCAGGCCGCCTTGGCGGACCCGGAGGTCGCACGGGAGATAGTCGAGCTCGGTAAGTTCGCCACTGGTCGCGATCCCCGCTTCTACCGGGTGGTGTCGGTCCACACCGCATGAGCGGCTTTGGCGCGGGTGCCCTCTTCCGCTAGGGCACCGACCAACGGGCTCCACCGGTACGGCGACAGCCGCCCGGCTATTCCTTGACGGCGACGCCCGTCAGGTCGACCTCACCACCATCAATGGTGACCGCGGTCGAACCAGCGCCCGTCGCCTCGATCCCACCCGCGACAGCGAGGTGACCGATGCGGCCCGCCACCTCCAGCGTCGTCACGTCAGCGCCGCTCGTCGCGAGCTTGCCGCCGATCGTCACCGAGTCGACCACCCCGCCCGCCTTCACGCTGAACGCGATGGCCTTCAACACCAACTGCACGCCGCGCACCAAGCTCAAGCCCTCGCCGCCGCTGGTCGTGACGTCGCCCTCGACCGAAAGGACTCCGAGCGGCTTGCTGATCTGGATGCCGATCGAACCGTCGCCGCTGGTCGCGATGCTCTTGAACTTCGACTCGCGCAACGAACCGTCATAGAGGTTGAAGCCGCGCGCGCCCTTGCCCGTCGTCACGATCGGTGCCGTGACGTCGAGCAGGTCGATGTCGCCGAAGTTGACGAAACCAATGCCGCTCGGCCCGTGCGAGGTGACCGCTGCCTGGGCAGTCCACGTCGTGACCTTGCCCCAGTTGTCGAGGACCATGTCGTTTTGCCCGTACGTCGTCACGGGCCCAACGTTCACGACGCGGTCCACGTGCGCGCCGGTAATCACGAAGACCGCGCCGGAGATGAGGTCGGGGGTCGCGGTCGGGATGCCGCCGTCGGTGTGGATTTCGCCGGTGCGCAGTTCGGTGACGCGAATCGTGCCGCCATCTTCCAAGCCAGCCCAGTCGCCGTGGCCGCCGACGAACACGCCACTTCCGCGCACCGGCTCGTCCTTACTCCCTGCCGAGATGTCGAGCAGTTCGGCAGTAAGGACGACAGCGGGGTCGGCCTGGCGGTTCCACAGCGTGAACCCACCCTGCAACGCGTCGACACCAAAGCCGTGCGGTCGATGGAAACGCCCGCGCACATCCGCCGCCTTAACGTGCACCCGCTCGGCATGCACATGCCCGGCACGCACGTTGTCTTCGGCGAGGATGGCGATCTGGCCGCGCGTAGTGACGTCGCGCAAGGTCAACGTGCCCAGGTCGTCGACGGTCGTGTCGTTGAGAACAGCCGGTTCGACGTCGTTGGTTTCGATGGTGATATCGGAAAGCGTGTTGTCGGTGGTGAGGCGCACGCCTTTCGCGCCGAAGCGCAGCGTGCCGCCGTGCAACGAGACTCCGGGCGCCAGCGTGATCTCGGGCGATCCGGCGATCGTGCCGCTCACTTCGATGTCACGCGCGCCGTCGCTGAGCGCCTTAGCCAGCTCTTGGGCCGTCGTTACGGTCACGGTTGATGTCATGTACTCGCCTTCCGTTCGGTGACAAGCCTGTTATCAGAGCGCGCCGACGCGACCTCAGCCGTCACATCGGCCACAAAAGCGCTGCTCACGCCCTACCCAAGCAGAAAATATCCAAACTTTTTCTGTGACGGCGACCACTTCGCGCGAGCCAGCAAACTCCCTGCGTACGTAACGATTCTGCAACCTGATTGCCAGGAAACCAAGATCGCTATCATTTTTCATTCAGGTTTCGTTCACCCTGCGTTAACCTAGCGTGACCATTCTGTCATCAGGTCACAAACGGACCTGCGGTTTGGTTAGCGCGAAGGAATCCAACTTCGACGCACGGAACCAGACAGCGCGTGGTCTCCCCGCAGCCAGCTGTGGAGCACCGTGCGACAAGAGAGACAGCCAGCAAACATGCAGCGTCCTCATTCAACCATTGTCGCACCTCCAAACACAGACAGAAACAACACATCGCCTGACCGGTGTCGCCCTCGTGCGCGCTGAGCGAGTCCGCCACGCGGATCCCAGACAGAGATGAAGGAACAGAAAAGCAATGCTGAACAAGAACAAGCTCAACTCCGTTGTCGGCCGCCGCTCGCGCCGTGAAGCTTTCACCGTCGCCGTAGCCGCTGTCGGCCTGGTTGCCGTGGCCGCCTCCTCCGCTATCTCCTTTGCCGACGACAACGTGCCCGCCGTTCAGGCCGCCGCCCCCGTCGTCGAGCAGGCCCAGAACATCCCCGCCGCCGTCCAGGCCGCACCCAAGGCTGAGGCCGCGCCGGCGCCCGCCCCCGAAGCCGCGCCCGCACCGGCTCCGGAAGCCGCCCCTGCCCCCGCCTACGCCGACAACCTCGATGGCTGGATCCGTCAGGCCCTCGACATCATGAAGGAAAAGGGCATCCCCGGCTCCTACGACGGCATCTACCGCAACGTGATGCGCGAGTCGACCGGTAACCCGCAGGCCATCAACCTCTGGGACATCAACGCGATCAACGGCATCCCTTCGAAGGGCCTGCTTCAGGTGATCGACCCGACCTTCGCCGCGTACCACGTTGAGGGCACCGCGTTCGACGTGTGGAACCCGGTTTCCAACATCGTCGCGGCCTGCAACTACGCCGCGCACCGCTACGGCTCGATGGACAACGTCAACAGCGCGTACTGATGCATCGACGTCGCTAGGCGTCCGCAAGCACGGTCAATGGCGACCGATACGCCCGCACCCAGTCAATGGCGACTGAGTGTGGGCGTTGTGCGTTTTGTGGGCCGTTAAGCTGGTCGAGTGCCAGACTCTCCTGATCAGGCACCTGATCACGCCCATTCCAGCGCCGCGACGGCCCACCGGCTCGTCAAGGCGCGCCAGCTCGCCGCCTACATCTGGGCGCGCGGGATTACCGCAGCCGAACTGCGCGGCCTGCCCGACGCCACCCTGCGCAAACTCGCGCGAGCAGCGAAAACTAACCCGCCGAGCACCGGCGAAACCTGGCAGGTTGTCGCGGGGTTGTTAGACGAAAAAGACGCGTGGGCCGAACGCAATCCGACGCATCCGGCGGCCACGCGCCCTTCGCTTGACGAAAAGATCCTCTGGATCAAACCGCCGATTACACCTTTTTGACCACGCTCGACTTGAGCTGCATCGGGCCGATCCCGTCGACCTTGCAGTCGATGTCGTGGTCGCCAACACCCTGCACCAGGCGGATGTTGCGCACCTTCGTCCCCGCTTTGATGCCGGTGGGGCTGCCCTTGACCTTGAGCGTCTTGATGACGGTCACGGTGTCGCCGTCGGCGAGCACGTTGCCGACCGAGTCGCGGATCACGTCGTCGCCAGCGTCGGCGGTTTTCGGCTCCCACTCGTGCGCGCACTCCGGGCACACGAGCAGCGCGCCCAGTTCGTAGGTGTACTCACATGCGCAAGCGGGACAGGGTGGAAGCGAATCACTCACGGTCGCAATGCCTTTCAGGAGAGGAAGTCGATCAGGACGCGGTTGACCTCGTCGGGCCGTTCGAGGTAGCCGTAGTGGCCGCAGTGCTCGATCTCGGTGTACTTCGCGCCGGGAATGACATCGGCGACTTCGCGGCCGAAGCGCGGCGGCACCATCTGGTCGTCGCCGAATCCGACGACGAGCGACGGGACGCGAATGCCCCGGTAGGCGTCGCGACGGTCCTGCGACCGATCCATCGCCATTTGCGCGCGCGTGCCTGGCGTGCCTTTGCCGCCGGTGAACTCGAAAATGTCGAGCCATTCCTGCGCTTTGGCCGGGTCGGCGAGCGTGTGCGGCGACAGGTTCAGCATCGCTTTAATCGCCGCCGAGTACTCAGGCGGGAGCTGAATTCCCTTGTCGTACAACGCTTGTTCGCCCTTGCTCAGCGTGGAGCCGACGGGGTGGGGTTGCGCAGTCGCCGCGAACATCACCGCTTTGCGAACCAGCTCGGGCCGCGCGAGCGCGAGCTCGGCGACGACGCGCGACCCCATCGACGTGCCGACCACATGCGCGGGCGCGCCGAGGTGGGTGATAAGCGCGGCGGTGTCGGCGACAAGGTCGGCCGTCGTGATCCCGTGCGCCGACTCCGACGACGGCGCGATCCCGCGATTGTCGAACGTCGCGACCTGGAATCCGGCTTTGACCAGCGCGGGCACCTGATATGTGCGCCAAACGCGCCCGGGGCTGCCACTGCCCATCACCATGAGGACGAGCGGTCCCGAGCCGGTGACGTCGTAGTTGAGCTGGATGCCGTTGAGCGAGGTAATGGGCATTGAAAGACGATACCGTCAGCGCGGGACGCGTTATCTCACGGTGCCGGGGCGCTGACTTCGGCGCGGTTGCTCATGTCCACCACACCGGCTTCAACAGGCGAGATAGCCGATCACTATCTCCCGATTCGTCACTGTGACAGGCGATTTCGCGTTTTCGCCCATCCTCGACGTGAATGGTCCGGGCGTGTCGTTGGCATTTTCGTGCGCGTTCGCGCCGCAGTAGCCGCTTTCCGGGACTTTGGCCGCGAACGTGCACGATTATGCCAACGGTCTCGACTGCGACACGCCCATCGCGTTAGACCGTCAGCTCGCGGCGGCGAAATAAGCGGTCCGCACCTGGATTGTTTTCGGGGCGGGCAGGTCGGGTGCGCCCGCGCCGAGCTCGCCAACCTGGACGGTCCACGCCGGGTTCGACTTGTTCATCGCGGTCGCCGCATCGGGCATCTGCAACACGACATCGTGCCCGTCGCAGGAGTACGCGCCGACGAGTCCGTCGCTGCGACCACCCCATGCGCCGCCAACGCGAATGCGGCAGTGCCGACCGTCGGCGAGTTCAAGCGCCCACGGTTCGGGATTCGCCGACTGCGCGGCCGCCGCCACGGGCGGGGCTTGGACCGTCCACCGCCGGACGCCGCGCTGCCAGGGATCGTCGGCGCAGAGGAGCGACGCCTTGTCGGGGGCGATCCAGCAGACGTTCGCCGCTTGCGCCGACGCGCCGCATTCAACGACACCCGCAGTGGTTGCCGAGCGACTTCCTGCCACATATTTGCAGTCGATATCGCCAATGGGGTCGGGCTGAACGATCGAGAAACCGTTGATCGCTTTACCTGAATTGTCAACGGCGACAAGCGAAACCACGTTGGTCGCGGGACCGGGCGGGACAACCACGGGCGACGTGGTTGTCGTCGACGGCTCGGGCGGCTTCGGTGCGGTACTCGGCGCGACGGTGCCCGAGGTTTCGGGGTTGGCTGGACCTCCCGGGTTGGCCGTTGTCCCCGGCGGTTCGGTGACGACCGAGACTCCTGGCGCGGCAGTCTGCGAGGTGGTGGGAGGCAACGCGGTCACGCCGCCGCTCGACGTTTCCCCATCACACCCCGCGACTAGCGCACAGAGCACTGCGGCAACGCCAACGTATCGAATCTTGCGCATGACCAACCCCTAGGGACGAAGCGATATCCCGACTGACCAATACATCGTGGCTATCGCCCGCGCTGTTAACCGGGGGATTGATAACCGGGGGATTGATAAGGCGTGTGGCGATGGTCGGGCGTGGCACAGGGGCACGGAATGCGCTCGATCTTCCGAGATCGTTTGTCGCACTACCGATTTGGTTGAGCACCGCAGCCGCCGTCGCGACCCGGTCAGAGCCGACGCCCGCGGTCGCTCGTAATCGGCATCCTGGCCGCGCCCAAGTCATGGCCTCGCCACCGCGAGCGCAGCGACGATGATGGGAGTACCGACGCGTAGTCCCACTAAAACGAAGAAGGCTCCTGACCGGAATAACCTGGTCAGGAGCCTTCTTGTTGTGCGCCATCAGGGACTTGAACCCCGAACCCGCTGATTAAGAGTCAGCTGCTCTGCCAATTGAGCTAATGGCGCATGCCGCAGGGCTGCGGTGCGGGATAAACATTAGCAGGTGGGTTTGGCAAAAGTGAAATCGGGGCCTGACCTGCGCAGACGCAAGCGCGTGTGAGATGTTAACGCCGACGGGTTCGGCAGGTATCTAACGATTGTGAATTGACCCAGTCAACGGGCGCGCTTCGTCAAGTCAGTGTCGGTGGCTGCTGGCAGAATTGGCCCGACGACGAACCTTGACCGCCCTGTTCGTGGGGGGAACCCGGGTAATTCGCGTCGGCAAGAAAGTGGGGTTGACATGCGTGGCAATGGTGGGCGACCGCGGTCGCTGAAGGCAATGATCGGGCCGATGGCGCTGCTCGCGGCGTTCGCGATTGGCGCGACGGCGTGCACGTCGGCGGAGAGCCCGGGGGTGGAGGCGGCGATCGACCGCAACCCCGTCACCGAGCTCATCAAGCCCAAGCTGGTTTCCGGTATTAAGGATGGGCAGCTTGGGGTTTCGCCCGCGATGCCGATGTCGTTTGGTGTCGAGGACGGCAAGTTCACGCAGGTTTCGTTGCTGAGCCCTGAAGGCGCGCCCGTCGCGGGTCAGCTTGCCCCGGATGGCTCATCATGGGCCACCACCGAGGTGCTCGGTTACGGCAAAACCTATCGCCTCGCCGCCACCGCGATGGGTCTTGGCGGCTCGAATACCACCATGCTCAGCTTCACAACCAGCTCGCCGCATTCGCAGACCAAGCCGTACCTGCTGCCCGCTGAGGGTGAGGTCGTTGGTATCGGTCAGCCGGTCGCGATTCAGTTCGACGAGAACATCCCCGACCGCAAGGCCGCGCAAGAAGCGATCACGATCAAGACTGAGCCTGCCGTCGAAGGCGCGTTCTACTGGGTCAACAATCGCGAGGTGCGGTGGCGGCCGGAGAAGTTCTGGAACCCGGGCACCAAGGTCACCGTGGATGTGAACGTCTACGGAAAAGACTTGGGGCGCGGCCTGTTTGGCCAGGACAACATCGCATCCAACTTCGTCATCGGCGACGCGGTTGTCTTCACCGCCGATGACAACACGCACGAGGTTGTTGTCGAGCGCAACGGGCAGGTGATCAAGACGATGCCGACGTCGATGGGCAAGGATTCCACGCCAACCGACAACGGCATCTACATCGTCAGCGACCGGTTCGAGCACATCATCATGGACTCGTCGACCTACGGTGTGCCGGTTGGCTCGTCGGATGGTTACCGCACGCCGGTCGATTTCGCGACGCGCATCTCCTACAGCGGCATTTTCTTCCACTCCGCGCCCTGGTCGATTGGCCAGCAGGGCTATTCGAATGCCAGCCACGGCTGCTTGAACCTGAGCCCCGCTAACGCGCAGTGGGTGTATGAGAACGCCAAGCGCGGCGACATCACCATCATCAAGAACACGGTTGGCGGCACGTTGTCCGGCGTCGACGGGCTCGGTGACTGGAACGTTCCGTGGGCGGAGTGGAAGGCTGGCAACGCCGACCAGAGCTAGGGCTACTTGCAGTCCATCATCGCGTCGCCCATGATCGCCAAGGCGCTGCCGACCGCCGTGCAGGTGGTCGGCCCGCCGAAGAGCAGCACACCGAGCCGGGCGAACGCGGAGACGTCGGTGGTCGACGAGCCAGTAGTTTCCAGACCGCTGGTCGACCCGACATTGCCGGACCCACTGCTGGGTGTCGCCGGAGACACCGGTGACTCGGGGGTAGCGGCCGTTGCGGCGGGGGCGAGGACAACAGCGGCAGCGAACGCCGCGGCGGCGAGGGAACAGCGCTTCATCAAGGCGAACTTTCGGTAACTGGTAAGAGAGCTACGCCACAGTAGGGCGCACCGGGGGAGTGTAGTCGCACGCGGTGGGGCTGTCATGGTCATTCGACCAAGAGGGGAAAACGACGAAAGCCCGGTCCGAGATGGACCGGGCTTTCGCTTCGGGGTGACTGACGGGACTCGAACCCGCGACAGCCAGGATCACAACCTGGTGCTCTACCAACTGAACTACAGTCACCATTGCCGGTTCGCACCGGCGCGCTAAATACTATCGTCTTTCGCCGTGAGACCCTAATCCGCTGGTCGCGGGGCTGATCCTGACACATCAACCGCTTCGATAACGGCGTCGGCGACGGACGCGATGTCGGCGCTCGACGGGCCGGGTGGCGGCACGAAAAGGGTGCGACGGTAGTACTCAAGTTCGCGGATGGATTCCTTGATGTCGGCGAGCGCGCGGTGGGCGAGGCCCTTCTCCGGCTGACCGAAATAGATGCGCGGGAACCAGCGCCGCGACAGTTCCTTGATCGAGGAAACGTCGACCATCCGGTAGTGCAGGTGCGCGTCGAGCTCAGGCATGTCGCGGGCGATGAACCCACGGTCGGTTGCGATGGAGTTGCCACACAGCGGCGTGGTGCGGGCGTTCGGCGCGTACTCACGGATGTAGTCGAGCACCTGCTGCTGCGCCTCTTCGAGCGTGACCGTCGAGTTGCGCACTTCCTCGGTGAGCCCCGACTTCGCGTGCATCTCCGCGACAACGGGCGGCATGCAGGCCAGCGCGGCGTCGTCGGCGTGGATCACGATGTCGACGCCGTCGCCGAGGATGTTGAGGTCGGAGTCGGTGACGAGCGCGGCGACCTCGATCAGCTTGTCGCTGTCGAGCCGCAGCCCCGTCATCTCGCAGTCCATCCAGACCAGAAGTTGGTTGTCCGACATTTGAGTCACCCTAAACTCAGCCGCCCAACTTCTTGTAAAACGCACCGGCGATCGGCGCGGTGAACGAACGCGGCCCGTAGTTGCCAGCAACGCTCATGCCCTTGCTGATCAGGCCGGGGACGATGCGCATCTTGTTGCGGGCGAGCGCGTCGATGGACACCTTCGCGGTGTATTCCGACGAAACCCACAGGAAGTCGGGAACCATCTTGTCGACGATCGACTCCTCTTCGGGTGCTGGAATCTCGGTGCGAACCGGGCCGGGCGCGAGCAGCGTGACGTTCACGCCTGACCCCTTGAGCTCGCCGCGCAGCGACTCACTGAAGGTGTTGGCGAACGCTTTCGACGCGGCGTAGGTGGCGTTGTTCGGAATCGGCATGTTGCCCGCGGCCGAACCGCTGATCAGGATGCCGCCCGCTTTGCGCTCAAGCATGCCGGGCAGCACGGCCAGGGTGAGGTCGTGGACGGCGGTGGCGTTGAGTTCCATCTGCATGCGTTCGTAGGCGAAGTCGAGTTCGGCGACCGGGCCGAACGTCGCGATGCCCGCGTTGTTGCACAGGATCGCGATGTCGCGGACGGCGAGTTCGTCGACGAGGCTGGCGCGCTGTTCGCGGTCGGCGAGGTCGACCGCGCGGACTTCGGCGGTGATGCCGTGGGCCAGCGTGAGGCGCTGGGCGAGTTCGGCGAGCACTTCACCACGTCGCGCGACGAGGATCAGCGAATAGCCACGCCCGGCGAGTTCGGCGGCCAAGGCCATGCCGATGCCGGAGGAAGCGCCAGTGACGACGGCACGATTATCTGCGGTGGGGGAGGGCAAGCTCACGCGGTGAGCTTAGGTGACGCCCCGAATGCCGGTTTCGGCAATAGCATAAGAGCCGCTATGACTACAGAATCCCCGCGCCGCAAGACCGAGCCCGAAGCACCGCTTCGGCTGTCGACTGAGCCCGCGCGCACCTTTGGCTTCGCTGATCAGGCCGCCTTCTGGACCAACCTCGGCATCAGTCTCATCGGGTTCACCGGCGCGATTTACGTGCTGAAACCGGCTGGCTACGCGCAATTGCCGCTGGTCGCCGCAATTATCGCGACCGTGGTTGGCACGGTGATCGGTACCTCGATGGTCGCGGCGGCGGGCGCGGTTGGCGCGCGAACTGGCGCTCCCGCGATGGCGAACTTCCGTGGACTGTTCGGCACGAAACTGTCGACGTTGCCGACCGTGGCCAACATTGTGCAGTGCGTCGGGTGGGGCGTTTTCGAGCTGACAGTGATAGCGGCCGGTGTCGCCGCGCTGACCCACGACCGGATTCCGCACGCGATCGTGGTGATCGCGGCGGGCGTGGTGAGCACGGTGATGGCGATTTGGCCGATCCACGTTGTTGGGATTTTGCGCAAATACGTGACCGTCGCGGTGTTTATCGCGATGACTTACTTCACTATTCAGCTGGTGCGCCAACCGCTGCCCGAGGTAGCTGACACGTCATGGGCCGGATTCTTCCCCGCCGTTGACACCGCGTTGGCGGTCGCGGTGTCGTTCGTGCCGCTGGCTGCCGACTACACGCGTCATTCGCGATCGACGCGCGCGGCGACTAGCGGCATGCTCGTTGGGTATTCGGTGGCGCAAACGTGGTGCTACCTGCTCGGCATCATCGCCCTGCTGCATGTGGGTGGCGATCCTGACCGGCTCTTCGACACCTTCCTCGGCATTGCGGCAGGGTGGGTGTTCTTCGCGGTACTTGTGCTGCGGGAAACGGACCAGTCCTTCGCCAATGTGTATTCCACGGCGATGTCGATTCAAAACCTGTTCCCGCGTGTTGATCGACGCGTGCTCGCGGGGATCGTTGGCGTGATCGCGACCGTATTCGCGATCAATGTCACGGACTTCAGTTGGTATGCGAATTTCCTGTATTTGATTGGGTCAGTGTTCATTCCGTTGACGGCGGTGCTGGTTGTTGACTTCTTCTTCGGGCGTGGTCGACGGAAGTGGGACCTGTCGCCGTCGTCCCCCGCGCGCCCAATCATGTTGTTGCCGTGGGCAATTGGGTTCATCGTTTACCAGCTGTGCAACCCGGGTTCGGTGACGTGGTGGGCGAACTGGTGGGTTTCGGTGCAGGACCGCATCGGTTTCCACCCGAGCTGGTGGACGTCGGCGTCGCTGCTTTCGTTTGTGGTAGCTGGGTTGGCGACGGGCGTGATTGTGGTTATTGACCGGCGGAGTTGAGGTGGTACGCGCCGTCGGAGGCGACAGCCGCAGGCGCTTGGCGGACCGGTGCGCTGCATGCGGTTGTCGCCCGGCGCGGATGGACACGTCGGGCGGTGGCGTGAGCGGGCGCGGCTGGTCCGCCGGCGGCCCTGGATGCGGCGCTGAGGTGGGTCACGTGCTCACGGCTCGGAGACGACAGCCGCGGTCGCTTGGCGCACCGGTGCGTTGCATGCGGTTATCGCCCGGCGCAGGTGGACACGTCGGGCGGCGGGAGCGGGCGCACGGTTGGCCCGCTGGACGCGGCGGCGCTGAGCTGGGGCACATGCTCACGGCGCGGGGTTCGGTGTGAGTAGCCCGGGGTTGGGCGATGCGTTGACGCTGGATGAGGCGTCACGAGCGGTTGCTGAGACGTGGGGTGGGAAGGTCGATGCGATCGAATGGCGAAGTGCGCGACCGCTTTCCACGACGGTGCAGGTCAGTTCGGATGTGGGGCCGCTGATCGTGAAGCGGTTGCCAGCGCGGGTGCGTGACCTGGCTGCATTGGGGGAAGAGCACCGATTCGCGAATCACCTTCGCGCTCAGGGTGTTCTAGTGCCGGAGATGCGTGCGACCGCGTTTGGCGATGTCCCGCGCGGACGCTCGGATTCAGACGGCCTGGCGCGGCGTGACAGTGCTTTGCAACGCGACAGCGCTGTGCGAGGTGACGGTGCTGCGCAGCGTGACAGTGCTGTGCGAAGCGACGACTTTGGAGCAGTGGCTGAGCCCGTGAGCTGCGACGACCCTGGCGAGACGGCCCTCGAACGTGGGCGCGTACACGGCGCGTACGCGTACGAAGTTCAGCGGGTTGGGGAAGGCCAGGATCGGTATCGGGCCGACTTCTCCTGGTCGCCCTATCGCGACGTCGACGACGCGCAAGGCTCCGGGGTCGCGCTCGCTCGGTTGCATCGCGCCGCACAGGGATTCGATGCGCCAACGCGACAGCCGCGCCCCCTCATCGCGAGCATGTGGTCCGACGTGCACGCGGCCGTTGAGGCGGCGATCGCGGAGCGGCCCGCGGTCGCGCGGATGCTCGTCGGTCGCGACTGGCGCGCGGAGATCCCGCAAGCAACGGCGAACCTTGATGGCGCGCAACCACTTTGGACGCATGGCGACTGGCATCCGACGAATCTGCTCTGGACCGGGCACGAGGTGACGGGGGTGCTCGACTTCGGGCTGGCCGACCGCACAACCGCCGCGTTCGATATCGCGACCGCCATTGAGCGAACGATGATCGACTGGGTCGCGCTGCGCGACGGGGGCCCGGCGAACGCGCGAACCGACCAGCTAACCGCGCTGCTCGATGGCTACCAATCGGTGCGCGCGTTGTCGGCAACGGACAAGCGCCTGGTGGTCGAACTACTGCCGCTCGTGCATGTCGGGTACGAACTGTCGGAAATCGACTACTTCCTCAGCGTCGCCGACGACGAGCGCGCCGAAGAGGCGTACCACGACTGGCTCGGCGGCCATTTGCGCTGGTGGGCGAGCGGGGAGGGCGCGGCGTTTGTCGCGCGGGTTCGCAGGGCGCTGGGGACTTAACGGCGCGACTCCACCGGGCTCACCCGGATCCTCACCGGTCATCGCGGGTGGCGCAGCCCATTCGGGGCGCAAAGAAGTGCCGCCCGGCGCGCGCAAGGAAGTGCTGCCCGGCACGCGAGGAAGTGCTGCCCGGCGCGCAAGCGAATGCTGCTCGGTGCGCAAGGAAATGCCGCTCGGCGCGCAAGGAAGTGCCGCCCCGACGATCCCCGGATGCGAAACGAGGGTCGGCGGGGCGGCGGCGGTCGCCCATCGCGGCGGGCGACCGGGTCTTACAGGCGGGCAGCTAGGCGCGTGCCCTGGTCGATCGCGCGCTTGGCGTCGAGTTCGGCCGCGACGTCCGCGCCGCCAATGAGGTGCAGGTCGATTCCGGCCGCGCGCAACGGCTCTTCCAACTCGCGCACGCTCTCCTGACCGGCGCACACGATCACGTTGTCGACTTCAAGCACGCGCGGGTTTTCGCGGTTTTCGCCGAAGCTGATGTGCAGACCAGCGTCGTCGATGCGCTCGTAGTTGACGCCGCCGACCTGTTCAACACCCTTCGCCTTCAGCGCGGCGCGATGGACCCAACCGGAAGTCTTGCCAAGATCCTTGCCGAACGGCGTCGACTTCCGTTGCAGCAGAACAACATCGCGCGCGGCGGGCGCCGGGTTCGGGCGCTTGAGCTGGCCCTGGACCTGCTCGTCGTCGGCGTCGACGCCCCACTCCTCTTTCCACTCGTCGAGCTTCAAGGTGGGGTGGCCCTCGGTGACGAGGTACTCGCTGACGTCGTACCCAATGCCGCCAGCGCCGATCACCGCGACCTTCTTACCAACCGGCCTGGACTGCTTCACCAGTTCGGCATACGACAGCACCATCGGGTGGTCGATGCCGGGGATGTTGGGGATGCGGGGCCGAACGCCGGTCGCGAGGATGACCGAGTCGTAGCCGCCGTCAAGCAGTTCCGTCGCGGTGACGCGGCGACCCAATTCAAGGTTCACGCCGGTCAATTCGATCTTGCGCTGGAAGTAGCGGATCGACTCGTCGAATTCTTCTTTGCCGGGAATGCGACGGGCGATGTCGAACTGGCCGCCAATGCGGTCGTCGGCTTCGAAAAGGTCGACGGTGTGGCCGCGCTCGGCGAGATTCACCGCAGCCGACAGCCCAGCCGGGCCGGCCCCGACGACGGCGACGCGCTTGGCTCGACGCGTCGGCAGCAACCGCAACGTGGTCTCGCTACCCGCACGCGGGTTGACCAGGCACGACACCTTCTTGTTGCCGAACGCGTGGTCGAGGCAAGCCTGGTTACACGCGATGCAGGTGTTGATTTCGTCGGCGCGATTCTCGAAAGCCTTGTTGGCCCACTCGGGATCGGCGAGCAGCGGACGCGCGAGCGAGACAAGCGCCGCGTCGCCGCGCGTGAGGATTTCCTCGGCAACCTCGGGCATATTGATGCGGTTCGACGCGCACACCGGCACGTCAACCGCACGCGCGATTTTCGCGGTGAATTCGACGAACGCCGCGCGCGGCACCGACGTGACAATCGTCGGCACACGCGCCTCATGCCAGCCGATATCGGTGTTGATGATATCGACGCCGACTTCCTCCAATTCCTTTGCCAGCGCGATGATTTCTTCGAACGTCTGGCCCTTTTCGACCAATTCGGCCATCGACAACCGGAAGACGATCACGAATTCCGGGCCAACCGCCGCGCGAATGCGACGCACGATTTCCACCGGCAGGCGACGACGATTCGCCGGGGTGCCACCCCATTCATCGGTGCGCTTGTTCACGCGCGGCGCGAGGAACTGGTTGAGGAAATACCCTTCACCGGCCATGATCTCGCAGCCGTCGTAGCCTGCGAACTCGGCGAGCTTGGCGGTGTTGACGTAGTCGTCGATGGTGCGCTCAACACCCTTGCCCGACAACGCCTTTGGCTTGAACGGGTTGATCGCCGACTTCACCGCCGACGCCGATACGCTAAACGGTGTGTACGAATACCGGCCAGCGTGCAGGATCTGAATGGCGATCTTGCCGCCTTCGGCATGCACGGCCTTGGTGATCACCCGGTGCCGATATGCCTCGGTTTTGGTGGTGAGTTTGCCGCCGAACGGCGCGAGCCATCCCGTGCGACTCGGCGCGTAACCGCCGGTAATGATGAGGCCAACGCCGCCGCGCGCCCGTTCGGCGAAATAGGCGGCGAGTTTGTTGGTGTCCCACGCGCGGTCTTCGAGACCGGTGTGCATTGATCCCATCACCACGCGATTGCGCAGGGTGGTGCGACCGAGGTCGAGTGGTGAGGATAAGTGGGGATAGGCGGTCATGATGACACATCACCTTTTCTCGGTCGCAGTGTTGCTAGTACTTCGTCGCACCAATCGAGATAACTGGCTTCGGTGCGAATTCCGCCGCGCAAAACCAGATATTGATGCAGGGCGGTGCCGGAGAGCTGATCCGGCGCGGGAAAGAATTTCTTTTCGCTCGCGCGATACTCGTCGAGGCGAGCGGCATGCTGGTCGCGATGACGGGCGATCTCGGCGCACAGCGCGTCGACATCGCCAAAGGCGGCACCGCGAATCTTGACGCTGAGTTCATCGCGCAGGGGCGTTGACACCGACGGTTCGGCGATCCACCTGCGCAATTCGGCCTCGCCACCAGTGGCGACCGAGTACACCTTCTTGTCGGGTTTGCCCTGCTGATCGACCGATTCCACGGTCACCCAGCCGCAATCCTCCATACGCTTGAGTACCCGATAGATCTGCTGATGCGTCGCGCTCCAGAAGTAGCCGATCGACTTGTCGAACCGGCGGGCCAGCTCGTAGCCCGTGCCGGCGCGTTCGCTGAGCGAAACGAGGAGCGCGTGCTCAAGTGCCATGCTCGTCAGAGTATCCGCAACGGCCGGTACTATGCAACCAGGTTCATATGGCTTGACGGCGTGCCGAAACGCCGGTGTGGACTGCCGGACCGTGCTAGCGCGATTACGCTTCGCCCATGAGCGTGGTGAACGCGTCCGACACCGTCGGCGAGGCGGCTGGGCGCGGCCCGGTAGTGGCATGGGGACTGTGGGACTGGGGTTCGTCGGCATTTCAAGCCGTCACGCTCACGTTTGTCTTCTCGGTCTATCTCACTGACAAGGTCGGCAAAGACCTGCCCGGCGGGATTTCGGCGAGCGCGTGGCTTGGCTGGGCGCTCGCGGCGGCAGGTGTCGTCGTCGCGCTTACAGCGCCGGTGTCGGGCCAGTATTTCGACGCGGTCGGCTCACGCAAGCGCGCACTCGCGACGCTTACCGGCCTCACCGTCGGCGCGATGGCGTTGATGTTCTTCGTCCACGACGACTACCACGACCTGTGGTTGGGCCTCGTGCTCCTCGCGTTCGCCTCGGCGACGTTCGAACTCGCTGGCGTCCCCTATAACGCGATGCTGCGGCAGGTTTCCACGCCAGCAACGGTGGGCCGAGTCTCCGGATTCGGTTGGGCGATGGGCTATTTCGGTGGCATCGTGCTGCTGCTCATCTGCTACGTCGGGTTCCTCGCTGGCGACGGCGACACGCGCGGCCTACTCCAGATGCCAACCGACCAGGGCCTCAACGTGCGCCTCGTCGTCGTGCTCGCCGCGGTGTGGTTCACGGTATTCGCGCTGCCCGTGCTGTTCGTCGTGCCGGAAATGCCGCCGGTCAAGGCCAAGGCGCGGGTGAGTTTGCTCAGCTCCTATCGCGTCCTGTGGGGCGATGTGCGCGAATTGTGGGCGGCCGACCGGCACGTTGTGTGGTTTTTGCTCGCGAGCGCGGTCTTCCGCGACGGGCTCGCTGGCGTTTTCACCTTCGGCGCGGTGCTCGCGGTGCAGGTGTTCGGCTTCGCCGACGCCGACGTGCTGCTGTTCGGCATCGCGGCCAACGTCGTCGCTGGCATCGCCGCGATCCTCGCCGGTCGCTACGACGACCGCCTCGGCCCCAAACGGGTCATCGTCGGCTCGCTCGTCGGCATGATCGCGTGCGGGATTGTGTTGCTGTTCCTCTCCGGCACGCTGATGTTCTGGATTTTCGGCCTCGCGCTCACGGTGTTCGTCGGGCCTGCCCAGGCGTCGGCGCGCTCGTATGTGGCGCGCATGGCACCGCCGGGACGCGAAGGCCAGCTGTTCGGGCTCTATACGACGACCGGTCGCGCTGTGTCGTTCCTCGCACCAGCGATGTTCGGCCTGTTCGTCTGGGCGTTCCACAGTGACCGCGCTGGCATCGCCGGACTCGTTATCGTGCTTGCCCTTGGCCTCGCCGCGCTGCTGCCGGTTCGTGCGCCGAAAGACCCCGTGGAATGAGTGCACACGTGTGATGGCTCACAGTCGATTGGCAAGATCATTTGTGTGTACACCTGTTCGCTGATCTGAAAAGGCCAGCGTAAGAGGCGGTTTAGCGGTGGTCGGGCGACCAGACGCCGATGCCAAGCGCGATCAACCGCATCTGCATCACCGTGCGGGCGATGACGGCGCTTTCTTCACGCGGACTCGCGTCGACGAAGGTGCCTATACCCTCGGTGACGGTGCTCACGAGCAGGTCAGCGGCCACTTCGAGCTGCTGCGGACTCCATGAGTCGAGCGCGGGGATGCGCGAAAGGTCGGCGACGATCTCGCGCACGATGAGCTGCATCTCGCTCGCGATCGCGGTGCGCAGTGCCGCGCTGCCGCCATTGCGTTCGCGAATGAGGAAGCCGAAGATGGCCCGTTTGCCCCTGACCTGGTCAAAGACGAACCGGACGGTGTCGTCGACGGTGGCGTCGGGCTTGCGGCGAACACCACGCAAGGCGAGACGCAACGCGGTGACGCCCTCGTCAACCAGGGTTGCGCCAAGGTCCTCGATAGAGGCGAAGTGGCGATAGAACGCGGTTGGCACAATCCCCGCTGACCTGGCGATTTCCCGCAAACTCAGGGCCGCGAAACCGCGCTCGCTCGCGAGGGTCAATGTGCCATCTAACAATGCGGCACGCGTCTGAGCTTTGCGTTCGTTGCGCGAAGCCGTCTGTCCGCCCTGCTCAGTCACAACGCTGAGCATACATCCGTCCACCATAGCTTCAGCTCTAGTCATGTAGTCCGCCTCACATTTTTGCCGGTTGACAGGGTAGTGGGTGCATCCGGCACACTGGTGAGTGTACAGACGTGCACTGAAAGTTCGCACGCCGACAATGACTAGGGGTAACAGACATGGTGGGACTGCTCGACTTGGTGCAGACGCTGACGACGCCGCACCCGTTGGACCGGTACCTCGAGCTCGTCAACCCCGCGCTCACCGCGCGTGAGTTGCGTGCCGAGGTCACCCACGTCTCGCATGCGACGCCCGGCTCGGTCACCCTCACGCTTCGCGCGTCGCGGCAGTGGCGCGGACATCGCGCTGGCCAGTACGTGCAGATCGGTGTCTCGATCAACGGTGTGCGCCACACGCGCTGCTACTCGCCGATCGACCCGGAGACCAAGGGCGACCGCTTCTTGCAGCTCACCGTCAAGGCGCACCCGGGCGGCCTGGTCTCGAACTACCTGCACGACAACGCGAAGCCGGGCCTGGTCGTCGACTTGGCTCCTGCCGCAGGCGTTTTCGAGCTGCCGTCCCCGCGTCCGGCCCGCGTGCTGTTGATCAGCGGCGGCAGCGGCATCACTCCGGTACTGTCGATGTTGCGCACCCTCGACGCTGAGGGTTTCGCAGGCGACGTCACGTTCTTGCACTACGCTCGCGACTTCGCCGCCGTCCCGCATCGCGCCGAGCTCACCGCGATCGCCAACCGCCGCCCCAACTTCCGGGTCGAATACCGCTACCCGGTCGAGCCGGGCACCATCGTCAACGGTGAGCCGTCCAAGGGCAGTGGCTTCTTCGATCGCGCCGAACTCGACCAGGTCGCACCCTGGTTCGCCGACGCACAGACCTTCGTGTGTGGCCCGGGCCCGATGATGCGCGCGGTCAAGGCCATCTTCGAAGCCGAAGGCCACGGCGACCGAGTGCACTCCGAAGAGTTCACCCTCACCACGGTGCCAACCGATCCCAGCGAAGCGACCGGCGAGGTCACCTACTCGGGCAGTGGCGTCACCGCCGACAACACTGGCGCGACCATCCTCGAGCAGGCCGAAGCCGCTGGCCTGACCCCCGAATACGGCTGCCGGATGGGGATTTGCTTCTCCTGCACCGCGACAAAGTTGTCAGGGTGCACGCGTAACGTGCGCACTGGTGAGCTCGACGCCGAGCCCGACAAGCAGATCCAGATCTGCGTCAACGCGCCGGTCGGCGATGTCGACATCGCGATCTGACCCTAATTCCTAAGTCCTCAACCAACTTTCGCTCAAACACACAAGGGGAGAAAATTATGACGATCCTGACTGAAGGCAAAGACGGCCCGGTCATCCTCACGCCCGAGCAGGTCGAAGAGCTCGGCCGCGAGCTCGACGCCATCCGCGCCAGCGTTGTCGAAGACCTCGGCGAGCGCGACCGCGACTACATCTACAAGGTCATCAAGGCCCAGCGTGGCTTCGAGGTCGCTGGCCGTGGCCTCATGTACCTCGGCTTCCTTCCCCCGTTCTGGCTGGCTGCCGTTGGCGCGCTTGGGGTTTCGAAGATCCTCGACAACATGGAAATCGGCCACAACGTCATGCACGGCCAGTACGACTGGATGCGTGAGCGCGGCGTGAACTCCCGCGAATTCGACTGGGACACCGTGTGCCCGGCCGACCAGTGGAAGCACAGCCACAACTTCATGCACCACACCTACACCAACGTCCACGACATGGACCGCGACATCGGCTACGGCATCCTGCGTATCGACGAGGGCCAGAAGTGGCACCCGTACTACCTGGGCAACCCGCTCTACGCGTTCCTGCTGATGGTGTTCTTCGAGTGGGGCGTCATGGTCCACGACCTCGAAGCCGACAACATCGTCAAGGGCAAGCGCAAGTGGGCCGACCTGAAGCCGCTGCTCAAGGGCCAGGCGCGCAAGGCGGGCAAGCAGGTCGTCAAGGATTACGTGGCCTACCCGCTGCTCACCGGTCCGCTGTTCTTCCACACCCTCGCTGGCAACGCCGCTGCCAACCTGGTCCGCAACATCTGGACCTACTCGATCATCTTCTGCGGGCACTTCCCCGCTGGTGTACAGACGTTCACCGCCGAAGAGTGCGAGGTCGAGACGCGCGGTGAGTGGTATGTGCGCCAGATGCTGGGTTCGGCAAACATCAAGGGCAGCAAGCTGTTCCACATCATGTCGGGCAACCTGTCGCACCAGATCGAACACCACCTGTTCCCCGATATTCCGGCCAACCGCTACCCGGAGATCGCCCCGCAGGTCAAGGCACTTGCCGACAAGTACGGCCTGCCGTACAACACCGGTCGTTTCTCCAAGCAGATCGGTTCGGTCTGGGCGAAGATCTTCGTGCTCTCGGTGCCGGATCGTTTCGTCAAGAGGGCACCGAAGCCCGGTGTTATCGTCATGCGTAATCGGAAGGCAACCGAAGTGAGCGTGTAAATGGTCGGCAAATTCGAAAGCAACAAAGATCTGGTTCAGGAATTGACGACCTCGGGTGCGAAGCGTGTCGGTGCTATCGCCACGCTGATCACCCAGGTTGTCGCCGATGTCACGCGCGAAATCGGTGAATTCGTCACCGATGTCATCGAGATGCGGGAGGCGGCGGTCGCCGCTCGGCGCGATGCCGCCGAGCAGGAACGCTCATCGGTTCAGTATTCGGAATTCGTCGACGACGATCCCGAAGGCGACATCGACGTCGCCGAAACGGCTAAGGCAGACGAAGACGTCCTCACCGTCGACGACGTGATCGTTGCCGAAAAGCCGGACCAGATTAAGTGATTCACCAGACTGGCAGCCGCCGCCGATGCTCGGTCACATCAGTGACTAAATCGCGGTAACCGTCAGTCAGCTCGGCCAAACGGCACCACAGCAGATGGGTTCGATCAGCCCACTGCCGTGGTGCCGTTTCGTTTTGCTCGGTGCGCAAAGCGCCTTGTGCGGCAACCCATTTCGCGGCGAGTCGGTCGATTACCGCGCCGAGGGATTCGGTGTGCAGCGAAGCGCCGGTGCGGTGCGCGACGTGCGCGGCGACCCAGGCGTTGATCCTCGCGATGTATGTGTCGCGTTCGGCGTCGATCTCGGCTCGCTGCGTTGCGGTGGCGAGTTCGCGTCGACGGTGCGCGTCGGCGAGATGGGCGGCGGCGGTCAACACCGCGTGCGGCCACGAGTCGGCGTGCTCTTGCCCGACGAACGCGCGTAGTAAATCCGCGGGCGGGGGCAGTTGCACTGTGGTCGTGTAATGCTCGTGCTCAATCGACATGCTTTGCCCCTTGACGAAAAGCCGCGACGTTGCGGGAGAAGACGACCCGGGTTTTGCGCACCGGGTAGTTCCAGGTAAGCGCGTTACTGCCGAGCGAGCAATAGTAAGGTGTATAAATCCGCTGGTCGGAGGGAAATCGTTATGCCGCGATTACGGATGGGTCACCCAAGCATCACTCTCGGCTAACCTGCCACCATGCCCGCTTACGTGTCGTCACCTGAGTTGACGTTCGGATTCCTTTTCGCGCTTGAGGATCCCGAGCGGATCGCCGATGTGGTGCGCACGCTCATGGAACGCAAAGCGGTTTCGGTGTTTCGCCTCGCACGGCTTTCCGACGACGACGGTCCGCCGCAGCGCTACGTCGTGAATTGGGCTGCCATTCCCCAGATTTCGATCACCACCGCGGCTCCCGACGAGGCGGAGCTACGCGCTAAAGGCATCCTGTTGGTCAGCGCGTTCCTCGGCGAGAACGGCGATGTGAGCATGTACGCGGGCAATCACGACTGAGCTAGCGCGCTGATTCGTAGATGCGCCGCACGACGTCTTCGATGCCCGGTTCTTCGATCGACAGGTCGCGCACCTTCGCGCGGTCGCTCACCATCGCCAAAAGTTCTGCCGCCGTTGTCTTTTCGGCGTCGAAAGCTAGGCGCTGCCGCATGCCGCCAGCCTCGCTGGACAGCAGTTGCGCGTCGCCAAGATCGTTGAGGTCCGGCGTTGGGGCGGCCAGATCGACGACGAGTACGCGGCGTGCGCCGACGGTCGCGCCGAGACCGGTGAGCGAGCCGTCGTAGACGAGGGTGCCGTGATCGACGACAAGTACGCGCTCACATAGTCGTTCGATGTCGCCCATGTCATGGGTGGTGAGCAGCAACGTGGTGCCACGATCGATGCGTTCGGCACGGAGAAATTCGCGTAGTCGCTGTTTGGATAGCACGTCGAGCCCGATGGTTGGTTCATCGAGAATCACCAGCTCAGGCGAATGCAGCAGGGCCGCGGCGACTTCCGCGCGCATCCGCTGGCCGAGGGAAAGCTGGCGAACCGGGGTGTCGAGGGTGTCGGCCATTTCCAACTGTTCGACCAGCTCGTGTGTGCGTTTATCGGCGACGTCGGGGTCGAGTCGATGAATTGCCGCGAGGATCGAAAACGATTCGCGCAAGGGCAGATCCCACCACAGTTGCGAACGCTGGCCGAAGACAACGCCGATGCGCGACGCCAACTCGCGGCGCTGTCGCACCGGTTCGAGCCCGCACGTGCGGACGCTGCCCGAGGTGGGGACAAGGATGCCGGTGAGCATTTTGATCGTCGTCGACTTGCCAGCGCCGTTCGCGCCGATATAGCCAACCGCCGCACCGCGTTCAATCCGAAAACTCATCCGATCGACCGCGGTGATGGAGTCGCGATGCCTGCGCCACCGACTCCCGTTCTTGCGATAGACCGTGAACGCGCGGGTCAGATCGACGATGTCGACCGCCGGTGTGGTGTGCTCGTTGTTGATCACTAGCCCCCTCCTCCCTGATAATGCCGTGTTCCGACGCGCCATGCGGCGGCAGCGAGCAGCCACACCCATGCGGCGGCGACCGGCGTCAACCAGGCCGACCACGCGGGCAACAGTGGTGGACCCGGCAGGCCGAGCAGCGCGATCGTTGGCACGTAGGCGGTGAACGCGACCGGGATCGCGAACCCGAAAAGCAGCTTCAGCGGGGTCGGGAACACCGACGCGGGCTGCATCGCGGCAAACGAGCCGCCATAGGTGAAACTGTTGGTGAGCTCGGCGCCGTCGATTAAGAAGAACTGTAGGCCTGCCGCACACACGAAAAGGCCACAGAACAGGGCGATTCCACTCACCAAGGTGATCACGATCAGGATAACTGGCGCGATGCCCCAGTCGATGGGGTTGCGACACAACCCAACTACCAGCACGATCACCGCTACCGCGGCGCGTGCGAGTCTGCGCAGTGAGATATCCGAAGTGACGAGTTGCAACAGAAGTGGTTGTGGGCGTAGGTGATACGCGTCGAGGGTGCCCATGCGGATCATGCCCGGCAGCGAATCGAGGTGACCAACAATCACTTGCGCGAGCGCGAACGAGGTGTTCGACAGGCCGAAAAGCAGCAGCGCGCCGTTGGTGTTCAGTCCGCCAAGCGTTTTGACGTTGTGGAAGATCACCCACACCTCGGCGAACTCGACTAGCCCGATGAGGAAAGCGCTGAACACCTCGGTCGCGAAGGAAAGTCGGTAGACCTGTTGGGCTTTCACACGCGAACGCAATACTGCGGAGTAGGGGGTGAACCAGGTCCCGGCGAGGATGCGTCCTCCGGAGTCTGGTTCAACCACCCTGTATCTCCAACCTGCGACGTCCGGCCCGCAGCATAACGCGGCCGAGCAACGCAATCGCGATGACCCAAAAAGCTTGCGCCGCAACGGTTGTCACCGCTTCGCCGCCGGAGATGCGCCCAGAAAGCGTATCGATCGGCGCTTGAAGAATCGAGGGGAACGGAGTCGCGTGCGCGATGGTCGCGAGCCAGTTCGGGAACATGTGCACGGGGACGAACAGACCGGCGAGGAAAGTTCCAACGATTTGGTAAAGCACGCGGAACCCACGGATCTCGACGACCCAAAAGCCAAGCAGCGCAACGGCGAACAGGCACAGGAACGACAGCGCGACCGCGAGCAGCACACTGATCAGGCCGAGCACGTACGACAACGGTGACGTTGGCATCGCGAGCCCGAAGGTGGCCGCGCCAACTAACACGCTGGGGATACCACGTGGCAGAAACGCGCACGCCGCGCGGCCCATGTCGGAGGCTAGGTAACCGAGTTGCACGTCCACCGGGCGCAGGAAGTCGATCGCGACGTCGCCGGATTTGATGCGGTCGACCAGGTCGATCGGTGGGCCCATGAACTGGGTAGCGCCAAGCAATCCTTGGGACAACCAGACGTAGGCGCCGATGGTGCCTTCGTCGTAGCCACCGAAATTGCCGCCCGCGCTGCGCACCGCGGCGACCATCACCGCGGCACGAACGAACCCGAAAACGCAATTGGTGAACAGGCCAGCGAACATGGCCAGCTTGTACTGAGCTTGCCGTTTGAACCCGGCGCGGGCGAGTTGCCAATAGACCCAGAGGTGGCTGCGTTTAGCTCGGCGATGTGGCGCGGGGCATCGCGCGACGGCAAGCCGTCCGTCCCCCTCCGCATTGCCGCGCACAATCAGCCAACTCTAGTCACCGACACCGAAACGCTTCGGCGATTCGGGCGAAAACGGCACCTAAGTTGGGTGCGTCGCTCTCGACACGCCGACTTGCGGTGTGCTTGATAAGGCCGTGTAAGTCCTGGTTAGTCCTTGGGGAAACCGGTGGCGAACAGGATCGCAATGATCACGGAGCTGACCACGGAAACGGCAAGGATTGTCCACATGGTTGGACAGATTACCGGTTGCTGCGACCGATCAGTCCGAGGGGCCCATCAAGGCGGGTTTTGCCTGCTGCGGTTACCGAGGATTGCCCTGTCGCGGCGTTAGGGTCGGTGGGTGAGTGGTCGGTAACTTCGTTCGAAGGATGGGCTACGTTGAAGCGTTCAATGCTGATTCCCGCGGTTTTCGCGGCTGCGATTCTTGTTCTTGGTGGATGTTCGGATGACTCGTCGAAGAGTCCGACGACCTCAACGACATCCGCAACGTCAACAACGTCTTCGGCGGTGACAACGACGGCACACGGTGGCCACCACACCTCCGCTCCCGGCGGCGGTCCGACGGGTGCCGACGGTTCGACAGGCAACAACCTTTCGCCCGAGTACTGCGCGAAGAACCAGGACCCAGGCTGCCCAGCTGGCTCCTACGTTGGCCCGAACGCGATCCAAAACCCGAACGGCGACGGAACATGGGTGCCGTGTGAGGGCACGATCTGTACCAACCCGAACCACGGGGCAGGCCCGTCAACGCCCCCGTCGATGATGCCGAACCCGAACGGCGACGGCAGTCAGGTCCCGTGTGAGGGCACGATTTGCACGAACCCGAACCACGGGGCGGGCCCGTCGACGCCACCGTCGATGATGCCGAACCCGAATGGCGACGGCAGTCAGGTCCCGTGCGAGGGCACGATCTGCACGAACCCGAATAATGGTGCGGGAGATGGGAACTAATCGGCCGATGGGTGCATAGCTGATCGGCATCAGTCTGATTCGGAGTTCGCTGACAGCAGCGCATAAGCTTGCTGTCTGCGATCGTTCTCCGCCTCAGGAAGATGTCGAGTTGCTGCACACGTTCATTGATGAGTCGTACGGCAAGGATCACTACTACGTTGGCGGCATCGTTTTTACCGCTGATCAGGTTCGGACACTTGAGAATTCGCTAATGGACTTGAAGAAGGCGGCGGCCCTCAAGTTTCCAGAACTTGGCGACGTAGATAGCTTGGAATTTCACGCGCATCGGATCATGCAGGGGCAAAACGAGTGGAAGCCATTGCTGGGTCGTCCCCACGAGGGAGTCTGGATATGTCGGTCGATTATTCATGCGGTGGTCAACGCGGGCGGGCGTATCCACCTGCAGGGCGTTGATGTCGCTCGCCTAAACGCGCTGTACCGGTATCCCGACACCCCGTACCGCGTGAGCCTTCGGCATCTGCTTGAGCGAGTGAACGAGCACTGCGAGACCGCTGGAATGACGACCAAGGTCACCGCAGACATTTTGGACGAGCATGGCGAGGCGACCGCGGCGATCGCTGGCTATGTCCGGCGCCCGACACCTGGCTACCGGCCAACGCGGCTGGCGATGATCGAACAGCCGCTGACCTATGTAGATTCGTCTTCTTCGCTGGGCGTGCAGGCTGCCGACGTGGTGACCTACGTGCTGCGCAGACACTTAGAGGAAAAGACGGCGCACCCGAAAGCGCAGAAAGCCGCCCGTTAGCTGTTTAATGCGGCCAAACCGAATCTCGACTCGTGCCGGAAGTGGCGCCCTTAGATAGCTCTACGGCCCCCGAGTTACCGGGGGCCATAGGCGGACAACATGACCGGTATCCGGCATGTCGTTACTGCCAGCGTAGCGAAATCCCTGATCAGGGGCAATAGACAGGGGGCACGATGCGGGGTGAGTGCTACTGCTGCGAAGTGCGTGTGCCCCGGAGCTTCGGTAGGGGGAGCGGGACCAACGCTGCTGGGGAGCCTGCCGGGACGGTCGGGTTCGTGGGGGATGTCGGGGTCAACACGCGGTATGGCTGGTCTTGGGGTGGGCGGGCGTCGGATTCGCCCTTGTTCGGCCACAATGCGGATGCGCGTTCGGCCTGGGCCGCGATCGTCAAGGACGGGTTCACGCCAAGATTCGCCGACACTGCCGCGCCGTCGACCACACTCAACGTCGGGTAGCCGTATACGCGGTGGTAGGCGTCGATCACGCCCTTGTCGCGGTCGCTACCGATCACCGCGCCGCCGAGGAAGTGGGCGGTCGCGGGGATGTTGGCCAACTCGCCCCAGCTGCCGCGCGCGTCGCCGTCGAGTTTGTCGGCAACGCGACGGGTGAAGGCGTTGCCGATCGGGATCCAGCTCGGATTCGGTTCGCCGTGGCCCTGTTTCGTCGTCAACTTTCGACCGAAGAGGCCGCGTTTGGTATAGACGGTGATCGAATTGTCGAGCTGCTGCATGACGAGGGTGATGATGCTGCGCTCACTCGCACGGCGCATGTCGAACACCCGCAGCATCGCGGCGGGGTGCCGCAGCACCGCGAGCAGGAAGCCGACCCAGCGCGGCAGGCGACCACCGCCGTCGACCATCAACGTCTGCAACAAGGTCAGGAAGTTCGACCCCTTGCCGTAGCGAACGGGTTCCAGGTGCGTGTCGTCGGTTGGGTGCACCGACGAGGTGATCGCGACGCCGCGCGTGAGGTCGCGATCGGCGGAAACCTTCTTGCCGACCGCGCCGACGATCGACTCGGAATTGGTGCGCGTGAGCGAGCCGAGTCGATCGGAAAGCTCCGGCAGAATCGCTTCGTCGCGCATCTTGTGCAACAGGCGTTGGGTGCCGAGGGTGCCTGCGGCGAGCACCACGTTCGATGCCGAAATCGTCGGCGCGGACTTGCGCACCCACGCGCCCGTTCGCTCGGTTTCGACGTCCCAACTGCCGTCAGCACGCGGACGCAACGCCGACACCGTCGTCATCGGAATGATCTGTACCCCAGCCTTTTCCGCGAGATACAGATAATTCTTGACCAGCGTGTTCTTCGCCCCGAACTTGCACCCGACCATGCAGTCGCCACACTCAACGCACCCGGTGCGCTCAGGACCGGCACCACCGAAATACGGGTCGGCGACGGTCTTGCCTGGCTCACCGAAGTACACGCCAACTGGCGTCGCGACGAAGGTGTCGCCGAAACCCATCTCGTCGGCGACGGATTTGAAGATCTCGTCGGCGGGCGTCATGTGCGGGTTTTGCACGACGCCGAGCATCTTCTTCGCGCGGTCGTAATAGGGGGCGAGTTCGGTTTCCCAGTCGGTGATGTCGCGCCACTGCGGGTCTTGGAAAAACCGGCGCGGCGGAACGTACAGCGTGTTCGCGTAGTTCAGCGAGCCGCCGCCGACGCCAGCACCGCCCGCGATGAGCACATCACGCAGCAGGTGGATGCGCTGAATGCCGTAGCAACCGAGCTTGGGTGCCCACAGGTAATCGCGCACGTGCCAGTTGTTTTTGGGCAGTTCGGCGTCGGCGAACCGGCGCCCGGCTTCGACGACGGCGACCCGGTAGCCCTTCTCGACAAGGCGCAGCGCGGTGACGCTGCCACCGAAGCCGGAACCGACGATCACGACGTCGAAGTCGACGGGCGCATTCATGCTTGTGCTCTCCTCAAGTGGCGTCGGCGTTGACGCTCAACCCCGAAAGATAGACAGAAAGTACGAACCTGTCGATCGTTTCTAGCTAGCCAAATGAGATGCGGGTCACGCTGGGAAAGGCCGATTGCGGCAGCCGCGACTACTCGACCTCGGGCGCGCGAACCTCCGATGAGCGCGCCGAACGGTAATCGCTCGGCGCACTTCCCGTCCACCGATGAAACGCGCGACGGAACGCGCTCGCCTCCGAAAATCCAAGTCGCACAGCAAGGTCCGCGATCGTCTCGTTGCCATGCACGAGCGCGGCGACGGCACGGTCGCGCAAGATCTCTTCCTGAATGCGCCGCTGACTCGTCCCTTCCGTGCGCAGCAGGCGACGCATGTGGGGCGCGCTCATCGTCAAGTGACGCGCGAGATCGTCGGCGCTCAGCCACGGGCCGTTCGGGTCGCGTTCCAAAACCCTGCGCACGCGTGCGGTCGTCGTCGCGCCTTGACGCTTCGTGTACAGCAACACCCCCGGTGCGTCACGCAGAAACTCCTTCAACTCGGCTTCGCTGCGCACTACTGGTTTGGTGAGCAGTTTCGCGTCGAGTGACATCGCGGGTCGCGGTGCGTTGAACGTGGGCCGGATGCCGAAAATCACCGCGTACTCGTCGGCAAGCGACTCGGCGTTAAACGGAAACTCCAAGGAGCGCAACGGGATTGAGCTGCCAATCAGCCATTCGGCGAAGCGCTGTACCCCACTCGCCATCGCGAACGCGACAACGGGATCGAGACGTGCGTCGGCGGTGATGGTCGCCGCGTCGTCGTCGATCGTCAACGCCCAGCGGATGCCGGTGCTCACGCCGCCAAGTTCGATCATGCGCACCAATGCCGAACGCAAGTCACGGGTGTGGACCAGCGTCAGGCCAGCCAGTCGGAGTGTTCCGCGCGGGAGCGGTCGCGGGCCGAGACCCAACAATTCGTCGTCGGTCTGCTCCCACAACGCCCGCATCACCCCGGTGACCTGCTCGGGCGTCATGCGCGCGCGGTCTTCGGCGTAGAGCCGCCAGTCGAGACCAGCGCCGTGCAGCGCGCCTTCCAGGTCGACTCCACGCTTGAGTAGCGACTCGATCGTCGCTCGGAAAAACCGCATCGGAATGGTGTGCGCCACGAGGCTCCTTCGAAGGTGACCGGCTCGCACCATACTCGCCATGCTCGTTTCGGTCCCCTAAGTGGCCCGTTGACGTCCTCGTTGGCAGTGACCCAGGCCACTAGCTTCGTAAGGGAAAGCGGATCAGGGGAAAGGAAATATCCTGTGACACAGCGGGTATTCGTCGTCGGTGTCGGCATGACGAAATTTGAGAAGCCGGGCCGTCGCCTCAATGACGACGGCAGCGTATGGGACTACCCGGATATGGCGCGGGAATCGGGCACGAAAGCGCTCGCTGACGCGGGGATTTCCTACGAGGAAGTCGAGCAGGCGTACGTCGGTTATGTCTACGGCGAGTCGACGTCGGGCCAGCGCGCGGTCTACGAGCTTGGCATGACCGGTATCCCGGTCGTGAACGTGAACAACAACTGTTCAACCGGGTCAACCGCGCTTTACCTTGCCGCGCAAGCGATTCGGGGCGGTCTCGCCGACTGCACACTCGCGCTCGGCTTCGAAAAGATGCAGCCGGGTTCGCTCGGCAGCACCTACGACGACCGCGAACAGCCGATGGCTAACCACCTGATGGCGCTCGCGGAAATCTCGGAAGTGCTTTTCCCGCCCGCACCGTGGATGTTCGGTGCCGCCGGTCGCGAGCACATGAAGGAGTACGGCACCACCGCCGAACACTTCGCCAAGATCGGGTTCAAAAACCACAAGCACTCGGTGAACAACCCGTTCTCGCAGTTCCGCGACGAATACACCCTCGACGAAATCCTCAGCTCGCGGACGATTTACGACCCGCTCACCAAGCTGCAGTGCTCGCCGACCTCCGACGGTTCGGGTGCCGCGATTCTCGCGAGCGAAGACTTCGTCAACAAGCACGATCTCGCTGATCAGGCGGTGGAAATCGTCGGTCAGGCGATGACGACCGACTTCAAGTCGACCTTCGACGGCACGGCGAAGAACATCATCGGCTACGACATGAACGTCATCGCCGCGCGCAAGGTCTACGACCAGGCCGGGCTCGGCGCCGACGACTTCCAGGTCATCGAGCTGCACGACTGCTTCTCGGCCAACGAACTGTTGCTGTATGAGGCCCTTGGTCTTTGCGCACCCGGCGAGGCTGCCCGGCTGATCGACGAAAACCAGACAACCTACGGCGGCAAGTGGGTCGTCAACCCGTCTGGCGGCCTGATTTCCAAGGGTCACCCGCTCGGCGCGACCGGGCTCGCCCAGTGCTCCGAACTCACCTGGCAGCTGCGCGGCACCGCCGACAAGCGTCAGGTCGACAACGTGACCGCCGCCCTTCAGCACAACATCGGCCTCGGCGGTGCCGCGGTCGTTACCGCATACCAGCGCGCCAACCGCTGACCAGCACAACCATTACTGAGGAGAACAATCATGGGCCACATTGAGAAGACCGCCACCCTCGCCGCTCCCGCCGAAAAGCTGATCGCGGTCATCACCGACCCGGCGACCTGGGGCGAATGGTTCACCATCCACGAGCGCTGGATGGTCGAGCCGCCGGTCAAGCTCGCGCCCGGTGCCGCGCTGACCGCCAAGATCTTCATGCTCGGCATGGCGAACAAGATGGAATGGGTCGTCAAAGAGGTCACCGACACCAAGCTTTCGCTCGCGGGCACCGGCATGGCTGGCGTGAAGGCCGATTTCACTTTCGCCCTGACCCCGGTTGGCGACGAGACCGAGGTCCAGGTTTCGGGCGACTTCGAAGGCGCGCTGATCAAGGGCGCACTCGGCAAGGCGGTGGAGAAGGACGGCTCGAAGCAGCTGCAGGCTTCGCTCGACAAGCTCGCCGCACTGGCTGCCGGAGCGTAACCATGTCTGACGTATTCGAATTCGACCGCGACGGCTTAGGCGTCTGGTCGGATCCGGAGCGTTTCGAGGTCATGCGTGAGCGGATCGCGGAGTACGCGGCGGCGACCAACGACCCGATCGCCGCGCACCTCGCCGGCGACGTCGCGTCGCCCGTCTTCGCGATCGTTCCCGCCTTCGAAGCGCTCATGATGCCCGCTGTCGAAGTTGTTCCGATGGACATCTTCGGTCGAATTACCCACGGCGAGCAGGACTTTCACTTCCACCGCCCGATCAAGCCGGGCGACGTGCTTGTGTCGAAGGGGCGCGTAATCGGCTGGGAGACCAAGTCGAGCGGCGCGCTGATCTACATCCACCTCACCTGCGAAGACGAGGTGAGTGGCGACATCGTCAATGAGCAGTATCTTTCGGCCTTCTTCCGTGGCGTTGACGCGGGCGAGAAGGTCGGTGACGCGATGCCGGTGGTCGCGGACTACACCGACATCAAGACGACGTCGCCGTTCGCCAAGGCGAGCCACCACGTCGATGACGACCAAACGTTCCGCTACGCACCAGCTTCGGGCGACCCGGTCCCACTGCACCTCGACGAGGACGTGGCCAAGGACGCGGGCTTGCCGGGCATCATCGCGCACGGACTGTGCACGATGGCGATGGCCAGCTGGGGCGTGCTCACCGAGGTCGCCAATTCCGACGTCGCCCGCGTGCGGCGCTTCGCGGTTCGCTTCTCGAAGTTCGTCTTCCCCGGCGACGACCTCGAAACCCGAATTTGGAACGTCGGCACCGCCGACGGCGTCACCACCTACGCGTTCGAGACCGTGCGCGGGACCGATGTGGTCCTGAGCAACGGGATCGCAGAAATCAAGGAGTCATAAATGGGTGCGTTGGAAGGACGCGTCGCCGTCATCACCGGCGCTGGACGCGGTATTGGTCGTGAGCACGCGCTGCTTTTCGCTCGCGAGGGCGCTGCGGTTGTCGTCAACGACCTCGGCGGCAGCAACAGCGGCGACGGTGCCGACGTTGGGCCCGCGCAGGAAGTGGTGAACGAGATCGTCGCCGCTGGTGGGCGCGCGGTCGCTAACACCGACAACATCGCGACGTGGGCGGGCGCTGAGGCGCTTGTCGCCCAGGCGATCGCCGAATTCGGCAAGCTCGACATCGTCGTCAACAACGCGGGCATCCTGCGTGATGGGTTCATTCCCGCACTGTCGGAGGCGGATTGGGACGCGGTTGTCGCGGTCCATCTCAAGGGTCACTTCGCGGTGATTCAGCACGCGTCGGCGTACTGGAAGGCCGAGTCGAAGGCGGGTCGCCAGCCGAACGCGGCGATTATCAACACCGCGTCGGCGTCGGGTGTCACCGTGCCGAACGCCGGTCAGGCCAACTATGGCGCGGCCAAGGCTGGCATTGCCGCGCTCACGCTGGTCGCCGCTGACGAACTCCAGCGCTACGGCGTGCGCGCCAACGCGATCGCGCCGATCGCGCGCACCCGCCTCACCCTCGCCACCCCCGGCATGGGCGCGTTGATGGCCGCCGAAGCCGCCGACGCCGAGGCCGAGGGCTCGTTCGACTCGTTCAGCCCCGCCAACATCTCGCCGCTCGTCGCCTACCTCGCGACCGAGAAGTGCCCGATCACCGGCAAGGTGTTCGCGGTTCAGGGCGGTGCGATCAGCGAGCTGGCCGGCTGGCACGACGTGAAGACCATCGAGACCGAGGAAGCGTGGACGATCGACGACATCTCCTCGCGCCTCCCGTAGCACGCCAATAATGGAGTGACACACCATGTTTGAGTGGTCTGAGACCGACGAGATGATCCGCGAATCCGTTCGCGCCTTCATCGACAAAGAAGTTCGTCCCCACATCGACGAACTTGAGCACGGTGACCTCCCGCCGTACGACATCATGCGAAAGCTGTTCGCCGACTTCGGCATTGATGTGATGGCGGGCGAAGCGGTCGACAAGATGCTCGCCAAGGAGCAGGCAAAGGCCGACCGCATCGCGGCGGGCGAGCCCGCACCGGAGAAGAAGAAGTCGGATTCCAAGGGTGGCGGGAACCCGCTCGCCGCCCAGGGCTCGATGGCCGCGGTCGTGATCAGCGAGCTCACCGGGGTCACCCTCGGTAGCGTCGCCGCCGTCGGCGTGAGCTTGGGCTTGGGCGCGGCGACCATCGCCGCGCGCGGCACCCTCGCGCAGAAGCAGCGGTGGCTCAAAGACATCGTGACCTTGGACAAGGTCGCTGCCTGGGCCATCACCGAACCCGACTCGGGCTCGGACGCCTTCGGTGGCATGAAGACCTACGTGCGCCGCGACGGGGATGACTACATCCTCAACGGCCAGAAGACCTTCATCACCAACGGTCCGTTCGCCGACACCGTCATCGTTTACGCCAAGCTCGACGAAGGCGACGGCGGCGACAAGCGCGAACGCAAGGTGCTCACCTTCGTGCTCGACAAGGGCATGGAAGGCTTCACCCAGGGCAAGCCGTTCAAGAAGATGGGCATGCACTCGTCGCCCACCGGCGAGCTGTTCTTCGACAACGTTCGCCTTTCCAAGGATCGCCTGCTCGGCGAAACCGAGGATCACAAGGGTGGCGACGGTCGCGAGAGCGCGCGGTCGAGCTTCATCGTCGAACGCGTTGGGTGCGCGATTCTGTCGATGGGCATCATCAACGAATGTCACCGGCTGTGCGTGGATTACGCGAAGTCACGCAAGCTGTGGGGCCAGGAGATCGGCCGATTCCAGTTGGTTCAGCTCAAGCTGGCCGAGATGGAAGTCGCGCGGCTCAACGTGGAGAACATGGTGTTCAACGCGTTGGAGGCGTTCGCGGCGGGCAAGATGCCGACGCTCGCGCAGGCTTCGGCGATGAAGTTGTACTCGACGCGGGCGGCGACCGACGTTGCGATGGAAGCTGTTCAGCTCTTCGGCGGCAACGGGTACATGGCTGAGTACCGGGTCGAGCAGCTCGCTCGCGACGCCAAGTCTCTGATGATCTACGCGGGTAGCAACGAGATTCAGGTGACGCACGTGGCAAAGGGCTTGCTCAGCTAAGGGCCCTATCGCCGCTGGTTTGGGCGCGGTCGCGCGGGCTATTGACGTGCGCACCGCGCCTCATCTAACTTTCTGATACACCCCGTCTCACATATCTAGGAGCCATCTCATGGCATCTGTCTCCGTTTCCACCGAACTGCCGGTGTCCCCCGAAGCCGCGTGGGCGCGGCTGAGCGACCTAGCCAAGTGGGACGAATGGCTCACCATCCACGAAGGCTGGCGCAGCGACCTGCCCGCCGAACTCACCGCAGGCGCGCGCTTCACCGAAGTTGTTTCGGTGATGAACATGGCCAACAAGGTCGAGTGGACCGTCGTTGAGGTGGAACCCAACAGCTACCTGCGCATCACGGGCAACGGAATGGCCGGTGTCACAGTCGAATTCGCACTGAAGGTCACGGCAACGGAGACCGGGACGAGCGCGGCCTTCGACGCGTCGTTCAAGGGTGCGATGATCGTCGGCCCGATCGGCAAGGCCGTTGCCAAGAACGCCGCCGCCGACCTCAAGGCGTCGATGGCGAAGTTCGCCGAGCTGATCGAGGGCACGAACTGACATGGCGCGCAACAGTTATGAACTTGGCGTAGGCGTTAGCGAGGACCACATCGCGCTCGCCGACGCGGTCGCGGGATTTGTCGAACGCACGATCACGGCCGAAGCGGTGCGCGCGGCGGTCGAGTCGAATGATCAGGCGAAAGCGCTGCCGTACTGGGACGCGCTCGTCGCGCAGGAACTGCTGAGCCTGCATGTGCCGGAATCGCTTGGCGGACAGGGCGCGGGGCTGCTGACGTTGGCTGTCGCGCTTGAGCCGCTCGGGCGCGGATTGCATACGGGTCCGTTTGTGCCGACGGCGTTGGCGAGTGGGGTGTTGGCGCAAGCGGGCGGGGCTTGGGCTGACGCTCAGTTGCCCGGATTGGTTGACGGGTCGCGCACGGGCGCTGTCGCGTTGACTTCGCAGCTCAACGGTACCTACCGCGACGGGGTGCTCGTTGTTGACGGGTTTGCCGATGGCGTGGTCGGGGCGGTGTCGGCCGATGTGGTGATCGCGCCGGTTGCTGTTGACGGTTCTGCTGTTTGGGTCGCGTTTGAAAACGTGGAACTCACGGTCAGCGCGCAGGACAACATCGACGTGCTGCGCGGAGTTGGTCGCGTGCGGGCCGATGCTGTCGAGGTGCCTGCTGAACGGGTGCTCGCGGTTTCGGCCGAGCGGGTGCGTTCGGTTGCCGCGGTGGTGTTGGGTGCTGAAGCGGTTGGCGTGATGTCGTGGGCGGTGTCGACGGCGAGTGAATACGCCAAGACGCGCGTGCAGTTCGGGCGGCCAATCGGGCAGTTCCAGGGCGTTAAGCACAAGTGCGCACAGATGGGCATCGCGTTGGAGAAGGCGCGTGCTGTCCTGTGGGACGCGGCGTACGCGCTCGATCGTGACGACGAAAACGCCGACTACGCGGCGGCGATCGCGGCGCTGATCATTCCCGACGCTGCGGTTTCGGTGGCGCAGGACTGCATTCAGGTCCACGGCGGCATCGGCTTCACGTGGGAGCACGACGCGCACCTGTACTACCGGCGCGCGCTCGCGTTGCGTGGTCAGCTTGGTACGCGTGATCAGCGTGCGGAAGCTGTTGCCGCTTATGCCCTTTCGGGCCTCGTGCTGTCGAGCGAACTGGAACTGCCTGCCGAAGCGGAGGAAATTCGCGCTGGCATTAGGGCGGAACTCGCCGAAATCGCGGCCATCGACGACGAGGACGACCAGCTCGTCGCCCTCGGCGACGGCGGCTGGAACCTGCCGCACCTGCCGCGCCCGTACGGCCGGTCGGCGTCGCCGCTTGAGCAGGTGGTGATCGCGCAGGAAATCAAGGCGTCGGGCATTCCGATGCCGCAGTTGCTGATGGGCACGTGGGCCGTCGGCGCGATCGTGCCGCACGGTGACGAGCGACAGAAGCGCGAACTTGTCGTCCCGACGCTGCGCGGTGAAGTGGTGTGGTGCCAGCTCTTTAGCGAGCCGGGCGCGGGTTCGGACCTCGCGAGCTTGACTACCAAAGCCGTGAAGGTCGACGGTGGTTGGCGCGTGACCGGCCAAAAGATTTGGACGACGGTCGCCCAGTTCGCGGAATGGGCCATGCTCATCGCGCGGACCAGCCCCGACAAGCCGAAGCACGAGGGCATCACGTACTTCGCGCTCGACATGTCGAGCCCGGGGATTACCGTGCGACCGCTGCGCGAGATGACCGGCTCGGCGCTGTTCAACGAGGTTTTCCTCGACGACGTTTTCATCCCCGACGAGAACGTTGTTGGCGCGGTTGACGACGGCTGGCACGTCGCGCGCACGACGCTCGCCGGTGAGCGGGTCGCGCTCAGTCAGAAGATGGAGGCCTACGCCACCGACGCTGACCTGCTGCGCTTCGCGATCGGCCGCGAGCTGTCGCCGGTTGCGCGGTACCGGGTTGGTGAGCTGATCGCGGAGAGCCGCGCGGTCGACGTGATCGGGTCGCGCGTTGTGCTCAAGCAGCTGTCGGGAATTGACGTTTCGACAACGTCGAGCGTTGGCAAGTTGCTTGGAATGGCGTTGGGCCAGGCGGTTTCGGAGTTCGTCGTCGCCGAACTAGGTGTCGCTGGCGTGGTTTCGGTGCCGGGCGAGAACAGTGATCATGCGATTGAACAGTTGATCGCTGGTCGCGCGACCACGATTTACGGTGGCACGACTGAGGTGCAGTTGAACGTGATCGGCGAGCGGATGCTTGGACTTCCGCGTGATGCGGCGGTTGCGGGGTAGGGGACGGCGCTGAACCGGGCGGTCGCCCTGGTGCTCGTGTAGGTTTTTCACGCGCGCCAGGGCGGACCGGTGTCGCGTTGAGCAAGCGGGGGATCGGTGATCAAGGCGCTATCGGGTGGCGAGCCAAAGATGGTGTCGCACTACCGAATTCTCGGCTTACTCGGCGCTGGCGGTATGGGTCGGGTGCTGCTCGGCGTCGCCCCCGACGGGCGGTTCGTCGCGATCAAACAGATCCACGCGCGGCTGCTCGATGAAAGAGACTATCGCGCGCGCTTCCATCGCGAGGTCGCCATCTCGACGCGCGTATCCGGCGCCTTCACCGCCGCCGTCGTTGACTTCGACACGAACGCCGAAACCCCTTGGCTCGCTTCAGTATTCATCGCGGGTGTCGGCCTAGACCGAGCGATCGAACAGTACGGCCCGCTGCCGGTAAGCAGTGTGCGAACCCTCGCGTCCGGGCTCGCATCAGCACTGCATTCGATCCACCAAACCGGCCTAATACACCGAGACCTCAAGCCCGCCAACGTGATTCTGGCAAGCGACGGTCCCCGCGTGATCGACTTCGGCATCGCGCGCGCGAACGAATCGGAGGAAGTCCTCACCGAGGTTGGCAGCGTGCTCGGTTCGCCGGCGTACATGTCGCCCGAGCAGGCGGGGGCCGACACGGTCACGGCGGCGAGCGATATTTTCGCCCTTGGTTCGTTGCTGTATATGGCCGCGACCGGGGTGAATGCCTTCGCCGCGACTTCCGCGCCGGTGACTCTGTTCAACATCGTGCACAGCGAACCCGACTTCGCCAAAGTGCCACCGCCGCTGCGCGAACTCATCGCGGGCTGTCTCCGCAAGAACGCTCGCGACCGGCCGACCGCTTCGCAAATCCTGGATTACCTGGGTGTCCTCCCGATGGCAAGCCCGTGGCCCGAGCCAATCCACCGCGACATCGCCGCACAGGGCGCGAGTCTGCGGGAGCTGACCGACGATCCCGAACGCACCCAGATCGTGCTGACGACGCCAGCCCCGACCGTGCCCGTAGAACGTCCAAAACGCCGACGTTGGCTGCTCATCGGTACGGCATGCGCCGCAGTAGTGGCGGTTGTCGCCGCATCAGCATGGGCAGTTTCGTCGCGCGGTGAGTCTCCCGCAGCCGCACCTGCGGCGGTAGCGACGCTGCCCACGCTCGCGCAACTGCGCGAAGTCGACTCGTGCGGCTGGTTGCAGCAGGCACTCGGGCCGACGCTGCCCGACGGCGCCGCGACCGGTGTGCGACGAAACACAGCGGAGTGGTCGTGGAAAACAACGTCGTCGTGGGGCTGCGACGGCAGCGCCGGGTCGGGCCGAATTACTGTCGAATTGGGCAGCGCGCTAACCGGTTTCGCGTCGACGCAACGTACGGTCGCGGGCCTCGACCTGCTTAGGCGTGGTCGCGACTGTGCGTTCGCGGTTGGCACCACGTGGGGGATCAGCGTCGACACCGGGGTAGCGGCTGACTGCGCGCTGGCCGAACATGTAATCGAGCGGCTCGTTGCCGCGCTGGGAAGCCTCGTCATCGACCCTGCCGCCGGGACGTCGTTGGCGTCGGTTGATCCTTGCGCGCTGATTAGCGGCGACGAGCTCAAGGTCGCCAACTCATCGGGACCGGCCGCGCCGACCGCACATACCTGTTCGTGGGGCGGTGATGGGCGGCTCCGGGTCGACCTGAACAGGAGAACCGACGCGGACGCCGGCACGCTCTATAACGGTAACGCGGTCGACATTGGTTCTGGACTGCTGGTTTACAACGCGAGCCTTCCGGGCGCGGGTTCCGATGCTGGATGTTCAACGGTGTACCGCTTTCGCGCCATCGATACTGGCACGCACGAATCAGTAGCCGTGGATCTCCACGGCGCCGCGCCAAGGGAAAAGCGCTGCCCAACGGGTGAAACCATCGTCGCGGCGCTGGTTCCGCGCCTTCCTCAGCGGTAGCGGCTATGTGCGCGAAATGCTAATTTACGCAACAGGATTGACATGACCAGTCGGTTTGACTGCTGGTCCGAGGGGGAATGATCGTGCGGTCTCGGCTGCGTCGCGTCGCGGTGCTGGCACCCATCATTGTTGGGTTACTCGTTGGGTGCGGCGGTGCGCCCGTCACACCGGATTACGGTGGCTACTCGATCGAGCGGGCCGAGCCGGATTACGACGCCGGGCAAAGTAGAGCGCGAGGGATCCTGGTTGAGTCCCTACGCCTCGGTGAGCGGATCAGCTTCGCCGACCAAATCGATCCTGACCTCACAACCACAGGCGGCGGCGGCGTTCTCGGTGATCACCGGAATCTCGTCCCCGGAATGAACCTTCTGTCGGGTGTCCAGAGCAACGTGGCAAGCAAGCTCGGCGTTCGCGGGTCCTTTGGGACTATCGCCAACAATGGTCGATCCAACGATCGAGAGGAGAAGTTCCTCTCGATCGCGCTGCTCGCCTTCGACAGCGAGGACGTCGCGAGGACAGCAACCGCGGATATGGCCCGCGCTGACTTCGAGCAAGGAGGCGACAATGTGTCGCTTCCGCTGCCGGAACATCCGGGCGCACTGAGCCATTACCGACCATCGGTGCCCACGGTTGGCAGCTGGCTGACCTGGAAAAACCTGGTTATTCGGGTGTACGCCAAGGTGCTTGAGCCGCGCCCCGAACTCCTCGCCGACATCTTGACCAAAACCTACCGAGCCCAACTCGCTGATCTGGACGGGTTCGTTCCGACTGCCCAGTCCGAACTCGCTAGCTTGCGGATCGATCCGGACAGGTTGCTCACCCGGATGGTGCGGACCGAGGAGCCCCAACTCAGTGGCGACACCGGACCCTCCACCTTCGCGGTTTACGGTCCGCGTGCCTTCTCCCTTCTCTCGCCTCATCCATCGGCCTTCCTCGCAAAGTTACGCGCGGCGTCGGTGTCGCAAGTCGCGGTGGCGCACAACAAGTACCTGTGGCATACGGCTAGCTCGCAAGCGGCCGAAGCCGAGGCGGCTCGTCTGGTCATCGCCACCGAAGGCGATTACCTCGCGATGGCAGGGGTGTCAGGGCTGCCGACGGTGTCGTGTGGCCAGCGGAAAATACCCGAGGGGCGCAATGCTCAGCCAAGCCGCCTCCGCTGCATCGTCCATCGCGGTCCCGACGTGGTGACTGTGCTCAGTTATCTAGCAGCGGATGCCCGGCAGCTCGCCGCCGCCCAGTACGCACTCCTCGGCCAGGACAGGTAACCGCTTATGCGACAACGTGATCGAAAAGACCCTGAGGCACTCGGTCGGTACCGCATCGTCGGTGTGATCGGCAGCGGCGGGATGGGCCGCGTGCTGCTTGGTCAAGGCCCGGACGGGCGGCTCGTCGCGGTGAAGCAGATTCATGCGGAGCTCACCAACGACTCCGAGTTCCGCGCAAGGTTCGAACGTGAGATTCATGCGTCAGGCAAGGTCACCGGCGCGTACACGGCGGGCATCGTCGGATACGAAGTTGACGCGGAAAACCCATGGCTCGCTTCGGAATACGTCGCGGGGCCGTCACTGCACGAAGCCGTCAACGACTTCGGCCGACTCAATCCGAGCGGGCTAAAGTTGCTCGCGATCGGCCTCGCGATGGCGTTGCTGGAAATTCATCGCGCGGGGTTGGTGCACCGCGACCTCAAACCAGGCAACGTGCTGCTCACCAATGAGGGACCACGCGTCATCGACTTCGGCATCGCGCGTGCGCTTGAGGGCGATGTCAGTCTGACCGCAACCGGCGCGGTGATCGGGTCGCCCGCCTACATGTCGCCCGAACAGGCTGAATGCCAAACCCTTACCCCAGCATCGGATGTCTTCTCTGCAGGCGCGGTGCTCGCGATGGCCGCGACGGGGGTCAGTCCGTTCGCTGCGGTCTCGACGCCACAGACGCTCTACAACGTGCTGTACGTGCAACCGGATACGAGCGGTATCCCCGAGCCGATGCGCGCGATGGTCGACTGGTGTCTGAACAAAGACCCGGGAAAACGACCTTCCCCGAGCGAATTACTTGATGCTGCAACACAACTCGATGGTGCCCCGGTGTGGCCAGTGCGGGTGCGTCGACGCGTCGCCGAATACGAACGGGACGCGCTCGCGTGGTCAACGGGCGAAGCGGCGCCGTTGACCGAGGAGCAACAGCCTTCGCGACCACGTCGGGAGTTTTCGCGGGTTCGGGCACTGGGCGCTGTCGTGATCGTGTCCGTTCTCGCGTTGCTCGGTTCACTTCTGGTCGGAATTGGCGTGAAGGGGAATGCGGTGGCGATGGCCGACCCGCCGCTAACGCTGACTGACCGCGAAGCGCAACTGCTCGACATGTGCGCGCTGTTGGAACCGGACGTCGTTGGCGAATTCGGCACCTTTGCGTCGGCACCACAGCCCTCGGACGTGACCAGTTGCTCAGTTGCGGTCGACGATCCAACTGGAAAGCGGGTCAGTTTCAAAGTGTCTACCGACTTCGGATGGGCCTATGACGACGCGATCTCGATGGGCAGCGTGCTCGCGTGGTTACCGGTGCAAGGCAACCGAAAAGAGGGCAGGACGTGCGACCGGTTCGTTCAGCTTCAGACCGGCCTGCGAATCCCGATCAACGTGGACGCATCTGGCCTGACGGACAGCTGCCCGATGGCTGAGCGCGTCCTTGCCGCCATCGTTCGCAGGCTGCAGGTCAATCCGCCGTTGCGCAAGGTCGCCGCTAATTCCACCCAGTTGCTGAACCCCTGCGCGATCATGGATCGAGAGATGAACCTGCGTGTTCTTGGTGACCCGGCGGCGAAGAACCCGATCGGCGCGCACGAGTGCTGGGTAACTGGCATAAACGGGGAATTCCATCTCGGGTTCGGGGTGCGGACCCGTAACGACAACAAAAAGCCGACCGGCAACTACGACAAGCCGACCGTCTTCGGCGGCAGGCATGGTCTTATTGATGACCGGGGCGGGTTTTGCGAATACACGCTAACAATCCTGCCGACGCACGACGAATTGGCCGAGCAGGCCGTAGCCAGATTTATCCCGTACGACACCGCGATCACCGATGGCTGTGACCGGCTTCGTACCGTCCTTAGCCCTGTACTCGCGAAGCTGCCGCAATCATGACCCTGATCAGCTCGTCGCCGTCGGACCCCACCCAGCTTGGGCGCTACCGGATCATCGGATCGACTGACCCGCAGGCCAACTTTCGCTTGCTGTTAGCGGCCGCGCCCGACGGATCGATTCGCGTTGTTGAACAGTCGTTGCCGCGCCTACTTGAGTCACCCGAGCTGCGGCCACGCTTTCGCCACGGTGCGGTAGCGGCCATGCGAGTCAGCGGACCGGGCAACGCGACAGTGCTGGACGTCGACGCGGATAACGAATTGCCCTGGCTCGCACGGTCATTCGTGCCATCTGTGCGACTCGACCGCGCTGTTGCGGAGTACGGACCGTTACCGGTCGATGCGGTGCGTGCGCTGGCAGCGGCGCTCGCGCGCGCCCTACAGGGGGTGCATGCGGCGGGCTTGGTGCATCAACGGCTTCGCCCCGACACGATCGCCATGACCTCGGACGGAGTCGAGGTTGCTGGCATCGACGTCCTCGCGGGTGCGAGTGACGTGCAGGTGCCGCCGGACTATCTTTCGCCGGAACAATCCGCTCATGGCGCGTTGGCTGCCTCGTCGGATGTTTTCGCACTGGGGTCCGTGCTTGCCTTCGCCGCCAGTGGGAAACCGCCGTTTGCCGAACCATCGGTGGCCAAAACCCTTTTCGCCATCACGCATCGGGATCCGGATTTGTCGGCGGTGCCGGAACCACTCCGTGAATTGATCGCGGCCTGTTTGCGCCGCGATCCGGCCGACCGCCCGTCACCTGCGCAGATCATCGCTTACGTTGGCACCGAGCACGCTGCCTGGCCGACGGAGATTCAGGCGAAGATCGAGGGCGCGGAGCGTGCGGTGTCGGCGTTGCTCGCCGCCGCACCACCGGTTCCGCTTGTTGATGTCGCGCCGGGCGCATCGGCGTTCGCCAAGACGATTCGGTTCGGCCGAAGCCGACTGGCGGCGTCGGGACGCTGGGTCAAGCGAAGCCCGGCTCGAACTCGCGCCGCGCTCGCGCTGGCTGCCATTGTTGCGTTAGTTGCCTCGGGTGCCCTCTGGCTGCCGGTGGACCACGAAGCAGTCGCTGCGAAACCGCCAACTATTTCTGTCGCCGAGCTGCGCCTTGTCGACTCGTGCGCTTGGTTGCGTTCGGCAATGGGCGACAGTGTGAACTGGCGAGAGGGGCCGAGCCGAACGGACAAGTGGCGATTCAAAGTGGACAAGTCGTGGCACTGCGACGCGGACGCGGACGAGCGGGTATACGACGACCGGATAACGCTGAAGCTTGGCGTCGACCTTCGCGAAGTGCCGCACAACCGCAAGCTCATCGACGGCGTGCTGGTGTATGTAGGGAACCCTAAGTCCTGTGAACGGGCTATCCCGGCCAGCGACGACGGTGGCAGGCTCGGCGTGCTGCTCAAGTTCGATACGACGTTGGCAGAGAAACAGGGGTGTGCGGTAGCCGACGACGTCGTCGCCGGACTGGCCCGCACCCTGCGTTCGGCACCGCAGAAGCAGGACGCGGCGATCTCGCTTTCGTCGATCGACCCGTGTGCGCTGTTGGATCGTGCGGAAGTGATCGCTGCGGTCCCGAGGCTGACCGAGGCGCCGACGTATCCGGAAGCGCGAAATGGGTGCACGTGGTACGGGAGTGCCGAGGTAAGCGTGACAATGATCCGCACCGACTTCATGACAACCGGCTCGGTGACGGTCGACGGAATTAGCCTGCTTACCGGCACCGAACCAACGGGACCAAGACTTGGCTGCTCCCGGATTTATCGACACCGCACGGTTGACGAAAAGAAGTATGAGGCCATAGAAATCACGATCGCTGGCCCACACGTTGACGGCAACACTGTCTGTCGGACGGTGGAATCACTGATGGTGAAGGCGGTACGTCAACTGCCGAAGCCGTAGCGGGCACCGGGATTGGGACTAACGCTACTCACACATTGCGATGCGGACCAGGGCGGCTACTGGGCGCGACCTGCTGTGTGGTGGCCACGCGATTACCGTCGTTACGGGTGGGGCGTCGGGGACGGGGACTGTCGCGCAGGTGGCGGGCAAGCCGGTGCTCACCGACTCGGGGACCAGCGCGCACGCGCGGCCCAAAGCGATCAATTGCGAAAGTTGGCTGTAGTTACGCACTTCGGGGCCTAGGCCCGCGAGGTAGGTACCGTCGGGTTCGGGCCAGCGGGGGAGCGGTAGGTCCGAAAGGGCGGTGATCTCGTCTAGTGACAACTGCGGCTGGCTCGCTGCCGGGTGGCTTGCGGGCAGGACGACCACCTCGTTGGACGCGCCCGCTTTGGTCGCGAGTACCAGCTCCGGGCGAGTGGACGCGGCGCGACGGGTACGGCGTTCCGCTGCCTCGATCGACTCAAGAGCGGCACGCGCTTCGCGCAGCAGAACTGATCCCGCGTTAGTCAAGGCGACCGTGCGTGAATCGCGGTCAAGAAGGACGACACCGAGTCGACGTTCAAGTTTTTGGATCGCCCGGGAGAGCGGGGCGTGAAAAGTCTCGCCACCGCCGCCGCCCAAGGCGCGACCGAAGAGGGCGCGAACGTGCGACTGCTCCCCTCCGACGTCGCGACCAACGCGGACATGGAGTGGGCGCACGTGGTGCTCTTCGGCACCCCGAGCCACTACGGCACGATCGCCGCCGGCCTCAAAACCTTCATTGACGGCACCGGCGAACTCTGGCGGGCGGGTCGACTGGCCGACAAGGTGTACGGGGCGTTCGTGTCGAGCGCGAGTACCCACGGGGGCCAGGAAACGACGCTGACGAACTTCACGACGATCTTCAGTCACTGGGGCGGAATCATCGTGCCGCCCGGCTTCACGTCGCAGGCGTCGGCGGTCGACCAGCTTCGGTTCGGCAGCCCGCACGGCGCGAGTCACGTGGCTGGGCACGGGACGCCGCCCACCGACTTCGCCCTCGATGCCGCGCGCTACCAGGCGAGTCGGGCGGTAAAAGTGGCTGCGCAACTGTCCGCGGCGACAGCAATCGCGTAATGCGAGGTTTGGCGATCCTCCAGCCCGGGAATTGCACGGGCTAGAGGACCACCGATGTGCCCCCAGCAGGAATCGAACCTGCGACCTAGGGATTAGAAGGCCCTTGCTCTATCCAACTGAGCTATGGAGGCAGTGGGTTCCACCTTGGCTCACGCCAGTCGTGGTGTCCAGTGGGAAGTATAACGGGCGTAACGGCTGCCCCATCGGCGCGCGGTTGGCCAGGGAGAACTACCCTCGTTGTCATGTCGTTACCGCTGGACCCTTCTGCTGGACCCGCCGTCGACGGCGGACCAGCGGCGGAAGTGGGCCCGGTGCCGTCGCGAGAGGCGGGCGCGTCGTTCGACCTGCTCTGGGTGATCGCCTACGCGATCGCCGGTGTTATCGCGGCGATGGTTGTCGCGTTGTCGGCCGCGCACGCGTTGCAGTTGCTCGGCATCCCCGACCCCGGCCCGCTCACCACCTACGGCCTGCCCGCGTTGCGTGCGGCTGCGGACCTGTCGGCCGCGGTCGCGGTTGGGTCGCTGTTGTTCGCGGCGTTCTTCATTCCGCCCAATCGCGACGGCCTGCTCAGCGTCGGTGGGTACCGCGCGCTGCGCAGGGCGTCGACGGCCGCGCTCGCGTGGGCCGGGTGCGCCGCACTGTTAGTCCCCTTGACGGTGTCGGACACGACTGGCCAACCCGTCGGCGACCTGTGGCGGCCGGAAAAGCTGTGGCCGGTGTTGGCGCAGGTTGAGGTCGCTGGCGCGTGGCGCACCACCGCGATCCTCGCGCTCCTCCTCGCCATCGCGTGCCGCTGCGCGCTGCGCTGGGGTTGGACGCCAGTCCTACTCGCATTCTCAATAGCCACGATGTTGCCGCTCGCGCTCACCGGACATTCATCGGCGGGCGGCGACCACGACATCGCGACCAACTCGCTCATCCTGCACATGGTGTCGGCGGCGTTCTGGGTCGGCGGACTCGTCGCGGTGCTCGCCTACGCATTGCGCGACGGCCTACACACGGCCTTGGCCGCGCGCCGGTTCTCGTTCGTCGCCACGATTTGCTTCGTCGTCATCGGCATCAGCGGCGTCCTCAACGCCTGGGTGCGCATGCCCGCGGCAGACCTGTTCACCACCACCTACGGCCGCCTCGTGCTCGCCAAGGTCGCGGCGCTGATCTTGCTCGGGGTAATCGGCGCGATGCAGCGTCGGGCGTCGCTGCCCGCACTCGCCGCCGACCCCACCGACCGCCGTGCGCTCATCCGCTTCGCAGGCGTCGAAATGCTGATTTTCGCGGCGACGATCGGGCTCGCGGTCGGTCTCGGTCGCACGCCGCCGCCCCCGCCGACGGCAATCCCGTCCGTGACCGAAGCCGAACTCGGCTACAACCTGGCCGGTCCGCCGACCATCGGCAGGCTGCTCTTCGACTGGCGTTTCGACCTCATTTTCGGCACGCTCGCGATCGTCGCTGCCGTCGTCTACCTGCTCGGCGTCTACCGCCTGCGGAAGCGCGGCGACGCGTGGCCGGTCGGCAGGACGGTCGCGTGGTTCAGCGGCTGTGTTGTGCTGCTGGTCGCCACGTCGTCGGGCGTTGGCAGGTACGCGCCCGCGATGTTCAGCGTGCACATGGGCGCGCATATGGCGTTGTCGATGCTGGCACCGATCCTGCTCGCGCTCGGCGGTGCCGTCACGCTGGCGCTGCGTGCGCTGCCGCCCGCCGGTCGCGACGGTGTTCCCGGCCCGCGCGAATGGATCCTGCTTGCCGTCCATAATCCGGTTTCGCGGTTCCTGACCCAGCCGGTTGTCGCGGCGACATTGTTCGTCGCAGGCTTTTACGCGCTGTATTTGGGCGGAATTTTCGACACCTACGTCGACTCGCACGCCGCGCATCTGATGATGAACGCACACTTCCTGATCAGCGGATACCTGTTCTACTGGGTCGTGATCGGCATCGACCCCAAACCACGCGAAGTCGCACCGCTCACCAAGCTGGCGATGGTCTTCGGCACGCTGCCGTTCCACGCCTTCTTCGGTGTCGCGTTGATGAGCATGGCGACGGTCCTCGGCGGTTGGTATTACCGCACGCTCGGGCTCGGCTGGCACATCGATCTGCTCGATGACCAGCGCAATGGCGGCAGTTTCGCGTGGGCGAGTGGCGAGGTTCCGCTCGTTGTCGTGATGCTCGCACTCCTCATTCAGTGGTCGCGCAGCGACGCGCGCCTTGCCAAGCGCACCGATCGCGCGGCTGACCGCGACCATGACGCCGACCTCACCGCCTACAACGCGATGTATGCCGAACTAGCTCGGCGCGATGGCGAGGTGCGCCGGTGAACCCCGCTGGGGTGCCGGTGAGCGAGTCGACCAGCGAGTCCCGACCGCCGCGCGTGCTGCGGACCGACGTGCGCGCGGCGCGTCGTCGATTGGCTGGTCAGGTGCGCAAAACGCCGGTTTTCCATACGACGGTTGACGGGCCGAACGGACCCGTTCCGGTCTCGTTGAAACTGGAGTTTCTCCAGCATGGCGGCACCTTCAAACTGCGTGGCGCGGTGAACGCGCTGCTCGCCGCGCCCAAGGGCACCGACCATGTTGTTGTCGCGTCCGGTGGCAACGCGGGGATCGCCGTCGCGCTTGCGGCGGCCAGGTTGAACATGGCGTGCACGGTGATCGTCCCTGAGTCCGCGCCGCATACCAAGGTCGCCGCGATGTGGTCGCATGGCGCTGAGGTGCTGTGGCACGGCGACAGTTACGCGGAAGCCCAGCTCAGGGCCAGTGAACTCGCGGTCGAACGCAACGCTGAGCATCTGCACGCCTACGACATGCCCGCTGTCGTCGCGGGTGCGGGCACTATCGCGCTTGAGCTCGAAGAACAGGTGCGAGGACGGCCGCCGGTGCTGGCGTCGGTCGGCGGGGGCGGGCTGATCGCTGGCCTTGGCGCGGCACTTGGCCGACGACGCGAAGTGGTCGGTATCGAAGCTGATCACACGCCGGTACTCTCGGCGGCGCTCGCGGCGGGACGACCCGTTGACGTGGGCGCTGGCGGCGGAAAAGCTGAATTATTGTCCGCGACGGAAATCGGGCAGATCGCCTTTGAGATCGCGACCCGTCAGCAGATTCCCGCACTGTCGGTCACCGATGACGCCGTCGCTGCCGCGCGCGAATACCTGTGGCGCGAGTTTCGTGTTGTCGTTGAGTTGGAGGGCGCGGCGGCATTAGCGGCCGTTCAGAGCGGTGTTTACGTTCCTGACCAGGGCGTTCGTCCCATTGTTGTGCTGTGTGGCGCGAATACCGAACTACCGGTGTTGTGAACGCGACCGCTTGCGGAACCCTTTCTGAATCGCGAGATATCCACAACTGAAGAAGTTATCCACATTCTCGATTTCGCCGTAGCGGCCGTGGGTGACGTGGGGCATTCTCGAAGAGTCAGCGCAGGTCGCGAACCGACTAGGGGGAGCTAGAGAATGTACGAGGCACACGCAACCGTCATCGGCACTATCGTCACCGAGCCCAATCGCAGGCAGCTATCCACCGGCGAGCAAGTGCTGTCGTTTCGCATGGCGAGCAACGCGCGAAGATTCGACGCCAACGCGGGCGCCTGGGTCGACAACGGCTCCCTCTATCTCACGGTTTTCTGCTGGCGAAGGCTGGTCGACGGGGTTGGTCTCTCGCTGCATCGCGGCGACCCGGTACTGGTGTGTGGGCAATTGCGCACCATCGAATATCGCGGCAAAGACGGCGGTGATCGGCGCGATTTGGAGATGCGCGCGGTCGCTGTCGGGCCCGACCTCACCCGATGCACCGCCGAAATCACCCGCAATTCCGATGTCGCGCGCAACGGGCACAGTCCGTCGGCGCACGGTCTGCGGAATATCTCGGGCCGTGCCAGCGCTGATTCGCGAGTCGAGCAGACGGCCGTCGAGGGCGGCGCTGAGGCTGGCGACGGCTCTGCCGTAGCCTTTATTTCCGCCACCGACTCCGTAGCAGCGCGATCGCCGGTCGACGCGTAACCCCGAGTCCGTCGCACCCGGTCCGCTCCGCATTTCACCCCCGTAACCCGCACCGATAGGCTTCCGTATATGGCTGAGTTCATTTACCAGATGAAGAAGGTACGTAAGGCGCACGGCGACAAGGTCGTCCTCGACGACGTGACGCTGAACTTCCTTCCCGGCGCCAAGATCGGTGTCGTCGGCCCGAACGGTGCTGGTAAGTCCAGCGTGCTCAAGATCATGGCTGGCCTCGACAAGGCCAACAACGGCGAGGCGTTCCTCGCCCCGGGCGCCACGGTCGGCATCCTGCAGCAGGAGCCGCCACTGAACGAAGAGAAAACCGTTCGCGGCAACGTGGAAGAGGGCCTCGGCGAGGTCAAGGTGAAGCTCGACCGCTTCAACGAAATCGCCGAACTCATGGCAACCGAGTACTCCGACGAGCTCATGGACGAGATGGGCAAGCTGCAGGAGTACCTCGATCACGCCGACGCGTGGGACGTCGACTCGCAGCTTGAGCAGGCCATGGACGCGCTGCGCTGCCCGCCCGCCGACGAGCCCGTTACCAACCTTTCCGGTGGTGAGCGTCGTCGTGTCGCGCTGTGCAAGCTGCTGCTGAGCAAGCCCGACCTGCTGCTCCTCGACGAACCGACCAACCACCTCGACGCCGAGAGCGTGCTGTGGCTGGAAAAGCACCTCGCCGATTACCCCGGCGCCGTGCTTGCCGTGACTCACGACCGGTACTTCCTCGACAACGTTGCCGAGTGGATTCTCGAACTCGACCGTGGTCGCGCGTACCCGTACGAGGGCAACTACTCCACCTACCTGGAGAAGAAGGCTCAGCGCCTCGAGGTCCAGGGCAAGAAGGACCAGAAGCTGCAGAAGCGCCTCAAGGACGAACTCGCGTGGGTCCGTTCGGGTGCCAAGGCACGTCAGGCCAAGAACAAGGCGCGCCTCGGTCGCTACGAGGAAATGGCTGCTGAGGCCGATAAGCACAGGAAGTTGGATTTCGAGGAAATCCAGATTCCGGCTGGCCCGCGGTTGGGCAGTGTCGTCGTCGAGGTTGGTCACCTGGACAAGGGCTTCGGCGATCGTCAGCTCATCAAGGATCTGTCGTTTACCTTGCCGCGCAACGGCATTGTCGGCGTGATCGGCCCCAACGGTGTTGGTAAGTCCACGCTGTTCAAGACCATCGTTGGCCTTGAGTCGCCCGATAGCGGCGAGGTGAAGGTCGGCGAGACGGTCAAGCTCAGCTACGTCGACCAGAACCGCGCGGGCATTGACCCGGCGAAGAACGTGTGGCAAGTCGTTTCCGAGGGTCTCGACTTCATTCAGGTTGGCAACCAGGAAATGCCGTCGCGCGCGTACGTGAGCGCGTTCGGCTTCAAGGGCCCCGACCAGCAGAAGCCCGCCGGTGTGCTCTCCGGTGGTGAGCGCAACCGCCTCAACCTCGCGCTCACCCTCAAGCAGGGCGGCAACCTGATTCTGCTCGACGAGCCGACTAACGACCTCGACGTCGAAACCCTTGGCTCGCTGGAAAACGCGCTTGAGCAGTTCCCCGGCTGTGCCGTCGTGATCTCGCACGATCGCTGGTTCCTTGACCGGACCTGCACCCACATCCTCGCGTGGGAAGGCGACAACGACAACGACGCCAAGTGGTTCTGGTTCGAAGGCAACTTTGAAGCGTACGAGGCCAACAAGGTTGAGCGTCTTGGTGCCGAAGCGGCCCGTCCGCATCGGGTCACCCATCGCAAGCTGACGCGCGACTAAGCAGCGTCGATTTGCTGGTGAGGGCGGAGTAGCGGATAGCGTTGCTCCGCCCTTGCTGTTTAGCCCGCCATAGTGCGAATTATGCTGTCGCGCGGGCGATGTCGGGAGTTTGCCCAATGTTGGCGAAGTTACCGGCGCGGCAAGCTGATAAAGCTTCTGCGTGTCTGCTTTCCCAGGGCTAGTCTCGAATTTGCGTCACGAGTGTTGCGGAATCGAAGCGAACCAAATCCATTGGGAGTGGGCGAAAGATGACGGTGTCGTCGGAATTGTCGAGCGCAGCTTGGGAAGCGGGTTGGCCGAAGAGTCTTCGCGGTGATCTCGCGACGTTGGAGGAAGCGTACTTCCGTCACGTCGATGCGGGTGACGCCGACTTCCCGATCACGAGCATCACGCAAATCTTCCGTAGGCACCTCGAATTAGCGGCCGTGCGCCCCGAAGGCAAAGCCCGCGTGCGGGTCTACCACCCCGAAGATTCGTCGGAGATGGGTGCGGCGGTGCAGCTCGTCACCGCTGACATGCCGCTGCTCGTCGAGTCGGTTACCGCGGCGCTTGGTCGCATGCAGGTCAGCGTCACCGAGATCATTCACCCCATTTTCGAAACGGTCCGCGACAAGGACGGCACGCTCATCGGCGCCGCCCCGCACGAGGTCGATTCCGCCGGGCATACCGGTCGATCCGAATCGTGGATGCACCTGCAGTTGCACCCGTCGACCAGTCGTGCGCAACTCGACCATATTCAGCGCACGTTGCCCGAGGTCATCGCCGACGTTCGCCAGGTCATCGACGACACCGCCGCGATGGTCCAGGTGCAAAGCCGCCTTGCCGACGAACTCGATCAGGCGGCTCGCGCCGGCGCCGCGCCGTTCTCGTCGGTCGAGCTTGCCGAGTGCGCAAAGTTGTTGCGCTGGTTGGCAAATGGCAATTTCACCCTGCTTGGGTATGCCCGGTACCAGCGCACGGTGGTCGACGGGAAGACGGTGTCGACTCCGCTGCCGGGCGACAGTCTTGGCGTCTTGCGCGCCGACACCGGTACCGATTTTCAGGTGCCGATCAACGGCGGCGACCGTCCGCTGCTGATGCTCACGCAGGGCCTTGTTCGCGCGACCGTGCACCGGTCGGTGTACCCGTACTTCGTCGGCGTCGCCGAATTCGATGCTGCCGGAACGGTTGTGGGCGTTCACCTGTTCATTGGCGTGTTCACCGTCAGCGCGGTGCATGAGAACGTGCTCGACATTCCGGTCATCAATCGTCGCGTGCGCACAGCTATTGAGGCGGCTGGGTTCGACAAGAGTTCGTTCTCCGGGCAGGCAATGCTTGAGGTGATCGAATCCTTCCCGCGCACCGAATTGTTCTCTGCCGATACCGATTCCCTGCGTCGCACCGCCGTGGCCGTGCTCGGGATTGGATTGCGCAGGCAGGTTCGCCTTTTCCTGCGTAGCGACGTCTACGGGCGCTTTGTCGCGGCGATGGTGTACCTCCCACGCGACCGCTACACCACCGCTGTCCGCTTGGAAATGCAGCGCATTCTGGTGCGCGAACTGGGTGGCGTCGACATCGACTACTCGGCGCGGGTGAGCGAAAGTGAGCTCGCCAGTGTGTATTTCACGATCATGCTGCCGCCAAAGGCGAAAGGCGAAGCCGCGCCCGACACGTCTGAGGACAACCGGCTGCGCTTGCAAAGCCTGCTCAATGCCGCCAGCCACACCTTTGACGACCGTATCGCCGAGAATGTGGCAACGTCGACGGTGCTCGACCCGAGCGTCGTGAAGCTGTACGCGGCGGCCTTCCCCGAGAGCTACAAGGAAGATTTCGACTCCACCCGCGCACTGGCCGACATCGCCCGCTTGGAGCAGCTCAACGAGGGCGGCATCGACCAGTCGCTGTACCGCAAACCCGATGCGGCGCCGGGCTCGTGGCGCTTCAGTCTCTACATCGCGGGTAAGGGCGTTTCGCTGAGCCAGGTCCTGCCGGTGCTGCAGAGCCTCGGCGTTGAGGTCATCGACGAGCGGCCGTACCAGCTTCAACTCGACGGCGGCGCGGAGCGGTGGATCTACGATTTCGGCTTGCAGGCCAAGCCGGATTTGCTGCGCGAGGCGCTCGGCGGCGACCTCGACCACGAACTCACTGAACACACCGCGCGCGGCATCGACGTGCACACGCGGTTCACTGACGCCTTCGCCGCAGTCTGGTACCGCCGTGCCGAAGCCGACCGACTCAACGAACTCGTGTTGCGCGCCGATTTGCCGTGGCGGTCCATCTCGATTCTTCGCGCGTACTCGAAGTACTTGCAGCAGGCGGGTTTTCCGTACAGTCAGGCCAATATCGCCCGCGTCTTGCTCGGGCACCCGGAGGTGGCACGCGACTTCGTCGGCCTCTTCGCCGCCCGGTTCGACCCTGATACGGTGTCGGTCGACACCGCTGTCGAGCTGGAGCAGCGGGTGCGCGCGGGCATCGACGAGGTGGTCAGTATGGATGCCGACCGCATTCTGCGCGCGATCCTCGGGCTCATCAAGGCCACCTTGCGCACCAATTACTACGTCGTCGACGCCGAAGGCAAGCTGCGCGATTACCTGTCGTTCAAGGTGCAGCCAAACGAAATCGCTGAATTACCAAAGCCCAGACCACAATTCGAGATTTTCGTCTACTCGCCGCGCGTTGAGGGTGTGCACTTGCGCTTCGGCACCGTCTCGCGCGGCGGATTGCGCTGGTCGGACCGACTCGAAGACTTCCGCACCGAGATCCTTGGTCTGGTGAAGGCGCAGGCCGTGAAGAACGCGGTCATCGTGCCCGTCGGTGCCAAGGGCGGGTTCGTGGTGAAGCGGCCACCGGTCCCCACCGGCGACGCGGCGGCCGACCGGCAGGCGAGTATTGCCGAGGGCATCGACTGCTACCGCACGTTTATCTCGGGCCTGCTCGATGTCACCGACAACGTCGACCTGGCTAGCGGCGCGATCATTCCGCCCGCACGGGTCGTGCGCCGCGACGCCGACGACACCTACCTCGTTGTCGCGGCGGATAAGGGCACAGCTACCTTCTCCGACATCGCCAATGACGTCGCCAAGCGCTACGGGTTCTGGCTCGGCGACGCCTTCGCGTCAGGCGGCTCGGCAGGCTACGACCACAAGGCGATGGGCATCACCGCTCGCGGCGCGTGGGAAGCGGTCAAACGCCACTTCCGCGAGCTTGGCGTCGACACCCAAACCCAAGATTTCACCGTCGTCGGCATTGGCGACATGAGCGGCGACGTCTTCGGCAACGGCATGCTGTGCTCGCCGCACATCCGGCTCGTCGCGGCCTTCGACCACCGGCATATCTTCCTTGACCCCGATCCCGACGCCGCGGTGTCCTTCGCGGAACGGCAGCGCTTGTTCGACCTGCCGCGTTCCTCGTGGGCCGACTACGATCGCAGCCGCATCAGCGCTGGTGGTGGCGTTTTCGAACGCACGGTGAAGTCGGTGCCCATCTCGCCGCAGGTCCGTGCGGTGCTCGGCCTGCCGGACGCGGTCACCACGCTGAGCCCACCTGAACTCGTGCGCGCGATCCTGCTCGCCCCGGTTCAACTGCTGTGGAACGGCGGTATCGGCACCTATGTGAAGGCGAGCACCGAGTCCAACGCCGACGCTGGCGACAAATCCAACGACGCGGTCCGGGTCGACGGCGCGGAAATGCGCGTGCAGGTGGTCGGCGAAGGCGGCAACCTGGGTGCCACCGCCCTTGGCCGCATCGAATTCGCCCGGCGCGGCGGCAAAATCAACACAGACGCGCTCGACAACTCGGCTGGCGTCGACTGCTCCGACCACGAGGTCAACATCAAGGTGTTGCTCGACAACGCGGTCAGCGCGGGTGAACTTGCCGCTGCCGACCGCAACCCCCTGCTTGCCTCGATGACCGATGAAGTCGCGGCAATGGTGTTGCGCGACAACGTCGATCAGAACTGGTTGCTCGGCACCGCGCGCACGGACGCGCCGCGCATGCTCACCGTGCATGGTCGCGTGATCGAGGATCTTGAGCAGCGTCGTGGCGTCGACCGCGCGCTCGAAGCGTTGCCGTCGAAAGCCGAGATTCGTCGACGCGTCGATGCGAAACAGGGCCTCACCTCGCCCGAACTGGCGAATTTGCTCGCGCATGTGAAGTTGGGCCTCAAAGCCGATTTGCTCGACACCGACCTGCCCGACATGGCGTACTTCGCGAACCGCCTGCCGCTGTATTTCCCGACGCCGCTGCGTGATCGGTTCGCCGCGGCGATCAAGCGTCATCGCCTGCGCCGCGAGATTGTCACGACGATGGTCGTGAATGAGGTCGTCGACTACGCGGGCATCACCTATGCCCACCGCCTGAACGAGGAAGTGGGCGCGACCGCGTCCGACTCGGTCCGCGCCTTCGCGGCGGCGACGGAAGTCTTTGAGCTGCATGACATTTGGTCGCGCATTCGCAGTTCCGACGCTCCCGCCGACGTTGCCGATCTGCTCGAACTCGAATCCAAACGCACGCTCGACCGTGCGTCGCGCTGGTTGCTCAGCAATCGGCCGCAACCGATTGCCGTTGGCGCGGAGATCAATCGGTACAAGGCCGAGGTCAAGCGGCTCGCGCCCTATGTGCCCGGCTGGTTGCGCGAGCACCACGTCGCCTCGCTCACCGAAGGTGCCGCCGCGCTGATCGCCCGTGGTGCGCCCGCCGAATTGGCCACCGAGGTGTTCTCGCTGCTCGGGCTGTACCCGCTGCTCGACATCATCGATGTCGCCGAAATCGCCGATCGCGACGGCGTCGAGGTCGGCGCGCTTTACTACGCGCTCAACGAGCACCTCAAGATCGACTGGCTGCTCGAAGCGGTCAGCGACCTCGAACGCGGCGATCGCTGGCACGCGCTCGCGCGGCTTGCCCTGCGCGACGACATGTACGGCTCACTGCGGTCGTTGACGCTAGACGTCCTGTCGGGGGGCGACCCGGAGGAAAGCGCCGACGAGAAGATTGCATACTGGGAGTCCAAGAATCAGTCCCGGCTTGGTCGCGCTCGCGCGGCGTTGTCGGAGTTGTTTGAATCAGGCACCCACGACCTCGCCACCTTGTCTGTCGCAGCGCGGCAGGTCCGAAGCATGGTGAGTGGGGTGGGCGCCCAATCGGAGGTACCCCGGTGACAGCCGCGTCGCGTTTCCACGCGAAAGTCGAAATCCGTTGGTCGGACATGGACGTGTTTCAGCACGTCAACCATGCCCGCATGGTGACTTTGCTTGAGGAGGCGCGCATTCCGTGGCTGTTCGACGAGGGCAAGCCAACGGCGTCGATGGGTCGCCAGGGTTGCGTTCTCGTTGATCTGCACGTGAAGTACCGAGGCCAGTTGCGCCACGAAGACACCCCGCTCGACATCGCGATGTGGGTCAAGCAGTTGCGCGCGGTGGATTTCACGATCGGCTACGAGGTCCGAGCCAATGGCGCGGATCCCGATTCGCCGCCCGCTGTCACCGCGACCACGCAGCTCGCCGCGTTCGACATCGAAACGCAGCGACTGCGCCGACTCACCGACACCGAGCGCGAGTACCTGGCGCAATGGCAGGCGTAAGCGGGTGAGCGTGCAACAACGGATTCTGCATACGCCTGACCCGGCCGAGCGGGAAAACCTCGCCACGTTTCTCACGCACGCGTTGCGGTTGGACGAGGCGGCGGTAGTGCGGCTGCGCAAACGCGGTTCAAGCCTCGTATCTGCTTGGGTAACAACGGGATTCGAAACCCTCGCCGTACGAACGGTCACGGCGGAACTCGGCGTCGACGACGTGACCGTCGGCGCCGACACCGTGCTCACGGGTTTACGCACCGGGCACCCGGTTGACCTTGGCTACTCGCTCGACTCCGCATGGCGTGGCGCGCTGCCGCCCGCCGACGGTTTCGCTCACATCGAGGACGTGCCCGCGCGCGCCCTCGTCGACTTGGCTGAGCGCGGCGCCGAAGTGGCGCGCGAGCACGGAACGAGCCACGGGCCGCCCGCATCGCTGCTTGATCAGCCGGTGGTCACGGTCACGGGCGCGGACGGTCGCGTCGTTGAGGTGCCAATGCGCGTTGTCTTCGCGCTCACCGCAATGGATTTCATTCCGCATGCCGGAGAAAAGGCGCAGGCCAACCGAATTCAGGCAACCGAGGTTGTGCGGGTGCGCGCGACGCGAACGTGGTTGCGTCTCGACGCGCGCTACGGCTCGGTCGCGCGACGCATCGGCGGCTCAATTCCGCTGTCGCCCAGCTAAATTCGCGGGGTCACGGGCTCTCGATCACCATCGTCGCCCACGTTCCCGGCTCAAGCGCTTCGAAAATGTGCGGCTCATCGCCGCGATAGCGGATGTAGTCGCCAGGGTTCATTTCAACCGGTTCGTCGGCGGGCCCAGCTAGCGCCCGGCCCGCCTCCAGCACCACATGCTCAACGACGCCCGGCGTGTGCGGCTCGGACACGCGCGCGTGCCCAGGCTCAGCGACGATCCGATAGATGTCGCATCGTGCCTGCGCCTGACCGGCTGCGAGCAGCGTGACGCGATAGTCCGCGTCCGCCGACGGCACCGCCGACCCTTCGTCGGCGCGAATCACCTGCACGGCCGGGCGAGGCGGTTCGAGCAGTCGTGAGAACGGCATTTCCAGCGCGACACACAACGCCCACAGCGTTTCGAGGCTGGGGTTGCCCGTGCCCGATTCCAGTTGGGACAGCGTCGATTTCGCGATTCCGGCCCGGCTCGCAACTTCGGTCAACGACAGTCCCGCCCGCGCGCGTTCGCGGCGTAGCGATTCCGCGATCACGGCCTGGGGCGGCCCAATTACCGGGTCTTGCCGGTCCATCGTCGCCTCCTGATTGCGTGCGGTCGCGTTGACTTTACCCACCGCGAGCGTTCACTATGGAAAACATGCGTTCGATATGGCGAACGGTTGACCGGCGAACGGCAGCCGCTGTGGCCGCGGCTTGTGGAGCTGTCGGCCTGTTTGGGGTGTCCTATGGCGCGTCGACGGCAGCCGCTGGGTTTCCGGCCTGGTTGCCGATTGTCGCCGCGACAACCGTGCTCGCCGGCGGTTCGGAGCTGCTGTTCTTTGGGATCGTCGCGGCGGGTGGATCGCCGCTCGCCGCCGTCGTCGCGGGTCTCGTGCTCAACGCGCGCCACTTACCGTATGGACTGTCGTCGCCTGACGTGTTCGGCACCGGCTGGCGACGGCTCGTTGGCATTCACGTGATGAACGACGAATCCGTCGCCATCGCGACAACAACGCCCGACCCCGCGCGCAAACGCGCCGCGTACTGGACGTGCGGGCTCGGTATCGCGCTGTCCTGGCCGCTCGGCGCCGCGCTGGGCGCGGGCGTCGGTTCGCTGGTCCCCGATCCCACGGTATTGGGCCTCGACGCGGTGTTCCCGGTGATCTTGCTCGCCCTGATCCTGCCCGCGCTCGGCGATCGCGCGACCCTGCGTCCGGTGTTGATCGGCGCGGCCGTCGCGGTGGTCGTCGCCCCGTTCGTCCCGGCAGGACTGCCGATCCTCATCGCGCTCGCCAGCCTGCTCTTCGCTTTCGGCCCGGGCCGCACCATTCCTCCGGAACCCGCATGAGCACCGTCCTCCCCGCGCTATTCGCACTCGCCGTCGGCACCTACGCCATCCGCTGGGCGGGCCCGGCCCTGCGCTCCCGCCTACGCCTCACCCCGCGCGTCGTGACGCTCATCGACACCGGCGCACTCGTGCTGCTCGCGGCACTGGTCGCGACAACAACGTTGCCGACGGCATCAGGCCACGTCGGCATCGCGCTCCCAGCAGGTGTCGCGGTTGGCGGCGTACTCGCCTGGCGACGAGCACCCCTGCTCCTCGCGGTTTTCGCGGCAGCCGCAACCACCGCGCTACTGCGCTTAGCCGGGCTAAGCTAAGCGACCGGGCTCACCTAGGCGACTTCGCCCTCACCCAAATACTGCAACCACACCGGGTCGAGGTCAGCGGTTGTCGACAGCAATCGCCAATGGGGACCTTTCGGCGATACAAGCTGGTGGCGCAGTGTCCACCCCAGGTCAGCGAGCATTTTGTCGGCCTTGCGATGGTTGCATGGCGCGCAACTCGCAACGCAGTTTTCCCACGAGTGTTCGCCGCCGCGACTGCGGGGAATGACGTGGTCGATGGTTTCGGCTTTGGCTCCGCAATAGCCGCAGCGGTAGTGGTCGCGGTGCATGAGGGCGGCGCGCGTCATTGGCACGCGGGCGCGGTAGGGCACTCGTACGTAGGTGCGAAGTCGGATAACCGACGGAATCGCGACCTCGGCGCCTGCCGAATGCAGGACGGGCCCTTCGGGATCGTCGTGAACCGCGTCGGCTTTGGCGCAAATCAGCAGAACGACTGCGCGACGCGCGGAAAGCGCGGTGAGCGGCTCATAGGTGGCGTTGAGGAGGAGAACTCGGCGTTTGCGCCATGCGGCGGCGTCGCGGTCCCCGGCAAGATGCGTTGGCGCGGGTGCAAGCGGCTCATGATTGGACAGGATGTGCAGCGGAATGGCCCCCGAGCCACGGTTGTGGACGTCGGCGGGCTGGAGTTGTCGATGCGTGCGCTCAGGTGATCGAGCGCCGGGTCGCTGCTTCATCTTGACCTCAATTTCATGATTGGCAGGATCATGTGGTATCTGGGGCCGATACTGCCCCCAGTTGACCATGCTTTCGCACTTATTGCACGGTTAATTTTCAAACTTCGCGGTGAACTGTGGTTGAAGGGCCGCGCGTTCGTGACCGCCACCGACGGCCAATGCGCATCGGGGCACAATGGGGGTCGTGACTTCTGGCGAACAGACAACGACCTCGTTCTATGACGCGGTGGGCGGCGCGGAAACGTTCCGTCGCATCGTTTCGGTGTTTTACCGCGAGGTCGCTGCTGATGAGATCCTTCGGCCAATGTACCCCGAGGCCGATCTCGGCCCTGCTGAGCGTCGGTTGCGGATGTTTCTTGAGCAGTATTGGGGCGGCCCGCGCACGTACTCGGAGGAGCGTGGTCACCCTCGGTTGCGCATGCGCCATCACCCGTTCGTGATCGGGCCCATCGAACGCGACGCGTGGGTGCGCTGCATGACCATCGCGGTCGGTGAGATCGAGCCGTCGATCCTCGATGATGAGCATCGCAAAGCGCTCATGGATTACTTCGTGATGGCGGCCGATTCCCTGCAGAACGCGAACGGCTAATCGTGAACGGCTGAGCGCGATTTGCTGATGTCGCCGCGATGGCGGCAACGTTTCGGATCGATGGCCTGATTTACCCGGAGGTTTCCGGTCGGCGTGGCGACACGCTGTCGGTTTGCTCGAACTGAAAATTCCCGGTGCACGCGCGCATATCGCGGCCCGAATTTGGCAATATTACGAAGGTGACACAGACGCCTCCGTGGTGGCAATCCGCCGTGTTCTATCAGATCTACCCGCGTTCGTTCGCCGATTCTGACGCCGACGGGATCGGCGATTTGGGCGGCGTACGCGACAAAATGGGGTACCTGGAACTGCTTGGTGTCGACGCGTTGTGGCTGTGTCCGGTGATGCGCTCGCCCCAGGCCGACGGTGGTTACGACGTTGCCGATCCGCGCGATATCGACGCGCTTTTCGGTGGTCTCGCCGCAATGGATGCCTTGGTTGCTGAGGCGCATGAGCGCGATATCAAGGTCACGATGGACCTTGTTCCCAACCACACCAGCGTCGAGCACCCGTGGTTTGTCGCCGCGCTCAACGCGGCGCCGGGCAGTCCCGAACGTGCGCGCTACTACTTCCGCGACGGTCGCGGGGCCAATGGTGTTGAGCCACCGAACAATTGGCCGTCCATCTTCGGCGGGCCAGCGTGGACACGTGTCACCGAAGCCGACGGCACGCCGGGCCAGTGGTATCTACACATCTTCGCGCCAGAGCAACCGGATTTGAATTGGACCAATCCCGAGGTCGGCGCCGATTTCGAGAAGACGCTGCGGTTTTGGCTCGACCGCGGCATCGACGGCTTCCGCATCGACGTCGCGCACGGGATGGCCAAACCCGACGGCCTGCCCGACATGGCCAGCGTCGAAACGAAAATGCTCGTCCACGACGACGATGACCCACGCTTCAACAACCCTGGCGTCCACGAGATTCACCGCAAACTGCGCCGCGTTTTCGACGACTACCCGCACGCGGTGTCGATCGGGGAGGTTTGGGTCGACGACAACGCGCGCTTCGGCGAATACGTGCGCCCCGACGAACTACATCTCGCGTTCAATTTCCGACTCGCGGAAACGCCGTTCGAAGCCGAAGCGGTGCGTTCGGCGATCGACAACTCCCTGGACGCCGTCGCGAACGTCGGAGCCCCGCCTACCTGGACGCTGTCGAATCACGACATCGAACGCGAGGTCACGCGCTACGGCGGCGGCAAGGTCGGGGTGGCGCGAGCGCGGGCGATGATGATGGTCGAACTCGCGCTGCCGGGCGCGGTCTTCATCTACAACGGCGCCGAACTTGGGCTACCGAACGTCGACGATCTGCCCGAATCGGCGTTGCGCGACCCGGTGTGGGAGCGGTCAGGCCACACCGAACGTGGCCGCGACGGGTGCCGCGTTCCGCTGCCGTGGGAGGGCAAAACGCCGCCGTTTGGGTTCACGACGGGCGAGCCGTGGTTGCCGATCCCCGCCGAATGGGCCGACCGCACGGTCGAAGCGCAACTGGAAACACTGCACTCGACGCTGTCGCTGTATCGGCTCGCGATCGACCTGCGCGCGCGTCGGCATGAGTTCTCCGGAGACCACATCGAGTGGTACGGCAGTCCCACTGGCGCGCTGGCGTTTCGACGGCCCGGGGGCCTGATTTGCGTGCTGAACACCGCTGACGAGCCGATTCACCTGCCGCCGGGCAACCTCCTGCTAGCCAGCGCACCCCTGGTTGACGACCGCCTTCCCGCCGACGCGGCGGCCTGGTTGGTCTGACACACGCGCCCGGAGGATGAACTACTACAGAGCATCGTCTACCGTTGGGCTGTGAGCATTCTCGAGACAGTGCTGATCTTCGTCGGCATCCCGGCAGCGATCTATTTCGCGATCGCGGGCTTGTCCTATCTCGGTAAGCCACTCACCGGTGAAAAGCCGGCCCACTTCGCGCTTGGGCAGAAGTGGACCCACTCGCCGGTGCTGTGGAGCGCTACCGATGAAGTGACCGCTGCGCCCGGTCACCACACCGCCGAGTCGCATGGGCATCATGCGGCTCTCGAACCCGCTGCTGCGGAACTGATCGGAGGCCGGGCAAGTGGCAAGTTCTAATTGGCCCGCCGTGGTTGAGGCCGACCTGCCCCACGGTTTCGCACTCACGTCGAGTGGCCGCGTTTCCGGCGTGCACGAGCCCGGAACCGTGTTCGACGAGGTGCCCTTCACCGATCGTGAGCGCATCGCCCTCGACAACGCGCTCACCGACGCGACCCGCGCCACCAAGGTGCGCTTCAACATCTACCTCGGCGATCTCGGCAGCGACCCGGCCAAGGGTGCCGACGACGTGCTCGCCAAGACCCCCGACGCCGCCGACTCGGTGCTCATCGCCGTTTCGCCGAACCAGGGTGTCATCGAGGTGCGTTCGGGCAAAGACATCGCCGATCGCGCCAACGACCGCATCTGCCAGCTCGGCGTCACCGCCGCGCTCGCGTCGTTCCGTCAGGGCAACCTGATCGACGGCCTGATTTCGGCAGTGCGCGTGATGGCCGCATCGATCGGCCGCTAGTTTTTCGCATGCCAAACGGCCCGGCTACCAGGTAGCCGGGCCGTTTTGCTGTCAGGTCAAGCTTTCGCGTTGACGCGCTGGAGGAAGTCGCGGATCAGTGTCGCGATTTCGTCGCCGTGGGTTTCTAAGGCGAAGTGACCTGCGTCGAGCAGGTGCAGTTCGGCGTCGGGCAGGTCACGCAGGTAGGCGCGCGCGCCGTCGGCGGCGAAAATCTCGTCGTGCTCGCCCCAGGTGATCAGCGTCGGCGGCTGGTACTCGGCGAAGTACTTCTGGAACGTCGGGTAGCCGTCGAGGTTGTTTTTGTAGTCGAAGAACAGTTGCAGCTGAATTTCGTTGTTGCCGGGGCGATCCAAGTACGCCTGGTCGAGTGTCCAGCGGTCTGGGCTCACGAGCGCGATTCGGTCGGCGGGGACACCGTGGGTGTACTGCCATTTCGTCGCGTCGAGTTCGAGCAGTTTGCGCACCTCGGGTTCGTGGGCCACCCGGTCGGTCGCGTGGGCGAACAGCGGCTCCCAGAACGGGGTGAACCCGTCGAGGTAGGCGTTGCCGCTTTGGGTGATCAGCGCGGTGACGCGCTCAGGGAACCGCGACGCGATGCGCAACCCGATCGGCGCGCCGTAGTCCTGGATGTAGAGGGCGAAGGTGTCGACGCCGAGCGTGTCGAGCAACTCGACCGTCAGGTCGGTGAGCGCGTCAAAGGTGTAGTCGAACTCGTCGACCGACGGCATCGCCGACTGACCGAAGCCGAGATGGTCGGGGGCGATCACGTGGTAGTCGGCGGCCAGTTCGGGGATCAGCTTGGCGAACATCGCAGAGCTCGTTGGGAACCCGTGTAGCAGAACAACAGTCGGGTTCGCTGGGTCGCCCGCTTCGCGGTAGAACAACGAATGGCCTTGGATCTCAACGTAATTGTGCGTTGTCATTGGTCTCTTCCTTGGATTAGGCGGTTGCCGACACGCGGGTGCGGGCCGGGGTGATCAGTGCGGCGGCGACGACGGTGAACGCGACGCCGAGCAGGAAATAGCCGCGGTAGCTGTCGGTTGTCGCGTGGATGAGCGTCGCGATGCCGAGGCCGGCCGCGGCCGCAAGTTGGTGAATGATCCACGCGGGAGCCAAGGTTCGGCCCATGCGTGCGGGGTCGAGTCCGCGCGACAGGATCGCCATCGTCAGCGGAATCACCGGGAAGGAGGCGATGCCGAACAGCGCGGCGACGAGGACGAGCACGTCAGGTCCGGGCACGAAAACCGCGAGCACTAGCGCGACGAAGCGGATCGCGTACAGCACGCGCAACAGTGGTTCGGGTGGGTAGGTCTTCAACAGGCAAACCAACACCGCTGAGGTGATGCCCGCGCTCAACGCGGCGAGGGCGACGAGTCGACCAGCACCGGTCACCGTCCAGCCGGTTTCGATGGCGTGCTTGGGCAACATCAGCACGAACACGTACAGCGTTGCCGCGTGTAAACCGAAGGAAACCAACAACTTCCATCGATCGGCCAGTGACTCGCCGGCACCCGGGGTTCGCGTGCCCGCGCGTTTGTCGGCGGGCAAGATCACGGCCAAGACGGCGGTGGCAGCGAGACCGATCGCGCCGAGCAGGGCGAACGTCGCACGCACGCCGATGGGTTCGAACAGCGCGGTCGCGGCCCACGGCGTGATCAGTTGACCGAGGTTGATGCCGATCGCCGCGCGTGCCATCGCCGGCCCGACCTGCGGCCCCATCGCCCTGCCGAGCAACGTGGTGACCGTCAGCGTCGACGAAGACGCGAAGCCGAGCCCACCAAGCACCATGTACGCGGCGACGAACTGCCACGTTTGCGTAACCTGCGACAACACAACGTAGCTGGCGGAAATCAGCGTAAGTCCGCCGAGGAGAACAGCTTTCGCACCGACCAGGTCGAGTAGTCGGCCGATGCTGTGCTGGGCGAGGCCGGTCACCGTGGTGCCGAGCGCGGCCGCGATAGCCAGTGCCGTTGCCGAGACGCCGTAGCTCGCCGCTGTCGGCGCGAAAAACACGCCCATCGTGAAGTTGAGCCCGAACGACACGGTCATCGCCGCTAGCCCTGCCCATGCGAGATGCTCGCGTTTCATGCGGTCACTTCCCCTTTCAACCGGGCGATTTCACCCTCAAGTTCGGAAATTCGATCCCGCATGCTGCTCATGGCCTCGGCGACGGCAGCGCGCGGATATAGCGGTGGAATGTGTTGGCGGCAGTTCCAGTCGAACGCTTCGACGTCGATCAGCACCGCGCGCTCGGACTGGGCGCGGTAGCCGTCGACTTCCAGCGCCCTGACCAGGTCGGGGTCGTCCTCGATCACCCGGGCGCGGCCGAAGATCTTCATGCGCGACTGGGTGGCGTAGTCCATCAGAAACAGTGCGACGCGCGAGTCGTGCTCAAGGTTGCCTCGACTGATGTATTGCTTGTTGCCGCGAAAATCCGCGAAACCGAGCGTGTGCTCGTCGATGACGCGCAGAAATCCAGGCGCGCCGCCGCGGTGCTGGATGTAAGGCCAGCCGGTTTCCGAGACGGTCGCGAGGTAGAAGCTGTCGCGTTCGGTGATGAACGCGGCTTCGTCGGGGCCGATCGAGTCGGCGACATCGGGAACCTGCGCCATGCGGTCGTAGCTGCGCTCGCTCCCGTGCGCGCGTTGGTGTTCGCGGACGAGTGGGGTGAAGGCAACGTGTGCGTAATGCCCGGTCACGACGACTCCTTGGATTGCTCTAACCGTCTAATGCTTGTTTAAAGGTTAGAAGGGCGTCGATCATTCCCGATCTTGGGAAAAAAACTTTGGCGAGTTTGGTGTTGGCAGGTTGGTAACCGCGTTGGGCTGGTCGGTAATCTGGCCGCTGGTTGTGGTCCGAGCGAACCGGGGGAGTGGCGATGCGAAGTGGTGCGGCGCTGATCGTTGGATGTCTTGTCGCGGCTGCGGTTTCGGGGTGTGGGAGCGACCTGCCCGCGCAGGAAGCGCAGCTTGCCGCCGGTGCGCCACGCGACTTCTACAGTCCCGCAAGCGAATCCATTCCCGGTGCCCATGGGACGGTGATCGCGACGCAGCCCGTCACGGGCGAGCGTGCGATCCCCGGTGCGCGCACCTTCCTCACGCTGTACCGGTCTGTTGATGCGAAGGGCGCGGCGGTCGCGGCGTCGGGGACGCTCGCGGTGCCGGAAGGGCGAGCGCCCGTTGGGGGTTGGCCGCTTATCGTCTTCGCGCCCGGCACAAGCGGGGTTGCCGACGAGTGCGCGGCGTCGCGGTCCAATGGGGCGTCGCCCAGTCGCGATGACCAGGCACGCTGGATCGCCAAGGGCTACGCGGTCGCGCGCACCGACTACCAGGGCCTCGGCACGCCCGGACCGCACGGGTACTTGATCGGCGGCACGGAAGCGCGAGCGATGGCCGACTTGGCTGTCGCAGCAAGTGCGGTCGACCCGTCCGTCGGCAAACGCTGGGTCGCGATGGGGCACTCCCAGGGCGGGCACGCCGCGATGTTCGCCGCCCAAAGTGGCGAAGAATGGGCGGCGGGCACCCAGTTGCTTGGTGCGGTGGCGCTCGCGCCGGTTTCGCATTTGGGCGAGCAGGTGCGCTTGGCGAAGCTCACGGTCAACAACCCGATTGGCAAGGTGGGAACGGGCAACATCGCGCTTTTCGTTCCACTGTTGGTCCGTGGCGCGCAGACCGTCGCCGACGTCGACCCGTCGAAGTTCCTCACCGACAAGGCTGTTGCGCTGCTATCGCGCGCCGACACGGGATGCGTTGGCGCACTGAAGGATTCGTGGGGAGGGAAGTCGGTCCGTGATGTGTTCACCCCCGGCGGCGACCTGTCCGCGTTCCTGCGTGTCCTCGACGACAACGACCCGAGCGGCGTGCGCCTAACGGTCCCGACCCTGATCTTGCAGGGCCGCGACGACATGACAGTGTCGCTGAAGTCGACGGACGCGATGGTCGCCGAACTACAGGTGCGCGGCCAGAAAGTGGACTACCGCAAGTTCGACGGGGTAGACCACAGCGAGGTTCTATCCGCGACTTTCGCCGACGCATTGTCATGGACGGACACCCGTTTCGGGATTGCACGGTAGGACCAACCACCTGCGGCCCTTGTCGAATCTTTCGGGCGGATCGCGCCAACCCGGGGCGTTGCGCGCACGCGTCGCCAGTCGCGAGTTTGTATGGACCGCCCTCGGTGGAAAAGGTGTTAGGCGGCGGTTAGCACGCGCGGTCTAGTCGCGCGTTCACGTGGGCTGGCCACTGCGGGAAAGGCACTAGGTAGCGGGCTGCGCTGTCGCAAGTAGGCCGCGTACCAGGTCTACCAAGGCGGTGACGGGAAGGTTCGGGTCGACCGCGCGCTGCACGCCCAATCCTATGCCGATCGAAAGCAGTTGCAGCGCAGCATCTTCCGCCGGGACCGGCAGGGTGAAGCCGATCTCGTCGGCCTGCACCTGAATCAGGGCGCTCAGCATCGCCGTCATTGTCGTTCGACGTTCCGCGAGCTGCGTTCGCACCTCCGGCATGTGCCGCGTGCTCGTCGCGAATTCGACTTCCAACGCAGTCCAACCGACGTCGCCGATGTTGTCGTCGGCCCAGCGCGCGAACGCGTCGACCCGGTCGGCCATCGCCGTCCCGTTCAGCAGCGCCTTAGCAAGCGACTCCGCCCGCTCGACATGCACCACGTCCAGCACCGCCAGCCCAAGCTCGTGCTTTGTCGCGAAGTTGGAGTACACCGCGCCCTTGGAAAACCCCGCCTCGGTGGCGACCTTCTCCAATGACGTCACGTTGTACCCGTCGGCCAGAAAGAGTCGCTTGGCAGTTTCCACCAAGCGTTCACGCGTCTGCGCGTGCGATTCCTTCCGCGTCATTCGGGCCATGGCCGAAGTCTAACAAGGGCTACCGCTGGAATCTGAATACCGCTAGTATCTCAAATTATGACTTCACGACGCGGTGTAGCCATCGGCTGCGGCGGCACTCTGGGTTTCGCCTGGACGGCCGTCGCACTGGAGGCGGTTCAACGAGCCCTCGACTTCGACCTTCGTAGTGCTGACGTGCTGATCGGCACCTCAGCGGGCGCGGAACTGGTCGCCGCACTTGGCTCGGGCCGCACGCCAGCCGACATCCTCGCCGCCCTCGACGCGGTTTCCCCCAGCTCGGCGCGCGCCAACAGCACCGATGCTGCCCACATTTCCGTTCCGCCCCACGTCGCCACAGCCGAGGCTGCCCGGAGCGAGCCGCCAGCCCGAGCGCGAACGGCCCGAGCGTCCGCCGATGCCGCGCGCAGCGAAGCGGCAGCCCCATCGCGTGCAGCTCAAGCGTCTGCCGCCGCGCGCAGCGAGCCGACAACCGATCAGCGCGCCGTAGACCCTGTCCTCGCCAAGCACCTCGCCATCGACCCCGGCCGCTTCCCCCCAATCCCCGCGCTCGGCTGGCCCGCACTCGGCCTCGTCGGCGCTGGCATCAAGGCGGGCTCGACCTACCAAGCCCTCGCTGGCCTCCTTCCACGCGGGCGCGGCGACGCAACCTGGTTGCGCGAATTCGGCGAAGCGCTAGCCCCGAACGGTTGGGTCGACCATCCCGCCACCTGGCTTGTCGCCGCCGACGCGGCGACCGGTGCGCGGGTCGCCTTTGGTGCGGAGGGAGCGCCGAAGGTCGACCTAGGCACCGCGATCGCCGCATCGTGGGGCATTCCCGGCTGGTTCCCGCCCGTTTCGGCGCACGGGCGCGACTACGTCGACGGGGGATCGGTGTCGACCGCGTCGGTCGACCTGCTCATCCCGCTCGAACTCGACGAGGTGATCGTGATCGCGCCGATGGCATCGGAAGGCGGCGCCCCCGCACGCGGCATGGACCGCGTCGAGCGACTGCTACGCGCTCAAATGACCCGCGTGCTCGACCGCGAAATCGCCGCGTTGCGCGCGGCAGGCACCCGCGTCATCAGAATCGAACCCGGCCCCACCGAGCTCGCGACAATGGGCCCGAACTTTATGGACGTAAAACGCCGCGCCGCAACACTTTCCGCAGCGCGCGCCGCGTTGCCCGACCTGGTCGCTCATGCGATCTCGCGAACCGAAGGAGTAATCGGATGACCGACCACGACGTAGTGGTGATCGGTGCTGGCATTTCCGGCGTCTGCGCCGCGATTAAGTTGCGCGAAGCAGGCGTCGACGACGTGCTGATCATCGAAAAGGCCGACACCTACGGCGGTACCTGGCGCGCCAACACCTACCCGGGTTGCGCGTGCGACGTCCCGTCTGGCCTGTACTCGTTCTCCTTCGCGCCCAACAGCGAATGGTCGCGCCTGTTCGCTGGCCAGCCCGAGATCCTCGACTACGTGAACCGCGTCGCGCACGACAACGGCCTGCCCGCGCGCACCCGCTTCGGCATGGAAATGCTTGGCGCACGCTGGGATTCGAAGGCCAACCACTGGCGCATCGAAACCAACACCGACGAGATCACCGCGCGTTTCCTCGTGACCGCCGCTGGCCCGTGGAACGAACCGCGCTTCCCTGACGTGCCTGGGCTGGAAGATTTCCCCGGCGAGGTTTTCCATTCTGCCCGCTGGAATCACGACTACGACCTGCGCGGCAAGCGCGTCGCGGTGCTTGGCACTGGTGCGTCGGCGGTGCAGTTCGTGCCCGCGATCGTCCCGGACGTGGAACGGCTACACCTGTTCCAGCGCACCGCCCAATGGGTGCTGCCTAAACTCGACCATCGCGTTCCCGAAGTCGAAAAGGCGCTCATGCGCCGAATTCCGTTCGCCATCAAGGCATTGAAGTCGATCGAGTACACGCTGATGGAAGGGCTTGGTGTCGCATTCCGGCGCCCACGCCCGCTCATGCGGGGTGTGCAGGCGGTCGGTTCGGCGTATTTGCGCGCGGTGGTCCGCGATCGCGAATTGCGTGAGAAACTCACGCCGAAATACCTACTTGGTTGCCGCCGAATTCTGTTCTCCAACAATTACTTGCAGGCTCTTACTAAACCCAATGTCGACGTACATGCGACCGGTGTTGTTGAAGTAAAAGGAAATACGGTCATTGGTGCCGACGGCGGCACCGCCGAAGTCGACGCCATTATTCTCGGCACCGGCTTCCACATTCTCGACAGTCCAATCGCCGACCTCATTCAAGGCGCTGACGGCGCGACAATGGCCGACCACTGGAAGGGCTCGCCCGAAGCCTATTTGGGCACCGTCGTCGCCGGGTTCCCAAATGCGTTCTCCGTTCTCGGCCCGAGCCTTGGCACCGGCCATTCATCGGCTTTCGCCATTCTGGAAGCCCAGGTCGAATTCATCGTTTCGGCGATTAAGACCGCGCGCCAACGTGATTGGACCAGCATCGACGTGCGCCCAGAGGTGCAGGGTGCCTACGTCGACGAGGTTCAAGCCGCGCTTGGCACGACGGTGTACAACTCGGGCGGCTGCCAGAGCTACTACCTCGACGTCAACGGTCGCAACAGCTTCAACTGGCCGTGGTCAACCGGCGCGCTGACCCGTCGCGTCTCTGTTTTCGACGCCGCCGATTTCACCGTCACCGCACCGGAGGTCACCCCAGCATGAGCAGCTATCCCCAAATCGACCTGACCAGCGCGTTCGTCGCCATCACCGGCGGCGCGCGCGGCATTGGCCTCGCGACCGCGAAAGCCTTCCACGCGGCAGGTGCGAAGGTGGCGCTCGGCGACCTCGACGAGGCGCTTGCCATTGAAGCCGCCGCCGAACTTGGCGACCGGGCAAGCGGGCACGCGCTCGACGTCACCGACAAGGCGTCGTACGCGAATTTCCTTGCCGCCGCCGAGGATTGGGCCGGTCAGCCGCTTGACGTGCTGGTCAACAATGCGGGCGTGATGCCGAACGGCCCGTTCCTCGAACAGTCCGACCACATCGATGAACTCACGATCAACGTCAACGTCTACGGCGTCATCAACGGCATGCGCCTCGCGCTGCCCGGCATGGTTGAACGCGGTCGCGGCCACGTCGTGAATGTCGCTTCTCTCGCAGGCAAATTCCCGCTCAAGGGGCTTGCGGTGTACAACGCGAGCAAATATGCCGTCGTCGGTCTCACCGCGGCAACACGGCTCGAAATGGACGGCACCGGCGTGAGTGTGAGCGCGGTACTTCCGTCAGCGGTGCGCACCGAACTCAGTTCCGGCATCGATTACGGTATTTTGCCTGCCGTCGACCCGGAAGACATTGCGGCAGCCGTTGTCCGGTCGGTCAAAACACGGTCGGCCGAAACAGCGGTGCCCGGCTACGTCGGATTCGCCGCTAATGCGGCCGGTTTCGTGCCAGAAAAGCTCATGCGTGCCATTCGCAAAGCGACACACGACGACGCCGCGATCAACGGTGTCGACGACGAAGTGCGCCGCGTGTACCTGGATCGAATCGAAAAACAGTGACAAACAAACACTCGGGTGCGATGTCAATACCTGGCTGAGTTATTTGATAAATCCGGCATCTTCTTGTCGCAGAAAGATATCTTTCGCGCCGGATTCAGCAAGGTATGGTGAAGGCAGCATTTCCTCCCTGCGAGCAAAAAGTGAGGCAATCATGGCTGCTGGAAAATTTGAAATCTTCACCGACACTCAGGGCAAATACCGTTTCCGTCTCAAGGCGGCAAATGGCGAAATCATCGCCCAGAGCCAGGCGTATGAGGAGCTGGAAGGCGCGAAAAACGGCATCGAGTCCATTCGCCGCAACGCGCCGATCTCCCCGATCGTCGACCTGCACGAGGTCCAGTAACGCCCGCCGCCCTTTTTGCGCGTGGTGGTGGTTGTGGGCGCCGTCCGCCAACGACGCCCATCCGATAGGTCCTGATCGCAGCAGCGATCAGGACCTATCTGTGTTCGGTACCTACTTCGCGTCGAACTCGCGCGCACGCAGCGAGCGCTCGATGCCAGCCTTACCTTCCGAAACCAGTCGATACAGCGCGGGCGGCAGGTCGCCCGCGAGGAATTCGTCTGCCTTCGCGACGGCTTCCTCGCTGATCGCCCAGTGCGGGTAGAGCCCGACGACCACGGTCTGGGCCACCTCGCTTGAGCGCCGATCCCACACCGCGGGCACATCGGCGAAGTACCGGTCAACGAACGGCGCGAGCAACTCGCTTTGCCCGACCGGCGCGAACCCGCCGACGATCGCGCGCGCGGTGATGTTGGGAACCGTGTCGTTGTTCATCACCGTGTCCCACGCGCGTTCCTTCACCTCGCGAATCGGGCGCGCCGTCGACGCCTGCTCGGCTTGGCGCTTGCCCGCCGCGGTGGGGTCGCGCTGCAGTTCGGCATCGATGCGCGGGGAGTCGAGGCCGTCGGCATCGATCTGTCCGGCCGCCGCGAGGGCGGTGATGATGCGCCAGCGCAGGTCGGTGTCGACGGTCAACCCCGCCAACCCGACTGTCGCCGGATCGGCATCGAGCAACTGCGCGAGCACCTCGATCTGCGCCGAACCCAGCTTCGTTCCGGTAAGCGCGTTGACGAAAGCGAGCTGGTGGTCGGAACCGGCGTCGGCCGCGCGCGCCAATTCGAGCAGACGATCGGCGAACGCGGGCCAGCCTTCGGCGTCGGCCCATGCGGGGTCGGCGTAGCTCGACAGTGCGGTTGCGGCCTGCATCAAAAGTCGCTGCACGACACCGATTTCGGTCTCGGAGCCGATACCGCGTTGCACAAGCGCAATGAAATCGCGAGCCTTGAGCTCGGCCTGACGCGTCATCTCCCATGCCGCCGACCAGGCAAGCGTGCGGGGCAGCGAGTCGGCGATATCGCCAATGCGGTCGACAACCACCTCAAGCGAATCGGGATCGAGCCGCAGCGAGCAATAGGTGAGGTCGTCGTCGTTGACCAAAACGAGCTTGCCGCGCGAAATCCCGGTCAGCTCAGGCACTTCCGTGCGTCCGGTTGCATCGAGGTCGAGTTCAACGCGGTTGGTGCGGACGAGCTTGCCGGTCTCGGGGTCGTCGTCGTAGATACCGATCGCGATGCGATGCACGCGGTGTTCGCCCGCGCCGGGCAGCGCGCCTTCCTGGACGACAGCGAAGCTGGTGAACGTGCCGTCGGGGCTCACGAGGAAATCGGGGCGCAGGATGTTCAGGCCCGTCGTCTTGAGCCACTGCTCGCCCCAACCGGACAGGTCGCGGCCCGACGCCTTCTCCAACGCGGCAAGCAGATCGTCGAAAGTGGCGTTGCCGTAAGCATGTTCGGCGAAGTAGTCGCGCAGGCCAGCGAGGAACGGCTGCAAACCGACGTAGGCGACGAGCTGCTTGAGCACCGAAGCGCCCTTGGCATAGGTGATGCCGTCGAAGTTCACCTCAACGGCGTGCAGGTCGGGGATATCGGCGGCGATCGGGTGCGTGGAAGGCAGCTGATCTTGGCGGTAGGCCCACGACTTCTCGACATTCGCGAAAGTGGTCCACGCGCTTTCGTATTCGGTTGCCTCGGCCTGGCACAGCACCGACGCGAACGTCGCGAACGACTCGTTCAACCACAGGTCGTCCCACCACTTCATGGTGACAAGGTCGCCGAACCACATGTGCGCCATCTCGTGGAGCACAGTCTCGGCACGACGCTCATACGCCGCGCGCGTGACCTTGGACCGGAACACGTAGTCCTCAAGGAAGGTGACCGCGCCCGCGTTCTCCATCGCGCCCGCGTTGAACTCGGGCACGAAAAGCTGGTCGTACTTGCCGAACGCGTACGGCACACCAAAGTTGTTGTGGTAGAACTCGAAACCCTGTTTGGTCTCGGTAAACAGACGCTCGGCGTCCATGTGTTCAGCGAGCGAAGCGCGGCAGTACAGGCCGAGCGGGATGTCGCCGTTGGCGTCGGTGAACGTGTCGGTCCATTTCGCGTAGGGGCCTGCGATCATCGCGACGAGGTAGGTGCTCATGCGCGGCGTAGTCGCGAAAACATGCTCGGCGACGTCGGGACCAAGCTCCTTGCGCTCGATCTCGGCACCGTTTGAGATGACCTCCCAGTCGGCGGGCGCGATGGCCGACACGTCGAAGGTGGCTTTAAGGTCGGGCTGGTCGAAGCACGCGAACATGCGCTTGGCATCGGCGGTTTCGAACTGCGAGTAGAGGTACACCTTGTTGTCGGTTGGATCCACGAACCGGTGCAGTCCCTCGCCGGTGTGCGAGTATTCGCAGTCGGCTTCGACAACGAGCGTGTTCTCAATTGCCAAGTCGGTCAACAGAATTCCGGTCGACTCGTCATACCCGCTGATATCGATGGGCTGCCCGTTCAGCGTCGCAGACTTCACCCGTTTGGCAACCAGATCGATGTAAGTGTTTGCGCCAGGCAGGGATTCGAAGGTGACGGTGGTCTTCGACCCGAAGGTGCCATCGCCGTCGGAAGGCGGAGCGGTGAGGTCTAGTTCGATCCGATAGTTCGCGACGCTGACGATGGCGGCGCGCTCCTCCGCTTGATCGCGGGTGAGATTCGGGGCAGACACAGCTGGATCTCCTTCGTCGTCGACGAACATGGCACGTAGTTCTCGCGTCTAAGAATGCCACTCCAGCCCATGACGCGCTGCTGGTCGAGGTGTGCAACGACGGTATCGTGAGGGTCTGACATTTTCTTGACCCCAGGATTCGGAGGCCCACGGTGAAGCATGTGCATGCCGGGAAAGTTCGCGACCTTTACGAGGATGGCGACACCCTGCTGCTCGTCGCCTCCGACCGGGTTTCGGTCTATGACGTGGTGTTGCCCACGCCGATTCCGGGCAAGGGCGCGCTGCTGACCCAGCTGTCGAACTGGTGGTTCGAATACTTCAGCGACATCCCCAACCACGTGGTTTCGGCCACCGACGTGCCTGCGGAATTCGCTGGTCGCGGGATTCGGGTGAAGCCGCTGAAGATGCTGCCGGTCGAAGCCATCGCGCGCGGGTACCTCACCGGCGGCGGGCTCAAGGAATACGAAAAGACCGGAACGGTTTCGGGGATCAAGTTGCCGCCCGGGCTGCGCGACGGCGACCGGTTGCCCGAGCCGATCTTCACCCCGTCGACCAAGGCGGCCGAGGGCCACGATGAGGCCATCAGCTTCGACCAGGTTGTTGACCTGCTTGGTCGCGACGTCGCCGAACAGGTGCGCGACCGCACGCTCGACATTTACACGCGCGGCGCCGAGCACGCGGCCAAGGCGGGCGTGATCGTCGCCGACACGAAGGTCGAATTCGGTTGGGACGGCGACGTTCTCACGCTCGGCGACGAAGTGCTGACGTCGGACTCGTCGCGCTTCTGGCCCGCCGACGAATGGGAGCCGGGCCGCCCCCAGGCCTCCTTCGACAAGCAGTTCGTGCGCGACTGGTCAACCTCGACCGGCTGGAACAAGGAATACCCGGGCCCAGAAATCCCGGCCGACGTAGTCGAAGGCACCCGCCGCAAGTACGAGGAAGCCTACGAACGCATCACCGGCCGCACCTGGCCCGGCGTTTAACGACGTGCTCGCGCTCAATGTATGGGCGCGAGCACCCCTTTCACCTCGCAAATGTGGTCCATGTTCGCCGCACCCCATTCGCCGAGCGCAACCAAGGCCGAGTTGAGCGAAACGCCCAGTTCGGTGAGTGAGTACTCCACCTTCGGCGGCACTTCGGGATACACCTCGCGATGCACGATGCCGTCGTGCTCAAGCTCGCGTAACTGCTGAATCAGCATTTTCTCGGTAACCCCGGGAACGAGGCGTTTGACCTCACCGAACCGCTGTGTGCCGGTGGAAAGTGCCCAGAGGATCAGGGCTTTCCATTTGCCGCCAACCACATCGAGCGCCGCGTCAATCCCGCACGAATAGGGCCGTTCACGTGCCTTCATGTGCCTCATACTTACTTTTTGGTGGGTACCACACTTTGGAGTCGGTACTTGTCTATTCTATGGTAGCCGACGATCCTGGTAGTCAGCGAGATCAGCCGATCAACCGCAGCCGAACTAATCAGGAGTCGCAAGATGAATTCGACAGTGCCGCTCACTATTTCGATCATGGGAACTGGCGCGATGGGTGCCGCGCTCGCTGAGGCGTTAGTTGCCGCAGGGCATCGGGTAACGGTGTGGAATCGCACTCGCGCGAAGGCCGAATCCATTGCGGGCGCTCACGTGGCTTCGACACCAGGCGATGCGGTCGCCGCGGCGGAATTGGTAATCCTCGCATTGCTCGACGACGAGACCGTGCGCGCCAGCCTCGCGCCGGTACTCAACGACCTGAACGGCCGCACCCTGGTCAACCTCACCACAACGACCCCCGAGCAGGCTCGCGCGATCGGCGAGTGGACCGAATCCGCCAACGTCGCCGTTCTCGATGGCGGCATCATGGCGATCCCGTCGATGATCGGTGGACCGGGCGCCTTCGTGATCTACAGCGGCGACGGTGACGCGTTCGCGCGGTACGAGTCGGTGTTCGAGCTGTTCGGTGGCGCGGAATACGTCGGCGAGGATTTGGGCGCCGCAGCCCTGTATGACGTGTCAATCCTCGGCGCGATGTACGCGATGTTCGCTGGCTTCCGGCAGGGTGGTGCGATGGTCACGACCGCTGGCGGTTCGGCAGCCCGATTGGCGTCGATGATGACACCATTTCTGCAAGCGATGGCGCGGCATTTGGCGACATACGCGCCCGGCATCGACAGTCCCGCCGATTACGTGCAAGAGCAGAGCGACGAATTCACTGCGGGCGCACTCGATCTCATCGAGAAAGCGGCCGTCGAGTCAGGTAACCCGACGCCGCTCTATGGTGCGTTGCGCCGCGCGCTGATCGGACTCTGAATTAGGCGCGGGGCGTGAGGATGACCAGCGGGATTTCGCGGCTGGTCTTCTTCTGGTAGTCGCTGTAGCCCTTGTACGCGGCGACTACGCGCGGCCACAGTTTCGTGCGTTCCTCCGGGGTCGCGATGTGGGCGGTGTAGGGCTTGGTCGGTCCTTGTTGAAGCGACACTTCAACATTCGGGTTGTCGCGCAGGTTCAGAAACCAGGCGGGGTGGGTGTCGTCGCCGCCGCGCGAGGCGACGATGACGATGGTGTCGCCGTCGACGATGGGCGCGGTGAGCATCGTTTTGCGCGGGCTGCCCGACTTGCGGCCGATAGTCGTCAGTTCCAGCGACGGCATTCCGAAAGCCGTGTTCCCGATGCGACCACCGGAGAGCTTGAGCAAGCCTCGATGGACGGCATTCATGATTTTGAGCTGCGTATCTGAAGGCATACTTTCGAACCTACCCGCGCATCGCGACTGGTCAGTTGAGTTCTTCGGCGAGCCGCGCGAGAAGAGGCCGTTGACCTTTCACGAGTTTCTCGGTCGCGGTTGCGATATCGAAGAAGGCCGCCCTGTCGATTTCGGGGAAAACGGCAACTCGGCCGGAGCGCGGAGGCCACTCCATTTCGAACGTCCCGGGGACGATTGTCGACGGGTCAGGGTCGCCTTCGACGGCCCACGCGGTGAGGGTTTTGCCTCGGCCGTAGACCACGTCGCCTAACGCGAGCCACTCACCTTCGGGGACCGCAAGACCAAGCTCCTCGACGAATTCGCGTGCCGCCGCTGCCTGCGGTTGCTCCTCGTCGGGCAGATACTCGCCCTTCGGAATCGACCACGCCGCTTCGTCTTTGCGCGCCCAAAATGGCCCGCCCATGTGCCCGAGCAGAACTTCGAGCCCGTCATCGCCACGTCGGAAAACCACAATGCCCGCGCTAAATATTTTCGTCATCGGGTGCCTCTTCCGGGTTTCGCAAACGCGCCGCGCGCAGGAGCAGATAGTCGCGCTCGGGCGCGCTAGTCGTTTGCGTAGCCGCTTGGTGGTAGTGGGTGACAGCGGCGGCGGTGTCGCCGGACATTTCCGTGAGATGACCACGCACCGCGGCGAGGCGATGGTTGCCGCTCAACTCGTCGGCGATGGTATCGACAAGCGCTAACCCAGCAGATGGTCCTTCCACCGCGGCCAACGCGACCGCGCGATTGAGCGTGACGATCGCGCTCGGTTCCACCTGCTCAAGGCGCGAATACAGGGCCAGAATCGTCGTCCAGTCGGTCGCATCGGCGGTTGTCGCCTGCGCGTGCACGCCCGCGATCGCCGCTTGCAGTTGATAACTCCCCGACAGACCAGCCGACATTGTCGCGGTCACCAACCGCAAGCCTTCGCTGGTCATCGCGCGGTCCCACAACGTGCGATCTTGGGCGGGAAGCGGGATCAACTCGCCGTGTGGCCCGGTGCGTGCCGCGCGACGCGAATCGGTGAGCAGCATCAGCGCGAGCAGGCTCGTGACCTCGGGGTCGGTGGGGACGAGTTCGTGTAGCGCGCGCGTGAGTCGAATCGCTTCGGCGGCCAAATCCGCGCGACGCAGTTCGGGGCTGGAACTGCTGGTGTGTGCTTCGGTGAAGATCACATACAGCACGCGCAACACCGCTGCCATGCGTTTGGTGTCGTCGGCACCTGATCCGAACGGGCGCGACAGTTGCGACAACCGTTTCTTCGCGCGCGAAACACGTTGCGCCATTGTGGCTTCCGGCACGAGAAACGCGGCCGCGATTTCGGCGGTGGTGAGCCCACCAACCGCGCGCAGCGTGAGCGCGACAGCACTCGCCGCGGGCAGTTCAGGGTGACAACACAGGAAATAGAGGTCGAGTGAGTCGTCGCGCGCGGCCGCTTCTTGGCGGACCTCCCGCTCGAAAACGGCTGTCTCTCTTGATCTTCGCGCGACCTCGACACGCACCGCGTCGGCCATCCTGCGCTGGGCCACCTGAATCAGCCACGCGCGCGGATTCGTCGGCACGCCATCGACAGGCCACTGAGTTGCCGCCGCGAGCAACGCCTCCTGCACCGCGTCCTCTGCCATGTCGAAATCACCGAAGCGCCCGAACAGGGCGCGAAGGACATGGGGAGCTAACTCGCGAAGAAGACTGTCGATGTTCACGGGAGTGGGGGAGCGCCCATCACCTGACGCACCTCGATGTATTCGCCGATCGGAACCCCGCCCGGCCCAGGCGACGCCGACGCCTGGGCCGCGATCTCGATCGCACGTTCGCGCGAGTCGACATCGACGAGGTAGTAGCCCGCGAGGAATTCCTTCGTCTCAGGGAACGGCCCGTCGGTGACCACCGGCGCGTTGCGACCATCGGAACTGACGATCAACGCCTGGTCTGGCCCCGCGAGGCCTTCGGCGGCGACCAACTCACCCGACGCCGCCAGTTGCGCGCCGAGTTCGCGTTGAAACGCGATGTTCGCGGCGATCTCCTCGGGTTTCCACTCCGTCATCGGCACAGCACAATTCGACGTTGCCGTATACGACTTGATGAGCATGAACTTCACGGGCGGACTCCGCTCACAGTGGTTTGTTCACATCAGCCAAGTCGTCTGGATCAACCGACTTGCCCGACAGGATCAGCTCTTTAATCCGATCCGTCACATCCCACACGTTCACGTTCATTCCGGCAAGGACCTTGTTGGCCGGATCGAGCCAGAACGCGATGAATTCGAAACTGTCGGTGTCGCCGCGCACGACAAGGCGCGCGTCGTCGTCGCGGCCGACGTAGCCGGTGTATTCCATCCCGAGGTCGTATTGGTCGGTGAAGAAATACGGCAACCGGTCGTAGACGGCGGGGATGCCGAGCATGGTTTTCGCGGCGACAGCGGGCTGGTTGAGGGCGTTCGCCCAATGTTCGACGCGGACGCGCCTGCCGAGCGTTGGGTTGTATTGGGCGGCGATGTCGCCGACCGCGACGATGTCGGGGTTGGAACTGGCCAGCGATTCGTTGACGTGGATGCCGTTGTCGACGACCAGTCCGGCCGCGACCGCCGCCTCCACGTTCGGCAGCGCACCAACCGCGACGAGCACCGCGTCGGCGGCAATTACCTGCCCGTCGGCGAGGAACACCCCGGTCGCCACCCCGTTGTCGGTAAGAATCTCGGCAACCTCGGTGTTCGTGCGCACATCAACGCCATGATTGCGCTGCAACGCGGCGAACACCGCGCCCATCTGCTGACCAATCGTCCCCGAAACCGGCTGCGGTCCCGCTTCCAGAATCGTCACCTCAAGCCCACGCTGGCGCGCGACCGCGGCCACCTCAAGCCCGATCCAGCCGCCGCCGATAATCGCGAGACGCGGCGTTACCTCAAGCATCGCGGCGATCTCATCGGAATCGTCGATCGTGCGCAAGGTGTACACGTTCGGTGCCGAGCCGCCAGCGATGTCGTTGAGCACCCGGCTGCGCGAGCCGGTCGCAAGGGCGAGTTTGTCGTAAGACAGCGTCGAATCGTCGGGCAGCGTCACGGTTTTCGCAACCGGATCGAACGCCTTCGCGGTGGTCCCCAGCCGCAGGTCAACGCGGTGGTCGCGGTACCAATCGGCGTTGAAAACGGTGAAGTCGGCAAGCGGTTCCTTACCAGCAAGATGTTTCTTCGACAGTGGTGGCCGCTCGTACGGCAGTTCGTCTTCCGCAGCCAAAATCGTGATCTGACCGGGGAAATCGTGGGCGCGCAAACCCTCGGCGAGCTTAGCGCCGGCGAGTCCGCCGCCGATGATGACGAAATGCTGCGGGTTGGTTGTCATAAGCGGACTCCCTCTCTTCACAAAACGCGACGCGGGCTCGACCGTTATCGAGCCTAGTTGCGTTCAGTGTCGATCGGGGGGAACGATTCGCGCCTCGGCGCGGTTGCACCGAAAGAGCCGGACATGTGACCGGCGAGACAGTGCATCCGAGAGGAAGAACTTCTGTGAGTGAGCAGTCAGGCACTAAAGACGTCGTCGACTTTTGGTTCGACCCGCTGTGTCCGTGGTGCTGGATTACCTCCCGCTGGATTCTGGAAGTGGCGAAGGTTCGCGACATCGACGTGCACCTGCACGTCATGAGCCTGTCGGTCCTGAACGAGGGCCGCGACCTGCCCGAAAAGTACGTCGAGCTGATGTCGGCGGGATGGGGTCCGGTGCGCGTCGCGATCGCCGCGCAGCAGAAATACGGCGACGAGATTCTCGATCCGCTTTACACCGCGCTCGGCACCCGCTTCCACAACCGTCGCGCCGAATTTGAGAAGGAAACCTCGGCGGAAACGTTCGAAGCGATCGTCGTTGACGCCCTCGCCGAACTCGACCTCGACCCCGCGCTGATCGAAGCCGCCGCGACAACCGACCTCGACGACGCGCTGCGTGAAAGCCACCACGCTGGCATGGACAAGGTTGGCCCGGATGTGGGCACCCCGACCATCCACGTGAACGGCGTCGCCTTCTTCGGACCCGTGCTCTCGCGCATCCCGCGCGGCGAGGAAGCCGGTCGCGTATGGGACGGCGTCGTCGCGCTCGCGTCGTACCCGCACTTCTTCGAACTCAAGCGCACCCGCACCGAAGAGCCAGTTTTCGACTGATCAACTAGCTCACCGGGCGGCTACCCGGCAACCGGGTAGCCGCCCAACAAGCGCCAATCGCACGCTGTGATAATTCAGCCATGCGCGTTTACCTGGGTGCCGACCATGCCGGCTTCGAACTGAAGAACATCGTTAAGGCTCACCTGCTTGAGCAGGGCGTCGACGTGATCGACTGCGGAGCCCTCGTCTACGACCCGCTCGACGACTACCCGGCCTTCTGCATCGAAGCCGCCGCGCAGGTAGTCGCCCACCCCGGCAGCCTCGGCATCGTCTTCGGTGGCAGCGGCAACGGCGAACAGATCGCCGCCAACAAGGTCCCCGGCGCCCGTTGTGCGCTGGCGTGGAGTGTGGAAACGGCCGTGCTCGCGCGCGAACACAACAACGCGCAGCTGATCGCCATCGGCGGGCGGATGCACAGCCCGGAAGAGGCGTTGGCGATCGTTGACGCGTTCATCGCGACGGCGTGGTCGGAGGAAGAGCGGCACCAGCGTCGGATTGACATTTTGGCGGAGTATGAGAAGACGGGCGAGGCCCCCGAGGTCCCCGCGTACTGAGCCCACCCGCCTCTCCGCGCCTCAGCGTGTCGTGAGTGCCGTCCTGGCCTGGTAGTCGGGGCGGCGGTTGGGTGCCGTGGTCCATTTTGGGGTGGCGGGGGAGTTACCCCGATCGGGCGAAAGTAGTCCCGCGCTGTTCCGCCTCTCCGCGCCTCAGCGTGTCGTGAGTGCCGTCCTGGCCTGGTAGTCGGGGCGGCGGTTGGGTGCCGTGGCCTATTTTGGGGTGGCTGGGGAGTTACCCCGATCGTGCCAAGTAGGCCCTCGCCACTGCAGACCGTTCGCATTTGGGAGTGGTGGGTTGCGTTGGGGCGGTCTCGTGCGCTGTCATGTCATTCGGCGTGTTGGCCGGGCTCGGCGCGGGTGGTGCGATACGCATAGATCGCGGGTTTCCGAGATCTCGCGTGTCGTCTTAGTGGCTGGAGGTTCCCGTGCCCGAAGGGCATACCCTGCACCGGATTGCCGATCTGCATCAAACGCGGCTCGGTGGGCAGGTCGTGCGGGCGGCCAGTCCGCAAGGGCGGTTTGCGGACGGGGCCAACCTCATTGATGGGCAAGTGCTCGAAAGTGCCGAAGCGTACGGCAAGCACCTGTTTCATCACTATCCGTCCGGGGTGACCGTCCACGTGCACCTCGGGCTTTACGGCACCTTCTCCGAAGTCGACCTGCCGATGCCTGAACCCGTTGGGCAAGTGCGAATGCGGCTGACCGGCAACAACTTCGGCACTGATCTGCGCGGGCCGACCGCGTGCGAAATCTTCGATCCAAGCCAAGTCGACGCGCTCATGGCGCGACTGGGAGCCGACCCCTTGCGGGCCGATGCCGACCCCGACAAGGCGGGCGAGCGAATTCGCAAGTCGCGCAAGGCAATTGGTGCGCTGTTGATGGACCAATCCATCGTGGCGGGCGTCGGCAACGTCTATCGCGCGGAAGTGCTTTTCCGCCACGGCATTTCCCCATTTCGCCCAGGCAACCAACTGAGCGTCGATGAGTGGAACGCCATCTGGGCCGACCTACTCGAACTCATGCCCATCGGGGTCGAAACCGGGCGCATGCACGTGGTACGCCCCGAACACGACCTAGGCGCGCCGTCGTATGCCACCGACCGACCGCGCACCTACACCTACCGTCGCGCTGGCGAACCCTGCCGCGTGTGCGCGACACCGATTGCCACCGGCACCCTTGACGGTCGCAACGTGTTTTGGTGCCCAACCTGTCAACCGAGCTAGCCTGCGGCAGCCTCGCCCGTATCGGCAAGCGCGAACCGACGCCCGCCCGCCGACTTCGCCGAATACATCGCCCGATCGGCGCGACGAAGCAAGTCGGTGAAATCGCATGGCACGCCCGGCGGGCAGAACGCCGTGCCAACACTCGCTGACACCGGCACCGGACCCGCGCTCGACCACACCGGATCGCGCAACGCGGCGACAACGAGATTCGCGAGTTCGCTGAGCGTGTCGCGACGCGGATTGGCCGCGACAACGAATTCGTCTCCGCCGTAACGGCAAATCACCGTGTCGGGCGGGCAGACTTCGCGAAGCCGATGCGCGAGCTCGACAAGCACTTCGTCGCCGATCGCGTGGCCGTATCCGTCGTTGATCTGCTTGAACCGGTCGAGGTCGACAACGAGCACGCCAACGCCGCGAGTGGGATCAGCGGCGAATGCGCGCACCCGTTCTTGTAGCAGTGTGCGATTGGCGAGGTCGGTGAGCGCGTCGTGGGTTGCTTCGTGCTGAAGCCGATGTTGCAGCGCGGCGATTTCCTGAACGCGCAGCGACACTTTCGCGGAGAGGTTTTCCTCTTGCTGGGCGAGCGCGCGCTCTTGCAACGCTTGGGCATAGCTATCGATGGCCTGGCTGGCGACGAGCGGCCAGCGGGTCGCGACGAGGGAACCGGGTACGCCGGAAGGGAATCCGAGCAGCCAGCGACTCGCGTGGGCCAACATTCGGGTGCGTTCAAATGGCGCCTCAGCCAGCCGCGCGCCAAGTGCGCGCGCTTGGGGAACCGGAAACGGTTCGGTCCGGGCTAGGTGGAGCAGGCGCTCGACAATATCAATGAGAACTGGTTCTAGCTTGGCCGGAGAAGTTGACGACCCCGGTTCGCTGCATACCGCTTTGGCCCATGCGCGGGCCATCACGCCGACGGGTGGCTCGATTGCGACCTTGTTCTGCATCGCGGCCATCACCGGCGATCGTCGTAACTGCTATGCGGTTGGGTCCGCCGAGTTCGGCACACGCTCACCGCCCCCTTTCCAGATACCCCCGTCCGGCAAAAAGGATCCTAGCAAGCCACCCGAGACCGAAAAGTCGTGTAGTTACCTACAGCAACGATCTCTTGCGAATGGCGATTCGGCTATGACATCGCTGCGCATTCCCGGGTGTTACACAACTTCCCGAAGAATTTTCAAAAGGTGCCGAAGTCGCAGCGCGGGCCACCTTTTGCGGTGGTGGTCGTTGCGTAGCCATCGGTGTCCTCCAGCTTCGGGCCGCGGTGCGAGAGAGCCCTCGCGCGCTTACTTATGGTGGCCTACCCATCGCCCACATGCCAGAGTTTTGAGGAAAATTCTCCTATTTATTCCCCCGGCTTGTGACGTCAGGCCCCCGCACGACGCACCTCAACCATGGTGTCCCCGATGGGGTTTCGGAACTAGGGCCATTCGGCCCTATTTGGGTGATAGGGGACTCTTCGCCCGCCGCTCGCACCGACGCGATCGACGCCACAGAGGGGGCGGATTAGCGTTCTGAGTACGTGATTGGGTATGGTCATCACGCACACGACATCGTGGCGATCCCATCGATGTCGTATGCCTGCGGGTGTAGTTCAATGGTAGAACCTCAGCCTTCCAAGCTGATGGTGCGGGTTCGATTCCCGTCACCCGCTCAAAGATGAATGCCACTGGCTTTGACCAGCGGAAATCGGGGTGTAGCGCAGCTTGGTAGCGCATCCGCTTTGGGAGCGGAGGGTCGCAGGTTCAAATCCTGTCACCCCGACTTAGTGGGGGCATCGCGCCGGTATGGTGGCGCGCATGTCTCACGAAACTGGAAAACGCGTCGCTATTGTCACCGGTGCGGCACGGGGGATTGGGGCCGCTGTCGCCCAACAACTCGCCGCTGATGGCAATGCCGTCGCCGTTCTTGACCTCGACGAAACCGCAGCCGCCGACACCGTCGCCGCCATCGAGGCTGCAGGCGGCACCGCGCTCGCTGTCGGGGCCGACGTGTCGGACGAAGACGCCGTCGCCGCCGCCGTTGAGCGCATCGCCACCGAGCTTGGGCCGCCCACCATCCTCGTCAACAACGCGGGCGTCTTGCGCGACAACCTCCTTTTCAAGATGAGCGTCGACGACTGGGACACCGTCATGAACGTGCACCTGCGCGGCGCGTTCCTCATGACGCGCGCGGTGCAGAAGTACATGGTCGACGCCGGATTCGGGCGCATCGTCAACCTGTCGAGCACGTCGGCGCTGGGCAACCGGGGCCAGGCCAACTACTCGGCCGCCAAGGCGGGCATGCAGGGCTTCACCAAGACGCTCGCCTTCGAACTCGGCAAGTTCGGCGTGACCGCGAACGCGATCGCGCCCGGCTTCATCGAAACTGAGATGACGGCGGCAACCGCGGCGCGCGTTGGGGTCGACTTCGAAGCGTTCAAAGCCGCTGCCGCGAGCCAGATTCCCGTCAACCGTGTCGGAACGCCCGCCGACATCGCCAACACGGCGTCGTTCCTCGCCTCCGACGGCGCAGGCTTCGTATCCGGTCAGGTCATCTACGTTGCTGGCGGACCGAAAGATTAGTTAACGGCGAATCTGGCCGTTTTCGCGTTCGGCCCCTTGCGGTTTCGTTAGCCTCACGGCGGTGAGGGGCCGAATTAGTGATATGCGACACCTAGCTAAGTTTGCCGCGATGGCGGTCGTGACCTGTGCGGGGCTGGTTGCCGCGAGTCCGCCCGGCTCTGCTGCGCCCGCGTGCGGCGATGGCTGGGTTGGTAGTTGGATGGCCGCGCCGTCGGACTCGCTGAGCGTGCTCGATCCCGCGCTAGTGCCGCAGCTTTCGGTGTCGAATCAGACCTACCGCGTTGTCGTTACCCCGCATCGCGGCGGTTCGACGGTGCGGCTGCATCTCACCAATCGGACGCGGCCCCTGCCGATGGAGATCGGGCGGGTGACCGTTGCCGTCGCATCGGAAAACGGTGCGGTGCAAGCGGATTCGCTTCGCACGGTGACGTTCCATGGCAGTACGAGCGCGACGATCGCGCCGTGGAGCGACATCGTCAGCGACCCGGTCGACCTCACGACAACCGCGTTCGGTCGCGTTTCGGTGAGCGTTTACGTTCCCGGCCTCGCGGCGTTGCCAACCGAGCACTTCAACGGCAACGCGACCAGTTACCTGACGTTGCCCTTCGCCGGCGACCACACCGGCGCGACAACCAGTGACGCCTTCCCGTTGCGCACCACCGCGGTTCCGCTTGTCGCCGGACTCGACGTTGATGCCGTCGGCGTGAGTTCGGTTGTCGCCTTTGGTGATTCGATTACCGATGGCTACGTTTCCGCGACGATCCTCGGCACCCCGCAGGAGCCGAGCGTCGTTGACCGCGACGTGCGTTACCCCGATTTCCTCCAACGGCGCATCGACGCGGCTGGTGCGCCGTTCAGCGTGCTCAACGCGGGCATTTCAGGAAACCGCGTGACTCGCGACGGGTTTATCCCACAATTCGGCCCAGCAGCTAACGCCCGGTTGCAGGCAGACGTGATCGACAAGGCGGGCGTCACCGATGTGATCGTGCTCGAAGGCATTAACGACCTTGGCATTCCCATTGGCGCGAGTGCCGACGAGATCATCGCTGGCTTCACGACGTTGATCGACCGGCTGCATCGTGCGGGCATCGCGGTGCACCTCGGCACGATTCTGCCCGCGAGCAATGCGATCGCCGACGGAATGCTCACGCTGCCGTACTCGCCGCCGGTCCGTCAGCGGGTGAACGCGTGGATTCGTGAGCAGCGGCTGTCGGATACCGTCGTCGACTTCGACGCCGCCCTGCGCGACCCGGCCAACCCTGACATCCTCGCCGCGCGGTACGCGGGCCCGGACAATTTGCACCCGAACGCGGCGGGATACGCGCGCATGGCGGAGGCGGTTGCCCTCGACAGACTGGTGGGTTGCCGCTAACTACGCGCGCGGACCCCCGAACGTCGGGCGCCCGTTGACCGTTTCGGAGCCGCCGCTTACGAAGCACGCGGACGCTCCGACCGGACGTGATTTGGTCGACCTTTCCGCTGAATGCCCGGCCAGATTCAAGATCACCAGGCGCTCAGGGATTTTCCCACTCGACGTTTGTTTACCTCAGAGCCTGGTGATCTTGGTCTCTTGGCGGGGTATTCAAGATCAACACGTTCTGGTGGCGAATTCCTCTCGGGGAACGCCGCCAGGAGAGCGTGCTGATCTTGGTTATGCGCAGTGGAAGCGGAAGCTGGCGCGGGCTTCCGTCGTTTCCGTCACCGTGACGCGGGCCGGGGTCGGGTCGCCGAGGGAGCAGCCGCCGGGAACCGTTGCGACCGTTGCCTCGTAGCAGCCGATTGGCAGTGTGATGCGTGCCTGACCGTCGCGTCCGCTGATCAGGTGAGCAACGGATTTGGTTGTGCCGCACTGAGTTACGGTGATGTCCGCGCGGTTCACCGGCATTGGCTCCGAGCCGGTGAAGGCGTGAACGGCGAGGGTGCCGTTGGCGGGCTGTGTCGATGCGCCGGGGGTAGGCGAGGGCGATGTGCTCGGGGGAGTTGACGTGCTCGACGCGCCGGGGCTGGCAGATGGGCTTGCCGACGCGCCCGGCGTCGAAACTCCCGGAACCGGTGCCTCAGGCAGAGCGGGCACGTCGGGGCTCGATGGTGAGGTTGGCGTCACGGGTGAACTTGGCGCGACCGGCGACGTCGGCGAAACGGACGTAACCGGTTCACCTGCGGCGACGGCACCAAACCCCAGCGCGATCGCTGCCAACGGACAGAGCACAAAAGCGAAAATCGTTCGGCGCATGAACCTCTCCTCAGCCTTGAGTCGGGTCGTCCGCGCTGATCGTAGGCCCGCGACGGCGTATTTCCGCACGGGCGCACCGACTTTCGGCTAAGTCGATTCCGCGACAATGGGATTGCGGTCGCATGACCATCCGCGAATCCCCGTGCGCGACTGACGGTTATGGAACTCGCTGGTACCAGACCTGCTCGGCGGGCACCGAAACGGTGGTCCGTTCGGGGTAGCGCACCGCCGACAAACTGCCACCGAAAACGGCACCCGTGTCGAGGCAAAGCGTGTTGTTTACCCAGGTCAGGTCGGGGACCGGGGTGTGGCCGTACAGGACCATCGCTTCGCCTCGATAGTCCTGTGCCCAGTCGTAGCGGATGGGTAGGCCGTTCTCGTCGACCTCGCCAGTCGGCGCACCGAACATCGCGAACGACCGCGCCCGCCCCGACCCGCTGCCATGCAATTCCTCGACCAACCCCGCGTGCGCGACGACAAGGCGACCACCGTCGAACAACGCGTGCGTCGGCAGTCCCCGACAGAATTCGAGCGCTGCCGCCTGAAACGCGGGATCTTCGGCAGCGAGCTGGTCGAGCGACTGGGCCAACCCATGCGCCACCCGCACATTGCGACCATCGAGCGCGCGCACCAGCTTGTGCTCGTGATTGCCGGTGACGCACAGCGCCGTGCCCGCCGCGACCATCCCCATCGCCAGCCGCAACACACCCGGGGTATCGGGCCCACGGTCAACCAGATCACCGACGAAAATCACGGTTCGACCGTCGGGATGCGCCGCCCCGACCGCGCGACCCTGTTCGTCGAAGTCGACCGCATACCCCAGTTCGCCGAGCAGAGTGACCAACTCCGAACGGCACCCGTGCACGTCGCCGATCACGTCGAACGGGCCCGTGAGTTCACGATAATCAGCGGGCGGGTTCGGTGCGTGCGGGGTCATCGACCCATCCTCATTCACGAGTCGATGACCCGGCAACCGCGTCTACAGCGTGGGGAACGCCGCGTCCGGCCAGACCCAGTTGGCGATGACGGGCATGTCGGCACCCTGTTCGCGGGTGTAGCGACGGGCGATAAAGCGCGCGTCCTCCATGTCCTGGCGTAATGCGGCAGCCTGCTCGCCGAGGCCGGGCACCCGGTCGATGACGTCGGTGACCAGGCGGAATCGGTCGAGATCGTTGAGCATGACCATGTCGAAAGGCGTTGTTGTCGTGCCCTTTTCGCGGTAGCCGTGCACGTGCAGATTCGCGTGATTGGCACGTCGATAGGTGAGCCGATGCACGAGCCACGGGTAGCCGTGGAAGGCGATGATCACCGGGCGGTCAGTGGTGAAGATCGCGTCGAACGCCGCGTCCGACAACCCGTGCGGGTGCTCGTCGGCGGGCAGCATGCGGAACAGGTCGACGATGTTGACGAAGCGCACGCGCAGGTTGGGCAGCCGGTCGCGAATGATGGCAGCCGCGGCGAGGGTTTCGAGGGTGGGGATGTCGCCAGCGCAGGCGAGCACGACGTCGGGTTTGTGGCCCGGTGTGTCGTTGTGGCACGCCCAATCCCAAATGCCAACGCCGCGAGCGCAATGCACTGCGGCCTCGTTGACGTCGAGCCAGTCGGGCGACGGATTCTTGCCCGCGACAACAACATTCGCGTAATGCCGCGAGCGCAGGCAGTGGTCGTAGGTGGACAGCAACGTGTTGGCGTCCGGCGGGAGGTAGATGCGGACGATGTCGGGACTCTTGTTCGCGACAACGTCGAGGAAGCCGGGGTCCTGGTGGGTGAACCCATTGTGGTCCTGACGCCAAACATGCGACGTCAGAAGGTAATTCAGGCTCGCGATGCGTCGACGCCACGGCACCGTGAGCGCGGCGTCGAGCCACTTCGCGTGCTGGTTGAACATGGCGTCGCAGATGTGGATGAACGCCTCATAGGTGGTGTAAACGCCGTGCCTACCGGTGAGGAGATAGCCCTCAAGAATCCCTTCGCACATGGTTTCCGAGAGCACCTCGATCACGCGACCGAGCGGGCTCAAGTCGACGTCCCACTTGCCAACCTCGCATTGCCAGTCGCGCCCGGTGACCTCAAGGATGTCGCCGAGCCGGTTGCTTACCAGTTCGTCGGGTGCGACGGTGATGAAGTTGTGCGGGTTGTTCTTGGTGACGTCGCGGAACCACGAGCCGAGCACGCGGGTTGGTTCGTGGGTTGTCTGGCCCGGCTCTTTGACTTCGGCCGCGTATTCGCGCCAGTCGGGGAGGTCGAGGTCCTTAATGAGCAAGCCGCCGTTGGCGACCGGGTTGAGGCTCATCGGCAGCGTGGGAACCTGTTCCAGAATCACCGGCGACGGCACGCCATCTTCGGAAAACAGTTCTTCGGGCAAATACGACTTGAGCCACAGGTCAAGGCATTCGCGATGCACCGGGTTGGTGCGTGCTTCGGCGAGCGGCACCTGATGCGCGCGGAAAGTGCCTTCGATGCGTTTGCCGTCGACCCACGGTGGACACGTCCAGCCCTTCGGCGTGTGCATCACGATCATCGGCCAGCGCGGGCGGCGCATGTCGCCGTCGACGCGCGCCCTGCGCTGGAATTCGGCGATCTGGTCCATGCACGTATCCATCGCCGCCGCCATCTGCTGATGAACAAGCGAAGGGTCGTCGCCGGAAACGATGATGGGCTCGTACCCATAGCCGTGCATGAGCTCGACCAGCTCAGATTGTGGAATACGCGCCGAAATCGTGGGATTGGCGATCTTGTACTCGTTGAGCGCGAGAATCGGGATCACGGCACCATCGCGCGACGCGTTGAGGAACTTATTGAAGTTCCAGCTGCCAGCAAGCGGCCCGGTCTCAGCTTCGCCATCGCCGATCACGCAAAACACAACGAGATCAGGGTTATCGAGCGCGGCGCCGAATGAATGCAACAGGCAGTACCCGAGTTCGCCGCCCTCGTGGAAGCTGCCCGGCGTCTCGGGTGCGCAATGGCTTGGCACACCGCCAGGGAACGAGAACTGGTGGAAGAAGCGTTGCATGCCAGCGATGTCGCGCGGAATGTCGCTGTCGAGCACCGCGTAGGCACCTTCAAGCCACGCGCACGCGTTCGGACCTGGGCCACCGTGGCCCGGGCCAGCGACGTAAACGGCGTTGAGATTGCGTTGCCGAATGACCCGGTTGGCGTGCGCCCACACCAGATTGAGCCCGGGCACCGTGCCGAAATGGCCGAGCAGGCGCGGCTTGATGTCTTCGGGGACGAGCGGGGTGTGCAGCAGCGGATTACGCATCAAATAGATCTGCCCGACCGCCAGATAATTCGAAGCCCGCCACCACGTATCGACTGCGACTAACTCCGGCCAACTCAACGGCCCCGGCGTTTCAACCAGGCGATACGGTTTGGGGGCGACGGTCTTGCCCTCACCGCCATCGACGTTGTCGGCGGCAGTATCGCTTGCGTGCCCGGAACGGGTCATCGCGGACTCTCCTCGCACTCGGCTTGGACGAAATCGGCAAAGCAAACGCGCTCGTCGAGCCTACCGCCGTGGGCCGACAGGTTTCGGTCACGACAGTCCATTACCCTGCTGAAATGCACTCTCTCGCCAAAATCGTCGGCATCAGCATCGCGGCAACCGCCGCGCTCACCCTCTCGGCTTGCGGTTCGGATTCGTCGACAACCGAAGCTGGTGGCAGCGCCACCCAGACGACAACCGCGAGCAAGGGCCGCGAATGCACCGCCGACGACATCAAGGTCGAAGGGGCATACGGCAACGCGCCAACGATCACGATTCCCGACAATTGCGACGCGCCTAAGAAGCTCATCTCCAAAGACCTCATCCCCGGCAACGGCATCGGTGCCGCCGCCGGTCAGCCACTGACGATGAATTACGAACTGGTCACGTGGTCGGACAAGCAGGTGCTTGACAGTTCGTTCAAGCGTGGCAAGCCTTTCGGCCTCACGCTCGGGTCCGGTCAGGTCATCCAGGGCTGGGACCAGGGACTTCTCGGCGTTCAGCAAGGAACGCGCCGACTGCTCATCGTGCCGCCGGACCTTGGTTACGGCGCGGGCGGAAACGGTGTCGCCCCTAACGAAACGCTCGTGTTCGTCACGGATGCGGTGCAAGTCGGTCGCTAGCCGCCACGCCGCTTGCACGGCGCCCGAACGGGTCTACTAACCTGGTCGAGATCGTGAGACCGCGCCCGGCCAGGGCGCGTTGCCAGCTACACCGACCAAGGAGATTGTCCGTGAAGAGCACCGTCGAGCAGCTGAGCCCGACCCGGGTCCGGATCAACGTCGAGGTGCCCTTCGATGAGCTGAAGCCCGAATTCGACAAGGCGTACAAGGCGCTTGCCAACCAGGTCAAGATCCCCGGCTTCCGTCCCGGCAAGGCTCCGGCCAAGCTCATCGAGACCCGCGTTGGTCGCGGTGCCGTGCTTGAGCAGGTCGTCAACGACGCGCTGCCGAACAAGTACGCCGAAGCCGTGCAGACCGCCGAAGTGAAGGTCATCGGCCAGCCCGAGATCGAGATCACCAAGCTCGAAGACGGCAGCGAACTCGCCTTCACCGCCGAGGTCGACGTGCGTCCCGAGATCACCCTGCCCGATTACTCGGGTCTTGAGGTGGCTGTCGACGCCTTCACCATCGAAGATGCCGACATCGAGCAGCAGCTCACCTCGCTGCGTCAGCGCTTCGGCACCCTCACCGGTGTTGAGCGCGCGGTTGCCGACGGCGACTTCGTCTCGATCGACCTGTCGGCCACCGTCGATGGCGTCGACGTGCCGGAGGCATCGACCACCGGTCTGTCGCACGAGGTTGGTTCGGGTCAGCTCATCGAGGGCCTTGATGAGGCCATCATCGGCCTGTCGGCGGGCGAGTCGAAGGACTTCACCTCCACCCTGGTCGCCGGCGAGCACGCGGGCAAGGACGCGGTCATCACCGTGACCGTCGGTTCGGTCAAGGAGCGCGAGCTGCCTGAGGCCGACGACGAATTCGCCCAGCTCGCAAGCGAATTCGACACCATCGATGAGCTCAAGGAAGACCTCAAGACCCGCGTTGAGCGCGTCAAGAAGGTCGAGCAGGCCGGTCAGATCCGCGACAAGGTGCTCGACACCCTGCTTGAGACCATCGAGGTCCCGCTGCCCGAGGCCGTCGTCAAGGCTGAGGTCGACGCCGTGATCCACGACGCCGTCCACGGTTTCGACCACGACGAGGCCAAGCTCGCCGAAGCCCTTGAGGCACAGGGCTCTTCGCGTGAAGAGTTCGACAAGGACACCCAGGAAGCCGCGGAGAAGTCGGTCAAAACGCAGCTGCTGCTTGACGCGATCGCCGAGGCCGAGGGCACCCAGGTTGGCCAGCAGGAGCTCACCGAGCGCATCCTGTTCCAGGCGCAGCGCTACGGCATGTCGCCCGAGCAGTTCATCCAGCAGGTTCAGCAGGCTGGCCAGCTCGGCGCGGTCTTCGCCGACGTGCGTCGCGGCAAGGCGCTCGCGGGCGTGGTGACCCAGGTCAAGGTCACCGACTCCGACGGCAACGTCGTCGACACCGCCGAATTGTTCGGTGAGCCGGTCGATTCCGACGATTCTGAAGCAGCCGCTGAATAAGTCAGTGAGGCGTGCTTAGATTGCGCTGTAAGCGATAAAGGGCGGTACCGGGAGTTCGGTGCCGCCCTGCTTCGTTAGGGTTTGAGACAGATAAACGTAGGGCCGTAGCAATCGGTGAGAAGAGAAGGCAGGTATCCGTGACAATCAACCAGGCAGGGGTCATGACAGCCGCTACTGCTGGTCTCAACCTCAGTGATTCGGTGTACGAGCGGTTGCTGCGTGAGCGCATCATCTTCCTCGGCACGCAGGTCGATGACGACATCGCCAACAAGCTGTGCGCGCAGATTCTGCTGCTCGACGCCGAGGATCCGACCAAGGACATCTCTCTCTACATCAACTCCCCGGGTGGTTCGGTCACCGCGGGCATGGCGATTTACGACACCATGCAGTTCGCTGAGTCCGACATCAAGACCGTCGCGATGGGCCTCGCCGCATCGATGGGCCAGTTCCTGCTGACCGCTGGCACCCCGGGCAAGCGCTTCGCGTTGCCGCACACGCGCATCATGATGCACCAGCCATCGGCTGGCATCGGTGGTTCGGCGGCCGACATCGCGATCATGGCCGAGCAGTTCGCGCACACCAAGCGTGAGCTCAACCAGCTCCAGGCGCAGCACACCGGCAAGTCCGTCGAGCAAGTGACCGAGGACGCCGACCGCGACCGCTGGTTCACGGCGAACGAAGCCCTCGAATACGGCTTCATCGACCACGTGGTCTCGCACGCGAACCAGGCGAAGTAGCGCGGCGCCGCACCAACCACTCGACAGAAGCTTGGAGAAAAAGATGGCAAGTACGTTCGACCCACGCCCGCAGGCGCGCTATATCCTGCCGCAGTTCACTGAGCAGACCACCTTCGGCGTCAAGACCTCCGACCCGTACAACAAGCTGTTCGAGGAGCGCATCATCTTCCTCGGCGCTCAGGTCGATGATGTCTCGGCCAACGACATCATGGCCCAGCTGCTGGTGCTTGAGTCGCAGGACCCGGATCGCGACATCACGATGTACATCAACTCGCCCGGTGGTTCGTTCACCGCGCTGATGGCGATCTACGACACGATGCAGTACGTGCGTCCCGACGTGGTCACGGTGTGCCTCGGTCAGGCCGCTTCGGCCGCCGCGGTGCTGCTCGCCGCCGGTGCGCCCGGCAAGCGTGCCGCGCTGCCGAACGCGCGTGTGCTCATCCACCAGCCGTCGTCGGGTGGGGTGCAGGGTCAGGTTTCCGATCTGGAAATCGCCGCCGCCGAGATCGAGCGCATGCGTCGCTTGATGGAGGAGACGCTCTCGCGCCACACTGGCAAGAGCCCTGAGCAAATTCGCAAAGACACCGACCGTGACAAGATTCTGACGGCAGAAGATGCCAAGGAATACGGCATCGTCGACCAGGTCTTCGACTACCGCAAGCTCAGCACCCAGAAGTGAAAACGCCCGGGCCCGTCACCGGAATACGGTGACGGGCCTGGTTTTATTCGTGGCGGTCGACACGAACTCGCGCGAGTTGTCGACCTGTCTCGCGCACAACAGGTACGGTCGACTCAGGGACCATTGCTCTGATCGACGGCTACCGAAGATTCCACTTGGCGGCTAGTTCGTTCGACGGCAACGGTCGCACTCGGACAAGGAAGTAGGGACCTACGAGATGGCGCGCATCGGAGACGGCGGCGATCTGCTCAAATGCTCGTTCTGCGGAAAGAGCCAAAAGCAGGTCAAAAAGCTCATCGCGGGCCCCGGGGTGTACATCTGCGACGAGTGCATTGACCTGTGCAACGAGATCATCGAAGAGGAACTCGCTGAGTCGAGTGAGGTGAAGCTCGACGAGCTGCCTAAGCCGTCGGAGATTCGCGACTTCCTCGACAACTATGTGATCGGCCAAGACACGGCCAAGCGCACGCTCGCTGTCGCGGTGTACAACCACTACAAGCGCATCCAGGCTGGCGATAAGGGCCGCGATAGTCGCGGCGAGACCGTCGAGCTGGCGAAGTCGAACATTTTGATGCTCGGGCCTACCGGCTGTGGCAAGACCTACCTCGCCCAGACGCTGGCCAAGATGCTCAATGTGCCCTTCGCGATCGCCGACGCGACCGCGCTCACCGAAGCTGGCTATGTGGGCGAGGATGTCGAGAACATCCTGCTCAAGCTCATCCAGGCCGCCGATTACGACGTCAAGCGCGCCGAGACCGGCATCATCTACATCGACGAGGTCGATAAGATCGCCCGCAAGAGCGAGAACCCGTCGATCACCCGCGACGTTTCCGGCGAGGGCGTGCAGCAGGCGCTGCTGAAAATCCTCGAAGGAACGCAGGCGAGTGTTCCGCCCCAGGGTGGACGCAAGCACCCGCATCAGGAATTCATCCAGATCGACACCACCAACGTGCTGTTCATCGTCGCTGGTGCGTTCGCTGGGCTGGAGAAGATCGTTTCCGATCGCACCGGTCACCGTGGCATCGGCTTTGGTGCTGAGGTGCGCAGCAAGGCCAGCATCGACACCGACGACCACTTCGCCGAGGTCATGCCCGAAGACCTGATCAAGTTCGGGCTCATCCCCGAGTTCATCGGTCGTCTGCCTGTCGTCGCCTCGGTCACCAACCTCGACAAAGAGTCGCTCGTCAAGATTTTGGCCGAGCCTAAGAACGCGCTGGTCAAGCAGTACGTTCGCCTGTTCGAGATGGACGGCGTCGACTTGGAGTTCACCACCGACGCGCTGGAAGCGGTCGCCGATCAGGCCATTCTGCGTGGCACCGGCGCACGTGGTTTGCGCGCGATTATGGAAGAAGTGCTGCTTCCGGTGATGTACGACATCCCGGGTCGCGACGACGTCGCGAAGGTTGTCGTCAACGCCGATACGGTCACCGAGAACGTGCTGCCGACGATCGTGCCGCGCAAGGCGGTGCGGCAGGAACGTCGCGAGAAGTCAGCGTAGGTCGTTCAAACGAAAGCGGCCCGCTCCCTCGGTTGAGGGAGCGGGCCACTTCGCGTTCTGGGGTGATTACCGCGCGGGTGCTACGGACAAGCTCGTCGCAGCATCGTCGTCTTGCGGTATCTCCGCCGATGCCCGCACGATCGCGGTGCTGTAGCGCGCGCTCGCGGCGTTGTGGATGAGCAGTGCGACGCCGATCATCACGGGCGCGACGCCATGCACTGCCGCGTCGTACAGCTCGCCTGCTTTGAGATGCGGGTACGTGTTGAGCGCGATCGTGAGCGTCAGCAGCAGGATTTCCGCCGACATCACCTGCGTGCGGTTGCCCATCACGCCCCACTCAGCGACGCGGCTAGTACCGATCATGATGATGACAAGGCACACGCTGATCATCGCTTCCAGACCGAAGCTGGCCCAGTACAGCGGGTCGCCGGGGCCACCGGGCGCGATGTTGTGCTGCACGTTCACCGCCGACCACAGCATGCCCGCGATCACGACGCCAGCGAGCGCGCGCAACGACCACGTGCGGTGGCGGTAAAGCGACGCGAGCCGAGCGCGTGGGTCGGACTCGCGACGCTGCGCGGCGATGGCTTTGCGCGCGAGCATGATGTCGGCCATTTCGGCGCGCTCAAGCTCGGCGGTGGTGTCGCGCAGGCGGTCGGCGTGGGCGGACGCGGACTTGATCTGCTTCCAGCGCTGGTCGCGCTCATACGTGCGAATGCGTTCAGCCAGTTCACGTTCGGCGCGCAGCTCGTCTTCGGAAAGGGCGTCGGTGAGCGCCGGGTCCGATTGATAGGCGATCCGTTGACGGGCGCGTTCGACCCGTGCGGGCAGCGAAACGACCGGGGTGTCGAGTGTGGTTTCCTCGCGCATCGCGGCTCCAAGTTGGCATAAAAGGGATAGCTCAGGTCGCGTCATTCTTAGCGCATCGGCGGCCGGTGAGCACATCCGCGGGCGACGAAACCGTTGCCCGCGGCGGCCTGAAATCCCCTGTGGCACTTGAAGCTAGTAGTCGCGCGTCGTGCGGCCTTGACGAGGAGCGTCGGTGATCCTCTGCGATTCGCCATTGAATCGTGGTCGCTTCGATGTGCTTCTGCTGAGTTTTTCGTTCGGCGGAGCTGGGGTGTTACGAAAATCTCGTCAGTCTTCGATGGTGCCGTAGATCGGTGCGCCGTCGGCTCGGTAAGTGGTGAGGATGATGCCGCTGGAAGTTGTTCGCGATTCCGCCAGCTGGAACTTAGTTGGCATGGCCGTATCGGTGAACAATTTCTTTCCGGTGCCTACGACGACGGGGAAAATCGCGAGGTGCAAAATGTCGACAACGCCGGCCGCGAGGAGCGTATGGGCGAGGTCGCCGGAGCCGTGCATTTGCAGTTCGCCGCCGGGCTGCGCCTTCAGCTTTTTGACTTCTTCGACAACGTCGCCGTTAAGGAAAGTGGTTCCGGCCCAATCGCTTTCCGTCAGTGTCTCAGTGGCGACATATTTGGGCAGCGTGTTGAGTTTCGTCGCGACCGGGTTGTCGGGATCGGTGACCTTGGGCCAGTAGCCAGCGAAGATGTCGTAGGTGCGGCGACCGAGTAGGAAACCGTCGGTCTTGGCGTAGATGGCGTCGATGTATTCGCCGAACTCGTCGTCGCCATAAGTGGCTGACCAGCCACCATGGGTGAAGCCGTCGGTGAGGTCTTCGTCGGGGCCGCCGGGCGCTTGGTAGACGCCGTCAATGGTCAGAAATTCGGTCAGCGAGAGTTCCATGATGATGATCCTTTCGTCGGTTTCGTCCGTAATTTGCGACGGTTAACCATTAAGACGGTGTCAACGCCCAAAACTCATCGGCGTATTCTCGCGGTGTGTCGGGCTGTTGCGGCCGAACTGTTGCTGTTTACTCGGCACGCACGAATTCAAGTGTTCGAGATGTTCGAGTGACGAGTGGAAGCGGAGGAGACATGGCACTGCCTACGATGACCGCCGAACAGCGCACCGAGGCGTTGGCCAAAGCGGCTGCCGTGCGCAAGGCGCGCTCGGAACTGATCGGCAAGGTGAAGGAAGGCAAGGTCACCGTCGCCGATCTGCTCAAGAAGGCCGATAGCGACGACCTTGTTAAGAAGACCAAGGTCGCGGCCGTGATCAAGGCTCTCCCGGGCGTTGGCCCGGTGAAGGCCGCCAAGCTGATGGATCAGGCTGAGATCCCGGAAGATCGCCGTATCGGTGGTCTTGGTGCCCGGCAGCGCGCGGCGTTGCTTGACGCGCTGGAAGCCTGAGTCGATCGCGATCGTCCGACGCCCGTGATCGCGCGGGCGTCGGGAGATACTTCTCAGACGCAGTACGTGAGCAAGAAATCGTTGATCCGCAGCCGCCAACCGGGCTGTAGTTCGATGGGGATGGTCCCTACGCGCGACCAGCGGTCGCTGTCGGGGGCGGCGAGAAAGGTGCCTGACGTTGCCGGTGCCTCTCGCACGAAAACTTTGCCCGCTTCGGGCGCGATGAACGCGTGTACCCGCGAAACCTGCCGGTCGCGTTCGATAAGCAGTGCGGTTGCCGCCGATGCGCGCACCGATTCGTCGCCGGACGGGTTGCGACCGAGCACGTAGGGCCGATCGAGTGGGTAGCTGAGACCGTCGGTCGTGACGAGCGCCCCGTGTGGACGGTGTGGTTGCTCGGCATAGGCCGCCTTCACCGCCGCGAACTTGTCAACCACCTGTTGCGAGAGGTCAAGTGCTTGCGACCAGGCGAGCGGTGGCGCGGTGTCGGGCGTATGACGTGGGCCGGTGCTCACGGTTTCGCCCTCGACGGGCGCTGCGTGGGCCTGCGCGGGGCTTGGTGCCTGAGTGCCCGCCGGGGCCGGAACGACCGGCTCCGGACGCGTTGGCGGGCGCAAAACCGCGAAACCGCTCGCCTGGGTGACCGGCGGCTCTTCGATACCGGAGACGCGGCGTGGGGCGCGGGTGCGGCGGCCGAGCGTGAGTACGAAACCGTTGCCGTTGACGATGCCTGCGCGCAGGTCGGTGCGCGGGTTCGCGCCGGTGGGGTCCGACGCTTCGGCGGCGATCGCGATGCGGCGAACCGGTTCGCGGATGATTTCGTCGACCCAGGTGAACGCGCGGTCGCCAGCGACACGACGGTTGCCTTCCGCACCGGAAATCTCGGCGAGGACCGCGCCGCGCAGGAGTAGCAGCGTGCCGTCGGCAGTGGGCGCGAGGACGCCGAAGGGTGGTGGGCTCGCCGCGCCACCGAAAACGACGGGGGCGAGGCGCTGAGCGAGCGCGGCGCCGGGCGCGGACTCGACCGACGCGGCGGCGGTTTCGATGGCACCGAGCAGGCGGTCCGTCGACGGGGTTTCGCCCGCCAAATAGACGATGACGTCGCCAAAACGGGCGACAATGCCGGTGCCCGGCACGATAGCAACGGTGGACTGGTGCATCAACGCCTCCATTTCGGACGGGAGGGTTATCGTGGCGTGACCTCAGCATAGGCGGCGGCGGTGGGGGAGGGTGGTCGATGAGCGATTCAGTGACCGGGGTGCTGCGTTCGGCTGTTGCCAGTGACATCGAGGTGATGCGGGGCATTGAGGATCGGGCGGGGGAGCCGTTCGATGAGGTGGGGATGGGTGCCGTCGCCCAGGATGCGCCGCCTACTGTCGACGTCCTGCGCGAGTTCATTGACGCTGGGCGCGCGTGGGTGTGCGAGGTCGACGGGGTTGTTGTCGCCTATGTCGTCGTCGGCATCGTTGATGGGAACGCGCACTTGGAACAGGTGTCGGTCGACCCGGCGTTCGCTCATCGGCGGATTGGAAAGCGGCTCATTGACCACGCGATGCGATGGGCGGCGGGCGAGGGATTCGCGACAATGACGCTCACGACGTTCACCGAAGTCGCGTGGAACGGACCGTATTACGCGCGGATCGGCTTTCGTACGCTGCCGAACCCTGGCCCGCAACTGCGTGCGATTCGCGCGGCCGAGGTCGAGCACGGACTCGACCAGTGGCCGCGCGAATGCATGGGCGCACATGTTGCGGCGTGGAGGTTCGACTAAACCCGCCGGCGCGTGTGGGCCCAGTCGGCGCGCACGTCGACAGACATCGGGCCAACGCGCTTCTTCGGATGCGCGGCGCGTTCGCCGGTGTTGCGGTGATTTAGGTCTACCGCGATTGCCTTTTCGGCTGCTGGAACCGCTACCTCGCGGTCCTCAGAGGCCAAGCCGATCCTCGGCGGCGCAGGGCGTACGTCGGTAAGGCGGCTAGTCCTGGCGTGCGATCGCCTTTTCGGCTGCCGGAACCGCTGCCTCGCGGTCTTCCCGCACCAAGCCGATTCGGGTTCGGCGGTCCAGTAGGTCGTCCACTGTCGTTGCCAGTTCGTTCGTCACCGCGAAGGTGAATTCGGCGGCGGTCACGTCGATTCCGGGCGCGACAGCTTCGCGCGACGATGGGTCCGTCGACCACAACTCGACGATCTCGCGTGCGTCGGTGCCGTACCGGTCGATGAGCACGGCGGGGGCGTCGATGGCGTCGCGGTCCGCGCCCGCCACCGCGCCGACCAGGGGCAGCGCGGCGGTTCGGCACGGGCCTGCGGCCAAGCCAGCGCCCGCGACCGCCGCGTCGACCGCGTCCTCAGCCATGCGGCGGTACGTCGTGAGTTTGCCGCCAACCACGGTCAACAGGCCATTCGGGGAGCGGAGGATGGCGTGTTCGCGGGAGATGTCTGCCGTGGAATCGTCGGCGGTTTTCAACAGCGGGCGCAGGCCAGCGAAGCGGCCCCGAATGTCGGCGCGGGTCAACGGCTCTCGTAGAACGGTGTTGATGGTGTCGAGCAGGAAGTCGATTTCCGACTCGGTCGGCATTGGTTCGTCGGGGATCGGGCCGGGCGCATCCTCGTCGGTGAGGCCCAGGTAAACGCGACCGTGCGCGGCCGGGAATGCGAAAACGAAGCGGCCGATACTGCCCGCGACGGGCACGGTAAGCGAGGCGTTGAGCCCGCCGAACGCGGCCGCGTCGAACACCAGATGCGTGCCGCGGCTAGGTCGCAATTCGATACTGCCGTCGACCTCGCCCGCCCATACGCCCGTCGCATTGATCACCGCGCGCGCGGCCACGCTGAGCGTTTCGCCGGTCATCGTGTCGCGCAACTGGACCGAATTGCCATCGGCCGCAACAGCTTCCACGCGTGTGAGCACGGTCGCACCCGCGCCAGCGGCGGTCCGCGCCAACGCGACAACCAGCCGAGCATCGTCAACAAGCTGTCCGTCCCACGCCTGCAAACCACCACGCAATCCAGCCCGACGCACGGTTGGTGCGAGCCGAAGCGTCTCGGCGGGGGCGATCCGACGCGATCTCGGCAACGTCGACGACGACGTGCGCGCCGCGACCCGCAACGCGTCGCCCGCCGCGAAACCAGCCCTAATCAGCGCGGCTTGGGCACCATTAACCTCGGGAACAAGCGGAACAACCTGCGGCAACGCACGCACCAAATGCGGCGCGTTGCCGAACAGAATCCCCCGCTCAACGGCACTTTCGTGCGCGATACCCACCCGCCCGCTCGCGAGGTACCGCAACCCGCCATGCACGAGTTTCGAACTCCACCGGCTCGTCCCAAACGCGAAGTCGGCGCGCTCAACGAGCACCGTCGACAGGCCGCGCGCTGCCGCGTCGAGCGCGACGCCAACGCCGGTGACGCCGCCGCCGATCACCACCACATCAACGTCGGGGGTGTCGCCGAGCGCGCGTAAATCACGTTCGCGGCGAGCGGCATTCAGCGTGGGCGAGACCGGTGACATGTCAATCCTTGGGTTGCGGGGATGCGGGAGCTAAGTAACCCTCGATCGCCGTCGCCAACTCACCGTCGAACTCCGCACCGGCGAGCAGCGGCTCAACCGTGCCCGCCGACTGGACCGCCGATTGCGTCATCAGCAGCAGCATCGTCGCCAAATGGGTTGGGTTGCCCGCGCGTACCGACCCGTCGGCCTGCCCGACGCGGATGTTCGCCGCGAAGAGGTCGATGAGGGTGCGCTGGTTGCGGCCGAGTCGGCCGAACACATAGGTGAGCATCAGATCGGTGTCGGTGCGGAAGATTTTGGCGAACACGCTGTTGGCGCGAATGGCCGCCGCCCCGTTGACAATTCCGTGGACTAACCGAACGCGACCTAATCCCTCTTGCGGCATTGTCGTCGCGACGATGCCCTTGAGCTCACGGACGAGGAGTTCGGCGATGAGCGAGCCGGTGTCGGGCCAACGGCGGTAGACCGTCGGCCGGGAGACGCCAGCGCGACGCGCGACCTCGGTGAGCGTGGTCCGGCGGACCCCAAAATCCACGACACAGGCCCGAGTGGCATCGAGAATCGCGATGTCAGTTGGGGAAAGCTGTTCGAGGGTTGGAGTCGCGAACTGGGTCATGAGGGTGCACCGCCGGTTGGTTCGGTGACGCCACGAAAGGCGTCGACAGTGGAGCTGGCCGCCCAAGGGTATCGAGGGTTAGCCCGCTGTCGGGTTTCCGTAGTGGGATCGGTGATTACTGCTTGACACTATATGTCATTATGTAACGCATGGTCGACGTGACGCAGGAAACTTTTGGCGCTTCAATGACGCAGCGACAGCCGATGGTCTGGGACGCATGGGGCACCGCCGACGCCGCCGCCCCGCTGTCGGAACAGGTCCGCACCTTGCTCGCGCAGGTCTTCGGCATTTCCGGCGAATCAGCCCTGCGTCGCACCGAAACTGAGGTGGCGCTTGTCCCGAGCGCGCTCACCGATCTCGACCACCGGTGGCTCACGGAAGCCGTTGGGGCAGAACATGTTTCGACGGATGATATCGACCGACTACGCCACGCGGGCGGCAAATCGACCCCCGACTTACTCCGGCGACGCGACGACGCACCGCAAAACGCGCCCGACGTGATCATCCGACCAGCCGACCACACCCAGGTGCTCGCTGTTCTTGCTTACGCGAGCGCCAACGGCATCGCGGTCGTGCCGTTCGGCGGCGGCACCAGCGTTGTTGGCGGGGTCGACCCGGTGCGCGGCCAGTTCGCGACCGTGCTCGCCCTTGACCTGAGCCGCCTGACCAGCGTCAGCGACGTCGACCCGGTAAGCGGTACCGCGACGCTCGGCGCTGGCCTCACCGGCCCGCAGGCTGAACAACTGCTTGGCGAACACGGCCTTTCTCTCGGACATTTCCCGCAGAGCTTCGAATTCGCGACCATCGGTGGGTTCGCCGCGACGCGGTCGTCAGGGCAGGCATCGGCTGGCTACGGCCGCTTCGACGACATGGTCACGCGTGTTGTCGTCGCGACGCCGCAGGGCACCCTTGATCTCGGTCGCGCGCCCGCCTCAGCTGCTGGCCCCGACCTGCGCGAACTGTTCGTCGGTTCGGAAGGCGCGCTCGGCGTGATCACGTCGGTCACCGTGCGCGTGCACCAGGTTCCCGAGACGACGGCGTATGAGGCGTGGTCGTTCCCCGACTTCCAGACCGGTGCCGACGCACTGCGCGCGGTGGTCCAGGCGGGTGCCGCACCGACGGTCCTTCGCCTTTCCGACGAAGCGGAAACCGGCCTCAACCTTGCCCGTTCCGCCGACGTCGGCGGCGCGCCGGTGCAGGGCTGTCTCGCGATCACAACCTTCGAAGGGTCGGCGGCACACGTCGCCGCGCGCAGCGCTGAAGCGTTCGAATTGCTTTCTGCCGCAGGCGGAACCGCACTCGGTGCCGCACCCGCCCAACAGTGGGAGCACGGCCGTTTCGGCGCGCCGTACCTGCGTGACGCGCTGCTCGACGTTGGCGTGCTGTGCGAAACCCTCGAAACCGCGACAAGCTGGCGCAATCTCGCGAACCTCAAGGTGAAAGTCACTGGGGCGCTGATGGATTCGCTCAACTCGCAGGGCACGCCCGGCGTCGTCATGTGCCACATCTCGCACACCTACCCGACCGGCGCGTCGCTGTATTTCACCGTCGTCGCCAAGCAGCTCGCCGACCCGATCACCCAGTGGCGCGCCGCGAAGTCGGCAGCGTCGGACGCGATCGTCGTCGCCGGCGGCACCATCACCCACCACCACGCCGTCGGCGCCGATCACCGTGCCTGGATGGGCGCGGAAGTGGGTGACCTGGGCCTTCGCGTCCTCGCCGCCGTGAAGCGGGAGCTGGACCCGGCAGGAATCCTTAACCCTGGAAAACTGTTGCCGTGAGCGAGTTATCGGTGCGGCGCGTCATCGCCGTCACCAACCCCCATTCCGGTGTTGGTCGCGGCGGCGGAGTCGCTGCGACGGTGTTGACGAAACTGCTGCAAAGCGGCGTTGAAGTTGTGCGGGTCGAGGCGGAAAGCGCGGCGGCGTCGGTGCGTGAGGTGTCCGAAGCGCTCGCCGATCCGCGTCGTCGGCCCGACGTTGTCGTCTGTATCGGCGGCGATGGGCTGATGAACGTGCTGCTCGCCGCGATGGCGCACTCCGGTGTTCCGCTCGGGCTCGTGCCCGCTGGGACGGGCAACGACTTCGCGCGCGAGCTCGGCATCCCGACTAACGACCCGGTCGCCGCGACGGAGATCGTGCTGCGTGGCCGCACGCGCGTGCTCGACCTCGGCCACATCGAATCCGAATCGGCGACGCCGTCGTGGTTCGCGACGGTCGTCGGCACCGGATTCGACGCGCAAGTCACCATGCGCGCCAACGAAATGCGTTATCCCCGTGGGCCTTTGCGCTACACCGCCGCCGCAGCGCTCGCCCTGCTCGGCAGTTACACGCTGCCGTTCCGCATCGAACTGTCCGGCCTCGCGCCGGGCGCGCTCGACAACCCGGCCGAAGCACACGCCGTGCTCGCGCTCGACGCGGTGATGGCTCCGGTCGGCAACACGCGCACGTATGGCGGCGGAATGCTGGTGTGTCCTGAGGCGACCCCTGATGACGGCTACCTCGACGTGACCGTCGTCGGCGCGGTGTCGCGGGTGGCGATGGCACGGCTGCTGCCCGCGCTGTCGGCAGGCAAGCGCATCGACCATCCAGCGACGAAGCGCTACCGGGCCCGTCGCATCACGATCAGCGCCGCGGGCGGGTACGCGACGGCCGACGGCGAGGCCGCTGGCACGCTGCCGATCACGCTGCAAGCGATGCCGGGCGCGTTGACGGTCGTCGTTCCGTAACGTCAGTTCGCCTTGGCGAAGGTGACGCTGGCGATGCCAGCCAAGGTTTCTCGGTCGACGATCGTGGCAGAGGTGATGTCGCGCAACAGGTTTGGTTGCGTGGCTGGGGCTTCGCGTGCGCCGAGTTGGTGCATCAACCGTTCCCATCTGCGGACATGACCTGCGAAGGCGATGCTGTTGACCCGTCGACCGCGCACGATCTGGCCCTGTCGCGCGGCGTCGGCGGGCACGTCGATCAGCACTAGGTGTAGTTGCCTGTCGTGGTCGCGTGCCCATTTCGCCAGCACCGCCCGACTCCACCCGAACGTCGCGCAATCGTGAATCGCGACCGGGCTGCGGGTGGTTCGCATGGCGTTGTTGATCGCGCGGTAGTGCGCGAGGTGGACGACGGGCCGCCACAGGCCGTACGGGACGCGGCCGAGTCGGGGTCGCAGGCGGTTGCGCGACTGGTGCGAATCGAGCACGAGCGCACCGGACGAGCTCAGCACTGGCGCGGTTGCGGTGGGGTCGGCGGCGAAAAGGCGATGCAGCGCAGTCGATTTCCCCGCGCCGGGCACGCCAGCGAAAACGAGCACGGATTCGGGTGGGAACTGCAACGCGGAGATGCTGGTGCCGCGAGCGTCGAGCAATGTGGCGGGAATTACCGGCGGTGTCACCTCACCCAGCATCGCTTAAATCGGACAAAACGGCTATGGGGAATTACCCTGAACGCGAGTGCGAGCAGGCAAGCTGAGAATTGCCTATGGATATGGGGGAGTGGGCTTTCGCGCCGGTAGGATCAGTCTCGTAGACGGAGTCTCCGGTGTCCCTCATCCACCGAAGGCTCCGTCTCTCTGTTTCTCCTGGCACTCTGCCCACCGGGGCACGGTAAAACCTGTCGGTCGGGCCCTTTAGGATTGTCCAGTGACCAGCGCAACCCCTGAGAACTCGCGAAATCGTGCCGACGCCCTCCCCAAGAGCTGGGATCCCAGCGCGGTAGAGGCCGACCTGTACGAGGGCTGGGTAAACGCTGGCTACTTCACCGCCGACGCGTCGTCGGACAAGCCGCCGTACTCCATCGTGCTGCCGCCGCCCAACGTCACCGGCACCCTGCACATGGGCCACGCGCTCGACCACACACTCATGGACCTGCTCACCCGGCGCAAGCGGATGCAGGGCTACGAAGTGCTGTGGCTGCCCGGCATGGACCACGCGGGCATCGCGACCCAGACCGTCGTGGAAAAGCAGCTCGCCGCCGACGGAAAGACCAAAGAAGACTTCGGTCGCGAGCAGTTCATCGACAAGGTGTGGGACTGGAAGCGTCAATCCGGCGGTCAGATCCAGGGTCAGATGCGTCGCCTCGGCGACGGCGTCGACTGGAGTCGCGACCGCTTCACGATGGACGAGGGTCTCTCCCGTGCCGTCCAGACCATCTTCAAGCGGCTCTACGACGCCGGCCTGATCTACCGCGCCGAGCGGCTCGTCAACTGGTCGCCGGTGCTGCAAACCGGTATTTCCGACCTTGAGGTCGACCACAAAGAGGTCGATGGCGAACTCGTGAGCCTGCGCTACGGCTCGCTCAACGACGACGAACCGCACGTGATCGTGGCAACCACCCGTGTCGAGACGATGCTCGGCGACACCGCCGTTGCCGTGCACCCCGACGACGAGCGTTACGCCCACCTCGTCGGCACCACGATTTACCAGCCCATCACGGGCCGGCAGATCCCCATCGTCGCCGACGACTACGTCGACCCCGAATTCGGTTCTGGCGCAGTCAAAATCACGCCTGCCCACGACCCGAACGACTTCGAGCTTGGCCTGCGGCACGGCCTGCCGATGCCGACGATCATGGACAAAGCCGGTCGAATTGCCAACAGCGGCACCGAGTTTGACGGCATGGACCGCTTCGAAGCGCGCGAGAAGATTCGCCTGCGTCTAGAGCAGGAAGGGCGCGTCGTCGGTCGAAAGTTCCCCTACAAGCACCAGGTTGGGCATTCGGAGCGCTCCGGCGAGCCGATCGAGCCGCGCCTGTCGATGCAGTGGTGGGTCAAGGCCGAGGTGCTCGCGAAGGCGGCGGGCGACGCGGTGCGCGGCGGTGACGTCAAGATTCACCCGGCAAGCCAGGAACCGCGCTGGTTCGACTGGGTCGACAACATGCACGACTGGTGCATCTCGCGTCAGCTGTGGTGGGGTCACCGCATCCCGATCTTCTACGGTCCCGAAGGCGAAGTGGTGTGCGTCGGTCCCGACGAAACCGCTCCCGATGGCTACGTCCAAGATCCCGACGTGCTCGACACCTGGTTCTCGTCGGGGCTGTGGCCGTTTTCGACGATGGGCTGGCCGGATGCCACGCCTGAGCTGGCGAAGTTCTATCCGACGAGCGTGCTTGTCACCGGCTACGACATCCTGTTCTTCTGGGTGGCGCGCATGATGATGTTCGGCATGTTCGTCAGCGACGACGCCGTGCTCGGCGACAACGCGCAGCCGCAGGTCCCGTTCCAGGACGTGTTCCTGCATGGGCTCATCCGCGATCAGCACGGCAAGAAGATGTCGAAGTCGCGTGGCAACGGCATCGACCCGCTCGACTGGATCAACGCCTATGGCGCCGACGCGCTGCGCTTCACTCTCGCGCGCGGTGCCCAGCCTGGCGGCGACCTTTCGGTCGGTGAAGCGCACGCGCTCGCGTCGCGCAGCTTCGTCACCAAGCTGTTCAACGCGACGAAGTTCGCGCTGATGAACGGCGCGCACACCGGCGAACTGCCCCCGCGCGAAGAACTCACCGACACCGACCGCTGGATCGTCGACCGCCTCGACGCGGTCCGCGCCGAAGTCGACACCGCGTTCGACGCCTACGAATTCGGCAAGGGCTGCGAGGCGCTGTACCACTTCGCGTGGGACGAACTGTGCGACTGGTATCTGGAACTGTCGAAGGTGCAGTTCGCCGAGTCGGAGGAGCGCGCCGAGAGCACGCGGGTCGTGCTTGGCAACGTCCTCGATTCGGTGTTGCGCCTGCTGCACCCGGTCATTCCATTCGTCACCGAAACGCTGTGGAAGGCGCTCACCGACGGCGAGTCGCTAGTCGTCGCGCAGTGGCCGCAGGCCAGCGACGCGCCCACCGACGAGGTCGCCGCGCAGCGTGTCGCCGATGTGCAGCGGCTCATCACCGAGATCCGTCGCTTCCGTGGCGACCAGGGTCTCGCTGACAAGCAGAAGGTCAAGGCCGTGCTCGTCGGCCTCGACGAGGCTGGTCTCGGCGCGTTCGCTGGCCCGGTCGCTAACCTGGCTCGCCTCGCCGAACCGGGCGACGACTTCGCGACTACCGCCGAAGTGCAAGTGCGGTTGTCGAACGCGACGGTCACCGTGCAGCTCGACACCTCGGGCGCTATCGACCTCGACGCGGAACGCCGTAGGCTCGAAAAGGACCTGGCGGCCGCGCAGAAGGATCTCGACACAACGACCGCCAAGCTCGGCAACGAGGCGTTCCTCGCCAAGGCGCCGCAGCCGGTCGTCGACAAGATCACCGCGCGCCGCGATGTGGCGACCGCTGAGGTCGCGCGTATCGGTGCCCGACTTGTGGAGTTGAGCGCGAAATGACCGATGAGCCGCAGTACGACGACTCCAGTGACGATCTTGCTGCGGCTCCGATCGCCGCTGGACCATCCCCGGTCGACCTCGCCGAAATGGCGCTGGTCGAGGCCGAACTCGACAAACGCTGGCCCGAAACCAAGATCGAACCGTCGCTGACCCGCATCAGCACGCTGCTCGATCTGCTCGGCAACCCGCAAGACAGCTACCCGTCGATTCAGATCGCGGGCACCAACGGCAAAACGTCGGTGTCGCGGATGATCGACGCGCTGCTCACCGCGTTGCATCGCCGCACGGGTCGCATCACCAGCCCGCATCTGCAACTCGCGACTGAGCGCATCAGCATCGACAATCATCCGATCAGCCCGGCTACCTACGTCGCCACGTATCGCGAGGTAGAGCCGTATGTCGCGATGATCGACGCGCAATCCGAGGCCGCTGGCGGTCCGGCGATGAGCAAGTTCGAAGTGCTTACCGGCATGGCGTACGCGGCGTTCGCCGAAGCGCCGATCGACGTCGCGGTGATCGAGACTGGCATGGGCGGCACCTGGGACGCGACGAATGTCGTCACCAGTCAGGTCGCGGTGATCACGCCGATCGGGCTCGATCACACCGACTACCTCGGTCCCGATTTGGAATCGATCGCCAAGGAAAAAGCGGGCATCATCAAGCGCGCGCCGGAGTCGTTGATTCCTACCGACACCGTCGCGGTGATCGCGCAGCAGGAACCTGAAGTCATGGACGTGCTGTTGCGGCGCGCGGTTGAAGAAGACGCCGCCGTCGCGCGCGAAGGCGCGGAGTTTCGGGTGCTTGAGCGGGCCGTCGCCGTCGGCGGGCAGTTGCTTACGTTGCAGGGCCTCGGTGGCGTTTACGACGACATCTTCCTGCCCCTGCATGGCGAACATCAGGCGCGCAACGCCTCGCTCGCGCTCGCCGCGGTCGAAGCGTTTTTCGGCGCTGGCCCGGAACGGCAACTCGACGTCGAAGCCGTGCGCGCCGCGTTCGCCGAGGTCGCGAGCCCCGGCCGGTTGGAACGCGTGCGCAACGCGCCAACGATCTTCGTCGACGCCGCACACAACCCGCACGGCGCCAAAGCGCTCGCCGCCACACTCACTGACGAATTCGACTTCCGCAAGCTGGTCGCTGTTGTTTCGGTACTTGGCGATAAAGACGCGGGCGGCATCCTCGACGCGCTTGAGCCGGTTTTCGACGAAATCGTCGTCACGAGCAACGGCTCACCGCGCGCGATGGACGTCGACGCGCTCGCCGATCTCGCCGTTCAACGCTTCGGTGACGAACGCGTCCTCACCGCCGACTCACTGCCCGACGCGGTCGAATCGGCGATCGCGCTCGCCGAACAGGCAAGCGACGACAGCGACATGATCTCGGGCGCGGGCGTCGTGATCACCGGTTCTGTTGTCACCGCCGGTGAGGCGCGCGCGCTGTTTGGAAAGGGCCCATCGTGAGCGAAGTACCCGCCCCCGCGACTGATCCGTGGAAGGGTTTGCGCGGTGTCATGGCTGGCACGTTGATTCTTGAGGCGATCGTCGTGCTGCTCGCGTTGCCGGTGGTCGCTGCCGTCGGCGGCGGTGTCACGTGGTTGTCGGGCACCTACCTTGTCGTGCTCGCGATTCTGATGGTGCTCGGCGCGGGTTTGCAGCGGAAACCGTGGGCGATTCCGTACAACCTTGGCCTACAGGTGTTGCTGCTCGCTGGCACGTTTATCCACATCGCGATCGGCGTCACCGCGCTTGTTTTCATCGCGGTGTGGGCGTTCATTCTGGTTTTGCGTGCCGACGTGCGTCGCCGGATGGATGCGGGTTTGTTGCCAAGTCAACGGATGCAACGGTCTTCCTGACGCACCGGAGTGCGGCCGCGGTTGTCGCCGCCGGTTAGAGTGGCCATCGTGACTGAGCAGACGTTGGTACTCATCAAGCCGGACGGTGTCTCCCGTGGCCTCGTCGGCGAGGTGCTCGCGCGTATTGAGCGCAAGGGCCTCACCATCAAGGCGCTGGAACTGAAGAACGTGTCGGTTGAACTCGCCGCCGAGCACTACGCCGAGCACTCGGAGCGTCCGTTCTTCGCTTCGCTTATCGAATTCATTACTTCTGGCCCGGTCGTCGCTGCCGTGCTCGAAGGCCCGCGCGCGATCGCCGCGTTCCGTCAGCTCGCCGGTGGCACCGACCCCGTCGAGAAGGCGACCCCCGGCACCATCCGTGGCGATTTCGGCCTGGAAACCCAGTTCAACCTGGTCCACGGCTCCGACTCGCCCGAGTCGGCCAAGCGCGAGATCGCGCTCTGGTTCCCCGAGTCCGCCTCCCTCTAACGGCTGTCCTCGCTCGTCGCGTCGGCAAAGTGGCGCGACGAGCTCGAGCGCCAAAACCCACCTAAAACCCACTACTGCAACCCGCCGATGGCGATCTTGTCGCGACCGGTGTGGGATACTGAACTTGGATGTGTTCGACACAGCTTTCGCGCAGGTACGCGAGAGCCGTGATGAACATAACCGGATGACACCGCGGTCCGATGCCGATCATCGCTGCCCAGCCGGGCACGCTGGATGAGCGCTTCACCCCCGGTGCCACGCCGTACAGACAGGCGCCGTGTAAACCGGTTGGCCCGCCAGAGCATCAATAAGGTGAGACCGGTTTCGCGGGGCGAGACCAGATGACCCTCGCACCACATCGGGTGTGAGGTGCACGGACGATTGCCCCCGCGTCGGCCGCGTCACTCCCGTACCGGGGATGGACGCGCCCGGGGGCCCGAGGAGACTTTCGTGGCCGAAAAAGAGCCGCTCGACACAACTACACAACAGGATGCCGATCAATTGCCGGAGCGAATTCGAGTTCATGCACTGGCCAAGCGGTTGGGAGTAACCAGCAAGCGCATCTTGGCCAAACTGGCCGAATTAGGAACTGAGGCGCGCAGCGTCCAGTCCAACGTCGACCGTGCGGTCGCCGAAACGGTGCGCGACGCCATCGCAGCCGCTGATGCCGCTGAATCCGCCGCTTCCACCGCGCCTGCCGCATCAACCCCTGCTGCCAAGCCTGAACCGGTCGCGAAACCTGAACGGGCGGCTAACGCTGAGCCCGTCGCGCCCGCGTTCTCGGCATACGACGACAAGGCCAGCGCCGCGGTGTTCACTCACCTCGACGCGCCGTTGGCTGAACCCGTCGGGTTCACCGCGCCCGACGTTGCCGTTCCGCTGTTCGTCGCGCCGGATGCCGCCGCCGTCGAGGAGACGCGTAAGCGTCGTCGCGCTGATCGCGCGGCCAAGCGTGAGCAAGAAGCAGCCGAGCCGGTTGAGGTTGAAGCACCCGCCGAGGTCGATGCTGAAGGCGATGCCGACGACAATTCCGCTGAGCACGATTCCGACGACCAGCCGCGTCGTCGGCGCCGTGGGCGCCGTGGTCGCGGCCGTGGTCGTGGCGAACAGGCCAACGACGGCGATGACAACGATTCCGATGGCGATGCTGATGCTGAGTCAGAAGATACCGAAGAGTCTGTTGACTCGACCGTCGACGAAACTGCTTCGTCGACGGAAGTTGAGACCGCGGAAAACGACACCGACGACGAAGCGGGCGACAGCGCGAGCCGGCGTCGTCGCCGTCGCCGTCGCCGCAAGGTCGGTGGCGAATCCGCCGACGTCGACGCGACCGCCGACGACGACCCGCCGAACACCGTCGTGCACGAGCGTGAACCGCGCAACAAGCGGCGCGCCGCCCAGTCGCCCGACGAGGTCCAGGGCATTTCGGGGTCAACGCGCCTGGAAGCCAAGCGGCAGCGTCGACGGGACGGGCGCGATGCCGGTCGTCGTCGTCCGCCGATCCTGACCGAGTCGGAATTCCTCGCGCGTCGCGAGTCGGTCGACCGGGTGATGGTCGTGCGCGAGAAGGCGTTCGACACCGCCGACCACAACCCCGGTCACCAGATCACCACGCAGGTCGCTGTGCTTGAGGACAACGTGCTCGTCGAGCATTTCGTCACCAGCTCGGGCCAGGCGTCGATGGTCGGCAACGTCTACCTCGGCAAGGTGCAGAACGTGCTGCCGAGCATGGAAGCCGCGTTCATCGACATCGGTCGTGGGCGCAACGGCGTGCTGTACGCGGGCGAGGTCAACTGGGAAGCCGCTGGTCTCGGCGGTAAAGAGCGCAAGATCGAGCAGGCCCTCAAGCCCGGCGATCAGGTGCTCGTTCAGGTGTCGAAAGACCCGGTTGGGCACAAGGGCGCGCGTCTCACCACCCAGATTTCGCTGGCTGGCCGCTTCCTTGTTTACGTGCCCGGCGGCACGTCGACCGGCATTAGCCGCAAGCTGCCCGACACCGAGCGCAAGCGCCTCAAGGAAATCCTGCGCGACATCGTGCCCGCCGACGCTGGCGTGATCATTCGCACTGCCTCCGAAGGCGTGAGCGAGCCCGAGTTGGCACGCGACGTGGAACGGTTGCAGGCAACGTGGCGCACGATCGAAGAGTCGGCCGCCAAGGAAACCAACGCGCCGAAGGCCCTTTACGAAGAGCCCGACATGCTGGTCAAGGTCATTCGCGATCTGTTCAACGAGGATTTCGCGCGCCTTGTCATCGAAGGTGACCGCGCGTGGTCGACCGTGGAGAACTACGTCCGCACTGTCGCGCCTGACCTGCTTGAGCGCGTCAGCCGCCACGAAAACAACGGCGTCGACGTGTTCGACGCGTTCCGCATCGACGAACAGCTCGCCAAGGCGCTCGATCGCAAGGTGTGGCTGCCTTCGGGCGGCACGCTGGTCATCGACCGCACTGAGGCGATGACCGTCGTCGACGTCAACACCGGCAAGTTCACCGGCTCGGGCTCGTCGAACCTCGAAGAGACCGTCACCAAGAACAACTTGGAAGCGGCCGAGGAAATCGTGCGGCAGATGCGCCTGCGCGATATCGGCGGCATGATCGTCGTCGACTTCATCGACATGGTCCTCGAATCCAACCGCGACCTGGTGCTGCGTCGCCTCACCGAAGCGCTTGGGCGCGACCGCACGCGGCATCAGGTGTCGGAAGTCACCTCGCTTGGCCTCGTGCAGATGACGCGTAAGAAGCTCGGAACGGGCCTGGTTGAGGCGTTTTCCACGACGTGTGAGCATTGCCACGGTCGCGGGCTCGTCGTGCACAACTACCCGGTCGACGCCAACGCTAACGGCGACGATTCCGGCAACCGCGCGGCCAAGGAAGGCGGCTCGCGTCGCCGTCGTGGTGGCAAGGACAAGCCGGTTGAGAAGCCGGTCGCTGTTGTCGCCGCTGCCGCGACCAACGGCGCGCACGTCGGCGAGACCGAGGAAGAGCTGCGTGCCCGTCGGGCGCATCCCGTCGCGTTGGCGATGGCCGCGCATCACGAGGATGAGCACGGCGAACCGGTTCCCGCCGTTGACGATTCGGCCGATATCGAGGTTGTGCTCGATGAGCCGACGCAGTCGGACACGCCTTCGCGTTCGCGGTCTCGGTCGCGTTCACGTCGGTCGAACCGGGCTGCCGCGGCGACGGATAACCCGCTGACCGGCGTGATTTCGGCTGGGGATAGCGAAGCTGCCGTTGCTGAGGATGTCGCTGAGCCTGCGCCGGTTGCTGAGCCAGCTCCGGTCGCCGAGCCGGTGGCGGCTGAACCTGTCGTTGCTGAGGCCGCTGTCGTTGATTCGGCGCCGGTGGCTGAGCCCGCTGCGGAGCAGGTTGCCGAGCGTGCGCCCCGACGTCGTCGTGTCGCCCGTTCTACGGCCGCACCGGCCGCAGACAGCGCTGGCGCGGTGTTCGTGCTCTCGGCTGCTGACCAGGCACCCGCGACGCCGATCGTCGACTTCACCGCCGAACCCGTCGTCATTCCTGAGCGCAAACCGCGTCGTCGGGCCACCGCCCGGCCCGCTGGCGCGCCCGCGAGCGACGCGAACTAGCGCACTCGGGCTCGAAGCGCTGACCGCGAATTGGTCAGCGCTTTCGGGTCTGGTAGCCTAGTTCAGTCGCTGCCCAGCGATTGAGTTCATGCCGTATTGCGCGGACGGACTCGTCGCCACATCAGGCAGCAAAACGTTCTTTCCCCGCCACTGTGCGGGAATGAGCCCCGAAATGCGTCGCAGCTGCGGCGTGGACATGTGCAGGACCAACGTGAGTGGAGGAAGCCGACCGATGGCAGCGTACGCAATCGTCAAGACCGGCGGAAAGCAGTACAAGGTCGCGGTCGGTGACCTGGTGAAGGTGGAGAAGATCGAGGGCGCGCCCGGCACTGCCGTGGCCCTGACCCCGGTTCTCGTCGTCGATGGCGCCGATCTCACCACCGATGCCGACAAGCTGGCCAAGATCTCTGTGGCCGCCGAGGTCATCGATCAGACCAAGGGCCCGAAGATCCGGATCCACAAGTTCAAGAACAAGACCGGCTACCACAAGCGCCAGGGTCACCGTCAGCCGCTGACGGTCATCAAGGTCACCGGCATCAAGTAAGAATTCCCGAGGAGACGAAGCAATGGCACATAAGAAGGGCGCATCTAGCTCCCGGAACGGCCGCGATTCGAACGCACAGCGCCTCGGCGTCAAGCGTTTCGGCGGCCAGAAGGTCAGCGCGGGCGAGATCCTGGTCCGCCAGCGTGGAACCCACTTCCACCCGGGCGTGAACGTCGGCCGTGGTGGCGACGACACGCTGTTCGCCCTCGAAGCGGGCGCGGTCGAATTCGGCACCAAGCGTGGCCGTAAGACCATCAACATCGTTGTCGCGGAGCCGGTGCAGGCCTGATCGCCTGGAACTCGCTTCCAACAGACACACAGAGCGGATCAGGGTTTTCCAAACCCTGATCCGCTTTTTGGTGCATCGAGGAGGAAGATCGAACTATGTCCAAATTCATCGACCGCGTCGTACTCAGTGTTCACGCCGGTAGGGGTGGACACGGTTGTGCCTCGGTGCATCGTGAGAAGTTCAAGCCGCTTGGCGGTCCCGACGGCGGAAATGGCGGCAACGGCGGGGATGTGATCCTTGAGGTCGACCCCAATGTGCACACGCTGCTCGATTTCCACTTCCACCCGAACGCCAAGGCTGGCAACGGTAAGCCGGGCGAGGGCGGCAACCGCGACGGCAAGCAGGGCCAAGACCTGATCTTGCAGGTGCCCGACGGCACTGTTGTCGTCGACAAGAAGGGCAAGGTCGTCGTCGACCTGGTCGGCGCTGGCAATCAGTTCATCATCGCGCGCGGTGGTCGTGGCGGTCTCGGTAACGCGTCGCTCGCGTCGAAGGCGCGCAAGGCTCCCGGTTTCGCGCTGCTTGGCGAAGACGGTGAAGACCTTGAGGTTGTTCTTGAGCTGAAGTCCGTCGCCGATGTCGGGCTCGTTGGGTTCCCGTCGGCGGGCAAGTCGTCGCTGGTCTCGGTGCTTTCCGCGGCCAAGCCGAAGATCGCTGACTACCCGTTCACCACGCTGGTGCCGAACCTGGGCGTCGTGCTCAGTGGCGACACCACGTTCACCGTCGCCGACGTTCCCGGGCTCATTCCGGGCGCGAGCGAGGGCCGTGGGCTCGGGCTCGACTTCCTGCGTCACCTCGAACGCTGCGCGGTGCTCGCGCACGTTGTCGACTGCGCGACGCTTGAGCCTGGTCGCGACCCGATTTCCGACGTCGACGCGCTCGAGGCCGAACTCGCCGCCTACAAGCCCGCGCTCACGGGCGACGAAGGCCTTGGCGACCTGGCAACCCGCCCGCGCGTGGTGATCCTCAACAAGACCGACGTGCCGGACGCGGCTGAACTGGCCGAGATGGTTCGTGCGGAGTTCGAGTCGCGTGGCTGGCCGGTATTCGAGATCTCGGCGGTGAGCCGGGCGGGTCTGCGTCCGCTCACGTTCGCCCTCGCCGACATGGTTCGCGAGTATCGCGAAGCGCATCCGAAGGCGGCACCCAAGCGGCCGATCATTCGCCCGATCGCCACCGACGAGAGTGGTTTCAGCGTCATCGCCGACCCGAACGAGCCCGGTGGGTTCATCGTGCGTGGTACGCGACCGGAACGCTGGGTCGCCCAGACGCAGTTCGCCAACGACGAGGCTGTTGGCTACCTCGCCGACCGGCTCGCCCGGCTTGGCGTCGAAGCTGAGCTGGTCAAGCAGGGTGCGCAGCCGGGCTGCCCGGTCACCATTGGTGATGTCACGTTCGAGTGGGAACCGCAGATCGCCGCTGGTATCGACATGCAGCCGACTGGTCGTGGCACCGACTTGCGCCTGGAAACCAACGACCGTGTTGGTGCCGCTGAGCGCAAGCACGCGTCGCGGGCGCGGCGTGGTTTGCTCGACGACGACGAAAAATAGAAGTGACGTGGCAGGTGGTTGGTTGCGATACTGCGAGACGGTTCTTACGCCGTAGATGAGCGGTTTCGCAGCCAGGGAGTGTGGAATGGTTCGGGAACACAGTCAGGTGCGCGCGGCGATTAAGTCGGCGCGCACGGTGGTCGTGAAGATCGGTTCGTCGGCGCTAACCAGCTTGGAAGGCGGGCTCGACACCGATCGACTCGACCGCCTCGCCGACGCGGTTGAGGCGCGAATGCGGGCTGGTTCGGACGTCGTTGTTGTGTCGTCGGGTGCCATCGGCGCTGGGATCGCGCCGCTCGGATTGTCGAAGCGGCCGACCGATTTGGCGACCAAGCAGGCCGCGGCGAGCGTTGGTCAGTTGGCGCTCGCGCACGCGTGGGGCACGTCATTCGCCCGTTACGGTCGCACCGTTGGGCAGGTGTTGCTGTCGGCTGATGACTTCACCCGTCGCGAGCATCACCGCAACGCCCAGCGCACCCTCGACCGCCTGCGTTCCCTCGGCGCGATCGCGGTGGTGAACGAAAACGACACCGTCGCGACCGAGGAAATCCGCTTCGGCGACAACGACCGCCTCGCCGCGCTCGTCGCCCACCTTGTCGGCGCGGACGCGCTGTTTTTGCTGTCGGACGTCGCGGGATTGTACGACGGTGACCCGCGCAAGGGCGCGGCCAACTTCATCCCCGAAGTGCGCGGCAGCGCCGACCTTGACGGCGTTATCGCTGGCAGCGGCGGTGCGTTGGGCACCGGCGGCATGGCATCAAAACTGTCAGCCGCCCGGTTGGCCGCCGACGCGGGCATCGCGGTGCTGCTGGCTTCCGCCGAACAGGCCACCGAGGCCTTAGGCGAGGGCGAGGTCGGCACCGCTTTCGCCGCCAGCCCCGACCGCCTCCCCGGCCGCAAATTTTGGGTACGCCACGCCGCAGGAAGCCGCGGCTCGGTACTGCTGGACGCGGGCGCGGTCGCCGCAGTAGCGGCCCGCCGTTCCCTGCTGGCCGCAGGCATCGTCGGCGTAGAGGGCCGCTTTTTCGGCGGCGACGTAGTCGACTTGATCGCCCCGAACAAGGAAGTGATCGCGCGCGGCGTCATCGAATACGACAGCACGGACCTCACAACGATGCTCGGCCGGTCAACAACGGACTTGCCGGAGTCGATGCAGCGCCCAGTAATTCACGCCGACGATTTGGTGAGCGTGCACTGAAGGGTGCAGTCGCAGACGCGGACGTAGTTGATATTTGAGGGTTGCGCAGTCCCGATGCGTAGCGAGGGACGTGCGCGCCTGCTGTCGCCACATCCGTGAGAACGCGCTTAGCCAGGGGGTTCGCGGCCCTCGAATGTGCATGGTCGAGCAATCGGATCTTGACGGTTGCGCGCAGCTCGATGCGTAGCGAGGGACGTGTCCCCAGCCATCGCCACGTTTGTGGGAACGCGCCTAGCACGAGGGTTCGCGGCATTCGGATGTGCACGGTCGAGCATTCGGATCTTGGCGGTTGTGCGTAGTTCCCGATGCGTAGCGAGGGACGTGCCCTGCAATCGACACGTTTGCGGGAACGCGCCCCGCACGAATGTTTGCGGCATTCGGATGTGCACGGTCGAGCATTCGGATCTTGGCGGTTGTGCGCAGTTCCCGATGCGTAGCGAGGGACGTGCCCTGCAATCGACACGTTTGCGGGAACGCGCCCCGCACGAACGTTCGCGACATTCGAACGTGCACGGTCGAGCATTCGAATCTTGACGGTTGCGCGCAGGCCCCGATGCGGAGCGAGGGACCGCGCCCCTGCAATCGACACGTTCGCGGAAACTCAGCCCCGCACCCGCGACCTTGAGGAGCGGCGGCCCCGAAGGGGCCGGTCGCGGCCGTCCGTCCGTTCAGGTGCCGTTGCGTAGGCGACGAAGGAGCAAGCAACGGTGCCTGAACGGACGGACCTCAGGGCCGCGACACGCGCGCGCCAGCGCGCCAAAAACACAGTTGACGTGCACTTTCTTCTAACTGGTGCCCTGATGAGAGACCCAACCCACACCACGACGTCCCATCTACCTCAAACTCACCGCGCGGGCCCTGCTCCCGAAGCAAGCACCACTTAGCGCACATCACACGCCGCTCATCGAGCCGGCCCGATCACCCCCGGCTGGTCCAGCCCGGTTGGTGCCTGGGCAGGTGGTTTCGGCGCGTCAGGAATGGGCCCCGTCACGCCGGGTTGACCGCCCGGGTCGGTGAGGGCTCCAGCGCCGGGCGGCTGTGGTGCCGCAGGACCGGGCGCAGGAGGTTCGACCGGTTCTCCCGACGACGGTGCGGGCGGTGGTGCAGTTGGCTGCACGGGCGCTCCCGGATTGTTTGGCACCGGCGGATCCGCTGACGGAACGGGCTGCGGCGGGACCGGTGGGCCTGTCGTGGGAGACACCCCACTAGCGGGTGGCGCGACCGGCTGTCCTGCCGTCGGAGGCGCGGACTCCCCACCAGTGTCAGGCGGCACGGACGACCCAGGGGCGGGCGGCGCGGTCGCTGATGGGGGCAGGTCCGCCGCACCAGGATTGCCAAGCGGCTCCACGGGTTTCGGTACATCAGCAAGCGCGCTCGGCGCATCGTGATCGGTGGGCTTCGCGCCCGAATCTGGCACCCCCGCACCACTCCCCACCGAAACCTCAGGCAGCCCAGGCACATTCGTCCCCGCCAACCCATACGCAGGCTTATAAATCATATTCATCGCCAGCAGTGCTTCCTGCCGCAATGCCTCCGCCGCCATCTGCGCGTCAATCACCTTGGCCGCCTCAAGGATTCGCGCGATTGTGCCGATCGGCCCCGAATCACCCGGTGGCACCACCGCGATCTTCACGGCTTCCGCCGCCGCGGCAACACCGCCCAGTCGCGCGCCAACTTCCGCGCAAACAGCGGCCAAATCGTCAACGGAATCGGCGAAAACTCGCATGCTCGCCGCTGCGGCGTCGGCGGCAGCGCCCGACCAGCCCGCCTCGTCAATCACCTGCGCAGCGCCTTTTTGCGCCGTTGGCGCCGAACTACTCACGCCCGCAGCCACTTCCAACCACGCAAACGAGCTGCCCAGAATCGCGGCCGCGTCAATACGCTGTGCACGCTGATAAATCTGTTCGTGCGGCATGGATTCGAAATGCTCCATCGCCGAAATGTAAGCGGGATCAACGCCGCTCATACCTGTACCGCCGTCCGCATCGCCGCAGCGCCAGCCGCGTCGGCTTCCTCGTACAGTCCAGCGCTCAACAGGAATGCTTCTTTGAGCCGATAAGCCGCCTCGACGTAGCGATCGAGCAGTTCGGCGGCATCACGTGCTTTATTGGCGAACCCATCGCGCAGTTGGTCAGCGGAAACAAAACCACCGAATCCGCCCGCGTCAGCGGCATATTCGAGACGCGATTTCAACTGGATCAGCCGATCGGCTTGGTCTTGGTAAAGCTGCGCGCATTGCCGCGCGGCGTCGGCGTCGAAGCGCACCGAACCGGCCGTTGCCGCAGTGCGGAACCGGGCGATCTCGGCTGTACTACTTTCGATCGACATCACATACCCCCTTCGAAAATCGGTTAACCAGATCGTCGATGTGACCTGTGCGCGGGCGCGAGTTTGCGTTGAAGTTGAGCGGCAAGCTGACTCGTCGACGTCGGCACAACATGCACTGTCTCGCCCGCGCGCAGCAGGTAGCGCCCGTCGCCTGCCACGTCGATCCAGCTGTAATGCACCGCTGGCTGTGCGACCGGCGAGTCGAGTCCGGTCTCAATTCGAATGTGGCCTTCCGCGGTGTGCGTTCGGCGCAGCAGTCGCTGAATGCGCGGCACGGCAGGATGCGCGGCGAGCACGGTTTCTTCGTCGCGCACCGCGTCGGCGTAGGCTTCGCGCGCGGGTTCGCGACCAGGTGGCGTCGGCGGCAGGCAGCCAGCGACGCGCACTCCGATCCCAGCGCTATGTCCGATCGAAAGCTGAACGCGCCCACCATAATCCGGCCGAGTGCCAGCTTCCTGCGTCACCAAAACGGCCCGGTCGAACACCGTGCACGCGAGTAGTCGCACCTCAGTCCCCGGCGTATGCCCACCGCCAACCAGCACCATCCGCGCATGCGGCGCGGCGAGAATACGCAGGCAGGCGGCTAGGTCGGGGTCGTTGAGTAGTCGATCGTCGAAGTTCTCATATAGCCGACTCGCCTCGTCCTCGGTGTGTGGCGACTCAAGCACGCGAATCGGAAAGGGCAGGCGGTCGTGGCCCGATTCCCGCCAGAGCTGCGCGAATTCGTCCGCCGAAAACGTCCATGCCATTGCCGATCCCATCCTTACCGAACCAGGACGAGGCCAGCGTAACCCGCATTGTCTGATTCGGGCATGGCATTTCGGGCAGCGAGTCAGTACCCGATGGTCGGATCGATCACCGCGTTGAGCGCTTCACCCGCGACAAACTTCCGCGCGTTAGCTCCGACATGGTCGGCGAACGCGGCAAGTCGCAGCTGCGGGGGATTGGAGTCGTGCGGCGTGATGATCGCGTTCGGCAACTCCCACAGCGGATGCCCATCGGGCAGCGGTTCGGGGTCGGTCACGTCGAGGCCAGCACCACCGATGACCCCGTCGTTCAGGGCGGTGACCAGGGCGTCAGTGTCGATCAGGCTGCCGCGCGCTACGTTGATCACCCATGACGACGGCTTAAGTCGCGCGAGTTCGTCAGCCCCGATGAGGTGCCGGGTCGCCGCTGTCGCGGGCGCGGCGACGACAACGTGGTCGGTATGCGACCACACCTTGCCTAACTGGTCGGCGGGCACGGTTTCGACGTCGGCGGGAATGCCCGGCCCGCGCACCGTCCGCCCCGACCGATTCACCGCGATCACATGCGCGCCAAGCGGCGCGAGCATCGGAATCAGCGCTCGCCCAATCCCACCCGCGCCGACAATCGTGACGGTTTTGCCCCGCAACGAACCAACGTGCGGAAAAAACTCAGCCTGCTGCCACGACCGCGCACGCAATTGTTCGGGCAAATAACGCACGCCAGCGAGCAACATCATCAGCGCGTGTTCAGCGACGCTCGCCGAAAACGCCCCTGCCGCCGAAGTGAATTCGACCCCGGGATGCTGACCGAAAACATCAGCCGCGAAAAAATCCTCGACACCGGCGGCCGGAAGCTGGACCCATCGCACGGAAGCGGGCAGCTCAGCGGGGAACGCGTCGGGCCGACCCGTCCAGATAAGCGCGTCCGCTTCGGCCATGTCGCCGAGACGCGCGCCCGCGTCGGCGATGGCTTTTTCCAACAACTTCGGCGCGGTTGGGTCGGGGCCGATCGCGATGGTGGTGACCGAAGATGGCACGAACGAATCTCCTTACTGCTCGTCCAAGTCGACGGGTTCGACGCCATGTCGGTCGGCAAGTTCGAGCAAGGGTGCGATATCGAAAATTGCTTCGTCGATGCCAGCGTGCAGGTCGCCGAGTTCAGCGAAGCGGGCAGGAACGGTGTTGATGGTGAAATCGAGTGGGTGCGCGTCGCCGATTTCGGCCCAGGTCAGCGGGGTCGAAACCGTTGCTTCCGGCACGCCGCGCAGCGAATACGCGGCGGCAATGGTGTGGTCGCGCGCGTTTTGGTTGTAGTCGATGAACAGTTTCGCGGGGTCGCGGTCGCGTCGCCACCACTGCGTTGTCACGTCCTCAGGTGCCCGACGTTCGACTTCTTGCGCGAAAGCAAGTGCGGCGCGACGCACGTCGGCGAAACCATGCTCGGGCGCGATCCGCACATAAACGTGGAGCCCGCTACCGCCGGAGGTTTTCGGCCACCCGGTCGCACCGAAATCCGCGAGCGTTTCCTCGACGACACCGGCCACTCGCTGCACTCGTGACCACGGACAATCGGGCATGGGGTCGAGGTCGATGCGCCACTCATCAGGCGACTCAGTGTCGGCCGCTCGCGAGTTCCACGGATGAAATTCGATGGTCGACATCTGCGCGGCCCACGCCACCTGCGCGAGTTCTTGCACGCGCAACTCGTCGGCGTGGCGGCCGTAGCGGGGAAAATGCACGCGCACTGTCGAAATCCAATCCGGCGCGCCTGCGGGCAGCCGTTTTTGATGCACTTTCCCGCCGGGCAAACCTTTGGGAAAGCGATGCAGCATGCACGGGCGGTCCCGCAGCGCGTTGACGATCCCGTCGCCGACGCTCAGGTAGTACTGGACGACGTCGAGCTTGGTTGCCCCGAGCTCAGGAAAATACACCCGGTCGGGATTGGTCACCCGTACGGTGTGTTCACCGACCGGCACTTCGATCGCGGGCGCTGCTGCGGGAGCCACGTGAGCAACGATAGTCGCAAGGCAGGCGAGCGGCGGCGCTGCTGAGGGCACCGCCGCACCGATTTTTAGAGTTCGTAAACGCCAAACGCCCGGTTCTGAATACACATCGGAACCACGTGCACCCGTTCGGTCCATTCGAACTTCGCCGCGGCTTCCACGGTTTCGCGTTCGGCAACGCACACCGAGTTGGTGCCCGGCATGGTCAACGGGTTGAACACCGCGAGCGGGATCCCCGCGTGAATGTCGCTGTAGAGGCCCCCGCTAAAGCACAGCGGAGTGATCGCGATGCCGCGATGGGCGCTTTCGCGATCGGCGGCGGCCTGGGCACCGGGCACACCAGCGCAGTCGAGCGGATTGGCATTGCTCGCGTTAGCGGGGGCGGCGAAGAGACTAAAACCGGCCGCGCAGCCCACAGCAACGGCCATCACGGTTCGAGCTATCGAAGAGGTCATAGCGGTCATAGCCGCATTGAAACATCACTGAGTCGCGGGTCCGGCAAAGCGCGCGGCGTGTCGTGCCGTTCGCAAAAGCGGAGCGCCCGGGCAAATCCGATATTCCCGGCAAACCTAGGTCGGGGTTGCAAGGGCTAGGGGTAGCACAGCGTCGGCACCTGCCTTTCGGAGCGTGTGGGCGGCGACGGTCATCGTCCAGCCCGAATCGCTGAGGGCGTCGACAAGCAGAATGGGGCCGCTGACGGTCGATAGGTCGGGTACCTCCCACGAATCGACTAGTCCGGCGACGCGATGGGCTGAGTTGGCCGCTGACACCGGCGGTCGGTCTGGTCGGTTGTGCATCGTGCCCAGGTTGGTGAGTCGCCCAATTTCGGCGAGCCGCGTTGCCATGCTGGCGACGAGTTGGGGGTGGGTGCGCGACTCAAGCGCGAGCACTGAAGTGGGACGTTCGTGCCAATCCCATTCGCGTAACACCGTGACACACGCGTCAAAAACCGCATCAGGAATCGGCGCGTCCGGCCCGTCGAGCAACGCGCGCAGGCGTTGACCCCAGCCCAGATCGGTGAGACGACCGACAACGCGGCCCACCTCTGCACCCTGAGTGATCTTGCCCGACAAGGAGATTCCGATTTTCGCCAATCCCGTCGGCCACTGCTTACGCGGCGCTAGATCTAGTCCTGGCCGTGCGATCCGGGTGCGCGTCGCGGCAACTGCTTCGTCGGAAATGGAGGTGTCGGGACGCACGCCCGTGCAGTTATCGCAACGGCCGCAGTCGAGTTCGCTCATAGCCAGTCCGGCGAGGCCGGGGTCGTCGAGTTGCCGGCGCAGAAAGGTCATTCGACAGTCGGTTGTCGTCTGATAGTCGAGCATCGCCTGTTGCTCGGCATCGCGGGCAACGGCTAGCCGCTCATAGCGGTCAGCGTCGTAAGTCCACGGTTGCCCGGTCGATACCCAGCCGCCGCGCACGCGTCGGACCGCGCCGTCGACATCGAGTACCTTGAGCACCATTTCGAGGCGCGACCGATTCAAGTCGACGAGCGGCTCAAGCGCGGCCGTCGACATCGCCCGATCGGTGTCGAGCGCGGAAAGCACCTCGCGCACAAGGTGTTCGCGCGGAAACGACACCGACGCGAAATAACTCCAGATCCGCGCGTCTTCGGCACCGGGCAGCAGCAACACTTCCGCGCGATCGGTGCCACGCCCCGCACGCCCGACCTGTTGGTAGTACGCGATCGGCGACGAAGGCGCGCCGACGTGGACGACGAAACCTAAATCCGGTTTGTCGAAACCCATTCCGAGCGCGGACGTGGCGATGAGCGCTTTGACCTCGTTGTTGAGCAGCGCCGCCTCGAGAGCTTCGCGTTCGGCTGGATCGGTTTGGCCGGTATACGCGGCGACAGTGTGGCCGCGCGAGGAAAGCACGTCGGCAAGGTCGTTCGCGGCGGCGACGGTGAGGCAGTAGATGATGCCGGAGCCGGGCAGCTCGTCGAGTTTGCTGCCAAGCCACGCTGTGCGCGCGACCGCGTCGTCGAACCGCACCACGTTGAGATGCAGCGATTCGCGATCGAGCGACCCGCGTAGGACCAGCGTGTCGTGCCCGATCTGCCCGGCGACGTCGGTGACAACGCGGTCGTTCGCGGTTGCCGTCGTGGCTAGCACCGGCACGTCGCTGCCTAGGTCGGCGATGAGCGTGCGGATACGTCGATAATCGGGCCGGAAATCGTGACCCCAGTCGGAAACGCAATGGGCTTCATCAATGACGACGAGGCCAGCGTCGGCGGCGAGCCGGGGGAGTACCTGATCGCGGAAATCCGGGTTATTGAGGCGTTCGGGGCTGACGAGCAGCACGTCGACGTCGCCGTTCGCGACCTGCTCGTGAATCTCGTCCCACTCGGTGACGTTGCCCGAGTTGATCGTGGCGGCGACAACGCCAGCACGCTCGGCCGAACTCACCTGGTTGCGCATGAGCGCGAGCAACGGCGAAACAATGACCGTTGGCCCGCGCCCAGCACGCCGCAGCAACTTCGCGGCGATGAAATACACCGCCGACTTACCCCAGCCGGTGCGCTGCACAACGAGCGCCCGCCTGCGGTCAACAACGAGCGCCTTGATCGCGGCCCATTGATCTTCGCGCAGCGCGGCGCCCTTGCCCGCGAGTTCGCGTAGCAGCTCCTCGGCACGCTCCCGCAAGTCGGGAGCGGCCAGGTCGAGCGGGGCATCGAGCGGCGGCGATGATGGCATGTCGCTATCGTGCCACCGGGGTACGACAAGTTCGCTTCGTCAGCCCTTCACGCACAGCACCTGCCGCAAGACGGCGACCACATCGACCAGGTCAGCCTGGGCCGCGATCACCTGATCGATGTCTTTGTAAGCACCCGGAATCTCGTCGACAATGCCCTGATCTTTGCGCGATTCGACGCCAGCGGTTTGGGCGACGAGGTCGGCAACGGTGTAGGTCTTCTTAGCCGCCGACCGACTCATCCGCCGTCCGGCCCCGTGCGAAGCGGACTGGAACGAGGCCGGATTGCCTTTGCCGCGAACGACATACGAGCGCGTGCCCATCGAACCGGGGATCAACGCGAGTTCCCCCGCGCCCGCCCGCACCGCGCCCTTGCGCGTCACCAGCATCGGCACGCCGTCGATGATTTCCTCGGCCACGTAGTTGTGGTGGCACGAGATCGGTTCATCGAAACGCACGTCGAGCCCGGCGAATTCATCACGCACGGCACGGCACACAAGCGCGAGCATCACCGCGCGATTGCGCGCCGCGTACTCCTGCGCCCAGGTGAGGTCACGCCGGTAGGCCGCCATTTCCGAGGTGCCAGCGAGGAATACCGCGAGGTCGCGATCGGGCAGCGACTGATTGTGCGGCAGCTTGCGTGCGATGGCCATGTGTCGTTCGGCGAGTTCCTTGCCGATATTGCGTGAACCGGAGTGCAGCAGGATCCAGACGGAGTCGTTTTCATCGAGGCACAGTTCCTGAAAATGATTGCCACTGCCAAGAGTGCCGATCTGCTTGTGCGCCTTCGACTCCAACGATGAAACACCCGGATGTAGGTCGCCGAACTCGCGCCAGAACCGATCCCACCCCTTCGTGCGCGCGGACTGCCCATGCGAACCCGCATGAAGAGCGGTGACGTTCACCGCTTCCTTGTGGGAGTTGAAACCCACCGGAATCGCCGCTTCGATACGTGAACGCAGCGAGCGGAGACTATCGGGCAAGTCGGCGGCGGTGAGGCTCGTTCGCACGCTTTCCATGCCGCAACCGATGTCGACGCCGACGGCAGCCGGGGCAACCGCATCGCGCATCGCGATGACCGACCCCACCGTCGCGCCTTTACCCAGGTGGACGTCCGGCATGACACGCAGTCCGTGCACCCACTCCAACTCGGCGATGTTGCGGAGTTGGCGCAGCGCGGACTGTTCGATGTCGTGCTCGTTGGCCCACATGAGTGTCTGCGCTCGCGTGCCGCGCAGCTCGACGGGAAACATGGTCGGTCCTTTCGTTGGGAGTTGCCAACGGTAGGACGGCGAGCAGGTCCCGCGCACCTGATTTTCGGTGGCTAGCTCGGCTGGGTAGCGCCGCGGTGCGTGGTCGCGACGGCGCCAGCGAGGTTCGCACGGCCTAAAGCCACTCGCGGGCCCAAGCCCCAGGTGGCGACGAGCGTGCCCGCGAACGCATCGCCCGCACCGGTCGTGTCGACCACGTCAACATCTTCACCTGCGACTGCGAATTCGCCCTCACCTTGGTAGACGGCACCGTCGGCACCCAGCGTGCGCACCACGTGGGGAACCTCAGCCAACTGTGTCGAATAGTGTTCAGCCTCAAGCGAATTCACGATCGCTAAGTCGACGTCGGCCCACAGTGCAGCTGGCAGCGGGGCGACCGGCGAAGGGTTCAGCGCGACTAACGTCCCCGATTCGTGTGCGTAACGCGCCGCTTCCGCGACGGCATCTAGCGGAATCTCAAGCTGGCAGAGCAGGACGTCCGCCTCGGCGATGGCCGCGCGATCTTCGGCAGTCAGCTCGGTCAGCCGGCCATTCGCCCCGGTGACCACGATGATGCTGTTCTCGCCCGCCGCATCAACGACGATCGTCGCGATTCCGCTTGGCCCTTCTACCGTCCGCAACAGCGACGTGTCGACTCCTGATTGGTCCAGGTTCGCCCGCAACGTGGTCCCGAACGCGTCAGACCCGACCGCCCCGATGAAGCGGACCCGCGCACCAGCACGCGCTGCGGCGATCGCCTGATTGGCGCCTTTGCCACCCGGAATGGTCGCGAAAGCGACGCCACGCACGGTCTCTCCCGGCTGCGGGCGACTCGCTGTTGTCGTTACGAGGTCCATATTGACGCTGCCAACGACAACAACAGTCGGTGCCGCGGAGTCGCTCATGTGCGAAATCGTACTGGCGCTTTTCCGTGAATCGGCCATGTTGACCCGGTGGGTAACGTCCTCGCGCCGCCGGTCGGAGCCACATTCGGCGGCTGCGTACTCTGATACCCATGACGGTAGAAGTGACCCCCGAGCTCGACATCCGCGCAGCGGTGCACGACGCCGCCCGCAGGGCTCGCGTCGCGTCCCGTGTGCTGGCCCAGCTGACCACGGCGCAAAAGAACGATGCACTCAACGCGGCGGCCGATGCGCTGCTCGCGGCGGCCGATCGCGTGCTCGCCGCCAATGCCGCCGATATCGACGTCGCGCGGGAAGCGGGCACCGAGGAAAACCTGCTTGACCGGCTGCGCCTCACCAGCGCGCGCATCGACGGCATCGCCTCCGGTTTGCGCCAGGTCGCGACGCTGCCCGACCCGGTTGGTGTCGTTGTTCGCGGTTCCACGCTGCCGAACGGGCTGGAAATCCGGCAGACGCGGGTGCCGCTCGGCGTCGTCGGCATGGTGTACGAGGCGCGTCCCAACGTCACGGTCGACGCGTTTGGTCTGGCGCTGAAGTCGGGCAACGCCGCCTTGTTGCGCGGTTCGTCGTCGGCAGCCAATTCCAACGCCGTGCTTGTCGACGTGTTGCGCGAAGCGCTCACCGCGCAGGGACTGCCCGCCGACGCTGTGCAGTTGCTCCCCAGCCACGACCGGTCGAGCGTCACGCACCTGATTCAGGCGCGCGGGCTGGTCGACGTTGTCATTCCGCGCGGTGGCGCTGGCCTCATCAACGCGGTCGTGCGCGATGCCCAGGTGCCGACCATTGAGACCGGCACCGGCAACTGCCACGTGTACGTGCATTCGGCCGCCGACCTCGACATGGCCGAGGCCATCCTGCTCAACGCGAAGACCCGTCGTCCCAGCGTGTGCAATGCGGCCGAGACGGTGCTGATCGACGCGGCGATCGCCGATACCGCGCTGCCGAGGCTTACCACCGCGTTGGAAGCCGCCGGCGTCACGATTCACGGCGACCTGCCCGGTCAGGTGCCCGCGACCGACGTCGATTGGGGCGAGGAGTACCTCACCCTCGACATCGCGCTGAAGGTGGTCGACAACCTCGACGCTGCCGTCGACCACATCAACACGTGGGGCACTGGTCATACCGAGGCCATCGTCACGGGCGATTTCGCGGTCGCGCGCGAGTTCACCTCCCGTGTCGACGCGGCCGCTGTGATGGTCAACGCGTCGACCGCGTTCACCGACGGCGAGCAGTTCGGCTTTGGTGCCGAGATCGGCATTTCGACGCAGAAACTGCACGCGCGCGGGCCGATGGCGTTGCCGGAGCTCACGTCCACGAAGTGGATCGTGTGGGGCGACGGCCAGACTCGGCCGGTGTAATTTCATGTCGCTCATTACAGAACCAATCTTCTCCTCGGTCGATGACGTCATCGCACGGCTGGCTACCACCGGGTACTTGGCCGACAAGGCAACGGCCACCTCGGTTTTCCTCGCGGACCGGCTTGGCAAACCGCTTCTGATCGAAGGTCCTGCCGGTGTTGGTAAGACCGAGTTGTCGCGTGCGGTCGCGCGGGTCGCGGGCGCTGAGCTGGTGCGGTTGCAGTGCTACGAGGGTGTCGACGAGGCGCGGGCGCTCTACGAGTGGAACCACGCCAAGCAGATTCTGCGGATTCAGGCGTCGAGCGAAAATGATTGGGCTGAAACCAAAGCCGACGTTTTCACCGAGGAGTTTCTGCTTGCGCGGCCCCTGCTGACCGCGATTCGGCGCACCGAGCCGACCGTGTTGCTCATCGACGAGACGGATAAGGCCGACGTCGAAATCGAGGGACTGCTGCTCGAAGTGCTCAGCGACTTCGCGGTCACGGTGCCGGAGTTGGGCACCATCACCGCGACGCGCAAACCGTTCGTCGTGCTCACCTCGAACGCCACTCGCGAGTTGTCTGAGGCGCTCAAGCGTCGTTGCTTGTACCTGCATCTAGATTTTCCTGACGAAGAACTTGAACGGCGCATTCTCGCCAGTCGGGTGCCCGAACTTCCGGAAGCGGTTGCCGCCCAATTAGTTCGCGTTGTCGCGGTATTGCGTGGGTTGCGACTCAAGAAGTTGCCGTCAGTCGCCGAGACCATCGACTGGGGCAACACCCTGCTCGCGCTGGGTGCGGCCGACCTGGACGACGCGACCGTGCGGGCAACGCTCGGCGTTGTGCTCAAGCATCGAAGCGACCACGAGCGCGCGCTTGCTGAGTTGAAGCTGGCCTGATCGTCATGACGCACGGACTCGGTGCCCACGTCGCGGGCTTCGTTGCCGCGTTGCGGGCACGAGGCGTGCCGGTGGGGCCGTCGGAGACCGTCGATGCGGGCCGAGTGCTCACGGTCCTCGACCTGCTTGACCGCGAGGTGGTCCGCGAAGGGCTCGCGTGCGCGGTGTTGCGCAAAAGTGCGCATCGCCGCACGTTCGACAGCCTCTTTGACCTGTGGTTTCCGGTCGCGCTGGGCCAAGGGTCAGTCGCGCATGAGCTGCCACGTCGCGCGGATGGGGAAGTGGACATCGCGGCGGTGCGCGATGAACTGGCCGAGTTGCTCGCGCTCGACGATCCGGGCACGCGATTGCGCGAGTTCACCGGGCAACTCGTGCAGCAGTTCGGGCAGTTCGAATCTGTGCGTGGCCCTTCATTTTCCGCTTATCAGGTGATGAAAGAGCTTTCGCCCCAATCACTTTTGTCGAAGATCCTCGCTGGTATGGCGCTGCCGCCCGACGCTAGCGAGCGCGACTTGGAGGTGGCACGTCGCACCGCGCGGGCACGGATCGCGGACTTTCAGACGGCGGTCACCAGCGAGACGAACCGTCGCGTCGCGGAAAAGGTCGGCCGCGAGCGCGTCGCCGAATACGGGGTCGCGCGACAAGCCGAGGACGCCGACTTCCTGCGGGCAACCGAGAGTGAACTAGTCGAATTGCGTACGGGCACACAGCGGTTGGCTCGGGTGCTTGCTTCGCGGCTCGCGGTGCGTCGGAAGCGCGCGCGACGCGGCGAGATTGATTTACGCAAGACGCTGCGCGGCTCGATGTCGACCGGCGGCGTGCCGATCGACCTCATCAATCGGAAACCACGCATTGGTCGGCCGGAATTGGTCCTGCTGTGCGACATTTCCGGTTCGGTCGCCGGTTTTAGCAATTTCACCTTGTTGCTGGTGAGCGCGTTGCGCGAACAGTTTTCGAGGGTACGGATTTTCGCGTTCGTCGACGCGGCTGACGAGGTCACCGACTATTTCAGCCCCGCGACTGGCCTCGACGACGTGATGGTCACCATCTTCGCTGAATCGAACGTGTTGAGCGCCGACGGCCACTCCGATTACGGCAACGCCTTACGAACTTTCGCCGACAACTACGGCGACGCGGTCACCAGCCGGAGTTCGTTGCTCGTACTTGGCGACGGCCGAACCAACTACCGCGACCCCCGCGCGGACGTGCTGCGCGGGCTCGTCGAGACCGCGCGCCACGCGCATTGGCTCAATCCGGAACCGCGAAAGCTGTGGGCGACAGGCGATTCCGCGACCGAAGCTTACGAAGCGGAAATCGAGATGCACGAGTGCAGGTCGGCGCGTCAACTCACCGAGGTAGTCGCGCGGTTGCTGCCAGTGAGCTGAGCGCGCCGCGTTTCAGCCGACGTTAAGCCATTGAAATGTGGCTGCGACCAAGATCGCGCGCATGCTTTCTGGGGTGTCGACAGGCCGTCGACGAAGTGCGTGGGTGGGTTTTGATGTCGCGCGGCGCGCTCGGTGACACTCGCGCGCGTCGAACAAGCGCGTCGCATGGCCGAAGCAGGCAGTGCACTGCTGATCAGCGAGCCAGCGCGCGCCGTTGACGTACTCACCGAGGCGATCGGGCTAGGCGTGCTTGAACTGCGGGAAACGGCGTTGTTGCGCTCGCAAGTCGTGGGGGCCGTCGCCGCCAGCGGGGGACCGCCGACGGAACTCGCGCAAGCGGCAACCGCGGCGGCGCTCGCGTGGCACGACCTTTCCGCCGCCGATTGCGCGCACCAGTGGGTCGTTGCCGGTCGCGCGTGGCATCGCGCGGGCGCGCACGCCGATGCGGTCGCCGCCTTAGAACGTCCGCTTTCCGGCCCGGACCTGGCGTATCCAGACTCCGAACTCGCTCGGGTGCGCGCCGAGTTCGCCGAATCGCTGAACCAACTTGGTCGATATCGGCAGGCGGCGTGGCAGTTCACCGAGGCGGCCCGCCTTGTCGTCGGCTCAGGTGCCGACCGGCGTCGCCACGCCGATTGGGTGTGGTCGGCGGCGGTAGCCAGGGAGTGCTGCGGGCAGGAAACGGCGGCGCTTGGCGGCTATCTGCGCGCGGCAGGACTGTGGGGCGAACTCGGCAAGATCGTCCCGCGTGCCCGTTGTTTGCGCGCGGCAGCGTGGCTGCAACTGCGTGGACCAAACGGGCGCATTCGCGGTCCGTGGTGGCTGACGATCGACGTGCTGCTTGTCGAGTTGAACGAGCACATCGCGCGTGTGCCCGGCCCGCATCTGGCCGAAGAACTCAAACGCACTCGCAACCAGTTCGCGCAAATGTGTTCCCAAGCGTCGGGCCCGAGCTGGGCGAGCGCGGCACCACCGATCCTCGGTCCGCGAATCGGCGGCGCGTCGGATTAAGCTCACTCCTCATGCACGAGACAGCTCGGCCGCGACGCAAACTGGGCGTCATGGGTGGCACGTTTGACCCCATCCATCACGGTCACTTGGTTGCGGCGAGCGAGGTAGCCAACCGATTCGACCTCGACGAGGTCATCTTTGTCCCCACTGGCCAGCCGTGGCAGAAGGCGGGCAAGGTCGTCAGCCCCGCCGAAGATCGCTACCTCATGACGGTGATCGCGACCGCGTCAAATCCGCGCTTCTCAGTGTCGCGTGCCGACATCGAACGCGACAAGGTCACCTACACCGTCGACACGCTCCGCGAGATGCGTCGCGCGCACCCCGACGACGAGCTGTACTTCATCACCGGTGCGGACGCGTTGGCGAACATCCTGACATGGCAGGATTGGACCGAACTGTTCGAACTGGCGAAGTTCGTCGGGGTTAGTCGACCGGGGTATGAACTGAATACCGATCATCTAGCGGAGCATCTGCGGGACCTTCCCGCCGACGCGGTCACCATGATCGAGATTCCCGCGTTGGCCATCTCGTCGAGTGAATGCCGTCGCCGCGCCGCCGAAGGTCGGCCGGTCTGGTACCTCGTCCCAGACGGGGTGGTCCAGTACATATCGAAGCGGCACCTGTACGAGCCGCAGGAACGAAAGGTTGCTGACGCATGAGCGCCACCCCCGAAGCCATTGCGATGGCCGAGATCGCCGCGCGCGCGGCCGACGACAAATTAGCAACCGACGTGGTTGTCCTCGACGTGTCGGAGCAGTTGGTCATCACGGACTGTTTCATCATCGCGTCCGCGCCCAACGAGCGTCAGGTTTCGGCGATCGTTGACAACGTTGAAGAGAAGCTGCGCGAGGCAGGCCACAAGCCGGTTCGCCGTGAAGGCACCCGCGAAGGTCGCTGGGCCCTGCTCGACTACGTCGACGTTGTCGTCCATATCCAGCACAACGACGAGCGCAACTTCTACGCGCTTGAGCGGCTGTGGCGCGACTGCCCCGCGGTGCCCGTCGAAGGCATCGCCTCTGTGCCCACCCCTCCTGCTTTCGATGACGCGGAGTCCGAGGGCGACAACGAGTGAGTGGCGAGACCCCGCGTACCACCGATATGCCTCGAGTGAACAAATACGCCAACGTGCGCAACCTCCTGCTCCTTCGGCACGGGCAGACCGAATGGAACGCTGCCGACCGCATGCAAGGTCAAATCGATACTGACCTCAGCGATCTCGGCAGACAACAGGCGAAAGAGGCTGCGCGTGAACTAGTCTCGCGTAACGCCATCGCCGTCCACGCGTCCGATCTTCGGCGTGCGCGCGACACCGCGCAGGCGCTGGGCGACGTGAGCAACATCCCGGTCATTACTGACCCACGCCTGCGCGAAACCAGCCTTGGCGACTGGGAAGGCCTGACCCACCTTGAGGTTGACGCCGACTACCCGGGAGCGCGGGTGCAGTGGCGGATGGATCCCACCTATCGCCCGCCCGGCGGCGAAAGCAAACTTGAGGTGGGCGCGCGAGCACTGCCCGTGGTGCGCGAACTGTACAACGACCGACAGGATTGGCCCGGCCGGACTATCATCCTGGTTGCGCACGGTGGGTTGATCGCTGCTCTCACGGCCGCGCTGCTGGACTTGCCTCCTCAAAACTGGCCCGCCCTAGGCGGTCTCGCCAACACCAGTTGGGTGCAGCTGTCCAGCCACGGCCCAGACATCGACAACCCCGGTTGGCGACTCGATGTTTGGAACGCAGCGGCGAAGGTAGCTCCCGATGTCCTCTGAAGAGCCCGTACGGTCGGTACCGGATGAATTGTTCCAGCAGGTGACGGCCAAAGCTGGCCGGCAATTGCCGGATGAGCTGTTTGGCCCACCCGCGGCCCCACGGCAGCGCCTCGATCGCGAGGAGCCCATTCGCTCGGTCCCCGACGAGCTCTTCAAGCAGGTCACCGCGCGCAGCACGCGCTCGCTGCCGGATGCGCTTTTCGGCGCGGTGGCCCCGCCGATCATCGGGCCCGCGCACGCGGAGTCGGTGGAACAGTCCGATGCAGCGGCCGACGACGCGGCCGTAGATGCGACCGAGGGTGCGGAGTCCGGTTCTTCGGGCGTTGGCGAAGCGGCGGACGTCGCGGTTGCCGATGACGTCGAAGCTGCTGTCGATCGTGATGCGGCTGCCGACGGTGGCCGAGAAGACGAGTCGACCACCGTCGCTCATGCGGGCAGCGAGCAGAATTCGGCAGTGCCGGGGCTCGACGCCGTCGCCGATGTCGCGAAAGCTGCCGCCGATGTGCCCGCTGCGAACAGCGTTGCCGCGCTGGGTAATTCGACCGAGGCGGCGGTTTCGGCTGCTGTCGGCAGTTTCGAGGCAACTGACGGCGAGGTCGCGCAGTCTGCCGGTGCCGTCACGAACGCCATTGGCAACGCGAGCGAAGCTGTCGCGGCAACGAATTCGGTCGCGGACGGCCCGGTCGCAGCGGCCGAGGGTGTCGCGCCTACGAATTCGGTCGCGGACGGTTCCGTCGCAGGGGCCGAGGCTGTCGCGCCAGCAAACACGGTCGCGAACGGGTCCGTCGCAGAGGTCGACGATGTCGCGGCGCCGACCCAGGTGACGACTGGTTTCGGCGTGGCCGACCAAGCAGCCGCGCAAACGGTTCCCGCCGCAGCGAATAGCTCTGATGCAACTGGCCACGAGGTCGCGGCAACCAGTGCTGTCGAAGTGGCCGGAGTTGGCGCGACGGGCGACGGCAGCGAGCTTCCCGCCGCCATATCCACCGTTCAGCAAGAACTGGCGTCGGGTACCGAGCTCGATCACACGGAAACCGTCGCTCCCCAACGTGATTCGATCACGCCAGCGACCCCCGGTACGGAATCTGTTGTCGCTCTCGCGGAACCAGTTGCCGCGCAGGCTGACTCCGCCCTCCTCGGCGCGAGCGTTGTTACTGAGCCAGCCGCCATCGCGACGGCCGAGCCCGCGGCGCTCGACGTCCCAGTCGAACCGGCAGCGCCACGTCCAGTGCTCCTGGTGATCGCCGATTCGCTTTCCTACTACGGTCCCAAAGGTGGCCTGCCCGCCGACGACCCGCGAATCTGGCCGAATCTTGTTGCGGCCGAGCTCGATTGGGATGTCGAACTGGTCGCACGGATCGGCTGGACCACTCGCGACGCCTACTGGGCACTCATTGGCGACCCCCGCATCTGGGCGGCTGTGCCCCGCGCGGGCGCTGTCGTTTTCGCCGTCGGCGGCATGGACACCCTGCCTTCGCCACTGCCAACCGCACTGCGCGAGACGATCCGCTACATTCGCCCGCCTCGGCTTCGGCGCGGCGTGCGCGCGACCTACAACTGGCTCCAGCCCAAGCTGTCGAAGCTGGGTCGCCCAGTTGCGTTGCCGCCCAAGGTAAGTGTGAGCTACCTCGAAGACTCGCGGGTAGCGCTCAACCACCTGCGGCCTGAACTGCCCGTCGTTGGCGTGTTGCCTTCGGTGCACCAGTGCGCGGCTTACGGCAAAGTGCATCGCGGCCGTACCCGCGCGGTGAAAGCGTTGCAGGCGTGGTCCGGCCGTACCTCCGTGCCCCTCGTCGACCTTGGCGAGGCAGTGCGCGACAACATCGAGTCGGGATCGGCGAATCCCGATGGCATCCACTGGGGTTGGGACGGACACAACGCGGTGGCTACGGCGATGCTCAAAGCGTTGCAGGAGGTCCGGTAGTCCGTGCCGGTCGTTGTGGTCACCGACTCGGCGGCGAGTCTGCCTGCCGACGTCGTCACTGAACTCGGCATCGAGGTCGTCCCGCTGCATGTTTTGGTAGGCGACCGCGAAATCCGGGAAGGCGTCGACGCGATCGACATCGACTACGGGTCCGATTCGGTGAGCACATCGGCGGCATCGCCAGGGGAACTGCGCGAGATTTACAGCGCGGCCCTCGATCGCAGTGGCGGCGATGGTGTTGTCGCCGTTCATCTTTCGCGTCGCCTGTCGGCCACCTGGGAAGCTGGGCGACAAGCCGTCGACGACATGGGCACCGACGCGCGCGTGCGGATTGTCGACTCGTTGGGCGCGGGCATGGGCACCGGCATGCCGGCTCTCGCCGCCGCTCGCTTGGCTCACGGCGGTGCCGTCCTTGACGAGGTCTACGAGCGCGCTGTTGACGCGGCGAACAACGCCCAGACTTTCTTGCTCGTCAACCGAACCGAGCAGTTGCGCAGAGGCGGCAGACTCAGCAGTGCCGCCGCGTTTTTCGGCAGTGAACTGGTGACGAAACCACTGCTGCACCTGGTTGGCGGCAAGCTTGAGTTGCGTGAGAAGGTGCGCACCCGGTCGCGGGCGTACGCGCGTCTTGTCGCCGCCGCTGTCGACGCTGCGGGCAGGCGTCCGGCGGCGGTCGCGGTGCAACACCTTGGCGCGCCAGAGGCCGCCGACGCCGTTGCGGCTCAACTGCGCGAGCAAGTACCGGACATTGCCGACTTTTACGTTGCTGAGTTGGGCCCGACCCTGGGTGTGCACTTGGGCATCGGCGCGCTCGGCGTCGTGGTCTTGCCAGGCGGCTGTTCCTAAACACCCCACCTGCGGCGTTGACGTAACCGGTACTGGTTCTACGATTCTCGGGTGACCGGATACGACGAGTTTGACCACTTCGATGTGAGCCATCTGCCGCAGCGTCGGCAACAGATTCTCGCGGCGATTCGGGACTCGGTGCTCGCGCACGGGTACGCGCCCGGCGCTCGCGAGATCGCCGACGCGGTTGGTCTGCGCTCGGCATCGACGGTATCGCGACACCTGAAAGCCCTTGAGGAGGACGGCTTCCTGCGACGCGGCAGTGCCGTTACACGTGCGATCGACGTGCGCCGCTTCTTGCGCGGCATTCCCGCCGAAGGTTCCGACACTGCCGTCTCGGTTCCAGTGGTCGGTGACATCGCGGCCGGCACGCCGATCCTGGCCGAACAGCACACCGATGAACAACTGACGCTTCCGCGCGAATTGGTCGGGCGCGGCACAGTTTTCGCGCTGCGTGTCCGTGGCGACTCGATGATCGACGCCGCGATCTGCGACGGCGACCTCGTCGTCGTTCGCAGCCAAACCGAAGCGGTTTCGGGTGACATCGTCGCTGCGATGATCGGCGATGAGGCGACGGTGAAGGTGTACCGCCGTCGCAACGGTCACACCTACCTGGAACCGCGCAACCCCGCCTACGGAGTACTTGACGGCGACGAAGCAGTGATCTTGGGCAGGGTTGTCTCGGTGATGCGCCGCATGTGACGCGGTGTGGCTCAGCCGATTTGACCGAACCAGTCGAGTGACTGCCCATGCGGTCCCGCGAAGGCAAGAGGCTGCTCGTTGAGCGCGAGCACGAAGCGTGCCTGAGCGGGATCGTAGGGCGGAATCCGCGTGCTCAGTTGGGGCAGTACACGGGGGCCTTCCTGCGAGATCCAGTGGCAGGGGAGCGAGCGCACTCTCTCGCGGAACGTGTTCCGTGCATCGACGGTGAGGTAGTTCATGACCGCGCTGTGGAAAACCACGACGGTGCTGTCGCCCGCTGCGGAGGTAACCAGGTCGGAAATCGTCTCGTTCAGGTCGCCTCGCAGCGAAGGTGGCTCGGCCGCAGCAAGTTTCGCCGCCGCACGCAGCCGCGCGAGACGTTCGTCCTGACCTGGCCACACCAACGTCGCCAGCCAGTCCATGTCGTTGCGATCGCGGACATTCAACGGATTCAGGTCGATCCCGAAGCGACCAACCACTTCCGGCAACTCGACAGGGAGCGGCACAGGGCCGGTGGTCGCGCATTCCAAAATGACTGTTGACACACCGGACTTCGGATGCAACTCGACATTGTTGTACCGGTAGCTGAATCGGTCCGGATACAGGCACAGTCCGGCCGACGCACCCACCTCGATCAGCGTGAGCGGCCAGGGAAGGCTCGCCAAGACCGGCAGCAACGTGGCAGCACGGCCGCACTCGTTGGTCTGGGTCGCGCGGGTAAGCGCGGTCTGCGCGATCGCCTGCCATTTCGCATGGACACCGGCACGAAAGTCGGTGTAAGGCAGGGTGGTTCCGACATGGAAGCGGGCTGCGGCTAAGAGCAGGTTGGGTTGGCGCTTGGGCTCCGGCAGCTGCTCGAACAGGGTGAGCAGCGCCGGATCGTCGGCGATAGCGTGCGCTAGATGTTCGTAGTACGACGAATTGCCCCGGGCTTCCTGCTGAGCGAAGTCGTCGAAACGTTGGGCGAGCGACATAGCTATAGGCGTACTTGGTTGCGGTCATGGGCGACAGAGTATGTGGCGGGCTAGACACCGACACGCCCGAAAAACGCCTTAACTCGGCGAGTTATCCACAGGAAAAGAGTTATCCACAGGGCAATTAAAAGCCCAGGTGAACGGAGGTGGCAGATCGGCGAGTGTGTCTAGCGTCAGCCGCATGACACCACACGACATTCACCACCGAGTACGCGAACGGCTGGGCGGTTTGACCGCGACAGTCGCACCCGCACCGTGGGAACGCGCGGTGAGCGCGCTCCGCTCCACGAATACCCCCGGCCAGCAAGGCAAATGGGACGACGAAGAATCGTCGGCGGGCGATGTGCGCTCGCCGGCTTGGCTCGATGACGGGCCAGCATCGCGCAAGCGGATCGATCCAGGAAAACGCGGCGTACTAGCCCTTGCCGCTGTCGCCTGTGCCGCCATTGTCGTCACCGCCATCATGATCCTGTGGCAGCGGCCGAGCGCGCAGTCCGTGCCGCCGGTGCCGTCGTCGCGCAGCGACGCTGCCGAAGCGCGCCACGACGAAGTGGTCCCCGTTGCCTCGGTCGGTGATTCGCCTCCCGCGCACCCCCGCGTTGGCGAAACCGCTGCCGAGATCGTGGTCAGCGTGGTTGGCGCGGTGGAACGGGGCGGAATTCACCACCTGCCCGCTGGAGCGCGCGTCGCTGATGCGATCGAGGCCGCGGGCGGGACGCTGTCGGGCATCGACCTGGCAGGGTTGAACTTGGCGCAACGACTCACCGACGGCGACCAGGTGGTTGTTGGAACGGCGCGCGCCCCGACCGGGGGTGCTGGAACAGCAAGCACGGTACTCAGCGGCGGGGCAGTTGCCGGTGACGGCGCGCCTGGTCCTGCGGGAGCTGCCGTCGGCGCGCCCAAGGGCAAAGTGAACCTCAACACCGCGACCGAGGCGCAATTGGACGCGCTACCGGGAGTCGGTCCGGTAACAGCGAAAGCGATTGTCGCCTGGCGATCGGCACATGGAAAATTCACCGATATTACGCAGCTGGGTGACGTCGACGGCATTGGTCCCGCCCGATTGGCACGACTGCGCGACCAGGTGACAATATGAGCAGCTCAGCCAGGCTCAGCGCATGAGCGAGGCGCGCACCAACAACGATGCAGGCGCGAGTCCGGCTGTGGAGCAGTCACAGCCATCAGTGCTCGACCTGCGGCTGGTGCCCGCGGCGCTCGGCTGCTGGCTGGCCACGATCGCGGCGGTCACTTTGGGTCCAAAAGTGGGTGTCGCCATCGCGGTCGGCGCGGTTCTAGGGGCGATCGCGCTGTGGGTGATGCTGTTGTGGTCGATGGCACATCGACGGGAACGGTGGCGGGTCGTCGCGGCGGCGGGGATCGCGACGATGGTTGTCGCCACCGGCTTCTCGTTGGCGGGCGCGTGGCGGGCGCATGAAGTCGCCCACCATCCGCTGCGCAGCGCTTTCGGCCGCACGGCCACCGTTGTCGCGGTTATTTCCGATGATCCAAAGCCGATGCATACCAAGGGCTTTGGTGGTCAACGGCGTCTCATTGTGCGTGCTGAGTTGCGCAGCTTCAGCATCGGGCCTGGGTCAGGTACCGAGGCTTCGGGCACCATCATTGTGCTCGCGGGCGACGGGCCGTGGGCGCGAGTGTCGCCAGGACAAACCGTGCGAGTGCGCGCCGAAGTCGCAGCGCCCGCGCGTGCCGATCTGACCGTTGCCGCCTTGCACGCCAACGGTCCGCCAGACCTACTCGGCGCGCCGCCGTGGTGGCAACGCGCGGCAGGCGCTCTGCGCGCGGATTTGGTTGCGGCGGCGAGTCGGTCGCTGCCGCCCGATGCGGCGGGACTGTTGCCCGCGCTCGTTGTCGGCGACACGTCCGCGCTGTCCGACCGCGTGCGCGATGACTTCGCGATCGCTGGCTTACAACACCTCACGGTCGTGTCGGGCGCGAACCTCAGTATTTTGCTCACGGCGCTGCTCGCGTTGGCCCGGCTCGTCGCGCTCGGCCCGCGATGGCGAGCGAGCGTTGCCGCTATTGCGGTTGTGCTGTTCATCGTCGTCGCGCGACCCGATCCGAGCGTATTACGCGCTGCCGCAATGGGTTCGGTAACTGTGCTCGCGCTGCTCACGGGCCGCCGCCGCCAAGCGATACCAGCGCTGTGCGGAGCCGTGCTCGGATTGCTCGTTGTCGCACCGCAATTGGCGGTAAGCGCTGGCTTCGCACTGTCGGTGCTCGCCACGGCGGGGCTCATTCTGCTCGCACCGAGGTGGGCCGACTGGCTACGCGAGCGTGGGTGGTGGCGTGGACCCGCCGAGGTTGTCGCGGTCGCGAGCGCGGCGTTCGTCGTCACGCTTCCGTTGACGGTCGCGCTATCAGGGCAGGTCAGTCTCGTCGCGGTACTCGCGAACGCCCTCGTCGCGCCGACAATCGGGGTGATTACGGTCGTCGGCGCGGCGGGCGCGCTTGTTGCCTGGTGCTGGGGCGACGCGGCGGTATGGCTCCTGTGGTGCGCTCGCCTGCCCATGTGGTGGTTACTTACCGTTGCGGAATGGTCGGCAGGCCTGCCTGGCGCGGTCGTTACGGTGCCGGGCGGGGCGGTCGGCGGATTCATGGCGACCGGAGTGGTGGTCGTGCTTATCGCCGTACTGCGGTGGAGTCGGGTGCGCCGACTGCTGGCAGCAACCGCGCTGGGCATCTGCTTGGTGCTGATACCCGTGCGGTGTTGGCACCCGGGGTGGCCGGTCGACGGCTGGGTCTTGGCCATGTGCGACGTTGGCCAAGGCGACGGATTCGCGCTGTCGGTGGCATCAGGGTCCGCGGTGGTCGTCGATGCTGGACCCGACCCGCGTGCGATACGTCGCTGCCTGGACCGACTCGACGTCGAGCGGGTACCGCTGCTGGTGCTCACCCACCCGCATGCCGATCACATCGATGGCCTGGCTGGCGTGCTCGCAGGCCGAACCGTCGATGCGATTGGCACGGCGCCGGGCGAATTAACAACGGCAGCAACGTCCTTCATTTCGACAGCCGATCAAGCGCGAGCATCAGCAGATGGCCATGTTTCGGCAGGATCGTCGGGAGCACACGCGGTGAAGGAAGCAGCGACCCGCGCGCGAATCCCGTTGCTTGAGTTGCACTCTGGACTTGAGTTCACTTTCGGCACTACGACCGTCGCCGTGCTCGCGCCCGGCCCGCGACCGCCGTCGTCGTTCCCCGGCGACACCGCGAACGACCGCTCGATCGTGCTTCGAGCGCACACACCCGCAGGAACGATTCTGCTCACCGGCGACATCGAAACGCCCGTGCAACGTGAGCTGATAGCAACAGCGAGCATCGGCGCAATCGACATCCTCAAAGTCCCGCACCACGGTTCGCGCACGACAACTCCCGAATTCCTCCGCGCAACCCGACCACGCTTAGCTCTCATCAGCTCAGGGAAGGACAACACCTTCGGCCACCCTCATCCCGACGTCCTGTCGACGCTGCGTTCCATGGGCGCCACCATCGCCCGCACCGACAACAGCGGCGACATCCTCATCTTCGGCAACCCGCGTGCGCTGCGGACCATCACCGCCCGCCGGACCGCAGAACGTGTCAGTCGCCCTCCGTAGGATTGCCCCGTGAGCGAACGCCCTGCTGCGGTGCATCTGGTTCTCGGTGACGAGGAACTCCTTGTTGAGCGCGCGGTCGCGCAGGTCACCAGTCAGCCGCGGGCGGTTGCGCCCGACCCTGACTCGGTACCCGTCGACCGTATGCGGGCTGGTGACGCCAGTACCGCGGAGCTCGCCGAACTGCTGAGTCCCTCGCTGTTCGCTGAGGATCGGGTGATCGTGCTCGAATCCGCTGCTGAAGCGGGTAAGGACGCGGTCGCGGTGATCACCGCAGCGGTTAGTGACCCGCCCGAAGGTGTCGTGCTCATGGTCCTGCACTCGGGTGGCGGGCGCGCTAAAGCGCTGGTTCCCGCATTGCAGAAGGTGGGTGCGGTCGTCCACGACTGCGCGAAGCTCACCAAGGCGAGCGAGCGGGCGGAATTCGTTCGCAGCGAGTTTCGTGCTGGTGGGATCAGAGTGAGCGCGGACGTCGTGCAGGCGTTGATCGACTCGGTTGGCTCAGATTTGCGCGAATTAGCCGCTGCCTGTTCACAATTGGTTGCCGACACTGGCGGCAAGGTCGACGTTGGCGCGGTCCGTCGCTATTACTCGGGCCGCGCGGAGGTCACCGGCTTCGATGTGGCTGAACTGGCCGTATCTGGTGACCGTGCCGCCGCGATGGAAGCGCTGCGGTGGGCAACCGATCGCGGGGTTCCACACGTGTTGCTCGCCGACGCGCTCGCGGATTCGGTGCACACCATCGCGCGTGTTGGATCAGCAGGACGCGGCGACCCGTTCAAGCTCGCTCAGCAACTCGGCATGCCACCGTGGAAGGTGAAAAAGGCACAGGCTCAGGCACGCGCGTGGAATCCGGCAAGCATCGGCACCGCGCTCGGCATCGTCGCCACGCTCAACGCCGACGTCAAGGGCGGGGCCGCAGACGCTACGTACGCGGTCGAGCACGCCGTCGCCCGCATCCTCGATCTTCGGTCGGCTAACTAGGCGCCGCAGCGATAATCCCAGCACGTCGGCCCCGATTCTCGATCGCAATCCAACCGCGATTGAGAGGGGACCCGGCCACGGCACAGTTGATCATGATGAAACAACAGCCGGCGGCACGCAGCGCAGCGGGTACCCCCCGACGATCATGGCGTCAGCTCGCGACGCGCACCGCGAAGGTGTCCGCCGCCGTGCTGTCGGCGACCGTCGTTACGGTCACCGCGTACGGCTGGTCAACGGCGGGCACCTTCGACACCGGCTTTTTGCGTTCACACGCAATAACCGGTGACGACCCGCATTCGCTCGATGGCGACCTCAACCTGCTGCTGATCGGCCTTGACACCCGTCGCGACCAGAACGGCGACGAACTTCCGCCTGAGGTCCTTGAGCCACTCCATGCGGGCGACGGCGAACAAGGCGGCTACAACGCCAACACCCTGATCTTGGTCCACATCCCCGCTGACCTGAGCAAAATTGTCGCGGTGTCGATCCCACGCGACGACTACGTGGCTGTCAGCGGCATCCCGGGCCACACGCACGCCAAGATCAAAGAGGCGTACGGACTGAAGAAAGCGGCGGTACAAGATCAACTGATCGCGCAGGGTATGACCGATAAAACCGAACTTGAGCAGGCCGGACGCGAGGCGGGGCGCGCGTCGACGGTGAAAGCGGTGCGGGATCTGACCGGCGTCCCCATCGACCGCTTCGCCGAGATCACCATCGCGGGTTTCTACGACGTGGCCGAAGCGCTCGGTGGCGTCGAGGTGTGTCTGAACCATGCGGTCCAAGATTTGGAGTATTCGGGCGCGGACTTCCCAGCTGGCAAGCAGCGACTTGATCCGGCGCAGGCGCTCGCGTTCGTGCGACAACGCCACGGGCTCGACAACGGCGACCTGGACCGCACCCACCGCCAGCAGGCGTTTCTCACCTCAGTCGCCGGTCAACTACACAGCGCGGGGACGCTCACCGACCCAGGCAAATTGTCGGCGTTGATGGACGTGGCGCATCGCAACATCGTGCTGTCGGATGGCTGGAGCATGACCGACTTCGTGCGCACGTTGAGCACCGCGAACGACCCGGTGGTGGAATTTCGCACGCTTCCGGTCGTTGGCTACGACGTAATCAATGGTCAAGACGTGAATATCGTCGACAAGAACGCGATTCGCCGCGAAGTCGCGACGGCGTTCGACTTGCCAGTTCCGCCCTCGGTCACAACGACAACGCGGGGGCTCGGTCCTCGGCTAGACCAGCTAGCCGAGGGCGGCGGCAGTTCCTACCGACCCGCGACCGCAGCGGCGGGGACCGCAACGGAGACGCCGGACGCGGGTAAACCCGTGCGTACCGACCTCACCGGCGGCGTTGTGCCCTGCGTGAATTAAAGAACGACTTCTTCTTCGATGACGACGTCTTCGTCCTCGTCGTCGTAGCGGCCGTCCCACTCTTCGTGCAGAGGGACCTCGTCCTCACGAGTGACGATCCACACCGAGGTGTAGGCGTCATCGTCGGGAACCATCACGTTTTCGATCTTGATACCGAAGCCGAGGATCTCGGCTGCCCGGATGACTTCGGGAAGGTCTTCGCCACGAACGACTGTCTGATTTGCATACACCGTCAACATGGGCGCAAATGCTAGCCGACGCACAAAGCCGCCGTGGTCATCGAGGCCACGGCGGCTGCGTCAAACGGGTAAAGCGAACTTAGATCTTGTTGAGCGCCAGCGCGAGGGCCGACTTCTTGTTGGCAGCCTGGTTGGCGTGGATGACGCCCTTCGAGGCAGCCTTGTCGAGCTTGCGGCTCGCGAACTGCAGCTGCTCAGCAGCCTTTTCCTTGTCACCGCTGGAAGCAGCTTCACGGAAGTTGCGGATCGCGGTGCGCAGCGCGGACTTGACCGACTGGTTACGCTTGCGCGCTTCCTCGTTGGTACGGATCCGCTTCATCTGAGACTTGATGTTGGCCACGCCTGTATCCTCTGGTTTCCTGTCGCTGGGTGGTATTTCTTGAAAAGTTCGTCGGGCGCGTGCCCACGATGGTGCAGCATCGAGTGCTTAACTACGGGTAACACCGCGCCGAATGTCGAGGTTACCAGTTGGCCGCAGCCTGACGAAATCGGGCTGCCGGTCGCGGAAGGGCTCCGTACCGGTTTCACCCGTTTCAGGTGATGCAAAGAATTTACCTGTGTCTCACACGACCCCGCAGTTGGGTGGTGCACAGTTTTTTCATGACCTCAACCACAGCGCCGCGTTCGGCTCGATCGGCTTCACCGGCGATGGTGAGATCGAACGGTCACGCTCCAACTGGCAAACCGGGTTTGTTTGATGGATATGGGCCCGGTCGATTCGCCGACGCGTTTGACGAGATGTTCGACGCGGCGGGCCGAGTTCGGGCCCCCTACAAGGGCATTCATGCCGCGATGGCGGCCAACGATGTAGACGATTTAGCCGCGCGCGCCGCCGCTCTCGACCGCGCTTTCATCGACCAAGGCATCACCTTCTCGCTATCGGGCCAGGAGCGCCCGTTCCCCCTGGACCTGGTTCCTCGGGTAATCGCGGCGGCCGAATGGGCCAAGCTTGAGCGCGGGATCAAGCAGCGCGTCACCGCCCTCGAATTGTTTCTTGCGGATATCTACGGCGAGCAGAACATCCTGCGCGACCAGATCATCCCGAAGCGGCTCGTGACGTCGTGTGAGCACTTTCACCGGGAGGCGGCCGGGCTCGTCCCGCCGAACGGGGTGCGCATCCATGTTTCCGGCATCGACCTCGTGCGCGACGAAAAAGGCGACTTCCGCGTCCTCGAAGACAACCTGCGCTCACCGTCGGGCGTCTCCTACGTGATGGAGAACCGCCGCACGATGGCGCGGGTGTTCCCCGACCTGTTCTCGTCACACAAGGTACGTGCGGTTGGCGACTACCCGAGCCACCTCCTGCGCGCGTTGCGGGCGTCGGCCGCGCCTAACGAAGCCGATCCGACCGTCGTCGTGCTCACGCCCGGCGTCCACAACTCCGCCTACTTCGAACATTCGCTGCTCGCGCGGCAGATGGGTGTCGAACTGGTCGAGGGCCGCGACCTGTTCTGCCGCGACAATGTCGTCTACATGCGGACGACGGCCGGGGAGCGTCAAGTCGACGTGATCTATCGCCGCATCGACGACACCTTCCTCGACCCGATGCACTTCCGGCCCGATTCGGTGCTCGGCGTCGCGGGCGTGCTCAACGCCGCCCGCGCCGGCAACGTCGTGATCTCCAGCGCGGTCGGCAACGGCGTTGGCGACGACAAGCTCATCTACACCTACGTGCCCGCGATCATCGAGTATTACCTGGGTGAACGGCCGATTCTGCCGAATGTCGACACCTTCCGTTGCTGGCTCGACGAGGAACGCGCCGAGGTGCTCGACCGCGTCGCTGAGCTGGTCGTGAAACCGGTTGAAGGGTCGGGCGGCTACGGCATCGTGATCGGTCCCGACGCCAGTCCGCGCGAGCTGGAAGCGACGCGTCGCAAGATCAAGGCCGACCCGCGCGGCTGGATCGCGCAACCGGTCGTGCAGTTGTCGACCGTGCCGACCAAGATCGGCAACGACCTGGCCCCACGTCACGTCGACCTACGCCCCTTCGCGGTCAACGACGGCGACGACATCTGGGTGCTGCCCGGCGGCCTCACGCGCGTCGCACTGCCCGACGGTTCGCTTGTCGTGAACTCAAGCCAAGGCGGCGGCAGCAAGGACACCTGGGTGCTCGCCGGTCGCGCGGGTGGCGATCGGGAACTGGCTGGGCCAGAGTTGGTAGCCGAACGGCCGCAAGCGGATTCGTTCGAAATCGGTCGTGAACTCAGCACGCCGCAGGCAAACCAGCAACAACAGCAACAACAACAAACGCAGCGGCTGATCGGGGACTGACTACATGCTTGCTCGAAACGCCGAATCCCTTTATTGGATCGGCAGATACGTCGAGCGCGCCGACGACACCGCGCGCATTTTGGACGTCGCCGTGCATCAACTGCTCGAAGACGCCACCGTCGACGCTGACCGCACCTCGCGAGTGTTGTTGAAGGTCTTGGGCATTGAGCCGCCAGAGGGGCTTGAACTCGATGTGTGGTCGGTGACCGACCTTGTCGCGTTCAGTCACGCCCACGGTGTCTCGATTAGCGATTCCGTCGCCAAGGCACGCGAAAATGCGCGCGGCGCAAGGGAAGTCACGTCAAGTGAGATGTGGGAGTGCCTCAACGCCACCTACAACGGCATGGCGACGGCGGAAAGAGCGGCGCGCGCGCTCGGGCCACATGAGTTTTTCTCCTACGTCAAAGATCGCGCCGCGATGTTCACCGGACTCACCGACTCGACTCTGTCGCGCGATGACGGCTACCGATTCCTGCTGCTCGGCCGTTCCGTTGAGCGCATCGACATGATGGTTCGCCTGCTGCTTTCGCGCGCTGGCGACCGCACGTCGTCGCCAGCGTGGGTCACCGTGCTCCGGTCGGCGGGCGCGCACGACACCTACCTGCGCACCCATCGCGGCGCGCTCGACGCCGCCCGTGTCGCGGAATTCATCCTCATTGACCGCCTTTTCCCGCGCTCGGTTTTCCACACGCTGCGCGTTGCCGAAACGTGCCTCACCGAGCTTGACCAGCGGCCAGGCAGTCGCGTCGGCGCTCGACACGAGGCGCAGCGCGTATTGGGCAGGGCGAGAAGCGAACTCGAGTTTCTGCCGCCGGGAGTACTCTTGGAAGACCTCCAGGCTCGACTGCTCGCGTTGCAGAAATCCTGCCGCGAGGTAAGTGAGGCGGTCTCACGCCAGTATTTTCACGCCGCTCCCTGGGTCGCGTGGACCGATGTGCGCAGTGCCGCCGATGGCGGTCGTGTGCCTGTAGAGGGAGAGCTGTGAGCTGGCGAATCAGGGTGGTCCACACCACCGGATATGTTTACGACGCGCCGGTAACGCGCTCGTTCAACGAGGCGCGCCTTACCCCGCGCGCCGATTCTCGACAAAACGTGATTCTCAATCGCGTCGAAACCGTCCCCGCAACCAGGTCGTATCGCTACACCGATTACTGGGGCACCGCGGTCACCGCTTTCGACCTCCACGCGCCGCATACCGAGCTTGAGGTGACTGGGTCGTCGGTGGTCGAAACCGAACCGTTTTCTGGGCCCGCCGACGAGTTGTCGTTCGACGAACTGCATGAGGACCGGGTCATCGACCGCTTCGACGAAATGCTCAGCCCAACCAATTACGTACCGCGGGACCGCAAACTCGCCAGCGTCGCCAAACAACTTTCGCGTGGCGAACCGCCAGCCAAAGCTGTGGTGCGGGCCGCGGAATGGGTGCACAAGGAGATGGACTACATCGCGGGTACCACCTCGGTGCACACTTCGGCGTTGCAAGCCTTCGCCGAACGTCGTGGCGTGTGCCAGGACTACGCGCACCTGACGCTTGTGTTGTTGCGCAGCATGGGAATCCCCAGTCGATACGTGTCGGGTTACCTCCACCCCAAACCTGGCGCTGAGCTGGGGGAGACCGTGGCAGGCCAGTCGCACGCGTGGATCGAGGCGTGGACCGGGCAGTGGTGGGGTTATGACCCAACCAACAACATCGCCATCAACGAACAGCACGTCTCGGTGGGCGTCGGTCGCGATTACGCCGATGTGCCGCCGCTCAAAGGTGTGTTCTCCGGTTCCGGTTCAACCGATCTAGAAGTTGTGGTCGAGATCACCCGACTCGCGTAATCGCGAGTCGGGTGACCCCGACTAACTCCAGTTGTAGTCGCTGACCAGGCGGAACGCGACGAGATCGAACGACTTGCGCTCAAGGATGGCGCCCTCGCGACGGATGCCGTCCTCGGGCACATCAAGCACCCGATCAAGGCGAACCCAACTGGGTCGGCCGTCGTGGTCCCACGGGCCAGCGCCGATGCCGATCCAGTTGCGGTCATGGGCGCGTTCGGGTTTCGACGACAGCATCAGACCAAGCAGCGTCTTGCGGTCACGGCCGACGACCAACACCGGCCGGTCCTTACCGTTGCTCGGGTCCTCTTCGTAAGGCACCCACGTCCACACCACTTCGCCCGGGTCAGCGCGCCCATCTAGCTGCGGGGAATAGACGATCTGCCGGGCGCGATGCGCTGTTGGCACGGGCGTCGACGCGGTCGGGCGAACCGGAACCGGACGTGCCGGCTTCGCGGCTAACGCCGACGCCAACCTCTCCAACAACTTCGGCCCCTGCGAACGAACCACCTTGGGACCTTGCTCCTTGGCGATCTCGGCCAGCTGCTTGCCAAGAGTGTTCCAACTGCCTGCCATGTTTGGAATATAGCGCCGGATTAGTTCAGGGGCTCGCTCACGTTCGGGCCGCGGTGGGCGTTTTGGCGCACCGGTGAGCCGCTCCCATTCGCGCGCATGGGACGATAGACCCAGTTCGCCGATACCCCTCAAGGAGTGGAGTGGCTTCCAGTTTTGCCGATACGACGTTCACCGATCCTGCCCGGATCAGGAACTTCTGCATCATCGCGCAGTGCAACTTCGCGATCGCCCAGTAGAGGCCTGTTTTGCCAGGTAGTAACCTATTTTCATACTTCCCATCGCTTCCTACTGTGGCCTGGTGTTTCCCGTAGTGGTTTCTTGGGCGATGGGATGAGAATGGGATGAGTTTCGGCTACCCGTGTGTGAGTATCCAGCTCACGGCATCGAGCCGGGGACTGAGAGCCGTCGGCGTGTCGAAATCCGACACGCCGACGGGTTTTTTTTGGGATAGCAACTTATTGGCTAATGGTTATCTGTGTCGGTGCTCACGCCGTAGCCTGTCGGCTCGTGCAGATGAGCTGCAGGCCAACCGCAGCTGGTGTGCGACCTCTGACGGCTCGGGCTGCCCGTGAGCCGTCGGATCCAGCTGCGACTCGCCGCGGATCGAAGGGGCTGGTGCCCGCGAGAGCGCCGTACCCCCTCGCTCAGCTCGCCGAGACCCACGCGCTTGCCCGGCGGTGCCCTGTGGACAGCCGCTTGGCCTAAGTCGGGTTACGGCACCCCGAGTCCGCCACGCATATGGGCCAAGAGAAACCTTCGCAGGAGGAGATCGACCAGCTCCTCAATGCATGTAAGCCGACTGATCTCCTGGGTCGTTATCACGAGAACCTTCATCCCGCGCGCGATTGCTCCGATGCCGAGGGCGTGGGCGTGAGATTGCTCCCGCACCTCACCCGTGACCCCGTTGGCCGCGATCAAGATGCCAGCTTCGACGCTGCGATTGGCGAGTATGTTGATGAAATAGCCAAGGGTGGCGCTGTCGACCGGTCGACTCCAGTCTTTGCACTCGATCAGGATGACATGCGGTAGCGCGTGCAGGCCGTTCTGGTGTTTCCCGTTGCATACGCCGAGGTCTACTTGCTCTGTCCCGAAGTAGCTGATGCCATTTCGCTCCACGAGGCATCCTGGTATCAATTCGAAGAGGTACTGAGCCAGCTCTTCGTATGCCTTTCCTTGTGCGTCAGTATTGGTTGCGTCAGCAGCCAGTTGGAGGATGCGCTGGATCTCCGTTGAGTCGAGGCTGGTCATCGGCCATGCACCGTCTCGTTGCGGATCCTTCGCAGGAACGAGCCCAGTTCGCCGGTGTCGATCTTGTGGAGGAAATCGACCATGCTCACCGACCACACCCGTGCATCAACCGCTGACATTTCGGGAGCGGATGGCGGCAGGTTATAATACAGCACGAGGCCGATCGTGCCTGACTCGTTCCTTATGTATTGGGCGAGTTGCGCTTCGGCATGAGCCTTTGGCTTATCTTGGAGACCGCTGAGCAGCTCCACGAAGACCGGAGTGTCAATCTGCGGATGACTGAAAATTAGGTCAATTCGACCGGAGTTGCCGTGGCGTGTGGTCCGCACCTCCCGCTGAGCTGCAATCCCGCGGTCATGAAGCAACTGCTCAAGTCGTTCCGCCACGTTCGGCTCTACCGGTGGCCTAGACCGGGTTGAAGTTGCGATGACGGTATTTCCAGCTTCCAGCGAATCCTTGACAAGGCGTGCAATTAACTCCGACTTGCCTTTACCCGGTGGTCCGTGGACGATTACTGGCGGAAAGTCTGAATCAGGATTCCGGGTTATCGATTGGATGAGTAGTCGTAAGTGGAGTCGGATAGCCTCTCTGTTGTCGATGCGTGCCCTCACGGTCCATGCTTTTGTTCCGGACAGGACTTGCAGCGACGCCCGGTCCGACGGGTCGACAATGAAGAGGAGAGGTAGCCCGCGAGCATAGGCAATTCCGGCTTCGATCAGAATCGCAGCTCGTGACTCCGATGTGCCGTCGGAGTCATCGGTAGGTACAACGACAACACCGAGGTCGAATTTCTGAAGCGGCGTTTCCGCCAGGGTCAGGCCCGCGCCGAGTTCGTTGCTCGTCCGGACACCGACATTCTGCTCATCCAAGGCTTCCCGTAGGACTGCGAGGTCTAGAAATGTCGGTGCCATCACAAGGGATTCCACAGGCGCTGAGCATAGTCGCCCCGGGGCGAGCGATGCCTGGGGAGAGGACGGCTGCCTTGTAGGACAAGCCGATCGTACATCCGCTCTGGTGCCGGTGTTCCCGGGGCTTTGACCGGTAGTCGCGGTTCGATCACTGCCCGCATCTGGTCGTCCACGATTTACGGCGCTGCCACGACGAAATATCCTGCACTGCAACAGGACTCGCCACTACCAGACAGAACCTGGTAGAAGTTCTTAGTAAACACGCAATGCGCGGGTTCGTGGGTGGTGCCGACTACCTTGCCGGAGGTGATGTTCACCGAGACGACCACAGGCGTCGCAGTCCCGCTGGAGCGGCCACGCCGCACCAGCGGGACGCACCAGCTCTACCTGCATACCTGCACAACAAACCGAGCCTATGGCCCGGAGATGCGCCGCCCCATTCGACTGCCCACGAACCTGTCGGCAGCGATTTGTCGGCGCGTAGGTCTGGCGTGGCTAACTCTCACGTCCGCGTTCGTAGATGACTCGATGTGGGGTGGTTTCAGGCGGCAGTCCAGCTATCGCACCGTCGTCGGACAGGCTGGCCAGGCTCAATACTCGCGACCGGCTCTTGAGGAACTTTCTCACGCCGGCTTCTCCTTGGTACCCGGATGGGTGCCGCTCACCGTTCAGCTCCGAAAGGAAGACCGAACCCGCCAGTTGGTGGCCGCCTGCGGCCTCGTAGACCGACTCGTTCTGCACGATTCTGAGAGCCAAGTCGACATCGCTCACGCGATCCCGAGTTGTGTCCAGCATCGAACCGAACAGCACGACGCGTTCGACCACCCACAAGTACATCGGATCGGCCGCGGCCTGCTCTACTCTGTCCAGGAATCCCGCGAGTGCCTTTTCTGCTGTGGCACGGTGCACGGGTTTGGCCGCACTGGCATTGGCCAACGCGCACCCCTTGTTTGTCAGCAGGTAGCTCGGCTCAATGATGTTGTCGAGCTGCCAGGTTTCGCGATTCCAGACATCGACTGTGACCGTTCCGTTCGCCTGCATGTAGCCGTGCTCGATGAGGATGTCGAAAACTGTGTTCGAGTTTTCCAGGTCCTTGCCCAGCACGCGTTCGTACCAGTGCCGCTCGATGTAGGGCTGCTTGCTCATTGTGTGCAGGCAGTCCCGTACGCGCAGGTAGGTGTTTCCGGTGCGTTCGAACTCCGCCTGGCCGTCGATGTTCATGGTTCCCCCGTCCGTGGTGACTTGAGGAAACTGTAGGCCGCTCGGTAGCGTTGTGTTCGGTCTGGTGGTGGCCTACTTCCGTAGCACCCCAGTCGATGGTTGATCGAAGAGCCTGTAGGTCGCCCTGGGGCGGGTGAAACCAAACTTGTCCAGGAGCCTTGCTTTTGCTGACTGTGCGGCCTGGGGATTGCTCTGTGCATGCACACCGCGTTCGGGCCTGTTCCACCACCAACCCAGTTGGGACAGGCGTTCGCCTCTGACGGGGATGCAATTCAAAAGCTCCTAGTAACCCCTCGTCGAAGGCGTTGTGACCCGCTGTCTGGGTAGGTAGGAGAGTTGCTACTCGGGAGGCCGGGCATTGCGCGGGCGAGCCATGCCCATGCCGTGTCGCTTGTTGAGCACCTCTACTACGCCTCGGGTGTGGTAGACGGTGCGTGCGCCGCGGTCGGCATGGTCAACTTGTTCGTTGAGGGTCTTGCGGTACTGGGTCACGGTCTTGCCATCGACGCCGAGCAATCGGGCTATCGCGCCGAGGGTTCGGTATTCCTCGGGTCCGTCAGGCATGGGCAACGATGCCGGGCGCTTGGCGGCTTCCCAGCGTTCTGCGAAGTCGTCAAGTTCGTCGCGGTCGTACTCAAGGGCAGGGGTGCCTGCGCCCAGGCCTGTTCTTGAGCGGGGCTTTTTCGGCTTTGGGAAGTCGGGGTCGCCAACCCAGGTGTTGCGGATGGAGCCGTAGCTGCGTCCGTGTAGCGCAGCCCATTCCTTCAGTGTGATCAGGGTTCCCACACCTTGATTGTGGCTGGTTCCTCCCGTAGAGCCCAAGCCGGCTTCGGGTACGGGCGGGCATCATGAATGACCTCTTTCCGAGGCGAGTGGTCGGACAGGGCGCGCCGGGCGGTGCTGGGTTGCTAGACTCGTTCCTGCCCTTCCTTTTGCGAGTGGGGCACTTTCGGGCGGCCTGGCGTGTCCGAGCTGCGGCCTCACGACTGTGGCTTCGCCAAGCCGCCCGACCTCTGTTTGTGACGCCCCGCTACAGAAATAGGGAGCGCTGTACTGAGCGTTCCCGCTCGGCTGGCCGCGAGGCCGTTTGGACTCCGTTGGGATGGCTGCTGGTTACGTCGGCGGTCGGCTCGGGAAGCGGCTGCGTAAGCGGACGAAACGGAGGTGGCAGGGGAGGACCGAGGACGTCAAGCCCTCCCCGTCCGACTAGGCAGCCAGCCCGCAGCGGTCGAGCCCTTCGCCGGTGATGGCCTCTACCAGCGCGGAGATGAGGATTTCGGCGGCAGGCGGGGTAACTGCGTTGCCGAGTTGCCGCACTCGCTGGCGTTTGTTGCCTAGGACGATGTAGTCGGAACGGAATGCCATGGCGTTCTGGATTTCCTCTGGCTCCAGCATGCGGAAGCGCACGGCGTCGATGTCGCGCTCGGTGATCGTGTCGACGAAAGCGAACCGATCGCGGGTGGTGAGCGCGCCGATCGGGTCCGCGACCGGGCGCGCGGTGCCAGTGCCGTAGTAGGGCAGCAGCATCGAGTTCCACAGCTGCGTCGACATCCCAGTCGGCGGGGTGACCAGGCCGTGGTGGTTGCCGCTGGCGGTGACAGTGGCGAGGGGGTTGGTCACAGCACGTGCGTCTGAGGAACCGCCGCGCATCTCGGCGACGAAAGGTATGAATGCCACGGCCGTCTCGTTGCGGGTGGTCTGAGTGCGTAAAGGCTGTGAGGCCAGTTGGGCTTCTTTGCCGTCGCGGCCCTCCATTGGGACCATCAGCGGCGGTGGAACGGCGAGGCCGTGGTTGGAGCCGTTGGCGACGATGGTGGCCCGGGGCTCGTGCAGACCGATCGTGCGGGGCCGGTCTGAGCGCAGTTGTGCGTGAAACGGCTGCGGGATCGCCAGGCCGTCGTTCTCGCGGGTGGTGCGGGCGGCCATCGGCCCGGTGACCTGGGTGGCGTCGTCGCGCCAGGTACCTCCGGCGGGAACCATCATCGGCATGGCTGAGGCGTAGCGGCGCATGCCGACGCGGATGCGCTCCATGGTCTTGTCGGCCAGGGGCTTGTCTCGGTCGCCGATACGGGTGCCTGGAAGGGTCCAGTCGATCGCGGCGGCTGCCGGGAGCACGGGCGGCTCGACGATCGAGTTGCGGCAGCTGACCCGCGGGCAGCGGTACACGTACTGGGTGCGGTAGCGGCCCATGTCGGCGTTGGGTTTCTTGAAGACCTGAAGGGCGTTGATCCATTCGTCGCAGGCCAAGCAGAAGGCGCGTGGGCGCAACCACTTGTTCCAGTTGGGCTCGCGGCCGAGCTTGAGATCCCAGTAGGCGACGTACAACCGATCCCTGGATTGCGGGGCTACCGGAGTGCGAACCGGCTGGGCGTGGCTGGAGTTCAGGGCGATGACCTTGATCCCGTAGCCCAGGGCTCGGATCTCGCCGATCCAACGGTTCCACTGGTCCCACTGGCGGACCTCGACCACGTTCTCCACGACCCCGGCGCGGACCCGGCCCCCGCGCTCGATCACACCGCGCAGGTACATCGGGACTTCCTCCATAAGAGCCCTGCTGCGGTCGGCTTCCTCGTCGCGCTGGAGGTCGAGCAGGTCGCCTTGCATGGTGTTGTGGAAGTCGCGCTTCTTGCCACGCGCCGAGGACCACTGGGGACATTCCGGGCTGGCCCAGAACAGGTCGGCGGCAGGCCATTTCGCGATCTTCTCTTTGGCCTCTTCAGTGCTCAGGTCGCCGAGAAAGTGATCGGCATCGGGGTAGTTGGCCATGTGGGTCTCGACAGCCTTGCCCCAGTGATTCGCCGCACGGGTGATGCGCACACCGGGCACCTTCGCCGCGCCCTGCGTAGAGCCGCCAGCGCCGCAGAACCAATCCATTAATTCGAGCATGGGAAATCCCTTCGTGACTTGCGAGTGGGGTCGAAGAGGGCGGGGTGTCCGGTCCCGCGATCTTCTATATCATATATTACCCGATAATTGGTTCAGGGTCAAGGCGGATGAAGTGAAAACCACTGTGCAGCACCAGATTTCAACGGCTTTCGGTTCTGAATTGTGTGCACTTGGTTCTGGCGGTGGGGACGTGAATGCGGTCGGCCGGGAGCTCCATGTCCCGGCTCCCGTACACTCCGCGTTGGAAGCAATCAACCAACGTCGAGCCTTCCGATACCCAGAAAGCCCTCACCCGCCGCGATGGCAGGTGAGGGCTTTCTAAGTATCGCCACGCCCGCGCATTTCAGAGGTCCGGCCCTACCCCATCTCGCGAAATCGGGTCGCTGCTGTCTTCGGGATCGGCCCTGTGGGCGTCAGAGTTCAAGGGTGGGAAGGGTGTCGATCAGTCGTCGCGGCCAGGGTTGTAGCTCGCCTGTGACAGAGTGCGGGACGCCGTGCTGCGCAGCCATGGACGCGACGTAGTCGATCAGGGCCTGCGGCGATCCGGCGGACATGTTGCTGATCAGATCGCGGATGGCTCGCAGGTCATGGCCGCGCCGAAACTCGCCGCCTGTGAGCTTTTGCAGCCGCACCCGCGAGATCGCGGCTCGGGTGCGGTTGCGTTCGATTCCTCGCTGGCGCTCGACATCAGTGCCAAACCGCCTCGGCGGCCGAAGCGCTGGATGACCGGGGCGCGCGGGGCGAAATCCCGCTGATTGACGTCCGATAATTCACGCTTGTGACCTGCGGAGACAATGTTGGGGTCCAGGTTTTCGAGGGGGCGACGCGACTGCGATACGGTGGCGTGGTTCGGGCGATCGCTGGGCTGACCTGCGCAGACCTGCCTTTTACTGGCGGTCTGAATCTTTGTGATAAGCTCGCCGATCGAGGGGACAGTTGTGTCTCCGAGTGACCCTGGCCAACCGGCTGGGGTTTTTCTCGTTTCCACGCCAGTTGTCGTTCTCGAAGCCCCCAGCGCACAGCGCTGGGGGCTTTTTTGTTGCCCAGAAGGAGAATTCGATGGATGTCGGGTCGTTGTTGACCTCGGGTGTATGGCTGATTGGCGCGGTGACAGTCGTCGCCTTGCTGCGTGCCAAGCCCGAGCATGTTCCTGTGGTGTTCGCCGCGTACGCCGCAGCGTTCGGCATTCACCACGGCCGTAACTGCGCCAAGGATGATCCGCCAGGCGATGTGGAGGCTATTTCCGCAGAAGCTGGTTCTGCTGAACTGGCAGGCGAGGACCCTATCGCTCCGATTGAGGAGAAGGAGGAGGCATGAGCCGTCGACGAGGCTCGACACCGGATCCTGTGTCGCGATTGGTCATGGACCACCTGATCGACCAGGAATTCTCACGGGAGTTGAAGCGGATGCTGAAGTTCCTGGGTCCTACGGCCGCCGCCGTCGTGCGCAGACGATTGTTCGATGACGAAAGTTTCGCCGTCATCGCCCAACAAGTGGGCTACTCAGAGAGCGGAACTCGCCAGATCTACAACGAGGCGATACATCTGCTCCGCAATGTGCGTGGGCTGGAGGAGTTCGTTGATCGCGACTTCGCACGTATTGAGGCGTTCCGCGAGGAGGGAGACGGAACCGAATCGCCAGAACTCGATTCGGATTGGTGTACAAAGCATGGAAGGCTTGCCGGATTGCGTTCGTGGACACAGTGCCAGATGTGCCCGTGCAGGTTTGAGCAGCCACGGCGGAGCGGACGCCGGAAGGTGTACTGCAGCAAAGCGTGCAGCAGCGCCGCCCAGCGTGAGCGTGATACCGGAATTGGGGCAGGAGGCATGCACCGAGTGAGACGCGGTAGGGCGTAGGCCTAATCCTGCACGACCAGACGGCCTCCGCACTAGGTCATGTCTCCCAATCGGATTTCCGGTCACGACCGGTAGGCCGTCGGGTCGGGCATCATGTTCGCCGAGGCGGAGCCTGCCGGTGATCGGCATCAGATTCTGAGGACAACCAGTGGGAACTTCTCAAGCTGCTGTTACCGAAATCCGATGGCCGCGTGGGTCGTAACTTCTCCAACAACCGCCAGGTCCATGGCTACACTGCTGGCAGCTGAAGGCGACGTAGAAGGGGCTCGCTCGGATGGTTCCGCGGAACAAGCAGGGCAAGAAGATGAAGCTACGCCGCGTCGCAGACGACGGCACTGCAACCGTGTTCGAAATCGAGGCCATGGACCTCGGCCCCCAGCATGGAATCACTTTCAGGGTAGATGCCGACGTCGAAGACGGCGACGAGGTGACGGACACGTTGCCGAACGGCAAGCTGAAGACAATGCGTCTACGGGAGGTCCACGTACTTCAAAGTCCCTTCGGCAGTAGCACACTCGATCACACTGGCGCGAAGTACGACGTGATCTCAGGCAAGACCACCCCCGCCTTCAGATCATCCGAACCTCAAGTCGAGAAGCTCCGAATCCTGATGCTGGGCGCTTCCCCCGAGGGAGACCTGCGGATTACGCGAGAACATACCCGGATCCGCAAGGCAGTGGAAACCGCCTTGCACCGTGACCTCATCGAGTTCGACGTAAGGCTTTCCGCGACGGCTTCGGACCTCCAGGAAGGAATCGCAAAATTCCGCCCGCACGTAGTGCACTTCGCTGGACACGGCGGAGAGAAGCTAGTCGCGCTCGAACGAGACTTGGACGAGCAACACGAGGGAGTTGCGGTTACCGAAAGTGCATTTGCGGCGGCGTGTGCGGCGACCGACGAGCCGCCGAAACTGATAGTACTCAACGCTTGTGACTCGGATGCGACAGCAGCGGCACTCGTTGAGCATTTCGCCCCCATGGCAATAGGGATGCAGGGCAGCGTGGATGATGTCGATGCGATGATATTTGCCACCAGCTTCTATTCGTCGGTAGCTAACGGTCACTCGGTTTGGGCCGCGTTCTCGGCTGGCCGGGCGGGCGTAGAGATGCAGGGCGGCGATCACGAAGCTCCCTGTCTGGCGGCTGCGGTGGGTATCGAGCCGAGGTCGATGAAACTCGTGGCCGTTCCTGACAAGCGTGGCTGAGCGGCCCCAGCTCGGTGCGCAGCTGCGGGGGTAGGGCCCCGAGCACTAGCAAATCCCTGAGTGCCCCGACTGGTCGCCAAGTCGTTGGCTGACTTGGATGCCGCGCGCTCGCGGACAGGGCCGAAGTCAGAGTTCGGTTCGCCGCTGCGGTTGCTTTGCCCGTGGCGAGATAGCCTGCGTCCATGGCAATCGCCGACGCAGCCGTGGCCGTTTTCGAACAGTGGAGTGCCGAACTGGGCGACCTGTATATCGCGTGGACGACAACGAACCGGCAGTTCACGGGTGGAGCCCGGCCGAATTCGCCTGCTGCACAGGGGATGCAGTTCTCGCCGCTGAGTGCCCGAACCTCACCCGGCCCGAAGGGAGCGGCGCCGGGTTCGACGCGGTGCAGATGATCGACGCTGGCGCACAGTATCTGCTTGGTTTGAAGGCGCTGGTGGACAGTCGGACGATGACGCTGGCTCCGTGGCCGCTCACGCGTGCGCTCGCCGAGCACATCGCGCACGCGGCGTGGCTGATCGAGCCAGGAATTACCCCGCAAGCCCGAATGGCGCGGCGATGGATGGCAAGGTTAGCCGCAGCCCATCGCGCTCGGTGGACGGCGAGCAAGCCAAATATCAAGACTGTCAAGATGATCCGCGAACAGTATCGCGCGGATTGTCAGCGTTCGTTGAAAACCGGTTCTAGCCCAAATTTCGTGAGCCCGATCGCCGTGTCAGTCAGCTACTCAACAGGATTCGCTTCCTCAGCAAGTCCGGCTTGGCGCGGCCGAACATCTGCCGCTTCAGCATCTTTATCCGATTGACGTGCCCCTCGACCGCTCCGCTGCTCCAGCTCATGGTGAGGCCAGCTGTGACCGCATCCTGATCGCGGCGCAAGCCGCGAACGAAGGAGTGCAGTGCCGGCTGATCGTCGGCGTCGACGCTGCTCATCCATTGTTCAAGTTCCCGGCCGCGGCGCTCGGTCATGATCGCGGCGAACCCTCGGACGTGGCCGGTCAGCGATTCCATTTCGGGACTGTAGGCCAGGATCGCGTCGAGCCGTCGTTGATCGTCGGGGTCGATGCTGGCGGGATCGGTCATGATCCATGCGGTGACCTTCCGGACTGTCGGAGGTTTCGGTGGCGGTGCCGGGATGTGCGCGGTCGTCCGGAATGGCTGGAGGTAGGCGCGGACCATGTTCGCTTGGCCCTGGTAGCCGCGTGAGCGGATCTCCTCGAACAGCTTGGCGGCGTTGGTGCAGCCCTCGTTCCACCGTTGGTGCAGGTAGGGCTTGAATTCGTCGAGCAGACCTGCGCGGTAGCCGGTTCGGTTGTTGACCAGCAATTCCTCCGGGGAATCGGCGCGGGCGAACCGGCGGACCGTGCCGCGCGCCAGCCCGAGCCGGATGCCGATGCCCCGGATGGTCTCGCCTTCGGCAAGCAGCGCATGGACGTTGGTGTAGCGCTGGCGGGTGCGGACCGCAGTGCGGTCCTGCCGCAGCGGCGGTTCGCTCGGCCCGTGGCGCAGACCGGCCGCGACGTCTGCGATGTCAGGAAGTTTCGGCTCGTGATCGAGGTCGACCGCGACGGTCAAGCAGGCTCGGTGCCGGGCAACGGTGCGTTCGACGGCTTCGCCGAGGTTGTGCCAGATGTGCCATCGATCCGCGACCTGGATCGCTTGCGGTGCGCCTTTCGCGGCAGCTTCGGCGTAGGCGCCGGCGCGATCGCGGCATACGATCTCGATACCCGGATGCTGGCGGAGCCAAGCCGCGAGGGTGTCGGCGGTGCGGTCAGTGAGCACGTCGACCGGCCGCCGGGTGGTCATGTCGATCAGGATCGTTCCGTAGTTGTGTCCGCGGCGCAGCGCGAAGTCGTCGACACCCAGCACGCTGGGCGTGACCTGTTCCGGGTCGGGTAGCGCTCGGATCTGCCGGAGCAGGGTCATCCGACTCACCTTCGCGGCAAGGTGTCCAGTCAGTCTGGCGCCAGGTCGACCTCCCAGTGCCAGCGCGACCGCGCACAACATCCGTTGTAACAGCAGCGTCCGCCGCCCGTAGCGGGCGGCGAGCTGCGGAACCTGCTCGGCGAAAGTCCTCTTCCCGCAGTCGGAGTTGTCGCAGAACAACCGGCGGACCCGCAGTACGATCACGACCTCCCGGCCCGTGATCGAGGTGTCGGACAACCGCCGCTGATACCGGCTGTGAACACGCCGCGACGGCGTCGAGCAGCCAGGACACCTCGCCAGTTCCTCGGCAGTGGCCGCGTCGATCCGGACCGTGGAACCGGCAGCACGAACCGCACCGATCTCCAGCCCGTCGAGGTGCGGAAACAAGATCCTCAGCACTCCAAGATCAGAGCACCCGGCATCTCGTCAACTATCAAGCGCCCCAGCAGATCCCGAGCTGGGTCAATCACGAAGACTGTGCCAGAACCGGTTTTCGAAGAGCGTCGACACGGATCTTTTAGAACGCTTTCCCGGCGCTGACACGACCTGGGACGACCCTGCCCACGAGCCGGATTGGACGGTAGGGGGCGAACCGTATGCGGGACTAGGGAAGACATTCAAAGCCTTCACCGCGCATGAGACCACCGGCACGTCTGGCTTGTACGGCGCGCTGTCGCTGCACTCGGATCCCAATATCGTCGCGGTGTCGTCTCTGTCTGAGCGCGTCAACTGCGGTGACCATGTTGAAATCCGCTATCGGGCCAATGTCGGCGAATGGGGACAGCTCGTGCGCACCTCGATGTCGCTGGTGTGTATCGGCGCGCAAGCCGCATGTGAGTACCTAGGTTGTGAAAGCACGGACCTGCTTTCGGACTGGCTTGTGCGGTATCCAGATTGACACGCATTGTTGTTGACCGGCCAAGCGTGTAGAGTTACCATGCGTTGAACCAACGCACGGTTCAATGCACGGGACCGGATTCGGTCTGGTGGAACTCGAAGGGCCGCAACGGCCTAACCCAACCGATGGGATGCAAAACATGCCTCTGCCCACCTTCGCGCAACAACCGCCTGCGACACCTCGATCGATGAACATAAATGCTGCTGCCGCTGCCCTGAAGATCTCGCGAGGCTCCTTCGAGAAGCTCATCGCCTGCGGAGTGGTTCCAACACCGATCGATGTCGACCAGATCGGTTCGCTGGCGAACCGCCCGCGGCTCGGCGTCGCCGCCGGCGAGCTGACGGTGCTGAGGACTGCGGCCCCGGCCGCTTCGCATGAGCCAGACCGCGACTGGATCGGCTTCTCCGTCGGTTTTAGTGACGCCGTGCTTGCGGCAGCGGCACTGCGCTGGTGGCGATGCGATCCGGAGCGCGTCCTCGACAACGAGTTGTTCGCGGTAACTGTCGCAACGATACCTGTCGCGGTCTACGCCATCTCGGCACTGGGAGATCCTTACCAAGAGCAGGGCGACGTCGAGACGCGTCATAGGTTCACCGGCGACCTACTGGCCCGCTGGGGCGAGCCGCTGACACCGGATATCGACCCGCGCCTGAAAGAGCGCACCGAGCAGATCATGTCGAGCCGCATCTCGGTCTCCAGTGGCGGCCCGATTGCGTACCTGAACGCCGAATAGCCCTTGGCAGATAGAGAGACCCTCGAAACTGGATCCCAGTGCCGAGGGTCTCTTGCTGCGTCACCGCATCGCCGGTCCCGTGTCATTTCTCGCCGGTCCCGGATGTGGTCCGACAGCCGCTGACCGAATGGTGTTGGCTGGAACGGTGACCGCATCCGCGATCCATAGGACAGCACCACTCTCGGTGCGGGTTCGTTTGCGGCCAACTGTGTGCGCAGAGCCGCACTCGCCCCAGGGCCGGTCATCGGCTCCGGGCGCGTTCGGTGCTCACCGCGCTAGTGACCATCGGGCAGGGACAACCACGCCCGCGCACCACCGGTGTTGCCGGACATCACACCGGCCCTCCACTGGTCCAGCTGGCCCACCAGTCGCCGCCGAGACCGTACTCGCTCCAGTGCGCGAGTCGGTCGTGCGCGCAATCACGATGAGTGAAAGCTGCCGCCTCGCGTTCGATCGGGTAGCAGCCTGAATGTGTCGAGCAGCCCTGAGTCCAAGCGGGCGTGTCCTCGAGAATTATCACGTTGGTCGGTATCAGTCGGTCGGAGGTGAGCGGTGCGAGCAAGGCCGCCTCGCGGTTCGGGTCGCCCAGCGCTGCGGCAGGCAGCATCGCGAAGTGCCAGCTGCCGATGAGGGAACGAGCCGCGATGCGGACTGGATCGTCCAACAGCGCGGTGGCGGCCTGCACGGCTGCTACGGCGGTATCGCCGTAGCAGAAGATGTCGAGCGGAGAGCCGTCGAGACGGGAGTAGACCGCGGCGCACCAGTCGGTGGTGTCAGCGCAGCAGTCCTCGCCGAGCGCCAGGCCGTCGCCGTTGCACACGAGCAGTTCCACGGGCACGCCCCGCACTTCGCCGCCGGGCAGGTAGATATTCACGTGGCCGACCACGCGGATCTGTGCGTCGTAGCCGAGCTCGGCCAAGGCGATCAACTTGGGTGCGTATCGTGTCTGTGCTTCGGCGACGAGGGCGTCGAAGTTGGCGGAGGGCATAGCTGTTCCCTTCCTCTTGGGGTTGCGAGTGGGAGTGAAGCGGCGGGGCGTCCGGTCCCGCCGGGACTTCACGGTGTTGCGGCGATCATCTGCCCCCGCGTGGTTCGGCCTCATCGAGCAGGTCGAGCAGAGCGTCGATATCCCTGGTGCCCGCCAGTCGTGCGGCGGCTGGTGTTCGTAGGTGGCGGAGCAAGGCGCGCAGGTTCGAGTTCTGTTGGGCGTCGGTCATCGGATGTCTGTCGCCGGTGTGGGGGTCCACGAGTTCAGCGGTGACGTCGATGTCGACGCGAGGACTGTTGCGGTAAACCCCGTACCGCCTTGTGGTGACGAAGTCGAACTCGGTGCCTCGTCCAGGTGCGAATGATGGTTCCGAGGAGTCTTCGACGAGGACCTCGAAGTACCAGCGACCCGATCCAGGCTTAGCCCACGGCGGGGTACGCGCGATGACAGCGATCCACTGTCGGGTGCGGATGTTCCAGGCGATGTAGGGGCCGCTGCTGGTGAGTCGGGTCAGTCGATCGACGAAATCGGTGTGCCGAGTTTGATATTCCGGTGACCACCACCACGCCCGGCGCGCGCCGCCACCAGCGGAAGGGGAAGTACAGCACGCACAACGCCGTGCCATTCCCCGCCGCCGCGAGCCAGTCGCCGCGTTGCACGGTGTCGACGAATCCGTAGGCATACAGCCCGACGTTGAGCACGGCGACGGCGGCGGGGATCAGATTGTTGCGGGTGATGAAAGCAGGCAAAGCCCTCCAGGGCTGCGAGTCGGAAAACGCCGGTACGGAAGTATCCGGTTGCCGTCCCGGCGTGGTGATGTGCGCGAGGTCAGTGACCGGTCTCGGGCTCGTCTGCCTCGTCGTCGTTGTCCCAGTCGTCGGGGACGCCATCGGCCCACACCACGGCATTGGCGCGGTGGTCCCAGGTCGCGTGCGCGAGACCTCGCACGCGCTCCTTTTCGTCGTTCTTGTCGAGGCGAACGCCCGCCGGGATGAGCCAGAGTTCGGCGCGGAAGTCCCACGCAGAGCCGCACTCCTGTGCCGAGGAGGTGACCTCTTCTGCCGCCCAGTCACGCGCGTTGTCCTCGGAGGTGAAGCCGAGCTCATCGAGCAGCTCACGGCTCGAGGCGGGCGGGACGTAGGAAAAGTTCACGTAGAAGCGATCGTGATTTGCGACTGCTGCCAGGGGTGGGTACATCGGAATGCCTTTCATGCTGTGCGAGTGGGATCGAAGAGGTCGGGGTGTCCGGGCCCGAACCCTTCTATGTCATATATTACCTGATTTGCTGGCGGATGCAAGGTGGGTAGTCGGGCTGCTGCACGGTTGGATACCGAATGCCGTCGATCGAGAGCGCCGCGGTGTCGCCGTGTGAGGCGGAGTGCTAGCGCGGATCGGGAAGGGGGAGGCTGACCTTCTCATCGAGGGAACGACTGAGGATCGTCCTTCGGTGAGGGGCCGAACCAGCGCATCGCTTCGTCGCGGAAATTGTTGTCGGCGAGCCACCGGCGCGCGAAACCCTCGGAGACGGTTTCGTAGACGCTGTGGTCCGCGCCACCTTCGTCGGTCAGAACGCGATTCAGAATCCAGCCGACGGTGTCATTGTGATACAGGCACTCGGGGTGGGTTCGGCCATCCACGAGCGGTGCGAGCGCTTCGAACTCGTCGGCGGCCTCGCTGTTGAACATCCCGAACAGCTTGGTTCCGTCGTCGGTGTAGTGGGTGTAGGTGATGCGCGCCATGATGAGGGTTCTCCTTCTTGGTGAGTGTCGAGCGCTCGAATGCGCCGTACCGGACCGCCTGGGAGCGGTTGCCGGTACGGCGCATTCGTCAACTCCGTGTCCGGGTGCCGGACGGTGTATTCGTGTCGGCAGCAGCCCGCGTCGGCTTGGTGTCGGCGGACCGACCCCCGGAACCGCTGGGGGGCGGATCGGATTGCGGTGTGGCGCGGGGTGCGGCCGAAACCTCTAGCGAGACGGTCCCGGTGTCGACGTTCTCTGTCGATGGCGGAGTCAAGGGCGCCTTGGCGGCGGTGGTTGATGTCTGAGACGGGCGGGGTTGAGGTCTGGTCTTCGCTCGCTTGGATACTGCGCGGATGGCGGCGGTGGGCTTGAGGCCGATCCGTTCCAGGGCGTCCGGTTCGGCGCCAGCGTTTGTAGCCGCCGCGTAGGCGGCTGCCACGGCGGCTTCGGCGGACTCCTCGTCGGCGATCAGCCGTGCCGTCTCGGCCTCGCGGTTCTCGGATGCGCGCTGCCATTCGCCGACCTTTACCGCGAGTTCGCCGATGCGGGTCTCCATGTCGTCGTCGATGACCACGCGTCGATACGCGGTCAAGGCGTGGGTGGCTGTCTTCTTCACCATGGGCGGTGCCTCCTTGCTCGGTGATCGCTAATGGACCGATGACCCCTAGTGTATCGAAAGTATCGAAAGATGAAAGCTGGATGTCACAGGCGAAAAGTGGCCCGGAGGGTGTGCGTCGACGGCCGGTCTTGCCGCCTGTTTGGTTGGGGGGCTGGTGTGCAGTCGAAACCGGGCGGCGTGGGTTGACCTGGCCGAGGTGCTCAGGCAGGCAGTCCTGTCGCGCACCGTTCCCGCCCGCGAGTGTCGGTGTGTTCGCTGGGGCGTTCATCGTGAGCCGCTGGGCCGATGGCCAGCGATTCGGGTGAGCAAGATATCCCAAAAGTGGCCACTTTTGGGTTGCGCCCAGGGGTGGGCGCAAGACACACTCGAAGTGGTTCGAATGTATCGAGAGCCTCTAGAGGATCTAGAGGCTCTGATGTCTCCATCCCTGCGGGGTGGAGACATCGGCGGGTCCGGCAGGGGGCTGCCGGACCGGAGAGCGCCGCTGGGCGCTCGGTAGGCGAAGGGACGAGAAGTGCCTCCGAAGAGTGGGCAGGGCCACCGGCCCCACGCGGCGAAGCCGCGATCGATCAGTCGACGGTCGACGTACGCGCCGGCCGAATGGGCGCTGGTGACCGCCGCGGCGGCCACGGTCGGACTGCGGCCCGGCGCGTTCATCGCCAAGGCTGCCGTCGGCGCGGCGCGGGCATTCGCCGCGCAGCGCAACGGAGCGACAGTTCGCACCAGCGGCCAAGTGGAGATCCTCATCGCCGAGGTGCGCGAGCTACGCCGGTTGCTCGGCAACGTCGCGGGCAACGTGAACGATGTCGCCCGCCACGCAAACTCCACCGGCGAACTCGGCGACAACGCCGACGCCGTGCTGACCTACACCCGCAAGATCAACAGCCGCATCGATGTCTGGTTGGTTGAACAACTTCGGCACGGTGCGGTGTGATCGGCAAAGCGATCCGGGGATGGGACGGGCGGCGACTTGTCCGGTATCTGTTCTCACCGGGCACGCACAACGAGCACACCAATCCCCGGGTGATCGCGGCGTGGCAGTCCGACCCCGACGCCCTACAACCGTTGTGGGTCGGGCCCGGCGACTGCGACTTCGCGCCGGGCGAGATCGGCAAGCTCGCCGGACAGGTCACCGCGCTCTCGGAGGCGATCGGGCTGCCCACCCAACAGCCCGAGCCCGGCCAATCGGGCTACACCAAGCACGGCTACATCTGGCACCTTCCTGTCGCCATCGGTGCCGAGGACGGCGAACTCGACCAACAGACCTGGCGTCGTATCGCCGAGGACATGCTGCACGAGACCGGGATCGCGAAAGCGGGCGACGCCGGGGCGTGCCGGTGGATCGCGGTGCACCACGGCAAATCCGTCGACGGCAACGACCACATCCATATCGCGGCCGTGATGGTCAGAGCCGACACCGGCAAACGGTTCTATCCCGACAACGACTGGAAAGCCGTACGCCGAGTCGCCCGTCGCTGGGAAGAAGCGCTCGGGTTGCGGCTGACCGCCATCAACGATCCGATGGCGGTACCGACCCCGACGCGCGGCGAACAGGAGAAGGCCCAGCGTCGTCAGGCCGCCGGCGACGAGGGCATGCTGCGCGCGACACCTGGTGCCGCGGCGCGGACCCAGTTACGCCAGTTGATCACCGAGTCGGCCGCTGTCGCGACCACCTCCGACGAGTTCCTCGCCCGGCTCCGCGACGCGGGCGTGCTCGTCGACCTCAAGCACGACGGCACCGGGCAGATCACGGGATGGGCCGTCGCGGCTCCCGGCGACGTGTCGGCCAAGACCGGGCAGCCCATCTACTTCGCACCGAGCCGACACCTCGGTGCCGACATGTCCTGGCCACGAGTCACCGCCCGCTGGTCGACGACCCCGCCCGCACCCTCCGGCATCGCAGACGGCGCAACCATCACCGAGACAGCCCGCGAGGCGCACACGGTGCTCACCGACAGCGCCGAACGCGTGCGAGAGGTCGCTACTGCCGTGCGCGGCGAGCGATCCGATATCGCGACGGTGGCCCGCGAATTGCACGACGTCATCGGCAGTTGGGCCTCCATCGCCGATGGCGCCGCGCGCCAAGGCCCTCTCTCGCAGGCGACGTGGGCCTTCGACCGCGCGGCGCGCACTCGGCATGGGTTGACCGCCGTCCCCGCTGGGCGCCTCGCCGCCGAACTCCGTGCGATCTCGCGCGACCTCGCAGCAGTTCGGATGTTGTCCGGGCGTGGTCTGCAACGAGACCCGACTGTGCAGCTCGGCCTTGCCGTCGCCGACCTGCTGCTCGAGATCGCGGCATGGCATCAACAGAACCGGCGCGTCACCGCCGCCCGCAGCGCCCGCCAAGCCGCAGACCTCGTCCGCGCCCACGGCGAAGCCACCGGCACCGTCCCCGGTCAACTCCCACCGCAGCGCGTACCGGCGAGCACCTCGCACGCCTCCACCGCGCCACAGCCCGGCCCGGCTGCCCGACCGGGCGCCCGCCCCGAACATCCCGCAGTACGCGGGGTCCGTGAATCACCGCATCACCCACCAAGAAAGGAACACCGACGATGAACCAGCCGGTCATTGAACCGCCTGTGATGGGCATCCCCCGCGAGGACACCATGCGTATTGCCTTGGCAGCACGCACGCTGTCGGGAGTGCTCCGCCAACTGCGCGAGCAGCGTGGCCGCTCCGCGTGGGACGACGCCGAAAACGTCGCCCGCAAGACCGCGGTCCTCGATCGCCACGCGGTCACCAAGTTCAGCCACCTCGACGCCGACGAATGGAACACTGCAGAGAAGGAGGGGCGCATTCGCGCCGAACGTCACCCCGATACCGGAATGACCATCCGGGTCTCTTCGCTCTCGCACGGGCGATTCGGCGTCCAGGCCGGCTGGACGGACAACCACGCCGAGGCCGTGTTCGGGTCCGAAGAACTCGCCGACCGAGTCGTCGACTGGCTGCGCAACACCGGCTCGGCCGAAGCGGTCGACGATCTGCGGCGCAACGCCGACGAGCTACACGCCACCTCCCGGCCTCGCCGATACCAGACCCTGCGAGATGTCGAGCTGGCCCAGGCGCGCACGTGGGCCAAGGAACACGAATCGGACTGGTACCGCTGGTGGGAGCAGAGTTACGCCGCTGCCGACACCATCGACGGTCGACGCCTCGATGAGAACGAGATCATCCGCAAATGGGTCGACGCCACAGGTGGCAGGACGGGGACAGCCGTGGGTGTGGCACGGCGATGGCTCAAACAGCACGACTCCGAATGGGCACACAACTGGGAGACCGAGTATGCGAACTGCGACACCCGCGACGGCCGCCGCAGTCTCGAGGACGAAGCAGTCCGACGCTGGCGCTCGCAATCTCCTGCGGGCCGCGGGCGCGGAACCGACAGCGGCAAGGCGACGACCGAGTCCGGTGAACAAGACAGCGATCGGCAGAATCAGCGCACCGCGACGCCTCTGGCGGACCGACTGCGCGGCCGTGTGCCCGATCAGATTCTCGATGACCCACGCTGGCACGTCGCCGAGGACCAGTACACAGTGCTCACCGCGCACGGGGTCGACCCGGAGATGCTGATCGAGTCGGTCGCCACCATCGACTTCGACAGCGGACAGGTCCGCGCACCGAGCGGGTTCGCCGCGTGGACGATGCGGGAAGCCGCGAAGAAGGGCAATGCCTCCAGGACGCACGCGCGCACCGAGGACGACGCCCGCCGTTTGGTCGCCGAAGAATGGCTCACCACCGCTGACCCCGAATCTCCGTTCGATCGAGCGCGCGCGGCCCAATTGGTAGGCGAGATCAACGACGAATTCGATGCCCTGCTGGCACGCAAGTATCCAGGCATCCTCGACGGCGACGCCGACCAGGCGCGGGCAGAGGCGGATCAGCACGACGCAACCTCCACCGACGATTACGAGCATTCCCTTCACGACGCGACTGCTCCGCAACTCGCCGACGCGAGCGGCAGCAGGGTGTTCGCCGTCGACAGGGAGGGCGCCGCCATCACCGTTAAGTTTGCTGAGGCACCGAAACGGCAGGCTGGAACGTCTGAGGACGCGGCCGACCACAGCGCCGGTACCGCGCAGGAAGACACCGTGATCGACGACCAACAGCACGAGGTGGTGCTTGCCGCGCCAGCGGCGGCCCAAGCTCCGCTGACCCCGCCCGAGCAGGACAAGGCGAACGCCAGGTCCCATCGGCGCACCCCACCGCCAGCCAAGCCTGCTCCGGCGCCCACCCACAACAGAGGCCGGACGCACTAGGTCGGACGCGTCGAGGACTCGGGGCGGGTGTCAAGTGGGAGCGAGGCTTGCATGCTGGCGTCTGCGGGCGCGCCTATCGGCGCAAACGAACGGGCCAGCACCTGCCTCACCCCGGGTTTGCCGTGTCGGGACGGTGAAGAAGCCATTGTTGGTAAGTCTGGTGTCGGAACTGGTAGGCGGTGGCGTTGACGCGGAGCAGGCCCCTTTCGCGGGCCCAGTTGAGGAAGGTTGCAGGGCGGCTGGGGAAGTCCGCAGTGATCTTGAACAAGAGTGTGGAGGCGAAGAACCGGCCACTCGCAGGCCCGAACATCAGCGCGGTCAGGAACCCGGAGAGTAGCCCGATCTGGAGCCCGATTAGACGGTCTGATGCGCCGAATGCGAGGCCGTACCCGAGCCCGTACATAGCACCGCCGAACGCCGCTGCTCGAAGATCATGGCGAATCAGCCACCGCGCATTGGTTCCCATAGCTAGTTGATCGGTGCGACTGGCGGATAGTCCAAGCGTGAGGCCGAACACGAGCGCGACGCCGAGCCCGACCCCTAGCCCGGCTACCAACCCGGCCCCGGTCCCGGTCATGATCCCGAACATGAATCCGGCAATGATCCCGAATATCAGCCCGGTAGGCCACCGCGTGCGGGTGGGTACTTTCCAGGCGATGCGGCTGGCGCCGGGGGGCTTCGAGAGCCAGACGATGACTCCGAACATGACGCCGAACCCGATCGCACCTACGAGCCCGAGATTAAGCCCGAGTACAGGTCCAAACCTGAGCCCGAATACGAGCCCGGTCGCGAGTCCACTCATGAGTGCTACAGCCAGGATGTGAAGGAGGCGGGTTCGGGTGGCGCCGGCGATTTCCCAGATTTCGTCGAGGCGGATGCCGGTGCCATTGCGGTCGGTATCGCGGCGATGTTTTAGGTGCTGCGCCAGGGTGTGAAGCCATTTTTCGACGTTGTCGGGGGTGTAGTCGCGGAACTGCTCGATGTCCTCGGTGCCAGCGAGCGCGGCGGGAACCTGCGCGGCGAACAGTTCGGTGCGCACACTATCGGGAGTGCGGCAGTCGAGCAGGGCAGCAGCAGTGTGCGGGGTCCGGTGCAGGGTGGTGGATGTCAGACCAAGCATCCACGGGTTGCGCAGGGTAACGGCCATGGAGGTGTCGGTGTGCTCGCGCAGGTGGGCGGTGATCCGGTCCCAGGCGGGGTGTTTGGCGCCGATCCGGCACTGGTAGCGGGCTAGGTAGTCGGCGGGCTGGTCTGTGGCGAGCGGGTCTAGGTCGACCGTAGCCGCACCGTGCAGGCCGTTGTCGTCGCCGGCTTGGGTGAGGTGGTGGAAGTGGCTGGTGCGGCATAGCACGACGACAGGTCGGAGCGCCCATTCGCGTTCGTTGAGCCTGTCCAGCAGCGCTCTGGCGCGTTCTCCGTTGGTGGTGTCGTCGTCCATTTCGTCGAGGCCGTCGAGCACGGGCAGGATGATCCCGGCCTTGACCATCTTCGCGGCGACTTTGCCTGGCAGGTCATAGTCCAGTTCCAACCGGGTGGCCAGCCAGGCAGAGAACTCCTGTCCGCCGTCCCATCCGGCCGTGTTGACCCGGACTGGTACCGGTTCAGCAGCGCGTCGGGTTACGGCGACCAGTTCGCTGCGGCATTGAATCAGGCCGCGTACTAGATAGGTAGCGGCCACGGTCTTACCGGCGCCCGGCTCGCCGAGCACGACCAGCCGCCGTGGCTGGTCGAGCAGGTCGAAATATGTGGCGATCTCGTTGACCTCGGCCGAATTGATCCCGTCTCGCTGCTGATGCGCTGCGGTGGTGAATCGGACGGGCATGAATGCGCCCGGTCCCGCACGCAGTTCCTGCTGAACTTGTTGTTCAGCCTGGTCAACCGCAGCGGCGAGGCCGTCGGCAAGCCCTGCTATCGACGCCCAGTCCGACTTCGGCCGCCACCATAGATAGAGCCTCTTCGCTACTGGCACGCTCGCCCCCGCCGCTACGCGTGCGGCAGCGGCCTCAATCCCGGTCACGGAAGGAGCCTGCCACCGAAACCATTCCCCCACAGCGATGTTGACCGATTCGACAACGCCCGAGACTTGAGCTGGCGCGATACGCAGAGGTCGTAGACTCCTCCGGGAAGCATCAGTGAACAGAAGTGTCGATCTGCTGCCAACGCCCAAGTCCTGCGGCCATCCGTAGCTGTCACAGTCGCATCGATACGCAGGATCGCTGTTGGTCTCGCGTGATCTGCGGCGGGCGCGTTCGATGAACCGATCTGCGTTAGTTTGCACGACAGGCCCGTCGCCTCGAATCTATCGCCGCGAGACGCCCACACCCGGGTGACCCACACCTACGACTGGACCGAACTGCACGACGAGCTGCGTCAGGTGCGGGCAAAGGCCATCACCCCACCCTGGGCAGTCTGATGATCTGTCCCGGCTGATCGGCGTAGAACCGCCCAGCGAGGACGAACGGCATACCGCACATCGGCGATACCAGGTGGGCTGCACGGGCCTACGACAAGGTCACCGGCTACACAGCAGGCACTGAAGACACGCTGGAGGGCGGCGATCGGCAGGTCTTAGCGCACGCTGCATAGGATGACAGTCCTGCGGCTCCTGGGCTAAGTTGTCATACGCGGATGCGATGATGGTATCAAACACGCGTTCGAGAGGAGAATGGGATGCGCACCGCATGAACACCAACGACACCGAATGCGCACTACTGCTCGCCATGCTCAAACTCAAGCCCAACGGAATGAGCTGGCCCGAGGTCGCCTGCGAAGCCGCCCTCCGTGGATCGGCCCGCACCCTATGGGACGAGCTCTACCCTCTGGCGCTCGAAGTCGAGAATCTGGAGACCACCGAGTGCCGCGCCCTAAAAGACGCCGAGCAGGCATGGAAGCAGTGGACGGAACGCGGCAACTTCGACATCATCACCGTTCTCGATGAGCATTACCCAGCAGCGCTCAAAAGCATCCACGAAGTCCCGCCCCTGCTGTTCACACGTGGACAGCTCAAAAACGGCGAAACGGCTGTATCGGTCGTCGGGTCGCGGGACGCTACATCTGAAGGTCAACGCATCGCCGCCAACATCGCCCGCGGCCTTGTAGACCGCGGTATCACCGTCCTCTCTGGCCTGGCCGCAGGCATTGATACCGCCGCACATCGCGCGACCATCGATGCAGGCGGGCGGCCAGTGGGTGTGATCGGCACCGGAATCACCAAGGTGTACCCAGCCGCCAACCGGGGACTGCATGACGAAGTCGCGCGCCACGGCGCGCTCATCTCCCAGTTCCTGCCCGACGCACCACCTACTAAACACAGCTTTCCCATGCGTAACGCGACCATGTCCGGGCTCGGTATTGCCTCGGTCATTGTCGAAGCTGGCGAGCACAGCGGAGCTCGCATCCAAGCCCGAGTCGCTATCGGGCACGGACGCCCAGTCATCCTCACCGATCGTGTAGTAAACGCCACGCGGTGGGGGCGCCAAATGCTTGACCGGCCAGGGGTCTATCAGGCATCGAGTACGGCCCAGGTGATGGAGCTGATCGACAAGTTCGCGGCGTTCGCGAGCGCGCCTGGCCGACCTGTCCTTGCCTAGCTAGCCTGAGAGCAGAGACTCGCATCAATGCAACCGGATGTCGATGGTCAAGTGCGGATTCTTCGTTTGCTCGCGGGCGGGTTCCTGCGCAACGTCATCCGTGAGTCCTCGTTGACATGCTCGACATGTACGACCCCGATCGAGCCTTGCTATGAGCGGTGCTACGCCTGCGCGAATCGTTCAAACGGAATGGCCGACATCGTCGTTCCACTGACGTATGGCATCGCGGGCAGCCAGTCTGGTCTGATGATGCGCCAGTACAAGGATGATTCTAGTGCCGCTGTTCGAGAGCGCCACGCACTCATCTTGTCGTGGCTGCTTGCCGTCGGAATCAACCTGCACCAGCGCTGCATCAGCCGCCTGGTCGGCCAGCCGATTACTCAAATGCTGACAATTCCGTCGTCCGGCGGACGGCAGGGGGTTCACCCGTTCTTCCGCATCGCCTCTGAATTGAAGGCGGTGACCGCGAGCCCTGCCCTGAGTCGAACTGGCATCCCGGTTGGCTCTCGCGAGGTGACAATTGACAGATTCGCCATCGAACCAGAATCCTCACGGTTTGACGGACAACACGTTCTCCTGCTGGACGACACCTGGACTACTGGGTCTCGCACGCAGTCCGCCGTGCTGCGACTCAGAGCTGCTGGCGCTGAGCATGTCTCGGTGATGGTCGGGGCTCGCTGGATCGAACCCAAGTACGCAGACAATAGCGCCTTCATCGCCAGTCGACTCACCGCAGACTATGATCCGCATATCTGTCCCGTCACTGGGGGAGTTTGCCCCTAGTGCCGTCCGCGGTGGCGGCGAGTTTCGTGCTCCGCGACTTCGGTCTCGTGAGCGAGGACGACCATGTGCTCGAGCTCCAACATCGCGAATCCGGGACGTGCGTCTCCCTTGGACAATGAGTACACAAAGATGCCCACCGGATACTTGTCAGAATCCGGTGGGCATTTCGCGGCGACCGTGGTGCGACCTCGTGCCTAAGGGCAGTCACAAGATCGCGCGGAACTCGATGGTCACCACGACACTGATCAGATACTCGATCGTTGTTGCGAGCGTCGGCACGATCGTGTGATCGATGCCGACGACAGTGGGGGCGAAGATGCTACCGGTCAGCGTGGTCTCTTCGGCTGCGGCGGTGCGGGCGCGCTCTTGGCATTCCTCGACGAGGGCTTCGACGGTTTCGGAGATCTTCTCGGGTGAGTCGACGGTACGGGTGGCCGCGTAGGCGATGACATCGTCGTGCAGGGAGGTCGGGCTGCTCATGATCTCAGTATCCTCAAGGTCGCGGAACGGGTGTCGGAGCGGGCTTCATGGCTGCTTCGAGCAGGGGAATCGGTTGCGGCTTCACCTGGGGGAGCTCGGCTTCGGCGCTGCTGATGGTGTTGATGAACGTACGCCCGTGACGGTCGATGGTCGTGACGTTCTGGCGGTAGGTTTTCGTCTCGCCGGAGGGCCTACGCTCGAACACGTCGACAAGGTAGTGGGTGGGCTGCTGTTGGGTGATTGTCAGGCAGTAGACCGTGGAGACGGGGATGGTGTCGATGCCCTGTTGGATCGTCGCCGCCGAGTACGCCGGGGACTCCGGGAGCACCATGGCCCGGACCTGATCACCCGAGCGTGCGCCGTAGTACGCGTGCTGGAAGGCGAAGATCGCCGCAACCCCACCAGCCGTGCCGCCGGGCCCGTTGCCGCGATATATGTGGCCCTCCACGGCATTCGGGCAAGGACCGCCTGACAGAAAGTTCGCCGGGGTCGTTGTCACCACCGGTGGGGGAGTACTCGGCAGGACCGGAAGTGCGGTGTGCGTCGGCCCTGCAGCGCTCAGCCCCAACCCCAGCGCGCCGAGACCAAGCGCACCCACGGCCGCCGAGACCCCCAGAATCAGGTGCCGGGGTCGACGCGTCGGCTCGGGGTCGGTGTTGCTGGTGTCTGGCGCCGCCTCGACGGGCTGGTCGGGTTCGGGTTCCGGCGCGGCTTCGGGGACATGCACAGGCGAGAGCACCGGTGTCCAGGGCCCCGAGGGAGGGGCGGACCGGTCGGTGGTGGCGTTCATTTTGATCTTCTCCTTGTTCAGCGCCCGCGACCGAGACTGCGGTGCGGTGCGGGGGTGGTTGTGGTTGAAGCTGCCGGGGGCAGCGCGGTGCCGGCGAAAGCCGTTGTCGTGGCGATCGGGGTCAACGGTCCGCTGGCGGCCCGCAGCGACTGTTCACCACGGCGGGCCTCTTGTAGTGCGGCAAAGGTCGGCCGCCGGCCATCACCGCGCGCTGCGGCAACATCGGCGCCCTGACTGCGAGATGGCGAGGCTGCCGGTTCGGGTGCGCTGGCTTGGCGTACGTAGCGCATGGCCGCCTCTACCACCGCTCCGGTTTTGCGGGGATCTCCGTTGGGAAGCGAAGTCCATTGCGGCGAGCCCAGTTCGGGGATCTCGCCTCGCCGCTGGGCGCTCCTCAAGTACGGGGCGGCCCATTTCTGCACCGCGTCTACGCTCAGGCGATCCGCCTCGCCGGGGTGACGAAACCCCGGCTGCACAGCAGCCGCCTCCTGTTCTGCCACCACGTCGGTGCGCAGCACACCGGACAGCGATTTGAGCTTGTCGGGGCGAAATCCGGTGGATCGAACGTTTCCGGCTTCGACCACGGGGGCACCACGAAATCCCATGCTCAACAGACGCTCTCGCGCATCGGGGTCCTGGGCGACATCGACGACCCGATAGGCGAACCCGAGGTTGTCGAGCGTGCGTTTGGTGGCATCGCACTGCGGGCAGTGGGGTTTGGTGTAAACGGTGATCTCTACGCCCTCGTGTGGTGGCGTTTCGGTCGGTGGCATGGCTGGCTCCGAAATCTGTTGGTTGTCTGTCGCGTGCGTCGCCGTGGTTTCGATCGCGTAGTCGGCCCCGATCTCTGGGGCCCACACCCACCGCCACCCGGTCTCGGGATCGAACGAACGCCGAAACGCACCTTCCAGGGTGTTCTCGGCCTCGGCGAGGATTGCCTGGGCGGTCGGGAAGCCCTGGTCGAGCTGGGTATCGGTGACCGGCACGAGTTCATCGATGGCGTGACCGAGGTCGAAATGGTCGCTGAGGTCCTTGCCGGTGGCGGCCTCCACGACCACCACTTCCCGCACCAGGCCGATCAAGAGCCGTTGGACCTCGGCGGCGTGGCGGTAGCCGGCCTCGTCGCGGTCGGCCACGATTACCACCCGCGCCGCACCGGCGAGTTGGCGGGCGTGGGCGCGCCGAAAGGCACCCGCTCCCATCGCGTTGCAGGTGGCGACCAGTCCCGCTCTACGCGCCCGTTCCACGTCCTTTTCGCCCTCGACGAGGAAGATCTCCTCACCGTCGGCGATGGCCCGTGCCACTTCGGGCAGGCGGTAGAGCGCCGGGGCGAAACCGCCCTTGTGCCACCGGCCACCGGCGTCGACCCTGCGCTGGAAGAACATCTTGTCGATGCCCCGTTCGTGTGGGACATGTATCCGCACGACTTCGCCGAGCGGAAGGCCACGCTGGTCGGTGTAGAGATAGGTCGCGACCCGGTAGCGGGGGCCGACGACTCTGCCGAGGCGTCGCTTCTTCGACGGTCTCGCCGGATCACGAGCACTCCGCTGATCCTGTTGCGACTCGGGTCGAGGGGGCCGGGGTCGAGGTGAAGTGCCAGGCTCCCGGACCCATTGCCTGTCCCAGATCGCGTTACCGGACAGTCCGATGGCCGCTAGGACCTGCGTGTCGGGACAGCCGGTGAAGCACCGCACGACCGTCTTGGCTTTGTCCTTGTTGTGGATCAACCCCAAGCTCGGGTCTGCGTCCTCGTGCGCAGGGCAGCAATACATCGTCCACTGCCCGCGCTGAGACGACGGGCCGGGCAGGCGGTCGTGCTCGAACGCCCACTCGTCGAGAGCGCGCGTGATTCGGGCGAACGAAGCACGCGAGGCGGATGTATCGGCCACGGCACGCCACCTCCACAATTCCTCAAGTATCGAAAGTATCTAAAACAGCTAAAGCTGGTCATGTAGGGCTGGGCCCTACCGGGCGGTCGGCTCAGCGGCGCTTGGTCCGACCCAGCAGGCTCGCCAGGGTCATCCCTGCCGCCGCGCCCGCCAGGCCGCCTGCGACTCCCCGCGCCACGCGACCCGTCCGCCTGCGTGCCTGGGGTGGACCCGGGTTCGGGCGTCGGTACTTCACGGCGAGCACGACGACCGTGATCAGGATGGCAACGGCCGGGTATATCAACAGGATCGACATTGCCGACCACCTCTTTCTTGGTTCATCGTCCGGCCGATCGCCGGGGTCATGGTTCTAATGTATCGAAAGCATCCGAAGTCGTTGCTGTGGGTTCGCTGATCGGTCGAGACCATGCGCCGTCGCGCTGCTGGGCCTGGCGAGCCGCATCGGACCACTCCTGGCAGAAGGTCAACGCCGCGGTCGGGGGGAAGCCGGGGCGCATTCTTCCGGCCCAGCGAGCGGTCGGGCGTCTGGTGGAGCAGGCTGGGGCCGCAGATGTACCACGCCCAGCGTCCCTGGTCGGGCCGTTGGTCCAGCGTTCGGGGGCTCTGTGGACCGATGAGGAACCAGTGGTCCCCGATGTGGAGCGCACTGACATCGTAGGTACTCGCCAGGGTTCGAAGGGTCTGCCACCAACCTCCACCGTGCGCCCTGACGAGCAGCGCCAGCCTGATCGCACGGCAGTAGCTCAGTTCCGCGCGGATAGCCCATGCCGCAGTGGTGAGGACCCGGCCAAAGAATCGGGCATTGCGCGACCGCACGTTCATCGGCTGCGCCGCGCGAGGGCGGCCGGTGCCCCAGCTGCGGTGACCGGGGCCGTGCGGAAGGCGAACGAGCCGCACGCGACCGCGTGCGCGTCGCCCCCTCGCGCACTGTCGGCGATCAGTTGCTCGACATGGCGGGCATGGCGTCGGGTAGTCGATTCGTGATCGCCGCGGTGGCGAGTTCGATCCTCGGGCAAGCTATCTCGCCTAGCTCCGGCGTCCAACTGTGCGCTTGGGGCGTCGGCACGATCGAAATCGGCGTAGTGGGTACGCCACCGTGGGTCGGCGCCGAGCTCGCCACGATGCTCGCGCAGGTAGTGCGTGAGCGCGTTGTCCGCGCGGGCCACGGCTTCGGCGGAGTCGTCATCGGGATTGATTCGCACGAGCGCACCGTGTTCGTCGATGTCGATGTAGGAGGTGGCGTTCGCGGCGGTGTGTGCCTGCTCGAGCACTGCCTCGAGGTAGCGGGCGGTCATGATGACCGATTCCGGGGTCTTGCGGTCGGGGGAGATGAGTGGATCGGGCATCGGATCTCTGTCCTTTGTCGAGGGTTGGCCGGTTGCTGGGCTCGCGCCCAGTTTCCGAAGCATCTATTGATGCTAGAGACTCGATTGTATCGAAAGGATCTAAAGGTTGGTCGAGTCGATCGATATTCGCCAGGTTTTTCCAGGTCAGCGGCCTGAAAGTCAGTTTTCGCAGTTGGTCGCGCGAGTCGGGCCACCGGTGGGCTCGGATGCGCGAGTGGGGCGCGCAGATGCGTCGACCGTCGGCGATGCGTCGCTCGTGCCCGGCTCGCCGGTGCGGGCGGTCTTATCGGGGGTGTCGATCCGATGGTGCAACCGGTTAGAAATGCCACGGGCGCTCCAAGTTCTTATAAGAACTTGGAGCGCCCGTGGGGTGGGTTGCGGATTCCGCGGCTACGGTGCCGCGACCGTGTCGGCGGACTCGATCGGGGTGGCGGGTGTTGTCGCCGGTCGGGGGAGTTGGTCAGCGAGGGCCTCCTCGGCCCAGTCCGACCACGCCGGGTAGAGCTCGGCCTCGGCCCACCAGGTGGCTCGTGCGTCGGCCATGATCTTCGTGTCGCCGCTGTACGAGCGGCGCGGTCGGGTGCCCGCCTGCTCGGGTGGAACGCGTCGACCGGGAGGGAGTCGGTCAGGAGCGGGTTCGTACTCGGTCAACCCCAACTCCGCGCGCTTGCGCGCAGTCTTCGAGGCGAAGGCTGCGTCCAGCCATCCTGCCCAGGTCGGGAACTGGCGAATCTGCTTCTGCCACTGCTTCTTCGCGTCGGACCAGACCTCGTTGCTACAGGAGAAGTTCGTCCTGCCCTTTGTCGGCATCTCCGCCTTGTCGGACTGTGTGTCGGCCACGGGTTTCCTTCCCTCTCGACGGCAGAACGCGCATCCCGGTCCGCGGTCGGCTTCCCGCCGCATCCCCGATGGTTCCAGTGTATCCAATGGCCCGATCGCTGCTAAAGCACTGAGCGCCCGCCACTGCCGGGCCGCTTTAGGTGCTATCGATACTATCGAGCCTTTCGATATATTAGAGTGCATCGAGTTCACCTGCGGCAATCGTCGCAGGTGGATGTTCTCGACACATCAGCAACAACGGAACCATTGGGGCTGGTGCGATGCGCCGCCCCGCCGTCGAACACGGAGGCGACTATGGCGCGGCGACCGCGAAGAATACAGATCAGCGAAGACCAGCTGAGCCTGGAGGCACTATGGGGCGACCCGAACCCGGCACCCTCGACCGTCGACCACCGAAAGGACAACGAACGCGATGATCATCGACCAGGTCAGGACCTACTACACGACGTACCTGCCACGAACAACGCAACTGCTGGAGGACCCGCAGACGCACTTCCAACAGCTGGCAGATCAGATCAGTCAGCGAATCGAGCAGATCTCAACCCAGCTGGAAACCGACGCGATTACCCCCGGACAGGACTACCTGCAACGGGTGGGAACGCTGAACACGGTGCGCGCCCAGGCGACGGAGATGGCCTTGGCCGAGCTGCTGTACTCGATGCCCCCGGAGAACCAGGACGACCCGCAACCGAGCCGGACCGAGCGCGACCTGCTGGTGATGCAGCAGGAGGAGCGAGCGGTGGAGCAGCGCCTGGAGATGGAGCCGGGCAGCCCGGAGGCGAGCGAGTGGGATCGCCGGTATCCGCATCTGGTCGAGGAGGTCCACTGGATGCTGAGCGATCACGACGAGTTGACCGCTCAGCAGAAGCGCGAACAGCTGGCGCTGATCTTGGAGAGGCAGGACGCCGCGCGGCCGGCGCGATAGAACTCGGCTCCAGCACGCAGGACACCATCGTCACCGTCGGTGGACGGGACTACCTCATCGACGGTGTGCAGACGTGGGAAGTCGGCCGCGAGGTCGGCACGGCGACCAGCGGTGCCGAAGCCGAACGTCTGGCGCGGGCCGATGCGATGTTCAGCCCGGTCGAACTGGCAACGCTGCGGTGCACGATCGAGGACGAGGCCTACGCCTACGGTGGCTACAACCGGCCACCCGAGATCTTCAACCCCTCCACCGCGCCGCGATACCTCACCGAGGGGCCGCTGAAGGCGCTGTCGGCGGGGGAGCGATTCGGGCCGACCTGGTTGTGGGTCGAGTGCTACCTGCGGGCCCGCCCAGACCTCTACGACGAGACACCCGCCTCGGTCCAAGCCCGCCAGTACGAGCGCGCACACGCCACAGGGCCGATGGTTAATGCGGCCGGTGAACACCTTCGGGCTGGACGCTTCGAGCAAGCGCGCACGCTGCTCGACCAGGCTCAGCTCATCAACCCCGCCGACGCCACCGACTACGTCGAGATGCGCTCGCGCATCGAGCGGCTGGCGGGGTTCGTCGACAAACTCGGGCTGGCGGCCCGCGAACAGTTCGATGGAGTGCACGGACAACGGGCGCACGTCGTTGTCGATGGACACACTTTCCTCCTCGAACCCAAACGCGGCCAGTGGATCGTCCACCCCGCCGCCGACGCGGCGCCGATCACCGAAGCGCTACCCGTGCGCGAAGTCATGCCTCGGATTCGTGCCCATCTGGCCGAGCACCCAGAGCCGAGGATTCCCGCCGCAGCTGAAATCGTCGGCACCGAAACGAATCTCGCTACATCCCGAACTGATCCGCCAGAACCCGCACCCCTGGTCGAGGACGCGACGACTCCGTTGCCGATCCTCATCGAGCACACCACCGAAGGCACGCTGGTCCGCAACACCGACAAAGCGAACCTGCAACTCCGCCAAGCCCTGCACGACGCCAAATTCCAGTGGTCACGCCCCCAGAAATTCTGGTATCAGCGGCGGGCGACCGACTTCGCCGTGCGCACCCGCCGCGTCGGGTACCTGCGAGCCTCGCTCACCAGGCTCGGCCTGCCCTTCACCGAGACCGGCGCCGCGACCACCGCCGACACTGCGCCCCTCGCCTCCGGCCACGCGGACACAACACCGCAGACCGAACACGCAACACCCATCGAATCGTCGGAGGTTCAACAGGATTCGACCGCCCTGGCATCGCCGCCAGCGGCCTCCAATGGTGCGACCCCTGCCCCTATGCCGTCCGAGGCGCAGGCACCGACGGCGGTGCCTGTTACCACCGACCAGTCACCAGCGACACCACCTCGGACCGAGGCGGCCACCGGGCCGCTCACAACAGCGAGGGCCAATGCGACCGGTCCCGTGAACGCGGGATTCCGTCGCGCCGAACGGCTTCCGGCGCCCGAAGTGGAGATCCCCCGGTCGCCACAGCGGCGCATCGAGGCGAACCTCGCGGCGATCCAGACCATTCAGGTCCTCGAACGCGACGACCGCACCCCGACGCCGGCCGAGCGAGAAACGTTGGCGAAATGGACCTCGTGGGGCGCCGCCGCCGCGATCTTCGACGCCGAGCGTGAAGAGTTCCGCGCCGACGCCGAATCGCTACGAACCCTGATCGGCGAAACCGGATGGAAGCAGGCCAACCGCACCGTCCTCAACGCCCACTACACCGATCCGATGATCGTGCGGACGATGTGGGATCACCTCCAATCCCTCGGGTTCGTCGACGGACGAGTCCTCGAACCAGGTTGCGGTGCAGGCGCATTCATCGGACGTGCCCCGGAATCGGCGCGCGTGACCGGTGTGGAACTGGACTCCACCACCGCTCGGATCGCACAGGCGCTCTACCCGCACGCCGACATCCGGGTCGAATCCTTCGCCGACACCCGTCTGCCCGAAGGACACTTCGACGCCACGATCGGCAACGTGCCGTTCTCCTCGACACGGCTCCACGATCCGGTGCACAACACCGGCGAGCACAGCATGCACGACCACTTCATCCTCAAGTCGATCGCACTGACCAAGCCGGGCGGTGTGGTGGCGGTGGTGACCAGCTCCTTCACCCTGGACAAGAAGAATCCATCCGCCCGTCGCGACATCGCCGCTCACGCCGACTTCCTCGGTGCGGTCCGCCTGCCCAATGGCGCACATCGGCGAGTCGCGGGCACGGACGTGGTCACCGACATTCTGATCCTGCGCCGTCGAGATGGCGCGCCACGCCAGCTCGGTGGACCGTTCGAGCTGGCCACCAGCACCGAAGTGCCCTTGGCTCAAGATGCCGGTGATGCGGAAGTCGTCGTCAACGAGTATTTCCTCAACAACCCCGACATGGTTCTCGGTGAGCTACGAGCCGGAACCAGCATGTACGGCGGATTGGCAGTCGAGGTGCACGGGCGCGGCGACCTGGAACAGCAACTCCGTGAGGCGCTCGATCGCATCGCGCGGCAAGCCCTGAGCGAGGGCATCGCCCATCAGTCCCGTGCACTGGTCGCCGGCGAACGACGTGCTGCGGCCAGCGCACCCGGCGACGCGAACGAATTCCCTGGCCACCTGCGCGCCACAGCACAAGGCTTCGAGGCACTGCACGTCGACGGCACCTACAGCGAGCTGACGATCCCGAAAACCCAGGCCGAGGAACTGCGGGCATTACTGGGGTTGCGCGACACCGCGGTCGCTCTGCTGGAGAACGAGGCCGCCAACGCCGAAGACTCCGACGAGATCGAAGCCCTGCGCACGCGACTCAACCACCGCTACGACCGCTACACCGAGCGATTCGGACCGATCAACCGCTGCACATGGCATCCGACCGGACGCGTCGATGATGCGGGTGAGCCGGTCATGTCGGTCCGTCGTCCCCTGGTCATGAGGGTATTCCGCGACGACCCGCACGCCCCGATCGTGCTGGCGCTCGAAGACTACGACGCCACCACCGACACCGCGGTGAAGATGGCGATCATGCGCCAGCGCGTCGTCGCGCCGCGCACCCCGCGCACCGGAGCGGACACCGCCGAGGACGCGGTGGCGATCTGCCTGGATACGCACGGCCGCATCGACCTGCCGGTCATCGCGGGCCTGCTCGGCATCGACGACGACCACGCTCGCGCGCAATGCCGAGGTCTGATCTACCCCGACCCCGCCGAGGACGGCCGCTTCGTTCCTGCGGCGGAATATCTGTCGGGCAATGTCCGTCTCAAGCTCGATCAAGCCCGCAACGCCGCCGCCGCGAACCCGGAGACCTACAGCGACAACGTCACCGCGCTGACCGGGGTCATCCCCGTCGATCTCGGACCAGCCGAGATCGACGCCCGACTCGGCGCGGTCTGGATCGACGCGCCCGACGTGCAGACATTCCTGAACGAGGTCCTCAACGACGACACGATCACCGTCGAGCACACCAAGGCGGGGGAGTGGAAGGTTACCGGTGGCCGTCGCGGCGTTCTGGCGACCCAGGAGTTCGGCACCGCCCGCGTCCCGGCACCCAAAATCGCCCAAGCCCTGCTGCGCCAGGCTCCGATCCGCGTCTTCGATCCGGACGAGAACGGTGAGTCACGCATCCCCAACCCGACCGAAACCGAAGCCGCCAACGAGAAGGCCGAACAGGTCAACGAACGGTTCAGCGAATGGGTGTGGGAGAACCCGGTCCGCGCAGCGCGGCTGAGCGAGGAGTACAACCGACGTTTCAACAACCTCGTCTTGCGTAACTACGAGACCGACGGGAAGGTGCTCAGCCTGCCCGGCCTATCCCGGGTCTACACCCCGCGCCCGCACCAGCGGGCCGCGGTCGCCAGGATGATCGCCGAGCCGAATGTGGGTCTTTTCCACGCCGTCGGCGCGGGCAAGACGTTGGGGGTGGCGATGGGCGTCATGGAACTCAAACGCCTTGGGCTGGTCAGCAAACCAGCGATCATGGTGCCGAACTCGATGCTCGATCAATTCGCCAGGGAGTTCTTGCAGGCGTATCCGCAGGCGCGCATCCTCGCCGCCGGCACCGAGGACCTGGCGGGGGAGAAACGACGACAGTTCGTCGCCCGCGCAGCGACCGGCGATTGGGACGCGATCATCTTGACTCGCGGGTCATTCCAACGCCTCGAGGTCGCACGCGACACAGCGCACTGGTACTTCGACCGCGAGATCCAACCGCGCCGCGAGTATCTGGCCGAACTCATGGCCGGCGGGGCCAAACGCACGACCGTCAAACGTATCGAGGACGCGATCCTTAAGTCCGAGGAGAAGCTGAAAAAGAAGGTCGGCGCCCCGACCGATCCGGGCATCACGTTCGAGCAGACCGGCATCGACTACCTCGTAGTTGATGAGCTGCACGACTTCAAGAATCTGGCCACCGACACCCAGATCGAGTCCGCCGCCATCGCCGGAAGCCAGCGGGCGCAGAAACTGCACATGGTCGTGGAGTACCTGCGCGACAAGCACAACGGGCGCGCCATCACCGGCGCCACGGCGACCCCGCTCGCGAACAGCATCACCGAGGCGTACGTCGTGCAGCGCTACCTCCGCCCGGACTTGCTCGAAGACGCCGGAATCCGCAATTTCGACGAGTGGGCGGCCACCTTCGGCAAGACGAAGACCGAGCTGGAGATGTCGGTCGACGGCAATTCGTGGAGTCTCAAGACCCGACTCGTGGGGTTCCGCAACGTCATCGAGCTGCAACGCATGTTCCATGTCGCCGCCGACGTGAAATTGCCGGAGGACCTGAAGCTCCCGGTCCCCAAACTCGCGCGTCGGGCCGACGGGCAGCGTGCGCCGGAGGTCATCTCCGTCCCGGCTACCGACACCCAGCTCGAATACGTCCGGGACCTCGGTCATCGGGCCCAGAAGGTGAAGTCGCGCGCGGTTGATCCCACCGTGGACAACATGCTCAAGATCTCGTCCGACGGTCGTGCCGCAGCTCTTGACCTGCGCCTTGTCAAGTCGCTCGGACTCGGCTCTCGTACCGTATCGGCGCACGAGGATCGCCCGATGTTGGACATTGCGGAGGGAGGCGCCATCGCCAGACACCTCCACGCTAAGTCTCCGAGTCCCGCCACGGCGAGGTATGTCGCGCTCTACTCGGCGATGTCGCGCCATCAGCCGGACGAACAGGTCGGTGACGATCAGTTCGGCCTCAAGCTCGAAGCGGCGGCGGACTGGATGTTCGACAAATGGCAAGCCGCCAAGGACCAGGTCTTCCTCGGTCGCGACGGACAGCCACACCCTCGCCGCGGCGGCCTTGTCTTGGCGTTCTGTGACCTGGGAACACCAGGCGAGGACTGGAATGCCTACGACGAACTCAAGACCAAGCTCATCGCCCGGGGCGCACCGGCGGACCTGTTCGCCTACATCCACGACGCGAAGAACGACAAGGGCAAAGCGGCGCTGTTCACCAAGGCACGCAACGGCAGTATCCAGTTCCTTTTCGGCTCCACCTCCAAGATGGGCGTCGGCGTGAATATTCAGGACCGGATGGTCGCCATGCTGCATGTCGACTGCCCCTGGAGGCCAGCTGACATCGATCAGCGTGATGGACGTGGTATCCGCCAGGGCAATCAAAACGCTGAGATCGCTGTTGCTCGCGCCGTCACCGAGGGCACATTCGATGCTCGCATGTGGGCAGCTCAGTCGCGAAAAGCGGCCATGGTCAACCAGTTTCTGAAGGGGTCGCTCACCGCCAGGGAGATCGACGATATCGGCGATGCGGCGCTCAACGCCAACGAGGCCCTCGCTATCGCCAGTGGCAATCCGCTGGTGCTGGAAAAGGCCGAAGTCGACATCGAGGTCACCAAACTCGATCGCTTGCGCCGAGCCCACCAACGGAGCCAGTCGATGCTGCATATCCGTATTCGCGACGCTGACAACGCCATCCCTGCCCTCGAAACTGAGATCGACGCCTACACCCGAGCAATCGCGCACCGGAAACCGACCAAGGGCGACGCGTTCGCCGCCAAGGTCAACGGTCGATTCTTCGACCACCGCGGCGACGCCGGCGACGCGCTCGCCGCACGACTGGCCAAGCTGACTCAGGACCCCCGCTCGGTCTGGAAGGTCTTCTCCGACCAGGGCGTAGCGGAGATCGCGGGCCTCGTCCTCGACGCCCGCACCGTATCCACCGGCCGAGAAGTCCACGTCGAAGTTGTGTTCTCCGATGTCAGCACAGACCTCTACGTCACCCTTGACAAGAAGACCTTGGAAAGGGGCGGGCCAGGACTGATGCTCAGGCTGGAGAACGCGGTCAACGGCTTGGACAAACGACTCGATGTCGCAATGAGCCGCCTTGCCACCGAACGCGAGGAACGTGAACGCTCCGAACAACGTCTGGGCAAGCCATTCGAGCACGCCGACCGCCTCGACGGGTTGCGGGAACGGCAGAAGGCGATCAATCAGGAACTGTTGGGAACCAAGGCGCCACAGCCCGAGTCCGCACCTGCCGATGCGCCAGCGCCAACGACGAAGATCGAGGTCGTCCAGAAATCCCCACACGACGTGGGTCAGTTCGCCGGTGCCGTAGGCAATGGAGGCAGCACGACCCCTCCCCTCACCAGTCGGAGACGCGGTCGGTAAACCCGGTTTTTCGTAGGGCGGGGCCGAGACCAGCGACGACGCCTGTTATCTGGCGATGGACTGGTGCACGCGGTCACTAACGACCTGGAACGGCAGGTGTTCGACCAGGTCGCGACCCTGTTGAACCTTGAAGTGGATATGTTGTTCTTCGACACGACCTCCACCTATTTCGAGACCGCCGCCGACGAACCGTCGCCCGCGACGAGCGTGACCACCCGGTCCCGCCGATGAGGGTGGCGTCGACGAAACTGCCACTGCCGCGCACGAATCCGGCGGCAGCGCGAAGCCCGGCGGGTTCGGGGCTTACGGCTAGTCGAAGGACTCCCGAGATGACCTTGCCGCAGATCGTGATCGGGATGGCCGTCCGCTTCCTCGCTGCCGGAGCGCATCTTCTCGCCGATGACGTACTGGTGGTCGCGCTGCCGCAGGTAGCGGCGGTTCTCGGCCGAAGAGAAGCCTCGGTCGGTGACCCACACGATCTTCGACAGCGTCCAGTCCCGCATGTCGTTCGAACATGGCGGGCGGGACATGAAACAGTTCCTGGACCTGCGGCCGGTCTATCACCGACTCGAGGAACGCATCCGCGCGCACGTCGTGTTGTGTTGGCTGGCCTTGTTGATGATCCGGACCATCGAAACGACTACTATCGCAACGTGGTTCACCACCCAGCGGGAGTTGGACCGGTTGCATGTCGGGACGTTCACCGGCCCGGCGGGCACGTTCCGGCGGGCGACCGAGCCGACGAAGGCTCAGCGGGACTTGTTCGCCAAGCTCGGTATCCCGGTTCCGAAGCCGATCGTCGAACTGACCCCGACGCCCTGACCAGCGGGAATCTATCTGCCTAGAGACACGGTCTCTCGGCGGGTTTCTCTATGTCCATGCTGGTCAGGGCATAAATTGGGACTCCAGGCGCTATGGCCTATGCGGAACGCAGGCCCTGGCACGTCAGCTGAACTATGCACCGCCGGTATCGGCGTCGTGGCGCGTGCCGATGTCGAGATGTGAGGTCATCAGGCCCAGAGCGTGATGGGGTTCTGCCGTCGGGGAACGGTCTTGTCGACGAGTTCGGCGAGAATGTCCGGGTCGTCGACCAGTTGACCCTGGATGCCGTAACGGTCACCGAAAGGCCCGATGAAGTCGTGGATCCGAATCACCGCGCGGGTGATTCCCGCATGGGCGACTACCGCGAAGTCGACGCCGTGCCAGTTCGCCGGTCTGAATTTCCAGAAGACCCGTGCGGAGCCGAGTAACTCATCGTCGGACATGCCGTGGTAGTAGCCGCTGCCGGTGCGGGTGTGCACACCTCCGCCCCAGGGAGTTTCGTTCCAGGTAGCCGGGCGGTTGGCCCATTTCCCCAGTGTTATGAGCATCAGTCGACGGGTCGTCGGCAACGAGTACTGCGGTGCCTCATCGTCGGTCCGCATGTGCGGGTCGACCGGCGAGTCTTTTCGCAGCACCACTTTTCGCAGCTTCTCGCCGTTGCGCTGTGGCGTGGTATGGCCCGCTGCCTGCCACCATCGGGCGGCTTCGGCCTCGCGCCCGCTGAGCCGAAGCCGGATCGCGAGGTTGTGCATGGCGTTGGTGTCGCCGGTTTCGGCGGCACGCTGATACCAGTATTTGCCGTCTTCGAATCTGCGCTGAATTTCGCTGACCACCGCGACGTTGTACATCGCACCGGGATTCCCGGCCTCAGCGGCGAGGCGCCACCACTGTTCGGCGTGCTCGAGATCTTTCGCGCGGTGGAATCGTTGCGCCAGCTCGATCATTGCGTCGACATCGCCCTGCTGTGCGGCGGTGAGCACGGCGACCACATCGCCATCGACATGATCGGCCACCGCGGGTGCTGCCAGTGCGGTGGGTGGAGCGAACAGCCGCAGCGCGTGCGCCGAATTGTGAACTCGGCATTGTGGTTCCGGCTGGCTGCGGCCCCTGAGTATCTTGGCCGTGCTGGCGTAGAGCTGATCGAGGGTGAGATCGGTGTCCGTCGCGGCGGCCAGCAGGGCAGCGGTGAACGCGGTGTGGCGGTCGCCCACCGGTGCCAGTGAGTTCTGGTTCTTGGGGGACGAGGTGAGGATGTATGTGCCCTCGATTTCGGCGTCTTCGATGATGTCCGATGACGCGCCCATCGTTTCGAAAGCGTTGCCCGAGAAGCAACAATCCAGGATGACGATGCGCGCGCGAGCACGGCTCCTGCTGATCGTTTCGCGAATGAAGCTGTACGGCATCGAACTCAACACGACCTGGTCGGGGTCGCTGTCGGTCAGAATCAAATGCAGGTTTCCCCGTGGATCTCGTTTTCCATGCCCCGAGAAGTAGAACAGCAGAACATCTTCGGCCTCGGCCGCCGCCCGGGCGATCGCGGTTCCCACCTGCACGGACTGGCTCGGGTTGTGCAGGACGGTGCAGTGTGGCTCGGCCACTGCACCACCGGAGGGCGCGGTGAGGCGTTCGGCGAGGTCGGTGATGTTGTTGGCGACGGCGGGCAGGTCATGGAAGTCGGGGTGTGAGAAGCGGCTCGCGCCGACCAATACTGTGCGCCAGCCGCTGCGGTCCGCGGCACCGGTCACCGCGGGTCCGTAGGACGGTCGATGAGCGGACGTAGGAGCTTCTCGACGTCGTTGCCCGCCTCGACGCCTTTTCCTTCGACGGCGATCTCCTCGTCACCTCGGGTGACCGTGACTTTGATATGGGAGCTGCGCACCGTGAGCCAAGTCGAGAGCGATTTCGCCAGCGCGCCCACGGTGCCTGCTGAGGTGAGGATGAGGAGGCAATCGGTGACCCCACCCATCTCTCCTTCTCGAATAGGCGTCTCCACCAATGTCACCCGACCGCGCAACGCCCGGTCGTCGTTCAACCACTCGTGCAGGTCGAACAAATCGTCGGCACCGCCGCTGGTGTGGAGCGTGAGCTCGCTCTGCGTATCAACCACCGCACCATATTGCCACGGGCGCGACGCCGTCGAAACCGGATCGGTGCCCTGATTACGTTGTTGCCCAGCAACTTCCGTGTGATCAGCGCGACCTGGTGGATCGGCTCTGGTGGTACTCCACAGCTTTGGCCAGGTCATCGAAACTGCCGACCTGGCCTACCACCGCCTGAAGATGTTCGCGCACCTCGGCGGGAGTGGCGTAGAAGAACTCGCGGCGCTGGTTGACGAGGTTCACCCGCCGGTCGGCGAGTCGCTGATGCAACTGGTCTCTGATGCCGACCGCGTCCTTGTCGTAGAACATCGTGTGCATGTCGTACTTGAACGGCACCGAGGTGTTGCCGAGTTCGCGGATCCGGTCCTCCGGGTCGAACCGCCGGGTGAGGCCGATCATCACCATGTCCTTGAACGCCCCGATATTCGATAGCACGTAGACGAATCCGGCCCGGTAGTTGTCGGCACGATCCTGGATCGTCGCGATGTCGCTCTCGAGCTTCGCCAACAGACCGCGTAGCTGATCGGCGTCGGCGGACCGTGCCTTGCCGATCGCCTCCAGCGCGGCGAGGGATTCACGGTAGCGCCGTTGGTCCTTCTCCAATCGTTCCCGCTCCCTGGACAATTCAGTGTGCGCTCGCCGTTCCTCGCGCAGCCGATCGCGTTCCTCGCGCTCGTGCTCCTTCTGCCGCGCGAGAAACTCCAGGTAGTCGGCCGTCATCTCGAGTTCGCGGCAGCGCAGCGTGTGGTAATGGACGGACACCCGCAGCTGCATGGTCTTGCCGAGGCGTTCGATCGTGGTGGCGATCTTTGTCAGTCGGGTCAGCGCGCTGGGCAACTTGTACGGCTTGAGACTGCGGACGAGGTTGTCGGCTTCGGCGTTGTATGCCCGCAACATCAACTTCGAGTACTCGCGGACCATCTTCCGTCCCTCGGTGACCGAACCGTTGACGGTCCACGTGGTCGATGCCTCGATCGCACCACCGTCGCGACGCGCCATCGCCTTGATCTCGCCTTGCAACAGCTCCAGCGCCGTGCGGTAGGCCATCGAGTCCGAGAGGGGATGGCGGTACTCGTAGATCCCGATCTCCTGCAGCACCTGCTCGTCGCGGGTGCTGATCACCTCGGCGCGCAGGGCGTCCAGCATGGCCTGATCGTCGGTGACCTGGGTGGCGAGCTGGTCGCGCAGCTGCTGCAGTTGCGCTGCTTCGAGCCCGCCGAGCGCCGTCAATTGCGCTCGGAGTCGTTGATTTTCGGCCATCGCGTCGGCAAGTTCGGCGGACTGGCGCTTCGCCAGCGCGCGTGCGCCGAACAACGGTACTTTCGCGGTCGATGCGCCCGGATTCGGCGCGGCAGATGCGGCGGCCATCCTGTCATCGGTCCATTCGATGCCGTTCCAGTACCTGAGGAAGTCGGCGTCGGAGGGGTCCGGGTACCAGTTCGGTGGTGTGTTGCTCATCGGATTTCCCCCTGGCTTTGTCGGCTCTGACGAGGATGCCAGAACGAGCCTTCGTCGTCGACGGCTTGTCCTCGATTCGGACGACGAGGTGTGCAGCCCCGGCGACGAGCTGCCGTCGCGATGGAACAGTAAGGGCTACACTACCTTTCGAGTCCGAGATGCGTGTGGGATGGCGCTATCAGTGATCTGTGTTCATGGAATGGGGAGTCGTGTACTCAGCGGAGATCAACCGTAAGCAGCCGGCGTTGTTGATGTTGCTGGTGGATCAGTCGTTCTCGATGTCGGAGCCCGCCGGGCAGGGGCAGGGCACGAAGGCTGATGTGCTGGCGCAGGCGGTGAACAACTTGCTCGGCAACGCCGTGCTGTTGTGCAGTCGTGGCGGCGAGCGGATCTACAACTACTTCGAGGTCGGGGTGGTGGGATATGGCGCGAAGATCGGGCCGATCTTGCATGGTGCCGATGCCGACCGGCGGGTGTTGCCGGTCTCCGAACTCGCCGAGAATCCGCGCCGCGTCGACGCGGTGACCCGGCGCGTGCCCGACGGCGCGGGTGGTGTCGTCTCGGTGAACCAGCAGATGCCGGTGTGGGTGGATCCGCTCTCGGATGGCGCTACACCCATGGTGTCGGCACTGGCCTATGCCGAACCGGTGATCGCGTCGTGGTGCGCGGAGCATCCGTCGAGTTTCCCGCCGATCGTGATCAATGTGACCGACGGCGCCAGTACCGATGGCGACCCGCGCGACGCGGCCGACCGGATCCGTGCCCTGTCCACCGACGACGGCGCGGCCCTGGTGTTCAACCTCCACTTGTCGGCCTTCGGCGGGCAGGCGGTGACCTTCCCGGACACCGCGGCGGGTTTGAGCGACCCGAACGCGCAGCGGCTGTTTGAGGCTTCGAGCATTCTGCCGCCGTCGATGCTGGAAGCGTCCGCGTCACTGGGTTATCCGGTGCGTGCGGGATCCCGCGGGTTCCTCTACAACGCGGACGTCACGATGGTGATCGACTTCCTCGACATCGGTACTCGCGCGGTCACCCCGACCGGGCTGAAGGAGCTCATGGGCGCGACCGTCGATGACGCGGTTTCGGATGACGATGGCGATGTGGCCGATGACGACCAAGACGGGAGCGTGCGCGCCGACGGCGACGAGCCGACCTGGTGATCGACTCGAGAATTCGTTCGGGCACAGGGGGATACGTTGACAAACGCTCCAGCGGCGCGCCTGGCCACCCGGCATAAGGAAGGGCGTGACCAGGATGAGAACGATGATCGCGCGGTCGGGGGCACCGGGTCGCGTTTCGCGCTCGCCGACGGCGCGTCGACCACCGCGCGCGCCGAGGAGTGGGCGGAGCTGCTGGTCGCCGCCTACGCGATCGATGGCGTGGACATTCTGGAACTCGGTGTGCTGGACGAGCTCAGGTCGCACTGGCGGGAACGGGTCGAGACGGCGGGCCTTCCCTGGTACGCGCGGGAGAAGCTGCGGCTCGGTGGCGCTGCGACATTCGTCGGGGTGGATATCGATGTCGCGCATCAGCGGTACCGGGCCATCGGGATCGGCGACGCGTGTCTGCTGCACCTGCGTGACGGGGAGCTGATTGCAGCGGGTCCGCTGGATGATCCGCGCCAGTTCGGTCGCACCCCGGCCCTGATCACCACCCACGCCGGGGACGTCTCCCATCGGGCGGCGCTTTGGGAGCACGGCGACGACTACACCGATGGTGATCACCTCGTGCTCGCCTCCGACGGCCTGGCGAAGTACCTGCTGGAGCTGCATCGCGGTGGCGCGCGCATCGACGTGGCCACGATCCCCGGTGACGACGACGAGTTCCGGACATGGGTGGCGCACGCGCGCCGAGCGGGCATGGACAACGACGACACGACGATCTGCGCGGTGCGACTATGAGATTGCCGAGCCTACTGAATTACCAAGGCGCGGTGGCTAATCCACCGATCGCTTTCCGTAACGTCGACCTGCTTCGAACCGGTGAGCCCGTGCGCAACGCGCAGGGCATGCCGTCAGTCGCCTCTGGCGGGTTCGCGGCGACGTTCGCCATCGACAGCGCTTCGAAACAGCGCTTCGCGGTGCGCTGCTTTCACAAGCAAGGCCATGATGAGCGCCGACTGCGCGAACGCTACGAGCACATTTACCGGTTCGTCGCCGGCCATCCGAATCTGACGTTCCTGATCGATGCGGTGTACCAAGCCGACGGGATCATGGTGAACGGCACGGGTTTTCCGACCGTGCGCATGCGGTGGTCGACCGGCGAAATGCTCGGTGTGTGGGTGGAGGACTGGATCGAGGGCGACCAGGATCCGGTCGCCATCGAGACGGTGCGGGTCGCGATCGCGGACGCGGTCGTCGCGTTGCGCGCCGCAGGCGCCGCGCACGGCGATCTCCAGCACGGGAACATCCTTGTCGGCCGGGACCTTTCAATCACCCTGATCGACTACGACGGCATGTATGTCGATACGTTCGCGGGTACCACGTTGCCCGCGATCGAACAAGGTCACCGCAACTATCAACATCCCGGTCGCGGTACCCGTTTCGACAGCGGCATCGACACTTTCGCGGCCGCGGTCATCGATGTCTCACTGCGCGCGCTGCGGCACCAGCCATCGCTGTGGGACGACTTCGGCGGCACCGGCGAGAACCTGATCTTCACCGCACGGGATTTCGTCGACCCAGAGAACTCGCCGTTGTTCGCCGCGCTCGCCCGCATCGGCGGAGTCGCCGACGCTGCCGCTGCGTTGAAGCGGGCCTGTCGAACCGACTATGACCACGTCGAAGCCGTCTTGGCGGGGACCGGGGCAGGCGCACCGACTGCGGGCGGTTTCGAACTGGCGCTCGGTCAGTTCGTCGCAGGCAGCGAACGTGACGAGCTGCTGAACCGTGCGGGTGAGACCATCACCGTCTACGGGCAAATACAGTTCGGCATTGTCAACAAGGGATTCCAGGGCCGCGACGTGGCGTTGCTCAACCTCGGTGATTACGAGCAGGGAGATTTCACCATCGTCGCTCACGACGACGTCGCCGGTCAGCTCTTCGCCAAGTACGGCCGCCTCAGCAGGAACGGGAAGCGACTGCTGCCGAAGCTGATCGGCTGGCAGATCGCGATCACCGGTACCGTCGTGACCTACGTGAACAAGGGCGTGCCCGTCCCACAGATCGAACTCGTGCGGGTCGGTCTGCTACGCAATCTCACGGATCAACAGATCGCCGCGCTGAAATCCCCGCCACCGCGCGTCGCACCAGCACCACCCAGACCTACCCGGACACCGAAGACCGCGGGTGCGCCGCCGCTTCCGTCATCGGCACGAGCCGCAACGGTTGTGCCGCCCACAGATCGTTCCGCGGCACAGGCGCGCAGACAGGCCGAGCTGAGCAGGTTGTACGAAAGCCCTGCAAAGAGGGCGCGTCCCCCGGCGGCTCCGGTGCGAACGAGCTCGCTGTCCACTGCTCCGCCGAGTACGCCCACACCGGACACACCACCCCAGCAGCCGCGGACGTCGCGGTCCGCACGCCCGGCGCCTACCAATTCGGCCGTACGATCGGCGCCTCCCCACCGGGCTGCGCGCCCATCGCCTGCTGATCCGGCAGCACGCCCGGCTCCTCCCAATCCTGCCGCCCGGCCGGTGCCTGGCACTCCTGCCGCGCGCCCATCGCAGGCCATCCCGGCAGCACGGTCGACACCCGCAACTACGGCCGAACCGTGGTGGGCCCCGCATCTCCCTCCGTCATCGCACCGTCCGGCCGCTCCGCCGCCCCCTCCTCGGCCACCACAGCCACCCCCACCCGCCACATGGCGCCCACCGGTCAACCACACGGGACACCTGCGGTCGTCTGTGAGTTGGGGTTTGGTGGTGTTCGGGCTGGCGATCCTGGGTTTGCTTACCCTGCTGATCTGGGTGGTCTAGGTGACGATCAACGCACGTGAATTCGCCGTGGTCGTCCGCGAGCGGGACGGTAGTTCCGTCGAGAACAAAACAGCCGAGATAACGGGCTATCAGATCGACGGCCGTCTGATCCACATCAGCTACGCACGCGGCGGCACCTATCGCTACGGCCGGGACCGGGTCTACCTCGCTGACCGCCCACGACAACTACCACCGGACCCGGGGGCTGAGATCCTCGCCGACGGTGTGCTGTGTGACAGTTCCGGCGGCGCTTACCTTTTCCACACTCCGGATGGTGGCTGGTGGCACATCTTCGCCCAGGACGGGACCTGGCGCGCGTACCCCGCGAGCGAGGTCGAGATCGTTCGCAACGGCGCCGTGATTCCCGACTCGGCTGCGGTACTGCGGTATTGGCGTGAACTCGCGGGTCTGCTGCCCGAGACGGGTCGCCTCCTGCGGGAAGGGCTCGACCACCTCACCTTCCTCCACCCGGATAGCGTGCTGCATCGGTTTCTCACCGGTGCCCGCTGGGAACAGCGCGACGGCGCGACCGAGCCGCGTATCTACCCGTTCCACACCAATCCGAGCCAGCGGGAGGCGATCGACAACGCGCTGCGATTTCCGATCTCGGCGGTGGACGGCCCGCCCGGCACCGGCAAGACCCAGACCATCCTCAACCTGATCGCCAACATCCTGCTCGACGAGTCCAAGACCGTGGCGGTCGTGTCCTCGAACAACGCCGCGGTCGAGAACGTGCGCGACAAGCTCATCGACGTCGAAATCAGCTATGTCGTAGCCGATTTGGGTCGGTCGGAAAAGCGGCGGGAATTTCTCGGCAGAGGGGCCCAGGACAACCGGAACAGGCTCGTCGCGCGCCTTGTCGCGACCGAAGGGGGCGAGATCGGCTCGGCCAAGGCGATCGCCACCCTGGATCGGCGATTACGCCGACTCCAAACCACGCAGCGCGAACTCGCCAAACGGCGATCCGAACGCGACGGCTACCTGCTCGAACGCGAACACTTCATGACCCACTTCGATCGGCGATCGCTGCCGGATGAGCGGTTGTTGCCGGTGCTGCGCTGGCCCGCGGCCAAGATCCTGGACTACATCGCCGACACCGATCCCGAGCTGGCCCAGCCGGGCGCGCTACCCGAGGTCATCGACCGGATCGCCCAGTGGATCAGATACCGGTCGATGCGGGCGGTCGACGCGGGGGACGTCGAGGTCGTCCTGCGGCTGCAACGACTCTACTTCGATAAGCGGATCGCCGATCTCGATGGCGAGATCGACCGGCTCACCAGCACATTGAGCTCGGCGAACTTCGACGAGCTGACCGATCGACACCGCGAGCGCTCGCTGCTTTGGCTCACCGACCGCTTGCGTCACCGCTACGCCCAGCGGCGGCCGGGTACCTACGACCACAACTACGTGCACGATTGGCAGCGGTTCAGCCGCGACTATCCGGTGATCCTCAGCACGTGCCATTCCCTGCAGCGCAGCATCGGGCGCGGCAGGATGCTCGACTACCTCATCATCGACGAAGCCTCGCAGGTGAATCTGCTCGAGGCCGCGAACGTGCTCGCCTGCTGCAAGAACGTGATTGTCGTGGGGGATTTGAAACAGCTGGCCCACATTCCGGGTCTCGAGTCGAAGGATTGCCCGCCCCCACCGCACCCGGTGTACGACTTCCACCGGCACAGCATCTTGTCCGCGTTGATCGAGCAGTACGGGGACGCGCTGCCGCGCACCATGCTCCGCGAGCACTATCGATGCCATCCCGACATCATCGGATTCTGCAACAGCAAGTTCTACAACGACGAGCTGATCACCTTCACCACCAGCACCCCCGGCTGGGAATCGATGATCGTCGCGCGGACCGTCGAAGGCAATCACATGCGTCGCCACAGCAAGAGTCGGTCCAACCAGCGAGAGATCGACGTGATCGAACGCGAGATCCTCCCGACGTACTGTGCCGACTTCGCGGCGACGGACATCGGTGTCACCACGCCCTACCGCAAGCAGGTCAGCAAGGTCACAGACGCGCTCCTCGGCGCGGTCGAAGCCGACACGATCCACCGATTCCAGGGTCGGGAGAAGGACGTGATCGTGATGACCACGGTCCTCGATGAGACATCGGACCCCGAAGAGAAGGGCGGGCTCGGGTTCCTCGACGACCCACAGAAGATCAATGTCGCCGTCTCGCGGGCGAAGAAGCGCTTCGTGCTCGTCACCAACCACGACATGCTGCCGCGCAGCAGCAATCTGCGCGACCTCATCGGCTACATCGGCTACCGGAACCCGGGCAGCACCGTTTTCGACAGCTCGATCGTCTCGGTATTCGACCTGCTCTACCGCGACTACTCCGCGCGGCTGCGACCGCTCATGTCGCGAATCCGGCGACGTTCCCGATTCCTGTCCCAGGACATCATCGCCACGGTGCTGGAAGAGGTTGTGCAGGAACAGAATTACCTGGGTCTCGGCATCCGGGCTGAGGTACTGGTTCGAAACCTGCTGCCCGACATAACCAAGCTGACAGTCGATGAGGCACGGTTCGTGAACAACCGCGCGAGCTTCGACTTCGTGGTATTCAACCGTGTCACCCGTCGATGGGTCTGCGCGGTCGAGGTCGACGGATACGAATACCACGAGAACAACCCGGACCAGCTGGCCCGTGACGCGCTGAAGAACAAGGTCTGCGTCAAGTACCGCATCCCGCTGCTGCGCCTACCCACCACCGGTAGCGCCGAAATACCTCGCATTCGAGCCTCTCTCGACAGGGTGCTCACGCCCGGGTTCAACATTGGTGGGTTGCTATGATGTCAGATTGTGCGTTGGGACTGTTGATTGGTCTCACCGCACATATAGACAGTAATTTTCGGCCATGACGAAGAAGCCGTCGAGTGAGGGAGTGTCGGTTCTCGGGATCTGGCCCAATTTCCGTGAGTCGTCGGAGTCCGCTGACCTGTGGGTTTGTGGCAGTCAGGGCAGTGCGATGTCGTGTGACAGTGCGTTCGACGGCATCGCCGAGGTTGTGCCAAATTTGCCACCGATCAGCGACCTGGATCGTGTCAGGTGCGCCTTTTGTGGCGCCTTCGGCGTAGGCACCGGCCTGGCCGCGGCAGATGATCTCGATGCCGGGATGTGCTTGCAGCCATGACGCCAGGGTGGCGGCAGTGCGGTCGGTGAGTACGTAGATAGGGCGCCTGGTGTGAGGTAGGCCCGCGGCGCGGTGCCGGTCTTGCGGCCGGTCCGTTTCTGCGAGCCCCCTCCCGAACATGCGCGTCTCCGCGCAGCCGGCTCTCCATGGGGTCACGGCGGACTATTGTTCATGCTGCCGCTGCTTCAGGCCACGGCGACGATACCTGCGCTCTCCGATAGTAATAACGGGCGGTGCCCGCATCAGTGGGGTTGAACAGAGTTGTCCCCGTGGCCGTGACGGGCCACCAGCGACCGCCGAAGTATCGGCGGCGCAGTTGCTTACAGTTCATCTTCGGGTGCTTGCGTCTGATACAGGCCGTAACCCGTTGCCAGACATAGGCCCGCAGATAGCTGAATGTCGCGAACGACACCCCGAACCGGAAATAGGCGGTCCAGCCGCGCAACACCCGATTGAGGTGTTGCAGCACGACGTCCAACGGCAGATTCTTGTTCGACCGGCATATCGCCTTGATCTTCCCCATGATCGAAGCCACGGACTTCTTTGCCGGATAGATGTAGACGAACGTCGGTCGCGAGTGCCTTTCTTGAGATGGCGCCGGATGTGCAACCCCAGGAAATCGACACCCTCGTAGAGATGGGTGATCTTCGTCTTGGCCATCGACAAGCGCATCCCCAGAGGAGCCAAGACACGCGCGGCTTCTTCTCTCACAGCCTCGGCATGGCTGCGATCACCGGATACCACGATCAGGAAATCGTCTGCATACCGAACCAGCCGCCATGTACCGAGGTTGCGGCGCCGCCGCCGATCCCGCTCCCGCTGAGTCCACCAGTCCCACTGCGCCGCGAAGTGCTCATTCGTCGAGCGGGACTGTAAGAACAGGGGTGTAACTCCGAACAAGGGGTAGCACTTCAAGACTGATGTGATGTTGGCCGACCTGGCCGATACTGGCGAGGTGGCGAAACGCAAGGAACGCGACTCGGTAGTCGATGCCGACCTGGTCGGGCAGCTGGTGGCCCAAGCCCGCGATAGCGGGCTGCAACTCACCGGCGAATGCGGGCTGCTGGCGCAGTTGAGCAAAGCTGGTCGTCGAGTCCGCCCTTGAAGGCGAGATCACCGACCAGTTAGGGACTGCCTTGAGTTCGGTTGACTTGTTGACCTGCCTCATGGTTCGTTACCCGCTTCGGGTCAACCGAACAGACAGTCCCCTTGGTGTCGTCCGTGTAATGGCAAACAGCCTCAAGCATCAGCCCGAACGGATCGATCCAGAACGTCGCAAAGTACGGTTGTGGATACTGCGGAAACTCTTGCGGCTCATGAACCACCGTGGATCCGAGGCGTGCGACGAATTGATGTACTTCGTGGACTGCTGACCAGGTCTTGACCATGAAGGCGAGGTGCTGCAGTCCGGTCCGATGGCGGGAGTATCCGCCAGTCTCGACACTTGGGTACAGGAATAGGTAGGTCCCGGGCTTGCCCCCATCCGGCCTGTACGCGACTTGATCGTCGGCACTGAGATACTCACAGAAGCCGAGGATCGGCATAATCTTGTCGTAATAGGATTTTGCAGTCTGCAGATCCGGGACATTGACGCCGAGATGCCCGAGCATGCCTGTACCGCTCCTCTCCTGTTTGTGTTCTTTTGGCGATACTGTAAATCCGATAGTCTGGTTTAACGAGATTCACGGTACCGTAGTCCGTCCTCTGCATGTTTCGGCGCGGATCGGCTATGCTATCACTGGCGAGAGTGCGGCGGAGCGGACATGTGGAGGACCGTACCATATGTGATCTGGCCTAACGAGGTCGTCCCAGGATCAATCGGGGCAGCAGTTAGGTAGTAAAATCTAGTGCGAACCGACCCCGCCGCTTATTTCGAGGCGGCAGTTTCATGGTCGGCTGATTCCAGAGGGATAATGAGGGTCAGATCGCCGTCATAACGGCGATACAGCAGATGTCCACGACCAGTGTCTGAATCGGTGAAGAACAGAAACGGCAAGCCGTGATGGCACAACCTGTGCACGGCCTGCTTCTCGTACAAACTGGGGGTGGCATGCGGATTGATCGTGACTGGCAGGTGTGCCGACAGGTCCGGTGGATGCATTCTATGTTGGCGGGCCAGTCGTAGCCCTATCGGGCCGGCCCGATAGACAATGGCGTCCTCGCCTGTCGGCGCGTCGGTGAATAGATACACGTCATAGTCCATCGCGTCCATCAATGACACAGCTAGTGACGGTTCAGCGAGCCGCGGCAATCCATAGACTTTGCGCCGACAAACAACGCCGTCGCGGACCTGTGCCAAGGCGGGTCGGGTCAGGTCGGGCCACGGCCGAGGAACGCATTGGGTTGCCGTCAATCGAAGGAGCGTCCGATCCAGCCTCTCCGCAGCGTCCGAAACGACGCTTTCTCCATTGGGTCCGGAAATCTGGATACGAGCGGGGATGTCCCCGACCCGCAGATTTACCTGCAATAGAGTCGATCCATCTTCACGCATAGCTTCAGTAAGTCGCAGGTGTGCAGCAGCCACGCCCGTATACCGCGCAAGTACGTGTCCGATAGCACTGACTGCCAGATCCGCCTCGGCTTCCAGAATCCGACCGCGGCAGGTCACGACGAGCTGAGGGAACGGCGTTTTCGGCGAGCATTCCGGAATGAGCACGACGGGACTATTCCCTTCTTTGCATTTGAAACTGTCACGTTTATGACGAATCGCGGTTAGCCGCTCCTATTGAATGCTCTCATCCATTTCGCGACTGATTGTGCAATACCGACTGAATCCTTTACCCAGCGAATATGATCTACCTTGGTTAGCGGACGATGGTGCAGTCGCGTGACTTGCTCAGATGGGAACGGGGCGACCAGTCTATCGACTGCCTTCGCTGGGGCAAGATTGTCGCCAGCCACCGATATCGAGAGCACCGGAATATCGGTCTTTTTCAGTTCATCCTCAACGGCGTGGTCGGATCCTACAAAATTCAGCTGGCCCGTTCGGGCGAGGTGGGCCCAGTCGCGCATCATTACGCGCGACTGGCGGCCCATGAAGCCGAGTCTGTTGCCGGGCCAGAACCCATAAGTATTCGCCACAACCATGATCAGGTGGGTGGCAAATAAGACCTTCGCGGCAGTCACGACTGGTTGCACCCTGAAATAGGGATTGCTTGCCGCGACCAGAACTATGCCATCCACCATAGGGGAATGCCGACTAGCAAATGTCACGGCCAGCTGCCCACCCAAGCTATGGCCGCCGACGTAAACTCGGCGGCTAGGATACCGCTCGCGAACTGCAGTCAGCACTGCTGGGAAGTCGATCGATGCGACCACATGATATCCGAACTTTGCGCGTCGATCTACTACTGGACTACTCGCTCCTTGTCCGCGAATATCCGGTACGAGCGCAACGATCCCTTCCTTGGCAAGGGCCTCAGCGAATGGATGATAGAACCGTGCCGGTACTCCCATTGCCGGCCAGAATACGAGAATCGCGGCATCGTCTGTCGCACTTTCGACTCCCTCTACAGCAACATTTACGCCTTCGGCGGCCTCCACCATGAACCGGATGCTGGAGCCAAATGGGTTTATTGCATTTTCTGTCACGCTCGCCCGCCGTCCGCGAAGTGGCTCATGATTGCGTCCTCCGTCTGCTTGTTACGAACGTGCACCACGCAGAGAAGGCGGTCGCCTTCGGCCACGTTATCTTCGAAGTATGCGTTTACCTGATCGTCACGGGAACGGGGACGCTTGCGATAAAGATCGCGAGGTACCCCGATGTCGCGGAATACTCCCGCTCCCATATCGAAATCTTGCGTCGGTCTGATCACGTTAGCGATTCGCTGTACGCTTGCGATCAGTGCTTCGTCGGAGTGGGTCAATTCAGCCTGCAACTCCGGAAACATCACTGAGCCCGGAAGTCGACCGTAATCCCGCATAGCGCAGTAGGCGATCGGATTAAAGGTTTTGAGAGCTGATAATGCTGGGAAATGCCCGCTTGATGTCACTGATTCCAGGTGTGCCAACCAACTATGACGAAAGACGTCGGTACCTCGGAGATGTGCCGCAACAAACTGTACTCCGATGTTTAGGAATCTTTCTCCGGTTGAAGTGAAATTCCACGTGGAGCCTAGAACAGCCAATGGAACATCGGCCACAGTATCTCTCGCAACGACCAAAAACTCGGGTTCCTGAAAGAGTTGCGGACGAGCCGTCAGAAGATCATGCATGCGTAGATCCGGCATGACCTTCGTCAGACCATTCTTCAACCAGTTGTCCTGAAGTTCAGTCAACTGTTCTCCGCCGGACCATCGCTCAATGCGAACGTTGTCGACAGCCGTATTCTTCACGCGAACTGTGAACCCAACGCCTTGGCCCCGGAGAATTCATCCACTGGGGAACTGTCACCCTCGTCGTTCTTCACGACTGACGAAAAGATCTCCAAAAAGTACGCAACCCACAAATTCGCAACATCCCGCATGTGCGGGATAACTTTGGACCGAGTTTGCTCATTCTCAATTAGGGATGTCAGTACACCCCAGACAAAGTCTGCATGTGCATCCTCCAGGTCTGTACCGACGTGGCGCCGAGCTCCCTCGACTTTCTCTTTGCCGAGCACATTGCCTAGATTCTCGACCCAGCTTGGTTGCGTTTGAGTCGTCACGTACTCGACGAAGTAGACGCTACAGAGGAGCGCAAGCGGACTGCCCTCGAACTCCATACCATACTGGAGGTAGCCGGTAAGCAACTTCGTGGTGAACATTGGCTCGGTTGCGTAGATCTGCTCTTTCGTGACACCGACCTTCTCAAGGTCGGCAGCAAACCATCCGTCATGTAGCATCTCGTCTTCGACATAGTGAGCCCACTGGGCTCCGCGCACCGGGTCACGCTTTGTGAAGTATTGAATGGCGAGTGCATCGATCGTTCGCTTCCGGCGGAGTCGAAGGATCGTCTCGATATTGTGTCGTTTGTAGTACTCAAGGTTCAAATCATTTGACGACCGCTGATGGTCTGCATACGGAACCTGGGCGTAGAACTTCTCGATCAATTCATCCAGCAGCGCATCTACGTCAGCCCGGAGCTCGGTATACGAATCGATATTCCGCTTGGCTGCCTCGGTAGGATCGCCATACCACGAATCAACATTATCTAGCACTTGTCGCTGCTCTCCTGTGAAGCGACGTGCCGGAGATCGATTCCGGCAGTCGCAGATGAATGTTTACATAGCAAATGGAACAGATTTCAGCTGTATACAAAGGACATCTGCATTGCTGTACAGCCCCCCACTGTCACTTTCCCCTAATGAGCCGGTCAGATTGATGTCCACTAACTGCTGGTGGAATCGGTTCCAGATCATATGTACACGATGCGGTTGCTCGCGTCAAGGAGTGGCGCTGTCTGTACCAACTGAGTTCCAGTGGACTTGGTCAAAAGGTTCGTGATGTCTGTTTCATTTTGTTAACCGTCGAGATCGGGGGCTCGATCCGGCACCGTGGAGCCTCGGACAGCAAACTTCTGGCAGCGCTTGACATGGGTGTGGAGCACATGAATCCTGAAATGGACGCGTTTGAGCAGTCACGGGGAAACGGGGATTAACATCAATCGTTCATTGTGGACGCAGTCGCTTCTGTGTGTCGGCCAAAAGTGCTGCTTGATGACAGTGGGGAATCGAAAGAAAGGCCGAGGACGGTAATGGCAGAGATTATCGGCGTCAATCCGAAGAAGTTGCGACAGCTCGGGGCCGCAGAAGGTGCCTCATTTGTTTTGGTCACCAATCCCGAGTTCAGTGAATTTGTGCGTATCGTGGAGGAGGGCGACTACGGTCAATATTTGACCAAGACCTACTCTGGCGGTGACTTCGCGGCATTCTTGGCGGCGGAGGTTCCCGAACACGCCCATGTTCTTGTCATGGCTCCCGGCCTGTTCTTTCAGTCACCGCGCCAAGAGGACATTGGACCGCGGCGAAAGCTAATCGCTATGGCCTGCAACTCGACACCGACCGATTTTTCGTCGCTGGAACATTTCATGCAATGCATCGAGGCTACTGATCCGGATGCTCAAGAAGATTTCGCCCAACGCTTTTTTGAGGCAGCCGAGAACGGTGACCATCTTGAATATCGTGATGCGCGGTACGGGACGGTTGCCATCCTGCGACATTTTGATCAGGAGTTGGTATGGAACCAGCAGGCCGGCCGCGTTGACTGGGGTGAGCAGCAGATTGTTCCAGCCGGAGAGATAAGTGTCTTGCCGATCGAAATCATTGAATTCGATGAGGACCTGCACCTACCTCTCGACGGCGAGATCGTTATCCAGGGCTTTCCCATCCTGCACAACGGAACTCCTTCTTACACACGGCGTGACCAAGCCAGAATCCATGAGCAGCTCATGGGCCTTACTGAGTCCGCGGTCAAGGCGACCGTTACGAACGGCGTGATGACGCACCTGGAAGCGCTCGGGCCAGCAGCCACGCCAGTGGTTGACATGCTTGAATCGATGTTCGCCACGGACTCGCGATACCGGGTTATCTGGGAGATTGGCCACGCGGTGAACACCACACACGAACTACTGGCGGGCAATCACGCGATGAATGAGGTGTACGGCGGTACCGATGGGTGCCTGCATTGGGGGATTGGCTTGACTCCATTCACCCAGTATCACCTCGACATCATTTCCCCTGGAACCACCGTGATGAATAATAAAGGTGAAATGCTTCTCGGTGTTGCCGGAGCGATAGCTCCTGTGCGGCTAAAGCCCGCGATACCGAGCTACTGAGCCACGTCTCCAGCATCAGCTGAGATGAAAGATAGAGATGAGAGGAGGTGAATTGAATGTCGGACAAGAAGGACAGCAACGACCAGAAGGATCGGAAGATCCAGGTTAAGAAGAACGACCGCTACCTGGGCACGCTCCTGGGCTAAGTAGTCACATCGTGCGGGCCAGTCGCGGTTGCGGCTGGCCCCCACGGTATCGACCGTAAGCGAAGTGAGGCCATCTAAATGTCTGCAATCCTTGTTCGGCCCGACCTGCACCACCAGTTCGGAGCTCGAAATCCGCAATTTTGTCTTGTTGTAGACTCGGCGAACAAGTACGGCATTGGTATGGATGGGCAGTCGTCTCTTTATCACCGGACGTCCCAGATCGCGCTGCATCCTGGAGAGTCGCTTGAGACATTCCTGGCTACTCGAGCACCGCGAGAGGCCGACATCCTTGTGGTCACTCCAGGTACGTTCTTGAGTTCGCCAGGAGCGAGCGTGATCGGTGAGGATCGGAAGCTGTCTGTTGTGCCCTGCGCATCGACACCGGTCACCGCTGCGCAGCTGTCGTACTTCCTGGAGATCTGCGAGTCGATTGACCACGATTCCGTGGCTGCACGCAGCGACGCGATTCTTGAGGCGCTAAACCTGGCCGAATCGGTGCGGATTGTTGATGCTCGACGAGGCACCAGCGCATCGTTTGGATCACTTGGAGATTACGATTGGAATGTTCAGGCCGGTGTGTTGTCCGGCGGAGAACAACAAATCGCTCCGAATGGCGAACTGAGTGCAGTTCCCCTTGACATCATGCATTTCGACGCAGAGCGACGACTCGACCTATGCGGGCAGATTGCGATGAGTGGCACCGTGATTGTCCACAGGGGCGGTAACGAGTCCGACGAAGATGAGCAAGCTCGCCTGTACGCCCGGCTTGCTGCCGCCACACACGGTGACGCCGTCGTCCTGGATATCGACCACGGACGGATCGTTGGCGTTCGTCCCCACGGCCCAGAGGCAAAGCCGGCGGTTGAGGCACTCGAAGAACTGTTCCAAGCGGATTCGCGTTACCAGATTGTTTGGGAGTTCGGGCTGGGTCTGAACGACGGGATAAAGCCTGTCGGCGGCAACTGCGGTTTGAACGAAGTATGTGGCGGCCGTGGCGCGCAACTACACATTGGCATCGGCCTGACTCCATGGACGAAGTTTGCCTTGACGTTCCACTGTGCCGATAGCTTAGTGCAAGTCGGAGAGGCAGTGCTCGCTGAGCCGCTAAGGCGGAGCATGACCCGCCGTCGGGGTCCGGCCTGCGGCTGTGACGAGGGGGCGCGAGGTGTTTGGTGAATTGCAATCAGAACTGAATTGGAGATCTAACTTGTTCATGTTGACTGGGAAAGTCGCGGTGGTAGTCGGCGCTGGGGCTGGGATCGGCAGATCGGTTGCCTCCGGCCTGGCAGCAGCCGGTGCAATCGTACACTGCTTGGACATCGACGCGGACAATGCACGCAGCACCGCCAAGTCGATCAAAGCTTCCGGAGGCATTGCCAAGGGCGATCACGTCGACGTTCGACTCTCGGAATCAGTGAATTCCTCACTCGCCGCCGTAACTGACGAACACGGTCAGCTCGACATCGTAATTTGCACTCCTGGCATCAACATCCGCAAGCCGCTGCTTCGCTACAGCGATGATGACTATGACGCCGTTATGGATGTCAATCTGCGTGGATCCTTCAACACGATGCGCGCCGCTGGGCAGATCATGGTCCCGCAGCGGACGGGGAGCATCGTGGTGTTCTCGTCGATCAGCTCGCGTGTGGTTGAGCCGGGACAGGTGATTTATGCCGGCACAAAGGCTGCGCTTGCGCAAATGGTAAGAGTATTTGCAGCTGAGCTTGGTCCATATGGCGTCCGGGTCAACGCGATCGGGCCCGGCCCAACAGCCACCGAACTAACACTTCCGATCCGTTCCGATAAAGGATGGCACGATGCCTACGCCGATCGGACGGCGGTTGGAAGATGGGCCGATCCTGCTGAGCTGGCAGGGCCTGCTGTGTTCTTGTGCTCGGACGCCGCGAGCTATGTCAACGGCCAGCTTCTTTACGTGGACGGCGGTTGGATCGACATTGACCGTCGGTACCAGGGAGGTCCGGTCCTGGACGGCGTTGAGCCGTGACAACGGCTCGAAAGGAGCCTCAAAAGATGGGAAGCTCTGCGGAGTTAGCTGCTCTGAGCGAGGTGACGGACGACGATGTGTTTAGGGCATTCGGCAGTTACGGTGAGGCTCGTGCGGACTTCAAAGTTCGCGCATCGGACCTCGGAGCCCGGCTGCACAGCTATCATCACCCTGAGTTTCCGGACCTATCTACGGATATCGCCGTCCTTGGCCCTGAGAATACATCGGCCGTTTTGTTCGTTGTCAGCGGCACGCACGGTATAGAAGGACATGCGGGCTCGGCTATCCAGCGCAAGTATATGCACCAATTTGCTGATGCGAATATCGGTGTCGTACTCGTGCACGCGCTTAATCCATACGGATTCGAATACGATCGGCGAGTTAACGAGGATAATGTCGACATCAACCGCAATTTTCAGACGTTCACGGACCTCCCTGCGAACGTCGAATATCGCGAGTTGCACGACCTGCTCGTCCCGCTCGACTGGAGCGGTCCTGAGCACGAGCGGGCCCAACAGAAGCTGATCACCGCTCTCTCTGAACACGGCCTTGAGTGGATTCAGACTGCCATTACGCGAGGACAGCATGAATATACAGACGGACTGTTCTTCGGCGGGATGACGCCAACCTGGTCGAATGAGACCTTGCGTCAGATTGTGCGGGAGCACGTAGCTGGGGCGCGACATGTCGGCTATATCGACCTACACACCGGCCTGGGGGATCGCGCGGCGGGAGAAACGATCTTTCGCGGTGGAGACGACAGTGACGCCTTCGCGAGAGCGGTGACTTGGTACGGCTCTGAGGTGACAAGCTCTGATGATAAGACTTCCAGTTCGACACCAATAGAAGGCAACAGTGCCCGTGCTGTTATCGGCGAACTCTCAGACGATGTGCTGATTACCGCGATAACGCTAGAGTTTGGTACTCAGGACGGTGCCACCGTGCTGGCTGCCCTTCAGGGTGACAACTGGTTCGCTCTTGAAGGCCGACGCGGCGACGCACGCTATGAAGAAGTTCGCGGCAAGATGTTCGATGCGTTTGCCCCCAGCGACGTGGAATGGCGCGAGAAGGTTCTTCAGCGTGGAGGCCAGGTACTTGAGCAAGCGTGTGCCGGCCTGCGCATGGCGGCTGGCATCGATTCAGCTGTTCGGGCGGGCTGAGATGGCGGAAGAACTGTTGGTGCATAGACTGGAACGATGGGCCGAGCTGCGTCCGGAAGTCGTAGCCGTCCGTTACGTGAGTGAGCCGCGCGCGCTTACCCATAGGGACGCCGTCGACTCTATCTCCTACGCTGAGCTGTATCGGCGGTCATGCCGGATTGCGGCGGGCTTGAGAACAAGCCTTGCCGTCGGGGATCGTGCACTACTTACGTTCTCTCCGGGACTCGACTACGTCTGCGCGTTCGTTGCCTGCCAGATGGCCAGGATTGTGGCGGTGCCACTTTATCCGCCGTCGAGCCAGGCGAACATGCAGAGGTTCGTGGATGTCGCGAGAAACTGTTCGGCCGGAGCTGTACTGACCACGGCGACATGGGCGCAGCGATGTGCGGACGCTTTGTCCGACGCCGAGGTTGCGGCACCGGTCTTTCCCATCGAGATCCTCGCGGAGCATGATGAGGAGTTGCCCTCGCTAGAACTCTCTGGCGAGCTTGCCTTCTTGCAATACACGTCGGGTTCAACCGGAACACCACGTGGTGTGATGGTGACTCAGCAGAACCTAGCTGCAAACCTTGTCGCGCTTAGCGAGCGGTTCGGCATCGGTCCCGAAGATCATCAGGCATCTTGGCTTCCGCCATATCATGACATGGGGCTGATCGCGGGGATCCTTCAACCGCTGTATGACGGCATCACGACAACTCTGATGTCTCCTTTTGAGTTTCTGCGCGACTCGCTTGGTTGGCTCGACGTCATCAGTCACTTTCAGGCGACCTACACCGGCGCGCCCAACTTCGGATACGCGCAGTGCACACGGCACGCGTGCGATGAACGGCTCATTGGGATGGATCTGCGGAGACTACGGTTGGCCTTCTGTGGCGCAGAGCCGGTTTCGGCGGGCGTGCTGGATGGATTCGGCGCGCGTTTCGCTTCTACTGGCTTCGACGCAGGGGCATTCCTGCCGGCCTACGGGCTGGCTGAGGCGACCCTCATCGTTTCAGGGACGCAAGGGGACGGCGTGCGATCCGTACTTATTCCCGCCACAACCGATGCCAAATTCTACGGACAGCAGATGGCAGTCCAGTCCACCACGGTGGCACTTGGTCGCCCGATTCGTGATACGGAAGTATGCATCGTCAACCCGGATTCCGGTGTGCGGCTCAATGACGGCCTTCTCGGCGAGGTGTGGGTGCGTGGGCCAGGGATTGCCGCAGGATATTGGCACAGTCCGGAAGAGACGCAGGTTGTCTTCCGTGCGATCGCACGGCCGGATGACGGCAGAGGGCCGTTCATGCGCACCGGTGATCTCGGATTTCTCACCGACGAGCGTTTGTGCATTGCCGGCCGGATCAAAGACCTTCTCATCGTCAACGGACGGAACGTCTATCCCCAGGATATCGAGACGGCAGCGTGGTCGGCAGATGAGCGCTTACGCCCCGGGGGGCAGCGGCTTTTACCACAGGCAGCCTCGCCGATCCACGGATCGTGCTGGTCCAGGAATATCGCGATTCGATAGATCTAGCAGCTGCGACGCCAGCCCTTAGGTCCGCTATCCAGCGGTCGGTGCAGGCGCTCGTCGGAGTCGAGGTCGACGACATCGTCCTCGTCCAGCCTCGAAGTGTACCTAGAACGACAAGTGGCAAGGTTCGCCGATCGACGGCGCGGCAGCATTACGAGGCCGGGGTTTTCGACCGTGCGTGCGCTGCTGTGGCATCTGGAGCCAGCGAACAGATCCCATTCAGTGACTGACTAGCAAATCGACAAAACTTACTAGGACAAAAATTGACTTCACAAATCGAGGGCAGTGTTGATACTTCGACACTTGACACGAACAACGCCAATACGGCGCAGATGAACGAACAGCGTCTGCTCGAGCTCGGTGACAAGTACAGCTTTCGTGGTCGTATTGACAGGAAGGTTGGAGTAGGACCGATATTCGTTCGCGGTCGTGGCACCGAAGTTGTCGACATGCAAGACAAGACCTACCTCGACTTCAATTCAGGTCAGATGTGTGCGGCGCTAGGTCACAACCATCCGCGCATAGTACAGGCCATCCACGAAGCTTGTGAAACTCTCATCCACGGGCACAGCAGCTTTTACAACGTCAAGGAAGTTGAACTCGCCACGCGCATTGCTGAACTGCTGCCGGACCCGCTGTCCAAGACACTGTTCGGTGAATCTGGCGCAGACGCAAACGAATTCGCAATGTCTGTCGCCCGCCTGTACACCGGCGGTCGAGATATTTATGCCCCCCTCACCAGTTTTCATGGTGTCTCGGTGGGCACCCGCTCTGTCACATTCGCTGGCTGGCGCCGTGGTCATGGGGGCTTGCCGAGCGATGGCAAGGCGATGTTCGCGCCCTATTGCTACCGCTGTCCGCTGAGTAAGACGTTCCCGTCCTGCAAGCTGGCGTGTCTTGATGCCAGCTTCGAGTTGATCGACGGGCAGTCGGCCGAACAGCCTGCCGCGGTGATTACCGAGCCGCTGTTCAGCGCAGGTGGAGTAATCGACCCGCCTCCGGGTTGGCTTCGTCGCCTGGCCGAACTGTGTGCTGCCCGAGACATGCTGCTCATTGTGGACGAAGAGCAGACAGGCCTGGGCAAGCTCGGCTCGATGTTCGGCTTCGAAGATGAAGGCGTGGTGCCAGACATCGTCACCCTGGCGAAGCACTTCGGCGGTGGAGTTGGCGTCAGTGCGATGACGACGAGTCCGATTATCGAGGAGGTTGTTGTGGAAGCCGGCATGACAGTCACGCACTCGCATAGTAACGATCCACTCATCTGCGCGGCGGGTATCGCCAGCCTGGACATTGTGGCTGAGGAAAATGTGCCGGAAGTTGCGCGTGCGCTCGGTGAGCGAATGCTGCAGCACCTGCACGAACTCGCCGAGCGATACGAACTCATTGGAGACATTCGTGGCCGCGGCCAACTTACCGGGGTCGAGTTGGTGACAAACCGTGATACTCGGGAGCCTGCGAATGAGGCAGGCAAGGCGCTGGGTGATGCTTGCCTTAAAGCTGGACTGATCTTCAGCGTGCGTCGCGATGGCAGCGTCATCAGGTTCGTTCCGCCGTCGTCCACCACTCTCGATCAGATCGATCAGGCGATGGAGATCTTCGCCCGTGAGCTTGAGGTGGTCAGCGGTGCCACACGGAGCGAATGACACACTTTTCGAGAACTCGGCAGCGGGATCACAACCGGCGGCGGTCGACGTGCCGACACGCAATCTCGGCGACCTAATCACGTCGGCGCTCGGTCTCGGCTGCATGGGACACATGGAGTTCTATGGACGGCCAGATCCGGCGTCGGCAATCAGGACAGTCCAGGTCGCGCTGGACAACGGTGTGACGATGTTCGACACGGCCGACGTGTACGGGCAGGGGGCTGGCGAGCGTGTTCTCGGCCAGGCACTCGCTGGTCGACGTGATAATGCGCTTGTCGCGACTAAAGTCGGACTGCGACGAGACAGTGCGGGAGCGTGGTCCGGCATTGATGGCAGCCCCGCTCATATCCGGAATGCCTGTCACGATTCGTTGCGGAACCTCCGTGTGGATCACCTTGATCTGTACTACCTGCATCGGGTAGATCCAATCGTACCCATTGAGGAGACGGTCGGCATGATGGCCGAACTCGTCAACGAGGGCAAAATCCGCTATATCGGATTGTGCGAGGCCGCGCCGGATACCGTACGCCGAGCCCACGCAATAGCGCCGATCTCTGCGGTGCAGGCCGAGTACTCGGTGTGGCATCGGGCTCCTGAGGCTGATTTGTTGCCAGCACTGCGAGAACTCGGTGTAGGTTTTGTCGCGTACAGCCCTCTTGGGCGTGGCCTGCTGACCGGCAGCATTCGCTCTTCCACTGATATTTCCGAGGACGACTACAGAAGCGGGACGCCACGATTCAGCAAGACAAACATGGTGCAGAATCTTGTCACCGTGGCGCGGATCAGCGAGATTGCGGCGGAGGTTGGATGTTCGTCGGCGCAGGTGGCGCTGGCCTGGCTGCTGAATCGTGGCCCGGACATCGTCGCGATTCCGGGGACGAAGTGTCCTGAGCACCTCCTACACAATCTGCAGGCGGCCGGCGTGAATTTAAGCGCGTCCGACGACAAACGGCTGGCTGACGCCGTTCCGGGTGGGACTGCTGCGGGTGATCCCTATGTTCCCGAGCGCATGGGTGAGCTCAATGGATGAGTTGCGGCCGGAGCCTTGCCAGCTCGTACAAACCGTGACGGTCACGTTAGCTGACGCACCGACGCCGCCAAAAGTGGCAACCGTTCCGACGTCAGCTTTGGAACAGTCGCTTATCGATATCTGGACCGAGGTGCTCGGCCTGCAGCAGGTTGGCGTGAACGACAACTTCTTCGACCTCGGCGGCACTTCGAGAGCGGCTGCGGAGATGTTGTCGTTGCTGGAGAAGCACTTCTCGTGCTCGCTACCCATGAACGTCGTCGCCGAGGCCGGTACTATCACCGAACTCGCGAATCGACTACGTGCGAGCGGTAGAATCACCGACGGCGCACTCGGTCTCGTCCGGCTCTCGTCAATGACGTCGCGGCGGAACTTCTTCTGCGTGCACGGTTTGGGAGGCCACGCACTCGTCTTCGCGAGATTGGCGCGAACATTAGCCGATGAGATGAGTTTCTATGCTTTCGAGTCGATGAATCGTTACATCGATGAGCAGCTACTGAGCGTCGAGGATATGGCCGAGCGTTACCTGAGGGAAGTGCGGCGTATCCAGCCGCGCGGACCCTATCACCTCGGCGGCTACTCGATGGGAGGCCTAGTGGCGTTGGAAATGGCGCATCGACTACGACGAAGCGGTGAGCAAGTCGGACTCGTGGCGCTGATTGATACCGATTTAGTGCAGATTCGAACACCGGTTCACCCACGTGCGGTTGATTTCGTTAGCCGGGCGCTAGGCGTTTCTCCGCCTGTATCGATGCCCATTGAGGACATCGAGGACGCTGCCGAATTGATTCGACGACGCCTTTCCGAACAGATCGGACGACCTACACACCTTTCTGTCGATCAAATTCGCCGATTCGCGTACGCGTACGTTCACAACCAGTCAGCAATCTCCAGCTACCAAATTCGGCAGCTGTACGATGGAGAGGTATATCTTTTCTATTCTACCCTTGGTCCGCATGAAGCAGCGCAAGAGCGCAGAGAAATACTTCAGCTCACCGGCTGGGCTAATGCAAGTTGGGCAGACCGTTTGCACGTCGTACCCATCGAGTCCGATCATTGGACAATTCTTAGTGACAATGTTGATGCACTCGCGGTGCAGCTTCGTCATGCGATAGCCGGCGACTAATCCGGGCGACGATCGGCTCCGAGCGACAAGGCAGCCCCGGCGAGTCCGGTCGATGATTTATGCGCAGTCTCTATCGCGATCTTGTTGTATGTGTCTTGGCGGCGTTAGGCCTTCTACGTCGCCTCGGCATGGAAGTCGCCACCCTTCGAACGCGGCACAACAAGTAACGGAGACCGGTGTGCAAATCTTCGATGTATCTCATTGGAGCCTTCAGCCGTTTGTCCGTAAGGAATAGACGTTCTCTGCGTATTCTGCTACCGTCCATAATTGAGAAATAGCCGAATTGTTTCGACCGGAGTATAATCAGGGAGTCTTAGGTGCGAGATGTGGGTGCAATGAGAGGGCCGCAAATTGCTAGTGACTCGGACAGCGTGTTGGGCATGCTGTCATTGCGCGCGTCCGATTGGGATGCGACGTCAGTTCAGACGGTCCTTGCACTGGTGCGCGAGTCCCTGACGGCAACAGCATCTGTCGCTGCGGAGTGGACCGAATTGTGCGTGGAAGCCAAGCGGATCGGGAACAGCCCAGCAGCTGTGGAAGAATGGGCCCTTGGCCCCCTCCCGACGGTCCGATTTTTGCGGCTACTTGAGCGGTCATTGTGCGACATATCACGCGGATTTCGGCCTCGCCTTTTCGGCCCTCCTCGTTCGGGCCCGGGATCGTCCATTCGCGTACCTGTACTTCATAGCGACGTATACGACCGTCTGCTTTTTCCGGATCTCTCCGCCGAAGTGTGGCTACGCGGCTGCCAAAGTATCGATGACATCACGTCAAGCCAGGCGGTCGCCTATTTTTCCCCATCCGGCGATCTTGGTACAACTGTCGTGCTTGGTGCGGGCAACGTGTCCGCGATCGCGATTACCGACGCGCTGGAGCTGCTCGTGGTACAGCGACGCACCGTCGTCCTCAAACTCAGCCCGGTCAATGATTATCTTGAGCCGGTATTCGCGCGTGCGCTGGCACCTTTCATTCGCCACGGTGTGCTAGTTGTGCAGCGAGGTGACGCGGAGACAGGGGCGCGGCTGGTCAGCGATCCGCGAGCTCGACGTATCCATGTGACGGGCTCCTCGGCGACGTGGAACGCGGTTACTGAGGCACGTGTGGGCGCGGGAATCAGCATGGATGGATCGACAGCCGAGTTAGGCAACATAACTCCCGTGATCATCGTGCCCGGCTCGTGGTCCAGATCGCAGCTGCGCTATCAGGCGGAGCATATCGCCGCGATGGCAGTCAACAATGTCGGGCTCAACTGTGCTGCGGCACGAATACTGGTCACGAGTCGCAACTGGCCTCAGCGTGAGGAGTTTCTCGGGTATCTCGCGGACACGCTTCGCGAGAGGGATGCGCGGCACCTATACTATCCCGGCGCCGAGCGGCGGATGGCTGACGTCCTTGATCGTCATCCTGCGGCGCAGCGGCTCGGTGCCGGCGCATCGGACTCTTCGCCGTGGATCCTCATAACCGGGCTCGACGCGACAGATACCGATGAGCCCCTGTTTCGCGAGGAGTTCTTCGGGCCGGTACTCGCCGAAGTCGTCCTCGGTACCGAGTCGGCTGAGCATCATTTGTATACGTCGGTGGAGTGGGTAAACGGGCAACTTTGGGGCGACCTCTGCGCCGCAATCATCATCGATGCGAAGTCGACCAGGCGCCGCCCCGTGCGGAACGCGCTCGAATCTGCGGTTAGTGAACTGCGTTACGGGACTGTCGCGGTCAATCATTGGCCGGCCATCACCTACGCTCTCGGTTCGGCACCATGGGGGGCTTGGGGTGGCGCCGGTAGTCTGTCTCAGTCCGGTGTCGGGTTTGTGCACAACAGTCAAATGTTCTCCGATATAGAAAAAGTTGTTCTGAGAGGGCCGTTCCGGTCGCACCCCAAACCTATTTGGTTTCCCGGGCACGGCGATGCGTACGAGATCGGACGTCGGCTGACAGCCTTTCAGGCACGGCCCTCATTACGAGGGCTGGGCGCAGTCATGCTTGCTGTGATTGGCGCCGTATTATTTTCAAGGAGCGGTGTAGCCCGACCCCGCACGATTCTGCCGAGGGTCATAAGGCGCCGACGTGATCAGCTTAGGAGGCTGTAGTGCGAGAGTTGATCGATCGCTTAAAATCGTGCCCGGACCGTGAGATCAACTGCTTCTCGGCGGGGTTGGTTAACCGGCGCACGTTTGCGGATCTATATAACGATGTAATGGCAATGGCGAGTGCGCTCCGTGTAGCCGGTGTAAGCGAGCGACAGCATATCGGAATTTGTGGTCAAAATTCCTATGAATGGGTGGTATCCGATCTGGCCGCGATCGAGATTGGCGCCGTGTCAGTTGCGTTCGCACCCGAGCACGCTGCCCAGCTGTCGACCGATGATCTAGTCGCCCAGTTCGATCTCAGCCTGCTCCTGCTTTCGGCCGATGAGTACAACCGGCGACTCCCCGAAACATCGGCTGTCACCACGTTCGGCGATCTCGACAAGGTGACTGCGGTACCAATCGGGCCGTCCTCGGTGCCGTTAGACACCTTTAGCTTGGCCTTTTCGTCTGGAACCAGTGGTACTCCGAAGGCCATTATGATGAGCACCGCGGGCACCATTGATGCGATCGAAGAGTGTCATCGTCAGCTGAGTTTTCGTGCCAGTGATTCCATCTTCGTCGTGTTGCCGCTGTCAGCCTTTCCTCAGCGACTCATGGTCTACATAGCGATCTGGTGCGGCTTCGACATACATCTCGCGTCCATCCCCGACCTGTTCGCGGCGTCGCGCGCTTTGCGTCCGACGATCGTCGTCGGCCCGCCGGCGTTCTTCGAGGCGCTGGTGATGCGGTATCGGGACGAGCATCGTGACGGTGCGACGATCACCCTCGGTCCCGAGGCATTCGGCGGCAACGTGCGCTTGGCGTTGACTGGTGCAGCACCCGCCCGCAAGGAATCTATCGAGTTCCTCAATGAAGTGGGATTTCCTCTGTATGAGTTCTATGGGTTGACTGAGACTAGTGCCATCTCGTGGAACACTCCGGCTGCGCACCGGCCAGGATCCGTAGGCAGACTTTTGCGGCCCGGAATCGTCAAGTTGGAGTCTGACGGCGAAATACTCGTGCGTATGGTCCCACCGCGCAGCCACGGTTACTATGGCGAACCTTCCGCCAATGCCTCGACGTATCTCGCAGACGGCTGGATCGCAACCGGTGACATCGGACGGTTCGACGGCGATTATTTGTATATCACGGGCAGAAAGAAGTCTGTGATAATTACGAGAGCGGGCTATAAATTGCAGCCGGAGCCGATCGAGCAGGCGCTGTGCGCCGAAACGTCTGTGGCGCACGCTGTCGTACTGGGGGGCGAACATGCCCCGGTTGTGACGGCTGTCGTGTCGGTGCATCCCAACGGCGTCTGCGAACAGATCTCCGAACGGCTCAACCAAATCCTAGACGAGCGCAACGGTGAGCTGCCGCCGCCTGCCCGAGTCGTGCGGCTGGTCGTCACGCGGCAGCCCTTCACCACCCAGAACGGGTTACTCACGCGGACTCTGAAGGTCGATCGTGGAGCCGTCGCGGCGATGCTTGCAAATCAAGAATCTACCGGATCGGAGTTGAATGGTGGCTGACAGTCCCACAGTACAGAAGGTAGTCCAGCAACTACTCACAGAACTGACAGGCGCGCCGCCGGAAACCGAATATCAGAGCACAGCACGGTTGGGCGCCGAATTGGGAATTGACTCCGTGGGGCTGGTCTTCTTGTTCTCAAGAATAGCGGAGGAGACATCCGTCACGCCCGTCGACTACGTGGTTCGAACAGTGGGGGATGTCGAACGCATCGTAACGCACTGCCTTGCGAATGCGGCAGCGTCCCGGAACGGGTCCAGTTCGGATCCGAGCCTCGGCTCCGTCGACGAGTCCCAGCGGTCCGTCGAAGCGAAGCTTTCGGAGCTGGTGCGCGATGTTGCTGGCGACAAGCTGAGCGGCCCAATCGATTCCCAGATGCCGCTCGCCGATCTCGGACTCGACTCCCAAACGATCGTAGCGCTGTTCGTTCATGTCGAACGAGTGTTCGCGGTGAAGTTTGATCTGGACACGCCACCGAGCTGTTTCGAAAGCATCGCTCGCATGGCGGAGTATCTGCGCTCCGACAAAATGTCGTCGGCCGCTGTCGCTTCTATGGAGGAAAAATGACTGCGCTGGTGACTGGGGCGACGGGTTGCGTGGGCGCAGGTATTGTCCTCGAACTGCTGCGCCAAACTTCTCAAGATATCGTCTGTATCGTGAGATCCCGCGATGACGAGGAGGCTCATGAGCGACTGCAGCGTGTGTTGCTCGAGACGATAGAGGCCTATGATTGTCGTGAACTTGCTGGCGCGGTCCAGTCTCGTTGCCGGGGTATACGAGGCGACGTAACGGAGCCGCGGTGCGGTCTGAGTGATGCTGTAGATCTCGAAGCGACCGAGCTTTGGCACTTGGCGGCCTCCTTGCGTTATCTGGATAAACATGAGGCCGCTATCAACTCGGTGAATGTCGACGGCACGCGAAACGTCATCACACTTGCCCAGTCGCTCGGAATCGGCGTCCTGAACTATGCCAGCACAGTCGCTACTGCGGGCACACGGACGGGAATTCTATACGAAGAGCCGGTCGAAAAGCATACCGAGATGAATAATGCCTACGAGCGATCCAAGGTTATAGGCGAGCAGCTTGTGCTGGCATCGGGAATTGACGCGGTTCGCATCTTGCGGCTTCCTATCGTCGTCGGGCATAGCGAGACCTACCAACTCACCGCTTCCACGTTCAGTGGCTTCTATACGCTTGCCACCGAGATGATCAGGTTCAAGGAGAAGGTGGAGGAGCGACTCGGATCCTATTTGGAGCACTACGGGGTTCAGGTCGTTGCTGACCCGGATGTTCGAAATGCTGTACTCCCCGTCGATCGCGTCGCAAATGCCGCAGTGACTTTGAGCGTCGCCCGCGCTGAATCGGGCATATACACGCTGGCTAACATGCTTTCCGCGAATATTGGTTCGGCCATGGCGGGGATCGCAGACGTGCTGGGTATTGCCGAGCCGCGCTACGTCGATGACGTAGCGTTGTTGACGTCCGTCGATCAAGAGTTCACCAATGAGATGCGTTTTCACGCACCCTATATGCTGCAAGATAAGCTGTACGATTGCGCTAATTTGCTTCGTTACGTTGATCGCAGTGTGGTCAGCGTCGAGATGTCACGCGACCGCTTTGCCGCGTACGCGAGACACTTCTTCCCTGCCGGCACGGAATCGCCATCTCAGCTGGCAGCAACTGAGTAGGCGCTATGGATTTTGCGAAACCTGAGACGGTTGATCTTCGATACCGGCGCGGTAAAAGGTGTCCGACACGCAACGGCGGCGAGTTGTATTTTGAAACGGACGGTTCGGGAGCACCAATTGTTTGCCTGAACAACTTCTTTATTGTTGCACCAGCATGGAGAAATTTCACTGCTCGCCTGAGCGAGCGATACACGGTGGTCAAGTATGACCTGCAGAACCAAGGAGTGTCGAGTCAGCGAGGACTGGATTTCGAATTTTCTGAGTATTCAGAAGATCTGCTGGATCTCATTGACTTGCTTGAGTTCGACCGCGTGACGTTGATCGGATCTTCGATATCGACACTGATAGCGCGTGACTTCGCGGTGCGGTACCCGGAGCGCATCCAATCGCTAGTCCTAGTAGGTCCAGCATTCTCGCCGTATGGCGGGATGCAGTTGCAAATTATTCTGCGAGACTGGCTTCATCGCCTGGATAAAGGCGGTGCGCGCTCGATTTTCGAGTATCTATATCCGCTGGTGTTTACTAATGCCGAGATCGAACGAGGTGGCGCAGTCAGCTATCTTGGAATGCGGGAACATTTTCTTGCCCTGAACTCGGAGGCGCAGGTGCGGGCCTGTGTGACAGCTGCGATGCGGTCGTCCGGAGATCCGAAACTGCTTCAACAGATCACCTCACCCACTTTGTTGATGGTTGGCGATGCCGACTATCTGTGGTCTGCAAGTGCACTTGAGGACGGCTGCGCTTTGGTACCGCGAGCTGTCGGCAAGATCATTTCGCGCAGCGGCCACATGCCGATGATCGATGCGACGGATGCGTTCGAAAACGCCATCCTGGAATTCCTTGATCAGATCGATGAGGGCGATCAAAGGCTCGGGGCAAGCGGGTGATCGCGCCCAACTCGGAGGGCTTCTGGGAGCTGGCGGTTGGTCGACTAGTGTCTATCCCGGCGAGTTATACACGGCCGGTCCTGTCCATCACTGAAGTGCAGCACGCGCTACGGTGCTCTGTTGACGAAGTGGGACGTGTGCTCGATGCTGGGTTTCCGTTATATGCGGTTGACGGCGGTCTGCGGGCAGATGCCCGCGATGTGTTCAACCTCGCAATCAACTCAGGATCGAGCAGAACGCTCGCCGAGGTGTCTGCGGCATATGCGTTGAGGTTCGCAATCGACGGGCCCTCATCATGGTGCCGCCGTCGCCATTGGACGCTGCACCTGCAGTTGGAATGCCCAAGCGCGAACCGCAGTTGGCTTGTGTGGCCGTTGCTTGCTGCCCCATCTGCCCATTCGGCCGGTCCGAGTTCGCGCGTTGAATGCGGCGCCACAAGTATGTATTCCGCCATTCAGGATGTAGTCGGTTCCGCTGACACGATCCGGTCGCCGGCGCTGCGCGAGATTGTGGTCGACACTCTGCAGCCCGGCCCGCGCTATGCGCGCGTTCCGATCGAACTGAGCTTGGATGAGGCGTGGATGGCGAAACACAATCTGGTGGACTGCCGTAGTGCCACACGCACTCTCAGTCGAATGATAGAGGCGCGGGGATATCGAGTGCGGGAATGCGTCGGTTGGCTAGCCGGTCCGGTTGCCTCCGAGCACGCGTGGCTTGAGGTTGAGGATGATGACGGCGCCTGGAAGTCGATCGATATCGCCTTCCACGTGCTGGCGCAGCTGTTGTTGCCGGATCAAGTTAAATCCGATGTCTTTCTTGGCTCCAAGCCCGACCGGCTATTGCGTTCCGAATGTCCGCTCGACTCACCGCTCGTCGAGCATGTCGACTGCGTGAACGAGTTTTCCTGTCGTACCGTCGCAACCGCGAGGTTATCGTGACCCACACTAGGCGGGCCTGGTGTGTGAAATAGCAAGTGAATCGTGTTTCCGACAAGGAGAGTTCGATGATGGATGATGGGCCCTCAGGGCGTGTGACGGGCGAGAAACTGATGGGCTGGCTGCTCGGCGTTGTCGGTCTGCTGCTGATCAGCCTCGGTATCGGAACTCTGACGTTCAGCCTGATCGAGTTGAACAGTTGGGGATGGGGATCGGCCCGATTGGCTGGATTGCTTGCCATCGCCGTGGTCGCCCTAACAACGTTCTTTTTCAGTCATCGGCGCAGGCAAAAACCAATGATTCCCGTGGGCTTCCTGCGAAATCGGAACTTCACATTGTCCATCATGCCAGGTTTTTTCATGAAGTCAGGTTCGGACATCGAGTCCCGCGACAAATCGCGTGCAGGGCAGCCGTTCGAGCGAGAGAGCTGATTGTCATGGGGAGGCGGTCAAATGTCGTCGGCGGTGCAGAACTTGAGCCCGACGTCTACGACTATGTCGTTGTGGGTGCCGGTTCGGCTGGCTGCGCTCTCGCGGCCCGACTCAGTGCACACCCCGATGTTGAGGTGGCGCTCGTTGAGGCAGGCGCGGATCGCATGCCACTGCGCAGCAGGGTGCCTGCCGCATATGCCAGTCTCTTCGCCTCAAAGTACGACTGGACTTATTACACGACCCCTCAGCGCGAGCTGGGCGGTCGCAGCCTGTTCTGGCCTCGTGGCAAGCTGATGGGTGGGTCCTCGGCAATGAACGCGATGGTCTATATCCGCGGCAACCAGGCGGATTTCGACGGCTGGTCCGCGGCTGGTGCCCACGAGTGGGGCATGAGCGATGTCTTGCCCTATTTTCTCCGGTCGGAAAACAACAGTCGCGGCGCCTCGAATTACCACGGAGTCGGTGGCCCGCTCGACGTGGTGGATCTTTCGTATCGACATCCATTGTCGCAGAAATTCGTTGAGTCAGCGATTGCTGCTGGGCTGCGCCCGAACGATGATTTCAACGGGGCTTCCCAGGACGGTGTTGGCTACTACCAGGTGAATCAGCGAGACGGACGGCGGGCTAGTTCAGCGTCGGCGTTCCTGACTCGTGACGTTCGCCGTCGACTTCAGGTGCTAGCGGGGGCACAGGTTCAGCGGGTAGTGCTCGACCGCGGCCGCGCGATCGGGGTGGAGGTCGCCGTGGGCGCTAAACAACGCTTGATCCGGGCAAGACGTGAGGTCATCCTGTGTGCAGGTGCCATCGGCTCTCCCGCATTGCTGCAGTCGTCGGGAGTGGGACCGGCGGCATCTCTCGAACGCGCAGGTATCCGAGTTCAGGTTGATCTGCCTCTGGTCGGGAAGAACCTCCAGGACCACCTCGCTATCGGGTTGGCGTGGAATGCCCGCGATACGCCGACAATGGAGGATGCGCTGAGGCCAGGCGCGGCGGCGCGTTACGTGTTTGGCCGTACTGGTCCGCTTAGCTCGAATATCGTCGAAGCCGGAGGATTCGTGGCGCTGGGTGGTAGCGCTCCAGACATCCAATTTCATTTTGCGCCGGTCGTTTTTTGGAATCATGGGCGCGAGCGCCCTCCTGTCCGCGGATTCACAATCGGCGTGACACTACTTACTCCCGGAAGCCGAGGCGAGGTTGTGCTGCCAGCGGCAGGTGCTCGGCCCACCATAGACCCGGGTTACCTTCGCGACCCGTCCGATCTGGCGAAGCTTGCCGAGGGTTTGGCACTCGCTCGCGAGATCGGTGAGCAGCCCATCTTCGCTAGCGTCCGCGGGGATACATGGTATCCGGACAACGAACCTGTTGCCGACACGAAGCAATGGATCCGGCAGCGGGCGGAGACTATGTACCACCCGGTTGGAACCTGTGCGATTGGCGGCGTTGTGGATAGCTCACTGCGCGTGTATGGCGTCGAAAATCTGCGCATCTGCGACGCTTCCGTAATGCCGACGATTACTCGTGGCAATACGCACGCCCCGACCGTGATGCTCGCGGAGCGTGCAGCGGCTTTACTTACCCAGACTGAGGGGGTTATTCAGAAGCGGTGAAGAAGATCAGTCCGGTCACCACCCGCAATGTGCCAGCGAATCCGTCGATGGGTGGCCGATATCGCCCGCCTTCCAGGATAACACCAGCCAGCATTTCACTTGTGCCACGGCCGATTCCACGGGTGCCCGCAGCCGGGCCAGTTGCCGGTTGAACCGTCTGTAAGTGTTAGGGGTGGCCGGCCCGGGGCTGGCTGACAGGATCGGTGTCGTCGCCACGATCGGTGTGACTCGTGAATCGCTTTGCCTCTTCAGAGGGCGCTTCCCGGGATTTGTCCAATGTTTGTAGCGGCGACGCCGACCCGGTCTGCTTCGGTGGCTTGATCAGAAGCATGCCCGACCCCGTTGCCGCGGGATCGTGGCCCATTACAGGCCTGCCTCGAAATTCTCCTTCCGGGCCGACGCCGACCAACGCCGTCGCCAATCGGAAGGACACCGCCGTCAATGCCCATCGTCTCACAGCAGTACGAACTCGTCATCGGCGTCGACACACACGCCGCCAATCACACACTCTCGGTTGTCACGGCCGCGACCGGCGCCGCGCTCGACCAGGCAAGCTTCCCAGCGAGCACGGCCGGGCTGGAGCGGGCCGCAGCGTGGGTCACGCGCCGGACCGCTGAACAGGCCGCCCTTGTGGTCATCGAGGGTATCGGCTCCTACGGCGCAGGCCTGGCCGAGCGCCTCCTCAGGGCGGGGATGACGGTGGTGGAGCCCTCCGTGACGGCGCTCGCCGAAGTTCCCTACCTACACTCGCCGAGGGTCCCCACCCGTGAGCGGTGTCGATCATAGGGGCTGCCGGTTCGGCGCAGGTTCTCTGCGGTGGCCTGATGGTCGCGCAGCCGGTAGGAGTCTCCGTCGAGGTTGATGACCATCGATCGATGCAGCAAACGGTCCAACAGGGCCGCCGTGACGGTGTTATCGCCGAGGATTTCGCCCCAGGGATCTGGGGCTGGCACTTGTTCGTCTTCGTGGAAACCCGCAGCTGGCTGGGCCTTTGGCTTGTTTTCTCGTTCCTGCCTTCTTCAAGGTATGAGCGGTCTATGTTAGGTGCTGCCTTAACCGTTCAGGTGTGAAGAAGGTGTGCCGATGGCAGAGGGTCTGCGGCTGATTCCGGGTAACGTCGTGCCAGTCGAGTCGCTTGAGTCGGATCCTGTTGTGTTCCAACGCAACTGCGTGGACGCCTTCGTCGCGTCGTGGCGGGCTCGGGGCTTCAGTCCGGTCACCATCGATAACGACATCGGCCTGCTCGAACGGACGCTGACGGCGTTGGGCCGGCCCGCCTGGGAGGTCACGGCCGAGGACATCGACCGGGTTGTCGGCAACCTCGCAGTCGCAGGCCGCGCTCCGTCGACGCGGCGGGAGTATGTGCAGATCTTCAAGGGATTCCACCGGTTCCTGCAGGTCCGCAAGGCGGCCGAGATCGAGGCCGTGTTCGGGGTGAAGCTGGTCTGCCCCGTGGATGAGTTCAACGCCGCCCGCCATGTCGGTGACGATTCGCCGGCGCTGTTGCCGCCGCCGACTCCCGACCGGGTTCAGGAGTTCTTCGAGTTCATGAAAGCGCGCATCGTCACCGCTCGAAAGTATGGGCCGGCCGCTCGGGACTATGCGCTGTTCCAGACGCTCTATCACGCTGGACTGCGATCGGAAGAGGCTGCGCTGCTGGAACTTCCGGACGTGCATTTCGATCGCGGACCGTTCGGGAAGCTCCATGTCCGCTTCGGGAAGGGCGCCAAGATGTCCGGTCCCCGGCCGCGGTGGGTGCCGATGCTCGACGGCCTGGATCTGGTGCTGCGCTGGTTCCTGACCGATGTCCGGCCGAAGTTCCCGGACTCGCCGGTGTTGTTCGCCGACGAATCGGGCGGGCCGCTGCATCGCGGAACGATTCGCAACCGGCTGCGGTATCTGATGGAGCTGGAAGGCCGGCCGCGTTCGGAGCGGTTCAGCCCGCATGCGCTGCGGCGGGCGTGCGCGACTCACAACTACGAGCGTGGCGTGGATCTGGTTGCGATTCAACAGCTTCTGGGCCACTGGACCGTCGGTTCGACGATGCGATATGTCCGGCCGTCGGCGACGTTCATCGAGGATGCGTATCGGCGCGCGGTGACCACGACATTGGCCGAGCTCAGCGGAGAGGACGAGCGGGCGTGAGGATCAAGTGGCGGCTGCGGATGGCCGCAGCCCAGCGTGAGGTGTGGACCGGGACTGAGCTGCGCAGGCTGCTGGCCGATAAGGCCGGACTGGAGATGTCGGCGGCGTCGGTGTCGGCGCTGTTCACCAAGGAGCCCACCCAGATCAAGATGACGACGCTGATCGCGTTGTGCACTGCTCTTCAGTGCACTCCCGACGACTTGTTCGAGATCGACACCACCCCTGTCGAGCACCCGGCCGCGCCGCCGGTCCGGTCGGTGCCGACGCGCCAGGCCGTCAACGCCCGCGGCCGCTCGCTGCCGCCGATATGACGCACTGTCCTGGAAGTGGTTGCAGGACATGGGAAAACGCCAGCGTGATTGTGTCGGATGTGGTGGTCCGGTGGGCATCATCGGCCGCGACCTGTGCTGCCGGTGCACCGCTCGAGCCAAGCAGGCGTCGGCCAAGCATCCGTGTCCCGACTGTGGCCGCAGCCGGGTGCTGGACGTCGAGACCGGTCGCTGCATCCTGTGTTCCCGGCGGTGCGGCGAGTGCGATCACAAGGTCCGACTCGCGGATGCCGTGTTGTGTCGCGACTGCCAGCGAAAGGTCGACCAGCGCGCCCGGCAGCAGAACTGTCCGCGGTGCGGCAAATCTGGCTATCTGCGCGCGGAAACCGGCTGGTGCGGTCACTGCTCGAGACCAAGGCCGTCGAAGAAGCCGCCTCGCGTCTGCGTCGCCTGCGGCGAGCTGCGCCGCCATTCCGGCCGTGGCATGTGCGCGCGGTGCTGGCAGCGTCATCCAGATCGGCCGCATGTTGTCGGCGAGCACCTCATAGCACGTCTTGCCGACCCGCCGGACTGGCTGCCGGGCCTGATCGCCTGTCTCGCCGACGGCTATTCGCCCGGCCGCGCTTGCGTGGCGGTCACCGAGCTCGGGCGGCTGCTCGACGACGAGCACTCCAATCATCCGCAATCCCTGCTCGACAGGGCCCGCCGCTCGGGCCGTTCCATGGGTTCGCTGGCCAGATCGATGCAGGACTTCTTCACCGAACACGGGCTGGCGATGCCGACCGACCAGAACGAGCGACTCGCCGCCGGCCGCCGGCAACGGCGGATCGACGCCGCCCCTGAACCGCTCCGACCGGCAGTCGCGGGATTCGCCGAGTTCATGCTCGCGGCCAGGGCCCGTGCCCGCCGGGCCGGGACACTGCCGCGCAGCGATTCGACCATCGAGGCCGCGCTGGCGGTCGTTCGAGACTTCGCTTCGTTCCTGAACCGCGAACGCGGGAAACAGGATTGGTCGACCGTCGACATCGGAGATGTCGAGGCGTTCCTGCTCACCCTGCCGAAATCGCGTCAGCGGAGAATCACTGTGCTGCGTCAGTTCTTCCGGTTCGCGCGCAGTCGCCGTCTGGTGCTCGTCGATCCGACGAGGAGCCTGGATCGGAAGGAGGCCAAAGGGTTTCGTGGCCGGACCCTCACCCTTGAGCAACAGCGGTCGTTGTTCCGGCGGTGGACCACCGATCCGGTGGTGCATCCGCATGAAGCGTTGGTCGGCATCCTCGCCTTGCTGCATGGCGCTTCCAGTCGTGAGGCCCGATTGCTGACCTGCGACGATGTCGATCCGGTCCTGCAGACCGTCCGGCTCGGCGATCGACCACATCCGGTCCCGATGGATCCGGCCAGCTGGGTGATCGTGCAGCGCTGTCTGGCCCATCGAGCCTCCTGGCGCACCACCAACCCGCACGTCATCGTCACCAAAGGGACCAAGGCCGGGAGATCACCCGCGTCGGTCGCCTATCTGAGCCATGTCCTCGATGATTGCGGGTTCGGCCCGCGGATGATCCGCTGCACTCGCCTGATCGACCTGGTCAACACAATGGACCCAAGCTCGTCGCCGCCGCCTTTGGAATGACCGCCGAGGCGACCATGATCTATCTGGCCGACTTCGTCGACGCGACCCGACTGCCGAACCCGTGAAACTTCGGCGCCACTACGCACAGATTCGCGCGAACATGTGCGCTTTACCGACACCCCGGTTCGTCGTGATCACGATCGAGGTCTTCAAATACCGTTGCGAGACAACCTGAAACAACGCCGATGCCGCTTCCGCGGGCAAGGGCAGATATCCCAGTTCATCGATCACGAGCAGCGTCGGGCCAGCGTAGTAGCGCATCGTGGTGGCCCAGCGGCCCTCGATCGCGGCGCGGTGACAACGAGCGGCCAGGTTCGCCGCGGTGATGAAGTAGGTGCGGTAGCCGGCGTGCGCGGCCGCGCGGGCGAGCCCGGTCGCGAGGTGTGTCTTGCCGGTGCCCGGCGTGCCGATGAGTAGCACGTTGATCGCGGTTTCGAGGTAACGGCAGGTAGCGAGGTCGTCGAGCAGCGGCCGATCGATCCCGGACGCGGCATCGATATCGAAGTTCTCCACCGACGCCGGGGTCGGCAGGTTAGCCTCGATCTTTCTCGGGGCTGACGTGCTGGCCTGAGCGGCCCTCGGATTGGTATTTCGATCGTAGTTTCCCGATGGGTGCGGCAGACGGCCCGCGCAGCGGGCTGGCTGCCGGGTTCCACGAGCCCGGAACGATCGATTCCTCGAAGAGTAGCGACAATTGCCTGTCTACTCAGCCGGGCTGTAATCGGGCTGCAGTGAGACATCGGCGTTGACCAAGGCTGTTGCGTAGGTGTGGCGCAGTTGGTGGTGGAGGGAGTCGCTGGTGCGGTCTGCTGCTAGAACTTGGCAGTGATCCGGCGTTGGATCAGTGACTTCACGGTCACGGAGGGCTGACGGCGCGCGGTTTCATGGAGAAGCGAGACCGGGCACGACACGGGACGGGAACAAATACGGTGTTTCGACCCGGCGACACGTTCGCCGGGCCGAACGTGTTGGGTGTTGGCGAACTCAGTCGCGACCGAACCGGTCCAGCGCCCATAGACGCGGGGGTCACGATTGAACTGAATCGAAGGTCACCATGAGCCCGGCTCGAATTCCGATGACGGCAGCCTCCCGTCGGGATGACACAGCGAGCTTCTTCAGCCCCCGAGTCCATCGGCCTCGACCACCTGTGCGGCACGCACTCAGTGCCGGGAACAGGATTCGGCTGCGGCGCGAACGCTGCCTCTGCCGATGTATCGGGTGATCACATTGCCGCTACGGATGATCAGGGCGGTTTCGGTGTCGGCAACCGAGGCCGAGGACTGCAGTCCCTCGGTCAGAGCGCCGTCGTTGTCGACGATGAATCGCATGGTCGGCACAGCAGATTCGGGGAACGCGTAGCGCAGTGATCGACTGAAGTCGGCCAGCGCCAGCCGCGCCAAGGGGGCGACTTCAGCGACGGGGTCGCAGACGAGAACGACCGCAATGTCTGCGAGGTCGGGGCTGCCTTCGATGAGTTCTTCGATAGCGCGGAGACGGTTGAGGCCCAGGATCGCCACAACCCCGTCACGTTCGAGTTCGGCGGGTCGAGAATGTAGAAGGTCGACGATGCCGCGTCGCGGATTCCACTGTGTATCCGGTGATGTACGGACCGGGTCCGGCCCGGGCACAGCATCCCGTGGCCGTTGCGGTGACAGCTTCATGTCCACGACTTGCCGACACATTTCGACCAAGAGGTCGGGATCGACGAAATCAGGAATGACGAACGACAGTTGGGTGCCGCACAGCAGCATCGTCAATGCCGATCTCGCGATCGGGCGGTAGTGGCTGAACGAGGATCCGTCGGCGAGATTGCCCATCGACGCGGCCAGCAGTATCGCGTCGAGTTCGATCAATTGGGCGAACGGACGACGCAGATGGGCGCTGGCGCGGACTTCGGGCATGAAGTCGACACTGAGCATGGGTGAGGACAGTGTGTCGACACCGGTGCGGTCGTAGTCATGTCGCCGGGGAAAGCGTTCGGCCCATGTTGTTGCCATCAATCGCATCGCCTCGCCTGGGCTGGCGCCGGGTGCGGCGGCAGGTGGGGCAGGGGCGAATTCCGCTTCGCGGGCGAGAACCGACAAATACAGGGCCAGCTTTCCGGGGAAGTTGCTGTAGACCGCACCGCGGGTGAGGTCGGCGCGATGGGCGATCCGGTCGATGGCCGTGCCCCGGAATCCGTGCTCAGCGAACTCGGCCTTGGCCGCGTCGAGAACCTTGGTACGGGTGATCTCCTGCTGCTTTGCACGGGTTAGGCGAGCCATGTGTCCCTATCTCTTTCCACGAGCCTCGGATGTGGCGAACGTCGCTATGTCATCGACGCTAATTGATTGCTTCACCCTGGCAGCACACCTCAGGATGCGTCGCGTGCACGAAATCCACTGACCTGCAAAAACATTCGCTTGAGATGCGGTAACCATCCCGATGTTGCTACCATCTGACTCGCCTGGTTGGCGCTCCGGAACGGAAGCGGCAGTGGCGTTGTGTCAGCGAAGGAATGAAGTGACAAGCAGAACCACCACGACGACGAAGCTGCATCCGGCCCGGACGAGGGGTCTGGCCGGATGCGTGGGCAACCCTGCGGCACACCAGGATCTGAAATGCCCGACGTACCCAGATCCGCGCGCGGATCGCGTCGTTACATCATCTGCAGTTCCCGCGATCGTGTTATGAGTAGCATCGACTCGATCCCTCTTGCCGAGGGCGCACAGCCGTTTCTGGGCCACACCACCCGGTTGTTTAGACACCCGTTGCGGTTTGTCGGACAGTTGGCCCACCACGGGCAGATGTGTCGGGTCATGCTCGGCTCCGCGGCACTGATCGTCGTGGCCGACCCGGAGCTGGCACGACAGGTCCTACTCGATGACCGCGTCTTCGACAAGGGCGGGCCGTTCTACGACCGCTCCCGCGAGATCGCAGGAAACGGCCTCGGCAGTTGCTCTCACGCCGACCACCGTCGCCAACGCCGCCAATGCCAACCAGCTTTTCGATCCGACCGGATTGCCGTCTACAGCGATACCCTCGCCGATCACCTGGCGGCGATGACCGAACAATGGTCCACCGGGTCCACAGTCGACCTCAGCTCGGAGATCACCCGGGTCACAGCCGCGTCTGCGGTGCAATCGATGTTCTCGACGTCTCTGCCGCCGAACGCGATCGTTGCACTCGCTACCGACCTGCACACTGTGGCCGCAGGCCTGTTCCGTCGGACGATCCTGCCGCCGATCATCAACGCCTTGCCGACACCGGCCAACCGGCGATTTCGGCGAGCGCATCGTCAGGTGCGAGAACTGGCGGCCGCGGTCATCACCGACAGACGTGCAGCCGACCACGATCACGGCGATTTGCTCGCGGCGATATTTCGTGAAGGACCAGGCGGTGGCGACATCGACGACGCCGAGATCGTCGATCAGGTTTTCACGTTCTTCCTCGCAGGGACCGAAACGACCGCCAGTACTGCGATCTGGGCGCTGGCGTTGCTCGGCGAGCATCCCCACATCCGTGCAGCGGTGCAGGCCGAACTCGACGCCACCCTGGGCGTGCGATCCCCTCGCGCCGCTGACCTCGACGATCTGCCTCTGTTGCGACGTGTGATCGCCGAAACTTTGCGGCTCTATCCGGCAGGGTGGCTGCTGACCCGGTTGACCACCGTCGACACGATGCTGGGCGGTGTTCATTTGCCGGCCGGGACCGCGGTGGCGGTCAGCCCGCACACGATCCATCGCAACAACGACTATTTCGAGCGAGCGGATGACTTCGACCCCGATCGTTGGGTCGGGGCCACCGCTGATCGGCGACACTACATCCCGTTCGGCGCGGGCGCTCGCCGCTGCATCGGCGATCTGCTCGGCCTGACAGAAGCCGCGCTCATCGTCGCGACCATCACCGTCGGCTTCGACCTGCAGATGCACGGAATCATTCCCGTCGATGTGCCCATCTCGCAGTTGCCCACCCCCACAGGGTGCGTGCTGTGGTTACGCGCCGTCGATGACCCGAAATCGCCATCGTTCGCCCAGACTCGCCGCCGGTCGGCACTGGACGGCTACTCCGGCACGCGAGTTGCGTCTGTGGTGGGCCTTCACGTGGGGAGATCTCACTGCGACCGTGGTACCGGCAACCCTGTTCACCACCGCTGCCTGGGGATACGACGGTGCAGACGTCAGTAGGCTGCCGGTTCTGCTCGCTGCTGCGGTCGTCTACTTCGCCCTCTACATCTACACCTTTGACCTGTCGAATCAGCTCACCGGAATCGAAGAGGACCGGCTCAACAAGCCCCATCGCCCGTTGGTGACCGGGCTGGTCACCCCCGCCGGCGCCCGAACCCGGCTGATCGTCGCCACCGTCGCGTTCCTGGTGACCGGAGCCGCGACCGGAGTGTTGGAGTGGGCGCTGTTGTGGACCGCCGCGTGGTACTTCCACAATCATATGGGCGGTGCACGCCGACTATGGGGCAAGAACCTTGCGATGACCGCGGGGACCATCGCTCAACTCTCCGCGGCCTGGCAACTTGTCACTCCACTCGACAGCACGGCATGGCGGTGGATCCTGGTGATCGCCGTGCCCTTGACACTTCTTGTGTCGCTGCAGGACTTCCGCGACTTGCACGGCGATCACGCCAACCGACGCCGCACCCTGGTCATGATCCTCGGCGAGCCGGCCTCGCGCGCGTTGATGTGCGCGTGTTTCGCTGTGTATCCCGCGCTGCTGTACGTCGTGCTCTACCGCCACGCTGATCTCGCCACGACACTGTGTGCGATCGTCGTCGCTATTTTGTCCGAGGCGATTGCTGTCCGGATTCTGCGGTTGTCGGGCCGTCGGGCCGACAACCGGACCTACGTGCTGTACACCCTTTGCTACTGCGTCATCCTCGCCAGCGCGATTCCTGCCCTCTGGCACGGCGGCTGAGCAAGCCTGCCGCTTCAAACACCGCCCCACCGACTGGAAGCTCACCGACCATGTACATCGAACCGGGCGCGATCCGATCCGCTCTCATTACGTTGGGATTCGTCGCGGAAGCCGCGCTCATCGATCTCAATACTGCTGCCACCGATTCGTGGCACGACCCGGCCGCGTTGGCCGGATTGCTGCATCACGCTACTGGCAAGATGTTGACTCAAGCGATCGGAGTCGATGTCGCAGCTGACCATCTCACCGACCGATGGCGAGCCGCTCTGACCGGTGTCGGCTCCGGCGATCAATTGGCACAGATCCTCACCGAAGCGCGCTGGATGCATCATCGGCTGACCCACACCGCCGCAGTTCCCGAGCTAACCGAGTATCAGTCGGTCGGCGCCCTCTCGGCTTCTGTTCGCTCGCTGGCGGATTCGCTGGAGGCGCTGATGCGCATCCGCATCCTGACTGCGCCTCGACGGCCACGACAGTCTTGACTGCGCCGCGACCCTGCTCGGGCGTTGACGAAGTGGACCGACTGAACTTGCCGCACGCCGGTCCGGCTCCACGATGTGTTGCCCGACATCGCCGTCAGTCGGCAGATGTAAACGCCGCGGGGACGGGGAGAGCTCCACGCACCGCGCCACCCGCCGAAGGCACCATCTAGCGTTCCACGCTCGAGTGCGAGCCAGCGTGGGCGAGGCCGATGAAACCGAACTAGCTTCCGCTGCAGGCTAACTCGCACCGATCCCAGCCATGCGATGGCGCCGCACCGTGGCTACACTGCCGATGAGCCAATATCGCTGATGATGGCATCATCGGATGCGTGGCCGCTACGCGTCGACAACCGAAGGGACACTCGATGTCTGACCTCACTGCACCCCTGCCACCATCCGGCGACGACTCCCGGGCCAGACCTCTGGCTGACCAGAAATCCGAAATCGCGCATTTGCAGAACCTGCTCGACACGTTGCCCGAAGATCTGGGTTTGGGCACTCTCGGCGTTGAGTTCGCCCCGGCATGGCGCGCAGCGGTACGGCAGCACATCGAGTGTGTCCGTCGCGAGCTCGGCGCCGAGGAGACCGAGGACACGCAGCCTGACCGGTCGAACTAAGACCGGCACCGGCCGGAGTCGATGAGTCTCTCAAGAGGAGATGTCGGCTGATCAGCACCCGGCAGGTGCGTCGGCCATATCGAGACCGGAATTCATAGCGCCCTACCAACTCGTCGCGCGGCCTGTTAAGCCGCTGACTTGTCCGCCGTCGGAGTGACCGTCCGCGTCGCGGTGACCGGTGGGCATCCGTTCCATGCCGCCGGGCACGACTACACCTTCGACGAGCAGAAATGCCTGCGCGGGTGGGGAGTTGCAGGGGCCCGATTCACCTACCGCGCACCGGAGAAGGCCCTCCCTACCCTCACCGAGATGACTACCTTGAACCAGGCACGAGAATTGCTCGACTCAATTTTCCGCACGATCGACACGACAACGGGATTGCCAGCGGGAACCGTACAGTCCTACGCCATCTGCACGGCACTGGTCTGCGCGACGCTATTGGGGTTGAACGTCGCCGCAGGGCACGCGGCGATGCGGATCCGGTGCTCAGTGAGATCGACGGACACGAGGATCAACAATCACCACCGGAAGGCCGCAGAACTGGCACACCGATACGTGCCAGGAAGCCCGACCGCTCGCAGCGATCTCGCCACGGCAGCCGACCGACCCGAAGGTACCGGACGGCTTCAGTTCGCCCGCGCGCAGAAACAGCAGAAGCAGCTGGAATGGGATCGGTTGAGGCGCTGGGCCCGCCGCGATGTCGACGCCGAGCGATACCGCGCCAAGTTCGCGATGATGCGCGTTCAGGTGCTGGGCAGCAAGCCAGCGCTCGTGCTCGCTCTCGCCATCGTGTTGTGGGTGCGCCCCAGCACTGAGCTCTCGGATTGGATCACCGCACGGTGGCACGACATGTGGACCCTGCTTGACGGTGGCACCGTAGCTCGGGTGCTGCCCGCGGTGATGATCGTCATCGGTCTGGCCGTGGTGTGCTCGCACTCGGCGCTGGACAACATGCGCGCCCGCGACGAAGCGACCAAGGATGCGAACAAACTGCTTGCCGAACTCCTGGCGCGCTTGATCACCGCCCGGCGGGCTACCGCAGACTGGCGCCAAGTTCTGGATTCGGCGAGGTTCCGACTCACCGATGAGTTCGTACGCAGGCTCACCGACAACCGCTACAGCGCGGTCATCACCGGCGGCATCGCACCTTTGCGACCGTCGCTCTATGCTCGGCCGACGATGCTCGGCGACCCCGCCAAAATCTGGGAACAGGAAGCAGCCCATGTCGTAGGCGCCTTCGCCGAGGTGGCTGAGGTCTGCGAACGGATCCGACAAGCCGGGCTGGGTACCGTCTGCGACCGACTTACCGCGGCCGAGCGTCCCGCGTTCATCCTGCTTGGTGTGTTCGATGAGCGTGGTCGACGCGACGAGGAACGTCCGCTACGCGCAGCGCCGGCGCCTCACCGCGTGCGCGCACGTATGGAGCGGATCCCCGATGTTGCCCAGTACCAGCAACTCGATCCCGACGACCCGGAAGACCATGCGCGATTCAGCCGCTGGGTCGAGGACCAGACGTTCGAGTTCCAGAAGGACCTGGAGAACAGGGTGGCAGAGCTCGGTGCTCTCGATCGCAACCTGGTGGTCGCAATCCGGCTGCTCAACCGACGCCTCCACACCTCACGCGCGCTGGCCGCGCTCGGCAAGTCCTGACCGGACCGAATGGACCGAATCGGCCATGCTCAGTGCCCAGTGTGGTTGCAGCCAACGGGAATTCACGCAAGCACCCGCTGCATGATGAGGGCTGCGGCCAGTACTGACGAGTCATGACGGAAGCGCGGGAGAAGGTCCTTGGTCAAACCAGGCAGCTCTGGTTGGTCGAACAGGCGTCGAGTATTCCGATGCCCGATGCCCGATGCCCGATGCCCGATGAACTTGAGAGGGGTTCGTTCGGCCGCAGACCGAGGGGCCAGCATTGGATTCTGGCCAGCGACGGCCTCGACGAACTGTGCAACACCAGTGTTCGTTTTGACACTCCAGTGTGCGTGCAACCGGTCACCGTTGCCGACATCGCTGGCTTACCGTTTGCAGTCAAAGTTCTTGATTCCGGTGGCGCTCCGCTCTCGATCGAGGCGAGAGATTTCTGTTGTGCGGACCCCGACGGCGTAGTGCGCTGGATAGTCGCAGGCGAATTCGACGTGGACCAACGGCGAACGGTTCGGTCGATGCCGATCGAGTACCGTGAAGTACCAAGCCGGTTGCTCGTCATCGTGCATACCTTTCAGGTCTGCTTCCCACTGATTACTCTAAACGAGCGGGTAAAACTGACCCGGTCCGTTGGAGAGCTACGCGCGACTTGAGACAACGATATCGGTGATCCGCAGCCAACCCATTCGTGTCGGCACCAGCGTCGGGGGTAGTCGATTTCCTTGTGGCGCACGGCTGTTCATGGAGCGAACTGCCCCATGTCCTCGACGTGCTCGTGGTATTCCTCCAGCGCCTTACCGACTTCGCGGGCAATGAGGCGAGCCAGCGTCGCGGCGTTCGCGGGGGCGATGGTTCGAGCGCGGGTTCCGGTCTCGAGATAGCGGCCATCGGGGCGGTCGTGCCATTGGATTGCAGCTACGCGGCGCGGTGGTTTTCCCTGGGTATTGCGAGGTCCGCGAAAGACCTGGATCACTCCGGCCGACGTGCACGGCTCATCGCGGAATCGGCGGTAACGCTCACGCGGGTTCGGACCCTCGATGATAGTGACGGCAGTCCGGTCTTCTGGGCCTAGATCGTGGACGTCGAACCGTTCGGCCGGTCGCTTCCCCGCCGGGGTATCCGGGAGAACTGCTGCGGTTCCATTCGGAAGACGTTCGGCAGCAACGATTGTCACGCGCACCCTGGCACCGTCTGCCGACTGCTCGGCGATCACTGCGTGTTGGTCGTGACGCGCAGTGACCGCGCGTAGTGGGCCGCGCTTTTCGCGTCCGTGGATCTCGGTCCACACTTCGGGATCGGTCAGGACCGCGAAGGCGCGGTCCAGCTGTTCGGCTGAGTCCCAGTCCAAGCGCCCCTGCTCGGACCAATCACGCCGTACTGACGACCGGTACTGCTCGAGTGCGTTCATGTGGCTGAAGCGGCTCAGATAATGCAGCGGAAACAGCATCCGGTCAGCGGCCGGGCCGTACCAGAGCGCGGCGAACTCTTCGATGTCGAAAACCCACGCCGTCATCGGTCACCCAGCACGGGGGGTACGGACTTGATTACACCGAGTAGTTCGGTCGTGTGGTCGCCGTGGTCGAGGTTGACCTTTTTGTCGGACTTTTCCGGGTCGTCGCCCTTGCCGCCTGGGCGCCCGGCGCCACCGGGCATGCCGTGCATACCAGTTCCCGCCGCGTGGGCGGCGGCGGGCATCGCGGTTCGGGCACCGGGCGTGGACCCGGCATTCGATCCGGGTTGCGCCGCTCCAGGCGCTGGGGTCGGCGAACCGGTCGAAAGCCCTTGCCCACCAGGAGAACCAGATCCACCGCCGGAGCCGGCCGAAAGTGGTGAACCTGGCCGGGCAGGGTCGCTTCCGCCCGGCGATGTCGGGGACGGGCTGGTGGGCGCGTCGATCGCGGAGCTCGGCGAGGTCGATGCGGCCTGGGTCGAGTCGCCTGGTGTCGAGTCCTGCGAACCATTCGATGCTGAGTCGTCTTGTCCGGCAGTGCTGCCCGCGGTATCGGTAGGGGACTCCGTATCCGTGGGATTCTCGGCAGGTGACTCAGGTTCGCCACTTGGCTGAGCGGTTTCCCCAGGATTATTCGTCGCGGCTGTCAGGTTCGGCGTTCCCGTTGTAGCCGGGCCTGCGGGCGATCCGCCGGTGTCGGTGCCGGGGGCCGGGCCTATCGCCATTGCCTGCGGGAAGGTGGGCAGCTTCTTATCATGCTCTTGGAAGCCGACGACGTAGCGCTCCTGCATGATCCGTCGGGCTTCGGCCTGCGCGGTGTCGGCTTCGCGTGTCTGCCGGTCGTAGCCCTCTGGGTCGGAGTTCTGGTCTGCGGTCACCGGAACCACTGGCGGCAGGAACGATTTCGACATGACAGCCGTCATCGCTGTGTTGCCGACGACCTGGGATACCTCGTCGAACAACTCATCCAGCTCGGTGGAGTCGTTGCAGTACTGGGCGATCGTGGACACTGCGGCGTCAGCTGCGGCACCAGTCCAGTTGCCGTCCACCGCTTTTCGTACCCCGGCGAGCAGACTGACCGTGGATTCACGGAAGTCCACGTGACCCTGCTTCCACACTTTGATCATGCTGCTCGTGGAGTTCGCGACGGAGTTGAAAGCGTCGATTATCTGCTGGTGAGTGAGGGCATCGACGTTCTCCGGGTCCGTAATCCCTGGTGGGTCGTATTCCTTGGTCATCGATTTCCCCCGGTGTCCAGACCTTGCGCGGTGGCGAGTTCTTTGAACTTCGCTGCGAACGCGGCGTCCGTTTCCTCGTAACGTTGGCGGATGGTGCGGATGAGAACGAGAAGGTCGTCGGCGGCGTCTCGGTGGCTTTGCAGGGCTGCAACCGCATTGTTCGGCCCCGCGTCCGCCTTCTCTCGAAACCGCCGCACTAGCGTTTGTGCAGATGTCAGAACGGCGGACGCTTCACCGAGTCCCCAAACTTCCTGCTCCGCCACCGCCCGGATATCTAGCTGTATGGTGACGATGCGGTCAATTCGATCGATCAGTACTTTTTCGAGGGAAACGAAAGCATCCGGCGATGCGGTAAGAGAAAGATTTCCGGCCTGGGCCTGAGTGATGAGTTCTTTGATAGATGATGTCATTCAAGCACTCTCGGGAATCAGTGGGACGATCTTGTTTGTCAGGTCAGTGGCGAGCTGGCAAGTATCGAGATCGCCAGTCTTGCTTGCTGTGGCTGGATTGCGAAGGTCAAACTCTAGGCTCCCGGTATTCATCGCCACGTTTATGACGCAGCTCCGATCTCCATACTGTGGAAACAGGGTGTAGTAGGCGCCTTGTCTGGATCCGAATTGCTGTTCTCGATAAGAGTCTGGGAATTTGGCCTTTATGTCTGAAAGTGATACCGATGTACGGACAATTCGCACATCGTAGCCTTGCAGCATGAAATAGCCGCAGCCGTGAGTTGTTACTCCTGCGGAGTCGCTGTCCTCGGGGCGTGTCTTCCTGAGCTGCTCAGACGTCAGCACTGCATCCGGAATATCCGTGCAGGGATCGAAATCCGCCGGTTTGCTTACCGAAGTTGCCTCGGTTGGGCTGGATGAAGGTGGCTCAGTACCTGGATCGTTGGTGCAGCCGACAGTTACCAGCGCTAACGCGCAGCTGAGAAGGAGTCCGGATCGTACGCCACTTCGGGTGCTGTTCATCGTGTTTCGCACGCTGCCGTGTTCTCCCTACCTGTTGCTGAGTGCTTCATCGTGTCGGCGAATGGTCAATTTCCCGTAAGTTCGGAGATCATTGGTAGACCGTATTTCCAGGCTGTAACTATTCCGGCTGCCCCCAGTATGGCTACGGGGAACATCGGCCAACGGCGCAATCCTAGAAAGATGGCAACAGCAATGGCAAGGGCGGCTGAGATCGCCCCACCGCCGAGCATGATCGTCCATCCCAGTGCTGGATTGACGTTGCAGGGCGGCTCTGCGCGACATGTGTCATTTGAAACCAGCATCCACGGAAGCATCCACAAGGTAAACAATCCGAGGACAATTGGGACGATGGTGATGATGGCTGTCGAGACGACGATGTCGGTGATTTGCAATCCACTCAGTCCCTGCCGTGCTGGCTGCTGAACTGATGAGTTTCCGCGTGGCGCATAACTATTCATCGCTCGGTCCTTCCATGCCTTCGCTGCGCGTACGGCACGGATCGAGCATGCCTGCGGCAACTGCTGACGTGACTACCGGGCGAATGATCATGATGGCGCCCTGATCACGTTCTCCGGGAGGCCCGCGATAACCGCTGCGGTGTTGTAAGTGCTGACGCGAGGAATCTCGACACCGTCGACATAGCGGTCCGTTCCGCGTGGATAGTCGCTGTGGCCGTGCGCTCCGGGTAGTGAGTGGCCGGTGCCGTCGGTGGCGATCTGGTCGCGGGTGTCGAGTTGGACGAAGCTCGGATTCCGGGCGGGATCGCTGCCGAATCCACCGTTGTTGTTGTCCTGCCAGGAATCAACGCCGACACCGACGCCGACCAGTTCACCTGCGAGTGTCCCCGACCCCGGTATCGGTACGGCCGAAGCCAAAGGTGCGGCGGCGGGTGCCCACTCTGCGATCCTCGGCCCGTCCTGGGTCCATTTGATCGGGTCGTCGTCGGCGCGCATGACGTAGGCGCGGCCATTGTCCAAGCCGAGTTCGGCGGGACTGTTCGCCCCGATGCCCGGCGAGCCGTAGACGACCATGTCGGTGACGGGATGCTCGCCGCCTTGGAGCGCGAGCCCGGTAGTCAGCGACCCGTAGGAATGTCCGACGGCGGTGATGTGTGGTGCTTGGACGCCCTCGTGTGATGCTTCGAGTCCGTTGTAGAACTGGTTGAGCGTCTTCGCGCCTTCGGCGGCGCGGTCGGTGGTGCCGGTATCGACACCGGCGTCGATGATGTCGCCGATACCGTCTCCCTGTGGGTCGAGCGGCGGGTCGTACCCGATCCAGGAAATCGCCGCTACCGAGTCGTCTTTGCCCTGTAGTTCGAGCTGACGTCTGGCCTCTGACTGTAGATTCTCGGCCTCGCCCACCATGCCCGGCAGGCTTCCTACCGTCGTTGTCCGTCCGGGAGTGGTCACCGACACGTGATCGGACTTGTCGGGATTTCCGACCGAAACGGCCGCGCGGGTCTGACGGCCCGTCGTTGTATCGACCATCATCAGGTAGCGCCTCTGATCAGGTTTGACGCCGTCGGGGTTCCTGGCTGCTTCTTCGACCTTCTTCAGTTCGTCCAGTTTGAGCGTCGCGGCTTTGTACTGGTCGCTGTTGGTGCCGTACTGCGCGGCCACTGTCTGCTGGTGGGTCTCGGCGTCAACGATCATGCCCGGCAATCGGTTTCGATTCGCAGCGTCGCGTGCTTCGACCGGCACCCCATCACGGTTCCCGATCATCTCGGGGTATTTGGCGATCACCTCCTCCCGCTGCGCGGGGGTGAGGCTATTCCACCAATGACGGTTCGTTTCCACGCTCGCATTCGCTGGTGGCGCGTCCCGTTTGGTCATCGCCCCGCCCTTGCCGGGTATCGGCGCGACATCGTGGAACGCTTCGAGGATCGCTGACTCGCCGCGCAGGTCGGCGGCGAGTAGGTCTGCCAGTGCTTGTTTGAGGGTTGTGGTGCGGTCGGCGGCCGCTGTGACCAGTTTCTCCCAGTGTTTGTAAGCGAGAGCGGGGCCGACGCGGGCGACCAGGGTCGTGAACAGTGCCTTGCTGGGGGTGACCGTGCCGTCGTCGGCGACGTCGAACTTGTTCGCGGTGGCGTCGTCGGCGTACTTGAGCACGACGAACCGGTGGGCGGAAATGTCTTGTGCGGCAGTGGCGGCCGCGGTGGCTGCGGTGTTCAGCGCGTTGACGAGTTTGGCGGTTTCGGTGCTGAAGCCGCGGGCGCGGGTACGCATGGCATCGCCGGATTCGCGTTGCCAATAGGCGTCGGACTGCACGGCGTCGGAGACGACGATGATTCGCTCGTTCTCGATCTTCTGGGCTGCTGCCAGCCAGGCCCCGGCGTGCTGGCTGAGCGGTTCAGTGTTCCAGCTGCGCGCTCGTGAGACCGTTATGGGCGCGACTGCGCCGGTGTTCGGGCTCACTGGATGGCCTGCGCTTGTTGGGCGATGTCGTCGGCGATGGTTTCGTCCTTGCCGGTGACCTCGCTGACCGCGACCAAGCTGAGCTGGCCGATCGAGCGCACATCAGCGGTTGCGAGTCGTTGGGCGTTGGCGGCGATCTCATTGACCGTGGTGCACATCGCGGCTGTCAACGAGCCCGGAAGGGCGGCGCCGAGCAGGTCGGCACTGCCGTCCACATCGACCAACGCGACGGCATTTGCAGCTTGATGAAACCCCTGCCCGAGCGTGCGCACCTGGTCAGGATCAAATTCGAACGACGTCACCGTGATTCCCCTCCAACGAAGCAAGCCGTCTCCCATTCGGGCTGCTTGCGGGCGATTCTGCCATACTGTTCGCACACTAGTGGTGGGTCGGAGACCGGGGGATGAGGTCGGAGACCGGGGGATGAGTATGTCTTCAGACGCGAATCAGGTGGATCTACTCACCTTCGCGCTGAGTGAGCAGCGCACGATCATGACCGATCCGACGAACTCGGTCACGGTCGAGTTGACTGGCGACGGCTCGATCAAGGCGATCCGGTTGTCCGAGGCCGGTCATCGGATGGGTGCGGCGATGGTGGCTGAGCTGGTCATTTCGTTGCATACGGCGGGGTTGGCGCAGGCTCAGCAAGCGATCGAGGCCGCACTGTCAGGCGACATGGGCCTGTCGGAATCAGGTAGTTCGGACTTGCCTGCCGATCCGCGCGCAGTGCCTTCGGCGGACGTTGTGAGCGCCAATAATGTTGCTGCCGTAGAGGCTTCCCGACCCTTCGGTGTCTCGCAAACTGCGCCCGAATCGACCAACCCGCCACCGTGGCCGGTCCCGATGGAGCGCGGCGTGCAGGAGCGAACAGTCACGAGTCCGCCGCCGGCACCGGTTCCCAGCTCGCCGACTGATCGGGAACAGCAGCCGTGCAACGCCTCTTCGCCTGCTGCACGCCGAACCGACGAACGCGGTGACGAAGACGAGTACTACCGGAATTTCAGCGTGTTCGAACACGACGACCACCGCCCTCGCGGGTGATCCCTCGGAGGTGGGTTCCTTCGGCTGATCCGAATCCAGGAGTTCATCCACTGCGACCGCGCTCGGGTGCGCTGTTACGCGATCCCAAGCGACTGCGCGGCCTTCGTTCGCTTCCGGAAAATGGCCCGACGCCGATACTGGAATCTTTGACATTGCAACGAGATTGGGTGGAGCTGCGGAGTTGGGCTATTCGGTGAATCTTCCAAGGCAGTAGGTCGGATGGCGGATCATCCTGCTGATTGAGCATCCTCAGATCCAGCGTTCGTATCGGTCAGCGGGTAGGCGTTTCGGGAAGAACTCGGCGCGTAGGTCGGTGATGAGGCGTTGGTAGTCGTCGCCGGTGCGTGTGGCGGCTTCGCCCAGCGTGGTGAACGCGGCTCGGAGGGGATCGAAGTTGCGGGTGTGTTCGATCGTGTAGACCGCTATGACGGCGTTTCCGTCCGCGCCCGCCGCGGCGACCGCGACCGGCAACAGGATTCGCTGTCGCTGTTCTCGAGGTGCACATGATCCGAATTCGGTCGACGTCTCCGACTCGCGGAGATACCCTGCGCGATATGACATCTGAGCGTATGGAGTAGAGCTGGCCGCACGAGGGTGTGTCGGCTGCGACGAGCAGCGACACCGGCCTCTGCGAAGAGTCACGCTCAGTTGTATAGAAGGCGCCGATGCCACAGGGTAGATGGGAGCAATGGTTTGTCTCTGAACGAAAGCGACGCCGCAGAAGCCGGGCAAAGCGGTAAATCTGCGAACACGGCGAAGTTTCCTCGGCGCCGGGCGAAAAAGCTGACACGCTCGGACAGCAATAATTTTCTTCGTAGACCGGGCGAATCACCGGAGGAGGTGAAACAAGCGAGAGCTCAGCTGGAGGACCAGTTTAAGAAGGCTGGCTTGAGATTCGAGTACATCCCGAAACCGCAGGCGTGGCAAGACGACATATTTTCCTTGTATGTCAAGAGAGGCTCAAGCGAAGTGTCCCTCACGGTACGCGTCAATAACTCCTTCAAGATTGAAAATCTCCTTCCAGACCTGGAGTCGGATATTGAGGTCCTCGCACATTTCTACGGGGTAGCATGGCCGGTACAAGGAAGGGCTGAGATCGTTATCGAGGACCTGAGACACCCGCCAAGTCGGGGAGGCTACTACCACTCGTCGCCAACCGAATTTAAGCGAACGCCCGGCAGTCGGATTGTGCGTCTCGGTCATGGTTCCATTTCCGCCATCGACGAGAAGTCGGGCCTGCGCATTGAGATATCCGATGCGAGCGAACTTATAAACGTGCTGCATTCAAGCCGCCCGCGGTCTATCGAGGATTTCGTGCGGGAGCATCCGAGCCCATCGCAAACTCTGAAGATCAGCGGTATTTGCGTTAGGGACATCGGCGAATTCGAGCGATTCGTCAGCGAAGTCGCCTTGTCCTTTTCGTTCGACTTGGAAGCACGTAACGGAATCGGCTTCAAAATCGGGCGACCGCCGAAATTTGGGGCGTCGGTGCAGGAGGCCGTCCGTAAGTTCCGGGAAGATTCTGTGGATGAGCCGCTGTCGATGACGATGAACTGCTACGACCCCGATGCTGCAAGCTACTACCATCATGCTCGGCGCTCCGAGTCCGTGCCGATTGCAGCATTTTTGGGCTATTATCAGGTCCTTGAGTACTTCTTCCGACGATTCGCAATGAGGTCCTCGATCGATGTGTTGCGCCGGACGCTCAAAAATCCGGCCTTCGACGTGTGGAGCGACGACCAATTGGTCAAGATGCTTACGGCCTTGTCCGATGAGTTGCCGGACCGCACGGCTGAGCGGAACCAGCTGAAGGCGGTCCTTACACATGCAGTCGATGCTGATGCTCTGAAAGAATTCTTGGACAGCGTACCCGGCCTGACTGAACACCTCCGCAGGAAGGATCGACTTCCGGGCGTTGCCATTATCGCTTCACGAGCTGTTGGTCAAGAGCTACTGGATCAGATTGCCGACCGGGTACATCAGATTCGATGCCAGATCGTCCACTCCAGAGGAGAATCAAGGCAAGGTGAAACTCTGCGCTTGCTGCCCGACTCACCTGCAGCTGCACTGGTCGGTGAGGATGTTCGAATCATTCGATATCTGGCGATGTCGGTAATTTGCGCGAGCGCGGACCGGCTGAATCTGCGTTGAAGCATGCGAAGTTGGCGACGGGGCGGGTTGCCATTCCTCGCCGTTGGGGCGCGCAAAATAGACGTCGGCTGCTTGTATCTCGACCTTGGTCACGCGCGTGCCCCGAGACCTACCCCCATGAGAAGTAATAGAACGCTCGCTAGCGGGCGATCTCGCCCTATTCGTCCACCGGCGACCGGGCATCTGAGGAATCGAGGGTCAGCGCCGAGAAAGCGCGGACGGAACGGCACGTCCTCGCGGCTACTTGGATCACGGTATGAGAATTGCTGGGACGACCGGGATGAACTTGGCGTCAGGGTCGTGAGTTTCGGGGGTACAGGCGTAGAACGGTCCGGCTGAGTTGCTGAGGGTGCCGAACAGGGGATAGAAATAGTCGCGGAAGTACGTGGCCATCGCGGCGCCTGGCTGTACGACAGCTTCTAGCCATGCGCGGCGTAGTGACCACAGCACAGTGACCGCCTCCGGGTGTTCGTACCATTGTGAGCACCAGCAGATGGCACCGTTGGCGGTGCTTGTCGCCGAGCGCGGCAACTTGCGTTGCGCCCACTCGCCGATATTGGCAATCACCCAGTCCAACAGCACCTCCATGTCGATCTGGTCTACGCCTCTGCCACCGGGAGCGGTCGCTGCGGTTGCCGACGGTTCGGGTGTGTTCGGTGACGTGTCAGTGACTGTCGCGGCTCCTGTGTTCTCCGCCATTCGGTCGGCGAGGACCCCGAGGGCTGTTTCGAACTGATCGAGACCCTGGGCCGATCGAGCGGCTGTGGCGTCGACACGCTCGATCTTCGTGGACAGCAAGCGGTTCTGATTCCGCATCTCGACGAGCGCTTCGCTCAGTGTCGCCAGTTGATCACGCAGTTCGGCGACGGCGGTGTCCGGGGACTCGCCAGTACTCATGCCGCACCCGCTGCCGCCTTGTCGGAGAACCGACGTTGCAGTGTCTTCGCGACCGGGTTGGCCGGACCTAGATGCTCGATCGCGGCGTTCTGTACCTCCTGGGTGGCCTTGTCCCGGACCCGTTCGATGTCGCCCTTATCCGGCTCGGTGTACCAGGGAATGAGGTCGATCAGTACCGGTCGCGAGGACTGCCGGATCAGTAACGCGTTGTGTTTCTTCATCGCGGCGATGTCTTCGACGGGCATGATCGGCTCGAGTGATCCGCGGTCGTTGGAGGTGGTGACGCCACCGGGACCGTGCGAGCGGCGGCGCTCGCGGGGCTTGTACTGGCCAACGAGACCGGAGATCTTGCGCAGGAACGGTTCGTCCTGCAATCCGGCGCCGAGAATGCGCACGGTCGACGCGCCCCACAACGCAGCTGCTTCGTCGGCGCCCCAGGTGGAGATGATCTGTGCTTCGGATTGGAAAATCGCGGTGACGCACATCGACTTCGACCCCAGATGCGAAGCAAGTTTCGGCAGGCGCTTGATTCGGCAGATGTTGGCGCATTCGTCGAGGACTAGGGTCAAAGGTGGATCGACGCGTCCGCCATGAGCTGATGCGGCGAGGTCACCGAGTTCGAAGATCTTGGCGACCATGGCGGCGATCACCGCGCCGGCGCTGCCCGAGCCTTCCTGAGTCATCAGGTACAGGGTTGGAGCCTTGCCGTCTTCGAAGGCGAACAGCGACCACAGGTCGAGTTCGGTGATCTTTTCCGTGGTCTGTTGTTCCCACGTGCGTGGCGGGGTGATCCAGCGCAGGGTTTCTTCGTCCTGGACCGAGGCCATCGCGGTCTGGGCTTCACCGTAGACACCGCCTCGGGTCTCGGGCGGCAGGTCCAGCACCGCGGCGAAGGCGTTGCCCGCGCGGCGATTTCCGTGCTGGTGCAGGATGTCGATCGGCTTGTCGGAGTAGGTGTCAATCCAGTCCAAGACATCGCGCATGGTGCGCCCACTCAGCGCGGCGGCCAGTAGTGCCCAGGCGAGCAAGTTCTTTCCGGTTGGCGCGAAGAACGGGTCTTCGCTCTGTGCGGAGCCGCCGGCGCGGTTCTCCTCGATGAAGTGCTCGGCGATCATCTTGGCCTCGCGCAACGTCGTGATGCCGGAAAGGATGTTCCACCACCATTTTTGGGGAGCGTAGGCGATCTTTCCGGGGTCGAAGACGTAGACCGGTCCGACGGCCTCGCGCAGGGCTGCGGTGAGAATCCACAGGTCGGGCTTGTTCGAGGTGGCGATCACCGCGCCGGGCGCGGACAGGATGCGCGGGACCGCGACAGCGGAGGTTTTGTTGCTGCGCGGTCCCATCAGCACGATGGTGAAGTCCTCCCAGGAGGCGTAGACCAGTTTGCCCACAAGGCGACCGATCAATGGAGCCAGCTCTCGCATGGACACACCCGCAGTGGATTCGATGGAGGCGCGCAGACCCGCACCGCGCTGGGCGGCGTGCTTGGCGAGCATGTCGGAGATCTGGCGCTTGTCGCGCAGCAGCTTGTCCGGCGTCTCGCGCGGCCACGCCTTGTGTACCGCCCAGCCCAGGACTGCCAACATCAGGATCAGCACTGCCGTGACCAGACCGATCACCAGCCACGACGTTCCCTGCGCGTGGATTCGGGAGACGCCGTAGCCGATTCCGGCGACAGCGAACGCCGCGATCCACACCCAGGCCAGCGCGGAATCCTGCATCACGCACTCCTTCGCTCGGTGCCGATGTTCACTACGTGCGTCGATAGGCCAGCCTCGTGAGCCGCTAGCAGCAGCTCGGCCCGCAGTGCGGCGGCCACGCCCGCGCTGCGGGTGCCCGGCACCTCGACGACGAAGATCTCCCGGTGCGCGGCGAGCGCACCCGCTCCCAGGACCGGAAGCTGTTCGATCGTCGACCCTGCTCCTGCGTGCGCGCCCAGTGCGGCGAGGATCGGGCCGTAATCGAGTGGCAGCATGGCTTGGCGGGCCACGGCCCAGATCGCGGCCTGTTCCCCCGCTGGTGCCTCGCGGAAGGTGTCCAGATCCGCGGTCGGGCCGTCCTCGCCGCTCATGTCCAGCAGGCGATAGGGTTCGCGCAGGTCACCGGTGTGTATCCAATCGAGGACGTCGGTGAGGGTGCGTCCTCCGCGTACGGCTGCCAGCAGCAGATTCGCCGTCAGCAGCGATGCCTCTGGAACGAAATACAACGCAGCTTCGTCTCGAACGACGGAGAACAGTGCCTCGGCGATCCGGTCAGCATCGGCCGCATCGGCGATGCCGGACAGCAGATCCCAGCGGAAGGTGGTTGCCGGGCCACGCATTTCGGGGTTCCATACCAGAGCGCGCCCCCACCAGCGGTGCGGCAGTGCTGCCACATGGTCGGTCACCGTCACGACCATGGCGGTGGTCGTGTTGCCGGGATCGCGGTTCCAATCCGGTGCGGAGATGACTTCCCGCATCACGATCCTTTCCCGAGTCGGTCGTTCATGCTGCACGGCTGCTCCGTTCAGAAGTGGAGCTGCTGAGCCCGGCGAAGGCACCGTCGGTGTTGTAGAGCTCGAGTTCTTCCGGTGTCAGGTCGACATGCACCGGCAACCCCATGCGCGCGCCGGATTTGATGAGGTACTTGCCTCTGCCGGGGTGACGCTGACCGGGAACCCAGGTCGGTGGCGCGGCCCACCGCGTCACCAGTTCCTTCTCGCCGGAGGTGAACGGCGAAATCTCGTGCAGCCGTTCCATTTCGGCGTGATCGAGCCCACCGATGACCTTGATGTCGTTGCGGGCGACCATGCCCTTGGCCTTGGCGCGGTCGGACGCTGTGGGCAGCGCCTCGAGGTCGGTGATGGTGTGGGTCGACTGGGCCGAGACGACCCCGCGTTTGCGGTTGAGTCGGGTCATCCGGTCGGATTTCTCGACCAGTCCGGGAGCCGCGCGCAGTGCCCGCCACAGCTCGTCTTGGGGCTGGAACACGTTGCGGCGTTGCCCGGCGGCTTGCTTGCCCTCGATCAGGGCCGCCGACCACGCCCACGCACACATCATCGCGGCGGCCACCACGTCGTCGCCGTCGTCCTCCACAGCACCCAGCGACAGCGAGATCGCTGGCAGATCGGCGTCGAGGGAGAAGCTCGACGGCCGGTCAAACATGCCCTTGATCGGGCCTTCGCACAGCAATACCAGTGTGTTGCGCAGCTCGCGGGTCTCGCGGCGGTACTCGTGTTCGTCGCGGGCTGCCACGACGCGCAGCAGCGGCTCGGTGGCGGAATCGAGGATCTGCACCAACTCGGGGATCGTCGGGTCGGGCAAACCGTGGCGTTGGTTGGCGGCGTCGGCCTGGTCGACGGTCATCGCCAGCAGCAGCCGCTCCGTGGCGGTAAGATCCTGGCCCCCGACAATTGTGATCAGCGATTCGAGCAAGTCCAGCCGACGGCCGCGAGCTTGGGAGACCAGCTGGTCCCGTTGGGTGCCGACCGCCGCGTCGATCGCGCCGCGCAATGGCCCGAGGTCGAGGGGATTGAGGCTGTGCAGGCCGCGACCGATGCGGAACACCTTGCCGTCCAACGCTTCCACGAGCGCGGTGTATTCGTCCTTGATGTCGCCGGGGATCACCGCGGCGAATCCGAACGCGACGAGGCCGACGAGCAGACGCTTGATCGCGGTGGACTTCCCGATGCCGGGCTGTCCCTGCACCCACAAGCCGGTGTTGGTGACCAAACCGTCGACCAGCCACTGCGAGGGATCGAGCCCGATGGGTTCTGCGGTATGCAAATGGCGACCGAACGGGACGCCTCGCACTCTGGCACCACTGGCGGCCGGGAAGGGGTACAAGCCCTGGACCTGACTGGTGGTGCCCGCGAACAGGCGCCCCGCGTCGACGTTGTGGGCGTACCCGCCGAAGGGCCGGTAGTCGCCGCGAGCAGCGGGAATCGGCGGCAAGGACGTGAAGGGGGCGAATGGATTGAACGGTTCCTGGCCGGGTTCGTCAGGATCGTGCGGTTCCTGTTTGCGGTAGGCCGGGATCACTCCCAGTTTCGCCAGCCAGCGCTCGGCCAACCCCGCGTGCGCCGCAGCCCGATGCAGCCGCGCGTCGGCTTCGGTGACCGGGCCGGTGCCGGTCACGCCAGCCACCTCTGCGCGGCGCTGCGCGAGAGACCCGAGGTCGGCTCGATGCCGTAACCGAGCGAGGATGCGAACGCGGCGGGTTGGGCGCCGCGGGCCCGGCGGAACCGCAGTTTCGTGGCGCTGACTCGATCCTCGACATCGGCGCAGGCAGCTGCCAGCGTCTCCTCGCGTCGTACGGTGGTCGTGACATACATCGTGAACTGCCCGAGGCCCGCACCCATCGACTCCTCCTGCGCGGCCTTACGTGCGCGCACACGATCGTCGTATTCGCGCTGGGTCTCGTCTTTCTTCGTCTTGGTGTTCCAGACCTGGCGGAGCTTGCCGCCCTGAATCTCGCGCTCGACGATGTCGGAGGCTGCTGCGGCACTGTAGGGCCGGTAGACCATCGAGAAACGCCGGTAGTACTTTCCTGGGCTGACCATCTTGAGCAGAATGTGGTGGCGCACAACGCTACTGGGCATTCCCTTGAACACCCAGGTCACCGAATAGCCGGAGTCGTGGTAGTAGACGTCCTTGGTGGTTTCGGTACGCAGAGCGCTGCCGTCGGTCCAGGTCAGCAGTTCGTCGTCGTCTGGGGTGTCGGAGAGGAAAACCCGGACAGCAGGGTCGAACGCGGCGCGGATGTTGCGGATCACTGACTCGGTGGACGCGCGGTCGGTGACCGTCGCGCCGGCCGCGGCGAGTGCGGATTCGATGCGGGGCAGCCACCGCACCACCTCGGCCGCGCCTTCGGAGAGAGTTTGGGGCTGCGGCGATGCCTTGGACAGATCGAAATTCACCGTGACTCGCATCTGAACGTCGGCGGTGGTCGAGCGTGACTGGCTGACGGCCTTCTCCATGATCTTCTTGGACAGCGTGGGAGCGTTCTTGCCGTCACGCTCCATGCGAGCCAAGGTGTAGGCGCGCTGGTCGACGCCGCCGGTCGGGGAGGACTCCGAGGTGAAAACCACCGAGGAGATGATCGGTGTGAACCCGAGATCGGCCAGCCAGCTGCCGAAATTGCGGACCCAGGCGTTGGTGTCGGCGCTGTCGGCCAGGGTGATACCTACCGGGGACACCTTCAACACCGCCGACAGGATGCCGGTGCGCCTGTTCCAGATCAGGCACTGTGTGCCGCCGCGACCGTCTTCGACAGTCAACGGCATCAGCGGGGCCAGCACGCCGGGCAGGTTCTCCACGCGCGGGACCTCTTCGAGGACGTCGGCGGCGTAGGCGTCGCTGTTGTGCCGGTTGCCCCACCATGCCCGCACGTTCCAGGTCAGGTGCTCGACGACGGTACGTTGTGAGTCGCCCACAGGGACGATCGTCAGGGCCAGCACGGGGATGGCGATGAACAGTCCGATGAAGGCCAGAAACAGGTCGATGAACGTGGTGAAGGCGAGTCCCACCACGGTGGCCAGGATGATGGCCGTGCCGCTGGTTCCGAGACGCCCCATCCCGAAGCCTTTGACTTCGCGGAATCCGCTGTAGCCGGGTGTGTCGTTCATTGTGTGTCCCTAACGTGTGCCGCCTGTCGTGCGGTGTGCTGATGTGTGCTGATCGGGTGAGATGTGTTGGTGCTCATGGCCGCTCCGGTCCGAGGTCGTCGCCGGTCATTTCCGAGCCGACATCGTCGGCGGCTTCAGCGGCCGAACTCGCCGCTGAGAGCCCTGCTTGGATCGCCAAGGAGGCTCCGCCGGTAGCAGCCGCGCCCGCTCCTGCGGCAGCGGAGGAACCGCCCCCGGCCGCAACGGCTCCACCGGCATCGGTGGCACCGGCGACGTCGATGCCGCTTCCGCCGCTGCCATTGGGTGCGGCGGGTGTGCCGGAGGCGTCGGGATTCTCCGGCTGCGAGCTCGGGCCGGCTTCGAGTTCGAGCCCGGAACTGCCAGCGCCGAGGGCCTTGGGCGAAGACCCGGATTCCAACTGGGCCTGTCCACCACCAGCAGTCAGCGCCGAGGTGCCCCCATTGCCCGGTGACGGGTCGGGTTCGCCTCCGCCGGGACCGGTCGCGGACATAAAGCTGGCGAATCCATCCCCACCCGAGGAAGAACCCGAGCCGTTCCCACCCATGGCCGCGGCAGCACCGAGCGCCCCACCCGCCAGCCCGCCCACCGCGAGGCCGAGTGCACCGGAACCTCCGCTCACATTCATGCCCATGAAGTCGAAGAATTTCAGCAGCGCGGGCAGGGCGATCACCGCGAGGGCGACCACCATGAGGCCGGTGACCAAGGTGGTCAGGGACTGTTCTTCGCCGATGAGCGCGAAGCCCAGCGAGTAGATGTAGGCGGCGAGGGGTTTGTAGAGGATCAGCGCCACGCAGGTCGCGGCGATGCGGGGGAACCACTGCCGCCCCCAGGTGGTGAGCTGTCCAGCAGCCGCGAAGAGGATGAGGTTGTACAAGACGACGATTCCGGCTTGGCGGATGAAGCCCATCACCCACTGGATCGCGCCGAGCAGGAACGCGACGATGCCCAACAGCAGCACGCCGCCAGGATTGCCGATGGTGGAGGTGCCCAGCATGGCTTGGACTCGCTGGCCGAACTGGTTGGCGTCGGTGTCGATCATCTGGTGGGCGAAGTCGTCTCCGGCGTGGATCGCGCCGGAGAGCACGATCAGCGCCATCGAGGAGATAACGATGTATTTGACTCCGCCGAGCAGGATCTGCGCGCCTGGCTCGGTGCGGCGGGTCACCATCATCACCATGGAGCCGGTGAGGATTCCGGCCATCATGATGAAGAACACGACCTTCTGGACCGGCGCCTTGTCCGCCATCACGCCCGCATAGGACAGGCTGATCGAGTCGGTGCCGATCCACCAGGTCATCGACTCGACCAGCAGGTCACCGCTGAATTTGCCGATGGATTCGGCGGCCTTGCCAAAGGCCGAGTCGACCGCCTTGCCGATCGTGTTGTCGGCAACTGTGCCCGGGTACAGGTCGATCGTGGATTGTGTTGCACCGTTGTTGATTTGAGCTCGGAACGCGGTGTCGTCGTTCGGGTAGAGATAGCCGGTGTCGGGTTTTTTCCCGCACCCAGGGAACTGGGGGTGCTGCGAGCACCAGATCACGCCGTCGCTGTCGCGCCAGCTCTTCTGCTCGGCGCTGAGTTCGGAGAGTTTTTGTGGCATGTCCGGTGGCGGCGGCTCGGCCGAGACCAGTGCCACCGGGCCCACCAACAGGGCCAGCAGCATTCCCACGAGCGCTAGGGGCCGCAGGATCGACCAGGTGTTCGTGCTCATCGCCCTGCCCTGTCCTGGAAGGTCGTGAATCCTGTCAGGCCCGTGGAGTTCGGTAGTTCGGGCAGGCCGGAATCGACCTGGTAGACCCAGTCGGTGCCGTCCCAGAGCGCGGCGCGGCGCACGAAGTCGTAGCCGCCCTTGACAGATGGGACTGCGAAGTAGATTCGCGCGAACATCGATGTGTAGGTGGCGAATTGGAAGGCGACCGGCTGACGGAAGGCCACTTCGAACTCGTCGGCGGTCAGGTTGCGGGCCTGGGTGACCGCGTTGCGGACCTGCTGCTGCTGGCCGAGATCGGCGCGCACTTGGGTACCGAGCAGCTGCTCGTAGCGGGCATCGGTCAGAACCCGTGTGGCGATCTGCCACGCTGCGACGAGTGCGCCCTGCGGGGTGTGGGTGTAGCCGTGCGCGCGCGGACCATCGACCTGGGCGGGCCCGTCTTCGCTGAACGGCAAGCGGATTCCGTTGATCAACTTCCATTCCAGCTCGCGCGGTGGTTCCGTGGTGGTGAGCCCGCCAGGCGCCGGCGGTGTCGCGAAATCGTGCGGTTGGTCGCGTATCACGACGATCGCGACGATGGAGGCGACTGCGACCAGTACGGCGGTGACGGCCACTGGCATCCAGCGCCGCGGCGGGCTTGGGTTGCGGGGTGCGGGGTGGTCGGCGAATTCTCGGGTGGTGAACATCAGGGTTTTCCTTGCTACAGCGGGGTGAATCCGGTCAGGTCTGCCGTTTCTGGCAGCGCCGGGGCGCTCAGCTCGCTGCTGTAGCGCCAATCGCCGTCGCGCCACAGCACCGCTTGACGGGTGATCCGGTAGGAGCCGGAGGTGCGGGGGTAGGCGTAGTAGATCGTTGCGGCGTCGCCGGTGTAGTCGCCGATCTTGAATCCGGCGGGCTGCACGGTGCTGGCCTGCACGGCGGCCGGATCCAGCCGAGGCTGGCTGATTCGGGCGGTGAGGATCTGGTGACGGTCGGCGGGCGAGATCGCGGTCTGGATGTCGAGGACGCGGGCGAAATCGGGGGAGTAGAGCAGTCGCATGCCGATCTGGAGTGCCGCGACGGTCGCGCCTTGTGGGGTGTGGGCGTAACCGGTCGCGACCGCCCCGTCGATGCGGGAGGGCCCATCCGATCCGGTGAACGGCAGGGGAACGCCGTCGACGCGTTGCCAAGACAGCGCCTGGGGCGCGGCGGTCAGCCAGTCCGGGTCGGCAGGGGAGCGGGTGTGCGGGATCTGGGGGACCAGCGATCCCTTCGCGGCGGTTGTCACCACGGTCGTCGCGGCTGTTGCGCTTGCGTCGCCTGGGACATTGGCTTCTCCGTGGAAGCCCACGCCGACAAGGGCGAGCGCGCCGACAACGGCGAGTGCTGCCGCGCTGACCGACCCGATCAGGTACGCGCGGCGCGCTTTCGCCAAGCCGGCGGTGTCGCGGAATTCGGAATTAGTCAATGACATTGGTGCTCAATCTCTTTCATAGAAATGCGGTGATAACGGTGTAGCCCGACCCGGACAGCACGGTGGCGACGAGCACAACCGGCAGCGAGTGCAGGGCCTTCTTGGCTTGCTCGGAGCGCCCGCGAATCCCCACCATCAGCACGGCGGCGGTGATCAGCACGCCGCCGACCGCGCACGCGAGCGCGAGGGTGCGCATCCAGCCGAGCGAGTCGGCGATGAAGGAATCCAGGTCCTCGGGAGCGTCGGCGGGATCTCCACCGAACCGGTCCCATCGCACGCCGCCGGTGGTGGGGTCGCGGATGGGAATTTGCTCTCCGGTGCCGCCGCCACCCGGACTCTGGGGACTGAGCTGCTGACTGGTCGGCGGGGCCGGTGTGGTCGTCGGCGGCTGAGCGTGTAGGACTCCGGCACCCACAGTGATCAGGGTCGCGGTGAGCGCGAACGCCCAGAGCGCCCGTTTCACTGAAACGCCTCGATGATTCCGCCCGCGCCGCCGGTGATGACGATTCCGAGGATGACCATCGGCAGGTGCCCGAGAGCGTTCTTGGCGGCGTCGCTGCGACCGCGCAGGCCGACGAATAACATTCCGGCCACCGCAAGCAGTCCAGCGAAAGCCAGTGCGTAGCAGAGGGATTTGGCGTAGCCGAGCGTGTCGTTGACGCGATTGCCCAATTCGCCGGGCAGTTCCTTCGCGGGAGGATTGGGGACTTGCGCCAACCAGTCGGCGGCCATTAGCAATGTGGACATGGGGATTTCCTTCTCGTGATCGGTCAAGTCACCCGCAGGACGGGACGCTCGTGCTCGTCCTCGTCGATGGGTTCCGGCTCGGATGTGGTGGTGGTGGGGGTTTCGCGATCAATGGCGGTGCGCACCGCCTGAGCCAGCTCCTCGCGGACCTTGCGGGCGGGTTCGGCCCACCGATGGGTCTTGCGGTCGGCGTCGAAGACGCCGGTGGACAGCAGGTCCCAGGGGTTGTCGCTGGCGGCCAGCGGTGAGAACCAGCCGAGCCGCAGCACCGGGGTATCGAGGTTGGTGGCGGCCATCTTCAGTCGGCGCTGGACAACGGAGGGCCAGCGCGCCTCGCTGTCGGCGACGACGACCAGGACCGGGCGCGTGGGCATCTGCTGGGCGGTGGCGATGGCCCAACTGACCGCGACGGCGGTCGCGCGGGTCACCAGGACGTCGACTGCCTGGGTGCCGTTGGCTTCGATGACGCCGACGTCGATGCCGTCGAGCAGATGCGCCACCGTGGTCGTGCCGACGCCACCGGCGATTCCGCCGATCACCGGTCGCCGCGGTCGCGCGCTCATCGCGCGCCCACCTGGGCGACGCGCCAACCGGCGCCGACCTTGACCAGCGCTAGCCCGACCACCAAGTGACGCTCGGGCAGGGGCCCGTTCGCCGTGCTCACCCTCTGGGTGACCTCGAGTAATCGCGTCGCGGAGTTCGCGGTGTCGGCGGGAGCGCCGGCCTCCGCGCCGGGGCGCACGCCGCCAGCGGACACGCTCAGTACCGCTGAACGTGCGGTCAGGTCGAGCCAGTCCGCTCCCGGGCCAGATATCGGTGGATAGTCGCGCAGAAGCTGTGTGAGCCGGGGTTCGAGCAACGGGGCCGCGCGCAGCTTGGCGTCGTGCGGGGACAGATCGCGGGTGGTGTCCCACCCGTACCAGATCCGCGCCACGGCGACCGCGACCGCGTCGACGTCAGAGCCTTCGACCGGTCCGACCTCGACGGGCAGTGAGGTCGGAACCGCCAGCGGTGTCGAGGGCGGTGTCACCGGAACTCGCGAAGTGGTTTCGGTCGGGGTCGCGACCGGAGTCGTCGGTATCGGGGTGGTTGTCGGCGCGTTGTGGTTCGCCTGGCCCGTGGAGCATGCCGCCACTGCCAGCGCCGCCCCGGCCAACGCGACCGCGTGCATCGTCCAAGTAGTTTTCGGCATCATTGTCTTTGGATTCCTGCTCCGAATCGCCTGATTTCGATTCCTGGCCCCAAATTCGATAAGGGGGAGATTTTCACCTGATCACCTGATTGGGGGGCTTCGACCATTTGTCCGCCGCCGAGGGCGATGGCGACATGTTGCGGATTTCCGCCGCTCGGGAAAACGATGTCTCCCGGCTGGATGTCGTCCTCCTTCACAGGGTGACCGCGTGTGTCATTGAGGATGGAGGTGGTGTAGTGGGGAAGTTGAATAGATTTGCCGCTCGCCTGCCCCACGGCGTACAGAACAAGTCCCGAGCAGTCGAAGCCGACTTTCTCGTAGTCGCCGAAGGAATCGGCGACACCGCCGTCACGAATTCCCTGTGACGGCCCGTCGAGAGTGCCGCCGCCCCACGCATACGGCGTTCCCTGCCAGCACAGTGCCGCTGCGGCCACGTTCGTGCCGAATGTTGCGCCGGGGCGGAACTGGCTGCAATGGGTGAGTTCGACGGTGCCGAGCTGGGTGTATTTGGCCATCTTGGCTTTGACCCCAGGCGCGTATCCCTCGGTCTCCCCGTTGACGATCTGGGGCCCGCCAGCGGATATCACACAGCCGTATCCGCAGTTGTAGGCGGCGAGCACGATGTCGATCAGGTCGCCCTTGATCCGTCCGCTGGCCAGGTCCTGCTTGGCCTGCGCGACGGTGTCGCAGTCGAACTTCGCCTGCGCCATGATCGCGTCGGCCGGATCGAAGGGGGAGATCACGCCGTTGCCGTCGGCATCGACGCCATAGGACGGCCAGGTGTAGGGCATGAACTGCGACAGGCCCTGCGCGCCGGCCGGGGAGACCGCATCGGGGTTCCAACCCGATTCCTGCTCGATCTGGGCGGCGATGAGCGGGGCCGAGATCTCCTCGCACAGAGTGCCCGCCCGGATGACCCACGCCTCGAATTCGGGTGGAACAGTGCCGGTCGCAAGTTTTCCTTGAGCGAAACTCGGATTTTCCCGGTCGCTGTCGATGAAAATCGCGACAACCAGAACCGGAACCATGACGAGCGCCATCAAGAGCGCTACCAATTTCGATACTGATTTCATCGCGATACACCTCCTTTGGGCATGTTTCGTGAAAGTCTGTATTCACTGGGAATGCGGTGAAGTGGTATTTCTTCGGCATCGAGTGCCGCGAGAATTTCGGTCGCTACGTTCTTCCGCTTACGCCCGGCGCGCTGATGCCGGGCGTAAGCGGAAAGGCGATCACCGATTCAGAGACCGGCCTGAATCTTCGCGGTCAGCCATTTCACGATCCATTGCGCGGCGGTGTCACCACTGTCATTGACCGTGTAGTTGCTCGCATAGGACCGGTGCGCGTCCAGTAGGAGATAGGACACGGCCTGCGATGCTTGCTGAACGAGTTCGTCAGGTTTGGTCAGGCTGACCAGCGCATCGAACTCCGGCATATTGATGACCTGGGCGACGTCATCGAGCATCGTCGAGGAAAACACCATCTCCGCCAGGGTGAGCGGCAGCGAGTACGGTGAAGTCGCCGCGACCACACCGAGTTTCGTCAGCTCGGTGATCACAGAACTCGCGGCCTTCGCGATGACCTGCGGATCGGCCTCGGCGACGTTCTTGACCAGCTCCAGGCCGCGACCGATCGCATAGTTCGGCAGATCCTCGGGCGTGATGTTGAGCAGCGGCACCACCGCGGCGACAACCTTGGACTTATCCGAGAGCGAGCAAATCGTGTCGTTGGGCGCGCACATCGTGGTCACCCGCTCTGCGAGCACGCCCATCCCGCCGTCGCGCTGACCGAGGACACCCTCACCGCCCGGGTCGGCACCGACCAACGTTTCAGCCACCGACGACGACTTCGTGTTCACCGAGTGCGTCGACGGAGCGCTCTCGGAACCGGACGAGACAGTCGACGCCGAACGTTTCGGGTCCGACAACAACCCACCGGCCAGGATGCGCGAGGGGTCGACCACGCCCCGGCGGTTGCCGACCTCGGACAGGAAGTCGCCCGCGATCAGCGCACCCTGGCTGTAGCCCAGGATCACGAACTTCGACAACGGGCACGCTTGCGCCAACTCCGTGGCCCGCGCCTCGAGCGCTGACTTGCCGTTGGCGCGAGACTGACTGAGTGTCAACGGATTTCCCGTCGCGATGCCAGCGATCGGACCGCCCACCTGCGCCACATACGGCACCTGTTCGGCGCGCACAGACGTCGCGGTGCTCCGGGTCAACGAGGACCCGGCCACCTGTTTCGGCACCGTCTCCGCCGCAGTGGGCGGTGTGGAATTCAAGGCCGCCAGGAGCGGCCCGGTGATCTGGCCGAGCATGCCCGGTACGACGTTCCGGTCGGCGTCGGCACTGGTCTCCCAGGTGCCGGGGACCGCCAACGTGATCACATCCGAGCAGTCGGTCGCCGTCGGTGCCGGTTCGGGATCAGCCCAGGCGGGCACCGAGGCAGCCGATGTCAGCACCACCGCCAGCATCACTGTGCACGCGGATCGCCGCCCGATCGTCGCGGCCGACATCACCGCACCAGTCCCTGCACAGCGGTGAGGGCACCGTTGGCCGCTTCGGTCAGCGGACCGAGCTGGTCGGACTCGAACGGAGCTTGCTCGCCGATCGTCGAGGTGACCGCGTCGGCGACGCCCGAGGTTCCCGGCGTCGAACGGGCAGCGGAGAGGGCATCAGAGGCCACCTCGGCGAACGCGGCATCGACCGGTGCGGCCCTCGGCTCGTTTTGCCACGCCTGCACGCCACTTTCGAGCGCGGAGGCGACCGTGTGGACAGCCTCGACCCCGCCGGGTTGGGCCTGGACCCAGTCCACCGCCGACTCGCTCGCGGATCGTGCGGTATCGGCGCCCGCGCGCAGCTGATCGTGCAGCGACAGGTCAGGCGCACCGGGACCGGGGACTTCTTCCGGCGGAGCGACGAAATCTGAGCCGTCGCCCGCCGTCGCGACTCCGCCGACAAGAGCGCCAACTGCCCCGCCGGCCACACCACCGGCAACCGCGGCGGGGACGCCGAGAACCGCCGCGCCGACCGCCGCGCCGGTCGCCGCGCCCAGCACGGTTCCCGCCATCGCGGAGGGAACGACACCGACGATGGGCACCGGGACCAGCGTGCCTGCCGCAGCACCAGCAGCACCGCCGATCGCCGCTCCGACGAGACCGCCGCCGACCGCTCCGATCGCCGCAGCGGGAACTCCCACAGTGATTGCGCCGATGCCGAGTCCGCTCGCACCGCCCAGGACCATCGCGGTTGACATGACGTCGGCGCGGGAGGCGCTGATCCCCGCCGATTGAAGGGCGGCGTTGGTGTCGCGCTGGGCGAGGGCCACGTGGCCGTTGACCTTCCACGCCACATCGGCGGGCACCCAATCCGGGCGGTCGATGGTCAGATCGCCGAGCCCGAGCTTTTCCGGGGCAGGAGGAGTGATCACCTTCGGCGGCCCGGCTGGGATCGGCGCGGGCTCCACCACGACCGGCAGGTCCGATTCTGGCGCGGCTTGGTGTAGTCGCTGCGGGGTCGACTGCTGCTGAGGTAGCACAGGGCCAGTTCCCTGATCGGTGGACGGACTCGGGTCGCGATACTGACTCGGATCGCTCGGCAGCGCGGGCGCGGGAATCACCCTGCCCAACGGAGACTGCTCGGTAGGAGGATGGACCGGAGCGGTCGGTCGGGTCTCGAAACCAGGTTGCGTTGTTGCGGGACCAGCAAGTCCGGGCTGCTGCGTCGGCGCGGCTTGGGCCAACGCCGAGTTCGCGGCCAGGACAATCGCCGCTGCTACCGCCGAGGTCATCGCGACCCGCGCAAGGCCGGTGCCCGGTCCGAGCATTCCCGTCATCCGGGCGTTCTTCCCCCCGTGCGCGACGGCGCAATCCCAGATCGGTGCAGTGCGGTTGGCATCGGGTTCGACATCGTTCGCGGTCATGCGGCGGCCTGCTCGGGCACACTCGACAGGACGCGCTGGGACGATTTGCCCACGATGCTCGCGGATGCGCCGACTCGGCGTGCCGCTGTCACGAACTCCTCGATTTCAACGGCGGGCAAATCGTAGAAAAATCGCGCGCCGCCGGGAAATTCCACGTGCACGGTCATTGTCGGGATTGTGGACATGTTGATGCTCCATTTCAAAAGGCAAGTGGGCATGGCGATTCCAGGTCTGGATGTGCGCTGAATTGGTGCTGCGGGTCATCCCGTGACCGCGCGGAATCGCTATCGCCGACGGCTGGTTGCGCCGCGCGGCAGCATGCGGGCGACTGCCTAGTCGGCAGCCTGTCGACCAGGTCGCTCCCGCATCGGCACTTCTCCCTCACTTGCAGTTCAGCGACCGATTTCCGGCCGCGAAATGAAGGTAAATGGCCTTGGGCAAACGGACAATGTGCAGCTCAGGTGGGTAAATCGAAGTAACGGCAACTATCCGGCACGGGCTACTACGACCAACTTCGATCAAGCTCGATCACATTCAATTGAGTGATATAGATCACACGTCAGGGGTGTCGGAACCGAAATCAGCCCAGGGGGCGGCCAGCGCCTGCCGTTCTGCGGTATCGAAACCACGACCGACCGTGTGATATCTCGCACGCCGATTCACTGGTCGTCGTCGCGGCTCTCTGGCGGAGATTGCCAGGTCATCACTGCGGTGCCGTGGTCGCGTCAGCTCGTCGGCCTGCTCTATGGCCGGGCTTCTGCTGTAGGCATCGCCAGAGCGTGTCAGCTATGTACCAGCTATTATGTTGGGGAGCTATTAGTTGAACGGTCGCTTCTATAAGCGTGCGCTGTTGGGTGCACAGATGGAGATCGTGTACAGAACCTGGAGGTCGGGACTGCGGTGGATGAGAGCCGGTTACAGAGCATCTTGGACGGAATCCCTCTAACGCCGCCTTGGACGGTCGGGGAGTTCGCGAGGTACCTGTCCGGGCGTCTCGGCAAGCGGATCGTCTTGGACCCATGGCGGGTACATGTGCCGTCGGTGTCGCGATGCGGCGCCCTGTGGGTCACTCAGCAGGAGCTCGTCGTCAAGTACGACCCCTCGAGATCACCTCGCGGGCAGCGGCAGGAGATCATGCACGAGGTCGGTCACGTCCTGCTCGAACACAGGGGTGACGACCAATTCGAGGTGACCGACTCGTCGCTGGCCGATGGCCTGGACCCGCTACGAGTTCGCGAGATCATGCACCGGAGCCACTTCGACTCCACTGCGGAGCGCGAAGCCGAATGGCTGGGAACCCATCTTGCAGGGATGAGCCGTGGCCGGCCCGATGACATCAGCGGCGCGCGCCACCGCGCGGCATCTGTCATCGAACTGATGTGGCGATGAGTCCCCACCCAAGCCCCCTACTCGTCGCCGAAGCCACGTCCTCGCTGTCCGAACCGGTCGCGACCGCGCTGCTGATCTGGATCGCAGTCGTGGTCGTGGCCCGCATGACGGTGCTCATCGAACGCCTGAGCCTGGACTGGGCATTGGCGACGCTGGCGATGTCGTTCTGGTTTACCGCGCTGCTGCGGGACCGCGCCGTTCAATCGGTGCTGACACGTTGGATCGCACTCGCTGATATTCGCCTTGCCACCCACGCGGCTGCACTGTGCGCGGCTGGCGCTCTCGTGTGGATCGGACTGTTGTGGCACGCGCGAAAACCCGTGCGCGACAGCACCATAGTGCTGATCTGGGTCGGCGTCGCGGTGCTCGTCGTCGCGCTCGCGTGGATCTCGGCCCCTGCGCGTACGGCCAATATCGCGGTCGAGGAGCTTTCGGGCTGGCGGCCCGGGGTCTACCTGACGACCTATTCCCTGCCCACCGCGCTCGCCGAGCTGATGATTTTGGTCACCGCCGTCAGTTTGGTGTGGCATTGGCGCCAGAGCCTCGCCCGCGCGGTGTTCGCGGGTGTCCTCATCGTCTGTATCGCGGTCTCCCAGATCGACGCCTGGACTCGAATCCTTACCGGTTGGTTGATCACCGCAGGAGTACAGGACGACCTCACCGTCGATCGGGCGGGCACCAATGATCTGCTGTTCCTGGCCCCGGTCGCGCTGCTGATGCTGCTGGCTTTGCCCTCGATCGCCACGTCCCTGGCGATCCGGCTGCGCTGCGATCCCGCCTCGCGCAATATCGCGGTTCTCGAGCCGATGTGGGCGGACATGATGGATGCTCGCCCAGAAATGCGTCTGCACGTCAAAGCGCGCAAAACGCTGCCCCAGGTGACCGAACATCGCATGCGCATCGAGATCGAAGACACGATGATCTCGGCCGCTCCCTATCTCGCCAGTCTGGGCCCGCGCCCGGACCCGACCCAGGTGTGCCAGGCGCTGCGCGCCGCCCTGGACGCGGGCGAAGAGGGCCACCACTACCAGGACGCGACCGCGCCGGAGTGGGTGGGAAACGAAGCGTTCGTACTCAAGATCGCCCGCCAATGGAGCAGGACCCGTCCCGGCCCTGACCAGGCCACAGAACCGCATCCCGGAGAGGTAACCGTATGACCATGACGAAAACTACTGCGGCGCAGAGCATTCCGCATCCGCCAAAGCGGGTGCCGATCCTGGGCGACGTGCTGGGTATGGATCGCAAACGCCCGAACCAGAAGACGCTGTGGCAGTTCAGCCAGCTGGGGCCGTTGTATCGGCGCACGTTCGTCGGCGGAATCCATCTGACCTTCGCCGGGTCTTCGGAACTCATGCGCGAGGTCATCGATGAGAAGTCGTGGCAGCGCCATTTCGCCCGCCCGTACGAGAAGCTACGCGCCATCGCCGGGAACGGTCTTTTCACCGCTTCGAATGATTCGATGGAGTGGAAACGTGGGCACGAGGCGCTGATTCAGGGATTCGTGCCCGCCGCGCTTGCTGATTACCACGATGCCTTCGTCCACGTGGCGGAGCAGACCGCGCAGTGGCTCGGACAGGGCTGCACCGTCGATGACACTGCCGCGATGATGGGCGATGCTGCGCTGGAGGCGATCGGGCTGGCTGGGTTCGGTTACTCAGTCGGCGCGTTCGCCGACCGCGGGAACGGTCGCAACCCGTTCGCCGACGCGCTGACGCGGGTCTTCGCCTACGCCCAGGAATCGGCAATCCCATTGGTGGGCAAGCTGACCGGCGGCAAGCGTGCCCGCCAGAACGACCGGGATGTCGCGTTCATGAAGGGCGTGGTGTCCGAGGTGATCGAAGCGCGGCGACAGTCCGGCCAGCGGTACCCGGATCTGCTCGACCGCATGATGTACCCCGTCGACGGCCCGGCCCTGCCCGATGACAACCTCGTCGAGCAGGTGTTGACGCTTTTCGTCGCAGGGCACGAGACCACGGGCAACCTATTGGCCTTCGTGACGCACTTTCTGGCCAATGATCCAGAGCTGGCCGCGCGGGTACGCGCCGAGGCCACCGCGCTGACCACCAACGGCCGCATCGCCTACGAGGACGTGGCCAAGCTCGAGGTCACCGATGCGGTGATCGCCGAAGCGCTACGGCTGTGGCCCATCGCGCCGGGATTCTTCCGCGAAGCGCGTCAGGACACCACGCTCGGCGGATACCCCATCGCCGCGGGCGAATGGGTGTTCGTGCTGCTGTTGGCGGTGCAGCGCGATCCGGCCGTGTGGGGGAGCGACGCGAACGAGTTCCGCCCCGATCGCTGGCTGGGTGGATTCCGGCCGAAACCCTGGGCATATCGACCGTTCGGCACCGGCCCGCGCGCGTGCATCGGCCAGGCGTTCGCGCTACACGAAGCGAAACTGCTGATCGCCTCGTTGGTGCGCGATTACGAACTCACCGCACACGGCGTACTCGATGTCGAGGAGAATCTGACGCTACGCCCGGCGAACCTGAAGGTCGGGTTCCGCCGCATCGAATGACCAGGGCAGGGGCTGAATTACCGTGTGCGGGCAGGAAGTGCTCGCAGATCGGCGATCAGCTCCCTGAGCTTGTCCCGTGTCAACGCTCGCGCCGCAACGTGCTGCACCCCGCGATCACGCGCCAGGGTCCACAGCTGTAGCCGCAAATCGATATCCACATCCTCGTCGCCGACCGGCAGCAGATAGGCCACATCGGTGACACCGCATAGTGCACACAGCGCGTCCGCGACCTCGCGCGTGACCTCCAGGACTGCACCGGTGCGCAGAGCCGCGATGTCCCCGGGAGCCACCGCGCGCCCCAGCGCCTCGGTCAGCGCGGCGGCGATCTGCTCGTTGTTCATCGCCGGTTCGTCCCATCGGTGCGAATAGGCGATCATGCGGTCGATCTTCCCAGCTAACGGCAGTGCCATGAGAGTCCTCACCGGTTGATCCGTCGGGTTGCCGAAAGTGTCTGCTGCATCTGTGACCACCGCTGCGCGAACTCCTCGGCGCGCTCGGACTCCGATTCCGGCAGCCGCTCCAGTAGCCAGCGCAGATACAACAACTCCGTGTGATCGTCGGCCGTGGGTGCCTGCGGCGCGCGGCGCAGATAGTGGCCCAACAGCATCTCGATGGTGGCCGCGCTCAGTGTCCCGTCGAAGCGCTGATGCTCGATATCGGCGATAGTCCACGCCCTCAGCATGCGGTCAGCGATCGTGTTCATGCCTTCGACCAGCGGCGCGAGACGTTCATCATCGCCCGCAACCTCGGTCACCCTCTGCGCCATCGCCACAGTGTCCTGGAACAAGTTGGCCGGGATCGGAATGTAGAGCACCTTTGACGTCGGCTGGGGCACGTCGGCGGCAGCGGTGACTCGCGGGGGTAGGTGCTTGGTGAAGGCGTCCAATGCGGAGCCGTCCTTCCATTGCAGCACCGTGTCCAGCCTGGGCAGTGTGTCGTTGCGGATTCGCCCGGCCTGGCCGCTTTCGATCTTGTCGATCGTCCTTGGGTTCAGCCCGACGGCCGCATGAACCGCCTGCTTGGACAAGCCCAGCTCTTCGCGCCGTGCCTGCACTACCTGGCCTAGGTACTCGGGGTGTCGTGTAGTCATCGCCTCGACTCTGTGTAGAAGGGCTCGCAGAACGGGCTGCTGTACCCACATTGCTGTCGATACTACATGACCTGAGTCGGTACTTCCTAGTCGGGATTTCCGTAGTTACCTGCGTCATATCCAGGCGCAGGAACAGCTAACTACATAGCCGTAGTGCCGAACGTGTGTACTTAACTGGTTGAAACTGTGCACCAAACTGCGTACTATGGCGCTGCAGCGACAGGTAGCCACATGTCAGGCCCCTGATGTGACGCCCGTGTAGTGGAGCCTGCTCAGTACCGAGCTAGCTCACAGGCGTCACCCGGCTACCGCTTCAACTAAGGAAACAGGCAATGGACAACACCAACGACATCTGGCTGACGAGCAAGGAAGTCGCGTTACGGCTCAAGGTCGAGGTCTGCACGCTGGACAACTGGGCCTACACCGGCACCGGCCCCGACTTCATCAAGCCGGGACGTATCCGCCGCTATGCCCTGGCCGACATCATCGCGTGGGAGAACCGACTACGAGCCGAAGCGAAACTTCGACGGCAAATCGCCCAGGCCAACGTCCGTCGTCACGTCGCCTGATCGCTTCCAGGCTGAGGCATCAGCAGAGGCTTGCCTGATACGACCCCCCCCAGGAGTCTCGCTGACGCGTCCTCGCAAATGGCGCACAAGCGCTACTCGGGATCTCCCGCGCAATCGTCGCCATCATCTACGCAGCTCAGGTATGAAATGAACACTCACCCCGACAGCAATGTTTCGATCTTCGATCCCAGTCGGCGGAGGTCGAGACCGCTCGGCGCCGCCGCAAGCAGGCTCGTCCTCGTCGTGCCGACGCTGGAGATGCCTCACCATCACCCGGATGCTCTGTTTGCAGCAGTGCACATGATTCAGGCACTCGACCCCGATGAGCTTGTCCACCTGGGAGATCCTGGCGAGCCATCGCACGTAGAAAATTGGTACATCAAAACCCTCCGGCGGTCGTATCGCGGAGCGCTAGGTTTCCAATTCTCGTCAGGCTTGAACCTCGGTAAGCGCGACATCACCTCACTCCCGCCGGGTTATGAGCTTGACGCCAACTGGATCGCGGTAGACCGGCCTGCCGTTCTTGTCGCAATCGGACCGAGCGAGACGGCCCGTCGTGCGGTTATCGCATCCGGTCGATCAGTAGTCACGGCCGCTGGTCCGACGACGGCGTCCGTCAGGTGGCGTGACGGCGATATGTGGGCGAATCGAATCGCGAAGGAAGCGGTTTTGTGACCGCCGATGAGGTATGGCTCACCTCCGAAGATCTGGCCAGGCGCTTTCAGGTCCCAGTGAAGACGATATCCGTATGGGCATCAGCCGGAAAAGGTCCTCGCTACATAAAGGTCGGCCGGTACCGGCGATATCGGCTGATCGACATAGAAGAGTGGGAGCGGGATCTCCTAAAAACCAGCCGCACTCGGCGAGCTGCATAAGGCACGCGTTCTCGGCTGAGACCGGAATCTCCGACCCTCCAATGACGATAGGTCTGCGGGGGGTCGGATCGCGTACGTAGGGCGCGGCTCAGCTATCCGTCGGCTAACTTTTCTCGGTAGACGGATGTTCGGTTGGCAATCAATAGTTTGCTAGCGCCTCGATCTAAGGGGGCGCGCAAGATAATTCGATCCAGAGAGTGTGGAGATGGCAAGTATCCAGGTTCGTGAAATCATGATGGGCCCGCGGGGCGGCCCAAAGAAGAAGGTGAAGCGGTACATCGTTCGCTGGGAGGATCAGAATGGAATACCGGACTCGAAAACATTCGACAAACGAGGTCGCTACGATATTCCCGACACGGCTGAATACTTCAAGAGCAAAATAGAAGCCAAGCTCCGTGACGGTGAATACGTCAACCCTGACCTCGGCAAGCAGAATGTTAAGTCGTATGCCGAGAAATGGCGGGACCGTGCCCGCAAAGATGGAACCTTCAAGGCTCGGCAGCAATTCATCAACAACCTGGGGCCGCTGGCAAAGCTCAGCCTGGCGCAGATTCAACGCAGTGATATCCGTGACTGGACTGACTTGCTCCTCACTGGGCGACCGTGGTGTAAGGGAAAGGCAATCCAGCTCTCGACGGCATCGTTGTACCTCCAGCACCTGACGACTCTTCTCCAAATTGCTGTTGACGATGAGCTGATTGTCAAGAACGCGGCCAGGAAGTTCAGGCTCGATGGAGACGACTACGAAGAGGGCCTGAAAGGCCCGACTGCCACAGAGCTCCTCACGCCACAGCTCATCAGTCGCGTTCGGGAACACGCCTCCGAGACCGTCTCCATCATGATCCTGCTGAGCGCGCTGACTGGCCTGCGGGTCAGCGAAGTCGCTGGCCTCCGCGTCCAGGACGTGAACTTCGTGCGGCGAGAACTCAACGTGGTCCAGCAGGCCGCACGCAGCCCCAAAAAGGAACCGATCACGCCCAAGACCAAGTCTTCGCGCCGCACCATTCCGTTGTCCAAGTCGGCTGTGGCGACCCTCGCCGCCTATCTGGCCGACGATGCCCACAGCCGTGGTCCCGGCGACCTGATCTTCGCCGCGCCGCGTGGTGGACGCTGGTATGCCACTTTGCTCGGTGGCAACTTCCGCCGAGCGTGTGAGAAAGCGGGGCTCGGGACGGAGTGGTCATGGCACGACCTGCGTCACTACTTCGCGTCGCGGCTAATCTTCAAGGGACGTGATGTAAAGACGGTCAGCGAACTTCTAGGACACTCCACTCCGAATATGACATGGAAGGTTTACGTCCACCTGTGGCCCGGCCAGGAAGACGCTCTGAGAGAAGACATGGACGAAGCGCTCCAAGACATTACTGCGCAGCGATGGGATGAGAATGGGATGGGATCGGACCTGCGGGCCGAGGCTGCCTAGCCTCGTGGGATCATGGACAACGCCGAATCCCACTTGTGACCAGGAGACCCGTGCCTAGCTTTGTCGACACGACGTTCACCGATCCGTCCCGGATCCGGAACTTCTGCATCATCGCCCACATCGACCACGGCAAGTCGACCCTGGCCGATCGGATGTTGCAGCTGACCGGTGTGGTCGACGACCGGTCCATGCGCGCCCAGTACCTGGACCGCATGGACATCGAACGCGAGCGCGGCATCACGATCAAGGCGCAGAACGTGCGTCTGCCGTGGCAGGTCGATGGCACCGACTACGTCCTGCACCTGATCGACACTCCGGGCCACGTCGACTTCACCTATGAAGTGTCGCGTGCGCTTGAGGCGTGTGAAGGCGCGATCCTGCTGGTTGACGCCGCTCAGGGCATTGAAGCGCAGACGCTCGCCAACCTGTATCTGGCGATGGAACGCGACCTCACGATCATCCCGGTCCTCAACAAGATCGATCTGCCTGCCGCCGATCCCGATCGCTACGCCGCCGAGATCGCTCACATTGTCGGGTGTGAACCCGAGGACGTGCTGCGCGTGTCGGGCAAAACCGGCGTCGGTGTGACCGAGCTGCTCGACAAGGTGATCGCCGAGATCCCGGCCCCGGTCGGCGACTCCGACGCACCGCCGCGCGCCCTCATTTTCGACTCGGTTTATGACACCTACCGTGGCGTCGTCACCTACGTCCGCGTGGTTGACGGCAAGCTCATGCCACGGCAGAAGATCAAGATGATGTCGACCGGCGCCACCCATGAGCTGCTGGAAATCGGCATCGTTTCGCCCGAACCGAAGCCAACGCAGGGTCTCGGCGTCGGCGAGGTTGGGTACCTGATCACCGGTGTGAAGGACGTTCGTCAGTCGAAGGTCGGCGATACCGTCACCTCCGCGCGCGACGGTGCCGTCCAGGCGCTCGCTGGCTATCACGAGCCGCGCCCAATGGTCTACTCCGGCCTGTACCCGGTCGACGGTTCTGACTACCCGGTGCTGCGCGACGCGCTCGACAAACTGCAGCTCAACGACGCCGCGCTCACCTACGTGCCGGAAACCTCCGTCGCGCTTGGGTTCGGTTTCCGCTGTGGCTTCCTCGGACTGCTCCACATGGAAATCACGCGCGAACGGCTGCAGCGCGAATTCGGCCTCGACCTCATTTCCACCGCGCCGAACGTGATCTATCGCGTTGTCATGGAAGACGGCACTGAACACGTGGTCACGAACCCGTCGTTCTGGCCAGAAGGCAAGGCACGCGAGATTTACGAGCCCATCACCAAGTGCACGGTGATCGCGCCAAGTGAGTTCGTTGGCACGATCATGGAACTGTGCCAGGCGCGTCGCGGCGAATTGCTCGGCATGGATTACCTGTCGGAAACGCGCGTGGAAATGCGCTACACGCTGCCGATGGCCGAGATTATTTTCGACTTCTTCGACTCGCTGAAGTCGCGCACGCGCGGTTACGCGTCGCTCGATTACGAAGAGGCGGGCGAGCAGGAAGCCGCGTTGGTGAAGGTCGACATCCTCCTGCAGGGCGAGGCGGTCGACGCGTTCAGTGCCATCGTGCATAAGGACGCGGCCCAGGCGTACGGGCACAAAATGACGACCAAGCTGCGCGAACTGATCCCGCGTCAGCAGTTCGAGGTGCCGATTCAGGCGGCGATCGGGGCGAAGATCATCGCCCGCGAAAACATCCGCGCGATCCGCAAGGACGTGCTTGCCAAGTGCTACGGCGGCGACATCAGCCGTAAGCGCAAGCTGCTGGAAAAGCAGAAGGAAGGCAAGAAGCGGATGAAGACGATTGGGCGCGTTGAGGTTCCGCAGGAAGCGTTCGTCGCCGCGCTGTCGTCGGATTCAGACAAGCCAAAGAAGTAGGTCGTAGTTCAGGCGTCGGTACGAACCGGCGCCTGCACGCGCGGTAGGCGGATGCGTAGTCGTCCCCCGCCGAGCGGACTGGGCCCCAATTCCGCTGTGCCACCGTGCAATTCAGCCTGCTGTCGCACTAGCGCCAAGCCGAGCCCTGAACCGGGCGAACCTGGCCGCTTCACAAACCGGTCAAAAGCGTTGGGTGCCACCGACTTCGCGATGCCCGTTCCGTTGTCGTCAATGATCAACTCAACTTCGTTGTCGTCGGCGGTCGCCGCGACCACAACGCGCGTCGCTTCACCATGATGGACGGCGTTGGCGACGGCATTCGTGATCACAAGCAGGATTCCGCCAGGCAGCCCGGTCAACTCGACCGGATCGCAGCCGCTCAGCGTCACCTCGACGCCCGGATAGGCCCGCGCGGCATCGTGCACCGCGCGATCAACAACATCGCACAGGTCGAACGACTCGAACGCGGTGTTGGTAGTCAGTTCGCCAACGGCAAGCCGTTCGAGGTCGGCGAGGGTGTGTTCGATCTGGCTTTCGGCGGCGAGCACGTCGGCGAGAACAAGCGGACGTTGGTCGGCTGGTAGGTCGTCGCCAGCGAGAACTTGCAGATCCGTGCGGATCGCCGTGAGCGGGGTCCGGAGTTCATGGGCACAGACGGCGGCGAAATCGCGGGCACTGGCCAGCGCGGCACGAGTTTCGGCATGGGCGGTTTCGAGGCGGGCGAGCATGCGGGTGATGGCGTCGGACAGTTCTTCCGCTTCGCGTGCGCCGCGACCGGACAGCGGCGGCAGTGCGTCGAGAGTGTCGATTTCGCGCGTCGCTGTCGCCAATCGACGCAGCGGTCTAGCGACTACGCCCGCCAACAGCCACCCGAGGCCAGCCGCGAGGACCACACCAGCGATGCCAATGCCGAGCCCGATGAGCTGACTGCGGGTGACGGCCGAATTGACCGACGCGCGATCAGGATTGAGCTGCACCAACATGCCCGGTGCGCCTTCTACCTGCGCGACTACGGCGAAAGGACCGCCGGGACCCAGGGCGGGATCGGCGGGATCACGAACCTCGGCAGGAGCTCGCGAGTCAGGATTTGGTTCGGCGGCTGGGGTGCGGGGCGATGCGCTCTGTCCATCAGGTGCGGCCGACGATGTGCTGTGCGGATCGGTGTTTGGCGCGGGAGGAGGGCTCAGCGGCGCTGGCGTCGCGGGCGACAGCGCGCCGTCGGCGACTTCGACGTGCAGGGTCGAAATCGTCTCGTCGAGTTGCCTGGTCCCGGCGACCTCAAGCAGCGCCGCGTAGGCAATGCCCAAGGTCACCGCGACCAGCGCGGCAACGAGCCCGGAAACGACAGCGACTCGCGTCCGCAGCGACAGCGACCTCACGGCCGGTCCCGCAGCACGAAGCCAACGCCGCGCACGGTGTGCACCACCCGAGGCACGCCATTGGCCTCCAATTTCCGTCGAAGATAGGAAACGAAAACGTCGACGACATTGGTCTCGGTGACGAAGTCGTAGCCCCACACCTTCGACAGAATCTGTTCGCGACTCACCACCATGCCAGCGTTGTCGGCGAGCATTGCGAGCAGTTCGAATTCGCGCTTGGTCAACTCAACCGGCTGTCCGCCCGCGTGCACGCGATGCCCAGCGCGATCGACAACCACCTCGCCGACCTGCACGGTGTGTGCACCCTGCGGGCTCGCCGCCGCGCTGCGTCGCAGCAGCGAACGTAGTCGCGCGACCAATTCGCCCAAGTCGAACGGTTTGGTGAGGTAGTCGTCAGCGCCGCGCTCAAGTGTCGCGATGCGATCGGTGACCGCACTGCGCGCGGAGAGGACGCAGATGGGGATGTCGTTGCCCATCGCGCGCAGTGCGGTCACGACGCCGACGCCGTCGAGTTCAGGCATGTTCACATCGAGCACCATCGCGTCCGGCGCTGCCGAACCAACAAGCGTGAGCGCGCGGGCACCATCGCTCGCGGTGATGACGTCGAAGCCAGCGAGTTCAAGGCCACGCCGCAGTGACGCGAGCACCCTGACCTCGTCGTCAACGACCAAGATCTGGTGTCCGGTCATCGCTTTACCCTAGTTGCTCGGCACATTTATCGAGGTCAGCGCGGGGGCGTGGGCAGCTTCGGCCCGCACGTGAGTTCGCCGTCGAAGTGCGCACCGGGTGCTGGTCGCGCTTCGATCGTGTTGTCGAAACCTGAGCCCGGGGGAGCGGGGACGAACTTGGTCCCGTCAAGAGGCGTCGCGGGCGACGGGGCTTCGATCGTGTGGTCGAAGGCCGAACCGGCCGGTGCGGGGACGAGTTCGGTGCCGTCGGCCAATGACGCGGGGACCGAATGCTCAAACTCGGGGAGCGGTGTACCGGGGGGAGCCGTACACGTGATGGTGACGTGTTCGTCGTTGCCGCCCTGGTCAGCGCTCGCAAACCCGACAAGCGGCGCGGTAATCAGGACGAGCCCGCCGAGCAACGCGGTAGCGCGAAGGTGGCGGCGAGTGCGGGTTTTGGTCATGGGATTGGCCTCCTGAGCTTGGGTCACACCGACACTGCTTGGTCGGTGATCCCGACGCTATGGCCGCGATCTTCAGTCGCCGTTGAGCAATCATTAGAGTTCTCTTGCAGTGGCTGGGCGGGTGCTCTTCTTGCCCGAAAGAGTGGCCCGATGTCGGCGCATGGTGTTTGATGATCGAAAAGTGAAATCTTGGAGTTTGCATGACGCGCGCAGACGATGCGGACCTGGCCTATCGCGTGGCTAACGGCGTCGCCCGAGTGGCGCGGGCCAGTGCTTATGTCACCGGCGGCGCCCTAGTGGCGGCCAACGGAGCAGACGAACACACCACAAGCAACGATGACAGTCGCTATGTCGGGTGGGCAACCGAGCCTGCGAAGGCCGACCCCGGCCCGAGCGGCCCGAGCCCAGTGGTGACCTTCCCCGATCTGACTGCCGCACCCAGATGGGTTGGGGCACCTGGTCATCCGACGGATCCGCTGACGGTTAACGGTGCGCTCGAAAGTGCTTCGCGCCCAACGTATCTCGACGGCGCGCTCGGCGACGTGAGCGGGCACGCCTCGCCGTATCCAGCGGTGCCGCCGATCGAGGGCGAGCCAGTCGGTGGGGGCGCGTTTCCCGGTGTTGAATCCGGTGGCGGTTTCGATGGCATCGGTTTCCCTGGCCCGCCCGGGAACGCCGTCGGCACTCCCGTTGCTCCGGGCGCGCCTAGCTTCCCCGCTCCTGGAGTCGGTGGTGGCAATAACGTCGGTCCCATCGAAGTCCCCGGCTTTAACGACGGTGTCGGCGACGGTTTTCTCGGTGACAATTTCCTAGGCAACGACTTCCTAGGCGATAACTTCCTGGGGGACGACTTCCTCGGCGATGACTTCCTTGACGGTCTCGATGGACTCAAGGGCATCGACGAGTTCGGCGAACTCGATGGTTTCAACGGCATCGGCGACTTCTATGTGAGCTTCGAAGGGCTCGGCGTGGAAATCACCGGCGAGGTCCATGTCGGGCTGCACGCGGGCGCTGACGGTGTGTGGGTCGCGTCGTCGGCCAAAGGCGACATCCAGCTCGACGGGTCTACCGACGCGAGCAAGGTCGGCAGCCAAATCGATGCTGACAAGCAGTCGCTTGGCAGCACGACGCAACAGCCGCTGAGCGCGAGTGGCAAGCCCGGCACGGAAAACACGAACGGCACTGGCTTGCCGTCGTCAACCGGAGCTGCTCCGGGCGCGTCGAGTGGGCTGCCGGGCGGTACCGCCGCGCCAACCGTCCCGGTCTCGCCCACGTTGGGTACGTCGCCCGCCCTGACCGCGCCGACTCCCGCGCCAGCCGTTGTCGCACCCGCGCCGATCGCGCCTGCCGCGCCGGTAGCCCCTGCGGCACCGAGCCCGGTGACCGCGACCCCGTTGCAAACAACGATCCAGCCCGACGCGGCATCGACCCCGATCGCCAACGTTCTTGGCGGAACACAGGGTTCGGGCGCGCTCACAGCACCCGCCGCAGCGGTTCCCGCGATCTTCACTCCGCCTCCGCCAACGAAATCCGTTGTGCCGCAGGAGTATTCACTACCGACGGTCACCACGCCCACTGTCGCGCCCGTCGTGACGCCACCGTCAACGCTGCCGACCGCCGACCAGACCCCGGTGAAACTGCCGGATCTGCCTAAGGCAACCGTGGCACCAACGATCCCTGACATCACGAAGGCACCGATCACGGTCGCCCCCGTGAAACCGCTTCCGGTAGAACCGGATCCGACCGGCGGGATCACCACGCCAAGCGTCCCGACCACGCCGCACCCAACGCCGACGGTTGACCTCCCAACCCAAACGGTGCCGCAGCCAACGGTGACGGTGCCAACGCAGCAGCCCACGGTGAAGCCAGCCCCGACGGTCGACGCGCACCCGCCAACGGTGACGGTGCCGACGCCGGTCGCGCCGGTGCAACCGACTCCGGTCCAGGTCAAACCACTCGAAGTGAAGCCGATTGCCGACCACGGTTCCTACAACGACAGTTACCATGGCGTGACAACCGGCCTGTTCAACAACGGCTGGTCGTCCACCTTTGACCCGCACGCGCAGGCGTTTGTCGCCGATCACCACGGGTACGACATCGCCTAGCCCGCGCAGCTGGCCGGGCAGCCGACGAGAGTGAGGAACGAGTTGTCTGCCGCAGCCGGATTGCAGGCCGCGACGGTGAAACACCCGGAAGCGTTGGCTGGCGTCATCGGCGTTGTCGACGATCTGCGTGACCTCGCCCGCGCGGCCGGTCGCGATGACCTCGACAGCAGGCTCGGCATGGTCGCGGCCAAGCTTGGCGACCCACGCGTTCGACTTGTTGTCGTCGGTGAACCGCAGTCGGGGATGAGCACGCTGGTCAACAGCCTGGTCGGCGTGACGGTCAGCCCCACCGATGGTCGGCCGAGTGTGCCGGTCATTGTCGAATACGGTGTCGCGCCAGCCGCTACCGCAGTGAAGAAGGCAGCGGGCGGAGTTGAGCGCCAAGCCATCGACCCGCGCCACCCCGGACCCGCGCTCGCCGTCCCCGGTGTTGTCCGCGCCGAATTCGCCGAACCGAGCCCGTTGTTGCACGGCGGCCTCGTTGTGATGGACGCGCCGGGGTCGGCGGTCCACGACAATGTCGCGTGGTCGATGATCGCCGCCGCCGACGTTGTTTTGTACGTTGTCGACGCGGCGAGTGAACTTTCCGAACGCCAACTCGACTATTTGCGGCGCGTCGAGCAGATGTGTCCGTCGGTTATCTGTGTGCTCAGCAAAATCGACCGCAATCCGAACTGGTCGCTCACGCTGGGTCGTGACCGCGCGTTGTTGGAAGCGAGCGGACTGAATTTCGCCGTGGCGCCGGTGTCAGCGCTGTTGCACCGCCAAGCAACCGAACTGGGCGATCCGCAACGTGACCGCGATTCTGGCGTTCCGCAGCTACTTGAGCATCTCAACGACTACGTGATCACGCGCGCCGACGCGGTCGCGATTAGTGCGGCAGCCCGCGACATCGCGCTGATCACCGACCAACTCGGGGCGACCATGCGCGCGGAGTCCGACGCGCTACGCGACCCGCGCAGTCGCGCGGAGATCACCCGGCGACTCGCCGCGACCCGCGCCGAAGCCGAGGCGTTGCGACAGCGCACGGCGTCCTGGCAGGTGACCCTCGTTGACGGGGCCGCCGAGTTGGGTGCCGACATCGAACACGACCTTCGCCACCGACTACGCACGCTGGTACGCGAAGCGGAAGCCGAGATCACCTCGGCCGACCCCGCGCCGAAGTGGGCGGAATTCGGCGCTGACCTCGACGCGCGCATTTGCGGCGCGATCGAGGAAAACTTCGTCATCGCCCACCACCGGGCCGAAGAACTGGCCGAACAGGTTGCCGCGAAATTCCCGCCCAACCATCGCGTTCCCACCCTGCCCGAACTGCGCGTCACCGATCCAGACGCGGTGCTCGCGCCGGTGCAACCGCTCGAACCGTTGGAAAGCGCGAAGGCAAGCATTGGCCAGCAGGCGCTGTCGGCATTGCGTGGTTCCTATGGCGGCATTCTGATGGTTGGCTTGGCAACAAGTCTGCTTGGGATGTCGCTGGTGAACTGGTATTCAGCGGGCGCTGGTTTGTTGCTTGGCCTCAACGCGCTCTTTGACGATCGACGTGCCCGCAAACAGCGTAGACAGGCTGAAGCGAAGATGGCCGTCGCACGATTGGTCGACGACGTGGTTTTCCAAATCGGCAAGGAATCGCGGAACCGACTGCGCACTTTGCAGCGTGTTCTGCGCGATCACTACACCGATATCGCGACGGAAGTAGTGCGCACGGCCGACGACGCGTTGCGCGCCGCCGAGACCGCCGGGCTGCGCTACGGCCAAGGCCGCGAGCACCGACTAGCCGAACTCGACGCGAACCTCACCCGGCTACGGTCGATTCGCCAACGCGCCGACGCGCTGTAGTTTTTTTTTAACGCCCGTTTCCATGCGCGGGTTGGAACTGGCCTGCCTCGCGTGAATCTTCGGCCCTGATCACGTGCGTGACGGCGTTGATCAGCGCAAGGTGGGTGAATGCCTGCGGGAAGTTACCGAGGTGGCGGCCGGTGCGCGGATCGATTTCCTCGGCATAGAGCCGCAGCGGACTCGCCAAGCCGAGCAACCGTTCGCACAGGTGTGTCGCGCGTTCGAGTTCGCCAATTTCCACCAAGCAGGAAACGAGCCAGAACGAACAGATCGTGAACGTGCCTTCTTCGCCGTGCAATCCGTCGTCGGTTGTTGACGTGTCGTAGCGCAGGACGAGCCCGTTGACGGTGAGGTTGTCGGCGATGGCGAGCACCGTGCGAATCACGCGTGGGTCGTCGGGCGGCAGAAAACGGGTGAGCACAATCAGCAGCAGCGACGCGTCGAGGGAATCGCCGCCATAAACCTGGGTGAAAACGCCGTTCGCGTCGACACCATGTTCGAGCACGTTGTCGCGAATTTCGTCGGCGATTTTGAACCACTCGGCGGCTTGGCCGCGCTTGCCGTTGAGCTGCGCGAGGCGAGCGCCGCGGTCGAGCGCGACCCAGCACATCACCTTCGACGCGGTGAACTGTTGCGGTTCACCGCGCACTTCCCAAATGCCGCGATCGGGTTCGCGCCAATGTTTGATGGCGGCCTGCACGGTGCGTTCGAGCATTGGCCACAGCGATTCGGGTACTTGCTGACGCGATTTCACATGCAGATACACCGTGTCGAGCATGGTGCCCCAGATGTCGTGTTGATCTTGGTCGTAGGCGTCGTTACCGATGCGGACCGGTCGCGAATCGTCGTAGCCGGTGAGGTTGTGCAGGATTTCCTCGGTGATCCGCCGCTCGCCGCCGATTCCGTAGAGCACTTGAAGGGGGAGCGCGTCGCCGTTCGCACCGGTGGTCGCGTCGTCGAGGAAGGCGAAGAAATCGTTGGCTTCACGGTCGAGACCGAGGGTGTAAAGACCCCACAGCGCGAAGCTTGAGTCACGCACCCACGTGTAGCGATAATCCCAATTGCGTTCTCCGCCAAGGGTTTCCGGAAGGGACGTGGTCGGTGCGGCAAGGAGCGCGCCCGTCGGGGCGTAGGTGAGGCCCTTGAGCGTGAGTGCGCTGCGTTGCAAGTAATTGCGCCAAGGGTGGTCGGGGAAGTCGCCGAGGGTGATCCACTGCCGCCAGCAGTCGATGGTGGTATCCATCTTTTGCGCGGCCTCGTCGTAGGTCGTTGGCGGTGGCAATTCCGACCACGTGAGCGCGACGAATACGCGATCGCCGTCGCGCATACGTGTGCGGGCCCGCGCTTCGCGCCCTTCCAAACCAATCCGCAGATCGGTGGTGAGGGTGAGCGTCGGACCAAGGTCGGGGTCGCCCTTACACGTGGCCGTCGCCTGTTCGTAAACCCTGCCGGTGTACTCCCAATGCACCGGCTTGCGGTAATAGTCGAAAGCGGGTTCGCAGCTCATCTCGAACTCGACCGTGCCGCTCACGCATTTCACCGTGCGCAACAACATGTGCTCGGCATCCCAATCCATCGGCGTGCGCCTATGGGTTTTCGAGCGTTCCATGTTGTTGTGCCAACGGCCGAGCACAAGCGCGTCGCGCACGATCAACCAGCCGGTTTCGGTCTGCCATGTGGTCTCGACGATCATGCCGCCGGGCAGGTAGCGCCGTGCGGCAGGCACGGTCTTTCCGTAAGGACCGATACGAAAATGGCCTGCGCTGCGATCGAGTATCGAACCGAAAACACTTGGTGAGTCCGGGCGTGGCACGCACATCCACTCGACCGATCCGCTGCTCGCGATGAGGCAGTTGGTCTCGCAATCGGACAGGAACGCGTAGTCGTCGATGGGCGGAAAAGCCCCGGGACGCCCGCCTGAAGAGACGGGACGCAAGATCGGCAAACCATCCAGACCAGAAGATGCCATACCCAATGATGCCTGCCCGTTCGGGCTGCCGCACTGCCGCGATGGAAGGTTCACATCCAGCGGCTAAGGTGATGGCGTGGCGAACATCGCGAGTTGGTGGGACGGGTTCGAATTGTGGGTAGCGGGTTTGCCGTTTATCCCGCAGTTTCTCGTAGTGCTACTCGGGATGGTGCCGGTCAGCTTCGCGCTCGCGTATCTGCTCGACCGCGCGCTGCGAGCGGCGTTTCGCCTGCTCGGTCGTGGCGACGATGCCGCGCCCGCTGAACTTACTGTCGAAGAACTCGTTGGGCCGGTTCGCCCGACCGTTGGAAGCGGAGTCCGTTGATGCCACGCTCACGCGTTCAACTTGCCCTTATCGCCCTGCTCGTCCTGGTCATCGTCGCCTGGTTTTTCACTCGTTAGCCTGGGCAAACAGCTTCGCCCGCCGGCTTTCTCGTTGATTCGAATCGCCAGATACTTATCTGCTACAGTTTGGCCCGTGTCCACGAGTGTCGCTCCGCAGATCCGCCATGAATTGGCGTTGATCGCTGTCGGCAACCTCGCGGTCGCAGACATCCTCTGTCGATGATCTGCCACCGGACGCGTCTGCGCGCTTTCCCTCACTAGACTGGTGCGCGCTTCCTCCTTTTTTCGCAGACGTATTCCGTAACCCCCCGGCGGGCCGAATAGGCCCGAGTCGCACCATGTCGACCAAGAGTTCCCCGCCGCAACGAAAGTCGTTGACCGGCAGGTCTTTTCCGAAAGGTTCACCCTCATGTCTCGCAACACCTGGTTCGGTTCGCGGCGTCGCGCCGCAGCGATCGCGCTCACCTCCGTCGCGGCGGTCGCGCTGACCGCTTGCGGCGGTGGCGCAAGCGACTCGACCGACGGCGACGCGAAGGTAGCCGACGGCAGCGGCGGCACCGTCAACCTGTACGCCTATGCGGTGCCGAAGCCGGGCTTCGACAAGGTCGTTCCCGAGTTCAACAAGACCGCCGCTGGCAAGGGTGTCGCGGTGCAGGGCTCCTACGGTGCTTCGGGCGACCAGTCGCGCAAGGTGAAGGACGGCGCCGCCGCCGACATCGTGAACTTCTCGGTCGAACCCGACATCACCCGCCTCGTTGACGCGGGCCTCGTCGACGCCAACTGGAACCAGGGCGCGACCAAGGGCATCCCATTTGGCTCGGTCGTCACCATCGTTGTCCGCAAGGGCAACCCCAAGGGCATCAAGGATTGGGACGACCTGCTCAAGCCGGGCGTCGAGGTCGTGACCCCCAACCCGTTCAGTTCGGGTTCGGCCAAGTGGAACCTGCTCGCGCCGTACGCGGCGAAGAGCGACGGCGGCAAGAACCAGCAGGCCGGGCTCGACTACCTGTCGCAGCTCATCTCGCCCGCGCACGTGAAGGTGCAGCCGAAGTCGGGCCGCGAAGCCACCGAAACGTTCCTGCAGGGCACCGGCGACGTGCTGCTCAGCTACGAGAACGAGGCCATCTTCTCCGAGCGCAACGGCGACCCGATCGAGCACATCAACCCGCCGGTCACCTTCAAGATCGAAAACCCGGTCGCTGTCCTGAAGAACGCGGCCAACCTGCCCAAGGCTGAGGCGCTGCGCGACTTCCTCTACACCCCCGAAGGCCAGAAGGCGTGGGCTCAGGCCGGCTTCCGTCCGGTCGACCCGAAGGTCGCCGCTGAGTTCGCCAAGGACTTCCCGCAGCCGACCAAGTTGTGGACCATCGCTGACCTCGGTGGCTGGAAGGCCGTCGACAAGGACCTGTTCGCGCAGGGTACCGGCAAGGTCGCCGTGATCTACGACCAGGCGACCAAGTAGTACGTGACCCAGCGCACACGCGATACTGGACAACTGTGACTGACAGCAGTGGGCACGCCGGGAGCGGAGACACCTCCGTTCCCGGCGTTGCCGTTAAACCACCAAAACCCCGCTGGTCGTGGCTGAGGGTGACCGGTTCGGTCGGTCCGCTCGGCATCGCGACCGCGGTGCTGTGGCTCAGCATCATCGTGCTGCTGCCACTCGCCGCGCTGACCGTCAGCTCGTTTGACGACGGTTGGTCGGGCTTCTGGTCGGCGGTTACCGCACCGAGCGCGCTCGACTCGCTCAAGGTGACGATCTCGGTTTCGGTGATCGTCGCGTTCCTCAACGTTGTCATGGGCACGCTCATCGCCTGGGTGCTCGTCCGTGACGAATTCCCTGGCAAGAGCATCGTCAACGCGCTGATCGACTTGCCGTTCGCCTTGCCGACGATTGTCGCTTCGATCGTGCTGCTTGCGCTGTACGGGCCAAACAGTCCGATCGACATCCACCTGAACGCGACGCAGCCCGGCCTTGTTGTCGCGCTCGCGTTCGTGACGTTGCCGTTCGTTGTGCGTTCGGTGCAGCCGGTGCTGATGGAAGTCGACCGTGAAGTTGAGCAGGCGTCGCTTTCGCTCGGCGCGAGCAACTGGGTCACGTTCCGTCGCGTTGTTTTGCCGATTTTGACCCCCGCCATTATTTCCGGCGGCGGGCTCGCGTTCGCGCGGGCGATCGGCGAATACGGCTCGGTCGTGCTGATCGGCGGCAACATTCCGCGCGAAACCCAGATGACGTCGCAGTACATCCAGCAGCAGATCGAGGTCGACCGGCCGGTTAACGCGGCCGCGGTCTCGGTCGCGTTGCTCGCGATCTCGTTCGTGAGCCTGCTCGTGCTGCGCGTGCTCGCCGAACGCAGCGCGCGACGAGAAGAGGCAGCGCGATGAAACTGTCGTTGGCAACGCGATTGTCGCTGCGCACAGTCGCGCTCGGCTACCTGCTTATTCTGCTTGTCCTGCCGCTCGTCGTGATTCTGTATCGAACGTTCGAGCGGGGAATCGGCGCGTTTTTCACGTCAATCACGACGCCCGCCGCGATTTCGGCGTTCCAACTTTCGATGATCATCGTGGCCATCGTGGTGCCGCTGAATGTGGTTTTCGGCGTGATCACGGCGCTGGCGCTCGTGCGCAGTAAGTTCCCTGGCCGCAATTTTGTCCAGGGCATCGTCGACCTGCCGTTCGCGGTCTCGCCGGTTGTTGTCGGTGTTTCGCTGATTCTGCTGTGGGGCGCTGGCGGCTGGTTCGGCGCGATAGAAGACACCGGATTCAAGGTGATCTTCGCGCTGCCCGGCATGGTGATCGCGACGATTTTCGTGACGTTGCCGTTCGTCGTTCGTGAAGTCGAACCGGTGCTTCACGAAATCGGCGACGATCAGGAACAGGCTGCGGCGACCCTTGGCGCGTCACGGTGGCAGACGTTCTGGCGCATCACGCTGCCCGCGATTCGCTGGGGTCTCACCTACGGCATCGTGCTCACCGTCGCTCGCGCGCTCGGCGAATTCGGCGCGGTCATCATGGTGTCGACCGCGCTGCCCGGCAAGTCGCAGACGCTCACCCTGTTGGTGCACGGTCGCTATATCAACGACCACAACACCTTTGGTGCGTACTGTGCGGCGACCCTGCTCATGGGGATGGCCCTTGTCGTCCTCCTCCTTATGACTCTTCTCGAACGCAAGCGGGGCTCCGAATGATCACCGTGACCAACGCGCGAAAGAACTACGGTTCCTTCGCCGCGCTAGACGATGTCTCCATCGAAATCCCGGCGGGCCAGCTCACCGCGCTGCTCGGGCCGTCGGGCTCAGGCAAGTCGACGCTGCTGCGCTCGATCGCGGGGCTTGAGTCGCTTGACTCGGGCATCGTGTCGATCGCGGGCAACGACGTGACGCATGTGTCGCCGCAGAAGCGCGACATCGGCTTCGTTTTCCAGCATTACGCGGCGTTCAAGCACATGACCGTGCGCGACAACGTCGCCTTCGGTCTCACGATTCGCAAGCGGCCGAAGAACGAGATCAACAAGCGTGTCGACGAACTGCTCGGCATTGTTGGCCTCGACGGTTTCCAGCATCGCTACCCGGCGCAGCTGTCGGGCGGTCAGCGTCAGCGCATGGCGTTGGCGCGCGCGCTCGCCGTCGACCCGCAGGTGTTGCTGCTTGACGAGCCGTTTGGCGCGCTCGACGCCAAGGTGCGCACCGATCTGCGCACGTGGCTGCGTCGACTCCACGAGGAAGTGCACGTCACCACCGTGCTCGTCACGCACGACCAGGAGGAGGCGCTCGACGTCGCCGACCGGATCGCGGTGATGAACAAGGGCCGCATCGAACAGGTCGGCTCGCCGGAAGACGTCTACGACCGGCCCGCGAACGAATTCGTGATGTCGTTCCTCGGCGCGGTCGCGCGGCTTAACGGGCATCTCGTCCGGCCGCACGACATCCGCGTCGGGCGCGATCCGAGCATGGCGCTGGCTGAACACGAGGGCACCGCGGAGTCGGCTGGCGTCACCCGCGCGACGGTCGAGCGCATTGTCCGCCTCGGCTTCGAGGTTCGCTTGGAATTGCGCAACGCGGCGACTGGCGACCAGTTCGCCGCGCAGGTCACTCGTGGCGATGCGGCGGCGTTGCGGCTAACCGAGGGCGAAACCGTGTACGCCCGCGCGACCCGAATCCCGGAGTTGCCGGAAGCGTAAGCACCGCACGGACGGGCCCCGCGATCATCTCGATCGCGGGGCCCAAACTCTTTTCCCGACCTCACCGCGGGCGGCGGCGGACTGTGCATGACGCAGTGTCGCAGGTAGTCGCATTTCTACTGGTGAGTAGCTTGTTTTCGGTAGATTTTCGCGACCGTAAGTTCGAAATAATGACGTCAGCAGAGTTGACGTAACGCCGTGTAGGTGTAACTATTGGAAACAGTAAACGTCCTTTGAGGAGAGGCAGTGACGACGATGTCTGCGCCCACCACCCCTGACGTCGATCCGGTAGTCGCGGAGGCTCAGGCATACGCCGAGAAGTTGCTGATGCTGTCGCAGGCGTCGGTCGACCGTCACTTCGATCCGTTCGAGGACATTGACTGGGATAACCCAGAGTTCGACCCGAACTACAAGCCTGAGCGGTGGGTGCTCGTCACCTCGGCTGACCCGATTGGTCGCCACCCGTGGTACCAGGCGCTGCCGCTGGAGACCAAGATCGAGATCGGCAAGGTCCGTCAGGCCAACGTCGCCAAGGTCGGTCTGCAGTTCGAGGCCATCCTGATCGTCGGGATGATGCAGCACATCTTCAACCTCAAGAACAACGATCCTGAGTTCCGGTACTGCTCGCACGAGATGATCGAAGAGCACAACCACACCCTGATGTTCCAGGAGATGGTCAACCGGGTCGCCGACGTGCCGGGCATGGGCCCGCTGGTTCGCCAGTTGCGCCACCTTGCCAGCCCGGCCGGTGCGTTCCTGCCGAACTTCTTCTTCATGGCCGTGCTCGCTGGCGAAGAGCCCATCGACCACATCCAGAAGGACATCCTCCGTTCGACTGACGACATTCACCCCATCATGCGTGGTGTGATGTCGATTCACGTCGCCGAGGAAGCGCGCCACATCTCGTTCGCGCACGAGTTCCTCAAGAAGAACGTGCCCGCGCAGCCCGCGCTCAACAAGGCTGTGCTGTCGATCGCGATGCCGATCATCATGTTCGTGCTCGGCCGCTCGATCGCGACCCCGCCGAAGAGCTTCTTCAAGCAGTTCAACGTGCCCGCCGAGGTACGCAAGGAACTGTTCTACGGGTCGAAGGAAGCCAAGCAAGTCTTCGCCGACTACTACATCGACGTTCGTGCCCTCGCCGAGGAGATCGGGCTCATGAACCCGGTCGCCCGCAAGGTGTGGAAACTCCTTGGCATCGACGGCCCGTCGAGCCGATTCCGTTCCGAGCCCAAGCGCTCGGCCAAGCGCGCCGCCTGAGACGATAGCCAAATGCCATACGTCGTTACCCAGTCATGCTGTAGTGACGCCTCGTGCGTCTACGCATGCCCGGTGAACTGTATTCACCCCACGCCCGACGAGCCTGACTTCCGCACCGCGGAAATGCTTTACGTCGACCCGTCGGCCTGTGTGGATTGCGGTGCCTGTGCCACCGCCTGCCCGGTCGACGCGATCACGTCGTCGAAGAAGCTCACCGAAGAGCAGTTGCCCTTCATCGAGATCAACGCCGACTTCTACCGCGTCCAGCGCGACCGACCCACTCTCGCTCGCCCGGTGATGCCGCCCGCGATCGACACCAAGGTCGCGCCGCTGCGCGTTGCTGTTGTCGGTTCGGGCCCGTCGGCCATGTACGCCGCCGATGAGCTGCTTACCCAGCCTGGCGTCACTGTGACGATGCTCGAAAAGCTGCCGCAGGCTTACGGTTTGGCTCGGTTGGGCGTCGCGCCCGACCACACCCACACCCGCAAGGTCGCGAACCTGTTCGACGTCATGTCGTCGCAGGACGACTTCGGTAGCTACCTCGACATCGAAGTTGGCAAGCACGTCAGCCACTCCGAGCTGCTCGACCACTTCGATGGCGTCATCTACGCCGTCGGCGCGTCGTCAGACCGCAAGCTCGGGATTCCGGGCGAAGGCACCCCGGGCAGCGTGTCGGCAACCGACTTCGTCGCCTGGTACAACGGCCACCCCGACCACGCCGACGACACGTTCGATCTGAACCAGAAGCGCGTCGTCATCGTCGGCAACGGCAACGTCGCGCTCGACGTGGCGCGCATCCTCACCATCGACCCGGCAACGCTGTCGGCCACCGATATCGCGCCGTACGCGTTGAAGGCGTTGCGCGAGAGCAAGATTGAGGAAGTTGTCATCCTCGGTCGCCGTGGTCCCGCCGAATCCGCTTTCACCGTGCCGGAATTCGTTGGTCTGCTCGCTTCCGATATCGACATCGCGATCGAAGGCGAACTGCCGGCGGTCACACCGGAGCTGCCGTTCAAGGTCGAGCAGAAGCTGCGCTTGCTGCACAGCGTCGCTTCGCGCCCGTTCGGTGAGCGCAAGCGCATCGTGTTCCGTTACCTTTCGTCGCCGGTCGAGATCGTCGGCAGCGACGCGGTCACCGGGGTGCGTGTCGAGCGCAACGAGCTGGTTACCGATGCTGATGGCAACACCAGCGCGGTCGCGACGGGCGAAACCGAACTGCTGGAAACCGGCGTTGTGCTGGCTTCTGTTGGTTACCGTGGCGTCCCGACGCCGGGCCTGCCGTTCGATGACACGCGTGGCGTGATCCCCAACGACAAGGGCCGCGTGCTTGAGTCCGCCGGTGGCGCTGTTTTCCCCGGCACGTACGTGACCGGCTGGATCAAGCGTGGGCCGAACGGCTTCATCGGTACGAACAAGTCGTGCGCGCAGGAGACGGTGCAGCAGCTCGCTGACGATTTCAATAACGGTGTGCTGCGCAAGCCGGTGCGTACCGCGGCTGAGTTCGACCAGCTTGTTCGACTGCGTCGTCCGCAGGTGCATGCGGTTGGTGCTGCCGCGCCACGCACGCGCGGCGGGTTCCGTCAGCTGCTTTCGCGCGGGTAGTTTCCGCACACTGCATTTAGACAAGGACCGCGACATCTTTCAGAAGATGTCGCGGTCCTTTTCTATTTTCTAGGGTAGTTTTTAGGCTAATTAAGTCGAAAGTATTGACGTGTCACCCTTTTTGCGGTGTACTCAATTCACGCGAGCAACCAATGAGCAAATAATGGGCGATTAACCCATTCGCTCCGTGGAATTAACTGAATTACTAGACGGTAGGTATTCGATAATTCGGACATTACCAACCTTGTGAAGGTTAATTCCCGATCTGTCAGGTAATTACTCGGCAGTAGCTGTATCTCGCAGTCTGCGAGGCTCATTCGCACCGTTCAGGGGACTGGACATTCGATCGAAATCCCATCTGCCAGCGGAAATCCCCTAAAAGCACGTTTCGCGTTGCCTTTTCGCATCAATCGCGTAGCAATTCGTCTTACCCCGTAGATAGTCTGAGCGAGCTGTTTGGAAAACGACCGCGGCCACATGGTGCGCTCGCGTGCTGGACGTGGTCACGGTGCGTTGACGGGATAGCAAATACATGACCAGAGGTCTGGGTTTAAGCATCGGTGCGGTCAATGCGATTTCGGCGGTAGTCGCCGACGATCCGGCCAAACCGGCGGTACGTACGCGACGTACCGCATTGACATTCGACGAAGCGGGTCGCGCCCGTATCGGAGCAATCAACGAGTTCGCTTCGGCGATAACGGGATTCGCGGACCTGAGCCGCGATCCCGAACCGATGGTGATCGGCGGTCGGTTCTACTCGCCTGCCAATCTCATTGCCGAGGTGGTCACCGGGCTCGTCGAGCTCGCCGATCCGGCGGCGGGCGTTGTGCTCGCCTACCCAGCGGTTTATACCGATAGGCAGGTGGCGCTGCTCGGTCAGTCGCTGCACCTCGCGGGTGCGGGGCAGGTGCTTCTCGCACCCGAACCCGTGGTCGCCGCCGAGTGGTTGGAGATCGAAAAGGGTCCGCTCACACCGGGTTTCGTGTTGGTTTACGACCTAGGTGCGAACAGCCTCGACCTCACGGTTCTCCGCGTCGGCCCGGACTGGCCGCATCACCCGATGATCGGCACCCCGGTGCGGTCAACCGATTTCGGTGGTCGGCCGCTGGGCGAGATGGTCGCGAAGTATGCGGGCGCTGGCGGCGGTAAGTCGCTGCTCACGTCGCTTGTCGACACCGAAGCGCTTCGCGCCGAACACATTCGGGACACGTTCCCGCTGGTGAGTCGCACGGTCGCGGCGGCGGGACTGCGCTTGGCCGATCTGTCTCGAATGCTGGTGATTGGTGGCGCTTCTCGCGCGCCTGAGGTCATGCGAACGCTCGCCGAACTCGGGGTGCCGTTGGAGACGTCGGCTGATCCGGCCCAGGTTGTCGCTGCGGGTGCGGCCGGACTGGCCGCGCGTACGTTCGCGCCGGAGGAAGTGAAGTCGGGTGCGTCGCCGCACGTGGCGGTATTCTCCAGCGCCGCAGTCGTTTCCGCATTGGCGATGTCGGCGATGACGGTGTTTGGCGGCGGGCCGTTTCACGCGGGGGTCATCCCCGCACTCGGCCAGTTCCCGGCCTTCGGTGTGCCCGGTGACGCGCTGCTGTACGACGTTGGCACCGACCTTGTTTCCGCGCGCGCGGAAGGATTTGGGCGCGAAATCGACGTCGTGCAAGCGCAATTGCGTGCGGTGCGTGCGGCGGCGGGGAGTGCTTACGAGAAGTTTATTACGCCAGTTGGGGCCAATGTGGCGTCGAAGGGCTTCGTCGGCGGCGAGCGGGGAGCCTCGCGCGGGACGGGCAGCGATTGCATGGACGTCGCGCAGTTCGCGCGGAGTTTGTATGGCGACCCGGCGCGTTTCGTCAACCCGTTGCCGTTCACGTTGGACGTGTCGCCGGCCATTCCCGCGGTACCAGGTGGAGTCCCGAGTGCTGGTCCGATCGCCGCGCCGGGAACGTTGCCTGTGCCGGGAACGTCTGTGCCGGGAACGAACCCGACGGTGCCGGGCGCACCTGCCGTCCCTGGTACACCGGGAAGCGTTCCTCAGCCTGCACCGGGCGACACCCCGACCGCTGGGCAGCCAACGGCAGGTCAGCCGCCAGAGGGAGCCCCCGCAGCAGGTCAGCCGGGTGCGCCCGCGCCCGCTCCTGGTACGAGTGCGCCGGGCCCGGACGCGACGTCGGGCGTTCCCGCTAGCCAACCAGCGCCAGGCGGAACCGCTCCCGCCCCGGCTGACCCAGGCGGCGTTGGAAGTGCGCCCGCTGGCGGCGGCACGTCGCCGGTTGGTGGAGGCGGCACCCCGGCTGGCGGTGGAGTGGGCGCGCCCGCGCCCGGTGGGGCAGGTGGTAGCGGAACAGACGGCGGCACAGGCGATTCCGCTGGTGCGCCCGGCGGCGGCGGATCGGACAGCGGCGCAGGCGGCGGCCACGACAGTGGCGCGAGTGGCGGTCATGACGGCGGTGCGAGCGGTGGCCACGACAGCGGCGGGGGAGCGGGCGGTGGCCGCGATACGGGCGCGACCGGGGAATCCGCAGCCAACGGCGGCGCTCTCGCAGGTCCGGGCGCGTCCGACAGCGACACGAGCGGAGCGATAGGCGGCTCGCAGGGCGGAGGTGCCTCCGCTGGCGGAAGCGGAAACAGCGCAACAGAAACCGCAGGCGGCGGCCGCTCAGACGCCAACACCGGCGGAGCCCCGAGCGGAGGCGGCAGCACATCAACCGGCGGCACTTCAGGCGGCGGCGCATCGACGGGAGGCGGAGGAGCGTCGAGCGGCGGGGGAAAGAGCAGTAGCAGCGCAGGCGGCGGCAAGAGCGGCGCTGGCGGCGGAGGGGGAGCGGGCGGAGGTGGTGGCGGCGGTTCACGCCGCTAACCGCGAAGGTGCTGGGCGACAGTAAGGCCGCGCTGCGACCAAGCGCACCCATGCCAGTATCGGACTTGGACGCTGCGCGCAGGCCCGATGCGCAGCGAGGGACGTGCCCTGCGATCGATACGTTTGCGGGAACGCGCCCAGCACGAACGTTTGCGGCATTGGAATGTGCATGGTCGAGCATTCGAATCTTGGCGGTTGCGCGCGGTTCCCGATGCGTAGCGAGGGACGCGCCCCTGCAATCGACACGTTCGCGGAAACTCAGCCAACCACCCGCGACCTTGAGGAGCGGCGGCCCCGCGGGGGCCGGTCGCGGCCGTCCGTCCGTTCAGGTGCCGTTGCGTAGGCGACGAAGGAGCAAGCAACGGTGCCTGAACGGACGGACCTCAGGGCCGCGACACGCGCGCGCCAGCGCGCCAAAAACACAGTCGACGTGCGCTTTCTTCTAACTGGTGCCCTGATGAGAGACCCCGCCACTTACCAATCCGGCGTATAACTCCAAGACGGATGTCGGCGGGCCTTTCTCCCAACGACACCGCCACGACGCCTTCGCGAAAATGCGGCAGCACGAAGGTCTGCGGCATTCGAATGTGCACGGTCGAGCATTCGAATCTTGACGGTTGCGCGCAGTTCCCGATGCGAAGCGAGGGAAGCGCTCCTGCAATCGACACGTTCGCGGAAACTCAGCCACGCACCCGCGACCTTGAGGAGCGGCGGCCCCGCAGGGGCCGGTCGCGGCCGTCCGTCCGTTCAGGTGCCGTTGCGTAGGCGACGAAGGAGCAAGCAACGGTGCCTGAACGGACGGACCTCAGGGCCGCGACACGCGCGCGCCAGCGCGCCAAAAACACAGTTGACGTGCGCTTTCTTCTAACTGGTGCCCTGATGAGAGACCCAACCACCCAACAAACTCCCGCGCAAATCCAAACGGATGTCGGCGGGCCCTGTCTCCCAACGAGCCCACCAGGCACCCCGACAATCCGAAAGCTCGCCCCTTCGCCGCCCACCATCCGACCACGACGCCCCAACGATCCGAAGGCTCACCCCTTCGCCGCCCAACACCCGACCACGACACCACAACAACCACAACACGGCGCAACTCCCACCAAGCCAGCACAAAAATCCAAACCCTTTCCCCCACAACCCCTCCCACCCCCAGCGCATAATCAACACGTGAGCGGGGAACAACCAAAGCTAATCGCGCTAGACATCGACGGCACCCTGCTCAACTCCGGCACCCCCATCACCGCCCGCGTCACCGCCGCCGTCCGCGCCGCCATCAAAGCTGGCGCTCACGTCGTCATCACCACCGGCCGCACCGTCCTCACCACCCGCCCCGTCCTCGCCGAACTGGGCCTCAAAGACGGCCATGCCCTCTGCTCGAACGGTGCCGTCCACATCGACGTCGCGCGCGGCGAACCCGTCACCATCCACGAATTCGACCCGGGACCAGCCGTTTCCGCGCTAACTACCCTGTTCCCCGGCATGATTTTCGCGGCGGAACGCGTCGGCATCGGCACCTGGGCGACCGGCCACGGCCCAGGCGAGTTCTCCGTCGGCGACTTCGAACTGGTCGACCATCACATCCTCACGAGCGCCCCAACCCCGCGACTCAACGGTTGGTGGCCCGAGGGGACAACCGAGCAGTTGATCGCCAGGCTCAAAGCACTCAACGTGCCGGACGCGTCGTGGGTGCACGGCGAGTTTGGGCCGTGGCTCACCGTGCACCCGCGCGGCGTTTCGAAGGGCTGGGCGTTGGAGCAGCTGCGCCGGTCGCTGGCGATTGACCCCTCAGCGACGCTAGCGATAGGCGACGGCTACAACGACCGCGAAATGTTGCGCTGGGCAGCACATTCCGTCGCGATGGCAACGTCACCGTCGGAAATCCTCAGTTTGGCCGACGAGGTAACCGGCGGCGTCACCGAGGACGGCGTCGCGACCGTCCTCGAACGCTGGTTCTAGCGCACGATCCGCGCACCGAGCAGTCGCACGATCTCGCTTGCCACCACCGCGTGCCCACTCGCGGTGAAATGGATGAGATCCGCGCTCATCGTTTCCGGTCGCAATCGCACCGGATGCGTCCAGAAGTCGCCAAAGACCGCATCATGTTGAAGCGCAACATCTTTCACAATGGTGTTGAGTTCAGCCATGCGAGCTCGCATCGGTCGCATTGGTGCCATCCGATCGATTTCCCACACGTCGGCGAGCGCGAAGCAGGAAATAGTCGCGCCCGCGTCGGTCAGCGCGGTGAACAAGGCGGTGAGGTTGCGGCGTACTTCGTCGGGGTTGCCCCCGGCCGTGAACAGGTCGTTCGCCCCGCAATTCACATGCACTAAGTCGGGTTGAAACGCGATGACACGCGACAGTTGTTCTTCGATCACCTGTCCGCTCGTCGCCCCAACCCGCCCGGTATTCAGGTACGCGACACCAGGATTCGCTTCACCCAGCGCGTCCGCGACGCGATCCGCCCACCCCTTGTGCGCGTAGCCGGGACTTGGGTCGCCGGTTCCGAGCGCGATGGAGTCGCCCATCACCGCGAAACGCCGCCACGGTGCCCCAAACAGCAGCGAGCGAATTTCCGTGTCCGGCAATACAAGCGGGTCCGACAGTTCATGAACTTCGTGCGTGGCAGTCATCTCAGTTCTCCTCAGCTGAGCGAGTGGGCAGCGCGACGACAACCGCGACAGCGATGCCGATCACCGCCCCGATGGCGAAAAGGAGGTGGAAGGCACGCAACGGTTCGCCGGGATAAGCGGCCAAGGTCGCCGCGACGATGGCAATGCCGAGCGCACCGCCAACTTGGCGAGCCGTCAGATTCATGCCGAGCCCAGTCGCGAAGTGAAGCGGCGGAACAGAACTCGCGGCTGCAGTCCCCAATACCGTCACCACGATCCCGACCCCGCCACCGCCGAGCAATCCGACGGGCACCCACGCCGACCACAGCGCGGGGTCGTAGCTGAACGCGTTCGTGCTCGACCAGCCCAGCGCCGCCGCGTACATCAACGCACCGGCGACCCCGACCACCCGCTGCCCGACCGCCGAAGTGACGCGCCCCGTGCCGATCGCCGTCACCATCGACGCGACCGCGCCGACGGTCAGCGCAGCAGCGGATTCGAGCACTGAGTACTGCCAAATCCGCGCGAGGAAGAGCGGCCCGGCGAGCAACCACGCGAACATCGTCGCGCCAAACAGGAACGACCCCGCGTTCGCGATGGCGAAACCCCTTGCGCGCCAGAGTGTTACCGCGACGGCAGGACTGGCGTGCCGAGCTGAACGCACGAGCGCGAAGGTGGTGAGCGCGAGCCCGCCAACGAGCAGCCCGAGCGTGACCGGGTCAGTCCAGCCCCACCGCTGCCCTTCGGTTACGGCAGCGACGACCGCACCGAGGCCGACGCCGATGGCGACCGTGCCGATCGCGTCGGGCAGCTTGCCGGGCGTCGGGTTGTCGCTCGGCACCCTTCTGAGCAGCGCGAGCAGCGCAAGCACGACGGGCACGTTCAGCAGGAAAACCGCGCGCCACCCGAAGAGGTCGACACAGACGCCGCCCAACGCGGGCCCGATGACGGCCGCAAATCCGCCCGCAGCCGACCACGCGCCGATCGCGGCACCGATCTTGGCACGCGGTGTCGCGGCCAAAATGAGCCCGAGGGCGGCGGGAACGAGGAACGCGGCCGTCGCGCCCTGAAGTAGGCGGCCCGCGATGAGCCATTCGGCACCCGGTGCCACACCGCACAGGAGCGACGTGATGGCGAAACCGATCAACGCGAGTGTGAAAAGGCGACGGCGGCCGAACACGTCAGCGATGCGCCCACTGGGCGTGAGCAGTGCCGCGAAGGTGATCGCGTAGCCGCTCACGATCCAGGTCAGCGTGGCGGTGTCGGTCTCCGGATAGCTGAGCGCGATGGTCGGGAACGCGATATTGACTACGGAAAGGTCAAGGAACGCAAGGAAAGCCGCGCCGATGGCGACGGTGAGCGTCGCGCGCGCGGCTGGCGGAGCTGGTGGTTTTTCGGTTGGCGGAGTGGACACGTCGGTCATGCGAGACGCCCTTCGACGAAGAAATAAGAACGTACGATCGTTCGTTCAATAACGTACGACCGATCGTTCGCATTCGCAAGAGGGGAGTGGAAGAATGAACCGCATGACCGAGCTAAAGGAGCCAATCGACCAGCGCCTCGCGAAGGGCGCCCGCGCTCGCGCGACGATCGCGCGCCGCGCGGCCGAACTCGCTTCGGTCGACGGCCTTGAAGGCCTCAGCATCGGCAAACTCGCCACCGACCTCGGCGTGAGCAAAAGCGGCATAGCGACACTGTTCGGCAGCAAGGAAGCGCTGCAACTGGCCGCCGTTCAAACTGGCCGTGACGTGTTCATCGAGCGCGTCATCGTGCCCGCGTTAGGCGTACCGCGCGGCATGGAGCGACTGCGCGCGCTCATGGAACGCTGGTTCGCACACATCGACGAATCCCCTTTTCCCGGCGGATGTTTCCGGGAGGCGACACTGTCGGAATTCAGCAGTCGCCCGGGTGCGGTGCGCGACGCGATCGTCGCCGACCACGACGATTGGCTCGCGTTCCTCACTGGTGAAGTCCGCAAGGCGCAGGAACTTGGCGCGCTCGTCGACACCGACGCCGACCTGCTGGTTTTCGAACTCGACGCACTGTTCGCGGCAGCGAATATCGCACGGCAGATTGATGATTCGGCGCGCGTCGCCGCGGCGCGCAAGATTGTCGCGAAGTTGCTTGCGGAATAGGAACACGTGCGCGCGTGCTGAGCACGGGTCACCCGAGTGATGGCCTCGGGTGCGCCGCGACTGCTTAGTGGTGGTGGTGGTGACCGTGGTGACCTGCGTGAGGGGCGGCCGCGCGAGTTGACAAGGTGAAGGCTGCCGTTCGCACCACGTCGCCGTGCTGGAAGTCCAAGAACAGGCGGTAGGTGCCTGGGCCGGGAACGGCCGTGTGGAAAGCGATTTCGGGGCCCGCGGGCGTGACGCCGTCGCCCGGTTCGCCGCTCGGGTGCACGTGGACGTAGGCGAGGTCGCCCGCCCGCAGCACGACGAGGTGGCCGAAGGCGGCCAGGTACGGCTGCAAATCGGTGACCGGTCGCCCATCCTTGCGGACGGTGAGCACGAGGTGGGTGCCTTCGTCGGCGACGAGGTCGCCATCGAGGGTCACCTCGTACCCGTCAACGTGCGCGGTCCGGTTCGCGGCGGGCACGGGCTGCGGTGCGTATTCGCCGCGAACCGCGACGTCGGCGCCGAGCGTAATCGTCTTCCCAAGTGCGGTCGGGGCGATGTCGGTGAACACCCGATATGCGCCTGCCCCAGGCAAATTCAAGCGAACCGACCACGTGCCGTCGTCGGCGAGTTCGGGGTGAACATGCCAGAAACCGGTGAGTTCGCGCTTGGCGACGATGAGGTGCAGTCGCTTGTCGTGGACCGGGGTGAAGTCGGTGACCGCGCGCCCGTCGGGGCCGACGATGCGGAAGCGGAAGTCGACCTCACCAGGCGAAAGGATCGTTTCGGCAAGGTCGAGGGTGTACCCGTCCTGGGTGATGCGCAGGCCGCCGGGAACGGCGTGGGCGGAATGGTCCGCGTGCGCGGTGTGGTTGGCATGAATGGCGTTGGCGCTCATGAGAGAAACCTATACCCGGTAGGGGTATCCCAGCAAGAGAAGTAACGGTGACCTGGATCACTAGCGGTGCTAGTGCGCGGAATTCCAGAAACCGATGCCGATCGAACCCCACCAGCACACCTGCGAAATGGCCCCACACGCCGCGCCCCACGCAAGCAAACGCGCAGGCAGCGGAGTGTCATCGGCATGCTTCACAAGGCGACGGCTCAGCGCGCTCGCTCCGAACCCATTCACGGTGAGTCCAACGACCAACGCCATTTTGACCATCGTCAGTGGGGCACCGAGATTCGGTTCGAGCACGCAGCCGCTGCCGATCAGGCCCACGACACCCGCCCAGATCGGTAGGTGCAGGCGGCTGACCCCGCGCACGGCCGCGCTGAGCGTTGAACGACCAGCCAGCCAGCGCAACATCAGGAAATCGGCGGTGAGCACCCCGCCAAACCCGACTGCCAGCGCCACCAGGTGCGCGACAACGCCAGCTTCGTGGACTTCCGCGCTGAACGCGAGGTGCCCGGCGACCCAGATGGCGACTCCGACTGCAAGCGTGCCACAGAGTGCGGTGATGGTGCGCCACGAGTCGCGCGGGAACGCGAGCATAGGACGCGCCATGATCGCGCCCATTCCAGCGTCGTGCACCGTGCCTCCACCGCAAATCGCAACACTCTTAGGACAGCCTATCCTGTCGTTGTCGCGACCGCGCGCTGAGCCGTCATCGCAACGAAGTGCGGGTTCGTCATGATGCCGATGATGTTGCCGAAGGGGTCGACCACCGCCGCCGTCGCAAAGCCAGCGCCCTCCCCGCGCGCTCGGTGATGGGCTCGTACTCGGTGGCGCCGAGCTCAAGCAGACGGGCGAAGGCGGCGGCGAGATCATCAACGGCCCAGAACACGACGCCGCCGCCCCCGGGTGCGTTGCGCGCGCCGGCTGGCGCGTAGGCGCGATTGATGATGCCGAGCTCGGCCTGCATCGGCCCGACGCGGAACTCGTAGTAGGCACCGTCGACCTCGTAATACGGTGCGAGACCGAGGAATTCGGTGTACCACTCCTTGGCGGCGGTGATGTCGTCGGCGTAGAACGTGGTGGTCGCCATTCCCTGCAGCATTGCGTCTCCTTGTTTGTTGGTATTGAAGAAGACCTTGCCAGCAAAAGTGCTCACCAAATGAGCACTTTTATGAGCAGAATTGAGCAGTATGCGGGCGGACAGATTGGTTGCGACCCTGCTGCTGATGCAGGCGCGCGGACGGGTGACGGCAGCCGAGATTGCCGAGGAGTTGGAAGTGTCAGTCGCGACCGCGCGGCGCGACTTGGAAGCGCTGTCGACAGCGGGCATTCCGGTATATCCGCAGGCTGGACGAGGTGGCGGGTGGTCGCTGATTGGCGGTGCGCGCACCGACCTCTCGGGGCTGACCGCAGGTGAGACGCGGGCGTTGTTCCTGCTCGCGGGCCCAGCCGCCCAAGCCGCGCCCGAGGTGAAGTCAGCATTACGCAAGCTGGTGCGCGCGCTCCCGCAGCCTTTCCGCGCCGACGCGCAGGCGGCTGCGGACGCGGTTGTGGTCGACGCTGCGCGATGGGGTCGGCGCGATCCGGCTGAGCCGACGGCGCTTGGTTTGTTGCGGCAAGCGGTGGTCGACCGGCGTCAAGTGCGATTCGACTACACGCGCCCGGGGAGCGAGCCGACGCCGCGCGTGGTGCATCCGTGGGGTCTCGCGCAGAAGGAAACCACCTGGTACCTGTTGGCCGGGACCGAAAAAGGTCGGCGGACCTTCCGGCTAGACCGTGTGGGCGCGGTGATTATCCTTGATGAAAAGGCAACGCGCCCAAGTAATTTCGACCTCACCTCCGAGTGGGCGCAGATCGTCGATCAGATGGAACAGCGACGGGCTGCCGTGGCTGCCGACGTCCTAGTCTCGGCGGCGTTAGCCCCGATCCTGGCCGACCAACAGGGCCGCAATTGCACCTTGCACGGTGTAGCCCCAGATGGTCGAATCCAGGCGACCATCACCGCTGACACCGCGAAAATGGTTGCCCGCCAATTGGCGGGTTGGGGCGCTGACCTGGAAGTTCTCGGCCCACCCGAGGTTCGCGCCGAGTTGGTCATGCTCGCTAGAGAACTGTTGCGCGACAACACCTGACGCGTCTTGGACACGCCCGACCTGCGGCGACGCGAGAGGCGAAGTGGCATTTTCGTGCACGTTCGCGCGCAAAAGGCCGCAAATCGGAGGTCGAGGCGTGAAGGCGCACGAAAATGCCAACGAATCGCCGAGAGCATGAGCGGAGAAGCCGTTAGTTCGGCGTGTCGCGAACCGCCGTGAACGTCGAGCGCAGTCCACGCTGGCACCCCTACGCGCTCAGCGCCCACTTCATGCTGGCGGAGAGGGTGGCGTCGTATCGGTCCCACACCACGTCAGCCAGCAACGGGTGGGCGCCTAACGTGCCGGCGTGCACCAAATCCGGTGCGGCCGTGCGCAATCGGTCGGTGAGTAGCCCCGGGGCGAGGAACCACGGCGCAACAACAATGTGGTCAACACCTCGCGCGCGCAGTCGATCGACCGCGATGGAAACGCCGGGTTCGCTTGTCGCGAAGCATATTTCGGCGGTGACACCGAGACGATCCGCAAGACGGTCAGCCACTTCGGCCGTCCGTGCGTTCGCACCACGACGCCGGGAACCAACCGCAGCAACCGCGACACCTACAGGCGAATCAGCAACTGGCACAACGGCACAGACCCGTTCGCACAGTGCCGCGATTAGGCGCTCATCCGCGCCAAGTACGTCGGCCTGTTCAAGCCGTAGAAAGGGGTGACGCTGACGAGCCGCCGCCAGCATTCCCGGCAGATCAACTCGCGCATGAAACGCGCTGCCCAACAACATCGGCACCACAATCGCGTGCCCGACCCCACCCGTCGCGAGGGTGTCGATGACCTGGTCAACCGACGGCGCGTTCAAATCAAGAAACGCGAGGTGCACGGCAACATCAGGCCGCTGACCAGCAACAAGCGCACAAACCGCCGCCGCATTAGCCGCCGACCGCGGATCCCGACTCCCATGCGCAACCAGAATTAGCGCAGGTTCGGCATCGCGCGTCCCCACCGGCGCTGCGGAGTCGCCGCCGGAACCGGCAAGCCCGCCTTCGCCCCGCGACGCCCCGAAAGCATCGCGCGCCCGCACAGGAACAGGGTGGTGGCCTCCAGAATCGACAAGCCCACCTTCGCCCCGCGACGCCGCGAAAGCATCGCGCGTCCCCACAGCGTGGTTGCCGCCGGGACCAAGAAGTTCGCCACGCCACGCCCCGAAAGCGGCGCGCGCTCCTAGAGGCGCAGGGTTGTCGACTCCACAACCAACAAACCCGGGTCCGCCTTCCCCGCGCGACGCCCACAAAGCGTCGCGCCGGAAAGCGAACCCGGGCTCAAGCATCAGACCGCCGTGCCAACCTCAACCGAGGTCAACACATCGCCAACCAAGCCAGCCGCAAGCGTGTTACCGCCAGCAGGGTCGATCAGCAGGAACGAACCCGTGTGGCGGTTCGTCCGGTAATCGTCAGCCGGGATCGGCTCGGCAAGTCGCAGCGAAACGCGACCAATGTCGTTGAGTTCCAACGACTCCGGGCTTTCCTGGGCGGTGAGCGTCTGCTCATCGAAACGCTCAACGAGCGCGCCGACGATCGCCTGCGTGGTCTTCGTGCCGTGCTTGAGCAGCAGACGCGCACCCGGACGCAGACCCTTGTCGCCGAGCCAGCACACGGTGGCGTCGAAGGTGTCGATCGACTCCGGCGCGTCCGCAACCGACGCGATGATGTCGCCACGCGAAATGTCGACCTCGTCGGCGAGGATCAGCGTGACGCTGCGCCCAACCTGCGCGACAGCCAACTCACCATCGGGGGTGTCGATGCGCTCGACAGTGGTGCGTCGACCCGAAGGTAGCACCACAATCTCGTCGCCAGGCGAAACCGAACCGGCGGCAACCTGACCCGCGTACCCGCGGTAGTCGGGGTACTCGGCGGTGCGCGGCCGGATCACGTACTGGACAGGGAAACGCAGGCCAATGGCGTGCGAACCGGTGGAATCGGCGTCGACCGGCACCGATTCAAGGTGCTCAATCAGCGACGGACCGTCGTAGTACGGCGTGTTGTCCGACCGGCTCGCGATGTTGTCGCCATGCAGCGCCGACACCGGGATCTCGATGACGTCATCGTCGGCCCACCCGAGCTTGGCGGTGAGCGAGTTGAACTCCGCCGAAATCGACGCGAACACCTCGGCCGGGTTGTCGACCAGGTCGATCTTGTTCACCGCGAGCACAAGGCGCGGCACGCCGAGCAGCGCGAGCACCGCCGCGTGGCGACGGGTCTGCTCGATGACACCCTTGCGCGCGTCGACAAGCAGAATCACCAGCTGCGCGGTTGACGCGCCAGAGACCGTGTTGCGGGTGTACTGCACGTGACCGGGGGTGTCGGCGAGCACGAACGACCGCTTCGGGGTGGCGAAGTAGCGGTACGCGACGTCGATGGTGATGCCCTGCTCACGCTCGGCGCGCAGGCCGTCGACAAGCAGCGAAAGGTCGGGCGTCGACAGACCCTTGTCGACCGACGCGCGCGTGACGGCGTCGATCTGGTCGGCGAGCACCGACTTTGTGTCGTAGAGCAGGCGTCCGACGAGAGTCGACTTGCCGTCGTCAACGGAACCGGCGGTAGCCAGCCTCAGGAGGTCGGACATCAGAAGTAACCCTCTCGCTTGCGGTCTTCCATAGCGGCTTCGGAAACTCGGTCGTCACCGCGCGTAGCACCGCGCTCGGTCAGTCGGGATGCGGCGACCTCGGCGAGGATCGCCTCGTTGTCGGCCGCGTCGGAGATGATCGCGCCGGTGGTTGAGCCGTCGCCGACGGTGCGGTAGCGCACCGAGCGGGTCTCAAGCACCTCGTTCTCGTTCGGGCCGCCCCACACGCCCGGCGTCATCCACATGCCGTCGCGCTGGTACACCGGACGGTCGTGGGCGTAGTAGATCGACGCGAGGTCGATGTCTTCGCGCGCGATGTAGCGCCAGATGTCGAGTTCGGTCCAGTTGCTGAGCGGGAAAACGCGAACGTGCTCGCCCGGCGCGTGCTTGCCGTTGTAGAGGTTCCACAACTCGGGCCGCTGCCGCTTCGGGTCCCACTGACCAAAGGCGTTGCGCAGGGAGAAGATTCGCTCCTTGGCACGCGAGCGTTCCTCGTCGCGACGGCCGCCACCGAAGACCGCGTCGAAGCGGTGCTCGGTGATGGCGTCGAGCAGCGGGACGGTCTGCAACGGGTTGCGGATGCCGTCGGGACGCTCGGTCAGGCGACCGTCGGCGAGGTACTCCTCGACCGACGCGACATGCAGGCGCAGGCCGTAGCGCTCAACGACCTTGTCGCGGAACTCAAGGACCTCGTCGAGGTTGTGGCCGGTGTCGACGTGCAGCAGCGCGAACGGCAGCGGCGCGGGCCAAAACGCCTTGAGCGCGAGGTGCAGCAGGACGGTGGAGTCCTTGCCGCCGGAGAACAGAATGACCGGCCGCTCGAATTCGCCAGCGACCTCACGGAAGATGTGGATCGCCTCGGATTCGAGCGCCGCGAGGGTATCGAACTCGGTCAAGCCGAGCTCGCGTTCGGTGATGTTGGCACTCACAGGCTCACTCCCGGTAGTGATGATGGAGGTCATGATTGGTGTAGTCCGCATTCGGTCTTGGCGAGACCGGCCCAACGTCCGGACCGCGGATCGGAACCCGGTTCTGGCTTGCGGGTGCATGGCGCGCAGCCAATCGAGGGGTAACCCTCGTCAACAAGCGGGTTGACGAGGATGCCGTTGGCCGCGATGTATTCCTGCATGTCGTCGTCCGACCACGCGGCGATCGGGTTGATCTTCACCAGCCCGAATGCTTCGTCGAACGAGATCAGCGGCGCGTTGGCGCGGGTCGGCGCTTCAACCCGGCGGATGCCGGTGACCCACGCGTTGTAGCCGGCAAGCGACTTGGTCAACGGGACAACCTTGCGCAGGCGGCAGCATTCGGCGGCGTCCCGCGCGAACAGGTCTTTGCCGAGCAACTTGTCCTGCTCGTCGACGCTGTGCTCGGGCCGCACGTTGATCACGTTCACCCCGTACACCGCCTCGACGGCGTCGCGCGTGCCGATGGTCTCGGCGAAGTGGTAGCCGGTGTCGAGGAACAGCACGTCGACGCCGGGGTGCACCTGCGCGGCGAGGTGCACGAGCACGCCGTCCTGCATGTTCGACGCGACGATGTAGTTAAGTCCGAAAACCTTCTCGGTCCAAGCGAGCAGCTCGGCGGCGGTCGCATCGGAGCCAAGCTCAGCAGCACCATCAGCCGCGATAGCGCGCAGTTCCTCTTCGGACAGTTTCGCCGCGAAATCGGTTGTCACAGTTGAATTCCCCTCATCGACTAACGGAGGTCGGCTTCGTCGGCGCGCACGGCCCACACGGCGAATCGCTCGTCAGCTTCGCGGTTCTTCACGAAGTTGCGGACAACGCGCTCGATGTAGTCGCCCAGTTCGACGCTGGTGACCTTGTGCTGGCGCAACTTGCGCCCGAATCCGGAATCGAGCCCAAGGCTGCCGCCCAGGTGAACCTGGAAACCTTCGACCTGATTCCCTTCGCCATCGTCGACGAGCTGGCCCTTGAAGCCGATGTCGGCGATCTGGGACCGGCCGCACGAGTTGGGGCAACCGTTGATGTTGATGGTGATCGGCACGTCGAGTTCGGCGTTGATGTCGGCGAGACGCTGCTCAAGTTCGGGTGCGAGCACCTGCGAACGCTTGCGGGTCTCGACGAACGACAGCTTGCAGAACTCAATGCCGCTGCACGCCAACAGGTTTCGACGCCAGATCGACGGACGCGCTTGCAGCCCAAGCGGTTCGAGCTCGTCGATAAGCGCCTCGACCTGGTCGTCGGCGATGTCGAGGATGATCAGCTTCTGGTACGGCGTGAAGCGAATGCGATCCGAGCCGTACTTCTCGGCCGCGTCGGCGACCTTGCTCAGGATCGTGCCGGAAACGCGACCGGCGATGGGGGAGAAGCCGACGGCGTTGAGGCCGTTGCGCAGCTTCTGCACACCAACGTGGTCGATGGGCTTTTCGGGCTGTTCGGGCGCGGGACCGTCGATGAGCTTGCGCTTGAGGTATTCGTCCTCAAGCACCTGACGGAACTTCTCGACACCCCAGTCCTTGATGAGGAACTTCAGGCGCGCCTTGGTGCGCAGGCGACGGTAGCCGTAGTCGCGGTAGAGCGAGACGACCGCTTCCCACACGTCGGGGACCTCGTCGAGCGGCACGAACGCGCCGAGCCGCTGGGCGAGCATCGGGTTGGTCGACAGGCCGCCGCCGACCCAGAGGTCGAGACCGGGACCGTGCTCGGGGTGGTTGACGCCGACGAAGGCGATGTCGTTGATCTCGTGGACCACGTCCTGCTGACCCGAAATCGCGGTCTTGAACTTGCGGGGAAGGTTGGAGTACTCCTTCTTCCCGATGTAGCGCTTGACGATCTCGTCGATGGCCCAGGTTGGGTCGATGATCTCGTCGAGCGACTCGCCAGCGAGCGGCGATCCGAGCACCACGCGCGGGCAGTCGCCGCACGCTTCGGTGGTGTGCAGGCCGACCGACTCAAGCCGTCGCCAAATCTCGGGAACGTTCTCGACCTCGATCCAGTGGTACTGGACGTTTTCGCGGTCGGAGAGGTCGGCGGTGTCGCGACCGAACTCGGTGGAAATCTCGCCGACGGTACGCAGCTGCGCGACATTGAGCGCGCCCGCGTCGCATCGCACCCGCATCATGAAGTACTTGGCTTCGAGGATGTCGATGTTGTCGTCGTCGGTCCAGGTGCCGTCGTAGCCCTCTTCACGCTGGGTGTAGAGCCCCCACCAGCGGAAACGGCCACGCAGGTCGGCCTTGTCGATCGAGTCGAAGCCGCCCTTGGAGTAGATGTTTTCGATGCGCGCGCGCACGTTGAGCGGGTTGTCGTCCTTCTTGGACTGCTCGTTGGCGTTGAGCGGCTCGCGGTAACCGAGGGCCCACTGGCCTTCAGAGCGACGTTTGGTCGGCCGCGGCGTACGGGCGCGCGGCACAACGGGGGACTGCTCGGTCGAACCGGCGTCGGTGCTCGACGTCATAGGGGGTCGCTCCTGCGGGGTGAATGGGCATTCGTGCGCAAAGCGCGAGGCGGCCGTTCCGCTTGAAGCTCGCGCGTGATGTCGACAGCGCCCGGGCGTGTTGAAGCCGCTGCGCTACCGGTAGATACCGGGCCGACAACAGGCGCTACAGACACGCTGGAAATCGACGTGGCGACGGGCCACGAGTCGGATTCCTGTTGCGTGCATGGTGCCTATTGTGCCATGTCAGCGAGGTCGTTTTCCCACGCACCGGGATGCGAGGAGATATTTCCCGCACTTTCCCGGGAAATCCGCTGGATTTGCTGGCACCGGTGTGACGGGCGTCATATGTGAATCGCCATTCTCGCCTGGTGACAACCTGCCGAGCCTAGCTGCTGATGCGGCCCGGTGGTTGTCGCACGGTCGGCACGCGAGAGACTGAACAGGTGAATCCCGCCGCCGAAGCCGCCACTGTCGACCAACTCCCGTTGCGCGATTTCGGCACCGGCGCGTTCGGCATCTACGTGCACGTGCCGTTCTGCGCGACGCGCTGCGGGTACTGCGACTTCAACACCTACACCGCGGGCGAGTTGGGCACCTCGGCGTCGCCGCAGTCGTGGCTTGACGCGTTGCGTGGCGAGCTGGCGACGGCCGCTGAGCGGTTCGCCACCTTCCCCACGGCAACGCCGCCGGTTTCGACGATCTTCGTCGGCGGGGGCACCCCTTCGCTCCTCGGCGGTGACGGACTCGCCGACGTCCTCGCTGCCGTTCGCGCGAATTTCACCCTGGCCGCCGACGCTGAAGTGACCACCGAATCCAACCCGGAATCGACATCGCCTGAGTTCTTCGCCCGCATCCGCGACGCCGGCTATACGCGCGTCTCGCTCGGCATGCAGTCGGCGGCCCAGCACGTGCTGAAAACCCTCGATCGCACCCACACGCCGGGGCGCGCTGTCGCCGCCGCGAAGGAAGCGCGCGCTGCTGGCTTCGACCACGTCAACCTCGACCTCATCTACGGCACGCCAGGCGAAACCGACGCCGACCTCGACGCCAGCCTCGACGCCGTGCTCGCCGCTGGCGTCGACCACGTGTCGGCCTATTCGCTCATCGTCGAAGACGGCACCGCGCTGGCGCGCAAGGTCAAGCGTGGCGAACTGCCCGCCCCCGACGACGACGTACTCGCCAACCGATACGAGCGCATCGACGCACGACTCGAAGCTGCCGGACTGAGTTGGTACGAGGTATCCAATTGGGCCGCGAGCGATTCCGCGCGCTGCCGCCACAACCTCGGCTACTGGGATGGCGGCGACTGGCTCGGCGCTGGCCCCGGCGCGCACTCGCACGTCGGCGGCGTGCGCTGGTGGAATGTGAAGCATCCGGCTCGCTACGCCGACCGCGTCGCCGAAGGCGGCCTGCCCGCAGCTGGCTCGGAAACGCTCACCGACGACGAGCGCTACCTCGAACACGTGATGCTGACCGTGCGGTTGCGTACCGGGCTCGCGCTCGCCGATCTGGCACCGACCGGCCGCGCCGCCGTCGACCGACTTGTCGCCGAAGGGCTCATCGAGGTCACTGGGAACGACCGGCTCGTCCTCACCGATCGCGGCCGTCTTCTTGCCGACGGTGTGGTCCGCGACCTGCTCGATTAGTCGCTAGTTACGGTCACGGAAATATCACGCGCTGATAACCACCGTTTGACGCGTGACCGAAGCCCTGGCATGGCCCGAACGCGCCCGGATTTCAACCCCGCTAATCACGACATTTTTGCCGTTTTTCCTGCGACGGAACGCTCACGCAGATCGCCCGGTCAACGCCCGGATCGGCAGTGATGCACATCGCATTCGAGCGGCGGCGATTGGGGTGGCGATCACGATCGAAGAGCGGGTTACCGGCCAAAGATAACGATTAGGGGCGTAGGCTAGCACCTCGATACCGAGGGAGATATATGTCCACCGAACGGCACATCACACTCGTCAGCGAGCAGAGCGAATTCGCCGAAGCGCGCAATGCTGAAAAGGCCGCCAACGCGCATCAGTGCGCTGTTGCCGCCCGCACCGTTGCCGCACATTCACAAGACGCCGACGACTGCGTCTCGCTGCTCGCGATGCTTGGCCTCGACGCCGCCGCTGGCAAGCAGGTCGGCATCGAACGGGCCGCTGCCGCGAGGTAAGCCACGTTGCTCAATCGCTGAGCGGCTTGTCACAGGGCACGGTCACAGGCATCGTTAAGGGTGTCTGGGTCGTGCGGCTCGCAAGTCTGTGCAGCAAGGAGGTGGGCTCGATGGCGTCGAGCACCGAGGATCGCCGGTTTGAGGTGTTGCGGGCGATCGTTGCCGACTACGTCGCCACCAAGGAGCCCATCGGGTCGAAGGCCCTTGTCGAGCGGCACAATCTTGGCGTTTCCAGCGCGACGATTCGCAATGACATGGCCGTGCTTGAGGCCGAGGGTTACATCACTCAGCCACACACCAGCTCGGGTCGCGTGCCAACCGATAAGGGTTACCGCGAATTCGTCGACCGCATCGCCGAGGTGAAACCACTTTCGGGCGCGGAACGGCGCGCGATCATGGAATTTCTTGAGTCGGGCGTCGACCTGGACGACGTGCTTCGGCGCGGTGTCCGGTTGCTCGCCCAGCTCACCCGTCAGGTCGCGGTGGTGCAGTACCCCACCGTTTCGGCGTCGACGGTGCGCCACATTGAGGTGGTCGCGCTCAACCCCGCGCGGCTGCTGCTCGTCGTCATTACCGACACCGGCCGCGTCGACCAGCGCGTGCTCGACCTCGGCGGCGTTGTCTCCGACGAAGACCTCGCCGCCGTGCGCGGGCTGCTTGGCAGCGCGATGGACGGCAAGTTGTTGTCGGTCGCGAGCGCGGCCGTCGCGGGCTTGCCCGAACGCGCGCCTGCCAAGATCCGCGACGTCCTCGTTCGCGTCGCGACCGTGCTCGTCGAAACGCTCGTCGAACATCCCGAGGAACGTCTCGTGCTCGGCGGCACGGCCAACCTCACCCGCAACGGCAATGACTTCGGCTTCCCCGGCTCGCTGCGCAGCGTCCTCGAAGCGCTCGAAGAACAGGTCGTTGTGCTGAAACTGCTTGCGGCAGCACAACATCCGGGTCGCGTCACCGTGCAGATCGGCGAGGAAACCCAGGTCGAACAGATGCGCGGCACGTCGGTGGTTTCCACCGGATACGGAGCCGCTGGCGCGGTGCTCGGCGGCATGGGCGTGCTCGGGCCGACCCGCATGGATTACCCCGGCACGATGGCGTCGGTGGCAACGGTTGCCCGCTACATCGGCGAAGTCCTCGCCGAAAGGTGAGTCGGGCGCAACTGTTAAGGTCGATACTTCGGCCGGTAAAGTTGAGTGCGTTCGGCTCATAAGCCCTACTCAACGCATAAACCAAGGACTAAGAGAACTCACGTGGCACGCGATTACTACGGACTGCTTGGCGTCGGCAAGAACGCTTCCGACGCCGAGCTCAAGCGCGCCTACCGCAAGTTGGCGCGTGAGCTGCACCCCGATGTGAACCCTGACGAAGTCGCCCAGGCGCGCTTCAAAGAGGTGTCGACGGCATACGAGGTGCTCACCGACCCCGAGAAGCGGCGCATTGTCGACCTCGGCGGCGACCCGTTGGAAAACGGTGGCGGTGGCGGCGGCTTCAGCGGCGCTGGTTTCGGTGGTCTCGGTGACGTGTTCGAAGCGTTCTTCGGTGGCATGAATGGCCAGGGTGGCAGCCCGCGCAAGCCGCGTGGTCGCACCCAGCCCGGTGCCGATTCGCTCATTCGCACCCGCTTGAGCTTGGCCGAGTGCGCGGTTGGGGTCACCAAGCACCTCACCGTCGACACCGCCATTCTCTGCGACCTGTGCCAGGGCGCTGGCACCAACGGCAAGTCCCAGCCGGTCCGTTGCGAGACCTGCGACGGCGCTGGCGAAGTCCAGTCGGTGCAGCGGTCCTTCCTCGGGCAGGTGCTTACCTCGCGGCCGTGCCCCACGTGTCGCGGTGCTGGCGAAACCATTCCCGACCCGTGCACGAAGTGCGGCGGCGACGGTCGCGTGCGTGCGCGTCGCGAGATCGCGGCGCCGATTCCGGCTGGCGTCGCCAACGGCATGCGCGTGCGGCTCACCGCCCAGGGCGAGGTTGGTCCCGGCGGCGGCGCTCCCGGCGACCTGTTCGTTGAGGTTGTCGAGCAGCCGCACGACACCTTCGTCCGCGACAGCAACGACCTGCACTGCACGGTTCGTGTGCCGATGGTCGACGCGATCCTCGGCACCACCGTTGTTGTCGACACTATCCTCGACGGCCCGACCGAGCTCACCATTAACGCTGGTACGCAGCCTGGCGAGGTCATCCAGTTGCGTGGGCACGGCATGCCGAGCGTGCGTGGCGGCGCCCGTGGCGACCTGCTCGCCCACCTCGACATCGTCGTGCCGAACAAGCTCGACGGCAAGCAGACCGACCTGCTGCGCAAGTTCAAGGGCATGCGCGACAAGGACCGTGCCGAAGTGATGTCGACGGGTTCGGAACACAACAGCGGCCTGTTCGCTCGACTGCGCGCGTCGTTTAGCGGGCGCTGATGGTCGCGACCGTCTTCTATCTCGACGAGGTCCCGCAGCCGGGTGCCATCGCGGTATTGGATGGTCCCGAAGGTCGGCATGCGGCGACGGTGCGTCGCACCCGCGTTGGCGAGGCGATCACGCTTTCCGACGGGCACGGCATTCTCGCCGAGTCCGAGGTGATCGCCACGGCCAAAGACCGCCTTGAACTCAAGGTGCACAATCGCGTGCTCGCGCCGCCGCCAAACCCCACGGTGACCGTCGTGCAGGCGTTGCCGAAGTCGGATCGCTCCGAACTCGCGATCGAGTTGATGACCGAAGCCGGTGCCGATCTGATCGTGCCGTGGCAGGCATCGCGGTGTGTCGCCAACTGGGAAGCCAAGGCGGCCAAGGGAATTGAGAAGTGGCGTGCTGCCGCGCGCTCGGCGGCGCGCCAGTCGCGACGGGCTTATATCCCCGACATCGCCCACCTTCACCGCACGCGCGACCTCGTCGAGCTCGTGAAAGCGGCCAAGGACGAAGGCGCGGTTGTCGCCGCGCTGCACGAGTCGGGCGCGGGCAAGTTCACCGAATTGCCGGTCGCGAAAACCGACAGCGTGGTGCTGATCGTCGGCCCCGAAGGCGGTCTTGACGACGCTGAGATCGCCGCGCTCACCGAAGCTGGCGCCGACGCGGTTCTGCTCGGCCCAACGGTCCTGCGGACATCGACCGCCGCCGCCGTTGCACTCGGTGCGTTAGGCGCGCTCACCACTCGCTGGTAACCGCCGGTATCGCGCGGGTTCCGATTGCGCACGTGCTGGGAAAATATCGCTGGGCGTGATGATCTGAGCGCGTTAAACTGGCTTTCATCGAACACACAGTCGAGCACGAAAGCAGGCGAGTAGCCACTTTTGAAGAACTCAGGCGAGATCGGCGAGCAGCAGCCCACCCCCGTATCCGGCATTGGCGCGCGTAACGGTAGCGCCGCCCCGGCACCGCGCAACGTCCGTTCCAGTATCGAACTCGCGCCCGAGTCCGTCTTCGGCTTTCTCGGCTCAGCCGACGAGAACCTGCGTCAACTCGAAGCGCTTCTCGATGCCGACGTGCACGTTCGCGGCAACACTGTCACCATCACCGGCCTGCCCGGCGACGTCGCGCTCGCCGAACGGGTCATCGAACAGCTAGTCGCGCTCACCGGGCGCAACCGCAACATCACCCCCGAATCGGTGCGGCATACCTACTCCATGCTCACCGAGGGCACGGCCGAGTCGCCCGCCGAGGTGTTGAGCCTCGACATCTTGTCGCGGCGCGGCAAAACCATCCGACCTAAAACGCTCAACCAGAAGCGCTACGTCGATGCCATTGATGTCAACACCATCATCTTCGGCATCGGTCCGGCAGGCACCGGTAAGACCTACTTGGCGATGGCCAAGGCGGTCCAAGCGCTGCAAGCCAAGCAGGTCACCCGCATCATCCTCACTCGTCCCGCTGTCGAGGCGGGCGAGCGGTTGGGCTTCCTGCCGGGCACGCTCAACGACAAGATCGACCCGTATCTGCGGCCGCTTTACGACGCGTTGCACGACATGATGGACCCCGAAGCCATCCCGAAGCTGCTTGCTTCGGGTGTCATCGAGGTCGCACCGTTGGCGTACATGCGTGGTCGCAGCCTCAACGACTCCTTCATCATCTTGGACGAGGCGCAAAACACCACGCCTGAGCAGATGAAGATGTTCCTCACGCGGCTCGGTTTTCAGTCGAAAATGGTTGTGACGGGCGATATTTCGCAGGTCGACCTGCCCAACGGGCAGCGGTCCGGGTTGCGTGCGGCCACCGAGATTTTGGTCGATATCCCCGACATCCACTTCTCGGAACTCACCAGCGCCGACGTGGTTCGGCACCGGTTGGTTTCCGACATCGTTGACGCGTACGACCGGTTCGAAGCCGAAGCGCATGCCAACGGTCCCGCGCCGACGCACTACCACCCGGGCAATCGGGCGCAGCGGCGTGCCGCTGGTCGCGGCAGGTAATCAACCAGTCACTCCGAGCACCGCCTGCGGAACACACCCCGCAGCGCGGTGCCGGGTGCGTCAGCGGGTCGCGGGCGGGCACGGGTGGGTACTTCCGTACCCTTAACGGGTGAGCATCGAGATCGCCAACGAATCGGGGATGGACGTCCCGGAAGAAGACCTGGTCAGCGTCGCGCGTTTTGTGATCGGGCGCATGGATGTGCATCCAGCCGCCGAACTGTCGATGGTGCTCGTTGATCTCGACACGATGGCCGACCTGCATGTCCGCTGGATGGACCTGCCCGGCCCAACCGACGTGATGTCGTTCCCGATGGATGAGCTCGAACCGGGCGGTCGCCCCGACAGCCCCGAGCCCGGTCCGTCGATGCTCGGCGACATCGTGCTGTGCCCCGAATTCGCAATGGGGCAGGCGCAGAAGGCCGGTCACTCCCTCGACAACGAACTCGCCCTGCTCACCGTGCACGGTGTCCTTCACCTCCTCGGCTATGACCATGCTGAACCCGAGGAAGAGAAGGAAATGTTCGCGCTGCAAGGTCAGCTGCTCGAAGAGTGGTACGTGAGCGTCCGCGAGGAACGCCAGCGCGAGCAGCAACGCGCTGAACAGGCCGAACGCGACGCCCGCCTGCTTGGCAAAGCAGGCTTCACCACCCCGGGTGACGGCCCCGCGTGACGTCAGTGGCGTTGTTTGTCCTCGCCGCCGCCCTGATCGGGCTCGGCGGGGTGTTCGCTGGAGTCGACGCCGCCATCAACACCGTTTCGCGTGCTCGCCTTGACGACATGGTCCGCGAGGACCGCGCGGGAGCGGCCCGCTTGCGTCGCATTGTCGATGACCGACCCCGCTATGTGAACCTCATGGTGTTGCTGCGGGTGGTCAGCGAGATCGCCGCGACCGTTGTGCTCGCTGGCGCGTTGCTCCAATTCCTCAGGGTCACACCGGCTTTGGTGATTACCGCCGTCGTGATGGCGATCGCCTCCTACGTCGTGATCGGCGTCGGGCCGCGCACACTCGGTCGCCAGCACGCGTATTCAATCGCGATTGGCGCGGCGGTGCCGATGCAGATCATCGGGTCGGTGCTCAACCCGGTCAGCCGACTGCTGATCCTGCTTGGTAACGCCATCACCCCAGGTAAAGGCTTCCGCAACGGGCCGTTCGCGTCGGAAATCGAACTGCGCGAAATGGTCGATATGGCCCAGGAACGTGGCGTCGTCGACGTCGACGAACGGCGCATGATTCAGTCCGTTTTCGAACTTGGCGACACCCCGGCGCGCGCGGTGATGGTGCCGCGCACCGAAATGGTGTGGATCGAAGACGACAAAACCGCGGCCCAGGCGATGTCGCTCGCGGTGCGGTCGGGGCACTCGCGCATCCCCGTTGTCGGCGAGAACGTCGACGACGTGCGTGGCGTCGTATACCTGAAAGACCTTGTGCCGTACGCGGATCGGAGCCGGAAGGTCACGGTCGCCGAGGTGATGCGCGACGCGGTTTTCGTCCCCGACTCCAAACCGCTCGACGACCTGCTCGACGAGATGCAGCGCGAACGCAACCACATGGCGTTGCTCGTCGACGAATACGGCGGCATCGCCGGGTTGGTCACCATCGAAGACGTGCTTGAGGAGATCGTTGGCGAGATCGCCGACGAGTACGACACCGACGAGACGCCACCGATAGAAGACTTGGGCGACGGGCGATTTCGCGTTTCGGCTCGCCTTTCGGTCGAAGACCTTGGCGAGCTGTACGGGGTGGAAATCTCCGACGAGGACGTCGACACCGTCGGCGGCTTGCTCGCGCACGAACTCGGTCGCGTTCCGCTTCCCGGCTCCAAAGTTGTTGCGTACGGGCTGGTTTTGCGCGGCGAAGGCGGCGCCGACGCGCGTGGCCGGATGCGCGTGAATACCGTGCTCACCCGCCGCGCGAAAGAACGTCACGTCGACGACAAAGCCAAGGTCAATACCAACGGAGATCGCGATGAGTGAACTTGATGCCGAGGACACCAAACTGGTGACGCTCGCCCGAGGTGCGATGGCGCGTGCTGGCGGAACGAGCGGCGCCGCGGTGCGCGACAGCGACGGTCGCACGTACGCCGCTGGCGCGGTCGACCTTGCCGCGCTGCGACTGTCGGCGTTGCAAGCGGCCGTCGCCGCCGCGGTCTCCAGTGGCGCTGAGGGTTTCGAAGCGGCGGTGCTCGTCGCTGGCACGCCCGACGATGCTGGCGTCGCCGCGGTGCGCGAGGTGTCGCCCACGGCGCGGGTCATCGTCACCGACGCGCGTGGAACTGTCCTGTCCGAACTCCCGAACGAGGTATCCCATGACCAAAAATGATGATGAATTCCGGTCGGGCTTCGTCTGTTTCGTCGGCAGGCCAAACACCGGCAAGTCGACGCTCACCAACGCGCTCGTTGGCAGCAAGATCGCCATCACGTCGTCGCGTCCGCAGACAACCCGCCACACCATTCGCGGCATCGTCCACCGCGACCACGCGCAGCTGATTCTCGTCGACACCCCCGGCCTGCACCGGCCACGCACGCTGCTTGGTCAGCGCCTCAACGACCTGGTGCGCGACACCTATTCCGAGGTCGACGTGATCGCGCTGTGCATTCCCGCCGACGAGAAGATCGGCCCCGGTGACCGCTGGATCGTCGAGCAGATTCGCCTCATGGCACCCAAGACCAAGCTGCTTGGCGTGGTCACCAAGATCGACAAGGTGAGCCGCGACGAGATCGCCCACCAGCTCATGGCCGTTTCGCAGCTGCTCGGGCCGGAGTCCGACGTGGTGCCGGTGTCGGCGGTCAAGGACGAGCAGATCGACGTGCTCGTCAACGTGATCGCATCGAAAATGCCTGAGGGACCGGCGTTTTACCCCGACGGTGAAATCACCGATGAGCCTGAGGAGACCCTCATGGCCGAGCTCATCCGCGAAGCGGCGCTCGAGGGCGTGCGCGACGAACTGCCGCACTCGCTCGCCGTGGTCATCGAGGAGATTGAGCCGTATGAGCCCAATCCCGACATGCTTGAGGTGCACGCTCTGCTCTACGTCGAGCGGCCAAGCCAGAAGGCGATCGTGATCGGCAAGAACGGTTCGCGCCTGAAGGAAGTCGGCACCAACGCACGCAAGCAGATCGAGCACATCCTCGGCACGCGCATCTATCTGAACCTGCATGTCAAGGTCGCCAAGGATTGGCAGCGCGACCCGAAACAGCTTGGCAAACTTGGTTTTTGATCGTTTGTCGCGGTCATGATCGGGGTACCGTCGCTGAACACGCCTGTTTGATGGGCGTGGGGAGTCAGACGGGAGGGCAACGCGCGTGCCCGATGCCAATGTTGGTGGCGACGTAGGTGACGTCGGCAAGCTGCTTGAGTTGCTGCGCGCGCTCGCGTTGCCCGACGCGCGCCCGAGGGTGTTGCGCACGCTGGTGCGTGGTGGTCGCGCATTGCCACGGCCGATCACCGAACTCGTTGGGGTCGTTGAGTATTCGGCCTGGGTGAGCGAGCTTTACGCGTGGCTTGGCGCGGGCGGTCGACGTGCGGCGCCGCGCGTACGCGTCGACCTCACGTCGTCGCAACTCGCGCCGATCGCGCTCACCCCCGACCTCACCGCGCTGTCGCCCAACGGCGACGAAATCATGCGGCACTGTCTGCCGATTGTGCAGGCGTTGGTCGCTGGGTTCGCCGCTGACGACACGGCGATGGGCGCGATCAAGTTCCCGCGTTACCGCACGGCCGATTGGCTTACGCGCCAACGGGTTACGAGCGACGAGTCCGAAGCACCCGACGAAATTCGCCGTCGGCTGCCGAAGCTGTTGCGCAGCGGGTCGCCGTCGACGAGCGCGTCCGACGCCGCCGAAGGTGCTGGCGGAGACATGATTTCGCGCGCGATCTTTGGCGTGCTCGCGCTGTGGCCGGTGTTGCGACTGTGGTTGTGGGTCTCCGGACGCATTCCTGGCATGTCGAAGGTGACGCGGTGGTTTCTGCATCAGCGCTACCTCGCACCCGAATTGTCTGGCAGTTTCCTAGGTTTCGCGTCGCGGCTCACGGCATCGCATCGGGTTGATGAGAACGAAGACCAGGTTGCGAAGCTGCTCATTCACGCGTTTTTGGAAGATCTGCGCGACGCGTATCGGCGTCGACTGTGGCGGCCGTCGAGTTGGCGACGCACCGCGTATCCGGTCGCGCTGCTTGGCGGCCTCAGCTCTACCGGTGACGGTGCGCGAGTCTTGCGGTGGATCAACGAGATTCGCAACGAGACGGGGCTTTTCGATCCGCTGGTGATCGTCGCGTTTTGCGACCAGGGGCCCGAGCGTGAAGTCGGTGAGCTATCGCATGTGGGGGAGTTGCGCGGGCTGCGGACGTTGGAGTCGCTCGCTGCTGTTGGCGTCGCGCAACCGCCGGATCCGTTGCAGGAATGGGTGCGCGAGATCGACAACCGGCGCACGCACCGCAGCGCCGACGCCTGGTATTTGCCGTTGCGCGCGGTGTTGCCCGCAGAGCCTCGGCCGTGGGTCAGTGACGCGCGATTCCGTGGGCTCGCGTTGCCGCCCGCGCCGCCGTTGGCTTCGCGCGCGTGGTTTGTTGGGCTGTGCGCGCTGGTGCCCGTGGTGCTGGTCGCGGGGCTGATGCTCGTGAGTTTTCCGCCGTTGCGCGGGGTCGAATGCTCGCATTGGCCCTGGACAGACGGGGTTTCGGTCGCGCTGCGTGACGGCGAGTGCGTCGGCTACAGCGACAACGAGAGCCAGACTTTCGCCGACGATGCCGAGCTGTCGGCGATTCAGCGTGAGGTGTTCGCGTTGAACGCGCGCAGCGCCGCCGCGCGGGAAGACAATCCGCATCGTCCGCTGGTTTCGCTCGTGTACTTCGCCGGGCTGAGCTACGCCGACACGAACGTGCGCTACCCGCACGCGCAGGTTGAGGAACTGGCTGGGTTGGCGGTGCGGCAGCGGCGAGCGTTGTTGGCGTCGGATGCGTCCGAACCGCTGTTGCGGGTGATCATCGCCAACGGTGGATCCGATATGCGCAGCGCACGCTGGGTTGTCGATAATCCGTTGCGGCAGTTGATCGCTGACGATCCGACGGTGCTTGGTGTTGTGGGGATTGATCGGAGTACCGCTGAAACACGGAGTGCGATAACACGATTGGGTGAGCTGGGTGTACCGACGGTGTCGACGACGTTGTCTGCCGATGGGCTTGAGCAGGCGTCGCCGCTGTATTTCGGGGCAGCACCGTCGAATGTGGTGCAGGCCAAGTTGATTGGTGATTACGTGCAGGGGGCGTTGGCTGCGGACGGGAGCCGTCGCTATACCGGGGTCACGGTGTATCACCCCGAAGACGAAAGCGACCTGTACGTCACGACATTGGTCAACGATATGCGGGCCGAACTGGCGAAGCGCGGCGTGCCCGCGCGCGAGTTGACGTGGCGTGAACAGCAGCAGCTCTACCGCTTCCCCGCGCCATGCGAGAGCCCCGATTTCGATCGAAAGTCGTTGCTGTTCTTCGCCGGTCGCAACAATGACTTTCCGACGTTCGCGAAGTCGGTGAGCCGTGGTTGCCTGAGTGGGGAAGGTCCCGCGATTCTCGGCAACGACGCGGTCACGCGGTTGATCACCGACCCGCGCGCCACCGCGGCGTTGCCCGCGAACTTGACGGTGCGATACGTGGCGAAGGCGGCGCCGGTGATGCTTGGCGGCGCGGATTGTGTTGCGGGCGTTGGTAAGTTGGGCAACGCGGCGGTCGGCTTCGAGCATGAACAGTTGTGCGCCGACTTGGCCGGGTTGATTACCGACCTGCGCGCCTACCCGGAGATGGGCGACTACCGCCCGACATGGGCAGGCGACCGAACCGGCCTCGCGTTCGACGTCAGCGGGCTGTTTTTGCAGGCGGTGCGCGCGAGCCGAGGCGTGCTCGCCGAACCCAACCGCACGGCGATCGCAGTGCAGTTGCGCGAGAGCGACTATCGGGGCGTGACCGGCACACTGGCCTTCTCGACGCGCCGAGTAGCGGACACGTCATCCATCGCGGTTTTGGTGACAACGGCAGTTGGCGCGGGCGGCCCACAACGATGTTTGCTGATGTTCCCGCGCTCCCCGGGCCAGGATGGGTGCCCGGATGGGACGCGAAGTGAGGTGGAGAAGTGGGCGGAGCCGCGCCGCTAAGCTCACCACCACTGCGACGGGCGGTTTCGGTCCCAGCGCTGGGTTGATTCCAGTTGTGCGGCAAGGGAAATCAGGGTTTCTTCGGTGTTCGCGTTGCCCATCAATTGCGCGCCGATGGGCAGGCCCGCGTCAGTGAAACCAGCGGGGATGTTCACACTCGGCCAGCCCAGTACGTTCCACGGCCACGTGTACGGGCACGCGGCTGTGATCAGGTGGTTGGTCGCGCCGAAGCCGATGCCGTCGATGTCTTCGGCGCGCGGGGGAGGGGTTGCCGTTGTTGGCGCGAGTACCACGTCGTAGTCGGTGAAGAACTTGCCAATTCGCTTGTGCAGCAACGGTTCCGCGCGGCGCGCAGCCTTGAGCGCGGGACCAGTCAGGAGGCGTCCGACGCGAGCGTTCGTTGTTGTTCGCGGGTCGACCACCGCGTCCGGCATGGCTTTCAGTACTGCGCTGATTCCGCCGAGTGAGCGCGGCAAGAAGGTCGCGCCGATCAATACGCCGTAGTGCAGGTCGGCGATCGTGACCTCGTGGCCGAGTTTGCGCAGAGTTGCCGCCAATTGCTTTACCGCCGAAGCTATTTCGCGGTCGAGCGGCGTTGTCATCGCCGTGAACGGCGGGCGCAGGGACAGGGCGATGCGCAGACGGCCGGGATCGTGATCGGCAGCAGCGCGAGCCGCGATCGGAGCGGGAGTGTGCAGGTCGCCGGGGTTTGGGCCAGCGGCGACGTCGAGCAGCAGCGCGGCGTCGCGCACCGTGCGGGCGAGCGGGCCGTTCACCGTGAGGCCGTTGAACGATTCGGCGAGCGGCCACGTCGAAATGCGGCCACGCTGGGGTTTGATGCCGACCAGGTTGGTCCACGCCGCCGGGATGCGCACCGATCCCGCGCCGTCGGACCCGAGCGCGGCAGGCACGAGCCCCGCGGCGACGGCCGCCGCCGACCCACCCGACGAGCCGCCAGGCGTGCGCTCGCGATCCCACGGGTTGCGGGTGTGGCCGAAGACGCCGTTGGTGAACGGCAGCTGACCGAGTTCGCAGGTGTTGGTTTTGCCGACGATCACCGCACCCGCAGCCCGCAGCCGTCGGACGGATTCGGCATCCTCGGTTTTGGGCGCGAACGCGCCGCCGCACCCGAACGCGGTCACCTCGCCCGCGATGTCGGTGTCGTCCTTCACCGCGATCGGCACGCCGAGCAGGGGCAATCGCTCGCCAGCGGCGAGCCGCCGGTCGGCGTCGGCGGCTTCGCTGAGCGCGGCTTCGCGTCGCACGACCCGGAACGCGTTGAGCGTGGGTTGCGAAGCGTCGACGCGATCGAGCGCGGCGGCGACGGCGTCGACCGAGGAAACCTGCCCGCCTGCGATGGCTTTGGCGAGCTCGCTAAGCCCGAGATCGACGGATCGCGGCGCGGGGTGGTCGGGCATGTGAGCTCCATCTCTGCGTGAATAGCCCCGACGGTAGCGTGAAACTGGTCACGCGTCCATATTCGATTTCGCCCCGCATTGCCGGGACGCGCCCACCGCAGAGAATGACCGTGCTGTCTCGTTCCTACGTCGGAGGTGGGCGCCCGCGTCGGCGGTATCGCGCGTAGCGATCGCAGTGTGTTGCGTGGTCTTGGTGGTGAGGTCGAGCGGCGGTTCGCGTCGGGTGTCGGGCTCGGTCGTGTCCGTATCGAGGTGGCCGGCCGTTAGGGGGCTCCGGGAGTTCGCGGCACGCGTCGGGGGAGAACTGTCGGGGGTGCGTGCGAAGATGGCTCTGTGCGGTTGTATCGAGATGAGGCGGTGGTGGTTCGCCAGCACAAGCTGGGCGAAGCCGATCGCATCGTCACACTCTTGACCAGGCAACATGGGCTGGTCCGTGCGGTCGCCAAGGGGGTGCGGCGCACCAAGTCGAAGTTCGGGGCGCGGCTTGAACCCTTCGCCTACATCGATGTGCAGCTCCATCCCGGGCGCACGCTCGACATCGTCACCCAGGTCACCACCGTCGAAGCGTTCGCCGCCGACATCATCAGCGACTACGGTCGCTACACCACCGCATGCGCCATCCTCGAAACCGCCGAGCGCCTCGCCGGTGAGGAACGCGCGCCCGCGCCCAAGCTGCACGCGCTCACCGCCAGCGCATTGCGTGCGATCGCCGCACAGCACCGCCCACACGAACTCATCCTCGACGCCTACCTGCTGCGCGCGATGGGTTTCGCTGGCTGGGCCCCCGCGCTTGACGAATGCGCCCGCTGCGCGACCCCCGGCCCACACCGCGCGTTCCATGTCGCCGCGGGCGGGTCGGTGTGCGTGCACTGTCGACCGCCTGGCGCAAGCACCCCGATCACCGGCGTCATCGACCTCCTCGTCGCCCTGCGCGCGGGGGAGTGGGCGTACGTGGAGTCGGTGCCGATGAACATTCGCCGTCAGGCGAGCGGGCTGGTCGCCGCGCATTTGCAGTGGCACTTGGAACGCCAGCTGCGCACGCTGTCGATGATCGAGCGCGACCCGGTGACGACTGCGGGTTAACCGCCGGCCCCGTTCGCGAGCACCGCGCACCGAACGCACCGCGATCAGGCGGGGTCTGCTCGATTTAGGCCGCGCTGCCCCGCGCCTGATCAGGCCACGCCCGATGTGGACCTGCGCTTGCGAATCGACCGGCACCGCGTCAGGCGGCTCCGTTCGATGTGGGCCCGCGAACCCGTCGGTCGACCCACACCGCAACCGGCGGCGTCGCCTGATGTGTCACGCGAGCACTGCGGGTTGACCTGCATCCAATCATGCCCGGCCACCGGCGCGGACCTGCGCACCTGCGGGTCGACCGGCAGTGTGGTCAGGCGGCCGGTCGGTGTGGCTCCGCGCCGACGGGTACGCGATCGGGCGGGGGCGCCGATAAGGGTCCGCGCGCCCGTCGGTCGACCTACGCCGCTACCGGGCGGCGTCGCATGCGAGCACCCGCATGCTGGCCCGCACCGCCATCAGGCAGGATGGATGCGTGATTCTGCGTCGTGATTCCGCTGCCGAGCCCAAGTCGAGTCGGGTGGTTCGGCCGCCGTCGCAGCACCCGTCCGGCGCGCGCCCGCCCGAGATTCCGCCGGAGTTGGTGCCGCGCCACGTCGCGCTGGTCATGGACGGCAACGGGCGCTGGGCGCAGGAACGCGGGCTGCCGCGCACCGCAGGTCACGAGCGTGGCGAAGCCGTGCTTATGGACTCGGTCGAAGGCTGTATCGAGATGGGCGTCAAGTGGCTGTCGGCGTACGCCTTCTCCACCGAGAACTGGCGACGCAGCCCCGACGAGGTGCGCTTCCTCATGGGCTTCAACCGCGACGTCATCCGCCGCCGCCGCGACGAAATGCACGAGATGGGCGTGCGGGTGCGCTGGGCGGGTCGTCGCCCGCGACTGTGGCGCAGCGTCATCAAAGAGCTCGAGGTCGCCCAGGAACTCACCAAGGACAACACCGTCATGACGTTGACGATGTGCGTCAACTACGGTGGTCGCGCCGAAATCGCTGATGCCGCAAGGGAAATCGCGCGTCGCGTTGCCGCTGGCGAGATTGATCCGGAGAAGGTCGATGAGGCGACCGTCGCACGGTTCCTCGACGAGCCGGACATGCCGGACGTCGACCTGTTCCTGCGCCCCTCGGGCGAGTACCGCAGCTCCAACTTCCTGATCTGGCAGGCCGCCTACGCCGAATTCGTTTACCAGGACACACTTTTCCCCGACTTCGACCGCCGTAACCTGTGGGACGCGTGCCTGGAATACGCCAAGCGCGACCGCCGCTTCGGTGGCACCAAATGAGTGAGGAACCAACTGAGATGGACACCTCAACCGTGAGCCCCGAGATCGACCTCCAAGCCCGCATCGGCGCGTGTATTGGCATGCAGGACATCGATGTTCGCGTCGACGCTGACGGTTCGCTCGGCTTCGAATACGACGGCGCGCTGTGCTCGATCCGCGCGGTCACCCTCGCGCCCGGCCTCACCGTCGCGTCCGTGACGGCCGTCCTCGCCTGGGATCGCCCGCTCAAACCGCAGCTGTACAAGCGAGTTGCCGAGCGCAACAACGAGATTCAGTTCGGTTCGGTCACGCTGATCGCGCGCGGCAAGCTGGGCGACGTGATCATGCGCTACACGTTCCCGGCCGAAGGGCTGGACGACACTGCGTTGACAACCATGTTGCTGCTCACCCTGACGGGCGCGAGTCGAGCGCGCCAGGGCTTGCTCGCGCCGTAAAGATGCTGTGCCCCATGCCAAATCGGGGCCTGCTTCGAGCGTCGTTGGCGGCTACCCTGAACTGATGGAAATCTTCGCGGGTCTGTTCCTCGCCCTGGCCTGCATGGGAGTCCCGATCGCGATTGGGGTCATCATCGCGGCGCTTGTCTCGCGGTCGAGGACGACGCACCACGGGATATACGGCGGCGGGGACAGCGGCGGTCACCCACAATCGACGTGGTGGGCAGCGGGTGATAGCTCAGCCCACCATTACGGCGACTCCTCAGGCGGCAGTTCAAGCGCGTGCGGCGGCGGAAGCAGCGGCTGCTCCGGCGGAAGTAGCAGCGGCGGAAGCAGCTGTGGCGGTGGAAGTAGCAGCAGCTGTGGCGGTGGTGGAGGGGGCGGTTGCTAGCCCGCTCGGCCGGATATCCGCGCGAATTGTGATCGCACGCAGGCAGTTTCGACCGCTACGCTGAGCGTGTGGTTGACATCTTGACGACGCTCGCGTTCGCGGTTGCGTGCTTAGGATTGCCCGTGTCGGCGGTCATCGTCATCGTGGCGCTTGCCACGCGGGGGAATTCTCGTGGACCGGGGTACCCCAATCGGGGGCACGGCCAAGCGCAATGGTCGGCCGCGCGCGACAGACCGAGCAACCGCAACCGCCGCCGCTCGTCAAGCAGCAGCTGCTCAAGCGGGAGCAGTTGCTCAAGTGGCAGTAGCTCTTCAAGCGGTAGCAGTTGCTCTAGCGGCAGCAGCTGTAGCAGCGGGTGCGGCGGCGGAGGCGGCGACTAGTTGCCCGGCTTCCAGGTGATCTTTCCACCCTGGAAATCCTGCGCTTTCCCACCCTGGTAGTCGTACTCGTCGCTCGTCGGGTACCCGTAGCGCCCGGTTTCGCCGCCCGCGCGGGTCCAGTCGGCCTGGATGCTGCCCCACACCGCGTGCGCGCCGGTTTTCGCCGTGTAATAGATCGCGCCGGTCGGGAACAGCGTGTATTCGCCGCCCTTACCGGCCTTCGACACGTCGCTCAACGGGAAGCCGAGCGGGCTCGATTCCCAGCCGAGCGCGGCCCACTTGTCGCGGATCGGGCCGCTGATCTGGTGCGCGCCGGTGCCGACGGACCAGTAGATCGACCCCTTCTGAAAGTGGTTGAACCGACCACCGTTCGCGGGCAGTTCGCGGGTGACGGGGTAGCCGAGTTTGCCTGTCTCATAACCCAATTCGGCGAATTTATCGCGAATCTGACCGGCGACGGTGTTGGCGTTGGTGTCGGGGTGCCAGTAGATCGTCGCGCCGTTGGCGAAGGTCTGGAATTTGCCGCCAAAACCAGCGTCGGATTCGGGGGAGGTCGGGTCGCCGAGCGCGCCGCCCTGAGCGTCGTATTCGACTTCGATCGCGCCGCCCACTTCGAACGGGCCAACCATCCGCGCTTGCGCGGAGCCCGCGCCTAAAGCAAGCACGGCAGCCGCCGCGAGCGAGACAACGGTGGTTGATTGCCGGAACCGGCGGTGCGGTGATGCCACTGCGAAACTCCCAGGTTAGCTCGATGTTCTCCCCGCGATCGCTCGCCCCGACGGGCGACCGCGCATCGAACCTACCCGGTGAACCCCGCGTGCGATAGCCGAACCTAGTCGCGCTTGTCGGGGAACAGGACCGCGATACCGCGAGCGAAATCGTCGGGCTCGATGTCGCCGACGATTAGGTGCTGAAGGATGAAACCGGGCAGCACGCCAAGGATCGTTTTCGCGAAGGCGTCGACATCGGCGTCGGCGGGGAGTCGCCCAGCGTCGCGCAGACGGACGCCGTAGTCGCGCCACACCTCGCGCATCGCGGTGATGCCTTCTCGGACCGGGATGTTCGCGTCCGGCTGCACCATCGCGAGCGCCCATGCTTGGGGGGCTAGACAAAGCGGGCCGTCGTTGGCCGAGAGCTTCACGATCTCCCTGGTCACCATCGCGACAACCTCGCCCGGCGACGGCAACGGATCTTCGGTGATGATCGTCGCGAGTTTGGCGCGCAGGGGCAGCATCGTGCGGCGCACAAGCTCGGCGATGATGGCGTTTTTGCTGGTGAAGTACCGGTATACCGCCCCCGCCGACAGTTCAGCTTCGCTGAAAATGTCCTGCATCGACGTGTCGTGGAAGCCCTTGCGTGCGAAGCAGCGCTGGGCGGCGTCGAGGATCTGTTCTCGACGGCGTTCGAGGTGCTCATCGCTGACTTTCGGCATGCTTCCAAACTAAAACGAATATTCGTTCTTGACAAGCGACGTCGGCCGCGCGATGGTTAATCCAACAAAAAGAACGAACATTCGCTTTAGGGGAGAATGTCATGACGATCACACGAAAAGCAGTCGCGATCGGCCTGCTCGCAACACTCATTCAGGGGCTCATGCTCATCGCGTTCGCGTGGCCCGCCGTCAATGTCGCACCGCGTGACCTGCCGGTCGCGGTCGCTGGTCCACAGAGTGCGGCGGTCGCGCAGAAACTCGACGGCGACGCGTTCGCGGTCACCACGCTGCCTGACGCCAACGCCGCCCGTGCCGCGCTGCTCGATCGTGAGATCTACGGCGCGATCATCACCGGCGAAGGCGCGCCCAAGGTGCTCGTGGCGTCGGCGGCGGCGCCCGTGGTCGCGCAGCAACTCGGCCAAGTCGCGCAACAGTTGAGTGGCGTGCCCGCTGCAACCGTGGAAGACGTTGTCGCGACGTCGCCCGACGATCCGCGCGGCGCAGGCTTCGGCGCGATGGTGTTGCCGCTGGTGATGTCGGGGATCGCGGCCGCGGTGCTGCTGACCCTGTTGGTGCCAGCGCCGGGCCTTCGCCTTCTCGGTGCCGCGACGTTCGGTGTTGTCGGTGGCCTGGTCAGCACGCTGATTTTCCACACCTGGCTCGGCATCCTGCCCGGCAATTACCTGTTGCTCGCCTCGATCGTTGGCCTCGCGACCTTCGCTGTCGCGGCGACGATCATCGGCCTCGCCGCAGCGATCGGCACGCCGGGAATCGGCATCGGCGCACTGACCATGCTGCTGATCGGCAACCCGTTCTCAGCGGCGACGTCGGCCCCTGAACTGCTCCCACAGCCGTGGGGCGAACTCGGTCAGCTGCTCCCGCCGGGTGCCGCCGCGACGCTGCTGCGCTCGGTCGCGTACTTCGACGGCGCTGGCGCGATGGGCCCGCTCGCGGTGCTGCTCGCCTGGGCAGGGGCGGGGATCGCGCTGGTTGGGGTTGGGATGGTGCGGGGGCGACGGGTTGACCCGGTCGCGAGCGTCGACCAGATTCCGGTTGCCGCGTAGTCACTAACAAACCGCTTCGCGCCGAAAAGCATTCGGCGCGAAGCGGTTTCGCTTTGTCTGGGGACGCAACCGCGATACCAAGACGCCTGTCGCTGGCTCGGCTTTTTCGCTAAACGGACCCGTCGAGCGTCACAGCTTGAGCCCAAAGATTGTGCGGCCCAGGTGGTTTCACACACCCGGCCTAAGCCGACGCCGCCTCCGGCTCGCACACCCGGTTTCGCACACACTCACTGCACGTTCCGAAAATCTCTAGCGTGTGGCTCACCTCGGTAAACCCGTGCTGGCCAGCGATCGACTCGGCCCACGCCTCGACGGTCGGGCCTTCAACCTCAACCGTGCGCCCGCAGTGGCGGCACACCAGGTGGTGGTGGTGTCCGCTTGAGCACTGCCGGTATACCGACTCGCCCGAATCGGTGCGCAACACGTCGACGAGACCGGCGTCGGCCATCGACTGCAACGTGCGATAGACCGTGGTGAGGCCAATACCTTCGCCGCGTTTGCGCAGTTCATCGTGCAATTCCTGCGCCGAGCGGAACTCGGCGGTGTCGCCTAACAGTGCCGAAATCGCACTGCGTTGGCGCGTGCTGCGGACACCGACCTGCTTGGGGGTCGCGTTCTCGGTCATCGGATCACCCTTCCTCAGCATGCGCGATGGCATCGACAACGATATGTGCGAGATGGTCGTCGACAAGTTCGTAGAGCACCTCGCGGCCCGACCGCTCGCCATGCACCACGCCAGCGGACTTGAGGATGCGCAGGTGCTGGGAGACGAGCGGCTGCGTGACACCGAGCGCGTCGACAAGCTCGTGCACGCACCTCGGCGACTCGCGTAGCTGCAACACGATCGCGATCCGCACCGGCGCGGCAAGCGCGCGCAGCAATTCCCCCGCCTCTTCTAGTACCGCGCGAGCGGGCACCGGGGCGGGTGCGGCGGAGGGATAAGGGTTATGCGTGTGCTGCGCTTCGGCGGTCATCAACCAACTCCTTATTGGAAACCGATTCCATTTTGACATGCAAAAGTGCGCATGTCGAATGTCGCACAGCGGCCAGGAGTTTTCAGCCGTAGCCAACAGTGTCGACGGGCGTTCGCGGTAGAGGTCGCGACGACACTTCGCCCGTGCGGTGATAAAGCTGCTTGCTGGTGCCGATAGGCTTATTCGAATACTTGTCTGACTCCCTAAGGGATGGAGAATTCTCGCGTGGCACCCAAGTCGAAGGTGGACACCGTTGCCAACCTCGCCAAGCGTCGGGGTCTGGTCTACCCGTGCGGTGAGATCTACGGAGGCACCAAATCGGCGTGGGACTACGGTCCGCTTGGCGTCGAGCTGAAGGAAAACATCAAGCGGCAGTGGTGGCGGACCATGGTCACCAGCCGCGACGACGTCGTCGGCCTCGACTCGTCGGTGATCCTGCCCCGCCAGGTGTGGGAAGCGTCGGGCCACGTCGAGACCTTCTCCGACCCACTCGTCGAGTCGCTGCACACCCACAAGCGCTACCGGGCCGACCACCTGCTCGAAGCGTACGAGGAAAAGCACGGCCACCCGCCGGTCAACGGCCTCGCCGACATCAACGACCCCGAAACGGGTCAGCCGGGCAATTGGACTGAGCCCAAGAACTTCTCGGGCCTGCTCAAGACGTTCCTCGGCCCGGTCGACGACGAACAGGGCCTGCACTACCTGCGCCCCGAAACCGCACAGGGCATCTTCGTCAACTTCAAGAACGTCCAGGAAACCTCGCGTAAGAAGCCGCCGTTCGGCATCGCCCAGATCGGCAAGAGCTTCCGCAACGAGATCACCCCGGGCAACTTCATCTTCCGCACGCGCGAATTCGAGCAGATGGAGATGGAGTTCTTCGTCAAGCCCGGTGAGGACGCCGAGTGGCACAAGTACTGGATCGAGACCCGTCTCGCCTGGTACACCGACCTCGGCATCGACCCGGAGAACCTGCGCCTCTACGACCACCCGAAGGAAAAGCTGTCGCACTACTCGGCCGGTACCACCGACATCGAGTATCGCTTCCGCTTCCAGGGCAGCGAGTGGGGCGAGCTCGAAGGCATCGCGAACCGCACCGATTACGACCTCAAGACGCACTCGGAGCACTCCAACGTCGACCTCACCTACCGCGACCAGGCCAGCGGCGAGCGCTACACGCCGTATGTGATCGAACCGGCTGCGGGCCTTACCCGTTCGCTGATGGCGTTCCTTGTTGACGCGTACACCGTCGACCAGGTGCCCACCGCGAAGGGCACGACCGAGGAGCGCATCAGCCTGCGACTCGACCCGCGTCTGTCGCCCGTGAAGGCGGCGGTGCTCCCGCTGTCGCGCAACGCTGACCTCACGCCGAAGGCGAAGGATCTGGCGGCGCAGTTGCGTCGCAACTGGAACATCGAGTTCGACGACGCGGGCGCGATTGGTCGTCGTTACCGCCGTCAGGATGAGATCGGTACGCCGTTCTGCATCACCGTCGACTTCGACACCCTCGATGACCAGGCGGTTACCGTGCGTGAGCGCGATTCGATGGCGCAGGAGCGGATCGCGCTGGATCAGGTCGAGGGTTACCTGGCCGCGCGCTTGATCGGCGCGTAGCTATAGCCTTTTTCGTGCGCATTCGCGCCTGAAAGCCCGGTTGTGGGCACATAAGCCGCGAATGCGCACGAATATGCCACTTGGTCGAACGTCCAATCGGGCTCCCGGGCGTGTCGTCGCGGGCTCTGGCCAATAAACTTCTGTTCGTGCTGTGGGAACCCGAAGATGTAGTGCGGACGCTCGATCCGTCGGAACAACGATTTGTCCGGCATGGCACGTTCACCGGCCGTTCGGTGCATCTGCGGGGCGAAGTCGACGCCGCCGCGCTCGGGTGCGCGTTCGCCACGTTGCAGCGCGCGTTCCCTGTGCTGGTGTGCCGGATCGTTGAAGACGAAGCTGGCAACGGAATCCTGCTGCGCCCCGGCCACATTGAGCCCGTTGGTGCGTGGATCAGCTTCGGTGAGCCCGATGAGATTCGGGTGCCGACCGAACCGATCGACCCGGGTTCGCAGCTGGCGTACCTGGATGTTGTTCTCGCCGAAGATGATTCGGCGCGCGTGACGCTGTTCGTCCACCACAGCATCGCCGATGGCGGATTCTGCGTTGAGTTGTTCAGTCGATTCTGGGGCTATTACACCGACCACGTCGAGACGGGCAGCTCCGTCGCCGCGGTGCACAGTTTGCCGCGTTCGCTTGAGCAGCACTTGGCGGATCGGGGTATTGAGCGCGGTACGCGGTCCGGACTTGAAGCCGCTATCGACGTCACCTCGACCGTTCCAGCACCGGTGCCCGCTGGGCCGACCTCCCAGGCCGCTGTGTCTCGCCTGCATCGGTCGGATCGCGTTTTGCTCGACACGGCAACCACCGCGCGCATTCGAGAACAGGCGCGCGCACTCGGGGTGAGTGTGAACGCGTTGATCACCGCGGCGATCCTGCGCGCATGTGCCGATGGTGGTGCCGCGCGCTGCCTTTACCCGGTTGACCTGCGTAAACGCTTGAGTCCGGTGGTCGCGGCTGAGGCCGGAACCAATATGGGTGGACTGACGACCTTCGCGACTGATTCGACCGACAACCTTGTCGAGGTTGCCCATCGCGTCGGCGCGACCCTGGAGCGCGACCTCGCCGACGGCGTGACCGCGCAGTCGGTCCTGCATTTCGCCGACTACTACGGCGACATGCGAATCCACTCGCTCGCTGGCCATGTCGCGGTGACGAACACCGGGATCGTCCCGATCTTCCGCGCACCTGCGGGTTTGCTCATCGACGACTACGAAATCGTGTACCTGTCAGCGCACCCGCGACCGTCCGCAGGCGGCGCGGCCGCCGTGACCTTCCAGCTGTACAGCTACCTGGGTCGACTGACGATCGGCCAACTTGGCGGCGGCCCGACGCTGACCGCCCGCGTTCTTGACCACCTCGCTGAGGTGGTCGCGAGCGAAGAGGACGCGGTGAGCGCCTGAGTGGGTCGGGCCAACGCGGCTAGGGGGCGCGAAGGGCTACGCGATGGGGTCCTGCAATTCGGTGACCCACCCGTCGGGGTTGGGCGTCCATTCCAGTGTCACTTCGCGCGCCGGGCCGTTCGTTTGGTAGCCGTTGTCTTCGACCCACCGGCCCAATTCCTGCCACGCGCGACCGATGCCGGAGACGTTGCCGCGATAGATCGTTGTGGCGACTTTCGGGATCGCGGGCAGGTCGACCACGGTGAAGCCGGGCGCGTCCTGATTCACCGGCACGCACGCGTGCACCCCGACGCTCCCGTCCGATTCGGCAACGTAATACGCGATCGCAGGCCCGGCGATGGGGATGTGCGCTTTGGCGAGGTCGTCGGCCAGTTTCTCAAAAAGCGGCCCAACAACCGGACTGATCGCCGACGGTTCGAACCCGCTCGCAGTCCCGGTCGCCTCAACCACCCGCACGGCGGGAACGGACTTGATCACCACATCTTGGTCGGACATGACACCCTCCTTTTCGATGAGTCGGAGTCTCGCTTGGATGTCGGTCAGGCGTGCTTGGTCGGCGGCCACCTGCGCGGCCAATTCGGCCGCTCGGGTGGCCAGCAGCTCGCGTAGGTCATCGGGCGCGGGCGGTGCGTCGAGCAGCCCGCCAACCTGGTCCAACGTGAACCCCAACCCTTTAAGCGCGACGATCCGGTTGAGCCGAGCCAGCTGACCGGCGGTGTAGAACCGATACCCCGTAGCCGGATCGACCCGCGCGGGTCGCAACAACCCGACGGCATCGTAGTGGCGCAACATGCGCACCGACACCTGACCGTGCCTGGCGAAATCTCCGATACTGAACATGATGTTCTCCGGTCTACGGCCTCACACGGTGTGAGAGTCAAGGGTGTCGGCTCAGAATCGCCCACCTCGACTCACCCGACGTGACCCTGACGAGCCGCCGAACGATCCTGGTTGGAACCCGCCACCGCCCATCCCGCGACCACCACCGCCGCGCATCGAACCCCGCAACATCGAATTGAGCAGGATGCCGCCAAGTACCGCGCCTGCCTGGCCACCGCCGGTCGCGGGTCGTCGCGTTTCGTATGCCCGCACGCTGGCTTGCGCGAGTTCTAGTGCCTTCCCACCCAAGTCGGCGGCCAGCTGGGCTTCGCCAAGCGCCTGCGCTGGTTGGGCGGCGGCACGCGCTTGCTCAAGGTGACGTTGCGCTTCCGACAATCGCGTCCGCGCTTCGGCATCAACGCCACCGCGCCGGGTCGCGATAAACGACGACGCCGCGTCGATGCGCGCCGTCGCGTCGCTGAGCGCGCGGTCAAGGCGACGTTGCAGGTCAGCGGCAGCGAGTTGGCGATCGGTCGCGTTCGCGATGGCCTGGTCGAGGGCGGTGTCGGCGTTGACCGCGTCGTGGAACGCGCCGAGCGGGTCGGCTTCGGCGCTCGCGGCGGCGCGGGTGAGCGCGTCGCGGGCGAGACCTACGGCGGCACTGAGTTCTTCGCCGCCGAATTCCGCCAACCCAGTTGCCGTCGCGATGTCGGCACGCAGCTCGTCGAGCGCGGGCGCGAGTCCGTCGCGAGCCGCCGCGATGTTGCTTTCGGCGGTGTCGACCGCGTCGAGCAACGTGCGCGCCTGACCGATCGCGCCCTCGGCCCCGCGAATCGCGGCAACAGCGGGACCTTGCTGGCCAGCAGGATGCGTGAGCGCGGCGCGCGCCGCATCAATGTTGTGCTCCGCGAACGTGATTCGTTCACCGGCCATCCGCACGTTGTCGGCGATGGGTGCGATAACCGTTGCCGGATAGGCACTTTCGAGCCGAGCGAGCTCGGCCTGCGAAGCGGGCAGGCGCGCGGTGAGGTCGACGATGTCGCGAGTGAGTGCGTCGAGGCGACCGGGCGCGTCGATCAGCAGGTTGCGCATTTCATCGAAAGCGGCGACCTGGGAATCTAATTCGCGATCAGCGGTCCCTGCGGTGGCCAGCAACTCAAGCAGCATCGCGCGTTGCTGATCGGGCGTCTCGGGGATGGCGTCGTCAAGTTGCTGACGGATCGCGAACGCCTTCGCCGCCGCCGCTCGCGCCTTGTCGAGCGCGGTGCGGAACGGGGTCACCGCTGTCGCGCCGAATTCGTCTGTCGCTAAAGCTAATTCCTCAGTGCTGGTGCGAATGGCGTCGTCGATTTCCACGAGTCGCTCGCGGGAAAGCGCGTGCAGGGTGGGCAGCGAAAGGCTGGCAAGGGCCTTCGGATCAGTGGGATCGATGCCGCGCGCTGCGGTGAGTTCGGCTTTGTCGCGGTTGCTGCGGCGCTTGCGCGACCACAGGATGAGCGCGGCCGCCGCGAGCAGTACGCCGAGCGCGATGAACGCGAGTAAACCCCAGGACAATCCGCTGCCACTGATCGCGCTCCCAAGCCCCTGAGCTGTGACGATGCCTGCTTGCGCCCAGTTTTTCGCGCGCAGCTCCGGTTCAACCGAATCGATGAGGAGCGAGTCGAGTTCGTCGTCGGTGACTTCGGGAGGCAGCGTGCCGTCGAAGGCGTAGGCACCGTCGTCGACCGCGACGGCAAGCAGCAGGTCGCGGTCACCAAATCCGGAGAGCGCCGACGTTCGCGCTGCCCAATCCTGCGGGGAAAGCCCGGCGAAGGAGTGCACGTAGTTGACCCATAACCGCACCCGATGCTCGTCGTACAGGGCCTCAACGGCGGCACGCACACGGTCGGCGTCGGCGTTGCTGAGCGCCCCCGCCGAGTCGACAACCTGCGGTCCCATACGCGCGGGCGGTTCGGCGAGCACCGGCGCACCGCCAAGGAGCGCGAACAAGATAAGGCACAGCCCAACGACAACCCAGCGGAGCGAACGCTTACGCGGCAGCGGCATAGGTTCGAATGTAAACCGCCCCTACGACATGTAGCGGCGAACGCGCGTGGCGCCGACAAGTTGACCCGCCGGGCGTTGCGCGAGCGCCAACCGCGACGGGCTCCTAGGATCGCCACCATGGTCTCAGTGGAGAGCGACTACACCGGTCACGTGACAGGCGACATCGCCGCGCAGCGTGAGGTTCCCGGCGCGCGGATTACCAAAATGTCGGTCGGGCCGATGGACAACAACACCTATCTGGTGCAGTCAACGACTACCGGCGACACGCTGCTGATCGATGCGGCCAACGACGCGAGCAACATCGTCGAGTTGACCATGCTCACCGCACCGGACCAGGTGAGCCAGATCGTCACCACCCATCGTCATCCCGATCACTGGCAGGCATTAGGCGAGGTCGCGGGCGCGCTCGGCGTACCAACAGCCGCCCACACCGACGACGCCGACCACCTGCCCGTCCCGCCCGACACCAGACTTGCCGACGGCGACACCATCAAAGTTGGCGACCTGACCTTCGACGTCATCCATCTACGCGGCCACACCCCGGGCTCGATCGCGCTCGCCTTCACCGACGGCAACGGCACGACCCACATCTTCACCGGCGACTCCCTGTTCCCCGGTGGTGTCGGCAAAACTCACTCGCCCGAACAATTCGCCAGCCTGCTCGACGACGTGACAACGAAACTCTTCGACCGATACGGCGACGACACCGTCATCTACCCAGGTCACGGCGACGACACCACCCTCGGCGCGGAACGCCCGCACCTCGACGAGTGGCGCGCCCGCGGTTGGTAGCGCGGCCAGCCGACGACGCGGCGCGGCGTGCTCCAACAGCGGCTGTCGGGATGACCTGGCAAACTGGCGAGGATGAAATCGGGTTTCTCACGAACCACGCCGACCACGGTCGACACGCGGCCAAGCCGTGGGTTCGTGCCGACCATCTCGCTGTGGCTCGGCAGGTTGTTAGCTGGTGCGATCGTTGTCGCGATCGTGCTGGTCGGTGGCACGGCGTTTCGGGTGTGGCAGGTCGCGCGGATCGACGACTACTCCCATGCCGACGCGATCGTCGTGCTCGGTGCCGCGCAATATTCGGGCACGCCGTCGTCGGTTTTTGAAGCGCGCTTGTATCAGGCATCGCGGTTGTATGAGCTTGGCGTCGCGCCGACAGTCATCACCGTCGGTGGCAAACAGGAGGGCGACCTCTACACCGAAGCCGCGTCCGGCAAGGCTTACCTCGAAGATAAGGGCGTCCCAAGCGAACACATCATCGCCGTCGAAACCGGTTCCGACACTTTGCGTTCCATCGAAGCTGTCGCCGACACCATGCGCGCCAATGACATGTCATCGGCCGTACTCGTCAGCGATCCGTGGCATTCACTGCGTACGCGCACGATGGCATCGGACGCGGGGCTGCGCGCGTGGACGGCGCCAACGCGCACCGGCCCTGCCGTCTACACCCGCGAGTCGCAGTTCCACGGTATCGCCCGCGAAACCGGCGCTCTCCTGTGGTACCAGCTCACGCATTTCTCGGCAGACTTCCCGTACACGGCCCGACAGTGAGACAAGATGAGCGATAACTACCGCCCGGTTGACCGGGAACGGATGGTGCACGAACCGGCTAAGACGGCTCGCATCGTCGAGCTCGCGGGCAACGGTCATCGCACCGAGTTCTCCCGCGACCGCGCCCGCGTGCTGCATTCCGCCGCGCTGCGTCGCCTCGCCGACAAAACCCAGGTCATGGGCCCGCGCGAAGGTGACACGCCGCGCACGCGCCTTACCCATTCGCTCGAAGTCGCCCAGATTGGTCGCAGCATCGCCGAGGGGCTCGGTGCCGACCCCGACCTCGTCGACCTCGCTGGACTCGCGCACGACATCGGCCACCCGCCCTACGGCCACAACGGCGAACGCGCGCTCGACGAATTCGCCGACCCCTACGGCGGTTTCGAAGGTAACGCGCAAAACCTGCGCATCCTCACCCGCCTCGAACCGAAGATTCTCGACGCCGACGACGAGAGTTTCGGCCTCAACCTCACCCGCGCCGCCCTCGACGCGACGCTCAAATACCCTTGGGGCAGAAGCGGTTCCGGCTCGAAGTTCGGCGCGTACGAGGACGACCTCGACCGCCTCGCGTGGGTCCGCAAGGACGCGCCCGAGGGTGTGAAGAGTCTTGAGTGTCAGATCATGGATTGGTCTGATGACGTCGCCTACTCGGTGCATGACGTCGAAGACGGCGTGATCGTCGGGCGACTCGACCTGCGCGCCCTCGCCGACCCGCAGGAGCAGGCCGCCCTCGCCGAGCAGGGCGCCGCGCAGCACCCCGAACAGACCTTCGACGACCTCGCCGCCGCCGCGCAGCGCCTTTCCGAACTCGACGTTGTCATGGACGCGACCGGCTACGACGGCACCTTCGCGGCGTCGATCGCGCTCAAGCGCCTCACGAGCGAACTGGTCGGCCGATTCGCGACGGCCGCCATCACCGCCACCCGCGAGCGATCCGGCACCGACCCGCTCACCCGCTACGACGCCGACCTCACCATTCCCGACTCGGTCGCCGCCGAGGTCGCGCTGCTCAAGACGATGGCGTTGCGCTATGTGCGCTCGGATCGGCTGCATTTGGCCCGTCAGCAGGTGCAACGCGAACGCGTCCAAGCCGTCGCCGCGCGGCTCGTCGAAACCGCGCCCGCCCACCTCGACGCGCTGTTGCTGCCGTGGTGGCACGCCGCCAGCGACGATGCCGCGCGCGTTCGGGTTGTTATCGACCAGATCGCGTCGTATACCGAAAGCCGGTTTGAACGGGTCGCCGCCTCGCTTGACCGGTAGTTTCGCCGCCTGACTAGACTCACTCGCGTGGCCGGACGAATCCCAGATCGCGATATCGCGGCGATCCGTGAACGAGTTCGGATCGAAGACGTAGTTGGCGAGTACGTCGCGCTGAAACGCGCGGGCGCCGACTCGATGAAGGGCCTGTGCCCGTTCCACGACGAGAAGTCGCCGTCGTTCCATGTGCGCCCCAACCACGGTCTTTTCCACTGCTTCGGCTGTGGCGAGGGCGGTGACGTCTACAAATTCCTGCAGCAGATCGAGCACATCGGCTTCGTTGAGTCGGTTGAGCAGATGGCCGACCGGATCGGCTACCAGATCAACTACGAAGGTGGCGGCACCTCGGTGCAGCGCGATCGCGGAACGCGCGCGCGACTGGTCGCCGCTAACGCCGCCGCGCACGAGTTTTACGTCGCTAAGCTGCGCGAACCTGAGGCTGCCGCCGCGCACAAATACCTCACCGACCGCAAGTTCGATGGTGCCGCCGCCCAGCAATTCGGCTGCGGTTACGCGCCCGCGGGCTGGGACACGCTCACCAAACACCTGCTGCGTAAGGGCTTCGAATTCAAGGAGCTTGAGGCCGCCGGTCTGTCGAAGCAGGGCAAGCGCGGGCCGATCGACCGGTTCCATCGGCGCCTGCTGTGGCCCATCCGCAACCTCGGTGGCGAGGTGATCGGCTTCGGCGCGCGCAAGCTTTACGACGACGACACGATGCCTGGCAAGTATGTGAATACGCCAGAAACGTTGCTGTACAAGAAGTCTCAGGTGCTCTTCGGCCTCGACCATGCGAAGCGGGAGATCGCGCGTGGGCACCAGGCCGTCGTAGTCGAGGGCTACACCGACGTGATGGCGATGCACCTCGCTGGCGTGAAGACGGCTGTCGCATCGTGTGGCACCGCCTTCGGCGAGGAGCATTTGCAGGTGCTGCGCAGGCTGTTGCTGGACGACAACTTCTGGCGCGGCGAGATCATCTACACCTTCGACGGGGACGCGGCTGGTCAGGCGGCGGCGTTGAAGGCGTTTAGCGGCGACCAGCGCCTTGCAGGGCAGACCTACATCGCGGTCGCGCCGGATGGGCTCGACCCGTGCGAGTTGCGTGAGCGGTCCGGCGATGCCGCGGTGCGCGATCTTGTCGCGCGGCGAACTCCGTTGTACGAGTTCGTGATTCGCGGAATCCTCGCGGAGTACGACCTCGACTCGGTCGAGGGACGTGTGCAGGCGCAAAACCGCGCCATTCCCGTCGTTGCCAAGATCAAAGACAACGCGACTCGTAAGGGTTATGCGACGAAGCTGGCTGGCTGGCTTGGTGAGGACGACATTCAGTCGGTGGTCCGCCGAGTCGGTGACGAGGCACGCAAGGGCAACCAGGGTGCGGTGACGCAGGTCGCGGCCAAGCCGGTCGACTCAGTGCGCCCCGACCCGCGCGACCCGACGTTGCTCGCCCACCGCCAAAGCCTTTGTGCCGCTTTGCAACACCCTGGCGTGGCAGGGCCTTCGTTCGACGAGATCGACGCGGACGCGTTCCTGCATCCGGCGTACAAGATGGTGCGGATGTTGATCGGCAAGGCGGGCGGCACCGGTTCGGGGCTTTCTGGTGCGGAATGGGTCGCCGCTGTGGCTGATCAAAGCGACGACCTCATGCTGCGCGCTCTGGTCTCGGAGCTGGCAAGTGAGCAGTTGCCTGTTCGAACCCAGAATGACGTGCCACGGCTGATCTCCGGGGTGCTAGCGCGCGTGCAGGAGGTCTGGGTTGGGCGCCAGATCGCCGACCTCAAGTCGCGCCTGCATCGGATCTCGGCCTCTGACGACGACTACATGCAACTCTTCGGCGACCTAGTGGCGCTCGAGGCGTACCGCAAGGATCTGGGCCAGCGGGCAATGGGCAACTAGCCGTTGCCGACTTGTCGTTGGCCACGCGCTGCGTTCGGCTGCCTCGCGTGGTCCAACTGCGGAACCTACCGGCGGCGCAACTGGTCGTGGGGGACCAGGATGGTGGTGCGCTCGTCGACGGGCACCATCGGCTCCAGCTTGGGCCGCGTGCTCAACTTGTCGGACAGTTTCTGCCGACTCGCCGAAACCAACTTCTTCGTGACCGGCGACCCGGCGACCGCCCGAGTGGCCGAACTGATCTGCTCATACCGAGCGCGCCCAGCTTTGGTGCCGAGCACGTACCCGGCCGCGACACCGATCATCAACCGCAGCATCTAGTGAAGCTCCTCCCACAATTGTGTGCGCCCCATCCTGCCCGAGCAGACCCCCGAATGTCGATCTGACCGGCCGAGTGTTTCGCGCATCGAGACCGACCGCATCGCCCCGCATCGCCGCAGGTAGAGACCCGATTTGGGAAGTGCGCACCCGATGCGCTAAAGTTTCTTCTCGGTCAGCCAAGCCAAGGAAGACCGCCTGAGAATACACCTCAGGGCAATCCCCTATAGCTCAATTGGCAGAGCAGCCGACTGTTAATCGGCAGGTTTCTGGTTCGAGTCCAGATGGGGGAGCAGTGAAAGAGCCCGCTACCAGTGCGAACTGGTGGCGGGCTGTTTTGTGTTTGCGGCGAAAGTGTCGAAATCCCTTACTTTCCCCGCGTACCGGTCGAGCACCTCGCGCACGTCCGGGCTTAGACCGGTAGCGGGCTTTTTCGGTGCGAAATTTCGCCACCACAGCCTGGTGATCAGCCGTCCAGGTGGTGGGTCTGACTGATCAAGATCAGCACGCTGTGATGGCGACAACTACTCGGCCGATGCCGCCACCAAAGCGTGCTCACCGAGCCGGAGCGCCGACGCGGTCGCCCAACTGACGACGAGCGACGCTCAGACCGCGCTGCTGGACCGAATGCTGACAATCGCACCCGCCGCGCGCAGTGCAGTCGCCAGAACCTCCATTTCGACCCGGGTTCCTTCAAGCCCCCTGGTGCAGAGTTCCTCGGCCATCGCGCGGGCTTCGGTGAGCGACAGCGCTCCGACCTCGCGAAGGGTGCGCATCACCGTCACCAGTGTGGCGGTGCCCGCAGCAACGGTGAGGGTGGACGGGCCATTCGCGTCCAAAATCGCCGCGCGCATACCAGCAAGCGGCGACTGATAGCCGCATTCGGTCCAACGACACCCGCAGCGAGGGCAATCTCCTTCGACGTCCCAGCAATGCGTACCTGCGGTGAGGACTTCGATGATCGTGACTTCAATCGGCGACCTGCATTCGATGCACTCGGTCGTGTATGGAGCTGATTCGATCACGGTGTCCACACGTCGAATGCTAGATGCGCTGATTTGCACCAGAGTTCTTGTGCCTGAACAGGTTCGGTCGCATTATGCGCAATGAGGTTAGTGGATCAACTCGATGCCCCGGGCCCGCAAGGTCACCTGGAGATGGGGCGCGAGCAATTCCGCACCCAGAACGCGCTGCAGATTCGGGAGGAGGTGGAGGTCGTCGACACTGGCGACATCAAACTGCTCGCCCTCACCGTCCCAATGCGGGCAGCATTCGGAGTAAACCTGGCAGGCTCCGTCGAAGACGAGCTGTTCAATCCCTGCGAGGAGACCGGTCGATAGCTCAAGGCTCTCGAAGTAGGCCTGAGCTTCCGGCATGACCTAGAGGTCGCCATCGAAACCTCGGGCTTCCAGCGTGGCGCGGAGGGACCATGGCGCTAGCACGGGGAACTCGCTGTACATGAGCTCTTCGATAACCGCGAGTTTGAGATTGAAGTCCACGAACTTAGTCACAAGATTAACCTAGCTTCGGCCTACGACAACTACTTCGTGCCGAGCCCCGAACTCGGTCAGCTTCAGCGCATTTGGCGGTGGAATGTGCCTGCGTCAGCGCTCGGGCGTGTACTTCTTCACGATTGGTCAGGAGCCGCAACGACAGACGATCCGGGCGAATTCGGCGGCGGTCACGTCGTGCCATTCGCCCAAGGTCGGGCGCTGGAAGACAACGTGATCGGGGGTGGTCGCCGCGTGGTCGAATACCGCGTTCGTGATGTCGATCGAGGATGAAATATCTTGTGACACAGTCATTCTCATCACGCACCCATTCGGGCCACGCTGGCCAACGTCCGTGCCGCCCCAGCTACGTCGAGTTGCAGGAACAAGCCGCTGTCGCTGCTTTCCTGGCGCATCGTCACGGTGTCGCCCGCGAGAATCGGACCCACGTGCTCGACGATCGCCCGATACGGCTGGTCACGCACCTCCGGCCGTCGCGCGAGCGCCTCCTCGACCGCCTCCGAGGGCGCGACCGTGCTCACCGGTGGCGCGGCGTGCCCCGACCTCGGCCCGCTGTTCTTCGAGCCGACCGTTTTCGCGCAGACCGTACCGGGCGGCGACATCGTCCCAACCTCGTTGGCGCTGCTGTTGCCCGCCTTTTCCGAGGGTGGCTGAGCGGCTGATCCCCGACTACGGCCCGATCGGCAAGCGCCCGACCGCGTCGAATACCTTCCTCCAGTCCTTCAATCGGGCTAATGTCGCGCTGCGCACCGACCGGATCGACCGCGTCACCGCGTCGGGCATCCGCACCGTGGACGGGGTCGAACGCGACTACGACATGATCGTGCTCGCCACCGGATACGAGATGTTCTCCGATCCGGAGAGCTATCACGTGGGTGCCGTCGTCGGGCGTGACGGCTTCGACCTGGCCGAATTCTTCGCCAGTAAGGGACTTCAGGCCTACGAGAGCGTGGCCATCCCTCGACTGCCGAACCGCTGGCTGATCTCGGGCCCGTACTCGTGGACCGGCTCGGGGTGGCACACCCTGGTTGAAGTCAGTGCGACACACGCGATTCGGGCCATCACGAAGGGTCGCGAGCGTGGCGCGACCGTGGTCGAAGTGCGCGAGTCAGCGCATGCCGACTACCACGATCAGGTCCGCAGCCGAGGCAAGCTGATCAAGCACTACTTCACGGTCCAAAACGCCGGTCTCCGAACGTATTACGTGAACTCCCAGGGCGACATGGCCTATCTGCGCCCATCGACCCTGTGCGAGGCCCGTTGGCGCAGTAGGCATTTCCCGATCGACGACTACCGATTCGAGACGTTGTCGTCACGTTCGGGGTCGAAGTCCCACAATGAAATTCGTGACCGTGTCGTGCAGTAGGTGTTCCGCGGCCTCTTCGGCGAGGAATCCGGAGACGACGAAGTCGGCCAAACCGTGCACCGCCGCCGCGAGCGACATGCTGATTCGCGCCGGATCACCGGGCATCACCTCGCCTGTGCGTTGCCCCTCGGCCATCAGCGCGATGGCCGGGGTGAACGTCCGGCGCATCGCCTCGGCCAATTCGGGGGTGACGTCGGCGTGCTGTTTGCTGCTGAACATCAGGGTCAGCAGGGCCGCGTTCTCGACGGCGAACCGGAGATGGATGCGTGCGGTCGCGTACACGCGTTCGGCGAAGGTGCCGTCGATGGCCGCGTCCTCGGCCGCATCCTCGGTCTGCTCCTGGTCGCGGTGGTGGTCACCACCACCGAAACCGAACCACAGCGCGACATCTCGGTCCTCGTTCAGGTGCTCGCGTGCGCTGTCGTGCTGGCCAGTGGGGTCGGCGCGGTGGCGCTCGCGATGGGTCGAATCCAGCTCGACAAGGGCCTGGTGTCGCTGCTCGGTGCCGACGTCGCGCTCGCGCTCGTCGGCATCGCCGTGCTCATCGCCGGGATGTGCGGTCTTGGGGCCGCCGGCGTCGCCGCGGTGATCGCGCTCATCGCCTTCGTCGTTGTCATGGCGGTGGTCGAATCGTTTGTCGCGGTGTTGACCACCGCCCTGGATCAGGCCGGGGTGCGCTGGGTCAGTGACGAATCCTGGGTGAGGATCAGCTGGTGCAGTCGGCGCAGGTCGTGGCCCGGTTCCACCCCGAGATCGGCCACCAGCGCGGCACGCGATGACTGATAGAAGTTCAGCGCGTCGGCCTGCCTGCCGCAGCGGTAGAGGGCAAGCATGTACTGGCGACAGAAACTCTCGCGCTGCGGTGCGGTCGTGGTCAGCAATTCCAGCTCGGGCGTGAGTTCCCGATGGAGCCCGCAACTGAGTTCGGCGTCGAAACAATCCTCGTATGCACCCAGCCGCTCGTCCTCGATGGCCGACAACTCGTTCCAGCCGAGGCCCGCTTCCAGCAGATCGGCCATCGCAGCGCCCGACCACATGCCGAGCGCTTGGCGTAGATAGGCGCGGGCTAGCGCCGGATGGCCGTCGTCGAGTTCCCGCCGACCCAGCCGCACGAGTTTGCGAAATCGGTAAAGGTCAACGGTGTCGGGGTCGAGTCGCAACAGGTAGCCGGGCGTCTGCGTCACCAGCTCGACACCGTCGAACTCGTGTTTGACGAAGGTCTTGCGCAAGGTCGAAATCGAATTCTGCACGATCTTGCGGGCAGTCGGCGGAGCATCGTCGGCCCACAGCGCCTTGCGCAAGCGGCTCGCCGGAACGACCTGATTGTGGTGCAGCAGCAGGTAACCCAACACCGCCCGACGCGTCACCCCACCGAGATCGATCCGCTCGTCGTTCGCGTAGGCCTCAATCCGCGCGTTCGCGCCCCTCCCAGAACTTGCGCCGCAGCTCCCGTCGCAGGATCTTGCCGCTCGCATTGCGCGGCAGGCTGGCGATGACGTCGAAACGCTGCGGACGTTTGAACGCGGCGACCTTGTCGCGCAGATACAACGACAGTTCGCGGCCGGTGACCGTCTGCCCGGGCCGCACCACGATGAAGGCGTGCACCGCCTCGCCCCAACGCTCGTCGGGAATGCCGACGACGGCCGCGTCCTGGACGGCGGGATGGCTGGTGATGGTGTTCTCCACCTCGGCGGGATACACGTTCTCGCCGCCCACGATGATCATGTCGTTGATGCGGTCGCTGACGAACAGATAGCCCTGCTCGTCAAGCCAGCCCGCGTCACCGCTGTGGACGTATCCGTCGACCAGCGTCGTCGCCGTCGCCTCCGGTCGGTTCCAGTAGCCGAGCATCGGCGCGGGCGGCCGGACGACGATCTCGCCCACCTGGCGCGGCGGCAATGGCTCGCCGCTGTCGTCGATCACCGCGATCTCGCAGCCGGGGTAAGGCCGTCCGGCCGAACGCAGCCGTGCACCGCCCGCGACATGCTCCGACGGTGGCAGGAACGACACGGGCGTCACGGTTTCGGTCATGCCGTAGAACTGGACGAACTCGCACTGGAATTTCTCCATGCAATGCATGAGCATGCTCTCCGGGATCGGTGACCCGCCGTAGGAGATCTGCCGGAGCAGGTCGAAATCCGCACCGGTCACGCCTGGCTCGGTGAGGATAAGCGCCAACATCACCGGGACCGCGGTCATCGTGGTGATCCGATGCTTCCGAATCGTGGAAAGCGCGGCACCCGGGGTGAATTCGGGGATGATCGCGATGGTGATGCCCGCAATCAGCCCCTGCATCACCCACGCGTGACCCGCGATGTGGAAGCCGGGGATCGCGACGAACGCGCGGTCGTCGGGGCGCGGCACCAGCCAGTCCCAGCCGGACGAGAACGTGATATCCCAGACCGCGAACAAACTCTCCTGCGCGACCATGACGCCTTTCGACGCCCCGGTGGTGCCGCTCGTGTACATCTGCAAGACCGGGTCGGCGCGCGTCGCCCGCACCGGCGGTGTCGTGTCCGGGTGCGGCGCGAGCCAATTGGTGAAACCGCCGCCCCCGTCCTCGGTCGCGTCCATCCCGATCACGGTGACCTGTTGGGCTTCATGCATTCTCGTCGCCCGGGCCAACGCCGCCGCGCCGATGTCGGCGGCGGCCGCGTCGGCAAATAGCAGTCCGCACTGCGAATCGGTGAGAATGTGCGCGATCTCGGTCGGGGTGAGCCGCCAGTTGATCGGCACGACGATGGCACCGACGATAGACGAGCCGATCACCAACTCGTATAACTGCTCGCTGTCGCGCCCCAGATAGGCGATATGGTCCCCGCGCCCGATCCCCGCCGCCGTGAGCGCGTGCGCGACTTTATTGACCGCCCGATGCAGGGCCCGATAGTCGATTTCCCGATCCCCACTGATCAACGCGATGGCGTCCGGGCGCCCCGCCGCGTGCGCGCCGATGACAGACGAAAGCGTCTCCGACGTCGCGACCTTCTTCAGCTCCGTCTGCATAACCATGCGCTCAACGGTATCCACCTGCAGTAACCGCCCAGTAATTCCCGATTTCGGAGACGCCAGCGGAACAACATCGTGCCGCCGAAGATCGCGTCGTTGACGCTGACTTGCGGTGCGTCGGCGGCGATCGTGGCCCACGAGTAGATGTTGACCGCCCCACCGCAATTCATCATCGCGAGATGGAAATCGGTGCTGACGATATGGCTGTCGACGCGGGGGCGCTTTGCTGCCTACCTCGATACTGCGGATCTGACCCGAGATCGAGGGCCTGATCTCGGCCGACGTGTCGGGCCCACCGCTGTCATCGCCCACCGTGCGTGGTAACCGAAGTCTGTGCCACGCCACGTTGAAATACCTTGCGAGACAGTCACTCTCGGATAAGCGGGCTCGCCCCTCGCCCATTTCGGCTGCCTATGCCGCGGGACTGTTGATTCGCGGAGGAAAGCCGACTTCGCGCTACCGGAGTCGAGTTCGTTCTCCCGCTCACCACGCAGCCGTGGGGCGAACGGCTGTTTCAAGTTGTTGACGGGAACGGGTTCATCGTTCAGGTGCTTGAGTGGGGTGGCGCGGGGTAGGTTTTCGTGGGTAAGTGTGTTTGCGCAGGTGCGGGTCGCGCGGCCACTGATCAGCTCGCCGCTGTCGAGGAGTTCTACAGTGGCGCACAGGGATTCACCCAGATGGGCGTAGCCGGTTACCAGTTTAGGCAGGTAGCGGGCCTTTGCGTTCGAAGCACGGAGTTGGACGCCGGTCCACCAGGCTCTCAGGGATAAATTTCGGCGCGAAATTTCGCCACCACAGCCTGGTGATCATCTGTCCAGGTGGCGGAACTAGCTGATCAAGATCAGCACGCTGTGATGGCGAAAGCTACTCGGCCGATGCCGCCACCACAGCGTGCTCACCGATTGCAGGGGGCCGCCACGAGTGCCCCGACTTGCGGCGCGGCAAGGAGGATCGGGCCTGCGCACTCCGTTCGTGAGCACCTGCGTGCCGGGCGCCTCTTCCCTTGCGCGGCGACAGACGCCTTAGCGCGCGCCCATCGCCACCGGGCGCCAGGGTCGCCTCGATGCGTTCAGGCCGGGCTGCCGTCGTGGGATGCCGTGCGTTGTCTCGCCGGGTCCGAGGTATCCCAGGACGGTGGTGAGGAACTCCGTTGGCGTGGGCGGATTTCGGGTCTGGCGGGCGCACGCCCCCTGTCCCGCGGCGACCGCTACCGCGACGACGCCGCAGGCCATCTCGGTGTCATCGGTCCAGGCCCACGGTCCCACGGGTGCGGTGCCCGACCGAAGATTCGACAGCGATCGTCCCATGATGAAGAACTGCGCACCCAGCGCATCGCCGGTGGACAGCCCGGATCCAACGCGCGCAGTCGCACCTGTTCGAACTCGTTCAGTTGCTGTACTGCCCGTGCGTACTCTTCGTCGTGGGGAGTCGTCATGACTGCGGTTACCTCTCGACCATCTGGATCATGACCCGACGCTTGGTGGGCAGCCACACATGACAGATCAGTGCACGCGCGTCACAGGAGGCACCGCATGACCAAGTACACCTACTACACCGCGTCAACGCTCGACGGTTTTCTCGCCGACGAAAATGACAGTCTCGATTGGCTGCTGTCCCAGCCAATCGATGAGCGCGGACCGATGAATATCGAGGACTTCATGACGTCGGTCGGCGCGATTGCGATGGGTCGCACCACTTATCAGTGGCTGGTCGACCACATCGCCGCGTCGGGCGAGGAGTGGCCGTACCCGAGCGTGCCGTCGTTCGTGTTCACGCATCGCGCGTTGACGCCGGTCCACGAATCGATTCAGGTCGTCGACGGAACGCCCGCCTCGCACCGGGCCGCGCTAGAGGCGGCTGCGGGGGACAAGGGCGTGTGGGTCGTTGGCGGCGGCGACCTGGCGGCGCAGTTCGCTACCGACGGAATGTTGGACGAGCTGCTGATCAGCTACGCGCCCGTCACCGTCGGGTCGGGGCGGCCGCTGTTCACGAAGCCGTTCGATTTCGAGCTGCTCGAATGGGCAAGGAACAAAGCGTTTCTGATGGGAAAATACCGCGTGGTTGGACCGCGGGGCGACGCGAACGGCTAGCGTCGCGCCCCCGGCAAGAGCCGAGAGCGCGAGCCGCGCCTACTTCCGTTGCGCGGCAACCGCATTCGGCCTAGATGAACATGGTGTCCCCGAAGACTGCATCGTTCACGCTGAACTGTGACGCGTCGACGGTGATCGTCGCCCGCGAGTAAATGTTCAGTGCCCCACCACAATTCATCATCGCGAGCTGGAGGTCGCGACTCACTGCCGCACCCGAACTGACAAAAGGGACCGGGCGAACCGCATATTTCCTTCCCCCGAAGCGCTGGCGAACCACTGCCGGTCCCGCCGCACTACCGCTACCGCTCACGCGATGTGAGTCGACTATAGGGTGCGCTATGGCCCTAAGAAGCCACTTGTAGCGGGGTTGTCGCAAGGCTCGTTCGGAAACCAAACACGGTGAGACCCATGAATTTTCGCCGCCTGAACGATTTCAATCAACGACGTAGGCCACCCACAGATAGTCGCGCGCCCGACTCGTCGCGACGAGCAGTTGGCGCGCGAGCATCTCGGCGCGATCGCGCGCACCGCCGGTCAGCCGACTGAGCTCGGTTGGCGGTTCGTCGGTCACGTGGAAGACCGCCGCGAAATCCATGCCCTTCGCACGGTGGACTGTGCCGACCTTGATCTCGTGTACCTGCGATCCGTCATAGGCCTCCAGCGCGCGCGTCGAGAAACCCGCACGCTGAAGAACGCGCAGGTAGCGTGCCGCTTCACTGGCGAAGTTCACGATCACCGCGACCTCAGCATCAGGTGGAAGGTCAGCCGCGCGGATGGCGTTCGGCAGCAGACCGTCAACCTCATGGCGCGCGACGTGCATATCGACGACCCGGCCGCCCGGCAGGACCGGCGGACTGTCGCGCAAGGCAATGCCCGCGCCGCCATCGAGGTCGTCAACGGCATTGCTCGCCTCAATACGTTGCGAATACGTCAGCACCGCTTCGCAATTGCGATAGTTCTTCCGCAGAACGCGGCCACGTGCGCCAGCGAGCGAAATGCCAGCCTCCGATAGGGTGCAGCCGCCCGCGTAAACCTGTTGCTGTCCGTCACCGACCAGCAGTAGCTGTGCGTCGGGCCCACCGCCGGCAATAAGGTGAACCAGCCGCAATTGCATCAGGGTGAAATCCTGCACCTCATCGACGACCACCATCGCGAAATTCTCGGTGGAGTCGAGAGGTCGCGCGGTGATTTCCGCGACGGCGAGAGCAATGATGTCATCGAAATCGTGTGCGCCTGCTTTGTCGAGCGTTCGCTGGTAGGGCAGGTACCAGTTCTCCCAGACGTATTCGCGGCGTGCGGCCACTAAGCTGATGCCGTCGCGACCTTTCCTCGGGACACGTTTGTAGACGTCTTTTGTCGCAATCCCTCGACCTTTAATGACCCGGGAGATTTCGTCACGCCAGTATCCGATGTCGGTGTCCTTGACGTTACCTAGCACCTTTCCTGATCTGGTCCAGGCGTGCTTAAACGCGACGTCAACGACATCGGTGTCGAGGTTGAATTCGACGCCCCGGTGATTTAAGAACTTCATCGCCCACGCATGGAGGCCCAGGAAAACGGCCCGATTAGCGGCATCCGGTGCCAGCCGTGCGAAACCTCGCCGGTGGTACGCGGGCAGGGTCTTGACGAAGGTGGTAAACAGCACGCGGCCTGAATTTCGCTTCACAAAATGGGCCATGCGATGGAGTGCGACGACGGATTTTCCCGTGCCCGCAGGGCCGCTGATTCGCGCGGGACCGGTGAACGTGGCGGTGACGTGCGGCAGTTGTTCGGGGTCAAGGAAGGTCATCCAGTCGCTGAATGGTTTGCGCAGCGCCGCTAACCGGGCGTCGGCCGCGATATCTTCCGCGGCGAATAATCCGGTGCTTTCGATAGTTTCGGTGCGGGGCGCGTCGCCCCAGCTAAGCCATTGCCAGGAATTAAGAATTTCGGCAGCCGCTGTCGCGAGTTCGGCGACGCGCTCGGTTCGCATTCGGTTATCTCGGCGAGAGAGAATGTGGACGAAATTGGTTTCGTTGGCGACCAGGTAGCGCCCGGCGGCTGTTATCCGTGACCCGTATGGAACAAGAAAAACGAGTTCGATCGAATGTGGCACGAATTGGGTACCGCTGATGCTGAGTCGTGCGAAAGTTTGCTCTGCCTCTCGCCGGATGGTGAGTAGCGTTTCCGGTGATGGCGGCGTCGCGACGAAGGTTAGCGCGAAGACACCAGTCCTGCTGAGCGCGTACGCGGCAACCCGGCTGGCCGACGGCGGACGAGGGCTGAGCAGCAAATGCCACCCGGGTGTCGTGAGCAAACCCGTTAGGAGTCGCCGCTGTTGAGGCGGAAGATGCCGCTGCTCAGCCAGCTGCTGCTCCGCCCACCTGGCGATGCGCTCGCGGTGAATATTGGCCACGTGACCCCCTTTGGCGCGTCAGCACTGTATCGAGGCGACGCTGTAATCCACTGCGCGACAAGTTAATCGCTCAGGGTTGGCGAGAGGTTGGCATCCCTTGCTAGTGGCGGCGCGTCCATGCGAATCAGTGCCAGTTCACGCTGCCGCTCACCACGCAACCGTGGGGCGAACGCCTGTTTCAAGTTGTTGACGGGAACGGGTTCATCGTGCAGGTGCTTGAGTGGTTTGGCGCGGGGTAGCGTTTCGCGGGTGAGTGCGTTTATGCAGGTGCGGGTGGCGCGGCCCACTGATCAGCTTGCCGCCATCGAGGAGTTCTACAGTGGCGCACTGGGATTCGCGGTCATTGGGCGCTTCGCCGACCACGACGGGTACAGCGGGGCGATGCGGAAAATCCCTATTGGGAGAAGGCGGGCGCGGTCACGTTCGCGGACCCGGATGGGTGGCGAGTGGTGCTGTGCCCGCGCCCCGTCTTTTAGCGTGGCACCCTCAGTCGTCCGCCAAAACCATCAGTGACAGGCGGGTTCGGTCTGCCGACACGACCGCGAATTCGTGGAATTCCGTGTGAATCCACCCGTAATCGTGGTGCGCGCTGTCAGGCAACTTGGGCAAGACGAAGATCGCGTTGCCTTCCGCGAAACGCGTCAAAACCGTCGCCTCGATTCGCGCGGTTAATTCCGGCCGAAGGGTGCCGCAATTCGCGGTCCACTTGTGGGTTTCCGCTGTCGCTTCGGCAGCGGTTACCTTGATGAATTCACCCGGCGAAATCGCGGAGATCCAGTATGGGCCGTGGCGCGGATCGGAAGGGACGACCCCGGCACCGATATACCCGTCGTGGTATTCCGGCTGGCTGATCAACTCGGCGAGTAATTCCTGATCAGAGAGGCACACGTTACCGATCGAGAAGTGTTTGATGTCTATCCACTGGCACGCGGGTCCCGACGGGGGATCGAACGGGTAGTCCCGAAAGTTCACACACTCGGCGTTGGTGTAGCGCACCGCAACGATCTTCCGCTCACCGAACACGAAGCGCACGCGAATTTCGCCGCGGCGCGATTTACTCCTTCACGACCAGCCCAAATGCGGCGGCGAAAGTGGGGGCGAGTTCCATTAGCTGAACAGGGGTCACGGTCGCGCCGCGTAGAGCGTCCAATCCGTCGGTGATCGATAGACCCTCCGCGCCCCGAAAGTCGACCTTCTTCAAGCGTGCCTTGTTGAGCGCTAAGCTGGTGATGCGAGTGCCCGGGAACGTGACCGACGTGACCTTCGCTTCGCCAAGGTCGACGTCGCGCAAGACACAATCGCGGAAGGTCACCGAATCCAGCACGGCCCCACGGAGATTCACTCCCTCAAGCTTGCATCCCTCAAAGATGACTCGGCGAAGTTCGGTGCCGATCGCATCAGTCCCCACCCACGCACACGAGCCGAGCTCAACGTCGCGCCACTGCGAATCGGACAGGTGCGATCCGGTCATCACGACGTCGCGCATCCACACATCGGTGAAGCGGGCCGCACCGAACGCCCCGCCAGCGAAGGTCACGTCGAGCAGCACCGAATCCGAAATTCGGGTATCACGCAGGTCAATTTCCTTGTATTCCTGGTGCTCGATGCGCGCGCAGTCGAAGTCGCCTTCGGCACTGAGCTGTTCGACGTACTCAAGGTGCCGAAAAAACGAGAGTTGCTCAAGTTGGCGCACGTGCTACCTCGCAGTCGTTGGTCGGGTGCCGGATTATCCCCCGCTCACCGAAGGCGCGACGCACGTGAAGCTGTTCGGGTCGGTCAGGGAACCGTGGCCAGGGTAGTGCGAGATGGTTGGGTAGCGGCACAGGTTTCGCTGCACCGGTTTGCCGTCGACGTTCGTTAATTCGGCCCGGAGGGTGTCGGGGGCCTTTCCTTTTTCCACCCAATCAACGAGTGCGGCGAAATCGGGAGTTTTGGTGCCGAGCGCGCAATGGGACGAACTTGGGGCGACGAAGACGCGGTAGAAATCGTCGACGCGCGCACCGAGTTTCGCTTCCACTTTTTCGCGGTATTCGATCGTGCCGTGCGGGAAAACCAGCTGGTCCCACTCCTCGTGGACGGTGAGTAGTTTGCCGCCAGCTTGGGCGAAGCGCGAGAGGTCAGGGTTATCGGAGCCGATGATTGAGTCGAATTCGGTTGCGTCAGTGAAGAGTTCAACGAGCTGTGCCGAGGTTAGCGTGGCAACGTCGAATTTCGGATCTTTCTTGAGGAAGTACGAGACCCAGCGTGCCGGAATAACGAAAGGCGAACCGTGGTCGCCCTTCGTTTCGGCGAGATAAGCGAAATCTGCGCCTACTGGAAGTCCGGCCCATAGCCGCTTGCCAGACGCATCGCGCGGACCATCCCAAATGCGACGCACTACTTCAGCATCCGCCTCGGTAATGGTCACCGATTTCCCTTCGCACAGCACGCTTGTGCCGACCAAAGTGCGTGGGTCGAAATCGCAGCGGGCGAGGTCGCTCACCAAGCCGTCGACCGCCCCGTCGCGTGCGTCGCATGCCGAAACGACCGCACGATTAACCGCCGCGAAAACGCATTTGCTCGGATACGTGTGCGCCTCGTTCATTACGACCTGCGGCCACAATCCGGCGAGCTGAAATTGGTTCCAGCTAATCGCAGGAGAATTTGCGAGAATACCGTTGTAATCGCCCGGATGCTGTTGTGCGGCAGCGTAACCCTGGCGTCCGCCCGTTGAGCACCCGCGCCAATATGAATACGAAACGGCTTTCCCATAAAACGACAGAATGAGGTTTTTGCTCAGTACAGCGAGGTCGTGCTGGGAACGGGAACCGAAATTGCGCAGCAGTTCGGTGTCGACCGTTCCGTTCGGGCGCAACGCCCAGCGAGTGTCGAAACGCTCGCCCACGCCAGCGTCGGTCGTCGCGGCCGCGTAGCCATCTTTCACGGCCAGTGCCAGGGCGCCGCCGTCATTGCCCGCCGAAAACGCGGCACCGCCGAGCGCCTGAAGTCGCCCATTCCAGCCCGCATTCGGCAGCCACACGTCGGCCTTGACGTGGTCGCCCGCGCCGGGATGCGCGAGCGTGACGGTGACCTGGCAGTACGCGCGAACGTCCGGCACCTGGTAGCCCTTGCCTGGTTTCGCGGTTGGCACTTCGAACGTGCCCGCCTCATGCGCCCGCGTGACAACCGATTCGATAACCGTGCCTTCGGGCGCGGCCAGACTGGCGAATTCGCAGGTCGGCGCGCTCTCGGACAGTGCGCGCGGGACGAAAACCGCAGCCGCGACGGTAATCGCGACGCCAACGAGTGTCGCGGCAGAACGTTTCATGAGCGGGTGTTCCTTGAGCTATCGGTGCTGGTCAGTCGGGGCGTGCGGTGATCCGACTGAGCAGTCTCCGATAACGCGCTCCCAGCATCTCAGCCTGTCGAGGTAAACGGAATACCTCGAATCGTCGCGATCCTAGTTACGGGATTGCGGCGAGTTTGCCGGAGCCTGGATCGTCCCGTAGTTGAGCCCGCCATGACTGTATGTCGGGACCACCGGCCACTGCCGCTTCCACGGCGCGCATTCCGACGACGGGATAATCTGCAACCAACGCGGATCGCGCCGCGACGGCGATGCCATCGTTTTCTCTTTGACCATCGAGTCGTACTGGTCTAGCGAATCTTCCAGCGTATTGCCATTGAGTACCACTTCACGGCCATAAAACCGCGCCTGCTGTTTCACGCCGGGAATCTTCGATAATTCGGGCTGCCAACTGTCGGCGGCCATGCCGTTTTCCGATGAAACCCAGACGCCGTCAGGAGTATTGAGCACGAGGGAATGGTTGCCGTCGGTGTGTCCGGGCGTCCACAGCAGGCTTACGCCGACGCCCAATTCGACGTCACCATCGAATACTTCAAGGCGCTCTTCGTCGACCCCGTCCATTCCGCCTTCGACGTACCAGGCCGACTGCATCGGATGCATTGCTTCAAATGTGCCGAGTTCCTTGCGGTGCACCAGCAGTTTCGCATGCGGAAACAGCGGCTTCCTTGGCTCGGTTTCGCCGTCTATCACGGTCTTGCTGCCCATGATCATGCGAACGTCCTGGACATGTAAGTGGTCGAAACTGAGGTAGTCGACGTCGGAATTGCGCAGGCCAAGGCCGGGGAGCACGGCGTCGGGATCGTTGTAGTACTTGACGAACAGTTTCTCGACGCCAAGTCGCGCGGCGAACCGTTGCAGGTTGCGATAAAACGGCGCTTTCGCCGAGCCCGCAGCGACCGTCGGCTCCCAGACCAGCGTTTTTGGTTTGCCGTCGAAGCCTTCGAATTGGACGACGAACATGCGGTTGATGATCGAAATCATCGGATTCGCGTTTACCGAGTAGCCCTGGAACGCGAAGCGGGCGGGGTAGGGGGCGGCGGCGATGTCGATGCTTTTCACCGCGGTGACCTGGCCTTGGCTGAGAAAGCGTTCCCGGTAGGCGAGCGCGGCTTCGCGGATCGCGGTGAGTCGGTTTCCGCGCGGCCAGATGTGGTTGATTCCGGCGAATTCGGGAATCGGGCGCAGGTCGGTAGTCATGCAGTTCGCTCCTTATCTGACACTTCGGCATGTCAGATGCTGCCCAGTATGGAACCGGGTCGCCCTCAATGGCAAGTGTTAGCCGCGGAGACCGTCGGCTGCCGCTGCGAAAAGCCTTGTGCAGACCCGGGTTAGGACATCGGGTGTCTGCTGTCGTCCGGTCATCAGCCAGTCGACTAGCAGGTTGTTGACCGCGCCCGACAACGCGACAGCGGTCAGTCGCGAATCCTCATCGTCGGGGTCGGTGTCGGGTTCGGCCGCCCACACCGCACCGATTACGTCGGCGAACGCGCGCAGCACGCCGTGCCGGAGTTCCTCAAGTTCGGGGGAGACGCCGACCACCTCGATGAGGATCACCCTCGCCCGTCGCGGATCGTCGGTCAGGTAGCCGACGAACGCGCCAAGCCCAGCGTGAATGGCTGACTCGATGCCGGGCGCGGCAGCGCTGATCGCTTCGTTCGTCGCGACAGTGAGCTCGCCGACCAGCTCGGTGTAAAGGGCGGTTAAGCAGGTTTCGCGATCGCGAAAAGATTCGTAAAAGTACCGCTCGGTGAGCGCGGCTTTCGCACAGATTTGCTTGACCGTCGCGCTCGTGAAACCGCCCGTGCCGAACATCTCTAACGCGGCGTCGAGCAGCGCCGATCGACGTGCGCGCGTGCGTTCCTCGGCGTCCATGCCGGAGTACCGGCGGCCGGGTCGTTGCCCCTGCGCGGTTGGCATTGCGGTCGGTCCTCCTAAGGTGGCTGCTCCCAGTGGGCGAGTCAGGTCCTTGACAGCTTGCACCGCGAGTGGTCCGCCCAGCTAGGCTGGGGGTGCTGACAACACAAGGCGAGGGTGAGTGTGAGAACCAAAATGAAGTTCGGCAAGCTAGCCGCCCTCGCGTCGACGGGTGTCGCTGCGGCACTGGGTCGCGGTTAATTCGATGTCGGATCAGGACGGCGGCGCTGGGGAGCACCGCTTTGACGCGGTCGAGCGCATGCGTAAGAAGTGGGAGCAGTTGCGCAGCGCCGAGTCGGCGGCAGGTGACGCGTCGAATGTGGTGCGGTTGCCGAAACGGCCGCGACGGAGTCGCGCAGATACCGAAGGTGTTCGGCACCCGTGGGCTGACGGTGATTATGACCCGTCGCCCACCCGGCCGGTCACGCGCGCGGAGTTGCAGCGCGAGACAGAGTCGTGGATGGCACCGGTTGACCTTGGCAGCAATGTTGTCGACCTCGACGCATCCCGCAGGGAACGAATGGACCCGTCGGTGCCGCGTCGGCGGGTACGCCCACGCCGAATCTCACCGCCGTCGGGTGAGGAAAGTTGAGTCGGTGACAGCGCCGCTACCGGGCCCCATTTTCGACGTGATCGCTGTGCTGAACGGTGTGGTTGACCTGCGCAACTATCCGCGCAGGCATCTGGTGCTAAGCGCGCCGCCGTCAGGAGGCTTTGTCTTCGGGACCGACGGCTATCAGCGCGCACTGTTGGAGCCGATTGTGCATCTGACCAACGGCATCGAGCTGCTTGAGTCACAGGGCTGGGAGTTGGTGAGCGTGGTGACGCCGCAACTGGACCGGCAGAGTTTCACGGTGGCGTTTATGCGGAGGACGGGGAAAGCCCACTTGGCATAAACGTGCACATTCGGGGCCAAACGGCGGAATTTAGGGGCCGTAGCCGCGAACTTGCACGAATATGCCACCGTTAGCGCAACCCTTCGGTTGCCATGCCCAAGGTGAGCCCGCGATAGCTGTTTCGCGACGACGCCTACTCCTTCGCCCCCTTCACCGCCTTCGCCAATTCCTCGTACGACATCGTCGATCGGCCGTGGATGTCTAAACGCTGGGCCTCGCGGTACAGGTCTTCCTTTGTCTCGCCCGATTCCGCGCGCTGCTTGTTTACCGTCGCCGCCGCGATGTGTTCGGCGGTGCGTTCGCTGACGCCCCGGGATTCCTCTGATGCCTTGATGTCCTTGTATTGGCGCTGCCGTTTCGGGCTCCAGTCCTCGGTCATGTGACACCTCCTCGCTCCATAGTCACCGCAGGTCCGGCTAGGTGCAAGGGACGGAAGTCTTAGTCCGGGATCAGGCGCACCTGGGCGACGGTCCAGCAGGCCAATGCCGTGCCGCTCAGCACGTGGAGGAAATAGATGGCGCTCACGGTGAGGATGCCGTGGTCGGTCATCCAATCGCCGAGGGGGATCAGGGCGACCAGGTCGAAGCTGAGGTTGAGCAAGGCGAGCAGCAGTAGCGGTGGGGCCCATGCTGGTGCGGCGTCGGAACGGGTGGAGTCGGGAAGAGCGTGCGGCGCGAGTTCGGAATTGATCACCATGCTGTCCTGCCGATTCAGTTCGAATACGGGCGGGAGGGAGATCCCCGCAGGTCAGCTCACTGACCTGTCATTTATTCGTTGTCGCGCCGCGGTTGGATCGGTGGTGATGCGAAAACGTGTTCAGTGCCCCCGCGCGATCCAGTCGCTGAGCGCGGGTTTCTCCGCACCGATTGTCGTCGTCTCACCGTGGCCGGTATGGACGACAGTCTCGTCCGGCAACGTGAGCAGCCGGTCGCGAATCGACGCGATGATCGTCGCGAAGTCACTGAACGAGCGGCCCGTCGCACCAGGGCCGCCGTTGAACAGCGTGTCGCCCGTGAACAGCGCGTTCAGCGCGGGAACGTGCAAGGAAACCGACCCGGGGGAGTGGCCAGGCGTCGACAACACGTCAATCTCGGTGCCGCCCACCGTAATTCGCGGAACATCGAGCAACGACTTGTACGCCACGCCCGGGTGCGTCATCTGCCACAGCATGTCGTCGGCAGGGTGCAGCAGGATCGGGGCGTCGAAGCGGGCAGCCAACTCCGGCGCGACGGTGATGTGGTCGTTGTGGCCATGCGTTGCCAGCACCGCGCGCACCTCACGGTCGCCGACAGCGGCGGCGATGGTGTCGAGGTCGTGGGCAGCGTCGACGATCAGCACCTGCTCGTCGTCGCCGATCAACCACACATTGTTGTCGACCTCCCACGTCCCGCCGTCGAGCGAGAACGTCCCCGACGTGACGATGCGCTCAACGCGCGGGCTCATCGCACAACCACCGAACGCAGCACGTTGCCCTCGCCCATCGCGGCGAACGCCTGCTCAACCTCGTCCAATGCGATGCGCTCAGTAACGAAGCGCTCCAACGGAAGTCGGCCCTGGCGGTACAGATCGAGCAGCGTCGGGAAGTCGCGCTCGGGCAGGCAATCGCCATACCACGACGACTTCAGCGAACCGCCGTGCGAGAAGAAGTCGATCAGCGGCATTTCCAAGGTCATGTCCGGGGTTGGCACGCCGACGAGCACGACCGTGCCTGCCAGGTCGCGCGCGTAAAACGCCTGCTTGTAGGTCTCGGGGCGGCCAACGGCGTCGATCACCACGTCCGCGCCGAATCCGCCAGTGAGTTCCTTAACGCGCTCCACCACGTCTTCGGTCGACGCGTCGACGGTGGCCGTCGCGCCAAAGTCCTTCGCCCACTCCAGTTTCCGTGGGTCGCGGTCGATCGCGATGATCGTGCGCGCCCCGGCCAGCCGTGCGCCCGCGATGGCCGCGTCACCAACTCCGCCGCAGCCGATCACCGCGACGGTGTCATCGCGACCGACCGCGCCCGTGTTCACCGCGGCCCCAATGCCCGCCATCACGCCACAGCCAAGCAACCCGGCAACGGCCGGATCGGTGTCGGAATCGATGACGGTGCACTGCTTTTCGTGCACGAGCGTCTTGTCGGCGAACGCACCGATCCCCAGCGCGGGCGACAACGGGGTGCCGTCAACCAACGTCATCGGTTGCGACGCGTTGTGCGTATCGAAGCAGTTCTGCGGCTTTCCGCGCTTACACGCGCGACATTCCCCGCACACCGCGCGCCAGTTCAACACAACCGAATCACCAACGGCCACATGGGTTACCGCCGAACCGACCGTCTCGACAACGCCCGCCGCCTCGTGCCCAAGCAGGAACGGGAATTCGTCGTTGATGCCACCTTCGCGATAGTGCAGGTCGGTGTGGCAAACACCGCACGCGTCGACGCGGACGACCACATCGTGCGGCCCGGGGTCGGGGATGACGATGTCGACCGTTTCGACAGGCGCGTCCTTTTCGCGGGCGATGACGCCGCGCACGGTGTCCGGCATGGGAACCTCCTCGGTCGGATGTGGCGTTGCCGTCGACGATATCGGGCAACGCAACTCCCTCTTGTCCCAGACAGTGACGCACGCTACCTTTCTCGCAGACGGGAACGATGTGGTTCCCGATGCTGGGAGGGCGCACAGCCGAAGATGAGGAACCATCGAGGGTGGCTCGCCGCGGTCGCGGTCGCCGCCACTGTTGTCGCGGGCGTTGCCATATCCATGCCGGTCGCGGCGTCGCCAGCCGAGCCCGACTTGGACGCGAGCTTCATCGCGACTCATTCAGGGCCGCAGCAATACCCGAACGTTTTCATCGAATGGGACGTCCCCATCACGATGAGCGACGGCACCGTATTGAAAGCCAACGTCTATCACCCGGCGGGTGCGAACGGTCAGCCGATCACCGAACCGACGCCGACAGTCGTCAACATGACGCCCTACACCAAGCTCGTGACCAACGTCGCGGACTCTGCGCTCGCGGTGCCCGGCCTCAACGATTTCCTCACGCCGATCCTGCGCAACCTCGACTTCAGCCCCTACGGCTTCTCCAGCGTCTCCGATATTCTCAAGGTGCTGCCCGGCGGCGGCGCGCGCACCTTCGCGGTCGACCGCACGCTCATCCAAAGCGGCTACACCCAGGTCGTTGTCGACGTGCGCGGCACCGGTTTCTCGCAGGGCACCTGGCAGGTTTTCGGCGAACGCGAACAGCTCGACGGTGTCGAAGTGGTGAATTGGGCTGCCGCACAGGGCTGGTCGAATGGCCGCATCGGCATGAGCGGCGTTTCGTATTCGGGCATCAACCAGTTGCAAACCGCCGAACGTCATCCCGAAGCGCTCAAGGCGATCTTCCCCGTTGTGCCAGGCAGCGACCTGATCCGCGACGTCGCCGCCCCCGGTGGCGCGCTCGGCGTCGGCTTCCTGCCCGAGTGGCTGCTCGCCGTCGACGCCGCGAAACTGCTTCCTGACCTGGTCTCGATCATCGGCGGCCGGTTCGACTGGACGTGGTTGCGCGACCGCGTGCGCGACCCCTTCACCTTCTTCAACGTGCTCATCGCCGCACTCACCACTGCGAGCGTGAACGACATTCCGCCGGAACTCGAACACATCCTCGACGACGGCTCGCCACTGCGCACCGCCTGGGTTGGCCATCCTGACCAGATCACCATCCCGACGTTCCTCTACGGCGGCTGGCACGACATCTTCACCTACTCAACCCCGCGCATCTATAACGCGGTGAATGTTGAAGCGGCACAAAAGAAGTTGGTGATGGACAACGTCTATCACGTGACGCTGGGTTCGGGGATGGGCACCGCGGGCGGCCCAGCGCCACTCCAAGTGCTCCAACGCGCGTGGTTTGACAAGTGGCTCAAGGGAATTGACAACGGAATCGACCGGTACTCGCCAGTTACGTTGTGGCAGCAGGGCAGCGAGACCTGGACAAGCGACACGGCGTTCCCGCGTCCCGGGATGACCTACCGTCGCCTTTACCTCGACCCGGCCTCGTCGGGCTCGGCAGCGGGCGCGCGCTACGACGGCAGTCTGAAACCCGAACCCGGTGCTGCGCAGCGTATTTCGGTCGACCCCACTTTGGCGACAACGTGCTCCCGCGATGCCGCGCAAGGAACCGCGGGCATGCTTCCGCTGCCCGACGTGTGCATCAAGGACGCGCGGATCAGCGAAGGTGCCGCGCTTACCTTCACGACCGCGCCGGTCAGTGAAGACACCCGACTGTCCGGCCCGATCGGTGTCCACCTCAACACCGTGCTCGACGCGACCGACGGGTACTGGTCGGTGACGGTCAATGACGTTGCGCCAGACGGGAAGTCGACGGTTCTTACCCAGGGCCAGCTCACCGCGTCACTGCGTGCGATCGACGAAGCGAAGTCGACCCGCTCACCCAACGGCGACTACACCGACCCCTACCCAGTCCTGACGCTCGACACCCGTCAGCCGATCGTGCCGGGCGAGGCGACAACGATCGACATCGGCGTGCGCGCGACCGACGCGCTGTTGAAGCCAGGGCATCGCCTGCGCGTCGACGTGTTCGCTGGCAACTTCCCGTCCGGCGTGCTGCTGCGTCCGCTGCTCAACGAAAGTCAGTTGCGCACACAGCATCTCGAACTCGACCCGGCGAATCCGAGCTGGATCAATGTTCCGCTGGATCGCCCGACGGGATGGTGACGACACCCTTGTCGAGCGTGGGAATGCGACTGATCGGCGAGCCCGCCGCCTTGGTGAGCTGGCCGAACAGCACCGCGTCGCGGACCGCCGCGCCGCGCGCGTCGTTGTTGAAATAGACGAAGCAGTCGGACTCATCCGACCAGGTTTCGCGCAAGCGGTCGACCCATTCGGTGAGGACCGCGCTGCCGTAGCTCGGTTTGGGCGTGGCGAGTCCGGCGTGTAAGCGCAGGTAGGCCCAGTCGGTGGTGCGCCACAGCGGCGTGATGGGTTTCGCTTCGCGGTCGGCCCAGCATAGGGCGGCGTTGCGGTATTCGAGGACGTTGCGGACGTCGTCGGTCCACCAACTGTCGTTGCGTGGTTCGACGGCAACGCGCACGGTCGCGGGGAACAGCGCGAGCGTTTCGTCGAGTAGCTCGGGGTCGCCGCGCAAAGTGGGCGGGAGTTGCAGCAGGATCGGGCCGAGTTTGTCGCCGAGGCCGCTCGCGCGGTCGAGTAGGCGTTCGACCGGTTCGGCCGGTTCGCGCAGGCGTTTGATGTGCGTGAGGTAGCGGCTGGCTTTGACGGCGAAAATGAAGTCGTCGGGAGTGCGGGCACGCCAGCCTTCGAATACCTGTTTGGTTGGTAGGTGATAGAAGGCCGCGTTCGACTCGACGGTGGCGAACGCTTCGGCGTAGCGCTCAAGCCAGAGTCGCATGGGGAGGTCGCGCGGGTAGAGGATGCCGCGCCAGGATTGGTATTGCCAGCCTGAGGTGCCGATGAGCATGGTCATGACGCGCACCAGCTCACCGCGTCGGTGGTGCCGGACAGAGGTGCGACACCACCGACGCGGCTGTGGCTACCTATCAGCCGATGAAGAGAGCGGTCAGAAAGTCCCAGAAAAGCTCCAAGAACTCGACGAACATGACCACGCACCTCCTTCCCGCACCTTACAAACCAGCAACTGGTCGGCGGCGTCGAGAACAAGGCGTCGTTGGCCAGCATCATCGCTGGTATTCGATGTAGACAACCCACATATCGCAAGTATCCCCCCGCCCGTTAGCAACATTCCAGCAATCGAAATTTGTTACCGATCCGGCACGTATTCGACGGCTGGCAAAATAGCCGGTACCGCGAGTTCTACATATATGTACACTTGAGTTGTCTGGACCATACCGACGTGGGCCAGATGCGCGCGGACAGCGCGCGTTCGGTGATCGAGGAGTACCGATGAAGTTACTTCCTTCGCGACGGAGTCGGGTCGCGGTCGACCCGGGGAAAGTCGCCTTGCGTGCCCGCAACGTCGGTTTCGACTGGTCGGGCATTGATCCGCGGTGGATGCCGCGCGAACCCGTCGCGAGCCATCTCGTGAGCGCGCTCAATATGCTGCTGCCCGCAGGCGAGCGCATGTTCATCGAGACCTACCGCCAAGCGCTGCCGTACGTGCGCGATGAAAAGCTGCGCGCCGACATGCTCGGCTTCATCGGTCAGGAGTCGATGCACGCCCAAACGCACGCCAAAGCCCTCGATGAAGTGTTGCGCGCCAACAACATTGACGTCGGACCCTATGTGCGGCAAATGGACTACCTGTTCGGACAGACGCTCGGCCCGCGCACGATCAACGGGCGCGTTGCCGAACAGCGACTTGTCGAACGCATCGCCTTCATCGCCTGCCTTGAACACTTTTTCGCCTGGCTTGGCGACTGGGTACTCAACGCCGACTGGGAGTCGTTCGACGCGGACCCACGCATGGTCGACCTGTTCCGCTGGCACGGTGCTGAGGAGGTCGAGCATCGCGAAGTGGCCCATGACGTCGCCGAGTACTTCGGCGTTGGCTACGTGCGACGCTGCACGTCGATGGTGATCGTTTTCCCGATCTTCCTCTCGCTCGTCGTCCGAGGAACGCGGTTTCTCACCGTGCAAGACCCAAGGCTGCCCGACCCCGGCTACCCGCGCCTGCTCGTCGACATCCTCGGCGCGATGTGGCGCGGTGCGCTTCCCGGTGTGCCGTCACTGCTGGTCAGCGCGCTTTCCACCTTCCAGCCCGGCTACACGCCGAAGTCGGTCGGTTCGACCGCGCAGGCCGTCGCGTACCTGGCGGCATCACCCGCGGCCCGCGCGGCGGCGTCGTGACCGCCACGCTGCCTGCCGACCTGTACGGCAAGCACCAACACGACCCCGGCATTCGGTTCATTGACGCGGTCGCGCGGTCGCGGCTGTGGTGGAGCGGGGTCGTGAACCGTCGAAACGTGCGCGGTCGCGTCGACAACCAGCGGTTCGAAGTTGTTGTCGCCGACCGGATTACGGTCGCGCGCGACCAAGACGTTGTCGCGCTGTACCTCACCGCACCAGACGGCAGTCGACTTCCGCGCTGGCGACCTGGTGCCCACCTCGATCTGGAGTTACCGTCCGGGCGATTACGCCAGTACTCGCTGTGTGGCGACCCAGAAGAGGTGCGCTCGTACCGGATCGCGGTTCGTCGCATCCCCAACGGGGGTGGGGGATCACGCGAAGTGCACGATGAATTGCCCATCGGCACAAGACTTTTCGTGCGTGGTCCACGCAACGCGTTCCCGTTCGCCCTTCCCGGTTATGGCTCGCCAGCCGAGCGGCTGCACTTCGTCGCTGGCGGCATCGGCATCACGCCGATCCTGCCGATGGCCCGACTCGCGCACCGCATGGGTGTGCCGACAACGCTGGTTTACACCGGCCGCAGCCGTGACAGTCTCCCGTTTCTCCGCGAGGTATGGGAACTCAGCGACGTCATCGTGCGCACCGACGACGACCACGGCCTGCCGACGCCCGCCGACCTGCTCCCGGGCGTCGGCCCCGGCACCGCCATCTACGCGTGCGGGCCAACCCCGATGACGGCCGCGATCGCCGCCGCGGTCCGCGCGATCCCCGCCGTCGAACTGCACTACGAACGCTTCTCGCCGCCCCCGGTGACCGACGGTTGCCCCTTCGACGTGGAACTGCGCTCGACCGGCGAAATTGTGCACGTCGACGCCAACCGCACCCTGCTCGACGCCCTGCTCGACGTGCGCCCCGACCAGCCCTACTCGTGTCGACAGGGATTCTGTCGAACCTGCGTAGTGCGGGTAGTCGACGGGGAAGTTGACCATCGCGAACACACCCTGAGCGAAGATGAACACGCGAGTGGGGCCATGCTGACGTGTGTGTCCCGCTGTGCTGGCACCCGCCTGGTTTTAGACCTATGAGATCGACTGCTAACCAAGGAGTTACCCCCATGCCCGCTTCGCAGGCTCCGCATCAGCGGACCGTCACCAACGGTGACTTCGATCTCGCGGTCTTCGAATACGGCGACCCAACCGCCGAAACCGTTGTGCTGGTTCATGGTTGGCCCGATACGCATCACCTGTGGGACCGGGTGATCCCGCTGCTCGCGCAACGCTTCCACGTCGTCGCCTACGACACACGCGGTCACGGTGCGTCGACCCGCACCCAGCGCACGACCGATTTCCGCCTTGAAGAACTGTCGCGCGACTTCTACGCCGTGATCGACGCGGTGAGCCCCGACAAGCCCGTGCACGTGCTGGCCCACGACTGGGGTTCGGTGCAGGTCTGGGAGGCGGTGTGCGAACCGCAAGCGGCTGAGCGCGTCGCGTCGTTCACCTCGGTTTCGGGCCCTAACCTCGACCACCTCGCCAGCTGGGTCCGCGCGCGATTCTCGCGGCCCACCCCGCGCAACGTGTGGCAGCCGCTCACCCAACTCGCGTCATCGGCGTACACGTTCTTCTTCATGACCCCGCGCCTGCCGCGCGCCACGTTCAACGCGATCGGTACTGAGAAGGTGTGGCAGCGGGCGGTCGCGCTGATGAACGACACGTCACCGTCGAACGTGACACTCGGCCCGACGTTCCGCCAGGACATGGTCGACGGCCTGCTGATCTACCGCGCCAACATCGTGCAGCGGATGCTGTCGCCGCGCGAACGGCACACGACCGTGCCGGTGCAGTTGATCGTCGCCGAGCGAGACGTCGCGGTCCGGCCCGCGGGCTACGACGATTCCGCGAAGTGGACCGACCGCCTGTGGCGACGCGACGTCGCCGCAGGGCACTGGATGCCGTTCTCGCACCCCGAACTGCTCGCGACCGCGACAACCGAACTCATCGACGCGCTCAACGGCGACGGCATCGCGCGTGGTCTCGCGAAGTCCGAAATCGGCCGCAGCGCAAAGGAATTCGCGAACACGCTCGTCGTCATCACGGGTGCTGGCAGCGGCATCGGCCGCGAAACCGCGCTCGAATTCGCCCGTCTCGGTGCCGAAGTTGTGCTGTCTGATGTGAACGAATTGGCCGCTAAGGAAACCGCTGAGCTGGTCGATGCGGCCGGTGGCGTCGCGCACGCGTACGCGCTCGACGTCGCTGACGAGGTCGCCATCAACGAACACGCCGCCGAAGTGATCGCCGCCTACGGCGTGCCCGACGTCGTGATCAACAACGCGGGCGTCGGTCAGGCGGGCGCGTTCCTCGACACCACGTCGGCCGAATTCGACCGCGTGCTGCGAATCAACCTCGGTGGCGTCGTGAACGGATGTCGCGCGTTCGCCGGTCCGATGGCCGAACGCGGGCTCGGCGGCCACATCGTGAACCTGTCGAGCATGGCCGCCTACAGCCCGCAGCGCGACATGGCCGCCTACGCGACAAGCAAGTCGGCCGTCTTCATGTTCTCGGACTGCTTGCGTGCCGAGCTCGCCGAACGCGGCATTAGCGTGTCGACCATCTGCCCGGGCATCGTGCACACCAATATCGTTGCGACAACACAGATTTCGGGGGTTTCGGCCGAACAAGAAGCCGCGACGCAAGCCAAGTTCGACAAGCTCTACGAGCGTCGCGGTTACACCCCCGACCGGGTCGCGAAGCGCATCGTCGACGCCGTGCGTCACGGTCGCGACATCGTGCCGGTGACGCCGGAATCGTGGGTGCAGTACCGCGTGAACCGACTCGCGCCGGGTGCGGTGCGGATGGCCGCGCGTCGGATGAAGTTGATCTAACCCACGTTGCTTACGCCTGGCGGAGTCGCTGCGTCACCTCAGCGACCTGCCGGGCGTCAACGCCCCACGGACGCTCGACGCCAACGAGGCGGTCGAGGTCCCACAGCACGCACTCTTCGCCTGGTCGGGCGACTAGGTCCCACGCGACGACCGTGCGACCGAGCTGTTCGTGCATCGAGCCGTGCGTCGGATTTGGCGGGCCCGCGCCCTCGGGGAAGTGGTGCAGGAAGCGGCCGTACGCGCGGTCGCAGAACGCGGCGTAGCGCTGCGTGCAGAGAATAAGCCCGTGCCACGCCTCGTCGACGGCGTGCGACGGCATCCCGATCACCTGATCGTCGCGCATCGCCGCACCCGCGCAGCGCAACCATTGGCGCAGACCGGTTTCGATCAACTCGCGCGGTTGCCACGGGCATGTTTTGAAAACCGCGGGCGGTAAGTCGAGCGCGTCGACGACGCGGTCGACCGTCGCAATGTCGATTTTGGGCTTGTTTCGCTTGCTGGAAAACAATGTCGCCACAGTTCCACTGTAGGCCCCCGAGTCGTCTTCCTAACGTTATCCATGCCGGTTAACCTGCGTCTATGGCCCTTATGACACTGATTGCGCTCATCGCGTTCGGGATCGTGATTCTCGGTGGCCTTATTGCCGCCGTCGTGGCCGTCTCTCTTGGCGCCGGGCGCCGGACTCCCCCCGATCCGCGCTGGACCGCCGCCGCGGTTGGCACCGGCGCCGACATTCCCGCCCCGCATTTGGTCGGGGCACAGGCGGGCAGTTGCGGTGGCGGCGACAGTTGCAGCGCGCACAGCGGCTGCGGTGGTGGCGATAGCTGCAGCGGAGGCCCGAGCGCGTCGGGCTGTGGTGGCGGTGGCAGCTGCAGCGGTGGCGACCCGTCGCCGAGCGGGTCGAGCTGTGGTGGCGGAAGTAACTGCAGCGGTAGCTAGCGGTTGCTGGCAATCCTCCAGCTAACCCCATTTGGCTATCATTGTGGTCGCTCCCACATTCCGTCCGGTCGCCTTGTGACTGCGACACGTGTTGCGCGTGACGATTGCCGTTGACGTGTAACTTGTGCTGCGGGACAAGGGAATACGCGATAAGTTCACCACCGTGCAGGGAATTATTGTCGTCGCGGTCATTGCCGTCGCTCTTCTCCTCGTTTTCGGCGTCATCAAGATCGCCAGCAACCCTGGCGGCGACACGCCGATTCGACCGCTCCCGCGCGAAGATCACCGCCCTGGCGAACCCGTCGATCGACGGTGAGGTAGTCAACTCGCCAGGTAGGCGGGTACCATCTGCTCGCCCGCATCCTCGCGCGGGCGCGGGGCGGTAGCTCAGTCGGTTAGAGCCGCGGACTCATAATCCGCTGGTCGTGGGTTCGAGCCCCACCCGCCCCACCGCGACGCGCTGGGTGCTGCTTCTTGCCCGCTATCGCGTGCGAGGAGGAGAACCCGGCGATGGCGAACGCGCTGGTCAAGGGGCAAAATCTGGGGGTCGCGGGCGCTGGCGTCGTGCTCACGGTCGCAGGCGGAATCAGCGCTGATGTGTCCGCGTTGCTCGTCACCGCTTCGGGGAAAGTGCGAACCGACGCGGACTTCGTCTTCTTCAATCAGCCGCAGGCGCCGGGGGTTCGACTCGACGGGGCGCGGTTGCTCATCGATTTCGCCGCCGTTCCCGCCGACATCGACCAGATCCGGGCGGTACTCACCGCCGCCGACGATGGCGTCGTCTTTGGCTCGGGCGGTGCACCGGTCGCGGCCGTGCACGATGGTGCGGGAAATCCGTTGGCGCAGTATGTGATTGAGGGACTGGGGCCTGAATCCGTTGTGATCGCAGTCGAGTTCTATCGACGTGGCGCCGAGTGGAAAGTGCGCGCGGTGGGACAGGGGTACGCGGGCGGCTTCGCTGCCCTCATCACCGATCACGGTGTGTCCGTTGATGATTCGCCCGCCCCTGCGATGGAAGTGCGTTCGGTGCCTGGCGAGCTTGGGCTGTCGTTCGAGAAACGCGAGAAGCTCGACCTGCGCAAGCGCGAAGTCGCGAAGGTGCTCATCGATCATCGCATTTTCGGGATGCGCGCCCGGATCGTGCTCGTGATCGACAAGACCGGCAGCATGCACAAGCTCTACCGCGCTGGCACCGTGCACCGGGTGGTCGAGCGGATGATTCCGGTCGCTACGCAACTCGACGACGACGGCTCGCTCGAAGCGTTCGTCTACGCGGTGTCTTACGCGAAGCTGCCCGACGTGACCGTCGCCGAAAGTGAGCAGTGGGCTGCCGAGTTCCTGCATCTCACCGGCGTGCACGGCGGGATCGACTACGGCTCGCTCGGCGGACGCAACGACGAACCGCCCATCATGCGCGCGGTGATCGACACGCTGCGCGCCGACGCGACCATGCCCACGCTGGTGCTGTTCTTCACCGACGGCGGCTTCGCCAAGCGGCGCGAAATCGCCGCGCTCATGCGCGAAGCCGCCAACCTGCCCGCGTTCTGGCAGTTCATCGGGCTTGGCAGCGGCAATTTCGGGGTACTGCGTACGCTCGATGAACTCGACGGGCGGGTTGTCGACAACGCGGGTTTCTTCGCCGTCGACGACATTGATCGCATCGACGACGCCGAGCTGTACCGGCGACTGCTCGGCGAGTTCCCCGACTGGTTGCGTGCGGCCCGCGCCGCGGGGATCGTGCGGGCCTGACGGTTTCGCTAAATACGCTGCTAAATCATCGCGTTCATAATGGTGCCCGCGCTGGTGGCGATCGCGCCGCCAATCATCGCGCCAGCGATCATCTTTGGTGACTCAAGACCGCCGCCAGTCCAGCGTTCCCACGCGAAGCGACCGCCCGCGTAGGTGATGGCGATGACGCCCGAAAGCAAGATGAACCAGGTGAAATAGCGGACCAGCTGCAAAATCTTGCCCGACATCGGCGGTGCCTCGGGTGTCGGGTTGCCGAGCTGGGCCAAAGTGTCAGTTACGGCGACCAGAATCATGGGATGCTCACTCGGTGACTCGGGGGACAACGACGACGTGCTCGCTCGATGGTATCCGGTCGGCGCGGGGCACGCGGGGCCGTATCCACTCAGTACCGATCGGTTTTGTTGGCACACTGTGGGTTTCGGGCATTATCCTGGGACCAGATCGAATCCGTCAGCCGCGCTAGATCGTTGGGCGAATCAAGGAGCAGGCTATGAGCATCATTCTTACGTCGGTGGCCGAGACTGTCACCGTGTATGCCCAGGTCGGCAACCCCACGCCCGAGGCACCGCCGCTGGCCGACAAGATCATGCAGATGGTCCAGTACGTCACTTGGTTCGCGATGCTGTCGGGCATTCTCGCGATTACCGTCGCTGGCGGGAAGTTGGCGTGGGAGAAGATCACCGGTTCGGCGATGGAGTCGCCGAAGATGATCGCGGGCGCGATGATCGGCGGTGTCGTCGCTACCAGCGGCGGCACCATCATGAACGCGATTCTCAACCGCTAAATCCGCGCGCCCTTGGCTCGGTTGCAGGCGCGGCACAGGATTTGTAGGTTCGCCGCGCTGGTCGCGCCGCCACGGCTTAGTGGGATCACGTGGTCGAATTCGAGGTAGTGGCCGTCGCCGCATTCCACGCACCGGCCGCCGTCACGTTGCCACACCTGCGCTTTCACGTCTTGGGAGATGCTGCGGCTGTCGAGTTGGCCGGGCGTGAGCACGAGGCGTTTGGCGACGCGGAGCGCGCCTTCGAGTGCGGCGGCGACGTAGTCGGGATCGGGCACGCCGAAGGTCGCTCCGCCACGGGCAGAGGTTGCCGAGATCACGACCACGCCGGGCTCCGCATGAATGGAAACGATTCGGGCCCAAGGGAATTCGAGGCCAGCGCCTTCGCCGACGTAGCGGAGTTTCTTGCTGCTCGCGATCATGCGGCCCTCGGTGTGCTTAGGTCCGCGCGCGAGCATGCGCACGTGCACGGCGGCGACGTCGAGGTGCACGCGTTCGTCGGGGTCGAGGTGCAGGCCGGGGGAGTCGACGGTGGGGAGTTCGCCCGCGCGCAGCCGCGAAAGGAGGCGACCGCGGTGCATGCGGCGGCGCAGGTCGTCGACTACCGGGCCGCCAAGAGCCAGTTCAGCGACGACGTGTTCGAAGGCGTCCAGTTCATCGGCCGAGACCTCGCCGTCGGCGAACGCGAAGGCGACCATGCGTTCGATCTGCAGGTAGCCAGCATCGCGTAGGAGTTCACGACCGTGTGCGGCGTCGATGCGATGGAAGCGCAGGGTGGCCCAAAGGTGTTGCCATTCAGGCGAAGTGGTGCCCTGGTTGTGGAGGATGCGGCGGGCGCGGTTGTGCCAGGGGTCGAGCAGTTCTTGGCGCTCGGCTTCACAGGCTGCGCAGGGGGCGTGACCGCGAAAGAGCTTGCGGCGCAGGGCTGTTCCGCATCGCGGGCAGTGGTGTGGGCGCTGCTCAAGCGGTTGTGTTGTCGCGGTGGTCCACTCGTCGCCGTCCCACCAACGGAGGTTGGGGCCGCCGTCGGGGTCGGGGTGCCAGTTGGCGACCTCGGGGTGTTCGGGTGGGGGAGGGGGAACGTCGATTACTCGCCGAGTGAGAGATGTTGGGCGAGTTGGCGATTGGTCGCGCGACTGCGGCCACGCGCGTTCCGGACGGGCTTGGCCATTGCGGGCTGCTGCGGTGTTGGCGCTTTCGTCGCGGTCGTGGAATTCGCGGGCGTTGCTGGCGGCGCTGTTCTGCGAGGCGGTGGCGTGAGCGGTCGCGACGTTTCCGGTGCCGGTCGGGGTGTAGGTGGTAGCGCTATTCGGCGAGGCGGAAGCGTGAGCGGTCGTGGCGTTTCCGGTGCCGGTCGGGGTGTTGGTGGCAAGAGTGCTGCCGACGCGGGCGCTGGCTGGCGACGAATAGCGTGGCGGAAGACTGCGCGGCCCCACGGGCCGAGCGCCGTGCGCGTGGTCGCGCGTGGTCCCGCTGGGTGTGCGTGGCTCGTCGACTATGACGCCGAACTCCGTCGCCAAACCCGCTAAGCCGCCCGTCCAACCCTGGCCGATCGCGCGGAAGCGCCACGCGCCGTCGCGGCGGTAGAACTCGCCAAACATCATCGCCTGCACCGGCTCGATGGCGGTGACAGGGAATTCGATGATGGGACCGTCGGCGGCGGAGATGGTCAACGTGAGGTCGGGCAGGTCCGCGAAAGTCCCGGTGTCGAGGGAGCCGCTGACAACGATGCGGTCGATCTCAAGTTCGGTGCGCGGCAGCGACACACTCAGGCGCGCGGTGCCCGGCTCCGGCTGTTGGTCGAGCGTCACGGCTTGCGACGCGTGGCGCGGGGCGTTGAAAAACACGAAATCGCGGTCGGTTCGTACCAAACCCGACGTGGTGACCAGCAGGGCGTGCGCATCGACCGCATGGTCGGAACGCCACGAAAAACTCACCGCCAGAAGCGATGTCGGGACCGGCGCGTGCGCGCCCTTGCTGAGTTCCATGGTGTTGGCATGATCTCACGACCCACCGACACGTTTGACCGAGGCGATTGACGGCAGCGCCTCCGGGCATCGACGCGGTGTTTGCGGCACAGTGGAGAGATGACCAACCCGAAGAAGCGCGGTGCGCAGCCGCCGGTCGAGCCGTCGAGCGGACGGAAAGTTCCTGGCTCCGACCTGCTCGCTGCCGCGCAGGCGGCGGTTGGCGCGGCCCAGAGCGCGGCGGGCCAGGCCATCGACGCAGCACAGGTCACCGCGGGCTTCGCCTTCGACGCCGCGATTCGCCTCCCGCCGGCATCGGCGCAGCTGGCCGCGCAACTGCCTGACCTGGTGGAAAACCTGACGGTCGCGGTCGACCGACTCAACACCACCATCGACCGCCTCGACCGCACCCTGGCCTTGGCGGACCCCCTTTTCGCGACCTACGACCGCTTGCTGCCGCGCTTGGAAGCGGTAATCGCGCTGGGCGAGGACGTATTTGGCGCACTGGCGAAGGTGCCGGGCGTCGGCTTGCTCGGCCGCATCACGGGAATGAGCAGCGACCCCGAACCCCCACCCGAGCCGCCGAAGAAGTCGCGCCGCCGCAAGGTGTGATTCGTTAGGTCCCGGTGGGGTCCTCGCGTAGGGCGCGCATTGTTGCCGCCGCCTTCAACACCATCTCGTCGTATTCCGCGTCCGGGTCGGAGTCGAGGACGATTGCGCCGCCCGCGCCGATCCGCCACGTTTCGCCGTAGCGGACGGCCGTGCGGATCACGATGTTGAGGTCGGCTGTCCCATCCAAGCTCAGGAAGCCGATCGTGCCCGAATACACCCCGCGCGCTTGGGTTTCCAGCTCGTCGATGATGTCCATCGTGCGCAGTTTCGGAGCGCCCGTCATGGAACCGCCGGGGAAGCAGGCGCGGACGCAGTCGATCACGCTCGCGTCGGGCCGCAACGTGCCGCGCACTGTCGACACCAATTGGTGCACGGTGGAATAGGTTTCGGTGTTCATCAGGTCCGGCACGTGCACCGAACCCACCTCGCAGACGCGACCAAGGTCGTTGCGCAGCAGGTCAACGATCATGAGGTTTTCCGCGCGCGTTTTCGGGTCGGCGGGCAGAGCGCGGCGCAGCGCTTCATCTTCGGCTGCCGTGCGTCCACGCGGGGCCGTTCCCTTGATCGGTTTGCTCTCGACCACCCGGTCACGATTGATTTTGAGGAAGCGCTCAGGCGACGAGCACGCCACGTCGAGGTCGCGAAACCGCAGGTAGGCGGCATAAGGGGCCGGGTTGCAGCGGCGGAGGCGGCGGTAGAAGGCGAGACCGTCGTCGGTGGGGGACGCGCCAACAACGGCGGCGTCGGTCAGACAGATTTCATACGATTCGCCCGCGCGAAGTTTGTCTTTGCACACGGCGATGTCAGCGAGGTACTGCTCGCGACCGCGCACCAGGTGCGACTCAACGCTCGCCACATCGGCTTCCACGCGCAGCGCGGCCGGGTTGACCCACGTTGGCAGGTGCGAGAGCGCTTCGTCGGTGCGCTCAAGCCACTCGTTAGCGGCTTCGTTCGACGCCGAATTCACCAGGGACACAAGGTAAGTGCGGCCAACGACGTGGTCGACCACGATCACCCGATCGGCGAAAATCCACTGCGCGTCCGGCGTCGGAGACCGATGCACCGCGCGCCCACCGCAGTCGGCCTTGATCTCGTAGCCGAGATACCCGACATAGCCGCCGACGAAATCGAAAGGGAGCGAAGGGTTTTCGACGCGGCGGATGTGCAGCTCGCGATCGAGGTAGTCGAGAATATTGCCCGCGAGCACCGATGCTGTTTGTCCGGCCGCATCCGTCACGGTGACGCTGGCGTCCCCAACCCGGTACGCCACCACTTCCGCGAGCGGCCCGCGAGCGTCGCCGAGGAACGAGAACCGGTCAAGCCCGGCTTCCACGTGCTCACTGTCGAGCCAGAAAGCTGTTGGGGAGTCGGCATATTCGCGCAGGAAGATGGCTTCGGTATCGATGGCGCGATCGATGATGCGGTAGCGGACCCGATAGCGCGACGCTTCGACCGACCCCTTGGGCTCTGCCGCACTGCTGGCGTAGGAGTCTCGTTCGCGGCGAGCGTCGCTAAGGCCCAAGTCGGCCATCCCGACATCGCGCGCCTCGCCCACGCGCAGCTCCGCAGAGGACATCGCGTCATCAAGGTGGGGCAGATGCGAAGCGCCCCCAACGGCAGGCACTTGCCCGCCAACTGCCTTCGTCAGCGCAGCAAAGTTACGCAACAGCTCCGCACCAAACTCGCTCGAAACCGACTCCGGATGAAACTGCACCCCCCATTGCGGCCGCGAACGGTGGCGCACGCCCATCACGACCCCGTCGCTCGTATGGGCCGTCACTTCCAACGACTCCGGCAACGCGCCCGTCGCGGCCAGCGAGTGGTAGCGCACCACGGTGAACTCCGCTGGCAGCCCAGCGAACAGGTCGCGGCCGTCGTGCGAGACCCGGTCGAGGAAGCCGTGACGCGGCTCGGGTGCCGCATCGACCGTCCCGCCCGCGCCGACGATGATCCCCTGATGACCGAGGCACACCCCTAACAGCGGCAACGGAGATTCGCGGATCACCCACGACGACAACCCCATGTCGCCCACCCGATCCGGACGCCCCGGACCAGGGGAAATGACCACGTTGTCGAACTGGGAGAAGTCGATTTCGGTGCGCTCGTCGTTGCGCACGACAGTGGGCTCGGTCCCGTTAACCTCGCTGATGAGCTGGTAGAGGTTGTAGGTGAACGAGTCGTAATTGTCGATCAACAGCGTGCGCATTGTGCCCGAAACCCTACGCCCGGCCGCGCCCGGTTGAGCCGTCGGATTACGACCCGCGACGGCGGCGTGTCGGGGCACAATGTGGCCATGTCTGATGCCACCGACAGCGCCCAGGTCGACCTCACCGCGATCGGACGGTGGCTCGACGAGCACGCACCCGAGTTGCCGAGCGGTGAATTCGCGCATGTCCAACCGGTCGGCGGTGGCACGCAAAACATCATGCTGCGGTTCACGCGCGGCGGTCGCGCGTACGTCCTGCGTCGAGGACCAGCGCATCTGCGCGCGAAAACGAATGAGGTGATCGCGCGCGAAGCCCGCCTGCTTGGCGCGCTCGGCGACACCGATGTGCCCGCACCTCGCGTTGTCGCGGCATGCGAGGACACGAACGTGATCGGCGCGGTGTTCTATCTGATGGACCCCGTCAACGGCTTCAACCCGCAAACCGAACTGCCCGATGTCTACGCCAACGACGTCGACATGCGGCACCAAATGGGTCTGTCGGCCGTGGAAGCCATCGCGCGGCTCGGCTCACTCGACTATGCCAAGCTCGGCCTCGCCGACTACGGCCACCCCGACGGGTTTCTCGCCCGCCAAGTCCCACGCTGGCTGCGCGAGCTCGAAACCTATTCAGCGCTGCCGGGTTACGCGGGCCCGCAGATTCCCGAACTCGACCGCGTCGGCGACTGGCTCGAACGTAACCGCCCAGCCGACGTCACCCCCGGCATCATGCACGGCGACTGCCACCTCGCCAACATCATGTTCGACTACCAAAAACCGCAGGTCGCCGCACTTGTCGACTGGGAAATGTCGACCATCGGCGACCCGCTGTTAGACCTCGGCTGGCAACTCGCGACCCGCCCCGAACCGGGAACGACAGCCGCCGCGATCGTCGGCACGGTTGGCGAGATCGGCGGCCTCCCAACGCCCGACGAGATGGTCGCGCACTACGCCGAATTCTCCGACCGCGACCTCAGCGCGATCACCTGGTACACCGTCCTCGCCTGCTTCAAGCTGGGCATTGTCCTCAAGGGAACGCACGCGCGCGCTGCTGCGGGCAAAGCGCCCAAGCAGATTGGCGACTTCCTCCACGCGATCACTCTCGAACTGTTCGCCAAGGCCGACAAACTGCTGGAGTGAGGGCGGGATCTTGCGCGAAGTTGGCACGATATTGATCGACGGTGAGATACCGACAACATAGGCTCATGCGCATGATCGTCCCTGACACGAAAAACTGGACCTGGGTGCTCGACCGCGCCTGCGATGATTGCGGATATTCCGGTGCCACAACGTCTTTCGCGAGCGTGCCCGCTTTGACGGTCGACAGTGCCAACCGCATCGCCGCCACGCTTACTCGGCCGGATGTTCGGGTCCGGCCAGACGACGCGACGTGGTCGACGCTGGAATACGCCGCCCACGTGCGCGACGTGTGCCGGATCTTCACCCGACGACTGGCGCTCACATTGGCCAGCGGCGACGAGGTCGCGCGGTTTGAAAACTGGGATCAGGACGCGACCGCGATCGAGGACCGCTACAACGAGCAGGACCCGGAAACCGTGCGCGCCGAGCTGGTCGAAGCGGCCGAAACGGTGAGCAAAGCGTTCGCGAATGTCACGCCCGAACAGCTCTCGCTCGAAGCCGAACGCAGCGACGGTTCGCGCTTTACGGTCGACTCGCTGGGTCGCTACTTCGTCCACGACCTCGTCCACCACGTCAACGACGTGCACGGATAAGCATTTCCGCACTAATTTTCTAGAACGTGTTCCAGAATCGGCAGGTTCTCGCTTAGGGTGAGTGCAGTCACAACTGCAAGCTTGGCGAGAGGTCATCGATGAAGACGAAGGGCGCGATCCTGTGGGGGACCGACCAGCCGTGGTCGGTTGAGGAGATCGAGATCGGTGACCCCGTCGCCGGCGAAGTGCAGATCCGCATGGAAACCGCGGGCATGTGCCATTCCGACCACCACATCGTCACCGGCGCGACCCCCATGCCCGGCTACCCGGTGATGGGCGGCCACGAGGGCGCTGGCGTGATCACCAAACTTGGGCCCAACTGTCCGAGCGATTTGGCGGTCGGCGACCACGTGATTTTGTCGTTCATCCCGGCGTGCGGTCGCTGTCCGGCGTGCGTCTCCGGCAACATGGCGCTGTGCGATCTGGGCGCGGGTCTGCTGATGGGACAAGCCATTTCCGATGGCACGTACCGCATTCAAGCGCGTGGCGAGAACGTGATTCCGATGTGCCTGCTCGGCACCTTCGCGCCGTACATGACGGTGCACCACACGTCGGTGGTGAAGATCGACCCGACGATTCCGTTCGAGGTCGCGTGCCTCGTCGGGTGCGGTGTGCCGACCGGGTTCGGCTCGTCGACCCACGTCGCCCAAGTGCAGCCGGGCGAAACCGTCGTGATCGCGGGCATCGGCGGCGTTGGCATGAGCGCGTTGCAGGGCGCGGTGCTCTCGGGTGCGTCGAAGGTGATCGCCATCGACCCCAACCCGTGGAAGCGGGAACAGGCCCAAAAGTTCGGTGCAACCCACACGTATGAGTCGATGGCGGCGGCGATTATGCCGATGATCGACGTGACCGAAGGTCGCATGGCCGAAAAGGTCATCCTCACGATGGGTGAGATGCACGGCGACTACATCGAAGAGGGCCTCATCCTCACCGCCAAGGCCGGCACGCTTGTCGTCACGTCGATGGGCCGCATGGATGCGGGCGACGTGAAGATGAACAGCTTCCTGCTCTCGATGCTGCAAAAGACCGTGAAGGGCTGCATCTTTGGTGGCGGCAACGCGCGCCAAGACGCCCCTCGCCTGCTCGCGCTGTACAAGGCGGGCCAGCTGAACCTCGACGACATGGTGACCCGCAGCTACTCCCTTGAGGAGATCAACCAGGGCTACACCGACATGCTCGAAGGGCGCAATCTGCGCGGCATCATCCGCTACACCGAAGCCGACTGGTGAGCTAGACGCAGCGGAAAACCGCCTCGCGCAAGTTGCGACTGCGCACGTCATCGAGGATGGCCATGCCGAGGCGGTTCATGCTGTAGCCGAACCCGAGCCCGGTGCTCGGGTCGGCGAAACCGAAGGACCCGCCCAAACCCGTTGTGCCGTAAGCCTTTTTGTCGGAACCGAAGCGGAAGCTGCCGCAGGATTTGCGGAAGCCAAGGTGGTATCGACTTTGGGTGTGCAGGACGAGGTCGGCGGCGGGGACCGTCGTATCGGTGTCGGCGGCGGCGAGCAAATCGAGTACAGCGTCGGAAATGTCGAGCTTGCCCGTGCGACCCGCTGCCGCGCCGTACGTTCGCGCCACCGCGCGCGCGTTGCCAACGCCATTCATGCCCGGCCATTCGACTTCGAGGAATTCGCGTCGTGCCGCCCGTGCGGGTGCGCCCGGACGCGGATTAGTCAGCGCCGCATAGGAGTAGCCGCGTTTCGTTTGGAATTCGAGGCCGAGGCGGAATGGCACGTCGCGGACTTCGTACCGCAGAATGTCGAGCCCCTTCGTTGCCGACAGAATGGCGACGCGATCCATTGATTCGGATTCGGGATAGCCGATAAAGAAATCGGCGTCGGTTGGTCCGGTGACTTCGTCGGCGAGGTAGCGGCCGAGGCTGCGGCCAGCCGGGTCGACTCGACTCAGCAGTTCGCTTTCATAAAGCCCGAGAGTGAGCGCGTGATAACCGTGCCGAGTTCCCGGTTCCCACGCGGGCGCTTGGGCGGCGAGCGTTTCGGCCAGTGCGGCCCGGTCTTTCAGATCGCGCAACTTCACGATCTTGGACAGGCCGGAAAGGCCAGCCTGATGGTCGATGAGTTGGCGCACGGTGACGTTTTCTTTGCCCGCCTGCGCGAATTCCGGCCAATACTTCGCGACGGGCTGTTCGTAGTCGAGTTGACCGCGCGAAACCGCCGTTGCCAGGGTGAACGCCGACATGCCCTTCGACGACGAGAACATCGGCACGATGGTGTCGCGCTCCCACGGCCGCACCCGTTCGCGGTCGCGATGACCGGCCCACAGATCGACAAGCGGTTCGTCGCCCGCGTAAACCGCGACGGCCGCGCCGATTTCGCCGTGATGGGTGAAATTGCGACGAAACGCGTCGGCGACGGGGCCGAACCCGGCCGCGACGTCGCCGTGAACAGATGGCGCGGCACTCATGATCGCGATCGTAACGCGTTGCCTTACGCTGCCGGTATGCGATCGCTAGACCAGGTCACCGAATGGCCGGTAGCCAACGCCGCCGCCGCTGTCCTCGCAGCTGACGGGACTGTTGACACCGTTGGCGACACGAGTCGCGTCTATCGACTCGCGTCGGTGACGAAGCCGCTCGTTGCCTACGCCGCGCTCGTCGCGGTTGAGGAGGGCGCGATCGAACTCGATCAGCCAGCGGGCCCACCCGGGTCGACCGTGCGGCATTTGCTCGCGCACACGTCCGGCGTGAACTTCGCGACGCCCGAGGTGATCGCCAAACCGGGGACGCGGCGGATCTATTCGAGCGCGGGCTTCGACTTGCTCGCTGATCATCTTGCCGCCGAAACCGGCATACCGTTCCCGGAGTATTTACGCGGGGCGGTTTTCGAACCGCTCGACATGGTGTCAGCCACCCTTGACGGCTCGGCAGGGCACGGCGCTTACGCCTCCGTCGACGATTTGACGAAGTTCGCCGCCGAGTTGCTGTCGCCCCAATTGCTTTCCGAGCAAACACTTGCCGAAACAACAAGCGTGCAATTCCCCGGCCTCGACGGAATACTGCCTGGATTCGGCACCCAACGCCCCAACGACTGGGGTCTTGGCTTCGAAATCCGTAGCGACAAAAGCCCACACTGGACCGGGGCGACGAATTCGCCGCGCACCTATGGGCATTTCGGCCAGTCCGGAACGTTCTTGTGGATCGATCCCGAATTGGGGCTAGCGGCCGTGGCTTTGAGCGACGAGAATTTCGGCGACTGGGCACGTGCGGCATGGCCGAAGTTCAGCGATTCCGTTATCGCAGAGAGACATAACACGCTCTGAAAGCGGTTCCGGCACACTGCGAACGATCAGTACACTTCGGGCCACGTCAGTCGCGGACCGCTCGTCGGGGAAGACGCTCGCAGTCGAGGCTGGAGGTGTTGCTGGTGCGTGCATCGAGTCAGTTCGCTGACGCGACGGCAGGTGTTGTCTACATTCATTCATCCCCCGCGGCGCTGTGCCCGCACGTGGAATGGGCGCTGTCGTCAGCCCTTTCCGCGCCTGCGAAATTGCGCTGGACCACCCAACCCGCCGACGGTCATTTACGGGCCAGTTGCGATTGGTTGGGTCCGGTCGGCTCGGCAGCGCGGATTGCTCAATCATTGCGGACGTGGCCGGTATTGCGTTTCGAAGTCACCGAAGATCCGAGCGAAGGCGTCGACGGCGAGCGCTACAGTTTCGTTCCCGCCCTTGGGCTCTGGCACGGATCAACCGGCGCGAATGGCGACGTGATGCTCGGCGAAATGCGACTGCGCGCGCTACTGCAAGCGTCGACTGAACTCAGTTCGCACGGTTCTTATGATTTGTCGGCCGAAATCGATCGCGCGCTCGGCACCCCGTGGGACGAGGACCTAGAGGATTACCGGCACGGTCCCGAAAGCGGCGCTGAAGTGCATTGGTTGCGCCGCGACGTCGGCTGATTTCTACTTATCGATTCGCTCGAATAGCCAGCCCGGCCCGACCGTTTTCGCGCCCAATTTCTCCACCCGCTCGCGCAGGCCACGGTCGGCGGTGACGACGGTGGTTGGGCGGCCTTTCAGCTCGGCGGTCACGTCGACGATGGTGTCGTCGCCTTCGCCCTTCGCGAGCACAACCCGGACGCCGGGATAACTCTCATCGCCTTTGCCAGCGGATTTGGCTTGGCCTTCCAGAATCACGACCACCTCGGCGTGCTGCTGCGCACCCAGGTCGGCGAGTTGGGCGAGCAACTTCTTAGCCGCGCCAGCGCGGTCCTTCCACCAGCCATTCGGCCGGGAACCCATCACGTTGGCGACATCGACGACGATCGCAGGTTCGGTCATAGTTCCAGTGTGCGCGCGCTCGTGCGACACGCGGCGGCTCAGCCGGTGACGTCGGCGGTTCGTCGGGGTGGCAGTGGCACGCGGTCGAGGTCGTGCGCGAAAACGGTGTTCGGGAAGTCGGCCTGTTCTAGGAACAGCGGATCGTGCTGGCCGGTGTAGCGCTCGGAGAAATGCGTGAGGACGAGCGTGCCGACGCCTGCTTGGCGCGCGACCTCGCCTGCCTGGCGGGCGGTGAGGTGCGCGCGTTCGGCGGCTTGTTCGGCTTCGGCGTCAAGGAAGGTTGACTCGATGATGAGCATGTCGACGCCGTCGGCGAGCGCGAAGACGTTGTCGCAGATTCGGGTGTCCATGATGAACGCGACCTTCTGGCCCGGCCGCGCGACCGAGCATTCATCGAGCAGGTCGCCGGAGAGGTCGCGGATGGCAGGTCCGCTGATGCCGTGTTCGCGCAGTTTGTCGGGCAGGAACGTGCGCCCGTCGGGTTCGGCGAGGCGGTAGCCGTAGGTGGGGATGCTGTGGTCGAGGGGACGTGCGGTGATGGTGAACGCGCCGCCATCGACCGTTGCCTCGGGTCCGCTGACCGGGTGTTCGACGAGCGTGGGTTCGCCGAAGTAGCTTGTCGCGTGTTTGAGCCGGTCCCAGTAATGCTGCCCTTCTTGCGGGAAAACGGCGTTGACGTCGTGCGGAACTTGGTCGCGCCCGAGTCGCTGAATGAGGCCGGGCACGCCAAGGGAGTGGTCGCCGTGAAAGTGCGTGACGCACAACCAGTTCAACTCGGTAGCCGACGCCCCCGCATGCGACATCTGCCGTTGCGTCCCTTCGCCGGGATCGAACATGATCCCTTGCCCGTCCCAGCGAAGGAGATACCCGTTGTGATTGCGGCGACGGGTAGGGACCGCGCCTGCGGTGCCGAGAATAAGCAGCTCGCGTTTGGACATGGTTTTATCCTGGCAGGTATCGCCTGCCTACAAGTCGGGAAACGAAGGCGGGAACAGTTCGGCTGTCGGGCGGGATTGGTAGTCGCGGCCCGAGTAGGCCTCGCGCATTCGGGTGAAAAGCGACTGAGCTCGGGTCATCATCGCTGGCAAATCGATGCCGGCAATTGTGCTGTCGCGCACCACTATTCGGCCAGCGACCATCACGAAGTCGGTCTCCCGCGCTGACGCGTTCATGCAGAGAGTGCGCAGCGGGTCGTCGTGGACGCCCGTGCGAGGGTCGTTCAGTCGGAAGGCGACCAGGTCGGCGGTGGCACCCGGTTCGATTCGCCCGAGGTCGGGGCGACCTAGCGCGTTCGCGCCGCCGATGGTCGCTGCGGTGAGGTAGTCAGCGTACGTTGCCGCGTCCAAGCGATGGCCTACTACCTTCGCGATGTTCACGCCGGTGTCTATTCCGCGAATCAGGTCGGGTGGGAACGAGTCGGTGCCGAGGCATAACCGCACGCCAGCAGCCTGGTAACGCCCGAAGCTATCCAGGGCTGAGCCGTAGCGGGCCGAGGTGAGTGGGCAGTGAATCACCGCGGCACCCGAATCGACGATGGTCGCGAGGTCGTCGTCGGTTGACGCATCAACTAGCGGATTCGAGTCGAGGTAAACACCGTGCGGGATCAGCAGATTCGGGCCGAGCAAGCCCGTTTCCGCTAGCAAAGCTAGCGGGGGCATGCCGTGTTCGGCCAGCACGAAATCGCGTTCCAGCAGACCTTGCAAGGCGTGGAGTCGAACAACGACATTGCGCTCAGCCGCGAGTTTGGCGGTCGCGCGCATGAGCGGCTCGGTGAGCGTTTCGATTCGGCACGGAAGGAGGACGCCGTGGATCAGGTCGGAATCCTGTTGGTCGGCCCAGTCTAGGAAACGCGTCGCGTCGGCTAGGCCCGCTTCGCCTAGTTCGGGTTGCCAATAGATCGACCTAGTTCCGTCGGCGTCGACCACGTTCACCCCGGCGCGATAGGCGGGGCCGAGATAGACGCGCAGGCCAAGTCGTTGCGCCGCCTGCGCCATCGCGACCGCGTCGGCATAGGTCTCGGCCCAGTCGCTGTGTACTTCCGACGCGATCGGCATCGCCGTCGTCACGCCGTGTAGCAACAGTTGGACGAAGCCGAATTCGCGAATGAACGCGCGCTCGTCGGCGGAAAAGACCGCGCTCCTGCGTGATTCGGCGTACTCGCGCGACCACTGCAAGCCAAGGCCCAGTGACGCCGGTTGGAACGAGTCGATCAGGGCGTGGTCGATGTCGGTGAGCGCGTCCAGGTCGATGAGGCCCGGCATGAGCAGCACGTCGCCCAGTTCGATGACCTCGGTGAAGTCGCCGTCGGCGCGTTGGCCGACCGACACGATGCGCGTGCCGTCGACGACAACCTGGCCGTCGCGAAGGAACGCATGGCCGCCGTCTCGGAAGCCCAGAACATGTTCGGCGCGAAGACATTTCATCGATTGCTCCACCGGCCGGGAATCTCGAAGCCAGCGATGTCGGTGTCGACCGAGATCACCGCGCCGCGATGGATCACCGTCCGTTCAGCAGGCCGATCCATGACGGCGGCCGTAGGACTGACGGAATCGAGCAGCACGAACTCGGCTGGGTCACCGACCGCGAAGCCGGGATGGGCACCAAACTCCCTCAGTCGCAGGAGGTTTCGATCGAGCACGCTCGCGCCGCCCCACGTGGCAACGGCAAGCGCGTGTTCGACTTCGGGGTCGGATCGGTAGCCCTGCGTGAACGCCAATTGCCAAGCGCGGTCAAGCATGTCGCTGTTGCCGTAGGGCGACCAGTAGTCGCGCTGGCCGTCCATGCCAACACCGACGCGCACGCCCGCCGCCGCGAGCTGAGCGAGCGGTAACTCCCAGCCGCCGCCGCCCGCCGCATGCGTGATCGCGACATCGTTGGCCGCGATTCGGTCGATCGTCGCGCCAACGCCCGGTAATCCTGAGCAGAGCGCGCGTGCGTGCGAAATGGTCACGCGCCCTTGCATTCCCAACGCCTCGACGCGTTCCAGGATTAAGGCCGTGGTGAAGAGGCCGAGTTCGCCCGCCTCGTGGAGGTGAATGTCGACGTCGACCTGATGCTTTTCCGCGAGGCCGAACACCGCGTCGAGGTGACGGACCGGGTCACGGTCGATTTCGCATGGGTCGATCCCGCCGATGAGGTCGGCACCCGCCCGCAACGACGCGTCAAGAAGATCGACGACACCCGGCTCAAGCAGGATGCCAACCTGGGGAAACGCGACGATCTGCACATCGCACACGTCGGCGTAGCGCTCTCGCGCGGCAAGCACACCTTCGAACTTTTCTAGCTTCGAATCGGCATCAACCTGGGCGTGCGTGCGAATCCTGGTCGCGCCGTTGGCAACTGCCACCGCGAGGGTGAAGCTGGCCCGATCGGCAACCGAACGTCCTGCCGATCGCCAGTTCTCGCGGTCGTTCATGATGCGACCCCAGCGGCCGGGCTCGCCAGTGAAAGTGCGGAACGGCAAGCCGAGGCAGCTGGAGTCGAGGTGCAGGTGCACGTCCGAGAACGCGGGCAGGATGATGCGGCCGTGGCCGTCTAACGTTGGGCAGTCGGCCGGGCTGGCCACGTCGGTGACCAGCCCGTTCTCGACAACCACGTCAACCGGTTCGCCGCCCCAGGGACGGACATTGCTGATGTGGAGGCAATTGCTCATGGATGTGTGTCAGCCTCCGAAGGTCGCCGAGTCGACCGTGATCATGCCGTCCGCACGTGGCGTCCACGTCAACTTCGGGTCGACGGCGTAGCTCGTGTCCGGGGTGTAGAGGCCGATGAGCAGGGTGTTCGCGTCGTTGAACTTGAACAACTCGGTGTAGGCGTTGATGCGGTCCTGCCCGCTCACCGTGCGCGTTTTCGCGACAAGCGCGGCCGTCGCGGGCAGCATCGCGTAATCGTTTTGCTGGTTGCCGAACATCGACGCGACCGGGGCGTCGCCGTCCATCGTCGACGGCGCGTAGGTGTTGAGGTAGATGCCCTGGGCGCTCTTCGTCCCGTAGATGATTTGCGAGAAACTGCCCTGGTCAGTGCCCTGGAGAACCACATTCAGGCCCGCCTTGGCGAGGTCGCCCTGGATGGCCTGCGCGATTTCCGAACTCAACGGAATGCGCCCGTTGGTCGCGTACTGGAACGGGATCGGCGCGCCGTTGTAGCCCGACTCGGCGACAAGCTGCTTGGCCTTAGCCTGGTCGAACGCGGCCTTCGGGTAGGCGGGGTTGAAGCCGCCGACCGACTTCGCGACGAGCTGGTTGTCGACCTGGGCCTTGCCAGCGAGGAGGTTCTTCGCGATCGCGTCGCGGTCGATGGCCAAGCCGATCGCCTCACGCACCTTGGGGTTGGTGAGCGCGCCAGCGGTGGAGTTCATGCCGAGGAACGTGACGCCGTTGGAACCGGTTGCCTTCACCGTCACGCTTGACGAATTGGCAACGGCGGAAACCTGATTCGGCGCGATCAACGCGACGTCGAGGCTGCCGGACTGCACGCCGTTGAGCCGTGCGTCGGCGTCGGCGACAGTCTTGAAGGTGAGCTTGTCGAAGTTCGCTTGCTTGCCGGTGTAGTTCGGGTTGCGCTTGAGCACGTACTCGACGCCGTGCGTGTAATGGTCGAACATGTACGGTCCCGACCCGACCGGGGCCGCCGCGAATCCCGCCGATCCGAGCTTCGTGTACACCGATTCCGGGACGATCGACGCACCTGTCGTGATGGTCGGCCACGCGGAGAACGGTGCGTTGAGCTTGAAGATCACCGTGTTGTTCGGCCCGACAGCGGCGGAGGTGAACATTTCCATGTAGGTCGCTGGGTCGCCCGTCGGGTTCGCCTTAATCGTGTTGTAGGTGAAGGCGACATCCGACGGTTTCACCGGTTCACCGTTGCTGAACTTCGAATCGGTGCGGATCGTGAAGGTCCACTCGGTGAAGTCGGCGTTGTGCTCCCATTTGGTTGCCAGCGATGGGCCGATCTTGCCGTCGGCGTCGAAGCGGGCAAGCTGCTCGAATTCGGCGAAGTAGTAGTTATAGCCAGCCAGCGAACCGTCCATGATGGGGTCGGGAATCTTCGACGGCTCGGTCACGGCACCGATCACGATCTCCTTGGCGCCGGCAGCGTTGGTGCCCGCTGGCGCGCACCCGGTCAGCACGAGGCTGGCCACAGCGAGCGCGCACAGTCCGCCTGTCGCGGAACGGAGGAGGGGTTTCATTGGGTGATCCTTTCGAGCGGGAACAGGCAGGACACGGTGTGTTCGCCAGCGACAGGGGAGAGCGTGGGTTCCGTTGCGGCGCAAACTGGTTGAGCTTCGGGACAACGGGTACGGAACGTGCAACCGCTCGGCGGATTCGCCGCGTCGGGCAGTTCGCCGCGTACCAGCAACGAGGCGTCGCGGGCACGTTGGTGCGGATCGGGAATCGGCACCGCGGCAAGCAGCGCGCGAGTGTAGGGGTGCGCCGGCGCCGCGAAAACTGTTGCGGTGTCGCCGATTTCGACGAGCTTGCCGAGGTGGAGGACGCCGACGCGGTCGCAGAGGTGCCGGACGACCGAAAGATCGTGCGCGATAAAGAGATACGACAGGTCAAGACGTTCCTGTAGGTCTTCAAGCAGGTTGATCACCTGGGCCTGCACGGACGCGTCGAGCGCGGAGACCGGTTCGTCGAGGACGAGGACTTCCGGCTCAAGCGCGAGGGCGCGGGCGATGCCGAGGCGTTGTCGCTGGCCACCGGAAAACTCAGCGGGCTTGCGCTGCAACACATCTGAGGTGAGGCCGACCTGGTCGAGCAGCTCAACGACGCGCGCCTTCGTATAGCCACCTGCGATCCACAGCGGTTCGGCGACGATGTCGTGGGCGGTCATGCGTGGGTCGAGGGAGGAATACGGATCTTGGAAGACCAACTGGACGCGATTGCGCAGCGCGCGACGTTGACGGGGCGACAGCGTGGCTAGGTCCTGGCCGAGGATTTCGATCTTGCCCGCCGTCGGCTTGTTGATACCGAATAGGGTGCGGACCAGCGTCGACTTGCCGCCGCCGGATTCGCCTACCAGCCCGAAGGTTTCGCCTTTTCGGACCGCGAAGCTGACGCCGTCGATGGCGCGCAGTCGACGGGTTCGCAGGCCGCGTCGGCTGGTGAAGACAACCTCGAGGCCGTCGACTTCAATCACGTTGTCGCTCATGACGCCACCTGCGCGGGTGGGCAGGCGATGGCGCGGCCGTCAGCCAAGGTGACGAGCGCGGGAACGTGGGTTTCGCACTCGCTCGCCTTGTTCGCGAACTCGCATCGCGGTGCGAAACCGCAGCCCGCCGGGCGTTTTGTTGGTGGGGGAGGGGCACCGGGGATCGCGTAAGCGCGCTCGGTTGCGGACTGCTCGCCGATGAGGCTGCGACGAAGGCCGAGGGTGTACGGGTGCGTCGCGGAGTCGAAAATCTGCCACACCGTGCCCTGCTCAACCACCCGACCCGCGTACATGATCGCGACACGATCGGCGTATTGGGCGACAAGGCCTAGGTCGTGGGTGATCAAAACCATTGCGGCATTACTACGTTCGCGTGCCTCGGCGAGTACGGCCATCAGCTGGGCTTGGACGGTCACGTCGAGTGCGGTTGTTGGCTCATCGGCGATGAGGATCGCGGGGTCGTTAGCCATCGCCATCGCGATCACCGCGCGCTGTCGCATACCGCCCGACCACTGATGCGGGTAGGCGCGTGCCCGTTCGGCGGGCTGCGGAATGCCGACAGCGTCGAGTAGCTCGACGACCTTGCGCTCGCGGGTGCGGCGGTCGGACTGTTGGTGGACGGCGAGCGCGCGACCGATCTGCGTGCCGACGCGACGGACCGGGTTTAGCGAGGTCATCGGGTCTTGGAAGATCATGCCAAGTTCCGCGCCGCGCAGTTTTCGCAGGGTTTCGTCGTCGGCACCGATCAGCTCTTTGCCGCGAAACCGGACGCTCCCGCTGAAGACGGTGAGGGGGTCGGTCAGCAGGCCGAGCACGGCGAGCATGGTGACCGACTTGCCCGATCCCGATTCACCAACTAGGCACAGCACCTCGCCGGGCTCAAGTCGCAGGCTGACCGAGTCGACAAGCACAACGCGCTCGCCAGCGGCGGTGACATAACCGACGGTCAAATCGGTCACTTCCAACAGGCTCATGCTGGCTCCTTGATGTCGCGCCGCCGGACTGAGCGCCGCAGGCCGTTGCCCGATGCGGTGAAGCGCTGGCTTACCAGCAGGGTTCCCGCGATCACGAGCAGCAGCGCGACAGCGGGCACGATCGTGAGATACGGCGCTTGACGCAGGTACTTCTGGCCGTCGGTGATCATCAATCCCCAACTGGGCGTTGGTGGTTGGACGCCAAGACCGAGATAGTCGAAGGACGAGATCATGATCATCACGTTGCCGAGGTCGGCGGTCGCGAGGATCACGACGGGGATAAGCACATGCGGCACAACGTGTTTGCGCATCACCCACGGCGATCCCGCGCCGAGCAACTGCGGTGCGATCACGAAATCGCGAGACGAAAGGCCAAGTGCCACTGCCCGACTCACACGGGCATAGCCGACCCAGAACGTGAGGCCGAGAATGGTCGCCATCAGCCCGACGCTCGGACCGCGCACCGCCGAGACAGCCATGATGATCAACGTCATCGGGACCGCGAGTTGCACGTCGGCCGCGCCCATCAGGAGCGAGTCGACGATGCCGCGGAAGTAGCCCGAAATCGTGCCGATGACCAGGCCGATCGCGGCGTTGACCAGCACGATCACCAGCACAAGGCCCAGCGTGATGCGACCTGCCAGCGCGAGTCGGCTCGCCAAATCGCGGCCAAGTGAGTCGGTGCCCAGCGGGTAGTGCGCGGTGGTGAACGGGCGGGTGAAGGCGTCGGCAAGGGTCTGCGCGTACGGGGCGTAACCGGGGGTCAGCGGGTAGATCAGGGCGAACGCGACGACGATCGCGATCATCGCGACCCCGGCAGCGGCCGCGAGGTCGCGCTTGGAAAGCCGTTTCATCGGACCCTCGCTCTCGGATCGACAAAGCCGTACAGCACGTCGATGGCGAGGTTTACGAGTACGAAGATCGTCGCGATCACCACCAGGCCGGACTGGACGACGGGGAAGTCGCGGCTGAATACCGCGTCGAGCATCAGTTGGCCCAAACCTGGCCAGGCAAAGACACTTTCGACAATCACCAGGCCGCCGAGCAGCGTGCCGAGGTGAATGCCGGAGATGGTTAGCACGGGCAGCAGGGCATTGGGCAGGACGTCGCGTAGCAGTACGGTCGACCGTCGTTCGCCGCGCGCGTATGCCGTGCGGACGTAGTCCTGCGAGCTTTCCGTAGTAAGCGAGTTGTCCAAAAGCCTTGCGTAGACAACGAATTGGGCCGTTGCGATGGTGACCGCCGGCATCACGATCGCGAGCGGGTCCGCGCCCGCCAGCGACGGCAGCCAGCCCAAGCTCACCGAGAAGATGAGCACGAGCAGGAGCCCAAAGAGGAAGTCCGGCACCGCAAGTCGGGCCGCGCCCAGTCCGAGTGCGACGCCTCGGAGCGCCCAGCGGCCGCTCAGATGGATGCCGAGGACAACCGCGAACGCGAGTGCGACGCCAATCGCGAAGCCCGCCGTTCCCAATTGGAGCGACGCGGGCAGTCGCTGCATCACGAGGTCCATCGACGACGTGCCCTGTTGGCGGTAGGAATCGCCGAAGTCGCCAGTGAGGACGCCGCCAAGGTAGTTGAAGTACTGGATGAGCGGCGGTTTGTCGAAGCCGAGTTTGGCGTCGAGGGCGGCGATGTCGGCCTGGGTCGCGGTCTCGGGCAGCAGCAACGCGGCTGGGCTGCCCGTGAGTCGACCCAGGATGAAGGCGAGGGTGAGCACCGCGAACAGGGTGATCACGGCCTGCGCCACCCGCCTGATCAGGTATACAGCCACACTTAGCTCTCGAGTAGTTGGAACCATTCGGTATACAGAATCAGTGTCGCGTGTATCCCGCCTGTGTTGGCGGTGTTTCGAGATGGTGAATGAGATCGGTGCTGGTTATTGGCGGTATCTAGCGGTCTTGACTGGGATTTCGCGGCCGTTTGTCGTGGTTGGTCTTTCGTAAGAGATATATGTTTGGTCTACCGAATGCGGATTTGCCGCTTACCGACTAGCGTGCGCGGGCCGCGCTATCGGGTTCGTAGACTTGTCGCGTGCCCCCGCCTCTTGAAGACACTTCGCAGACCCGCCGTATCTACGACGAACTGCGCCGTCGCATCATCACCGGGGTGTACCGCGAGGGCGAGAAGTTACCTGAAGCCAGATTGGCTGAGCTGCTTGGCACTTCGCGCCTACCTGTGCGAGAAGCGTTGGCGCTGTTGGAGTTTGACGGGATCGTGAGCGCGCAGCCGCGGCGTAGTGCGGTGGTGCGGTCATGGGACCGGACCGCGGTGGAAGAACTGTTCGACGTGCGCGTCGGGCTTGAGCCGTTGGCCGCCCGGCTTGCCGCGGCACGGATCAAGGGCGGCGCTTCGGCGGCGGCGTTATTGGCTCTTCAAGCCGAGTCTCAGTTGGCGATGGCTAGTCGCGACCCGCTGCGCATCGCGGAAGTCAACGCGGCCCTGCATGGTGCGATCGTTGATTTGGCTGGCAATACCCTGTTGATCCAGCTCATGCGCACGATTCTGGCGCGCATGAGCTGGCTGTTCTTCCTCACGACCGACCGTGACATCGCCGGCCAGGTTGACGAGCACCGGGTGCTGATCGACGCGATCTGCGCGGGCGACGAACGGCTGGCCGAGTATGCGATGTTGAGCCACACGGAGGCGGGGCGTGGGCCGTCGTTGGCGATCGTGACGAAGCTACGGCCTGCCAGGTGACGCCTTCCGTGTCTTTATGGTGTGTGGCGTGGACATCTTGAGCGAAACCCTCGCCGCCATCCGAACCGGCAATCCAACGTCGGGCATGTTCGTGCGGCACGCGCCGTGGGGGCGCGCTTATCCCGAGGTGCCGGGCGCGGGATTTCACGTCGTCGTGCAGGGTTCGTGCTGGTTGGTGCCACCGGACGACGCGCCGATCGCACTCGGAGAGGGCGACGTGGTCTTTATGCCGCGCGGGCGAGCGCACACGCTTGTCGATCAGCTCGATAGCGCGGTCACCGAGGCCGCGCATCCCGGTGAGCCGCGCGAAATCGACGGGCCGGGCGCGCGGTCGGCATTGCTGTGCGGGGCGTACGCGCTGGGACGTGGTCGAACGCATCCGATGTTCGATGAATTACCGGATTTCATTCACCTGCCCGCACAATCGGGGCGGCGAAATGGGTTGCGCGCCATTGTCGAATTGCTTGTTGATGAATTGACGGAACCGAAGCTCGGCACTTCGTCGGCGATCCCGGCGCTGCTTGAACCTCTGCTGCTGTATTTGTTGCGGACCTGGTTCAGTTCGCGCGAATCCGGTCGGTGGGCGACGGCATTCACCGACCCAACCGTGTCGGCCGCTCTGAGCGCGATCCACGCTGATCCTGCTGCGGAGTGGTCGGTTGACGAATTGAGTTCACGCGCGGGAGTTTCGCGGGCAACGTTGGCGCGCAAATTCGCGGCGACCGTCGGCGAACCGCCACTCGCGTATGTGACCCGGTGGCGGATGCTGACGGCGGCGCGAATGTTGCGCGAAGACTCGCTACCGCTGGCGAGCGTGGGCCGAAAGGTGGGGTACGCGTCAGAATTCGCGTTCGCGAAGGCGTTTAAGCGGGCATATGGGGTGGCGCCGGGGCGGTATCGGCGTGAGGGGGAATTGCCAGCTGTCGCGGTTAGTTAGCATGGCTACATCATGGAACCCATCACCGAAGCCGAGATCAGGTCGTCGTTTATCAATTGCTCGAAAGGCGACGCTAAGCGGCTCAATGTGCCGCGTGACCTGGGTGAACGCCCCTGGGAAGATCTCGACTTCCTCGGCTGGGCCGACCCGTCGTATGCCGGGCGCTGCTACATCTCGGTGCCGCGCGACGGTGAGCTGGTCAGTATCGCGTTGCGGTATGAGACCGGCGGGTCGGCGAAGACGCAAATGTGCGCGATCTGCCTCACCACGCATTCGGGCGGCGGCGTTTCGCTCATGACCGCGAGCAAGACGGGCGAATCGGGACGTAAGGGGAGCACGATCGGTACGTACATGTGCACCGACCTCGCGTGCTCGCTTTACGCGCGGAACAAGAAGCGGCCGTCGATGGGGAGCCGCTATCGCGAGGATTTGACGCCGGAGGAGAAGGCGAAGCGGGTGGTGGAAAACCTGAACGCTTTCGTTGACCGGCTTTCAGCCTGAGCGGCGGCATCGGCGTTCTCAACCCTGAGTCGACCCTATCGACCACGTGGTCGCGCCCGTGTCGTTGCGGGTGAGGACTAGGCGGCCGTCGTCTTGCAAGGTCAGGGTTGATGGGCCCGCGTTCCATGTTTTGGACGACCACACTGCCGCGCCCCGTGCGGGGTAGAGGACCAGGTTTCCGTCGGACTGGTTGATCAACGTCGCGCCTGTTGTTGTTCCGGTTGCCCATATCGGTTCGCCCGTTGTGCGGTACAGGACCAAGTTTCCGTCGCCCTGTAACCACAGTTCGTAAAGGCCGTTGCGGGACTTTAGTGAGGTGTCGCGGGTGAGGGTCGCGCCGACTAGCAGTTTGTCCTGGCTACTGGGCGGTGGTGGCGGCTGGGTTTCGCCTCGGAGTGCGGCAGTGACGTCGGTGAAGATCGGTTCCTTCGGCGCCATTGTTGTGGTTGTCAGGCCGAAGTGGCATTCGGGGTCGCCTGCCGCGGTGCAGCGGTCGCGGTAGGAATACACGAAAAGCGGGCCGGCGTAGGGGAGTGCCCGCCACATTTGGACACCCTGCACGAGGAATTTGCTGACGGTCGCCGCGCTCGGAATGGCGGCCAATCCGGCTGTCGGATAACCGAATTCAGTGCCCCAAACCTTCTTCGCGGTATCGCCGTTGCGGACCATGACCGAATGCACATTCGCGAGTTCGCCGCATGCCGGTGACTCAGCGGGCGGCCCGAACATATTCCACCAACGATTCACGCATTCGGGGTCAGCGGGACCTTTCCCTGAATTCCACGCCGGGTACGGGTGATGGGCGACGGCGTCGAAATAGTTGCGGTACCCGTTTCGGTAGGCCCAATCCAGCCACACGGACGGCGCGTTCGGATTCGTACTGCCCTGCACTGTTCCCGCGCCTGACGCCCCCGCGACGACAACGCACGAAGGGCACCCCGCCTTCACCCGCGAATAAGCGAGTTTTACAAGCTGCCAGTAGCGAGTCTTGCGGTCGGTCCCAAAGTTGCCGAACTGCACGAAGTTTGGTTCGTTCCACACCTCGTATGCCTGGACTTTGTTGCCGAAATGCGCGACGGTGCGGTCGATAATCGACGTCCAATCTTGGTCGCGAACCGGAAACCATTTGTCGTCACCATGATTCCCATTCGCCCACGGTGGTGCGTAGGCGAGCACGAGCAGAACGCGCATTCCCCGCGCGGCCGCGGCATTGACAACTGGATCAAGTTGATCCCATTTCAGGGCCGCCCCGCGCGATGGTTCGACGTACCACCAATCGAGGTCAACGCGCACAATCGGCGCTTTGGGGGCGACGGCGGATTGCATCGCGGGAAGTCGAGCGGCGAGGTCGCTCCCGGAAACGGACCCTTCCGCGAAACCGACATCGGCGGAAGTAAACGAATCGCCTGGGGCGGAAGTAGCTGTGCCGGGCACAGTCGACAAAATACCTGCGGCGAGTACGACCGCCACACTCCCCGCACGAATTCGCTTGAGCAACTCCAAGACCGGTTTCTTCATCCAGAATGCCCTTCTGTATGAAAATGTCGCGCTCGATGTGTGAGCTGAGTGTGCGCCCGGTCACACGACCGGCGACGAAGGCGCGCCGCGAGGAATTACCCCGTCGACCGCACCCCAACCGGGGCTTCCGCTCTGGCGAGCACCTCCTCGGGAGGTCCGGCCGCTTCGAGAACACCGTCGCGTAGCAGCAGGCAGTAGTCGGCGAGCGCGGCCTCGGCCATGTCGTGAGTTGCCTGCACCACGGTGACGCCGGTTGCGCTGATGTCGGCCAGCGCACGGGAGATCTCGGCGCGCGAAGCCGCGTCCAGCCCGGTCGACGGTTCGTCGAGAAGTACCAGGTCCGACTGCTGGGCTAGCGCTTGGGCGAGCAGGGTGCGTTGGCGCTGACCGCCGGAAAGGGTGTCGAGCCGTCGGGTCGCCAGGTCGGTGAGGTCCATTCGCTCTAGGCAGGCGCGCGTGATCTCGCGGTCGACTTTGGTGAGTCGCCGCCACGGACCCCGATGCGCCCAGCGGCCCATCGATACCGCATCGCGCACCGTCATCGGCATCGCGGCGGGAATCGCGCTGTGCTGCACGACGAAAGCTGGTTTGTGCGCGGTGGTTCGACGCACACTGCCCGACCGCGCCGACGCGGTGCCCGCGAGGATGCCGAGCAGGGTCGACTTGCCTGACCCGTTGGGTCCGACGATCGCGGTGATCCGGCCGCGCGGGATGGTCGCCGATATTTCCGACAGCACGGGCTGCCCGGCGTAGGCCGCTGTCAGGCGCTCAATTCGGAACGCCGCATCATCTGTGTGTTTCATCTCACCTCATTTGAAATGATAATCGTTTTCAGTATAGCTTCGCCGCTATGGATTGGCTGATCGCCCCGTTCGAGGTGGCATTCGTGCAACGAGCAATGTGGGGTGGCCTGCTTGTTTCCTGCGTCTGCGCCCTTGCTGGAACCTGGGTCGTGGTGCGCGGCATGGCATTTCTTGGCGACGCGATGGCGCACGGGATGCTGCCCGGCGTCGCGGTCGCGGCGCTGCTTGGTGGGAATCTGGTTGTCGGCGCGGCGATTAGCTGCACCGCGATGGCGTTCGGCGTATCGGCACTCTCGCGCGGCAAACGGTTCGCCGCCGACACCGCGATCGGACTGCTGTTCGTGGGGATGCTCGCGACCGGGGTGATTATCGTGTCGCGGTCACAGTCGTTCGCTGTCGATCTGACCGGGTTCCTCTTCGGTGACGTGCTCGCCGTACGCACGGTTGACCTGTGGTACCTCGTGATTGCGCTCGTGGTCGCGCTGGTGATCGCGGTGCTCGGGCACCGCGCGTTCGTCGCGTTGACTTTCGATCCGCGCAAAGCGCACACGCTCGGGTTGCATCCGAAGGCGGCGCAGGTGGCGCTGATCGGGTTGCTCACGTTGGCGATCGTTGCCTCGTTCCACGTCGTCGGGACGTTGCTGGTGTTCGGGTTATTGATCGCCCCGCCTGCGGCGGCGGTGTACTGGTCGGACCGGATTCCGGTGGTGATGCTGATCGCCGCGCTCATTGGCGGGTTCTCCACCATTGCGGGACTGGTCATTTCGTGGCACGCGGAAACGGCTGCTGGCGCGACTATCGCGGCGGTCGCGGTCGGGTTGTTCTTCGTCTCCGCGATTTGCTCAGCGGTGCGTGACCGGCTCGGGAAGGTGGGGGCCGCTTCGGTGGCCGCGCTTGCCGCGCTGCCGCTGGTGGGATGTGGTTCGGCCGAGGAACCTGCGCCGCTTGAGGAGGCGCCACACGGGTACGTCGCTGGTGCGGAAGAGATGAGCGAGGCGCAGACGCGCCTAGTTGTCGCGTCCGCGACCGGGGCTGTTCGGGTGATCGATCTGCTGAACGTCGCACCTACGCCGGAAAATGTTCAGCCGCAGGCTAATTCGCTGCCGACTGACGGAGTGGTCGGGGACGGGCGGTACGCGTATCTCAGCTCGGGGGCCTCGGTTCGGGTCGTTGACAGTGGTGGATGGACGGTCGAGCACGACGACCATCGGCACTACTACCAGGCACCCGTCCGCGATCTCGGCACGGTTGCTTTACCCAGCTCCGGACCGTCGGAGGTTCCGCGATCCGGCATTGTCGGTGCCTACGCCGACCCTGCAGTCACGTCGGTGGTGCTCGCGTCCGGGACGACGATCCTGTTCGACCGACCGACCCTCGATGGCGGCACTGTCCAACAGCAGCGCAGCGTAGCGGGCATCGCGCTGCCGTATGCCGAGCGGATCGTGGTCGCTGACAGTTCGGGTCGGGTGGAAGTGCGCGGTCGCGACGGCGCGTCCGTGCAGGCGCTGGACACCACGTGCCCGCAGCCGAAGGGGCAGGCCGTCACCAGGCGCGGAGTCGTTTTCGGCTGTGCAGACGGCGCGCTCGTGGTGACGCGACGCGAAAGCGACTTCGTCGCCGAGAAGATCGCGTACCCGAGCCCGACCACCGACCGAGCAACCGAATTCACGCACCGGCCCGGCAGCACCACGCTGACCGCGCTGGCTGGTCGCGACGGCGTGTGGGCGCTCGATATCAGGAAGGAGACCTGGACCCGAACCGCTGTCGCCGATCCGGTCGCGGTGAACACCGCTGGCGAAGGGGCGTCGCTGCTGGTGCTCACGCGCGACGGCGTCCTGCGCGGGATCGACCCCGAATCCGGTGCGGAGACGGCGCGCCTCACGGTGTCGGACGGGCCGGTCGATGGGCAGCCGGTGATCCGCGTCGACCCCAACCGCGCCTACGTCAATGACATTCGCGGTCGCAAGGTTCACGAGATCGCCTACAACGACAACCTCCGGGTGGCACGGACTTTCGAGTTGGACATCGCGCCCACGCTGATGGTGGAGACCGGGCTGTGAAGCGCACATCGAAAGCGGCGATCCGCCGAACGGTCCAGTTGATCTTGGCGGTCGCGTTGCTCGGGCCGCTGGTAAGCGCGTGCACACGCGGCGGCGAACGGTCCGGGATCGTGGTGACAACCAACATCCTCGGCGACCTGACGAAGGCGGTCGTCGGTGACTCGGTCCCGGTGACGGTGTTGATGCGGCCGGGCACCGACCCACACTCGTTCGCGATCTCCGCACGTCAGGCGGCCGAAATCGAGCGGGCCGCGCTGGTGGTGCACAACGGGCTCGGGCTTGAAGAAGGCGTGGCAAGACACGTGCGCGCGGCGGAGGGGGCGGGCGTTCCGGCCATTGCGGTTGCCGAGAAGGTCGACCCGATCCGCTACGCCTCCGACGAGTCCGTCGGACAACCCGATCCGCACTTCTGGACCGATCCGGCGCGGGTACGCTTGGCGGTCGAGGCGATCAGTGCGGAAGTGCTGGCCACGGTTAACGGGATCGATTCCGCTGTGGTGCAAGCGAATACGCGGCGCTACCTCGGTGAAATCGCCCAGCTCGATCGGTGGATGACCGACCGGTTCGCCTCGATCCCGACCGAGCGCAGGCAGCTGGTCACCGATCATCACGTATTCGGTTATCTCGCACAGCGATTCGGCTTTCGCGTGATCGGCGCGGTGCTCCCGAGCGGCACCACCCTCGCCTCACCCAGCGCATCGGACCTCGACGGACTCGCTACCGCGATCAGGGCCGCGGGAGTAAACGCGATATTCGCTGATTCCGCAGCGCCCGGCCGACTTTCGCGCGTCCTCGCCGAACACACCGGGTTGCAGGTGCGGGTGATCGCCCTGCACACCGAATCGCTGACCGGGCCCGGCGAGGGCGCAGCCACCTACCTGGAGATGGCGCGAGCCAATACCGAGGCCATCGCGCGCGGCTTAACCGGCCAACCAACGTAATTCACGCACGAAGAGATGGAGCAACACATGAATAGGTCACGGACCACCACGATGGTGGCCATGTCCGGGGCGATCGCTTCGGTGCTCGCGCTAAGCGCTTGCGGCACAGCCGATTCCGAACACAAGCACGAGCACACGCCGGGCGCTGAACCCGTCGCGCTCACCTATGACGGCGGCATCTACGTGCTCGACGGTGCCACCCTCGCCCAGGAAGGTGAGGTGAAACTCGAAGGGTTCAACCGACTCAACCCCGCCGGTGACGACGACCACGTGATGGTGTCGACCAAGGACGGCTTCCGGGTATTCGACGCCTACGCCGCTAAATTCACCGGAACCGAGTACGCCGCCAGCAAGCCCGGCCACGTAGTGCGTCACGCGGGCAAGACGGTGCTCTTTGCCGACGGCACCGGCGAGGTCACCGTCATCGACAGCGACAAGATCGATGGGGGGAAATCCTCGGAGGTGTACAAGGCGCCCACCGCGCACCACGGTGTCGCCCTCGAACTGAGCAACGGGAACATGCTGATCACGCTCGGCACCGCCGACGCGCGGGTCGGACTCGCTGTCCTTGACCCCAACCGCAAGGAGATCACCCGCAACGAGGACTGTCCGGGAGTTCACGGCGAAGCCGCAGCACAGGGCGAAGCGGTGGTAGTCGGTTGTCAGACCGGCGCTGTCATCTATCGCGACGGCAAGATCACCAAGGTGAAGAGCCCAAACCCCTACGGCCGGATCGGCAATATGTCCGGTAGCGAGGTTTCGCCGATCGTGCTCGGCGACTACAAGCAGGACAAGGATGCGGAACTCGAACGGCCGCAGCAGATTTCGCTGGTTAACACCACCGACGGCACCCTTCGCCTAGTCGACATCGGTACCAGTTACACCTTCCGTTCGCTGGGTCGCGGTCCGCAGGGTGAGGCGCTCGTGCTCGGCACCGACGGCAAGATCCACGTGATCGACCCGGTCGCGGGCGAGCAAGTTCGCACCATCGATGTGCTCGGTCCTTGGCAGGAGCCTCTCAACTGGCAGGAAGCGCGCCCGGCACTGTTCGTGCGTGGCGGGGTCGCTTACGTGACCGACCCGGCCGCCAAGAAGGTGCATCGCGTCGACTTAGCTGCCGGAAAGGTCACGGCCACAGCCACTCTCGCTGCCGCACCGAACGAGATCAGCGGCGTTAGCGCGCACTGAGCCCAGTTTGATGAGTCGGTTCCGCGATCGCGGGACCGACTCTGGGTTTCGGCGGCTGTTGTCGGCGACGTGGGTAGTCACCGAAAAATTGTGGAAAGTGCGAGGCCGGCGAGGAAGCACGGAATGGCGAGGCGAAGCGTGGATTATTGATCGGTACCAGGTCAAAGTCGATAAGGCTTCGGGCATCGTCAACGACCCCAACGACTGGTGCGACGAGCACGACGACCCGACCTACGACGGCCGTTCGATAGTCGTTGGGTCGGGCTGCAGTTCGGCGATCGTCGATTCCGGCACGCAGGGGGAGAATCCAGTCAGGCTCAGTGAGCCGTCGCCCTTACCTGCATCTTGGAGCTGCAGGCCGTACCCGTCGGGCAACGCAGCCTTCGACACCGAGGGTATCGACGAATCGACCTGCCAGCCATTGCGCTTCCACGCCTCCTGGATGGCTAGGAACTCCTCGCTGACGCGGCCGACCGGCAGTCCGGTGATCCAGTACCCGACTCTTAAATATCTAGGGCCGCTCGACTTCTCGTTGCCGTCCCAACACGGATTCGGGAGTGGCTTCACATGGTTCTTGACCGCAAGACCAGGATTGTCTGGTGTCTTTGAGAGGGCCGCACCCACCGGGAGTGACCTCAACACGTCTGTCATATAGCCGCGAATTGTTTGTTGTGCCTGTACGGCGGTGAGGTCACTATGCACGCGTGGAGATTCGGCACTTGATGCGCAGCCGACCAGAAAAATAATTGCCAGAACGGTCACAACCGACCTGGATAGCATCATTCGTATTCACCCCGCTGAAATTGTAGACAATTTTCCCTTCATCGTCGCGGCTATCGAAAAATTGTGGAGAGTGCGAGGCCGGCGAGGAAGCACGGGATGGCCAGGATGAAGGCCGCGAACGCGGCGAGGAGGCCGATCCCTGTGCGCCGCAGGCGAATTCGTGGCGCGATGCTCAGCCCGCTCATTGCGAGCAAGGCGGCTCCTGCCACGAGCGGCGTGGCAACAAGCCAGCCCGAACCGTGCGGCACCACCTTTGTGTAGGGAAGCGCAATGCACAGCAGGCCCACGGTGGCGGCAATAAACGACGCTGGCCCGAACCAGTCGTCGCGCACATAGCGGAAGGGGCGGGTCACGCGTTCGCCACGCAGACGAAGGCGACAAGTACTCCTGCGGTGAACACACCAACTGCGGCCCCGACCGTCGTCGGCGTCCTCCGCCACGCCAACCCTGCCGCGATCACGGCCAAGATGACGGCAACGATGGCGAACACGTGGTTCGGGGACGCCTCGTGCAACGACGCGCTCCCATCAGCAAGCCCAATCACAAACCCGAAGATCGCGGCTGCCGCGCAGGCACTTAGCGCGAGGGCGATGGTGGCAGACTGCCAAAACGCTGGGCCGCTCGGGTGAACGTTTTCTCGTTGCCTCATACGTCCTACTCGCCGAAGCCGCGATAGATGCCGTCTTCGTCCACGCTCTCGGCGAAGTCGGCGAAATCCATGTTGGCGAGCCAGAGGTTCACCTCGACCGCTCCCATCGCGCTTGGCGCTAGGCGGAACGTTTCGAAATCGTCGTCGGTGGTGTCGACGGCAAGGATCGGGTGTTCGGGCTCGGTCATCGTGGTCGCGTCGGCTAGGAAGAGGTAGGTGCGGTCGCCGACCAGCGCTGGCAAATCGTCGAGCGTGACACCGTCGAACGCGCGGTCGTCGACCGGCGTGAGGCCCGTGGCTGAATCCGCCAAATACGAATTCTGAACTGCGGTGAGGAGTTCGGCCCACGCCGCGTCGTCGCTGAAATCGGTGCGCAGGAGGATGGATTCGCCGTCTGGGATGGATTTCGCCATGCGGGGCAGACTAGTCGTCGTGGGGTTGGTGACGTCTGATGGCGACACCGCGTCGTTGCGGTTCGCGACCTAGGTCGCGGGACATAGTTGTCGGATGGGAAACGAAAGCACCGTCGCGGCGGCGTTCGAACCGTTGGTGCGGGCGGCGTTGGGTGCCAAGCCTGCGGTGCGGTTCGAGTTCTGGGACGGAAGCTCCATCGAATCCGGGAATGCGGGCACGATGCGGGTGCGGTCGCGGGACGCGGTGAGCCACATGGTCTGGGCGCCAGGGGAACTCGGGCTCGCGCGCGCCTACGTCAGTGGGAATGTGGAATTGGATGGCGACATCTTCACGATGCTGCGGTCGCTGCAGTTGACGGCCTCGGACGACGCGCACCTAGGGCTCGGCGCTACCTGGCAGGCCGTGGACGTGGCTCGCCGACTCGGCGCGCTCACTACGCGTCCGAAGCCGCCACCCGAAGAAGCGCGGCCCCGTCGCGGACCGGTGCACACCAAGCGTCGGGATGCGGCGGCGATCAGCCATCACTACGACGTGGGCAACGACTTCTACCGGCTGGTTCTCGGACCGAGCATGACCTACTCGTGCGCGCGGTTTGTCGACCAAGACAGCACACTCGGCGATGCCCAGGGTGCCAAGCATGAGCTGATCTGCCGCAAGTTAGGCCTGGCCGACCGGCCCGGTATGCGTCTGCTCGACGTTGGGTGTGGCTGGGGGTCGATGGCCATGCACGCGGCGTCAGTTTATGGCGCGCAAGTCGTCGGCGTCACGATCAGTCGCGAGCAAGCCGATCTCGCGCGCGAGCGAGTCAACGACGCCGGGCTCAGCGCGAATATTGAGATCCGGCTGTCGGACTACCGCGACTTGCAGGGCGAACAGTTCGACGCCATCTCTTCGATCGGCATGTTCGAACACGTCGGCAGCAAACGCGCTGCGGAGTACTTCGACACCCTGCGCGCACTGCTTGGCCCCGAAGGCCGTCTGCTCAACCACGCGATCTCATCCCCCGGCGGATCCACGATGGGCAGCCGTTCGTTCATCGGGCGCTATGTCTTCCCTGACGGGGAGCTCATCGATGTGGGTGAGGTCGCGTTGGCGATGCAGCGCGCCGGGTTTGAGGTGCGCGACGTCGAGGCGCTGCGCGAGCACTACGCGTTAACGCTGCGCCACTGGGTCGCCAATCTGGAAAGTGCTTGGGATCAAGCGGTTTCGCTCGTCGGCGAGGGCCGCGCCCGCATCTGGCGGCTGTACATGGCGGCTTCGGCACTGGGGTTTGAAGACGGAGGGTTAGGAATCCACCAGGTCCTCGGCGTAGTGCCGACAGCGCAGGGCAACTCAGGAATGCCAGCAACCCGTCGCAATTGGGGGTGAAGGTATCGGGCTAAGGGGCCGTGCTGATTTCCCGTAATCGCCGCGGGCTATTCCGCTTGGGACACTTTCGGGCCACTGCGGAGGTTTTGAGCCTGCGGGTGTCGGGATACTCCGGTGCTTTCAAAGTGGGCGCAGTAGGGATCGAACCTACGACCGCTGGTGTGTAAAACCAGTGCTCTACCGCTGAGCTATACGCCCCGTGCAAACAGGGCATCAAAGCCCGGGTTGCGACTATGAATCTAGCGCGGCCAACGCTTTCTCCCAAAGCGCCTGGTCACGGGGCTCTCCGGGGCCGTTCATTTCGGCGAAAGTGATGTAACCCGACTTGTCGATCACGTACGTTCCACGGTTCGGGTAGCCGCTTTTCTCGTTGAAAACGTCGTAGGCCTGCGTGACCGCACCATGCGGCCAAAAGTCCGACAACAACGGGAAGAGGTAGCCCTGTTCGGCCGCCCAGATCTTGTGCGTGGGGGGCGGGCCGACCGAGATAGCAAGGATCTCGGCGTTGTCGTTTTGGAACTTAGGCAGTTCGTCGCGCACCTTGCACAACTCGCCTTGGCAAATGCCGGTGAACGCCAGCGGGTAGAACACCAGCAGGACGTTCTTGCGGCCCCGATAATCCGACAGGGAGACCGGTTGGTTGTTCTGGTCTTTGAGGGTGAACTCGGGCGCGAGCGTGCCAACCGCGAGCGGCATGGGGTGGATCCTCCCGTTGGGTCTCAGCCGAACGACAACCGTTCGGCTGAGACCTTAGCGGACCAAATTAGGCGCGACGTCAGCGCTGTTTAGTCGGAGCCTTGGGCTGAACGAGGCGTGAGCCGGTCCAGCTACCGAGGCTGATAGTTGACGTTTGAGTAAGCCCAGCCGTGGGGGCGGCTTCGGCGATCTCGCTCGGGTCCACGTGTCCGGATTGACCAGTCTTGGGGGTGAGCACCCAGATGAATCCCTCGTCCGAAAGCGGACTGATGGCGTCCATCAGTTCGTCGGCCAAATCGCCATCGCCTTCGCGCCACCAGAGCAGGACAGCGTCAACGACCTCGTCGGAGTCCTCATCGACCATCTCGCCGCCGCTCACCTCCTCTATTTCGGCGCGCAAGTCGTCGTCGGTGTCTGTATCCCAGCCCAATTCCTGAACGACCAAGCCGTGAGAAATGCCAAGCTTCTGAGCGTAGTTCTGCGCGTCCGCCGCGGCGACCACGGTGGTGTCCTCCCTAAACTGCCGACAATAGATAGGTGCTAGCGAACACGCCTACGGCCCGTAGCGCAAGCTGATCGGACGAATTGGGACGGTCTGCCGCGTGTCGGAGGGCGAAAATTAGTTCGCTTGGCACGCGTCGTGGACGGCTGTTCGAGCGCCGTTGATGCGTCGGCTCGCCTCGTTGAGCTTGGCAACGGGCGAGCTGTAGGTCATTTTCTTGGTCTCGGCGGCGAGGTCGCGTGCGGCGGTCACATAGGCCGTGAATTTTTCTGCCAGCTCGGTCGGCAGCGCGCCAACGGCGGAGACGACGCCGGTCTCCACTTTCAGCGCCGCGTTGTCGAGGGTGGTGGCCGCGCCGTCGCGCTTGGCCGCGTAGTCGGGGGCGTTGGTGTCGTGGGCGGTGATGAAGTCGTTGTAGGCCTTGACGCCCGCGCTGGTCGTTGTCGCGAATTGGCCGCAATTGTCTTTGATCGCTTGGGTGCGCGCGGCGGCAGCTTTGGACGCGGCGGCGGCCGACGACGCGGCAGCGGCGGTGGTTTTGTAGGCGGCGACATCGGCTGCGTCAGTGGTCGGTGTGCCGGTGACCTGCGCGCCGCAGCCCGCGATGACCACGGCGGCCGCTGCGGCGGTGGTCGCGCACAGTAGTCCCAGCCGTTGCTGCTGCCTCATCCTGCGCGATCCCTTCAAAAAAGAAACTGGTTGGTATCCCCGTCGACGTGATGACCCGGACGAGCCTATCGGTAAGGATGGGGATGCGCCCGAACCATTAGCGACGGGTGGCCCGCACACCAAGCGGGCAGGCCCGGGGACCGTGGCAAGCCATCAGCGGCCACGCCCCCAAGTACGAGGAGCAGATTTGACCCACCTGATCCACTCTGACGCTTCCGAGAATTCCGCCGACTCCTCCACCGGAGCCGCCGCAGCCTCGCCAGCTAAACCGACTGGCGATCGCGTGCGAGTGATCCGGGACGGGGTGGCATCGTATTTGCCCGACATCGACCCGGAGGAAACCGGCGAATGGCTTGAATCCTTCGACGACATGCTCGATCGGGAAGGTCCCGGTCGCGCGCGCTATCTCATGCTGCGGTTGCTTGAGCGCGCTGGCGAACGACGAGTGTCGATTCCGGCGCTCACCTCAACCGACTACGTCAACACCATCCCCACCGAAAACGAGCCGTGGTTCCCCGGCGACGAGGAAACCGAGCGCCGCTTCCGCGCCTGGATTCGCTGGAACGCCGCGATCATGGTGCATCGCGCGCAACGACCCGGCATCGGCGTTGGCGGCCACATCTCGACCTACGCGTCGTCGGCGGCGCTGTATGAGGTTGGCTTCAACCACTTCTTCCGCGGCAAGGACGCCCCCGGCGGCGGCGACCAGGTGTATATCCAGGGCCACGCGTCGCCGGGTATTTACGCACGCGCGTTCCTCGAAGGCCGCATCAGCGCCGAACGCCTCGACGGATTCCGGCAGGAATACAGCCACGGCGGTTTCGGCAAGGGCCTGCCGTCGTATCCGCACCCGCGCACCTTCACCGACTTCTGGGAATTCCCCACTGTCTCAATGGGTCTCGGCCCGATGAACTCGATCTATCAGGCGCGGTTCAACCACTACCTGCACGATCGCGGCATCAAAGACACGTCGAACCAACATGTTTGGGCCTTCCTCGGCGACGGCGAGATGGACGAACCCGAGTCGCGCGGCCTGATTCAGGTCGCCGCCAACGAAGCGCTCGACAACCTCACCTGGGTGATCAACGCCAACCTGCAGCGCCTCGACGGCCCAGTTCGCGGTAACGGCAAGATCATTCAGGAACTTGAGTCGTTCTTCCGTGGCGCCGGCTGGAACGTGATCAAGGTGGTGTGGGGTCGCGAGTGGGACGCGCTGCTGAGCGCCGACCGCGACGGTGCCCTGGTGAATCTGATGAACACCACCCCCGACGGCGACTACCAGACCTACAAAGCCAACGACGGCGCGTACGTGCGTGACCACTTCTTCGGTCGCGATCCGCGCACAAAAGCGTTGGTTGCCAACATGTCTGACAGCGACATCTGGAACCTCAAGCGCGGCGGCCACGACTATCGCAAGGTGTACGCGGCCTATTCGGCGGCGATGGCGCACAAGGGTCAGCCCACGGTGATCATCGCCAAAACGATCAAGGGCTACACCCTCGGCAAGCACTTCGAAGGTCGCAACGCAACGCATCAGATGAAAAAGCTTGCGCTGCAAGACCTTAAGGACTTCCGCGACCTGCAGCGCATCCCCATCAGCGACGCCGAGCTGGAAAAAGACCCGTACTTGCCGCCGTACTACCACCCCGGCATGAACAACCCGGTGATCCAGTACGCGCTTGATCGGCGAAAGTCGTTGGGCGGCTTCGTGCCTGAGCGTCGCTCGCCTGCCAAGCCGTTGAAGTTGCCTGGCGACGAGGCGTATCGGTCGGTGCGCAAGGGGTCGGGCAAGCAGCAGGTCGCGACTACGATGGCGTTGGTTCGTCTGGTCAAGGAACTGTTGCGCGACCCTGAGATCGGCAAGCGCATCGTGCCGATCATCCCCGACGAGGCCCGCACGTTCGGCATGGATTCGTGGTTCCCGACGCTCAAGATCTACAACCGCAACGGGCAGCTCTACACGTCCGTCGACGCCGATCTGATGCTCGCCTACAAGGAGAGTTCGGCCGGTCAGATCATGCACGAGGGCATCAACGAAGCCGGTTCGACGGCGTGCTTCACCGCCGCTGGCACGTCGTACGCCACGCACGGCGAGCCGATGATTCCGCTCTACATCTTCTATTCGATGTTCGGTTTCCAACGCACCGGCGACAGCTTCTGGGCCGCCGCCGACCAGCTCGCGCGCGGTTTCGTGCTCGGCGCGACGGCCGGTCGCACCACGCTGACCGGAGAAGGCCTGCAGCACAACGACGGTCAGTCGCTGCTGCTCGCGTCGACCAACCCGGCGGTTGTGACCTATGACCCGGCGTTCTCGTTTGAAATCGCGCACATCATGCGTGACGGACTGCGGCGCATGTTCGGCGGCGGCCCCGAGACGCCGTCGCCGATGCCAGGCACGCAACCCAAGCCGATCGGCAACTTCGGTGGCGAGGACGTTTACTACTACATCACCCTCTACAACGAGCCGTATGTGCAGCCGCCCGAGCCGGAGAACCTCGATGTCGAAGGGCTGCTGAAGGGCATCTACCGCTACCGCGAAGGCGGCGCGGGCGACATCAAAGCCCAGATTCTGGTCTCTGGTGTCACGGTGCCGATCGGGCTTGAAGCCCAGGAACTCCTCGCGAACGAGTGGGGTGTGAGCGCGGATGTGTGGTCGGTGACGTCGTTCGGTGAGCTGCGGCGCGACGCGGTTGTTCGCGAGATCAACGCGATCAAACACCCCGAGGTCGACCACGGCACACCGTATGTCACCGAGGCGCTCGCCGAGGCGCGCGGACCGGTTGTCGCCGCGACCGACTGGATGCGCGCTGTCTCCGACCAGATCCGTCAATGGGTGCCCGGCGACTACATCACGCTCGGCACCGACGGGTTCGGCTTCTCCGACACCCGCCCGGCTGGCCGTCGCGTTTTCAATATCGACGCCCAGTCGATCGTGGTCGCTGTGCTGTCCGGGCTCGCGAAAGAGGGAACCTTCGATCACATGAAGGTCGTCGAAGCCGCACGTAAATACGGCATCGACAGCGTCGCCGCCGCGCCGAAGCCCGACGCGGACGCACCCGAGGAACTCGCGTAGCGGACTATTGAACTGTGGAACGTAAGCCGCCGCGGCCGCGCCGCATCTCCGAGGGCACAAGCGAGCACGAGGTTTACCTGCCGACCGGGGCGCTCACGCCCAATCGGCAGACTCGTGATCCGCTGCCCGACACGTTGCTGCGGCGGGTGAAGCAGTTCTCTGGGCGGCTATCGACCGAGGCGGTCGGGTCAATGCAGGACCGGTTGCCGTTCTTCGCCGATCTGGACGCCGCGCAGCGTGCGGGCGTCCAGATGTTGGTGCAGACGGCGGTGGTGAATTTCCTTGAGTGGCTGCAAGATCCAGAATCGGATATTCGATTCAGTCTTGACGCGTTCCAGGTGATTCCGCAGGATCTGGCGCGGCGGCTCACGCTGCGCCAGACCGTCGACATGGTGCGCGTCGCCATGGACTTCTTCGAACAGTGGCTGCCCGCCCTTGCTCGCAATGACCGGCAGCTTGTCGCGTTGACTGAGGCGGTGTTGCGATACGGGCGTGAGCTCGGTTTCGCCGCCGCCTCGGTTTACGCGAGCGCGGCCGAGTCGCGTGGTGCGTGGGATACGCGTCTTGAGGCCCTGGTGGTCGACGCGGTCGTGCGCGGCGACACCGGTCCCGACATGCTTTCGCGGGCCGCCACGCTCAACTGGGACGCCACCGCGCCCGCAACGGTGCTTGTTGGTACGCCGCCTGCCGACCAGGGTGTGTCGACGGTTGGCGCGGTGCACACGATCGCGTCGCGGCACGGTCGGGCGGCGCTCGCGGTGGTGCAAGGTGCGCGCCTTGTCATGGTCGTTAGTGGGCACCTTGGCGAGTCGGGGATGGGAACGCCGTTCCTCACCGACCTGCTCGCTGACGTCTTCGGCGACGGTCCCGTTGTCATCGGCCCAACCATGCGTACGCTCAGCGCCGCGCACGCCAGCGCTATCGAGGCGCTTGCCGGAATGGAAGCCGTTGTTGGCTGGCGAGGCGCGCCAAGGCCCGTTCACGCGGGCGAGCTGTTACCAGAACGGGCCCTGTTAGGCGATAGAGCTGCGATAGACGCGCTAAACGAGTATCTTGTGCTCCCGTTGGCATCGGCGGGATCTTCGTTATCCGACACACTCGATGCCTACTTAGATTGTGGCGGCGCGGTAGAGACTTGTGCGCGCCAGCTGTACGTCCATCCAAATACCGTTCGGTACCGTCTGAAACGAATCGGCGAGATTACCGGGCGTGACCCGATGAATCCTCGGGACGCATATGTGCTGCGCATCGCAGCCACAGTGGGGCGTTTGACACGAACCAGTAACGAATCGTCCCCATCTGTCGCAGATGTCGCATCTGTAACAATTCGTGAAGAGTCACTGTAACGAGATTGAAGATTCGGTCGATCCGGACTTCCCACCACGGATTTTGTGGGACCCCTACAAAAGCTCACCCTAAGGTTCATTCGCGCCGACATCTCATGCGGCCCGCGTCACAGTGTTTTCTTAGGGGGTGATCGCGTTGTTCACCCCTGGACAGGGGTCCCAGACACCAGGCATGCTCGCGCCGTGGCTCGCTCTTCCCGGCGCCGCTGACCGCATCGAGCTGTGGTCGAAGGCCGCGGGCCTCGACCTCGCCCGTCTCGGCACCACCGCCACGGCGGAGGAAATCGTCGACACGGCCGTCACTCAGCCGCTCGTTGTTGCCGCGGCGCTGTTGGCCTTCGCCGAAATCGCCCCGGAAGCGTTCCCGGCGGATACAGTCGTCGCCGGGCACTCGGTCGGCGAATTCGCCGCGGCCGCGGTGGCAGGCGTTATCACCGCCGATGAAGCGGTGAGCTTGGCTGCCATTCGTGGCCGGGAGATGGCAAGGGCTTGCGCGCTTACTCCCACCGGAATGTCCGCGGTGCTCGGCGGCGATGAAGACGCCGTGCTCGCTCGGCTCGCCGAACTCGATCTCGTCCCGGCCAACCGCAACGCGGTAGGCCAGATCGTGGCGGCGGGCGCACTGGATGCTCTGGCGGAGCTCGCCGCGAACCCGCCGGAGAAGGCACGGGTCCGCGCATTGCCCGTCGCCGGTGCGTTCCACACCAACTTCATGGCCCCGGCACAGGAAGCTGTCGCCGAGGCCATCGCCCAGATCTCGCCGAGCGACCCGATTCGGACGCTGCTGTCGAACTTCGATGGTCAGCCCGTCACCTCGGGTGCCGACGCGATCGCCAAGCTCGCGGCCCAGGTCACGCGCCCAGTTCGCTGGGACCTGTGCACCGAAACCGTTCGCGCCGCTGGTGTTTCGGCTGTTGTCGAATTGCCGCCCGCTGGCACCCTCGTCGGGATCGCCAAGCGCGAGCTCAAGGGCACGCCGAACCTGGCGCTCAAGACCCCCGACGACCTCGCCGCCCTGCCCGGGTTGGCTGTGACCGCGGGCACCAACTAGCTTTCCCCCGGCGGTCATTCACGACGAGGTGAATGACTTCCATCCCACCCCATCACGTAGCTACAAGAAGGGAGCCACCAAAGTGGCCGCTCTGACCCAGGAACAGATCGTCGAAGAACTTGGCAAGATCGTTGAAGAGGTGACCGGTATCGAGCCCTCCGAGGTCACGCTGGAGAAGTCCTTCGTCGAGGACCTGGACATCGACTCGCTGTCGATGGTCGAAATCGCCGTGCAGCTCGAAGACAAGTTCGGCGTGAAGATCCCCGACGAGGATCTCGCCAGCCTGAAGACCGTCGGCGACGGTGTCGCTTACGTCCAGAAGCTTGAGGCCGAGAACGGTGAGCTCGCCGCTGAGCTCAAGGCCAAGTTCGACTCCGAGTAGGGCTGAACTTTGACCACTCCTGCTCCCAGTACTTTGAACGGGAACTTCCCCAACGTTGTCGTCACCTCGATGGCGGCAACGACGTCGATCGCCGGTGACGTCGACGCGACGTGGAAGGGACTCCTCAACGGTGAGAGCGGAATCGACGTTCTCGAGGATTCCTTCATCGAGGAATATGACCTGCCGGTGCGTATCGGCGGTCACCTGAAGGTCAGCCCCGACACCCTGCTGAGCCGCGTCGAAATCCGCCGCATGGCGTATGTCGAGCGTCTCGCGACCGTCCTCGGTCGTGAGGTTTGGCGCAACGCGGGCAGCCCGGAAGTCGATCCCGAACGCCTCGGCGTCGCGATTGGTACCGGTCTCGGTGGTGGCGACGCCCTGATCGACTCGGTCGACAAGCTGAAGAACGGTGGCTACCGCAAGATCTCGCCGCTGGCTGTTCAGATGGTCATGCCGAACGGTCCGTCGGCTGTCGTCGGGCTCGAACTCAAGGCCAGGGCGGGAGTGGTCACTCCGGTCTCGGCGTGCTCGTCGGGTTCGGAGGCCATCGCCAACGCGTGGCGGATGATCGTGATGGGTGACGCCGACATCGTCGTCACCGGTGGCGTCGAGGGCTTCATCGACTCGGTGCCGATCGCGGCGTTCTCCATGATGCGCGCGATGAGCACTCGCAACGACGATCCGAAGGGTGCTTCGCGTCCCTTCGATAAGGATCGCGACGGCTTCGTCTTCGGTGAAGCGGGCGCGCTCATGGTCATTGAGACCGAAGAGCACGCCAAGGCTCGCGGGGCGACCATCCACGCTCGCCTCCTCGGCGCCGGCATCACGTCGGATGGCTTCCACCTCGTGGCACCCGACCCTGAGGGCACCGGTGCGGCGCGGGCGATGCAGCGGGCGATGCAGACCGCTGGACTCACCAAGTCCGACATCACCCACATCAACGCCCACGCGACCGCGACGCCCGTCGGCGATACCGCCGAGTGCAACGCGATCCACAAGGCGATCGGCACCCACGCTTCGGTGTATGCGCCGAAGTCGGCGCTCGGTCACTCGATCGGCGCTGTTGGCGCCCTTGAGTCGATCCTCACGGTGCTTTCCATCCGTGACGGAATCGTGCCGCCAACCCTGAACCTGGAAAACCAGGATCCGGCGATCGACCTCGATGTGGTGCACGGGGAGGCCCGTCGCCAGGAAATCGAGTACGCGATCAACAACTCCTTCGGTTTTGGTGGGCACAATGTCGCGCTCGCCTTCGGTCGGGCATAACCCGCTCCGCCCGTAGGTGCATCTCGATCCTCGGTGCGGGGGTCGCGCCAACTACATGGTTCGACCCCGCCCGTGGTTCGCCATACGCAGCCGCGACAACAGCGGCCACACATTCTGCGAAGGTAGGAGTAAACGCGATGACCATCATTGCTCCCGCGTTTCAAGACACGACGACCGATCCGCGTGACCCGCTCGGTCGGCTCCAACGATTCTTCGATCCCGGCACTGTCCTGCCGCTACACCCGCGGGATAAGTCCGGTGTTCTCGCCGCCATCGGCGAGGTCGACGGTGTTCGCACTGTCGCCTACTGCTCTGACGCCACTGTCATGGGCGGCGCGATGGGCGTCGAGGGCTGCAAGCACATTGTCGACGCGATCGACACCGCCATCGATTCCGGCATTCCGGTAGTCGGCCTGTGGCATTCCGGTGGCGCGCGTCTCGCCGAAGGTGTTGAGGCGCTGCACGCCGTTGGCCTGGTTTTCGAGGCGATGGTTCGCGCTTCGGGCCTGGTTCCCCAGATCTCGGTTGTCCTCGGTTTCGCCGCCGGTGGTGCCGCCTACGGTCCCGCGCTCACCGACATCGTCATCATGGCGCCTGAGGGTCGCGTTTTCGTGACCGGTCCCGACGTTGTTCGCAGCGTGACCGGCGAGAACGTCGACATGGAAACCCTCGGTGGGCCAACAACGCATTACAAGAAGTCGGGCGTGTGCCACATCGCCGCCGACGACGAGCCCGACGCGCTGCACCGCGCCCGTCGCCTCGTTTCGATGTTCGCCGAGCAGGGCGAATTCGACCAGGCTGCCGCTGAGCACGGCGACATCGACCTCAAGGCGATGCTCCCCGAGTCGGCCAAGCGTGCTTACGACGTGAAGCCGATCATCCACGAGCTGCTCGACAACGTCGAATCTCCTGATGGCGCAACCGAATCCACGTTCGAAGAGCTCCAGGGCGGCTACGCGCGCAGCATGGTCGTTGGCCTTGGTCGCCTCGGTGGTCGCACCGTCGGCGTGCTCGCCAACAACCCGCTTCGCCTCGGCGGTTGCCTCAACTCCGAAAGCGCGGAGAAGGCGTCGCGGTTCGTTCGCCTGTGCGACGCGTTCGGCATCCCGCTGATCGTCGTCACCGACGTGCCCGGCTACCTGCCTGGCGTTGGTCAGGAACTGGAAGGCGTCGTGCGACGTGGCGCGAAGCTGCTGCACGCCTTCGCCGAAGCTCGCGTTCCGCGCGTCACGCTGGTCACCCGCAAGATTTACGGTGGCGCGTACATCGCGATGAACGCCCGCTCGCTCGGTGCGACGGCCGTGTACGCGTGGCCCGGTTCCGAGGTCGCGGTCATGGGCGCGAAGGCCGCGGTTGGCATTCTGCACAAGAAGAAGCTGGCCGCAGCGCCCGAAGCTGAGCGCGAAGCACTGCACGAGCAGCTCACCCTTGAGCACGAGAAGATCGCCGGTGGCGTTGAGCGCGCTGTCGCGATTGGTGTTGTCGACGAGGTGATCGACCCGGCGAAGACGCGCAGCATCATCGCCGCCGCGTTGGCGTCGGCACCGGCTCGCAAGAGCCACCACAAGAACATCCCGCTGTAAGGATTGTTTGTGGAGAGGCCCCGCTGGAACTCAGCGGGGCCTTTTCGTGTTGCGCGCATAATGGCCACATGCGTTATGACGAGATTGGGGACGTTCCGTGTTCGATCACGCGGCCGCTCGCGATCTTTGGTGATCGCTGGACGCTGCTCATCCTCAAGTACTCGTTTGCCGGGGTGCGACGGTTCATGGGATTCCATGACGCCCTTGGGATTTCGCGCAGTCGGCTAGCGGAGCGGCTCGATCGACTCGTTGAGCATGAGATTCTCAGCAAGCACCCGGCAGGCGGGTACGAGGAGTACCGGCTCACCGAAAAAGGGCACGCCATCTACCCGATTCTGATGGCGATTCGCGATTGGGGCGACGCGTACATGGCACCCGACGGTCCGCCGGTGCGGTACGAGCATCGCGACTGTGGCGGTGAGGCGCATGTACACCTGACCTGCGATGTGTGCGGGAAGGACGTCACCGCGCGCGATATCGCGGTGTCGCCTGGGCCCGGGTTAGGTGGTTAGTCGCGGTACCAGGTGACCTGGTCGTCGAGTGGGGCGCGCGAGGTGCGGAAGGTGTTGATCGGGCTTTCCGGGTCGGGGTAGCCGAAGGAGACGCCGAAGACCACCTTGCGGTTGTCGGGGATGGCGAAGTACTCGTGGATGAAGGGGGAGTAGGACGCGAGTGCCGCCTGTGGGGCCGCGCCGAGGCCGAGCGCTTGCGCGCCGAGGAGGAAGCTTTGTAGCCAGAGGCCGGTGTCGACGGCACCGTAGACGCCGAGGTCGGCCTCCGAGGTCACGATCGCGACGTGCGGGGCGTCGAAAAGTTCGAAGTTGCGGATCATTTGCCGCAGGGTCTTCTCGTGGTCGCCCTTGACGATGCCGACGCTGTCGTAGAGCTGGAAGCCGCACTCGCGTCGACGGTCGCGGTAGATGCCTTCGTACTTCGCGGGGAAGTCGAAATCTGGTGCCTGCGAAGCAGATTGGATGTGGGTGAGCAGTTCTTTGCGGAACCGGTCGGTGCCAGCGCCCGAGGTGACGACCACCTGCCACGGCTGGGTGTTGCACCACGACGGGGTGCGTTGGCCGAGGCTGAGTAGTTGCTCGATGGTTGCGTCGTCGACCTGGTCGGGCAGGAATTGCCGACACGTCCAGCGTTCGTCGGCGAGGCGGCGCAGGGTGGCGAAATCATCGAGCGGTGCCATGGCGGCTCCCTAACCTAGTCTCATTTTGAGACCACATTAGCAGTATTGGCGGACCGCCACCAGAAGTAACGGTTCGGGTCGGCGCGGGGGTGTCGTCCGGTTTGGGCGTTGTCGCGGCGGACAATCGTGCGATGGTTCCGCTAGGTAGCGACACCGTCAATCACTCCGACACCGCTGCTCGCAAACGGCATGGCAGGCATTACACGCCAACGCCGCTCGCGGAGTTCCTCGCGCGGCGGGCGTTGCTTTTCGCACCACCGCGCTCCACGTTGCGGGTGCTTGATCCGGCCTGTGGGGATGGGGCGTTGTTGTTCGCGGTGTACCGGGAGTTGCGGGCCGCTGGGCGCGACGTTGAGCTGGTTGGGTACGACCTCGATGCGGACGCGGTGCGTGCCGCGCTGAGTTCGGGAATCGAATTGGCTTGTCACACTGGGGATTTCCTATCAGCGGTCGATGATCTTGCCGACGAATCGTTCGACCTTGTCATCTCCAACCCGCCGTATGTGCGAACCCAACAACTGGGTGCCCCGACCGCGACCGCGTTGCGTGAGCGCTACGGGCTGCGCGGGCGCATCGACCTGACGCACCCGTTCGTCGCGACCGTGCCCCGGTTGCTGGCGGCCGACGGGGTGCTTGGGTTGTTGTGCGCGAACCGGTTTCTCACCACGCGCGGTGGGGCGAATGTGCGACAGGTGCTCACCGAAGAGTTGACACCGGTTGAGTTGTACGACCTGGGGGATACGAAGCTGTTCGACGCTGCGGTGTTGCCCGCCATCACGATCGCGACGCGTGCGCGGGGGTCGGAGCCGTGTCGGTACGTGTCGGTCTATGAAGATGCGAATGCTCGAACACCTTCTAGTGCAACGCTATTCGACGCGATGACCGCAGCGGAGTCGAGTACGGTCCGCGCGGGGAATCGCACATTCGCGGTTGAGGTTGGGGTGTTGGCTACTACGCCGGTTGTTGGTGGGCGAAGGTCGTTGTTGGGGCGGGGTCCTGCTGGTGGTCTGGGGAGCGCGGCCGTCGTTGGCGGCATAGGTACCGGTGCAGTCGCGCCCGGGTTGTTTCAGATGGGCCCTGGTGCTGCGGTTTCGCCAGTGCCCCGCGTGGCTGCCGTGGCTGGTTCAGCTGAGTCTGTGTCGTCACCGGGGGTGCAAGGTGTGGCGGATTTGCCCGCGCAGGTGGCATTTGATGGTGTCGACGCGCGCCCGGCGCGTGTAGCCCGGTCGGCGGTCGCGGTGTCGATTGCGGCCGATGAGGTGTGCGAAGACGGGGCGAAACTGGTTGCCGCCGCTCGTGCGCTTCGCGCGCAGGGGAGTCGGATGGCGCAGCCGGAGACGGTCTGGCGGATGTCGCAGCCCTCGGTCGACGCGTGGCTCGGCAAGATCAGTGACCGTACCTGGCGGACGTTTGGTGACCTCGCGCGCATCAGGGTCGGGATCAAAACGACCGCTGACTCGGTGTTTATCTCGCAGCACTGGGACGAAGTCGACTCGTCGCCGGAGCCAGAGTTGTTGCGCGACTTGATCACTCATCACGACGTTGAGCCGTGGCAGGTCACAGGTAATCATGGGGCGCGCGTGCTGTATCCCTACGACACGTCAGCGCCGCGTCGCACGCCCGTCGACCTCGCGCGATTCCCTTGTGCGGCACGGTATTTACAGTCGCATCACGAGCAACTTGCTGGCAGACAGTATGTGCTCGCTAGCGGGCGCGAGTGGTACGAGATTTGGGTGCCGCAGCGTCCGCATTTGTGGGCAGCGCCCAAGGTGGTGTTCCCCGACATCAGCGAGCGGCCGCGCTTCGCGCTCGACACGTCCGGCGCGGTGGTGAATGGGGACTGCTATTGGATCTCGCTGGGCGACCTCGCCGGTTCAACCGAACTCGCGTATTTGCTGATGGGCGTTGCGAATTCGACGCTTGGCTCGTCGTTCTACGATGCGGTGTGCGGCAACCGCCTCTACGCCGGACGCAGGCGGTGGATCACCCAGTACGTGAGCCGACTGCCGCTGCCCGACCCGACGACGCCGGTCGCGCGAGCCATCGCCCGACGGGTGCAGGCACTGGTGGAAAGTGGTGCGCACCACCACGATTCGCGCGTTGACGAGTTGGTCGCAGACGCGTTCGGCGTGTCAGGGGAACCCGACAAGCGGTAGCAATGTGCGGGCGAAGGTGCGGCCCGCTTCCGCGTCGTCCAGCGGGATCAGTCCGTCTGGGGTTAGCGCTAGCGAAAGAGCAAGGCGGGCAAAGACTTCCGCCACCACGTCCGGGTCGCTTACCAACTCGTGCTCGCGCAGCTTCGCCGCGATGTATTCACGGCCGACCGCGAGCATCGGCGCGGCCTCGGTGGTGAGGCGCGGGAGGACGATTTCCGGTTCCGTCGCAAGCAAACGCGACAGCAGCGGGTTGCGTGCGCTCGCGCTCACGAACGCGACGAACATCTCAACTAGCTGCTCAGCCGGGTCCGACACCGCGCGCACGCGTTCGTCAACGGCGGTAACCAGGTGGTGTGCCTCGCGGATCGCGACGGCGGTGACCAGGTCGTTCTTGGATTCGTATCGCCGATACAGCGTTGCTGGGCTGATGGCGGCCCGTCGCGCGATCTCGCCCATGCTGGTGCGTTTGATACCGAAATCCAGGAACGCCGACAGCGCCGAGTCGAGCACTTGATCGCGCTCGGTCGACGGCGTTGCCTGGATTCGCGCCAGAAAGGTTTCGACGGTGGACATGGCTCGATTATCCGCGTCAGCCGCGCGGCGTCACATCCAGCTCCGCCATTTCGGCTTCGATCGCCTTAGCCGCGAAATCCATTCCGCGCGAACGCAATTCGACGATGCGCTGCACCAGGGCGTCGATGCCGCCCGGTTGCGCCGCGATGTCGGCGACACTGAGCCGAAAACGCGCCTTCGTGTAGGTCACCGCGATACCTCCTGCCCCCAAAACTACCAGGCAGGCCTACTGGACGCTTGATCAGTGTGGCGGTTCACAAGGGCGAATCAGTCGACCTGGGTCGCGCCCCGATGCACCGAAATGTTGTGCACGTAGCCCGCGGCGTTGAGCTTGATGCCGTTGAGTTCGTCTTCGGACAATTCCCGTCGCACCTTGCCCGGCACGCCAGCGACCAGCGAGTTCGGCGGAATCACCGCGCCCTGCGGGATCAGGGCGTTCGCGGCGATCAGCGAGCCGGACCCGATCACCGCGCCATTGAGGACGGTGGCGCCCATGCCGACGAGCACGTCATCGCCGACGGTGCAGCCGTGCAGGATCGCGTTGTGACCGACCGAAACGCCCGACCCGACCGTCAGCGGGAAACCGGGGTCGGCATGCAGCGCGCAGCCGTCCTGAATGTTGGTGCGCGCGCCGAGCGTGATGCCTTCAACGTCGCCGCGAACCACCGCGTTGTACCAAATTCCCACCTCGGGACCGAGCGTGACCTGGCCAATCACGGTCGCGTTCGGCGCGAGCCACGCCGTCTCATCGATGGTGGGAGTGTGCCCGTTCACAGAGATGATCATGCCCGCGATTATGACGCCACCTCCCGAAACTGACTGCGGTGGGCCGCTGGGGAGAGGCCGAGCATGCGATGGAAGTGGTGACGCAAGCTCACCGCGCTACCGAAACCGGTGCGTTCGGCGATGCGGTCAACGGCCAAGTCGGTCGACTCAAGTAATAGTCGAGCGTGGTCAGTGCGCTGTTGCAGCAGCCACTGTTGCGGGCTCGTTCCGGTTCGCTCGCGGAAGCGGCGGGTGAAGGTGCGGCGCGAAAGGTGGGTTTGGCGCGCCCAACCGTCGAGGTCGATGGTGGTTTCGAGGTGGGTGCGCGCCCATGACATCGCGTGTTCGATCGGGTCGTCGGCGATGCGGTCGGGCACGGCGATCGGAATGAATTGCGCTTGCGAACCGCTGCGATGCGGCGCGGTGACCAGGGCGCGCGCGAGTTCGGTCGCCGTGCGTGCGCCGAGGTCGGTGCGGACGATGTGGAGCAGGCAGTCGAGGGCGGCGGCGACGCCAGCTGAGGTGATGACGTCGCCGAGGTCGGTCCACAGGCGGTCGGCGCGGACGGTGATGGCGGGGTAGGTCGTGGCGAGGTCGTCGGCGGCGGCCCAGTGTGTGGTGATTTCGCGGCCGTCGGTGAGGCCGATCGCGGCGATGGCCCACGCGCCGAAGCACAGGCCGACAACGCGCGCGCCCCGGGCGTGGGCGGCTTTGACGGCGTCGGTGAGAGCTTGCGAAGGGACGCGGCCGCGCTCCCACGCCGGGAAAATCACCAGGTCGGCGGTCGTGATGAGGTCGAGGCCGTGGTTGACGGTGATGTCGAATCCAGCTGCGGTGGAAAGGGTTCCGGGACCTTCGGTGCAGACGGTGACCTCGTATGGCGGCTGACCATCGACGCCGGTGCCGACCCTGCCGAGCACGAGGCTTGGCACCGAAAGATGAAACGGGCTGATGCCGTCGAACGCGATGACCGCCACCTTGCGCATGGCCCGATATTAGCGATAGTCGGCCTGGGGGCCACTGGTTTGTCGCGGTGCGGCACGCGAAGCTTGCGTCATGACCGAGACCATCACGCGCCCAACGCTTATCGACGCACTGCACACCGGTGGACCAACGCTGCGGTTCGGCTACGGCGGCCTGACGTGGTTGACCGACCCCACCTTCGATGAACCCGGCGACTACCCCGGACCGATCGTGCTGCACAAGCTCACCGGGCCCGCGGTTTCGGTCGATGACATCGGGGCTATCGACGTGGTTTTGCTGTCGCATGACCAGCACGCGGACAACCTCGACAACGCCGGTCGCGCGTTGCTCGGTCGCGTTGAGACGGTGCTGTCGACGCCCGACGCCGCCGCCCGCATCAGCGGGGTGCGCGGGCTGGATCCGTGGGAAACCGTGCGGGTTGGCGACGTTGACGTGACAGCCGTGCCCGCGCTCCACGGGCCGGTTGGGTGCGAACCGGTCGCCGGCGTGGTCACGGGGTTCGTGTTGCGGGCGGCTGGGGAGCCGGTGGTTTATGTGTCGGGCGACAACGCGTCGATCGACGTTGTCGCGTCGATTGTGGAGCGGATCGGGCGGATCGACGTCGCGGTCTTACACATTGGCGCGGCGAACGCTGGTCGATTCGGCGACGCCGACGTGACGCTCAACGCGCGCACCGCCGTGCAGGCCACCGAGGTGCTTGGCGACGCGCTGATCGTGCCCGTGCATGCCGACGGGTGGGCGCATTTCACCGAGACCCTTGAGTATTTGGCACTGACCTTCGGATTTGCGGGGCGGAGTGAACAGTTGCGAATTCCGGTACGTGGCGAGATTTTCGCGGTTTAGTTTCGTTGGCGCGCACCGGTTTTGGTGCGTCTATTTCGGTTTTATAGAGGAGAGAAATGCGGTTGCGAGTCTGGGAAGCATGGCAGTTGCTGAATTGTTGGATGCGGTCGTCGTCGCGGGTGTTGCTCGCGGTGATGTTGCCGATTTTCGTTGTCGCCGTCGGGTGTTCGTCGAGTGGGGATTCGGGGACGATCGCGCCGACGTCGTCTGCGCGAGTAACGACTACGAGCAAGGCCGCGGCTGCTAGTACGACGTCGGCGGTGCCCGCGCCTGGGGCGGAGGCGCCTGGTGCCGGCGGTAGTGCGCTACCTGGCGGGGGGTCGGGCGATCCGGGGTTGCCCAGCGGAGGCACGGGTGACCAGGCCGCGCCCGTCGTCGACCCGGGTGAAGCGCCGAGTGAGACCGGCCCGGGTTGTCCGGAAGGGGTGAAATTCTGCGGGACGGATCAGTGCGGATTCGGCCAGTGTGGATGCGGGTCGGAGTGCCCGACGGAAGAGCCTCCGGCCCCGACAACGACGGTTACGCCGACAACGGTCGCACCGACGACAACCGTCGCGCCTACGACGACGGTTGCGCCCACTACGGAAACTGTTGCTCCGACAACGACTGTCACGCCTACGACTACGGCGGCGGAAACGGTTGCGCCGACGACTACGGCAGCTAGTTAGGGCAATCGCGTCTACGGGCCGGCTCATGTGCGGCGGAAACTTGTCGTGCGGACAACGAGTGTTGCGCCTGCGACGGCCCGCGACGCGGGGATGGTTGTGTCGGCGGTTAGTTAGGGCGGTCGCGTTCGCGCGCAGGTCGTAACTGCGAAAACTTGTCGTGCGGGCAACGAATGTTGCGCCTGCGGCGGCTCCGGCGCGCGGATGGTTGTGCCGACCGCTGCGGAGGTTAGCAGGCCGGTCCCGTCCACGGACAGGTCGTGACCGGGGCGGCAACTTGTCGCGCGGGCAACGAATGTTGCGCCTGCGGCGGCTCCGGCGCGCGGATGGTTGTGCCGACCGCTGCGGAGGTTAGCAGGCCGGTCCCGTCCACGGACAGGTCGTGACCGGGGCGGCAACTTGTCGCGCGGGCAGCTGCGCCATCGATCAGTGGCTGGTCGCGGTGATGACGTCGGCTATTGGCTGGGTTGTCGGCCTACCGGACGAGGTGGCGGCTGCGCCGGTGGCAGTGAGCCCGGTTGGTTGGTGGGCGGCCCGGCAGCGGTCGCGCTAGCAGGGTAGGCGGCCACACGGTGGGTCAGTCGCATTGGCGACCCCACAAATGCGGGAGCCGCGGTGTTCGGAATGTGACGCCGTGTGCTGTGTTGTCGCCTCGTTTGGTCCGGGGGCACGGCTATCTTCGACGTCGTAGGAGTCGCTGCCCGGCACCACGGTCTGGTTTCCCATTTAGTGGCGGGCAACCGTCCTAAGCTGGGGTGATGACGCGAACGGTGGGCGTGCCGACGGAGGTTAAACCGCAGGAGTCACGGGTGGCGTTGACGCCCGCAGGCGCGGCCGAACTCGTTGGGCGCGGGCATGCGGTTGTTGTCCAAGCCGGCGCCGGGCGTGGGTCCGGGTTCGACGATGGCGCCTATCGGGCGGCGGGCGCGCGCATCGCCGACAACGCCAAGGAGGTGTGGGCGGCCGAGCTCATTCTCAAGGTGAAAGAGCCTATGCCCGAAGAGTATTCGCTGATGCGCGCCGGGCAGGCGCTGTTTACGTTTCTGCATTTGGCGGCGTCGCAATCGTGCACCGACGCGATCTTGAACTCCGGCATCACCGCGATCGCCTATGAAGCGGTGCGCGGGCCCGACGGCGGGTTGCCGCTGCTCGCGCCGATGAGTGAGGTCGCGGGCAAGCTCAGCGTGCAGGTGGGCGCGTATCACCTGATGGCACCGCTTGGCGGGGCGGGCGTGCTGCTCGGTGGGGTGCCGGGGACGCGCCCGGCCGACGTTGTTGTGCTTGGCGGCGGGACGGCGGGCACGAACGCGGCCGCCGTCGCGGTGGGGATGGGCGCGCGGGTGAGTGTGCTCGACACGAACCTCGGACGCCTGCGACAGCTCGACGCCCTGTTCGACCACCGCGTCACCACGTTGGCGTCAACGTCGGCGGAGATCGAAAGGTCCGTTACCGCAGCCGATCTCGTGATCGGCGCGGTCCTCGTTCCTGGCGCGCGAGCCCCGCGCCTGGTGTCTGACGAACTGGTCGGCGCTATGCGACCGGGGTCGGTGCTGGTCGACATCGCCATCGACCAGGGCGGCTGCTTCGCTTCGTCACGGCCAACCACCCACGCGAATCCCACGTTCCCCGTTGCCAATTCACTGTTCTATTGCGTCGCGAACATGCCGGGCGCGGTCCCGCACACCTCGACGGTGGCCTTAACGAACGCGACATTGCCGTACGTCATCGAACTCGCCGAGGTTGGCGCGGACGCGGCATGCGCGGACGACCCGGGGTTGGGCGCGGGTCTCGTTGCGATGGGTGGTCGGCTGGTTGCGGGGGAGTAGGTCGGGCCCTGCTCGAACGCGGGTCACGCATCCCGCGAGCGCGCGGTGCCTTGAATTACGTGGACCGCACTAGTTCAGATCGGCATCGCGTCGCATGCACGGCTCGTCGCTCGACACGGTCAGTAGTCGGGCTCGAAGCTCACGCGCGCGTCCCCGCCGACCTTCGCGGGCGGTCGGATCGTCGCCGCCGAGGTTGCGGGGGAGCAGGTCGGGACCCCTGTTTGAACGCGGGGCAACGCATCCTGCGAGTTTGGGCGCGGGGTTGGTCGCGATGGGCGGTCGGATCGTCGCCGCCGAGGTTGCGGTGGAGTAGGCCGGGTCCCCTGTTTGAACGCGGGGTCACGCATCCCGCGAGCGCGCGGTGCCTTGAATCACGTGGACCGCGCTAGTTCAGATCGGCATCGCGTCGCATGCACGGCTCGTCGCTCGACGCTGCAGCAATCCGGCTCGAAGCTCACGCGCGCGTTCCCGCTGCCCCTTCGCGGGCGGTCGGATCGTCGCCGCCGAGGTTGCGGGGGAGTAGGCCGGGTCCCCTGTTTGAACGCGGGGTCACGCATCCCGCGAGCGCGCGGCGCCTTGAATCACGTGGACCGCACTAGTTCAGATCGGCATCGCGTCGCATGCACGGCTCGTCGCTCGACGCTGCAGCAATCCGGCTCGAAGCTCACGCGCGCGTTCCCGCTGCCCCTTCGCGGACGGTCGGCTCAGCCGTGCGCGCTACTCTTCGCCCGTGCGAAAAGGGACGTCGGCGGCGCTTGGGCTTGTGATCGGGTTTGGGCTTGATCGGGTGGTGGGTGACCCCCGTCGTTGGCATCCCGTCGCTGGATTTGGTTCTGCCGCAATCGCTTTGGAGAAGCGCACTTATGCGGATTCGCGGACTGCCGGGGTCGTGCACGAAGCCATCGCGGTCGGGTCCGTTGTCGCGCTCGGAGCCCTTGCGGCGCGTGGCGGACTGGTGAGCACCGCCCTCGCCACCTGGACCGTCCTCGGCGGACGCAGCCTCGCCAAGACCGGGCACGCGATGGCTGACCGGCTCGAAAGCGGCGACCTGGCGGGTGCGCGCGAACTCCTGCCCTCGCTGTGCGGGCGCGACCCGTCAGTGCTCGGCGCCGACGGACTCGCCCGCGCCGCCCTCGAATCGATCGCCGAGAACACCTCCGACGCCACCGTCGCGCCCCTGGTGTGGGGTGCGCTCGCGGGCGTTCCTGGCCTGCTCGGCTACCGCGCGATCAACACCCTCGACGCCATGATCGGCTACCGCAACGACCGCTACGAGAACTTCGGGTGGGCTGCCGCGCGGGTGGATGACGTCGCGAACCTGGCCCCCGCGCGACTGACCGGTTTCCTCACCGCCACCCTCGCGCCGCTGGTCGGGGGCACCTTCGCCGAGTCGTTAACCGCATGGCGACGCGACGCCGGCAATCACCCGAGCCCGAACGCGGGCGTTGTCGAGGCGTCGATGGCAGGGGCGCTCGGCGTGCAACTCGGCGGTCGCACGCAGTATCGGCATGGCGTTGAACTGCGCCCGGTACTCGGCGATGGACCACCCCCACAGGTGGCTGACCTGCGGCGCGCGGTACGCATGTCGGAAGCGGTGCAAGTTGCCGCGCTTGGTGTCGCGGTTGCCGCACAGCTGGCGAGCGGTGCGCCTTTCTGGCGCGACGCACGCCGCCGACGGGGTTAGCGCGCCATCAGCGCCGTCTAGGCGACCCTCGCGATGTCGCAACCCCTCGGTTGCCATCCGAGTGGCATTTTCGTGCACATTCGCGCGCAAACCCCCGATTTCAGGCCGTAAAGGCGCGAACGCGCACGTTTATGCCACATGGCCGAGATAGCCAAAGTCGGTCGGGGCGCGTGACTACCGATTCCCGCCGTAGCGGTCGGCCAAGCGCGCCTCATTGGTCTGCGGCGCGGGCTCGGCGGTAGCGACATTCTCGGTCTCCGCGCGCTCACGCCGACGCGCCCGCACCTCAGCAAAAACGAAGTAGCCCAAGCCAAGTGGGGCCATCACGCCAAACGCCACCCACTGCAACCCGTACGACAGGTACGGCCCAGCGTCGAGCTGGGGGAGTGGCGTCGGCGAAAACGCGCCCGGCTGACCCTCGGCAAGTTGCAGGTAACCACCCTTGTCCGTACCCGTCGGCAGCGCGGTGAGTGGGGTCGCGAGGACTTCCGCTTCCTGCGCGAGGTCGACGGTGTAGACCTGCCGGTAACCGTCCTGCGTGGTCGGCAGCTTGTCGGGAACCACCCCTTCCGAAGCGCGCACCCGGCCCTCAATACGCTGCTGACCTGCAGGTGCGGGCGCGACAACCGGTGGGCGGGTGCCGTTGACCGCGGCGACAAGCCCACGGTCAAGCAGCACCGTGCGACCGTCGTCCAGGCGGAACGCCGACAACACCGCGTAGGCGGGGTCACCGTCGAGGTTGCGCAACCGCACCAACACCGTCGAGTCCGGAACGTAACTGCCTGACGCGGAAACCCGTCGCCATTCCGTCGGGTCGTGCGTGGTGGTGTCGAGTAGCGACGTAACCGAAACCGGTTCGGCGCGAACCGAATCCGCGATGAGCTGATTGCGGTGCTCGGTGCTCGAATTCTTACCAAGCTGCCACGGCGCGAGCACGGTGAAACACAGGTACGCGAAGGCGACAACAACCGCGGCCAGGATCACCCAGCTCGGTCGCAGGAGAAAAAGCAGTTTGCGCATCAGACCGTGGAATCGCGCGCGGCGAGCTCGGCGACAACCCAGTCGAGCAAGCCGGGAATGGCCGCGTCGATTTGGGCGTAGACGAGGTCGTAATCGTGCTGGTCGCCGTAGTAGGGATCGGGGACGTCGAGGCCGTCGGCGGTTGGGTCGAAGCTGCGCAGGAGGCGACGTCGGTCGCTCGGGACGCCGCGTCGGGCGAGTTCACGGTCGTGGGAGGTGTCGAGGGCGACGACCAGGTCGGCGTCGGCGTGCTCGGGGCCGAACGTCGCCGCGGTGTGGTCGGTGAACACGCCAGCTCGGCGCAGGGTCGCCGCCGCGTGTTCGTCGGCGGGGTCGCCGACGTGCCACGAGCCGGTGCCCGCGCTCGTGACGCGCACGCGGTCGGCCAGGCCCGCCCGGTACAGGTGCGTCTGGAACATGTTCGCGGCCATCGGCGAGCGACAGATGTTGCCCGTGCAAACGAAGCACACTTCGAGTGGTCCCACGATCGCCATTGTCTCCCGCAGCGCGAACCGGCCGCCACGTAGGGTGTCGAGTTGTGTTCCAGGACTCCCCGCGCACGGTCGACGCCGCGATGTTGCGCCATCACGGCGACGTCGACGCGCGCCCCGGACTCCTCGATTTCGCGGTGAATGTGCGGGGCAGCGCGCCGCCGGAGTGGTTGCGCGCGCGACTCGTCGCCCGGCTCGCCGACCTTGGTCGCTACCCGAGCGCCGCCGACGACCGCGCCGCCCGCGAAGCCGTCGCCGCCCGCCACGGCCGCGACCCCGACGAGGTCTTGTTGCTGGCAGGCGCGGCCGAGGGCTTCGCGATGCTTCCGCGCCTCGCGCCGAGATTGGCTGCGGTCCTGCACCCGAGTTTCACCGAACCGGAATTGGCGTTGCGTGAGGGCGGCGTGGAAGTGACGCGCGTCGTCCTCGAACCGCCCTACACGCTGGACTCGGCAGAGGTGCCCGCGTCGGCCGACATGGTTGTCTTGGGCAACCCAACGAACCCAACCTCGGTTTTACACCCGACCGCCGCGATCGAAGCACTGCGCCGCCCGGGCCGCTTGGTGGTCGTTGACGAGGCATTCGCTGACGCGACCTTCGATCCGCAGCAGTTCGACATGGCGGCGACGGGTGACGGTCACGCTCGACCCGACCCGCAAGGCGGGAGCGCCGAACCCGAATCCCTCGCGCATCTCAGCGCCCCCGACCTCCTCGTCTTCCGCTCGCTCACCAAAACCTGGGCGCTCGCCGGGCTGCGGTGCGGGTATGTGCTCGGGCATCCCGACGTGCTCGCTCGACTCGCGCACGGTCGCCCCCATTGGCCGCTCGGCACGCTGCAACTTGAGGCCATCATCGCGACCGCTTCACCCGAAGCGGTCGCCGAAGCGCGACAGCAGGCCCAGCGGATCGCCATTGAGCGGACCGCGATGGTCGACCGGCTCACGAACCTCGGCGTCGACGTCCACACCCCCGCCACCGGCCCGTTCCTCCTGCTCCGCGTACCGAACGGCGATTTAGTGCGAAAGCGCCTCGCCGACAACGGAATTGCGGTGCGTCGAGCGGACACCTTCCCAGGCCTAACCCCCGACCACCTGCGCGTCGCGGTGCGCGCCCCCGAAGCCGTCGACCACCTCATCGACGCCTTGAAGGTGGCCCTGTGGTGACGCCCGCCCAATCAACTCACGCGCAATGATCCCCAAGGAGCCCGCTGTGTCCACTTTGGCCGACCTCATCGCGGTTCTCGATGCCGCCTACCCGCCCAAACTCGCGGAGAAGTGGGATTCGGTTGGGCTCGTCTGCGGCGACCCCGCCAATGAGGTCGACAAGGTGGCCTTCGCCGTCGACGCCACCGCCGCCGTTGTCGATGAGGCAATCGCCTGGGGCGCACAGGCTTTGGTCGTTCACCACCCACTCCTGCTGCGCGGCGTCGACACCATCGCGACAACAACGCCCAAAGGTGCTCTCCTACACCGACTTATCCAAAACAACTGCGCCCTGTTCACCGCGCACACCAACGCCGACTCCGCCGACCCGGGCGTGAGCGACGCGCTCGCCGAAGCCGTCGGCCTCACCGTCACCAGCCCGCTCGACCCGAAACCGGCTGCCTCCGTTGATAAATGGGTGATTCAAGTCCCACAAACGCACACGGCCGCCGTCCTGTCCGCCCTCTTCGCCGCGGGCGCTGGCGCGATCGGCGACTACCGCGAAGCCGCCTGGTACACCGCTGGCACCGGCCAATTCCGCCCGCTTCCCGGCGCGAATCCGGCGATCGGTGCCATCGGCGAAGTGGAGCAGGTCGCTGAAGACGCGGTCGAGGTGGTCGCGCCACCAACCAGCCGACCCGCCGTCCTCGCCGCCCTAAGGGCCGCGCATCCCTACGAGGAACCGGCCTACTTCGTCACCGAACGCGCCCCGCTCCCGTCGACGCTCGGCATCGGCCGCATCGGCGAACTCCCTGAACCCGAAACCCTGCGCGACTTCACCGCGCGCGTCGGCGTCGGCCTGCCTCGCACGGTCTGGGGCGTGCGCGCGGCAGGCGACCCGGACAAGCTCATCAAAACCGTCGCGGTCTGCGGCGGGTCCGGTGATTCCTACCTCGATCAAGCCATCCGCAGCGGCGTCGACGCCTACCTCACCGCCGACCTGCGCCACCATCCCGTCGACGAACACCTACGTCGCAACGGCCCCGCACTCATCGACGCGGCCCACTGGGCAACCGAGTTTCCGTGGTGCGCGCAGGCGGCGCGGGTCGTTAACACGGGCCTGCCGACCGTCGCGACGCGCGTGAGCGCACTGCGCACCGACCCGTGGACGCTCTCGGCATAAGCGGGTCAAGCTACAGTTACCTTTTCCCATGTCCACAGTCGTAGGAGTTCGTGCGCGTTGAATGTCGAACCGTCGGTCCAGAAGAAGCTTCTAGAGCTCGCGGGCGTAGATGCCGAGCTGACCCGCATCGCACACCGTCGCACCGCCCTTCCTGAACAGCAGGAAGTCGCGCGGCTCACCACCGAGCGCAACGCCTACAAGGACGCGGCGGTCGCCGTGGAAATCTCGATCGACGACCTCGACCGCGATATCCGCAAGCTCGAAACCGAGGTCGACGCCGTCCGCAAGCGCGAGGACCGCGATCGCGGCATGCTCACCTCGGGCACCGTCGCCGCCAAGCAGCTTTCCGAGATTCAGCACGAACTTGGCAGCCTCGAACGCCGTCGCGGCGTGCTCGAAGACGAATTGCTCGCGATCATGGAGCAGCGCGAAGCTACCGTCGCCGATCACGACCACGCGGGCGCGCGCCTGAGCAAGGCCGACGAAGACCTCGCCGACGCGCAACGTCTGCGCGACGAGGCACTCGCCGACCTCGACGTCGCCCAGCAGCGATGCGACACCCAGCGCAGCGGACTTGTCGGTCTGTTCCCCGACGAACTGCTCGCCGTCTACGACAAGCAGCGCAGCGCGCACGGCGTTGGCGCCGCTCTGTTGCAGGCCCGCCGCTGCGGCGCGTGCCGCATCGAAATCGACCGTGGCGAAATGCAGCGCATCGCCAAGGCCGCGCCTAACGCGATCGTCCGCTGCCCCGAATGCGCGGCAATCATGGTGCGCACCAAGGAATCTGGGCTCTGACGCGATGACCAGTGCGGTGATCGTGGAAGCTGACGGCGGTTCGCGCGGCAACCCGGGCCCCGCTGGTTTTGGCGCTGTCGTCTTTTCCGCCGACCGCGCCAAGGTGCTCGCTGAACGCGCCGAGTTCATCGGGGTCGCTACCAACAACGTCGCGGAATATCGCGGACTCATCGCTGGGCTCGCCGCCGCCGCTGAGTTGGGCGCGCGCACGGTCGCGGTGCGGATGGACTCCAAGCTCGTCGTCGAGCAGATGGAAGGTCGCTGGCAGGTCAAGCACCCGGCGATGATTCCCCTTGCGCAACAAGCACGTTCGCTCGTCGCGGGCTTCGACCGAGTGAGCTTCACCTGGATCCCGCGCGCGGAAAATTCCCACGCCGACCGCTTGGCGAACGTCGCGATGGACGACGGAAACCTGGGCGAAACCGTTCGCATGACCGTCGAGACAGGTCAACGTTCAGGCGAGGCGCGAGCCACCGACGCGACTGCGGGCCACGACGCACAGTCGACTAGCGCCGCAGCCCCGGGGACGTCGGCCGTCGACGTCGCTGATCGGTCGGCAGCGTCGGGCACGCCATCCGCTGACCTTGCTGATCCGCCCGCAGCGTCGGGCACGCCAGCCGTCGACTTCGCCGACCGGCCAGCACCGTCCGGCACGCCAGCCCTGGACCTAGCAGCGTCGGGCACAGCGTCCCCGAAGATCGCCGTGTCCGACCGGCTAGCTGCGCCCGGCGACTCGTCCTCGCCGGGGAAATCGAAATCGGAAAAGTCGCCCGGCTGGACCGGGGCGATGGGGCAGCCAACGCGGCTTTACCTGCTTCGCCACGGGCAAACCGCGCTCTCTGTCGACCGCCGCTACTCCGGGCGCGGGAATCCGCCGCTCACCGAACTCGGGCGGCAGCAGGCTGATGCTGCCGCGCGCCACCTCAAGTCCAAAGGCGACATCGCCGCAGTCGTCACGTCGCCCCTCGACCGGGCGCACACAACGGCGCAAGCCGCCGCATCGGCGCTGAACGTGCCGCTGCGCGTGCTCGACGGGCTCACCGAAACCGACTTCGGGCAGTGGGAAGGGCTCACCTTCGCCGAAGCCGCGAAACGTGACCCCATGCTGCACACCGAATGGCTCGGCAACCCGGCCGTCCCCGCACCCGACGGCGAAAGTTTCGACCAGGTGCGCGCGCGTGTCGAAGGGGTGCGTCGCGAGCTGCTCGCGGAATACCCGGGCCAAAACGTCGTCGTTGTCAGTCACGTGACGCCCATCAAAACCATGCTGCAACTAGCGCTCGGCGTCGGACCTTCGCTGCTGTATCGCCTGCACCTTGATCTCGCGTCAACCTCGATCGCCGAGTTCTATCCCGACGGGGGTTCGTCGGTGCGTCTCATCAACGACACCTCTTACCTATAGCGGTCGCAAAACCTTTCTCCGCGCGGTACGGTGCGGCGCGGCTCGCGTTCGCGCGCAACGGTTGTGCGGGAATTTTTCGCGGCCGAGGAGAAAGGGACTTGATGAGGTTTCTACGGATGGCGGCGCTCGCGGCGGCCATCACGGGAGTACTGACGGCCACCCTCGGCGCGGGCGGCGCGTCAGCGGATCCCACAGTGGTGCTCGGTGCGGCGTCGGGCATTGTGTTCGACAACAACTCGACCTGCTCGCTGACCGCGATCGGGCACGACCGCGCTGGCCGACTCGTCGGCATCACCGCGGGGCACTGCGCGTCGACGGGTGCGCAGCTCAAGGCCGAACGTGACCGTCGCGCTGGCGTGATCGGCACCGTCGCCTTCTCCGACGACGCCGAATACTTCGACTTCGCCGTCCTCGAACTCGACGTGAGCAAGGTGATTCCGGTGCGCACGATCGGCGGCACCACCGTCGCGGGCATCGGTGCCCCGCCCGCTCCCGGCTCGACGGTGTGCGCCGACGGTCGCACCACCGGCCGCAACTGCGGTCTGGTGTGGGGCGAGCTGGAAGGCACGTCGATCAACCAGTACTGCTCGCAGCCCGGCGACTCCGGTGGCCCAGTTGTGGTCGGCGACCAGCTCGTTGGCATGAACCAGGGTCGACTCACCGGCTACGGCCTTGTCGAGTTCAACCTGCCCTGCGACGGCGGACTGAACCCGATCCACTCGCCCGCCTACTTCCAGCCGATCGGCGTGATCCTGGACGTGCTCAACCGCGCTGGTGGCGTTGGGGCGGGCTTCACCCCGATCTAACCTGAGCTAGCCGAGCGAGGGCCGCACGTCGAATGACGGTGCGGCCCTTCGCTTTTCACGGACGCAGCTTTTCACGGACGTAGCACCGAAACCAGAAACTCCGTCTGGTCGCGCACCGCGAGTTCGAAGTGATCATCGAAATACACGTCGAAGTGCCCGATCGGATATTCCTTGACCACCGCGTGCTTGGTCCGTTCAGCGGCCTTGCGCGTCGCGGCGGGCGGGGTGATCGAATCGTTGGCCGCGATCGCGTAGAACACCGGCATTTTCAAACTCTTGGCCCGGCGACCAGGTGCGTCGAACAGGGTCGACAACGCGACGCGCGCACCAACTTTCGGCCGGTAGCTCGCGCTTTCTTCGGCGAGGCGGCCGTAACCTTCTGGCACGTCGGGCGCGCTCATCAACGCCGCCGCGCGCTTGCGGCCCGCCAGTTTGATCCGCACCGGCTTGCGTCGCAACGGCCCGAGCAGCGCGTCGGTCATGGCGATCGTCGCGACCTTGGTCAGGCTCACCGGCCCCTTCACCAGCGACGACGCCCACCCGCTCGTAAACGGCACCTGCGCGACAACAGCGGCGACGTAGTCATCGCTTGGCGCGACCGACAGCACGTGGCCGCCACCAAACGACGTGCCCCACAAGGCGATTCGCGTAGCGTCGATCCCGCGAATGCTGCGCGCGTAACTGATCGCGGCCTTCCAATCAGCCCGCTGCCGCGCGATATGCGTGACCTGCCGAGGCGTGCCCTCACTGTCGCCGAAGTGGCGGTAATCGAAGGCGAGCACCGCCAAGCCCGCCGCGACGAACCGGCGCGCGTACCGGTCGAGCCCCATTTCGCGCGTAGCCCCCAGGCCGTGTCCCATGATCACAAGGGGACGCGATCGCGGTGCGCCGTCGGGCAGGTACAGCCACGCGGCGCAAAGCTGATCGCCGGAGGAAAAACTGACGTCGACACGTTCCATGGCGCATTACGGTACTGGCCGGGCGGCGATGTCGGTGGGTCAGAGTATCCTTATCGACGCGGATGAGTCGGCCAGACGACCGCGGTGTGAGGAACCGGCACGCATAGTGCCGCAGCCTCGCGTCGAGGAAAGTCCGGACTCCACAGAGCAGGGCGGTTGCTAACGGCAACCCGAGGTAACTCGCGGGACAGTGCCACAGAAAATAAACCGCCGCGCCTCGTGCGCGGTAAGGGTGAAACGGTGCGGTAAGAGCGCACCAGCGCCGTGGGCGACTACGGCGGCTAGGTAAACCCCGCCCGGAGCAAGGTCGAAGGTCGCATTGGCAACAGTGCGGCTGCGCAGGTGTTTGAAGGCTGCTCGCCTAAGCCTGCGGGTTGACTGCTTGAGGCACCCGGCAACGGTGTGTCCAGATGGATGGTCGTCGCCCGGCGTTCGCGTCGGGAACAAAATCCGGCTTACCGGCCGGCTTGTCCGCCAAAAGCAACGAGGCGGTGGTTTCGCTAAGAAACCACCGCCTCGCTTGGGCTTAGCTCAGCACATCAACTTCGAGAGCTGATGAATCGTCGCCGCCTCGTCCTTCGACGGGGCAGCCGCACCGTTCTTCGCGTTCTTGATGATGGCCTCGGTCACGTCGGCATCCGACTTGCCCGCCTTAATATCGCCGCACGTGCTCACGAATATGCCAGCGATGGCTTTGTCGTCACGGCCCTCGGCGAGCTTCGGGAAGGCGCCACGGAAGTTCACCACGAACATTCCGGCCTTAGTTGGGTCCACCTGCACGCTGGGAGCGGCGGAAGTGGAAGCGGGGGCGGCAGCCGAAGAATCGTTGCAGCCAGCCAAAAGCAAAGAAAGCGCGGCGGCGCTGGCCGCGATGGCGGCGGTAGTTCTACTCACGGAGCGGGATGTTAGCCCGCTAGGGAAAATGTCGCCCGCCGTAAGGTTAACGGCGGCCGACATTTGGTGAAGTGAAATGGTTTAACTCAAGCGGGGTTGATGACGAGAAGCTGCGCCCAGTACGTGGCCTGGTCGGGCCCAAGGATCGGCAGCAGGTAATCGAAAAGCAGCGACGACATACGTTCGGAACTCCCATTTATCGACGTGGCGGCCACTATGCCCAGCGTTTGCCGAGCGGGCCAGTGCACTACGTTCGCCACAGTAACAATCGGGGCAACCCCACGCACCCTCGTGCGGGGTTCTAAGAATTTGCAGCGGAATTCGTCGCGAACGTGATCGAGGTCATACAGTGTTGCCCACACCCATATCGATCGCGAAAGCAGGCACATTTACATGCGGGTAGTTCGTTCCCTTTTCGTTGGCGCTTTGATCGCGGGCGCCGCCGCCATCGCATCAACCATCGGGGCAGGCTCGGCCAGTGCCTTCGCCGTCACCCCGCTCAATGGTGGTGTGCAGGTTGACTTGAGCCCCGGCGACACCGCCTGGGTTCACCAGACCCGCTTCGGCCTCACTGTCGCTGGCCTGCCCCACCCGTCGGCGGCGTCGTTCGGGCAGGCGCTCGACGCGGCGGCAACCGTGTCGTCGGCGGTGCCCAACGGTCGCGTCACCTTCACCGTGTACGGCCCGATCGACAAGCTCAACGGCACCATGCTTGCCTTGCAGTAAGTTTCGCTAGCCTGCGTGCATGGAATCGCAGCAGGTTTCGGCGCCGTTTGATTTCAGCGCCATCCGGTCCGAATTCGCCCTGCCCGGCACTTATCCCGCCGAGGCGGTGGCCGAGGCCCGCGACGCGGTCGACGCGTTCGCGGGCACCCGGGTCGACCGCACCGATCTTGAGCTGGCCACCATCGACCCGCCCGGTGCGATGGATCTCGACCAGGCACTGCAGATATCCCGCACGCCAACGGGATTCACGTTGCATTACGCGATCGCCGACTTAGGCGCGGTCATCGTCGCCGACAGCGCGCTCGACACCGAGGCGCGCAAGCGCGGTCAGACTTATTACCTTCCCGACGGATCGATCCCGCTGCACCCGCCGGTGCTTTCCGAAGACACCGCGAGTTTGCTGCCCGAACGCACGCGCCCCGCCGCGCTGTGGACGATCGAGCTCGACAATGCCGCTCAGCCGCAACACTTTTCCGTGGTTCGCGCCCTCGTGCGTTCGCGCGCACGGTTCGATTACGCGCAAGTCCAAGCCGATGCCGACGCTGGCACCCTGCACCCGTCGATCGCGGCACTTCCCGAATTTGGCGCGTTGCGCATCGCCGATGGGCTTGCGCGCGGGGCGATTTCGTTGCGCCTACCGAATCAAGAGGTGGTCGCTGATGGCGATGGGTGGAAGTTGGCGATCGAACCGCGAACGGCGGCCGACGACTGGAATGAACAGGTATCGCTGCTGACGGGCATGTGCGCGGCGTCGATCACGCTTGACGGGCAGGTTGGTCTTTTGCGCACCATGCCGCCGCCGCAGCCCAGTGCGATCGAGTCGATGCGGCGCACCGCTGCCGCGCTGGGCGTTGACTGGCCAGCGGACATGCCCGCCGGTCAACTCCTCGCCGGGCTCGACCCCAACAGTCCCGCCGGGCTTGTGCTGATGTCGGAAGCGACATCGCTGCTGCGGGGTGCGCGCTACACGCTGCTTGCCGACCTAGAACCGGCAGATCGACGACCAGAGTTGTTGACGCACAGCGGAGTTGGCGCGCCATACGCCCACGTCACCGCGCCGCCGCGCCGGCTTGGCGACCGGTTCACCACCGAAATCTGTTTGGCGCGATGCGCGGGGACTGAGGTCCCGCAGTGGGTCATCGACGGATTGCCTGAGGTAGCAACGGCTTTGGCGCGCACCGACAGTGTCGCGAACAAGGTCGACCGAGCGTGCGTCGACCTCACGGAAACAACGGTCCTGGAAGACCGTGTCGGACAAGACTTTCCGGCGATCGTGTTGCGTGAGGCGACAGCGAACCGTCCGGCGGAGATCTTCATCGCCGACCCGCCTATCCTCACGGGCTGCACGGGCAACCCGCCGGAAGGCGAACGCGTCACCGCCCGGTTGACCACGTCAGACCCGAAAACTCGAACGCTGACCTTCGACTACGTGCGGGAGTAGGAAGCGCGATGGCGTGGCCGAGCCGTCAACCTTCGGCGCTGGGCTGCCGGTTGCCCGGACGTCTGACACCGGCCCCGCACGACGTACGTTCGCTGCTAGGACGTCCGATACCCGCCTGACAAGAGGTGCGTCCGATACCCGCCCCGCAAGACGTGTGTTCGCTGTTACCGAGGGCGCGCGCCAGCGAGCGTGCGGTTTAGCGCGTCGTCAAAAACGCCGCTGCCGCCGGGTACCTGCTCAACGCCAAGTTCGCTGCCGCCTCCTCGGTGTCGGCGAGCTGCTCGTACACCGTGACCGGGGGACCATCCGCGTCGGCGGCGAAAGCCAAAATCGCCTCGCGCGATTCCACCGCGTCGCGGTGATCACCAAGCACGGTCTGCAACCGCTTCGCCCGTGCCCCAAGGTCTTCGGCGATCGGCAGCGACACCGTCGCCGCCGCCTCGCAGCAGTACCGCAACCGCTTCGCCGCCTTACGAATGTCGTGCAGCAGCTCAACGCGCGCGCCCGCGTCGACCTCACGCTCGCGCAAAACCAACGCGCGCAACCGGCGCCGATCGTGTCGGACCGCCGAATCAAACGTGGCCGCCGTGTGCGCCCACGCCCGCGCACGCGACAGCGGCACCTCGGTCTGCCACGTCTCCAACGTGCGCGTTAAATCGCGAAAACGCTTGCCGCGCAACATCGCCAGAATGTCGGCATGCGCGTCGGCATATCTCGCGCGGGCGCCGTCAACGAGCTGTGCGCGTACTTCAGCGGGCGCGTCGGGGAACCCGCTCAACAGCCGTTCGAAGCGGTCGGCGCGCACTTCCGCGTCGCGGGCGACCCCGAGCACCCTGCCGAGCCAGCGCAGTTCGTCACCTAGCTCGGCCGCTTTGTTCTCGTCGAAAATCGTTCGGTACGAACGCACTACGCTGCGCAACCGGCGCGCGGCGATGCGCATCTGATGCACCGCGTCGGCGCGATCGGCCCGCACGTCAGGCTCGGTGGCAAGCAAGCGCGTGATTTCCTCACGCACCACCGCGGCGACGGCTATTCCGGCTCTACCCATCTTTACCCCCGAACGCATCGGTTGCCTCAATCAAATGATGCGTGATGCCGGGCTCGAACGCCGAGTGACCGGCGTCTTCCACGATATGCAGCACCGAACCCGGCCACGCGGAATGCAAATCCCACGCGCTGACCGTCGGGCACACGATGTCGTGACGACCCTGCACAATCACGCAGGGCAGGTGCGCGACGCGGTGCAGGTCGCGCAACAACTGCCCTTCATCGAGGAAACCGCCATTGCGGAAGTAGTGGTTCTCGATGCGCGCGAACGCGAGCGCGAACCGTTCCTCAGCGGTTTCGGCGATCCGTTCGGCGTGGGGGATAAGCGACACCGTCGCGCCCTCCCACGTCGACCATGCGATCGCGGCCTCGGTGGCGACGGCGGGGTCGGCCGACGACAACAGTTGGTGATACGCCTCGACCAGGTCGCCGTCTCGATGTTCGACGGGAACGGGCGCGAGGAACTTCGCCCATTCGGCCGGGTATACGTTGCCCGCCGCGCCGTTGTAGAACCAGTCAATCTCCTTGCGGCGCAACAAGAAAATCCCGCGCAATACCAATTCGGTAACCCGCTCCGGGTGCGCTTGGGCGTACGCCAACCCCAGCGTCGACCCCCACGATCCACCAAAAACCTGCCACGCCGCGATCCCCAAATGCTCGCGCAGCTTCTCGATGTCGGCGATGAGATGCCCGGTGGTGTTCACCGAAAGGTCGCCACCATCGGCGATGTGCGGCACCGACTTTCCGCATCCGCGCTGATCAAACAACACGATGCGGTACACGGCGGGATCAAAAAAGCGACGCTGCTGCGGACTGGTGCCTCCGCCAGGTCCGCCGTGCACGAAACGACCGGCTTGCCATCGGGGTTGCCGCTGACCTCCCAGTACACCGATTGTCCGTCGCCGACATCGAGCAGGCCCGAGTCGAACGGTTCGATCGGCGGGTAGAACTCGCGCATCAGAACGCCAATCCCGCTGCGAGCGTTGGCAAGTCGAGCGAGGTGAGCATTTCACTTCGCACGTCGGCGCACGACTTGGTCGTGACCCGATCGATGACGGCCTTATCGGCGAGCACCTGGCCGTTGATGCCGCCATTGCGAAACGCCCAGTCCTGCACCATCAGGTTGTAGGAAAGGCGACCAAGCGAAGGGCCTTGCACGCGGAAGTTCGACAGTTCGGGACGGAACATGTCGCACAAACCAGTCGCGGCGGCATCGCTAATGACCAGCGCGGGAGCAGTCGGCGACACCGAAACCGACGGTGCCGACGACGGAGCCGCCGACCCCGGATCGACGGTTTGCGCGCTACACCCGGTCAAACCAACAACAACGGCCGCGGCCGCGAGAGTGGTGCGCCCGTACCAACAACGAGGTGACATGCCTCCGAGTCTGCCACCACCCACTGACAGGTGTTTAGAAACTGTGCGCGGCCTCGGGGAACGTGCCACGGCGCACCTCGTCGGCGTAAGCGGCGGCGGCGGAACGCAATTCGTCGCCAACATTGCCGAAGCGCTTCACGAACTTGGCGGTCTTTCCGCTGGTGTAACCGGCCATGTCCTGCCACACGAGCACCTGAGCGTCGCAGTCGACGCCCGCGCCGATGCCCACCGTCGGGATGGTGAGCTTGCGCGTGACCTGCCCGGCCAACTCGGCGGGCACCATCTCCATGACCACCGAGAACGCGCCAGCTTCCTGCACGGCGATCGCGTCGGCGATGAGCTGCTCGGCACCGTCGCCACGACCCTGCACGCGGAAACCGCCGAGGGTGTTGACGCTCTGCGGGGTGAACCCGATGTGGGCCATCACCGGAATGCCGGCCGAAGTGATGAGCGCGATCTGCTCAGCGACGCGCTCGCCGCCTTCGAGCTTGACCGCGTGCGCGTTGCCTTCCTTCATGAACCTCGTCGCGGTCGCGAGCGCCTGCTGCGGCGACGACTCGTACGTGCCGAACGGCAGGTCAGCGACAACCAGCGCCGACGGTGCCCCGCGCACAACGCCGCGCACGAGCGGGATGAGTTCGTCGGGGGTGATCGGCACGGTGGTGTCGTAGCCGTAGACCACGTTGGCGGCGGAATCGCCGACGAGCAGCACCGGAATGCCCGCTTCGTCGAAGAGACGCCCGGTCGAGTAGTCGTAGGCGGTGAGCATCGACCAACGTTCCCCGTCGACCTTCATCTGCTGAAGGTGCGGGACGCGGGTCTTGCGGCGCGGGCGTGCGGTAGGGCTAGCGGTTCCGTAGGCAGCGGTCTGCTCATCGGATACGGACATCATCGTCCCTTTCGTCTGGTTCCTCGAGGCCCATACGGGTCCCCGGGCTTTTCTGACCCCTCAAGTGTGCCACTTTGGGCTCGCGGTCCGCACCGGGGCTTAGCGGTGGGCTGAGTCACATTCGCGATTCGGCTACCGTTGCCGCAGAGCCCAGACCGGTGGGGCGCATCACAACTGACGTGCGCTCGGCGAGCGTGGAGAGGCGGAAATCTCGTGGCGCGAGGCAGGCTCATGGGGACAGCGATCGCGATGACGGTCGCGCTGCTCGCGATCTGCGGTTGCTCCACCTCGACCGATGGACCCACCGGTCCAATGCCAACGCCCCCAGCGGGATTGGGCCAGTTCTACGAGCAAAAAGTGAACTGGGGTTCGTGTGCCGACTTCACCGCGTCCGGCGAGCGGATGCCGCCGCGTGCCCAGTGCGCCCGGATCAAAGTGCCCGTCGACTACGCCAACCCCGATGGCCCGACCGCGCAAATCGCGCTGTCGCGGTTGCGCGCGACTGGCAATAAGGTCGGCTCGCTGCTGCTCAACCCCGGCGGCCCAGGCATGTCGGGACTGTCGATGGCCGCGCTGGCAACCAACACCGAGTTGGCCGCCAGCTTCGACCGCATCGGTTTCGACCCGCGCGGCGTTGGTTCGTCGATTCCCGCGATCACCTGCTTGACGGCGCAAGAAGCCGACGCCGAACGTGCCGAACCGGTCCCCGACAACTCCCCGGCAGGTATCGCCACGGCCGAAGATGACAACCGGCAGTACGCGCGGCGCTGCGTCGAGCGCACCGGCACCGATTTCCTCGCCCACGTCGGAACGCGCGAAGTTGTGCAGGACATGGACGTGATCCGCGCGGCCGTCGGCGACCCAAAACTGAACTACCTCGGCTACTCCTACGGCACTCGACTCGGCTCGGCCTACGCCGAGAAGTTCCCACAGAACGTGCGCGCGATGGTGCTCGACGGTGCCGTCGACGCCGCGCAAGACCCCGTCCAGGAATCGCTGCGCCAGGCCGCGGGCTTCCAAGGCACGTTCAACGCCTTCGCGGCCGACTGCGCGAAGCAGCCAAGCTGTCCGCTCGGTTCCGATCCAAATAACGCGGTCGCGAACTTCCGCGCGCTCGTCGCGCCGCTTGAGGCGAAACCCGCGGCGACAACCGACCCGCGCGGCCTTTCCTATAGCGACGCGGTCACCGGCGTTCAACAGGCGCTGTATTCGCCGACGATGTGGCCGATGCTGAATAGGGGCCTTACTGAACTGCGCGCCGGTCGCGGGGACACGCTGCTTGAGCTCGCCGACAACTACGACGGCCGCAACCCCGACGGCACCTACAACAACATTCACGATGCCTTCAACGCCATCCGCTGCGTCGACGACCCGCGCATTACCGACCCGGCCGTCGTCGGTCGTCAAGACGCCGAGTACCGCAAGGCGGCCCCGTTCCTTGACGACGGCAAAGGCACCGGCAACGCACCGCTTGAGCTGTGCGCGATGTGGCCGGTGTCCAACACTTCAACGCCGCACCGACTCGCGATTGAGGGGTTGCCCACGCTCGTCGTCGTCTCGACAACCGGCGACCCCGCGACGCCGTATCAAGCGGGCGTTGATCTTGCCGAACAGCTGGGCGCGCGCCTGATCACCTATCGCGGCGACCAGCACACGGCCGCGCTGGTCGCCGGGGTCGCGTGCCTTGACGACGCGGTGATCGACTACCTCATTCGTCTCACTTTGCCGCCTGCTGGTCTCACCTGCTGAGACAATAAAGTTCTCACCGCGCCCGGTCAGTGCCGGTGAGGTGTGCGAACGTTGTGACTTGATCGCAAACCCGCGCGCGTATGTAACACGGATTTAACGCCGGGTGCTTACGCTCGCCGGTATGGATCGCCAGAAGGAATTCGTGCTGCGGACGCTCGAAGAGCGGGACATCCGCTTCGTGCGTCTCTGGTTCACCGACGTGTTGGGCTACCTGAAGTCCGTCGCGATCGCTCCCGCCGAGCTCGAAGGTGCCTTCGAAGAAGGCATTGGCTTCGACGGCTCGGCCATCGAGGGCTTCGCGCGCGTATCGGAAGCCGACATGGTCGCGCGCCCCGATCCGTCCACCTTCCAGGTGCTGCCGTGGTCGACGTCGAAGGGCCACCAGCATTCGGCCCGCATGTTCTGCGACATCACCATGCCCGACGGTTCGCCGTCGTGGGCCGACCCGCGCCACGTGCTGCGTCGTCAGCTCAACAAGGCCGCCGATGTTGGCTTTAGCTGCTACGTGCACCCCGAAATCGAGTTCTTCCTGTTGGAGAACAAGCTCAAAGACGGCTACGAGCCGACACCTGCCGACAACGGCGGCTTCTTCGACCAGGCCGTCCACGACTCGGCCCCCAATTTCCGTCGCCACGCCATCGACGCCCTTGAGTCGATGGGCATCTCCGTCGAGTTCTCCCACCACGAAGGCGCGCCCGGTCAGCAGGAAATCGACCTGCGCTACGCCGACGCCCTGTCGATGGCCGACAACGTGATGACCTTCCGCTACCTCATCAAAGAGGTCGCGATCGACGAAGGTGTGCGCGCCACCTTCATGCCCAAGCCGTTCGCGCAGTACCCCGGCTCGGCGATGCACACGCACATGAGCCTGTTCGAAGGCGAGAACAACGCGTTCGCCGATCCCGACGACCCGATCAACCTGTCGGCGACGGCACGGTCGTTCATCGCGGGCATCCTTGAGCACGCTCCCGAGATCAGCGCCATCACCAACCAGTGGGTCAACTCCTACAAGCGCCTCATCCACGGTGGCGAAGCCCCGACGGCGGCGTCGTGGGGTCGGTCCAACCGGTCGGCGCTCGTTCGTCTGCCGATGTACACGCCGAACAAGCTGTCGTCGCGTCGTGTCGAGATCCGCAGCCCAGATTCGGCGTGCAACCCCTACCTCACCTTCGCCGTCCTGCTCGCCGCAGGCCTGCGCGGGATTGAGAAGGGTTACACGCTGCCGCCCGAGGCCGAAGACGACGTGTGGTCGTTGACGTCGGCGGAGCGTCGCGCGATGGGCTTCCGCGAACTGCCCGGCACCCTCGACGAGGCGTTGCAGGCGATGGAACGATCGGAACTGGTCGCCGAGACGTTGGGCGAGCACGTGTTCGACTTCTTCCTACGCAATAAGCGGCGAGAATGGGCCGATTACCGGTCGCAGGTCACGCCATGGGAGCTCAAGGAATACCTCAGCCTGTGACCGGTTTGCGGCCGCCTCGATCTGGACTGACCGGAGGGTGTGACGAAGGAGCACCCGCAGGGAGGGAAGATCGAGGCTTCGGGGCCGCAAACCCGCGGCGCCAGCCGCCAAAAACACTGTAAGTTTTGTTGCATGGTCCGGCCACAGACTGCCCGCTCCGCCGTTCCCGGCGTCGGGCGGCTCGGGTTACTCGAGCCCACTGCCGCACAATCCCTGCATCAGCTCGGTTGGGACAACGTCGATGGAGTCCCAGTGTTGTGGGCGCTCTCCCGCGCCCCCGACGCTGACCTCGCCCTGACTACGCTCGTCCGCCTACGCGAGTCATTGGACGACCAATGGCCCGAACTAGATTCGGCCATCCGCGCCGACACCACCTTGCGCGGCAGGCTTTTCGCGCTGCTTGGTTCGTCGACCGCGTTTGGCGACCACCTCGTCGCGAACCCGGAAACGTGGAAGTTGTTGCGCGCCAACGAACTTCCTTCGCGCGACGCGCTGATCGCCGATCTGCTCGACGCGGTTGACGCCGTTCCGGAAACCGGACCCAATGCCGGGCCCATGCTGTTTCGCGCGGGAATCGCTGGGCCAGAAGCGGTTTCGCTCCTGCGTAAGCGCTACCGCGACCAGTTGATGCTGCTCGCCGCCGTCGACCTCGCGCCGACCGTCGAGAACGAACCAGTCCCGCCGTATGAGGTAGTCGGTCGACACCTGTCGGATCTGGCCGACGCCGCCCTCACCGCCGCGCTGTCGGTTTCGGTCGCGCGTGTGTGCAAAAACGGCGAGGTTCCGGTGCGACTCGCGGTGATCGCGATGGGCAAATGCGGTGCGCGCGAACTCAATTACGTCAGCGACGTCGACGTGGTTTTCGTCGCCGAACCCGCCGATGCGACAGCCACGCGCCTGGCTTCGGAAATGATGAGCGTCGCTAGTTCGGCCTTTTTCGACGTCGACGCCGCCCTGCGTCCCGAAGGAAAAGCGGGCGCGCTTGTCCGCACACTCGATTCGCACCTCGCCTATTACAAGCGGTGGGCGCGCACCTGGGAGTTCCAGGCACTGCTGAAAAACCGGCCGATGACCGGCGACATGGAACTCGGCAAGCAGTACCGCGACGCGGTGATGCCGATGGTGTGGGCGGCATCGGAGCGCCCCGATTTCGTTACCGACGTCCAAGCCATGCGACGACGGGTCGAAGAATTGGTGCCCGCCGACTTGCGGGAACGCGAACTGAAATTGGGCGCTGGCAGTCTGCGCGACGTCGAATTCGCCGTCCAACTCCTGCAATTGGTGCATGGCCGCGTCGACGATTCGCTGCACGTCACCAACACCGTCGACGCGCTGTCGGCGCTCGCGGCAGGCGGGTACGTGGGGCGCGACGACGCCGCGAACCTCACCGCTTCGTATGAATTCCTTCGCCTGCTCGAACATCGCTTGCAGTTGCAGCGCCTCAAGCGCACCCACACGCTGCCCGCGTCCGACGACGAGGAAGGCATGCGTTGGCTCGCTCGGGCCGCGCATGTCCGCCCTGACGGTCGTCACGACGCGGTCGGCGTGCTCGACGCGGAGATTCGCCGCAACGCCGTTCGGGTCCGTCGCTTGCACGCGAAACTGTTCTATCGACCGCTGCTCGACGCGGTCGCGCGCATGGATTCCGACGCGTTGCGACTGAGTCCCGATGCGGCCGTCCGTCAGCTCGCCGCGCTTGGCTACGCGGCACCGGCGAACGCGCTCGGTCACCTCAAAGCGCTCACCGGCGGCGTTTCCCGCAAGGGTCGCATTCAGGCGCTTTTGCTGCCGACCCTGCTCGAGTGGCTCGGCGACACCCCCAACCCAGACGCTGGCCTGCTCGCTTACCGTCGCGTTTCCGAGGGCCTCGACGATCAGATCTGGTTCCTGCGCGAGTTGCGGGACGAAGGGGCCATCGCCCAACGCCTGATGATCGTGCTCGGCTCGTCGGAATACCTTCCTGACCTGCTGATCAACGCACCCGAGACTATCCGCATGTACGCCGACGGGCCGACCGGCCCGCAACTGCTCGGCCCGCAGCCAACCGATGTCGCGCGCGGCATTCAGACGGCAGCCGCCCGCTACGACGACGCGCGTCGCGCGGTCGCGGCGGCACGCTCGTTGCGCCGTCATGAGTTGGCGCGCGTCGCCTCGGCCGACCTGCTTGGCATGCTGAGCGTCCCGCAGGTATGCGCGGCGCTGTCGTCGGTGTGGGTCGCGGTGCTGGAAGCGGCACTGTCGGCGGTCATTCGGGCATCGGAAGCCGAACGCGGCGCACCCGCTCCCGCCGACATCGCCGTCATCGGCATGGGCCGACTCGGCGGCATGGAACTGGGCTACGGTTCCGACGCCGACGTGCTTTTCGTCTGCGACCCGCGTCCCGGCGAAGACGAGACAACCGCGGTGAAGTGGGCCAACAGCATCGCCGAGCAGGTGCAACGCCTACTTGGCGCGCCGAGCACCGATCCGCCGCTCCAAGTCGACGTCGGCCTGCGCCCAGAGGGGCGAAACGGCCCACTGGTTCGCACGCTCGCCGCCTACCAGGCGTATTACGCGCAGTGGGCCCAACCGTGGGAAGTACAAGCGCTGCTGCGCGCGCACCAGGTCGCGGGCGATCAAGAGTTGGGTCTGCGTTTCCTGCACGTCATCGATCCGGTTCGCTATCCGACCGGCGGCATCTCGCCCGAAGCGGTACGCGAGATTCGCCGGATCAAGGCGCGCGTCGACGCTGAACGCCTGCCGCGAGGCGCAAACCCAGCAACCCACACCAAGCTGGGGCGCGGCGGTCTCGCCGACATCGAATGGACCGTGCAACTGCTGCAACTGCGGCACGCGCACGAGTACCCCGGTTTACACAACACGTCGACGTTGGAGGCGTTGGATGTGATCGAAGCCGAAGGCATTCTCGACGCCGACGATGTATCGCTGCTGCGCGAATCGTGGCTAACGGCGACGGCGGCGCGCAACGCGCTCGTGCTCGTGCGGGGTAAACCAAGCGACCAACTGCCCGGACCTGGACCGCAGCTATCGGCGGTCGCGCGCGTCGCGGGCTGGCCGACGCTGGACGGCAGCGAGTTCCTCGACCACTACATGCGCGTGACGCGACGGGCGAAAGCCGTGGTCGAGCGGGTATTTGGCGGCGACTAGCCGCAGGTGGGGTAGATACAGCAAAGGCCGCGCACTCGGCATGCGCGGCCTTTACTTTTTGCAGTTACGCGAGATCAGATAGGACGAACGTCCTGTGCCTGAGGGCCCTTCTGGCCCTGGCCGACCTCGAACTCCACGCGCTGACCCTCATCGAGGGACTTGAAGCCCGAGCCGCTGATGGCCGAGTAGTGCACGAAGACGTCGGGGCCGCCTCCGTCTTGGGCGATGAAGCCGAAGCCCTTCTCGCCGTTGAACCACTTCACTGTGCCTTGAGTCATGTGTTTTACTAGTCTTTTCCGTAGATGAGCTGCGTAGACCGACTGTGGCCTACTCATTCTCAGCCACCAAGTATGCCACGTTTGCTCCGCATTTGCGCCCCCGCCCCGTCATTTGCGCGTGTCGCGTCGGTTACACCTTGCCTGTCGCATGCATGTGTTACCGCATCCGTTTCTGTGCGACGCTTGGCCCCATGGGCGAGCACAATCTCGGTAGCGGCGAACACTTCGATCTGGCCGCGCGAGTGTTAGACGCGCACGTCGCGTATGAGAAGCAGCAGCTCACCGACCCGATTTCGCTCCTTGAAGTCATCACCGACGAAGTCGATGGCGCGCTCGCCGAAGCCGCCGAACTCACCCTCGCCGACGCGGTATCGCCCGACCTCATCAAGGCCGTCGCCCGCAAATACGCTGTCCAGATTCCCGTCGAAGGCGCGATCCCCGAACTTGTCGGCGAGATCGCCGCGCGGATCTACAACCACGAAGCCAACGACGCGACCGCCGTCGAAGAGATCATTGACAGCAAGCGCTTCGATGAGCTGTTGCGCGGGATCGCCGAGATGGAAGTCGCTCATCGCGTCGTGCGTTCAGTGCTCGACAGTCCGGCAACGATCGAAGCGTGCGTAGAAATCGTGCAGCACGCGGTGGCGTCCGCGGTCGATGAGCCACGCACGGCCAAAGGTGGACTGGGTCAGTCGTTGCGCGGCGCACTAGCGCGACTCGCTGAGCCGGCGATGCCAATGATCGAATCCGGCGTCGGTCACCTCACCCGCTCCGGCGCGCGATTTGTGTTGCGCGGCAACTCAGCAGAGGTCGACAGCGCCCTGCTCGACGCGGCCCGGCAGACTTGGCGCAAGCACTCCGGCGAAAGCGTCGGCACGTTCCGTGAACTGGTATCTAGTAGCGATGTCGAGGATTTCGTCGTCCTCGCGTTCGAATTCTGGCAAACTTTCCGCGATACCGACTATTTCCGCGCGCTGCTTGATGACGGCATCGACGCGGTGTTCGACAAGTACGGGGATACGCCGTTAGCCGAACTCCTTACCGAATTGGGAATCGGCAGAAGCGATCTCATTGAGGAGGCATTGCGTTTCGGTCCGCCTGTTCTCGACAAACTTGATGAGCGTGGCTATCTCGATACCCTCTTGCGGCGTCGGCTCGCACCGTTCTACGCGTCCGACGCTTTTCGAAACGCGGTGGGCGACTTGCGTTGACGCACCGCCAGTCCAGCGCGTGTCTGTCGGTATCAGTCGGTACGATCCGCAAGAACCGAAGGTGCTCTTCGCCGCCCGGCGCACGATCGAAAGGCTGCCGTGACTCGTCTGTCCACCTTGCTCGACCAAATCGACTCTGGTGCGGTCTTGTTGCCCGAGTTTCAGCGGGGCTATGTGTGGAACCGCGACCAGGTCCGTGGGCTCATGCGATCGCTGTATCTCGGCTACCCCGTCGGCGGATTGCTGGTGTGGGAGACCGGGTCCGAGGAAATCGCGGTGCGCGGCGGCGTCACCGGGTCTGGGCTGCGGCAACTGTTGCTTGATGGTCAGCAGCGCATCACTACGCTCTACGGCATTCTGCGCGGCTCGGCACCCGCGTTCTTCGAAGGCGATGTAATCGCTTTCACCGGGCTGCATTTCGATGTCGAGCGCGAACTTTTCGAGTTCCAAGTTCCCGGTCGCGATCTCGCGCCAGCGTGGATCGACATCACCGAGTTGTTCGCGCTTGGTCCCATGCATTATCTGTCGCGATTCACCGATGTTCCGCAAGACACCTTGACGGTTTATTTGGGTCGGCTCAACCGGCTCTCGGAAATCACCAATCGCGAGCTGAACGTCGAGACCATCACCGGTTCGGATCGAACCGTCGATGAGGTTGTCGATATCTTCAACCGCGTCAACTCCGGCGGCACCAAACTCTCCAAAGGCGATCTCGCCCTTGCTACTTTGTGCGCGCAGTGGCCGCAAGCGCGCGCGAATCTGCGCGACCACCTGATCCGCTGGGACAAAGAAGGTTTCACCTTCACGCTCGACTGGTTGCTGCGCAATGTGATCGCGGTCGGCACGGGGCGCGCGCATTTCGATGCGCTTGGCGACCTACAGCCTGCCGAATTCGAACAGGCGCTCGGAGCTACGGCCACCTACGTTGACACTTTCCTCGACGTGCTCACCAGCCGCCTTGGGCTTGATCACGATCGAGTTCTCATGGGCCGCTACGCGATTCCCGTTGTCGCGCGCCTACTGCATGTCAACAGTGGTCGCTTCGACAACGACCTACATCGCGACCGCATCCTGTACTGGTACGTGCACTCGTCGCTGTGGGGTCGCTTCAGCGGGTCAACCGAGACGTTCCTGCAGCAGGATTACGAAACTCTCGAACGCGGCGGTATCGACGCGCTGATCGCACTGCTCGAACGCTCGCGCGGCGGCACCCTTGCCATCTGCGCCGACGACTTCTCCGGGGCAACGCGTGGTTCACGCTTCTACCCGCTGTTGTATTTGCTTGCGCGCGTTGATGGTTCCCGCGATTTGTGGACCGGGCGCGAATTGGGCATCGAAGGCGCGGGCGAACGCAGCGCGGCGCAGGTGCATTTCCTGTTCCCCAAGGGCGCGTTGCGTGAAGCGGGTTATGACCGCAACGAAATCAACGCCATCGCGAATTTCTGTTTCCTCGGCCACGGTTCCGAAGTGGAACTCATCGACCGTGACCCCGCCGAGTATTTCGCCGAAGTGGAACGTCGCAACCCGGGCGTCCTCGCGTCGCAATGGATTCCCACCGACCCGTCACTGTGGCGGATCGAGAACTACCGCGAATTCCTCGCCAAGCGCCGGATGTTGCTGTCGATCGCGGCCGACGACTTCCTTGAACGCCTGCGCAAGGGCATGCTCGGGCGCACGGTGCTGTCGTCGATGGGCGCGGCGGAAATGGTACTCGACGACGCGGTCGCGAACGTGAACGCGCTCGTCGACGACCTCACCTCTGACGGTTTCGGTTTCCCGCTGCTCGACGCCGAAGTCGCCGATCCGGCAACCGGGCGCGAACTCGCTGTCGCCGAAGCGTTTTGGCCCGACGGCCTGCAACCGGGCGTCGGTATGCCCGTCGTTTTGGTGCTCGAACCCGCATCGGCCGACCTCAACCGCCTCGCCCAACTCGGCTACGCGGTCTTCACCTCCGTCGACGCGCTGCGCGGGTACGTCGACAAGGTGCGCACCGAAGTCGGTGGCGAAGTCGTGCATGAACAAGCAGGTGCCGACGTCGCATTGCTTGCCGAACGCCTGCCCGCCACCTGGGTCGGCAATTCCGAACAGATTTGGTTCCGCTTCGCCTGGGCGCAGTTGGAACAGGACCGCGCCAACGGTCCCGACGCCAACCTCAGCGCCGAGCAGGTTTCGCTGCGCTACATCGCGCTGTGGGCGCTCACGCGCACCTTCTACATCCACGCGTTTGACCAGGGCAACCCGGGGGAGTGGCGCTACTACCTCGGCGATGCCATCGGCGAACGCCCGCTCGTACCACGCGAATGGCTCGCGGAACGGGCGGCCCGGTCGGGTGCGCTCGCACCGGGCGTCGACCCTGGCGACGAGGACATCGTGATCGCGCTGGTCCACGGCGTGATCGACGCGGTCGACGAGGTGTCGACCGCGCTCACCTACTGCCTCGGCGGCCCCGAACTGTTCGCGTCGCTGTGGGCGTCGGCGGGTGCGGCCGAGCACTACGGCTACCCGCTGGCCACTGATCAGGTCAACGAACTCATCACCCAGGTGGTCAACGACCCAAGCTCACGCAAGATCCAGGCTTACCACTGGATCGAGGAAGGGTTGCCGCTCTAGTCGGCGGTAAGCCGATGCCAAGGCAGCCCACTTAGGCTCCCCCGCATGATGCGTACATGGGTGCAACGTGGGTTGCTCACGCTGGGTTGGCTCGCGCTTATCGCTGCGGTTGTCGGGCTCGTGCTGCATCTGGGGCGCTGGCAGCGCATGAGTTTCGTGCTGCTTGCCTCGGGTGCGTCGTGGTTGATGTTGGGCGCGGTGGTCGCGTTGGTGTTCTTCGCGGCGGCACGCGGGTGGCGTAGCGCGATCGCGGGCGGGATTGTCGCGCTTGCCGCGTTGGCGACGATTGTTCCGTCGTACCTGCCGGAACGTCGCGACGTCGCTGGCCCGGAACTTGTTGTACTGCAATCGAACCTGCTCTTTGGCAAAGCGGATACGAACGCGGTTGTTTCGGTAGTTCGCGACAACAAGGTCGACATCCTCACCGCTGAGGAACTGACCTTCGACGCGATCGCGCGACTCAAGACGTCTGGGCTCGACGAACTCCTGCCGTACCACTACTTCGAAGCCACCGAATCCGGTGGTGGCGGCACCGGCATTTACAGCCGCTACCCGCTGCGCGATCCGAAGAAATACGACGGCTTCATCATGAGCAATATCTCCGCGACGATGGACCATCCCGAGCGCGGCGCGATGTCGGTCTTCGCGTTCCACCCGATCCCGCCGAACCTCAACTTCGACGCGTGGTCGCACGAAATGCGCCGCGTCGACGAGATTCTCGCCGAAACAAAAGCGCCCGCGATCGTCGGCGCCGACTTCAACGCGACCCACGATCACGCGGCCTATCGCGCCCTGCTCGACGGCGCGTTCGCCTCAGCCGCCGACCAAACTGGTGACGGCGTGCTGCTCACGTTCCCGGCCGATCGGCGCTGGGGTCCCGTCATCGGCATTGATCATGTGCTCGTCGCCGGTGGCGTCGCGCAATCGGTGCGGGCGCTTACCATTCCCGGTTCCGATCATCGCGCGCTGCTCGCCACCGTGCGGCTGGATCGTTAACGACGTTGTGGCCGTTGCGCTTACCATGTGAGCGCTCGACAGCGGGCCGACCGCGTCCGCGTCATCTCCGGGGAGGATTTTCCGATCATGGCAAGAAAACGGTTTGGCGTCGCGCTCGCGGCCGCCGCGCTTGGTTTTGGCCTGCTCGTGAGCGGGTGCACAACCAGCTCGGCGACCAGCGACAAAGCGGTGCCGGTGCTCGATAACCCGTGGGAGATCGCGGGTGCCGCGTCGACAACGGGACCGAGCGGCTCGCGTCCTGGCGTGCCCGACACCGACAAGAAGGCCGTCGACGGCGATAACGGCAAGATCGACAAACTCGCGCTCAACGCCATCGCCGATATCGAAACCTATTGGCAGGGCGAGTACTCCAAGACCTTCCGCGGCACCTTCAAGCCCGCGTCGAAGCTCATCTCGTGGTCGGCGAAGTCGCCCGAATCCGAAGCTGGCACGTTCTGCAAATCGAGCACGTACCAGATGGTCAACGCCGCGTACTGCTCGCTCGACAACACCATCGGCTGGGACCGTGGCGTGCTGTTGCCGCTGCTCGTTGACAAGTACGGCGAGATGTCGGTGGTGATGGTGCTCGCCCACGAATACGGGCACGCGATCCAAACTCAAGCCGACCTGCTGCATGGGCTGCTCATGGACCCGCTTGTAAAAGAACAGCAGGCCGACTGCCTCGCCGGTGTGTTCTTGCATCACGTCGCCGAAGGCAATTCGAAGCACTTCACGCTCAACACCACCGACGGCCTCAACGGCGTGCTTGGCGCGACCATCGCCGTGCGCGACCGTGACCCCAACGACCCCAACGCGATTCACGGTTCGGCCTTCGAGCGCGTGACCGCCGTGCAGATGGGCTACACCGAGGGCGCGAAGGCGTGCAAGAGCATCAACAAATCCGAGATCGCCAAGCGACGCGGTAGCCTGCCGACCACCTTCGAAGAGGGCGAGCAGAGCGCGCAGCTCCCCATCGACCAGGCGAACCTCACCACGCTCGCCCAGCAGCTCAGCAAGTCGATGCCGGTGAAGAACGCGCCGAAGTTCGACTACACGGGGACAACGAAGCGCTGCGCTTCGACAACAACCACAGAGCCGGTTTCGTACTGCCCAGCTAGCAACACCATCGGCACGGACGTGCCCGCGCTCGCGAAGCGCGGCGCGGCGACAAGCAAGGAAGCGCCGCTGTCGGCTGTCGTGAGCGGCGACTACAACGCGGCCGTCGTTTTCGTCTCGCGCTACGCGCTTGCCGTGCAGGCCGACCGGAAACTGTCGCTGACCGGCGCGGAATCAGCTGGACTGCGCACGGCGTGCCTGTCGGGCGCGCTCACAACCAAGTTGAGCGAGCCAAGCAGCGACCCACGACTGTCGGCGGGCGACCTCGACGAAGCCGTCTCCGGTCTGCTTGCCGATGGCCTTGCCGCCACCGACGTGAACGGCAAGGTGGTCGGCAGCGGCTACCAGCGGTTGGAAGCGTTCCGCTCGGGCGTGCTCGACGGCGAAGCCGCCTGCCTGCGTCAGTTCCCGTAGGGACTAACGCGAGACCGACGACAACGACCGCAGGGAGCTGAGGGTGTTCGCGACAGCGCGAGCAGCCTCGGCTCCCTTCGTCACGAAGTGGTTGGTGTAGTAATCGACGTGCTCGCTGTGCTCGTGGAAGTGATGTGGGGTGAGCACGACCGAGAACACCGGGGTGTCGGTGTCGAGCTGCACACGCATGAGCCCGTCGATCACCGCGGACGCGACGAAATCGTGGCGATAAATGCCGCCGTCAACGACAAGCGCGGCACCGACGATCGCGTCGTAGCGGCCGGTGCGGGCCAGCCGCTGGGCGTGCAACGGAATCTCGAACGCGCCGGGCACGTCGAAGACGTCAATGCGGCCGGCGTCGAAACCTAGCGTGGCGTACTCAGCCTGAAAGCCTTCGTAGGCCTTGGTGACGATAGAGCTGTGCCAGCTCGCGCGAATGAACGCGACGGCACCGGTAGCGGTGGTTCCCATGACCGGAGTCTACCCGTGGGTAACATGCGCGGTCAGCCAGTCGGCAACGTCGCTGATCACCTGCTCACGCTCGGGTTCGTTGAACACCTCGTGGAACAGGTCCGGGTAGCGAAGCACGGTCAGTTCCGCCGAGCGCGCGTCGCGTTCGATCACGTCAGAACTCGACGGTGCGGCGAGCCCATCTTGGCCACCATGCAGCACGAGGACCGGCCCAGACAGTTTCGCGAGCCGCTGTTTCACCAGTCCCGCATGCAGCAGAACTTCCATCGCCGTGCGGGCGGGCAGTCGGCCGCGATGTACGAGAGGATCGGTTTCGTAGGCGGCGACCACATCGGGATCGCGCGAGATGAGCACCGAATCGAGTTCGATCACCCCAAGATTCGGCGTGATGCGCGACAGCAGTGGTCCGGCCGCGCGTTGAATCGCGTTGCCCACCGCGATGTCGAGCGGCGGTGCTGAAACAACGACACCGTCGGCGGCCAGCGGCGCGCGCGTTGCCAAATGCAGCACGACGAGGCTGCCCATCGAATGGCCAAGCACGAACCGAGGCACGTCAGGATGCGCGGCCGATGCGATGTCGAGCATCTTCGCGAGGTTGTCGGCAGCCGAATCCATCGAACCAATATTGGCGACAGCGCCACCGGAGAAACCATGCCCGAGGTGGTCGAGCGCGTACACGGCGAAGCCACGCGCGGCGAGCGCGGTACCGACATGTTCGTAGCGACCCGAATGCTCAGCGACCCCATGCGACAGGGCGATCACGCCGCACGCAGGCCCTTCGGGTTGCCATGCGCGCCACGCGATTCGACCGCCTTTGCCTGGGAAATGTCCGGTTTCGGTGGTCATCGCATTCCTGTCTGTGTGGTCGCCAGGGCGGCGAGCAAACGACGATTGAACTCGATTAATCGAGCGTAGTTGAGGCGAGAAATTCGTTCATCGGTGCCGTGGATGCGGTTGAGGTCGGTGCCGTCGAGCACGATCGGCGCGAAATTGCAGCGAGTGTCGGCGAGACCTTCGTAGTGGCGTGCGTCGGTGGCACCGGGGACGAGGCCCGTCGTCGCGACCGCGTCGGCGACAATGCTGGTCGCGAGGTCGGCGATGAGGTCGTAGGTCGGGCCCGGTTGGCTGACCGTCGACGGTTCTGACGACGCGCCTACCAGGTCGATCGCGATCTGGTCATCGTCGATCACCTTGTGGCAGTGGGCAAGCACGTCGGCAATCGAATCACCAGGCAGGATGCGGAAATTGACGAGCGCCTCGGCCTGTTGCGGCAGCACGTTGGCCTTCACCCCGCCGCGAATAACCGTCGGCGCGGTTGTGGTGCGGACGAGCGCTTCCGTCGACGGGCTCGCTGTCAGCAGACGCGCGAGTAGCGGGCCGGTCAACGTGGCGAGTCGCGGTAGTTCGGTGAGAGCGAGCAGCGTGCGGCGAGGCTGGGCGAGCGCGCCGCGTACGCGACTGAGCATCTCGCCGACGATGGGCGTCATCCGAACCGGCATCGGGTGGTCCTGCACGGCAGCGACCGCGCGGGCTAGTCGGCCGACGGCGGTTTCTCGACCGGGCATCGATGAGTGGCCGCCAGTCGCCGTCGTCGATAGTCGAACCGTCGCGTAGCCCTTCTCACCGAGCATGATGGTCGCGACCGGGCGGTCGACGCCGTCAACGAGCCCGGTGGTGATCGCGCCGCCTTCGTCGAGCAGCAGGTCGGCGTGTACGCCTTCGTCGCGCAGGTAGTTCGCCATCCGCACCGCGCCGTCGTCGCCGAATACTTCCTCGTCGTGGCCGAACGCGAGGTAGATCGTGCGACGTGGCGTGAGCCCCTCGGCGAGCGCCCATTCGATGGCTTCCAGCAGCGCGAGCACGCGGCTCTTGTCATCGATCGCGCCGCGTCCCCAGATGAACTCGTCGTCGACAACGCCAGCAAACGGGGGATGTGTCCAGCCTGCGAGATCATCGACCGGGACAACGTCTTGATGCGCGAGCAAGATCGCCGCCGCCTGCCCGTCATCGACGCCGTCCCAGCGATAAAGCCTGCTGTGCCCAAACGGCAGCAACGCCAATTTCGCGTGGACCAGCGGAAACGCGGTCGTGAGATGCTCGGCGAGTTCGACAAACGCCGCGTCGGCGGTGGTGCCAGGCTCTTCGGTCGACACCGTCACACAGCGCAACGCCCGCGCGAGACGTTCGGCGACGTCGTCATCGACGCCGTCGGTCACGGGCGAAAGATTCGTTGGACGCATCTGTGCCATTGTGGTCGCGACGGCGACGCTTCGCCGGAAACGCGGGAGAATCGCCCAATTCCTGCTCGGAGTGTCATGCGGTCCGCGCGCTCGCGGGTGCGCCATCTAAGCTGGCGCTATGGCAGTTGGCAAGGGCGGAAAGCCGTCGAAGGAAGACAAGGCTGAGGCCAAAGCGCGGCGCAAGCAGGCATCGCGCGAGCGGCGACAGCAGCTCTGGCAAGCGTTCAACATGCAGCGCAAGCAGGACAAGGCGCTGCTGCCGTTGATGATTGGCGCGCTCGTCGGCGCGACGGTGATCTTGTTCCTCGTCGGCTTGATCTTCGGGTTGCAGTGGTTCTTCCTGCCGCTCGGGCTGCTGCTCGGTGTGCTGCTCGCCTTCATCATCTTCGGTCGGCGCGTGCAGAAGAACGTCTACAAGCAGGCCGAAGGGCAGCCCGGCGCGGGTGCGTGGGTGCTCGACAACCTGCAGGGCAAGTGGCGCGTGTCGAAGGGTGTCGCCGCGACAACGCAGCTCGACGCCGTGCACCGCGTCATCGGTCTGCCCGGCGTGATCTTCGTCGCCGAAGGGTCGCCGCAGCGGGTCCGTTCGCTGGTCGCGCAGGAGAAGAAGCGCACGTCGCGTCTCGTTGGCGACACCCCGATCTACGAAGTCGTCATCGGTAATGGGGAAGGCGAGGTCGCGCTCAAGGACCTTCAGCGTCACCTCACCAAGCTCCCGCGCAACATCGACGCCAAGCGCATCGACCAGCTCGAAGGCAAGCTCAACGCGCTGTCGTCGCGCAACGGTCCTGCCATGCCGAAGGGCCCGATGCCCGCCGGTGCCAAGGTCCGCGGCATGCAGCGCGCGATCCGTCGCCGCTGAGCCCGCCGCTTCAAACGTTTCCGGCCCGTACTCGCATCGTCGAGTACGGGCCGGAGTTGTTTGGTCGCGTTAGCGCGCGATGACGAGCGCGGTTCCGGTCGCGCGGTCGTGCATGCCGCGACCGTCAGCGTCGGTGAACAGTGCGGGGACGACGAAAACGATGAGCACCTGACGGGCCAGCGCGCGGACGAAACCGACCGGCGCGTTCGCGTCGATGCGCCCAACGCGCAGCTTGAGGAAGTACTGGCCGGGCGTGAAGCCGAACAGCGTGACCGCGATAACGCCGATCACGAACCAGCACAGCAGCGGCACCGTCGACGAACCGAAGCCGCCAACAATGACCGCGGCGACGCCGACGCCGATGAACCAGTCGAGAAACAGCGCGCCAACGCGACGACCGCTGGACGCGAGCGACCCAACCCCTTCGCGCGGGAGTCCGTACAACTCGCCTCGGTAACCCGGCGCTTCCGAGTCGCCCGAATCGGTCGGCGGTCCCGTTAGCCAAGTGCCGGTAATGCGTGCCATGCCTCCCAGGATAGAGGCGGCCGGTTACCAGGCTGAAACCGCATAAGTGGTGCTCAGGTGAGTGCGGTCGACGGGGGGATGGCAGGATGGGCGATGCAGCTCGCGTTGAGGTGGTTGGCATCACCTACTTCCTCGCACGCGTAACACTGGCGAAACACAGCCTTGACTGCTGGGAAACAGCGAATCCTTAGCGTCAGGTCGCGACGAACCCCTCGTAGCGGCTGCTGCAGGTCGTACGAGAAGGGCCAGTATCGTGACTGGCTGGGAACCGATCCGTAAGGAGAACAAGTGACGTTCAGCACGGCCGAAGAGGTCATCCAGTACATCAAGGAAGAGGACATCGAATACGTCGATATCCGCTTCTCGGACCTTCCCGGCGTCCAGCAGCACTTCTCGATCCCGGCCAAGGCGTTCACCGCCGACCTGGCTGAAGAAGGCCTGGCGTTCGACGGCTCCTCGGTGCGTGGCTTCCAGTCGATCGACGAGTCGGACATGCTCCTGCTCCCCGACTTCAGCACCGCGCGTATCGACCCCTTCCGCGCGGCCAAGACGCTGAACCTGAACTTCTTCGTGCACGACCCGTTCACCCGTGAGGCGTACTCGCGCGACCCGCGCAACATCGCGCGTAAGGCCGAGGAGTACCTGCGCAGCACCGGCATCGCCGACACCGCGTACTTCGGTGCCGAGGCCGAGTTCTACATCTTCGACGGCATCCGTTACGGCTCGGGCATGAACGGCTCGTTCTACGAGATCGAGTCGGTCTCGGGCTCGTGGAACACCGGCAAGGAGTTCAACCCGGACGGCAGCCGCAACCTCGGCTACAAGGTCCGCAACAAGGGTGGCTACTTCCCCGTCGCCCCGTACGACCACTACGTCGACCTGCGCGACGAGATCTCGACCAACCTGCAGAACGCGGGCTTCGAGCTTGAGCGTGGCCACCACGAGGTCGGCACCGCCGGTCAGGCCGAGATCAACTACAAGTTCGGCACGCTGCTTTCCGCGGCGGACGACCTGCAGCTGTTCAAGTACATCGTGAAGAACACCGCGTGGAAGGCCGGCAAGTCGGTCACCTTCATGCCGAAGCCGCTGTTCGGTGACAACGGCTCGGGCATGCACGTGCACCAGTCGCTGTGGAAGGACGGCAAGCCGCTGTTCCACGACGAGGCTGGCTACGGCGGTCTGTCGGACCTGGCGCGTCACTACATCGGCGGCATCCTGCACCACGCGCCGTCGCTGCTGGCGTTCACCAACCCGACCGTCAACTCGTACCACCGTCTGGTGCCGGGCTACGAGGCCCCCATCAACCTGGTGTACTCGCAGCGCAACCGTTCGGCTGCCGTGCGTATCCCGGTCACGGGCAACAACCCGAAGGCCAAGCGCATCGAGTTCCGCGCGCCGGACTCCTCGGGCAACCCGTACCTGGCCTTCGCCGCCATGATGATGGCTGGCCTTGACGGCATCAAGAACAAGATCGAGCCGCTGGCTCCGGTCGACAAGGACCTCTACGAGCTGCCGCCCGAGGAGGCCAAGAACATCCCGCAGGCCCCCACCAGCCTGGCCACGGTTATCGACAACCTTGAGGCCGACCACGATTACCTCACCGAGGGCAACGTGTTCACCCCCGACCTCATCGAGACCTGGATCAACCTCAAGCGTGAGAACGAAATCGCGCCGGTGAACCTGCGTCCGCACCCGTACGAGTTCGAGCTGTACTACGACGTCTAAGTCGTAAAACACTCGCCGCTCGTCGGTAGCGTCAAGCGCCCGTCCCCTTCCTGGGGGCGGGCGTTTCGCATTTCGGGCCCTAGTCGGGGCGGTTTCGGGTCAGTAAGTGGGCGGCGCTGGTGCACATCCGGTCGATGACGGTGGCTGCGGATTCGATGTGGGTTACCAGGCCAACGCCTTGGCCTGCGTCGACCGGGGCAAAGCGCGGGTCGTCGGCGGCGATGGCAGCGCGGAGTACCTCGGTCGGCAGCGGTTGTTCGGTGAAGTCGTTGCGCAGCACGCGAGCGGGATATTCGACGGGCCACGGCAGGTCAAGCGCGGCATCGAACGCGGTGGTTGATGTGGTGCTCGCGGAATCGGCGGCGAGCATGGCAAGTCGTGCGAATTCGGGCAGCAGCGACTCGGTTGCCGCAGCCAGCGCGGTGCCAACCCACGCGCCACTGGCTCCCGCCGCGAGTACTGCCGCGAGCGAGCGACCCGAGCCGATCCCGCCCGCAGCGAGTACCGGCACTGTCGCGATTTCCAGGACCGCGTCGAGCAGTGGCATGAGCGCGACGCGGTCAGCGCCATGACCACCGCCCTCGCTGCCGCGCGCGACAAGCACGTCGACGCCAGCGTCTTGGGCGCGATGCGCGCTTGGTACGTCGTAGACCTGCGTCGCGGTGAGAATGCCCGCGTCCCTTACCGATTCGACCCAGTCGAAGTTGTCGGCAAAACTCACCGAGATCAGCGCTGGTTTCGCGTTAATCGCGGTTTCGAGCAGCCCAGTTTCGCGGCGACGCACCCAGTCGACGAGGCCGATCCCGAATCGGTCGGTTTTGAGTTCCGTCAACTCTCGTTCTAGCGCTTGCACCGATCCCGCGCTCCCCATGCCGATCATCCCGAAACCGCCCGCATTGGTGACCGCGGTGGCAAGTCGTCCGCCAGCGGCCCCGCCCATCGGCGCGTTCACGATGGGAACGTGAAGACCGAGCTCGCGCGACCACGCGGTCGCCAACGCTGAATCAGCTGCCTCATTCGCACCCAACCGTCGACTCCTGTTCTCTTCGTCGCGCATTCGACTTAGGTCCGCCGACAACGGTAGTCGCGTGCTTGATGGTGTCGAATATGCCCAGCGTAGGGACGATTTCTGAAACTTGTCGGTGTGCTGGGCTATGGTCGACAACACAGCGGAGCTACTCGACAAGTGGGGGTGTGGTGGTGGAGGTCAACGCGGAAACAGAAGTGCGGGCACGCGAATTCGCGATCGCGGCGCATGGTGATCAGCGCTACGGGCAATACCCGTACCAACATCACCTCAAGGCAGTGCGCGGGGTGCTTGCCGATTTCGGGTACGCCGGTGCGCACGGTGCCGCCGCGTGGCTTCACGACGTTATTGAAGACACCCCGGTCACCTACGAGGAAGTCGAATCCCGGTTCGGCCGTGAGGTTGTCGACCTAGTGTGGGCCGTCACCGGCGTTGGCCCCGACCGTAAAGCGCGTGTGCTCGACGCCTACACCAAGATCGTCGCGTACCCGCCCGCCGTGATCCTAAAATTGGCCGACCGCACGGCCAACGCCGAGGCCAGTCCGCCCGACAGTGCGTGGATGGGCATGTACCGCACCGAGCACGCCTCGTTCAAAGCGCACCTTGGTCCGCTGCTCGCTGAAGATCCAGTGGTGCAACAGATGTGGGCGCGTCTTGAGCGCGTCCTCGATCTTTCCGTCGCGCCACCCACCGCGGAGCAATGGGCTGAAATCGACCACCTGTTCCTCGACGGCGACCGTGCGCGCGCCATCGAAGCTGTTCGCACCGCGTTTAGGTGCACCCCCGTCGAGGCCGAGCAGATCCTGCTCGAACGTCACTAAAACGATTGCCACTCGGGCTTATTTGCTAGCGCGTACTTGTAGTAGTCAGCCAGTTTCAACTTGCTCGCGGCGGGCTCGTCGATCACGACGGTCACGTGCGGATGCCACTGCATCACCGACGCCGGGCAAAAGGCCGAAAGTGGTCCTTCGGCCGCAGCGGCGATCGCGTCGGCTTTGCCTGCGCCCGTCGCGATCATCACCAGGTGGTTTGCTTCGCCGATCGTGCCAAGCCCCTGCGTCAATACGTGGTGGGGCACGTCGTCGATGCCGTCAAAGAAGCGCGCGTTGTCGCGTCGGGTCTGTTCGGTGAGTGTTTTCACCCGGGTCCGTGAGGTCAGTGCCGAGCCGGGTTCATTGAACCCGATGTGCCCGTCAGTGCCGATGCCAAGCAGTTGCACGTCCACCCCGCCCGCAGCGGCGATGGCGGCGTCATAGCGGCGACCTTCGCCAGCGATGTCGCCCGCTTCGCCATTGGGGCTCAACACCCGAGCCGGATCGAGGTTCACATGATCAACGAATTCCGAGCGAATCACCGAAAAGTACGACTGCGGATGGTCTTTCGGCAGTCCGACATATTCGTCGAGCAGAAACGCGCTCGCTGTCGAAAAGTCGAGACCGTCTTCGCGATGACGGCGCGCGAGTTCCTGGTAGCTGGGCAGCGGCGACGAACCGGTCGCGAGCCCGAGGATCGCGTTGCCGCGTTCCACGTAACCACCGACGATGTCGGCGACGGTCGAGGCAACGGCGGTTTCGTCGGGCCGAATCACGATCTCCATCAGCGTGTTTCCTTTCCCGCGCTCAGTACGCGGCGCGGTCGCAGTGAGTGGTCAGTCACGAGCAGGTCGGCGCGCGAACCAACGGCGATGTGCCCGCGTTCGTCGGCCAGGCCAAGTACTCGTGCGGGTGTCGCGGTTGCGGATGAAACTGCTTGGGCGAGTGGCACTTTCGCTTCGTTGACGGTCCAGCGCACCACCTCAAGCAAGGTCGACGTACCGCCGGCAATCGCGCCTGGCGAGCCGTCGTCCGTCGCTAGGCGCGCCACGCCGTCGCGCACGCGCACCGCGAGGGGGCCAAGTTGGTAATCGCCGTCGCGCATTCCGGCGGCGGCCATCGCGTCGGAGACAAGCGCGATCTGTTCGGGGCCAACGGTGGCGAAGACCAGGTCGACGGTCTCGGGCGCCAAATGCACACCGTCAGCGATCAACTCAACAACTATGTCACCTCGCCCGGCAGCGGCGAGGCAGGCACCAACCGGACCGGGGGAGCGATGATGCAGGGGCGGCATTCCATTGAAAAGGTGCGTCGCGGTCACCGCACCACCGTCGCTGGTCGCGGCACCGATCGCGTCGATGGTGATCGCGGCGTTGGCGTCTGTGTGCCCCAGACTGGGCAGCACGTCAGCGGTGCGCATAGCAGCGAGCAACTCGGGGAACCGGGCGGTCTCGGGCGCTACCGTCATCGCGCGCACCGTGCCGCGCGCCGTTTCGCACAGGTTGTTGAACAGCTCAGGGTCGCCATCGGTGATCGCGGCAGGGTCTTGCGCGCCGCAGCGGGCCGAGTTCAAGAAGGGGCCTTCGAGGTGCACGCCAAGCAGGGTGTTGTCCTCGACGAGGTCGGCGAGCATCGTCGCCTGTCGAGCCAAGACATCCGGTTGCGCCGAAACCAAACTGCCCATCAGCCCGGTCGTTCCATTGCGCCGATGATGTGCGGCGGCCGTCCGCGCACCTTCGGCGTCAGCGGTAGGGAAGTCGAAGCCACCGCCACCGTGACAATGCAGGTCGATGAGGCCAGGCATGATCACGTCGTCGGTCGGCTGGGGTGCGTCGCGCGGGTAGTCGCTGGCCGCGCCCACCCAGGTCACGCGCCCGTCGGCGAACTCAACGATGCCGTCAGCGATGTCGCCGTCCGGGTCGCCGTTAAGCACCCGGCCGCGCATAACTTCGGTTTCGGTCATTCACCCGCGCCCGACGATGCGTGCGGCAGCGGCGCGCGCGGCAGTGGGATTGGCCGCTGCACTCGCGGCGTCAGCGGCGGCCCTGCACTGCTCGATGCTCACGTCAGCGAGGGCGACGCGGACAGCGGGCAGTGCGGGTGCCGACATCGACAGGCTGGTCACGCCAAGCCCGACCAGCACGGGCGCGAGCGAAGGGTCCGACCCCGCTTCGCCGCATACGCCAACCGGCTTGCCGTGCATCGCGCCTGCGGCACCGACCATCGCGATCAGGTCGAGCAAGGGCGGCTGCCACGGATCGAGCAGGGGAGCCAGACTCCCTGCCATGCGATCAACAGCCAGGGTGTACTGGCTCAGGTCGTTGGTGCCAATGCTCACGAAGTCAAGGTGTGTCAGCAGATCGGCGGCGCGCAACGCGGCTGCGGGGATCTCGATCATCGCCCCGACTTTGCGCAGGCCAACGCCGCGCGCGAGTTCGGCGAAGTTGGCGGCCTCGTCGACGGTCGCGACCATGGGTGCCATCACCCACAGGTCGGCACCCGTCGCATCGGCCGCCCGGGCCAGCGCGGTCAGTTGGGTCGCGAGAGTTTCGGGGAAAACGGTGCCGATCCGCAGCCCACGCACCCCAAGCGCGGGGTTTTCCTCAGTACCCAGATCGAGGAAGGGAAGCGGTTTGTCCGAACCAGCGTCGAGCGTGCGCACCACCACTTTACGTCCGGCGAATTGCTCGAAAACCGTTGTGTAAGAAGCGGTTTGCTCTTCCAGCGTGGGCTCGGTCGTTTTGCCGAGGTACATAAATTCGGTGCGAAAAAGGCCAACGCCTTCGCTGTCGAGCGGGCCGGTCGCCACCGCGTCGTCGACGGTGCCAATATTCACCAACAACTGCACGGGGGTGCCGTCTGCGGTATGGCCGGGGCCGGTCGCCGCTTGCAGTCGAACCGCGTCGGCGGCTGCCTGTTCGCGCGCGGCGTCTTGCCTGGCCTGCGTTGGTGCGATCACTACCTCGCCAGTGGTCCCGTCGACCAGCACGGGCTCGCCGTCAACGAGCGCGTCAAGGTCGGGGCAGCTCACCACGGCAGGCAGCCCAAGGGCTTTCGCGAGAATGGCGGTGTGACTGGTCGGGCCACCTTCGCTGGTCAGCAGGCCGATCACGTCGCTGTCGCCGAGCATCGCGGTGTCGGCGGGCGCGAGGTCGCGGGCCACCAGGACAAACGGGTAGCCCGGCGCGGGGATGCCTGGCAGCGGTTCGCCAAGCAGCACCGCGACGGTGCGACCGCCGATATCGCGCAGGTCGGTCGCGCGCTCGGCCATGTAGCCACCCAATGCCGACAGCTTGTCGGCGAAGCCATCAAACGCCAGATGCACCGCGTGCGCGGTTGGCGTCCCGGCGAGCAGATGCTTCTCCACCGCCGCGACGATGCCCGGGTCACGGGCCATCATCGACGACGTTTTCAGGATCTCTGCGGCAACGCCGTCGACCTTCGCGGCGCGGGCGGTCATGTCGTCAGCCACCTCGGCCAGCGCGCTTTTCGCTCGCGCGAGCTCTTGGTCGACAGGCCCGGACACCGGGTCGTCGGCCGAGGTGGTGGCGGCATTGCCGAACCGCAGCCAGGGACCAACAACCACGCCAGGACTAACGCCGAGTCCGCGGATCACCTGTTCAGTCATGCGGTCTTACTCACCTTCCAGCTTCTTGTTGAGCTTGGTATCGACCTCGGCGACCAGCGGCGCGTCAACGGCACTGTCGCCGATCGCCTTCTCCGCCGTCTCGGCCTCCACCGCGGCCACATCGGGCTTGCCTGCCTCGACGTCAGTCTCGGCTTCGCGGCCCGGCGTGCGCAGATTCCACTTCTTGATCACGAAGCTGAACAGCAGGTAGTAGATAACCGCGTACCCAAGCCCGATCGGAATCAGCAACCAGGCGTCGGTGGCTTTGCCGAAGTTGAGCACGTAGTCGATCGCACCCGCCGAGAACGTGAACCCGTCGTGAATGCCAAGCGCGTTCACCAACGCCATCGAAGTACCGGTCAAGATCGCGTGCACCACGTACAGCGGCCATGCCACGAACATGAACGAGAACTCAAGGGGCTCTGTGATACCGGTAACGAAGGCGGTCAGGCCGGTCGACAGCATGATGCCGCCAACAAGCTTCTTCTGCGACGGCCGCGCGTTGCGGTAGATCGCGAACGCGGCGGCGGGCAGCGCGAACATCATGATCGGGAAGAAGCCGGTCATGAAGGTACCCGCGCTCGGGTCGCCCGCAAAGAAGCGGTTGAGGTCGCCGCGCACGAGCTGTCCGGACGCGTCGGTGTAGTCGCCGACGAGGAACCAGACGGTCGAGTTGAGGATGTGGTGCAGGCCGGTCGGGATCAGCAGTCGGTTGGCCGCACCATAGATGCCGCCGCCGACCACGGTGTTATCCGCGACGGTCTCGCCCACCCAGGTCAGGGCCGAGTTGAACGCTGGGTAGACGAAGGCCATCAGCACGCCGACGATCAGGCCGGTGATGGCGGTCAAGATCGGGACCAGTCGTCGACCGTTGAAGAAGCCGAGGAAATCGGGCAACTTGGTGCGATAGAACCGCTCCCACAGGATCGCTGACAGCAGGCCCATCACGATGCCTGCCAGCACGCCGTAGTTGATCAGCGCTTGCGCGCCCTTGGGGTCGGTTTTGCCTTCGAGCACGATCGGCGACATGGCTTCGAACACGCCGTTGATCACCATGTAGCCGACGACGGCGGCCATTGCCGTCGACCCGTCCGACTTCTTGGCCCAGCCGATCGCGATACCGACGGCGAAAATCAGGGGGAGCCAGGTGAAGACGGCTTGACCGGCGGCCGAGATCACGCTCGCGGTGCTGTGGAGCGCGCTGAAGCGGCCTAGCAAGTCGTCTTGACCGACTCGCAGAAGAATGCCCGCCGCAGGCAGTACCGCGATGGGCAGCATGAGGCTGCGCCCGAGGCGTTGTAGCGCGGCGAACGCTTTCGATTCTTGCTTCGGGCTGTCAGTTGTTGAAGTCATGTCGACCTTCTTCGTGCCGGTTTCCGGCGTTCTCGGCGAGTCGTTGCCGCGTTGCGGGCATTCGACGGTGAACTGTTGTGAACCGGTTTCAGCACGGGTACTGTCCGGTCATAACCAGTTGCCAGTTTGACCAGGTGGACCTCCGATGTCAACCACAAAATATGACGTGGCGCACATTCGAGGCTCCCATACTGGATGGGTAGCCACGGCGAAAGGGAAGAGAAATGTCGAAAGCGGAAGCGATCGTCGCGGGGCTCGGTGGGTCCGACAACATCGTTGAAATCGAAGCCTGCATCACGCGTCTGCGCACCGAGGTCAAAGACTCAAGCAAGGTCGATGAGTCAGCGCTCAAAGCTGCTGGCGCACATGGGGTTTTGAAGTCGGGCTCGGTCGTTCAGGTTGTTGTCGGTCCAGAAGCCGACACCCTTGCCGAAGACATCGAGGACATTCTGTGAGCGTGCCCGTCCTCGCCCCACTGCCCGGCAAGGTCATCGCGCTCAGCGAGGTTCCCGACCAGGTTTTCGCAGAACAAATCGTTGGCTCGGGCGTGGCGATCGACCCCGATCGCACGCGCGGTCCCTTGACGGTGGTCGCCCCGATCGCGGGCAAGATCTTGAAGCTGCACCCGCACGCCTTCGTGCTGTTCGGTGGGGGCGCCGGCGTGCTCGTCCACCTGGGCATCGACACCGTGAAGCTGAAAGGCGAAGGTTTCGAGCTGCTGGCCGCCGAGGGCGACACGGTAGAAGCGGGCGCCCCCATCGTCACCTTCGACCCGACCGAGCTGGCCAAGAGCGGCTACTCGCTGGTGTGCCCGGTAGTGGTGATGGACTCGCCCAAGGACTCCGTCTTCACCGACGCCATCGGCACCACGGTAGAACCGGGCACGTTGCTGTACGACTCGCCGTAACGGCTAGCGGACCAACTGCTCGGACTCCACGGTCCAGTGGGCGGCCAGTGCTTCGAAATAGCGCTGGCTGCTCCACAAGCGGTAGTTGCCGATCACGTACACCCGGCGGCGGGCGCGCGAGATCGCGGCGTTAAGCACGTTCGGCGTCGCGGCCGCCCATCGGCGCGCGCCACCTGCGGCCGGGGATGTGCCAAGAACCAGGACAACCACCTCGGCCGCAGACGTTTGCATCGCGTGCACGGTGCCAACCTGGTGGTTGGCGAACTGCGCGCCAAGCACCTCGTGTGCCACTGCTTGCGCGCCCGCGGCAACGTCGCGGAACGGGCTCATTACCCGGATCTGGCTCGCATCGATCCCCATTTCCTCGGTGAGGTCGGTAAGCAGCGCGGCCAACGCCTCGCCTTCGCCCGGGATCCAGTTGCCCTCGGCGCGCGCCGAGCGCACGTCGATCCAGCGATCCCGATCCGGGAATTCCGGCCGTTCCGGCGTGCCGAAAACCAGCAGGTCGTCGTCGTAGGCGAGCCCGTGCGTGAGTTCGAAAATGGGCAGGTCACTGCGGCGATGTACCCGCAACGGCACACCAACCCAGATCGGACCCGTGCCTTCCGCCGGACGCAACCACGTGCCGAACCGGGCACTGCGATCGGCAATGTGTCGCACGGACGCGCGGTCGGGCATCCACTCACCACCCAGCCCGAACTGCCGAACGAGCGCGAGCTGCGCCGAGGTGGGCAGCACCCCGACCGGCCCGAGCTGACGATGGTCGCCGACGATCACCGCACGCCGACTGCGCCACAGCGCGCCCGCGACCGACTGCGGTGCCGCTTGTCCCGCATCGTCGACGAAAAGCCAGCCAAGCGACTCGCGCCCGAGCCCGGCAAACAACCTCGGCAACGCGGTGAAAGTGGTCGCGACCAGCGGCACAGTAAGGAACAGCGTTTGCCACGCGGCAGCGACCGTTTCGGGCTTCGGGAGTGCGAGGTCGCCACGCATGAGCGCGATAGCGACGATCAGATTGTCGCGAATGAACGGCGCGGTGTTGAGCACAAACGCCCGGTGTAGGCGCAGCGCGGACAGGAAAAGGTCGCGTCGCGCGGTCGAATACTCCTCGTCGGCCCACGGTTTGCACAGCTGGAACGCCGTTTCCTCCGCGGAAACGTCCCCGAACGGGATCGTCGCCGCCCAACTTTCCCGCGCGCGCTCGATCACTTCAAGCTGCCGCTCGCGTTCGATGAGCAGCTCACGATGCTCGGCGATCAACCGACGCCCGGTCTCGGCGGCGTCGGCCCATTCCTGCCGCGTGTGGTCGACCTCGGTCTGGCGCCGTCGCATCTCCGCCTCGGCGGCATGCCGCTGTCGTAGGAGCTCATTGCTGCGCGCGCTCCAGCGCATGCCAACCTGGAAACCGCTCGTCAACGACGCGGTGAACTTGGGCCGTTGCTCAGTGTGTTCGGCGAGCGCCTTGCCGACGCGATGGTGCGCTGCCTGTGCGGCGCGCAAATGTTCGTTGGCCAGATGATTACGTTCACGCCAATGTGAGTGTGCCGCATCGGCATTGGCGATTTCGTCGGTGTAGTCATCCAGCCGTGCGGTGATCTCCGGCAGGCTCGCCACCGCATCGGCCACGTCTTGGCGTTCCTGCGCGAGCCGAGTCACGTCGGCCTGGCGCGTGGCGAAGTCGCGAACCGCAGCGGCCCAGTCGGGTACTAGCTCGGGTTCGGCCTCCGCCTGCTTGAGTAGATCGAGCATGCCGCCGGTGTGACCACTGCGGCGCTCGGCACGGAACCGGTCGCCAAACCAGAACCGCTCGCCGAAGCTGCGCCGATCGTCGCCGAGCGCGGCCGCGATCAAACCCCATGCGGGCTCGCCGCCGACCGACGCGGCTAGTCGCGTGAAGTGGTCGACGCGCACCTGCGTACCGACGGCGTCGATGTGCTGTAGTTCGGTGACGACGTCCTCGGCCGCGTCGTCGCTACCGGTCGCGAGTACCACTTCAAACCCGGTAATCGTCTGCGCTAGTCGATGCGCGGCGACGGGGTAGTTCTTGGCAACAGGCACCTGTTCGGTCACCGCGACGAACGCCGCGCGCGGATCGCTAAACGCCGCGAGTCGCCCAGCCCGCTCGACAACGATGCCAGCAAGCAGGTCACGCAGCATCGTCGTAGTCCCCGTGCCTGGCGCGCCGTGCACCGCGAAAAACCCGGAGTCCGTTGCCAATTCGGCCATCGCGCGATTCACCCCGAACTGCTGCGAAGCGACGAGCGGCTCGGCCGGCCAGCGCCCTGCGGGCATGAGCCCGGGTAGTAGTCCTTCCACCATGACGTCGCGCCGCGCCCGTACGTCGATGCGGTCGGCGATCGGCAGAACGTCCGTGGCCGCGAGATAGTCACGTAGCCCGTCGCCGATGTCGCCCCGTTCGACCGCAGTGGCGACGCCAACGAGATCGTCGCCCAACCCGCCGTTGAGGCGGTCTACGCACGCCGCGCTCCCGGCATCGCGAGCGACGACCTGCATACATTCGACACGCACCCCCGCCGCGCGTAGCTCCGACCGCACGCCAAGCGCACTACAGAGGTCGCCCGCGAACTCTTGCACATCGCGCCCGGTGAGCCGAGGCAGCAATTCGCCGCCCGACTCGTCGGTGAGTACGCGCCGGGTAAACGCGGTGGCAGCCATTCCCGCGAGTCCGGGCGAGATACCGCCTTCGACGCCGGCCGCTAGGAGAGAAGCGCCGACGCCCCGTCCCGCGACATCCTGCCAACGCGGCGGCCGAACAGTTTCTTCTACGGGCGCGTCGGCATGGGTAAGCGTGTCGAACGCTGCCGTGAACGCAGCCGCGTCATGCCCGAACCCGGCGAAATCCAACGAGTCTTCGCTCGCCGACCGAACACGATTGATGGCCCAGACGAGTCCAGAGAGCGTGGCTGACCCAGCCACGACAGCACCCTCGTCATTAACTGTGATGGCGAAGGCAGCGGTAGTTCCCGCGCGCCGCGCATCGGCTTCAAGCTCGTCCTCGCCGAACGCGCGCACCAATGCCTCACGCGCACGGCCGATTTCGAAGAGACCGCCGTAGACAACGAACTGCCACACTCGCCCAGGTAGCAGCGCGGGAAGACATGACAGGTCTTCCCATGGCGCTGGTTCGTCACCGACGAGGTCGATGACCAATCCGCCATCGGCGTCGGGAACCAGTCTTGGACTGAACAATTCGACGGCCTGCCAGAAACGCACGACCCGTACGGCATGCTCGGACCCGCTCACGATGCACCCCATTCCGTTGGCCATCATGCTGACAACGCGACCAACGGTACGCGATTGTGATGCCGGTGGCACGGGCCCTTGATCTTCTGCCCACCAGTGCGGAGTGCGCGGAGTGCGTTGGGCGACACCCGAATCGGCGCTTGGTCGGCCGAAGGAGTTGGCGTGCTGGGCGGCCGTCACGGCCATGCGGCCCCTATATGGGCGAGCCTCAAGAGGGAGAGGGCAGCTCGCGTGACGACTCTGTATAGGGACCTATCGCTATCTCTGGGAAAGGCCAACTATTCGTATAGGCGTGCTCACGTCGTATAGGCGTACTCAGGTCGGCGAGTGAGCATCGGGCCAATGCTGCGGACGGAGCCTTAGTTGCAATGCGCCGCGTAGAGGATGGCCAGACGGCCTTCGATGGCTCATTTGGCACGGATTGGGTCGTTCTGGGTCACCGATACGCGGCTATCGATGTCATTTACCCCCTCTGACCTGGGGAGTTGACAACGCGTTACCCAACACGTAACTTTATTCGAGTCAGAGCGACACGGACACCGACCAGGCCTTCACCGGCAGGGATAACGAGGTAGTACGGAGAGCGCCTGACTGATCATGTGTTCAGGGTCACTGCGTTTCGGACTTGCGTCCAACGAGTTTCCTGAGCTAAGTTAGAACAGTTGCCTTGCTGAAACCCACGAGTGATCGTTTGGGTGGATGTTTGTGCGTGTGTTCTTTGAGAACTCAATAGTGTGTCGATGAATGTCAGTGCCAATATTATTATTGGT
>NZ_BMMW01000003.1:736158-783573 GCF_014646135.1 Nocardia camponoti | reverse complement strand
CAGGCTCCCTGGAAGAACGAGTACGAGCGTGAGCAGGCCGCCTGGTCGCGTCTGACCTCGACCATCTCCTTGGGCGCCGGCATCGGCACCCTCGTTGGCGGCCTCGGCGGCGCGGCTGTCGGTTGCATCGCTGGCGCTGGCGCTGGCCTGGTCGCCACCGGCGTGCTCCTCGGCCTGTTCGGTGCGGGCCCGATCGCGGGTTGCGTCGTTGGTGCCACCACCATCGGTGCCCTCGGTGTGATCGCGGGTCAGATCTTCGTGACCGCCCCGTTCGCCATTGGTGCGGCGATTCAGTACTTCGTCACCATCACCCAGCCTGCTCCCAAGCCGGCACCGGCGGCTCCCGCCAAGTAAGAAACCTCGCCGCATAACGGCTTCTGAGGGACCGTAAGCGCCCCATCCGGCTCGCCCGGGTGGGGCGCTTTGCGCTGTCGTGACCTACTTATTGACCTGCGGAAACGTTGTGCCTGACCGCACATTCCGCCGGTTTCAGTTGTTTCGGACCTAGATTGGGTGTTAACTTGATTGTTATGTCCGGTAACCACATCTCCGCAACGCGAGTCACGTACGTGACCACCGCGCTCGGTTTGCGGTTGCCGTTGACCCGTGAACTGTGTCGTTCCTGTCGCTGCAGCTGAACCCTTAGCGGTTCGTGCGCTGCCACGCCGCTCATGTAGGCAATCTCGCGTCGCTATCGCGGGATTTACAGCTTGGAACTTCATATGTCTGCTCCCATTCTCGACCGTCCCGCAACTCGTGTGGTCGGCACCCGCCCTCGTGTCTCTCGTCCGGTGATTGCTCCAGAACTTCGCATTAGCGACAACCCTGCCGCCGCTGTCCTGCGTAGCGCGATCGGTGGTCCGATCTCGCGCGACAAGGCGGCCAAGTCGACCGGCCTTTCTATCGCGACGGTGAATCGTCAGGTGGCAGCGCTGCTTTCGGCCGGTCTCCTGCGTGAACGCTCCGACCTCACCGCCGCTGGCGCTGTCGGCCGCCCACGCGTGCCGTTCGAAATCGACCACGAGTCGTACTTGACGCTCGGCATCCACATCGGTGCCGCGCAGACCAAGATTGTCGCCGCCGACCTGCGTGGTCGCATCCTCGGCGGCCTCGCCATCGCGACGCCGCAGAGCGGCCAAGAATTCGCGGTAACAACCGTCGCTCGTAGCGCCAAGGCGTTCCTGCAGCGCTGGCATCGACGTAAGCCGCTGTGGGCGGGCGTCGCGATCGGTGGACGCGTCGACGTGACTACCGGCATCGTCGATCACCCCAAGCTCGCGTGGAAGAACGCGCCCATCGGGCAGGTCCTCGGTGACGTGCTTGAGTTGCCCGTTTCGGTCGCGCCGCACGTTGAGGCGATGGCCGCGTCGGAGCTGTTGCTGCCCACATTCGACGCCTCCGGTGCGGCACGCGAAACCGCGCTCGCCCCGACGCCGGGCGGCAGCAGCCTGTACTTCTACGTGCGTGAGATGGCTGGCATCGCGGTCACTCTCGACGGTCGCGTGCACACGCCGAGCAACGGGCCAGGGTCGATCGCGCACCTGCCGACCGGCTCGGACGTGCAGTGCGAATGCGGTCGACGTGGTTGCTTGGAAGTGACCGTCGGCGACCGTGCGCTGCACGCGCGCGCGGTTGGCCGCGGCATCATCTCCGCGCACAACGGCACCGCTGGCACCACCATCAACGACCTCTACCGTGCGGCCGAAGGCGGTTCGGAGCCCGCACGCGAACTGCTTGCTGAGCGCGCGACGATGCTCGGTCAGACTGTCGCCCTTGTCCGCGACATGCTCAACCCCGACCGCGTTGTCCTTGGCGGCCAGGCGTTTACGGGCTACCGCCCCGCGCTCCCGCACGTCGCGCGCGCGTTCCGGCAGAGCACGCAGCTGGCCGAGACCGACATCCGCATCAGCGGTTTCGGCGGCAAGGTGCAGGAGTTCGCGGCCGTCGTCACGTCGGTAAGCGCCCTTTACGCCGACCCGCTCTCCGCAATCCGCCGCAGCTGAACAGAGTTTGAATGCCGCCGTCGACCCTGTCGCGGTCGACGGCCGCGCACGCCATCGCCGCTTAAGTAGGTCACACGCGGTGACCGGGCGCCGTGGGCTATCTGCCCGACCTCGCAGCATGACCAGGTCCGCAGCGGTCGCGCGACATGGGGCTGTCTGCCGCGGGGCGGCCAACCTCGCCGTGCGCCGTGACCTCCCGTGTCGGGGTCTGCCACAGTGCGGACCGTCACGGCTCAAGGCGCTAGCAAGCCGCCTGTAGTGCCGTGATGAAGAACGGGAATTGGGAGGCGAAGCGGTGTAGGTCGCGGTCTCGGTGGTAGCCGGCGAACCAGTACAAGCCCGGTTGCGCGTCGGCGGACGGGTCCATATCGCGGAACGTGCGGATCCAGTTGTCGACGCGGCCGGTCACCACCGTGTACGGCAGTCCGCGCGAGAACAGGGTTTCCTGATCGATCGGCGGAACCTGTTGCCGCGTAACGCTTTCCAGTCCGCGACCCATCGCGCGCATCTTCCTTGCGAGCTCGTCGCCGAGTGGGGTGCGCGTTGGCAGGTACTTGGGTAGCAGAGTGGCCGCGACGCCACCAAGCGCGATCGCGACGCCGATGAGCGCGTGCCCGACGGTCAGCGCGAGCACGACGGCGAGCACGAGCCCAATACCGATCAGCGCACCACCGATGAGCTGCGGGATTCGTCGTTGCTTCGGGTCGGCGAAGGTGCCGTTCTCGATCGCGTCGGCGCGAATCGCCTCGCGCAACGGTTTGAGTTGAAAACGGTTCGGCGCGCGCAATTCTCGCACCGCGACGGTGTCAGTACCCGCGGGCAGCAGCATGTCGTAAACGGCGCGTTCGTATTCACGCAATTGGTCGTCGGGGGCGTTCACGCGACTAATGCGCCAGTCGTCTTCGCCACGTGCGTTTATCGGCGTGATCAGCAGATAGCGTCGAACGGCCAAGTCGACAACGGTCGCCGCGATATCAACCGGATCGACATATCCGTCGAGCAGCAAACCGGCTTCACCAGGCAATAACCCATCGGGCGAAACCAATTCCACGCGATCGCCATTGCTCGCGAGCGGATTGAACTCCTCGTTGCCAACCAGCGCGGCGGCAGTTCGCTTTCGCGCGAAAAGCACATAGGCCACCATCGAGAGCACCGCGAGCAATACCGCGCCAAAGGCAGCGAAAACCGGTGCGGTGAACGAGAACGGACCGGGTGCGTTCCCATCGCGAATGTCGGCATTCGCGGCAACAGTGCCCGGCGGCATCTGCAACGTGAGGTCGATCGCGTCGCCCTTATGGAGGTCGCGCTGGGTCAAATACAGCGTGCCGTCGGGCTCAACGCGAATATCCGCGCACGGCTTGGCGCTGCCCGCAGGTCCGAGTTTGCAGTCAACAATTCCCATTTGGAAACTCGGGCTGATCACCGACACGTCCAATGCCGCAATGTCGGCATTCAGCGCACCGAGCCAGTGAAAGGTCTGCGCACCTGGCATATCGGCGACGGTGTTGTGAATCGTGTAGGCGAATTTCGCTTCGCCCGGGGTTGCCGAGACAACGAACTGGTCGTTTGCCGTGACCGCCGACCCGGAGCCCGTCGCGGTGACATCGGTGACTCTGAACGTGCGCTCGACGTCGTCGGCGACCTTTAACCGCAGCGGCAGCGACATTTTGAAGGTGCCGTCGGCGGGAACGTCGACGGTTTCGACGACGCGCAGCACTCCATCGGTGGTGAGTGTGAGATCGGCGACGATGGAGACACCCGCGCCAGGGTCAGCGGTAGCAACCGGTGCACCAGCGAGAACACAGCCCGAGGCGAGTAACAGCGCGCCTAGGGCGGCCCCCCGAAAAGTCAGCATGGCTGCCTACTCTAGACAGCTTGCTATTGTCGCGTCAGCGGCTGTCGGCGACTTACAAAGCGAGGGGGTACGGGGGAGTGAACCAACCACCGTACGGTTATGGCCCGAATGTTGGTGGCGGACAACCTGTTCCGCGCCCTGGAACTCCACCTCATCCCGGGTATCGGCCCCAACCGGGCTACCCGCAGCAACCGGGTTATCCGCAGCAGCAGCCACGGTACGCACCGCAACCTCCCCAGTACGGCCAGCCAGCCCAACCTCAGTACGGCCAACACTCGGGCTACCGTCCGCCGCCCATGCCTTACGGCCCGCCCGGTCGACCAGTCCGCCCGCCGCGCAAGCGCAAAAGCGGCGGCACCGCAGTGCTTCTCGTCGTGATTCTGCTCGCGGTATTTGGCCTTGTTCGCTATGCCGTCGCGACTGGTATCGACCTTGGGTCAACCGCGCTCGGCCCAAAGCCGACAACCACTTACACCCCCGACCCGGCGAACCCGCCGTCGGCGACGGTCGACAATCCGCTGCTCACCGATGCGAACGCGACATTGGTTCCCGCGTCATGCAAGTACGCGTCGTGGGGCACCGAGGTCGCGAAGGCGCGCGCGTTTTTCGAGTCGGCGGCTAGCTGTTTGTCGACCGCGTGGAAGCCGATTTTCGCCGAAAACAACCTGTCGTTTGAAGAGCCGAAGCTCAATATTTCGGCGACAACAGCGGGTATTTCAACCCCGTGCACCGGCTCTACCAGCAACTTCGCCGCCTTCTACTGCGCGGCGAACAAGACGATTTACATGCCGATCAGCCAGTTACAAACCGACATCTTCCGTGACAACTGGGTCGTCTACCTTTCGGTTTTCGCGCACGAATACGGCCATCACGTGCAGGCGCAATCGGGAATCTTGCGCAAGGCCAACAGCGAGCGCGTCGATGTTGGCGCGCGCTCACCGCAGGGCCTTGAGCTTTCGCGTCGAGTCGAGTTGCAGGCCAACTGCTTCGACGGGATGTACATCGTTTCGTCGAAGGGCGGCGGTTCGTTGTCGTCATCGCAGGTGCAGCTCGCGACCAAGGATGCTTACGGTCGCGGCGACAGCACCGGCGATATGCGCGACCACGGCACCGCCCAAAACGGCGGAAAGTGGTTCGAAAGCGGCGTATCGAACAACCGCACGACGTCGTGCAACACCTTCGCGGCTAGCGCGGCTGAGGTTAGTTAAACCCGAGGTTAGTTAAACCCCAGCCGCACCCGTAGCTAGTGGCCGAACTGGTGACCTTCGCCGAAGCGACGCGGCGAATGACCGTGCACACCCTCGGCGTATGCCGTCTCAGCGTGCAGCGCGAAGTCGATGCCTGACGACTCATCTTCCTTGCTGACACGGAAGCCGAGCAGCTTGTCGATGCCCTTGGCGAGCACGAACGACACCGCGAACGCGTACGCGGCGACAACGAGGACCGCGACAACCTGCTTGCCAAGCTGGGCGAGTCCGCCGCCGTAGAACAGGCCGTCGACACCGCCGGTCATGACGTGCGTCGCGAGCAGGCCGATCAGGATCGTGCCAACAACGCCGCCGACGAAGTGCACGCCGACCACGTCGAGGCTGTCGTCGTAGCCCGCGCGGTGCTTCCAGCCAACCGCGAACGAACACACAACACCAGCAGCGAGGCCGACGATGATCGCACCGAGCGTGTTCACCACGCCGCACGACGGCGTGATCGCGACAAGGCCAGCGACCGCGCCCGATGCCGCACCGAAGGTGGTCGGGCGACCGTCACGCACCTGCTCGACGATCAACCAGCCGAGCATGCCGAGGCTGCCCGCGATGAGCGTGTTCAGGAAGACGCCAGCGGCGAGGCCGTTCGCACCCAATGCCGAACCGGAGTTGAAGCCGAACCAGCCGAACCACAGCAGGCCAGCGCCAAGCAGGACGAAGGGCAGGTTGTGCGGACGCATCGCGTCGACGTTGAAGCCGATACGCGGACCGAGAACGAGCGCGAGCGCCAATGCCGAAGCGCCAGAAGCGATTTCGACGACGAGACCACCCGCGTAGTCGAGCGCGCCGAAGGCGCTGAGCCAGCCGTCGGGTCCCCAGACCCAGTGCGCGATCGGGGCGTACACCGCGAGCGTCCACAGCGGAACGAACACCATCCAGCCGGTGAACTTCGCGCGGTCGGCGATCGCGCCGGAAACCAGCGCCGCGGTGAGGATCGCGAACGTGAGCTGGAAGGTCACGAACAGCAGTTCGGGGATGCCGCTGCGGACGGTGTCGGGGTTGATGCCCGACAAACCCGCGTGCGCGAGGTTGCCGATGAGGCCGCCGCCCGCGTCGTCGCTGAAGGCAAGGCTGTATCCGGCGACGATCCACACGACTGTGACCAGCGGAATCGAGATGAAACTCATCATCAGCATGTTGAGGACGCCGCTTGAGCGGACCATGCCGCCGTAGAACAGGGCCAGTGCGGGCGTCATCAGCAACACCATCGCGGTGGCCGCGAGTAGCCAGGCGGTCGCCGCTGGGTCGATGGTTGCGGGCACGGGGTAACTCCTTCTTTCACGCGTGAATGCGTTGCGAAGAAATTACCGAATGCGCACAGCGGTTGTTAGCGGCGGATGGGCTTTCATGCAGCTAGACGCGACTGTCCTTGGCGACGGCGCGGGCACCACGGCGACCGGCGACCGGTTGATCTTCGTCAGGGTGCAGCCATTCGGCTGTTGTGAGCCAACGCCGTTGGGCGTGCGCGTCGGCGACGTCGAAGAAAACGCGGCGGCCGCGATCGTCGCGGGTCTCGCGTGCCAGCGTTGACCAGGTCGGCGGCCGACCTTTCGTTGACGTGTACTCGATCACAAAGCCCGCGACCAGCTTGCCAACGAGGTTCACCGGCTTTTGCGAAACCCGATTGCCGTACTTAGTTGTGTGCCAGCGCCGTGCCGCGCAGAGCGAGCCGGGATTGGCATTCGACGCGATCCACCCCGCGCGTTGGGCGCGTTCGATGAGCCATAGGTGCTTGACCGCGCTCGGTGCGACATCGCCAACGCGCTCGGCGATGAGTGCCGTGACCTCTGGCTCGGCGAGGATGTCGCGGCGAGTGGGCCCCGTGTTGTGCTCGGTCCAATACGCGTTGGCGAGCCGGGCAAGCACGCGACCGAACTCGTCGATGTTGCGTTGGGCGCGTTTGCCTAGGCGTTCGATGCGCTCGGCTTCGCAGCGCATCTCGTTTTGCGTGGTTAGCGTGCGGATCGCGGCCATCGTTGGCACCTGGCCGCGCTGGAGTAGTTGGAGAATGGCAGCGGCGGTCGCGGGGTCGGCAGCAGCGGCGACGGGTAGGGAGTCGCGCTTGATGTCGAATTCTTGGGGCGCGATGGCTCGACTTAGCAGCCCGACAGCGGTGTTGTTGCCAGCGAAGTCGGTGTGGGCGAGCCAAGCGGCTGCGATGTCATCACACAGCACGGTGAAACGTTCCTCCGGGTAGGTCCGGGCGGGGCGCGAGCTGGGGATTTGTTGTGCCCCGGCCGGGATGAGGGACCGGCCGGAGCCACCAACCTGATGAAGGTTTGGCCACCGAAGTTGCCGCGTCCTACGGTAGCCAGTTCGTTGCGTCGCTGTCACCACGCTTGATTTTTTCGTTACGTACAAAATCGGGGCGGCAAGCGGGGACTGGGTTGGTATTGCCCGACTTACCAGCGCTGATGTTCGGAATGAATAGCTTTTTCACACTGCCGCTACGCGGGATAGCTCGCGCATTGCACTGCTGGGTACGGTTTGCGGGTGTGAGCCAACTCCTGATGTGAATGTGATTTGCATCACATGGGAGCGTGGCGGCTGGCGACGGTCGCGATGCGCGAAAATGTCTGTCGGTGCGCGCTAGTAGCCTGTGGACGTGGCTCTGTACCGGAAATATCGACCGGCGACCTTCGCCGAAGTAGTGGGTCAGGAGCACGTAACCGACCCGCTCAGCACGGCGCTGGACACCGGACGAATCAGCCATGCCTACCTCTTCTCCGGCCCGCGCGGCTGTGGCAAAACGTCGTCGGCTCGAATCCTGGCTCGTTCGCTCAATTGTGTTGAGGGACCTACCTCTAAGCCGTGCGGGGTCTGTCCGTCGTGCGTCGCGCTCGGGCCTGGCGGCAGCGGCAATCTCGACGTCATCGAACTCGACGCGGCAAGCCACGGCGGTGTCGACGACACTCGTGAACTGCGCGATCGCGCGTTTTACGCCCCTGCCGAGTCGCGCTATCGCGTTTTCATCGTCGATGAGGCGCACATGGTCACCACGGCGGGGTTCAATGCGCTCCTCAAGATCGTTGAAGAACCGCCAGCCCATTTGATCTTCATCTTCGCGACAACCGAGCCGGAAAAGGTGTTGCCAACCATCCGCTCGCGCACGCATCACTACCCGTTCCGGCTTCTGCCGCCTGCCACGATGCGCGGGCTGCTCGGCAATATCTGCGAGCAAGAGAGTGTTGCCGTCGAAGAAGCCGTGTACCCCTTGGTTATTCGCGCTGGCGGCGGTTCACCGCGCGACAGCCTCAGTGTGCTCGACCAGTTGCTTGCCGGTGCCGGACCTGAGGGAGTCACGTACCCGCGCGCGGTTTCGCTGCTTGGCGTTACCGATGTGGCGTTGATCGACGACGCGATCGCCGCGCTCGCCGCTAGCGACGGTGCCGCGCTGTTCGGGACGATCGACCGCGTTGTCGAAGCTGGACACGACCCGCGTCGCTTCGCCGTCGACCTGTTGGAGCGGCTGCGCGACCTCATTCTTATGCGCGCGGTGCCCGATGCCGTTGAGCGCGCCCTGGTTTCGGGCCCGGGTGATGTGCTTGAGCGCATGCGCGGGCAGGCCGAAAGTGTCGGCCCAGCCACCCTGACCCGCTACGCCGAGCTGCTGCATGAGGGCCTCGGCGAGATGCGAGGGGCAACCGCGCCGCGGTTGCTGCTCGAGGTCATCGCGGCTCGCATGCTGTTGCCGTCGGTGTCGGACGCGGAGTCGGCAACGTTGCAGCGGTTGGAGCGGCTTGAGCGGGGGATGAGTAGCGGGGTTGTGGTGCCGCGCGCGGAAACTTCGGTTGCGGAAGTGACCGCTGCCGCGCCTTCGGCCGCGTCACCTGCCCCGAGCTCGGGCCGCCGTGGTGCCGAGTTGTTGGCGGCGGCGCGTGCGGAAAAGGAAGCAGCCGTTCGGGGTTCGGCCCCGGATGCGCCAGTCGCTCACCCTGAGCCCGCTCCCGCTGCGCGCCCGATCGGCGAAACGGCTACACCGCCTGCTGCCCGCCCAACTGCCGAAACGGCTACACCGCCAGTCGGCCGCCCGAGCGCCGAAGCGGCTGCACCGCCAGCCGACCGCCCGAGCGCCGAAGCTGCCGCACCGTCGCCTGCCCGCCCAATTGCCGAGGTGCCTGGTCCGGATTCTGCCGGTGCGCCGAAACGCGGCGTGCCGCCGGTTGCTGGATCGCCTGCGTCCACGTCGCCCGCTGCGTCCACGTCACCCGCTGTGTCCGTTTCCACGTCGCCGGGGTCGCCAACTGAGCAGCGGCCGGTTGCGCAACCGCAGCAGGCCCGTCAGCAGGAACAGCAGCCTTCCGCGCCCGAGGACATCGACACCAATCCTCGTGTCGCCCAGCAGGATTCAACCGAAGACCTCCTCACGATGGTCGACGCCGCATGGCCCGACATCAAAACGCGCGTTCGGGAATTCGGGCCAACCTTGCAAGCCCTTCTCTCCGGCGCATCCGTCGCCCGCGTCGAAGGCGACGTTGTCGTCTTCGCACACCAAAGCCCCCCGCTCGCCCAGCGACTTTCCGATCCGCGCAACCTCGACGCGGTCCGTTCGGCGGTCGCCGCTGTCTTAGGTCGCGCGCTGGATGTGCGCTGGGAAACGGGCGGGCCAACGCAACGGCCCGCCGCCGCGGCGAACGCTCGTGCGGCTAGTACGCGAGGGCCAGCGTCGCGTCCCGATTCACCGACAACGGGCGAACAAAGTAAGCCGGCAACCCGCCCGCAGTTTTCCCGACCGAGCCAGGTGAACGCGGCCAATACCGCGCCCAACCGTGCCAATCGCGCAAGCGACGACGACATTCCGCCGCCGGATTTCCCCGACCTGCCCGACGATCCAGGCCCCGACGCGCCACCCGATTTCGCCCGCTCGGCTGTTCCCGCTCCACCGACCCCAGAGGAGGAACAGGAGATGCTCGCCGCGGCCGCCGTGCCGGTTGCGCCGGGCGATCGGCAGGACCCAGACGAGGTCGCCATCGCGTTGCTGCGCAGCGAGCTAGGCGCACGCAAGCTAGACGGTTGACAGCCGCCGCTTCAACGGCGTTAAGTTAACCGGAGTTCGCACGCGCACGGTACTATGAACATCGTGGCCGGAGCGTTCGCGTCCATGTAGTGCGGCCACCGCACCCCAAGGAAGGAAACCGTCCGATATGACGACAGAGGCCTACATCTACGAGGCCATCCGCACTCCGCGCGGCCGCGGCAAGAAGAACGGCTCGCTGCATTCGGTCAAGCCGATCGACCTCACCGTCGGTCTGATCCAGGAGTTGCGTAACCGCTTCCCGAACCTCGACGAGGACCAGATCTCGGACGTCATCCTGGGTGTTGTTACCCCGGTCGGCGACCAGGGCATGGACATCGCGCGCACCGCCGTCACCATCGCTGGCCTGCCCGACACTGTCGGCGGCTTCCAGCTCAACCGCTTCTGCGCCTCCGGCCTTGAGGCCGTGAACCTGGCCGCGCAGAAGGTGCGTTCGGGCTTCGACGACCTGGTTATCGCCGGTGGCGTCGAGTCGATGTCGCGCGTTCCGATGGGTTCCGATGGCGGCGCTTGGGCGCTCGACCCGGCAACCAACTACGACGCGTACTTCGTGCCGCAGGGCATCTCGGCCGACCTCATCGCCACCATCGAGGGCTTCAGCCGCGACGATGTCGATGCCTACGCCGTGCGTTCGCAGGACCTTGCCGCTAAGGCGACCACCGGCGGTTACTTCGCCAAGTCGATCGTTCCGGTCCTCGACCAGAACGGCCTCGTTGTCCTCGACAACGACGAGCACATGCGTCCCGGCACCACCGCCGCCGACCTCGGCAAGCTGAACCCGGCGTTCGCTGGCATCGGCGAAATGGGTGGCTTCGACGCTGTCGCGCTGCAGAAGTTCCCCTACATCGAGAAGATCAACCACGTTCACCACGGTGGCAACAGCTCGGGCATCGTCGATGGCGCCGCCCTCGTGCTCGTTGGTTCGGAAGAGGCTGGCAAGGCTTCGGGCCTCACCCCGCGTGCGCGCGTCGTCTCGACCGCCACCTCGGGTGCCGACTCGACCATCATGCTCACCGGCCCCACCCCGGCCGCGCAGAAGGCGCTTGCCAAGGCGGGCCTCACGGTCGACGACATCGACCTGTTCGAGATCAACGAGGCGTTCGCCTCGGTCGTGCTCAAGTTCCAGCGCGACCTCAACATCCCGGACGAGAAGCTCAACGTCAACGGTGGCGCGATCGCGATGGGCCACCCGCTTGGTGCCACCGGCGCGATGATCACCGGCACCGTGGTCGACGAGCTGGAGCGTCGCAACGCGCGCTACGGCCTGATCACCCTGTGCATCGGCGGCGGCATGGGCGTCGCCACCATCATCGAGCGCGTCTAAAGCCAGCCGACCTTCCTCATAGGAGAGAACGAAAAACTATGACTGACAACATCATCGGCTGGGAAAAGGACGCCGACGGCGTGGTCGTCCTGACCATCGACGACCCCTCCCAGGGCGCGAACACGATGAACGACGCGTACATCAACTCGATGGCCGCGACCGTTGATCGCCTTGAGGCTGAGAAGGACGACATCACCGGTGTCATCATCACCTCGGGCAAGAAGACCTTCTTCGCAGGCGGCGACCTGAAGAACATGCTTCAGGTTGGCCCGAACGACGCGGCTCAGGTCGTCGAGATGCTCGACGGCGTCAAGGGCCCGCTGCGTCGCCTCGAGCAGCTCGGCAAGCCGGTCGTCGCGGCCATCAACGGCGCTGCGCTCGGCGGCGGTCTTGAGATCGCCCTCGCCACCCACCACCGCATCGCCGCCGACGTCAAGGGTTCGGCCATCGGCCTGCCCGAGGTGTCGCTCGGCCTGCTCCCCGGCGGCGGCGGCGTCACCCGCGTCACCCGCATGCTCGGTCTGCAGAACGCGCTGATGCAGGTGCTGCTGCAGGGTCAGCGTCACCGTGTCACCAAGGCGAAGGAAATCGGCCTTGTCGACGAGGTTGTTTCCTCGGTCGACGAGCTGATCCCGGCCGCCAAGGCGTGGATCGCCGCTAACCCGGATGCCGCGCAGCCGTGGGACAAGAAGGGCTTCCGCATCCCCGGCGGCACCCCGTCGACCCCCGCGTTCGCCGCGAACCTCCCGGCCTTCCCCGCCAACCTGCGCAAGCAGATCAAGGGTGCCAACATGCCCGCGCCGCGCGCGATCATGGCTGCCGCGGTTGAGGGTGCGCAGGTCGACATCGACAACGCGCTCACCATCGAGGGTCGTTACTTCACGAACCTGCTCACCGGGCCGGTCGCGAAGAACATGATCCAGGCGTTCTTCTTCGACCTGAACCACATCAACGGTGGCGGTTCGCGTCCGAAGGACGTCCCCAAGCGCGACATCAAGAAGATCGGCGTCATCGGTGCCGGCATGATGGGCGCGGGCATCGCCTACGTTTCGGCCAAGGCCGGCTACGAGGTTGTGCTCAAGGATGTCGAGCTCGCCGCTGCCGAAAAGGGTAAGGCGTACTCGGAAGCCATTGAGGCCAAGGCGCTTTCGCGTGGCAAGACCACCCCGGAGAAGTCGGCTGAGCTGCTCGCTCGCATCACCCCGACTGCCGACGCCGCTGATTTCAAGGGCGTCGACTTCGTGATCGAGGCCGTCTTCGAGAACCCTGACCTCAAGAACAAGGTCTTCCAGGAAATCGAAGACATCGTCGACCCCGACGCGCTGCTCGGCTCGAACACCTCGACCCTGCCCATCACCCTCCTTTCCGAAGGTGTGAAGCGGTCCGAGGACTTCATCGGCATCCACTTCTTCTCCCCCGTCGACAAGATGCCGCTGGTCGAGATCATCAAGGGCGACAACACCTCTGACGAGGCGCTTGCCCGGGTGTACGACTACACGCTCGCCATCAAGAAGACCCCGATCGTCGTCAACGACAGCCGTGGCTTCTTCACCTCGCGCGTCATCGGCACGTTCATCAACGAGGCCATCGCGATGGTCGCCGAGGGTGTCGACCCGTCGACCGTCGAGCAGGCTGGCCTCCAGGCCGGTTACCCTGCCGCGCCGCTGAAGCTGAGCGATGAGCTCAACTTCACGACCATGCAGAAGATCGCCAAGGAGACCCGTCAGGCGCTCATCGACGCTGGTCGCGAGGACGAGATCAACGCCGCGTCGAAGGCGTCGGCCGAGGTCATCGACAAGCTCGTCGACGAGTTCGCCCGCAAGGGCAAGGCTGGCGGCGCTGGTTTCTACGACTACGTCGACGGCAAGGCCACCGGCATCTGGGACGGTCTGCGTGAGACCTTCAACAGCAGCCGTGAGCTCCCTGAGGGTGTCACCTTCGATGACCTCAAGGACCGCATGATGTTCGCTGAGGCCATCGAGACCCAGAAGTGCTTCGACGAAGGCGTGCTCACGAGCACCGCCGACGCGAACATTGGCTCGATCTTCGGCATCGGTTTCCCGGCGTGGACCGGTGGTTCGCACCAGTTCATCGTTGGCTACCCGGGCGGCCAGGAAGCGTTCGTCGCTCGCGCCGACGAGCTGGCCGCGAAGTTCGGCCCGCGCTTCGAGGTTCCGGCTTCGCTGCGCAAGTAGTTAGCGGCGCTTAGGCGCACAAAGCCCCCGTTCGTTTAGGCGAGCGGGGGCTTTCGCGTTCCTGACTAGCGGAACAGGATCGCGCTCACGATGTCTACGTGGCGGTGCTTCAAGTACTTTTCGACAACCGGCACGGCGACGCCCGGTGCGCCGGTCGCGAGCGTGATGACTACGTAGGTGCTGCTGTCGCCTGCCCGCCACTTTCCGGTTTCGAACTTGTCGATCGTGGTGCCGGGGCGCAGTTTGAGGTCGGCGTCGGTGATCTTTTCGGCAGCCGTTTTCGCCGACGCGGCGTCGGGCATCGAGAGGATGAACTGGGTCAGTTTCACCGTGCCGTTTTCGGCGGTCAAGACCATTTCGGCCGCGTACTGGCAGCCCAAACTGCTGAGTTTTCCGTCTTTTTCGATCGGCGCGCACGTTGTGTGGTCGCGGCCTTCGACCCAGGTCGCCCGGAGTTCGACCGAGCCCATTTTGTAGTCCCAATTACCGTCGTAATCGGTGTAACTCAGGCGTGCGCCTTGCGCGGGCGGCTTCTTCGCCGTTGTTGTCGGGGTAAGCGACGTTGTTGTCGGCAGGCTTGTTGGCTCGGCAGCGATCGCGACGCCCGCCACCCCGTCGCGGCTGGCAACGAGCAGAACCGTTCCGCCGAGTAACCCAATAACGGCGACCAACGCGACGACCAGCCACGCCGCACCGGATTTGCGCGGCGGCTTCGGTGGTAAAGGCGCTCCGTAGGGCTGGCCCCACTGACCCTGCTGCGCACCGGGAAACGTCACTGCTTACCCCCAACTCTTGGCTGACTGTCGCGATAGACCCTACGCATCACTGCCAAAGGGGAACTTGCGAACCAGCTATCGAGCCCGTTAGGCGAGGAGTTCGTCTAGGAAGTCGACCGGGACCTCCGCGAGGACCGGGTGCGGCTGGCCGTCGTGGGACTGGGTGTGCAGGACGTGCAGTAGGCCGACTACGCCAGGACCAGCGTCCAAAAGCGGTCGGGTCCAGCCCAATTGGGCGCACGTTCGCAAAACTGGCAGCACCAAACCGGCCGCTTCGCCGACCCACCCCGCCGCCGCCAGGCACTCGGCGAGCAACAGCGTGGTGTCGAGTTCTGCGCGGGGGCGGGCCTGGTCGAGCATTCGCGCGTGCAGCACTCGCGCCCGACGGGCCGCGCGGTCGTCGGCCCGCAGGCGCTGTTCGGCGAGCAACGCACGGATTTCGGCGATTTCGCGCGTCTCCACAATTAGCGCTGCCGCACCCGTCCGACCTCGAACGACGTTGCCCGCAGGGTCGGCGAATCGGTCGGTGCTGGTGGTCCCGCCGGGCAGGCCGAGGCGCGACCGTTCCGCCCGCACGTGCGCGTCGAGTCGGGCGAGGCCGTTCTCAGCGGCAACCCGCGCGCCCTCGTCGAGTCGAGCGGCCGCGGTGTAGTGGTCGCCGAGTGCCGCTTTCACCCGCGCGCCAACAACGAAGGTCGCGATCAAAAACTCAACGGGCCCAATGCGACTCACCAGTTCGTGACTCTCATCGAGCAATTGGTCGGCCGTCGCGAGGTCGCCGCGTCGATACGCGACCTCGCCAAACAGTGCGGCGGCGATGCGCGCGGCGTCGGAGCGCGGACCGGCCGTCGCGCGGGCGCGCTGGTACGCCTCGTCGTAGCAGGCGGCCGCGGTGGCGATGTCGAGCTGCTGGTAGGCGGCGTGCCCACGGGCGAGTAGACCGAAAACCGGGCCGAGCGGGTCTTTCGATCGCGCGTGGTAGTCCTCGGCCCAGTCCTGCATTTCGATCGCGCCCGCGTAATCGAAGTCGCAGAGTCGAACAAAGGAGGTGAGGTTGGCTGCTGTCGAAACCAGCCATGCCGGGAGTTGGTCTGCGGACGCGAGCGTTTCGGCGAGTCGATCGGCAACCGACGATGTGTCATCGTGCGCGACGCGGTCCGCTGCGTCGAGAACGGCTGCCGCGCAACGCTGTTCGAGTGGAGCGTCGGCCCCCGTACCGCGCGAAAGGATGTTGGACAGTCGGCCCAGCGCGCTCGTCTGTTGGAGGTTCATGTTCGCTCGCGCCACCGCCATCAACAGCTTCGACCGCGAAGTCACTTGCTGCACAGGAAGTTTGGAGACGCTGCCGAGCAAGGTTGCGAGGCGTGAACCGTCGATGAGGTCCATACCGCCACTTTCCAGCAGGTCGGCGGCGAGCTTGAGGTCGGTCGCCGCGAGCGCGTGGTCGACCGACTTGCGCAAAAGCTGGTGCTCAGCGAACCAGCGAGCAGCCTTGCGGTGCAATGACTTTGACCGTGCCGGGTCGATGCGTTCGAGTCGGTCGCGCAATTGTTCGGCGAAGAGCGGCTGCATCCGATACCAGCCGGGATCTTGCTCGAGGCGATGCAGGAACAGCTCGCGTTGCTCAGCGACGTCGAGCCGGGCCGCCGCGTCGGGAAGTTCGGTGAGCGCGGTTGCGAGCGGGCCGTTCACGCGTTCGACCACCGAAATGGTCATGAGGAAGTCGAGCATGTCGGGTTCGAGCGCGTCGAGGACGTTCTCGGCGAGATACTCACGAATCCCGTGCCCGCCCTCGGCGAGCGAGGTGAGCAGTTGCGCGGGGTCGGCGTTGCCGCGCAGCGACAAACTGATCAGCTGGATCGCGGCGGGCCAGCCGTCGGTAGCGGCATGAATCTGTTCGACCTGCCCGTCCGACAACGCGAAACCGTTGCGTTCGACGAGGATGTTGCGCGTTTCCGCCTCAGTGAGGCGCAGTTGCGGCGCGCCGAGTTCGACCAGTTCGTCGCGCACCCGCAGGCGACTGATCGGCAGGCCGGTGCGGTCGCGACTGGTGACGACGAACCGCACGTGATGGCAACCGTTGTCGAGCAGCGTTGCCATCGCGCGCTGCGCGCCCGGGTTCCGGACGCGGTGCCAGTCGTCGACGACAACGACAACGGGCTGGTCGCTCGCGTGAATCTCGTCGATGAGCTTGGCGATCACGAACGCGACGCCGTCGGCGGGCCGCTGCTCAAGCACCTGCTCAAGCCCTTCGCCGACGTCGGGGCGCACGCGGCGAATGGCTTCGATGAGGTGGGCGAGGAACCAGACCTCGTTGTCGTCATCGGAGTCGATGCCAAGCCACGCGACGGCGATCCCGTGCGCGACGAGCGCGGCCCGCCATTGTGCGACCAGCGTGCTTTTGCCGAACCCGGCGGGCGCGTGGACCAGCGCCAACCGCCGTTGCCCGCCCGCACGGAAGACGTCGAGCAGGCGCTGTCGGGGGAGCCGCTCGCGCGCGGGGGTCGGCGGCCGAAACTTGGTCGCCGCAGTTGGCGGAAAGGTACGCGTGCGGTCGCCGGTTGGAGCACCGATGATGTCGTGCGAGCCGCTGCCCGTGAGCGCGGCCCCGTCCGACCCGTCGCCCTGACCATCTCCACCCTGTTCGGGCCGATCAATCCCCACCGACGGACCCGCCGAACGCAACGTCAACGGGCTGCTTCGGCGTGCCGTTACCCCACGCAATGCCTGCGGAGCCGACGTGTCGGCGGGCAGTCCGTCAGCCTCAAGCAGTGCCATTTCGTCCGGCAACTGCCCGTGGTCCCGCTGCACCCCGCGCAACAGTTCGCCGAAGTCGGCGGCGGTGAGGGGGCGGTCGGCCGGTTCCGGCGACATCGCCCGCTCGATCGCGGCGGCGACGTCGGCCGGGATGTCCTGGTCGCGCAGGTCGGGGACGGGCTGAGTCGTGATGCGCAGGAACTGGGCGAATACCTTCTCGCCAGCCTGACGTTCGAAGGCGGCGTGGCCGGTGAGCAGCGCGAACAACGTGGCACCAAGTCCGTAAATATCAGACTGTGCGGTCGGTTCGTGGCCCTTCAATACTTCGGGCGCGGTGAACGCGGGCGAACCGGTGATGAGTCCACTCGACGTCTGGAAACCGCCGGGTATGCGCGCGATGCCGAAGTCGGTGAGCTGCGGTTCGCCATAGTCGCTGATCAGGACGTTGGCAGGCTTGACGTCGCGGTGCAAAATCCCCGCGCGATGCGCCGACTCGATCGCGGCAGCGAGCTTCACCCCGGCACGCAAGGTGTCTGACCAGGTGAACGGTCCGCGATCATGAATCAGCCGCTCAAGCGACCCATGCGAACTGAACGGCATCACGATGAGCGGCAACCCCGACGGCGTGACGTCGACTTCGAGAATATCGACGATATTCGGGTGACCAGACAGTCGACCCATCGCCTGCTCTTCGCGCAGAAACCGCTGCTTGCTTTCCATATCGATCTCGGCGGAAAGCACTTTGACCGCGACTACCCGGTCGAGCGCGGGCTGATGCGCCCGATAGACAACGCCGAACCCGCCGCGCCCGATTTCGCGCGCTTCGGTGAGTCCCATCGCGGCCAGCTCCGCGATGACCATCTCATCGGTGACCCCCGGAGCGACCGCGCGCTGCGTACCCGTTGCGGCAGGCGGCATTTCGCCAAGCCCCCGCTGCGTACGCAGCTGCTGCGGTTCCATGTGACCACCTCTCGTAAATCGGCGGCACCGGCTTGCCTGTACAAACGAAGCCCTACATAACCAAGCTAGCTTGATAGAGCATCCATCGGGTGGAGATTCGGCGCTGTGGCGAGAACACATTGAAACGAGCGCCGACCGCCGCAGGCCGTTCGGGGACGGTGGACCACGACATGGCGGCTTGCCGACCTGCTGCTGGAACGAGTCTCGTCATGTCGATGGTTAGGAAGAACTTCAACTCACCTGAGGAAATCCGCCCGTTCGAGGGCGATATGGGCCATCTCGACCTGCTCACCACCGAGGTCGGCCCGGTTGGGCGCGCGGTGTTCGAACCGGGTTGGCGCTGGTCAGACCACGTAAAACCAATCGCGGGCACCGATAGTTGCGAGGCCCCGCACATCGGTTACTGCCTGTCGGGCCACCTGCACGTGGAAATGGACGACGGCGAAGCCCAGGACTTCGGCCCTGGCGACTTAATGGTCGTACCGCCCGGCCATGATGCGTGGGTAGTCGGCGAAGAACCCTGCGTAATGCTCGATTGGCAGGGTTACGCGGACTACGCGAAGTCGTAGAGCAAGATCATCAGGCTCTCAGGTAAACAACGGCCGAGTGCGTTTCTACCTGAGAGCCTGATGGGCGAGTGTCCAGCTCGCTACGGGGTCCACCACGGGCGCAACGGGACGTCCCAGGTGCCGTTTTCGTCCAATTTCACGCCCAAAACGTGGTGCAGCTGGACCACGTTGCGCTGGAAACCAAGGCGACAGCCCGCCATGTACAAGCCCCACACCTTCGCCGTACCCTCGCCAACTTCGGCGACACACTTCTCCCAGTTGTCGACTAGGTTCTTGCACCATTGTTCCAGCGTGAGTGCGTAATGCTCGCGCAAGTTCTCCTCGTGCAGCACCTCAAGACCGCCCAGGTTTTGGATGTCGGAGATGATGCGGCCCGAGCCGATGAGTTCGCCGTCGGGGAACACGTAGCGGTCGATGAAGTCGCCCGCTTTCGTGGTTCGCGTGTTGTCGGGGCGGGTGATGCAGTGGTTCAGGAAAAGGCCGCCGACCCGCAGTTTGTCCTTGATGAACCCGAAGTAGAACGGGTAGTTGTGCACGCCGATGTGCTCGGTGAGGCCGATCGACGAGACCGCGTCGAAGTCGCCTTCGGCGATGTCGCGGTAGTCGCTGTGGCGAACTTCGGCGAATTCGGAAAGACCCTCTTCGATGATCTTGGCTTGCGCCCAACCGGCCTGCTCAGCTGACAGCGTCACGCCGATCACGTGCACGCCGCGTCGCGCCGCGTAGCGGACCATGCCGCCCCAGCCGCAGCCGATGTCGAGTAGTCGATCGCCGGGTTTGAGCCGCAGCTTTTCAAAGATCAGGCGGTATTTGTTCTCTTGCGCCTGCTCAAGGGTCTGTTCGGGCGAATCGTAAACCGCGCAGGTGTAGGTCATCGACGGACCGAGCACGTATTCGTAGAACGTGTTCGACACGTCGTAGTGGTGGTGGATGGCTTCGGCGTCGCGAGTCTTGGAGTGGCGCAAGCCTTCTAGCGCGATGCGCCGCCAGCGCGGCAGCGTTTCCTGCGGCGGCGGCGCGATGGGCTTGAGCCGCTCCCAGCCGAGCGAGCGGGCGATCGTCACCAGCGACAGCGCCGACGGACGGTGAAACTTGATGCCCTGCATGGCTTTTAGGATGTTGTACGGGTCGCCGGGGTGTACCCCGTTGGCGATCATGTCGCCGGCGATGTAGGCCCGTGCCAACCCGAGGTCGCCAGGAGCCGACGCCAGGTAGTTGATGCCGCGCGGCGTTTTGATGTCGAGGGTGAACTCGGCGTCGTCGGGGCCGGTCGCGCTGCCGTCGTAGGCGTTGATGCGGATAGGCAGGTCGCCCTTGACCAGGGTGTCGACGACCTCAGCGATGGTGAGCCGGGTGCCCAGCTCAGCCAAAACTTCAGATCGGTCCTTGAATGTCGTCATTTACGTTGCACCGCCTTCGAATACAGATTCAGCAGTCGTTGGTTCGGGTCGTAACGGTTCTTGAGTTGGGCGTACACATCGCCGCCGTAGAGCGCGGCGAATTCGGCTTCGTCGTAGTAGGAGTCCGAATAGAGCGACTTGTGGCCGTCCAGTTCGGTGACCTTGGCTTCAATGGCACGGTTGGCCGTGCCTTCGGGCTGGCCCGCGACAGTCGGTACCGCCGACCAAAAGCCGACGTTGACATAGGTGCGATTCGGCTCAAGCGGGTAGAGCGGCCACGCGCGTTCGCCGTCGGCATCGACAGCGTTCTCGCGTAACCTCAACGGGCACAACCAGATCGGCTCGATCGGTATTTCCTTGAGGAACCATTCGACGAAATCAGCAGTGCGCTCGACTGGCACCTCAATGTCTTGCACGACGCGCTCGCGCGGTGGATTGCCTTGGCGCGCTTCGAGTTTGTCGCCGATGCCGTACTTGCGATCGAGTGCGATGAGCTTCCAGTAAAAACTGCTGCGACGATACTTCTTCGGCCAAAACCGCCGGATACGCGGGTTCTGGGTGCCGAACGCGCGTGAGCACCAGAACCAGTCGGTGTCCCAGCGCCACAGGTAGTCGCTGATGGTGAGGCGGTCGCGTTTGACGCCGTCGGGGTGCTGCAGCGACCGGTAGTAGATGTCCATATCGGTGTAGTCGCTGACGGGGCCGGACTCGTCGGTTTGGCGGCCGAGCGTCAGATAGGACTCGTCGGCGGTGAAAACAACGCCGTCGAGATAGTCGACCTTTTCACCTTCGAACTCCCGGTCCGCGACGATGCGGTCGAGTGCGGTTTCGAGTTCGCGCAGTGAGTGAAAGCGCAGGTGACGCAGTGCGACGAACGGCTTAACCGGTTCCAGTTCGATCTTGAGGCGAACCGTGTAACCGAGCGTGCCGTAGGAGTTCGGGAAACCTTTGAACAGGTCGGCGTGCTCGTTGTCGGGTGTCGCGGTGATCACTTCGCCAGCGCCGGTGAGGATGTCCATTTCCAGCACCGATTCGTGCGGAAGACCGTTGCGGAACGAGGTCGACTCGATGCCAAGTCCGGTTACCGCGCCACCGAGGGTGATGGTCTTGAGCTGCGGAACGACGAAAGGCGCGAGCCCGTACGGCAAGGTGGCCGCGACGAGGTCTTCATAAGTTGTCATGCCCGCGACGTCGGCGGTGCGGGCGACAGGGTCGACGGCGATCACGCTCGCCAAGCCGGAAACGTCGAGGCCAGGGGTTGAAGTGGCCGCTCGTGCGCGGAAGAGATTAGAGGTTTTCTTTGCCAATCGGACGACAGCGCCGGGCGGAATCGCGTGATAACTCGCCAACAATCGCTGCACACCTTCCCGGTGCGCGGGGAATCCAGACTCGCGTGCGGCCGGTTCGTGGCCGGCTCTGCCCAACAGACTGACTGCCACCCAACCGACGCTAGTACGCCGGGCCATTCCGGGCCACTGGATACGGGTACGCGCCGGGGAAATGTCACTCAGCTGTTGAGTTAGGGCAGGATGAGACCTACTCGAAAGACGCAACCTTCAGCACATCAGGAGTCAATAGTGGGACAGGTCAGCGCAAGCAGTTCGATCGTCGTCGCCGCGGACCCGCAGCGGGCCCTCGACGCGATCGCCGATTACGAGACGGTTCGTCCGCGCATCCTTTCCTCGCATTACCGCGATTACAAGGTGGTTTCCGGCGGCAAGGGCGCGGGCACGGTCGTTGAGTGGACGTTGCAGGCCACCGAGAAGCGTTCGCGCAACGTGCGCGCCGACGTGACCGTTGCCGACACGATCGTCACCGAGCGTGACGGCAACTCGTCGATGGTCAACACCTGGACGGTCACGCCCGAAGATGGTGGTTCGCGGGTAACCATCGCAACCACCTGGACCGGCGCGGGCGGCATCGCTGGCATCTTCGAAGGAATCTTCGCGCCGTTGGGGCTCAAGAAGATTCAGGCCGAGGTGCTTGCGAACCTGCAGCGCGAATTAGCTTGAGCTAGTACAGAAGTCGCGCCCCGAGTTGGTTCGGGTCGCGACTTTTTTTATCCGCGACCGATGTCGAAGAGGTTTCCTTCCGGGTCGGCGAGGGTGGCCCATTCGGTGCCGTATTCGTTGAAGTCGCCGATGTGTTTCGCGCCGATGCTTACCGCTCGCGCGATTTCTTCCTGCCAATCGACGGCGTGCAGGTCGAGGTGAATCACGTTTTTACCTGGTGTTTTGTCGTCGACTTTGAGGAACATCAGGATCGGGCTGCCCGCGACCGTCGCGAACAATTCCGACGCGTCCGGGTTGACTTCGCGCCCGAGCAGTTCGGCGTAGAACGTCGCAAGGGTCTGTGCGTTGTCGCAGTCGAAGGTGATGTTGCCGAGTTCGATGGTCATGAGTTTGCTCCTTTTGCGGTGATTGGCCAGCAGACTTCGGTGCGGTAGTCGGCTGGATTGTGGGACTGATCAGGGCCGATGAGGTAGCGCTCGCGGATGGGCTCGTCGGGTAGGGCACTCGCGTGTTCGGCGACGTGCGCGCCTAACGCGCCGTAGGTTCGGTCGAAGTCTTCGAACGGGCCGTCGTGCAGCGCGACCGCGTAGATGCGAACGGGCAGTTCGACTATGCGCAGGTCAGCGTCGGTAATGGCAGCATCGCCAGCGACCGGGACGTAAGCGGTCACCTCGCCGACGTCGTCGGCGAAGAACTCGGTCGAATAGGTCGCGCCCGCGACGCCAGCGGGCAGTAGGTCCGCGTCGGCAAGCGCGACGTAGATGCGTTCGAAAGCGTCGCCGCACCATCCGCTGATGTCGGCGTGGGCAACGCGGGCGGTGAGCGTGAGCGCGGGGAAGGCCGGTTCAACGCGATACTGCACGCGAATTGGCGCGGTCGGCTCGGTGAGCAGCGCGCGCAACGACGCGATCGCCGCGCCGGTGTCGTGCAGTCGCGTTTCCATGCTGGTCAGGTGCGCGCGCAACGCGTCGTCGCGGACGGCGGGGTCGGTAGTCGAAACCACCGTTTGGATCTCGCTCAACGGCATTTCCAGCGCGCGCAGTCGGCGGATGAGCTGCGCGCGCTCGATTTGGTTGGTGCCATAGCGTCGATACCCCGTCGCCGCGTCGACCGAGACCGGCTCAAGCAGGGCGATCTCGTGATAGAAGCGCAGAGTTTTGACGCTCAAATGGGTGAGGCGGGCGAACTCGCCGATCGCCACGGTCGCTGTCATGTGTTCTAGCGAACACTCTCCCGTTGGGGGAGGGTCAAGCAGGCGCGGGCACGAGGTCGCGCGCGACTAGACTGCGGACAAGGCTGTAAAGCCTTAAAACCCTCGCGGCGTAAGCCGCCAAACGATACGGAGTTGCCGTGCAACCTGACGGTGGACAGTTCGATATGCAGGCCCTGCTCGCCCAGGCGCAGCAGATGCAGCAGGCCGTGATGGCTGCCCAGGCTGAGCTTGCTGAGTCGGAGGTGCAGGGCTCGGCTGGCAACGGACTTGTGCAGGTCACCATCAAGGTCAGCGGCGAAATCACCGCGTTGACGATCGACCCGAAGGTCGTCGATCCGGCCGATGTCGACGGCTTGCAGGACCTCATCATCGGCGCCGTCAACGACGCGATGACCAACGCGCAAGCGCTCGCCGCCGAACGCCTCGGCCCACTGTCGGCCGGTCTCGGTGGCGGCTCGCTGCCCGGTCTGCCCGACTTCTGATGTATGAGGGTCCGGTTCAGGATCTGATCGACGAGCTGGGCAAACTGCCCGGAGTTGGTCCAAAAAGCGCGCAGCGCATCGCCTTTCACCTGCTCGGGATTGAGCCGCCGGAAATCGACCGGCTGCAATCGGCCCTGCAAAAGGTGCGCGACGGTGTGCGATTTTGCGCGTCATGCGGCACGGTCGCCGATGGTGAGCTGTGCCGGATCTGTGCCGACCCGCGTCGCGACCGCACGATGATTTGTGTGGTTGAAGAGCCGAAGGATGTGCAGGCGATCGAGCGCACGCGCGAGTTCCGTGGGCGGTACCACGTGCTCGGCGGCGCGCTCGACCCGCTCAGCGGGGTCGGTCCCGATCAGTTGCGCATTCGAGAGTTGTTGACGCGCATCGGAAATCAAGAAGATGGCATTGATGTGAGCGAGGTGATCATCGCGACCGACCCCAACACCGAGGGTGAGGCGACCGCGACTTACCTCGTGCGGATGCTGCGCGATTTCCCCGGGCTTACCGTGACGCGGTTGGCGTCGGGGTTGCCGATGGGTGGCGATCTGGAATTCGCCGACGAGCTGACGCTCGGCCGTGCGCTTTCGGGGCGGCGGACGCTTTAGAGCTCGACGCCGGTCCAGGCCACGTCTTTTTCGACGCTGGCCGGATCGGTTGTCCAGTCCCAAATGATGCGCGCGACCTCGTCGGGGTCGGCAAGCACAGTCCCGAAATGCCGTTGCGGTGAGCCGTCGCGGTATTCGAGGGTGTATTCGCCGCGCTGGTCGCGGTAGGTCTGGATGTAGCGCTGGTCGCCGCGCTCGACAATCAGGTACGGGTTCGGGTCCGACAGGCCGGCTACCCAGTTGTGCGCCAATTCCTCAGTGAGATAAGGGAATTCGCCTGCCCCGCCGTGGGTGACGCTGACCGGGATGTGATCCTTCGGATCAATCAACCAGCTGAGCTGCGGGTCGTAGATGGCGTAGTCGCGTGGGGTTGCGAGATCGAAAAGCAGGTTGCGGACGAAGCCGAGCGCGTCGTACGGCGACGAAACGGTCAGCGTTGTTCCGCTGGGCGCGCCGCCGACGGAATCGGTCGCGAGGAAGGTGTCGCTTGCGGGTAGCGCGGCGTTGCGCGCGTTGATCTCCGCGGCGATGTCGGCGACGGTCGCGGACTCAGGTTGGCCCTCTTGAGCGGCCAGGTAGGCGTCGACTTCGTCGATGGAAGTGGCAACGCCGGACGGTAAGAGGATCAGGTCGTAGCTCACGGGATTATTTTACGGCCACGACATGACAAACGGGACCAGGCAGCGACCAGGCAAGGGGCCGCGTTGCGATTACCACGGTGTTTCGACCTGGAAACTCGCGTTTCGTAGCCCGACGAGGTGGGGGTCGTCTGTGGTCAACTGGGGTCATGGGTATCAAGGTGGCACTGGAACACCGGACCGCGTACTCCTTTGACCGGCTAGTTGAGGTGCATCCGCATGAGGTGCGGCTACGGCCCGCGCCGCATTCGCGCACCCGGATCGAGGCGTATTCGCTAGCGGTGACCCCGGCTGAGCACTTCATCAACTGGCAGCAGGACGCGTTTGGCAATTTCGTTGCGCGCCTTGTATTTCCAGAGCCGACGAAAGAGTTGTCGATCACCGTCGGGCTGATCGCCGATCTTGAAGTGGTGAATCCGTTCGACTTCTTCATCGAGGATTACGCCGAATACTTCCCCTTCCGCTACGACGACGCCCTCGCCGACGACCTCGCCCCCTACCTGAAGCCGGTCGACGAAGACGGTCCCGGTTCTGGCCCTGGCGAGCTGCTGCGCGAGTGGGTGCGCGCGCATCGGCCGCAGGGGCGGATTCGGTCGATCGACTACCTCGTCGACCTCAACTACGCGCTGCGCAACCGCGTCGACTACACCGTTCGCCTCGAACCCGGCGTGCAAACCCCCGACCACACGCTGCGCGCCGCGCTCGGTTCGTGCCGCGATTCGGCGTGGTTGCTTGTTGCCGCGCTGCGCGAACTTGGGCTGGCCGCGCGGTTCGTTTCGGGGTATTTGGTGCAGTTGACCTCCGACGTTCCGTCGCTCGATGGGCCGTCCGGGCCAAGCGCCGACTTCACCGACCTGCACGCGTGGACCGAGGTCTACCTGCCGGGCGCTGGCTGGGTCGGCATGGACCCGACGTCGGGACTTTTCGCTGGTGAAGGCCACATTCCGCTCGCCGCGACGCCGCACCCTGGTTCGGCAGCGCCGATCACGGGCGCTACCGGTATCACCGAGTCGACGCTCGAATTCAGCAACGTGGTTCGCCGGATTCACGAAGACCCGCGAGTTACGTTGCCCTACACGGAGTCTCAGTGGGAGCGCATCGTCGCTTCCGGTGCGGCGATCGACAAGCGCATGGCTGGTGTTGGTCTCACGATGGGTGGCGAGCCGACGTTCGTTTCCATTGACGACCAGGTCAGCGCGCAGTGGACCACCGACGCCGACGGTCAGCACAAGCGCGAACGTGCCGTCGACCTTGGCGACCGCCTCCGTGCCATCTACGCTCCCGGCGGCATCGTGCAGTACCGCCAGGGCAAGTGGTACCCGGGCGAACCGCTGCCACGCTGGGAAATCGCGATCGCGTGGCGGGCCGATGGGGTGCCGATTTGGCAGCGCCAAGATTTGCTGACGAACCCGTGGACGCCCATTGCCGCCAGCGTCGGTGCGCCGGGGTGGTCACCGGAGATTCGCGAAGAATCCGCTGTTGCCGCGAGCAAGTTTGCCGCCGCGCGCCCGGAGATCGCGGCCGCGGTTGTCGCGTTGGGGTTGGCTGATGCGGACGACTTCGCGGATTCCGTTGTTGCCGAACCTGATTCGCCTGATGGCGACTCGGTCAATGTCGGCTTGAATGGCTCAGCCGGAGTTTCGATGCTGGACGCCCCGCGTCATGAGGTCGAACACTTCGCGTTGCACCCCGACAGCGTGCTCGACATGGCCGCGGTGTTCGACGCGCGACGTCATGTGCCCGGTGGTGCGGTCTCGGCTGCGGTAGTCGCGCTGGGATTGGCTGACGAAACCGACGCTGCCGCACCGGAATTCGATACTGAAGTCGATGCTCTCGACCCGACAGGCGTTGGCGACGTTGTTGCTGCGGTCCGCGCGCTTGGGTTGACCGATGATGAGCCGGAGCTTGCCGCCCAGCCTTCGTCGCCTGAGTCTCCGACGGGCGAGGTCGCGGCTGCGGTGGAGGCGCTTGGCCTCGCCGATGAATCGCTCAGTGCGGCAAGGGAAACCGTCCCTGATGCGGAAATCTCCAGCGCAAAAAAGAGCGGGAAGGGCGCGCGAAAGGCGAAGCTGGCCGAAAGCGGTAAGAAGGCGAAGGCCGCCGCGAAGGAAGCTGCCAAGCTCGCGAGGGAAGAGGCTAAGGCGGCGGCAAAGGCGGGTCGCAAGGCCGCCAAGCTCGCCCGCGCTAGCGCGAAGTCGGCGAAGGGGAAAACCGCTAAACGCGCCCCCGCATCGTCCACCCCTGATCAGCCGCAGCAGGCGAGTGCGGAATCAGCTAACGACGTGCAATCAACCGTCGCGCAGTCGGCCAATGCCGCGCCTAATGGCCTCGCCGCGCGCCCAGCCGCAGCCGACATCGATGCCGCTCAACAGCTCGTCGCCGCCATCGCCAACACCCTTGGGCTGCCCGAAAAGCAGGTCAGGCCCGCGTTCGAGGATCCTCTTGCCCGCCTCGCCGCAACCGTTGGCGCGCCCTTCGGCGAACCGCCAACCCTCGACATCGACCCCGAGCAGGACTCGCCCGAGGTCCGGCAAATCCTCCTCGACGAGCTCGAACAGTCCGTCGAACAGCCGACCGCCTTCGTCCTCCCCATCCACCGGCGCGCCGACGGAACCGGGTGGGCAAGCGCCGACTGGCAGCTCCGGCGCGGTCGCGACGACAGCGGCGGCCCGGGGAAAATCGTTCTTGCCGAAGGTGATTCACCCGCCGGGCTCAGGCTCCCGATCGGATCGGTCTCCTGGTTCGCGCCGCCGATCCTGCCCGACGCCGACCCCCTGCATCAGCGCCCGCTGCCGGAAAGTGATGAACCGCCAGCCCCCGCTGTCGTCGAACCGGCAACCTTCACCCCAACGACGGCCCTGGTCGCCGAGGTCCGCGAAGGCCGACTGCATGTGTTCCTTCCCCCAGTCGCCGAACTCGCCGACTTCCTCGACCTCATCGCGAAAGTTGAAGCGGCGGCGGTCGCGATCAATCAGCCGGTTGTGCTGGAAGGCTATGCGCCTCCTAGTGATTCGCGACTCAACACTTTCTCGGTAACCCCGGACCCGGGCGTGATTGAGGTCAACATCATGCCGACCTCGTCCTTCGCCGAACAGGCGCAGGTGCTCGAAACCCTGTATGAGCAAGCACGTTTAGCGCGACTGAGCACCGAATCGTTCGACGTCGACGGCACCCACGGCGGCACCGGCGGCGGCAATCACATCACGCTTGGCGGCACGTCGCCCGCGCGGTCACCGTTGCTTAGGCGTCCTGACCTGCTCGTTTCCATGCTCACCTACTGGCAGCGGCACCCGAGCCTGTCGTACCTGTTCGCTGGTCGCTTCGTCGGTCCGACGTCGCAGGCACCACGGGCCGACGAAGGTCGCGAGACCGCGCTGTACGAGCTCGAAATCGCGTTCGCCGAAATCGCGCGACTCAGTGCCGAGCACGAAGAAGGCGGCGAAATTCAGTCCGCCCCTTGGCATATCGACCGCGCGTTGCGGCACCTGCTCACCGACCTCACCGGCAACACCCACCGCGCCGAGTTCTGCATCGACAAGCTCTACAGCCCCGATTCGGCACGCGGTCGCCTCGGCCTCCTTGAACTGCGCGGCTTCGAAATGCCGCCGCATTTCCAGATGGCGATGGTGCAGTCGCTGCTGGTGCGCGGCCTCGTCGCGATGTTCTGGGACAAGCCCTATCGCGCCCCGCTCATCCGCCACGGTGCCAACCTGCACGGCCGCTACCTGCTGCCGCATTTCCTCACCAACGACATCGCCGAAGTGGCCGCTGACCTGCGCGAAGCGGGCATCGACTTCGACACGGCGTGGCTTGACCCCTTCACCGAATTCCGGTTCCCGCGCATCGGCACCGCAGTGCACGACGGCGTGGAAATCGAACTGCGCGGCGCGATCGAACCGTGGCTCACCCTCGGCGAACAAACAACCGGTCAGGGCACCGCCCGCTACGTCGACTCGTCGGTGGAACGGCTGCAAGTCCGCGTCGTCGGCGCGGATCGCGGTCGCTACGTCCTCACCTGCAACGGCATGCCGGTCCCACTGCTCGCGACCGACAAAGCCGACGTCCAGGTCGCTGGCGTGCGCTACCGCGCGTGGCAGCCGCCGAACTCGCTGCACCCGTCGATCACCGTCGACGCGCCGCTGGTCTTCGACCTGGTCGACCCCGCGACGGGCGTGTCGCACGGTGGGTGCACCTACCACGTCGCCCACCCCGGCGGCATGGCGTACGAGGAGCCGCCGGTGAACGCGGTCGCCGCGCAGTCGCGACGGAATCGTCGATTTGAGACGACGGGACATACGGTGAAGCCGATGGACCCAGCACGATTACGTGCCAAGATCGCGGCAGCCTCGACCGACGTTGGCGCACCAGGCATTCTTGACCTACGTCGCGCACGCACGGTGTGGGAGTGGGCACAGCGCCAATAGCGGTAAACAACAGAAGCGAGGACGGCTCGGTGGCACAGCGCGATGATGCGATGCGTGGACAGTTCGCGCGGTACCGGGCAAACAGTGGCGCGCAAGCCCGCTTTGACGAGTGCGGCTTGCCGACCGACGGCTATTACGACGAGCTGGTCGACGGGCGCGGCGAGGTGCGGTCGATGTGGTCGGAGCTGTCGGCCGACTTCGTCGAGCAGGGCGAAGGCGGCCTCAACCGCATCGACTACCGCGTGCGTCGCCAGATCGAAGACGACGGCGTCACCTACACCGAAATGGTGCCGGGCGTCGAAACCGCGACGCCGAAGCCGTGGCGACTCGACCCCATCCCGCTGTTGGTCTCGGCTGACGACTGGACGCGCCTCGAAACCGGTCTCACACAGCGTTCGCTCGTCCTCGACGAGGTCCTCACCGACCTATACGGCCCACGCCGACTGCTGACGTCGGGCTTGCTGCCGCCGGAATTGGTTTTCGGCAACACCGGGTACGTGCGGGCCGCGCATGGCATCACCGTGCCCGGGCGGCACCAGCTTTTCCTGCACGCGTGCGACATCAGTCGGTGGAGCGACGGCCAGTTCCGCGTGCTCGCCGACTGGGCGCAGGCACCGTCGGGGGCCGGTTACGCGCTTGCCGACCGGCGCGTCGTCTCGTCGGCGATTCCGGCCGCGTTCGAACACGCTGGGCCGCGTCCGCTCACGCCGTTCGCGCGGGCGATGCGGTTGATGCTTGCCGAAGCCGCGCCGGAATTGGCCGATGGCGAAGAGCCCGTTGTGGTTGTGCTGAGCCCAGGTTCAAATTCCGAAACCGCGTTTGACCAGGCATATCTCGCGCAGATGCTCGGCTTTCCGCTCGTCGAGAGCGCCGACCTCGTCGTGCGCGACGGTGCGCTGTGGATGCGGTCGCTTGGCAGTCTGGAACGCGTCGACGTTGTGCTGCGCCGCGTCGACGCCGAATTCTCCGACCCGCTCGACCTTCGCCCAGATTCGCGGCTCGGCGTTGTCGGCCTCGTTGAGGTGCTGCGGCGCGGCGCGGTGACGGTGGTCAACACGCTCGGCAGCGGGTTGCTTGAGTCGCCTGCGATCGCGGCGTTTTTGCCGAAGATCGCGCGGTCGCTCGTGAGTGAGGACCTGCTGCTCGACAGCCCGCCCACGTACTGGGCTGGCGATGCGCTGGAGCGCTCACACCTGCTCACGAACCTCCCTGACCTGGTAATTCGGTCGACGGTCGATGGTTCGACGCAATTCGGGCCAACACTGAGCGCCGCCGAGCGAGCCGAACTTTCCGCGCGCATCGAAGCCGAACCGTGGAAGTGGATTGGCGTCGAACCTGCCGAGTTCTCGGTTGCCCCGGCTGTCGATTTCGATGGCGGGTTCTCGCCGGTACCAGTCGGGATGCGACTGTTTTCGCTGGCAAGACGTGGTGGTTATACCGCGATGTCAGGCGGACTTGGTCAGCAGCGGATGCGTCTCGAACCTACGCGCAGCGTGATTAAGGTTGCGGCAAAAGACATTTGGGTGCGCGCGGCGACAACGTCGCCTGCCGCCACCACTGAGTCGGCGTTCGAAGACCGGTCGCGTCGTGCGGTGCCCGTTGTGGAAGCTGTCAGTTCGCCGCGTGTGCTCAACGACCTGTTTTGGATGGGCCGCTACAGCGAGCGGGCGGAGTCGGTTGTTCGGCTGCTTGCCGCCACGCACGACGTGTATCAGGACTACCGCTACCGACCGTGGCTCGATGGTGCAGACGCCTTGCCGATCTTGATGCGCGCGTTGTCCGCGACAACGGGAACCTTTGCGCCAGAAGCGGTTTTGCGCAGCGCGACGGGAAACGCGGTCACGCCGCCGGAGCCACCCGCTGATTTGGACCTCGAACTTGATGCCGACGTTGACGCGGTGAGCGCGCCCGCGGTTCCGGTCGACGGGCCCGAAGCCGTGGAAGCTGGTGCACCACAGGCAGATTCCGCATGGGAACACACCGGTACGAGCGCGCTGGCGCGTGCGTTGCGGACTACGGGAACCGCGCCTCGTCGCGATTCGGACGCGAGCGAGGTTGAATCTGCGGAGGAAAAGCGCTCGGTGCGATCACAATTCGACGATCCGCTGACTCTCGTCGCGGAAGTTCCGCGTCAGTCGCAGGGCCGGTTCCGCAGCGCGGTGCACCCGCCATCCGACGCCGCGACAACCGCCGCGATCGGCGCGCGCGTGGCAGGCGCGTCGGCGGACGGGTTCAAATACCTCGCGTCGCTTACCGGCGACAGCGAGCTATCGGGTTCGCTCGCGCATGCCGTCGACCGGTATGGCGCGGCAGCGCGCGCGGTGCGTGACCAGCTGTCGAGCGACACCTGGATGATCATCGGTGCCGTCGACCGCGCGCTCGCCGCCTTCCGCAATGCCGACGCCGAGCAGGAGAACGCGCTCCAAGATGTGCACTCGTTGGCTCTCGCGGCATTGCTTTCGCTGTCGGGCATCGGCGCGGAATCGCTGGTGCGCGACACAGGTTGGTACGTGATGGATATCGGCAAGCGGATCGAGCGTGGTCTCGCACTGACCGCGCTACTGAAATCGACGCTCGGACAGCTCAATTCGCCGGAGGTCGAGCGGGTTGTCACCGAATCGGTGCTCGTCGCGACAGAGTCAGCAGTGAGTTACCGTCGGCGACACCGTGGTTCGGCGGACGTCGCCGCACTTAGTGGGCTGTTGCTCTTCGACGCGGGCAACCCACGTTCGCTCGTCTACCAACTCGACCGCCTCGAAGCCGACTTCCACGCCCTGCCGGGCGGCACCGGCTCGTCGCGTTCGCAGCGACTGCTCGCCGACGCGCAACGGATGCTGCGTCGCGTTGACCCCGCTGACCTGGATGCCACCGACGACGGGCAGGCGCGCACGGAACTGGTCGAACTGCTCGACGGGGTGCATCTGCGATTACGGAAGCTGTCGGAATCGTTTGAGACGACCAAACTGGCACTGCCCGTTGATATTCAACCGCTCTGGGGCAACACGAGGATGGTGGGATGAGGCGCTTCAAGGTCACGCACAAGACCACCTACAGCTACTCCGACGCTGTCACGAGTTCGTACGGTCGCGCCTATCTGACGCCCAGGGAATGCCCTGGTCAGCGGCTTTCCGACCACGATATTGTGATCGACCCCGTGCCTTCGGACCGCTCGATCGGCACCGACGTTTACGGCAACACGACAACGTATTTTCACGTCACCGCCGAGCATCGCGCGTTGGACGTGACCGGCGAGTCGTTTGTTGAGGTCGACCCGATCGACCCAGCTACCGTGCCTGGCGTCGATCTGCCGTGGGAGCAGGCGCGCCCGAGCGGGGCGAACGGGCCGCTCGCTGTCGAGTTCACGCTCGACCTCACGCCGCCCGAGATCACGCCCGAGGTATTCGATTACGCTGCGGAGAGTTTCACGCCCGGTCGCAGTTTGCTTGATGCTGTTGCCGAGCTAAATACGCGGATACACAACGACTTTCGCTATCGCTCGGGGTCGACAACCGTGAGCACCAAGGTCGCCGACGTCTTCGCCGCGCGCGAAGGCGTCTGTCAGGACTTCGCGCGGATCGGGGCGGCCTGCCTGCGGTCGCATGGGTTAGCCGCCCGATACGTGTCGGGGTATCTCGCGACCGACCCGCCGCCGGGCAAAGAACGCATGGTCGGGGTCGACGCGACGCACGCGTGGGCGGCGGTTTGGGTGCCCGGGGTGACCGACGACGACCGGACGGGCAGTTGGGTCGCCTTTGACCCGACCAACGACCAATTCGCCGACGAACGCTACGTGACTGTGGCGTGGGGTCGCGATTACGCCGATGTGCCGCCGTTGCGGGGCATCATTTACACCGACGCCAAACAGTCGACCATTCGCGTTTCCGTCGACGTTGCACCCATCCCCTAATGAAGCGAGGGCCGGTCGATGTATGTGTACACGAACTTGTCGGCCGCTCTTCGCGACAAGAAGTCGCCGCTGCGGGAGTACCTTGACCAGCGGTTTCCTGACGTAAGGCCGATTCAGGCGGAGTTTCGGCGGGGGAGTGGGCCGCTGCTCGTCGATTCCGCGACAGTGAACCCGGCCAACCCCGCGACGCTCGGTTCGGCCTTCGACTTCCTCGTTCGGTTCCTGCTTGTCCCCAACCACGCGCCGGTGATCGCGCTGCTCGGCTTCTTCGGGCACCCGCACGAGTTGGCGGTGATCGAGGACGTGATTGGGGTCGCGAGCGCATCGGCGGCGGCTTCGGCGGACTCGGAGGATGTTGATCGACTGAGTCGCGCGTGCTGGGCACTTGCCCTGTGTACGGATGTGTATCGCCGTGGGTTGCTTCGTGATTCGGCGTTGGCGTCGTTGTTGGAGGCGGGACGGTTCGACCCCGCGTCGCTGTTGTCGCTCGCGCCGCCCGATGCGATCCGCCAGTTGTGGGAGCTGCGCGGAGTCGCTGACCAGCACTTTCTTCCCAAATTGCGCCCGCCGTTCTACCCGGGCCCAACTTTCGACGCGTCGAAACTGGTGAACGCGGACGCGGACCTGATCGCGGATGGGTTGTTGATCGACATCAAGACCCACTTGGGCGCGAAGAACGCGAGGACGGGCCTGCGCTCGGATTCACTGTCGACCGTCGACCTGTACCAGGTGATCACGTACGCGCTGTTCGACCACAGCGATACGTACCGGATCAACGAGGTCGGCATTTACTCAGCGCGCTACGGGTACCTGGCGAGTTGGGGACTGTCCGAGCTACTTTCGCGACTGTCGGGCGGTGCGGAGATCGACGTGGCACGTGAGCGCGAGGTTGTCTGGCGCTTGCTTGGCGGAACTTAGGAGCGGGGTCGGCCGGGCGGTACGGCAGCGTTGCGAGTTCGCGACCCGCCGACGGGAATTCGCGGTTGTGGGGTGGCGACGCGGTCGGTGTGGCACGCGCGCGCGATGGTGCCTGGCGCTTGCTTGGCGGAACATAGGCGCGGGAGACCGCCCGGGCGCTCCCTACTAGGCGGTGTCTAGTCGGTTCGGCGGCGATCGCGTGACATTATCGGCGCAAGCGCGGCGCGAAGCCCGCTGGTAGGGCAACGTTGCTTATGCGGAGGTGCGGCTATGCGCGATTTCACGTGTCCAAACTGTGGGCAACGGTTGGCTTTTGAAAATTCGGTCTGCTTAGCCTGCTCCAGCCGACTCGGTTTCTCGCTACGCGACCGCGCACTCGTGATCTTGAGCGAAGCCGACGCACCGGAACAAGGGGTTGTCGACGCGCAGCGCTACCGACTGTGCGCGAATATGCATGTGGCGCGGTGCAATTGGCTTGTCGCCGAAGAGGGGCTGTGCGAATCGTGCCAGCTCACGCGTACCCGTCCCAACGACTCAGACCGGGACGGGCTCGCGGCGTTCGCCGAAGCGGAAACAGCGAAGCGCCGCTTGATCTTTGAGCTTGTTGAACTGGGACTGCCGGTCGATGGACGCTCGGATGCCAACCCGAACGGGCTCGCCTTCGACCTGCTGTCGAGCCGAACAACCCGGGTGCGCACCGGTCACCTTGGCGGTGTCGTGACCCTCGACCTCGCCGAAGCCGACGACCCCCATCGCGAACAGCTGCGCGTCGCGATGGCCGAGCCGTACCGCACCTTGCTCGGCCATTTCCGGCACGAGATCGGCCACTACTACTTCACCGTGCTGGTCGCCGAAACCGGCGCATCACCCCAGTTCACGGACCTATTCGGCGACCCATACAGCGACTACCGCGCCGCCGTCGACCGCTACTACGCATCCGGCGCGACCCCGGGTTGGGAACGCGACTACGTGTCGGCGTACGCGACAATGCACCCGGCCGAAGACTGGGCCGAAACCTTCGCGCACTACCTGCATATCCGCGACACCCTGGATACGGCCGCGGCCTTCGGGTTCGCGCCCGCAGGCGCGACTCTCGACCGCCCACAGGTCGGCCGCGCGGGCTTCGACAAAATCATCGAACTGTGGTTGCCGTTGGCGTGGTCGCTGAACATGCTGAACCGCAGCATGGGCCACGATGACCTGTACCCATTCGTGCTGCCCGAACCAGTGCTTCGCAAGATGCGGTTGGTGCACGAGCTGTGCGGGAGCTTGGTGCCGGTCGGGTAAGAAGCGGTGCGTCCAGGCGTGTCGTACCTGCCGTCGTTGGCATTTTCGTGCGCGTTCACGTGCAAAGGCCGTTTTCGGCTGGTTCAGCCTCGAACGTGCACGAAAATGCCAACCAGTTCGGGTGCGACACGCCGAAGCGCATGCTCCACGTCCGTCAAGTGACGATTCGCGGGTCCCCTTACGCGCGCAATCGCTCGCGTCGCAGCTGTGCGACTTCCGGCAGGTCAAGTGGGGCAAGTTCGTTCGGCGATACACCCAAAGCCCGTGCGATCAAGTAATCGGCCAATTCTGGGTTTCGCGCCAAGGCGGGGCCGTGCAGGTACGTGCCGAGTACTGAACCCTGCACCACGCCTTCAGTCCCATCGCCAACCCCGTTGCCAACACCGCGCGTCACCCGGGCAAGTGGCGACGCCGCAGCGCCGAGCAGGGTTCCGCCGCGGTGGTTTTCGAAGCCGGTCAGCGGCGCGCTAAGTCCCTCAAGCACGGGCGTGGTCGTCACCTCGCCGATCGCGCGCGTGTCCTGCGGCGACGTGGTGACATCGAAAAGGCTTACGCCGTCGACCTTTTCGCCAGCGGAGGTCTGATACCAATTGCCGAGCACCTGGATCGCGGCGCAAATCGCAAGCACCGGAGCGCCTTTCGCTGCCGCCTGCTGCAACCCCGGGTACCGCTGCAAGTGGCGCGTCGCCAACCGCTGCGCGGAGTCTTCCGCACCACCAAGCGTGTAGATGTCGAGCGAATCCGGCACCGGATCGGCCAGTGTGATTTCCACGATTTCGGCGTCGTATCCGCGCATCCGCAACCGCTGTCGCAGGACCAAAGCATTACCGCCGTCGCCGTACGTGCCCATGACGTCGGGCAAAACAAGGCCGATGCGGATTGTCGATTCGCTCATGCGCGCGCCTCCAGATCGCGGTTGAGGTCGCGGAACGCGGTGTAGTTGGCCAGCACTTCAACGTGGCCGGACGGGCACGATTTAATGGCGTCGAGCGGGTCGGGCACGAGGGTGTGTGGGACGCCAGCGTAGGTCAGGCGCACCGCGAGGTCGGTGCCGCGCTCACCGGATGCCACAACCTGCACTCCTTCGAAGTGCTCAAATCGCACGTCCCACAGCCACGACAGATCTTCGCCGTCGGGCACCTGCCCGTTGACCGCGATCACGAGCCCAGCCGAACTCGGCTCGATCATCGAAAGCGCTTCCTGCCACCCAGCCGGGTTCTTCGCGAGGAGCAGTCGCGCGTCGTGGTCGCCAACGGTGACCGTGCGGTATCGCCCAGCGATCTCGCGCACGGTGCTAGTCGCGTCGACCGCCTTCAGCGCGTCCGCGCCAAGCGCGACAGCGGCGGCAACGGCCTGTGCCGCATTGCCCCGGTTCGCGCGACCAGGAAGGGCCAACGAAAGTGGTGCGCGGAAACCGTCAGGGCCGCAGACGAATTCGCCATCCAGCCACCAATCCGGCTGTGGGCGTTGGAAATCCGTGCCAGTCGAACGCCAGTTGTCGCCTTCCCAGACGATCGGCTCGCCGCTGCGCGGACAACTTGTCGCGTCGACAGCCCACCCGCTGCCCGCGGCGACCCACACCACGTTCGGGTGGTCGTAGGCGATCGACGACACAAGCACGTCGTCGCAGTTGGCGATCACGACCGCTTGCGGATGCTTCGCGAGCCCGGCGCGCAGCTTGCGTTCGATCATGTTGATCTCGCCGACGCGGTCGAGCTGGTCGCGCGACAGGTTCAACAGCACGATCGCCGACGGCTCAAGCGCGTCGCTGACGTGCGGCAAGTGCAGTTCATCGACCTCGATCGCGGCGAGCGGCACGTCGAGGTGCTGGCTTAATGCCGCGACAATGCCCGCGTCCATGTTGGCACCGTCGGCCTGGGTCGCGACGGGGCCGAGCGTGCCGAGGGCAGCGGTGGTCATGCGGGTAGTCGTCGACTTGCCGTTCGTGCCGGTGACCAGCACGGTCCGCCTGCCGCGCCCAAGTTGCGTCATGATCGACGGGTCGATCTGCAACGCGATCAGGCCGCCGATCATCGAACCTTTGCCGCGTCCGGCCTTCTGCGAAGCCCACGACGCCGCCGCCGCTGCCCGCAGGGCAAGGCGCCCGCGCATCGAGATGTCTGCCACGCAGCGAGTCTATGTGCGCGACGGGTGCACGCGCTTGGCGGACCCGCTAAGGCTGAACATCCAAGATATTGGGCAAACCCTGTGCGTACCGTTGGGCGTCGAGCGCGCGCATGGGTTCGAGTTCGGGCGTGCGCCGCAGCCGCAGCGTCGTCGCGCGTGGGGCCGATGATCCCGCGACGTCAAGCAGCGCGTTCACCGCCATCTTCGCCGATTCATTCGCGCCTTCCATCGTCGCGAGGTCGATGTCGGTGCGCACGTAGTCGCCGGCGAGGAATAGATTTTCGATCGGCCCGCGTGCGTTTGGCCGCGAATCCCACGACCCCGCGGTGTTAATCAACAGTGGATCGGCGTTGTCATTTCGGCTGCCCTGCCAGGTAATGCCTGGATCGAGGAACCAGGAATGCGCATCCGCTGGGCGGAGCAATTGTTCGCGATCGTTGAGGTGCGCGGTCAGTTGCGCCCACACTTCGCGGAAGATTTCCTCGTGCGTGCATTCCTTTGCGGGTTTGCCGTAAAGCATGCCTGGCGTGTTCCAGTCGGAGATGTCGACGGAAAGGCAGTCGGCGACCGTGCCGTCGCCGAAACTTGGGAGCTTGGTTGTCCAGAGCTGGTTCTGGCTGATGGACGTGAGCGACCACGGCGAGTCGACGTAGGCGGCGTGACCACGCGAAATATTCAACGGCGAACGGAAGTAGATCTGCATGCCGTTCATCCAGTCGACGAACAGATTGTTCATCGCTTCGTATTCCGGTGCGAGAGAAAGGATTTCACTTGACCACAGCTTTCGCGCCTGTTCTACGGGCAGCGCGACAATGAAGTAGTCGGCGTCGATCGTCTTACCCGAGCTCGTACGCGCGGCACTAATGCGTTTATCGCGCACGCTCAACGCGTCAACGCGCGCATCGGTCTCGAACCGCACGCCAAGCGAGCGCAGATGCGCGACCCACGGGTCGATCCACGCGGCGTTGGTCGTGTTGTTGAGCACGCGGTCGAGGCCACCGTCGTTGCCAAGGCCGAGCGGGTTGCCGAGGAACTGTTCACCCATCGCCCCAATGGTTCGCGTGCTCGCCAGATTCTCCTTGGCTGCCACCATGATTGACGTGAGCGAGCGAGAAATCAGCGCCCGGAATTCATGCGAACGCTGATTACCGTGGACGAAGTCATGCCATGACGTGTGTTCCCACTGACCGAAACGGCGGGCATCGCAACTGGTGTTAAACACCATGAGCCGGTTAGTGAAATAGGCAAGTTCCTGGGACGACATTTTCGTCATTGTCGATAGCGTCGCGCCAATGGTTTCGGAAATGGATTCCGGGCTCGCGGGACTGAGCAGGCCCTCGGGAAGTGCGAGGAGAACGTCATCGGCGTCGCGTCGCGAGAATCGCGCTTCGGGGACGGTAAGCAGGTTCGACCAGACGCCGTCGGCATTGCCGGCAACCGGAATGCGACGCATTGTTTCTGGCAAGTTTTGGTAGAAACCAGGGAAGAAACGGAAGCCGTGCTCGCCGGGGAGGTCGGGTCGACCGTCGCGTCCGGTGCCAGCGAAACCGATGCTGCGCGCTTTTCCGCCTAACTCGCGAGCCTCATAAACGGTGACATCGAAGCCGCGTTCGCCCAGCTCATGGGCTGCGGTGAGGCCAGCGACGCCGCCGCCAATCACCGCGACGCGACGCCCAGCCGGTGCGCCAAACGCGACACCACGTGCGATAGATGCGGCCCCCGCCGTGATCGCCCCCGCTGCGACCGTGCCGCGAAGAAACGTCCTTCGCGAGACGGGCCACCGCATTTTCGCCATGGTTTTTGTCCAGCTACCTGTTGGGAGTATTGCTTGCAATTAGCTATTACTGTATAGCGACGCGAGTACCAGCAACGAGCCACATGCTAACCAGGTCACCGACGGTTGCGGGTTGCTTCCTGTCAGATCCGAGCAAGTTCTGGGGAAACCTGCCGCCCGCCCGGTATGCGAACGCCAGTTGCCGCTGCCGCGCCAAGAATGACGATCGCCCCGCCAACCAGCGAAAACACGCTCGGCTCCTCGTGGAGCACCAGCCAGGCCGCGGTGAACCCCACAATCGGGACGAGCAGTGAGAAGGGGGCTACCACTCCGGCCGGGTAGCGGCTCATCAGATATGTCCACAGGCCCGAGCCGCAGATCGTCGCGGCGATGACGGTGTAGGCCAGTGCGACGAAGGCGGCATGACCGTCGTGGGTGGCGCGGGCGAAGGCATTAATGCCTGCCGTTGGGCCTTCGATCGCCATCGAGAGCGCGAACAGTGGCAGCGGTGGCACTACCGACATCCATAGCGTCACGTGCAGCGGGTTGGTCGCGGGAGTCTTGCGCGCGCCGAGGTTGCCGAATGCCCAGGACAGCCCTGCCGCCAGGCACAACAGGACAGGCACCAAGGTGGCGTTGGCGAGCCGGTCAGCGCCGATGATCGCCATGCCGCCGACCGCGACAGCGAGCCCGATCATCTGCACGCGAGTGAGCTTCTCGCGCAACAGAATCGCGCCGAGCACGACGGTGAACGGTGCTGATGATTGGAGCACGAGCGAGGCCAAACCGGTTGGCATGCCTAGTCGCATCGCGGTGAAAAGGAAAGCGAACTGACCAACGCCGAAACCGAGGCCGTAAAGCACGAGCCAGCGGACGGGGACGTCGGGGCGGGGGATGAAGATCAGCACCGGAATCGCGAGTACCGCGAAGCGCAATGCGGCGAAGAACATGGGCGGGAAGTGGTCAAGGCCCGCGCGCAACGCGAGGAAATTCAGGCCCCAGAGCAGGACGACGAAGAGGGCGAGCATGCGGTCACGAGGGGTCACGCTGTTTATCGTGCGGGTCGCTAAATGTGCAGCACAATCGAATTATTGTGGACTAATACGGTAGTTTTACTTCATGTTTTCGGTTGAGCGGTTGCGGGTCTTGCGGGAACTCGCAGATCGCGGGACGGTTGCTGCGGTCGCCGAAGCGCTGTCGATGACGTCGTCAGCGGTGTCGCAGCAGTTGAAGGTGCTGGCGCGCGAGGCTGGGGTCGCGTTGCTTGAGCCCGACGGGCGCAGGGTGCGGCTTACCGACGCGGGTCATGCGCTTGTGCTGCGCGCCGACGACGTGCTCGCCGCGATGGACCGCGCCGTCGACGAGATGGCGAGCTATCGGGGAATGCCGCGCGGGCAGGTTCGCGTCGCGTCGTTCCCGTCGGGCGCCGCGCTGCTACTGCCGCCGGTTTTCGCGTTGCTTGCCGGTAGCGGCGTCGAGGTGATCGCGGGTGACGAGGATTTACCGCCGAGCAAGGCGGGGTCATTGTTGGCCGACTACGACATCGTGTTGAGTCACCGCGACGAACGTGCTCCCGCGTTGTCGGGACCGCGCTTGGCGTGTCGACCGTTGATGCGTGAACCGATCGATGTTGTTGTCGCACGAGGTCATCCGCTTGCCGGTCGGGAATCGGTGCGACCTGACGAGTTGGCCGACGAGAGTTGGATCAGCGTGCGCGGCGGATTTCCGGTCGACGATGTGCTTGAGTCGATCGCGACAGTTACCGGGGTTCGTCCGCGAATCGTGCAGCGGTTGAACGACTTTCGGGTGATCGAGACGTTGGTTGCGTCGGGGTATGGGGTCGCGTTGATGCCGCGATACGCGGTCGCGCACCCAGATTTGGTGATATTGCGATTGGAGGGGGTGCGCGCGGCGCGGGTGTATGAGTTGGTGACGCGGGCGGGGACGCAGGGGGCGGCAGTTGGTGCGGTACTTGAGGCGTTTGTCGCGGCTGCGCAGGGTGTTGTCGGCGGGGAGTGAGGGTTATGGACCTCACCGTCGAGAAGAGGTTCTTCAGCCGCACGGGAAGGGTGGCATTTTCGTGCGGGTTCGGGGCGCTGAGGGGCCCGAGTGAGGTTTTGCGCGTGAACGTGCACGAAAATGCCAGTCGTTTGGCAACCATTTAGTTGCGGCAGGCGCTGCCTCGTGGGCGCGGCTGGCTTCTACTCAGCATGACTTTTACCCTCCCAAGCGACCTACCTGCGCGGATACCTTCATTGCGGGGTTAGTCGAAGGAGCGTGCGGTGACCGATGTCGCTGAGGTGACGATGGCCGCACCGACTGTCGACGTGCAGCCGGGTGGTCGGCGATGGCAGGTTGGACCAGTCTGGGCTGGGGTTGTCGCCATCGGTTTGGTGGTGAGCGGGTGGACGCTCGTCACGGCGCTGAAACTCGTCGACCCGCTTTATCTTCCGTCGCCCGCGGCGGTATGGGACGCGTTCGTTCGCGCGAATTCCAGGCACACCATTGCCAACGGGGTCGACCGGGTCGTGATCGGCGAACAGGGCTACTACCTGTGGGAACACCTGCTCGCAAGCATGCAGCGCATCGCGATTGGCGTCGGCGCGGCGATACTCGTCGGGCCAGCAGTCGGGTTCTTGATGGGCATGGTCGCACCGGTCAGGTGGGTCACCGGGCCCATCATCAACTTCCTGCGCGCGCTGCCGCCGCTTGGTTACATCGGCCTGCTGATCGTCTGGTTCGGCATCGGCGACACCTCCAAGATCTGGTTGCTCTTTCTCGCCGCCTTCCCGCCGATCGTGATCGCCACCCTCGACGGCGTCCTCGCCGTGAAACCCGACTACCTCAACGCCGCCCGGTCGCTCGGCGCGAATCGCGCGCAAGTGGTCGCACTCGTTGTCCTGCCCGCCACATTGCCGCAGGTCATCAGCGGTATTCGCATCGCGACCGCGTTCGCGTGGACCACCGTTGTCGCCGCTGAACTCAACAACGGCATCCCGGGCATCGGCGGCTTGGCCTACATCTCCGGCACGCAGCTCAATACGCCACTGACCATCGCCTGCATCATCGTGATCGGGGTGGCGGCTGTGCTGCTCGACGCCATCATCGCGGCGATCGGCACCAAAGTTGTTCCCTGGAAAGGAAAGTCATGAAGTCACTCCGCGTTGTCGCCGCGGTATCGGCACTCGCGGCGGTCACCGCGGTGACCGCCGGTTGCGTCGAGTCGGGTCGCACCGACACCGAGTCCAAGGCGGCGGCATGCCCGTTCGCGCCGGATTCGAGCATCACTTCCACCGTGCGGCTCGGCTACCAGGCCATTCCCAATGCGGACCTCATCGTCAAGGATCGCGGCCTGTTGCAGGCGTGCGCGCCGAACGCGAAGATCACCTGGAGCCAGTTCTCCTCCGGTGCCGATGTGGTGCAGGCCTTCGGCGCGGGCAGCCTTGATATCGCGACCCTCGGTTCGTCGCCCGCGACCAAAGCGTTGTCGTCTCCGCTGAACCTCCCCGTTCAGGTGGTGTGGATTCACGATGTGATCGGGACGTCGGAATCACTTGTGGTGCGGGATAAGTCGGTTACCGCGCTCGCCGGACTGCGCGGCAAGAAGGTCGCGACACCGTTCGGCAGCACGTCGCATTACAGCTTGCTGGCCGCGCTCGACAAGGCGGGACTGACCGGGCAGGTTGAGCTCATCAACCTGCAGCCCGAAGCGATCCCGGGAGCGTGGCACGGCGGCCAGATCGACGCGGCGTGGGTGTGGGACCCCACGCTGTCGAAGCTCACCGAAGCGGGCGGCAAGGTCGTGACCAGCAGCGCCGAAACCGCTGCCGCGGGCGCGCCGACGTACGACGTCGCGCTTGGCAACCGCAAGTTCCTCGCCGACAACGCCGCCTTTGCCGCGCTGTGGGCGAAGGTCCAGGATGCGGCAGTGAAGGAGATCATCGGGAAGCCTGCCGATGCGGCGGTGTCGATTGGCGCGCAGCTGGGCATCGCGCCCGACAAGGTTGCGCCCCAGCTCACCGGCTACAAATACCTGACCGCTGCTGAGCAGGCGGGCGATCGCTACCTCGGCGGCGGCTTCGCCGGTGACCTCGAAGGCACCGCTCGCTTCCTGCTCAGCCAGGGCAGCATCGCGGCGGTTGGGAGCACGCAGTCTTACAAGGACGGCATCGCGGCTACTCCGGCAGCGAGTTCGGCCAAGTGAGCGCCGGGCCGACGACGCTGACGTTGACCGGGGTCAGCAAGTCCTACGACACCCCGGTGCTCGCCCCGACCGATCTCACCATCGAGACGGGTGAATTCGTTTGCGTCGTCGGTCCTTCCGGCTGCGGCAAGTCAACGCTGTTGAACCTGCTTGCTGGGTTCCTCACGCCGACAACAGGTTTCGTGCGGGCGGGTGACGCGGTGGTCGATGGTCCCGATCCTGCGCGTGGGGTGGTATTCCAGCAGGCCAACCTGTACCCGTGGTTGACCGTGCGGGGCAATGTTGAGTTCGGCCCGAAGGTGCGCGGGGTATCGAAGGCGGTGCGTCGCGCGGAAGCTGACCGGTTGCTCAAGCTCGTTGGCCTTGACCAACTGGGGCATCGCAAGCCATATGAGCTGTCGGGTGGGCAGCAGCAGCGGGCGCAGATCGCACGGGTGCTGGCTAATGATCCGTCAGTTGTGTTGATGGACGAGCCTTTTGGCGCTTTGGACGCGCTCACTCGGGAGCGGTTGCAGTTGGAATTGCTCGCGTTGTGGCGTGATCGGCGTAAGACCGTTGTGTTTGTTACGCACAGCATCGACGAGGCGATTTTGCTTGGTACTCGGGTGCTTGTGATGGGGACTAAGCCGGGGCGAGTAGTCGCGGATGTGCGGCCAGAGTTCAAGGCCGCGGTTGGTGACCCGACGGATTTTGGTGCGGTGCGTGGTCATCCAGAGTTTGCGGGGTTTCGCGATGAGTTGGCGCGGGAGATTTACGCGGCGCACTTCTAGGGCGCGAATTGTCACATGACGGGACGCAGGGTCGCTGGTAGGCGTGTCGCGGGTGAAACGGGTGGCATATTCGTGCGGGTTCGGGGGTCGCAGGTCCTTAAGCGGGAGTTTGCGCGTGAATGTGCACGAAAATGCCAATCGCTTCGCAACCAGGTGGTTGCGGTAGGCGCGACGTCGGGTGTATCGCGCTGGGCGGTGGTGCCCCGACCGTTTGGGTCAGGCGGGGCATCACACGCCTAGGACTGGGTCGGGGCTCCCGGGTACTGCTGTTGCGGGGTGTAGCCCGGTTGGGGGTTTTGGCCAGGGGGGATGTGGCCTGGGTGGAAGCCGCCCTGTTGGACTGCCTGGTAGGCGAAGTCGTCGGCGACCATCGCGGCCAATTCGAGGAGGGCCCTGCGGGTTGGCTTGCTTACCAGTTCCAAGTCGATTTCGGCACCCTCGGCCAGGTGGTCGTCGAAGGGGACGATCTGGACCGCGCGGGTGCGGTCTAGGAACAGTTTGCGTAGCTGGTCTAGGTCGACACTCGATGCGCCGCGACGAGAAGCGTTGACTACCACCACAGTTCGCTCAACGAGCTTGCTGTAGCCGTGGTGGTCGAGCCAGTCGAGGGTTGCCGATGCGCTGCGGGCGCCGTCGATGGCGGGGCTTGTTACCAGGACAAGCGAGCTGGCCATGTCGAGCACGCCCGCCATCGCCGAGTGCATCAGACCGGTGCCACAGTCGGTGAGGATGATGTTGTAGAACGACTGCAAAATGCCGATCGCCTTGCGGTAATCAGCTTCGCTGAACGCTTCCGAAACAGCCGGATCCTGTTCGGACGCAAGCACTTCCAAGCGACTCGGGGCCTGGGAGGTGTGGGCGCGCACGTCGGAGTAGCGGCTGATGTTCTGGTCTTCGAGCAGGTTGCGGACCGTCGACCGGGTCTGGCGCGGAACGCGGTGCGCGAGGGTGCCGAGGTCGGGGTTGGCGTCGATCGCGATCACGCGGTCGCCACGCTGCGAAGCGAAGGTCGAGCCCAAACCGACTGTGGTCGTTGTCTTTCCGACGCCACCCTTGAGCGAAAGGATCGCGATTCGGTAGTCGCCGCGCACCGGCTGGTTGACGCGTTCGGCGAGGTCGCGGTGGACAACGTCAGCGGCTGACTCGCCCGGGTTGATCATCCCGCCCGATGCCTTGTGCACAGCCTTGCGCCAACCGCCACGCGGCGACTTGCGTGCGCGCCGAAGGAGATTCAGGTCATTGATCGAATGACCAGGCTGACCGGGCGCGGGCACATGCTGCGGCTGGAACGGTTGGTACTGGCTCTGCTGCCACTGTGGTTGACCTGGTTGACCGGGCGCGCCCTGCGGGGGCATGCCCGGTTGCATCGGCTGCTGATAGATCGGCTGCGGGGGCGGGGGAGCCCAGCTGTAGATCGCTTCGCTCTGCGGGTTCTGCGGCTCGCCGGTAGGAGCCGGGTGCTCGCCGGTCGGGGGAGCGAAACCGCCCTGGGCTGAACCGGATTCGGGATCGCCAGCGGCTAGGTCTCCCTGTGGAGTAGTGAACCCCTGGGGGGATGCGAAGCCAGGCGCGAAACCGGTTGCGGCAGCGCCGGATTCACCGGGAAGTGGTTCCCCGTTCGGTCCGAACTGGGGTGGCGCGAAACCGTGGCCTGGTGCGAAGCCATTTGCTGCGGATTCGGGTCCGCCGGGAGCTGGCTCACCATTCGGACCGAATTGGGGCGGCGCGAAACCTTGGCCTGGCGCGAAACCAGTTGCGGGGAAGCCTGATTGGGGTCCGCCGGGAATCGGCTCACCGTTCGGGCCGAACTGTACGAAACCTTGGCCCGGCGCGAATCCGCCTGGTGCGAAGCCGGGCGGGAACTCGCCATTGGGGCCCTGCGGTGCGAAGCCGGGCTGGAACTCACCGTTGGGGCCCTGCGGGGGAGCGAAACCAGGCGCGAAGCCGGGAACGAAACCTGGGGCGAACTCGCCGTTGGGGCCCGTCGGCGGCGCGAAGCCGGGCGGGAACTCACCATTCGGCCCGAGCTGCGGTGGTGCGAAACCGCCCTGCGGGAACTCGCCCGACGGGTACCCGGGCTCTCCATTCGGCCCGAAACCGGGCGGTGCGAAACCGCCTGGCTGGTAAATGGTTTGGTCAGCGGGGCCAACGGCGGGCTCAGCAGCGGAGTCGGTCTCGCCGGAATCGGCCGTCGCGGTCTCTGCGTCGACCGGCTTCTCCGTATCGCCCTTCGCGTCAGCAGCGACCGCATCCGCGTCAGCGTCGCCGGACGTGGAGCTGGCCGCATCGGGAGCAGCAGCTTCATCGGACTCACCAGCCGCAGTTTGCAGCCAAGGCGGCGACGTCAGATTCTGGTCGTTGGTGGTCACAATTCCCCCACTTGCTCGCTTGAATGAGCTACGGAGCTCGGCCGAATGTGCGCCTAAAACGCTAGCACGGGAAAACACTCGACCGCCTCCCCGGGACTCAGCGGAAGCTCCGGTAGCGCGACCGTTGGCAGTCGGCCTCACGTTTTCGGGGGTGCGGCTTCGAGGTGGCCGGGGAGTTACCCGGATCCTCGCGTGATCAGTGGGCACGGGACAGAGAGAAGGGCCCGATGAATCGGGCACAGCGTGTGGGGTCTCTCGGTTCGACCGCGCGGTTTCCGACGCTCTTGTGATCGAGAAGCCGCAAGCTCATGCGCCTGGCTGATCGGCTGTTGGTGGTCGCCGGACGGATCTGTCAGGTCGCCCCGCAGGTTTCCGACGCTCCCATGAGAACTCGCAAGATCAGGGCCTGGGGTCATCGGGCGTGGGGTGGTCGAGGGACTAGTCTCTCGGTTCACCCGCGAGGTTTCCGACGCTCTCATGATCGCGAACTCGCAGGTTAGCGCCCGAGATCATCGGGCGTGGGTGGTCGCGGGGCGAATCTTTCGG
>NZ_BMMW01000003.1:283024-736104 GCF_014646135.1 Nocardia camponoti | reverse complement strand
CTGCCCGGTTCACTGCCGACACAACCGCCCGCAGCGACGCTGTCGTAATTGACGTCGCGATGCCTACGCCCCACACGACCTTGTCGCCAATCGCGACCTCGACGTAGGCCGCCGCCTGGGCGTCGTCGCCTGCCGACATCGCGTGCTCGCTGTAGTCGAGTACTCGTACGTCGAAGCCGACCGTCGCGATCGCGTCGACGAACGCGGCAAGGGGGCCGTTGCCCGAGCCGGTGATTTCCTGCTCAACGCCGTCGACCTTCACGGTCGCGACGATCGAGTCGACACCACCGTCGGTCTCCGCGGCGGTGACCTTCTGGCGCATGCGTTCCAGCGGCAGGATCGGGTTGAGGTATTCGGTCGCGAAGACGTCCCACATTTCCTTGGGCGTTACCTCGCCACCTTCACCGTCGGTGATGGCCTGGATGGCCTGCGAGAACTCGATTTGCAGGCGACGCGGCAGCACCAAACCGTGGTCGGTCTTCATGATGTAGGCGACGCCGCCCTTGCCCGACTGCGAGTTCACGCGGATGACGGCTTCGTACGTGCGGCCGACGTCCTTCGGGTCGATGGGCAGGTACGGAACTTCCCACACGATGTCGGCAACGTCGGAGTCGGCGGCATCGGCAGCGGCCTTCATCGCGTCGAGGCCCTTGTTGATCGCGTCCTGGTGACTGCCGGAGAAGGCCGTGTAAACGAGGTCGCCACCGTAAGGGTGACGCTCGGCGACAGCCAGCTGGTTGCAGTACTCAACCGTGCGACGAACCTCGTCGATGTCGGAGAAGTTGATCTGCGGGTCGATGCCACGCGAGAACATGTTCATGCCGAGCGTGACCAGGCAGACGTTGCCGGTGCGCTCGCCGTTGCCGAACAGGCAGCCTTCGATGCGGTCGGCGCCAGCCTGGTAACCCAGTTCGGCGGCGGCGACGGCGGTGCCACGGTCGTTGTGCGGGTGCAGCGACAGCACGATCGAATCGCGACGGGCCAGGTTGCGGTGCATCCACTCGATCGAGTCGGCGTACACGTTCGGCGTTGCCATCTCAACGGTCGCGGGCAGGTTGATGATCAGCGGCTTGGCCGGGGTTGGCGCGATGATCTCCGAAACCGCGTCGCACACCTCACGTGCGTAATCGAGTTCGGTACCGGTGTAGGACTCCGGGCTGTACTCGTAGCGCCACTCGGTGTCGGGGTAGCGCGCCTCAATCTCAAGGCACAGCTTCGCGGCGTCGGTCGCGATCTTCTTCACCGCATCGCGCTCAGCGCGGAAAACAACGCGACGCTGCAGGATCGACGTGGAGTTGTAGAAGTGCACGATGACGTTCGGCGCGCCGTTGCACGCTTCGAACGTGCGCTCGATGAGCTCGGGGCGGCACTGGGTGAGGACCTGAATGGTGACGTCGTCGGGGATCGCGCCGTCTTCGATGATCTCGCGAACGAAATCGAAATCGGTCTGGCTCGCGGCCGGGAACCCGACCTCGATCTCCTTGTAACCCATCCGGACGAGCAGGTCGAACATGCGACGCTTGCGCGCCGGGCTCATCGGGTCGATCAGTGCCTGGTTGCCATCACGCAGGTCGACAGCGCACCACGCGGGCGCGCGATCAATGATCTTGTCGGGCCAGGTGCGGTCGGGCACCGAGATGGGCTCGACCTCTTCAGCGAAGGGGCGATACCGGAACGAGGGCATCGACGAGTTCTTCTGCTGGTTCCAGGCGGGCTGGTCGGCCGGTGCGGGTTTTGCCGGGGCCGAAATGGTGCGCGAAGCGGATACGAATGCGTCAGCCGAGGACATGCAAGTTTCTCCGTGGATGTGAGTGGAATCCCTGGTGGGAGCGGGTCGACCGGCGCGATGGAACCCCGCGACGGGAGCCGGTCCTATCAGAACCCGTCGCGGCGGCCGAGAAGAAGTGCCCGCTGCATGATTTTCTGAGCTTACCGTGTGCGACCGGTCGGCGGTAAGCGGCCTGCGAAATCAAAAATCGTTCGCAAGCGGTACGGTTTGCCTCGATTGCACGCTTGTACGGACCCGCATGGTTCGACGAGACGTTGACGGTAAGGAAAACGCATGTCGGTGATGCAGCAGGTGCTCATTTTGCTCGCGGGAGTTGGCGCGGGCGCGATCAATACCGTCGTCGGGTCGGGGACGCTGATCACCTTCCCCACGCTCCTTGCTTTCGGGCTGCCGCCGGTGACGGCGAACGTGTCGAACACGATCGGTTTGGTGCCCGGTTCGGTGAGCGGCGCGATCGGCTACCGACGCGAACTCGCTGGTCAGGCCGCTCGACTGCGCCTGCTTGGCACAGCGTCACTGCTCGGCGGCATCGTCGGCGCGATCTTGTTGTTGAAGCTGCCAGCCAAGGCGTTCGACGCGATCGTGCCGGTCCTGATCATCGTCGCGCTTGTCCTTGTTGTTGTGCAGCCGAAACTCGCGGCGTGGGTGCGCGAGCGACGCGGCGGCGACAACTCAACCGCGCCGACCAACGGCGGTCCGTTCCTGTTCACGGCTGTTTTCGCGACCGGGATTTACGGCGGTTACTTTGGTGCCGCCCAGGGCGTGCTGCTCGTCGGGCTGCTCGGCGTTTTCCTTGTCGAGGACATGCAGCGCATCAACGCGGTGAAGAACGTGCTCGCGCTGATCGTGAACGCGGTGTCGGCGGCGATCTTCGTCGTCATTGCCGACGTCGACTGGCGTGCGGTCGCGTTGATCGCGGTTGGCTCGATCATCGGCGGCCAACTCGGCGCGAAAGTTGGCCGCAAACTTTCGCCGACGGTGTTGCGCGGGGTCATCGTTGTGGTCGGCACCATCGCCGTCGTTCGATTACTGGCAACCTAACCGCCCAAAACGCACTAAGCTCCGCTTCGGCCATTGGTGATGAGGGAGGTGGCCTGGTGCATAGACGTGCCTTTTTCAAGGCGGCGGGTTTGGCGGCTGCCGCGGGCATGGCCGGATCTGTCGGATTCGACCTGCCAAAGGCATCGGCCGATCCAGTGTGGGAATCGCTTTTCCGCCAGTGGGTACCGGAGATCTTCGCCCAGACCGCCGACGCGCCGCAGCATTCGCCCGCGATCGTGATTGGCTCGGGTTTCGGTGCTGCCGTTACGGCATTCCGGCTCGCCCAGGCCAATATCGCCAACACCGTGCTCGAACGCGGTTCGCGCTGGCCTAACGATCCGTGGCGTGAGATTTTCACCGGCGACGACCTACCTGACGGTCGCGGTTTCTGGCATCGCACCAGCTTCACCGGCGTCACCAAGGTGCCGATGAGCTTCAGTTCCTTCGGCGGCGTCCTCGACGTGACCGAGTACCCGGGCATCGACGTGTGGCGCGCCGCGGCGGTCGGCGGTGGGTCGGTTGTGTTCACCGGCGCGATGGTCGCGCCCCCGCGTAACCTGTTCGACCAGGTCTTTGGCGGTGTTGTCGACTACGGCGAGCTTGAGCGCGTCTACTACCCGCGCGTGCGCGAGATGCTGCGTCTCGACGCGATGCCCGGCGACATCTATCAGTCGAAGCCGTTCGCGCACAGTCGCGCGTGGGACGACCAGGTCCGCGCGGCCGGCTACACCCCGCTGCCGAACGACTCGATCTTCAACTGGGACATCCTGCGCGCCGAGCTGGCTGGCACGTCACGCGCGTCGGCGACGGCAGCGCGGTCGAATTTGGGTAACTCCAACGGCGCGAAGTTCGACCTCAACCAGAATTACCTGCGCTATGCGACCGACACCGGAAAGACCCAGATTTTCCCTGGTCACCGCGTTGATTCGATCGCGCAAGAGGCGAGCGGGCGCTTCGTTGTGACGGTGACGAAGCTGGACCCGACCGGTCAGCACCTCGCGACCCGCACGCTGACCTGCGACAAACTCTTCCTCGGCGCGGGCTCGGTGGGCACGTCTGAACTGCTCGTTCGCGCCCGGGCGACCGGCGCGCTGCCCAACCTCAACGAGCACGTTGGCGAAGGGTGGGGCACCAACGGCGACGTCGTCTTGGCGCGCGGCGCGAGTTCCGTCGCTGGTCAGGGCCAGGGTGTGCCTAGCGCGAGTCGCATCTATGACGAGTCGATCGCCCCGCTGACCTTGGAAAACTGGTACATCCCCGGGATTCCATTCGAAACGGGCGCCCTCGCTTCGCTCGGCATGGTCTTGGATCCGACACGCGCGAGCTTCGGCTATGCGAACGGGCGCGTCGGGCTCGCATGGCCGGAGGCCGCGCAGCGCAAGGTTGTTGACGTCGCACGCGCGGTCGACCATCGCATCGCCGAAAAAGCCGGTGCTGTCGCCGAATACGGCGTGCTCGGTTACGACGCGAATGCCCAGTTCACGGCCCATCCACTAGGTGGGGCCGTGCTCGGCAAGGCGACCGACGGCTACGGTCGAGTGCATGGACATCCTGGGCTTTACGTGATGGACGGTGCCGCCATCCCCGGCAGCACAGCGACGGTGAACCCGTCGTTGACCATCACGGCTTTGGCTGAACGCAATATCGAAGCGATCCTGCGCGGCTAGTCCGCGCTGACTAACAGGAGTGCGCGTGGCCGGTGCCGCCGACTACACCTCGATCGACTTGCCCGTGACGACGCGCCCCAAAACGCCGTCACTCCTGGGCGACGTGGTGATGCTGATTTTGGCGATCATCTCGGTTGTGCTCGTCGTCTGGGTGACGTGGTTCAACCCAGGGCCTGAGCTTTACCACACGCTCATCGTCGCTGACTGGGCCATTTGCGGCGTCTTCGCGATCGAATTCGTGTGGCGGTGGCATCGCGCTGGCTGGGGTTGGAAATTCCCCTTCATTTACTGGTACGACATCGTCGGCATGATTCCGATCGCGAGCCCGTGGTTCCGTAGTTTCCGCCTGCTGCGGTTGATCGTTGTCGCGGCCCGCATTGGTCGCGTTGCTGACCGAGCGTTTGGCGAACGCGTGACCGCCAGCGTCGTCAACAATTTCGTCGGCACCATTGTTGACGTCATCAAACGACCAATGACCATCGCGATTCTGGAAGAAGTCTCCGGCGTGCTGCGCGCCGGCCATTACACGCAAAACATCGCTGCCGCGTTGGAAGAGAACCGCACCGAACTCGACGACATGATCGTCGACCTCATCATGAACGACCCGAAAACGGGCAAGGTGCGGTTCATTCCGTTCCACGACGACATCATTCGCCTCGTCGCCGATACCGTTTATCGCATGGTCCGCGAGCTGCTCGACGACCCGCGCACCGACGAGTTCGTCGCCGACGTGCTGCGCGAGAACCTCGACCAGATCGGCGAAGCGGTGCGTAAGGGCGTGAAAGTGCCCGCGTCCCAACGTGGTCCGACAAGTGCCGAACATGGCGTCCGGCACTTGCTGAACCAGGCGAAAGAACTGCCGTAGTTAGTGCCCGTGCCGAATCTCGTCGCGCGGTGCGGCGTAACGCGCGACTTCCCAAATGGTGAGCGCCGCCAACACCGCGCACAGCAGCCCAAGCGCGGCGAGCGCGGGCAGCATGGCGGCGACCGGAATCAGCGCGAGCAACGCGACAACCGCGACGACACGAGCGGTGGTGATCTGACCCGTCGCATAGTGCTTGGATCCGATAATGGCGACTAAGAACAGCACGGGTCCGCCGTAAAGCCCGTAGAGCGGAATGCCTTTAAGCGCGTCGGTGAGTTGATAATGCGACTCGTCACTGGCGTAATTCAGCACCTTTTTCAAACCGAGCGAAAGCGCGATAACGCCGACAATCATCGGGAAATGCCAGTACGTGTAGGAATTTTGCGCGATGCGAATCTTCCGCTTGCCCGTCGCTTGCGCGAACGCGTGCTCAACCGACAGCGCGGTGACGTCGAAATAGGCCCACCACAACAAGCCCGACACCGCGAGCCCGAGCATCGAACCCACGGTGATTGGCCACGAAACCGGTTGGCCAGCAACGCCAATGCCGATCGAAACGATCGACTCGCCAAGCGCGATGATGACGATCAGCCCATAGCGTTCGGCGAAATGCTTGGCCGAGTTGATGCGCCAATCAGCGCCCGCGAATTTCGTCCACAACGCGTCACCGCCGATGGCCGCGATCCACAGCAGAATCTGGAGCGTTCCGTGTGTCATCGCGGCCGCGACCAGCAACGAGGTGCCGATGCCGATCGAAATCGGTGCCCACCGCACCACCTGACCGCGCAGTTGCGGGTCGTCGGCGCTGATGACAAGAAACATGACCATGTGCAGCAGGCGAATACCGAGGTAGGCGAGGGCGAAGACGAGCGGGCCGTTCCAGCCGCCCGGGAGGTCGTGGAACGCTTCGGGGATCGCGATCGCGGCGATGAACGCGAAACCCATCGCGGCGAACATCGCTAATCGCACGATGCCTTCGTCGGCTTGGACAACGTTGCCGAGCCACGAGTAGGCGATCCACAGCCACCACATCACCCCGAGCACGAGGAACGCGCGCAGCATGTTGAGCCAGGTGAGTTCGTGGGCGGCGAGGTCGGTGACCATCGTGAACGCGAAAACGATGACGAGGTCGAAGAACAATTCGATTTGAGTGACGGACGCGTCTTCGGCCACAGGTTGGTACCGGGCCCGGCGAAAACCGATCATCACGCAATCGTATGGGGTTTTACCCCGCGACGAACCCCTCCGACGGCGGGAACTGCTCGACGAAATCGAGGAAGTTCGCGACAACGTCGTCGTGGACTTTGCGGAGGCTGCGTTTCAAGAGCAACCCCGGAATGGGCAGTGGCAGCGACAGTTCGACGTGGTAGTCGACCAGCGTTGTGCCGTCGGCGCCTTCGGCCAGCTCGATGGACCCGCCGCCCGCCGACCCGCGGCTGCTATCGACAACGCGCCACTGCACAGCATCGGGTTCCCACGCGTATTCAAGGACCTGCGAGTCGGCGTTGCCCATGAAGTGCGCGGTCGCGAACACTCTGCGCGGGCGATTCTGGGCGTCGCGCGGCCCGACTCGGACGTCGGAATAGTTGGTCGACCACTCAGCGAGCGACTCGACGGCGAGCAGGGCGTCCATCACCTGTTCGATCCCCGCATCGACGCTGAATTGGATATCAATCTTGGAGCGCATCTCATCCTCATCCAGCGACAGCCACGTTGCCGCCCGATTCTGCACAGTAGTACCGGCTATCGTCAACATGGCCCCTGCCTGGACAAACGACCAGCTCAGGCGGAAATGGCACGTTCAACGAGCGTTTCGATACGTCTTCGCCGCCACGCTCACTATCGATGACCCGCAGGTCGAGCGGGTCACTGGCGACGCGGCCGAGTTCGTTCGCGAACTCAAACGGGCCGATGGGGGCGACATCTGGCTATGCGGCGGCGGGAATCTCGCCGGACAACTCGTCGATGAGATCGACGAAATGGTGATCAAGTCCTACCCCGTCGTCGCGGGTGCGGGTATTTCGGCGTTCGCCGGTGTCTTCAACCCGACACAATTCGCGGTGAAGTCGCGCAAGGATTTCGACAGCGGAACCCAGGTCACCTGGTTCGAACGGAAGTAGCGAACGCGGTTATCCACAGGTGACGAGGGTGTGTCGTTTCCATCATCGGGGGAGGTAGCGGCAAAACCGCCGCACCTGTCCCGGTACTCTTGGGCGCTGATAGAAGCTTGATTGTCGAATGTGTAAGGACCTAGCCGTGGCTCTCGTTGTTCAGAAGTACGGAGGATCCTCGGTGGCTACCGCCGAGCGGATCCGGCGCGTCGCTGAACGGATCGTAGAGACCAAGAAGCAGGGCCACGATGTTGTTGTCGTTTGCTCGGCAATGGGCGACACCACCGACGAACTGCTCGATCTGGCAGAACAGGTCACCGACGCGCCGCCCGCGCGTGAGATGGACATGCTCCTTACTTCCGGTGAGCGCATCTCAAACGCGTTGGTAGCCATGGCAATTCACGCCCTCGGTGAAGAAGCTCGCTCGTTCTCGGGTTCGCAGGCGGGCATCATCACCACCGGCGCGCACGGCACGGCCAAGATCATCGACGTCACCCCGGGCCGCCTTCGCGAAGCGCTCGACGAAGGCACGATCGTGCTCGTCGCTGGCTTCCAGGGCGTCAGCCAGGACAGCAAAGATGTCACCACGCTCGGTCGCGGTGGGTCCGACACCACCGCCGTCGCGCTCGCCGCCGCACTCAAGGCCGACGTCTGCGAGATCTACACCGACGTCGACGGCATCTTCAGCGCCGACCCGCGCATCGTCAGCGATGCCCAAAAACTCGACCAGATCTCCTACGAGGAGATGCTGGAAATGGCCGCTTGCGGCTCGAAGGTGCTGATGCTGCGCTGCGTCGAGTACGCGCGCCGCTACAACGTGCCCGTGCACGTGCGTTCGTCGTACACCGACAAGATCGGCACCACTGTTTTCGGATCGATGGAGGACATCCCTGTGGAGCAGGCAATCCTGACCGGCGTCGCGCACGATCGCAGCGAAGCCAAGGTGACCGTTGTCGCCCTGCCCGACGAGCCCGGCTACGCGGCGAAGGTTTTCCGTGCGGTTGCCGACGCCGAAATCAACATCGACATGGTGTTGCAGAACATCTCGAAGGTCGACACCGGCAAGACCGACATCACCTTCACCTGCCCCAAGACCGACCTCGCGCGCGCCGTTGAGATCCTCACCGCGCGTCAGGACGAGATTGGCTTCGCCGAAATCCTTTCCGACAGCGAAATCGGCAAGGTTTCGCTTGTCGGTGCCGGCATGAAGTCGCACCCGGGCGTCACCGCGACGTTCTGTGAGGCGCTCGCCAACGCTGGCGTCAACATCGACCTCATCTCCACCTCGGAAATCCGCATCTCGGTGCTGGTTCGCGACACCGAACTAGACGAGGCAGTTCAGGTGTTGCACAAGGCATTCGATCTGGGCGGCGACGAAGCCGCTGTCGTTCACGGCGGAACGGGGCGTTAAGCAATGGGTGTACGTGTAGGTGTTGTCGGCGCGACCGGTCAGGTCGGCGCGGTCATGCGCAAGCTGCTCGAAGAGCGCAACTTCCCCGCCGACGAGGTGCGTTTCTTCGCGTCGGCACGTTCGGCGGGCAAGAAGCTGCCGTGGCGCGGCGGCGAAATCGTCGTTGAAGACACCGAGACCGCCGATCCGTCGGGTCTCGACATCGCGTTGTTCTCGGCTGGCGCGACCATGTCGCGCGTGCAGGCACCGCGTTTCGCGGCTGCCGGTGTGACCGTGATCGACAACTCGTCGGCATGGCGCAAGGACCCCGACGTGCCGCTCGTCGTTTCCGAGGTGAACCCGGAGGCGACGCAGAACCTGGTCAAGGGCATCATCGCGAACCCGAACTGCACCACGATGGCCGCGATGCCCGTGCTCAAGCCGCTGCACGATGTTGCCGGTTTGCAGCGCCTGATCGTTTCGTCGTACCAGGCGGTTTCGGGTTCGGGCCTGGCTGGTGTCGAGGAGCTTGCTTCGCAGATTCGCGCGGTCGCCGACGACGCTGAGAAGCTCGTCCACGACGGTTCCGCTGTCGATTTCCCCGCGCCGAACAAGTACGTCGCGCCGATCGCGTTCGACGTGATCCCGCTCGCCGGCGCGCTCGTTGACGACGGCTCGTTCGAAACCGACGAAGACCAGAAGCTGCGCAACGAGAGCCGCAAGATCCTCGGTCTGCCCGAGCTGCTCGTGAGCGGCACCTGTGTGCGCGTCCCGGTTTTCACCGGTCACTCGCTGTCGATCAACGCCGAATTCGCCGAGCCGATTTCGGTTGAGCAGGCGCAAGAATTGCTTGCGAAGGCTCCCGGCGTACGTCTTGTTGACGTGCCGACCCCGCTCGCGGCGGCCGGTCAGGACGACTCGCTCGTCGGTCGTATCCGCCAAGATCCGGGCGTGCCCGGTGGCCGCGGTCTCGCGCTGTTCATCTCGGGTGACAACCTGCGAAAGGGCGCGGCGCTCAACACGATTCAGATCGCGGAAGTGCTGCTGCAGAACCGCTGATTATTCGAAAAAGGCCGGGTCACGTTGTGGCCCGGCCTTTTTCGTTATCTGATCGCTGGTGTTCGCGGATCGTTGCCGACGCACGCGAGGATCGCGCAACCGGGCGGGATACTCGAAAAGGGCGTCGCCAGTGGCTGATTCAAGCAGCTGAAGATCGTGCAACCGGGGTAGGCACCTGGGCCGATGCCGAACACCGCGAGCAAGATGTTGGCGTCGACGAGGCGGCTCGCGTCGAATTGCAGCGGCGGTTCAACGTACGGTTTCGCCGTCGGCGTTGGGGTGTCGGTGAACGCGGCGAAAAGGCGACGGAAGAATTCGTGCGGTAGTTCTTCGGGGTGGGCGAGAATGCCCTCGGGGCCATAGGCGCTCACGTTGCCGAAGGTGCCCGTCCACATGACCATCAGGTCGAGGCTGGGGATAACGAACACGTTTTGCAGCGCCAACCCGGACATGAAATAGGTGTCGGCGGGCAGATAATCCGGCGACTCACCACATCCGGTGCCAACCCAGAAAAGGTAGCCGTAGCAGGGGTTTTGCGGTGACGGCGACGTTGCTTTGCGCAGGTAGTCGGCCGAAACGATGCGTTGCGCGCCCCACTGTCCGTTGTTGGAGACGAGCAAGCCGAGCTTGGCGAGGTTGTTGGGCGGCAGCATCAGGTGCGCGTAGCCGTAGGTGTGACCCGACCGGTCGCGCGCCCAGTAATAGTCGCCGCGTTCGATGCCGAGCGGGTCGAACAACTCGCGTTGCGCGAAGTCTTGCAACGGCTCGCCGACCGCCAATTCGACAACCCACGAAAGCAAGTCGACATTGCGTTGGCTGTAGCTGAACGTCGTCCCCGGCGGGTTGATGAGCTCGACGGCCAACGCCTGCACCGCGCTGTTGGGGTCGACCGGAATCACGGCGGTGACGCCCTCGGAAAGCACGCCGGTCTTCATGCCCGACGTTTCGGTGAGCAGGTTTTCGACGGTAATCGACCGGTGTGTTTGGTCGCCAAGGCCAGCCGGCAGGTAGCGGTCGATGGGCGCGCTGATGTCGAGTTTGCCGTGGTCAGCGGCCATTCCGGCGAGGAGCGAAACCACCGACTTCGTGACGCTCCAAATGTTCCAGGCGGTATTGCCGGTCTCGTGATTACGCAGCCCTTCACCGACGAGACAGTTGTGGCGAAAGATCTGGACATTCAAGCGGTTTCGCGTTGACGCGAATTCCAACGCGGACTTAAGTTTCGCGGAATCCAGCCCAACTTGTTCCGGTTCGGCCTTGGCTAATTCACGCTCCGAAGTGACCGCGCAGTGCTGGCTCGGACTCGCCTGCGCGTGCGCGCCGACCAAACTCGCCGACACCAAAGTAGCTGTGATCACACCCGCGAGAACGCCTCCCAGCAGCCGCATGCCGCCGAGGGTAGTCCCTCGCCGCAACCGTAGCCCGTAAAGCAGGGCCAGGTTAATCCCCTAATCGATGTTGGCGAACGAAGTACGCGACCGCCCCGACCCCGAGGACGGCAAGTCCCGCGAGCACCGAAGTTAACGGCAATGCGAACCCGACGACGACGCAGCCGATCGCGCCAACAACGGGAACCCAACGGGGCGGCCGGTTTTCGGCTTGCGTGAGCGTGGCCGCCGACAGGTTCGCGACGAGGTAGTAGGTCAGCACGGCGAAGGAGGAGAAGCCGATCGCGCCGCGCAGGTCGACCGTGGCCGCCGCGATCGCGACGATCACGCCGACCGCGAGTTCGGCGTGATGCGGGACGCGGTAGCGCGGGTGGATCGCGGCAAGGGTTTTCGGGAGGTGACCGTCGCGCGACATGGCCAGCGTGGTTCGGGAGACACCGAGGACGAGGGCGAGAAGTGAACCGGTCGCGGCGAGGGCGGCTCCAACGCGGACAACCGGCGTAAGGCCAGGGAACCCTGCCGCTTCGACAACGCGCGCGAGCGGGTCGGTCGCGTTCGCGAGCCCACCAGCGCCGAGCGTGAGCAGCGCGGCAACCGCGACAAGCGTGTAGACGCCGAGCGCGATCACGAGAGCGACCATGATCGCGCGGGGGATCGTGCGCGCCGGTTCGCGAACTTCTTCGCCGAGCGTCGCGATGCGCGCATAGCCCGCGAAGGCGAAGAACAGCAGGCCAGCGGCTTGAAGAACGCCGTAGGGGCCGGTTGATGTCGCTGTGCTCGCGTTAGCGTGGTCGCCGGTGAGGCCGGTCACCGCGACGACGAGCAGGACCGCGAGCACGATGCCGACGATCACCCGACTCGCGAGCGCCGACTTTTCAACGCCGAGGTAGTTGACCAGCGTGACGGCCACGACAACGGCAACCGCGATCAGCCGCTCGTGTCCCGGCCACGCGTATGCGCCGACCGTCAGCGCCATCGCCGCACACGACGCCGTCTTCCCGACAACAAATCCCCAGCCCGCGATGTACCCCCAAAACGCGCCGAGCCGTTCGCGCCCGTAAACGTAGGTGCCGCCCGAGACCGGGTAGAGCGCGGCGAGTCGCGCCGACGAGATCGCGTTGCAGTAGGCGAGCAGCGCGGCAAGCGCGAGTGCGAGCAACAACCAACTGCCAGCTGCGGCCGCAGCCGGTCCGAACGCGGCGAAAATCCCAGCGCCGACCATCGCGCCTAATCCGACGACCACCGCGTCAGCGAGCCCTAACCGCCTACCTAACTCATTCACGCGGCTAATCCTCGACCATCCGGGCCTTGCTCGCGATATGGAAAACGCCGCCAGGACTCCCTGACGGCGTTCACAAAGGCCGACGCCCCACAAGCGCCTCTCGGCGAGTGGTCGCTCGAAGCGACAAAAGGGGTGAGGCCCGGGGCTGTACGGACGTCGACAAGGGGTATAACGACCGACCAGTTAAGTTGATTCCGCTTCTAACTGTGACGGTGGTTACTGTTCGTTTGCTCAAAGCTGAAGGTCGGTGTTGTCGCCGAAAAGTAGCCAGCTGTGGGTGTCGCGTTCGTCGATCACTCGGGCGGCGAGGGCGAGCATTACGCCGGTGTAGGTGAGGCCGAGTTCTTCGGCTTGGAGTTCGGCGAGGTCGCGGTCGAAGCCCGCGGTTGAGAACTCGGTGTCGAGCAGGATCATTTCCGCGAGTGCCAGCCCAATTCGGGCCTGGTGGGCGGTGAAGGTGAATCCTGGCAAGTACGAAAGGAGCCAATACCCCCGATCTGGGCCAGGAAGGTCGATGCGAAACGCTGCCTCGTGAACCACATCGCTTGCGAAATACCAGGGCGCGAGCTCGATGATTGCCATTGGCGTTTCCTCCCTCCCATCCATGCTGCGGGAGGGGGATACGCGATGACAGCGACAGTCTCAGCAAACTTTCCGCGAATTTTTTGTACGGAAAAGCTGCTGCGGATTCCTAGAAGTTCGAGAACCAATACAGCAGGCTGGCCAATATCCAGACGATGACAGTTTCCATACCTCCATCATCGCGCGCTAAGCGCGTGATGCGACAAGTTCTTGATAAGAACCTCTCGAGAGCGCGACCGCATTGTTGTCACCGACGCCGGAACACCCGGCTCGGCGACCGGTCTCGAGGGGTGAACGGTCGCCGAGCCGGTGGCGTGACAACTGGCTCTTCCGGACGCAGAGCAGGCAAACGACGCTGAGGGTAACCACGTTCGATTACGGGCAGTTCCGGGTGTGTGGAGGTGCTGGTCGGTCTGGGTTAGCGCGACCGAGCAGCTGCTAAATAGGTGAGCCAACTGCCGTGGTGGGTGATGTCGTCGGCGGCCAGGGCTGCATCGTAGGTGCAGGCGAAGCCGGTGACCGTGCGGCCGTCGGCGAGCTCGACGCTGGTCAGGGCCATGGGGGCGGGCAGGTCGGCGAGGAAGCGGCCGAGGTGCGCTGGGGAAAGTTCGAACAGTTCGCCGTAAATCTCGGCGCCTTGCCCGTCACCGTGGCGGACCAACCCCGGTTTCGGCGGTGTTGTTTGCAGTGCGGTGAGACGGTAGGCGTCGGTTGTCCGGATTTCTCCCGCGAAGCGCGCGCCGTCGAGTTGCCAGTTCAAGGGCTGGCCGCGCAGGTGGGCGCCGAAGACGGCGAGGGGTACCGAGTCGGTTACAAAGGCGGGGGATTCGACGTTGAGTAGTCGGGCGGCGAGGTCGATGGCGCGTTGGTCGGCGAAGGTATCGACGATGAACATCACGCCGAAGGGGAGGTCATCGTCGGTTTTGTTGCCAGGGACGGCGACGGCGGCGAGGTCTAACAGGTTGCAGAAGTTGGTGTAGGTGCCCAGTCGGCGGTTGATCGCTAGCGGCTCGGCGGCGACTGCTTCGATGTTTGGGTGCTCGGTGGTTGTTGGGAGCAGCAGGGCGTCGTAGGGGGCGAGCAGTTTGGTTGCTTCGGCCTTCGCATTGGTCAGAGTACTGACGTCGTTGGCGAAGGCAACCGCGTCGAGTTCGGTTGCCTTGCTGATGATTTCGGCAACTGTGGGGTCGAGACCCTGCGGTTGCTTCACGACGAAGTCGCCGACGGCGGCGTAGCGTTCGGCGACGATCGCGCCGTCGTAGAGGAGGCGCGCGGCGTCGAGCAGGGGTGAGATATCGATTTCGGTGATGTCGACGTCGTTGAGTCGAGACACCGTGTCCGCAAACGCTTTTCGATACGACGGGCTCAGGGCGGCTAAGTCTTCCGCGCGCGGGATCGCGACGTGCGGCTTCGGTCGCGCGGCCAACGGAACGTCGGCTGGCCAGGCGCGACTACGCGGGTCTTTTCGTCGGGACCCGACATGGTCCTCGCCGCCCTAACCGCGAGGTCAAGGTCTCGCGCGAAGACGGTGACCGCGTCGTAGTCGATGCAGGCGGGGACCACGCCGTGCGTGGGGATCACGCCGAGTGTGGCTTTGACGCCGACGAGATTATTGAAAGCCGCTGGGACACGGCCTGATCCGGCGGTATCGGTGCCGATGCCGATGTCGGCAATGCCTAACGCGACCGCCACCGCTGAGCCGGAACTTGAACCGCCAGACACTAATTCGGGATGGAACGCGTTGCGGACCGCGCCGTACGGGCTGCGTGTCCCGACTAGGCCGGTTGCGAATTGGTCGAGGTTGGTTTTGCCGATGATGAGCGCGCCAGCGTCGCGTAGTCGCTGCACGGCCGTCGCGGTTTCGATTGCGGGATAGGCGAATTCGGGACATGCGGCCGTCGTCGGCAGTCCTTCAACGTCGACATTGTCCTTGACCGCGACGATCAACCCGGCCAGTGGAAGGTTCGCGCCGTCGGCGAGCTGACGCTCAACTTCACGCGCTTCGGCTTCAAGAATGTCCTTGTCGCGCAAGGTGACCCACACTTCGGGCCGGTCAACCTCGGCGATGCGTGCGTAAGCGGCGGCGACCCGTGCGGTGGGGCTGATTGACACTTGCTAACTCCTTAATCGCTAAGCGACATTGCTGCCACTGCGCGGGAAATGCGGTCGAGCACGACGTCGAGTGAGTCGCCGATGTGGGCATGAAGGCGGGCCTGGGCGGTCGCGTATTCGCCAGCGAGCACGGCGTCGATGATGCTCAGATGCTCGACGATGGTGGTTTCTACGCGGTTGTTGAGCATGAAGTCGTAGCGGCGAACGTGCCGAATGCGGGAGTTCACGCCGATCAGCGCACGCACCATTTCCCGGTTGCCTGCGGCGGTCAGCAGCGCGACGTGGAACTGCTCGTCGATCACGACGAAGCCGGGTTCCTTCGCGGGCGGGTCAGCTTTGAGCGCGAGCCAGCGTTGTCGTTCCGCTTCGAGCAGGTCCCGGTCGTAGGTGCGATCGGGGTCGGCAGCGACCTGCGTGATCCCGCCGAGTTCAAGCGTGAGCCGCAGCTCGTAGAGGTCGCGAATGCGCGCGATGCTCGGCCGGACGGGACTGAACCCGTACTCCTCGCGTTGCAGCAGCCCGTCGGCGCACAGCATGGTGAGCGCTTCCCGCACCGGCGTGCGCGACATCCCGAACCGCGTGGAAAGGCGGGGCTCGGTAAGCCGGTCGCCAAACCGAATTTCCCCATTCATGAGCTCGTCGCGAAGCGTGGAATAGACCACGTCCCGCAGCGTCTCCACCCGTGTCGACATGCGTGTATACGTTAGCCAGCCGCAATTTCTATCAAGTGACAGAAAGTAAGCGCCACGTTAGCGGAACCTCACCGCCACCCACCCAACCCCAGGAATGCGAAAAGCCCCTGACCGAGTAACCCGGTCAGGGGCTTTTCTGTGTCTCAACCAACACGTCGGGGTGACAGGATTTGAACCTGCGACCTCTTCGTCCCGAACGAAGCGCGCTACCAAGCTGCGCCACACCCCGTGATGTGAACCTGAAGTAGCTTACAACGACCGGGTGCGAAACGTTAAATCGGCTGGTCAGACGGCCTAGTTGGCGATCGCTTCCGTGGTTGTGATGCCGTAACCAGCGTCTTCGGACGGGCGCTTCGGGGGAGCGCCGACCAGGGTGAGCAACGTGGCTTCGGGGCGGCAGCAGAAGCGGTACGGGGCCCACGGCGACGTGCCGACGCCCGCCGAAACGTGCAACTGCGTGTGCTCGCCCCAGCGCGACGCGCCCTTGACCCGCGACTTGTCGATGCCGCAGTTGGTGACCAACGCGCCGTAACCGGGGACGACGAGCTGGCCGCCGTGGGTGTGGCCCGCCAAAACCAGGTCGTAACCGTCTTCGGCGAAGCGGTCGAGCACGCGCGGCTCCGGCGAATGCGTGACGCCAATGCTCAACTGCGCCAACTGGTTTGGCGCACCGGCGACGGTGTCGTAACGGTCGCGCTGCAGGTGCGGGTCGTCGACACCGGCGCTCGCGATGCGAATCCCCGACACCTCAAGGTCGCGACGCACGTGCGTGAGGTCGAGCCAACCGCGCTCAGTGAAGGCGGCGCGCAGGTCTTGCCACGGCAACGGGTCGCCGTACACGCGACGGTGGTCTTTCTTGAAATACTTCAGCGGATTCTTCGGTACCGGTGCGAAATAATCATTCGAACCGAAAACGAAAAGACCAGGACGGCCAAGCAAACCGCCAAGTGATTGCACTACCGCTGGCACCGCTTTCGGGTGCGAAAGATTGTCGCCAGTATTGACAACAAGATCGGGTTCGAGCCGATCGAGTTCGCGTAACCACTGCTGTTTGAGTTGCTGGCCCGGCATCATGTGCAAGTCGCTGACATGCAGAATGCGCAGCGTGGGCGAACCGGGCGCGAGCACCGGCATTGTCGCTTCACGCAGGACAAACGCGTTCCGCTCGATCAACGTGGCGTAGGTAATTCCCACGGCAGCGGCACTTGCCGCTCCCAACGCGGTTCGGCGGACTGCTGACGTCGAGATAACGGGCATTTGCCCAGCATAGGCGACCACCCGTCGGAAGGGCGTATGTGTTTGGGCACAAGTGGTGAGAAATCTCGGTACCTGCCACTAAATGTGGTGGGCGCATTCGCATCAAGCGGCTAGCGTGACGGGCATGTCGGAACTGAAAGCACGCCTGCGCGCGGATATGACCGCCGCGATGAAATCCAAGGACACGCTGGTGTTGGCGACGCTGCGAATGGTGCTCGCCGCGATCCAAACCGCGGAAACCTCGGGCACGGAGGCGCACGATCTCACCGATGCCCAAGTGATCTCGCTGCTGCAAAAGGAAGCGAAAAAACGCAATGAGGCCGCCGTGTATTACGAGCAGGCCGGACGTGGCGAACTCGCCGCCAACGAGCACGCCGAGGAAGCGGTGATCGAAAGCTACTTGCCGACCCCACTCGACGACGCTGAGGTCGCCGAAGTAGCCGACACCGCGATCGCCCAGGTCGCGCAGGAAAACGGCGAGCGGCCTGGGATGAAGCAGATGGGTCAGGTCATGAAGATCGCGACCGCGTTGGCGAACGGCAAGGCCGATGGATCGCGCTTGTCGGCTGCGGTACGCGCGCGGCTCTGAGTAGCGAAAAACGAAGGCGCTCAATCCAATTCGGATTGAGCGCCTTTCGCGTTTACCACGCGACCGGAGGGACCCCGTCCCGCGATGGACTGACCAGAGGGTGCGACGAAGGAGTGCCCGGCGGGAGGGAAGAGCGGGACTCCCAGGGGTCCCGACTCGGAGCGCGGAGCGCGACCCTTATCTGGGCACGGGGATGGGGATGGGTGGCAGACGCGGGATCTGCGGCAAACCCGGCACCGTCGGTGCGGACGGCGCAGGCGGCGCCTGTGTCGGCGTCGGCACGCGCACCGACCCGTCGCTCACGTAAATCGTGATCACCGATCCCGGCACCGCCGACCCATTCGGTGATGACCCCATCACGGTCCCCTTCGGTTGCGAGCCCGCGCTCGTCGTCGCCGAAACCTGGAATCCGGCACCGCTCAGCATCGAGGTCGCCTCACCCTGGGACTTACCAGCGACATCGGGCACCTGCGAATTGCCAGCGCCACGCACGTACCGGTCGTCGAGCGGGGGTAGCGCGGGCGGGCTGTAGCGGTCGAGCTGTGGCTTAATCGCGTTGAACCAGGTGCGCGCTGGCTCGTTGCCACCGTAGAGATCGCCGCCACCGCAGTTGCGCAGCGGGGACGAGCAGATCTCGCCGGGCGTCGGGCTGTCGCCGTAGACGTAGGAGGCGGCGGCGAGGCTGTTGGTGAAGCCGAGGAACGCCGACGACCGGTGCGTTTCGGTGGTACCCGTCTTGCCCGACATCGGCGCGGCCCACCCTGCGGCGCGGGCGGCACCCGCTGCCGTGCCGGAGATGTCGTCCTTGCTCATCGCGTTGGCGAGGGTGTTGGCCAGACCGGGGTCGACAACCTGTTCGCACGCCTGTTGCGTGAGCGGAACAACCTTGCCGTGCCGGTCGATGACCTCACGAATCGGCGTTGGCGGGCACCACTTTCCACTCGACGCGAGCGTCGCCGCCACGTTCGACAGTTCGAGCGGGTTGATCGCGAACGGGCCGAGGGTGAACGAACCCATGTTGTTGTCTTTGATGTGGTCGGCGAGGCTTGAGTTGCCGTGGCCGGAGGTGCCGGGCTGCGTGTAGGACCGCATGCCGAGGCGAACGGCCATATCGACGGCAGCAGGGACGCCAACGTCTTGAATCATCTTGACGAAGGTGGTGTTAGGCGACGTTGCGAGCGCGTCGGTGACCGACATCGATCCCGGGTACGCGCCCGCGTTCTTCACACACCAGGCGTCGGCGGGGCAGCCGGGCGCGTTCGAGTAACCCATGCCGCGCGCGGCGTAGACGCCGGGCACTTCGAGTTGGGCGCTTGTGCCAAGTCCCTTTTCCATCGCGGCGGCGGTGGTGAAGACCTTGAAAATCGAGCCAGCGCCGTCGCCAGCCATCGTGTAGGGCTGGCCGAGCAAAGTCTCGTTGGCGTCGCGGTTGAGGCCGTACGTGCGCGATGAGGCCATCGCAAGCACCGGATGCGCGTCTTGACCGGGCGCGACAACCGACATCACCTCGGCGATGTTGTCGAGGTTCGGGTTGGCCGCCTCGGTCACCGAGCGCTTCACCGACTCCTGCAACGCGGGGTCGAGCGTGGTCTTGATCGTGTAGCCGCCCTTTTCGACCTGCTCGCGGCTGATGCCAGCCTCGGCGAGGTACTGCAACGCGTAGTCGCAGAAGAAGCCCTTGTCGTTGGCCGAGATGCAGCCGCGCGGCAGGCTCTTCGGCTGGGGCAGCACGCCAAGCGGCTCGGCCTTCGCCTTGCGGAATTCCTCGGCGCGGTTGGGGATGTTCTGCATCAGCGTGTCGAGCACGGTGTTGCGTCGATCGGTGACGCCGGCGACGTTGTTGTACGGGTTGAGCTTGGAGCTCGACTGCACCATGCCGGCGAGCATCGCCGACTGCGTGACGTTGAGGTCGGCGGCGTCGACACCGAAGTAGGTCTGCGCGGCGTCCTGGATGCCGTAGGAGCCGTTGCCGAACGGGACGAGGTTCAGGTAGCGAGTGAGGATCTCGTCCTTGCTCAGCTCACGGTCGAGCGTCAGCGCCATGCGAATCTCACGCAACTTGCGCGCGGGCGTGGTCTCGATCGCGGCGCGACGTTCGGCGTCGGTCTTGGCGACGACAAGCAGGTTGAAGTTCTTCACGTACTGCTGGTCGAGCGTGGACGCGCCCTGCTGGACGTTGCCCGACGACGTGTTGGTCATGAACGCGCGCAGCGTGCCCTGCCAGTCGACGCCCTCGTGGTCGGCGAAGCGCTTGTCTTCGATCGACACGATCGCGAGCTTCATGTTGTTGGAGATGCGATCGCTCGGCACCTCGAATCGCCGTTGCTCGTACAGCCACGCGATGGGCGCCCCGTTGACGTCGACCATCGTCGAAACGGCGGGGACGGTGCCCTCGACCAGTTCGGCGGACACATTGTCGACGGCGTCGGCGGCTCGGTTGGAAATAAACCCGAATCCACCGGCCAGGGGGAACAACAGCCCGGCGACTAGCACGGCGGCCAGCGCGCAGCTGCCGGCCAGCCTCGCGAGCGTTTGAGTGATCGGCACGGCCCCAGCCTAAAGGGTGGTGCGGCGGTCTTCGCGGCTGTGCTCATTGACGGTTGGCTTCGGGTTGGTTGCCGTTCGAATGTCCAGCGGATGCCAGGGGGGTTGCCCGGGCGTGTCAACAAAATGATCACTTCGGCGTGTCGCGGCTCTACACGCCGGTGAACAGCACGACTGCCCGGTTCTGTCCTGATTTTGGAGGGACGGACGTACCAAAAAATCGGGGCCGGTCTTGCGCTGACCCCATACCTTTACCTAGATTGAGAACCCAGTGTGATAGAGCTAACACTCAAAGTGGAATGTGGTGCAGACCGCAGCGGTAGTAGGTTGCCGCGGTTTGTACTCGCGATTCTTCGAGCGCCGTGTAGTGCGGTGTTGGGACTGCAAAGGGGCACATCAAATGAACATCACAACCCCCATCGCTCGACTGGATGTAGAGCAGGCCGAGGCAAGGATCGCTTGGGTTGCCCAGGCGCGATGCAAGGAAGTTGATCCTGACCAGCTGTTCGTTCGTGGAGCGGCACAGCGCAAAGCGGCGACGATTTGCCGACACTGCCCAGTGCTGATGCAGTGTGGCGCCGACGCCCTGGACAACCGAGTTGAGTTCGGCGTGTGGGGCGGGATGACCGAGCGGCAGCGGCGAGCACTGCTCAAGCAGCATCCCGATGTGACGTCGTGGGGCGAATTCTTCCAGGCCCAACGCAATCAGAAGGTCGCGATCTAGCAGGCGATACCGGACCGTTATCACAACGGCGCCGAGTCCGCGGAGAAAGCGGACATCGGCGCCGTTGTGGGACATAGCGGACGCGGTAGTTATAGCAACTGACTACCAACAGCGCGCAATGCTTCGACATCAGACACGTCGAAGGGCAGCGCGGTCACCGCGCCAACCGGTACATGCGGGTGCGCGCCGGTGAACCGGTGCAGCAGGCGTTGCTCGCGCTTAGCGGTCTGTTCCCGCTGGGCGTGAATACGCAAGATGCCAGCGGTCAGCGCGTCGGTGTCGGCGAGTTGGTCGGCAGCGGTCAGTGCGTGGTCGGCCGACAACGCGGGCGCCAACGCCGGATGCGTGCGGTTGAGCACCAGCCCGGCAAGCGGCATCTGCTCGGTCGACAGTCGGTCGACGAAAAACGAAGCCTCACGCAGGGCATCGGGTTCGGCGGCAGCGACAACGACGAAGTGCGTGCCCGGCTTAGCCAGCATCGCGAACGTCTTCTCCGCGCGATCCTGGAACCCGCCGAACAGCGACTCAAGCGACTGCAAGAACACCGAAGCGTCCTTGAGCATCTGGCCGCCGACAACCGTCGAAACGCCACGCATCGCCAGGCTCATCGCGCCGGTCACGAGTCGGCCGACACCGCGACCCGGTGCCATGATCAGGCGAATCATCTTCCCGTTGAGGAACGTGCCCAGCCGCTTCGGCGCGTCAAGGAAGTCGAGCGCGTTGCGTGACGGGGGAGTGTCGACCACGATCAGGTCCCACTCTTTGCGCGCGGCGAGTTGGCCGAGCTTCTCCATCGCCATGTATTCCTGCGTGCCACCAAACGACGACGCGACCGTTTGATAGATCGGATTCGCGAAAATCTGCTCGGCTTTGTCGGCGGTGGTGTGCTCTAAAACCATGTCGTCGAACGTGCGGCGCATGTTGAGCATCATCGCGAATAGCTCGCCGGGCACTTCCGGACCAAGCTCAACGCGCTGCGGGCTGTTGTCGAGATCGGCGACGCCAAGCGACTGTGCGAGCCGTCGGGCCGGGTCGATCGTCAAAACGACAACCTTGCGCCCGGCCTCTGCGGCCTTCAATGCGATAGCGGCGGCCGTCGTCGTTTTGCCGACACCACCGGAACCGCAGCACACGATCACACGCGAACTCGGGTCGTCGATGATGCGCGAGATCTCTAGCGGCGGAGGGGTGGTCACATGCTCGCTCATCGCACTCCCTGCGCGGTTAGCTGTTCGGCTAGGTCATAAAGCCCGCCGAGGTCCATGCCATCGGTCAGGGCGGGTAGCCGCAGTTGCGGAACGTCGACTTTGCTCAGCTCAGCCGCGCTTTCGTCCTGGGCGGTGAGCATGACGGCGTGGTCGACGGTCTCGGTCAGCAAACCGGCCAACTCAGCGTCGGGCAGTTTGATCCCGGCTTCGGCAAGGCTCGTCGCGATCGCTGCCGGATCGAGCTCGCCAGCGACGGCGGCGGCGCGGTCGGTCGGCGACAGTTCGCCGGTCGCCGCGCGATTCACGATCACCGTCCCAACGTGCAGGCCAGCGTCGGTGAGTTCGGCGACGGCGTCGGCGGTCTCCTGCACCGGCAGCGCTTCGAGCAGCGTCACCAGATGGATCATCGTCTGATCCGAATGCAGCAGCTTCGACACGCTTTCAGCCTGACTCGCGATCGGGCCGCCCTTGGCGATTTCGGCCATCGCCTTCGTCACGTCAAGGAACGTGCCGATGCGGCCGGTCGGTGGCGCGTCAACGACGATGTCGTCGTAGGCGAACTTGCCGTCCTCAGTGCGGACCGCGCATTCTTTGATCTTGCCGGTGAGGATCACGTCACGCAGGCCGGGCGCGATGGTCGTCACGAACTCGATCGCGCCCATCCGCCGCATCGCGCGACCGGCGAAGCCAAGGTTGTAGAACATGTCGAGGTATTCGAGGAACGCGTATTCGGTGTCGAGCGCGAGCGCGACCACCTCGCCGCCACCGTCAGCGGTCGCGATGCGAGTCTCGGTGGGTGGCAACGGCGGCCGGTCGAACAGTTGCGCGATGGACTGTCGACTTTCGACTTCAACAAGAAGCACTCGACGCCCCCCGGAGGCAAGTGCCAACGCCAATGCCGCCGAGACGGTCGACTTACCCGTGCCCCCCTTGCCAGTTACGTAATGCAAGCGGGCAGCTGCCGCGCGCGGTGGCCATGGATCTGTTGGTGCTCCCACGTCGCTGAGCCTATAGCCCGTTAAGGCGTCCTTCGGTGCACAGGTCCTAAACTCTCGGCATGAGTGAAACCACCGTGTGGGAGTACGCGACCGTGCCGCTGTTGACGCACGCGACCAAGCAGATCCTCGACCAGTGGGGCGCCGATGGCTGGGAACTGGTCTCGGTGCTTGCTGGCCCGACCGGCGAGCAGCATGTCGCCTACCTGAAGCGGCAAAAGTGAGCAAGACCGAATGGAAGGACGCGCTCGATCGACTGGGCGTCGTTTTGCCACCCGTCGCACCGCCGGTCGCAGCGTATGTACCCGCGGTGCAAACGGGTTCGCTCGTTTACACCTCCGGTCAGCTGCCCTTCGTTGACGGCGAACTGTCGGCGGAAGGCAAGGTCGGCGCCGATGTCGACGTGCCGACCGCGGTCGAAGCCGCCCGTCTCTGCGCACTGAATGCCCTTGCCGCCGTTCATGATTTGGTCGGCCTCGATCGAGTTGTGCGGATTGTCAAGGTAGTTGGGTTCGTGAACTCCGCTCCCGGCTTCACCGACCAGCCGATCGTGATCAACGGTGCGTCGGAATTCCTCGGCGAGGTGTTCGGCGAAGCTGGCGTGCACGCGCGTTCGGCAGTCGGCGTTTCCGAATTGCCGAAGAACACGCCGGTTGAGGTGGAATTGATCGTCGAGGTTGACGGCTAATACCTGTCATGACGCTCGCACATCCCGCGTATGGCCGGGTTCGGCCAGTAACTCCGACCGCATCGGTGTTGCTGGCCGACAACCCAGGACAGATGACCCTCGACGGCACCAACACCTGGTTGCTGCGTGGGCCCGACAGCGACGAGTTCATCGTCGTCGATCCTGGGCCGAAAGATAAGGCCCATACCGCGGCGATCGTCGAAGCGACCGGTGGTCGGGTCGCGCTCACGCTCATCACCCACCACCACTTCGACCACACCGACGGCATCAAAGCGCTCGTCCGCGCGACCGGAACGCCGGTTCGCGCGGTCGAGCGCAAGTACCTGCATGGCGACGTCGCGCCGCTCGTCGACGGCGAGGTGATCGAAGCAGCGGGCGTGCGAATTACCGTGCTCGCCACCCCCGGCCACACCGGCGATTCGGTGAGCTTCCTCCTCGACGACGCGATCCTGTCGGGCGACACCGTGCTCGGTCGCGGCACAACAGTGCTGGAAAACGGGCCGAACGCGCTGAAGAACTTCCTCGACTCGCTCGAAACCCTGATTAAGGTCGGCGCTGGTAAAGCGCTGCTGCCCGCGCATGGGCCCGATCATCCCGAAGCCGTTCCGGTGTTCGAGTACTACCTCAACCATCGACGCGAACGGCTGGCCCAGGTCAAGGCCGCGCTTGACGAGTTAGGCAACGACGCTGGCGCGTTCGCGGTGGTCCGCAAGGTATACGCCGACGTCGACAAGCGACTCTGGCCTGCCGCACGCAGTTCCGTGCAGGCACAGTTGGAATACCTGCGCGCAGGCCACTAAACACAACGATCGCCCCACTCGCCGCGGACGAGGCCCTCATTCCTAGAGCCGCCGCGAGTGAAGCGATCGGATGCGTTTGTGACGTGATTACCGCGCGCGACGGGCCAAGCGCTCGGAATCGGAAATCAACACGCTCTTGCCCTCAAGGCGCAGCCAACCGCGATGCGCGAAGTCGGCGAGCGCCTTGTTGACGGTCTCGCGAGAAGCGCCGACGAGCTGGGCGATCTCTTCCTGGGTGAGGTCGTGGGTCACGCGAAGCGCGCCCGCTTCCTGGGTGCCGAACCGCTGCGCGAGCTGCAACAGCGCCTTCGCGACGCGACCAGGCACGTCGGTGAAGATCAGGTCGGCGAGGTTGTTGTTGGTGCGGCGAAGACGACGCGCGAGCACCCGCAGCAGCTGTTCGGCGATCTCGGGACGCTGGTCGATCCACGCCTTGAGCGCGTCGCGATCCATCGTGACCGCGCGAACCTCGGTGACCGTGGTAGCGGTCGAAGTACGCGGGCCCGGGTCGAAGATCGACAGCTCGCCGAACATGTCGGACGGGCCCATGATCGTGAGCAGGTTCTCGCGACCGTCGGGGGAACGACGACCGATCTTCACCTTGCCCGAGGTGATGATGTAGAGCCGATCTCCGGGTTCGCCCTCATTGAAGATGACGTGGCCGCGCGGAAAATCCACCGGCTGCAGCTGCTTGGCGAGCGCGGCCACCGCAGTGGGCTCGACGCCTTGGAAGATGCCTGCTCTGGCGAGGGCCTCGTCCACGAATGTGCTCCTTTATTGGACCTGGCTAGCGAAAGCGCTAGTGAAGAAGGCCGACCGAATCGACCAACAGCGCAGTCTACGCGGCGTCATGCGTCGGTAGTGACAGACACCACGTAAAAGATAGATTGCGCTCTCAACTTGCGCGGGCTACGTCCAGTTCGGGGTCGCGAGCACGCTTTTTGCGCATGCGCGCGACAGCGGCGGGCAGGCCGAGCTTCGACAATTCTTTAACTTCAGCGTTGCTTGCGTTTGCTTTGTCCAGGTACTGCTGAACCTCTTCGTCGGGTTCGAGAAGCTTTCGGAGCCGGTTCTCGACCCGCTCCATCCCCAGCGCGAACAGCATCAACAGCACTGGGAAGAGCACCACAGCGAGTCCTTGCATGAGAGGCAGTAAACACGGTTGAGGTCTCAGATGGAACACAAGCGCTCAACTGGGCACCCAATGTTGTCGTAGTGGTTCCGTATGGTGAACGAATGGCCGCAGCTACCCCAACCGCCGCCGATTCGGGCGCAGAACACGCCGCATCGGCCGTGTCAGCGTCCGCTGTCCGCAAGCCCAAAAAGCGTTCGCGTGCAGGTGAAACGGAGTTGGGTCGCACCCGTCGGGCCCGTCGGATGAACCGCAAGTTGGCTGAGGCGTTTCCCGACGCGCATTGCGAGCTCGATTTCACGAATCCGCTGGAACTCGCAGTCGCGACGATCCTGTCGGCCCAGTGCACCGATGTTCGCGTGAACCTCACCACTCCCGCCCTGTTCGCGAAGTATCCGGACGCCCGCGCGTATGCCGAAGCCAATCGCGCGGAGCTGGAGGAATACATCAGGGCAACCGGCTTCTACCGCAACAAGGCCAACTCGCTCATCGGCCTCGGTGAGGCCCTCGTCGCGAACTATGACGGTGAGTTGCCTCACACGATGGAAGAATTGGTCAAACTGCCGGGCATCGGACGCAAAACTGCGAACGTCATCCTCGGCAACGCGTTCGACGAACCTGGCATCACCGTCGACACGCATTTTGGCCGGTTAGTGCGGCGCTGGGGTTGGACGAAGGAAGAAGATCCGGTCAAGGTCGAGCACGCGATCGGCGAGCTGATCCCGCGCAAGGAGTGGACCTTGCTTTCGCATCGGGTGATCTTTCACGGCCGCCGGGTGTGCCATGCGCGCAAACCGGCGTGCGGTGCGTGTGTGCTTGCCGCCGACTGCCCGTCGTTCGGTGAAGGGCCAACCGATCCTGTCGCCGCAGCAGCTCTTGTCAAGGGTCCTGAACGCGAGCACTTGTTGGAAATGGTCGATCTGTGAGCGAAGTTTCGTCGCCGTGGTGGCGTCGACCGGCGTTGCGTTGGGCACTGCTCGCGGTCATCCTTGTGCTTGTTGGAGTGCTCGCGCTGTGGCCGCGTTCGAGTACCGAGGTCGCCAACGCGCCCTATACCGCGCCGACCGTCGCCGACTCGGCCCGTGCCGAAGCGCATCTCGTGCCGTGTCCGCCGGCATCGCCGGGCGCCACGGGCCCGCTCGCCAACCTCACCGTGGGCTGCCTCGCTGACGGCAAACCTGGTGCCCTTGGCGCGATGATCGCCGGTCGCCCCGCGCTGTTGAACCTCTGGGCTTACTGGTGTGGGCCGTGCGCGGTCGAGTTGCCGATGTTGCAGGAATACGCGGCCCAAGTCGGCCCGCAACTCACCGTGCTCACCGTGCACAGTGACCCCGACGAGGCGAAAGCCCTTGCGCGCCTTGCTGGTTTGGGTATCACGCTGCCTGGCGTCGAAGACCCGAACGCCAGTGTCCGCACTGCTGTCGGCGCACCCGCCGTTCTTCCCGTCTCAGTGCTCGTCCGCGCGGACGGCACCATCGCGTCGGTTGAGGTGCGCGCGTTCCGCGACGTCGCCGATATCGCCGACACCGTCGCCAACAAACTTGGAGTTCGGGCGTGACAGAATCGCTTTCCCTCGATGGCGTCCCCGCCTGGCTTGCTCGCGCGGGCGAGGTGTCGGGTCCCGAAGCCGAAGACACGCTCTCGCGCTCCCGCATACTGCGTCGCGCGATGTCGGTCACCGGGAAACCGCGTCAAGCTGCGGTTTTAGTGCTTTTCGGCGGTTCTGCCGAGCCCGAACAGGGTGCGTTGTTGCCTGCCGACGCGGACGTGTTGCTCACCCAACGGGCGTCGACAATGCGACAGCATCGCGGCCAAGTCGCGTTTCCCGGCGGTGCCGCCGACCCCGGCGACGGCGGTCCCATCGGCACCGCGCTGCGCGAGGCCATCGAGGAAACCGGCCTCGCACCCGAAGGGGTTCGCCCGTTCGCCACGCTGCCAACGATGTTCGTCCCGCCGTCGAAGTTCGACGTCACGCCCGTGGTCGCGTACTGGGAAGCACCAAGCCCCGTTGGGGTCGTCGATACCGCCGAAACCGAGCGCGTCGTTCGCGTTCCGTTAGCCGAATTGCTCGATCCCGCACACCGATTCATGGTGCGTGGCAGTCTCGGATACCAGAGTCCCGCCTTCCAAGTCGACGGCATGCTGGTCTGGGGTCTCACCGGCGGTATCCTCGCCGGGATCATCAAAACGGCAGGGTGGGAACGAGAGTGGGATCGGGGCGACGTGCGTGATCTAGAGAGCTCGCTTGCTGCGGTCGGAATGACCCTGTGAGCGGGCACGTGCTGGAGTTGAGCGCCAGCGAGGTGGTCGCGTGACGGCGTCGGTTTGGCTCGATATCGCGGTGGTTTTGATCGCGCTCGTCGCCGCGTCGACCGGGTGGCGGCAAGGCGCTGTCGCGTCGGCGCTCGCGTTTTTCGGCGTCGCGCTCGGTGCGGTCGCTGGCATTCTGATCGCCCCGCACATCTTGAAACACCTCAGCGAAGGGCGAAGTCGCGTACTCGGCGGCATCCTGCTGATCGTGCTGCTGGTGATCGTTGGCGAGGTCGCTGGCATGGTCCTTGGTCGCGCGGCGCGCGGCGGGATGCGTCATCCGATCGCGCGCAACATCGACAGCGTCATCGGCGCGGTATTGCAGGCCGCGACGGTGCTGGTCGCCGCGTGGCTGCTCGCGCTGCCGCTGGCAACGGCGTCGCAGCCCAATGTCGCTGCCGCGATTAACGGGTCGCGGGTGCTCGCCGACGTCAACAGCATCGCGCCGGTGTGGTTGCGTCAGCTGCCCAACGAATTCTCGAAGCTGCTCAACACTTCTGGGCTACCCGACGTCATCGGACCGTTCGGTCGCGCTCCGATCGTCGCGGTCGAACCGCCCGACCCGAGCGTGCTGGCCAGTCCCGTCGCGGCGTCACTTCAACAGAGTGTCTTGCGAATTCGTGGCACCGCCCCGAGTTGCCAACGTGCACTTGAGGGTTCAGGTTTCATCGTCGCGCCCGAACGGGTGATGACCAACGCGCACGTCCTCGCTGGCACCGCTGGCGTCTCAGTCGACACCTCGCGCGGTGCCCTGCCCGCGACCGTCGTGCTCTTCGATCCGTCGAAGGACATCGCGGTGCTCGCGGTCCCCGGTCTCGCCGCCGCGCCCGTGCCGCAGGCGCCGTCGCCCGCCCATTCGGGGCAGAGCGCGATCGTGCTCGGCTACCCTGGCGGCGGGCCGTACACCGCGTCGGCCGCGCGAGTGCGCCAGACGCTTGACCTCACCGGCCCGACCATTCACCGCGACGGTGAAGTCGAGCGTGAGGTGTACACCGTTCGTGGTCAGGTGCGCGCGGGTAACTCGGGCGGACCGCTCGTCGATTCTCAGGGTGAGGTGCTTGGGGTGGTGTTCGGCGCCGCGGTCACCGACGATGACACCGGGTACGTGCTCACGTTGAAGGAGGTCGCGCCGGAGGTGGCAGCGGCACCACACCGGTCGACACCGGTGGACACGGGTGCTTGCGTGTTGAGCTGAGGTCGCTGTTGCCCTACGGCGACACGAGTCCGTCGCGGGACTCGTTGGCGCCGTTGGGTTCTCGCCAGCGCGAGAGCAGCACCGTGTTCACCTTCGTCGGATTCTCTTGGTGCGCATAGTGACCCGCGTCGGGGATGGTGATCAGGCTGCGGTCCATCCGCAGGCGCGAGCCACGCTGGTAGGTCTTGGCGAGGATGTAGCGGTCTTGTGAACCGCGCATCGAGATCACGTCGATGTCGGGGTCGATCGGCGCGCGCATGGTCGCCATGAAGCGCTTACCGTCGGGTCGCCACTGACTGCGGAAGGCCCAACGCTGGTATTCCAATGCGCTGTGCGCGGCGCCGGGAATGCGAATCGCCGCGCGCATGCGGCCAGCGGCGTCAGCGAATTCGGTTGTCCGTGACCACGATTCGCTCACACGCGCACCGAAAAGTCGTTCGACCTCGCTCCCGTCATTGCGGGTAAGTCGCGATTCGGGATAGCGCGGCAACTGGTCGCGCAAGAATTCGGGAAGCCACGCCGAGCGCTGCGCGGAGTCGCGCAAGACCGCGCTCTTAAGCGCGGCGGGATGCGGCGAGCCGATGAGCGCGATCGAGCGAACGAGTCGCGGGTGCAGCACGGCCGTCGCCCAGCAGACAAGGCCGCCCTCGGCATGGCCGACGAGGATCGCTTCGGTGTGCCCGAGCGCGCGGATGAGGCCCGCGATGTCGCCAGCGAGCGTCCACCCGTCGTAGCCGCGCGGCGGTTTGTCGGAGTCGCCGTAGCCGCGCAGGTCGACCGCGACGGTGCGATAACCGTGGTCGGCGAGGCCGGTTAGCTGGTGTCGCCAGGTCCACCAAAAGTCGGCGAAACCGTGCAAGAGCAGCACAAGTGGCGCGTCGGGTTGGTCAGTGCCATCGGCTTCGACGACGTGGAAACGGATGCCGTTGGCACGCACGTCGCGGTGCGTCCAGGGTCCGTCGAACCGGACGCTGGACGGATCAGGAAAAGAATTGGCCGACACGCCGATCGAGCCTAGTGGGCGGGTCTGTGTGTCGCGACTGGGCCCGCCCCGCGCGTCATCGGTCCAACGACTTCGGCGCGGTGCCCGACTTATCCGAAATGCCGTATTCGCCTTCGAGCTTGCCCAGCGCCTGCGGGAACACGTCCGCCGACGCCTTCAGCGAGCCAATGGTCTTCTCGGGTGCGCGCACCTTCCTGACCTTGAGCCAACCGAGGAACGCGAACGTGACCGTGGCCGCGACCATCAGCAAGAAAACGATGAGGAAGCCAAGCCAACGCCACAGCCAGGTATCAAGCAGCTCGGCGAGGAAAAAGAAGAAGAAGAACGAGCTGTAAAGCAGAACGACAAGCGCGAGGATGAAAAACACGCTGCCGGTGAGGCCCTTGCGGATCTCGCCGGTGACCTCAGCCTTGGCTAGGGCGACCTCGGCACGCACCAGCGTTGACAGCTGCTCGGTCGCATCGCGAACGAGGCTGCCGATACTCGCCGATCCGGGCGGGTTGGCATCGGTCAACGGGATGGACGTAACCGTGCGACCGTCTTCTCCGCCTTGGGTGTAGCTCACTTCGTCGACCCTTCTCCCTGTGCTGGCGCTGGCTCATCGGCGTCGTGGCGCGCGTGATGCACACGGCCCCGGCGCAACAGTAGCGCCGATCCGATCAGCGATGCTGCCACAGACGTCACCAGGACCGCCGCCTTTGCCAAATCGATGCTGGTTTGACCAACGTCGGCTAGCGCCAGTTCCGCTATAAGCAGGCTAACGGTGAAGCCGATCGCACCGAGCACCGAGAGGGCGAACATGTCGCCATAGCCGAGGCCGGTCGGGCGTTTCGCCAGGCCGAATCGGATTAGGACCCAACTGGTTCCGAAGATCCCTACCGTCTTGCCGATCAGGAGACCGAAGATGATCGCGAGGGCGAGCCGGTCGGTGAACAGCGAACCGAACACCGATCCGTTGAGCGGGACACCGGAGGCGAAGAGCGCGAAAAGTGGCACACAGATGCCCGCGGATATCGGTTGCACAACGTGTTCGAGATGCGTGGCGGGCGCGGTCTTCTCGTCTGGATCGCGCCGAACGCGGGTGAGCAGACCAAGTGCCACGCCAGCGAGCGTCGGGTGCACCCCTGCCTCATGCAACGCGTACCAACACACAAGCGCGATCGGCAGATAGAAGAAAACGGTGTGCAAGCGGGCCTTCTGGGCAAGTGCCCAAGCGACACAACAGGCGATCGCGACGCCGAGCCACGCGAATGACATCGACGCGGTGAACAGGATCGCGATCAGCAGGATCGCGACGAGGTCGTCAACGACAGCGAGGCTAAGCAGGAAAACGCGCGCGCCGAGCGGCAGTCGCGAACCGGTGATCGCGAGGACAGCGAGGGCGAAGGCGATGTCGGTCGCGACCGGGATCGCCCAGCCGGAATCCATGCCGGGCGCATCGCCGCCGACGACCATCGCAATGAGTGCGGGCGCGACGACTCCGCCCAACGCGGCGGCGACCGGCAGGATCGCGCGTCGCGGGTCGGCTAGTTCACCCACGACGAATTCGCGCTTGAGTTCAAGGCCAGCGACGAAGAAGAAAACGGCGAGCAGGCCGTCGGCCGACCATTGGGCAACGGTGAGGTCCAGGTGCAGGGCTGAGATATTGAGATGGGTCTCAACGAGCGTGTGATAGCTCGCTGACCAGGGCGAATTGGCCCAAACTAGGGCGGCAGCCGCAGCGATAAGCAGCAGTGCGCCGCCGACGGTTTCGGTCCGTAGATACCGGGAAAGTTCGGATTGAACGCGTTTGATCACGCCGCAGCCCTTCGTCGAGAACGGGTAAACACACGCCGACCAGACTTCCCGGCACACCAAGGTTTCTTAGGCTACCGGGCCACCGCTTTTCGATGCGGCGGCCCGGCTTGCCGTTAGCTATTCGAAGCGCGAATCGCCTCGAAAACGGCGGGGTCGACCAGGGTCGACGTGTCGCCCAGCTCGCGGCCTTCGGCCACGTCGCGCAGCAGTCGGCGCATGATTTTGCCGCTTCGCGTCTTCGGCAGCTCGGGCACGACGTGGATCTCGCGTGGTCGGGCGATTGGGCTGATTTCCTTCGACACCTGCGCCTTTAGTTCTTTGACGAGGTCGTCGCCTGCCTGGGCCGCCGACTCGGCCGTCAAGATGACGAACGCGACGATCCCTTGGCCGGTGGTTTCGTCGGTCGCGCCGACCACCGCCGACTCGGCGACCGCCGGGTGCCCGACCAAGGCCGACTCCACCTCGGCGGTCGAAATGCGGTGCCCCGACACGTTCATCACGTCGTCAACGCGGCCCAGGACCCAGAGGTCGCCGTCGACGTCGAGCTTCGCGCCGTCGCCCGCGAAGTACCAACCCTGCTCGGCATACCGCTCCCAGTAGGTGGCGCGGTAGCGGTCCATGTCGCCCCAGATGCCACGCAGCATCGACGGCCACGGCTGATCGAGTACCAGGTACCCGTTCGCCTCGGACTCGCCGAGCTCGACCGGATTGCCTTCCTCGTCAACAACTGTCGCGGAGATGCCCGGCAGTGCGCGCATGGCAGCACCGGGCTTCGCGGCCGTGACGCCGGGCAGCGGCGAGATCATGATCGCGCCGGTTTCGGTCTGCCACCAGGTATCCACCACGGGGGTTTTGTTCGCGCCGAATACGTCGCGGTACCAGCGCCACGCTTCCGGATTGATCGGCTCACCAACCGAACCGAGCAGACGCAGGCTCGACAGGTCGTGCGCGTCGGGGATCTCGCGACCCCACTTCATGAACGTGCGAATCAACGTCGGCGCCGTGTAATAGATGGTGACGCCGTACTTTTCGATGATCTCGAAGTGACGGTGTTCGTTCGGCGAGTTGGGCGTGCCCTCGTAGACCACCTGTGTCGCGCCGTTGGCGAGTGGGCCGTAAACGATGTAGCTGTGCCCGGTGACCCAGCCGATGTCGGCGGTGCACCAGTACACGTCGGTTTCGGCCTTGTGGTCGAACACGTTGTGGTGGGTGTAGGCGGCCTGGGTCAGGTAGCCGCCGGTGGTGTGCAGGATGCCCTTCGGCTTGCCCGTTGTGCCGGAGGTGTAGAGGATGAACAGCGGATGCTCGGCCGGAAATGCTTGTGCCTCATGGGTTTCCGACGCTGCGCCGACGGTCTCGTGCCACCACAGGTCGCGTCCGTCGGTCCACGGCACCTCGGTGCCGACGCGACGAACGACAAGAACGTGCTCAACCGACGACGGCACGTCGCCGTTGGCGGCAAGCGCCTCGTCGACGGCCTCCTTCAACGGTGCTGGCTTGCCGCGACGCCATTGGCCGTCGGCCGTGATGACCAGGCGAGCTTCGGCGTCGTCGACACGTTGCCGCAAGGCCGAAGGCGAGAAGCCCGCGAAAACCACCGAATGGGTGAGCCCCAAGCGCGCGCAGGCGAGCATCGCGACAATCGCCTCGGGCACCATCGGGAGGTAGATCGCGACGCGGTCGCCTGCCTCAAGCCCGAGCTCGGTGAAGTAATTGGCCGCGCGCGAGACCTCGGCGAGCAGCTCGGCATAGGTGATGTCGCGCGAATCGCCCGGCTCACCTTCCCAATGGATCGCGACTCGTTCGCCGTTGCCAGCGAGGACGTGGCGGTCGACGCAGTTGTACGAGACGTTGAGCTCCCCGTCGCCGAACCAGCGCGCCACCGGCGCATCCGACCAATCGAGCACCTCGGTGAAGGGCTTATGCCAGTGAAGGCGGTTGGCCTGCTCGGCCCAGAAACCGTCGCGGTCGGCGGTTGCGCGCTCGTAAAACGCCGCGTTCGCGTTGGCGTTCGCGGCGAATTCCGCAGCGGGCGGGAAGGTGTCGGGGTGCGTCATCGCGGGTGCCTCACAAGCCGAGTGTGGTCTGGTTCACTGCGACATTAGCCAATGGGTCTGACACATCGAATCCGATTGCCGGTGAACCACTTGTGAATTGGGTGCCGAATATCGAGTGAACTTGCTGGTCAGCAGCGTATTGTCGAGTCGACCGTTGGGTGGGAGCTAGCGCAGCTAGGAGAGGCCGATGGCACTCGACCGGATTGAAGCGCAACGACAGGCTGAATTGGAAGCGCGACGTCGACGGGCTCGCACGCCCGCCGCGAAACGCCTAGCTGAAGTCTTATGGCCGGACCGATGCTGGCCGCGTCGCAATGGGATGGAAGTGGTCGTGAGTCCGACGATCGGGCAACGGTAGCCTGCTAAGTCGTGACTGATCCGCTACAGCCCCTCGTCGACCTGCCTGGCGTGCGCGAAGCCGCCGACAAGGCGCGCGACGCGCTCGCCGCAGTACATCGGCATCGCGCCAACCGGCGTGGCTGGGCGGTCACGGCAGCAGAGGCGGCGGTGCGTGCCGCGCGATCTTCGGCAGCGCTTGAGGGCGCGTCAACCGAGCTGCCCGCCGAAGGCGACATCACCGACCCGGTGCTGCTTGGTGCGCTGCGCGTCGGTCAGGCACTCGACGGCGACGCGCTCACCAACCTCGTCGCCACCTGGCGCCGCGCGCCATTGCAGGCGCTGGCTCGCCTGCACCTGCTCGCTGCGGCCGACCTGGTGACCGACGAGCTCGAACTTGGCAGGCCCCGCAACGCGCCCGGCATCGCGCGGCGGCTCGACCTGCTTGTGCAGACCGTGCAGACAAGCAAGGCGCCTGCGCCGGTGATCGCGGCCATCGTGCATGGCGAACTGCTCGCGTTGCGTCCGTTCGGCACCGCGGACGGGGTGGTTGCGCGCGGGGCATCGCGACTGGTCGCGGTGGCGAGCGGACTCGACCCGCACAGTCTTGGTGTGCCAGAAGTGTTTTGGCTGCGACGCAAGCAGATGTATGCGGATGCGGCCGAAGGGTTCAGCAAAGGAACCGCCGAGGGCGTCGGCGGTTGGGTGCTGTTCACGGCCGCGGCACTGGAAGACGGTGCCCGCGAGGCTAATTCAATCGCGGACACCGCAGGCGGATAGGACACATACGGGATAGTTGGGTTGGTTGACTGAGGCAGAGCAGTTACAAATTGCGCGGGTGAAGCGGCGCGGGCGGCATGCCAACATCGGCATAGTGACTGCCGCACCGCGCACGAGCACGGAACGCCGGGTTACCAAGCGTGCTGAAGTGGGTTGTGTTGGGTGGCCTCGGCGCTGATCGCAATCTCGCCAGTTCATCCCCTCAACCTGTGCGGGGCTATCGCTGACGGAGATAGTGATTTCGCAGGCCCACAACTCTGCTGCCCTTGTCGCGGCGCGCTCCGCGTGGGTGCCCGGCTTCCGTACTAGGAAGGGTGGATGGGGGGCGACGTCTTCTCTTCCGGCGCCGTCTTTGCCTTCCTGCCTTCCGTGCCTACATTCTTACATTGTGACTGCGCTCACAGCAAGGGCTAATTTGCTATTTACTGTGGTCAGCGGTGTTTACGCAGCAGTCGGTAGGTGAGTGCGCCCGCCGCGATCGCACTGAGGCCGACGGCGGCGGTTGCCGCGACAGTCGTCGTCGACGGCGTCTGGAACCGCGACCACAGCGAAACCGGATTGGAGAACGTGAGCACCGGCCACCCGTGGCTAGCCGCTTCTTTGCGAAGCCCGCGATCGGGATTCACCGCCGTTGGGTGCCCGACGGCCTCAAGCATTGGCAGGTCGGTGACCGAATCGGAGTAGGCGTAACAGGAAGCCAGGTCGTAGCCATGCTCGGCCGCGAGCTTCTCGATCGCGGCTACTTTCCCCTCGCCGTAGCAATAGAACTCGATCTCGCCGGTGTACTTGCCATCGGCGACCACCATCCGGGTCGCCGCGGTGTGCGACGCGCCAAGCGCGGCGGCGATCGGGCCGACAACCTCTTCGCCGGAAGCGGAAACGATCACCACGTCGTGGCCGCGAATCTTGTGGTCGGCGATCAGATCCGCCGCTTCGGCGTAGATGAGCGGGTCGACCAGTTCGTGCAAGGTCTCAGCCACAATCGCCCTGATCTGCTCCACATCCCAGCCCGCGCACATGTTCGCGAGGTTGGCGCGCATGCGTTCCATCTGGTCGTGGTCGGCACCTTGCAGCAGGAAAAGGAAGTGCGCGTAACTGCTTTCGAGCACGGCGCGGCGATTGAGCAGACCCTGGGCGTAGAAGGGTTTGCTGAACACGAACGCGCTCGACTTCGCGATCACGGTCTTGTCCAGATCGAAGAAGGCGGCCACGCGTCCGCCGCGAGGCCGTCGCGCACCACCGGCCGCGAGACTTGTGTCCGGCAAGGGAGTCTGGTCACGATCAGCGGTCACGACAACAGAATAGGCATGCGAACCACCGCGCGCAGTAGTCACGTGTTGCACACGTTGCAATGAGTTTGCCGCAGCGCTCCGCAAGCTCGATTTCAGTCGAAATCTAGTGATTCGGGCCTTGCGCCAGTAATAGGCAATGGGTGTAGTATTGCTGGCACCTGGACTTGTTCCAGGCGCGCTCAGCCCGACCCCCCGGGGCTGAGCCCGACGGCCCCAGCCTCCTCCCCCCCGGCTGGGGCCGTCCTCTATTTCCAGCCAGGTCTGGTTCTGGAACACGAGATATCCACAGTTGCGAAAGTTATCCACATTCGCGAAGTTGGTCCGTTGACCAGCGCGAATCTCGGTCACGCTAGTTGGCATGAACCCATCTGCGGTGGTGCTAGTGCTCATCAGCGACGAACGGCTGCGCGCCGAAGTGCGTCGCGTCGCAGCCGCTGCCGAGCGCATCCCCGATGAACGTGTCGCGCCGGTTGGTCGGCACGCGTGGGCCTCGGCCGGGTTGGTTGTGCTCGACCAATCGGCCGCGCTCGCCGTCGCCGCTGGCGGGCTACCGCGCAGGGCCGGGGTCGTGTTGGTTACCGAAGGCGAACCGACGGTCGACGCTTGGCAGGCGGCAACGGCCGTTGGCGCTGAGCGGGTTGTCGCGTTGCCAGCCCACGCTGTCGCGCTCATCGAGCAGTTCGCGGTGCACGCGGAAGCGCGGCGTGGCGATGGTGCGGTTATCGCGATCGCGAGTGCGGGCGGCGGGGCCGGCGCGTCCACGTTGGCTGCGGCTACCGCGTTGCGCGGCGCGGCGTTGCGGTGTCGGCCGGAGACGTTGCTTGTTGATGGGGCACCGATGAGCGGCGGGATCGACCTGGTGCTCGGTGCGGAAGGTGTTGCGGGGTTGCGATGGCCGGACTTGGTGATTCAAGACGGGCGGGTTTCGGCAGCTTCGCTACATAAGGCATTGCCTGCGGTAGGGGAGGGGTTGTCGGTGCTGTCCTGTGGGAGGTTGAGTTCCAGCGAAGCGCCTGGTCGGGATGCGCCAAGTTCGAAGGTGGGGGAGCTGTCGCCTGCCGCCGTTCGTGCCGTTATCGAATCAGGAAGAACCGCAGGCGATCTCGTCGTCTGCGACGTGTCAGCGGAACGAACGCCAGCGGCCGACGTCATGCTCGACTTGGCAGACCTCGTCGTGCTCGTTGTGCCCGCCCGCCTACGTTCCATCGCGGCTGCCGAACTTTGCGCGGCGCACTTGGGTGCGCGAAACCCTAACCGTGGCTTGATAGTTCGCGGGCCTGCGCCGGGTGGGTTGAAAGGTACCGAGGTCGCCGCTGTCTTAGGGCTGCCGTTGCTCGCCGCGGTGCGTGGTCAGGCCGGGTTGGCCGCGCGCCTTGAACGCGGCGGTGTCAGTGTCCGGCGCGGTGGCCCGTTGCGTGATGCCGCCGACGCCGTTCTCACGATGATCGGAGGGGAATCAGCATGACTTTGCTCCTTACTCCCGACTTGCTCGACCGGGTACGCGAACGACTCGCGAACCAGGCGGGCGAGCCCGACCCAGCGCAACTGGCCGACGCGATTCGGGCGGAAGCGGGAGGTGTCCTCGCCGACACCGACCTGCTGCGAGCCCTGCGCACGCTGCAAACTGAGATGACCGGGGCGGGGATTTTGGAACCGCTTCTGCACGATCCGAATGTCGCGGATGTGCTGGTCACCGCGCCGGATTCCGTGTGGGTCGATCGAGGTCACGGGTTGGAACGCACCGACGTCGAATTTGCCGACGAGGCCGCAGTGCGACGGTTGGCTCAGCGGCTCGCATTAGCGGCTGGCCGCCGCCTCGACGACGCGCAGCCGTGGGTCGACGGCAAGCTCACCGGCACCGAAGCCGCGTTGGGCGCGTCGTTTGGGGTTCGACTGCACGCGGTTCTCGCACCTGTCGCGCACGACGGGACGTGCCTGTCGCTTCGCGTATTGCGCCCAGCCACACAGGGATTGGACGCGCTCACCGCTGTCGGGTCATTAACGCCGAGCGCGCGGCGGCTGCTCGCGGACATCGTTCGCGCGCGTCTCGCCTTTCTTGTGGTCGGCGGCACGGGCACCGGAAAAACCACCCTGCTTTCCGCGCTACTCGCGGCGGTCGACCCAGCCGAACGCATCGTGTGCGTCGAAGACGCGGCCGAGCTCGCTCCGGTACATCCGCACGTCGTTCGGTTGGTCGCTCGGCCCGCCAATGTTGAGGGCGTTGGTGAGGTCACCGTGCGCGACCTGGTGCGACAGTCACTGCGCATGCGCCCCGACCGCATCGTCGTCGGCGAGGTTCGCGGGGCAGAAGTCGTTGACCTGCTCACCGCTCTCAACACCGGACACGACGGTGGTGCGGGCACCGTGCACGCCAATTCACCTCAGGAAGTACCCGCTCGTCTCGAAGCGCTTGCCGCGCTCGGCGGCATGGACCGGGCCGCACTGCACAGTCAGCTGGCGGCGGCGGTGCAAGTGGTGCTGCACGTGCATCGTCGGGCAGACGGCTCGCGAGGGCTGTGTGAGATCGGGGTGTTGCAGCGATCGGAGACTGGTATCCAAATCGTGGCTGCCTGGCGCGCGGATGGCGAAGTCGCTCCTGCCGCAATGGAATTGGCGCGGGTGCTGCGAAATCGTTCTGGTTGATTCGGTCACCGATTGTGAACCGTTGCGCGGTAACCAGGACGGCGATTGGGCCGGTGCGTTCGCGCACATTGCTTTTCGATCGAATTCATAAGTGCGACAACGAAAATGGGGTGGGATTGTGGTTTTCGGACTTATCTGCGCTGCTGTTGCCGCGTTGCTTTTGCCGGTTTCGGTCGCGCGACGTCGCTTCATCAAGATCTTTCGACCCAGCGGTCAGAGTGCGGCTGTCGGGGTGCGGCCGCTCGCCGTCGGCGGCGGGCTCGCGGTGCTGGTCACCGCCCTAGTGTTGGGGATAGGCACGGGCATCGCCGCAGTTGTGCTCGGTGCGACCGTCCTGGTCCGGCATCGGCGCGGTCGCGCTGACCGGGAGCGGAAGCGCGCGTGCGGGCAGCTCATGACCGGGCTCGACGTGGTCGTCGGGGAGTTGCGGGTTGGCGCGCACCCGAGCGCCGCCGCCGAAGTCGCCGCGCGGGAGGCCGATGGCGATGCCGCGCACGCGCTCGCGGTAAGCGCGGCGCGTAGTCGACTTGGTGGATCGGGCGCTGACGGTATCGAGCTACCGGATTCCGTTGTGAGCGAAGAACTTTCGCGCATCGCGGCAGCATGGCGAGTTGCGGAGCGGCACGGCCTCGCCCTTGCCGAACTACTCTCGGCGGCGCGCATTGATCTCCTGGGCCGCATTCGATTCCGCGACCGCACTGAGGCCGCGCTCGCTGGCCCGCGCGCCTCGGCGACCGTGCTCGCGATCTTGCCGCTCATCGGCATCGGACTCGGTCAGCTGATGGGCGCGGCGCCGCTCGCGGTGCTGTTCGCGTCTGGTGCAGGCCAGCTGTTGCTACCAATCGGTGCGACGCTGGCGTGCTGTGGACTGCTGTGGACGGATGTCATCACCCGTCGGGTCACCGCATGAAGCCGCCGTCGCTCGACAGTCTCACCCCGCTCACCGTGGCGTTGCTTGTCGCAGCGCTCCTGCTGTTCCCTGCTCGGGTTGAGCTGCGCAGACGGATGCGACTGTTCGCGCGAACCGACACTGCCGCGCGAACCGACGCGGATGAGCGTGTCGACCCGCTTGCCGCCGCGTCAACGTTCGACCTGCTCGCCGCCTGTCTACGGGCGGGCCTCCCGATGGCATCGGCCGCGAACGCGTGTGCGGCTTCGGCGCCTGGGCCGTTGAGTGTCGCGCTAACCAGAGCAGCCGACCTGCTTGCGCTCGGCGCGGATGGCGTCGATGCGTGGGACAGCGCGGCGGCGGGCGCGGTCGGTGGGGCCGGTGCCGATGAGATCGAGGCGCTCGCGCGGATGGCACGTAGGTCGGCGCGGTCGGGCGCTTCGCTCGCCGAAGCGGTCGCCGAGCTTGCCGCGACCAGGCGTGATGCGGTCGAAGACGCCGCCGTCGCGCGTGCGGAGCGCGCGGGCGTGCTGATCGGCGGCCCACTCGGCCTCTGCTTTCTACCCGCGTTCGTGTGTCTGGGCATCGTCCCAGTTGTCATCGGCTTGGCCGACCACGTCCTTGGCGACGGAGGTCTGCTGTGAAAACGCGACGTGGGACCACCGCGTCGAACCAGAGAAGAGGGGAAACCAATCATGTTCAGCGCATTCAAGATTCAGCGATTTCTGGCCGACGACGACGGGATGTCGACAGCCGAGTACGCGATCGGCACGATCGCCGCGGCTGCCTTTGGCGCGGTGCTCTATGGCGTCGTTACTGGCGACAGCATCGTCAACGCGCTCACGCAGATCATCGACAAGGCGCTCAATACCAGCGTCTGACCAGCGACGTTGGCGCGGTCACGGTCGAGGCAGCCATCGCACTCACCGCGCTCGTGATCGCGATCGCGCTGTGTATTGGGGCGTTGCTCGCCGCGTCGACTCAGGTGCGCTGCGTCGACGCGGCCCGCGAAGCCGCGCGTCTCACCGCACGTGGCGACAACGCTCGCGCGGTGTCAGCGGCGAAGGGAGTCGCGCCGCCGGGAGCGATGATCGAGGTCGGCGTGGTTGGCGACAGCGCTCGGGCAACGGTCACGGCCACCACCGCGCTGCTCCCGGGCCTGCGTCTCCGCGCGACGGCGTCGGCGGTGCTTGAGCCGGGGGTTGGATCGTGACGCGCTGGGACAACGACACCGGGTCCGCGACCGTCTTCGCCTGCCTTGCTCTCGCGGCGCTCATCGCGCTGACCTTGCTTGTCTCGCAGGTTGGGGCAGGCGTAGTCGCTCGGCATCGCGCCCAAAGTGCCGCCGACCTCGCCGCACTCAGCGCGGCGGCCGTGCTCGTCGACGGGGCCGACGCCGCGTGCGCCAAGGCCGAGGCCATCGCGCGGGAAGCTGGTGCCCGTGTCGTGGAATGCGTTGTCGCTGACTGGGATGTGCGAATCAACGTGACTGCCAACGTAACTCTGGGGGTATTTGGCGCGCGGCTAATAGCGGCGGCCGCACGGGCTGGACCAGTTGATGAGACAGCGTGACACGGAAGAACTAACACTGGAGCGGGTTAGTTTCAAACCGAACAGTATTCCGAATTCAATAGGCGGTGTTTATTGACTAATTAATGCGCGTATTTAGCAATGCCGACGAAATAGCAAACGTCAATAGAAAGCGGGTGGTAATAGCCAACTGAAACGCAATAGTTAACAGAAGGTTCTGTCCTTTTTATTCAATCGAGACGGTGCGCCCGATGGAGTTAGTCCTGCTCAGAGTTAATTCGGACAAGTGACCAGGAATTCGCTCGCGCAACCCTTCAGGCAACCTACCCGCGATCACTTGCACGCGATAGCTCAGCAAGCACGGCCGTCAGCAGTCGGACGGCAGCGAGCTTGTCTAGCGGGTTGTTGCCGTTGCCGCACTTGGGCGACTGCACGCACGACGGGCACCCATCGACACACGCGCACGAGTCGATCACGCTCAACGTTGCCGATAACCAGGTGGTGAGCTGGGCGTATCCGCGCTCGGCGAAGCCAGCGCCGCCCGGTTGACCGTCGTAGACGAACACGGTCGGCAGCCCGGTGTCGGGGTGCTCGGCGATGGAGACGCCGCCGATATCCCATCGGTCGCAGCCCGCGACCAGCGGCAAAATGCCGATTGCCGCGTGTTCAGCGGCGTGTAGCGCGCCCGGCAGCTGCTCTTCGGTGATGTTGGCGGCGTCCAGCAGCGTGGGCGTCACCGTATAAAGGACGGCCTTTGTATGCAGCGTGTGGGCGGGCAGGTCGAGTTCGACCTGGTCGAGCACCTCGCCCGTCACCAGCGTGCGCAGGTACCCGATCACCTGGTTCGTGACTGCGACCTGGGCGAATGCGACGGAAACGTGCCCGTGATCGCGCTCTTCGATGGGCGCGGTGACTTGAATGGAGGTGATGCTTCGAGCGGAAGTGGTGAACCCAGGATCGACCGCGGTCACGAATGCGACCCCGCCTTCGATGTCGAGTTCCTCAACTAGGTACGTCTCGCCTCGGTGCAGGTGAACGGCACCGTCGTGCAGGGTTGCCGGTGCCCGGCCAGCGTCGGCGGTGCCGAGCAGACGGCCAGTTTGGGCGTCGACAATCGCGACGGGCGCACCGATGCCGCCTCGAACGTCGACGCCGCCGTGCGGGTGGGTGTGGTCGGTGTAGTACCAGCGAGCCGTCCGTCCGTTCGCGCCGCCTCTACGCCGCACCAAACCTTCTTTGGCCAGGTCAGCGAGCACTTCCTCGGCTCGTAGCGCGGCTACCTCGGCCTCAGTGAGCGGTAGTTCGGCCGCTGCGCACAGCAGTTGAGGACCGAGGACGTACGGGTTGTGCGGGTCGGTGATCGTGGCTTCGACGGGTCGGTCGAGCAGAGCTTCGGGGTGGTTGACCAGGTAGGAGTCGAGTGGATCGTCGGTGGCGACGAGGACAACAAGCGAGCCTTGACGGCGTCGTCCGGCCCGGCCCGCCTGCTGCCAAAACGAAGCGACCGTGCCCGGGAAACCGGCGATCACTACCGCGTCGAGCCCGGCGATGTCGACGCCGAGTTCGAGCGCGTTCGTGCTCGCGACGCCGAGCAGGCTGCCGTCCGACAGCGCCGATTCCAGCTCGCGACGGTCTTCGGCGAGGTACCCCGCGCGATAGGCGGCGACCTTTTCGACCTGGTCAGGGCTTGTTTCGGCGAGCAAACGACGGGATTCGAGCGCGATCAGCTCGGCACCACGGCGTGACCGCACGAACGTGAGCGTGCGCGCGCCCTCGTCGACAAGCGACGCCATGATCTTGCTCGCCTCGCTTGTCGCGGTACGTCGAACCGGGATGCCAGACGCCGCCGTAGTTAGGGGCGGTTCCCACAGCGCGACGGTGCGTGCCCCGCGTGGCGCGCCGTCGTGCGTGACCGCGTACACCGGCGCCCCGATCAGTCGACTCGCCGCCGCGCCCGGGTCGGCGTTGGTCGCCGAGCAGAAGATGAACACCGGATCAGCCCCGTAAAACGCCGCTAATCGCCGCAATCTTCGCAAAACGAGCGCGACGTGCGAACCGAAGACGCCCCGGTAGGAGTGGCATTCGTCGACGATCACGTACCGAAGCCCACGCAGCACGCGTGCCCAGCGCGCGTGGGAGCCAAGGATGCCCAAATGCAGCATGTCGGGGTTGGTGAAAACCCATCGCGCGTTCGCACGCACCCACTGCCTGACCTCGGCAGGAGTGTCGCCGTCGTAGCTCGCTGGGTGGGCGTCGCGCAGCGTGGTGTCGTGAATCAGCCTGCTCACGGTACGTAATTGGTCGGCGCCGAGCGCTTTGGTCGGCGAGAGGTAAAGCGCGGTCGCGCGTGGGTCGTCGTGCAGCGCGGCAAGGGCAGGCATGAGGTAGCCAAGTGACTTGCCGGACGCGGTTCCGGTGCTCACGACCACGTGTTCGCCGCTTGCCGCGCGCTCAGCCGTCTCGGTCTGATGGCTCCACGGTTGCGCGATCCCCTCGGCTTGCAACGCGCTGACCAGCTCAAATGGCACCCACGACGGCCACTGAGTCGACTGCGCGGCCTGCGCTGGCAGGTCGACGACATGCGTCAGTGACCTGCCGCCAGCGGCCGTATCAGCGAGGACACGATTCAGCAACGATCGCCCGTAGCTGAGGCCGCCCACAGCCGCTGCCGCAGTCGTCCGGTCTGTCGGATTCATCCGTCGGTGCCCTCTCGCGACACGAAAAGTGTGAAATGTGTGTGTGTCCCAGGCGCTACCTGGGTTTTCGTTCCCCCATGGCGATCTGGGTCACAGCAGGTTTGCTGGATGCTCACCAGGTTATTTTGAAGCAAACAGACTGAAAGTCTGGATTTGCCCATTGTGTCCCTTACCTGCGCATTCGCAAGATCACGAATTTTGCAAATACTCGGTAACTCGACTGTTGAATTGCTCGTGGACATGGTTCACTTGGTCTCGGTCGCAAGCTTCTGTGTTCGAGGGACGGATTCAAAGTCCAAACCATCAGCAGGATCGATGTTGCGAACGCTGTGCCGGTGCTTTCCTCGCAGGGGGAGGAACCAACACTACAGCGCTCGGAACGGACCCGGTGGACGAACCCAGTTGTCCGCCGTTCCGGTAGAAAGAGAAGGAACGAGAATGGCACAGGGAACTGTGAAGTGGTTCAACGCGGAAAAGGGCTTTGGGTTCATTGCTCCCGAAGATGGCTCCGCTGACGTCTTCGTCCACTACTCCGAGATCCAGGGTTCGGGCTTCCGTACTCTCGAAGAGAACCAGAAGGTCGAGTTCGAGGTCGGCCAGGGCACCAAGGGCCCGCAGGCCACCGGCGTTCGCGCGCTCTCCTGAGCTGCGAAACGAATCAACGCCCGTCCCTCACCTCCGCTGGAGGTGGGGGACGAGCCGTTTGTGGGTAGAATGCGCGGTCTGGCTGGGGGATAAAACCGCGACGCCAACTGCCGCGCAGACACCTACCCAGGTCGTCAGGGTATAAACGTCACTGGTGGCGAAGTCCCGCAAGAAGGAAGGTGTTCGCCAGTGGCAACACGAGACCGCAGTTCAGCCGACCAGGGCCGACCCCTGCGTCGTCTCGTGATCGTCGAATCTCCGACAAAGGCCCGCAAGATCGGCCCAATGCTCGGTCGCGATTACACCGTTGAGGCATCCGTTGGTCATATCCGCGACCTTCCGCGCGGCGCTGCCGACGTGCCAGCCAAGTACAAGGGTCAGCCGTGGGCGCGGCTCGGCGTCGATGTCGATCATGACTTCGAGCCGATCTATGTCATCAGCCCCGATAAGAAGGCCAAGGTTTCCGAGCTCAAGAGCTTGTTGGCCGACGCCGACGAACTTCTGCTCGCCACCGACCCCGACCGCGAGGGCGAGGCCATCGCATGGCACCTGCTTGAGACGCTCAAGCCCAAGGTTCCGGTGCGGCGCATGGTTTTTCACGAAATCACCGAGGCCGCGATTCGCGCCGCCGCGATCGACACTCGTGAACTCGACACCGATCTAGTCGACGCGCAGGAAACTCGTCGCATCCTCGATCGCCTTTACGGCTACGAGGTCAGCCCGGTGCTGTGGAAGAAAGTCATGCCGCGGCTGTCGGCTGGTCGCGTGCAGTCAGTCGCGACGCGCGTCATCGTCCAGCGCGAACGCGAGCGCATGGCGTTCCGGTCGGCCGAGTACTGGGACATTGCCGCCAAGCTCGACGCGGGCATTGCCGAAGGCGACGACACGGGCAACCCGCGCACGTTCGGCGCGCGATTGGTGCAGGTCGCGGGCAATCGGGTGGCATCTGGTCGTGATTTCGGTTCCGACGGCCAGCTCAAGACGGCAACCGGCGTTGTCGTGCTCGACGAGACCTACGCGCGTTCGCTCGCGATGGCGCTCGAAAACGCCGCGCTTGAGGTCACCTCGGCCGAAGCTAAGCCCTACACGCGCAAGCCGTATCCGCCGTTTATGACGTCGTCGTTGCAGCAGGAAGCGGGCCGCAAGCTGCGGTTTAGCTCCGAGCGCACGATGCGCGTCGCGCAGCGGCTCTACGAAAACGGCCACATCACCTACATGCGAACCGACTCGACCACGTTGTCGGAGTCGGCCATCGCCGCCGCGCGTGCGCAGGCAACGCAGCTTTACGGAGCGGAATACGTTTCGCCGACGCCGCGTCAGTACAACCGCAAGGTCAAGAACGCGCAGGAGGCACACGAGGCTATCCGCCCGTCGGGTGACACGTTCATGACTCCCGGCCAGCTCGCGTCCAAGGTCGACCAGGACGAGTTCCGCCTATACGAGATGATCTGGCAGCGCACGGTCGCGTCGCAGATGGTCGACGCGCGCGGAACCACCCTCACGCTGCGCATCACCGGCACGGCCACCTCGGGTGAGGAGTGCGTTTTCTCGTCGTCAGGTCGCACGCTCACCTTCCCCGGCTTCCTCAAGGCGTATGTCGAGAGTGTCGACGAGGAGGCGGGCGGTCAGTCCGACGACGCCGAATCGCGTCTGCCCGCGTTGGAAGAGGGTCAGCGCGTCACCGCTGTCGAGCTCAATCCCGACGGCCACAGCACCAATCCGCCCGCCCGATACACCGAAGCGTCGCTGATTAAGACGTTGGAAGACTTGGGAATTGGTCGCCCGTCGACGTACGCGTCGATCATCAAGACCATCCTCGATCGCGGCTACGTCTACAAGCGCGGCAGTGCGCTCGCGCCCGCGTGGGTCGCGTTCGCGGTCGTAGGGTTGCTTGAGGCGTACTTCGGTCGACTCGTCGATTTCGACTTCACCGCCGCGATGGAAGACGACCTCGACGCGATCGCTGGTGGTCGCGAACAACGCGGAAACTGGCTGTCCTCCTTCTACTTTGGTGGCGATCACGGCGCAGAGGGGTCGGTCGCGCGGTCGGGCGGACTCAAGAAGATGGTGTCGCTGCAACTCGACGACATCGACGCGCGCGAAGTGAACTCGATCAAGATGTTCGTCGACGACGAAGGTCGCGACGTCGTGGTTCGCGTTGGCCGCTTCGGTCCTTATTTGGAGCGCATGGTCGTCAATCCTGATGATCCAGAAGGCGATCTGGTTTCGCAGCGCGCGAACTTGCCTGACGATCTACCGCCCGATGAGCTCACCCCCGAGGTCGCGGAGAAGCTGTTCTCCACGCCGCAAGAGGGTCGCGTGCTTGGTATCGATCCGGTCAGCGGCCACGAAATCGTCGCTAAGGAAGGACGTTTCGGCCCGTACGTCACCGAGATTCTGCCCGCGCCGCCCGAGCCTGAGGCTGGCGCCGCGCCTGCGAAGAAGGTGAAGAAGGCCGACGAGCCGAAGCCGCGAACGGGTTCGCTTTTCAAGTCGATGGACCTGGCTTCGATCACGCTCGACGACGCGTTGTTGCTGCTTTCGCTGCCGCGCGTTGTCGGTACCGACCCCACGTCGGGCGACGAGATCACCGCCCAAAATGGCAGGTACGGGCCGTATTTGAAGAAGGGCACCGACTCGCGGTCGCTGCTCAACGAAGACCAACTGTTCACGGTCACGCTTGAGGAAGCGCTCAAGATTTACGCCGAACCGAAGCGGCGTGGACGTCAGGCCGCGGCCACCGCTCCGCTGCGCGAGCTCGGCAACGACAGTGCGACGGATAAGCCAATGGTGATCAAGGACGGTCGATTTGGGCCGTACGTCACCGATGGCGAGACCAACGCGAGCCTCCGCAAGGGCGACGAGGTCGAAACGATCACCGACGAGCGAGCTTCGGAGTTGCTCGCGGACCGTCGCGCGCGCGGTCCGGTGAAGAAGGCGGCCAAGAAGTCGGCGGCGAAGAAGGCGCCTGCGAAGAAGACGGCTAAGGCTGCGGCGACCAAGACCGCTGCTGCGAAGAAGGCGCCCGCGAAGAAGGCTGCGGCGAAGAAGACGGCCGCGAAGAAAGCGCCTGCCAAGAAGGCTCCTGCGAAGAAAGCCGCGCCGGACGCTGAGTGATCGCATCACTCGGGCCTGATGCGGATTCCGTATCAAATCCTTCCCGAGCCGGTTGTTCTTCCGGTACGATGGGCCTTGCTGAGCGGGTTGGACGCCGCGGACACGACGCCCAACCCTGATGGACACCTAGCTAGCCCGTCGAACTCGGCTGACCAGGAACAACGCCCCGGCGATCATGGTTGCTGCTCCTAACAGCATTCCGAAATCGACCGGGGCATTTCTTTTGCTCCGGCGGTGTTTCGCCATGTCCATCACCTCCCTTCTCGGCGCAGTACGGCGACCAGGTCCCGCACTGCCCCTGAGCTGGAGGTATGGTCAGCATAGCTGAGCCCTATGACGAAACGTCAAGTCGCACAATGGATTTCCACACGCCGGGTGTGACTCGCCGTTGTCGCGCTGGACGAGCACCCATCAGGCGGTCGCGAGAGCCTGATGATCAGCGGCTCGCCGACCGTGTCGGTGCCCGCGACTAGGGTGTATCCCGTGCCAGGTGTCTTTGACCAACTCGTCGGCCAGGAAGTGGTCGAGACCGAGCTCACCGCTGCCGCCACCGCGGCGCGCGCGGGCGACGTCACCGGGGCGATGACGCATTCGTGGCTCTTCACCGGGCCGCCCGGATCGGGGCGTTCCACCGCCGCGCTCGCGTTTGCCGCAGCATTGCAGTGCACGCACCCTGACATTGTCGGGTGCGGCGAATGTCATGCTTGCACAACAACTTTGGCGGGTACGCATGGCGACGTGCGACGCGTTGTGCCCGAGGGGCTAAGTATCAGCACCAAGGAAATGCGCGCGATCGTCCAGGTCGCTTCGCGTCGGCCGAGCACCGGGCGTTGGCAGGTTGTCGTTGTCGAAGACGCCGACCGACTCACCGAAGCAGCGGGCAACGTACTACTCAAGGTCGTCGAAGAGCCGCCGGATCGCACGGTTTTTCTGCTCTGCGCGCCGTCGGTTGACCCCGAGGACATCTCCGTCACGCTGCGTTCGCGCTGTCGCCACGTCCACCTCGTCACGCCGTCGGTGCCCGCGATCGCGCAGGTGTTGCGCGAGCACGATCATCTCGACGCAAAAACCGCCGACTGGGCGGCGTCGATCAGTGGCGGCCACGTGGGTCGGGCGCGGCGGTTGGCCACCGACGAGGACGCGCGCACGCGCCGAAAGCGGGCACTCGCGCTTGTCGCGGCGACCGCCAATCCCGGCGCTGCGTACGCCGCCGCTGACGAGTTGGTGAAGTCGGCCGACGACGAAGCCAAGTCGATGAGCGCCGAACGCGACGACCGCGAACGCGACGAGCTGGCCACCGCCCTCGGCGCGGGCGGCACGGGCAAGGGCGCCGCGTCGGCGACGCGCGGTTCGGCTGGCGTGTTGAAGGACTTGGAAAAGCGCCAAAAGTCCCGCGCGACACGCACCGGCCGCGACTCGCTCGACCGTGCCCTCATCGACGTTGCCGGGATGTACCGCGACGCGCTCGCCGTCCGCTTCGCAGGTAGGCAAGTCGCCTTGACGCACCCCGACATGGCGACCGAGATCGCAACGCTGGCCAAGGAGGTGCGCCCCGAGGGCCTACTCCGCAGCATCGATGCCGTCCTCGCGTGCCGCGACGCCCTCGATCGCAACGTCAAACCCCGCTTCGCGGTGGCCGCGATGGTCGCCGAAATGATCGCCGCCCGCACCCTCTGACCACCCGTTTTCACAAATCCCCCATACACGCGATAGACTCGCGTCGCCTGAAAAGGCACGCCGCCTTAGCTCAGTCGGTAGAGCGCTTCACTCGTAATGAAAAGGTCGCGAGTTCGATTCTCGCAGGCGGCTCAGAAAAGCCCGTCACCTGGGATGCCAGGTGACGGGCTTAACGACCTAACGGCTAGCGCGTGGGGCGCCCGGGCCCGGGTCGATTTGGACGGGGCCCGCGCCCGTCGGCACTATCGGGAAGTCGAAAATCGCCGTCGGTAAGTACACCGTCGCGCACGAGTTCGGGATGTCGACAACACCCGAGAAGCGGCCTTCTATTGGGGCCGCGCCAAGCAGCAGGTACGCCTGTTCCGGGCTGTAGCCGAACTTCGTCAGGTAGTCGATGGCGTGCAAGCACGCGCGTTCGAATGACAGCTGTGAATCCAGGTAGCGCTGCTCGCCCGACAACGTGACCGACGTGCCCGAAAAGGCAAGGTACTCCGTGTAATTCGGGCCCTCGTTGCCTGGCATGAAGATCGCGTTTTCGGAGACGCCGTAGAGTTCCATGCCGTTCTTGATCAGGTCAACGCGCAGGTCGATGAAGCCGCCCATCTCGATGGCGCCGCAGAAGGTGATCTCGCCGTCGCCCTGGGAGAAGTGCAGGTCGCCGACCGACAGTTTGGCACCGTCAACGAAAACCGGGTAGAAGACGCGACTTCCTCGCGTGAGGTTCTTAATGTCCTGGTTGCCGCCGTTTTCGCGTGGTGGGGCGGTGCGGGCGGCCTCGGCTGCTGCCTTGTCGAACGCGGCACCGGTGAGCGAACCGAGGATCGCATCGGTCGGTTCAGGGGGAAGCGCAAGCGGGGGGACGCGGTGCGGATCGGTCGCGATGAGCGCGCCTTCACGAGCGTTCCACTTCGACAGCAGCGCGGCAGACGGGGCGGTGCCCATCAAGCCAGGGTGCATGATGCCGGTGAACTTCACACCGGGGATATGGCGCGACGTGGTGGTGTGGCCGGAGAAATCCCAGATGGCCTTGTACGCGTCAGGGAAGTGCTCGGTGAGGAAGCCGCCGCCGTTGTCGGTGGCGAAGATGCCGGTGTAACCCCAGCCCTGGCCTGCGAGCGGGCCCGAGTCTTCCTGCGGGATCGGACCGATGTCGAGGATGTCGACGATCAGCAGGTCGCCGGGTTGCGCGCCTGCAACGGCGAAGGGGCCCGACAGACAGTGCACGGTGCTGAGCGGGGCGTTGAGGACGTCTTCGGCTGAGTCGTCGTTCACGATCGCGCCGTCGAACCACTCGCGCACGTGGACGCGGAATTCGTCGCCAGGCCGCACGGTGACCGGGGCGGGGATGTCGGGGTGCCAGCGATTGTGGCCGACATGGGTTTGCTCGGTGAATTTCTTCGTCGAGTCGAGGGGGAAGAGCAGTTCTGGCATCGTCGCGATTCCTTCGTGGTCAGGGGCGGGGAAGCTTGCGGTGCAACGGGTTTCGCGTGACGGGTGCGCCACCTCGCCCGATTGGTGCGCCGACGACGGCGGGTTCGCTCGCGGTGCGCGTTGTCGCTTCGATCAGGCGAGCTGCTTGCGAACCGGTGTTGAGCAGTCCGGCGACGGCGAATCCGCGCCTACTCGGTGCTTCGCACGCGGGGCATTCCACTGCGGCGGGGACCGTGCTCATCGAGAAGCTCTGGTCGAAGCCACCGCAGTCGACGCAGCTGAATCGGTAGAGAGGCATGGGCACCAATTGCTTTCAGTTGAACATATTCCGTCTGACCACGAGCAAAACGGCAGCCGATTTCGCCGCTCTTTCCGCCGTGTGACGTTCATATTGCCGTATCGGGCGATCGTATCCCGCTGATTAAGTTTCATTTGAATTATCGCCGCTTGAAAATGATTGCCATAGCGTCTGCCATGCACGGCCATTGCCGCCGATGCGAGACAGCTGCGAAAAGCTAGGAGAACAACCGATGAGCACTGTGCAGGGCTCCACAGGGAGTAGGTGGTCGCGCTTCCAAGCGTGGGCCGCCAAGGACAACATCGAGGACTACTCACTTCGCTACGCCCCCAAGTCTTTCCGGCGCTGGACGCCAATGGCGTGCTCGGTGACCGCGCTTGGCGGCATCGCCTACCTGGCCGACTACTCGATCGGCGCGTCAATCGCGGTGACGCATGGGGCATCGAGTGCGGTCGTCGCGATCCTGGTCGCGGCCGTCACCATCTTCCTGACCGGCATCCCGATCTCGTACTACGCGGCCAAGTACAACCTCGACATGGACCTGCTGACCCGCGGCGCGGGCTTCGGCTACTTCGGCTCAACCCTCACGAGCCTCATCTACGCGAGCTTCTGTTTCATTTTCTTCGCGCTAGAGGGCGCGATCATGGCCCAAGCGATGCTGCTCGCGTTCGGGATGCCGCTCTGGCTTGGTTATTTGGTCGGCTCGATCGTCATCATTCCGCTCGTGCTCTATGGCATGGCCGCGCTAGCCAAGTTCCAAGTGTGGACGCAGCCGTTGTGGCTGATCCTGTTCGCCGCGCCGCTCGTGATGATCGCATCGGCCGACCCGACCGGCTTCGACGGCTTCCTCTCGTGGGCAGGTGACGGTGGCAGCGCCCGCGTGACCGCGATCGCCGTGGGTGCCGGTGCGGGCGTTGCCCTTTCGCTGATCGCGCAGATCGGTGAGCAGGTCGATTACCTGCGCTTCATGCCGGAGAAGTCCGAAACCCCGCGCTTGCGTTGGTGGGCGGCGATCCTCGCGGCCGGCCCAGGGTGGGTCATTCTTGGTGCGGCCAAGCAACTGTGCGGCGCATTCCTTGCGTTCTACGTGGCCGGTCAGGTCGGCTTCACCAAGGCGACTGAGCCGATCGAGCAGTTCCTCGGCGCGTACGGTTCGGTGATTCACAACCACGCGGTCGCGCTGACCATCGCGACGATCATGGTGCTGCTTTCCCAGGTCAAGATCAACGTGACCAACGCGTACTCGGGTTCGCTTTCGTGGTCGAACTTCTTCTCGCGCGTGCTGCACCTGCACCCGGGCCGCGTGGTGTGGCTTGGCCTGCACATCGTGATCGCGACCTCGCTGATGCTCGCCAACATGTTCACCGTGCTCAACACGATCCTCGGCTTCTACTCCAACGTCGCCATCGCGTGGATCGGCGCGATCGTTGCCGACATGGTGATTAACAAGGGCATTCTCAAGATCAGCCCGTCCTACATCGAGTTCAAACGGGCCTACCTCTACCCGATCAACCCCGTTGGTTTCGGTTCGATGCTCGTTGGTTCCGCACTGTCGATCACCGCGTACTTCGGCGCGTTTGGACCGCTGCTCGCGGCGTGGTCGCCGTATCTTGCGCTCGCGGTGGCGATGGTCCTCGCGCCGATAATCGCGATCGCGACGAAGGGCAAGTACTACCTCGCGCGACCGAACCCGCTGCGTGAGGAAATCGAGAAGGAGCCGCTGTGGGCAGGGCAAACCCTGCTCGACGTGGTCGACGGCAAGCGCTACGAACTGCCCGACATGGTGCACGACTGCCCGTTCCACGGTGGGCCGATCTCGTCGCTGACCTGCACGTTGACTAAGGGTTGCCACGAGCAGTGCCAGTCGCCGTCCTACGCCAACACCGTCGGTGCGGTCGAGCTTGGTCTGCCGAGTTCGCGTGCTGCGGTGAGCTGAGGTTGCGGTCCCGACCGGAAGTGGGGACTGGTCGGGACAGCTAGGAAGTCAGTTCAGTGAGCACGCTGAATTGCAGAGCGTCGGCGTCGGCTAGGTATACCGGTTGGGTGGTGTGGGCACCACGAACGGTGACCTCGCCGCGCGGACCGCGATAACTCACGCGTCCGGCATTGCGCTCGATCGCGCGCAGATCGAGGCTGCGGGCCGACTCGGCAAGCGCCGCGAACAGCAGTACGCCCTCGTAACAGGACTCGCCGATGTTGTTGAGTGCTGGCGCGCTTGTGCCGAACCGCTTGGTGTATCGACTACCGAAATCCATTGCGGCAGGCGAAACTACGCCTTCGAAGTAGCCGGACGCGGTGAGTAATCCGCGGGTGGACCGTGCCCCGCCCGCGTAAAGGACATCTTCACCGATCATCATCGACAGTCGCAAACGGTCGCTGTCGAGCCCGGCGCGGGCGAATGCCTGATTGAACGCGGCGCAGTCGGCACCAACCATGAACAGCAGCACGCCCTGCGCGGTCGAGTTACGGATGAGCTCTAGTGCTTGGCCAAAACGACGTCCGCCCAGGGGAATATAGGTTTCACCCACAATGGAAATATTCGCGCTAGCGGCGAATTCGCGGGTAGCCCTTGCGGTTTCGCGCGGCCACACGTAGTCGTTGCCGACGATCGCCCACCGACTAACGCCGAGTTCCTCGCGTAGCCACCGCAGCGCGGGAAACAGTTGCTGTTCGGGTGTTTCGCCAACCATGTAAACCCCGTCGGAGTCCTCGCCGCCCTCGTAAAAGGTGGTGTAGACGTAGGGCACCCGACCTGCGGTCTGCGGCGTAATTGCCTTACGCGCGTTCGAAAGATGCCAGCCGACAACGCCATCGACGCGCGACTCACTGACAAGTTGATCCACTTGCCCCGCGAGTTGCGGTAATGGCGCACCAGCATCGACGAGGTGCAACCGCACTGGTCGGTCAAGAATCCCGCCCGCGCTATTGATGTCTTCGACCGCGAGGGTCGCGCACGCTTCCGACGAAGGCCCGAACATGCCAGCTGGACCACTCAACGGGATTACCAACGCTAGGTCGACCGTGTCGCGGGGCGGGTGCGCAGTCATAAGTCACCACCGATATTTTCATTCGAATATGCCCCATACGGCTTTGTATATAGTTGGCGTTGTGGACGATAGTAGTACCGGACCAGCCGCGCTCGCTGAGTTGGCGCGATCACTGCGGCAGGTATCGCAGGAGCTAGATCGATCCCTCGCGCGATCGGTTGGGGAAGCGTCAATCGCGCGATTCCACGTGCTCGCGGCCCTCTCCGACGGAGTTGGCCGCTCAATGTCGCAGCTTGGGGACTCGACGCTGCTCACGGGCGCCACGCTCACGCGGCTGGTCGACGCGATGATCAACGACAATCTGGTCCTGCGCAAAGTCGACGACGAAGACCGACGGCGCGTACTCGTCTACCCAACTCGACGGGGCACGCTCACCTACGAGGTGATGACGCGCGCGATCGAGCAAAGCGGGCTTACGGTCGCATCGGCCGAACGTAAGCGGCTTACCGACGCCCTTGACGCCGTGCTCGACCGGGTGCGCCTTGCCGACAGCGATCCGGCGAAGTTGTAGAGATTCAAGACCCTCCCGGATCGGTCGCCGTTGACCGTCCGGGAGATCCGACTCGGGTCAGAGTGCGGCGACGTTGCGGCGGGTGGCCCGAGAGACTGTTGCGGTGTGAGCGATATGGCGCAGTACTGAGTTGAACGCGGTCGTATCTTCGACGTTGCTCAGGTGGCCGTGGGGCAGGATGTGGAAGTCGGCCAAGTTGCCGGTGCGGCGCAGCGTATCTACCAAAGGGCGCGAAAGGCGTTGGGGGAGCAGGCGATCGCCCGCGCTCGCGATCACCGTGGTTGGCACGTTCAGGTTGGCGGTGCCTTCGCTGAGGTCCATGTCGGCCATCGCGGCGGCGTGACGGCCACGGGCCAGCGGGCGACAAGAGCGGATGATGCCGATCGCGAAGTTGACCTCGTCGTCGGTGGCGTCGGGGGTGAGCACGCGGTAGCGCATGATCTGCTCGGTGAGCCAGCCCGCGGGGATGGGCAGCGGCGCGAACAGCAGCGACTCGCTGACCGGTTGCGGCATCCGCACCGGAACGCCACCGACGGTCACCGCGTACTTACCGATGGTGAGCTGCTTGTTCAGCACCGGCGCGAGGTCGGTTTCCCAGCGGATGTCGGCGTTGGCGGTGTTGGCGAGCAACACGGCCGACGCACGCTCACCGACCTGGGCCGGGTAGTGCTTGGCCCATGCCTGGATGGTCAGGCCGCCCATGCTGTGGCCCGCGATCACGGCTTTTTCGCCAGGTTGCAGCGTTGCGTCGAGGACGGCGACGAGGTCGCTGGCAAGAGTGTGCTCGCTCGGGGCGGTGCTGCCGAGGGTCGATTCGCCGTGGCCGCGCTGGTCGTAGGCGACGACGCGGTAGTCGTCGGCGAACTCGCGGATCTGCGGGTGCCAGTATTCGATGCTGCATGCCCACCCGTGGATGAGGACCAGCGTGGGGGCCGATTCCTTGCCGTAAACGTGAACTCGGAGATCGGCACCGTCGTCGGTGCGTACGGTTTTCGCTGCGGCAGGCTGCGACGGCGTGTTCAGCTTGGCGGTCGCGAAAGTGCGATTACGCAGCTGGTTACGGGTCGCGTGGGACAAGGCAAACATCACGGCACTCCTTTGTGTCGTAGGCCACGGTACCGCGCGAACTCCGCGCTAGCTAGTGTTAGCGAGTCACAGTGTCCCAGTTGTTGTTGTCCACATCACCCGGGCCGCTCATCTAGTGAAATCGTCTCTCTCGCACAGATGATTACCGCTTGCCAGATATCGATTTGGCCGCTAGCTAACGCGAACCAGCGGCGCTAACGTAGTGAACGTGGATACCTCTGCCGACCTGCGGCCAGCCGAGCCGTTGCCCGCGTGGCGACGCTTTAGCGGCCCGACGATCGCCGCGGGTCTCGGCGTTGGCGCACTCGTTTTGCTGCACGTGCGCGACCCACACGTCGAAGGTTCGTACGGCATCTGCCCGGTATATGGCCTGTTCGGGCTGTATTGCCCCGGGTGCGGCGGCATGCGCGCGATGCACAATCTGACCAACGGTCATCTCATCGACTCGCTGCACAGCAATATCCTCGCCATCCCGCTCACCGTCGCGTTCGCGGTGTGGGTCACCGACTGGTTCTTGCGCGCGCGACACGGGCAGAAGTGGCGATTACCCCGCTTGCATCCTGCGGTCGTGTGGGGGTTCTTCGCGCTGCTCACCGTCTACACGGTCCTGCGCAACACCCCGTGGGGGACGTGGATCACGCCCGTCTAACCGCCACCAACCGGCGGTAACTGCGGCAGCGGCTTGGTGCCCAACCAGGCGGCGAACAACCCGCGCAACGGCGTGAACGTGTAGTGACCAGCCAAATCGACGAAGTCCTCGGTGGTCACCGAACCATGCCGGTACCGGCTTGTCCACTCGCGAACAAGGTCGAAAAACATCTTGTCGCGCAGTTCAAGACGCAACGCGTGCAGGGTGAGCGCGCCGCGCTTGTAGACGCGATCGTCGAACATGTCTTGCGGACCCGGATCGCCGACGATGATGTCTTGCGGCTGCCGCGCCAAATTCGTGCGCGCTGCCCGCGCGAGCTGGTCGGCGGTCGGGCCGCCTGACGCTTCCGACCACAACCATTCCGCATAACAGGCGAAGCCTTCGTGCAGCCAGATGTCACGCCACTGGCCGAGGGTGAGGCTGTTGCCGAACCACTGATGCGCGAGTTCGTGCGCGACCAGGCGTTCGGAACCGCGACGCCCGTCGCAGTGGTTCGCGCCGAAAATCGAAATGCCCTGGGCTTCGATCGGGATGTCGAGCTCGTCATCGGTGACGACGACGGTGTAGCTGTCGAACGGGTACGGCCCGAACTTCTCGGTGAACAGCGCCATCATTTCGGGCTGTCGGGCGAAGTCGTGCTCGAACTCGGCGCGCAACCGGGGCGGGAGCACCGCGTCCATCGGCACGGGCTCGCCAACGGTGCCGACGCGATACTTGCGGTAGTTGCCGATCTGGACGGTCGCCAAGTAGGCGGCCATCGGCGCCGACATCTCGTATTCCCACGTCGTCTGGCTCGCCTTCGCCTGCTTGCGCAGCAGCTTGCCGTTGGCGAGCGCGAAGAACGGGGTATCAGTGGTGATCGAAATGCGGTATGTCGCTTTGGAACTCGGGTGATCGTCGCACGGGAACCACGACGCGGCACCGTTCGGCTGACTCGCGACAAGCGCGCCCTCGGTGAGTTCTTCCCAGCCGACCTCACCCCACGGCCCACGCACCGGTCGCGGCGTTCCGGCGTAAACGACGGTGATCTCAAGGACGCCACCCGCCGGAATCTTGTGCTGCGGCGTGACGGTGAGCTTGCCGTTCGAATGGGTGAACTTCGCTGCCTTTGACCCGTTGACCAGCACCTTCGACACCGAAAGCGAAGGAGAAAGGTCGAGGCTGTAGCGCGGCTGGACGCCCGTTGTGACGGCGATGATCACTGCGCGACCGGAAAGCCGGTTGCTCGCTGGCCGGTAGGTGATGTCGAGTTCATAGCGCGAGACGCGATAGCCCCGATTGCCGTTTTGCGGCAGGTACGGGTCGATCGGGGTCGTGTTGACGGTCTGTGGCATCAGGCGACCCCGGACTGCCTCGACTCATGGGTTGCGACGGGGTCGGTCGCCGAGGTCCACGGCGCGATCGGGTTGCCCCACCAGCGCGTCCACGGCGGAACGACGTCGCCACGCATCACGAGCGAAGCCGGTCCGATGGTCGCGCCCGCGCCGATTTGGGCGGCGGGAAGGGCGACGCAATGCGGCCCGAGGGTCGCGCCAGCGCCGAGAGTCACCGTGTCCATCGCCATGATGCGATCGTGGAAAAGATGCGTTTGCACAACGCAGCCACGTTCGACCGTCGCGCCGTCACCGAGTGTCACCAGGTCTGCCTCCGGAAGCCAATAGGACTCGCACCATACCCCGCGGCCGATCTTGGCACCGAGTCCGCGAAGCCACAGATTCATGACGGGCGTACCAGTTGCGGCACGGGCGAACCACGGCGCGGCAACGGTCTCGACGAAGGCGTCCGACACCTCGTTGCGCCACACGAACGAACTCCACAGCGGGTGTTCAACAGCGCGAATACGACCGACAAGCGCCCACTTCGCGGCAACGGCGATCGCGCCTGCGACGGCACCGGCGACCATCAATACGAGACCCGAAACCAGCGCGGCGACAAGGTAATTCGTCTGTTCCGCCACAAACGCGAGCGCGAACAAAACACCAAGCCCGATCGCGAACGTGACCATCACCGGGATCAGCCGGCACGTTTCGACGATCGCACGCGCCAACTTCAACTTCAGCGGCGGATTGAAAGTCCTTGAGGTATCGGAAGATTCGGCAGCGCGACGCAACCGCACCGGCGGGCTACCCAGCCACGACGACCCCGCCTTCGCCTTGCTAGGCGCAGCCGAAAGGACCGCTACCAAGCCATTTTTCGGCACTCGACGCCCCGGCGCGGTCATGCCTGAGTTGCCGAGGAACGCGCGTTTGCCGACCTTTGCCTCACCGATGCGCAGCCAGCCGCCGCCAAGTTCGTAACTGCCGATCATGGTGTCGTCGGCGAGGAAGGCGCCGTCGGCGACAACGGTGAATTTCGGAAGGAGCAGCACGGTCGACGCTTCGACGTTCTTGCCGATCCGCGCGCCAAGCAGTCGCAGCCAGACGGGCGTGAGCAGGCTCGCGTACAGGGGGAACAGGAAGGTGCGCGCGGAGTCGAGCAGGCGTTCGGTGGCCCACACCTGCCAGCCCGTGCGGCTGCGGACCGGGTGGTAGCCCTCGCGCAGGCCGATGCTGAGGAGTCGAACTGCGATCACGGTCGCGATGGCGTAGACGCCGAGCGAAAGTAGCGTCGCGACCGGCAGGATCGCGAACGCACGCAACGCTGCCTGACCGATGCTCGTCTCTTCGCGAATCCACCACGCGATGAACGTGCCGCCGACGGCGAGACCGAACACCGGCATCGCGGCGAGCAGCATCGACGACAGCGCGAAAACAACAAGCCAGTGCCGCGCGCGTTCGGGCTCATGCGACGGCCAGCGACGTGGCGCTTTGCCCGTCTTGACCGCGGGCGAGCCGCCCCATTCCTGCTCAGCCTTGACCTTGCCGGCCACCGCCGAGCCTGCCGCGATCTCCGCGCGCTTACCAATCTTGGTGCCGGGCAACAGGGTTGACCGCGCGCCGATCACCGCGCCTTCGCCGATGCTGATGCCGCCGATGTGGACGAGGTCGCCGTCGACCCAGTAGCCCGACAGGTCGACCTCGGGTTCCACGCTCGCGCCGTCGCCCAGGTCGAGCATGCCGGTGACCGGGGGCAGCGAATGCAGGTCGACACCCTTGCCGATGCGCGCGCCCAACGCACGCGCAAACGGGACCATCAGCGGTGCGCCAGAAAGACTTTCCGCGCCGCTGGCTTCGGAAAGCCGCACGGCTGCCCACAGTCGCAGATGCACCGCTGACCCGCGCGGGTACGTGCCGGGCTTGAGCCCGGCGAGCAACAGACGCGCGCCCGCGACGCAAATACTCATGCGACCGATCGGCGAGATGAACAGAATGAACGCGACCAAAATCCACCACCACGACAGGCGCGGCAGCCACGGCAGCGAACCCGACCAGCCCGCGATGCCCGAAACCACGGCGAGCCACGTGACCCATTGCAGGCCGGTAAGGGTGGTGAGCGGGATCGTCGCGAGCACCTGAACGAGTTGAGCGCGACGCGGCGTCGGGACGACCTCGCGCACGTCAGCAACGGCGACCGGCGCGCTGCCGTCGAGGAAACTGACGAGCGCGCCAAGGCGCGGGTGCTCGTACAGCTGCGCGACGGTGACGTGCGGGAATCGCTCGCGCAACGCGCCGACGAGCTGCGCCGCCGAAAGGGAACCGCCGCCCAGATCGAAGAAATCGGCGTCGGGGCTGGTGACTTCGGCGCCGAGGATCGCGTCCCACTGGTGCGCGACCCAGGCGGCCGTGCCGGTCAGCGAGGTGTCGGCTTCGGTTTTGGGCAGCGGCCACGGCAGGGCGTTGCGGTCGACCTTGCCTGACGTGCGGGTCGGCAGGTCGGCGACGACGGCGAGTCGCGGGACGAGCGGAGCGGGCAGTTGCTCGGCGAGGATCGCGCGGGCAGCCTTCACGTCGAAGTCGGAGGCCGCGCCGGTGAGGTAACCGACAAGAATCTTGTTGCCCGCCTTGGTTGTTCGGATAGCGGCAGCCGCGCCGGTGATGCCGGGAAGGTTTTGCAGGGCGTTGTCGATTTCGCCGAGCTCGATCCGTCGGCCGCCGATCTTGATCTGGTCGTCAGCGCGACCGAGGAAGATCAGGCCTTCGCTGTCGTTGCGCACCAAATCGCCACTGCGGTAAGCGCGTTCCCACCCGAGCGACGGAAGCGGTGCGTACTTTTCGGCGTCTTTCGCGGCGTCAAGGTAGCGAGCGAGGCCGACGCCGCCGATCACTAGTTCGCCCGTCTCGCCTTCGGGGACCGGATTGCCTTGCGGGTCAACGACAGTCAGGTCCCAGCCGTCGAGCGGTAGCCCGATGCGGACGGGGCCCTTACCGTCGAGCTGGGCGGCGCATGCGACGACGGTCGCTTCGGTTGGGCCATAGGTGTTCCAGACTTCGCGCTCGCCGTCAGTGAGGCGTTCGGCCAGCTCTGGTGGCACTGCTTCGCCGCCAAAGATCAAGAGGCGCACGGACTCTAAGGCTTCAGCGGGCCATGTCGCGGCGAGAGTGGGGACGGTCGAAACGACACTGATGCCGCGTCGCATTAGCCACGGGCCGAGGTCGGCACCGGTGCGGACGAGGTCGCGTGGGGCGGGGACCAGGCACGCGCCATTGCGCCACGCGAGCCACATCTCTTCGCATGACGCGTCGAAAGCTACTGAGAGCCCGGCTAATACGCGGTCGCCGGGGCCAATTCGCTTGTCGGTGCAGAAGAGTCGCGTTTCGGCGTCGACGAACGCGGCGGCGTTGTGGTGCGTGACCGCGACGCCTTTCGGGGTGCCGGTCGAGCCGGAGGTGAAGATGATCCACGCGTCGTCGTCGGGGGAGGGGAGGGTGTTCCAGTGATGCGGCTCGCCGGGAACCGTTGTCGCCGACTCGATTCCGTCGCCGGTCGCGATCGCCGAAACGCGCGCTTCGCCGAAAACCAGGCGGGCGCGTTCCTCGGGGTCGTCGGCGTCAACGGGGACATACGCCGCGCCGGAATAGAGCACAGCGAGAATCGTGATGTAGAGCGCGGCCGAACCCGACGGCATCCGCACACCAACGCGATCACCTGGGCGAACGCCCGCGTCAGCGAGCTCGGCCATGCGCGCCTCGACGGCGGCGATGAGCTCAAGGTAAGTCAGGACTGTTTCGCCGTCGTCGATCGCGGGCGCGTCGGGGAAGGCCATCGCGGTTGCGGTGACGATGTCGACCAGCGTGCGTTCCGGCGCGGCCATCGCGGCGCGCAGCAGCGGATTGCTGCCGGTCAAGTCGGGCAGGTGTGGCTCGAGCATTGCGCTGCGTCCACCTCTCATCGGGTGACCCCCATCGGTGTCGTTTAGTTCTTTCACAGTCGGGTTACCGAAGGGCAAACGGTGCGGAAGCATCAAATGCCAACGGTACTCGGCGCGCTTGCTGTTGCGTGGTATCCGTTTCGGCCGGTCAGATCGGCGATTCGGTGACGCCTTGGAGTGCTTTGGTGACGAGCCGACTGAGCGTGGCTCGCTCGTCTTTGGCGAGGTCGCCCAAGACGCGATCGGTGGCTTCGGCGATCACCTTGTCGACGCGTTTGCATTGTTTGCGGCCGGCGTCGGTGATGGTGAGGCGGTACTTGCGGCGATCTTTGCCGTCGCGGGTGCGTTCCACCAGACCAGCGGTTTCGAGCGCGTCGACCACCCGGACGACCTCACTGCGGTCGATGCCGAGGGTTTCGCCGACCTTCTTTTGCGAGAGGTCGGGGTTATCGGCGACGAAGGTAAGCACCCAGTGGTCGCGCAATGGCACGCCGATTTCGGCATGCAGCGCCTTGGTGAGGCGAGCGAGCGCGTACACGGGGTAGCGCTGCGGGCCGCTCAAGCTCGATGACATTTGGCTGACTCTAACAGATAGTGGGGGAACTCAATCATTGAGGGTTGCGACTGTGGCGTGTTGCGCCTGTTGGCAATCTTGGGGCAACTGCTCGGAAAGTCGCGGTTGACAGAGTTTGGGGGCATCTGTCACTCTCGAAACAGGTCACGAGTACCAGCGATAAGCCCCGGCTAGCTGGTCGGCAACCCTCCTCCGCGGTGGGGTGCTCCGGGTGACGACCAGGCTGGCGTCCGCAGTGGGCGCGGCAAGCGCGGACCCTTCTTAGCTTGGGTCCCTGAACCGACGGGATACCTCTCATGACTGCCGTTATCGACCCCACCTGTGCCTTGGCCACCGTTTCCGGTGCCGACCTGCAGGTGCCGCTCGTGCAAGGTGGCACCGCGACCTACGCCAACTTCGACTACGCCGCTTCGGCACCCGCATTAGCGCAGGTCACCGACCGGATCGCTGAGCTGCTGCCCTACTACGCCAGCGTGCATCGCGGGGCTGGGTACGCGTCGCGGATCTCGACCGAATGCTACGAAGCGTCGCGCGGGGCTGTGGCTAGTTTCCTCGATGCTGACGCTGACCAGGTTGTTGTTTTCACGCGCAACACCACCGACTCGCTGAACCTGCTCGCAGGGTGTGTACCAGGGGAAACGGTGGTGCTCGACATTGAGCATCACGCGAATTTCCTGCCGTGGGCGGCGAAGGGTCGTCGGGTTGTCGCGGCTGCGGACACGGTCGAGGAAACGATTGGCCGGGTTGTCGCTGAGTTGTGCGCGCGACCCGCTGCGTTGCTCGCGGTGACCGGGGCTTCGAATGTGACCGGCGAGGTGTTGCCGCTTGAGCGCCTGGCCACCGTCGCGCATTTGTGTGGCGCGCGGATCTTGGTCGATGCCGCCCAGTTGGCTCCGCACCGTCGGATTAGCTTGCGCGACACCAGTATTGACTACATCGCGTTCTCCGGCCACAAGCTGTACGCGCCGTTTGGGGCCGGAGTGCTTGTCGGACGGCGTGATTGGTTGGACTCGGCCGCGCCGTACTTAGCTGGAGGCGGGGCTGTTCGTGAGGTTTCCGTATCGGATGTTTCGTGGGCTCCGGCACCGCAGCGACACGAAGCTGGCTCGCCAAATGTGTTGGGCGCGGCGGCGATCGCGGCCGCGTGTGCCGCGCTGAGTTCGTTTGATGCCGACGAGTTGGTCGCGCACGAGCGGTTCCTCGCCGACCGGTTGCGTGATGGGTTGGCGGCTGTTCCTGGCGTTTCGATTGTTCGACTGTTCCCCGACAGCCCGGATTGCGTTGGGATCGTGTGTTTCACCGTCGACGGGTTCGCGCCGGGCAAGGTGGCCGCGTACTTGTCGGCTGAGCACGCGATCGGCGTACGTGACGGGCGCTTTTGCGCACACCCGCTGTTGGCGAGCCTCGGCTTGTCCGCCGCTTTGCGGGCGAGCATCGGGTTGGGGACGACAGCGGCCGACGTCGACCGGCTGATCGAGGCGATCGCCACGTTGGTTACGCGCGGGCCGAGTTGGGAGTACGCGGCGGTCGACGGGCTGTGGGGGCCGTCGCCGGAAACGCGCCCGTTGACGGCGAGTTCGCCTGCGGGAGCCGCGCCTTGCTTGGTTGAGTGAAGGGCTACTCCGCGTAGTGCCCGCCCACCGCGATGACAATCACCTCGGTGTCGGTCACCCGATAGATGATGCGGTGTTCTCGGGTAATCCGCCGAGACCAATGCCCAGCCAGCTGGTGTTTCAACGGCTCGGGCTTGCCCACCCCGGTAAAAGGGTCATCGAGAATCGCGGCTATTAGCTTGTTCGCGGCCTTGAGGACATTCCGATCGCGATTGAGCCACGAAGCGTAGGTATTCCAGCCGTATGCCGTGAATACCAGCTTTCGCTCAGACATCGGGATCGATCAGTTCGTGTGCGGTGAACTTGCCCTCGTATCCAGCTCGGGCGGACTCAAGCAGCTCGACGCCACCGTGGGTGGCAAGCACGTAGAGCGTCTCCTGGATGGAATTCCAGTCGGATTCCGCTACCAGGACGGCATTTTCGCCAGACTTCGTCACGACGGTTACGACGTCGTGGTCGTCATTCACCTGCTGAACTAGCTTGAACAGGTTTTGGCGTGCGGTCGAGATCGGTAGCGCAGTCATGGTTCCCTCACATAGGTCGTACAAAATATTGTACGACTTTGGAAGTCTGAGGTAAATAGCTGCGGGACGCGCGGGCAAGTCCACGTCGTGGGGTTGGCATTTTCGTGCGGGTTCGGGACGGAACAGGCCGAATTTCGGGGTTTGCCTGCGAATGTGCACGAAAATGCCAGTCATGTAGCAACCGGGTGGTTGCGGTCAGTGCGAGGTAAGCCCGCTCACCCATCCAATTTCGTCGGGCGGTGGTATTCGCCGTTGTAATACAGCAGCGGGGCCGCCGACGGCGACTCGTTGGTTTCGTCGTGCACCCGCGTGACCAGGCCAACGGCCAATGTGTGGTCGCCAAGGTCGATCAAGCTGTGCATTGTCGCGCGCAACCAGATCGGGGTGCCGTGGAGGACGGGCTCGCCCGTGTCCAACGGGGTCCACAGGCTGTGGTCGGTGAAGCGGTCGGCGGCGGTTCGGGAGAAGCGGTGCGCCAAGTGCTGTTGGTGTTCGCCTAAAAAGTGGATTACTACGCTGTCTGCTTTGCGCAGGGCGTCGATGCTCGACGACGTATGCGCGATATTGAACGACACCAGCGGCGGCTCAAGCGACAGCGACGCGAACGATGTCGCGGTGAAGCCGACCGGGCCGTCAGCGCCACCCAGGGTGACCACCGTTACCCCCGCCGGGTAGTGGCGCATCGACGCGCGGTACTGCTCGGCGGTGATTCCGCTCAGGTCGTCAGGAACCACCAGTTCGCCCGGTGAAGGTCGTACAACATCGCCCACCCGGCCCAATTTACGCCCGACAGCCCGGCCAGCTCAGTCCACCTCAAGCGGCAAACCCGCCGTAATGCGCACTAATTCGCGGAAGTTGGTGCGGAACACCGTGTTCGGATGACCGCCCGCTGCCCACACTTCGGGGTGCTCGGCGAGCGCGGTGTCGACCCACGTCGGCAGGTTGGTCGGGTGACCAACCGGCGCGGTGCCGTCGATCGGCTGGCCGGTTACCCGCTCAACCAACGCGGTAGGTGCCTGCGTCAACTTGCCAGCCAACCGCTCACCAATGCGCACCAAATCGATCTGGTGATGATCGGCGACGAGCAACAAAACCGGGTCGTCGTCGAGCAGGAAGACCTGCGACCGGGTGATCTCGGTTGGTCCCGCGCCGAACGCGCGCGCGGCGTCGACAGCGGTGGGTGCTGGCGTATCGGGGGAGACGATGACGCCGTGATGACCTCGGGCGATGAGCGTGTCCGCGACTCGACATGCGACTGGCGGAAGAGACGACCTGCGCATGAGATCCAGAGTAGGTCGCGGTCGGTAAATATGCGGTGAGAGTTCATATTTGGCGCACATGATCAAAAGTCGCCGACGCGCCATCGTCGGTACCCGCCGGTAACGACATAATTCGATACATGACTGATTGGCAGGCGTTCACCGTCGACATCGCGAACCACGTAGCTCGGGTCACGCTCACCGGCCCCGGCAAGGGCAACGCGCAGGGCCCGGATTTCTGGCGCGAACTGCCGCTGATTTTCGCCGAACTCAGCGCGAACCCCGACGTGCGCGCGGTTGTCCTCACGGGCTCGGGCAAGCATTTCTCGTTCGGCCTCGACCTGCCCGCCATCGCGGCCACCCTCGCCCCGGTCCTCGCGCCCGACGCCAAGGCCGCCCCGCGCACCGATTTCCTGCATGAGATTCGGCGCATGCAGGCATCGGTGACGGCCGTCGCTGACTGCACCAAACCGGTGATCGCGGCCATCTCCGGCTGGTGCATCGGTGGCGCGCTCGACCTCATCGCCGCCGCCGATATCCGCCTGGCAAGCGCCGACGCGAAGTTCTCGCTGCGTGAAGCGAAGGTCGCGATCGTCGCCGATATCGGTTCGCTGCAACGTCTTCCCGGCATCATCGGCGAAGGTCATCTGCGCGAATTGGCTTACACCGCAAAGGATATCGACGCCGAGCGTGCCGAGCGCATTGGTCTCGTCAACGACGTCTACCCCGACCAGGAAGCAGTGCTCGCCGCCGCCGACGCGATGGCCGCCGAGATCGCCGCCAACCCGCCGCTCGTCGTCCAGGGCATCAAGGACGTGCTTGAGCACCGCACGCGGCCAGCCGTCACCGACGGGTTGCGGTACGTGTCGACGTGGAACGCCGCGTTCCTGCCGTCGAACGACCTCACCGAGGCCATCACTGCGATCTTCCAGAAGCGCGAGCCCGACTTCAAGGGCGAGTAAAACCTAGTTAAACGGTTGCCACGGCAACCGTTCCGCCCATATGCTTGCGCCATACAACTAATTGCATGCTGCAAGCAAAGGTGGCAGATGACTGACCCGTCGATCGATGCGATCGCGACCCAACTCGTCCGGTTGCATCGGCTACGCGACCGCATGCTCGCCCAGGCCAAAGAGCGATTCGGCATCGATCCTGCCGGCTTCGTCGTGCTATTTCGGCTGCTCTGCGACGGGCCGATGCGCTCGGGCGCGCTGGCCGAAGCGGTGTATTCCGACGCGTCAACGGTGAGCCGCCAGGTGGCGCAACTCGTCGACAATGGCCTGGTGCGACGCACCGCCGACCCCGACGACGGTCGCGCGACGCTGCTCGAAGTGACCGAAAAGGGTCATGAGGTCGCCGAACGCATTCGCGAGCGACGCCACGAAGGCGTCGCGCTCGTCACCGAGGGATGGTCGCCCGACGACCTCGCGACCTTCGCGCGTCTGCTCACGCGGTACGTGACCGACTACGACAACGCCCGGCCCACCCTCGCCGCGCGCAATCCCATCTTGAAATCGACGGAGAACAAGTGACAAGCACGACCACGAAGCCGTCGGAGCAATCCGACACCGGCTTTTCCCATCGCCAAATCTTGACGATCCTGTCGGGGCTCATGCTCGGCATGCTGCTTTCGTCACTCGATCAGACCATCGTCTCGACGTCGATTCGCACCATCGCCGACGACCTCCAGGGCTATTCCCTCCAAGCATGGGCGACGACGGCCTACCTCATCACCGCGACGATCAGCACCCCGCTCTACGGCAAGCTATCGGATATGTTCGGCCGAAAGCCGTTCTTCCTCACCGCGATTGGCCTGTTCATCGTGGGTTCGCTGTTGTGTACCGTGGCGCAATCGATGTACGAACTCGCCGCGTTCCGCGCCTTCCAAGGGCTCGGCGCTGGCGGTTTGATGTCGCTTGCGCTTGCGATCATGGGCGACATCATCCCGCCGCGTGAGCGCGCGCGATACCAGGGTTATTTCCTTGCGGTGTTTGGTATTTCGAGTGTTGCTGGCCCGGTGCTTGGCGGTCTGCTCGCCGGGCAGGATTCCATTTTGGGCATCACCGGCTGGCGTTGGGTGTTCCTGGTTAACGTGCCGTTCGGGCTGCTCGCGCTCGTTGTTGTCACCAAGGTGTTGCACCTGCCGCGCAAGCCGAAGGCGACCTACCGCATCGATTACCTTGGCGCCGTTGTGCTTTCGATCGGGCTTGTTCCGCTGTTGATCGTGGCCGAACAAGGACGTCAGTGGGGTTGGACAAGCGCCGCTTCGCTGACCTGCTACGTGATTGGCGCGCTCGGCCTCGCCGGTTTCGTCGCGGTCGAGAACTACATGGGCGACGCCGCGCTGATCCCGCTTCGCGTCTTCAAAAACACCACTTTCGCACTGGGCGTTGCCATTTCGTTCGTCGTTGGCATGGCGATGTTCGGCGGAATGTTGTTGCTGCCGCAGTACTTGCAGGTGGTGCGTGGTGCGGGGCCGACCGAAGCTGGTCTGCAATTGCTGCCGATGGTGCTCGGGCTCATGCTCGGTTCGCTGCTGTCGGGTCGGCTGATTTCGCGCACCGGCCACTACCGCGTTTTCCCGATTATCGGCGGCACCGCACTCACATCGGGGCTGTTCCTGCTGCATTTCCTCACCGCGGACAGTCCGCTCTGGCTTGCGATGATCTTCATGGCGTGCACCGGTTTTGGGCTCGGCAACCTGATGCAGCCGCTCACCCTCGCACTGCAAAACGCGCTGCCGCCCGCCGACATGGGCGTCTCGACGGCGTCGGCCACGTTCTTCCGACAGATCGGCGGCACGTTGGGCGCCGCGGTGTTCCTGTCGATTCTGTTCTCGCTGATCACGCCCAACATCACCGACGAGATGCAGGCGGCAGCGAAAGACCCGGCATATCAGCACGCTGTTGTCGAAGGGTTGCACAGCACGAACCCTGCCGACGTCACGTTGTCGAAAGGTCTTGTCGCACACGACACTTCAGCGGCGAGCTCGGTGCTTTCCGACAGCTCGGTGATCCAGCAACTGAACCCAGAGCTGGCTAAACCGTTCAAGGTTGGCTTCGCCGATTCGATGTCGACGGTGTTCCTTGTCGCGGCTGGCGTCGCGCTGATCGCGCTGCTGCTCGTGCTGTTCTGGAAGGAAGTTCCGCTACGTCAGATGGGCGGAATTCAGGCGGGCACCAAAGAGTGAGTAGGAAAGCGACCTAGGTGGGCCTCGCGTCCACCTAGGGGTGGCTGTTTAGGCGGTTGATCACTCATAACGTGATTGCTAACGAGAAAGCAACCGCCACAACAGGAGTCACCAATGCGTATCAAGTCAACCATCGCCGCGCTCGCCTTCGCTACCGTCGCCGGGGTGTCGACGGTAGCCGCTGGCACCGCGTCGGCAGGCCCGCTCGGCACCTACTACGCCACCTACCCGAGCCTGTACTCGTGCCGCGCCGACGGCGAGTCGTCCTACACCGGCGGCTACTACTGGGAATGCGTCGAAAACTGGGACGGCTGGGACCTTTACATCTGGTACTAGCAACGAAAAAACGGGAAGCCCCCAAAAGGGACTTCCCGTTTTTCGCGTACTCGGGGCTTAGTGGCCCTGTTCCTTCTCACGGGCGAACGCCTCGTCGATGATCTTCTCGGCCTCGGCGCGCGGCAGCCACTCCGAACCCTTGACGAACTTGCCCGGCTCAAGATCCTTGTAGCGCTCGAAGAAGTGCTTGATCTCGCCAAGCAGGAACTCCGAAACGTCGCCAAGGTCCTGGATGTGGTCCCAGCGCGGGTCGCCAGCCGGGACGGCCAAGATCTTGTCGTCGCCGCCAGCTTCGTCGGTCATGCGGTACACCGCGACCGGACGCGCTTCAACGATCACACCGGGGAACACCGAATCCGTCAGCAGGACAAGCGCGTCGAGCGGGTCGCCGTCCTCGCCGAGGGTGTTGTCGATGTAGCCGTAGTCGGCGGGGTAGGCCATTGAGGTGTACAGAAAGCGGTCGAGCCGGATGCGACCGGTCTCGTGATCGACCTCGTACTTGTTGCGAGAACCCTTGGGGATCTCGATGGTGACGTCGAACTCCACGCCATCTCCTCTTATTCGCGGGCTTGCGTACGCGGTTCTGCCGAACCGTTGCGCAACGAGGATAGTGTGGTGGCGTTGAGCACCGGTGCGGCAGGCGCGGGGTTGGTGGAGGGATGAGGGTTTTGAGCCGACGATCACGGTGGATTTGGGTTGCTGCGGTGCTGGTCGCGCTGCTGATTATCGGTGCGGTTTTCGCGGTTGTCGCGCGCCCGTGGACGCCAGAATTCCGGCACGGTGGTCTCACTATTTCCGCACCGCCGACCGTCGCCACACCTGCTGACCAGCTGTTGCCCGCTTCGGGTGCCGCGCCGATGCCGTCGGCCGCTGGCATCGCCGCCGCGCTTGGCCCTGTCGTGACCAGTCCCGACCTTGGCGCTTTCGCCGCACAGATCACCGACGCGGCAAGCGGCACGGTGTTGTGGAGTCAAGACCAGGGCAAGCCGATGATTCCGTCGTCGACGGCGAAGGTGATGCTCGTCGCCGCCGCCCTGCTCACGCTGCCGGATTCGCAGCGCGTCACCACGCGCGTTGTCGCCGGTGGGCCGGGCGAGATTGTGCTGGTCGGCGCTGGCGACCCGACGCTCACCGCGCGCGCCGAAGGCGGCTACTACACCGACGCGCCGAAACTCGCTGACCTCGTCGCCCAGATCAAGGCGTCGGGTTATCAGGTTCGCTCGGTGCTCGTCGACGTTTCGGCATACCGAGGTCCGACGATGGCGCCGGGCTGGGATCCGGTCGACATTCCCGACGGGTCGATCGCACCCATCGAACCGGTGATGATCGACGGCGGCCGCATCGACCCGCTCGCCGACTACTCCCCGCGCACCGCGACGCCCGCACTCGACGCCGGGCGCGCGCTCGCCGCCGCACTTGGCGTTGACCCGGCGTTGGCGCGGGTTGGTCAGGCCGCGACGCCCGGTAAGGAACTCGCGAAGGTGGAGTCCGCGCCGTTGCGAGTTCGCTTGCACGACTTCATGGTTCACTCCGACAACGTGCTCGCGGAAATGGTTGGCCGTGAATTGGCCGTTGCGACCGGGCACGAAGCGTCGTTCGCCGGTGCCGTTGACGCGGTGAACTCGGGTCTCATCGCCGCCGGGTTCGACATCACTGGGCTCACGATGAAGGACAACAGCGGACTGTCCGTCGACGACCGCGTGCCCGCCCAACTGCTCAACTCCATCATCGCCACCGCAGCCAAGCCGACCGGCGTGCTGCCGGGCACCCAGGCCAAAGCTGAAGTCGACCCGCGCACCGCGGCGTTGTCGCCCCTGCTTGACGACCTGCCCGTCGCGGGCGGTTCCGGCACACTGGCCGCGCGTTTCGTCACCGCCAACCGCGCTGGTGCTGGGTGGGTGCGTGCGAAGACCGGAACTCTGAGCGTCGGCAGCGCGTTGGTCGGATATGTGCTCGACCGGGACGGTCGGGTGCTCACTTTCGCGTTGATGTCCAACGACCGGTTGCCCGAAGTGAGTCGCCCCGCACTCGACGCGGTGGCGGCCACCCTGCGCAACTGCGGGTGCTCATGAGAGCGGGTAGCGAACATGTCGGAGCTTGCCGATAAGAAGACGTTCAGCGGCATCGTCGATTGGCGACTCGCCGCGCGCACCGGCGCCGTGCTCGCCCCGTCCGGGCCGCGCATCACGCGGGGCGACGGTGAGCAGATCGTCGCCGAGCTAGCCGAGCTTTCGGTGCGGGCCGAAGGGCCGGTGCGCGAGGTCAGTTTGCGGCTCGACGACGAACCCGTTCCCGCCGCGCGGATCGTCAGCCGGGCTGGGTGGATCAACGCCGCCGCCGACTCGATAGCCGCCCTCACCGGCACTTCCACGCCCGACGGGGTCAGCAAGCTGGCGGGCAAACCCGCCGGGGTGCAGGCAGGCGCGATGCTGGCGTTCCTTTCGACGGCCATCCTCGGCCAGTACGACCCGTTCACCGGCGAAGACGGCACCCTGCTGCTTGTCGCGCCGAACATTTTGAGCGTCGAGCGGGCGCTTGGTGTCGACCCGACCGATTTCCGGCTGTGGGTTTGCCTGCATGAAGTCACGCATCGGGTGCAGTTTTCGTCGGCGCCGTGGTTGGCCGACTACATGCGCGACAACGTCGACCAGCTCAGCGCGATCGGCGACGATTCACTCGGCAAAATGATTTCGCGCCTCACCGGCGAACTCGAATTGCGTCGCAAGAATCCTGGTTCAGACGACCCCAATTCAAAGGGGATCGTTGGATTATTGCGCGCGATGCAGGCTCCGCCGCAGCGCGAGGCATTGGACCGGCTACTGATGCTTGGCACACTGCTCGAAGGTCACGCCGACCACGTGATGGACGCGGTTGGGCCTGCCGTTGTGCCGAGCGTCGAGAAGATCCGGGGCGCGTTCGACCAGCGGCGAAAGCGCCCGAGCAACCCGGTGCAGCGATTGATGCGCGCGCTACTTGGGGTTGACGCGAAGGTCGCGCAGTACGTGCGTGGGAAAAAGTTTGTTGACGAGGTGGTTGCGCGCGTTGGGATGAGCGAGTTCAACGCGATTTGGACGAGTGGGGACACGTTGCCACTGGTTTCCGAGATTGATGAGCCGGGGCTGTGGGTCGCGCGGGTGTTGGGGTAGTGCGGTGGAGTCGGGCTGCGCATAGCAACCTTGTGGTTGCCAAATGGATGGCATTTTCGTGCACATTCGCGCTGAACTGCCCGGATTCCGGTCTAAGGTCCGCAGACGTGCACGAAAATGCCACTCTGGTTCGAAACCGCGGTGGCGCTGGTGTCGCGTAAGGCGTTGCCGGAAACTCCTGCCGCACTTGCGGTTCGGCGTGGTGTGCGAAAGTGGTTGGGGGACTTGCCTATTCGGCCCAGTGGTGTTGTTGTCGCACTGTCGGGCGGAGCCGACTCGCTCGCGTTGACCGCTGCCGCTGTTGCTGAGATTGGCGAAGTCGAAGCGGTTGTTGTCGACCATCAGCTGCAAAGTGGGTCCGGGGAAGTTGCCGCGCGGGCCGTCGACCAAGCCTTAGAACTGGGGTGCGTCGCTGCGCGAGTCGTGCCCGTTGACGTCGGGCGCGTCGGGGGAGTCGAAGCCGCCGCGCGGCAGGCCCGCTACGCCGCGCTAGAACAGGTTCGCGACGGGCGGCCCGTGCTCCTCGGCCACACCCTTGACGACCAAGCCGAGACCGTCCTCCTTGGGCTCGCGCGCGGAGCGGGTGGGCGCTCGTTGCAGGGCATGGCCGCGTGGAATGCGCCATGGGGGCGGCCGCTGCTTGAGGTGCGGCGGGCCGACACCGTCGGGCTGTGCGCGGACCTGGGGATTACGCCGTGGGACGACCCGCACAACGTCGACCCGAGGTACACCCGAGTCCGGTTGCGCACCGAAGTGCTCCCGCTGCTTGAGGACGTGCTCGGCGGGGGCGTCGCCCAAGCGCTCGCGCGAACCGCCGACCATCTCCGCGCCGACGGCCAAGTCATCGACGGGCTCGCCGCCGAACTGAGTTCGGTAGCGCACAGTGATCCAGCCGGGTTGTCCTGCGAGATCCTTGCCACTGCACCCGTCGCGGTGCGTCGCCGCGCGATCCGCGACTGGCTCGCCCAACACGGGGTCAACCGCACGCTGAACGCGCAATTACAAGCAATCGACGCGCTCGTGAGCGAATGGCGCGGGCAAGGTGCGGTCGCTGTTGGCGGCGGCGACCCGGCCCGCAGGTTGGTCGTCGCCCGCGAACATGGCACGCTGACAGTGCGCACGCAGCCGCGAACCGAGCAGTGATCAGGAACAGAAGGGACACTTCCCGTGTACGGAGACGACATCGCGTCGGTGCTGATCACCGAAGACGAGATCAAGGCCAAAACCCAGGAACTCGCTGAGATCATCGCCAAGCGATACCCGCCCGACTCACCCGAAGGTGACCTGCTGCTGATCGGCGTCCTCAAAGGCGCGGTCTTCTTCATCACCGACCTCGCCCGCGCGCTCCCGATCCCGGTGCAGCTGGAATTCATGGCCGTTTCGTCGTACGGCTCGTCGACGTCGTCCTCCGGCGTTGTGCGAATTATGAAGGACCTCGACAAAGACATCGCTGGGCGAAATGTGCTGATCGTCGAAGACATCATCGACTCGGGACTCACGCTGTCGTGGTTGATGCGAAACCTGTCGACGCGCAACCCGGCGTCGCTTGAGGTTGTGACGTTGCTGCGCAAGCCGGATGCGTTGAAGACGCCGGTTGATGTGGCCAATGTTGGGTTCGACATCCCGAACGAGTTTGTTGTGGGGTACGGGCTGGACTATGCGGAGCGGTACCGGGATTTGCCGTACATCGGGACGTTGGACCCGGCTGTTTATTCGTAGGTTGGATGCGGGTGGGGTGAGGTTGCCCGCCCGCACTTTTGTGTCGCTCGGGTGGGTGTTTATGGGCCGTGGTGACGTGCTTGCGAAGGTGATCGCCCGGGTTTTTGCGGATCGTGCGCTCAGGGGGTGGGCGCGCGAGGGCGTGGTTGCGGCGGTTTGAGCGGGTGGCGACGTGGCTGGTTGCTGCCTGCGTCGTTGGCTCGCCACCCCATCCGGGGAGTGGTGACGTTCTCGTGGAGGTGGCCAGTCCAGGTCTTGGCGGATCGCGCTGAGGGTTGTGCGCGCGCAGGGCGTGGGGACGTGGGTTTGAGCGCGGCCTGTGGGTGGAGTGGTGACGTTCTCGTGGCAGTGGCCAGCCATGTCTGGCGGACCGCACTAAGGGTTGTGGACGCGCGCGGGACGTGGTTTAAGCGCGGCCAGTGGCCGGAGTGGTGACGTTCCTGTGAAGGTGGCCAGCCTGGGTCTTTGCGCTCATGCGCTGAGGGTGTGGTGCGCGCGGGCATGGGGACGTGGGATTGAACGTAGCCCGTGGGTGGTCGGGTTCTAAAGAAAAAGCCCGCCCGCTTCTGTCGGGGGTTCTTTACATGGCGGGTTGTAGACCGCCCGCCGTTGCCACGGGTATTCGGTGGAGGGATTCGGTACATAACTGTGTTTTTGGCGCGCTGGCGCGCGCGTGTCGCGGCCCTGAGGTCCGTCCGTTCAGGCACCGTTGCTTGCTCCTTCGTCGCCTACGCAACGGCACCTGAACGGACGGACGGCCGCGACCGGCCCCTGCGGGGCCGCCGCTCCTCGAGGTCGCGGGTGGTTGGCTGAGTTTCTGCGAACGTGTCGATTGCAGGGGCGCGACCGCTCGCTTCGCATCGCGGGCTGCGCGCAACGGTCGAGATTCGGGTGCTCGATCCGTGCACGTTCGAATGTTGCTGGCCGTTGCCCGGGCACGTTCTCGCGAACGTGTCGATTGCAGGGCTCGCCCGCTCGCTTCGCGTCGCGAGCATCGCGCTACCTGCGAGATTCGACGCTCGCCGCCGCGAAGCCTCCGTTCGAGCGAATCTTCTGCTCGCAGGGCTAGCCCCCTCGCTTCGCGTCGCGAGCTGCGCACAATGTGCAAGTTCGACGCTCGGCCGCCGCGGGGCGTCCGTTTTGTGCGCGTCCACCGCTCGCAGGGCTTGCCCGCTCGCTTCGCGTCGCGAGCATCGCGCTACCTGCGAGAGTCGACGCTCGCCTGCTACGGGCGTCCATTTGCGCGAATACCCGCGTCCAGGGCTAGCCCGCTCGCTTCGCGTCGCGAGCTGCGCACAATGTGCAATGCGCGAGTCCTCCGCATGGACAGCTCGCCCGCTCGCTTCGCGTCACGAGCCGCGCGCTACTTGCGAAGTTCGGCGCTCGCCTGCTGCGGAGCGTCCATTTTGCGCGGATACTCGACCACTAGGGCTAGCCCGCTCGCTCCGCGTCGCGAGCTGCGCATAATCCCAAATTCGACGCTCTCCGCATGCGCGGTCGAATGCTGGGCGCTCGTTCCTAAACCCTTCGCGACGGCCGTCTTCAACCCTTCGCAGGGCGAAATAGATTCCGCCACGCCACTCCTCATCAAGCCTCCCGCGGCAGCCGAAATGATAGCTTTCGCGTTGCTAGCTGAGCGCCCGTATTCCGATGACCCAAAGCAATGCGAAAGTCTAGGCAGAGGGGGAGCATCCGCGGTGCACGATGACCTCTATGACGAGGTGACCCTGCCCTGGGACGCCGATGAGCTGTGTTTTGAACGCCCGAGGGTGAAGCCTGCGTTTCCGCTGGTTGGGCCCGCTTGTACTACTGCCGCGCGGGTGCGGGCGGGGGTGATTTCGCCCGTTGACGTTGCCGTTGACGCGCTCACGCGGATCGGAACTGAGAATCGGAAGATCAATGCGTTTGCCTGCGTACGGGCTGAGCATGCGCGGGCTGAAGCTGCCGCGCTCGGGCAGCGTGTTGATCTTGATGTGTTGCCGTTGGCGGGGGTGCCGGTTGCGGTTAAGCAGAATGTGGCGGTCGACCATCCTGTCGTCACGCGACTGCGGGCGGCTGGCGCGATCGTGGTCGGGACGACGGCCATGCCGGAGCTTGGGCTCTGGGGGACAACCGACAGCAACGGGGTCATCACTCGCAACCCGCATGATGTCGGGCGAAGTGCGGGCGGGTCGTCGGGTGGGTCGGCCGCCGCCGTTGCCGCCGGGTTGGTTCCCATCGCGCACGGCACCGACGGGCTCGGTTCGATTCGGGTGCCCGCCGCCGCGTGCGGGGTTTTCGGGATCAAGCCGGGGCGGTCGGTTGTGCCAGCCGAAATTGGCACAAGTTCCTGGGATGGGCTGGCCGAGAACGGGATCTTCGCGTCGACGGTTTCGGATGCGGCCCTTGGTCTTTCGGTGCTCGCCGGTCGCCCTGACCTCGCCGAATTGCATCAACCGCGAACGCTGCGGATCGGCGTCGCGGTGGCTTCCCCGTCGCGGTGGATTCACGTCGACCGGCACTGGACGGCCGCCGCGCGCATCGCGGGCGCGCACGCGGCGGCGCTCGGTCATCACGTTGAGCCGATCGAACTGTCCTATGAGGGCACGATGGCGGCGATGCTGTTGCGCTGGACAACAGCGACCCTCGACGACGCCGACGCGCTCACCGAACCGGATCGACTCCCCGAGCGCACACGTAAACATCTCACGATCGGTCGCGTAATTCGCGCACTACACCTCGTGCGCCCAAAACAGCTCGACCGCATCGAATCGCGACTGCTCGACTTCTTCGAGAACTTCGACGTGGTCATCACCCCGACGCTCGCGGCGTCACCACCGCGCGCCCGGCAATGGGCAACCCGGGGATGGGCGGCGAATGTGGTGAGTTGCCTGCGCTACGCGCCCTTCACGGGCCTGTGGAATCTCGTCGGCTGGCCCGCCGCTTCGCTGCCGATGGGTACGCACCCACACGCGCACACGCCGCTCGCCGCGCAACTGATCGGTCAGCCGGGCAGCGAGGCCACGCTACTTGGCCTCGCCGCCCAACTTGAACTGCTGAATTAAACCGCCAGCGGTGCGACGGTGACCGGGGCAGGATCGGCGAAACCACCAGCGACAGCGCGTGCGGCGAATTCGAGAATGGTCGGCCGGGTGTCGTCGGCACGCCACGCGACAGCGAGTTCGCACGGGCTCAACCCCGTCACGGGCCGCGCGGTAAGGCCAGGCCAGCGGTACATCGGCACGTTGTTTTCGGCGAGCAAGCACACGCCGAGGCCGAGGCTCACGGCTTCGAGCTTGTCTTCCGGGGTCGCGGCTTCCGCGCCGATCTTGGCGGGACGACCACCGCGCGCGTCGTTGCCGAGCCAGAAGTCGCGAATCGCGCCAGCTTCGGTCGGCAACGCGACGAAGGGTTCGTCGAGCAGGTCGGTGAAGTCGATTGAATCCTGGCTCGCCAACGGGTGCGACTCAGGCAGCAGCACCCAGCGCGGCTCGGTGCGCAGCACCTGCCAGCGGTACCGGTTGGAGTCGGGCAGCGGCAGCCAGACCAGCGACATGTCAGCCTGACGGCCAGCAAGCCCGCTCGACGGGTCGTTCCATGACGCGGCATGCAGCGCGAGACGGTGTCCCGACGCGCTTTCCAGGTCGTTGATCAGGCCGCGACCGAGCGCGGACTGGATGCCGACGCGCAGCACCTCGCCCGCTTCTTGCAGCGAGACGTTGGTGACTTCCCAGAGCTCAAGGATCTTGCGAGCGCCGTCGAGCAGTTCCTTGCCTGCGACGGTGAGCGCGACACTGCGCTGGTTGCGGTCGAACAGGACCACGTCGAGTTGGCGTTCGAGCTGCCGGATTTGGCGTGACAACGTCGGCTGAGCGATGTGCAAGCGCTGAGCGGCGTTCGTAAAGTGCAGTTCCTCAGCGACGGCGACGAAATACCGCAGATCGCGCAAATGCGGGTCCATAGCCCCTTGCTATCAGAATAGGTCGAGAAAATCCAGCCAAAAAGGGCCGGGAAGTTCGCGCAGGTGGATCAAAACGGACATCAGGTTGGTTCGCACAGCATATGGCCTGGCATGGTCGCTCGCGACATTGGCCGGTCGTTTGCTGCGCGCAATCAGGCGCCCGACGGTGGGGGCCCGCGTGCGGACCGATTGACCAGCGCGAATGCGGTCGACTTCACAGTCGATGACCTGCGCCGACGCGATGCGAAAGGCGGCCGTGACCGGCAGATTGCCGAACCCGCACCGCCACGCACTACCTGCTGTGAGATTGCTCACAGGAAGGTTTTAGTTGCCCTTCAACCGCCAAACGCGCGGTAGGTCAAAGCGCCTCCGACCACGCGCGCCAGCCGCTCGCATGGCAGCGAGCGCGAACACGAGCTTGTTCATGTCATAGGGGAACCAGATCAGTTCCTTGGCCATCGTCGGCAGCGCGGGCGCGGTGATCGCCTGGGCGCGACAGTATTTGCGGACACCCGCCGCCCCGCCCCAGCGGGCGCCAACGCCCGACTCGCCCCAACCGCCCATCGGCATCGCGAAATTGAACAGATTCGCGAAGACATCGTTGATGTTGACCGCGCCCGCGTTGAGTTGCCGCGCAACACGTTCGCCGCGTGCTTTGTCGCCGGTCCACACCGACGCCGAAAGGCCGTAGCGCGAGTCGTTAGCGAGCGCGATGGCTTCGGCCTCGTCGGCCACTTTCATCACCGGCAGCGTTGGCCCGAACGTTTCCTCGGCGACGCAGGCCATCGAATGGTCAACGTCGACGAGCACGGTTGGCGCGAAAAACGTGCCGACGCCAGTGCGCTTACCACCGGTCGTGACACGCGCGCCTGCCGCGACGGCCTCGTCGACGTGGCGTTCCACGATGCGAAGCTGCGCTTCGTTGGCGAGCGCGCCCACGTCGTTTTTGGACTCACGCCCATCGGCACCCTGACGCAACGCGGCGACGGCCGCGGTGAGCTTCTCGACGAATTCGTCGTAAACCGGCGCTTCGACGTAAACGCGCTCAACCGAGATGCACACCTGACCAGCGTTAAACATGCCGCCGTAGGCGATGCCGTGCGCGGCGCGGTCGAGGTCGGCGTCGGCGAGCACGATCGCCGGGTCCTTGCCACCGAGTTCCAAGCTGTAGGGCTTGAGCTTCTCGGCGCAAATGGTACCGATCTTGCGACCGGTGCCCGTTGACCCGGTGAACTGCACGTAATCGGCATGCTCGACAACGGCCGCGCCGGTTTCGCCAGCACCGGTGACCACGGTGAATACCGGCGGCGCGCCGATCTCGGCCCAGCCACGCGCGAGTTCGACCGCCGAAAGTGGCGTGACCTCAGACGGTTTCAGAATCACGGCAGCGCCAGCGGCGAGCGCGGGAAAAATGTCGATCGCTGGCATCGCGAGCGGGAAGTTCCACGGCGTGATCACACCAACCACCGGATACGGCCGGTAAGTGACCGTGAGCTTCTTCGCGCGAGCGAGCGGACTGTGCGGCGACGGATGTTCGTCGGTGAGGAACTTGGCAGCCCGGCGCGCGTAATAGCCGAGCAGGTCGATGGCGAAGGCAGGATCGATGAGCGCGTCGACGCGCGGCTTTGCCGTTTCCGACTGCAACACCGCGGCGAGTTCCTCGGTGTTGTCGATGAGCCAATCTTGCAGTTTCAGCAACCACTCTTTGCGGCCGTCGGCCCCGAGTGCTTCCCAAGCAGGTTGGTGCGCGCGCAGTTGGTCGACAGCGCGCGCGACCTCGTCGGCGGTGGTGACGGGCACATGGCCGACCACTTCGCCGGTTGCCGGATTTCGCACATCGAGTTCAGCCACGGTAGAGCCTCCACTGTTTTGACACAGGTTCTACCGGCAGTAGAACACCTATCCCGCGTCGTTGGCAGCGATACGGCGAAGTGGTGGTTCGGTTGGCGGGGGCACCCGGCGATCGGGCAATTCGGCCAACAGGGTTGTTGTCGCCTCCGCGATCGCGGCGACGGCCTTGTCGACAGCGGGCTTGGTGACTGAACTCAGCCCGGAGATGCCGCCGACTTTGCGTACATATTGCAGCGCGGCAGCGTAGATCTCCTGCTCGGTGGCGGCAGGCTCCAGACCACGCAAGACGGTGATATTTCTACACATACGGGAACAATAGACCTGTGTGGCATATCACGGCAGGCCTAGAAAACATTAGACTCGACCGCATGCCTGCTCGGGGAATACCAGCGCTGACCACTTTCCCGTATCCGGAACTGGATGAGCGCGAAGAAGACCACTGGTCGGGCGCCGAAATGAGCGACGATGAATTGCGCGGCCTCGCACTCGGGGCGTTCTACTCCGCCCGCTGGGACGCGTTCCACGACGAACTTTTGCTCGGGCCAGAGCGCGATCACCCGCTCGGTGACCGCCGCGAATTGGCGATCGACACGCTCACTGGCGCATGGGGAATCACCGATGCGAACGAGGCGCGCGCCACGATGGAAGCGCTGCTCGACGGCATGCATTCGCCGCTATACGCGCTGATCAACCCCCTGGTGAACGCCTCGGTCAACGCGAGCGAACGCGACCGTTTCGGCGAACGTGCCGACCGGCATCGCGCGTTTTTGCGTCAGGTCGGCTCGTTTAGGGGGATGGACAACCCGGAGTCGCTGGTTCGCGACTACGACATCTGGGCCCAAGCCGTGAAAATCGGCTTCACTGAACATCTTTCGCGCCCGCTGCCGCATGGCATCGAGGCATGGGACATCGCCCGCGTTGTCGCGGTCGCGCGCATGGCCTTCACCGCCGGCTACATCGAAGCCGAGATGGCATGGGCCTACATCATGCGGGCGCTGCCGCAAGCCCAACGCCGCTACCGCAACTGGCGTCAGTTCGGCGACGCGTACCTGGCCGGTTGGACCTTCTGGCAGGCGACAGAAGACCTCGCCGAGCTGAAAAACGGCGGCGTTGACCGTCGCTTGGAATTGGTTCGCCTCTGGACGCGCCCGACGAGCCCGTGGCGGCGCATCGAGCTCGTCGGGTCGGCGCCCAAAACGGTCGAGGAAATCACCGTCGACACAACGACCGAAGAGCCGATCGTCGGGCCGCCTAGTCCCGAAGAGGACTAGCGCCTACAGGCTGCGCAGGATTCCTCGGCCGTAGCGCTGGAACTGCCCGTCGTCGACCATGCCAAGTGAATGGCGTTCGACGAGTAGTTCCCACTCGCTGTACAGCTGCGACACGCCCGGGTCGGCTGGGCCCGGCGCGCCGTCGTTGGCTTCGCGACGCACCGCGAAGTTCACCGCGCAGGTGACCCGTTCGGTGTCGGCGCGATCAAGTCCGGCGAAATGCAAAATGCGTCCACCGTCATTGACGTCGATGCCCGATCCGCCGTGGCGCGTATCGACCTCGCCCGGCGCGCTGCGACCTTCGACCGTGCGTGCCGAAAGAATCGCCGCGACAGGCAGCTCGTGCGCGTACCGCTCGCCGGTGCCGACGGAAATGAAAAGCAGCCGGTCGGTGGTCGCGGCAAGCAGACCCATGCCGACGCCAGCGGGCGGCAATGCCGTCGCGATGGCCGTTTCCAGCACGTACTCATTCGGCGTGACGAACCGGTTCAGCGCGTTGACCGCCGACCGCGCTTCCTTGCGCGGCGCCATCCTGCGGACAGCACGCTCCACATCGCCCCTGGTCGGGCCCGATTTTCCTTCTTCGGGTGCCGGGGGAGTGAGGTCGGGCGACGCGACGTCGATGCGCTGCGTTGCCAGGATCTGGTCGTTGATCCGGTCGACAATGCCCAGTGCGGCAGGCACGTCGTTCTCGTTCAACAGCACCGGAAGAGGCGTGCGGTCGGCGGGAACGCCGGTGAGCACGGGTGTTGGGTGACGGAGATAGATCTCGATGACTACCGCGTCGTCGGCGCGTCGGTTTAGTCGCACCTTGAGCAGGTCAGACACGGGCACATCAAGGACGCGCTCGCCGTCGGAGCCTGGACGAATCACTGAGACTCGCCCTTTGCCGTGACGCAGAATCGCTGTGGGTGTTCTTAGCTCGACGATGTCGGTACCCCCTGCGCTGTAGTTGTGTCTCACCCCACGATAGGGCGGGCATGACATGATTAGGGCCACATAAAGCAACGCGGTCGAGACATTCGGGAACCTCTCCCTCGCCCCGGCCGTTGACCAGTGCAACTGCACCAGCAGCCGAACTGCGCGATGTTTCGAATATGACCGTACGCGGTAACGTGGCATGTCCGCATCCGTTCGCTAGCCACTCCCCGGAGAATTACCGGAAAGGACTGGGCCGTCCGGCCGACGCTCTATGAACCGCAAGACAGTGTTTCGCACCTTGGCGATCATCTCGAGCATCCTGCTCGCGATCTGGCTGTTCAGCTACATCGGCGATGACACACGCGGTTGGGAGAGCGTCGACACTTCTGTTGCGCTCAGCCAGCTCAGTGACAAAGCCAATGTCAGCAACGTGCAGATCGACGATAAGGAGCAGCAGCTCCGGATCGAACTGAACAATGGCAACGAAGCCACCGGCGGCAAGAACAAGATCATCGCTAAGTATCCGAGCGGCACGTCCGATCAGATCTTTAACGCGGTGCAGCAGTCCGGTGCCAAATACAACACCGTCGTGAAACAGGAGAGCGCGCTTTCGCAGCTGCTGCTCTTTGTTTTGCCGATGGTGCTGCTCGTTGGCCTGTTCCTTTTCGTCATGTCGCGCATGCAGGGCGGCGGTCGCGGCGGAATGATGGGCTTCGGCAAGTCCAAGGCAAAGATGCTTACCAAGGACATGCCTAAGACCACGTTCAACGATGTGGCTGGTGCCGACGAAGCCATCGAAGAGCTCGTCGAAATCAAGGACTTCCTCCAGAATCCGGCGCGCTACCAGGCGCTTGGCGCCAAGATTCCCAAGGGCGTGCTGCTTTACGGCCCTCCCGGCACCGGTAAGACGCTGCTCGCGCGCGCTGTTGCTGGTGAGGCGGGCGTTCCGTTCTTCACGATTTCGGGTTCGGACTTCGTCGAAATGTTCGTCGGTGTTGGTGCTTCGCGGGTGCGTGACCTGTTTGAGCAGGCCAAACAGAACAGCCCGTGCATCATTTTCGTCGACGAGATCGACGCGGTCGGCCGTCAGCGTGGCGCCGGCCTCGGCGGCGGTCACGACGAGCGCGAGCAGACCCTCAACCAGCTGCTTGTCGAGATGGACGGCTTCGGCGATCGCAACGGCATCATTCTGATGGCCGCGACCAACCGCCCCGACATCCTCGACCCCGCACTGCTGCGTCCCGGCCGTTTCGACCGGCAGATTCCGGTCGGCAACCCCGACCTCGCTGGTCGCCGTGCCATCCTGCGCGTGCATTCGAAGGGCAAGCCCATCGCGCCGGACGCCGACCTCGACGGGTTGGCCAAGCGCACGGTTGGCATGTCGGGCGCCGACCTCGCCAACGTCATCAACGAAGCCGCCCTGCTCACCGCGCGTGAGCACGGCACGGTCATCACCGGCGACTCGCTTGAAGAGTCGGTCGACCGCGTCATCGGTGGTCCGCGTCGCAAGAGCCGCATCATCAGCGAGCACGAGAAGAAAATCACGGCCTACCACGAGGGCGGCCACACGCTCGCCGCGTGGGCGATGCCCGATATCGAGCCGGTTTACAAGGTCACCATCCTCGCGCGCGGTCGCACCGGTGGTCACGCGATGACGGTGCCCGAAGACGACAAGGGCCTGATGACCCGCGCCGAGATGATCGCGCGGTTGGTCATGGCGATGGGTGGTCGCGCGGCTGAGGAACTGGTGTTCCACGAGCCGACAACGGGCGCGTCGTCCGATATTGACCAGGCGACCAAGATCGCTCGCGCGATGGTCACCGAATACGGCATGAGCGCGCGGTTGGGTGCTGTCCGCTACGGCCAAGAAGGCGGCGATCCGTTCCTTGGTCGCAGCATGGGTGCGCAGTCGGATTACTCGCATGAGGTCGCCCGCGAGATCGACGAGGAAGTTCGCAACCTCATCGAGGCGGCGCACACCGAGGCGTGGTCAATCCTCAACGAGTACCGCGACGTGCTCGACGTCCTCGCCACCGCGCTGCTTGAGCGCGAAACGCTGCACCGCAAGGACCTGGAAACCATCCTCGCCTCGGTCGAGAAGCGTCCGCGCATCACGGCGTTCAACGAGTTTGGCGACCGGTTGCCGTCGGATAAGCCGCCGGTGAAAACGCCGGGCGAACTGGCCGCTGAACGTGGCGAGCCGTGGCCGCCGCCTGCCGCGCCGAAGTCGGTCGCGCCTGCGGGTGCAACCAACGGTCACGGCGGTTACCCGGCTCCCGCACCCGGCGGTTACCCGCTGCCTGCCGCGCCCGACCAGTCCGCGCCCACCCAGGCGTTCCCACGTCCGACTGGGCCCGCCACGCACGGTTCGCGTCCCGACTACGGCGCTCCTGCCGGGTGGTCGGCACCGGGTTGGCCGCCGCGCGAAGAGGCGAATGGGTTCGACCAGCCGCAGTCCGGGTTCGGTCAGCCGCCTCAGCCCCCTCAACAGCCGACGGGTAACTGGGAGCAGCCGCAGCAGGGCACGTGGCAGCAGCCTGAACAGCCGCCGCGTCACGGGGCTGCCGAGGGCTTCGAACCGTGGGGTGACCAGACCCCGCCGCAGTCGCCGGAACCGCCGGCCGACGGGCGTCGCTGAGCCGCAGGTTAGTCGACGATCTCGGGCAACTAGGCTCAAAAGGCGGATGCCCGAGGTCGATCGGCACCGAAGATGGTGGAGGTGCGGAGAAGTTGTCGGTCAACAACAACGACAAGGACGCGGCTGAGCTGATCGCGACGGCGACCGGCGCGAAGTTTGATCAACCCCGCGCTGAGGCGGCCGTTCGCGAGTTGCTGCTCGCTGTCGGCGAAGACCCCGACCGTCCCGGCCTGCTCGACACGCCCGCCCGCGTCGCGCGCGCCTACCGCGAGATGTTCGCCGGGCTCTACGTCGAACCCGACGAAGTCCTCGCGACCACGTTCGACGAGGGCCACCAGGAATTGGTGCTCGTCCGCGACATCCCGCTGTACTCAACGTGCGAGCACCACCTCGTTTCGTTCCACGGCGTCGCCCACGTTGGCTACATTCCGGGCACGCACGGTCGGGTCACTGGCTTGTCGAAGTTGGCGCGCGTTGTCGACCTGTACGCGAAGCGCCCGCAGGTGCAAGAGCGTCTCACCAGCCAGATCGCCGACGCGGTCATGCGCCGTCTGGACCCACGCGGCGCGATCGTGGTCATCGAGGCCGAGCATTTGTGCATGGCGATGCGCGGAATTCGCAAGCCAGGCGCGTCGACAACAACGTCGGCGGTGCGCGGCCTGTTGCAGTCCAACGCCGCCTCGCGATCAGAGGCGCTGGACCTGATCCTGCGCAAATGAGCTCGACCCCGCCGGGAGACGCGCCCGCGCCGCAGGGGTTGCCCGAGCGGCAGGAGCCCGCGTCTCCGATGCGAAGCGAATCTCGGGTCAGCGGGCGAGCGGGCACCGAGTTCGAGCCTGCGCCGGGTTGGCGGGCCGCGCAGTCTGCACCCGCCACTCGCGGATCGCTGCCCGTTGCGCGTGACGGGCGCGACTGCGTGGTGATGGGGGTCGTCAACGTAACTGGCGATTCTTTTTCCGATGGTGGTCGTTACCTCGATCCCGAAGTTGCTATCGCGCACGGACTTTCGCTTTTCGCGGACGGGGCCGACATCGTCGACGTGGGCGGCGAGTCGACGCGACCCGGTGCGGACCGGGTTGACCCGGCCACCGAAATCGCGAGGGTTGTTCCAGTCATTCGCGGGCTTGTCGCGGCTGGGGTGCCGACGTCGGTCGACACCATGCGCGGTGAGGTCGCTGAGGCGGCCATCGCGGCGGGCGCTTCGATCGTCAATGACGTTTCCGGTGGTCGCGCCGATCCCATCATGGCGAAAGTTGTTGCGGCAGCGGGCGTTCCGTGGATTCTCATGCATTGGCGGGCGAGCGCCGACTACCGGCACGTCGGACCGGCGAATGAATACGCCGACGTGGTTGGCGAGGTGCGCGCGGAGTTGCGCCGCCAAGTCGACCTCGCCGTCGCCGAAGGTATTGCCCCCGAACGGCTGATCCTCGATCCCGGCCTCGGCTTCGCCAAGAACGCCGACCACAACTGGGCGCTGCTCGCCGCGCTACCCGAGTTCGTCGCCGACGGCCTGCCGATCCTCATCGGCGCGTCACGCAAGCGTTTCCTCGGCGCGCTGTTGGCCGACGGCGACACGCCGCGTCCCCCCGACGGCCGCGAGGTCGCAACCGCGACGGTGTCGGCATTGGCGGCGGCCAACGGCGCGTGGGGCGTGCGGGTGCACGACGTGCGGTCATCGCTCGACGCCATCGCTGTCACCGAAGCCTGGCAGCGTGCCGGGCGCTTCCGAGGAGAGTCATGAGTTCACCGCTGTTGCCGCCCCCCGCCGGTCGCCCGGCCACTTCGCGCATCGAATTGCGCGGGCTGCGGGTTTTCGGACGGCACGGGGTTTTCGATTTCGAGAAGCGCGACGGTCAGGAATTCGTCATCGACCTCACCGTTTGGGTCGACTTCACCGCGGCCGCGGCATCCGATGACCTGGCCAACACGGTCGACTACGGCGGTTTGGCGGAACGCGCGGTGCGCATCGTCGCGGGCCCACCCCGCGACCTCATCGAAACAGTGGTCTCGGAAATCGCCGACGACGTAATGACCGACCCACGCATCGAGGCCGTGGAAGCGGTGGTCCACAAGCCATCGGCCCCGATCCCGCACACCTTCGAAGACGTGCGAGTGGTTGCGACGCGCTACCGAACCGTGGCCCCGGAGGTGCGGCGATGAGGAGTGGTTGCGACGCCCAACCGGATAGTGGACCTCAAGGTGCGGCCGCGAGCGCATTGGCGTCGGGGCACGCGCACGTTCGAGGACATGTGAGTGGTTGCGACGCGCTACCGGACGGTGGCCGCGGAGCTGCGGCAGTGAGAAGCGCCGCGGTGAGTTCGCGTGGCGGCGCGGCACATCCGTGCGGCGGCCGCCGAGGTTCGGCACCGAGAGGTCTGAGGGTGCGTGGTCGGGGGAAGTGGGCTGCGTTCGCCGGGGACGCGGCAGTAGTCGGCGCGGTCCGATGACGCGGGCCGTGCTGTCGATTGGCGGGAACCTGGGGGATCGGCTCGCGAATCTGCGCAGTGTTGTTGCGGCGCTTGGGGATCGCGTGGTCGCGGTGTCGGGGGTGTATTCCACCGCACCGTGGGGTGGCGTTGAGCAGGACGACTATCTCAATGCCGTTGTCATTGCCGAGGATTCGACGTTCGCTCCGCTCGACTGGCTGCGCTTCGGGCAAGAGCTGGAACAGCGCGCGCATCGCGTGCGTGAAGTGCGTTGGGGCGCACGAACTTTGGACGTTGACGTCGTGAGCGTCTCCGACGGCGACAACGTCTTCACCAGCGCCGACCCCACCCTAACCCTCCCGCACCCTCAGGCCGCCAACCGCGCCTTCGTCCTCACTCCTTGGCTAGACGCCGACCCAGCAGCTCACCTAAACGACGCCCCAATCGCGAACCTACTCGCCGCCCTCCCGCCCGCCGAACGCGACGGTGTCATCCGCACCGACCTGTCACTGATCCCCGAAAACTCCTCGCCCGCGAGTTCGCCGAACGTCGATAGGCCGACCGGTGCGGCGGGGACTGCCGGGTCGGTCGATGCTCGTGGCGACTCGGCACGCACGGACGCAGAAGCCAAGTCCATGCGCACCGCCGAAGGGCGAAGCGGGACAACGGGTTCGGTGCATTTCCCCGCCGACATGACCGCCCCGGGCATCAACACCGCGAGTAGCGCCCGCCGCAGCGAAGGTTTCCCATCGTGCAGCTGAGACCAACGCGGGTGCTTGACCTCGTCCTCAATGTCATCGTTGCCGCCGCGCTCGGCTGGGCCGTTACGCGGTGGGCGTACAGCAGTTTTCCGGCGATCACGATGTTCGCGGGTGCTTCGCTTTTGCCCGTCGCGGCGATTGAGACCGCGCTCGGGTTCGTGATTAAAGCCAAGATCGCCGATCAGCACGTCGGTGACGGACCGCATGAGCTGCATCCGATCAATGTCGCGCGGGCCGCCGCGCTCGCGAAGGCGTCGTTGCAGGTGGGGTCGATCGCGGCGGGCGCGTGGCTCGGGTTCCTGCTCTGGGCCTTCCCGCAGCGGGCATCGGTTAGTGCTGCCGAGGCCGACATTCCGGGTGCGGTCGTTGGGTTGCTCGCGGGTTCCGCGCTGGTTGCTGCGGCATTGTGGCTTGAGTTCTGCTGCCGCGCCCCCGAGGACCCGACCGACGATTCGGCTACTACTTAGCAATCGGCCAATTAGCCAACCATGCCCTTTGGTGTGCTCTGCGGCGATTGCCCGCTACCCTGGCCATCATGGTTTCACCTTCCCGCACCAGCCCGCCTCGTCGTCGGGGGGCCGACGCGGGGAAGCTGATGATCGGCGCGCTCATCCTGCTCGGCCTCACCGCCAGCATCTTCCTTGTCTTCAGCAACAACCTGCAATATGTGCGGATTGGCCTGGTAGCGGCACTATGGGCCGCCGTCATTGGCGCGCTCGCGGCAACGCGCTACCGCAAGGACGCCGCGGTCGATCAGGCCAAGGTGCGCGACATGCAGACCGTTTACGAACTCCAGCTTGAGCGTGAGGTCAACGCTCGCCGTGAGTACGAGATGGGTGTCGAGGCGCGCGTGCGCGCTGAGGTTGGCGCCGACGCGAGCGAAATGGCCGCGTTGCGCGCTGAACTGGCCGTTTTGCGCCAGAACCTGCAATACCTTTTCGAAGGCTCGCTCCCCGACGACCAGCCCGCGCTGCAAGCCGACGCTGTTCGCATCGACGCGCTGCCGAGCGGCTCCTTCGACGCTTTTGAGTCAAGTGACCAGGATTCGCTGGATAGCCCGACGGATGCCGACGCCGCCTGGTTCGGACCGTGGCAGCAACCGCCCAGCACGTTGAAGCCGGTTTTCCTCGCGCCAGTCGCCGCCAATTTCGCCGACCCGTACGACGACCCGGTCACTGCCGAAACGTCGGCCGTTGTCCTCGACGAGTACGCAGCGACCGCCGACCCGTTCCCGTCGTCGCCGCTGCGCAAGTCCGCCCCGCCGCGCTTGTCGTCCCCGAACACCCGCGTTGTCGCCGACGACAAGCCCGCGGCTAACGGCGCAGCGCAGTCGGCAAAAGCCCAGCCCGCGAACGGCACGTCGACAGGTGGCGCACAGCCCAACGGCATGTCGGCGAGCACCTCGCAGCCGACGAACGGCACGCAGCGTCCGGCCAATGGCGTACCCAACGACACACAACTGGCGGGCACCTCGCAGGTGACCACTGGCACGCAGTCGGCGACCGCCTCGCAGTCGACCAACGGCACCCAGCATCCGACCACCGCGCAGTCGGCGAACAGCACACAGTCGGCGAGCACGTCGCAGCAGACCGGCGGCACGCAGTCGCCGAACAAGCCGAACAGCTCCCAGCCAACCGAGCCGGAACTCGCGTACGCAACGGCCGAAGCCAAGCCGAAGCCCACCCGCCTTTCCGATCCCGGCGCCGACCCCACCCCGACCCCGGTCGGCACCCCGTCGCGCCGTCGCCGTCGCGCCCAGTCCGAAGGCGACGCCCCCCGCCTTTCGGTTGCCGACATCATGGCCAACCTCCAGCAGGAGTCGGGCGCGAAAAGCAAATAGCGTTTTCGTGCACGTTCGCGCACCAAGGCCCCAATTTCAGCCCAAACGAAGCGAACGTGCACGAAAATGCCACGTGTATCGCAACCACCCGGTTGCGCAGCAATAAGCGGTGCACATCACGTCACAGCCGCGTGGCGCTCGCGCTGAAACGTTCGTTATCGTGGTCTCGTACGTCTGGTACCCGCGCAGCGGGACTGGAACGCAATCGAGAGGACAACGTTGACCTCGAGAAGTGTCAATTTCGACGACGACAACAGTGGTGTCGACCTACCGCCCGCACGGCTGACCGTTGGGGTCATTTCGGCGGGACGCGTGGGTTCTGCCCTTGGTGTCGCACTCGAACGCGCAGGTCATGTGGTGTTCGGGGTGGCCGCGATTTCCGACGAGTCGGTCCATCGCGCGCAAACCCGACTGCCCGATTCGGTGATCCTGCCGGTCGAGCAGGTCGCCGCACGCGCCGAACTTCTGCTGCTCGCGGTGCCTGACGCCGAACTCCCGGGTTTGGTGCGCGGACTCGCGGCAAGCGGAGCGGTTCGACCGGGCACGATCGTGGCCCACACCTCGGGCGCGAACGGCGTCAACGTGCTCGCCCCGCTCACCGACCAGGGCGCGCTCGGCTTGGCGATCCACCCCGCGATGACCTTCACCGGCCATGACGAAGACATCGACCGCCTCGCCAACAGCTGCTTCGGCATCACCGCGGCCGACGAGATCGGCTACGCCATCGCCCAGGCGCTGGTCATTGAAATGGGCGGCGAGCCCGTTCGCGTCGCCGAAGACCAGCGCACGCTCTACCACGCCGCGCTAGCGCACGGCAGTAATCACCTGGTCACCGTCATCGTCGACGCGGTCGCAGCCCTTCGCGAGTCGCTTGCTGGCCCGGGCGTCTTCGGTCAACAAACCGTCGACGACCAGCCTGGTGGCCTGCCGGAACGCCTGATCGCCCCGCTCGTCTCGGCCGCGCTCGACAACGCGCTGCGTCGAGGCAAGTCCGCGCTCACCGGCCCGGTCGCGCGCGGTGACGTCGACGCGGTCGCCGCCCATCTCGACGCCCTTGAGAACGTGGACGATCGCCTAGCCGCCGCCTATCGCGCGATGTCGCTTCGCACTGCCGAACTCGCCCAAACCAATCCAGCGTTGCTGGACCTACTCGCCAAGGAAGGCCGCTGATGGAATTCGAGCCGAGGGAAATTCATCGCCACGAAGGCGGCGCCCGCGCGACCGGCGCGTTCACGCCCGGCAAGCTCACGGTGCATCACAGCCCCGAGGTGATGTCGACGGTCGCTTCCGCGCTGCGCGGTGTTGGCCGCACGATCGGCCTTGTCCCGACCATGGGCGCGCTGCACGAGGGTCACCTGCAGCTGGTTCGCCAGGCGAAGCTCACCAATCAGATCGTGATCGTCTCGATCTTCGTTAACCCGCTGCAGTTCGGCGCGAACGAAGACCTTGACGCTTACCCGCGCACCCTCGACTCCGACCTTGAGTTGCTCGCTGCCGAGGGCGTCGACCTGGTTTTCGCGCCAAGCGTCCACGAGATGTACCCGGATGGTCCGCGCACCACGGTCGAGCCCGGCCCGCTCGGTGCTGAGCTCGAAGGTGCTTCTCGCCCAACGCATTTCGGCGGAATGCTCACGGTTGTTTGCAAGCTCCTGCAGATCAGCCACTGCACCGAGGCGCTGTTCGGCGAGAAGGATTACCAGCAGCTCACCCTGATCCGGCACATGGTTCGCGACCTGAATTTCAGCGCGCGCATCGTCGGCCACCCGATCGTGCGTGAGGCCGACGGTCTCGCGATGTCGTCGCGCAACCGCTACCTCGACGCCGAACAGCGCGAAACCGCCCTCGCCCTCTCGGCCGCTCTCGTCGCTGGCAAGTACGCGTCGGGCCTCGGCCCGGAGGCCGTCGTTAAGGCAGCGAGCGAAGTGCTCGCCTCGGTTCCCGGCGTCGACGTCGACTATGTCGAATTGCGCGACTCCAACCTCAACCCCAACCCGACCACCGGCAACGCGCGCCTGCTCGTCGCGGCCAAGGTCGGCAACACCCGGCTCATCGACAACGCACCCATCGTTTTGGGCGCGACCATCGACGGCCACCCAGACGCGAACTCGCTACCGCAGTAAGAAAGGCGTTCGACCTATGTTGCGCACCATGATGAAGTCCAAGATCCACCGTGCCGTTGTCACCCACGCTGACCTGCACTATGTCGGCTCGGTGACCGTCGACCAAGACCTGCTCGATGCCGCCGATCTGCTTGAGGGCGAACAGGTTTGCATCGTCGACATCACCAACGGCGCCCGCCTCGAAACCTACGTCATCGCAGGTGAGCGCGGTTCGGGCGTCATTGGGATCAACGGTGCCGCCGCCCACCTCGTCCACCCTGGCGACCTCGTGATCCTCATTGCCTACGGCCAGATGGACGAGGCTGAGGTGCGCGAGTACGCCCCGCGCGTCGTTTTCGTCGACGATCACAACCGCCCGGTCGAATTGGGCGACGATCCGGCGCACGCACCCGAAGGCTCGGGCCTGACCTCGCCGCGCTCACTTTCGTTCGTTTAATCGCATGCTGCTCACCATCGACGTCCGCAATACCGGTATTGAGCTTGGCCTGTTTTCCGGCAGTGGCGAGCACGCGACGTTGGCGCGCCATTGGCGCATTCACACCAACCCGCTGCTCACCGCTGACGAACTCGCCGTGCAGGTGCGCGGGCTCATCGGCGATGCCGACCTTGCACAGGTCGTTGGCGTTTCCGCGCTGTCCACCGTGCCGCCGGTCCTGCGCGAACTGCGGACCATGCTCACGCGCTATTGGTCGCACACCCCGCACGTTGTTGTCGAGCCCGGCGTGCGCACGGGCATCCCGCTGCTCGTCGACAACCCGAAGGAAGTTGGCGCCGACCGCATCGTCAACTGCCTCGCCGCTTACCGCCGCTTTGGCGGCCCGGCGATCGTTGTCGATTTCGGCACCGCGATTTGCGTCGACCTGGTTTCGGCCAAGGGTGAGTTCCTTGGCGGCGTGATCGCCCCCGGCGTCGAGATTTCCACCGAGGCGCTGGTCGAGAAAAGCGCGTTGCGTCGCGTTGAGCTGGCACGTCCCCGTTCGGTGCTTGGCAAGAACAGTGCCGAGTGCATGCAGTCGGGCGCGGTGTTCGGCTTCGCGGGCCTGGTCGACGGCATCATCGACCGCGTCCGCGACGAGTTCGATGCCTTCGCTGGCAAGGACGTCACCGTGGTCGCCACCGGTGCGGGCGCGCCGCTGATCGTGCCGGAATCGGAAACCATCGACGAACATGAACCGCATCTGACCTTGACGGGTCTGCGGCTGGTGTACGAGCGCAACAAAAAATGAGTGGTGTGCCGCACGTCATTTTGTTGATGGCGTGCGCATGCTGTTAAACTCGCGAACGTGATTTCCGCTGTGCAGACCCAGGAGTGTTGTCGAGGCTAACTTGCCTCGACCGTTCGAGGCCGCAGTTTTCCTCGACCGAACCCACTTTCTGGAGATTCGCGCATGCGTTCTTCTGCCCTTTCCGCAGAGCATTCTTTCGATCGCGCCACGGCCACCGGCCCCGCGCTGCCGACTCGACTTCGCCCAGCTGATTTGCTGCGGCTCACCGATGAAGGTGCCGTTGGCGTTCTCGCTGGCACCTACGACCACCTGCTGCCCGAAGGTGGCATTTGGCCAACCGACGAGCGTTGGGCGGCGCGACTCCATGCCGACGATGAAGTTGATATCTGGCTGATCAGTTGGACGCCAGGAAAATCAACTGAATTGCACGATCACGCCGGTTCGCTCGGCGCGCTCACCGTCCTCAGTGGCGCTTTGTCGGAATATCGCTGGACGGGAACGCAGTTGCGTCGCCGCACCCTTTCCGCAGGTGACCAGGCTTCTTTTCCGATTGGCTGGGTGCACGATGTGGTCCGCGCGCCGGTCAACGCGGTTACCGATTCGGGCACTGGCGAATCCGTCGGCCCACTCGACCCCACGCTCAGCGTGCACGCTTATTCACCGCCCTTATCAGCGATGTCGTATTACGAGGTGACCGGTCACGGCACCATCCGTCGCACCAAAACCGTCCTCACCGACCAGCCCGAAGGTGACCTGTGATGAGCCACTTGACGATTGATCAGATGCTGGCCAACGCCCGCGAAAAGCTGCGGCGCCTCTACGTTTACGACTTGCCCGCGGCGCTCGCTCGCGGTGCGATCCTTGTCGACATTCGCCCGACCGCTCAGCGTGCGCGTGAAGGTTCGCTGCCCGGCGCGTTGGTGATCGAACGCAATGTTTTGGAATGGCGACTCGACCCCACTTCGTCGGCGAAGTTGGCGCTTGCCGCCGACCATGATGTGGAGTGGATCATTTTCTGCTCAGAAGGCTATACATCGAGTTTGGCCGCCGCCGCATTGCAGGATCTCGGCATCCATCGGGCGACCGATCTGATCGGCGGATATCAGGCGTTGAAGTCGGCCGGGATGCTTACCGTTGGAGTTGGTGTTCCGCATTTCGCGCGTGAGGTGAATGCGCTGGCCTCGCTGTAGCGCACAATTGCCTGCCCGCTACTGTTATCGGATGTGAGCACCCCTAACCCCGCTGATTCGCCGCGTGCCGACCGTCCCGCCGCGGATGTCGATGTTCCAGAGCAGATGCGGATCCGTCGGGATAAGCGGGAACGGCTGCTCGCCGCAGGTGGCGAGGCCTATCCGGTTGTCGTCGCGCGAACCCATTCGCTCGCCGAAATCCGTTCCGCCTATCCCGATCTCGAAGCCGATACCCAGACTGGTTTGACCGTTGGCGTCGCGGGTCGCGTGATCTTCGTGCGCAATACCGGCAAGCTGTGCTTCGCGACGCTGCAAGAGGGCGACGGCACCAAGCTCCAGGCGATGATCAGCCTCAACGGCGTTGGCGCCGACGCGCTCGCCGCATGGAAGGCCGACGTCGACCTTGGCGACTTCGTCTTCGTTCATGGCGAGGTAATCGCTTCGCGCACAGGCGAATTGAGCGTCATGGCCGACTCGTGGTCGATGGCGGCGAAGTCGCTTCGACCGCTGCCCGTCGCGCACAAGGAGCTCAACGAAGAGTCGCGGGTGCGTCAGCGCTACGTCGACCTCATCGTGCGCCCAGAAGCCCGCCAGATGGCCCGTACGCGCGTGAACGTGGTGCGCGCGCTGCGTGATGCCCTCGAGCGCCGTGGCTTCCTTGAGGTTGAGACGCCGATGCTGCAAACCATTCATGGTGGTGCTGCCGCGCGTCCGTTCGTTACTCATTCGAATGCGCTCGACATGGATCTTTTCCTGCGAATCGCACCGGAACTGTTCCTCAAGCGCTGCGTGGTTGGCGGCTTGGAGAAGGTGTTCGAGATCAATCGGAACTTCCGCAACGAAGGTGCCGACTCGACCCATTCGCCCGAGTTCGCGATGCTGGAAACGTATGAGGCTTACGGCACCTACGATGAGTCGGCGACGATGATTCGGGAATTGATCCAAGAAGTCGCACAAGAGGCTTTCGGCACCCTGCAAGTCACACTTGCTGATGGCACCGAATATGATCTCGGCGGCGAGTGGACGACGGTCGAGATGTACCCTTCGTTGTCTGAATCCATCGGTGTTGAGGTCACGCCAGAAACGACTGTGCCGGAATTGCTGAAGCTCGCTGAACAGGTGGGTCTAGAAATTCCGGAAGGTAAGGGCTACGGTCACGGCAAACTTGTCGAAGAACTGTGGGAACACGTCTATGGCGACAAGCTCTACACACCGACTTTCGTTCGTGACTTCCCAGTTGAGACCTCTCCGTTGACGCGTCAACATCGCAGCAAGTCCGGCGTTACGGAGAAGTGGGATCTGTATGTTCGCGGCTTCGAGTTGGCAACTGGCTATTCAGAACTCGTAGACCCAGTGATCCAACGTGAACGCTTCGTCGACCAGGCACGCCTTGCCGCCGCGGGCGATGATGAGGCGATGGTGTTGGACGAAGACTTCCTTACCGCGATGGAACATGGCATGCCTCCGACAACGGGAACAGGTATGGGAATCGATCGCTTGTTGATGGCACTCACGGGTTTGGGAATCAGGGAAACGATCCTGTTCCCGATTGTCCGACCCACTGCACGCTGACCAGTCAATTCCTAAACTTTTGACCCCATGTTGGAAAATTAACGTTTCGGGGTATTCTTGCCTCGGGTATTCGGCCTGAGGGCAGGCTTGACGATTTCGAGAGGACGTTCATCTCATGGCAAAGAAGGTCACCGTTAGCCTGATCGACGATGTCGACGGTGAGTCCATCGCGGACGAGACCATCGAGTTCGCGCTCGACGGTGTTTCGTACGAGATCGATCTGTCGACGACGAATGCCACGCGCCTGCGCGAGGGTCTTGACGAATGGGTCAACAACGCCCGTCGCGTCAGTGGCCGTCGTCGGGTGAAGGCCGCGGGTGCTCCGGCTCCGCAGGGGAAGGCGCGCGTTTCTATGGATCGCGAACAGAGCGCCGCAATTCGCGAATGGGCTCGTCGTAAGGGCCACAAGGTTTCGGCTCGTGGTCGTATCTCGGCCGAAATCACCGAGGCTTACAACGCCGAGGTCGCGAAGTAATTCGCAAAGCTTTCTAGATAAGGGCCGACCAGCGCGGGTTTCTCGCCTGATCGGCCCTTTTCTCGTTTGGGCTCAACTGGTGGCCTCGCGGCACCTGGTCAGGTCGGCGCACCGTTAGAATGCTCTCGTGCGCAAGCTTTTCCGGGAGTTCGAGGTGAGACAGTGACGTTCCTGCGCTTCACCGACGACACCGGTCGGCAGCACGAGTTCGCGTTGAATCCGCAAAGTCAGCGCATCACCATCGGTCGAAATTTGGCCGCTGACCTGGTGCTTGGCTGGGATGTTGAGGTTTCACGCCTGCATGCTGCCGTCGAATATCTGGGCGCGCAGTGGACCATCGTCGACGACGGCCTGTCGCGCAACGGCACCTTCGTCAACGGGGAGCGCCTCGTCGGGCGACGTCGCCTGAACCCCGGCGACCGCATTCGGCTCGGCACAACGCTCGTGCATTTCTTTGATTTCGACGGCGTTGTCGACGACGCGACGCACACGGCGGCCGGTTCGCTGCCGACGATGCGTTCGCTCACCGACACCCAGCGGGCCGTGCTGATCGCACTGTGTCGGCCGTACAAACACGGGACGGGCTTCGCGACGCCAGCGTCGAACCAGCAGATCGCCGAAGAACTGTTCCTCAGCATCGACGCGATCAAAACGCATTTGCGCACGTTGTTCGCCAAGTTTGGGGTCGAAACCCTGCCGCAGAACCAGAAGCGAACGCGCCTGGCCGCGCTCGCGATGCAGAGCGGGCTGATCTCCGACCACGACCTGTAAGCCGGCAAAGCGCTATCGCAGAGCGCGGTCTGCGAGTTGAATCCTGTTGACGCCGAAACGCTTTCGGCGACGGTTCACGCAGGAGGATCCCATGTTCGGCCTTCGGATTAGCGCGCTAGCTCTCGCGGTGCTCAGTACCGGCCTCACCGCTGGCGTGTTCTACGCCTACGCGATCTCGGTGATGCCCGCCCTGGCACGCACCGACGCGCGCACGCTCGTCGACGTGATGCAGAAGGTCAACGTGGTGATCATCAACCCGTGGTTCATGCTCGCGTTCATGGGCACGGTTGGCTTCACGCTGCTCGCGCTGCTCACCAATCTCGGTGCGCCACAACGTAAGACGCTGATTCTGGTAGCAATCGCCTTGGCGCTCAACGTGATCGCGTTCGGTGTCACCGCGGGCGCCAATGTTCCGCTCAACGACGCCCTCGCGGCAGCGGGCGACCCGGCAGCCGTTCCCGACTTGGCTACCGTGCGCGCCGATTTCGAAGCCGCATGGGTGCGATGGAACATCGTGCGCGCCGTCGTACACACCGTTGCGTTCGCCGTCCTGTGCGGCGCGCTCGTGACCGCTGGCATCGCCGAAGGCAGAGTTTCGGCGAACTGACCCCATCGCCTACTGGAACGTGTTCCAGTAAAGAGATGAGAACGCTGCTCGTCCTCGTCGCGACGGCGATGCTTTCCCTCGCGGCGAATAGCGCACCGGCCCAGGCCACACCGACCTACCCGGTTGACTACAACTTCTTCGCTGGAATCGGCCCTGAACTACTCAACCCAGGCGGCGCGCTGCCGGGTTCGAACGACACCCGTTGCGTCCCATCGCCGGAGCACCCGAATCCGGTTGTCCTGCTGCACGGCACCGGCGGTGGGGCGCAAACGAATTGGGGCGTATACGTCCCGCTGCTCGCCAACGAGGGCTACTGCGTCTTCTCCCTCACCTACGGCGCCTACGACCTTCCGTGGCCCATCTCAGCCATCGGCGGCATGGCACCGATCGAAAAGAGCGCGGCCGAAATCTCGGCGTTCGTCGACATGGTGCTCGGCGCGACCGGCGCGAGCAAAGTCGACTTCGTCGCCCATTCGCAAGGCAACATCGCGGGCAACTACTACATCAAGCGACTCGGCGGCGGCGCCAAGGTCGACAAGTTCGTCGGCATCGCGCCGCCCTGGCTTGGCACGAACGCCTTCGGCGCGGGCGACATCGCCGCGTTCAGCCGAGTGCTCGGCGTCGGCTCGGCGATGGACGCGCTCACCGGCTCGCTCTGCAACGCGTGCGCGCAAATGTTCACCGGCAGCCCCTTCATGACCAGCCTTAATGCCGACGGCGTCTACGATCCGCGCGTCACCTACACCAACATCGCGTCGGCGTTAGACGAACTGGTCGTGCCCTACACATCGGGCACAGTGCCCGGCCCGAACGCGACGTCGATCGTCGTTTCCGACGGCTGCTCGCAGGATTTGTCGGAACATTTGGCCATCGCCGGTTCGCCACGCGCGGCCGGTTTCGCGCTGAACGCGCTCGACCCCGACCACCCCCGCCCGGTCGCGTGCGAGTTTGTTCCGCCGTTCACCGGCTAGATCCACATTTCGCTGTAGGCAAAACTGGATCGGAAACGAATGCCGTGACGTGCGCGTTGTGAGTGAATGACCTTGTTGTCGGTGCACGCCAATAGAGTGGACCGGCGGCAAGGAAATCCCCTGCCAACTAGAGTGGAGGCGGGGGCCGCAACCCCCGGGCTTCATGGCAGGCTGACGACGACAGTTCGCCAGTCGAACGCCCAGGTTTGACCAGCGCATACTGCGGCGTCTGTTGCCAGAATGTCGGAGCAGGAGAGTGAGGGAGCGATGTTCGAGAGGTTCACCGACCGCGCGAGGCGTGTCGTTGTCCTGGCCCAAGAAGAGGCCCGGATGCTCAACCACAACTACATCGGCACCGAGCACATCCTGCTTGGGTTGATTCACGAGGGCGAGGGCGTGGCGGCGAAGTCGCTTGAGTCCCTTGGCATTTCGTTGGAGGGTGTGCGCAGCCAGGTCGAGGAGATCATCGGTCAGGGCCAGCAGGCGCCGTCCGGTCACATCCCCTTCACCCCGCGTGCCAAGAAGGTCCTTGAACTGAGCTTGCGCGAAGCGCTGCAGCTCGGTCACAACTACATCGGCACCGAGCACATTCTGCTCGGTCTTATCCGCGAAGGCGAGGGCGTCGCGGCCCAGGTGCTCGTCAAGCTGGGCGCCGACCTCAACCGCGTTCGTCAGCAGGTCATCCAGCTGCTTTCGGGGTACCAGGGCAAGGAGCCCGTCGAGGGCGGTGCGTCCGGGTCGCGTGGCGAGGCTGGCACGCCGTCCACTTCGCTCGTGCTCGATCAGTTCGGGCGCAACCTCACCCAGGCCGCGCTCGAAGGCAAGCTCGACCCGGTTATCGGTCGCGCTAAGGAAATCGAGCGCGTCATGCAGGTGCTTTCGCGTCGTACCAAGAACAATCCTGTGCTCATCGGTGAACCCGGTGTCGGTAAGACCGCCGTCGTTGAAGGCCTCGCGCAGGCCATCGTCAACGGTGAGGTCCCCGAGACGCTCAAGGACAAGCAGCTCTACACCCTCGACCTTGGTTCCTTGGTCGCGGGCAGCCGCTACCGCGGTGATTTCGAAGAGCGCCTCAAGAAGGTGCTCAAGGAAATCAACACGCGTGGCGACATCATCTTGTTCATCGACGAGCTGCACACGCTCGTTGGTGCGGGCGCGGCCGAGGGCGCTATCGACGCGGCTTCGATCCTCAAGCCCAAGCTGGCCCGTGGTGAACTCCAGACCATCGGCGCAACCACCCTTGACGAGTACCGCAAGTACATCGAAAAGGACGCCGCGCTGGAACGCCGTTTCCAGCCGGTGCAGGTTGGCGAGCCCACCGTCGAGCACACCATCAACATCCTCAAGGGCCTGCGCGACCGCTACGAGGCACACCACCGGGTTTCCATCACCGACGGTGCGCTCGTTGCCGCGGCCACGCTTGCCGACCGCTACATCAACGACCGGTTCCTGCCGGATAAGGCCATCGACCTTATCGACGAGGCGGGCGCGCGCATGCGCATCCGTCGGATGACGGCACCGCCGGACCTGCGTGACTTCGACGACAAGATCGCCGACGCCCGCCGCGAGAAGGAAAGCGCTATCGACGCGCAGGACTTCGAAAAGGCAGCGCGTCTGCGTGACAAGGAGAAGCAGCTCGTCGCCAAGCGCGCTGAGCGGGAAAAGCAGTGGCGTTCGGGCGACCTGGATGTGGTTGCCGAGGTCGACGACGAGCAGATCGCCGAAGTCCTCGCCAACTGGACTGGCATCCCGGTCTTCAAGCTCACCGAGGAGGAGACCACCCGTCTGCTCCGCATGGAAGACGAGCTGCACAAGCGCATCATCGGCCAGGAAGACGCCGTTCGCGCGGTGTCGAAGGCCATCCGTCGTACTCGCGCCGGGCTGAAGGATCCGAAGCGTCCTTCGGGTTCGTTCATCTTCGCCGGTCCGTCGGGTGTCGGTAAGACCGAGCTGTCGAAGGCGCTTGCCAACTTCCTGTTCGGCGACGACGACGCGCTCATCCAGATCGACATGGGCGAGTTCCACGACCGCTTCACCGCGTCGCGGCTCTTCGGTGCCCCTCCCGGGTACGTCGGTTACGAAGAGGGCGGCCAGCTCACCGAGAAGGTCCGGCGCAAGCCGTTCTCGGTCGTGCTGTTCGACGAGATCGAGAAGGCGCACCAGGAGATCTACAACACGCTGCTGCAGGTGTTGGAAGATGGTCGCCTCACCGATGGTCAGGGTCGCACGGTCGACTTCAAGAACACCGTCCTGATCTTCACGTCGAACCTGGGTACGTCGGATATTTCGAAGGCGGTTGGCCTCGGCTTCACCTCTTCGGACAACACCCAGTCGAACTACGAGCGCATGAAGCTCAAGGTCAACGACGAGCTCAAGAAGCACTTCCGTCCCGAGTTCCTCAACCGCATCGACGACGTCATCGTCTTCCATCAGCTCAACACCGAGCAGATCGTGATGATGGTCGACCTGATGATCGACCGTGTCGCGCGGCAGTTGAAGAACAAGGACATGGAAATCGAGCTGTCGGATCAGGCCAAGGCGCTGCTTGCCAAGCGTGGTTTCGATCCGGTGCTCGGCGCGCGTCCGCTGCGTCGCACGATCCAGCGTGAGATCGAGGACCAGCTGTCGGAGAAGATCCTCTTCGGCGAGATCGGCGCTGGTCAGACCGTGGTTGTCGACGTTGAAGGCTGGAACGGCGAGGGTCTTGGTGAAGATGCCAAGTTCACCTTCACCAGCAAGGCCAAGCTCACGAAGGCACCGGCTGAAGACAAGCCGGAGGTCGTGCTCACGGGTGCTGCTGAAGGCCCCGCGCCGGAAGCTGCTGCTTCGGGCGAGTAAGGCCGCAACGTGAAAGGCCCGCTCCCGGTTGGGAGCGGGCCTTTCACGTGCCTGGATTATGCGCTGACTTCGTGAACCTCAACCACGGCCGGACGCGCTGGTAGGCGCGCGGCGACGCGAAAGCCGCCCGACGGGCGCGGGCCAGCGGTGAGCGCTCCACCTAGGGCGTGGGCGCGTTCGCGCATCGCGATGATGCCGTTGCCCTTCGCGGCCGCGCGAGTCGCCGCGCTTGGCGGCGCTAGCGGGCGGCTGTTGTCGACGGTGATGTCGAGCGACTCGGGGGAGTAGCGCAGGGTGATCAGGGCGTCTGCGCCCGGCGCGTGCCGGGCGACATTGGCCAGCGACTCTTGGATGATGCGGGCGGCGGCCACGTCAATGACGCCGGGCAACTGCTTGGGCATGCCAATGACCTTGGTGTCAACGGCAAGTCCCGATGCGCGGGTGCGGTCGACAAGCGACGGGAGGTCGTCGAGTGTTGGCGTTGGCTCACGTTGTGCGGGTGGCGGCAGGGGCTCGTCGCTGTCGGCGGCGACTTGCGTTGCTGGCTCGGTGCGAATGGCGGGCAGCAGCGAATGTAGTTCGGCGAGCGCCTGATTCGACGTTGTCTTGATCGTCGCCAACGCCGCGGCGGCTTTCGCGGGCTTGCGATCGAACAGCTCAAGCCCAACCGATGACTGCGCGTTGATCAGCGAAATGCTTTGGGCGAGCGCATCTCCTGCTTCACGTGCGATCGCGAGGCGTTCCTCGCTCACGACCCGCAGCTGTTCAGCGCGCCGCACGGCTTCGACGGCGTCCGCCAACTCCTGACGTGCACGCGCGACCGCGTGCCGCTGGCGCATCCACTCGGCGAGCCCGATCAGCGCGAGCGTCCAGCCAAACAGTCCAACCGCCTGCCAAAGGCCGACCGACCACCCGAGCAGCACGGGCAGCGGCCAGACGAAGGCTAGGTAACCGACGCCGAGCACCGGGTAGGCGCGGCGGACCCCGAGGTCGCGTACCCACTTCGCAGACATTCCCACATCGGCCAGCCTATTGCGTGCCACCGACACGTGCGCCCCCGTGCGTCGGATTGGCGCTCGCAGGCCCGTATTTCGCGCTTGCGATGGTGCGAAGTCGACCCGGCGACCTCGGTGCACCCGATGCCGTCGTCGCCCGGTCACCACGGGTAAGGTCGACGGGATGGACCAGCCAGTTCCTCCTCCGGACCTGTCCACGCGACCCAATGAGCTCATGGTCGAACGCGTGATGAAAGCATCGCCCAGCCTGCTGTATGCGGCGTGGACACAGGGCCTCGACCTGTGGTTAGCGATTCCCGGTTCGGTCCGTATGCGTCCCGGCGTCGACGAGCCGCTGTATTTCGACACTGGTACTGACGAGAAACGCAATCCGCACTATGGCCGCATTTTGCGCCTTGATAAGGATCGCCGGGTCGAATTCACCTGGGTCACCGCGGCCACCGGCGGGGTAGAAACCGTTGTCGCCGTTGAATTTTTGAAACAGCCACGCGGCATTCGGCTTCGCCTGAAACACTCGGGTTTCCCGTCGCAAGCGGTGCGTGACGTGCACGAACAGGTGTGGCCCGCCATGCTCGAACGCCTCGACGAAGTCACCGCGGCCGCGGTGGCCTCCTAACCGAAAGGATTCACATGCCAACTCGTAGCGCACGGACCGACTGGACCGGCGGTTTGCAGGACGGATCGGGCGAGGTCGCGCTGGTCAGCTCCGGCGTCGGCAAGTTCGACGTGAGCTTCCCGCGTCGCGCGGCCGACGATGCCGTCGGTACCAGCCCGGAAGAGCTGCTCGCCGCTTCGCATTCGTCGTGCTACGCGATGGCGCTTTCGGCCGAAATCGCCAACGCGGGTGGCACGCCCGGCACCGAGACCGTCACCGCTGACGTGACCCTCGGCCCCGACCCGGCAGGCGGCTTCCGCATCAGCAAGATCAAGTTGACGGTGCGCGCCACCGCGTCGGGCCTGGATTCGGATGCTTTCGTCGCCGCCGCGACGGCAGCCAAGAATGGCTGCCCGATCAGCAAGGCGCTCGCTGGCGTTGCCGATATCGAACTCGACGCCGCGCTCAACTAAGACGGTTAACGAAAACGGCGCGTCGCTTGAAGATCAAGCGGCGCGCCGTTTTTGGTGCTGCGTTACTTCGTCCGCAGGTGCAATCGCATGCGAAGACCAGGCAGTCGCAGTTCAGCTTTCGCGACGTCACGCGCGGCAAGCTGCGTGAGCGTGGCGAAGATCAGCCCCAACGTCACCCACAGCGTCGTCGTCTGCGCGAGCGAGGCAACCCGGAAGTCCCACAGCAAGGTGGCGGGGAAGTCGGCGGCCACCTCGTTCACGTCGGGCAACAGCAGGTAACCAAGCGCAACAACGACGACGAAAGCCGCTGTCGCACCGAGCAATTGGAACGCGCGTTGGGTTGCCAGCGCGCGGTAGGCGGCAATGCAAGCCGTCACCGCGAGCAGGCCAAGCGCCACTGCCGCAACCCAGAACCAGGTCCGCTGGTCGATCGTTTCGGGATCACCGACCGCAGGCGGGTTCGCTGGGTATTTGAAGAACGGCACCGCAACGATCGCGAGCCATGCGAAACCGGCTGTCACGAGCGTCAATTGGAGTGCGTTGAGCTTGGAATACCGTCGCGCGAAGTTGAGCACCGACGCGATGATCACGCCAAATGCCATGCCCGCCAAACCAAGTGCGAGGAATTGGCCCGCTTTTTGCCCTGCCCGACTCACGAGCGGCTCGTCGCCGTGCGAATGTCCACCAGCGCCGGCTTCTTCAAGGGCAATCGCCGCATCGATGTGCGGCTCGCCAACGAAATAGCCCACTGTCGCGGCCAACAGTCCAGCCAACAGACCGGCAAGCAGACCGCGAAGCAGCAGGGTCTTGTAGGTCCCGATCAGTGGCATGGAACGCCCAGCAGATGACGTCCGTCGTGCATCAGCTCATGCATGAACATCCCGGTACGCGAGATGGCACCCTGATCGAAACCGACCAGGTACAGCGTGAGCAGGGCAGCGAGAACGACACCGACCGTGATGAGCACGGTTGCCAGGTTGTCCAGACCAGCCGAGCGGCTGGGCGAATGTGCGATAGCCATTCGAATTCCTCTCCTTGGGATGCGCGTCCCGTGGTTGTTATCGATGCGATGGTGCGGGTGTCTGGCTTTACAGTGGCGCGACCGCTCCGGAATCTCACCGGAATTACCGCGCACCGTCGCAGGTGTGCACTCGAACTGTGACAGCCTTAGTGGCGTCACGTCAATACCGAGGTCAGCCCTTCGCTGGCACGTCAAGGACCACTTCGAACTCAAGCAACGACGCCCCGGTCGACACCGGCTTCGGCGCTTCGCCGCCACTGCCATGACCGGCATGCGCGGCTCGCGCGGGACCGTCGCGCCACGCTTCGAAGGATTCCTCCGAATCCCATTGCGTCACAACGAAATACCGGTTGTCGCCGGCAACGGGACGCAGCAACTGGAAACCAAGGAAGCCGGGCGAGTTCTCCACCGCGCCCGCGCGAGCGGCGAACCGCTTCTCCAATTCGGGGCCAGCGCCCTCGGGAACTTCGATCGCATTGATCTTCACAACAGCCATGACCTCGACCCTAGCGCTGCCGTCAGCGTGCGACGGGTGCGGCACAATCGGGTGGTGTTGTACGACGAAGGTGGGGTCGGCGCGCCGATCCTGTTGCTGCACGGGTTGATGGGTTCCGCGGCCACGTGGTCGGATCAGGTGCCGTGGTTGCGCGAGTTCGGCCATGTGTACACGTTTCAGGCTGCCGGGCATGGTCGACCAGTGCCTGCCGACCTGGGCACGGACGCCTTCGCCGCCGACCTCGCCGCCCACACGGCACATATCGCTGAGCCGCTCACGATCATTGGGCATTCGATGGGCGCGATTCACGGCTGGGTTTTCGCCGCTGCCCACCCCGATCGCGTGCGCGCGTTGGTTGTCGAAGACATCGCCCCGGATTTCACCGGCCAGACGGCTGAAGGGTGGGCCGCGCTAGTCGATTCATGGCCGCAACCGTTCGCCGACGCTGATGCGCTTGTTGACTATTTCGGGCCGGTCGCCGGTCGCTATTTCGAGCGGGCATTCACGCTGACGGATCAGGGCTACCACCTGCATGGCGAGACTGAGACGTTCCGCGCGATCTCCGAAGATTGGGGCACGCGCGACTTTTGGCCGGAATGGAAGGCGTTGGAAATCCCGACGCTCCTGATCGAGGCCGAGCACACGATTGCCCCGGCAGGCCAAATGCGATTAATGGCCGACGTGCACCCGAACGCCGAATACGCGTTAGTCGCCGACGCCGCGCATTTGGTGCACGACGAACAGCCGACGGTCTATCGTGAGCTAGTCGCGGGATTTTTGCGAAAAGTGCTGCCGCAGTAGCGGTTTCGCTCGCAGATGGGGCTCCACATCGTGCGGCCGCGCGCCCAAGCCGCCGAAATCAGCGGTTCATCGCCCGGGAGCGCACGAACATGCGAGCCGTTTCATCCCTCGCCGGCGAGCGCGAAGAGTCCGTCCTCGGTCTGCTCAATCAGGCCATCGACCAACAGCGAATCCAATGCCCGCGCCCGCTGACCAACGTCGCGCGTCCACGCCAAATCCAGCGCGACCCGCTCAACCGGCCCACTCGCCGCACGCAACACGTCGAGCAGTCGACCGCGCGCCTGTCGATCGGTGCCCTCGTACTTCTGCACCTTCTTCACCACAGTCGACTCAGGCTTGCCCGCATCAACCCACGCACACCTGGGCAACGGGCAACGCGAGCAATCGGGTGTGCGCGCGGTGCACACCGTCGCGCCCAACTCCATCAACGCCGCCGAGAACACCGCGGCGCGCTCAACCGACGCGGGCAGCAACGCCAACGTGTCGGCTAGGTCGCGCCGTGCCGACGGATTGCCCGGCTCACGCCCATGCACCGCACGCGCGACAACCCGCCGCACGTTGGTGTCAACGACAGGCACTCGCTGCCCGTACGCGAAACACGCGACAGCGCGCGCGGTGTAATCGCCGATGCCGGGCAGGGTGAGCAGTACGTCGACGTCACGCGGGACCTCGTCGCCGTGCTCAGCGGCCAACACGCCCGCGCATTCGTGCAGCCGCAACGCCCTGCGCGGGTAGCCGAGCTTGCCCCACGCCCGCAACACCTCTGCCTGCGACGACGCCGCCATCGCCGACGGAACCGGCCACCGCGCGACCCATTCGCGCCAAATCGGTTCGACGCGCGCGACCGGCGTCTGTTGCAACATGATCTCGCTCATCAGGATGTGCCACGCGGTGGCGCTTGGTTCGCGCCACGGCAGGTCACGGGCCGATTCGGCGAACCAATCAAGCAGGCTGTCTCCGTCGATGCTCACTATTTCCACTTCAGTTTCGCCAGGGGTTGTTTGCGACCATGCAACGTGACGGACTCGCTGGTAACCCGTGCAGTGTGCACAATGGTCGCTATGCCTGGTTCCAATCCGATAAGTGCCTGGAAGTCGCTGCGCGAAGGCAACGAGCGGTTCGTCAACGGCAACCTGCTGCATCCTAGCCAAGGGGCCGCCGACCGGGCCAAGCTCGTCAACGAGCAGCACCCGCACGCGATCCTGTTCGGCTGTGGCGACTCGCGCGTCGCTGCCGAGCTGATCTTCGACCAGGGTCTCGGCGACATGTTCGTCGTGCGGACGGCCGGTCACGTTGTTGATTCGTCGGTGCTTGGGTCGATCGAATACGGCGTCGAGGTGCTCAATGTGCCGCTGATCGTCGTCCTCGGGCACGACAACTGCGGTGCGGTGAAGGCAACGATCGACGCCCTCGACGGCGGCGAGGTACCGGGCGGGTTCATCCGCAGCGTCGTTGAGCGGGTCACGCCGTCGATCTTGGTTGGCCGCCGCGAAGGGCTCACCCAGGTCGACGAGTTCGAGGCACGCCACGTTGTCGAGACGTCGCGACTACTCATGCAGCGGTCGATGATCATCTCGCAGCGCGTAGCCACTGGTCAGTGTGCGATCGCGAGTGTCACGTACAAGCTTGAGGACGGGCGCGTGCAGTTGCGTCGCGCGGTCGGCAATATCGGCGAGGTTGTGTAACCCGACACGCCGAACTCATCGAGCGCCCGCTTGGGCGGTGCGCTTACCGTGGTGGGGTGCTGGAACCGAATGGACCGCTGCCACCGGAGATTTACTGGCGTCGTCGTGCGCTCGCGATCGGGCTGATCGTTGTCGCGCTCATCGTGGTGATCTGGTTGGTCATGGCGGTGGCGCGTGGCGGCGATTCGCCGGGCACCGAGACGGTCACGTCGACTACCGCCACTTCGGCGCAGTCGACGAGCCAGACAACAACCGTGTCGAAGTCGACGAGCATCGCCCCAAGCACGTCGTCGACGGGTGCGTCATCGACGAACGCGGGCACCCAGCCAGCGGCAGCGCCATGCACTGACCAGTCGCTCGCGGTGAAAGTGTCTGTCGCACAACCCACTTACCGCGTTGGCGACCAGCCGCAGTTCGGGACGGTGATCACGAATACGTCCGGCACGGCTTGTTCGCGCGACTTCGGGGCCGGCCCGCAATTCTTGGTTTACACCCTCGACGGGCAGAAGCGACTGTGGGCGAGCAACGACTGCAACCCCGACAATCCGCCGGAGACAAAGACACTCAAGGCGGGTGAACAACTTTCCTACAAGGGCGCTTGGTTTGGCACTACCTCGCAACCGAATTGCGTTGGCGAGCGTGCGCCGGTGCCCGCGGGCGCGTACATGGTTGTCGCGCAATTAGGTCCGATTCGCAGCGCGGCCGAACCATTCAATCTGGCCGCATAATCAACGGCCGCGCCACATTATGCTGGTGCGCTATATCTCACACATTAGTTCTGTGTTGTTTGCAAACTTCGCAGGAATTGCGGCGGTGTCAAGGGGGATGGCCGTTCACGCTATCCGGCGGGGACAGTTTCTTTGGCTGCTCGGGATTTGCTCAAACCAGCCATTCGTAGCGCTGCGCGAAGGTCGCTGACCTCGTGCACGCGCATATTGCCGATCTTGGTTTTCTCCGCGCCGGGCGGAACGATGGCGTTGGTAAAGCCAAGGCGCTCGGCTTCAGCGAGACGGCGCGTGAGCCCGGTAATCTTGCGTACCTCACCGGCAAGCCCGACCTCGCCGAGGATCACCCAGCCCGCAGGCAACGCCCGGTCGGCTTCCGCGCTCGCGATGGCAAGCGCGATCGCGAGGTCGGCGACAGGTTCGAGTAACCGCATGCCGCCGACGGTCGCGGCGTACACGTCGTGCTTGCCGAGAAAAACCCGTCCGCGACTTTGCAGGACAGCGAGCACCATCGCGACGCGGTTGTAGTCGAGCCCGCTGACCGCGCGACGCGGCTGCGGGATTTCGGTCTTGACGGTGAGCCCCTGGACTTCGGCGACCAGCGGCCGTTTGCCGTCCATCGCGACCGTGACCGCCGTGCCCGACACCGACTCGGTGCGGTGATGGAGAAACAGCCCAGACGGATCGTCGACGCACGCGATGCCGTCTTCATGCAGCTCAAAGCAACCAACCTCGTCGGCGCTGCCGAACCGATTCTTGATGCCGCGAACCATGCGCAGCGTCGAGTTCTTGTCGCCTTCGAATTGCAAAACAACGTCGACGAGGTGCTCAAGGGTGCGCGGACCGGCGATATTGCCGTCTTTAGTCACGTGGCCAACTAATAGGACAGCGACACCGGTTGCCTTCGCGAGCGACGTAAGCGCCGCCGTGACCGCGCGCACCTGCGTGACGCCACCAATCACGCCGTCGACCTCGGGCGCGAGCATGGTCTGCACGGAGTCGACAACAAGCAGCGTTGGCCGCACCTGCTCAACGTGACCGAGCACGATCGACAGATCCGACTCGGCGGCCAAATAAACCCGGTCGTGGACCGCGCCCGTGCGATCGGCACGCAACCTGACCTGCCCTGCCGATTCCTCAGCCGTGACATAGAGGGCTGTCTCGTCGCGCTGGGACGCCCACCGAAACGCGACCTCAAGCAGCAGCGTCGACTTGCCAACGCCCGGCTCGCCGGAAAGCAGAACAACCGAACCGGGCACGACACCGCCGCCTAGCACCCGGTCGAGTTCGGAAACGCCAGTCGACCGCGACTGCGTGACCTTGGCGTCGATCTGCGAAAGCGGCGCGGCAGCAGTGCTCGGCAACATAGCCCTACGACCAGGCGCGACAGCGGCGGCGGGCAGCACAGCGGCCTCGTCGACCGTGCCCCACGCACCGCAATCCGGGCACTTGCCAACCCACTTCGCCACTTCGTGCGAGCAGGCCGAGCAGCGATAGACGGGCTTGGTCTTTGCCATAAAAGCGGACCTTACGTGCGCGTACTGACAGAAACGACAAATGCCAGCCAGACGCGATGTCTGACTGGCATTTGCGGAAAAGATCAGTGGCCGGACGCACCTTCGGGCGCGGGGCCCGACTTCGTGTTGGTGACGCGGTCGGTGTCGGCGGCGTCGACCGGGATCGACACCTGGACGGTGCCAGCGGTCTTGAAGTTGAAGGTGACCGTGTAGGTCAGGCCCGGGTAGATCTGCTTGCTCAGGTTCGAGATCTCGATCGAACCGGGCTTGGTGACCGGGTCAGCCGACGGCTTGTCGCCAGCGGGAGCCTTGGTGGTCGTCGGCGCTGCCGTGGTGGTCGGCGCTGCAGAGCTGGTCGGCGCGTGGTGGTCGTCGCCATCGGCGGCGTGCGGCGGCACCGCTGCCGAAACCTCGACTGGGCCGACGACGACGGTCTGGTTCGGCTTGAGCTCGAAGCGCGCGTCGCCGTTCGGGCCGGTGAGCTTGACCTGGCCCAGGTCGGACGTGACGCTGGTCAGCTCGTCGGTGATGGTCTGGCTGCCGTTGATGATCGACAGCGCGAGCACAGCCTTGCCGCCCTTGTCGTGCTCGGCGGGGCTCGACGGGTACACGATGTGCACGTCACGCAGGGCGATGTCGCCCACGTTGGCGAAGGTGCCGTTGATCGCTGCGGCCTGCGAAGCCGTCTGGCTGTGCTGGCCTGCGCTGCAACCGCTCAGGGCAATGCCTGCGGCCGCGGCGATGGCGGCAACCGCCGCGATGCGACGGCGCGCCGACGGGGCTGTCACAGCTGTGTGGGCAGTCACGGTTTGTCCTCCATGTCGACCGGGCTCACTTCGCGCTCCCTAGAGAGGGCGCGAAGGTGTAGTAACTAGGCAGCGTAGTAGTTCGTTTCGCGTGTGTGGCGACGGGGCTCGCGACGCGCGGGAGCCGAGATAACAGTTCGGTGTCTCGGCGGTGGTTGCCGGGTAGATGCCAGCGATAGACTAGGGGTGTGCGGCGCGTTGTGCTGCGGGTTAACCCATTATGGCTCAACGTAATGCACAACAAGTGTTACTTGTCAACCCCTAGGATGGCCTCGTTGTGGCCCTGACCTGCACAGTTGATCGCGCCGTTATCGAGTCGCATGTTAAACTGTGAACATCGAAAGGGGCACGGGACACATGATTTTTAAGGTCGGAGACACCGTCGTTTACCCCCACCACGGAGCGGCGCTGATCGAAGCAATCGAGACCCGCACCATCAAGGGTGTGCAAAAAGAGTATCTGGTCCTGAAGGTCGCACAAGGCGACCTGACCGTTCGGGTTCCCGCGGAAAACGCGGAATACGTCGGTGTGCGTGATGTCGTCGGCCAAGAGGGCCTCGACCGCGTATTCCAGGTGCTTCGGGCACCGCATACCGAAGAGCCGACCAACTGGTCGCGCCGTTACAAGGCCAACCTTGAGAAGCTCGCCTCCGGCGATGTCAACAAGGTTGCCGAGGTCGTCCGCGACCTGTGGCGTCGTGAGCAGGACCGTGGCCTTTCCGCCGGTGAGAAGCGGATGTTGGCCAAGGCTCGTCAGATCCTCGTCGGTGAGCTCGCGCTCGCTGAGGGCACCGACGACGGCAAGGCCGAATCGCTGCTCGACGAGGTCCTCGCCGCGGCTTCCTAAAAGCCGTGTCCGCTGTCGTCGCATTGGTGCCTGCCGCCGGTCGCGGCGTTCGCCTGGGTGAGTCATTGCCCAAGGCGTTCGTCCCGGTCGGCGGCACGCCTATGGTCGCACTCGCTGTCGCTGGGCTAGTCGCCTCTGGCGTCGTCGACCGCGTTGTCGTTGTCGTGCCCGAAGGGTTACCGCAAGACATCATCGACGCCGCGCTTACCTCCTCGCTCGGTGCGTTGCCCCCGGTACCGGTGCAGGTGGTTGTTGGCGGCGCTCAGCGCACGGACTCGGTGCGCGCTGGCATCACTGCCACCCCCGATGCGACGCATTACCTTGTGCACGACGCCGCACGCGCGCTCACTCCGCCCGCGCTCATCGGCAGGGTGGTTGGCGCGCTGTACGCGGGCAACGACGCTGTCGTCCCCGCGCTGGCCGTTGTCGACACGATCAAATCCGTCGATGCCGCTGGCGTTGTCACCGGCACTCCCGATCGCGCCGGTCTTCGCGCGATCCAAACCCCGCAGGGGTTCACCGCCGACGTGCTTCGTCGCGCCTACGCCGCCGAAGGCGCGGCCACCGACGACGCCGGACTGGTCGAGCGCATCGGCGTTCCCGTCCACACCGTCGCTGGCGACCCGCTCGCCTTCAAGATCACGACGCCCCTTGACCTTCGCTTGGCCGAATCACTCGTAGCGCAGGTAGTGCGATGAGAGTTGGCATCGGAAGCGACGTGCATCCCATCGAAGCGGGCAGGCCCTGCTGGATGGTTGGGTTGCATTTCCCCGATGCCGACGGCTGCGCTGGTCATTCCGACGGTGATGTCGCTGTGCACGCGCTCTGCGACGCCCTGCTTTCCGCCGCTGGCCTCGGCGACGTCGGTGCCGTTTTCGGCGTTGGCCGCCCAGAATGGGCCGGCGTTGGCGGTGCCGCCATGCTCACCGAGGTCCGTCGCCTGCTCATCGAAGAAGGCTGGTCGGTCGGCAACGCGGCCGTTCAGGTCATCGGCAACCGACCCAAGATCGGCCCGCGCCGCGCCGAAGCGCAAAAAGTACTTAGCGAACTGCTCGACGCGCCCGTTTCTGTTTCGGGCACCACCACTGACGGGTTAGGGCTCACCGGTCGCGGCGAAGGTGTCGCGGCTATCGCGACCTGTCTGTTGACCGCGAACACTGAGTGTCCGCGGTCTTAGATCCAACCTGCCATCGCCCGCCGCCGTGCCATTACGGCTGATGCGGGTTCACAATCGAGGTAGGCCCACGCCAGCCGCGCGTGTTCCTGCCTATCCCACCGACTAGGATCGATTGCCGTGACCTTGCGCCTTTTTGACTCCGACACGCGGACCCTGCGGGAATTCGTCCCGCTAGTCCCCGGCCGTGCCTCGGTGTATCTGTGTGGGGCCACCGTCCAGGGCCTCCCGCACATCGGTCATGTGCGCAGCGGCGTCGCTTTCGACGTGCTGCGCCGCTGGTTGCTCGCCAACGACATTGATGTCGCGTTTATTCGCAATGTCACCGACATTGACGACAAGATTCTGCACAAGGCAGCCGAAGCCGGTCGGCCTTGGTGGGAATGGGCGGCGACCCATGAGCGCGCGTTCAACGACGCATACCGCGTGCTCGGCGTTTTGCCGCCGTCGGCCGAACCGCGCGCCACCGGCCATATCACCCAAATGGTCGAAATGATGCAGCGACTCATTGACCGTGGGCACGCGTACGCCGCCGAAGGCGACGTGTATTTCGACGTGCTCAGCTGGCCGAATTATGGCGAATTGTCGGGCAACAAACTCGACGATGTCCATCAGGGTGAAGCGCCAGCGCGCGGCAAACGCGACCCACGCGATTTCACACTGTGGAAGTCGGCGAAACCCGGTGAGCCGAGCTGGCCGTCGCCGTGGGGTCCCGGTCGTCCCGGTTGGCATCTCGAATGCTCGGCAATGGCCGAGTACTACCTCGGGGCCGAATTCGACATCCATTGCGGGGGACTGGATTTGGTGTTCCCCCACCACGAGAACGAGATCGCGCAGTCGAAAGCGGCCGGCGACGGTTTCGCGCGGTATTGGTTGCACAATCACTGGGTCACCATGGGTGGCGAGAAGATGTCGAAGTCGCTCGGCAATGTGTTGTCGGTGCCGAACGTGCTCACTCGCGTTCGACCGGTGGAATTGCGTTTCTATTTGGGTAGCGCGCATTACCGGTCGAAATTGGAGTATTCCGACAAGGCGCTTGACGACGCGGTGGTGTCGTATCAGCGCATTGAGGCCTTCGTGAATCGCGTGAATGAACGCGTTGGCGAGGTGACGGTCGGTAAATGGACCGACGCGTTCGCCGCCGCGCTCGACGACGATCTGGGGGTGCCCAGGGCGCTCGCCGAGATTCATCGCGTCGTGCACGAAGGCAACCGCGCACTCGAAGCCGGTGCGGTCGACACCGCGCTTGAACAGGCTTCGCAGGTGCGGGCCATGCTGTCGATCCTCGGGGTCGACCCGCTCGACGAGCAGTGGTTCAGTCCCGCCGACAATTCGGCGGCGCTGGACGCACTCGATTCGCTCGTGAAAACAGAATTGGACCGTCGCGCCACCGCGCGCGCGGAAAAGAATTGGGCTGAAGCCGATGCCGCCCGGGATCGGCTAATCGCGGCGGGTATCGAAGTTACCGATACCCCGCAGGGGCCGGAATGGTCGCTGGGCGCATGAGCGGAAAGGCGAACTGATGGCAGGCAATTCACAGCGACGCGGTGCTATTCGTAAAGGCGGCACCAAAAAGGGCGCGGTAGTTGGCACCGGCGGCAAGCGCCGTCGGGGCCTTGAGGGTCGCGGCGCGACCCCGCCTGCTGAGGCGCGTACGAAGCATCCCGCGCATAAGCGCAAGGTCGCTGCCGACAAGGCGAAGGCCGCTGGTCGCCCGATCGGCAAGGCGCCGTCGCGTGGGCCGGGGCGCAAGCCCGACGACGGTCCCGAGTTGGTGCTTGGTCGCAACCCGGTGCTTGAGTGTTTGCGCGCCGAGGTCCCCGCGACCGCGCTGTATGTCGCCAACGGCACCGAGAACGACGACCGCCTGAGCGAAAGCGTGCAGCGCGCCGCCGACATGGGCATTTCGATTCTTGAGGTGCCGCGCACCGACCTCGACCGCATGAGCACCAACGGGCTGCACCAGGGTGTCGCGCTGCAGGTGCCGCCCTACCGCTACTCCCATCCTGAGGATCTGCTCGACAAGGTGAAGCAGTCGGCGGAGCCGGCGCTCATCGTCGCGCTCGACCACATCACCGACCCGCGCAACCTCGGCGCGGTCATTCGGTCGGTCGCGGCGTTCGGCGGCCAAGGCGTGATCATTCCGCAGCGACGTAGCGCGAGTGTCACCGCGGTTGCGTGGCGGACCAGTGCGGGCGCGGCGGCTCGACTGCCCGTCGCTAAGGCAACCAACCTCACTCGCACGCTGAAAGAGTTTGCGCAGCAAGGGTTTCAGATCATCGGGCTCGACGCGGGCGGCGATCAGACGCTCGACGAGTTCGACGGTTCGCTGCCGACGGTCATCGTTGTCGGTTCCGAAGGCAAGGGCCTGTCGCGCCTCGTGCACGACACCTGCGACTCCATCCTGAGCATTCCGATGGCAGGTCCGGTCGAGTCGTTGAACGCCTCCGTTGCCGCTGGTGTTGTTCTGGGCGAAGTCGCGCGCCAGCGTCGCTTGAGTTAGCGGCCCAGCCACGCTGCGAGACAGTACAATTCGCAGCGTGGCTATCCCCAATCTGCCTAGCGGCGAGACGGTTGAGCACCCGCAGGCCAACCTTGTCCTCGTGCTTGGTCTGCTAAGCCCGTTCTGCTGCGGGCTTTTTGGGCCGGTCGCATGGGTGCTCGGCAAGCGAGCGCTCAACGAGATCGATGGTTCTTACGGTCGGCTCAGTGGCCGTTCGCAGGTGCTCATCGGGTACATCGCGGCGATCTTCGGCACCATTGTCGGGATGTTGTTCGCGTTGCTCTTCGTTGCCGGTTCGTGCAACGGGAACTTTTAAGCGCCTTCACCTTCGTTGAGGCTGGCTGGCTGCGGGTTCCACGCTGGCCATTCCTCGCTCACCGAACCGCTCCAATTCGGTTGCCGCCGTTGGTTAAACGCGGCCATCGCCTCGCCGCCGTCCACGCTCTTGGCGACGTGCGCGTTGAGTTCGGACTCAAGCTGACCAACCATCGCGGGCGTCATCCCGAGGCCCTCCCACATCAGCCGCTTCGACAGCGCGACGGGCAGGGGAGCGGGGCCGTTGGCGATGTCGTTGGCAACCGCGAGCGCGGTCGGCAGTACTTCGCCCGCGGGCAGCGCGGCGTTGGCGAGGCCCATCGCTTTCGCTTCTGATCCGTCGAAGGTACGCCCGGTGAGCATGATGTCGGCGGCGTTCGCCAGCCCAGCGAGGCGCGGCAGCGTCCAGTGCGCGTAACCGTCGGCGAGCACGCCACGTCGCACCTGACTCATCCCGTAGACGGCGTCGCTGGCGAAATAGCGCAGGTCGCATTGCAGGGCCAGTGCGAGTCCGATGCCGACCGCGTGCCCGTTGACAGCGGCGATGACGGGCTTGCGTACCTGCCACGGCGGCGGGTCGAGGGTGGCGGTTGGTTCGCCGCGCGCGGCGAGGTCGGCGCCCGCGCAGAAGGCGGGCGGGGTGCCCGTGATAACGACAGCGCGAATCGCATCTTCGATATCGCAGCGGCGCAGGGCCGCGCTCAGTTCGGCGGCCATCGTCGCGGTGACGGCGTTTTGTTTGGCTGGTCGGTTGAGCGTCAGGACAGCGACACCGTTGCCGGATACATCGACGAGCAATTCCGAACTCATGGGCGCAAATCCTACTCTCGCGAGGGAGGCAGCCCGCTGAGGTATTTGCGGAATTCCGGCGAGTACTAGAAAGCTAGAGGCACTCGGTCTCGCAACACGCAGAAGCAGCAGGCAGTCGCGGTCAGGATCTCATCGGTCCAGTCCAACAACTGTTCGTCGCTTGCGGCGCGTACCGTGGCGACGGTGGCGGTTGGCAGTGACCTACCCAATCCCAAGTGGTACTGCTGGTCTCGACTCACGTGTGACACAGGTTCGAGTGATGGAGCCGGTAACCTCGGGCAGGTATCCTCAGCCAAACGGCTACGTAGTATACATGAATCAGACAGGTCAAACCGTGAATCCCATGACAGGACAGACTGTGAAAAATGGCGATCCGCATGCCCAATCCCGATCTCATGATAACGATTGAGGATCTGGCCTTTTCTGATGATCGGCCTACTTGGGACGGCATGACCGATGAAGGCTCACTCGCTGAAGTCGATGCATTGCAGGAAATGCAGATACTCGATATTCGCGTGTCGCCACTCGTGGGGAAGGTTGCGATTCTTCTTGAGGCGAGGACGGCATTACAGTTTCGTGCGGGGAATTCCGTACTGTGTGTGGTAGACGGTGCTCAGCTATTTGGATGGAATAGCGTAAAATCGAGAACCGGGTTTACTGCCTATTCCGTGGTCGGCAACCTGACCGCAATTTCGGACGCGGTTGCGGTGAATTTCGTGCTCCATCCGAGTGCTGAGCTTATTGTGCGCGGGGTCGCGGCGAGGTTCTATCTTCTCGATGCGATCGGTGTAAGCGACTCAATTCCCGACTACGCCGATGCAGATTGGAAGAGCCTTAATAGCCAGTTGCCACGTTGGTCTTCTAGATTCGAAGTCCTTCAATCGTCGTACGTAGAGCCGATGGAGTAACCTTCATAACAGTCGTTTCGACTTTCGACGCGCCGCCTCCTGGTGAAGAACCTGCCTATGACTTCGCCGATTCTGGTGCACCGAGCGATCGAGCAATTCCGAACTCATGGGCGCAAATCCTACTCTCGCGAGGGAGGCAGCCCGCTGAGGTATTTGCGGATTGCGGACCGAACGCCAGGAATCTGGACGCAACGAGTGCGCGGTCAGGATGCCGTCGGTCCAGTCCAACAACTGGTCGTGGTGGGCCGCTCGTGCGGTTGTGACGGTGGGCAGCGGGCGGAACTTGCGGGCCGACGCGGTTAGCGAAGTTCCAGCCGCAGTTTCCGAAGTTGATCGCCTCGACGAGTTGAGGCAGGCTGCGATGGTGGGCCGCATGTGGGCGGCGGCGTTGGCAGTGCAGTATCGAATCGACTCCCACGGATCGGTGGTACCTAAGTGAAACCTGTGCGTATCGTCAGTCTCGATCAAAGCGGCCGGGACTTCATGCGCGAATCTCTGGTCCATGGACTCGGTCTTGCGCGGGGGTTGTCCGATGAAACTTCACGATTGCATAATGTTTATGCGATAGTTTCCGAGGACGCCAACGTGCTGAACATTTGCGAATTCCGATTTGCAGTCGGTGGGTTTGCTTTGCCGGGGTTTCGCAATCTAATTGCGAGCCGCTACGCGGGCCGTGTACTCGTTCTGGAACTACCGATGCGGCGTCCCTGGGATAGCCCCTCGGGCGTCGACCAGTTCGTGCCAGTGGTGAAGTCCGACGATATTTTCGCAACCTGTGTTATTGGTGAGTCGGATAACGTGCTTGATGACGTGCTAAGAAGTCAAGACACGACCTTCCTGTACTGTGGTTTTGTCTTTCGCGATGTGCCCGCCGTACGAGCTTGGGTCCGTAGTAGCGACTCCATTTCGTATTCCGCACTGGCGAGTGCGCTGGAGGCGGTATTTGTGGGTGCTTACGACGGCGAAGGCATATTGATGCTCACGAAGGATGCCCTCAAGTGAGCAATCTATTTGACCCATGCAGGCCCCTTGAATGGCATCCCACCGACATCATTTCCCAGTAGCACGCACAGTGCTCGCGTTCGCAGGCGCGGGATGTGCATGCGGCGGCGTCGGGCTATAGCAAGAAGTGACGCGGGCGTTAGCCGACCTTCGCGACTTTCCGGTCGCGCTGGCCGACCACCCGGCACACCAGGTAGATCGTGAATGAGATGCCGGTGACGAAGGTCGACACCGGGACGCCAGGGGCGAGCGAAAGTAGGAGTCCACCGACGGCTGCGACCTCGGCGAAGATCACCGAAAGGACTGTCTGACGAAGCGGGCTCGCTGTCACCTGCGCGGCTGCTGCGGCGGGGGTGATGAGGAGCGCGAGCACGAGCAACGCGCCGACGATCTGCACGCCGAACGCGGCCGTAATGCCAAGCAGCACAGCGAAAATAACGGAAAGCGCGCGAACGGGAACCCCACGCGCGATCGCGACTTCGGGGTCGGTGCTCGCAAAGAGCAGTGGTCGATAGATCACCGCGAGCACGGCAAGCACGCCGCCAGCGCAGGTCACGAGCAGTGCGAGCCCGTCGTACCCAACGCTCGCGACTTGGCCGGTGAGCAGGGAAAACTTCGAGCCAGCGCGGTCGGGGGCGAGCCAGAGGAAAAGGACGGAAAGCCCGAGCCCGAACGACAGGACAACCGCGATCACCGAATCACGTTCGCGCGCACGGTTTCCTAGCCACCCGAACAGCACAGCCGCGATCACCGACCCGACAATCGCCCCAAACCCAACCCCGACGCCGACAAGCAGCGCGGCGGCCGCGCCGGTCAACGACAGTTCGGAGGTGCCGTGCACGGCGAACGACATCTGTCGCGCGACGATCAGCGGCCCGATGAGCCCGGCAAGCAGCCCGAGCAGCAGCGCGGCAATGAGCGCTTGCTGCACGAAGTCGTAGGTGAGCAGGTTGGCGGTGGTGTTGAAGTCGAGCAGTTGATGCATGAGCTTGGTCAGACGTTCCATCAGTGCTTCCCGCCAAGCGCGTCTAGTTCGTCGCCCGTGCCGACGACGACGAGGCGGCCGCGCACGCGCAGCACCTCAACCTCGGTGCCGTACAGCTCGGACAGGGTTTCCGACGTCATCACCTCGTCGGGGGTGCCGATGCGGAACGCGCCGTCGACCAGGTACAGGATCCGGTCGACGAGGGGGAGGATTGGGTTGATCTCGTGCGTCACGAAGAGCACGGCGGTTTCGTGTTCGCGGCGACGTTTGTCGACCAGTTCCGCGACGAGCGCCTGGTTGGCGAGGTCGAGGCTCAGCAGTGGTTCGTCGCACAGCAGCACCGACGGGTCGCCGACGAGCGCCTGGGCGACACGCAGCCGTTGCTGTTCGCCACCAGACAGTTTTTCCAACGATTTGTGCGCGAAGGCGGTAGCGCCAACCGCCGCAATCGCGGTGTCTACCTTGCGCTTTCGTTCATGACGTCCGCGCAAGCCGATGCCCCAGCGATGTCCGTCAACGCCAAGCCCAACGAGGTCGGTGCCGCGCAACTGCACGCCAGCGTCGATGGTCTTCTGCTGCGGGACGTAGCCCACCGCCGGATTGCCAACGCGCGCACCAACTCCCGCAACCGAAGCGCTGCCCGATTCAAGCGCGAGCTTGCCGAGCAGCACATTCAGCAGCGACGTTTTGCCCGAACCGTTGGGGCCGAGGACGGCGATGAACTCGCCCGGCGCGACATCGAGGTCGAGGTCGCGCCATAGCGTGCGTTGACCGAAAGAGAGTCGCGCGGAACGCAATTGGATCGCCGATGTCTCCACCCGCGTTGCGACTTCACCCATAGCGACCCCCTTCCGGGGCGTTGCGGACATCAGCATCGGATCAGCGCAGTGCGAGCGCGAGCGACTTCGCGTTGGCGGTCAGCCATGCGACGTAGTCGAGCCCGACGGGCAGCGTCTCGGTGACCTCGACAATGCGCACCTGCGAACCGGCGGCGACGTCGCGCAGGTCCTTGGTGATCTTGTCCTGGGTCTGGGTGTTGTAGATGAGCGCCTTCGCGGTCTTCGACGTGAGCAGCTCGCGCGTCGCGGCAACCGATGCGGGCGACGGATCGGTCTCCTGCTCGATCGCTTCCTGGAACTCGTGCGGCGTGCGGTCGTCGACGCCAGCGGCCTTGAGCAGGTAGTGCGCGATCGGCTCGGTCTGCACGACCGGGGCGTTGGCGTGTGCTGTCGCGATGCTCGCGGTGACGGTGTTGATGCCGATCAGCTGCGTTTTGAAGGCGTTCGCACGCTCGGTGTACCCGGCGGCGTGCGCGCTGTCGAGCTTGCCGAGTTCGACGGCGATCTGGTCGGCGACGGCGGAAACGGTCGGGATGTCGTACCAGACGTGCTCGTTCTCGTCGGCCTTGTCGGCACGCAGCGCGAAGGCTTCGATGCTCGGCTTCTTCTTGCCTTCGATGGCCTTTTCGATGAACTCGTCATAGTGCGCGCCGTTGAAGACAACCAGGTCAGCGTCGGAAATCTTGGCGGTGTCGGCGGGTGTCGTCTCGAAGGAATGCGGGTCGGCGGCCGGATCGGTGACGATCGAGGTGACCTTGGCGTCGGGGCCTGCGATCACGGTGGCGATCGAGCCCCACGCCGAGGTGGACGCGACGACGTCGATGGTGCCGTCGTCCTTGCTGTTCCCACCGCAGGCAGCGAGCACAGCGGTGGCTGCCGCTCCCGCCGTCAACGCTGCACAGATGCGGGTGAATCGACTGCTCACGCGGTACTCCTGGCCTAGCTACGGATCTGCTCTAGATCATAATGGGAATCGTTTCCGTTATAGCGTAGCAGGACAAGCGCTCAGTCGATAACCGGTTAGGTGGGGAAGACAAAACAAGATCACCAGGCTCTGAGGTAAACAAACGTCGAGTAGAAAAATCCCTCAGAGCCTGATGATCTTGGTGGGTTGGGTCCGCCTAGCTAGACCAGCACTTCCGCCGACTCGCTCAACAGCTGTGCGCAGCGGAGTAAGCCCAGGTGGCTGTACGCCTGGGGGTGGTTGCCCAGGCTGCGCTCGGCGACCGGGTCGTATTCCTCGCTCAGCAAACCCGTCGGGCCCGCCGCCGCGACGAGCTGCGCGAACAAGGCTTCCGCGTCGTCACGCCGACCGATCAGCAGATAAGCCTCAACCAACCAGGCCGCACACAGGTGGAAGCCGCCTTCGCCACCAGGCAGGCCGTCGTCATGGTGGTACCGGTAAACCGTTGCGCCGCTACGCAATTCGGCTTCGGTGGCGACGACCGTCGCGGCGAAGCGCGGGTCGGTCGGCTCGATCAAACCGCTGAGGCCAATCCACAGTGTCGCCGCGTCCAGGTCGGTGCCGTCGTAGGCCGCCGTGTAGGACTGCACCTCGTCGTTCCAGCCCTTGGCCTTGACTTCCTCGGCGATCTCTTCGCGCAGTGCGACCCATTCGGGGTCGACTGGGCGGTCGAACCGCCGCGCCAGGGTAAGCGCGCGGTCGACGGTGAGCCAGCCCATCACCTTCGAGTAAACGTGGTGGCGCGGGTTGCCGCGAATCTCCCAAATGCCGTGGTCAGGCTCACGCCAGCGCCGCTGCACCGCCGAAACCATCGCATGCACGAGTTCCCAATCGGCGTCGGGGAGCGCGTTGGGGCTGCCCTGACGTTCCCGCTCCTGCGCCATCGACGTGATCAGGTCGACGATCGGGCCGAACACGTCCAACTGCACCTGCATGTTCGCCGCGTTGCCAACACGCACCGGCCGCGAACCTGCGTACCCGGGCAGCAGGTCGATGACGGCCTCGGGCGGCAGTGTTTCGCCGTAGATCGTGTAGAGCGGGTGCAGGCGTTCCGGGCCAGCGAGCGTGGCGAGCACCTTGTGTACCCAGGTGAGGAATTCGTCGGCTTCGGTGAGCGAACCGAGTCGCACCAGCGACTGTGCGGTGAGCGATGCGTCGCGCAGCCAGCAGTAGCGGTAGTCCCAGTTGCGCACGCCGCCAATGTCTTCCGGCAGCGAGGTGGTTGCCGCAGCCAAGATCGACCCCGACGGGCGATGCACCAAGCCGCGCAAGGTGAGCGCAGAACGCTTCATCAGATCGCGCTTCAACGGCGGAAGGTGCAGTCCCGCAGCCCATTCCGACCAGTACTTCTCGGCTTCGGCGCGACGAGCTGGTTCGGGCGTCATCGACGGCGCGAGATCGGCGGTGCCGCACCGCAATTCGAGCACGACCGGACCTTCGGACGGGTCGACAACCGCCTTCGCGACCGTTGATGTGCCGTCGGAAATGATGTCCCACTCAACGCCCGGCGACCGCAAGACCATCGGATCGTTGGTGCCCTTGACCTTCAACCCGCTCGCGACCTTCTCCAGTCGCACAGCGACCTGGCCGAACTCCGGTTGCGGCGCGAACGTGACGACAGCCTTCGCGTCGCCGGTAATGACGCGCGTGAGGTCGGTGCGATTCGGCGCGACATCATGCGGCAGGTAATCGGTGACTTTCAAACTGGACCAACGGGTTTCGACGGTCATCGTGCCGTCGACGTAGCGCTGCGAAAGCGGCAAGCCGGGGCGCTCGGGCTCGACGGTGAAGTGGCCAGCGCTGTCGCCACCGAGCAGATGCGCGAAGACGGCGGCCGAGTCGGGTTCAGGGTGGCAGAACCAGGTGACGGTTGCGTCGGGGGTCAGCAGCGCGACCGAGCGCGGGCTCGCGAGCATCGAAAGGCGTTCGATGCGCGGCGCCGATGCGCCAGCCAGCCACATGCGACGCTCTTCGGCGAGGAACGCCAGCGCCTTCGCGACATCTTCAGTCGACGAAACCCGCAGCTTCGCAATGCTTTCGCCTTCACCGACTTTGATGCCGACGTCGGGGCCCGAAAGCACGCGGAACGCCTTCTCGTCAGTGACGTCGTCACCGAAAAAGACTGCTGCCGACGAACTTTCGTTGTGGCGGATGGTGTCGAGCGCGGTGCCCTTGTCGGTGGGGATAACCGCGAGTTCGATCACCGCTTTGCCCTCGGTGACCTGCACGCCAACCCACTTCGCCGCACCCTTGCGCACGGTATTGAGTGCGCGCCGCCCAATTTCGGGATCGGCGTTGCGCACATGCAGCGCGGCGCTCGCTGGCTTGGCTTCGACTGTCACGCCGGGGTTTTCGGCAGCGATCTTGTTGAACTCGGTGATGATTTCAGCGAGCAACTGCCGCGCGTCGTTGTCGATGGCATGCACGAAACCGACGTCGAACTCGGAGCCGTGACTGCCGATCAACTGCACCTCGACGGGCAGCCGCGACAGGGCGGCGAGGTCACGAAGCGCACGACCGGAAATGACCGCGGCGGTGGTGTTTGCCATGCCAGCAAGCGCACGTAACGCGCTCACCGATTCTCGTTGCGGAAAAGCTTTCGCCGGGTCATTGACGATGGGGGCGATAGTGCCGTCATAGTCCGAAGCAACCAGCAGTCGCGGCACGCGCGCGACCGAAGCCAGTGCACGGCGGACGTCCAAGGGCAGATCCTGTGCGCTCACGCATCCAACCTAGTGATGGGAGGGGATGTTTAGGGGGCGCGAAAAACAATACTGTGTTGCGAGAAGCTCGCAGACGGCGCGGCGGGTTGTGTCCGAGTCGACCCAGCGACTCACGTGCAAACCACAACCCCCGCGCTCGCGAGCGTAACGAAGGTTATTGGCGATCGCTCAGCAACAGGTCGACGGTGAGCTCAAGGCGAGCGGTGACGTCGGTCGCCGATGCGCGGCGGGTGAGCCACGCGACGAGGTTCGACAGCCACACATCCGAGATCACGCGGGCGATGGCGAGGTCGCGTTCGCTTGGTTCGCCGTCGCTCATCGCGCGGGCGAAAACGCGGTCCATGACCTTGCCGACGCGGTCGACCTCGGCCGCCGCTGACGCGTCAGCGAACATGAACGCGCGCGTCATCGCTTCGGTGAGCAACGGATCGCGCTGCATCATCCGGGTGATTTGGGTGAGCAGCGTGTGCATGCGCTCGGACGGACCGTCGCCGGGAAGTGGGCGGCGTTTGCCTTCGAACTGCTCGAACTCGCGGGCGAGCGCCGACACGAGCAGGTGCACCTTCGACGGGAAATAGCGGTAAAGCGTGCCGACCGCGACGTCGGCGCGTTCGGCGACCGCGCGCATCTGCACGGCGTCGTATCCACCCTTCGACGCGAGCGCGAGCGTGGCATCGAGGATGCGCTTGCGGCGTTCGCGTTGGGCCGTTGAACTCAGCTCGTCTTCCGACAGCGTCGTCACGGTGGGCGAAGTTGGGGGACTGTCCATCGCGGAACCCTTTCGTTGACTCTTGACTTCCACCCGGCCCAGATATTAGAACATGTTCTAGGTGTGCGAATCACGCCGGAAGGGCTGATTTTGCTGTGACCATCGCCACCACTGACGAGCATAAAGCCGCCGCCGCGTCCCTGCGGAGTTGGGCGAAAGGTGTGACGCCAATTGCAACGACGCGTGTCGACGGCACGCGGGGTTGGCGCAAGTATTGGGACGGGCTCACCGAGTTCGGTTTGTTCTCAGTCGCACTCGCGGAGTCGAGTGGCGGACTGGGTGGAACCGTCGCTGACCTGGCAGTGATGCTTGAGCAGACGGCTGACGACCTGGTCGGCGGACCGGTGTTACCAACGGCTTTGGGTCGGTTGGTTGCCAATGGCGTTGTCGCCGAGGGTGATCCGTGCGCTGTCGCGCTGACGGGTGACGCCAGCGCGACGCCGAGCGACGCTGGCTGGGTTGTGAGCGGCCGGTGGGAGTATGTCTACGGGGCCGATGAGGAGACGCAGGTCCTTGTTCCTGCTGGTGAGCAGTGGTTTTTGCTGCCCGCTGAGCAGCTTGAGATCACAGTGGTTTCGTCGGCTGATCGGACGATCGGGCTCGCGCATGTGGTCGCAACCGACGTATTCGTCCCCGCCGCAAGCACTTTCGCGCCGGAGTTCGACGTCGAAGACCTCTTCGTCGTCCTCGCCTCCGCCGAACTCGCTGGCATCGCGGGCTGGGCGCTGCGGACCGCCGTCGACTACGCCAAGGTGCGTGAGCAGTTCGGTAAGCCGATCGGCAGTTTCCAGTCGATCAAGCACTTGTGCGCGTGGATGCTGTGCCGGGCCGAGCTCGCGCAGGCCGTCGCCGCCGACGCCGCTGCCGCCTTCGACACCGATGAGCTCCCGATCGCGGCGGCCGTCGCGGCTGCTGTCGCGCTAGACGCGGCCGTCGACAACGTGAAAGACGCGATCCAGGTACTCGGCGGAATCGGCTTCACCTGGGAGCACGACGCCCACTTCTACCTGCGCCGAGCGGGCGCGTTGCGTCAGCTGCTTGGCGGTTCGTCGCGGTGGCGGGCGCGGGTTGCTGAGCTGAGCCGCGCGGGTCAGCGCCGGACAACGGGTGCGCGTCAGGTGTTGGGCGACCAGCTCGACGACGCGACGTTGGCGGCGGAGGTCGCTGCGATCGCGCGGCTGCCTACGCAGGTGGGTGCCGTCGACGGGCCGGCGGCGGGGCAGTCCGAGATACCGGCCGAGGCGGACCAGACGGGCGCTGAGGCTGCGGGGCGCTCAGCGAGTTCCCAGCGCGACGCCCTCGTCACGGCCGGGCTACTCATGCCCGACGCGGACCAGGCAGGCGCTGAGGCTGCGGGGCGGTCAGCTAGTCCCCAACGCGACGCACTCGTCAAAGCCGGGCTGCTCATGCCGCACTGGCCCAAACCCTATGGGCGCGAAGCGGATCCGCTTACCTCGATGCAAATCGCCGAAGCGCTGCGGGTCGCCGACATCGAGGTGCCCGAACTCGCCGTAGCGGGCTGGGCCATTCCGACGCTGCTGAAATGGGGTACGCCCGAGCAGGTCGAACGGTTCGTCTGGCCGACCCTGCACGGCGACGTCACCTGGTGCCAGCTCTTCAGCGAGCCCGGCGCGGGCAGTGACCTCGCCGCCCTGCGCACCACGGCTGAACGCGTCGACGGTGGCTGGGTTTTGCGAGGTCAGAAGGTGTGGACGTCGCTTGGGTCGGTCGCGGACTGGGGCATCTGCCTCGCGCGCACCGACCAGACAGTCGCCAAGCATCGAGGCATTAGCTACTTCCTCGTTGACATGCGCGCAGCGGGCGTCAATATTCGGCCGCTGATCCAAATCACCGGCGAAGACCGCTTCAGCGAAGTGTTCCTCGACGATGTGTTCGTGCCCGATGACGACCTGGTCGGCGGGCTCGGCGACGGGTGGAAGATCGCCCGAACCACCCTGTCGGCGGAGCGAGTTGCCATGGGCGGCGGCGGAATTGGCGGTGCGCTCGAAGCGCTACTTGCCGCGTTCGGGCCCGACAGCGAGCTACGCGAGGACCGCTTTGGCGCGTTCATCGCATCGCAAGTCGCGGGCACGCTGCTCGATCAGCGCATCGCACTCGCGACCGTCGCTGGTGCTGACGCGGGTGCGCAGGCGTCGGTGCGCAAGCTCGTCGGCGTGCGACACCGGCAAGACCTCGCTGAATACGCTTGGGAACTAACAGGTTTCGCGGGCGCGACAGAAACGCCCGAACTAAAGGAATTCCTGCTCACCCGCTGCCTGTCCATCGCTGGCGGCACTGAGCAGATCCTGTTGACAATGGCCGCCGAACGGATTCTTGGCCTCCCACGCGAGAGCTAGGTTTAGGGAGAACGACGTGGATTTCACCCGCGACGAAAGCGCCGATGCGGTAGCCGAAGTGGTCGTGAGCCTGCTTGAACGCACCGCGGCCCGCGACATGGACCTGTGGCCAGCACTGGTCGACTCGGGTCTGTTGGCGGTCGCTGTGCCGGAGAAGTTCGGCGGCGACGGCATGGGCTTGCCAGAGGTATCGGCGCTGGTCATGGAGTTGGCGCGCGACGCGGTGTGCGTGCCAGCGCTGACGACCTTGGCTTTGGGCGTGTTGCCGCTGGTAAACGCCGCCCTGCCTGACGACATCGCCGAACGCGTCTTCACCGACGTCATCAACGGCGCGATCGTCACCGCCGCCCTGCACGAGCCGGGCGCACCCTTTACTGCCACCCCCACAACACTCGCTACGGCGCACCCCGCCGAACACGCTGATGTCGCGCCCCCGAACTCTGCTTCCCCCCGGAGCGGCAGCTCCGTCATCGCTGAGTCAGTCGGCCCCGTTGCCAGTGGGACGCCGCACGGCCAGGGAACGGCGGCGGGTAGCTCTAGCGCGAGTCAGGTCGCGATGGTCGGCATCACCGGTCGCAAGGTTGCCGTGCCCTACGCCAACGAAGCGAAGTGGCTGCTTATCCCAACCAATGCCGGTGTGGCGCTGGTTGATTCGACCGCCGATGGGCTGCGCATCATTCCCAGCCCTTCCTCATCGGGCACCCCCGAAGCGACCGTCGTCCTCGACAACGTCGCTGCCACCCACCTGATCCCCGATCTGCTGCCAACCCTGCACCACACTGCCCTCGCGGCGATGGGCGCGGCGGCCGACGGCCTGCTCACCGGCGCGCTGTCGCTCACCGCCGAACACGTCCGCACCCGAAGGCAATTCGATCGACCGCTTGCCGAGTTCCAAGCGGTCGCCCAACAGGTCGCTGACCTCTACGTCGTCTCGCGCACCCTGCACGTCGCTGCCGAAGCGGCGTGCTGGTGCAACGCGACTGCCGAGGACCTCGACATCGTCGCCTACTGGGCCGCCGATCAACTCCCGCGTGCCATGCAGAGATGTCACCACCTGCATGGTGGACTCGGCGTCGACATCTGCCACCCTATGCACCGCTACTACTCGCAAGCCAAAGACCTCGCCCGCCAGCTCGGTGGCGCTGACCTGCGGCTCGACCTGTTAGGAGCAAGATGTTCCCTGAGCTGACGCCAGAGCAAACCCAGCTTCGCGCTGAATTGCGTTCGTACTTCGCCACTCTCGTCACCGACGAAGAACAGGCGGCGATGGCCGTCGACCGGCATGGCGACGCCTACCGTGCCGTCGTCCGCCGCATGGGCACCGACGGTTGGCTTGGCGTCGGGTGGCCAAAAGAGTTTGGCGGCCAGGGTTTTGGCCCGATGGAACAGCAGATCTTCTTCAACGAGGCGGTGCGCGCCGACGTGCCGCTCCCACTCGTCACGTTGCTGACCGTCGGCCCGACGTTGCAGGTTTACGGCACCGACGAGCAGAAGCGAAAGTTCTTGCCGGGCATCCTGTCTGGCGACGTGCACTTCGCGATCGGCTACTCCGAACCCGAAGCGGGCACCGACCTCGCCGCCCTCCGCACCACCGCGGTGCGCGATGGCGACGAGTGGGTGATCAACGGCCAGAAGATCTTTACGACCGGCGCGCACGAAGCCGATTACGTCTGGCTCGCCTGCCGCACCGGCACCCCCGAATCGCGACACCGAGGCATCACCATCCTCATCGTCGACACGAAAGACCCCGGTTACTCGTGGACACCGATCATCACCTGCGACGGTGCGCACCACACCAACGCGACCTATTTCGACGACGTCCGCGTCCCGGTATCGATGCAGGTAGGGGAGGAAAACCGAGGCTGGCGACTAATCACGACCCAGCTCAATCACGAGCGGGTGAGCCTCGGCCCGTCGGGCAAGATCGAGCAACTGTATGACCGGCTGCGCGACTGGTCGGCCGCGCACGACGTTCTCACCGAACCGGCAGTCCAACGCGCGCTCGGCAAGGTGCGAACCATGGTGCGGCTCAACGAATTACTTAATTGGCAGGTTGCCGCAGCCGATCCAGCAGCGGCGCAAAACGAAGTGATTGCCGACGCGTCAGCGACCAAAATCTTCTCCACCGAATCGCTGCAAGAAGCGGGTCGGATCACCGAAGAGATCATCGGCCGCTACGGCGACCCCGCCGACGAAACCACTGCTGACCTGCTCACTTGGCTTGACCGCCGCACCAAACAGAACCTCGTCGTCACCTTTGGCGGTGGCGTGAACGAGATCATGCGTGAACTGGTCGCGACGGCGGGCCTCGCCCTGCCGCGCGTGCCGCGCTGAAAGGACTCCCGTGCTAGAGAAAGCGCTGACCGAGCTGATCGCGGCGGGTGCGTCGACGCCGCGCTCGGGTCGCGACCCGGTCAATCAGCCGATGATCAACAACTGGGTCGAAGCGATTGGTGAAACCAATCCGATCTACGTCGACAAAGCCGCAGCTCAGGAGGCGGGTCACGCTGACATCGTCGCGCCCCCCGCGATGGCGCAGGTGTGGACGATGAACGGCTTGCACGGCACCCGCGCCGCCGACGACCCACTCGGCTTGGCGACGCAACTCCTCGACGAGGCAGGTTTCACGTCGGTAGTCGGCACGAACTGCGAGCAGACCTACCACCGCTACCTGCACCCCGGCGAGGAAGTGACGGTCACGTCGCGCCTAGCGGAGTTCAACGGCCCCAAGCGAACCGGGCTCGGCGAAGGATGGTTCCTCACGTTCCTGACCACGTGGTCAGTGGGCGACGAGGTGGTCACGGAAATGCTGTTCCGCATCCTGAAATTCGCCCCGCGCACGGAGGAAACCGCAGCAACTACGAACTCCGCGACACCTCCGGCCAGCGCCTCATCCGCCGTGACCGCACCGGCAGCCGCGACCGCCCCGGCAGCCGCGACCGCCCCGACTGCGGCCCCGACTGCGGCGACGGCCTCGGCTACCCCGATATCTGACGGCGTCCCAAGCGCGGAAGTCGGGCCGACCCGAGATTTCCCAGCGGCACCTGCGGCGCGCGTTAGCCCGGTGATCTCGAAAGACACCGAATTCTTTTGGGCCGGAACGAAACTCGGTGAGCTGCGCATCCAACAACTCCCCGACGGCACCCTCCGGCACCCACCGATCCCCGCCCTCGGCCAGCCCGAAACCGACTACATCGTGGCAACCGGCGAAGGCACCGTGTTCAGCTTCGTCGTCCACCACGCACCCCCGGTTCCCGGCCGTGACCTGCCGTTTGTCGTCGCGCTCGTCGAGTTGCCGGAAGGCGTCCGCATGCTCGGCGAACTGCGGGGGGTCGCACCCGACGACGTCACGATCGGTACCTCCGTCACCGTCGCGTTCGAAACCCTGGCCGACGGCACCGTCCTGCCCTACTGGAACGCGAGCCACGCATGATCGACATCGGCACCACCCTCCCCGAATTGACGATCCACGCTGACCCAACCTTCGTGATCAGCACGGCCATCGCCACCCGCGACTTCCAAGACGTCCACCACGACCGCGACAAAGCGCGCGAGCGGGGTTCGAAGGACATCTTCGTCAACATTCTCACCGACACCGGCCTCGTTCAGCGGTTCGTCACCGACTGGGCTGGCCCGACGGCGCGCATCAAGTCGATCGCGCTGCGCTTGGGGGTTCCGCTGTATTCCGGTGACACGCTTGTCCTTTCGGGCACCGTGACCGGCAAAGACGGCAACGACATCACCATCGACGTCCGCGGCCGAGACAGTCTCGGCGAACACATCACCGCGACAGCGGTAGTTGAGGTAGCCGCATGAGCACCCTGTCTGGCCGCACCCTGTCTGGCAACGCGGCCATCGTCGGCATCGGCGCGACGGATTTCTCGAAGGATTCAGGTCGAAGCGAACTGCGACTTGCCGCCGAGGCGGTCACGGCCGCGCTGCACGACGCGGGCCTGACCCCCGACGACGTCGACGGCCTCACGACCTTCACGATGGACACCAACACGCAGGCGGCGGTCGCTCGTGCTGTCGGCATCCCGAGCCTAAAGTTCTTCTCGCACATCGGGTATGGCGGCGGGGCGGCCTGCGCGACCGTGCAGCAGGCGGCGATGGCCGTCGCGACCGGGGTCGCCGACGTTGTCGTCGCCTACCGCGCGTTCAACGAACGCTCCGGCGCGCGCTTCGGCCAGTTCTCGCCCGCGCTCGCGGCAGCGCCCACTTCGTCGGGCGTTGACGCGGGCTGGGCCTATCCACAGGGGCTCGGCACGCCAGCGGCGCAGGTCGCGATGGTCGCGCGTCGGTACATGCACGTCACCGGCGCGACGAGTGCCGACTTCGGCGCGGTCGCGGTTGCCGATCGCAAGCACGCCGCGGTCAACCCTAACGCGTTCTTCTACGAAAAACCGATAACCCTTGAGCAGCACCAGAATTCGCGCTGGATCGCCGAACCGCTGCACCTGCTCGACTGCTGTCAGGAGTCCGACGGTGGTGTCGCGATCGTTGTCACCAGCGTCGAACGTGCGCGCGACCTCCCGCAACGCCCCGCGGTGATCGCCGCCGCCGCTCAGGGCAGCGGCGCTGACCAGTACGTGATGACCAGCTACTACCGCGATGCGATGACCGGCCTGCCCGAAATGGGCTTGGTCGGCGACCAGTTGTGGGCGCAGAGCGGACTTCGAGCAACCGACATGCAAGCGGCCATCCTGTATGACCACTTCACGCCATTTGTCCTGATGCAGCTGGAAGAACTTGGCTTCTGCGCGCGCGGGGAAGCGAAGGATTTCATTGCGGATGGCGCAATCGAGCTCGGCGGTCGACTACCGCTGAATACGCACGGCGGGCAGCTCGGCGAGGCTTACATTCACGGCATGAACTGCATCGCCGAAGCGGTGCGTCAGATTCGCGGGACGTCGGTGAATCAGGTCACCGACCTGGACCGAATCGTCGTGACAGCGGGCACCGGCGTCCCCACTTCCGGATTGGTGCTTACAGCGTAAAGTAGGAGGGCGAACAATATCGCCACGAATTTATTTGTGACACCTCACAATTGCGTGCGTGAATTTCGCCAGTGGCAAATTCGCATTCGCAATTATGCGCGAAGTTGACCGGCGACGAGCGACGTTGCTCACGTTTGGTGCTACCCAATCGTGAGCCAAGCTAAAACAGTTTCAGCAACGACAGCTGATGACTGGGGTAGCGATGACGTTCAACGCGGTGACACTCGACGCCGATCAACAGGCCGCGCTCAGCGCGCTCACGGCATTGCTCGACCGGCACGGCCGCGCTCGCCGCAAGCAGCGCGGCCTGTACCTGCACGGTCGGCCTGGTCGCGGCAAGACGATGGTGATGGACCGCTTTTTCGCCGACGTGCGAACCGCGGGCAAACGCCGCTTCCACTTCCACACGTTCTTCGCCGCGCTGCACGAACGAACGCACGCGACGGGTTCGATCGAAACGGCGGTCAGCGAGTTGCTTGGCGACACGGAACTGGTGTGTTTCGACGAGTTTCACGTCAACGACATCGGCGACGGCATGCTCATCGCACGCATGCTCGACGTGCTGTTCGCCCGCAAGATTGTCCTGGTTGTCACGTCGAATCAGCCACCACAGGGGCTACTGCCGAACCCGCTTTTCCACGACCGTTTCGTGCCGACGATCGAGCGAATCCTGTCCCACGTCGACGTGCTTAGTCTCGACGGCCCGCTCGATTACCGCACGATCGGCACCCAGCGCGACAGCGGCTTCCTCGCTGGCCACTACCTGCTCGACGAAACCGCACGTCCGGGCACACTCTGTGTCGAAATCGGCAATGGCAGAACGGTTTTCGCTACCGAAGCGACCGACGATGCCGTCGCCTTCACCTTCGAGCAACTCTGTGGCACTCCAACCAGCGCCGCCGACTACCTCCGGCTAACCGCCCGCTTCAAACGGTGGACGCTGCGTGGCGTTCCGCTGTTGCGCGACGTGCCCCTCGATCACGCGATGCGCCTCGTGAACCTCATCGACGTGCTCTACGACGCCGATCTGCCAACCACAATCGCTGCCGCCGCACTGCCGAAAGAATTAATAGCCGATGTGCATGCGCTACCGGATCTAGCGCGTACCGCTAGCAGACTTGGTGAGCTAAAAGTGGGTGTTTCTAACTAGTTTTACTCGCGAGTAACCCTAATATCGCCATTTACTCCCGGGGCGCTCGCTCGCCATGTAACTATGTGGCTGTTTTGTGAAGCTTCGGGGTTTGGCGGTAATGCAGTGATCGGGGTGAATCAACCTATTACGCGAGCGGTCGTCGTGATCGTGTTGGTCGCTGCGGCCACGTTCGCGTTGAGCGGCACCATGCCCGGAGCAAGCAATCGCACTGAGCACGCGTCGCCCCTTCTCGTCGCGGTGATGCCCGTGCTGCTGCTCGTTTCGGTCGTCATCCTCGTTGCCGGGGTCATCGCAAGCCAGCACCGACTGCCGCTCGCGATGCCGGTTGCCGAACACGACGCTATGCCCGCGTTCCAGTGGCGCAGGCTCACCGTCCTCGGCCCGGTGCTCGTCGCGACGGTCTCGCTCGTCTTCGCGGGTGGCGTCACCTGCCTGTTCCTGCTGCCTGGCGCACGCGGGCCGATCCAGCCAAGCGCGGAAACCGTCGCCGAAGGCTCGGGTCCGGTGCCAACGCCAGCCGATTCGATCACCGCCGACCCCGGTCCGGGCGCGTCCGAACTCACCGGCACCGCGCTGTTCATCGCGGTCGGGCTCGCGCTCACGTTGATCGGCCTGTCGTTGATCGGGCTGCTCGTCGTCGCGATTGCCGCGCGACGCAAGCCAATTCCCGCGCCCACGCCGGTTGAAGAACCGACGAACACCGACGTCGACTCGCTCACCCGCGCCGCCGAAATGGGCCTCGCCGCGATCAACATGTCCGGCCAGGACCCGCGCACCGCGATCATCGCCTGCTACGCCGCGATGGAACGCGGCCTCTCCAGCGACAACGCCGCCCGCCCGCAGGCATCGGACACCCCGATGGAAGTGCTCGCGCGCGCGTTTGAAAGTGGCGTGCTGCACGACGCGTCGGCCCGCGAGTTGGTCGCGCTGTTCGAAGAAGCCCGCTTTAGCCCGCACTCGATGCTTGAGTGGCAGCGCATGCGCGCCGAGCAGCTACTTCGCATCGTCTTGGCCGATCTCCAGCGAAGGTTGGTGCCCGCATGATCACGGTGACGCAGGAAGTTGAAGCGCCCCCAGCGAATCGGAAGGCGATGGCGATCTGGGCCATCATCATCGTTGTCGCGATCGAAGCCGCGCTCGCGGTCTTCGCGCCGACGATGGTCGGTCTTGCCGTCGGCGCGCCCGTCGCGATCGTGCTGTGCTCGCTTGTCTGGTCGATGCGCTACCGCGTGATTCGGGAAGCACCGCTGCCCGAGTACATCGACAACGGTCCCGCCGAAATGCTCGACCGCTGGCAAGCACGCGCCCAAATGTTGACCGCGCGCGCCGACGGCACGCGCGCCGACTGGGACCGACACCTTCGGCCACTGCTGGCCAAGGAATTTGAGTTGTCCACCGGTATGCGGATCTCCAAAGACCGCAAAGCCACCGAAGCCGCAGGGCAGTTGCAGTTCGGACCCGAACTGTGGCGATGGGTGGATCCGGCGAACGCGGCGTTGCGTGACCACACCGGTCGCGCACCCGGTAGAGCGGCACTGGACGAGATCCTGCGCCGCCTACAGACCATGTGATGTGAGGGGTTAGAGGCGAGACGATGACAATCCCGTTGAATGCGACCGTCCAACGCTCCGACGCGGTGTTGCGCGAGCTGGGTCGGGTCGTGGTCGGCAAACGCGATGAGATGCAACTCATCATGATCGCGGTGCTGTCGGGTGGGCATGTCCTGATTGAGGACCTGCCCGGACTGGGCAAGACCCTGATCGCGCGCTCGTTCGCGGCCGCGCTCGGGTTGGATTTCACGCGCGTGCAATTCACGCCCGACCTGCTGCCCGCCGACCTGCTCGGCTCCACGATCTATGACATGTCGTCGGGCCGGTTCAACTTCCGACGCGGGCCGGTTTTCACCAACTTCCTGCTCGCCGACGAGATCAACCGCACCCCGCCGAAGACCCAGGCCGCGCTGTTGGAAGCGATGGCCGAAGGTCAGGTGTCGATCGACGGTGAGACGTTCCTGCTGCCGCAGCCGTTCATCGTGTTAGCCACCGACAACCCGATCGAGTACGAGGGCACCTACCCGCTGCCCGAGGCCCAGCTCGACCGGTTCGCGATTCAGCTGCGGCTCGGGTACCTCTCGGAGACCGATGAGACGACGATGATTCGCCGTCGCCTTGAGCGTGGCGCGACATCGCCGCAGGTGCAGCAGGTCGTTGACGCCCAGGGTCTGATGGAGATGCGCCAGGCGGTCGAGTTCGTGACGGTGCATCCCGACGTGGTGAGTTACGTTGTCGCCCTTGCTACCGCGACCCGTAACCACCCGCAGGTCGAGGTTGGCGCGTCGCCGCGTGCCGAGTTGGACCTGGTGCAGATGTCACGGGCGCGCGCGCTGCTGCTTGGCCGCGACTACGTGATTCCCGAAGACGTCAAGGCACTCGCCGTCCCCGCGATGGCCCACCGCATCACCTTGCGCCCCGAGATGTGGGTGCGACGGATTCGCGGCGAGGACGTCATCGGCGAACTGCTGCGTCGACTCCCGGTTCCCCGCGCGACGAGCACATGAGACATCGCGACGAATCGCGGTCGGTCGAGGTCGAACTACGGTGGCGGCCAGCGCCGCTCGTTTTCATCCTCGCCGGGTGCGCTGCCGTCGCGCTCGTCGTCGCCGTCGTGCGCGGACAGTGGCAGTTGGTCATCTTCGCCGCGCCCATGCTCGGCGTGCTCGCGACCGCGCCCTTCCAACAGGCACGCACGCGCGTGCAGGTCGACGGCAGCGGGACCGTGCGGTGCTTTGAAACCGAAGAGGTGCACAGCAGCATCGCGGCCTTCGTTGAAGAAGGTCACGCGCTGTTGCGGATGACGGCGCTGCCGATCAAAGGCATGGAACTGACCGTCGAGGAAGCGCACGATTCCGGCGGCGCGCCCGCAGGACTTGAGCTCGCGGTTTCGGCCGCGCGCTGGGGGCGCTACCCGGTGACAGTGAAGGTGTCGGCCTTGAGTCCGGCCGGGCTCGCTGTCGCGACGGCGGAAGTGCCCGCGGCGCAGGTTTTCGTCTATCCGATCGCCGATCCGCATCGAATGCGCTTGCCGCGCACCGAACTTCCCGATCGCATCGGTACGCACCTCACCCGTCGGCATGGGCCGGGCGTTGAGTACGCCGACATCCGCGCGTACGCGCCGGGCGACCAGCTGCGCACGGTGAACTGGCCGGTTTCGGCGCGACGTGGCCGGTTGTACATCACCGAGCGATTCACGAACCGGTCGGCGGATGTTGTTGTGCTAGTTGATACTTCGCAGCAGGCACCCGGTCCAGCGTCGGCGTCGCTTGAACTTTCGGTGCGTGGCGCCGCCCAGGTTGTGCAGTCGACGTTGCAGGCGGGTGACCGCACGGCCGTGGTCTGCCTCGGCGAACAACCGCGCTGGTTGCGTCCCGACATCGGCCGCAGGCAGTTCTACCGCATCGTCGACACCGTGCTTGGCGTTGGCGACGAGCACGTCGAAACCACCGGCACGTTGGCCCCGCACGCGGCGGTGCCGATTGGCGCGATCGTTGTCGCGTTTACGACTTTGCTCGACACCCAGTTCGCCTTGGCCCTCATTGACCTGCGCAAACGCGGTCACGTGGTAGTCGCTGTCGACGTCCTGCGCGGCACGCCGTTCGCCGAAGGACTCGACGACACGATGGCGAAGATGTGGCAGTTGGAACGGGCGGCGATGTACCGGGACATGGGCACGGTCGGCGTCGATATCATCGCGTGGCCGGAGGATACGAGGTTGGATCAGGCGATGAAGTTGCTGCCGGAGCGGCGGCGGACGGTGCGGGTGCGTCGATGACGCGATTTCTCGCCCTGCTTTCCGGGCTGCTGCTCGTTGCCGCTGTCGCGTTGGTGAATCCGCTCGCTGGGGTGGTTTCGCTCGCGTTGGTGATCGCCAGTTGGTGGTACCGGACGGCGGCTGTTGTCGCGGTGCTCGTGGTAATCGCGGCTATCGCGTTTTCGGACGACGTCGGCGTAATTGCCGCTGCGGCAACGGGATTGGTCGCGACAACGTACCTGCTGAACGCGGCGGTGCTGCATGCGCCGGAAGGTGTCGTGCCGACGACGATTCCGTCGGTTGGCGGCGCGATTTTGTTTACGATCGCGGCGGCGACAGCGGCGCTTGTCCCGGTTGAGCTGATGTGGGCACCGCTGGCGGCGCCGGTGTTGATCGTGCTGATTTACGCGGTGGTGATCGCCGGCTTGGCTGGGCGCAAGCCGGTGGTTGAAGCTCCCGAGTCGGCGAAGGCCGACCAGGCTGGTTGAGGCGCGCTGATTAGCGCGCCTCAACCGCTGGTCACGCGATACGCAACACCACGTCGCTGAGGACCGGTGCGTCTTCCCGTTCCACCACCGTCACGACGGCGGTGAGCTCGTTTCCGTCCTGCCACACCCGCGTCCGTAGGGTTTCGCCCGGATACAGCACGCCCGCGAAGCGAGCGCGGAACGCTGCGACGCGAGCCGGGTCGCCGTCAACGAACGCATCCGTCATGGCCTTCGCGACCACACCGTACGTGCACAAACCGTGCAGGATCGGCGCGGGGAAGCCTGCCTTGGCCGCGAATTCCGGGTCGCTGTGCAGCGGGTTGCGGTCGCCGCAGAGGCGATACAGCAGGGCTTGCTGGGGGAGCGTCGGGGTCAGTAGCTCCGCATCCGGGGCGCGGTCGGGGAGTTCTGTCTTCGCACTCGGGCCGCGTTCGCCGCCGAAACCACCTTCGCCTCGCGCGAAGATCGACGAGCGCGCCGTCCACAGTGGCTCGCCATCTTCATCGACCACGGTCTGTTCCTGCACGATTACCGCGTTCGCGCCTTTGTCCCAGAGCTCGCTGATGCGGCCGGTGCTCGACGCTTTGCCCGTCGCGGGGATCGGCCGGTGGACAACCACTTCCTGGTGGCCGTGGACCACATTCGCGAGGTCGATGTCGATGCCGGGGAACTGCACCTTCGGGGCTTCGGTTTCGCCCAAGGTCGGCGCTACTGTCGCGAAAGTGGGAAGGACACACGGGGTTTCGTCGGCCAGGTAGCGCAACTCGGTCGGGTCGAGCGGGCGTGCGCCCGCGCCGATGCCGAGGTGGTAAAGCTGCACGTCGGTCGCGGTCCACGCGAAGGTGCGCGCGGGAAGTTCCGCGCCGAGAGCCAGTTGGGGATCAATGGGCATGGATCTTGCCCTCCTTCTTCGCGAGGATGTCGAGAACGGCGAGGTAGCCGAACACGATCGCGGGGCCAATCGTCGCGCCGGGGCCCGCGTAGGTGTGGCCCATCACCGGTGAACTGGTGTTACCCGCCGCGTAGAGGCCGTCGATCGGCGAATCGTCTTCGCGCAGTACGCGTCCCGCTGTATCGGTGACAAGGCCACCCTTCGTGCCAAGGTCGCCGGGCACCATTTTCGCAGCGTAGAACGGCCCATGCGACAGCTCGGCCAGACACGGGTTCGGCTTCACCGTCGGGTCGCCGTAGTAGCGGTCGTAGTGGCTGTCGCCGCGCCCGAAGTCCTCATCCTTACCGGATGCGGCAAAGCCGTTGAACCGCTGCACAGTTGACGCGAGCGAGTCAGCGGGCACGCCGATGCGGTCGGCGAGCGCCTCGATGGTGTCGGCCTTCACGATGTTGTCGTTCTCCATCCAGCGCGACGGAATCTTTTGTCCCGGTTGCAAACCCGCGAAGATGTAGCGGTCGCGGTAGCGCTGATCGAAAACGAGCCACGCGGGGATGTTTTCGCCCGGCCCTTCGCCCTGGCCGTACTTGCCGCCATACATCGTGTGTACGGCTTCGACGTAGGGCGCCGACTCGTTGCCGAACCGCTCGCCGCGGTCGTTGACCATGATGGTGCCCGGCAGGTTGCGCTCAGCCAGCGCGAACCACGGTTTGCCGGCCTTGAAAGTCGTTGGGCCCCACCAGGAGTCCTCCATGAAGTCGACCGCGCCACCGATCGCCAAACCGGCCGCGATTCCGTCGCCGGTATTCGTGACCGCGCCGGTTGTCCACTCAGTGCCGATCGGCGCGCGCTGGTATTTCGCGCGCATCTCCGCGTTGTGCTCGAACCCGCCGCTAGCAAGGACGACGCCGTGTCGCGCGGTGAACGTGACCGGCTCGCCATTGCTAAGCGCCTTGACCCCGGTCACGCGCCCATCCGACATCACCAACTCGGTCAACGCGGTATCAAGCAGCACCGGAACGCCCGCGTCGAGCAGCCCTTTTCGCATCGCCGCGATGATCGCCTGTCCCATCCCGAGCAGGTGCTTTCCTGTTGCCTTCGCCCAGTACGTGCGCGCGCCAACGCGCAGCGCCCGCATGATCCCCTTCGGGTGACGACGGATGAGGTTGAGGCGAACGAAGTCGGCCTGGGTGACGACCACGTTCAGTGGAGCCTTCGCGTACGGCGGTGCGAGGTTGGCCAGTTCGGGCCCAAGTACCTTGGCGTTGAACGGTTTTGGTTCGCACGAGCGTCCGCTGCCACGTCCGCCCGGCGCTTCGGGATAGTAGTCGGAATAGCCCGGCACCCAGGTCATTTTGAGCGGGCTGTGGTCGAGCACGAAGTCGAACGCCTCAGCGCCGCGATCGAGGAACGTGTCGATCTTTTCGGCAGGCACAACGTCGCCGATGATGCTGTGGAGGTAGGTCCGCGCGTCGTCGCGATCGTCGGGTTGGCCCGACGCGCGCAACGCCTTGTTGCCCGGAATCCACACGCCACCGCCTGACCGCGCCGTCGATCCGCCGTAGTAGGGCGCCTTCTCCAACAACACCACGCTCAGCCCGCGATGTGCCGCGGTGAGCGCGGCGGTCATTCCGGCGGCGCCGCTGCCGACAACCACCACATCGTATTCCCGATCACTCATGTAGAACACGTTATAGAATCAGGGCGCGTTTGCGCTATGTTGTCTGGAAGAAGGGCTGATATTTGGCCCGGCAACCCGTTACAGTTTTGGTGTTCGGCCGACTCCGGCCGGCACGCCTGTTGTCTTAGGAGGTCCGCGTGCTTTCTGACGCGCTGCGTTCCGAGCTCGCCGATGAATTGGCTCGCGCCGAAACCGACCGGGTCGCCGTGTCGCCGCTGGTCGATCGCCATCCCGCCATCGACGTGGTCGACGCCTACGAGATCCAACTACTCAATATCCAGCGCAAACTCCGCGCGGGCGCGAAAGTCGTTGGCCACAAGGTCGGGCTGTCGTCGCTGGCGATGCAGCAGATGATGGGCGTCGATGAACCCGACTACGGCCACCTGCTCGCCGACATGGAGGTGTTCCAGGACCGGCCAGTGGATACGTCGCGGTACCTGTTGCCGCGCGTCGAGGTGGAAGTGGGTTTCGTGCTGGGCGAAGACCTTCCAGGCGAAGACTGCGCCGAGGCAGACGTGCTCGCCGCCACCGTCGCCTACGCGCCCGCGATCGAACTCATCGATTCGCGCATCACCGACTGGAAAATCGGTCTCGCCGACACCATTTCCGACAACGCGTCGTCGGCTGGCTTCGTGCTCGGCACCGAACGCGTCGCGCCCGCTGACATCGACATCACCGCCATCGACGCCGTCCTTACCCGCAACGGCGAGGTCGTTGCGGAAGGTCGCAGCGACGCGGTGCTCGGCGATCCGCTGATCGCGGTCGCATGGTTGGCGCGCAAGGTCGCGAGCTTTGGCGTGCGGCTGAAGGCGGGCGACATCGTGCTGCCCGGGTCGTGCACACGCGCCATCGACGCGCGCCCAGGCGACGACTTCACCGCCGACTTCACCGGACTCGGTTCGGTCCGTTTGTCTTTCGCATGAGGAGTGCATCGTGAATAGCCCCGTCACCGCCGCGATCGTCGGATCCGGCAACATCAGTACCGACCTGCTGTACAAGCTGCTGCGGTCGGAGTCGATCGAGCCGCGCTGGATGATCGGCATCGACCCCGATAGCGAGGGGCTCAAGCGGGCTCGTGGGCTCGGGCTTGAGACGTCCGCTGAGGGTGTCGACTGGTTGCTCGCCCAAGCCGAGAAGCCGGACCTGGTCTTCGAAGCGACGTCGGCGTATGTGCATCGCGCCGCCGCTCCGCGCTATGCGGAGGCGGGGATTCGCGCGGTCGACCTCACGCCCGCCGCCGTCGGGCCTGCCGTTGTCCCGCCGGTGAACCTCGACTCGCTGCTTGATGCGCCCAACGTCAACATGATCACTTGCGGTGGCCAGGCAACGATTCCGATCGTCGCCGCCGTGTCGCGGGTGGTGCCGGTCGCGTACGCGGAGATCGTCGCGTCGGTGTCGTCGGTGTCCGCCGGGCCCGGTACCCGTGCGAATATCGACGAGTTCACCAAGACCACGTCGCGCGGTGTCGAGACCATCGGCGGCGCGGAGCGTGGCAAGGCGATCATCATCCTGAACCCGGCCGAACCGCCAATGATCATGCGCGACACCATCTTCTGCGCGATCCCCGAAGACGCGGATCAGGCGGCGATCAGCGCGTCGATCCACCGCATGGTCGCCGATATTCAGCAGTACGTTCCCGGATATCGCCTGCTCAACGAGCCGCAGTTCGACGAGCCGTCGGTCGTCTCGGGCGGGCTGGCGAAGGTTTCGGTGTTCGTTGAGGTCGAAGGCGCTGGCGACTTCCTGCCGCCGTACGCGGGCAACCTCGACATCATGACCGCGGCGGCCACGCGCGTCGGCGAAGTCATTGCCGCCCAGATTCTTTCGGTGTGAGGAGCTTTCCGATGGTCTATTCCGATTCCCTTGACATCCGCATCACCGACACGTCGCTGCGCGACGGCTCGCATCACAAGCGGCACCAATTCACCGCCGAAGAGGTGCGCGACGTCGTCGCCGCGCTCGACGGTGCTGGCGTGCCGGTCATCGAGGTGACCCACGGCGACGGCCTCGGCGGCTCGTCGTTCAACTACGGTTTCTCGCGGACCCCTGAGCAGGACCTCATCAAGATCGCCGCCGAAACGGCGCGCGACGCGAAGATCGCCTTCCTCATGCTTCCCGGTGTCGGGGTGAAGGAAGACATCAAGATCGCGCAGGGCAACGGGGCGTCGATCTGTCGGATCGCGACGCACTGCACCGAGGCGGACGTGTCGATCCAGCACTTCGGTTACGCCCGTGACCTGGGGTTAGAGACCGTTGGCTTCCTGATGATGTCGCACACGCAGCCGCCGGAGTTCCTGGCGAAGCAGGCGCGGATCATGGCCGATGCGGGCTGCCAGTGCGTGTACATCGTCGACTCGGCGGGCGCCCTTGTGCTTGAGCAGGTGTCGGATCGCGTTGCCGCGCTGGTCGCGGAACTGGGCGATGACGCCCAGGTCGGCTTCCACGGCCACGAGAATCTTGACCTCGCCGTCGCGAACTCGGTATACGCGGTGCGCGCTGGCGCGACCCAAATCGACGGCAGCGCAAGGCGATTCGGTGCGGGCGCGGGCAACACCCCGGTCGAAGCCTTCGTTGGCGTTTGCGACAAGTTGGGCGTGAAGACCGGCATCGACTTCTTCGCGATCGCGGATGCGGCCGAGGATGTGGTGCGCCCGATCATGCCGCAGGAGTGCTTGCTTGACCGTCAGGCGCTGATGATGGGCTACGCGGGTGTGTACTCGAGCTTTTTGAAGCATGCTGAGCGTCAGGCCGAGCGATATGGCGTGAGCGCGGCGGAAATGCTGGTTCGCGCGGGCAAGCGGAAGCTGGTCGGCGGTCAGGAGGACCAGCTGATCGATATCGCGCTGGAATTGCAGCGGGAGCGCTAGTTCGATCAAGATCACCAGGCTCTCAGGTAAACAAACGTCGAGAAGGAAAATCCCTCAGAGCCTGGTGATCTTGTTTTGTGCGGGGTCACGTGACGAATTGAGTGGCTCCAACTGTGTCGATTCGCAGCGCGAGACGCCTGGACAAAAAGGGGAGACTTCAGGCCATTCATCGTCTTGGTTCCGGCCTCTAACGTTATTGGTGTCAGCACATGAGCTGACCAAAGACGCAGGAGGACAAGGCGATGCGCGCGATCGTTCAGCAGGTTTTCGGTGGACCCGAGGTACTTGAGGTCGTTGAGGTTGAGCGGCCGACGGCTGGTCCCGGCGAAGTTGTCGTTCGGGTGGCCGCGAGTGGGGTGAACCCCGTTGACGTCGCGGTGCGATCGGGCGCTTTCCCTCTCCTTGGCGAGCCTTCGTTCACGCTCGGCTGGGATATCGCGGGAACTGTCGTTGAGGTCGGCGAAGGCGTCGACTTCGCGATCGGTGACGAGGTATTCGGCATGCCGCGCTTCCCCGCAGCAGGTAACGGTTACGCCGAATACGTCGCCGCGCCCGCTTCGCATTTCGCGCTGAAGCCGACCGCGTTGTCGCAGGTAGAGGCGGCGGCGGTGCCGTTGGTCGCGCTGACCGCCTGGCAAGGATTGGTTGAGGGTGCGGGCGTCAAGGAAGGCGACCGGGTGCTCATCCACCGCGCGGCCGGTGGCGTTGGCCATTTGGCGGTGCAGATCGCGAAGGCGCGGGGTGCGTATGTGATCGCGCTTGCGTCGGCGGAGAAGCACGATTTCGTGCGGTCGCTTGGGGCTGATGAGGTAATCGATTACCGCACAGTCGATTTCACTGAGGTTGTCGACAAGATCGACGTGGTTGTCGACTCGGTCGACGACGGAGCTCGCTCGCTGACGGTCTTGAACCCCGGCGGCGCGCTGGTGACCATCACGCAGCACCGCGATGCGGAATTGGCTGACTTGGTGACTTCCGCCGGCAGGCGATTCGTTGGCACGTCGGTGGACGCGGACGCCCCTGGCTTGCCGGAGGTCGCGGCGTTGTTGGAGTCGGGCGCACTTCGGGTCGAGGTCGCCGCGACGTTCCCGCTGGAAAAAGTGGCCGCCGCCCACGAGCTGGTTGCGACGGGAAGGACGACGGGCAAGGTGGTGTTGACCGTGGCGTGAGGGAGGATCGTGCTCACGTGGCAACGATCGGCGGATCGGATCGGAGTTAGACGTGGATGTGCTTAGTGAAGCGGTCGCTTCCATGCGAACCGGCGCACCCAAATCCGTGCGCACCGACGGCCGCGCGCAGTGGGCGCTCAAGTTGCCTGATGGTGTTGGCTGCGGGTTTCACGTTGTGCTGCAAGGCAATTGCTGGATCTATCCGACCCGCGACTCCTCCCAGCCGGTTCCGCTCACCACCGGTGACGTGATCTTCCTTCGCGATAGCTCCGGCCACGTCCTCGCCGACCACCCGTCGACCCAACCAGAAGTCCCACGCGAGGATCAGTTCACGAATCTGCCGCCCGTCGGTTCGTGTCAGCTGGGCGGCGATGGCGAGCGAACCAGCCTGCTGTGCGGCAACTACCAACTCGACCATGTCCGCCCGCACCCGATCCTCCGCCAACTGCCCGAGTTCATCCACCTCCCGGCCGACGCCGCACGAAACCCGCAGCTCACCGCGGCAATCGGGCTGCTCACGGCCGAGGTGGAAAACCCGGGCATCGGGTCGCGGGCGATCGTCAGCGGGCTCATTGACGCGCTACTGCTCTACATCCTGCGCGCCTGGGTCGAGCTACAACCGCGTACGGAAGCCGTCGGGTGGGCGGCGGCGTTGCGCGATCCGTCGGTTGCTCCGGCGTTGGCGATCATGCACACCGACCCGGCCGCGGCGTGGACGGTGCAATCTCTCGCTGACCATGTCGGTCTGTCGCGCGCCGCCTTCGCCCGCAAGTTCACGACGATGGTTGGCGAGCCGCCGCTGTCGTACCTGACCCGCTGGCGGTTGACGACGGCGGCGAAACACCTGCGCGAGGAAACCCTCCCGATCCCGACCATCGCGACAATGACGGGTTACAGCTCGGAATTCGCCTTCGGGAAGGCGTTCAAACGCGAGTACGGTCTCCCGCCAGGCCAGTACCGCCGCTTAGCTGTCGCCTGAGCACGCTGTGATGGCGGCAACGTGCGAGTAGCTTTCGCCACCAGAGCGTGTTGATCTTGATCAGTCCTGCGTAAGCACACCCTCGTCGACCGCCCACGCGATCGTCTTCTCCAACGACGGGCACGAATCGGGACGGCCCGGAGCGCCCAGTCGCGCGAAAACCGGGCACACATCGGCCGGGCGGTCCGTCCACTGAATCGACGTCTGATGCTCGCTCGCTTTACGCACCAAAACCTGCGCTGAACAGGTCTGACACCGCAGTGGCGTCAGACCTTCGTCCAGGTAATGTCGCCGATCGTCGCTGGTCTGGGCCTCCACCGCCGCACGCCGCTCGGGCTGATCGGCGAAATCCGGCGCCTTGGCCCATGCCATGACTACCCGACCTCGGCTTCGGCCTTACGCCGCAGATTCTCGGCGACCTCGGCCTCCCATGCCTGGTTGGCTTTGGTTGTGTCGACTTCGAATTCGAAGCGTTGCGTCATCTTTTCGGTGACGTCGGCGGCGTTGACGTAGAACTGCTCGTACCAGCGGCGCAGCTGGTAGACCGGGCCGTCCTCCTCACACAGCAGCGGGTTGTCGACCTTGGACTTGTTCTTCCAAATCTCGACGTCCTGCATGAACCCGTCGCCAAAGAATTCCGCCATCGATTCGGCGAGCTTCTGCGCGGTCGCGTCGTCAATTCCCTTGGGCTTCTCCACGATTAGCCCGTACTGCAGCACGAAGGAATCCTGGGTGACCGGGTAGTGGCAGTTGATCAGCACCACCTTGATCTCGTAACCGCCGTAGCTGTTGACCAGCGGGTTGATCATGTATGACGGACCAAAGTACGACGCTTCGGACTTCAACAAAGTCTCGCCGCCGTACTTCGCCGCCATGCCAATATCGGGCCTGCCCTTAGTCTCCAAGAATTGCGTGGCCACATGGCCTTCGAACACATTCTTGAAGTACGTCGGGAACGCGTAGTGGATGTAGAAGAAGTGCGCCATGTCGACCACGTTGTCGATGATCTCGCGGCAGTTCGCGCCCTCGATCAGCATGGAATTCCAGGTCCACTGCGTCCAACCGTCGGCAAGGACATTCCCGTCGGGGTAGGCGTCGGGGATGGCCGGGATGGTCACGTCCGGCGGATTGCCTTCGTGGTCATGCCAAATGAACAGCTGACCGTTGCGTTCCAGCGTCGTCCAGCGCCGCGTCCGCGCGAGCGGCGGCACCCTGCGCGCGTAGGGGATCGACGTGCATTTCCCCGACGCGCCCCAGCGCCAATCGTGGAACGGGCACGCGATGTCGTCGCCCTTGACCGAGCCCATGCTCAGGTCGCCACCCATGTGCCTGCAGTAGGCGTCGAGGACCTGGATGTCGTCGTTGCTGTCGGTCCAGACGACGAGCTTGGTGCCGAAGATCTCGACCGCGTGCGGCTTGCCGTCGCGAAATGTCTTCGCCAAGCCAACGCAGTGCCAGCCGCGCGCGAACCGTTTCGGTGCCGTGCCGACATCGAGTTCCCTCACCTTGGGGTTGACTGTCATCCCGAACCCTCCTTCTTCACTAGAACACGTTACAAAACGTGTTCGCTTCACGCTAGCGGTCTTGCGCTGTACTTGTGCGGATCTTCTCGACAGAAACAAGAACCTGTTCTAATCTCAGAGACGATACGAACCGGCTGACAACAGGAGCGGGCTCCCAAATGACGCAAGAAGTGACCGAACGGGTCGAGGCCCTCCTCCCCACCCTGCGCGAACGCGCGCAAGAGGCCGAAGACCTGCGCAAGCTCCCCGAAGAATCCGTCAAGGCCCTGCAGGAGACCGGATTCTTCCGGCTGTTGCAGCCCAAGCAGTGGGGCGGCCTCGCCGCCGACCCCGTTGTTTTCTACGACACCGTTCGCAAGATCGCGAGCGCGTGCGGGTCGACGGGCTGGGTCGCTGGCATCATCGGCGTCCACAACTGGCACCTCGCGCTGTTCGATCAGCAAGCGCAAGAAGAGGTTTGGGGCGAAGACACCGACGTCCGCATCTCCTCGTCGTACGCGCCGATGGGAGCGGGCCAGGCCGTCGACGGCGGGTACGTGGTGCGCGGATCGTGGGCGTGGTCGTCGGGTTCGGACCACGCGAGCTGGGTCGTCGTCGGCGGTCCGGTGATCAAGAACGGCAAGCCGGTCGACTTCGGCAGCTTCCTCATTCCCCGCAGCGAGTACCAGATCAAGGACGTGTGGGACGTTGTCGGCCTGCGCGGCACCGGCTCGAATACTGTTGTCGTCGAAGACGTTTTCGTTCCTTCGCACCGGTTCTTGAGCTTCCGCGCGATGAGCGAAGGCCGTGCGCCTGGCCTCGCGAACAACACCGACCCGGTGTACCGGATGCCTTGGGGCACAATCCATCCCACCACGATCTCGGCGCCCATCGTCGGCATGGGCTACGGCGCGTACGCGGCGCACGTCGAGCATCAGGGCAAGCGGGTGCGCGCGGCGTTCGCTGGCGAAAACGCGAAGGACGACCCGTTCGCGAAGGTGCGCGTCGCCGAGGCTGCCAGCGATATCGACGCCGCGTGGCGTCAGCTTTCCGGCAACGTCGCCGAGGAGTACGCACACCTGCTCGCGGGTGAGGAAGTGCCGTTTGACCTGCGCGTTCGTGCTCGCCGCGATCAGGTGCGCGCCACCGGCCGCGTGATTTCCTCGATCGACAAGCTCTTCGAATCCTCCGGAGCCACCGCGCTCGCGAACGGCACACCGCTGCAACGCTTTTGGCGCGACGCGCACGCCGGTCGCGTGCATGCGGCCAACGATCCCGAGCGCGCGTACGTGATGTACGGGACGCACGAGTTCGGCCTGCCGATCACCGACGCGATGGTGTAGCCGATGACCCAAACCGCTGAAATCACTTACGAATCCACGTCGCGGTTCGCCCAAGTCACCGATGATCTGCGGCTGCACTATCACGAGGCGGGCACCGGCCCGACGATCGTGCTGCTGCATGGTGGCGGTCCCGGCGCTTCTGCGTGGTCGAATTTCGCGCGCAATATCGAAGTGCTCGCCCAGCATTATCACGTGATCGCGCCTGATCAGCCGGGGTACGGCAAGTCCGACAAGCCGGTCGATCACCCGCAGTACTTCGTGCACAGTTCCACCGCTTTGCTCGCGCTGCTCGACCACCTCAATATCGACGAACGCGTTGCGCTGCTTGGTAATTCGCTTGGTGGCGGCACCGCGGTGCGGTTCGCGCTCGACTATCCCGGTCGCGCGGGCAAGCTCGTATTGATGGGCCCCGGCGGGTTGAGCACGAACCTGTTCGCCCCCGACCCCACTGAGGGTGTGAAGCTGCTTTCGCGCTTCACCTACGAACCAACGCGCGACAACATCGAAAAGTTCTTGCGCATCATGGTTTTCGACCAGAGCCTCATCACCGACGAGCTGATCGATGAGCGGTTCGCGCTCGCGAACACCCCCGAGTCGCTTGGTGCGATGAAAGCGATGGGCAAGTCGTTCGCCAGCGCCGACTTCGAAAAGGGCATGCTCTGGCGCGACGCGTACAAGTTGCGTCAGCCGGTGCTGTTGATTTGGGGCCGCGAGGATCGCGTCAACCCGCTCGACGGCGCGCTACTCGCGACGAAACTTATCCCGCGCGTGCAACTGCACGTGTTCGGCGGATGTGGGCACTGGGCGCAGCTGGAGAAATTCGACGAATTCAACCGGCTCACCATCGATTTCCTCGGGGAGGGCTGATGAGCATCCGCGCCCTTGGCTATATGCGCATTCAGGCGACCGACATGGCCGCTTGGCGCGAGTACGGCCTCAAAGTACTCGGCATGATGGAGGGCAGCGGGCCCAACCCCGATGCGCTCTACCTGCGAATGGACGACTTCGCCGCGCGCCTGGTCATCGTTCCTGGCGATACGGACCGGCTGCTTGTTTCGGGCTGGGAGGCCACCGACGCGCGCGGGCTGCAGCAGCTGCGCGAGACGCTCGACAAGGCTGGCGTCGCGTTCGTCGAAGGGACGAAGGAAGAGCTGGGGGAGCGGCGCGTCGAGGGGATGATCCGCTTCGATGACCCGTCAGGCAACACGCTTGAGGCGTTCTATGGCGCGCAGTACCTTGGCCGCCGATTCGTCAGCCCGTACGGCCACAAGTTCGTGACCGCCGAACAGGGCCTCGGTCACGTGGTGCTCACGTGCACCGATGATGCTGCGGCACAGGCGTTTTACCAGGACATCCTCGGCTTCCGACTGCGCGACTCCATGCGACTGCCACCGCAGATGGTCGGCCGACCCGCCGACGGCGACCCGGCCTGGCTGCGCTTCTACGGCTGCAACCCGCGCCACCACGCGCTCGCGTTCCTGCCACTGCCGAACCCCACTGGCATCGTGCACCTGATGGTTGAGGTGGAGAATTCCGACGACGTCGGCCTCTGCCTGGACCGCGCGAACCGCAAGAAGGTGCGCATGTCGGCGACGCTTGGTCGCCACATCAACGACAAGATGCTGTCGTTCTACATGAAGACGCCGGGCGGCTTCGACATCGAATTCGGTTGCGAGGGACTAGAAGTCGACGACGACGATTGGATCGCGCGCGAATCGACCGCGGTGAGTCTGTGGGGTCACGACTTCACGGTCGGATTCAAGCAATGATCGACGGCCGCGAGTTTCGCAACGTCCTCGGGCAGTTCTGCACAGGCATCACCGTGATCACCACGGTCGACCCCGCGGGCGAGCCCATTGGGTTCGCGTGTCAGTCGTTCGCGGCGCTGTCGCTTGACCCGCCGCTCGTGCTGTTCTGCCCGACGAAGGGCTCGCGGTCATGGGCGGCGATCGAAGCTGCGGGCCGCTTCTGCGTGAATGTGCTTGCGGAAGAACAACAGTCGACGTGCGCGACGTTTGGCTCGCGCGCGGAAGACAAGTTCGCCGGTCTCGCTTGGCATAGTTCGCCTGGCGGTGTGCCGGTGTTGGAAGGTTCGTTGGCGACGATCGAGTGCACGGTGGACTCGGTAGTCGACGGCGGCGACCACTACATCGTGATCGGCCGCGTGCAGGCCATGAGCGAGGCGGGCGACGGTCGTCCGCTGCTGTTTTACCGTGGCCAGTACACGGGAGTGGCGCCGGATAAGTCGACGCCGGCCCCGTGGAGGTCTGATTTGGACAGTTTCCTGACGAATACGACGTTGGATACGTGGTTGTAGTCCTCGCGGATCAAGATCAACACGCTCTGGTGGCGAAAGTTACTCGCACGATGCCGCCACCAGAGCGTGCTCACCGATTTAGGGCCTGATGTATCCGGTCTAGGAACACATGTGGGCGCGCGTACAGCAAGTTCGCGCTCACCCGGATGATCCGCCAGCCCTGCGCTTCCAGTAGTGCGATGCGATCGATGTCTTTCGTGCGCTGAGCTGGGTCGGTCCAGTGCTGGGCTCCGTCGTATTCGACGCCGACTCTTGCCTCGCGCCAGCCCATATCGATGCGAGCGATGAACGCGCCGAATTGGTCGCGGATGACGATCTGCGTCTCCGGCGCGGGAAGCCCACTGTTCACGATGCAAAGTCGAGTCAACGACTCTGGCGGTGACTCGGCACCAGGGTCTACGTGTGCCAACGTGGTCCTGGCTATTGCGCAACCGCGCTCGCCCGGATGCTGGTCGCAGAAGTCAATGACCGCGCCAGGCGTGAGCGCGGTCGCGCGGCACAGGGCGTCGAGCACCGGGACGGCTTCATGCTCTGGCAATCGGCATGACAGGTCGAACGCGGTACGAATCGGCGTTGTCACTGGGTAATCGCCGACGAAACAGCGGTCGGCGGAAGGTATCCGGTGTTGAGTAGCCGAGATCCACTCTGGTGTTCGCCGGAAGGTTCTCACCGCGATCTCGGCTCTTGTGTCGTCGGCGATCCACTTGGTTCCGTGTAGCGCCGCGGCCGAACGACCGATAAGTACACCCTGTCCCTTAGTCCAGTGCACGGCGGCCTTCGCGCGGTCGATGGCGTCCATCTGGTGTCCGCGCGGCACGTAAGTATTGGGCGCGACGCGTGCGAAGTTCTTTCGCAGCTCCCATCGCGTCATAACCCCGGCTTCGACGGCCCACGACCCAATAAACGGCTCAGTTTGTTTGTCCCCCATGCGGTCGATAGTGCCCCTCGGGTACGACAAATCGGTGAGCACGCTCTGGTGGCGGCATCGTGCGAGTAACTTTCGCCACCAAAGCGTGTTGACCCTGCGCCAATACCTAGGTTGGGCGGGGGGACTGGCCGAAAAGGTGCGATGTTGCGTGGGCGCGCTTGAAGTACAGGTGGGCGTCGTGTTCCCACGTGATTGCTATTCCGCCGTGCAACTGGATCATTTCCGCTGCTACCGCTTCGAAGGCCGCAGTGCAGTGCTTGCGGGCCACCCATGCGTCCTCTGTCGACGAATCCGCTTCGCTCGCAAGTGAATTCGTTGCCAGTTGGGCTGCCGAATCTGCCGACTCGACCAACACGTACATGTCGGCCATGCGGTGTTTCAACGCCTGGAAGCCCCCGATTGGGCGCCCGAATTGCACGCGGGTCGATGTGTATTCGACGGTCTGGTCCAGGCAGTAGCGGGCGGCGGCGACCTGTTCCGCCGCGAGCGCGGTCCATGCGATTTCGCGCAGACGTTGGCGCAAGCCGGTCAGGTCGGCTGTCGCGATGCGGCGGGCCGGGGTGTCGGTGAACGTGATTGTGGCCAGTTGGCGGGTGGGGTCGAGTGCGGGGGTGGGAGTTCGGGTGACGCCTGGCGCTTCGGGATCGACCTCGTAGAGGCCGTCGTTGGTGAGCGCTAGGAGTACGTCAGCTTGTGTGCCGTGCAGAACGTAATGCGCTGTGCCGGTGAGTAATTCGTTGTCTACCCGAATCGGGGTTTCGTCCCAGCCCTTCGCGCCCGCCCAACACAGCGCAGCGGTGCGTTCGCCGGAGGCGAGGTCGGGGAGTAGGCGTTCGCAGGCGTCGTCGTCGCCCGAAAGTTGCAGGGCTTGGGTGGCGAGCACCGCCGACCCGAGCATCGGCACCCCCGACAGCACGCGCCCGAGCTCGCCGACAACGAGCAGGGCTTCGGTGAGCGTAGCCCCAGCTCCACCCCACTTTTCCGGGACCGCGAGCCCAGCAACCCCAATCTGCTCGCACAGCATGGTCCAGAGTTTCGGGTCGTACCCAAGCTCAGTTGTCATCGACTCGCGAAGCGCGGCAGACCCGGCGTGCTTGGTGAGCAGGGCGCGAAGGGAGTCGCGAAACTCGTCGAGTTCGTCAGCGGACATGTACGGATCCTTGGGGAGAAGGGGGGCGGTGGGCGGTCCGGGGTGCGCGATGCCCCGTGCCGGTTCAGGGTGTTATCCGGGACGCCGACTGCTGCGGTGCCCGATGTGCTTGCGGACAACACGGCTGAGGCAGCTGTGCGATCAGCACGTCGAGCGTTGGCCGGAGAGCCCGATGTGCTGGTGCACAAGACTGCCGCGGTGCCCGATGTGCTGGTGCACAAGACTGCTGAGGCATCTGTGCGATCGACACATCGGGCGTTGGCCGGAGAGCCCGATGCGCTGGTGCACAAGACTGCCGCGGTGCCCGATGTGCTGGTGCACAAGCCTGCTGAGGCATCTGTGCGATCGACACATCGGGCGTTGGACGGAGAGCCCGATGCGCGGCGTCGTGTGGATTGCTTGGGCTGGCGTACCGGCTCAAGAGAGGATCGCGGCTGTTGGTGGGTGGCAACGGTGATCAGGCGGGGCGGTCGGGTGGGGTATTGCGGAGGGCCGTTGCGATGCGGGCGCGGTGGAAATCAGGCGTGCCCCATGCGGTGCGGAGTGCGGTGGTTTTGGTCAACCAGAGCGACAGGTCGCATTCCGCCGTGTAGCCGATCGCGCCGTGCACCTGGAGTGCGGTCCGTGCTGCGCGGTGGGCGGCGTCGCCGCACGCGACGATGGCCGCCGAAACGTCACGTGCGCGATCGGCGGTGTCGAGGGTGAGTGCCGCTCGGTAGAGCAGTGGCTCGGCAAGGTCGAGGCCGATGAGCGCGTCGGCCAGCTGCTGCTTAACGGCCTGGAACTCGCCGATAGGACGACCAAACTGCTTGCGCGCCTTGGCATAGGCGACGGACTGATCAAGCATCGCCCGCCCGGCACCGAGCAGTTGTGCGGCACACCCGAGGACACCGACGTCGAAGGAGTAGTCGATGGCGTCCGCGTCGTCGGCCAGCACCTCGCCTGGTTCGACCCGTGTCAGCTTGCGGGTGGCATCGACGGATGTGACGGCGTCACCAACAATCGCGCGCGAGACGTTCCCGGGACTTGCGCCGGTGGTGTCGCCGTCGTTGTCAGCGCGCGTCGTGAGCCCGACGCCGACCGCACGCTGGGTTGCGTGCAGCACCAGGTCGGCGGCCCCGCTGTCCAACGCGAGTGCGGGTTTAGTTTGCGCAGGACGCCCTGGTTCGAGTGATGGCGTCGCGCCCGCGTGCCCGTTCGCGGCGAGCGTGGGCGTCGCGGTCTGATCGCGCACGCCCGCAGTGGTGCTCGGGTACGCGAAAGCGATGGTCGCTAATGTCGAGCCATCCGCGATGCGCGACAACGTAGCCTCGTCGACAGGCGAAAGGTGTTGCAGCAGTGCGGGAATCGCTGCCGCCGATTCCACGATCGGCCCCGGCACCCCGGCCCGACCAAGCTCGACTAACGCGACAACCAAATCCACCGCCGTTGCGCCCGCCCCGCCGTGTTCCTCGTCGACGATGAGTCCGAAAACGCCCATGTCAGCGATGCTGCGCAACAACGCGCGACCGGGGACGAAGTCGCCGTCAGCCCACGCACGCGCGATGCCCGGCACCTTCGCGGCGTCGAGAATTTTGCGGAGTTCGGTCGCGAAATCGACCTGTTCGGTACTTAGCGCGAACCTCATCGCGGCCCTCCTTGGGTAGTACGTGCGGTCCTCATTTGCGCGACTCCCTCGGCAAACCAAGGATGCGTTCGGCGATGATGTTTCGTTGAATCTCGTTGGTACCCGCATAGATTGGGCCCGCGAGGGAGAACAGGTAACCGTCGGTCCACGGACCGCGCTCCTCGCTACCAACCAGGTCAAGCGCGGTTTCGTGCATCGCGATGTCGAGGTCGGACCAGAACACCTTCGTAATCGACGACTCCGCGCCAAGTTGGCCGCCGTCGGCGAGGCGCGTCACCGTGCCGAACGTGTGCAGCCGGTACGCCTCGGCGCCGAGCCACGCGTCGACAACCGCGTTGCGTGCGGCGGTGTCTTCGGCCGAACGCTCCTCGCGCCACAGGTCGACGATCCGCCGCGCCGTCGCGCTGAACCGCCCCGGACTGCGCAGGGAAAGCCCGCGCTCGTTGCTCGACGTAGCCATCGCGACCCGCCAGCCCTCATTCGGCGCGCCGATCACGTCCTGATCAGGGACGAAAACGTCGTCGAGGAAGATCTCCGCGAAGCCGGGTTCGCCGTCGAGTTGGGGGATCGGCCGCACCGTGACGCCTTCGGCTGTGAGCGGGAACATCACATAGGTGAGCCCATGATGACGTTGCGCGTCGGGATCAGACCGAAAAAGTCCAAATGCCCAGTCCGCGAACGACGCTCGCGAACTCCACGTCTTCTGCCCGTTGAGCACCCAGCCGCCGTCGACGCGCGTAGCCCGCGACCGCAAGCTCGCCAAATCCGACCCCGCCTCAGGCTCCGACCACGCCTGCGCCCAAATGTCGTCGCCGCGAGCCATGCGCGGCAGAATCCGCGCGAGTTGCTCCGGTGTCCCATGCTCGAAAAGTGTTGGGGCGAGCAGGAATATGCCGTTCTGCGCGACGCGACCGGGCGCACCAGCCGCGTAATACTCCTCTTCGAAGAGCACCCACTCAAGGATCGACGCGTCCCGTCCACCAAACTCGCGCGGCCACGAAACCGCCGACAATCGCGCGTCGGCGAGCGTCGCCTCCCACTCCCGATGCGCTTCGAAGCCGGCGGCAGTGTCCATCGACGGCAGCGGTCGATGTGGCACGTTCGCGGCCAGAAACTCCCGCACTTCGAGCTGAAACGCCCGCGCGCTTGGCTCAATATCGAGATCCATCTACCGGCCCGCCTTCGTTGTTTCCGTTGCCGCAGAGTCCGCCTTGCTGGCGCTCAGATTGGCCGCAACGGCGTCGCTCTCGCCAACGCCGTTGCCGCCGAGCCCGACAGCACCTTCGGCAGCCTGGGTGACCGCATCATGGTCGCCCGAACCAGGGTCTGCGGCGCTCGCGTTATCGGCCTCCGCGCCAGTCGCACCCTTGCCCCCCTGCGCGGCAGTCCCCGCAGCCGCGCCGCGCATCGTCCGCGCGTTCATCCCACCGAGAGAGTCCGCGCCAACTTCCGCGTTGTGCGCGTGGGCGAAGTGGTGGAGGCCGAAAACCGAGTCCATTCCGGAGCGCATCCCCATCAGATCCTCGGCCTGGTTCACTGCCTTTTTCGTGAGCGCCAGACCGAATTGCGGCATGGCACTGATCTTTTCGGCAAGCGCGAACACCTCGTCTGACAACGCGTCGCGCGGCACAACCCGGTTCACCATGCCCCACTCCTTGGCCTGCGTCGCGCCGAAGCGGTCGCCGGTGAAGAGGAATTCCTTCGCCGCGCGCGGGCCCATAACCCACGGGTGCGCGAAGTACTCAACGCCCGGAATCCCCATGCGCACAACAGGATCGGAGAAGAAGGCGTCGTCGGAGCACACGATCAGGTCGCACACCCACGCCAGCATCAGCCCGCCAGCGATGCACGCGCCCTGCACCATCGCGATCATCGGCTTAGGCAGCTCGCGCCACCGTCGACACATCCCGAGGTACACCTCGGACTCACGCGCGAACCGCTGGTCGCCACCTTCGCGCGCAACGTGGTCCCACCACAGCGCGGCCTTGTTTTCATAGACAACGTCGTGGTCGCGTCCTGGCGTCCCGATGTCGTGGCCAGCGCTGAAATGCTTTCCGGCACCGGCCAATACGATGACCTTGACCTCGGGATCTTCGACAGCGCGAACGAACGCGGCGTCGAGCGCGTAGGTCATCTGCGAATTCTGCGCGTTGCGGAATTCGGGCCGATTCATGGTCACCACCGCGACCGACCCGCGCACCGCGTAGGTGACGACCTCTTCTGACAGGCTCACGCCTTCTCCTCACGTAGCTCGCGCTTGAGCACTTTGCCTGCCGCGCTGTAGGGCAATTGGTCGCGGAATTCCACGATTCGGGGGACCTTGAAGTTCGCGAGATGCTGTGTCGCATAAGCGATTACGTCGCGCGGTTCGAGCTGCGAGCCCGGCCGCACCACAACGAACGCTTTGCCGACCTCGCCCATGCGCTCGTCGGGCACCCCGACCACCGCGGACTCCGCGATCCCGTCGAGGCGCGCGAGCGTCTGCTCGATCTCCGCCGGGTACACGTTGAACCCGCCGGTGATGTACATGTCTTTGAGCCGGTCGGTGATGCGGAGGTAGCCGCGTTCGTCGAGTACGCCGATGTCGCCGGTGTGCAGCCAGCCGTCGGCGTCGATGGCCTCGGCCGTGGCGGCGGGGTCGTCGAGGTAGCCGAGCATCACGTTCGGACCGCGAAGCAGCACCTCGCCCGCGTCGGAAAGTCGCAGCTCAAAGCCCGCAATCGGGCGACCGCACGTGCCCGCGATCGTTGCGGCATCGTCGTCGGCGCGGCACATCGTGCCAAACCCGGACGCCTCCGAAAGGCCGTATCCGGTGACAACAACGTCGAAAGCGAGCTCGGCGCGCATCCGTTCAATCAGGACCACCGGCACCATCGCCGCCCCGGTGACCGCGACGCGCAGCGAACTCAGGTCGCGCTCGGACCGCGACGGTGCGTCGAGCAGCGTTTGGTAAATGGTCGGCGGCCCCGGCAATACCGTGACGCCTTCAGTTTCGATGAGCGACAACGCCTTTGGTACATCGAAGCTCGCCTGCGGAATCATCGTCGCGCCGGTGAGCACGCACGCGAGCATCCCCGCCTTGTACCCAAAGTTGTGGAAGAAGGGGCTGATCACGAGGTAGCGGTCGCCCGCGCGCACGGTGGTGCACTCGACCCACCCGCGCACCACGTCGAGCGCCTGCCGATGCGCGACAAGCGTGCCTTTGCTGCGCCCGGTGGTGCCGGAGGTGAAGAGGATGTCGGCGATGTCGTCGGGCTGAACTTCGCCGGCCCGCAGTTCTCCGTCGCTGTCACTGACCCCGGCCGCGCCCGCGAGGAACTGCGCCCAGGAGAGGCTTGCCACCGGACTGCCGACTTCCGCGTCCGAATCCGCGGTAGCCGACCCAGGTTGCACGTTCGCCGCGTCGAGACTGGCAGCATGCGGCGAATCCGCTGCCGAGGAATCGTCTGGATTCGTGTCCCCACCTTGGGCAGCGAATTCTGGGTCGACGGGCACGGCAGTAGTCGAGCCGGTCGCTAGGGAAGGCGAGGTTGAATCTTCAACCGGGACGGCGATTACCGTGCCCGCGACGCCCGCATCGACCAGCTCTGTCGCGCGGTCGCGGCCAAGGAACGGGCCTGCCGCGAAGATCGCCCTGGCGTCAACTCGCTCAAGCACATCAACGGCCTCGCTGACCACATACCGCGTGTTCAACGGCACCAAAGCCGCCCCGACCGACTGCGCGCCCAGCGCGGCGACCACCCAGTGGTAGGTGTTCGGCGCCCACATCGCGACGCGGTCGCCCCGCTCGACCCCAATCGCGATCAACGCCCGTGCCGCGACGCGCACTTCATCGAGTAGTTCAGTCCAAGTGAGGCGGGCGGGGCCGTCGATGATGGCGAGATCAGCGGGGTGAGCTGCGGCGATGGCGCGCAAGGCCTGTGGAGTTGTGTGTGCGGAAGGTGACACTGACGTTCTCCTAACAAAGCAAGTGCTTGGTAGGTTACTCTATCGACGTGGGCGTGATCCAGACCTCAGATTCCGATACCGCGACCAACGACGCGGCGTTTCGGGCAGAAATTCGCGACTGGCTTGCCGAGAACCTCGAATCCGGCCAGTTCGCGACCTTGCGCGGCACCGGCGGCCCCGGCCGCGAACACGAGTTCTTCGAGGAACGCCTCGCGTGGGACCGGCATCTCGCCGCATCCGGCTGGACGTGCCTCGGGTGGCCGACTGAACACGGTGGCCGTGACGCGACCGTCGCGCAGCAGGTGATTTTCCACGAGGAATACGCGAAAGCTGATGCGCCTGCGCGTGTTTCGCACGTTGGTGAGGAACTGCTCGGCCCGACGGTCTTAGCGTTCGGCACCGACGCACAAAAGGAGCGTTTCCTGCCGGGCGTGCGCTCGGTCGACGAACTCTGGTGCCAGGGCTACTCCGAACCGGGCGCTGGTTCCGACCTCGCCGCCGTCAGCACCTCCGCCCGCCTCGACGGCGACCGCTGGGTGATCAACGGGCAGAAGATCTGGACGTCGCTAGCGCACGTCGCCGACTGGTGCTTCGTCATCGCCCGCACCGAGCGCGGGTCGACGCGCCACCACGGCCTTTCCTACCTGCTTGTTCCGATGAATCAGCCGGGCATCGAGGTCCGGCCAATCGAACAGCTAACGGGCACTTCAGAATTCAACGAGGTCTTCTTCACCGATGCGGTGACCGACGCTGACCTGGTCGTCGGCGCACCCGGCGACGGTTGGCGCATCGCGATGGGCACGCTCACTTTCGAACGCGGCATCTCGACGCTCGGTCAGCAGATCCGCTTCGCCCGCGAACTCGCCGACATCGAAGCGCTCGCCCGTCGAACCGGCGCACTCGACGACCCGCTGATCGTCGACCGAATCGACAACGCGTGGGTCGGCTTGCGCGTTCTGCGCGCGCACGCGCTGCGCACGATGAGCGAGGCGAGCACCGACGCGGGTGGCGCATCGGTGTCAAAACTGTTGTGGGCCAACTGGCATCGCGATTTGGGCGAGCTAGCGATGGCGGTGCAGGGCGCGCTGGGTTTGGTCACCGACCCCGACGACCTCACCGCATGGCAACGCCTCTACCTCTTCACCCGCGCCGACACGATCTACGGCGGCTCAAACGAGGTGCAGCGCAACATCATTGCCGAACGCGTGCTCGGCCTCCCACGCGAGGCGCGCCCGTGAACAGCGGTGCCACCTATGCGCCTGCGACCGTCCCGCCGAGCCCGAATTGGTATCGCTCCCGTCAACGTCGGCAACGCCGCCCGTACGCCTGCGACCAGTCGCCAAGCCCGAGCGACCCACGCCAACGTCGGCAGCGCGGCCTATGCGCCTGTCACCGGTCGCCGAGTCCGACCTGGCATCACCTCTGCCCATGTCGGCGTCCGCGCGTCAGCGCCCGGACAGCGAGCCCGAGTTGGTATCGCTCCCGCCAACGTCGGCAGTGCCGCCCGTACGCCTGCGGCCAGTCACCAAGCCCGAGCTGACATCACCTCTACCCACGTCGGCAGCGCCGCCTACGCGCGCACCGCCCATCACATTTGTCCCGGTCAGGAGTAGTTATGAGCTCACCGCTATCCGTCCCTCCCACCCCAACGCCCGGGCACAACCTGCTCGTTGGGCGCCGTGCCGTCGTCACTGCTGCCGCGGGCACCGGCATTGGGTCGGCGACCGCGCGCAGGCTCCTTGAAGAAGGGGCCGACGTCGTCGTCTCCGACTGGCATGAGCGTCGGCTCACCGAAACCGCCGAGCTGCTCGCCAAAGAATTTCCCGAGCGCGAAATCGGTGCCGTCGTCTGCGATGTCCGCGACACCGCGCAGGTCAACAACCTGATCGAGGCGTCCGGTCGCATCGACATCCTCGTCAACAACGCCGGGCTCGGCGGCGAAACGCCCGTCGTCGACATGACCGACGAGCAGTGGGACACCGTCCTCGACATCACCCTCAACGGCACCTTCCGCTGCACCCGCGCGGCCCTGAATTACTTCCGCGGCGCGGGGCACGGCGGGGTGATCGTGAATAACGCGAGCGTCCTCGGCTGGCGCGCGCAGCAAGGTCAGGCTCACTACGCGGCGGCGAAAGCCGGGGTTATGGCGCTCACCCGATGCAGTGCCGTCGAAGCCGCCGAACTCGGGGTGCGGATCAACGCCGTCGCCCCGAGCATCGCGCGACACCCCTTCCTCGACAAGGTCAGCTCAACCGAACTCCTCGACGCCCTCAGCGAGCGTGAAGCATTCGGTCGCGCCGCCGAACCTTGGGAGATCGCCGCGACAATCGCCATGCTCGCTAGTGACTACACCACCTACTTGACCGGCGAAGTGGTGTCGGTCAGTAGTCAACGCGCATGATGACGGGCGTGACCGCACCCGACACCGCCAAACGCAACCGCCGCGCCGAGCTGCTCGACCTCGCCGCCGACCTGTTCGCCGAACGTGGCCTCCGCGCCACCACCGTGCGCGACATCGCCGACTCGGCAGGCATCCTTTCGGGCAGCCTCTACCACCACTTCGATTCGAAAGAGTCGATGGTCGACGAGATCCTGCGCGGGTTCCTCGACGAACTCTTCGGTCGCTACCGCGAGATCGCGGCGGCTGGCCTGAGTTCGCGAGACACGTTGGAAGCCTTGGTGATTGCGTCATACGAGGCGATCGACGCTCATCACGCGGCCGTCGCGATCTACCAGGCCGAAGCAAAAAACCTGCGCGACGTCCCCCGCTTCGCCTACATCGGCGACTTCAACACTGAGTTCCGCGAGCTGTGGCATCGCGTGCTCGCCGCAGGCGTCGCCGATGGCAGTTTCCGACCCGAACTCGACGTGGAACTGGCCTTCCGGTTCTTGCGCGACACGGTGTGGGTCGCGGTCCGCTGGTACACGCCGGGCGGCCCCATCACCGTGAAAAACCTTGCACAGCAATACCTCACGATCGTGCTCGACGGTTTAACCGTGAGCTAGCTAGGAGTTCTCATGACCAGCCGCCCCTACACCCCGGCCCGCGAGGCTTACGTGATCGACGCGGTGCGCACCGCCGTCGGTAAACGTGGCGGCGCGCTCGCCGCCGTTCACCCCGCTGACCTGGGCGCTGCCGCGTTGCGCGGCCTCGTCGACCGGACCGGGATTGACCCGGCCGTTGTCGACGATGTGATCGTCGGCTGTGTCGACAACATCGGCCCGCAGGCGGGCAACATCGGCCGCACCATGTGGCTGACGGCGGGCTACCCGGAGGAAGTGCCGGGCGTGACGGTCGACCGGCAGTGCGGGTCGAGCCAGCAGGCGATTAACTTTGGCGCACAAGCGATTATGAGCGGCACGGCCGAAGTGATCGTTGCCGCTGGCGTGCAGAACATGAGCGCGATCCCGATTTCGGCGGCGATGTTGGCAGGGCGCGAGTACGGGTTCGACTCGCCGTTCGTCGGCGCTGAAGGGTGGGACGCGCGCTACGGGACGGGCGAGGTTTCGCAGTTTCGGGGCGCGGAACTGATCGCGGAAAAGTGGGGGATTACCCGCACTGACATGGAGGAATGGGCGCTGCGCAGCCACAAACGTGCGCGTGCGGCGATCGCCGACGGTCGGTTCGAAGCGGAGATCGTGCCAGTTGGCGACTTCACCGTCGACCAAGGTCCGCGCGAAACGAGCCTGGCGAAAATGGCGACGTTGCAGCCGTTGAGCGAGGGTTCGCCGCTTACCGCGGCAGTTGCGAGCCAGATTTCCGACGGTGCGTCGGCCACGTTGCTCGCCTCCGACTGGGCTGTTCAGGAATACGGCCTCACCCCCCGTGCCCGCATCGTCCACGTGAGCGCGCGCGGCGCCGACCCAATCTTCATGTTGAGCGCCCCGATCCCAGCAACGCAGTACGCGCTTGAGCGAGCTGGGTTGAGCATCAACGACATTGACGTGATCGAGATCAACGAGGCGTTCGCCCCGGTGGTGTTGGCGTGGATCAAGGAGATTGGCGCTGACCCGGAAAAGGTGAACGTCAACGGTGGCGCGATCGCGTTGGGCCACCCACTTGGTGCGACGGGCGCGAAGCTGTTCGCGACGTTGCTGCACGAGTTGGAGCGCGTCAACGGCCGCTACGGGTTGTTGACGATTTGCGAGGGTGGAGGCACGGCCAACGTGACGATCATCGAGCGGTTGGACACGGAGTAGGAGCCACCGCCAGCTCGCTGGTCGCCAAGTGGGGCGACCAGCGAGAGTGCCGCCGCCGGGTTCGCAGAACGAAGTGGCATAAACGTGCACGTTCACGGACTTTCGGGGGAAATTGCGGCCTTTCGCGCGAATCTGCACGTTTATGCCATGGCTATTGCAACAGGCTGGTTGCTACCTAGGCGGAACACGAAAGAAGGCCTGGTCCACGCGGGCCAGGCCTTCTTGACGAGCGCCTAAGACGTCGCAGGCTCAACAACCAAACTGTTCACCGACGCGATGCGCGACGCAGCGTCGCTCACGATCTCGGCGATCAAGTCCGCCACCGTCGGCAAATCCGAGATAATGCCCGTGACCTGGCCCGCAGGCAAAATGCCCGCATCGGTCCTGCCCTCAACCAACGCCGCCTTCGTCAGCATCGCCGAGTTCGCGGCCATCACCACCTGCGACCACGTCAGATCCTTGCCTCGCCGCATCGCCAATCCGTCGCGAACAAGCGCCGACCACTTCATCCCAGTCATTGACTTGAACTTCGCCGCGTTGCCAACCGCGGCGGACAGTCCGCGCCAGCCGCCCGAATGTTCAAGTCGCTCAACCAAATCCGTGTTCAGCATCCGGTGTGGCACCCCGTCGACCTTCGCGGAAACGACCGTGTCGCCCAGACCGCGCGCCAGGTATTCCGCCTTCACCGCGTCCGGCACCGTGCTCTCCTGCGTCAACAGGAACCGCGTGCCCATCGCGACGCCAGCCGCCCCATACGACAGCGCCGCCGCAAGACCGCGCCCATCGAAGAACCCGCCTGCCGCAACAACGGGAATGTCTACCGCGTCCAAAACCGAAGGCAGCAACAGTGTCGTCGCGACCGGCCCCGTGTGACCGCCGCCTTCGCCACCCTGCACGATGACCGCGTCCGCGCCCCACGACGCGACCTTCACCGCGTGCTTCGCCGCGCCAATCGACGGAATGACAACAACGCCAGCGTCTTTCAGCCGCGCGATCAGTTCCTTCTTCGGCGCGAGCGCGAAGGAAGCGACGGCAACCTGCTCGGAAATCAGTAGCTCAATGCGCTCCAACGCGTCGGTGGCGTCAGCGCGAATGTTCACGCCGAAGGGCCGCGACGTGAGCGACTTCGTCTTGGCGACGGCAGCGACAAGCTCGTCGTAGGTCATCGTCGCCGACGCGAGAATCCCGAGGCCACCCGCGTTCGCGGTAGCCGCGACCAGGCGCGGGCCAGCGACCCACCCCATCCCGGTCTGCACAACGGGGTGCTCGATCCCGATCAGCTCGGTGAGCGGAGTACGCAACCTCATGCCGCAACCTCCCCGCACTGGACCCGCATAGAAACGCACTGAGCGCCGTCACGGAGATTCATGCCCGCACTTCCTTGTCACGAAAACCCTTGGGGTCAAGCACGTCCCGAATCAGGCGTAGTTCCTCGTCGGTGGGCAACCGCGTCTCGCCCGCCTCGGTCAACCCGGCGACCTCAAACGACGTCTGCTCAGCGACCTCGTCCGCCGAAACCCCCGGATGCAGCGACAGCGCCCGCATCGTCGATTCCGGACCACCGAAGTCGAACACACCAAGGTTCGAAACAACCCGATGCAGGTGGTGGAACCGGTAAGCGGGGTTGGTCGCGTCGACCTTGTCGTAGCCAATCCCAGAAACCACATCGACGGTGTCGCAAAAGACGCGCGGGCTGTGGTTAGGCACGAAGTAGCTGGTCGCGTGGTTAATCGTGTTGCCCGGCGCACCGCGCACGCCGAACATCTGGCGCTTCGGATGCTGCAACGGACCGAACGCCGACAGGTTCTGGTTGCCGAATCGGTCGAGCTGGTTCGCACCCATTACGACGTGCCGACGACCAGAAGCGACAACGTCGAACACCTTCGAAAACGGAATCCATCCCTCGATCGGCGCACCCGACCCAATCGCGGGGACATCGGCGAAGAACAACGCTTCACCGTCGGAAAGCAGCAGGTCAGGCTCGAAAGTCAGCCGAGCCAACCGCGCCCCGATCGTGGTGACAGTCGACATCGGGCTTGCCATAATCTCGCCCGCCCCCCGAAAAATCTCGGCGGCGGCGACGACGCAAACCTCAGCACGGGTGGGACTCATCGCGACTCCTCAGCGAACGCCGCAACAGCGGCCTGGTACTCCGACTCGGAAACATCCAGGTAGCGAGCCTTGAACTCGGTCCACGACTCAGCCGACTGCGCCGCGGCCACATAGTGCTTCTGGAACCGCTCGTCGCGGCCGTATTCACCAGCGAAAGTGAAGTGCGCGCCGCCGGGTGCTTCGACGACCCCGTCGATCATCATGCGGTTGAGCAAAAGCGCTTGGCGCGGAACGGTTTTCACAAGTTCTTCGGTGTCGACAACCCGATCAACCGACACGTAACGGCGCTCTGCCGCAAGGCAATACAGATCATCGAAGTACGGGTCGACCCCGGTGTAGGCGGCATTCCCGTGGCGATCGGCGAGGTCAAGGTGAACCAACGCCGCGTCCAGCTGCAACGCGGGCATCGCGATCAACGTCTCGGTCTGGCCATCGGTCGGATACGGCGAATCGACCGTCTTCAGCTCGCCTTCCCAAAAGTCGACGACCGACGACCCGAGCCCTGCGCGAATCGGCAAAAACGGCAGTCGCGCGGCCGCCGCTTGCAGTCCGCACTTCACCATGCCCTCGTCCATCTCGCGCACAACGAGCTGCCCCGACGTGCGCGCTTGGGCGAACCACGGGTCATAAAACGGCGCGGAATCGAGCGAAACGAACCCGTAGTACGCCTTGCGCACCTTGCCCGCCGAGCACAGCAGCCCCAGGTCAGGGCCGCCATAGGTGACAACAGTCAGGTCGGTAACATCCGACCGCAACAGCGCGCGCACCAGCGCCATCGGCTTACGCCGCGAACCCCAGCCGCCGATGCCGATCGTCATGCCGCTACGCAGCTCGCCGACCACCTCGTCGAGCGTCATCGTCTTGTCGCGCATGGAAATTCAGCTCTCCTTCTTCTGCGCGGCGATGTCGTCGTCGAAGCGGGCGCGGATCTCGTCGGCCACGCCAGCGAGGTTGAGTTCCATCGTGAAGCCCTGTTCGTACCGGTAGGAGCGGTGCACGTCTTGGACGTCGATCCCGTTCAGCGCGCGCTTGGCCGCCCGAATCACGCGGGGGTCCTTGTCGGCGATGTTTTTGGCGACTTCCATTGCGGCAGCGTCGAGTTCGGCGCGCGGCACCACCTTGTACACCGACCCGAAATGGTGCAGCTGCTGTGCCGTGAGCTTGCCCGCGGTGTAGAACATCGTCCGCATCAGGTGCTGGGGGACCAGTCGCGCCAAATGCGTTGCGGCACCTAGTGCTCCGCGTTCGACTTCGGGCAGTCCGAACGTGGCGTCGTCGGAAGCGACGATGACGTCCGCGTTGCCGACCAGTCCGATGCCGCCGCCGAGGCAGAACCCGTTAACCGCCGCGATCACCGGAACTTCGCAGTCATAGACGGCGGCGAACGCGTCGAAGCAGCCGTGGTTGGCGCGAATGAGCGCGGTGTGGCCGCTGTCGGCGTTCATCTCCTTGATGTCGACGCCCGCGTTGAACCCGCGCCCTTCTGCCCGCAACACGACCACCCGGGTGGAAGGTTCGCGGCCAGCCGCCCGCACCGCGTCGGCCAGCGCGAACCATCCGTCGGATGGCAGTGCGTTGACCGGCGGGTAGTCGACTGTGACGACTTCGACGCCAGTCGTTTCGGTGTGCCGATTTATCCCCATCGATGTCCCATCTCAAGACAAAGCAAGCAATTGCTTGGTAGGTTAACACGATGGCGATAGAAATCGACCTTTCCGGCCAGATCGTGCTGGTGACCGGCGGCGTACGCGGGGTCGGCGCTGGTATCAGCCGCGCGTTTCTGGCTGCGGGCGCGACGGTGCTCACGTGTGCGAGACGGCCGCTTGAGGAACGAATCCGGTTTGGTGACAACGAAATTGAGCACCGGACATGCGACGTGCGCGATCCCGACTCAGTGGCGGCGATGTTCGCCGACATCGTCGGGGTGCACGGCCGCGTCGACCACGTGGTCAATAACGCGGGCGGTGCGCCGTTCGCACTCGCGGACGCGGCTAGCCCAAGGTTTCACTCGAAGATCGTCGAGCTGAATCTCCTTGCCCCACTGCTTGTTTCGCAACAGGCGCACGCGGTGATGCAAAAGCAGAACCACGGCTCGATCACCATGATCTCCAGCGTGAGCGGCCACCGACCGTCGCCCGGCACCGCCGCTTACGGCGCTGCCAAGGCGGGCATCGACAGCCTTGTCGGCTCGCTCGCGGTCGAGTGGGCACCGATCCGGGTGAATTCCGTCGTCGTCGGGCCGGTCGAAACCGAGCAAAGCCACCTGCATTACGGCGACGAAGCGGGCGTCGCGGCAGTGGCGAAGACGGTGCCGCTTGGCCGCCTCGCCGCACCCGCCGACGTGGGCAATGCCGCGCTCTTCCTCGCGTCTGAGATGGCCGAATACATCAGTGGAGCAGCGCTATTGGTCAACGGGGGCGGCGAGCGACCCGCCTTCCTTGACGCCGCCACAACTAATCACTAACGAAGGAAAGACATGCAAGACAAACTCTGCCAAGACCGCACGGTGATCGTGACCGGCGCGGGCCGGGGAATCGGCCGCGCACACGCGCTCGCCTTCGCCGCCGCTGGCGCGCGGGTCGTCGTCAACGATGTCGGCACCGCGCTCGACGGGGCGGCGACGACCGAAACCCCCGCGCAGCAGGTCGTCGACGAGATCGTCGCGAATGGTGGTGTCGCCGTTGCCAATTACGATGACGTCGCCGACTGGCAAGGCGCACGCAACCTCGTTGACCAGGCGATTGTCGCCTTCGGCGGCCTCGACGTGCTCGTCAACAACGCGGGCTTCGTCCGCGACCGCATGCTGGTCAACCTCAGCGAAGACGAATGGGATGCCGTCGTTCGCGTGCATCTCAAAGGCCATTTCGCGACGATGCGCCATGCCGCCCAGTACTGGCGTGCCGAGGCGAAGGCGGGCAGGACGCCCCAAGCGCGCGTAATCAACACCAGCTCCGGCGCTGGCCTGCAAGGCAGCGTCGGCCAGGGCAACTACGGGGCGGCGAAAGCGGCGATCGCCGGACTCACGCTCACCGCGGCGGCGGAATTCGGCCGATACGGCGTGACCGTGAACGCCATCGCGCCCGCTGCCCGCACCCGGATGACCGAAACCGTCTTCGCCGAAACAATGGCCGCCCCCGACGCGGGCTTCGACGCGATGGCGCCGGAGAACATTTCGCCGCTCGTCGTGTGGCTTGGGAGTGCGGAATCCGGCAATGTGACTGGCCGAATGTTTGAGGTCGAAGGCGGAAAGGTCGCGCTTGCCGAGGGCTGGCGGCACGGCATTCCGGTCGACCGCGGTGCCCGCTGGAACCCCGCTGACCTGGGCCCCGTTGTCGCCGAACTGCTTGAGAAAGGGCAGGTGCCGGAGCCGGTTTACGGCGCATGACCGGGCGATAAACGTGACGACCGCCACGCGTAAAGGGGGCTGAACGACTCTTGCACTCATTATGCGAGGTCGACGGCGTGCGTTTACTATTGGCACCTGTTCGTCGATCCCGGAGAGCTCCGCGACCGGGTTAATGCCGCGCTGAGCTAATGAGGGGATGACAAGCGCATGGCCATAGGTCGCATCTTGCGCGTACTTGCCGCCGCGAGTGTGTTGGCCGGATCCGCGCTACTTGGTCCGGCCGCCATCGCGCTCGCCGAACCCACGCCGACGCCCGTCGTTCCGCTGCCCAGCGGTAGTAGCGATGGGCAGAACTCCGTCCAGATCCACGACGACCGCGGTGGCAACGGAAACGTCAACGGCGGCAACGGAACTGGCAGCAGCGGCGGCAACAACGGCCGCAGCGGCGAAGGCAACCAGGGCCAAGGTCAGGGCAACGGCAATGGCGGCAACTCCCACGGCCCAGTAGGCGACCCCATCTCCGAAGATGGCGGGTGGGTTCCCCTCGGCATCCCGGGCCAGTCTCACCACGACGTCCCGAAAAAGGAAGTGGCAGGCCCCCTTTCGGGCTCGGCGGCAACCGGCTCGGCCGCAGGTTCAGCAGCGGGCTCCGCTGCCGCGGGCATCGTCCTCGGCTCGGGCTCGGCTGGCCTCGGCATTCTGCTCGGGTCCGGTTCAGCAGGCCTTGGCCTCACCCTCGCAACCGGCTCAGCTGGCCTCACCGCCATCCTCGGCACCGGCTCAGCAGGCGTTGCCGCCCTCGGCGCAACCGGCTCAGCGGCACTCGGTGCGACTGGCTCGGCCGCACTCGGCGTAGGTTCCGCAGTCCTCGGCACAGGTTCAGCCGCAGTCGGTTCGGCAGCATTGGGCACCGGTTCGGCACTCGGCGCTGGCTCGGCGGCGCTCGGTTCGGCCGGTCTCGGCACCGGTTCGGCCCTCACCGGCTCGGCCCTCACCGGCTCGGCCCTCACCGGTTCGGCCCTCACCGGCTCCGCCCTCACCGGCTCGGCACTCACCGGTTCGGCAGCAGCGGGTTCCGCAGCACCGCTGCTCCTACTGCTGATCCCGATCCCGTCGCCCCCGGCAGCTCCCGCACTGCCGTCGATCGCGATCCCGTCCGCGCCCGCCGCCCCGGCAGCGCCAAACGTGCTGGTCGCGGCACCCGACGTGCCCGCAGCACCGGAGCCACCCGCGCCGACAGCGCCTCCGGCCGCCCCGGCAGCCGCACCAGCCGCGCCCGCTGAGGCGGCTCCGAACCACGCGTTCAAACCAACAAGCGACAACAGCGGCCTCCCCGAACCGAAACTGCTCTCTGTCATCGGCGGCCTGATCGCGCTCACGCTGGCCGGAACCGGTTCTGGCGCAGTCAGTTTCCAAGGTGCCGCCGCCGCCCAGGCGCGCGTGAACGCGGCGCGTGCCGAGTTCTTCGGACCACGGTCGTAAGGCGGAACTGTCATGAGTAAAAGCACAACTCGCTCAACGTCGAAGTCCTATCGTCGCGTTGCCGCCGCCGTTGACGCGGTGTGCGCGGTGGCCGCCGACTCCGACGCGACCACCCTCGACGAAGTGGTCGACGCCATCTCCCGCGAGCGCGATCGCGAAATCGAAATCACCAGTGCGCATTTGGGCCCTGGCGTATGCGGCCAGCGCCGGTTTTACCCCGAGCGCGACATCATCGTGCTCGCCGACGCGCTGCCAAGTCGCGACCACACCCTCGCGCACGAGCTCGGCCACATCGTCTTCGACCACGAGGGCGCGCCTGCCGTCGAAACCACCCTTGAGGTGAGCGACGACCTCATCGCGTACATGCTCAGCCAGCGCGCGCACGCTCAGATCGTCGAAGACGGTTCCGACGACCTCGCTGAATGGGAAGCCGAAACCTTCGCGGCGATGTTGATGACCCGACTTCGCGTTTTCAACAACCGAGGCGCAGGCGTCTCGGTCCTTCGATTCGATGAGGCGCTGGGATGACGCTCTGGCTGACGGCTCTGCTCGTCTGGGTTGCCGCGGGTGCGCGCGTTGGTCGCGTGCTGGTTAAGCCCGCAACCACCGCGCGCGTGGCGATCGTGATCGCGGTTGCTGCGGTCGCGTTCGCGTCGACGGTCGCGATTCCCGACATCGCCGTCGCGGTCGACAACCTCCTTCCCGGCGGCGTGAACAGCGGTTGGCTGTCAACGGGCCTTGTCGCTTCGGCGTGGATTTTGTTCGTGACAGCAACTTCGGTGGTCGCGTCGGCGGCGTGGCCGGTGGTCTCGCGACAGAACTTGCGGCAAATCGCGTTGGGAATTTACGCGATTGGCGCGCTTGCGATTGCCGTCACGCTTGCGTGGTCGTTCACCTTCGGCTGGTTTGTTGTCGCGGCGGGCGCGGTGTTCATCGTGATCACCGGCCTGCGCAACCTCGACTGGACAACGCTCGGCCGCGGCATCGCGATTTACACGACTGGCACCACCGTCGTCGCCGTATTCGCGGTGGTCAACGCCGCGCGCGGGGTCACTAACGCTGAAGCGACGCCGCCGGGCGAGCCGCTATGGGGTTGGCCCGCTTGGGAAATCGCGAGCCTGCTGATCGCGCTCGGCGCGGTGTCGATCGTCATCGAATTGTGGTGGCGGGCAAAGGTTTTGCTTCGCCGGATCAAGCCGCTGCACCGACTCATGGTCGGGCGCTTCCCCGAAGTGATCGCGCCGGAACAGAATGCGACGTCGACGCAGCTCAAAGCATCAGACCAGGTTGCCCAGGTGATGGACGCGCTGTACCTGCTCGCGGGCAGCGGCATCGTGATCCCGGCAGCGGGCGAACCGCCAGCTGACGTGGCTGAGCGCGCCGCCGTTGTCGCCGAGTGGGCGCGAAACCCGTTGGGCGACTTGTTCGTTGACGCTCGCTGGATCGCGCCGCCGCCCGGGGTGAGCCCGCGCGGTTGGGCGCTCGCGCTGGCCGCCGAGTACGACGTGGTGGTGGCAACGGAAGAGAAAGCCCCCGCATACTAGAAACGCTTCGGGCTCGAAACGATGGGAAGGTTCCCATCGCTTCGAGCCCGAAGCGTTTGGCTACTCGATCTGTGGAGCCCGTATCCGTCGTGCAGGACCGCGAGGTCCTATTCGGTGCCATCCGGGGGAATTTCGGGCAAGCCTTCGCTGGCCCGCAACTTCTCCGCCATAGAGGTGAGCAGGTTCTGAGATTCTTCGGAAAGGTCGAAGGCCCGGCTCGACAAGCGACGAAGGCCGTAGCCCTGCAACTGCGCGAGAAGTTCCAAGTCGTGGTCGATCTTGGCCGCGTAGATGTCGTTGAAGAAGTAGTCAGGCTTGACCTTGAAGAACTTGGCCAGGGCGGCCACCGTCTCGTCGGACGGGTTGGTGCGTTGTCCCGACCGCAGCTGCGAGAGATACGGCTTGGATATCGGATGCCCGGAGGCAGTAAGTGCAGCCGCAACCTCTGCGTTGGTGTGCGGCTTGCGCCCCGGGGGATGCACGGTTTCGAACAGCTTGTTCAGCCGCGCCGCGAAATCAGCCATTGTGAGCCGCCCAATTCCCTTCACTGTACTAACAGTCGTTATCTCGGATACGTATCATTGATATTAGCGGCTGAGTAACTGAAAACCTACGCCTGATTCCGTATTTCTCAACGGATTCTGACGTGGCCTGGTGTTCCAGTACCCCCGATGCCGCGTTTGCGGGCCACCCCAAGGACTGTTCGGAACCCGATGGGGTGCCGAGTTCGTGCCCGTCCTGGGATTCTTCGATCTTGTGCTACGGGTAGCCACAAGTTAGCTGATGGTTCAACCTTCCCCCTACCCCCTTGTAGTGTGGCGTACGACACGTTTTTGGCCGCTGAAGATGAAGCTTCAAGCTGAAACTTCATCCAGCAGGCCTGTTTTCGACGCCAGTTTCCGCGTCGACCAGTCTACATGCGCTCGATGATCGTGCCCGTCGCGAGGGCTCCACCTGCGCACATGAGGATCATCGCGACTCCGCCGCCCGTTCGTTCGAGCTCATGTAATGCGGTTGTGATTAGCCGTGATCCGGTCGATCCAACCGGATGGCCGATTGCGATCGCGCCCCCGTTTACATTTACCCGCGACATGTCAGGCTGGTGTACAGAAGCCCAAGAAAGTGCCACTGAAGCGAACGCTTCGTTGATCTCGAAAAGATCAATATCCGAAATTTTCATTCCGGATCGTTCAAGAAGTCGATTGCACGCTTGCACCGGACCGTCGAGGTGGAACTCTGGCTCAGCGCCAACGAGAACCTGGGTGTGGATTCGTGCGCGCGGGCGCAAACCCGCTCGAGCTGCCGCTTTCTCTTCCATCAGCAGCACGCCTGCGGCACCATCGGAAATTTGCGACGAGGTGCCTGCGGTATGGATGCCATCGGCGACCACGGGTTTTAGCGCGGCGAGACCTTCCAGCGTGGTCGCGCGCAAGCCCTGATCGCGCGTGACTTCGGCCTTTTCGCCGGTCGGCACACCGTCGCGGTCGAGGACGGGCGCGGAAACCGGAATCACTTCGCGGTCGAATCGACCTTCGGCCCACGCCTGGGCGGCGAGCTGCTGGGAGCGAAGGCCGAACGCGTCGACGTCGTCGCGCGTGATGCCGCGCCTGCGCGCGATGCGCTCGGCGGCACCGAACTGATCGGGCATGTCGATCGACCAGCTCGCCGGACGACGCGGGCCTGCCTCGGCAGGAACGTTGGCGCCCAACGGAACTCGGCTCATCGCTTCGACACCGCAAGCCATGCCGATCTCGATCGCGCCAGTCGCGATCAGTCCGGCGATGAGGTGGTTGGCCTGCTGCGCCGAACCGCATTGCGCGTCGATGGTGGTCGCGCCGGTCTGCCATGGCAGGCCAGCGTGCAGCCACGCGGTGCGGGTGACGTTGTTGCCCTGCTCGCCAACTTGGCTCACGCAACCGCCGATCACTTGCTCGACAAGCAGAGGGTCGATGCCCGCCCGATCGAGCAGTCCGCGCTGCGCGGCGCCGAGCAGTTCGGTGGCATGCAGGCCCGAAAGTTGGCCTCGCCGTTTGCCAATCGGCGTGCGAACAGCTTCGACGATCACCGGGTTGCCCATGTATCTCTCCCTCTAACTGAAACAGGTTCCGTTCATGTCATCAGGGAAAACCGTGAGGTTCTTCCGTCAGTCTGTGGCCTGTGCTTGAATGATTGTAGAACGTGTTTCAGTTTGTCGAAGGAGACATCTGGTGGTAGATCCGAGCAACGAAGCCAGCAGCGGTACCCGGCCGAACTTGCCGGACGGGTTCGATGTGACCGACCCCGACATCTACGCGACGCGCGTCCCTGTCGAAGAGTTCGCCGAGCTGCGTCGAAGTGCGCCGATCTGGTGGAATCCGCAGCCGACGAACGTTGGCGGCTTTGCCGACGACGGGTTTTGGGTAGTCAGCAAACATGCTGACGTGAAAGAAGTTTCGCGACGCAGCGACGTGTTTTCGACCTTCGAAAACACCGCCATTCCGCGCTTCAACGACGATATTCAGCGCGAGCAAATCGAATTGCAGCGCTTCGTGTTGCTGAACAAGGACGCACCCGAGCACACCAAGTTGCGCAAACTCATCAGCAAGGGGTTTACCCCGCGCGCGGTGAATGGTTTGCGCGCGGAGCTTTCCGCGCGCGCCGAGCAGATTGTGCGTCGCGCTGCCGAGTCGGGCACCGGCGATTTTGTCACCCAGGTCGCCTGCGAATTGCCGTTGCAGGCGATCGCGGAATTGATTGGCGTGCCGCAGGAAGATCGCATGAAGGTCTTCGAATGGTCGAACAATATGACCGGCTACGACGACCCCGACAACGCTGATATCGACCCGGTTGCCGCGTCGATGGAACTGCTTGGCTACTCGTATCAAATGGCCGAAGCGCGCAAGGCGTGTCCGGCGGATGACCTGGTCACGACCCTTATCGAAGCCGACGTCGACGGCGAGGGTCTCACGGCTGAGGAATTCGGTTTCTTCGTGATTCTGCTCGCCGTCGCGGGCAATGAGACCACGCGAAATGCCATCAGCCACGGCATGATCGCGTTCATGGAGCACCCCGAGCAGTGGGAGTTGTTCAAGAAGGAACGGCCCGCGACGGCGGTTGACGAGATCATCCGCTGGGCAACCCCGGTCACGTCGTTCCAGCGCACGGCTCTTGAAGACACCGAACTCAACGGCGTCAAGATCGCGAAGGGCCAGCGTTTGGTGATGCTGTACCGGTCGGCGAACTTCGACGAAGACGTCTTCGAGAACCCAGAAGTTTTCGACATCACCCGAAAAGACAATCAGCACTTGGCCTTTGGCGGCACCGGCGCGCATTTCTGTGTAGGCGCGAACCTGGCCCGCTTGGAGGTCGACCTGATCTTCAACGCCATCGCCGACCACCTCCCCGACATCACGAGCCTCGGCGACCCGAAGCGCTTGCGCTCGGGTTGGCTCAACGGCATCAAGGAACTGCCGGTGGATTACAAGACCGCAGGTGGCTGCCCGGTTAAGCACTAGGCACGCATGTAGATGGTCCCGCACTTCTGGTCAGGTGCGGGACCATTTACTTGTGAGCTAAACCTTCACGACCGTGAGGACCGACTCAAGCCCGACGAAATCCTGCGCGTTGCTCGTATAGAGCGGGAGGTCCGCTGTCGAGGCAACTGCCGCGATCATGAGGTCCAGCTTGCGCGGTTTAGGGTCGCGGCCAGCTGCGACGACCAATTTGGCCATCGAGGTGAACCTGCGCGCAGCGGCCGGAGTGAACGGAAGCGCGTCAAAAGCTGACTCGACTTCGAGTAACTCCTCGGTTCGTGCTGCGAGGACCTGCGGGTCGCGGGCTAGCGCGACTCCGATACCGAGTTCGGCTACCGTCACTGTGCTAATCCGGGATTGCAGCGGCAGCGCATCTTCTGGGATGGCATTGAGATCGATCAACACGCAGGTGTCGAGCAGGCCGACGGGGTGACGAAACGGCTCAGTCATCGAGCCGATCCTCCCCGAACGCAGCATCAATCTCAGCCTGTCTTTGGGCCACAGTACCGGTCGAGCTCAACCGAGCGAATCGCTGTTTGAGTTCCGCTGTTGGAATATCTCGCCGGGCGGACACCGGGCGTAATTCGCCGACCGGGCGCCCGTTTCGGGTGATGATGAAATCCTCGCCCGCCTCAAGGGCGTCCATCACTCCAGCGCTGCCGTTGCGCAGCTCTGCCTGGGTAATCGATCGAGTCATGGCACCATGATAGCAAGTGATGCTATTCGATGCTATGACCCGCTGGCGACGGCAGGTTAGGGGGCGGGGTGGGTGGTTGCCATTGCTCGGTCTACCTCCCAAAAGGCGCGTAGAGCGGCGATTTTGCCGTCTTCGTCGACCTTGTATGTGAAGACACCTTCCGCGTCGACTACATAGCCCGCCAGGGTGGTGCGGATCAGGCCGGTGAAGGCGATTTCGTTGCCGCACGCAAACGAATCCGTGAACCGGAATTCGATCGAATCGGTCAGTGCGATCGCCTTATCCCAAAACGCGCCGATCGCCTCGTGACCTCGGTGGCCGACGCCCTCCGGGTCGAAACCCGAAGGGCCGACCGGGTCTTCGACTATTCCGTCTTCGGCGAAAAGGGCGACCCAGGCCGCCTTGTCTTTCGCGCGAACAGCAGCCTGCGATGCGAGGCCTGCGGCGTGGGCGGGATGAGTCATGAATCCTCCGCGACAATGGGGTTGGCGATGTAGCGCTCGGCGAATCGGTGTAGCGATTCGACTTTCGCGTCGAGTGGCCCGTCGAAGCCGATGCCATCGGCAAGCCAGGGGACGACGATCGTGTCGGTGACGCCCGCGTTGGCGAGGTCTTGGTAGCCGTCGCGGCCGAATCGGTCGATGCAGACGGCTTGAATTTCAAACGGCTCGGTTTCGCGACCGTACTCCGCGCGCAGCTCGCGCAGGCGAGCGATAGTGGCCTCAAGCTGGTCGAACTTCATCATCGCCGAGGTCCACCCGTCGCCGATGCGAGCCGCGCGCCGCAACGCGGGCTCGGTGTGACCACCGATGTAGAACGGGACACGCTGGCTCGGCGCCGGGCTGATCTGAAGCTCGTCAAAGTCGAAGAATTCCCCGTGGTGCTCGACCATTCCGCCGTCGAGCACCCGACGAATGATGTCGATCATCTCGTCAACACGCGCGCCGCGTTTCGCGTACGGAACGCCACACCATTCGAATTCCTCAGGCGCCCAGCCAATTCCGATGCCAAAGCCGAAACGATTGCCCGACATATTCGCGATCGAGCCGACCTGGCGAGCGAGTAGCAGCGGATTACGCGATCCCAGCTTGAGGACGTTTGTGTAAAACCGCAGAGTGGTTGTCACGGCCGCCATCGAAGCCGCGCCGATCAGTGGATCAACCCACGGCGTTTCCGGTCCCCAAAAGCGACTGCCGTCGGGCGTATACGGATAGTCCGCAGCCTGGGACTTCATGTAGAAAAGCGAGTCCGGCAACCCGATGGAAGTAAAGCCACATTCTTCGGCGGCCTTCGCCAATTCGGTGAGTTGCTCAAGCGGACTCAGCGCGATTCCTAGCGTGAACTGCATTAACGTCGCTCGCTTCCCACTACCCACATCGCGAAATATTGTGAACCGCCGCCGTAGGCGTGGCCGAGTGCCTTGCGCGCACCTTCGACTTGGTAATCCCCAGCGCGACCCATCACCTGCTTCGCCGCTTCAGCGAAGCGGATAAGCCCGGACGCACCAATGGGATTCGACGACAACACGCCACCAGACGGGTTCACCGGAATGCGCCCACCGATCTCGGTCTCGCCCTTGTCGGTGAGTTTCCAGCCGTCGCCCTGGGCGGCAAAACCCAAGTTCTCTAGCCACATTGGCTCAAACCAGGAGAACGGCACGTAAATCTCGGCGACGTCGATTTCTTCGAGCGGATCGGTGATGCCGGCAGCGCGCCACAGCGCGGCCGCCGCATCCTGGCCAGCCTGCGGATTTACCTGGTCACGACCCGAAAACGTGGTTGGTTCGGTGCGCATCGCGGTCGCGTGCACCCACGCCACCCGGTTGCCACGCGCCTCGACTTCGGCCGCGGAGTCCTCGTCGCCGATCACCACCGCGCACGCGCCATCCGACGACGGACACGTCTCGTCGAAGCGGATGGGGTCCCACAACATCTGCGACGCGAGCACCGAATCCAGGGTGATGTCGGGCTGATGCAGGTGCGCGAGAGGGTTGCGGGCCCCGTTCCGTCGATCTTTCACCGCGACCATCGCGCCAATGTGCATCGGCGCGTTCGACCGCCGGATGTAGGACCGCACGTGCGGCGCGAAGTAGCCGCCAGCTCCCGCGCCAACCGGCATCGTGAACGGAACGGGAATTGATAACGCCCACATGGCATTTGACTCGGACTGCTTCTCCCACGCGATCGCGAGCACTCGCTTGTGCACGCCAGCCTGGACGAGGTTCGTCGCGACGATGCCGGTCGAGCCGCCGACCGAGCCCGCGGTATGCACGCGCATCAGCGGTTTGCCCGCCGCGCCCAACGCCTCGGCCAAGTACAGCTCCGGCATCATGACGCCCTCGAACAGGTCGGGCGCTTTGCCGACGACGACCGCGTCGATATCGGCGATCGTCAGGCCAGCGTCGTCGAGCGCACGGTCGATGGCTTCGCGGCACATGCCCGCCATCGAAACGTCGTCGCGTTTAGTCACGTGATGGGTTTGGCCGGTGCCGAGCACGGCAGCTGACTGGCTCACTGGGGGCTGCCTTCCATGACGGCGACGAGGTTTTGTTGCAGCGCGGGACCGCTTGTCGCGTGGGCGAGAGTCTTGTTCGCGGTGCCGGAGATGATGGCGGTCGCCGCGTGACCGATCCGTTCGAGGCCAGCCGCGAACATGGGATTGGCCGCGAGCGCGCCGCCGGATGGGTTGACCGGAACGTCGGCGGGGAGCCCGATCGCCTCGGTGAGGATGAGCTGTTGGTGGGTGAACGGCGCGTGGAGTTCGGCCAGGTCGAAGCCGCTCAGGTCGCCTTTTGTCGCTTCCTGTGCCGCGGTTGTCGCCGATGGCGCGCGGGTGAGGTCGCGTGCGCCGAGCCCTTGGGCGTCGATGCGATGGGCGATGCCGGTGATCCACGCTGGGCGTTCGCACAGTTCGCGTGCTCGGTCGCCGACGGCGAGGACGATCGCGGCGGCACCGTCGGTGATGGGCGCGATGTCGTGCGCGCGCAGCGGATCGGCGACATACGGCGCGGCGAGCAAAGATTCGTCGCCAACGACTTCGGCCATCTGCTGCTCGGTCCACCGACCCGAGTCGAGTCCCGCGCGGGCTTGGAGTCCCGCGACAGCAAGTGCGTCCGGCCACAGTGGCGCGACCAAGTACGGGTCGAGCTGCATCGTCATGATCTTGTTGAGCTCACCCGCGCTCGACTTGCCAAAGCCGTAGACGAGCGCGGTTTCGGCCTGGCCCGAGCGCAGTTTCACCCAAGCCTCATACAGTGCCCACGCGGCGTCCATTTCGACGTGCGACTCGTTGATCGGGGGAACAGCTCCGATCGCGTCGATAGCCGAGATGAACGAAAAGGCCCGTCCAGCAAGGTAATCGGACGACCCGCTGCACCAGAAGTCGATGTCGGACTTGGTGATGCCAAGTTGGTCGTAGATGGATTGAAAACACGGCACCAGCATTTCGACGCCGTTCGTCGTGCCGTGCGTCTGTGGCACGTGGGGTGCGTGAGCGAAGCCCACCACCGCGATCTCGTTGGTCAACGTCGCCTCTCTAGAGGTGGTTGCGGTAGGAGTCGTAGTCGGCGTCGGGCTCGCCGGTGGGAGTGAAATGGTCGATATTGGCGAGCGTGTGGCCCCATTCGTCGCGTGGTTTCCACACCGCGCGCACCCGCATGCCCATGCGCACCTCGCTCGCGTCGCACCCGAGAATCAGGTGCAGGAACGGGATGTCGGCACCGTCTAGCAGCACATATGCCGCGACGTAAGGCGGCTTGATGCGCTGACCGAGGAACGGCACGTTGACGATGCAGAAGGTGGTGACGGTGCCGTTGTCTGGAAGTTCGACGAGGTCGTCGGTTGGGGTGCCGTCGGTGGGGTTCGCGCCGCGCGGGGGGAAGTAGACGCGGTCGCCGGGACGGGAGCGCCCGCCGATGAGCTTGCCTTCGGCGAGGCCGCGCAGGTAGACGCTTTCTTGGGGGGACGCGGTGTGTTCGTACGCGAGGTCTACCGGGGTGGTGAGCATCTTGACTGGGTCTGCGAAAGTCGTTGTTGCGCTTGCGTTCTGAACCCGCGCGGTGTCCGCTGGTTCAAAGCACGCGATGTCGCGAATGCTGCCAGTTCGGTTCTCCACCCAGCGAATTCGCACGCGCAGCCCGCTGCTGATCTCGGCCGGGCTCGCGACGTCAACCGCGTGCAACAGTGCGGTATCCGCCCCGTCCAACTCGACCAGTGCCCACGCGAACGGCCGGTCAAGCGGGTGCTCGGGTTTCGGATCGGCGACCCACGTCCACGACCGCACCACGCCCGACGAGCCAACTTCGACCAGCTCGCTCAGCGGCGCGCACGTCACCGGGTCGTACTCTTGGGCTGGCACGAGCACGCGACCGTCGCTCCCTCGCACCCCGAGCACGCGACCTTCGCGTAGTCCGGTCAAAAAAGCGCCGATGATCTTGCCGACGGATCTCGTGTAGTCAAAACGCACGCGAAGTGGTGCGCTCAAAACGTCGACCGTTGTATTTCCCTGGGGCACGATATCGAGTAGAACAGGTTCTTATTCTGCTCGCAAGGATTCGCCGGAACGAAGGCTCTCAGATGAAATTCGGACTGCAACTCGGATACTGGGGCGCGCAGCCGCCCGTCAACGTCGGCGAACTGCTCACCGTCGCCGAAGAGGTCGGCTTCGACGCGGTGTTCGCCGCTGAATCATGGGGCTCGGACGCGTTCACGCCGCTCGCGTGGTGGGGCTCGCGGACCGAGCGCGTGCGATTGGGCACCTCGGTCGCGCAGTTGTCGGCCCGCACGCCAACCGCCGCCGCGATGGCCGCGCTCACCCTCGACCACCTCAGCGGCGGCAGAGCGATTCTTGGCCTTGGAGTTTCGGGCCCGCAGGTCGTCGAAGGGTGGTACGGCCAGCCATTCGCGCAACCACTTAAACGCACGCGCGAATACGTCGATATCGTGCGAAAAGTGCTCGCCCGCGAAGCGCCGGTCACCAACGAAGGCCCGCACTACCCGCTGCCCTATGTGAGCGAATCCGGGCTCGGTAAACCACTCAAGTCGATTGTGCATCCCCTGCGCGCTGACCTGCCGATTTGGCTCGGCGCAGAAGGCCCGCGCAATGTCGCGCAGACGGCTGAAATCGCTGACGGTTGGCTCGCGATTTACTACGCGCCCCGTCTCGCCGACACCTATAACGCCTGGTTGGACGAGGGTTTCGCCCGGCCAACAGCACGACGCACCCGCGAGACGTTTGAAATCGCCGCCAGCGCCCAGGTCGTGATTACCGACAATCCCGCTGCCGAAATCGAGCGAATGCGCTGGATAAGCGCGCTCTACATCGGCGGAATGGGTGCGCCGGAACTGAACTTTCACGCGCAGGTCTACCGCCGAATGGGTTACGGCGCTGAGGTTGACGAGATCAGTCGCCTGTTCCAGGCGGGCCGCAAAGCCGAAGCGGCCGCGGTCGTTCCTGACGAGCTCATCACCGACACCGCGATCTTCGGCGACGAGGCCCATGTCCGTAAGCGTTTGCGTGAATGGGAGGACGCCGGCGTGACGATGATGCTGATCTCGGTTTCCGATGTCGACCAACTTCGTCGGATAGCACCCCTTGTCGAACGGTAGAACACGTTCTAAATTCGAGAGGTGAGCAGCGAGCGGACAGCAGAAGTACTCGGCCTGTGGAATATCGCGGCGGCCGACCCGGGAAAAATCGCGATTATCGACCCGAATGGCACCGAAATCACGTATCGAGAATTGGCGACGCTCGCCAATCGCTACGCGAACGGACTACGCGGGATCGGATTGCGTTCCGGCGACGTGGTGGTGAGCATGCTGCACAACGGTGTCGAGGCGATGGCCGCGTACTTCGCCGCCTACCAGGCCGGGCTCTACATCGTCGCGGTGAATTGGCACCTCACCGCGCCCGAGATCGCCTACATCCTGCAAGACAGTGAGGCGTCGGCGTTTTTGGCGAGCGACCGCTTCGCTGACGTGGCGGCAGAAGCCGCTGACCTGGCCGAACTGCCGCAAGATGCCCGCTTCGCTGCGGGCACGATCCCCGGCTTCCGGCCCATTTCATGGCTCGGCGCCGCCGATACCGGCCGTCCAGAACAGCGTTCCGTCGGCGCGCCAATGCTCTACACCTCCGGCACGACAGGCCGCCCGAAGGGCGTGCGCCGCCCGCTGACCGGGGCAGATCCCGACACCGTTCCCGCGCCGAACGTCGCGTTCTTCAAGCTGTTCGAGCTCGATCCTTACGACGATCACGTACACATTTGCGGGTCGCCGCTCTATCACACGGCTGTGCTCAACTTCGCTTCCATCTCAATTCAGTTGGGGCACAAGCTTGTTCTGATGGACCGGTGGGATGCCGAGGAGATGCTGGCGCTGATCGAGAAGCATCGCGTGACACATTCGCACATGGTCCCAACGCAATTCCATCGCCTGCTCGCCCTGCCTGACGACGTGCGCGCGCGGTACGACGTTTCGTCGCTGCGATCAATGGTGCATGGCGCCGCACCGTGTCCCGCGCAAACCAAGCGGCGGATGCTCGAATGGTGGGGGCCCGTCGTCACCGAGTATTACGCGGCGACCGAGGGTGGCGGCACGACGATCAACGGCACCGAATGGCTTGCGAAGCCGGGGTCGGTTGGCAAGGCGTGGCCGTGGTCGATCGTGAAAGTGCTTGACCCGGAAGATGGTTCGGAGCTGTCTGCGGGAAAGGAAGGGCTCGTCTATCTGAAGATGGGCGCGTCGAGCTTCGAATATCACAAGGCAGAAGAGAAGACGGCCGAGGCGCGGCACGGCGAACTGTTCACCGTTGGCGACATCGGTTACCTCGACGAAGACGGCTACCTGTTCCTCTGCGACCGCCGCTCGGATCTGATTCTGTCCGGTGGCGTGAACATCTACCCTGCCGAAATCGAAGGTGTTTTGATGAGCCACGATTTGGTGGCCGACGTCGCGGTGCTCGGCGTGCCCGATCCCGACTGGGGTCAGCAGGTCAAAGCATTCGTCCAGCCGGTCGACGGCATCGCGGGCGACGACGAACTCGCCGCCGCCCTCACCGACTTCGCCGCCGAGCAACTGGCGAAGTACAAGCTGCCCCGCACGATCGAATTCCGCACCGAACTGCCGCGCGACCCGAACGGAAAGTTGTTTAAGCGCAAGCTAGTTGGATGATCCCTCGGTCCAGGTAGGCGGGAGGCCGAACAGCGGGAAAAGCTTGTCGGTGTCGAGGAAGAAGTTGAGGCCAGCGATCGTTGGCCCGTCCAATTCCAAGATCGTGATCGACCACGGCACCCACACGCCCGGTTCTTCGCTTGGCTTGTAGTGCCCGAATGCGGGCGCGCCGTTGGCGCCAGCGAGCGGGACCAGGCGCGAATCGCGGCATGCGCTGCCCGTGCCGAGCATGAACGCGGCAACGTTTTCGGGGCCCGAAATCCACAGCTCGAACGGCGGCATCGACAGTGCCACATCGGCTTTCAGCAACGCGGTGAGCGCGTTCATGTCGTATGCCTCGAAGGCCGTCACGAAATCGTCGACGAGTTTGCGCTGAGCTTCGTCGGCTTCATCGAAACTGTCGGCCACTTCTGGCGTGACTTTCGACATCGTGGCGCGCGCACGCTGCAACGCGCTATTGACCGACGCTGGCGACATCGTGAGCGCCTCGGCCGTTTCGGTAGCCGAGAACCGCAGCACTTCGCGCATGATCAAAATGGCGCGCTGGGTGGCAGGCAAATGCTGACACGCGGCTACGAACGCCAGCCGCAACGTGTCTTTAGTTGACGCGTGCTCGGCCGGATCGGCACCAAACGCGAGCGCGTTCGGAATGGGCTCGATCCACACGTAATCAGGCTGGGGAGGCGGCAGCGGCGAATCCGCGCGACCGGGCCCGTTGAGGTCCATCGGCCGTGCGCGTGACTGCGGCCGGTCGAGCATGTCGAGGCAGATATTCGTGGCGATCTTGTAGAGCCATGAACGCAGACTCGCGCGACCCTCGAACGAATCGTAGGAACGCCACGCCCGCGTGAACGTTTCCTGTACCGCGTCTTCGGCCTCGAACGAGGAACCAAGCATGCGGTAGGCATACGCGCATAATTCGCGCCGGTGGGTCTCGAATTCGGCGAGAACCTCGGGCGATGGGCCAGGCTTTGCGGGCACGGCATTGCTCATATTCGCCACGATGCCACAGGGGTCTGACAGGTTTCTAGACTCGCGGCGATGAATTCTCGCGGCCCGGTCCGTCTACCCAAATAAGACCGCTAACCGAGAGGAAAAACCATGAGCTCCAAGATGATCTTCATCAACTTCCCCGTCGCCGACCTGAACGTTTCCAAGGGCTTCTACGAGGCGCTCGGGTGGAAGGTGAACGAACAGTTCACCGACGAGAACGCGGCCTGCATCGTCGTCGACGACAACATCTGCCTGATGCTGCTCACCAAGCCGTTCTTCGCGACCTTCACCCAGCGCCCGATCGCCGATACTCGCGCGACGACGGCGGCCGCTTACGCGCTTTCACTGTCGTCACCGGAAGAGGTTGACACGCTCACCGAAGCGGCCATCGCCGCAGGTGCGACCGAGGAAGTGAACGTTGAGAAGCGTGAGCAGGAGGCCGAGGTTGGCATGCACGGGCGCACCTTCCTCGACCCCGACGGCAACCAGTGGGAGCCGTTCTACATGAAGCTGCCCAACTAATTATTTGCCGGTGAAAGTCGGCTTGCGCTTTTCGGCGAAGGCCTTTGGGCCCTCTTTCGCGTCAGCCGACTTGAAGACCGCGGCACCGATTTCGGCGTCAATCTTGAACGCGTCGTTCTCGTGCAAGCCCTCGGTGTCGCGGATGGTTTTTAGGATCGCCTGCACGGCAAGTGGGCCGTTCGCGGCGATCTGTTCGGCCAGTTCGATTGCCTTGTCAAAGGCGGTTCCGTCGGGGACGACGTGACCGATCAGGCCGATGCGCAGCGCCTCGTCGGCGCGGATGTGGCGGCCGGTGAGCAGGAGGTCGGCGGCGACGGTCGCGGGGATCTGGCGCGGGAGCCGCACCGCGGAGCCGCCGAGTGGGAACAGGCCCCAACGTGGTTCGGACACACCGAATTTCGCGCTTTCGCCCGCGACGCGAATGTCGGTTGCTTGCAGGATTTCGGTGCCGCCCGCGATGGCCGGGCCCTCGACCGCCGCGATCAGCGGTTTGGTGAGCCTGCGGCCCTTGAGCAGCGCGTCGATGCGCGACAGGTCCCAACCGCCACCCTTGAACGAGTCACCGGGGTGCTGGCTGGTCATCGCCTTGAGGTCGGCACCCGCGCAGAACGAGCCGCCAGCGCCGGTGAGGATCGCGACGCGGATGTCGTCGTCGCTGTCGACCTGGTCCCACGCGTCACGCATGATCGCCATCATCTCGCCCGACAACGCATTACGCGCTTCTGGCCGATTGAGGGTGACGATGAGGATATGGTCGCGTTTCTCGACCAGCGCATGTGCCATTGGGGAATCTCCTGAGAAGGTTGAGTCTTGTCAGAAACAGTAACACGTTCTATTTTTGTCACTGTGAGCTACAACATAGCGGATCTCGTCGAACACGCCGTCGATCTCATGCCGGACCGGATCGTGCTGGTGGGCGAGCATCGTGAATCGACCTACGCGCAACTGGAGGAGCGGGCCAACAAGCTGGCCCACTACCTGCAAGAACAGGGCGTCAAGCCCGGCGACAAAGTGGGCATCTACTCGCGCAACACCGTCGAAGCCGTTGAGGCGATGGTCGCGATCTTCAAAGCGCGCGCGGTGATGATCAACGTGAATTACCGCTACGTCGAGAACGAGTTACTGCACATCTTCGAGAACTCGGACATGGTCGCGTTGCTGCATGAGCGGCGCTACAGCGACAAGGTCGCGGCGGTGCTGCCGAAGGTGCCCGGACTCAAGACCGTCGTGGTGATCGAGGACGGAACTTCCGTTGAGTCCGACGCGGTCGAATACGAAGCGGCGCTTGCCGATTCGTCAGGTGAGCGCGACTTCGGCGAGCGGTCACCCGACGACATCTACATGCTCTACACCGGCGGAACCACCGGGTTGCCGAAGGGCGTGATGTGGCGGCATGAGGACGTGTGGCGCGTGCTCGGCGCGGGCATCAACTTCGTGACCGGCGAATACGTGAAGGACGAGTGGGAGCTGGCCAAGCTTGGCGCGGCCAACCCGGCGATGGTGCGGTTCCCGATTCCGCCGATGATCCACGGTGGGTCGCAGTGGGCAACGTTCCACAGCCTGTTTGGCGGCGGCAAGGCCGTGATGATCCCCGAGTTCAGCGGGCACGCGGTGTGGCAGGCGGTCGATAAGCACAAGATCAACCTGATCTTCATCACCGGCGACGCGATGGCCCAGCCAATGCTTGACGCGCTTGAACAGGGCAACCCGGAAACTGGCGAGCCATACGATCTTTCGTCGCTGTACGTGCTTGCGAGCAGCGCGGCGTTGTTCTCGCCGCCGTTGAAGGACAAGTTCCTCGACCTGCTGCCGAACCGGATGATTTCGGATTCGATCGGTTCGTCGGAGACCGGCTTCGGCGGGTTGTCGCTGGTCGCCAAGGGCGCAACGCACACGGGTGGTCCCCGCGTGAAGATCGACGCGGCCACTCAGGTGCTCGATGAGTCAGGCAACCCCGTCGAGCCGGGTTCGGGCGTGATCGGCGTACTTGCCCGCAGCGGTCACATCCCGCTCGGGTACTACAAGGACGAGGCAAAGTCGGCCGCGACGTTCAAGGAGTACAACGGAATTCGCTACGCGATCCCCGGCGACTTCGCACGCGTTGAGGAAGACGGCACGGTCACGATGCTCGGCCGCGGTTCGGTCAGCATCAACAGCGGTGGGGAAAAGATCTTCCCCGAAGAGGTCGAGGGTGCGTTGAAGGCGCACCCAGATGTGTTCGACGCGTTGGTAGTTGGCGTTGAGGACGCGCGTTGGGGCCAACGGGTGTGCGCGGTTGTGCAGTGTCGCGATGGGATTCGCCCGACGCTGGCAGACCTGAAACCTGTTCTGTCGCAGGAGATCGCTTCGTACAAGCAGCCACGCAGCCTGTGGTTCGTCGACGAGATCAAGCGGTCGCCGGCAGGGAAGCCGGATTACCGGTGGGCGCAGGAGCAGGCGGCGTCGCGGCCTGCGGATGAGCATGCGGAGGCAGGCTCTTAAAAAGAGCTGGTACGCCATGGTACCGCGCGGTACCATGGCGTACATGGCTGGTCTCAATGTTCGCTTCACCGAGGAAGAACTCGATGCTCTGCGCCAACGCGCCGAGGCTGAAGGTCGCAGCATGCAGCAGTTCGCCCATGATGCGGTTGTGTCGGCGATCAATGAACGTTCACGTCTGTTCAATGAGGCAGCCGATCACGTATTGCGGGTCAGTGCTGAGCTGAACCGGCGGCTTGCGTGATCTATTACCTCACGCTGCCCGAATTACTACGCCTGGCCGAGCGGCTTGGTACACCCGATGTGCGGGATTACGGGTTGCTGGATTCGGCCGTCGCTCGCCCTCAGTCGAGCGTCTTTGGCCAAGACGCATACCCAGACATCTGGCAAAAGGCCGCAGCATTGATGGAGTCGCTCGCGCGCAATCACGGTCTCGTTGACGGCAACAAGCGGATCGCATGGTTCGCGACGTGGACTTTTCTCCACCTGAACGGTGCGCCACTCGACGCGGAGTTCGACGTCGACCGCGCTGAGCGGTTCGTGCTCGACGTGTGCCAGGGCAACCTCGACGTTCCCACTATCGCTAAGGAACTGCCCTTCTTTGCACGGTAGAGACTGTTTGGACGGAATGAACGGGTGGCGGCGGTGTCGGGTCCGCCGCCGCCCGCTCAAGTCGGGTTAGTCCTTCGCCAATTCCGCGCCAAGGGCCAGCAGGTGGCAGGTCGCCCCGCCCAAAGCGAACTCGTGGTGTTTCGCCGCCGTGAAGTAGTTGTGGGCGATGTGGTCTCGGTCGATGCCGATTCCACCGTGCAGGTGGATCGCGGTGTGGGCCACTCGGTGGCCTGCCTCGGCCGCCCAAAACTTCGCGATGTGCACCGACTCGGTTGCCGGTAAGCCCTCTGACAAACGCCATGCCGCCTGGGTTACCGCTAGGCGCAAGCCCTGGACGTCGATGTAGGCGTCCGAAAGGCGCTGGGCCACGCTCTGGAACGCGCCGATTGCCTTGCCGAACTGTTCGCGGGTGCGGGTGTGCTCGGCCGTCAGGTCCATCGCGCGCTCCAAAACGCCCAGCTGGGTTGCGGCCAAGCCCAACCATGCGCGCTCGGCCAACCAACTCGCCACCGCATCGGACGCGTCGCCAAGCAGTTGCGCCGGGGTCGCGTCGAAGTCGACTAAGAACTCGGGCGTGAAGTCGACAACCTGCTGCGCCTCGCTGCGCACCGACTCAACACTTGGGTCGACAACGAAAACACGCGGCCCATCAGAAGTCTTGGCTACCACCAGAACTCGCGCCGCGCGGTCCAGATATGGAACGGAGTTGGTCCGACCCGTGATCGCCCAACCGCCGTCGCAATCAGCGACCGCGATCACTTCCTGCTCAGGCGCCAACGCGACCGTCACGATCGCATCGCCAGTCCCGGCCTGCTCGGCAAGCTCGCGCTGCTCGGCGGTCCCGAACTCGGCGAGCGCCCCAGCGCCAAGCACCGACGACCACAGGTAGGGAACCGCGGCGACGACCCGACCAAGCTCACGCAAGATCGCGGCCTGCTCAAGCACGCCAAAGCCATTGCCGCTCAACGACTCCGGCAACGCGGCAGCGAGGACGCCGGTCTCGGCCAGCGCCTTCCAAAGCTGATCATCGAAGCGCCCATCGCGATCCAACTCGCGCAACCGATCGGCGGTCACCAGCTTCGCGCATACCTCACCGACCAACTGGGCGAGATCGGACTGCGCTTCGGTAGGAGTGAAATCCATTGTGAAATCCAGACTTTCGTGAAGCTAGCGGGCGGCGGCGGGCTGACGCAACGCGGTCATCGCGATGATGTCGCGCTGGACCTCGTTCGTGCCGCCACCGAAGGTGAGGATCAGGGCGGCGCGGTGCATGCGTTCGAGGCGGCCGAGTAGCGCGGCACCGGGGGAGTCCTGACGCAAATACGCAACGGGCCCAAGCACTTCCATCAGCAACCGGTACGCCTCGGTCGCCAGTTCGGTGCCGTACACCTTGCACGTCGACGCGTCCCACGGGCGCGGCGCGGCGCCGGCGTCGGCGCTGCTCGCGATCTCCCAGTTCAGCAGCTTCAAGTACTCGACCTTGGCGTGAACGCGCGCGAGATTCAGGCGCACCCACTCCTGGTCGATCATGCGACCACCTTCGGGCGCGTCAGTCTCGCGTGCCCACGCGACGGTCTGGTCGACGGCAACCCCGAGCGGTCCGGCCGACGTGAGTGCGACCCGCTCGTGGTTGAGCTGGTTGGTGATCAGCGACCAGCCGCCGTTCTCCGGCCCGACCAACGACGAAACCGGAACGCGCACGTCCTGGTAATAAGTGGCGCTGGTGTCCGGGCCGGCCATCGTGTGCACGGGCGTCCAGGAAAACCCTTCGGCCGTCGTCGGCACGATCAGCATGCTGATGCCCTTGTGCTTGCGCGCGGTCGGATCGGTGCGCACCGCGAGCCACAGGTAGTCAGCGTAGGCGATCAAACTCGTCCACATCTTCTGCCCATTGATCACGTACTCGTCGCCGTCGCGGACCGCGGAAGTGCGCAGCGACGCGAGGTCAGTGCCCGCGCTTGGCTCGGAATAGCCGATCGAAAAGTGCAGTTCACCTGCGGCGATGCGCGGCAGGAAGAAGTTCTTCTGCTCGTCGGTGCCGTAGTGCATGATGGTCGGCGCGACGGAGTTGATGGTCAAGAACGGCACCGGAGCGCCGGCGATCGCCGCTTCGTCGGTGAAGATCAGCTGGTCCATCGTCGACCGGTTTTGGCCGCCGTATTCCTTCGGCCAGCTCAGCGTGAGCCAGCCGTCGCGCCCCATTTCGCGCACGACCTCGCGGTACACGTCGCCCGATCCGTATTCCCCGGTCTGCGAGCGCAGTGCGGCGCGGCGTTCGGGAGTGATCAAACCGGCGAAGTACTCGCGCAGCTCAGCGCGCAATTGTTCCTGTTGCGGCGTATACGCGACGCGCATGGGCCCACCTTGGTGTTGACGTCAACGGACGATCCGATCATTGCATATCAACTGAAACATGTTTCAGTATTGCCGGGCAATACCCCTCGCCGACCAACCGGCGCGGGTTACGCTTCGCGCCAGCGCGAGAAAGGAAACACCCATGAAGATCATCGTGGATTTCGACCGATGCGAAGCCAACGGCGTGTGCGTCGGAATAGCCCCTGACATGTTCGAACTCGACGACAACGACCAACTTACGGTCACCGTTGCCGAGGTTGACGCCGACCGTGTGCCTGATGCGGAAGAGGCGGTCGCCCAATGCCCGAAGGCCGCGCTGCGACTCGCGTAATTGCCCCTTGCCGAAGACTGAAACACGTTCTAAAGTCGGCCCGGTGAGTGTGATCCAGACTACTTTGGCAGGCCGCGTTGCGATTGTCACCGGTGCGGGCGCGGGCTTGGGCCGGGCGGAGGCAGTCGCGCTTGCGGCGGCGGGTGCGGCGGTGGTGGTCAACGACCTCACCGAGGAAGCTGCGGCCGAAACCCTCAGTGCCATCAGAGAACTCGGTGGCAAAGCGGAATTCGTCGGAGGTAGCGTCGCTGAACGCGCCACTGCCGACGCGCTCGTGAGCACGGCGGAAACCGCCCTCGGTGGTCTCGACATCGTCGTCAACAACGCGGGCATCACCCGAGATCGCATGTTGTTCAACATGTCTGACGACGACTTCGACGCCGTGCTCGCGGTGCATCTGCGCGGTCACTTCCTGCTTTCGCGCAATGCGGCCGCTTACTGGCGCGCGAAGTCGAAGGCCGAAGGTGGCCCGGTTTACGGCAGGCTGATCAACACCTCGTCGGAGGCTGGTCTGCTCGGCCCCGAGGGTCAAGCCAACTACGGTGCGGCGAAAGCGGGCATCACCGCGCTGACTTTGTCTGCGGCACGGGCACTTTCGCGCTACGGCGTGCGCGCCAACGCGATTTGCCCACGCGCACGCACGGCAATGACCGAGTCGGTCTTTGAAGCGGCACCGGAGTCGGCAGTCGACCCGCTCGCACCCGAACATGTTGCGCGCCTTGTTAGTTACCTCGCTTCGCCCGCCGCCGACGCGGTGAGCGGGCAAGTGTTCGTCGTCTACGGCCCAATGGTCGCGCTGATGGCGGCACCGGAGGTCGAAGCCCGTTTCGACGCGCCCGGCGCGGAATGGGCCGACGACGACCTCGCCGCCGCGATCGGCGCGCACTTCGCTGACCGTCCTGCCGACTGGACGTTCAGCGCGAGGTCGCTACGCGATCTTGGTTAGCCGGTAGGTTAGCCCGCGAGTTAGCCAGAAGTTGGCGGCCATTCTCCGGTGAGTCACACCCCGAAACGTTCCTATTGATCACTTGACCGAGTGTTGGTAGACATGAGCGTCGGGGTGTGTGACGCCTCACACGAGGTAGGAGGCTGTCGGCAAGTGTTCGTTTCAATTATGCGGACAAATTTCCCGAAAAAGTCCTGGTCTGGGTCTTCTTAAACGCCAGACATTCGTGTGAACGTGTTCTAGTCTTTGGTCAGTCTTCAGATCGGGGTCGCGGTGCGGAAGCGAGATGCGGGTGGCAACACCCGCGCAGCGAGCGAGGAGGAAACAGATGAATGACCTCCTTGCTGTGCCGTTGCGGGCGGTCGGCGGGTTCTTCGAACTCAGTGCCGAAGTCGCGAAAGCTTCCTTCCGGCGGCCCTTCCAATTTCGCGAGTTCGTCGACCAGTCATGGTTCGTCGCGCGCGTGTCGATCGTGCCAACGTTGTTGGTCGCGATTCCGTTCACCGTCCTGGTGAGCTTCACGCTCAACATCCTGCTTCGCGAGATTGGTGCCGCCGACCTCAGCGGGGCGGGCGCGGCCTTCGGCGCGGTCACTCAGGTTGGCCCGATCGTCACGGTGTTGATCGTCGCTGGCGCGGGTGCGACGGCCATCTGCGCCGACCTCGGTGCCCGCACCATTCGCGAGGAAATCGACGCGATGAAGGTGCTCGGCATCGACCCGATCGGTCGACTTGTCGTCCCGCGCGTGCTCGCGTCGATGTTCGTCGCGCTGATGCTCAACAGCCTGGTCTGCACGATCGGCATTGTCGGCGGCTTCCTGTTCTCCGTTTTTCTGCAAGGCGTGAACCCGGGCGCGTTCGTGAACGGTATTCCGCTGCTCACGCACCTGCCCGAGCTGCTGATTTCCGAGGTCAAAGCCGGCCTCTTCGGGCTGATTGCCGGGATGGTCGCGTGTTATCTCGGCTTGCAAGTCAAGGGTGGCCCCAAGAGCGTCGGGGACGCGGTGAACCAAACGGTTGTCTTCGCGTTCATGGCGCTCTTTGTTGTGAACGTGGTTGTCACCGCGGTCGGTCTCGAATTCACGGTGCGGTGACCCGATGGCGATCGTGATCCGCAGCAAGTTCCCGCGAGGCCTCCGCCGCATCAAGCGAGTATCGAATTCGATTGACTCCCTTGGCAATCAGGCGATCTTCTTTGTGAAGGCCATCGCATCCGTGCCGCGCGCGCTGCTCTACTACCGCACCGAAACCATCCGGCTCGTCGCCGAGATCAGCATGGGCACCGGCGCGCTCGCCGTGATCGGCGGCACCGTGGTGATCGTCGGGTTCTTGACGCTGATGGCGGGCGGAACCATTGCGGTGCAAGGGTATTCGTCGCTCGGCAACATCGGCGTTGAAGCACTCACCGGCTTTTTCGCCGCGTTCATCAACGTGCGCATCGCGGCACCGGTGATTTCGGGGATCGGCTTGGCCGCGACGATCGGCGCGGGCGCGACCGCCCAGCTCGGCGCGATGCGGGTTGCCGAGGAAATCGACGCGCTTGAATCGATGGCCATCCGGCCAGTGCCGTTCCTTGTCGGGACGCGGGTGCTCGCTGGCATGATCGCGATCATCCCGCTGTACGCGCTGGCGGTAATCGCTTCGTTCGTCGCGAGCCGCTTCGCCACCGTCGTCATTTATGGCCAGTCCGCTGGCGTTTACGACCACTACTTCTCGACGTTCTTGATCCCGAGCGACATCCTCTGGTCGTTCGCCCAGGCCATCACGATGGCGCTCGCGGTGATGCTCATCCACACCTATTACGGCTTCCACGCCGCCGGTGGCCCGGTCGGGGTCGGCGTCGCGGTTGGCAACGCGGTGCGCGCTTCGCTCGTCGCTGTTGTCACTGTGACGTTGCTGATCTCCCTTGCCATCTACGGCACTTCCGGCAACTTCCACCTCTCGGGGTAGCGCGATGAATGCCAAAGTTTTCAAGACCGCGTTCGCGGGTGGGCTCGGGAAGAAACTCGCCGCGCTCACCTTGGTTGGGCTGCTCGCGGCGGGTGCGAGCTACGCGCTCGCACTGTTCCGTGGCGATTTCACCCAGACCGCAACGGTTCTCGTTGACGCGCCGCGCTCCGGTCTCGTGTTAGACCCGGACGCGAAGGTGAAGGTGCGCGGGGTTGAAATCGGCCGCGTTTCGTCGATCGACGTTGACGGCGACCGCGCGCAATTACGGCTCGACGTCGACCCCGACCTGCTCGCGATGGTTCCCGCCAACGCTGGCGTCGACATTCGCTCGACCACGGTCTTCGGCGCGAAGTACGTGAATTTCGTTGTGCCAGACCAGGCGTCGACCCAGGCGCTCAAGCCAGGGACGACCGTGCGGTCCTCGGCGGTCACCGTCGAGTTCAATACCCTCTTCCAACATCTGTCCGACGTGCTCGCCCAGGTCGAGCCCGAAAAACTCAACGCGACGATGACCGCGCTCGGCACCGCGCTCGGCGGACGTGGCGACAAAATGGGCGACCTGCTGTCCCGCACCGACCGCTACCTGCACGAAATCAACCCAACGCTGCCGACGCTCCAGGCCGACCTCGACAAGACCGCGACGGTGACCAACACCTACGCCGACGTTTCCGGTTCGCTCCTACGCACCGCCGACAACGCGACGGTGACAGCCAAGTCCATCAGCGAACTCTCCGCGCAACTCGACGAGGTGTTGGTGAACGTCAGTGGCCTGGCCGATACAACGTCAACGGTGTTGCACGAGAACGAAGCTCAGATCACCACCGCCCTGGACTTGCTTCGCCCAACGACCAAACTGCTGTGGGACTACGCGCCCGCGCTCAGCTGCATCATCAACGGCATCGCCCCGCTGATGCCGACCGCCGAAGCGATGTTCGGCGGCATCCTGCCCGGCATTGGCATGAACACCAACTTCATGTTCGGCGCATCGCCCTACCAGTACCCGAACGACCTGCCGAAGGTGAACGCGACTGGCGGCCCGCGCTGTGAGGGTGTTGTCGACCGCGTGCCCGGCAGCCACGCCAACTACCTCGTCACCGATACCAACCAGGGCGCGCCGTACGCGCCGCGCACCGGATCACCGCAGCTCAACGGGGTGCCGAACGTGTTCCAAATGCTCTTCGCTGGCCTGCCGGGGGTGACGGCGAAGTGAAAAACACCGCGACGACCATCAAGCTCGCGATCTTCACCATCGTGATGACGCTCGTTTTCGCCGGCCTCGCCATTGTGCTGAGCCAGGCGCGATTCTCGGCGGAAAACGGCTACCACGCGGTGTTCACCAGCTCGTCGGGCATGCTGCCTGGCGCGAAGGTGCGCATCGCTGGCGTGCCGGTCGGGACGGTGAACTCGGTGCGCGTCGGCGACGACCGGCTCGCGCACGTGCAGTTCGACGTCGACCACAAGTATCAGCTTCTTGCCAGCACACACGCGGCGATCAAGTACGAAAACCTCGTCGGCGATCGGTACCTCGAACTCACCCAGGGTGCCGGGTCGCCTCGCGTACTTGCCGACGGTGCGACGATCGGACGCGAACAGACAACGCCCGCACTGGATTTGGACCTGTTGCTTGGCGGCTTCAAGCCGTTGCTGCGTGGACTCGACCCGGGCCAAGTCAATGACCTCACCGCAGCGCTGTTGCAGATCTTCCAAGGCCAAGGCGGCACGCTCGTCTCATTGCTCAACAGTGGCGGCAGCTTCGCCAAGACGCTCGGCGACCGCGACGCGCTGATCGGCAGCGTGATCGACAACCTCAACACCGTGCTCGGCACCATCGACCAGCGCGACGCCCAGTTCCGTACCACCATCGACGAGCTACAACGCACCGTGAGTGGGCTTGCCGCACAACGGGATCCGATCGGAGCCGCGCTGCCACGTATCGCGGGCGCGACCAAGGAACTCAACGATCTGCTCGTCACAGCGCGACCCGACCTGCGCGAGACGATCAACCAAACTGGCAGGCTCGCAACGAATCTCGACAACGGGTCCGACGAACTGCAATGGGTACTCGATCGGCTGCCCGACACCTACAAGAAGCTCATTCGCATCGGCGCATACGGCTCGTTCCTGCAGCTGTATGTATGCGGGACCAACTTCCTCATCGACGGACCGAACGGTCAGCCGATGGAAGTAAAGATGCCGGGCCTGCAAGCGACCGGAAGGTGCACGCCGAATGAGTGAGCGCAAGGTGACCATTGGCGTGGTCGGCATCGTGCTAGCGATCACGATTTCGCTTGCGACGCTGCAGTATTCGAAGCTGCCGTTTGTTCGATCGGGTGCGATCTTCACCGCGTACTTCCTCGACGCGGGCGGGCTTGTCCCCGGCGATGCGGTGCAGGTTGCTGGCGTGCGGTCGGGCGAGGTTGAGAAGGTTTCGTTGTCCGGCGCGAAGGTGCTCGTTCGGTTCCGGCTCGATGAGTCAATTCCGTTGGGCACCAAGTCAACCGCGGCGATCAAGACCAACACCGTGCTCGGGCGCAAATCGCTTGAGGTGGTGCCCGCGGGCACCGGCACTCTACGCGCTGCCGACACGATTCCGCTGGAACGCACCACGTCGCCGTATTCGCTCAATGAAGCGCTCGGCGACCTCGGCGCGACCGTGCGTGACCTCGACATGAACCAGGTTGATCAGACCCTCGACACGCTGTCGGCTGCCTTCAAGGACACCCCCGGCCCACTGCGGACCGCACTCGACGGGGTGACCGCGCTTTCGCGCAGCATCAACACGCGCGACCAGGCCCTTACGCAGTTGCTCGCTCGCGCGCAGACGGTGACGAAGACCCTAGCCGACCGCAGTACGCAGCTGAACATGCTGCTGCTCGACGGCAATAACCTGCTCGGCGAACTCGACAATCGCCGCGCCGCGATCAACCAGATGATCGTTTACGTTGACGCGGTCGCCAAGCAGTTGTCGGGACTCGTCGCTGATAACGAGTCGCAGATGAAACCCGTGCTCACCAAGCTCAACTCGGTGCTCGGGCTCCTGCAACGCAATAAGCAGAACATCTCGGACGCGCTCGACGGACTCGGCCCGTACGCGGCCGCGCTTGGCGAACAGGTCGGCAACGGGCCGTGGTTCAACGCCTACGTGGTGAACGCGACGAGCACCGAGCTGCGCCCGCTCGTCGACGCGCTCGTCTGGCCCGAACATTTGCCGCAGGACGTGATCGACATTTTCACCCATCCACGGCCGCCGGGCATCGACCCAGCAAAGACGGAGCCGCCGCGATGAAGTTCCCACGCTGGAGTTACGCGGTAGCTGCCGTCGTTGTATTAGCGCTGGTCGGCGGCATCGCGTATGTCGTCACCGGGCTGCGCACCTCGACGGTGACCGCGTCATTCACCTCGACAACCGGGCTCTACGTCGGCGACGAGGTGCGCGTTCTCGGCGTGACCATCGGGCGCATCGACGCGATCGAGCCGGGGGAGGGGCGGGTCGCGGTGCGGATGAGCATCGACAAATCCGTCGAGCTGCCCGCCGACGCGCGCGCGGTGCTGATCGCGCCTTCCCTGGTTTCGGCGCGGTTCATCCAGTTGGCACCGGCCTACACGGGCGGACCGAAACTTGTTGATGGAGCGAAGATTCCGATCGAACGCACTGCCGTTCCGGTCGAGTGGGACGACATCAAGGCTGAGTTGTCGAGTCTGGCAACCACTTTGGGCCCAGTGGGCGATGACAAGCAGGGTTCGTTCGGCAGGTTTGTCGATACCGCGGCCGCGAATATGGACGGCAACGGCGACGCGTTCCGCACGACGCTGCGTGAGTTGTCGGCAACGATGACCACGCTGTCCGACGGCAGGACCGACCTGTTCGCGACCGTTCGCAACCTGCAAAAATTCGTTGACGTGCTGTCGGCGAGCAACGAACAGATCGTGCAGTTCAGCGGCCGACTCGCCTCGGTTTCGTCGGTGCTTGCCGGCGCGTCGAGCGAGTTGGGTGCGGGTCTCGACGACCTCGACGCCGCGCTCGCCGACGTGAAGCGTTTCCTCGACAACAGCGGCCCACAGCTCACCGAAGGCGTCCAGCGGCTGGGCGCGGTCACACAACAGTTGGTTGATAAGCGGCCCGAGTTTGAACGCGTGCTGCATGCCGCGCCGACCGCGCTGGTGAACTTCTATCAGATCTACAAGCCTGCCCAGGGCACGCTGTCAGGGGCGATCGCGCTGAACAATCCAGCCAACCCGTTGGCGTTCCTGTGCGGGTCGATTCGCGCGCTTGAGCACAACGATTCGAACCGGTCAGCGGACCTGTGCGCGCAGTACCTCGCACCCGTAATTAGCTCGCTCGCAATGAATTACGTGCCAATCATGGCGAACCCGGCGTCGAGTGTGACGGCGTTCCCCAATCAGCTCGTTTACAGCCAGCCGGGGCTCGCATCCGAGGTTGGCGTGCCCAACGGGCTTGCCGGGCTCGCGGTTCCAGGAGGCGCGTGATGAGACGTCAATTAGCTTGGTGCGCTTTAACTGTCGCGGTTGGGCTTGGGATTTCCGGCTGTCAGTGGGACGGCCTCAACTCCGTTGACATGCCGGGCTCGCAGGGCACGGCACCGGGGTCGTATCAGGTTCAGGTGCAGATGCCGAATGTGACTACGTTGACCCGCAATTCCCCTGTTCGCGTCGAAGATGTCAACGTAGGCAACGTGATTGGCATCGAAGTCGAAGGCTGGCACGCGCTCGTCACGGTGTCGCTGAATCCCGATGTGCGGTTGCCTGCGAACGCGGTCGCCAAGATCGGTCAGACATCGCTGCTCGGTAGTAATCACCTCGAATTGGCCGCGCCGACAACCGAACCCGCAGCCGGTCAGCTCAAGGGCGGCGATATTATTCCGCTTGAGCGTGCGGGTGCCTATCCCACGACTGAGCAGGTGCTCTCGTCACTTTCGGTGGTGCTCAACGGCGGCGGCATCGCGCAGTTGGAGACGATCACCACCGAGCTCAACGCGATGGTGCGCGGTCGAACGGGCGAGATCGCCGACCTGATTCCCCAACTCAACGAGCTCACGACCAACCTCGACCGACAGACCGGCAGCATTATCGCCGCGATGAACGGCCTAGACCGACTCGCTGGCAACCTCGCAGGGCAAAAAGACGTGCTCGCTCGCGCGCTTGAGCAGATTCATCCGGCGCTCACCGTGATCGCGGATCGCACCGAAACGCTGTCGAATACCCTTGTCGCGCTGGGAGATTTGAGCTCGGTCAGTGAGCGGCTGATTCAAACAAGCGGCGACGACCTCAAAGCGAACCTGCGCGCGCTTTCGCCCGTGCTGCAAACCCTCGCCGATACTGGAACCAACCTCGTGACCGCGATGCGCATCCTGCCGACCTTCCCGTTCCCGATCAAAAACCTCGGCAACGCGATCAAAGGCGACTACCTGAACCTCTTCATCACCGTTGACATGACTGGCAAGCGGCTCGACAGCAACTGGCTCACCGGAACCCCGCTCGGTGGTCGCTTTGGTGGGGTCGAGGGCGTGATCGGCAGTTTCGCCCCGAACACGGCGACTGACGCGGCCAACCCGGCAACGGCACCGCTCGCCCCGCCCGCACCGGCCGCCCCCGTTCTGCCTGGCTTGCCGTCCATCCCCGGCCTCCCCGCGATTCCCGGCCTCACCGCCCCGCTCGGAGGCCAGCGATGACGCTCACCCGCTTCGTCCGCACGCAGCTCGGGATTTTCGCGGTGCTGACCGTGATTGGCCTGGTCATCATGGGTGGCGTTTACGTGCAGGTCCCCGCGATGTTCGGCATCGGTCGGTACGGCGTGACCGTGCAACTCGATGCGACGGGCGGACTTTATCCGACGGCGAACGTTTCCTATCGTGGCACCAACGTCGGCAAGGTCGACGCGGTCCGGCTTACGCCCGCGGGAGTGGAAGCCGACCTGTCGATCGACAGCGACTACCGCATTCCCGTCGACTCGACGGCATGGGTGCGCAGTGTTTCGGCGATCGGCGAGCAGTACGTCGACCTGGTCCCCGAGTCGAAGCCGGGTTCGGCGGTGCTGCGCGACGGGTCGGTGATTCCGGCGCAGCGCACGCGGTTGCCGCAGGATGTTGGGGCGCTGCTCGACCAGACCGACCGGCTGCTTTCCGGGGTCGCCGACACCAAGCTGCGGCAGGTGATCGACGAGGCGTTCCGCGCGTTCAACGGCACCGGACCCGACCTGCAACGCTTCATCGATTCGGCAGCGCTGTTGATTCAGCAGGCCGAAACCGACGTTGAGCCGACGAAGAAACTGATCGAACAGATCGGGCCGTTGCTCGACACCCAAGTCAGGTCCGACGCGGCGATCCGATCGTGGACGGCCGACCTCGCGATCGTGACTGATCAGCTGCGCCAACATGATCCAGCGTTGCGCAACCTACTGAACGATTCACCCGCCGCGATGGCGCGGGTAAATCAGCAGTTCAGCGAATTGCGTCCGACACTGCCGATCCTGACGCGCAACCTCGTGAGCATTGGCCAGGTCGGCGTGACATACAACCCGGGTATCGAGCAGTTGCTTGTTGTCTTCCCGCCGCTGATCGCCGCGCTGAAAACCGTCATTCGCGGGCCGATCGACTACGGCGTGATGGTCGACTTTATGACCGTCTTTGGCGATCCGCCCGCGTGCACCACCGGCTTCTTGCCCGCCGATCAGCAGCGTGAGCCGAGCGACCTTTCGCCGATGGACACCCCGCCCGGGCTTTACTGCAAGGTTGCCCAAGATTCGCCGATCGCCGTGCGCGGTATTCGCAACACGCCGTGTATGGAGTACCCGGGCGTCCGCGCGCCAACGCCGGAGCTGTGCCGGACCGGCTACGTGCCGACGGGTGACAATCCCCCTTATGGCCCAGTCAATCCCGTCGTTCCGGTCGCACCGGCCGCCGCACGTCCCTACGATCCGTCAACTACGAGCTATTTGGGAACAGACGGACGCACGTACCGCCAGGGTGATGTCGCCGCCGATGGTTCGGGGATTGTCCCCGCGTCATGGCAGGCGATGATGGAGGAGCAGCAAAAGTGAGTGAGACACGAAAGCCGCGTCGGCGGGCTGGGCGGCTTGCTGGGCCGCCGGTTGATGGGGAGTTGGGTGTTGCGGTGAGTGCGGCGGCCGTCACGGATGCTGCGCCTGTGGACGCACCAGTCGCGAAGGGGCGTCCGACCGCAGCGTCCGTTGACAAGCTGTCCCAGAGTGCAGGCAGCGCGGGCGCGGATGGACCGTCAAGCGGCGGCGCTGATGGGTCGCCTTCGCTCGCGAAAGTGGCTGTTGCCGAAGGCGATTCGGCCGAAAGTGTGGCCGACGACGCCGGGCGTCGCAAGAGTGTCGGTGCGCTCATCGGCCTCGCAGCCGCGTCGATCGCCGTGATCGCCCTCGTCGTCGGCGCGGTGTTCACCACGCTTGCGGCCAGGTCAGCGGCGCATTCCGACGACCTGCGCGAGCAGTACACCGCGACCGCGCGCCAGGCCGTCATCAACCTGACAACCATCCGCGCTGACTCGGCCAAGGCCGACATCGACCGGATTCTCTCGCTCGCCTCCGGTGAGTTCAAAAGTGAGTTTGACGGGCGCGTCGACCCGTTTATGAGCGTGGTGCAGCAGGCGAAGGTGTCGTCGACCGGCGAAGTTGTCGAGTCGGGGATCGAGTCAGCCGATGATCAGTCGGCGAAGGTGCTCGTCGCCGCCAAGCAGATGGTGAGCAACACCGGCTCGGCCGAACCACAAGCGCGGCAGTATCGGTTCCGGATAACCGTGAGTAATGGACCGACCGGAATGACGGTGTCGAAGGTGGAGTTCGTCGGATGAGCAAGCGCGCCATCAAGATTGTGTTCAGTGTGCTCGGGATCGTCGCGGTGCTCGCTGCCGTCGTGCTCGGCGTCGGCGGGTACCAACTGTGGGAGCACGGGCGCGTTGAGCAGGCGCGCACCGACGCGCTGTCGACCGCGAGTCGCACGGTGAGCGCGATGTTCACCTACGAGCCCGGCACCGTCGACACCGAATTGCCGAAGGTCGCCGACAACCTCAGCGACGCGTTCAAAGCCGACTACCTACAGCTCATCAAGCAGGCCATCGCGCCGGGGGCGAAGGAAAAGCAGCTCACGGTTAAGGCGACGACGCAGGCCGAAGGTGTGGTTTCCGCCGACGCCGAGCACGCCGTCGTGCTGCTGTACCTAAACCAGCTCACGACGAGCAAGGACACCCCGCAGGGCACGACGTCGGGCAGTCGCGTTCGCGTGGCGCTCGACCACGCCGACAACCGGTGGTTGGTCGCGCAGGTGACGCCGATTTAGCGGGAGCCGTCCTCGTTCGTGAACTCGTTGTCGCTGAGCAGCGCGCTGCCCGCGACGTTGCTCTGGGCGAGCGCGTCAAGGAACGCCTTCGCCCAGCGGTCAACATCGTGGATGAGGACTTGCCTACGCATCGACCGCATCCTTCGGCGTTTCGTCTCGCGGTCATCGTCGAGAGCGCCGACGATCGCGTCTTTGACGCTGTCGAGGTCGTGCGGGTTGCACAGGTACGCCTGACGCAATTCGGCAGCGGCACCGGTGAATTCGCTGAGCACCAACGCGCCGTTGAGGTCGCTGTGGCAGGCGACGTATTCCTTCGCGACCAGGTTCATGCCGTCGCGCAGGGGCGTGACAAGCATGGCGTCGGCGGCGAGGAAGAAGGCGATGAGCTCGTCGCGGGGGATCGGGCGGTGCAGGTAGTGCACGACCGGGTATCCGACGCGGGCGAATTCGCCGTTGATGCGCCCGACCTGACGTTCGATGTCGCCGCGCATCTTGATGTAGCTCTGCACGCGTTCGCGGCTTGGCGTCGCGAGCTGGACCATCACGGTTTCGGCAGGGTCGACGCGACCCTCTTCCAATAGCTCTTGCAGGGCGTTGAGGCGAATGTCGATGCCTTTGGTGTAGTCGAGGCGGTCGACGCCGAGCATGATGTTCTTCGGATTGCCAAGTTCCGCACGGATTTTCGCGGCCCGCTCGCGGACACTGCGACGGCGCGAATGCTCGTCAAGGTCGGCTGAGTCGATCGAAATCGGGAACGCGCCAACGCGCACGGTGCGGAACCCGACCTGGACAACACCCAACTTCGAGCGAACGCCGATCGTGCCGCGCGACGTTGGTTGGCCGGCAAGGCGCCGAGCCAGGTAGAGGAAGTTTTGCGCGCCGCCGGGCAGGTGGAAACCGATCAGGTCGGCACCGAGCAGGCCCTCGACGATTTCGGTGCGCCACGGCATCTGCATGAACAGCTCGACCGGCGGGAACGGGATGTGGAGGAAGAAGCCGATGGTCAGATCCGGCCGTAACATCCGCAGCATTTTCGGGACAAGTTGCAGCTGGTAGTCCTGCACCCAGACCGTCGCGCCTTCGGCGGCGACCTTCGCTGTCTCCTCAGCGAAACGTCGGTTGACCTCGACATAGGCGGCCCACCATGCCCGGTCGTACACCGGGCGCACGATCACGTCGTGGTAGAGCGGCCACAGCGTCGCGTTGGAGAAGCCCTCGTAATAGTCCTCAACTTCTTGCGCGGTGAGGCGGACGGGGTAGAGCTCAAGGCCGTCCTCGATGATCGGCTCAATGTCGACGTCAGGAACGCCAGCCCAGCCGACCCACGCGCCCTTATTGCTGCGCAGTACCGGCTCAAGCGCCGTGACTAGCCCGCCTGGGCTGCGCTTCCAGCGGGTTGTTCCGTCGGGCAGGCGCTCAAGGTCGACGGGAAGTCGGTTGGCGACGACAACGAACCCAGATCCTGATGGACGTTCGTTCTGCTCGGGGTGGTCGTCGTTGGACGGTGGCTCGATCTTGTTGTCCACTAACGCATCCTTTGCGCGTCGCAGGGTCCCGCTGTGAGGTTGTTTGACTTAGTTGGGGCCGATGCCCAGCATCGAAAGCAGCATGCGGCACTCATCAGCGTCTTCGGCGTAGGCGGCGACGACCCGTTGGGCCTGGCGAGCGGTCTCGTCGGTGAGCGGCTCAAGCTCGTCGTCGGCGATTTCAGGACTGCTCTTCGCGGCCATATCGTGGGTCCTCCCGTTTCCAATACGCTCGTATCTGCGAGTAGTCAATACTATCGGGCGCCGGTGCACGACCGGTGATCCCAAGCTGACCTGTTACGAAAGGCTCAACCATGCCACTGGCCACGGTGAACGGCATCGCACTGAATTACCAAGTCAAGGGCGACCGTACCAAGGGCACCGACGTAGCTGGTGGCGGTCCGCTGGTCGTGCTGATCATGGGGACCGGGTCGCCTGGTCGAGTGTGGGATTTGCATCAGGTGCCCGCGCTTGTCGCGGCGGGGTACCGCGTGTGCACGTTCGACAATCGGGGGATCGCGCCGTCGTTTGAGTCGGCTGCGGGGATTCGGATCGACGACCTCGTCGCCGACACCGCCGCGCTGATCGAGTTCCTTGGCGAAGGGCCCGCGTTCGTTGTTGGGACGTCGATGGGCGCGCGTGTCGCGCAAGAGCTCGCGCTGGTTCGGCCCGACCTCGTTCGCAAAGCGGTGTACATGGCCGGGCACGCGCGACTTGACCAATTCCAGAAGACGCTGTCGCTTGGCGAGCAGGACCTCGACAAGGCGGGCGTGCAGTTGCCTGCGAAGTTCGAAGCGGCGATGACGGCGGTGATGAACCTGTCGCCAGCGACGATGGCCGATGCCGGCGCTGCCCGCGATTGGCTCGACGTTTTCGAGTTCACCGTTGGGCCGACCTCCCCCGGAATTCGCGCTCAGCGGTCGATGGATCATGAGTTTGACCGGCGCGCTGCCTACCGTGGGATCAAAGTTGCCAGCCTGGCGATCGGCTTCGCCGATGATAGGATGATTCCGCCCTACCTGTCGCGGGAGGTGGCCGAGGCCATTCCCGGGGCCCAATACCAGGAGATCCCTGACGCGGGCCACTTCGGTTACTTGGAACGGCCAGAGGTGGTCAACAAGATCCTCCTCGATTTTTTCGCGGCCTGAGGTAACCGCCTACGCGTAACGTATGCCTTGCTAGGGTCGACACAACGCCCGGTGGCATCACGCACCGAGCAATCCGCATACACAGCGCCAGTAAATCCAGTGAGGTGAAATGAGCACCAACCCCTTCGACGACGAGGACGGCCGGTTCTTCGTTCTGGTCAACGACGAAGAGCAGCATTCCCTGTGGCCCGCATTCGCGGAGGTCCCGGCGGGATGGCGTGTCGTGTTTGGCGAAGACAGCCGGGCCGCGTGCGTCGAATACGTCGAAAAGAACTGGACCGACATGCGGCCGAAGAGCCTGCGCGACGCGATGGCTGCCGACGACGCGGCCCGCGCCCAGTCCTAGGCGGCCCTAGCCCGCCGCTTCTCGCGTGGCACCGATCCCCGGTGCCACGCGACGAACGCGCCCGTCATATGATGGTCGCCGATTAGACCCGCCTCCTTAGCTCAGTGGTAGAGCACTCGCCTTGTAAGCGAAAGGTCGTCAGTTCAATCCTGACAGGGGGCTCAATAGGCAGGGTTTCTCCCGTTTGCTTGCGCGAGGGGTAGAGGCCCTGCCGTTGTTGTAAGTGAACACAAAATAAGTCGAGGGTCGGCCGCATCTGTGGTGGGATCTGCGACGTGAAGGTAAGTCAGTACTCCTATTTCTCGGTGGAAAGCACCGCACTGTCTGCGGTGGAGATGAGCGCGCGGCTGGGGATGGAGCCCGACGAGGTGCTTGTCATGGGCAGTCGTTCACCTGAACACGTCATCCCCCGCGTCAATGCATGGAAGGTTGTCTGTCGCAGCGACGAAAGCGTCGACGACCAAATTCAATGTCTGGTTGACCGGTTGGCACCGATCCGTGCCGAACTCGTTTCGCTTTGCGCTGACGACGAGGTCAGCTCCGTGATGCAGGTCGTGCGGTATTTCGGTGATCCGGACGGAGTCGGGCCTGCGCCCGCTGGCACGTCTCTCGATCGAGCCCGAGAATATCCTCGACCGTTGGGCTGGCACCTACCGCTGTCGGTGCTCGAGTTCCTGGCGTCGACCAAGACGGAACTCGACGTTGACGAATACAGCTTGAATGATGATGCGAACGATGGGACCGTCCGGTCATGATGCGCTTGAACGCTGAAGCGACGCGGTGGGTTGATGATGCGTTTCCTGGATTCGTTGAGGTTGCATTTCGGCAGGCCGACGGCGCGATGGTCATCTTCACCGAGAAGCTGCCGGTTGTGGACGCACGGAGTGGGCTCACGGCCGAAAGTGCGTATCCCGTCTCGCTGACCTAACGCAAAGCGATTGTTGCGCCGTCGGACAAGAAGGAGTCGTGTACCTCCAGTTTCGCGGGGACCGTGCCGGGGGAGACGTCGTAGGCCAAAGCAACCTGGATTGCGTTTCCCGGGTTGATTTCGGTGAACCACGCTGACTCGCCGTTGATGATCAGGTCGGCACCTGAGTCGGGCGTGTATTCGCGGTTTTGGGTGTCGACCAACTTCTGGTCGTCGCTCGAATAACTCTGCGCTTCCTTGCTGGTGTTGCCGATGGTCAGATGCACGACGATGAATTCGCCCTGTGCCGTTTCCTGCAGGAAGTCATCGCCGACCACTGGCACGGGTGGGTCAACAGCGACCACTGTGAATTCGAATTTTCCGTCGCGTACCGACGCGGCAGGGGGCTGGCTTGGTTGGCCGGGGGACGCCGGGTCTGGGCCTATCTCGGCCTGAATTGACGTCGTTGGCTGGCTAAAGGTCGCGTCCGCGTCGTCGGAATCGCTCGTCGACACCAAGAACGCGACGCAACCGCCCATGCCGCACAGCACGAATACCGCGGCGACAATGCCGACGATGATCCCCGCGTTCGACTTCTTCCTCGGCGGCTGCTGCGGGTAACCGCCGGGCGGGCCGTATGAGCCGTAAGGCGGCGGGCCGCCGGGTGGGGGAGGGTAGGGCGGAGGCGTTGTCATTTAGCTAATTGTTCAGCCCGGAGGTGCGTAACAATTGCTCGAAAACGTGCCAACTCGGTCGTCAAAACTTCGACGCAAACTAGCGCTGTGACAGAATCGCGGTACAACGGCGACCGAAGGGAAATCGACATGAATGACCAGGTCTCTCCCGCCCAACAAGCCGCGCATCTGCGGGATATGCTCACCGCGCTTATCGAGGCCGCGAGGCAGAATATCGGCCACATTTCCGACCCCAAAGCCCAAGCGTTATTCGAAGTGACTGCCGAAGTGGCAGGTGGCCTGCGCAACGCCTACGACGACTACGCCAACAAAGCCCCTGCCTGGCGCTAAGCGCATTAGTGAAGAGCTTAACGAGCGCAGGAATTGACTACATTTATCTCGCAGGCCTTGGCAGACTGAGAAATTCGAAAGTCGGTGCCGCGTTGGCCCCGCCGCACAAGCTCACGTCGTTCGCTCATGTCGACGGGACAACGATCACCTACCCGCCGGAATCAAATCAAGCGGGAACCTGTGCGCCATAACCTAATTCGCGCAGCGCCGCCTTGATCTTGGTTTGCGCCTCGTCAAGGGACTCGGCCGACGGGTTCGTATCCGCGCCGGTGATGTCGAAGTCGCCCAGCGAAAAAGCGGGGAACACGTGCATATGCAGGTGCGGAACCTCAAGCCCGGCGATGAGCAGCCCGGCGCGCGGTGCGTCGAACGCCGCCCGCACTGCCTGGCCGATCTTCTGCGCAACCCCGTTCAGCCGGGCGAAAACCGCAGGATCGACGTCTTGCCACTGATCAATCTCGGCACGCGGAACCACGAGAACGTGCCCTTGGGTAACGGGGGCGATGGTGAGGAAAGCGACGAATTCTTCGTCTTCCCAAACGAATCGACCGGGAAGATCGCCAGCGATGATCGCGCTAAAGACAGATGCCATGCCCCCGAGACTAGATGGCGACGTAGTGCGACAGAATGCCCTGCACCTCATAAATATCGACGCCACGGGTGAACTTCTGCTTAACGGGGTCGTGCCCGCTGCCGATCCAGATGTAGAGCTCGGCGTCGAGGTCGAAGGTGCCCGCGGTTTCGACGGCGAAGTGCGTGATCGACCGGTACGGAATGGAGTGGTAGCTGACTTTCCGCCCGGTCACGCCCTGTTTGTCGACCAGGATGAGCCGACGATTGGTGAACAGCATCGCATCGCGCACCAGGATGTAAGCCGCGTACACCTGCTCGCCCTGACCGAACAGTTTCGAGTACTCCTGCTGGGCGGCGCCCGGGTCGATACGACCCGCGTTGCCCATCATGCCGTCGAGTAGTCCCATGATCTCCCCTGTCGTGTTCCCCGGCTCCATTCTGCCGCAACGACTATCGGGCTTAGGAGAATTCGCGCACGCGTGAACGAAACCGCGAGGGGGCGGGCACGTCAGGCCCGCGCGTCTACCAGCGCCGACGCGCGACTAATCTAAGCCCCGTGCGCGTACTCGTCATCGGTTCCGGAGCCCGTGAACATGCCATCGTCCTCGCCCTCCGGCGCGACCCATCGGTGACGGCGATCGTCGCCGCGCCAGGCAACCCGGGCATCGGGCAGCACGCCGAGCTGCGTCCGGTTGAAGCCACTTCGGCCGAAGATGTTGTCGCGCTTGCTGGCGAAGTTGCCGCTGACCTGGTTGTTATCGGCCCCGAAGTGCCCCTGGTTCTTGGTGTCGCCGACGCGGTGCGCGCTGCCGGTTTCCCGGTGTTCGGTCCGTCTGCCGACGCGGCGCGCATCGAAGGTTCGAAGGCGTTCGCCAAGGACGTCATGGCGGTTGCCGGGGTGAAAACCGCGCACAGTGAGATCGTCGATACTCCCGCTGAGCTCGACGATGCCCTCGACCGCTTCGGCCCGACGTGGGTCGTCAAGGACGACGGACTCGCCGCTGGCAAGGGCGTTGTCGTGACCGCTGACCGTCGCGCCGCCCGCGATCATGCCGCTGAGCTGCTCGAACAGGGTCACCCAGTGCTGCTTGAGTCGTTCCTCGACGGTCCAGAAGTTTCGCTGTTCTGCCTGGTTGACGGTGAAACCGTCGTGCCGCTGCTGCCCGCCCAGGACCACAAGCGCGTTGGCGACGGCGACGCTGGCCCGAACACCGGCGGTATGGGCGCGTACACGCCGCTGCCGTGGTTGCCCGATGAGACGTTGACCGCGATCGTCGAAGACGTCGTTAAGCCCGTCGCCGCTGAACTCGTGAACCGGGGCAGCGCGTTCAGCGGACTGCTCTACGCGGGACTCGCGATCGGCAAGGACGGCCCTGCGGTCGTCGAATTCAATTGCCGCTTCGGCGATCCCGAGACTCAGGCCGTGCTCGCGCTGCTCGACAGCCCGTTCGCGGAACTGCTGCACGCCACCGCGACTGGCCGCCTCGCCGAGGTCGACGCCCCGCGCTGGAAGGACGGCTCGGCGATCACCGTTGTCATCGCCGCCGAAAACTACCCGGCTCGGCCGCGCACCGGCGACGTGATCACCGGTGCCGACGACACCGCCACGGCAGCGGAAACCCTTGTCCTGCATGCGGGTACGGCGACGCGGGCCGACAACGCGTTGGTTTCGGCAGGCGGCCGTGTGCTGAATGTTGTTGGCGTTGGCGAGGATTTGGCGCAGGCGCGCGAGCGGGCATACGCGCGACTGGCCCAGATCAAGCTGCCCGGCAGCCACCACCGCACCGACATTGGCGCGACCGAGGTCGTCATCCCCAGCTAATCCGGGCATGTCGTTTGGCATTTTCGTGCGAGTTCGCGGGCTGCTGGCCGGAATTCGGCCCTTTCGGTGTGAACGTGCACGGAAATGCCAGTCAATTCCGGCGCGACACGCCGAAGCGCTAAGTGAGCGTCAGTCCGTGCGCGCCCAACCACACCTGCGGGTCGACGTGCTGGTCGTTCTGGACGATCTCGAAATGCAGGTGCGGGCCGGTCGAGTCGCCACGATTGCCGATGCGCGCGATCTGCATTCCCGCTGGTACGCGCTCTCCCGCCGAGACGACGAAGTCGTACATGTGGCCGTAAATGCTGATCGTGCCGTCGTCGTGGCGGATGCGCACCCACAGGCCGAAGCCCTGGGCTGGGCCAGCTTCGATGACGGTGCCGTCAGCGACGGCGTAGATGGGGCTGCCGATCGGGGCGGCGATGTCGATGCCGCGGTGCATCGTGCCCCACCGCGCGCCGAAACCGGAGGTGAACGCGCCCTTGGCCGGGAGGGCGTATCCGCCGACCGACGGGGTCGAGCCGACTGCCGTCGCGCCGGGAACCGTGGGCGCGCGGTCGCCCATCCACGGCTGCCATCCGCCGGAAACTGCCGCTGCCGCTTCAGCTTTCGCGCGGTCGAGAGTCGCTAGGGTCGCGTCGGCGACAACACCCGCTTCGCGTCGCTTCTCGCCTGCGGCGATGGCGTTGATCATCCGAGCGGCCGACTCAGGGTTCGGCACGAGTTGCGGGGGATAGGCGATGGCGACGCGTTGCGCTTCGCCAGGTTCGAGGGTTCTAGAGCTGACGCCTGCCGGAAGTTGGCTGTCTGCGCCAGCGAAGATCGCGACGGCGATAACGGCGCCGATCAGCACCCGGCGCTCGACGGCGAACGCGCGGAACTGGTCGCGAGTTGGCAACCGCGCCGACAATTCGCGCATGAGTTCCCCGCTGCGCAGGCGTGCGCCGACGGTGGCGGAATATGTGAGCGCACGCTCGGTCACGTGATGGTTGTCAGTTGCGGTCGACGAAAGCTCGGGATCACCCTCGTCCGCACCCGCTCGCATTCCCCGCACCATCGGAGCCATTCTGCCGACCATATCGGGCGACGCCCACGTCCGGGGGCAGCAACGCGTCCTCTACCGTGGCGGAGTGTCTAAGCAATCGCACCGGTCGACCATCGCGCCCTTCTATGTGATGGACGTGTGGAAGGCGGCGGCTGAGCGGGCGCGGTCGCATGGTGACGTGCTCGTGCTTGCCGCCGGACAACCGTCAACGCAAGCGCCGAAGCCAGTCATCGAAGCGACCAAACGGGCCCTAGATGAGCAGTTGCTCGGCTACACCGAAACCTTCGGGATCCTGCCGCTGCGTGAAGCGATCGCGGCACATCACGAGAAAACCTACGGCTACCAGGTCGATCCTGACGATGTCGTGATCACGACCGGCTCGTCGGGCGCGTTCACCCTGATCTTCCTCGCTGCGTTCGACCCGGGCGACACCGTCGTTGTCGCGCGACCGGGCTACCCCGCCTACCGCAACACCCTCGCTGCCCTCGGCTGCGATGTGGTCGAACTGGACTGCGGCCCAGAAACGAGATTCCAGCCAACGGTCGAGATGCTCGAAGCGCTGCCCGAGCCCCCTGCGGGCCTCGTCGTCGCAAGTCCAGCTAACCCGACCGGCACGATGATCGACCGCGACGAACTGGCGAAACTCGCGCGCTGGTGCGAAGCCAACGGCACACTGCTGATTTCCGACGAGATCTATCACGGCATCACCTACTCCGACGAAACCCCGACCGCATCAGCCTGGGAATTCTCCCGCGACGGCATCGTGATCGGCTCGGTCTCGAAGTACTTTTCGATGACCGGCTGGCGGCTCGGTTGGATGCTCGCGCCCGCGCACCTGCGGCCCGCTTTGCAGCGACTCGCGTCGAATATGACCGTCTGCCCGCCCGCAGTCTCGCAGTTCGCCGCGATCCACGCTTTCGGACCGGAAGCCAAGGAAGAGCTCGACGGACATGTCCGCAGGTACGCGCGCAATCGCCAACTCCTGTTGGAAGGCCTTCCGCGGCTAGGCATTACCGACCTCGCGCCCGCTGACGGCGCGTTCTACGCCTACGCTGACATCGCGCATCTCACCGACGACGCGCGACAGTGGTGTGCCGACGTACTCGCCAACACCGGCGTCGCGCTCGCACCGGGCCTCGACTTCGACACCGTGCGCGGAAACCACACGGTCCGCTTCTCGTTCGCGGGCGCCACCGACGACATCGCCGAAGCGATCGAACGTCTCGGCGAGTACCTCAAAAGCTAACTGGGCTACCGACCAGTCTGCGAACCAATGGTGCTGTGCGACAACAACTTTGCGTAGTACGAACACATCCGCGCGCGGATGCGGTAGAACTCAGTTATCGAAGAACTTCCAGTGTTTCCCCGATGACGATTGCGCACGGACGAACCAATGATGACTGGCACGATGTCGCGGTGACTACGGCGACGACCCCCAAAGGCGAACGCCGCCGCCAAGCCCTCGTGGCCGCGGCCGCCGAACTGTTACTCGAAGGTGGCTTCGACGCGGTGCGACACCGGTCGGTCGCCACTCGCGCCGACCTGCCGTTGGCGTCAACTACCTACTATTTCGAATCGCTCGAAGACCTGATCGCGCGCGCGGTGGAGTTCAGCGGTTCGATCGAACTCGACGCGATGCGCCGCCGCCTTGGCGACGTCACGCACCGCAGACGCGGCACCGAAGCCACCGTCGAACTGCTGCTCGACCTGCTCGTCGGCCCCGACGACACCATCGACAGCGCCCGCCTGATCGCGCGCTACGAGCGTTCGGTCGCCTCCGCGCGTCACCCCGAGCTACGCGAGGTTGGCCTTCGACTACGCGCGCAGCTAGAAGAGCTGCTCGCCGACGTTCTCCGTCGCTCCGACCGCGTTGTTCGCGCCGAGCAACTGCGCCGACTTGTCGCGGTTGTCGACGGCGCGGTGGTCGCCGCGCTCATCGAAGGTCAACCGGATCCGCGCCGCATCGCACGCACCACGTTGCTTGAGATGATCGACATCGTCGCCCCGCCAGCCGTACCCGGCCCGCATCAGGTGCCGCAGCAGGTCGAACGGGTGCGCCAACTAGACTAAAACCTCGTGAGCCTCGTCCCGAATGTCCTCGCCACCCGTTACGCCAGCCCGCAGCTTGTCTCGCTGTGGTCGCCCGAGCACAAGATCGTGCTCGAACGGAAGCTGTGGCTTGAGGTGTTGCGGGCGCAGGCCGAGTTGGGTGTCGATGTGCCTGACGGTGTTGTCGCCGATTACGAGCGGGTCATCGACCAGGTCGACCTCGCCTCGATCGCCGAACGCGAACGCGTCACGCGCCACGACGTGAAGGCACGCATCGAGGAGTTCAACGCCCTCGCCGGCCACGAGCACGTCCACAAGGGCATGACAAGCCGCGACCTCACCGAAAACGTTGAGCAGCTGCAAATTCGGCTTTCGCTTGAGCACGTGTACGCGCACGGTGTCGCGGTTGCCGCGCGCCTCGGTGAGCGGGCGGCGCAGTACCAGGCGCTTGTCATGGCTGGTCGGTCGCACAATGTGGCAGCCCAGGCAACCACGCTCGGCAAGCGATTCGCTTCGGCCGCCGACGAGGTGCTTGTCGCGCTTTCGCGGCTGCGCGAGCTGATCGACCGCTACCCGCTGCGCGGGATCAAGGGCCCGATGGGCACCGCCCAGGACATGCTCGACCTGCTCGGCGGCGACGCTGCCAAGCTCGCGACGCTTGAGCAGCAGGTCGCGCGGCATCTCGGCTTCGCGACGGTGTTCACCAGCGTTGGTCAGGTGTACCCGCGTTCGCTCGACTACGACGTGCTTTCCGGGCTCGTGCAGTTGGGCGCTGGGCCGTCGTCGTTCGCGCACACGGTTCGGCTGATGGCCGGGCATGAGCTGGTCACCGAGGGTTTCCAGCCGGGCCAGGTCGGTTCGTCGGCGATGCCGCACAAGATGAATACGCGCTCGTGCGAGCGAGTGAACGGGTTGCAGGTCGTGCTGCGCGGTTACGCGTCGATGGCCGGCGAACTTGCTGGCGCGCAGTGGAACGAGGGCGACGTGTTCTGCTCGGTCGTGCGACGTGTCGCGCTGCCGGACGCGTTCTTCGCCATCGACGGCATGATGGAAACCTTCCTGACGGTGCTCGCGGAATTCGGTGCGTACCCGGCGGTTGTCGCGCGCGAACTCGACCGCTACCTGCCCTTCCTCGCAACCACCCGCATCCTGATGGCGGCCGTGCGCGCGGGCGTCGGCCGCGAGACCGCGCACGAAGTGATTAAGGAGCACGCGGTCGCTGTCGCGCTTGCGATGCGTGAGCAGGGCCGCGAGCCCGACCTGCTCGACCGTCTCGCCGGCGACGATCGCCTTCCGCTCGACCGTGCCGCGCTCGACGCCGCTCTCGCCGACAAGTCGGCGTTCATCGGCGCGGCGGGCGACCAGGTTGCCGAGGTTGTCGCTCAGGTGCAGAAGCTGGTTGACGCGAATCCGGAAGCGGCCGGTTACACGCCGTCGCCGATCCTTTAACAACGAGCATGGCGTGAATCCGTACACGATCTTCACCGAAATCATCAACGGCCAAGCGCCTTCGTCCAAGGTTTACGAGGACGACGACGTCTGCGCGTTCATGGATATCCGTCCCGTGACGCCAGGCCACGTCCTCGTCGTCCCGAAAATCCCGGCCGAGAGTCTGGCCGACCTTGATCCGGCTTTGGGCGGCAAGCTCTTTCAGGTTGGTCAGCGCATCGCTGCCGCGTTAAGGGCCAGCGAAGTCGCCGCGCATGGTGTCAACTTCTTCCTTGCCGACGGCGTGATGGCCGGACAAGAGGTTTTCCACGTGCATTTGCACGTAATTCCGCGAACTCCCGGCGACGGTTTTGGTTTGCGCGCGCGACCAACGTCGCCCAAGCGAGCAGACCTCGATTACCTTGCCGGTTCGATTCGCGGGGCGCTCGACAGGTAATTCGCTCCGCTTCCAAACTTGCGGTCGGAAAAGTTAGCTAGTAAAACGCCCATATCGCCGAATGCCGTGAATGCCAGTGCATCTGAGTTACCTTGGAATGTCATTTGCATGCGGTTATGGAGGGTGGGACGTGCGTCGTTGTAGTGTTGCTGCTTCTGTGCTGGCATTCGCCATCGCTTGTGTTGGACCCGCGATGGTTACCCCGGCAACAGCTTCGGCCGCCGAGATCGTTGGCATGGCCGAACTCAGTCCTACCCGGACGGCGATCACCGTCACCTCGCCGGCGATGGGCCGCAATGTCGATCTGCAAGTGCTGCATCCGGCGGGCGGTGGGTCGCGCGGCACGTACTACCTGCTCGACGGGCTCGACCCCGGCGTCGGGCAAAGCACATGGACCAACGCAACCGACGCGGAAGCGTTCTTCCGTGGCAAGAACGTCAACGTCGTCCTGCCGATGGGCGGCCAGGCCAGCTACTACACCGACTGGGTTGCTGACGATCCTCGGTTCGGTCGCTACAAGTGGGACACGTTCCTCACCCAGGAACTGCCCGGGGTCATCGACGCCAACTTCAACGGCAACGGGGTCAACGGCATCGGTGGCCTGTCGATGGGCGGCAACGCGGCCTACATCCTCGCCGCACGTCACCCCGATCTTTACCGCGCGGTCGCCGGGTACAGCGCGTGCCCGGATTCGGGCATGGCGGCGGGCGCGATGATGTTCTCCATCGCCAACCGTGGCGGCAACCCGCTGAACATGTGGGGCGCGCCCGGCAGTCCCGAGTGGGCGGCGCACGATCCGGCGATGATGGTCGACAGGTTGCGTGGCAAGGCGCTCTACATGTCGACCGGCACCGGCATCCCCGGTCCGCACGAGGCTGAACTCAAGCCACAGCTCGCCGAAAACATCTTCCTTGGTGGTCCGATCGAGCTGGGCGTCAACACCTGCATGGTCGCATTCGATCAACGTCTGCGCGGCGCGGCGATCGGCGCGCGCATCGATTACCACCCGGTCGGCACGCACAGTTGGTCATATTGGCAGGACGCGCTGCACGCGTCATGGCCCACGATCGGGCCCGCGCTCGGGGCCTAACTAACTGTGGTCGGGGTCGCGTCGACTAACCCGTTGCTGCGACCCCGAGCGCATACCCGGCTACGGTGGACCCATGGCTGGCGAGAATGGGTCGGTGTCGGCACCGATCGCGAAGAAGGTTTCGACGCAGCGGGTTCATCACGGCGACACGTTCGTCGACTCCTACGAATGGCTGCGGAATAAGGAAGATCCCGAGGTCATCGCGTATTTGGAGGCCGAAAACGCCTACACCGCGGCGCGGACCGACCACTTGCAGCCGCTGCGCGACAAGATCTTCGACGAGATCAAGGCGCGGACGCAGGAAACCGACCTCTCGGTGCCAACGCGCATCGGCGAGTACTGGTATTACTCCCGCAGCTACGAGGGCAAACAGTATGGCGTTTTCTGTCGCTGTCCCATCGACGCGGACGCGGCTGGCATCGATGCGTGGACGCCGCCGCAACTTGAGGTCGACTCGGTAATCGAGGGCGAACAGGTGCTGCTCGACAGCAACGTGCTCGCCGAAGGGCTCGACTTCTTCGCGCTTGGCGCGTGCACGATCAGCAACGATGGCAATCTGCTCGCCTACTCGGTCGACACCGCGGGCGACGAACGCTACACGCTGCGCGTCAAAGACCTACGCACGGGCGAGCTGCTACCCGACGAGGTCACCGGGGCGGCCGCGGGCGCGACGTGGTCGCTCGACGGCACCCACCTCTTCTATCAAACCGTCGACGAGTCGTGGCGGCCCGACACCGTGTGGCGGCACCGCATCGGCACGGCCAACGACGCTGACGTCGCGGTGTTCCACGAGCCCGACGAGCGCTACTGGGTTGGCGTCAGCTCGACGCGGTCGGAGAAGTACCTCACCATCTGGCTCGGTTCCAAGATCACCACCGAAGGCTGGGTCCTCGAATCCGACAACCCCGAGGGCGAGTTCCGCGTGCTGCTGCCGCGTCGCGAGGGAGTTGAGTACTCGGCCGAGCACGCGGTGATCGGCGGCGAAGACCGGTTCCTGATCCTGCACAACGACGTAGTCGACGGCGTGAAGGCCGAGAACTTCGTGCTCGCCGAAGCGCCCGTCGACGATCCGGCGAACATGACGCAGCTCATCGGTCATCGCGACGACGTGCGACTCGAAGACATCGACGCCTTCGCCGACCACCTCGTGCTCGGCTACCGGCGTGGCGCGCTGCCGCGTGTCGCGGTGTGGCAGCTGACCGATTCTGGCTACGGCGAGCTCACCGAACTGGAGTTCGGACTCGAATTGTTCGCTGCCGGTGCGGGTTCCAGCCCGGAGTGGGATCAGCCGACGTTGCGCGTTGGTGTCACGTCGTTCATCACGCCGATGCAGGTGTTCGACTACGTGCCCGCGACCGGTCAGCTGATTTTGCGCAAGGAACAGCCGGTGCTCGGCGGGTACAACGCCGAAGACTATGAGCAGCACCGGGATTGGGCGATCGCCGACGACGGAACGCGGGTGCCGATTTCGATCGTCAAGCGACGTGACCTCGACACGTCAACGCCAAAACCCGTGCTGCTGTACGGATATGGGTCGTATGAGGCAAGCATCGACCCGTCGTTCTCGGTGTCGCGCCTGTCGCTGCTTGATCGCGGCATGGTCTTCGCGGTCGCCCATGTGCGCGGTGGTGGCGAGATGGGTCGACTCTGGTACGAGCAGGGTAAGACGCTCACCAAACGCAACACGTTCACCGACTTCATCGCTGCCGCAAGGCATTTGCGCGAGACCGGCGTTGCTGGTCAGGTGATCGCCGACGGTGGTAGCGCGGGCGGTTTGCTCGTTGGCGCTGTCGCGAACCTGGCACCTGAACTGTTCGACGCGGTGCTGGCGAACGTGCCGTTCGTCGACCCGCTGACGTCGATCCTCGACCCTTCGCTTCCACTGACCGTCATCGAATGGGATGAGTGGGGAAATCCCTTGGCGGACAAGGAAGTTTACGAGTACATGAAGGGTTACTCGCCGTACGAGAACGTTGAGGCGAAGGACTACCCGGCCATCCTCGCGATCACCAGCATCAACGACACCCGCGTGCTGTACGTGGAGCCCGCGAAGTGGATCGCGAAGCTGCGCGACACCGCGACCGGCGACAACGAACTGCTGCTCAAGACGGAAATGAGCGCGGGACATGGTGGCGTGAGCGGGCGGTATGAGAAGTGGAAGGAAGTTGGTTTCGAGTACGCGTGGGTGCTCGACCAGGTTGGACTTGCTGACTAACCCGCGAGGAGTTTGCCGAGCAGCGTGGTTAGTTGCTCGCGCTCGGTGGGGGTGAGGGCGGCGAACGCGTCGTCGATGAAGGCCGGGGTGGTCTTCTCGGCGGCGCGTAGTCGTTTGCGGCCCGCGTCGGTGATGGTGACCGCGTACGAGCGGCGGTCGGCAGGGTTGCGTTCGCGGGCAACGTAATTCGCGCGTTCGAGGTCGTCGCACACGCTGACCATCACGCTGCGGTCGATGCGGAGTTCTTCGGCGAGCGCCTGTTGAGAGCACGCGCCTACTTCGGCGAGCATTTTGAGCACGAGGTGCTGGCCTACGCCCAAACCCTGTGTGGCGGCGTGGGTTTCGGCGGCTTTGGCGACCGCCGCCGATGCTCGGCAAAGGGCGATGTCGGGGCGTTCGGCGGCGAGCGTGGGGAAGTAAGTCGGGCGCGGGGGCATCGGCGGGCTCCTTGGGATCGGGCACCTCCATTAAATCATCTGTGCACAGATCATTTGACGGCAGACGGTTATCGGTTTACCGTCGGAATCATCTGTTGTCAGATTGTTTCGCTCAAGATGAATAGAGGGCGCCGTGACGCTAGATCTCACCCCTGACCAGCTGCTTTCCACCACGCGCGCGGTGCGCAAACGGCTCGACTTCACGCGCGAGGTGCCACGTCACCTCATCGAGGAGTGCGTTGACCTCGCGACGCAAGCGCCGACCGGTCGCAACCGGCAGCGCTGGCACTTCATCGTCGTCACCGAAAAACGTCAGCGTGCGCAGGTTGCCGACATCTTCTTGCACGCGCTCGGTAGGGGGCAGGCCGCACCCCTCACTGCCGCCGATCATCACCGAATGCAATACGACTCCGCTTCCACCGCAAGGGTTTTCGACGGGGTGCGCTACCTCGCCGACAACATTCACCGGGTACCAGCGTTCGTGATTCCGGCGGTCGAAGGGCGCACCGACCGCGCGTCGGTCGAGGTGCAGGCGGGGACGTGGGGGTCGATCCTGCCCGCGGTGTGGAGTTTCATGCTCGCCGCGCGCAGTCGGGGCTTGGGAACAGTGTGGACAACCGCGCACGCACCGCTTGAGCGCGAGCTTGCCCAGGTGCTCGGCGTGCCCCACGACAAGGTGATGCTCGCCGCGTTCCTGCCGCTCGCCTTCACGATTGGCACCGATTTCCGGCCTGCCACGCGGGTGCCGCGCGAGGAAGTGCTGCATTGGCAGCGGTGGTGACTAACCGTTAGGCGACACGTCACCGGGCCAGCACGCGGTGGTCATCTGACCATGTCACCGTCAGTAGATGACCGCTGAGCTGATCGTTTCCGTCTCCGGCATCCGCGAAAGCACCCGCGACGCCGCGATTGAATTCGCCGCCGCGATGGACGATCGGGGCGTTCGGCTTTCGCTGCTCGTCGCGCCTCGGCTCAAGGGCAAGTACCGCCTCGCCGACGATCCAGCGACGCAGGCATGGCTGCGCGGTCGGCGGTACGAGGGCGACGCGATCGTGTTGCACGGCTACGACCAGGCAGCGACCAAGTCGCGCCGCGCCGAGTTCGCGACGTTGCCTCGGCACGAAGCGACCCTGCGCTTGAAGGCCGCTGACCGCGCGATGGAACACATGCAGTTGCGCACGCGCCTGTTTGCCGCGCCGCGCTGGGACGCGTCGACGGGCGCGCTCGCCGCGCTGCCGGACGTGGGTTTCCGTGTGGCACTTGGCCTTACGTCAATGCTTGACCTGGAACGCGACATCGCCCAACGCGCCCGCGTTTTCGGCATCGGCGAGGGTTTCCGAGCGGAACCGTGGTGGTGTCGCGCGTTGGTGATGGGCGCGGCGCGCACAGCCAAGCGCGGGGGAGTGCTGCGTTTGGCGATCTCGGCGGCGCAGTTGGAGCGCTCGGGCCCGCGTCAGGCGATGCTCGACGCCGTCGACCTGGCCCTTTACCACGGCGCTCGCAGCGAGGTTTACCGCTGGGACCCGCTGCCCGCCGTGCGCGCTGCGTAGTTGGACGCGCCCGATGAAGATCAGCACGCTCTCCTGGCGGAAGCTACTCGCACGTTGCCGCCATAGCAGCGTGCTCACCGATTGGGCGCGCGGCGGGAGGCGGTCGCGTAGTTGGTCGTGCGCCCACCAGGCTGTCATGGTGGAAATCGGGGCCGGAATTTCGCCACCATAGCCTGGTGGGCGGCCGACCAACTCCCTACGGCGTTTCCGGGGTCGCGTTGTGGGTGAAGCCGCCGCCGTGAGCGCGGTCCAAAGGGAGTCTGCGAGGGTTCTCGGTCAAGAGGGTCAAGCCGCGGCGTAGATCCGCGAGCAGCAGGTCGACCATGTCGATCGTTAGACCGTGGCGGAAAACCGCGCGCATGATGGTCTCGTTTTCGCGGTCGGGGGCCAAGGGGTAGGCGGCGATCAGCCAGCCTCGGGTGCGTAGGCGGTCGGCGATGTCGTACAGGTTGTACGGGTGCGCGCCCGGGGTTAGACGCCACGCGACCGCGTGGATTCCCTTGGTCGGCTCGGCCGCGTGGATCAGTTCGAAGGGGCCCGCGGCTGCCAGTCCGCGCGCAAAGTGTTGCGCCACTTCGTAAATCGCGTTTTGCAAGCGCGTGTAGCCGGTACGCCCAAGGCGGATGAAGTCGTAGTACTGCGTGATCGCCTGCGAACCCGAGCGCGAGAAGTTCAGGTTGAAGTTGGGGATGTGGCCGCCGAGGTAGTCGACGTCGAAGATCAGTTCGCGCGGCAGGTCGGCGGCTTCGCGCCAAATCGCCCACCCAACGCCGAGCGGGGCGAGTCCCGTCTTGTGCCCGGACGCGTTGATCGACTTCACGCGCGGTAATCGGAAGTCCCACACCACTTCTGGCGAACAGAAGGGGCTGAGGAAAGCGCCGCTCGCGCCGTCGATGTGTAGCGGGATGTCGGGGCCGCCAGCGTCGTGAATGCGGTCCAACTCCGCCGACATCCCCGCGACGTCCTCGTACAGCCCGGTGTAGGTCTGGCCGAATGTCGCGACGACGACAATAGTGTTCTCATCGCAGTGTTCGCGCAGGTCATCGGGGTGTAGTAGGTACCGGTCGCCGCGAAGGGGTACCTGCCGCATCTCCACGTCGAAGTACCGACAGAACTTCTCCCAACACACCTGCACCGGCCCGCACACCAGGTTCGGCGTGCCCGTTCCACCGCGTGCGCGCCAGCGGAACTTCGCGGCGAGCCCACCGAGCATCGCCGCCTCACTTGACCCGGTCGTCGACGTGCCGATCGTGGCGGCGGGGTCGGGTGCGTGCCATAGGTCGGCGAGCATGCGCACGCACCGCCGTTCAAGTTCGGCGGTTTGCGGGTATTCGTCGGCGTCAACGATGTTTTTGTCCATCGATTCGGCCATCAACCGCCGCGCTTGGTCGTCGATCCAGGTGGTGCAGAAGGTGGCGAGGTTCAGGCGCGCGACCCCGTCGAGCAGCAGTTCGTCGTGCACAATCTCGTACGCGACCTGCGGGAACATCTCGTGCTCGGGAAAGCCAGCGTGCGGGGCAGGATGGGCGAAGCCCGGAACCTCCACTCGACGGGGATGTTGCCTTCTGCCGTTTACTATCCATGAGCTCATTCCGCTCGCCTGCTGTCCGCGTGGCCTGGCGAGTCTTAACACGACGACGTGAGGCGGACATGACAACTGACGCAACCGAATTGGCTGACCTCCAGGCCAAGGTGAAGGCCCTCATGGGCCGTGCGAAAACTGATCTGGCCCAACTTGTTTCGTTCAAGTCGGTCGCTGACGCACGCCAGTTTCCACCGAAGGGGTGCGAGGAAGCGGCGCAGTGGGTCGCTGACGCGTTCGCCGCGGTCGGGCTCACCGACGTTGGCCTGCACGAAACTCCCGACGGCAGCAAGGCCGTCGTCGCGTCACGGCCAGCGCCCCCAGGCGCGCCGACGGTGGTGCTGTACTGCCACTACGACGTCCAACCGCCCCTCGGCGAAGACGAATGGAAAACCCCGGTTTGGCAGCTCACCGAGGTGAATGGCCGCTGGTACGGGCGCGGGGCGGCCGACTGTAAGGGCAACATTGTCATGCTGCTCACCGCGTTGCGGGCGATCGGGCCTGACTATCCGGTCGGCATCACGCTCGTGTCGGAGGGGTCCGAGGAACAGGGCACCGGCGGGCTTGAGCAGTTCATTCCACAACGCCCTGACCTGCTTGAATCGGATGCGATCCTGGTGTGCGATTGCGGCAATATCAAAGACGGGATCCCGACGCTCACCCAGACGTTGCGCGGCTTCGTCAACCTCGACGTGCACGTGAAAACCCTTGCGGGCGCGGTGCATTCGGGCATGTTCGGCGGACCGGCTCCCGACGCGATCGCCGCGCTCATCCACATGCTTTCGTCGATGCGAGACGTCAACGGCAACACCACGATTGACGGTCTCGACAACACCCAGACCTGGGGCGGCGCGCAATACGACGTCGACCAGTTCCGCAAGGACGCGCGCGTACTGCCCGGCGTTGACCTGCTCGGCAGCGGCACCGTCGCCGACCAGCTGTGGGCGCGCCCCGCGGTGACTGTGCTCGGGATGGACGTGCCGCCGGTCGTCGGTTCGTCGTCGGCGATTCAGGGACACGCGTCGGCGCGGATCAACCTGCGCATCCCGCCGGGGACCAAGCCTGAAGATGCCCGTGACCTGCTGGAAAAGCGCCTGCGCGCGCATCTGCCGTGGAACGCCGACCTCACCATCGACAACGTGACGCTCGGTTCGCCGTTCGTCGCGTCGCAAGCAGGCCCCGCCCGCGACGCGCTTGCCGACGCGATGGCTGCCGCCTACGGCCGCCCGACGACAACCGCAGGCCAAGGCGGTTCGATCCCGCTCTGCAACGCGCTCGCCGAGACGTACCCGGAAGCGGAGATGATGCTGCTTGGCGTTGAGGAACCCAAGTGCCACATCCACGCGCCGAACGAGAGCGTCGACCCGAATGAGATTGAGCGCCTTGCTGTTTCGGTCGGGCTGTTCCTGAAGAACTACCGCGTCTAACTCAGAACTGGCCCTGGTCTTCTGCGTCAATAACCCGGAATTCCGTTCCAGCCGGGGCCATTTCACTCAACCGACCGAAGTAGATGCCGCGCGCGCTCGGCTCGATGATGCCGTAGTGAATGGGGATCGCGGTGCGTGGATTCACCGCGCGCAGGTAGTCGACGGCGTCCCAGATGCGCAACCACGGTGCCGCCGCCGGAATCGCGAGCACCCCGACCGGCACCGGCGGCACCCACAGCGAGTCGCCGGGGTGGACAAGCTGGGCGGGGTCGGCGGCGGTGCCGAGTTGGTAGACGGTGTTGTCGATGACGGGCAGGTCGGGGTGAATCACCGCGTGGTAGCCGCCACCACCGGTGAGCTGGACATCTCCGCCAAGTTCAACGATCTGGCCCGCCGAAACCGGCTCCCACCCCTCGCCGCGCTGCTGGGCGGTTTGCGGGTCCGAAAGCAACCGCGCCTGCGGGTTGGCTTCGATGAGCGCGCCGATGCGTTCGGGGTCGATGTGGTCGGGGTGCTGATGGGTGACCGCGATCGCGTCGAGGTCGGTGAGCCCTTCGAAGCCGTGTGCGAAGGTGCCTGGGTCGAAGAGCACCCGCTTGCCGTCGAGCTCGACGAGGATGCACGAATGACCGAAGTTGGCGATGCGCATCACCCGATGCTAGGTCGTCAATACCCCGGAGGCCGGGCACGACGGCCCGGTCAACTAGGATTTCCTCAACACAACCCCCCAGTTTTGAGGAGTATCGCGTGGCACGAGTCGTGGTCGAGGTCATGCCGAAGGCCGAAATCCTTGATCCGCAGGGACAGGCCGTCGTCGGCGCGCTCCCTCGGCTCGGGTTCGCCGGTATCTCGGATGTGCGGCAGGGCAAGCGATTCGAGCTTGAGGTCGACGACACCGTCACCGACGCCGAGCTTGAGCAGATCGCCGAAGCGCTGCTCGCCAACACCGTGATCGAGGACTGGAAGGTCGTTCGAGTCGCATGAGTGCCCGTATCGGTGTCATCACGTTCCCCGGCACCCTCGACGACGTCGACGCCGCGCGCGCGGTTCGGCTCGCCGGTGCTGAGGCGGTCAGTCTGTGGCACGCCGACGCCGACCTCAAGGGTGTCGACGCGGTCATCGTGCCGGGCGGTTTCTCCTACGGCGACTACCTGCGTTGCGGCGCGATCGCGCGTTTCGCGCCGGTCATGGGCGAGGTCGTGAAAGCCGCTGGTCAGGGCATGCCTGTGCTCGGCATTTGCAACGGGTTCCAGGTGCTGTGCGAAGCCGGGCTGCTGCCGGGCGCGCTCACGCGCAACGAGGGCCTGCACTTCATTTGCCGCGACGAGTGGCTCACTGTCGACGCCAACAACACGGCGTGGAGTTCGCGGTACGAGCCGGGCGCGCAGATTCTTGTTCCGTTGAAGTCGGGCGAGGGGCGTTTCCAGGCGTCGACCGAGGTGCTCGACGAACTTGAGGGCGAAGGTCGCGTTGTGTTCCGCTACGCGGGCGACAACCCGAATGGTTCGCAGCGTGGCATCGCTGGCATCTCGTCAGCAAACGGTCGCGTTGTTGGCCTGATGCCACACCCCGAGCACGCCACTGAGGCGCTGACCGGCCCGAGCGACGACGGTCTTGGGATCTTCTACTCGGTGCTCGACAGCCTCGTCGGGGCGTAATTCCTACAGCCGGTCGATGATGTCGAACTCGACATCATCGGCACGGGCGAGAAACGCCGGACCGATGGCTTGATTGCCGATGAAACCGCGTCGCGTGCCTGGCCCGTCGAGGATCACGCCGCCTGCCATCGCGGCGCTGAGCGCTTCGACGTCGAGCGTGCCGACGCGATCAGTGAGCCTGCCAAGCAGGTGCATCGCCTCATAGGTCGACGCGCTGAAAGTTGTTAAGACAGGGGCGAATTCGCCGTTGTGCGCGGTGTAGCGCGCCTGTCGCGCTTCGTCGGCCTGCTTGTCGAGGAAGAAACTCGACGCGACGTACAGGTTCTTATTCGCGGTCGGGCCCGCGCTCAACAGCACATTCTCGTCGACGGCCGGGCTCAGTCGCACGGTCGAAAGGTCGCGGCCCGTGGCGGCGAACGCGCGGTTGAAGCGGACCGTGTCGGCGCCAACCATCAGCACAAGGACACCGTCGACGGCGTTGAGTATCGGGTCGCTGAGGAAGTCGGTGAAATCGGTAGTGCCAAGTGGCACGTAGCGTTCCAGCACGAGATCGGTAGGCGAAGGCAGGTTCGCTCGCACCGCGCGCACGGTCTGGCGCGGCCAGATGTAGTCGTTGCCGATCACGGCCCATGTGCGAACGCCAAGCTCGGCGCGCAGCCACGCCATCGCGGGCACGGTCTGGCGTTCAGGATGCTCGCCGACCATGAGGACGCCAGGGTGTTCGTCGCGTAGGCCTTCGTGGTCGGTCGCGTACAGGTACGGGACGCGCCCGTCGACCGCTCGCCCCACCGCTCTGCGTACCGCTGACGTGTGCCAACCGGTAATCGCGCCAACCATTCCGGTGGCAAGTAGCGCGCCAACTTCAGTCGCGACTTCATTCGGATCGCGACCACCGTCGATCGTGGTGAGCTTGATCTCGCGGCCCAAAATGCCTGTCGCTGAATTGAGTTCGGCAACAGCGAGGGACAACGCGGCCGAACACGACGGTGCGATGATCCCGCCCGGACCCTGCCTCGGCACGATCGAAACGATGTCGATCGTTTCGGCCCGCGCACTACGACGTTGCGGCATTGGGTACTCTATGCCCTGGTAGTTGGATTGTTCGGTCCGACGAAGATTTTTGGCAGGGTGGTATGCGATCGGTGTCTGTGGTGACTGGCAAACCCACTCTGCATAGCGCGTTGCGCGCGGCGGAACGCCAGTGGATTCGCCAACTCGACGATGCGTTGTCGGCTGATGGACTCACTGCGGATCACTGGGCAATTCTCGCGCAACTTTCCGCCGAAGTTGGCATAACGATGACTGAGCTGGCAACGCGTGCGTGTGTCGCCCCTTCGTCGGCTACGCGTCACGCTGACCACCTGGCCGAACGCGGCCTCATTTTCCGGGTCGCTGCCACCGACGATCGCCGCCGAATTCTCATCGGACTGTCCGGGCTCGGCGCGGCGGTAGTCGACCGCATTCGACTAGCTGAGTCGAAGGCCGAAGGGGAGCTACGCGCGCGGCTTGGTGCCCGGCGGTTTAATGAGCTCACGACTGCGCTTGACGCGATGGGTGAGCTGGGCGATTAACGCATGGGGGTCGCGCCCCGCGCGCGGCGTTGCCAAGTTTGCCTAGGATCGGCCGCATGGTCGTTTCCGCTACTGCCGCTTCCGCTCGCGGGCTTTGTGAGTTCGTTGACGCTTCGCCATCACCGTTTCATGTTTGTGCGACGGTCGCCGAGGAGCTGGTTGCGCGCGGGTTTACGCCGTTGCGGGAAGCCGGCGCGTGGGACTCGACCTCCGGCAAGCACTTTGTGGTGCGTGGCGGGTCGCTGATCGCGTGGGCCGACTCCGCTACCGCCGCGTCGCATCCGTTTCGAGTGGTCGGGGCGCACACCGACAGTCCCAACTTGCGAGTGAAACAGCATCCCGACTTGTCTTCTGCCGGTTGGCAATTGGTTGGGCTTGAGCCCTACGGCGGCGCGTGGTTGAACTCCTGGCTCGACCGGGAACTCGGGATTTCCGGGCGACTCAGTGTCCGCGACGGTGGGCGCGTTCGCGACGTGCTCGTTCGCGTTGATGAGCCCATCCTCCGCGTGCCGCAGTTGGCGATTCATCTGTCCGAAGAGCGTCGTGGCGTGACGCTCGATCCCCAGCGACATGTGAACGCGCTCTGGGGAATTGGTGGTGAGCCCGCTGATTTCCTCGGGTTTGTCGCTGATGCTGCGGGCGTTGACGCCGCCGACGTGCTCGGTTGGGAACTCATGACCCACGACCTCGCGCCGAGCGCGTTGGTCGGGCGCGATCGTGATCTCGTGAGCGCGCCCCGCCTCGACAACCAGGCCACTTGCTATGCCGGTTTGCAGGCGTTTCTCGCCGCCGTCGCCGCACCGGGCGCGGCAACCCCGGTGCTCGTGATGTTCGACCACGAAGAAGTCGGTTCGCAGTCCGATCGCGGCGCGCAATCCGACCTGCTGCCCGCGATTCTCGAACGCATCGTCCTTGGGCGCGGTGGCGGTCGCGCGGATTACCTTGCGGCACTTGCGGGTTCGATCGTCGCGTCCGGCGACATGGCGCACGCGACGCACCCGAACTACCCCGAGCGGCATGAACCCGCGCACCGCATCGTCGTCGACGGTGGGCCGGTGCTCAAGGTGAACCAGAACCTGCGCTACGCCACCGACGCGGCGGGGGCGGGAGCGTTCGCACTGGCGTGTGCGGAGGCAGGTGTGCCGTTGCAGCGCTACGTACACCGCGCTGACCTGCCGTGCGGGTCGACGATTGGGCCGATGACGGCGGCGCGGACGGGCATGTCGACCGTCGACGTTGGTGCCCCGCAGTTGGCGATGCACTCGTGCAGGGAGTTGATGGGCGCGGCGGACGTACCGATGTACGCGTCGGCACTAGCGGCATTCCTCACCCCGGAAACCGTTTAACGACAGGCGTTTTCGCGGTGACTTCGCCGCGCCACAGTCGGTCCGGCGCGGCGACCGAGAGCGCCCCCTGGCCTGAGTCGGTCCGGCGCGCGCGACTGCGGTGACCGTGCCGACCGCTTGATCTGAATCAGGCCGGCGCGCAACCGTCGCGATCGAGCCTGCTGCCTGGCCTTAGTCGGTCAACCCGCGAGGAAGATCAGCCGACCGCCGCGACCGAATCCGCTGCCGGGCGCTCCGTCTTCGCCGGGTGGTACGTGCACACCGCGTACACGATCACTGCGAACGTGCCCCACACGTACGTGCTGCCGACGAGCTGTTCGAACCAATTCCATTGCAGCTCACGGTCGCCCGAGTGCGGGAAGAGCCACTGCGGGCCGACCATGAACACGGCGGTCACCACCGCGACAAGCGCCGTGAACGCGCGCGAACGGCGGCGGCTGCACTGGTCGACCGCGACGACCAGCGCCAACGCGACCCACACCCAGTGGTGCGACCACGAAACCGGGGAGATCAACAGCACCGCAGCGGCGTTTACCAGCAGCGCCAACACGTCGCGACCAGCGCTGAGCAGTCGCGCCATCCACACCGCGGCGAGCGCGACGGTGAGCGCCGACAGGCCGAGCCAGAGGTACGTCGCTGTCGACGTGTCGAGCCCGAGGCGGAACAGCGTGCCCTTAATCGACTGGTTGCCCGCGAAATACGGCGTCCCGATGCGCCCGGTGTCAGTGACGGTATGGAACCAGTACTCGACGGAATCGCGCGGGAAAAGCAGGAAGCCGACGGTCACCGCGCCGATCGCGGAAACGATGAGCGTGATCGTGGCTTTCCAATCGCGCTTGAGCACGAAATACAGCAGGTAACCAGCGGGAATGAGTTTGATCGACACCGCGATTCCGATCAGCATCCCGCGCGGCCACGGCGTGCGGCGCAGCAGGGTGTCGGCGGTGATCGCGGCCATCAGGACCAGGTTGATCTGCCCGAAGTTCAGCGTCTGTCGAACGGGTTCAAGGAATTGCGCGAAGCCGAGCCCGGCGACGATCACCGTGAGCACTGAGATGCGGTCGAGGTCGGGGCGCACCCTGCCAAGGACGATGAACAGGCACAACGCGAGGCACGCGAGCGAGGTGGCGAGCACGACAACTTCGGCGATCGACACCGGCATCAGCGCGAGCGGAACGAAGAACGCGGCGGCGAGCGGGGGATAGGTGAACGGCAGCGCGAGCCCGTATACGGCGGGCATCGGCCCGTACAGTTCGCCGCCGTCGAGCCAGACGCGGGCACCGTTGCGGTAAACGCGCAGGTCGATGTAGCCGTGCCACCAGTGGGCGAGCAGCGCGACGGCGGCGGAAACGACGAAGAACGCGACCGCCGCCGCGAGTAGTCGGCTTTGCCGCTGACGCTGCTGTGCCTCGCTTCGTCCGGACGTGGTTTCACGTGCGGGAACCGGTACGTTGACCGGCTCGGATACCCCCGGACTTTCGTTCACGGCCACAGACTAACGGGTCGGCACCTAGCCGAGGCACGAGTGTTATCTGACCGCGATTAGACTCATGTTTAAGTTCTCACCGGCCGAAAGGACCCTGGTCTCCCGTGACACCGCAGGTCGACACCGTCGCCAACGCTACGGCCACCCCGGAAGCACCGCAGCCGTACAAAGAACTCGGGCTCAAGGACGACGAGTACGCCCGTATCAAGGAAATCCTCGGTCGTCGCCCCACCGACGCTGAACTGGCCATGTACTCGGTGATGTGGAGCGAGCACTGCTCGTACAAGTCATCGAAGGTGCACCTGCGCTACTTCGGCGAGACGACTACGCCGGAAATGCAGAAGTCGATGCTGGCTGGCATTGGCGAGAACGCTGGCGTTGTCGATATCGGCGACGGCTGGGCGGTCACGTTCAAGGTCGAAAGCCACAACCACCCGTCTTACGTTGAGCCGTACCAGGGCGCGGCAACCGGCGTCGGCGGCATTGTGCGCGACATCATGGCGATGGGCGCGCGGCCGATCGCGGTCATGGACCAGCTGCGTTTCGGCGCTGCCGATGCCCCCGACACCCGTCGTGTTGTCGACGGTGTCGTGCGCGGCGTTGGCGGTTACGGCAACTCGCTCGGCCTGCCCAACGTTGGCGGCGAGACCGTTTTCGACGCTTCCTACCAGGGCAACCCGCTGGTCAACGCGCTGTGCGCTGGCGCGATGCGCGTTGAGGACCTGCACCTCGCGTTCGCGTCGGGCAAGGGCAACAAGATCATCCTGTTCGGTGCGCGCACCGGCCTCGACGGCATCGGCGGCGTTTCGGTCCTGGCCTCGGACACGTTCTCGGGCGAAGAGACCGGTACCGGTCGCAAGAAGCTGCCCGCGGTTCAGGTCGGCGACCCGTTCACCGAGAAGGTGCTCATCGAGTGCTGTCTCGACCTGTACAAGGCCGGTCTCGTTGTCGGTATTCAAGACCTCGGCGGTGCCGGGTTGTCTTGCGCCACTTCGGAATTGGCCGCTGCCGGTGACGGTGGCATGCACATCGACCTCGGCAAGGTGCCGCTGCGCGCCGCCAACATGACCCCGGCCGAAATCCTGTCGAGCGAGTCGCAGGAACGCATGTGCGCGGTCGTCACGCCGGAGAACGTCGACGCGTTCATGGACGTGTGCCGTCGCCACGACGTCACCGCCACCGTGATCGGCGAGGTCACCGACGGTGACCACCTGGTGATTTCGTGGAACGGCGAGACCGTTGTCGACGTGCCGCCGCGCACTGTCGCCCATGAGGGCCCGGTTTACGAGCGGCCCGTCGCGCGCCCGGACAGCCAGGACGCCCTCATCGCCGATACCACCGCGGAACTCGCTCGCCCCAAGACCGGCGACGAACTGCGCGAAACGCTGCTCACGATGATCGCGAGCCCGCAGCTGTGCAGCCGCAAGTGGATCACCGAGCAGTACGACCGCTACGTGCGCGGCAACACCGTGCTCGCCGAGCACGCCGACGCTGGCGTCGTGCGCATCGACGAGGAGTCGGGTCGCGGCATCGCGCTCGCCACCGACGCGTCGGGCCGCTACACCAAGCTCGACCCGTACACCGGCGCTCAGCTCGCGCTCGCCGAGGCGTTCCGCAACGTCGCGACCACCGGGGCAACCCCGAAGGCCGTCACCAACTGCCTCAACTTCGGTTCGCCCGAAGATCCTGGTGTGATGTGGCAGTTCCAGCAGGCCGTGCGTGGTCTCGCGGATGGCTGTGCGGCACTTGGCATTCCGGTCACCGGCGGCAACGTGAGCTTCTACAACCAGACCGGTTCGGATGCGATCCTGCCGACGCCCGTCGTTGGCGTGCTCGGCGTGATCGACGACGTACACCGTCGCATCCCCACCGGTTTCGGCACTGAGCCGGGCGAGTCGCTGATCCTGCTTGGCGACACGCACGACGAGCTCGACGGTTCGATCTGGTCGCAGGTCGTCCACGATCACCTCGGTGGCGTGCCGCCGAAGGTCGACTTCGCGCGTGAGCAGCTGCTTTCGGAAGTCCTCACGAGCGGTTCGCGCGACGGCATGATTTCGGCCGCGCACGACCTTTCCGAAGGTGGCCTCGCACAGACGGTCATCGAAGGCGCGCTCGCTGGCGAGACCGGCGTTCGCATTGTGCTGCCGGAGGGTGTCGACCCGTTCGTCGCGCTGTTCTCGGAGTCGGCCGGTCGCGTGCTTGTCGCGGTGCCGCGTTCGGAAGAGACCCGCTTCACGAAGATGTGCGACGCGCGCGGACTGCCGTGGGCGCGCATCGGCGTTGTCGATGAGGGCTCGGATTCGGTTGAGGTGCAGGGCCAGTTCTCGGTGACGCTCGACGAACTGCGCGAGGCATTTGAAGGAACGTTGCCTAAGCTGTTTGGTGCGCACACCGCCTAAATCAGCGAGGAGCCCCACGTGAGCTCGGAAAACCTCTTCGTCCGGTCTGTCCACTGGGCGGAGAGGTTTTTTCATCCCAATTACGCCGGGTTGTTCGTCGCGACGCTGTTCTTTGGCGCGTCGATGACGCCGTCGCTGTTGCCGCGCGACTGGTTCTTTCAGGGGTTGGTTTCGGGGATCAACGCCACCATCGGGTACGCGATTGGGTGTTTGATCGCCGCGTTGTTGCGTCGGTTCGGGCCGAAAATCGGTTGGCCGCAACGTATTCAGGAGCTGCGGGAGTCCCGGCGTGTGGTGATCATCGCGAAGGCGGTGTTCGTCGCGGTGTGTTTGATCTTCGCGTTGATTATGGCCGTGAAATCCGGGCACTGGCAGCATCAGATCACCGACCTAATGGGGATGCCGCCCGAGTCCGACACCGGCTACATGCGAACCGCGCTGGTTGGGGCGCTTGTCGTCGGATTGCTTGTGTGGACGTGGCGTGGGTTCGCGCGGCTGATTCGGTCGGTGAGCGCCGGGCTCAACCGGTGGGGGCGGGTTCCGATGTCGGTGGCGAAACCCCTTGGCGTCGTTGTTGTTTGCGTGCTCGCGGTGTTGCTGTTCAACGGTGTGCTCGCGAAATCCTTTTTCGCCGTTGCCAATACGGCGTTCAGTGCGCGCAATAGTCACACGTCGCCGAACGCGGTGCAGCCGCAGTCGCCGTTGCGGTCGGGGAGCCCGGAGTCGCTCGCGAAGTGGGACACGCTCGGATCTGAAGGCCGCTGGTTCGTTTCGCACGCGCCGACCGCGTTGGCGATTAGCGAGGTCACGGGGAAGCCCGCCAAGGAACCGATTCGCGTTTACACCGGGTTGGAATCAGCGGACGGAACCGACGCGCAGGCGGCGCTTGCGCTCGCTGAGTTGGAGCGCACGCGGGCCTTCGAGCGGAAAGCGATTGTCGTGATTACCACGACGGGAACGGGCTGGGTCGACTCCACCAGTGCCGAAGCGGTCGAGTTGCTTTTCGACGGCGACACCGCGCTTGTCGCGACGCAGTATTCGTATCTGCCGAGCGCGCTTTCGTTTCTTTCCGACCGGGAAAAGTCGATGGCGATGGGTCGGGCGGTGTTCGACGCGGTGTATGACCGCTGGTCGAAGTTGCCCGCGGATTCACGCCCCAAGCTGCTTGTTTACGGCGAAAGTCTGGGCTCGCAGGGTTCGGAAGGCGCGTTTTCGGGACTCTCGGATATCCGCAACCGCACCGACGGAGTGCTGTGGGTTGGGCCGCCGAATTCGAACCGGTTGTGGGGCGAATTCGTGACGCGTCGCGATCCGGGTACCGAGGAAATTCTGCCGATCTACGCCGACGGCTTCGCGGTGCGATTCGCCTCGGAACCGCCGCAACTGGACCGTCCGGCGAAGGAAAAATGGACCAGCCCGCACATCGTGTATTTGCAGCACGCGTCCGACCCGGTGGTGTGGTGGTCACCCGACCTACTCTTCGGCCGCCCAGACTGGTTGCGCGAACCGCGCGGCCCCGACGTTTTGCCGTCGATGGACTGGTACCCGATCGTCACGTTTTGGCAGGTCGCAGCGGATTTGCCGCGCGCACAGACGGTGTCGGATGGGCACGGCCACAACTATGGGAACGCGGTGCTTGGGGCGTGGGCGGCGATCGTGCGTCCGACCGATTTCACGCCGGAGGTTGCGGTCCGGATGCAGCGGTTTCTTGAGGAGTCGGCGGCGGAGGAGCGGGAGTTGAAGTGAGGTTCCGGGAACCGCCGCGCCCCGCGAAAGCGGCCGGTCCGATACAGCGCGCCGTCCTCGAAGCCCGTCTTCTCCAGCGCAAGACCACGTGTGTCCGCCGAAAAACAAAGCGGCCGAACGGAATTCACCGGATCGGCCGCTTCATTTCGCAAGTAACCTACGGACGACTCAGCACATCCGCGTTCACGTTCTCGCCAAGCAACGCGGCACCCGGCTGCGCCGCCAAACCCTCAAGCACGTTCTTGCCGATCGCCGCCTCAGTTGGCAGTTCGATCGGGTAGTCGCCGGTGAAGCAAGCCGTGCACAAACGCGACTTCGGCTGCTCGGTTGCCGCGATCATGCCCTCGGTTGAGATGTAGCCGAGGCTGTCGGCGCCGATCGAGCGACGGACGTTTTCGACCATGTCGGCGTAGCTGTCATCGGTGCCCGCGCCGTTGGCGATCAACTCCGCGCGCGACGCGAAATCGATGCCGTAGAAGCACGGCCACTTCACCGGCGGCGACGCGATGCGCACATGGATTTCCAACGCGCCCGCTTCGCGCAGCATGCGAATGAGCGCGCGCTGGGTATTGCCGCGCACGATCGAGTCGTCGACAACAACAAGGCGCTTACCGCGAATGACCTCGCGCAGCGGGTTGAGCTTGAGGCGAATTCCCAGCTGACGGATGGTCTGGCTTGGCTGAATGAAGGTGCGCCCAACGTAGGCGTTCTTCATCAGACCCTGGCCGTACGGAATCCCCGAACCCTGCGCGTACCCGACCGCGGCGGGCGTACCCGACTCCGGAACGGGAATGACAAGGTCGGCTTCAACGGGATGCTCAACCGCGAGCTTGCGGCCGATTTCCACGCGAGTGGAGTGCACCGAACGGCCCGAAATGTTCGTATCGGGGCGAGCCAAGTACACGTACTCGAACACGCAACCCTTGGGCTCGGGGTTGGCGAAGCGCATCGAACGGACACCGTCGGAGTCGATCGCCAGCAGTTCGCCCGGCTCGATTTCGCGGACGAAAGCAGCGCCGACAATGTCGAGCGCGGCGGTCTCGGATGCGACGACCCAACCACGATCAAGGCGACCGAGCACAAGCGGACGCACCCCATGCGGGTCGCGCGCCGCGTAGAGCGTGTTCTCGTCCATGAACGTGAGACAGAACGCGCCACGCAATTGCGGAAGCAGTTCCATCGCGGCCTGCTCGATGCTCGAATCGGCGGAGGCGTGCGCGAGCAGCGCCGTGACGATGTCGGAATCGGACGTGGCACCGGTCATCTGCGGACGACCATCGACAACCCCAGCGCCAATCAACCCAAGCTCACGCGCACGCGAAGCGAGCTCAGCGGTGTTGACAAGGTTGCCGTTGTGGCCGAGCGCGAGGCCCGACCCAACCGAGGTGGTGCGGAAGATCGGCTGCGCGTTCTCCCAGGTAACGCCACCAGTGGTGGAATAGCGGCAGTGGCCAACGGCGATATGACCCGGCATCGCGCCAAGGGTCTGCTCGTCGAAGACTTGCGAAACCAGACCCAGGTCTTTGAAGACGAGGATCTGTGACCCGTCGGAAACAGCGATACCAGCTGCCTCCTGGCCGCGATGCTGCAACGCGTACAGGCCGTAGTAGGTGAGCTTGGCTACGTCCTCATCGGGAGCCCAGACGCCGAAGACGCCACACTCCTCGCGAGGTTCGTGCTCGAGCTCGTCGGGGGCGTTACTTGTTGCTTGAACCGTCGATTCGGCGTTAGTCACCGTTTGCTCCCTGTTCGGGCGGGCTGGGGGCAACCGTCATTCTACGGGTCGTAACCGACAGGTAGCACGCCCAGCCACCTACGCCGTCGCGAACACTCCGCCGACACGCGCGTAAATCGACGACACAGCTGTTAGCGTCGCGGGGGTGACCACTGACGAGGGTGCGAACGAACCTGTCCCGCCGGAGGAGACCGTGCGCCCGAGTCGTACCGTCGCCGAGGCGCTGACTCGCAACAACTTTGTGCGAATCATCTTGCGCCCCACCATAGTTCTCACCATTCTCACCGCGCTGCTTGGCGTGATGTACCTCGACTACGTTGCCGATCCCGAAGCCAATTTGCATGGGTTCCCGATCGCGTTGGTGAACCTCGACGTGGGCGACACCCTCGGCTCGGGTGATCAGACCAAACACGTGGATTTTGGGGCGCAAGTCACCCAGGCGTTGGTTGATGGTGTGCCGAAGGAGAAAGTGGATCTCAAGGTCGTCGGCATCACCGAATCCGAGCTATTGCTGCGCAATGGCAAGGTCTACGGCGCGATCGTGATCCCAAGCGACTTCTCCAAACGCCTCGGGATTTTGGGGGCGGGGTCGGTTGTCGCTGGCGAAATCGAACGCCCGGTGATCACGTTGCAAACCAATCCGCGCCTTGGCGCGTTCGGTACAACGATCACCGAGCGCATTGGTCAGCAGGCGCTCGCCGAGGTCGACAAGCAAGTCGGCGTGCAGCTGACCGAGCAGGTCACCTCGGAATTGTCGAAGACGCCGCCGGGCACTTCCGGCCCGTCGCCGCAGGTTTCGGGGGCGGCGCGGATCGCGCTCGCCAACCCGATCGACATCATCCAAGTGGAGTTTCGCCCGCTGCCCAGCGGCACCGGGCAGGGCCTCACCGCGTTCTTCTTCGCGCTGTTGTTGCTGCTCGCGGGCATGATCGGCGCGATGATCGTGCACACGATGACCGACGCCGCACTCGGCTTCGTGCCAACCGAATACGGCCCGATCTACGTCCACCACTCGGTGGTACGGATTTCGCGCGTCGGCACGCTCGCGCTCAAGTGGGTCGTGATGGTTGTGGTGTCCCTTGTTGTCGCCGCGGTCTACTTGGTCGTGGCGAAACTGCTGCATATGCCGATCGAGAGCCCACTCGCGCTGTATCTGTTCTCGACGTTGTGCCTGATCGCGTGTGGGTGGACCGGCTTGACGATGCTCGCCGTTTTCGGCACCCCTGGCCTGTTGATCAACATGGTGCTTTTCGTGATTTTGGGCCTGCCGTCGTCGGGTGGAACGGTGCCGATCGAAGCCACACCGCGGTACCTGACCTGGTTGGCCGAGTTCGAGCCGATGCACCAGGTTTACTTGGGCATTCGCTCGATCTTGTATTTCGACGCCAATTACGACGCGGGCCTCGGTCGAGGCGTTGGCATGGCCCTGCTTGGCATCCTCATCGCTGCCGTGCTGGGCTTCGGCGTCACGTATTTCTACGACCGCAAGGGCTTGCGCAGGGAAAACCTGCTAGTTGTCGACCGGTAAGGCGACGATCGGCAGCCAGTCGGCCACCTCGGGCGCCCGATTCCCGGAACTGCTCACCTGGGCCGTGCGCACGGCTTCGTCGAAGGAAAGCAGCCCGGTGGCGAGCAGTAACCAGGTCCGGGGATCGGTTTCGACGACATTGGGCGGGTTTCCGCGCGTGTGCCGCGGCCCTTCGATGCACTGAACAGCGACAAAGGGCGGTACCCGGACCTCGACGGAATGTCCGGGCGCGTTGTTTTCGAGCGTGCGCGCGGTCCCTCGAACGGCAGCGGCAATGGCTTTGCGATCGGGCGCTGGCGATGCTTCGTCGCGAAGCCACCCGGCGACCGCGAGCACGTCGGCCCGTACTTGCGCAGCATCAACTTTTCCACGCGGCATGAAACCAATCTATCCGCAACCATGTGGTTGCGATGGGAGTGGCATTTTCGTGCAGATTCGCGGTCGAACCCCTTGAATTGGGCCTTAGAGCCGCGAACCCGCACGTTTATGCCATGTTTGCCGCAACCGGACGGTTGCGATCACTCGCACCGCGCGTCGACCTCAACGTCAGCAGTGCGCCACCGGCATTGAGCGCAAGGTGTACCAGGGCCGGGGCCGTTGCGCTTTCCGCTCGCCGGGCAAGCAGGGTGAAGGCGAGCCCCGCCGCCGTTGTTGCAACGACGGTCGGAAGCACCGGGTCGCCAACCGCTCGCGCCGGGGTGATGTGGCACAAGCCGAAGGTCAGCGCGCCGACCAGTAAGGCCGGGCCGCGACCTAGGTTTGCCGATAACAGTGGGTCCAGTGTTCCTCGGAAGACTGTTTCTTCCGCGAAGACCGTTCCCGCCGGGATGTGGAGTGAAATCCATTCGTGCGCTGCGACTTCCGGCTCTCGACTGCTAGATGAGGCGAGCGCCGCACGGACGGCTGGAACGCTAAGCGCCGCGCCGAACCCTGCGACGACTGCCCCCGCGCCAGCCAAGCCAAGACGTAAACCGTTGGCCGACAGCCAGTTTGGTTGACCGTCAAACAACGCCCGGTAGCCAACCGCATAACCCACATTCGCCACCGTCCGGCCCCGCAACCCAAGCCCCAATCGCGGCAACACCACATTCGCCCACACCACCGGCGCGGCAGCGGCGGCGGCAGCGCGGATCACTTCACGGCCTCCTCGTACTGCTCATCCGCGATCAACGCCGCGAAGATCGCGTCGCGCGTCATCGCGTCCACCGGCCGGTCCGCGATCACCGACCACGCGTCCAAAACCGCGCCGCTGTACCGGTGACCGTGCCCGTCGACCACGCCCTGTGCGTTCGTCAAATCGGCGGTGACCTGCCAAAACGTCACGAACGGGGCCCACCGCATTTGTGTCGAGACGTCGGGTCCGCGCGGCTCGCTCAACCAGTCAGGGCGCGTGAAGATGAGGTCGGTTGACCACCACACGATCGGGTCGGACGGATGCTGCAAATAGCCGATGCGCGGCGGCAACCATTCGGGCGCGCCAGCGAAACCCCCTGTGCCGTCGGCAAATCGGACGGCGAGCCCATCCGAGTACACCGGTGCGACCTCGGGCGAACCGGGGTCGCGTCGGTCGACGAACTGCCGCCACAGCCGGTTCGAATTCGGCGGCCCAACCCAGAGCGCCCCATCGACCTTCGCGCGTAAGTCGGCGAGCCCGTCGAACACTTCCTCCGACCCCTGCGACCCCAAGCTTTCCCCGTACACAAACAACTTCGGCCGCTGCTCAACCGGCAACACCGACCACCGCGCGTACACCGCGTCGAACAGCGCGCGACTCGCGGCAGCCGCCTTGTCGCGGTCCGACAAAAACGACAGCACGCTGGGCAAATACGAATACTGCGTGGCGACGATCGCGGTGTCGCCGCCAAAGAGATACTCGAATGATCCCGCCGCAGCCGAGTTCACCCAGCCGGTGCCGGTGGTTGTCACGACCGCAAGGGCCGACCGCTCAAATGCCTTGGTTCGCTCCAACTCCGCGACAGCGAGCGATGCCGCGGCTGCGTCGCCAGCAGCCGACTCAAGCCCGACGTACGCCCGAATCGGTTCGCGCGCGCGGATGCCGGTGACCTCGGTGATCGCCGCGGCGCTCGGCCCATTCGAGACGAACCAGCGGCCCTCGTAACCAAGCGTGTCCCACTTGACCAAAGACGTAGGGCTGCCTGATCTTTCGGGCGCCCAAGGCTGCACCGCATAGGCCGACTGCCGATCGTTGCGCACGCTGAACGCCGAGTTAGCGACCGCGAAAAACGCGCGCGAAGCAACGCCGTTGCCGATCGTCACGACGACAACAACCAGCACGAGCAACCCAGCGGCGGGCGCAAGCTCGCGCGGCACTCGCACCCACTGGTTTAGCTGCCGCCCCAACGCCAACACCAGCGCGCGTACGGTGCGATACACCGCGACCACACACACGCCAACCGCAACGCTGAGCACGCCCGTGCGCAGGTAGGCGGGCGTCGTTGTGCCATCCATCCCCATCAGCGACGTCGTGAGCCGCTGCCATCGCGCTGACTGGATGAGCATCAGCCCGGCGACGATCACGCACGAAGTAAAAACCGCGACCTTGACCCCATAACGAACGCGACTGGGCAACGGTGCCAACGGAATCCGTGGACGCACCCACTTCTGAAACGCCCACTCGAAGACACACCCAAGCCCGTACCCGATCGCGGCGTTGATCCCACTGACGAGCCCCTGGAACAGCCAGTCGCGCGGTAGCAGCGACGGCGTGACCGACAGCGCGAAGAACACCGTCGCGAAGACAAGGCCCACGTAGTTGAGGTCGACAACCCGCTCAACGCGAGCGAACATGACGGCACCGCGCGCACGCAGCGCCCCCGCCGTCATCGCACGCGTAGACACTCGTCCAGTATGGCGGCACCCACTGACAGAAACCGGGATTGCCGACGGGTACTACGCATCACCATTGAGTAGAAATACGGACCTGGCGACAGGCGTCGAATCCCACACTTGAGCTTATGAGCGCACCCAACACCAAGCCCAAGAACACCGCCGCCTACACCGCCCAGGCCGCCATCGCCTTCGGCGTGAGCCTCGTTGGCACCGGCATCGGCATCGCCTACCTGCCACTCGACACCTGGCAGCGCGGTTTCCTCGCCATGTCGGGCTTGTTCCTCGTGACGAGCTGCTTCACCCTCGCGAAGGTGGTTCGCGACCAGCAGGAAAGCCAGTCGTTGCTTTCGCGCGTCGACGAGGCCCGCCTTGAGCAGCTGATCGCCGAACACAACCCGTTTCGCTCAGTCTCCTAAGGGCGGCGCTAGCCCGTGATCGAGGGGTTCACGGGCTACCCAGGTTCTGGTGTCGACCGTAAGAATTGTTGTCACTTTGTTTTTCGTACATTTATTTCATTGCAAACATGCCATTTTTCTTACGAAACGAAACTGGCCGGTAACAGTTCGACGGTACGGTTCCCCGCGAGATCGAGTAGCTCGGAGAGTGGGACCTGATGAATAAACATGCGAAACACGTTGCGGTGGTTGGCATTGCCGCGATAGTTGCGGCCACGCTGGCCGGGTGCGGTTCCGGCAGGACTGACGGCGGGGCAAACGGCCTGGTCACCGGCACGACGGACAAGATCTTCGCGCTCGATCCGGCGGCCGCCTACGACAATGGTTCGCTGCTCGTGGAGAACCAAATCTATTCGTACGTACTCAATTTCGCGCCTGGCGACGTGACGCCAAAGCCCGACGCCGCGGAGAAATGCGAATTTAGTTCACCCACGGTTTACACGTGCAAGATGAAGCCCGGATTGAAATTCGCCAACGGCAATCCCTTGACAGCCAAGAGCGTTAAGTTCTCGTTCGACCGGATGCTCAAGATCAACGATCCGCACGGTCCCGCGTCGCTGCTCGGCAACCTCGAAAAGACCGACGCGCCCGACGATCTCACCGTCGCGTTCACGCTCAAGGTCGCCAACGACCAGACCTTCCCGGCGATCCTGCCCACGCAGGCGGGCCCGATCGTCGACGAGAAGGTTTTCCCCGCCGACAAGGTCGCGACCGACGACGACGTGGTCAAGGCCAAGGGCTACGCGGGCCCGTACACGATTTCGAGCTACAGCAAGAACAAGCTCGTCGAGTACCAGGCCAACCCTGACTACCAGGGCATTCTCGGCACCCCGAAGACCAAGACGGTGTCGACGAAGTACTACGCCACCTCCGACAACCTCAAGCTCGACCTCCAGAACGGCGCGATCGACGTCGGCTACCGCTCGTTCACGCCAACCGACATCGACTCGCTGCGCGCTGACTCGAAGGTCAAGGTGACCGACGGCCCCGGCGGCGAGCTGCGCTACATCGTTTTCAACATGAACACGATGCCCGGCGGCACGCCTGAGCAGAAGCTCGCGGTGCGCAAGGCGATCGCGTCGTCGGTCGATCGAGAAGCGTTGGCAACCAACGTTTACAAGGGCACCTTCCAGCCCGCGTTCGGCTACGTGCCCCAGGGCATCGCTGGCTCGGCCGAGCCGCTGAAGGCCCTCTACGGCGCGAAGCCGGACAAGGCTCTCGCGACGAAGTTCCTCGCTGACGCTGGCGTCTCGACCCCGGTGACGGTGAACCTGCAGTACAACCCTGACCACTACGGGTCGAGTTCGTCGGAAGAGTACGCGGCGATCAAGTCGCAGCTCGAAGCGTCGGGCCTGTTCAAGGTGAACCTGCAGTCGACGGAGTGGGTGACCTACCAGAAGGAGCGCGCCTCCGACAGCTACCCGCTCTACCAGTTCGGCTGGTTCCCGGACTTCCCGGACGCCGACAACTACCTGACGCCGTTCTTCGGGCCGAACAACTTCCTGCAGTCGCACTTTGAGAACCCCGGTATCAACAGCCAGTTGACCGCCGAGACCACCGAGGTCGACCCGGCCAAGCGCGCCGAACTGCTCGCCAAGATCCAAACCGACCTCGCGCAGAACTTCCTGCCGACCCTGCCGCTGCTTTCGGGCAAGCAGGTCGCGGTGTCGAAGCCTGGCCTGACCGGAGTTGACCAGACGCTTGACGGCTCGTTCAAGTTCCGCTTCACGGTGCTAGCCAAGTGACCGAAGTCGCTGCCGCGCAAGCGGATTCGGTACGGTCGCGGTTTCGGTTGCGCGGCGGCGACTCCCGATATTTCGCGCTCTTTCGCTACCTCGCTGTTCGGCTGTTGTTGATCGTGCCGACCGCGTGGTTGCTGGTGACGGTCGTCTTTTTCCTCATGCGCGTGATCGGTGACCCGATCAGCGCGGCGATGGGCGGCCGACTCACCCAAGACCAGATTGAGCTGCGCAAGGAAGCGGCCGGGCTGAACCGGCCGATTTGGGTGCAGTACCAGGAGTATCTGACCGGGTTCCTGCACGGCGACTTCGGCCGCACCCAGGACAACCAGGCCATCACCGACGTCGTTTTCACCTATGGCGCGGCGACGTTCGAGCTGGTGTTTTGGGGCCTTGTCGTCGCGTTCGCCGTCGGCATTCCGCTCGGCAGATATGCTGCGACGCACCGTGATTCGGCATCGGATGCCGGGTTGCGATTCGCCGCGATCCTCGCCTACGCGGCACCGGTTTTCTTCGTCGGCATGGTGTTCAAGCTGGTGTTTTCGGTGTGGCTCGGGTGGTTCCCGGTGGGTGGTCGCGCGAGCACTGACGTCGAACTCGCGCTGCAACACGTCGCGCCCAAGACCAACGTGCTCTTCATTGACGCGCTGCTCTACGGCGAAACCAGCTACGTCTTCGACGTGCTGTGGCACGCGGTATTGCCCGCGCTCGCGCTTGGCTTGCTGACCGGCGGCATCTTCCTGCGACTGGTTCGCGTGAACCTCATCCTCACGTTGCGCAGCGATTTCGTTGACGCGGCGCGAGCGCGCGGGCTGTCGTCACGGGTAGTCGTCGGCCGCCACGCCACGCGCAACGCGCTCATTCCGATCATCACCGTGATGGGCATGTGCATCGCGATGATGCTCGGCGGCGCGGTGCTGACCGAGACCACCTTCGAGTGGAAGGGCCTGGGCTACCAGCTCGCCGAGTACCTGCGGGCGCGCGACTTCATCGCGGTGCAGGGCATCGTTGCGTTCATCGCGGTTGTCGTCGCGGTGATGAGTTTTGTTGTTGACGCGATTGTCGCGCTAATTGATCCAAGGGTGCGATTCTGATGCGAGATATCCTCGCCAATGCGGTTGGCTGGCAACGAGTTACGTTGATTTTGGGTCTGGCTATTGTGGCCGGGTTCGTCGCGGTCGCGGTGTTCGCGCCGCTGCTCGCCCCCTACGGGCTTGCGCAAAACAGCGTCGATGGGGTCGCGTTCGGGTCGCAGCAACCGCCTTCGGCACAGCACTGGTTTGGCACGTCGGTGCGCAGCGAGGACGTGTTCTCGCGGGTGCTGCTCGGGGCGCGCACCGCACTGTTCGTGATCGTGATCGCGGTGGTGTTGTCGCTGGTCATCGGCGTGCCGCTCGGGTTGGCATCGGGCTACATCGGGCGCTGGCCGGACCGTGGACTCGGGGTTGTGATGGACGCGATCTACGCGTTCCCGTCGCTGTTGCTCGCAATCATCGTGTCGATCGTTGTCGCTGGCGGCACGTCGAGCAGTCTCGGCGGGATGTTGTCGGCGGCGATCGCGATCACGGTTGTGTATGTGCCGCAATACTTTCGGGTTGTGCGCAACGCGACGGTCGCGGTGAAGTCCGAACCGTACGTCGACGCGGCGCGCGTGACGGGCGCGTCGACAACGCGAATCATGTTCCGCCACATCCTTTCTAACGTCACCGGCTCGCTGCCGGTGATCATCACGATTAACGCGGCCGACGCGATCCTCACCCTCGCCGCGCTCGGTTTCCTCGGGTTCGGCATTGAGCCGACGCAGGCTGCCGAGTGGGGATACGACCTGAACAAGGCGCTCAACGATGTTTCGAACGGCATTTGGTGGACGTCGATTTTCCCCGGTGTCGCCATTGTGCTTGTTGTCCTTGGCATCACGTTGGTAGGCGAAAGCATTGACGAGACGCTCAACCCGCTGCTGCGCACGCGCAGGGCTGTCGAAGCGAAGCAGGAGACGGCGGATGTCTGAGGTGAAGACGGCGGCGCTGTCGGTGTCGGGGCTGTCGGTGACGTTCTCGACCGACGCTGGTCCGGTCGACGCGGTACGCGACGTTTCGTACGCGGTTTACCCCGGTGAAGTGCTTGCCATTGTCGGCGAGTCGGGTTCGGGGAAGTCGGTGAGTTCGCGCACGGCGATGGGGTTGTTGCCCGCGAGTGCGCGGGTGTCTGGGCTCGTGACGGTCGGCGATCGGCCGGTGACAGGGCTCAACGAGAAGCAGCTCACCGCGTTGCGCGGCGGGGATGTCGCGATGATTTTCCAGGAGCCGTCGCGGGCGCTCGACCCGTTGTTCACGGTGGGGTTTCAGCTCGCTGAAGCGTTGCGCGCGCACTCGTCGATGGGGCGGAAGGCCGCACGTGCCAAGGCAATTGAGCTGCTTGGACTCGTTGGGTTGCCTGACCCGGATCAGCGCGTTGACTTCTATCCGCATCAGCTCTCGGGTGGGCAGAAGCAGCGCGTGATGATCGCGATCGCGATCGCGTGTGAACCGAAGGTGATCATCGCCGACGAACCGACGACGGCACTCGACGTCACCGTTCAGGCGGAAATCCTCGACCTGTTGCGCGACCTGCGCGACCGGATCGGCAGCGCGATCGTGCTCATCACACACAACATGGGCGTCGTCGCCGACCTCGCCGATCGCGTTGTGGTGATGCGGGCGGGCGAGGTGGTTGAGGAAGCGCCGGTCGACGAGCTGTTCGCCGCGCCGAAAGCCGAGTACACGCGCGCGTTGCTCGCTGCCGTTCCTCATCTGGGCGCTTCTTCGTCTTCGCGTGCGGCCGTTGATGTTTCGGTTGACCCGGTACTTGACGTGCGCGACCTTGTCGTCACGTTTCCCGGTGCCTTCGGCAAGCCCGCGTTTCGGGCTGTCGATTCGGTGAGTTTCGTGATCCGGCCCGGCGAAACGCTGGGACTCGTCGGCGAGTCGGGGTCGGGGAAGTCGACGATCGGGCGGTGCGTCGCCGGGTTGCAGCGGCCGCATTCGGGACAGGTGTTGATCGATTCGCATGACATCGTCGGCCGGTCGGAACGGGCGTTGCGACCGATTCGACAGCGGCTTGGGTTCGTTTTCCAGGACCCGGCTGGATCGTTGAATCCCCGCATGACCGTTGGCGACTGCATCGCCGAACCGCTGGTTGTGCACGGGGTTGGCGACCGGGCGAGTCGTGCGGCGCGGGTGCGTCACCTGCTTGATGACGTGCGACTGCCCGCAGGCACGGAAGGACGGTACCCGCACGAATTGTCGGGCGGTCAGCGTCAGCGAGTGAGCCTCGCGCGGGCGTTGGTGCTGGACCCGGACTTGATCATCGCGGACGAACCGACGAGCGCGTTGGACGTCTCAGTGCAGGCCGACGTGCTCACGCTTTTCACCGAACTCCAGGCGGGTTGCGGTTGGGCGTGCCTGTTCATCAGCCACGACCTGGCGGTCGTCGACCAGGTGTCGGACCGCATCATGGTTTTGCGCGAGGGCAAGTGTGTTGAAGAGGGCGACAACGAGTCGATCTTGCGGGCACCCGCGCAGGAGTACACGCAGCGGTTGGTTGCGGCGGTCCCGGTGCCCGATCCGGTTCGGCAGCGTGCGCGTCGGGTTGGTGCGGCCTAATTGGGCAATCCTGCCGTGCACGCAGGACAGTTGGGGCGATGGCCTAGAGTTGTAGGGCATCTATCCGCCGATTCGGTTTGGAGCTTTTTCCCACAATGACTGAACAAAACACTGGTGCAGGCGCTTCCTACGCTGCTGCTGGCGTGAGCATCGAAGCCGGTGACCGCGCCGTCGAATTGTTCGGACCATTGGCGAAGAAGGCAAGCCGTCCCGAGGTGCTCGGCGGCATCGGCGGATTTGCCGGGCTCTTCGCGCTCAAGGGTGGGTACCGCGAGCCGGTGCTCGCCGCGTCGACCGACGGCGTTGGCACCAAGATCGCGATCGCGCAAGCGCTCGACAAGCACGACACCGTCGGCCTCGACCTCGTCGCGATGGTCGTCGATGACCTCGTTGTTTGTGGTGCTGAGCCGCTGTTCCTGCAGGACTACATCGCCATCGGCAAGGTCGTCCCGGAGAAGGTCGCCGAGTTGGTTGGCGGCATTGCCGAAGGCTGCATCAAGGCCGGTTGCGCGCTCCTCGGTGGCGAAACCGCCGAACACCCCGGCCTCATGGATCCCGACGACTACGACCTGTCGGCCACCGGCGTCGGCATTGTTGAAGCCGACTCGATCCTCGGCCCCGACCGCGTCCGCCCCGGCGACGTCGTGATCGCGATGGGCTCGTCGGGCCTGCACTCCAACGGTTACAGCCTCGCCCGCAAGGTGCTGCTCGACATCGACCGCATGTCACTCACCGGCCACGTCGAGGAATTCGGTCGCACGCTCGGTGAGGAACTGCTTGAGCCGACGCGCATTTACGCCAAGGACTGCCTCGCACTGATCGCCGAAACCGATGTGCGCACGTTCTCGCACGTCACCGGTGGTGGCCTCGCCGCCAACCTCGCGCGCGTGCTGCCCGCCGGCCTGGTCGCCGAACTCGACCGTGGCACCTGGAACCCGGCACCGGTGTTCAAGCTGATCGCCCAGCGTGGTCGGGTTGAGCGCGTTGAGATGGAGAAGACGTTCAACATGGGCGTCGGCATGGTCGCGATCGTCGCGCCCGAGGATGCCGACCGCGCCCTCGCGGTGCTCACGGCCCGCCACATCGATTGCTGGACGCTTGGTCAGGTCAAGAAGGCGGCGGACGTCGACGCTGAGCGCGCTGTGCTGCTCGGCGACCACCCGCGCTTCTAAGCTGTTCGCAAAAGCCCCCGCATGCGGCCTGCGCGCGGGGGCTTTTTGCGCTGATCTGGCAGGCACGCATCGACCCGCGGGCGCTGAAGGCTGTGAGGGGGTCGGTCAGCAGGCCGAGCACGGCGAGCATGGTGACCGACTTGCCCGATCCCGATTCACCGACAAGACCCAGCACCTCGCCGGGCTCAAGTCGCAGGCTGACCGAGTCGACAAGCACAACGCACTCGCCAGGAGTGCGCGTGCGTACGAAATGGTGACGCGCCCTTGCATTCCCAACGCTTCGACGTCCCCGCTGCTGGCCGGGATGCCCGGCCCCGAAGCGCTCACCTAATCGGTGAGCACGCTGCTGTGGCGGCATCGGCCGAGTAACTTTCGCCAGGACAGCGTGCTGATCTTGATGGGCACAAGCTGGACAGATGATCACCAGGCTCTGGTGGTGAAAATTCGGGGCGAAATCCATCCCTGAGAGCCTGGTGGGCACGTGTCCAATTCCCATTGCCGCGACCAGGCGACCAAGTCAGGCAGCTAAAAGAGGGGCGTTCGCATGAAACACGACGAGCGTCCTGTGGTATCCACAGGACGCTCAGTCGCGTATTCGTCTATCGCCCTACTGCAGCGACTCCGGAGTAACCCTCAACGGGTATGTCAGCGGCGCCAGCTGTCGTAGGAGTCGTCGTCCTCGTTCCAACGGGACGGCGAATCATCCGCGTCGTGCTCATTCGACAGCAGCCCACCACTACGTGGTTGAGACATCGGAGTGCTGTCGGACAGCTCGCGCTGAAGGCTCGCGAAGTCCGTCGGCGCGGAGCTGTACTTGAGCTCACGTGCGACTTTGGTCTGCTTTGCCTTAGCCCGGCCACGGCCCATGGCTGACCCCCTCGCGTCACTGCGGGGCGGCCTGGGGTTTGTTGGCGGCCCCGTTCGAATTAATACTCTTCCTGACAGACACTTTAGCGTGTGTCTGGCGGTCGCGCTCCCAGGAGTGGGTGAAGACGTGGCAAATCGGGTTGGGGGCCCGCTCAGATGACGCCCGGAATCGCCCGAATCACCCCGACACGGGCGTCGCCGCCGAGCACCGCCACCGCCGCGAGTTCGGTGTGGGTATCGGTCCAGTCAATTCCGAGTCTTCGCAGGACAGCGAGGGTTAACGGCATTCTCGCGCGGTCGGAACCGTCGCTGATTTTGTAGGCGAAAGCGCGTCCGTCGGGCAACGCGCCCGCATGCACACCGTCGGCACCAATCTTGCTAAACAGGCCGGGCGTGGCCGACATCGCAAGAAAATCGGGACCTCGCGTGCCCGAAATCACTCGCGGATTCGCTCGCACGGCGTCAGCGATGCGGCGTGGCGGGTCGCCGGGCGTGGCGGTGGTGAACTCGGCGAAGGTGCGCGCGAGGTTGGCAAGCGAGACGGGCACGATCGGCAGGCCACAGCCGTCGATGCCCAAATCGGTTTCGGGCTCGCCGGTGACGTCGGCGATGGTCGAAGCGATCGCTTGCTGAAGTGGATGGTCGATTTCGAGGTAGCCGGTGGTCGGCCAGTCGTTGATGACGCAGGTCGCGAGCATGGCGGCGTGCTTGCCTGAGCAGTTCATGTACACGCGGCTCGGGCCGGAACCGGTGATGGCTTTGGCGCGCGCGGTGTCGTCGAAGGGCAGGTCGGGCGGACAGGCGAGGTCGTGAATGGTGAAGCCGTAGCGGTCGAGCAGGCGGATAACCAACGCGACGTGGTCGGGTTCGCCAAAGTGTGACGCGGTTGCGATGGCGAGTTCGTCGTCGTCGACGGGGTCGAAGCCGTTGCGCAGCAGGGCCAGTGCCTGCAACGGCTTGTTGGTCGACCTTGGGAAGATGGGGGTGTGAACTTCGCCCAGCTCAATGATGGTTTCGCCGTCGGCGTCGATGACGATCACCGACCCGCGATGCACGCATTCGCGAAACCCCGAACGGACCACCTCGACCAGTTCGACGCTCATCAGCTGACCCGCACAGTGGTTGGCTGATTGCGCTTCGCGTGGCGCGCGATTTGCATTTCGACGTCGGGGGAGATGGTTGGCTCCTCGGTGCGCAGGCGCTCGAGCAGGGCGGGGTCGGCGCCGGTGAACAGGTCGCGAACAGTGATGCCGTGGGCGGGGGTGTAGACGATGTTCACCTCGTCGCCCGCGCCGATCGTTCCTTCGGTCAGTACCCGGAAATAGGCACCTGTATCAGCTTGCAGCGTGAATCGTTTGACCCACTGCGGCTGGCCGGTCCATTGCTGAAATGTTGAACAAGGAACGCGCGGGGCGCTGACCTCAAGCAGCGTGTCGCCGATGGCCCAGCGTGCGCCGAGCACGGCATCGCTGACCGGCAGCCCGGAGACGCGCAGGTTCTCACCGAACCAGCCTGGCGGGATTTCACGGTCGATTTGGCTCGCCCAGTTCGCGGCGTCTTCGGCGGCGTAGGCGTAGACGGCCTGGTGAACGCCGCCGTGATGGGCGGTGTCGCACACGTGGTCGCCTGCCAGGCCGAGTGACGACACCGCGACGCGACCGGCGACGGGCCGCTTATCGATGGCGGTTCGGCCGACCTTGGTGCGCACCTCAACCTCGGCGGCGACGACGCAAACAGCGTCAACGCGACCGGTTGCCACGGCGCTCATGACCGACCGCGCAGCCGGTCGATGGCCGCCCGTCCGGCCTGCGGGGTGTCGTCGGACGGCACTGAATCGGGGTCGATCGCGGCGGCCATGCTGCCGACGACCAGTTCCGTATTGGCAGGAACCGACCGCTTCACCAACGCGAGCGCGATCGGACCGAGTTCGAAGTGGTCGATGACGGTGCCGACGCGACCAACCGTGCGACCGCCAGCGGTGACGTCGGCGCCGGTTTCGGGCCGCTCGTCAGCCGAGCCGTCGAGGTGCAGCAGCACCAGGTTGCGCGGCGGTTTGCCAAGGTTGTGCACCCGCGCGACGGTCTCTTGACCGCGATAACAGCCCTTGTTGAGATGGACCGCGCCGCGCTCTTCAACGCCGCCGATCCAGCGGGCCTCGTGCGGGATGGTTCGTTCGTCGGTGTCGACGCCGATGCGCGGCTGACCGGCGGCAACACGCAACGCCTCGTACGCCCACATGCCAGCGGGCACGGCACCGGCCGCGGTGAGTTTCGACCACCATTCGGGTAGCTGTGCGCGGGGAACGATGAGGTCGAACGAGTCGTCGGTTGGCGAAGGCATGCGGCGCAGGAAGCCGCCTGCGGGCAGCGCGACCGCCTCGTAGGTATCGGGGAGCGCGACGCCGAGAACGTCGACGAGCGTGGCGACCTGTGGGCCGAGCAGGGTGAGCAGTGCGTAGTCGGGCGCGTTCTCCGGCTTCGCATCGGCCCAAAAGACCATTTTGGCAAGGAACGCAACAAGATCAGGGCCGCGCGCGCCCTCGGTGTCGAGCCACAGGGTGCCGTCGAGATCGGTGACGACGAAGTGGTTGAGCACGCGACCGTTGAGGTCGAGGTCGAGGCTTTCGGCGGTCTGGCCGTCGGCGAGGTTGGCGATGTGCTGGCTGGAGATGGTGTGCAGCCAGCTGAGGCGCTCTTTGCCGGTGATAGTTGCGAGGTGGCGGTGGCTGCGATCAACGACCGCGACCCGGTTGACCGCCGCTTTTTGCTCGCCGAAGGGGTCGCCGTAATGCCAAGCCACAGTGGCATCGGGACTGCCCGGAGCGCCCGCGACAGCACCCGGAGTTAAGAGAACAGGACTGGGGGCGACGTCGGTCGACACACACCCACTGTAAGCCGCCATCGTCAATCGCGCCGCAACCGGGTGCGTTTGACGGGGTAAGTCCGTCGCGTCGCACCCCAACACCGCACATCACAATCAAATAACGCATACCCTCATCGACATGGGAGAACGGGTTCTTGTGACACTCGACGGCGCGCTCGCTGATGCGAACGCGCCGTTGCTTTATGCCGATGACATCGGAGCGCTGCGCGGTGACGGCGTTTTCGAAACGATCCTGGTGCGCGACGGGGTCGCCACCGCACTGGAATATCACCTCGCGCGGCTACGTCGGTCGGCGCAAGCGTTGGAATTGCCCGAACCCGAACTGGGAAAGTGGCGTTCGGCGGTTGAGCGTGCCGTCAAAGAATGGGGTGCCGACGAAGAAGGCGTCCTTCGACTGATTTACACGCGCGGACGCGATAGCGAATTCGACGCTCCGCCAAGCGAATTGGTGCCAATGACACCAACGCCGTCGGCGTATGTGCTGGTCTCGCCGGTGCCCGCGCGCGTCGCGACCGCGCGCACCGACGGCGTCAAGGTGATGACGCTCGCGCGCGGCATCTCGATCGATTTAGCCCAGGCCGCGCCCTGGCAGCTGCTCGGTGCGAAAACTCTTTCGTACGCGACGAATATGGCCGCGCTGCGTTTCGCCAAACGCATGGGCAACGATGATGTGATTTTCCACAGCACGGAAAATCGGGTTTTGGAAGGCCCACGTTCCACTGTGGTGATCGCGCGTGGCAAACAACTGATCACTCCGCCCGCGCGCAATGGCGTGTTGCCCGGGGTAACTCAACGTTCGCTCTATGATGTGGCGAAGAAGGCTGGCTGGAAATGCGACTATCAGTCGCTGTTCACCGCGGATCTCTTCGATTGCGATAGCATTTGGTTGCTCTCCAGCGTCACCTTGGCCGCCCGGGTGAGTCATTTGGACGGAATTCGCCTGTCAGCGCCGGAAAATGCCGAAGAGATCGTCGCGATGGTCGATAAGGGCATCGCATCGAGTGGCGCGCTCGGGGACTGGCAGAGCACGTAGTCGCGGTCGGGGCACGGGTGGGCGTGCCCCTGCGGCCCGCAAAAGGATTGTGTTACCGAATCGTTCAGCTATCTCCCAGCATGTCGTGTCCGTGATCACTGTTGTTCCAACCGGGTAAAGGCGTAGCATCTACTACGACTTGTCGTAGTCTCCGGCTGGAGGTCGAATGAGTACGCTCGACATGGCTCTGAACACCGTTGACGTCTCGCGGTGGCAGTTCGGTATCACCACCGTCTACCACTACATTTTCGTTCCGCTCACCATCGGGCTCGCGCCCCTAGTCGCGATCATGCAGACGTGCTGTCACGTCACCGGCAAAGATTCCTGGCTGCGGCTCACCAAGTTCTTCGGCAAACTGCTGCTCATCAACTTCGCCATCGGCGTCGCGACCGGCATCGTCTTCGAGTTCCAGTTCGGTATGAACTGGAGTCAATATTCGCGCTACGTCGGCGACGTTTTCGGCGCTCCACTCGCCCTTGAAGCACTGATCGCCTTCTTCATGGAATCGGTGTTCCTAGGCATCTGGATCTTCGGCTGGGGTCGCCTGCCAAAGAAGGTGCACCTCGCGACGATCTGGTTTGTCGCCGTCGGCGTCAACGTGTCGGCCTACTTCATCCTCGCCGCCAACTCGTTCATGCAGCACCCCGTCGGTGCCCGCTTCAACCCCGAAAAGAAGCGCGCTGAACTCGACAGCATCTTCGCCCTGCTCACCAACAGCACCAATATCGTCGCGTTCTCCCACGTCGTCGCGGCCGCGTTCCTCACCGCGAGCACGTTCGTCGTCGCGATCGCTGGTTGGTGGATGGTGCGTGAGGCGCGCGGGGGCTCGCCGGAGAAACGCGAAGTCGCGCGTAGCCTTTGGCGTCCGGGGCTGCGGCTCGGGCTGTTGGTTGTGCTGATCGCGGGCATCGGTGTTGCGCTGACGGGCGACATCCAGGGCAAGGTGATGTTCGACCAGCAGCCAATGAAGATGGCATCGGCCGAATCGCTTTGCCAGACAGAGGAAAACCCGAAATTCTCGGTGCTCACCATCGGTACGCACAACAACTGCCAAAGCGTCACTCACCTGCTTGAAGTGCCATACGTGCTTGGTTTCCTCGCCAAAGGCACCTTCGGCGACGTGACGCTGCAAGGCGTCGAAAACCTGCAACAGTCCTACGTCGACCAATACGGGCCGGGCAATTACTCGCCCAACCTGTTCGTCACCTACTGGTCGTTCCGCATGATGATCGGGCTGGCGATCGGCTCGGCGCTGCTCTTCTTCGCCGGTTACTGGGTCACGCGAAAGAATCGCGTGGCTTACCAGAAGTGGTTCTCCTACCTGTGTCTCATCGCGTTGCCGACACCCTTCCTCGCCAACAGCGCGGGCTGGGTCTTCACTGAAATGGGTCGTCAGCCTTGGGTTGTCGTGCCTAACCGCACCGGCGACGGGATGATCCACCTCAGAGTCGAAGAAGGTGTCTCGCCGCATCAACCGGGCACCGTGCTGTTCTCCCTGATCGCGTTCACGCTGCTTTACAGCTTCCTCGCCGCCATCTGGTTCTACCTGCTGCGCCGCTACACGCTCGCCGGGCCGGAAGGCGCGATGGCGCATCACATCGAGCCAGATAACAACCCCAACGGACCCGACACCGGCAGGCATCGCAAGCCAGATGGCCCGACCGATCAGGACGATCAACTGTCCTTCGCTTACTAGGAGACGATGGGAATGCAGCAAACCTGGTTCGTTCTGATCGCGATCTTGTTCACCGGTTACTTCGTGCTTGAGGGTTTCGACTTCGGTGTCGGGATGCTGATGCCGATCATCGGACACGGCTCGAACCTGCGAAAACGCGTGCTACTCAACACGATTGGCCCGGTGTGGGATGGCAATGAAGTCTGGTTGATCACCGCGGGCGGCACACTGTTCGCCGCGTTCCCCGAGTGGTACGCCAGCATGTTTTCCGGCTTCTACCTCGCGCTGCTGCTCTTGCTTTTCTCGCTGATCCTGCGGGTCTGTGCGATCGAATACCGCGGCAAGATCAACGACCCGAAGTGGCGGCAATGGGCTGACGTCGGCATTTACATCGGTTCGTACGTGCCCGCGTTGGCCTGGGGTTGGGTGTTCGCCAACCTCGTGCGCGGCGTTCCGCTCGGGCCCGACAAGTACATCACCGGGTCCGTGAGCAGCCTGCTCAGCCCGTACGCGCTGCTCGGCGCGTTGGCGACCTGCTCGCTCTTCCTGTTCCAAGGCGCGGTGTATTTGACGCTCAAGACCTCGGGCGAAGTGCGCGATAGCGCGATGCGGATCGTGAAGATCCTGATCGTGCCGACGGCGCTGATCCTTGGTGGGTTCGCGCTATGGACCCAGATCGCCTACGGCAAGGGATGGACGTGGGCGATGGTCGCCGTCGCGGTGCTCGGCCTGGTCGTCGCGTTCGCGGCTAACGCGGCGGGGCGCGACGGGTGGGCGTTCGTCGGATCATCGACCACTGTCGTCGGCGCTTCGGTGCTGCTGTTCGGGTCGCTTTTCCCGAACGTGATGCCGTCGACGATCAACCCCGACTACAGCCTCACCCTCTACAACGCGTCGTCGGGCCACTACACGCTGGTCGTGATGTTCGTCGCCGTCGCGATCTTCTTCCCGTTCGTGCTGATCTACCAAGGGTGGGCGTACTGGGTGTTCCGCGGGCGCATCGGCGAAAAGATGATCCCACCGAACACCGGTCTTCCGCCCATGCTCACCCAACTGAAAGGCTGAGTCCGATGGCGTCTCGCCCCGTCGATCCTCGGCTGTGGCGGTACGCCCGCTCAGCCCGACCACACCTGGTCATCGCCGTCGCGCTCGCGTTGGTGATCACCTGTTCGATCGTGGTCACGGCGCTGATGATTGGCCGAGTGCTTGCCGGGGTCATCACCGACCCCGGCAAGCGCTCGTTTGCCGCATGGACTGTCGAATTGACTGTTCTCGCTTTGGCTTTGGTCGCGCGGGTTGTCGCTAGTTGGTGGCAGGCGCGGTTGGCGCATCGCGCGGGCGACCGGGCCGTTGCTGAGTTGGAGAACGCGGCGTTGCGAGCGGGCGCGTCGCTGCCGCCACGCGAATCGGCTTCGCGCCGAACCGAAATCGCCGTTGTTGTTGGCAACGGGCTCGCCGGGCTGCGCGGGTGGTTCACCGGGTATCTGCCCGCGCTGCTGTTGGCGTGTCTCGCTCCGCCGATCGTGCTGATTGTGATCGCTTTTCATGATCTGACCTCGGCGTTGATCGCGGTGGTCACGGTGCCGTTGATCCCGGTCTTCATGGTGTTGATTGGGTTGCTGACGCAGGGGAAGTCGGCGGCGACGCTGGCAGCGACTACGCGGTTGTCGGATCAACTACTCGACCTGTTCGCCGGAATGCCCACGTTGCGCGCGCTGGGGCGCGAGGGCGGGGACCGGTCGATGGTGGATCAGGTTCGGACGCTTGGCAATTCGCTACGGGTGAAGACCATGGCGGCGTTGCGTATCGCGTTTCTTTCATCGATGGTGCTTGAGTCGCTTGCGACGTTGAGCGTCGCGTTGATCGCCGTCGCGATTGGGATGCGGCTCGTTTATGGGGAGATGACGCTGTATGCGGGGCTTGTCGCATTGATTCTCGCGCCCGAGGTTTACTGGCCGTTTCGGCAGGTGGGGGAGAAGTTTCACGCCGCGCAGGATGGGATGGCGGCGGGGGAGAAGGCGTTCGCGGTGCTTGAGTCGGTGCCGGTTCGCACGGCGGGCACGGCTGCGGCCGGGGTGGGGGTTGTTGAGCTTGTCGGGGTGAGCGTTGTTGATCGAAGTGGTTGCGCTCCTTTCGAATTGGATGCGGTGTTCGCGCCAGGGAAGGTCACGGTGTTGACCGGGGCGAATGGGGTGGGGAAGTCGACGGTGTTGGCCGCGATTCTTGGCCTCACCTCGGTTGACGCGGGGTCTGTCTTGATTGACGGGGTGGCCGTGAGCGAGCTTGATCCCGAATCGTGGTACCGGCAGGTCGCGTGGTTGCCGCAGCGGCCGGTGTTGGTACCGGGGACGTTGCGGGACAATGTTGAACTGCTCGGCGGGAAGGTGCATGTTGCTGAGTTGATGTGTGCCGCAACGGGATTCGATGCTGTCTTGGACTCGCTGCCTGACCGGTGGGAGACGGTGGTTGGGCTTGGAGGAGTGGGGCTTTCGCTGGGTGAGCGTCAGCGATTGGCGTTGACGCGGGTGCTCGCTTCCGGCCGGCCGGTTTTGTTGCTTGACGAGCCGACGGCGCATTTGGATGCGCGCAGTGAGCAGCGGGTGTTGACGACGTTGCGTGATCTGGCGCGCGGGGGTGCGACGGTGGTTGTTGTTGGGCATCGGCCGAGCGTGATTGCGGCGGGGGATGTGGTTGTTGAGGTGCGGAGGAGTTCGGCAGGGGTCGCTTTGGAGCCCGAGCTTGCGGCGGGGCCTGGTGGCGGCGTTGTGGCCGGACTTCTGGACGCAAGCGATGAGGTGAGGGTCTGATGCTCGGCTGTCAGATGGGCGCGGGGGCTTCGGAACGCAAGCCATGGGGTGAAGGTCTGATGCCCGGCTGTCGGGCCTGTGCGGCGGCTTTGGAAGGGGAGTGCGCATCATGAAAGTGGCTGTTAGTCAGACGGATTCGGTGTCGGCTGACGTGCGGGGGATGTGGCGGCTGTTGCAGCTTTCGCCGGGACGGGTCGCTATTGCGATCGCGTGGGGGGTGGCCGCGCTGGGGAGCGGGCTGGCGTTGGCGGCGCTTGCCGCGTGGTTGATCGCGCGGGCGTGGGGGATGCCGCCAGTACTCGACCTGAGTATTGCGGTGGTTCTTGTTCGGGCACTTGGCATTTCGCGCGGGGTGTGCCGTTACCTGGAGCGGCTCGCGACGCATGATGTTGCGTTGCGGGCGATGAATTCGGCTCGGGTGCAGGTGTATTCGACGTTGGCACGCGCGGATATTTGGTGGTGGAGGGATCGAGGGGAGGGTGTAAACGGGGACGGTGCGTTGGGGCGCGGGTCGCGGGACGGTGCGAATGGGCCGCGCGGCGGCGTCGGTGCGGCGGCCGACGGGGGAGGGGCGCGGATTGGCGCGGCATGCGTGGACGGAGCGCGGGGCAGTCGCGGTGCGGGCGCCGAGGGTGAGGCGCGAGGTGGGGACGGTGCGCCGCTGGGGGGCGGGCGCGGGATGCGGGATGGTGCGCGCGGTGGCGTCGGTGCGGCGGGCGACGGGGCGGAGACGCGGATCGGCGTGGCCGGAGCGCGGGACGGGTGCGGTGCTGGCGGTACGGACGAGGCGCGCGGTGGCGGCCCGGACGGCGACGGTTCGGGGGCGCAGGTTGGCTCCATTCCGTCGGGGCGCCGCGATGGGCGGACTGCGGGTTCGTCGCGACAGGGGTGGCGGGGAGATGCGGACGGCGGGGCGCGGGAGATGCGGGCTGGGGATTTGTTGGTTCGGGTGGGGGCCGATATTGATGATCTGGGGGCCGTTGTTGTTCGGACGTTTGTTCCCGTTGCGGTCGCGGTTGTGCTCGCTGTTGCGGCCGTTGGGTTGATTGGGAGCATTTCCGTTGTCGCCGGGGTTGTGCTCGCTGGGGCGCTCGTTGTCGCGGGGATTCTCGGGCCGTGGCTGTCCGCCTATGCCGCGCGGGTTTCCGAGCGCGCCGTTCGGGTTGAGCGGGGGGAGTTCACCGCGCGGGCATTAACGGTGCTCGATCACGCTGCCGAATTGCGGGTCGCGGGACGGTTGGATGCGGCGCTCGCGTCAGCCGACGACGCTTCGCGAGCGGCTCTCGTTGCTGAGGACCGGGCGGCGTCGCGGAGCGCGTGGGCGGCGGCCGCTGGCCCATTTGCCCTGGGCGTCAGCGCTTTTGGCGCGCTGCTTGTCGGGATCGCGATCTATGGGCCGACCGGTGGCGAGGCCGGCGGGATGACGCCGATGGCGTTGGCGATTCTGGTGCTCGTGCCGCTGTCGGCATTCGAAGCGGTCGGCGCGCTGCCTGCGGCGGCGACCACCTTCACGACTTCACGCGCGGCCTATCACCGGTTGATGTCGCTGGTACCGAGCGCGGACTCCGGGCAACGGCGAGCGGTCGGCGACGCGGTGAGCGTGCCGTTGGCGGTGCGCGCGGGCTTGGGTGACGGTCGGGCGGACAGCGACGATGCGGACGCGTCGGCTGCTGCGGCGTCGGCCGACATGGTCGATCGGACATCGCCGGACTCAGGACCAGAGGGCAAGCGCGTTGCGGTTGTTGGGGCCAGTGGGGCTGGGAAGACCACGCTGCTTATGGAATGGGCCGGGCTGCGTGGTGTGCCGAAGCCCGGGGTCACGTTTTTTGCTGAAGACGCGCATCTGTTCACTACGTCGGTGCTTGAGAATTTGCGGGTCGCGCGGGGGGACCTCGCTGCCGACGAAGCTGTTGACGCGCTCAACGCCGTTGGGCTCGGGGAATGGCTCGACTCGCTCGAAGCGGGCGTGCACACCGTGCTCAGCGGCGGTGCGGATGCGGTTTCCGGCGGGCAGCGCAGGCGGATCCTGCTCGCCCGCGCGCTCATCTCGCCAGCGCGGACGCTGCTGCTCGACGAGCCGACTGAACACCTCGACGCGACCGAAGGCGACGCGCTGCTGCGCGCGCTGCTCGATGTCGACAGCGGACTGGTCGCGCCGGAACGCACGGTGGTTGTGGTCACTCATCAACTGCCAACCGACCATCGCGCCGACGAAGTTATCACCGTTGTCGCAGGTCAAAGCGGCAAAGAAAATGCGTTGCGAGCGCTCACCGCGCCCAGCTAGATTCCTCAGTACACAAGAGAGGAGGTGATCCGACGAATGTATGTTCAACGGATGAGTGAGGTGGCTGCTAGCTAGCAGCTATATCCAAGCAGTCACCCGACCCCCGAGCCCCCGGCAGATCCAACCGGGTTCGCCTAGCGAAAAAGGCTCGGGGGTCGCTGCTTTTTAACCGATGTAGCGCTGCAACCGGGCCGACAACCGCGGGATGAGTTCGCCGTCAGCGTCGACTCGTTCCTCAACGTAGGCCAGGTCGCCGTCTTCGACGATGCCGTACAACCGCTTCGCGCCGCCGACAACCGCGCCGGACTGGCTGCGAATCACCACGTCGGTGGCCAATTCCCACGACGACTGATTGCGCGCCTTGCCGTAGTACAGCTCGATGACGCCGTTCGCGTGGGTGAGCAGCAGCTCAAGCATCTCGTCTTCGGTGCCCTCTTTCGCGACGCGCCAATAGCCGCTTTCGCGCAGGTCGGGGCCAACGTAGTTGCCGTCGGCGTCGAGCTTCCAGATCTGGGATTCCCAAATCAGGAACGGGCCGCCGTCGTGGGAGACGATGATTTGCTGACCGAAGCGGTAGTCGCCGTCATTGGGGTCTGCGGAGTCATGACCCTCACCTTCGCCGCGCCACACGCCGACAAGCGGCAGCAGGGCCAGCATGTCGTGGTTAAGGTCGGGACCTTCACGCAGGTTGGCGGTCTGTTCGGGCACGGGAAGACCAGGCAGGACCGGAATGTTCCGGGCGCCGGTTTCCTTAGCTCGCTCGGCGGCGACGTTTACCGCTTCATCGCCACTGCGCCGCTCTTCAGCCGGGGTGTTGCTCGCTTGCTCGGCCGAAGACGAATCCCCGGCGCTGCTCATGACTCGGTGAAGAGACGGTAGAAGACGTAAAGGCCGAACCAGCCGATAAGAATCGACACGGCCACCAGGAGGAGTTCGAAGAAGAGGACCACGTGGCGAAGTCTAGCGACTCAAAGACACGGATAGGCAAACGGCCCCGGCAGTTCCGCGCACGGAACTACCAGGGCCGTTGCGCCTGATCGGTCAGGGCTCGGAGGCGGCAGCTTGCGTCACCACGCAGAGCCCCCGATCAGGCGCTGATGCATATTGAGAGGTTACTACTTCGCGACCTCGACGTCGACGGTGTGGATACCGGCGCCCTCGGGCTTGACCTCAGCCGAGCCGTTGCCCGACGAGCTCAGTGCGCGCAGGGTCCACGAACCCGGCGCGGCGAAGAAGCGGAAGTCACCGGTGCCCGAGGCAACGACCTCAGCGGTGAAATCACCATTGCCGTCGAGCAGACGCACGAACGCGCCGCCAACGGGCTGGCCTTCAGCGTTCAGGACACGGCCGGTGATGACCGTTTCCTTCTCCACGTCGACGCCCGCCGGGATGGCCTGACCCTGGGTAGGTGCTGCACACATATTTGATTACGCTCCCAACTCGATAGGTGCACCGACGAGGGAACCGTACTCGGTCCAGCTGCCGTCGTAGTTCTTGACGTTGTTGTGGCCGAGCAGTTCCTGCAGCACAAACCAGGTGTGGCTGGAACGCTCGCCGATGCGGCAGTAGGCGATGGTTTCCTTCTCGCCGTCCAGGCCGGCTTCCTTGTAGAGCTCGGCGAGCTCTTCGTCGGAACGGAAGGTGCCGTCTTCGTTCGCGGCCTTGCTCCACGGCACGTTGATCGCGCTGGGGATGTGGCCGGGACGCTGCGACTGCTCCTGCGGCAGGTGCGCGGGCGCGAGGATCTTGCCCGAGAACTCGTCAGGGCTACGCACGTCGACCAGGTTCTTGGTGCCGATGGCGGCGATGACCTCGTCGCGGAAGGCGCGGATGCTCAGGTCGGGTGCGGCGGCCTTGTACTGGGTCGCCGGACGCGAAACGGCGTCGCGCGACAGCGGACGACCGTCGAGTTCCCACTTCTTGCGGCCACCGTCGAGCAGCTTCACGTCGTTGTGGCCGTAAAGCTTGAAGTACCAGTACGCGTATGCGGCGAACCAGTTGTTGTTGCCGCCGTAGAGCACGACGGTGTCGTCGTTGCTGATACCGCGAGCCGAGAGCAGGTCGGAGAACTGCTCCTGGTTGACGAAGTCGCGACGAACCTGATCCTGCAGGTCGTTCTTCCAGTCCAGGCGGACGGCGCCTTCGATGTGGCCACCCTCGTAGGCGGAGGTGTCCTCGTCGACCTCGACGAAGACGACGCCGGGGGCGTTGAGGTTCTCTTCGGCCCAGTCAACGGAGACCAGGACATCGGAGCGAGCCATGTTGTTCCTTTCAGAGATGACTTGCAGGAGGGTCAGTTTGGTGCCGGGACAGAGTGCCGGAGGCGAGCCACCAGCGGATAAATCTGGCAGCCCAGGCACACCCCGAACGCGGCGTTCAAAAACGCTGCGAACAGGGCGAAGCCGGCGAACACCGCGCCGACGATCGGGGAGCCGAGCACAAAGCCCAGCAGGGAGACGGTCGCGAACACGAAGCCGAGCGCTTGGGCGAAACGCAGCGGCGGGATGGGTTCGGTTTCCGTAGGCGGGCCGACGCGAGGCGCGACAAGCGCCTTGTAGATCAGCCCATAGGGGTGGTTGACCGGGCCGCGAAGCGCGCCGATCGCGAAAACGACGGCTTGAATGCCAATCAGAATCGCGGCGAGCGTCGTAGAAAACGCGGCGACAACAAGGACAGCCACCAGCACGCCGGTCGTTATCCACGCGACGAAGCGCGGACCGCGAACATCGACTTGCGTCGGTTTCGAGGTGATGGTCATGAGGCAATGCTCCTGCGCTGAGGTGAGTCAGTTGACTTGGACTTAGTTCGCTGGGGGTTTAAATCACACGCAAACGAACTTCAGCTGCGCGGTTGGGACACGTCTCAACAAGAGGCGAGAGCGGGCCAACCGATTAGCGGCACAGGCAGCAACAACCGCCGAGGCGACACAGGTCAACTGTGCGGCGTCGGGTGAGCATGAGCTCGTGGCTGGATTGCACGAGAGGTAGTTTACCCGGTCCGAGCGGACAATGGGCAAGCCCCCTCCCACATCAAGCGGTGAGTGGGGTTAACGCCGAACGCAGGTCGGTGGCTTTCGGCACGCCGGAGATGCGGAAGCGTTCGGTCGCGTTGTCGTCGAAGACGAACGTCGTCGGTAGGGAAAGCACGTTGAGCTCGCGGGCGAGGTCGGGGTTGGCGTCGATGTCGACCTCGATGTCGCGTGGCGGGCGCGCGGTGTCGCCCAGTTCGGCGGTCACCGCGGCGACAACGCGTTGCACGGCGGCGCACGGGCCACACCAGTCGGCCGAGAAGTGCAGCACGGCGGGGGCCGTTCCGTCGATGCCCGCCTCGCTGAGCAGCTGGGTTCGCGTCGATGACGTGGGTTGCAGCGTGTCAGCGGCCTTGATACGACCCTGATTGCGACGCAGGAGCAGGCCAACCGCGATCGCGACGGCGATCACCGCTAGCAGAATCGCGAGTTCGATCATGGTTGCCGCAATCGGTCGAGGTCGATGGTGACGTTCCTGCCAATCCCTTCAACGATGATCTGACCACCCTTTGCCTCAACATGGGTGGGTGCGATGCCGAAGGGCAACTCTTTCGTGTCGATCGTGCGGCTGAAGCGCGCGAGGACAGCGGCGCGGTCGGCTTCGGCGATGTCGATCTTGGTCGACGTTGCCGGGGTATCGGCGGTGGTCGTCGCGTCGTTGTAGAAACGGGTGGCTTCGATGCGGATTTTGTCGCCGTCGAGGGACAAATCGGCCTCTACCTGCACCGGAACACGCGTGACATTGCCCACTGGTGTGACGCCCGGCGGGTAGATGCGACCGTTGGGCGCGATCGGCAACGTGCCCTTAAGTACGTGCACGCCGGAGGTCGTTACGCCCGAACCGCCGGAGCCGCCGGTGCCGTCAGACTTGTCGGCGGGCGGGCCGAGCACCTGCAAATCGGGGATGCCGAAAAGGCGACCAAGTTCGGTGGGTTCGATGGCCATTTTCGCGTCGATTGACTCGACGACAACCGAACGAGCCGACCCGTCGAGCAGGCGACTAGTCGGGACATGGAGTCCCGAAAGTGTTGCCTCAAGCGCGATCTCACCCGGGATGTCGGGGCGCATGCTGCGGGCGCGAATCGTCACGTCGTCGTAACGGCCAGCCGTGGCCTGTGCGAAGAACGGAAAGCCGTGAAAGGTGACTTCCGGGTCGGCCGACAGCTCGGCGCCAGCTCGTAGCTGACGCGACACGTGGTACTCCGAGTACGCGGCGGCGCCGAAATCGATCACCACCGCCAAACCGGCCAGGCAAAGCAGCCCGATGATCAGCTTGCGCATAGGGCAACTGTATCGACGCCCAACGAGTTAGAGCCAAGTGCGCCCCATGTAACGAGGTAGTGGCGCCGCACAGGCTAATGTTGCACACGACTTACCTGTGTTTCGGCGACGTAGCTCTTTCCGCGGCTGCGTGCGTCCGCGGAGCTACGAGATAGGAGGAGAGCCCAATGGAGCTGCTCCTACTGACCTCCGACCCCAACCCCGATGTGGTGTTGCCGTCGTTGACCCTGCTCGCGCACAACGTGCGCCCCGCTCCGACTGAGGTTTCCTCATTGCTTGAGGCTGGGAGTGCCGATGTCGCGCTAGTTGACGCGCGCATCGACCTCGCCGCCGCGCGTGGTTTGTGCAGGCTGCTTGGCAGTACCGGATCGTCGGTGCCCGTGGTCGCGGTGCTGACCGAAGGTGGCCTTGTCGCGGTGAACGCCGACTGGGGTCTCGATGACATCCTGCTCCCCGGCACCGGCCCGGCCGAGTTGGACGCGCGACTGCGTCTGCTCGTCGGCCGCAACGGTGGCGTCGCGAGCCCGGAGAATACCGGCAAGATCACGCTCGGTGAGCTTGTGATCGACGAGGGCACCTACACCGCCCGCCTGCGTGGTCGTCCGCTTGACCTCACCTACAAGGAGTTCGAGCTCCTCAAGTACCTCGCCCAGCACGCGGGTCGGGTTTTCACCCGCGCTCAGCTGCTGCAAGAGGTGTGGGGATACGACTTCTTCGGCGGTACGCGCACGGTCGACGTGCACGTTCGGCGGCTGCGCGCCAAGCTCGGCAGCGAGTACGAATCGCTCATCGGCACCGTGCGCAACGTCGGCTACAAGGCGGTTCGTCCGGCGCGGTCGGCCGCGGCGAAGACTGAGACGGTCACGTTCGTCGACCCCGATGTTGAGCATGACGCGCCGGTTGGTCCGCTGAACGGCGCGCTGTAGGTCCGAGTTATGTGCGCGGCGCGGTCAACGCTGGCGCTCGCGTGGCCTATCGACGTACCGTCGGACGTTCTCCCCGCCAGACCTTGGAGCGATGATGACCGACGCGGCAACCCTGACCTGGCTCGACGCGCTCGACGCCGATCGTGCCGCGAAGGTGCGCGCGCTCCTCGATCGAGCACGCTCGGCTGACGGCGTCGCTTCGGTTTCCGAGCAGGCCGTGCTGTCGTTGGCAACGGCCGAGCCCGGCGTCGCGCATCTGCTCGCCGAACACGACGGCGACGTGGTCGGCTACGCGAATCTTGTTGCGGCACATGGTGATCACCCCGCGATGGCCGAGGTCGCTGTCGACCCGGCCGCGCGCGACAACGGACTCGGCGCTTCGCTTGTCGACGCCGCGCTGACCAAAGGTGGCGCGGGTGCTCGCGTATGGGCGCATGGCGATCGACCTGCGGCGAAGGCGGTGGCTGGCAAGCTCGGTCTGACGACAGCGCGCGAGCTTTGGCAGATGCGTCGACCACTAGCAAACAATGAGCTACCTGACGTGGACGTTCCCGCTGACGTCCTTCTTCGCACCTACGCGGGTCCAGCCGACGACGCCGAACTGCTGCGCGTCAACAACGCGGCCTTCTCCTGGCACCCCGAACAGGGCGGATGGACCGAACGCGACATCGCCGTTCGACGTGACGAGTCCTGGTTCGACCCGGCTGGCTTATTCCTCGCCTTCGACGCCGCAAACCCGACCCAGTTGCTCGGCTTCCACTGGACGAAAGCCCATCCCGACGCCGCGCCCGCTGGCGAGGTGTACGTGGTCGGCATCGACCCCGCCGCGCAGGGTAGGGGGCTTGGCAAGTTACTGACGCTCGTCGGGCTGCATCACCTGCGCGACGCCGGACTCACCGAGGTTCTGCTCTATACCGAGGCCGACAACACCGCGGCGGTCGCGACATATACCAAGCTCGGGTTCGCGCCCGCCCACATTGACGTCGCGTACACGCGTCAATGAGCTAACTCACACCAACTGGCAACTGCCGAGTAAAACTGCGGCAAAGCGCCCATTCGCGGCCCGTTTAGCGCCGGGGTGTTCATTTCCCGTTAACCGACGTCGGGCCAACTGTCAACCGGAGAACCTTACGTTACTTCTGGGCGGCACAGCTGTCGCCTTCTCGCCCGGGCCGGTGAGGGACCGAGCGAGTAGCCAGCAATGTCGGAGGAACAGTGAACTTGAAGCGCACCAGCGCCATCGTCGGCATCTTTGCCGCGGGCGCCATGACCCTGACCGCCTGTGGTAGCGACAACAACACCACCAGCGGCGACACCGCCGCCAACACCAGCGTCGCGTGCGGTGGCAAGAAGGCGCTCAAGGCATCGGGTGCCTCGTCGCAGAAGAACGCCATGGAGCGTTTCGTCGCCGCGTACGAGCAGAACTGCGACGGCTACACCCTCAACTACACCTCATCGGGTTCGGGCGCTGGCGTCAACGACTTCACCGGTAACCAGACCGACTTCGGTGGTTCGGACTCGCCGCTGAGCGAGAAGAAGGGTGAGGTCGCCAAGGCCGCCGAGCGTTGCGCGAGCCCGGCGTGGAACCTGCCGACCGTCTTCGGCCCGATCGCCATCACCTACAACGTCGACGGCGTCACCGACCTGGTCCTCGACGGCCCGACCGCCGCCAAGGTGTTCAACGGCTCGGTCACCACCTGGGACGCGCCCGAGATCAAGGCGCTCAACCCCAACGCCAAGCTCCCCTCGGACAAGATCGCCGTGATCTTCCGCTCCGACGAGTCGGGCACCACTGACAACTTCCAGCTCTACCTCGACGCCGCGTCTGACGGCGCGTGGGGCAAGGGCGCGGGCAAGTCGTTCGCCGGCGGTGTCGGTGAGGGTGCCAAGGGCAACGAGGGCACATCGGCCGCGGTGAAGTCGACCAAGAACTCGATCACCTACAACGAGTGGTCCTTCGCGAAGGCTCAGGGCCTTTCGATCTCGCAGATCATCACCTCGGCGAGCAAGGACCCGGTCAAGCTCACCGCCGAGTCGGCCGGTAAGTCGATCGACGGCGTCAAGATCAAGGGCCAGGGCAACGACCTCGTCCTCGACACCAGCTCGTTCTACAAGCCGACCACCGCGGGTGCCTACCCGATCGTCATGGCGACCTACGAGATCGTGTGCAGCAAGTACGCCGATGCCGACACCAGCAAGGCCGTCAAGGCGTTCCTGACCTCGGTCGTCACCAACGGCCAGGCCGGTCTCGCCGACGCGGGCTACGTGCCGCTGCCCGACGCGTTCAAGACCAAGCTGACCACCGCGGTCAACGCCATCTCCTGATCGCGGCGATGAAATGACCATGCACCCTGAGGTGGCCGCCGCCGGACCAGCGAATTCGCCGGTCCGGCGGGTGGCCGGAGATACTGCGCATATGCCGACTGAACCGAACACCGACCCGGCCCCGGCCGGAGTGCGTCACGGCCGTCGCGACTCGGCGGAAACGATCTTCCGTTGGCTCGCTACGGCGGCGGGCGCGACGATCGTCGCCGCGATCGCGCTGATCGCGCTGTTCCTGTTGATCCGCGCGGTGCCTTCACTCAGGGCTGACGAGGTCAACTTCTTCACCAGCGCCGACTTCATCACCAACGACGCGAACCACCTGCGCTTCGGCATCCGTGACCTGTTTATGGTCACGGTGCTGAGCGCGGTGTTCGCGCTCGTTATCGCGGTGCCGATCGGCGTCGGTGTTGCGCTGTTCCTCACCCAGTACGCGCCAAAGCAGCTGGCTAAGCCGTTCACGATGCTGGTCGACCTCCTCGCGGCGGTCCCCTCCATCGTGTTCGGTCTGTGGGGCTTCCTCGTGCTCGCGCCGAAGATCGCGCCGGTGCAGGAGTTTTTGAATAAGAACCTCGGCTGGTTCTTCCTGTTCTCCGACGGCAACGTCTCGATCACCGGCGGCGGCACCATTTTCACCGCGGGCATCGTGCTCGCGGTGATGATCCTGCCGATCATCACGTCGGTGTCGCGTGAAGTCTTCGCGCTCACGCCACGCGCTCACGTCGAAGCCGCGCAAGCGCTCGGCGCGACCAAGTGGGAAGTCGTTCGCATGACCGTGCTGCCATACGGCCGCAGCGGTGTGATCGCCGGTTCGATGCTCGGCCTCGGCCGCGCGCTCGGTGAAACCATCGCGGTGCTCGTCGTGCTGCGTACCGCACCGATTCCCGGCGAATGGTCGCTGTTCGACGGCGGCTACACCTTCGCTTCCAAGATCGCCTCGGCCGCGTCTGAGTTCTCCCAGCCGCTGCCGACCGGTGCCTACATCGCGGCGGGCTTCGTGCTCTTCGCACTCACCTTCATCGTCAACGCGCTCGCTCGCTTGGCGTCCGGTGGAAGGGTCAACGGCTGATGTCCGCGTCAAACCTGCTCGACCGTCCGGTCAAGGCACCCACGTTCCGTCAGCTCAGCACCGCGCGTCGCATCAAGAACAACCTCGCGTCGGCGCTGGTGTGGCTCGCGTTTCTGATCGCGCTGATCCCGCTCGGTTGGGTCCTCGGGCTCGTGCTTAGTAAGGGTTTGAGCACCGTCTTGTCTTCGGACTGGTGGCTCAACTCGCAGAAGGGCATCCTGCCTGATCAGACCGGTGGCGGCGTGTATCACGCCATCTACGGCACGATCGTGCAGTCGCTCGTCGCGTCGCTGATCGCGGTGCCGCTTGGCGTGATGGCCGCTGTTTACCTCGTCGAATACGGACGTGGCCGCCTCGCGAAGGTCACCACGTTCATGGTCGACATCCTCGCCGGTGTCCCGTCGATCGTCGCGGCGCTGTTCATCTTCGCGCTGTGGATCGCCACGCTCGGCATGCCGCAAAGCTCGTTCGCGGTGTCGCTCGCGCTGGTGCTGCTGATGCTGCCCGTCGTCGTGCGGTCGAGCGAGGAAATGCTCAAGCTCGTCCCCGATGAGCTGCGCGAAGCGTCCTACGCGCTTGGCGTGCCGAAGTGGAAGACCATCCTGCGGATCGTCATCCCGACCGCGCTGCCCGGCATGATCAGCGGCATCCTGCTTTCCATCGCCCGCGTCATGGGCGAAACCGCGCCGGTGCTCGTGCTCGTCGGCTACTCGAAGTCGATCAACCAGAACATCTTCGACGGCAACATGGCTTCGCTGCCGCTGCTGATCTACCAAGAGCTGGCCAACCCCGAGCCCGCGGGTCGCGCACGAGTCTGGGGTGCGGCGCTCACGCTGATCCTGCTCATCGCGCTGCTCTACGCGGCGGCCGCCGTGGTCAACAAGCTGCTCACCCGGAACCGATAAGAAGCGAAACGGATTACCTCATGGCCAAGCGGATCGACGTCAAAGATCTCAACATCTACTACGGCAAGTTCCACGCCGTGTCGAACGTGGACCTGACGGTGCTGCCGCGCAGCGTCACCGCCTTCATCGGTCCTTCGGGTTGCGGTAAGTCGACCGTGCTGCGTTCGCTCAACCGCATGCACGAGGTCACGCCGAACGCGCGCGTCGAAGGCGCGGTGCTGCTCGACGGCGAAGACATCTACGGTTCGCAGATCGACCCGGTCGGTGTGCGTCGCACGATCGGCATGGTGTTCCAGCGCCCGAACCCGTTCCCGACGATGTCGATTCGCGACAACGTCGTCGCGGGCCTGAAGTTGCAGGGCGTGCGCAACAAGAAGGAACTCGACGAGGTCGCCGAACGCTCGCTGCGTGGCGCGAACCTGTGGAACGAGGTCAAGGACCGTCTCGACAAGCCGGGCGGCGGCCTTTCGGGTGGTCAGCAGCAGCGTCTGTGCATCGCCCGTGCGATCGCGGTTTCGCCCGACGTGCTGCTCATGGACGAGCCGTGTTCGGCGCTTGACCCCATCTCGACCCTGGCGATCGAAGACCTGATCACTGAACTCAAGAAGGAGTTCACGATCGTCATCGTCACGCACAACATGCAGCAGGCGGCGCGCGTGAGCGACCAGACCGGCTTCTTCAACCTGGAAGCCCAGGGCAAGCCGGGTCGACTGGTCGAGATCGACGACACCGAGCGCATCTTCTCGAACCCGACGCAGCGGGCGACCGAGGACTACATCTCGGGCCGCTTCGGATAAAGGTCTCATCAGCGCGAAAGCCGCCGTAACTCCTTGAGTCACGGCGGCTTTCGCGTTTCTCTTACAGCGCCTCTTCGGTGGGCAGCACGCCCGTCACGAGGAAGATCACGCGTCGGCCAATCTCAACCGCGTGGTCGGCGAAGCGCTCGTAGTAGCGGCCAAGCAGCGTCACGTCGACGGCTGCGGCTACGCCGTGCTTCCAGTCGCGGTCCATCAGCAGCGTGAACAGGTGCTGGTGGAGGTCGTCCATCGCCTCGTCGTCCTGGTCGAGCTGGGCGGCTCGGGCAGGGTCGCGGGTTTCGAGCACCTCTTTCGCGCCAGCACCCATGCTGACCGCGATGCGGCCCATCTCAGCGAAGTACCCGTTGACGGCCTCGGGCAGCACGTGTGCCGGATGACGGCGACGCGCGGCCTTGGCGACATGCAGCGCGAGCGCGCCCATCCGGTTGACATCGCCGACGATCTGAATCGCACTAACCACCTGACGCAGGTCGCCAGCGACGGGCGCCTGCAAGGCGAGCAGCGCGAACGCCTTCTCCTCGGCCTCGGCGATCATGATCGAAATGCGATCCTGCTCGCTGATGACCTGTTCGGCGAGCGCAAGGTCGGCTTGCAGCAGCGACTGCGTTGCCCGTTCCATCGCGTGACCGGCCAGACCAGCCATTTCACCCAAGAGATTGGCAAGGTCGGCCATTTGCTCGTTGTAAATCACACGCATAAATGCAGACCCTAGTGGGTGGCGGCGAGTGCTGTCACCCAACTCCAGGTAAATGCCACATGGCACTGTCGTGCCAGTTCAGCTCACTTACAGGTGTCGTCAGCGGCGTTCATGTGTTCAAGATCAGAAGGCAAGGTAACTGGCGGGCTGCTGTGCGGCGATCCGATCGGTACCGACGGCAGCGCGACGCCAACTTCGGTTGGCGTACGGACCGTGCCAGCGAAGTCGCTGCCGAGCACCAATTCGACGAAAGTGCCGCCCAGATCGCTTGCTTCTTCGAGGCTCGCGCCGGGAATTGACGACGCGACGGTCGCGGCTTCGGCTTCCAAACCGGGGGAGAACCGGACCTTGGAGCTGGAAACAACACCACCGGCGTAGTTGGTCGTTGTGTAAATGCCGAACCCGTAGTTGCTGAGCTTGGTCGCGACGCGAGCGGCGGCACCGGCGGTGCCTGAGGCGTTCGACACCTGCACCGACACCGTCGACGGGGTCACGCCGTAGAGCGTTTTCTTCGCGGGCGGCGGTGCCGTTGTCGAGCTGGTTGCTTCGGGTGCCTTCTTCTCACCAGGCAGCGGCTGGTCTTCGATGACCGCGCGGAAGATGGCCCTGATGTCGGATTCGCGCGGAATCTCGTTGCCGTACGAGGTGGTGCCCGCAGTCGGCACGGTCAAGAACGTGACCGCGCCCGCGTCCATTTTCTGCAACGACCGGCCGAGTAGCAGCAAATCCTGCGGGACGACATTGTCGACGAACGTGTGCTGGGTGAAGGCGTTGATGAAGCCGTTGAGCTTGCCCGGATCAAGCAGCACCTTGCCCGAAAGCGCGCCGCGCAACAGCGAAGCGAGGAAGCGTTGCTGACGGTTGATGCGGTCGTAGTCGCTGCGCTCCTCGCCAACAACGTGACGGGCGCGCACATAGTTGAGCGCGGTCTCGCCGTTCACATGTTGTCGGCCCGATGTCTCAAGGACCGTGCCGAGCACGCCGTCGATGATCGGCTTGGTCGAGCACACGTCGACACCACCGATCTGGTCGACCATCGCTTCGAACCCGGCGAAGTCGACGCCGATGAAGTGGTTGATCTTGAGCCCCGACATTTTGCGCACCACGTCGACGAGGCAGCGCGGGCCGCCGAGCGCGTAGACGGCGTTGAGCTTGTCGCCCATTGCCTGCGGGAAGGTCTGGCTGGTGTACGCGCCCTTGTCGTTGTCCCAGCCGGAACACTTGGGTCGGGTGACGTCGAGGTCGCGTGGGAACGAAACAACGACAACGCGCGAACGGTTCTTCGGGATGTTCACCAGCATCACCGTGTCGGCGCGCGAGCCTTCGGCGTCGTCGGTTGACCCGGCGCCGAGGGTGCTGTTCACGCCAGCGCGCGTGTCGGTGCCGACGATCAGATAGTTCTCGTCACCGAGCTGCATGTCGCCGTCGGAAACGTCGTCCTGGTTGCCGTCGAGCGCGCTGACCTGGGTAAAGCTGTTGCCGGTCGCGCGCAGGTAACTCCACCCGCCACCGGTCGCGACAAGCGCGATCACCGCGAAGAAGGTGAGCGTGACGCGGCCAGCCATCCTTGCCTGCTTGGCGCGCTTATGCGGAATGGTTTGCGGACCGCGCGGGGCGGACTTGACGGGGCGCGCACGGTTGCCGTCGGCGCCGACGATCGGCAGCACCTCGGTTGGCGCGTTCATCGGGTCGTGCGGTTCGACCGGGGTGAAGGCGGTGGTCGCCGTGCGGTCGGCGGGCGACGGTGCGCTTTGGCTGCGCGCGGTGAGGTCGTCGGGACGCGGCGTCGCCTGCGGTGCCTGCTCGCGTGCCCGTCGCGTGGCGCGACCGGAATCGACAGGCGCGGGCGCGGCACCGCGACGGCGACGTGTGCGTTCGCTATCGACCCGATTCACCAGGTCCTGCACGCTGATCGGCGCGGAGTCGCCGGAAGTTTCGGTGTGGCGTGAACGACGGCCAGTTGTCTCGCCTTCAGCTGGTTCGCCAGACGAATAGCGCTCCCAAGGCGCGCGACTGCCTGGCCGGGGCGTAGGCCCGCGCCGATCGTCACCCACCAACGAACCTCACTTCTCATCGACCTGCGCGTATACCCACCCCAGCGAGACCGCAGCGCGAGTACCGCCAATAGTAACGATTGCGCCACGTTGCTGCCGTGTGGGATTACGCGCCCTGGCGAGGGCAATAACTATTCGCGGCGGTCAGGCGCGAATATGTAGCTTCGATGACGCCGCGGTTAGCCCCCGCTGTGCATCACGTCGGCCGCGTGGGGGACCGCAGCATCGTAAGGATCGTCGAGCCAGCCATGCGGCAACGCGACCTTGCCCGGCGAGCCTTGACGACCGCGCGGGCCTTCGGCGTCGGCGGGGAAAGGCGCGCTCGGATCGAGCTTGCCGATCAAATCCTCCAGCTGAGTCAGGCTGGTTACCGTCGCGAACGAGCGACGAAGGTCGGCACCGACCGGGAAACCCATGAGGTACCACGCCATGTGTTTGCGCAGGTCACGCATCGCTTTGTCTTCGCCCTGATGGTCGGAAAGCAGCACAGCGTGGCGGTAGAGCACCTCGCCAACGCGACCAAGGTTGGGCGCTTCGGGCAGCGGCTGACCACGCAACGCGGCGGCGAGTTCAGCGAACAACCACGGTCGACCGAGGCAGCCACGGCCAACAACAACGCCGTCGCAACCGGTTTCGGCCATCATGCGAACGGCATCGTCGGCGCTGAAAATATCGCCGTTGCCGAGCACCGGAATGGTGGTGACGGCTTCCTTGAGCCGTGCGATCTTCGACCAATCGGCTTCGCCGGAATAACGCTGCGCGGCCGTGCGCGCATGCAACGCGACGGCCTGCGCGCCCTCGGCTTCGGCGATGCGGCCAGCGTCGAGGTAGGTGTGGTGCTCGTCGTCGATGCCGATGCGGAACTTCACCGTGACCGGCACATCGCCGGCAGACGTGACCATTTCGCGGATGATCTGCCGGAACAGTTCGCGCTTGTACGGCAGCGCGGCGCCGCCACCAAGTCGGGTGACCTTCGGAACCGGGCAACCGAGATTGAGGTCGATGTGGTCGGCGATGTTCTCGCCGACGATGATGCGGACCGCTTCGCCGAGCGTCTTCGGGTCAACGCCATAAAGCTGCATTGATCGAGGCGACTCGTCGGCGTCGAACGACATCATGTGCATCGTCTTCTCGTTGCGTTCCACAACGGCGCGAGCAGTAATCATCTCGCAGACGTAAATAGAGGTAGCACTGCCGAATTCCCGGCATAGTTTGCGGAACGCGAGGTTGGTGATGCCTGCCATCGGGGCGAGCACCACCGGCGGATCAACCGGATATGGCCCGATCCGCAGCGCCGTCGGCGCGTGAGGCAGCGTGGAAGTCACGGCTTCGATTGTCTCATCTGCCGAGGTCGCAGCCCAAAAGAGGAAAGTGAGATCTTTGTGACCAGCCAGCTAGCCCCGTCCGGCGCCGCGTTTTACGTCCCGCCCGCTCCGCTTCCCGACGGCGAACACGGTGACCCGATTTGGGCGGCTGAGCTGGCAGGTGTCGCCGCGTTCGCCGAAGCGGCGACTAACGAGCGCGTGCTGTATCGGTCCGAGAATGTCCACGGCGAACCGATTGTTGTGTCGGGGATCATCGCGTTGCCGAAGCATCCCGCGCCGGGCAATCCGGTCGTGAGTTGGGCGCATGGGACCGTCGGTGCCGCCGATCTTGCCGCCCCTTCGCGCGACACCGTCGACGGGCCAGCGCATCAGGTCAATGTCGAACCGCACGGCCTGGTCAACGACCTCCTTCGCGCTGGTTACGCCGTTGTCGCGACCGATTACGAGGGCCTCGGCACGCCCGGCAATCACCCGTATTTGGTAGGCGAGTCGGAGGCGCGAAGCGTGCTCGACATCGTTCGCGCTGCCCGCATCCTGCACCCGGAACTGTCGGGTAACGTCGCCGTACTCGGGCACTCCCAGGGCGGTCACGCCGCGATCTTCGCCGCCCATCACGCCCCGAAATGGACGCCCGAGCTGCGCCTGGTCGGTGTGACCGCTTACGCGCCCGGCGCGAGTGTCGCCGACGGGTTCCGGCTCATTCCGCAGAGCCCGATCACACACGAGGTGATTGGCTTCTTCCCGCTTTTCCTGATCGGCGCGGTCGCCGCCGACCCGTCGATCGACCTGCGCGCCCTGCTCACCGACCGCGCGTACGAGCTCTATCAGCGCGATATCCCGACGCGTTCGCGCTTTGGCCTGAGTGAAGAGGAGTCGTTCGGCGGCATCCTCGGCACCGATTTGCTCAAGCCTGAAGCGATCGACGGCCCCGATTACCAGAAGGTGCTCGCGGTCCTTGAGGCCAACAATCCGGTCGTGACCAGCGAGGTTGGCCTTCGCGTTGTGCAGGGCCTTGACGATCCGCGCGTGCTCGCGGTCACCACGTCGGCGCTAGTCGACCAGCTGACCGAACTGAACGGTTCGGAAAATGTCGAATATGTCACCTACGAGACCGTCGCGGACAACCCTATTAGTCCCCATTTTGGCGTGTTGACCACCGACACACCGGCAACGCTGGCATGGCTGGCCGCAGAGTTCGCGAAGGGCTAGAGATTGTAACGGCCTGTACCAGCTAATCTGGACAAATGGCCGAAAATAGCGAAGGCGCGCAGGTGCCAGCAGAATCAAATAAGGGCACGGTCGCGCTCAAGGTGTCGTCGCTACTTGGCGGCGCGGTGATCGCGATCCTGGCCGTCATCGCGATTGTGCTCGCCGCGTTGCTGTTGTCGTCGCACAACAAGCTCGCCGACCGCGACGCGAAAGCAGCCGACAACGCGAAAGCCGAGCAGATCGCTCTCGACTACGCGACCGCGACCGGCAACGTGAACTACAACGACTTCAACGCGTGGCTCACCGCACTCAAGGCGGGCACCGCGAAGCCGGTCGCCGACAAATTCGACGCAGCCGCGCCGCGTTTGCAGCAGATCGTCACGATCCTCAAGTGGACGTCGACGGCAACGCCGATCACCGCGAAGGTGATGTCGCAAGACGGCGACGTTTTCCACGTCGACGCCTTCATCGACACAACGACGACCAACGCGCAGCGTCCCGACCCGATTCGCAACACGGTGCTCTTCACGATCACCGTGGACAAGGGCCAGAACTGGCAGATCACCGACGTCGGTGGCACCGACGCGCTGCTCGGCAAGTAGGCAGCGCAAAAGAGCCGCCCACCTCGATCAGGTGGGCGGCTCTTTTGCGTGAAGGGCTTAGACCGAAGCCAGCTCGCGCTTCTTGGCTTCGCGAGCAAGCGCCTTGTCGCGCTGCTCTTCGAACTTGATGACATCGCCGCTGAGCTTGTCGAGGAAGATCGCGAGCCGGTCGCGAACAGCCTCGCCGCGCGGGGTGAAGTCGGTGCGCTCGAACACGTTCCACTTCTTGAGCACAGGCTGCACGACCTCTTCGAGGTGCTGACGCAGGTCGTAAATGCCGTGCTTGGCCATGAGCACGCCGTTGCGACGGAAGTTCGGCATGCCAGCGCCCGGCATCTGGAAGTTCTCCAGGATGAGCGCGATGGCCTCGATCGCCTGGTCGGGCGCGAGGTCGAGCGCGGCGCCAGCCAGGTTGCGGTAGAAGATCATGTGCAGGTTCTCGTCGGCCGCGACGCGCTGAAGCATGCGGTCGGCGATCGGGTCGTCGCACACCCGGCCGGTGTTGCGGTGACTCACGCGCGTCGCGAGTTCCTGGAACGTCACATAGGCGACCGAGTGCAGGAAGCCCGCGTCGACCTCGCCGGGGGAGGCGAAACCGTTGGTCATGTGAATCATGCGCGCGTTTTCCAACGCGACCGGGTCGACGCCACGGGTGACGACCAGGTAGTCACGCATCACGATGCCGTGGCGGTTCTCCTCAGCCGTCCACCGACCAACCCAGGTGCCCCACGCGCCGTCTTGCGAGAAGTTCTCAGCGATCTCGCGGTGGTAGGAGGGGAGGTTGTCCTCGGTGAGCAGGTTGGTGATCATCGCGGCCTTGGCGACCTCATTGAGGCGCGACTGCTCAGGGTCGTAGTCGACGCCACCAAGCGCGGCGAAGTTGCGACCCTCGTCCCACGGAACGTAGTCGTGTGGATGCCATTCCTTAGCGAGCGACAGATGCCGATTGACGTTTTCCTCGGCAACCGGCTCCAACTCCTTGAGCAGTTCGAGTTGAGTCAGATCCCTTGCCATCTAAAAACCCTTCGCTGTCTGCTGTCCTACGTCGCATTCAGGTCATACCCTACGACACCGTAGGTGTGATGCGAAACGCAACTGTGATCTTTCGGCCCGATCTCGTGTTCGCCGACAGAGTCGTCGACCGGGTGCTGTGGTGTGCCACGAGTCTAGGGGGAAAGGCCCGCAACATGGGGTCTATCGTTGCGGGCCCCTGTTGTCGTTAGCCGTTATTAGTGTTTTCCTCCGAGAAGTCCGCCGAGGATCGAGCCGAGGCCGCCGCCAGCACCGCCTGAAAGTGCCCCGCCGATCACCCCACCGAGCCCGCCGCTGTTGCTCGCACCGCCGAGCAGGCCGCCAAGGATGTCGCCGATGCCGCCGTTGCTCGGTGCCTGTTGCTGCTGTGCCGGTGCCTGATTTCCGCCCATCAGTTGCTTGGCGAGGTAGGCGAGCACGATCGGGGCCAGAATCGGCATTAGCTTGCCGATGAGGTCGTTGCCGCCGCCCTCGTTGGTCGCGCCGAGCGTGCTGATGACGGTGTTCTTCTCGTCGCCGAAGACGTTATTGACGATTTTCTCGCCGTCGGCGATGTCGACGTTCGCTAAGTCGACCTGGCCGTTGCTCACGAGGTCGCCGTGCTGGTCGAGTGCGCCGAGCAGGGAAGCGGCGCCCTGGGGTTCGGCAGCGTTGGCTTGCAGCCCGCCGAGCAGAGTGGGCAGTGCCGCTTGGATCGCGCTGGTGGCTGTCGCGTTGTCGACGCCGAGCTGGCTGGCGATCTGGGCGATGGGAACTTGGGAGAGCAAGTCATCGAAGGAAGTCATCGGCTCCGCCTGCGTTGAAGGTGGACTCGGCAGGTGCCGAGTCGACCACAGGCTAGCTAGCGAGTGCCCCCTGTAGGACTCGAACCTACGACCTAGTGATTAAAAGTCACCAGCTCTACCAACTGAGCTAAAGGGGCGCGGTGGGGAGTCTAACCGACACCTAGCCGTTGGGCCCAATAGTGGGGGTCGGTGCAGGTGGGCAACGCTGCGTGCCCCACGGTTACGCATGCGCGCCGCAATCGAATACTGTTGAGCAACAACAGTTTTCGACGAACAAGGGTGGGTGATGAGCGAGCTCAACCGTTCTCACGTTGCCGTTGCGCGGGTAGGCGAGGTGCGGCACGGTGTCGGCGTCTCAACAAGCTTGCGCGCGTTGACAATTCATCATGACGGTTCGTCGCTGAGTTGCACACCGTTCGCTGCGCTGACTAACCCAACTCAATGTTGGGATATGTCTTCGGTTTGCCGCGTGTCGACTGGCGAACCCGAGTACGGTGGCGCTCGGGTGAATTCGAAAACAATCGTCGATGTCGCCGATGGATGCGGTATCACCAGCAGCATCGTTGTTGCGAGTCGGGAGCGCGGGTGGGCAGCGCTACCACGGGATTGGGGAAATGGGGGCGTTACACCGGCCGCGTTAGGGCACTGTCGGCGCAGGTAATAGGGCCCGAGTGTGCACCCCCTGCGGCGCACTCGGGCAGGCGAACTATAGCAGCCGGAGTGCATCCGGATTTCTGACAAACAAAAGCTTCGGAGGCGTTTCGAGCATGGCACGGCAGCAAGAGCGGGCCCGTCGGACACGCGCGGCAATCATCAAGTCCGCGGCCGTTGAGTTCGGCAAGAGCGGATATGCCGCGGCATCGCTCAACCGCATTCTGGAAGGGTCGCGCGCTACTAAAGGCGCGATGTACTTTCATTTCGATTCGAAAGAAGATCTCGCTCGCGCGGTACTAGAAACCGCGGTCGAACGGTATCGAGGCTGCGCCGATCGGTGGCTCATGCGCGCCGACCTTGGCCCGCTCGACGTGCTGCACGGCATGGTCGATGAGATCGCGTTGCGTCTTGAACACGACACGATCGTCCAGGCGGAGTACCGCTTGGTGATCGAACCCGACTTCCATCGCGACGCTGGCAATGGCGGTAGTCGCATCGTCGCGCGGGCTACCCGAGTGCTCGCGGTGCGTGCCATCGACGACGGTCAGCTGCGCGCCGACGCCGACCCGGACCGCTTCACCCGCGCACTCTCCGCTGCCTTGGCTGGTCAGCGCTACTTGGCCGACCCCATCACCAACGGCGCGGCCGCCGACCTGCGCGCCCGCTTCGCTGAGGTGCTGGAAGTTATCGTTGAGTCCATGGCAACCCCGGGGTGGATGCAGCGCTTCCACGCTGAAGGTTGGCGAGCCCAAGCGCAGCTTGACGACCTCGGTTTGGGCGTCTGACCAGGCGATTTGGAAGTCGGTATGAACCTGTCATAAGCTATCCAAGCTCCCAACGGAAACGTTGCAAGCCGCCCCGAAGAGATTCGGAACGAGCCCCCTTCGTCTAGCGGCCTAGGACGCCGCCCTTTCAAGGCGGTAGCGCGGGTTCGAATCCCGTAGGGGGTACAGTCTTCGGACTGCACTTGAATGGAGCATGGCAGTACAGCAAGGCCCTGTGGCGCAGTTGGTTAGCGCGCCGCCCTGTCACGGCGGAGGTCGCGGGTTCGAGTCCCGTCAGGGTCGCAAGTAAGTGCCGGAGCAATCCGGCACTTCGCGTTTGGTGCCCAGCAGCTTGGGTACCTGCGGCCAGGTAGCTCAGTTGGTACGAGCGTCCGCCTGAAAAGCGGAAGGTCGCCGGTTCGATCCCGGCTCTGGCCACTGAATCCCTCGGTTAGCTCCGGGGGATTTTCGCGTGTTCTTCTACACGCACACAGTTTGGCCCTGTGGCGCAGTTGGTTAGCGCGCCGCCCTGTCACGGCGGAGGTCGCGGGTTCGAGTCCCGTCAGGGTCGCTTTTCTTCTCTATGCTCGCTCGTGTGCTCACGAGCTTGGCAATCGCCAACTACCGCTCTTTACGCGATGTAGTTGTTCCTCTCGACCGGTTGACGGTCATCACCGGCGCGAACGGTTCGGGCAAGTCCAACCTGTACCGCGCTTTGCGCTTGCTGGCAGATACCTCACGCAACGGAACCGTTGGCGCATTGGCCCGCGAGGGAGGTTTGCCAGCGACGCTGTGGACTGGTCCACCGGGCGGTAGCGCGAGTGTGCGGGCAGGGCGCGCTGACAGTCGGTCCAACGAAAACAACGGCGCGCTGCGGTTGGGTTTCGCTGGGGACGATTTCAGTTACGCGATCAAGCTGGGGTTTGCTGGCGGGGCGACCATGTTCGCGCTTGACCCTGTCATCAAGACCGAGCACGTGTGGGCTGGAAAGCCGCGACCTGGGTCTTTGCTTGCCGAGCGCAGCAACGCGCTGATGATCGTCACTGACGATCACATCAACTATGACGGTCACCCGGTGAGCAACTACGACTCGATGTTGTCGGAGTTTTCCGATCCGGGTGCGGCCCCGGAAATGGCGCAGCTGCGTGACCGGATGCGCGGCTGGCGTTTCTACGACCATTTCCGCACCGACGCGTCCGCTCCCGCCCGTACAAGCGCGATCGGCACCTTCACCCCGGCTCTGCCTTCTGACGGTGCCGACCTACCCGCCGCGATTCAGACGGTTTTCGAGAACGGGGATAGGGAGGGTTTCAACGAAGCAATTGACGATGCGTTTCCCGGTTGCTCGGCAGCTGTCAAGGACGTCGATGGCCAATTCAGTCTGCAGTGGCACCAGCAACATTTGCTTCGCCCGTTGACGGTGAACGAACTTTCCGATGGCACTTTGCGCTACTTACTCCTGGTAACCGCGATGTTTACCCCGCGCCCGCCGGAATTGCTGGTTTTCAACGAGCCCGAAACCAGCCTCCACCCCGACCTTTTCGCCCCGCTTGCCACGTTGTTGGTCGAGGCGTCAAAGCGCACCCAGGTGGTCGTCGTCTCGCACGCGGCGGAAGTGATTGAAGTGATCGACAACACAACCGATTACGCGTCAATCGAGTTGGTGAAGCGAGACGGCGAAACCTTCATCCGCGACCAGCGCCCGCTCACCCGCCCGGCGTGGATGTGGCCGAGTTAGCGGCTGTTCCGCCGCGCGCGGCGCGGGCTCAAGCACTACAGTTGCGCTCCGTGAGTGCGGGTTTTCAATGCGAGTATTGCGGTGATGTGCATAATGGTTCGCCTGCGGGGTTCGCGGTGCCAGCGCCCGCGTTTTGGCAAGACAGCATGCATGGGGTCGACGGGCATGTGCTGACCAGCGACCAATGCGTCATCGGGGACGAGCATTTTTTCCTGCGTGGCAGGTTGTTGCTGCCGATCGTCGACTCAGACGACGTGTTTGACTGGGGTGTCTGGGTCTCGGCGAGTCGCGCCAGCTTCGTGCGGGCCGACGACATGTGGAGCAACCCGGCCCGCGTCGATGACGACCCTATCGGCGGTTACCTCGCCAACATTTTGCCGACGTACGAACCATCGACCCTCAACTTGCGTGCCCGGCTCCATGCGCAGCCGGTAGGCCAGCGCCCATTGGTTGAGTTGGAGCCAACCGACCACCCGCTGGCAGTGGAACAGCGCGAAGGCATATCGGCTTCGCGTATCCAAGCGTTGGTAGAACGGTTCGCCCACCCGGCGTAATGACTGCTCCCGCTCAGTCATCTTTCAGCTCTATCGAGTAACGTCATAACGAATCGATACATGCTCGGCGCCCACCTGGGGTGCGCCGGCGTTACCAGGTGAGCAGGGAGGGCGACCCTTGAGGGTTACCGTTGTTGTGCCGACCTACAACGAGCGGGAAAATCTGCCGGTGGCGGTGGAGCGGCTGACGGCGCTGCCGGTCCCCGACCTGCACGTTCTCGTTGTTGACGACAATTCGCCGGACGGCACGGGCGAAGTTGCTGACAAATTGGCCGCTGAGCTGCCCAACACGGTCAGCGTGCTGCACCGCACGGAGAAGGACGGCCTTGGCCGCGCCTACATCGCGGGCATCACCCAGGCACTCGAAGAGGGCGCTGACGTGGTGATCCAGATGGATGCCGACCTGTCGCACCCGGCCGAGGTCATCCCGGCCATGCTCGAACAGCTCAGTGCGCCCGAGGTTGGCGTTGTCCTTGGTTCGCGTTATGTTCCCGGCGGTTCTACCGCTGAGGAGTGGAAGTGGTACCGCAAGGCGCTGTCGGCGTGGGCCAACTTCTACGTCAACCTCATCCTGCGTCTCGGCGTGAAGGACGCGACCGCCGGTTTCAAGGCGTGGAAGGCGCCGACGTTGCGCGACATCGACGTCGCGTCGATCCGCAGCAACGGCTACTCGTTCCAGGTCGAGATGAACTACCGGGCCATCAAGAAGGGTCACCGCATCGCGGAAGTCCCGATTCGCTTCGAAGAGCGCACAATTGGCGCGTCGAAGATGAGCTTGAAGGTGCAGCTTGAGTCGGCGTTGATGCCGTGGAAGCTGCTGTTCGGCCGCTCGGTCTAAGCGCAAACGAAATCGGGGCCGCGCCTAATTGGCGTGGCCCCGTTCGTGTTTGAAAACCTAAGAGATGTTCTTCCGAACCGCTTCAAGCGCGATCACCATCACCGGAACCAGCGCGACGTGCATCAGCGAAAGCGCGATGGTCGATGCGGTATCGAAGTCGGCGGCAACCGTGAGCGCGATCGTCCCCAGCGACAACACCGACCCAACCACTGCGGCGACCCGCAGAATCGGCGTCCACAGGTACGAAATCAGCACGGCGACAGTAAGTCCGATGCCAAGTGGCGCGAGCGACATCAGCACAACCCCGCCCGGCGCGACACTTTGCTGCACGCCCTTGTCGGTCGTCAAGAACGACCCGCCTGCCGCCTCGCCGATGCCCCACAGGATCAGATTGAGTACAAGCGCGGCGAGCGCGGCGCCAATCACGGCGACGGGACGCGACAGTGCGGGGATCGAAAGACGGTTGGCGGCAACAGTATTGGTAGTCATGATGTTCACTCCTCATTCGGTGGTGAAACAATCATGAAACCTGAACAAAGCTTTAGGTCAAGTCGGTCGGCCAGCTCAGCAGTGTGTCCTCGAACACATTCCGAACGGCGGCCACATTCCGGTCTAATTCGCTTGGTTTCCAGGCGGATACGTCGATCGGCGGCAGAATCGCAACGTCGACCACCCCGGACCGCCCGATCGGCGAATCCCGCCACATGATCTCGCCCGCGTTGCGAATCACTACCGGAATCACCGGCACGCCAGCCTGCATCGCCATGTGGAACGCGCCCTTCTTGAACTCCCCGAGGCCAGGCGTGTACGAGCGGGTTCCTTCGGGCGCGATGGCGATCGACAGCCCGCCGCGCAACGTCGAAACAACCGGCGCGAGCGCGGCTTTCGCTTTGGCGGTGTCGCTGCGGTCAATGAACGTGACGCCAACGAACCGCATGATCGGGCCGAAAACGGGATGCTTGGTGAGCTCCTGCTTGCCAACTCCAGTCACATTCCCGCCGAGCACCTTGGGCACGATGATCACGTCGAGCTGGCTTTGGTGGTTGAAGAGGAACACCGCAGGCCGAGGTGAGCTGGCGTTTTCGGCACCGACGACGCGGAGACGAACGCCGAGCCCGGCCAGCGTCGCCGTTGTCGCGTCGTGCATGAGCCCGTCGGCCATCGCTTGCCGTTTGCGCGTTGTCGCCTTGCGCGCGATACCGACGAGCGAGCCTAAGATCAGGCCGATGGACGCGACGATCGTGCGGAGGTAGTCGCGGATTCGGGGTGCGCGCCTTGGGTGAAAGGTAAGTCCGCGCGAACCCTTGGCATTGATCGCTGTCGCGAAGCGAGCGTTGGTGAGCAGGGGGTTCGACCCGCCCTGTGCGTACGCGAAGTCGACCGCGCCCGGTTCCGCGACGATTTCCTCGATCCCCAGCGTGCGGGCGACCGGCGCGACCGCGAACTCCGGCAACGCCGACACCAACCGCACCCGGTGCCCGGCCCGCTGGTGCTCGCGAATGAGCCGCCACGCTTCCGGGTAGAGGTAGCCGTAGAGGTGCTTGCGGAAGACGCGCTCGCCGAGGTCGGCGGCATCGTCGAACGCTGCGGCATCGAGGGTCTCGGGATTGACGAACCCGTTCAGTAACGCGCGTGAGTCAGGATCAGTTCGCTTGCCAGGCTTAGGAATTCGTGCAATCACGGCGCTGAGGTCGAATGCCGCAACCGCCTCAGCTGGTGTCGCTCGGATCAGCTTGACCGCATCATCGAGCGGGGTGCTGGCCGCCGAGCCCAGCTCAGCGCTGGGTGCTACCGCCCTGGCCGCTCGCGCGTTCACCTCGCCCGCCCGCGCGCTCACGTCGCCTACTTGCGCGTTCGCGTCCTCCGCCTGTGCGTTCGCGTCGCTCGCCTGTGTGTTCGCGTCGCCCGCCCGGGCATTCGCATCGCCCGCGCCGCGCCGCTCGGGGCCGGTGCCGTCGCTCAACTTCCCAGCCTCGCTCATCGCGCAACCTGGTTCGACGGGTCGAGTGCCGCCGCCCGCCCAACGCGTTCCCCAAGCGCCCGCAATCGCTCCGCCAGCTCAATTCGTCGCTCAGCCAATTCCTGCTCCTTACCCGGTTCCGCAGGCTCAATTAGGTGGTGATTGTCCGCGAGTTTCCATGCGCTGGTGAACAATTCGGTCGACACCGATTCCGGGCTGTGTAGCCGCTGTTGCAGCAACATCTGCTTGCCGACCGCAACGCATTCGTCGATGAATTGTTTGCGGTCGATCACCTCGTCGGGAGCGTGTGCGGCGAGGCGTTCGGCGACAACCAGCTGTGCGTCGAAGAACGAACGCAACACGCGGTGCGCCATCACGAAGCCCGAACTCGTTAGGGCGCTGAGGAATTGACGGTCGAGTCGATCGTCTGGGGTGTTGGAATCCCACTCCGGCACGATCAACCGGATTTCTTCGATGATCTGATCGGCGAACTCGGCGCGTTCAGGGAAGAAGAATTCGAATTTCAGCAGGTCACGCAGGGCAAACGCGGCTTTCCACGCCGAGCGAAGCGGGTCGTCGCCGGGCTGTTCGACCGCGGTGAGCGCGGCGAGTTCGAGGATCGCGCGGTTGACGAACCAGTGCACGCCACTGTTGCGGTAAAACGCGGCTTCCAGGTGCGCGCCTGGTTCGATGGCGTAAACCGGTTCGAGCCCGCCGCGATAAACGGTGACCACGTTGGCGAGTTCGAGCTGTTCCAAAACAACACGAAGACCCTGCTCATCACGCAATTTGGTGAGTTCGCCAGCGGGCAGTCCGCGGGCGGCGATGTAGGCGATGACGGGGTCGAGGACGGTGCGCACTTCGCCGATGGTGAGCGCGCGCTCGTGCACGCCGAGCAGCGCGAGCGTCACGAGCGAGTTCACCGTGATCGGCGTGACCGCGTTGATGCCAACGGCGACATCAAATGCCAACCGCTGCACCGCCTTTCGCTCGACCTCTTCCGTCGCGCTGTCGTCCGGCTTCGACGACTGCCCCGCTGGATCGTGCAGGGGAATCGTCAGCGGGCGCTCGGCGAGCGGATCGCCGTGGCTCACCAGGCTTTCCCGCGCCGAAATCGCTTCGCCGAAGCGCACATACACGCGCCCCGCCGAGTGCTGCTGACTGCGCACATACCGTGCCAACCACGCGAGTCCCTCGGGCTTTTTGGTCCCGCCAGCTTGTTCGCTTGCCATCGCGCCAAGCTCGTTGAGCCGCTCGTAGGTGATCGACACCGGCACCAGCATCACGTCTTCAATCCGACGCGACCGCACCGCTGCCGCAAGGTAATTCAGCAATCCGTAGCGCGGCGGACGCAGCTTGCCCGTGCGCGTGCGACCACCTTCGAAGTACCACTCCATGTTGAAGCGTTTCGCGAGCAGATACGCGAAGTATTCCTCGACGACCGCCTTGTAAATCTCATCGTCACCGAAGCTGCGGCGAATGAACACCGTGCCGGTGCGGCGCGCGATGGGGCCCATCGGCCAGAAGTTCAGGTTCGCGCCGCCGATCACGTGGTTCGGCGGGAAATCGTTGCGCGCCAACACGTCTCCGAGCACTAGCGCGTCCGCATACGAGCGGTGCGACGGCAGGAAGACGAGCGGATAGCGTCGATTGAGTTTGCGCAAGGCGTCGAGCCCGTGGAGGTCGGCGTCGACCTTCCACGCCGACGCGTGAATCGGCCGCATCGCCTGCGTAAACAGGTCCGAGACGAGGCGCGATTGCGCGGCGACCAACTCGCGCAACGCTTTTTCCGCATTGCGATACACCTGGTCGGGGTTCGCGCCGATTTCCTCGGCGATGTAGTCGAGTTTGCGTTGGAACTCCGGCGAGTCGAGTATTTCCTCGGCGACGAGCTGCGGCACCTTGTATCGGTCGCCGATCACGGTGCGTTCGGCGCGTTCCAGCGCGACTACCGCCGCGCGCACCACCGCGCGGGCGAACGCGTCACCCGACCCCGCGCGCAGCAGCGCGGCAGCTTCCGGATTGTTGGCGCGCAACTCGCTCAGCCGGGCGGGCGCGCCGACCAGGATGCGGTGCCGGTCGGGTTCCTTGCGCACGAGTCGACGTTGGACCAGCCGGTTCGGTTTGCGCGGATTGGTGAGTAATGCCAGGTCAGCGAAGGTTACGCGCCGCACGCCGTCGCGTTCGGGTGGCAGCCACAGCACGCGAATGGGCACGACGAGCGGGTCGTCGCCGCGCTTCACGAGCCGCGTTGACAACGCGCGCGCGTCTAGGTCGAGCTGGGTGACTGGCGCGTCGCTGCCCACCTCCGCGCTCAGCCCGCCTTCGGCGATCCAATCCCCAATGAGCTTGCGCTCGACTCCCGAGGCCGCCTCGACCAGCGCGACCACTGATTCGGTTGCCGGTCCATTTCGCGGGCCGCGCCGCCCACCGTCGTCGATCATCTCCCCATTCAAGCCCGAGTTTGGCGTTGGCGCACTGAACTTCCCCTACCGCGTCGAACATCGGTATCGCATCCCAGCGGCTTTACGCTCGGCGAATGGACTGGGCGCTGCGCACGTGCGCGATTCATGGGCACTACACCTACGCCCCGACCGAGCCGGAGTTGCGCGCGCGACTTGAGGTGTCGACGGTCGCGGGAACAGCGTGGCGGTGTTTGCGATGTGGGACGTTCGTACCAGGAAAGCCCGTCGGAACGGGGCCCGCTGATGAGGCACCGTTCGTCCCGCGCGGTCGGCTGCTACGCGACCGATGGATTCTGAAACTGCTCGCCGTTGACCGGGCGTTTCATGGGGTGTTGATGCTTATCGCGGCGATGTTGGCGCAGCGCTTCCGGTCGCATAAGGGCCGCTACGCGAACAGTTTCGATACCGATTTGCCGCTGCTGCAACCGTTCGCGAACCAGATCGGCTGGAACGTCGACCATTCGCACGTTGTCCGTTGGGCTGACGATCTGTTCAAGCTGTCGAACACCTCGCTGCTGTGGATCGCGGTTTTCCTCTACGCATACGCGGCGCTGCACTTCATTGAGGCGATTGGGCTGTGGCTCGCGAAACGGTGGGGTGAGTACCTGTCGGTGATCGCTACCAGCGTTTTTCTACCGCTGGAGATTTACGAACTGATTGAGCGCGTGACCGTTTTCAAGGTGGTCGCGCTGGTGGTGAACTTGCTCGCGGTGTGGTGGCTGGTGTGGCGCAAGCGCCTGTTCGGGGCGAACGGCGGTTGGGCGGCTTACCAGGCTGAGCACAGTCAGGCGAGCCTGTTGAGTGTGGAGCGGGCGGCGGTGGAAGACGATCAACCGAAGCGGGCCAGGTAATGCTAACCTAACTCGCATCAAGTTAGGTCAGCATTACCTTGGAGGATCGTTGTCGTCGACCGAGCAGCCCGTGCGGGTGGAGTATGTGACCGATCCTGCGGCGGCGATGTCGTCGTTGGCGGCGGCCGACCGTTTTGGCGAGTACGTGATGTACGAGCAGCCCGACGGCTGGGTTTTCGCGGCCGACCCGCTCGGCGGCATCGAACTCGACGCTGGCGAACTGCGCACGACCTGGGCGGGGGAGACCACCGCGCGTGCGTGGAGTGGCAGTCCGGCCGACACGCTCGACGCGGCGCTCGCTTCGCTTGCGGATTTGTCCGGCGAAGAGCGTGGCGCGTACGGGTGGATCGCCTTCGAATTCTGCGCGTACTCGCTTGACGTAACCAGCTACCTCAATCAGCGAACGCCGTTGGCGCAGTTGATGATCCCGCGCATAGAGGTGCGCATTGACGGGGGCGGTGTGCGGGTCAGTGGCGCAACCCCCGCCGAAACCTGTGACATCCACGATCTGATCGCCGCGTCGCAGGGGGCGGTGCTGCCGACCGCGCACCCCGTTGACGTGCGGCCCGACGTGACCGACTACCAGGGTCGCGTTGCCGCCGCTGTCGCCGAAATTCAGGCTGGCGAGTATCAGAAGGTGATTCTGTCGCGGAAGGTCGCGCTGCCGTTCCCGGTCGACGTGCCCGCCACCTACCGACTTGGTCGCGCGAACAACACGCCCGCCCGTTCGTTCCTGCTGCGCCTTGGCGGGTTGGAAGCGGCAGGATTTAGCCCCGAATTGGTTGCTTCGGTCGATGATGCGCGGGTCGTGACGACCGAGCCGCTCGCCGGAACGCGCGCATTTGGCCTTGGTACGCAGGCTGACGACGCCGCGCGTGCCGATCTACTTTCCGACCCGAAAGAGATTGTCGAGCACGCGATTTCGGTGCAGACCTCGTTTGCCGAGATCGCTTCGGTCGCCGAAATCGGGACGCCGTCGGTGTCGGACTTCATGGCCGTGCGGGAGCGGGGCAGTGTGCAGCACCTCGCGTCGACCGTGCGCGGCACGCTGGCCGCTGGTCGGAGCAGTTGGGACGCGCTCGACGTCCTTTTCCCGTCGGTGACGGCCTCAGGCATCCCCAAGCGTGAAGGTGTCGACTCCGTTTTCCGTAACGACCACGATCCGCGCGGGCTGTATTCGGGTGCGGTGGTGCGGGTTTCGCCATCGGGCGCGCTTGAAGCGACACTAGTTTTGCGTGCCATCTACCAAACCGGTGAGGGCGCGTGGTTGCGTGCGGGGGCCGGGATCGTTTCGCAGTCGAAGCCCGAACGCGAGTTTGAGGAGACGTGCGAGAAGTTGGGGAGCGTCGCGCCGTACGTGGTTCGCGGCTGAGTTTTCGCCATCTGACGTGCCGGTTGTCGCTTGGGCGATAACCGGCACGTCGCGTATTGGCTAGCTTGCGCGTAGGGCCTTCTTGTCGATCTTGCCGACGGCGGTGAGGGGGAGAGCATCGGCGTAGCGGAGCGTGTCGGGGAGTTTGTAGGTCGCGAGGCCGCGCGCGGTGAGGAAGGCTTTGACCTCGGGCAGCGTCGGCAGATCGGTGCCGACTAGGACGACGCAAACCTTCTCGCCGAGTGCCGTGTCCGGAAGGCCGACAGCTGCCGCGTGACGAACCGCCGGGTGCGCGAGCAGGTGTTCTTCCAGCTCATCGCAGGAAATGTTCTCGCCGCCGCGATTGATGACGTCCTTGATGCGGCCGCTCACAATCAGGTGGCCGGACGGGAGCTGGCGGACCAGGTCGCCGCTGCGGTAGAAGCCGTCCGGGGTGAAGGCACGCGAATTGTGTTCCGGCGCACGGTAATAGCCGCGAAGTGTGTAGGGGCCACGCGTAAGTAGTTCACCCCCTTCGCCGGGGGCAACGTCGTTTCCGTCGGCGTCAACGACACGGATTTCGTCAGCGGGGGAAAGTGGTCGGCCCTGCGTCGTGCAGATGAGGTCGGCGGGGTCGTCGAGGCGCGTGTAATTAAGCAGACCTTCGGCCATGCCGAACACCTGCTGAAGCTGGCACTTCAGCGCGGGCTCAACCTCGACGGCATTAGCTTCGGCGAGGCGCGCGCCACCGACTTGCAGGAGTCGCAGGCTGGATAGGTCGGCGTCCTCCCATTCGACTGCGGCACTCCACAATTGAGCCAGGGGCGGCACAACGCCGGTGACCGTGACGCCGTGGCGTTGGATCGCGGCGAAGGCGGCTTCCGGCGATGGGTCGAGCGTGAAGGTGATCGCGCCACCGACCGCGACGGTGCCCAGGATGCCGGGGCAGGCGAGTGGAAAGTTGTGGGCGGCGGGCAGAGTCGTGAGGTAGACGTCGTCGGCGGTGAGTGCACAGACCTCGGCGCTCGCGGTGGCGTTGTAGACGTAGTCGTCGTGGGTGCGAGCGATGAGTTTGGGGAGGCCGGTCGTGCCGCCGGAGACGAGCATGAGGGCGATGTCGCCGGGGTCCGGGGTTGGAAGTGATTGGTGTGCTTCGTGATTGGCGATGTCTGCTAGTGCGGTGTGGTCGCCTGGGTCGCCAACGACCAGCACGTGGCGGAGGGTCGGCACTGCTGACTGAACTTCTTCGGCAAGGGTGCGGTAGTCGAAGTCGCCTAGTTTGTCGGGGATCAGGTAGGCAACGGCGTCGGAAAGTCTTGCCAGATGCTCGATTTCGACCCTGCGATGCGCGGGCAGCGTGAGCACCGGGATCAGTCCCGCGCGCAGTACGCCGAAGAGGGCGGTCGCGAATTCGGGGACGTTGGGCAGTTGCATGACAACGCGATCGCCCGGGGTTAGGCCTAGTGCGAGTAGCCCGTGTGCGAGTCGGTCGGCGGCCTCGTCGAGTTCGGCGTAAGTCTGGGTGCCGGTTTCGCTGAGGACGGCTGGGCGGTCGGGGGTCGCGGTTGCGGTGTCGCGCAATAGGTGGCCGATGGTGCGGCCGGTCCAGTAGCCGGCGTCGCGATAGGCGCGCGCGGCCTCGGCCGGGAAGGGCACGTAACCGTCGCGGTGGTCCGTGCCAGTGGGGGACAACTCGGGCGACAACTTAGTCGACAACGTCACGACAATCTCCGATACGAGGCCAGCTACATAGGTTAGGCAACCCTATCTCAATGGGGTATGGTTCCGCCCAGCAGTACCGGACGCGCCCGGGGAATGGGCGGTGACAAAGGAGCGAAACCGCAGATGGAGACCCCACCCGCAGGCGTTGCGATCGACCGCGTCGAAATCCGCACCGCCATCGCCCGCCACCTGGACATCGCCCCGGAATCGATCGCCGACGACACCGACTTGATCGAACTCGGCCTAGATTCCATCCGCACAATGAAGCTGGCGGGAGGTTGGCGAAAGCGAGGAATCGCAACCAACTTCGCCCTACTGGCGGCCCACCCGACGGTAGACGCCTGGTTCGCGTTGCTGAACGGTGTTGAACCGAGCGATGTGGTGGGCACTGCGGCACCGACTCCAGGCGTTGCGCCCCACGGTTCGTCTTCGGCGAGCGGTGATGCCGCGTTGGCCGCTGACGTCGGGTTGACCGACCATGTCGCGGCGCCCGTTGCTGACCGGGAGTCGGGCCGCGTTCCGTTGGCTGGCGGTGCTGTCCCCTCTGTCAGCGGCTCGGGCGGTGGCGCGCCGAACGTAGGTGCCGTCGACGATGACGGGGCTCCCTTCGCGCTCGCGCCGATGCAGCACGCCTACTGGATTGGGCGGTCGGAGGCGCAGGAACTGGGGGGCGTGGCCGCGCATCTCTACGTTGAGTTCGATGGGGGTGAGGTTGATCCCGTTCGCCTGGGGAAGGCTGTGGATAACCTCGTTGCCCGCCATCCGATGCTGCGCACCCGGTTTCTCGCTGACGGCACGCAGCAGACCCTCGCCCGACCCGGCCGAGAGGTGTTCTCCGTCAACGACTTACGTGCGCTGTCCGGTGACGCGGTAGACGCCCGCCTCGCCGAGCTACGCGACGCCCGCACGCACCAGCGCCTCGCAGTTGAGGACGGTCAGGTGATCGACATCGCTCTTACCCAACTCCCCGGCAGCCGCAGCCGTGTACACCTCGACGTCGACATGCTGGCCGCCGACGCGATGAGCTACCGCATCCTGGTAAGCGACCTGGCTCGCCTGTACCAGGGCGAAACCCTCCCGCCGCAGCACTACACGTTCCGCCAGTACTTGGCAGACACGGCGTTGCCCACTGCGCCCACAGCATCGGCAACAGCGTCCGCTGCATCCGCGTCCCCGACTGCTGCGTCCGCGTCGGCGTTGGCGAAACCCGCGATGCCGATAGAACCCGCGACGGCTCCACCCTCACCCACAACTGCCGCACACCCGTCGACTCCCGCCCTCGCAGCGATCGGCGTGACCGCTGCGGCGGCGCTCGTCGACGAACGGGCACGGGATCGCGACTGGTGGCGCTCTCGCCTCACAGAACTTCCGGGCGCGCCCGAACTCCCGCAGGTACAGCGGGTTGCTGAGCCGAATCGCACTGTGCGACTCCATCATTGGCTTGACGCAGATGCCAAGGCTCGGCTCTTCAGTGGTGCCCATGCGCGCGGGATCACGCCAGCGATGGCACTTGCCTCGGTGTTCGCGGAAACTATCGGTGGATGGTCGGCGCAGCGGCGGTTCCTGCTGAACCTCCCGCTGTTCCATCGGCAGCCCGTGCATCCCCAGGTCGACGGGGTAGTCGGCGACTTCACCTCCTCGGTGCTGCTCGAAGTCGACGTGACCGAAACGCAAACGGTTGTAGAACGTGCCCGCGCGCTCCAAAAGCGGCTGCACGAGGCGGGCGCACACTCGGCCTATTCCGGCCTTGACGTGCTGCGCGATCTTGGCCGCCATCGCGGCGAGCCGGTGCTTGCCCCGATCGTTTACACCAGCGCGCTGAACCTCGGCGAACTCTTCGCCGACGAGGTCGCGGCGACCTTTGGTGAGCCGGTGTGGATCATCTCGCAAGGCCCCCAGGTGCTGCTCGACGCGCAGATCACCGAGGTGCGCGGGGGGCTGCTGCTCAACTGGGACATCCGCGAATCCGCGTTCCCCACCGGCATGGTCGACGAGATGTTCGCCCGCTACGTCGATGCGATCGAGCGGTTGGCCGGTGACGCGCGCGCGGACATGACCAAGGTGGGCCAGCGCGCGAACCATGTAGGCGATGCTGGGTGGCAGGCCGAAGCGGCTGTGCGAATCCCGGTGTCGCAAGCGGCGATTCGTGCACAGGTGAACGCCACCGGGGGGCCAATCAGCGGCGCGCTGTTGCACACTGGCTTCTCTGCACATGCCGCAACCACGCCCAACGCTCCAGCCGTGCGCTCGAACACCAACGGGCACTTGACCTATGGCGAGCTTGCCGCCGCCGCCCTCGCCGTAGCGGGCGCGCTTCAAGCGGCAGGCGTGACCCCGGGCGACACCGTCGCGGTGCAACTCCCCAAAGGCCCCGACCAGATCGTCGCGGTTATTGGCGTGCTCGCAGCTGGCGCGACCTACGTCCCGATCGGCTTCAACCAGCCAGAGATTCGCCGCAACGAAATTCTCGACATTGCCGGCGCGAGAGCACTTCTCACCACCGGACTCCGCGGGCTGAACTGCGGTGCTGTCGACCAACCAGCGACCTGTGGCGACGAAGTTTCCGAAAGCCCCGAAGCAACAACGCTCCTCGCTGTGCGTAACCCCGGCCCGAACGCCGCCGACCAACCGGCAGCTTCGCGCGACGCAAACATCGGAACAAACAGTGCGGCAACGGAGTCCGCCGTAAGAGGCCGAGGTCTCGCAACCATCAACCTCGCAACCGCCCGCCGCGCGCACCCCATCGAAAACCCCATCTTCGGCAACCCCCGCGACCTGGCCTACATCCTGTTCACGTCCGGTTCCACGGGCAAGCCCAAGGGCGTTGAGGTTTCGCATCATGCCGCGATGAACACCATCGACGACCTCAACGATCGCTTCGGCATCGGCGCGGATGACCGCGCGCTGGCCCTCTCGGCACTTGAGTTCGACCTTTCGGTCTACGACATCTTCGGCCTGCTCTCCGCAGGCGGCACCGTGGTGACCGTCGACGACACCGAACGTGCCAACCCCGCGACATGGGTAGAAACTATTGTCCGCGAACAGGTTTCGCTCCTGAACTGCGTCCCCAGCCTGCTCGACATGCTGCTCACCACCGCAGCAGACACCCCGCTCGACTCGCTGCGCACCGTGATCCTCGGCGGCGACCGCGTTGACACCGCACTGCCCGCACGACTTAAAGCGCTCGCACCCAACAGTCGGTTCGCCGGGCTCGGCGGCGCGACCGAAGCGGCGATCCACTCTACGATCTGCGAAGTGGTTGACGCCCAGGTTGACCCCGACTGGACCTGTGTTCCCTACGGCACCCCGCTGCGCAACGTGGCCTGCCGCGTGGTTGGCCCCGCAGGCACCGACTGCCCGGACTGGGTGACCGGTGAGCTGTGGATCGGTGGGGATGGCGTTGCCAACGGCTACCGCGGCGACCCCGAACGCACCGCCGACCGCTTCGTGACCCACGACGGTTTGCGCTGGTACCGCACCGGCGACCTGGCCCGCTACCTGCCCGACGGCACCATCGACTTCCTCGGCAGAGCCGACCACCAAGTGAAGATCCGGGGCTACCGGGTGGAACTTGGTGAGGTGGAAAACGCGCTGCGCTCGGTGGATGGCGTGCACCACGCGGTTGCCGCGCTTGTCGGTACCGCGGCTCCGAAACTGGTTGCCGCTGTCGTTCCGGAAGCGGGTGAGCAGCTTCCAGATGTTGACGCGATTCTCACGAAAATGGCCCATCTCGTCCCCTCCTACATGGTTCCGACGCGCATCGAATGCCTCGCCGAACTTCCCCTGACTTCGAACGGAAAACCTGATCGCAAAGCGGTGCTCGCGCTGCTCGACACCAGCGACAGCGCGGAAGAATTTGTGGGCCCACGCACCGACTTGGAACATGCGCTGGCCAGCATCGTCGCGGAAGTGCTTGCGACAGAACGAATTAGCGTGACTGCTGATTTCTTCGCCCTTGGCGGCGACTCAGTGCTCGCGACCACAGCCATCGCGCGTATCCGCGAGTGGCTCGACGCCCCCGACACCGTGGTCGCCGATCTCTTTATGACCCGCACCATCGCTGGACTTGCCACCCGGCTACTCGACCGAGAAACCGAGCAAGGCGCGACGGGCCGACTCGACGCGGTTGCCAACTACTACCTCGAAGTTGCCGCGCTCACCGACGAGCAAATTCTCGCAGAGTCCTAGCGTCGGCGCTATCCATCAAAAGTTGTAGACGGAAGTAGACGAAAGTTGGATTCGCGAATGTTGGCCGCGTCACTAGACTTTCGCGAGTGACAAAGTGGACAACCGCTGACATACCCAACCAAACCGGTCGCACGATCATCGTGACCGGTGCCAACAGCGGCCTCGGTGCCGCCACCGCGGGTGCGCTCGCGGCAGCCGGAGCGCGGGTGATTCTGGCCTGTCGCGATGTGGAAAAGGGCAAGCAAGCGGCTGCGACGATGTCCGGTGATACCGAGGTGCGCGAACTAGACCTCGCGAGTCTGGCATCGGTGCGCGCGTTCACCGACTCTGTCGACAATGTCGATGTGCTGATTAACAACGCGGGCGTCATGGCGCTGCCGTTGCGACGTACCGCAGACGGTTTCGAAATGCAGTTCGGCACAAACCATTTGGGTCATTTCGCGCTCACCGCGCTGTTGCTTGACCGCATCAGTGGCCGCGTTGTCACGGTGTCGAGCGTCGCGCACCGCATCGGTCAGCTCAACCTCGCCGACCCCAACTTCACCAATCGGCGTTATGACCGCTGGCTCGCGTACGGCCAGTCAAAGCTGGCGAACTTGATGTTCGCGTACGAGTTGCAACGCAGGTTGATCGGCGAGGGGTCGGCGGTGCTTTCCGTTGCCGCGCACCCGGGCTACGCGGCGACGGACCTGATGTCGCACACCGAGTCGTTCCAGGACTGGGTGATGTCGATCGGTAATCGCATGGGCGCGGCGCAAACCCCAGCTCAAGGTGCGTTGCCCACGCTTTTCGCCGCCACCGCCGAAGTGGAGCCGGGCGCGTTTTACGGCCCCGACGGCTTCCTCGGCCTCGCCGGCTACCCGGGAAAGAGCTCAAGCAGCGCCGCCGCACGCGACACCAAGGCGGCCGCCGCGTTGTGGCAACTCTCCGACGACTTGTGCGCCCACGCGCTCAGCGACAGCCACCACATCGCCTGATCGGAGACCGAACCAAGGCAATGCGATCGCTCACACCCCAGCTGGCGGCTACATACCCAGCCAGCGGGGGTGATAGGGTCGCTGGCATGCAGCGCGCATATTTTTGGTTTAGCTTTCCGGCCCTGGGTGGGCCGGTCTGCGACCCTGCGCGCTGACTTCCTCCACCCCGAGCCGGATCTTGACCGGCTCGACGGGTAGCGAATCCGTGGGTCGGCCTTTAAACGAAAAGGACCCCACATGACCACCGCAGCCGATCTTGATGCGCGGCATTCTGATCTCGACGACCAGCGCACGCTAAGCGTGAGCCCGTTGCTTTCGCCCGCTGAAGTTCGTGGCGTTCACCCCATCACCGACGCGCTCGCCGACACTGTTCGCGCAGGTCGCAAGGCTACTGTCGATGTGCTCAACGGCGACGACAACCGCCTCATGGTGATCGTCGGCCCGTGTTCGGTGCACGATCCCGAAGCCGCGCTCGACTACGCGCGGCGTCTCGCTGTCAAAGCTGCTGAACTCAGTGACCGTTTGCACGTCGTGATGCGGGTTTACTTCGAAAAGCCGCGCACCACGCTGGGGTGGAAGGGTCTGATCAACGATCCGCACCTCGACGGTTCGTTCGACGTCAACACCGGTCTCGTGCTTGGTCGCAAGGTACTTGCCGACATCACCGAACTCGGGTTGCCCGTCGCGTGCGAATTCCTTGACCCGATTACCCCGCAATACATCGCTGACCTGGTCTCCTACGGCGCGATCGGTGCCCGCACCGCCGCCAGTCAGGTGCACCGGCAGCTGTCGTCGGCGCTGTCGATGCCGGTCGGTATTAAGAACGGTACCGACGGTGACGTGCAGGTCGCGGTCGACGGTGTGCGCGCGGCGGCAGCGAGCCACGTGTTCCCCGGCACAGACCTTGACGGGCGTTCGGCACTGATCCGCACCGCGGGCAACCCCGATTGCCACGTGATCTTGCGCGGCGGCAGCAACGGCCCGAACTACGACGCGGCTTCGGTCGCCGAGGCGATGCTGCGGTTGGAAAAGTCGTCGCTTGCGCAGCGCATCGTGATCGACGCGAGTCACGGCAACAGCAACAAAGACCACAACCGTCAGGTCAATGTTGTCGACGACATCGCTGACCGCATCGCCGCCGGTGACCGTGGGGTCGTCGGTCTGATGCTTGAGTCGTTCCTTGTCGCTGGTCGACAGGATCTGACGCTCGGCAAGTCGGCGGATCTCGTTTACGGACAGTCGATTACGGATGCGTGCATCGACTGGGCAACCACGGCCGCGCAGCTTGACCGACTGGCCGCGGCGGTCGAGGCACGGGGCTGACACACTCAACCGGTGCCCCAGCTCGATCTCGCCGCCCTGCCTGACCTGCCCGTTCGGTCCGCGCTCACGCGGATCGGCGACGAGCTTGCCGCGCAGGGTGGGGCCGTCCTCGTCGCACCGCCGGGGACTGGCAAGACGACGCTGGTCCCGCTCGCGCTAGCCGATCGCGTTAGCGGGCGGGTGATCGTCGCCGAACCGCGCCGAATCGCCGCCCGCGCTGCCGCGACGCGGATGGCCGCGCTGCTCGGCGAGCGCGTCGGCGAGACCGTTGGGTACTCGGTTCGTGGGGAACGCAAGGTCAGCGCGGGGACGCGGATCGAGGTGGTGACCTCGGGTTTGTTGGTTCGCCGCCTGCAAAACGATCCTGAGTTGGCCGGGGTTGATGTGGTTGTACTCGACGAAATACACGAGCGACACCTCGACGCCGACCTGCTCTTCGCGTTGCTGCTCGACGCGCGCGACGGGTTGCGTCCAGACCTTCGCCTGCTCGCCACATCGGCGACGGTTGCGGCCGATCGGGTCGCGGGCGTGCTTGGCGACCCCGCGCCGATTATTGAAGTGGATCAGCGGAGCTTTCCGGTTGACCTCGCGTATGTGCCTGCGCGACAACGGGAACGAACGGAACAGCACGTCGCCCGGGCGATCGGGACAGCGCTCGCCGAGTCCGACGGGGACGTGCTGGTTTTCCTGCCCGGCGTCGCTGAAATACGCCGCACCGCAGCACTATTGGACGACCTTCCTGTAGAGGTGGTTGTGCTGCACGGCAGATTGACTAGCACTGAACAGGACCGAGTTCTGCGACCGCGTCGCGGTGCTGCGGAATCGTCCAAGCAAGGTTCTGCCGAAGACGGCGCGGATGATTCAGCTGATGGCTCAAGTGAGCGACTCGCCTATAGGACCGAGCGAAAGCGGCGTGTCGTCCTCGCGACCTCCATCGCCGAATCAAGTCTCACGGTGCCCGGTGTGCGGGCCGTTGTGGATGCGGGGCTCTCGCGCGTTCCGCGCGTCGACCACCGACGCGGCCTCGCTGGCCTCGCGACCGTTCGGGTTTCGCGGGCCGTCGCCGATCAGCGCGCTGGCCGCGCGGGTCGCGAAGCACCGGGCAAAGCGTGGCGCTGCTGGCCCGAAAACGAGCACCAAACGCTGCCCGCGTACCCGGAGCCCGAGATCCGCGCGGCCGACCTCACCCGTCTCGCGCTCGAACTCGCCTGCTGGGGCACTCCCGACGGCAGCGCGCTGACCTGGCTCGATGCGCCGCCGGAAGGCGCGATGGAAGCGGGGCGCTCAGTGTTGCGCGCATTGGGTGCGCTCGACCGCACGGGCAATGTCGGCGAGCGTGGCCGTCGCATGGCTGACCTGGGTTTGCACCCGCGACTAGCTCGCGCGCTCCTAGACGGCACCCCGCTGCTCGGCGCGCGAACGACGGCGGAGGTGGTCGCGCTTCTCGACGACGACTCAGTGACGCAATCAACCGATGTAGTTGACGCGGTGCGCACTCTCCGCGCCCAACGCCCAGCACGTTGGACGAAGGAAGTCGACCGACTAGCGCGACTAGTAGGCAACGCCGACCGTAAGTCGCCAGCGCACCGCACGGAAACACCAGCGCAACCCGATCTCGCGATGATCGTCGCCCTCGCCTACCCCGAACGCATCGCCCGCCGCCGCGCGCCCGGCTCAAACTCCTACCTGATGGCAGGCGGCACCGCAGTGACCCTCCCGCCGGGTTCGCTAACCGACTCCGAATGGCTTGCGGTCGCCGTCGCCGACCGCGAACCTGGCCGCGCCGAAGGGCGAATCCGCTTGGCCGCCACCGCGGATGAACAGCTCGCGCGCGAAGCTGCCGCTGAACTCGTCACCGTCGAAGAGCAGGTTGACTGGGTCGACAACGACGTCGTCGCACGTCGAGTCGAACGCGTCGGGCGATCACGCTGGCGGAACACAAACTGGCCCAACCGGATTCGCAGCAGCTCGCGAACGCACTCAGGCGCGGGCTCGTCGAAACCAGCCTCGGTCTGCTCACCTGGTCACCGGAGGCGACCAACCTGCGCCAACGCCTCGCCTTCCTCAACCAAGCCATCGGCGCGCCGTGGCCCGCAGTCGACGACGCGACAGTCATCGAAGAACTGGACCGCTGGCTAGGCCCGGAACTCTCAACAGCCCGCCGTCGCGCTGACCTCGCTCGCGTCGACACCGAAACCGCGCTCCGCCGACTCCTGCCCTGGCCGGAAGCAGCCAGGATGGACGAGTTGGCTCCCGAGCGCGTCGAAGTCCCATCGGGAAGCCGCGTCAAAGTGGATTACACCAACCCCGACCAGCCCGTTCTCGCGGTGAAAGTCCAAGAGATTTTCGGCTGGAACCAAACCCCTACGCTCGCGGGCGTTGGCCTCCTGCTGCACCTGCTTTCACCCGCGCAGCGGCCCGTCGCGGTAACCGCCGACTTGGCGTCGTTCTGGCAGACCGGTTGGTCGCAAGTGCGGGCTGACCTGCGCGGACGCTACCCCAAACACGCGTGGCCCGAAGATCCGACAACGGTCGCCGCCCATCGCGGCACCCACCGCAACGCGCAACGCTAAGCGCGGGGGCTGGCGATCGGTCCGGGCGCGGAGTTACATGGATACCAAGCATCGCCCCACCCTTCTTCAGGAGGATCCATGCGCGGCACCATGCTCTATGCCCCCTTTGATATCCGGTTCCAAGAATTGCCCGACCCGGTGATTCTCGAACCGACAGACGCCATTATTCGCACCGTCGCAACTTGCGTCTGTGGCTCGGATTTGTGGAGTTATCGGGGCATCACCCCGTTCACCGAACCGCATCCAATGGGCCATGAATACGTGGGCGTCGTTGAGGAAATCGGGGCCGACGTCACCGGAATTCAACCGGGGCAGTTCGTGATTGGGTCCTTCGCCACCTCCGACAACACCTGCCCTAATTGTCGCAATGGTGCGCAATCGCGGTGTATTCACGGCAATTTCATGAGCACCTGTCAGGCGACGTCGATTCGTATTCCGCTTGCCGACGGCACGCTCGTCCCCACTCCCGATCAGCCAAGTCCTGGACTTATCCCCAGCCTGCTCACGCTTTCCGACGTCATGGGCACCGGCTGGTACGCGGCCGTCGCAGCGCAGGTGGTGCGCGGTGGGACCGCCGTTGTTGTTGGCGACGGTGCGGTCGGGCTTTGTGGTGTGCTCGCCGCACGGGAATTGGGCGCGTCCCGCATTATCGCGATGAGCAGGCACGAGGCCCGGCAAAAACTGGCACTCGAATTCGGGGCGACCGACATTGTCAGCGAACGCGGCGATGATGGGGTGGAGGCCGTACGCGAACTCACCAAGGGCATTGGCGCGGATTCGGTGCTCGAATGTGTTGGCACCGCTGAATCCATGAAACAGGCGGTGCGCTGCACGCGCGCGGGCGGTTCGCTTGGTTATGTCGGAGTGCCACATGGTGTTGAACTCAATGGCGAGCAACTGTTCCGCGCGCTCATTGGCGTGCGCGGCGGCCCAGCTCCGGTTAGGCGCTTTCTCCCTGACCTCATTACGCGAGTGCTGGAAGGTCGCATTAATCCGGGCAAGGTATTCGACATGACGCTGCCGCTCGATCAGGTCGCCGAGGCGTACGCGGCGATGGATCAGCGGCGCGCGATCAAAGTGCTTTTGCAGCCTTAGCTTTCACGCACAGCTTCGTTAGTGCGGACCGGTCTGGCGCACCGGCCCGCACTGGCGAGAACCAGGTCAGAACGACGCGGACGACGAACCGGTCTGAGTGGAGCCGAGGTTGAAGTCGCCGGTCGACGAGCCCCAGTTGTTGTTGCCAGTCGACGAACCCCAGTTCATATCGGGGGTTGCCGAGCCGCTGAACCACTCGTAAATCGGGGTCGCGTGCAGCGTCGATGCCACGTGCCGCAGTGCCGAACCGGCAACTTCGGCAGCGCCGGGCTGGGAAATGAAGTCGAACAAAGGTGAGGCCATGTGAGCCCCTTTCGATATACCACGAACAAATCGTGTGTGAGGTAGAACACGGCGAGGCTAGCCGACTCTGAGGAACCACACAATAGCCCAGGTAGATACCCGAAATTGTTTGTGAAACATGCGCGTTCGCTATCGCATAGCAACGTCGCTGATGAGTGGACTACGCTGCGAATATGTCGTCGCAAATCGAAACCGTCGCCCGGCTCAGGCCGTTTGGCGCGACAATTTTCGCGGAAATGACCGAACTCGCCGTCGCGCACGACGCGGTGAATCTTGGCCAGGGATTTCCTGATTTCGATGGACCGCGCGGCATGCTCGACGTGGCGCGCGAAGCCATCGCCGACGGCTTCAACCAATACCCGCCCGGTCGCGGAATTCCGCGTTTGCGTCAGGCGGTTGCCGCTGACCGGCAGCGTCGGTACGGCACCGCATACGACCCAGATTCCGAAGTGCTTGTGACAGTTGGGGCTACCGAGGCGATCAGTGCCGCTGTGCTCGGTTTGGTCGAACCGGGCGACGAAGTGGTTGTCATCGAGCCCTATTACGACTCATACCCGGCCGCGATCGCACTCGCTGGCGCCACTCGACGCACCGCGCGAATTGTGCCCGACGGCAACGGTTTCGCCCTCGACCTTGACAGCCTTCGGGCTGCGATCACCCCTCAAACTCGCATGCTCATCATCAATTCGCCGCATAATCCCACCGGTGCCGTGCTTGGTAGCGAGGAATTGGCGGTCATCGCCGAATTGGCGATCGAACACGATCTCATCGTGCTTGCTGACGAGGTATATGAGCATTTGGTTTACGACGGAAATACGCACGTGAGTCTGTCGACGTTGCCGGGAATGCGTGAGCGCACTGTCGTTGTTTCGTCGGCAGCGAAGACCTTTAATGTGACGGGCTGGAAAGTCGGCTGGGTGTTAGCGCCAGCACCGCTGCTCAACGGGGTCCTCGCGGCTAAGCAGTTCCTCACTTTCGTCGGTGGCGGTCCGTTCCAGCCAGCGGTCGCGCACGCGTTAGAACATGAGGGGGAGTGGGTTCGCTCGTTGCGAGACAGCTTCGCCGACAAGCGAATTCGGCTAGCAAATGCGTTGACCGACACGGGTTTCAAGGTGTCATCAACGGCCGGTGGCTATTTCGTCTGTGCCGACATTCGGCCGCTCGGTGCCGACGACGCCCTCGCCTTCTGCCGCGAACTCCCCGCGCGACTTGGCGTCGCGGCTGTGCCGGTCAGCGTGTTCACCGACCATCCCGAAGAGTGGAAACACCTGGTGCGCTTCACCTTTAGTAAGCGCGACGAGACGATCGACGAAGGGGTTCGACGGCTGCGCCTCGGCTAGAAGTTGGTGATGTGGCGGGCCACCGGGGCGTGCCAGTGATAGTGGTGCGCCAACAGTCGGAATCCAACCGCGCCGGCCGCGGCGAGCAGTCCGGTCCATGACTGGTAGAGGTCGAAGTGCAGCAGGGTCGCGGTGATCGCGGCACCGAACAGGGCCGGGATCGCGTAGAGGTCGCTGTCGGGTTGCAGCACTTCGGGGACCTCGCCGCACAGCACGTCGCGGATCACGCCGCCGCCGATCGCGGTTGTCATCCCGAGCAACGCCGACGTTGGCGCGCCAAGGCCCGACGAGTACGCGATTACCGTGCCGGTCACGCAGAACAAGCCAAGACCGAGCGCGTCGGCATATTCCAGTGCTTTGCGGGTAGTTTGCCGCGACGGCGCGATCACGAAAAGTACGCCGCCGGTGATGATCGACGCGATCAGGAACGTGAGGTCGGTGAACGCGGCTGGGGGTGTGCGGCCGATAAGTAGGTCGCGGATGATGCCGCCGCCGAGCGCGGTCGCGCACGCGAGCACGACCATCCCGAATAGGTCGAGTCGCTTACGGACCGCCATCAACGCGCCGGATGCGGCGAAGGAGATCACCCCGGCCATTTCGCCCAAACTGTGCACCGCCGAGACTGCGGATTCCAATTCGGTAGCGAGAATGCTGCTCACCGGTACAGGGTGACACGCGGGCGAGCATGAGTCGCGCGGGAGTGCCAGCTGGCGCGTCGGGCGACTACGCGGGCATCGGACGCGCGCGGTCGGTCGCGACAAGCACCGCGATCGAACCCAGCGCGGTGCCAACGACGTATCGTTGCGCCCGCAACCAGGTCGGGCGGCTGGTGAAGAACCGTGCGAGGCCGGCGGCGCTGAGCACGATCAGTCCGTTCACCGTGAGCGCGACGCTGATCTGCACCGCACCCAAACCCAAGCTTTGCAGCCACAGTCGACCGCGCGCCGGGTCGATGAACTGCGGGATCAACGCCATGTACATGATCGCGATTTTGGGGTTGAGCAGATTGGTGACCATGCCCATCGTGAACAGTCGTGCTGGCCGGTCGATGGGCAGCTCCGTTGGTGTGAACAGCGAGAGCCCGCCAGGGCGAAGGGTGCGCCAAGCGAGATACAACAGGTAGGCAGCGCCAGCCAGCTTAATCGTGAAATACAGCCCGGGAACAACCGCGAACACCGCGGCGATGCCCGCGGTCGCGGCAGCGAGGTACACCGCGAAACCGGCAGCGACGCCAGCAAGCGACAACAGTCCAGCCCGACGACCTTGCGCGACGGTCCGCGAAACGAGATACATCATGTTGGGCCCAGGCGTAAGGACCATGCCAAGCGCTGCCGCCGCGACGCCAAGAACCGCTGTCACCATGCGAACAGTTTCGCGGGGCGAACGGTGTCTGTCGCGGTCCAGTTCGCAGGTAGTGGTCGCGTGCGGACCGCGCTCGGCGGAACTTGTCGGTGGGTCTCCGTAGAATCGACAAGATGACAGACGGCCCGCTGATCGTGCAAAGCGACAAGACCCTGCTGCTTGAGGTCGATCACGAGCTTGCCGCCAACGCGCGCCAAGCCATCGCGCCTTTCGCTGAGCTAGAACGCGCGCCTGAGCACGTGCACACCTACCGCATCACCCCGCTTGCATTGTGGAACGCGCGCGCGGCGGGTCACGATGCCGAGCAGGTTGTCGACGCGCTCGTGAACTTCTCCCGCTACGCGGTGCCGCAACCGTTGCTTGTCGACATTGTCGACACAATGGGCCGCTACGGTCGCCTCCAACTGGTTAAGCACCCTGCGCACGGGCTTTCGCTGGTGAGTTTGGACCGCGCTGTCCTCGAAGAAGTGTTGCGCCACAAGAAGATCGCCCCCATGCTCGGCGCGCGCATCGATGAGGACACGGTGATCGTCCACCCGTCTGAGCGCGGGCACATCAAGCAAATGCTGTTGAAAATCGGTTGGCCCGCAGAAGATCTCGCCGGTTACGTCGATGGCGAAGCGCACGACATCGGGCTCGACTACACCGCGGGCAAATGGCATCTGCGCGACTATCAGGAATTGGCGACCGACTCGTTCTGGGCTGGCGGTTCCGGCGTTGTCGTGCTGCCTTGTGGGGCGGGCAAAACGATGGTCGGCGCGGCGGCAATGGCCAAAGCAAAGGCAACCACGCTGATCTTGGTCACCAACACCGTCGCCGGGCGGCAGTGGCGTCGTGAGCTGCTGGAACGCACCACGCTCACCGAAGACGAGATCGGCGAGTACTCCGGTGAGCGTAAGGAAATCCGGCCGGTCACCATCGCGACCTATCAGGTGATCACGCGCAAATCGAAGGGCGAATACAAACACCTCGAACTCTTCGACAGTCGCGATTGGGGTTTGGTGATTTACGACGAGGTGCATCTGTTGCCCGCACCCGTTTTCCGGATGACCGCCGACCTGCAATCGCGCCGTCGTCTTGGGCTTACCGCGACGCTCGTTCGTGAAGACGGCCGCGAAGGCGACGTGTTCTCGCTGATCGGGCCAAAGCGTTACGACGCACCGTGGAAAGACATCGAGGCGCAGGGCTGGATCGCGCCCGCCGACTGTGTCGAGGTGCGGGTCACCCTCACCGACGCCGAGCGCATGGCCTATGCCACCGCCGAGCCAGAGGAACGCTACAAACTCTGCTCCACCGCGCGCACCAAAATCCCGGTTGTCGAAGCGATCTTGGAAAAGCACAAGGGCGCGCCCACGCTCGTGATCGGCGCTTACCTCGACCAGCTTGAGGAACTTGGCGTCGACCTCAACGCGCCCGTCATCACCGGGGCAACCCGCAACAAGGAACGCGAAGCACTCTTCGACGCGTTCCGTCGCGGCGAGATTCCGGTGCTCGTTGTGAGCAAGGTCGCTAACTTCTCGATCGACCTACCGGAAGCATCTGTGGCCGTTCAGGTTTCAGGCACGTTCGGCTCGCGGCAGGAAGAAGCGCAGCGGCTCGGTCGATTGTTGCGGCCTAAGAAAGACGGTGGTCAGGCGCATTTCTACTCCGTCGTCGCGCGCGACACCCTCGACGCCGAATACGCAGCACACCGTCAGCGCTTCCTCGCCGAACAGGGTTACGCGTACCGGATCGTGGACGCCGACGACCTTCTTGGGCCCGTGATCGGCGACGGTGGCGTCGCCGGGTAGGCGCGCATCCGGGGGTTATGCTCGCGTGACGGGTAGTTTGGGGGACGTGCGCCGTTTCGAATTTATGGTCGACCGAGAGCACGCTCACGCCGTGAACGAGACGTTCGTCGCGCTGCGACGCCTGCGTTTCGCCGCGATGGTGGTTGCCGGGTTGGCGGTCGCGGTCGTTGCGGCGCTGTTGTGGTCGGGGGAAGCGTGGGCGTACCTGCTCGCGGTGGTTTTCGTGCTTGTCGCGGCGATCGCGTTGTGGGTCGCGTTGTGGACGCCGCATCGGTCGAGCATTGAGCGGCTTTACGCCGACGGCGCGCTTGTGCCCGCGATGGTGAGCGAAGCCGAGCCGTCGGGGGTGGTGCTGCTCGCGTTGGTCGACGTCGCCGAGCCCGACGCGCCCGCCCGTCGCTGGGCGCTGGTTACTCGCAAGGTGCGCGCGGTCGGTCCGCACGCTCCGAAACCGGGGGAGCGAGTGCCGTCGGTCGCGGTGCGCACCGACCGCGCGCCACGTCAGGTGGGGGAGCGCTGGCAGTTGGTGACCGCGATGCCGATCGCGTGGGCCACCCGCGACACAACGGTCATCGACCGAGCCGCCGCCGCGATTAGCGAAATCGAGTGGAGATTGTTGAGCGACAACCTGGAACTGGCATCACGGGTGCGCCGCACGGCGACAAAGCGGTTACTTCTGGACCCGGATCAGTTGCCCGCGGGATTGGACTAACGCGCTGCCCGGCGCCTCGCTAAGAGCCGAACCATGTTTCGCACACCAGGCCATGAGTTGCGCTGAGTTCGGCACCGGGGCCAGTTCGCGCCTACCTGCGTGCTCGGTGGCGATATTGGGCTGTCGACCTCGCTCGTGTTGCGCGCTGTGCCTACGTAAAGCCAGATCACGCGCTGGGTTTGCCAGCTCGCGCACGCGCTCGCTCGACCCAACGCTGAACTCGGTCGAATTGGCTTCGGGCAGAAGATAATTCGTTGCGAGCGCGGTGATCGGCCGCATTAGCCGCAGTACGTTCGTGTTCAGCTTTCGCGAGCTCCTCGCGTAGTTCGGTGATGCGCGCGTCGGCGGCGTCGAGATCGGCACGGGCCTGTTCGGCGGCTGCTTCGGCATTGTCGCGGTCGGTGGCCGCGGCCGTGAGCGCGTCTTCGGCGTCATCAAGTTCCTGCTGAGCTTCGGCCCGCGCGAGCTCGTCCCGCTTCGCCGCCGCCGCTTCTGCCCGGGCAAGCTTGGCCGCAGCAACTTCGCCCCGAGCGAGTTCGTCGGGTTTCGCCGCGCGTGCCTCGGTCGGCGCGAGCTCATCCGCATCCGCATCCGCATCCGCAACCTCGCCCCGCGCGCGCCCGGCTTGCTTCGCCTCCGCAGCCCGATCCTGCACGGCTGTTTCGCCACGCGTCGCCCGATCCTGCGCGCTCACGCTACCGAGCCCCCGTGGTGAGCCCGGTTCAGTTGACGATTCGCCCTGGCCAACGCCATGTTGCGACTCTTTAGGTGCGCGCGCAGGCCGGTCGGCGTCGCGTCGAGACTTCCCGTCAGACCCACCCCCACGCGACCTACTTCGCGTCGACTCCGTCTTCCCCGACAACCCACCATCCAGCGCGACCAAACCGACCGGGCCGAAACCGTCGTAACTTACCGTCGTCGGCAACGTGCCCGACTCGACCAGTCGCGCCACCGCCGGGTCCGCCAAAGCGGCCGTCAACGTCTGGCCTACTTCGCGCAACGTCTGTTCGGTCGCGGGCTTGCCATGCTCGGCGGCCAGCGATCCTGCCTGTTTAGTAAGCGCGTTAATTACCTGCTGCCGCTGACTGCTCAGCGCCCGCAATTCCGCGCCGGAAAACTGCTGCTGTGCGGTGCGCAACGCCGCGCCGAGGTCTAAAAGCGCGGCGATTTCGGTCGACGCCGACCGGGCGAGCAGGTTCACCGTCCACGCCGCGACCGTAGGTTTGCGCAACGCGTTGATGGCTTTCGCGAGACCGGCATCGCCTGCCGCTTTGGCCGCCGCCGCATGACGCGCACGCGCGGCGACGAATTCCGCCGGGTCGAGCCCGTACAAATCGCGGGCGACCTTGCCTATCCCGTCATCGGGCATCTGCCGATTCTAGCGACGGTTGGGTATCGTCGGCGGCGGCGTGAGCCGAGGCAAACCGTACCCAGAGTGAGGTTTTGAAGTTGTTTCTCCCCAAAGCGCTTGTGGTGCTGGCAGCAGCCCCGTTTGTTGGCGTGCTCGTGAGCTGTTCGTCGGCTAGCGGAACCACGTCCAGCGACGCGGTACAGGCCGGTTCATGCGTGGTGATCACCGACAACGCGGCGGGCGCGATGAAGGCGACCACCGGCGACTGCTCATCGGCCAAGGCCACCTACCGCATCGCCAAGGTCGCGGCCGCGCAGGAATGCGCGCCTAGCGACGCCGCCTTCACCGGGACGGTCGCCGACAAGTCGACCGGTCTCTGCCTCACCCCGAACTTCGCCGCCGACACCTGCTTCGCCGACGCTGGCACGCGCCCAGCGAAGGCTGTCGATTGCTCGACAAAGGAAGCGACGTTCAAGGTCATCAAGCGCATCGACGGCCAGGCCGACGAACTGCTCTGCGACGCCCCGGCAACGAGCTTTAAGACCGTGGCGAACCCGAAGACGACTTTCTGCCTGGCGAAGCCGTAGCGACATCCCAAAGGGTGAGCACGCTCTGGTGGCGGCGACGGCCGAGTAGCTTTCGCCACCACAGCGTGTTGATCTTGGTAGCTCAGTCGAGCAGCGCGACCGACGCGATTCGGTGCAGCGTGTAGTGGCGTGTCGCGCCCGTTACCGGGTCGCGCGCGTCCAGCTGACCGTTGCCAACCCGGATCGGTTCGACGACCCGCTTCGTCGCGATTCCCTGCGCGTCGACGTAGCCGATATTCACCGGTCGACCAACCCGCGCGGCCAACTGCAACAACGCCAACGTTGCCTGGGTGCCGCTGCGGGTGCCGTCGGCGCGTACGGACGTGCCGGTGCGCGCCCCGGCGGCGCGGTCGCCCGCGCGCAGTTCCGTGACGAGCGAAGCGAGCTGTTCGTCGTTCGGCGGCTTCGGCCGGTACGCGGGTCGATTTTTCGACGCTGCAGGAATCCGTGCCCCACGCGCCCGCAAGTCGACGATCGCACCCGCCGAATCCTCACCCGCGGGGGCGAATCCGGCAGCGCGCAGTTGCGCGAGCAGCTCGCTGAGCGGGGCTTGCGCGATCGCGACGGTCGGCGCGATGCCACGCAACGCCAGCGTTTCGGCGACGGGCGCGGCAAGCACTTGGGCGAGCAACGCAGGATCGTCGCTGCGTAAAAACGACTGAGCCATGCCCGCGCGCAGCTGACCGTGCCGCCGCGCGACATCGTCAATGAGATAGGTGAGCGACTGCGGCACCGGCGTCCGCGAATGCACGCTGAACAGCGCGTGCAGTTCGGCGGCGGTCATGCCTGCGTCGAGCGCTCGACGCACGGACGCGTCGCTGACGCGGTAAACCGTTGCCGCCCCGGCAGATTCAACGTCGGCGACCAAGGCGATCCGTGCGCGTAATTCGGGAACGAGCGGGCCCGGCGCGATCACGGTGAGGTCGGCCTGGACAAGCACGTGGTCGACGGGTTCCGGCAGCGCGGCGGCCATTTCGCGTTCCGCGTCGGCAGGGCTGCCGTGGAGTAAAGCGCGGGCGGCCGAGTCGAGCGCACCACGGCCAACCAGCCCGACGACCGCGGCTTCGGCGAGGGTCGCGCGCACGACGTCGAGTCGAAAATGCCGACGGCGACGCGGCATTCGCCAGGCAAGCAGCTTGCCGATATCGGCGGCCGACAACGCCGTTCCGCTGGGAAACTCGGCGAGCACATCAAGCACGGCACGCCGGTCACGCACCGCATGCGCGATCCGCAACTCCGCCGACAATGCCGCGATCGGCTTGTCGCCCGCGTCGCGCAACCCGATCATCCACGGCAGTCGATCGAGCCCAAGCCACGCTTCAGCCAGCAGCAACCAACGCGCGGCCGGTTCAGCGTCGAGCCAACTGTCGGCGATCGACGTTGGCGCCCAAAAATCGTCGGTCGAATCGAATTCGGGTGCGGGGTCGGGAAAGCCCTTCCCGACCAACCCCGCCGCGACGAGCAATTCAAGCAACAGCCCAGCGCGACTTTCTTCGACCCCGGTCTGCTTGGCTAACCGCCGCAACTCGCGCACCCCGAGCCCACCTGCACGCAACGCCGGCGCGGGCAACGCACCAAGAGCCTCGAGCAGATCAGTGCAGTCGCGCAACAATTCGCCGACCTCGCCCGCGCCGACGGCGTTGACATCAGCGGGCGCGTGTTTCGTCAGCGCGGGTTTCGGCGCGGAAAGCGCGTGCGGATCGGTGACCGGCTCGCCACGCAACACCTGCCCGACCGTGGTCGGCAATTCGACCGTCTCGGCGTCGATCACGTGCAACAGCCGCGCGGCGAGCAGGCGTTGAACCGGACGGTCGGCGGGCGCGTCGGGCGCGGCGTCACGGGTGCGGCCGCGCGGGCCGGTCGTTGCGAGTTTGTCCAGCAGCGCGCGTTCGGGCGGCCCAACCGTCGCGAGCGCGGCTTCGACCTCGGGTTCGGTGAGCGCGTCGGGCAACGTCGACGTCGCGCCTACCGGCCACGGCAGCGCCTCAGCGACGCTCGGCGTGAGATGCACGGCAGCGCCCGCCTGCCAGACAAGCGCGCGGTCGAGTAGCCGCGTGAGCGCGGTATTGAACGCGGACTTGGTGACTCGATCAGCAAGCGCGGCATGCAGCGTGGTTTTCGTATGCGGTTCGCTGCCTGTGCCGAGCGTGCGTTCATCATCGCGGGCGGCTAGCGCTTCGATGATCGCGAATTCAAGGGTGTCAAGATCGTCGGCGGCACGCAGCACCGAAGCCCGCTGTTGGGCGCGCACGGCAAGCACCGACATCGACGCGGGCAAAGGCACCGCTAGATCGGGCCGCAATTGCAGCAATTTCACCAGTTGCGCATCGGTGCGCGCACCGAGCCAATCGGTGAGGGAGTCCGTCGCGATCATCAGCTCAAGCCTACGTGGCCCGTATGCCAGAATGAGCCCGTGGTGAACAAATCGAAGAACTCTTACGTCGACAACGGCTGGCCTCAGTTGCCCGATGGCGAACATGCCGTCACCGAACTCGCGTCGACCCGCGCCGGTAATCTCTCGCCCTTCGGTGAGGAAACCGAGTTTCCCCTCCCGGCTTCCAAGCTGCCCTACGTGCACCCGCAGACCACGATCAACCGGGTGTAATCAGGACGGGAAAGAACACGAAAAAGCCCGCATCCGAATATCGGATGCGGGCTTTTTCGTACTGCGAGCGAATTAGGAGGGCAGGAGGCCCTTGTTCGCCTGGAAGAAATTGATAACGGCGGGGTCGAGCTGCGAACCCTTCGCGCCGTTGAGGAAGTCGCGTGCGGGCTGCGGCACCGAAATGCCCTGCTGCTGCACAACTTCGAGAGCCCGATCGACGGCGGTGAACACCTGCGCGCTCGGATCCTGCACCTGCGGGACGTTGACCTCGGGAACAGAGATCTGCGGGGTCCACGAGTTGCCGGGCACGGCACGCTCGGAGGGGCCGCTGCTCAAACCAAGGCGCGACGAGCAGGACGGCCATGCGCCCCAACCCTGCGATGCGAGCACCTTCTCGGCAACCGCGATCTGCTCTTCGCGGGAGGCCTGGTTGGCCGTCGCGGCGTACTGGCCACCACCGTGGGCGTTCCAGGTAGACGGCGAGAACTGCAGACCGCCCTGGTAACCGTTGCCGGTGTTGATGCCCCAGTTGCCGCCTGCTTCACACTGTGCGAGACGATCCCAGTCGGAGTCAGGGGCCGCGCTGGCGTTTCCAGCAAGGGCAGCGGCTGCGGTGCCGAAGATCGCGCCGGTAACGGCGACCTTGGCAGCAGTGCGCCCGGTGGAGGTCGGCTTGCGATGGCGTCCACTCATATCGGGTTTCTTCCTCTCGTACGCATCTGCATGTGGTCCGGACTGAGAGGTCTCCCGGTCCGCCCTCACCCCTTGATTCAATCGGGGTCCGGTACCCGCGGGGCGAGGTTCGATGCGGCGGGCCGGTGGTTCCGAGGTGTCCCTCGGGCTGAGATGAACGGTACGACGGTCTTGGGCGAATGTCACTATTTGGTAACCGGCGGGTCCGGGATTGCCCTGACGGGTGTCAGCGAGGTCTCAGGGTGATCCATGACATGTCCGCGCAGGTAGTCGCGGTGCTGGTGGGGTGCGACCGACGTGCGCACACTTCGTAACCAGTCTGTGATGTGATCAAGCTCACAGTTTTGTAAAGCCATCCGGGGCATAACCGGGCGCGCGTCGCTACTTACGTGCCTGCCGACCCGACCACAGCGCGAAGAAGATGCCGAGCAGTAGCCCGACCGGGGTCAGCATCGCGAGGAGATACAGCCACACGCCGGGCGCGTTGCCCGTAATAAGCGTGACCGCGAAAATCGCGATAACCGAGATGATGCCGATCCCGAACAGGCCCATCGCGATCCGCAATAACACGTCGCTACGCCGTCGCTGACCGCCCGAACCGGGATGAGGAGTATTTGGCACAGCGCAACCGTAAAACTGATGTGCTCGCGACATCGCTACCGGGGTAGACTCTCCGAACTATCGCGCGTCCTGCCTGGTTGGGGGGCGCGTTCTTTTCGGGCTTAATTGGCAACGATGGACGGGTGAGCGCAGTGCCGACCGGCAGGGTGAAGTGGTACGACGTCGAAAAGGGCTTCGGCTTCCTTTCCCAGGACGAGGGCGAGGACGTCTATGTCCGCGCATCGGCGCTACCCGAAGGTGTTGAAGGCCTCAAGCCCGGTCAGCGCGTCGAATTTGGCATGGCAGCGGGTCGCCGCGGACCGCAGGCGCTCAGCGTGAAACTCGTCGAAGCGCCGCCGAGCGTGCGCGGCGGCAACGGCGCGTCGCCGACCGCGCGTAAAGACGCTGGCCCGCGCAAGTCGCCTGATGAGTTGCACGGGCTCGTCGAAGACATGATCACGCTGCTCGAAACGAAGGTGCAGCCGGATTTGCGTCGCGGCAAGTACCCGGACCGCAAGATGTCACAGCGGATTTCCGAAGTGGTGCGTGCGGTCGCGCGGGAGCTTGATCACTAGACCGCGGCCCCGCGCGTGGGGCATCGTGATCACGCCTCCGGCGTCGCGATGGACCACGCCGCGTGGGGCATATAACTTTCCTGGCCCGTCGCGCTGTCACGAATCAGGATCGGCAGGCCCACTTCGATGCCGGCAAGGCGCAAGTCCTCTTCGGGATGCGAATCGATCGTCAGCGCATGCACGCCCGCCGGGAAGTCAACGAAGCTGAGAACGCGGTCCACCTGAATCATCTTGTCGGCTCGTGAGTTGTCGGGCCGCAAATAGATCAGTTGGATCAGCCAGGGCGATTTGACGATTTGGTCGGGCAGCGACAACTGGACCGGGTAGCCCTTCCTTACCGGCAATGTGGCGGAATCGCCCTCGGTGCAATCGAGCATCCGCACCGTGCAGTACAGGTAAGGCGCGACCTCGATCGTCTTCCCGTTCGCATACGCGGTAATCACCGGCTCCGACTTCGGCGCCTTGTGCACCGCGTAACCGACGATTCCCGCCGTCGCAAAGACGACGACGGCTAGGCCCGCCGCGACCAGCGCGAGCACCTGACGAACGCTGAGGTTGCTCACCGTTGGGGGTCTCCTGTTCCGTGATTTCCGTGATGTGCCGCTGGCACTTCTTGCTTCGCGTGTTGTGGTCGGTTGCCGCCGAGACCGGGCAGCAGTGAATGCCCGGTGTAGGTGACGAAGGTTTGGATTCCGCCGATGACGAGCGCCACGCTGATCACCGCGAAACCTTTCCAGAATTCGATGGGCAGCAGCACGCCCGCCGCGCCGCCAACTACCCAACTGAGCTGCAAAACCGTCTCTGACCGGCCGAATCCGGACGCGATCGACTCCGGTGGGAGGTCGTCTTGGATCGCCGCGTCAAGCGAAACCTTCGCCAGCGCGCTCGCCCCCGACGCGATGAACGCCGCGCAGACCGCGCCAAAAAGGTTGCCGGTGAACGCCGCGAAAATCGCGATGGCGACGCACAGGGCGACACAGCCGAGCATGATTCTGGTCGGATGCCCGAGTTGGAGGCGCGCGCCGGTCGCGTTGCCGGCGAAGTTGCCAAGGCCAGCAGCCGCGCCCGCGGCGCCAAGCATGAGGGCCTGCTCGGTTGGGCTGCCGCCTGAACCCTTGGCGACGAACGGGATATAGAAGGTCAAAAAGCCGGTCAGGACGCGAATCGACCCGTTGCCCCACAACCCGGTGACCACCGCGCGTCCGAGCGGCTGACGACGTTTGCGCGCCGGAACCAGCGACTCAGTGCCAGGCGCGAGCACCTCGGTGTCGGCGTCGGCACCGTGATATTTCAGCGTCGCTGGGACTTCGCCCTCGGTCACTTCAACCCACGACGGAATGCGCAAACTCAACACCGCGCCCGCGATCGCGAGACCGGTCGCGAGCAGCAACACGCCGGTGGAATCGCTGACAATCGCGGTGAGTCCGGCGAGCGTGCCCGCGCCGATCGTGCCGACGACCAGCCCGAAAACGGTGAGCCGCGAGTTGGTGCGAACCAAGTCGATGCCCGGTGGCAGAACACGCGGCGTGACCGCGCTCTTGAGCACCGCGAACGATTTCGACCCGATCAGCATGCACAGCGCGAGCGGATACAAACCCCACGTGTGGAAAAACAGCAGCAGTAGGACCGCGCATACCGCGCGCAGGCCGAACGTGGTCGCGAGCGCGAGTCTTCGACCGCGTTGCAGTCGGTCGAGCAGGGGACCGATCAGCGGCGCGATCACCGCGAACGGCGCGATCGTGATCATCAAATACAGCGCGACCTTAGTTTTCGACTCGGCTGTCGCGCTTGCGAAAAACAGGGTGTTGGCGAGCGCGACGGCGATCGCGGCGTCGACGGCGAAGTTCGCGATCGTCGCGTAGGTGAGCGCGGTCAGCCCGGACTTGTCGGCACCGTCCGCTTTAGCCGCGCGCTGGAAGGTCGCGATGCCGCGCCCGGTGAGTTCGCGGCCACGCATCGCGGCTACGCGGGTGACGGTGAGTTTGCGCGGGTAGTTCGCAGGTTGGTCGCCGGCTTGTTGGGGGAGTTCGCGCGTGCCGGTTGGTTGCGCGCGACCTGGCTGGTCTGCGGGGATCGTCGCAGGGTCGGCTTTCCCTGGATCGGCGCGCTGAGGTTGTCCGGCTTGGGCGATGCGTGCCGTCGGCGGTTCGGGCGAAGCAGCGCGACCACGCTGCGCCGCGTCACGAGCGCGCCCGGCCTGGTCGGCAGCGATGCGCGCCGCCGCCGCATCCGTCGGTTCCGCGCGCCAAAACGCCCAGCGCGCCCGCGTGACCGAAACGCGAACAGCCTGGTCTGGATGAGGAAACACCTTGCGCCCTTGTCCGTTGCGCTCGTCGATCGGGGCATCGCCACGCGGCGGGTAATGCCCGTAGCCAGGGTGAGCCAGTCCCGGCTGGTCGCCGACACCGTCGCGGCGGCCACGGCCGGGACCGGCGGGATCGCGCGACGACAGTGGACTCACAGTGTCAATTCTGGCGCACGTCGCCGGTTACCGTTCGGTCGCATGCGGCTCGGCGAGCCCCCGATAACTATTGTTCGCCAGCTACCGCGGGACGAAGCGAACTTCGAAAACGTGCGGCCAGTATTTGCCGGTAAGCAGGAACCGATCGGTGCCGGGGATGTGCGCGATGCCGTTGAGGACGTCGGCGTTCGCGCGTTCGGCGTCGCTGAGCAGGCCATGTGCATCAATAACAGCAAGCACGCGACCGGTCTGTGGATCAATGTGGAGAATCTCGTCGGTCTGATAATTGTTGGCGTAAACCGTGCCGTCGGGTGCGCAATCGAGTTCGTTCGGCTTCGCGCCCGGATAGTTCGTCAGCGTGACGGAACCAACTTTTTCGAACGTCACTCGGTCGCGAAAGGTGAGGGTTTCGGTGCCGTCGCTCATCACGAGGCGGTCCGGCTGCGCGCACAGACCCCACCCTTCGCCCTGGTACGGCACGCGGCGTTGCTCGGCGAGGGTGTTGGGGTCGCGGGCGATCGCGAGACCGTCTTGCCAGGTGAGTTGCCAGACGATGTCGCCCGCGCGTGTCACGCCCTCGCCGAACAGTGGAGCAGGCAGGTCGGCGCGCGCGAGTTCGGCGCCGGTGGCGTTGTCGGTCGCGGTGATCGTCGACCGACCCCACATCCCGGTGCCCTCGTAGCGAACACCGTCGACCACCTCGAACCCCTGCGTGAAGGCTTGCGTGTCGTGCGGCGTTGTCGCCAACACCTCGACGCCAAGCCGCGCCGGTTGCGGCCCCGCATCCGCCCGACACGCGCCCGCGCCGACCATGCTGACCAGCACTGCGACGGCCAACGAACTCTGATTGCGCTTCATACGGCAAAATGTATGCCGTGAGCGCTGTATCTGTTTCAGAGTCCGGTGTGCGACCCGTTCTCCTCGACGCGGCTGAGGTCGCGTTTCGTGCGCTCGTCGAGCTGGAGCCAGAAGGGGTTGGCGGGCATCTCGGCGTGAATGCCGAAGATGAAACCGCGGCCACCCACCGCTTCGAAGCCACCCTTCCCGGCTACCGAGGCTGGCAGTGGGCTGTCGTTGTCGCTGCCCCGCCTGGCGCGACCCACGCGACGGTCAGCGAGTCGGCACTGCTGCCCGGTCCCGACGCCCTGACCACCCCCGAATTCATCCCGTGGGAGCAGCGGGTTCGTCCCGGCGACCTCGGTCCCGGCGACCTCCTCGCCCCACCCGCCAACGACCCGCGCCTTGTGCCCGGGTACGTCGCGACCGGCGACCCCGTCATCGACGAACTCGCCCGCGAAGTCGGCCTCGGCCGCGTTCAGGTGCTCAGCCGCGAAGGTCGCGCCGAAGCTGCCGAACGCTGGTTCACCGAGTTCGGTCCGGACACGGAAATGGCGAAGGCCGCGCCCGCCCCCTGCGGACTGTGCGGTTTTTACGTGCCGCTGGCTGGCGCGTTGCGCGAGTCGTTCGGCGTGTGCGCGAACGCGATGGGCGCGGACGGCCGGGTAGTGAACGTGAACTACGGCTGCGGCGCGCATTCGGACGTCGTCGCGCCGAGCGGCAACGGTTCCCCACTTTTCGAGGCATTCGACGACCACGCGGTTGAGATCGTTGAGCTGCGCGACCCGGTACGCGACGACTTCACGGCGATGTCGCCGGGAGTGCTGTCGCCGGAGGGTGCGTCGGGCGACGTTGACGGGCCGTCGACCGTCGATGCGGACGGCGCCGCGAGCGTGGTTGCCGAGACCCCGGCTGATGTGGTGCCAGAAGCTGGCCAGCCTGACGCAGCTACGGACGCGGAAGCCGCCCCGGCTGCCGCTGCCGCTGTCGATGCGAACGTTGCTGTGGACGCGGCGCAGGCTCCGAGAAGCGGGGTCAGCGCCGCAGATACGGGCGATGCTGACGAGACCGTCGACGTGGACGGTGCCGCGAGCGTGGTCATCGACGGGGCCATCGAGAGCCCGGCTGACGTGGTGACAGAGGCTGGCCCGTCTGACGCGACTTCGAGCGCTGCGGACGCGGAAGCCGCTCAGCGTGGCGCTGTCGACGTGGACGTCGCTGCAGAGACAGCAGAGGCTGCCGAGGACGCGCGCGGATCTAGCGCGGCGGTTGCCGACGACCGCGTAGCTAACGGCGCAGCCGAGACGGGCGACACTGAGCCTGCTGCTGGCGTTGCGGACCTCGCGGATGCCTCCACGGCGACGGCCAGCGAGGCCGACGCGGACGCGTCCAACTCCGCGACTGAGCACGGATCGCCGGTGGCATCCTGAACGCATCTGCGGGCGCGGATCCCTTCGGGACCGCGGCGCTGCGGGCCGGGGTGCTCGCGGCGTGGCGGGATTCGCCAACGCGACTGCGTGAGGACAGCGCCACCGAGGCCGACCTGGTCGCCGCTGGCTACCGCGACCGGCTGCTCACCGAACTAGCGCAAAACGCGGCCGACGCCGCGACGAAAGCGGGAGTGGCTGGCGAGCTCATGGTGTGGCTCGACGGTAACCAGCTCCATGTCGCGAATACCGGTGCGCCACTTGAACTTTCGGGCGTGCACGCCCTGGCCGCGCTGCGCGCTTCCGCGAAAACAAGTGCCGATCAGGTTGGCGAGTTCGGCGTCGGCTTCACCGCGGTGCGCACGGTTGGCGACGAGATTGAGGTCCGCTCGACAACGGGCTCGATCCGCTTCTCGGACTCGGGCACGCGAAAAGCGTTGAGCGAGAGTGCAATTAATGCCACCGAGCAGCCGCCAGTGCTGCGCCTGGTCTGGCCCACCGAGAACGCGCCGGTCGAAGGCACCGCGACCGAGGTAGTCATCGACCTGCGCCCAGGAGTCGACAAGGCGGCTCTGCTCACGACAATGCGATCGGACGCCCCGGACCTGCTCCTTGAACTGCCGGCGCTGCGCCGCATCAGCATCGACGGCGCTGAATTTACCAGCGCAACAACAACGCCCACATTCTCGCGCGCGACCGATAAAGACCCGTTCACGTCAGAACAAGATGCTTACCTAAGCGCGGCGGCCGCACTAGGCGCTTCCCCGGAGCCCGCCGCGCCCCTTGCGTCCGTCGTCGCTGCTTCAGCAGAGCCTGACCAGCAGGCTCCCGATCCCAGCGCCCCGCTCGATCCATCGGCCGTCGCGCTCCATACGCCGGTCCCGTCCGAGGGGAACCTCTTTGACCCCGTCGCGACATCCAGCAGCGCACAGCAAGAGCCCGTTGACGTCGGCTCTGAACGCGGATCGACGGGCCAAACGGCCAAAGAAGCAGCGCAGGACCCGCACGACGATGCTCGGCCTAACACCACGTCCGCGACCGAAAGCGACTCGGCCCTAAGCGAATTCACTATCACCTACCCAGACGGGTCAACCAAGCGCTGGTGGCAATACTCAGCCCCCAACGCCCGCTGGCTCCTCCCGCTGAAAAACGGTCGCCCCGTCGCCGCCCCACACGACGTCCTTAGAGCGCCCACCCGGTCCGACGAAGAGCTTTCTCTCCCAGCACTTCTCATCGCCGATCGCATCCCCATGCAACCCGACCGCCGCCGCATCCTCCCCGGCGCGAACCTGCCCGCACTGGCTGACGGATACGTCGACTTCGCCCGCGCCCTACCCCCGCGCGACCGCCTAACCCTCGTCCCCACACCGGGTTTCGCCCGCAGCGAGGTCGACGCGACCCTCCGTGAAGCCATCATCGCCGAACTGCGCACCTCAGACTGGCTGCCAGTCCAGCCCGCAGCCGCCGAGCCGCACCCGTCCACGATCGACCAGCCCGGGCAACCCGCTTCCGCCGAGCCGCACCCGTCCACGGCCGACCAACCCGGCGAAGAATCACTCGCACCTTTTGGGCCGAAGGGCGCGGGGACAGCAACAGCAATCCCCACTCGCGCAACCCTTTTCCCCGCCCTCACCCCCGACCTAGCCCGCGTCGCCAACTTCATCGACGCCCTAGTCATCCCCGAACTCTCCACCCGCGCCGCCCGCGAAAAGCTCACCACCCTCGGCGTCGCCAACCTCACCCCAGCCACGCTCGTCGACAACGCGACCGGCCTCGATCGCGACCCAACCTGGTGGCGCGACTTCTACAGCGCCCTAGCCCCTTTCGCCACCGATACCCGCGCCGCCGACGAACTCGGCGCGCTCCCGGTGCCGCTAGCTGACGGCAGGCTCGTCACCGGCCCGCGCACCGTCGTCCTCGATGACCAGCTCACCGTCGCCGCCCCGGTCCACTGGGCGCGACTAGTCCATCCCGACGCTGCCCACCCCCTGCTCGCCCAACTCGGCGCACGCAGCGCGACGGCCGATGACCTGCTCAACGACCCGGCACTGCGCGACCTCATCGAAGACGACCCCGCCGATGAAGACACCATCGACGCGGTCCTCCAGCTCGCCCCGTTCGCGACCCACATCCCGGCGTGGCTGTCGGAACTCGAATTACCCGATGAGACAGGCGAATCCCGTCCGATCGACGAACTCCTGCTGCCGAACGCGCCCCTAAAACAGGTGTTGACGCCCGACTCACCCTTCGGCACCGTCGATCAAGCCTTCGTTGACGCCTACGGCGAAGCGCCGCTGCGCGCGATCGGTGTTGGCTGGGGCTTCCAGCTCGTCACCGAAGCCGACCCACTTGGCCCCGACCACAACCTCGACGACGAGCAATCCTGGTGGGCGACCCTCGAATCCGAGCCCGCCGAGCTCAACGCGGTCCGCGACCTCGACCTAGTCGACGAGGACAACTGGCCAATCGCGTTGCGCCACTTGCTCGATGACCCACGCACGCGCCCACTCCTTGCTGACCCAACCGGTTACACCGCATGGTGGCTCAGCCGCAACGCTGTGATCGACGGCCTCCCCATCGGCCGCTACCGCCACCCCGCCGACACCGAATTCGCCGGTCTTCTCCCAGTTTTCGACAGCGCCGACGCCGACGCGCTTAAACACCTCCTGGTCGACAGCAGCGAGATCACCCCCGCGCTCGCCGAGGAACTCCTCGACGCGCTCGCCGACCCAGCGAACACCCCGACGCCCCAAGTGGTCGCGCAAACGCACGCCCGACTCGCGAAAGCGGTAGCAACCGGCGAACTCGACCCAACCGACATCGACCCGCCACACCAGGTCCGCACCCTCAACGGTGCGGTCAACGAATCGGCAATGGTCCTTGACAACCCGAGCCTTGGCCTCGTACTCCCACACGACCGCGTTGTCGTCACCGACAGTCACCCGGCCGAACTGGCCGAGCTACTTGACCTCCCGCTCGCCTCGCACCAGGTTCGCGCGGAAGTGGTCACCCAGGGTCGAGAAACAACCTGGGCCGAAGAACCTTTGGGCATCCTCTGGCGTCAACTGTGGAGCCCAACCGACACCAACCAGGCGCTGTACATCCACGACGAAAAGCTAGAAGTTCGCCTGACCGGCGCGGTTGATGGCACTTTCGCGGTCACAAACTGGATCGACCTCGACGGAACAACGCACCTAAAGGCTTAAAGCGAATCCGCGTGCGCGGCAACCATTTCCGCAAGCAGATCAAGCTGCGCGGCAACCGCCTCGCTGTCGTCATCGACAAGCCACCGCAACACCATGCCGTCGATCATGTTCAGAATGAACCGGCTCAACACCGTGACGGGCGTGGTGAATCGCGTTGACGTGGCGTCGGTGCAGTGACTGATCACGTCGGCAACGGTCGCGTCGTTGAACCCGTACTGTTCGCGCGCGATCGCGATTTTCGCGGGCGTCGCCTCACCTTCACGCAGGGCGTAGGTGGTTGTTTCGTAGGTGAGCAACTGGCGTTCGGGAGTGGCTTCGATGTTGCGCCACATCAACTCCAAACCATTGCGAACTAATTTCTGAAGCGCCTCTATTCCGGTTCCGGCGTCGGCCCAAACCGAATCATCCGCATCAACAGAATCGCGCAATTCCATCGACAACGCTTTGACCAACTCGGTCATCAGCGCGTCCTTGTTTTCGAAACAGTAATGCACCACACCAAGCGAGACACCGGCCGCTTGCGCGACATCGCGCGTGGTCACACCCGCGACACCCTTTTTTTCGGCAAGGCCAATCGCGGCCTCGATCAGATGGGTTCGCCGATCTTCGACGCTCAGTCGGGTGGACACCTCAGTGAGTTAATCGCGCACAACGCGAAAGGTCAATTCGCCTGTCCGGCAATAACCTCGGCAACTGAATTAAAGACCGACTTGCGCGCCTTTATCGCCCCTTCGCGCCGAACGTCGTTGCAGCGAGAAGATGCCAACGCCGAGCGCACCGACAAACAGCCCCATCAAACAGACCGGTCGGGCATCAGCCCATGCGGGCACGAGCCAAACAGTGGCAACCGAGACCGCCCAAAGGACGAACCCAACTGACACAACGGGCCAAGGATCGGTCAAACCGGGCGGCAAACGCGGTGGTACGGGGGTTGGGGGCTGGTCCATACCCAAAGCCTAGCGACCCGAAACCCATCAGGGGTAACCTCCGTACCGTAGAGTTCTGCACTGTGACAACGCCATCAGACGTCCGTACCCTGGCCGGGGATCTCTCACTGGCTGTCGTGCGGCTAACGCGACACCTGCGCGGACGCCGTTCCGACGCAAAGGTTTCGCTCACCCAGCTGTCGGCTCTCGCGACGCTGGCGCGTGATGGCGCGATGACGCCGGGAACGCTCGCAGGCAAAGAGCGCGTGCAACCCCCGTCGATGACGCGCGTGATCGCCTCCCTCACCGACCTCGATTTGGTGCAGCGCAAGCCGCACCCCACCGATGGCAGACAGATCATCGTCTCGCTATCGCCGTCGGGTCGGGAACTGATCGAAGACGAAGCGTCCGCGCGCGAAGCATGGATGACCGAGCAGCTGTCGTGCCTATCGCCGCAGCAGTTGGCTGTCCTTGACGAGGCCGTCGCGATCATGAACCAGATCGTCAACGAATCGGAGTAGTCGCGCCGAAGTCGCGTGCCAGGATGGGCGCGTGGCCGAAGTGATCGACATCGACGACCCAGGCGACCCTAGGGTCGATGATTTCCGCGATCTGTCCTCCGCGGATCGCCGTCCTGACCTGCCCGGTCGCAAAGGATTGGTGATCGCCGAGGGCGTCGTTGTCGTGCAACGGATGCTGTCGTCGCGGTTCACCCCAAGCGCGCTGCTTGGGGTGGACAAGCGTCTCGAACCTCTCGCCGACGACCTCGCCGACCTCGACGTGCCCTACTACCGGGCAAGTGCCGAGGTGATGGCCGAGATCGTCGGGTTTCACCTCAACCGTGGCGTGCTCGCTGTCGCGCAACGGCCTGCGGAGTTGACCGTCGACGAAGTGCTCGACGGCGCGCGCACGGTCGCGGTGCTCGAAGGGGTCAACGACCACGAGAACCTGGGGTCGATGTTCCGCAACGCGGCTGGTCTCGGTGCCGACGCCGTCCTTTTCGGCGACCGCTGCGCCGACCCGCTGTACCGCCGCGCGGTGCGTGTGTCGATGGGCCACGTGCTGCGCGTGCCGTTCGCGCAAATGTCGAAATGGCCCGCCGACCTGGACCTCTTGCGTGACCGTGGCTTCCAAATCATCGCGCTCACCCCGAACTCAGACGCAGTGAATCTCGCGACCGCGATGACCGGCGAACGGGTCGCATTGCTGCTCGGCGCGGAAGGCCCCGGTCTTACCGAGGAAGCGATGCGCGCCACCGACGTGCGCGCCCGCATTCCGATGTCGCCCGGCACCGACTCGCTCAACGTCGCGACGGCGGCGGCGATGGCGTTCTATGAACGGGTGCGCACGTCGTGAGTCCCGCGCCGGGCGGGCCATACCGGGCCCAACCCGATGCGGTGCCGTGGGCAATGGGAATCACGGTTGCCGTGCTTGTCGCGGCACTCGGCGCGGTCGCGGTTTTCGCGTTTGGCGTCGCGCTCGCCGAGGTCCACCCACTGCTCGCGATCGGGGTGAACGTGATCGCTGGCGCTGCGGCGGGGTACACGGCGTGGCCGTGGCGATTCACGCCGACGGTGCGATGGGTGGTTGCTGGGGGAGCAGTCGGCGTCGGATTAGGTTGGGCGGCACTGCTTTTCGTCGCGATCTACTGACGCGCCGTTCCACGCCTGAGCCATCGCGGCCCAGACCAACCACGCTTTGCCGGTGTAACTGGCGCTGGTGCAGCACCTTTCGGATACAACGTGAACCCGCTGACCGCCAGCGAGCGTGGGTCGATCCGTTCTTCGTCAGTGGCTTCGAGATACCGGTATCCCAACCACTGCGCGTTCGCCGCATCCGCGAAGTCGGCCGCGTCGAACGGCAGTGACCGCGAAACCGACGGCTGCGCGACCGCGTGCTCGCCCGCCCAAAACGGGCGTTCCCAGACGAGTGGAAGTCCCTCGTTCTCCAAAATATCGACCCTGGTTGAACTGAACGAGCGCCGAAATTCCCCACGCTCCCAATGCGCGAACGCACCCCAGTGCACCTCGGTGTCGAACGAGACGAGGTAGGTGTGTTCCGAAGCGAGCGGCCGAACCAACAGATCGGGCAGCTTGGTTGGGTGCACGAGTGCGGCCTCGGCCGTGCACACCACCGTCAGGCCCGGATATGACCCGATGTACACCTCGTCGCGGTTGGGCCCAGCGCATCCGGCGAGCGTGCCGACGGTGATCGGTCGGACGTCATGTTCGGGATAGAGCTGGGTCGCGAGGGCAGCGGCGGCGATAGGGTCGGATTCCGGTGCGGCGCGCAGCAATTCGACCGGGTCGTCGGTGTCGACGTACCACAGCGTTGACGCATTGCCGAGCACTTTGCCGCACCTCCGAGCTTTCGTGGTCGGACTAGCGTTGGTTAGTGCCCTGAGCCCTTAATGCCCGGAGCCGCGAACGCCGAGCAGAACGTCTTCCCACGACGGCATCGGCGCTTTACCCCGACGCTGCCGCTTGGCTTTCACGTCCGAATCAGCTTGGGGCTCAGGCGTTTTCACCGGGGGTTCGGCTGGCACCGCGGGCGGCGAGTGCATCGCGGGCGCGGCAGGCTGGACGGCAGGCGTGGGCGTCGCGACGATCGGCGCTGGCGCGGGCGTCGGCGTAGCCGTGATCGGCGGATGCGTGACCGGCGGAACCGGTGCCGCGCCCCCACCAGCGGCGACCTGGCGCTGCTCGTAGTACTCCTCGATCGTCGGCTGACGTGCGGCAACCGGCGCGACGGGTTCACGTCGAACATCGGCGACCGGCGGCGGCTCGGCTGACGCGGGCGTCGGCAGAATCGTCGCGAGACCACGCAACGCCCTACCGAAGTCGGGGTCGATCAAGTCGGCAGCGGGGTCGTCGAGCGGCGAAACGGAACCGCCGTGCGCGTCCGGTTGGTAGCGCCAATGCGCGGCGATCTCGGAATGGCCGTTGCGCCACTGCAATTGAGCGACCCAGAAGCCCTTCTCGTCTTTCCAGGCGTCCCATTCGGCGATTTCGATGGTGTGCCCACGCTCAGCGAACGCGGCGGTGACCACCTCATGCAGCGTCTCGGGTGCTTTGCCGTCGGGCAGCACCGGGTGCGCTTTTTGCGCGAGTTCAGCGGCACGGGCGCGCTCAAGCAAAACGGGGTAGGCGAAGCGCTCGATCTTGCTTGCCGACATTCCCGACTCGCGCGTGACCTGCTCGACCGAAGCGCCAGCGCGAATGCGCGCTTGAATATCGCGCGGCCGCATCGAGGCTTCCGTCTCGATTTCAATCTGACCGAAACGCGCGAGATCGCCACGGGCAGCGGCACGCAACTTGTCGTCGGCGGGCAGACGGAACTTGGTACCAGACTCGGCGTCGATGCACACGATATGCGTGGAGTCAGGCGTCACCCCGATCACTCGAAGATCACGCACTATTACCTCCCAATCGCGTCGGCCCCGGCACTGTTCGTACACTGCCCACTTTCCTTGACAGTAGTGCACAGTACTTGGTGAAGGTGCCAGACACGCATGCTTAAATCGCGCACGAGCGGTGTCTGTGCGGCTAATCTTAGCGGCTTTGCGCGCGAATTATGTTGCTGGCCAGGGCTTTTGGTGACAGATCAACATCAAAGTGGAGCGGCGAACTGCAAACGTTGCGAATTACGAGCCCCGTCAATTCGGGCGAAGTGCCCACCGGGAAACTCGATTCCGTCGCTAGTGGCGTAAGGCCCCTACGCAGAAGGTTTCAAAACAGAAGTCTCAAACCTAGGGTGCGATTCCCGCAGCGAAACAACGGGAATCGCACCCTGGCTACCGTCAGAGGTTTCCGACAACCCAGTCGATCGAACGAGTCAGCTGCGAAATGTCTTCCGGGTCGATCGCCGGGAACATGCCAACACGAAGCTGGTTGCGGCCGAGCTTGCGGTAGGGCTCGGTGTCGACGATCCCGTTGGCGCGCAGGATCTTGGCGACCTGTGCGGCGTCGACGTCATCATTGAAGTCGATGGTGCCGACAACCTGCGAACGGTGTTCGGGGTTGGTGACGTACGGGGTGGCGAAGTCGCTCGACTCGGCCCACGAGTACAGGCGCGACGACGAATCAAGCGTGCGCTTCACGGTCCAGTCGAGGCCGCCGTTGGCGTTCATCCACTCGATCTGATCGGCGAAAAGCAGCAGCGTGGCGAGCGCCGGGGTGTTGTAGGTCTGGTCCTTGGTCGAGTTGTCGATCGCGATCGGCAGCGAAAGGAACTCGGGGGTCCAGCGACCCGATGCCTTGATCTCTTCAACGCGAGCAAGCGCGGCCGGGCTCATGATCGCGATCCACAGGCCACCGTCAGCGGCGAAGCACTTCTGCGGCGCGAAGTAGTAGACATCCGAGTCGGCGATGTTGACCGGAAGACCGCCCGCGCCCGAGGTAGCGTCGATGGCGATAAGCGCGTTCTCCGAACCGGCAGGGCGCGACACCGGAATCGAGACGCCCGTTGAGGTTTCGTTGTGGGCCCAGCCGATGAGGTCGGCCGACGGGTCCGACACCGGCACCGGCGCGCTGCCCGGCTCCGACGAGATGACGATCGGATCGCCAATGAACGGGTTGCCCTTGGCGACCGAGGCGAACTTCGACGAGAACTCACCGTTGGTGAGGTGCAGCGAACGCTCGCGGATCAGGCCGAACGCGGCGGCGTCCCAGAACGCGGTGGTACCACCGTTGCCGAGCACAACCTCGTAGCCTTCGGGCAGCGAGAACAGCTCGCGCAGGCCGTTGCGCACGCGCGCCACGACGTCCTTGACCGGCTTCTGGCGATGCGAGGTGCCAAACACCGAAGCGCCAACAGTCACCAGGGACTGCAGCTGCTCCGGGCGGACCTTGGACGGGCCGCAGCCGAACCGTCCGTCGGCGGGCTTGAGGTCGGCGGGAATGGTCGGGAACGCACTGGTCATAGGGGCGAGTTTAGTAGTGGCGATCGAGGCCCTTTGGGTCGGGTGGAGCGCCTGGGTGAGTGCGTGGAATTTGCCAGAGTTTGCCAATGAGCGGACCGTGTTCGCATTACTCTCTCGCTATGAGCCTCGCTGTGGTCGACTCACGTCCCACCCTGCTCGACCGGCTCGCCTTGGCATTCGGGAAAAGGCCAAGGTTGCTGACGGAGAGCGCGCGTCGAGAACTGCTGATCAGGGGATTGCCCGCTACCGCGACCGTGCTTGCGACGAGCTCGCGTCGAGGAAAGGGCGGCTACCAATTCGCGGTACGGGTGCGGTTGCCCGATGGACAGTCATGCGACACCCGGGTATGGCAGCGGATGCGTAGCCAGGATCTGGCGTGGATGCAGCCGGGCGACGAAGTGGATTGTCGGGTCGACCCTGGTCATCGGGAGCGCGTCGCGCTGTTTGTCGCCGAGCCGGTCGCGCGGTCGGGGAGTCGGGCGGCGGCCAAGATTTTGCGCGATGGTCGTCGGGCCGAGGCAACGGTGCTCGCGATCACGCCAACCGCATGCGACTTCGCTGGTCGCGGCGATCCGGTAATGCGGCTGGACTTGGAAATGCGCGCTTTTGATGTGCCGAAGTCATGGCGGGTGCGGTTGATCCAGCCGGTGCCGTTGGCGGCGGTTGGCCGAATCGCGCTTGGAACGCGGGTGACGGCGGCTTTTTTCGCGATTGACCGTGGTGAGTCGGTCGCGATCGACTTCGCGGCTATCTGACCTGCATCGCGCGGTTCAGCGGGCTCGCATGAACCAGTGCGTCCCGGAGCTTTGCCTGTATTAAGGCTTTACGAACGTGTAGCCAGCCGCGCGTAGTGCGGGTAGCGCGACGCTCATTCCCGCTGCCGTCCCCGATTTGGGCCGGTGCATGTGGGCGAGGATCACCCCACCCGGAGCCGCGGATTTCATCGCCTGCTGCACCTGCGCCGGCGACGCGGTCGCACCGAAGTCGGCGTTCACGGTGAATCCCAGTGGCGTTTCCCCTAATTCGGTGCACAGTCGAACGGCGACGTCGTCGTAGTGCGCGGTCCCGGGACGGAAAAAGCGCGGCGCGCGGCCGGTGAGTTCGGCGATGCGCTCGTGGTTGACCCACACTTCGTCAGCCGCTTCCTGCGCCGACGTTGTCCCCGCGATCCCGTAGGCGGCCTTGCCGTTCACCGAAAGCGGCCGGTGCGCGACACCATGATTGGCCAGTTCAAACAGGGGATTGCTCGCGAGTTGAACCACGCGGCCCGGGTTTGCGTCGACCCAACGCTTATTCAAAAACAGGACCGCGGGAATGCCGTTGTCGTTGAGGAAGTCGATCAGCGTGAGGTCGATGTCGTTGTTTCCGACACCGCCGCAGGCGTCGAGGGTAAGCACGAGCTGTTTGCCGTTGGCGGCGAAACTGCTGGTGATCCCAGGTAAATCGGTGCCCCACACTTGGGGTTTTTGTCCCGCGTAGCGCGCGGCGATGTCAGCGGGCGAGGGCTGCGGCGTGGCAACAAGCTTCGGCGTTGCGACGGTGGAAACCGGTGCGCCTACGGGGGGAGCGACGGAGCTGGAAAGTGGCTCGGCGTTCTCGGCGGGCGCACCACACGCCCCAACGGCAACAGCGGCCCCAACCGCAAAGAACCCACGTCGCGACACCCATGTTGCGCGCATCCCTATACCCCCAAGAGGCCGGATTAAACACGCAAACTTTACCGCTATACCCGTGGACTTCGCGCTACGACGCTTGCTAATCGGTGAGCACGCTCTGGTGGCGGCATCGGCCGAGTGGCATTCGCCACCAGAGCGTGCTCACCGACATTGCCCAGGGAGGGTTCAAGATCACCAGGCTCTCAGGTACGAAATTGGGGTCGAAATTTCTCCCTGAGAGCCTGATGATCTTGGTGGTGCGAAGCCCTATGCGGGCGCGATTGTCGACCAGCCCGCTACTTCTTCCGGCGTGCGCGGGCCCGGGCCCGTGTAAATCGCGGCTGGGCGCACCAGCTTGCCGAGCTGCTTCTGCTCCAAGATGTGCGCGCACCAACCTGCGGTGCGGCCACAGGTGAACATCGCGGGCATCATGTGCGCGGGGACCTCGGCGAAGTCGAGAATCACCGCCGCCCAGAACTCGACGTTGGTCTCGATCGCCCGGTCGGGGCGACGTTCGCGCAGCTCAGCGAGTGCGGCCTGTTCCAGTGCGGCGGCAACCTCGTAGCGCGGGGCGTCTAGGCGCTTGGCCGTCGCGCGAAGCACGCGGGCGCGCGGATCTTCGGCTCGGTATACACGATGGCCGAAGCCCATCAGCTTTTCTTTGCGGTCAAGGATGCCCTTGACCAGGCCACGCGGGTCGTCGGTTCGCTCGACTTCCTCGATCATCGGCAATACGCGCGCGGGCGCCCCACCGTGCAGTGGGCCCGACATCGCGCCAATCGCGCCCGACAGCGAAGCGGCGACGTCGGCGCCGGTCGACGCGATCACGCGCGCGGTAAACGTCGACGCGTTCATGCCGTGCTCGGCCGCCGAAACCCAGTAGGCGTCGATCGCCGCGGTGTGGCGCGGGTCCGGTTCGCCCTTCCACCGCGTCATGAATCGCTCTGTGACAGTGGAGCATTCATCGATGAGCTGCTGGGGAACCGCCGGCTGGTAAATGCCACGCGCCGACTGCGCGACGTAAGAAAGTGCCATCACCGAAGCGCGGGCCAGGTTGTCGCGCGCGGTTTCGTCGTCGATGTCGAGCAGCGGCTGGTATCCCCAAATCGGGGCGAGCATCGCAAGGCCAGCCTGCACGTCGACGCGCACGTCGCCGGTGTGGACGGGCAGCGGGAACGGTTCGGCGGGCGGCAATCCGCGCCCGAACTCGCCGTCGACGAGCAGCGCCCACACGTCGCCGAACGTGACGCGATTAGCGACAAGATCCTCGATGTCGACGCCGCGATATCGCAGACTGCCACCGTCTTTATCTGGCTCGGCGATGTCGGTCGTGAAGGCGACAACACCCTCCAAACCGCTGACGAAATCCTGAGGAACCGAGCTGGTAGTCATAGTGACTCTCCTTGCGGGGGCATGCCGATCTCGCTCACCATAACCCCGCGATACGCAGGAGTAACGTCGGCCCCATGCCTGCCTCCGAACCCACCATGGCGACCGCTCCCGACCTGGCCGATATGCGTGTTGATTACGGCATCGCCGCGCGTGGCGCGGTCGAGGAAACCGATTTAGACGAGACCTGGCTCGATGACGGCTGGGAACCGCTGCTGCGTCGCTGGCTCGAACAGGCGACCGCGCTTGGCGTCGCCGAACCGAACGCGATGGTGCTCGCGACGGTGTCGTTGACCGGGCCCGTTCCGCGTCCCGTCGCGCGGACGGTCCTGTGTAAAGGGCTCTCGCCGGAAGGTGTCACCTTCTATACGAATTTCGATTCGGCGAAGGGCACGCAGTTGGCCGCCGACCCGTACGCGGCCGCGACATTCGTGTGGCCCGCGCTTGGGCGACAGGTCCACGTGCGCGGGGTAACCGAACGTGTCGCGCCCGAGGTCACGCAGCGGTACTGGGACTCGCGCCCCCGCGGATCGCGCCTTGGCGCTTGGGCGTCGGCGCAGTCGCGTACGGTCGCGAGTCGCGCTGACCTTGACCAATCGCTCGTCGACGTCACGCGGCGGTTCGCGGACACCGAAGACATCCCGGTCCCGCCGTTTTGGGGCGGCTACCTGCTTCGTCCCGACGAGGTCGAGTTCTGGCAGGGCCGCAGCGGTCGGCTACACAATCGGATCGTGGTCCGCATCGATGGCGATACGACATCGATCGACCGTTTGCAGCCCTAATGTCTCGTGGTGATTCTCACCGAGCGCAACCCTTCGCGCGAAGGTATGGCCGGGCTAGCGTCCGGTAAGTGAAACTGCTCGCCGACACGACCCCGCTGCGATATCCCGACTATCGCAGGCTGTGGATAACCAACATCGTCACCGTTATTGGTGCCCAGCTCTCGGTCGTCGCGGTGCCGCAGCAGATTTACGAAATCACCCAAAGTTCGGCTTACGTCGGGCTGGCTGGCGTGTTCGGGCTCGTGCCGCTCGTCATCTTCGGACTCTGGGGCGGCGCGCTTGCCGACGCGCTCGATCGACGCTGGCTGCTCGTCGTCACCACCGCAGGCACGGGCATCACCGCCGTCGCGTTTTGGATTCAGGCCGCGCTCGGCGTGAACAACGTGTGGCTCGTGCTCGGACTCTTCGCTGTTCAACAGGCATTTTTCGCCGTCAATCAGCCAACGCGCAGCGCCGCGATCGCCCGACTCATTCCGCCCGAACAGATCGCGGCGGCCAGTTCGCTCGCGATGACCGTGCAGAACGTCGGCATGATCGCCGGACCAGTGCTCGCTGGCATGCTCATCCCGGTCATCGGGTTGCCGATGCTCTATCTCATCGATTCGATCGCCCTGCTCGCGACGCTGTGGGCCGTCTGGCGACTCCCGGCACTCCCGCCGACCGGCGAAAAACGCGGCGCTGGCCTGCGCTCGGTGATCGACGGCTTCCGCTACCTCACCGGCCAACGCGTCCTGCTCGCGTCGTTCGTCGTCGACATCATCGCGATGGTCTTCGGCATGCCGCGCGCGCTTTTCCCGCAGATCGCCCACGACACCTTCGGTGACCCCGCGGGCGGCGGTTTCGCGCTTGGCCTGCTTTTCGCGGCGATCTCGGCGGGCGCGGTGCTCGGTGGTGTTTTCTCGGGTTGGGTGCCGCGCATCCGGCGCCAGGGCCTCGCGGTGATCGTGTGCATCGTGCTGTGGGGGCTCGCGATGGTCGGGTTCGGTTTGGCCGTTGGCTTTGCCGGGCACGTGTTCGGACTTGGCGTGTGGTTGTGGATCGCGGTCGGGTTCCTCGCGTTCGGCGGGGCGGTCGACATGGTGTCGTCGGCGTTCCGAACCTCGATGCTGCTGACGGTGTCCACCGACGAGATGCGAGGGCGTTTGCAAGGGGTCTTTATCGTCGTCGTCGCTGGCGGTCCGCGCGTCGGTGATGTTGCCCACGGTTTTGCCGCCGCGAGCCTGGGTACCGCTGTTGCGGCGGCAGGTGGCGGTGTCCTCGTTGTCATCGGCGTTGTGATCGCGGCGCTCGCGTTCCCAGCGTTCGTGCGGTATCGCATGACGACGCGTGCCCAGTCGGAACCGGTAGTGAAATAGCTTGTGCGACACCGAATTACGCGAATCAACCAATGCTCGGCGACAAAGTGTGGCAGGAGGGCGATGCGATGGGATGATCGATGGCGTGACCTGCGGCGCGACCAGTTACCGCAACCTCACCGAGGCCACCGGCGGGTGTGAGGACGGCAGAGGGCAACCCTGATTGCTCATATCGCCGCGACTAGCGCTAGCGTTAGCGCAAGCGCACCGTATGCCGACCGCATCGGGGCCTACGGTTACGCGCCGGGTTTCAGGGCTCGGCGAGAATCTCAACTAGCCTGAGAGGGATCCTTCCGTGCCCGCTGAGAACATCAACAACGTCGCCGAAGACGCCAAGGCGGTACTTCAGTACCCCGGCGGCGAGTTCCCGATTACGGTCACCAAGGCCGCCGAGGGCAACGACGGTTTCGACCTCGGCAAGCTGCTCGCCAGCACCGGCCACGTCACCTATGACCCCGGTTTCATGAACACGGCGTCGACGAAGTCGGCCATCACCTACATCGACGGTGACGCGGGCATCCTGCGCTACCGCGGTTACCCGATCGACCAGCTCGCTGGCCGGTCCACCTTCATCGAGGTCAGCTACCTGCTCATCTACGGTGAGCTGCCGACCCAGGCCCAGCTCGACGACTTCACCGATCGCATCCGCCGTCACACGCTGCTGCACGAAGACCTCAAGCGCTTCTTCGACGGCTTCCCGCGCAACGCGCACCCGATGCCGGTGCTTTCGTCGGCGGTCAACGCGCTTTCGGCCTACTACCAGGACTCGCTCGACCCGCGCGACCCTGAGCAGGTCGAACTGTCGACGATCCGGCTGCTCGCGAAGCTGCCGACCATCGCCGCGTACTCGTACAAGAAGTCGGTCGGTCAGCCGTTCCTCTACCCCGACAACTCGCTGTCGCTGGTTGAGAACTTCCTGCGCATGACCTTCGGTTTCCCCGCCGAGCCGTACGAGGTCGACCCTGAGGTCGCCGCCGCGCTCGACATGCTGCTGATCCTGCACGCCGACCACGAGCAGAACTGCTCAACCTCGACCGTGCGTCTCGTCGGTTCTTCCGACGCCAACCTGTTCACCTCGGTGTCCGGTGGCATCAACGCGCTGTGGGGCCCGCTGCACGGCGGCGCCAACCAGGCCGTGCTTGAGATGCTCGACGAGATCAAGGCCAACGGCGGCGACGTCAAGGAGTTCATCCGCAAGGTCAAGAACAAGGAAGACGGCGTGAAGCTCATGGGCTTCGGGCACCGCGTCTACCGCAACTTTGACCCGCGCGCGACCCTGGTCAAGAAGTGTGCCGACACGATCTTGTCCAAGATCGGTGGCGACGACCAGCTGCTCGACATCGCCAAGCAGCTTGAAGAGGCCGCCCTGTCGGACGACTACTTCATCTCGCGTCGCCTGTACCCGAACGTCGACTTCTACACCGGCGTCATCTACCGCGCGATGGGCTTCCCGACCCGCATGTTCACCGTGCTGTTCGCGATGGGCCGTCTGCCGGGCTGGATCGCGCACTGGCGTGAGATGCACTCCGAGCCGCTCAAGATCGGCCGCCCGCGCCAGATCTACACCGGTTACGGTGAGCGCGACTACCGTGAGATCGACGCTCGTTAATCGCTCGCTAACTGCCAAGACCTATCGAAGGGGATAGTGCATATGACCAAGCCGGAGATCGAATTCCAGGAGGGCCCCGCGCCCACCGAGCTCGTGATCACCGACCTCATTGAGGGCGACGGCAAGGAAGCAGTACCCGGCGGCACCGTTGAGGTGCATTACGTTGGCGTTGAATTCGACAGCGGCGAGCAGTTCGACGCGTCGTGGGACCGTGGCGAGTCCATCACCTTCCCGCTGCGTGGCCTGATCCAGGGCTGGCAGGAAGGCATTCCGGGGATGAAGGTTGGCGGTCGCCGTCAGCTCACCATCCCGCCGGAGCTGGCTTACGGCGCCGCTGGCGCCGGCCATCCGCTTTCGGGCAAGACGCTGGTCTTCGTGATCGATCTGCTGGACGCCAAGTAAGTTTGGTTCTTTCAACGGGCCCGCACTCTTCGAAGAGTGCGGGCCCGTTGACGTTTGGCTGCCTGGTGATAGCTGGGTGGCTGCGGCCCCGTTCCGTTCGCGCAAACCAATCCGGTCACTTGGTTTTTGTGAGTCGAAGTGGGGAAGTTATTCGTGTCGTTCGGCGCGCCTCACCAAACCGGTTGTATCTGTTTGCTATAAGGGCCGGTCATCGGATATGAATGCTTCGTCCATGACAGTGAGTTTGATTCGATTCACCCGGGGGAGTCGACGCATTGCCCAGGGGGTTTCGGGAGGGAGCGCTCGGTCGCGGTGGCATTGCCCATCGTGGTTGCGGTTGGGCTCGTTGGCGCGGGGAATGCGAGCGCTAACGATGACCAGGCGGTGCGGTACGCGGCTGGGTTGGGGAGCGCGGGGACGGCCGAAGGTGTTGGGTACCGCACCGAAGTGGCACCCGATCTGAAGACGGTGTCGGCGTCGGTCGACAGCGGCCGGTTCGTCGCTTCGCCCGAGGGCGGGATTGTTCTCGAATCGCCAACGGGGGCAGCGATCACCACGATCCCTGCCTCGTTCGCGACAGCGGGGGGCAACACGATCACCTTCGCGACGGCCATCGCCGAAGGCGGGCGTGGCATCACGATCACGCCGCAGGTCGCTAAGCCGGCAGCCGATGAATTGCGAACTATCGCAACGGTTCCCGGCTCACAGGACTCCGACCCGATCCATAACGGCGCGGCGGCAGGCGCTGGCGTTGGCGCGATCGTCGGCGCGGTGCTGTGCTTGCCCGCGCTGGCGGCGTTCATCATCGGGTACTTGCCGTGCGCGGCGATTGGCGTGCTCACGAACGCGCTGTTCGGTGCGTTGATTGGCGCGGTGGTTGGTGCGGTTGCGCCGGATGTGATTCCGCAGGTGCTGCCCTGAGGTAGGGGATTCGCCCGCGCTGTTGGTAGCGCGGGCGTACCGACCAAAATGGTTGCGGGGGCGCTGAATTGAGCAGTACTCGCCGACCGACTCAGCCAGGGTGGGAGCTGGTGGCCGCATCACGTTGGGATGCCGCCCAATCAGTGAAACTTATTCGCGCACAACCTCAACCGGGTCGGTCAAAGCCAGTGCTAGAGCCGATTGCTGAGCCGCGCCGCGTTGGGGCAGTGCGGCTAGGGCCTGGTTCGTCTGGTTGCTCAGATTGCCAACGATGTTCTGCAGTGCGCCAACGCCGCCGGTCAGTTGCTCAACGGCCGAAAGGAGTTGCGTCCCACCCTGATCCGCGAGGGCAGGCAACCCCTTGGCCAGTTCCGCACCCTGTGCGAGCTGGGCGCGGGCGCTCGTCAAGCGGGTTACCACCGTCCGCAGCAACGTGCCGAGGTCGGTGTTGGGGTCGACCGCGGCACCGGTCAGTTCGCTCAGGCCGTCGAGCTGGGTGCCAGCCTGCGCGGAGACGGTTTTGAGCGAGTCAAGTTTGGTGATGATGTCGGCGAGCTGCGGGTCGTTGGCGAAGGGGAGTCCACGAAGAAGGGGGAGGATCTGGTCGAGACCCGTACCGAGCGCGGCAGCGCTCTTCTGCACACCCGCGACAGTCACGCCCGTCGCACTGAGCGCGTCAGCGAGCTGGGTTGCCTGCTTGGTCGCACCGTCGACCGTCTGGTTGAGCAGGTCGATCGCCGAGGTGAGTTCGCCAGCGCCCTGCTTCGCGTAATTCAGGAAGCCGAGCATCTGCTGCGCGCCTCCGCTGAACTGGTTGGCACCGTCGGCAGCCGCTGACACGCCCGCGTTCAGCAACTGGGCGGTGAACTGCACCGACGTCATCTGGTTGCGTGCCTGGGAAACGGCGGCTAGCGCGGCGTCGACACCGGATGCGCCGATGCGGTGCGTCACCACGTCGACGGCACCGTTCACGACCGCCTCGTCGGCACCGGCGTGCGACGCGACCGTCACCTTCGCGCGTTTCGGGTCGGCTGTCGCCAGCGTGGCCATCGAGGAGGTGAGGTCGGCGGGCAGCGTGATCACGGCGGCGAAGTTCGCCGGGTCGACCTCGCCGGGCTTGGCGACGGTCCACTCGTAGCCGCCCGCGTCCTGCACGGCCTTGGCAACCCGTTCGCCGGTTGGCCCGGAATCGGCGTTGACCAGCGCGAACCCGGTCGGTGAATCAGCAGAGGAGGAAGAACAAGCACTAAGCCCGAACCCAGCGGCACCGACAACGAGCGTCGTGGCGACAAGCATGGCCACGCGGGCACGAGTAACGATCACGCCCCGACCGTAACGCCCTAAATGGGCTGGGCACTGGGAGAGGTCTGAGAGTTCAGTGAGGAAGGGTATTGCGTGTGGTGACGCATAGTTGACGATTTATTGACAATACGGGGTATCTCGTTGCGCCGCAGTAGCTTTGACGTATTCTGTCCTGTTTGGTACAAATTCCCGGTACTTGATCTTGTTTCCCATCTGGGGGTTTGTCATCACCATGTTTAACCGCACCATCGCGACCAGCCGTCGCATTGCTATCGCCGCACTGCCGCTTGCCGTCGCGACGAGCCTCGTCACCACGGGCACCGCCGCCGCCGATGTCGTTGATCAGTCGAAGATTGCCGCCGGACTCTCGTCGACCGGGGTCGACAACGGGGTCGGCTTCAAGACCTCGGTCTCCCCCGATTTGCGCCTGATCAGCGCGTCGGTCGACAACGGCACCTTCGTCATCGAGCCGAACGCGACCAAGGCGCGCGTCATCTCCGCCGCTGGCGCGACTGTCGCTGAGGTTCCGCTCGCCGTCCCGACGGTTGGCGGCAACACCATCTCGTTCGCGGCTGTCGTTGCTGATGACGCCAAGAGCATCCAGCTCGCCCCGGTGTTCTCCGCTGACACCGAGGCCGAGCTCAAGAACATCGCGACCAACCCGGACGCGGCCAACCATGACCCCGTTCCCAACGGCGCCGCCGCTGGGGCGACCTTCGGCGTCATCCTGGCCGCGATCATCTGCCTGCCGTCGCTCGCGGCGTTCATCGTCGGCTACCTCGCCTGCCTGCCGGTGCTCGGCCTCTCGGCTGGCCTGTGGTGGGCGATGATCGGCGCGTTCGTCGGGCTGGTTCGCCCGGACCTGGTGCCCCAGGTGCTGCCGTAACGAACTGCTTGTGAACGGGCCCGCGGTCAGCACGACCGCGGGCCGTTCGCGTTCACACTGGCCGCAGCGGCAGGTTGATCACCAGCCGCGCACCGCCCAACGTGCTGTCTTCGAAAGATGCTGTGCCGCCGTGTAATTGGGCCTGCTGTGCAACAAGCGCGAGGCCAAGGCCCGAACCGCCCTTGCTCGCGCGACTGCCCCGGAAGAACCGCTGGAACACCGCCTCGCGTTCGTCGGCGGGGAGACCGCGTCCGTTGTCATCGATGGCGATGATGAACCGGTCGCCGACTCGGTGCGCGGACACAATCGCCTGCGTCGCGCCACCATGTCGCACCGAATTGGTGAGCGCGTTGTCGACAGCGAGGCGCAGTCCGGCGGGCAGGCCCCGTGTGACGAGCTCGGGATCGGTGTCGATAGAGACCGACAGGCTCGGGTTGTGGCGCATCGCATCGTGGGCGGACTGGTCGCACAGGTCAGCCACATCGGTTGGCACATAATCGGTTTCGGCGGTTAGGTCGCCACGCGCCAGGCGCTCCAACGCGTAAAGCGTTGTCTCGACACGGGTTTCGTTGCGCGCGAGGTCGGCGAGGATTTCGCTGCGCTGCTCGTCGGTGAGGTGCAGCGTGCGCAGGACCTCAAGGTCGGTGCGCAAAGCCGTGAGGGGCGTACGCAGTTCGTGTGCTGAGACGGCGGCGAAGTCGCGCGCGGTTTCCAACGCGGCAGCGGTTTCGGCTTGCGCCTGGTCGACCCGCGCGAGCATCGTGTTCACCGCGTCAGCGAGCTTGACGGCCTCGTCGACACCCGACCCGTCGACCGGCGTCGCGGGGTTGTCCGGGTCGGGCACCAAACTGCGCTCGGAAACCTGCTTGGTGAGCCGCACGATCGGCCGGACAGCGCGCCCGGCAAGCAGCCAGCCAAGCGCGGCAGCGGCAGCGACGGCGATCGCGGCACCCAGCAACACCCAACGTTGCTGCTCGGCAGTAGCTTTCGCCGCCTGAGCGGCTGGAATGCCAAGCGAAACCGTTCGCCCGTCGGGCTGATTCTCGGTGGTCGTGAGCACCCGATAGGGCACGTCATTCACCTCGATCGTGCGCGACCCAGGCGACAAATCAGGCAACTGTGTTGAACTCGACGCCGTGACTTGGCCTTTGTCGCGCACGGTGAGCGCCATCGTATTTTGCAGGCCGGTGAGATTCACGAACCCCGTCGCCAACACCGGCTCGATCAGCACGATGCGCGAAGCGATTTCCAACTGCTGATCGGTTTGAGTGACGTTATTGCGTTCAATCGCTTGGAAACTCACGAACGCCGCGATGGTAACGATCACAATCGCACCCGCCGCCGCCGCGCCCGCGACGCGAGTGCGTAGCGAAAAAGATTGGCGCGGACCACTTTTCGAGCGACGAAACATCATTTCGATTCCCGGAGTACGAAACCCACTCCGCGAATCGTGTGCAAAATGCGTGGGGTTTGGTCAATTTCGAGTTTGCGTCGCAGATAACCGACAAACACATCAACCACATTCGTATCAGCTATGAAATCGTAACCCCATACCAATTCCAACAGCCGTTCGCGGGTGAGCACTACCCCGGCATTGCGCGCCAACGTAGAGAGCAATTCGAATTCGCGTTTGGTTAGTTCGATTTCGTTGCCGTGCAGCAGTGCGCGATACCCGGCGACGTCGAGTCGCAGTGGTCCAACGGTGATCAAATCGCCGGACGCGGCAGGGTCGGCCGAGTCGGTTCGGCGGCGCAGCAGCGCCCGAATCCGGGCAACCAGCTCGGCCAATTCAAACGGTTTAACCAGGTAGTCGTCGGCGCCAGACTCCAGCCCCGCGATGCGGTCGTCGACGGAAGCGCGGGCGCTGAGCACGCAAATCGGCACGTCATTGCCCATCGCGCGCAACGCCGTCACGACGCCAGCACCGTCGAGCACGGGCATGTTCATGTCGAGCACAACCGCGTCCGGGCTCGTTGATGCCACGCTGCGCAGCGCGGCACCACCATCGCGCGCGACAGCGACATCGAAGCCCGATAGGCGAAGTCCGCGTTCAACCGAGGTCAGCACGTCCTCGTCGTCATCGACAACGAGGACAAGGGGAGAGTCACCAGTGCGTTCGCTCACGGTGACCAGCCTAGAGCCGCGCGCTGACTAGGGCGTCGGCGTGCCAAGCGTCGTCGCGACGTCGTCGGAACCAGCGCCGGATTCCGTTTCGAAACGGCCCGGGTTGCTGAGCGCGAGAATGCGGTCGGCGAGTGCGGTGAGCACCGATGGGTCTTCGATTGTCGCGGGCGTTTCGGGGTGTTCACCCGCGGTGAGCTGCCGAATTGTCTTGCGCAGAATCTTGCCGGAACGGGTTTTCGGCAGTCCGGTGACGATGATCGCGTCCGACAGCGGCGCGATCGCGCCGATCTGGCCGCGCACCCGTTCGATGAGCTCAGCACGCAGTTGGTCGGGTTCGACCTCGACGCCCTGCTTGAGCACCACATACGCAAGCGGCAACGTGCCCTTGATGTCGTCGGCGACGCCAACGACAGCGCATTCGGCGATGGCGTCGTGCCCGGCGATCGCGGCTTCGATACTGCCGGTCGAAATGCGGTGACCTGCGATATTGATGACGTCATCGCTGCGACCGAGCACGAAAAGATAGCCGTCCTCGTCGAAATAGCCCGAGTCGCCGCTGAGGTAATGGCCGGGGAACGCGGCAAGGTAGGACGCGACGAACCGGTCGCGGTCGCGCCACAAGCCCGTCAGCGCGCCGGGCGGGAGCGGCAGCCCGATGACGATGTTTCCCTCGACACCGGCGGGCACCGGATTGCCGTTCGCGTCGAGCACGCGCAGGCGATAACCGGGAATCGGCACCGACGACGAACCCGATTTCACCGGAAGTTGTTGCAGGCCAAGCGGATTACCGCAGATCGGCCAACCGGTTTCGGTCTGCCACCAGTGGTCGATGACGGGGATGTCGGGGTAGTCGCCCAGCAGCACTTCCGATGCCCACTGGAACGTCGCGGGATCGAGGCGCTCGCCAGCGCAAAACAGCGCGCGCATGCCCGAAAGGTCGGCGCGCTTAGCGAAGCTGGCTTCGGGATCGGCGCGGCGAATCGCACGCAGCGCGGTCGGCGCGGTGAACAACACGCGCACGCCGTGCTCTTCGACGATGCGCCAAAACGCGCCAGCGTCTGGGGTGCCGACGGGTTTGCCCTCGTAAAGGATTGTTGTCGCGCCAACGAGCAGCGGCCCATAAACGATGTAGGAGTGGCCGACGACCCAGCCAACATCCGACGCCGCCCACATCACCTGACCTGGGCCAACGTCGTAAACATTGCGCATCGACCAGTCGAGCGCGACCGCGTGACCACCGTTGTCGCGGACGACGCCCTTTGGCTTCCCCGTCGTGCCCGATGTGTAGAGGATGTAGAGCGGATCGGTCGCCGCGAGCGACACCGGCTCGGCCGGCTCGGCGTTGGCGATCGCGGCATCGAAATCGACCCACCGCGCGGCGATGGTCTGCTCCGACGACGGCAAAACGTCGGTCGCGGGCTGCGGCGCTGGGAATTCGATCGTGGGAAATTGTGGGCGCTGCTTCACGATGACCGTGCGGACCGAGTTGGTCGCCGCGAGGTCGAGCGCGGCCATCACGATCGGCGGGTACTCAACCCGACGCGTCGGTTCGAGCCCACCAGACGCGGTAATAATCAGGACCGGTTCCGCGTCGTCGATGCGCGCGGCCAATTCTGGCGGGGCGAATCCGCCGAAAACCACCGAGTGAACAGCGCCGATCCGAGCACACGCGAGCATGGCGATCACTGCTTCGGCGATCATCGGCAGATAGATCACGACGCGATCGCCGGTGGTCACGCCCAAATCACGCATAGCGCCCGCGAAACGCGCGACCTCGGCAAGCAATTCTTCGTACGTGTAAACGGTGGTTTCACCGGTCATAGCCGAGATCGATATCAAGGCTGCTTGATCGGCGCGTCCACCCTCGGCGACAGTCCCCGCCGCGACGTGACGGTCAAGGACATTAACGCTCGTATTCAGTCGACCGTCCGGGAACCAGCGGGCCGAACGCTTGTCTGTTGTATCGACAATCTGGGTTGGTTCAACGTCCCAATCAATGCTCTGAGCTGCGGTAGACCAGAACTCATCCGGGTCAACCAGACTGGTCTGATAGACCGGTCGGTACTCGTGTTCGTGGTCCACGCCCGTGACTCCCTAGCCTCGCTTCGATGCCCGCTCGATAGATCCTGATGATTGTGGCAGACTTCACGCGTCACCCGATGCGGTGCCGCGACCTTTGGTTTTGCCCACAACAGGCTGGTCATCGCGCGGACCTCTACCGGGAGTCAGCCAAGAAGTTATTGATCCGTTAGAATCTGATGTCACTTATTAAGGCAGTCGTAGACGCAATTTCTCGGCCAGCCGCAAGTCTCGGCCAAGTACCGCCGAGCGAGTCGTCTTCACGTAAGTGAAGCGTCGCGGGCGTGCTTGGTAGACCGCTTGGTATACGAGGCCAGTTTGGAAAGTGAGTGGGAGATGCGTGACGCCGCTAGGTCCGGCAGCAAGCGCTGGGCGCTCGGCAACTGGGACTTGCGTTGGAAGGTTACGGCCGTCTTGGCCGTGCCTCTCGCGGTCGCGGTCGGGCTCGGCGTGTCGAGAATTACCTCTGAGTTCTCGGAGGCCAATCGACTGTCGGGAATCAATCAGCAGGTCGACACGCTGCCGTCGGTCACTGGGCTCAGTGCCGCGTACGCGCGTGTCGTCGGCAGCCAGTTGGTGCCTGCGGGACCGGGTGTCAGCCTTGTCAACGACAAGGACCTGACCGACCTGGACGCGGCAACCGTCGCTGCCGAGCAGGCGCTGCCCAAGCTCGTCGCGCTGCCTAAAGCGCATTCGGCGCTGGAAAGCATGATCGGCGCTGCCAAGAACGTGCGCGCCCAAGGCAAGACGCCGGCCCCTGCCTCCGACACCGCGCTCGCTGGTGTCGACCAGGTTCGTCGCGACAGCGTCGACATTGTCGAGACCACGCTTTCGCAGGTCAGCGACCCGGTCATGGACTCGGTCAAGCTGCGCTTGGTCGACACGCTGAATACCCGTTCAGTGCTCGTTGGCCAGGTTGCCGCGATCGTCGAGTTGCTACGCGGAATCCCTACGGGCCTATCGCACTTCCAGGCCAGCGTCGCCACCGAACGTCACCTGCTCGACGTGCTTGGTAACCGCTTCCCCGACGGTGACCGGGTCATCGCCGATCTCAAGAGCCAGGCTGATCTACGCGCTTCGATGCTGAGCGGGCCTGAACTGCAGGCGGGCAAGCTCCCCGTCGGCGACGTTCGTAATTCCGCCTACGCCAGCCTCGCGAACTATCAGGCTGTCGTTGGTGAGTCGGCAACCGCGATCAAGTCGGCGATGGACCAGCTGTCCAGCTCGGCAGCAACTGGCGCATGGACCTACACCGCCGTCGTTATCGCGACCATCATGGCCGCGCTTTTGCTCGCGGTCTTCGTCGCGCGCTCGATGATCGTGCCGCTGCACCGGCTTCGCTTGGCCGCGCTGCGCGTCGCCGAATCCGACCTGCCGCACGAGGTCGCCCAGCTCCGCAACGGTGCCGCTCCCGAAGACGTGCCGCTTGAGCCGATGCCGGTTCGCTCTGATGAGGAAATCGGTCAGCTCGCTCGCGCTGTCGACGACATCCACGGCCAGGCGCTTCGCCTCGCGAGCGACCAGGCGCAGATGCGTTCGCAGGTCAATGACATGTTCGAGACGCTCGCGCGTCGGTCGAAGTCGCTCGTCGATCATCAGCTCACGCTGATTGAGGCGATGGAGTACGACGAAAAAGACCCGCGTCTGCTCGAAAACCTCTTCCGCCTCGACCACCTCGCCGCGCGCATGCGCCGCAACGGTGACAACCTGCTCATCCTCGCCGGTACTAAGCAGCGTCGAACGAAGTCGGCTCCGGTCGAAATCGCCGACGTCCTTCGCGCCGCGATTTCCGAGGTTGAGGACTACGAGCGCGTCAAGCTTGGTGCCACTCCGCGCGGTTCGCTCGTCGAACCTGCCGCATCGGATATGGCGCACCTGTTCGCCGAGTTGCTCGACAACGCGCTCCGCGCTTCGCCGCCGGAGACCGACGTCAAGTTCACCTTCGCGCAAGCACACGACCAGGGTCTGCTGATCGAGGTCGCTGACCGTGGCATCGGTATGCCGCCGGTCGAGATGACCGAGATCAACCGTCGCCTTGAGCAGACGGCGGAACCGGGTCCCGACACCGCGCGTCACATGGGTCTCTTCGTTGTTGGTCGTCTCGCGGAACGCCACGGGCTCACCGTGCGGCTGCGTCCGACGTTCGACACCGCGCGCGACCCTGGCGTCACTGTGACGGTGCACGTACCGGTCGGCCTCATCGTTTCCGGTGGTGGCGCGGGCCAGGGCGTTCCCGCCGTCGCGCAGCCGGTTCGACCGAACCCGCAGAACCAAAACCAGAACAAGCAGCAGGCCGCACCTCAGCAGCCGCAGCAGCCGTCGACCATGCAGACGCGGGCCATCACCCGCACGCCTGGCGGCAACGTGATGGTGACCGTCGACCCAGGTGTCAGCGGTCCGATTCAGACCGGCCAGGGCGGCACATTGCCGCAGCGTCAGCCGGGCAATTCGATGGCGACTGGTTTGCAGCAGGATGCCGCCGAGCAGTCGGCGCCCACGTTGCGCCCTGCCGGACAGAACCCGCCCGCGAATGCGCCGCAGCGCGGCAAGCTCGCCGCGGCGGCACTCCCGAAGCGCAACCTCGCTGGTGGACCGCGTCCGCCTGCGGGGCCGGGTGGGCCTAACGGTCCCGGCCTCGGTGGTCCCGGCCTCGGCGGTTCGGGTGCGCCCGCAGGCGATCAGCAGCCGGCCAACGCGCCGCAGTCGCTCGCTGGCGGACTCCCGCAGCGTCAGCCGGGTGCGAACGGTGCGCCGTCGCGTCCGGCAGCGCCTGGCGGTCCCGGTCAGCAGCAGGGGAGCGCGTCGGGCGGCTTGCCGCAGCGCTCGCCAGGTTCGAACGGCGCGCCATCGCGCGACGGTGCGAATGGTGGCTTGCCGCAGCGTGGTCCGTCGACCGGGCTACCCCAGCGTGATCCGTCGACCGGTCTCCCGCAGCGTGGTGGCGCGAATAGCCCGCAACGTGAAGGTGCCGACGGCGGTCTGCCCCAGCGTGATCCGTCGACCGGCCTGCCGCAGCGTGGTGGCGCCAACGGTGGCCTTCCGCAACGCGATCCCGCATCGGGCTTGCCGCAGCGCGACAGCGCCAATGGCGGTCTCCCGCAGCGTGATCCGTCGACTGGGCTACCCCAGCGCGACGGCACCAACAGCCCGCAACGTGGCGCCCCCGCCAACGGTGGTCTGCCCCAGCGCGATCCCGGTGCTGCCTTCACGCAGCGCGGTGCCGCGACGGGCTTGCCGCAGCGCGACACCGAAGCGAATGCCCCGCAACGTGATTCGTCGGCTCAGCAGCGCGAAGACGCCAATGGCCGTCTCCCGCAACGGGATTCGGGCCTGCCGCAGCGCGGCGGACGCGACAACGTCAGCGGCGGACTTCCGCAACGCGACCCCGCATCGGGCCTGCCGCAGCGTGGCGCGCCCCAGCGCGACACCGCCCCGCAGCGCGACGACGCCAACGGCTTGCCGCAACGCGACCCGGCGGCTCCGCAGCGCAGCACCCGCGAACCGGTAGCCCGCCTGCCGCACCGCGACAACACCGGCGGTCTGCCCAAGATCGACCCGCTCAGCGGCCCGTTGCCGCAGGTCAAGAACGATCCGCTTAGCGGTCCGTTGCCGACCGTCCGCCCAACCCGCGCCCCCGCGGCAGGGCAACCTGGTCCGAATGGGCTGCCGCAACGAGATCCCGGCGCTACTGTTGTCCCGCAGGCCAACGCTGGCCCCGGTGTGGCACTGCCGCAACGGGATTCCGTAGCGCCTGTTGGGCCGGAGAGTGCTGCGTCGGCAGGGCGCGATCCGGGTCGACACAGTTACCGGTCTAACCCGACCAAGACCGCGTCGTTCTTCCAAACCAGGTTGCAGCCGGCACCCGAGGGTGATTCCGTGATGGGCGGAACGCCAATCTTCGCGGAAATGATGTCGGCGTGGCTGACGGATGAGAACTCCGATCGGTCGCAAGCGGCAGCTGCCTTCGAATCGCCCGGTGACGAAGGTTGGCAGGCTGCTCGCGCGGCCAGCGAGGCCAAGCCTGAGGTGCGAACCGCAGCAGGCTTGCCCCAGCGCAACCCTGGTGTTCGACTTGTGCCAGGCGGTGTGGCCGGTGCCGCCGATCGCACGCCGTCGCGCGATCCCGAAACCATCAGGTCCAGTCTGAGTCGTCACCAGCAGGGCGTCCGGGATGGCCGCGCAATGAAGGCAATGAACCTAACCGGAGATAAAGGAGACCGATGAACCCCGATCTAGGTGGTACGAACCGTCAGCTGGATTGGCTGGTTTCGAACTTCGCCAACGAGGTTCCTGGCGTAGCCCATGCCGTCCTGGTCTCGGCTGATGGCCTACTGATGGCGGCGAGCGCCCAGCTTCCGGTTGACCGTGCTGAGCAGCTTTCCGCTGTCACCGCTGGCCTTGCCAGCCTTTCCGTCGGTGTGTCGAATCTGTTCGAAGGCGGTACGGTACTGCAGTCCGTCGTCGAGATGGAGCACGGCTACCTACTGCTTATGGCAGTGGGCGACGGTTCCTACTTGGCGGTCCTGACCAACACCTCGTGTGACATTGGTCAGGTCGGCTACGAAATGGCTTTGTTGGTCGAGCGTGTGGGCCAGACCGTCCAGGCCACACCACGCGTCACGATGGGTTCCTGATGGTGGGATGGACATAGACGATCACCGCATGGGAAGCGCCGAGCCTAGCCTCGTACGCCCTTACTCCTTGACTGCCGGTCGCACCAGGCCGGCGGTTGAGTTGGCGTTGGAGGCGCTTGTCGCATCGCATCCGGTCGCCATGGAGCGGCAGTACGAACTGAACAACCTCGAGACATCCATCGTTGAGTTGTGCAGGCAATCGCCGTCCGTCGCCGAGATAGCTGCCCAGCTGACTATCCCGATTGGGGTGGCCCGCGTTCTCGTTGCCGACCTCATCGAGGCTGGTCATGTGCGGGTTTCGGCGACTTTGAAAGACGATTCCAGCGACGATGAACGTCGCGAGCTGATCGAAAGGGTTCTCAGTGGACTCCGGCGTATTTGATTCGACGGCGCAGGTCGACACCCGCACGAGCAAGCCGACTTCGGCGAAGATCGTTGTCGCCGGTGGCTTCGGTGTCGGTAAGACGACGTTGGTCGGCGCGGTGTCGGAGATTGTTCCGCTGCGCACCGAAGCGTTGGTGACCAACGCGAGTACCGGCATCGACAACCTCACTGGGATTCCCCAGAAGTCGACCACCACGGTGGCAATGGACTTCGGTCGAATCAGCCTTGCCGACGACCTGGTCTTGTACCTGTTCGGTACGCCAGGTCAGTACCGGTTCTGGTTTATGTGGGACGACCTCATCCGCGGCGCGATTGGCGCGGTTGTGCTTGTCGACACCCGTAGGCTTGAGGACAGCTTCGCGGCTGTCGACTACTTCGAAGCGCGCGGGCTGCCATTCCTGCTCGCGCTCAACGAGTTTGATGACGCGCCGAAGTACCCGCTTGAAGACATCAGGCAGGCACTCGCTGTGTCCGCTGACGTGCCGATCATGTCCATCGACGCGCGTCGTCGGGAGCCTGCGAAGCAGGCGCTCGTTCAGCTCACCGAGTACGCGCTGCGCAAGGTGATGCAGGGCTACTGAGGTAGCATCCTCACCCCATGCGGACCTCGGCCAATGAGCTGATCGAACAACTGCTCGACACCGATTCGTTCGTGAGCTGGGATGGGTCCCCGCTCGATGTTGATCCGTCGCCCGAATACCAGCTTGAGCTGGCGAAAGCCGCACAGCGGTCGGGCACGGACGAGTCGGTTGTCACGGGCGAAGGTCGGCTTCGTGGGCGTCGGGTCGCGATCATCGCGTGCGAGTTCGACTTCCTCGCTGGTTCGATTGGCGTTGCCGCCGCTGAGCGGATCGTGACGGCCGTTGAACGGGCGACCGAACTTGGCCTGCCGCTCATCGCGTCGCCGACTTCGGGTGGCACTCGAATGCAAGAGGGCACGATTGCCTTCGTGCAGATGATCAAGATCGCTGGTGCGGTCGCGATGCACAAGCGGGCGGGTCTGCCGTATCTGGTCTATCTGCGTAACCCGACGATGGGCGGCGTTTTCGCGTCGTGGGGTTCGCTTGGCCACATCACTTTCGCCGAACCTGGTGCGCTGATTGGGTTTCTGGGTCCGCGCGTGTATGAGGCGTTGTACGGCAAGCCCTTTCCCGAAGGCGTGCAGACTGCGGAAAGCCTCTACCGCAACGGTGTCATCGACGGCGTTGTTACGGGGCCGGTGTTTCGTCGCATCGCCCATCGCACGTTGAGTGTCGCGAGCGGTGATGTTGTCGAGCCGCGTGAACCACAGTGGGCAAACATGATTCGTGACGCCCCGAGCTCGACCGAGGAAGTGAGCGCGTGGGATTCGGTTCTCATCTCCCGCTCGCCGAACCGGCCAGGATTGCGTGACCTACTGCGGCACGCAACGCAGCGCGTGCTGCTGAGCGGGACCGGGCAGGGCGAAACTGACCGCACGTGTGTACTCGCGCTCGCCCGGTTCGCTGGGCAGCCGTGCGTGGTTTTCGGCCATGACCGCACTGGCCAAGATGGCGAACAAACAATGGGCCCAGCGGCTTTGCGCGAAGCGCGGCGCGCGATGGCATTGGCGCAGGAACTGCGACTGCCGCTGGTTACCGTGATTGACACCGTCGGTGCCGCGTTGTCGAAGGAAGCGGAAGAACGTGGCCTCGCGCCCGAAATCGCCCGCTGCTTGGCCGATTTGGTGACGTTGGAAACGCCGACGCTGGCGGTATTGCTCGGTCAAGGCACCGGTGGCGGCGCGCTCGCGCTGCTGCCCGCCGATCGCGTGCTCGCCGCCCGGCACGGTTGGCTCGCGCCGCTGCCGCCCGAAGGGGCAAGCGCGATTGTCTACCGTGACACTGCTCACGCCCCGAAACTGGCTGACGCACAGGGCATTAGCTCGGCTGAGTTACTCAACGACGGCATCGTCGACCGCATCATCGACGAAAACCCAGACGCGGCAACTGAACCCGTTGACTTCGCTTTGCGTACTGTTCTCGCCATCGCCGACGAGCTCGCCGACTTACGCGCCGAGACCCCCGACGAACTGCGCGAACGCAGGCACAACCGTTACCGTCGCCTCGGTATCGCCGAGAAACACACCGCCCGCCTTCGTTGACGTGCAGCGTAGACGCTTCTACCGTCGCTTGAGTGACCTTCCGAAGCCAGGCTAGTTCTGTCCCCACCATCGTGCTCAATGACGGGAACGTGATTCCCCAACTGGGGTTCGGCGTGTTCCAGGTGCCCGAGGATCAGGTCGCCGGAGTCGTGTCTACCGCCCTCGAAGTTGGTTACCGCAGCATCGACACCGCATCGATCTACGGCAATGAGAAGGGCGTTGGCGAAGCGGTCCGTTCGTCGGGCATCCCGCGCGACGACTTGTTCATCACGACAAAGCTATGGAACGCCGACCAGGGCTACGACTCAACGCTGCGCGCTTTTGACGCGTCAATGGAACGACTAGGCCTCGATTACCTCGACCTTTACCTCATTCACTGGCCAGTGCCGTCGGCGAACAAATTCGTCGACACCTTCCGCGCGATGCAGGCACTCCAGGCCGACGGCCGGATCGGCTCGATCGGCGTCTCCAACTTCCGCGTGATTGACCTGGAAACGCTCATCGACGCGACCGGCGTCACCCCAACGGTGAATCAGATCGAACTGCACCCCACGCTCGCGCAGCGCGAATTGCGGCAGTACCAGGACAATCACGCCATCGCGACCGAAGCGTGGAGTCCGCTCGGCCAGGGCAAACTCCTCGACAACCCGACGATTGTCGGCGTCGCGCAGCAGACCGGTCGCACGCCGGCCCAGGTCATCATTCGCTGGCATTTGCAGCAGGGCATCATCGTTATCCCGAAGTCGGTGACCCCATCGCGGATCGCCGAGAACTTCGATGTGTTCGATTTCGAACTCACTCCGGCGCAGATGGAAGCGTTGAGCCCCCTCGACAAAGGCGACCGAATCGGCCCCGACCCCTCGGTCTTCAAAGCTGGCCTCGACTAGTTGTCACACTGCTGTGGCAGAGTGAAGGTATCCATTAACCCCGGAGGGACGCATGCTCGGCGTGACGCGTGATGGTGATGTGGTCACCATCGAATTGCAACGGGAAGATCGGCGCAACGCGCTCAACGAAGAGTTGGTCGCCGCGCTGCGCGGGGCCTTGCTCGAAGCGGTCGCCGCGGGTGCGCGCGTCATCGTGCTCACCGGCCGTGGCCCGATCTTCAGTGCGGGTGCCGACCTGTCTGGCGTGTACTCGCAGACCTTCATCGATGGTTTGCTCGACATGCTGCACACCATCGAATCGGTTCCAGTGCCGGTCATTTCGGCCATCAACGGCGGTGCGCTTGGCGCTGGTGTGCAGTTGGCCATCGCGTCGGATCTGCGTGTCATCGAGCCCGATGCCTTCATCGCGGTTCCCGCTGCGAAACTTGGTATCTCCGTTGATGAATGGACCGTTCGGCGCTTGGTTTCGCTGATCGGCGGCGGCCCAGCTCGCACGATTTTGCTTGGCGCTGAATCGGTTTCGGCGCGCGACGCCTACAGCTACGGCTTCGCCAACAAGCTCGGCACGCTCGCCGACGCCCAAGATTGGGCAAAGTCCATCGCCGCGCTCGCCCCGCTTTCGCTGCAAGCCATGAAGCTCATGCTCAACGACGACGACACCCGAACTCCCGGCGGTCCCGAGCTACGCGCGGCGCTCGCCGCCGCATGGCAGAGCGAAGACGCGCAAGAGGGCCGACTGGCTCGCAAGGAAAAGCGTCCAGCCAAGTTCGTGGGTCGATGATGCGGGCCCCGAGTGCGGTGAAGGCGTTGGCGAGCGCACTGGGGCTCGGGGTTCTCGCGCGCGCCGCGTGGGGCCTACCTGGCGCCATCGGCGCGCGTACTTCCGAAATCGAGCCAACGGCGGCGGGCAAGTCGTCGTATCGCGACGGTCGCTTCCACAACACCGAGCCGTCGAGCATGCTCGCCGCCGGCGCTACCGCGTCGCTGCTGTGGTCGGGGCTCACGAAGGGCCGCGCTGGTCGCCCGCCGGGGCCTGTCCCGCTTGTTCGGCCCGAGCCGCCAGAATTGGCCGCCGACCTGGCGGTTACCTGGTACGGCCACGCCAGCGCGCTCGTTGAAGTCGACGGTTTCCGCGTGCTCGCCGACCCCGTCTGGAGCGAACGGGTTTCGCCGTCACCGCTCATCGGCCCTTCGCGGCTGCATCCGGTGCCCGGCACGCTCACCGACATTCCCAAGGTCGACGCGGTCATCATCTCCCACGACCATTACGACCACCTCGATAAAGCAACGGTCGAAGCGCTCGTTCGCAAGCAGCTCGCGCCGTTCGTCGTTCCTGTCGGCATCGGCGCGCACCTGCGTCTGTGGGGTGTGCCGGAAGACCGCATTATCGAACTCGACTGGGGTGGCTCGGTCGTTGTTGGTCGTTCGGCGGGCGCGCACAGCGGCGGTCTCACGATCACCTGCGCTGAGGCACGCCACTTTTCCGGTCGCGGACTTATTCGCAACACCACGCTGTGGGCCTCGTGGGCGCTCGCTGGCCCAACCAAGCGCGTCTATTTCGGTGGCGACACCGGGTACACGAAGGCGTTTTCGCAGGCGGGCGCGGTGCTCGGTCCGTTCGACCTCACGCTGCTACCCATCGGTGCCTATGACCACCGCTGGACTGATGTGCACATGAATCCTGAGGAAGCGGTGCGCGCCCACGCCGACCTGAACCTTGGCGATCCGAGCTACGGCGTCTTCGTGCCGATTCACTGGGCCACCTTTAACCTCGCGTTCCACGAATGGGGCGAACCGGTCGATCGGCTGGTCGCGGCAGCCGATGCGGCTGGCACCCAGGTGGTCGTTCCCAAGCCGGGACAGCGCGTCGTTCCGAATGACCTTCCACCACGGGTTTCGTGGTGGAAAAATGTGGAGTGACGGCCACAACGCGAAAGGACCTCGCAGATGAGCTTCGTTGATAACTTGAAGGGCTTGTTCGACAAGGGCAAGGAAACGGTAGAGCAGAACGCCGACAAGATCACTGGCGCGGTCGACAAGGCTGGCGACTTCATCGACGAGAAGACCAAGGGCAAGTACAGCGACAAGATTGGTAAGGCCACCGAGGCTGCCAAGAAGGCCGTGCCAACCGACCCCCGCTCCGCAGGTGCGAGCGGCACTGCCACTCCGCCGCCCGCGCCGAAGCCGGCAACGCCGCCGACTCCGCCTAACAACCCGCCGACCACTCCTGGTTCGCCTGCCTGATTCAGTACGGGGGTCGTCGCTGGTCAGGCTGCGATCCCCGCGACTGAGTCGCGCAATCGGCCGCGATGGTCGCCGAGGAGTTCGCGGGAGCACCGGGTCAACCCGACATCGAGGTCGAGCTCAGCAACCTCGATAAAGTCCTTTACCCCGAGACAGGCACCACCAAAGGCGCGGTCATCGCCTATTACGCGGCCATCGCGCCCGCGATGCTGCCGCATATCGCCGGGCGGCCTGCCACCCGCAAGCGCTGGCCGAATGGGGTCGATCACCCCGATTTCTTTGAGAAAAATCTGCCAGCAAGTGCGCCGCAATGGATTCATCGCGTCGCCGTGCAGCATTCCAATCGCGAGGTTGTTTATCCCGTTTTCGATTCGCAGGCTGGGCTCGCGTGGCTTGGCCAGCAGGCCGCGCTGGAAATTCACGTGCCGCAGTGGCGTTTCGTTGACGACGAACGTGGTCCGGCAACGCGCATCGTGTTCGACCTCGACCCTGGGCCGGGCGCTGGACTAGTCGAGTGTGCGCGGGTGGCGCTCGCCGTGCGCGACATGGTCGCTGAGATTGGTTTGCGCGCCTACCCAGTTACCAGCGGCAGCAAGGGAATTCACGTCTACGTGCCGCTGGAACGCGAGGTTGATTCGGCGGGCGCGTCGACGGTCGCCAAGCAGGTAGCGAAGAACTTGCAGCAGCTGCATCCGGAACTGGTCACGGCGACAATGGCAAAGACCGCGCGCGTCGACAAGGTCTTTCTCGACTGGAGTCAAAACAACGCGGCCAAAACCACGATCGCGCCCTATTCGATGCGCGGTCGTCCGCACCCGATGGCTGCCGCACCTCGGACGTGGGCCGAGATCGAAGACGCGAAAGCATTGCGCCAGTTGACATTTGAACAGGTGCTGGCCCGGTTCGCGCAAGACGGCGACCTGCTTGCCGGGCTCGACCCGCCCCTTCGCCCCGATCCGCTCACGAAATACCGGAGCATGCGCGACCCGGCTCGGACGCCCGAACCGGTCCCGGCAACCCCGCCACGCACGGGTTCCGACGACCAGTTCGTCGTCCAGGAACACCACGCGCGCCGCCTGCACTTCGACGTGCGCCTCGAACATGACGGCACCCTCGCCTCGTGGGCTGTGCCAAAGGGGCCGCCAACCGATCCGAAACACAATCGCCTGGCTGTGCGTACCGAAGATCACCCGCTCGAATACCTCGACTTTCACGGGACCATCCCGAAAGGCGAGTACGGCGCTGGCGCGATGACCATCTGGGATCGCGGCACGTACACGCCGGAGAAATGGCGCGATGACGAGGTGATTGTCGACTTCGACGGTGACAAATTGCACGGCAGGTACGCGTTCATTCGAACCAAGGGCGACCAGTGGCTCATGCACAAAATGCGCGATCAGCCTGCCGAACAAAAGCCAGTGGAAACGGCGTTTCCACGTGGCCTCCGGCCCATGCTGGCCAGCCCCGGCGACGTCGAAGGCTTGCCGAGTGAGGGCTGGAGTTTCGAAACGAAGTGGGACGGCTTCCGCGTGATTGTCGAACTCGACGACGGCGAGCTCACGATTCGCAGCCGCAACGGCAACGTCGTGACCACGCGTTACCCGCGTTTCGCCGCGATCGTCGATGAGCTTGCTGGCCACAATGCTGTCCTCGACGGTGAAGCGGTCGTGCTCAATGCCGACGGGCTGTCCGACATCGCCGCGCTGCAAGCCGACGCTCCCCGCGCGGTGTTCGTCGCCTTCGATCTTCTCTACCTCGACGGCACGTTGCTGCTCGACAAACGCTATTCCGACCGTCGCGTTGTGTTGGAAATGCTTGGCCGACTTGCCCCTTCGCTACACGTCGAACCGCAGTCGCCGGGCCCGGGCAAGCTCGCGATGCGGCTCAGTCGGGATCAGCGGCAAGAAGGTGTCGTTGCGAAGCGGCTCGATTCGCGCTACACGCCGGGCAAACGCAGCCCCAACTGGATCAAGGAACGTAATTGGCGCACAAGAGAAGTCGTCGTTGGCGGCTGGCGTGCCAGCGAGAAGCGGCCATTTAAATCGCTGCTGCTCGGGGTGCGCGAGGGTGACCAGCTGATCTACGTCGGTCGCGTTGGCACTGGTTTCGGGTATGAGCAGCAGGACCGCATCGGGGCAGCGCTGCGTGAATTGGCGCGCCCCACTTCGCCTTTCACCAGCCCAATGACGGCCGACGAGAAACGCGACGCGCACTGGGTCGAACCTGAGCTGGAAGGCATCGTGCGTTTTCAAGCATGGACCGATTCGGGCAGGCTGTGGCATCCGGTCTGGGATGGGGTTACGAAGTGGCCCAAGTGATTCGGTCGGCGCGGACGCTGGATGGTTGCTAGGGTTGCGCTATGGATTTCAAAAACCTTGCGGGTAAAGCGATGGACCTGGCCGCTCAGCACGCGGACAAGGTCGATGGAGTGATCGAGAAGGCAGGCGACGTCGTCGACGAGAAGACCGGCGGCAAGTTCGCTGGTCAGGTCGATGCGGCGCAGGACGCGGCTAAGGGCGCGATCCGTAACTGAGTCACAGAGAACGGCCGACCCACTCGGTTGCGGGTCGGCCGATATCTCAGTTCGTTTTAGGCGCCCACTTCGTGGTTCCGGGCGGCGCGTTGTAAGTGTTGATCAGGTCGAGGCCAGCGATGACCAGGGTGGGGCCGCCCGCGACGAGCGTGCCGATGATGCCGCCAACGGAGGCTCCGGTGATGAGGCCGGGAATCGCGCCAATGCCACCGAACAGAAGCCCAACCGTGAAGCCGATCACCGCGCCAATGCCTGTTCCGATGAAACCGCCGACGGCCGTTGCCAATCCGAACGTCGACGAGAAGTTGCTTTGTGCTGAGAGGTTTTCGGCAGGCGAAGCGACCGGCGTGGCGTTCGGGACGGCCTTCGCGACATCCTTGACCGCGGTGATTTCCAGCACGCTCTTGTCCGCGCGCACCGCGTGCGGCAGCGGATACTCAAAAGTGCCGTCGCGCACGGAAAGTGGCATGGCGATCAGCGCGGCCCCGGACTTGTCGCGGATCTCAACGCCGTCCGGAGTTAATTCGAAAGTCCCATTGACGAGCGTGGTGATGACGGTGTTGCCAACTAGTTCGGCGCGATAGCCGACATCGGGCGTTGTCGGTTCGGCGGCAGCGGTGCCCGTGCCGACAATTACCGCCGCGACGGCCGGGATAGTGGCTGCGGCGAGCTTGCGGAAGATCATCAACTACATTCCCCTTTTTCACCAGGTGACGTGCAGGAAGAAGCATGACGCGACGGCAACCATAGTGGGCTCAAGGGTTTTGCGCGGATGAATGATCAGTAACTACTTGAGGATGTTGATCGCGCGCGAAATCACCATCGCGGTAAGGGCGAGCGAAATGATCGCTTGCGCCATCATCATCATCTTGCACCAGCGCGAAAGTGGTAAGACGTCAGCGGGCGCGAACGACGCCGCGTTGGTGAACGACAGGTACAGGTAGTCGAAGTACTCGGGTCGCCAATCCTTGGAAACCAGTTTGTTTTGTGGGTCCTGCATTTGTGGAAAGAGGAAGTCGGGTTCTGGCTCAATGCCATTGGCGCGTGCTGCCGGGCCGCCACGGTCGAACTCCCAGTACCAGAGGGAGAAGGCGAGCACATTCGTCGCCCAAATCATCGCGCCAGAGCCAAGCAGCACACTCGCGGATTTGTCGGCGGTGCCCGCGACGATGGTGTCGATTAATCGGACGGTCGAGACGATCGTCGCGATGGTGATCACGCCAGCGAGCACGAGGCTCAGGCCGCGCACCCACGGTTCAGCCCGGCTTAAGCGGCTCGGGTTGGCGATCATCAAGATCACCAAGCACGCTGCTTCGAGTAGCGGCAAAATCCATGCTGGTTGCGGCAGGAGTTTGCCGGGCAGTAGCCACTGGAAGGCGATCACGACGACGATGGCGCTGCCTGCGGCTAGTCGCGACTCACCTTCGGTGGGTTGCCGCCACGCGGGGACGGTGGTGTGGCTCACGTGGGACAGTATCGCCCGTCGAGCTGTGCGAACGCGGCAACGGCGCGAGCTAGGTCAGCAGGCCAAGCGCGACACCGCCCACGCACACCGCGGCGACAACGAGCAACGCCACAGCATCACGCCCGGACGGCCGCGACGGGTGCGCGGTGAGCATCCCAGTGCCGCCGCGCGCGGTGATGGCCTCGCCGAGTTCACCCGCACGACGACTCGCGACGGCCATGCACGCGGTGAGAATGTCGATGAGTCCGTTGTTGTCAGCCGCGCGCTGCGCGAAGGTGCCCTTCGGCCGCAGCTTGCGAGCGGCACGCAACACGCGAATCTCGTCGAGCAGCAACGGAAGGCCGCGCAGCGTGAGCGCGACGACGACGGCCCATTCCTCAACGGGCAGGCCAAGTTTGCGCAGCGGTTTGCCGAGTGTCGCGAGTGCGGGCGCGATCTCGCCCATCGGGGTAGTGAGCGCGATGACCAGTGACGCGACAACTAAGACGAGCCCGAAAACGAAAATCTGCGTGTAGCCGAGGACTGCTTTCAGCCCGACCGGCACGTTGATCAGCGCGCCGACGACGACAAGCGCCCAAAACGCCAGCGGCAAGCGGGGGAGCGCGCCGAGTGGAATCCGCCCGATCAGCCACACCACCGCGAGAAACGCGGTGACCAGACCGAGCACCCACCAACCGGGAAAGAACATCAGCAACAGACTCAGCGCGAACGCCGCGATCATTTTCGTGCCAGCCCACAGTCGATGGATCGGCGAGTCGACCGGCACTTCGCGCAACAACACCATGCTCATCGCAGCGACTCACTTTCGCGCAGGTTGGTCTCGATGAAGCCGCCGGTTAGCACGACCGTGCGATCGCATAACGCGGTCACGTCGCCAACGTCGTGGGAAATGATGATGAGCGTCCAGCCCGAATCTCTAAGGCGCGCAAGCAGTTCGACCACTTCCGCGCGACCGTGCGGGTCGAGTCCGGCGAGCGGTTCGTCAAGGACGACAACCTGCGGCGCACTCGCGACCATCGCGGCGAGCACGACCCGCTTGGCTTGGCCGCCGCTGAGTTCCTCGATCGACCGGGCGGCGAATCGGCGATCAAGGCCGACCGCGTCGAGTGCGCGGGCAACTGCCGCTGAGCCGGTCGCGTGACCACCCCAATCCGCGATTTCGGCACCGACCGTTTGTTTTTGGAGTTGCAGGCGCGAATGTTGAAAGGCGAGAGCCACTTTCCCGATTTGGTCCGCGACGGGCTTGCCGCGCAGTTCGCACGTGCCGACGCTGGGCGCGATGAGCCCGGCCATCACCCACGCCAGCGTCGATTTGCCTGAACCGTTGCCGCCGACGATCAGCACGGCTTCGCCGCGATGGACAGTCAGGTCGACGCCGCGCAGCGCGACCGCTTCCCACGGCGTTCCCCGGTTGTACGTGTGCTTGACCCCGCGCAGAGTGAGCAGCGGTTCGGCGGTTGGTCGGCTGCGCTGGGTGTGGCGTGGCTGCGGCCAGCTCGGCAGGTGGTCGACCGTGCGGCCGTTCGCGAGGTGGATCACCCGGTCGGCAGCTGCGGCGTCGGCTTCGTGATGCGTCACCAGGACGACTACGGTGCCGTGGCGACGCGGCAGTTTCGCGAGCAGCGTGACCAGGTCGCGTCGGCCGTCGGGGTCGATCATCGACGTGGCTTCGTCGGCGATCAGGAGCGCGGGTTTGCGGGCGAGCGCGGCGGCGACGGCGAGGCGTTGCTGTTGACCGCCGGACAGCGTCGCGGTTTCGAACGCGCCCATGCCGTCGAGGCCGACTTCGGCGAGCAGGCCGTCGACGTCGACCTCTGCCGCTAGTTCTGCGGACAGGCCCCAAACGACGTCGTCGGCGACCGAAACGCCGAGCGTTTGACTTTCGGGCCGTTGCAACACGAGCGCGGTTCCGCCCGCTTGCCCGAGCCCGGCCGAGCCAGGTCGATCGACGAATCCGCTGGTCGGTGGGAGGCCAGCGAGGATGCGGGTGAGCGTGGATTTGCCTGACCCGTTGTGGCCGACGGCAGCGACGAATTCGCCCGGGTTGATGACCAGGTTGATGTCGGCGAGCGCGTCGACGTCGGTGCCCAGGTAGCGGTAACCAACATCGTGCAGGCGAACGGGCAGCGGGTCGACCGGGCGGTCGTCGGTCGGCGCGTCGAGTCGGTCGCTGCCGGGCAACCACGCGAGCCGGTCGAGGACAGTGCCGAGGATGAACCACGAAATCACCGCGCTGACCAGCACCCCAAGCGCGACGATGCTGCCCAAATACAGCCACCACCAGCGCAACAGCGTGACGGTGAGGTAATTGGCGAAGTCGCCGAGCGGCGCGAGCAGCGACACCTTCGCCGTCAGGTCTTGAAATCCCTTCGCGGTATTGCGCATCGCTTCGAAGACCAGTTCGCGCGTGTTGGCGAAAACCAACAGCATCCCGATCGAAATCACGGCCCAGCCGAGCCCGGCGACCACCGAAAGGGCGATGACCGTCGGCAGTCCGCGACCGTGTCGTCGAACCCCGCCGATGATGCCGCCCATCGTCGCGGCACTGAGCACGCCGAGCGCAGGCATCAACCCAGCGGCGACGAAGGTGACGAGGAACGCGGCGACGGTGGCGGTCGCGAGCGCGCGCAGGCGGTAGCGATTGGCGAGCAACCCGAGCGGCACGGCGGCGACCAGTTGCAATGCGGCGGCCAACGGGACAAGCGAACCAACGGTGATCAGCCCGACCGTCAGGCCAGCCATCACGGCCCCGGTTGCCAACTCGATGGGGCGCAACGGGCCGCGCAAGGGGGCGGTCGGCGATTTCGTCACGCGTCCAGTCTGCCAGGAGTAAAGGCGTATCCCTCGAATCCTCAGTTCATCCTTAATGGGTGAAGGGCGTGCTGACCGGGGGAATGAACTCGCGGGCTCCGCAGCAGCCAGAGCGTTCAGTGGCGCGCGTGGTCGTCAGCGTGTGGGCCCCGGGTGCATCGCCAGTGGTTGAGGTGCGATGCGGAAGAGACCGACGGTCCTTGGCCGGTCCCCTCCGGCACTGATTGAGACATTTTCCACATTGGCGTGTTCCTACGCGAGCGGTGTCGCCAACCAGCCGCCGATCGGAACGGATCGGAAATGGGTTGTGAGCGAATTGGTTTCGTCGATGACGTGCAACGCGACCATCGGGTCCGGCGCGTAGTCCATGACCTTCGTCGGCGGTTCGACCTCCCAAACTCCGCCCAAAACCGACGCGGTGCTCGGGCACGTAATCAGCGGTTTGCCGCCGAAGGTCGACGCCGCTGCCGAATGCGCGTGGCCGGTGAGGGTGCCGACGATGCGGTCGTCGGCGGCGATGATGTCGGCCAGCGTTTCCGGCTCAGCTAGGCCAATCACGTCAATGATGGGGCTGTGCAACAACTTTGGCGGGTGATGTAAGGCGAGCAGGATCGGCCCGTCGAGTGTTTCGGCCAGTGCTTCGCGCAACCAGTCGAGGGTGTCGTCGGCCAGGCGTCCGCTCGACTCACCAGGCACCGACGAATCGAGCATCAACACCGTGAGCGGGCCAACCCGGTACGCGCCGTTGATGGGGTCCGTCGACGGCGTCTCGTCGAGCAACGCGGTGCGGAACGCGGCACGGTCATCGTGGTTGCCAGGCAGGAAGTAAACCGGAATATCACCAACCCCGCGCAAGGTTGCTGCGGCTTGGGCGTACTGGGCTGGCTTACCGGAATCGGTGATGTCGCCGGTTACCAGGATGACGTCGGGCTTGCGTCGCAAGCTCGCGAGATAGGTCATCGCGCGCTCGGCGCGTTCGAGGTTGCGGGGCGCTTCGTCGAAGTGGGTGTCGCTGATTTGGGCCGCCAGGATCATCGGCAGTCGCTTCCTGCTCTGGGGATCGCTCCATTGCGTTCAGAGTGTGCCGAGATAACCCGTTGGCACCCCTATAAGGCTAGCTGAGCTGGGCATATCCGTCTCCGTGAGCTGCGTGACGGAGGTGAGCAGACCTTGTGGTTTGTGTCACGATTCATCTTGCGCGGCGCGAGTCAGCAGATCGGCGATCTCGTCGGCGTCGGTGCTGAACGGTTGCCAGAAATCGGCGTCGGGCGTCGCTGACAGGTCAAGAGCCGGGGGAGTGAGCCAGTCGGCGTCGAGACGCAATTTCCACGAATGCAGGTGCGCGCGCGGGAAGGTTTCGGAGCGATCGAAAAGCGGGTCGCCCAGAATTTGGTGACCCGTCCACGCGAGCTGAACGCGCAGCTGGTGGCGTCGGCCGCTCACCGGCGCGAGCGCGACAACGGCGAGGTCACCGCGTCGTCCGACGGTCCGAAACCGCGTCAGCGACGGGTAGTTCTTCGTCGCGAGTAGGTCGTCGTCGTTGACGAACCAGCGGTCGCCTTCGCGGATAATCGCCTCGCGCGGAGCCGCGATGCGCACGCGATTTTTGCGACCAACGCTCAGCGGCAGGTCGAGTTCACCGCGATCGGGCAGGTCGTCAGCACCGGAAACGATCGCCAGATACGCCTTGTTCGCGGTCTGCTTCGCGAACTGTCGGGTGAGTTGCCCGTGGGCTGCTAGGTCGGTCGCGGCGAGGAATAAACCCGACGTCACCTTGTCGATCCGATGCACCGGATAGAGCTTCGTTCCGGCCTCTTCTGCTAGCTGAACAAGGTCGGTGTCGTGCCGTTCGCCGGTCACCGCGATGCCAGCGGGCTTGTTCAACGCGAGCACCGCGTCGTCGGCGTAGACCGTATTGTTCGCGCGCACGGTGTCCCAGGTGATCGTCACCGCAAACACCCTAGGGCCTTAGGCGTAGCGCAATCGATGAGGTCGAAGTCGATTGAAGCCGCGAACGCGCACGCTGCGCAGGTGTCGAATCGCGAATTCCGGGTGGTCGGCGAGCGCGGCGGCAGCGGCGTCGTCGATGAGGACATTGCCTGGGCGCGCGACACCGGTGAGCCGCGCGGCGATGTTGACCACCGACCCGTACAAATCGCCAAGCCGTTGCAGCACCTCGCCGTAGGCGAACGCGACGCGCAGGTCGGGCGTGCCGCCGACGAGCATCGTCGACTCCTGAATCGCCAACGAAATATGCGCTGCGGCTTCGGGGGTTTCGGCGGCGAACATCACTTCGTCGCCGACATTTTTGATCACCCAGCCGCCGTTGTCGGTGATAGCCGACGTTGTTGTCGACTCGAACGCCTCAAGCAGCGTCGCGAGTTCGTCGTGATGCAAATGCCTGGTCAACCGGGTGAAACCGACCATGTCAGCGAATCCGACAGCGAGGTGTCGAAGGGACTCGCCAGGCGCGTCGTTGGGTCCGTCGACCGAGCGCGCGATCGCCGCGTTCAGATGCCGTCGCCACACGTAGATCTGCAACTGCTCGATGCTGGCCATCGTCGAATCGGTCGCGGCTTTGATCCGCTCGTCGAGTGGGATCGCGGGGTCAGCGGCTTCGGCGCGCGCCTTGATTTCGGCGAGCACGAGGTCGGCCTGCCATTCGGCGAGTCGCGCCATGCCCTGACCGATCGTGCGTGACGCTGCCGCCTGCTGCCGCACATCCGACGCGGCAACAACGCGCATGCTGCGGAAATTGGTGACAGCGGTGATGTCGGCCTGCGTGTAGTCCACTTCGTCGTCGGGATTCGCCGGAAAACCCAACGCCGTCCACAGCCGTTGCGAATCGGCTTCGGGCACGCCCGACTGTTCGGCGACCTGGGCGCGCGTGTAGCGCAACGGTCCGCCGAGCAGCGCCGTCTCGGCGTGACGTTGGATGGAATCGGCAACCGACGGATCAGCCATAGCGGAAACTTTACGACCCGCCTGCGTTGTGTCCTTTATGCCCGTTGTTGGTTTAGGGCGGTTCACAACCGCGGTTCATCCGTCTCGTGTGAGGTGGCCGGGTCGCGCACGCGGTTAGCTTCACAATGTGGGCACAGTCATCGGAGATCTTCTGCCGCTCGGTATCGGCGTCGCCATCTCGCCGATCCCCATCATCGCGGCCATTTTGATGGTCTTGTCGAGCAACGCGCGGTCGGCCGCGAAGGGGTTCGCTGGCGGCTGGGTCGCTGGCATCGTGGTGATCACGTTGATCTTCATTTGGATGTCGACGATCCTCGGGACATCGACTGCCAAGGAACCGTCGACGGCGGCATCGTGGTGCAAGATCATCCTCGGGCTCGCGCTGGTTGTGCTCGCGGTGCAGCAGTGGTGGTCGCGTGCCGACGATGCCGAACCGGAGTGGATGGCGACGATCGACAAGCTCACCACCGGCCGCGCTGCCGCGATCGGCTTTCTGCTTTCGGGCATCAACCCCAAGAATCTTTTGTTGTGCGTGACTGCGGGCATCGTGATCGGCTCGGGCGGCGTGAGCGCGGGCGGTGACTTTGTCGCGCTGATCATCTTCACGCTCATCGCGTCCTGCACCGTGCTTGGGGTGGTGATCGGCTACCTGGTCGCCGCCGAAAAACTGGAGCCGACGCTGCACAGCCTGCGTGACTGGTTGCAGGTCAACAACCACTTGGTGATGGCGATCGTGCTCGCGGTGATGGGCGCGTTGGTCTTCGGGCGGGGTATCGGCGGCCTGTAGTCGACCTTGTCGCTCGCCGCCGACCTCCCGAATATCGGCGAATTATCTTCGAGCAGTGGGGATTTGATCGTTGCGAGCCACCCTGACTAGCTGATCGTTGTTTACCCGGTTGAACCGGATTCGGACGCGGAGTTGGCGTTGCTGACGAGCTCGTAGGACGTGCTGCGGCCTCCTTCAGTCGAGCGGCGAAGCAGGCCGAGCGCGACCAGTTCGTTAATGTCTCGCAGCGCCGAATCTTGCGATGTTTTGGTGATAACCGCCCATTTCTTGGTGGTCAACTTGCCGTTGAAACCGTCGAGCAGTCGGTTGATCATCGCCGTTTGCCGAGGAGACAACGCGACCGACCGCCAGGTGCGCCAAAACTCCGCCTTGGCTGTTGTCTTGTCGACAATGGCGTGCGCTGTATCAACCGCGGCAGCCACGGTGTCGAGGAACCATGTCAGCCAGTCGGTGACGTCGAGCCCGCCACGCTGGGTTCGTTCGAGGATCGCGTAGTAGTTCTTCGGGTCGCGTTGAATCTGGGCGGAAAGACTGTAAAAGCGGTGATGCGTGTGTTCGGCCCGAGAAAGCGCAAGATCGCCGATGGCCCGCGCGATGCGGCCGTTGCCGTCGTCGAACGGGTGGAGCGTCACGAACCAAAGGTGGGCGAGCCCGGCCTTTACGAGCCCAGGCTCGGGTGTGTCCGCGTCGAGCCACGCGAGAAACGCCGCGGTCTCCGCCTCAAGTCGATCGGCTGGCGGGGCTTGAAAGTGCACCTTTTGGTGCCCGTACGCGCCGGACACCACCTCCATCGGTCCAGTCTCATCGCGGCGCCACCCAGCGACTGTGATCCGGGAAATACCGGAATAGCCGGTGGGGAACAGTCCGGCATGCCACCCGAAAAGCCGCTCAGCGGTAAGCGGCGACGCGTAGTCGCGCGTGGCATCAAGGATCATCTCGACGACACCGTCAACGCGCCGATCACTCGGGTCTGTCGCACCGATATCCACGCCGAGTCGGCGCGCCACCGAGGAACGCACGGACGCGACATCGAGCAGTTCGCCTTCAATAGCGCTGGTCTTCACGACGTCCGCGGTGAGCACTTCTACGGCCGCGCGGTCCTGGGTTGCTTGCTCAAAACTGCTGAGCCGCCCGTAAAGCCTGCCTTGCTCACGCGCGACCTCAGCGACCCGTTGAGCGATCACATCGGAGTTGTAGGTGAAGTTGGGCCAGTCGGGGCGCTCCCAGATATACATGCCAGCCATGCGGCGATTCTACGCGCGATTCGCCGCAGATTTTGCGGTGAATGTGCAGGCGAATCGCCGGATGAGGTGTCCCGATGTCCTAATTCTTGAGACACATCGCGCTGTTTTGTCCTAAGAATTAGGACATTAGGACACGAGTTGGCTGACAACCCAGGCCGCCGTTAGCGGACTTGAGCGCAAGGTTGAGTGGTCGACGGGGGCGGCGGCTGGGAATTCGTCCTCGTAAAAGACGTTTGTGACGCCCGGTTCGAGGATGAAGGACGACGCTCCCGCTGGGGTCGCGACGCGGTCGTTGCGGGTGGCGAGTACCGCGTAGCGGACGCCTTCGATGGCAAGCGGGCCGTCCATTACCGCGTGATACGCCGGTGAGCCCGGAAGGACCTGCAGCATGCTGGCCATTTTGGGCATCGCCGTGCTTAGGGATGCGCGCAGGCCAGGCACCTGGCGCAGGAGGTCGACCGGCGTGACTGACATTCCGGTGACGCCAGACTGTTCGAGGAAGCCCGTCCCGTCGACGCCGCGCGTTTCCGGCGCGAGCAGCACAACGCTGCGCAGGTTCGCGCCGCCGCCGAGAACCTTCGCGTAGTAGTTCGTGACGAAGCCGCCCGCCGAGTGCGCGACGATGTCGACCTTGGCCGCACCCGTTGCCGCTTTCACCTCTGCGACGTAATCGCCTAGCTGTCGCGCTGAGGTGGGCATGTCGCCGCCCCACCTTCGACCATCCACTACGCCGCCCTGGAACGTGACCGCGCAAAAGCCCGCGCCTCGCAGCGTGGAAAGCATTGTGTCCCACTGCGACTCGGTGTCAGCGACGAGTCCGTCGCCACCGGGCAGCACGATCACCGGATTTGGGTGACTGGCATCGGGTCGGCAGTTGATCGGTTCCGCTACCGGAGCACCGGGCGGCACGGTCGCTGCGGAGCCGGTGTCAGCCAGCGCGGGCGCGACGCTCATCGTGAGCGCGGCAACGACACCAACGATCGCAGTTATGAAGCGGCGCAACATAATTCCCCCTTGAGATGAGTTTGCGGTAAAGCGACCAAGGTTGCCTAGTCGTGTCAAGCCGTTCGGGCGGAGTCGGCGTGATGTACTCCGGCGATGAGTCGACAGCTTTCGTTTCGAGCAAAGGTGTTCGCGGGCATGGTGTTTGGGTTGGCGTGCGGGCTCGCGGCTACCGCCGTGCTCGCCGCATGGTGGTTTGTCGGGCCGGACACCACCAGTTGTTACTACGGCAGCTACGAGCCGCTCGTTGACGACGACTACGTCTCAGAACTGCTGGCCAAAATGCAGCCGACGTGGTGGCTCTGGGTGGGCACGGTTGTCGGACCGGCGGTCGTCGGTGCGACCGCCGGTGCGTTCCTCCCTCGAATCAGCCTGGGCTAGCTGTCGTCGAACGTGCGCTCGAACAGGCGGTATTCCAGCTGGTCGGGGCTGGTTTTGAAGCCCGCTTCCGACAGTTCGGCGGCCCAACGGGTGAGCAGTTCGCAGTAGCGCGCGTAGGTGTCGGGTGGCCAGCTGGTTGTTGGCGACAGCGAGGTCCAGCCGCACTCGTTGTGCAGCGCTGTCGCCACCCGTTGGTCGAGGATCAAGAAGCGGTCGGGGTTGGCGAAGTACAGGTACTTCGTGAAGAATGCTGGCCCCAGCCCCTTGATCGCGCCGAATAGGGTGCGGTAGCCCGTTTCGGGATCTGCGGCATTGGCCGCTTCGACCAGCAGTTTGCCGTTCACTTCGAGATCGTCGAGTACTGCGGCAACCCGGCGCGGATTGCGGAAAACGCGGTTGCCCTCGCCCCACGCGAGCGCCGCCCAAAGGACTTTACGGGCACTCGGGCCGTCGTCGATTCCGTCGGCCGCGATGGCGAAGATAGCCTCACGGTCCAAAGTGCCGCTGGCGTCGAACATTTCGTCTTCAAGCCCAGCGTTGGCGAGCCGTTGCTTCCACCACGAGACCGCGACGCGCAACGGCGTGGAAATCTCTTCGAGCCGCTCGGCATCCTGAATGAGCCAGGTCGGCACATCGAGAGTGGTTGTGTCAGTACGCATATCGAATCCCCCTACCCCTCTGGGAGCATCAAGGCCCCCAACCTTGTAGCACGATTTGCTTGCGAGCCAGACTGTATCGGCACCCACCGACAAGTTTGCTCACGCGCAGGTCAGGACTCGATTTCCGCCTCGCGCACAGCATGATTCGCCGCTATGCTTGGCGACGACAAGGGGAGGCACGATGCCAATCAAATTCCGTCAGCGCAAGTCGATCGGCCCGATCAAGCTGAACTTCACCCAGGCGGGGCTCACGTCGTGGGGTGTGAAAATCGGCCCGTGGTCGTGGAATTCGCGCACGCGCAAGAACGCGGTCGACCTGCCTGGCCCGTTCAGCTGGCGTCAGGGGTAACAGCCCACGGGCCGAGGGGTAGGGGTGGCCGGGTCCACGGGGGACCACGGCCACCGGACCGAAGGGAATCGGATCGAGCTCACTGGAAGAGTTCGTCATGGATCGGTCGATACCATCACCTCGCTCTCGATACTGATCGGTCGAAGCTGGTTATCGCCCGCCGCTCAAAGGCGGGCTCAGGCGTTGATCACTGCCGGTTCGCGGTCGCTTTCGCGAATGATCTCGATCTTGCGCGGTTTGGCCTTCTCAGCGACCGGGATCGAAAGGCGCAGTACGCCATTGCGGTAGTCGGCGCGGATTTGGTCGGTGTCGAGGCTCTCGCCGAGGAAAAGCTGCCGACTGAAGACGCCGCGCGGACGTTCCGCGGCGATCATCGAGCGGTTCGCGTCGAGGCTGGGCCGGGAGGCGCGCACGGTCACCACATTGCGTTCGACGTCAAGGTCTAGGGAGTCCGGGTCGATGCCCGGAAGGTCGAATTCCACGACGAACTCGTCGCCATCGCGCCAAGCGTCCATCGGCATTGCCGCTGGTTGTGCCGCTGTGCCGAACGCCTGCTGGGTCCACCGGTCCAGATCACGGAACGGATCGGTGCGCATCAACATGGTCGCCACCTCCAACTCACTCCATTTCTCGGTAGTTTCGTTGTCAGATAACCTATGCCATCTGACATAGATATTATTTAGCACTCGACTTAGGTGAGTGCAAGACCCAACACCAAGTAATCTGGTTGCGAGTCAAAGGAGAAAGCACGGATGGTGTCCCCGAACGACGGCATGCCGTCACCCGCGCGGGCGGTCTATGCGATCTCGGTGGCCGCCGAACTGGCAGGCATCGGGGTCCAGACCCTGCGCCTGTACGAGCAGCATGGGCTGCTCACTCCCGAACGCAGCGCGGGCGGCACTCGTCGATACAGCGGCGACGACCTCACTCGCCTGCACCGCATCACGGCTCTGACTGGCGAAGGCGTCAACCTAAACGCGGTCGCGCGCATTCTCGAACTTGAGGACACCGTTGCGCGGCTGCGCGCGGAGCGTGATCGGCTGCGCGGCAAATCGGAATAGCTAGGTTGGCGTCGCGTTCCGGTGCGCTCTGCTAGGGCCCGGTGATCGAAACAGGCTGCCGCCCACGCGCTTTTGTGAAATGCCCTCTTCGTGCATCATGTAGCTGATCGCACCGGTTCGGAGCCGGGGAGAGGGACGGGTTTCGCCATGCTGTTGCTCGGTCCTGCCGACCCCGCCCGCATCGGCGATTATCGCTTGCTGCGCGTGCTCGGGTCCGGCGGGATGGGGAAGGTCTATCTCGGGCGGACATCCGGTGGGCGCGCGGTTGCGGTCAAGGTGATTCGGCCCGACCTCAGCACCGACGACGAGTTCGGCAGGCGTTTTCGACGCGAAGTCGACGCAGCGAGGCGGGTGCGCAGCCCGTTCACCGCGCCGGTGCTCGCGGCCGACCCCGACGGCAATCCGCCTTGGCTCGCAACCGGATTCGTCGCCGGGGTGCCGTTGAACGAGGCGGTCGACCGGTTCGGCACGCTCAGTGAGCACGCCGTGCTGGCGCTTGGTTGTGGCTTGGCCGAAGCGCTGATGGCAATACATGGCGCCGGGATCGTGCATCGAGATATGAAGCCCGCCAACGTGATTCTCGGCGTTGACGGTCCTCGGGTAATCGACTTCGGCATCGCCCGCACGCTGGACGACACCGCCCTCACCAGGACCGGAAGTGTGCTTGGCACACCGGCTTTCATGGCGCCGGAACAGGTGACCTCGACGTCGATCGGGCCCGCCGCCGACGTTTTCGCGCTTGCTGGTCTGCTGGTTTTCGCGGTGACCGGTCGCGCGCCATTCGGCGGCGGGGACCTCACACGCGTCCTGTACGCGGTCGTGCACGGCGAGCCTAATCTGGACGGGGTGCCGCAGCGACTTCGACCGCTGCTGCTTGCTTGCCTATCGAAGGATCCCGGTGCGCGGCCTGGACCACAGGATGTGTTGCGGGAGTTGCGAACTGAGCCAACGCTGGGCAGCGGGTTGCCGACGGTGATGCTTGAGGAGATCAATCGCCGAGCGAGTGCGTTGCTTGATCTGGACCCCGATGTGGTCGAGGTGCCGCACAACGATTTCCGGCGCACGGCACAGACTTTCGCGCGACTTGACCAGCCAGCGTCGGTCCCGCATTGGCCTTCGACGCACCCGAGTAAGGCGCCTTCGCGGCGTCGGATCGCCTGGGCTCTTGGCGTGTTGTCCGTTGCGCTGACCGTGCTGGTCGCGTGGGTGACGGCCACGCTGGTCGACGGCGATTCTCCCGGCGCCAAACCGCCGACGTCGGCGGTCCCGCAGGGCTTAGTAGGAAAATGGACCGGCACCGCACGCGACGCCCTTGTCACCTTTGACATCGAGGTCATCATCCGAGCGGGCGCAGTGGGCGACGATGTCGCGACCGCAGTCAACACCGGCCAACTCAGCGCGGCTCGGTGCGAGCGGACCGAGCGGTTAACCGCAGTGCGTGACACCGAAATCACCCTCACCGCAAGGCTTTCCGGTGGGGTAAGCGGTTGCTTGGACAACGGCGCGGTTTCGACGATCTCGTTGAACCCCGACAACACCGTCGCGTACGCGACGACGGGGGTAATCGGGAAGATTAGTGGGATTTTGAGCCGAAGTTAACGGAGTGGGTTACGGCTTTGGTCCACTACCCGCAGGTCTTGGATAGAATTCGCAACGAGTCCCGTCCGACACCCAGTAGGAGGCCAACGTGGGCGCTGAGCCGGTGGCACCTGCCTGGATGCATCAGCAGGTCACGCCTGCCGAATACGACTCGTGGTCTGCCGAGCAGTGCGAAGGTATCGAGATCGTGGACGGGATGGTCGTCGTGAGCCCCAGCGCGTCTAAGCGGCACAACCGCCTCGCGAGAATCATCGCGAACGCGCTCGACGCTGCCGCTGGGTCCGAGTGGAACGCCGACACTGACTTCGACGTACGTCTGCAAGACGTGCCATTCACCAACCGTCGCCCGGATGTGGTTGTCTACCGCGCTGACACGATCGACATCAGCCCTACGCGCCCCGAGCACGTGCTGCTCGTTGTCGAGGTGGTGTCGCCGGGTTCGGAAACTACCGACCGCATCGTGAAGACCGAGCAGTATGCGAAGGCTGGGATCGCGTTCTATTGGCGCGTCGAGCAGTCCGCGACTGGTGTTCCGTTGGTCTACACCTACATCCTCGACTCCGCGACGGGAAGCTATCGCGTGGACGAGGTCTTTACCCGGACGGTGAGCGCAGTCGCCCCGTTCGACGTCGTTATCGACCTGGGTGCGGTCTAGTAACAGCCGTAGTTGCGGTACAGCGGCTCGAGGTCAGAGCCTGACTGTCTGCGAACTCTCGCGTAGTTACACGAACGCGGCTAAGCTGCGGGCTACGTCAGTGGTCACCATTGCAGGGTGCGGCTCGTGTGTCCTTACCGGGACCGAACACGTCAAGCCATCTGCCGATTTCTTCCTTCACGCCGCCAAGCGGTGTCAGCCGCAAGTTCTTTCTTCGGCACATTCCCCCTAAAAGCGCGATCTCACGCTATTCCGCCACGTGATAGGGAATGTTTCGTTGAAATTAGTTGGAACGATTATTGCGACCTGCACCGTCAATCTGTTGATTTCACTTGATGTGACAATGGTGAACGTTGCACTCACCTCAATTCAGCGCGAACTGCGCGTGCCCGTCGGACAGTTGAGTTGGGTTGTTCAGGTGTACTCGATCGCGTTCGCGGTGCTGCTATTGGCAGGCGGCGCGGTCTCGGATCGGCTGGGGTCCGCGCCTGCGTTTCTGGTTGGCAGTGTGGTGTTCGGAGTGGGATCGGTGATGGGTGCGACGGCACCAAGTCTCGCGCTGTTGCTGCTATCTCGCCTGGTGCAGGGTGTTGGAGCTGCGATCTGTGTACCGTCGGCTCTCGCGGTCTTGCGTGAGCGAATGCCGTCGGAGCAGCTCGCACGCGCTATTGCGATGTGGGTGTTTTCCGCTTCGATCGCGATCTCGCTGGGACCGCTTCTTGGCGGACTGCTCGTTGAATTCGTATCGTGGCGAGGAATTTTCGTAATTAATGTCCCGCTGGTTATTGGGGCGCTGGTGCTGCTTCGACCATATTCCCGGATTAAGTCTCTAGATCATCAGCTCGCTGGAGTTTCGCCAATTCGCGCGCTCGCGATGTGGTCAGTCTTCCGCTATTCCGCCGCGATCGGCGGAATCATCAGTGCGGTGAATTTTGGCATGCTTTACGCGCTGGGGATTTACTACGGGCGCGAAAACTCGGCAGTGGTTGTGGGCGCGCTATTTCTTCCGATGATGATCTCGTGCGGCGTTTCGACAATGCTTGTCGGACGAATTCGAGCCCGGATCGCCGACAGCGCCGTCGTAACCCTGGGCCTCGCCGCGCAACTGCTGGGCTCCGTTTTGATCGCGATAAGTTGGCGCAGCGATGGGGCAGTGTCAGCGAGCGCCGTGTTGCTGGGTTTCGGTGTGGGACTTGCGATTCCGACTATCACCGCGAATTTATTGAGCGCAGCGGACGGTGCCGTCGTCGGTCTCACCAGCGGCGCGTTCACCGCCCTGCGCCAACTGGGCGGGGTACTCGGTGTGGCGATCACTGCGGCGATGGTGGACGGCGCTCATGGGCGTGTCGATCTCGGCGCGACCGGTATGACGTGCGCAACGGCCCTAGCCATTGGCATTTTCGTGCACTTTCGCGCGCAGAGCCGCGAAAGGCGGGGTTGAGGCGAGGTATGTGCACGAAAATGCCACCGGCGCTTTCGTGTCGCGCGCATCCGGGCGTGTCTTCGTCGGGTGACGGTGCGCGTCGCTAGCGGTCGATTCGGCTAATGAGCCGCTGTCGAACGTCCGGCCAATCCTCGGCGATGATCGAGAACATGACGCTGTCGCGGACTGTCCCGTCGCTGCGCCGGAAGTGTCGCCGCAAAGTTCCCTCGTAAGTCGCACCTAGACGGGCAATCGCCTGTTGGGAACGTTGGTTGCGGACATCGGTCTTGAGCTGCACTCGCCCCACGTGAAGCGTGTCGAACGCGTGCTCAAGCAGCAGCAGCTTGGTTTCGGGGTTGACGGCTGTCGCCCAGACCGCTGGTGTGTAGAGCGTGAACCCGATTTCCAAAGCCGCATCGTGTGGTCGGGCGTCGAGGTAGGACGTGACGCCCACGATCGCCCCAGCGGGAAGATCACCGATCGCCTTTGTCGTTCGCACGACCCAAACCTGCCAATCGGCGAGCGAATCCCGTTGGCGAAGAACATCTTCCAGTCCGTGCGCATTATTTGGGCGTCCGGGAACGTGAGCCCACACACTGTCGTGATCGAGCGCGTCGAACAATTCCGATGCATCCGCGGCTGGATCAGCAGGCGTCAACCGCACATGTTGGCCGGTGAGTACCGCGTGCTTCGGCACCGGCCAGGTCATGGCCGGCCATGCGTTGTCGTGTGGGCGCGGATCGTGAAGTGCTTGAAAGCGCGGCAACTCTGCGGTTCGTTCGAGTTCGGTCGTCATGTGGTGTTTGCCCCCTCTGGAATCGCCACAAGCCTAAACGGCTGAGGGCGCTCCGATGGGTGCCGGGTAGTCCACAAGGCGCTGATCGGGATGCCGGACATGTCGTCTCCGAAAAGGAGTTGTTGGTCGTCGCAGAAGGGTGCGGAAGCCGAGCGCGTTGATGGCCCAGCCGGAGGTCTTCGCGCCCTCTTTCCCAGGTCAGCGTCCTTTTGGGGCAAGAGATCGGAGGCTTGCTGCGTGTCATGATCCCGCTCCAAGTTGTCAATCTGCCGGAGGTTCCGTGGATCTGCCGAAGATCGCGGCGTCAATCTGCCGACTACGCCCTGTAGATGTCGAGGCGAGTAGGCACATAGTTGGGTAGGAGCCAACTATTTGCATACTGCGGAAGGCGACGGTTGCCCGACCTCTGGCGGATACGCCGCGAACAGGAGCGTTTCCGGCAGTGTCGGGTCTTCGCGGGGTCCGCCGATGCGGGCCGGGTCGGTCCCGGTGAGCGTTTCGGGCATCGAGTTGAGTCAGTGAGCCATTCAAACGCCGCGCAATTCCTCATAACTTCGTAGTCATGACGAACACCGTGAAGAACTCGCAGCCCACTGTCGCCGTGTACGGGTCCACCGGTCACACCGGCAGCTATGTCCTAGATGAACTGCAGCGCCGCGCCATCACGCCAATTCTGGTGGGACGCAACGAAATCCGTATGCAAGCAGCCGCCGAAGCCGCGGGCCTCGCTGACGCCGAGATCCGGGTCGCGGACCTGGACGACCCGGCGGCCTTGACCGCCGCGTTCGCCGACGTCGACGTGGTCATCAGCACGCTGCCCGCCTACGTCAGGTTCGGGGAACCGGTGTTGGCGGCCGCCATCGCGGCGGGCGCGCACTACACCGACACCGCCGGTGAGCAACTGTTCGTGAAGAAGGCTTTCGATGAGTACGGCCCGCGCGCCGAAGCCGCAGGTGTGACAGTTCTGAGTGGTGTGACCAACAGCAATCTGCCCGGTGACCTACTCGGCTACCTGGCCGCGCGGCAGGTGGCTGGGCCCGCCGAGATCGTGATGAGCTTGATCGCGCGAGGTGAGGGCGGCGGATCGCGCGGCAGCGCGGAAACCGTGCTCGCCGGACTTGACTGGTTCCGCTCGGGCGGCTGGCACTACGAGGGCGGTGCCCTGCGCACGGGCCCGATGGATCGGCATCCGTTCATGACCTTCCCCGAAGATCCGGAGCCGACCGCGGTCGCGAAGTTCCAGCAGCCACCGGTTCTCACCATTCCCCGCCACACTGACGTGTCGTTCGTAGCGGGCGTTGTCGGCGCCGAAATGCTGTCCCAGCTGGCGGGTTTCACCCCCGAGCTGCTGGATTCGCTGCCAGAGCCGGGCGGTGACCTGCGATACGACTTCGTGCTCGATGCCATCGGCACCGACGGCACCGCCGTGCGCGCGACACTCAGTGGACCGGACGCCTACCGCGACACCGCGATCATGGCGGTGGAGGCTGCCACCCGCCTTGCGGTGGGCGACCTCAAGCCCGGTGCTCTCGCGCCTGCCGAAGCGTTCGACCCAACCGAATTCCTGAATTCGCTTGCGCCGCACTCCATCACGTGGCAAATCAACCAGGGTCGCTAGCCGGTTACGCCGACAGTTCGAGCGCGTCGGGGATGACGGCGAAGGCCTGATGCAAGCGGTTGATGAGGTCGCCGCGCCCACCGTTCGCGTCGGCGGCGACCCAGCCTCGACCGGCGATGCTCCACGCCGTAGTGGTCAGCTCGGCGAGGATGCGAGGGCGGAGATCAACGTCGCTGGTCTGGCAATCGAGCACATCGGGCCAGCTGGTCACCACGCCACCGAGGACCAAGGCGTTGCGATCGCGGCGGCCATCGCCCGCTGGTGTCCGTAAGTCCGTTGCTCCCCGATTGCTCAGGTGGCCACCGGCTCGATGTCATGCGGCATGTTCCAGCCCTCAGCAAGTCGCGACGGATGGATGTTGTGGCCGCCGCCGAAGAACTCGCAGAACTTCATGATGAGCGGGTCCCAGCCGAGCGGGGCGACGTGGCGGGTCCCCGGTATGACCAGGTCCTGCTCGACGTGAGCGCGAAGGACCTCGACTTCGAAAGCGGTGGCGGTAGGTGTGGGACTGCCGAAGGGGTGCGTGGAGACGACCTTGCACTCCAGCTGGATCGGACATTCCGCGACCCGCGGTGGCCGGACCAGCTCCGATGCCTGCTCGGACAGCTGCGCGACCGAGAACTTGTCCCGCTCGTACCGGTAGCCCTGCTTCAGCTTGCGGTCCGACACGGGCGCTTTTCCGGTGGTGAGTGCGATGCGGTCAACGGCGTCGACCATCGCCGACGAAGGCAAGTTGAGCACGCATTCCCGTTCGCGCAGCAGGTTCGCCGTGGTCTGGGCGCTGTTGCCGAGCCCGAGCATGCAGGATTGGCCCAACCACCAGGCCGATGACATCGGCGCGAGGTTCGCGGTTCCGTCCTCGTTGCGTGTGCTGATCAGCACCACTGGCGTCCCGAAATACAGCACCTCAAGACCGGGAACCACGTGCATCCGTTCGCCTTTCGCAGGATGAGATTAGGGACTCGCCATGCGGTGCGCGAGTTGTTCCCAACTGTCGTGGAGGTGAGCGAAAGTCGCTGGCGGCAATACGACATCGCGTTCCGCGCACCTGCGGAGTCAGCAGGATTCGAACCCGCGACCTACTCTTTTGAGGCGATCGGGGTCGGCCTCGGTTCTTGGCAGGAGGCAGCGCGCTTTCTTCGAGAGGCCACCCGTCCGTCGACGATGACGACGAAGCAGTGGCCGGTTCCCGAACGCCAGGCGGCCCGCAGACTCCACCGCCTCGCGGCCGCCGGACTCGGCCAGCACTACATCGCGCTAACCGGCCGGGGCTTTGCGCGGTCCGCCGATGTGGGCCTGTTGGGTAACCGGCCAGTGAGCGTTTCGCGCATCAGCGCGATCGACGACAGTGCGGCAGCGTTGTGCCGGAGGTACGGCGCTTGATTCGAGCGCGCGCGGCGGTTTTGCTCGCTGGCCCCGGCCGGGTCGGGAATTAAGCGTTCGGCCGACTGCCGTTGCAACTGCACGGTTGCGTCAGTGATGGCATTTTCGTGCAAGTTCAGGGCCGGAAGCCACAAATTGGAGCATCCGAGCGCGAACGTGCACGTTTATGCCATGTTTGCCGCAACCAGGTGGTTGCGAAGGCCCACCGCCGATGCGCGGTCGTCAATCGAAGCGAATCGTCGCGATCATCTTGTGCGCTAACTCCTCAGGATCGGTCAGCAGCAGGCTTGTTCGTCCTCCTGCTTGCCCTTTCCCCGGCGAATGTCCATGTGGCACAGTCTGATTCAGGGATCAAGACAATGCCGCTCCCCGCGAGGGCCGCACTCCAGGTCCTGTTCTTGGCGGCCTACCCTTTAGGCAATCAGGGTCAGCCTCGGTCCTCGGCGCCCAGCGCTGGTGCGGAAGAAAGTGTGCCCTCGGCAGGATTCGAACCTGAGGCCTGCCCTTTAGGTAATCGGGGTCGAGCCTCGGTCCTCGGCGAAAGTGTGCCCTCGGCAGGATTCGAACCTGCGACCTACCCTTTAGGAGAGGGTTGCTCTATCCCCTGAGCTACGAAGGCGGGGGGCCAAACGGCCGGACCGAGTATAGCGTGCGACCAGCTGTGGCGGGGAAGCGTTAAAACGAGCCGAAGTCGCCGCCACCTCCGTCGAACCCGCCAGCGCCCGCGTCGTAGCCTCCGTCATAGCCCGGGTCGCCCCATGCCGTGTCGCCGCCGGTGTCCAAGCTCGCCTCCCCGCTCCCATCTTCAAACGCTTGCGCGTCGTACGGCACCCCGGGCATCCCGTTGAACAGCGTCGAGAACAGCAAGGCTGAACCAACGCCCCAAGCGCCCGCGATCAGGGCCGGTTTCCACCACGGTTCCGAATACCAACCCGCGGGGACAGGTCGACCCGCGACGCGTCCGCCGGGGAAGTAGTTCGGTGTCGAGTTCGACGGCGTCGGGGATGCGGCGATCCGGCGACCGTTGTGCTCGACAACGCGCGGTTGCTCAACCTCACCAGCGATGCGCTGCCCGTCGAGCGAAGGAATCGGGGGACCAGGGTCCATGTCCATCGCCACTCGCGCCGCCCGGATGTAATACAGCCCCTCAAGCGCGGTCTGTTTCGCCAGCAGCGCCTGGTGGACGGAGTCGGCGCGGTCGATCTGTCCGCCAGCCGCGTTGTAGCGCTCGGAGGCGTCGGCCAACGCCTGCCGCGACGCGTCGTTGGTTGGGGAGAGTTGGTACACCTGGCCGCCGAGGCGTTCGATCGTGACTCGCGCGTCGTCGCGTGCGTCGGCCAGTTCGCGGGCTTGGCGCCGGTTGGCCGACGCCCGCAAGTACAGCAGCAACCCAACCGAGACAACGAGGATAAGCAGCAACCACCACAGCATCGCGTACCTCTCTTCATGGGAGGAACGCTCAAGTTTACTGACTGGTTGCCCGGCTGGCCGCGACCCGCTGGGTCAGTACCTTATTAGTTAGCTAGGTGCCGCGCGATCACGAGTCGCTGGATTTGGTTCGTCCCTTCGAAGATCTGCATCACCTTCGCCTCGCGCATGTACCGCTCGACGGGGAAGTCCTGCGTGTAACCGAACCCGCCGAACACCTGAACGGCGTCGGTCGTCACCTTCATCGCCGCGTCGGTCGCGACGAGCTTCGCTACCGAAGCCTGGCGCGAGTACGGCAGTCCGGCGTCGCGGCGACGGGCCGCGTCGAGGTAGGTGGCGCGGGCGGTGTCGACGGCGGCGGCCATGTCGGCGAGCACGAAGCCCAACCCCTGATGGTCAATGATCTTGCGACCGAACGCTTCTCGCTCCTTCGCATACGCGACCGCCTCGTCAAGCGCGCGTTGCGCCAAACCGGTTGCGACAGCGGCAATTCCGAGACGGCCAGCATCCAGAGCGCTGAACGCGATCGAAAGACCTTGCCCCTCAACGCCAATCAGTCGATCGGCTGGCAGGAAGGCATCGTCGTAAGCGGCGGTAGTAGTAGGAACGCCACGCAGCCCCATCTTCTCCTCGGGCTTGCCGAAGGACAGCCCGTCGGTGTCAGCGGGGACAAGGAAGCAGGAGATTCCGCGCGACCCTTCGCCGGTGCGGGCGAACAGCGTGTAAAAGTCGGCCTGACCGCCGTTGGTGATCCACGCTTTGGTCCCGTTCAGGCGATAGCCATCGGCTACCGGTGTCGCGCGACACTTCAACGCGGCGGCGTCGGACCCCGCGTGCGCCTCCGAAAGGCTGTACGCGCCGATCTGCGACCCCGACAACATCCCGTCAAGCCATCGCGACTTCTGCGCATCGTTGCCATAGGTAAAGAGCGGGTGGCATGAAAGCCCGTGCACACTCACCGCGACAGCGACCGCCGCCCATCGACTCGCAAGCTCCTCAAGCACCTGAAGGTAAACCTCGTACGGCTGCCCGCCGCCGCCGAATTCTTCGGGATAGGGCAGGCTGAGCAGGCCAGCAGCACCTAGCGCGGGAAAAACGCCATCCGGAAAGACGCCCGTCCTCTCGCTCGCATTGACCCGAGGTTCGAGCACCTTGTCGGCGATGTCGCGGGTCAATTCGATCAGATCGCGTGCCTCTTCGGTGGGCAGCATGCGCTCAACAGCCATGCGCCACACCATACGGTTTGGTGCGGTGACCAAAAAATGATCGGCACTAATAGCTAAATCCCGACATTTCGGTAGCATTTCGTGTGACGCAGCTCATGTGCGCCAACTTAGAAGGAGCCTCGATGCAGAGCACCATGCAGCAGGACCAGCTTTCGCTGGCCACACTGCTCAAGTACGCCGCCACTTTCCAGGGCGATTCGACCGTGTCCACCTGGACCGGCGATGGCGTGCGCACGATGACCTACCGCGAGCTGGGTGCCGAAGCAGGCAGGCTGGCCAACGCGCTGCGCGGCCTCGGCGTCGAAGAGGGCGACCGCGTCGGCACCTTCATGTGGAACAACAACGAGCACATGGTCGCCTACATCGCCGTGCCCGCGATGGGTTCGGTGCTGCACGCGCTCAACATTCGCCTGTTCCCTGAGCAGTTGGTTTTCGTCGCCAACCACGCTGAGGACAAGGTCGTGCTGGTCGACGGCACCCTGGTCCCGCTATTTGCGCAGTACCTGCCGAAGCTCACCACGGTGAAGCACGTGATCGTCGTCAACGGCGACGCGTCGGCGCTCACCGCGCCCGATGGTGTCACGGTGCACGACTACCGCACGCTCATCGACGGCCAGTCGCCCGACTTCGACTTCCCCGTCATCGACGAGCGGTCCGCCGCTGCCATGTGTTACACCTCGGGCACCACCGGCGACCCGAAGGGCGTCGTTTACTCGCACCGCTCGAACTGGCTGCACGCGATGCAGGTCAACTCGCCGAACGGCATGGGTTTCGACGGTTCGGACTCGGTGCTCGCGATCGTTCCGCTCTTCCACGCCAACGCGTGGGGCCTGCCGTACGCGGCGCTGATGTCGGGCGCGAACGTGATCATGCCCGACCGGTTCCTGCAGCCGCAGCCGCTGCTTGAGCTGATGGCGTCGGAGAAGCCCACCTTCGCCGCGGCCGTGCCTACCATTTGGGGTGGCGTGCTCGCCGCGCTTGCCGCTGCGCCGCAAGACATTTCGCACCTCAAGACCGCTGTTGTTGGTGGTGCCGCGGTGCCGCCGTCGATGATGCGCGCGTTCGAGGAAAAGCATGGCGTGCGCATCCTGCACGCGTGGGGCATGACTGAGACGTCGCCGCTCGGCAGCGTCGCGCACGCGCCCGCTGGGGTGGAAGGCGAAGAGGCGTGGGCCTACCGCTACACCCAGGGTCGCTTCCCGGCCAACGTCGAAGCGCGTCTGGTCGACGATGAGGGCAAGGTCGTCCCGAATGACGGCGAGTCGCTCGGCGAGTTGCAGGTTCGTGGCGGCTGGATCACCGGTTCGTACTACTCGCCTTCCGGCGCGGAAATCGACCCGGACAAGTTCGACGACGGCTGGTTGCGCACCGGCGACGTCGGCAAGATCAGCCCGAACGGCTACCTCACCCTGGTTGACCGGTCGAAGGACGTCATCAAGTCCGGTGGCGAGTGGATCTCGTCGGTCGACCTGGAGAACGCGGTGATGGGCCACCCGGCCGTCGCCGAAGCCGCCGTGATCGGTGTGCCGGACGAGAAGTGGGACGAGCGTCCGCTTGTCGCGATCGTGCTCGCCGAAGGTGCCGCCGCCGAAGCCGCCGAGTTGCGCGACTTCCTCGCCGACAAGTTCGCGAAGTGGCAGCTGCCCGAGCGCTGGACCTTCATCGCTGAGGTCCCCAAGACCAGCGTTGGCAAGTTCGACAAGAAGCGCCTGCGCGCGCAGTACGCCGAAGGCGAGTTGGACGTAACCACCCTCGGATAGTCGAAAAGGGCGGCACCGGAACAACTTCTGGTGCCGCCCTTTTTCGTGTGTCTAGCAGTTGCGCAGTTCAGGACTCTGGTTGAGCAACTGCGCGCGCGGGCTGATGTAGCGGGTGTAGGTGTCCCCGCCCACCGCAGACAGCGGGAACGCCGCGACGCGATGGCAGTTCTGGAACGCCAGCTTCACACCGAAATGCCGTTCCAGCCCACCGCGAATGGCATCGGAGGCAAGGGCGCGAAGCAACTGGCCGCGCGAGATCTCGTCCGGCGGCGGAACCACGTTGTCGGTGAATTCGACTGAGGCATCCGAACTTTGGAGTTCGCCCGCGACGCGACTCACCACCTCCCACGCGTAAGGCAGTGACGTACGCACACATTCGACGAATTCGGCGTCGGTGATATCGCCAGATTCGGCGCGCTCAAGCAGGGTGGGGGATACATCGAGGGACATTGCGCTCTCCTCCAATAGGGGGTGGTCGGCGGATGCGATGCCTCATTAACGGCTCTGCAAGTCTAAACGAAATCCGTTGTCAATAACCCTGGATTCATTCTGAAAGTGCTTTGCGGAGAGCGGCTTTCGCGCCTTCCGCTAGCTCTTCGAGCAGTTCGCCTACTGGTAACTCCCTGCTGAGAGAATGTGCTTGGCCCGCCCACAGATTCACTTCGTCGGGGTTGCCGGTGCCCCGTGCCGCCGCGCGCAACGGGGCTGTCGCATAGTGAATTTCGGGGTAGGCGGCTGGCGCGTCGGCGGTGTAGTCGCGAAGAAAGGTGTTGCGAATTCCGCGCGCACGCTTTCCCGTGAACGCGCGCGTGAGCATCGTCGGCTCAGCCGAGCCGACCTCGCCGCGATGCACAGGGTTGGTGCCCGCTTCGGTGCAGCGCAGGAGGGCGGTGCCGATCTGTCCAGCCGAAGCGCCCGCCGCGAGCACGGCGGCCAAGCCCGCGCCCGTCGCGATGCCGCCCGCGGCGACCAACAGCAGGTCGGTACTCGCGGTGAGCAATTGCAGCAACGAAAGCAGGCCGAGTCCGTCGACGGGATCGTCGGCCGGATCGTCGATGAAACTCGCGCGATGACCGCCCGCTTCGACACCCTGGGCGATGAGCACGTCGGCACCTGCGTCGATGGCGATCGCCGCCTCAGCGGGCGAGGTGACGGTGACCCACACTTCCGAACCAACCGCGTGCAGTCGATCAACCTCGACGGCTGTCGGGCAGCCAAACGTCGTCGAAACCACCGCGACCGGTTCGGCGACAAGCACTTCGATCTTCTCGGCCCAGTGATCGGTGTCGTGCACGGGTTTGCCAAGCGGGAACCGCGCGCCGAGTTCGGCGAGGTAATCGGCGTAAGTCGCCGGGTCGGCCGACGCGCCCGGTGCGAAGAGATTCACGCCGAACGGCGCGCCGGTGTTAAGGCGGGTAGTCGCGATCTGCTCAACCAGGGTCTCAACTGTGAGGTAACCGGCCGCTAGCTGGCCAAACCCGCCCGCGTTGGCGACCGCGCTCACAAGTTCTGGGCTAGACGGACCACCGGCCATCGGTGCGGCCACGATCGGAATGCGCAACTTCTCTAGAACCATGTCTTACAGTCTGGATCGCACGCCGGACCGATACCGCATCTTGACCCGAACGTGTCGCGGGTGACGCGCGACGCGAGCTGGGACTTTTCAAATCAAGTCGGACAAAAGGTTGCGAAATGGTCACGACGGCGTAGAGTTCCCGTCACAACGATGCCGAACCGTAACGTTTAGGTTCGGTCCAGCGGCCCGAAATGGCCGTTGGAGCGCCACTTTCGGCGCTTTCGTTCCCCTGTTGTCGGACGCTAGGACGAACCCTTGTCGCAGCACCGTGTCGGTCCCGAATCCATCTCTGTGCAGTCGTTGCTCAGCGGAGGCGGCGAGAGCTGCGCTGGACCAGGCAGGGGTCCGGGTGGTTCCCGGCGTAAGCACCGCGCGGCGGCTTCGCGTTCGGATCGGGTGCGCACCGCCGCATCGGCCGCCGTCGCCGCTGGCGCTGTCCTTGGCGTCGCCGCGCAGGTCGCGCCGACCATCGCTTACGCGGCACCGTTGCTGCCAACGCACAATGACGACGACGAGGTTGCTCCCTCGGTCGCGCCCGTCGCGTCGGTAAAGGAAGCGGAAGCTAGCTTCGTCGCCGCCAAGCAGGCCGAAGCGCCCGCGCCGGTTACCCAGGTCGCCGCGCCGGTCGCCGCGCCGGTCGCCGCCCCGTTCGGCCTCCAGAACTTGCCGCCTGAGATCGCGGCTCCGCTGTCGCAGGTCGAAGACATCGTCCAAGGCATCCAGCATCAGGTCGCGCCCTCGCAGGGTTCGCGTCCGGTCGCTGGCCCGATCAGTTCGGGCTTCGGCGCGCGTTGGGGCGAAATGCACTACGGCATCGACTTCGCCGACTCGATCGGCGCGCCCATCCGCAGCGTTTCCAGCGGCACCGTCATCGAGGCTGGCCCGGCGTCGGGCTTCGGTTTGTGGGTGCGCGTCAAGCACGACGACGGCACCATCGGCGTTTACGGCCACGTCAACGAGATGCTGGTGCACGCCGGTCAGCGCGTGAACACCGGCGACGTAATCGCGACGGTCGGCAACCGAGGCAACTCCACCGGCCCGCACCTGCACCTTGAGATTTGGGACGCGAACGGCACGAAGACCGACCCGCTGCCGTACCTCGCGTCGAAGGGCGTTCCGCTGGAGTGGGGCCCGTCGGCTCACTGAGCTACGCTGACTGCTTGCGTTTTCGGGGGTTGCAGAACGCGATACTCACGCACTACGAGACCAAGCGGTTTAGGATTGCCCGCAAAGAAGCGGTGCGTGTGTTTCGCGTGTGGCTATGCTGTGTCGGAACCGGGCTGGCTGCCGGACGCGAGAGGTGCTTTGTTCTGTGGAAACTTCCTCAAGTGTCAGCGCATGGGTGGGGCAGGGCGTAGCGGTTCGCTACAACCCAACCGGCATGCCCGGGGCGCAACGCGAACTCAGTTACGCCGAATTCGATCAGCAGTCGTCGCGGATCGCGCGCGAACTCATTCATCGAGGGATCGGGCCGGGCAGCGTCGTCGTCATCGCGATCGCCCGCTCGATCGAATCGGTTGTCGCGACCTGGGCTGTCGTTAAGTCCGGCGCGGCATTCGTTCCGGTAGACCCCAGTTATTCCGCCGACCGCATCGCCCACATCGCCAAAGATGCTGGCGCTGATTTTGGGCTGACGACGGCCGCGCATCGCAAAGTGCTTGGCTCGGCGATCTATTGGATCGAACTCGACGACCCGGTTGTCGCCGAACGCATCGCCGCGCGCGCCGCCGATCCGGTCAACGACGCCGACCGTGTTCGCCCACTTGACGAGCGCGACCCCGCTTACCGCATCTACCCATCGGGTTCGACCGGCGTTGTTGTGCCGCACGCTGGCTTGGCTGCGCGGGTTGAGGCCGAGCGCGCCGACCTCAACATCACCGCCGAATCCCGCGTCCTGCACGTCGGTTCGCCCGCGCACGACAACGCGGTCCTTGAACTGCTGCTCACCTTCCGCGCTGGCGCGCTGCTGGTGATCTGCCCGCCGCGCATCGCTGGCGGTTTCGAACTTTCCGACCTGGTGCGCCGTGAAGCGGTCACGCACCTGCTGATCACGCCGGACGCACTCGAATCCGTAGACCCGGCTGGGCTGCCCGATTTGCGCGCGGTGCTGATTGTTGGCGATGAGGTGCGCCCCGAACTCGTCGCGGAGTGGGCGAGTGAGGGACGTCAGGTATTGCATCGCCGGGGTGGTGGTGAGCGGGTCGGGGGAGGGACTCAGGTCGCCGAACTCAGTTCCGACGCTGTCGCCGACCTCGCCGGGGGCACGTTGCCGTCGAGCGCGCAGGGCGGTGTGGGAGGTGGCGACGCCGCTGCCGTCGCACCCAGCAGCTCATTTTCGAATGCCGAATCTGGCACGCGCGATGGCAGTGCGGACGGGGTCTTCGCCGCACCCAGTGGCTTCCCTTCGAATGTCGAAGCTGGCACGCGAGGTAGGGACGCCGTCGACGGGCGCGTCTCGGGCGAAGAGAGTGCTGTCGCCAGCTTTGGTGCGTCCGCTGAGGCGGCGAGCGTTCGAGAGTCGGCAATTGCTGGGGAAGGCGTGCCCGCCGAAGATGTACGTGGCCGTGGCGAAGGCCTAGGCGTCGCCGCAGGTGTCGCGTCCACCGGTGCTGTGCGTGGCCCAGATGAAGAGCGGGCCGCCGCCTGGGCCGGTGCGTCCGCCGAGGACATCTCCGTTCGAGACTCAAGCCTGGTCGTCGCCGGGGTCGTGGCACCTACGGGCACCGCCGAACGTGCGACCGCATCCGTTCCGCAGCAGCGCGACGAGGTCAGCGATGACAGCGTGCGGTTCTGGCTCGACACCCTCGCCGACCTCCCCGAACAGCTCGACCTGCCGACCGATCGACCGCGTCCAGCTGTCGCTAGCGGGGACGCCGAAACGCTGTCGTTCGAAGTGCCACCCGAAACCCACTCGGGGCTCGCGACGTTGGCGCGCACGGCCGACGCGACCCTGTTCACCGTTGTGCATACCGCGCTCGCTGTGCTGCTCGCGCGACTGTCCGGAAGTCGCGATATCGCGGTCGGCGGCCACGAGGGCGGGGTTGCCAACACGGTTGTGTTGCGCAGCCACGTCGACCCTGCGCGCCCGTTCGGTGACCTCCTTGCCGATGTCCGCGACCGCGACCTCGCTGCGTTCAGCAACGCCGACGTCCCCCTTGAGCGCGTGATTGAGCTGGTCGGCCCTGCCCCCTCTCCAGCGCGCCACCCGCTGTTCCAGGTGCTACTGACCTTCCCCGACCAAGAACGCGACCTTCGGGCGAACGTCGAAACGCAGGTCGATCTGGAAGTCGGCATCGTCGAGCGCTTCACCGAAGACGGCCAGCCCGACGGCATCATCGTCGGATTCGCTTACGCCACGGACCTTTTCGACCGAGCAACCGTCGTCGACATCGCCGACCGATGGGCCCGCGTGTTCGCCTCGGTGCTCGCCAACGTGACCATCCCCGTCGGCGACATCGACGTACTCGCCCCCGGCGAGCGCGATCTCGTTCTGCGCGAAGGAAAGTCGGCAGGCGCGATCGTTCCGCCGGTCACAGTGCCCGACCTCATCGCCACCCAAGCGCAACGTCGACCGGATGCGGTCGCGATCCGCGCGGGCGACACCACGCTCACCTTCGCCGAACTGCTCGGTCAGGCATCGGCGGCGGCACGCGCGCTGATCGATGCGGGTGTTGGGCCGGAATCGCTTGTCGCGGTAAGTGTTCCGCGCACGGAGGAACTGCCTGTCGCGCTGCTTGCGGTGTTACTTTCCGGTGCGGGCTACCTGCCCATCGACTCGGGCTACCCAGCGCAGCGCATCGAATACCTGCTCAACGAAGCGCGACCGTCGGTATTACTCACCACCACAACGGAACTGGCGCTGATCCCAGCGTCCGACGTCCCGGTCGTCCTGCTTGATGACCTCGCGTACTCGCCCAACCCGCTGCACCCGGCCGAACGCAACGCGCCGCTTCGCCCCGATCATGTCGCCTACGTGACGTACCTGTCCGGTCCGGCGGGCAAACCGACCGGGGTGAGCACCAGTCATCGCAATGTCGTTGAGCTGTTTGCGAATACGCAACTGCTCTACGACTTTGACGAGGACGACGTGTGGGCGATGTCGCACTCCTTCGACTTCGCCGCGTGGGAACTGTGGTGCGCGCTCGCTGGCGGTTCGTCGGTTGTTGTTGTCGACCACCTCACGTCGCGCTCACCAGTCGAGTTCCGGGAATTGCTTGCGCGCGAACAGGTTACGGTCCTGACGCAAACCCCGACGGCGTTCGAGCGCCTCGATGCGGCTGACCGCGCCGCCTATGTGGCGGGCGAACCGCCACTTCCGTTGCGCTACCTGATCTTTGGTGGCGAAGCCGTCGATCCGCGCAAGCTAACCGGCTGGTACGGCAGGTACTCAGAGACGGCGCCACGGCTGGTGAACATGCTCAGCGTGACCGAAAGCGCCGGACACGTCACACATTTGGAGCTAGACCCAGGCACCGTCGACTTGCCAGTGAGCCTGATCGGTCGCGCGATTCCCGGACTTTCGGTCGCGGTGCTCGACGATCGACTACAGCCGGTCCCGTTCGGCGTCGCCGGTGAGCTTTACCTTGGCGGCAACCAACTTTCGCGCGGCTACCTCGGTGAGCCCGGCCTCACCGCGACGCGCTTCGTCGCCGATCCGTTCGGTGCGCCCGGTTCGCGCCGGTACCGCTCGGGCGACCTCGGCCGCTGGGTCGGATTCCGTGGCGAGCCGGTGCTCGAATACGGCCGTCGCGGCGACGCGCAGGTGCAGTTGCGCGGGCATCGCATTGAGCCTGCCGAGATCGAAGCCGCGCTGCTCAGCGTGGCCGGGGTGGGGCGTGCGGCGGCGGTTGTGCGCGTAGATGAACACGCGGGCGACCGGCTGATCGGGTATGTCGTGCCCGCCGATACCGAAACCCAGCTTGACCCGGCGGTCGTGCGCGCTCGGGTGACTGAATTCCTGATCGGATACATGGTCCCGGACGCGGTCGTCGTGCTCGACGCGCTGCCGATGACGGCAAGCGGCAAGCTCGACCGTTCCGCGTTGCCCGCGCCGGAAATCGTGGTGGCGAACGTTCCGGAAATCGGCGCGCCAGCCGCGCCCGCGCCCATCGTCGCGCGCCCGGCCTTGGCTGCCGCTGCCGAGCGCGGCGTCGTTCCACTTTCCGTTGTGCAGCAGCAGCTTTGGTCGCGCAACGGTGCCGTCGACAACGTCCCGCTCGTGCTTCGCCTGCGCGGCGCACTCGACACGTCGGCCCTGCGCTACGCCGTCGCTGACGTGCTCGAACGGCACGAGGCGCTGCGCACGCGCTTCCCCCTTGGCGACGACGGCGTGCCGTTTCAGGACGTCGTGCCGGTGAGCGTCGCGCTGCCGGGCGGCCTCGCGGTCGAGGAAACCGAAGACCCACACGAGCGCATTCACGACCTGCTTTCTGGCGGGTTCGACGTGGCAGAGCGCGTGCCGCTGCGCGCCTGCCTCTACACGGTGCCGACCGACGACCCGCTCGCCGAAGAAGACCATGTGCTCGCGATCGTCGTGCATCAGATCGTCGCCGATGCTGGGTCGCTTGGGCCGCTTTCACGTGATCTTGCGATCGCCTACCGCGCGCGGGTGGAAGGTCGCTCGCCGAGTTGGCCGCCGCTGCCGGTGCAGTACGCCGATTACGCGCTGTGGGAACGGGCGGTTCTTGGCGACTCTTCCGATGAAACCTCATTGGCCGCAACACAATTGAACTTCTGGCGGGATAACCTCGCGGGTCGGGGTGCCGCGCCTGACCTGACCTATGACCGTCCGCAACGCACCTCGTTGCGCAGCGCCGAGGTCAGCTTCACGTTGCCCGCAGACGTGCACGCTGGGTTGCTTGCGGTCGCGGAGCAGCACGACGCGACGCTGTTCGCGGTAGTGCATGCGGCGTTGGCGGCGCTGCTGTCGCGGAGCTCCGGCAACACCGACATCGTTGTCGGCACACCCTTCGCGGGACGTAGTGAGCCCGAACTCGCCGAGCTGATTGGCAGTTTCGGCAGCACGCTCGCATTGCGCACGACTCTCGCGCCGGAGTCGCGGTTCAGTGAGCTGGTATCGGTCGCGCGGGAAGTAGGTGCGCGCGCAGTTGCCAACGCGGACACGCCTTTTGACGCGAACCTTCAAGTGCTTCTTGAGGTCAACCGACCCGATACCCCGACGGTGCAGCTGCGGGGACTCACGGTCGACGCGTTTGATCTCGTCGCGCGGCCGGTGAAGTTCGATGTGCAGGTTAGTGTCGATGCGTCGGTTGACGAGATGGGCGAGCCAGCTCCGGTGCGCGCGGTATTCACTTACGCGACAGCGCTTTTCGATGAGGCGAGCATTCGCACCTTGGGTAGTGGCTTCGTCGATATCTTGGCCGCCGTTGCGGAGGACCCCAATGCCATTGTCGCGGAACTGAACCTGGCGCGACCATCGCTTCCTGACGTCGAATCTGCTGACCCGGCAGTGAGTTTCACGCCGTCAACCAGCGGTGTCGCCCTCTCGCAAGAGCTTGCCGCCGTTGTCGAAGACGACGCGCAAGCCCCCGCGCTCGACCTCGGCCAAACCGCGATCGAATACGGCGATTACGACGCGCGTTCGTCGCGACTGGCGCGCTCGCTCATCGCACGCGGCGCGGGCCCGGGCACCGGCGTCGCGATCCGACTCGACCGCGGTGTGCAGTCGGCGGTCGCGACGTGGGCGATTCTCAAGGCGGGCGCGGCTGTCGTGCCGTTGCGTCACCTCGATGCGCCGCCGCCCGCCATCCTTGAGGTGGTTTTGGGACTGGCGTACCACGTTGTCGACGTGCCGGACGGGCTCGACTGGTACGACCTCGCCGACCCTGCGCTCGTCGCCGAAGTCGCTGCCGAGTCGCCGCGTCCGATCGCCTACGCGCACCGCACGCGCGCACTACGCGGCGACGACATCGCCTACCTGGGCACCGACTACGTGCTCACCTACGACCAGCTCGCCGCCGTCGCGGAACGCGTTGGACTCACCTATGAATCGCGGACTCGCGTTGTCGCGCAGCCAGATTCACTCATCGCGGTTGCGGAGATAGTTTCAGCTGGAATTGTCGGTGCCGCGCTGGTGTTGAGCGCGGGCAGCGACGAGGAGGACGAGGTGAGTCACGTGCTCACCACGTCGGGTGATGGGTTGCGAGGGACGGCCGCGACGGTTGTCGGGGTCAGTGAGATGATCGGCAACGCGCCCGCTCCGCATAGGCGGATCGTGGCGGTTGGGATGGACGGATAGGTGGCGACAAGTGGTGCAGCGACGGGCTGGGGCGACCAACGGGATTCGGTCGGGCGGAACCCGGGGTCGTCAGCGCGGTAGAACACTGCCGCAGCTGCTCGCCGTCGCGGTTGAGTCCAATCCGGGCGGCATCGCGCTCGCGTGGCCGAGCGGGTCGTTGACCTACGCCGCGCTCGACGCGCGCAGCAACCAACTTGCTCGCCTGCTTATCGCCGACGGTGTCGGTCCCGAAGATGTTGTCGCCGTTGCGCTTCCGCGTTCGCCTGATGCGATTATCGCGATCTGGGCCGTCGCCAAGGCCGGTGCCGCCTATTTGCCGGTTGACCCGCACGATGCCGCTGTCGTCGCGGATTCCGGTGCGGTGCTTGGACTTTCGCTGTCGTCCTATGCTGATGCGCTGCCCAATGTTGTTGGGTGGCGCTACCTTGACGATCTGGAACTGCGGGCCGCGTTTGGGGCGCAGTCGAGCGACCCGGTTACCTACGCCGACCGTGTTCGGCCGCTTCGCCTGCAGCACCCCGCGTACGTGGTTTATCCGGCAGGGTCGGCGGGTGTTGTTGTGACGCATGCTGGTCTCGCCGCGCTCTGCGCGGAGCAGCGGGTGCGACTCGCGCTCGAATCTCGTTCTCGTGTCCTGGTTTTCGCGCGACCCGCTGCGGACGCGGTGACGCTTGAGCTGTTGATGGCGGTGAGCGCGGCGTCGACGTTGGTGCTCGCGCCGAACGCTGTGCTTGGCGGGGCTGCGCTGGGCGAGGTGATTCGCGCCGCGTCGGTAACACACCTGTTCGCGACCCCGGCCGTGTTGGCGTCGCTGGACCCGACCGGGCTTGAGACGCTTGAGGTTGTCGCGACCGGCGACTGTGCGCCCGAGTTGGTCGCGGACTGGGCGAGACCGCTGCCGGACGGGACGACGCGCCGTTTCCACCGTTGTTATGGGTCGACGGAAGTGACGGTTGTCGCCAACATCAGCGCGGCGCTGATGGCTGGCGGTGAGGTGAATGTTGGTGCGCCGCTTGCCGATGTGGTCGAGTACGTGCTTGATGAGCGACTCGCGCGGGTGCCGGATGGGGCGGTTGGTGAGCTGTACGTCGGGGGGCCGGGGGTTGCGCGGAGTTATCGGTTTGAAAGTGCGTTGACCGCCGCCTGTTTCGTTGCTGATCCGTTTGGTGCTGGGCGGATGTACCGCACGGGCGAACTGGTGCGACGGGTGGATGGCGCGCTGGAACTGGTGGGGGAGAGCGCTTCTGCTGTTTCTTTCGCTGCTCCCGGAGTTGAGCCTGTGGAAATGGGCGTTGGGCCTGTGGAGCGCCGTGAACTCACGGACGCGCCGGAGGTCCACTCGCGTGAGCTGCCGGTCCCCGATCACGCGGATTCGGTGCGCCGCCTGACTGCGGTTCCGGAACTGGTCGAGGTGACGGTTGCTGATGCGGCGGCATTGAGCGTTGATGGAGGCGAGTCCGCTCCTGCTGTAACAGGATTCTCTCCTGAGTTAGACGTGCATGAGCTTCCTGCCGCACCCGACCGGTTCGCACGGGTGGTTGCCGATTCACCTGCGCCGACCACGCGTGAGCTTGCCGTCGCGCCCGGACTACCTATCGCTGCGCATGCCGATTCGTCCGCGTCCGGCGTGGACGATTCGGCGGTAGTCTCCGATTCGGCCGCCGATTTAGCTGAGTTCGGCGTGCGCGGACCGGCCGGGTCGCTTGAGTCGCGCGGAATCGGGGGAGTGTCCTCGCTGGCCGACCACATCAGTTCGGCTCGATCGGACGACGCCGAGCCGGGCGAGGGCCGGGTCGGCGCGTCATCCACTCTCGGTTCGCGTGAACTCGGCGACGTGCCTGAGGTGGCGAGTCGGACCGCCGATTTTCCCGAGTCGGTGGTGACTGCTCCCGAGTCGATCGTGAGTGAGCGCCCCGACATTGCCGGCGGAGCTCTGCCTGAATCTCCCAGTGCCCCTCGCTCATTCGACGCTACAAGTCCGCGCGAACGGCCTTCTGTCATTCCACTTTCCGCTGCCCAGCAACGCTTGTGGGCGCTCAATCAGGGCGACCTTGAGGGCGACGCGGAAATCATTCCGTTCGCGCTGCGTCTGCGCGGGTCATTCGATCCGCGCGCACTGCATGCGGCGGTCGCCGACCTCGTCGCTCGCCATGAATCGCTGCGGACCCACTACCCGGTCGGCGGTGACGGGGTTGCGCATCAGGTGGTGCTCGCCGATGCCGCGCCCGATGTTTTCCTCGATGACCTCGACGAAGACGACGTGCCGCTTTGGTTGGCCGAGTTCGCCGCCACCGGGTTCAACGTTGCCGAAGAGGTGCCGTTGCGGGTCGCACTTGCCACGCTGAGCCCGACTGATCACGTGCTCGCGATCGCGGTGCATCGCATCGCCGCTGACGGGGCGTCGGTCGCGCCGCTGCTGCGCGACCTTGTCGGCGCGTACCTGGCGCGACGCAACCGGTCGCGGCCGATGCTGCGACCGTTGCCCGCGCAGTACGCCGATCACCTGCTGCGGCACGCCGCTTCGCTCGGGTCTGAGGATGAGCCGAATTCGGTTGCCGCTCAACAAGCTTCGTATTGGACCGCCGAGCTTGCTGACCTGCCCGCACTGCTTGACCTGGCAACCGATCGCCCGGACGCTTCCACCGGCACAGGGGCGGAGTTCGCGTTCAGCATTCCGGCACCGTTGCGCGCCGGCGTCGCCAAGCTCGCCGTGCAGTCCGACGCGTCGGAGTTCATGGTCATGCACGCCGCGCTCGCGGTGCTGCTAAGCCAGTTGGCCGCGACTGACGACGTGGTGATCGGCACCTTCGTCACCGGTCGCGACGCGGGTCTCGATGACCTGGTCGGCCCTGTCGCCAACACAGTCGTACTGCGCACGCGCATCGACGGCCACGCGAGTTTCGCCGACGTACTCACCGACATCCGCCGCACCGACCTCGCCGCATTCGCCAACGCCGACTTGCCTTTTGAGCGCGTGATGGAGCTGGTCGCGCCGGAGCGCACCTGCCTGTGCCAGGTCGCGTTGTCGTTTGAACCCGTCGCTTTGCCGACCCTACGACTGCCCGGCTTAGAAGTGACCCCCGTCGACTTCGTCACGAAGCCCGCACGCTTCGACCTGCACCTAACGGTCGAACCGGCTTCGCTTGGCGACCCGATGCCCGCGTCGATCACGTACGCGACGCCCCTTTTCGACGCCCCTTCGATCGAGAACCTGACCGCCCAGTTCATGGGCGTACTCGCGGGCGCGACGAGCGACCCGACGACGTCGGTTGCGGACCTGGTCCCCCTTCCCGCCATTGAGCGCGAAGAGGTTGCGCCGCCGACCACAATCGGCAGCTCGCCCACGCCCTCTCCGACCATTGAACTGATTTCCGACGCCGACGCCCCCGAGGTCGCGCGTATCGATACCCCGGCCACACTCGTGCCTGGCCCCAATCCGACCGCGGCACTCCCCGCGTCGAAGGAGCCAGCCGAGCTAACTGAGTTGCCCGAGCTGGCGACGCCCGCACTGCAAGTCGCTTCCTCCGGGCCAGTGACGGGTGAGCCGGCCTCGACCAGAGTTGCTGTGCCACTGCAAATTAAGGCAGCCGACGTTGCAGGTGACGACCCAAATGTGACGCCCGGCCGTGAGTTGCGAGCCGGACTTACGGAGGCTCCCGGACTCGCGCACGTAACGCCAACTGAACGAGGCAATCTGGCGAAAGCCGCGCCGCTGGGCGAGCCAGTCGCGCCGGGGTCGGGCGAGCAGGGCGCAATCAAAGTGCTTCCCGCGCAAGGCGCTAACGAGGCCGATGCGGCAGGTGACGCACCGAACCCTGCGGACGACCGTGAGTCACGTGCAGGGCTGACGGCGGCTCGTGAGCTCCCGGCCGTAACGCCAACGGGACCCGCCGATGCGGCGGTTGTCGCGCCGCAGGGCGAACCAGACACGTCAGAATTGGGTGAGGTGGCATCCACCAATGCCGCTCTGCCGCAACGCGTTATGCAGGACCTTGTTAAGCAAGACCGCGTCGTAGGCGATGCCCTGATATCCGCGCCTGGCTGTGAGTCGCGGGCAGGGGTGACGGAGGCTACCGAACTCCCGGCGGCTACGCCAAGTGGGCTCGTTGATACGGCGACTGCCGCGCCGCAGGACGAACCGGTCGCGTCGGTATCGGGTGAGCCGGATAGTGCGAATCTCACTGCGGCTCAGGGGACTAAGGCAGTCGACGTCGCTGACCATCCGACGGCGGGCAGTGATCCGCGCAGGATCGGGCTTACCGGTGGAGGCGAGCGAGTCGGCCGCGTAGGCATCAACCCGCTGCGTTTGAACGCCGACGATGACGTGGCGGGTGCTGGTGCCACCGGGAACGCGGACACCGCTGTTGGCGAGTTAGCGGCGGGGGTGCAAGCCGCTTCGAACCTTGCTGATGTGAGTGCGCAAGTCGCGGCGCCCGGTGCGGGATCTGGCCCCAGAATCGAGAGCGCGGCGGCACCAGATGAGGTCGAGGTTGCGTCCAGCGACGATGTCGCGGGCGCACCCCATTTCCCGGTTCCTCCGCGGCCCGCGAACCTTCCCCTTTCCCCCGCTCAACGCCGCGTTTGGTTCCTCAATCGGTTCGGGTTAGACAGCGCTAGGGCCGCCGCGTACAACCGGCCGCTTGCTCTTCGGCTGAGCGGGGACGTCGATGCCGACGCGCTCGCTGCCGCCTTGCGCGACGTGATCGCTCGGCACGAAATCCTGCGGACCATCTACCCCGACAGTGCCAGTGGCCCGCATCAGATGATTCTCCCGGCGGACGAGGTGAACCTTGATGTCTCGGTGCATCGTGCCGCCGACCATGAGGTCTTCGAGCACGTAACTTCGCTCGCTACGACGGGTTTCGACGTCACGGCCGACGTTCCGCTTCGCGTTCAGCTCATTGAGGTGATCGACGCCCAATCCGACGCATCGCCCGGCGACAACGTAGAAGAGACGACCGAGAGCGACGAAGCAGCGTCGACAAGTCGCGAATACGTCCTCGCGATCGTCGTTCACCACATCGCCGCCGACGCAGCATCAATGGCGCCGCTGCTGCACGACCTCACCACCGCCTACGCCGCCCGAACCGCCGGAAACGCGCCCGGCTGGGCCGATCTCCCGCTGCAGTACGCCGACTACGCGCTCGGACAAGCGGATCTTCTACGCGCGTCGTCTGGCGAGCATTCGCGTGCGCTCCCGGATGGAGCTGCGGCCCATTCACAGCCAGGTGCCCCAGTCTCCGATGGCGATGACGGCGCAAGTGCGCCACCGCTTCGCTCACGGCGTGACCTCGCAGCAGATCCAGTTGCGCGCGAACTGCTTTCGTCCTGGCGCGAACAGGCGAGCAAGCTCCCAGCAGCGATCGAACTCCCCACCGATCGACCACGCCCGCCCGTCGCGTCACTCGCGGGCGGACGTGTCGGCGTGCGCATCAACGCCGCCACGCATGCCGCCCTCGCGCGCATCGCCACCGAAGCCGACGCAACGCTGTTCACGACCCTGCACACCGCCTTCGCGATCCTCCTCGCTCGCCTTTCCGGAAGCGACGACATCACCGTCGGCACCTCCGTCCCCGGTCGTGACAGCCGCGAATTCCTCAGTCGCCCCGTCGCTTCGGACCATGCTGGCGCTAGCGCCCGCCCCGGCCGCCTCGACCCCACCGGCCCCGCAGGCTCTTCCGGTCATGCTGGCGCTAGCGCCCGCCCCGGCCGCCTCGACCCCACCGGCCTCGCAGACTCTTCCGGTCACGCTGGCGTTACCGCCCGCCTCGGCAGCCATGATGCTGCCGACCACACCTCCAGCTCCGACCGCCTCGGCGCCACCGGTCACGTCGGCGCTTCCGCGCGCCCGGGTAGCTCCCTCGACACTTCAAGCGACACCTCTGGCCGCGCGGATACATTCGGCCCCGCACGCACTTTCCGCTACCCAGATAGCTCCGGCCGCATCGGCACTCCCAGCGCAGCGGACACCTCCGGCCGCGCGAGCGCCAATCGCGAACTCCAAAACCTCATCGGCCTCTTCGAAAACCCCATCGTCCTGCGCACCACTTACGACGGCGGCACAACCTTCACCAATCTCCTTGGTGCACAATGTAAATCGAACCAGCGGGCCGTAGAAGCCAACATCCCCTTCGCCCACCTCATCGAAACCATCAACCCACCCCGCTCAACCGCGCACCACCCCCTCTTCCAGGTTGGCCTCTCACTACAAAGCGACACGCAACCCGCGCGCGAACTCCCCGGGCTCACCATCACCCCGGTTCAAGCCGACCTCGCCGTTTCCCACCTCGACCTGCATCTCGTCGTCGCCGACACCTACGCGGACGACGGCAGCCCGCAGGGCATCGAAGGCTTCCTCACCTTCGCAACCGACCTGTTCGACGCACGCACGGTCACCACCTTCGCAACCCGTTTCGGCCTCCTGCTCGAAGCCATTGTCGCCGCGCCGAACCGGCCCGTCGGCGACATCGACCTCCGCACCGACGCTGAACGGCTCACCGAGGTCACCGCCGGTGCCGCCGACCTCACCACCAGCGCGGGCACCCTCGCCGACATTGCCGCAGACGCGGACCCCGACGCGATCGCCATCGTCGAAGACACCGCCGACGGCCGCATTGACCTCACCTACGCAGAATTCAATGCGAAGGCCAATCGCCTCGCCCGGCATCTCATCTCGATGGGCGTTGGCCCTGAATCGCTTGTGGCCGTTGCGCTTCCGCGCTCCGCGGACCTCCTCATCGCGATGCTGGCAGTAGCCCGCGCGGGCGGTGCGTACGTCCCGATCGACCCCGACGAACCTGCGGCGCGCACCGACTACCTCCTGCACACCGCAGCCCCAATCTGCGTGCTCACCAAGGGTTTCCGCACCGAAGCGGCCCCGCTGCTGCGCGTCGACCACCCCGTGCTCAACAGCGCATCCGCGGCCCCGATCACCGACCGCGACCGGCGCAAACCGCTCCGCCCAGACAACACCGCGTACGTCTTCTTCACCTCCGGCTCGACCGGCAGGCCGAAGGGTGTCGCGGTCGCGCACGCCGCGATCGTGAACCAATTGCAGTGGTTCCGTGGGGAATTCGGCACCGACACTACCGACGCGATCCTGCTCAAAACGCCTGCGACCTTCGACCGTTCGCCGTGGGAACTCTGGTCCGGCAGCGTCTGCGGTGGTCGCACGGTGATCGCCCGACCTGACGGTCACCGTGACCCCGCCTACCTCGCGACCCTCATCGCCGAAACCGGCGTCACGACGCTCGCCGCAGTGCCGTCGCTACTCGACGCGCTCGCCACTGTCTGGGACAACGCGCGCCCCCAACGCGGCGCCCCTGCCCGCGTGCTCGCGGAAGACCTCACCCCCGCGCTCGCGACTAGGCTGCGCGCCCTCCTGCCCGATGCTCGCATCGACAACCTTTACGGCCCAACCGAAGCCGTCGTCTCGATTACCGATCACCGCTGCACCCCCGACGACAGCACGTTCACGCCAATTGGCAAGCCGGAGTGGAACTCCCGCGTGTACGTGCTCGATGAGCGCCTGCGTCCGGTGCCTCCCGGGATTCGTGGCGAGCTATACCTGGCGGGCGTCCAACTCGCGCGCGGATACCTGCGCCGCGCCGCGCTCACCGCTGAGCGGTTTGTCGCAGACCCCTTCGACCCGGCCGGGCGCATGTATCGCACCGGTGACCTCGGCTCACGCGACGCTGACGGCACCCTGAAGTACCTGGGCCGCAACGACTTCCGCGTCAGCGTTCATGGCGCTCGCGTTGAACCCGGCGAAGTCGAAGCCGCACTCACCGCACTCCCCGGCGTTGAGCAGGCCGCCGTCGTCGCCCGCGCCGACGCGCACACGGGCGTCCGACTGGTCGCCTACCTGGTCGGCTCGGTCGACGTCGCCAAGATCAGCGACGCGCTCCGCACGACCCTGCCCGCCTACCTCGTCCCTGACGCGTTTGTCGTCGTAGACGCGCTTCCGCGCACGGTCAACGGCACCATCGACCGCGCCGATCTCCCCGCACCAACCTTCGCGACCGCCACGTTCCGCGCTCCCGAAACGCCAACCGAACAGCTCGTTGCCGACGTGTTCGCGGAAGTTCTAGGCGCGAAGACCGTCGGTGCCGACGACGACTTCTTCGCGCTCGGCGGCAATTCGATGCTCGCCACCCGCGCGGTCGCGCGGATCGGCACCGCACTTGACCGTCCCATCGGCGTCCGCCTGCTTTTCGAAGCACCGACGGTTGCTGAACTCGCACACCGGGTTTCGCATCTGGACGAGCCCGCGCAAACCCCGCTGCAAGCGCCGACGCGCCCCGATCGACTCCCGCTCACCGCCGCCCAGCAACGCAACTGGTTGCTCAATCGCATCGACCCCACCGCGACGGTCGATAACGTCCCCCTCGCGCTGCGCTTGACAGGCCAGCTCGACACCGACGCGCTCGCCGCCGCGATCGACGACCTGTTCACCCGACACGAAGTCCTGCGCACCTGTTATCCCGACGATGGTTCGGGCACGGTGCAGTCGATCCGCCCGCCAGCCCGACCGTCGCTGACGGCGGTCCAGGTCGCCGAAGATGCGTTGAGCGCGGAGATTCGCCGAACTGTCGCAACGAGTTTCGACGTCACCGCTGCGCCGCCGGTCCGCGTCAAACTGCTTCGGCTGAGCCAGGAAGACCACGTGCTCGTGCTCGTCGTCCACCGCATCAGTGTCGACAGTTTCTCGATGGGTCCGCTCGTTCGCGACTTGGTTGAGGCATACACCGCTCGCGCTGCCCGTCGCGCACCCTCGTGGACCAACCTGCCGTTGCAATACGCGGACTATGCCGTCCTGCAACAAGATTCGTCGGACGAGACGCAACTGAACTATTGGACGACCCAGCTCGCAGGCCTCCCCGCCGAGCTGCCACTTCCGCTCGACCGCCCGCGCCCGCGCGTTGCATCGAATAGTGCTGCGACAGTTCGCTTTACGATCGAGACTGCCTTAAGCGAAAGCCTCGCCGACCTCGCCCGCACGCACAACGCGACCGTGTTCATGGTCGTCCAGACGGCTCTAGCGGTCCTGCTCGCCCGACTCACCGGCACCGACGACATCCCCATCGGCACCCCCGTCGCAGGACGCGCTCACCGCGAACTCGACGACCTTGTCGGCCCGTTCGTCAACACCCTCGTCCTGCGCAGCCGAGTCACCCCCGACGCCCACTTCGCCGACCTACTAGCCGCTATCCGCGAAACCGACCTGGCCGCCTTCGCCCACGCAAACATTCCCTTCGAGCGCCTCATCGAGATGTTCGCGCAGACGAGGTCCGAGCGCCACCCCGACGGGTTCGCACAGACCGGGTCCGACCGCCACATCGACGGGCTCGCACCGGATAGGTCTGGGCGGCGCAGCGACGGGTTCGCGCACGCAGGGGCCGATCGGCGCGTCGACGGGCTCGCGCAGACCAGGTCTGAGCGCCCCGCCGACGGGTTCGCACAGACCGACTCCGACCGGCACCCCGACAGCCTCGCGCCAACCCAGTCCGACCGGCACGCCGAGGCACCCGCACCCACCAGGTCCGGGCACCACATCGATACGCCAACCAGGTCCGACCGGATCACAAGCGCGGGCGCACCAACCAGGTCATCCGCGCACCCGCTCGTCCAGGTCGCGCTTGCGTTCGACAACTCCGCAGCGCGGAGCTTCACCCTGCCGGGACTCGAAGTCACCAGCATCGACGCGCGTACCGCAGCGACGCGGCTCGACCTCTCGCTCACCATCCGTGAGCACTCGTCGCAACTCGATGGCGAATTCACCTACGCCACAGAACTATTCGATGAGCCAACCGTCGCGAGATTCGCGGACCAGCTCATCCGCATTCTCACCCAAGCCGTCGCCGACCCGACCGTCAGCGCGGGCGCCATCGAGCTCATGTCGCCCGACGAACTCTCCCAAGTAACCCTCGCTGGCCCGCCCGCCGAACCCGCGCGCACCCTCGCTGACCTCATGGACGCGGCGGTTTCCGCCAATCCGACCGGCGTCGCGGTGCGCGGCGACGGGCGCGACTTCACCTACACCGACCTCAACAAAGCGGCCAATCAACTCGCTCGCGCCCTGGTCACGCGGGGTGCTGGGCCGGAGGTCGGTGTTGCGGTCGCGATGCGGCGTTCGGTCGAATCGGTGCTCGCGGTGTGGGCGATCGCCCGTACCGGCGCGACCATCGTGCCTATCGACCCCGGTTATCCGGCCGAACGCATCAGCCACATGCTCGACGATTCGGGTGTCGCGTTCGGCATCACGATGACCGCCGAACTGGCTGACCTGCCGACACTGCCCGGGACCGTTGGCTGGGTCGCGCTCGACAACGCGGTTTTCACCGCCGAGGTCGCCGGACACGCGACCGTCGCGCTGCGCGAAATCGAACTGCTCGGCACCCCGCGTCCCGACAATGCCGCGTACCTGACCTATACCTCCAGTTCGACGGGAATGCCCAAGGGCGTGCTGGTCTCGCACCGAGGTTTGGTGAATCTCCAGGCCGAACAGGTAGCGCGACTCAAGCTCGACAGTTCTTCTCGCCCACTGGCTTTCGCATCGCCGCCCTTCGACGCGTCGTTGATTGAACTCCTGCTGGCGATCGGTTCGACAGGCACGCTCGTCGTCGCACCCGCGGCTTCGGTCGGCGGCACTGAACTCGCCCGACTCATCCGCGACGAACAGGTGACGCACGCCTTCCTCACGCCAGCGGTGCTGTCGACGCTCGACCCGAACGGGGTGCCAGGGCTCCGCGCGGTCTGCATTGGCGGGGAAGATGTCCCCGCCGAGCTGGCCGCGCGATGGAATACGTTGCCTAACCGGCGTATTCACGACAGCTACGGTCCGACCGAAGCCACCATCGTGGCAACGATGTCCGATGCGCTGCTACCCGGCGAGCCCGTGCTGATGGGCGGACCGATTCGCGGGATGCGCGCGCTGGTGCTCGATCAGCGCTTGCGTCCGGTCGCGCCCGGCGTTGTTGGCGAATTGTATTTGGGCGGACCAGGTCTCGCGCGTGGCTACCACCGAAGCGCTGGGCTGACGGCAGGCCGCTTCCTCGCCGATCCATTCGGTGAGCCGGGGGAGCGGTTGTACCGCACCGGCGACCTCGTGCGCAGGCGCGGCGACGCGCTGGAGTTCGCGGGGCGTAACGATTTTCAGGTCAAGGTGCGTGGTCTGCGCGTTGAACTGGGCGAGGTAGATACGGCGCTCGCGTCCGCACCGGGCGTCACGTGGGTGACCACGGTCAGTCGCGAAAATGCCAGCGGCGCTTCGACACTCATCGCGTACGTCGTTGGCGATGCGGTCGATGCGACCAGCCTCACCGCCCATGCTTCGCGCGTACTTCCCGACTACATGGTGCCTACCGCGATCATCGTGCTCGACGCGATTCCCGTGAACGCGGCAGGCAAGCTCGCCCTGCCCGAGCCGACAAGCGCACGCACGTATCGCGCCCCGCAAACCGAGCCTGAGCGCATCGTCGCGCGGGTCGTCGGCGCGGTGCTCGGCCACGATGAGGTCGGCATCGACGACGATTTCTTCGCACTCGGCGGCGATAGCGTCACCGCACTTGAGGTGGTCGCGCGCGCGGCCGCGTCCGGCGCGCGACTACGCCCGCGCGACCTATTCGACACGTCAACGATCGGCGCGCTCGCGGACCGGGTTGAGCTGCCGACCAAGGCCGAACCAACCCAACTGATCCCGCTGACCGCAACGGCGAGCGCGCTGCTCGACGCCGATCAAGCTGCGGTTTCGCCGCGCGCGGTAGTGCTCGACGTGCCCGCGCACTGTTCGGCCGACTCGGTCGCTGAAGCGGCTGCTGCCGTGATGCGACAGCACCCGATGCTGTGGGTGCGGCTGGACCGAACGGGCGAAACGCCGGTGCTGCGCATCCCGTCGCAGGGGGAGCGGACGGGTACCGCGTTCCGTCGCCTCGACACCGCCGACGGTGAGGCGTCGCTGCCGATCGACGACATCGTCGCCGCGGCAACGGCCGCGCTTGACCCCGACGAAGGCCGCAATATCCACTTCTTGCTGACGGGTGCCGAGGGCGTCGCAGACGCGACGCTCGGCGACCGGGTGGGGAGTCGACTCGTTGTCGTCGCCAATGCCCTTGTCCTAGACGACCTTTCGCTACGCGCCGTCATCGACCAACTCGCCGCCACGTGGAGTCGCGGGCGACACGCCGCGCCGTCGACCCCCGACGCTGGCATGGACGAACTCGTGCGCGGGCTCGCCGCCTACCCCGCTTCGGCGGCGGCGCGGGCCGAGCGACAGTACTGGCATCGCGCGGTCAGGCCGCGCACCGCCGAAGCCCCTGACCTGCGGCAACGCGGACGTGTCTCGCTGAGCATCACGGGCGAAGGCAGTGCGGCCGTCGCCGCCGTCGCCGAGGCCTATCGCGCGACCATCGACGAAGTGCTGCTCACCGCCGCCGCGCTCGCCCTGCACGGCGGGATCGAGGCTGGCACCGCGCGCACGCTCGGCACCGTCGCGCGACTATGGGCTGACCAGCGCGTTTTCGGCGGCGAAGAGTCGGGTGCGGTCGTTGGTGGCTTCACCACCGACTACCCGCTCGCGCTGCGGCTCGACGGCATCGATGTCGCGGACGCGCTCGTCGGTGGTCCGGCGGCGGGTGCCGCGCTCGGTCAGGTCAAGGAAGCGCGACGTGCTGTCCCGATGGGCGGAGCTGGCTTTGGCCTACTGCGCCAACAACATTCGGACGGTGTGCGCACCCTCGACCGTGGCCGTTTCGCGGTGCGCTTCCGCGATCTGCGGCCCGCGAAGGTCCACACCGACGCGCTCACCGACGACCTCGTGCTCGTCATCACCGTCGACGCCACCGACGACGGATTACACGCGCGCTTCGACTACGCGACATCGGCGCTCACTGGCGACGCGGTTCGCCACTTCGCCGAAGGCTGGATTCGCGCACTGGGCGGCCTCGCGGAGCACGGATTGCGCCCTGGCGCAGGCGGTTTCACGCCCTCGGACTTCCCGCTCGTTCGGCTGACGCAGGGCGAGCTGACCCGACTCATGCGCACCTACCCGTCGCTGAGCGACCTGTGGCCAGCGACGCCGTTGCAGTCGGGGATGCTGTTCCACGCGCTGCTCGCGGAGTCATCGGTCGACCCGTACCTCACGCAGGCCGTACTCGACCTCGAACCTGGCGTCGATCCCGACCAGGTGCGCCGCGCAGCCGCGAGTGTTGTTGAGCGACATGACAATTTGCGTGTCGCGTTCGCTAGCGACACGGCGGGCACGCCCGTGCAGGTAGTTGTCGATGACGTTGAGCTGCCGTGGCGGACCGTCGAGGCGGATGACTCGGACTTCGCGAAGATCCGCGAAACCGACCTCGCCACCCACTTCGACATGGCCGTCGCGCCGCTGGTGCGGTTCACGCTGGTATGCACGCCAACGGCAGCGCGTCTGCTGGTCACGAGCCATCGGATTGTGCTTGATGAGCGGTCGCTGGCGCTGCTTGGACAGGATCTGCTTGCCGCGCACGGGCTCAACGGCCGCACTCGGCGCATGCCCAAACCCGCGCCCTACCGCGACTACCTCGAATGGCTCGCCGCACAGGATCTTGATGCGGCGCGACAGGCATGGCGGGGTGCGCTAGCTGGGCTTACCGAGCCGACACCGCTCGCGCCCGTTGATCTTGGGCGCGAAATAGTGGCTGGCACAGGGGAAGTCGGCTTCGAGCTGTCGACCGACGACACCGCAGCGCTCATCGCGCTTGCTGATGGGCTTGGCGTCACGGTGAACACGGTCGTCAACGCGGCGTGGGGCGTGCTGATCGCGCGTCTCGTTGACCGCGACGACGTAGTCTTCGGCGCGACTGTCTCCGGGCGTCCCGCCGCACTGCCGGGCGCTGACCGCATGGTCGGGCTGTTCCTCAACACCGTCCCGGTTCGGGTGCGCGTTCGCCTTGGTGACAGCGTCGCTGACCTGCTCACCACCCTGCACGCCGAGCAAGTGGCGCTGCGCGACCACCAGGTTCTCGGTCTCGGCGAGATTCAGGACATCGCGGGCATCGATCCCCTTTTCGACTCGCTTGTCGCCTTCGGTGCGTCGCAAACCGACGACGCGGTGAGCACCACGCATTACCCGCTCACGGTTCGGGTGACCACCGACGGTCAACTGCGCGTTTCGGTGCAGTACCTGCGCGACGTGTTCGACGAAGACGCGGCTAATGCTGTCGCCCAACGTCTTTCGATGCTGCTTGCCCGCTTCGTCGCCGCACCGACCACACCGATCGGCGCGATCGACGTGCTCCTCGCTGAGGAACGTGCGAGTCTCGCGTCGTTCAACGCCACAGGCGCCCCCGAACTGCTCGGCGGCGCAACGTTATTGACGCTGTTCGACGCCCAGGTCGCGCGCACACCGGACGCGATCGCGTTCGTTGACGGCAAAACCCGCACCCACCCGGTAAGCGTCCCCGGTGCCACGTCGGGCGCCGGCGTCGACTCCTTCGCGCCAACTAGCGGCGCAACCACCCTCACCTACGCTGAGTTCGACGCCCGCGTTCGCACCGTCGCGGCCGGGCTCGTCGAACACGGCGCAGTACCCGAAGCCCTTGTCGCCGTTGCCATTCAACGCGGCATCGACCTCGCCATCGCGATCTACGCGGTCCTGCGTACCGGTGCGGCCTACCTCCCACTCGACCCCGACCAGCCCGCCGAACACACCGAACGTGTGCTTGCCGCCGCCGGTGCGGTCTGCGTGCTCACTACCGCCGCGACCGGGTTCAGCACCGGCTCGGCCGTGCCCGTCGTCGACCTCGCTGCCTGTGCGGGCGACCCCGCGACGGACTTCGCCGCAGCGACCCCCGACAACCTCGCCTACGTGATCCCCACCTCCGGCTCGACGGGGATGCCGAAGAGCGTCATGCTCACACATCGGCAGCTCGTCGCGCAGTTCCGTTGGGCGCAGCGGGCGTATCCGCTGAGTCGAACCGACGTTGTCGCGCACAAGACGTCGGTCGCGTTCGACATCGCAGCGTGGGAACTGTTGTGGCCCTTGCAGACTGGCGCGTCAGTCGTGATCGCGGAACCGGGAGGTCATCGGGACCCGGCGTACCTGGGTCGGCTGATCAACGACAACGGCGTTACCGTGATCCACTTCGTCCCGTCCATGCTTGACGCGTTCTTCGCGGAACATCCGACACGGGAGTTCCCTTCGCTGCGAAGGGTTTTCGCGGCAGGCGAGACGCTTAGTGGCAAAACCGCCCGACTGTCGCACAGCGGCGAACTCGTGAACTGGTACGGCCCAGCGGAGACGACGGTTGCCACGGCAGCGTCGGCAAGCGGCACCGGCGAGGTGACTGTCGCCATCGGCAAACCAGTCGCCAACATGCGGGTCCACATCCTCGACCGCCACCTGCGCCCGGTCCCGCCCGGCACGGCGGGCGAGCTGTATATCGAAGGCGTTCAACTCGCACGCGGCTACCTCGGCGCACCCGCCCGCACCGCTGAGCGCTTTGTCGCGGCGAAGGGTGGCACCCGGCTCTATCGCACCGGCGACCTGGTCGCGCTCACCGGCAACACCTTAATGTTCTTGGACCGCACCGGTTTTCAGGTCCGGCTGCGCGGCCAGCGCATCGAACCCGCAGCAGTCGAAGCGGTACTGACCGCGCACCCGGACGTGTGCGCCGCCGCCGTCACCCTCGTGCACGGCCCGAGCGGTGACCGCCTAGTTGGCTACGTGGTTCCGAGTAGCGAAAGTGTCGATGAGACAGGCATTCTCGCGAAAGCGCGCACGGAACTGCCCGCGTACATGGCCCCGAGCGCGCTCGTCGTCCTGCCTGCCCTGCCACTCACCGCAAGCGGCAAGCTCGACCGCCACGCGCTGCCTTCGCCCGCCTTCGCAACACGCCCGTACCGTCCGCCGACGACGGCCGTGCAGCGAGCGGTCGCCGAGGTCTTCGCCGAAGTGCTCGGCGTCGGCAAGGTTGGCCTCGACGACGACTTCTTCGAACTCGGCGGCAATTCGCTCGTCACGACGAAAGCCATTGCCCGCCTTCGCATGCGCGTTGGCGTCCACGTTCGGGTGCAGTGGTTCTTCACCGACGCTACCGTCGCCGCGCTCGCCGAACGCATCGACGTGACCCAGGCAGGCGCTGCCGACTACGACCTTGAATCCGACGACGCGCTCAACATCGTCCTGCCCATCCGCAACCGTGTCCCGCATGGCGAACAGGCCGCTGACCCGCTGTTTTGCCTGCACCCGGCCTACGGGCTTTCCTGGTGCTACGCCGGAATCGCACAGTATGTGCCGAGCAAGCGGCCCATTTTCGGACTGCAATCGCCCGCGCTGAGCGAGGCCGGTTACCTGCCGGGCACGCTCGCCGCGATGGCCGGGCGGTACGTCACCGAAATCAAGGCCGTGCAGCCGGAAGGTCCGTATCGACTGATGGGCTGGTCGCTTGGCGGTGTGCTCGCGCACGCGGTCGCGACGCGGCTGCAAGCGGCGGGCGACGAGGTCGCGTTGTTGGCGATGCTCGACTCCCACCCCGACACCGATGTGCCCGATTTCCACTCGGCGTTGCGTGACGCACTTGCCGAACTGGGCGTCGACCTGGGCGCGGCCCTGCCAACGGGCGGACTGCGCGAACTCAGCGACGACGCGCTCGCCGCCCTCCACGCCATCATTCCGGCCAACATGGCGGTGCTCACGCCCGAACGGGTGCGACGGATTTACCGCAGCGCGGTGCGGTCGGCCGAGCTGATCGCCGAGCACACCCCGGACCGGTTCAAGGGTCGCCTTGAGTACTTCAGCGCGCTCGGCCACGACGCGGCGAAGTGGGCACCTTATGTTGATGGCGAGATCATCGACCGGCCGACCGGCGTGGTGCACGACCAAATGACAAGCGCCCGGGCCTTCGCCGAAATCGGTCCGATCCTTGGCGAATTGCTCAATAAGACCGACAGATGATCATGGGGCGCGCTATCGGTCATGTTGCGCATGGGGCATGATGTGACCGATTCCATATGCGTCTCCCAGGTGAAGGTGGAAACCGTGTCGAAAACGGGCTCCCGCGCTGCCGCGATGTTCGTGGTTACGCTCGCGACGATCGCTGGCTTGCTCACCGCTGGTGGCATCGGCACAGCGTCGGCTGACCCGATCATCGACGGACGTGCGCTCCTTGCGAATCCGACCGCACCCGACGGCTCGCGCATCGTGAAGGCCGAAATCAAGGATTCGCGCAGCCTGCGATTGCACGTGTTTTCGGCGGCGATGGACAAAGAGGTCATCGTCGACGTCCAGCGTCCGGCCGACGCATCGGTGCCGCGCCCCACGCTGTATTTGATCAATGGTGCTGGGGGAGGCGAGGATTCGGCTTCGTGGGTCGCTAAGACCGGCGCGTTGCAGTTCCTCGGCGACAAGAACGTCAACGTCATTCAGCCCATCGGCGGCAAGTGGACCTACTACACCGACTGGATCGCCGACGACCCCGTGCTCGGTCGCAACAAGTGGAAGACCTTCTTCACCGAGGAACTTCCCCCGCTCGTCGACGGCGCGCTCGGCACCAACGGCGTGAACGCGATCGCCGGGTTGTCGACGTCGGGGACAACCGTTCTCGCGTTGCCTATTGCCAAGCCCGGCCTCTACAAGGCCGCCGCCGCCTACAGCGGGTGCGCGCAGACCTCCGACGCGGTTGGTTCGGAATTTGTGAAGGTCACCGTCGAGACCTGGGGCAACGGCGACACGCTCAACATGTGGGGCCCGGTCGGCTCGCCCGAGTGGGTGCGCAACGACCCGTACGTGAATGCCGAAGGGCTGCGCGGCCTTGAGCTTTATGTGTCCAGCGGCAACGGGCTGCCTGGTCCGTACGACACGCTCGACGGCCCGTACGCGCTGCCCGGCCAGTTCGGGCTCGCCAACCAATTGATCGTCGGCGGCATCATCGAAGCTGGCACCAACTACTGCACGCACAACTTGCAGACCAAGCTCAACGAGCTCGGCATCCCGGCCACCTTCAACTTCCGCAACGCCGGCACCCACTCGTGGGGCTACTGGAACGACGACTTGCACCAGTCGTGGCCGGTGCTCGCCAAGGGGCTTGGGCTGTAATTTCGCCGTGGTGATCGGCAGCTGGGCGTTTGCGAATTGTGGTTAACTTAGGTTGACTGGAGCAACGTTGCCCTCCGCCCACCGGCGGACCCCGTTCACCTAAGTGAGGATCGATGGTCGCCGAACGCAGTGAGGCCGAATCGGGTCCCGTGCGCCGTCGACCCAAGGATCGCAAGCTCCAGATCATGCGAGCGGCAGCGCGTGCGTTCAGTCAGCGTGGTTATCACCCGGTCGGGGTCGACGAAATTGCCGCCGAAGTTGGCATCTCCGGCCCCGCGCTGTACCGGCATTTCGCGAACAAATACGCGCTGCTCGTCGCCGCCGCTGAAGAGGGGGCGCGCGATCTACGCGACAGCGCGGCAGCCGCCGACGATCCTTCGCTTCCGCCGCTCGATCGGCTAACCGCCCTGCTCACCGCGGTTGCCGAGCGCGACATCGACATTCGCCGCGAAGCCGGGCTCTACCGCTGGGAACGCCGCTACCTCGAACGCGAAGACCGGCATCGCATCCGCGCGTACTACCGCGAACTGGAAGCGATGGTCGGCGCGCCGATCGCCGAGCTGCGCCCCTCGCTCAGCGAGACCGAAGTGGCGATGCGCGCGGTTGGCGCGTTGAGCGTGCTCGCCAGCATCTCCGCGCATCGCAGCAACCTGCCGCAGGCCCGCACGCTGGCGCTGATGCTGGAAATGGCGATGGCGGTGATCTTCGCCGACCTGCCGCCCGAACCGCCCGAAGGTGCGGCTGAGCCCGGCCAAGTTGGGCTCACCGTTTCATCAAAACGCGAACAGCTACTCACTGAAGCGATGCGCATCTTCGGCCGCAACGGCTATCACGAGTCGGCGATCGAAGAAATCGGCGCTGCCGTCGGGATCAACGCGAGCAGCGTGTACCGGTACTTCGACAGCAAAGCCGACCTGCTGCTCGCCGCGTTCAACCGTGCGAGCGACCGCATCACCCTCGCCATCGAAGACGCGCTGCGCGAAGCGACCGACCGTCCCGACGCCGCCCGCCGCATCGCTGACCGCTTCGTGCGACTCACCTTCATGACGCCCGAACTGATGCCGGTGTACTACGCCGAATTCGGCAGCCTCCCGCCCGCCGAACAGCATCGCTTGCGCGCGCTGCAACGGCAGACGGTGCTGGAATGGGCCAACCTGCTTGACGGCGATCCCATCGAGGCGCGCTTCCGCGTTCACGCCGCGCTTGGCATCATCATCGACGTTGGTCGACTACTTCGATTCGATTCTCGCCCAGCGCAATTGGCGCGGATGGGCGCGTTAGCTTCGTCGGTGTTATCCCCTTCCGTGTCGTAGTCGGAAAAGGGCTTTCGCAGTGCGCAGGTGACGCGGATGACGGTCGAAGGTCGATAGGCGAACCGGGGCACGAAAGCGCCTGCGCGCGATCGACATCGTGCGGCTGAATTCGCGCAACCCTTCCTTGCCGTGACTGTGCCCCTGCCCGTATTCGCCGACGCCACCGAACGGCAGCGCGGGGATGCCGGTGAACGCGGTCGACGAATTGACTGTCACCACACCAACTTTGAGCTGTTCAGCGACGAACTCGGCCGTGCCAACATCGGCGGTGAAGATGGTGACGGCGATGCCGTTGCCCGCCGCGTTGGACCGCGTGACGGCGTCGGCGAGGTCGGCGACGCGATTGACAACAAGGACAGGGCCGATGCCCTCGCCGGTGATCGCGATGCTGTCCTCGGGCACATGCGCGAGCACGATCGGCTCAACGTAGGGGTCGCGGAATGACTCAAGCCCGCCGAGCACGGCGTGCCCACCGCGATCGAGCGCGTCGCTGACCTGCGCGCGCACCACTTCGACCTGGTCGGCATTGATCATCGGGCCGTAGGAGGCGCGATTGTCGGCGCCGGGGCGCAGGCGGGCCGCGCGGTCGGCGGTGCGGGCGAGGAAGTCGTCGAAGACGGCGTCGGCGACGTAACAGCGCTGGATGCCGGTGGCGTTTTGGCCGGAGTTGGCCATCGCGCCGAACACCGCTGCTTCGGCGGCGGCGTCGATGTTGGCGTCGTCGGCGACGATCATCGACCCCTTGCCGGTGTGCTCGACGATCACGGGCGTAAGGGTGCGCGCGCAGAGCGTGATGACGTCGCGACTCGACTCGGCTGGCCCCGCGTAAGCGATCTTGTCGACGCCCGCCTGACAGAGCGCGTGCGCGGTGCCGTCGTCGCCGGTGATGGCCTGCAAAACCGGCTGGTCAGGCATGACGCGATACCAACTTTGCGCGAGCCAGAGCCCGACGCCCGTTGTTGTCTGGTGGGGGATGAAAACCACCGAATTGCCCGCCGCCATCGCATAGGCGATCGACCCCATCGGGGTGAAAACTGGGTTGTTCCACGCGCCGAGCACGCCGACGACGCCGAGCGGGAGATAGCCAACCGAAGCGTGCTGGTTGCGCGTTAGCCAATTGGCGGCCAAGCGTTTTCGACCAAGAGCGAGTTTGGCGTTGCGGGCGGCCCAGTCGAGGTTTTCGACAGCGAGCATGACTTCGAGGTTCGCGTCGGCGGCAGGTTTACCGGTTTCGCTACGGAGGATGTCGACCAAATCGCCACTGCGTCTTGCGATTTCGGCTCGCCAATCGAGTAGCACCGACCGACGCTGCGCGAAATCGAGCTCGCCCCACCAGTTTTGGGTGTGGTTGGCGGTACGAACCGCAAGGGTGACCTCGGCGTGGCCGCGCACCGGATAGCGCGCGTTCTCCTCGCCAGTGCGTGGATCGACGGTCGCGATGATGTGGTCATTCATGGTCACCTCCACTTCCCTGCTCGTCAGGGTATGGGCCGCCGTACACACCCGACAAGGCTCGCGTACTGCCCTTCCACTGCCCAGGTGAGCAACGACACAAGATCACCTGCGGCGATCGTGTGAGTAGGCCGAAGAACAATCGGGAAAGTCGGCCGACCGGTAACATCGCGCCGAGCAGTGGGGATCACCTACTGGAACCCAAACAATCCGCGTGCGTGTGTTCGCGCCGCGCACCGGCCGATGGTGGAGAGTTGATGCCGAGTTCGATCTCAGTGGATTCGCCCGTGGGAGGCGTCGCGGCACGCGACACCGAACCCGCGGTGCTGGTGTCCGACGTGCGCAAGTCCTTTGGCGACGTGCACGCCTTGCAGGGCGTCAGCTTCCGGGCGGAAAAGGCGAGCGTGCTCGGCATCCTCGGGCCCAATGGCGCGGGCAAGACGACCACCGTCAAAATCCTGTCAACGTTGCTGCGCCCCGACTCCGGTCGCGCTGTTGTCGCGGGTCATGACGTGGTTACCGATGCCGCTGGCGTGCGTCGATCGATCATGATGACCGGCCAGTACGCCGCGCTCGACGAGAACCTTTCCGGTCGGGAAAACCTGGAACTGTTCGGTCGGTTGATGGGGCTTACTCGGTCGGCGGCCCGGTCGCGCGCCGATGTGTTGCTTGAGGAATTTGACCTGGTCAGCGCTGGTAAGCGCGCGGTCGCCAACTACTCGGGCGGCATGCGTCGTCGCGTCGACATCGCGTGCGGGCTTGTTGTTCGGCCGGAAGTGGTGTTCCTCGACGAGCCGACGACCGGGCTCGACCCGCGCAGCCGTCAGGGCGTGTGGGACCTGGTCACCGCGCTCAAAAATCAGGGCATCACCGTGCTGCTCACCACGCAGTACCTCGAAGAGGCCGACATCCTCTCCGACAACATCATCGTGATCGACAAGGGCACGGTCATTGCCGAAGGCACCGCCGACGAGCTCAAGGCCCGCACCGGCGGCAGCTTCTGCGAGATCGTCCCGGTTGAGGTCACGCGGCTGCCCGCGGCCATCGCCGCGCTTGGCGACCTCGTGCCAGCCAACGTCGCCGCCGAAGCTGTCAACGCCGACAAGCTGTCGATCCCCGCGCCCGACGGTGCGGCAACGCTCGCCGAAGCGCTGCGTCGCCTCGACGCCGCCGGCGTGGAGCTCGCCGACATCGCGCTGCGTCGCCCTTCGCTCGACGACGTGTTCTTGTCGATCACCGGACACTCTGGCGGCAACTAGTGACCGCGACGATAAAACCGGCGAACGCGCTGTTCGCTGAGCTACCAGCGGTACGGCCGAGCAGCTTCGCGCAGTGGCGCGCGCTCACCGGGCGCATCGTGCACACGATGGCTACCAAGGGCGAGCTGATCGTCGCGTGCATCACGCCGTTCATCATCACCATCAGCTTCTACCTGCCGCTGCGGTACGTGATGAAGTTCCAGGGCATCGACTACGCCCAGTTCGTGATGCCCGTCGTCGTTTTGCAGACGATGGCGATGACGATGATGTCGAACGCGCAGCTGTCGGCGTTCGAGGCGCTCACCGGCTTCAGCACGCGACTGCAAACGATGCCGATCGGCAAATTCGTTCCGCTGATGTCGCGGATCGCGGCTGGCATCGTGCGTTCGCTCATCTCGCTTACCGCGACCATCCTCTACGGCTATCTGATCGGCTTCCGGTTCCTCGGCGGCTGGCTCGACGCGCTGTGCTTCGCCGCCTTCGCCGTCGCGGTTGGTGTCGCGCTCACCTTCGGTGCCGACGCGATGGGCAGCTTGAGCAAAAACCCCGAAGCGCTCTCCCAGGCGCTCACGTTGCCGATTTTGATCTTCGGCATGCTCTCGACCGGGTTCGTTCCGGAAAAGAGCTTCCCCGAATGGGTGCGGCCGTTCGCGCGTAACCAGCCCATTTCTCAGTTCTCCGAAACCCTGCAAGACATGGCGAACGGACATATGACTTGGGGCGGTTCTTGGGTGTCATTGGCATGGCTCGGCGGAATCACCGCGCTGTTCCTCCCACTGGCGGTGTGGGCGAGTGTGAGGCGATCATGACAACGATGGAACACGCCAACGCGGTGCTCACCGAGCCCGATGCCGACGCGGCTCACGCGGTCGCGGCTCGGTTGCCTGTCGTTGTTGGCAAGCCCGAGAACTCGCTGACGCTGTGGTTCACCCAAAGCCTGATCCAGTGCCGCCGCATGTTGAAGGTGTGGTTGCGCGACCCGTCAACGACGATTCAGACGATCGTCTACCCGGCGCTCACGCTGCTGATGTTCCAGATCGTGCTCGGCAATTCGATCACCAACGCCACCGGCATCCCCAGCATTTACGGCCAAGCCGCCATGCTGACGCTGGTCGCGGCGATGACGGGCGCGCAGGTGAGTGCGCTCGGCTTCAAGCGCGAGAAGTCGTCAGGGCTGCTGAGCCGGTTCTACACCATGCCGATCCACAAGGGTTCGCTGCTCACCGGGCGCTTGCTCGCCGAAATGCTGCGCATCGTGTTGACCACGGTTATCGTGCTGCTCGTCGCGGTGCCATTGGGCTTCCTCTTCATGGAAAACCCGCTCACCAACATCGCGCTGGTCTGCGTTCCCGTGCTGTTCGGGCTTGGGTTCACCGTGATGGTCACCGCGCTCGCGACCGTCACCGAAGGCGTGATGCTGCTCAGCGTCATCAGCATCGTCAACACGCTGCTGATGTTCTTCAACTCGGGCTTCGTCCCGGTGTTCGCCTACCCGACGTGGTTGCAGCCCTTCGTCGCGCATCAGCCGATGAGCTGCGCGATCGACGCGATGCGCGGGCTTTCCTACGGCGGCCCGGTGGCTGGGCCGTTGCTTGAGACCGCGGCGTGGTCGGTCGGGATGCTCATCGTCTTCGGTTACCCGGCGATCATCGGGTACAAGCGGGCAGCTCAGAACGGGTAGTTCAGCCAACGATCGCGGTTGCGCCAACCGACGAGGTCGTAGCGCCAGCGGAACGGCCAGGTGTGGGCGACGGTGTTGAACAGCACCGCGCCCAACCCTAGGTAGTCGTCGTGGGCGGACAGCAGCGCGCGCTGTCCGCGCTCGGACTCGGTGAAGAACGCGTCGAACATCGCGATCGACTGCGCGGTCGTCAGGCGACCGAGGCCCCACAGGCCGCGCATCCGCATCCAATAGACCAGTCGCGCCTGCCACGGCCACAGCGCTTCGATCGGGTCGTTGCCCGCTTTGATCGCGTCGATCGCGGGGTCGACCAGGGCCAGCGAGTCAGCGACGCTGTAGCCGGTGCAGGGGTGCATCATGCCGCCGCGCGAACCGAACGGCACCGCGATGGCCCTACCCTTTTTCGGCGGTTCCTGGTCGAGTGGATAGTGCGCGGCCTCGTGTGGTTCGTCGCCGGTGAGTTCGATGCCGTGGGCCTTGAGCCGGGCGAGGGTCCGCTTGCGTAGTTCGTGTTGCGGCATGCCGCCGCGCAGGCCGAGGCTGGTTTCCTCGAAGATCACCGTGCCGTCGCCGAGGGGGACCGCATACAGGAACGACGGCGGCTCAGCCGGACCAGCGCCATTCTCCGGACGCCAATCAAGAAGCAGCCCTTCACCTTTCGCGACCATCGGTGCCGCGGTTTCCTCGCTGACGAAGATGCCGTGTGCTGACGCCGCCCGTCGCTGGTTGAGGACGGGCAGGCCACGCGTGTCGAAGACGGTTGCCGCTTTGACGGTGGTGTCGTTGTCGAGCTCGACGAGATGCTGGTCGACGTTGCGGGCGCGCGCCGCGTAGACCGTCGCGTCGTCGATGTTGAGCGCGGCATGCAGGCCCGGCTTGGAAAGCACGCAGTAGGGGCGGGTGATCCTTCGCTCGACACTGGTCCACACGGTCGGCGCTTCGATGCGCTGCGCGATCGCGAACCCGGGCAACCACGCGGGCAGCTCGTCGACCCAGCAGGAGAACGTGGGCGGAAACAGTCGATCGGGTCGCGGATCAATGGCAGCTACCTTGAGCCCGGCGACCGCCGCCCGATGGGCAAGCGCCCGCCCAGCAGGCCCAAGCCCGACGACCGCGACATCAAACTCCCGCACACTCACCTTCGCATTCAATCGCTTCTCCAGCTCAGCCCGCAAACCCCAGCTCGTCAGTCGGCAAGGCGCAGCGCTTGCCGAAGCGTGAGCCGACCTTGCGTTTGCAGCAGCGCCCGCCGGTAGAGCCGTTTAGAAGAACACGAGCTTGTCTTTGCGCCGCGCCGCCAGTCCGAACCGCTCAAGCAGTTCGTCAGCGGAGCGGGTGGCGGGCGGTGTTCAGGCGGGAGTGACCCACGTCGTGATGTCGGCGTGGACCACTTCGATGCCGCGCTTGTCGTAAATCGACACCGGGACCACCAGGTCGGTGCCCTCGGTGAGCGCGTCGAAGTCGGGGAGTTCGGGCAGTTTCGCGATCGCGCGCAAACCCGATTCGGCCTTGGTCAAGTACTGCACGTTCATGCTCTTGGGGATCCAGCGGTGGCTGGTCGGGACCGTCGCTTCGCTGAGCATGCCCATCGCGCACTCGGCCAAGTTGCATGCCGCGATGGCGTGGAAGGTACCGATGTGGTTGTGGATGCCGAACCATTTCGGCGCGACGACCTCGCACAATCCCGGTTCCAACCGCACTACCTGCGGCAACACCGTGCCGAAGTACGGCACCCGCGCGACCATGCCGAGTGAGAACAGGGTGTGCCCGATTCGATTGTCGGGCAGCTTCTTCCAGCCGCGATAGGTCGCGGTTTCCTTCGTCATCACTCGATCTTACTCAAAAGTAAGTTAGTGCGGGAGGCTCCTGGTTAAGGTCGCCCGCATCGCTCCAGCTACTATTGACTAGCTCAGCTCGAACGTCGCTGCGGCCCAGGTCGCGCCCCAAACGCGGGCGTGATCGATACCGCAGCCCCCCGATTTGAACCGGCCTCTCGGCATGGTGCATACTGTTCGGGTTGCCTTGTACAGGTTCTATGTCGTGCAAGGCGAGAAATAGTTAGTGTCCCTCCGGGAAACCGGTGTGGATACGTTCCGGCCCACCGAATGTGTGCTCGCCGGTCTCGGGAAAGAAATTTTTCGAGATCGCATTATGAGCATCAGGGCGACACGCCCGACCGCGTGGACCGGAAGAACCATGACAGATGAACAGCGGCGAGGACTAGCAGTGCCCGATTTGTGGCGCGTGCGGTCGCGGTCTCGACTGGAAATCCATCGTGTGTTCGGGCTGTGCAAATTGAGGGTGGCGCGGAAGTTCGCTTCTGTTGCCACGAAGGAAAGCGGAGAAAAGGACACTTAGCGTGGCGGGACAAAAGATCCGCATCAGGCTCAAGGCCTATGACCACGAGGCGATCGACGCGTCAGCGCGCAAGATCGTGGAGACGGTGACCCGCACTGGCGCCCGTGTGGTCGGGCCGGTGCCGTTGCCCACCGAGAAGAACGTGTACTGCGTCATCCGTTCGCCGCACAAGTACAAGGACTCGCGCGAGCACTTCGAGATGCGTACTCACAAGCGACTCATCGACATCCTCGACCCGACGCCGAAGACGGTTGACGCGCTTATGCGCATCGACCTGCCGGCCAGCGTCGACGTCAACATTCAGTGACGGGGACTCGAGCAATGACTGATAACAAGAATCGGCCTCAGGCCGGCATCCTGGGCACCAAGCTTGGCATGACGCAGGTCTTCGATGAGAAGAACCGTGTCATCCCGGTCACCGTCATCAAGGCGGGCCCCAACGTGGTGACCCAGATTCGCACTCAGGAACGCGACGGCTACTCGGCCGTGCAGATCGCGTTCGGCGCCATTGACCCGCGCAAGGTGAACAAGCCCACCGCGGGCCAGTTCGCCAAGGCCGGTGTCACCCCTCGCCGCCACATCACCGAGATCCGCGTCGCGGATGCCTCCACCTTCGAGGTCGGCCAGGAACTTTCTGCCGACGTCTTCGAAGAGGGCACCTACGTCGACGTGACCGGTATCAGCAAGGGCAAGGGCTTCGCCGGCACCATGAAGCGTCACGGCTTCGCCGGTCAGGGCGCCTCGCACGGTGCCCAAGCTGTGCACCGTCGTCCCGGCTCCATCGGTGGCTGCGCCACCCCCGGCCGCGTGTTCAAGGGCATGCGCATGTCGGGCCGTATGGGCAACGAGCGCGTCACCACGCAGAACCTCTCGGTTCACAAGGTCGACGCTGAGAACGGCCTGCTGCTGGTCAAGGGTGCAATCCCCGGCCGTCGCGGCAACGTCGTGATCGTCAAGAGCGCAGTGAAGGGTGGTGCGCGCGCATGACCACTGTCAGCACTGAGAAGAAGGCCAACCTGACCCTTCCGGTCAAGGTCGCTGGCGGCAAGACCGAAGGCACCGTCGAACTCCCCGCGGAGATCTTCGACGTCACCGCCAACGTCGCGCTGATGCACCAGGTTGTCATCGCGCAGCTGGCCGCCGCTCGCCAGGGCACTCACTCCACGAAGACTCGTGGTGAGGTCCGTGGTGGTGGCAAGAAGCCGTACCGCCAGAAGGGCACCGGCCGCGCCCGTCAGGGTTCGACCCGTGCACCGCAGTTCGTTGGCGGTGGCACTGTCCACGGCCCGCAGCCGCGTGACTACACCCAGCGGACCCCCAAGAAGATGAAGGCCGCCGCACTGCGTGGCGCCCTGTCTGACCGGGCCCGTAACGAGCGCATCCACGTGATCACTGAACTGGTCGCCGGGCAGGCCCCGTCGACCAAGACCGCGAAGAGCTTCCTCGCCGAACTTTCGGATCGTAAGAAGTTCCTCGTCGTCGTCGGTCGCGAGGACGTCGCCGCGTGGAAGAGCGTGGCGAACCTGCAGAACGTGCTGCCGATCGCCCCGGATCAGCTCAACACCTACGACGTGCTTAACAGCGACGAAGTGGTGTTCTCTGTCGAGGCCCTGAACACGTTCGTTCACGGTCCCGCCGAGGCGGCCCAGGAGGAGAGCAAGTGAGCACCATCGCCGACCCCCGCGACATCCTGCTCGCACCGGTCATCTCGGAGAAGTCCTATGGGCTGATCGAGGAAGGCACCTACACCTTCCTGGTGCACCCGGACTCGAACAAGACGCAGATCAAGATCGCCGTCGAGAAGGTTTTCGGCGTCAAGGTGACCAGCGTCAACACCGCCAACCGTCAGGGCAAGCGCAAGCGGACCCGCTTCGGTTACGGCAAGCGCAAGGACACCAAGCGCGCGCTCGTGACCCTCTCGGCCGATAGCAAGCCCATCGAGATCTTCGGAGGCCCGGCCGCGTAAGCGGAGGGGCGTCCAGAAAGTAGAGAAGAACTCATGGCAATCCGTAAGTACAAGCCGACAACGCCGGGCCGTCGTGGTTCGTCCGTGTCGGACTTCGCCGAGATCACCCGGTCGACGCCGGAGAAGTCGCTGCTGCGCCCGCTCACCAAGTCCGGTGGTCGTAACGCGCACGGTCGCATCACCACTCGTCACCGTGGTGGCGGCCACAAGCGTGCCTACCGTCTGATCGACTTCCGTCGTTTGGACAAGGACGGCATCCCGGCCAAGGTCGCTCACATCGAGTACGACCCGAACCGCACCGCCAACATCGCACTGCTGCACTTTGCCGACGGCGAGAAGCGCTACATCATCGCGCCGAAGGGCATCAAGCAGGGCAGCCCGATTGAGTCCGGCCCCACGGCCGACATCAAGCCGGGTAACAACTTGCCGCTGCGCAACATCCCGACCGGTACCACCGTGCACAACGTGGAACTGCGTCCGGGTGGCGGTGCCAAGCTGGCCCGTTCGGCCGGTATGAGCATCCAGCTGCTCGGCAAGGAAGGGCCGTACGCGACCCTTCGTATGCCCTCGGGTGAAATCCGTCGTGTCGACGTGCGCTGCCGCGCAACCGTCGGCGAGGTGGGCAACGCCGAGCAGAGCAACATCAACTGGGGCAAGGCCGGCCGTATGCGCTGGAAGGGCCGTCGTCCTACCGTCCGTGGTGTCGTCATGAACCCGGTCGACCACCCGCATGGTGGTGGTGAGGGCAAGACCTCCGGTGGTCGCCACCCGGTCTCGCCGTGGGGCCAGCCTGAGGGCCGTACCCGCAAGCCCAACCGTCCGAGCGACAAGCTCATCGTCCGCCGCCGCAAGACCGGCAAGAAGCGCTAAGGAGGAGGTAAGAAATGCCACGCAGCCTCAAGAAGGGCCCGTTCGTCGACGACCACCTCCTCGCGAAGGTGGACGTCCAGAACGAAAAGGGCACGAAGCAGGTCATCAAGACCTGGTCGCGTCGCTCGACCATCATCCCCGATTTCATCGGCCACACTTTCGCCGTCCACGACGGTCGCAAGCACGTGCCGGTGTTCGTCTCGGACAACATGGTCGGTCACAAGCTTGGTGAATTCGCGCCGACCAGGACGTTCAAGAGCCACGTCAAGGACGACCGGAAGAGCAAGCGGCGATGAGCGAAAACATTGCAACTGAGGTGCAGAACCCGACTGCTCGGGCTACTGCCAAGCATGTCCGTGTCACCCCGATGAAGGCTCGTCGCGTCGTGGACCTCGTCCGCGGCAAGCGTGTCGAAGACGCGCTGGCGATCCTGCGGTTCGCACCGCAGGCCGCGAGCGAGCCGGTGGCCAAGGTCGTGGCGTCTGCCGCGGCGAACGCCGAGAACAACCTCGGCCTGAACCCGGCCACCCTGGTCATCTCGACGGCTTTCGTCGACGAGGGTGCCACCATGAAGCGTTTCCAGCCGCGTGCCCAGGGCCGTGCGTTCCGGATTCGCAAGCGCACCAGCCACATCACCATCGAGGTCGAGAGCGTGCCCACTGCCGGCGCTGCAACTCGTAGCCGCCGGAAGGGAGGGGCAAAGTAAATGGGACAGAAAATTAACCCCCATGGCTTCCGCCTCGGTATCACCACCGACTGGAAGTCGCGTTGGTACGCGGACAAGCAGTACGCGGAATACGTGAAGGAAGACGTTCAGATCCGCAAGCTCCTCGCCACTGGCATGGAGCGGGCAGGTATCTCGAAGGTCGAGATCGAGCGCACCCGTGATCGCGTCCGTGTGGATATCCACACCGCGCGTCCCGGCATCGTGATCGGTCGTCGTGGCGCGGAAGCTGATCGCATCCGTGCCGAGCTGGAGAAGCTCACCGGCAAGCAGGTTCAGCTCAACATCCTCGAGGTCAAGAACCCCGAATCGGATGCGCAGCTGGTTGCTCAGGGTGTTGCCGAGCAGCTCTCGAACCGTGTGGCGTTCCGTCGTGCGATGCGTAAGGCCATTCAGTCGGCCATGCGTTCGCCGAACGTCAAGGGCATCCGCGTGCAGTGCTCGGGCCGCCTCGGTGGCGCCGAAATGTCGCGCTCGGAGTTCTACCGTGAAGGTCGCGTTCCGCTGCACACGCTGCGTGCGGACATCGACTACGGCCTCTACGAGGCCAAGACCACCTTCGGTCGCATTGGCGTCAAGGTCTGGATCTACAAGGGTGACATCGTCGGCGGTCGTCGTGAACTGACCGCTGCCGCTGCTGCTCCGGAGCGCCCGCGTCGCGAGCGTCCGAGCCGCCCGCGTCGTTCCGGTGCCTCGGGCACCACCGCGACCAGCACCGAGGTCGGTCGCGCTGCCACCGCTGTGGCGGATGCGCCGGCAGAGAGTCAGGAGGGCTGACGCATGCTGATGCCCCGTAGGGTCAAGCACCGCAAGCAGCACCACCCCAGCCGTTCCGGCATGTCCAAGGGTGGCACCGCTGTGGCGTTCGGTGACTACGGCATTCAGGCTCTCGAGCCGGCCTACGTCACCAACCGTCAGATCGAGTCGGCGCGTATCGCGATGACCCGCCACATCAAGCGTGGCGGCAAGATCTGGATCAACATCTACCCCGACCGCCCGCTTACCAAGAAGCCTGCTGAAACCCGAATGGGTTCCGGTAAGGGTTCGCCGGAGTGGTGGGTCGCGAACGTGAAGCCCGGTCGGGTCATGTTCGAGATGTCTTACCCGAATGAGGAGACTGCTCGTGAGGCCCTGCGCCGCGCGATGCACAAGCTCCCGATGAAATGCAGGATCGTGACCAGGGAGGAGCAGTTCTGATGGCTACAGGAACACCGGCCGCAGAGCTCCGCGAGCTCAACGAAGACGAGCTTGTGGCCCGCCTGCGCGAGTCGAAGGAAGAGCTCTTCAACCTGCGCTTCCAGATGGCGACGGGTCAGCTCGACAATAACCGTCGTCTGCGCGTTGTCCGCCACGAGATCGCGCGCATCTACACGGTCATGCGTGAGCGCGAGCTCGGTCTGGCCTCGGCACCCGCTGGCAAGGGAGATGCGGCATGAGCGAGAACACCGAAGAGCGCAACAGCCGCAAGGTACGCAGCGGCTATGTTGTCTCGGACAAGATGAACAAGACGATCGTCGTCGAGCTGGAAGACCGTCACCGGCACCCGCTTTACGGCAAGATCATCCGCACCACCTCCAAGGTGAAGGCGCATGACGAGAACGAGATCGCCGGCATCGGCGACCGCGTTCAGCTGATGGAGACCCGTCCGCTGTCGGCCACCAAGCGCTGGCGTCTGGTCGAGGTCCTGGAGAAGGCCAAGTAGGTCTTTTCCTCGATCCATCGAGATCGTTTTTCTGCAAAGGCCCGCCTCCCTTTTGGGAGGCGGGCCTTTGTTGTGCGGCGTGTACAGGGAGGAGAATGAGCGCCCATGAGCAGCGAGCATTCCTACGACCGCGAGAAATTCCTGCCGGAGCGTCCGCTACTGAGTGATTCGGAGACATTCGACTTGGGCGGCCCACTGACCAGGGATGAGGTCCGCGCGATAATCGCGCAGCGCCACACGACCGAAGCTGTGCGGCAGCCAGAAGGTCGCCGGGGCTGACCGGTCGCGTTATACGGCAATCAGTCGGACTTTGTTTCCGCAGAGTTTGGTCAGGTCGTCGACGTCGGACGTGACGATGGCGACCGGTGGGGTTTGGCGCAACGCGACTTCGGCGACAGACGCGTCGAGCGCGTACTTGTGACCCGGCAGACCCGCTTCCTTGAGCAGTGCGACGGCGGACTTCGCGGACTGCTCCGTGACCGGCTCATACTTCGGTCGGCATGCGCGCGAGTGTGGGCGCGCGATCATCCGGTGATGGCGTACGGGGTGCTCAGTTTGCGGGCGAAGTCGATGACGTTCGTGACTGTCTTGCCCGGGACGCCCACTTCCGCGCCGATGCTGCGTGGGGTCCATGACTGGTCGGCCAGTTCCAGGATTTCTTCGATCTGGTCGATCGTCAGGCGCAGGGGGCTTGCGTGGGCAACCTGGCGGGCGAGGGCGCGGACCTCGGTGTCGTCGTAGTCGTCGGTCTCGTCTGCGACGTCGCTTGAAGTGGGATCGCTCGGCTGGGTGCGCGGCTGATCTTCATCGCCTACGGGCTTGTCTGCGACATCGCGGGTGACGGAACCAGTGCGCTCGGTTCGCGAAGGCTTGACCAAGTTGGTCGCGTCGACAAGCACCTTGGGCGCGGTCGCGACGATGTCGGCCGTCAGCGGGGGAGTGGGGTCCGGCGCGAACATCAACTGTTCGGGCTGGGGAGCGCTGGGGATAACCTCGGGCTCGTTGGGCTCGTTGGGCTCGGGGAGCTCGGGGGGTTCGCCGTGGGGTTCGCGGGCGGCGGGGTCGGCGTGGGCCGTCGCCTCGGGAACGGGGTTGAGCTCACCTACTTCGGTTGACGCAGCCGCGGGTATTCGCCGCTCGCTGGCGGGCGTCTGTTGCGCGCGAGGCTGGGGGATGACGTCGAATGCGACGGTGGTGTGGGGAACGGGTGCACTCGGCTGCGCAGCCTCGGACAGGCGCGCGGCTTCCGCGTGGCGCGCACCAGATATGGGCGCATCGCTCGGCCGCGCTTCGACGGCGACTGGGGACGGCACCTTTAGGGCCTCGGCAACACCTTCGAGCGCATGGTCTGTGTCAGGCCGCGCGGTCAACGCGGCTATGGGCTCCCTCTCATGCGCCGAGTGGCCGCGCGAAACATGGTCTGCCACAACCATTTCCGAGGCAACATCTTCCTCACTCGCCACCTCAATCAACACCGCATACCGCGCGGCAACCCACGCGTGCAACCAAATCACCACACCAACCATCACCGGCGCGATCGCGAACTCAACGGCCCGCCCGTAATCCCCGGAGGCTAGGTGCGGCCCAGTATTCAACCCAACCGTGGTTCCGAGCAACACCACTTCAACGGCAAAAACCTTGCCCCGCTCCAACTCTCGACCCCACCGAGCGGCGGTGGTAGCGGCAACCATGATCGTGATGATCGGCACCGAGATCATCGCCTCAATACCAAAGCTCAACCAGTACAACGGGTCTCGCATGTTCCCACTCGGCACGAGGTTGTGCTGGACGTTCACCCCAGCCCACACCATGCCAAGCACAACAACGCCAATGAGTGCACGCGACGACCATTCGGCCCGCTGATACAGCTGCGCAAGCCGCGCATCCGCCGACGACGCCCGCCGCCGCGCGGCAAGCGCCTTGCGATGCCAGCGCGCGTCCGCTTCATCGGTGCGTCGCAACGACGCCTGCGTGCGCCGATCACGCCGCGATGAGGCGATGTCGTCGATCACCTCACGCCGCCGCTGCTTGCGCTGCTTAGCCCGAACCCATTCGGCCAGTTCCCGTTCCGCGCGAATCTCGGCGTCGGAAAGCGCGTCGTAGAGCGCGGTGTCGTGTTGCAGCGGCAGCTTGTCGCGCGCGGTCGCTACCTGCTGCGCAAGCACAGCGACCTCACTGCGCCCAGCATCAGTCGACTGATCGTTGGACATCGCGCGCCTTCCGCATGGCTCGAACACATGTTCATCGAACATATGTGTGATTGCCAGTGAGCGTAAACGCAAGCGCCAACGCGGTCAACGAGAAGCATGCACCTCAGTCAGTCAGGCGACGTTCGTATTCCGAGCGCGACGACGAATCACGCACGGCGGCAACCTGATTCGGCACCGTTCGTCGCAAAACCGCGTCGCGCAAACCCTGCGGCAAGATCCCAACAAGCCCCATTAACGGACCCGTGTACGCGGGCACCGTCACCTGAAAACGCGGTTGGCGGATCGCCGAAACCACCGCGGTGGCAACGTCGGCTGGGGTCAACAAGCCTGCCGCGCCCGTCGCCGTCCCAGCGGCAAGTTCGGTATCCACAACGCCGGGCATGATCGCGGTCAGCGCAACCCCGCTGCCGCGCAACTCCTCGCGCACGGCCGTCAAATACCCAAGCACCCCATGCTTGGTCGCCGCGTAAGTCGCCTCACCGGCCGGCGCGACCTTCGACGCGAGCGAAGCGATGGTCACGATGTGCCCGCGTCCGCGCTGACGCATCAGCGGCGCGACAAGTCGAACGCCGCGAATCACCCCGTGCAGATTCACCGCGAGCATGCGCGCGGTTGCGGTGTCGGGTTCGGTGTCGAAGGACCCAACCCACATGACACCCGCGTTGTTGACAAGCACATCGATTGGCCCATACAGCGCTTCGGTGGTGGCAAGGAAGTCGTGGAACGACCGCTCGTCGGTGACGTCGAGTTCGCACCCGTGGACCGTCCCCGGTAGTTCGCGGGAGGCTAGGCGGGCGGCGTCGCCCGAGAGGTCGCCGATGCAGACCAGCGCACCTTGAAGGGCGAGTTGATGCGCGATTTCCCGTCCGATCCCGGCCGCACCCCCGGTTACCGCGACAACAAGCCCAACAAGCGAGCGATTCACCTGACCTCCGATCGGTACCAAATCTGACCCGATCGTATGTCAGTTACCGAACTGCGGTGTGCCAGACCAGGGCCGCCGCCAGCGCACCCGCGCCGTTGAGCGACCAGTGCAGCGCGATCGGCGCGAGTAAACTGCCGCTGCGCCGCCGCAACCACGTGAAGACCATGCCCGCTACCGCAGTAGCCGCGACCGCCCCAGCGATCCCAACTACCTGCCCGAAAACCCCGCCGCCAACCAATTGCGTAAGCCCGGTGTTCGACGTGGTGAGCCCAAGCGACGACGCGATATGCCACAACCCAAACAGCAGTGAAGCACCGGCGAAGAGCCCGCGCGCGCCGAGTACGCGATCGAGCGTGCCGTGCAGGACACCCCGAAAAGCGAGCTCTTCGGGGATCACCGTTTGTAAGGGAATGACGATCATTGACGCGATAAGCGCGCCGGAAATCGTGGCATATCGGTCGGCGAGGAAGAACGGTCGCGTGAGCGGCAATAGCGCGCCAATCGCGACAGCGGTCAGCACAATCGCGACCGCGCCAAGCGCATAAGCCGTTCCTCGTCGCCAGTGTCGCGGCGACAACCCAAGCTCGGCCCATCCAAGCCCGCGCTTGCGCATCAATGCGACAAGCGTGAACGCGGCAACCGGCACCGCGACGACATTCGCCCACGGTGTCGTGAAATGCGCGATCAAATTCGTGCCGACAAGCACGACAACGACGACAGCGATGTCGACGTAGGCGTGAAGGCGTGGCCGGGGATCGGCGCTGGTAGCGGGCATAGGCACTCGACCGAGTGTAGGCGATTATTACGGAATGAACACGGACCAATAACCGCGATGACGCGCGCGGATAACGGCAAATCGCGGAACTGACCGGCCGAACACCTAGCGACCAAGATCGTCCGAACTCACCAAACGTGTGACCTAACCGGCAGCCCAACCGGTCGGATCGGCCCACGCTTGCAACTGGCGTCGCGTTTCGAAGCGTCGCGGTTCGCCGCTGAGCGGATCGGTGAACGCCAGCGACGCGGCCAATAACTGCAATGGCCGCGAATAGTCATCGACCGACTTGTCGGTAATCACCGGATAGAAATCGTCGCCAAGAATCGGTACCCCGAGCCCATTCATATGTAGGCGCAACTGATGCGTGCGACCGGTGTGCGGGCGGAGTCGATAGCGCCCGAGCCCGTCGCGGTGCTCAAGCAGTTCGACGTCGGTAATCGCATTAATCTCGCCGGGAACTTCCTGGGCGGCGAGCACCTGCTTTTCCTTGATAATGCGCGAGGAAACCGTGCGCGGCAGTTCGAGTGAAGGATCGTAAGGCGCGATGGCCTCATATTCTTTCGACACTGTCCGCTTGTGGAACATCGTCTGATACGCGCCGCGTCGCGCTGGATTGACGACGAAAAGAATGAGCCCGGCCGTCACCCGGTCGAGCCGATGGGCCGGGATCAAATCGGGCAGGTCGAGGTCGCGGCGCAACCGGACAAGCGCGGTTTCGAGAATGTGCTGCCCGCGCGGGATGGTCGCGAGGAAGTGCGGTTTGTCGACAACAAGGATGTCGTCGTCGCGATGCACGATCCCGATGTCGAAGGGAACGTGCTGCTCAACCGGCAGGTCGCGGTGAAACCACACCGCGCCGCCGGGGACATAAGGTGCGTCCGGCGCGAGTGGCCCGTCGAGGTCAACAATCTCGCCAGCGACCAACATCGCGTCGATGCGAGCGGGATCAACGCGGGGAAGTCGCTCGACGAGGTGGTCGCGCACGGTTGCCCACTGCCCGTCTTCGGGTAGTCGAAGTCGAGCGGGATCGAGACCGTGCCGTTTCGGCAGCGGCGGTTGCTGCCTGCGTCGCATCCGTCCAGTGTTCTAGACAGCGCGCACCACAAGCAAACAGCGCGGCCGGCTCAATCGCTACTGAGGCTAAAAACCGCGCAGGTGGTCGGGGCGGATGTAGATCGACGTCGAGTACGTCGCGAAGAAGGACTCTTCGGTCATCTTGATGTCTTTGAAGCCCTTGGCGTACTTCTTCGCGTAGGCGGCGATGTCGGCGCTGGCGGGCGGCACGCCGACGCGGCCCTGGCCGGTGAACACCGCGACGTCGCCGCCGCTCGCCGTCGAATTGAAGTTCAACGAGACGCGCGGGCTGGCGACGATGTGGCCGAGTCGCTTAGCGGACGGCTCCGAGAAGACGAGGAATTCGTCGTGCGCCCAGAGGAACCACACCGGGTTGGGTTGCGGGGTGTCGTCGGCGATGGCGGTGAGCCAGATGATCGTCTCATCGGCTAGGCGCTTGGCGACCTGCGCGCCGAACGGGGTGGCTTCATCGACAATCGACACAACGGACTCCTCGCGACTGGGGCTGGGCACGTCTGGGCCCAGCCTAGCGCGGCGTCACTTCCAGTAAGCCTGCGATTTGATGGCGGTTTTGCCGAGGCCGTGCTGGGTCTTGAAGGTCTTCACGATCGAGCGCGTCGTCTGTCCGCAGCATGCAACCCACGCGAAAGCGGTTGTCGCACAAGCGAGTTCCTGCGCGGCCTCGCGCAACAGGCGACCGTCGTCGACGCGCCGCAACCACGTCACCGAGTGGCTCGCGCCCGCGTTCACCGGGATCTGCTGATCGGATTCGTACTGCCATTCCAGCCACACGCGGGCGGGAGTGTCGCCGATGGCGGCGAGCAGCGAGTTGATCGCGGGCAGCGACGCGGTGTCGCCGAAAATTACGTACTCACTTGGTGTCTCGGCGGGCAATTGGAAGTCAGAACCAAGCACGCTCGCGTCGAGCGGATCCCCGGGCTTCGCGTTGCGAGCCCAGTTGGCAGCGGGACCGTCGTGGAGGGCGAAGTCGATGCTCACGGTGTCGGCTTCAGGGTTCTGGTTGACCAGCGTGAAGCCGCGATGGTGCAGCTTGTCGCTACCTTCCTCGGGGATCCACAGGCGAACCCACTGCGTGGGGTGCACGGGATGGTCGGCGAGCAGGCCACCGGCGCTGAACCCGATTCGAACGAAGTTGTCGGTGATCTTCTCGTTGCTGGTGACCGTCAGCCGGTAGTCGCTGCCGCCCCAGGCCTTGACCATCAGGCCATTGAATCCCTTACCCATGCGGCTTAGGTTAGCCTATCCGTTCTAAATGTGTAAGGTAAGCCTATGCAAAGTGGGACTGCGTGAGAGTGGAGAACGAAGCGGTGGAAACCCTCTTAGTAGTCGGCGCGGGCCCCAAAGCGCTCGCGGTAGCGACAAAAGCGCACGTCTTGGGCTCGCTCGGGCTCGCAGCGCCGCGCGTTGTTGTCGTCGAACCGCATGTGGTTGGCGGCAATTGGCTGCCGAGCGGCGGCTGGACCGACGGCCAACATCGCCTCGGGACAAGCCCGGAAAAAGACATCGGCTTCCCGTATCACTCCACCTGGGCGCGCGGCCGCAACCGTGAAATCGACCAGGCGATGTCGGCGTTCAGTTGGGTGTCGTTCCTGATCGAACATGGCACCTACGCCGAGTGGATCGACCGTGGTCGCCCGAGCCCGCAGCATCACGTGTGGGCGAAATACCTTCAGTGGGTCGCCCGTTCGATCAATCTCGACCTTGTCGCTGGCCGCGTCGAAACCCTCGGCCACGATGGCGACCAGTGGACGGTCACCGTCGCTGACGCCGACGGTGTGCGCACCGAGCACCGCGCTGACGGCGTGATGATTACCGGCCCCGGCCGCAGCACCCGTGCGCTCGCTGACCACCCGCGCGTCTTGAGCATCGCCGACTTCTGGCACTTAGCCGGAAAGCGCGCTCTCCCAGCGGCTTCCCGCGCTGCGGTGATCGGCGGTGGCGAAACAGCTGGCTCGGCACTCGACGAACTCGTGCGGCACGAGATGCTCACCATTTCGGTCATCTCGCCGATGGCAACGCTGTATACGCGCGGCGAAAGCTACTTCGAGAACGCTCTTTTCAGCGATCCGGTGAAGTGGAACGCGCTGAGCCTTCAGGAACGGCGCGACGTGATTCGGCGCACCGATCGTGGTGTCTTCTCGGTACGCGTGCAGGAAAGTTTGTTGGGTGACAGTCGAGTTCATCATTTGCAGGGCCGCGTGACTCGCGTTGTCCCCGACGGTGATTCGCTCGCGCTGACGCTCACGAACGAGCAGCGCGCCGACCAGGTGCATGGCTTCGATCTGGTTGTCGACGCGACCGGTGGTCAACCGCTGTGGTTCACCGAGATGTTCGACCAAAGTGTTTCCGACCGGATGGAACTCGCGATTGGCGGCCCACTGACGCAGGCGCGACTTGAGGCGTCGATCGGGTACGACCTCGCGGTCGCTGGACTGCCCGGCAAGCTGTATCTGCCGAACATGGCGGCGATGTCGCAGGGGCCAGGGTTCCCGAATCTCAGTTGCCTTGGCGAGCTTTCGGACCGCGTGCTCCAAAGCGCCGCGGTGCGAACAGCTTTGGTCGCCTAGCGGGCCACCGCGATATCGGTTGGCGTCCGGCCCGTCGCGTACAGCGCGATGCGCCGGGTCGGGCGCACCTGGAACTCGCCAACGCGCTGCCAGCCGATCTTGTCGAAGCTGCGGCAGATAGCGGGGTTCTGATGGTCGGGGTCGCCGAGGATGCGACGGCAATCAGGGTTGGCCGCGAAGACCGCCGCCGACATCGTGGTGATCCACGCCGACATGATGCCCTTGCCGATCACCGCGGTTTCGGCGGTCGCGATGTGGAAGGCGATGTCGCCTGGTTCGGCGTCGTAAAGCCGTGCGATCTCGTCCTTGGCTGGCCGATACAACTCAACGTAGGCAATGTCGACGTAGCCGCGCTCTGGCTGGGCAAGGATCGCGAAGTCGAGACTCAAAATGCAAGGGCGCGAATAGGTTCCGGCCAGTTGTGCTTCGAAATCGGCACGTCGACGGTCGGCGTCGAAGTCCTGTTCCCACGTCTCAAGCAGGTGTGGGCGCGACATCCATTCGGCGAGCAGCGCGGGGTCGGTGCCCGTTGGGTCGGCGATGCGCATGCGGAAGGGCGCGGCGAAAACCGGCAGTGCTGGCGCGGGGGTCGCGGCAACGTCGGCGGGCAGGTTGGTCTGCTCGCGCGGCAGCACGTAGGTCGTCATCGGCGCTCCAATTCAGTCGTAACCTTGATCACCTGGGTTGGTAAGGCTAGCCTATACTAATGCTCTAGTGTTAGGGTTACCTGACTAATCGCCCGGCGGTTGCTAGGGCGTTCGCGAGCTCGAATGGGCTTGCGTGGCAATCGAACTCCACTCCCGTTGTGCGTGGTGGTGTGAACATGACCGTCAACGTACGAGGAGAGCGACATGGCACGTGAACTTGGCTGGATCCGGCAGTTCAAAGCCCCGGAAGCAGCAGGTTTGCCGCCGCTGATCGTGTTCCCGCACGCGGGCGCTGGTGCCTCGGCCTACCGCGTCTTCGCGAAGACGTTTTCCGCCCAGTTCGACACCGTTATCGTCCAATATCCCGGCCGTCAGGACCGGGCGCGCGAAGCGGCTGCTGAGACGTTGCCAGAGTTAGCTGCCGGTGCGTTCGACGCGTTCGTTGCCTCGGCTCACCAAACCGGCGTTCCGGTCACCGTTTTTGGGCACAGCATGGGGTCGATCGTCGCGTTCGAATTCGTCCGGCTCGCGGCATCGAAGGGGTTACCTGTCCGGTTGCTGGTTGCGTCGGCAGCCGCGTCGCCGCATCGCATCGCCGAGCTGCCCGCGCACCCGACCGAAGACGAAGCGCTGCTCGACCACATGGGCGCGCTCAACGGCACCGGCGCTGACGTGATGGCGAGTCGCGAGGTAATGCGAATGGCCTTGCCGGTGTTGAAGGCGGATTACCGCGCGTTCGACGCGTATTCGTGCGCTGCCGACGTGCGCGTCGACGTGCCGGTGCTCGTGCTCGGCGGCGAAGACGACCCGTTCGTCGGGCCGCGTGACCTGCGCGGATGGGCCGATTGCACCACCGCTACGGCGGAGGTCGCGCTGTTCGACGGTGGTCACTTCTTCCTCGATGACAATCTCGACGCCATCGCCGAAGTGCTCACGGCCGGGGTGCCCGCCTGATGCGTGATGCTGATCCGATCGTCATTGTCGGGATGGGGATCGAAGCGCCCGGCGGCATCGAGACCCCACGCGATTACTGGACCGCGCTCGCCGCTGGCAAGGAACTCATCGGTCCGTTCCCACGTGACCGGGGTTGGCCGGTCGATGAGATCTTCGCGCTTGGTCGTCTTGATGGTTGGGGGCTGGTGCGCGACGCTGGCGGGTTCCTTTCGGACGCAACCGCATTCGACGCATCGTTCTTCGGGATTACCCCGCGCGAGGCGGTTGCGATGGATCCGCAGCAGCGGGTCGCGCTGCGGGTCGCGTTCCGTGCGCTCGAGCAAGCCGGGTTGAATCCCGGTGCGCTGGACGGGGATTCGGCCGGCGTGTGGATGGGGGTTTCGACGACCGAGTATGGGCCGGGCGTTGCGGGAGTCAATGAGTACAGCGGATATCGGGCGACGGGAACGGCGCTCGGCGCTGTCGCGGGCCGAATCTCGCACGGGCTCGGGCTAATAGGTCCTTCGGTGTCGGTGGATACCGCGTGCGCGTCGTCGTTGACGGCCGTGCATCAGGCGGCGTCGGCGCTGCGAGCGGGGGAGTGCGAGTGGGCGTTGGCCGGTGGCGTTTGCGTCATGGGTTCGCCGGGTGCGTTTTACGAGTTCGCGAAGGCGAACGCGCTCGCAACCGATGGGCACTGTCGTCCGTACGCGGCTGACCCGACGGGCACGTTGTGGGGCGAAGGCGCGGGTGTTGTCGTGCTCGAACGCGCTTCGCGCGCGCGGGCTTTGGGTCATCGCATCTACGGTGAGTTGCTTGGTTCGCGGGTGAATCACAACGGGGCTGGTGCGGCGCTCGCGGTGCCGAGCGCTGCCGCGCAGGAGCGGTTGATTTGCGACACGGTCGCCGCGGCGGAGATTTCTTTCGCCGACGTCGACCTGGTTGAGGGTCACGGGACCGGCACCGCAGTCGGCGATCCACTCGAATTAGCGGCTATCGCAACGACTTACGGGTCTGTTGATCGCGCTAGTGGCCCGCTGCTTGGCTCGGTGAAGTCGAACGTGGGGCACGCGCAGGCGGCGTCGGGGATGCTCGGGCTGATCAAGGTGCTGCTGTGCGGTGAGCATGAGGCGATCGCGCCGAGCTTGTGGGCGGAGTCGCCGACTTCCGAAATCGACTGGTCAACAACAAGTTTGCGGCTTGCGTCCTCGTTGGTCGCGTGGCCGTCGGACCGTCCGCGCTACGCGGCTGTCTCGTCCTTCGGCGTTGCTGGAACCAACGCGCACGCCATCATCGGCTTGCCTGCTCAGGAGGAAAACCGTGGCTGAGTATCGGATGCCGGACGGGACCGTGCCGGTGCTTGTTTCGTCCGACACGGCGGCTGGGCTGGTTGCTGAGGCGCGGTCGTTGTTGGCGTACGTCGAGACGCACGATGATGTTTCGCCAGAAGAGCTGTCCAGCATGCTGTTTCGTACGAGGAGTGCGCGCCGGTATCGGGCGTTGATTCTCGTTGAGGGCCGCGTCGCGGATGGCTGCGAACACCAGGGCGACGTAGGGCGGACTATCGCCGATGTGCGCGTGGACATCGCGTCAGCTGGCGCTGCTAGTCAGGCGGGTCCGAGCCTTGCTGGCGCGGACGGCGGCGGCGCGGGCGCAGTCGCGGACAGCTTTGCCAGTCACGCGAACGGGCGGCGCGACGTTCTCCTTGCCGCCCTTCGTGCGCTCGCCGACGGTGGCGAGCATCCCGCGCTCATTCGCGGCGCTGCGAGCAGGCGGCGAGTTGGCTTCGTTTTCCCTGGTCAGGGGAGTCAGCGGCCCGGGATGGGCGCGCTGTTTTACTCGCTGTCGGCAGCCTATCGCGCCTCCGTCGACGAGTGCGCGGCCATTCACGCCGAGCGGTTCGGGCATTCGCAGCCGCTGCATTACCTGCTCGGGACCGAGGGCGCGTACGAGGACACCGTGTGGGAAGTCCAGCCCGCCTTGATGTTTCACATGACCGGGCTCGCCGCGATGTGGCGTGCGGCAGGCGTTGAACCAGCCGCGACCATTGGGCACAGTCAGGGCGAACTCGCCGCTGGTGCGGTGTCTGGCGTGATGACCGTGCGCGACGCGGTGCTCGCCGTCACGCACCGGTCGCGCTTGGTTGAGCGCATTTCGCCGCGCGGTTACTCGATGGCGGTGCTTGGTATGGACCGCGAGGCGTGCGAAGCGCTGCTTGCTCGCAATTCGGGGTGGGCCGAGCTGTCAGTGGTGAATTCGCCTCATATCCTTGCGATTTCGGGCGACCGCCAGACCATCCTCGACCTGGTTGCCGCCGCGACCGAGCGCGGCCAGTTCGCGCGTGAGATTCGCGTTGCCTACCCGGCGCATACGTCGATTGTCGCGGAGTTGCGCGAAGAATTCGAAGGGCTGCTCGGCGACGAGATGAGTGGGCCGCGGTTCGCCGACTCCGAAATCGCTTGCTACGGCGCGACTTTGGGTGCGGCGATTACAGCCGACCTCACGCACGAGGAGTACTGGTACTGGAACCTGCGCAACCGGGTTCGCTTCGACAAGGCGGTTGTCGCGGCGGGGCGCGATGGTGTTGACCTGCTGATTGAGGTCGCTGAACACCCTGTTTTGCAGTTGGCGTTGCAGGAGAACTTGGGCCTCGTACCGGCGGGTTCGGTGCGCGACCCACGCGTTCTCGGCACGTCGCTGCGCACCGCGACGGGCCTTGAGGAGTTCACCCGAAACCTCGCGCAGGTCGCGGTACTGCATAGCGAATTCAATTGGTCCGCTTTGCAAGTGAGTGACGCGGTCGCTCTGCCGCTGCGCGATTTCCCGCACACCATCATGTCCCCGAAGCACCTTTGGGCCCCGCTCGACCGTCAGCCGAGCCCGCCGGAACTGCAGGTGACGACCCCGCGCCCGCAGCGTTTGATCGCGCAGTGGAAGCCGGTTGCGCGCCGCACCCTGACCGACTCGCGCTCTCTCCTGATCGTCGACCCGACGGGGGAGTGCGCTGACCTGGCGGCAGCGTTGGTGAAGGCGGCCGATCGGCATGGGGCACAGGCGCGGGTGATGTCCGCAGTGGCCCAAGGTCTCGTTGATACGCGGGTCGACTCCGTGGTCATTCTCCTGCCGCAGACTCGAGACGATGTTGCTAGCGCGACTGCGGCGCTCACCTCGTTCTACGCCGAACGTTCGTGGGCCCGTGCGCTCGATGAACTCGCCCCGGGTGGCGACTGCTGGCTCGTCACCGTGGGTGGTGTGGCCGTCCGCGAAAGTGATTCAGCCCCAAGCCTTTTCCACGCGGGCGTGAGTGCCGGGTTCGCCAGTGCCGGGATCGAACATCCCGGACGCAACTTCCGACACATCGACCTCGCGGCGGGCGAAGATCCGCTAGACCAGGCCAACAAGATCGTCGGTGCGCTGCACACCAGCGGCGAGGCCGAACTCGCGCTGCGCGGGGGCAAGTTGTTCGCTAAGCGGCTCGTTGTCGACACTGCCGTCGATGACGGTGCGCTCGCTCCCGACCACGTGCTGATCCTCGGCGGCACCGGCAAGCTGGGACTGCGGTTCGCTGAGCACTTCGCGCGAACCGGTGCGAGTCGCGTCACGCTGGTGAGCCGTCGCGGCGAAACCCCGGAATTGGCAAGCGAACTCGCGCATCTGCGGCGGATCAGTTCGACCGAGATCGTTGTCCTTGCGCGCGACATCAGTGACGGGCTGACCATCGACAAGCCGGTGGACCTGCTCCTCCATGCGGCGGTGAATTACGTTGACGCCGAACTGGATTCGATCACGGCAGAGGACGTTCAGTCCGCGATAAGTTCCAAGATCGCGGGCTTGGAGAACGTACTCGCGACCGTCCCGCTGACCGACGATGCGCGCGTCCTCCTGTTCTCGTCGATGGCCGCGTCTATCGGCGGCCGGGGCCAGATCCTGTACGCGGTCACCAACCGCATGCTCGACGTGGTCGCCGCCAACCTTCGCGCACGCGGCATCGCGGCGGCGAGTTTGCAGTGGGGTTTGTGGAACGTCGCTGGCCCACTCGACGCGGCCGGTTTCGCGCGCGTCGAAGAGGCGGGCGTGTACCCGATGCTCCCGGGAGACGCGATCGCCCTCGGCCTAGCCACCCCGGCCCGCGACGGCATGATCATCGCCGCCGACTGGCACTTCCTACGCGAGGTATTGGGCGCTTTCGGCCGGTCAGCACTGCTGTCGGAGCTGTCGATCCCGGAAACCCGCAGCGATGAGCCGCTGACCGAACACGCGCCCGCACGATCGGTGCACGGCGGCGTCGCTCACTACGACCAGTCGCGCCACGCTGGCTCGGACGGCGCCTACGCGGAGGGATCGCGTTCGACAGCCGGGAGCACGTCAGGACCACGCTTTTCGCCTGCGCAGCGGAGCAACGGCCTAGGGAGCGCGACTGGCACGGGATCCGACGCGCACGGTGCAGTCGGCAACGACGTTCCCCTCGACCTCCAAGTCCGCGCCGAACTTCTCCACGTCATCGGCGGCGACGATGCCGAATCCATCGACGCCGCAACACCTCTCGTTGCCCTCGGCCTCGATTCGCTCCAAGCGCTCGACTTCCGCAAACGGGTCAAAGCGCGGCTTGATCGCGATCTGCCGGTCGCCGCGATTCTTGGCGGCGCGTCGCTCGACGACGTCGTCGCGCTCATGACAACCAACCAGGGCTAAGGGGCCGATTCTTTATGTCTGACACCGACGCCACCTTGACCGTCGCCGAGCGTCGCAAGCTGCTCCTTCAGCAGAAGCTGCGTGCGGCTGGATTGGCAACCGCAACAACACAATCCGTGGAGCGCATCGAACCGGGCGAACGTCGTCCGCTCACCCCCGGCCAACGCCGCATGTGGTTCCTGCAAACCCGCGACGCCGCCGACACCGCGCTCAACATCTGCGTCGCCTACCGCCTCACCGGCCCACTCGACGTCGACCGCCTGCACGCGGCGTTCGACACCGTCGTCGCCAACCACGACATCCTCCGCACCACCTACGGCGTCGACGCCGACGGCGAACCGTTCCAGACTTTCGCCGCCGATAAGCGTGCCGAGTGGACCACAGTCGACCTCACCGCTGTCGTGGAATCAGCCCGTGACCTGCGCGTCGAGGTGCTCGCTCAGCGCGAGTTCAGTCGCCCGTTCGACCTGGCGACCGATGCGACCATCCGCGCGCTGGTCCTCAAAACCGGCCCGGCCCAGCACGTCCTCGCGCTCACCATTCACCACATCAGCTTCGACGACGACTCGTGGGCCATCTTCTTCGCCGAACTCAACGCGGCGTACCAGGGCACGCGGCCGGGCGGATCGGTGCAGTTCGCCGCCATCGCGCCCACTACCGAACCCGCCGAGGCCGACGTCGATTATTGGCGTACGGTGATGCGCCCGGTCCCCGAGCCGCTCGAACTACCAGGTTCGCCGGTCGCGACCCCGGGTCGCCAGGCCGCGCGCGCGACAACAACGCTCGACAAGGACCTGGTCGCCCGCACCGAAGCCTTCGCCCGCGCACACTCCGCGACCCCATTTATGGTGCTGCTCAGTGCATTTGACGTGCTCATCCACCGCTACACCGCCGCCGACGACTTCCTCGTTTCCGTCCCGGTCACCGACCGTCCCGCCGGAACCGAGCACCTCATCGGCTACTTCGGCAACACCCTTTTGCTCCGCGCGACCCTCGCAGGCACCGAAAGTTTCGCCGACCTACTTGTCCTCGTCCGCGACACCTGTACCGACTCCTTCGCGCGCCGCAGCGTCGGGATCGACCGCGTTGTGCGCGAGGCGAACCCCGACCGCGTTGCCGGGCGCGACGGCATGGATCAACTTGTGCGCCTTGGCTTCTCGGTCCGCAAGAGCGCCGACGGGTTCGCACTCGACGGAATCACGACAACTCAACTCGAACTGGGTGCCGTGAGCGCTCAGGTGCCGCTCGCGTTCGCGATCGTGCTGGCAGCCGACGGTTCAGCGGTCGTCGAAGCCGAATATCAGACCGACGTGCTCGCCGCTCCGCTCGTCGAAAGCATGCTCGGCCACTTCGCTCGACTGCTCGACAACGCCGTGACCAGCCCGGACCGCCGCATCGCCGACCTCGACATGCTCGGCGAAACCGACCGCGCCGCGCTCCTCACCCGTTCGCACGGCCTGCTCGTTGACGAACCGGCCACCACGCTCGTCGCACTGCTTGAGTCGGCCGCTGCGGCCTCGCCGGACGCGCTCGCGCTCGTCTCCGACGACACCGAACTCACCTACGCCGCGCTACACGCCCGCGCGAACCGGTTGGCGCACTGGTTAATTGGTGAGGGTATCGGCAGTGAAGACATCGTCGGCCTGCGACTCGGCACGTCGGTTGAGTTCATCGTCGCCGTGCTCGCGGTGCTGAAGGCTGGCGCGGCGTACCTGCCGATCGACCCGGCCTACCCCGACGACCGCATCGGCTACCTGGTCGAAGACTCGAAGCCCCGAATGCTGCTTGGCGCAGTCGAATTGGGCCTGGCGGAAGAAGCGGCGCAAGAATTGCCAACAACCGCCCCCGCCGACGCCGACCGCGTGCGCCCGCTCGTCCCGGCCAACCTCGCCTATGTGATCTACACCTCCGGTTCAACCGGCAAGCCCAAGGGTGTTCCGGTGCCGCACAACGCGATTGCCGAGCACATCGTGTGCTTCACCGCCGACTGGAACATGACGTCAGCCGACCGTCTGATGCAGTCGTCCTCGGTGAGTTTCGACGCGTCGCTTGTCGACATCGCGATCACCCTCACCGTCGGCGCGCAACTAATTGTCCCGAAGCCCAACGCGTTTCGCGATATCCGCTACGTCGCCGACTTGATTTCGCAACGCCAGGTGACGGTCCTGCACATGGTGCCGTCGATGCTGAGCACGTTCCTACTGCTGCCCGAAGTGAGCGAGTGGCGTTCGCTGCGACAGGTTCCGGTTGGCGGTGAAGCTCTGCCGGGCGAGGTCGCTGACCGCTTCGCCAACACCCTCGACGCCGAGCTGCGCAACCATTACGGCCCCACCGAGGCGGTCGTGTGCTCGACGCACATGCCGGTCACGGGCCCGCAGGGCACCGGCGTTGTCCCGATCGGCGTACCGAACCGGAACGTGTACACCTACGTGCTCGATGCGGCATTGCAGCTGGTGCCGGACGGTGTTGTCGGCGAGCTGTACCTCGGCGGCGCGCAGCTCGCACGCGGTTACCTCGACCGGCCCGCGCTAAGTGCGCAGCGCTTCGTCGCTGACCCGTTCACGCCCGGCGCACGGCTTTACCGCTCGGGTGACCTGGTGCGCCGCAACAACTTTGGTGAGCTGGAGTTCGTCGGTCGCGCCGACGAGCAGGTGAAGGTGCGCGGGTTCCGCATCGAACTGGGTGAGGTTGAGGCGGCGATCGCGGCCCATCCGTCGGTTGCGCACTGCGTTGTCATTGTCACCACCGACGACACGATCGGCGCGATGCTCGCCGCCTACGTTGTGCCCGCTGGCGATACCGTCGACCTCGCCGAAGTGCAGTCATTTATCGCCGCTGACCTGCCCGAATACATGGTGCCAAGCGCGTTCGCGGTGATCGACGAAATCCCGCTGACGGTGAACGGCAAGCTCGACAAGCGCGCGCTGCCCACCGCGACCTCGGCCGTCGTCCGCACGCATCGCGCCCCCGCGACCGCGACGGAACGCAAGGTCTGCGCCTTGTTCGGCACGCTGTTCAACCTCGACAAGGTCGGCGCGGAAGATTCGTTCTTCGAACTCGGCGGTCACTCGCTGCTCGCGGCCCGGTTAGTCGCGCAGATCCGCGCGGAATTCGGCATCGAACTCGACGTGCGCGTGATCTTCGACAGCCCAACCCCGGCGGCATTGGCTGCTGATTTGGTCGCGCGCTTCCTTGCGGAATTCGACCTGGACCTCGACGCGGTCGACGAGCCGGGCGACGAGTCCGCCGTCGACAGCGCGGGCGCGGGACTCGTGAGCGAGCCTGCCGCCACGCAGTCGCCCGGGGCGCTCGCCAGCGGCGGTTCGGTCGACACCGAGGCGAGCACCGACTCGGGCACGGCGCGATCGCAAGCCGACGCGAGCACTGACTCGGGTACGGCGCGATCGCAAGCCGACGCGAGCACTGACTCGGGTACGGCGCAATCGCAAGCCGTTTCGAGCTCCGAACAGAACCCCGATGCGGCGCGAATGCCGCTGGCGTGCGCCAACATTGACCGCGCTGAGCAGCGCGCACCCGCCGCGTTTCCCGGGCAGCAGCGGCGCGACGTACGTCCGCCCATCACGCGTCGCGCACGCGGCGAGCGCATTCCCCTTTCGTATTCCCAGCTCGCGATGTGGTTCCAGTACCGCATGGAAGGGGCGTCGGCGGTCGGAAATCTCCCGCTCGCGCTGCGGTTCGATGGGCCGCTCGACATCGCCGCACTGCGGTCGGCACTCGACGACGTTGTCGCGCGACACGAGTCGCTGCGGACCACGTTCCCCGAGCACGAAGGCGTCCCGCACCAGGTGATTCACCCGGCCGAACCGGTCGCGCTACCGGTTCGCGCGATCGCGGAGGACGAGGTCACCGACACGCTCGCCGAGCTCGCGTCCTACTCCTTCGCGCTCGACGGCGAACCGCTGCTGCGCGCCGAACTGTTGGCCCTCGACGACGAAACCCACGTGCTTTCGCTGCTCGTGCACCACATCGTCGCCGACCACGCGTCGTTCGGCGTGCTGCTCACCGACCTCACCGCCGCCTACCAGGCACGCAGCCGGGGGATCGAGCCCGCGTGGCAGCCACTCGACATCCAGTTCGCCGACTACGCGCAATGGCAACGCGATCAATTCGACGGTGCGCCAAGCGAGTTCGCTGGGGCGCAACTGGAGTTCTGGCGCAACACGCTCGCTGGCGTGCCTGACGAGATCAATGTCGCGCACGATCGCCCGCGTCCGCCGGTGCTCGGCAAGCGGGGCGAAGTCGTGACCTTCGCGCTGCCGTCCGATGTGCGAAATGGGCTGGTGCGGATGGCTTCTCAGGTCGGCGCGACCGAGTTCATGGTGTGCGAGGCCGCTGTCGCCACGGTGCTACGGGCCCTCGGGGGTGGCGATAACATCGCGTTGGGCACCCCGGTTGCCGCCCGGACCGATGCCGCGACGACCAACCTGATCGGCCTCTTCGCGAATATGGTCGTGTTGCGCAACAATCTGGCGTCGTCAGTCACCTTGCGCGACACCGTAATCCACGCCCGCAACGTTGTCCTCGATGCCAACGGTCATCAGGATCTCCCGATCGAGCGACTCGTTGAAGCGGTGAACCCGCGTCGCTCGCGATCGCGAAACCCATTGTTCCAGAGCATGATCCACTTCCGTGGCGCGGATTGGGCACCGACGACAGTGCCGTTTGGCGACGCGACCGTTACCCCGCTGCCGACGGACTTCGACGTGTCGTTCCTCGACCTGAATCTGAGCCTCAACGTGACCGCCGAAGGTGGGATGGACGTGCGCTTTGTCGTCAATGCCGACCTGTACGACGCGACGACGGCGCGGTCGATCGCCGACGCGCTCGCCACGACGTTGCGCGCATTCGCAGACAGTCCTGACCTGCCGCTGAGCGACCTGACGGTACTGCCCGCCGACGAACTCGCGCGACTGCGGACGGTGCCCGAGGTGGTTGCCAGCGCGACTCCAGGTGCCGTTACAGCGGGTAATTCGACCACCGAAGCGACGCTGATCGCGCTCATCGAGGAACTGCTGGAAATCGACGACGTGGAAGGCGACGACAACTTCTTCGCGCTCGGCGGCGACAGCGTGATCTCGATCCAGTGGTCGGCCCGCGCCGAAGCGCTCGGCTTGCCACTGAGCCCGCAGTTGGTTTTCGAGTGCGCGACGATCGCTGAACTTGCCGTCGCGGTCGATGCCGCAGCGACTTCGGCTGAGGTCGAACAGGTTTCGCACGCGCCGATGAGCGCGTCGGGCCTGGACGACGACGCCCTGTCGGCCCTGAGCGCGGCTTGGGGTTCGCAGTAATGAATCCGACCAGCGCGTCGGCCGTGCACAGACCCCACGCGACCCCTGCGACGCGCCCGTTCAACCCCAACACTCGAAAGGGCAGCCGATGAGTGCGCCGAAGATCGAAGACGTGCTCGCGCTGAGTCCTCTGCAGGAAGGGCTGTTCTCCCTTTCGCGCCTCGCGGGCACGGAAATCGACCTCTACACAATGCAATTCGTTGTCGACATCGATGGCCCCGTCGACACCGAACTGCTGCGACGCAGCGCGCAGGCCATGCTCGACCGGCACCCCAACTTGCGCGCCGCTTTCTGGGACACCGACGTGCCCAAGCCGGTACAGATCATCCCATCGTTCGCGGAACTGCCGTGGGCCGAACGTGACGCGGCGGCAACGGAATTCGACGCGATCGCGGAGTCTGAACGTCGAATTCCGTTCGCGCTCAACCGTGGTCCCGCGTTGCGCGTGCTCCTGCTCAACGTCACGGACGCACCCGAACCGCGTCGGCGGATGATCCTCACCGCGCACCACATCCTGATGGACGGTTGGGCGGTCGCGGTGTTCTTCACCGAACTGCTCGCGGTGTATCAGGCGGGCGGCAGCATCGCCGGACTGCCCGCGCCGCGCCCCTATCGCGACTACATCGGCTGGCTCGGTGCCCAGGACCACGCCGCAGCGACCGAGCGCTGGGCCGAGTACTTGTCGCAGGTCACCGCGCCGTTGGTGCTGGCTGATGGTGCGGCAGGGGCCGCGTCTGCCGTGCCCGAAACCACCCGGCTGCGCCTAACCGCTACCGAGACCGATCAGCTGCAAAGGTGGTCGCGCGCCAATGGCATCACCCTGAACACCGCCGTGCAGTTCGCGTGGACGCTGCTGCTCGGCCGCATCACCGACCGCCGCGACGTGGTCTATGGGACGACAATCTCGGGCCGTCCAGAGAAGTTGGCTGGCGTCGAAGGCATGGTCGGCCTATTCATCAACACGGTGCCGGTGGTGCACACGCTCGACGCGGACGAGCCCGTCATTACGCAATGTGCACGCCTGCAACGAGATTCGGCCACCATGCGCGACATCGGCTACCTCAGCCTGTCGACGTTGCAGCGCGTAGCGGGCCACGGTTCGCTGTTCGACACGCTCTTCGTTTTCGAGAACGCCCCGATCGACGACGCGATTCAGGCGGTGACGGCTCCCGACGGTGCACGTTTTCAGCCGGTCGAGATGGAAAGCCTGGCGCATTACCCGCTGACGGTGGTCTCGCACATGAGCGACGGCGAACTGTTGGTGCTGGTAGAGGCGATTCCCGCGCTGCTCGGCCACCTCGACCCCCCCGATTTGGGGGCGCGATTGGTAACGCTGTTGCGCGCGCTGCCGGGCCTCGCTGCAGACGCGACAACGGATGCACTGGACTTACTCACCCCTGCCGAACACGACGAATTGCGCGCGGCAGCAACGGTTCTGGACGCAGCGCCGACGGAAACCCCGTGGGAACTGTTCGAGCGCCAGGTCGCGCTGACCCCCGACGCACTCGCACTGACGACCACGGAAGGCGCTCGCTTCACGTACCGCGAATTGCATGCGGCGGCTTGCCAATTGGCATCAGAGTTCGCGCGTCACGGCGTGGCCCCGGAAACCGTTGTCGCCCTCTTGCTTCCGCGCGGGACAGATTCGATCATCACAATTCTAGCGACGTTGGCAGCGGGCGCGGCGTACGTCCCCGTCGACATCACGCTCCCGCCGGACCGCGTCAATTCGATTCTCCGCCAAGCCAACCCAGTGCTCATCGTGCACGAGGACGCCTACGAGTTCCCGGGATGGGTAGTCGCTGCGGCACCTAATCCAGTGACACCCGCCCGCACCGACGTAGTCCCCACACCCTTGGCGAGCGGCGTCGCAGCAAGTTCGTCCGCCTCTCGCGGCATCGATGCCGCCGATGACGGGCGGTCTGGCATCGCCCCTGCCTTCCTGGCAATCGACAACGCCGACGTCCGTGCGCGCATCGCGGCACATCCGCCCATCGCACCGCAGGTCAAGCGCCAACTCGACCACGCCGCCTACCTCATCTTCACCTCCGGCTCGACCGGCGAACCCAAGGGCGTCGTCGGCACCAACGCCGCCCTCGTCGGCTACTTCGCCGACCACAAAGCGCGGTTTTACGAGCCCGCGATGGCCCGGCTCGGGCGTCCGCTGCGTATCGCGCATGCGTGGTCGCTCGGGTTCGACGCGTCGTGGCAGCCGATGGTCGGCTTCTTCGCCGGACAGGCGCTGCACCTGTTCGACAGCGAAGAGATGCGGGACGCGAGTCGAATCGTCAGCGGGATAAGCACTTTCGGTATCGACATGGTCGACACCACCCCGTCGATGCTCGCCCAACTCGCGACCGCGGGCCTGCTTGAGCAAAACCTCTCGGTGCTTGCACTCGGCGGCGAAGCCATCGACACCGCGCTCTGGGGTCGCCTGCGCGCGCTGCCCGATATCGCCGTCTACAACTGCTACGGGCCCACCGAAACCACGGTCGAAGCGGTGGTCGCGCCGATCGCGTCGTCGCCGATCCCGACCATTGGCACCGCGAACGGCGGCATGGTCGCCTACGTCCTCGATTCGCGGTTGCGGCCCGTGCCGCGCGGGGTCGTCGGCGAGTTGTACCTGTCCGGTGTTCAGGTGGCGCGCGGGTACCTCGGCAAGCCGGGGATCACCGCTGAGCGGTTCGTCGCCGACCCGCTTCGCCCAGGTCAGCGCATGTATCGGACGGGCGACCTCGTCCGCCGACTGTCCGAAGGTCGCTTCGGCTACCTCGGTCGCGCCGACGCCCAGGTGAAGGTGCGCGGGTACCGGATCGAGGTTGGCGAGATCGAAACCGCGTTGCGGCGGTCGGCCGATATCGACACCGCCGCCGTGACCGTTGTCCGTCGCGCGGGTGGCGCTTCGCTCGTTGGTTTTGTTGTTGGGAAGGCGGGACGCGCGGTCGCGGTGAGTCGCGTGCGGGCCGACCTCGCGCAGCGCTTGCCGTCGTACATGATCCCGGCGCGCATCATCGTGCTTGACCAGTTGCCGGTGAATGTGAACGGCAAGCTCGATGCGCCTGTGCTGAATGTTCTTGCCGAGCAGGCACTTTCGAGTGCGTCGCGCAACGCCGCACCTGAGACCGCGACCGAAACCGTGCTGAGCGAGGTGTTCGCGGAACTGTTCGACGGCCGCACGCCCGGAGTCGACGCGGACTTCTACGAACTTGGTGTCGACAGCATCGTCGCCATCTCGCTGGTCAACAAGGCGCGTCGCCGTGGGTTGACGCTGAATCCGCGAATGGTGTTGTCCTGTCCCACTATTCGCGAGCTCGCCGCCGCGATTGATGACGCGCCGTCGGTGACGGCCACCGGGGGCGAAGACGCGTACGGTGAGGTCAAGCCGCTGCCGGTCGTCTCGTGGGCCTACGAACACGGCAACTTCCGCCGCTTCACCCAAAGCGCGCTGCTGCGCCTGCCGGTTGGCGTCGATCGCACGGGCCTCACCGCGACGCTCCAGGCGCTGCTTGATGCCCACGACACGTTGCGCGCGACACTCACCGACACCCCGGACGGCCCACGCTTGGTGACCCGCGCCCGGGGAGTAGTGAACGCGGCAGACGTCCTGATCGAGGTACCGCGAGCAGGAGCCGTGCCGGGCGCGCCGGTCAGCGGTCCCACCGATGCCAACAGTTCCCCCAACGTCATGCAACGCGACTTCGCGCCGGAGCCCGATCTCGCGCCCCTTGTCACCAAGTACGCGCGCATCGCCAACGACGCAATCGACCCCTACGCAGGCGAAATGGTGCGCGCGGTCTGGTTCGACGGCCCCGAACCGATGCTGCTCCTTTCGATCCACCATCTGGCCGTCGACGTCGTCTCCTGGCACATCATGCTCGACGGGCTCGCCGCCGCATGGCAGCAGATTCAGGCCGGTGTCGCGCCGAAGATGCTGCCCGAGTTCACCTCGTATCGGGAGTGGGCCGAGCTGATGACGCGGCGGGCCAATCAGCCGGAAGTGCTTGCGCAACGCGACTATTGGGCTTCGCAGGTAAGCGCGCCGGACGCCCCGCTCGGCTCGCGACTGCCCGACCCGACGGCCGACACGTGGTCGAGTCTGCGGGTGAAAACGGTCGCAACGCCGGTCGCGCTCACCGAACGACTCCTCGCGCATGTCGGCAAGGACGAGGGCGTGCGCGAATTGCTCCTCACCGCACTAACTTTGACGATCAACGCCACCCACGCCGCGAACGGCAACAACCCGGGCGCATTAATCGCCTTGGAAGGTCACGGCCGCGCCGACGCCGAACTCGACACCGACACCGCCAACACCCTCGGCTGGTTCACGAGCGTGTACCCGGTGCGACTTGGCGCCGATCACGTGCCAGGCAACACCCGCGACCTGCTCGACAGCGTCACCATCCACCTTCGCGAAATCCCGAACCAGGGCCTCGACTACGGCCTACTCCGCTACGTGAACCGCGCCCCCGAGCTGCGCACGGAACCACAGGTCGAGTTCAACTATCTCGGCCGCATCGACCTCGCGGGCAGCACAACCGACCCGTGGTCGCTGCTGGTTGGGAAGTACGACGACGCCCTCCCACTCGACCCCGAACCCGACCTCCCGCTGCGCTACGCGATCGATGTCATCGCTGGCATCGGCACCACCCCGACCGGCCCGGCACTGACAACAAACTTCCGCTGGAGCGCGTCATTGTTCACCGAGGAAGAAGCCGCCGCCTTCGCCACCCGCTGGGAACAGGCACTGACTGAGGTGATCGAGGCCATCAGCCAATAGCGCCGCCACTGACACGCGGGTTCCGCTCCGTCGGCATTGGGTGCCTCGGTCGATACGCTCAGTCGGGTCCACTACGGGTCGTACCGAGAGGAACCTCATGAGTGTGAAGCTCGGCAGCATCGTTATCCCGGTGTCGGATCTTGACGCCGCGAAGCACATCTATTCCGCCCTGTTCGGGGAGCCGCATACCGATACCGCCTACTACGTCGGTTACTCCGTTGACGGGCTTGAGGTCGGGCTCAACCCCAACGGCGACGTCGCGCAGGGGCCCGTCGCCTACACCGCGGTTCCCGATGTTGACGCGGCGAAGAAAGCCGTAATCGACGCTGGCGCTTCGGAAATCGCGCCACCACGCGAGGTGAGTCCAGGAGTGCGGGTGTGCGTACTTGAGGACACCGACGCGAATCCCTTTGGGCTGATCGGTAAGTGAAACGGGGCTGATCCCTTGGCATAATCGTGCAAGTTCGCGCACTAAGGGCCGATTTCCGACCGTTAGGCGGCGAACTTGCACGAAAATGCTACGTCAACTGGCTCTGGTCGTCCCCAGGACTATTGAGCCGACGTTCATCTCTTCCAGTTCATCCAAGCCGGTCGCATAAGCGAAAGCTGTTGTGTCACTGAAACCTTGGGCAACGACGCCCAATTTCATCGCGGTCGCCGCGAGATACACCGTCTGCATGAACACCCCAACGTGCTTGAGGATATTCGCGTACGCGACCTGCTCGTAGCTCCACATCACCCGACCCGCACGGGCCGAGACCAGCAGGAGAACCTGCGGTTCCGCGCCGCCAGCGAGCGTCGCCGAGGTCGCGCGCAGCAGCTTGCGCACCGGCTCCGCATCGATCGAGGCGACCAGGCGAAGCGCGTGATCGTGCGAATCGTAGTGGTAGAGACCAGGATTCACGCCAGTCACGTTGCGGACGAGTGGGTAGACCTCAAGCTCGTATGCTCCGCCGCCCGACGGGTACGGGCGCGAACCGTCCGCGCGCGTGCGCGACGTCCGGTACAGCAGTTCGCCCAGCTGGGTTAGGTCGATCGGAACGTTGTCGTTGAAGGCACGGGTGGAAACGCGGTCTTCGAGCGTAGAGGTGAAACTCGGGTCCGCGTCGCGCAGGGCGACCAAGTCGGGCACCGGCAGGGGGAGTGGCGCGGCATCGAAAGGCGTTCGGCGCGTTGGCAATTCGGGGAATTTGCCATCGGCCCAGCGGGTTGGTCCGAAGTTGTCCCACGTCACTGTGCGGGCGCCGAGCGTGCTTCGGCGGTGGAACCACAGGTCGGGCGCGTTCCACGACCGCGTGTTGAACTCAGCTTCCTCGGCACCTTCGTCGACCAGGAAACCGGCCCACTGCAGGTCGTCCATGAGCTGCGCCTTAACCCCGACGGGGACCTGCGAATCGACGGCAAGCGGGCCGTCGAGCAACGCGAGTAGGCGCGGGTCGTGGATACGGATGTCCGCCCACGCGCGCGGGTGTTCAAGGACGAAACCCTGCGAATCCCGATGCAGCACAGCGAATTTCGACAGCGCAGCCGACCACGCGGGCAGCGGCGTTGACGGGCGCGGGGTTGGCTGGGCGAACGGGCGGATGCTGTAGAGGTCGCGGCCACCGTCGCGGACGGTCACCGTGAGCCAGCCCCCGTCGGTCAGTTGACGCATCAGCGGCGCGATGTCGTCGCCCGCCGCCGCGCGAGCCATTTCGCCGACCGTCGCCGGACCCTGATTCAGGGTCTTGAGCGCCTGCAACGCGCCCGATGCGAGCCCGGTGAGCTTCTCCTTCGTCGGCGGATTCAGGAGGACAGCGCCGACAGGTGTCGTCAGGCAGGTGACGCCGGTACGCAGCGCGAACCGCGTCTGTTCGGGGTAGAGCATCGCGGTCATTTCGCGGCGGCCGTGAACGCTGGCGTGAGCTTGTCGAGCAGGTAGGGCACCGAAAGCGCGGTCGGCTGGTTGACGGCGCTGATCTCCTGCGTGGTCAGGAAGACGATCGAGCCCTTGCGGACGGCGGGCAGGTCGGGGTAGCCCGGCAGCGCACGGTACTTCTCGTCGAGGCCGGGGGAGTAGCCGGCGAGCAGGAGGTCGGCGGTGAGTTCGTCGACGCGCTCCGGCGACAGTGCCAGGCGACCCTGGTTCGCGGGCAACGCGGTGAGGTTGGCGGGGATGCTCATGCCGAGCTGGGTGAAGGTTTTCGACGAGCCGTCGTTAGGGTCGGTGAGCACCATCAGCTGCGCGGGGCTGGCGAGCCAGGTGCTTGCGAAGGTCTTGCCCTTGAGTCCCGGGTTCGCCGCGGTGATCGCGGCCAGCTTGTCGTCGACGGACTTAACGACAGCTTTAGCGTCGGATTCCTTACCGAACACCTTGCCGAGCGCGGCCACCTGGTCCTGCCACGGCGAAACCGCGTCCTTGGTGAGCGCGGGCAGGGTCGGCGCGATCTTCGACAGGTCGTCGTAAGTCTTCTGATCGGCGATGAAGGGGTCGGCGAGGATCAGGTCGGGCTCAAGCGCGGCGACCTGCTCGGCGATGTTGCCGGTGGTGCTGAGGGCTTTCGCTTGCTTAAGCGATTCGGGCTCCCACGCGGGCGTCGACTTCGACAGCGCGGCGATGTTGTCGACGTAGCCGACCGGCGTCACGCCGAGCGCGAGCGAAGCGTCGAGCCACTGATTGCCAAGCGCGACAACCTTTTTCGGGGTCCCCGAAATGGTGGTCTCGCCTTTGGCGTGGGTGATGGTGACATCGCCGCCCTGTTCCGAGGTTGCGTCGCTGGAACCGCACGCGGTAACCCCGACCGCGAGCGCGCCCGCGACAACCGCAATCCCCAGCCTGCGCCAACCGCGCGAAATCCGATGCTTCCCGAGGATGGACGTCATGGTGGATCTCCTAGCCTGAACCTTTACTGAGATTAGGCTAACCTATCTTCCTGCTCGGGTGTAGTTCGGGGCGCGCGTGCTGTTGACGCACTCCGTTGCAGATGGGCCAGCTTTGTTGGCGAGCGGGGAGACTAGGGGCGGGTTAGACTGCGCCGAATTTCGGCCGTCGTAGATGGGGTGTGCGTGGAGACGTCTAGGGACTGGAGCATCGAGTGGGTTGAGAGCCTTAAATGGCTCGCGATCGCGTTCCCCATCACTGCGATTGTTGCCCTCATAGTTGGTGCGCTGCTACTGACGCTGACCAAGTGGGGTCGCCAGTTCTGGAACGTCAGTGGGAACTACTTCCGCGGTGAAGGTGCTTGGCGCACTTGGCTATTCGTCGCGGTGCTGCTGCTGTTCTCGCTACTCACCGTTCGGCTCAGTGTGCTGCTCAGCTACTGGGGCAACGACCTTTTCGCCTCATTCCAAGCCATTGTCGCCGGGCTTGGTTCCGGTGATGCGGCCGCGCTTTCGGAAGCCAAGTCGGCGTTTTGGGACGCGGTCAAACTGTGGGTTGTGCTGATCGTGATTTGGACGGTCAATCAGCTGGTCTACCTCTACGCGAAACTCGCGTTCGACATCCGCTGGCGCGTGTGGCTGACTGAGCGCGTCACTGCCGACTGGATGCAGGGCGGCGCGTTCTACCGGACACGGTTCATCGACAAGACGATCGACAACCCGGATCAGCGAATTCAGGCCGACACCATCACCTTTACCGAGCAATCACGCGTACTCTCGCTCGGCGCGATCGAGGCTGTCGTCTCGGTGGTCTCGTTCACGAAGGTGCTGTGGGATCTGTCGGGCCCCATGACCGTTCTAGGTGTGACGATTCCGCGCGCGGCGCTGTTCATCGTGCTGACCTACGTACTGATTTCGACCATTATCGCGTTCTGGATCGGTCACCCGTTGATTCGCATCAACTTCTTGATGGAACGGACCAACGCCAACTTCCGCTACGCGCTTGTGCGGGTGCGCGACGCCGCCGAGAGTGTCGCGTTCTACCGAGGTGAGCAGTCCGAGCGAGTCAGCCTGTTCAGCCGGTTCGCTGAGGTCATCAAAGTCCAGTGGGCTTACGTCTACCGCATGCTCAAGTTCGTTGGCTGGAACTTCGTTGTTACGCAGTCGGCGTCGCTGTTCCCGTATCTCATTCAGTTCCCGCGCTTCGCAAGCGGCGAGGTGACGCTCGGCGGAATGAGTCAGACCGCCTCCGCGTTCCGCGAAATTCAAGACTCGCTCTCCTTCTTCCGTGAGTCGTACGACGACTTTGCCGCCTACCGGGCGTCGGTGATCCGTCTTGACGGCCTACTGGTCGCGAGCAAAGAATCGCGTGAGCTGCCCAAGATCGCCGCGACCGACGTCGAAGACGGACTCAACCTCGACAAGATCGGCGTTCGCAAGCCCAACGGTGACGCGCTGATCGACGAGCTGAACCTCGCGCTCCAGCCGACCGACGCGGTGGTGGTGAAGGGTGCATCCGGGTCGGGCAAGACCACACTGCTTCGAACACTCGCGCAGATGTGGCCTTACGGCGACGGCGAAATTAGTCGACCCGCAGGCTCCGAGACGCTGTTCCTGTCGCAGGTTCCCTATCTCCCGTTGGGCGATTTACGTACCGCAGTCGAATATCCGGGCACCCCCGACTCGATCTCCGACGAAGCTCTTCGTGAGGCGCTCACCAAGGTTCACCTCGCACACCTGATCGACCGGCTCGACGAGGAAGCTGACTGGGCGAAGATTCTGTCGCCGGGCGAGCAGCAGCGTCTCGCCTTCGCGCGAATCCTGCTGATGAAGCCGAAGGTTGTCTTCCTCGACGAGGCAACATCGGCAGTCGATGAAGGGCTTGAGTTCGCCCTCTACAACCTCATCCGCACCGAAACCCCCAACACCATCATCGTCAGCGTCGCCCACCGCAGCACGGTCGACCAGCACCACACCCAGGTCCTCACCCTCGCAGGCGACGGCAGCTGGCGACTCGCACCGCTGTAAGCGACGGTCGGCCGATCCTCAATTCAACGGGGGTCGGCCGTCTTGTCTTGGTGGCTACGGCTGGCGGTAGATGTCGTGGTTGCCGATTCGGCGCCAGATCAGGACGGGGTCACCGCTGTCGGTCTTGTCAAGATGAAAAGTGGCACGCCCATCTGGAGAGGCGAAATTCCAGGTGAGCGAATATATTTCGGTGTTATTCAGGCGGTGAATGCGCAGCCTTTTCGGCCACGTCGGGCTGCCGGAAAACGAGCCTGCTTCAATCGCGGGCAGGAAATGCACGCGTACTGCCTCCTGGAATAGGCGTTGGTGCTCGCTGGGCAAGCGTCGGAAGTCATTGCGAAACGACTCGGCCACCCGATACTTCACTTGGTTTCCGCCTCCGGCTCCGCGGCAAGCTCAGCTAGGTCGGCGAGGAACGATTCGGCGTCATCGAAGGTGCGGTAGCGGCCGGCCTCAAGATCGGCTTCAACCTGCTGTTCGGCTGCCTGGTGTCCCTCGGACCAAAACCACATCTCGTCGACAGGGACCGGAAGCGTTGGGCGTAGTTCGATGACGCCGTCGCTGCGCTCAGCGATCTCAAGTTGCGCGCCGGGCTCATCGAGGCGGTACTTTCGCCGCAATTCGGCGGGCAGCGCCACCGTGCCCCGCCCTTGGATGGCGGCATAACCATGATAATTAGCCATGTCACGATGGTCCTCGCTAGCTGCAATGCCGTCAAGCAGTAATGCTGCCACCTGTTACCGTCACTGCGAGGCCGCTTCGCTTCCAGACACCCCAGTTTGGGGCTGAGCTGCAGGTTCGCCTACACTAGACCGGTTGCCTGCGAACGTTGTGCGTTCGCGATTCGGCCGCGAACCCCCAGTGGAGAGCTATTTCCGCTGGCAGGCGCGCGTTTCGGGTGGCAACTGACCATGTGCGTCGGGTCGGCAATCCGGCGTACGTATACATCCAGGTCCAGGAGGTGCTGAAGTGATTCAGCAGGAGTCGCGACTGCGCGTCGCCGACAACACCGGGGCGAAGGAAATCCTTTGCATCCGCGTGCTCGGTGGCTCGTCGCGTCGCTATGCCGGAATTGGTGACATCATTGTCGCCACCGTCAAGGACGCCATCCCCGGCGCGAACGTCAAGAAGGGCGACGTCGTCAAGGCTGTCGTCGTTCGCACCACCAAGGAGCGTCGTCGTCCGGACGGTTCCTACATCAAGTTCGATGAGAACGCCGCCGTCCTCATCAAGCCGGACAACGATCCGCGTGGCACCCGCATCTTCGGCCCTGTCGGCCGTGAGCTGCGCGACAAGCGCTTCATGAAGATCGTTTCGCTGGCCCCGGAGGTGCTCTGACCATGAAGGTGCACAAGGGTGACACCGTCCTCGTCATCTCGGGCAAGGACAAGGGCGCGAAGGGCAAGGTCATTCAGGCCTACCCCGCGACCGGCAAGATTCTCGTCGAAGGCGTGAATCGCATCAAGAAGCACGTCGCCGACTCGGCGAACCAGCGTGGCGCCTCATCGGGTGGCATCGTGACCCAGGAAGCCCCCATTCAGGTTTCCAACGTGATGGTCGTCGATTCCGACGGTAACCCCACTCGCGTGGGCTACCGCACCGACGAAACCACCGGTAAGCGGGTTCGGATCTCCCGTAAGAACGGGAAGGACATCTGACATGACCACTTCTGAGCAGACTCAGCCCCGCCTCAAGGCGCGCTACCGCGCTGAGATCAAGGACGCGCTCAACGGCGAGTTCGACTACGACAACGTGATGCAGATCCCGGGTGTCGTCAAGGTCGTCGTCAACATGGGTGTCGGCGACGCCGCCCGTGACGCGAAGCTGATCAACGGCGCCATCAAGGACCTTGAGCTGATCACCGGCCAGAAGCCGGAGGTCCGCAAGGCCACCAAGTCGATCGCGCAGTTCAAGCTCCGTGAGGGCATGCCGATCGGCGCGAAGGTCACCCTCCGTGGCGACCGTATGTGGGAGTTCCTGGACCGTCTCGTGTCCATCGCGCTTCCCCGTATCCGCGACTTCCGCGGTCTCTCGCCGAAGCAGTTCGACGGCAACGGCAACTACACGTTCGGCCTCAGCGAGCAGTCGATGTTCCACGAGATCGACGTGGACTCCATTGACCGTCCGCGTGGTATGGACATCACCGTGGTCACCACCGCGACCAACAACGAAGAAGGCCGCGCGCTGCTGAAGCACCTCGGCTTCCCGTTCAAGGAGAACTGAGCACATGGCTAAGAAAGCACTGCGCATCAAGGCGGAGGCCAAGCCGAAGTTCGGCGTCCGCGCCTACACCCGCTGCCAGCGTTGCGGCCGCCCCCACGCGGTTTACCGCAAGTTCGGCCTTTGCCGCGTGTGCCTGCGTGAAATGGCGCACCGCGGTGAGCTCCCGGGCGTGCACAAGAGCTCCTGGTGAGCCCGCGCTCTTCGTGAGCGCAGCCGTCTAGGCGAATAACGAAGCAGGGCACGGACTTTCTATGCGAGAGTCCGTGCCTTGTTGCGTTTTTCGCGCAGTCGCGGCCCAGATTAAAGTGACAGCTCGGTCCACGGGATGCTGATCGGGAACGGGAAGTCGATGGCGATGTGGGTGGAGTCATTTGGTGACCACGCATCGGCCAAGAGGTAGTTAGCTTTGTGGAGGGGGGAGACGCCCGCGGGCAAGGTCCCGGTGGCCGACGCGAGGCCGTATGCCTGCACGTAGGCGATCTCGCTACGCCGAGGATGCAGGGTGACTTCCCAGTACCAGGGAATGCCCGCCGCCGCGTACTTAGCTCTTTTGGCATCCATCTCAGCGGCAGTGTTCGACGGCGAAAGCACCTCGCCGACCAGGACCGCGTCGTCCGCGCGAACGTGGGCGTATGCCTTATCCAGGCACCGATGAACCATGAAATCCGGAGTCACGAAGTCGGATTTGCCGTGGTGGCCAAAGAAGACGTTGGTTTCGGTGCGAACCTGCCAGCACCTCTCGGGCTCGTTTGCCATCGCCCGTTTCGCGTCTCGACGTAACTCACTCCACATCAGATTGCTGGCTTCCTGATGTTCCCCCGGCCCGCGTCGCGCCCAGACCACGCGACCGTCCCACAGTTCGATGCACGAGGCGATGTCCTCGGGGAGTTGCTCAAGCTCTTCCCACGTCATGTATTCAGGCAGGTCGGGGCGCTCGTCGGGCGCGTGCGTCATGGACTGATGATAGACGTCAGCGGCAGTCGAGCGACGTGGTTGCCGAAGCTGTCGGGTTGCGCTTGGGCGTCCCTAATTCGCGTCAAACGCGCCGTCAACCGCTGATTGTTGTCGAGCTGTGGCCGCGGGGGGGAAATATGTGCGTTTCACTCCGCGCAGCGCGGCGCATGGTGTTGGCTGCTGCGCATGAGGAAGTTCATCACCACTGCCGCGCTGTGTTCCGCGCTCGTCATCGCACCTATCGCAACCGCGAACGCGGCTACCACGCCCAGCACCGGCTCAACTGGGTCGGCCGACGGGAACCTGATGTGCTCGCCGATCGCGCAGTTCCTGTTCTCCACCGGCAGCGTCGAGAAGCCGCCGCTCTATGACTTCCTGTGCTTCTTCTCCTGAGCACAACCAACCAAGCTCAACCAAGGTTTGGCCCTAATTTAATTGGGGCACCCATTTTGCCCTGGCAAACCCGAGGCGATCGGTATGCTGCGACCTGAAGTGAAGCGAGTCACTTTAAGATCGATATGGGGTTTTCGGTGAGTTCAAAGATGCGGCGCGCTGGTCGACTTGCGACTGGCGTGGTTGGTGGGTTCTTGATCGTCGGCGCGATGACCGCGTGCGGAGGCAGCGAAGAAGCCAAACCGGCTCCTACCAGCGCCACCGTCGCGCCGACAACCACAACGGTCGCCCCGATAACCTCATCCGCACCGGTCGTCGCGCCGGAGCCGAGCGCGACGACCACCGTCGAAGCCCCGGCCCCGCAGGTCGAAACGCCCGCCCCGGCGCCGCAGCCCGCCCCTGCCGTGCAGCCAGCACCGCAACCGGCCCCGCAGCCCGCGCCCCAGCCCGCCCCCGCGCAACAGCCCGCGCAGGCGCCCACGCTGAACCTCCCCGGCTTCGAACCCCGCGCAGGTTACTGATCAATGGCACGCCTAACGCGACTGCTCTTCGCGACCTGCGCAGCGCTATCGGTCACCATCGCAACCGCCCACGCAGATCCAGCACCGGCGCAAGCCCCCGCTGGGAAAAAGCTTGTGGTACTTGGTGATTCGTTCAGCGCCAACAACTGGGACCCGTTCACCGAGAACGTCCACTGCGTCCGCAAAGACACTTCGTGGCCGACCCAGTTGACCACGCTGATGAAGGCGAACAACGACGTCGTCGACGTGTCGTGCTCCGGCGCGTCGATCGACACGGGCCCCGGCTTCACCCTCGCACTCGAAACCCGCGACGCCGACCGGGCAGGCGGCTTCGGTCCCGCGACCGAACTCGTCGCACTCCAATTCGGCGCCAACGACTCGTGGGGCGAGCACCCGTCGACGCTGTGGAACGCGCTCACCGACTGCGTGCTCGACCTGATTCGCGGCTGCGACATCGAAGCGGCCGAACAGGGTCGCATCCCCGATTTCCGTGGCGTGACCGGCGAGCGTTACGCCGAGCGCATGCGCAACGCGCTCACTTACATTCGCTTCTACGCGCCGAATGCCCGCGTCGTGATCGTCGGCTACCCCGAGGTCATGGAACCGGGCGCGACGAAGTTGTGCTTGAACGTGTTCGGCCCGTCGCCGATCGTGCAGCCGCGCGCCCAAGCGCTGCAGGCGTACCTGAACAGCGTCGACACCGCCCAGCGCGAAGCGGCGAAACTGCTCGGCGTCGAGTTCTTCGACGCGCGCGCGGCGACGCGCGGCCACGGCCTGTGCTCGGCCGAACCGTGGATCAACGGCATCATCGATCCACGCGCCGACGCGATCGGTCTGCCGTTCCACCCGTCGGCGCGCGGTGACGCCGCCGTCGCGCAAGCGATTTTCGACAGCCGCCGATGACGACCGTCGCCCCCAAGCCGACCACCGCGAAAACTGGTTCACGCCCGCCGCTCCCGTCGCTGACGGGGGCGCGCTGGTGGGCGGCGTTCGCGGTTTTCGTGCTGCACGCGCTGGTTTTCCTGCCGGTTTATCCGTTCCAAAAATCCGAACTGTTCCGCACGATTCACTCGTTCGTTCCCATGCAGTTGGGCGCGGCCGGCGTCACGTTCTTCTTCGTGCTTTCGGGCTTCATCATTTACTGGTCGTTCCGGCCGGGAATGTCGGTGCGCGGGTTCTATCGACGCCGCGTGCTCAAGATTTATCCGATGCACCTGCTCGCGGCTGCCGCGTTTGTTGTCGCTGCAAGCGTTCCGCTTTCGCGTGCAATTGTTTGGGTGCCCAACCTGTTGCTTGTACATACATGGGTTCCGAAGTGGACGACGATCGGCGGCCTGAATGTGCCCGCGTGGTCGTTGGCGGCGGAAGTGCTTTTCTACCTTTGCTTTCCGCTCGCGCTGCCGCTGATCATGCGCATCCCAACGCGACGTCTGCTGCTCGCCTTCGCGGCGATCATGCTCGCGATCCTCGCCATCCACACCGCGCTTTACCTGTGGGTTGACGGGCCGAAGGAAATCGCGAACGCCTTCGCGCCACGCCTCCAGCCAGGCGATGTTTCCCCGAAATTCGAACTGCACGCCCACCCCGCGTGGTTCGTTCAGCCCGACATCCCGGTCTCGCTTTCCTACTGGCTCAGCTACACCTTCCCCCTCACGCGACTGCCCGAGTTCTTCCTCGGCGTGCTCGCCGCGCGCATGGTGTTAGAAGGCGTGTGGCGCAACGTGCGAATGGGGCCGCCGCTGTTCGCGCTCGCTGTCGCGTTCGCCGCGACGTGGGTGGTTCCGGTCAACTACAAGATGTCGGCGTTGCTGCTTGTCCCGATGACCGCCGTCGTCGCGACAATGGCCGTGCGCGATCTCAACGGCATTCGCGGACTCAACTCCCACCCGCGCATGGTGTGGCTCGGCAACGTGTCGTTCGCCTTCTATCTCATCCAGTTCCCGGTGATGGTCGTGATCACCCGCTACCTCATCGGCGGCCATCGCTTCGGCATTCTCGGCTGGGCCGGATTCGCGCTGCTCAGCCTCGCGGTAGCCCTCGCGATCGCGGCAGGTATGTATCGCTGGGTCGACCTGCCGATCATGAACCGCTTCGCCCGCCCCCGAAAGCGGCAAGCAACCGGGAACTAACACCCCCGATTTTGGCCCCGACCACGGCATTGTCTACACTAGAGCGGTTGCCTGGGCACATCTGTGTCTATCGCGCGCTAGCTCGCCCGAGACGCCGCCCAGTGCACCGAGAGCTCGCAAGAGTCCTCATCCGGTCGAAAAACCTTCGGCCGGACCAGCCGAATTGTCGTAGGCCCACGGTCAGCGCATGAAAATGCGCATGATGCTGCATGGGAACCGCGGCGAGAAAGGTGTCGAGGTCTAACCATGACCATGACTGATCCGATCGCAGACTTCTTGACGCGTCTGCGCAACGCCAACTCGGCGTACCACGATCAGGTGAAGGCGCCCCACTCCAAGCTCAAGGCGAACATCGCCGAGATCTTGAAGCGTGAGGGCTACATCGCCGATTACCGCACCGAGGACGCACCGGTGGGCAAGAGCCTCATCGTCGACCTCAAGTACGGCCCCAGCCGTGAGCGCAGCCTTCAGGGCCTGCGTCGCGTTTCCAAGCCGGGTCTGCGCGTGTACGCCAAGTCCACCAACCTGCCTAAGGTCCTCGGCGGCCTCGGCGTGGCGATTATCTCCACGTCGACCGGTCTGCTCACCGACCGTCAAGCGGCCAAACAGGGCGTCGGGGGCGAAGTCCTCGCCTACGTCTGGTAAGGGAGGTCAGGACTAATGTCGCGTATTGGTAAGAAGCCAATTGAAATCCCGGCCGGTGTTGACATCACCATTGACGGCCAGGTCGTCACGGTGAAGGGGCCCAAGGGCACCCTGTCGCACACCGTCGCCGAGCCCATCACCGTTGTTAAGGGTGAGGGCAACGAGCTTGAGGTCGTTCGCCCGAACGACGAGCGCGCCAACCGTGCACTTCACGGCCTTTCGCGCACCCTGATCGCCAACATGATCGAGGGCGTCACCAAGGGCTACGAGAAGAAGATGGAAATCTTCGGCGTTGGTTACCGTGTGGCCGCCAAGGGCTCGAACCTCGAGTTCGCCCTGGGTTACAGCCACCCGGTGCCGATCGAGGCCCCGGCGGGCATCACCTTCGCGGTGGAGTCGCCGACCAAGTTCTCGGTCGCCGGGATCGACAAGCAGGCGGTCGGTCAGATCGCCGCTGTCATCCACGGTCTGCGTAAGCCCGACCCGTACAAGGGCAAGGGCATCCGCTACGCCGGCGAGGTCGTTCGCCGCAAGGTCGGAAAGACGGGTAAGTGATCATGGCGCAAACTGAAAACCAGAAGGCCAAGCGGACTCCGCTGGGCAAGGACAACTCGACCAAGCGTCGTCTGTCCAAGAACCGTCGCCACTTCCGCCTTCGTAAGAAGGTCCTCGGCACTTCCGAGCGTCCCCGTCTCGTTGTCAACCGCTCCGCGCGCCACCTGCACGCGCAGCTCGTTGACGACTCGGTCGGCAAGACCATCGCTTCGGCTTCCTCGATCGAGGCCGATGTGCGTGCGCTTGAGGGCGACAAGTCCGCCAAGGGCGCCAAGGTCGGTCAGCTTATCGCTGAGCGTGCCAAGGCTGCCGGCGTCGAGGCTGTCGTCTTCGACCGTGGCGGTCACGACTACCACGGTCGTATCGCCGCGCTCGCGGATGCCGCTCGTGAAGGCGGGTTGAAGTTCTGATGATCAAGCTTACGAACGAAGGGAACGTCTGATGCCGGGACGTCAGCGGCGTGACGGCGGAAACGGACCCGCCGGAGCAAACAACAACAACAGCAACGCCGGTGGCCCTGAGGGCAACAACCGGCGTGGCGGCGGCGACCGTCGCGGTGGCAACGACCGCCGTGACAACGCTGCCGAGAAGAACCAGCTTGAGCGCGTTGTCGCGATCAACCGTGTGTCGAAGGTCGTGAAGGGTGGTCGTCGCTTCAGCTTCACCGCCCTCGTGATCGTCGGTGACGGCAATGGTCTCGTCGGCGTCGGCTACGGCAAGGCCAAGGAAGTTCCCGCGGCCATTCAGAAGGGTGTCGAGGAGGCTCGCAAGAGCTTCTTCCGCGTCCCGATGATCGGTTCGACCATTACTCACCCCGTTCAGGGTGAGGCGGCGGCCGGTGTCGTCATGCTGCGTCCGGCTTCGCCCGGTACCGGTGTGATCGCCGGTGGTGCGGCTCGCGCCGTGCTCGAATGCGCTGGCATTCACGACATTCTGGCCAAGTCGCTCGGTAGCGACAATGCGATCAACGTCGTTCACGCGACGGTTGCCGCGCTCAAGATGCTTCAGCGTCCCGAAGAGGTTGCCGCTCGTCGCGGTCTCCCCATCGAAGACGTCGCTCCGGCGGGCATGCTGCGTGCGCGTGCGGGACAGGGAGCCTGACATGGCTGATCTCAAAGTGACCCAGATCAAGAGCACCATCGGCGCCAAGGCGAATCAGAAGGAGTCCCTGCGTACGCTCGGCCTTCGTAAGATCCGCCAGACGGTTGTTCGTGAGGACAACGCTCAGAACCGCGGTCTGATCAACGTCGTGCGCCACCTCGTAACAGTTGAGGAGGTCTAGACATGACCATCAAATTGCACCACCTGCGTCCTGCGCCGGGTTCCAAGACCGAAAAGACCCGTGTGGGTCGCGGTGAAGGTTCCAAGGGCAAGACCGCTGGTCGCGGTACCAAGGGCACCAAGGCACGCAAGAACGTCTCCCCGGCGTTCGAGGGTGGCCAGATGCCGCTTCACATGCGTCTGCCGAAGCTCAAGGGCTTCAAGAACGCGTTCCGCACCGAATACCAGGTCGTGAACGTGGGCCGTATCGCGGAGCTGTTCCCCGAGGGCGGCACGGTCGGTAAGGCCGAGCTGGTCGCTGCGGGCGCCGTTCGCAAGAACGAGCTGGTTAAGGTCCTCGGCGATGGCGACATCACCGTGGCCGTGCAGATTACCGCCGACAAGGTGACCGGGTCCGCCAAGGACAAGATCACCGCCGCCGGTGGCACTGTC
>NZ_BMMW01000003.1:0-282946 GCF_014646135.1 Nocardia camponoti | reverse complement strand
TCGTCATGTGCTTTGCCGCATGGCATGACCATGTCGTTCGCCAGGAGGATCTGTGCTTTCCGCCTTCGTATCGGCCTTCCGGACTCCGGACTTACGGCGGAAGATCCTCTTCACGCTGGGGTTGATCGCGCTGTACCGGTTGGGTGCCGCGCTGCCGTCCCCCGGTGTTGATTACCGCGCTGTCCAGGATTGCGTGAAGCTCGTCTCCGGCGGTGAAAACGCTGGGATTTATCAGCTCATCAACCTGTTCTCCGGTGGTGCGCTGCTTCAACTTTCGGTGTTCGCGATCGGCATCATGCCTTACATCACCGCGAGCATCATTATTCAGCTGCTTACCGTCGTCATCCCGCGGTTCGAAGAACTGCGCAAGGAAGGCCAGTCCGGCCAGACCAAGATGACGCAGTACACCCGCTACCTTTCGGTGGCGTTGGCGATCCTGCAGGCAACGGGCCTTGTCGCGCTCGCCGCGCGTGGTCAGCTGTTGCAGGGCTGCCAAAAAGACATCCTCGCCGACACGTCGGTCTTCGGCATGATCATCATCGTGCTTGTCATGACCGCCGGTGCGTGCTTGGTGATGTGGTTCGGCGAGCAGATCACCGAACGTGGTGTCGGCAACGGCATGTCGCTGCTGATCTTCGCCGGTATCGCCGCCCGTCTGCCGCTCGACGGCAAGAACATCCTCGACAGCCGTGGTGGGCTGATCTTCGGCATCGTGTGTGCCGCGGTGCTGCTCATCCTTGTCGCGGTGATCTTCGTTGAGCAGGGTCAGCGTCGCATTCCGGTGCAGTACGCCAAGCGCGTTGTCGGGCGAAAGATGTACGGCGGTTCGTCGACGTACCTGCCGTTGAAGGTCAACCAGGCCGGCGTTATCCCGGTGATCTTCGCGTCGTCGCTGCTGTACCTGCCTAACCTCATCGCTCAGCTCACGTCGTCGAGCACGACAACCGACCCGAGCTGGTGGCAGGAAATCATTCAGAAGTACCTGGTGGATCCGGGCAACCCGGTTTACATCGCGATCTACTTCGGTCTGATCGTGTTCTTCACCTACTTCTACGTCGCGATCACCTTCAATCCGGAGGAACGCGCCGACGAAATGAAGAAGTTCGGCGGCTTCATCCCGGGCTACCGTCCCGGCAAGCCGACCGCCGACTACTTGAATTACGTATTGAGCCGCATCACCCTGCCCGGCTCGATCTACCTCGGCCTCGTCGCCATTTTGCCCAACCTGTTCCTTGACATGGGAGCTGGCGGGAGCAGCGCGGCGAGCCTGCCGTTCGGCGGCACCGCGGTGCTCATCATGGTCAGTGTGGGTCTCGACACTGTGAAGCAGATCGAGAGCCAGCTGATGAATCGAAATTACGAAGGGTTCCTCAAGTGAGAGTTGTTCTGCTCGGTCCGCCCGGTGCTGGTAAAGGCACTCAGGCCGTCCTGCTTTCCGAAGAACTGGGCGTTCCGCACATCTCCACCGGAGACCTCTTCCGCGCCAACATCAGCCAGCAGACCGCGCTTGGTCGCGAGGCGCAGAAGTACATGGATGCCGGTGACCTTGTGCCGTCGGACGTCACCAACCGCATGGTCGAGGCACGCGTTGCCGAGCCCGACGCGGCCAACGGCTTCGTGCTCGATGGCTACCCGCGCACGGTCGACCAGGCTGAGGCGCTCAAGAAGATCCTTGAGCTCAACAACGCCAAGCTCGACGCGGTGCTGTGCTTCGTCGTTCCCGAGGACACCGTTGTCGAGCGCATGCTCGCGCGTGGTCGCGCCGACGACACCGAAGACGTGATTCGCAACCGGCTTCGGGTGTACCGCGAAGAGACCCAGCCGCTGCTTGAGTACTACAAGGACATCGTTGTCACCGTCGACGGCGTCGGCGAGGTCAACGAGGTCAACGAGCGCGCGCTGAAGGCGCTGGGTAAGTAGCCCATGGCCTTTCGCCGGAAGAACAAGGTCGTCCCGTTCCGCTCAGCGGGCGAGCTCGACATGATGGCCGCCGCGGGCGCGATCGTCGGACAGGCGCTTGTCGCCGTTCGCGACGCGGCCAAGGCTGGCGTGTCGACGCTTGAGCTCGACGCGGTTGCCGAGGCGGTTATCCGCGACGCGGGCGCTGTCCCGTCGTTCAAGGGCTACCACGGTTTCCCCGGGTCGATCTGTTCTTCGGTGAATGACCGAGTAGTGCACGGGATCCCATCGGCGAGCGATGTGCTCGCCGATGGGGACCTCGTTTCGATCGACTGTGGTGCCATTCTCGATGGCTGGCACGGTGATTCGGCGTGGACGTTTGGCGTCGGCCAGATCATCGAAGCCGACCGTCTGCTTTCGGAGGCCACGCGGCTTTCGATGGAGGCTGGCATCGCGGCGATGCTGCCCGACAGCCGCCTCACCGACATCTCGCACGCCATCGAACTCGGCACGTACGCGGCTGAGGAATTGCATGGTCGCAAGTACGGGATCGTCGACGGTTACGGTGGCCACGCCATCGGCACCGAAATGCACATGGAACCGTTCCTGCCGAACGAAGGCGCGCCCGGTAAGGGCCCACGTTTGGTTGTTGGTTCGGTGCTGGCGATCGAGCCAATGCTCACGCTTGGCACCACGCAGACCCGCACGTTGGGCGACGACTGGACGGTCGTCACGACCGACGGTTCGCGCGCGGCGCATTGGGAGCATTCGGTCGCGGTCACCGAAGATGGGCCGCGCATTCTGACGTTGCGCCCGGAGTAGCACTCAGCCAGTTTTCGTTCGGCCCGTTCACAATTCGAGCAGGATTGTGACCGGGCCGTCGTTCGTTAACGACACCTGCATGTGCGCGCCGAAGCGGCCGGTTTCTACTGTCGCGCCGAGGTCGCGGAGCGCTTGGGTGTAGGCGTCGACCAACGGCTCAGCCACCGCGCCGGGTGCTGCCGCGTTCCATGCGGGGCGACGACCCTTCGCGGTGTTGGCGTAAAGGGTGAATTGGCTGATGACGAGGATCGGCGCGTTCACGTCGGCGGCCGACTTTTCGTCATCGAGAATCCTTAAGCGCCACGTCTTTTCAGCAAGCGCCTTGGCTTTGGCTGCCGTGTCGTCATGGGTCACGCCAACGAGCGCGACCAACCCCTGCGGGTTCGGTTCGATCCGTCCGACCACGTCGCCGTCGACGGTGACCTGTGCCTGGGAAACTCGTTGGAGGAGTGCTCGCACCCGACCAGACTAGGGCGTGCCGAAGAACAGGATGTTGTCGCCGTAGCTCGTGAGCGGATTCGCTTCTGCCGCTTGACGAATGCCGCTTGCGGGGAGTTCGGTGACCTTCGCGAACATTGGTGCGTTGCCGAAGGCGGCGCGGACCTGGGTTTCGGAGGCGTAGTCAGCGCCGTAGTCGGCCAAGGTGGCGAAGTCGAGTGGGCGCAGCGGGGCGTCGAGTGGGGCCTGGCCGGTGGGTCGGCCTAATGCCGCGTACTGGGTCGCGACGCCGTTTTCGTAAAGGCACAGTTCGTAGGAGATGTTCTCGATGGTCGCGACGGTCAGCGTCGGCCATTTCTCCGAAAGACGCAGTGCCAGAGGGTGTTTGGCGAGCGCGCCGATTTCCCAGTTGAGGCTCTTCACCGAAATCCAACTGCCTGACGACTGTTCGACGAGGATGACGTCGGTTGCCAGTTCCGTCGCGGAGTTGACCTCGGGTTCCTTAACGCCCCAATGCCTTTCGTGCACGCCTGCGAAGCGGCCCGCCTCGACCGGGGCGACATCATCACGTTCGAAGGCCGCGATAATCGCCGCGCGTACCTGTGCCAGCGCGTCGGGTGCGGAGCAGCGCACCGCGATCGCGCCGTAGGTGGCGGTGATTTCCACCGGACGCGACGGCGGCTCGGGCATCGCGCCAGCGGCGAGCGGCTTCAACCCGACGAGGGCTAGTCGCCAGTTGATCTCGTCGATCGTCGCGAGGTCGCCGCCCGATTGGTAGAGGATCTGCTGCTGCGTGAGCCTGCCAGCCTTTTCCAGCGTCGGCGCGCCGAGTTTGATCAGCGCCTGCGACGTTTTCAAGGTGAGGTCGAGTTCTTCGACCGGCGTTTCGCGCAGTTTGGCGGTGGTCGCCGTGGACGTGATTTCGGCGTAAATCGCGCGATAGCTGGCGATGGCCTGCTTGCGCGACCGGCCAACCATCATCGTGCGCAGCAGCGTGCTGAGGCTGGCGAGGTATTTGCCGGGACCGACCCCGTCGATGGCGAAACGCGCCGCCCGAATACGCGCGGCGTCCTCGGTGGCCGCCACCGCCGACGTGTGATCGAGCCGCGTGAGCCACACCCCGCACTTCGACAGCCCGTCGGCGCACATCGGCGACACATCGGGATAGTCGTTGGCGACCTGCCGGTACGCCTGGGTTGCACTGCGAATGGTGTTGGTAGCCAACTGTCGATGCCCGACGAGCCGCGTCGCCTGCTCAAACAGTCGCAACGAATCCTGTAGCGCGCCCGCGTACTCATAACTCACGTAACCAGCGACAAGCCAGTGCAACCGAATCGCGACAGCTTCCTGCGACGGTTCAAGCGCCTCAGCAATCCGATCCCGGCTAGACGGGTCGTTGTGGGTGGCGACAAGCGCCTGCGCGAGCTCGGTGAGCGAGGTGGCAAGCCGGAGGAAATCAAGGGGATCTTGACTGCGGGTGGCAGTACGGTCGGCGGCGACGCGGCGTTCAAGCGCGCTGACGTCGGTGCCAGGTGCTGCTATCGCCATGTCGATCTCCGACCCATTTCCGAAGCTGTGTACTGCGGTGTTGCTGACCCTGAGTCTGTCACAGATCCCGCACGGTCGTCGCAGTGACGGGGACGCGAATTCGTGGTTGACGGAATGTGTTGGGGCTGGGCACATTCCGTTGTGGTGGCTAAGCTTTCGCACCGTGGGCGATAAGACTGCGTGGGACGGTGCGGCGAGCAAAGCGACGATCCGGGTCGAAACCGGGGCAGCCCTCAAAGCCGCCAACGCGTGCCGCGACATGATCGCCGTGCTCAAAGGCTGCAAGGACGCCCTCGCGCCGGGCAAGCTCAACAACTATTCAGTGGCCGCGATCGGCGGCGACGAGGTGCATGCTGGTCCGCTTCGCTCGCGGTTCATCGAGGAGACGACCCAGGCCTACGACACGGTCGGCAAGTTCATCGACGCGCTCCAAGACATGACCGACATGTTCAAAGACGCGGGCGCGCTCTACACCGGCAACGACACGCTCAGTGCGTCGGAGCTCGCGACGCTCAACAGCAACAAGACCGCGTTGAGTGGGGTGTCGAAGGAGCCGCCCGCGTCGAGCTATAAGGACGCGATCGGCAAAGCGCCTTGGTACATGCCACCGCACTTTCAGCTGGGCGGCGGCCACGACGATGATATCGAGCTGGCGAAGAAGCCAAGCACACCGAAACTGGGAAAAGCCGAGGAAGCCGATATCTTCGGACCGCATGCACGTTCGCCAAAGAGCATGGGATGGAAGGACTTACAAGCGCTCGGTCAGCGCATCGATTGGTGGCAGGTGGCCGGTGACATGCCGACCTGGCAGACCCTGGCGACCGAGGTCGACAAGGCGGGCACGGCCTTCCAATCCGGAATCCGCACGATCACCAAGGACAACTGGGAGAGCAACGGAGGCGACGCGGCCTTCACCGCGGTGCAGGGCTTTGTCAAGTCGATCGGGGAGTTGCGCGACGGGTTCACGATGATGCACTCGGCGCTGCAGTACTTCGTCGACTTTCTGCATGCGACGGAGGTGTCGATGCCGGTGCCCGCCAACGGCGAGACCTGCGATGACGTGAGCGAAGTACAGGACCTGTACAAGGACCACTACTACAACGGCTTCGACGAGGTGCAGAAGATGTATCCGGTCGCCGCCGTCCCGTCCGTGCCGAAGGGCGCGCTCGGGCCGCCGCCCCCGGAGAAAGGCAAGGAGAAGCCCGAGGATCCGGGCAAGCGCGGCGACGGTACCGGCGGCAACGGTCAGGGCGGCGGAAGCGGTTCGGGCTCGGGAGCTGGGTCCGGCGGGCAATCGGGCAGTCAGGGCGGCGGCGGTGGGTCGCAAAACGCGGGAGCGCAAGACAGGGCGGCCCAAGACAAAGCGGCCCAGGACAAGGCCGCCCAAGACCAGCAGCAACAGCAGGTTGCCGCAGTGCAGAAGCAGCGCGAAGCCCTGGCGAAACAGCAGCAGGAACTCGACAAGCAGAAACAGAACGCACAGGGTGCCGGTAATCAAGGCGCGACCGGTGGAACGGGGACCGGGCCCACATCTGGAAGCGCGGGCGCGGCGAAGGGCACGTCAGGCAGCAGCGGTTCCTCGAACGGAAATTCCGACCTGTCGTCGCTGATTTCGGCGATCTCAGGTGTCGTCTCGTCGGTCACCCAATCCCTACCGAGCCTGATCGAGGCGCTCGCGAAAATCGACGTCAGCGCGATGACGCCGGACCTCACGGAATTGACCAAGACGCTCGCGCAGTTCCCTGACCTGCGTACCGCGATCGTCGATTCCCCGCAGTTCGCCCAGGTGCTTGCCGACAAACCCGAATTGGTGCCGGTGGCCCAGACGCTTGGCCTCACTCCGACGAACCCGATCACCCAACCGGTGGCCGCCGCACCAGAGCCTGTCACGGCGTTCCCGCGCGCCACGCTCCCCGATTTCACCAATCTCGGCTCCGACATCGTGTCGCCCCTTGTGGCGGCCAGCGCCGACGCTGGCGAGGCCGTCTCCCGCGTGGCGCGCGAGGTGGCCGACGCGGCGACGGCGATCGAGCAACGTCGGAGCGCGATCTAAGCCATGACGCGTCAATGGGATTTCACCGACATCGAATTCAGTGTCCTCTGGGAGCGGCTGGTCGGGCCGGGGATGCCGAGGCCGCTCACCTTCGTGAGCGAGATTCAGGACGCGCTTGAGTTCGAACAGCGCGAGTACGAGGCGTGGGTACGGTTACGCGACCGAATCGACGGTGAGTTGCAAGCGGCGATCGAGACGCTCGCGCGGCCGGAAGTGTATGTGCGCCTGCGTGGTTGGTACGACCGCGATTCGGAAAGCGCGGCGCACATGATCAAGGCCCGGGCGGCGCGGGCCGGCGCGCAGGGCTACCTCGTTTACCAGCGTCCTGGTCGAACCGCTTGGCACAGTTCGGGTTACAGCATCGTTGAGTGTGGACCCTATGGGTTGGCCGAGGCGATTGTGGCGCTGATGCCCGACGTGCCTGCTGGGCAAACCGGCATCATCCCCCTCCTCAGCGGTGAGGCGCGACAGGACAACTACGAACCTCGCCCCTCGATGATCTTCGACGAGGCCGACACCGGAGTCGCGACGCGGCACGCTGCCTTCTTCGCGATCGAGGCGGAGCGGACCGGGCTGATTGAGACGTTGCAGAACCAGTCGATGTTCGGGTCGCGTGGCATGGAACGCGACATCATCGTCTGGCGCGACCTGCCCGGCGATGGTCGCTACGGAATCGGGTTGCCGTCCAATGATCCGGTGGCGGAGCCGATTACCCGAAAGCTGTTGGCGGCCAAGGTGGATCGCTCGATCGGGCGAATGGTGGAGCGTGTCGAGTCGCACTGGGAGGCGAGTCAGTGAGCCACGATTCATGTTGGCGTAAGCCAGGATTCGCATTCGTCGGGCAGAGTTGTTGCGCAAGCGAACGAGATGTGATGTGCTCGACGGCACAAGCGAAAGGGTGATCGGTAATGGCCCCGAAACTCGAATTCGACGCCGATCTGTTTCGCGCCGCTTCGCGTAAATCCGATGCGGTGCACGACAAGATCGACGCGGTACTCACCACCCTCAAAGCCGCGATCGACGCTAAAGACGGCTGCTGGGGCGACGACACCCTCGGCACCAACTTCGCCACCGGCGGCGACGGCGGTTACACCAAGATGAAGTCGGCAACCACCACCAACGCGCAGGCGATGGCCGACGCGATGGGCAAGTTCTCGGCTGGTCAGGCCGATGCGGCAGCCAAGATCGACAAAATGGAGCACGGCAACCGCGATGGCTTCGCCTGATCGAGCGCCAGAGCCATGACTAACGACCAAGCCAAAGCCGACCTAGCCGACATCATCGACGGCGTGCAGGAGCAGTTGCGTGCGGTCGCGCGGATTCAGCAGGCGCGATCGGAGATCACCGCCAGCGCCACGGTTCGCCGTCGGGTCACCGTGACCGTCAACGCCGATAACCAGGTGATTGATACGAAATTCAGTACCGACATCGACGACCTTGAGTACGCCGAGATCGCCAAGGCCGTCACCGAGGCCGCTCGACAGGCGAGCGCGGAGGTCGCGCGCAAGATGGGCGAGCTGATGACGCCGTTCCAGACCCAGCGTGCCCGGATGCCGAAGCTGTCCGACCTCATCGACGGCATGCCTGACCTTTCGATCCCGCCGACCGTCGCCGCTCCGCTTACCCCGCCCGCTCGTCGTACTGATGACGAGCCGGCGCGCGAATACCGTGGCGCGGCAACGGATTCGAGCTGGTGACCTAACCTCGCATGTCGCTCGAACTCCCCGGTGAGCTGGAATGGCTCAAGTATCTCGTCGGCATGGAATGGCCACATGGCGATGAGGACCGGATGTGGGAGCTCGCCGATGACTGGCACACCGCCGCCGACGGACTGCGCGAGATCTTCGACGATATCGACGCTGCGAAAGCCGCTGCGCTCAAGGCATATCCGGACGGCGACGGTGTCGACGACCTGACCAAGGCCTTCGACAGCATGCGCACCGGCGATCAGTCGATCGAGAAATTGGCCGAGTTCTTCGACCAAGTCGGTGAAACGGTGAACTCGACCGCCACCGAAATCGAATACACCAAGCTGATGTTCTACTCGTCGCTCGCACTGCTGCTGGCCGAGATCGTGGCGGCGTGGGTTTTCCCGCCGACCGCGCCCGCCGTCGAGGCGGCGGCGATCGCGATAACCCGCGTCGCGGTGCGGTTGATTGGTGAGCGGGCTGTCGCGTGGATCATTCGCAATGTCGCGAGATTCGCCGCGACCAAAGTGGTTTCGTTCATGGCGCGGCACGTGCTGATCGACACGGTGATCGGCACCATGCAGGAGTTCGCGATCCAGCAGTACCAGGTGGGTGCCGGGCACCGAAAGGAGATCGACTGGAAGCAGGTTGGCAACACCGCCTTCACGTCGGCGGCTGGCGGTGCGGCAGCGGGGCCGTTCGGCGGCTGGTTGGGCAACCGCATCGGCGGCGAGATGAAGCCGTTCCTCAAGGGCGCGATCACCGGTGCCGGCGCTGGGGTGGTCGGGACCGTCGGTGGGATGGCAGGGCAGTTTGCGTGGGATGTCGCCGACGGTGGCCTTGACCAGGCATGGGACAACCTCAAGTCGGCGGCGAGTGACCCGTTGCAGTGGTCGGCTGGCGTGACCAACGGGGCGATGTCGGGTGGTAGTGAGGCGCTCGCGCATTCGGCGTGGAACTCGATGAATCCGCGACTATTCAACCGGCCATCGTTCGACACCAGAATTGCCGGATTGTTCGGCGACGGTGTGGATTTGGGTGGGTACGGGCAGCATCCGGCAAGTGGGGACGGGAGTGGTCAGCGGGGCGTCGGGGACGGCTCCGCTGAGGGTGCGCGCGGGACCGGTGCGGGCCCCGAGCAGTCGATGCGGCCTGCTGGCAGCGTTGATGGGTCGGGCGATGGCGCCGGGCAGGGTGGTGCGGAACCCGCCGTTGCGGACGGCGAAAAGAGCGGTGACGCAACGCAATCCGGTGATGCTCATGCCGGTGGTGGCGGACGGCTCGGGTCCGACGGCGCGCAGGGTGAGGGCGCGCAGAGTGACGGCGCGCGTGTCGACGGTGGGCGCGGAGATGGCGCGCAACCGGGGGAGCCGTCGGCATCGGAACCTGGCGCGCAACAGCATGATTCGAGTTCCGCAGGTCGTGCTGATGTCGCTGATGGGGCGACGAGCACCACCAACGCGGCGGATAACGGTGGCCGAATGGAGGCGTCGTCGGACGGACGGTCCGCGCAGGGTGTCGGCGATGGGCAGCCGGGCACACACGCCGCGTCCCAAGGCGAGGCGGCGCAGCCGACCGGCGGTCAGGCCGGTGCGACGGCGGCAGGCAGTCCAAGTACGACGAACGCAACGGGCTTGCAGCCCGCGGTCAACGCGGCTGGCGGTCAGAACTCGGCCAGCCCGAGCGGCGGACCGTCCAGTGCGACCGCGACTGGCGGCCACAATGCGACCAATGCGACGGGTGGGCCGTCGAGCGCGACCCCGACTGGCGCGCACAACGCGGTTAACGCGACCGCCGGTCAGGCTGCGGCCAACGCGGCGGGTGCCCAGAGCGCGACCAACCCGACCAGTGGGCCGCCGAGCGCGACCGCGACCGGCGCTCACAACGCGGTTAATGCGACCGCCGGTCAGGCTGCGGCCAACGCGGCTGGCGGCCAGAACTCGGCCAGCCCGACCGGTGGACCGTCCAGTGGGACCGCGACTGGCGCTCACAGCGCGGTTAATGCGACCGTCGGTCAGGCTGCGGTCAACGCGGCTGGCGGTCAGAACTCGGCCAGCCCGACCGGCGGACCCTCCAGTGGGACCGCGACTGGCGCTCACAACGCGACGAACGCGACCGTGGCGCAGCCTGCCCAGAGTGCGGGCTCGGCGCAGGCCGACGCTCGACCTCAACCTGGTACGCACGAAAATCGCGCGCAGACAACAACTTTGCCGCGCGCGAGCAGTCTCGACGGTTCTGCACACGAATCCCGGGCTGTCGCGAACGACGGGTCCGCCGCCCGGCCTGCCACGGTTTCGCGGGCGGGAATCGCGGATGTACCGTCCGCCAGTCAAGCAGGTGCCGTCCATGCGGCACCCGTCGCTGGGAGCAATCCGAGCACCAATCATGCCCTGCACCAAGGGGATTCGACTCGGGGTGGCGATTCCGCTTCACCACGCGAAACGCACCCCGATCAGCCACAAGCGGACCCGCATCATCGCGCCGATGCCGGTGACGGGCTGCTCACTCCGGTAGCGGTCCCCATCGCCGACGCCCCCGCCGCGCGGGCTGGCGAAGCACCGCAACACTCGCGCGCTAGCGAGCGGGCACAACAGCGCACCAGCGAACGGGTCCAGCAGTCGCATCCCGGTGACTCGCCCCAACAGTCGCGCACCAACGACCCAGCTCTGCGGCCGAGCGACGGCGAGCGGTCCCAACAGCCCCACGCCAGCGACCCATCCCAAATGCGCCACGCCAGCGACTCGTCCCAACAGCCCCACGCCAGCGACTCGTCCCAGTCGCGCGACAGCAGCTCGGACCACCCGTCGCGCACGGGCGACTCCGACGACCTACGCAACGCGCGGACGACCCACGACACCCACGAACCGTGGACCGACCGCGACGGCAACCCACCCGTCTTCGACGACTTTCTCGCGAACGGCGAAGGGGTCGTTCATCGGCCGGATAGCACGTCGATCGGCGATGATCCCGCCACCCACAGCGTGCGCGAGAATCTGCTCAACGAGGGCCAGCACGACGTCATCCTGCATGGCACCGCCGACGGCGCGCCGATCCCCGGCGACCGGGTGCCGACCCACCCAGAGCAGATCGTGCAGGCGATCCTCAACAACCCGCATTACGAGCCCGGCACACCGATCCGGCTTGTCGCCTGTCATTCGGGCAACGCCAACGGGTGGGCCCAATATGTTGCTGACCGGCTCGGCGTCACCGTTCGCGCGCCCGACGGCGTTGTTGGCGCGATGCCGTTTCCTGGCTCGCCCGCGATCTTCCGTGATCCGGGCACGGGCTGGCAGGACTTCCGACCGGCAGCTGATCAGCGGGTCAATCCTGGCGACCCGCGTGAGCGGATCCCGGCGCTCAATCCCGACGCGCCGGAGCCGCGGTGGGAGCGTGGCCTTGAGCCTGCGCTCGTGAGCGCGGGGCCAAACCCGGCGAACTCGATCTGGATGAGTGGCGGTGATGACCCGCCGCTCGTCGATGGTCAGCCGCCGAGCAACTTCCTGCACCCGATCACCGGGCCCGACGGTGTGCCGCTGCACGGAACCGACACGGTGCCCGACCTACCGAGGCTCGGCGATTCGCTTGTCCAGCGCCTCGGTCAGCTCTCGCTCGACGACCCGCAGGTCACAACGGCTGGCAGTCCGCCGGAAATCACCCATGTCGCTGGGGTACCGATCGGCGAGTACAGCGATTTGCTCGCCAACGAGCGCGCACGGGCGTTCGCTGATCAGGCGGCGCGATTCGATCAGCATGACGCGGCCGTCAGAGCAGCGAAGGAGGAGGTGAACAAGGCCAATCCTGCGGCGAAGAGGGCGACAACGCATGAACGCGACGCGCTAGGCAAGCTTCGCGCGGCGGAGCAGAAACTCGCTGAGGCGCGGAGTGCGGACCAGCCGACGGCGAAAGCGGAACAGGAGGCCCGCGCGGCTAAAGAGACCTACGACCGGCGCGTTGCAGAGGCGCAGGCGGCTAACGATCGCGTCGACGCCGCACGAAAGTCCTTGGCAGACAGCAGGAAAGCGCTCGCGGACGCGCTCGCCGACGGGTCAGCCTTCGCCGCGCACGACCGAGGCCCGGTCACGTCGATCACCATTGACCGGCTGACCGGTCGGGTCTATGAGGGTGCGAACGGCCTCCGCACGCCCATCAGCGTGGACGAAATCCACCCAACGCTCGTTGACAATATTCGTCGGACCGGGGCTGATCCGGACGCGGTGTATGACGCCGCGCCTAAGGAATCGGCCGATCCGACCGGCGGGCACGATCGAGTCGCCTACCCGCACTACGGAAATCCGCTTGAGCACGCGGAGGTGCGCGGCACCAACATGGCGCTGCAAGACCGGGCAGCCGACAACGAGCGGATGCGCGCCGAGCGCCCCGACGCGTCGCCCGATCAGCTGCTGCCGACCGATTACGAGGGCCTGCGCTCGATCCTCAACACCCCCTACAACCCCGAGGGCAACCAGGGCATTCACAGTCCGCAACCGTCGCCGTGTTGCGCGAACTGCTCGCGAACCGTCGCGGGCACCGAGAGTTCGGCAGGACACTTCCGCGATCATGTCGAGGGGCGCGGCCCGCGTGACGGGGTCGGTGTGGGTAACACCGATCGGGCATTGGTCTCGCCGTTCGCCGAAGACTCGAACATGGCCCATCTGGTGCCGACGGTCGATGGCGGCGGCACAGTGGGTGACCGCTCGCCCCGGGTGCTGGGTGACCTGACCAGCGGATCGATAACGCGCACGGACGGCGTGATTACCGCGATCGACGGCACCGCGCCGGACGCCTTCGCCCGCGACCTCGCCGCCGACCGCGCTGGCGACTACGACCGCCCTGGGGCGACCCACGCGGAAACGCTGGCGGCCGACGTCGCGGCGCGTGAACGCGAACTCGGTGCCGCTCGCGCGAAATACGATGCGGCGGTTGACAATCCGAACGGGCTGCCGGACGCGGACGCGCTCGCGGCGGCACGCGAGCGGGTTGAGGCTGATATCGCCGACGCCGAGCGCCGCGAACAAGACGCCAAGACAAAACTTGCTGCGGTGCGGGCGTCGGGCGACCAGGCTCTCATTCGTGAGGCCCTCACCGAGCAGCGTGGCGCGCAAACCGATGGGAAGGCGGCGAGGCAGGCCGCTGCCGCGATCGACGCCGCCGCGAGTGGCCTGGAGAACGCGACGACCCGCGCCGACGAGGCGAGGACGGCGCTCGCCGAACACACCGCCGCGACGGCTCGTTATCGTGCGGAGGTCGCCGTTGTTGTCGACCTTGTCTCTGGCCGGGTGTACGAGGGGGTCGTTGGCGAACGCGGCCCTGACGACGTGCTCAGTGAGCTGCGCGAACGTGCGGTTAGCGACCGTACTCCGGAGCAGACGGCGCTCGACCCGACCGGCACCGCGCTCGCTGACGCGACGAGTCGTGCTGGAGAACGGGTCGTCAACGCGGACCCGTCTCCGTTGAACGATGGTGCGAGCCAAAGTGATTCGTCGCGACAGCAGGGCGTCGCGTCCGACACCGCCGATTCCGCGATAAATGACGGTGCGCGCGAAGGAGATTCGTCGCGACACCGGGACGAACCGTCCAGGCCATCGGCCCGATCGGCTGACGATGGTGCGAGCGAGCGGGATTCATCGTCGCGACAGCGGGATACCGAACGCGCCCCCGCCGACGAGCGCGACCGGCAGGGCGATGGGCCGCGGTGGATGGACGGCGACAACCAGAACACCGGCAACCAGAACACCGGCAACGAGCACAACAGCAACGAGCACAACGGCAATGAGAACGCTGGCAACGAACGCGGTGGCAACGAACGCGGTGGCGGCGGCTCCGACCTTCGACCCGCCTTCGCGGAAGGGCACATCCGCGAGCTCCAAGTTCGGATGCAAACCGGCGAACACGTTGTGGTGCGTGCCCGCTTCGAAGATGGTCGCTGGGTCGTCGAAAACGTGCAATCACTTGCTCCCCAAAGCAATTCGTCCCCTGTCGCGCGCCCAACGACTGACCTACCGCGCGGCAAGCTCCGCGCGCTCGTCGACATGCTCAATGCCGGCTACCGCGGGCTCAACCTGAAATACCCGTCCGGTTCCGGCATCGACGGACGGGGCCAGACCGAGATCCGCGACGGCGTGCAAGCCATCGCCCACCTCTCGGATCCGCCGCCCACGCACGCCCCGATGCCGCCGCATCATCCAGGGCCACCGGGCGACGTAGTGCAGGCCCCGCCGCCACCCGGCGAAGGTCCCGTCCTCAACGTGGCGCGCATCGGCAAAGAAGGCTTCACCGTCTGGCAGAACCGCGAACTCCTGCCGCTTATCGGTGAGCGGCTCGGTCGGATGCGTGACGTCGCTGGCGAGTATGTGCCCGTGCTTAACCCCGACGGCACCGAGTACCGGCCGTGGATCACCGACGCCGATCCGCGACTGGTCCGCGACACTGTCATCGACGAGTTGCTCGCCGAACGCACCACGCCCGCCGAAGCGCTCGCCGTGCTGCGGGAACTGTTCGCGACCGCCGATCCCGAGCTGCGGCAAGAGTTGATCAATGACATGGGCGCGAACAGCCTGATCAGCCCCGAAGCCGAGATCGCGCTTGAGCAACTGCCACCGTACGAGCCGAGCGACGACCCAACGCCGACCCCGCCTGCCGACGAGTCGCTCGGCGAGATGGCGCGGCGGCTCGGCTACGAGATCGACGAGGACAGTCCGGCCGGGTTGCGTCGGGCGATCGCCGAACAGATGCATCGCGTGCTGCGCGAGGCCGCGTCGATCGAAGGGCTGGCCGATGCCGCCCGTCGCGTGCGGGAGGAACAGGAGCGCCCCTACAGCTGGCCGGGTGCCGACCCGCGTGCCGCCGACGCACCCGCAGCACGTCCGGTTCCATTCGGGGACGAGGTCAACTTCTTCGACAAGAACCCGATGGGTCGTTTCCTGCGGGAACTGGTTGTCGCGTTCGACGGCGACCCAGTACGGCTCGATATCGACCGGGTCGCCAACGGCGCTGACCCCCTGCCGGACTGGGGCAATATCGCCAACGATGCCGAACTCGGACGCGACCAGGCCGGGCGCGACTTCTTCGAGCACGCTCTTCGCCGCGACCAGTTGCGTGACGAATTGTCCGGTCGCGCAGCCATGTTCGGGGTCGACCTCACCGATCTCACCGGGGAAAATTTGACCCGCGTCATTGGCGTGTTGCGCGACGCCGCCGCCCAACACGCACGCGACCTTGCCGCTTTCATAGCGTTGGCCGACCAGTACCTGGCGGGTCATCCGAGCGAACGCGCCAGCGAGGCCTATCACGATCAGGTCGCGCGGTTCCCCGGCACGGACGGTAGCCCTGACCGGCTGATTGTTGTTGACGGCGAGCTTGACCGGGGGCAGGCGCTCGCGCGTGTTCTCGCCGACAACCCCGATCTCGCGCGCGCGTTGCGCGATGGCGACCTGACGCTCACCTACGCCGAGCAGCGGGTCGACGCGGACGGCAACGTGGTCATCGACCCGTTGCCAACACCACCGATTACCCATGTCGACTCGGCGATCGCCGGGCACGAGTTCACGGCGACATTCGTCCGTGGGGATGACGGGGCGTGGCACGCGGTTTCGCCGGACGCACCGCTTACTCGGGCGCAGCTTCGCGACGAAATAGTATCTGCCGCAAGTCAATTGGGGCTGGGCGGCGAACAGTTGCACCCCGCGCGGGTGCACCAGGTGCTCGATAGGCTCGCCATTGACAACGCGCTGCGGGCAGGTCAGCTGGAAATGCTCGCCGACTATGCGCGGCAAATGGCCGAGATCGAAACGTTCAACAGCGTCGGCGACGCGCGGTCGCAACTGGCGCACCGGCTCGGCATCAGCCAGGCTGACTTCACGCCTCAGCGGGTGTCGGAGGGTTTGGTCAACCGTCGCCAGCGTAGAGCGACGCGTGAGCAGCAGTTCGAGGATCTACTCGACGGGCCGCGTCACGAACCGCGCGGCAACCAGGGCTACTCGCGACAGTTGCGTGAGATCGACGAGGCGGCGGTCAACGCGGCGCAGGCGCGACTACTTGCTGCGCTCGGCGTCACCGATCCGCGCTCGTTCGCGCCGAAGGAGTACCGCAAGGGTGCCGTGAATTACGGGCCAGCTGACCAGGGCATCGACGCGCGCAAACTGCGCAAATTGGTGATGCGGATGCAGCGTCGCGGTGGCACCGACGTGGTGCGCGCGGCACTCACCGAATATGTCACCGCGTTGCAGCGCATTGACCGCTATTCGGAGGTGCCGGGCGGCGACCACCGCGCCGACCCGCGCGGTGTTGGCCAGCCCGATGTGTCCGACCTCGACGGTATGCGCAGCCTGCGCGAGGCGGTGCGCGCGGCGCTGCCGGGCAGACCGCTTGACTACCCGCGGCGCATCGCCGACCACGTCGACGGGCTCGCTGGCCCCGAAGGTGACCTGCACCGGCCACAACCCAACCGCGACTGGTCACGGTTGATCGGGGTTAACGCGCCCGATTCCGGGCAGCTCAACGCCGCGATCGACAACTACCACGCCGCGCTGGCCGCATCGCGGGGCATCGATGTGCCGGAATTCCGGGGAATGTCGCAGGAGGCGATCGCGGGCGAACTCGACCGCGCGCGCGGCGAAGCGAGCAAACTGGCCGCCGATTTCGTCAAGGTGTACGAGGCTTACCGCGACGGCAAGATCGAGAAGCACGAGGGCCTTGACCGCGCGAAACTCACTGCCGAAGTTGACCGACTTCGCGAGGAAATCCGCACGCGCGCGGAGCAAGTCACCCACCTGCGCTCGCTCGTTGAGAGGTACTACGCCCCGGAAGTGAATGCGACGCACCCGGGCACCGCGCTGGCGGGTGAGCGGACGCCGACAGGGCCGGACGGACCTGCTCAGCCGCCGTCAGCGACGCAGTCGGGCGAGGTCGGGCGGCCGGATGAGGTCGGGCGGCCGGATGAGGTCGGGGCACCGGATGAGGTCGGGGCACCGGATGAGGTCGGGGCACCGGACGAGGTCGGGGCACCGGACGAGGTCGGGCAGTCGGGCGAGGTCGGGCAGTCGGGCGAGGTCGGGCAGCCGGGCGAGGTCGGGCAGCCGGGCGAGGTCGGGCAGCCGGGCGAGGTCGGGCAGCCGGGCGAGGTCGCAGATGATGGACCCAGCCGACAGAGTGGGCCTGCGCGGCCCGAGTCCAACGAGGACGGGACATCCGCCGAAGGGGAACTCGGTGGGCGACCGGACGCCATGCGACGGGCTACAGGCGATGAATCACGCTCGGATTCAGCACGTTTCGATGAGGTCATGTCGAAGCTCGACGAAGTCGCCAGTGCGCTCGATCAACCGTTGCCGACACTCGATGAACTGGTCGGCCCCGCCACACCAGTCGATCCGCTCGCGATGATCGACGATGCGGTGCGCCGACAGGAGATGGCGGCTGATCACGCTGCGGCGCAACGGAATAGGGATGCGGATGCCGCGCTAGAAAATGTCATCGACCACCTCGCCGACGTCGACTCCGACATTGCCGCGCATCAGTCGTATTTAGCCGCGCGGGCGGAGCTGGACGCGGCCCGCGCCGACATCGCCGACCGCTTCGCCGAACTCGGCCCCTCGGAATCACCTTCTGCCTCAACCGAACTCACGCGTGACGAACCGGGGCCAGAGGACGGGGATTCCGACGACGACGATCCGCCTCCAGCCGCACCGCTCGCTCAGCCCGGCGGCCCGCCGTCGCGACCGCCAGGCAACCCCCCGGTCACCTTCGCGCCTGATCCCGACGAACCGACGAGGGGGCGCCGGTCGAACTGGTTCGCCGAGTTGTTCCCGCAACGCGCGCCAGCCGAACTGGCCGTTCGCGATACAGCCGATGTCGTGGCGCAGGACGGCGACAATGCCAACGCTCCGAACGGCGACCGTGACGCAGCCAGCCGCCACGCCGCCGCCCACGATGCCGACGCTGCCACCCGCAACCGCGACGCAGCTAACCGCGACGCCGACGCCGCACACCGCGACGGCGACGCCGCACACCGCGACGGCGACGCCGCACACCGCGATGCCGACGCCGCACACCGCGATGCCGACGCTGCACACCGCGACGCCGACGCCGCACACCGCGACGCCGACGCCGCACACCGCGACGCCGACGCTGCACACCGCAACGACGCCGACGCTTCGGCTCACAGTCGCGACAACGATCACGCGATGCCCGGCAGCGGCACCGACCAGGCCATGCCCGGCGGCGGCACCGAGCGGTCGATGCCCGGCGGCAACACCGACCAAGCCGATGCCCGCGACGGCGTCGACCCCACCCCTAACCCGCTCGACGACATGGCCGACTTCCTCCGTGAGCTGGCCGAACTCCCGCCTTCGGCGCACGCTGACGTCGCGCCGCTCACCGACGCGCAACGCGATTACGTGCGGCGCATCGCCAACGACCTGGGTTTTGGTGAGCTGCTTACCAACCTGCCCGATCCGCTTGGTGCGCTGGGTGAGATCGCGGACATGGCACGGGCCCGCGACTTCATCGACAGTGCGCTCGACCCCGACGCCGAACCCACGCCAATGCGCTACCCCGACGACTTCGAAACGCTCGACCTCGATGAGTTGGAGGCGTGGGAGGCCGACGGTGACCCCGCGATCGCCGCCGAGATGCGAGAAACGTTGCGCCAGGCCGGAATAGACAATCCCGCCCCTGATCAACCAGTGCCCGCCGACCCTGCCGAACGTCCAGTCAAGCCGACTCGCATCCTTGACCCGACGGAGGCGGTGATGGGCACTCCACGCGTTGAACAGGCAAGCGAAGCCGCACGTCGTCTCGCCGCCCAGCTCAACGTCGATCCCGCCGATCAGTCGGCGATGGATCTGCGCCGCTATCGAAACGCCATGCGCGCGGGCGCGATTGAAGCTTTCGCCGACACCGTGCGCCGCTTCACTGAGTCGAGCGATCCGGTCCAGCGCGCCCACTTGCGCGCCGCCGCCAGCCGCTGGGCCGCCCGACTTAACCTCAGCCCAGACCCGGCCCTGACCCGCGCGCCCGATGACATCAACCGACTCCGCGCTGGGATCGCCCGCGAGGCCGCCGACCTCGCACACCTGCACCATCTCACCGCCAACGACCTCACCGAGCGCCATTTCGCCATTGAGGTGGAAGGCGAACGCATGCTGGTGCGACTGGTCCCGGACGGCGATGGTGCGTGGCGGGCCGAGCAGATCGACCGGCCGGCGCCACCGCCACGCCCCGTTCCCGATGCCGTGCCCGAGGCTGAGAAGCCAAAGGGCTGGTTCCGTCGGATGTTGGGCAAACTGAGTTACGGCTACCTTGGCGACACCCCGAAGCACGCGTCCGGGTCGAGCCTCGACAGCGCTTTTCTCTCGATGATGGCCAACATGGCCGGACTACCGTTGACCTCGATGAAAGACCCAACCCCGGGCGGTCCGGTGGGCGACGAATACGAGGCGCTCAGCGTGAAATTCAACCCATTCCGGTGGGTGGTCGAGGGACAAAAGTTCTGGGCGAACCGTGAGCTCATCCCGCTGTTGCGGCATCTGTCGACGCGCATCGCCGATCAGGCGGGCGAGTTCCTACCGATGCGCAACCCGGACGGGTCTGAGTACCGGCCGTGGATCACCGACGCCGATCCCGCCTTGCGCGCCGAGGTCGAGGCCGATCTGCGCGCGCTTGGCTTGGATCACCTCATCGACGCCGACAACATCGCCGACCACGCGCCTGAATCTAAAGGCGGCCCACAAACCGAGGTCGAGCCAGTCGAACCTCTGCCCCCGTGGCTGCGGGAGGTGGTCGACGCGGTGCGGCAGCGTCTTGTTGACGCGACCGCGCTTGAGTTGCTTGCTCGTGAATTAGGTGTCCAGATCGCCGATTTCACGGGGGCAGGATTGCGTAGCGCCGTCGATGAGGGGGAGTACCGGTTGCTCCGCCGCGATGGCGTGCTCGCGGCGCTTGACGAGGCGGCCCGCGGATTCAACGACGAGAATGCGCGAATTCCGTTCCGCCCCAACAGCTTCTTCTCCAAAGATCCGCTTGGTGCGTTCCTGAAGGAAGTCGTCGATGCCAATGGCGGCGACCTTTCGTTCCTGAACTTGCAGGGCGTGAACAACGGCGGCGAGTGGACGAGCGCGTGGGACCTCCTCGACGACGTCGACCAGCCAGGTCGCGAGCAGGGACTGCGCGTGTACTTCGAAAACGCGCTTCGCCGTTCCGGATTACGCGATGAGCGGTCGGTGTGGGCACAGCTGACTGCGGCTGACCTTTCCGCGTTGGTCGCCGACGTCGACGCTGAACTGGGCACGCTGCGTGAGCAATTGACGAGATCACGGCAGCTCCTCAGTGAATTTGGCAGTCGCGCAACGGAGTTCAGCGAGTCCGATTTCGGTGAACGCGCCATTATTGACGCCGACAATGGCACCATCGCGATTGTCGACACCGGCGCGGGTCACGAGCAATCGCTCGCCCGCCTTCTGCGCGATGCCGACCAGGGGGTCGTCGATCGGGTCAACCAAGGCCAAATGCGCATCGACATCCGCGCGGTTGGCATCGACGAGACCGGCCGCGTGCAGGTGGTCGAGGTCGACCCGCCCGATGTTCGCCATGTGCGGACCGAGGTCGACGGGCGTGTTGTCGAGGTGACCATGCTGCGCGATCAGGGCGGTGAATGGCGCGTTGTCGATGTGCCACCCGCTTCGCCCGCACCCTCGGTGCCCGCTGTTGCGTCGGAAATCCCGACGAGCCCGTCGCGTCGGTCGGCTGACGTGCTCGCCGACGTGGTCGAGGTCAGCACGCGGCTCGGCATCGAGAACCCGGTTGGGCGGTCGGGCGCCGAAGTCGACGCGCTTCTCGCCGAACTCGAACGGGCGAACGGTATGCGGGCGAGGCAGGTCGAGGCGCTGATCGACTACGCGCTGACCGTCGACGCGATCGACAACTTCAACGAATTGCATGACGCCCGTGCCAGACTCGCGTTGCGCGCACGTGTCGATGCCGACGCGCTCACTCCCGCAGTCATCGCCGAAACCATCGCCGACCCAACGACGGGCACGGCGTTGCGTCGCCAACAGGTGAAGGACTTGCTCGCCTACGCGAAGCTGATCAGTGGGATCGACCCAACCGCAGTTGCCGCCGCGCGCGTGGCGCTCGCTCCGCATCTCGGGCTTGAGCGGACCGCGCTGCCGACCGACGCGGACGCGCTCCACGACGCGATTGTGAACCGAGTCAACGTGATTGCCGATCGCAACGACGTCGTTGGGCCACTCACCGACTTCGTCGCGAGGCTCGCGGACCTCGATCCGTTCACCGACGGCCTTGTCTTCGACCCCGCGACCGACCCGCGCGCCGTTGGCGACGACCCACCGGTCCACGACCGCGACGCCATCGACTTCTTGCGTGAGGTCGGCGCGGACACCGTCGGCGAACCGGGGCCGACCGCGATCGGCACAACCCCCGACGCGCTGCCCACTCCGAGTAGCGATTACGCGCGGCTGCTCGGCGTCGACCTCACCAACGCCGACCCGACCCGCTTCGCGCAGGCATACGAGATCTTCCGTGACGGCCGAATCGACCGCGAGGAACGCCTCACCCCAGCCCAACGCGCCGAGGTCCACGCCGAAATTCGCGACGAGATCCGTCAGCGTCGCGCCGACATCGCCGCTTTACGCACCCTGCTAATCGAGCCGCACGCCCCGACCACCCCTCTCACCCCGGCCGCCCCCGAACAACTCCCGCCCGCCGCGCCCGACCAACAACCACCCGCACCAGATGGCCCCGACACCCGTGGCCCGCACCCGACGCCGGATACTGACGAGCCGGGCGCACCTGGCCCAGATTGGATGGGTGCCGACGACACTCATCCCGCCGATCGCTCGCGCGAATCCGACAACCATGAACCCGACAACCGCGAACCCGACAACTCAGCGGCCGCCCAGCTACCGGGGCACCGTCTGCGTTCGCACCTGCATCCGCACCACGAGGAAGAGGAAGTCGAATTCCCCGACATCCCCTTCTTCGCACGTCCCGAACTACCGAACCCCGACCCGATCTCGCCCACTCAACCCGCGCGGCAGCCGGACCCGTCGCCGCATGCCGATATCGCCGACTACCAGCGCCGAATGAATGCGGCGACGGCCCAGCATCCTCATGCCCAAGTCGGCAACGGGAACCCGTCTGGATATTCGAACGGGGTCGCGCCTCACGGCGGCGCTCAGCCGGGCACCTTCCCGACGCACCCTGGCGGGACCAACGGCAGCCAGTACCTCCCACAACAAGACAGCTCGGCGATGGCACCAATGCCGAACGCGCACAACGGCATTAGGCCCGGTACCAACGGGCCCAACGCGAATCACCCTCCAGTCTTCGTCCGACCCCTCACCGGCTTCGGCCCACCCGGCCTGCTCGACCCCGCCACCGGCGTCCTGCATGCCGTGCAGCCCAACGATTCGGCGGCCAACGGTGTCTATGCCCAACTGGGTGACGCGCCGGTCGTGTTCTACCGTGGTCGGGACGGGTTGGCGTTGCGGGTCGGGCAGTTCGCGTTTCCGCTTGACGGGCCTATCGACGTGAGTTGGGAGCAGTCGCCGCAGCGAATGTCCAGGTTGCTCGTGATGTCGGCGGGGCAGGTGCTGTGCCAGGTGGTCTATCCGTCGCTACCGCCGGAACTCGACCTCGGACTGCTTGTTCGCGACGTCACCGCCGACCCGTCCCGTCGATCGGCCATCTTCCGTTGACCGAACCCGAAGTGAGCAGGAGGACCCATGCGAGATCCTGATGTGGGTTTCACCCTGACCGACGACGTGGTCGAGCGGTCGACGAAGCTGAGCCACCACCTGGCCCGTGAGGTCGCGCGGCTTGGGCCCGAAGGCTGGACGAAGGTAGAGGCCAGTTTCGCGATGACCGCGGCAGCGGAAAGCACGGTGATCGTGTTCGGTGACGCCGACGGGCGCTTCGCCCGGGTGTTCCCCACGCCGCAGATCCTCGGCATGCTGCGCGAACACCGTGACCTTTCCTCGGGTTTCGGCGATGGCCCGTGGTGGCGCTACCTGCTGACCATGACCAGCGACGGCAAACTCGATGTCGACTACGACTACGGCGACGAACCGTTCCCCGACGACCAACTTTTCCCGCCAGCGACGTACCGCACCGACATCGAGCTCTACCCGCGCGAGCACGTCCCGATGTGGTTGGCGGCTTATATCGGCAACGCGGGACATCAATTGCGCGACCCACGCACCGCCGCCGAGCAGGCACGCGCCGACGCGGCAGCCGGGGTCACCGCAACGACCTGCGAGCCCGGTGCCGAGTTCCCCGACCTGCCCGTCATCACCCGCCGATGGGCGGTTATCGCCGCCGCGTTCGTCGCGGTCGAATCGAGTTGGGGACCGAGAACCGCACCCGGCTGCCTCGTTTTCGAGGGTGCGTCCCGCAGCGGGTCGACGCTGTCGCTGTTGCCCGGCGACCGCGCTGTCCTTTCGGGCGGGGTGTGGAACGCGCCCGCGCTTGAGGCCGCCTACGCGGGCCCCGCGCCGCTGCCCGCGCTGTATCGGGGCGCACCCGCGTGGGTGTCGGAGGTGGTGCTAAACCGAAGGGCGACAAGCGGATTGCTGAGTTTCTGCTATTGGTGGGAAGCCGGTCGCTGGCATCGCGGCGATTCACCGAGCGCTGATCAACTCGCGGCGGCGGTCCCGGCGATGTGGACCACCGATACGGTCGTCGACGTGGTCGCTGGCGTGCTCGGCGACAGCGCCAGCGCGGCCCAACTCGCCGCGATCGGCCCGCTCGTCCGCGCGGCCGAGCAGGGCGGCGTCACCGCTGAACTGCTCGCCCGCGTTTTTCCCGGTGCCGGTTTCGACCGCGACGCCGCCTACTTCGAACTCACCGTCGCGGGTGCGACCGCCGATTTCCGAACGGAGCTAACGCATGACTGACCGCGCCGACGCCAACGATCCGAAGTTGACGATCGATGAGCACCAGCACGCGCGCTACGACGGCGAGCCGTTCACCGGCGTCGTCACCGAGTTCGACGACGCAGGCGTGATTGTCGCGATGCGCGGTTACCGGGAAGGTGCGCCATCGGGAGTGTGGCAGGGCTGGTATTCCGGTGGGGCGCTGAGGTTTTCGGGGTCTTACTTCGATGGTCGTCGCGTTGACGAATGGGAAGAGTGGTTTCCAGACGGACGCCCATCGCTGCTTGAGAAGTACACCGTCGAAGGCGAGCTCCTTGATCGCACCCGTTGGGACGCGACCGGCGCGGTTGTCGAGCGCGTCAACGATCGCACCGCGAAAGATATTGATCCCGACGCGCCGGATCTAGCGGAACTCGATTTCGACGAGCGGGCGCGAAAGTACCTGCGCGACGGCGTTGGGTTCGCGGGCGAAGCCATCTCGCGGGCATCGGACGTTGACGACGAGAGTCCGATCGTCCGTGTCGTCACCTACGTCGACGGGCACGCCAACGGACCGACGCGGACCTGGTATTCCGACGGTGTCCTGCGCAGCTCGGGCACCTACGCCAACGGGCATCCGGTCGGTACCTGGCCGCACTGGCACCCCGACGGCACCAAGCACTACACCGTCGAATACGCCGCCGACGGCACGGTGCTCAGCAAGACAGTGGAGGAACGCTGACATGGACCTGTTGCCCGTCGCGATGTTTCGTGAACTCTATCGAGGCGAACGGGATTATCTCCCTTCGATTTTCGATGCCGTGAGCGACAGTGTCGAACCGGACCGGGCCGAGATCATCGACTACATGCGCGCGTCGACGCGCGGTTTTGACGTGATGGAGTCGGTGCCCGACCTGTTCGCGCCCGACACCTTCATCCCGGGTGCCCCCTCCCTGCATACCGACGGCGACTGGATCTGGCGCACCGACTCGCTGCGGTACGTGATCAACCACAACATCACGCTCCCCATCGAATTCGTTGAACAGGTGCGGCTCGCCAATTACCGGCCTGCGCCCATCACCTACACCCCTGAATTGGGGGCCGCGATCCAGGCGTGGTGGTAACCAGTTCACTTGCGTACATACCGAATTCACCATCACGGCCGTAAAATCGTGCGCGAGCGCAACGAGTTTGGTCTGGGTTAGGAGACGCGGGGATGGCACCGGAACCAACGGCTAGCCAACAGTGGGCCGGGCTGCGCGCGTCCGCGGGTGAAGGGCAACTCGTGCTTGAGCCGGGCGCGTTGAAAGCGCTTGTCGGCGCGGCGAATACGGCACGCGAACACATCAATTCTGTTGGCGCGTCCATTGATTCGGTGTCCAACGTGCCCGCGTTCAGCATCCTTGGCTCCGGACGCGACCTGTCGACGCAGTTCACCAAGAAGGCAAGCCGACTCCACGAGCTACTCGCGAAACACGAGTCGATTCTCGACGATGTCGCCGAGACGTTTATGAGCGCGGCCAAGCATTACAAGGGTGCGGAAACCATCAGCTCCGACGATATTGGCAGGCTGCGCACTGACATCGAGCAGAGCAAGTCGACCGGCCCGCGGCTGGCCGCGCGCGGGCCGTTTTCCGCGCCGTCGCCGTCGCGCGCCGATGCGACGAAACTGCCAAAAGGTTTGGGCGACAAAGGTTGCGATGGGGCGTTCACCAAAGCCGAAGACCCGGGCGCTGGCACGTTCACCTATGAATACCTGGAGCAGATTCGCGACGGTATCCGCGACGGCGGTGCCCCGACCACCCTGGTCGCCATCGCCGCCCAGTGGAACGAGCTGGCTGGCTCGGTCGACAGCGGCTTCGACAAGCTCCACACCGCGGTCGACGATTCGCAGAAGAACTGGACCAGCCCGGACGGCGCGACCAAGGCGCGCAACGCGATGGGCAACTACCACACTGGAACTGACGCCCTGGTCGCTGACATGCGCTCGATCGCCGAGATTCTGTACTACGCGGCGGGCTGGTTGACCGCGACACAAGTGGGTCTTACCGCCGCGCTCGTGCTTCCCACCTATACGAACCACTTGATAGCGGAGGAATCGCGCCAGGCGGACAAGCAGGCGGCGGCCAAACGCGGGCGCGAAGTGTTGCGAGACATCTACGTGCCCGGGGTCAACCAGACCACCTCACATGTCGCGGCATTGCCCGCTCCCGACGCGCCGACCACCAGCGCGGGCGGCGAAACCGGCGGCGACCAGGGCGGCGGTACCGGCGGTACCGGCGGCAGCGGTGGCGGGACCGGCGGTTCGGGCGGTGGCGGGCTCACGGCGGCGCAGCGCCAAGCGCTCGCGGACGCGCGGCAAGCAAGCAGTCAGGTCGCCGAGCGCAATCAGCGGCAGCAGGAGGAACTGCGGCAACAGCAGGAGCGGGCGAAGCAGGCGGGCGCGGGCGGCTCGTCGGGATCGTCGGGGTCGTCGGCGCTGCAATCCGCGCTTCAGCAAGCGCAACAGGCGGCGCAAAGCGCAAGCGCGAACTCAGCGAACTCCGCGAACTCCGCGAACTCGGCCACCTCGGCGAAGTCGCCGTCGGATAGTGCCCTTTCCCAACTGGCATCCCTGACCGGCATGACGCCGGAACAGTTGAAAGAAGCCGCCGCCAAGAAAACCGGAGCGGCAGCCAAAGGGGGAGGCGGGGGTGGCGGCGCTGGCGCTGGTGCTGCCGTAAAGCCAGACGCAAACCTCAACGCGTCCAGGCTCTTTCCCCGCGCGGCGACAGCGGTGCCCGCCACGATCGACCCGTCCGCCGGTCGCGCTGGCCTCGCCGCCAACGCGGGAATGGGCGGCATGCCGATGGGTGGCGCGCCGATGGGCGGCGCTGGCGCGGGTGGCGCGCAGCAGAAGGAGCACAAGCGGGCCGACTACCTCGACTCGACGACGCACCTCGATGAAGCGCTCGGCGCGCCGCCGACGGTCGCGCGTCCGGTGGTCGAGCAATGACCGCGCCATCGCTGGCGTTCACCGGTGCCGAATTCGATGCGCTGTGGGCAGGTTTGGGCGAGGAGACGATGCCCGACCCGTTCATCTACAGCTGCCCGGAGCGCAGCGCGGACGAGGGCGCGCTCATCCGACGACAGGACTGGGCCGCTCTGCGCGCCCGACTGGGCGGTGAACTCGACGACCTGGTCGAAACGATCCGCACGCCCGATATTCGCATCGTCGTGACCGGGTTCGGCGTTGGCAAGCGGGCGGACGAGCCCGCCGACGCACTACGTTTGCTCGCCGTGCGTAAAGGCGACATCGGGTACCTCATTACGCAGCGGCCCGGCGAAACCCTTTATGACGCCTCGGGTTTCGCTGTCTCGATCCATGACGCGACGAGCCTCGGCCAGGTGGTCGCGTGCGCACTACCCGAGCGCGCAGGTGGCCGCGAGCGCGAGATCGAGCTCACCGAGCCGGCGTCGTCGGAGCTTGACTATGGCTATGGCCGTTCCCTCGTGCAGCACTATGACGACGAGGTCGCCACCAAGGCGTCAGCGTTTCTCGCCGCTCCCGCTGAGCATGCTGGCTCGATCGCGATCGAGCAGGGGTGGTCGCGGTTCGGTCCACGCGGCCTCGTGCGCCTTCGCGTGTACTGGCGTGACGTGGTCGACGACGGTCGTTACCTGGTGATGCCCGGACCGCCAATGGTCGCGGTCGGCGCGGACCGAGCGCGCGTAACAGACCTGGTCAACGGCCAGATCGCCGAAGTTGTCAGTGCCATCGTCGATGATCGGGCATGACGGAAGGGGAGTGGGATGACCGAGTTGCCAACCGAATTCAGCGCGCAGTCGCGCAGCGGGTCCATCGTGGTGCGCACCACCGAGCAGGGCGTGCCCGTCGGCATCAGTGTCGCGGCCGCTGAGCTCCGGCAGGACCCGGCCGCGTTGGCCGCCGAAGTGCTGCGACTGTGTCAACACTCCGCGCGTCGGGCCGGGCTCGCGCGACGAAACCAGTTGGCGGATGCGGGATTTGCGCCCGAAGTGCTGTCGCGGATCGGGCTGCCAACTGAGGCGGAGGTGGCGGCGACCGAGATCGTCGAGGAACAGGAATACGAAACCGAACCGCAGAGCTGGCTGCGGTCGGTCTGAGGTCGGTCTGAAAAGTTTGAGGGGCGTTGCGATGGTCGAGACGATGGACGAACTGATCGCCCAGGTACGCGGTCAGCTTTACCGACTACAGGATCTGCAAGAAGCAACGTCGGGTATCCGAGTGTCGGAGACGTCGCCGGACGGCTCGGTCACCGCCGTTGTCGATGGGGCTGGCGCGCTGGTCGACCTGGCGTTTTCCGATGCGATCAGGTCGATGAGCCCGGCCGAGTTCGAGCGCGTGCTCACCGCGACGGCCCAGGCCGCACTCGCGCGCGCCTACGCCGAACGGGGCGAGCTGATCACCGCGTTCAACTCAGGGGCGTGATCAATTCAGCCGAACTTTACGTTCGCTCGGCATAGCCAACCCCGCAATCGGGTAGATAAAGTAACGAAACACTAAGTGCTGTTTCAAGATTGGACGCCTCAGGGATGAATCACGTTGCGGTAGTTCCCGAAGCACTACGCGCCTACGCTGGCGCGTCGGCCACGATGGCGGCTGGCGTCGCGCAGGCGGGCGCGGTCGACCAGGCGGCAACAACAGCCGCTGTGGTGCCGGTGTTCGGCCTCATTGGCCAGGAGTTCTTGCTTTCGTTCGTCTACGCCCAAGCCAATCACCTCACCTCCGTCGCTCAGCTAGCCGCCGTGCACGCGGGTACGGCTGTCACGGCGGCGGAGGGAGCGGCCACCTACGAGGGCGCTGATGCCGCGGCCAAACTCGGCATTGGCTCGATCAAATAACCATGAGCGACAACGCCGCCGTCGACCCATCGGTGCTTGAGCTGTTGCGCGCGAGCTCGCTCGCACCAATGCTCGATCAACCGGTCGGGCAGGTGCTTGGTTCGCTCGGGCTCCCGCCACTTCCCGCCATGCCCGAATTCGTCGCACTGCCCGCGTTTCCCGAGCTGCCGCCGCTGCCAACGATCGACCTCACCGCGCTCATGCGGCCGCTCACCCAGTTGGCGTCGGCGTTCGGCACTGGACAGTTGAATGCTGTTGGGGGAGGGACGAATCCCGCCGAAGCGCTCACGAACGTGAGTTCGGTGCTGCAACAGGCAATGTCGCTTGGCTCGACCGCGCTTTCCACGGTCATGTCGCTGTGGCAGAGCATGGCGGCGACCCAGGCGTCACAGAAGGCAGCCGCCGCCCAAACCGATAGTGCTGAACTAGCTAAGCAGGGCGTCGAAGAGAAGGCGGTACTCGGCAACGCGGCATCGTCGGTCGCGATCGGGGCGGCCAAGCTGGCAGCCGTCGTCGCACGGTACTCGGCCACCCTGGCAATGGCACCGCTCTATCTGGCCAGCCCGATCGGGCAGGCCGCATTGATCGCGGCCACCGTCGAAGCTATTGGGGAAGCGCTCGCCATCACCGCGCAAACCAAAGCCGAGTTGATCGGCCATAGCGCGGAAATGACGCGGGCTGGGCAGAAGGTGGAAATCACCAACGCGCCATCGGGGGTCAACTCGATGAGTTCGGATTCGCTTACGCAGTTGATGAGCGTTATCAGTCCGCTTATCTCGACGGTCAGCACCGCGACACAGTCGTTGAGTTCGGTTGCGCAGCAGGTGAACTCGCTGTCCGGCACCACGACTGCGACGCCCAGTGCGACGACGGCGAAAGACACGACCGACCTCACCGGCGCTTCAGCAATCGCCGCCGCGCTGGGCGCGGGTGGTGGCAGCGCTGGCGGCGGAGGACGGGTCGGCGGCGTCGCCACCCCAGCAACCCCGCTGAGTCCGTGGCAAGGCAAAGGCGCGACCCCCGCTGGCGTGCCGAGCACCGCTGGACACGGAGCCGTCGCAGCGCCGAACGGCTCGGGTAACACCGCGACCACCGTCAGCGCGAATGGGTCGAGCCCTGGCTACCTGCCGATGGGCGCTGGCGCGGCAGGCGGACTTGCCCGTCCGACGGAAGGTGCTGAAGGCACGAGCGGCATCCAAAGTCACCTGGTCACCGGTCATCACGGCGACGAGGTGGTCGGCCAGCTCGACGAAGCGTCCGCACCCGTTGTCGGTGCGTCACCGGACAAAAGACTCACCCTGTGAGCTGAGAAGGAGCACGCCACCATGAGCAACACCTTCGAATTCGAGGCGACGGCGGCAACAAAGGCGGCTGCCGCAATCGACACCCTCGTCAATCGGCTCAGCAGCGAGATTGCCGCTGTCGCACCAACATTGAGCGTTCCGCCAGCGGGTGCGGATGAGGTATCGGCGCGCGCCGCGACAACAACAAACGCGGTCGCCGACGATTTCCTCACCAAAACCGAGTCGGGCGTGCATGAGATGCGCAAGCTCGCCGCAAGCCTGCGCGGGCAGGTCGCCGAGTTCGGCAAGATGGAAGCCGATAACGCGAGTGGTCTAGGTAGCTGATGATCGAACCGCCGCAGCCCGGATTCACCGGTGTCGTGTGGGAGGCGCGTGAGCCGCAGCGGCTCGCGGTCGACCTCACCACCGGCGCTGGCGCGGTCCCGATGGCCGATGCGGCAGCCGCGTGGTCGCGGTTGGCCGTTGCGCTAGGCACCGCCGTGCTTGACTACGAGCAGGTGCTGCGCGAACTGCGGCAGTCCTGGCAGTCGGCGCGCAGTGAACAAGTGTGGCAACGGGTTTCGCTACTGCGGGAATGGCTGATCGAAACGGCGACAGCGGCGGCAGCCAATGCCGCTCGCGTGCAGGCGCAGGCGGCGGCGTACGAGATCGCTAAGGCGACCATGCCGGGGGCCACCGAGCTGGCCGCGATCGCTGAGCTGCAAAAGGCCGTCGAGAGTGTGGGCTCGGTCCTTGGCGCACCGATCAAGGCGGTCGCCGCGAGTACCGACGCCGACGCGGACGCGGCGACCGCGGTCGCGTCACGGGTGATGCGTGGCTACGAGGCGGCGACCGAGCCACTTGCCACGCCGTGGTCGCACGCGCAAGCGCCACCGATCGCGTCAGAGACGGCGCTAATCGCGGAAGGTGGTGGGGCACAGCCGAAGTCGGGTGGCGCGGTTTCGATGCCCGGGGTGGCTGGCATCGGATCGTTCGCCCTGCCGTCGCTGCCCGCTCCTGTGCAAACCGCTTATCGTGCACCGGTTTTAGCGCAGTCAGCTGCCCCGGTCGCCACGCCAACGCCAACTCCCGTTGCTACCTCGGCTCCGGCGGGAACGGCACCCCTTGTTCCCGGCGCGATGCCGCAGGGCGGCGTGCACGAAGCACCGCGGTTTCCGCGCGCGAGCCTTGCCTTCGAAGAGTCTGATCAGCTTGTCGCCGAAGGTGAGATTCAGGCCGCACCCGCTGTGCTCGGTGGCAGCGAACGCGCCCAGTCGCAGGTCAGCTCCACCACGACGGGCTCAGGTGACGCGTCATGATCGCGCTCACCAACGACACCGTGCTCGCGGTCGCCGACCAGCTTCGCGTGCAGACGCTCCCGCTGGTACTTGGGATCGGCCCGCGCCAAGACACCATCGAAGCATGGCAAGCCGCGCGGGCCGACGCTATCGCCGACCTGCGTCAGCGCGGGCTCATCGACGACTACGGCGACGTCGCGACTGACCTTGCCGACGCGCTGCACATCCTTTCCCAGCCTGCGGCCGAACTCTCCGCGCGTTACTACTCCGGCATCGAGAAGCGTCGAATTAGCTTGGTGCGCCGAGGGATTCAACACGCGAACGCGATACGCACCGGCGACGACGTGCGCGTAGCAACAATCAGCATCGACGGCGCGGTCGCAGATCTGGCACGCGTCCTGCTAACCGAACTCCCCACATGCGGTCCCGCCGACGTCGCCTCCGTCAGCGTGCAAGCCGACGAGCTAGCCGGTCGCCTCACCGAGGCCAACACCACCGCCGACTACTCCGACGCCATGTACGCGCTTGGCGTCGCCGCGCACGACGCAACCGCTATCGGCGCGGCGATGGGTTCCTGTCACGCCTACACCGAGATCGTCGCGACCACTCATCGGGACGGTCGCTCCACCCAAGCGCCAGGCGCGGTCGCGGTGTATGACACCGCGCGCGGCCGGGTTGTCATCGCCCCGATGACGGCACCTGACGGGCGTCTGTGGTCGACCATCTCGCCTGGCACGGACCATCGCGTCACCCAAGCCATCGGCGCGCTCCTTGAGGGGCTTCCCGGTGGGAGGTGGCAGTCCGAGTAGCCAACTCAGATCCACGCATGAAGATCCACCCATGAAGTTGAGAAAGGTTTAACCATGCCCCCTCAGGGACCAGTAGGCGTAGAAGCCGGTGGGATCGACAAGGTCGTTTCCCACCTTGAGACGACCATCGCCGCGCTGCGCAAGTCGGTGAACGAGATCGACGAGTCGGCCAAGGCCGTATTGCGCGGTTGGAAGGGCGACGCCTCCGACGAGTTCGTCAAGGTAGCCGAGGCGTGGAACAAGGAGTCCGACGACCTCAACAAGCAGTTCGACCTGTTCACCGCTGCGGTGGGCAGTGGCAAGTCGACGATCGTGAACATGGACGGCCAGGGCCTGTCCGGTGGTGGCGCTGCCGCGCCGTCGGCTGGTTCGCACACCAATCTCGTTTAACGAAAAGGATTCAAGCTATGACGATTCTTTACGATCCGACCGCGATGAACGAGCTCTTCACCGATCTGCAGACCTACGGTGGGCAGATGAAGGGGCAGATCGCGGAACTCGATTCGGCGTCGACCGATTTCCAGAACAACCTGCAGGGTGAGAACGCGGTCGCCAACTTCGTGCGCGCGCACGGCAACCTCAAGACCGAGCTGTCGGACACCCTGGAGAAGCTCGACAAGCTCGCCGCCCAGGTGGAGTCGGCGCTGCATCGCGCGCTTGAGGCAGACGGCAAGGTTGGCGACGGCTTCGCTGACTTCTAGTTGCCGCCCGATCAGCACCCGAAACACCCAGGTGTTTCGGGTGCTTCGCGCTGTGCGGGAGCTATCGCGCGGCGAGTGATTCGCCGATGTAGTGCAGTTCGCCTGGTGTCGTCACCATGGTGACCGTCGTTGACCCGGTCGCGGTGCGGACGGTGACGCGGTTGGGCGCGGTGGGGTCCTGGATCAACGTCACGTCGATAGCCGACGCGGCGTCGGGGTCGCGCGGAGACGTCATCACCTCGACCACGGTCGCACCGCCAAGATGACTGGTTGGGGCGATGCCGTCGTAAACGAGGACCGTGGTCGTCGGGAAGGGTGCCGCCGGGATCGGTGGCGGTCCGGTTTGGGGTTGCGGGCTCGCGCCAGCAACGCGCGGCGCGATCGAAAGGAGCTGGGGCGTCGCGAGATTGGCGACCATCGACTGCCATGCGTTGGGGCGAGCGGTGTAGATCACCGCGTGCGCGCCGAGTCCGGTGGCGCGCAGGATTACCTGCTGGGCGAGGTCGAGCGAGCCGACGATGTCAACGCGCCGGGTGCCGTCGCCAATGAGCGGTACCGCGATGCCTTGCCCGCGCTCGTCCGCGCCAATCAGTTGCCCGCAGCCGATCGTTGGCACGGCTAGCGCGGCGAGGGCGGCGACGCTGCCGCGATACCCGTCGGCTGCCGCGTTGGTCGAACCAATCGGCAAGGTGTCCAACAACATTCGACGCTGTCTCCCGGGCAAATCGCGTAGTCCGATCAGTGGGGCGCTCGCCAGTTCGCTGTCGGTGTCGAAGCGCACGACGGCGTTGAGTACCACCGTTGATGCCCGGTTATCGCCGCCGCCCGGCCGCAGCCGCAGTGTGACGGTGGTCGACAGCGTCGGTGTCGACCAGATCGCGGCGAACCCGGCATCGCTGAGCATCGGCGCGGCGAGTTGGTAGTGGGTCAGGTAGCGACCGCGTCCGACAAGGCCAATCGCCGTCTCAGTGAGCTCGGTTGGCTCGAACCCGTGCGTGAGTTCCCTTACCGCGCTGTTCATCTCGGTCGCGGTCAGTACGGCGGCGTGGACATCGTTGGTGGCGAGTCGATTCGCTACGCGTCTCGTCGCGATGATCGCGGTGCGCAGCGCACCTGTCGCCCCGCCGCCGCGTTTGGCGACCGCGCCGACGTTGTGAGTGGGGTCGAATCGCAGTGCGAGCCAACAGGTTCGATAGGCGATCGCGGGCAGTGGTCCGAGGATGCTGTCGTATAGCCGCGCTGCCGGTCCTGTTCCCGCCGTGCGCGCGCCGGTGGCGATCACGTCGATGCTCGCCAACTCGATGTCGAATTGGCTGAGACAGGCGGCGATTTCGGTGAGCGGGAGAAGTTGGTCGGCGCTGAGCGTGCCCGCGCGCAGCAGCGTGAGCGTGTCGTCGGGTGGCTCGATCCGCAGCATGGTGAGCAGGAGATCGCCGTCCCAGCGGACTCCACACGCACCACCTTCGGGTAGCGGAACATCAAATGCTGGTGCGCGATCGATGGTTTCGTCGCGTCGGGCGTGACGTCGCGCGACCCAGCCCGCAATTCGGATCGCTAGTCCACGTCCCCGAATCGGAAGCAAGCCGATCAGCAGTGTGGCAGCGGCGGTGCCGCCCGCCCCGGGCAGCGAATGGGTGGTGGCGAGCACGACCCAGGCAATGGCGGCGGCAAGCACCGCGACCGGCACCGTCGCGCGCAGGGGAAGCACTCGAAAGAGCCAGAACTCGGGATCGCGCCACGCGTTGGCCTGGTCGTCAGTGTTCAAAACGCCTGTCCCTCTTATGCGTACGTTCCCGCAACGGAATTCTCGCCCAGGAAGCGGTCGTTACTTACGGTACCGTGTCGAGCGTGCCAGCACAGTTGACGACAAAGGCTCAGGTCAACGGTTACCGGTTTCTGCTGCGGCGGCTCGACCACGCGCTCGTACGTCGCGACGTGCGGATGCTGCACGATCCGATGCGTTCGCAAAGTCGGTCGCTGTGGGTCGGCGCGGTACTCGGCCTCATTATTATCGCTGGCGCCGCCATCATGAGCTTTCTGAAACCCCAAGGTGCCATTGGGGATTCGCTGATCATCACCGGAAAGCAGAGCGGCGCGATGTACGTAGTCGTCGCTGGTAAGGATGGCGGCAAAACCCTGCATCCGGTGCTCAACCTCGCTTCCGCGCGCCTGATCGCCGGATCGGCTGCCGAACCGCACTCGGTGAAAGACGCCAAGCTCGACTCGATGTCGCGCGGCCCGCTGCTTGGTATCCCCGGCGCGCCAGCGGCGATGCCCGGTTCGAAGCAGGGCAACGCGTCAAGGTGGACGCTGTGCGAGACAACGCAGCTGTCGATCACCGGCAGCGCGGCAAGCGCGACCGGCGGAACAACAACGGTGATCGCCGGCGCACCCGCGCTCGGCGATCGGGTCGCCGAAGCCGAAGCCTCGGACGCGCTACTGGTTAAACGCGGTGACAAGACCTACCTCGTCTACAACGGCTTGCGTGCTGAGGTCGACGCCGCGAACTCGGTTGTCGCCCGCACGCTCGGCCTGTCGAGTGTGCGAGCCCGGCCCGTCGGCACCGGATTCCTCGGTGCGACAACACAAGTCGATCCGATCGCGGTCCCGACGATCCCCGGTGCTGGGCAACCTGGGCCCGGCAAGTTGGCCAGCGTGCCCGTCGGCGGCGTGATCTCGGTCGGTGCGACCACCTACGTTGTCCTCGCTGAGGGCGTGCAGCAGGTCAGCCCGTTCACAGCTGAGTTGCTGCGCAACGCGGATTCACACGGGATGCGCGAGATTGCCGCGTTGCCGCCCGACGTGCTCGACCAGGTCCGTGTGCTTACCTCGCTCCCCGTCGTCGACTTTCCCACCCAGCGTCCTCGCCTCGTCTCCGCCGAAGACGCGCCGGTCGCCTGCGTGAATTGGGCGAAGTCGCCCGGCACAGCGACGGCGATCGAGGGCCCGGGGGAGCGCGCCAAGCTCACGATGCTGCTTGGCCAGCGACTGCCGCTGCCATCGTCGGCGAAGCCGGTCGACCTGTCGACCGCCGACGGTACCGGTGACCGTGTCGACGAGGTCTACCTCGCGCCGATGTCGGGCGAGTTTGTCCAGATCACCGGTGCCGACGCGGGCAGTCCGCGCCGCGAGTCGCTGTTCTACGTGGCCGACAACGGCATTCGCTATGGCGTGCCGACGCCGGAGGCCGCCGCGATGCTCGGGCTTGAATCGAAGCCCCGGCTTGCCCCGTGGTCGATCGTCGGCCAATTAGTCCCCGGCCCAACACTTTCCGCGAAGGACGCGCTGACGAGCTACGACTCACTGCCATCGGGAAAGTAACCGCTAGCGCAGCGAAGCGGGCAGCTCACCCACATTCAACGTGGCGAGGATGCTGCGCAGGGCGATGCGCATGTCCGGTTCCTCGATGCGCATCAGCACGTCGTCGTCGACCTCGGTGAGGTCGATTTCGGCGTCGTTCGCCAACCGGAACTCCCGTTCCTCCTCGGCTGCCTCGATCACGTTGCGGATGAAACGGCCGTTGCCAGCGAGGTCGACACCGCGACGGGGTTGCCCGCTTTGGTCGGTGCTTTCGATGTCGTAGAGGAACGAGCACGCCTCGATGAGCGCGGCGCTCGCGGCGTCAGCGAGCTGGGAATCGCGACCACTCGCGATGATCTCGCCGATCTGCCCAAGTTCGTCAGGGGTGTAAGAGGGGAACTGTAGGCGCTTGGCGAAGCGGGACGCGAGGCCGTCATTGGCCGCGAGCAAGCGGTCAATCTCGCCGTCGTAGCCCGCGATGATCACAACGAGCCGGTCCCTGTCGTTTTCCATCCGGGCAAGCAGCGTGTCGACGGCCTCCCGACCGAACGCGTCGCCACCGGACAGGCCCGTCTGGATCAGGGTGTACGCCTCGTCGATGAACAGCACCCCGTCCATCGCCGAGTCGATCAGCTTTTCCGACTTGATCGCGGTGCCGCCGAGGTTCTGGCTCACGAAGTCGACGCGCTTTGCCTCGATCACCTTGTCGGTCTTGAGCAGCCCGACTCCGCAGTAGATCTTGGCGACCACCCGCGCGATCGTTGTCTTGCCGGTGCCCGGCGGCCCGGTGAAGGCGAGGTGCTGTCCGCGCGACTGGCTCGAAAGTCCTTTCTCCGCACGGATTTTCGCCAGTTGTGCCGAGGACTGGAGCTTCGCGACCTGGGTCTTCACCGACGCGAGCCCCACCTGACGGTCCAGTTCAGCCCGGGCTTGGGCGAGCACGTCCTTGGCGCGGTCCTCGGCTTCGGCAGTGGCTAGCTCGGCCACGCTTGGTGCCGATTTCGGATCCCACTTGTCGGTGCGCGCGTCGATGGACTCGCGACTGGTGACGGTGATGCGGTAGGTGCGGTCGCGCATGGCCGCGGTGTTGGCCGCGAAATCCGGCGACTGCGAGTACACCTGTTCGAACAGTGCCTGTGCCTCGGCTTCGCTGCCCATTTCCCGCAGACACAGCCCCCGACTGTGCATCGCGTGCGCGCGGGCGAGTGGAATCGGGCCTGCCTCAGCCTGTTCCATCCGGCGCACGGCCTCGCCGAAAAGCCCGAGTTGCGCGCAGGCGGTACCGACCATCACGTGCGCGCCGGTCGCCAGGTACGGGTCGGTCCATTCGGCCGACCCGGCGAGCACGGTCATCACGTCCGACCAGCGCTGCGTATTGAAGTGCAGGATGCCGCGCACGTAGAGGCAGACCAGGTCGTCGTGGGCGCGGTCGGGGTCGTCGACGCGCGCGCGCCGGACGGTGTCGAGCTCGTCGAGCACCTGCTCGGCGGCACCGTATTCACCCTGTCCGATCAGCAGCGACGCCCACGCCAACCACGCCTCGGTGAGCGACGCGAGCGGGTAGCTGATGTAGAGGCCTGGATCGAATTTGGCCGAAAGCGCGCGCGGCGCGAGGCCAACTCGCCGTTGCTCACGACCAAGCGAATCTCGGCTTGTTCGATACAGATTCGCCAGGACATCGGCGGTAACCTCGCCAGCGGCTGCCCGGCCAAGCCACGCGTCGGCCATCGACGCGTCCCACTCGGTTGCCCGCTGGAAGGCGAGTTTGGCGTATTCCAGATCGCGCCCCGACTCCTGGCCGTCGATGCTGAGTCCGAGCGAGAGGACGCCCGCGTCGAACGCTCGCTGGGCCTGGCGGATATCTGGCACTGTTGTCTCGACCCCGGAATCTTCGTCTTGATGGAGAACTCGCGTTAACCGTTAGATTATGTAATGTCATGGCACGGTCGCAACGAGAACCGTTGGCGGCGACCAAAGTTCACTCTGAGTTACTGGTGAAGGCATGCGAAGGTTCGTTGTGGAGGCGGCTGGATGGAGATGACGGGCCAGCGAGCATCCGAGCCCGAGCTCTGTCGAGTGTCGGTGATCGGCGGCGATACCCAGCTCGACATCGGCTTGCCCGCGACGGTGCCGATCGCTACTTTCATCGGCGAGCTGGTCACGCTCATCCGCTCGCGCGATCCGCGTATCGCCGACGCCGACGAGGATTCGGCCCCCGTCACCGCCCAGCACTGGACGCTCGCACGCCTTGGTCGCGACCCGCTCGCGCCGAGCCGAACCCTCACCGAGTCGGAGGTGTTCGACGGGGAACTGCTTGTGCTGAGCCCGGTTTCGCGCAAAGAGGCACCCGCGCTTTTCGATGACGTCATCGATGCCGTGTCCCAGCTCACCGCAAGCGAATTCACGTCGTGGTCGGCTGCGGCTGCGCGCACGACCGGACTCGTACTTTCGCTGGTTGGCGTGCTCGCGACGCTGCTGCTGCTTGGTCTCGCCCGCGTCGACGGCGACCCGCTCGCCCCCGGAATCGGCCTACTTGGGCTTGGCATCGGCGCGATGGTCGCGGCGGGAATTGGCGTGCGCAAGTACGGTGACACACGAACTGGTACCTGGCTTGCCCTCGACGCGCTGGTTTTGGCTTTCGGTGGCGGTGCGCTTGTTGTTCCCGGCCACCTCGGCGCCGCGCACGTGTTACTCGGCTCGGTCGTCGTCTTGGTTGTCGGGGTGCTTGGCTACCGGCTCACCGGGGTTGGCGCGAGTTTGTTCGCCGCCGCGATCGCGTTGAGCGTCATTGTCGCGGTTGCCGCCGCCATCGAATTAGTTTGGGCACCAAGCTTTTCCAGCCTTTCGGCAGGCGTGCTTGTCAGCGCGCTGATTCTGCTGTCGTCGGTGCCACGGCTCGCCGCGTTAGTCGCGCGACTGCCGATCCCGCCGGTCCCCACCGCGGGCGGCGCGATCGATCCGGCCGACCACGAGCAACGGCCAACGATCGAGGGCATCGGAGCCATTGGCGCGGTCGCGTTGCCGTCGGCGGCCGGGCTTGGCGAACGGGCGCGCATCGCCAACCAGGTCCAGACCGGGCTCATCGTCGCAGTCGCTGTCGCGGCGGGGTTCGGCGCCCTCTGCGCGGCCAACCCGTTCGGTCATTCGCATTCCGGTGGCATCGCGCTCGCGGTAATCATCGCCATCGTCTTGTGCCTGCGCGGTCGCTCCTACGCCGATCTCGCCCAAGCGGCGATCATGATCGTCGCTGGCGGGCTCACCGGCCTCGCGCTGCTGCTCGGCCTTGGCATCGGGCATAGCTGGTTCGCCATCGCGGCGGCAGGGGCGCTGCTCGCAACCTCGGTCGCCATCGTTGTCTTCGGGGTGATCGGACCCCATCTTGACGTCACCCCGGTCACTCGTCGGATGATCGAGATTTTTGAGTATCTGCTGATCATCGCGGTGATTCCGTTGGCACTCTGGGTGATGGATGTGTACTCGACCGCCCGCGATCTATGACCGCGTTCCGGTTAGCCGCCACGTGCGCGCTGGTCATGCTCGTCGCCGCCGCGCCCGCGTCGGCGGTGCCGCAGCCTAAACCCGACCTCGGCGCGCTCGGTCCGGCCCAAGCGCTCAGCGGTCATCCGGCTCCGCTCGAACCAACTGAACAGCGGGAACTGTGCGCGCAGCCGGTATTGCGCGGGGCTGCGCCGTCGGAACCTCCAATGGCACAACAGGTTCTCGATCTACCGGCCGCGTGGCGGTTCAGTCGCGGTGCCGGGCAGAAGGTCGCGGTGATCGACACCGGCGTGAACCGACACCCTCGACTGCCAGCCTTGCAAGCGGGCGGCGACTACGTGAGCGACACCGACGGCACCGTCGACTGTGATGGGCACGGCACGCTCGTCGCTGGCATCATCGCCGCGCGACCGTCGCCCGACGACGCGTTCGTCGGTGTCGCGCCCGAAGCGGAAATCCTCAGCATCCGGCAGTTGAGCCTCGCGTACGAGCCGAAGGATCGGAAGAACGAGAAACCGCCGGGCGAATTCCGCAGCGACGGATACGGCAGCGTGCTCACCCTCGCGGCGGCAGTCGTGCGGGCGGTCGACCTGGGTGCGACCGTCATCAATATCTCCGAGGTGGCGTGTACGCCAGCCGGGCAGGACACTGCCGACGCCACGCTCGGTGCTGCCGTGCGGTACGCGTATGAACGCGGCGTTGTCGTCGTCGCGGCGGCGGGCAATGTCGAGACAAGCGGCAGTTGCCAGCAGCAAAACGAGTCAAGCGGGTGGGGTGGCGTCAGTACGGTCGCCACGCCCGCGTGGTTCTCGCCCTACGTCCTTTCGGTCGGCTCGGTCGACCCCGACGGGCGACCATCGGCGCTGTCGCTGCATGGGCCGTGGGTCGGTGCCGCCGCGATCGGGCGCAATATCGTCTCGCTCGACAGCAAACCAGGGGGGACAGGCCTGGTCGACGGCGTGCAGACCAGCGAGGGCACGCAACCAGTCGACGGCACCTCCTTCGCGGCGCCGTATGTCGCCGGGCTCGCCGCGCTGATCCGCGCCCGCTACCCAGAGTTGTCGGCGCAACAGGTGATCGACCGAATAACCCGCACCGCGCACGCACCGGGCCGTGGCCGCGACGACGCCATCGGAGCCGGGCTCATCGACCCGCTCGCCGCGTTGACCACCACGTTGCCTGTCGACCCGGTCAGTGCCAACGCCGAAAGCGGCCACCCGATCGCCGCTCCCGCAGCTCCCGCGCCCGTCGACCCTCGACCAAGGCGAGTCGCGGTGATCGGCGCGGTTTCGCTGCTCGTTTTGCTCGCTGTCGGGTCCGCGCTCGGCTATCCGTTCCGTCAACGCAGGGAGCCCGCAGAGTAATGGCTACCGAAGGTTTCGTACGCAAGCCACGGATCGCGCCGCCGCGCGCGCCGGGCGGCGAGGTCGCGCTTACGGCCCCGCCCGAGATTCAGCGCGCGATCCCGTCACCGTTGATGATGAAGCTGATGCCGGTGATCATGGTCGTCGCGGTTGTCGGCATGATCGCGATGATGGCGAGCATGGGTCGCAACATGCTGTCGAACCCGATGTCGATGATGTTCCCGATGATGATGCTCATGTCGATGGCGGGCATGATGGCGGGCATGCGCGGTGGCGGTCCCAAGCGCGCTGTCGAACTTAACGAGGAACGCAAAGACTACTTCCGCTACCTCGATCAAATCCGAAAAGACGTGCGTAACACGGGGATTAAGCAACTCGACACCTTGACGTGGAGTCACCCCGAACCCGCTGATCTCGCGTCACTGATCGGCACCCGGCGGATGTGGGAGCGCAGACCGGCCGATCCCGATTTCGGGCACATCCGTGTTGGCGTTGGCAGTCACCGATTGGCGACGAAGCTGGCTCGCCCCGAGACCGGCCCGCTAGAAGACCTCGAACCGGTGTCGACGGTCGCGCTGCGCCGCTTCGTTCGCACACATTCGGTCGTGCATCAGTTGCCGACGGCGGTGTCGCTGCGAGCGTTTCCCGCGATCAACATCGAAGGGCAAGAGGAGCTTTCACGCGAACTGGTGACCGCGATGCTGATGGAACTCGCGCTGTTCCACGGTCCGGATCATCTCGCGATCGCGATCGTGTGCGCCGACCCCGACCGGTACTGGTCATGGACCAAGTGGCTGCCCCACGTGCAGCACCCCACTCAGCGCGACGGACTCGGTTCCGCGCGCATGCTTTACACGTCGCTCGGCGAGTTGGAGTCGGCGCTGTCGGACGAGCTGCTTGAGCGCGGCAGGTTCATGCGCAATCCCCAACCGACACAGGGCCGTTCGCACATCGTCGTTGTCATTGACGACGGGTACATCAGCGGCAATGAACGCCTGATCAGTGAATCTGGGCTCGACTCGGTGACCGTCTTGGATTTAACCGCGCCCGAACACGGCCTCGCGGCTCGACGCGGCCTGCAACTGGTCGTCAGTGACGGCGCTGTCTCAGCGCGCAGCGCGGCGGGCGTCGAGCGGTTCGCCACCCCCGACCGGATCAGCGCCGCTGAAGCGGAGACCTTCGCGCGTGCGCTCGGTCGATATCGTCTCGCCACTGCCGCTCAGATCGTGAGCCTCGGCGAAGGCACCACCGCCGACCCTGGCCTCATGGCCCTGCTGCGTATCCCCGACGCCGCCCAGATCGACCCGGCTCGCGTCTGGCGACCACGCACCGCGCGCGAGCGCTTGCGAGTCCCGATCGGCATCACCCCCGACGGGACCCCGGTTGAGATCGACATCAAGGAATCGGCAGAGAACGGTATGGGTCCGCATGGGCTCTGCATCGGTGCCACCGGATCGGGCAAGTCGGAATTCCTTCGCACCCTTGTGCTTTCGATGGTCACGACGCATTCGCCCGACGCGCTCAACCTGGTGCTCGTCGACTTCAAGGGTGGCGCGACCTTCCTCGGCCTCGACTCCCTACCGCACGTCGCCGCCGTCATCACCAACCTGGAAGAAGAGCTTTCGCTCGTCGACCGCATGAAAGACGCGCTCGCCGGTGAGATGAACCGCCGCCAGGAACTGTTGCGGTCGGCGGGCAACTACGCCAACGTCACCGACTACGAGAAGGCGCGGGCGGCGGGCGTTGTGCTCGACCCGTTGCCAGCGTTATTCGTCGTTGTCGATGAATTCTCTGAATTGCTTTCCCAGAAGCCAGATTTCGCTGAACTGTTCGTCATGATCGGGCGCCTCGGGCGTTCGTTGCATGTGCATCTCCTGCTCGCATCGCAGCGGCTTGAGGAGAACAAGTTGCGCGGGTTGGAATCGCACCTTTCTTACCGAATCGGCCTAAGAACGTTTTCCGCCAACGAATCTCGGGCCGTGCTTGGCATCACCGACGCCTACCACCTGCCGAGCGTCCCTGGCGCTGGCTACCTCAAGAGCGATGCGTCCGAACCGCTGCGGTTCAACGCCAGCTACGTGTCGGGGCCCTACGTCGCGCCCGCGGGCGCGGTCACCGGTGACGACGGCGGACCCAGCGCGGGTCAGCGGCCGGTTGTGTTCACCGCGGCGGCGGTCGACATGCCGGTGGTCGATGTCGACGTGGCTGAGCCGCTTGGTCGGCTTGAACTGCCACCGCCGCCGCCCACTGTCGAGGAAGGCGTGCCCGACTCCCTGCTCGACGTAGTCGTCAACCGGCTCACCGGACATGGTCGCCCGGCACACGAGGTCTGGTTGCCGCCACTTGACGAGTCACCGACCGCCGATATGCTGCTGCCCGACCCCGACTGGCGGTCGCCGGTAAACCGGCACGGCCAGCTGTGGATGCCGATCGGAGTCATCGACAAGCCATACGAGCAGCGTCGAGATGTGCTCACGATCAATCTCGCTGGGGCACAAGGCAATGTGGCTGTCGTCGGCGGTCCGCAGTCGGGCAAGTCGACCACGCTGCGCACCATCATCATGGCTGCCGCGGCGACCCACACTCCCGAGCAGGTGCAGTTCTACTGCCTGGATTTCGGCGGTGGCTCGATGGCCGGGCTGGTCGGGATTCCACACGTCGGGTCGGTCGCGGGTCGACTCGATGGCGACCGAGTGCGACGCACCATCGCCGAGCTCACCACCCTCCTGCGTCAGCGTGAGGAACGCTTCGCCGAACTTGGCATCGAATCGATGGCCGATTTCCGGCGACGGAAGTTTGCCGCGCAGGAAGCTCGCCGGGTGAACGGAACCGTCGCGCCCGCGGGCGACCTACTCGCCGCCGACAATTTTGGTGACGTCTTCCTTGTCATCGACGGCTGGGCCGCGATCCGTGAGGAATTCGACGTGCTCGCCGATGCCATCAATGCCATAGCCGCCCAGGGTCTTTCGTTCGGCATCCACCTGATGATCGGCGCGTCGCGCTGGGCCGAGATCAGACCGGTCGTCAAAGACCAGATCGGCACTCGGCTGGAACTGCGCCTTGGCGACCCCGGCGACTCGGAAATGGGCCGCCGGACCGCGCATCAGGTGCCCGTCGGGCGACCAGGTCGGGGCCTCACGCCGCAGCAGTTGCACATGTTGATTGCCTTGCCCCGCTTGGACTCTCAGTCCAATCCCGACACCATCGGCGACGGTGTCGCGCTGGCCCGCGAGGAACTGCGCGCTCTTTACGGCGACCGCAAGGCACCCGAGGTGCGGATGTTGCCGCTCAGCGTTCCGCGCGAAGCGGTGGTCGCGGCCGCGCGAGCGCAAGGTGTCGACCTCAATCGCACGCGGTTGGTGATCGGCCAAGGCGAATCCGAATTGCAGCCGCTTGTCTTGGATTTCGGGGCCGAGCCGCACTTCATGGCCTTCGCCGACGTCGAGTCGGGCAAGACCACCCTGCTGCGCAACATCGTGATGGGCATCGCCGAGCAGTCGACGCCTGATGAGGCGCGCGTGATCCTCATCGACTACCGCCGCACGATGCTCGGTGTCCTTGAGGGCGACCAACTCGCTGGCTATTCCACCTCGTCGCAGACCTGCGGTCCGATGTTGGCCGAGGTCGCGGGCTACCTTGCCAAACGCATCCCGGGTTCCGACATCACCCCGCAGCAATTACGCGAACGTAGCTGGTGGAGCGGACCGGAAATCTATGTCGTTGTCGATGACTACGACATGGTCGTCACCGGCTCGGCCAACCCCTTCGCGCCACTGCTCGAATACCTGCCGCAAGCTCGCGACATCGGCCTGCACATGGTGGTGACCCGCCGCATGGGCGGCGCGGGTCGCGCGCTTTACGACCCGTTGCTCAGTGCGATGAAGAATCTGTCGGTGCCCATCATGGTGATGAACGGTTCCCGCGACGAGGGCAAGATCGTCGGCGAGGTGCGGCCGAGCAAGATGCCACCTGGTCGCGGCATATTGGTCGCGCGGTCGGGGATCGAGATGGTGCAGATCGCGGATTTGCACGAGCTTTAAGCGTTTTCGGCGTGTCGCGCGAGGTGGGGGATGGGCGTGTCGTTGGCATAATCGTGCAAGTTCGAGCGGGAACGGCCCGAAATCGGGGGTTGGGCCGCGAACGTGCACGAATATGCCAGGTCAGTCGACCCTGAGTGCTTGCGGCCGGGCGCTTAATGATCTTGATTTGCGTAGCGTCGTCGCCCGTTCAAATAGAGCGCACGATGGGCCCGCTGCCGTTCTCGCGATGCGGGACAGGCGAAAGCCAGCTCGGCGGTAGTAGTTATGCAGGCCCGTGTTGGTTGTCCAAGCATCAAGCCGGACCCAGTTCTTCTGCTGTGCGCGCGCCAATGTTGTTGCGTGCGTGAGCATTACGTCGCCGATTCGGCATCCGGCGAAGCTCAGGTCCACGATCATGAAGTGGACAATGACCGACTCGGCCAGTTCGTCACGTGACCAAAGGCCAGGGTCGGCTCGGTGGTTGACGGTGATCGTTCCTGCCGGGGTGCCGTCGACTTCGGCGATCCACGTTTCGCCCGCGTTCAGGGCGCGGCCAACGGCGACCGCGAAAATCTCGATCGACTTGCCGTTGCCCGCGACGCTCCACTGATCCGAGCCGCGCGCGGTCAGCCAGTCCGTCCGCTGCACGCGCAACCGGCAGATGAGGGGCAGGTCAGCCACCGTTGCCGCGCGCATTCGCACCGTCATGGCAGCGGTGCGGCGAAGCCGGGGGAGATTCCGAGAGTGCGGGCGATCACCTCGGCGCCCTTGCGATCGCCTAGCTGGTAGGCAAGTTGGTTCTGACCAGCTAGTGAGCGGTGGCGGGTCGCGCGGGTGACGCGGTCGTGCGTGGCGCCGATGCGGAGGTGGTCGAGCAGGATCGTGCCCGGGGCGACGTCGAGTACGGCGGCCTCTTCCGGTGTTGCCGGGCGGGCCTGCACGGTGTCGCGGTGGGCGGTTTCGCCGTAACCGCGGTCGGCGAGGCGGCGGGTTGTGCCTTCACCGATGTCGCGGGGGGAGTCGATCCCTGCCGCTTCGGCGAGGTCGCGGGGGTAAAAGCTCACCTCCCACGACCACGGTTCGTTGTCGAGAAACTGCACAACCGTGCGGGCGAGCACCCACGAATCCGGCGCGACGCCAAGCCACCGGGCCACCTGTTCGTCTGCTGGTTCCATTCGCGTGCTGAATTCCTTCGACGGCACCCGGTTAGCTGCCCGCGCGATTTCCTCGAAGATGTCGTGCGCGGTTTTCGGGCGATCGCGGCGAATCGGGTCGGTGACCACCGACTCAAGCACTTCCTGGTTGCGCACGATCGTGCCGCGTGAAGTGGCCGTGTAGACCAGGTTTTCAGCGACGAGCACCTGAATAGCGTTGCGCGAGGTCGTAATCGACACCTGCATTTGCTCGGCGAATTCGGCGATGCTCGGGAGTCGGTCGCCCGGTTTGTATGTGCCGCTGCGGATCTCGTCGCGCAGGAAACCCGCGATCCGCAGGTAGGTGGGACCGTCGGCCATCCGTGCTCCTCGTTGCGCTCAGGGGTCTCGCTTGACAGTCGCGTTCAGAGGTTTATTGTAATGAAGTCCTGATCCGGTGCTGTGCGGCGACGACGGCGAGGCAACGTGGCTGGTGCGGAGAGTTCTACGGTTGTCATTGCGTTCCCCGATAGTTGGCGGGATGTCGAGCCCGGTCTACTGCCGATGTCGGATTTGCTCGTTCGGGCGTGTCGCGGGCATCGCGTGATCGGTGGTCCACTGCTGTGGTTCGCACGCGACCTCGCGGTGCTGCATGAGCGACGCTTCGATGGGGCCGATCTGCGGGAAATCGACTGTCGCCGTGGGGAACTCGTGCTCGCCATGGACGACTGGGTGTTGCGTTCGGTGCGCCAGCATCGCGTCGGGTCGGCGCTTCACACCGAAACCATTGGGGCCGTGATAGATCGGCTCGCCGAGGCTTCGGTGCGCGCGCATTCGGCGTTGATGACGCTGTCGGCCAACGACGACGTCCTGCACGGCGCATGGCATCGCCTCGCCGAATTAGCCGACGGCTACGACGATTTGGTGCGCGATGTGCTCGCCGGTCGCCGTCGACTGCCCGAATGGTGACTAGAACTCGTCGGCCACCGTTGCAGCGAGTTCCACGTACGCGCGTTTCGTTGCTTTGTGGAGCCGATGCAGATCGATTTCGGAGCCCTCGGACAGGTGCTCGTCGAACGGAATGATGTGCACCGCACGGCATCTCGCGAGGAAGTACTCGCGCAGCTTCTGCACGCCCACGTTGGCTGAGCCTTCGCGCGGCAGGTTGATCACGACGACCGCGTTGCGGACCAGGTGGTCGTGGCCGTGCAGGGAAAGCCAGTCGAGGGTAGCGGCGGCGCTGCGGGCACCGTCGATGGCGGCCGAGGAGATCAGCACGAGCGAATGGGCGAGGTCGAGCACGCCGTTCATCGCCGAGTGCATCAGGCCGGTGCCGCAGTCGGTGAGGATGATGTTGTAGTAGCGCTGCAAAATGCGTGCGACGGCCCGGTATTCCTCGTCGTTGAACGACTCGGACGCGGCCGGATCACGTTCGCTCGCAAGCACTTCCAAGCGGCTTGAACTTTGCGATGTGTGCTTGCGGACATCGGAATAGCGTTCGATCGAAGGATCGAGCAGCAGGTCGCGGACGGTCGAACGGGTTTGCAAAGCCACGCGCTGTGAGAGGGTGCCGAAGTCGGGGTTGGCGTCGACGGCGATTACGCGGTCGCCACGGATCGAGGCGAAGATCGACCCCAAACCCGTTGTGGTCGTTGTCTTTCCAACGCCACCCTTGAGCGAGAGCACCGCGATGCGGTAGTCGCCGCGCACGGGTTGCCGGATGCGCGCGACGAGCTCTTGCAGACGCAACTCTTCCGCCGACATCCCCGGATTGATCGCACCGCCGGACATGTGATGCACGGCCTTGCGCCACCCGCCCCCGGGCGCTTTCTTCGCGCGCCGGATGGGGACGTTGTCGAGGGAGGGCGGAGGTTGCTGATAGCCCTGTTGAGCGTTAGGTTGCCCCCACCCAGGAGCGAAGTTGTTGGGTTGCGCAGGTGCGTTGGGATTCACCCAGCCGGGTTGGGCCGTGAAGTTGTTGGACTGCGCGGGTGCATAGGGGTTGCTCGGTTGCGCGGGCGCGTGGGGGTTGCTTGGCTGCCCCCACCCGACTTGGGGCGTGGTGTTCGGCTGGGGTGCGTTGGGGTCGCCCGACTGCGCCCATGCGGGTGCGTTGGGGTCGGGTTGACCCCATCCGGACTGAGCGGCGAGGTCGTTGGGCTGGGCGGCCCCCGCCTGCGTCCGTCCAGGTTGGGACGCGAGGTTGTTGGCCTGACCCGACTGCGGCCCGGTGGGTCCCCAACTATGTTGCCCGGCAACGCTATTCGCATTGTCCGGCTGAGCCGACGCACGTTGAGGCGCGGCGTCGTTGGACTGTGGCGCGCTGGTTGCGCCCGCTTGTCCCCAGCTATTGAGATCGCCCGGCTGTACCCATCCTGCCTGGGGCGTGGGGTTGTCGGCCTGGGCAGACTGTCGGCTGTTGGGATCGCCCGGCTGAGCCGTCCCATGTTCGGGTGCATTGGTCGCGCCCGTTTCTCCCCAACCGTATTGCGGCGCAGCGTTACTGGCTTCGCTGGCCGGACCCGACTCCTGCGGCGGGACCGAAACTTGGTTCCACTCACCACCGGTCTGCGCGGGCCCGACAGGCGACTGCTGACGCCACTCGCCAGACCCCTGCGCGGACTGACCGGCGACGTGCGGGGCGAAGTTTTGCGCGGGGCCATTCGGCACCTGATTCCAGCCACCCTGAGCGTGCTGCGGGCCGAGCGGCTGTTGCGCTGGCGGCTGCCCGCAAGCTGTCGGCTGGACGAAGTCGCTCGATTGGGCGCTGGGCGTCTGAGAGTTGGGGGTAGCGAGCCCGACCTGGTCGGCAGGGGTCGTAGGAGCTAGCCCGGCTTGCTGAAGAGCTGCGTCTCGCTGGCCCCAGCCTTGCGGACCGCCCGGCACTTCACCAGCGCGGTGTTGCGGGGCGCTGTATCGCGCCGCTTCATTCGCGAGCCCATCCACGCTGGGACCACTGTTCGCGGAGACGGCTGGCTGGGCGGACTGCTCCGCGCTGGATGTGCCGACCTGTCCCCAGGCGTTGGGTTGGGCGAACTCGCCCGATTGCGAGTTCGCGGGGACGGCTGGCTGGGCGGACTGTTCCGCGCTGGGCGAGCCGACCTGCCCCCAGCCGTTGGGCTGGGCGAACTCGCCCGATTGCGCATCAGGGGTGGGCGGGCTGTCCGGTGGCGTTGTGAGGTTCGCTTGTTGTGTCGGCGCGGCGGAGGTCGAATATGGCTGGGGCGCAACGGAATACGTGGGGGCGTCGTCGGTCGCATCAGCAGCCTGATGTGGTGGCGGGGGTAGCTCTGGGCGCGGGCCGAGTGGGGTGAAGGCCGTCGATGGGGGACCGGGGGTGCGATGGGGCAGGGAGCCGCTGACCTCGTCAGGCGCGCTGTGACGAGCGCGATCGACGGACGCCGACGCCGCCGGTCCTGCCGTCGGCCGAGCTTCCGGTCCGACCTGCGGAGGGGATGCGCTGGTCGTTGGCTGCGCCGTCGGCTCGCTGAGCGGTGCGTTGACGTTCGCCCCAGGACCAGCGAGTGAAGCGGGTTCGGCATCTTCGACATCGTCAGCCGTGAGCTCGACGCGAGTCATCGCGTGCGTCGCATCGGGTGCCTGCTCGGTGGACCACCTCGGCATGGGACCGGCTGCGGAGCTGGGCACCTTCGCAGGTGCGACCAGCGGCGCCTCGGCCGACGCAACGCCAGCCGCCGTTGGTTGGTCCGGCGCAGGCGATGGCGAAGTAAGTCGAGGTGGAACCGCAGAGCTACGGGCTGGCGCTTCGGCTACAAGACCGGAATCAGAAACCGCACCTGCGGTGCTCGCCGCAGCGTCCGTCTGTGGGGGCTCGTTCAAAGCATGCGCGGGCGATGTAAGTCCGGGCGCAGAGCTGCGGGCTGACGCTTCGTGGGTGCGCCCGAATTCTGCGGCACCCGCACCTGCGGTCGGTACGACTCCGGTCGTCGGTGCGGTAAGTCGCGCCGGAGCTTCCTGTCCCTGACCTGCGCTATCGGGCGCATTCGGACGCACAGGTGCCGGGTTCGCCGCAGACTCGCTGGTCGACGGGCCGGTCAAGCGCGGAGGAACGGGTGCGCGTCCTGAGTCAGCCGACGGTTCGGCCGAACGCGGGGAACGCTGAGGCGACAACAACGGGCCAGCCGACGAACCGACAATGTCTTCGTCGACGGAAGCCGCCGACCAGCCGCCACTCACCGCAGGCGTGGGTGCGGCACCGATCGAAGATTCCGGCGTGAGGTGCGCGGGCGTCGACCACTCCGGCCCAGGCTCAGCCGACAGCACCGACGGCGCGGCAACCTGCGGGTTCGGCGAATGCGCGGAGTCAGGACCCTGCGCAACTGCCGCACCCTGCTCGGCGTTGGGTGTCGAGGCCCAAGTTTCGTGAGTGGGAGTGGGTTCAGCACCCTGCTCGGCGTTGGGTATCGAACCCCGAGTTTCGTGATGGGGACTTGGCAAAGGACCTTGCTCAGGGCCAGGTCGCGAACCCCACGCACCCTGTTCCGGCGCAGCCTGCGAACCTCGCTCGGGTGCGGGCGCCGCACCCCACGCACCATCGGGCGCAGACGTGGCATCGCGCTCAGGCGCCGAACTCGACTGGCGATCAGAGCCAGCGTCCTCACCCTTCCGACGCCGTCCACCAAGGAAGCGCCGACGCTTCGGCTCGTCGTCGATCGAATCGCGCGCGGGCAGGTTCTCTACCGGCGCCTCATACCCAACCTGAGTGACTTCGCTTTCCGACAACCACGGCGGCAGCATGGGTAGGCTGTCGTTGTTGCGGCTCACCGGTGCGACTCACTCACCAGGGTTCCCCCGATCTGCTCGGCCCTATTGTCTTTACTGCCAACGTTCGCGAGCTTACGCGAGCAGCCCCCACCGGCGAACATCAACTCAAAACCCCCGATGCGAAACACCGCGTCGGGGTGTAGCGTTTTGGCCTTTTTTGCCTCAAACGCGCCCGACCGGTAGTCTTGAGCGGCGGTGCACCTACGCGCCGACTGTTCGCGTGCGATCGAGCTTTGATCAAACGTGCCCAGCTATCAGGCAACCCAACTCAGGTTGAGCGTAACCGGGATCGCGGAGGATATGGCGAAGAAGGACGGGGCCATCGAGGTCGAGGGTCGAGTTGTCGAACCGCTGCCCAATGCGATGTTCCGGATTGAGCTCGAGAACGGCCACAAGGTTCTCGCGCACATCAGCGGAAAGATGCGGCAGCACTACATTCGTATCCTCCCCGAGGACCGAGTCGTGGTGGAGCTCTCTCCCTACGACCTGAGCCGTGGCCGGATTGTCTACCGCTACAAGTGATGCTTGCCGACGCTGCGAGCTTTGAATAAAAGCACGCGGCGTCGCAGCGCGTTTCGGGGCAGTTCCCGACAACGCGACCAAGGCTTCCCTGATCAGTAGGTCGGGGAAAAACTGTGTCCACACCCCAGTGGGCCCAAACAGATTGGACGGACGTGAAGGTTCAGCCAAGCGTCAAGAAGATCTGCGAGAAGTGCAAGGTGATTCGCCGTCACGGGCGCGTCATGGTGATCTGCGACAACCTGCGTCACAAGCAGCGTCAGGGCTGATCTAGCCCCTCACCACCTGGCACCGATCGTGGGATCGGATTGGCCAAAAAGAAGAACTCCCAGCTCCAGCGCACGTGTAGTTGCGTGCGCCAGCCACCGGCACGGAGGCCGGTGCCCCCACCTTTGTTATGACGGGGGGACGGACGGGGAGCAGACCTCCGCAACCATTAAGGAACCTGCCACATGGCACGTCTGATGGGCGTTGATCTCCCGCGCGAAAAGCGCATGGAGATCGCGCTGACCTACATTTTCGGAATCGGGCGCACCCGCGCCACCGAGATCCTCGCCGAGACGGGCGTCAGCCCTGACCTGCGTTCCAAGGATCTCAGCGACGACGATCTTGCCAAGCTCCGCGACTTCATCGAAGCGTCGGACTTCAAGGTCGAAGGTGACCTGCGCCGCGAGGTTCAGGCCGACATTCGCCGCAAGATCGAGATTGGCTGCTACCAGGGCATCCGCCACCGTCGTGGCCTGCCTGTGCGTGGTCAGCGCACCAAGACCAATGCGCGCACGCGCAAGGGTCCGAAGAAGACCGTCGCCGGCAAGAAGAAGTAGGGATAGCGTATGCCTCCGAAGAGCCGGGCCGCTGGCCCGAAGAAGACTCAGAAGTCGCGTCGCCGGGATAAGAAGAACATCCCGCACGGCCACGCGCACATCAAGAGCACGTTCAACAACACGATCGTCTCGATCACCGACCCCGAGGGCAACGTCATCTCGTGGGCGTCGTCGGGCCACGTCGGTTTCAAGGGTTCGCGTAAGAGCACCCCGTTCGCCGCGCAGCTCGCTGCCGAGAACGCTGCCCGCAAGGCGCAGGAGAACGGCGTCAAGAAGGTCGACGTGTTCGTGAAGGGCCCGGGTTCGGGCCGCGAGACCGCGATCCGTTCGCTTCAGGCCGCTGGCCTCGAAGTTGGTTCGATCTCTGATGTCACTCCTCAGCCGCACAACGGCTGCCGTCCGCCCAAGCGGCGTCGCGTCTAATAGCGGGAAAGGAAAAAGCTTAAAATGGCACGTTATACCGGCCCCATGACCCGCAAGTCGCGTCGTCTGCGCGTCGACCTCGTTGGAGGCGACCAGGCATTCGAGCGTCGTCCTTACCCGCCCGGCCAGCACGGCCGCGCGCGGATCAAGGAATCCGAGTACCTCATGCAGTTGCAGGAGAAGCAGAAGGCTCGCTTCTCTTACGGCGTCATGGAGAAGCAGTTCCGTCGTTACTACGAAGAGGCCAACCGCCTCAAGGGTAAGACCGGCGACAACCTGCTCCGTCTCCTGGAAGCGCGTCTGGACAACGTCGTGTACCGCGCGGGTCTCGCGCGTACCCGTCGCCAGGCCCGTCAGCTGGTCAGCCACGGCCACTTCACCGTCAACGGTGTGAAGGTCGACGTCCCCAGCTACCAGGTCTCGCAGTACGACATCATCGATGTCCGCGAGAAGTCGCTGCCGACCCTGCCGTTCCAGATCGCGCGCGAGACTGTCGGCGAGCGTCCGGTTCCCGGCTGGCTGCAGGTCGTTCCCGGCCGCCTGCGCATCCTGGTGCACCAGCTCCCCGAGCGTGCCCAGATCGATGTGCCGCTGTCCGAACAGCTCATCGTCGAGTACTACTCGAAGTAAGCGTTTTCTGGTGGGGGTCGTCCCATGACGGCCCCCGCGAATCACTGATGAGGCATCAAATAGCGGATGCCCTGACAGGAAGTAGATTTCCATGCTGATTTCCCAGCGTCCCACCCTGACCGAAGAGGTTGTGGCGGAGAACCGTTCGAAGTTCACCATTGAACCCCTCGAGCCGGGCTTCGGTTACACCCTCGGCAACTCGCTGCGTCGTACCCTGCTGTCGTCCATTCCGGGCGCGGCGGTTACCAGCATCCGTATCGACGGCGTGCTGCACGAGTTCACCACTGTCCCCGGCGTGAAGGAAGATGTCACCGACATCATCCTGAACCTCAAGGGCCTTGTTGTGTCGTCCGAAGAGGACGAGCCGGTCACCATGTACGTGCGCAAGCAGGGCCCGGGCACCGTCACCGCTGGTGACATCGTCCCGCCCGCCGGTGTTGTCGTGCACAACCCGGACATGCACATCGCGACCCTGAACGACAAGGGCAAGCTTGAGATCGAGCTTGTTGTTGAGCGTGGTCGCGGCTACGTGCCTGCCGTGCAGAACAAGGCGACTGGCGCGGAAATCGGCCGAATCCCCGTCGATTCGATCTACTCCCCGGTGCTCAAGGTGACCTACAAGGTTGAGGCCACCCGCGTTGAGCAGCGCACCGACTTCGACCGTCTCATCCTCGACGTGGAGACCAAGAACTCCATCACCGCCCGGGACGCGCTCGCTTCGGCGGGTAAGACCCTCGTCGAGCTCTTCGGGCTTGCCCGTGAGCTCAACGTCGAAGCTGAGGGCATCGAGATCGGCCCCAGCCCTGCCGAAGCCGATCACATCGCTTCGTTCGGGCTGCCGATCGAGGATCTGGACCTCACGGTCCGTTCCTACAACTGCCTGAAGCGTGAAGGCGTGCACACGGTCGGCGAGCTGGTTGGCCGCACCGAGTCGGATCTGCTCGACATTCGCAACTTCGGTCAGAAGTCCATCGACGAGGTCAAGGTCAAGCTGCACACGCTCGGCCTCTCGCTCAAGGACAGCCCCGCGTCGTTCGACCCCTCTTCGGTGGTTGGTTACGACGCGACCACTGGCACGTGGAGCGACAGCGGCACCTTCAGTGATACCGACGGCGGCGAGCAGGACTACGCCGAGACCGAACAGCTTTAATACTTCCAGGAGAATCCAATGCCTAAGCCCAAGAAGGGTGCTCGCTTCGGCGGGTCGGCGTCGCACCAGAAGGCGATCTTCGCCAACCTGGCCACGGCGCTTTTCGAACACGGTCGGATCACGACCACTGAGTCCAAGGCCAAGGCGGTTCGCCCCTACGCCGAGAAGCTCATCACCAAGGCGAAGGCCGGCACCCTTGCCGACCGTCGTGAGGTCATGAAGGTCATCCGCAGCAAGGACATCGTTCACGCGCTGTTCGCGGAGATCGGCCCCTCGTTCGAGGGTCGCGATGGCGGCTACACCCGCATCACCAAGGCGCTGCCGCGCAAGGGTGACAACGCGCCGATGGCCATCATCGAGCTCGTTCGCGAGAAGACCGTCACCAACGAGGCCGATCGCGCTCGTCGCGTTGCCGCTTCGCAGGCTGCTCCGGCAGCCGAGGAGACCGTCGTCGAGGAAGCCGTGGTCGAGGCTCCGGCTGCCGACGAGGCCACCGAGGACAAGAAGGACGCCTAATTTCAGGCACCTTGCGAGCCCGTCACCCTGCTTGGGTGGCGGGCTCGTTCTCTTTCACCGAGAAGGGGTAATCGAATGAGCCGGGTGCGGCTTGGGATCAGCTACGACGGGACTGATTTCACCGGTTGGGCACGTCAGCCCGGGTTGCGGACTGTTCAAGGGACACTTGAGGATTCGCTGTCGAAGGTGTTTCGGGAGCCGATCATTTTGACCGTTGCTGGGCGTACGGACGCGGGCGTGCATGCTGAGGGCCAGGTCGCGCATTTCGATACCACCGCCGAAGTCGATCCCGATAAGTTGCTTTATCGGATGGCCCGATTTCTCCCCGCCGACGTGCGCATTACCGACGTGCGATTCGTGCCCGAGGAATTCGACGCGCGCTTTTCGGCGCTGCGTCGCCATTACGCCTACCGGCTGACCACCGCGCGCTACGGTGCTGAACCGCTGCGCGCCCGTGGCGTTGTCGCGGCGAAGCCGGGGCTCGATATCGACGCGATGCGCGAAGCGTCGGAAAAACTCCTTGGCCTGCACAATTTCGCGGCCTTCTGCAAGCGCCGTGAAGGCGCGACGACCGTGCGCGAATTGCAGCGCTTCGATTGGGTGCGGGAAGGCGATGCGTTGACCGCGTACGTGAGCGCCGACGCGTTCTGCTGGTCGATGGTGCGCAGCTTGGTTGGCGCGATTCTCGCTGTTGGCGAGGGCCGCCGGACTCCCGAATGGGTTGGTTCACTGCTCGCCGAAACCGAGCGTGCGAGTGCCGTGACCGTCGCGCCCGCGCACGGGCTGAGTTTGATCGCCGTCGATTATCCTGCCGACGAGGAATTGGCGGCGCGCAATATTCAGACGCGCGAGGTTCGAACGGTTCCTGTCGCTGACGAGGGATGCTGCGGCGACTAATTCGCCTGCGATAGGCGCACTAGCGGGGGCGTGTGGTCGCTCACGTCAGTACCGTGTAGCCCGGGTATACGCTGCTAAATTCCCCGACCATGCAGACGATTGGTGGGAAAATCCTCGCTTCGTCAGTTGACGAGTGGGAATCAGTGCTAGCCAGCAGTTTCGTACCGGTGGCATTAGATGCGAGACCACCTGGGACCACTTTTAGTGGCGCGATCGCACGCGCTCATTTAGGCGCGACCGAATTCGCGCATCTTCGTAGTGACGGATACCAGGCTCGGCGCAATTCACGGATGGTTGCGCGATCGAGCACCGAGAAGTTGTTCCTTTCGATCGGGCTCGCGGGGCGAAGCCACGTCACACAGTCTGGGCGTGACGTCGAATTCGGCGCGGGTGAGATGGTGCTGCTCGATAGTCGTAGCCCGGTCACGTTTGGCGGTGCCGATCCGCTTGAACGGCTGGTCGTCGGCGTTGAATTCGAAACGCTTCTCCAGCACGGTTGGTCGGGTCGCGTGTTGCCGACCGGGCTGCGGATGGGCCCCGATTCCGCTGCGGGCGTTGTCATCGATTTCGTGCGAAATCTGGCGCGGCTCAATCTCTCTGACACGGATCGGGCGGCCGAGTTGGCGGTGCACCTGCCAGGCCTTATCGTGTCGGCGATCTCGCTCGCGGCAGGCGAATTGCCAAATGAGGAGGGCGCGCGGGCGATGGGGGTGGCGCAAGTTCTCGATTTCATGCGTAAACAGTGCGGTGACGCCAACCTGACAATTGACGAGATCGCGCGCGGCTGTTTGATGTCGCGCCGCACGCTGTATCGCCTTTTTGAAGGCGGCGAATTTGGGGTGATGGGCCGGTTATGGGCGATGCGCGTTGACCGAGCGAAGGCGATGCTGAAGACCCATCCTGGCAGGTCAGCGGCGGCGACGGCAGTGCTCGCGGGATTCGCTTCCGAGCGTCAGTTCTATCGAGTTTTTCGTGCGACAACGGGAATGACGCCGGGGCAGTTTCGGACCGGATTAGCGCGGGCGGCGCTGCCTTAGTCCGTGGCTGGTTTGTCACAAATGGCACGCTGTGTCAGTCGCGTGGCACGCCGTGGCAGTACGTCGAACAGGGTTGTCTACCAATGTGTTTGGAGTACACATTGAGTGGGTAGCGAAGGGGACTGCGATGAATCAGACGCGGGTAGCCGCAGTGCAGGCTGAGCCGAAATGGCTCAACAAAGCGGCGGGCGTAGACCACGTTATCGAACTGATTGAGACCGCTGCCGATGCGGGCGCCGAGCTCATCGCGTTTCCCGAAACCATGCTGCCGGGATTTCCCTGGTGGATGTGGCTGAATTCGGTGGAATGGGGCGACGAGTTCCGCGCACGTTATCAGGCGAATTCGCTCACGATCGACGGTCGGGAATTGGCTGCGATTTCGTCGGTCGTTAAAGCGCGAAAAGTTTGCGTGAGCTTGGGTTTCGCGGAGCGGTCGCGTGACTCGGTCTACCTAGCGCAGGCGCTCATTAGTGCAAGCGGCGACCTCGCTGTCGCGCGCAAAGCTCGCCCGACCGGGCTTGAGCAGACCGTGTTCGCCAGCGGTGCGGCGTCGGCGCCCGCGCTCGTGCGCGACACCGGATTCGCGCGCGTTGGCGTGCTCGGGGGCGCTGACCACAATCGCGCCGACGCCCGCGCGGGCATGCGTTCCGCTGGCGAACAGGTGCATGTCGCGTCATGGTCGGGTTTCACGATCTGCCACGGCGACATCGACACGTCCACCGACATCGTCTGCGCGACGAGCGTGCGCTATGCCATCGACCATCGCGTGTTCGTGATCGCGCCGGTCGCTGTGGTGCCCGTGCGTGGCTGGGAAGTGATGGACGCGAATCAACCTGACCGGCGACTCCTGCGTGGCGGCGGCGGGGTCGCGCGGATTATCGGGCCGAGCGGGCAAGAACTCGCGCAGCCGCTGCCCGAGGGCGAGGAGGGCATCATCTACGCCGACCTCAACCTCAACCTCACCCGCGTTGTCCGGCGCACGGCAGCCCCCTTGATTACCCCAGACGACCGCGGTTCAACCGCCGATATCGAGTGGGCGTGACGCGGTTCTCTGCCAGATGGGATAATTCCGTCAGTGCAGATTGGGTTTGCGGGCAAAGAGGCATTCGATGAGTGGGCCGCGGTCGTCGCGGGCTCGCTGACTGAGGTGTCGATTTCGCCGACCGTGCCCGGTCCGTTTCATGGTCGGATGGCCGCGACGTCCTTCGGCGAAGTCTCGGTCGGGACCGTGACCGCGGGCGGGCACGAACTAAGGCGGACGCGTCGGCACATCGCCCGTGCCGACGCTGTCCACGTGATCGGCAGCATCGTTGTCGCTGGTACCGCGCGCGTCGAGCACGGTGGTCGACGCTCGGTACTTAAGCCAGGTTCGATGATTTTCTACGACACAACCCAAACGATCGCGTGGCGAAGCGAAGGCGATATCGAGGACGTGACGATTCGCGTCGAACGAGACCGGGTGCGCGACGTCCTCGGCATACGTCCTGACGACTGGCCCGCTGGGTTGGTGATCGCGGACCGGGTCGGGCCGATGATCGCGTCGTACTTCCGCCGCGTCGCCGCGATGCGCGATGCCAACCCGCGTGCTGCCGCGATGCTCGCGGGATCGGGGATCAATCTGCTTGGCAGCGCGGCGTCGATCGCGGCAGGGTCGGAGCCGGGGAAGACCGATATGTCGGCGTTGCTGCGGCAGCAAGTGCTCGACTACGTCCGGGCGCACTTCACCGACCCCGACCTCACCGCCGACCGTGTCGCCGCGGGCTGCCAGGTGTCGCGCCGCACGCTTTACCGGATGGTCGACGGGATTGACGGCGGTCTCGGCGGGTACTTGCGAACACTTCGCGTCGAACGGGCGAAACAGATTCTCGCTCAAGGCAATTCGGTGGCCGCCGCGGCGCGTGGGTCGGGATTCGCGTCGGAACGCCAGTTTTACCGCACCTTTGGCGAGCTTGTTGGGGTGACGCCGGGGCAATATCGTGCGGCACTTGCTGGCACGAATTGTCATGAGCCTGGCACGCGCTGACGGTTTAAATCGCGACCGAGTCAGCCAGAGTGAAATTGGCGCTTTGACAAGGAAGACAAGGAGTCGCGATGAAGCAAGTGCGCGTTGCCGCGGTGCAGGCGGAGCCGAAGTGGTTGAACAAAGCAGCGGGCATCGAACAGGTGACCGAATTTGTCTACGCCGCCGCCGACGCGGACTGCCAGCTTGTCGCGTTTCCGGAAACGTTTCTGCCGGGTTTTCCCTGGTGGATGTGGTTGCGATCGGTGGAATGGGGCGACGAGTTCCAGGCGCGGTACCTAGCTAATTCGCTTTCGGCGGAAGGTCCTGAGTTACGGGCGGTCAGTTACGCGGCGCGCAGGCGCGGTATCGCGGTGAGTTTGGGTTTCGCCGAACGTGTTGGGCGGCAGGTGTTTATGTCGCAGGCATTGGTGGAAAGCACAGGCACGATCACAATCGCGCGTAAAGCGTCGCCGGTCGGGTTAGAGCAGTCTGTTTTCGCGAAATGCACTTCCACGCCGTTGATTAAAGCGACCGAACACGGCCGCATTGGGGTGCTCGGTGGCAGCGACCACGCCGACGCGGAGAGGGTCGCGCACCTGCGCGCCGCACGCGAACAAATTCATGTCGCCGCGTGGTCGGGATTCACGGTTGCCCAGGGCGACGAGCCTGATCCCACCCGCGATGTCGCGTGCGCGACGAGTGTTCGCTACGCCCTTGACCATGCGACGTTCGTCATCGCCCCGGTCGCGGTTGTTCCCGTCAGCGGTTGGGAAGTCGCCGACTCATCGGGCCCCGACCGTCGCTTGTTGCACGGTGGTGGGGGAGTGTCACGCGTGTTCGGCCCGAGCGGCCAGGAATTGGCGACGCCGCTGCCCGAGGGCGAAGAGGGCCTAGTCGTCGCGGACCTGACGCTGCTGAGCTCCATCGCCGGAACGCGCCGGGGCGCCGCACTGACCCCGGCATAGCGGTGCGTAATCGGGACACTGCCGGGTGAATCCCTCACGAAAACAGGTCGCACACTGGGGTTTTCGGAATTGGGAACGGCTGGCTCGGTGACGTTATCGGCGCTATGGTGGCGCCATGTTCCGGTCGGAACCCCAAAGTAGTTCGCCCGCACAGTTTTACGTGCCGAACTCGCGCGACCCTCGGTTTGACGAGTGGGTCGCGCTGATGACCGATGGGTATCACATCCCGTTCGCCTTGGACACGGCCGTCGATGAACAACCGGTCACCGGCGGGTTTGTGGCAAGCGGGTTGCCTGGCGGGGCCGGGTTCGAGTTGGTCAGGCACGCGGGGTCGAATCAGATCTTTCGGCGATCGCGCAGACATGTGAGCGCGGCGGGTGAGGAATACCTCTTCGTCAGCGTTGGCATCGGTGGGCGGCCGGTCCTCACCCAGGAGGGTCGCACCGCGCCTACTGGGCCGGGTCAGCTCACCATTCTCGACTCGGCGTTGCCTTCGATCTGGGATGGCACCGACCCGTTCGAAATGATCATTATCCAAGTTCCGACGCGCCTACTACGCGCCCAGCCCGGCCTGGCGAACGCGTCGATCCAATCCGCGACGATCTTGCCGAACGACCCGGCGATCACGCTCATCGCCAACTACTTCCTCGGTCTGGCCAGCCTCCGCGAAACCGCACCCGAGCAGGCGAATGTGCTCGCGAGAACCGCACTCGACATGATCAGCTCGCTCATCCTTTTCGCCTCCGGCGCCAAACCCGTCGAGGCTCCCGCCGATGCGTTCCGTCGCGAACAGGTGCTCGCCTTTCTCCGCAACAACTTCCACAACCCCGACCTCACCACCGCCGAAATCGCCGCCGCCTGTCACATCTCAACACGCACCCTCTTCCGGCTTTTCGACCGACCCGGCGAGAGCGTGGGAATTACCTTGCGCGACTTACGCATTCGCCACTCCCAACGGATGCTGCGGCAATCAACGGCATCGCCGTCCGCGATCGCCTTCGCCGCGGGGTTCACGTCAGAACGCCACTTCTATCGGGTCTTTCGTCAGGTCACCGGCATGACGCCAGGTGAATTCCGGCGCGGCTGGCACTAATTGTCAGTGAGCTGGCGGCGAATGACTTAGCGAACAGAAGTGTTTGCAGCACACTGGTTTTCGAGGGGGAACGAGGAGTTGCTATGACGATCCAGTTCCGTGCGGCGGCGGTGCAAGCCGAGCCCGCCTGGCTTGATCTGGCGGCCGGTGTCGCCCAAACCCTCAGCTACATCGAGGATGCGGCAGCCGTCGGCGCGAACCTGATCGCCTTTCCCGACGCGTTTGTGCCCGGCTATCCGTGGTGGCTGTGGCATTCCGCCGTCGACTGGGACGGCGATTTTCGCGCACGCTACCTGGCCAACGCCATGAGCGCCGACGGTCCCGAATTGCGCGCGATCGCCGACGCCGCGCGCTGGGCGCACACGTGGGTCGTGCTTGGCTTCGCTGAACGCGCAGGTCAGGCACTTTATCTTGCGCATGCGGTGATCAGCCCTGCAGGCATCGTTCGGGTATCACGCAAACCGTCCCCGACGCATTTGGAGCGGGAAGTTTTCGACGACGGAGTGGGTTTGCCGCCTGTTGTCGATACCGAACTGGGCAGGATCGGCGTGCTCGGCGGCGCCGACCACCTGTGCCCAGACCGGCGCGCGGACCTGTGGCGGGAGCAGGTCCACGTTGCCGCGTTCTCTGGTTTCACCGAATATCACGAGGTCAGCGACGACATCGTTGTCGCGGTGAACGCGTCGGTGAGCGCGCAGTACGCGCGCGACGCCGGCGTCGCGGTGATCGCGTCCGCTGCCGTCGCGCCACTCGGCGGTTGGTCGGTGCGCGACCGGCGTTCCCCCGGTTTCGTGCGACTGCGCGGCGGCGGTGACGTGGCGCGCATCCTGTCGTCGGAGGGGAACGACCTGGTGCCGCCGCTCAAGTCGGGCGAGTCCGGCTTGCTCGTCGCCGATGTTGTCGTCGCGGAATCCGCCGATCCCTGGATGGACTGGGCGGCCGGTTAGGACCGGACCAAACGCGCGATCGCGTCGGTTGCTTCCTTGATCTTGGCTTCGGCTTCCGGCCCACCAGCCACGGCCGCGTCGACAACGCAATGGCTGATGTGGTCTTCAAGCAAGCCCATCGCGACAGCTTGCAGCGCCTTGGTCATCGCCGAAACCTGGGTGAGGATGTCGATGCAGTACTTTTCCTCTTCGACCATGCGCTGCAACCCGCGTGACTGGCCCTCGATGCGACGTAACCGCTTGAGGTAGTCGTCTTTCGCGGTGATGTAGCCGTGCGCCTGATGGGTCGAGTGGCACTGGTCGGGCGAAGTGGTTGGGTTCTCGGATTCGGTCACGGTGGTCTCCTCGCGGGGCCAGGCAGCTCGCGGTGCCGAGCTAATACCCCCCTAGGGTACAGGGTTGTGCGGGAATTGTCAGATAAGGTCGCACGCATGAGTTCGCTTCCCCGTCCCGCGCTCGCTGTCATCGGCGGCAGCGGTTTCTACGACTTCTTCGACGCGGGCGTTGAGCACGTCGACGTCGAGACGCCCTACGGTGCGCCGAGCGCCCCGATCGCCATCGGTGAGGTCGAGGGACGCGCCGTCGCGTTCGTGCCGCGTCACGGCAAGTCGCACGAATACGCCCCGCACACCCTGCCCTACCGCGCCAACATGTGGGCGCTGCGTTCGCTCGGTGTGCGGCGGATTTTCGCGCCGTGCGCGGTCGGGAGCCTGCGCGCTGACTGGGGTCCGGGCACGGTCGCGGTGCCCGAGCAACTGGTCGACCGCACGTCGGGCCGCCCGCAGACCTTCTTCGACGGCGGCGGCATCCACGTCTCGTTCGCTGACCCCTACTGCGACGACCTGCGTTCCGCCGCGATCAAGGCTGCCGACGACACGCTGCGCGTCGAAGACTCGGGCACGATGGTCGTCGTCGAAGGCCCGCGTTTTTCGACCCGCGCCGAAAGCCGCTGGTTCGCCGCGCAAGGCTGGGACCTGGTCAACATGACCGGCCACCCCGAAGCCGTTCTGGCCCGTGAGCTCGAGATGTGCTACTCGGCTGTCGCGCTGATCACCGACCTCGACGCCGGTCTCGAAGAGGGCGAAGGCGTGCACGCGGTCGATGTGTTCGCCGAGTTCAAAAAGAACCTCGGGCCGTTCAAGGAACTGATGCGACGCGCGGTCGCGGGGGTCGACAGCGAGGAAACGTGCCCCCGCTGCACGGTGCACACGGGCGTGACGCTGCCGTTCGAACTGCCGTAACTGGCCTGTCGAGCAAATCAGCAGCGCTAGCCCGTAACTTGCACCTGCGCCAAAACGAACGCGGGGATGTCGTCGCGGCCACCGCCCGGCAGCGGCGACACCTCGACATCGGCGGTGAGCCAACCACCCGATTCCGTCGATAGCCGCAGGTCACGCACGCCAGCGCGCTTGTCCCCGTTGAGGATTCGCGTGCGAATCTCGGCGACGCGCGCGCGGTCGTCGGGGTGCACCATCTCGCGCTCATCGACCCCGCGCCACCGCAGATTGGGTACCGGCTCGCTCACCCAGCGCACCTGACGCAATTGGGCGGTGTCGAGGATGAGCAGGTAGAGATCGGGTTGTGTCGCGCGCAGTAGGTCGAGTGTCGCTGCTTCGAACGATTTCTGTTGCGGCGCAACACTATCGGTGACATCAATGACGAGCCCACGCCACGAGTAGCGATCGGGCCCGTTGCGTGTCGCGATCAGCAATGAGCGCGGGCCGATCGCGGAGTACACCGTCGCGATTCCCGACCAGCGGCTATTGGGCGTCGAACGCCCAAGTGTCGCAAGGAAATCCAGGTCGCCGTCGAACCGTTCAACCCGTTCGAACGGTTCGGCACCGCGAAACTCAACGAGCCCGGTGCTGAAATGCGGACCAAGACCCTCGGGCAGCGTCTGCACGATGCGCGTGCGTGAGTTCACGAGGAACGGTGCCGCGGGGAGGTCATCGGCAACGTCGCCGACCCCAACACGCACCGCGAGCGTCGGCTCGCCTGGCCACCCGACCGGCACCGCGCGCATGCGCAACTCCGACCACGGATGGCGCGACTTCGGCAAAATCACTTCCACCGGCTGACCCGATTCGTAGGCGGCGGCGACGATGCGCTGCAGACGCGCCGGGACCGCACGCTGGTACGACGTCCAGTCGCGCGGCTCAGTTCCAGAAGCCAGAATCGACCAAGTGTCGGGTGCGCCAAGGGTTTCCACCAACTGCCACCGCGCGATGATCACTAGCTGCCCCCTTTCGATCTTGCCGTTAGTCGAGCACAGGAATCATGTCACTTCCCTGTCGATAGCTAAGCTCGCGGGATGGAAACGCCGCTGCGGTTGGAGGTCATCGTCGCCAGTACGCGCCCGGAACGGTTCGCGCCGACGGTCGCGAAATGGTTCGTTGGTGCGGCAAGCGAACGCGACGAATTCGACGTTGGTGTAATCGACCTCGCCGACTTCGACCTGCCAACCACGCTCGCCGAAACCGACGACACCGCGGCGTTTCGGCAGCGCATCGCCGACGCGGACGCGATCGTTGTCGTGACGTCGGAGTACAACCACGGCTACCCGGCCTCGCTGAAGGCCGCCCTCGATAGCGTGAAACACGAATGGCGCGCTAAGCCAATCGGTTTCGTGTCCTATGGCGGACTTTCTGGCGGCTTGCGTGCCGTTGAACAGTTACGCCAGGTTGTCGCCGAACTGCACATGGTTTCGATGCGCGAATCGGTGAGCTTCGCCCAGGCTAAACGTCGCTTCGACAAGGCAACCGGCGCGACCAATGACGATGCCGCGATCGACGCGGCATGGCGCATGCTCGGCCAATTGTCTTGGTGGGCAACGGCATTGCGCGCCGCCCGCAGCGTTGAGCCTTATCCGGGCTGACCAGCCATCGCACGTTGACCACGCGGCTGCCCGATGTAGGTGGCTTCGCGCGGGATGGAGACGAGGGTGAGGTCGACGCGAGTTGTGCCGGTGCGCAACACAACTCGGTTGCCGATCGCATTGGGTTGGTACAGCTCAAGATCGGGCCGCGCGTTGGGCCAGCCGTTGGGATCGGCGGTGAGGTAGATCGTGGTGACACCCGCGTGCGGTGCGGGCGCGAGTACCCCGTCGACGACGGTGGCGGTGAAGCCAGCATCGGACTGATGCGATTCGATCGCGATGGTGAGACGTTCGGGGTTGCCGATCGTTTGAACTAGCTGATCCCACGCCTGCGGGCGGTCGGTGCGCACGAGAATGCGTTCGCCGACAGCTAGCGCGCGGAACACCAACTGCTGCGCCAAATACAGTTCGCCAGCGACGTAGACGGTCGCGATGCCCGACCCGATGATGCGGGTCGCGACGCCGTTGCCCGCGTCGTCGGAACCGAGCAACTGCCCACAGCCCGACGACGGCAGGTGTAGTCGGTCGATGGCGTCGATTGGGTATTCAAGCGTTGGCACGGTGTCGTCGACCCCGCCGACGGCGATGGGCAGATGCGCGAGCAGCGCGTCGCGATGCTTCCCCGCCATCGAAATCATGCCTTTAGAAAGGGGGGCCGTGGACTTTTCCGGTAGCTCGCGCGCGGTTAGGCGCCATGCCGCGCCGATACGAACCGATTCAGCGCTAGTACCGGGGCGTAGTCGAACCGCGACGGTGGTGCCCCGCGACGGCGCGACCCACAGTTGCGCGAGCAGGTCGGAATCGAGCCGAGTCGGGTCGACCGCGCTGCCGATGTTGACCGCGTTGCCGATCTCGGCGAAGCGCCACCCTTGGGTGAGCGTGCGCGGATCGACACCGGGCACGATCTGCGCGACGGCCTTGCGAATCTCCGGCGACGTGAGCACACGAGCGTTGCAGCCCGCGTCTTCAAGCGTGCGCATGATGCGCTGGGTAGCGACCGTGACCGCGCGGGCGGCACCGTCGGCACCACCGCCACGTCGATCGGCAGCGTCCGGACAGGCGACCGCGTCGAAGCTGATCGCGAGCCACACCGTGCGGTGCGCGGTCGCGGGCAGCGGCCCGAGCAGCGATTCGTAGATCGCGCCAGCGGGCGTGCCAGCGCGACTGCGATGACCGTGGCTGATGATGTCGATGCCGCTGAGCAGAATGTCGTGCTGGTCGAGGCAGCCGGCAAGCTCGGCGACCGGCAACAGATGCGAAGCATGAACCGTGGTGCGCGCGATGCGAGTGAGCCCGCCCTTGGGTGGCAGCACCTCAACGACGGTCGTCGCTCGCGAACCCTCCCAATACAGCCCGACCGAGCGACCGTCGGTGTCGTGAAAATCGACGGTGTCGCCGAGGGCGTATCCACGCTTGCCGACGTAGCGCCGAATTGTGCCGATCCACGCCATCAGCGTGCGTTTACGCACCGGAATCAGCGGCAGCAGCAGCACCGCGACAGCGACGCCGAGCGCGATCAGCGGATCCACCTTGCACACGAGCAAAATCACGCCGACAACGGCGGCAACAAATTGAGCTAGTACCAGCTGACGCTGCGAAATGCGGCCGAACAGCGGGCGCGGCCGATCGGAAACCGTCATGCGTTCCTCCCCCAGACGAACCAGTTTTGCCTCCGAACTGTACTGTGTCGGACTGACGAGAGCACTGTTCGGGGGAGGAACGCATGCCTTCAAAGCCCACTACTCGGTGGCAGGTCAGCGGCTATCGCTTTTTGGTGCGTCGCATGGAGCACGCCCTAGTTCGCCGCGATGTCCGAATGCTGCACGACCCAATGCGCGCCCAAACGCGGGCTTACGCGGTGGGTCTTGTGCTCGGCCTTGTCGTGCTCGCGGGCTGTGGTGTGCTCGCGCTGTTGCGCCCGCAGGACAAAATCGGCGATAACAAAATCCTCATCGGAAAAGAGTCAGGTGGGGTTTACGTCGTCATCGACAACGTGGTCCACCCCGCGCTGAATCTCGCCTCCGCGCGACTAGCCGCGGGCGACGCGTCCAAAGCCGTGATCGTCAAAGAGTCCGAACTCGGCAAGAAGCCGCGCGGTCAGCTCATCGGCATCCCCGGCGCGCCATCGTCGCTGCGCTATGACTCCGCAGGTAAGGGTCGCGCGTGGTCGGTGTGCGACCAACTCAAGGCCGACGGCACGTCGAACATGACAACCTCGGTCCTCGCTGGCGACCCTGACCTGGGCTCGAAGGCATCGAAGATGTCCAACAGCGAGGTACTGCTCGTCCAAGGCAAAGACTCGGCGTACCTGATTTACGACAACAAGCGCGCCCGAGTCGACATGAAAGAACGCGCGGTCACGGACGCCCTGTCGATCACCGGCGCGACCCCGCGCCCGATCAGCGAGGGCCTGCTCAACGCGATCCCCGAAGTCTTGCCGATCATTCCGCCGCTGATCGTCAACCCGGGTGGCGTGCCGTCCTACAGCGCGAGCGGACACCGCATCGGCGACATCGTGCAGGTGTTCAACCAGTCGAACAAGGATTACGTCGTGCTGCACGACGGCTTGCAGCCGGTGTCGTCGGTGACCGCGCGCATCATTCGCGCCAAGTACGACACCCAAATGCCTGGCACGACCATTCAGGCCACCGAGCACACGAACGCGCCCGTCTCGTCGGCGTTGAAGGTGCAGAGCTACCCGCAGACCGAGGCGAAGTTGATCTCGTCGAAGGACGCGCCGGTCAGCTGCATCAGCTGGAAGCCCATTTCGGGCGCGAGCGACAATGCCGACGGCACCGCGCGCGCCGAAGTTGCCGTGCTTACCGGTATTAACCTGCCGATCCCGGACAAGGCCAAGCTGGTCGACCTCGCCCAGGCCGACGGCGCTGGCCCGAACGCGGACTCGGTCTACATCCCGCCCGCTACCGGCGCGTACGCGCAAGCCACCGGCATCGAACCCGACAGCCGTCGCAAGGACAGCCTGTTCTACATCGCCGACACCGGCGTGCGCTTCGGCATCAAAAACGCTGATGCGGTGAAGGCGCTTGGGCTCGAAAGCGCGAAGGCCGAGCCTGCGCCGTGGCCGATCATCGGGCTGCTCGCGAGCGGTCCAGCGCTGGGACGCGACGAGGCGATGGTTGCCCACGACGGCATATCGCCCGACGCGTCACCCGCGAAACAGCCGGTCGCCGCAGCTAAGTAATGACGTTGGGAGGGGTTGGGGTGCACCGTAATTCGACTCGGTTGGTGACGCGTTTCTTGCTCACCACGGCGATTGTTGGCTGTTCGGCGGGTGTTGGCGCGCCGAGTGCGGTGGCGGCTGGTCCGCCGACGATCGACGGGGCGCTCACGCCCGGCGACGCCCCGCCCAAGCCCTACACCGAGGTTGAGCCCGCGAACGCGTGCACGAGTACGCGAACGACCACGTCGGCCGCCACGCCGCCCGCGCAGGTTTTCCTCGGGCTCGATCACGCGTGGCAGTTCAGTCGCGGTGCTGGTCAGACGGTCGCGGTGATCGATACCGGCGTCGCGCGGCATCCTCGACTCCCTAACCTCGCCGGCGGCGGCGACTACGTCGCGTCCAGCGACGGCACCGAGGACTGCGACGCGCACGGCACCGTTGTCGCGGGAATCATTGGCGCGCAACCTAGTTCGGGTGATGGGTTCTCCGGTGTCGCACCGGACGCGCAGATCATCGCGATTCGGCAGTCATCGGGCAACTATCGACCAAAGGGCACCCAAGTCGACCCGAACGACCCGAAAAACGGTGGCGGCGTTGGCAATACGACGAGCCTCGCGCAAGCGGTTCGGCATGCCGCCGACATGGGCGCGACCGTTATCAACATCAGTGAGGTCGCGTGCGGCTCGCCGACGATGAACGACCGAACGCTCGGCGCGGCGGTGCAGTATGCCGCCACCGTGAAAGACGCGGTCATCGTCGCGTCGGCGGGTAACTCCGACAACAAGGCGTGCACTGGCAACCCGGGTATCAATCCGCTTGATCCAGGCGCTGATCCGTGGAGTTCGCTCGCGACGGCGGTCACGCCCGCCTGGTACGACCAGTACGTGCTTTCGGTCGGCTCGGTCGACGCGAACGGCGCGCCTTCGGCCTTCACCGTTCCTGGCCCGTGGGTGGGCGTCGCCGCGCCGGGCGAGGGCATCGTGTCGCTCGACCCGAACAGCACGGGCCTCGCGACCGGCACCGTCGGCACCAACGGCGAGGTGCAGGACATCGCTGGCACGAGTTTCGCGGCACCTTATGTTTCGGGCGTGGCCGCGCTAGTGCGCGCTCGGTTCCCGGAACTCAGTGCGGCACAAGTTATTTCGCGCATCCAAGCGACAACGCACAACACGCCCGAAGGCTGGAATCCCTACGGCGGGTTCGGCACGGTCGACCCGTTCGCCGCGCTCACCCACGACGTTGACCTGTCGAAGACGATGGTCAAGCGCCCGTCGAGCGCGAAGGGCAAGTCGGTGCAGTTGGCCGTGCCAGCGACGCCGCCAAGTCCCGATAACACCGCACGCAATGTGGCGTTGATCGGGACTGGCGTAATCGCGTTCCTCACCCTGCTTGGCGTGCTCGCGTCGTTCCCCATCCGCCGGGCTTTCGCCCAGCGGAAGTAGAGCTTTACAGCCCGCGCACCAGCGCGTACAGGTCGGCGACCCAGAACGTCAGCGGCAGCACCGCGGCGACGAAGCCGTATTCGACAAGCTCGACGGCCCGGCGCATCGGCGGTGTCGCCTGCTGGTTCGGGATGATCAGACCCGCGATCAGCGCGGCAACCAAGATCACAATCGATGCGCCGAACACAACAAGCGGTTGGCTCAGGACAACAGCGACGCCGATCAGCATCAGCAAAACGATCGCGGCACCGCCAGCGATCAGCACGATCGCCTGCTCGGCACCGGCGTAGGTGCGACTGCGGAACATCAGCACCACCGCGCACACCAGCGCGAGCGCGATGCCGGGCCACTGGGCGGTGTTCGCGCCCGGATCGACGGCAAGCAGCGCGCCGGTGACGGTGACGAGCGTGGTCGCCGCGACAAGGCCAGCCAGGTACATGCGCGCGCGTTCCGAACGCACACGCAGGGCGTCGAGGGTGGGCAGCGCGCGGTGGTCGTCGGGATCGTCCTCGGTCGGGTCGATTGGCGTGCCCGGGGCGGGAACAGGAGGAAGCGGGAGCTTCGCGAGCAGCATCGAGACGCGCGGGGCGAGCGAGAGCCCGGCGAGCCCGAGGGCGGCGACAACCGCGCCGATCGCCTTGGTCGGTTGCTCGGTGAGCAGACCAACAAGCCCAGCGCCGACCGCGAAAATCGACACCGTCGCGGTCCCGATAAACAGTGCGAGCCCGACCCCGGTCACGCGCCACGCCAGAATCGCCGTCGCGCCAAGTAGCGCGGCGCCAAGCAACAGATTGGCCCAGCCGTAGTGGTCGGGCACCAAAAGCATGCCCGCGGTGAACGCGGTCGGCAGCGCGCAGCCGCCGAGGACAAGCGCGGCGGACGTGTCGCCGTACATGCGGCTCAAGATCGTGCCCGAGACAACGCACAACACCGCGACGAGCAGGGCGAGCGAGCCACTAACCCAGAACGGGAGTGCGGCGGGCGAAGCGAGCAGGCCGAAGCAGCCAACGAGCATCGTGATCGCGGCCATGATCGAACCGGTGATCCGCGCGGACTTGGGCGTCCAATGCTGGTAATGCTCGGCGTCGGCGATCGCGACGTTGTACATGATGTCGTCGAACAGCGGCGTTGGCGCGGTGTGCGTCGCGCTTTCGAGCATCAACAATTCGCCGTCGCGGACACCGTGCTCACCGAGACTCAGCGAATTTGAGAAGGGGGGATGACCGATGCGCGCGAGCACCCACTCGGCCGGTTCGTAGCGTTCCCCGTCGTTGTCGAAATCGTTCGACCGACTGTGTTGGGCGACCATGTCGACCACGCTCGGAATCACGAGCGCGACCGGAACATCAACCGGAATCGCCATGTCTACCTGGGTGTGTTTAGCCAGAATGGTGACCCGCGTTAGATCGGGTGCACGAACGATTCCGCGACCGGAATCTTCGTCTAGATGGTTGCCATGATCGAGTCGCGCGTGCGTCAAAATCTCCCCCAACTCCGTCTCTACCTCGTGTTTCCGCACGATCGCACCACGATCGCTGAGTTTGCGGAACCCACTGTTCGGACAGCAGAATGCCTGACGAACCATACGACATGTCAGCCACGACCTCTACACTGCGTCGTGAACTGACAGACTTGCCGCAGTGACACCAGGGGGGTTTCTTCGACCATGAGCACAGTCCGGTTCCAACGCCGTGCCCGCCGCGAGCTGCCGCGTACGCCGGGTGGCGAGGTCACCTTGCAGCCGCCACCAGAGATCCCGCGCATCACGCCGGGCAACCTGTTGATGAAGCTCATGCCTGTCGTGATGGTCGTCGGCATGGTCGGCATGATGGCGCTGATGTTCACCCAGGGCAGCGGCATGCTGTCCAACCCAATGTCGATGATGTTCCCGCTGATGATGATCATGTCGATGGTCACGATGTTCGGTCAGGGCGGCGGCAAAGGGGCCAAGGCCGCCGAGGCGAATGAGGACCGCAAGGACTACCTGCGCTACCTCGACCAGGTGCGTCGCGATGTCGATGAGACCGCCAAGCAGCAGCGCGCCGCTGTCGAGTGGAGTCACCCAGAGCCAGGGCTCATCTGGATGCTCGCTGGCACGAGTCGCATGTGGGAACGTCGATCGGGCGACAAGGATTTCTGCCACGCGCGCATCGGCCTAGGTGGCCAGCGGTTGGCAACCCGGCTTGTCGCGCCGGAGACCGGTCCGGTTGAAGAACTCGAACCCATCGCCGCGGTGTCGCTGCGCAGGTTCGTTCGCACCCATTCCACCGTGCCCGATCTGCCTACCGCGATCGCGGTCAAGGGCTTCGGCACCATCGCGCTCGACGGCGACCGCGTCCAAGCCCGCGACATGACGCGCGCAATGTTGTTGCAGCTGTGCATGTTTCAGGCTCCCGATCAGGTGCTCGTCGCCGTAGTTTGTGGTCCCGACACCGCGCGCGAGTGGGAGTGGACCAAGTGGCTCCCGCACACCCAGCACCCCGAATCGCAAGACGGCATCGGGTCGCAGCGCATGTTCTACGGCTCGATTCGCGAAGCTCTCGCGAGCCTGCACCCGCTGCTTGCCAACCGTGTTCGCTACTCGCGCAACCAGCCGAACAATCCCAACCTCGTGCACATCGTGCTACTTGTCGACGGCGGTCTGCTCGAAGCCGAAGACGAGCAGTTGCGCGAGTCGGGCTACGAGGGCGTCACCATCCTTGACCTGTGCAATTACGCACCGCGCCTCGCCGCTTCGCGTGGCATCAAGCTCGTTGTCGACAACGGCGAATGCTTCGGTCGAGGCGCGTCGGGCAACCAGGAACGCTTCGCTGGCATCGACCGGATTAGCGCTGAGCAGGCGCAGCAGGCCGCGCGTCGACTGGCCCCGTTCCGTGCGGCGGTGCAGCGCATCGGTGCCGATACCGACACCGACGACGCCGAAGCCATCAACACCTGGACCCAACTGATGAGCCTGGGCGACATTGGCAACTTCAATCCGCAGCAGGCGTGGCGTCCGCGCTACGGCCGCGAGCGGTTGCGTGTGCCGTTCGGCGTTGGCGCCGACGGCCTGCCAGTCGAACTCGACATCAAGGAAGCCGCCGAAAACGGCATGGGCCCGCACGGCCTGTGCATCGGCGCGACCGGTTCGGGCAAGTCGGAATTCCTGCGCACGCTGGTACTGAGCATGCTGGCGACGCACTCGCCCGACCAACTGAACTTGGTCCTCGTCGACTTCAAGGGCGGCGCGACCTTCCTCGGCCTTGAGGGTGTCCCGCACGTCGCGGCGATCATCACCAACTTGGAAGAGGAAGCCGACCTCGTCGACCGCATGAAAGACGCCCTGGCAGGCGAAATGAACCGCCGCCAGGAAGTGCTGCGCCAGGCAGGCAACTTCGCGAACGTGCTCGAATACGAGAAGGCACGCGCGGCAGGCGCTGACCTCGACCCACTCCCCGCACTGTTCGTGGTCCTCGACGAGTTCTCCGAACTGTTGACCCAGCACCCGGATTTCGCGGAACTTTTCGTGATGATCGGCCGCCTTGGCCGCTCGCTGCACGTACACCTTTTGCTCGCGTCACAGCGTTTGGAAGAGGGCAAACTCAAGGGCCTTGAGTCGCACTTGTCGTACCGAATCGGCCTAAAGACGTTCTCGGCGAACGAATCTCGCCAGGTTTTGGGCGTGCCGGACGCGTACAACTTGCCGAACTCGCCGGGTGGGGGATACCTCAAGGGTGGGTCGGGGGAGATTCAGCGCTTCCAGGCGTCCTACGTCTCGGGCACTTACGTTGGTGCGGGCCCGCAGCGCGAGGTCACCGTCGCCGGCACCGTCGCTGGTGAAATCGACGTCGCCGCACGCCCGTTCGACGCGCACCAGGTAAGCTTCCGTGCCTCGGATCGCCTACCGCTGCCTGTCGAAACTAGCTTCGTTGCTGAAGCCGACGACGAGGGCGAAGGCATTTCGAACCTCGACATGCTGGTGTCGCGGATCGCAGGCCACGGTCGGCCAGCGCACGAGATCTGGTTGCCGCCGCTCGGCGACGCACCAACTCTCGATCAACTCGTTCCGCGCTCACTGCTCACCGGCGAATGGTCGCCCATCGCCACGTTGCGTGCGCCTATCGGCATTGTGGACCGGCCATACGACCAGCGTCGCGACCCGTACGTCATCGACCTGTCCGGTTCTCGCGGCAACGTCGCCATCGTCGGCGGTCCCCAGTCGGGCAAGTCGAACGCGCTGCGCGCGCTGATCATGGCCATGTCGCTGACCCACACCGCCGAGCAGGTCCAGTTCTACTGCCTCGATTTCGGTGGCGGCACGTTGTCGTCGCTGCTTGGGCTGCCGCACGTCGGCTCAGTCGCAAGCCGTCTTGACGAGGATCAGGTGCGCCGCACTATCGCCGAGATGACGACCATCGTCCGCATGCGCGAGGCGAAGTTCCGGCAGCTCGGCATCGAATCGATGGCGGAATTCCGTCGCCTGCGCTCGATGCCGCCCTCGTCGAGCCCAGCGGCCGCCGGTGCGCACGAAGATCCGTTCGGCGACGTGTTCATGGTCATTGACGGCTTCGGCTCGATCCGGCAAGACTTCGACGCGCTTGAGCAGTCGATCAATAACCTTGCGGTACAGGGTCTTTCGTACGGCGTCCACGTCGTTATCGCGCTCAACCGGTGGGCGGAAGCGCGCCCTGCGCTCAAGGATCAGATCGGTACTCGCATCGAGCTTCGCCTCGGCGACCCGATGGACTCCGACCTGGGCCGCAAGCATGCCGCGTTGGTTCCGCAGGGGCGGCCTGGTCGCGGTATGACACCAGACGCGCTGCACATGCTCACGGCGTTGCCGCGAATCGATGGCTCTGTCGACCCAGCCGCACTCGGCCAAGCGGTCGCTGCCGCGGTCGAACAGATCCGCGCGGCAACCCCGGGTCGATTCGCACAGGAGGTCCGGATGCTGCCGGACCGACTGCCGCGCGAACAGTTGCTGCACCTTGCTGGCAATTGGGCGAGCAACGTCGACCGTTCGGGCAAGTGCCTCCGCATCCCGATCGGTATCAACGAGGCCGAACTCGCGCCCGTCTACCTCGACTTCAACGAGAGTCCCCACCTCATCGTCATCGGCGACTCGGAGTCCGGTAAGACCACGCTGCTGCGGTCGATCATGGAAAGTATCGCGGCGTCGAACTCGCCCAACGAGGCGCGCTTTATCGTCGGTGACTACCGCCGAACGTTGCTGGGATCCGTGCCCGCTGAATACGAGGCTGGCTACGGCTCGACAGCACCAAAGTTCAATGACCAGATGCGCGAACTGGCCAGGTACGTAGCCAACCGCGCTCCCGGTCAAGATGTCACCCCGCAGCAGTTGCGTGAGCGCGCGTGGCTCAACGGGCTTCCTGAGTTGTATGTCATCGTTGACGACTACGACCTGGTCGCGTCGCCGAGTGGCAATCCCGTTGCCGCGCTTGTTGATGCGCTTCCGCACGCGCGCGACATGGGCTTCCACCTGATCATCGCTCGACGTTCTGGTGGTGCTGGACGAGCGATGTACGAAGCCACCGTCGCGCGCATGAAAGACGTTGGTGCCGCGGGACTTATCTTGAGCGCCAGTCGCGATGAAGGTGTGCTGATGGGGGCAACGCGCCCTGGGCCCAAGCCCGCAGGCCGTGGCATGTACGTCACCCGAGGTGGCGAAGGCCTTATCCAAACCGCATGGATGCCGCAGGCAGAATGAACGTCGTCGAGCTGATTGTTTCCGAAGGAAGGATCTGGGCTCGCGCGACCGAAACACACTGGGACATAGTCCCGTCGGTCATGTTGAACAGCGATCACAACGGACTGATCGCTGGGCAACCGCTTAACCTGGATGGTCGGACGGCATCAGCCGTCCGGCACGTGGTTGACGAGTGGCTTGCGTTCGACGGATTGTCCTTTAGCACGGCCGCGGCGATGCGGGTGGTGCTAACTGAGCTGCTCGGCGGACTTCGCATTGAATTGCCGTGTGATCGACTAGTTGTCGTTCATCCGACGAGTTGGAGCCGTCGTACGCGCGAGCGGTTTGACGATGCCGCACGGTCTCTCACGAACGACGTTGAGTTCGTGCCCATCGCCGAGCGCGTATCGAATACCGACGAGGCGACGCGTCGGCTGACTCGGTCTGTTTGCTTTGAGTTCGACTCGCTATCGACAACCGCTACGCTCGTCGAGTACGACGGTCGTGGGGCCCACGTAGGCATCTGCGAGTACGACCCGGTGCTTGCACCCGTCGAGTTGGCGAGTCCTGCTGGCCGTCGCGCACTTGAGACGATGCTGACCGAGCACGGTGAACTCCACCGCGTACGACTGCTGCACGTGTTCGGCCGCGTCCCACCCGAAATCCTCACTGTTGTGAGGGAAGTCGCCGAGTCGGTCTACGAGCACCCGGTCGAAATACGTCAACGTCTCGCGCTGGAAATTTCCTGCCCGGTCGTCCCGGTCCCGGTGTACACGCCCACGATCGCGCCGTCACAAGCTGAGTGGGTTGGTGGACTTCGTGCCCGTGCCGCACAGGACCGGCCATCACGGACCCGTGCTTTTGCCGTCGTCGCGGCAGTTGCGACTGTCGCCATCGCGGCTGCAGCGGGTCTCTTTCTGCATATTCGTGGTCCGGAACCTTCAGACTCTGCCGCTTTAGACACGTCGGCGCGAACGCCCGTCCCAGCGACTTTCGGGCATCAGCCGCTCACCGTGACGCCGCCAAGTTCAGCGCCGACAACCACCGTCGAATCCGTTGGCAGGATCACGTTCGACATCCCTGCTGGGTGGCACCGAGACGTCACGTCGACGCGCATTGAGCTGCGCCCGGACAGTGCCACTCCTCAGCGAATTACCCTCACGCAGAAAGCGATTGGCGCAGACGTCACCATCGACGCGGTGCGTGCCGATTTAGAGAATCAAGCACGCGGTCGACCGGCGGGGTCACTGTCGCCGATCCGGCGCGGCACCGTGCTGTCCGGCCAGCCGGGTTTGTCGTACGACGAACACCCAGCCGATGGCTCGACAGTTCGCTGGTCTGTTGTCCTGGAGAAGGGGCTGCAAGTCAGCACCGGCTGCCAGTATCGCGGCGACTGGGAGGCGATTAGGTCCGCATGCGAGACCGTAATCGGTCGACTTCATGTCGACTCATGATCGCCGAAGACCGCATCTGGCGCCGCCGCGAGGTGGTCGGTAAGCTGCACCTGCAGCTCATCAGTCCGATGTGCAGAGCTCAGGGGGAAGGGGGATGGGGTGGGCGCGCCACGTTCGCACCGCGGCGCGACAAGAAGATCTTCAGTCGCCTGAAATTTGTGTGAGGTTCCATGGAACCGATCCGCTTCGGGCGGCGTCCAATTAAGTAGGGAGCAAGAGTCTCCCCAAACCGACCGTAAGGAGACAAACGGTGACCGATTTCAACCTTGATGCGGTAGGCATCGACAAACAGTCGCAGAGCTTCGAGCAGATGCACGGCACGTTGCAGGCTGCGATCTCCTTCATCGATGATGAGACCAACAGTCTTGTGCCAGGCCTGTGGGAGGGCGACGCCGCGCGCGCCTTCCAGAAAGTCATGCTTGACTTTCAGGAACGTGCGCAGAAGCAACAGAACCTGCTCATGGAGGCGTCTGGTCTTCTCGGCCAGACCTCGCAGCAGATCCGGGGGCAAGATGAGGCGAGTTCATCGGCGCTTGGCGGTCTCAACCTTCCCCCCCTCTGAACAACTAACCCCACCTACGAGGAGATAACGCAGTGGACGTAAAAAAGGTTAGCGCTGCGGCGCCCGCCTCCGCCCAGCTGATCGCTGATAAGGCTAAGGCTATCAAAGCGGACCTGGAAGACTTCAAGCAAGACTTCGACTCCTTCTTCAATTCTCAAGACGGTAATACGAAGGAAGCCGCAGCCGCCCGCCAGGCACAATGGCAGACTACGCAGAACGAACTGACTATGCTCGCCGAGCGGGCGGGCGTACTGGCAAAGCAATGCCACGAAGACTTCCAGGCTACAGACCGTAGCCTGTCGGCACAGTTCTAAAGCGTCGCTCATATCTTTCCAACGGCAGCCTCCGCAAATTGCTGAGGCTGCCGTTTTTTGGCGGTATCGTGCCGAAGGCCGATCATAGTCCGAAGTGCAAATTATCTTCCAGAGCTCAGCAGGATATATTGCGCAGCCGTCCGCTGCATGAGCTCCGCAGTCGAATAACTCATTACGCGCGCCACGTATCGGTCGAACGCGACATAGCAAACCGGCCGTTCCGCCCAGCTCGGTACGCCATCGTCTTTGCCCTGAAAACAACGGGCGTTGGGGAGATTCCGAGGGGAATCGATCGGCTTCCGATAATCCGTGGCAGGTTCCAGCAGATCATCAATTAGTTTGCTCGTGACGGTCGCGTTCGCCGCACGGTACACCCGTGTCTTGCCGTCATTCGCGACAATATCTACACCCGCATCGGACAGTGCTTTAGCTGTCGCCCTCGGCCGGTAATCGTGTCCCAACGAGGCGTGAGCCGACTCGACGGCCGCATCCGGGATATTCAGCCGGAACTCTTCGCGAGGACTCGGAAGTACCCTGCTCAGCATCTCGTCGGTGTCAATCGGAAGCTTGCTAATTTTGTCCGGGGGCGTCGGCACGTAGGCGGCAAGCATTTCGCTGGTCTTCTTATAGGCGCTCGCCGTGAACGCCAGTGCTCCGTCGGGACCGTCGCTCAAGTAGTCGACGACCCGGACTCCGATGAGGAAATTCTTGCTCGTCTGCCATGCGTCAAGGTCCACACCGTTCCATTTGCTCGACACCCCAACGACTCCCGGGACAGTCACGTCCTGATCGTTTGGTCGCCGCTGCTTCTCAAGCACTCGTAGCTTCGCGGCATTAGCGTCAGATTCGGACTCGAAACGGAAAACGTAGATAAAGCCTTGGCGACCAGCAGTGCTAGAAATTCTTCGGTGGCCGCTGGTCATCCAACCAACCGTCATTCCATTGAGCGTTTCGGCAAACTCTTCCTCTTTGACGAACGAGAGCGATCCGGGAATACCCTTAGTGACTCGTGTTCGTGGGGTTGTCTGTTCTTGAAATTCGTAACTCGGATCGACATCCATTGGCAGCGGGACGAATTCGCCAAGGCGTACCGCCTCGATGGCGAGTCCAGTGTCGTCGACCTTGGCTTCGTTGGGGTCCCTCGGGGATGTAATGAAGTTCCCTGGCTCAAGATCAGAGAACTTCACCGTTTCAGTCGTGGCGCTGTGTTGGGTCGAGCAAGCGGCGAGAGTTGCGAGCGCTAACACTGCTGGCACTAACTTGGCAATAGTCTTCATGTCTCCCCCTACTCGGATTTCGCCAATAAGGCGTACTGAGCGGCTGCACGCTCATACAGCGAACGATCAATCGTCCCTGAAGGACCTGCTGGCGCTCCTACCACAGCAACGTATCGTCCCTTGACGATGGCGCAGATCAGGCCATAACTACGAATCGCCTCTGGTTCGTACAGTCGGATGCAACGAGTATCAGGCAGTTGGGGCGGTCCCGGTATCGTCTCGTCCCGTCGGCCGAGTGAAGTCAACGCCAGCTGAAGCTGAAATGCGCCGTTCAAATCCCGTGTGCGGTAGACGATGCCGCCACGTCGCCCGACAAGGTCAGTGCCGCTTTCCGCGAGTGCTTTCTTTACGAGATCTGGGTTTCTTTCGTAGTGGATCGCGCCATCTGGCGTGTGCGCGCCATAGTCGGGATCCACGACGAACTGTCGAGTTATTCCAGCTGGCTGCGGAAATGCCCGCCGCATTATGCCGTCGGGGTCCAGTGGCTTATCCAGGACATCTTCCCACTCAGGTGTGCTGAGTCCCTTCAGCTTTGTCAGTTGGAGGTCGACCGCCTTAGCAAGGTTCGTCATTACGACGGACTGATCAGGCTGCGCTCTGCCGTAGCTGATCAGCACCGCGTAGTTACCCTGGCTGGTGGTTGCGGTAGCCGTACTCCAGTCCTTGGTGAAGGCGTGAACCTCTGGATGATTCGTTAACGCGATGTCTTGAGATTCCGGGCTCCGGAGGCCAGTCGCGATTGCCTCCGATGCGGTTTGTGCAGCTGCATCAGAAGGGAATCGCAGAACTGAAAGAATTAGGCGGCGTGGGCTTCGGCTACTTCCGTCGGTGCGGGCAACATAGGCGCCAGCCATAAGCTTGTTGTCAGCCATAGGACCACGAAGTTGGTCAGGGAAGACGGGAGTGCTGAACGGTCCGTCGGCATTGAAGTATGTCTCGACTTTGATCGGGGTGTTCACGATCGGATCCACATCCGTGGAATTAATCATATAGTCGAGATAGCGCTTCGCCTCAATCGTGCGCACATCTGCTGGCTTAGCGACCGTATCCAATTCGTACCGCAGCGGCTCCGAAGAATAAGTGCCCATATTGAGCTTCGTGATGTCGACCGGAAACTCTGTGGGATTCGGTGTCCCTGCGATGCTTGTGCCGCAGCTTGCAGTCAATACCAGACCCGAAAGTAAAGCCATTCGAAGCTTCGTCATTTTCCCTCCCCAAATTCCATAGGTTTCGCTAGCTTCTGCCTGCTACTGCAAATTCTTCGCAATGAGAGGAACGAGCTTGTCGACAAGAATGCCCGGAGACTGATCGCTCCACACTTGGAACGCTTGCACAGTGGATGGGTCGTCGACCACGACTACTTTGGCGCCGCCGCTCGTGAGCGAATACGGAAGTCCGCGAAATCCGCCGTTACCTGCCTGACTGTCCGTGCGGAATACGATGACAAGGTCGGAATCCTTATTGAGGTTGTATTCGCTGGTCGAGAGTGATCGCGGTGACTTTTCGTCGCCAACTGCCTTGTACTTGGGATCGTAGGTGAAGTCTAAGTCACGGAGAAACTTGGCCTGTTGGCTCGGATTAATCACCACTGAAAGCGTGGAATTTCCAAAGTTGAAGGCGGTGACAGTTTTTCCGCCGAATTCCGGGTGCACACTTCGCGCCTGTGCCACCGGATCAGGTGAGGTGGGGGCTGCTCCACCCGAGCTGGTGAAGAAGAAGACTCCGGTGCCTGCCACCAAAGCCACGACCACCGCGAGCAAAGCCGGGATCAAAAACTTTCGGCGCGAGGTGCGGGTGGGGGTGGGGTTTCGGGCCGTCAAGATGTCGTCTTCAGGGACTCCGCCGACCGGGGGCTGCGCGTAGCCAACTACCTGACGCGACGGGTCCGTTGACCACGAAGGTGCCACCGGCATTGTCGCTGCGGTCACTGGGCTCGCCAAGGGGATACCGGGGGCCGTGCTGTAACCCGCCGACATCGGCGCCTGCATTGGGGTGCCGTACAAAGCCGCGTATGCGTCGGCCAAGAATTCTCGGCACGTGTTGTAGCGGTGAGCTGGGTCTTTTGCCATGACCTTCGCGATTACCCGGTCGATCGCGGGCGGGAGGTCGGGGCGGATCGCGGTGACGCTCGGTGGGGGCTCGTGTAGGTGGCCCATCATGACCATCGCGGGCATCGTTGCGGGATAAGGGTTTTGGCCCGTCAGCAACTTGAAGAGTGAGCAGCCGAGGCTGTAAATGTCGGCGCGGTGGTCAAGCGACGTACCCATCAACTGTTCCGGCGGGGCGTAGGCAACGGTCGCCATAAAATTGCCGGTGGCAGTGAGGTCTTGCCCATCGTCCGACGACTTCGCGACGCCGAAGTCGGTGAGGAGGACGCGCTCCTCATCGTCGTCTTCGGCCGCCGACAACAGGAAGTTCGCGGGCTTGATGTCGCGGTGCAAAAGTCCGCGCCGATGCGCGTAGTCCAGGCCCTTGCCGACCTCGGCGATGATGCGCAACGCACGCTGCGGCGGCATCACCTTCGGGCCCTTTGCCGCTTCAGCGGAAGCGTCGGTGCCCTGGATGTACTGCATCGCGATCCAGAGTTGACCCTCTTCCTCACCGCGGTTGTACACGGCGACGATATTGGGATGGTCGAGACCAGCCGCGAGGTTGGCTTCACGCTCGAAGCGTGCGCGGAACTCGGCGTCGGTCGATAAATCGGCGCTGAGCACCTTCAACGCGTCGCGACGCGGCAGGATCGGGTTCTGGGCGAGGTAGACGGTGCCCATGCCGCCAGCACCCAGTACGTTCAGTACTCGGTAACCACCAACAATTGCGCCGGGCCGCAAGGCCATTCGCGTCTCCTCATTCTCTGCGCGCCCCGGAGTGCACGAACCATCCAAGGCAATCTAGCAGGCACTGTTGGTCGGGACAGTCCCTGCTGGAGTCACTTCAATCCCGCAAGCAGTTTGTACTGGGCGGCCGTTCGCTGATGAGTGGCCTGGATATTCGGTCCACTGACGTTGGTCACGTAGCGGCCGACGGCCACGTAGCACTGTGAAATGGACGCGGTTGATGGCGCTGTGTAACACCGCGAGGTAGGTATCCCACGAACCGGGTCAGCTGGCCGATATGTCGGGTCCGATGCGGCCCCGCTGTACAGCGACATCACGAACCGCTCAGCAGCGGCTTCGTCTTTGGTGCGGAAGACCATCGTGGACCGTACGGCCATGTAGTCAACGCCGGCATCGGTATAGGTGCGTTGTGCTGCCGAAGGTTGGCGTCGGAAATGGAGCGCGGCCGTCATAGGGTAAAGCCCCCTGGTTGCGTCGGGCTTCTCCCCCTGCACAGAAAGAGTGTGCTTGAGTAAGTCATCCACGTCCGCTGGCAGTTTGTCTAACTCATTGAGCGGCGTCGGAGTGTAGTCGCGCAGTGCCGCACCCTGTTTGTCAAAGAATCTCGCTACGATGCCCGCGCTGTCGGCGGTCTCGTAAGGCACGTTCACCCAGTCGGTGACCTCGATGTACAGCAGCATCGACTCGCGAACCAACCAACCAGAGACGTTTTGGTTCGGCGTGTACGCGGTGTTGTCGACCTTCTTACTAATGGCGTCGGGATAACCCGGGATCGGGTACCCGTCGCCGGGCCGTCGGGCTGACAGCGCGGCCGCCGCCGACCGGGCATCGTCGGGGCTGCGGAAGCGCATCGTCTGGGTGACGAACTCGCGTCCAGATTCGATGTCAGTGCGCCGAGTACTTTTCGACTCCCACCCGGCAACCAATCCGGGTGCGACAAAGTCGAATTCGTCTGCCTTCAGCCAGCTGTACTCCGGTGGTTGCGCCGGGGTGATCTGATGGGACCGGTAGGTGGTCAACGTGTTCGGGAACCGCGGGTCGATATCGGAGCCGAGTGGGGTGATGGCACCAATTCGAATCGCCTCCCGATTTGCAGCGCGACCTGTTCCATCTACCTCGGTGGGCGAGAAGGAGTAGTTCCCGGCGTCGAGGGCGGCGACATCAACGGCGACCGCACTAGATGCGGCAGGTTCACCGCAGCCGGTCAAGGGGACGACGCCCGCAATGACAATGAGGAGGGCACCGATTCGGTTAATACGCATAGTCACTCGCTCTTCGCCAAGATCGCGTACTGGGCGGCCGTTCGTTCTTGCAGTTGCTTATTCACGCCGGTGCTCACCACAGCGGAGTCGTAATTCTCAGAAAAGACGACAGCCACGTATCGCTGGTAGACAAGGACGCACTTGGCGATGCCTTTAGTTTTCTCGCCCAAGATGTGCTCGAAGCGGGTGCACACCGCGTCGGCGATGCCGGGAGGCGCCGCGAGTGGCTGGTCATCGGCCCCGCGTTTGGCGAGTACCGCCTGAAGTTCAAAGGCACCCTGGGGATCCCGAGTGCGGTAGATCGTGCTGAATCGACGCGCGATCAGGTCAACGCCTGCCCTCTCGTAGGCTGCCCGGGTCGCGACAGGATCGCGCTCGAAATGCAGCATGCCGGACGTATGGAAGAGTCCGATGTCGAGGTCGTTCGCGTTTCTCCCAAGCGGCTCGTCTTCGCCGTAGGCGGCCGCCCGTCGCATCATGCCGTCCTGATCCAACGGTAGGTCAAGCAAATCGTCGATCGCGATAGGTTTGTAGTCGCTAAGCGCGCGTATTTGCAGGTCTAGCGCAGCTTTGGCTCTGCTTGTGACCGTCGCCAGGTCGGGGTTTGGATATTGGAGGCCGATCCTGATGACGAGGTTTCCATATGCCTGGAACATGCTGAGATCGGCGTCGGTGATCGTCGCGGCATTCGCGTCGGGGTAGTCAGGAATCGCAACAGGAAGCGCTGGGGCCAGCACGGCGTTACGTTCGAGTCTAATCTGATTCATTTGAGCGGCTGCCGCACGACTTGCCTCTGCGTCCGGAAAACGGAGCAAAGCGAGATACGCCGTTTTGGGGTCGCGTGAGCTGCCGTTAATCCGAGTTGTCCGAGCGCCCGCGATCAATCGGTGCTGTTCGAGCACCGGTTTGTACATGCGCAACGATCCAGCTCTGTCCACATCGGATTCGACGTCGCTCGCACCGACAATCAGTGAAGTAGCGAAACTCTCGCGGATTTCGGGATCGATATCGATCGGATGCACAAGGCGCTCAAGCAACCTGCGTGCCTCGATACTGCGGATGCCACGCTGGCCGTCTGGCTTCAAGATGAAGCCTTCGGGTGCAGTCTTTCGGGCCCCCGTGACCAACTTCGAAACGTCGACCGGCGTCGTACCCGGAACACCTTTCCCCTCAACCGAATTCGCACATCCAACACACGCGACCAAAACCGCGACCAGCACTATTAACCGCTTCACAACCCCTACCCCTTCCCAGCTAACAACTTGTATTGCGCCGCCAACTGCTGGCGCGCATCACCGATGTTGGCCGTGTTCGTGATGAACGTGTAGCGCCCAACGGAGCCGTAGCAGGTCGGCCGGGTGCTGTAGCTTGGTGACTTCACTTCCGGCTTCACGATGTAGCAGTGTGCCCCTTCGAAATTCGGCGGCCCGTCGGTGCGCATGACCTCGGTCGTATCGGGAATCGACGATTCAAGGGCCGCCTGGAGGCGAATCGCAGCCGCGTTGTCGCGGGCGCGATACACCTCGGACTGGAAAACCGAAACGTAGTCGACGCCCGAATCGGCGAACGCCGCCTTCAACTTGCCGCGCTTCGAGATCGTATGCAAAGCCGCCTGAGCAGGGTAAACGCCTTCGCCATGTGCCGTTTTGAGCTTGTATTCGGCCTGGTCGGCGTAGGGGAGGGTGTGGCTGAGCAGGTCTTCGGTGTCGAGCGGGAGCTTGCTCAGTTCCGCGACCGGTGTCGGGGTGTATTTCTGTAAGCCCGCTAATTGCGCGTCGAAATGCGCCTTCGCGATCGAACCGTTCGCGGCCAGGTCAAAGGGCATGCTGATGGGGTCGAACACCTCGGCGAAAACAATCATGTCGTCTTTGACCAGCCAGGTGCGCAGCGCTTGATAGCGGTAGGGCTGGGACTTGAGGTATTGCCGCGCGACCGCGTCAGGGTATCCGGCGATCTGCACCGGATCACCCTGCGAGCGTTTGGTGAGTTCGTCGGAGGTGGCGCGAGCGCGCTCAGGCGAATCGAAACGCATGGTCAGCGCGTTGAATTGGCGACCGGCGTTAAGTTCTTCGCGCCGACTTGAATAACTGGCCCAGCCTGCGATCAAACCAGGAAAGACGGTGTTGAAATCGCGACCGTTGACGTCGGTGCCCGGAATCGCGACGGCATGGTCAGCGCTAAACCCGCCGCCCGCTTGCCCTTTCGCATGTGCGAAGCGCGGGTCGTAATCGATGGTCAGCGGGCTCACCGCGCCAATGCGAATGGCTTCAAGGAGATTCGCGGCATCGGGTACCCGAAGCAACGACAGATCATTCGGCGTTGTCGGGTAATTGCCCGAGTCCAGCTTCGCGACATCAATGACCGGTGTGGAAGTCGTTGTGGCAGGCGATGTTCCACATGCGCTAACCAGCGAAACGGCTACGACCGCGAGAAGAGTTCTACGAACCATCGGTCACTCGCTCTTTTTCAGAATCGCGTACTGGGCAGCAGTGCGCTCTTGCAAAACCTGATCGACGGCGACAGTGCGCTTTGATATCGACGACTGCGAAATCACCTCAGCGACGTATCGGCCATAAACAACGACACACACGCTGTCATAGCCGCGGTTGGGATCGCTCGCGTCAAAGCGCAGGCATTGTGCGTCGGAAATGCCCGGCGGCGGCGTCAGTTCAAGGTCGTCCTTCCCGCGTTTCGCAAGGGCGGTTTGCAAGGCGAACGCCGAGGCGGAGTCGCGCGTGCGGTATACCGTGCTGTATCGGCGGCCGATGAGGTCGACGCCAGCATCGGCCATCGCCTTGCGAATCGCGACCGCGTCACGCGTGAAGTGCAGGATGCCCGACGGGGTGAAGGTGCCGAAGTCCTCTTCCGAGTACGAAATGCCGAGTGGGTCGCCAGGCGACTTGCCGGTAGCGCGTCGCATGATGCCGTCTGGGTCGACCGGGGTGTCGAGGATGTCGTCAAGCGGTACGCGTTTGTGCTGGTCAAGTGCGGGAATCTGGCGGTCGATCACCTTCTTGATGAAGGCGCCAAGATCATCGGCACCCGGTTTGTCATTCATGAAGCTGGTGACGATCACGTACGGGCCGTGTGCTTGGAAGGAATTCGCGGTGACGTCGTCGGCGCTCGACGCGTGTGCGTCGGGATGGTCGGCGATGACGATGGGGTGACGCGGCGGGCTGCCTTCCTGCACCTCCATCGTCACGCGAAACAGTTCTTCGGCTGCCTTCGTAGCATCGGCGTCGGTGGCGAATTCGATGACGCCAAGCATGGTTTTCTTCGTGTTGCGCGCGCTGCCGTTGGTGCGAGCGGTGGTGACGCCCGCGACCATGTTGTTGCTTTCTAGCGCGGGCGAATATTTCGCGGGCAGGCTCGTGCTGTTGTCATTCGTCCCAGTCATCGACAGCACCGTCGCGAAGGCGCGAGTGCGCGCGAGCGAGGTGAGGTCGGCGTCGATGTCGGTGGGCTGGACCAGCAGGTTGAGGAGCTCCCTTGCCTCGACAAGCCGGATGGTCTCGTCCGCACTGCCTCGGTTGAAGTTCAGCGTGAACGCTGACGGTTCGGTCGGCACTGACCCGGTTTGCAGTGTCGCGAGGTCGACGGGCGATGACCCCGGCCCCGCCACGCCGGAAACCGTTGACGCGCAACCGGATACGGCGCACATCGCAATGGCGACGAAAAGAGTTTTCTTCATGCCGCCCCTACCGCCGCGTTAGCAACACGTACTGCGCGGAGACCTTCTGGTGCAGGTCTTGCAAGTTCTGGTTGCGCAACTGCACCGCGTATCGGTCGACGTAGAGGTAGCAAATGTTGTCCGACGTTTTCGTGACGCCTTGGGACTCGTACGTCAGCGCCACACAGCTCACTCGGTCGGTGAGTTTCGCGGGAGCGTTCGTCGCTTGTTGGTCCTTTTTCGGTTCACGCCAGCGTTCCCACACCTTTTTCGCCTGCTCGGCGGTGCTGGTACGGAACACAACAGCGTCACCGAAGCCGATCAACTCAACGCCGTCTTTCTGCCACTGGGCGAGCATCTCGGCATCAGGATCGTTGAAGAGACTAAGCGCGCCACGGCCGGTGGAAAAACCATCTGGGATAGTGCGAACAGGGTGCTCAGGATCCGATGGCAAGGTGCGGCTGAGGATGCCCATTGGGTCAAGCGCGACGTGTTCGAGCTTGTCCTTCGGCGTTGGCACGAACTTGTCCAGCAGCGGTAATTGGACGGCGAGCGCGCGCTCGACCTGCGACGTGAGCGCGGGCAGGTCGGGTGCGGATGTCTCGTCTTCGACCTTGATGAAAACCACATAGCGGTCGTGCACGGTCCACGAACCGATCGACGAAACGGTTGGACGCCAATGCGCGAAGGTCTTGGGGTACTTCGTGATGGCGACGGGTTCGTTGTCGCGGTTGAAGGTGAAGTCGTCGTGTTCGAGCGTCGGACCGACCTTGTCGGCGGTGGCCGCGTCGGGGAACTCAAGCACCGCGAGGTGTAGTTTGCGGTGTTTGTCCTGCTCGTTCGGCTGCGTTGACCACGTGTTGAGCCAGCCAGCGACCAAGTCTTCGGCGACTTCGTCGAACGTGTCGTTGATAACGAGTCGACCGAGGCCTTTGCGATTGAGCACGATCTGCGTCGGCGGGACGAGGGTATCTCGGTAGCGGTTGTCGAGTTGGTAGGTGGGGTCGACTTCGAAGGGCAGCGCGACGTAGTCGGCGAGACGCTGAGCTTCAAACGCGCGCGCCTGGTTCATGCTCTTGGCGTTGCCCACTTCGCGCGGCTTGACCTGGTAGTTGCCGACATCGAAAGCGCTCGCGTCGGGCTGATCGCGCGTTGGCGCGCCCTGAATTGCCGTGCCACCACACGCGGTGAGCATCGTGGCCGTGAGCACAGCGGCGGCAAGTCGCACACCCCGATAGAGCTTCACGCTTCCCCCTCCACTTGCGACGGTCGCCAATCGGGCGGGATAGCGACGTCGAACCGCGTCCCTCCCCGGTGATCTGGTTCGCGGGGGATACTAGCGCACGTTCGGGGGTCAGTGCCTAGGAGCTATTGGCCAACAATGCGTACTGGGCCGCCACCTTCTGGCGGATCTCCGGTTCCTTGTCGCCGCGCACCGTCGCCAAATAGCGCTTGTACGGGACGTAGCAGCGGTAGCGGTATTCCTTTTCCGCGTTGCCATTGCTGTTGAGGACCAGGCATTTTGCGCCAGGGACTTCCGAAGGGGCCGACATTGGGTCGTAGTGCGATGAGCGGTCTAGGAAGCTCTGCATCAGTTTCTCGGCGCCCTGCTGGTCGCGTACTCGGGTGACCGTTGAGCTGCCTGCCTCGCCGATGAAGTCCATGCCGGTCGCGGCGATGGTTTCCTCGGCCAACTTCTGGTCCTGGGAGATGTTGGTGAGGTGTTCAGCGGGGTAGACGGCGAAGGTGTCTTCGTTGGGGCGCAGGTCGGTGCGTTTGTCGACGACCGCGCGGGCGAGGAGGTTGCCGGGGTCGACCGGCAGCGTCGACAGGTTGCTCGCCGGTGTCGGGGTGAACTTCGCCAACTGGGCCAAGGTGGCGGCTAGTGACTTTTCCGCCCATTGCGTGAGGTCGGTCGCGTCGGCGCGTGGGCGCTGGATCAGGCCCGAAATCACGAACTCGTTGTAGGCGTGGAAGACGCCGATCGAGGGGATGCCAGGACGCCAATGCAGGTACGCCGCAGGGTATTTCGTCGAGGGAAGCTTACGGTTGTCCGGCGAAACGCCAAGGTCAGCGTCTTCGAGTTCGCGCGCGGCGAGGGTGGCCGTTGTCGCATCGGGAAAGCGCAGCACCGAAGTGGTGACCACGGTTGCCGTGGGGCCCGGTCGTTTCGCGCCCGGCGCGTTTTCCTCGTCGGCGCCCGCGGTGGCGTAACCGGTGACGTACTTGCGGTTTTCGAGGATCGGCCGCGACACGTTCGCCACGTAGTCCAGCGCGGACGTGACCGTCGACAGCACGGCGTCGCCTCGGCCGTAGGTGAGCGACGGGTCGATGCGCACGGTTGGCGCGATCGTCGCGGCCATGCGCACCCCTTCGACGAGCGCGCCCGCGCTGCCCGCCGTATCGGTGTACCGGTGCTTGTCGACATCGAAGCTGCCGGTGGCTAGCGTGCGAACGTCGAGCTCGCCCGGCACCGCGCTACCCGCGACCGCGCAGCTGCTGACGCTCGCGACAACGATGATCGCGGCGGCGAAACGGAACATGTACATGGAAACCTCCCCGGCGGCTCACCATTGAAATTACCCGATGACGGCGGCCGAGGCAGCGGTTGTCACCGGCTTTGCCTAGTCTGGAGGCTATGGTGACGACCCTGCTGCGCGGCATTGGTGGAGGCCGATTTCAGTGAAGGATCGCCAAGTCGAGGTTGTGCCGGGCACGCACGCGGTCGCGCGGGTCGCGGGGGCGGTGATTGTTGTCGCGCATCGCGGCACGTCGCGGCTTACCGGGCGTGAACCAGCGGCGGTCGCGATCGAGTCGTTGGCGCAGTTGGTGTGTGACGCGGTTGACGAATATCCGCATGGGCCGGGCGCTTTGATCGCGCGCGAGGCAACGCGGTGGTTGATGAAGACGGCCGAGCAGATTTCGCCTGGGGTGCCGATCGACTTTGGCATTTTGTCGGCCGCCGACCACGGTGGGGTCGCGATCTTCCTGCACGGGGCGATTACGGCGGTGGCGGCGGGCGATGTTGTTGATTACTACCGGGGTTCGGATGCGGCCTTCACCGTCGACCGGGTTGCGCCGACGCCGCGCACCGCGGTCGCGCTCTTCGTTGACGACGCGAAGGGGCGCATCCCCGATATCCCGGGCGAGCGTGGAATTGGTTGGCTTGCTGAGGGATTCGCGCACGCCGGGGGAGCGGTCCTGTGGTCGGATGAGGTGCGTGAAGGGGTAATCAAGCCGCCGCCGACCGCGCGGGTGGATCATGAACCACGACAAGCACATTCGCGACCGATTAGCGAGACACCAGCGACGTCGCTGATGGACGCCGTCACCAGTGCGACAGAGCGGCCAAAGCCGTCCGCGCCAGATCGACCTGTGCCGCAGGCCGCCGATCGGCCCGCGCCAGGCAGGACCAGCCCTGATCGGTCAACGCCGGCTCAGCCCGCAATTGACCACCCAGCACCCGACCTCAACGAAGCTGAAACCCGACTCTCGGGCACCAATCCCGCGCCCGAACCAGATCCCGAACTGCAACGCAGGCTCGAATCAACCGCCCGCGCAACAGTTTTGACGACCCGCCTGATGGGCTTCAAATGCGCGCGCGCCCACCCAAGCGACCCGCGTGCCGCGTTCTGCACCGTCTGCGGCATGCCGGTCGACCAGACGCAGGCGTTGATCGAAGTGGTGCGTCCGCCGCTCGGCATGCTCGTGCTTGACGATGGAATGACGTTTCTTCTCGCCGCCGACGCCGTCATGGGCCGCGATCCGGAGAATTCCGAAGCCGCTCAACGCGGACTGATCCCGCTGCGCATCGACGACACCTCGGGCGGAATGTCGCGCGCGCATGCCGAAGTGCACCTGGTGAATTGGGATGTGCAGCTGATCGATCGCGGCTCGACCAACGGGACACGCACCCGTCTGCCCGGCTACCGCGACTGGGTGCGCCTCACCCCGCACCAGCCGATGATCTTGATCCCGGGCACCGAGGCGATGATCGGCAACCGGGTGATGCGCTACGAACCGGCAGCCCCGCCACCCTTCGGCTGACCACCAACTTGGGCCCAGCGCCCCCTCGCTCAGCATGCCTGCCCGGAAACCGCGCCCAACTCGATCGCCGCTCAGCCCGCCTGACCTCGCAGCCGAGCCCAACTAGCTATAACGCGACCCACACGTCTTCTCGCCGTTGAGCACCCCCGCGCGAAACGCGTCAACCCGGGCGAAACCGCTCGGCACCGTGTTGCCCTCGGTATCGCTCGCGGCAAGTCCGTCGGTGAGTAACCCCGAAACGGCCTCGTCCAAATCGCCCGCGGACAGCCGGATATCGCCCTGGCTCGTCGGGCGGTCGGGGTCGGCGAGTTTGCCGGTGACAACGCCCGACAGGCACGCCGCGCGCAAACCGGTCTTCGCGCCGGTCAACGCCTGATTCTTCGCGCGCTGCACGGCCAGCGTGTAGCGGGAGATGAAAAGGACGTACCCGTTGTAATCGCCGCTGACCTTCACCGGGAGCGGGCCGTCGTTGGCGGCGTCGACCGCACCGCGATCGGCCAGCCCGGCAACATCGGTCGCGATCGCGTTCGCCGACGGGCAATACGTAACCGGCGCGGTCGATTTGCCGTCCTTGCAGGTGATATTCGCGGTGGTGTAGTCGTAAATCGGGGCGCTCGGGACGGGCAGAATCGACGCCAGCGCTTTACTCAGTTCAACGAGATTGCCCTTGGAAATCGGGTATTCGCCACGACTTTGGTCGCCGGAAAAGCTTTGCGGAAGCGAACCACGCCGTGACTCAATCTCTTTCGCGTCGATACCCTTGCATCCGCGCGGTCCATCGGTGAACCCGATTTGCACCGCGGTGACACGTTCGAAGGCCGAGCCATGCACGCTTTCGGGATCGTCGGGGTCGGTGTCGCGAATCGAAACTGTCGCGGCGAGAACCGAATTGAGCCCGTCGGAAGTGTTGATCGTGAAATGCGGCGACTTGCCTTCGGCGACATGACGCATGAACGCGCCAGCGAAACAGTCGGCCTGCTGCTCCTTCACAAGCACCGGCGTTTTCTTCGTTACCAACTTCGCCATCGTCTGCACGGCATGGCCGTATTCGTGCGCCAGCACCATGACAACCGACATTTTGCCGAACGTCTCGCTCATCGTCGGCAACAGCATCGCGCGGTCCCAGCCGATGGAATTGTCGAGACGGCAGTAGGCGGCATTGACCAGGTGATAGGTGGTTTCCTTGCAGAATTCCACCGCCTGCGAACGGCTCGCGCGCGCGTTCCACGAGATGAGTTTGTCGACGGGAGTGAAGGTTTCGCCTGCGAATTCGGTGCCGAATTGGGCGCGCCAATAGCTTTGGATGTCATCGATCGCGTTCAGGGCAAGCTGATCGACGTCACCGTTGTCGCCATTGGTCGCCGCGAGCGTGGCATTGGGTGCGCCCGCCCTCGGACCATTGGGTCCGCCGGTGGTCGGGAGCCCGCCGACCTGGAACGGGTCGTCGTAAATCGATACCGGATGACCGTCGACAAAGCGGGTGCACGCGGGCACAAACAGCGCGCACAACACCGTGATAATCGCAACGAGCGCTTGGTGTTTGGATGTCATAGCGCTGCCATCCCCCCTGATCGGCTGATTGTGGAGCAGGTCGTCGTCGTCCCCGCCGTCATCGACATGGCATAGTATCCGCTCCATGTCTTCACCGGGGGCGCAGACCATCACCGTGCGCCATGATGGATCCGAACGAGTCTTCGAAGCTGGTCAGCAGATCACCATGGGTCGCGCACCCGAGGTCACCCTGTTTGTTGACAGCCCGTTGGTTTCGCGCGTGCACGCTGTACTGCGGTTTCAAAACGGGGTTTGGGTGCTGTCGGACAACGGCAGCACCAACGGGGTTTTCGTCGACGCGCGCAGGCTCAGCCAGGCGGTTTCGATCGACCGACCTACGCAGGTGCGCCTCGGCGACGCGATCAGCGGGCCATTGCTGCATCTCGTTCCGTCGGCGACCGCGGCGCGGCACGCGTCGACGATGCTCGCGCCGCCTTCGCGACCGCAGCAGCAGCGCCCGCCGCAGCCTTTCCAGCAGCGGCCGCCGCAACAGCCGCAGTACGTGCCGACCTCGCAGATGCCCCAGCAGGCGCAGGCGCAAGCTCCGGTCGACAACGTCAACATGACGCGTCGCGCTGACTCGTCGATGCTGCCGCCGGTGCGCAAGGCTTCGTCGACCGAAGCGCTCGCGCGAGCCGATCGAATTCCGCCTGGCGGCCTGAATCTTGGTCGTACGTCAGACAATCAGATCGTCGTCAACGACCCGCTCGCCTCGCGACGGCACGCGCGACTGATCGCGTCGAGCGAGGGCCTCGTCATCGAGGACCTTGGCTCGGCCAATGGCACGTTCGTCAACGGGCATCGACAGCAGCGCGTTGTGCTGCGCGAACGCGACATCGTCACGATCGGCAACATCGACTTCGTCGTCGACCAGGGCACGCTCGCGCACCGTCAGCGGCCAGTCGCTGAACTTGGTCTTACGGTCCACGGCGTTGGCTTCACCGTCGAAGGCAATAAGCAACTGCTCGTCGACGTGAACATGCAGGCAGGACGCGGCACGCTCACCGCGCTGATCGGCCCGTCGGGTGCCGGTAAGTCGACGTTGTCGAAGTTGATCGCTGGCAACACGCAACCGTCGGGTGGCGTTGTCACGTTCGAAGGACGCAACCTGCACGCCGAATACGAGGCGCTGCGTTCGCGTATCGGCATGGTTCCGCAGGACGACGTGCTGCACCGTCAACTGACGGTTCGCCAGGCGCTCGGCTTCGCCGCCGAACTGCGACTGCCGCCCGATACCACCAAGGCTGACCGCAAACAGGTCATTGATGGTGTCCTAGAAGAACTTTCGCTTACCCAGCACGCCGACACCCGCGTCGACCGACTTTCGGGCGGTCAGCGCAAGCGTGCTTCGGTCGCGATGGAACTGCTGACCGGCCCGTCGCTGCTGATTCTCGACGAGCCGACGTCGGGCCTCGACCCCGCGCTCGACCGGCAGGTCATGCAGATGCTGCGCGAACTCGCCGACGCCGGTCGCGTGGTGATCGTGGTGACGCACTCGGTGGCGTGCCTGGACATGTGCGACCAGGTCGTGCTGCTCGCGCCGGGCGGCAAAACCGCCTTCGCCGGGCACCCGGGCGGCGTTGGTGCCGCGCTCGGGACCACCGACTGGGCCGAGATTTTCGCCAAGGTCGCCGCCAACCCCGACCAGGCGTTCGCCGCCTATCGGTCGCGACAAGCCCATATTCCACCGCCACCACCCGCGCCCCCGCGCACTGGAAACGCGGGCGCACCACCGCAGACCAGTGGGTTCCGCCAGTTCACGACGCTCGCGCGCAGGCAGGTTCGGTTGATCTTGGCCGATCGCGGCTACCTGATCTTCCTCGTTGTGCTGCCGTTCATCCTCGGCGGACTTTCCCTGGTCGTGCCAGGTAAAAACGGCTTCGCCGAAGGGCCGCTCGAAGCGCTCGCCGACGGGTCGTTCGCGCGATCGGGCGGCAGCGAAACCCAACAGTTGCTCGTTGTTTTGATCCTCGGCGCGTGCTTCATGGGCGCGACACTTTCGGTGCGTGACCTGGTCGGCGAGCGGTCGATTTTCCATCGCGAACGTGCGGTCGGACTGTTGCCATCGGCGTATGTGCTGGCGAAAATCGCGGTGTTCAGCGTGGTCGCGTTCGCGCAGGCGGCGATCCTCGTCGGCATCACGCTGCTTGGCAAGAAAGCGCCGGGCGCGGGTGCGGTGATTTCGAACGGCAGCGTTGAGCTGTATCTCACCATCGCGCTCACTGCCGTGTGCTGTGTGGTTTTCGGCTTGCTGATGTCGGCGCTCGCGAAGTCGAACGAGCAGGTCATGCCGATGCTCGTCGTGATGATCATGGTCCAGCTCGTGATGGCGGGCGGCCTGATTCCGGTCACCGATCGCGTTGGGCTTGAACAGGTTTCGTACCTGTTCCCGTCGCGGTGGGGATATGCGGCCGCCGCATCGACGGTGAACTTGCGCGAGCTGTTCTTCAGCGCGCAACCCGACGGGCTGTGGGAACACAAACCTGGCATTTGGACGCTCGACATCGCGATGCTTGTCGTGATCACCGCGATTTTGGCCGTGATTACGTGGAGTCGCCTGCGACTGAAGAAGTCGCAAGCATGATCGACCAGGTCAGCGGTCTATCGGTGGGCAAGCTGCGCGTGTCGCGGCGCGACCGGGCACACTTGATCTCGTGACCGTTCGAGTTGGTGCCCTACATCTGGGTTGGGATGTGGTGACGGTGGCCGCCGGTGGTGGCGGTACGCCGATCCGTCCGGTCGAGGTCGAGGGCACTTACACCCCGCCCGCGTACCTGCTTGCCGACGCCGCGGGTCGCCTGCACACCGCGGGCGTTGAGCGTCAGCGTGCGGACCTCGGCATGGCTATCGCCGATGTGCGCGACATTCTTGGCCATCCGCAGATCGTGATCGCCGGGGCCACGTGGCCGGCCGGGCTCGTTTTCCGGGCGCGGCTCTACAACCCGCTCGCCGCGATCGGCAAGTTTCTGCGTGGAAAACCGCAGCTGGTCGCGTTGCCGTATCCGGATTCGTGGCCTGAAGACAAGATCGAGGTGTACGCGGCGCTCGTCGAGCAACTCGACGTCACCGTCGAACCGCTGCCAGAAAGCGTCGCGCTTTCGGGGTACGTGCGCGCGCTAGGGCTTGTTGAGCCGCCCAGCGAGCGTCATCGCCAAGGCATCGGGGCAACCGGCATCTACTCTGATGGCCGCACGCTGCTCGTTGTCTCCGTCGACGGCGACGACGAACAGCCGACCGAATCGGTTGAGGTTGTCGTCGCGCCCGATGCGTTGCGTGACGCGCGCTCGGCCGACAACGTGGTCATCGAAGCGATGGCCGCCGCCCGACAAATCGGTGCTGACACGTCAACGGTGCTGCTCGCGGGCAACGTCTGCTTCAACGACGCGCTGCGGCTCGCGTTCCAAAATCACCTTGGTCAGCGCCTCCATGTGGCTGAGCATCCGATGCACGCGCTCGTGCTCGGCGCATCGCACCTGCTTGTCAACGACCCGGGTTTTGAGGAAGAGGAAGAGGTCGCGCGACCGAATCCGACCTACGCGGCCCAGGTCGGATGGGGTAACCCAACCAATCCGGCAGGGCCCCCGCAGCAGCAGGCAACGCCGCCGCCCGGACCAGCGGGATTCGTCAGCGGGCCCGCCCACGGCAGCGATCCCGAACTCGCCCGACCGAGCAAGTTGCGCAAGAAACTCTTCGGCACTCCGGCGGTCATTGGCCTGCTGACCCTCGGTTTGGTCGGCTTCGGCGGAACCGACGCTGAGGCCAACGCCGCCGACGGCGTCTGCTCGTTCACGCCGTACGCGCACACCGTCCCGCCAGAGGGCATCGCGTCCGCGCATGGGCCGGTCAACATCGACGACCCGGTTTGCGTGCACCCCGGCGTCGACACCCTGCGCTACCTGATTCCCGGTCGCACCGACCCTGGCCCGCCGGTCGTGATCTAACGCCGATTGTGGTCCGGTGATGCCCGGCTGGTATCGTTGCTAGCTGGCGTGTGGCACGCCAGGTCGTTCGCGACCAGATCGCTTACCGGGTCTCCACCGGCCGCCGGGAAGATTGAGCGCCACACACTGCAGGACCTCTGGCCGGCAACACCGACGACAGACAGGGAACGACTGTGCCTACGTACAGCCCCAAGGCAGGTGACGTCACCCGCAAGTGGTACGTCATCGACGCCACTGACGTAGTCCTCGGCCGTCTCGCCGTGCAGGCCGCTGGCCTGCTGCGCGGCAAGGGCAAGCCGACCTACGCACCGCACGTCGATGGTGGCGACTTCGTCATCATCATCAACGCGGACAAGGTTGCCATCTCGGGCAACAAGAAGCAGGACAAGCTCATCCACCACCACAGCGGACACCCGGGCGGCCTCAAGTCGCGCACTGTCGGCGAGGTGTTGGCGACCCGTCCTGACCGTCTCGTGGAGAAGGCCGTTAAGGGCATGATCCCCAAGAACAAGTTGGGCAACGCGATCGCGGGCAAGCTGAAGGTCTACGCGGGCCCGAACCACCCCCACGCCGCGCAGCAGCCGGTTCCGTTCGAGATCAAGCAGGTGGCCCAGTGACCGCTCCTGAAGAATTCGCAGCTGAAGGCGTCGAGGTCGACGCCTACGAGACCGACGTTGTCGTCGAGATCGTTGAAGACGGCGAAGGTTACGAAGCTGAATACGTCGAAGAGACCGCCTACGCCCCGATCGTGATCGATCGTCCGGTGCAGACCGTTGGTCGTCGTAAGGAAGCCGTCGTCCGCGTGCGTCTGGTTCCCGGCTCGGGCAACTTCGAGCTCAACGGCCGCACCATCGAGGATTACTTCCCGAACAAGGTGCACCAGCAGCTCGTGAAGTCGCCGCTGGTTCTGGTCGAGCGTGTCGAGAACTTCGACATCTTCGCCCGCCTCGTCGGTGGCGGCCCGTCGGGTCAGGCTGGCGCGCTGCGTCTCGCCATCGCCCGCGCGCTCATCGAGGTCACCCCGGACGACCGTCCCGCGCTCAAGCGTGCCGGCTTCCTGACGCGTGACCCGCGTGCCACCGAGCGTAAGAAGTACGGCCTCAAGAAGGCCCGTAAGGCGCCTCAGTACTCGAAGCGCTGATATAGGTTTCGCCGACAACTGGTTTTGGCCCTTTTTTGGGACAAAGCGGTACGGTGTCGGCGGAGCACGTGTGCGAGAGCAGGCGTCCAGCTCGTGCTGGGTGCCTGCTCTCGTGCTATGTCGACCACCTACAAGGGGCAGGTATGGGACAGCTTTTCGGCACCGACGGCGTACGAGGACTCGCGAACGAGTCGTTGAGCCCGGAATTGGCGATGCGCGTCGCTGGCGCGGCAGCGCAGGTACTTTCTCGCGGCAAGGTGCGTTCGGTCGCCGTCGTCGGGCGTGATCCGCGCGCGAGCGGCGAGATGCTGGAAGCTGCCGTTACCGCTGGCCTGACTTCGGTCGGCGTCGACGTGTTGTCGGTTGGGGTGTTGCCGACGCCCGCCGTCGCGTACCTGACCGGTCTGTACGACGCGTGCTTTGGCGTGATGATCTCCGCATCGCACAACCCCATGCCCGACAACGGGATCAAGATTTTCGCCGCAGGCGGCCACAAGCTCGATGACGCGATCGAAGCGCGCATCGAAGCGGTGATCGCCGAGGGCATTTCGGTGCGACCCACCGGTGCTGGCATCGGACGCGTGCGCGCCGACTACACCGTCGAAGGCACGCACGAACGCTACGTTGAGCACCTGCTCGAATCGACCGGCCAGGATCTTTCCGGGCTGACCGTCGTTGTCGACTGCGCGCACGGTGCCGCTTCCGGTGTTGCGCCGCAGGTATATCGCGAAGCTGGCGCGAACGTGATCGCGATCAACGCCGAGCCAAACGGCCTCAACATCAACGATGGTTGTGGCTCAACGCATTTGGAGCCTGTGCGCGCGGCGGTGCTTGAGCATGGCGCTGACCTTGGCATTGCCCTCGACGGCGACGCCGACCGCTGCCTTGCCGTCGACGGCACCGGCGCGATCGTCGACGGTGACGCGATTATGGCCGTGCTCGCGTTAGCGATGCGCGACGCGGGCGAGCTTGTCGCGAACACGCTCGTCGCGACTGTCATGAGCAACCTTGGCCTGCATATCGCGATGCGCGCGGCCGACATCACCGTCATCACCGCCGCTGTTGGCGACCGGTATGTGCTTGAGGAACTGCGCGCCGGCGGCTACAGCCTGGGCGGCGAACAGTCCGGGCACGTGGTCTTCCCGCGTCACGGCACAACCGGCGACGGGGTGCTCACCGGGTTGCGGTTGATGGCGCGAATGGCGTCGACGGGGCGTGCGCTCGCTGACCTCGCGAGTGTCGTAACGACCGTTCCGCAGGTGCTGATCAACGTTCCGGTCAGCGACAAGAAGGCCGTCGCCGCATCGCCCGAGGTGCGCGAAGCGGTTGGCGAAGCCGAGCGGGTGCTTGGCGAAACGGGGCGAGTGTTGTTGCGGCCAAGTGGAACTGAGCAGCTCGTGCGCGTGATGGTGGAAGGCACCGATTTGACGCAGGCGCGACAGTTGGCTGAAGACCTCGCCAAGCGCGTTGCCGCTGTTTGAGCCCTGGCACGCGGTGTTGCTGAGGGCTAGTATCGGGGAGACCACAGCCTGCTCTGTGACCGCCGCTTAATCGCTTTGGTGCGCAGCATGATTGAAGGGGGACGATCGCTGTGTCGTTGCCTGCCCGCTATCCCGAGCCGGACGACTACTCCGAGTACTCGGAGTATGGGGAATACACCGATCAAGCCCCGCACCGCTGTGGCGGCGCGTGTGGTCGCCCGGGTTGCGACCAAGTGCCGCAAGGGTATTCGCCAACAACGCCCATTTACGACGAGGGCTACGGCCACCGACTTTCGGCGGCAGAGCCCGAACCAGAGCGCGGCTTCCATCTGCCCGTGCTGCCGCGAATGCCGCGCTCGCGCGGGTTCATCGCGGTCGTCGCGATTCTGCTCATCACGTTCTGCGCTGGGTCTTTTGGCTTCGCGCTGGGTAATTCGATCACGCTTTTCTAGAACTGGCCGACGATAAACCCGCTGAAAAGCACGGCGAAGCCGCCGATTTCGCCAACGATTAGCGCGTACATCGCCAGCTTCAACTCGGTGCTGATCATGCCGGAAAACTGGTTCGTTGTGTCGCGTCGCCAGCCGTGCCACGCGTAGCTGGCGATGGCACCGATGAAGAACGCGAGCACAACCACGTCGGCGGCCAGGTTCACTGCCGTCGGCCAAGCGCTCAGCTCGGTGAAGACCGCAAGCAGCACGCCCGCGAAGGCGTACATCAGCGCGGCGCGATGGGCGATGTCGACGTACGGGTGCGGCGCGCCTTTGAGTGAGGTGCGCATGCCGGAGTATTTCCACACGCCGAGCGCCAGTGCGGCAAGGAAGATGACGCCCGTGATGAGCAGGGTGATGCGAGTGTCTAGGCCGAGCGTCATGCGGTGGCGTTCCTTTCGGTGAGCTGGCCGTCGGACATGTGCCAGCGACGGGTCGCTCGCACAGAATCCAGCATCCGACGGTCATGCGTCACCAAAACGAGTGTCCCCGTGAAGGATTCGACCGCGCTTTCGAGTTGTTCGATCGCGGCGAGGTCGAGGTGGTTGGTCGGTTCGTCGAGCACGAGCAGGTTCACGCCACGCGCTTGCAAGAGCGCGAGGGCGGCGCGGGTGCGTTCACCGGGCGAGAGCGTGTCGCAGGCGCGCGTGACGTGCGGGCCGCGTAGACCGAACTTGGCTAGCAGGGTGCGCACGTCGGCATCGGGCCACTCGGGCATGGCCTTGCTGAAGGTGTCGACGAGGGTTTCGTCGCCTCGAAACAGGCCGCGTGCCTGGTCGACCTCGCCGATTTCGACGCCCGAACCGAGCGCGGCCGCGCCGGTGTCGGGGGTGAGTTTGCCGAGCAGCAAGCTGAGCAACGTGGACTTCCCCGACCCATTTCCGCCGGTCAGGACGATGCGGTCGGCCCAATCGATCTGGGTGCTGATGGGGCCAAGGGTGAACTCGCCGCGCGTGACCGTGGCATTGGTTGCCGTGGCGACCACGTTGCCGCTGCGCGGGGCCGACGCGATTTCCATGCGCAGTTCCCATTCCTTGCGCGGCTCTTCAACCACATCAAGGCGCTCGATGCGACGTTGCGTTTGGCGCGCTTTCGCCGCCTGCTTCTCGGTCGACTCTGCGCGGGTTTTGCGGCCCATCTTGTCGGAATCGTTCTTGCCTTTGCGGCGCGCGTTGCGGACGCCGTGCTCAAGCCAGTTGCGCTGCATTTGGGCGCGCGCTTCCAAACCTGCTTTGGTGTCAGCGAATTCGTCGTACGCCTCGCGGGCGTGGCGACGGGCGATATCGCGCTCAGCGAGATAGGCGTCGTAGTCGCCGTCGTAAAAGGCGGTCTGCTGTTGGGCGAGGTCGAGCTCAAGCACACCATTTACGGTGCGCGCCAAGAACTCTCGATCGTGACTGATCACCATGAGCGGAACGCGGACGCCGCTCACGAAACGTTCCAGACGTTCAAGGCCGGCAAGGTCGAGGTCGTTTGTTGGTTCGTCGAGCAGCAGAATGTCGAAGCGCGACAACAGCACTGACGCGAGACCAGCGCGCGCGGCTTGACCACCGGACAGGCCGGTCATCGGGGTTTCGAGGCCCGAAGCCAGCGTTTCGGTGAGGCCGAGTTCGGCGGCGACTTCCTCGGCGCGTTGGTCGAGGTCGGCACCACCAAGGGCGAGCCAATGCTCAAGGGCAGGGGTGTAATCGTCGACTTCGCTGGTGCCAAGCCGCTCGGCGGCCGCGTCCATTTCGCGTTGCGCCTGCGCGACTCCTGTTCTGCGCGAAAGGAAATCGAGTACCGTCTCGCCTTCGACACGCTCAGGTTCCTGCGCGAGATACCCGACGGTGGCGTCCGGCGGACTCAAACTGATGGTGCCCTCCTCAGGCGTGCCATCGGCGAGCATGCGCAGCAAAGTGGACTTGCCCGCGCCGTTCACCCCGACCAGCCCGATCACATCGCCCGGCGCGAGGGTGAGATCGAGGTCGGCGAAGAGGGTGCGTTCGGCGTGGCCAGCAGAAAGGCCGCTTGCGTGCAATGTGGTGCTCACCTGCGACATTCTGCCGGGCATGGGTGACAAGTTCGGGCTTGGGGTTCCCGCGCCCGGTGTCGGGATGACAGGATGGGCCCCCAACGCGAAGGAGGAGTCATGGTCACCTCAGGCGAATTCTCCGGCATTGGGCTTCCCCACATCGAGGCCGGATCGAACCTGCATGATCTTGGACCAGTCGAACTAGCGCACCCCACCGTCGACATCAGCGGTGACGGGATCGCCGACAGCTACAGCCACTCGACGCCGAACGGCACCGAAGTGTGGTCGGACTACGACCACGACGGCTTCGCCGACCACGTGACCGTTGTCGAGAAAGACGGGGACTACGCGGCATGGGAATTCCGCCGCAACCCCGACGGGACGTCGGAGTGGCATCGAACTGACCAGGGGAAATTGGGTTCGTGAAAGTGATTTACCTAAGTTGGGAACCGGATGCCGGGTTGGTGCGTCGAAGGTAAGTAGAAGGCAATATCGGGGCTGGAGTGGAGGGGCGGGATGGGCGAGAAGTTTTCCGGTGAGGTCGCGTTCAACAAGGCTGCGGCCGATGCGTCTAGGCGCGACCTTGATGGCACGGTCACCGGTATACGAACGGCGGGCAAACAGGTAGCCGTGCTCACCTGGGCCGCCAAAGATGCCGGGCGGGCTTATGCCGCGAGCGGTGAGAAGCTCGATCGAGCGCTGGACCGCGTAGTTGATTGGGTCAAGGTGTGGGCTAGCGCGAGCGAGGGCCTCTCGGCGGCGATCGGCAAGGCAACGGTCGAATACACCGATGTCGATTCAGCTTCCGCTGCGAGCCTTGACCGCATCGCACCTGGTGGGAAGTAGGTGGGCTCGTGACTAAGACCGCTGATGAGTTGTTGAACGAGGGCACAAGCGGGCTGCGATATTTCGAATTGTTCGGGCCGCTTTACGCTCGGGCATTTGGCGGCGCATTCGACTATCTCGCACTCTGCCAGCTGTATGACACGGAGCGTGAGATGAATCTCGCGTCGCTGAGTGCGATGTCGACGGCACTTGGACAAGTCGTTTCCACCGCCACCAGCAACATCGGGACGCAGGAAACCGTCGCTAAGGGTTTTTCGAATGGGTGGAAGGGCAACGCGGCTGAGGCGGCGGCGGGCACCTTGACCAAGATCGCGTCTCTGGCCTCGGGCGATCGGGATTTGGTCAATGCCCTGGCCACGTCCGTGAACAAGGCCGCGACGGAGTTCCCGGGACTTATTGCCGCGAAAGCAACCACGGTCAAAGGATTGGTTAGCGGACCGTTCCCGACCGTAGCTGGGCTGTCGGCTGCAGAAGTTGAGCAAGTGATCGCCGGTAAGTCAAGCGGGACGCTGCCGTCGATCATGCTGCAGAGCAAACTCACCGGTCATCGCTCGGATACTGGACAGCTGGACGTCGAGGACCTCACTAAGAATGCGAATGGAACACAAGGATTCCTCGATGCGGTCAAAGGAATCTGTGACGACTGGCTTACGACGGTCTTCAAAAAGGACTTCGAAGCCAAAGAGCGCACGTTCCGCGAGCAGTGCACAACGACGAAAGATGCCATCGAGCGATCATTTGCTGGGATCAACACCGCAGCAGACGCGATTCCGCAGGGTTCGCGGCATTACCCGTCGGTGAGCGGGTCGGATGCTCCCGCCGGAAAACCGGACTCGGACAAGTCGACGCTCAACGGCAACGGGAACGGGGGTGGGAACCCCACTGCTCCGGCCAACACCGACACCGGCGGCAAAGACACTGGCAGCAAAGACACTTCGACCGGGAACAAGGGGACAACCACGTCGCCCAGCGACACCACAACCCCAGCTACCACCACCGGCACTCCGAAAACGACAACTGGCGACAAGACGACGACCACCGACGACACGTCGACCAGCGTCTTGGACACGCTCACTTCCACCCTCAGCTCCCTGGGCGACACGATTTCCGACACGCTGACCAGTGAACTCAGCAGCACGCTCACCTCCGCGCTCGAATCGGCAAGTACCGCAATCTCTTCCGCGATTGCCGAGATTTCCGAACAAGCGGGGAACCTACTCGCCGGTGGCGAAGCCTCGTTCCAACTGGGGAGCACCACCGTCACGATTGATCCAGGGCCAGACGGGCTTTCGCTTACCGCGACCGGAACCGACGGGCAGTCGGCGCAGTACCGCTTGACTCTCGATGAGCACGGCGTGCCGGTGATCGTCACTGACACCGACGCGTCAAAGAGTGAAGGCGCCGATGCCAATGGTGGAAATGGTACGGGCACACCAACATTGGGCTCAGGTAAGGGTGAAGCTGGGCTCGGCGATGGCGGGTCACGCGACGCGTCCGTCGCGACACCCACCGATCCCAAGACCCCTGACCTGTCGAACACGCCGGTCACGAGCGATACGGGTACCGGCAAGCCTGAAACGGGCGCGGGTGGGGCGACCACCGGCCCAAGCCCCGCTCCGAGTGCCGGAATGCCGGGCGCGGCGATACCGAACCAGGGCCAGGACGGCGAACATCGCCCAACGGTCCAGGACCACCCGGTCGCCGCCGTACCCGACACCGGCGCGGAACTAGCGGAGGCGGGACCGCTGTGAGCGCACGACTTACCCCCACCGCGCGCACGATCATCCCGCGCCCGGAAGAATGACCCATCGTGGATTACGCGGCCGACATCGAGCAGATCGCGGCTGAAGCGCGGCGGCGGTCTGCTCAGCTTTCCGAAGACATCGAGCAGATCAACCGACGCAGCGCCCAGGCCGCAGAGGACGTCGCGCAACGGGCCATCGACCGCTTGCGTGAACTGCGCGAGGCCGATGCCGAGCCGGAGATTCCGGAAGCACCTGTCCAGCAAGATGTTCCAGCAGAATTCGTGACCCCGGCCGAACCGTTCCGATGGCAGCCAGCCCCGGCGACGGCGGTCGAACCAGCACCCGTAGTCGACCCGACGCTCACCCCAGAACAGCAACAGCAGGCTGAGATCCGCACCGCGATCGCCCGAGCGAGAGCGGCACGCGAAGCGCGTTCCGTCGCCACTCCCAGCGACGGCGACTACGACGCCGAAACCGAGTACTACCGCCGCTCAGCTTGGCTGGAATAGGGCACGCGGCGTCGAAAGCGCTACTTACGCAACAGTTTTGCGACGGTGCCGATCGTCAGCTTCGGGGTTTCGGTTTCCGGCTCATCGTGCGCGTCAATCACCTTGGTGTTCGGGATTTCAGCCTCAGGGTCGGCGAAAGCGGCGTAGCGCTTGTCGCCAAGCACGGTGTTCAACAGATAACCGGTGGTCAGGCCGCGCGTGAGTTTGTCGACCTTGTACTCGTAGTGACCAGCGCCAAGCGCGGCGAAAAGGCGGCGGCCTTCGATGATGCCGTTGTGACCTGCGCCGTCGAGTTGACGCAGGATCACCGGGCCAGCCCAGTCGGCGGCGAGAGCGCGCGCGTCAGAATTCGCCGAGTCGAGATCGTCACCAACAAGTACGAGGCCGGGCGTGTCGATTTGGGCGGCGAGCTTCACCGAACTCGGTGACGTCGGCGCGGGAAACAGCGCGGTCACAGCGGCGACCGACCGCTGAGCTGCGGCGATAACGGCGCAACCAGCGCCCATGCCGTGGCCTGCGAGCACGAGTCGATCGGGATGCACGCTGATCGTGCCGTCGCCCAGGCGGACCTTGGTGACGATGTCGAGCGTGGTGAGCAAGTCGGTCGCCAGCTCAAGATGTGACGGAATCGGCCCGCGCTCGGTGTCGGGCGCGGCAACGACGAAACCCCAGGAAGCGAGGTGTTCGAGTAGCCCTTTGTAGTTGTCGGCGCTGGTCAACCAGCTGTGCGCGAAGGCGACAGCGGGCAGGTCACGTCCGGTTTCGGGCGTGAAGATCACGCCAGGCAGCCCCGCGATGGCTAGATTGCCGCGAAGTACGCGATGCGGGCCGCGCACGGACAGGGTGCTCAAGAGCGATTTCACAGACGCCGACACGGCGAGAAGACTATCCGATTAGTAGGGTGAAGAACCATGTGCGGAATCGTGGGATACGTCGGTTACCGCGACGCGCTCGACGTTGTTGTCGACGCGTTGCGCCGGATGGAGTACCGCGGGTACGACTCCGCTGGGGTGGCGATCCTCGACGGAAATGGGTCGATCGCGGTTGAGCGCAAGGCTGGTCGCCTTGCCAATTTGGAAGCGGAACTCGCCGAAACAGGCCATTTCGCTGGCGCTGCTGGCACGGGTCACACCCGGTGGGCGACCCACGGTGCCCCGACCGACCGCAACGCGCACCCGCACCGCGACCCGTCGGGCAAGTTCGCCGTTGTCCACAACGGCATCATCGAGAACTTCGCGCCGCTGCGTCGCGAGCTTGAGGACGCGGGCATTGAACTGCTCAGCGACACCGATACCGAGGTCGCGGTGCATCTCGTCGCCCGCGCGTACGCCGAAGGCCCGACCGCTGGCGACTTCACCGGCAGCGTCCTCTCGGTGCTGCAGCGGCTTGAAGGCGCGTTCACGCTGGTCTTCACCCATGCCGATCATCCGGGCACGATCGTCGCCGCACGACAGTCGACGCCGCTCGTCGTCGGTGTTGGTGACGGCGAGATGTTCGTCGCCTCGGACGTGACCGCGTTCATCGAATACACCCGCGAAGCCGTTGAGCTTGGCCAGAATCAGGCCGTCGTGATCACCGCCGATGGCTACACCGTCACCGACTTCTTCGGCAACACCGCCGGTGTCGTGAGCAGGCCGTTCACCATCGACTGGGATTTGGCCGCCGCCGAAAAGGGCGGGCACGACTACTTCATGCTCAAGGAAATCGAAGAGCAGCCAACGGCCATCGCCGACACCCTGATTGGGCATTTCGTTGTCGATGAGCAGGGCGGCCGCATCGTCCTCGACGAGCAGCGCCTCACCGATCAGGAACTGCGCGAGTTCGACAAGGTGTTCGTCGTCGCGTGTGGCAGCTCGTATCACGCTGGGCTGCTTGCGAAGTACGCGATTGAGCATTGGACGCGCGTGCCGGTCGAGGTGGAACTCGCTTCGGAATTCCGCTACCGCGACCCGGTGCTTGACCGCTCGACCCTCGTCGTCGCGATCTCGCAGTCGGGCGAAACCGCCGACACGCTCGAAGCGGTTCGTCACGCCAAGGAGCAGAAGGCGCGCGTTCTCGCGATCTGCAACACCAACGGCGCGCAGATTCCCCGCGAAGCCGACGCGGTGATCTACACGCGTACCGGTCCTGAGATCGGTGTCGCGTCAACCAAGGCATTCCTCGCCCAAATCGCGGCGAATTACCTGGTTGGCCTCGCCCTTGCGCAGGCGCGCGGCACGAAGTACCCCGACGAGGTCGCGCGCGAGTTCGCCGAACTTGAGTCGATGCCCGCGCTGATCAGCCGTGTTCTCGAATCCGCGCCCAAGGTTCGGGCCATCGCACGCGAACTCGCGCACGTGCCGACGGTCCTTTTCCTCGGTCGCCACGTTGGCTACCCGGTCGCTCTCGAAGGCGCACTCAAACTCAAGGAACTCGCCTACCTGCACGCGGAAGGTTTCGCGGCGGGCGAGCTCAAGCACGGCCCGATCGCGCTCATCGAAGATGGCCTGCCGGTGATTGTGGTGATGCCGTCGCCGAAGGGTCGCGCGGTGCTGCATTCCAAGCTGCTCAGCAACATTCGCGAGATTCAGGCGCGTGGCGCGCGCACGATCGTGATCGCCGAAGAAGGCGACGACACCGTTCGCCCGTTCGCCGACGACCTGATCGAAATTCCGGCAGTGCCGACGCTGTACCAGCCGTTGCTTTCCACGGTCCCGTTGCAGATTTTCGCCGCCGAGATCGCGCAGACACTTGGCTACGACGTTGACAAGCCGCGCAACCTGGCGAAGTCGGTCACGGTCGAATAGTGCACTACTGCACGGTGATTGAGCCGCGCATGCTCGGGTGCAAGGTGCAGAGGTAGCGGTAGGTCCCCGCCTGGGTGAAGGTGTGGGACCACTCGCCCTTGTCGATGATCGGGCTGTTGATGCCCATCGCCTTGTCGCCGATGCCCTGGACGTTGTGGGGCACCTTGTCGTTGAACTTCCAGGTCACCGTTTCGCCGACTTTGATCGTCGCGTCGGCGGGGGAGAACTTGTTGTCGGTGACGTCGACGGTGAGCGCGGCGGCAGGATGCGGCGTTTGCGATGTGGTTGTTGCTAACGGGCGCGGCTTGCGGGTGGTTTCGGCGGCAGGTTTGCCGGAATCCCCAGAGCATCCAGCGGCGAACAGGGTGGCGACAACGACGAGTCCAGCGGTGACAACTCGAACGGACGCGGCGCGGTGACGAACCATCGACATGGGTCCGAAGCGTAGTCTGCGAACGGCGCGCGGGGACAGCGGTTCGCCCTGCCAGGCCACCGAATCAAGACGCGGCTGGAGGCGACGATGGCTGATCGGCGTGAGTACTACACGGCCGACGAAGTACGTGCGGCCGAGGCGGACCTGTTCACGCGGGTGCCCGACGGTATGCCGATGCGACGGGCCGCGTACGGGCTCGCCGCGGTGGTGATTGACGAATTGCTCGCGGTGACCGGGTCGGTGACGGGTTCGCGCGTTGGGTTGCTCGTCGGGTCAGGCGACAACGGGGGCGACGCACTCTGGGCTGGGGTTTTTCTGCGCAAGCGTGGAGTCGGGGTGCAGGCGATTCTGCTTGATCCCGAGCGCGCGCATTCGGCTGCGCTCGCGGCGTTTCGGCGCGCTGGCGGCCGGGTTGTTGACGCGTTCGATGATGTTGATCTGGTGGTTGACGGGATCGTTGGCATTTCGGGGCGTGGACCACTAAGGCCAGCTGCTGCGGAAATCGTTGCGGCCATTGATGTTCCGATTATCTCGGCGGACTTGCCAAGCGGGGTCGATCCCAACACCGGCGCGGTTGACGGGCCCGCCGTTCGCGCCGACGTCACCGTGGCCTTCGGCGCATACAAGCCGTGTCACGTGCTCGCCGCACCCTATTGCGGCAGAACGATTTTGGTGCCCATCGGTCTTGATCTACCGGAAGCTGGTCTCGCCCAACTAGATCCGTGGGCAATCGGTGCGCAGTGGCCCGTGCCGGGACCGCACGATGACAAGTACACGCAAGGCGTCGTCGGTGTGTGTGCGGGCAGCGCGCAATATCCGGGCGCTGGCGTGCTGTGCACGGGCGCCGCCGTCACCGCGACGTCGGGCATGGTCAGGTACGTGGGCAGCGACGACCAGGTGCTCGCGCGGTTCCCGGAAGCGGTCGCGAGCGCGACCATCGCGCGGACCGGTCGGGTGCAGGCGTGGGTGTTCGGGCCGGGCGCTGGCACTGGACAGGCCGCGCGCAACCGCCTTGCCGAGCTGCTCGACACCGACCTCCCGGTGCTCGTCGACGCGGACGGACTCACGGTCGTCGCGGCAGAACCTGGGCTCGTCCGCAACCGCAAGGCACCCACCGTGCTCACCCCGCACGCGGGCGAATTTGAGCGACTGACCGGTCACGCCCCTGGCACGGATCGTGTCGCGTCAACTCGCGCGCTCGCCGACGAATGGGGCGTCACGGTGTTGTTGAAAGGCCGCGCGACGATCATCGCGACCCCTGGCGAAGCAACATTGGTGAACGAAGCGGGCGGCGACTGGGCCGCGACGCCCGGTTCCGGCGACGTCCTATCGGGCATCATCGGCGCGCTGCTCGCCGCAGGTCAAAGCCCATCATGGGCATGCGCATCGGGTGCGCGGGCCCATTCTCTAGCGGCGAACCTTGCCGCGTACGACGGTCAACCGGCAGCCGCGCCGATCTCGGCAATGGCCCTCCTCGACCACCTCCGCGCCGCGATCCGCGTGCTGCGCGAACTGGCCGGTGAGTGAATCGCTGGGCGATAACGCCCCCAACCAGGGGCCCAAACGGTCAACACGGGAAGATGAGCACGTGAGCTCGCAAGTGGAGACCGTGATCGACCTCGACGCCATCGCCCACAACATCGGTGTGCTCGCGGCGCACGCACCGGGTGCGGCGATCATGGCCGTCGTCAAAGCCGACGGCTACAACCACGGCGCGGTCGAGGTCGCTCGGGCCGCGCTCGACGCGGGCGCACGTGAACTTGGCGTCACCACGATCGCCGAAGCGCTCACTCTGCGGCGAGCGGGCATCACCGCGCCCGTCCTCGCGTGGCTCAACACCCTCGACGCCGACTATCGCGCTGCCGTTGACGCTGACGTCGAGCTTGGCGTTTCGTCCGTCGCGCAACTCAACGCGATCCGTGCTGCCGCCGAAAACGCGGGCAAACGCGCGACGGTTTCGGTCAAAGTCGATACCGGCCTTAACCGCAACGGCGCGAGCCCAACCGAATACCCATTGTTGCTCGCCGCCCTACGCGAAGGCGTCGACAACGGCACGCTCCGACTTCGCGCGATCTTCTCCCACCTGGCCCAGTCGGACCTGCCCGACGACCCGCTCAACGACCGTCAGCGCGCTCGATTCGTCGACGCCATCGCCGAGGCGAAGGAACACGGCCTCGAACCTGAACTCGTTCACCTCGCCAACTCGGCCGCCGCGCTTACCCGTCCTGACCTGCACTTCGACCTGGTCCGCCCCGGTATCGCGGTCTACGGGCTTTCGCCGATTCCCGACCTCGGCGACTTCGGCCTACGCCCGGCGATGACATTCCAAGCCGAGGTCGCGCTCGTGAAGAAGGTCGCCGCGGGCGAGGGGGTTTCCTACGGTCACCGCTGGATCGCCGACCGCGACACCACCCTCGCGCTCGTGCCCGCTGGCTATGCCGATGGCGTATTTCGTTCGCTCAGTGGGCGTTTCGATGTGTCGCTCGGCGGCGCGCTGCACCGTAATGTCGGGCGGGTGTGCATGGACCAGTTCATGGTTGATCTTGGTGACAATCCGGCTGGCGTGCGCGCTGGCGACACCGCGGTGCTCTTCGGCGGTGCGGGTCACCCACACGCGCTCGACTGGGCACGCACGCTCGACACCATCGACTACGAGGTCGTGTGCGCGCCACGCGGCCGCACCCAGCGCAGACACGTCGGAGGAAACCGATGAACGGACGTTCGGTCGCGATGCGTGGCGGACTCGCGACGGTCGGGGTGCTCGGCGCGCTCGCCGCCGCTCACGCGCTGCGCAGGATCGGCGCGCGGGTGCTGTGGCCCGCCGAACGCGACGAGTACCGCGACGAGGACTTCGCGCTGCTCGACGATGACCCTGCGGGCATCGTGATCGCGAGCGACGGGGTCACCCTGGCGACGCGCACGGTCGGTCCCGACGACGCCGAGGTAACAGTCGTCTTCGTACACGGCTTCTGTAATGCCATGGAGGCCTTCCACTTTCAGCGCCGAGACCTCGCCGATCGCTGGGGCGACAGTGTGCGCATGGTGTTCTTCGACCAGCGTGGGCACGGTCGCTCGGGCGCGCCGACGCCGGAATCGTGCACGGTTGGTCAGCTCGGACGCGACCTCGTTTCGGTGATCGAAGCGACCGCGCCGACCGGGCCGGTTGTCCTCGTCGCGCACTCGCTCGGCGGGATGGGACTGCTCGCGGCAGCGGCGCAGTCGCCGGAGTTTTTCGCTTCGCGCGTGGCCGGCGTCGCATTGATCTGCACTGCTGCCGCTGAGGTAGCGGGGACTGGGATCGCCCAGGTACTCAGTCATCCGGTGATTGACGGGTTCCGGCTCGCCGTCCGTAGCGCGCCCGCGCTCGTTCGGTTCGGGCGACGCGCGAGCAAGCACGTCGTGACGCCGATCCTGCACGTGAGCTCGTTCCACGGCCCGGTGAGCCCGACCCTTTCGCGCTTCACGACGATGATGATCGACCGCACACCCGTCGAGACCATCGAAGCCTTCCTTGAAGCGATCCGGCTGCATGACGAGTCCGCCGCGCTGCCCGTGCTCGCCGAACTTCCTGTCCTCGTGCTCGGCGGGGCACACGACATGGTGATTCCGTTCGTGAACTCCCGCGTGCTCGCGCAACGACTGCCCAGCGCCGAACTCGTGCGCGTCGCCGATGCCGCGCACATGCCGCAATTGCAGTTCGCCGACGAGGTCACCGACGCACTCGATCGACTGCTCGTACGCGCCGGGGTTGGCGCTGATGCTGGAAATGAGGCCGTCGGTGGCTGAACGGATTTTGCCAACGGTCGAAGACACCGAGGCCTTCGGCCGTGAGCTCGCCGACGACTTGCGCGCGGGCGACCTCGTTGTGCTCGACGGGCCGCTCGGCGCTGGAAAAACCGCACTGACCAGGGGCATCGCCGCTGGTCTTGGCGTCGCTGGTCGCGTGAGCTCGCCCACGTTCATCATCGCCCGCGCCCACCGCGCAGGCACGCGCCCCGACGGAACGCCCGGCATCCCGCTCGTGCACGTCGACGCCTACCGACTTGGCGGCGACCTTGATGAACTCGACGCACTCGACCTCGACACCGACCTGCATCACGCGGTTGTCGTCGTCGAGTGGGGTAAGGGCGTGGTTGAGCACCTTTCGGACCGTCACTTGCGCGTGCAGCTCGCGCGCGAGCCGGAATCCGATGTGCGAACAGCGATCTGGGAATGGCACGGGCGAGCTTGAGCGGGCGCGCACCATGCGCCGATACCACCCGGTATTGTTGACCCAATTATGCTCGTATTAGCAGTCGACACCGCGACACCCGCCGTTACAGCGGGATTGGTGCATCTGTCACCTGCCGACGACGCGAATGCGCGGCCGGTGATCACCACGCTCGCCGCCCGCGTGAAAGTCGACGCTCGCGCGCACGCCGAGGTGCTCACACCGCAAATTCTTGAGTGTCTAACTGAGGCCGGGGTCGCGCGCGAAGACCTCGACGCTGTGGTCGTCGGGATCGGGCCTGGCCCGTTCACCGGACTGCGCGTCGGCATGGCCACGGCCGCCGCGTTCGCCGACGCGCTCGACCTCCCGGTCTACGGGGTGTCGAGCCTCGACGCGATCGCCGCCGACGCCGCGCCTGAGCAGCGCGAAGCGGGCGAACTGCTCGTCGTCACCGACGCGCGTCGTCGCGAGGTGTACTGGGCGCGCTACCTCAACGGCGAACGGGTCGCCGGGCCGGACGTGATTCGCGCCGCCGAAGTGCCCGCCGACAATGCGGTCGCGATCGCTGGATCGGCCGCCCATGTCGACTTTTTCGACCTGCCCGTCCTGCCGAGCGAGACGCCTTCGCCAGCCGGATTGGTGCGCGTCGCCGCCGACGCGCTAGTCTCTGGTGCTCCTCCTGAACCGCTAGTCCCGCTGTATTTACGCAGGCCAGATGCCGTTGAGAACAGTTTCCGCACCCTAGATCGGAGTGGCGCATGAGCGGGCGGTATTCGATCGCACCGATGACGCCAGCCGACATCGACCGTTGCGTCGAACTTGAGCACCTGCTTTTCCCCGAAGACGATCCGTGGCAGGCGGTGTCGTTCCATTCGGAGCTGGCCGCCGCGCACAATCGCTACCTGACCGCGCGTGACGAGTCGGGCGCGATGGTCGGGTACGCGGGCATCGCGCTGCTGGGCGACGCCGAGCACCCCGAAGCTGAGGTCCACACCATCGGCGTCGACCCGCTCGCGCATCGCGGCGGCATCGGCACGCTGCTGCTTGAAGCGCTGCTTGCGGCTGCCGCTGAACGCGGCGGTCCGGTGTTTCTTGAAGTCCGCACCGACAATCAGCCCGCGATCGGGCTGTATGCCAAGCACGGTTTTCACATCATCGGGCTGCGCAAAAACTACTACCACCCGAGCGGTGCCGACGCGTACACGATGCGACGGCCCGAACTCACCATCGCCGCCGATGAGTGGGCGGCGCGGGCGCGAACCGACGAGGTGCTTTCGTGATCGTCATGGGTATCGAAAGCTCCTGTGACGAAACGGGAGTGGGCATTGTTCGCCGCAACGACGACGGCACGCTCGACCTGCTCGCCGACGAGGTAGCGAGCAGCGTCGACCAGCACGCGCGCTTCGGCGGAGTTGTTCCCGAGATCGCGTCGCGCGCGCATTTGGAAGCCATCGTCCCCGCGATGCGCCGCGCGCTCGCCCAGGCTGGCATCAAGAAGCCGGACGCGCTCGCGGTCACGATCGGCCCAGGTCTCGCCGGTGCGCTGCTCGTCGGCGTCGCCGCTGCCAAGGCGTACGCGGCAGCGTGGGACGTGCCGTTTTACGCGCTCAACCACCTCGGCGGACACGTCGCGGTCGACACGCTTGAGCACGGTCCGCTGCCGCCCGCTGTCGCGCTGCTTGTTTCCGGCGGGCACACGCACCTGTTGCAGGTCGCTGATCTTGGTCAGCCGATTACCGAATTGGGCAGCACCGTCGACGATGCGGCGGGCGAAGCGTTCGACAAGGTCGCGCGACTGCTCGGCCTCGGCTACCCCGGCGGCCCGTACCTCGACGCGGCGGCCCAGGATGGCGACCCGCGCGCGATCGCGTTCCCGCGCGGCATGACCCGCCCGCAGGACGCGCGCTATGACTTCTCGTTCTCCGGCTTGAAGACCGCGGTTGCCCGCTACGTCGAATCGGCTCAGCGCCAAGGTGTTTCGCCTGCCGACCTGCCGATCAGCGACATCGCCGCGTCGTTCCAAGAAGCCGTCGCTGATGTGCTGACCATGAAGGCGGTGCGCGCGGCCAAAGATGTTGGCGTCGACACGATTGTGCTCGGCGGCGGTGCCACAGCGAACTCACGCATCCGCTCGCTCGCCGAAGAGCGTTGCGCTGCGGCGGGAATCACGTTGCGTGTGCCAAAACCGCGACTGTGCACCGACAATGGCGTCATGATCGCGGCGCTCGGCGCGCATGTGATCGCGGCTGGGGCGCAGCCCGCGGCGTTGACGGTAGCGACGGACCCGGGCTTGCCGGTGTCGGTGAGCGCGCTCCAGGGCTGAATCGCCCTGTGGGGCAAACAATCTGGCGCTAGCGAACGCCCGAGCCCGCGTCCAACTGGCCAAATGACGACTGTGACGGGTAGGGAATTTCCGGCAGGTTCGGGTCGGGGCGCAACGTCGGGGCCGTTGCGGAGACCGGAGCGCTCGGGCTCGCGCTGCTTGCCGACGACGGCGGCGCGGACGGGCTGTCCGGTGACGACGGGGGTGGCGGTGGCGCGTTGGTCAATGTTGGCGTCGGTGCCTCGCGTACCGAGGTAGGCGGGGGCGGGATCGGCGAAATGCCTTGGCGCACAGTAGAAGACGTGCCAGCGGGGGACACGTCATGGTTATCGGGGTGCACTGTCTGCACGCCGTAACCAATGATCAGACCCAGCACGACGGTGACTCCGGCCAGCACCCCCATCGCCTTCGCGAGCGTGCCGTTCGGCGCGTCCTGCGGCGTAGGTGCGGGCGCGCTCGGCAAGTCAAGGGCAAGCAGCGCGGCACCTTTCGCGATCACTGCTTCTGGATCGTCAACGGTGATCACCGGGATGGGACGACGGAACCGCACGGTGTCGATGACCGCCGGGATGTTCGCGCACCCGCCGATCACGACGATGGCGTCGGGATAGGTGGGCGAATGCGTGAACGCGGCGGTGATGAAGCGCGCGATGTTCCGCAGCAGTCCGCCGATGATTTCGTCGAAGTCGCCGCGCGTCATCGAAAGGGGCATCGTGCCGCCGTGGTCGATGCTGACGGCGGGCGCGATCGACAGATGCTCTTTCGCGGCCCGCGCGCGGCTGGTGAGGGTGGCGCGGCTTGGTCGGGTTGTCCGGTCGCTGTGGAGGTCGATCAGGTGCTGGCACAGCAATTCGTCGATGACGACGCCACCGAGGCTCGTCGCGCGCTCGCTGTGCAGCACCTCGCCGGTGGCGGTGTCGGCGACGGTGACGGTGAGCCCGGAAGCGCCCATGTCGATGAGCCCGATGGTCGCGTAGCGGGCGAGCAGCCCGGTGTCGCGCAGATAGGCCAGCGAAGCGTCGGCTTCGGTGACAAGGCGAACGCCACGACGGCGAGTGGTCGCCGCGCGAATCGCCTCAGCCTGAGCTTTATCCCGATAAGCGACAGCGACCGCGCTCGGTTTCGCGGTGCTAACCCCGTTGCCGGTGGTCATCAACTCGATCGACGACGCGACCAAATCACCAAGATCGGAATGGGCGGGATCGGCCGAGACGACGCGATAGTCGAAGCTCTGCTCGCCGGTGTCGCTGACGGTGACCACCGCCGAGCACACCACGTCACTACCTGCGGAGATGCCTAGGGCCGATCGCATGTTCACCTCCTGAGGACATTTCAGGGCAGCCAGGAAAATCACTGTGTCGCTTGGGAGAACCTTCGCAGCATGTTATGCGAACGTTACTCATACTCTTGTGTTATAGGAAGATCACGCGGCAGGGTGGGCGTGTCGGAAATGCGAGATTGGGACCGTGTTGGCACACGTCGCTCTTGAGCGCTGGCACTCTCACGTATAGAGTGCTAGTCGGCACTGGGTAGTTGTGCTTGTGCCAGTCGACCACTGGGCATTGGGTCCCGGCACCCGCGACGACGGGGCTAGAAGCGCAGGGTCGCAAGCGAACCGAAACCCGGTCCGAGACAACAGTCTTGGACAATTCCCCTGAAAGTGGAGGGCTCAACGTGGCGAGCGTGAACATTAAGCCGCTCGAGGACAAGATCCTCGTCCAGGCCAACGAGGCCGAGACGACGACGGCCTACGGCCTGGTCATCCCGGACACCGCCAAGGAGAAGCCGCAGGAGGGCACCGTCATCGCCGTGGGCGAGGGTCGCATCTCCGAGAAGGGTGACCGTATCCCGGTCGACGTCAAGGAAGGCGACGTCGTCATCTACAGCAAGTACGGCGGCACCGAGATCAAGTACAACGGTGCGGATTACCTCATCCTGTCGGCGCGCGACATCCTGGCAGTCGTGACCAAGTAGGCCCCAACCGGCCGCTCATGCTTTTCGCCCCGGCGTCGGTTCCCGACCCGGGGCGGAGTGCGTTAATCCCCAAAAACCCCACACAGGAGCTGAATTCGCAATGGCGAAGCAGATTGAGTTCGACGAGAAGGCTCGGCGATCTCTGGAACGCGGTGTCGACAAGCTCGCCGACGCCGTCAAGGTGACCCTCGGCCCGCGTGGCCGCCACGTGGTGCTCGCGAAGGCCTTTGGTGGCCCGACCGTCACCAACGACGGTGTCACCATCGCGCGTGACATCGACCTCGAAGACCCCTTCGAGAACCTCGGCGCGCAGCTGGTCAAGAGCGTCGCGACCAAGACCAACGACGTCGCTGGCGACGGCACGACAACCGCGACCGTGCTCGCGCAGGCGCTCGTTCGTGGCGGCCTGAAGAACGTGGCCGCTGGTGCCAACCCGATCACCCTCGGTGCGGGCATTGCCGCCGCCGCCGAGAAGGTGTCGGAAGAGCTGCTCGCCGCCGCCAAGCCGGTTTCCGGCGAAGAGGCCATCGCGCAGGTCGCCACCGTTTCCTCGCGTGACCCCGAGATCGGCGAGCTTGTCGGCAAGGCGCTCACCACCGTCGGCAAGGACGGCGTTGTCACCGTCGAAGAGTCGTCGACGCTCAACACCGAACTCGTCATCACCGAGGGCGTGCAGTTCGACAAGGGCTACCTTTCGCCCTACTTCGTCACTGATCCCGAAGACCAGCAGGCCGTCCTTGAGGACCCCTACATCCTGCTGCACCGCGACAAGATCTCGTCGCTTCCCGACCTGCTTCCGCTGCTTGAGCAGATCGCGGGCTCGGGCAAGGGCGTGCTAATCATCGCCGAAGATGTTGAAGGCGAAGCGCTTTCGACGCTGGTCGTGAACTCGATCCGCAAGACCCTCAAGGCTGTCGCGGTGAAGGCGCCGTTCTTCGGCGACCGTCGCAAGGCGTTCCTCGACGACCTCGCTGTCGTCACCGGCGGCACCGTGATCAACCCCGACCTGGGCATCACGCTGCGCGAAGCCACCCTTGAGCAGCTCGGCCAGGCCCGTCGCACCGTCGTCACCAAGGACAACACGGTGATCATCGACGGCGCTGGCACCGAAGCCGACATCGCCGCCCGCGCCGCGCAGCTGCGTCGCGAAATCGAAGCGACCGATTCGGATTGGGATCGCGAGAAGCTCGAAGAGCGTCTTGCGAAGCTGTCCGGTGGCGTCGCGGTGATCAAGGTTGGCGCTGCCACCGAGACCGCGCTCAAGGAGCGCAAGTACCGCGTTGAAGATGCCGTCGCCGCTGCCAAGGCCGCGGTTGAAGAGGGCATCGTCGCCGGTGGCGGTTCGGCGCTCGTGCAGGCGGCGAAGTCGCTGAACGCGCTGCGTGACTCGTTCGAAGGCGACAAGGCCGTCGGCGTTGAGGTCGTGCGCAAGGCCCTTGAGGCCCCGCTGTTCTGGATCGCGACCAACGCTGGTCTCGACGGTGCCGTCGTCGTCGCGAAGGTGGCCGAAGGCCCCGGCGCGTTCAACGCTGCCACCCTCACCTACGGCGATCTGCTCGCCGAGGGTGTCGTTGACCCGGTCAAGGTGACCCGCTCGGCCGTCGTGAACGCGGCGTCGGTGGCGCGGATGATCCTCACCACCGAGAGCGCGATCGTCGAGAAGCCCGCTGAGGAAGAAGATCACGGGCATCACGGCCACTCGCACTAAAAGCGCGAACGCCCGATAAAACCGGAAAGCCCGTCACCTTCGGAGGTGGCGGGCTTTCTTGCTAATTACTCCGCGGCGATGGCGGCTAATAAGGCCGCACGCAAGCGCGGCGGCGGTGCGACCTCGGGTGTCAACTGTGCGAGCGCCGCGTGCGTGCGGTCAACTTCGCGCTGAAACTCGGTGCGCAGCAACGTATCTGGACTATTAATGAGTTCCGCGACAGCATGATGGTCTTCGTCGTCGATCGATCCGAGCGCGACGGCGTGCGCGAGATCGACGAGCGCGTCGGTCATCTCACGTCACCCCCAAACTTTTCTTCAGTCGTGTCAAGCCGTCCCGAATTCGGGACTTCACTGTTGGCAATCCGATCCCGAGGTAACTTGCCACCTCGGAATAGGTACGCCCGCCGTAGTAGGCGAGCGAAATGGCCTCGCGCTGAGTGTGAGTGAGTTTCTCCAACCCCGCGACGACGGCCTGTTGTTCAAGTCTGCGTTCCACCTCCTCGGTGACCTCGTCGAATTCGTGGCCGAGCGCCCTTATCCCGTAGGCGACTTCGCGTTGGGTGTGGGCGTGCTCGGCGCGAACCCGGTCGACAGCGCGACGGTGGGCAAGCGTCATTAGCCACGTAACCGCTGAACCCTTCGCAGGGTCGAAGGTGGTTGCGGTGCGCCAGACTTGGAGGTAGACCTCCTGCGTTGTCTCCTCGGCGTAGCCGGGATCGTGCAAGACGCGCAGGATGAGGCCGAATACGCGCGCGCTAGTGCGGTCGTAGAGTTCGGCGAATGCTTGTTGGTCGGCCTGCCCGCAACGCAGGAGCAGGGCAGATAGCTCGATGCCTTCAGCAGCGCGCTGGGAAGGCGCAGAATCCACGGTAGGTGGGAAGGCTTCGCGTCGGAACCCATTCTGTGTCATCGGTCACGAACTTAGCGCGCCGGAATAACCTCCTTCCGCCCGGGGGTGGTTTGGCCGAAAGCTAGCTGTTTGCTAGGGATTCGGCGCGGCCCGCCGGGCGGATGGGAAAGAATTGCCGACTGGCTAGACAGCCATCCGACGACGGTTGCGACGCGCGTGCATCTCACGCTCGGTCTCGGACATGCCGCCCCAAATGCCATAGGGCTCCGACACCTTCAACGCGTGGGTGCGGCACTGCATGAGCACCGGGCATGCCCGGCAGATTTCCTTGGCGCGCATTTCGCGCGCGGTGCGTGCGCGGCCACGCTCGCCGTCGGGGTGGAAGAAGACCGCGGAATCCTGGCCGCGGCAAGAACCGCGCATCTGCCAATCCCAGACATCGGCGTTGGGGCCGGGAAGGTGGGTGGGCATGGGCATAGTGAACTCCTCGTGATGCGCGAGCTCGTCAGCGTTGTCGAGCGACGGTGTGGCAGGTCTTTCGACGGTGCCTGACGTGCCACGCCGGATGCTGCGATTTCGCGCGGCGCCCGAGGTGACGATGAGCTACGTTAGGGGCACGCGGGAATTTCCGTCAATAGTTCGACGCATTGCTTCCACAAATGCTCGAAGCTGAAATTTAACCTGCGTTCTGTTTACATTTCACATTCGTGCGATCCATACTGTTCGGTTGGCTATGGATCGTTCCCTCCGGCGTGTCGGTCGGATTGGGCGTTTCCCCAGGTCGCGCCGGTCAGTCGTTGGATTGGGTCCGCGTTTCGCCGCCGACTCGGGTGAACTGGATCACAAACCGTTAGGTTCGGTGTTACCCCAAAGATGGCGCAAACAGGGCGTTTAGGTTAATTGCGCGAAACGCATATGAATTCGAACCATTGGTTGAGCGTTGCGCGCGAGCGGAGTTTTACCTACTGGCAACATCGATACCCCGAAGAAATGCTGATTAGTAGCTGTCGAGCGCCGCGAACGGCCCCGGATACAGTCGGGCCGTGCGTACAACGGCCTCACCCGCGGAAATCGATTCTGAAATCCTCGAAATGACAGCTTTCGGACCGCGACCGGGTCGGGCAGCTGACCGATTGCCGATTCCGGCAACGCCACGCGACCGGTGGCATCGCGCTGTCGCCCTCGCAGGTCAGGGCCGCTACGCCGCCGCTCGCGCCGACCTATCGGTGCTTACGCGGGCGCGCATCGATCCGGCGCTGCGCTCGCTCGTCGATTCGACCCGCGCCTCGCTGATGCGACAGCTCGGCGGACATCGTGCCGCCGCGACCTACGACGGTCGCGCTGCCGCGCTCGCGATTGACTTACCCACAAGCGTGCGAGCCGAACCACTCTGTGACGCCTACACCGGTCTGGCCGCCGACGCGCTGGGCATCGGCCGACTCGCGCTCGCGTCGCGGTTGCTCGGTCGCGTTGAGCCGTTGCTCGCCGAAGCGCCGTCGCGCGCGCGGGTGCGTTGGCACTGGGTGCGCGCCGAGACCGCGTTGGCGGGCGGTCGCGGGGGCGACGCACTCGTCGACGCGCGACGTGGTGTCGAACTCGCGGCCGCGATGTCGTCGGTGCGGCATCAGGTGAAGTCGGCGCTGCTCGTCGCGGCGTCGACGGCCGCCGTTGGTGATCTCGCACAATCGGCGAAATTGGCCGCCGAAGTCGACGCCACGTGCGCCGAACACGCGCTTTTGCCGCTGCGATGGGCGACCGCGATGCTGCGTGCGGGCGTTTGCGAAGGGGCGGCCGCCGTGCAGGCTACTGAGGAAGCTGCAGCTCACGCGGCGCGTCTCGCGAACCTAGGTGGGACGTTCGTCCCAAACTGACTCGCGAGTACTCACCGGCCAGATAGCGACCCCGGCCAGGGTCGCTATTGTTGATTCCGTTCCACCCCTTCGGTGGAAGCTCGGTCACAGTTGACCGCGCCACTCGTAACGCCAGGAAAATCTCTGACGATGACGCATATGGGCGAAGAGTTGGACCTCGCCGTCGCTGCGGCTGCGCAGGGCGACAGATCCGCTTTAGCTCGGGTACTGGAACTGGTTCGTCCCTTGGTGGTTCGCTACTGCAGGGCACGGATCGGGGCTGCGGAGCGCGGACAGCTCTCCGCAGACGACGTTGCACAAGAGGTCTGTCTAGCTGTGATGACCGCCCTGCCCCGATATCAGGATCAGGGTCGGCCGTTCATGGCGTTTGTCTACGGAATCGCCTCGCACAAGGTCGCCGACGCCCATCGCAACGCCGCCCGTAACAAGGCGGAGGCAATGGCCGAAGTACCAGATGTCATATCCACCGACCACGGACCCGAACAGCGAGCTCTCGACTCGGAGACGAGCAGGCAGATGAACACTCTGCTAGCCACCCTCCCCGAGAAACACCGAGAAATCCTGATCTTGCGCCTGGTTGTGGGTCTGTCAGCAGAGGAAACCGCCGTCGCAGTAGGCAGCACGGCGGGAGCGATACGAGTGGCCCAACACCGGGCGCTCGCGAAACTGAAGTCACAAGTGGCGAGGGCAGGTGAGATGTATGGCTAGGGCTGGTGAGGTCGATGATGCCGGTGATTCCGGTCCGGTCGACATCGCGGCGGTACGCGGCGACGATGCGCTGATCGATGCGATCGCCAGCGACGGGCTGGTTCATACCAACAGCCCCGAGGAATTCCAGCTTGCCTCGTTGCTCGCGGATTGGCGAGGCGAGCTGCTGTCCACCCCGATGCCCGCGGGTCCGAACCTCGACACCGTGTTCGCCGCGGTCAATCAGGAAATCGGCGCGCGTGGGGTGCGAGTTGGCGCTTCTTCACGCGGTCGGCTGCGGCTGGTTCGTCCGCTGCTCGCGTCGGCCGCCGCACTCGCTGTGGTTTTTGGTGGACTTACCGGGCTCTCCTACAACGCCGCCCCCGGCGACGCGTTGTGGAAGGTCAAGGAGGTCGTCTTCAGTGAGCAGGCGCAGTCGACCGTTGTCGCGCAAGCCGACGGCGACCTTGTCGCCGCGCAGAACCTGATCGCCCAGGGCAACCCTGAGCAGGCCAAGGCGCTGCTTGAACAGGCGTCGAACGCGGCTGGTCAGGTCAACGATCCGGGCAAGCGCGACGACCTCGCCGCGCGCTGGCATCAGCTTCGAGAGCAGTTGATGAAGGTTGCTCCCGAAATTGGCGCGCAGCTGCCCAAGACCACGTTGCCGCCCGCGACGCCGAAGCCGACACCGCCTGGTTCGCAGCAGGGCCCAACCAGCCCGGGTAGCACCACCGCGCCCGTCGCGCCTGGTACCGGGGTTGATCCGACCATTACGGGCGGCCCTGGCAGTTCCGACAAACCGACGCAGCCGCCGGTGACCACATTGCCGACCACTCCGCCGGACACCAGGCCCGTCGCACCGCCGGAAACGACGGAACCGCCGGTCACCACGCCTCCACCGGTGACAACGGTTCCACCGGTGACAACGCAACCATCGCTGCCGCCAACGACAATCGCCGAACCGCCGCCGGTCACTGTACCGACGGCGGCTCCGTCGTCGGTTCCCGTCGTGCCGACCGCGTTGCCGACGTTGGTCCCGGTACCGACCGCCGCGACGATCGCGCCGATTCCGACCGCAGTTCCGCAGCAGCCGGTTGCACCGTTGCCGCGATGATCGCTTAGCGATTCATGTCACAGCGTCGCCGTTTAGCGCAGAAGGCCCCGAACCACCTGGTTCGGGGCCTTCGCCTATGTGTGCGTGAGGGCTTATGCGCGTGAGGGTTGCGAACGTAAAAACGTCGCGGGCGCCGGAATAGTGCGTGACCTGTTCCGATGCTCGCGACGCTCGCGCGTAAGAAATTAGTTGTCGAACCCGTCGAAGCCGTCGCCGTGGAACGCTTCGTTCATCGATGCGTCGGCGTAGCCACGGCAGTAATCCCACGTGACGTAAGCCTCGGGCGTTGGGTCGTAGGCAGGCTCGTGTGGACGGACCGTGCCGTCGACGAGCAGCTGAAGTAGGTTGGCCCGCAACATGTCCCAGTCGTGGTAGTGATCCTGGCGACAGTCTTCACAACTGACGACAAGCCCACGGATACCGCGATGGCCAAGCAGCGCTTCGTAGACGGCGAGGTCGGCGAGATCCTCCTCAACCGCGAGCCGCTCGTGGGCATCTAACGGCTCACCGGGCTCGATCGCGTCGAGGGCGGCTGACGGGTCGGCGGGGTCGCCGGCGAAGGGATCCGGCGGCAGTCCAGGTGGTAGATGGTCACGCACATCCCCACGGTACGCATTGGCAGGGGGTCCGCGCCAGCTATAGAGCCCGGCAAGTTCGCCAAAGACCTCACTTCACGGCGGTTTTTCCGTTCCCGATACGATGGAGTTCCAAGCTTGTTTCTCGCTCAGCACCGTCGCGCCGCGCTTCCGGCGTCGGTTGCTCCGACGACCAGGAGGGGTCGATCCGAATGAGTAATCCCGTGACGGGCGAACGAAACGCGGTGCGCCCTCAGACGGGTGGCGACGATCCGAACAAGATCGCGATGCTCGGTCTCACGTTCGACGACGTGTTGCTGCTGCCTGCCGCCTCGGATCTCATCCCCAGTTCGGTCGAGACCGGCTCGCGCCTCACCCGCGACATCACTTTGCGCACCCCCCTTGTCAGTTCGGCGATGGACACCGTCACCGAGGCGCGCATGGCGATCGCGATGGCCCGCGCTGGCGGCATGGGTGTGCTGCACCGCAACCTCTCCGCTGCCGACCAGGCCGGTCAGGTCGAGACGGTGAAGCGTTCCGAGGCTGGCATGGTCACCGATCCGGTTACCTGTCGGCCGTCGGCCACGCTCGCCGAGGTCGACGCGATGTGCGCGCGTTTCCGCATCTCCGGCCTACCGGTTGTCAATGAGACTGGCAGCCTTGTCGGCATCATCACCAACCGCGACATGCGCTTCGAGGTCGACCAGAACCGTCGCGTCGACGAGGTCATGACGCCGGCGCCGCTCATCACGGCACAGGAAGGCGTCACCGCCGAAGCCGCGCTGGGGCTGCTGCGTCGCCACAAGATTGAGAAGCTGCCGATCGTCGATGGCAACGGCAAGCTGCGTGGGCTCATCACGGTCAAGGACTTCGTCAAGACCGATCAGTACCCCAACGCGACCAAGGACCGCGACGGCCGCCTGCTCGTCGGCGCTGCCATCGGCGTTGGTGCCGATTCGTGGTCGCGTGCGATGAGCCTGGCCGACGCTGGCGTCGACGTGCTCGTTGTCGACACCGCGCACGGGCACCAGTCGCAGGTGCTCGCGATGGTCGCCAAGGTGAAGGCCGAAGTTGGCGATCGCATTCAGATCATCGGCGGCAACGTCGCGACGCGTGCCGGTGCTGCCGCGCTCGTCGAAGCTGGTGTCGACGCGGTCAAGGTTGGCGTCGGTCCCGGCTCGATCTGCACCACGCGTGTTGTCGCCGGTGTCGGCGCGCCGCAGATCACCGCGATCCTCGAAGCCAACGCCGCATGCAAGCCCGCCGGGGTGCCGGTCATCGCTGACGGTGGCGTGCAGTACTCCGGTGACGTCGCTAAGGCCATCGCGGCCGGTGCGTCGACGGTGATGCTCGGTTCGCTGCTCGCGGGCACCGCAGAGTCGCCTGGCGACCTGATCCTGGTCAACGGCAAGCAGTTCAAGAGCTACCGCGGCATGGGTTCGCTCGGCGCGATGCAGGGACGCGGCGAAGCCAAGTCCTACTCGAAGGACCGTTACTTCCAGGACGACGTGCTCGCCGAAGACAAGCTCGTTCCCGAGGGCATCGAGGGTCGAGTTCCGTTCCGCGGCCCGGTCAACCAGGTGATTCACCAGCTTGTTGGCGGTCTGCGCGCGGCGATGGGCTACACCGGTTCGCAGAACATCGAACACTTGCAGAACGCGCAGTTCGTGCAGATCACGGCTGCCGGTCTCAAGGAAAGCCATCCGCACGACATCACGATGACCGTCGAGGCCCCGAACTACACCGGTCGCGGCTGAGTACACTAGATCCGTTTGTGCGCCGGGGGGCGAAGATCTCCCGGCGCACAGTCATGCGAGGACCTTCTCGCCAAATGCGCGCGCATGCGCGCCCGACAAGCAGGGAGCCGCAGTGCGCGACATGGTGGAAATTGGGATGGGCCGCGTTGCTCGTCGGGTGTATGAACTCGACGACGTCGACATCGTGCCTTCGCGTCGAACCCGCTCATCGCAGCTGGTTTCGGTGGCGTGGCAGCTCGATGCGTACCGCTTTGAGATCCCGGTCGTCGCGCACCCAACCGACGCGCTCGTTTCGCCGGAATTCGCGATTGAGCTCGGTCGCCTTGGTGGCCTTGGCGTCATCAACGGCGAGGGGCTGTGGGCTCGCCACGCCAACGTCGCCGACAAGATCGAGCAGCTCATCGCGCTCGTCGACAAGGGCAGCTACGAACAGGCGATCAGCTTCCTACAGGAGCTGCACGCCGCGCCGATGCAGCCCGACCTGCTCGCTGCCGCGGTCGCGCAGGTGCGTGCCGCTGGCGTCACCACGTCGGTGCGCGTAAGCCCGCAGAACGCGCGCGCGCTCACTCCCGCGCTGGTTCAGGCAGGTATCGACCTGCTTGTTGTGCAGGGCACGATCATCTCGGCCGAGCACGTCGGTGGGGAAGAGCCGCTTAACCTCAAGACCTTCATCGCCGAACTCGACGTGCCCGTCGTCGCGGGTGGTGTCAGCGACCACCGCACCGCGCTGCACCTGATGCGCACTGGCGCGGCTGGCGTCATCGTCGGTTACGGCTCCTACCCGGGCGCGACCACGACCGGCGAGGTGCTCGGCATTGGCGTCCCGATGGCCACCGCCATCGCCGACGCGGCCGCTGCCCGTCGCGACTACCTCGACGAGACCGGTGGTCGCTACGTCCACGTGATCGCCGACGGCGACATCGCGACTTCGGGTCAGCTTGCCAAGGCCATCGCCTGCGGTGCCGACGCCGTGATGCTCGGCGTTCCGCTGTCGGCGGCTGCCGAAGCGCCTGGTCACGGCTGGTACTGGCCGTCGGCGACCGCGCACCCGTCGGTGCCGCGTGGGTCGTTCCTGCCCGTCGATGAGACCTGGCTCGACGGCGAAGCTGGCGTTCCCGCACGGCCGAGCCTGGATCGCGTGCTCTACGGCCCGTCCGACGACCCGTTCGGTTCGCTGAATCTCGTTGGCGGCCTTCGTCGTTCGATGGCCAAGGCCGGCTACAGCGACCTCAAGGAATTCCAGAAGGTTGGGCTTTCCGTTCGCTAATTAGCGTGCGTTGGTCAGCGCGACGCGATCGCGGAGGAATTTCGTGATCGCGGCGTTGACCGGCTCGGGGTGGGTCATCGTCACCGCGAGCCGGGCACCTTCGACTTCGACGTAGGTCGCGTTGAGCACTTCGGCGAGCAGGCGCGCGCGGTCGTCGGCGATGCCGCTGTGAGTGGCGTGAATCAGCAGGACCGGGCAGGTGATCTCGGCGATGCGGTCGAGGATCGAGTCGCGGCCAAGCAGGCAGCCGACGGCGGCGTCGAGGCCGTGATGGGCTTCGCCGATCCAGCGTCGAGTCCAGATTTTGCGGTACCACTCGTCGTCGCCGATGAGCCAGTCGGCGAGGCGGACCGCGGCCGATTCGCGGGAACCTGGGTCGCGCCACTCGTCGAGAAAGCGCTGCGTCGCCTTGGACTGTTCGGGCGTCGGGCCGTGCGCCTCGGTGCTGATCAAGATCAACGCGGCAACGCGTTCCGGTGCGACAAGCGCGGCGCGTAATGCCGTAAAGCCCCCTTGTGCGGTACCGCCCACAATCGCGCGCTCAGCGCCGATGGTGTCGAGCACCGTGAGCGCGTCGCGCGCCGAGGTCCAGTACGTGAAAGGCAACCGCTGGTCGCGCGTGCGGCCATGACCGCGCGCATCCCACGAAACGATCCGAAATTCCGGTGCGAGTGCCGCGGTTTGCGAGGCGAACATGGTGCGGTCCATGAAGAACTCGTGGGCTAGCAAAACGACAGGGCCCGCGCCACCGCTGTCCTCGTAGTGAATGTCGGCATCGATCGCGCGGGCGAATGGCACGTGCACGAGGATAGCCAGCCCGTTGGCGGCGCGCGCACGGAATCACAGCCGCATGTGCGCGGCATCGACACCGAGTGATCATCGATGGTCACCGCTCACTAAACTATGCCGGTGGCAGAAACCCAGAGACCGGTCCTCGTCGTCGACTTCGGCGCGCAGTACGCCCAACTGATCGCGCGTCGCGTGCGCGAATCCAGCGTGTTCTCCGAGGTGATTCCACATACCACCACCGTTGAAGAGATCGCTGAACGGGAGCCGCTCGCGGTGATCCTGTCCGGCGGCCCGTCGAGCGTGTACGCCGACGGCGCACCGCAACTCGACCCGCGACTTTTCGATTTGAACGTCCCGGTTTTCGGTATTTGCTACGGCTTCCAAGCTATGGCGCAGGCGTTGGGCGGCACCGTCTCCCAGACCGGCACCCGCGAATACGGTCGTACCGAGCTCAGCGTCGACGGTGGCATCCTGCACGGCGGCTTGCCCACCTTGCAGCCGGTGTGGATGAGCCACGGCGACGCGGTCACCGACGCACCGCAGGGTTTTGACGTCACCGCGACGTCGGCTGGCGCGCCGGTCGCCGCGTTCGAAGACCGCGCGCGTCGCCTCGCTGGCGTGCAGTACCACCCTGAGGTGCTGCATTCGCCGCACGGTCAGCAGGTGCTTTCGCGCTTCCTGCACGACGTCGCTGGCATTCCCGCGCAGTGGACGCCTGCCAATATCGCCGAAGCGCTGATCGAGGACGTGCGCGAGCAGATCGGCGACGGCCACGCGATTTGCGGGCTCTCCGGTGGTGTCGACTCCGCCGTTGCCGCCGCGCTCGTGCAGCGCGCGATCGGCGACCGACTCACCTGCGTTTTCGTCGACCACGGACTGCTTCGTGCGGGCGAGCGTGAGCAGGTGCAGCAGGACTTCGTCGCCGCGACCGGGGCCAAGCTGGTCACGGTTGACGCGGTCGACAAGTTCCTCGGCGAACTCAAGGGCGTTTCCGACCCCGAAGAGAAGCGCAAAATCATTGGGCGCGAATTCATTCGGTCCTTTGAGGACGCGGTCGCTGGCATCGTGACCGAACAGGGTGCCGTCGATGGCGAAATCCCCAAGGTCGAGTTCCTCGTCCAGGGCACGCTGTACCCCGACGTCGTCGAATCGGGCGGCGGCACCGGCACGGCCAACATCAAGAGCCACCACAACGTTGGCGGGCTGCCCGATGACCTTGAGTTCGATCTTGTCGAGCCGCTGCGGCTGCTGTTCAAGGATGAGGTCCGCGCGGTTGGTCGCGAACTTGGCCTGCCTGAGGAAATCGTCGCGCGCCAACCCTTCCCGGGTCCGGGTCTTGCGATCCGCATCGTCGGTGAAGTGACCGCGGACCGGCTCGACCTGCTTCGCCAGGCCGACGCGATCGCTCGCGAAGAGCTCACCGCTGCCGGTCTCGACGGGCAGATCTGGCAGTGCCCGGTTGTTTTGCTCGCCGACGTGCGTTCGGTTGGTGTGCAGGGCGACGGTCGCACCTACGGTCACCCGATTGTGCTGCGCCCGGTGTCGAGTGAAGACGCGATGACCGCCGACTGGACGCGGTTGCCGTACGACGTGCTTGAACGGATTTCCACGCGCATCACCAACGAGGTTGCCGACGTGAACCGGGTTGTGCTCGACGTGACGAGCAAGCCGCCGGGCACCATCGAGTGGGAGTGAGTTAGGAAGTGGCCGTGCCCCCGATTGCGGGGCACGGCCACTTTTTTGTTTGCCTACCTGCGATGGCGACGAGGGTTCAGGACAAGCAGCAGGCCGACGACAGTCGCCACACTGACGACGGTCCAGCCGACTGGGAGCACGCCAGCATTGGATGGGGTTGGGGTGCCGAGGAAAACCCAGGTTGCGAGCGTCAGCGCGAGAATTCCGGTGAGCAACATGGGGATTGACGGCGATCGGCGCTTTTTGATTTCCTCAGCCACGGGACACCTCCGCATCGCCGACGTGAACGGAAACGTGTAGGTCGAGGACGGGTGCACCCGGGGTCTTCGGGCCGCTCAGTCCATCGACGCAGCGAGAGCTGTTGTCGTCAAGGATGTTGCACGTGGTTTGCACCGTCATTCCTTCTGGGAGAAGCACTTTCGCTTCGCCCACGTTGACTTCGACTTCTACCCTGCGGTTTTCAGTGAGATTTAGGTTACGTAGATCGAGCGTGCCCGAGCCCATCTTCATCACGTAACGGGACTTCAACTCCGAAACTGAAGTGGGCGCCCACTTTTGGTCACCAATGCTGCCATCGTTGAAGTTGATCGGACCGATGAGACCAGCGAGCAAAACGAAGCCCGCGAGCGGACCAATCAGCACGAGCAACCCGTATCCGCGATGGAAGAACGCGCCGACAACGAGCCCGATGCCGACAACCGCGAGAGCGATCGCCGCGATGCGCGCCGGAGTCATCCACTCGACGCCAGCCGCCGCGGCTCCGCCCGCCATCGCGGCGGCGATAATCGCGAGCCCGATCGTGATGGGGGTTAGGCGCGAACGTGGCCGCTTGGGCGCAGGTTGGACGGCGACGGCGTACTGCGGTGCCGGTTCGGGGAGTTCCCAGGCGAGCGGGGCAACGGCGAGAGGGTCCCAGCCATGCGGGACTTCGGCGTGGGCGTTGGGGTCGCGTTGGGGTGCGAGCTTGTGCCAGGTGATGGGGTCGGGGGATGGGGTGCCGTCGTTGGTCGCGTCGGCTTGGTCAGGGCGAGCCTGGTCTGGTTCAGCTGGTGGCAGCTTGGTGATGTCGACAGCGTTGACTGCTTGGTCGCGCGTGGGTGATTCGGAGTCGGTTGTGTTGGTTGCCACGTCAGGTTGAGCGGTTGAGCCAAGCTCGTCGGCTGTGGCTGGGTCGGCGGCGGTTGGCTGCTTCGCTAAGTCGGCAGTCGGGTTCGCTGTGGAGTCAGCCTGGTGCTTGACCAAGTCAGTTGGCGAGTTGGTCGCGGCAGGCGAGCTTGCTGCGGAGTCAGTGTGGGGCTGCGCGAGGGCGGTCGGTTCTGCCGTTGGGCGTGCGAGTACGGCGGTCGCGTCCTGGCTCTCGTCCGGCTTGTGCAGCACTACCGTGTCGGCCGCGTCGACGTGCATGACCGGCTCGGGCTCGTACGCGTCAGGCAGATTCGTATACGGCGAATAGCCGGTATAGGGATCGCGTGTGCCGACCGTTGTCGGGTACGCGGCACCGGGATAGCCGGTTGCACCGACTCCCGTTGACGGATAGCTATCCGCGCCGGGCGGTAGTTCGGGTCGGCGCAAATACAGCAGCCACCAGCCGCCGAGCATCAACCCCATGCTGATCACGCCGGAGCCGCCGAGGCCAAGTCCCATCGGGCCCATCGTCGACACCGCGATGGCGAGCGCGACGATCAGCACGATGGTTTTGGTCTGCGAATGACTACCGTGCGGGTGCCCGTTCCACGCTTCGGCAGGCGACGGCTCGTTGCCCGCCGAACCAAGGACAAGCCACGCGAGCAGGTACAGCACAATGCCCGCACCGCCGAAAATGGTCGACACAACGAAGGCAACGCGGACCAGCACCGGATCGACGCCGTACCGCCTGCCGAAACCAGCGGCGACGCCCGCGATTGGACCTTGACGCGGCAACCGGACCGGGCGGGTGTGCCACATCTGCTGGAGCTGGTCGCCGAAGCTCGTTCTGCTCATAGCGTCCATCGTGGGTCCGAATGCCTGGTTCGCGCATCGGGGGTAACCCTGAGCTTTACGGATCAGGGACCTTCCCGATACCGGCAGGTCGCGATGCGTGGAAGTATCGAAGCATGGACCCGTCTGTTCCCGTCCCCGGTGCCGCTGGGATGACCCATCGGCAACATGGGCCGTTCGGGTTTCACGCTCGGCGCCACCCAGGTTTCGTTCCGCCCCGCGCGCCCCGCTACGGCTACCCGACCTACCCCACGTATCCGCCGCAGTCGGGATATCGGCCAGCGATCCCGTCACCGACCCCGCCTCCCGAAAATGAACCCGCGATGCCGCGTTTGGTGCGGCGCACCGGCGGGCGCGTGGTCGGCGGTGTCGCGGGCGGCCTCGCCGACCATCTCGGCGTCGACGTCTTCAAAGTGCGGATGGCGTTCGTTTTGCTGTCGGCGTTGGTCGGTGCGGGCATGGTCGCCTACGGGCTGCTGTGGATCTTCACGCCCGGCGGCGCCGACGAAACCGCGCCGACCGGCGACGAGCGCAGGCAGGCGGTCGGGCTCGCGCTGCTTGGGCTCGCGCTCGCCATCACCGTCGGCTGGCTGTTTCAAGGCACCGCGGCGAAGGTGATCGCGCCGATTGTTGTTGTCGCCGTCGGTGCCGCGCTCGTGTGGCGGGAATACGATGTTGCCGCCACCGGTCCGCGCGCCCTTTTCGGGCTGCCAACGCGGCCGTCGGTGATCACGTGGTCGCGCATCGTTGCCGGTGCGACGCTGATCGTTGTTGGGCTTGGCGTCGTTGTGTTGGCGCGCATCGACCTGAGTTCGCTTGGGTCGGCGTTGATCGCGGTCGCGGTCACGCTCATCGGCGCCGGTTTGCTGACCGTGCCGCTGTGGTTGCGCATGGTTCGCGCGCTGAACGCCGAACGCGCCGCGCGCATTCGCAACGACGAACGCGAGGAAATCGCTTCGCATCTGCACGATTCGGTGCTGCAAACGCTCGCGTTGATTCAACGACAGGCCGAAGACTCGCAAGAGGTGTTGCGGTTGGCGCGCAGTCAGGAACGTGAACTGCGCAAATGGCTGTTCGATGACAGCGCGCCAACCCAATCGAGCCTGGCTGCCGCGTTGCGCACGATCGCGGGCGAGGTGGAGGACGCGCACGGCATCAAGGTCACCATCGTCACGGTCGGTGATGTGTCGATGGACCCCGGCGACACCGGCGCTGGGCTCCCGAAAGAGCACTTCACCGCCCTGCTCGGCGCTGCCCGCGAAGCGCTCGTCAACGCGGCGAAGCACGCCAACGTGCCCGAAATCGACCTCTTCGCCGAAACCGAAGCGCATCAGGTGAGCGTCTTCGTGCGTGACCGTGGCGCCGGCTTTGACACCGAAGCGGTTCCCACCGACCGCCGAGGCATCGCGAAATCCATCACCGCGCGCATCGAACGTCGAGGTGGCAGCGCTGAGATCGAATCCACAATGGGCCGCGGTACCGAAGTGCGCATCGTGATGCCGCGCAACGACAGCGGCTCGGCGATGGAAGATGAATACTGACGCCGGACCTAAGTTGGGCGCGAAGGAGTGGGAGCGGTGGCAGTGCGGGTTTTCCTCGTTGATGATCATGCGGTTTTCCGATCGGGAGTCCGGGCGGAGCTGAGTAGGGAAACCGATATCGACATCGTTGGCGAAGCCGGTGGCGTCGCGGAAGCCGTGGCTGGCATTGATGCCAACCGGCCCGATGTCGTGTTGCTTGACGTGCACATGCCTGACGGTGGTGGTGTCGCGGTGCTGACACGGATCGCGCCAGGGCCGGTGTGTTTGGCGTTGAGTGTTTCCGATGCCGCTGAAGACGTGATCGCGGTGATTCGCGCAGGTGCGCGCGGGTACGTCACCAAGACCATTTCCGGTGCGGAACTTGCTGATGGCATTAGACGGGTAGCAGGCGGAGACGCGGTGTTCTCGCCGCGCCTTGCCGGGTTCGTGCTCGACTCGTTCACCGGTCGTTCGCCGGTGCCCGAGCCGCCGCTGGACCCTGAACTCGATTCCCTCACCCCGCGCGAGCTGGAAGTGCTGCGCCTACTCGCACGCGGGTACACCTACCGCGAAATCGCCGAATCGCTTTTCATCTCAGTGAAAACGGTGGAGACACACGCGTCGAACGTGTTGCGGAAGACCCAGCAGTCGAACCGAAACGCGCTAACGCGATGGGCGCATCGTCGTCGGATCGAGTGAAACTGCGCAGGTGCGCCGCGCCGATTCGGTTCGCCTCCCATTGCGGCGAATTGGGCTGCGCCCGATCGGGTTTCGCCTCACATCACGGCGATGATGATCCCGATCAAGATCACTAAGCCGATCAGAATTCCTGCGCCGACGGCTAGCGGGGCACCGTTGGGCAAGTTGTCGATGAAGCTGCCGGTCCGTTGCGTGGGAGCCTGCGACTGTGCGCCCGTGCCAATGCCCGTACTTGCCGCGCGTTGCGGGCGCGGTAGGGGAGTGGCGTGCGGATGCCGTTGTCCGCTAGCGGAATTGCGTGCCGCCCACGCCGGGATAGTGCCGTCTTCGGTGCGTAGCGGGACGCCGAGGATGTAGGTGGCGGTGCCAGGACCGAAGGCGGCGGTGAGGATTTCATCGCGCGCTTCGGCCATCGACGGACGACGTTGCGGCGCTGGTTCGAGCATGTGCAGGATCGGCTGGGTAAGGATGCCGCACCGCGTAGGCGGGATGATGCGGCCCATCGCAGCCGCCGTCACCACGTCGTTGTCGTCGGAATCGAAACCGAAAGGCGGCTGCCCTTCCAAGGTGGTGTAAAGCGTTGCGCCGAGCGAGAATACGTCGCTTGCCTCGGTTGGCTTCGCGCCACGCGCCACTTCCGGCGGCAGGTAAGCGGGCGTGCCGGTGATGGTGCCGTCGGGGTCGTCGCCGTCGCCGATGCCACGCGAGATGCCGAAGTCGCTGAGCTTGGCTTTGCCTACTTCATCGCCACGATCGGCGACGAGGATGTTGCCGGGCTTGATATCGCGATGGACGATGCCGACCGAGTGTGCGGCGGCGAGCGCGTCGGCAACCTGCGCGCCGATCTGCGCGACTTCCACCGCGGGCAGGGTCTCATAGAGCGCGAGTGCCTTGGCGACGCTGCGTGAAGGAAGGTACTCCATCACCAACCACGGCTCGCCTGCCTCGATGACGACGTCGTAGACCGCGATGGCGTGCTCATGCGAAAGCTTGGCGGCGACGCGACCCTCATGCACGATGTTGGCCCGAATCGACTCGGCTTCGGCTTCGCTGAGCCCTGCGGTGGAAAGCACCTGCTTGATCGCGACTTCCCGATTCAGCAATCGGTCGGTGGCCAACCAGACCGCGCCCATGCCACCGCCGCCCAATTTCGACTGCAGACGGTAGCGACCCGCGACTAGGTAGTCGGGGCCGATATGGGGACGAGCGCGTTCGGTCACGGGTGCGAGGGTAGTCGAATCTCGCATTGTGCGGTGTACACGCGGGAGGAATGCCGGTGGACATTGACCGTCCCGACTGTCAGGCTTGGCGACATCGAACGTATATTCGAATACGATCGATAGCTGGAACGATGCTGATCGGTTGCTGGTCCATCGTGGAAGTAGGTGGTTGTGATGGAAACGGCTACGGCGCAAGAGCGCGTTGAGCGCAAAGAGCGCACGCTCGAAGACTTGCGCAGGCGCATGGCCGCGATCCCCGGCAAGGGGGCGTCGACGGCCGAGCGCGTGCCAACTGGGCGCGCGCATAGTCGCGATATGCTGCCGGTTCCCGCGCCACTCGCTGAGCTTTTGCCCGATGGTGGCCTGGCGAAGGGGTCGGTTGTCGCCTACTCGGGCGCGCATTCGATGCTTGTTGGCCTGCTCGCCGAAGTGACGGGAAAAGGCGGCCACGCCGCAGTAGTTGGCATGCCAAGATTGGGTTTGCTGGCCGCTGTCGAAATGGGCGCGCAACTGTCGCGGTTGGCGGTGATCGCCGAACCGGGCGACGACCCGGTCGAGGTGGCCGCGGTGTTGCTCGACGGCATTGATTTGGTTGTGCTCGGCCTCGATGGCGTCGCGGTGCCGCCAGCTCGCTGCCGCGTGCTCGCCGCGCGTGCGCGCAACCGCAACACCACGCTCGTAGTGGCAGGCGGTAGCTGGGTGAACCCATCGCTGCGCCTGGATACGCGCGTTGCTGGATATCAGGGTTTGGGTGCGGGCCGTGGCCGGCTGCGCTCGATCTGTCTTGACGTGCGCGTAAGCGCGAAGTCGGGCCCATCCCGACAGGGCCGCATCGACCTGTGCGCGCGTGCGGGGCGGACCCAGTGGCAGACGCGCGAACCGCTGAACCGGTTCGCCCTGGTGAGCCACCCGGGCAACATCGCAGCGGAAGTCGCGTCCTAATGCGGGAATCAGGTACCGCCCTAATCCGAGCTGCCGTCCGAACCCGAGCTGGCGTCCGAACCCGAGCTGTCGCCCGAACCCGAGCTGTCGCCCGAACCCGAGCTGGCGCCCGAACCCGAGCTGTCGCCCGAACCCGAGCTGGCGTCCCAATCCGAGTCGCAGCCCTAACCCGAGCGGCCGCCCTAACCCGAGCAACTGCCCTAACCCGAACAGTGCGGCGATGACACGCAACGAACGCGTGCTCGCGCTGTGGTGCCCCGACTGGCCCGCGCTCGCCGCCGCGGCCGCCACTGGCATTTCGGTGGAGCGGCCCGTTGCCGTGTTTCGCGCCAATCGGGTGGTTGCCTGTTCGGCACTGGCAAGGGCGGAAGGGGTGCGGCGCGGGCAACGGCGCCGCGACGCGCAGTCGTGCTGCCCGGAACTTGTTGTCGCGGAAGCGGATTCGGATCGCGACGCCAAGTTCTTCGAACCGATCGCCGCCGCCATCGACGCGACGGTGCCCGGCGTTGAAGTGCTGCGCCCCGGCCTGCTTGTGCTGGGTGTGCGGGGCGCCACGCGCTTCTTCGGCTCGGAAGACACCGCCGCCGTGGCACTGATCGACGCGTGCGCGGCGGCAGGCGCGGAAGCGCAGATCGGGATCGCCGACACCTTGTCGACCGCCGTGCTCGCCGCACGACACGCAACCATCGTGCCGCCGAACGAGGGCGCGGCTTTCCTCGCGCCGCTGCCGGTGACGGAACTGGCCGTTGAACCAAGCTTGGCGACGACCGATCGAAGCGACCTCGTTGACCTGCTCCACCGACTTGGCCTACGCCGCATCGGCGACTTCGCCAAGCTCACTCCCACCGAGGTGGCGTCGAGGTTTGGTGCCGACGCGGCGGCGGCGCACCGATGTGCCCGCGCGCTGCCCGAACGTCCACCATCAGCGCGTTCGGCACCGCCGGAGTTGGCCGTTGAACTCGACTGCGATCCGCCCATCGACCGCATCGACGCCGCTGCGTTCGCAGGTCGCACGTTGGCGACCCGGCTACACACCGCACTCGCGGCAGCCAACGCCGCGTGCACCCGACTCGCGATTACCGCGCGCACCGAGGCAGGCGAGGAACTGTCGCGAATTTGGCGCTGCGCTCGACCGCTGACGCCCGCCGACACCGCCGACCGCATCCGCTGGCAACTCGACGGCTGGCTGACTCGGCGTGACCGCCCAACCGCGCCCATCGTCGCGTTGCGGCTAGAACCGGTGGAAGTGGTGGCATCGGGCGCGCTGCAGCTTGGCTTGTGGGGCGGCGAAGGTGAGGAAACCGAACGGGCGAGACGCGCGCTTGTTCGCGTGCAGGGGCTACTCGGCGGCGAAGCCGTGCGGATTGGCGTGCTCAATGGCGGACGTGGACCCGCCGAACGCGTGACCATGATTCCGCTTGGCGACGAACTAACCCCAACCGCCGATCCGACCCATCCTTGGCCTGGCAGATTGCCTGAACCAGCGCCAACGTTGTTGTTACGCAACCGTCCTCCTGTTGACCTGCTTGCAGCCGACGGCACCGCTGTGCACGTGACCGCTCGTGGTTTGTTCAGTGCGCCGCCCGCGCTGCTGCGGTGGGGCAGCAAGCAGTGGGCGTTGCTCGGTTGGGCGGGCCCGTGGCCGCTCGACGAGCAGTGGTGGAGTGCGGAAGGGGCACAGACCGCCCCCACCGCACGCGCTCAGGTGCAACTCGACGCACCTGAACCCGAGATCCGTACCTTGCTTTTGCGCTATCTGACCCCCACCTGGCATGCCGAGGGGGTATACGAGTAGGGAGTTAGGATGACCTTATGAAGCCTCGTGTGGTGAAGTGGTGAACCGGTGAACCCGTTCGAGGGAATGCTGTGTTCGGCCGCTGCCACCGACCTCCCACTGCCAGGCACCGCCGCGCAGGTATCCGGGTGGTTGTGTATCGAACACCCTGGTGCGTGGGGTCGCGACGTGATCGGCGACGCGGTACTTGGCCCGGAAATCACCCCGGAATTGGGCGCGCGAACAGCGGCGGCGAAAGTGCGCCCGACCTTGATTCGTAGGCCGGGAAGACAGCCCGCGACTAAGACGCGCACGGTGCTGCTCGCGAGTTCGCGACCGGAGAATCCCTGGTGCGAGCGACTCGAAATCACTGACTTGCGTGAGCTTTTTGATCTCGACCTCCATGTGGTGGAAGGCCCGCCCCCGGGCGTGGGCACACTGGTCACCGAACCGGTGGTTTTGGTGTGCGCGCACGGCAAACGAGACCAGTGCTGTGCTCTTTTTGGTAGACCAATCGCGGGCGCGTTAGCTACTGATCATCCGAATCGGGTGTGGGAGGCGTCCCACACCGGCGGCCACCGTTTTGCCCCTGCCGTTGTATTACTGCCCACCGGCCTCACCTACGGCCGTGTTGATATCCCCGCTGCCCAGAGATTACTCGCGGCCGCCGACAAAAACGAGGTCTCGTTGGCCGGCCTGCGCGGTCGAAGCGCGTACGACCCCGTTGAGCAACTTGCCGAAGTTGTTGTGCGACAAGCAAATCCGGATGAAGGGGTAGACGCGTTCACTGTGTGTCGAGCCCCCGAAACAACAACCGATCCCACCATCGCGGGTGCTGCCGAAGTTGCCCATCGCGATGGTCGACGCTGGTTGGTGACCGCGCGCACCATGCCCGCGCTGCCTCGGCAAGCGAGCTGCGGTGCTGCCCCGAAACCCGCGACCTACCTAGAGCCCGCGTCGGTTGTCGAGCTGTAAAAGCTCACCAATGAGTGCCGGGCACCCAACGCGCCGCACGTCGCACCACGTTTCGGCCAGCCCGGCCAATGGTGGATTGGCGACCTGAATCAGCTTGAGTAGCAACCACTTCCGCAACGGTCTCGGCTGCTACCTCGCCCTTTGCCGCAGGCGAATCCGGGAACGCGCGGTAGTACCGGTGCATAATGCGGTCGCGCAATTTGGGTACGAAGATGGCACCGTATTCCGCGAGCGTGCCGAGGGGCACGTCAATGCGCTTGGGTCGCTCGATCAGCGCGCGCACGATGGTGTCGGCCGCCCACTCGGGCGATTCCGCGGGACCTTGCGCACCACTCGGCGCGATCATCGGTGTGCGTACTAGCGGCATGTGGATCGTGGTGAAAGTGACTCCGTCGGAAAGGGTTTCGGCAGCGGCGACATCGGCGAACTTATCGAGTGCGGCCTTGGATGCCAGATAGGCCGAAAAACGTGGCGTCGCTACTTGCACGCCCGCACTTGAGATGTTGACGATGTGGCCGAATCCGCGTTCCCGCATCTGCGGCAACAACGCGAACGTCATGCGTAGCGCGCCAAAGTAATTCACCGCCATGGTGCGCTCGTAGTCGTGCATGCGGTCGGTTGAACGGTGAATGGCGCGCCGGATGGACCTGCCCGCGTTGTTGACCAGCATGTCGACGTGGCCGTGCTGATCGAGGATGGCCTTGGTCGCGGTGTCGACGGATTCGGCGTCGGTGACATCGCACGGGTAACCAAACGCCTGGCCGCCGTTGGCGCGGATCTCGGCGACGACAGCGTCGAGTTCGTCGGCGCGGCGAGCGAGCAGGAAAACGACACCGCCTTTGGCCGCGACAGCGTGGGCGGCGGCGCGCCCGATACCCGAGGACGCACCGGTGATGACGACATGTGCGCCGGTGAGGTCGCGGCGACGTTTGGCAGTGGCCATTGCTGCTCCTTCGCAGGTCCTGCGTCGAACTTACTCCAAAGTAAGATCGCCTTGCGAGCTTCTTCGCAAACTCGAAAACACGTTCGAATCTGGCTCGCGCTTGTTCGAACGTATGTGCGATACTGATGCACATGGCGGACGATCGGATGGCGGACATTTATGCCGCGGTGCGGCTCGGCGGTGGCGACCCTATGGCGGCGCGCACCGCCCTGACCAGGCTCTGGGACGAGATTGGGGAAGGCGGCGACCCGATTCATCGCTGCGTGATCGCACATCACCTCGCGGATGTGCAGGACTCAGCTGATGCGGCGCTGCTATGGGATCAGCGGGCGCTCGGCGCGGTATTTCAACCGGGTGTTCCCCTCGACGAGGGACTGCGTGGGTTCTTGCCCTCGCTCTATCTCAACCTCGCCGACAGTCACCGGCGAGTGGGTGATTTCGAGATGGCGCACATGCAGTTGGCCATCGCGCGCGGCCACCTCGATGTGCTCGCCGACGACGCGTACGGCGAAGTGATTCGCTCCGGGCTTGGGCATGTTGAAGCGGCGTTGGCGGCGAGCTCGATGGAGCGACTACCGACGAATTAACCAGTGAGACAAGGAGGATCGGGTGGGTTGGCGTACTGGGCCCCCGTCGTGGGCCGAACTCGAACGCGTGCTCTCTGGCAGGCCAGCGCACGCGCGTGACCTGCCCGATCCTGCCGAAGACAGCCCGGCGGCGTCGCGTCGCAAGCCTTATACGGCGAGCGAACTCGCGCGGCCGGTCGAGCCGACAGTGCCGTACGCCGAGCTGCACGCTCACTCGGCCTACAGCTTTCTTGACGGCGCGAGCCAGCCCGAGGCCATGGTCGAGGAAGCCGTGCGCCTCGGGCTGGAAGCTATCGCGCTCACAGATCACAACGGTTTCTACGGAACTGTCCGGTTCGCTGAGGCGGCCCGGGAATGGGGAATGCCAACGGTTTTCGGTGCCGAACTGTCACTGGGAACCGATGCGAAGGCGACGCCGGGCCGAGGGGTTGCGGCCCGGCGTCGTTCTGCTGACGTGCCTGATTCGCAACCGCGCACCGAAACGCCCGATCCGCTCGGCCCGCATTTGCTGGTTTTAGCGCGTGGGCAGGAGGGGTATCGCCGACTGTCGCGGCAAATGTCGGCAGCGCATATGGCGGCGGGGGAGAAAGGCGTGCTGCGTTATGACTTCGACGCGCTTTCGGCTGCGGCCGAGGGGAATTGGCACATTCTCACCGGTTGTCGTAAAGGGCATGTACGGATCGCGCTTGATGAGGATTTACGCGAAGGTGCGCTGCGTCTGCCCAAAACGGAAGCGGCACTTCGGGATTTGCTTGAGCGATTCGGCGACGGCAATGTGAGCGTGGAACTCACCCATCACGGTGTCGCGACCGACGATGAACGTAATGACCTCCTCGTCGCGCTCGCCGACCGAGTCGACGTGCCCGTATTGGCAACCACCGGCGCGCATTTCGCCGCGCCACCTCAGCGACGCTTAGCGATGGCGCTTGCCGCAGTTCGTTCGCGTCGCAGTCTCGATGACCTCGCGGGCTATCTCGCCCCTGCTGGCGGCGCGCATTTACGCTCGGGTGCCGAAATGGCACACCTGTTCGCCGAGTACCCGCACGCTGTTGCCAACGCGGCCAAGCTCGCGCGCGAATTCGCCTTTGACCTGGGTCTCATCGCCCCGAATCTGCCGCCATTCGACGTGCCTGCTGGGCATGATGAGAGTTCGTGGCTGCGTGAACTCACCTATCAGGGTGCGGCGCGACGGTACGGGAGTGCGGCGGAAAATGAACGCGCCTATGCCCAGATCGAGCATGAGCTGCGCGTGATCAAGAAGCTCAATTTCCCCGGCTATTTCCTCGTCGTACATGACATTGTCAGTTTCTGTAAGAACAACGACATTCTTTGCCAGGGTCGAGGGTCGGCAGCGAATTCGGCGGTCTGCTACGCGATCGGCATCACCAATGTCGACCCCATCGCGAACAATCTGCTCTTCGAGCGCTTTCTTGCCCCCGAACGCGACGGGCCACCCGACATCGACATCGATATCGAATCCGATCGGCGCGAGGAAGCGATTCAGCACGTCTACACCAAATACGGTCGCGATTACGCCGCTCAAGTTGCCAACGTGATTACCTACCGTGGGAAGTCGGCAGTGCGTGACGCGGCTCGCGCACTTGGGTTCTCGCCCGGTCAGCAGGATGCGTGGAGCAAACAGGTCAGCCGGTGGACGGGCGTTTCGGCCGAAAGTGGCACCGACATCCCCACCCCTGTTCTCGAATTAGCTGGGGAGATCGAGGGGCTGCCTCGGCATTTGGGTATTCACTCCGGCGGGATGGTGATTTGCGATCGACCCATTGCCGATGTGTGTCCGGTGGAATGGGCGCGCATGGCTGGCCGCAGTGTGTTGCAGTGGGACAAAGACGATTGCGCTGCTGTTGGGTTGGTGAAATTCGACCTGCTTGGTCTCGGCATGTTGTCGGCATTGCATTACATGATCGACCTGGTTGCCGAACATAAGGGTGAGACCGTCGAGCTGCACGCGCTCGATTTAGCCGAGCCTGGGGTGTATGAGATGTTGCAGCGCGCCGATTCGGTTGGGGTATTCCAGGTGGAATCGCGCGCGCAGATGGCCACGCTGCCGCGTCTGAAACCGCGCTGCTTCTATGACCTGGTTGTTGAGGTCGCGCTTATTCGACCTGGGCCTATTCAGGGCGGATCGGTGCATCCCTATATTCGGCGGCGCAACGGCAAAGAGAAGGTGACCTTCGATCATCCTTCGTTGGAGAAGTCGCTTGGTCGCACGCTCGGTATCCCACTGTTTCAAGAACAGTTGATGCAGATGGCCGTCGATGTTGCTGGCTTTACCGCCGCCGAAGCCGACCAGTTGCGTCGGGCGATGGGGTCGAAGCGGTCGCCCGAGAAGATGGCGCGCCTCAAAGACCGGCTGTATCAGGGCATGCGGGATTTGCATGGCATCACCGACGAGGTTGCCGATCGCATCTACGAGAAGCTCTACGCCTTCGCGAATTTCGGCTTCCCCGAATCGCATTCGCAGAGTTTCGCGTCGATCGTTTTCTACTCGTCGTGGTTCAAGCTGCATCATCCCGCAGCGTTTTGCGCGGGACTACTGCGGGCTCAGCCGATGGGGTTCTATTCGCCGCAGTCATTGATCGCTGACGCGCGCCGTCACGGGGTTGTTGTGCACGCGGCTGAGGTCAACGCGAGTTTGGCTGAGGCGACATTGGAAAACAAGGGCACCGAGATTCGGTTAGGGCTGGCCGCGATTCGCCATATCGGCACGGAATTGGCTGAGCGAATTGTGGCTGAGCGCGTCGCGTCGGGGCCATACACGTCCATGCTCGACCTCACCGGACGCGTGGAAATGACGGTGGCGCAAGTCGAATCGCTCGCTACCGCGGGTGCGCTAAACGCGGTGACCGGCCAAAAGCACAGCGCCGACGGGCAGGCAAGACGGGCCGCGCTGTGGTCGGCGGGTGCGGCCGCGCGCGAACGTCCAGGATTGTTGCCGGGAACGGGCCCCGCCGTCGCCGCACCCGCGTTGCCTGGCATGAGCGCGCTTGAACTCGCTGCCGCTGACGTGTGGGCAAGCGGCGTCTCACCCGACAGCTACCCAACCGAATTCCTTCGCGAACACCTCAATGGGCTCGGCGTTGTGCCCGCGTGCGATGTGCTCACCGTCGAAGATGGTGCGCGCATTTTGGTCGCAGGCGCGGTCACGCACCGTCAACGCCCGGCAACGGCAGGTGGCGTCACGTTTATGAACCTTGAAGACGAGACCGGCATGGTCAACATCGTCTGCTCAGTCGGGTTGTGGACGCGCTACCGCACCCTCGCGCAAAGCGCGCCCGCCCTGATCATTCGCGGTCGAATTCAAAACGCGGAAGGCGCGGCGAGCGTCACCGCCGACTATCTGGAACCCCTCGACCTACGCGTCATCTCGCGCTCGCGCGATTTCCGCTGAACCTAACGGCAGTGTCCAAACATCGCGAAGTAGCTAGGGTGCGAGCATGCGCAAGTTCGCGATGGTCTGTGTTTTGCTCGTTGGACTCGGGTTCCTAGCGGGGTGCGGCGGCGAAGAGGTGAGCGATTCCGCAGGCGCGCCCAATCCCGCCTCCGCGCCAGTCGCCCCCGGATTTCGTGAGCAATCCGGCCCTGGCGATCAAAACAAACAGCAGACCGTTGATCGCAAAGAAGTTGTCACCGGCAGCGTCGACATGACCGCCACCGACCCGATCGCCGCGGCAGCGAGCATCACCGGTCGTGTTACCGAACTCGGCGGTCGAGTCGACGAGCGCACCGAGCAGCCCGCATCGGAGAAGCGCAACGCGCGCGCCACCTTGAGCGTGCGCGTGCCCGCCGACAAAACCGAAGCGTTGCTCACCGGGCTCGCCGACACGGGCGACGTCACGCGCGTAAGCACAAGCCGCGCCGACGTCACCATGCAGTGGGAAGACCTCGACGCGCGCATCCGCGCCCTACAAGCCTCGGTCGACCGGTTGCGCACGCTCATGGCGACCGCATCGAATACCGCCGACCTCATCGCCGCCGAAAGCGCGCTGTCGTCGCGACAGGGCGAACTCGACAGCCTTACCGGCCAGAAGCGTCAACTCGACGAGCAAATCGCGTTGTCGACGATCACCATCACCGTCACGGCACCGTCGGACCGCACGCCCAGCGATCCCGACAGTTTCTGGGATGGCGTCGTCGCAGGCTGGAATTCGCTAGTCGACTGGCTACAAGATGCCGTCGTTTTTGCCGGTAGTGCCGTCCCGTGGCTCGGTCTTTTCGGCATCATCGGCGGAATCGCTTGGTTCGCTTGGCGATTGGTTCGACGTGGTGGAAGGAAGGAGCGTCCCGGTGCCGACAGTGCGGGCGACGATCAAACCGAACAGCAGTAAAGGACCACTTGTCGAAACCGCTGACGACGGCACGCTCACCCTTTACGTGCGTGCCCCCGCGGTTGAGGGTAAAGCAAATAAAGCGGCAATCGAATTGCTAGCCAAGCACTTTGGTGTTTCGAAATCGTCGGTGCGACTTTCGGCTGGGGCGACGTCGCGGTTCAAGCGTTTCGACGTTGATCTTTAAACGCCCTCAGGAAAGCCCAGTTGCCGCCACGCCTCGTACACCGCGACGGCAGCCGTATTCGACAGGTTCATCGACCGTCGACCAGGCAGCATCGGCACGCGCACCTGTTCGGTGATGTGCGAATCGGCGAGTACGTCGTCGGGCAAGCCGGTTGGTTCGGTGCCGAAAAGCAAAATGTCGCCGGGTTGGTAGGCGATATCGGTGTAGCGGGTTGTCGCCTGGGTGGTGAACGCGAATACGCGCTGCGGGCCGATCGACTCCCACGCCGCTTCGATGTTGGGGTGCACGGTCACTGAAGCGAGGTCGTGGTAATCCAAGCCAGCACGTCGCAGTTTCGACTCCGACAAATCGAAACCGAGCGGCTCGATCAGGTGCAACGCGCACCCGGTGCCCGCGACGAGCCGAATCGCGTTCCCAGTATTGGGCGGGATGACCGGCTGGTGAAACATCACGTTGAACACTCGCAGCAGGGTACCTGTGGAACAATCGGGGCCGTGAATAAGGCGGAGACGACCGGCAAGCATCGGGTCGTGCGGTTGAGCGCGGGGCAGCTTTACCTGCGCAGCCACCTGCCGATGACCGTGGTCTCGACAATGATCGTGATCGCCATCGCGTTTGTGGTGTGGGAACGGTGGCGTCGTGGCGCGCTGATTTTCGGCAGTGCCGCGCTCGTTGCCGCCGCGTTCCGACTGTGCCTGCCAACCGTGCAGGTTGGGCTGCTCGCCGTGCGAAGCAAGCCATTCGATGTTGCCGCGCTAGCCGCGCTCGGCAGTTCCGTCGTGTTTCTCGCCGCGACGATCAACACGTTGGGTGTGGCCTAAAAGCTCAGCGGTTTTCGCGAGCCAATCGCATGGTCTCGGTGAGCAGCTTCGCCACTGCCGCCGCCTCGGTGAGGAAGCCATCGTGGCCGTCGCGGGAATGCACGATTTCCAACCCAGCGCAGCCGGGCAGACCGTCGGCAAGTTCAGCTTGGGTGTGCAACGGGTAGAGCCGATCGGAATCGACGCCACCAACCACAACCGGCACCGACGTCGAAGCGAGCGCGGCGGCAACGCCACCACGACCACGACCGACGTCATGGCGGTTCATCGCTTCGCTCAGCAGCACGTAGGTGGCCGGATCGAAGCGCTGGCAGAGCTTGTCGGCCTGGTGTTCCAAGTAGCTCTGGACCGCGTACCGACCGCCCTGCCACGGGTCTTCCGCACCCTGGGCGGAGTTGGCGAAGCGGTGCTCAAGTTCGCCCTCGGTGCGGTAGGTGAGATGCGCGATGCGCCGTGCTAGGCCCATGCCGGTCATCGGGACGCGGCCGGTGCCGTGGTAATCGCCGCCCTGCCAGTCGGGATCGGCTTTGATGATGGCCATCTGCGTGGTCTGCGTGCCGATCTGATCGGCGGTAGCCCGTGCGCCGACCGCCAACACGAGCGCCGCGGCGACCCGCTCCGGCTGGCTGACGATCCACTCAAGCACCCGCATGCCGCCCATCGACCCGCCGACGACGGCACCGAGCCGGTCGATGCCAATCAGGCTCAGCAGTTGCGCTTCGGCGTTGACCTGGTCGCGGATGGTGAGTTCGGGAAAGCGCGAACCCCACGGCTTGCCGTCGGGCGCGAGCGTGGACGGGCCGGTGCTGCCCTTGCAGCCGCCGAGCACGTTGGTGGCGATGACACACCATTCGTCGGTGTCGATCGGCGCGCCTGGGCCGACCATGCCTTCCCACCAACCGGGAGCGGAATCGGCGTCGCCGATGACATGCGAATCGCCGGTGAGCGCGTGCTCAACGAGCACAACGTTGTCGAGTGTCGGGGAAAGCACCCCCCACCGCTGCACGGCCAAATGCACATCGGGCAGCACGACGCCGTTTTCCAGCGTGACATCGCCGATGGAAACCGTGCCGAGTTGCCCGCCCGGTGGTGGCAGCAGGGCCACCCCGGGCGCGGTGCGTGCGGGCGGGAAGGGGGTGCTCACGGTCAACTGTTCGCCGCCGCGAATCCGGCAGAAAGGTCGGCCAAGATGTCGTCGATGCCCTCGATACCAACAGCGAGCCGGACGAGGCCCGGCGTGACGCCCGCAGCCAGCTGTTCTTCCGGCGTGAGCTGCGAATGCGTGGTTGACGCGGGGTGGATAACGAGAGAACGCACGTCACCGATGTTAGCGACATGGCTGTGGAGGCTGAGCGCGTCCACGAACTTCTTGCCCGCATCGACGCCACCAGCCAGTTCGAACGCGACAATCGCGCCCGCGCCCTTCGGTGCCAACTCTTGCGCGCGCTGGTACCACGGCGAGTTTTCAAGCCCGGCGTAATACACCGCGTCGACGCCCGGCTGCTCGGCGACGAACTTCGCGACAGCTTCGGCGTTGGCGACGTGCCGCTCGACGCGCAGGCTCAGCGTTTCCAAGCCCTGGGCGATGAGGAACGCGTTGAACGGGGCGACGGCCGCGCCCAAGTCGCGCAGCAACTGCACGCGCGCTTTGAGCGCGAACGCGGGCGCGCCGAGGTCGGCGAAGACCGCGCCGTGGTAGCTGGGATCAGGTTCGGTAAAGCCGGGGAAACGCGAATTTCCGTCGGCGTCGGTGACGCGCCAATCGAACGTGCCGCCGTCGACGATCACGCCAGCGACCGCGGCACCGTGGCCACCGAGGTACTTGGTTGCCGAGTGCACGACGATGTCGGCACCGTGCGCGAGCGGCTGGATGAGGTACGGCGTCGCGACGGTGTTGTCGACGATGAGCGGCAGACCGGCCGCGTGCGCGACGCCAGCGATGCCGGGGATGTCGAGGACCGCGCTGCTCGGGTTAGCGATGGTTTCGCCGTAGAACGCCTTAGTGTTCGGGCGAATGGCGGCTTCCCACTGCGCGAGGTCATCGGGATCGTCGACAAACGACACCTCGATGCCCAGCTTCGGCAGCGAGTAATGGAACAGGTTGTACGTGCCGCCGTAGAGGTGCGGGCTGGAAACGATGTGGTCGCCAGCCTGGGCAAGATTGAGGATCGCGTAGGTTTCGGCGGCCTGGCCCGATGCGAGCAAAAGGGCTGCGACACCACCCTCAAGTGCGGCGATGCGCTGCTCAACCGCGTCCTGGGTGGGATTCATGATGCGCGTGTAGATGTTGCCGGGCTCGGCGAGACCGAACAGCGCGGCGGCGTGGTCGGTGTCGCGGAAGGCATACGAGGTGGTTTGGTAGATCGGGAGCGCTCGCGCGCCGGTGGCCGCATCGGGGGCCTGACCAGCGTGGATCTGCTTGGTTTCGAACGACCAGTGCTCAGGCTGGGTTGCGTCGGTCATCAGTTCTCCAGGGGAGTGAAAAGCCGGGTTTATGTCGTCATTTGGGGCGGATCGACTGACAACAACACATCGGGTGCCTCCTGCAAAGCGCGCTTGCCCACGACCTTCGAGGGCCCGGTCATCACCCGGAGCACCCCACCGCTGCTGGAGGGTTGCCGACCAGCGAGCCGGGGCTTGGCGCTGGTACTCATGACCTTGCGTTGATGGTAACCGATACGTCTGACACGTTCTCGCGCGCGGCGCGGATGTTGCGCAGGGCGAAGGGCTGTCCGAACAGTCGCAGTGCCCGATACTCAGCAGGTCGGGCGACGAGGTGGTATCAGTCATAGAACGAACTAATGGCGTGTGACGGTGACGACGGTCGCGCACAGCGGGGGATCGACTCGCGGTGAGGACTTCGGCAGCAGTACGCTCGTCATGTTTGACACCACACGTCCCGCCGACAACGCGGGGCATATACGTTGTCTGTTGGAACTGCTGGGGTCCGCTCACAAGCGTGTTCGCCTGGCCGTGCAATAAGGGCACCCACCGAGGAGGACACGAAGATCCATGTCCAAGATCAAGGTTGAAGGCACCGTCGTAGAACTCGACGGCGACGAGATGACCCGGATCATCTGGCAGTTCATCAAGGACAAGCTGATCCACCCGTATCTCGATGTGAACCTCGAGTACTACGACCTCGGCATCGAGTACCGCGACAAGACCGATGACCAGGTCACTGTCGACGCCGCGAACGCCATCAAAAAGCATGGCGTCGGCGTGAAGTGCGCCACCATCACCCCCGACGAAGCGCGGGTGAAGGAATTCGGGCTCAAGCACATGTGGCGTTCACCCAACGGCACCATTCGAAATATTCTGGGCGGCACCATTTTCCGTGCCCCGATCATTATTTCGAACGTGCCCCGCTTGGTGCCGGGCTGGACCAAGCCGATCATCATCGGCCGCCACGCCTTCGGTGACCAGTACCGGGCAACCGACTTCAAGGTGTTCGAAGCGGGCACCGTCACGCTCACGTTCACGCCGGAAGACGGCGGCGAACCGATCGTGCACGAGGTCGTGAAGATGCCCGAAGACGGCGGCGTCGTCATGGGTATGTACAACTTCAAGAAGTCGATCGAAGACTTCGCGCGCGCGTCGTTTAACTACGGCCTGCAGCAGAACTACCCGGTGTACCTCTCGACGAAGAACACCATCCTCAAGGCTTACGACGGCATGTTCAAAGACACCTTCGAAGAAATCTTCGAAGCCGAATTCAAGGCTGAATTCGATGCCGCCGGACTCACCTACGAGCACCGCCTGATCGACGACATGGTCGCCTCCTCGATGAAGTGGGAGGGCGGTTACGTCTGGGCGTGCAAGAACTACGACGGCGACGTGCAGTCCGACACCGTCGCCCAGGGCTTTGGTTCGCTCGGTCTGATGACGTCGGTGCTGCTCACCCCGGACGGCCGCACCTGTGAGGCCGAGGCCGCGCACGGCACGGTCACCCGGCATTACCGGCAGCACCAGCAGGGCAAGCCGACGTCGACTAACCCGATCGCGTCGATCTTCGCGTGGACGCGTGGGCTTGAGCACCGAGGCAAGCTCGACAACACCCCCGAGGTGATCGGCTTCTCCCAGACCCTCGAAGACGTGGTCATCAAGACCGTCGAGGGTGGTCAGATGACGAAGGACCTCGCGGCCCTTGTCGGCGGCGACCAGGGTTACCTGAGCACCGAGGAGTTCCTCGGCGCACTGGACACGAACCTGGCGCGCGCACTGCGGTAAGAGTTAGCGAAGGGGCGGGGAAGCCGGTCGACGAGCGGTTCTCCCCACCCCGCGCCCGGGCGATAGCCATAACTATTTTTCACCCGTGGCATTAATCACGGCGGTTTCGAGTAGCGGTTGTTATCTCAACGCCGTTGCATGGACCTAGTGACTTCTCTTACCGCGCCCGCGCACGAGCCTCGCGTCTCCTGGCACATCCCCGCGATGCTCGCGCTCTCCCTCGGCGGGTTTGGGATCGGAACCACCGAGTTCGTCACGATGGGCCTGTTGCCCGACATCGCGAAAGCGTTCTCCGTCTCGGAACCCACTGCGGGACATGCTGTTTCGGCTTACGCGCTCGGGGTGGTTGTTGGCGCGCCGCTGATCGCGTCGCTTTGCGCGCGAGTTCCGCGCAAGAAATTGCTCATCGCCCTGATGATCGCGTTCACGCTCGGCAACCTCGCGACCGTGTTCGCGCCCACGTTTCCCACGCTGATCTTGGCCCGGTTCGTGAGCGGGTTGCCGCACGGTGCCTATTTCGGGGTCGCCTCCCTTGCCGCCGCGACGCTCGCGCCCGCCGGTCAGCGCGCTAAAGCGGTTGCCGCGGTGATGCTGGGGTTGAGCGCGGCCAATGTCGTTGGTGTGCCCGCCGCGACGTGGCTCGGTCAGAGTTTGGGGTGGCGTGACGCGTTTGGCGTTGTCGCGGTGATTGGCGTCGCGACGGTATTCGCGCTGTGGCGGTTCGTTCCCGAGCTGACCGGGCTGAAGCCGACGAACCCGATGACCGAACTCAGCGCACTCAAACGCCCGCAGGTGTTGCTCACGCTCGCGGTCGGCGCGATCGGTTTCGGCGGCATGTTCGCCGTGTACACCTACATCGCGACGACGCTCACCGACGTCGCTGGCATGTCAGCGGCAACGGTCCCACTCGTCCTAATGCTGTTCGGTTTGGGCATGGTCGCAGGCAATGTCGCGGGTGGTTTCCTCGCCGATCATGGCGTCGACAAGGCGATTTTCGTCGCCTTGATCTCGATGGTCTTCATCCTCGCGGGCTTCGTCGCCGCCGCTCACCACCCCATCAGCGCGGGCGTAGGCGCGTTCCTTGTCGGCGCATCGGGCGCGGCACTGGCCCCGGCCCTACAAACGCGCCTGATGGACGTGGCCGCCGACGCCCAGACCCTCGCCGCCGCCTTGAACCACGCGGCCCTGAACATCGCGAACGCGGCAGGCGCATGGCTGGGCGGCTTAGTAATCGCGGCAGGTTTGGGCTACACCGCCCCCGCCGCCGTCGGCGCGATCTTGGCAGTAGCAGGCGTCGCCCTTTTCACCATCACCGTCGCTTTGGCAGGTCGCGGGCATTCCCAAAAGCTATAACGGCTGGAATTTCGTAGTCGAGCGGTAAATAATTCACGCCGAGTATTTCCGTTTCGGGAATGAATGTTCACGTTTAGTTAACCTTTAAATCCGCCCTGATTTCAATTTGTGGGCACATGCGGTTGTGATTCCCATCATGCTTTAGTCCATATCGTTCAGGCTGCGTGAATCTGTGCTCTGTAGTGCTGTTTTGGTATAGCCGCACCTCAACAGGAACACAGTTGGACGTTTGATCGAACCTGTGTTAAAAATTGCTCGCCGGATATCTTTCTGGCCGGTCCGCGAGTACCGGTGGGGCTTAAACATCGCGATGAAGTCTTAGATGAGGAGAATTCTGTGAAGAAGTTCCGTACGGTCGGCGCTGCCGTCGTTATCGCGTCGGGCCTGGTCCTGGGTGTCGCGGGCACCGCGTCGGCCCAGACCACCACCCCGCCGCCCACCACCACTCCGGCTAAGCCGGACGCTGGCTCGGCGACCCTGCTCGCTGGCCTGAACGCGCTCGCGTCGGGTTCGGCCGCGGCTCCTGCCGAGACCAAGCCTGCTGACCCGAAGCCTGCTGACCCCAAGCCGATCGCCGATCCGGCCACCCCGCCGCCCACCACCACCCCGCCCAAGCCGGAAGCTGGCTCGGCGACCCTGCTCGCTGGCCTGAACGCCCTCGCGTCGGGTTCGGCTGCGGCTCCTGCCCCGACCAAGCCTGCTGACCCGAAGCCGATCGCCGACACGGTTACCCCGCCGGCTGACGCTCCGGATGCCGGTTCGGCCACCCTCCTCGTCGGTAGCGCCACGCTGCTGTCGGGTTCCAGCTCGGCTCCTGCGGCTGACGTCAAGCCTGCTGCTGACACCGTCACACCGCCTCCGGCCGCCACCGTTCCGCCCAAGCCGGAAGCTGGCTCGGCCACCCTGTCCGCTGGCGTCGACGGCCTGCTGAAGGCTCTGCTCCTCGGCTCGAGCTTCTACACCACGCCGCCGAAGGCCTGATAGCTCAGTAACAACGCAGCGCAGGTAGTCGCGGGCAGCGACCACCTGCGCTGTTGCGTTTCCGGGTCAAACCGCGCGCAAATGGCCTCGGCTCGCGTAGATGTGTTCGGCTATTAGGGTCGCGATTCGATCCGGGGATTCCAGCATCGGGACGTGGCCTACGCCGTGTACCAGGATTCGGTCGGCGTTTTCGGGGAGGTCGCGTAGGTAGCGGGTCGCGTATACGTGGTTGGGGATTACTCGGTCGTATTCGGCGAGCAGTAGGCGGACCGGGGTCGACAGTTCGTCCAAATCTTGCATCGCGGGGGCGCGAAGGCTGCCGAGCAGCATCGGGATCATCGCGTCGCAGCCAAGGACCGCCGACAGCATGTTGGTGAGGTCGCGGCGGGGCACCGAGCTGGTCGACTTCGCGACGACCAGCGCGGCGACCTGCTGAATGATCGCGTTGTCAACGATGCCAGCGCCCAATCGCCGCCCAACCGCGACGAACGGGATCAGCGAAGCGAACTTCAACCCAACGCGCACCGCGGTCAGCGACGGCGAACCCCACCCGCCCGCGGGTGCGATCGCGGTGAGCGTGCGTGCGCGCCCGCGACGCGCGAGTTCAAGACCAACCCAGCCGCCGAGCGAATTGCCAGCGATGTGGCAGGTCTGCCAGCCAAGCTCGTCAAGTTGGCTTTCGATTTGGTCGGCCAAGGCGTACACATCAAGCGACCAACCGCGCAACTCCGGCCCACCCCAGTGCCCGGCGAACGCGGGCGCGTACACCTCGCAATGCGACGACATTCGCCGCGCGACCTGTTCCCAACAGTGCGGCGAAAGTAGGAAACCGTGCAGCAACAGGACCGGATCGCCCTTGCCGAGATGCAGTGCCGCGACAGGCGCGGGCCGGGTGGAAGCGGGCGTGGTGGATCGTGATGACGTCATTGTCAATCACCCCTTCGAAAATGGGCCTGACTAGCCATTGTACGGTTCTGACGTGGGAATTCTGTGCTCAACCGTCAACGTCAACGGAATCCGTGCCGCGTCAACTAAGGGGATGCTCGACTGGCTAGCCGCAACCGAGGTCGACGTTGTGTGCCTTCAGGAAACCCGAGCCACCGACGCGCAAACCGCGACCGCTCTCGCCCCAGCGCTCGACGCGGGCTGGGTGCTCAGTCACGCCGAACCGGAGTCGAAAGGTCGTGCGGGCGTTGGCATTCTGTCGCGACGCACCCCTGACGCGGTCCGAATTGGCTTTGGCAGTGCCGAATTCGCGAACTCGGGCCGATACATCGAAGCGGACTTCGGCGACGTCACTGTCGCGTCGGTATACGTGCATTCCGGCGAGGAAAACACCCCAAAGCAGGACGAGAAGTACCGATTCATGGCCGAATTTGGTGCTTATCTGAAAGCGAAGCAGGGCGATTTCGTTGTCACTGGCGATTGGAATATCGCCCCGACCGAGCTCGATTTGAAGAATTGGAAGGGCAACCAAAAATCGGCGGGCTTCTTGCCTGAGGAACGTGAATGGATCGCTGACCTCATCGCCGCCGGTTTCAAAGACGTTGTGCGCGAGCTACATCCGGGTGTGAGCGGCCCGTATAGCTGGTGGTCGTACCGGGGTCGCGCCTTTGACAACGACAGTGGATGGAGAATCGATTATCACCTCGCGCGCGGCGACATCGCCTCTCGCGCGAAGTCGGCCATCGTCGAACGCGCCGCCGCGTACGACCAGCGCTGGTCCGATCACGCGCCAGTGACGGTGCAGTACCGATGAAACTTTCCGCTAAAACACTCGGCCTGCTCGGTGGGCTCGCGCTCGTGATCGTCGCGGTGCTGCTCACGCTTTTCGCTGGCGGCAGCACGCAACTGACGTCAACTAAAGCAGCAACGACAACAACCTCGGTAGCGAAACCGGCAGCTAAACCACAGCCGGTCACCACCCAAACCGCCCGCGCACCCGGCGTCCCTGACCGTGCGTACGTGACGCTCGCCGAAATCGACGCCGGTCGCTGGCCCGATTCGGCCAACGCGCCTGGCACCAAAGGCGGCGACCCGTGGATGAATCGCGGCGGTGATTTGCCTGCGAAAGACGCGTCGGGCAAGTCGATCAGCTATCAGGAATGGGACGTCAATCCGAAGGCGCGGAACCGTTCACGCGACGCCGAACGCATCGTGACCGGCAGCGATGGCAGCGTTTGGTACACCGGCGACCACTACGAGACCTTCACGAGGATGCGCTGATGCGGCTCAAGGAATTTCTCGCCCCGACGCAGAAAAGCGTGTTCGGCGCGCTCGACGTCGACGCGAGCGAGTTCAGTGGCGTCCGCTACGACGCACCAGCCGACTACCAGGTTCGCGAATTGCGTGGGAACAAGATGCGGACCGTCGCGAGCCTCTACGACGAGTTCGCCGCCGCGTTCCAATTCCCGTACTACTTCGGGGCGAACAAGGACGCGTTCGATGAGTGCCTGCGCGACCTCGACGACTTCATCGGTCGCGCGCCCGGCTACGTGATCGCGATCCGCGATGCGCGCGAACTGCTGAGCGAACAACCGGTCGAACGCGACTGGTTCGCCAGCGCGATGAGCGACGCTGCCGCCTACTGGGGACGCCGTGAAGTCGCGTTCCATGTCGTGATTCAAGGTCCCGCGACGATGTTCGATGCCGTCTCCCTCACGGACTAGCTCTCACGGAGCGCGAACTGCCTCTTGCCCAAGCGTTCGTTTGGGAGGACTCTTGAGGCAGATCGCACTCAATGAGGAGACACCGCGATGGGCACAAGCGCGGGCGAAGCGGGATATTTCGCCGATGACTCCATGATTCGCCGAGTGATGCGCAAGCGCGCGGTCGGCCTTACTTACGGCCTGCGCGCACTCGTTGTTGGCGCGATCAACCCGCTGCTTTACGTCGGCACCGCCGAACATTCCGCGCATCGCGACAGCCCGTACACCCGCCTCGCGACCACGGGCGCGCTGTTTGAAGCGGTGTTTCTCGGCAGCAAAACCGAAGCTGATCGCGCGCTGAAATTCACCAAGCGCAAGCACGCGAGCGTCGTCGGCACCCTGCCCGAAAACGCGGGCGACGCCCACCCCGCAGGCACGCCGTACTCCGCCTTCGACCCTGACCTGCTGTTCATGACGATGGCGTTCACCTTCGAATCGGCGATGACGATGCACGACCTGCTGGTCCGCAAACTCACCGACACCGAACGCGCCGATCTGTATTCCGACTTCGTGCGCTGGGGCGAGCTGTTCGGCATGCCGCGCAACGCGGCCCCGCTCGACTACCTCGCCTTCGACCGCTTTTTCCAGGCGTATCTGAAATCGGCCGAACTTTTTCTCACCGACGAAGCGCGACTTGTCGGCTCGTACCTCGCCGGCCACAAGCGCGCGTATCGGTTGCAGCCACCAGCCGAGCAGGTAGGTTCCGCGCTCTATCTGCTGGTCCAGGGCAGTCTGCCCGCACGCGTTCGCGGACTTTATGGCATGGACTGGTCGCTTACCGACGAAGTCGCGTTCCAGGCGTTCGCGCGCGGTATTCGGACCGCGCATGTCGCGCCGCCGCTGGCCCCGCGCGTGCTCGCGAACGCGCTCGCTGGCCGCAGCGCCCCTTCCTACCAGCTCATCGCCCGACGCGAGCAGCGCATGATTCGCGCTGGCCGCGCCAGCATGCCCGGTGTGGATCCGCGCAACTGGGTGCAGCGTAATTCCGCTTGAGCAGCATGGAAAGATTCGGGGTATGTCCAGTCCTGCCCCGGCCGCGTCGGCCGAACGTAAACAGCGGGTGCTGTCGGGCATCCAGCCCACCAGCGACTCCTTCCACCTCGGCAATTACCTGGGTGCGTTGCAGTACTGGGTGACGATGCAAGACGAGTACGACGCGCTGTATTTCATCCCCGACATGCACGCGATCACGGTGAGCCAAGACCCGAAGGCGCTGCGCGCGCGCACGAAGGCCGCCGCCGCGCAGTTGCTCGCGCTTGGCATCGACCCGGCCAAGTCGACGTTGTTCGTGCAAAGTCAGGTGCCCGAGCACGCTGAGCTGGCGTGGGTGCTTTCCTGCATCACCGGCTTCGGCGAGGCGAGTCGGATGACGCAGTTCAAAGACAAGTCGGTGAAACAGGGTGCCGACAACGCGACGGTCGGGCTGTTCACCTACCCGGTCCTCATGGCCGCCGACATCCTGCTTTACCGCCCGCATCAGGTGCCGGTCGGCGAGGATCAGCGCCAGCATCTTGAACTCACGCGAAACCTCGCGCAGCGCTTCAATACTCGTTTCAAGAAGACGTTCGTCGTGCCGGAGCCGCACATCGTCAAGGGCACCGCCAAGATTTTTGACCTGCAAGATCCCACCGCGAAGATGAGCAAGTCGGCCGCGACCGACGCTGGCCTGATCAACCTGCTCGACGACCCGAAGGTCACCGCGAAGAAGGTGCGTTCGGCGGTCACCGACACTGAGCGCGAGATCCGCTACGACCCGGAAAACAAAGCGGGCGTGAGCAATTTGTTGGTGATCCTCGGCGCGCTGACCGAAACTCCGCTCGTCACACTGGAAGAGAATTTCGCCGGTAAGGGTTACGGTGACCTGAAAGCCGAAGTAGCTGACGCTCTCGTTGAATTCGTGACGCCCGTGCAAAAGCGCGTCAAGGACTACCTTGATGACCAGGCCGAGCTGGATCGAGTTCTCGCCGCAGGCGCGGAACGGGCACGCGAGATCGCCAGCAACACATTGGCACAGGTGTATGAGCGGGTTGGCTTCCTCGCTCGCTGACCCTTCCTAGGAGCGCGCGCATGCAGCTGATCGACAACATCACCGCGGCGCTTCAGCGCGAGGTGCGGCGTCGGCCTTGGCTGCACCACCTCGTGCGCGCGGGCGAGCGCTACCAGGATCAGCGCGGCGACTATTTCGCCGCTGGCATCACCTATTTCACGGTGCTTTCGCTGTTTCCGCTGTTGATGGTCGCGTTCTCGGTGGCTGGCTTTGTGCTCGCCGGCCACCCTGACTGGCTTAATGAGTTGCAGGACAAGGTCGTTGAGAACGTTCCCGGCGACTTCGGCACGCAAATCAATGACTTGATTTCCAAGGCCATTGGTTCGCGTGGCACCGTCGGTGTGCTCGGTTTGCTTGCTGGCCTTTACAGCGGGCTCGGCTGGATCGCGAATCTCCGTGCCGCCCTTACTGAACAGTGGGTGGCGAAGAGTCCCGATGACCCGTGGTGGAAGACGAAGCTGTCGGATCTGGGCGCGCTGATCGGCCTCGGGTTGGCTTTCGTTGTGTCGCTTGGTCTTTCCGCGATCGGCTCTGGCGGCTTCGCGAAACGCATCGCCGACGCCATCGGCCTGTCGCACCTGCCGGGCGCTGGTATGGCGTTGGCGCTGGTCTCCATGCTGTTGGGCTGGGTCGCGTCGTGGGCGGTTTTCGCGTGGATGATCGCGCGCCTGCCACGCGAACCCGTCTCGCTGCGGTCGGCGTTCAAGGCGGCGGCGTTGGCGGCGATCGCGTTTGAGATTTTCAAGCTCATCGCCGCGATTTACTTGCGTGCCGTGATGACGAGTCCGGTTGGCGCGACGTTCGGGTCGATCATCGGCCTGATGGTGTTCAGCTACGTCACTTTTCGCATTCTCTTGCTCGCGACCGCGTGGGCGGCGACGTCGAAACTCAACGCGCAGCAGGTTCACCCCGCGCCCGGACCCGTTGTTATCGCGCCGCGCGTAGTCGATAGTCCACTTTCGCCGTCGGCAGGGGCCGCGCTGTTTGGCGCTGGGGCGTTGTCAGCGCTCGCGTTGGTGCTAATCGGCAAGCGGCGCTGAACAATTCAGCGCCGGCGGAAACTGCGCCAAGCGGCTAGCAGGAGGCCGAGCACAAGGATCGGGCCAACGACCATCACCGCGAGACGAGCCGCGGTGTGTGGCACTTCTTCGCCGCCAAGCGCGCCGACATCATCCGTGCGAGTTGGCGGTGTCGCCAACGGGACCGTCGGTGCCACGGCGTGCACGCCGGTTTCGGGCAGCTTGCCGATCCACTCGGCCGTGTTGTTTTCCAGCGCGAAGCCGTAGTCGAGCAGTCGCGCGGCTTGTGGCGCTGGGCGAATCGGCAGCACGTCGGCTTTGAGTAGCGTCACGACGAGGCGATGACCGTCGCGTTCGGCGGCTGCCACGAACGTCTGACGGGCGTCGTCGGTGAACCCGGTTTTGCCGCCGATCGCGCCTTCGTAGTTGTAAAGCAGTTGATTGTCGTTGGCGATCGGGAAGCCTGGATGATCTTTGTCGTCAGGGATTTTCGGGTCGGCGGGGTAGCCGGGGAAGTCGACCTGCTCAGTGTGGATGAGCTCGGCGAACAGCGGGATGGTCATCGCCTCGCGGAACAAAACGGCCAAGTCGTATGCCGAAATCGCGGTGCCTGGCCCGTCGAGGCCCGACGGTGTCGACGCGCGAGTATCCAGTGCGCGCAACGACTTCGCGACTTCGTTCATTTTCGCGACGGCGGCTTCGTCACCGCCGAGCTGGGCGGCGATCGCGTGGGCGGCGTCGTTGCCGGAGTGCATGACAAGCGCCTGCATCAGCTGCCGGTTCGTGTAGCGACCGCCCGGTCCGATACCGACGCGCGTGCCGTCGACGTCAGCGTCGGCCTGCGTGCCGATGACCACTTTGTCCATGTCGAGCGTGCGCAACGCGACGATCGCCAACGCGATCTTCATCGTCGACGCCGACCGATACCGACCGTGCGGGTCCTTCGCGGCAAGCACCCGACCGGTGTCAAGATCGGCGACCAACCACGACGTCGCCGAGATTTCCTCGGGGACCGGGGGAGCGCCCTTGGGCAGCACGAGCCCGCACTCGCCCATTCGCTGACCACCAATCGGGTCGCGCGGGACGGGCAACGGCGACGGTGTCGGCTGACCAGGCAACGGCACTTCCGACGCGTCAATCGGCGGCGGAGGCTGCGTTTTCTGCGGGCAACTATCGGTGTTGGGCGTGGTGAACGGCGTTGTCGTCGTCGTTGTTGTGCTCGCCGGTACGGCGAAGGCGGTGGCGCTTAACGCGACGGTCGCGCAGGTAACTGCGGTGGCAGCGGCGACACGAACCCAGCTGCGGAGAACGCGGTCGCGTGCGTCTGCGCGGGTGTTGCGGGCGATCATCGTCGAGGAGCCTAGCGAGACGGGGTTAAGCCGCCTGAACGCACTCGGCGCGCCGTCAAATGACGGCGCGCCGAGTAGGTCAAAAACTCAGGAATGCTTGACCGGGCAGCCGTGGGCGAGCGGGCCCAGCAGCTGGTTGTTGTCGTAGAAGTGCTCAAGCTCGACGATGCGCAGGTCTTCGCTCACGCGAGCGATGGTCACGCCGTACATCTCGATCTGCTCGCCGGTGGGGGCGTGGCCCTTGTACTCACCTTCGAACTTGCCCCAGTGCCGCCAGCGGATGGTCACGTTCGGCGGGCCCGAAAGCACCTCGAGGACCTCCCAGAAGAAACCGCCGGGGAAGGCGGTGTGGAAGATCTTGTGCGAGGAGTCGAACGTCTCGTTGGCGCCGTCGTAGTACGGGTTGTCGCCGATGAGGATGTTGTAGCTGCCGATGCGAGCGAACTCCTCGGCGTCCTGCCACACGCCACCGTTGACGCGACCGCGGTACTGCTCGGCAACGACCGACAGCCAGGTCGCGGGATCGGCCTTGTGCGAGACCTCCATCTCGAAAACCTTCACGAGGTCTTCGACGATGGCCTCAAGCGAACCCGGCGCGTGCTCGGAGACGCGCTCACGCGGGATGACCTCGTGGCTCAGCGCGTAATCGGGGGCCTTTTCACGCCACTCTTCGGGGGCGGCGGCGGCGATGACCGCCTCGCGGCCCTGCAGCCACAGCGGAGCGGCGGGCTCCTCTGGCGTCTGCTCAGACTGCGTATCCGTAACGTCCACACTCATTCGTCGGTCCCCGACCCTTTCGAAACGCTCAAAAACAACATTCCGAACCTAACAGTCTCGTCCTGTTCCTCGCGCGTTGCGTCTCAAAATGTGAGATCCACGATTTAGTGAAGTGTGTTCTGCGACAACATTTTTCGAGTTAGCTATGACGCGGACTTCGCGGAATAGCTGTAGCGCGAAGGAGTTTCGTCGTCGATGGTGGTGAAGAACTCACCGAGCACCGCTTCGATGTGACCAACTGACTCAGCGCAAAACAGCACGGGCTGGTAGTGGGTGATGTCGTAGTCGATCGTGCCCATCGCACCAACGTCGAGTGGGCGAAGGACGGCGTCGCGAAACTCCTCGATCTCGCCATACGACGAAAGCAATCCGGCCCCGTAACAACGCACCTCGCCCGCTTCGCGGACAACGCCGAACTCAAGTGAGAACCAGAAAACGTCGGCGAAGAACTTCACCGCCGCTTCGGTTTCCAAGCGTGAAATGGCGGCGCCGACTTCGACATAGAGCGCGGCGAAGCGTTCGCTCGCGAGTTGCGTCGCGTGCCCGATGATCTCGTGTACCGCGTCCGGCTCGGGGGTGTAGAGCGGGGCGCTGTGATGGCGAAGGTATTGGGTCGCGTGGAAGGTGCGGTCGGCGAAGGAGCCGAAGAATTCGCGAAGCGGGACAAGGCCGGCCGCGGGGATGTAGCTGAACCCGGTGAGCGGGGCGAGTAGGTCGCTGACCTCGTCGAGTTGCGGGACGTGGTCGGTTGGGAGCGCGAGTGCGGCTGCCGCGTCACGGATTTCGGTGCAGGCGAGGCGTTGATGTTTCGCGTTGAGCTCGGCGGAAACCGTACGCCAGACGTCTTGCTCCGCCTGCGTGTAGTTGACGTGGGGGATGCCGGTGCCGGGTTGGTAATTGAGGGCGAGCGCGGCGATGGCGTTGCGTCTTGCTCGGTATTCGGCGTCGTTGATGCCGGGGTGCTCATCGCTCAAGTGCACGGTTACGTCACCGTCGCGCGAGCGCGTCACCGGCGAGTACAACTGTGCCTCGGTGAACATGTTTCAAGGCAAGCACCGGTCGCGTGAACCGACAACGTCGAGCCACACAACTGCGCAAAGTGCTCAGTTGGGGCACCGATTGCCGCGTTTACCAGCGTTTTCTGTCCAGTTGCTGATGCTTGCTTGTTGGTGTTGCTGTGTGTGCTTGCGAAGCGCCATTCGGGTAACGACGTGGTGAATCGCCAGGTGTCGCTTCCGGTGATAACGCAAGATGGCGAATGGAGAAGGAGGACGCTTGGCCACCCTGCGGATCGACCTTGACGCCGAACTGCTCGCCGCGGCCGCCCACATCATGGGTACCGCCGACAACTACGCGACGATCAACGAGGCGCTGCGACGCATCGTCGTGCATGAGCGTCAACTACGGAATCTCGAACGGCTCATGGCCGAGTCGATACTCGCGCCCGTTCCCGAGGCAAATAGCGCTTAGCCGAACCTGTCGGTGGTCGGTGCGACACTAGCCCCACGTCATCGAGGGGGTGCGAAAGTGTCGGTACCAATCGCGAATGTGCCAGTGGCGCAACGGCCTAGGGAGCGGTTGTTTTCTCTCGGGCCAATAGCGCTCACGGATGCGGAGTTGCTCGCGCTGCTGCTTGGGCAGGGCACGCGTGGGCGTTCGTCGCTTGAGTTAGCCGCCGAATTGCTTGGTGAGTACGGCGATCTCGCCGCTTTGTCGGCGGCGCGCCCCGAGGAGTTGGCGCGGCGCGCGGGGATTGGGCCTGCGAAGGCGGCGACGGTCATCGCGGCTTTTCACCTTGGCACGCGTTCGCGGATACGCGCGTTGTCGCCGGTGCTCTCCGCGCCCGCCGACATCGCCCGCATCGCCATCCCGCTGTTCGCCGACGCACGCGTTGAACGCCTGCTCGTCCTGATTTGCGACACGCGCCACCGGGTACGCCAACAGGTTTTCGTCGCTCAGGGCGCCATCGACCACGTCGCTGTCCCGGTACGCGAAATCCTCAACGCGGTTTTGCGCAACGACGGCCGCGCCTTCGCGGTAATCCACAACCACCCATCGGGCGACCCAACCCCGAGCCCCGACGACCGCCGAGCCTCTGCCCTGCTCTACCACGCGGCCACCGCGGTGGGCTTACGCTTTTTGGACCACATAGTGGTGGCGGGAGAACAGTGGTCCCCGGCCCCACCCGACGACTAGCCCGCCGGTTGCTATCAGGCTGGTAGCATCGTCGCATGCTGTTTCAAGTGCCCGAACTAGATGCCGCCGACCTGCGAGTACTTGAGGAAATCGAGGAATTCCGCGACCAGTTTAGGCACCGACTGGCAGAACCACGCCGTTGGCAAGGGCAACTACGTCGCAGTCTGTCGGCGGCCGCGATTCGCGGTTCCAACACCATCGAGGGCTACACCATCAGCGTCGATGATGCGATGGCGCTCGCGTCGGGCGAGCAGATGTCGGCAGAGGCGGACGGAGACACCCGAGCAGCGGTTGAGGGCTACAAGGATGCGCTCACCTACGTCCAACAGGCAGCTCATTTCGCCGCGTTTCGCTACGAGGAGATGCTGCTTTCGGTCTTGCACTTCATGCTGGTGAAACACCATCTTGATCAATGGCCGGGGCGCTATCGTCCCGGCGGCATTTGGGTGAGTGGCGGCGCAGGGCAGCCACCGGTATACGAGGGACCTGGTGCCGACGAGGTCGCGGAGTTAATGACGGAATTGATCGACTGGCTTAACAACGGCGACCGCGACGCCTCGCCTTACGTCCGCGCCGCGCTCGCCCACTTGAATCTTGTCTCGATCCATCCGTGGCGCGATGGGAACGGGCGAATGTCGCGTTGTCTGCACACGCTTGTCCTCGCCCGTGAACAGGTCTTGGCCCCCGAGTTCTCCAGTATCGAGGAGTGGTTGGGAATGTCGGAGATCAACACCCTTGAGTACTACGCCGCGCTGCGCAAGACCCAGAAGGGCACCTTTTCGCCAGGCAACGACACCCATCACTGGGTGCGCTTTTCTCTGCGCGCACATCATTTGCAGGCTCAAGGAGTGCAACGTCGGTTCGAATTCGCGGCTCAGTTGTGGGCGCGGATGGATGAGGCCGCGACGCGGAACCGACTTCCCGAACGCACCATCGCCGCACTGTACGCCGCCGCTCAGGGCCATCTTCGTCGGGCGACCTATGCCACCGACGAAGACCTCACCCGCGACGTTTCCGTGCGCGATATCCAGCAACTTCAGCGAATGGGCCTGATTGTCCCAGTCGGCCACGCCCGCACCCGGCGCTATGTCGGCAGCCCCGAGTTGCAAGCCATCGCGACCGAAGTGCACGACCAAGTCACTACCCAGTTTCTGCGCGAACCGTACCCATCAGATTAGTAGGCGGGCAGCTCCTCGTCGCGCCTGTTACGCGAGGAAGTACAGGGCTGCGGCGGTTGTCCATGCAAGGGCGGCGATTAGGGCGCCGATTGCTAGGTCGCGGCCGTTCTGGTCCTCGTGGTCGAGTTGGCGCAGCGACCAGACTCCCAGTGCCACGGCGAAAGGGATGCCGATCGGGCCGAGGAACATGCCAGCGCCCCAGGCGATTGCCGCGCGGCCGTCGGGCCGAGTCCACGCGTCGACGTGTTGCTTGCCCATGCGCACGACAAACGCGATGATCGCGACTCGCGACCGCCACAGCCACTTGGTGATCGGATTAGAAATGACGGGCACTAGCGAGTTGTCCACGCTGAAAAGTTCCTTCGCACAACGGGTTTAAAGTTCCCCGGCAGGGGAACGGCGTAGCTTAACCCGTCCCTGACTGACGTGCGACACGACAATGGTCACTAGCCAGCCGACGCGCTCAACGCCTTGCTGCCGCGCGCGTGAAGTCAGCTACAAACACCATCAGCGCCCCAACGAATGCGGCTGCGACGGCGAGGATTAGGGCCAGCAACCACGGGGTGAAGGTTATTGAGACGTCGCCGTTTGGCACGTCTCGGTAGCCGAACGTGATCACGATGGGCAGCGCGATTGCCTCGGCGAAGGCGACGCATAGTGCGAATGTGCGGACTACCAACGCGTTGTAGCGATCCGGTAGCAGCGCGACGCCGAGCAGGATGAGCGCACCGATCATTAACCACGAAACCAGTGGCGTCCCAGCATCGCGGAAGTCCCATACCGAAAAGCTCACCTCGCGGCGCGGGAAGGTGTCCTTGCCCGTCAGCATCGGCAGCCATAGCCCGACGATGATGGCGACCGCGCTGACGCCCATCACGATCTCAGCTCCGCGAGCGCGGTCATAAAAGAGAGGAACCCACGATTGCGACATGCGCCGATGCTATCGACCAAAGTGCTTGTCCCGCACCAGGACTCGACCCTGCAACGACGAAAGCCGCTCACGTCGGGGGACGTAAGCGGCTTTCGGCCAACAACTTCCTAGCGCGTGAAGAGCAGGGCGCGCTTCACTTCCTGGATCGCCTTCGTCACCTCGATGCCACGCGGGCATGCGTCGGTGCAGTTGAAGGTGGTGCGGCAGCGCCACACACCCTCGGTGTCGTTGAGGATGTCGAGGCGCTCGCGGGCGGCCTCGTCACGGCTGTCGAAGATGAAGCGGTGCGCGTTCACGATCGCGGCCGGGCCGAAGTAGCTGCCGTCGCTCCAGTAAACCGGGCACGACGTGGTGCAGCACGCGCACAGGATGCACTTGGTTGTGTCATCGAAACGCGCGCGGTCGGCCTGGCTCTGGATGCGCTCACGGGTCGGCTCGTTGCCCGAGGTGATCAGGTACGGCTTCACCGCCTTGAACGCGTCGAAGAACGGGTCCATGTCGACGACGAGGTCCTTCTCAACGGGCAAGCCGCGGATCGGTTCGACGGTCATCGTCAGGGTCTTGTCGCCCTTGGGCAGCAGATCCTTCATGAGCACCTTGCAGGCAAGGCGGTTCACGCCGTTGATGCGCATCGCGTCGGAACCACACACGCCGTGGGCGCAGGAACGCCGGAAGGTCAGCGTGCCATCGAGGTAGGACTTGATGTAGATCAAGACGTTGAGGAAGCGGTCGGTCGGGAGCACCGGCACCTGGAAGGTGTCCCAGTACGCGCCCTTGTCGTCCTCGGGGTTGAACCGCGCCACCTTGACGGTGACCAGGACCGAGCCGTCGGGAACCGGCGCGGCCTTCTGCGGAGTCTCAGTTACGGCGGCAGTCATCAGTACTTACGCTCCATCGGCTCGTAGCGGGTCTGCACCACCGGCTTGTAGTCGAGGCGGATATCGGAGATGAGCTCCGGACCCTCCTTGTACGCCATGGTGTGGCGCATGTAGTTCGTGTCGTCGCGATCCGGGTAGTCCTCGCGAGCGTGGCCGCCGCGCGATTCCTTGCGGTTGAGCGCGCCGACGACGGTGACCTCAGCCAGTTCGAGCAGGAAGCCAAGCTCGACGGCTTCGAGCAGGTCGCTGTTGTAGCGCTTGCCCTTGTCCTGCACCGTGATTCGCGTGTACCGCTCCTTGAGTGCGTGGATGTCGCCGAGCACCTTCTTGAGGGTGTCTTCGGTGCGGAACACGCCCGCGTTGGCATCCATCGTCGCCTGCAGTTCGGTGCGGATATCGGCGACGCGCTCGTTGCCGTGATCCGACAGGATCAGCGAAAGCCAGTCCTGCACCATCTGCGCGGGGTTTTCGGGCATCTCAACGAACTCGGTGCGCTGCGCGTATTCGGCGGCGGCGATACCGGCGCGACGACCGAACACGTTGATGTCGAGCAGCGAGTTGGTGCCGAGACGGTTGGCACCGTGCACCGAAACGCACGCGCACTCGCCAGCGGCGTAAAGGCCGGGGACGATGTCGGTGTTGTTGCGCAGCACCTCACCACGGATGCGGGTGGGGATACCGCCCATCACGTAGTGGCAGGTCGGCATAACCGGGACGAGCTCCTTGACCGGGTCGACGCCCAGGTAGGTGCGCGCGAACTCGGTGATGTCGGGGAGCTTCTCTTCGAGCACGTCTTCGCCGAGGTGGGTCACGTCGATGTAGACGTAATCCTTGTTCGGGCCAGCGCCGCGACCTTCGGCAACCTCAAGCACCATCGAACGCGCGACGATGTCGCGGGGCGCGAGGTCCTTGATGGTCGGTGCGTAACGCTCCATGAACCGCTCGCCGGAGGCGTTGCGCAGGATGCCGCCCTCACCACGAACCGCCTCCGAGATCAGGATGCCGAGTCCGGCGAGACCTGTCGGGTGGAACTGGTGGAACTCCATGTCCTCAAGGGGAAGGCCCTTGCGGAACACGATCGCCATGCCGTCACCGGTGAGGGTGTGGGCGTTCGACGTGGTCTTGTACATGCGGCCCGAGCCACCGGTGGCGAACACGATCGACTTCGCGTGGAAGACGTGGATCTCGCCGGTCGACAGCTCGTAGGCGACAACGCCGGTCGCGACGGGGCCGCGTTCGGTGTCGGTCATGACCAGGTCGAGCACGTAGAACTCGTTGTAGAACTCAACGTCGTGCTTGACGCAGTTTTGGTACAGCGTCTGCAGGATCATGTGACCGGTGCGGTCGGCGGCGTAACACGCACGGCGAACGGGCGCCTTGCCGTGGTCGCGCGTGTGACCACCGAAGCGACGCTGGTCGATCTTGCCCTCAGGCGTGCGGTTGAACGGCAGACCCATCTTCTCCAGGTCCATTACCGCGTCGATGGCCTCCTTGGCCATGATCTCGGCGGCGTCCTGGTCGACGAGGTAGTCGCCACCCTTGACGGTGTCAAAGGTGTGCCATTCCCAGTTGTCTTCTTCGACGTTGGCCAGCGCGGCGCACATGCCACCCTGAGCAGCGCCGGTGTGGCTGCGGGTCGGGTAAAGCTTGGTCAGGACGGCGGTGCGAGCCCGGGGGCCCGCCTCGATCGCCGCGCGCATGCCGGCGCCACCAGCGCCGACGATGACCACGTCGTAGCGGTGTTCCTGAATCGGTCGGGATTCACTCATGCGAAGTGGCCTGTTCCTAACCAGTGATGTTGGGGTCGAAGGTGAAGATGACGTACGTGCCGGTGACCAGCACGAGGATCATCGAGACGACGAGCGCGGTCTTGAGCCAGAAGCGGGTCGAGTCCTTGCGCGAGTAGTCGTCGATGACGGTGCGGAGACCGTTGCCGCCGTGCAGCTGGGCCAACCAGAGCATGCTCAGGTCCCAGATCTGCCAGAACGGGCTCGCCCAGCGACCCGCGACGAAGGCGAAGTTCAGCCGCTGCACGCCGCCGTCGATCATCAACATGATGAACATGTGCCCGAAGACGAGCACGATGAGCAGCAGACCGGAGAAGCGCATGAACAGCCACGCGTACTTCTCGAAGTTGCTGTTGGACCGGGGGCGCGGCGAGCGGGGGAGGTCCAGGCTGGCCGGGCGGTCGTAGGACTTTCCGATAACAGGTGCGACGCTCATGTGATCAGTGCTCCGTGAACAGGTAGAAGAACTGGCGGCCGATGCCTGCGGCGGAGATCAGGATCCAGATCGCCAGCACGGTCCAGAGCATCTGCTTCTGGAAACGCGGACCCTGCGACCAGAAGTCGACGAGGATCACGCGGACGCCGTTGAGGGCGTGGAAGAGCACGCAAACAACAAGGCCCATTTCCATGAGCGCGACGAGCGGGTTCTTGTAGGTCGCGATCGTCTGGTCGTAGACGTCAGGACTCACGCGCACGAGCGCGGTGTCGAGCACGTGGACGAAAAGGAAGAAAAATAGCGTGACACCGGTGATCCGGTGCAGCGCCCACGACCACATGCCAGGGTCGCCGCGGTACAGCGTCTTGCGCTTCGGCTGGGCCGGAGCCGGAGCTTCTATCGTGGTCATAGAGTGCGGTGCCTCCAACGTCGTTGATGGACCCGGTCACAGATCCGACGCCTGCGCGCGAGTTATTGCGTGCAGAGGCAATACACCCAGGTGGCCGCGCTGTAATACTAGGGAGCGCTGGCTTGGCGCCGGGACCTGAACCGATCTGGGATGACTCTAATCCTCTCCGTTACGCGGAACTAATTCGGATCACCGGGCGTTGGCCACTAAAACAGCGAGTTAGGTAAACCTTTCTCGGTGTCCGATACTGGCGTGAAGGCCCGAAAATCGGGGTCCGCCGCAGGTCTTTCGAGGGGTGCGCAATGGCCGATATCGAGTGGAAAACCTTGCGCGACAAGGCGATTCAGGTCATGGAGCGCGCGTACGCGCCTTATTCGCGTTTTCCGGTTGGCGCCGCTGCTCTCAGTTCAACTGGCGCGATGGTGAGCGGATGCAATGTGGAAAATGTCTCATATGGACTCACGCTCTGTGCCGAATGTGTACTCGTCGGTAACTTAATTTCCTCGGGTGGGGGACGCCTAATCGCGGTCTCGGTCACCGATTCACGCGGCGAGATTTTGATGCCTTGTGGCAGGTGTCGGCAGATGTTGTTCGAGCATGGGGGTGGCGATTTGCTCGTCGATCACCCCGATGGCCCAAAACGCTTGAGCGAGTTGCTGCCTTACGCGTTTGGTCCCGACGATTTAGCGGCTGGGCAGAGTAGCGAACCGGCGTAACCACTGATTTAGTGAGCGCATGACTAACTCGCTTGACGCGGTGTCGGTGATCACAACTAAGCGCGACGGGGGCGAACTCTCCGACGCGCAAATCGACTGGGTAGTCGACGCGTTCACGCGCGGCGTCGTCGCCGACGAACAAATGTCGGCCCTAGCGATGGCGATTCTGCTACGCGGCATGACACGTCGCGAAACGGCGCGCTGGACCGAGGCCATGATCGCCTCGGGCACGCGAATGAACTTCACCGATCTGCCACGGCCGACCGTCGATAAGCATTCGACCGGCGGCGTCGGCGACAAGATCACCCTCCCGCTCGCGCCGCTTGTCGCCGCGTGCGGCGCTGCCGTCCCGCAACTGTCGGGTCGCGGACTCGGCCACACCGGTGGCACCCTCGACAAGCTCGAATCCATCCCCGGCTGGCAAGCCGACGTTTCCGTCCCCGCGATGCGGGCGATGCTCGCCGACCCCGCCATCGGCGCGGTTATCTGTGCGGCAGGCGCCGACCTCGCCCCCGCCGACAAACGCCTTTACGCCCTGCGCGACGTGACCGGCACCGTCGAATCCATCCCGCTCATCGCCAGTTCGATCATGAGCAAGAAGATCGCCGAAGGCACCGCCGCGCTTGTGCTCGACGTCAAGGTCGGGTCGGGCGCGTTCATGAAGAACCGCGACGACGCGCACGCGCTCGCGACCGCGATGGTCGAGCTTGGTCGCGACGCTGGCGTGAAGACGGTCGCGCTGCTGACGGTGATGGACACCCCGCTTGGCCGCACGGCGGGCAATGCGCTTGAGGTGGCGGAGTCGGTTGAGGTGCTTGCTGGCGGCGGGCCCGCTGACGTTGTCGAGTTGACGTTGAGTTTGGCCCGCGAGATGGTCGCGCAAGCGGGCTTGACGGTCGACCCCGCGGACGTGCTCGCGAGCGGTAAGGCGATGGACCACTGGCGCGCGATGGTCGCCGCTCAGGGCGGCGATCCCGATGCCGCGCTGCCGGTCGCGAAGCATTCGGAAGTGGTCCGCGCGCCGCGTTCAGGCGTGTTAACCCAGCTTGACGCGATGGGCGTCGGCATCGCCGCGTGGCGACTCGGCGCGGGTCGCGAACGGCAAGGCGAAGCCGTCCAGGCGGGCGCTGGCATTGAGATGCACGCCAAACCCGGCGACATCGTTGTCGAAGGTCAGCCGTTGCTCACCCTGCACACCGACACCCCCGCCGCGTTCGAGCGCGCGATCGACGCACTCGACGGCGCGTACAAGATCAGCGACACCGACGACGTGAAGCAGCCCGACTTGATCTTGGCCCGCATCGACTGAGCAGAGTGACAACGCAGTAAACCGTGCGTGAAAGCACCGTGATTGGGGCCACTGAAACGGGGCCTACTCACGAGTCGCGCACTACTGTCGGTACATGACTGGACCGGCGAAATTAGACCTTGCTTCGATCCGACAAGCTCCGAAAGCCCTGCTCCACGATCACCTTGACGGCGGGTTGCGTCCAGCGACCGTGCTTGAGTTAGCCGCCGACTGCGGTTACGAGGGCCTGCCCGCCGACAATGCGAAAGATCTTGGCGAGTGGTTTCGCGACGCGGCCGACAGCGGTTCGCTAGAGCGGTATCTCGAAACCTTCGCCCACACCGTCGCGGTGATGCAGACCCCGGAAGGGTTGCGTCGCGTTGCCAGGGAAGCCGCGCTCGACCTCGCCGCCGACGGCGTTGTCTACGCCGAAATCCGCTTCGCCCCTGAACAACACCTGGAAAAGGGACTGACCCTCGACGAGGTTGTCGAGTACACCCTCGAAGGCTTCCGCGAAGGTGAGGCGGAAGCGGCGGCGCTTGGGCAGCCGATTCGGGTAACCACGCTGCTTACCGCGATGCGCCACGCTGCCCGTTCACGCGAAATCGCCGAGCTCACGTTGCGCTTTAGGGACAAGGGCGTCGGTGGCTTCGACATCGCGGGTGCCGAAGCTGGCTTCCCGCCCACCCGTCACCTCGACGCGTTCGAATACCTGCGCGCCAACCACGCGCACTTCACCATCCACGCCGGTGAGGCGTTCGGCTTGCCGTCGATTCACGAAGCGCTCGCGTTTTGTGGCTGCGACCGGCTCGGACACGGCGTGCGCATCATCGACGACATCACCGTGCCCGGCAGCAGCGTCGACGACGCGGTCCTTGGCCAACTCGCCAACTACGTCCGCGATCAGCGCATTCCGCTTGAACTGTGTCCGTCGTCGAACGTGCAGACCGGCGCGGTGCCATCACTGGACAAGCACCCGTTCGACCTGCTCGCTCGCCTGCGTTTCCGCGTGACGGTCAACACCGACAACCGTCTGATGAGCGATACCAGCATGAGCGAGGAAATGCTCAAGCTGGTCGACACGTTCGGCTACGGCTGGACCGACCTCGAACGCTTCACCATCAACGCGATGAAGTCGGCGTTCATCCCGTTCCCGGACCGACTCAAGATCATCGATGAGGTGATCAAGCCCGGGTACGCGGTGTTGCTCGGGTAATTACTCCCGGACGAGGCGCGCCTCGAACGCGGTCTGCAATTCGCGGAACGAGGTGCCCTCCGCCGCGAACGGCGGGTTGGGCGCCATGCGGTTGGGGTCGGGGTTGAGCAGGTAGGACACGTACCAGCCGAGCGGGTTGGACGGGGCGAGTGCCTGCTCAACCGAGTCGTCGTCGGCGTAATCGGCTGCGTCAGAGAACAATTCGATGGCGAGATCGAGCTGTTCGGTGTCGACCGCGCTTGGACCTTCGCTGAGGTCTTCGGCCAAGCCGGTGAGTACGTACACGTTCTCGTCGGTGACCTCGACCTCAAGCGAACCGTCGATCGCGGCGGTCTGCACTTCGTCGAAGGTCGACACGCGCGATAGCTCGTGCTCGTGGTCGTCGGCGAGGTAGCGGGCGAGCGCGCGTTCGGAGGAGAACACCGTGATCGACTGGCCGTCGCCAAGGAAGATCGGCTCGTCGTCGAGGTAGCAGCGCAGCGTGAAGAACTCGCCCTCGGACGTGATGATCTTGACCGGGTCGATGCCGACGCCGTGCCAGAACGTCTCGTCCTCATCCTCGGCATCGAGGTCGACCTGTTCGAACTCTTCTTCCTCATCGGCAACGTCGTCGGCGTCGACCACGTTTTCCTCAGCGGCAGCCAACTCCGCTTCGGCGACCGCGACGGCAGCCGCGTCGACCTCGGGCGTGATGACAACACCGTCGATCGCGTCGAGCACGCTGTCCCAGCTCTTGACGATGGCCGCGCCGACCTCGTCCCAGAGTTCCTCACCTTCGCGACCTTCGAAGCTCGCCGAGCCAGCGACGAGCCCACCGAGTACCGGGTTCTCGTCGAAGAACTTGGTGACGGCTTCCAGCTCACAGATCTCGCCGATGTTGCGGACCATCGCGAGGGTGTCTTCCAGTTCGGCGACAACCTCGGACTCGGGATCGCTCGCCGCCAGCTCGGGAACGGCGACGAGGTCGAAGCTGAAGTTGTGTTCAGGTTCGAGTTCGGCCGCCGAAAGCCCGGCGATGAGGGTCCATGCCGGGTGGTCGACGAGGTCGTTGTCGGTGTTGGTGCGGATGAACCCGGCCAACTCCGCGACGGACTCGAACCCGTAGAGGTCGTCCTCGTGTCCGAGGAACGCCTCCCACTCGTCGTCACCGTCGCGCCAGCGCGGTGCCCATAGGGTGACGAGATCGCCATCGGTCAGACCGAGCTCGATCGGGACGATGTCTCCAGAAGCCATGACGCGAAGCCTATCGACCTTCAGCCCCGCGCACTATCCGGCCCGGGTACAAACCCGGTCTCAGTCTGTCCTTCACCCGTAACCAACGATTTATTCAGTGCGGCAACGACCTTCGAACGCTCGGCACTCGCCGCTTCTGTTGCCTGGCGGCAGGTCGCAACGATGAGCTCAGCGGCCTCGGTTGGTGGCAGCGACGTGATGCCTTCGGCGAGGCGTAAATCGACGAGCGCGCCGTTGCTATCGACGCGCGCGGTGACGAGCCCGTCGGTGCTCGTGAATTCGCCTTCGGCCTGCTTGAGCCCGTAAAGCGCGGCTTCGAGCGCGGCCAGTTTTTCTTGCACTCCGGCGACGAGGGCGTCCATTTGCGCGGTCACAGTGGCCTCATCCAACTGGTCTGGCCGGTATCGGCGTCGTCGATGCGGTCGAGTTCGTCGACGGCCTCACGGCGCGTCGGCAGACCCAAGCGGTCGAGCAGTGGGTCGGGAATGTCGGCCGCGTCGGCGTAGGTTTCGCGCAGTTTCGCGGCGGCCGCGATTTGCGAACGCTTCGTGAGCCGCAGGATCTCGTCGGCGAGTGCTTGGGCGCCAAACTGGTACTCGCCGCGCTCAAACTTGATCGCGATGGGCAGGCCCATGCTGGTGGCCCGCACGGTGACCGTGCCCGACCGGTTTTTGCTCACCGCGGTTTCCACGTTAGGAACTTCGGGAATTGGTCGTTCGCTCATGAGGTAGGCCGATAGAAGCCGTAGAACTCCATGCCACTGTTCTCCGTTCGAATCGAGCTGATGGAGACCGGGTCGCCCGCCTCCACGAGTTGTCCATTGCCGATGACCATCGCGACGTGCCCGTCCCAGACCGCGAGGTCGCCGGGCATGAGGTCGCCTGGGGATACCTGGGGATGACCGACGCCCTGCTCTTGCGCGAGGCGAGGCAGTTCGACACCGGCCTCGCCGTAGGCGTACTTGGTGAGCCCGCTGCAATCGATGCCGGAGCCGGGCGTATTGCCGCCCCACACGTACGGCGTGCCGACCGCGCTGATCGCCGACCGCACCGCCGTTGCCGCTTCCTTGTTCGGCGCTTCGACGACGCTGCCGTCGGGCAAGGTGATCTTGACGCCGGTACCGGACGAGCCCGCCGACGAACCGGTGCCGTTTTTCAACGACGACGTGTTGCCGGTGCTGTTCTTCGTCGAATTCTTCGATGTGCCCGACTTCGACGAAGACGTGCTGCTCAAGGCAGACGACAGCGTGGAGCCAAGCGCGCCGAGCATCGACGTTCCGGTACCCGACAATGTCGAGGAAAGGCCGGAGCTCACCGTCGAAAGCGCGCTGTTTGCCCCGGCCAACGAGGTACTCGAAGGGGCTGGCGTCAGCGACGTCATCGCCGCGGTCTGCGTACTGAGCTCGTCTTGCACGCGCCCGACAACGCCAAGCCCCTGACCGATGTGGTCGATGGCCGACGAGACAACCGCCATGAGGCCGGCAGGCGTGCCGAGCGTGGGACTGAGCTTGCTGACCTCGGTGGCGAAGGACGCGACGATCGCGTCGAGATCCTTCTGCCCGGTCTGCACGTAGGCGGCCGCCTGATCAACTACCGCCGCCATCTCGGTTCCGCGATCGGACAGTGTTGCCGACGACGTCTGCACCCGCAGCGCCTTCGACGTTGCCGCGTCGACCGCCTTGCCATCCCAAGCGGTGTTGAGCGCGTTGATGCCCGATCGGCCGAGTTCGTGGATCGATTCAAGATTGGTCGATGTGGTGCGTAGCCCGTCGGACGCGCCGCCGGAACCAAGCACGCCGGTGCCGAAGCTGGAAAGCAGTGTGTAGAGCGGTTGGATGAGCCCGCTGAGGTCGATCACGCGCCCACCTCGCCCGCTTGGGCCGCGGCGATGGCGGCGGCGTGGTCGGCGTCGGTTGCGACAAGCGTGCCCGCCGCGTTGGCGGTTGCCGCGCTCATGCTGCCCATCACCGCCGACAGTTGCGCGATGGCGGCGATCTGACCGGCGTGTGCCGCGCTGTAAGCGGCGACGAAATCGCCACCAATCAGGCCCATGACCGGCCCGAGCAGGGCGGGAGCTGAACCGGCAGCGCCCGCGGCGGCACCGGCTAGTTCGGTGGACATGACCGTGGCAGTGCCGCTATAGGCGACGATTCCCTCGGCGTCGGCGCTCATTTTTTGCATCGAACATCCCCCAATCTTCGAGTCACGGGCAGCGTACGGCATTCACTTGATTGGACGCATGGCCACAGCGATCGGTTCCCTCGATCGTGAAATTTCCCCAGCCAGCCCACCATCTTCGGGTGACGACCCTATCGTCTTCGACATGCGCACCGACACAGTCGACCACCCGCTCGCCGCGACGCTGCTTTCCACCATGCGCGACGAACGCACCGATAATGCCACCTTCCGCAATGCGCTGGGCGACCTCACCGGCATCCTGATGTATGAGGCGCTGCGCGACGCGCCCGTGGTCCGCACCCCGATCAACACGCCGGTCGCGGTCACCGAAGGCGTGCGCCTCGCCGCACCACCGCTGCTCGTCCCTGTCCTGCGTGCTGGCCTGGGCATGGTCTACGCGGCCGCCGACCTTGTTCCCGAGGCGCGCGTCGGCTTCGTCGGGATCGCGCGTGATGAGCAGACTCACGAGCCGGTGCCCTACCTCGAATCGTTGCCCGAAGACCTGTCGAACATTCCGGTTTTCGTGCTTGACCCGATGCTCGCGACCGGCGGTTCGATGCTGCACACCTTGCGACTGTTGGAAGCGCGTGGGGCACAGGACATTACGGCTGTCTGCGTGGTCTCGGCGCCGGAAGGTGTTGCCGCCCTTGCTGACTCAGGCATTCCTGTCCGGTTGGTTACCGCCGCGATCGACGAGAAACTCAATGAGAATGCCTACATCGTTCCTGGCCTCGGCGACGCGGGTGATCGGCAGTTCGGTCCGCGATGAAATCCTCTCCGCGCGAGCATCATTCGTGCGATCCTGTTTCGATGCCCTACCCCGGAGCGATCGCTGAAGAGACGTCGGAAACGGTTTATCCCGATGCGATGTCGTGGTTTGACGGCTACTTCAGCAAGGTCTTCGGCGACGCACTCGGCTACCGCCCAGGCGACGGGCTCAAGTGGTGTCCTGAGTGGTGGCGTCACCCGAGCGCGGTCGTGCGCGTCGACGCGCTGTGGCAGGTCTGGGAAGAATGCGAACGGCCCGGCGGGCCAGCGGTGAGCGATTGGCTGTTGCGGCACGCCGACCCGCATATGGCCGCGCTCACCTCGGTGAATGGCCCGTTCCGGCAGTGCTCGGTCGAGCGCGGACATCGCGAAACGTACTCACTGCCGGTCACCGACTCCGGTATGCGCGGCGGCTACCTTGCCCCGTCGGGGCGGGGCAAGGCGCAACTGGTTCGCGGCAGTTAGCCCAGCGCCGAACAGTATTCGGTGAGCTCGGCCAGTCGACTAGCCGCCTTAGCGCGCGCCGCGGGAAGGTCGCTGGTGTCGTCGACGAAGGTTTCGAGGTAGCACTTGAGCTTGGGCTCGGTGCCCGAAGGGCGGATCACGACGCGGAAGTCGTCGGCGTCGAAGATCAGCGCGTCGGTGCGCATCGTGCCGCGCATGGCAGCCTGGTCGGTGAAATGTACCGGGGCACCGGCGATTTCGTGCGGAGGATGCTCGCGCAGTGAGGCGGAGAGCTTGCCCGCCGCAGCTTGGTCAGGCAGTCGCAGGGAAACCTGACCACCCGAATGCACCCCGAATTCCGTTGCGTACGAATCAAGTTCGTCAGTCAACGTCCGGCCACGCGCTTTCAACAACGCGACGAGATCGGCGACGGAAACCGCAGCGGAAATCCCGTCCTTGTCCCGCACGAACGACGGATCGACACAGTGCCCGATCGCCTCTTCATACGCGTAAACGAGCCCGTCGCCCGCTCGCGCCAACCATTTGAACCCGGTGAGTGTTTCGGCGTACCGAGCGCCGCGCGCGGGCGCGAGCTTGGACAACAGTCGCGAGGAAACGATTGTTGTCGCGACGAGCGGGTCCGAGCCAACATCGCCGCTGAGCACGTAATCCGCGAGAAGCACGCCGGTTTCGTCGCCACGCAGCATCCGCCATTCGCCGGTGACCGGGTCGGGCACGCCGACCGCGCACCGGTCGGCGTCGGGGTCCAACGCGATCGCGACATCGGCGTCGACCCGCTTAGCCAGCGCTAACAGCAGGTCCGAAGCGCCCGGCTCTTCCGGATTTGGAAACGCCACAGTCGGGAAGTCTGGATCGGGCGCGAACTGTTCATCGACCACATGCACGTCGGTGAACCCAGCAGCGTTCAGCGCACGGACCGCGATAGCACCGCCCACCCCATGCATCGCGGTCAACGCGATTCGGATCGGTGCGCGTTCGCCTGGACCACGAAGTGCCGCAGGCAATTCCGCGACGCGAGCAAGATACTGGGCGACCAGCGAATCATCGGAAGGCGAAACCGCCTCGCGCGCAATAGGCTCAACTACCGCATCGATCGCCTGCTCAATCTCAGCGTCAGCAGGCGCAAGCAACTGCGATCCACCGGCGAGATACACCTTGTACCCATTGTCAGCGGGCGGATTGTGCGACGCGGTGATCTGCACCCCGGCAACCGCACCAAGCTCCCGCACCGCGAACGCGACAACAGGCGTTGGCACCGGTTCGGGTAACAACACGACGGGAAACCCTGCGGCAGTGAGTATTTCCGCTGTCGCCGTCGCGAATTCGGCCGAACCGTGGCGCGCGTCGCGCCCAACAACGACGGTCCCGCCACCGAGACACCGGTCGCGCAACCACGCGGCGAGCCCGGCCGTCGCCCGCGACACCGTCGTCACGTTCATCCCATCGGGCCCCTCTTGCAGCGGCCCGCGCAGCCCAGCAGTCCCGAAGCGCAACATCTAGACGCGCTCCAAAATCCCGCGCAACAGTTTGCCGAGGCGCGGCGCGGCAGCCTGCCCTTCGGCAAGGACTTCGGCATGCGAAAGCGCTTCGCCGGTGACGCCCGCGGCGAGGTTGGTGACCAGCGAAATGCCGAGCACCTTCGCGCCAAGCGCCCGCGCCTGGATGGCTTCGAGCACCGTTGACATGCCAACGAGGTCGGCCCCGACGGTCGACAGCATCCGAATCTCGGCGGGCGTTTCGTACTGCGGACCGGTCAGCCCGGCGTAGACGCCGTCGGTGAGGCTCGGGTCAACTTCCCGGGCGAGCGCGCGCAGTTCGGGGTCCCACGCGTCAACGAGGTTCACGAAGTTCGCGCCTTCGAGCGGCGTGCGACCGGTGAGGTTGAGGTGATCGCTGATCAGCACCGGCTCACCAACCGTCAGGCCAGCGCGAATGCCGCCCGCGGCGTTGGTGAGCAACACGATTTCGGCACCGGCGGCGACGGCGGTCGTGACCGCGTGCACCACCTGCTGCGGCGTGTACCCCTCGTAGAGATGTTGCCGACCCATCATCAACAGCACCGGCGTCTCACCAACGCGCACCGAATGCACGATCCCGCCGTGACCTTGCGCGGTCGGCTTACCAAATCCGGGCAACTCCGCCATCGGAATCGACGCGTGCGCCGCCCCGATTTCGGCTGCGGCGTCTTGCCAGCCCGAGCCTAGAATCACCGCGACGCGGTGGGCGGGAGTGTCAGTTCTTTCGGCGATGGCCTCAGCGGCTTGGGTGGCAAGCATGGCCTGAGTCTAGGCACCGTTTATTCTTCGGTCATGCCTTACTTAGCGCGCTCTGGTGATGTTTTCGTTCTCTACCTGGGGAATGAGGGCGAGACCGACAACGAGAACCGTTTCTCACCCGAGTGGATTGCCGCATTCCACGCCGCGCTCGATGAGGTGGAGAAGTCTGAAGGCGCCGCCGCGCTGGTCACCGTCGCGACCGGCAAGTACTACAGCAACGGCCTCGACACCGACTACGTCTTCGGCAACCTGGACAAGATCCACGGCTACCTCGACAGCGTGCACACCCTCTACACCCGCCTGCTGACTTTCCCGATGCCGACCATCGCCGCGGTCAATGGCCACGCGTTCGGGGCGGGCGCGATGCTTGCCACCGCGCACGACTTCCGCGTGATGCGCGCCGATCGCGGTTTCTGGTCGCTGCCCGAGGTGCTGCTCGGCATGCCGTTCACCCCCGGCATGAACGGCCTGCTCAAGGGTCGACTTGCCAACCAGGTGCTGGTCAAGGCCATGACGACCGGTTTCCGCTTCGGTGCTGATGACGCCATCGCCGCGGGCATCGTCGACGCCAAGGCCGACGGTGACCAGGTGCTGCCGACGGCAGTCGCCCAGGCAACCGCGTTGTCGAGCCTGCGCAAGCCGATCCTGCCGATCATCAAGACCGACCTGCACGCCGAGGCGCTTGCCGCGCTCGCGATCCCGGTCACCCCGGAGAACCTCCCCTTCGGAAGCTGATTTACTGAGCAGCATGTCTGCTTCGCGAACGGGCGAAACCATTTCGGCGGATGCGGCGGTTAATGCCGCGTCCGCCGAGCTCGTCGCGCTTTCCCACGCTATCGCCGCCGAACCCGAGTTAGCGTTCAACGAGCACCGCAGTGTTGCGAAAGTGCTTGCGCCACTGGCGAATCGGGGCTTCGAGGTCACGACTGGCATCGCTGGACTTCCGACCGCCTTCCGCGCGACCTACGGCAGCGGCCCGCTCACGATCGGTATCTGCGCCGAATACGACGCCCTGCCCGAAATCGGGCACGCGTGCGGGCACAACGTGATCGCCGCCAGTGCCGTCGGTGCCGCGCTCGGTCTCGCGGAAGTGGCTGATGAGCTTGGCATTACCGTCGTGGTGCTCGGTACGCCAGCCGAAGAATCCGGTGGCGGCAAAGTCCTCATGCTCGAAGCTGGCGCATTCGACGACCTCGCGCTGGCGATGATGGTCCACCCCGGTCCCGTCGACATCGTCGGCGCGCGATCGCTGGCCCTCGCCGACCTGTCGATCGTTTATCACGGCCACGAAGCGCACGCGAGTGCCGCGCCTGAGCTTGGGCGCAACGCGGGCGACGCGGTCACCGTCGCCCAGGTCGCCATCGGCCTGCTGCGCCAACACCTCCAGCCCGGTCAGCAATTGCACGGCATCGTCGCTGACGGCGGTATCGCGCCCAACATCGTGCCTGGTCGCGCGGAACTGCTCTACTACCTGCGCGCGACCAACGCGGGCGCGCTCGACGACCTCATGCGTCGCGCGAAGTCGTGCTTCGCGGCGGGCGCGCTCGCCACCGGGTGTACCCACGACATCTCCACGGTCGCGCCGACCTACACCGAACTCACGCCCGACCCGCTGCTCAGCGACCTGTATCGCGCCGAAATCGTGCGACTCGGCCGCGTGCCGCTGCCCGTCGAATTCGAAGCCGCGCGTCCGCTCGGCAGCACTGACATGGGCAACGTCACCAATGTGCTGCCCGGCATTCACCCGGTGATCGGCATCGACGCGGGCGGCGCGGTCACGCATCAGCCCGAATTCGCGACGGCGGCGGTGAGCGCGTCGGCCGACCGCGCGGTCATCGACGGAGCGCTCGCGCTGGCCCGTACCGGGATCGCCGTCGCCCGTGATGAAGCGCATAGGGATAATTTGCTTGAACAGTTGGCGCGACGACAGGAGAAGCAACGGTGAGCGTTTCGGGGCAACAAGCCGGCACCGCCGATGCGGAATCGGCGTCGACGCTGCCCGCGCTCACTCCGGGCCCGGCCGCAGGGCTTGAGATTGTCGACGCCTGGCTGGCCGAACATGCCGATGACCTCGTCCGTTGGCGTCGCCACATCCACGCGAACCCGGAACTGTCGCGTGCCGAATTCGCGACGACGGAGTTCGTTGGCGAGTGGCTCACCAAGGCTGGGCTCGATTACGAAGTCCTGCCCGGCGGCACCGGCATCGTCTGCGACCTTGGGCCAACCGACCGGCCACGCATCGCGCTGCGTGCCGACATGGACGCGCTGCCGATGCAGGAATTCACCGGCCTGCCGTTCAGTTCGACCGCCCCCGGCGTCTCGCACGCGTGCGGTCATGACGCGCACACGACGGTCCTGTTGGGCGCGGCACTCGCGCTTGCTGAGGCGGAGGAAACGCTGCCGGTTGGGGTTCGCCTGATCTTCCAGCCCGCCGAAGAAGTGATGCCCGGTGGCGCGCTCGACGCCGTCGCCGCTGGCGCGATGGTCGGCGTCGACCGGATCTTCGCGCTGCACTGCGACCCACGGCTTGAAGTTGGCAAGATCGGGCTGCGTACCGGCGCGATCACCTCGGCCGCCGACACCGTCGAGTTGATTCTCGACTCGCCAGGCGGGCACACGTCGCGCCCGCACCTCACCTCGGATTTGGTGTACGCGATCGGCACCGTCATCACCGGCCTGCCCGGCTTGTTGAGCCGCCGCGTCGATCCGCGGACCAGCACGGTCATGGTGTGGGGCGCGGTCAGCGCGGGCAAAGCGCCTAACGCGATCCCGCAGACCGGCATGCTCACCGGCACCGTCCGCACTGGCGACCACGCGACGTGGGAACTGCTCGAACCGCTGGTGCGCGAGATTGTCGAAGGGCTGCTCGCGCCGACGGGCGTGCGGTTCCAGCTCAACTACAAGCGCGGCGTTCCGCCGGTGGTCAACGATCCGATTTCGGTCGCGATGTTCGAGAACTCGATCCTGGCGATGGGCCCCGAAGCGCTCGCCGACACCCCGCAATCCGGTGGGGGAGAAGACTTTTCGTGGTATCTCGAAGAGGCGCCGGGCGCGATGGCCCGCCTCGGGGTGTGGTCAGGCGAAGGCGAACAACTCGACCTGCATCAGCCCACCTTCGACATCGACGAGCGCGCGTTGGAAGTGGGCGTGCGCACCCTCACGGGCATCGTGCTGCACGCCTAACCTGTCGCGCGTAATCCGTTGCGCGACAGGCACGTCGAGCGCGTTAAGCCCCTGGCCCCACGTTCTTGCTGTTGCGCGTACGCAACGCGTGCACGTAATCCTCTGGCGCACCGGCTTTTTCGGCGGCGTCAGCGATAACTCCGATATAGCGCGCTGATGGCAGCCCGCCTTCGTAAGCGTCAAGCACATACAGCCACGCGAGTCGCGAGTCGCCGTCGTTGCCGGTGACGCGAAGCCGGATCTTCTTGTGGATACCGAAGTCCGAGCCCTCCCAGCGGTCGAGGCGTTCCTCGTCCTCGGGTGACACGTCATAGAGCACGACGAAGACCCGGGAGCCTGGCTCCTCGACGACGGTGGCCAGCGGGCCTTCCCAGCCGATGTCGTCACCGGCGAAGGTCAGGCGCCAACCTTCCAACCACCCGGTCCCGGACATAGGCGAGTGGGGGCAGCGTTCCAGCATCTGCGTCGAGTCCATGTTGGACCCGTAAGCGGCATAGATCGGCACTCGTGAACTGTAGCCAATAACGATCGGCCAGACGCACCGCACGCCGCAAAACCTGAAATGATGACCACGACCCGACGAATAGGAGCGTGACACGTGACCCGGATTGCGATCATCGGCGGTGGACCGGCCGGCTACGAGGCGGCTCTTGTCGCGTCCCAACACGGGGCTGACGTGACGTTGATCGATGCCGACGGCATCGGCGGAGCATGCGTGCTGTGGGACTGTGTGCCATCGAAAACCTTCATTGCCTCGACCGGCCTGCGCACTGACCTGCGCCGCGCCCGCGATCTTGGCATCACCATCGACGCCGAACAGGCCAAGGTTCACCTGCCGGAGGTGAACGGCCGCGTGAAGGCGCTCGCGCTAGCGCAATCGGCCGATATTAAGGCGAAACTGCAGGCCGCTGGTGTGCGGTTACTCTCTGGCTATGGCGAATTGACCGGCAAGTCAACCGGTTTGGCGCATCAGGTGCGCGCCAATCTCGCCGACGGCACTACCGAGGAACTCGAAGCCGAAGTGGTGCTCATCGCCACCGGCGCGAGCCCGCGTGTGCTGCCTGGCGCTGAGCCTGACGGCGAGCGCATCCTCACCTGGCGTCAGCTTTACGACCTCGATGAGCTGCCCGAATCGCTCGTTGTTGTCGGCTCGGGTGTCACCGGCGCGGAGTTCGTTTCGGCCTATACCGAGATGGGCGTTCCGGTGAAGTTGGTCTCTAGCCGCGACCGCGTGCTGCCCGGCGAAGACGCCGACGCCGCGCTCGTCTTGGAGGAAGCGCTCGCCGAACGTGGCGTTGAGCTGGTGAAACACGCGCGTGCCGACGCCGTCGAGCGCACCGCCGACGGCATCGTCGTGAAGCTGGCCGACGGGCGCAACGTCACCGGTTCGCACGCGCTCATGACCGTTGGGTCTACGCCTAACACCGAAAACCTTGGCCTCGACCAGGTGGGGATCGAACTGGACAAGGGTGGCTACTTGCGTGTCGACCGCGTGTCGCGCACCTCGGTGCCCGGCATTTACGCGGCGGGCGACTGCACCGGTCTGCTGCCGCTCGCGTCGGTGGCCGCGATGCAGGGCCGCATCGCGATGTACCACGCGCTCGGTGAAGGCGTGAGCCCGATTCGGCTGAAAACCGTTGCGTCAGCGGTCTTTACGCGCCCCGAGATCGCGACCGTCGGCGTGAGTCAGACCGCGATCGACAACGGCGAGGTGCCAGCCCGCACGGTGATGCTGCCGCTGAACACCAACCCGCGCGCCAAAATGTCGGGACTGCGACGGGGTTTCGTGAAAATCTTCTGTCGCCCGGCGACCGGTGTGGTGATCGGTGGCGTGGTCGTCGCACCCATCGCTTCGGAGTTGATTCTGCCCATCGCGCTGGCCGTGCAGAACAATCTGACGGTGGCCGATTTGGCCCAAACATTCTCTGTGTACCCATCTTTGACCGGTTCAGTCACCGAGGCGGGACGGTTGTTGATGCGCCACGACGACCTCGATTAAGCACCGACGGCTGGCGTTGCCTCACTGGGGCTGATGTGGTTGACTCACCGCGAGGCGTGATCAGTTTGTGATCGCGTGTGGGTGAAGTTGGGGGACTCCCTCCGGGAAAGGGATCAGCGAAAAGTGAAGCATCGCAAGCCGAGTCGTGCCCAGCGCGCGATCGCGAGTACTTCGTTGCCGTTGGCCGCAGCCGCCGCGGTTGCCACCATTTTGGCCGGCCCGGCCGGTGCCGCGCCGCACGATGGTGGTCAGCCCGCGCCCGCGCAGCTCGACAACAACGACAACGGTAATGGCAACGGCAACAACGGTAATGGCAACGGGCACGGTGGCCAGTTCCAGCAGGACGCGCCCGAAACCAACACGCCCGCGCCGGAAGCTCCTGAGGAAGTAAAGCCGGGGCAGACGCCCGAGCAGACGAAGCCGGGCGAGACGCCGGAGAAGGTCAAGCCTGAGCAGAGCAAGCCGGGTCAGACCACTCCCGTGCAGCCGGGTGTCACCACGCCGGGTCAGCCGGGCGTCAACGTGAAGCCCACGCCGAGCCAGCCGGGTGTCACGAGCCCGCGTGTCGCGCCGCTGCCGGTGCCGGGTCAGGGTGGGGCGGTGCCCGCTGTGGCCACCGACCCGAGCAAGCCTGCCGACCCGAGCAAGCCCGCTGATCCGGCCAAGCCGGAGTCCGGTGATGAGTCGGGCACGCCGGGTGCGAATAACGTTGCGCCGCAGACCAATCCGGTGAAGCCGGTGCAGCCGGGCGCGTCGAACAACCAGGTTGGCGAGTCGGCGACCCCTGCCGAAGACCAGCCCGCTGAAGCGCCCGCAGCGCCGAAGTGGCAGGCACCCAACCTCGCCGACGCGCCTGCCGCGCCGGTCGTCGCGATGGAAGGCCCGCACCAGGAAGTCGGCGTCACCGTCGATGCCGGTGGTCTGGTCCCCGGCGTGCTCGCCAACACCCACCACTACAACAACGCGTCGGGTTACGTCGGCACCATCGGCTACCGCACGCCCACCGGTTTCGGTGACGCGGGCGTTGCTGTCGAGTACATCGGTGCCAACGCGGTGAAGGTCACCACCTTCAACGGTGGCGACGGTCGCGCCGACAACACCACCGTCACCGTCCTCGACACCACGCAGGCCAACCTGGCCAAGGCGTCGGTGGAGAACTGGATCAAGGCTCAGCCGGGCGGCGTGGCCGCGCTCGACGCTGCCGCCCGCGCTACACTGCCGGTGCCGGGAGATCTGCTCCAGACGGTCAACGTCTTGGGTGTCAACACCCAATGGGGCGGTTCGCTCCAGTACTAGCAACAAGCTGCTACGTCGTGTGGGGCGGTCGAGGCAATCGACCGCCCCACACGCATGTCCCCACCCGGACCGGGGAAAGGATTCCGACTTGGGTACCGACGGTGACGACACCAGCCGCGACCAAGGCCACGATGACGCCGAGGGTAGTTTCGGCGCGCCGTTAGCGGCAGCACCGCCGCCCCCGCCGACCAGTTCGCTGCCGGAGGTTGGCTGGAAGCCGGCATCCGCGCCCGCGACCCCGGGGCCGTTTGGCGTCCCGGTGACCGGCTATTCGGCACCGCCCGCGCAGGTTGGTTCGCCGTTCGGCGCGAGTGGTTCGGCTGGGACCGCGCCCGGCCCTGCGCGGCCGGTCGCGCCATCGACGCCCTTTGGTGGGCCGGTCGGCGGACCCGTTTCGTCCGGGTCGTCCGGCACTGTTGGTCGCCCGCCTGAGTCATCGCGACCGTTCGGCGGCCCGGTGAACGCCCCTGATGCGCCGTCGTCGCCCTTCGGAGGCCCCGTCGGGCCGCCCACGCGGGAAGGCTTCGGCGAGGACGCGTCGTCATCGCCCTTCGGTCCGCCGACCGCGCCGCCGGGAGTCGAACAGACGGTCCGCTTCGGCGCGACGCCCCGCCAAACCTCAAGCGCTACTTCACCTTTCGGCGGACCCGTATCCGGCGATGGCGACAGGTCGCGTCGTGAGAGTACGTCGGGCATCGGGCAACCTAGGGCCGCTTCGCCGTTCGGTGGTTCCGTGGCTGGCGACGGTGATTGGGCGCGCCGTGAGGGTACGTCTGGTGCCGGGCAGCCTGCGGCTGCTTCACCCTTCGGGGGTGCCGTAGCGGGCGACGGCGATCGAGCGCGTCGTGAGGGTACGTCGGGTGTCGGACAGCCAGCTACCGCATCACCCTTCGGTGGTGCTGTGCCTGTCGAAAATGGGCGTGAGGCCACCGAGGTCCTGCGTCGCGAACCTACGTCGGGCGCTGCTGCACGTCCCACTGGGAGCGAATCATCAAGTGCCGCCACACCTTTCGGCGGTTCCGTTCCCGTCGACGGTGGCGACCGTGCGCGCCGTGAGTCCGGCCTTGTTGCAGGGCCGCCCGTAAGTACTCCTTCCCCCTTCGGTGGTGCGGTCCCCGGCGACGGCGATCGAGCGCGTCGCGAACCCACATCGGGTGTCGGACAACCCGCGACCGCATCGCCTTTCGGTGGCGCTGTGCCTGTTGAGAACGGGCGTGAAGCGACCGAGGTCCTGCGGCGCGAACCGAACGCGGGAGCTTCCGCCCGGCCGCGTAGCGGCGAAACCCCCATCGTCCCTTCACCTTTCGGCGGATCTGTCCCCGTCAGCACCGGGCGGGACGACGTCGCGCGCACCGCTGGCGCAAGCGGAGCGCACGCGCTGCGGGACGCGGCCAGCACTGCTGTGCCAAGTCAGTCGGCGGTGCCCGCTCAAGCCGACGACAATCGCGCCGACAAAACCGTGCGGATGACAACGCCGAAGGCGGACGCACCCAAATCTGAGCGCTGGTGGGACAACCCCGGCGACGACGGCGAGGTGCCGAAGCCACCCGGCGACGACAGCCTTTCGTGGAGCGACGACCCCATCGCCAAGCGGCTCGCGCCGTCAACGCCGATCGCGGCGGCGAAGAAAAAGAAGTCGCTCCCGCGTGAGTGGATCGCCGGCGGTATCGCTGTCGCGGTACTGATCGTGGTTGCGCTCGTCATGACGATCGGGCTCACCAAGCGCGGCGGGGGCGACGATCCCGGCCCGACGGCTCCGCCCATTGCATCGGTCGCCGCACCGCTGGAATGCAAGGTGGGTCTCGATCCGCTTGTCACTATCAGCAACGGCCCGGGCGACACCACCTCCGGTGCCAAAGCGATCCTCGGTTTCAACTACGCGTTCTACGTGCAGCGGTCGGGTGTGCAAGCCCGCACGTACGTGGCACCTGACTCCGAAACGATCTCACCCGCCGACGTGATCCAACGCGCGATCGACGAGCAGATCCCGAACGGGTCGAAACACTGCGTGCGCATTCGCGAGGTCAGCGGTGGTCATTTCGACGTTGAGCTGCGCGAATGGCATCCCGACGGCGTCGTGACGGTCTACAAGCAAGACATCATCGCGACGAACGCCAACCCGGAAGGCAAGTGGCAGCTGAAGTCCATCGCGGCGCGGTAGGACTAACCACGAGGGCCTAATGCTGCCCAAATCATGGGACGACTATTTCAAAAAGTGGGCGCGGTATGTCATCGTTGGGCATGCCGCTCTCTACGCCAGCCCTCGCAGGCAAGCTCGCGGGCTTGCAAAGTTCGGCCATTCGCGACCTGCTGAAGCTCACCGCGCGCGCCGACATCATCAGCTTGGCTGGTGGCCTGCCCGACGCCGCGTTGATGCCGCGCGAGCGCATCGCCGCCGCCGCGCAGTCGGCCCTCGCTGACGCATCCTGTCTGCAATACACCGAGTCGCCGGGCTTGCCAGCGCTGCGTGAAGTGCTCGCCGCACGCGAATCGGCGCGCATCGGTCGCGCGGTGGGGCTCAATGAGGTGTTCGTGACTCATGGTTCGCAGCAAGCACTTTCGCTCCTCGCTGAGGTGCTGCTCGACCCCGGGGCGCTCGTGATCGTGGAGGATCCCGCGTATGTCGGTGCGTTGCAAGTGTTTCGGGCTGCTGGCGCGCGGATAGTCGCGGTGCCGCTCGACCGCGACGGCATGCGCGTCGACGTCCTCGAAGAGCTCATCGCGAACGGTGAGCGCCCTGCCGTCGTGCACACGGTCGCGAATTTCCACAACCCGGGCGGAGTCACGCTCAGTCCCGAGCGCCGCCGCCGTCTCGCGGAACTTGCTGAGCGCCACGGTTTTTGGGTCATCGAAGACGACCCGTACGGCGAGCTGTGGTTCGACACCCCGGCCCCGGCTGCGGTCGCGTCATACTCCGACCAGGTGATCCGCCTGAGCAGCGTGTCGAAGACGCTCGCTCCGAGTTTGCGCGTTGGCTGGATGGTCGCGCCCGACCGTGTTTGTCGCGCGGTTGAACTACTGAAGCAGGGCGCTGACCTGTGCGGCTCGGCGCTCACCCACCAGATCGCCGCCGACCTCATCGCCGACACCAGTTGGTTCGCCGCGCACGTCGACACCGTCCGCACCGCGTACGGCCACCGCGCGAAGACCTTGGTCGAGGCACTGCGCAGCACCTTCGGCGACGCCCTAACCTGCACCGACGCGGCAGGCGGCATGTTCGTGTGGGTCGACTTCACCGATGGCACCGACACCACAGCCCTGTTGCCAACGGCGTTAGACGCGGGTGTCGCGTACGTCCCCGGCGCGGCCTTCGCCGTCGCGGACGCCTACCGCAACTCGGCCCGAATGTGCTTCACGACGGGCGACGAAGCCACGCTCACCGAAGCGGTGCGCCGCCTCGCCGCCGCCCACGCGAGCCGCTGACGGCCCTGACCTTCGGCCCAGGCCGCCGTCCGGTGCGCCGGATGAGTGCTGAGCGTGTCGGCGACCTAGCCGGTGCGCCCGGCTGAGCACTGATCGTGTCGGCGACCAACTTCCGCGCTAGCCGATTCATGGCGACCACTCTCACACCCCCTTACTGTCCGGTGCGCCCGGCTGAGTTCGGCTGGGCGGCCCAGTGCCGCGCTTACCGATGCACAGCGGCTGCTTTCACGCCACCCGTACTGTCCGGTGCGCCTGGCTGAGCGATCGTCGTGTCGGCCACCCGGCCGGTGGACCCGGCAGGACAATCGTCGTGCGGGCGGCTCAGCCGGGGTGCCTGGCCGAGCGCTGATCGTGTCGGCGACTTGGCCGCTGCACCAGGCTGAGTGATCGTCGTGTGGGCGGTCCCAGCGGCGTGCCAGGCTGAGCGCTGATCGTATCGGCGACCCAGTGCCCGACTAGCCGGTTGACGACGGCTCGCGGCGAGTATTCTCACGCCCACCCGTACGTCCGTTCCACCGCCTTGTTCCACTCCGAAAGTCGCTGCGTCCGTTCGGGTTCCGGCATATCCGGCGTCCACGTGCGATCCGCTGCCCAGTTCGCGCGGATCTCGTCAGTGCTCTCCCAGAAGCCCACTGCGAGACCGGCGGCGTAAGCGGCGCCGAGCGCGGTCGTCTCCGTCACCACCGGGCGCACCACCGGCACGTCCAATAAGTCCGCCTGGAACTGCATCAACAGTGAGTTCGCGGTCATCCCGCCGTCGACCTTCAACGTCGTCAGTTCCAAATCCAACTGCTGGGCGGCGGCGTCGGCGCGCATGGCGTCGACCACCTCGCGGGTCTGGAACGCCGTCGACTCAAGTGCGGCGCGCGCGAGGTGGGCCTTGGTGACAAAGCGTGTGAGACCGGCGATCACTCCGCGCGCGTCGGGACGCCAGCGCGGCGCGAACAGGCCCGAGAACGCGGGCACGAAGTACGCGCCACCGTTGTCGTCGACACTGCGGGCTAGCGGCTCGATTTCGCTGGTGTCGGCGATGATGCCGAGGTTGTCGCGCAACCAGTGCACGAGCGAACCGGTGACCGCGATCGACCCTTCCAGCGCGTAAACGGCGGGTTCGTCGCCAAGCTGGTAGCAGGCGGTCGTGAGCAGCCCGTGCTTGCTGAACACGGGCGTTGTTCCAGTGTTCAGCAACATGAAATTGCCTGTGCCGTAAGTGTTTTTGGCCTCGCCAGGCAGCAGACACGCCTGCCCGAACGTGGCCGCCTGCTGGTCGCCCAGAATGCCCGCGACAGGCACGCCAGCGAACGGCCCGGAGACCGCGTCGGCATACACCTCCGACGACGACCTAATCTCCGGCAGCAGCGACATCGGAATGTCGAAGTCGGCGCAAATCGCCGAATCCCATTGCAGCGTGCGCAAATCCATCAACATCGTGCGCGACGCATTCGTCACATCGGTGAGGTGCTCGCCGGTGAGCTGCCACAGCACCCAGCTGTCCATCGTGCCGAACGCGAGTTCCCCGGCTTCGGCTCGCTCCCTCACGCCAGCCACGCTGTCGAGAATCCACCGCAGCTTCGGCCCTGCGAAATAAGTGGACAGTGGTAGCCCGGTCCGGTCGGCGTAACGGGCAATGCCCTGCTCACCGGCTAATTCCTCGCATAGCGCGTCGGTGCGGGTGTCTTGCCAGACGATCGCGTTGTACACCGGCTCACCGGTCGCGCGGTCCCACACCACCGTGGTCTCGCGCTGATTGGTGATACCGACGGCAGCCAGTTCGCTGGCGGCGACGCCCGCGTTGCCCAGCGCGGCGCCCATCGCCCACTCGGTGTTGACCCAGATTTCGCGCGGATCATGTTCCACCCAACCAGGTTTGGGGAAGATCTGGCGGTGTTCGCGCTGGGCGCTGCCGACGATCTTGCCCTGCCGATCGAAGATGATGCAGCGACTCGAAGTCGTGCCCTGATCGATGGCAGCCACATAGCGACGCATTCGGGCAGGTTACCGCGTGCGGGCGTCGCGCTGATCCAGAAAACCCAGCTCTGCTCGCCAAGAACAGATGCGACGGGTTGGTTTCATCGCGCGCGCCAATCGCGAGCAAACGGTTTCGCGACTAGCCTAAGAGCCGCGTCGCCGGGCCCGCTGGCGTGCGCGAAAGTCGGCCGGAGCTGACCGGACCTTGGTTGGCGGCGAGGAGTCGAAAATGGGCAGCAACGACGGGGTGCACGGCCAGCTTGGCCCCGAGCAGCGCGAAGCCGCGTGGGCGCGGTTGGAAAAGCAGCACTTCGACGTGATCGTGATCGGCGGTGGCGTCGTTGGCGCGGGCATCGCGCTAGACGCGGCAACGCGCGGGCTTTCGGTCGCGCTTGTCGAAGCGCGCGACCTCGCCGCTGGCACGTCGAGCCGCTCGTCGAAGATGTTCCACGGCGGCCTGCGCTACCTCGAACAGTTGGAGTTTGGGCTGGTCAAGGAGGCGTTGAAGGAACGCGAGCTCGCGCTGTCGACGCTCGCGCCGCACCTTGTCAAGCCGCTGCGCTTCCTCTATCCGCTCACCCATCGCGTGTGGGAACGGCCGTATGTCGCGGCCGGGCTCGCGCTTTACGACACGATGGGCGGCGCGAAATCCGTTCCGGGACAACGTCATTTGACAAAGCACGGCGCGCAGCGACTCGCGCCCGGGTTGCGTGACGACGCCATGATCGGCGGCGTTACCTACTACGACACCGTTGTCGACGACGCTCGCCACACGATGACCGTCGCGCGCACGGCCGCGAATTATGGTGCGGTAGTGCGCACTTCGACCCAGGTTGTTGGGTTGATCAAGGAAGCCGACCGGGTGACCGGCGTGAAGTTGCGTGACACCGACGACGGGCGAACCGGCGAAGCGCACGCGAGCGTGGTGATCAACGCGACGGGCGTGTGGACCGACGAGGTGCAAGCGTTGTCGCGGCAGCGCGGGCGGTTCCATGTGCGCGCGTCGAAAGGTGTCCACATTGTGGTACCGCGCGACCGGATCGTGAGCGACGCGGCCATTATCCTGCGCACGGCAACCTCGGTGTTGTTCGTGATCCCGTGGGGCGCGCACTGGATTGTCGGGACAACCGACACCGACTGGAACCTCGACCTCGCCCACCCCGCCGCGACCAAAGCCGACATCGACTACCTGCTCGATCGAGTGAACGAAGTGCTGGTCACGCCACTCACGCACGCGGATATCGACGGCGTCTACGCGGGCCTGCGGCCACTGCTCGCGGGGGAGAGCGACCAGACGTCGAAGTTGTCGCGTGAGCACGCGGTCGCGCGCGTCGCGCCGGGGCTGGTGAGCATCGCGGGCGGCAAGTACACGACCTACCGGGTGATGGCAGCCGACGCGGTCGACGAGGCGGCGAGCGACATCCCCGCCCGCGTGCCGGAGTCGGTCACCGAGAAGGTGCCGCTGCTTGGTGCCGACGGGTACTTCGCGCTGGTGAACCAGACGGTGCCGCTGGCCGAGCACTACGGCATTCACGCCTACCGCATGACGCACCTGCTCGACCGCTACGGTTCGCTCGCCGAAGATGTGCTCGCGATGGCCGATGGGAAACCTGAACTGCTGCAACCAATTACCGACGCGCCAGCGTATTTGCAGGTCGAAGCGGTGTACGCGGCGGCGGCTGAGGGGGCCCTGCACCTGGACGACATCCTGGCGCGCCGCACCCGGATCTCGATCGAATACCCGCATCGCGGGGTGGATTGCGCCGAGCAAGTTGCCGGGTTGGTCGCGCCGATTTTGGGCTGGGACGCCGACGACGTCGACCGAGAAATCGCGACGTACCGGGCGCGCGTCGAGGCGGAAATCGAGTCGCAGACGCAGCCGGACGACAAGGCGGCGGACGCGTTGCGCGCGGCAGCCCCCGAACCGCGCCCCCAGATTTTGGAGCCGGTGCCGAGCGAGCGTTAACTCGGCTCGGGTTGGCAGCGCGGGCAGAAGTAGATTCCTCGTTCGCGCTGGCTGACCGGGTCGGGGGAGTCGGGGTCGTCAAGGACGCGCGCCACCAATGCCATTCCGCAGCGCGGGCACGGGCGACGGTTCTTGCGGTACACCAGTTGCCGCCAAGGGGGTTGGCGCGCAGCCTGATTCATCACGCGGTGAGCTTCGGCGACGAGGGCGGGGAGCGCGTCGATGTCGCCCACCAGGGTCGCCGGGTGCACCTTGCGGAGGAAACAGATTTCACTGCGGTAGATGTTGCCGATGCCAGCGAGGTTGCGTTGGTCGAGCAAGGCGGCACCGATGGATCGCTTGGGATAGGCCAGCAATCTGCGCTGCGCTTCGTCGGCGTCGAAGTTGGGCGCGAGCAGGTCGGGACCGAGGTGGGCGATGACCTTCTGCTCGTCGGCGAGCGGCAGCACTTCCACCTTGCCGAGGTCGAAACCGACCGCTTCCACCTCGTCATTGGCGAGCACGATCCGCGCGTTGACCCGGGGTTTGGTCCAACGCTGCCCGCAGTGAAAGACCCGCCACTCGCCTTCCATCTTGAGGTGCGTGTGGATGCTGAGCTTGTCGGTGCGAATGAACAGGTGCTTGCCGTAGGTGCCGACGTCGGTGATGAGGTCGCCAACCAGGTCGACGGTCGCGAAACGCGGTACGCGAAAATCGCTGCGGGACAGGGTTTTTCCTACCAGTGCGGGTCGTAGCCGCTCGGCAGTGCGAAAGACAGTGTCTCCCTCTGGCATTAGATCGTCCTGCGCAGTCGTAGGCCGCGCGGCGTCACGGAGAAGCCCGCTTCGACGAGGAAATCGGCGAGAGGGTTGCCGTGGATCGAGTCGCCGTCGACCTTGTCGATGACCAAAGCGTCGACTCGGTGGTCGCGGACTAGGCCAGCTAGCGCGTCGGCTCCTGCGCGGCGCAGGCCGGGGTCTTGGGTGAAGGTCAGGAGGGTTTTTCCGCCGCGTTCTAGGTAAAGCACGAGTTCGCCGCCAACAAGCACCACCAGCGCGCCCGCTTTTCGCCCAGGGCGATGTCCGCCTTCGCCCTCACTTTTCGGCCACGCGAGCGCCGCCCCGTACGGGTTGGCCGGGTCGCAGGACGCCAATGCCAGTGCGACACCAGCCTTTTCGGTGACGCGATCGCCGTCGAAGGAACGCAACCGGTCGACGGTGTCGGTTGTCGAAAACTGCGCACCACCAAGCGTGTCGATGAAATATCCGCGCCTGCATCGTCCACGGTCCTCAAACTCGGTGAGCACCCGATACATCAACGCGAAACCGCCTGTCACACCCTCATTTTGCACCGACCCACGCGTGACGACCCCGTAGCGCTCAATGAGCTGATCGGCGACCGCGTGCGCGCGCACGGTGTTGTCGACGACCCGGTCGGGCAGCAGCGACCAGCGGCCAGCGAGGTTGGGTGGGCCGCCGCGCGTTGGCATGCCTGGTCGCGGCAGGTACGCGCGGGCGCGTGGGGCGCGGCGCGGACTGCGATGCGCGGTCGTCGCCCGGACCGTGCCGGCGAGGAGTGCGCGGACGGGCGCGAAGGTGTCGCCGGAAACGCAGCCTGCCCAGACCAGTTGCCATAGCGCGTCGCCCACCGCTTTGTCGTTGGCGAGCCCGGTCGCGTCAGCGAGCTGGCGGAAGAAGAACGCGCCGCCACTGCCGTGCAGCACCGGGGGGATGCGCACCGGATCGCCCGGCTTACGATCGGGTTCGTCCAGCTCAGCGGGGGTTGGATGCGCCGGGATCGGCCACGGTTCGAGCTGCGCACCGAGCGCGGCCAAGACGTTGAGTTGCACGTCGGTGGGGTCGATATCGTCGGGCGGGGGGAGCGTGAGCGGGGCCTGGTCGGTCATGTGCAGCGCGATCCACCCGTCGCGCGCGGTGATCGCCCCATGCCCGGACCACAGCACTTCGCCGGTGGCCATCAGCTCGTCGAGCATCGCGGGCCGGTAGTCGCGCACCCGCATGGGCAGGATCAGCGACTCCCACGCGGACGCCGGAATCGGTACGCCCGCAAGCTGTTCCACCACGGTGGCGACGCCGTCGATGCCGCGCAGATCGGTGGAGTTGACGTGCTGCCATGCGGGAAGGAAGCGCCCGAACGCCGCCGTCGACACTGGCTCGACTTCATGCCGTGCCGCTGCGAGCGAACGCCTTCTGAGCCGTCGCAGGATTTGCGTGTCACACCATTCGGCCCCGTGTGCGGCAGGGGTGAATTCGCCTTCAACCACCCGCTTTTCGGCGAGAAGTCGATGCAAAGCGGTCGCGGCGACAGCTTGCCCAAGCCCAAATCGCGCGGCGACAGCATGGGTGGCGAACGGCGCGTGGGTGCGCGCGTATCGCCCGACGAGGTCGCCGAGCGGATCGGGAACGGGTTCAATGAACGCGGCGGGAACCCCGATAGGCAGCGGCACCCCGAGCGCGTCCCGGAGGCGGGCGGCGTCCTCGATAGCGACCCACCACGTTTTCCCGGCGAACTGCACGTCAAGCGCACGCCGCGCTTTTTTGAGCTCGGAAAACCATTGCGGCGCATCGGAGTTGGCGAGAATCGCTTCGGCTTCGGGCCCGGTCGGCACAGCAACTCCCGAACCCTGCGCGCCGTCAGCACTTCCCACGGCCTCCGCGCCCGCGCCAGCGCCGCTACCCTCATCGCCCCCGCCAGTTTTGCCGGTTCCGGGCGACCCGTCTGCGGCAGTACTGCTCACGTCGCCGACGCTCGACGCGCTAGCCCCGTTATCGACACTGTCGCGATGGCCCGGCCGTGCGCCCTCGCCAGCCGACGTTGTGCCAGGTTCGACACCGCTGCTGGGGGCATTTCCATCCGTGCCAGCTGAGGCACCCGCGCTGGATGATTTCGCAACCCGGCGTGGCGTCGCCGTACGGCCCGGCACCTTGCCCCCAGCAGCAGAACCGCGCGGGTCGGCTTCCCCCGCAGACGGCGTCCCCGCCACACTCTCCGTCGACGTGTCCCCATAATCGGCGTCCAAATCAACCTGGTCTCGCGGCACGCACCGCATCGCCGCCTCAACCGGCGTCAACGGGCCGAGCAGGCGCAGGAGGTCGGCCAAACCCTCCGCGTCGCGCGCCTTACGGTCTGGCACCAACCGCTGCAACTCGCGTTCCGTTTCCGCGATCACCGCGGGGTCGAGCAGTTCGCGCAACTCAACTCGACCAAGCAGCTCAGCCAGCAGACTCGTATCCAAAGCCAGTGCGGCAGCGCGTCTTTCGGCGAGCGGTGAGTCGCCCTCGTACAGGAACTGCCCAACGTAGGAGAACAACAGCGACGTCGCGAACGGCGAAGGCGACGCCGTCTCCACCTCAACCAACCGCACCTCGCGCCGCGCGACCTTCGTGAGGAGGTCGCGTAATTCCGGCAGGTCGTACACATCGCGCAAACACTCGCGCACCGTTTCCAACAGCATCGGAAACTCAGGGAACTTCCGCGCGACGTCAAGCAACTGCGCCGACCGCTGCCGCTGCTGCCACAATGGCGCGCGCTTGCCCGGATCGCGCCGCGGCAGCAACAACGCGCGCGCCGAACATTCACGGAACCGCGAAGCGAACAGCGCCGAGCCGCCAACCTCTTGGGTGACGATGTCCTCGATTTCCTCAGGATCGAACGCGAACAGTTCCGCGCCGGGCGGATCATCGGTGGTGTCGGGTAGTCGAACGATGATGCCGTCGTCGGAAGGTGTTGGCGCGGCGTCGATTCCGAACTGTTCTTTCAACCGCGCCCCAACGGCAAGCGCCCACGGCGCGTGGACCGGCGTGCCGAAGGGGGAGTGCAGCACCAGTCGCCAGTCGCCCAACTCGTCGCGAAAACGTTCAACGAGCAGCGTGCGGTCGGTAGGGAGCTGACCCGTCGAAGCACGTTGTTCCACAAGCAAACTGACCATATTCGCGGCCGCGTTCTGGTCGAGCCCCGCTTCTTGCACCCGCTGCGCGAGCGCTTCGCCAGCCTTGGTCGACGGTACGGTGACGCGCGTAACCGCTTCGCCGGTCGGATCCCCGGTGGGCGGGTCGGCGCTCATCTCAAAAACAACCTGGGCCATCTCATCATCGGAAACCTGCCCGGCAGCCCGAATAAACGACCCAAGCGCGACCCCCAACTCAGCGGGCCGCCCCAAACTGTCCCCGCGCCAAAACGGCAGCCGCCCAGGCATGCCGAACGCGGGCGAAACAAGCACGCGGTCGAAGGTGATTTCCTCGATGCGCCAACTCGTTGCCCCGAGCGCGAAAACGTCGCCAACCCGCGACTCGTAAACCATCTCCTCATCGAGTTCGCCTACGCGCGACGCCTTTTCACCAACCATGTACACCGCGAACATGCCACGGTCAGGGATCGCGCCCCCGGACGTGACCGCCAACCGCTGCGCACCCGGGCGACCGGTGATGGTGCCCGCGTCACGATCCCACACCACGCGTGGGCGCAGCTCGGCGAACTCGTCGGACGGATAACGGCCAGCGAGTAGGTCGAGCACGGATTCATACGCCGAACGCGGCAACGTGGCATACGAGCCGGTGGAACGCACGAGGTCGAACCACGCGTCGACGTCGAGCGGTTCCATCGCCGACGCGGCAACAGTTTGCTGCGCGAGGATATCGAGCGGATGCAGCGGGATTTTGATGGCTTCGATTTCGCCAGCGAGCATGCGTTGCGCGGTGACCGCGCAGTGCAAAACGTCGGTGCGATGCTTGGGGAAAAGCACGCCGCGTGACACCTCACCAACCTGGTGACCAGCGCGCCCAACTCGCTGCAACCCGCTCGCCACCGACGGCGGCGCTTCGACCTGCACGACAAGGTCGACCGCGCCCATGTCGATACCAAGCTCCAAGCTCGACGTCGCGACAACGCACCGCAGTCGCCCGCTCTTCAAATCGTCTTCGATGATCGCGCGCTGCTCTTTACTCACCGACCCGTGATGCGCCCGCGCAAGCAACTGGTCGGCCCCATGCGTAACGGCCGTCGACGCCCCGATCTGCGCGGGCATCGCATGCTCGGTTTCGACCGGCTCACCAAGCCGAGCCGCGTAATCCTCGTTGAGCCGCGCGGTGAGACGTTCGGAAAGTCGCCGCGAATTCGCGAACACAATCGACGACCGATGCGCGAGCACCAAACTGACAATCGCCTCGTCAACGTGCGGCCAGACCGAGCCGGGCTGGGCGGAATCGCCCGGATCGGTCATGTCGGCGACCGGCACGCGCACGGTGAGGTCGAAGGTTTTCGCGGCGTCGGGCTTCACGATCGCGCACGGCTCGTCGCCGCACAGGTACCGCGCGACGGCCTCGGGCGGCCGAACAGTTGCCGACAAGCCGATGCGCTGCCCGGGCTTGTCGGTGATCATGTTGAGCCGGGCGAGCGACAGCGAAAGGTGCGCACCGCGTTTGCTGCCCGCGATGGCGTGCACTTCGTCGACGATGATGGTGTGCACGTCTGTGAGCGATTCCCGTGCCGCCGAGGTGAGCATGAGGAAAAGCGACTCGGGCGTGGTGATGAGAATGTCGGGCGGGGTGCGTTGCAAAACGCGACGTTGCTGCGGGGTGGTGTCGCCCGACCGCACGCCGACGGTGATGTCGGGCGGTTCAAGACCCAGCCGCTTCGCGGTTTGCGTGACCCCGACCAGCGGCGCGCGCAGGTTGCGCTCAACGTCGACAGCGAGCGCTTTCAACGGCGAGATGTAAAGCACCGAGGTGCCCCGCTTGGTGCCAGGTTCGGGAGGCTCGCGATTGGCGAGCCGGTCGATGGCCGAAAGGAACGCCGACAGCGTCTTGCCAGAGCCGGTAGGGGCGATGACCAGCGTGTTCATGCCGCCCGCGATGGCTTCCCACGCGCCAAGCTGGGCCGACGTTGGGCCGTCGAAAGCCCCGTCGAACCATTCGCGTGTCGCTTGCGAGAAACGCTCCATGATCTCAAGTGTGCACTGGGTCACCGACAAAAACGGGGACGCCTACGCTGGTGACTCGTGCAAACGGTGCTCAGAGTCGACCTGATCGGTCACGGCCTCACCGAGGCGATGCGCAAGACCCGATTTCCCGTCGATGAACCCTTAGACGTGTCCGCGAAACTGCCCGACTACCAGCCGCTGCCCGACGCGCGCGTGCTGACCGGGCCCGAACGCCGCACCCGGGAAACAGCGATGGGATTAGGGCTGCAAAGCGCGCCTGACCAGCGATTACGCGACTTGGATGCGGGTTCGTGGCGGGGGACGGCGATGGGGTCGCTGCCGCAAGACCAGCTGTTCGCGTGGCTCACGGACCCGGCGTTTCGTGGGCATAAGGGCGAGTCGATTACCGAACTGATCGACCGGACGCGGTTTTGGTTGGCCGAGGTTGCCTCAGAGGCTGTTGACCTGATCGCGGTGACACATCCTGCGGTGATTCGCGCGGCGCTGGTTGCCGTGCTCGACGCCCCCGCGGCGAGTTTTTGGCGCATCGACGTTGCGCCGGGCAGCATCACGCGACTGCACTACCGAAGCAGCTGGACGTTGCGGATCGGTGCTGACAAAGGGGCCGAATAACACCGAAGGCCCCCGGAGAAAGAATCTCTGGGGGCCTTCGGTTTAGTAGCGGGAACAGGATTTGAACCTGCGACCTCTGGGTTATGAGCCCAGCGAGCTACCGAGCTGCTCCATCCCGCGTCGTAAAAACCACTTTACACACCCACGCGGGAAACACGAAATCGCCCGGTCAGCCGAAGGAAATGCCCTGCGCGAGTGGCAGCTGATCGGAGTAGTTGATCGTGTTCGTCGCGCGGCGCATGTAGGTCTTCCACGAGTCCGAACCCGATTCGCGCCCGCCGCCGGTTTCCTTCTCGCCGCCGAACGCGCCGCCGATTTCGGCACCGGACGTGCCGATGTTCACGTTGGCGATGCCGCAGTCGGATTCGGCGATGAAGGTTTCGGCTTCGCGCTGGTTCAGGGTGAAGATGGACGACGAAAGTCCCTGTGGGACAGCATTATTGAGTGCGATCGCGTCTTTGAGGGTGTCGTAGGCGAGCACGTAGAGGGTCGGCGCGAAGGTTTCGTGTCGCACGATCGCCGTCTGCTCGGGCATGCGAACCAGCGCGGGGCGCACGTAGTAGGCGTCGTGGTCGACCGAATCCACGCGCTCGCCGCCGACGATCACTTCGCCACCGTCGGACGTGGCGTGCACGAGCGCTTCCTGCATCGCGACAAACGCGCGTTCGTTGATGAGCGGGCCAACGAGGATGCCGGCGTCGAGCGGATTACCAACGGGCAGTTGGTGATACGCGACGGTGAGTCGGTCGACTACCTGGTCGACGATCGATCGGTGCACGATCAAGCGACGCAAACTCGTGCAGCGTTGCCCGGCCGTGCCCGCCGCCGAGAATACGATGCCGCGCACGGCGAGGTCGAGGTCGGCGCTTGGTGTGACGATCGCCGCGTTGTTGCCGCCCAGTTCAAGCAGGCAGCGGCCGAAGCGCGCGGCGACCTTCGGTGCGACGATCGCGCCCATGCGCACCGACCCGGTCGCGCTGAGCAGGGCGATGCGGGGGTCGTCGACCAGCGTCGGGCCGACCTCACCCTGGACCAGCTGATGCACGTCGGGGTCAACGCCGACGCTGGCCGCCGCCCTTCGCATGAGCGTGTGACACGCGAGGGCGGTGAGCGGGGTGGTTTCCGACGGTTTCCAGACAACGGTGTCGCCGCAGACCAGCGCGATCGCCGCATTCCACGCCCACACCGCGACCGGGAAATTGAACGCCGAGATCACCCCGACAACGCCGAGCGGATGCCACGTTTCCATCAGCCGATGACCTTCGCGTTCCGACGCCATCGTGAGGCCGTAGAGCTGCCGTGACAGGCCGATCGCGAACTCGCAGACGTCGATCATTTCCTGGACTTCGCCAAGCGCTTCGGCTTCGATCTTGCCCGCTTCGAGGGTGACCAATTCGGCGAGTTCACTCTTGTATTCGACGAGCAGCGCGGCGAGGGCGCGGACGAGGCGGGCGCGTGCGGGCGCTGGGACGGTGCGCCATGATTCGAATGCAGTGGCCGCGCGGTCGATGGCGGCCTCGGCCGAAGCGGGGGTGTCGACGGTGACGTAGGCCAGCGTTCCGCCGCTGATCGGGGTGCGCGCTGGCAGCGTGCCCGATGTCGGCAGCTCGGCTCCGATGCTGGTCAGCAGGGTTTTCGCGCGCAGGGCGAGTTGCTCGGTCGTTGGCTCAGTCATCGCTGCCACCTTCTTGGTCATTGGTGCGGCTCACGGAAATGTTGGCCCATTTTCGGGGTGGAACAGAAAGAAGTTTCCCCGTGGTGTGCCCTACTGCTGGGTTAGCCTTCGCTAATGGCGGAAACACCGGTTCGACCCCAGCTCGACGATATTGATCGACTATTGATCAAAGAACTAATGAGCGATGGTCGTGCGACATTGTCGAACTTGGCGGAAAAGGCGAGCCTTTCGGTGTCGGCCGTGCAGTCGCGGGTGCGGCGGCTCGAGGCGCGCGGCGTGATTCGCGGATACGCCGCCCACGTTGATCCCGAAGCCCTCGGCCAGATGCTTTCGGCGTTCGTCGCGATCACTCCTCTCGACCCTTCCCAGCCCGACGAAGCGCCCGCGCTGTTGCAACACATTCCCGGTATCGAGGCGTGTCACTCGGTTGCGGGCGATGAAAGCTACGTGCTGCTGGTGCGTGTGGCTTCGCCTCGGCATCTCGAACAGTTGCTCGCCGAGATTCGAGCCACCGCCAACGTGCATACCCGCAGCACCATCATCCTGCAGACATTCTACGATAGGTAACGATTTCCGGTAATTAGTTCGCTGTTCCTACCGTTTGACGCAAAGTTTTGCGTATCGTGGTGGGTGTGACCATCGAACTGGAGCGCCCCGGCGCGGCGGTCACCACCGCCAACCGGGTCAGTGAAATTCTGTCCGAGCACATCCTCGCCGACGGTTTCGAACTCGTGCTCGACCTCGCCGCTTCGCGCGGCCGCACGATTGTTGACGAGCGCGACGGTACCGAATATCTCGACATGTTCGGTTTCTTCGCGTCCAACGCGCTGGGGATGAATCATCCCGCGCTTGCCGACGACGCGGAGTTCCGCGCCGAATTGGCTGCGGTCGCGCTCAATAAGCCGAGCAATTCCGACATTTACACGGTCGAGTTGGCGCGCTTTGTCGATACCTTCGCGCGGGTGCTCGGCGATCCGGCTCTGCCGCATTTGTTCTTTGTCGACGGTGGGGCGTTGGCGGTAGAGAACGCGTTGAAAGTTGCCTTCGACTGGAAGTCGCGGCGCAATCAGGCCGCTGGCCTTGCCGCCGCTGGTTCGCGCGTGCTGCACCTGACCGGGGCTTTTCACGGTCGAAGTGGGTACACGCTGTCGTTGACCAACACCGATCCGGTGAAAACCGATCGGTTCCCGAAATTCGATTGGCCGCGCATCGACACCCCGCACACCTTCGCTGGTGACGATATCGAAGCGCTGGAAGCCGCCGCGCTTGAGCAGGCTGCGCAGGCCTTTGCCGAATACCCCGACGACGTCGCCTGTTTCATCGCCGAACCCATTCAGGGCGAGGGCGGCGACCGCCATTTGCGCCCGGAGTTTTTGCAGGCAATGGAACGGTTGTGCCACGCGAACGACGCACTTTTCATTCTCGACGAGGTGCAGACGGGCGTCGGGATGACCGGGACCACGTGGTGTTATCAGCAGCTTGGCGTTACGCCGGACGTGGTCGCGTTCGGGAAGAAGACGCAGGTGTGCGGAATTATGGCGGGTGGTCGCGTAGATGAGGTGAGCGACAACGTCTTTCAGGTCTGCTCACGCTTGAATTCGACGTGGGGCGGAAACTTGACCGACATGGTCCGCACCCGCCGCATTTTGGAAGTGATCGAGCGGGAGAAACTGATCGAAGGTGTTGGGCCCCTTGGCGATTACTTGCTTTCCCGGTTGGAGTCATTGGTGGCGAACCACCCCACTTTGGTGAGCGAACCGCGCGGCAGGGGTTTGATGTGCGCGGTCACGTTGTCGACCCCGGAAATTCGCGACGAGGTAGTGCGCGCATTGCGCGAGGACGAACACGTATTGCTGCTTGGCACAGGTGAACGCTCCATCCGCTTCCGCCCGCCTTTGACGGTGACAGAAGAGGAATTGGCAAGTGCGGTAGATGCTTTGGACGCCGTCCTCACGCGCGTAGCTGCTGACTCCAGGTAGTTCCGTCGGCGCCTCCGCGAGTCGACACGACCTCCTTGTCGGTTCCGGCGAAAACCTGCGGGCGACGACGGTTCCCCTCTATCGGGGGATCGTGGAGCTTGTCGCGCGAGTCGACCCTGATCGTGTCGACTCCGCACCGCGGCGGGCGCTAGCGCTGTGGACCAATGTGCATGGACTCGCTTCGCTTGCCGCCAATCGCACGCTCGAAGTTGTTGCGGACGGGCAAGACCCCTTGGAGTTGGTTGCTGGGATCGTTTCTGCGCATCTTGGGGACTGGGAATAGGCGTGTCTTGGGGGAACCGCCGGGGATGGGGCGAAATTGCTGACATTTAGCTGTTGTGACTCCTAGGGTGCTCCTGTACGTCATCAGGTCGTTGCTCAAGGGTGTGAGTGTGCTGCGCGTGAATCGTCGAATCGGACAAATCGGTGTGGTTTTGGTGCTGGCCGCAGCCGGGTGTGGGCGGGGGGATGAGACGGTGCCCGCGCCTGCCACTGAGGTCGCGGCGCCCGTGCCAACCACGACCGCGATGCCCGCACACATGACGGACCTGCTGCCCGGCATGCCGCCGCCGCTGTCGGCCACCGATATTTACGCGGCCAACCGCACGCTCAGTCCCGCCGTCGCTGACCATCGACGACTCGTCTACGTCCCCAACAGCAAGGGCGGGTCGGTGACGGTGATCGACCAAGACACGTTCGCCGTCATCGACACCTACTCATCCGGCGGCGAAGAACCCCAGCATGTTGTGCCCTCGTACGACATGCAAACGCTGTACGCCACCAACGACCTGCCCATCGGCGGGGGGAGTCTGATTCCGATCGATCCCCGAACGGGCAAGTCGGGCAACGCTTTTCCGGTTCGCGACCCCTACAACATGTACTACACGCCCGACGGGAAGTTCGCGATCGTCGTTGCCGAAGCGGACAAGTCGCTCGACTTCTACGACCCCGTCAGTTGGCAGAAACTGCATGCGCTCGCGGTCCCCGACTGCGCTGGCGTCGATCACATGGACTTCACCGCCGACGGTCGCTTCGCCGTCGCAAGTTGCGAATTCGCCGGGCGCATGGCGGTTTTCGACGTCGCTCAGCGCACGCTCGTGAAGATGATCGACCTGCCAGGCGGTCGCGGCGGAATGCCGCAAGACGTGAAGCTCTCGCCCGACGGTCACGTGTTCTACGTCGCCGACATGATGGCCGACGGGGTCTACACCATCGACGCGCACACCTTCGAAAACACCGGCATCATCCCCACCGGCAAGGGCGCGCACGGGCTCTACATCACCCGCGACTCCACCCAAATGCTCATCACCAATCGCGACGAGGGCAGCATCTCGGTCTGGGACTTCGCGACGTCAAAGTTGGTGCGCAAGTGGGAGATTCCCGGCGGCGGCTCGCCTGACATGGGCAATATTTCCGCCGACGGCACCGTGTTTTGGGTGTCGGGCCGACGCCACAACGAGGTGTACGCGGTCGATATCGCGAAGTGGGAATTGCTTGCCCGCATTCCTGTTGGCGCTGGTCCGCATGGGTTGACGGTGTGGCCGCAGCCTGGTCGCTATTCGACCGGGCATACGGGTGTTATGCGCTGACTAGGTGGCATTTTCGTGCGGGTTCGCGAGCTTCGGGGCTGTAAAAGAGTCTTTGCGTGCGAACCTGCACGAAAATGCTATTCGGAGGTGACCCTAAGTTTCCTGGCTGACCTGGGGTTTTGTCTAGTGCGGTTGGACCACCGTCGGCTACGGCGAGTCAGAAGCAGGCACAGGGGTCAGGCCAAGCGCGCCAGCAACGAACCTCGTGACGGACTCCAGTCCGGTCGCCAACGCATCGTCGAATCCTGTTCGCGCCCAACCACTTACGGCTGCGGTCCCGTCGGGTGAGGGGGTCACGCCAATCTCAGCGACCAGTTCCGCCGTCGTTGGCACGCACACCGCCCACGAGAAATGCGATTCGTCCGCCCACTGCGCGGAACGAGTCGCGACGTAATCGGGGTCGGTAACGCCGCCGTCGGCCAACGCGGGACGGTCGTCGATGCGCCGATCCGCCCGCAGCGCGCGCAGGTACCAGGCCCCAGCATTGATCTCGATTGGTTCCACAAGGGCAGCGTAGTGGCGGTGTCGAGTGGGCGTGTCAGACGGTCGGGGGGTACGTGACGACTGCGGTTGAGTCGGCTAATGGCAGTGCGGTGGCTGCGGTGTGTGGACGGCTGGCGTTCGGAGGCGATTACCTAGCGAAGTGGTAGCGCAGTGGCGGGGTCGAGTGCATGTCGGACCGCTGGGACACGGGGCACGTCACGGCAGTCGGTCGAGTCGAGCAACGGCAGCGCAGTGCCGGTGTCAGGTGTGGGGTGTCGGACTGTCCGGGCGCACGGTCGACGGCTGGGCGAGTCGATGAGCGGCAGTGCGGTGGCGGTGAGGTGACGGGTCCGGTGGTGGGCGGACCGGGCGAGTCATAGCGCCAGCCGGCGCACCAGCGGCGAAGTGGCAGCGTAATGGCGGTGCGGGGTGGGCGTGTCGGACGGTCCGTACGCGCGCCCGCTTCACCCCAACCGGGTGCGCAAAGTCGATCGCATTGCCGCGTTGCCCAACACCAATCCCTGCGCGAGTAGTGCCGTATCGCGCGACGCGCTGTCGATCGGTGGCGCGTCTGCGGGCGGGAACACCTGCAACACCGCATCGCCGCGCGACGCGAGGAACTCGTCTTCAAGGTCCTGCTGCTGCGGGCGCGCCATCCATGCGCGGAACGCGCCGGGGGCGATCGCCCGCATGTATCCGCCGCCCACAACGCGGTGCAGCAGCGATGCGGGCGGCCTGCGTTCGTCCTCGCGTCGAGTGCGCAACACCAACGCGTGCGTCGCGCCCGCCGCCACCGCTGCGCGGATCGGGACCGTTTCGGCAAGTCCGCCGTCGAAATACGCGCGACCACCAAGCGACACCGGCGGCCCAGCCAACAACGGCAAGCCAGCGGATGCGCGCAACGCGGTCAGCAGACTCGGCTTATCGACCAAGAACGGGTGCAAATCGACGGAAAGCCCGGTGTGGATGTCGGTCGCCATCGGATGGAATGTTGTCGAATTGCCAAGGATCGCATCGAAATCCATCGGTTGAATGCCGTCGTACACGTTGTGCACGAGGTAGCGCAGGTCGAAAACGGGCCGCCACCGCAACACTCGCGACGGGTCGATCGCGCGTCGCATGATCTCCGGGTCGGTCCACGCCGCGCGCATCCCGGTCGACGCGCGCCCAGAAAGCAACCAGGCACCGTTAATCGCACCGGCTGACGTGCCGTAAACGGCGTCGAAGATGCTAGTGAGCCCGAGTTCCTCCAGCGCGTGCACCATGCCGCTCGAATAGACGCCGCGAGAACCGCCACCTTCGATCACCAACGCGAGCCGATGCCCGTCGTCGCGTCGCCCAGTTTCGGAGCGCGAAGCGATGACGTCAGCGGCGCTCGGCGCGGAAGTCGACGAACCTTCGATACGCGCAGTGCTGGTCACCCGACCGACGATACTGCGATTCGGACATCCGCGACGGAGTCACTCGAAGGGGTTCGCCCGAGGTTCACAGACAAGAACGCAGCCGTACGCACCCGATTTACGCCCCCCGCGCGCACTTCATCGCCCAGGCAGTCCGCGTCCGCGCCGCCCTCATGGCTTCCATTCAGCCTCGGCGTCTGGCTCACAGCCCCCGTCCAGACTGGGCGTCGCGCTCGCGGTCTGTGCCCAGGCTGGGCGTCGCGCTCGTGGCCGTGCAGCCTAAGCGTCGCCTTCACAGTCCCGCCCAGTCGCTGCGTCGCGCTCATGGCTGCTGCCGGCCTCATGGGTGCGCCAGGGTCTCCCATCCGGACGCCCACCGCACGCGGGCCTCTGCGGCGACCAGCCCAACCTCGACGCGCACCCACCAATCAACCACGAGCCGCCCAACACAGCGAAAAGGCCCCGGTTTCGCAACCGGGGCCCTCGCGTACTACCTAAAACTTACTTGATCTCCGCCAACACAGTGCCCTGCGTGATCGCGGCACCCGCCTCAACCGACAGACCGGTGACCACACCAGCCTTGTGCGCGTTGACCGGGTTTTCCATCTTCATCGCCTCAAGGACAACGATCAGGTCGCCAGCCTCGACAGTCTGGCCTTCCTCAACCGCGACCTTCACGACGGTGCCCTGCATCGGGGCGGTGACCGCGTCGCCCGAAGCGGCACCGGCACCGGCGCCACCACGCTTGCGCGGCTTCGGCTTCTTGCGGATCACGCCAGCAGGCGCCGCGCCACCACCGTTGCCGATGCTGAACTGACCGGGCAGCGACACCTCAACGCGACGGCCACCGACCTCGACGACAACCTTCTGCCGCGGCAGTTCCTCGTCGGCGTCGTCAGCGGGCGCACCAGCGGTGAACGGCTCGACGGTGTTGTTCCACTCGTTTTCGATCCACTTGGTGTAGACGTCGAACTTGGTGCCGTCACCGATGAAGGCGGGATCGGAAACGATCGCGCGGTGGAACGGGATGACCGTCGCGAGACCCTGCACGTCGAACTCAGCGAGCGCGCGACGAGCACGCTGCAGCGCCTGCTCGCGGTTTTCGCCGGTGACGATGAGCTTGGCGAGCATCGAGTCGAACTGACCGCCGATCACGCTGCCCTCAACGACACCGGAGTCGACGCGGACACCGGGGCCCGACGGCTCGCGGTACACCGAAACCGGGCCCGGAGCGGGCAGGAAGCCGCGACCGGCATCTTCGCCGTTGATGCGGAACTCGAACGAGTGACCGCGCGGGGCCGGATCTTCCTTGATGGTCAGTTCTTCGCCGTTGGCGATGGCGAACTGCTGACGCACGAGGTCGATACCAGCGGTCTCCTCGGTGACCGGGTGCTCAACCTGCAGACGCGTGTTGACCTCAAGGAACGAAACCGTCTCGCCCTGCACGAGGTACTCGACCGTGCCAGCACCGTAATAGCCAGCTTCGCGGCAGATGCGCTTGGCCGAATCGTGGATCTTGGCGCGAACCTCGTCGGAAAGGAACGGCGCGGGCGCCTCCTCGACGAGCTTCTGGAAGCGACGCTGCAGCGAGCAGTCGCGGGTACCGGCGACGACAACGTTGCCGTGCTGGTCGGCGATGACCTGGGCCTCGACGTGGCGGGCCTTGTCGAGGTACTGCTCGACGAAGCACTCACCGCGACCGAACGCGGCGATGGCCTCACGCGTTGCCGACTCGAAAAGCTCGGGGATCTCTTCGATCGTGTGCGCGACCTTCATGCCGCGACCGCCACCACCGAAGGCAGCCTTGATCGCGACGGGAACGCCGTACTCCTTGGCGAACGCGACAACCTCGTCGGCGTTCTTGACCGGGTCCTTGGTACCAGCGGCCATCGGCGCGTTCGCGCGCTCAGCGATGTGGCGCGCGGTGACCTTGTCGCCGAGGTCGCGGATGGACTGCGGCGACGGGCCGATCCAGATGAGCCCGGCGTCGATGACGGCCTGGGCGAAGTCGGCGTTCTCGGAGAGGAAGCCGTAACCGGGGTGAATCGCGTCGGCGCCGGACTTAGCTGCGGCGTCGAGGATCTTGTCGAACACGAGGTACGACTCGGCCGAGGTCTGTCCACCGAGCGCGAACGCCTCATCGGCGAGCTTCACGAAGGGCGCGTCGGCGTCGGGCTCTGCGTATACCGCGACGCTGGTGATCCCCGCGTCTTTGGCAGCGCGGATCACGCGGACCGCGATCTCGCCGCGGTTAGCTACGAGTACCTTCGTGATCCGTGCGCTGGCATGGCTGGGCACTGAGCCTCCTGTGTGCAATCTTTGGTCGCGTCGGGGGACGGGAGGCCGGTTAGGCCCCGTGCCCGGGATCGACAACTTTCGTCTCGGGCGAGTGTAGGCAGTGTGCCAACGCTGCTCGAACTCGGCTAGCCCTACTGTTGAGTAGGTTGCAGGTCACAATACTCAGCTCGATGTGACGCGCACGTTTTTGGTCAGATCTCGGTGAGATCCCCGGGTTGCGATCCTCGTGCGATCGGCAGCCGAACCGAGTTGCCCCATTCGATCCACGAACCGTCGTAATTGCGCACTGACGTGCGGCCGAGCAGGAACGTGAGCACGAACCAGGTGTGGCTGGACCGCTCGCCGAGACGGCTGTAAACAACCAAATCGTCGGCGGGCAGCTGCCCGTAAACGGCATCGAGTTCGGCGCGCGAAAGAAAACGGCCGTCGGGACCGCACGCGGAGGTCCACGGGAGGTTCACCGCCGTTGGCACGTGCCCGCCACGCAAGGTCGCGTATTCGGAATCGAATGGTTTTTCCTCGCCATCACCGGCGTATTCGGCGGCCGAGCGCACGTCGATGAGCGGCGCGCCGAGTCGGGCGAGCACCTGTTCACGCGAAGCGCGCGCGGTCACGTCATCGCGGGTGACGTCGGGGTAATCGCTGGCAGCGAGGGTGGGCAGGTCGAAGGTGATGTCGCGTTCTTCGGAAAGCCACGCGTCGCGGCCACCGTCGAGTAGGCGCACGTCGTCGTGGCCGAACAGGGTGAAAATCCACGCGGTGTGTGCGGCTTGGGCATTGCCACGATCGCCATAGATCACTACCGTGTCGTCGCGGCCGATACCCTTGGCCCGCATGAGTGCGGTGAAGCGGGGACCGTCGATATAGTCGCGGGTCACCGGGTCGGAAAGGTCGCCGCGCCAGTCGATCTTGACCGCGCCCGGGACGTGCCCGATGTCGTAGAGCAGGATGTCATCGTTAGCTTCGATGATCTTCAGTCCCGGCCTGCCGATGTTTGCCGATAGCCACTCTGTGGTTACTAAACGGTGCGGGACCGCGTAAGAACCGAAGGCGGGGTGCGGATCCGAAGCGACGGGCACGATAGTGGTTCCTTCACGATGGTAGGTCTGTGTCGAGACATCACGAATCGACACAATGGGCGAATAAAGCGCACTGGTGTCCGATAAAGTCTCTGAAGAGGAGGGGTGAGCTATGTCCGATTCTTGGCCGCGGCGGCGACTGCTCGCGATCCTACGTGGCGCGACCGAGCCCCTCGATGCTCAAGAACTGGCCAGAATCACCGGACAACACGTCACGACCGTGCGATTCCACCTCGACGTGCTCACTCGCGAATCCCTCGTTCGCCAGTTCCAGCAACCACCACGCGGCCGTGGTCGCCCGCGCATCGGCTATCGCGCGGTGCAGCGCTCGGTTGGCTATCAGGAACTCGCGCAGGTGCTCGCCGACCAGCTCGGGCCCGACCCGGTCACCCGTTCGGCCGCCGCGATCGCCGCTGGTCGCGCGTGGGGCGCGCGCATGGACATCAACGCGCACCCGGTCACGAGCTTGGCCGACGCCCGCGACATCACGATGACGCTGATGTCGGAACTGGGCTTCGCCCCGGAAAAAGACCCGGTCGGTGACACCCCCGACCACGTTGGCATCAAGCTCACCGCGTGCCCGCTGCGCGAACTCGCCCGCTCGCACGCGGAAGTGGTGTGTGGCGTGCACATCGGCCTGATGCGCGAGATTCTCGATCGAAACGGTGCGCATGGCCGCGTCGACGTGCAGCTGCACCCGTTCGTTGAGCCGGAACTGTGCACAGCACGACTCGACTTGACCGTCGCTAAGCCGGAGACCCCGGCGATGGAAGCGGCACCGGAAGAGCTGCGACCGGCTTCACTGCGCAGCGTCGCGCCACAGTTGCGTGACACTGACGCCGACGTCTTCGAGCAGCCCGCGCAACAGCGGTAGCCCAATCCCGATCACCGACGAAGGGTCGCCGTCGATCCGGTCGACAAACCAGCCACCGAGCCCGTCGAGGGTGAACGAACCGGCAACCTGCAACGGTTCGCCGGTGGCGATGTACGCGTCGAGTTCGTCGTCGGTTGGTTTCGCGAAGTGGATGACCGTGCCGGAGCACTCGGCCGCGTCAGCGACGATCTCGCCGTCGCGCACCCGCAACACACAGTGACCGGTGAGCAGCTCAGCGCTACGTCCCGCCTGGTCTTTCCACCGCTGTTTCGCGACCTCGGGCGTGTGTGGTTTGCCCTGAAGCTGCCCGTTGACGAGCAGCATGGAATCGCAGCCGACGACAACCGCGTCGGCGGAATGTTCGGGAATCGCCGCCGCCACGTCGAGCGCTTTAGCGCGCGCCAACGCGACGACGACGTCCTCAGGCGAAGTGCCATGCGGTAGCGCGTCGGCTACCGCGTCCTCGTCTACTTCTGAAACCTGCACGATGGGGTCGATGCCGGCCCCGCGCAGGATGCCTAACCGGGCGCGTGACGCTGATGCGAGCACCAAACGCGTCATCAGCGCAGGTGCGACAGCAGCGGGTACGCGTAGGGCGAGAACGGGTTGACGCCACGATGCGAAAGCGTGGCGACTCCCCAGTTGTCGGTGGGACCGGTTTCGACTGCCGCGCCCACTTGCGCGCTCGCGGCGGCGAACACCGCGACAAGCGCGGCGACGTCTTCGTCGGTGGGCGAACCTTTGAGCACCCGGAACATCGGTTCCTGCTGGGGCTCGCTTGGCTGCGCTTCGATGAGCGCGTCGACTATCGATTCGACTTCCTCGACGAGTCCGAGATCGTCGAGCTCAAGCTCGGCGGCGGTTAACACGTCTTCTTCTGCCACAGTTGTCACAGTGCCAGATCCTTCCTGCCTCGACCGGAAGGGTATCCCGATCGGTTGCCGTGGTAGAGAGGTTATCGCCGAATCACAGCGGAATGTTGCCGTGCTTCTTCGGCGGCAGCGTCACCATCTTCCGTTCGAGCAACCGCAGCGCCGACACGATCTGCCCGCGGGTGTGCGACGGCGGGATCACCGCGTCGACGTAACCACGCTCAGCCGCGACGTACGGGTTCACGAGGGTGTCCTCGTACTCGTTCTGCAGTTCGAGACGCAATGCGTCCACGTCAGCGCCGTTCTTTGCCGCTTCAGCGAGCTGCTTGCGGTACACGAAACCGACCGCGCCCGATGCACCCATGACGGCGATCTGAGCGGTTGGCCACGCGAGGTTCACGTCGGCGCCCATGTGCTTGGAACCCATCACGTCGTACGCGCCGCCGTAGGCCTTACGAGTGATGACAGTGATTTTGCCCACAGTGGCCTCGCCGTAGGCGTAAAGCAGCTTCGCGCCACGCCGGATGATGCCGTTGTATTCCTGGCCGGTGCCCGGGAGGAAGCCCGGAACGTCGACGAGGGTGAGGATCGGGACGTTGAACGCGTCGCAGGTACGAACGAAGCGCGCGGCCTTCTCGGAGGCGTCGATGTCGAGGCAGCCGGCGAACTGAGTGGGCTGGTTGGCGACGATGCCGACACTGCGGCCGTCGATGCGGCCGAAGCCGCAGATGATGTTCATCGCGCGCTCGGCCTGGACCTCAAGGAACTCGTCGTCGTCGGTCAGTCGCCGGATGACCTCGTGCATGTCATAGGGCTGGTTCGGCGAGTCGGGGATGATCGTGTCGAGTTCAAGATCCTCGTCGGTGAGCGAGTCGGCGATAGCACCGTCGATCGGATCGGTCGGGATCGTGCGCGGCGCCTCAGCGCGGTTGTTGCTCGGCAGGTAGGAAAGCAGGTCCTTGACGTAGTCGAGCGCGTCCTGCTCACCCGAAGCCACGTAGTGCGCGACGCCGGACTTGGTCATGTGCGTGTGCGCGCCGCCGAGGTCTTCCATCGTGACCTCTTCACCGGTGACGGTCTTGATCACGTCGGGGCCGGTGACGAACATCTGCGAGGTCTGATCGACCATCACGACGAAGTCGGTGAGCGCGGGGGAGTACACGTGACCACCGGCGGCAGCGCCCATGATCAGCGAAATCTGCGGGATGACACCCGACGCCTGGACGTTGCGGTGGAAGATCTCGCCGTAGAGGCCGAGCGAGACAACACCTTCTTGGATGCGCGCGCCCGCGCCCTCGTTGATGCCGATGAGCGGACGGCCGGTCTTGATGGCCAGGTCCATGACCTTGACGATCTTCTCGCCGTAAACCTCACCAAGCGAGCCACCGAAAACGGTGACATCCTGGGAGAACAGACACACGTCGCGGCCGTCGATGGTGCCGTAGCCGGTTACAACGCCGTCGCCGAGCGGGCGGTTGTGCTCAAGGCCGAAGTTCACGCTGCGGTGGCGGGCAAGGGCGTCGAGTTCGACGAACGAACCCTCGTCGACAAGGGCGAGGATGCGCTCACGCGCGGTCATCTTGCCCTTGGCGTGCACCTTGTCTACTGCGGCTTCACCCATCGGGTGTTGGGCTTCGGTGAGCCGATTCCGCAGATCAGCCAGCTTCCCGGCGGTGGTGTGGATATCGGGGGTGCCCGCCGATTCCGATGCGGGCTGCTGCTGGACACTCGTCATGGGAGCCGAGTGTAACGAGTGACACTGCATCGCACTACGGCAGTCTTGGCTACCGGCCAGTAAGAGAAAGCGCAGCTAGGTGCGGCCATCGTCGCGTCGATCCGCCCACCGACTAGCGTGCCAAGGATGGATAGGGCCCCGATCGACACCCATCGCCTGCGCGAGTTCAGCGACGGCAGTTCCGGATTTTTCCGCCGTATTGATGTGGTTGATGAGACCGGGTCGACCAATGCCGACCTAGTCGCGTTGGCAACCGCGGACCCGTCGCTTGACCGGGTCGCGCTGCTTGCCGAGGAACAGGTGAAGGGACGCGGTCGACACGCGAGGGCCTGGAGTTCACCGCCGCGCGCGCAGATCGCGATGTCGATGTTGGTGCGGTTGCCGGGAATTGACCCCGCGGTGCTCGGGTGGTTGCCGTTGCTGACCGGGGTCGCCGTTGTTGATGCGCTGCGCGAAAGTGTCGGCGTCGCAGCGGAATTGAAGTGGCCGAACGACGTGCTGCTGAATGGGCGCAAGCTGGCGGGGATTTTGGCCGAGGTTGCCGCTGGCGGTGCAAACCCGACTGTGGTTGTTGGCGTTGGTCTCAACGTTGACCTCAGCGAGGCGGAACTGCCGGTGCCGCACGCGATTTCGCTTCGACTCGCGGGGGCGTCGACTGATCGCACCGACCTCGCCGCCGCGATCTTGCGCGCGTTTGGTGCGCGTTTCACCGCGTGGCAGGAGGCGGGTTGGTCGCCGGACGTGCTTGCCGAGGATTACCGAAACCGCTGCGCGACAATCGGTTTAGAAGTTCGTGCGGAACTCCCCGGCGACAAAGTGGTCACCGGCGTCGCGACCGGCGTCGATGAAAGTGGCCGCCTGCTCATCGGCGACACCGCCGTCTCGGCAGGCGACGTGAGCCACCTGCGCGGGCAGTACTAAGACGCTCGGCGGGCCTGCGCCATTGCGGGCCCGCCCCTCGCCTCGGGTTGAGCGTTACCGCGCGGCAGCGCCAGTCGCCAGCGTTTTCCGGTCAGCGACAACGCGTTCGCGCGCAAGCAGTCGGTCGCGCTGCTCTTCGAACTTGAGCACGTCGCGTTCGAGCTTGGTCAAAAACTCAGCGAGTTCTTCACGGGCAAGTTCGCCACGCACACCAAAATCGTTGCGATCGAACACATTCCACTGCTTGAGTACTGGCCGGACAACCTCGTCGAGGTGCTGACGCAGGTCATAGATGCCGTGCTTGGCCATCAGCACGCCGTTGCGCCGCCAGTTGGGCATGCCAGCGCCGGGCATCTGGAAGTTCACGAGCACCTTGGTGATGGCTTCCATCGCCTGATCGGGGACAAGATCGAGCGCCGCGCCACAGAGATTGCGGTAGAAGATCATGTGCAGGTTCTCGTCGGTCGCGACACGCGCGAGCATGCGGTCAGCGACCGGATCGTCACAAACGCGACCGGTGTTGCGGTGACTGACGCGCGTCGCGAGTTCTTGGAACGTCACATACGCGACGTTGACCAGGAAGCCGCCCCAGTTCGCCGGTGCGTGCGCGCCCTGGGTCATGTGCACCATGCGTGCCTGTTCGAGTGCGACCGGATCAACGCCACGCGTGACAACGAGGTAGTCGCGAATCACGATGCCGTGCCGGTTTTCTTCGGCCGTCCACCGACCAACCCAGGTGCCCCACGCGCCGTCCTGGGAGAAGTTCTCGGCGATTTCGCGGTGGTAGGACGGCAGGTTGTCCTCGGTAAGCAGGTTGGTGATCATCGCCGCTTTCGCGACTTCACTGAGCCTGGATTGCGTTGGGTCCCAATCGATTCCGCCCATCGCGGCGAAGTTACGACCCTCTTCCCACGGCACATAGTCGTGGGGATGCCATTCCTTGGCGATGCCTAGGTGACGGTTGAGATTCTGTTCGGCAATCGGTTCAAGCTCGGTCAGAATTTCGAGCTGGGTGAGATCTCTGGACACGCGTGCCTCCACTTCTCGTTCCGCGTACATGTGACGAACAAGTGCTGCTCTGGCGTGACGGCCACCCTAGTGCTTGAGGCGCTATCGTTGCTCCATGGGTTACCCAGAGGACGTCCTCGCGCCCGATGAGCTGCTAATTCTGCATCGGCACCCGCATTGGAAGATGTTGTTCTGGCCAGTGCTTACCCTGATCGCCGGAACGGCGGTTGCCGGCTTTCTCGGAGGCTTGATCTGGCGTAATACCAGCGGCCAGGTTCGGGTCGTTTTGTTGATCTTGCTTGGGCTGATTTGGTTCGGGCTCATTCTGTGGCGCTGCGTTGGTCGCGTAATCGCTTGGAAGTCAACGCATTTCATCGTCACCGAGCGTCGCGTGTTGGTGCGCCAAGGCGTTTTGACCCACACCGGCATCGACATCCCGCTCAGTCGCATCTCCAGCGTGCAGTTTCGGCACGGGATTTTCGACCGACTCCTGGGCACCGGCACCCTGATCATCGGGTCGTCGTCGGACGAACCACTCGAATACGACGACATCCCCGGCGTCCAGCAAGTGCACGCGCTGCTCTATCACGAGGTGTTCGAGGCAACCAATCAACGCGGCGACCAAGCGTGGGGCGGCTACCGTTGACCACATGACCGCCGTACTGCTCGCCGAAGACGACGAGGCGATCGCCGCGCCGCTGTCGCGCGCCCTTGGCCGCGAGGGCTATACCGTCACCGTCGAACGGTTCGGACCCGCCGTGCTCGAACGCGCCCTCGAAGGGGCGCATGACCTGCTGATTCTCGACCTCGGCCTGCCCGGAATGGACGGGCTTGAAGTGTGTCGCCAGGTGCGCGCGTCCGGCGCCGACCTAGCCGTCCTCATGCTCACCGCGCGCACCGACGAAGTCGACTTCGTCGTCGGACTCGACGCCGGTGCCGACGACTACGTCGGCAAACCGTTCCGGCTCGCCGAGCTGCTCGCCCGCGTGCGCGCGCTATTGCGACGCAGCGGGATTGGCGACGACGCCGTCGAGGTCGGCAGCATTCGGCTGGAACCGGCGGCGCGTCGCGTGCTCGTCAACGGGGTGGAAGTGAACCTCGCGAATAAGGAATACGAGCTACTCAAGGTGCTCATCGACCGCGCGGGTCAGGTTGTTCCGCGCGAAGTGATCCTGCGCGAAGTGTGGGGCGACGCCGACCTACGCGGGTCGAAAACCCTCGACATGCACATGTCCTGGTTGCGCCGAAAGATCGGCGACGAAGGCCCGATGGCCGAGCGCCGCATTGTCACCGTGCGTGGCGTCGGCTTCCGGCTCAACGCGAGTTAGCCACCACGTGCGGCGACGGATTCTGCGTTCGATCCTGACCGTGCTCACGATCACCACGATCGTGTTGGGGGTGCCGCTCATTTACACCGCGTGGTTGTGGGTCGAAGACATCACCCGCAACGATTTGCAGGACCGGCTCGACCGCATGGCGACCGAGATCGTTTCCCAAGAGCGCGTTGACGGGTTCGTGCATCCGCCGCTGGAAACGCGCGCGATTTCGGCGCTCGTCCCACAAGGTGGTCGGCTCACGATCGTGTATCCGACGCCAACCGACAATGCGGCGCGCGCCGACATCGGCGTGGATTCGGTCGACAATCCGCTTGTCGAGTCGCTGTCGATGGGGACATCCGGGTCGTTGCGGCTCGAAGTACCTGCCGCCGGGATGCACGCGAGGCAGGAACAGGCCGTCGCCGCTGTCGCGTTGGCGGTGCTCGCATCGCTTGGGGCGGCGTTCTCGGTCGCGGTTGTCACGGCGCGTCGCGTCGCTGACCCGTTGCGTGACGTCGCCGCGCGGGCAGCGCGCCTCGCGATGGGCGACTTCCGCCCCGACCCGCGTCGGCACGGCATCGCCGAACTCGACCGCGTCTCCGACGTGCTCGATTCGGCGACCGTCGAAATCGCTGGTCGATTGCAGCGCGAGCACGCGCTCGTCGCCGACGTTTCCCATCAGCTGCGCAGTCGGCTTACTGCCGTTCGCCTTCGCCTCGACGAGCTGTCAACGCACCGCGACCCCGAAGTCGTGCACGAGGCCGAGGAGGCGATGGCCCAGGTCGACCGGCTCACCGAAGCGATCGACGACCTCGTCCGCGCGTCCCGCGACGAAGACGCCGCCGACCGCGACCCGGTCCCGGTGATGGCCGAGCTGCGCGGCGTTGTCGCCGAGTGGAAGCCCCCGTTCCGCGAGGACGGGCGCGAGTTGCGACTCATCGGCGACGAGACGCTGCGCGCCCCGATAACGGGTTCTCGGTTGCGGGAAGCGGTCGCGGTGCTGGTCGACAACGCGTTGATGCACGGCGGTGGAACATGCACGGTGTCGGTGCGGACGGTCCCGACGATGAGTTCGCGCGACCCGGTCGTGTGCGTTGAGGTCGCCGACGAAGGCGAAGGCGTGCGTGATGAGCTCGCGCCGCACATTTTCGACCGAGGGTTTTCGGCGGGCGGGTCGACCGGCGTTGGGTTGGCGCTCGCGCGTGCACTCGTTGAGGCCGACGGTGGTCGAATGGAATTGCAGCGACGTCGACCGGCGCTTTTCGCCGTGTTCCTCGGTTCGAAAGCCACCGGGAACCGGGCTGGGTCGGCGCTGTCGGAACCGCGTTAAGCGGGCTTTTTCTTGTCGATCGTCACTTCGGCGACGAGGTCTTCGAACTCGTTTTCCAGCTCCGACATCTCGTCGGGGAAGACCCAGCGCTTCATCGCCCAGAAGCGGAAAGCCATTTGCAACAGGTTGCCGATGATGAACGCGCTGACGAAGTCGGCGACGTTTTCGACGAGGAAGCTGACGTTCGGCTGACGCAGGTCAAGCACGTAGCTGGAAATCCACAGCGGGATGTTGCTGAGGACGACACCGATCGCGCTGACGGCGAAAAACAGGAATGCCTCGTGCGCGCGTTCGCGACCGCCGCGATTCTTGAACGACCACTCCCGGTTCAGCACATAGGACGCGATCACCGCGACAACGCCGGAAATGATCTTCGCCGTAACCGGCTTCTCGGTGAGAATTGTCCACTTGAGCAGGTAAAACAGGCCGCTGTCGATGACGAAAGTGGTAGCGCCAACAATCGCGAACTTGATCAGTTCGACATTGCCAAGCGCGGCGGCGCGCAGGCGCGGGGGTAGGACGCTGACCACGTCGTCGACGATTGACACAAGTTCTGAGTGTACCGGTAGCAAAGATTCGCTTTGGACATGACAACATTGGTCGGCGTGAGTGCACGTTCGTTCGATCAGTCCGCCATGCCGACCGTCACGATGATCGGCGGTGGCCAACTCGCGCGCATGACGCACCAGGCGGCGATCGCCCTGGGAAGCACGCTGCGGGTGCTTGCCGCCGCGCCCGGTGAACCGGCCGCGCAAGTCAGCCCCAACGTTGTCTACGGCAGCCACGACGACATCGACGCGCTGCGTGAAGCAGCGCGCGGTTCGCACGCGCTCACCTTCGACCACGAGCACGTGCCGACCGAGCATCTTGAGGTGCTTGTCGCCGAGGGTGTCAATGTCGCGCCGCCGCCGCAGGCGTTGATCTTCGCCCAGGACAAGTTGGCGATGCGGGAGAAGTTGTCGTCGCTTGGGTTGCCTGTTCCCGCGTTTACCGCGGTTGATTCGGTCGCCGACGCGGTGAAGTTCGGCGACGAGCATGGGTGGCCTTTCGTGTTGAAAGCCGTGCGTGGCGGTTACGACGGGCGCGGCGTGTGGATGCCAGCGTCTGCCGACGAGGCCACGGAGTTGGTCGCTGACCAGCTCGCGCACGGGGTGCGGTTGCTCGCTGAGGCGAAGGTGCCGTTGAAGCGTGAGCTTTCCGCGATGGTCGCGCGTTCGCCGTTTGGGCAGGCGGCGACGTGGCCTGTCGTCGAGACCGTGCAGCGCGACGGTCAGTGCGCTGTGGTCATCGCGCCCGCGCCTGACCTGTCGGAAGAGCTTGCCGCGCGTGCGGAGACGATGGCGCTTGAGCTGGCCGCCGGGCTTGGTGTTGTCGGGGTGATGGCTGTTGAACTGTTCGAAACGCATGATGGCGAAGTGCTGGTGAACGAGCTGGCGATGCGACCGCACAACTCCGGGCACTGGGGGATGGACGGTTCGCGGACCGGGCAGTTCGAGCAGCACATTCGCGCGGTGCTCGACTACCCGCTCGGAGATACGACCCCGCTCGCGCCCGTCACGGTGATGAGCAACATTCTCGGTGCCGCTGAAGCGCCGGAGATGTCGATGGATGAGCGGTTGCACCACCTTTTCGCGCGGATGCCTGATGCGAAGGTGCACCTGTACGGCAAGGGTGAGCGCCCTAACCGCAAGATCGGGCACATCAACATTCTCGGCAACGACGTTGAGTTCGTGCGGGAGAAGGCGGAGCGGGCGGCGACGTGGATGTCGACGGGCGTGTGGACCGACGGTTGGGATTCGCACGGGGAGTAGGTTGGCCTCCGCGTGTGCGGGGGAGCGGCGGGGTGATGCGATGATCTTGCACAACCCGCCCCGTCGAAGTTCAGGAGTGTCGTCGTGACTACCACCAGCGGTCCCCAGGTCGGTTTGATCATGGGCAGCGATTCGGATTGGCCGACGATGGAAGCCGCCGCTGAGGCGCTCGCCGAGTTCGGCGTGCCCTTCGAGGTAGGCGTTGTCTCCGCCCACCGCACCCCGCAGCGCATGCTCGACTACGCACGCGACGCGGCTGGACGCGGCGTGAAGGTGATCATCGCGGGCGCGGGCGGCGCGGCACACCTGCCCGGCATGGTCGCGTCGGCGACCCCGCTCCCGGTGATCGGCGTCCCGGTCCCGCTGAAGCATTTGGACGGAATGGATTCGCTGCTGTCGATCGTCCAGATGCCCGCGGGCGTTCCGGTAGCGACGGTGTCGATCGGCGGCGCGCGCAACGCGGGTTTGCTCGCCGTCCGCATCCTCGGCGTCTGCGACCCGGCGCTGCGTGACCGGATGGCGGCGTTCCAGACGGGCCTTGAGGAAATGGTGCTGGAGAAGGATAAGGCGTTGCGCGACAGGCTTCTTGGGGAGTGAAGTAACGAAAACCCGAGGGCGCCAAGCATATTCGCGACTCGCCCATAGTCATCCTGTCGCGACGCGCCCGCTGCGTGAATGACCGCGAATCGGGTGCTTAACCGCTGGCGGACGGCGGTGACTACGGTGAGCGCGTGGCTGAAGATGATGCGGCGCGGTTTCGGTTGGCGGTTGTTGAGCATGCGCTTCGGCTCTTCGCCGAGCGCGGGTATGAGGCGACTACCGTCGACGACATCGCCGCTGCCGCCGGGATTTCGCGCAGGACTTTCTTTCGGCAATTCAGGTCCAAGGAAGACGTGATTTTCGCCGATCACGAGTTCCAACTCGCTACCGCGCAACGGTTTCTCGCCGACAACAACGGGGACGCGTGGGATGCCGTTATCGACGCTGTCGTCGGGGTTTTCGCGCGGTTCACCGAGTGGCGCGACATCGCGGTTCGGCGCTATCAGGTCGTCCGCGAAGTGCCTGCGCTGCGCGAGCGGGAGATCGTCACGGTGTTCCGCTACGAACGGCTCTTCACCGAATTTCTGCGGGAACGGCTGCCCGACGAACGCGACGTCGCGCGCGTCCAGTTCACCGCCGCTGTCACCGCGACGCACAACTATTTGCTGCGACGGATGGTTCGAGGGGAGTCGGCGGCTGGCGTCGCCGACTTGCGTGCGGAACTGGCCGCGATCCCGCGCGGCGGCACGCGAAACGCCTCGCGCGACGAACTGGTCGTCGCGGTGTTTCCGCGCGACATGCCGCCGCGTCAACTCGCTGACGCGCTCACTGCCCAACTCGGTAACCTCTAACGCGCGGCCTGTTGAAAACGTCGATTGCATGACACTCGGTGCCACCGACATATGCCCATGTGATCGCAGAATGCCGCGCGTATAATCCGAGTGGATTGGCACTCAGTGCCGACGAATGACACGCTGTGGACCGCAGCGAAACCACCACGACCAGGAGTGTGCCCCGATGGCGGGAAACCCGGATTTCAACCTGTTCCAGCTTGAGGATTTCCACGACGAGCTGCGCTCGGCCATCCGCGGCCTCGCCGAGAAGGAAATCGCCCCCTACGCCAAAGAGGTCGACGGCCAGGCGCGCTTCCCTGAAGAGGCGCTGACCGCCCTCAACGCGGCAGGCTTCAACGCCGTCCACGTGCCCGAGGCGTACGGCGGCCAGGGTGCCGACTCGGTCGCTACCTGCATCGTGATCGAGGAAGTCGCCCGCGTTTGCGGTTCGTCGTCGCTGATCCCCGCCGTCAACAAGCTCGGCACGATGGGCCTGATCCTCAACGGTTCCGAAGAACTGAAGCAGAAGGTCCTCGGCGACCTCGTCGAAGGCAAGATGGCCTCGTACTGTCTGTCCGAGCGTGAAGCTGGTTCCGACGCCGCCGCGATGCGCACCCGCGCGAAGGCCGACGGCGACGACTGGATCATCAATGGCTCCAAGTGCTGGATCACCAACGGTGGCAAGTCGGAGTGGTACACCGTGATGGCCGTGACCGACCCGGAGAAGGGTGCCAACGGCATCTCCGCGTTCATGGTGCACAAGGACGACGAGGGCTTCGTCGTTGGCCCGCTTGAGCACAAGCTTGGCATCAAGGGTTCGCCCACCGCCGAGCTGTACTTCGAGAACTGCCGCGTCCCCGGCGACCGCATCATCGGCGAGCCCGGCACCGGTTTCAAGACCGCGCTGCAGACCCTCGACCACACCCGCCCGACCATCGGCGCCCAGGCTGTCGGTATCGCCCAGGGTGCACTCGACGCGGCGATCGCCTACACCAAGGATCGCAAGCAGTTCGGCAAGACCATCGCCAGCTTCCAGAACACCGAGTTCATGCTGGCTGACATGGCGATGAAGATCGAGGCCGCGCGCCTCATGGTCTACACCTCGGCCGCTCGCGCCGAGCGTGGCGAGAAGAACCTTGGCTTCATCTCCGCGGCCGCGAAGTGCTTCGCGTCCGACGTCGCGATGCAGGTCACCACCGACGCCGTCCAGCTCTTCGGCGGCGCAGGCTACACCACGGACTTCCCGGTCGAGCGCATGATGCGCGACGCGAAGATCACCCAGATCTACGAGGGCACCAACCAGATCCAGCGTTTGGTGATGGCCCGCAACATCCTGCGCTGATCGCTTTCGCAACCAGCTAATTAGCGAAGCCCCGCTCACTTGAGCGGGGCTTTCGCACTTACGTGACGAGGTCGGCGTATTCCGGGTGGTCGGCTACGTATTTCTCCACGTACCAGCACGTCGGAACGATCTTGTAACCGTGTTCGCGTGAGTCGTTGAGGGCGTATTCGACCACTTCCGCCGCTACCCCGCGACCGCGGAATTCCGGGAACGTCATGGTGTGGTGAAAGTCGCGGACCTTCGGGTCTTCGGATTCGGCGTAATCGGCGTATCCCGCGAGAACGTCGTCGTGGTAGATCTCGTAGCGAGTGTCGGCGACGTTGTGCTCAAGCCTGGTGGTCATATTCGGATGCTAACCCCACCTCGGCGCCGAATGTTCCCGCTACAGCATCGCGCCGGGGTTCAAGATGCCGTCGGGGTCGAGTGCGTTCTTGATGCGGCGGGTTAGGTCGATGACGTCGTCGCCAACCTGGTCAGGCAACCACGCCTTCTTCAATCGACCAACCCCGTGCTCGCCGGTGATCGTGCCGCCGAGGGCGATGGCGAGGTCCATGATCTCGCCGAACGCACGGTGGGCGCGCGCGGTGTTGTCGGGGTCGGTTGGGTCGTGCACGATCAGCGGGTGGGTGTTGCCATCGCCAGCGTGCGCGATCACCGAAACGATCACGCCGTTGCGTTCGCCGATCGAGGCGATGCCGCTGATGAGTTCGCCTAGCTTCGGGACCGGGACACCGACATCTTCGAGCAGCAACGAACCCCGACGCTCAACGGCGGGAATCGCGAATCTGCGTGCGGCGGTGAATGCTTCGCCGTCTTCGGGATCAGCGGTATGGAAAGCCTCTGTCGCACCGTGCTTTTCGCATAACTCGCGCATCAAAACGGCTTCTCGTTCGGCGAACTCGCCAGGCGCGTCGCTGCGAGCGACCAAGAGCGCGACCGCGGTCCGATCGAGACCCATGCGCATCTCGTCTTCGACGGCGTTGATCGCAACACCGTCCATGAACTCAAGCATCGCTGGCCGCATGGTCGAGCTGATCGCGGTGATGGCGTCGGTTGCCGCGGTGAGCGAGTCGAAGCTGGCGACGACGGTGGCCTGCGGCAATTGCGCGGGGACGAGGCGCAGCGTGAGTTCGGTGATCACCCCAAGCGTGCCTTCGCTACCGACAAACAGCTTCGTCAGCGACAGTCCCGCTGAGTCTTTGAGGCGCGGGCCACCGAGTCGCACGACGCGGCCGTCGGCGAGCACGACCTCCATCCCAAGCACGTAATCCGAGGTCACGCCGTACTTCACACAGCAGAGCCCGCCCGCGTTGGTCGCCGCGTTCCCACCGATCGAACACATTTCAAACGAAGACGGGTCCGGCGGATACCACAACCCATGCTCGGCGACGGCCCGCTTCACCTCGGCGTTGAGCAGTCCCGGCTGTACGACGGCAGTGCGCGTAATCGGGTCGACGCGAATCTCGCGCATGCGCTCGGTGCTGAGCACGATCCCGCCGTCGACGGCCGTCGCGCCGCCGGACAGTCCAGAGCCAGCTCCGCGCGGCACGATCGGAACATGGTGTGCCGCAGCCCATTTCACCGTCGTCGCGACTTCGTCAGTAGTGCTCGGCCGAACCACAGCGAGCGGCGTGCCAGCGTCGGGGTCGCGCGCCCAGTCTTGGCGATAGGAACTAATGAGGTCGGGGTCGGTGAGGACGGTCCCGGGCGGAAGTGCGGCTTCAAGTGCGGCGAGAGGCTCCACGCATCAACGGTATCGGCTTGGCGCGTGATCGCGAGACGAATTGGCCGCCGGTAGAAATGCCACTTTTTCCGCCGCGACACGCCGGGGTTACTTCGCGGGGCGAAACTGGAAAGAGAATAAGCGAATTTTTGCATGACTGTGATCCGGCACGGCTGGCTGGTGTATACGCCGTCAAAGCCCGCACAATGAAGACAACGGGTTGGCCGCCCGGCGCATCGACAACGTGACTGTCGCGTCACCGACGAATTTCGCAGGGAGGGCACCATGTATCAGCAGGATTCGGGTAGTCGTACCGAGTTGGTCGTTGCACTTTTGGGGGCTGAGGTCGCCGAATCGGGCCTCGACGCCGCCGCGATGCGCGCGGTCTACTCCGGCGACCACGACGTTTGGGTCGACGCGATCGAGGCGTCGGGCATGTTCGGGTTCCCCGCGCTCGCCGAGATCACCGCGAGCTGGGCCGCTGACCCGCGCGTGTTGCGCGACGCATTACTCGCGGAAGCGGACGAACTCACGCAACGTCGGTGTATGAGCGCGTGGGCCGCGCTTGACGTGCGCCCGATCGCCGCGGCGCGCTAACAGCACCCGTTTGCCGGTTGCTCACTCCGGCGTCACCTCGCCCTGGCAGGCTGGCGGCGTGCAACAGCGAAGCGGTGGTGCCGCCGATCGGTTCACTCGCGTCTGCGAAACGCTGGTCGGGCTGCTGCCGCGCGCGCTTCGGCGCTTCATCGCGCCCACGTTGCTTGGCTTCGCGCTGATCAACAGCTTCACGTTCGCCGTCGACCTTGTCGTGCTCACGGTCATGCGCAGCGTGTTCGGGGTGGCATTGTGGTTGTCGATCACCGTTGGCTACGTGCTCGCGTTCGGGTTGAGTTTCCTGCTGAACCGCACGCTGAACTTCCATTCGCACGCACCGATCGGCAAGCAGGCCGTTGTGTACGCGGTTGTCGTTGTCATCAACTATCTCGCGTTCATCCTCGGCGTCGGGTCGGGACTTGCCGCGCTCGGTTTGGAGTACCACGTCGCAAGGGTGCTCGCCGGTGGGTGCGAAGCGGTGTACATGTACTGCGCGATGCGGTGGATTGTGTTCCGGCGCAACGGAAGTCGAGAAGATGCACCGCGCGACGAGCGCCAATCAGCGAGTCGTTAGTCGAGTAGCAACGTTGCGCGGGCCGCTGCCGACCCGTTGACGGGATCTATCCCCGCAACAACTCCGTGCGTTCACCGTCGACAACCAGCACGTCAGCATCGGTCAACGCGTAGTGCTCGACGCCTTCGGCGACCAGCCGATCACGCATGCGACCGCACGCACCGTCGGGGTCGGTGGGGGAGTCAAGGTGCACAACCATCGGACGGTCAATCAAACCCAGTCCGTCCCACTGAGGTTCGCGCCTCGTCGCCGGAAAAACCTCGTTCGGGTCGTCAGCGAGTTCGATCCCGTGCAGGTCTGGACTCAACACGCACGCGCCAGCGCTGTACCCCGCATACGCGAGCGCGTCTTCGCGCAACAACCGTGGGAGGACGGAATCCGCTCCGCTGCGGGCGAATTGGGCGCGCAAGACAAAGGTGTTCCCGCCGCGGACCCACACCAATGGAAACTCGCGCAGTCGCGCTTCGAGACCTGCCGCGTCGTCGACGAAGTCACGCAAGTCGACGACCGATGGCGAATATCCGTGCTGGTCAAGCAGTCTCGTATCGGTAGCGACAGCGGCGGTCCGCCAATCCGGCCACCCGTCCATCGCGTTGGGAATCACCGCGACAGCACCTGGTCCGGCGACTAGCGACGCTAGCCGGTCAGCGAATGCACCAAACTGGTACGACGCGAGAAAAAGCCGCATCAGATGGTAAACGCCAAATGGCGAATCAGCTTGTCGCCCAAGGCTTGATCGCCGGAGAAAGTGATTTCACCGGGGTGGTCAGCGACAGTGGTTCGCCCGCCACGCAACCGAGCGAAAAGCCCAGAGTCGAGTGTCACGACAACAGTCGGTTCGCCGGAATGCGTTTCGACAACCGACCCACGCCCGCCGTCGACGGCAACATTGAGCTGACGCGTCACCGGCCCGGTGAGGTCGAACGTGATGCGCGACCCGTCAGCGGCCTTCGCGCCCTTCACCACCGCGCGCCCAATGCTCATCGTTAGTTCCTCAAACGCCAGCTCAGCGCGCGGACCGCCCTCGTTGACAACGCGCCCGATCCCGTCGGCGATGTCGAGTTCGTGCATCCAGCAGTCGAACAACCGCACCCGCATGAACCGGCTATACGGCACCTGCCCAACCGGCGAGACCGTCGGCGCGGCCCACGCTTCGTCATCAAGTGCGACAAGCGCGGCGCGACGTCGCTCGGTGACCTCATCGAAAAGCCCAAGCAGCCGCTTGCCGGAAAGCGGACGCAACCTGTCGACCCAGATCTCGTTAAGTACAGCGACTTCGTTGCGCACATGCGGCAACGTGCGGACGTCGGTTTTCGGCCGAAGCGGGTCGTGCTGCGGCGGCGTTTCGCCAAGCAACCACGACTCGGTGCCAATCACGTGCGCGACCACGTCGAACAGCGTCCAGCCAGGCAACGGCGACGGTCGACGCCACGCGGCCTCGTCCAAATCCTTCACCAGCGCGCCCATGATTTCCCACTGCTGCGCGAGCAAATCGGTGAGCTGTTCGCGGTCAAGCTCGGTCATTGAGCGGCTCCTTCTTCAGCGTCCAGCGCGGTCAAACCAGCGCGGATCGCGTTCGCGGTCGATGTGGGTTCGTGTGGCCTGCGGAGGAGAAAGCCTTTGGCGAAGGTGAGTTTGTCGCCATGTTTGCGCGGGATGACGTGCAGATGCACGTGTCCGACGGTCTGAAACGCGGCTTCGCCGTCGTTGATGAGCAGGTTGGCGCCGTCGCTCGCGAGCCCACTGCGTCGGAGTGCTCGCGCGATGCGATGACCGGCGGCGAAGACGTGCCCGCCGAGTGCCGGATCGAGGTCGTCGAGTGTCGTCGCGTGGTCGCGCGGGATGACGAGGGTGTGACCTCGGGTGATGGGACGAATATCGAGAAACGCTGCGACAGTTTCGTCTTCGTAGACCAGGGTCGCGGGCGCGGTGCCGTCGAGGATCGCACAGAAGACGCAGTCGCTCACAGTCATCGACCCTACGGCGTGACCGGGGCGGGCAACACCCCACGCCCCGCACCGGGCATGATGCGCGTCACGTCCGCGTCCTCGCGACCGCGGCTGGCCTGGATGCCAACCTCAAGGTAAGTAGCCGACCTAACTGTGCGCTCTTGTGCGCTCCGACCTGCGGCGACGAACCTGGGCGAAGGCGTCGACCGACGTCTACCGGGCAAAGTGGCCGCTGGAACGGCTTGGCGGGAGCAAGGTGTTCGATTTGTCGGGCTCAGTCCAGTTGGCCGTTGTGACGGGCATCTCCGCTAGGCTCACCGCGAGCCGAGTACAGTTGCGAAGATTTCAACTGAACTTACTCACGGGTAACGTCGGCTGACCCGTTGTTCCCAGGCTCGAAGCCAGCACGAAAAGGAAGTCTGACTAGTGGAGACAACGCAAAACGTGGGCGAGGGTTCGCCACGCGGCGCGCGTGTCGGAGTCGTTCGCGAGTCCGGCACGGGTGAGCGGCGAGTCGCCTTGGTGCCCAAGATCATCCCCACCCTGTCCAAGCAGGGTGTCGAGGTGATCGTGGAAGCCGGCGCTGGACTCGGCGCGCTCATTCCCGACGCGGCATACGAAGCCGCAGGCGCGACCATCGGTGATCCGTGGTCGGCCGACGTGGTCGTCAAGGTCGCCCCGCCAAGCGATGCCGAAGTTGCCAAGCTGACCTCAGGTCAGACGCTGATCGGCTTCCTAGCCCCGCGCAACGCCGAAAACCAGATCGGCGCACTCAAAACCGCGGGTGTGCAGGCGTTCGCCGTTGAGGCGATCCCGCGTATTTCGCGTGCGCAGGTGATGGACGCGCTGTCGTCGCAGGCGAATGTCGCCGGTTATAAGGCCGTGCTGCTCGCCGCGTCGGAGTCGACTCGCTTCTTCCCGATGCTCACCACCGCCGCTGGCACCGTGAAGCCCGCGACCGTGCTCGTGCTCGGCGTCGGTGTCGCCGGCCTGCAGGCGCTGGCAACGGCCAAGCGTCTCGGCGGCCGGACCACCGGTTACGACGTTCGTCCCGAGGTGGCTGACCAGGTCCGCTCGGTCGGCGCACAGTGGCTCGACCTCGGCATCGACGCCGCCGGTGAAGGCGGCTACGCCCGCGAACTCACCGACGACGAGAAGGCCCAGCAGCAGAAGGCGCTCGAAGACGCCATCAAGGGCTTCGACGTTGTCATCACGACCGCGCTCGTCCCCGGCCGTCCCGCGCCGCGGCTGGTCACGGCCGCCGCTGTTGAGGGCATGAAGCCCGGCAGCGTCATCGTCGACCTCGCTGGCGAGACCGGCGGCAACTGCGAACTCACCGAGCCCGGCGAAGTTGTCGTCAAGCACGAGGTCACCATCGCGTCGCCGCTCAACCTGCCAGCCACGATGCCCGAGCACGCTTCCGAGCTGTACTCGAAGAACATCGCGGCGCTGCTTGAGCTGATGCTGGTCGACGGCAAGGTCGCCCCTGATTTCGACGACCAGGTGCTCGCCGATTCCTGCGTCACCCGTGAGAAGGAAGCCTGATGTACACCGAACTTCTCGCCAATATCGCGATCCTCGTGCTTTCGGGCTTCGTCGGCTTCGCGGTGATTTCCAAGGTCCCGAACACGCTGCACACGCCGCTGATGTCGGGCACCAACGCCATTCACGGCATCGTCGTGCTCGGCGCGCTCGTGACGCTCGGCAACGTGAAGGACCCGTCGATTCTGGTCCAGATCATCCTGTTTGTCGCCGTCGTTTTCGGCACGCTGAACGTGATCGGCGGCTTCGTTGTCACCGACCGCATGCTCGGCATGTTCAAGGGTAAGAAGAAGGCGGCCGAGTGATGCACGCAGTCGACAACATGACCTACCTGGTCAACGGCCTTTACATCCTGGCCTTCTCCATGTTCATCTACGGCCTGATGGGGCTCACCGGCCCCAAGACCGCGGTGCGCGGCAACCAGATCGCGGCCGTTGGTATGGCCATCGCCGTGGTCGCGACGCTGATTTCGGTCCGCCACGCCGCCCTGCTGAACTGGATCATCATTGGCGCGGGCCTCGTTGTTGGTGTCGCGCTTGGTGTTCCGCCTGCCGTCCGCACCAAGATGACCGAGATGCCGCAGCTTGTCGCGGCGTTCAACGGCGTCGGTGGCGGCACGGTCGCGCTGATCGCGTGGGCGGAATTCATCGACAGCTCGGGCTTCTCGCAGCTGCATGAAACCCCCAACATCCACATCATCATCGGCTCGCTCTTCGCCGCCGTGATCGGCTCGATCTCCTTCTGGGGCTCGATCATCGCGTTCGCGAAGTTGCAGGAAATTCTGTCGGGCAAGCCGATTGGGATCGGTCGCTTGCAGCAGCCGCTCAACCTGTTGCTGCTCGTTGGCGCGGTCGCGTGCGCGGTGGTCATCGGGCTCGGTGCCAACGACGGTGGCGTTTCGCAGCTGTGGATGATCGGCCTGCTCGTGCTCGCCGGTGTGCTCGGCCTGATGGTCGTGCTGCCGATCGGCGGCGCGGACATGCCCGTCGTGATCTCGCTGCTCAACGCGCTCACCGGCCTTTCGGCCGCGGCGGCTGGCCTCGCGCTCAACAACACCGCGATGATCGTCGCCGGCATGATCGTCGGCGCGTCGGGCACCATCCTCACCAACCTCATGGCCAAGGCAATGAACCGCTCGATCCCGGCGATCGTCGCGGGCGGTTTCGGTGGCGGCGGTGCTGTCGCGAGCAGCGGCAGTGGCGAAGCCAAGCAGGCGAAGGCCACTTCGGCGGCCGACGCGGCGATCCAGATGGCATACGCCAACCAGGTCATCGTCGTCCCGGGTTACGGCATGGCTGTCGCTCAGGCGCAGCATGCGGTCAAGGAAATGGCCGCGCTGCTTGAGGCGCGCGGTGTCGAGGTTAAGTACGCGATTCACCCGGTCGCCGGTCGTATGCCGGGCCACATGAACGTGCTGCTTGCCGAGGCTGAAGTGTCCTATGACGCGATGAAGGAAATGGACGACATCAACGGCGAATTCGGCCGTACCGATGTTGCCCTGATCATCGGCGCGAACGACGTCACCAACCCGTCGGCCCGTGAAGACGCGTCGAGCCCGATCTACGGCATGCCGGTCCTCAACGTCGACCAGGCCAAGAGCGTCATCGTGCTCAAGCGTTCGATGAACTCGGGCTTCGCCGGTATCGACAACCCGCTGTTCTACGCCGACCACACCTCGATGCTCTTTGGCGATGCCAAGAAGTCCGTTGGTGCGGTCACCGAGGAACTGAAGGCGTTGTAGCCCAAGCGGTTTCGCATGTGCGGCCCGGTAGTCGGTACTCCGACTACCGGGCCGCTGGCGTTTAACGGTTGGACAATGGGCCATCAACACCGCGAGGATGGGTGCGGTGTCCCACCGAAATGAAGCGCTCCGGCTCGTAGATCCATCACCATCTGCCGAGGTAGATCAGTTTCCGTGGATGGCGCTGATTGATTCAACGTATTCCACTCGCGACGCCATCGACTCGCTCGCCCTCGCCCCCTTCCTGCGCGGTGAACAGCCTTTCGCGCGCCAGGCGCACCTCGACCGCGCGCGACCCGAAGCGCTTTTGCGACCCGCCAACTCGCGTTTGGTGCGCTCGGTTGCCGACGACGACAGCAGCGCGCTGCTCGCGGCAGGCGATGGGTGGCTGCTGCGGGCAACGCGATGGGGTGGAGGATCGGCAACCGTCGAGGTCACTGCGGTATCCGACGAACTGGCGGTTGCGGTGCTCGCGGAGAGTGTTGCCGGTGCCGCGCTTGAGGCGAGTAGCGCGTCGACCGTCGAGATGGGCTTCTGGCATTCGGATTCCCGCAGGCCAGCGCGCCGTCGCCGGCAGATTGAAGCGCCCGCCTGGGCAGACATTCGCGGCAACTACGCGGTCGCGGTCGGTGACCAACTTGATCGGCTGATGAACCTCGACCCAGCTTCGGTGCGTGGTCGTCTGGTGTTGCTGCACGGCGAGCCAGGGACCGGTAAAACCACCGCGCTGCGTGCGTTGGCGCGGTCGTGGGCGGCGTGGTGTCAGGTGGATTGCGTGCTCGATCCCGAGGTGCTTTTCGCGAGCCCCGGCTACCTGATGGAAGTTGCCGCGGGGCCCGACGGCGAGAGTGCCGATGGTCGATGGCGGTTGCTGGTTTTGGAAGACTGTGATGAGCTGATTCGCGGCGAAGCGAAAGAGGCGGCAGGGCAACAACTTTCGCGTTTGCTGAACCTGACCGACGGCATGCTTGGGCAGGGCCGCAAGGTTTTGGTTGCGATTACGACGAACGAAGACTTGTCGCGATTGCATCCGGCAGTGGTGCGACCGGGCCGTTGTTTGGCGCAGTTGGAGGTCGGTCGGCTGTCACTTGACGAATCGCGGGCCTGGTTGGCTGCTCATGACGGCCCGGCTAATCCCGCGTTAGGGACCGATGGTGCGACGTTGGCGGAGCTGGTCGCGCACCGGGACGGGGAGTCGCATATCGCGTCTACCCGGGATTTCCCGGTAGAAGTGGGCATGTACCTCTAGTTGGACGATCGATCATCAGGCTCTGGTGTCACTAAACGTCGAGTGGATTTCTCCCTGAGAGCCTGATGATCTTGTTCCCCGACGGTGCCTGCGGCGGCTGCGCACGCCAGGGAAAGGACTAGGGGGACTAATAAGGCTGCGGTTAGCGGGATTATTGCCGTCAGCCAGCCAATGATGGCCGGTCCAGCGAGCAGGCCAAGGTAGCCGATCGTGAAAACGCGCGACATATCCGTCGACGACGTGCGCCCGCCAAGGTTGCCTGCCGCCGAAAAGATCTGCGGCACACCGCCCGCAAGGCCCAGTCCGCACATCGCCCAGCCGAGGAGCGTCAGGGGAATCCACGGCGAGCAGATCACCACCGCGAACCCCGCCGCGCACAACAGGCTGCCGTAGCGAACCATCGCGACCGGGCCGATACGGGCCGCGACGCGGTCGGCGAGGAAACGACCGATGGTCATCGTCGCGCTGAACGCGCCGAAGGCGAGGGCGGCGTCGGCGTCGGATGCGTTGAGATGTTCGCGGACTTGGAGCGCACTCCAATCGCCCGCGACGCCTTCGGCGAGCAGCAGGATGAAGGCGATGATGCCGAGGGAGATGACTTGGCGGCGGTGGGGTTGAGGTGCGTGGCGGGTTGGGTCGTCGGTCGGGCGCTTCGTGTCGATGACGTTGGGCGTGGTTGTCGCGCATGGGTCGGGAGCTGCGGGCTCGGACGAATCCCTTGGCGCGGCGGTGTCAGGGACAGGCCGTCCTGTCGCGGAATTGACTTCGGTGGGGCTGGGCTTGAGCGTCGGTTCTCGGGTCGGGTTGGCGCGGTCCGGTTCGGTGCGTAGTAGGCGCGGGACCAGGAAGATCGTCGCCGCGACGCCCAATGCCGCCGTGCAGGACAGGGTCAGTTCCGGCGACCATCCCGCCCGCAACGTCGCAGCGCCAACCAGCGCCCCAGCGAAGCCGCCAGCCGAGAACATGGCGTGAAACGCCGCCATGATCGGGCGACCGTACGCGCGCTCGACATAAATCGCCTGGGTATTCATCGACACGTCAAGCGCCCCATTGCCCACGCCGAACACCGCGAGTGCGATGGCGAGTGTGAGGGGGCTGTCCGCGAAGCCAATTCCGATGGCGCTCAAGGAAACCCACGTCGCCGCCACCGCGACAACGCGACGGCTACCGAAGCGGTCAGCGGCCGGTCCCGCACCCCGCATCCCCACGATCGCCGCCGCGGAAAGCAACAGGATCAGCATGCCGAGTTCCGACGACGAGATCCGCGCGCGATCGGTGATCGCCGGAATATGGACAACCCACATCGCGAGCACGAGCCCGGTAAGGGTGAACGCCGCGAAGACGCCAACGCGCGCCGCTCGGAACCGGGATTCGATCTTCGCGCTCACGCTTCGACGGTACTGAGACGAGCCCCCTGCACTATCGTCGGCCCTGTGAGTCAGCATCCATCGTCGCGCTATCCCGTCCTGTGGCCCATGCCAACGCGGTGGGCCGACAACGACCAGTACGGGCACGTCAACAACGTCACCTATTACTCGTACTTCGATACCGCGGTGAACGCCTGGCTCATGCGCGCGACCGGCGTCGACATCACCGCGCTGCCCGCGTTGGGGGTCGTCGCGACCACGTCCTGCCAGTTCCACGGCTCGGTGAGCTTCCCCGATCAACTCCAGGTTGGCCTGCGCATCGAGCGACTCGGCAACTCAAGCATCACCTACGACCTGGCGATCTTCCGCGAGAGCGGAGCTGGTCTTGAACTGGCCGCTACCGGGTCGTTCGTGCACGTGTACGTCGATGGGCAGACCCGCAAGCCGGTCGCGATTCCCACCGTGATTCGCGAAGCCGCAGCCGAGTTGGTCACCGACTAAACCCACCGCGTTCGCCTAGTCGCCAGCAAGTCGGTCGAGCAGGGGCGCGGTGCGCGGGCCGACGACTTCGCGCATCACCAACGCCATATTCGTGCGTTCCACGCCGGGGATCTTGAGGATCGCGCCAGCGAGACGGTAGAGATCGTCGGCGTTGCGAGCGACGATACGCACGGTGAGGTCGGTTGGTCCGGTCATGCCGCACACCTCGGTGACCTCGGGAATCTCGGCCATTTCCTCGACCACAGCATCGAGTCGGTGCTGGTCAACGACAACGGCGACGAAGGCCGAAAGCGGGTAGCCGAGCGCGCGCGGTTCGACGCGTCGCTCGATGCTGCCGAGCGCGCCGTCGGTTTCCCACCGGGTCAGGCGTGCCTGCACGGTGTTGCGGGAGAGGCCGAGTCGGGCGGCTAGTTCGACACCGGTCGCGCGCGGGGTTGCGATTAGTTCGCGCAGCAGTCGAGCATCGGTCGCGTCGAGCGCGCGGATCTCGGGATACGGGTCGTATTGACTTGGCATACGACGCAGTATGACAGTGTTGCGCACCTTGAGTTTGAGCATTCTGCTTATTTTTGAGTGAGCCACTTGCGCACTACGCGTAAAAGAGGATGCTATGTGACATAGGTCGCACATGCCGAAACGGGCAGCTGCGACGGCGTTGCCGAACCCGCCAACAAGGTGCGGAAAGGAGGCGAGATGCGGATCAAGCAGCCCTACCCGGTGCAGTTGGTGCAACCCGATGGTCGACGGGTGTTCGACCCCGTGCACGCGGCGTTGGTCGCTGATGTCGGCCCGCGTGAACTGCGCGCGCTCTATACCGATCTTGTTGTCACTCGTCGCATCGACGTCGAAGCCACCGCGTTGCAGCGGCAAGGTCAGCTCGGGTTGTGGCCGCCGCTGCTAGGGCAAGAGGCCGCCCAGGTTGGGTCGGCGCACGCGCTCAAGCCGGACGACTATGTGTTCGGCAGTTACCGCGAAACAGCGGTCGCCTACTGTCGTGGCGTTCCGCCCGAGCAGCTCACCGCGCTGTGGCGTGGCGTGGCGCATCACTGCTGGGACCCCGACGAGGTCAACATGACGAACGCCAACATCGTCGTGGGTTCGCAAGCCCTCCATGCCACCGGCTATGCCTACGCCGCTCAGCTCGACGGCGCGGAGATCGCGACCATCGCGTATTTCGGTGACGGGGCAACAAGCCAGGGTGATATCGCCGAAGCACTCGGCTTCGCGTCGGCGTGGACCGCGCCCGTTGTCTTCTTCTGCCAAAACAATCAGTGGGCCATTAGCGAACCGGTGAGCGTGCAGAGTCGCGGGCCGCTTGTGCAACGGGCCGACGGGTACGGGATGCCTGGCGTGCAGGTTGATGGCAATGACGTGCTCGCGGTCATGGCGGTCACGCGGCAGGCGCTTGAGCGTGCGCGTACCGGCGGCGGCCCAACGTTTATCGAGGCCATCACCTATCGCATGGGCCCGCACACCACCGCCGACGATCCCACTCGCTATCGCGTCGCCGCTGAAATGGAGCTGTGGGGGCGTCGCGATCCCATCGACCGGGTTCGCGCTTTGCTTGAGCGCGAAGGACTTTACGACGAAGGGTTCGCCGAGGAAGTGGCCGCCGTTGCCGACGATGTCGCGCGTCGGGTGCGCAGCGCCACGATCAATGCGCCCGATCCCGAACCGATGAGCATGTTCGACCACGTCTACGCCACCGATCATTCGCTCGTCGCGGCCGAACGCGCGCAGTTCGCCGACTATCTCGCCGAAGGAGGCACGCCATGATCACCACTTTCGCCGCCGCGCTCAACGCTGGGTTGCGCGCGAGCATGGATAGCGACGCCAAGGTCGTGCTGCTCGGCGAGGATATTGGCAAGCTGGGCGGCGTCTTTCGGGTCACCGACACCTTGCAAAAGGACTTTGGTGACCGTCGGGTGATCGACACCCCGCTTGCCGAATCGGGGATTATCGGCACCGCGTTCGGGATGGCATTGCGCGGGTATCGGCCGGTGTGTGAAATCCAGTTCGACGGGTTCGTGTACCCGGCGTTTGATCAGATCGTGTCGCAGGTCGCCAAGATTCACTATCGCACTGGGGGAAAGGTCAAGGCGCCGTTGACCATTCGCATTCCGTTCGGCGGCGGCATTGGGGCGGTTGAGCATCACTCCGAATCGCCCGAGGCGTATTTCGCGCATACGGCTGGGCTGCGGGTTGTTGCGCCGAGCACGCCAACCGATGCGTATCAGATGCTCCGTCAGGCCATCGCGCTCGATGATCCGGTGATCTTCTTTGAGCCCAAACGCAGGTACTGGGACAAGGAGGATGTCGATTTCGATGCCGGGCCGGATTTGCCGCTCGACCGGGCGCGGGTGCTCATGGAGGGTGTCGATGCGACGGTTGTCGCCTACGGCGGCACAGTGGCAACGGCGGTGAACGCGGCGAAAATCGCTGCGGACGAAGGACATTCGCTTGAGGTCATCGACCTGCGCAGTTTGTCACCGCTCGACGTCGACACTGTCGCCGCGTCGGTCAATAAGACAGGCAAACTGGTGATTGTTCATGAAGCGCCAGTATTTGGCGGGCTCGGTGCGGAAATCGCCGCGCGGATCACCGAACGGTGTTTCTATCAGTTGGAAGCGCCCGTGCTGCGCGTTGGCGGATACGACATCCCTTATCCCCCCGCTAAGCTCGAAAAGCATCACTTGCCCGACCCCGACCGCATTCTCGCCGCGGTCGATCGCTGTTTGGCCGCATAAGCGTGACCGCCCACGAAACCAGCTTGCCGACGTGAGAGGTATCCGTATGCCCGCTGAGGATTCTGACGTGCTCGAATTCCGGCTACCAGACCTAGGGGAAGGACTCGCTGACGGCGAGCTGGTTTCGTGGGCGGTCGCGGTGGGCGACACGGTCGAGCTCAACCAGACCATCGCTGAGGTAGAGACCGCGAAAGCTGTTGTGGCGCTTCCGTCGCCGTTCTCCGGGGTGGTTGTCGAGTTGCTCGCGCAGCCTGGCGACACCGTTCCCGTTGGCGCGCCGCTGATCCGGGTGCGCAATGATCTGGCGGTTACACCACAGCCCACGGTTGATGAAGTGCGGCGCGACGACGTGCTTGTTGGGTACGGGCCGTCAGCTGAGGCCACGTCGCGGCGGCGGCCTGCGGTTTCTCGTGAGGGTGCGTCGTCATCGCATCGGGCGAGCGCTACGCCGGGGGCGCGAAAGTTGGCGAAGGAGTTGGGTGTCGACCTGTGGTTTATCGCGGGGTCGGGGCCGGACGGGGCGGTGACGGTTGAGGATGTGCGGGCTTCCGTTCCCGTTACGGTGCCTGGTCGGCAGGGTGGGTCTAACGGGGGTTTTGGTGTCGACAGCGAGTTCGTTAGGGCCACACCTGAATTCGGGCGAGGTTCGAGTCCCGAGCGGGGTGGCTCAGCGGCGGGAACGGGTCCCGGAATTGGGTCAGGGTTAGACGGACATACTGCGGCCCAGCAAAACAGCGACCACAGCGGCACCGACCGGGGGAGTGGGGGACTGATTGAACCGACCGCGCGCGAAGAACGCGTCGCGGTCAGTGGGATTCGCAAGCGCACGGCCGCTGCGATGGTTGCGAGTGCCCGCACGATTCCCCAGGCGAGCACGTTTGTGACGATCGACTGCACGGCGTCGATGGAATTGCTCGACCACCTTCGTACCACCAAATCCTTTGCGGAACTGGCACTTACGCCGTTGTCCGTTGTAGCGAAGGCAGTGCTTGCGGCCATCGCGGACTTCCCCGCGATCAACGCCAGTTGGGATGAGGAAAACCAACAGATCGCGATCAAGCATTTCGTGAACCTGGGCATCGCTGTCGCCACCGACCGAGGTTTGCTCGTGCCGACGGTGAAGGAGGCGCACACGCTTGGGCTGAGCGAACTGTGCCGCGAGATCGCGTGGTCGGCCGAGACCGCTCGCTCCGGCGACGCGACCCCAGCCGACCTACGCGGCGGCACGTTCACCATCACCAACGTTGGTGTCTTCGGTGTGGATTCCGGTGCGCCCCTAGTGAACCCGGGCGAAGCGGCGATCCTGTCGCTGGGCGCAATCCGCCGCCGCCCGTGGGTACACCGCGACGAACTGGCGATTCGCTGGGTCACGACGTTGGGCCTGAGCTTCGACCACCGAATGATCGACGGCGAACTGGGCGCCCGATTTTTGGCGAGAGTGGGCGAGTATTTGTCAGACCCGCTGACGTTATTGAGTAGGTAGGAGCGCGACCCGTCCGACGGTTGGCGTCGAAGTCAGGCCAGTTTCGGGGGACTGGTCCCAGACAACGGGGCCGGTAACCATCATCATCGGGCGATGACCGACGTTCACGCGACTGACCAACCAGCTGGACCGCGCAGTGACGCAGCGGCTGGTGGGACGGCCGCGGCGGCTGGGGTGGGTCAACCCATCGGGGCCGGGCTTATTACCGCGCTTGTCGGGTTCACCAGTTCGTTCGCGGTCGTGCTCACCGGGCTGCGGGCAGTTGGGGCGACTCCCGCGCAAGCCGCATCCGGCCTGCTCGCGCTGTGTTTTACCCAGGGCGTCGGGATGCTGATCCTCAGCCTGCGGTATCGGATTCCGCTCACGCTGGCCTGGTCAACGCCCGGTGCAGCGCTGCTCGCCGGGACCGGCGCGGTCGTTGGTGGCTGGCCCGGCGCGATCGGCGCGTTCATCGTCACCGGCGTCCTGATTGTGGCGACGGGGTTGTGGCAGCGACTTGGCGCGTTGGTCGCGTCGATTCCGGTGCCGCTTGCCCAAGCGATGCTCGCTGGCGTGCTCGTTCCGATCTGCCTTGCCCCGGTGAAGGCACTCGCAACCGCGCCCGCGATCGTTGTCCCGACGATCCTCACGTGGGTCGTGCTCCAACGGTTCGCGCCGAAGTGGGCGGTGCTCGTTGCGTTTGTGGTCGCCGCCGTCGGCACTGGAATCGACATCGCGGTCGCGCATCGACCACTTGACCTAGCCGCGATGGTCCCGACGCTGGAACTGACCGTTCCGCACTGGTCGTGGCAGGCGGTAATCGGCCTCGCGGTGCCGCTGTATGTGGTGACGATGGCGTCGCAGAACATTCCGGGCGTCGCGGTGATGCGTTCGTTTGATTACGAGGTGCCGTGGCGACCGTCGCTGCTGCTGACCGGCATCGGCACCGTGGTCGGCGCACCAGCGGGCGGCCACGCGATCAACCTTGCCGCGATCAGCGCGGCACTGTCGGCAGGCACGAGCGCGAGCCCGGACCGCAACCGCCGTTGGATCGCCGCAACAACAGCGGGAGCGAGCTACCTGTTCCTCGGCTTAGCGTCGGCGGCGGTGGTCACGTTCATCGCGGCAGCACCACAGGGGACGGTGGAAACTGTTGCGGGCCTTGCGCTTTTGGCGACACTGGCCGCTTCCTTGGCCGGATCACTGGCCGACCCAACGCACCGCATCGCGAGCTTGGCAACCTTCCTCGTCGCCGCATCCGCCACCCCTTTCCTCGGTGTTGGCGCGGCCTTCTGGGCACTGTTAACCGGCATCGTCCTGCGCCGCGTGCTGCCCGCAACAACGTGAGTATCGTTTCGGGCAGAGGGGCGAAGTGAAGGAGTGCGATGAGTGCGGTGCTGGTCTCTCCCGAAGAACTTCGGGAAGAGTTGGTGGACACCCGAATTCACCTGCTTGACGTGCGGTGGGCACTGGGTGACCCGAACGGTCCGCAGCACTACCTCGACGGTCACCTGCCCGGTGCTGTGTTCGTCGACCTCGAAACCGAACTGGCCGCGCCCCCTTCGCCCGCGCAAGGTCGCCACCCGCTCCCGGATACAACGCACTTCCAAAAATGCGCTCGCAGTTGGGGTTTGACCGCCACCGAGCCTGTCGTCGTCTACGACGCAACCGGGGGCCTCGCCGCCGCCCGCGCCTGGTGGCTGTTGCGTTGGGCGGGCGTGGAGAACGTGCGCATTCTCGACGGCGGTCTGCCCGCCTGGATCGCGGCGGGCGGCGCTATCGCGACCGGCGAAGAACCAGCGCCCGACCCCGGCGACCTGGTCGTGCACCCCGGCGCGCTCTCCACCATCGACATCGATGGTGCCGCGACCTGGCCGGGTCAACTGCTCGACGCGCGCGCCGCCGAGCGCTACCGAGGCGAGGTGGAACCCATCGACCCGCAGGCAGGCCACATCCCCGGCGCATTGAGCGCCCCAACGACCGGAAACCTGGACGAAAACGGCCGCTTCCTCCCCGCCGAGGACCTCGCCGAACGTTTCGCCGCGCTGGGTGAGGGCCCGTTCGCGGTGTACTGCGGATCGGGTGTCACGGCAGCTCACCAGGTCGCCGCCCTGGCCATCGCGGGCCTAGACGCGGCCTTGTACCCGGGTTCGTGGTCGCAGTGGTCGAACGACTCGGACCGACCGGTCGAAAAGGGGGCGTGAGCAGGCGCCGACTACGGGCACCCCTTCGCCACCTCAGCCAATCGCGCCCGGTCAGCAGCCGTAATCGGCAGGTCGTAACTCACCGCGACCGTCAAATACTTCGCCGCGTAAAAACAGTGACTCGACCCGGCGGGCGGCAGCCAACTGCCCGGCGTTTTGTCGCCCTTATCCTGATTCGCCCTGCCGGAGACCGCGAGCAGGTTGACGACGGTGTCGTTGGCGAAGCGAGCGCGACGGGCGAGCGACCACGCGTTCGCGCCAAGATCCCATGCGGCGGCCAGCGGGAACACGTGGTCGATCTGGACCGCCCCCGCATCGGCCTTGGTGAACGTGATCTCGGTGCCGGTGTACGCGTCGGCCAATACCCCGCCGACAACGACGCAGTTGCCGCGTTTCACCACGTCACGCAACTGTTGCGCCAACACATTGTCGCGAGTTCCACACCCATCGTGGCCGTCGGGCGCATCCGTATCGTCCGACCACGCCGCCCCAAAAACGCACCCCTGCCCAGGCTTACACCCACGCTCGTACCCACCGGGCTTCCCACGCGCATCAACCATCCGCACCCGCGCAAGCAACTCTTCAACACTGGTCCGCGCGGGACTCCCCGGCGCAGGCGCGTCCCCTCGCAACGGCGCGCACGCGGCAAGCACCACCGTGAGCAATGCCACGACGGCGACACCGAGCGAACGCAACGGGCTCATGCGAGAGTTCTACCCCCACCCACCGACAGGTTCGGAAATTAAGGCAGATAGCCCGGTCAAACTGCGCCGGGCGAAACTTGTCGGGACCACCTGCTTGGATGAACACCATGCTGCACGCTCTCTGGTCCCCAGGTTCGGGCTTGCTGCTGTACTTCGACAGCCCCGACGAAGCCGTCGACCAAGCGAAGATCGGGCCTGTCCTCACTGACCTGCTTCATCGCGCGAAATTTCGCCACAAAGCCCACGTCTACGACCCCGCAACGCGCGGCGTCAAACAGGTGCCCGCGCACGCGCTCGCCCCGCCGACCGCCGCCGCGATTCTGCGCACCCGCCTCCCTCGCGGCGACGCCATTTCCGGCGACCTGCGGTTCCTCGCCCATGTCGTGCGCGGCATCGAACGGTGGGTTGAGGCTGGGCGCGTCGTGCCGCAGCTCGAACGCGCCGACGGCCAGTGGTGGGCCCGCTGGCGGCTCATCGGCGGACAACGGCAACGCGCGTGGCTCGCCGAGCTAGCAACAGCCATGCCCGCCGCGCTTAAAGCGGCAGGTCCGCCGCTCGAAGTGCTCGATGACCTCATCACCGAGCTCACCGACCCCATCGCCCGCGAACACATCGCCGACCGGCGCATGACGCACCCGCTGCTCGACGCGCTCGTCGGCGACATCCCGCTTGAATCCGGTTCGTATCGCCTCGCCGAAACCCTCGCGCATTGGCGAGCCGGCTACACCGCCGACGAACCTGAACTCGTGCTGCGACTGTGCGAACCCGACGGCACCTTCGGCACCACCGATGAAGCAACCGCGCTGTGGCGGCTCCAAGTCTGCCTGCGCCCAGTCGATGACGCACCCAAACCTGTTGCGCTGGAAGATGATGCAGTCCTCGTCCGCACCGCAGCTGAAAAGCTGGCCGCCGCGCGCAAAGCCTATCCGCGCCTCCGCGACCTCCCAAGCGACCCGCGCGGCCTCGACCTCCTCCTGCCGACCGAAGTGGTCGTCGACCTAGTCGCGCACGGCGCGCACGCGCTCAAAGAAAGCGGCATCCGCCTGCTGCTTCCGCGCGCGTGGAACGTCGCCGAGCCGAGCATGCGCCTCCGTGTGACCAGCCCGGCCGCCGCCGAATCAACGGTCGGGCTCAGCGGCCTGCTGTCGTATCGCTGGGAACTCGCCCTCGGCGACATGGTGCTCACCAAAGCCGAGATGGAACGGCTGATCCAGAGCAAATCGAATCTTGTTCAGTTGCGCGGTGATTGGGTCCAAGCCGACCACCGCGTCCTCGCCGCGGCCGCGCGCTACGTCGCGCAATACACCGACGACACGCCCATCACCCTCGCCGACATGATCGGCCAACTCGCCGCCGAACGCGTCGACGACGTTCCGGTCACCGAGGTCACCGCCGAAGGCTGGGTCGCCGACCTTTTCGAACGCCAAGCCGAACCCGAACTGGTCGAAACCCCGCAGGGACTCAAAGCTGAACTTCGCCCCTACCAGCAACGCGGTCTGAGCTGGCTCGCGACAATGAACCGCCTCGACTGCGGCGCAGTTCTCGCCGACGACATGGGCCTCGGCAAAACTGTTCAGGTCCTCGCGCTGTTGCTTCACGAGCGTGAAACAGTCGAAAAACAGCCTGGCCCAACGCTTTTGGTGTGCCCGATGTCGGTGGTCGGCAACTGGCAACGCGAAGCGCAGCGCTTCGCCCCCGACCTGGAAGTCCTCGTCCACCACGGCGCCGACCGCCGCAAAGGCGACGACTTCGCGAAAGGCGTCGCCGACGCCGACATCGTCGTCACCACCTACGCGCTCCTGGCCCGCGACGCCGCCCTCCTCGGCGAACAACAATGGGAACGCATCGTTCTCGACGAGGCCCAACACATCAAAAACGCCGCGACCAGGCAGGCGAGAGCCGCGCGAACCCTCAAAGCACGCCACCGCCTTGCCCTCACCGGCACCCCGGTCGAAAACCGACTTGAAGAATTGCGCGCCCTGTTCGACTTCGCGATGCCCAAACTGCTTGGCAGCCCGCAGTCGTTCCGCGCGCGCTTCGCGGTGCCGATCGAACGCGAACGCGACCAACTCGCCATCGACCGCCTGCGCCTCATCACCGACCCGTTCGTCCTGCGCAGACTGAAAACCGACCCGACCGTCATCACCGACCTGCCGGAAAAGCTGGAAATGACGGTCCGCGCCAACCTCACCGTCGAACAGGCCGCGCTGTACCAGGCCGTTGTCGACGACATGCTCACCAAGCTCAAGAGCGCAAAAGGCATGGCGCGCAAGGGCATTGTGCTCAGCACGCTCACCCGACTCAAGCAGGTCTGCAATCATCCCGCGCACTACCTGTCCGACGGCTCGCCCGTCCTCCGACGCGGCAGTCACCGCTCGGGAAAGCTCGCGCTCGTCGATGACATCCTCGAATCTGTGCTTGCCGACGGCGAAAAAGCCCTGCTCTTCACCCAATTCCGCGAGTTTGGTGACCTGCTGCTGCCGTATCTCACCGAACGGTTTGGCACACCCGTCCCGTTCCTGCATGGTGGCGTGAGCAAACGCGGCCGCGACGACATGGTCACCGGTTTTCAGCGCGAAGACGGCCCGCCCCTCATGCTGCTCTCGCTCAAAGCGGGTGGGACGGGCCTCAACCTCACGGCAGCGAATCACGTTGTGCACCTTGACCGTTGGTGGAACCCCGCCGTGGAGAATCAGGCGACCGACCGTGCCTACCGCATCGGCCAACACCGCGCGGTGCAAGTTCGCAAACTCGTGTGCGTCGACACCATTGAGGAGCGCATCGACGACATGATCACCGGCAAGAAACAACTCGCCGACCTCGCGGTAAGCGCGGGCGAGAATTGGATTACCGAATTGAGTACCGACGAATTGCGTGATCTGTTTACCCTCGGCGCGGAAGCGGTGGGCGACTAATGGTTGATTATCGCGAATTCGGGAAACGGAAACCGGTGGTCGGCGGTGCGAAAACGCATGGCGGATTCGGTCGAACCTGGTGGGGCAAAGCATTCCTTGACGCGGTGGAAAAGGTGGGCGACGCGGGTCGGCTCACGCGCGGCCGTACCTACGCTCGCGCAGGTCAGGTGGTGAATTACCGGATCGAGCGCGGTCTCGTTCCCGCTGAAGTACAGGGAAGTCAGCCGAATCCGTTCCGCTCGGAACTGAGCGTGCGGCCACTTCAGAGCGAAGAAGTTGAGCTGCTGCTCGAGGAAATTAAAGGCGCGCCCGGAATGCTCGCCGAAATAGCGTCTGGTGCGTTGCCGAAAGCGCTCGCCCCGCACTTGCTCCCAACGACGGCGGCCGAACTCGATTTCTCGTGCAGCTGCCCCGATAGTGGTTGGCCGTGCAAGCATGTGGCTGCGGTCTGCTATTTGGTCGCCGAACGCATCGACGAGGAACCGAGTGTCCTGCTCACCTTGCGCGGGCTCGACCTCGACACCCTGATTGGTGGCGTCGAAAAGTCAACGGGCGACAACGAATTCAGCGACCCTTACGGCGACGAGCTAGTACTACCCGACCTGCCGCGCATCGAATTCACCTCAGTCCTCGACGATCTCGATCCGCTTGTCCTTCGACAGGCGCTAAGAATGTCGTCCGAAGATGAACCGATGGCGGCAACCGGCCTTAGGGAACTGCGCGACCTTTACCGCGAATTCGACCGCTAAGCAGGCAGTTCGTAGTCGAACCAAATGTGGTGGCCGCCTTTGTCATCCACGTAAAGCGCGCCGGTGCCGGTGATGCCCGTCAATCCGCCTGTCCCACTCTGCGGCACGATGAGGAAGAACTCATGCGTGCGGTCAGTGCCGCCGGTGGTTGCGGAATGGACGAAATTGAACGTACCAGCAACGCCATTGAGCGTGCCGTCGAAGGATTCCATCGCCACGTAAGTGCCCGCGCCGGAATCCATGTCGAACGCTGCGGTGAAGAGCGTGGCCGAAACTCCGCCGATTTCACCGGAGTATTCCTTGGTCATATGCGACACGCCAACGGGCAGCGCGGTGACGATCGGCGGTTCTGGTTGAACGGGAGTCGGGTCGAACGCGGTGAGCGCAAAGGTTCCGATTGCCTTCATACGACGATGCTAAACCGTGCGACGGTACTGTCCACCGACGGTGAAAAACGCGTCGGTGACCTGCCCAAGCGTGCACACGCGCGCGGCGTCGAAGAGCACGTCGAACAGGTTTTCGCCCGCATGCGCGGCGTCGGCGAGCGCGGCGAGCGCGACTTCGGCTTCGCTGCGGTTGGCCTGTTTGAATGAGGTAACGCGGTCGAGTTGCGAGCGTTTCTCGGCTTCGGTCGCGCGGGCGAGTTTGATGGGTCCGGTCGCGTTTTCGGTGTCGCTGAGGAAGGTGTTGACGCCGACAATCGGCAGCGTGCCGTCGTGTTTGCGCTGCTCATAGAGCATTGACTCGTCCTGAATGCGACCACGCTGGTACCCGGTTTCCATCGCGCCAAGCACGCCGCCGCGCTCGCTGATCCGATCGAATTCGGCGAGCACGGCCGCTTCGACGAGGTCGGTGAGTTCGTCGATGATAAAGCTGCCTTGGAGCGGATTCTCGTTCATCGCGAGTCCCCATTCCTTCGCGATAATGAGCTGAATCGCCAACGCTCGCCGCACGGATTCTTCGGTCGGGGTAGTGACCGCCTCGTCAAAAGCATTGGTGTGCAGGCTGTTGCAGTTGTCGTAAACCGCGATGAGCGCCTGCAAGGTGGTGCGAATGTCGTTGAACTGCATTTCCTGCGCGTGCAACGATCGGCCGGAGGTTTGCACGTGGTACTTCAACTTCTGCGACCGCTCGTTCGCGCCGTACCGGTCACGCATCGTGATGGCCCAAATGCGACGGGCAACGCGACCGAGCACGGTGTATTCCGGGTCCATGCCGTTCGAGAAGAAGAACGAGAGATTCGGTGCGAAGTCGTCAATATTGAGTCCGCGCGCCAAATATGTTTCCACGTACGTGAATCCGTTGGCGAGTGTGAACGCGAGCTGACTAATCGGATTCGCACCCGCTTCGGCGATGTGATAGCCCGAAATCGACACCGAATAGAAATTCCGCACCCCGTTGCGGATAAACCATTCCTGCACGTCAGCCATCATGCGCAAGCTGAATTCCGTCGAGAACAGACAGGTGTTTTGGCCCTGGTCCTCTTTGAGAATGTCGGCCTGGACGGTGCCGCGCACGGTGGCGAGCGCGTCCGCGCGTAACTGCTGAGCTTCCTCGCGGGAAGGCGCGCGGCCCTCGGCGGCGGTGAATTTCGCGACCGCCTGGTCGATCACCGCGTTGAGGAAGAACGCGAGCACTGTTGGCGCTGGCCCGTTGATCGTCATCGAAACCGAGGTGGTGGGCGCGAGAAGGTCGAAGCCGTCGAACAATTCGCGCATGTCGTCGAGCGTCGCGACGGAAACGCCGCTGGTCCCGACCTTGCCGTAAATGTCGGGGCGCTCGGCTGGGTCGTTGCCGTAGAGCGTCACCGAATCGAACGCGGTGGACAGTCGAATCGCGGGCGCATGCGCGGACAGCACCTTGAACCGGCGGTTTGTCCGCGCGGGGTCGCCTTCGCCAGCGAACATCCTTGCAGGGTCCTCGTTTTCGCGTTTGAACGGGAAAACGCCAGCGGTGAACGGGAAGCGACCGGGCAGGTTCTCGGTGCGTAGGAACCGAACCAGTTCCCCGTCGTCGGTGTAGCGGGGGAGCGCGACGCGCGGAATTATATTGCCCGACAAGCTTTCTCGTGTTGTCGTGACGCCCGCCCGCTCGCGGTAACTGGCCGCAACGGCAGGCCACTCGCGCAGTTGCGCGACGACATCAGTCGGGAGCGCGGCCTGGGCCTGGTCAAACAGTTCGCTGACCGCGGGGTCGTCCGGCAATTCCTCATGCACTAAAGCGAGTCGCTGTGCGCGCTGAGCGGCGGCAACGAGCTGACCAGTCGCGGCGTGGTAATCGCGCACCGTCTCGGCAATTTCGGCGAGGTAGCGCACACGGGTCGGCGGAATCAGCGTCGCGAAGCGCGTCGACACCTTTGTATCGACGGTCGGCAGCGAGCCCTGCGCAACTTCTAGACCCTTCTCCGCGAGCAACCCGCTGAGGTGCTGGTACAGCGCGGTGACGCCGTCGTCATCGAAAGTGGCTGCGCTAGTACCGAATACGGGCATATTCGAAGGTGACGAGCCGAACGCCTCGCGATTGCGCACCAACTGTCGCGCGACGTCACGCACCGCGTCGGCCGCACCGCGTCGTTCGTACTTATTTACCGCGACAACGTCCGCGTAATCGAGCATGTCGATCTTCTCCAACTGCGACGGCGCGCCAAACTCCGGCGTCATCACATACAGCGCGACGTCAACGTGGTCGACGATCCCCGCATCACCCTGACCGATGCCGGGCGTTTCGAGAATCACCAGATCAGCGCCCGCCGCCTTACACGCGTCGATGATCAGGTCGATGTTGTCAGGCAGTTCGTGATTACCGCGCGTCGCGAGCGAACGGAAGTACACGTGCTCGCCGTCGAGGGAGTTCATCCGAATGCGGTCGCCGAGTAACGCACCACCCGCGCGACGGCGCGTCGGGTCGACGGCCAACACCGCGATGCGCAGCTTGTCCTGCTGGTCGACGCGCAGCCGGCGCACCAATTCATCAGTGAGCGAAGACTTTCCGCTGCCGCCGGTGCCGGTGATGCCGAGGACGGGCACCGTGCGCGCTGCTGCGGCCGCGCTAATGTCAGCGCGCTCATTGGCCGACAACGTGCCTTGCTGAAGACACGTGATCGTGCGCGCGAGCGCCGTGCGCTCACCGGCGAAAAGCGTGCTGACCTCGGCTGACGTGGCCGACAAATCAACATCGCACGTAGCGATCAGCTCGTTGACCATTCCCGGCAGCCCAAGACGCTGCCCGTCCTCCGGCGCGAAAATCCGCACGCCGGACTGAGCGAGCCGGGCGATTTCGTCGGGCACAATCACCCCGCCGCCACCACCGAAAATCCGCACATGCGCGGCCCCTGCTTCGCGCAGTGACGCCGCGAGATATTCGAAGAACTCAACATGGCCGCCCTGATACGAGCTGACAGCGACGCCGTTGACGTCTTCCTCAACCACCGCGTCGACGATGTCGCGCACCGACCTGTTGTGCCCGAGATGGATCACTTCCGCGCCCTGAGCTTGGAGAATGCGCCGCATGATGTTGATCGCGGCGTCGTGGCCGTCGAAAAGCGCCGCCGAGGTGACGAACCGGACGGGGTGAACGGGAACGTGCAGCTCAGGCAACGCGGGCCTCCACTTAGTCGCATGTCCAATACTTGGACATCAAACTAATTCTACGTCGCGAGTGGGCGGCGCGGTCACGAATCGCCGAGGGCAACCGACGTCGTTCGCGGGTGGGCGCACCTTGCGGCCGCCTAACGCGACGAACCGCCAAGGACAACCCAGCGTCGTTCGCGGCTGGCCGGGCGGCGCGGTCACGAATCGCCGAGGCAACCGACGTCGCTCGCGGCCACCGCGCAGTGCGGCCACCCAACGCGACGATCGCTAAGGACAAGCAGCGTCGCTCGCGGCTAGCCAGGCAGCGGCCGCCCAGCACCAACGTGACCGCAGGACGCCTGCCAGCGGGGAATTCGCGCAATCGGCGAAACGCACGGCCAAACTCAGCGAAGTCCGCCCTCGGGGTGCACATACTCAATCCATGACACAAGCGGTGGCTGTCGCGGTGGAACGGCTCGTTGCCGACGGGGTCCTCAGTCCCGCGCAACGTGACGCGGTGTTGCACGCGACCGAGGAGGCACGTCGCGACGCGCGGCCAACCTTCGGGCGCGCGCTCGCCGAAGCCGTCGCCTATCTGGGTGCGGCGATCGTGTTCGCCGGGGTCGTTGTCCTCATCGACTACGGCTGGGACGACCTCGCTCAAACCGGTCAGGTGCTGCTGCTCGTCGTCGCGGCAGGGTGCTCGATCGCCGGTGGCGTTGTCGTCGTCGGTGGATGTCGTGGGATTTTTCGGCGCGTGCCGATCGCCCCGGCGGGTCGCGTGCGACTCGCCGCGATCCTCTTCGCCCTCGGCACCTGCATTGGTTGCGCGGCCGTCGCGATCGCGCTCGACGCCGCCGACCGCGAAAGTCCGGCGGCCGTCGCGCTGACCGGGCTTGTCCTCGCGCTGCTCACGTACCTGATGGTCCCCAGCGTGATCGGCCTCGCGCTCATTGGCGTCGCCGCGGGTGTCACCGCGGCGGTGCTCGCCGACTATTCGCACTGGACAGGCGCGTTGCTGCTGGTCATTGCCGCGGGCTGGTTCGCCGTCGCTTACCGGCGCGTCCTCGTCGCGAACTGGGCTGGGTACCTCATTGGTGGCGTGACCGGCGTTGTGGGGGCGCAAGCGCTCGGCGAAGGGGAGTCGGCGTGGCAGCCTTCGGTCACGGCCGTTGTCGGGCTGGTCGCGCTCGCGTTGGCCTTCGCGCGATGGGAACCGGTGCTGGTGATCGGTGGTGCGGCGGCGCTCGCGATCGCACTCGGCGAGGTCCTGTTTCGCACCACGGATGGGGGAGTTGGCGTCCCAGCGATCGTGATCACGGTGGGGTTGATCGTGCTCGCCGTCGCGATTGGGGTGATTGTGCGGGAGCAACGCGGCCGAGAACGTCCCGTTGCCGCCGGATCGCGGTGCGACCTCGACGTCGGCTGACATCGACCGCGCCTGACGCGGCACCGTGTCGCGTGCGATGAGTCACATCCTGCCCCGGCCAGATAGAAATGCACGGACGTCCAACTTTATCGTGACGGCATGAGTGAAGCGGATGTGTTGTTCGAGGTACGCGGTCGGCTTGGGTTGATCACCCTGAACCGGCCACGGGCGATCAATGCGCTCAGTCACGCGATGAGCCTCGCGATCCTGTCCACGCTGCGCGAATGGGCCGACGACGACGCCGTCGAGACGGTCGCGATCGTCGGTGCTGGCGAGCGCGGGCTGTGCGCGGGCGGCGATATCGTCGCCATTTTCCGCGACGCGCACGACATCAACGCGGGCGGCGCGCAGCGTCCCATCGACACCGCCGCCGCCAAGTTCTGGCGCGACGAATACCTGCTCAACGACTACATCAAGTCCTATCCGAAGCCGTATGTCGCGGTGATGGACGGCATCGTCATGGGCGGCGGCGTTGGCGTTTCCGCGCATGGCAGTCATCGCATCGTCACCGAACGCTCGCAAATTGCCATGCCGGAGAACGGAATTGGCTTCGTTCCCGACGTCGGCGGCACCTATCTGCTGGGTCGCGGCCCTGGCGAGGTCGGCGTGCACATCGCGTTCACCACCGCCCGCATGAGCGGTGCCGACGCGATCTACGCCGGATTCGCGGACACATTGGTCCCCAGCGCCGACCTCCCCGCGCTGCTCGACGCGCTGACCATCACCCCGGTCGATGAGGCGGTCGCCCAATTCGCAACTAGCGCAGGCGAGTCCGTGCTCGAATCCCATCGCAGCTGGATCGACGAGTGCTACGCGGCCGAGACCGTCGCTGACATCGTCGACGCGCTCACCGCCGCTGAGCTCCCCGAAGCGACCAAGGCGCGCGACGAGTTGCTCACGAAATCCCCACTGGCACTTGCCGCTACGCTGCGCGCGGTCCGCAACGCCCGCACGCTGCCCAGCCTCGCCGCCGCGCTGAACGTCGAGTTCCGCCTGACCGTCCACGCGCTATCCACCCCGGACTTGGCCGAAGGCATTCGCGCGCAGGTGATCGACAAGGACCGCAGCCCGCGCTGGTCGCCCGCGACGATCGCCGACGTCACCACCGCCCAAGTCGACGCGTACTTCGCCGAACTCGGCGAGCACGAACTTGGATTGCCGGAGTAAAACGCGACGCCGGTAGGGTCTGGCGCAGAACACCCCGGACCGAAAGGGAACCCTGTGACCGACTTCGAGACGATCCTGCTTGAACGCAAAGGCCCCGAGGGGCGCGGCGGCGTCGCGCTGATCACCCTCAACCGGCCCGAAGCGCTCAACGCCCTCAACGGTGCCATCCTCGATGACGTCATCGCCGCCCTCGACGAAATCGACCGCGACGACAGCATCGGCGCGGTCGTGATCACCGGGTCGCCGAAGGCGTTCGCCGCCGGTGCGGACATCAAAGAGATGGCTGATAAGTCGTCGATGGACATGTACCTGTCCAACGCGTTCGCCCGCTGGGATCGCCTCGCCAACTTCCGCAAGCCGACTATCGCCGCAGTCGCCGGGTTCGCCCTCGGCGGCGGTTGTGAGCTCGCGATGCTGTGCGACATCCTCATCGCCGCCGACAACGCGAAATTCGGTCAGCCCGAAATCAAGCTCGGCATCATCCCAGGCATCGGCGGTTCGCAGCGCCTGACCCGCGCTGTCGGCAAGGCAAAGGCGATGGATTTGATCCTCACCGGCCGCATGATGGGCGCGGAAGAAGCGGAACGGTCCGGGCTCGTCGCGCGCGTTGTGCCCGCCGACGAACTGCTCGACACCGCGCTCGAAGCCGCCCAGACCATCGCGAGCTACGCGCTACCGGCGACCTTAGCCGCGAAGGAAGCCGTGAACCGCGCGTTCGAAAGCTCGCTCGCCGAAGGCGTGCTTTTCGAGCGCCGCAGCTTCCACTCGCTGTTCGCGACGCAGGATCAGAAAGAAGGCATGGGCGCGTTCGTCGACAAGCGCAAGCCGGAGTTCACCGACCGCTAGGTGGTCGCGTCGGTGGGCTCCCACAGCGAATCTGCCGACGCGAAATCGCCTGCCTCCCAACGGAATTCGGCGAGCAGTGCGAGTAGATGTTTCGTTGACTCCGGCGCGATGCCAGGCTCGGCGAAGACCTGCGCGTTGAGCGCGGCCGTCGCGTCATCAACAACGCGACGGCCTTCTCCGGTGATCTCGATGAGCGTTGTCCTGCGGTCGGTGGGATGCGGCACGCGGGTCACGAGCCCGGAGGCGGCGAGGCGGTCGACAGTGTTGGTGACGCTAGTCGGATGCACCTGAAGTCGCGCGCTGGCCTTCGCCATCGGCAGGGCCCCCGACTTGGTGAAACTCAACAGTCGAAGCAGCTCATAGCGCGAAAACGTGAGCCCCGACGACTTGAGCGCCGCGTCAACGCGCGCCATCACAATCTGCTGGGCACGCACCAGCGACGTGACCACCGCCATCCCGTCAGCAACGTCGCCCCAACCGTGCCCCACCCACTGCCGATGCGCCTCAGCGATGGGATCAAGCGGGAGCGGATTGCGACGCGACATAGTTCCGATCATCCCACGCCCCGTTTGCGATCACGGTGATCCCAAACCTCGGCAGATGCGCCCGACCACGGCAGTATCGGTAACCGAGGCGGGCGTGGCTGAGTGGTTGAGGCAACGGTCTGCAAAGCCGTTTACGCGGGTTCAATTCCCGCCGCTCGCTCTGTATTTATTGCGCGGCTCCGCCGCGCGGGATTTTCGGCCAGTGACCTCTCAGTTGCGGCGCGTTGCTTCGGCTTCGCCGTTACGCAACGCACCGCAACTGAGAGGGGCCGAAAATCTTGCCCTGTTTGGTTGACGTGGGGATCCCGCGTTGGGTGCCGCAGTTCGTTCTTATTGCTTGGGGAACCTGGGTTACTTGGGGTAGGCCATTGCTGTTCCATGCGGGGTGAGCTGCACGCGGTCACCTGTCTGCGGTGCGTTCATTCCCGCGCGGCGTACGCGGACTGTTCCCGCGCCCTCGGCCAACTCGATCGTCAGGATCACTTCCGGGCCTCGGAAATCAACGTGCTTCACCACATGCGGGCCCGTGCCGGTCGCGGCGGTCAGTTGCTCTGGGCGCAGCATTACCGTGCACTCACCGTCCGGCGCGCCTTCCTGCACCGCGATGTCGCCCAGTACCGTTTTCGCGACATGCCCGTCCGACACTCCGTCGAGCAAGACCGTGTCGCCTAGGAAACCGGCAGTGAACAGGTCAGCTGGGCGCGTGTACACCGTCACCGGCTCGCCGACCTGGGTGAATCGGCCGTCGCGCATCACCGCGACCTGCTCGGCGAAGCTCAGCGCCTCTTCCTGATCGTGGGTAACCAAAATGCTCGTCATCCCGGCCGCGCGCAGGGTTTCGGCGACAGCTTCGCGTGTCGTTGCCCGCAAGCCCGTGTCCAACGCCGAAAACGGTTCGTCGAGCAGCATCAAATCCGGTTTGCGGGCCAGCGCGCGCGCCAGCGCGACGCGCTGCTGCTGCCCACCCGACAGCTGATGCGGCTTGCGGTCGGCGTAGGACGCGTCAAGCGACACCATCGCGAGCAGGTCGGTGATGCGCGCGCGGTCGGCCTCCGAACGCCGCCGCAGGCGCTGAAAACCGCCGCGCACCCCCGTCGACAACCCGTACGCGATGTTGTCGGCCACGCTCAAATGCGGGAAAAGCGCCCCGTCTTGGGCGACATACCCAATCTTGCGTCGCTGCGGCGGAACGCAAAACCGTTCGCCGACAACGGTTTCCGCGCCAAGGCAGACCGAACCGGCGTCGGGTGTCTCGAACCCGGCGATCACGCGCAACAGGGTGGTCTTGCCACACCCCGACGCGCCGACAACAGCGGCGGCAGAGCCGTCAGGCACTTCGAGATTGATCGCGTCGAGCACCGGTGCCGGTCCACCGAAACTCTTCGAAACATCTTGTACGACAAGACGACTCATGCCCCTGCCGCCTTTCTTGACTGGGTGAAAAGCAGGTACGTCACCGGGATCGCCGCGATAATCATGATCAGCGCGTACGGCGCGGCGGCGGCATAGTCGAGTTCGCCGGACAGACCCCAGAACTGCATCGCCAGCGTGCGGGTGCCGCTCGGCGCGAGTAGCAGCGTCGCGGTGAGTTCCGTTGAGACAGCGACGAAAACGAGTGCGGCACCCGACGCGGCGGCTGGCGCGGTGAGCCTTAGCGTGACGCGGAAAAACGTCGCCGCGGGTGCTTCGCCGAGCGAGCGCGACACTTCTTCCAGTCCAATCGGCACCTGCGCGAGGCCCGATCGCACGCTCACCAACGCGCGCGGCAGGAACATCATCGTGTACGCGATCACGACAAGCGCGGTGGTTTGGTAGAGGTCGGGGACGTAGCGAATCGTCACCGTGACCAGCGCGAGCGCGATCACGATGCCTGGCAGCGACGAGGTGATGTAGTTCGCGCCTTCGATCCACCGGGCGAACCGCGACTTCGACCGCACCGCGATCCACGCGATCGGAAACGCGCACAGCGTGGTCACGACGGCCGCGCTCGCCGCGAGTGCGATGGTCTGCCCGAGCGCGTTGCCGATTTCCACCCCGTCCCACACCTTCGCGCCGCCCAACCAGAGCCAGCGGAAGATCGTCCACAGCGGAACGCCGAGCGCGCCAATTGTGACCGCGATCAGCACGCCGACCAGCGGAAGTTTGGCTGCGGTCGGGAGTGCGACCGGTTCGGCCGCCCGTTGCGCGCCGCTGCCAAGTCGCGCATAGCGCGCGTCGCCGCGCAACGCCGATTCGCCGCCAAGCAGCGCGAGACAACACAGCACGAGAACACCAGCGAGCATGCTGCCGGCAGGACCGGCGAAACTACTTTGGTACTGCTCGAAAATCGCGGTCGTGAAGGTGTCGTAGCGCAGCATCACGAACGCGCCGTATTCGGCAAGCAGGTGCAGGCCGATCAACAAACCGCCGCCGAGAATCGCCAACCGCAGCTGCGGCAAAACCACCCGAAACCACACTTCGACTGGTCCCGAACCCAACGCGCGCGCCGACTCTTCCAACGCTGGATCGAGTCTGCGCAAGGTCGCCGCGGCAGGCAGATAGACGAGCGGGAAATACGACATTGTCGCGACGATCACGGCGGCGAGTAGCCCGTGCATGCGCGGAAAAACGCTGACCCAGCCGTAGCTGTTCACAAACGCGGGCACCGCGAGCGGCGCGACCAAAACCGGTCCCCACCAAGCCCTTCCGGGAACATCGGTGCGTTCAACCAACCACGCGAGACCAATTCCACCGACCACGCAGATCGGCACCGTGCACGCGACAAGCAGCCCGGTGTTGATCAGCAATTGCCCGACGCGCTCTCGGAAAACTAGCTCAGCCGCCTCGGACAGTCCCGTGTCGAACAGCACCGAAACGATGTAGCCGAGCGGGATGAAGGTGAGCGCGGTGAGAATGAGCGCGACAAGCACGACGAAGGTCCCGGGACCCCGGGACCTCGTCTTGCTAAGCGTGGCGAGCGGCACTTACAGCAGTCCAGCCTCGGTCATGAGCTGGGTGACCTTGCGGGAATCGAGCTTGCTCGGGTCGATCGCGGGTGCTTGGAGGTCGGCGAGCGGCGGCAGCGCCGGGTTGGCCGAAACGCCGTCAGCGACCGGGTACTCCATCGACGTGCCGTCGCGCAGGATCTCCTGACCCTTCTTCGATGTGATGTAGGCGAGGAACTTCTGCGCCGATTCCTGCTTCTTGCTCGACTTCAAAACGCCGCCACCCGAGACGCTCACGAACGCGCCCGGATCCTGATGCTTGAAGTAATGCAGCGCGGTGTTCTTGCTCGATTCCTTGGTGTTGGCCTGGTCGCGGTACCAGTAGTAGTGGTAAATCACGCCGCCGACCGGGTCGCCATTGTTGACGGCCTTCATCGTCGCGACGTTGTTTTGCAGGGTGGTCGCGTTCGCCTTCATGCCCTGGAGCCAGGTGCGGGTGACGTCTTCGCCCTTGAGCGCGAGCAGGCCAGCGACGATCGCCTGGAAATCCGCACCCGAAGTGCCAGCGCCCCAGCGGCCCTTCCACTCCGGGTTTTGCAGATCGAGCAGCGAGGTTGGGAGACCGCTGGTCGGCAGCTTGTCCTTGTTGTAGACGAAAACCGTTGCGCGCGCGGCGATTCCGGTCCACTTACCGGTCGACGGGCGGTACTGCGCGGGCACCTGGTTCAGCGTTGCCTTGTCGACGTCGGCGAACAGGTTCGCGTTTTCGACAAGCGCCATCGCGGGGGAGTTTTCGGTGAGGAAAACGTCGGCGGGGGAGTTGGCACCCTCGGCGACGAGCTGGTTGCCGAGGGCGGTGTCGCCGCCCTGACGCAAGGTGACCTTGATGCCGGTCTCCTTGGTGAAATCGGCAACCCATTCCTTGGTGAGCGACTCGTGCTGGGCGTTGTAGACGGTGATCTCGTCGGCATTGCCCGAGCCGGACGAGCAGGCCGTGAGGCCGAGTGCGGCGATGGCGACGGTCATCAGGCCGGCTAGCGGCTTCCAACTACGCGAGGTCATTCGCGTCCTTCCAGCACAGGGTCCCCATCCTATGATGAGGCTTACCTAAGCAAGATACCCTGCGTGAGCTGGACGGGGTTTGTTGGTCAGCGTTTGTTAGCCGGGGCCGAGCAGATCTTCCACACGCCGTCTTCGTTGCGCAGGTGTTCGTCGGTGCTGTTTTCAGTGTTGGGCGCTTCGCCGGGGACGGTCAGGGTGAGGGTGCCGTCGATGGTGGCCTTGGCGTCGTTGCCGGTGACGATGACGTCGCGGACTTTGTCAATGCGCACTTTGAGCGTGGCTTGCTGAAACTGTTCGCGCGCTTGGGGACTCAGCGCGGCGAGCTCGGCCCGGTCGGCGGCACACGTTTTCGCATTAGCCGCGACAAACCCGTCTTTGTCGAGGGTTGAGTAGAAATCGCGAATAGCGGTTTCGATTTGCTGATCAGCGGAGGGTTCGGACTTTCCGCCGAAGGCGAGAAACGCGGCCGCGACGGCGGCGACGACAACAATAGCGACGCCGACCGCAAGCAAAAGCTTTGTCCCCATTGGGGTTTGGGGCGACGTCGGCGACAGACCGCTTCCGCTCGCCTCGACCGGGGTTGAAGAAATTTGCGCCATGACCCGCTCCTGGATGATCCGGTGAAACCGTGAACACAACTGCGGCCAAACGTTTGCGGGGAACGGTAGCGCGGTAGACGTTGCGGGACAAATCCACCGTCGCAAACTGTTGCGAACCAGCGAATTTGACTGATTTGCCGGATTATTCGCACACGTGAAGTCGGGGATGCACGAAAGTTGCTGTTGTTCTTGGCAATTGGTCGCCAGCCGTGAGTAGGCTGGCGCTACCTCCAGCTCAGGGGCGGTACGGGACCTGGTCGCCGTGCCGCGCCGAGAAAGGAGGTGATGGATTTGGCTAAGCACCGCCGGAGCAAGAAGGCGGCCCCGGTCGATTACGGCATGCTGTTCGTAGCAGCTGCAGTGACCGCCGGGGCCCTGTTCCTGGTCAGCCGAGTTTGGTTGGCTAGCTAGACCCATCCAGGGTGGAGCGTCGTTCGCGCGGCGCTTCACCCGCTCAGCACTCTCCATGCTAGTTGACAAGGACCCGGATGCGAAGCGGATTGTCATCTGACAACGCGAAAGGTCCCCAACCAGTCGGCTGGGGACCTTAACAGCGTGGTGACACTCGGAGCGGCCGTCGACTGCTTCGTCGTCGAAGATCCGCCCATGCCGATTTGGGGATGAGTACGGCATGAGTCCGACCCTCTTATCAGTAGCTTTCCCAGTAAACCTCGACGTTGGTGAAGTCGCGATTCTTGAGATGATCGATATCGATGAAGCAGTAGAGGGTTCCGAAATCACCCCAGCCCATACCGAGTTCGTGATCGGTGTCGAACTGGGCAATCAGAACAGGTCCGAGCGGCGGATAGTCGGGGAAGAAGTGTCGCTCGGCCGTCGTGTCAGGCAGGAGGCCGCGGTCGCGTTCACCCTGGATCTCGTTGGCCCACCCACCGAGTTGATGCCACGACGATGAGCGGGAGCGGAAAGTGTCAGAGAAGGACTCCAGGCGTTCGTGCACGCTGTCGTCGTGGTCGCCGTCCCCCAGCAGGTACTCCTCAAGCCACCAGCGCGAAGGAATTGTCGGAACAGTCACGTACGTCATCGGAACGTGTCGGAAGAGTCGATTTTGACGTTCGAGGTCCTCGGGCAGTGCTGTTTTCTGGAGTACTACGTCGTCGGCGAAGTACAGCAGCGCGCCCGACCATCCACCGGTGTCGCCAAACACCGTGATCCTGCCAGATGTTGGAAGGCCCAGATCCAACGCGGGCAATCTCGCCAAATCGATTGTGGCCACGTGCTCGTAGTGGCCCCGATCGTCTCCGGGCCAGTCGAATCCTTCCGGGAGTTCCGGCAGTCCGCCGAAGTATCCGATGAGCATGTCTCCCTGGCTGCCGTGACGGAGCCGCAAACCTTCCCGGATCGTCAATTGGAAGTCAGGGTGTAGAGATTCAGCCTCAGCCACCACGCCATCGTCACACGAAGCCCCTTTGACTGTTCACATCGGTGTGCGGGCGCTCGGTCTGTCCGCGGTGCCGCTGGCCTAGCTCATCGCTGGGAACGGACGTAATTCACGCATTCGCAGCCACCCTCGGATTCGGCGGCGGGGCATCTTATTACTCCCCCGGAGATCTCCCTGATCTTGTCGACTAGTGCACGAACCAGTGGCTTGTCCTTGAACGGTAGGCCGTAACCGCCCGCGTAATAGCACGCTCTCTGCTCCGAGAACACGTAGCTGCGTAATTGGAGCAGGTCATTTGGTAACTCGCTGGAGCGTTCCCACCGAGCTATCACTCCGGGGGGGATTGTGTACAGATCACCGCGATAGTCACTGAACGCGCAGCAGGCGATCGGTGTGCGGGCAAACCAGCAGAATTCGCTGCCGTCGGCGTCGTCGGCAGGCACGGGAAGGCCTAGGGGGGTCATGTGACCCAGCATTTCATGCGGATCCGGTTTCGACCGCAGGCCTGTCGCGGCACGAATAGATGCCAATTGCCAGCACGGCATACCGCACATTCGGCGAAGTTGTGTCATCTTGTGGCATCGGCGCGAGCTGATCATGCGTACGAAAATGGCCCTCAACCGCTTACCCGCAGGTTGGGGGCCATTTTCGTCTGTGCCCTCGGCAGGAATCGAACCTGCGGCCTTCTGCTCCGGAGGCAGACGCTCTATCCCCTGAGCTACGAGGGCGGGATAGCGACGACAGCGTATCGCATCAACCCTGCTGCGCCAAAACTGATTAAGCCGGCCCCAACCGACAAGGCGGGGCCGGTCAAGCAGCGTCAGCTCAAAGGCAGCGGGGTCGCGCCGCGCGCGGTGAGCATGTCGGTCATCACCTTCGACTCGCTCGCTTGCGCCTTCGACATCTGCGCGGCCAGCATGCTCACCGCCGACGTCTCGGCGTGCTCAGCGCCATATTCGGCCATCGGCGCACCACCCTGGTGGTGACGCAACATGAGCTGCAGAAACATCGTGTCCAGTGCCGGGCCCGACGACGCGCGCAACGCCGTCATCTCCGCCTGCGACGCCATGCCAGGCATCGACGCGGCACCTTCGGCCATGTCGTGTTTCGCACCGCCGTGGTCGTGACCACCGGACTGCATCCACGTCATGTAGCCGTCGACGGGCTGGCTCGGCTCATCCCACAGCTGCAACCAGCCCTGCATGCGGCCGATCTGGTTCTGCTGCGTCGTGAGGATGTCGTAGGCGAGGCGACGCACGTCGTTGTCGGTGGAACCCGTCAACGCGATGCCAGCCATGTCGACAGCTTGGGCGTGATGCGCCGACATGTCCTGGCTGAACCCAATATCAACCGGCCCGGGCGCGGCTTCGGTTGCACCACGGTCCAGCGGCAACCGCAGCAGCACCCCAATCACCGCGCCGAGCAGCAACAACCCGATCGCCCCGAGCACGAGCACTGGCCCGCTCGCCCGGCGCGTACCGGTATCGGAATCCACTACTGACCGGCCGGTGCCGCACCGGTCGGCATCGGAATCGACTGCACGCCCGGCGGCAACGCGCCACCGAGACCACCGGCGCCACCAAGCTCAGCCGGGGCGTCGTTCTTCGCGCCGGTGCCGTCCATCTTCACCGCGTCAGGACCGTAGGGCGACGAGTCGAACGGCGGCGGGTTGGCGGCGTCGAAGCCCGGGTTCGAGCAGGAAGCGCCAACCTCGGGGTAAGCGCCGTACGGGTTGGCGCGCAGCGCGGAGATGAACTGCTTGATGCGCGGGTCGTCGACCGAATTCACCTTGAGCTGGTGACCCCACGACTGCACCGAAACTGGCGAATCGAGGCCCGGGTACGGCGACATCAGCGACTGCTCACGGCCCTGCACGAACTTCGACAGCGTCGAAACGCCATCGGCGTTGACCTTGTCGGGGTTGTAGGTGATCCAGATCGCGCCGTGCTCAAGCGAGTGGACGGCGTTTTCTTGACGGATCGGCTTCGCGTAAACGGTGCCGGTGCAGTTTGCCCACGCCGAATCGTGCGGACCACCGAACGCGGGTGCCTTGTCGTAGGCGACGCGCTGGGTCGACTGCACGTGCATGCCAGCCGGGTATTCGGTCTTCACGACCCCTTCGATCTTGGTCGACGGGTCCGGGTTTTCCTTGGTCGGCACCCATTCCTTGAGGTCGGTCTGCGCCTCACGCATCGCCGCCTGATCGAGGTACTTGGGGACCAGGCTGTAGGCAAGAAGGCCGATGAGTGCGATGATCGCCACACCCGCGCCAATCAGGGCCCACGGCGTCTCCCGCTTCTTGCCGGGAATGTTGCCCTTGCCCTTTTTGCGCGACGGAGACGACTTCCCCGCGGCGCGCACGGCCTTAGCTGAGGTGGCGCTTGTGCTGCTCGGCATCGCTGCTTGTGCTCTTTCGACGTGTGGATGATCTTCATTCGCGGCGGGCGGTCGACGTGCAAGTACGCCCAGCCAATAGGATAGAGACTCGTGACTCCAGCTGACCTTGCAGATCTCCTTCGCACTACCGCCGCGAAGGTGCTCGTCGAACGTGGACTCGACTCATCGGTCCTGCCCGAGCAGCTCAGTGTGGAACGTCCCCGTAACCCTGACCACGGCGACTATGCCACGAATATAGCGATGCAGGTTGCGAAGAAGGTTGGGACGAACCCCCGCGAACTGGCAACGTGGCTGGCTGACGCCCTTTCCGCGACGGACGCGATCGAGGTTGCCGAGGTCGCTGGACCGGGCTTTTTGAACATCCGCCTTGCCGCTTCGGCGCAGGGTGCGATCGTCGCGCAGGTGCTCGCCGCCGCTGAGAACTACGGCACCGGCAAATCGCTGACCGGCACGAATATCAACCTTGAATTCGTTTCCGCGAACCCGACCGGCCCCGTCCACCTCGGTGGCACCCGTTGGGCCGCCGTCGGCGATGCGCTCGGCCGCATTCTCGCAGCTCAGGGTGCCGACGTGACCCGCGAGTACTACTTCAACGATCACGGCGCGCAGATCGACCGCTTCGCGCGCTCGCTGGTCGCCGCCGCGCTGGGTGAGCCCACCCCCGAAGACGGTTACGCCGGCGAATACATCCAAGACATCTCCGCTGGCATCGTCGCCGCCAATCCCGGCGTGCTCGACCTTCCCGCCGACGAGCGGCACGAACTGTTCCGTCGCGAGGGCGTCACGCAGATGTTTGCCCAGATTCGCGCTGACCTCCACGAGTTCGGCACCGACTTCGACGTGTATTTCAACGAGTCCGAACTGTTCGCTTCCGGCGCGGTTGAGCAGGCTGTTGAGCAGCTCAAAACCAGCGGCAACCTGTACGAGAAGGACGGCGCGTGGTGGATCGCGTCAACCGAGTACGGCGACGACAAGGACCGCGTTGTTCTGAAGAGCGATGGCAACGCCGCCTACATCGCCGGTGACATCGCCTACTTCCAGAACAAGCGTGGCCGTGGCTTCGACCTGGCGATTTACATGCTCGGTGCCGATCACCACGGCTACATCGGTCGCCTCAAGGCCGCCGCCGCCGCGTTCGGTGACGATCCCAACACCGTTGAGGTGCTGATCGGCCAGATGGTCAACCTGGTTCGCGACGGCGAAGCGGTGAAGATGAGCAAGCGCGCGGGCACCGTCGTCACGCTCAACGATCTGGTTGAAGCGATCGGCGTCGACGCGTCGCGTTATTCGCTCGTGCGTTCGTCGGTGAACTCAAGCATCGACATCGACTTGGACGTGTGGACCAAGGCTGGCAACGAAAACCCGGTCTACTACGTCCAGTACGCCCACGCCCGCACCTGCCGCATTATCGACAACGCGAAGAACTTTGAATTCGCTTCTGTCGCACCGGATTTCGCGTTGATGACGGCCGACCGCGAAGGCGACCTCATCCGCACTCTCGGCGACTACCCGCGCGTCGTCGCAACAGCAGCCGAGACCCGCGAACCGCACCGCATCGCTCGTTACCTCGAAGAGCTGGCCGGGGTTTATCACCCGTTCCAGTCCGACGACGACATGCGCGTACTCCCCAAGGGCGACGAAGCTGTCACCCCTCTTAATGCCGCCCGCCTCGAACTGGTGCGCGCGACCCGACAGGTGCTGGCCAACGGCCTGACCCTGCTAGGCGTCAGCGCGCCGGAGCGCATGTGAACCCCGGCACGCTTTTCAGGAAGGACACCGCACTCACATGAGCGCACACCCGGCTGGCCCACGGCACGCGGAGATTCCGCACGCGCCCACTTTGGCTGAGCGCCCGACTGACCCGGCCGAGCTGATCAACCTGCCCGCCAACGTCTGGCCGCGCAACGCGACGCGCGCCGACGACGGTGTCGTCGAACTCGCTGGCGTGCGCGTCGACGAGCTCGCACGCCAGTACGGCACGCCGCTTTTCGTGATCGACGAAGACGACTTCCGTTCGCGCTGCCGCGACATGGTCGCCGCGTTCGGGCCGAACGCCCGCGTGCATTACGCGTCGAAGGCGTTCCTGTGCGGCGAGATCGCGCGCTGGATTCGCGACGAGGGCCTTTCGCTCGACGTGTGCTCGGGTGGCGAACTCGCCGTCGCGCTCAACGCCGATTTCCCCGCTGAGCGCATCGCGCTGCACGGCAACAACAAGTCGGTTGCTGAGCTGGAAGCGGCCGTTGCCGCTGGTGTTGGCCACGTTGTCGTCGATTCGCTGTACGAAATCGAGCGACTCGAAGCTGTCGCGGGTGCCGCTGGGGTTGTCCAGGACGTGCTCGTCCGCGTGACGGTCGGCGTCGAAGCCCACACCCACGAATACATTTCGACCGCCCACGAAGACCAGAAGTTCGGCTTCTCGATCGCCGGTGGCGACGCGATGGAAGCGCTGGCGCGCGTCTTCGAGGCCGACAACCTGCGCCTCGTCGGCTTGCACAGCCACATCGGTTCGCAGATCTTCGAACTCGACGGCTTTGAGATCGCGGCCCGTCGCATGCTCGGCCTGCTGCGTGAGGCCATCGACAAGTTCGGCATCGAACGCACCGCGCAGATCTCGACGCTCGACCTCGGCGGCGGCCTCGGCATCTCGTACCTGCCGAGCGACAGCCCGCCCGAGCTCACCGCCTTCGCCGCGAACCTGCGCGACCTCGTCGCCGCCGAAGCAACGCGCGCTGGCCTGGCTGAGCCAACGATCGCCGTCGAACCTGGTCGCGCGATCGCCGGTCCGGGCACGGTCACGCTGTATGAAGTCGGCACGATCAAGGACGTCGAACTCGACGGTGGCGCGCGTCGTCGCTACGTGAGCGTCGATGGCGGAATGAGCGACAATATTCGGCCCGCGCTGTATCAGGCCGATTACGATTGCCGTCTGGTCTCGCGGTCATCTGACGCGCACGCGGTTGTCGCGCGCGTAGTCGGAAAGCATTGCGAGAGTGGCGATATCGTCATTCGGGATACGTGGATGCCCGCCGATGCCGCGCCTGGTGACCTGCTGGCGGTAGCGGCGACGGGGGCGTACTGCTATTCCATGTCGAGTCGCTACAACCAGCTCACCCGACCCGCTGTGGTCGCGGTGCGTGACGGGAAGTCGCGACTGATTCTGCGCCGGGAAACGGTGGCGGACCTGCTGAGCCTGGAGGTAGAGCAATGAGCGCATCGAACGGGACTTGGGATTCGGAGCGTCCGCTCGGCGTCGCGGTGCTCGGCATGGGCAACGTTGGCACCGAGGTCGTTCGCATTCTCCGCGATCACGCCGACGACCTGCGTGCCCGCGTTGGCGCGCCGCTCGTGTTGCGCGGTGTCGCTGTCCGCGATGTCAGCAAGGACCGTGGTATCCCGGCTGAACTGCTCACCACCGATGCCGAAGCGCTCGTCGCGCGTGACGACGTCGATCTTGTTGTCGAGGTTGTCGGCGGTATCAACCCCGCACGCGGCCTGATCCTGTCGGCGCTCAACGCGGGCAAGTCGGTCGTCTCGGCCAACAAGGCCCTGCTTGCCGATTACACCGGTGAGCTGGCCGCTGCCGCCGAAGCCAACCGCGCCGACCTGTACTTCGAGGCCGCTGTCGCCGGTGCGATCCCCGTTGTTCGCCCGCTGATCCAGTCGCTTTCGGGCGACCGCGTGAACAAGGTCATCGGCATCGTCAACGGCACGACCAACTTCATCCTGTCGGCGATGGACGAAACCGGCGCGGACTACGGCGATACCCTCGCCGAAGCAACGCGTCTCGGTTACGCCGAAGCCGATCCGACCGCCGACGTCGAAGGCTTCGACGCCGCCGCGAAGGCCGCGATTCTCGCCTCGCTCGCGTTCCACACCCGCGTCACCGCCGCTGACGTGTACCGCGAGGGCATTTCCAAGATCACTTCCGAGGATCTGGAAACCGCTTCCGCGCTCGGCGCCACGGTGAAACTGCTCGCTATCTGCGAGCGCGTTCCCGCTGGTCCGGGCGAGCCGACCGCTGCCGAAGGCGGCAAGGAACGCGTTTCGGTGCGCGTCTACCCCGCGCTGATCCCGCGCAAGCACCCGCTCGCCTCGGTCAACGGCGCGTTCAACGCGGTTGTCGTTGAAGCCGAGAACGCCGGTCGCCTGATGTTCTACGGGCAGGGTGCCGGCGGTGCCCCAACCGCGTCGGCCGTGCTCGGCGACCTCGTCATGGCCGCCCGTAACAAGTTTTATGGTGGTCGCGCGCCCGGTGAGTCGGTTTATGCTGAGCTGCCGATCGCGCCAATCGGCGACACCCTGGCCCGCTACCACGTGAACCTGCAGGTCGCGGATCGTCCCGGCGTGCTCGCCGCTGTCGCTGGCGAATTCGCCCAGCATGGCGTGAGCATCTCGACGGTGCGGCAGCAGGGTCATGGCGAAGGCGCTCGCCTCGTCGTCGTCACCCACGAAGCGACGGAGTCGGCCCTTGCCGATACTGTCGCGGCATTGGCGGAGATGGATTCCGTCACCCATGTGACCAGCGTTTTGAGATTGGAAGGCACGGAAGAATGAGCACAGCATCGGGTAGGGCCTTGCGCGGCGTAGCTCCCCAGACGGGAGTGCATTCGCGGTGGCCCGGTCTGATCGCGGCCTACCGTGACCGATTGGCCGGGGCTGCCGACTGGGAGCCGGTCACGCTGTTCGAAGGTGGCACGCCGCTCGTTCCCGCGCCGTACCTGTCGGAGCTCACCGGCTGCGAGGTGTACCTCAAGGTCGAAGGTGCCAACCCAACCGGTTCGTTCAAGGACCGTGGCATGACGATGGCGATGACCGACGCGAAGTACCGCGGTCAGAAGGCTGTGCTGTGCGCGTCGACGGGCAACACGTCGGCATCGGCCGCCGCCTACGCCACTCGCGCTGGCATGGAATGCGCCGTGCTGATCCCGCAGGGCAAGATCGCGATGGGCAAGCTCGCTCAGGCCGTGATGCTCGGCGCGAAGATCATCCAGGTCGAAGGCAACTTCGACGACTGTCTTGAACTCGCGCGCAAGGTCACGTCCGACTTCCCCGAGGTCGGCCTGGTCAACTCGGTCAACCCGGCGCGTATCGAAGGCCAGAAGACCGCGTCGTTCGAAATCTGCGACGTGCTCGGCAAGGCACCCGACGTGCACGTGCTGCCCGTCGGCAACGCTGGCAACATCACCGCCTACTGGCGCGGTTACCGCGAGTACAACGCCGACGGCATCACCACGTCGCTGCCGCGCATGCTCGGCGTGCAGGCCGCTGGTGCCGCGCCGCTGGTCAACGGTGCGCCGGTGAAGGACCCCGAGACCATCGCGACCGCGATCCGTATCGGTTCGCCCGCGTCGTGGAACGGTGCGATGGAGGCCAAGGAGCAGTCCGGTGGCGCGTTCCGCGCGGCGACCGACGACGAAATCCTCGCCGCCTACCGTCTCGTCGCCGCTAAGGAAGGCGTGTTCGTCGAGCCCGCGTCCGCGGCGAGCGTGGCCGGTCTGCTTGCCGCGCACCAGGAAGGTTGGCTGGATTCGGGCCTCACCGTCGTGTGCACCGTCACCGGCAACGGCCTAAAGGACCCCGACAATGCCCTCGCTGGCATGCCCGAGGTCAAGCCCATCGCCGTCGACCCCGTGGCTATCGCCGCCGAACTCGAGCTGGCCTGAGTTGAGCGCGCACGAGGTCTCAACGATGTCAGCCACCTTGCCCGCCGGGTTGGCCGTTTCGGTGCGGGTGCCCGCGTCGACGGCCAACCTTGGTCCCGGATTCGATTGTCTGGGAATGGCTTTGGGCATCTACGACGAGATCGAGGTGCGCACCACCGACGACGGACTCACCATCCGCGTCGAGGGTGAAGGTGCCAACGATGTGCCGTGGGGGCCAACACATCTTGTTGTTCGCGCCATCGAAGCAGGTTTAGCCGCAGCGGGTTTGCGCGCCGGTGGCCTAGATGTGGTGTGCCGCAACGTGATTCCGCATTCGCGTGGGCTTGGGTCGAGTGCGTCGGCCGTTGTTGGTGGACTCGCGGCAGGCGCTGGGCTCGCCGCGAAGTTCGATCCGGCGCTCGAAATCGATCGCGACGAACTCGTGCATTTGGCTTCGGAATTCGAAGGCCACCCCGATAATGCCGCCGCGAGCGTGCTCGGCGGTGCTGTTGTTTCATGGACCGAGACCGCCGAAGACGGCACCGTTCGCTACCGCGCTGTTCGTCTCGCGCCCGCCGCCGCGCTGCGCGTTGTCGTACTTGTGCCGAGCGAGCGTTCATCGACCGCGCACACCCGTGGGCTGCTGCCCGCGCAGGTTCCGCACGGCGACGCGGCATTCAACGTGAGTCGGGCCGCGCTCGCGGTTGTCGCGCTCACCGAACGCCCCGACCTGCTGATGCAGGCAACGCAAGACAAGTTGCATCAGACCCAACGCGCACCAGCGTTGCCGCTGACCACCGCGTGGATCGCGCGGTTGCGCGCCGCTGGCATCGCCGCGACGGTCTCGGGTGCTGGTCCCACCATTCTCGCGCTCACGACCAGCGAGTTTCCCGCTGAATTGCATGAACTCGCCAAGGCCGAAGGGCTCGAAGTGATCGAACCGGTGATCGCTGACGGGGTCTCGATCGACTAACGGCGTGCCTGCCTTGCCGATGCTACGGATACAGCGCTATTCTTGGTCTGTCCGTACATCGTGCGCGTCAGACGCCGGTGCTTCATCAGGGCAATCGCTCAAGCAAGCTCTAGGGCAGTTTTGAAGAGCGATCTCTCCTCGCGGACGCATAATCCGTGCTCGGTACGCATTACCGGGTCTACGGAACGAACCCTCGACCAATGCATAAGGCACTCGAGGGAAGGAAAGGATTTCCGTGACAGAAACGGACCTGCTCGCGACACCCTCGGGCGGCCGCGAAAGTGAATCCGGACAGATTTCGAAAATAAGCGAACAAACCGACGTCGCACGATCGGGGCTGACTGGAATGCTGCTGCCGCAGTTGCGCGCACTGGCGGGGGAACTCGGTATCCGAGGCACCTCGGGGATGCGTAAGGGCGATCTCATCGCCGCTATTAAGGAAAATCAGTCCGGCGGTTCGGCCGCCGAGAAGCCGCGCGCTGAGAAGGCGCCCGCCGCCAAGTCGCGCGGCGACAAGGCTGAAAAGTCGGCTCCCGCCGCAGCAGAATCCGCTCCCGCCGCCGCGCAGACCGCCGCACCTACCGCGGTCGCTGTTGCTGAGAAGCCCGTTGAGCAGGCTCCGGCGCAAGCTGAGCAGTCGGGGCAGTCGGGGTCTGATGAGTCTGGTCGCGACGATTCGGGTCGCGATGGTGGTCAGCGTGGTCGTGGCCGTCAGCGTCGTGGTCGTGAGCAGGGTCGTTCGGGTAACGACAACTCAGGCAACGCCGCCAACTCAGGTAACGCTGCCAACTCGGCCAACGCCGCTGAGGTTCGCACCGATGAGCCCAAGACCGAGAACGAGCAGGGCGAGCGTCGTCGAGATCGTGGCGACCGGCCCGAGCGTGGCGAGCGTCCCGACCGGGGCGAGCGCAACGACCGTGGTGATCGTGGCGACCGTAATGATCGCGGCGAGCGGGGTGACCGCAACGAGCGGAACAACAACCAGCGCAACCAAAATGGCAACGGCAATGCGAACGGCAATGCCAACGCTGGCAACAACAACGGCCCCGCCCGTGGCCCGCGCGAAGATCGCGATGGCGACGACGAAGAGGGTCGCGGCGGTCGGCGTGGTCGCCGGTTCCGTGAGCGTCGTCGTGGTCGCGACCGCGACGGTGGCGCTCCCGCCGCTGGCGAATCGCGCGATATCGAAATCCGCGAAGACGACGTATTGCAGCCTGTCGCAGGCATTCTTGACGTGCTCGACAACTACGCGTTCGTCCGCACGTCCGGTTACCTCGCCGGCCCGAACGACGTGTACGTGTCGATGAATCTCGTTCGCAAGAACGGACTTCGGCGTGGCGACGCCATCACCGGTGCGGTTCGCGCCCCGCGTGACGGCGAAAGCAACAACCAGCGGCAGAAGTTCGACCCGCTAGTTCGTCTCGACACCGTCAACGGCGGCGATGTCGAAGCTGCCAAGCGCCGTCCCGATTTCCAGAAGCTCACCCCGCTGTACCCCAATCAGCGGCTGCGTCTGGAAACCGCGCAAAACAAGCTCACCACGCGTGTGATCGACCTGATCATGCCCATTGGTAAGGGCCAGCGCGCGCTGATCGTTTCCCCGCCCAAGGCGGGTAAGACCACGATCATGCAGGACATCGCCAACGCGATCGCGATCAACAACCCCGAGTGCTACCTCATGGTTGTGCTTGTTGATGAGCGTCCCGAAGAGGTCACCGACATGCAGCGTTCGGTGAAGGGTGAGGTCATCGCATCGACCTTCGACCGTCCGCCGGGCGACCACACCTCCGTCGCCGAACTCGCCATCGAGCGGGCAAAGCGTCTGGTGGAAATGGGCAAAGACGTTGTGGTGCTGCTTGATTCGATCACTCGACTCGGCCGCGCGTACAACAACTCGTCGCCCGCATCGGGTCGCATCCTCTCCGGTGGTGTCGACTCGACCGCGCTGTACCCGCCCAAGCGGTTCCTCGGCGCGGCGCGCAACATCGAAAACGGTGGCTCGCTCACCATCATCGCCACCGCGATGGTCGAGACCGGTTCTACCGGCGACACGGTGATCTTCGAAGAGTTCAAGGGCACCGGCAACGCCGAGCTCAAGCTCGACCGCAAGATCGCCGAACGTCGCGTGTTCCCTGCCGTCGACATCAACCCGTCGTCGACGCGTCACGACGAACTGCTGATGTCGCCCGACGAGATGGCGGTCGTGCACAAGCTGCGCCGCGTGCTTTCGGGCCTCGATTCGCACCAGGCCATCGACCTGTTGATGGACCGGTTGCGTAAGTCGAAGAATAACCTGGAGTTCCTGATGACGGTTTCCAAGACCGCACCGGGCGCGCTGGACGAGTGACACAGTGAAGTTTGCCGATGGGTTCCGCTTTCGAGCGGGACCCATCGGTCGTTTCGCCGACGTGGGAACAACGCGTGACCAGAGGGCGTTGTCATCCAGCGCGGCGAACTCTGGCATACTGGTTAATCGTGTGTCTGCGAGTTCGCAGATATTCCGCCTAGTCGGTACCGGTTCACGTATTCCACGTTTCCAGTGGTGTGCGACCCGGGACCATGATCGAGAGGACGCCCATGAAGGCAGGAATCCACCCCACGTATGTCGACACCACCGTTGTGTGTGGTTGCGGCAACACCTTCCAGACTCGCTCCACCAAGGAGTCCGGCCAGATCACCGTCGAGGTTTGCTCGCAGTGCCACCCGTTCTACACGGGCAAGCAGAAGATCCTCGACACCGGCGGCCGCGTTGCTCGCTTCGAGGCTCGCTACGGCAAGCGCGCCGGCGCCAAGAAGGCCGACGACGCCTCCTAGTTGCCACCACCGACGCCCGGTACTGCTTTCCGCAGGACCGGGCGTTTGGTGTTTTGTGTAGCGCCCACCTTGTGACAACCCTCCGCAGGAGTTCAACTCATGGCCGATCAGACGGCTCCTTCCGCTATCGATGACGTTCTCGCCGAGTACGCGGGCCTTGAAGCGCAGCTAGCCGACCCGTCGCTGCACAACGACGCGGGTGCGGCACGTCGCGTTGGTAAGCGGTTCGCCGAGCTCGCGCCCGTGATGAGCACCTATCGCAAGCTGGAAGCGGTGCGCGACGACCTGGAAGCCGCGCGTGAACTCGCTGCCGACGACGCCGCGTTCGCCGCCGAGGTCCCCGGCCTGGAAGCCCAGTTGGTTGAGCTTGAGCTCGCGCTCGCCGACCTGCTCGCCCCCCGCGACCCGCACGACGGCGACGACGTTGTGCTTGAGGTGAAGTCCGGCGAAGGTGGTGAGGAGTCGGCGCTGTTCGCCGCCGACCTCGCGCGCATGTACATCCGCTACGCCGAGCGGCACGGGTGGAAGGTCGAAACGCTCGACGTCACCTATTCTGACCTGGGCGGATACAAGGAAGCGACGCTGTCGATCAAGTCGCGCGACGCGGCCCGCGACGGCGTGTGGTCGCGCTTCAAGTTCGAAGGTGGGGTTCATCGTGTGCAGCGCGTGCCCGTCACCGAGTCGCAGGGCCGCATCCACACTTCGGCGGCTGGCGTGCTGATCTACCCCGAGCCCGACGAGGTCGAGCAGGTGCAGATCGACGAAACCGACCTGCGCATCGACGTCTACCGTTCGTCGGGCAAGGGAGGTCAGGGCGTTAATACGACCGACTCGGCCGTTCGCATCACCCACCTCCCGTCCGGCATCGTCGTGACCTGCCAGAACGAGCGTTCGCAGCTGCAAAACAAGGCGCGCGCGATGCAGGTGTTGTCGGCGCGTTTGCAGGCATTGGCCGAAGAACAGGCCGACGCGGAAGCTGCCGCCGGTCGCGCGAGCCAGATCCGCACGGTCGACCGCTCCGAGCGCATCCGCACCTACAACTTCCCGGAAAACCGCATCGCCGACCACCGCATCGGCTTCAAGGCACACAATCTTGACGCGGTTTTGCAGGGCGACATGGACGCGTTGCTCGACGCGCTTGGCAAGGCCGACCGCGACGCGCGCATGGCGGCGGAATAGCCCGCCGCACCGCCGACAAGCCTGCGGCGCAACGGTCCGACAAGTGGAGGCGGCATGGTGGCTGAACAGATTCGGCTGCGGCCGTTGATTGTCGCGGCGGGGGAGCGGTTGAGCGCGGCGGGCGTCGCGTCGCCGTTGCTTGACGCCGAATTACTCGCCGCGCACGTGCTCGGCGTTTCGAGGATGCGACTCGCGCTTGAGCCGACGGTCGACGCCGCGTTCGTCGACCCGTTCGATGCGCTCGTCGCCCAGCGCGAACAGCGAATTCCGTTGCAGCACTTGACCGGAACGGCCCCGCTCGGCGCGATCGACCTCGCCGTCGGGCCCGGGGTTTTCATCCCGCGCCCCGAAACCGAGTTGCTTGTCGAATGGGCGGTGCGGTCGCTGGATGGTGTGAAGGCCCCGATCGTTGTCGACCTATGCGCCGGATCGGGTGCCATCGCCCTCGCTATCGCCCATGCGCGCCCCGACGCCGAGGTGCACGCGGTCGAACTCGACCCCGCAGCGCTGGAATGGACCCGGAGCAACGCGAAAGACCGTGCGGCGCAAGGAGATACGCCCATCGCGGTCCACGCCGCCGACGTCACCGACCCCGCGCTACTGAGCGAGTTGACCGGCCGAGTGGACCTCGTCGTGTCGAACCCGCCGTACATTCCCGAAGCGGCGACGCTGGAACCCGAAGTGGCCCAACATGATCCGCACCGCGCCCTGTTTGGCGGCCCCGACGGATTGAGCGTGATCAACCGGATGGTCCCGAACATCGCGCGACTTGTGCGCGCGGGCGGCGCGACCGGCATCGAACATGACGACACCAACGGTGCGGGAGTGGCTGACGCCCTGACAACCGCAGACTTCACCGAAGTCGCCCGACACAACGACCTGGCCAACAAGCCGCGCTTCGTCACCGCCCGCCGCAGGTAGAGGTCTGGTTCTGTCACGGCTTGACGGATCGGGCGCCGCTCGTACACCGCGAGTGGTGACAGCGGTCGCCGCGCAGACCGCGCGCGTGTCCACCCGGGGCTAGTCACGTAATCGGCACTCCGACCTGCGATCAGCGACCTCGAAAACTCCCCCCGCACGCGCGCCCAGGTTTGGGGGCTAGACTCTGCGACGCACGCAACGGCCTCGCGCGGTGTTTCCCGCGTGGCAGCGCGGCAGTATTGGCGCGGCAGCGAAACCTCAGCGCCGCGTACGCAAAACCACCGATAGTTCCTCGGAGAGGCGGACGAAGCACAGTGAGTACCGTCTATGACTGTGCACAGCCGGATTCGCGCGCGGCAGGCATCACCGCCGCGACGAGCGCACTGAAATCGGGTCGGCTTGTCGTGATGCCGACCGACACCCTCTACGGCATCGCCGCCGACGCCTTCGACTCGGCCGCCGTCGCCGACCTGCTTGCCGCGAAGCGGCGTGGGCGCGACATGCCGGTGCCGGTGCTCGTTGGTTCGTGGCACACCATCGACGGCCTCGTTTTCTCGGTTCGCCCGCAGGCACGCGAATTGATTCGCGCGTTTTGGCCGGGTGCGCTCAGCCTTGTCGTCCAGGCAGCGCCTTCGCTCGCATGGGATCTCGGCGATACCCGCGGCACGGTGATGCTGCGGATGCCGCTGCATCCGGTCGCGCTTGAGCTGCTGCGGGAGGTCGGCCCGCTCGCGGTGTCGAGTGCGAATGTGTCGGGGCAACCGCCCGCGAGCACTGTCGAACAGGCCCGTGACCAGCTCGGTTCGCTCGCCAGCGTCTACCTCGACGGCGGCCCCGCCGAGCACGCGACCGCGTCGACCATCGTCGACCTCACCGCCGACCAGCCGCGCATCCTCCGCGAAGGCGCGGTGTCGGCCGAGGAGATCGCCGAGGTTCTTGGTATGACGCCCGACGCCCTCCTCAGCCCCGCGCAGCGGTGACAGCACGCCCGCGATGAGCACGGTTGTTCCTCTGCGCGAGCTCGTCCTCGTGCTGCTCGTCTCGGCCACCGTGACCTTCTTGGCCACCGGTGGAGTCCGAGTGCTCGCCATCGGCTTTGGTGCGGTCGCGGTGCCGCGTGAACGCGACGTCCACGTCAAGCCGGTCCCGCGCATGGGTGGGCTTGGCATGTACATCGGCGTTGTCGCCGCGGTCGCCTTCGCACACCAATTGCCCGCGCTGCGGCGCGGTTTCGATTACGCGCCCGATATTCCCGCCGTGCTTGTCGCGGCGACGATCATCGTCGCGGTCGGCATTATTGACGACCGTTGGGGCCTTGACGCGCTCACGAAATTCGCCGGACAGGTGACCGCCGCTGGCGTGATGGCGGTAATGGGCCTGAGTTGGTACGTCATTTACAACCCATTCAATGACACAACTGTCGTCCTCGACGCCCTCCAGGGCGGTCTTGTCACCGTCGCGATCAGCGTCACGCTCATCAACGCGATGAACTTCGTTGACGGGCTCGACGGTCTCGCCGCTGGCTTGGGATTGATTTGCGCGGGTGCGGTTTTCGTGTTCTCGGTTGGCCTGCTTTACGACCAGGGCGGCTCGGTCGACACCTATCCGCCCGCATTGCTCGCCGCCGCCTTGGCAGGCGCGTGCCTCGGATTTCTTCCGCACAATTTCCAGCCGGCCCGCATTTTTATGGGCGACACCGGTTCGATGTTGATCGGATTGATGCTCGCCGCTGTTTCCACCGGCGCTTCTGGTCGAATTCCGCTGCAGGGTTACGGCCCGCGCGACATCGTCGGTCTGCTGTCGCCGCTGCTGCTTGTTGGCGCGGTGATGTTCATTCCGGTGCTTGATCTGTTGTTGGCGATTGTTCGTCGCGTGCGCGCTGGCGTGAGTTTTTCCACACCGGACAAAATGCATCTGCATCATCGTTTGTTGCAGATCGGGCATTCGCACCGTCGCGTTGTGTTGTTGATCTATTTATGGGTCGGCGTGCTGGCCTTTGGTGCCGTTGGCACTTCACTGATGGATCGGCGCGTTGTTGTGCTGCTAGTCGCTGGCGGACTGGTGTTCGCGCTGGTCGTGACGGCGATTCCGTCGATGCGACGGCCCGGTCCGGCCAAAACGCCAACCCAGCCCGCAAGGTAAAGTTTTTTGGCGTGAGCACTCAAACCCCGCCCCCGGAAGAGCAGGCACCCCTGCGCGCCGCCCTTCGCTACGGCCTGATCGGGCTTGGCGTGCTCGTCGTTTTGTCGGTGATCGTCGCCACCGCCCTCGCTGGCATCGCCGGTCTGTGGGGCGCGGTGTTCGGCTGCCTGATCGGCGGCGGGTTCATCCTCACCACCGTGATCTCGGTGATTCTCGGCGCGAAGCTGCCGCCAACGACGGCTCACATGGTCATGTTGGTGAGCTGGGTTGGCAAGCTGCTTGTCGCATTAGTGCTGGTAGCGATCCTGAACCAGTTCGATTTCTACAGTCGCCCCGCCCTGTTCTTCACCGTCGTCGGCGCGCTCATCATCGTGCTCGGCGCGGAGACGTATGGCGTTGTGAGCCAAAAGGTTCCGTACGTCACGACACGCGCGGGAGACAGCGAAACGGCTTCCGAGCAGGAATAATCGCACCCCACTACCCAACGTCGTAGATAACTTGGTAAAGTGTAAGTAAGCAAGCACCCAAGCTGGGGGCGCGGCCCGGATCAGTTCGGGGCTTTGCCTCGGGTTGCCGGGGGTGGATCATCCTGATCGCACCTGGTGCCGCTATGCTTACTGCCGATCCGGGAGGAATATGCCCGGAACAAGCATGTCGACGATGTCGCCGACACCCGTACAGTCGTTCGCGGTTACGCCGTAAAGCCACTGTCGAAATTCGAGCCGACAAGCGTCGACCCCCATTAGATCGTCATATGTCCGATCGAACCGCGGGAATGACCGTCGTACCCGCGGCCCGAACACGGGAGAGAACGCTGAGCGTCATCACTTTGGCGGCGGGCGAGTTCCACGCGCCATCGCTGTCCGACTTCTTCCCTCCAGCGGTGCTGTTCGAGGGTACGCCGTTCGAACTCGATCGCCTGATGCTGGTCCGGCTCCTGATGACCGCCGTCTTGGTGATCGTCTTCGCGCTGGCTTTCCGCTCACCGAAGATCGTTCCGCGCGGCCTTCAGAATGTGGCTGAACTCGGCGTTGTTTTCGTCAAGGAACAGATCGCTGATGAAGTCCTCGGTAAGGAAACCGGTAAGCGTTTCCTTCCGCTGATCGCCACCATCTTCTTCACGGTGTTGTTCCTGAACTTCTCCTCTGTGGTTCCGTTCTTGAACATCTCGTCGAACGCGCGCGTCGGTATGCCGATCGTGCTCGCCGCTTTGGCTTACATCGCCTTCAACTATGTCGGTATCCGCAAGTACGGTTTCTTCAAGTACATGCGTTCGAGCATTGTTGTTCCCGATGTGCCGATCGCGCTGCACGTGCTGCTGATTCCGATCGAGTTCATCTCGACGTTCATCCTGCGCCCGTTCACGCTTACCGTCCGACTCATGGCCAACATGCTGGCCGGCCACATCATGCTGGTGCTGTTCTTCAGCGCCACGTGGTTCTTCCTCTTCGATGCCACCGCATGGATGAAGGTCTTCTCGCCCTTCTCACTGATCGCGGGCATCGGCTTCACGCTGTTCGAGCTGCTGGTCATCTTCCTGCAGGCGTACGTTTTCGCCCTGCTGACCGCGGTGTACATCGGCCTCGCGCAGCACGCCGACGACCACTGACCTTCATTCCGCCACAACTGCCAAACCTGCTACACGCGCCGACCGGCGGGTGAGCAAAAGAAAGGGAAACAAGCTCATGAGCCTCGCTTACCTGGCCCAGGAAGCCGCGAACACCGAGTCGACCTTCAAGGGCTTCGGTGCCATCGGCTACGGCCTCGCCGCGATTGGCCCCGGCATCGGCGTGGGTATCGTCGTTGGTAAGGCCATCGAGGGCATCGCCCGTCAGCCTGAGCTCTCCGGCCAGATCCGCACCAACATGTTCCTCGGTATCGCGTTCACCGAGGCCCTGGCGCTGATCGGCCTCGTCGCCGGCTTCATCTTCTGATTCCGATGCGCGAAATCATCACGCTCGCCGCAGGGGGAGAGGATGTGAATCCTCTTATCCCCGAAACGTACGACATCGTCTGGTCGATCGTCTGCGTCATCGTCATTGGTCTGCTGTTCTGGAAGTACGTCGTTCCTCGCGTCACGCAGACTCTTGAAGACCGCACCGACAAGATCGAAGGCGGTATCGCTCGGGCCGAGGCAGCCCAGGAAGAGGCAAAGCACACGCTGGCGCAATACCAGCAGCAGCTTGCCGACGCCCGGCTCGAGGCCGCACGTATCCGCGAGGATGCGCGCACCCAGGGTCAGCAGATTCTGGCGCAGATGCGTACCGATGCACAGGCCGAAAGCGACCGTATCGTCGCCGCTGGTCACTCGCAGCTGGAAGCTCAGCGTCAGCAGATCCTGACCGAACTGCGTTCCGAGGTCGGCCGCACGGCCGTCGACTTGGCCGAGAAGATCATCGGTCAGTCGGTCTCGGACGAGGCCAAGCAGGCCGCGTCGATCGACAAGTTCCTCAGCGAACTTGACGACACCGACGCTGGCATCGGGGTCGGAAGGTAGCGACGCGAAAGTGAGAAGCATGTACGCAGCGAGCCGCGAGGCCAGTGCCCGGTCTCGCGAGGCGCTTCGGGTCGCGTTGACCGGAAGCGAAACTATCGCGGCCACAACGGGTTCGGAACTTTTCGCCGTTGTCGCCGTGCTGGACGACCAGCGTTCGCTGCGTGTGGCGCTCGCGGACTCCTCGGTGCCGGGTTCGGCGCGCGCTGAACTCAGTGAGCGGATCTTCGGCGGCAAGGTCAGCGCTGCCACTCAGGCAGTGCTGACCACCGCGGTCGCCCAGAACTGGTCGCGCACCAGCGACTTGGTCAACACCTTGGTGCTGCTCGGACAGGAAGCCCTGCTCGCCTCGGCCGCTGATGGCGGTCGGCTCGACGCGGTGGAAGACGAGCTGTTCCGGCTCGGTCGCATCATCGCCGACAACCCCGAGCTTGAGCAGGCGCTTTCCGATCAGGGCAAGCCGGTCAAGGCCCGCAAGGAGCTCGTTGAGCGCCTGCTGTCGGGCAAGGCCGAGCCGATCACCCTGACGCTGGCCGAGCAGGCGGTCACCCGACTGCGGACCAACAACATCGGCGTCGCTTTCGACGCCCTGTCCGATCTGGCGGCGGCCCGTCGTGACCAGATCGTCGCCCACGCGCATGCGGCCGTCGAGCTGAGCGCCTCGCAGAAGGAGCGGCTCGCCGCTTCGCTGCAGCGCATCTACGGCAAGCCGGTCACCGTGCACGTGCAGGTCGACCCGACGCTGCTGAGCGGCGTCGTCGTGCGCGTCGGAGACGACGTCATCGACGGCAGCGCCACCGGCCGACTGGAGAAGCTGCGTCGCGCGCTGTCCTAACGGACCAGCGAGCACGCGCTTTATCCAACCCCCGACATTCGAGACCACAGCGAGAGCAGGAACAACATGGCGGAGCTGACGATCTCCTCCGACGAGATCCGTAGCGCGATCGAGAGCTACACCCAGAGCTACACCCCCGAAACCTCCATCGAAGAGGTCGGTCTTGTCACCGACACCGGCGACGGCATCGCGCACGTCAGTGGGCTGCCTTCGGCGATGGCCAACGAACTGCTTGAGTTCCCGGGCGGCGTCCTCGGCGTCGCGCTGAACCTTGAGGACACCGAGATCGGTGCCGTCATCCTCGGCGAGTCGGCCTCGCTCGAAGAGGGCCAGGAAGTCCGCCGCACCGGCGACGTGCTCTCGGTTCCCGTTGGTGACAACTTCCTCGGTCGTGTCGTCAACCCGCTCGGCCAGCCGATCGACGGACTCGGCCCGATCGAGTCCGACGAGCGCCGCGTGCTTGAGCTTCAGGCCGCGACCGTGCTTGAGCGTCAGCCCGTTGAGGAGCCGCTCGCGACCGGTATCACCGCGATCGACGCCCTTACCGCGATTGGCCGTGGCCAGCGTCAGCTGATCATCGGCGACCGCAAGACCGGCAAGACCGCTGTCGCCGTGGACGCGATCCTGAACCAGAAGGCGAACTGGGAAACCGGCGACCCGTCCAAGCAGGTTCGCTGCATCTACGTCGCGATCGGCCAGAAGGGCTCCACCATCGCGGGCGTCAAGTCCGCGCTTGAGGAGCACGGCGCGATGGAGTACACCACCATCGTCGCCGCGCCTGCTTCCGATTCCGCGGGCTTCAAGTGGCTGGCCCCCTACACCGGTTCGGCCATCGGCCAGCACTGGATGTACCAGGGCAAGCACGTCCTCATCGTGTTTGACGACCTCACCAAGCAGGCCGAGGCCTACCGCGCGATCTCGCTGCTGCTGCGTCGTCCGCCGGGCCGCGAGGCGTACCCCGGTGACGTGTTCTACCTGCACTCCCGTCTGCTTGAGCGTTGCGCGAAGCTGTCCGACGAAATGGGCGGCGGCTCGATGACCGGGCTGCCGATCATCGAGACCAAGGCCAACGACGTCTCGGCGTTCATCCCGACCAACGTCATCTCCATCACCGACGGCCAGGTCTTCCTTGAGTCCGACCTGTTCAACAAGGGCGTGCGTCCGGCTATCAACGTCGGTACCTCGGTTTCCCGTGTCGGTGGCGCCGCGCAGACCAAGGCCATGAAGAAGGTCGCCGGTTCGCTGCGTCTGGAAATGGCGCAGTACCGCGAGCTTGAGGCGTTCTCCGCGTTCGCTTCCGACCTCGACGCCGCGTCGCTCGCTCAGCTTGAGCGTGGCGCCCGCTGGGTTGAGCTGCTCAAGCAGGACCAGTACTCGCCGGTTTCGGTCGAGGACCAGGTCGTTTCGATCTACCTCGTCGACGGTGGCTACTACGACTCGGTGCCGGTTGGCGACGTGCGTCGCTTCACTGCCGAGCTCCTTGAGCACCTGCACAGCACCGCGCAGGATTCGTTCGACGCGCTGCAGGGTGGCAAGAAGCCGCTCGAGGGCGAGGCCGCCGACAAGATCAAGGCCGAGACCGACAACTTCAAGCAGGGCTTCCTTGCTGCCGACGGTTCGCGCGTCGTGAACGAGGCCGCCGCTGGCGATCTTGACCACGAAGAGGTCGAGTCGCTTTCGGTTACCCGCAAGCACGTCGAGAAGTAAGCCGGGTCTGAACTGATGTCGGCAATTTCCGTTCTGATGAATGAGGGGAGTGTGAACCGTTAAATGGCAAGTTTGCGTGAATTGCGCTCCCGCATTCGTGGTGTGAATTCGATCAAGAAGATCACCAAGGCTCAGGAACTGATCGCGACCTCGCGCATCTCCAAGGCACAGGCCCGCGTTGCCGCGGCCAAGCCGTACGCCGAAGAGATCACGAAGGTCCTCGGTGAGCTGGCGAGCGCGTCGAAGAACTTGGCGCACCCGCTGCTCACCGAGCGGCCCAACCCGAAGCGCGCCGCCGTCCTGGTGATCACCAGCGACAGCGGCATGTGTGGCGGTTACAACTCCAACGTGCTCAAGCGCGCCGAGGAGCTTATGACCACGCTGCGCGGCGACGGCAAGGAACCGGTGCTGTACGTGATGGGCAACAAGGGCCTCACGTTCTACAAGTTCCGCAACCGCCCGTTCCAGGGTTCGTGGACCGGCTTCTCCCAGCAGCCGACCTACGCCGATGCTCAGGCCGCATGCGAGTTCCTGGTCAAGGCGTTCATGGCTGGTTCCGAGGGCACGGTTCCCGCGCTCGACGGCGAAGGCGAAGTCCCTGGTGTCGACGAGTTGCACATCGTCTACACCAAGTTCGTCTCGATGCTGACCCAGACCCCGGAGGTGCGTCGTTTGGCGCCCATCCAGGTCAACATCGTCGACGAGGCGTACGAGCTCGGCGACGACATGCTGTCGGACGCGCCGAACGTGGTTGTCACGGCTCAGTACGAGTTCGAGCCGGACGCCGACGTGCTGCTGGGCGCACTGCTGCCCAAGTACGTTGGAACCCGTATCTACTCATCGTTGCTTGAGGCAGCGGCATCCGAGTCCGCGGCTCGGCGCACCGCAATGAAGGCGGCGACCGACAACGCCAACGAGCTGGCCAATGTGCTCCAGCGCGAGGCGAACTCGGTGCGTCAGGCCCAAATTACGCAGGAAATCAGCGAAATCGTCGGTGGCGTCAACGCGCTGGCGTCGAGCTCGGACCGCGACTAAACAGCGCCGCGGCCTGAGGTCAGGGCCCGTAGGCGGAAGCTTGCGTAACCACGAAGGGCCCCCGAAGGCCGCCAATCCAGCACAGAGAGAACCAATCTAATGACCGCAGCTGTCACTCAGGACAACGCGAAGAAGGCGGGCGACACCGCCGGTCGCGTCGTCCGTGTCATCGGCCCCGTCGTGGACGTCGAGTTCCCGCGTGGTGCCATCCCCGAGCAGTTCAACGCGCTGCACACCGACATCGCCCTTCCGTCGGTTGCTAAGACCCTCACCCTTGAGGTCGCTCAGCACCTCGGCGACAACATCGTGCGCACCATCTCGATGCAGCCGACCGACGGCCTTGTCCGTGGCGCCAGCGTCACCGACACCGGCAAGCCGATCTCGGTTCCCGTCGGCGACGTCGTCAAGGGCCACGTGTTCAACGCCCTCGGTGACTGCCTCGACACCCCCGGCCTTGGCCGCGACGGCGAGCAGTGGGGCATCCACCGCCAGCCGCCGAGCTTCGACCAGCTCGAAGGCAAGACCGAGCTGCTTGAGACCGGTATTAAGGTCATCGACTTGCTCACCCCTTACGTCAAGGGCGGCAAGATCGGTCTGTTCGGTGGTGCCGGCGTCGGCAAGACCGTTCTGATCCAGGAGATGATCACCCGTATCGCTCGCGAGTTCTCGGGCACCTCGGTGTTCGCGGGTGTCGGTGAGCGTACTCGTGAGGGCACCGACCTTCACCTGGAAATGGAAGAGATGGGCGTCCTTCAGGACACCGCCCTTGTCTTCGGCCAGATGGACGAGCCGCCGGGCACGCGTATGCGCGTCGCGCTGTCGGCGCTGACCATGGCGGAGTACTTCCGCGATGTCCAGCACCAGGACGTGTTGCTCTTCATCGACAACATCTTCCGTTTCACCCAGGCCGGTTCCGAGGTTTCGACCCTGCTGGGTCGTATGCCTTCGGCCGTTGGTTACCAGCCCACGCTGGCCGACGAGATGGGTGCTCTTCAGGAGCGCATCACCTCGACGAAGGGCCGCTCGATCACCTCGCTGCAGGCGATCTACGTCCCCGCCGACGACTACACCGACCCGGCCCCGGCGACGACCTTCGCCCACCTCGATGCGACGACCGAGCTTTCGCGCCCGATCTCGCAGAAGGGCATCTACCCGGCCGTTGACCCGCTGACCTCGACCTCGCGCATCCTTGAGGCTTCGATCGTCGGCGAGCGTCACTTCCGTGTTGCCAACGAGGTCAAGCGAATCCTGCAGAAGTACAAGGAACTGCAGGACATCATCGCCATCCTCGGTATGGACGAGCTTTCCGAAGAGGACAAGGTCCTCGTCGGTCGCGCCCGTCGCCTGGAGAAGTTCCTCGGCCAGAACTTCATCGTCGCCGAGAAGTTCACCGGTCAGCCGGGCTCGGTCGTGCCGCTTGCGCAGACCATCGACGACTTCGACCGCGTCTGCAAGGGCGAGTTCGATCACCTTCCGGAGCAGGCGTTCAACTCCTGCGGTGGACTCGACGACGTCGAGGCCGCTGCGAAGAAGATCGCCGGGAAGTAGTCACCAATGGCGACTGATTCCAACGCAAGGACGATGACGGTCGATCTCGTCGCCGTCGAGCGCAAGATCTGGTCCGGCAACGCTACGTTCGTCAGCGCGCAGACCACCGAGGGTCAGATCGGCATCATGGCTGGCCATGAGCCGCTGCTCGGTCAGCTCGTTGAGGGCGGCACGGTCACGATCGTGTCGACCGACGGCGAGCGGATCGTCGCCGCGGTGCACGGTGGCTTCTTCTCGGTCACCGCCGACACCGTGCGGGTGCTTGCCGAGTCGGCCGACCTCGCGGGCGAGGTCGACCCCGACGCCGCGCGGCAGGTCATCGCCACCGGTGAGGTTTCGGAGGAGGAACTGCGTATCGCGCAGGGCCAGCTCCGTGCCTACGAGGCGACGGTCACCGTCAACTAGCTGCTAGCAGCTTCACCGAAGGGCCGGTGACGAACTTTTGAAAAGTTCGTCACCGGCATTTCGCGTATCTGGGTGGTTTGACGCGCCGACGTCGGGGGAATGGGACCGCGTTGATCGGGTTTCCGTCGACGTGATTGAATGACGAAGGACGTGTCACTGATACACCGGCTACAGCGGAAGGGCGTACGGCATTGCACACCGGGATGGTTCTGCTGATCATTCTGGTCTTCACGCTGGTCTTCTTAGCTGCCGCATCTACCTACCGGTTGGTGATGTTGCGCCGTGGCGGCACCGCCGCGTTGCTGCGGGTTTTGCCTGCTAAAGGTGGCGCTGGTTGGCGACACGGGCTCATTCGCTACGAGGAAGACAAGCTGGTTTTCTTCAAGCTCACCAGTCTCAAACTCGGCCCCGACAGCACAATTCATCGCCAGGGCCTAGAGATCGACGAACGGCGTAAGCCCCAGGGCGACGAGTTCGACATCATGCACGACGAAATCGTCGTCGGGGTCACCGATCCGCACGGTTCTTACGAGCTCGCGTTGGATCGTGGTTCGATGGCCGCTTTCCTGTCGTGGCTGGAATCGCGCCCGTCGGATCGTGCGCGCCGCACCCGGGGTGGTCAGGCATGAGCGTTCATCTCACCCGCATTTACACGCGAACCGGCGACGACGGGACAACGGGCCTGAGCGACTTCTCGCGGGTTGCGAAAACCGATTCGCGCGTTGTCGCGTATGCCGACTGCGATGAGGCCAATGCCGCGATCGGCGTCGCTGTCGCGCTTGGTCAGCCCAATGCCGAAATTCTCGCGGTGTTGCGTCAGGTGCAAAACGACCTCTTCGACGCGGGCGCTGATCTGTCGACCCCGGTTGTCGCCGACCCGAAGTACCCGCCGCTGCGCATCACCCAGCCCTACATCGACCGGCTCGAAACCTGGTGCGATGAGTTCAATGAGCCTCTGCCAGCACTGAATTCGTTCATTTTGCCTGGGGGCACCCCGTTGGCCGCGCTGTTGCACACTGCCCGAACGGTGGTGCGCCGCGCCGAACGGTCCGCATGGGCGGCCGTCGATGCCAACCCCGATGACACGTCAGTGCTGCCCGCGAAATACCTGAATCGCCTCTCTGACCTGTTGTTCATCCTGAGCCGGGTCACCAACCCCGACGGCGACGTCCTTTGGCAACCCGGCGGCGCGCGCGAAGCGTAATCCCTACGCCCACAGCAGTTCCCAGGTTCGATCGGGCGGGTTTGGTGCCGGGGGGCACCTCGCGCGGTGCTGGTCGATAAGCTGGCGGAGTGAGCGAACGGTTTCTGGTCTCCGGCGGTAATCAGCTCGTCGGCGAGGTCGTGGTCGGCGGGGCGAAGAACAGCGTCCTGAAGCTGATGGCCGCCGCCCTGTTGGCTGAGGGCACGACAACCATCACCAATTGCCCTGACATCCTCGATGTCCCGTTGATGGCCGAGGTCCTGCGCGGACTCGGCTGCGACGTCGCGATTACCGACGACGCCCCTGGCGACCGCAGCGTCGTCTCGATCGTCACGCCGCCCGAGCCCAAGTACCACGCCGATTTCCCGGCGGTCACGCAGTTCCGCGCGTCGGTTTGTGTGCTCGGCCCGCTGATGGCGCGCTGTAAGCGGGCCGTTGTCGCGTTGCCGGGTGGCGATGCGATTGGTTCGCGTCCCCTCGATATGCACCAGGCAGGCTTGCGCTTGCTTGGCGCGACGTCGGAAATCGAGCACGGTTGCGTTGTCGCGAAGGCCGAAGAGCTCCAGGGCGCGCGCATTCGCCTCGACTTCCCGTCGGTTGGTGCCACCGAGAACATCCTGATGGCTGCCGTGCTCGCGGAAGGCGAGACCGTCATCGACAACGCGGCGCGCGAGCCCGACATCGTCGACCTGTGCAACATGCTCGTGCAGATGGGTGCGCGGATCGAAGGCGCCGGTTCGTCGGTGCTTACCGTCCAGGGCGTCAAGCGGCTTTCCCCGACCACGCATCGCGTGATTGGCGACCGCATCGTCGCCGCGACGTGGGGGATCGCGGCGTCGATGACCCAGGGCGACGTGCGCGTCACCGGGGTTAACCCCAAGCATCTGTCGCTCGTGCTCGACAAGCTGCGCTCCGCGGGTGCGCGAATTACCTACGAGCCCAATGGTTTTCGCGTTGTGCAGGCCGAGCGACCGCGCGCGGTCAACTTCGCGACTCTCCCGTTCCCCGGTTTCCCGACTGACTTGCAGCCGATGGCTATCGGTCTCGCCGCCGTCGCCGATGGCACGTCGATGATCACCGAGAACGTGTTCGAAGCGCGGTTCCGGTTTGTGGAAGAGATGATCCGGTTGGGTGCCGACGCGCGTACTGACGGCCATCACGCGGTTGTCCGCGGCATCCCGCGTTTGTCGAGCGCACCGGTGTGGTCGTCCGACATTCGCGCTGGCGCGGGCCTGGTGCTCGCCGGCTTGTGCGCCGATGGTGTCACCGAAGTCCACGATGTTTTCCACATCGACCGCGGATATCCGAACTTCGTTGAGCAGATGCAAGCCCTCGGCGGGCAAGTTGAACGGGTTGGTACGCCGAAATAGGGCCTCTGACCTGGGGAGTTGACAACGCGTTACCCAACACGTAACTTTATTCGAGTCAGAGCGACACGGACACCGACCCGGCCTTCACCGGCAGGGATAACGA
>NZ_BMMW01000002.1 GCF_014646135.1 Nocardia camponoti | reverse complement strand
CAGGCTCCCTGGAAGAACGAGTACGAGCGTGAGCAGGCCGCCTGGTCGCGTCTGACCTCGACCATCTCCATGGGTGCTGCTATCGGCACCCTCGTCGGTGGCCTCGGCGGCGCCGCTGTCGGTTGCATCGCTGGCGCTGGCGCTGGCCTGGTCGCCACCGGCGTGCTCCTCGGCCTGTTCGGTGCGGGCCCGATCGCGGGCTGCGTCGTTGGCGCCACCACCATTGGTGCTCTCGGTGTGATCGCGGGTCAGATCTTCGTGACCGCGCCGTTCGCGATTGGTGCGGCGATTCAGTACTTCGTCACCATCACCCAGCCTGCTCCCAAGCCGGCACCGGCCAAGTAATTCGCCGTAGCACGAAAAACGCCCCCGCTCAATGCTTTTCGAGCGGGGGCGTTTTTGCTGTGTCGGTACCACTTACCCGAAGGCGGCTCGTCCGGCCGATCGTGACCAGGACCGTCCGAGCCGGATCGGTGGCACCTAAGTTTTATGCCGTTTGAGCCTGCTGGGCCGGGGCGATGGACGTCCGGACGAACTTCGCCACTCGGCCGAGGGCCGAACGGCTTTCCGGCATGCCGGGCAGGAAGCTCATGAACGCGTGCACCTGACCGCGCCACAGTTCCAGGCTGTTTGGGACACCAGCGGCGGTGAGGCGGTGCGACATCACCTCACAGTCGTAGCGCAACAGCTCGTCTTCGGCGGCGATCAGCAGAACCGGCGGCAAGCCGTTCAGGTTGCCGTTCACCGGCGACAGTGCCGGATCAAGGCGACCGTGGGTCTCCGCGCCCAGCTTGACCATCGTTTCCAGGCGGTCGAGCGGGATGTAGGCGTCGCGGTCGACGTTGACGTATCCACGCTTGGCCTCATAGTCCAGGTCGAGCAGCGGGCTGAGCCCAACCAGCCCAGCTGGCAGCGGCAGTCCAAGCTCACGCGCACGCAGCGCGCTCGCGAAGGTCAGGAAACCACCGGCCGAGTCGCCTGCGAAGACGATGCGACCCGGATCGGCACCGTGGCGCAGCAACCAGCGGTAGGCGAGCACGCAGTCGTCGATCGACTCGCTGATCGACGCGTCTGGCAGCTGCCGGTACTCGACGTTGAGTACGGCCAAGCCCGTGCGACGCGCGAGACCAGCGGCGACAGCGCGGTGCGTGTTGAGGCCGCCGACCGAGAACGCCCCACCGTGCATGTAGAGCAGCGCGCCGTGGCGCAATGCGCGTGACGCACCGGCCGGGCGGATCATCTCCATCCGGAAGCCGGGCATCTGGATCTGCTCGCGCTCGATGCCCTGCGGCTCGGAACGCAGCCGAAAGACCGCGTCGACTACGACGGCCGCGACCGGAACGGTCGCACGGTTGAGCGGGAAGTTGCGCAAGACCGGCCCGATGACCCCGACGCATGCGGCCATCACCACCCGCGAGGTAGTGCTAGCTGGCCCAGCGTTGACGACGATGCCGGGATCTGGAACGCGCGCGACCTTGGCCGCACCCGCCGAAGCGAGTCCACCTGTGATCGCTGGCCCACCGATGTTTGTCGCTCGCATCGCGCACCTACCTAACCGCTGGCGCGCCGATCCCGAGCTGGGCTCGAATGTCGACGCTGACATCTAACACAGTGACGTTTCACACATCACGGCTCACCCAACCAGGTGAACGTGACCTACGCAACATTTATCGCCCGACACGCCCACCTGCGAAACCTCTGAGACCTGATCGTTCTTGGCCCGGTGCCAATGGGTTACCGGAGGCGACCGGCCCGATCGTCCTCCCATAGACTCCTGGTCATGCGCGGAATCATCTTGGCGGGCGGCACCGGTTCGCGGCTGCATCCCATTACGCGCGGAGTGAGTAAGCAGCTCGTTCCCGTTTACGACAAGCCGATGGTCTACTACCCCCTTTCGACGTTGATGCTGGCTGGCATCGACGACATCCTGGTGATCACCACGCCCGAAGACGCCGACGCGTTCGCCCGGCTGCTCGGCGACGGCAGCCAGTTCGGGGTGTCGATCAGCTACGTGGTGCAGCAGAGCCCCGACGGCTTGGCCTGCGCCTTCGTGCTCGGTGCCGACCACATCGGCAACGAGCCTGCCGCACTTGTGTTGGGCGACAACATCTTTCACGGTCCTGGCCTCGGTACTAGCCTCGAACGGTTCCACGACATCTCCGGCGGCGCGGTGTTCGCCTATTGGGTGAGCGACCCAACCGCCTACGGCGTTGTTGAGTTTTCCGACGGTCGCGCGGTGTCGATCGAGGAAAAGCCGAAGAAGCCGCGCTCGAACTACGCGATTCCCGGGCTGTACTTCTACGACAACGACGTTGTCACCATCGCGCGCGACCTGAAACCGTCGGCGCGCGGCGAGTACGAGATCACCGACATCAACCGCGCCTACCTCGAACAGGGACGCCTGAGCGTGGACGTGCTCGCGCGTGGCACCGCTTGGCTCGATACCGGCACCTTCGACTCCCTCCTTGACGCCGCCAACTACGTGCGCACCATCGAGGAGCGCCAGGGCCTCAAGATTGGCGTGCCCGAAGAAGTGGCGTGGCGACGCGGTTTGATTTCCGACGACGAACTGACCGAACTGGCTGAGCCGATGGTGCGTTCGGGCTACGGCCGATACCTGCTCGACCTGCTCGACCGTGGAAAAGATTGGTAGGCAATGCATTTCCGTGAACTCGCCATCCCCGGCGCGTGGGAGATGACCCCGCGACTGCATGGCGACGACCGTGGCATGTTCTGCGAATCCTTCAAAGCGTCGGAATTTGAGAAGGCGACCGGTCGGCCGTTTGAGCTGCATCAGGTGAACACGTCGGTTTCCGCGGCCGGTGTGCTGCGCGGGATTCACTATACCGATAACCCGCCTGGCCAGGCGAAATACGTGACGTGCGTGCGCGGCGCTTTCCTTGATGTGGTTGTTGACCTGCGCCCCGGCTCGCCAACCTATGGCCGCTGGGACAGCGTGCTGCTCGATGAGACGAGCCGCCGTTCGGTATTTCTCTCCGAGGGCCTTGGTCACGCGATCCTTTCGCTGGCCGATGGCTCGACGGTGACCTACCTTTGCTCGCTTGAGTACTCCCCCGAATTCGACCGCGACATGGACGCCTTCGATCCCACGCTCGCTATCGATTGGCCCACCGTCGGCATCGACGGTTCGCCACTGACGTTTCTGCGCTCCACGAAAGATCAACTCGCCCCCCAGTTTTCGTAGTTGTATGCCAAACGCCGGGCCCCACGAGTGAAGCCCGGCGTTTAGTTTTTCGGTGTGTTAGCCGGTCGGCTCAAGCACCTTGGTGTCGGCAACGCTGTCGTTTTGCGCGGCTAGCGCCCGACGCGACCGAGGTAGGAAGACCGACAGCGCGACGAGCGCACCAACGATCGAGACGCCTGCGGCGAATTCCAGTCCGGGTCGGTAGGTGTTGAGCATGTCCTGCGCCGACGGCGTGCCCGTTGCGGCATGCGCGCCCGAGGTGACGATGGCCGTGGTAACCGCGAGCACGATAGCCGCGCCGACCTGCATCGACGTCTGCAAGACGCCAGCCGCTAGGCCCTGTTCGTCGTCGTCGATACCGCTGGTCGCCTGCACGTTGATCGCGGGGAAGCCGATCCAACCAACACCGACGAGCAGCACTGCGGGCAGCAAGACCGTGAGGTAGCTCGGCGCGGTGTCGATGCGCAGGAACAGCAGGTAGCCGACGGCCATGACGGCCATGGTGACCGCGATGACCGGCCCGGTGCCGTACCGATCGATGAGCTTCTCCGAGAAGAATGCGGAACCGACGACCAGGATGCCAACCGGCAGCAGCGCGAGCGCGAGCTTCAACGGCGACCAGCCGAGTGAATCTTGCAGGTACAGCGTGACGATGAACTGCCAGCTGAAGTAGGAACCGGCGACGGCGATGATCGCGAGGCTGGCCCGCCACAGCGACGGCTTTGTGAGGATGCCCAACCGGACGAGCGGGTGAGCGACGCGCAGCTCAGTGAAGACGAACGCGGCGAACAGTGCGATGACGGCAAGGAACGAACCGAGGGTGCGCACCGATGCCCAGCCCACTTCCGGCGCGGTGACCACGGTGTAGACCAGCAACAACATGCCCGCGGTGGAGAGCACCGCGCCAAGGATGTCGTGCCCGCCTTCTTCTGGTGCCTCGTCCTTGGGAACAAGGATGAACGCGGCGACGAGTGCGGCGATGGCGATGGGGACGGGCAGCAGGAAGGTCCAGCGCCAGCCGAGGCCCGTCATCAGACCGCCGAACAGCAGACCCATGGAGTAGCCGCCCGCACCGAAGACGGTGTAGATGGACAGCGCCTTGTTGCGCGCCTTGCCCTCCGCGAACGTGGTCGTGATGATCGACAGCCCAGTTGGCGCGGTGAACGCGGCGGCAAGGCCCTTGATGAAGCGGGTGACGATGAGCAGCGTGCCGTCGTCGACAAGACCGCCCGCCAGCGACGCGACCGCGAAAACGGCAAGCGCGATGAGGAAGACCTTGCGCCGACCAAGCAGATCGGCAGTACGGCCACCAAGCAGCAAAAGGCCGCCGTAACCGAGGACGTACCCGCTGACGAGCCACTGCAGGGTGGAGGTGGACAGGTGCAGTTCGGAGCCGATGGACGGAAGCGCGACGCCGATCATCGAAACGTCGAGGCCATCGAGGAACAGCACGATGCACAGGGTGATCAGCATGCCCCAGAGCCGGAGGGGCCACCTGGTCGAATCGGACGCCTGATCTGCGGCCGAGAGCGTTGCTGGCGAAGTCATGGCGACGACATTACATGCGCACGCATTAATTGCCAAGACATAAAATGCGATTGCATGAACAGGGAAGAGGCACTAAGATGGGGCCATGTACCACCCCGACGACTTGCCACACGCGGTTGGTGCACCGGATGTTGTCGAAGACAGCCCACTGGTCACCGAATGGCGCAAACTTCTTGATCGCCACGCATCGGTGAGCTGTGCGCTTGAGAAACTTCTCCAGAGTGAATTCCAGATCGGGCTCAGCGAGTTTGAGACCCTTGACCGGCTGATTGAAGCCGACTGCGGCAAGTACGCCATGGCAGATCTGGCAGCAGATATCTACCTAAGCCAAAGCGCGCTGTCGCGGGCCGTTGCCCGCCTAGAGCGCAATGAGCTGGTTGAACGCACGATGTGCGATCACGATCGGCGGGCCATTTTCGTTCGGCCAACCGAGAAGGGCAGGGCGCTCCACGAGCAAGCCCTGCCCACGCATCGAGAAACTCTCGAACGTCTCTGGAACAGCTAGACAGTTAGTCCAGTTCGTCAGCGAGCGCGCTCACGTCGGTAAACGCGGCGCGATAGCGCTCATGCTCCGCCGCTTTGTCCAAATACGTGCCGCCGGTGAGGGTTTCGGTGTAAACCACTGGCGGTTCCGGGCGGTCGACCGAGCCGTCGACGCCGAAGTCGAGAATCGCGAACCGACCAGACTCAAGCCCGGCGTGATAACCCGAGGAGGTGGGCAGTACTTGCACTCGCACGTTTTCCAACTCGGTGAGTTCGCGCAACCGCGCGCGCTGACCAGCCGTTACTCGCGCATCGCCAATGTGCCTGCCCAACACCGTTTCCGCGAGCACAGCATGCACACGCAACGGACTGCCAGCGCGGGTCAATAGCGCTTGCCGTGACCGACCAACGTGCAGCCGCCGTTCCACTTCAGCTTCGGTGAGCTGCGGATGAGTGCGCTCTAAGAGCGCGCGCGTGTAGTCGTCGGTACGCAAAAGCGCTGGTACCAACCCATCTTCATAGATCGACACCTGCGTAGCGGCTTCTTCGAGGCCGATGTAGACCTCGAATCCCTCGCTGATCACGTCGGTGTAGCTCGTCCACCAACCCCTTGCCTTGGTTTCCCGAGCTAGTGCGCCGAGGCGTTCGACCAAATCGGAGGGTGCCCCGTACACCTTGCACATCGCTTCGACGTCGAGGCTGCGCAACGACGTCTGTCCGGTTTCGATTCGCCAGATCTTTGCTTCTGACCATTCCAGTTGCGATGCGGCGGTTCTCGTTGTCATCCGCGCACGATTGCGCAGGTCACGTAAGTGCCTGCCCAGCTGCCGCCGCGGCATGGTAGATCCGGTAACGCCCTGTGGTGAAGTCATTGTGCCCCCCTGTATCAAACTTCGGTCTCCCCAACCTTTTTCGAGACCGCCCTTAACACCGAGTACAACAGCTGTACATCGGCGTACAGATCATTTCACAATGAATCCCCCCGTGCGCAGTAGCGAGAGTGAGGATTATTTCTTCTTGCGGAAACGCCAGAACTGCACGGCGCGAACGTCTTCCGACAGCTGGTTCACCGGTTCCGCTACATCCGACAGCGCTTGGAAGAGTCCGTCAGCGAGGTCGCCAATGTGCTCGACCCGTCCGGCGAGTAACGCTGCGTTGTCGGCGAATTCGAGCATCAACCGAACCGCCGCCGCGATCGTGACGCCAAGTGGCACCGCGACAAGCAGCGCGAGCACCCCCAACCACACCGACGCCTGCCACATCAGGACAACGAAGGCGATCGGCAGGCCAACGCCGAAGGAGGCAACGCTGAGAATGTAGGCGAGCGGCAGCAGTGTTCGTGTCGCTGGCCTGCGGAATTGCACGTCAAGCAGCGCGACGAACGCATCGCGCGCCCACTCCTTCGCCGACCGCGTGCTCGCGAACGGATCGTCGAATTCAGGCTCATCGGTCGCCGCGAAATCCTCGGGCGGCGGCAGCCTCTTCGCGGCGTCGCGCACGCTTGAAGCTCCAGCTTCCTTCCAAGAAAGCCAACGTGTTTCGGCTTCGACCACTTCCTCAAGTTCATCTTCGGGAGCGGTGGTAGCGGGCCCATCGGTCATGTTTTCGAATACTGCCTGGTTTTGCGGAACTCGCCAAGCGTTCACCAGGGGTTTCGCGATAGCAACTGTTGCGAAAGTGAGACCTACGCGACACTGAAGAAAATTTTTCGGTAACGGCGTAACGCACCCACTAGCCAACGCCGATAGCCCCATGAACGCTGATACGAGCGAGCTTCGGGGAATGGAGAACATAGTGCGCACGACGTTTCCGACCACAACTACGGCCGCCGAGAAGGATGCCGCCGCGCTGGAGTACGCCGCGCAGGGTTGGACCGTTGCTGAGACCACTAACGGGCTGTGCCTGATCACCGACGAGAACATCTCGGCGATCGAGGTCACTGGCACGGTGGCGGCCGAGGTTCGTCGCTTCCTGCGCGCCAACAACCTCTCCGGCCCCGTGATCGAGATTCCGGGCGCTGAGCGTCGCGAGATTCACCTGGTTACCGGTGTTCGCAAGGCCGCGATGGCCATCGAAGCGATGCGTTCGGCGGGCATCCTCGTCCACACCGACGGTGCGTCGATCCCGCTTCCGCCCACCCAGCTCGCCGCTGGCAGCGCTTCCTGGGGCGTCTCCCCCACCGAAGCCCGCTGGATCCCGCCGGTTGTCGCGCTCGGTGCAGCGGTTCGCGCCGCGACCTCGCGCAAGCGCGCTCGCCTCACCCTGGCCAGCTAGCACCCACTTTCAACGGAAAACCCGCGCCAACAACCCCCGAGTTGGCGCGGGTTTTCCGCGTTTTCGCTGTGTCTGAGCGCATCGGCGAGTAAGCAAAGTGCATGGCTCCGCGCACGCTGCTTCGCACCTGTCCCCTTTGTGAGGCCGTTTGCGGTCTCGCGATCACGCTCGACGACGACAACCGGGTACTCAGCGTGCGTGGCGACCGCGACGACCCGTTCAGCAAGGGATTCATCTGCCCCAAGGGCGCGAGCTTCGGCAAGCTCGACGACGACCCCGACCTCGTGCGTACCCCGCTGATCCGCGGGGGCGACGGGTTCCGCGAGGCAACGTGGGCTGAGGCGTTCGACCTGATCGCGACCCGATTCGCCGAGGTCACCACCGCGCACGGCCGAGGCTCGACCGCGCTTTACCTGGGCAATCCGAACGCGCACACCGTCGCGGGCGCGTTGTATCTGCCCGCGCTCATCCGCGCGATGGGCACCCGCCACCTCTATTCAGCGAGCACGGCCGACCAGATGCCGAAGCAGGTGGCAGCCGGCCTGATGTTCGGCGATCCGCTGCTTGTTCCGGTCCCTGACCTGGACCGCACCGACTTCCTGTTGATGCTCGGCGCGAATCCGCTTGAGTCGAACGGCTCGCTGTGCACCGCCCCCGACTTCCCTGGCCGACTCAAAGCGCTCAAAGCGCGCGGCGGGCGCTTCGTCGTTGTCGACCCACGCGCGACCCGAACGGCCGCGCTGGCCGACGAGCACCTGTTCATCCGACCGGGCACCGACGCACTGCTGCTCTTCGCGATTCTGCGCACACTCTTCGAAGAAGACCTGGTCATCCCCCAAATCGACGCTGATGGCCTCGATGAATTGCGCACGGCGGCAAGTCAATTCACGATCGACGAGGTCGCTGAGCGAACCGGCATCGAAGCCGACAAAATCGTCGAGCTCGCCCGCTCGATCGCCGGTTCGCCAACGGCGGCCGTGTACGCCCGCATCGGCACGTGCACCGCCGAGTTCGGCACGCTGACACAGTGGCTCGTCGACGCGATCAACGTCGTCACCGGCAACATCGACTCCCCCGGCGGCGCGATGTTCGCCGAAGCGGCGGCGGGCGGGATCCCGCGCACGAAGCCGTTCCGGGTCGGGCGCTGGCGTTCGCGGGTGCGTTCCCTGCCAGAGGCGATGGGCGAACTGCCCGTCGCTACCCTTGCCGACGAGATCGAAACCCCAGGTGAGGGCCAGATCAGGGCGCTGATCACGGTCGCGGGCAATCCGGTACTTTCGGCACCGTCGGGCGACCGGCTCGATCCGGCGTTGGCCGGACTTGAGTTCATGGTCAGCGTCGACCGCTATGTCAACGAGACAACCCGCCACGCCAACGTGATCCTGCCGCCGCCGCGTTCGGTGCAGTCGCCGCACTACGACTTCGCGCTGCTGCAGTTCGCGGTACGCAACTACGCGCGATACTCGCCGCCACTTGTCCCGCTCGACGGTCGACCGTCGGAGTCGGCGATGATCGCGACGCTCGCGGCGGCCGTCAGCGGTCAGCCGCACGACGGCGTCGGCGCGCAAAGCCCCATCGCGGTGATCGACGAGCTCATCATCGCTGGCACGCTGCACAAGGCGGGGATGGCCGACCGACGCGATGAGCTCGACGGCAACGACACCATCGAAGCCCGCATCGACCTGATGCTGCGACTCGGCCCGTACGGCGAGTGGAACGGCGGCACGCTGCGCTTGAAAACGCTGCTTGACCAGCCACATGGCATCGATTTGGGAGCGCTACGGCCGCGCTGGCCGGAAGCGCTGCGCACCGCGAACCGTCGCGTGCGGCTCGCCCCGGCCGAATTGCTTGCCGACGTCGCCCGCCTTCGCGCTTCGCTCGCCAAAGCTGCCCCCGACCTTGTCCTCATCGGCCGCAGACAGCTGCGGTCGAACAACAGCTGGATGCACAACGTCGCGAGCCTGGTCGGCGGTTCGAACCGATGCACCTTGCTGGTGAATCCCGCCGACGCAACCAGGCTCAACCTCGGCGAGCAGGCCGAAATTCGGTCGGCTGCAGGCAAACTCACGGTTGCGATCGAACAATCGGACACGATTATGCCCGGCGTCGTGAGCCTGCCGCATGGTTGGGGACATGCCGAAAGCGGCACGCAGTCGGTGGCGCTCGCGCACGCGGGCGTCAATGCCAACGTCCTGACCGACCATTCAGTAGTCGATGCTATCTCCGGAACGGCGGTGTTCAACGGGGTACCGGTGACCGTGCATCCCGCGTAAAGGCTTGTGCAAAGGCAAGATTGAGAAGATTCGCAAACCTGGACACCGGACAAGATCGGCATTAGTCCCCTAGACTGCAGTGAGATTGCGATCACAACGGGGATTTCAGTGCGAATCCTCGTAAATAGTTCTGCAGTATCGCCAAGTTGAGGGGGCGCGATGCCCGGTACACAGGTCGGTAGCGATGGGGAACACGAGCTACAGCGCTCGCTTGGCACGCAAGAGCGCGCCCAGCGGTTCTACGACGAGCAGGTGATTGATCACCTCAACCCAACGATGCGCGAGTTCGTCACCAGGATGGACATGGCGTTTATCTCAACCGCCGACAGCCACGGCGAATGCGACGCGAGCTTTCGCGCTGGTACGCCCGGTTTTCTGCACATTATTGATGAGCGAACGGTCGCCTATCCGGAGTACCGAGGCAACGGCGTCATGGCCAGCCTCGGCAACATCGCCGAGAATCCGCACGTCGGAATCCTGATGGTCGACTTCGTTCGCGACCTCATCGGCCTGCATATCAACGGCAAAGCCAGCATGGTCACCGACGACGAACTGCGCGACATCGTCGACGACCTGCCCGAAGGCGACCGTGGTCGAGCCGCGGTGGTCTGGGTGGTCGTCGATATCGAAGAGGCTTACATCCACTGCCGCAAGCACATTCCGCAAATGGTGCCCATGGAACGCGACCGGCGCGAGTGGGGCACCGACAGCGTCAGGGCAAAGGGCGGCGACTACTTCGGCACGAAGGCGAGCAGGCTGTTGCCCGCGCAGGCTAGTTGATCTTGAAGATCACTACTCGCTGCACGATGAAGTTGATGACAGTGGCCGTACCCTGCGCGATCACAAAGGCGAGGCCCTGTTTCCACCACGCGTCGGGCAGCGAGAAGAACAGCGCGCTGTTGATGCCGACCTGCACGGCGAACGTCACCGCGTAAAGCGCGACGACGGCAATGAAGCGGGCTCGGCTCGGCGCGGCTTTGAAGGTCCAGCGCCGGTTGATCAGGTAGGCGGTCGTCGTTCCCGCGACGAAGCTCACCGACTTCGACAGCGCGACCGGCAACCCGAGGACGTTCAGCAGCAGGCTGTAGATGCCAAAATCGACGATCGCCGAAAGTCCGCCGGTGAGGGTGAACCGCACGAGCTGCGTCTTGAGGTCAACATCGGTACCGCCGGTCTCATCGACGACGGGGATCTCAGCGGGCAGCGGGAGATGCGGTTGAGCTTGCACGTGGTGCAGCGTACCTACTCCTGTAGCCTCTATTTCGATGTCCGAGAACATTCCGACCACCCCCGACGAGCCGTTTGCGCTTCCTACGCGTACTCGCAAGCTCACCGGATGGGGTCGCACCGCACCCACCTCCGCCCAAGTGCTCTCGACCAGCGATCCTGAATTGATCGTCAAGGCTGTCGCGCTTGTTGCCGAGGACAACGACTCGAAGCCGACGCATCTGCGACGCGGCGTGATCGCCCGTGGCCTTGGCCGTTCTTACGGCGACAACGCCCAGAACGCGGGCGGCCTGGTGATCGATATGCCAGCGCTCAACCGCATCCACAGCATCGACGCGGCTACGCGCCTTGTTGATGTTGACGGTGGCGTCGACCTCGATCAGCTGATGAAGGCCGCGCTGCCGTTCGGCCTATGGGTGCCGGTCCTGCCAGGCACGCGTCAGGTCACCATCGGTGGCGCGATCGGGTCCGATATTCACGGCAAGAACCATCACAGCGCGGGCAGCTTCGGCAACCACGTGCGGTCGATGGACCTGCTCACCGCCGACGGCGTCGTGCGCACGATCACCGCGCAGTCCGACCCAGAGCTGTTCTGGGCAACCATCGGCGGCTGCGGTCTCACCGGCATCATCTTGCGGGCGACCATCGAGATGACGCCGACCGAGACGGCCTACTTCATCGCCGACGGCGACGTCACGGCCACGCTCGACGAGACCATCGCCTTCCACAGCGACGGTTCCGAGGACAATTACGAGTACAGCTCGGCGTGGTTCGACGCGATCAGCCCGATGCCCAACCTGGGTCGCGCGGCGATTTCGCGTGGCAACCTGGCCAAGCTCGATCAGCTGCCGAAAAAGCTGCAAAAGGACCCGCTGCGGTTCAACGGCAAAACCTTCTTCACGCTGCCCGACATCTTCCCCAACGGCCTGGCGAACAAGTACACGTTCGGCCCGATCGGCGAAATCTGGTACCGCAAGTCGGGCACCTACCGTGGCAAGGCGCAAAGCCTCACCGCCTTCTACCACCCGCTCGACATGATGGGCGAGTGGAACCGTGGCTACGGCTCGAACGGGTTCTTGCAGTACCAGTTCGTCGTTCCGCCGGAGTCGGTCGAAGAGTTCAAGCGCATCATCGTCGACATTCAGCGTTCGGGTTTCTACTCGTTCCTCAACGTGTTCAAGCTCTTTGGCGAGGGCAACGAGGCGCCGCTGAGCTTCCCGATGGCGGGCTGGAACATTTGCGTCGACTTCCCGATTTCGCCCGGACTCAACGAGTTCGTGCGTGAACTCGACCGCCGCGTTCTCGAATTCGGTGGCCGCCTCTACACCGCGAAGGATTCGCGCACCAGCGCTGAGACCTTCCACCAGATGTACCCGCGCATTGACGAGTGGATCAAGGTCCGCCGCAGTGTCGACCCCAGTGGCGTTTTCATGTCCGACATGGCCAGGAGGCTTGAGCTCCAGTGATCAACGCAGTTGGCAACCCGCAGACCGTGCTGCTTTTCGGCGGCACCTCTGAGATCGGCTTGGCGATCGTCGCCGAGTACCTCGCCAAGGCCCCGGTGCGCGTGATCCTCGCGAACCTCCCCGGCGACCCGCTGCTCGAAGCCACGGTCACGCGGCTCACCGAGCTTGGCGCCTCCCGTGTCGACGTCATCGACTTCGACGCGCTCGACACCGATTCGCACCCGAAGGTCGTTGACGCGGCCTTCGCGGCTGGCGATGTCGACGTGGCGATCGTCGCGTTCGGCGTGCTTGGCGACGCTGAGCAGCTTTGGCAAGACCAGCGCAAGGCCGTGATGACCGTCGGTATCAATTACACCGCTGGCGTTTCCGTCGGCGTGCTTGTTGGCGAGAAGTTCAAGGAACAGGGCCACGGCCGGTTCATCGTGATGTCGTCGGTCGCGGGCGAGCGGGTTCGTCGGTCGAACTTCGTCTACGGCTCGACCAAGGCTGGTCTCGACGGTTTCTTCCTCGGCCTCGGCGAAGCGCTTGCTCCGTTCGGCGGGCGCGTCACCGTTGTGCGGCCGATGCAGGTGCGCACGTCGGCCACAAAGGCGCACTGGGCAGCCACTGGCGCGAAGGAAGCGCCGCTGACTGTTGACCCGGAAGATGTTGCGCGACTTGCGGTTTCGGCGTCACAGAAGGGCACCGAGATCGTGTGGACGCCAGGACCGGCGCGCTTCGTGATGTCGGCGTTGCGGCACGTGCCGCGCCCGATCTTCCGCAAGCTGCCTATCTAAGCTTCGCGAAATCGTAAAGAACCGCCGTGCCCTGAACTTCGGGTGCGGCGGTTTTTTCGTCTCCGTTAGGCTGACTCGGATCGAAAGAGCCGATGCGAAACCGGAGGGTGCTGCCGCCGATGAACTACCGCGATGAGGTGCGATCGTTGCGCAAGGTCGGCCCATCGCTTGGGGAGGGTGCCCTTGCCGCGCTGGTCGCGCTGGTAGTGAGTGTCGTTGGACTCGTTGCCTTTTCGCTTGTCGAGTGGCCCGCGTTCACGTCGTCGAACGTCACGCGGGCGCTGACGACTGTCGGCCAGTTCGCGACCGTCGCGCTGCTTGTTCTTTCGATTGTGTTGCTGCGGCTGCGTAAATGGGTGACCGTCGCGAAAGCGGCGGCGTGGGTTGGGCTTTCGGGGCTCGTCACTGTGACGCTCGGAATGCCACTCGCCGCGACCAAGTTCTACCTCGGCGGCGTATCGGTTGACCAGGAGTTTCGCACCGAATACCTCACTCGCCTCACCGATTCGCCCGCATTGCATGACATGACCTACATCGACCTGCCGCCGTTCTATCCGGCTGGCTGGTTCTGGCTCGGTGGGCGCGTTGGTGATGCCGCGGGGCTGGCCGGCTGGGAGGTGTTCAAGCCGTACGCGATCGCGGTGCTCGCGGTGGGTGCGGTTGCCGCGTACGTGCTGTGGTCGCGGTTGGTGCGTGCGGACTTGGCCGTTGGGGCTGCCGCCGCGGTGACGGTGATGGTGCTCGCGTACGCGTCGCCTGAGGCTTACAGCGCGGTGCTGATTTTCTTCATCCCGCCCGTGCTGATTCTGGCGTGGGGCGGACTGCATCGGCGCGGTGCCGGTGGTTGGGGCGCGGTGATCGGGACGGGGCTTTTCCTCGGACTCGCGGCGTGTTTCTACACGCTCTACCTGTTCGTGGCGGCGTTTACGGTCACGTTGATGGCGGTCGTCGCTGCCTTCCTCGCGGTCCGCAGGACGCGCGCCGAGCAGGACCTAGCGCGCCGCGCCGCGCGACACGCCAACGAGCCCGCACCGCAGCTGTCGGCCGCGTGGCGCGCACTTGTTGCACCGCTCGTGCGGTTGATCGTGATCGCGGCGATCTCGGGCGCGCTGGCGTTGGTCGTGTGGACGCCGTATTTGTTGAAGCTGCTCACGCACCCGATCGCCGAGTCGGGAACGGCGTTGCACTACCTACCCGCTGGCGGTTCCGAGCTGGCGTTCCCGATGTTCGAATGGTCGATGACCGGGGCGTTGTGCTTGGTCGGGACGGTGTGGCTGGTCGTTCGGACGGGTACGTCGCGGCGCGCGCAGGCGTTGAGCGTTGGCGTCGTTTCGGTCTACCTGTGGTCGCTTTTGTCGATGGCCGCGACCGCTGCGGGCACGACGTTGCTTTCGTTCCGACTCACCCCGGTGCTTGTCGCGTTGCTTGCCGCAGCTGGCGTTTTTGGGTTCAGCGAAGGCGTTGGCGCGGTGTATCGGGCGTTGAACGAGCCTGCGAAGCTGCGACTCACCGCTGGCGTGTTGGCCGCCCTTGGCGCTGTCGCGTTCGTGCAGACCATCCCGCACACGCTTATGGACGAAATCGACACGGCCTACGCCGACACCTACCCCACCGCCACGGGCGGCGAGCGCGGCGACAAGCGACCGCCATCAGCGGTGTCGTTCTACCCCGAAATCGACAGCCTGTTGCTCGCCCAAACGGGTCGTCCGCGCGACGAGCTAGTCGTCTTGACCGCCGACACCACCTTCCTTTCGTTCTACCCGTACTTCGGTTTCCAGTCCCTGACCAGCCATTACGCGAACCCGCTCGCCGATTTCAAAGCGCGCGCGGCACTGATCGACAACTGGTCAAAACTCCCAACATCGGAAGCCTTGGTCGCCGCGCTTGCCGACTCCCCGTGGCGCGCCCCCGACGCTTTCCTTTTCCGCGACGAGGGCGACGCGTACACCCTGCGGTTGGCCGAAGATGTGTACCCGAACGACCCCAACGTGCGCCGCTACACGGTGTCGTTCCCGAAGACCCTCTTCACGTCCCCGCACTTCAAAACCACCCAAATCGGCCCATTCGCCTTGGTGACGGTGAACCGCTAGCCGCGCAGATCGTTTCCAAGCTGTTTCGTTCAAGGGTGTTCTTGTCGGAGGGCGTCGTTAGACTGGCGGGTGCGGCAATGGTCGCCCTCCACGGCGGCGTTTTATCTCTAAAGCTCTGGTCTCGCGCGAATCGAAAAGCCGAGGAGGACGTATGTCCGACCCGATGCACGCACGCGTCTGCCTCACTGGCCTTGACTGCGACTGCCCCTCTGTCAGCATCTTCGTTGTCCCCGAACCGCTCATTAGCGGTGGGCAAATGCTGCACATGATCGAGCAGGCGCCCGTCGGTGAACAAGACCCCGAACCGGAATACGACGACGACCTCATCGAACTACTCCAAGCGATGACGCTGCCGCTGAGCACGCCCCACCTTGCCGATGCGAGCGTTGTCGCGTTTCGGGGCACTCGACACGACCCAACCGCGGCGCGCGCCGTCTTGCGCGACCATCTGATTCGCGACCCCGAACCGTGGGGCCTCGATATTGACGACCCCGCCGAACTAACGCGGCTGGCGATGCTGCCGGAACGGCGGATCGCGCCTCGCCGCATCGACGATTTCCAGTCGCATTCCATTCGCGAATCAATGGATGCGGTCTATCGTTTCTTTGGTATCGACCAACGTGTTCCGCTGGTCTATCACGGATACGCCGATCCAAGTGAGGGCTGGTTCGCACTACGGGCATCGTCAGTTCGATAGCTGTTCATGTGCGGGGCGGCGTGGAACACACTATGTTATGTCAGCGCACACATCGCGCGCGAAGGTGAACAAACACGTAGTACGCTGCGAAATGTTGCAAGTTCGGCCGACCGAAATCAGTTTTTGGGAACGCTGATCGGTACGGATGCAGAGGTATAGCTATGACGCTCAGCAGGCCCGAGCGAATTGATTTACTGCTCGCTCGACCGCACCACGATGAGCAGGCGCATGTTCCGCTCAATTCCATCGACGAGATCGAACGCACCGTCGTTGATCTCGCTATCGCGCTGCTGGCTCCCGGCCAAAAATTCGCCATGTTGTGGTCGATGCAGGTCGGCGGACATCGCGAGGCTGGCGTCCAGGTGAAAACGCGCGATGGGTCGGTCACCAATCTCGAACCGCCGCGCGAAGTGCTCGACCACCTGGCCGACCACAAGCGGCTGTCGTATCAGCCCGAGGCTGGCGCGTGGTTGGCAACCGAGATCTTCATCGCCGGGCCAACCCGCTACAAGGCCACCTACTCGACTGACACCGTCGCCGACTGGATGCCTGAGGTGTCCGCGGTCGACCTGCGCGCCGAGTTCGTCGCCTTCCCGCGTCCGGCCAACCAAATCCCCGGTTGGGCACGTGCCCAGCTCGACTGGACCACTCGGATGACCGGCTAGCACTGCCCACTCAGCTTCGGTGGTTAGCATCAACGACCGTGGCAGGAAACCGAGCTGACCGAGCGTTCACCCGCTATCGCCTTGTCGCCATCGTGTGCGGACTGCTCGGGGTGGTGCTCGCCCTGTCGACGCCGCTGCTGCCCGTCAAGCAAGACCGGGCGAGCATTCAGTGGCCGCAACCGGGCGTGACCAGCGTCGAAGCACCGCTCGTCTCGTATGTGCCGCAGCAGTTCACCGCGACGTTGCCGTGTTCAATGTTCACCGCGCCGCCAGTTGCTACACCCGACAAAGCGACGACGCTCCTCAGCACCATCCCCGCCGCATCGGGCCAGACGTCGAAGGGCATGAGCGTCGTCATCCGCGACGGCTCGGTGGCCGTTCAGGCCCGTGACGTGCCGATGCTGTCGGCACCGGTCGACGAGATCGCCGGCTGCACCGCGATCAGCATCGACTCGACCATCGGCGCGACTACGGTCGAATTCGTAGGCGCCAACCGCAAGGACGGCACGCCGTTCCGCAACACCGTCACCGTCGATAAGCGCCCGCAGGTCGTCGGCCTGTACACCGACCTTGACGCCGCCGCGCTGACCGGTGCGAACGTGCGCGTCGACATCGATTCGCGCTTCACCTCAACGCCTACCGCGCTGAAGCTGGCCGTCATGATCGCCGCCGGGCTCTTCACCATCGCCGCCCTGGTCGCCCTGCATCTGCTCGACACCGCCGACGGCCGTCGCGCTCGTCGCATCCTCCCCAGGCATTGGTGGCGTGTCACGCCAACCGACGTCGTCGTTGTCGGCACGCTGCTGATCTGGCACGTGATCGGCGCGAACACCTCCGACGACGGCTACATCCTGAGCATGGCGCGCGCGTCGGGTCCGTCGGGGTATATGGCGAATTACTACCGCTGGTTCGGCGTTCCCGAAGCGCCTTTTGGCTGGTCGTACGAGGTTTTGGCGTGGATGACCCATATCTCGGATTCCAGTGTCTGGATGCGTTTGCCCGCACTCGTCGCCGGACTCGTTTGCTGGGCGGTGATCAGCCGCGAAGTGCTGCCGCGCCTTGGTGCGCGGGTGCGCCGCGACAAGGTCGCGCTGTGGACGGCTGGCCTGGTCTTCCTCGCGTTTTGGCTGCCGTACGACAACGGCCTTCGGCCCGAACCGCTGATCGCGGCGGGCGCGCTGCTGACTTGGTGTGCGATTGAACGTGCGATCGCGACTGGTCGACTGCTCCCCGCCGCACTCGCGGTGTTGATCGCGGCGTTCTCGCTCGCTGCGGGGCCGACCGGGTTGATCTGCATCGCGGCCTTGATCGCCGGTGCTGGTCCGGTTTCGCGGATCATCATAAAGCGGGCTTCTGGTGGAGTTTCCTTGCGCGACAAGGTCTTTCGTTTCGCCGCGCTGCTTGCGCCCGGCGTAGCAGCGGGCATGATCGTGCTCGTTGTCGTCTTCGCCGACCAAACCCTGGCAACGGTCATGGAAGCTACCCGCGTGCGCACGCTCGTCGGTCCGAACGTCGCGTGGTTCGACGAACGCACCCGCTGGGATTCGCTGCTCGCCCTCTCCCCCGACGGGTCGCTCGCTCGTCGCTTCGGCGTGCTCGTCATGCTGCTCTGCCTGCTCGTTTGCATCTTGCAGGTGCTGCGCAAGAACCGGATTCCAGGCACGTCGCGCGGTCCTTCGGTGCGACTGCTCGGCATCATTTTCGGCGCGCTCCTGCTGATGATGTGGACGCCAACCAAGTGGACGCACCACTTCGGCGTCTACGCCGGACTCGCTGGCTCGCTCGCCGCACTTGCCGCAGTCGCGGTGGGTAGCACGGGAATTCGCGCGCCACGCAATCGCGCGCTGTTTTCCGCAGCGGTACTTTTCGTACTCGCGATCACCTTCACCGGTTCAAACGGGTGGTGGTATGTGTCGAGTTACGGAATTCCGTTCTGGGACAAGGCACCTCTCATCGCGGGTAAGGGCGTTTCGACGATTTTCCTCGGGCTGAGCGTGGTCGCGCTGCTTGTCGCGCTGTATTTCCACCTCCGCGCGCCGTACGCCCCGCGCAAACCTGTTCGCTTCGACCGTTTCGCGACGATGCCGCTCACGATCGCGGCTGCCGTTCTCGTTGCGTTTGAAGTGCTTTCGATGGCGAAAGGCGCGGTTACGCAATTCCCCGCGTACTCCATCGCGAAGTCGAACATCAAGTCCCTTTATGGCGACACCTGCGGCCTCGCGAATGATGTTCTCGTTGAGACGAATACGGCCGATTCGCTTTTGCAGCCCTTCGACGGCGACCCGGCGACCGCGCTCAGCGCCGAATCGGTCGGCTTCACGCCCAATGGCGTCGCGGCCGACCTCACCGCCGACGCCGACGAAACAACCGTCGGCGGCGCGAATTCCGTCGACAGGGATTCGGCCAACAAAACAACAAACACCACCGGCGCTGGCACAGGCGGCGGAACGACAACGCAGCCGGGCATCAATGGCAGCACCGTCGCGCTGCCGTTCGGGCTCGATCCCGCGCGCACGCCGGTGCTTGGGTCCTACCAGGACGGGGTGCAGCAGCAGGCGAAGTTGACGTCGCAGTGGTATCGGTTCAGCCTGGGCGACTCGATGCGCGACGACCCGGCGTTGCAGGCGCTCGTGATCACCGTCGCTGGCCGGATTCGCTACATCGACGCCGACGGTGTCGACCATTACGGCCAGGACCTCAAGCTTGAGTACGGCCATCGCAATGCCGACGGCAGCGTGATCAACACCGGCTCGATCGCCCCGATCGACGTCGGCCCGGCTCCGTCGTGGCGCAACCTGCGCATCCCACTCGACAGCATCCCAACCGATGCCAACGCCGTCCGCCTGGTCGCCACCGACAACGACATCACCGCTAAACAGTGGCTCGCCGTCACGCCGCCGCGCCTCCCACGCCTGGCAACACTCGAATCCGTCGTCGGCAACACCGCGCCGGTTCTGCTCGACTGGCACGTCGGCCTGGCCTTCCCCTGCCAGCGCCCGTTCGCGCATAAAGACGGCGTAGCCGAAGCGCCCGAGTGGCGCATCCTGCCCGACCGCGTTGGTTCGGACGCGTCGAATGCCTGGCAGGACGATATCGGCGGCGGCCCGCTCGGCTGGACTGGACCACTGCTCAAATCCGAAACGGTGCCGACGTATCTCGACAACGACCTCGGCCGCGACTGGGGTGCGCTCGAACGTTTCACCCCCTTCGCTCCCGCACCGCCCGCACGAATTGACGTGACGGTCGTCACTACCGCAGGAACAGCAAAGGAGCCTGCTATCAAGGCGCGGTAGGGCTGAGGCAGCGTAAGGGCAGTGTCCGGGCACTAGCGCGATGACCTGGTGAAACACTGTGCTGCGCTGCGCGTTTCGGTTCGATGAATGAGCCGTAAATGAGCTGGAAAAGCTCAGAGAAACGCGCGACATCTCTCAGTTTGCGTGCGTACCCTTGGGGGTATGACACGGGCTTTCGATGACATGGACCTGCGGGATCTCGTCGAGCTGCTCAGCGAAGACGAGAAGTCCGAACTACGACCGGCGGTGATGCGAGTTCTGGAAAGACTACCTTCGCAGGAGGTTTTACGTCGCGATCTCAATCGCCGTATGGCCGACGCTTAGCGCTCGAATCATCCCGAGAACCACGAAGGCGCGGACCCAAAATAGGGTCCGCGCCTTCATTGCGTCTGGCGTTAGAACACGCGCAACGGGCCGGGGCTCCACAAGCCCGACCGCGATGCCTTGCCCGTTTCGATCTGCGCGGGCTTGCTCGTCAGGTACTGGTCGTAGCGCTCAAGCGAACCCCAGTCGCGCGCCCAGTCGTTCTTCAGATACGTCGGGATCGTCACGCGACTTGCCAGCATCTGGGAGAACCCGAGCGGGCCGCCGAATTCCTGCGCCTGCCAGGTGTCGGTCGACGAGATCGCGAGCGGACGGTCGGGCAGGATGCGGTAGTTCGGCACCTCGGCAACGCCGTTCTTGTGCGCGAACGGGCGCTGGCACGGGAACTGCAGACCGACCGCCCAGTCGAGCAGAACTGGCTGGTCACGGCCGATGACCTTGTCGAGCGTCTGCAACTTCGGCACGCGCGGCGGCGTGAACGCGAGCCACTGGTCACCGATCAGGATCGGGTCGTTGGCGACGACGCGCACGGCGTTGGCTTCGGCGGGCAGGTCGGCTACGGGCACGCGCAGGTTGCGCCACGACGGGAACGGGCCGATGTCGCGCGGCAGGTAGCGACCGAGCGTGGTGACGCTGCCGTCGGGGTTGCGCGTGCCGTACTCGACGAGCAGCGACTGGCCGTACTTGTCGGCGCCGGTGTCGTCCTTCGACGCGATGCGGCCGGCGGCGGTGATGACGATCAGCGGCGAGTCGTCGGCGCGTTCCGGCAGCCCGTACCACGATGACTCCAGGTAGGCGGGCTGTTGCACGCCGTCCTGGTAGGACCCGAGGACGGGCGTGGTCGCCGGGTCGAGGCCGAACGGCAGCGCGACGGTCGAACCGTTCACGCCACGCGCGCCCTGACCGCCGCCGGTGCCAGCGCTCTCACCTTCGGCGAAGGCGGCGCCGACCGACTGGTTGCTTGTGTTGCCGGTGCCCGGCTTCACCTCGACCGAGTCGGCGGACAGGTCGCTCGGCACGCCGTTGGGCGTGAAGCCGACCGTGGTCGAACCCGCGAGTGGGTCGTTGGGATCGGTGAGCGGGTGCGCGGGATCGATGATGGGCGCGAGGCGACCACCGTTCGGGTTCGACTCGACGAGCACGTCGTTGGCGAGGCCGCAGCTGTTGCCGCTGATCGCGTCGAAGTTGGACCGGCCAAGCGAGTAGGCGGGGTACTGCTGCACCGCGCCCTTCACGAGGGAAAGCACTTCGAACGCGACCATCGCGCCAACCGCGACTGTCAGCGGGATCGCGGCGAACTTGCGAATTCGCTTGCCGCGCTTGGACTTTGGCGACGGCTCGGGCTTCACATAGTCCTCGCGCAACGCGTACCAACCAACGAGGGCGAGCGCCAACCCGAACAGCACAAGCATCACGGTGTTCGACGAAATGCCGCGCAGCGAGATGGTCTTGTCGAACCACGGCACGCCGTAGGACGACACGTACCAGTAGCCGTTGATGCCCGAGAACGAAAGCGCGAGCACGAACAACAGCCCGGCGAGGAAGATCGCGCGATTCTTACGCGACCGCAGCGCTGACGCCGAAACCGCGACGGCAGTGACCGCGGCAAGCGAACCCGCGATGCCCGCGTACGCGCCGAAGTGGTGCGTCCACTTGGTCGGGTTGAACATCATGAAGAACAAGGTGCCGAACACCACGCCCATGAGTCGCCACGTCGGGCCCGACGCGATACCCGGAACCTGACGGCGACGCAGCAGCACAAGCAACGTCGTGAACAGGCACAACAGCATCGTGAGGAACGCGAAGCGGCGCGCGAGCGAGCCGTCGACGGTCTCGACGAACAGGTAGTAGTAGCGCAGGTAGTCCTCGTACCACTGCAGGTTCGGGCCGGTCGCTTGGCGCACGCGGTTGGCTTCTTGGATGCCAGCGAACGTTTGGTCGCCGTAGACGACGACAAGCACGAGCAGGCCAGCCGACGCGATCGGTGCGAGCAGCGCGACCGTGCCGAATTCGCGATGTCTGCGGACAACGATCCGCACGAGCGGTCGAATGCCAGCAAGCAGCGCGGCCACGCACATCAAGCCGGTCGGTGCGGCGGCGAGGGTGAACGCGGCGATGAGGACGGCGACGCCAGCCGGGAGCAGTCGACCCGTCGCGATGGCACGTTCGATCGAAACCCAGGTGAGCAGCGCGCCGAGCGCGACGATCGACTCCGAACGCAGGCCGTTGTCGAACGGCAGCCAGAACGCGAGGAACGCGAGCCCACCGGTCCACAGCGCGACCTTGCTCTTGCCGACGGCGTTGCCGAGACGCGGAACAACTTCGCGGCTAATCACCATCCAGCACAGGATTCCGCAGATCAGCGCGGGGACACGCACCCACGGGCTCGCCGTCGAGATCTCGGCGAAGGTCTGGATCACGTAGTAGTACCAGCCGAAGGGGGCTTCGGGGACGCCGTACCAGCGGAAGTAGTTGGCCATGTAACCCGCGTGCTCGGAGACGCGGACCATGCTGAGGATGTAGCCGTCGTCGGAGGTGTTCGCGCCGACAAAATGCCAGATCAGGAGCGTGCCGATGACGACGCCGTCAACCGGAGTTGGCTTGAGCCAGTTGCGTGGGAGGAAGCGGCGGTGACCGCGACCGTCGCTGCCGTCGAGGCGAGCGAGCGCGCCGAGCGCGAGCAACGTGCACAAGACCGCGCCGATGATCGCGACCAGTTTCGCTGGCGACGGGCTGGACGAGAAGCGGGAGTCGACGGTCATGTCGAAGTTAAGGCCAGCCGGGACCGCGCCCTGCAGGCTGGTGAAAACGCCAACAACCTGCGGGCGAAGGTCGCCGAGGAGTTCCCCGCGCAGCGGGTCCGTCGTGCCCGACTTCGTGAGGCCGACGAACTCGGCGGTGGTCTTGTCTGACGTTGACGCGATGTTGATCGACGTGCAGTTACCCATGTCCGCGCGCTGTGCCGATGCGACGACGGCATTGCGGTCGACAACGTCGACCGAGGTATCTGACACTCGAATGAACAGCGCTTCAAGCGCGGCCCTGTCGCCTTGCGGCGGTGCTGTCGACAGCAGCATGCCGCCCTGGGCGGGCAGTTGCGCGACGGCAGCGCACGGGATCGACGCGGTGAGGTCGATCGGCACCTGCGACATCAGCGGAGCGGCGACATTGCCAAGCGTGCCGTTCTGCGGCCACTTCACATGCGCGGTCGTTTGCGTCACCGGCAGGAACGGCGTCGCGAGCGCGAACAGCGCGCCGAGCAGACCGGCCACAATGGCGATCCACTTCGCGGTCGCGAAGTCCTTCGGCGGGACTACCGGCTGTTCGGCGGGCGGCTTGGTGAGCACAGCTGTTGCGACGTCGGGCACGGTTGAGCATGCTATCTGGCTCGCGTTTGGCGCGAGCGGTTCCGGTCGGTCCCGGGGTGCTCGCGCGCTGGTCGTTGTGGTTCGTAATTGATCTAGAAGCAATTGTGCTGTCGAATTTCTAGCCCTAATTCCGTTGAGTTCTGTTGACGAATTCTCGAATTGGTTCGCGGGTAATTGTCGGTAGTGCTTGACGGGTGTTGGGGCGCCGGATCTGACGGCAAGCGGCAGGTCCGCGCAGCGTGGCCCCTATTCCCAATTATCAACGCGCCGAAACACAATCGTGGTCGGAATGCTTTTCAGATGGACATCGCGGCCCGCCGCACCCCGTTCGACACGCCGGTGTCGTAGCTCACTAAGCTCGGGCACATGACCAAGGTGAATCTCGAAACCAATTACGGACCGATCGTGCTTGAGTTGGACGACCAGGCCGCGCCGAACACGGTCGCCAACTTCATCGACTACGTGAACTCGGGCCACTACGACGGCACCGTCTTCCACCGCGTCATCCCCAACTTCATGGTCCAGGGCGGCGGCTTCGAGCCCGGCCTGAAGCAGAAGCCGACGAAGGCGCCGATCCAGAACGAAGCTGGCAACGGGCTGAAGAACGACAAGTACACCGTCGCGATGGCACGCACCAACGACCCGCACTCGGCGACGGCCCAGTTCTTCATCAACGTGGCCGACAACGCCTTCCTCAACCACAGCGCCCCGCAGGGCCAGGGTTGGGGCTACGCGGTATTCGGCAAGGTGGCCGACGGCACGGATGTGGTCGACAAGATCGCCGCCGTTTCGACCGGCAACGCGGGCCCGCACCAGGACGTGCCGACCGAGGACGTTGTGATCGAAAAGGCAACGGTCGCTTAGGTTTTAAACCAAGATCACCAGGCTGTCAGGGATTTTCTCTCTCGACGTTTAGTTACCTGAGAGCCTGGTGATCACCTGCCCAGTTTCTCACTCGCTGTACAAACCCCCAGCTCGCCGTCGCACCGTAGCGAAATCCGTTCGCCTCGAACAGGAATTCTTCGTACGGAGCCATCGAGTCGCCTTCGACCAGCGGGCCGAACCCCGCACGCAATTCGTCGACCGTGTACGTGAGCGGGGCGATGTCCTGCGGATCGGCGACTACGACGGTGGCGCTTTCCCCTTGCGCCCGTTGCAATTTCGCGCTGCGCCAGTAGCCGCCTACGCCGACAACGACGAAGTCGAGACGCGGCCAAAGCTTGGTGCGGTAGACGAGCGCTGAATCAGGGTCACTCGGCAGATCGCGCCCAATGAGTCGCGCGAAGTTTCCGAACTGCCGCGGCCCGAATTCCAGCAGCGCCGAAACCCTTTCGCGCGCGTCGTTGGCTTCCCCTTCACTAACCCCGACGTGCTCAAGCACCGCCCGCTTCACCGCATCATGACAAATCATGGTCATGAGCAGGTAGAGGTCGACCTCATATCGAGCAGCTGCGGGCGGCACCACCCATGGACCGTACCTCGGGCAGACCGTCGACTCGCGTGCCCCTACCTTGGCCGACCTGTCTCGCGTTGTCGCCAACGCCGATCAATTCGCCTGTCGGACTTGATGTCTCCATGCAACAGCCCGCGCGAGCGGGCGGGACCTATCGTGTCTTGAATCCGACGCGCGGGGAGCGGGCCCCGGCTAGAGTTTCGCGCTCCGCGCCCCTGGTCTCACCCTCGCGACTATCGCCGCCGCAGCATCCTGCGGATCTTCGTGTTCCCAAACGCGAATGACTTCCCAGCCGGCATTTCCCCGGTCACGCGCGACATTGCCCTCAAATCGCAGGTTGATCGCTACGCCCAACTTGCCTGGCCGCACCCCACATCCTGATCGCGAACTGGAACGTCAGTGCGAGTCGACCGTGTCGCGTTCGCACGCGGCGATCTGCCCAAACACTTGCCCAAGATGAAAGGGACTGGGCGCGGTTTCCGCAGGTAGCTCCCGCAAACGGCGACATTTCACTGACCATTAGCCAAGGGGTCCGTGGACCATTGGCCATGCGGTTGGTGGACCATTAGCCATCTCTCGACAGACCCCGGAGCATCGCATTCATCCGTCAGTTCTCGGCACGCTCGGCCGCACAATTGTGGCTGCGAAGCACCGCATTCAGTCTGAATTGGTGTGTTAAATCCCCATCCGATGGCGCATCCTTGATGCATGACCCGTATGAGTGCGGACGGTAACGACGAGTGGCTCTCCGATGCGATCATGAGGGCCTTTGACAGCGTTGCGGTCGATGTCAGCGAATCCGCTCAGGGGTGGCGCGCTGGTGCGCGCGACCTATCCCAACTGGAAGAAGAGGCTCGGCGGACCGACGCACCTTAACGCCTGGCCCGTCTACCTCGTCGACACTTCGGTGCTTGTGCCGCAAGGAATCATCCGGACGTGGGAGACGCGGATGGGCCGCCTCGACATACCCGAGACGGCCCATCCTCAACAGCAAAACCCTACATCGGCAGCACGTGGTGCTTGCGGGGGTTTCGTTGGATCTTCTTGTCCTGCAACAACTTCAGGGCCTTGCGGAGTTCCAAGCGCGTGGTTGATGGCTCGATTACCGCGTCGATGAAGCCGCGTTCTGCCGCGATCCACGGGGTCGCGATGTTGGTGTTGTAGAAGTCGATCAAGTTCTGGCGGATTGCGGCGCGCTGGTCTTCCGGGGCCGCCGCCAGCTGGGCCGCGCCCAACAGGCCAACCGCGCCCTCAGCGCCCATCACCGCGATGCGGGCCGTCGGCCATGCCAGGTTGATGTCGGCGCCGAGCTGCTTGGAACCCATCACCGCGTAACCGCCGCCGTACGACTTACGAACGACCAAGGTGATCTTCGGGACGCTCGCCTCGACGTACGAGAAGAGGAAGCGGCCGCCGCGCTTGATCACGCCAACCTTTTCCTGCTCAACACCAGGCAGGAAGCCCGGGGTGTCGACGACGAAGATCAACGGGATTTCGAACGCGTCGCACAGGCGAACGAAGTGCGATGCCTTGTCGGACGCCTTAGCGTCGAGCGCGCCTGCCGACGCGAGCGGCTGGTTCGCGACAACGCCGACGCTACGACCATCAACGCGCGCGAAACCGGTGATGATGTTGCGACCGGTGTCGGCGCTGATTTCCTTGAACTCGCCGTCGTCAAAGATGCGCAGCAGCACGTCGTGCATGTCGTAACCGGCGTTGTCGGAGTCGGGGATGATCGAATCCAACTCGCGGTCGGTGTCGGTGATCTCGGGCTCAAGGCCCGGGTTCACGATCGGCGGCAGCTCCTGGCAGCTGCTCGGCATGTACGAAAGGTACTCACGCACCCACTCGAACGCGGCGGCCTCGTCCTTGGCGACGTGGTGAATGTTGCCGTTCTCGGCTTGGGTGCGCGCGCCGCCAAGCTCCTCAAGGCTCACGTCTTCGCCCGTGACCTCCTTGATGATCTTGGGACCGGTGACGAACATCTTCGTGTCCTCGGTCGCAACAACCACGTCGGTGCAGATGGGCTGGTAAACCGCGCCACCAGCGCAGTTGCCGAAAAGCACCGAAACAAGCGGGACCATGCCCGAAAGCGGTTCGACGTTGGTCGCCAACCACGCGGTCCACGCCAGCGAACTGATCGCGTCCTGCACGCGCGCGCCGCCGGAGTCGTTGATACCGACGAGCGGAATGCCGACCTTCGACGCGTACTGCATCAACCCACACAGCTTGCGGCCGAACGCCTCGCCAACCGAACCGCCGTAAACGGTCTGGTCGTGGGAGAACACCGCGACCGGACGACCATCAACAAGCCCGTGACCAGCGACAACACCATCGCTGTACAGCGCCTTCGGATCGCCAGCGCTGCGAACAAGCCCACCGATCTCAATGAACGTGCCCGGGTCGAGCAGCATGTTGATCCGGTCGCGCGCGCTGGGGATGCCCTTGCGCGCGCGCTTCTCAATGCCCTTCGCGCCCGCCGGCTCAAGCGAAAGCTCAAGGCGTTCGCGCAGGTCGGCTAGCTTTTCTGCGGTCGTGCTCACTAATTAGTCCTTTGGAGAGATAGCCGCGAGCTTGGCGGCGAGGTCGGCGCCAATCTGGCCGACCCGTGGCTCATCGACGATCTGGAGGTGATCGCCCGGGATGTGGACGACCTCCAGGTTCGGGATGAATTCATCCCAGCCGCCGTTGGGCCTGCGGTTGGCGAATCGAGGTTCGAGTTCGATCGCGCCATCGTGGTAGCGATCAGCCAGGTACAGCACGGCGTCGCCGTCGTACTGACTCGGCCTCGCTTCGGCAAGCGCGCGATTCTCAAGCCAGGAGGTGCGCTGATGTTCCAGCACGCCACCGGGAATCTTCGCACCAGAAAGCTTCACGAGGTCGGTAATCATCGAAAATTGTTCGGCATCAGACGCCGCAGCCAGTTCTTCTAGCTGCTCACGATCCAATTCGCCCGGAACATTGTAGTTCTTCTTCGCGAACGTCTGGTAGCGCTCAAGACGACGCAACCGCTCTTGGGGGCTGTTGTCCTCGTCCTCAACCGTACGCGCGAGGTCAATAAGACCCACGTACCGCACGTCAGCACCCTCTTCACGAAGCAACTGTCCGACCTGCAACGCGAGCACCGCACCAAGCGACCAGCCGTAGAGCACGTATGGCCCTTCGCCCTGGATCTTGCGCAGCTCAGGCACGTATTGCCGGGCACGTTCTTCGATCGAACCGTCGGCTCGCTCAAGTCCGTACATGGGCGTGCCAGCGGGCAGACGCTTCAGCAGTGGCTCGTAGACGAGCGTGTTGCCACCGGCGGGGTGGAACACGAAGACCGGGACCGCGTCGGAGCCATCTTCACGGGCACGCAGCGGACGGACGAAGCCTTCGATCTCGGCGCCAATGTCCTGCTTCTGGCGGACGATGTCGGAGAGCGCTTCGATGGTTTCGCAGTCGAGCACGTCGTCAACGGTGATTTCCTCGCCGATGCGCTGAGTAAGCCTTGCTGCCAGCTTCTCCGCGACGTCCTCTTCGAGGATCGGCAGCGTGTTGAAGATGCCGCCGGGCGACGTGCCGGTGACGACGGCCCAGGTGGCATAAGTCAACCGTTCCGGAGCGTCACGTGGCGGAACGTTGTCCTCGTCGCCAGCGGCGGCGTCGGCGAAGTAGTCGATGTCGACGACCTCTTCGACGGGAGCCGAATCCGCTTCAGCAACAACAGGTTCCGCGAGTCCAGCATCCTTGGCAACAGCCAACGGGTCAGCCCCAGCGGCAATCGCCTGACGCGCCTTCTCGACGAAGTCAGCGTCGACACCAAGCTCAACGTCTTCGCCAGCCGCACGCGCGGCAGCCTGCTTCTCGGCCATCGCGGCGACCTCGTCGCGGTGCTCGATCGCGTAGCGCAGCACCTTCGACACCTCGTTGAGGCTCGCGTCGCGCACCGCCGACACCTGCAACTGCGGGATGTCGAACTCGTACTCAACGCGGTTCTTGATGCGCATCGCCATCAGCGAGTCGAGACCAAGCTCCATGAGCGGGATTTCCATCGGCAGGTCTTCGACGGCGTAACCCATCGATTCGGCGACGATGACGCACAGTCGCTGCTCGATGGTTTCCGAACCGGCGGGGTCCCAGCGGTCGGAGGTCGCGATGGCGATTTCCGCGGCGGTGGGCTCGGCGACAACCGAATCAGCAACGGCGACAACAGGTTCTGGCAGCGGATCACCCGAGGTGACAACCGCGTCGAACAGCAGGGTGAAGCCGACGGGGGTCTTCGCGTGCACCTGCACCGACGCGCCACCGAGGTGCGGGGTGAGCGTGGTGGTCAGCGTGCCGGACGTGGGCACGGTGCCATGCGCATGCGAAGCACCAAGGGCGACATCCGAAAGCACTTGCGAGGCAGCGGCTTTCACGAGCAGCGTGAGGTCGCTGACCGAAGCAGCCTGGACCTCCCACACGTGCCGACCGTCCGGCGTCGCGACGTGCGCGCCCGGAATCCGACCGTTGCCGCTACCCGAAGCGACCTGCGCCTTGGGCCAGTACTCCTTGCGGACGAACGCCGTACGCGGCACGTCGGCGAAATCGCCAGCGGGCAGCAGCGACGACAGGTCGACCGCGTGGCCGTGCACGTAAAGCTGCGCGAGCGCGCCGATAACCGCGGCGGACTCGTCTTCCTTGCGCTTAAGCGTCGGGATGAGCTGCGCGTCGTGCACACCGGCCGCGAACGTCGTGCCCAAAACCTGCATCAGCGCAACGGAATTCGGCGCGAGCTCAAGGAAGGTGGTGTGCCCGGAGTCGACCGCCGCCTTGATCGCGTTGGTGAAGTACACCGAGTGGCGCATGTTCTTCACCCAGTACGGCTCGTCGTGCAGCGCGGGCGAACCAGGCTTGAAGAACAGGCCCTCGTGCACGGTCGAGTACAGGCCCAACTTCAGCGGGGCAGGCTCGATACCAGCGAGTTCAGCGGCGAGTTCGCCGAGCAGCGGGTCCATCTGCGACGTATGACCGGCACCGCGCGTCGGCAGGATGCGGGCGAACTTGCCCATGCCCTCAACCTCGGCGACGATCTGCTCGACCTGGTCGCGCGGGCCGCCAATCACGGTGTTGGTCGGCGCGGCGTAAACCGCGCACTCCACGTCGGGGAAGCGCGGCAGCAGCTCAGCGACGGCGTGCGCCGACAGTTCGACAAGCGCCATGTTGCGCACGTCGTTCTCGTCGATCATCTGCTCGCCCTCGCCCATCAGGCGCGAACGGGCGCAAATCACGCGCACCGCGTCTTCGAGCGTCAGACCACCGGCGATGTACGCGCCAGCAACCTCACCCATCGAATGCCCAACTACCGCAGCAGGTTCCGCGCCGTGGGCACGCAACACGGCGGCGAGGCCGAGCTGGGTGGTGAAGATACCGACCTGGCAGGTGCCGACGTCGTAGTCCTGCTCGTCATCGAGGAACATCTCGCGAATCGAGTAACCGGCTTCGTCCTGGACCAGCTCATCGACCTCGTCGACGGTCTTGCGGAAGATCGCGTTCTCGCCGTAAAGCTGCTTCGACATCTTGCGGTGCTGCGCGCCGAAGCCACACATCACCCACACGGGCGGGTTCGACGCGGGCGAGTCGGCGGTGAAAACGCCAGCGCCCGGCTTGCCTTCGGCGATCGCGCGCAGGCCAGCGATGGCTTCTTCGTGTGTCTTCGCCAGCACGACACCACGCGAACGCTGGTGGCTGCGCTTGGCGAGCGAACGGGCGACGTCGGTCAGCGGCACATCGGCACCGGGGCCTTCGAGCCAGTCAGCCAGCTCGGCAGCCGCACGCTTACGACGCGAGGGCAGGTAGGCCGAAACTGCGAGGATGACCGGAAGCGGCTCGACGCGGTCGGTCGACCATTCCGGTTCTGGCTCAACAGCTTCCGCCGTGATGGCCTCAGCTTCGGCGACAACCTCGTCCTCGGACGAATCCACAAGCGCGACAACATCTTCCGAAGCACCGGCACCGGCGGGCACGTACTCCTGCAACACCACGTGCGCGTTCGTTCCGCCGAAACCGAAGCCCGAAATACCAACCGTCGCAACGCCGCTGTAGCGCGGGAACTCAGTCGGCTCGTCGACAACCTTGAGGTTCGCCTGCTCGAACGGGATGTACGGGCTCGGTCCCGCGTAGTTGATGTTCGGCGGAATCACGTTGTGCTGGAACGACATCAGCACCTTCGCGAGGCTCGCCGCACCAGCGCCGGACTCAAGGTGGCCGAAGTTGGTCTTCGCCGAACCGAGCAGCGCGGGCTTATCGGCGTCGCGACCGCGACCGATAACGCGAGCGAGCGCGTCGGCTTCGATCGGGTCGCCGATCGGGGTGCCGGTGCCATGCGCCTCGATGTAGTCGACGGTGTTGGGCGCGATGCCGGCGTCGCGGTAGGCCGCGCGCAGCACGTCGGCCTGGGCGTCGGGGTTCGGGGCGAACAGGCCGTTCGAGCGACCGTCGGAGTTCACCGCCGAGCCCTTGACCACGCCGTAGATGTGGTCGCCGTCGCGTTCGGCGTCGGCGAGACGCTTCAACACGACGAGGCCAGCGCCCTCGGAGCGGACCATGCCGTCGGCGTCGGAAGAGAACGCCTTGATGTGGCCGTCTTTGGAGACGGCACCGTTGATGTCGAACCCAAGCGTCGCGACGGGCGCGAGGATCATGTTCACGCCACCGGCGAGGGCGACGTCGGCGTCGCCGTCACGCAGCGAGCGAACCGCCTGATGCACGGCGACGATCGTCGACGAGCACGCGGTGTCGATCGTGACTGACGGGCCACGGAAGTCGAAGAAGTACGAAACGCGGTTGGCGATGATGCCCGTCGACGCGCCGAGCAGCGAGTACGCCTCAGCCGACAGCGGCAGGTTCGGGTCGCGGTCACCGAGCCCAAGCGCGGCGATGAGCTGGAAATCGCTGGTAGACGAGCCGACGAAAACGCCGACCTTCTCGCCCTTGAGGTCGGAAGCCGGGATGCGCGCGTGCTCAAGCGCTTCCCAGGTGAGTTCCATCATCAGGCGCTGCTGCGGGTCGACACGCTCAACCTCGACCGGCGACATCGCGAAGAACTCAGCGTCGAAGCCCTTGATCACGTCCTGATCGAGGTAGCCACCGAGGGTGTTGGCGTTGTCGATGGTCTCGACCATCTTGGCGTCGCCACGGAACTCATCCCAGCGACCTTCAGGCAGCTCACGGATCGCGTCACCACGTCCGATGATGAATTCCCACGTGGACTCAGGCGTGGTTCCCGCACCCGGCAGACGCGTCGACAACCCGACAACGGCGATGTCGTGCGCTTCCGACGGCGTGAACGCCGCCGTGTAATCCGACGCGTCTTCGGCCTCAGGTTCAGGCTCACCGTTGACGATCACCTCGGCGAGCGAAGCGATGGTCGGGTGTTGGTAAACCACGGTCGGCGTGAGGATGACGCCGGTGCGTTCCTCGATGTCGCCACCGAGGGCGAGCGCGTCGCGTGACGCGAGCCCGAACTCTTCCATCGGTCGATCGACGGTGATCGCGTCGATCGACTGGCCGGTCGCCTCGGCAACCCAGTTACGCAACCATTCGCGCAACTCGGCAACCGAAAGCTCGGCGGGATCATTCTGGGTGGGCGTGCCCTCGTTGTCAGCCATCAATTCCTCAAGCTACCTGTTGGTCTACCGGGCGCGCCGTGGAATGCCGCCCGCGCGCTTTACGACAAGCGCGCGGGCCGCACTACGAACCGGTCGGGCCAATTACTCTTCCGGTGCATCGGGGAAAGCCTGCTGTGTGTAACCACCGCGAAGCGTTCCCTCTAGATAAGCGGCCTTGCATGCGCGGCGCGCGATCTTGCCCGACGACGTGCGCGGGATCGATCCGGCAGGCACAAGCAGGATGTCGCGCGCGGTCACACCGTGCCGCTGCGACACCGCGGCACGCACCGCGTCGGCGATCGGGCCGGGGTCGGCCTTACCGGCACCCGGACCACGCTCGGCGACGATAACGAGCTGCTCAGAGGCATCATCGGCGTCGAAACGCAGCCCCGAGTTGTTGTCGTCGAAGACAACGGCGGGCAGCTGGTTAGCGGGCACGGCGAACGCGGCGACGAAGCCGGGACGCAGCGACGTAGACGCTTCTTGCGCGGAGAACTCAAGGTCCTGCGGGTAGTGGTTGCGACCGTCGACGATCACCAGGTCCTTCACGCGACCGGTGATGTAAAGCTCGCCGTCGAAGTACACGCCGAAGTCGCCGGTGCGCATCCAGTCGGCGTCGGTGGCCGTGCCTTCGGTGTGGCCGCCGGGCTGACGCTCGGTGACGCGGTTGCGGAAGGTCTTGGTCGACTCGTCGGGGCGACCCCAGTAGCCGATGCCCATGTTGTTGCCGTGCAGCCAGATCTCGCCGACGTGACCGTCGGGCAGCTCGCGACCTTCGCCGCCGTCGGCCGACTCGGGATCGATGATCGCGGCCCACTGCGAAAGACCGACGTAGCCGCAGGAAACCTGGGCGATGGCGTTCTCAGCACCCTGCTCGACGCGGACCATGCGGCCACGGTTGAGCTCGTCGCGGTCGACGTAGACGTACTTGGCTTCGTCTTCGGAGCGCGTCGCCGAAACGAACAACGTCGCCTCAGCCATGCCGTAGCAGGGCTTGATCGCGGTCTTGGGCAGGCCGTAGGGCGCGAACGCCTCGTTGAACTTGCGCATCGACGAAACGGTGACCGGCTCAGAACCGTTGATCAGGCCGATCACGTTCGACAGGTCGAGCGTCTCGCCAGCCTTCGGCACGCCACGCGCCGCGGCGTGTTCGAACGCGAAGTTCGGCGCGGCCGCGAACGTGCCAGCGCCGTCGGAAACGGCGGCGAGCTCGTTGATCCAGCGCGACGGGCGACGCACGAACGCGCTCGGCGACATGATGGTGATGAACTTGCCGCCGACGGCAGGCAGGATCACCGTGAGCAGACCCATGTCGTGGAACAACGGCAGCCAGGTGACGCCGCGCGAGTTCTCGTTCATGTTCAGCGAATTGATCATCTGCAGCAGGTTGGTGCCAACGCCACGGTGGGTGATCTCAACGCCGGCAGGCACACGGGTGGAACCCGACGTGTACTGCAAGTAGGCGATGTCGTCGATCGCGGTATCGGGACGCACCCACGAATCACCGAGCGTGTCGGGGATCGCGTCGACGGCGATGATGCGCGGACGCTGCGCGGCGGGAAGGCCGCGGAAGAACTGCCGAACGCCAGCCGCCGAAGAGGTGGCGGTCAAGATCGCGGCAGGTTCACAGTCGCCGAGCACCGCGTGCAGTCGGTCGGTGTGGCCCGGCTCCTCCGGATCAAACAGCGGCACCGAAATGGTGCCCGCGTAGATCGCGGCGAAGAAGGAGATCACGTAATCGAGGCCCTGCGGCGCGAGAATCGCGACCCGGTCGCCCGGGTTCGTGACCTGCTGGAGGCGAGCGGCCACCGCGCGCAGCCGAACACCGAACTCCTGCCACGTGAGCTCGTGCACCTCGCCATCGCGTTCCCGCGAATAGTCGATGTAGCGGTACGCGAGCGTGTTCGCATCATTTCGGGTGTGCTTCTCGACGTGATCGACCAGGGTCGCGCCCTCGGGAATACGAATATTCCCGGTCTCGTCCAGGTAGTCGTCGAAAGTCTCTTCCATTCCTTCTTCTCCTCCGAGGCGCAAAAACCCAGGCGCGCTTGTTGACGGCACGAACGCCTGTGAGGCCTCGACTCGCTATCGCCACCGGCGTGTCAGTTCGGACCTGACAACCTGCGGATTTTCGAGCGGTCTGCGCGGTGACCGCTATTGGCTATGTCTAAAAACCAGACTGATGTTACAGAGCGGGCACGCTCATTCCTCTCGCAGCAGCTCAATTACCGGTGCGAAAGCATCCATCTGGGTGGGGAAGATGCCAACGTACGACATCGAAGTGAGTTGACGCACACGCTTGACCTGCTCGGCGATTTCCTCGAACGTGCCAATGGCGATGTAAGGCGACTCAAGAATCTGTTCGACGGTGAGCTCGATGTCGACCTCAAGGTCGGGGTGCAGACCACGTTCGATGGCCCGCAACGCCATCTCGGCCGTCTTCTCGCGGTCGTCGGTGATGACGATCGCGGTGATAGCCCAGTTGAGTTCGATGTCGGCGAACCGGTCACCGGCAGCGGCCTTGACGAGTTCGACCTTTTCGATCGTCTTCTCCAAGGTGATGCCCGAAAGCAGGCCCTTGCCGTTCTTGGTTGTCTGCGGCACGACCGAAACAATGTCGGCGTGCTTGGCCGCCAAGGCAAGCATCTTCGGCCCACCGCCACCGGTACACAGCGGCGGACGCGGACCCTGTCGAGGCCGAGGCGTGCCCTTGACGTCGTGCACCTGGTAGTGCTTGCCGTCGAAGTTGCACACCTGACCACGCAGCAGCGTGTCGAGAATCGTCAGCGACTCGTCGAGCTTCTCCAGGCGAACGCCGGGACGCTCATACGGGATGCCAGCGTTCTCGAATTCATCCTTGATCCAGCCCGCGCCAACGCCGACCTCAAGTCGACCCTTGGATAGCACGTCGATGGTCGCCAGTTCCTTGGCGAGCACAACCGGGTGACGGAAGCCGTTCGCGAGAACCGAGGTGCCGAGCCGGATTTTGTCCGTTGCCTGGCTGAGTGCGCCGAGAGCGGCAATGGGACCGATCTGGTCGCCAAGATGATCGGGCACAACGAAGGTGTCGTAGCCGTACTCTTCGGCCTGCTGCGCGGTTGCGATGAACTTACGCGCGCCGCCCTCCTGCTTGTTGCCCTCGCCGGCCGCCGCGAAGCGGAACGGACGTAGCGGCGTACCCAACGCGCTTAACTCGGCGACGGGTGCGGCTGCTTCGGTCATGAACTCTTCGCTCCTGGCTTGGCGGTCTTCGCGTACGCGTGTGCGGGGTTATGTGGGCCCAATCATCAGCGCACTTTACAGCGTGTGGCTCGCGGGGCGTACGGATGTCACATCCGGGCGTGAATCATGGCAAATCGACGCCCAGTGTGACTGTGACTACTCCGGAACGCGTGTGCTCACGAATGCGGTGGGTAAGGGGCTTTCTCGATGAGGTCGGCCGCCCAGTTGACCGTCCACTGCGTCGCCGTTGTGCCGTTGGCGTCGACGGTGTTGGTCGCGTACAGCGCGTGCACCGGGTTGCCCGCCGACCGGATCAGCGCCTGCAAACTGCCGATCGCGTTGACGGGGTTGAGTGCTTCGCGAGGGGCGTCGCAGATCATGTCGCCGGGCGCGCAGATCGAATTGACCTTGGGCGCGAGCGAACCGAAGCCGCCTGGGCGCGGGCCGGTCATCGAGATGCCGGGCACGTTGATGCCGCGCAGGGCAACTTCCGCGCCGACGCCAGTGACCGTGCCGACCTGGACCGGATCGGTGGGGCCGGTCTCGCCGGTGCGGCGACCGTCGGCGATCACGGTGACGCCCAGGACGCGGTCGGCGGGAATGGGTCCGTTGCCAGCACCGATCTGGGCGGCGATGTCGCCCGCGATCACGGCACCCTGCGAGAAGCCAGCGATCACGTAATTGGTGAGCGGGCATTCCTTGTACCGCTCAGCGAGCACGTTGGTCGCCCGCGCGGTGCCTTCGGTGCGGCTGTTGTTGTAGGACGCCTGGCCGTCCGGCGGAATCGCGATCGGATTCGAGAACTGGGCGACGTAAGGAACGGTGTAAACCTCAAGTCGATTGTCCGGGAACTGCGCGCGCAACGGCCCGGTGACGCTGAGCATCAACGAAATCGGGTTCGCATGCGGGTTGTAGGGGTCGTCGTTGCTCGACGACTCCCACGTTCCCGGAATCGACAAGAACATGACATCTGGACACGACGCCGGTTGCGATGACGGCGTTGGGGTCGGCCCCGGCGGCGTCGGGCCTGGTTCGCGCAGCCGACCGGCGAGCAAATACCAAGCGACGATGATGACGACGATCGCCAGCACGAAGACGGCGAGCACGGTCAAGCACCCAACAGGCCATAACCTGCGGGGACGGCGGGGCCGGGCGTTCATGTCAGCAGTAAGTCTTGTTCGCGGCGGCGATGTAGATCTTGGCCGCCTTATCGACGTCGAGGCCGGACTTCTCGAACGAGGCGTCGGTACCGGCGATCGCGCCTACGAACGTCGACAGGTCGGCATCGGAAATGCCCGAACCCTTCGTCGAGCAGATGTAGCTGGCCGCGACGATCGCGCTCTGCGGGTCGGCTGGGGTGACGCCGTTGGCCTTGAGCTCGTTGATAAACGCGGCGTCCTTGCCCGAAAGCGCGGGAGCCGGGGTGTCGCTCGTGATCGGGGCCGGCTGCGGTGCCTCAGTGCTTGTCGTTTCCGGTGCGGCGCTTGTCGTGTCGGCGGCGCTCGGCGGCACGACGACCGACGGCGGCGTGGTCGCGGCGACCGACGTGGTTGCCGACGCCGACAGCGTTGGCGTCTTGGACGCGGTCGACTCGTTGTCGCCACAGGCGGTCAGCGCGACGGTGAGCGCGGCAGCCGCCGCGACCGATCCGGCGACCTTGCCGGAAATCCGGAGCATCGCATGCATGAAGATGTCTACCTCGACTGTTCTCGATTGTTCCCAGGACGCGGTCGCAGACCAGGCTAGCGCCACAATGGGGTACGTCGCGGGGTGCGGTTGGATGCTTATCGCATTCTCAGTCCGCGCTTACACCCCGTGAACTTCGGGTTTGCCGTCGCGCACGACGATGAACCCGGTTTGAAAGTTTTGCTGAACGCCGCCTGCGACCGGGAATTCGTCGCTGGTCGGGTACCCAAGTCGACCGTTTTCGAACCCTTGCGCCGCCCACGCGTCGCTGACGGGCCCGTTGCGCACCGACCACGCGCCCGAGAGCGGACTCCAATAGATCGAGCCACCTTCGAATCGACTGAAGTGGCCGAAGTCCTTGATCGGCGCTTCGTCGGCGACGGGGAACCCGAGTGGGCTGTTCTCGAAGCCGAGCTGCCCGTACTTGTCGAGGATGAAACCCTGCACGCGATGCACGCCGGTCGCGGCGCTGTAGAACAGCGGACCGTGCTCAAACGACTGCACCGCGCCGTCGCGGCTAGGCGTGCGCGCCTCGGCGGCCGTCGGATAACCGAGCGGGCCGCCTTCGAAACCCTGTTTGTCCCAGGCGTCGAGGAGGGCACCGCGAATCACCTGCGCGCCCGTCTGCGGGGTCCAGTAGATCGAGCCGCCTTCGAAGGTTTGCAGTCGACCACGTCCGTCGGGCAGTCCGCGCTCCTCGCCCGTCGGCAACCCGAGCGGTGATGAAGCGCCACCAAAACCGGTGTACGCGCCGCCAATTCGACCTGAAACCGGATGCGCGCCAGTGGCTGGGGAGAAGAAAACGCGACCGTTCGCGAAGTCCTGCACGATCGCGGGCCCGCTGTGATATTCGCCGGTCAAGCAGTTGCCGAGCCAATTCGCCACCTGCGCGACTCCGCCGATCGCGCCACCAGCGCCGCATTCCGCGCCGCCCTCGTCGACACCGAGCGCCTTAGCCGCCTGCGGCCACGACTGCCGCATCTCGAAATCCCAATAAGGCCAGGTGTGGGTACCCGCTGGCCGATAACTCGCCTGCACGGGAATCGCCAATTTCTCCAATTTCGCGACGAAATTCTGGGTGGAAAGTCGCGACAGAATTTCCAATCCAGTGCCCGCCCAGTTGTCGCTCAACAGCGGAACATCGGCGCTCGCATGATCGTGCGTGCCCGCCAATCCGCTGCCGCTAGAGACATACATGCTCACGCCTTTGAGCTGATCAGCGAGCAAATACGGGTCGTGTGCCGCCCATTCCGGTCCACCAGGCGGACCCCACATCGCGACGGCGTCAAACCCACCAGCGTCTTTATTCGCGAAACCAATCGCCTGCGGCATGCCCAGCGTTGTCGTTGTGAGCAAACCTGAATACGAAGCGACGAATTTCATGAGGCCGGGGTTGCGGCCAGCGAGGTTCATCGCGGCGGTGCCACCCATCGAAAGTCCTTCTACCCCACGGACATCCGTTGTACGCCAGTCACGCTCAAGCAGGGGCGGAAGTTCCTTGGTGAGGAAGGTTTCCCACTTGTAGGTGCGCCCGTTGTCGGGGCTGAGCCAGTCGGTGTACCAACTCGACTGTCCGCCAACCGGCAAGACAACATTCACATTCTTGTCGGCGTAAAAGCCCTCAGCATCGGCGTCTTTGGTCCAACCGTTTTCGTCGTCCATCGCGCGCAAACCGTCGAGCATCAGCATCATCGGAAATTTCGCGTCGGGATGGGAATTCCAATCCCGTGCAAGCAACATTTGCACCTGAATCGGGGTATTCATCGCGGGCGAGTGCACCGTGAGCGCGACCCGACGGTCCGACAGCCATTCGACCCGTTGAATTTCGGCTACCCCAGGCTGACTCTGTGCGACCGGGACAACCACGGTTGGGGCGAGCAATGCGGCCGTAACGGCGGCAAGGCCCAGAATTCGCCGCAGCGACGCAGCGACACCGCGTTTCGACATAGCGCGACCTCCTCGTCCCCGCAGACCGAAGTACCTCGTTGTGTTTTTGTACACCGGTACCAGGCAATAACTGGGCAGACACGCATCGCCGCGACAACAACGAAAAGACCGGCCCACCCAGCGGGTGAACCAGCCTTAACGAATTAGCTAGCGGAAAACTCTTAGGCGTTGAGTGCCTTGAGAATGTGCGGACGCGCCTTCCACAGCTCGTCTTCCCAGTACTTCCACGAGTGGGTACCGGTGGCGGGGAAGTCGTAAACAGCCTGGATACCAAGCGAATTCAGGCGGCCCTGGAACGCGCGGGTAGACACCATCGAAATGACCTCGATGCCCATCGCGTTGGCGGTGTTGTACGCGCCGCCGAGCCCGGCAGGCTTGTCGTGACCGCCAGGCAGGCCGCTGGCCGACGAAATGAACATCGGCAGACCACGCAGCTCAGGGGCGAAGACCATCGGGTCCATGCGCAGCCACGCCGGGCTCCACGGCGCAGCCATCGAGTCGACATTGAAACGGCCAGCGTCGAGCATCATCACGCGGATGGCCTCACGCATGCCGGGCGCACCCCAGTTCAACGGGCCCGAGAGCGAGGACGCGTGCTTGAACTGGTTGCGGTGCAGCGCGGCGAGACGCAGCGCGGCAGGACCCGACATCGAAAGGCCGAGGACCGCGTTGTTGGTCTTCGATACGCCGTATCCGGCAAGGAAGTTGGGGAGTTCTTCGGTAAGGAAGGTCTCCCACTTGTAGGTGGTCTTCTGGCCGTTGGTGTTTGAGGCCTGCGCCCAGTCGGTGTACCAACTCGACTGTCCGCCAACGGGCATCACCAGGGTGACGTTGTCGTTGCCGAACTGCTGCTGTGCGTTGGTTTCGAACGACCACGCGTTCTTGTCGTCGCGGGCGCGCAGACCGTCGAGGAGGTAAAGCGCGGCGTTGCCACCGTTCTTGGCCCACTGGACCTGAACCTTGATCGGGCCCATCTTGGACGGGACCATCAGCTCCTCGTAGCCACCCGCAGGCGCGCGCAGCACCGGCGCCGCGATGGGCGCGGGCGCGGCAAGCGCGGTCGGGGCCACGCCGACGGCGATCGGAGCAACAAGTGCCGCCGTCCCCAGGGTCAGAATTCGATTACGCCAACCGGCCTTGCCGAAACGCATGTGGATTCCGCTCTCTTTCTGCTGTTGTTGCATGCCAGAGCTGCTTGCGATCGCACGCGAATCCCGACAGTTCATGCGCGATCAGATGAGGTGAAACAACGATCTGGTCACACTTACGCTCGCTGGAGGATATTCGACGGACCGAAGGCGTGCAAGGGGAGGGTCGGTGAGTGAACTTTGTTGCGGCACAGCGGCTCGCACCATAAGCAAAGCAATGGCACGCGACTTGAGGTCGCGTGCCATTGCTTCGTCTTGGAAAAGCTGGAAAAGCTAACCGATGTTGTTCGACAAATCGCCGATCATGCGCAGCGCCTCATCGTTCCAGGTGTTCCACGCGTGAATCCCGTAGGCGGGGAACGAGTAGGTGGCGTTGCCGCCGCCCAGGGTGGCCATGCGTACCTGGAATGAGCGGGTGTTGGCGAGGGCGAGCGCTTCGAGTGCCATGCCGTTGACGGTGTTCATGTTTGGCCCGTCGCCCGCGCTCGGCAAGCCCGACGCGGCCGCGATGTAGACGCGCGTTCCGTTGGCAACGAGGTTGGGCGCGAACACAAATGGGTCCATGCGCAGCCAGTTCGGGCCCCACGGTGGCGCCATCGAATCGACGTTGTAGCCGCCTGCGTCGAGCATCGCGAGGCGGATGGCCTCACGCATGCCGGGCGCGGAGATATTCAGATAGCCCGAAAACGCACCGGCGAACGAGAACTGGTCGGGGTGGTAGGCGGCGAGGGTGAGCGCTGCCGAGCCGCCCATCGAAAGTCCGAAGACGCCGTTGCGATAGTTGCGGAACCCGAGGCGTTCGGAGAGCGCATTGCGTAAGTCGTTGGTGAGGAACGATTCCCACTGGTAGCGGTAACTTTTACCCGGGCCGCCAGCGAGCGCGTTGGCCGCGCCAGAACCGGAGTTGCCTGGACCGCCAGCCGGAATTCCGAAGAATTCACTTGGCGCGTTCCAGTCGGCGTAGAAGCTCGACATGCCACCAACGGGCATCACCACATTGATATTCGCGGCGGCGAGTGCGTTGGGAATATCGGTTTCGATTTCCCAACCGTTGAGATGTTCCGGTGCGCGCATCCCGTCGAGCACATAGACAACCCGCTCTCTATTGCCGTCGGCGGCGGGCAAAATACGCGATTTGATGGGACCCATTCCCGAATCGACCCAGAAGTCGAACGCGCGGTCGTTGAATCCGGCCGACGCTGGGGCGGCCATTCCGCCGACTATGGCGGTTGCTGGAACAAGGAGCGCCATCGACACCCCCGCGGCCAACCGTCGAACCCACGCTCTTGTACGCATTCGATCAGACCTTTCTCAGCAGAGCGATCGCGCAAACCCCGAGTTACACGATCGGATCCTCACCGGATGCCGAGAACGACTAATCCTTGGGCAAAACGGACAAGTAGACCTCGGCGCATGCTCACTGTGAATCAATCAGAACAGAGTGACTATATGTTGCTGGAAAGTGACCCCGTACACAACTCTCGCCCATAATTCGTCACCACCGCTGCCTCGGATTGAGACAAAAACGAGAAACCGCCCCGGCACCAAGCGGTACCGGGGCGGTTGCTGAGGAAAGGCGGTTAGCCGATGTGGGCCGAAAGGTCCGGGATCATGCGGTTGACTTCGGTCTCCCAGTTGCGCCAGTTATGCACGCCCTGGATCGGGAAGTCGAACGTGGCATTGTCGCCACCGAGCGTGGCCCAACGGACCTGGAACGCGCGGCTGTTCACCATCGCGAGCAGCTCAAGCGGCACACCCTGAACAATTTCCATCGGGTTGGAAACGTCGCCAGCACCGGGAACGCCAGCGGCGGCGGAAACCCAAAGGCGCGTGCCGTTAGCGACAAGACGAGGCGCGAAGACGAACGGGTCCATGTGGAACCACTGGCCGCCCCACGGCGGTGCCATCGCGTCGATGTTGAAGCCACCGGCCGAAATCATCGCGACGCGCATCGCCTCACGCATACCCGGTGCCGAGATGTTGAGGTAACCCGAGAACGAGCCCGCGTAGCTGAACTGGTCGGGGTGGTAGGCAGCCAGCGTGAGCGCGGCGGAACCGCCCATCGACAGGCCGAAAACGCCGTTGTTGGTGGTCTTGAAGCCAAGACGGCTCGACAGCGCGTTGCGCAGGTTCGAGGTCAGGAACGATTCCCACTTGTAGGTGTTCTTCTTGCCAGCCACCTGAGCGGGCGCGATCGACGAACCGGTGAAAGCCGAACCGGTCTTCGCCGAGCCGCTTGAGCTGCCCGACGAACCGGCCGAGCTGCCATCGAGGCCGAAGAAGCTCGACGGGGCGTTCCAGTCGGCGTAGAAGCTCGACTGGCCGCCGATCGGCATCACGACGTTGATGTTGGCTGCCTGCAGCGCGGCGGCGACGTTGGTGTCGATTTCCCAGCCGTTGAGGTCGTCACGCGCGCGCATCCCGTCGAGCGCGTAGACAACGCGGTTGGTGTTGCCATCGTTCGCGCGGAAGACGCGCGACTTAATCGGGCCCATTTCCGAGTCGACCCAAAAGTCGAATCCCGACGGGTTGAATGCCGCGTTCGCGGTTCCAATCCCCACTGGTCCGGCAATTGCTCCCCCGATGGGCAGTGCCACTGCCAGCGAGACCAACACCGACTTCTTGAGCCAGGAGGCTCCCCTGGCTCTGAGACGTCCGCCACGCATTTAGATTTGGGCCTTTCCTCAAGCGGCTCACCCGGAGCCGCGGGGTTGTTTCCCTCTCGCAAGACCATATCGTTACGTCGGCGTCCACGCGTTACCGATATGTGATTTTTAGGGCGTAGCCCACTCGCCCACCTGGACCGACGTGACGCCGATGCGACTTAGCGCGGCGGCTCGGGGTGCGGGTTGACGAGTCCGCAGCGCTCGATCTCGTACTTCGGCACCCGGTCGATGCGGTATTTCGCGAACTCCATGGCGTGTCGCAGGTTGTGGATAAACCGCTCACGCGTCAGTTCACCGCGCGTCGAAAGTAATAGCGCCTGGGTATCAGGACAGGACATCGCGACCCGCGCCTGATCGACCCACTTCTCGTCCATGTACCAGGGCATCCACGGGTGTAGGTCGACCATGCCAGCGTCGACGACAACCCAGTCCGAGTAGAGGCTCTTGTCGTGGCCGATGCGGCCGTCGGAGAGTCGGTCCGAGTGCGCGGCGAGCGGGTAGGCGAGGCCCATCGGGTCGATGACGCGCACGTCGAGCGGCACGTTCATGCTGGTCATGCCCAGGTTCAGAAAGTAAACCGTATGCCCAGCGCCGCCCGGCGGGATCGGTTCCGGCGGCGGGACGATGTACCAGAACGTGAACGACGGCGAGTTCAGCAGCAGCCCACCGTTTGGCGTGTTCTGAATGCCTTCGACCATCGCGCGCATGCGCGGGTAGTCGAGGTAGTCCTCGGCGAGGATCGGGTGGTCGTGGCCGGTGTTGAGCACGTAGTAGATGCGCTCGTCGACGATGCCGGACGCGCGAATCTTGGTTCCGGTTGTGATCGCGGTTGTCGCTGACGCGTAAACCGCCCAGCCCGCGCTCACCAGCAGCGCAAGCAGCAGCAGTCCGGTCGACAAGTCCGCTTTACGCACCGCGCGCAACCGGATCGGCACAACGGCCACCGGCAACAGCAGCAGGAACAACTGCGTGAGCAGCACGCGACCGTGCATGAAGTCGCCGCCGACGCGCACGGCGTAGACGGTAAGCAGCAGGCCGCTCGCCAATACCATCACGACGACCGCGCTAGGCGAACGCAACCAGTCGCGGAACGCGCTGATCGAGCGAGGCAATGCGAAGGTTCCACGGGAAACAGCGAGCCCGATGCCAGCCGCAAGCAGCGTGATCAGCGGAATCAGCAGGTAGTAGGGCCCGACGAGGTCCCACAGGTAGGTCATGCCCTGACCCCACTTAGCGCCGCCCGCATCCTTGGCGACGGCCGTGTTCGGGTAGGGCAGGCCGTAGTAGCCCATGCGCCAAATCTGGTACGCGACCGGCACGAAGCCAGCGACCGCGACGATCAGCGCGCGCAAAACAATCGGCCCGAACCGGAACTGCGGCATCGGTGCGAGGAAGATCATCGCGAGCGCGGCGACGCCAATCAGCGTGGCTTCAGGGCGAATCAGCGGCGCGAGTCCCGCGACGAAAACCAACGCGAGCAGCGCGGGAATCCGCACTGTCTTCGCCTGACTCCACCGCATCATCAGCAGCCACAGCAGCCCGACCCAGCAGATGACGAGGCCGCTTTCGAGCCCTGACGTCGCGTAATCGCGCGCGGGCGGCAGCGCGATGTAGACGAGCACGCCCGCAGGAAGCAGCAGCTGACCTGAGGTTCCGCCGTAAAGGCGTGCGGTGCCTGCCATCGCGAAAACGATCGCGAGCAGCGAAACGCCGAGCGCGACACCAAGCACGACGTACTCAAGTCGCGCTTGGGTGAGCCAGCTGAAGAACCAGACGATGAACGTCCACGCCGTCGACGTGTTCGCTTCAACGCGTTCGTCGGCATTGAAGACCGGGCCGTTGCCAGCGAGGATGTTGCGCACCGTGCGCAACACGATGAGGCCGTCGTCGGCGATCCACCGCCGCTGCCACGCCCCAAAGGCGAACAGGGCGACGGTAATCGCCATCCCACCAAAGAACGTGGCGCGGGACAGAGCAGCGAAACGCTTCGGACTAGCTAGCGCAGGTGCCGACTCTTGCTTTGTTGCGCTTTCCTGTTCCGCTACCACGATCTCGTCAGGTGAGATAGACAGCGACACCTACCGCTCCGATCCAAGCAATAGCGAGGAACTGGAGGATGCGGTCCCCCAGCGCGATCTCTTCGGGTTCACCGGCCTCGCCACCGTCGACGTCGACCGCGTAACGCAGGATTGCGATGGTAAACGGGATCATCGAGATCGAGAACCACTGGGTGTCTCGAGCCGAGTCCTGCTGGAACGCCCACAGGCCGTAGAACACGACGACGGCCGTTGCCGCGAGCGTCCAAATGAAGCGCAGGTAGGTGGGGGTGTAGTACTCAAGCGACTTGCGAATCTTGGCACCGGTGTCGATGGCGATTTGCAGTTCGGCGTAGCGCTTGCCCGCGGCCATGAACAGCGAGCCGAAGGCCATGATCAGCAGGAACCACTGAGAAAGCGCGATGCCAGCGGCAGCGCCACCGGCGACAGCGCGCAGCAAGAAGCCCGACGAAACGATGCAGATGTCGAGCACGGCCTGGTGCTTGAGACCGAAGCAGTAGGCGAGCTGGATGGCGATGTAAACGGCCATCACGACGACCAAATGCCACGACGCGAGGAACGAGATCGCGAGCGAGCCGAGCAGGAACCCGACGGCAAGTACGTAAGCCAGGTTGACCGGAACGACGCCAGCCGCGATGGGCCGGTACCGCTTGGTCGGGTGCGCGCGGTCGGCTTCGACGTCGAGCGAGTCGTTGACCAGGTAGATGCCGGAGGCAGCCATGCAGAAGACGACGAAGGCGATGCCGACCTTGATCAGCACGCTCGAATCGCCGAGCACCTCGGGACCTGCCGCGAGCGGCGCGGCGAGCACGAGGACGTTCTTCACCCACTGACGTGGGCGGATGGCCTTGATGACGCCACCGACGAGAGTCTTCGGCGGGCCTTTGACAACAGCCTCGTCCAGGACGGCGGCGGACGGTTCTTCGCTCATCTGGGCCAAAGTTCTTTCAGTTGCGGTCACTTGCGGAGTTTCTTTTCAGCAGCCAGGACGGCTGCGGCCGAGGCGGCTCCGAGCGCGGAACCGGCGAGCACATCGGAAGGGTAGTGCACACCGAGGACAACGCGGGACAGCAGCATCGGCGGGACAATGACCGCGGGAAGCGGCAGCCCGGTCAGCCTACCGAGCAGCACCGCGGCGGCTGTCGTTGAGGTCGCGTGCGACGACGGGAAGCTCAGCTTGCTCGGCGTCGACACGTTGACCTGCACCAACGGGTCGTTCGGCCGGGGCCGACGCACGATCCGCTTGATCACGATCGAAGCGGCGTGCGCGCCAACCGCGCCAACGGCGACGCCAGCCCACTGCCGACGACGCGGCTTGTCGACGAGCCAGCCAGCGGCGGCGATGCCGATCCAGCCGAGCGCGTGCTCACCGAAGTGCGACATCCCGCGCGCCGCGGAAACCACGGCCGGGTTGTTGCCGATGGTGTGCTGGACGGTGTTGATGACGCCGACCTCGAAGGGCACGTACTCGCCTTCGCACGCACAGTCGCACTCGCCGCCGCAGCCGCCTTCGATGAGTTCGAGCTCAGGAATGCTGGGGTTGCTCACTTGGCGGTTCCATTCGTCTCGATGCCGAAGATTTTCTCCCACGCGGCCTGGCTCGCCAGCTCGGCGTGCGCTGCCCGGTAGCGCTTCTGCATTTCCGGGAACCGCGCGGTGAGCTCCTTGCGCAGGCGCAACGCTTCCTTGAGCAGTTCGGCGGCGATGCGCGGGTCGCGCTTACGGTAAACCACTCCGCGCCCGTCGGCAGTCGTCACGGTGACACCGTCGACCTGGGAAAGCAGGAACCAGCGCGCGTCGAGCGTCGGCACGTTGAGCTGCGGGGTTTCGTGCGCTGCCGGGTCGGCCTTGCGGAAGTTGTGGACGATGCCCTTGGCGAGTCGACCGATTTTCGCGATCGGGTTGCCCGGTTCGCCGACCGCGCCGACGCCAGCGCGGCTGGCGAGCGGCAGCTGCGTCGAGGACGGAACGACAACCGCGTCGGGGAATTCCTTGCGCATCGCGTGGATCTTGCCGAGCGCGCTTGGCAGCAGGTCGGCGAGGTTTTCCGGGCCAGCGAGGAAATCGCGGATCGCTTCGTTTTGGATCGCGACGGTCGAATACTCAAGGCACAGCAGGTGTTTCAGCGTTGCCTTGACGGTGTTGACGATCATCGGCTTGCCGTCGCCTGGCAGGTACATCGACGCGACGATCAGACGGTTACGCAGGTGGAAGTACGCCTGCCAGTCGATGGCGTCGTCCTTGTCCGACCAGGCCATGTGCCACACGGCAGCACCCGGCAGCGTGACCGTCGGGTAGCCGGCCGCGGCGGCGCGCAGGCCGTACTCGGCGTCGTCCCACTTGAGGAACAGCGGCAGCGGCTGACCGATTTCGGCGGCGACCGCGCGCGGGATCACGCACGTCCACCAGCCGTTGAAGTCGACGTCGATGCGGCGATGTAGCAGCTTCGCGTTGTCGCGGTCGGAAAGCGGGTACTTCGAAAAGTCGTGGTCGTACTCGACGTTCGGCGCGGCACCCCACATGAAGATGCCACGGTCGATGACCTCGCCCATCACATGCAGATGCGAGCGTTCCTGCAGGTTGAGCATCTGCCCACCGGTCAGCACCGGCGACTTCGCGAAGCGCGAGAACGCGAGCGCGCGCAGGATCGAGTCGGGTTCGATCTCGATGTCGTCGTCCATGTAGGCGATGTATTCGGCATCGGTCGCGTTGAGCGCCTCGTACATCACGCGGCTGTAGCCGCCCGAGCCACCGAGGTTGGGCTGGTTGTAGATCTTGAGGCGGTCGCCGAGGACGGCGGCGGCTTCGGCGAAACCGGGCTCGTCGGCCGGGTGACGGGTGCCCTGATCGGGAATGATCACGGCCGAAATCTGTTGCAACACAAGCGGATCGGAGCCCAGTGCGCGCAGGGTGTTCACCGCGTCGGTCGGGCGGTTGAACGTCGGCATACCGACGGCCAGCGTGCCGTTGCCGGGCGCTTCGATCGGGGCGTAGTAGCCGCCTGCGAGCAGCGTGACCGCGGTGTCGGTGGTGATGTCGAACCAGATCCAGCCGCCATCTTCGAACGGACCTAGGTCGGTTTCGAATTCGACAGTGACGCTCTCTTGGCCCTGTTCGACGGCAAACTCTTTGCCCTGCACGTGAATTCGCGAACCGTCGGCTTTGGAGCGGTACACGTCAACGCGACCGTGCCCGGCCAGTTCGAGCCGCAACACCACCGAGTCGAGCACGCTCCACCGTCGCCAGTAGCTCGCGGGCAGCGCGTTGAAGTACGTCGCGAACGACACCTCCGACTCCGCGCCAATCGACAGCGCGGTGCGGCTCGTCGCATGCGCGCGACGGGCGTTCGTCGGCGATTCCTCCAGGTACAGCGTGCGCACGTCGAGCGGCTCGCCCGGGCGCGGCAGGATCACGCGCTGGAGCAGCGACTTCGCGCGAGTCGGGGTGGTCACGTCTTCAAGCATCGGCGAACTCATGCCTCGTCCACCAGCTCAGCGCCGGTTTCGAGCGTCGGGCGCAGGACGTTTTCGAACGTGCTCAACGCGGCGCCGATCGCCATGTGCATGTCGAGGTACTGGTAGGTGCCGAGGCGACCACCGAAGATGACCTTCTTCTCGGCCGTTTCCTGCTTGGCGAGCTCGCGGTAGGCGAGCAGCTTCGCGCGGTCCTCGGGGGTGTTGATCGGGTAGTACGGCTCGTCACCGGTCTGGGCGAAGCGGGAGAACTCGCGCATGATGACGGTTTTGTCGGTGCGGTAGTCGCGCTCGGGGTGGAAGTGGCGCGGCTCAATGATGCGCGTGAACGGGGCGTCGGCGTCGTTGTAGTTCATCACCGAGGTACCCTGGAAGTCGCCGGTTTCGAGGACTTCAGTCTCGAAATCGATGGTGCGCCAACCCAATTCGCCTTCGGCGTAGTCGAAGTAGCGGTCGATCGGGCCGGTGTAGACGATCGGGGCGTCCGGGTTGGCCGCGACAATCTCGTCGCGCACGTCGAACCAGTCAGTGTTGAGGCGCACGTCAATGAGGTCGGAGGCGGCCATGTTTTCCAGCCACTTCGTGTACCCCTCCTTCGGCAAACCCTCGTAGGTGTCGTTGAAGTAGCGGTTGTCGAAGTTGTAGCGCACCGGCAGGCGGGTGATGTTGCCAGCGGGCAGTTCCTTGGGGTCGGTCTGCCACTGCTTGGCGGTGTAGTCGCGGATGAACGCTTCGTAGAGCGGGCGGCCGATCAGGGAGATGGCCTTCTCTTCGAGGTTCTGTGCGTCGTCGGACTTCACTTCCGCCGACTGCTCGGCGATCAGCTTCCGCGCCTCTTCCGGCGTGAAGTAGCGGCCGAAGAACTGGGAGATCAGGCCAAGGCCCATCGGCAGCGGGTACGCCTGGCCCTTGTGCAGGCCGAACACGCGGTGCTGGTAATTCGTGAACTCGGTGAACTGAGTCACGTAATCCCACACCTTCTTGTTCGAAGTGTGGAACAGGTGCGCGCCGTACTTGTGGATCTCGATGCCGGTCTCCGGCTCGTTCTCGGAGTAGGCGTTGCCGCCGATGTGGTGGCGGCGGTCGAGCACCAGGACCCGCTTGCCCAGCAGGTTTGCTGCCCGCTCGGCGACAGTCAGGCCAAAAAAGCCTGATCCGACGACGATCAAGTCATACGAAGGTGCGGGGTTACCGGAAGGCGATGCGGCGGTCACGGGAGCCCAGCGTATCGGAAGACGGTGGATTGTCCCGGTGGAGGCGGATTTGTTCAGCCTTGGCCAGCCCGGATGAACAGTGTGGGTACAAGAAGTATGGCCCCTACCAGCGTCGCGATGGTCGCGCCGAGCCAACTGTGGTTGACGATGGAGGTGATCGCGCCGGGGACGGTGCCGTCGATGAGGTGAGTGTGCGGCCAGACGATGCCGTATTCGGGGTCGAAGTTCACGAGTGTGGCTGCCAGTCCGCCGACGCCGATGGCCAACTGCGCGATCGCGACGACGAACGCGACGCTCGCTTCGCTGTGCTTGACGATTTGCACCGTCGAGTAGGCGAGCGCGCCCGCGACGAGGTAGCCGGCGAGGATCGTGAGCCAGGCGAGGGCGTCGTCGAGTTTGGCGGAATCGCCGAACCAGGTGATCGCGACCCAGGACGCGGCGAACCCGTTGGCGAGCGCCGCGAGCGCGGTAATGGTTGCCCCGATCCGGACGGCCCACCCGGAACGCACTTCTGTCGCAAGCATGGATGTCAACCTAATGTCTTTCGCGTCCACTGCCGTGTTGGCTTGCAGTAGCTCAGGGCGAGCAGCACCACGTTCAGCGCGAGCCACGTCGTGAGCGGCCCGCCCCACCAATTCAGTGCGACCACAAGCAAAGTCGCGGCAGTCATCAGTCCGGAAACGACGACGAGGATCCGTCGCCCAATGTTCGACCGTCGAGCGAGCATGATCGCGCCTGCGAGATAGACGGCCCCGAGCCCACCGAAGATCGCGGCGGTTGTGTAATCAAGTTCAGACTCGCGCCCGGCAAGCCGAGCAACAACCATCGCCCCGGCAAACAGCAGCCCGGCGGCTCCGATGAACCCACCGAGCGCACTCGCGCCCCACGCGCACCACCGCAACGTTCCTCCCCGCATCACTTCGACTCTGTCGTTAGTTATACGGGTCGCCGCTGCTACGCGCGGGTCCACGACTCCACGATGTGCAACCAGGCAGTTGCGATCGGAATGGCATTTTCGTGCAAGTTCGCCGCCGAACCCCCAAAATGCGGCGGTTTGGCGGCGAACGCGCACGTTTATGCCATGTTGGCGCTAGGCCGCAACGAGCTGCCGGTCAGTGAGCTTCGGCTGTGGCTTCGGCGGGAGTTGGCCGAGGACCGTTCCGGCGAGGGCGATCACGAGGCCAAGGACCTGGAGCAACGTCAGCGCCTGGTTCAGGGCGAGCCAGCCGATTACCGCCGCGGAAACCGGGCTCAGCAGGCCGAGGAAAGCCACTGACGTTGCCGGGACTCGGGAGATACCGCGGAACCACAGCCAGTAGGCGACGGCCGTGCCGATGATGCCCAGGTATAGGTAGCCGCCAATTGCATCCACGTCGAGTACGGGCGGTGCGCCTTCGATGATGAGCGCGAGCGGGGCGATGAACAGGCCGCCTGCGGTCAGCTGCCAGCCCGCGATTGCCAGCGGCCCAACACCCTGCGGACTACCCCACTTCTTCGTCAGCACCGTTCCCGCCCCCATCGAAGCGGCGCCCGCGAAACCTGCTGCGACACCGACGAAGTCGAGTTCCGCATTACCCTTCAGCACTACGAGCGATACGCCGAGTACGCCGATCGCGCCAGCCAATATCTTTCGCCGCGTTGGCGTTTCCGCGAGTAATACCGCAGCGAACCCAAGCGCGAACATCGGTGTGACAGCGCCCAATACCCCGGCCACACCACCCGGCAGGCGGTACGCGGCAAGGAACAACAGCGGAAAGAACGCGCCGATGTTCAGCACGCCAAGCACAGCCGCGCGCCCGACCCACTGCCCGTGCGGCAGCGTGCGAGTCAGGGCGAGGAGCAAGAGCCCGGCGGGCAGCGCGCGCATCAGGGCGGTGAAAAGCGGGCGGTCCGGCGGCAGGAATTCGGTGGTGATCGCGTAGGTGGAACCCCACACGATCGGGGTGAGGGCGGTCAACGCGAGGGTAGGTGCGTAATTGGTGCTACGTGCGTCGCTCATGTTCGCTCCTGATTGATAATCTCAACGTTGAAATATCTACTCGCCTAACCTGTTCAGCGTCAAGTAGATGAACGTTAAGATTTTTAATCGAGAGGAAACTGATGCGCGACGCCGTCGACCTGATTACCGAGCAGTGGGCCCGCGAACGCCCCGACGTCGACTCGTCACCGATGGCCGTGATCGGCCGAATCGCCCGCGTTTCGCGCCTGCTCGAACAGGAACTCAAGCAGTTCTTCGCAGGTCACGGACTTGAATTCTGGGAGTTTGACGTGCTTGCGACATTGCGCCGATCAGGCGGGGTGGAAGGAATCACGGCGGGCGCGCTGAACAAGGCGGCGATGCGGACATCGGGCGCGATCACGAACCGCATCGACCGACTTGCCGCTAGGGATTTGGTTCGCCGCGTCCCTGCCCCCGACGACCGCCGCTCGGTTTTGGTGCAACTGACCGACAAGGGCCGCGAGTTGGTCGACTACCTACTCCCCCTCCACATGGAAAACGAGCACCGCTTGTTGTCAGCCTTGTCGCCTACCGACCGCGAGACATTGGCAGGTTTACTGCGCACACTCGCGGTCGGGATGGGCGATACGACCTTGGGGTGAGGACTAACGCACAGGTGCCAACGAATTGGACTGTGGCGGTTCGGGATTCGCCTGTGCGTGGCCCGGTACCGTGTTGGGCGCGAGCATCGTCGCGAAGTCGACGACGCGCACGCCGAGCGTCTTCGTGTGGACGATCACGCCTTTCGTAAACGGCCGATACGTCCCCGCCCCACCGGGCAGTTGCATCTCCGCCGCAGTCGGCACCCCGACCACACTGCCCGCACCCCCAATCCGCCGATACTCGGCATCAATCACCGTTTCCCCGGCAAGCGGCTGAACGGCGACACCAGGCGATACGCCCGGCGAGGTGAACAACTTCTGCCACTCACTGAAACTGGGCCACCCGGGAATAGCAGGCCATTCAGCCGCACTGGGCCACCCGGGAAGATTCGGCGACCCGGGAACATTCAGCGCCTCTGGAGCACTTGGCGACTCCGGCGCGCCCTGCGTCCCGGGGCCACTTGGCAACTCAGGTGTGCCCTGCGTCCCGCGAGAACCTGGCGATGCGGGCGCGCCCGGCCCTGCGGGGACGGCAGGCGACGCGGGCGCAACGGGAACTTCGGGCACCCCCGGCGTGACTTGCGAACCCGGCGCCCGAGGCGAAGCGGGCGCAACCTGCAACCCCGGAGCGCTCGGCGACGCCGGGCCAGCTTGCAAACCGGGAGCACTCGGCGACGAGGGCGCTACCTGCGGCGCGAGCCCGGCGGGTGACTGGGAAACACCCGGCGATGCGGGCGTCGGCGAACCCTCAGGCGGGGTGCCCAATTCAGGTGCACTCTGCGACTGCCCAGCGAGTGGGGGCACGGGCGACGGGCCAGGGGCAGCGTCCGACCGAGGCGCGGCGTGCGAACCGGGTGCGACCGGCGACGTCGGCGCGGTGGCTCCTTCAGGTGCGGTGCGCGCCCCGGGAACGCCAGGTGAAGCCTGCGAACCTGGTGCACTCGGCGACGTTGGCGCGACGAGCCCGGTGGGCGGCTGGGAAGCGCCCGGCGATGCGGGCGTCGGCGAACCCTCGGGCGGGCTGCCCAATTCAGGTGCACTCTGCCCAGCGAGCGGAGGAACGGGTGACGGTCCCGGGGCGCCCGGCGACGCAGGCGTTGGCGAACCCTCGGGCGGGCTGCCCAACTCGGGGGCAATGTGCGGCTGACCTGGAAGGGGGGAAACCGGCGTGGGGCGGGGCAACGGCGGTGTTACCGCGTCAGAGCGCGGGAATACCGTTGGTGCAGACCATGTTTCGACAACCTGATCTGGCGCCGGGCCAACCTCGAACGTCTGGATGTCGGACGGGCGACCTCCATCGGGGGCCGCTGAATACTCCGAGCGCAGGATCAGTCCGTCGCGCAACAGCACCGTCCCCGCGGTCGTGGCGACCGCCTCGGTCGAGCGCGCATCCTCCTTCGGGGTGCCCGGGTAGGCCTGGCAGTCGGTGGTGTCGCACGTTTGGGCGTAGGTGTAGCGATCTTCGGCGAGTGCGTAGGAGCGGGCCGCGATCGCCTGCGCGCGCAACGCCTCGAATGCGCCCTGGTCAGCCCAGTTGGCCTGCATTTCGGCGGGGACAACGCCTGCGAGGTAGTCCTCGATGTCGACCCGGTTGACCGTCCGGAACGCCTCACCATCAAGCGCGACGCCAAGCGCCCCGCGATACCCCGTCCCCCCGCACAGCGTCAGGTGCTCGTTCGCCGGACGCCCAACCCCCGGATCGACCGGATAAATGAACGGGTCGTCAGTTACGTTCTGCCACAACACTTCTCCCTCGCAGCCCGTCGTCACAACCACGTTCGCCTGCCCACCCGACAACGGCGTCAAGTGCGCGACCTCGCCGGGTCCAATCCATTGGCCAGCAACCTGCGCACCAGCTGCGGCAAAGGCATCGAGCGTCGAATCATCTTGTGCTTGAAGGCGAACCGCGATGGTCGTCGGTCCGATTTGCCCGAGCGTCGCGCCCGGGTAGTAGTAACCGAGGATTTCCTCAGCGCTCTGCCCCTCGCGCGCCCCGTCGTACGCCCCCATCTGACTCAGCCCGCGCCCGTGCCCAACGCCAACAGTGGGCGTGATCTGGGCTGGCGCTGACTGCCACCACGCGACCGCACCAGTCACCAACAACGCGGTCCCGCCAAGCAGGAGTGAAAGGGGCGTTGACCTGCTCGGTCGCGCTGGTCGCCGCCAAATGCCACGCCGAACGCGGCGTTTGAGTTTGGGTTTGTCGTTAGGGTCGCTCGCCATCGGTTGTTCCCACCTTTTCCGGTTCTACCTGCGCGAATCGCGTCGGCATGTCGGCGTCGCCGTGACGGCGACGAGGGCTACATTCGAGCGGTCACCTCAGCCTCAACCAAAGGTTTAGGCTTGTGACGTATGTTAACTAGCGTGATGCACGAGACAACGAGAAGCAAGCATCACATGCCGGGGTTGTCGGAAATGTGAGAGTCAGCCCCACGCGACCGGTTCGCAGTCGCCAACCGCGACTGTCGAAGTTCCACCGCAGCAGGAACACGCATTGGCCCGCCAACGCGCCAAAGATCGCGCCAAAGATACGGAGCAATTCGTGCGATATCGAAAGCCAACCCGGTCCTTCGTGCTCCCGATGGTCACCACGCTCGCGGTCGCCGCGCCGATCGGAGCGTTCGCGTTCAGCGACGCCGCCGACTCCGCGCCACGCACCGCAAACGATTTCGCGCCTGTCGCGGTGGCCGCGCAGATGTCGGAGGTTGCGCTGAATTCGGTGCCCGACATCACCGTCCCGTTGCGCGAATTCACCGGCCTTAACGTCCCCGACCTGCGCGTATCCGACCTGCGCATGCTCGGCCTCCCGAACTCAATCACGCTCCCGCCGCTCCCCCCGGGCCTCCCACTCCCGCCGGGCGTGACGGTCCCGACGGAAATCCCGCTGCCGGGCATCCCAGAAAAACCCGCGCCGCAACCCCCGAACGTGGCCCCCGAGGCCCCAACGCCGACGTCCCCGCCGTCCCCGGCAAATGTGGCCCCGGCCCCCGCGCATCCGGCCCCGAACCCGAGCGCCCCCGGCCACGCCGCACCCGCACAGGCTTCCCCGACTCCCGGCGCGCAGCCCCCGGCCGCCCCGGCCCCGGGTGCGCAGCCCCCGGCCGCCCCGGCCCTCGGTGCACCGGCTCAGGCACCCCTCGCTCCCGGCGCGCAGGTACCGCCGACTCCGACTCCCGGCGCGCAAGCCCAGGCGACGCCTGCTCCCGGCGCAGCCACGCAGCCAGCCCCCGATCGCGGCGCACAGACTCAGGGATCCGAGGACGGCGTCGCGCCCGAAACGCCCACTCGCCCAACGAGTCCCGTAAGCGCATCACCGGGCTCGCCGACCGACTCGGCCCCGCCGGCTTCCGCTGCAGCGCCCAATGGCGGCGCGCCCGAAAAGCCCGCGCCCGCACAGCCTTCCGCAACGCCAGGCGCGGCGAATGCCGTTCCGGCCAACGTGCCCGCTGACGCCACGCCAACGCCAACCCCCGCGCCGAGCAGCCCGCCGCCAGCCCCAGCACCCGCTAACGCTTCGCCAACCCCAACCGCCGCGTCACCCGCGCCGAGCAGTCCAGCCCTGCCCCCCGCTAACGAGAACGCGGGAGCAGACGGGCGCACTCCCGGAGCACCCCCTGCGGCAAGCGGGCAGCCCACACCACCTCCAAGCGAACCCGCAGGCCAGGCCCCGGGCGCTCCGGCTGCATCAAACGACACCGCCAACACCCCAGCCCCCGACGCCAGCGGCAAAGCGGCGAAATCCCCTCAACAACACCCAGCGATCCCCCTCGCAAAAGCCCCCGCAGGCTCCCCCGCGAACCCCGTCAAAACGATCCCAGCCAAGCTGATCGCCGCCCCCGGCACCCCGCTCGACGCGCCCGCCCTGTCGCCCGGTGCGATCGCCGCCGACATGGTCGACAAGGTTGGGGCCGAGGTCAAAGAACTCTCCCAGGACACCCCGTTCAGCATGGTCGCCGTCACCGCCGCCGACCTTGCCAACACCACCATCAAGTTGCGCGCCAAGCAGCTCGACGGCACGTGGAGTCCCTGGTACGCGAGCGATCCGGTCGACACGCGCGCCACCGATAAAACCCCCGCTGGCGGCCGTGTCGGCACCGAGCCGATTTACGTTGGCGAGACGAAGACCGTCCAAATGCTCACCACGCGCAAACCGGCAGCTGGCCCCGATCACGACCCCGCGCATCTCACCGAAACCGCACTCAAGGCCGTGCTCATCAACCCTGGTCGCGCCGCGATCGACGCCGCGCTCAACAACGTCGCCGCACCGCTCCCAGGCGGTGGTCCGCGCGTGATCACTCGCGCGCAGTGGGGTGCGGATGAGTCGATTCGCTGCGAAGAACCCACCTATGACGACGGCGTGGCTGGCATCACCGTGCATCACACGGCCGGTCGCAACGAGTACAGCCGCGCCGAATCGGCGGGCATCGTCCGCGCGATTTACCGCTATCACGCCGACACGCTGGGCTGGTGCGACATCGGCTACAACGCCCTCGTCGACAAGTACGGCCAGATTTTCGAAGGCCGATACGGCGGCCTTGACCGCGACGTCCAGGGCGCGCACGCTGGCGGTTTCAACGAAAACACCGCTGGCGTCGCGCTCATGGGCAACTACGAGTCCGAGACCCCGAGTAACGAAGCGCTCAACGCCGTCGGCAATTACATCGGTTGGCGGTCCAAGATCGCGGGCATCGACCCACGCGCGCACACCACGATGATTTCCGAAGGCACCGAGTTCACCTTCTATGACTATGGCGAAGAGGTCGAGTTGCCGGTGGTTTTCGCGCACCGCGACGTCGGCAACACCGACTGCCCCGGCGACGCTGGCTACGCGATGATGGACCGCATCCGCAGCATCGCCGCCGCTGGCGCTGGCATCTACCGCTCCCCAGCCACGGCTGCTGCCGCGCAGGTCACCAACTCCCAGACCAGCTCACTCGTCGCGAAGCTAAAAGAGATGAGCGACAACGATATTGCGAAGCACTGGGTCACCAGCGGCGGTGTCGACGGCCCACTCGGCGCCCCGCGTTCGGAGCTGTTGAAGGCAACCGACGGCAGGCAGTACGCGAAGTTCGAGAACGGGCTCGTGTACGCGGGCGCGAATCCGGGCGAGACGTTTGAGGTGGTCGGCGCGATCCTGAAACGCTACGTCGACCTCGGCGCCGACACCGGAGCGCTCGGATTGCCAACGAGCGCTTCGTATCCCGTCCCCGACGGCACGAGAGCCGACTTCGAAAACGGCTCGCTTGTGCTCAACGAAACAACCGGCGTAGTCACCACCTTCTGGAGAAACTAGGCCCCACCCGAAACGCCCGGCAGCAATTGCCGGGCGTTTCGCTTATCCCCACCATCGCTCAAGCACCATCGCCACCCCGTTGTCGATGTTGCTGCCGGTCACCTCGTCGGCAGCCGCCCGCGCTTCGGCGTGCGCGTTGCCCATCGCGACCCCGTGCCCGGCCATGCGCAACATCGGCACGTCGTTGGGCATGTCGCCGAACGCGACAACCCGCTCATGCGCGATGCCCAACCGCGCGGCCACCTCAGCGAGCCCCGACGCTTTCGTCACGCCAGGCACAGCTAATTCGATGAGCCCGTTTTCGGTCGAGTAGGTGATCTCGGCGAGGTCCCCGATGAGCGGCGCAAGTACGTCACGCATGGCTGAAGATTTCGAAGAGCTAAGTCGCACAAGCATTTTGATTGCGGGCGTGTCAATTACCTCGGCATGCGAAACCACGGTGTCGTCGGGGTTGAGCCACGCGTGTTCGTACGTCGGCGAGCTGACGAACTGTTGCGTGACCGCGTCGTGCGCGCTTTCGCCGACGCGCTCGGTCGCCAATCCACAACCGGGAAGGGCGGATTCGGCGATTTCGGCGAGCGCGGCGAGCGTTTCGACGTTGAGGGCGTGACTCGCGAGCACCTTGTCGGCGGCCGGGTCGTAGAGCACCGCCCCGTTGCCGCACACCGCGAGCGGCGCGAAACCCAGTTCGTCGACGATCGGCGCGATCCAGCGCGGCGGTCGCCCGGTTGCGAGGACGAACGTCGCGTTGTCGGCGACGAGCGCGTTGACCACCGCGCGCGTCCGGGCCGAAACATGCTCGGCATCGTCGATCAGCGTGCCGTCAACATCGGTTGCAACCAACTCCGGTTTGCTCATCGGACCATCCTGGCAGCCCGTCGGGGTACATGGGCAAGCGACTTTCCCTATGATCAGCGCACTATGACCGGCTTCCTGTTGCGACGCGCGACCAACTACGTCGTGCTGTTGTTGCTGGCCTCGTTTCTCACCTTCAGCATGGCGTCGCTGACGTTCAATCCGCTCGACAGTCTTGAGCAACGCAATCCGCGGCCGCCGCAGTCGGTGATCGACGCCAAGGCCGAGCAACTGCACCTCAACGAGCCCATTCCGCAGCGCTACCTCACCTGGTTAGCGGGGGTTTCGCAAGGCGATTTCGGGACGACGCTCGACGGGCAGCCGGTGAGTAGCGAACTTGGTCGTCGCATTTTGGTGAGTTTGCGGCTGCTGGTGATCGGCTCGCTGTTGGGCACCGCGCTCGGCGTGTTGGTCGGCGCGGCGAGTGCGATTCGCCAGTACAAATTCAGCGACTACTTCACGACGGCGGTGTCGCTGGTGATCTTGTCGACGCCGGTGTTCCTGCTCGCGACGCTGCTCAAGTTCGGCGCGTTGAAGATCAACCAGGCGACCGGTTCGCAGATTTTCCTCTACACGGGCGAGACGTCGGCGACGCAGGTGTATGGCCTGTGGAACGAATTGCTCGACCGCGCACAGCATTTGGTGTTGCCCACGATCACGCTCGCCCTGTTCGCGATGGCTGGCTACAGCCGATACCAACGCAACGCGATGCTCGACGTGCTTGGCAGCGATTTCATTCGAACCGCCCGCGCGAAGGGGCTCACCCGCCAACGCGCGCTCTACAGACACGGCCTGCGCACCGCGTTGATTCCGATGGCGATTTTGTTCGCGTACAGCATTGGCGGGCTGGTCACGGGGTCGGTTTTCGTTGAGCAGATCTTCGGTTGGCATGGGGTCGGGGAATGGTTTATCGACGCGGTGACCAAGCAGGATTTGTATGTGGTTGTCACGATCGCGTCGTTCGCGGGGCTGGTCGTGCTGATTTCCGGGCTGCTTTCCGACATCGTTTACGCGCTGCTCGATCCACGGGTGCGGGTGAGCTGAGATGAGCGAAACCGAACTGATCGTCGCTGGCGCGCCGGAACCGATGGCCGCCGGTCGCGGCAAGCTGGTGTGGCGACGCTTCCTGCGCAACAAACCGGCCGTGATCGGCGCGATTGTGCTGCTCACGCTCCTGATCGTGAGCTTCGCTGTACCGCCGTTGCTCACCTTCGACTATCAGTCGCTGGACCCGAAAGCCCTGCTCAAACCACCATCGTTGCGGCATCCGTTCGGCACGACGTCCATCGGCCAAGACGTGCTCGCGCAAACCCTGCGCGGCACGCAGAAGTCGCTGATCATCGGGTTTTGCGTCGCGATCTTCTCCAGCATCATCGCGGTGACCGCGGGCGCGACGGCCGGGCTGCTCGGCGGCTGGACCGATCGCGCGATCATGTGGCTCGTTGACCTGCTGCTCGTCGTCCCGAGCTTCATCATGATCGCGCTGTTCGCGCCGCGCACCAAGGGTTCGGGGTCGATCATCTTCTTGATCCTGCTGCTGAGCGTGTTCGGCTGGATGATCAGCGCGCGCATCATTCGCGGACTCACCATGAGCCTGCGCGAACGCGAATTCCTCAGGGCCGCAAAGTATATGGGCGCGTCGAATCGGCGGATCATCGTTTCGCATGTGCTGCCCAACATCGCGTCGATCCTCATCATCGACACCACGCTCGCCGTCGGCGCGGCCATCACCGCCGAAACCGGACTCAGCTTCCTCGGTTTCGGCGTCCAAGCGCCCGACGTTTCGCTTGGCACGCTCATCGCGGCGGGCACCCGTTCGGCGCTCACGTTCCCGTGGTTGTTCTTGTTTTCTGGCGGAATCTTGATCACCATTGTGCTTTCGGCCAACCTCGTTGGTGATGGCCTGCGCGACGCGTTCGATCCACATTCGCGAGGGGCGCGCAATGACAAGTGAACCGCTGCTGGAAGTCAGTGACCTGCGGGTTTCGTTTCCGAGCGAGCAAGGTCGCGTTGATGTTGTGCGCGGGGTTTCCTACACCGTCGCCGACGGGGAAATTCTCGCGATTGTCGGCGAATCCGGTTCGGGGAAGTCGGTTTCCGCGCTTTCGGTGATCGGACTGCTGCCGGAGCAAGCGCGGGTGCGCGGGTCAATTCGCCTGCGTGGACGCGAACTGCTAGGCCTTGGCGACAGGGAACTGTCGAAGCTGCGCGGCGCCGAAGTGAGCATGGTTTTCCAAGACCCGCTTTCGGCGCTCACGCCGGTGTACCGCGTTGGCGACCAAATCGCCGAAGCGGTGCTCGCGCATCACCCCGAATTGGGTCGAAAAAAGGCCGCTGAGCGGGCGATTGAGCTGCTCGACCTGGTCGGCATCGACCAGCCACGCGAGCGTGCGAAGGCGTTCCCGCACGAGTTTTCCGGCGGGATGCGGCAGCGGGTGGTGATCGCGATGGCGATCGCGAACGACCCTGCGTTGATCATCTGCGACGAACCAACGACGGCATTGGACGTGACCGTCCAAGCCCAAATCCTCGACCTGTTGCGGACGGCGCGCGACGTGACCGGCGCGGGCGTCATCATGATCACCCACGACATGGGGGTCGCGGCGACACTGGCCGACCGAATCGCGGTGATGTACGCGGGAAAGATCGTCGAATCCGCTTCTGCCGAAGACCTTTTCGCATCACCGCGCATGCCATACACGGTTGGGTTGCTCGGTTCGATCCCGCGCATGAACGGCCCGGCCCGCGCCCCACTGACCCCGATCGCCGGCTCGCCGCCCGCGATGCACAGCGTTGGCGATGGGTGCGCTTTCGCGCCGAGGTGCCCGGTTGCTGTTGCGGAGTGCACGGTGGTTGAGCCGCCGTTGGTGCAGGTTGGGGTGGAGGAGGCCCACCTCGCCGCCTGCATCCGCACCGACCAGCTTTCTAGCACCGATCTGTTCGCCGCGTTCCGGAGCGAAGTCGATGTCGTCGACGAATCCGCGCCCGAATCGGACGAGGTCGTCTTGCAAGTTGCCGACCTCGTCAAGACCTACCCCCTGACCTCGGGATTGTTTCGTCGCAGGACCGGCGAGGTGCGGGCCGTCGACGGCATCGGGTTCACCCTTCGCGCCGGGCGCACCCTCGCACTCGTCGGGGAATCGGGGTCGGGCAAGTCGACCACGTTGTCGCAGATCATGGACCTCGCGCGCCCGCAGGAAGGCCGGATCGACGTCCTTGGCAGCGACGTCGCCTCGCTCACGCGCCCGCAAATCCGCGAGATCCGGCGCAAGATGCAGATCGTTTTCCAGGACCCCAGCGCGTCCCTCGACCCCCGGCAACCGATTTTCGACGCGATCGCCGAACCGTTGCGCATTGACGGTCGCTCGAAACAAGAGGTCGCCAAGCGGGTCCCTGAACTCCTGCGCCTGGTCGGGCTTGGCCCCGAGCACGGCGAACGATTCCCCGCCGACTTCTCCGGCGGGCAGAAACAGCGCGTCAGTATCGCCCGCGCCCTCGCGCTCGACCCGCGCATCCTCGTGCTTGACGAGCCCGTTTCGGCACTTGATGTGTCGATTCAAGCGGGCATCCTCAACCTGCTGCGTGACCTGCAAGCCGAGCGCGGCCTGGCGTATCTCTTTGTGTCGCACGATCTTTCGGTTGTGCGCAATCTCGCCCACGACGTCGCGGTGATGTTGCGCGGCAAGATCGTCGAATCAGGCTCTGCGGAAGAGGTTTTCGCCAATCCGCAGCACGAGTACACCCGCGCGCTCATCGCGGCGGTCCCCGAACCGAAGGAGTGAAGGTATGCGTAACCGTTCGTTGAGGGCGGCCGCGATCGGGCTGGTGATCGCGGGATTCCTCGTAACAGGGTGTAGCGCGGACGATTCCAGTACCGGCGGCGACGCGGCGCTGGGCACGACCAACGACATCAACCCGACCGACGTGAATAACGTGCGCGACGGCGGCAACCTGCGCCTCGCTATCTCGGCGCTGCCGCAAAACTGGAACGCGCTGCAGACCGACGGGAACGACGCCGAGGTCGCTGGCGTGCTGCGCCCGATGATGCCGCGCGCGTTCAAAACGGATGCGTCGGCGAATCTTTCGGTCAACACCGACTACTTCGAAAGCGTCGAGCTCACCGGAACGAGCCCGCAGGAGGTGACGTACACGATCAACCCGAAGGCGGTGTGGTCGGACGGCACGCCCATCACGTGGGAAGACATTCGCTCGCAGGCTGCCGCGCTGTCGGGTGTCGACAAGGCGTTCCTGATCGCCAACACCAGCGGGTTCGACCGGGTCGAGAAGGTCGAGCGCGGGGTCAACGATCAGCAGGCCAAGATCACTTTCAAGCAGCATTACGCCGACTGGAAGGGCCAGTTCGCGGGCAACTCGTTCCTGTACCCGAAGTCGGTCACGGCGACGCCGGACGCGTTCAACAAGAGTCAAGTCGACACGCTTACGCTGTCGTCGGGGCCGTTCGCGTTGCAGTCGGTTGATCGCACGCAGAAGCGAATTGTGTTGGCGCGCAACCCGAAATGGTGGGGTGCTACGCCTAAGCTCGACACCTTTACCTTCAGCGTGCTGTCGAGCGACGCGTTTGTGCCCGCGCTCGCCAATAACGAGATCGACGCGGTCGGCATCGCTACGCGCGAGGACTTGGCAACGGCCACAAGCACCCCCGGCGTGGTGATTCGTCGCGCACCGAGCAACCAGTGGTCGCACCTGACGTTCAACGGTGCCCCGGGCTCGCTCCTCGAAGATCCGGCCCTTCGCGTCGCGATCTCGAAGGCCATCGACCGTCAGGGCATCGCGAACGCTATTCAGAACGGGCTCGTCCCCGACCCGAAGCCGCTGAACAACCACATCTTCCTGGCGGGACAGACTGGCTACCAGGATAATTCGCTCCCATTCGACCCTGCGGCCGCTGCATCCGAACTCGACGGGCTTGGCTGGAAACTGGTCAATGGTGTGCGTGAGAAGGACGGCAAGCAGCTGGTGATTCGCGACGTGATGTACCAGTCCAACACCTGGGTCCAGATCGCGCAGATCATGCAGCAGAACCTCGCGCAGATTGGCGTGAAGCTGAACATCGACCAGAAGCCCGGTCAGGCGTTCTTCAGCGACAACATCATTCCGGGCAATTTCGATGTCGCGCAATGGAGTTGGGTTGGCGACGCGTTCCCGCTGAGCGGCCTCGGTCAGATTTACGGCCTGTACCCGGACGTGCAGGGCAACTACGGGCGCATCGGTTCGCCGGAGCTTAACCAGCTGATCGAGGACACCGTTTCCGAACTCGACCCCGCCAAGGCGGTCACGCTTGCCAACGAGGTCGACCGCAAAGTCTTCCTCGAAGGCCACTCGATCCCGCTGATGCAGTCGCCCGGCAACGTCGCCGTCCGCGACACCCTCGCCAACTACGGCGCCCCCGGCCTCGCGTCCTACGACTACACCAAGATCGGGTTCCTGAAGTGATCCACGCGGCGGGTTCGCGATGATCCCGGCCCCGCTGCGCTACCCGATCGGCGTCACCTGCGGCACCCTCGTGATTTCACTCGCGTGGGTGCCGTTCGCTTCGATAGACCAGCTTGCGGTACTGGCGGTAGCCACACTTTTCGTTGGCGGATTCACCGTGTTTCAGCTGGTCAGGTCGCTGGGCGTGGGGATTAGGGCATGGCCTTCCACGGACGACGCGACCTCCGCCGGTCGCGCCCGGATGCCCACCTCGCGCACGCCGACGTCAGGCATGGCCGACGGGACCGACGGACGGAGTGGCCACCCCGACGAGCTGGCCGACGGACGTGCGGCCCCTGCCCGTCGGCGCGGCGACGCGCGGAGCAGCCGATCCAAGGAGCCTTTGACCGGGCGTGAAAACCCGGACGCCGGGCGGAACAGTCGACCGAGCAAGCCGAACAGCGTGCACAGTAACCCGACCATTGCGTTTGGCAGCCGACATGAAAGGCCGAGCGGCGGCCGCGACAGTCAGCCCGACGAGGCCGTCAGCGGACACGCGGCCCCAGGCAGCGGGCGCGGCGATTCGGTGGTCGGGCGAGGTGGTCGCGTTCGGCAGCAGTATCGGCTCGAATCGCGGTCGTGGGTCGAGATCCGCGACGGTTCGGCCTGCTCGTGGGTGCCCGTTTTCTACTCGGCCGCATTGGCGACATCGGTGGCGGCGGACGTGACGCGCGACGGTCGGCGGCTGAGCCTCGGGGCGGTGCCGCTGTACCCGTCGGGACCGGTGCGGTCGCGCGAACCTGTCGGCAAGCTCACCGATAACCCTTCGCGCCCAAGGAAATTCGTGCGCGCCCACTGGTACCGCCGACTTTTACTCGACGCCCAGGGCACGGTCGCCGCGCCGTTGATCGCTTTGATGTGGGTCTACGTGACCAGCGCGTCGTGGGCCGCGTTCCTGCCCGCGACCCTCGTCGCCGCGGCGGTCGTCACGTGGTGGGCCGCGATTCGAGGTTCCGACCCGAGCTGAGGCCGTTCCTTGACTTCCTACCCTAGGGGGGTATGGTAGCGAGCAACCCACACGGAACGGAGAATCACGATGAACGCGACAACCAAGTTCGCCGGTTTCGCCATCGGCCTCGCGGCGGTCTTCGGCGTCGCGATTGGGGTTGGCAAGCTCGTCGGCCCGGTCGACGACACCAAACCCGCAGGTCACGGCGACCACACAGCGGCCAAAACCACCGACCTCCCCGGCGGTCTCCTGTCGACCGATCGCGGCTACAGCATCGCGATCGCCCAGCCCGACGTGCCCGCGTCGGCACAGAGCACGGTCGCCTTTCGCATCCTCGACGCGAACGGCAAGCCCGTCACCGCCTACACCCCCAACCACGAGAAGGACCTGCACCTGATCGTCGTGCGCCGCGACATGGTCGGTTTCCAGCACGTGCACCCGGTGCTCGACCAGGCGACCGGCACGTGGTCGGCCCCACTCAATCTCAGCCGCTCCGGCGACTACCGCGTGTTCGCCGATTTCGTCCCGGCAGGCGGAACCGGCCTCACCCTCGGCGCTGACCTGCGCGTTTCCGGCGTATACGACGTGCAACCGCTGCCGCCGCCCGTGCCGACGGCGAAGGTTGGCGACTACACCGTCACGCTAAACGGCAACGTCGCGCCGGGCATCGGCTCGCCGGTCACGTTGAACGTCAGCCGCAACGGCGCGCCCGTCACCGACCTGCAGCCATACCTAGGCGCATACGGCCATTTGGTCGCCTTGCGCGCCTCGGACCTCGCCTACCTGCACGTTCACCCCGAAGGCTCCCCCGCCGACGGCAAAACCCCGGCAGGCCCGAAGGTGAAATTCATCGTGAACGCCCCCAGCCCGGGCGACTACCGCCTCTTCCTCGACTTCAAGCACGGCGACGTGGTCCGAACGGCGGAATTCACGGTGTCGGTGCCCGCGACCGGCGCAACGTCGCCGGTCCCCGCGCCAGCGAGCGAGGGCGGTCACGGCGACCACGGCGGCGGCCACTAGCCATGAACGGCCACCTCGCGGAGTCGATCCAAGATCACCAACTTTGGTGGCGGCATCGCGCGAGTGGCTTTCGCCACCAGAGCGTGTTGATCATGGTCACCCAGCCGGGCACTGCCGTCGGCCCCAGACTTCCGGGGTCACCGCGGGACCCCCGCCCCTTCAAGATCACCAGGCTCTGAGGGCTGGATTGCGCCCCAGTTTCCACCACCACAGCCTGCTGATCTTGATCGACCCTGCCGCCCCGACAGCGAGCAGCCCGCATGGACCCCGCAAGCCATCCAAGATCACCCGGCTCTCACGGTTGAATCTCGCGCCCAATTTCCACCACCCCAGCCTGGTGATCTTGATCGACCAAGCCATCACGACCACCGACAGCCCACGAGAGCCAGCAAACCCAGCCATCAAAGATCAACACGCCTTGGTGGCGGCGAAACGCGAGAGGCTTTCTCCACCAGAGCGTGTTGACCTTGATCCCCAGCCGGTTGCCCCCCGACCGGCCCCGGTCTACCAGAAGCGAACGGCCCACACAGGCTCGCAAACCCGGCGATTCAAGATCAGCAGGCTCTCACGGTTGAATTTCACACCTAATTTCCGCCACCACAGCCTGCTGATCTTGATCGGCGACCAAGGCCAAGCCAACCACCCCTAGCCCGCCCGCTAGTCCTCAGCAAGAATTCGTGTCAGCAGTGAAGGAGCGTCTCATGACCACCGCGACTCAACATCCCGGCACCGGCCAGGTGGAACTGGTGATCGGTGGCATGACGTGCGCTTCCTGCGCGAATCGCATCGAACGCAAGCTCAACAAGCTCGATGGCGTCACCGCGACGGTCAACTACGCGACCGAGAAAGCGCGCGTCGATTTCACCGGCGACATCGACCCCGCCGAGCTGATAGCAACCGTTGAGCAAGCCGGGTACACCGCGCAACTGCCCAAACCGCCGGACACCCCGACCGAAACCCAGGAGGCCGACCCAACCGCATCCCTGCGCACCCGTCTGCTCATCAGCCTCGCGCTCACGATCCCGGTAATCGCGATGGCGATGATCCCCGCGCTGCAATTCCGCAACTGGCAATGGCTGTCGCTCACGCTCGCCGCCCCGGTGGTTGTGTGGGGCGCGTGGCCATTCCACAAGGCAGCGTGGACCAACCTCAAGCACGCGACCGCGACGATGGACACCCTCGTTTCCGTCGGCACACTCGCCGCATTCGGCTGGTCGCTGTACGCGCTGTTCTTCGGCACCGCGGGCGAGCCGGGGATGAAGCACCCGTTCGAATTCACCATCGCCCGCATGGACGGCACCGGCAGCATCTACCTCGAAGCGGCGGCTGGCGTCACCACCTTCATCCTCGCTGGCCGCTACTTTGAAGCGCGGTCGAAGCGACGGGCGGGCGCGGCGTTGAAGGCGCTACTTGAGCTTGGCGCGAAGGAAGTGTCGGTGCGCCGCGACGGCACCGAACTGCGAATCCCAGTGGACCAGTTGTCCATTGGCGATGAGTTCGTCGTGCGACCCGGTGAGAAGATCGCCACTGACGGCGTGATCGTCGAGGGTTCGTCGGCAGTCGACGCATCGATGCTCACGGGCGAGTCGGTGCCGGTCGAGGTCACCGTCGACGATGCGGTTACCGGCGCCACAGTCAACGTTGGCGGTCGAATCATCGTGCGCGCCACCCGAATTGGTGCCGACACCCAACTCGCGCAAATGGCCAAGATGGTCGAAGACGCGCAAACCGGCAAAGCTCAAGCGCAGCGCCTCGCCGATCGCATCTCCGGCATTTTCGTCCCGATCGTCATCGCGCTGGCGGTCGGAACCCTCGGATTCTGGCTTGGCACAGGCGGTTCCGTCGCTGCGGCGTTCACCGCTGGCGTCGCGGTGCTGATCATCGCGTGCCCCTGCGCCCTCGGGCTCGCCACGCCGACCGCGCTGATGGTCGGCACCGGGCGTGGCGCGCAACTCGGCATCCTGATCAAGGGGCCGGAAGTGCTTGAGTCGACGCGCAAGGTCGACACCATCGTCCTCGACAAAACTGGCACCGTCACGACTGGCAAGATGACGTTGCTTGAGGTCATCCCCGCCGACGACGAGTCGACCGACGACGTCCTGCGCATCGCGGGCGCGCTCGAACACAACTCCGAGCACCCGATCGCGGCCGCTATCGCCAAGGAAGCCCAGCAGCGGTTCGGCGCACTGCCCGAGGTGGACGACTTCGCGAATGTCGAAGGGCTTGGCGTTCAGGGCGTTGTCGACGGGCGCGCGGTTGTCGTTGGTCGTTCGCGGTTGCTCGCCGACTGGTCGGCACCGCTGAGCGAGGAACTCAGCGACGCGCTCGACGACGCCGAAGCCGCAGGTCAGACGGCTGTCGCGGTGGCGTGGGACGGGAAAGCGCGTGGCGTGCTCGTCGTCGCTGACGCGGTGAAGCCAACGTCGGTCGAGGCAATCGCGCAGTTCAAGGTGCTCGGCCTCACCCCGATCCTGCTCACCGGCGACAACGCGCGCGCCGCGAACACGATCGCCGCGGAGGTCGGCATCACCGAGGTGATCGCCGAGGTGCTGCCCGCCGACAAGGTCGACGTGGTGAAGCGGCTGCAAGCCGAAGGCAAGGTGGTCGCGATGGTCGGCGATGGCGTCAACGACGCGGCCGCCCTCGCCCAAGCCGACCTCGGGATGTCGATGGGCACGGGCACCGATGTGGCGATCGAAGCGAGCGACATCACCCTGGTCCGCGGCGACCTCCGCGCGGCAGCCGAGGCGATCCGCCTGTCGCGGCGCACGCTTGCGACGATCAAGGGCAACCTGTTCTGGGCATTCGCCTACAACGTCGCGGCGATCCCGCTGGCGATGGCAGGTTTGCTGAACCCGATGTTGGCGGGTGCGGCAATGGCGTTTAGCTCGGTGTTCGTCGTGAGCAACAGCCTGCGCTTGCGGCGTTTCGGCCGATAAATAAGGAAAGCCCGGCACGATGTGTGCCGGGCTTTTCGTTGAGCGGATGACGAGATTCGAACTCGCGACCCTCACCTTGGCAAGGTGATGCGCTACCAGCTGCGCTACATCCGCGTGCCCCGTTTGAACCTTGCGAGTTCGTTGCGGTGCGAGATGAAACTTTAGCCGCTACCCCCGGGATTCACGAAATCGAGTGGTCAGCGCCACAAGCCGCTAGCCGTCGCCGTTTTCCCGCGCCGCCTTGCGGGCCAGGCGTTCGGCCGCCTCCTCCTCGTCCAACACGTTCGCTTCTTCCAACGTCGGCGCGCTGCCGCCCAACCGGGCTGGAACCCAGTACGCGCCCGGCTCGTGCTCGTAGGACTCCTGCAAGTCGGCAAGCATCGCCTGCATGGTCGAGCGGAGTTCAGCCGTGAGCGCGTCGGCAGGTTCGTATGGCTTGATCGGGGTGCCCACGGCAATCGAGATGGGAGTGTTGGTGCGGCCCAAGCGCTTTGGGAAGCCCTTCGTCCACACGCGCTGCGCGCCCCAGATCGTGATCGGGATGATCGGCACGCCAGCTTCCAGCGCCATCCGCGCCGCGCCGGACTTGAAGTCCTTGATTTCGAAGCTGCGGCTGATCGTCGCCTCGGGGTAAACGCCAACCAATTCGCCCGCGCGTAGGTACTCGACGGCGGCCTTGTAGGAGTCGGCGCCAGCGGTGCGGTCGACGGGAATGTGCTTGAGTGCGCGCATGATTGGGCCCGAAATCTTGTTGTCGAACACATCCGACTTCGCCATGAACCGGATGTACCGGCCAGGCGTGCGAGCGGGCAGGCCAGCGTAGGTGAAGTCCATGTAGCCGGTGTGGTTGATCGCAACCACAGCGCCGCCGGTCGCGGGGATGTTTTCCGCGCCCTTCACAGTGAACTTCAGCCCTTCGACGAAGAAGATCGTTCGGGCAAGACCGATGATTGACCGGTAGACGGGTTCCACAATTGCGTTAGCGTAGTCGCAGAACGTCGCGCGTGGGAGGGCGGTTTCGCGCTCATCGAATCCGCTTCGCGCGCCCAAACAGTGATCCCGGCGACCGGGTACAACCTGGGAAAGAGGAATTTCGCAGTGCAGCGCTTCCGCCCCGAACTCGGCCGTTCATCTACCGCACGCACGGCAACCGCGCTGGTCGCGGGCGCGCTCACCGCGACCCTGCTCAGCGCGTGCGATTCCGTCGTCGGGATTCCTGGCGAAGAGGCGCCTGTCGCGGTCACGTCGATAACGCCAACGACCAGCGCGGCGGCGCCGAGCATCGCCGTCGGCGAACCAGCCCCAACTCGCGCGACAACGTCGACGCTGCCGCCCGTCCCCACCGACGCACCCCAGGTCGGCGCGGTTCCCGGCAACGCCGCCGCAGCGCCCGCGGTCCGCCGCTGGGCCAATGACCTCGCCAACGGCGTCGATCTGCAAGACAAATGCTGGTCAATTCCGCCGCGCACAGTCACCGACACCGCCGACAACGCCCAATCAGTCCTCGCCGCGCTCACCCAGCCCGGCACGGTTTCGGGCGAGAACGTGGTCTGGCGGAACCGGTCGGTGACCGTGGTCGTGGACCAACGTTCGATCGCATCGGGATACGCGTGCGGGCGGTCGTTCGCCGCCGGTGTCGAGCCGGGTTACGACGACGCCGACGCGCGCCACACGGTCCGCCGCTACCTCGCTCGCGCGACCGGCAAACCCCTCGACGCGACCGACATCGAAGCCACCTACCCCCTGACCTGCGCGGCGACAACAACAACCTGGGATCCAGAGGGCACTGGCAACCCCACAGCACCCCCGCTGGCCCGCGACTCGGGCAAAGTAGGCAATGTCACCTCGTTTGTTGAGCAAGAGCTACGATCCGATCACATTCGTGGCAGCTACCTGGCAGTTCAGGTCCCCGTGAGCACCGCGACGGGGGCCGCGAAAACCCGAACATTCACCCTCGCGCCCACGACAATGGGCTACTGCATCGGTGACGTAACGGTTTAGCCACTACCCTGGTTGGCTGGTACCGCCGGATCAGGAGGAACAGCTCGTGCAGATCACCAGCGTCGGACACGCCGGCTTCCATATCCAAACCGAGGCCGGGACGATCCTGTGCGATCCATGGGTCAATCCCGCCTATTTCGCCTCGTGGTTCCCGTTCCCGGACAACTCGCAGCTCGACTGGGAGTCGCTCGGCGATGTCGACTATTTGTATGTGTCGCATCTGCATCGCGACCACTTCGACGCCGAGCACCTGCGCCGCTACGTCAACAAGGACGCGGTCGTACTGCTGCCCGACTACCCGGTGCTCGACCTGCGTCGCGAACTTGAGGCGCTCGGGTTCACGAAGTTCTTCGAGACGACCGACTCGGTAAAACACACCGTGACCGGCCCGAAGGGGTCGCTCGACATCATGATCGTCGCCCTGCGCGCGCCCGCTGACGGGCCGATCGGCGACTCGGGCATCCTCGTCTCCGACGGCGAGACCGTGTGCTTCAACATGAACGACGCGCGTCCGGTCGACATGGACGTTATCCACGACGCCTTCGGCCAGATCGACATCCACCTGCTGCAGTACTCGGGCGCGATCTGGTACCCGGCGGTCTACGACATTCCCGCCCGCACGAAGGCCAACTTCGGCAAGCAGAAGCGTCAGCGCGGGATGGACCGCGCGCGTTCCTACATCGAGCAGGTCGGCGCGACGTGGGTTGTCCCGTCGGCTGGTCCGCCGGTGTTCCTCGACGACGCGCTGCGCTACCTCAACGACGACCAGGGCGACGAAGGCAACATCTTCCCTGATCAGATGGTGTTCCTCGACCAGATGAACATCCACGGCAACAAGGGCGGGATCTTGATGATCCCCGGCTCGACGGCCGACGTGCATGGCTCCGAACTTGAGCTCACCCACCCGTTCGACCCCGACCGCATCTACGGCGACAAAGCCGCCTACATCGCCGAAATGGCGGAGCGGTTCGCCCCGGTTTTGGCTGCGGAAAAGGCAACGTGGGAGACCGGCGAAGGCTCGCTGCTTGAGCCGCTGCGCGAGCTGTTCGAGCCGATCATGAAGCAGTCGTCGCTGATCAGCGATGGTATTGGTTACCCGGTTGGGTTGGTTGTCGGCGACGAGACCATCGTCCTCGACTTCCCGCACCGCACGGTTCGCGCGCCCCTTGAGTCCGAGGGTCGCTACCGCTACGGCTTCCGCATCGCGCCCGAACTCGTCCGCACGGTTTTGCGCGACAACGAGCCCGACTGGGTCAACACGATCTTCCTGTCGACCCGCTTCGAAGCGTGGCGCATCGGCGGCTACAACGAGTTCCTGTACACGTTCTTCAAGTGCCTCACTGACGAACGCATCGCCTACGCCGACGGGTGGTTCTCCGAGGCTCACGACGACTCGGCGACCACTGAACTCGACGGCTGGGAAGTGCAACGCCGCTGCCCGCACTTGAAGGCCGATTTGTCGAAATTCGGTGTGGTTGAAGGCAATACGCTTACGTGCAACCTGCACGGGTGGCAGTGGGACTTGGAGTCGGGACGTTGCAAGACGTCGAAGGGGCATGAGCTGCGCTCGACGAAGTTGGGCTGACTGTTCGATGGGGTAGGCCTCGCGGTCGTCGCGTTACGCGCGGCGAGCTTGAGCCTCGGCGTCCTCGTAGGGTGGGCCCCCGCTATGCGCGCTGCGCTCGCCCGTGACCGGTATCGGCATAGTCACGACGGACCGCTGCGGTTGGGCCTGCCCTCGTCGCGTGGAGCTCTGGCGATTGCGCGAGCTCGCTACGCCCCGCGCGCTTGTTCGATGATGCGCAGCGTTTCGATCGCGTCGCGCGGGTCGATCGGGACCGGGGTGCCATCCAGGATCGCGGCTGCCATTTGCGCGTAGAAGGCGGGGTAGTCGCCGTCTAGCGTGGGGATTTTCTGTTGAATCTCCCCTGCGCCGAACGTGCCCCAGTTTTCGGGAGTTGTTGCGCCCCACGGCTTTCCGTCGTATGGTCGGCGGCCAGCTCTGAGGTCCGCTTCCTGGGGATCTAGCCCGTCGATCGTAAAACCGTTGGTGGAACCCAAGATTCGGAAGCGCGGGCCTAGCTGGGGCGTGACCGCGCTCATCCATAAATGCGAGCGCGTCCCGTTGGCGTGGGTGAGCGCGAGGAAGACGTCGTCGTCCGCGGCGATGCCGGGGCGGCGGCTGTCGAGTTCGGCGTAAACGTCGCTGACCGGGCCAAATAGGGTGAGCGCCTGGTCGATGAGGTGGCTGCCGAGGTCATAGAGAATGCCCGCGCCCTCGTCGGCGGACCCAGCGTCGCGCCAGGTTCCCTTGGGCACTGGCCGCCAGCGTTCAAACCGCGACTCGAACCGGCGAACGTCGCCGAGTTCACCTGAGTTGACGAGGTGCTCAACAGTGCGAAAGTCGTTGTCCCACCGCCGGTTTTGAAAGACGCTAAGCGCGACGTTTCGCTGTTCGGCTGCGGCGACAACCGCTTCCGCTTCCGCCGAAGTGACAGCGAACGGCTTGTCGACAACGACAGGCAACCCAGCATCAATCGCGCGCAGGGCAAGGTCGGCGTGAGTGTTATTGGGCGAGGCGATCACGATGAGATCGATCCCTGCCGGATCATCGAAAAGCTCATCGGCGCTGGCGTATACGCGCACGCCGGGATGCTCTGCTTGAGCTTGCTTGGCGCGCTCGTCAGACCCGGTGACCACGGCGGCAACCCGCATCCGAGGTTCGGCAGCGATCAGCGGCGCATGAAAAACCGCGCCCGCGAGCCCATATCCGATGATGGCGACACCCAGCTGTTCCACGGCCTCGATTATGCGCGCTGGGTAACCCGACGTGGCCGTGCCCGACACGCCGATACCGCTGGAACGCAACCAAGTGGTTGCGTTCGACGTAGCAAAATCGTGCACGTTCGACGCCTCAGTGGCCGAAGTCGGGGGTCGAGGCGCGAACCTGCACGAATATGCCATGCGGCCCTCGGCGCGTCGGCTGAGAAGACTGCACCTCGGGCGTGGCGGAACTAGTCGGCGCGCGGCGGCAGCCAGGTTGGAATCATCACCGCGCCAAGCAGCAAGATCACGCCGAGCAAGGCCATCGTCAGCGACATGGACAAGAACGTGCTGGTCAGGGCTACAAAACCGAATACCGCAAGCGCGACGATCTCCGAAAGCAAGCCGGAAATTGAGGTGACGGTTGCGCGAGCCCGACTTTCGATCGCTTCCTGAAGGCGCGCTCCCGCGACCACTTCGGCGGTGAAGTCCGCGCCGTAGCCGATGCCAATGGCGACGAACCCCACCCAAAGCCAGCCGATCCCGACAACGAGCGCACCCGCGATGAAGATGGCTCCACCTGCGAAGAGCACCACGGAAAGCACACGGGCAGACCATGTTTCAGCACGTCCGGCTAGCGTTGACCCAACAAGCGAACCAACAACGACGACCCCGAGCAGCACCGCCGACATCCCCGCCGACGCCCCGCCCGACACGGCAAGCAGCCCAAAGTATTCGTCAAACGCGGTGATCCCATAAAGCAGCGCACCGAGCAGCACCCCACGCCGAACCCGCTTGACCCGCAGCGCTTCGTCGATGCCGACGCGGAGGACCTCCACGTAGGACTGCAGAATGCCCGGCAGGCTGGCACGCCCGATCTCGCCACTTCCACGCGCCGACGATGGTTTTACTTCTCCAGTGCTCGGCGCCGCGGTGCTCGACGTCGCGGCAATCGGTATCGCGGTGGCCGGCGTCGCGGTGACCGGCGCAACGGTAGTCGGTGCCGCCTTGACCGGTGCCGCGCTGATCGGCGCTGCGGCGAGCGGCGTCGCGGCGACGGATGCCGCGCTGGCCGGCGTCACAGCAGTCGGCGCCGCAGTGACCGGTGCCGCGATGACGGGTGCTGCGCTGGTCGGCGCCGCGCTCCTCGGCGTGGGCGCGCATTCGGCGACCGGCGGCTCCTGAGTAGGCGGGGCACTATCGGATGCGCTGGGTTCGACATCGCACGAGGCGTTACTGGGTCGCCCCTGACCGCCCACCGCAGCGGGCGGCGCGGCAACGGGATCGGCCTCGTCCATCACCACGGAACCCCAGCGGGGCGGCTCGGTGACCGGCGACCCAATCGCGCCCGACAACGGGCCCGATTCGCCATCCTCCAACCCCTCAACATCGCCGACCGAAACCGCGACTGGCGCGCTCGGCAACGCGACCGCCGTCAGCATGTGCAACACCGCGAAACCCACGCTGACCCACCCCACCAGCGCGTATCCACCCCACGCATACAGCGGGCCAGCCGATGCGATCGCGACAAGCACCGTCGCTTCCTGCGCCGCACGCGCCCACCCCATGATCGACGCGTATTCGCCCACGGCATCACGCGCTACGAGGTCGTCGTAAAGCAGCGCTTCAAAGGTGCCCGATTCGATCGACCCCGCGATGCCCCACACCACGAAACCAACGGCGAACCCGCCGAAACTGGGTGCCAAAAGCCATATCGCGAACACCGCCGCCTGCAACAGCCCGCTCAGGATCAGCAGCCCACGCCGCGAAACCGTGTCGGCCCATGCACCCGACGGCACCTCAAGCACGAAGGCGGTTACCGACCAGATCGCAAGCAACAACGAAATCTGGGCCGTCGACAACCCATGATCGGCGAAGAACACGCCATAAAGCCCGTAAATGGGCAGCAGGTCGCGCGAACCCTTAAACGCGACAGCACGCAACCGCAGCCCACGCACATCACCAGGCCGCAAGCGCTGACTCAGCTCAACTCAACATCGATAGATAAGCATCCGCATCCCTCAATGCTGCGCCCCGGCCACCAACCCAGTCAACCGAATTCCGTCAATCCCCGGCGCTGACAAACGTCACGTTCCCCGCCGCGCGTCGAGTTCGACCATCATCCGATCACGGCCACCTTCGCCGGAACCCCCTAAAGCGGGATCCAACCTTTCGCCGCCATCGCATCATCGGCTCGGCCGCGCCCTTCGTGCGTCGAATTCGACCATCATCCGATCACGGCCACCGTCGCCCGACTCCCCTAAAGCGGGATCCAACCCTTCGCCGCCATCGCATCATCATCGGGGTCACGGGGCTGGTCGCCGTTCAGGTCGTTGATCAGTTCCGAAACCGGGTGCGAATCGCTGTAGTGGTAACCCTGCGCGAGGGCGAAGCCCAGTTCGGTCAAAACCGCTGCCTGGTATTCCGTTTCAACACCCTCGGCGATCACCTGCAAGTCGAGTGACTTGCTCAATGCCGCGATTACCCCAAGCAGCGGCGGGGCGGGGGAATCGGAGCGGATTGCGGCGACGAACGACTGGTCGACCTTCAAAATGTCGCTCGGAATGGTCGCCAATCGGCTCAACGACGAGTAACCCGTGCCGAAGTCGTCGATCGCGATGCGGACCCCTCGGTCGCGCAACTTGTGCAGGTTCGCGATGGCCGTCTGCGACTCGGCGGCCAGTTCGCTCTCGGTCACCTCAAGCACCAATTGCTGGGCGGGCCAACCTGTTTCGGTCAAAATCCCGGCAACGCGCTCGGCGTACTCGGGCTCGGCCAACTCAAGGCCAGACACGTTCACATTCAACGTGAGGTCGAGCGTCTCGAAGCTCTCCTGTAAGCGCGCCGCGTCCGCGCACGCCCGGCGCAAAACGAGTTCGTCCAGGTCGGAGATGAGGTCGTATTCCTCGGCGACGCGAATGAGCCCCTCAGTCGTGACCTCCGGCTGCGCGTTCGACGACCACCGCAGCAGCGCCTCAACGCCAACCGCCTGCCCGCCGTCCTCGGTGAGGCTGACGATCGGCTGGTAGTGCACGTCGAGCGCACCGCGGTCAATCGCCTCGCGCAACTCAACCGCGAGCGGCAGTTGACGCGACGACTCAAGCACCGTCCGGTTGCGACCGGCCTGCTTTGCCCGGTAAAGCCCAACGTCAGCACGACTAATCAGCAGCGAAGCCGACTCACCGGGCTGCCACGACGTGACACCAGCCGAGCACCCCATCGTGACCGCGGCGCGCAGCTGTTCGGTGAGCAGAATCGCGGCCTGCTCGGTGGTGTCGGGCAAAAGCAGCGCGAAGACGTCGCCGCCGAAGCGCGCGAGTGCCTGGTCGGGCGAAAGCAGTTCGAGCCAACTGTCCGCAACTCGCTGGAGAACAGCGTCGCCCGCGCGATGACCGAGGTGGTCGTTGATCTTCTGGAAGCGGTCGAGGTCGACCAAAACCAGCGACAACCCGTTCCCACTGCGACTTGCCGCATCAATAGCCGGGTTGAGCTGCTTTTCGAAACCACGCCGGTTGAGTAGCCCGGTGAGCACGTCGATGTCGGCGTCGGACGCCAATCGCGTCAAAATGCCAACGACCACGCCCGCACCAAACGTGACGCCCGCCGGAATCAGCCCTGACCACCACGGCAACCCACGCGCTGGCAGCACAAGCAAACACAGGATCATCGCGAACCCGATATGGGCCATCGCCTGCGGCCACGCGAAGAACAGCGCGGCGTCGCATGCGACGAAAACGAAGAACGACGCGAGCGTGATGCCGCCGACCAGGTTGGGGAAGTCGTAAACCGCGATCGCGACGAGCACGGTCGCGGTTGCGAGGTAGAGGTGATGCAGCGCGTGCGGCATGCGCGGACCCCACGCGAGCAGCGTGAGCCCAAGCAGCACCGAGATCGCCGCCGCGATGCCGACAAGCGCGCGATTGCCGTCATGACCTGGGGCGACGGCAGTGATCATCAGGCCGAGGACGCCACCGAGCACGTAGAACGCTCCGGTGGTCCTTGCCATAACCTTTGCCGTCGCCAACGCCGATGCCGCCCGGACCCGGGTTCGGGTATCGCCGCGCGCCCCGATTCCTCGCACGTGCACCAGCCTAAATGTAGGGAGCTCTAGATGTTTGCCAGATTCGCTAAATGCACGCCCAGCAAACAGTGACTCACATTATGGTCGCAACACGTCGGTGCCGACAAATGGCACAAGCGCAGCGGGAACGCGCACGGAACCGTCGGCCTGCTGGTGGTTTTCGAGGATCGCGACAATCCAGCGCGTGGTCGCGAGCGTGCCGTTGAGCGTCGCCGCGATCTGCGGTTTGCCGTTCTCATCGCGGTAGCGGACCGAAAGCCGACGCGCCTGGAACGTGGTGCAGTTCGACGTGGAAGTCAGTTCGCGGTAGGTCTGCTGGGTCGGTACCCACGCTTCGCAGTCGAACTTGCGCGCGGCGCTGGACCCAAGGTCGCCAGCGGCAACGTCGATGACACGGTAGGGCACCTCGATCGCGGCGAGCATCTCACGCTCCCACGCGAGCAGGCGCTGATGTTCGGCTTCGGCCTGGTCAGGCGTGGTGTAGACAAACATTTCGACCTTGTCGAACTGGTGCACGCGAATGATGCCGCGCGTGTCTTTGCCGTAGCTGCCCGCTTCGCGACGGAAGCACGACGACCAGCCGGCGTAGCGCTTCGGGCCCTCGGAAAGGTCAAGGATTTCTTCGGAGTGGAAGCCGGCGAGCGGCACCTCCGACGTGCCGACGAGGTAAAGGTCGTCCTCTTCGAGGTGATAAATCTCGGCCGAATGCTGACCGAGGAAGCCCGTGCCAGCCATGATTTCCGGACGAACAAGCACCGGCGGAATCATCATCGTGAAGCCGTTCGCGACGGCCTTCTGCGCGGCAAGCTGCAACAGACCCATCTGCAACAGCGCGCCGTAACCGGTGAGGAAGTAGAACCGCGAACCCGAAACCTTCGCGCCGCGTTCCATGTCGAGCAGCTTCAGCGACTCACCAAGTTCGAGGTGGTCTTTGGGTTCGAAGTCGAAAACCGGTGGGGTGCCCACGGTTTCGAGCACGACGTAGTCGTCTTCGCCGCCAGCTGGCGCGCCCTCTTGAACAACGTTGGACAGCGCGCGGTGGGCAGCGTCGAGGTCGGCGTCGGCAGCGCTCTGGGCGACCTCGGCTTCCTTGACCTTGGTCGACATGTCGCTCGCGGCGGCAAGCAGCGCCGGGCGCTCTTCCTTGCTTGCCTTCCCGATGACCTTGCCCATCGCCTTGTGCTCGGCGCGCAGGTTGTCGGCGGTCGCGACAGCGGCACGACGGGCGGCGTCGGCTTCGAGCAGCGCGTCGACGAGGGACGGGTCCTCGCCGCGAGCACGCTGCGAGGCGCGGACGACATCGGGATTCTCACGCACGAAACGGAGGTCGATCATAAGAAAACAGCCTAGTCAGCTTGAAAAGGGCATAGTTGCGGGGGTGGGAACCTCTTTCGACACCGCCGCCATCGATTCCGCACTCGCAGACCTTTCCCGGGGGGAGAAATCCTGGGCCGCAACGCCTCTGAGCAGGCGTCGCGAATTGCTCGACGAAGTCCATGCGCTCACCGCCGCGAATGCCGAAGCGTGGGTCGCTGCCGCGCTCGTGATCAAGCAGCTTGCCGCCGACAGCCCGCTCGTCGGCGAGGAGTGGCTTTCGGGCCCGGCCACGTTGCTTAGCGCAACGGCCGCGCTGAGCGAGACGCTTTCCGCCCTTGAACAGGGCAAAAGCCCCCTTGACGGCGTTGCGCTGGATAGCGCGCCGGGCGGTCGCGTTTCGGTTCCCGCGCTGCCGCACGGCATCTACGACAAGCTCCTGCTGAGCGGTTTCAGTGCCGATGTATGGCTGCGCCCCGGTGTCGACGCCGCCGCCGCGCGCGCCAACGCGGGCCTTGCCCAGCTCGATCCCGCGGCCACTCGGGGCGTTGGCGCGGTGCTCGGCGCGGGCAACATTATGTCGATCGCGCCGCTCGACACGCTGTATGAGCTTTACGCGAACAACCGTGTTGTCGCGCTGAAACTCAACCCGATCACCAACCCGCTGCTTGAGGTTTTCGAAACGGTTTTCGCGCCGTTTATCGAGGCTGGCTTCGTGCGCATCCTCACCGGTGGCGCTGCTGAGGGCGGCTACCTCGTGAACCACGACCTAGTCGACCACGTGCATATGACCGGCGGCGCGCCGACGCACGACGCGATCGTGTGGGGTGTCGGCGAGGAAGGTGCCGCCCGCAAGAAGTCCGGCGAGCCCCTGCTGACCAAGCCGATTACCAGCGAACTCGGCGGCGTCGCGCCCGTAATCGTCGTGCCCGGCGACTGGTCGGATGCCGATCTGAAGTTCCAGGCCGAACACGTCGCGACCATGCGGCTCCACAACGGTGGCTACAACTGTGTCGCCGCACAGACGCTGGTGTTGAGCGCCGATTGGCCGCAGAAAAAGCAGTTCCTCGCCGAGCTGCGTAGTGCCATTGACGCCGCGCCCGCGCGCCCCGCGTACTACCCGGGCAGCGACAACCGCGTTGCCGACGCGCTGTCGAACTATCCCGAAAGCCAGCGCGCGAACGGTCGCCTCCTCGTGGAAAACCTCCCGACCAGCGACACCCCGCTGCTGCGCACCGAGTACTTCTCGCCCGTGCTCGGCGTTGTTGAACTGCCCGGTACGGGGAGTGAATTCCTCAGTGCCGCAGTCACTTTCGCGAACGACGAGCTGATCGGCACGCTCGGGGCGAACCTCATCGTGCACCCGCGAACCATCAACGAACTCGGCAATGCCCTCGACGACGCGATCGAAAAGCTGCGCTACGGGACGGTCGCGGTGAACGCGTGGACCGGTCTCGCGTTCCTCACGCCGCGCGCGAGTTGGGGCGCGTTCCCCGGCCACGTGCTCGACGACATCCAGAGCGGCGTCGGCGTTGTCCACAACGCGTTCCTGCTCGATGACGTGGAACGGACCGTCGTCCGTGGCCCGTTCCGGCCAGCGCCGCGCGCGGTGTTCGCTGGCGAATTCGTGCTGAGCCCGAAGCCGCCGTGGTTCGTTTCGAACAAGACCGGAACCGGCACCGGCAAAGCGCTGACCGGCTTCTACGGCGACGGCAAACTCAGTCGTCTGCCCGGCATTTTCCTGTCCGCGCTGCGCGGGTAACCGTCACCTACCCGCGCTCGCGCGCGCGACTCCTATGATGGGCGGCGATGGCTAAGCAGCGGAGTGATCGGTCACCTAAATCCTCGCAACCCGCGTCCTCAGGGCGCGGGTCAGCGCTGCATTTGTCAGCGAGCAAACTGCGGTGGGGTCTGGTTATCGGCGCGCTTGGCGCGGTCATCGCCGCGCTGGTGAGCATGGCGATCGGCTTCGACAACGACACCGGGCTCGAAGCCCATCAGCCCGGTTCCGAACCTGTCGTCCGCGACCGCGAGTTTTCCTCCGCCGCCAAAGGCGACTGTTTGACCTGGTCAAAGCCCGATCGAAGCGACCTCGCCCGCGTGAATTGCGGCGAGAAGCACCTGTTCGAAGTTGCCGCGGTGATCGATTTGAACGCCTACCCTGGCCGTGAATTCAGCGGCGGCACACGTCATCCCGACTCGCTGCGCATGACCGAACTGCGCGATGAACACTGCGTGCCAGCGGTCCAGGCATACCTTGGCGGCCGGTTCGATCCGCGTGGCAAATTCATGGTGAACGTGATGTCGCCTTCGCCCGCCGGTTGGCAACACGGCGACCGCACGCTGCGCTGCGGAGTCCAGGTCGCCGCGACGGCGAACAGCCCAGCGTCGACAGGTTCGGTGACCGCCGCTGACCAATCCAAGATCCACGAGCCCGGAACGTGCCTCGGCATCAGCCAAAACCTGCCGACCGACCCAGTCGACTGCGCGCAACCGCACGCGGTTGAGATCGCTGGCGTTGTCGACTTGGCAGCGAATTTCAACGGCGGTCCACCGTCGGAAGCCGACCAGGACAAGTACCTCGAAGCCGAATGCACGCGCCTGAGCACCGACTATTTGGGCAGGCCGGACGCCATCGGCGACAAAACCCTCACGCTGTTCTTCGATCACCTCGACCCGAACAGCTGGCTCGCTGGCAGCCGTAAGCTCGACTGCTGGCTTGGCAAGGGGGCTGATCGCGAAGGGTTCGCGTCGATCGTTGGCACCGCGCGTGGCGACATTCTCATCGACGGTCAAGCGCCGGTCGCGCCGCCGAAAACCGGCAGGTCAACGCCCGCTCCCCTGCCCGGCGCCGCCCCGCTCCCGCCGCAACCACAGCCGCGGTAATGCCGCACTCGATGTCGGCTGCCCGCTTCGAAGAGTTGGTCAGCGACGCACTCGACAAGATTCCGCCCGAATTCGCCAACGCGATGGACAACGTCGTCGTGCTCGTTGAAGCGCGCAGCGACGAAGACCCGACCATGCTCGGGCTCTATCACGGCATCGCGCTCACCGAACGCGATTCCTACTACGCGGGTTCGCTTCCTGACACCATCACGATCTACCGAGACGCTATCCTTGACATCTGCAACTCCGACGACGACGTTGTCGACGAGGTCGTCATCACCGTGATCCACGAAGTCGCACACTATTTCGGGATTGACGACGACCGGTTGCATGAGCTGGGATGGGGCTAGAAGACAGCAAGAAAAACTCGGGTGGGGAAATCTTTCGAGAATGTGGAACCGATCGACCCGCTCGCGCGTCCTATCACTCGTAGGGGGAATTCTCGTGGTTCCCGATAGTCGCCACCAGAAGGAGTCGGGTCATGGTTGGACACGTTCTTATCGCACCTGAAATCGTGCTCGCCGCCGCAGCGGAGCTCGATCTGCTCGCTGAACGGCTGGCTGCGGCCGCCATGCTCGCCGGGCCGACAACGCACGTGCTTCCGTCAGGGGCGGAAGAGGTTTCGCTGCTCGCGGCCAACCACTTCAACCGCGCGGCGGCAACGCACGACAGCGCGGTCGCACAGGGCATCCTCGAACTGCATCACGCCGCCGCAACGTTGCGCGCGCAGCTAGCAACCAACATTGGGGAAGACGCGCTGCACGCGGCAACCATCACCGCGGCCGGTCTCTGAGCGCCCGCATCTAAAAGGGGAGAAGAAAGCATGACCGCAGGAATCACCGGGGTGTTCTGGCTGCCCCGCATGGCCGAAGTCAACTCCACCACGCTCAACGCGGGGGCGCACGCGGTGCCCATCTCGGCAGCGGCCACGTCGTGGGGCACGCTCGCCGCCGTTTGGGGCGAGGCATCCTTCACCATCACGCGCGTTATCGCCGAGGTCGGCGTTGGTTTGCAGGGCATCAACGGTCTCGCTGTGCTCGGCCGACTCGCGCCGTTCCTCAACTGGACCGGTCAGCAGGCCATCATGGCGGCGACGATGAGCGCGAAGGCCACCGCCAACGCAACGGCGTACACCGTCGCTTCGCTCGCGATGCCCAGCCTGCCCGAGATCATCGCGACCAACACGGCCGTAGCCGCGTCGGCCAACCCGCCCGGTGTCGTTTCGGGTGCGTTCGAGGTTGCTGAGGTCGCGCGTCACGCGATGGATATTCGCGCGGCGCTCGTCATGGAGACCTACGAGGCGGCAACAACCGCAACGGTCATCACCCCGGGGGATTTCTCGATGCCGCCCGCTATCGCCAATGGCGCTGGCTCGGCCGCGCAAGCGGGCGAGAACGCCTTCGGTGGCGATCCGGTGCAGGTAGCCGCTGCCGCCGCGCAGGCGTTGCTCGCCAACCCCGGCGGCATCGCTAGTGCAGCTAGCCAGGCCGCGCAGGTTGCTGGCAGCGTGGTCAGCACCGGTGTTGGCACCGCAAGCAACATTGCCGCCGCCGCACTGGGCACCGTGCCTGCCGCAACCGCCACCCTTCCCGCTGGTACCGCGCTTAGCGCGCCCGCGGTTTCGGGCCTTGGTTGCGGCACGTCCACCGTCTCGGCCGCTGGGCTTGGCGGAGTTTCGCTCAACGGGTCGGCGCTAAAGCTGCCCGAGGGCTGGGGTGCGCCGCAGGCCAACGTCGCGGCGGGTGCGCCTGCCACCGAGTCGGTTATCACGCGTGGTGCTGAAACCGCTCCCGCCCGCACAGCCGCCACTGGCGGTAACCCGCTCATGGGTCGCGGTGCGGGGGCAAAGGAAGAGGAAGACGCCGAGCACAAGGCCAACGACTACGGTCGCGACGCCGACGCGTTCACCGACGGTCGCTACGCCGCCGAAGGCGTGATTGGTGCCGACCTCGCCGGGTCGGCCAAATGACAGTGCTCGGTGCGGGAGGCTCAGGCGCACTCCTTGAGGCAGTAGTCCTTTCCCTCGACGAGATGCAGTTCCTTTTGGAGGCACTGCAATTCGACGAGATGCCGGTCGTGCTCGACGCGCTAGGTCGCTACGACAATGTCGCCGCGCACGATAAGGCGATGCAAGCGGCTGCCGCCTCCCTCACCGAGCGCGAACTACTTTTTGGCGAAGTTGTCGCGCCGGAATTGGCCGAGCGGCTTCGGGTGCTGTACCGCCCGCAGTGGATCATCGCGCTGCGCTGGGTGGTTGGCGCTCAGGTCAACCGGTTCTGTCTCGCGCAAGGCGAAGACCGCGCGGTCGTCGCGTTGCGTGGGCCCGACTCCTACGTCATCGACGACGCTGGGTTGGACCTGCCGGGCGCGGTGGCGCAAGCGCTGGGTACCGCCGATGCGCTTGAGCTGTATGGGCTTAACGCACCAACGGAGGAACTGGCCCCGATTTTCGGCGATACCGGCGATGTCGCGGCCACTGCCGAGCGGCTCAGCAACGTAGCCAAACCGGCTACCGACGCACAGACGTTGGCATCAGCGCTGGTGGAAATCCACTCCTACGCCGAGATCGTCGGGGTTGCCTACGGCGAGGGCACGCGCACCATCGGCGACAACCACATCGCCGTATTCAACACGCGCGCGGGCAGATTCATCATCACCGCGAGTTTGGCCGAAGACGGGGTGAAGTGGTCGTCGGTCGCCAGCGGCACAGCGGCAAGGTTGCGTACCGCGATAGCGGATCTCATCGAGTCGCTGCCGCTGCGTGCCGAGTTCCCGGTGCGCAACTAGCCCATCGGGTCGTCGGTCTCCTGATGTTCCCGAACGTCGAACGGTGGCGTGAGTTTGCCCCAGCGCAAGCACTGGTAGCCACCGCTCGGTACAGGGAGTAGTTCGATAGTTTCGGTGTTGTCGAGGTGATTGGTCGCGGAGAACTCCGGCGCGAAGCCGGTCAGGGCCTTGGCGACCAATCTCATTGCGGCACCGTGGATTACAACGAGTACGTCGCCTTCCGCGTCTGCTTCCAGATGCGTCGCGCGTAGATCGTTGAGCACCGGCAGGAAGCGATCGAGTACTTCTTGGCCGGATTCGCCGCCGGGGGCGCGCACGTCAAGGTTGCCGAAGTGCCAGTCGGTGTAGATGGTTTCGAAAGCTTCGAAGGCTTCGCGGTCGCCACGGCCGTCCAGCTCGCCCAGTTGAACTTCGTATAGTCCATTGAGCACCTGGGGTTCCAGGTTGACGGCAGCGGCGATGTGCGCGGCAGTTTGCTTGGCGCGCAACGCTTCTGACGAGACAAGCAGTCGCGGGGGTCGCACGAGGTTCGCGCCAAACGACTTAGCCTGTGCCACCCCACGTTCCGTGAGGGGCGCACCGGGAAGTTTGGTGTCGAGCAGCTTGGCGACGTTGCCTTCGGTTTCTCCGTGGCGAACCAGTACGAGCTTGGCGGCGGTGCTCATAAATCGACGATCCCCTTTCGCAGTTGCGTTAACCATTCTGCGGCAGGTTCGTCGGCGGGAGGAGGCGTTCCGATCGCCGATGATGCGGGCCACGATCCAAGAAAGCGCACCTGGGCGGTGCGATGCAGGGCTTTGAGCGTTTCGGCGACGGCGGGGTCGTCGATGTGACCAACGCAGTCGAGATAAAAGCGGTAGGTGCCCATGCCAGTACGGGTTGGGCGCGATTCGATTCGCGTGAGATCCACTCCGCGCGTGGCGAATTCAGCGAAGGCGCGCATCAGCGAGCCGGGTTCGTTTGGTAGTTCGAGAACCACTGAGGTGCGGTCGGCACCGGTCGGAGAGGGGGCAACGGCGGGTTTGGTGACGAGCACGAAGCGGGTGACGGCCTGGTCGAAGTCGGCAACGCCGCTCGCAAGCACGGCAAGACCGAGGCGTTCGCCAGCGAGCGCGGTGGAAACGGCGGCGTCGGCGAGGCCAGCCGCGACGTCTTCGGCGGCGGCCGCGTTCGACGCCGACGTAACCGATTGGGCGGCAGGGATATTCGCGGCAACCCAGTCGCGAACCTGGGCGAAGGCAACGGGGTACGCGGCAAGCGAGCGCACGTCGGCGAGCTCGGTTCCTTGCCGACCCAGGATTGTGAACGCCACTTCTAGTTCGGTTTCGCCGATGATTTGCAGGCGTGGGCCAACGGCGAGGGAGTCGAGGGTGGCGGGGATCGACCCTTCGACGGAACTCTCGATCGGCACAACAGCGCCGTCCACTTCGCCGGAGCGCACCAGCTCAAGGGCAGCGCCCTGACTTTTCGCTGGCACGCGTTCTACCGGCGCGTCGAAGGCATCGGCAGCTTCGAACCGGGCAAGGGCCATCTCTGTGAAGGTCCCGGACGGGCCGAAGTAGGCGATGCGCATGTTGCCAGCTTATTACGGGGCGAACGTGGCGAGCGCTTCGCGCAATTGCGCTTCGGAACTTGTCTCGATCGCGAGCAGCACGGTTCTTGTCGCTTCGATCGCTGGCGGCTTCAGCGAGCGGACGAAGTCGATGTCGGGGTTGCGCAGGGCACCGATGATGTCGAATCCGCAGATCGCGGCAACCGTCGCGGCAACAACCGCAACCGCGCGCTCGCCGCTTTCGGTGCGGGCGATGTAGCCGGTGTCGGTGTGCGGGATGCCAGCGAGGAAGGCGGCGAGTTCTTCGTCGGGGATGTCGGCGTCGATGGTTGGCGCGGACGATTTCGCCGAGTTGAGTGGGCGCACTAGGTCGGCGACCAGGCTTTTTCGGGCCGGGGCCGACAGGGTGACGAGGACGGGCTCGCTGTGTTTTGCGTTGTCGTCGTGGTCGTCATGCGTCATACGACCACCCTAGATCGGCGATGGTGTTGCACTTCACGGTCGGTTGACTTAGCTTAGGTTTACCTAATTAACGGGAGGCTGGTGTGGTGAAGTCGAGCACGATGATCGGGCCGTCGACGGCGGAGCGGGTGCGCAGCGCATGTCGCCATGCGGAGACGGCGACGCTCGCGCTGCCAGCCGTTGAGCCGGTTGAGGTTGTTGTCCACCACCTGCGGCAATGCGGTGACGTGGTGCTTGCCGTTCGCGACGACGTCGTCATCGCCGACGGCACGTCCGCGGTTGTCGAGCTCACCGACCACGCGCCGCTGCCGCTGCGCGAACCCGTGCGGGCGCTTGTGTGGTTGCGCGGGCAGGTGCGAACGGTGCCGGTCGAAGCGCAACGGGCGCTGGCCGTTGAGGTGGCCAAGGAGTTCGCGCATCCGATGCTGCTCGACATTGGGCATGGGCTCACGCTCGTTCGGGTGCGCGTCGCGTCGGCGGTGCTCGCGAATGCGACGGGCGCGGAATTGGCCGACGAGGTCGAGCTGCGGGCGGCGAGCATCGACCCGTTCGCCGACTGGGAAGACTCGTGGTTGCAGCATCTCGCCGACGACCACGCCGACATCGTCGCGCAGTTGTCGCGCCACCTACCCGCACGGTTGCGCGGTGGGGTCGTAAAACCGCTCGCCATCGACCAGTACGGAATCACGCTGCGCGTCGAACACGTCACCGGCGATCACGACCTACGCCTACCGTTCAGCGCGCCCGCTTGCGATATCGAATCGCTCAGCATGCAGGTGCGGATTCTGGCTGGCTGCCCGTTCCGCAACGGTTTGCGCAACCGCTAAGCGCACGCCGGTTTTGCCAGCTTCGCCGCATACACTGCGCGAATGCGTGCGCCCGTTGAGCTGACCGACAAAGAACGCTTCGGCATTCGGGTCGAGATCGCCATCGTCCTGCTTGTCACCTTCGGGCTCAGCGGGTTGAGTTCGGCACTGTCCCTTCTTGATTCGGTTGTTTCGCCCGGCGGCATCGGTGGCCGTACCGTCGCGTTGAACGCGTCGCGTTCGGCCCAGTCGGTCATTGACCTGGCATTCCAACTGGTTGGCGTCACCCGACTGCTCGCGTGGGCCGCGCTCGGCGTTTATCTGTTGTGGCGCAGCGGGATTGGGCCGCGCATGATCGGCCTCGCGCGGATTCGTCGGCCCGATATCGTGCAGGGGCTCGGGCTTGCCGCGCTCATCGGATTGCCCGGTCTCGCACTGTATTTGGCCGCTCATGCGCTCGGCGTGAGTGTCACGATCATTCCGAGTTCGCTGTCGGAGCATTGGTGGCGGTTGCCGGTACTTGTGTTGTCGGCTTGCGCGAATTCCGTCGCCGAGGAAGTGCTTGTTGTCGCGTACCTGATCACGCGACTGCGTCAGCTCGGGTGGTCGGACAACCGCTCGTTGGTCGCGTCGTCGCTGTTGCGCGGCAGTTATCACCTGTACCAGGGCCTTGGCGGTGGCATCGGCAACGTGGTGATGGGCGTAATTTTCGCGCGATATTGGCAGCGGACGAACCGGCTGTGGGCGCTGATCGTCGCGCACGCGGTAATCGACACGGTTGCCTACGTTGGGTACAACGTCTTACGGGGACGCGTTTCGTGGTTGCCGTAGGCGCGCGCCCGCGTCCAGGGTCACAAACGTGACATAAGTCCTGCTAACGCGGCATCTATCGCAAGCTATGCATAAGTAATCCGTCGCGCAGCCCGCGTGGCGCGCTAGCGAGAAGTAGAGTTCCCGGTGATGAACGGCGACGCACCCCGCGAGGATCCACGTATGCGCCGGGTGCCGCCTCCTGCGGGACCCGGGGCACGACCGCGCCCGCCGCAGCCCGGCCAGCCGCCACAGAATCATCAGCCACATGTGAACCAGCCTCATGCGAACCCACACGGCGCGTATCCGCACGTCGAGCCGGGTGGCCCGCCGCCTCGTCGGCCTGGACCGCACGGCGCGCCGGGTGACGCTGCCACGGTTCGGCACAACCCGCCCGCCGACGGCCCAACACGCCGCATTCCCGGCGCGCCCACCGACGCCGCGACCGTTCGGCACACGCCCGGCGGTCCGCCCCCGGGCGCATCCCACGTCGAACCGACGGCCGTCATCCACCGCGACGGGCGCGGCAACGAACCGCTCGCCTACTCGCAAATGCCGCCCGCCGCGCCGAAACCGCAGCCGCGTCCGCATACACCGCCACCGACGCAACGGCCCGCGCAACAGCGCCACGCGCCAACCCAGCGACCGGTCCCGCATCACGACCCGCTGCCCCCGCGTCGCCGTACGCCTCCCCCCGCGCCGCCCGCGGCGAACGGCCGTCAGCCTCGACCGCGTCGTCGCCGTCGCCCGCTGCGCTGGGTCAGTTTCACCGGCATCCTGCTCATCGTCGCGCTGATCGCGGGCGTGATGTACCTCGACAACTCGCTGACCCGCATCGACGCGCTTGCCAACTACCCCGACCGGCCAGCCGACACCCCGGGAACGAACTGGCTGCTCGTCGGTTCCGACGGTCGCGCGGGGCTCACTGCCGATCAGGAAAAAGAGCTCGCGACCGGCGGTGATGTTGGCCCCGAACGCACCGACACGATCATGCTCGTCCACATCCCAGGCTCGGGGCCGACCACGATGGTGAGCCTCCCCCGCGACTCGTACGTGCCCATCCCCGGCCACGGTAAAGACAAGCTCAATGCCGCGTTCGCGTTCGGCGGCGCGCCGCTGCTGACCCAGACCGTCGAACAGGCGACTGGCATTCGCATCGACCACTACGCCCAAATCGGGTTCGGCGGCTTCGCCAGCGTTGTCGACGCGCTCGGCGGCATCGACGTGTGCCTCGACGAACCGATTTCCGACCCGCTCGCCGGCCTCGACCTGCCCGCTGGCTGCCAGAAACTCAGCGGCCCCGATGCCCTCGGTTTCGTGCGCACCCGCGCGACGCCGCTCGCCGACGTCGATCGCATGAAGCACCAGCGCATGTTCATGGCCGCGCTGCTGAAAAAGGCGACGAGCATCGGCACGATCGTCAACCCGTTCGCGCTGTGGTCGATGTCGACAGGTGTCGCTAAATCGCTGAAAGTCGATGAGGGCGACCACATTTGGAACCTTGGTGCGCTCGGTTGGGCGATGCGTGGCGAGACTGTGACGACGACGGTTCCGATCGGCGGCTTCTCCGACACCGACGTCGGCAACGTGCTCGTTTGGGACAAGGCGAAGGCGTCGAGCTTCTTCGACGCACTCGCCAACGATCAACAGATTCCGGCGGACTTGCGAACAGGGTAGGTTCGATTCATGGCCACCGACGGTTCGTTCGCGCAGCTCTTGCGGACTCAGATCCGCAACCAACTCACCTTGGCGCAGCAGTATTTGGCCGCCGCAGTCTATTACGACTCGCTCGATTTGCCGCAGTTAGCTGGCCAAACGTACCCGCGTTCGACCGAGAACCACGGGCACGCGATGCGCATGGTGCAGTACCTGCTTGATCGCGATGAGCCGGTGTCGATCGGCGGTATCGACGAGGTGGTTTCGGAGTTCGACTCGCCGCGCGCCGCGATGGCGTACTTGCTTGAGTGCGAGCACGTCACGACCAAACAGATCACGGAACTCGCGGCGGCAGCGCGAACGGCTAACGATTACCTCGGCGAGCAGTTCATGCAGTGGTTCTTGAAAGAACAGGTCGCTGACGTTGCCGAATTGATCACGCTTGTCCGCGTGCTCGACCGCGACGGCAATCTATTCGATGTCGAATTGTTTATCGAACGTGAACTCACGCCGGTTGTTGGTATCGATAACACCGCGCCGCGCATGGCGGGAACTTAGGGAATACTGTCCTCAATAAGGCTGCACTTGGATGACAAGGCGTTCTGGCCAGCGCTAATGTGGCCGCCATGTCGATTCATCCGGAACCTCCGCGCAGCAAATTCCTGAAGTTGCTTCATGATCAGATCCGGCATGAGTTCAACGCCGAGCACCAGTACATCGCCATCGCGGTGTGGTACGACAACAACGACCTCCCGCAATTGGCAAAGCGCTTCTACGCCCAGTCGGTCGAAGAACGCAATCACGCGATGATGATCGTGCAGTATTTCGTCGATCGCGATATCAGTGTTGAGATCGCGGGCGTCGACGCGGCTAAGTCGAAGTTCGCTGATGCGCGCGAGCCGATCGCACTCGCGCTCGCGCAGGAGAAAACCGTCACCGACCAGATCGTTCAGCTCGCGAGCACGGCCCGCGAAGAGGGCGATTACCTGGGCGAACAGTTCATGCAGTGGTTCCTCAAGGAGCAGGTTGAGGAAGTCGCATACATGACGACGTTGGTGAACATCGCCGATCGGGCGGGCTCGAACCTGTTCGATTTGGAAGATTTCCTGTGGCGGGAAATGAGCACGCCGCCCGAGGCTTCGGGTGGTCCCGCTGTCGCAGGTGGCGCGGTCTAGGAAAACACGTCAGCGCTGATTCGAACCCGCCGCATATCGGGTGCGAATCAGCGCTGAGTGCGGGTGTTCGACTTTGGGCGCTGGGGATTACCAGCCCGAGCCCGAACCGCCCGAGCCGGTGTTGGCGAGGATGGTGCCAATCACGATCTGCGCGAGGCCAGCGATCGATCCCAAGAATTCCATTTTTCCCTCTGCTTTCGTCTAACGCCGAATGTCAGCGCTAGCGCAACCTAACCGACCAGCAAGTTTGAAATAGATACATTTCATAAAGTTCACGCAAAAAAGGCCGAGTCGTTCGAAACGACTCGGCCTTTTGTTCCTAGGACTTAGCGCAACGTCACCTGACGCGCACGCAGACCATCACGCGAACGCCGCTCTTCGCCCGTCATCGGCGAAGTGTCGGCGAGCGCTTCGGCAAGACGAGCACCGAACTCGCGCGCCGGTGCTTCCCACTCGGTCGGGTGCCGCTCGGGATCAAGGTCGAACACCGGAACGAGCAGACCGTGCGTGCGGAACGAGCCGGCGAAGCGCGAGCCTTCGCCCATGTGCAGGCCGCCACGCGCATGCACGCGAGCCAGCGCGAGCATCAGGTCGTCTTCGTTCTCCGGGCGCACCCAGCGCACGTGAGCCTTCTCGCCAGCGTCGACCCACCACGCGGCACCGACGCCGTCGCCACCAAGGTTCAAGCGCGCCGACGGCATGATGGCCTGCTTGGCCTGCTCGATCGTCGCCGCGACCTGCGGATCCGGCGTGACGCCCTCGGGCACCCACCAGTCGAAGTCGTTGTGCACGGTGAGTTCGAGGTCGGCACCGGGGTCGATCACGTCGGCCAGGCGCGCGCCACCTTCGATCGACGGCTTCGGCAGCGAGTCGCCCGGCTCGGCACCCTGGGTCCACAGGATCGCCGCGGCGATACCGGCAGCCGGGTCGTCACTTTGATGCTGAGTCTGCGTTCCGACAAACGCGACGGGCTCGTCGCCAGCGCGAACCAACGCGGCAACCGCGCCGGGCAGCACGGTCGCGAGGATGACCTCACGCTCGGCTGCAACGCCGGGCGCTAGCTTCAAGGTCGCGGTCGCCGACGGCACGAACTCCCGCAGCGCCACCAGATCACATTCGGCGGCAAGGCCTTCGAACGGTCGAGTGACGACCGCAGACGCCTGCTCTTGCGCCGCGCGCCGCTGCGCGAGACGCTCCGCCCGATTGCTGTCGGGCTTGGGACTGTTCCGCTTGCTTTTACCCACGCACGGAGTTTATGGGCGCGGGCGCGAGCCGGTTGCGCCGCACCCCCAACTCACAGTTCGGCGAGCAGCGCCTTGGTGCGACCTGGGTGGTTGGTCGCGACCCAGCTGACGCCAAGATCGGCGCACAGCTTCACGTCGTCGGCGTCGTCGACGGTCCAGCAGTACGTCGCGCGACCGGCCGCCGCTGCCTTGTCGACCAGTTCGGGGTGCTCGCGCAATGTCTTCACCGACGGGCCAACCGCTGTCGCACCGACCGTCGTAGCCGCGCCGCCACCAAGGAAACGCGACGACTCGCCAAGCAGCACAGTCGGTAGCAGCGGCGCGGCGCGGCGAATACGCCAGACTGCCGTTGCCGCGAACGACATCACGACCGCGCGCGAATGATCGGCCGACGCTGGCGTCGCGATGCCGAAGCGCTGCAATTCGGCGAGCACCTTGTTTTCGACAAGCGCGCCGTAGCGCACGGGGTGCTTGGTTTCGATGAACAGCTTCGTTGGCCGTTCCCGCCAATCGAGGACGAGGCTGATGAGGTCGGCGAGCGCGAGCACCGTCGACGGCGCGTCCTCGGTGCCGAAGTTCATGTCCTGCAATTCGGCGAGCGAAAGTTCGCTGACCAGGCCCGTCGCGTCGGAAGTGCGGTCGACGGTGCGGTCGTGCACGCACACGAGATGCCCGTCGCGCGAAAGGCGAACATCGCATTCGACGCCGTCGGCACCTTCGGCCAGCGCGAGTTCGTATGCGGCGAGAGTGTGTTCAGGAAGCGCAGCGGACGCGCCGCGGTGCGCGACGACGAATGGCGCGCGATTGCCTTCGGTCACTTGGCCAAAACCTCCTCTTGCGCATTCTCGCCTGTTTCGGCCGACTCCGCGCGTTCAACCACATCCTTGTCGCTGGGCGCATCTTGCGTTGACGCGGGCTCAAGCGGTGCGATGACCACCTGCGCTGGGTCGGCCGCGCGCACGAGTCGATGTGTTGAACGCGGCTTTCCGCGCAGGTCACGGCCCTCAAGCAGGCGCACGGCCCACAGCGTGAGGATGGCGAACGCTGCCGCGTAAAGGTCGGTGAAACCGGCGAAAGAAACGCCGTCGGCTTCGGCCTGTAGCGACGACGCGCCGCGCCAGATCGTGCCGACAACCAGCAGCACCGCTCCGAAAACCCAAGCAGCCCACCAGATTCGGACGGCTTGTAGCTTGCGCGGATTCGGATCGGGACCGAGCAGTTCCGTGAGGAAGACCCCAGGCCAAATCAAATTGGCAAGTGGCACAAGGCAACCCGCGAAAAGCGCGAGTCGACCACGTGGGTCGCGTTTGCCCGCGGCGGCGAACGCCGACTCGCGCGCGCGAACCAACCAGCCCGTGAGCGCGATGGCGGCGACGAGGGCGGCGATGGGCGCAGCGATGCCGAAAACCCACACGGTGGCATCGGAAAAAACGAGCAGCCATTGCGGAATTAGGCGCGTGCGGTTGCGCAGCAGGACCGCGTAGCGGCCGTACTCGGCAAGCGCGGCGAATACGAAAAGGATTGCGGCCGAACGCAATAGGCGATCGCGGCGGCTGACGAACCAATCGAGGCGGTCGCGTTGGGTTTCAACCTGACGCGGCGGCGGATCGAGCAGACCCCAGCGCGGCGTTTCGGCATAGCTTGGCGTTGGGCCGAGCGGCGCCTTGGTTGGCGTACCGACCGCACCGCGACGCAGCCGGTGATCGGGCCTGCGCGCGACCCAGCGGTAGTTGCGTGACGCGGCAGGCGCGTCGACCCGCCCTGGCGAAAGCAAGACCCCTCGACAGCGGGGGCACCAGTGCATCGGCGTGCCCTGTACCGCCCACCGCGCACCACAGCGGGCACATGGTTGCACCACCGAACTCACCCGCGCACCCCGTTTCGGACTAGTAGATCTTGGCTTGGTGGTCGCCGTCAGCGACGACGGGCCGACCGGTCTGCTGCCACGCGACCATTCCGCCGCTGACATTGACGGCCTCATAGCCGATGTGGGCGAGGTACTTGACGACCTCGATGGATCGACCGCCCTGACGGCACACTACGTAGACCTGGGCGTCGATGTCGATGTCGTCGAGGCGAGCGGGTACGTCGACCATCGGAATGTGGATCGCGCCGGGCGCGTGCCCGAGCTCCCATTCGTCGGCTTCGCGCACGTCCAACAGCTGTGCCCCGGCGGGCGGCACCGCGGTATCGAACGCCGCTGGCACCTCCGTGATGGGTACCGAAGACACATCTGAGCTCGTCACGCCTCGATCCTAGGCCAACCCGCCGCTCCGTGACTAAGGCCAGATGCAGGTGCGAGGTTGCGTTGGCGCGCGGAGCCACAGCTATTATCCAGCACACAATTGTTGTCTCGACCGGCGTTGCGGGGAAACGACCGATCCGGGACTCCCCTCCACGGCATCCCGGAGCGGTCGTTTACCGCCGATGGCGAGACGACAGCGCTGCTCAGCCGAGGTGTGCGCGCCGATTTTCATCCCGACACTTACTTGGACGCGCCCCGAGCCTTCCCGGTTCCATAAAAAACGAAATCGATAGAGAAAATCCTAAATCCTGGGATCTGGGCGGTCAGATCGGTAGCCTGAGCGCATGAACGTGAGCAGGGGGCTACTCGACAGTTTCGACATCACCGGCCTGAATACCGCTTTGTCCGAATCCACTTGTCTAGGGGTAGACGTTGATGCCGCCCAGGGGCGGCTTCAGCTTGCTTTGGAGGCGCGCACGCTTCCCGTCGACGCGGTTACCGCAGTCGACCGGAAAGTGTTGCTCACCTTCACCGGCGTCACCCGCGTCGCCGCGTCGTTGCGCATCCAGAAATGGGACGACGTCGATCCGCGCGTGCTTCCCCTGACCCTCGAACAACTCAACGAGGCCATCGACAGCTTCGGCGGCGGTGGCCTGCACGGCTGGGAATTCATCGACCTCGACGACAGCGGCTGGCAGCTTTGGAGCGAGCTGCTTTCCTTCGACACCGTGCTTGATCAGCGAATTTCCGCGCACGTCATCGAGTTTTCCCAGGAAGAGGGCATCGACCCACGCGAACTCGACGTGCGCGTTTGGTTCGACCGGATTGAAATCACCGATGCCGCAGGCAATCCCATCGCGATGGCCGAGTTCATTGAAGACGGTCAGCGCTGGTGGCGAGCCCACGATTCAGGCGACACGCGCGCGTCGCACATCGACATCGCACCGCCCCTTTAAAACACGGAATTCGGGGCGCGCGTTTGCGGTTGCCACGGACGGGTGTACCAATGAAGGTTGGTGTGCTCGTCCGATCGGGCGCACAGCCCCGACATACGGAAAGGGACATCGTGGCCGTCTACACGTTGCCGGAACTCGATTACGACTTCAGCGCGCTTGAGCCGTACATCTCCGGCGAGATCAACGAGATTCACTACACCAAGCACCACGCTGCTTACGTCGCAGGCGCCAACACGGCGCTCGAGCAGCTTGAGGCCGCTCGCGATTCGGGCAACCTCGCCTCCATCCTGCTTCTTGAGAAGAACCTGGCCTTCCACCTCGGTGGCCACACCAACCACACCATCTGGTGGAAGAACCTCTCCCCCAACGGTGGCGACAAGCCTGAGGGCGAGCTGGCCGCCGCGATCGACGACAAGTTCGGTTCGTTCGACAAGTTCCGCGCGCAGTTCACCGCTGCCGCCAACGGCCTGCAGGGCTCGGGCTGGGCGGTGCTCGGCTACGACACCCTCGGCCAGCAGCTGCTCACCTTCCAGCTGTACGACCAGCAGGCCAACGTGCCGCTCGGCATCATCCCGCTGCTGCAGGTCGACATGTGGGAGCACGCCTTCTACCTGCAGTACAAGAACGTCAAGGCCGATTACGTGACCGCGTTCTGGAACGTCGTCAACTGGGCCGACGTGCAGGACCGCTTCGCGCGTGCGACCACGCAGGGCAAGGGCCTCATCTTCGGATAAGAGGTAATAGACGCAGGGGCCCTCGGCACGGAGCCGGGGGCCTTTCGTTTGCCGCAGGGACCACTGATCTGGGGAGATCCGGGTAACTCACCGGGTACGGGCGCGCGCGACCACGAGCCTTTCCCGTCGGCCGCCAACGGGGGTCTCCCCGCGCCTGGGTCTGGCCTAAGTCTCGGAGAGGCGGACCAGCACTCTCTGGTACTTGTGTGCTAATGCGGTTTCGGGCTATTCCTTAACTACAGGTTGAGGATAGGCGGCAACCATGAGCACTTCACCGATCGGGATCACCCCGTTCCAGGCGCGCGGTCAACTGTGCGGGTTCGTCGTTTCTGGGCGCTGGCCTGACACCACCAAGGAGTGGGCGCAAGTTTTGGTGCTCGCGGTGCGGGTCGCTTCGCTGCCCGGTCTGCTCGTCACCTCGACGGTGTTCGGGGTGCGCGAAGAACTGCCCGACGACCCCGAACCCGGCACGGTCGGCATGGTCATCGCCGAGGGTCCGGTCTTGGGCGAGCAAGCGCTCGCGCCCGGCCGCTTCGCTGATCGCGTTCCGCCCGCGCTGCTCATGCTGCATCCGCCTTCCGAAACGCGACCATCGCTGCCCGAATGTGCGGGCGCGGCGTCGGGCTGCGTGCTGCTTCCCGGCGTGCCGCATTTGGGTTTGGAGCATCGGGCCGCATGGGCCGAAGCCGAACTCGACGGCACGGTCACTTCGCTCGTCAGTCGCGTCGGCATGGACCTCATCAGCGATCCAGACACCGCCGTATTGGCGATGTTGCTCGCCGCGTAATAGCGAACTTTGAGCAAAAGGTTTCCCGGCACGGTCAAATAAGGGAAACCGAACTATCACGGGCGCATCACCAAACTTTGTGTGCGCATTGCGATTTCGATTACGCAAGGTTGGCATCCGAGTAGCAACCAGCTAGAGTGGACGTCAGCGAAGGGGAGTAGCCCCCAATCACGCCGTCGACATACTGACTACGCGCTACCAAGCGCGCGGTCCGGCGCGTGAACCGGCATTAACAAATGCCGGTGGGCGAGACCTTCGGCCAACAACATCCGTTTTTCGGTGTGCTGTCGGCTGAGGGCGCTTTTCTCTTCGAAGTGCGATCAGCCGCGGGCCGAAGTGAGTCCTTGGAGCCAACATGATTGCCACGATCGCGCTGAGTTTCGGCGTTCTCTTCCTTGCCGAGCTAGGTGACAAATCCCAGCTCATGGCCCTTACTTTCTCGCTGCGCTATCGCTGGTGGGTTGTGCTCGCTGGCATCACCATCGCCAGCGTGCTGGTGAACCTCATCGCCGCAGGTGTCGGCCATTTCCTCGGTTCGGCGCTGCCCGCAGACGCGATTGCCGTCGTCACGGCACTCACGTTGCTCGTTGTCGGCGCGTGGACCTTGCGCGACGTTTTCACCATCGACACCGAAGAGCAAGAAGCACCGCCGCCGACCGCCGCGCGCAGCGCCTTGCTCGTCGTGATCTCGGCGTTCACCCTCGCTGAGCTGGGCGACCGCACGATGTTCGCCGCCGCCGCGCTGGCTTCGCATCACAGCTGGTTGGCCGTCTGGATCGGCGCGGTCGCTGGCATGGTCGCCGCCGGTGGACTCGCGATCGCGATTGGCAAGGTTGCTGGCAAGCACCTGCCGGAGCGTGGGATCGCGTTCGCGTCGGGGCTGCTTTTCCTGTTCTTCGCGGCGAAAACCCTGCTCGACGCGTTCGCGCCCAGCTTGGGCGGGTGGGGTTCGGCCGCGGTCGCGCTCATCGCACCCGCTGTTGTCGGAGTTGGTCTTGGGCTTTGGCAGGCCAAGCGAAAGACACCGGAACTGGTCGCGAGCTAGGCGAACGCGGTCCCGTAAACCGCTCCCGACCTGCGCGCGAGCTCGATCAGCGGCGCTTTCAACGCGCGCAAGCCGTCGAAGTCGTCGGCCGCGATTCGGCCCGTCGTCATCGCGCCGATCGCGGCGGCCAGCGTCGCACACGCGAACCGCTGCTCGTCGGTTTCGGCACCCAACATCGCGGTGACAACGTCGACGAAGCGCTTCTGCAACGCCATGCGCGCCTCGATCGCCGCAGGTCCGACGGCATAAACCTCGACGAGGAACAGCCGCGCCGAGGCCGGGTCGTCGATCATGTGGTCGAAGTAGTCACCGAGAATGCGGTCCATGCGGGTGACGCCGTCCGCGTCGGCGATTTCGGCAATCGTGAGCTGTAACCGTGCGGCTAGCAGCGCCGAAACGCGGTCGAACGCGGCGGTGAAGCAGTCTTCCTTCGAACGAAACAGTTCGTAGAAAGTTTCACGCGAAACACCGGCAAGTTTGAGGATCGCGGCGACCGGCGTCCCGACGTAACCGCCGTCCGTCATCGCCTCGCCCATCGCGATCAGGATGCGCTCCCGTTGGGATTCGGCGACCTGTTCGCGCGAGAGCCGGTGACGGCCGCGGGGCAGTTGCCGCAGCTTAGACGCCGAATCGCTCATGCTCGCTGACTCCTTCGCGGTCAGGTTTGCCGTTCCATTCTGCGCGCACGCGCAGGTTGGGCGGTCGTGAAAGGGGGATCTTCGGTGCGCGCGATGGTGATAGCGCGCTCGACGCGATTGCCGAGCACACACCGCAGCACCCACTGGGAAAGCGGTCGAACGGGCAACGCGAACCACACCCACCACGGCGCGACGACCGAGCGCCGCCTTCGTCGGATGGCGCGTTCCATCGCGTCGACAGCTGGACCGACCGGGGTGACGCCGGTCAAGCTGGTTTTGCCGAGCACGGTGTGTGCTGCCGCGGTGCCGAAACCGCGACCGGTGAGGTCGGTGTCGATCTCGGCGAAGTAAGTAATACCCACTTTCGCGCCGGTGTGGCGTAGTTCGGCGCGCAAGGTGCAGCCAAGCGACTCGACCGCCGCCGCTGACGCGCTGTACGCGCCGGCGAGCGGGAGTTGGACGGCGACCGAAACCGATGACATGACAAGCACATAGCCGCCCGGTCTAGCGACGTATGGCCCAGCCGACTGCACGCAGTAGGCGAGGCCGAGCACGTTCACCGCGAGGGTTTCCTCAAGCACGCTCGCGTCACCGCCGACCATCGGCATCTGTTTGGCGATTCCCGCGTTGACGACGAGCGAGTCGATGCCGCCCAACTCGCCAGCGAGCGCGTCGATTACGCGTTTGACCTGCGCGGGGTCGGCGACATCGCAGTATCGCCACGGTGCGTTGTCGCATTCGGCAGCGACTTCGGCGAGCAGTTCGGGTTCAAGTCCAAGCAACGCGACATGCGCGCCAGCGGCGGAGAGCTGGCGGGCGAGCGCGGCGCCCAATCCCCTTGCTGCACCGGTGATCAACACCTTGTGTCCGGCCACCGTTCGACCGGCCATCCATCGCATTCCCGCACGGTACCACCGAAAAACGGCGTTGTTCGGCGCGTGAACGATCGGTGGTGGTGCGGGCCACATCACGCCGCTATCGTGCTTATTGACACACCGCCAAACAATCGAAGGGCACCGCAGTGGAGATCAAAGGTACCGCCGCCATCGTCACCGGAGGCGCGTCTGGGCTCGGCGCCGCGACCGCGAAGCGTCTCGCCGACGCGGGCGCGACCGTTTTCGGCCTCGACGTTCCCGCATCGATCGAACGCGCGGGCGACGATGTGCCCGAAGGCGTCACCCTGATTCCGGCCGACGTGACCAGCGGCGAGCAGGTCGCCGACGCGATCGCCCAGATCACCGAGGGCCCCGCGCCGCTGCGCATCGTCGTGAACTGTGCTGGTGTTGGTTGGGCCGGACGTATCCTTTCCAAGAACGGTCCGCACGACCTTGAACTGTTCCGCACGGTCGTCACGGTGAACCTGATCGGCACGTTCAATGTGATGCGCCTTGCCGCCGACGCCATCTCCAAGACCGAGCCGGTCGATGAGTACGGCCAGCGTGGCGTTGTTATCAACACGGCTTCGGTTGCCGCGTTCGAGGGCCAGATCGGCCAGATCGCTTACTCGGCGTCCAAGGGTGGCGTGCACGGCATGACCATCCCGGCCGCCCGCGACCTCGCCCAGTTCGGCATCCGCGTGAACACCATCGCCCCCGGCATCATCGACACCCCGATGCTGGCAGGCGTGACCCCCGAATACCGCGCGGGCTTGGAAGCGGGCGTCCCGTTCCCGTCGCGCCTCGGCCGCCCCGACGAGTACGCCCAGCTTGTCGAATACATCGCGTCCCACGACTACCTCAACGGCGAAACGATCCGCATGGACGGCGCCCTCCGCATGGCCCCGCGTTAGTCATTGGGTCCAGAATCCCGCCCAGTTCAGAAGTAGTTCTGATACGGTTGGGGCATGAGCGTGACAGCAAAGTGGTCTGATTTCCTACGCGACCCGAATCGGATCGTCGAGGAGATGGAAGCGAACGGGGATGTCATCCTCGTTCGCCGCTCAGCCCCTGCTGTGCGGCTGTCCAGTGCCGATACGTCCGCAGCAAATAACGACACCCTGTCATCGATCATGCAACTGCTCGCGGTAACGCTCGACGACGAGATGCTAGACCGAATGGTCGGCCGCCTCGCACTGGTCTTCCCGTGGATCGAGCTGCTGCCCGATGCGTCTCGGGTCGAGTTCGTCGGGGAGTTCCTCAGCTTGGCACGAGGCGGACTTGCCGTTGGGCGCGTGGATCGACTGGGGACCATGCTCGAAGCATGGAAGGAGACGGCCCGCGCCTACGCCGACCCGCAGATCAGCGTGGATGGTTCGGATCTGCATTACCTGGAAACGCCTGAGCCGGTCCCAGCACCGGAGGCGCAGAGGTGACGAAGAAGTCGGACGTGCCGCGACCGCTGAAGCGGACCGAATACGAAATCGTGTTCATTACGAGCGAGGCACAGAAGGGGTGGATCGACTGTCTTGCGGTCGCACGGAACGCGACCGTCGACGCCTGGGACCGGCTGACGACGAATCCACAGGAAATCTCGGCGCGGCTATATCCGCTCAAGGGCGAGCTTCGATACGGCTCCTATGCGGGAGTCACCTATGAGCGATACCAGTACAAAATCACCGATGGCGGGCGACTTTGGTATTTCGTCGAACCAGCGCCTAAAGGAAGTCGGACGGCGGGGCGAGTGCTGCTTGAGCGGTGTATGACCGCTCATCCCAAAGAAACTGACTAACTAAATCGGGCGTTCGAAGGTTATTTGGGAGCGGCCCGGGCCGTTGTAGTTGCGGACCGGGCCTGCCACCGTGAAGCCAAGGCTTCGGTGGAAATCTATTGACGTGTAGTTCGATGGCGACGTGATTGCGGTTGCTATTTTGCGGCCATCGTCGCGGGATAGTGCGAAAAACTCGTCGTAAAGGGTGCGGCCCAGGCCGAATTTGCGGGCGTCTGGGCGCACCGCTACGAAGTGGATGTGGGCGGTCAGGTCGTCGGACGGGGAGCCGAAGCCGATGAGGAAGCCCGAGATTCCGGCCTCGTCGGTTGCGATCAAGCTCGTTCGGTGGAAGTGGTCGAGGAACATGCGCGGGAGTTTGTCGACCATCGCGCGCCCCCACCAGTTGTCGACAACAACGATCACGTCGTCGTAGTCGGCTGGTTCCGCTCGGCGGATCTCATGCGCGGCCATGTGATCAATAGTGCGACCGCGCCCGCAGACTGACACCGGTATCGCGCGCAGTGATGCGAACGCGAAACAAGGTTGGCGCGAGAGATCCCGCGCCAACCTTGCGCGTTAAACCGTGCGGGTCAGCCGCTCAGTCAGCAACTGAGCGAAGCGGGCCGGGTCCTTCAGCTCGCCGCCCTCAGCCAGAACCGCTGTGCCATAAAGCAATTCAGCAGCCTCCGCCAGCTCAGGCACCTTGCCCGCGTCCGCGTCGGACTTGCGCGCGTCGTACGAATCGCGCAAACCGGTGACCAGCGGGTGCGTCGGGTTCAGTTCCAGAATCCGCTTCTGCTCCGGCAACGCCTGGCCCGACGCGCGGTACATGCGTTCCAGCATCGGCGTGAAGTCGAAAACATCGCCGACCAGGCACGCGGGCGAAGTCGTGAGGCGGTTGGTGAGCCGCACTTCCTTCGCGACGTCGTCGAGGGTGGTGCCGAGCCACTTCAGCAGGTCACCAAAGTCCTTGTCCTGCTGCTCACGCAGGGCTTCGGTTTCCTTCTTCTCGTCCTCGGTCTCCAGGTCGACCTCACCCTTGGCGATCGACTTAAACGGCTTACCTTCAAAGTCGGTGACGCTGCTGACCCACATCTCATCGACGGGATCGGTGAGGATCAGCACCTCGCGACCCTTCGCCTTGAACGCTTCCAGATGCGGCGAATTCTCCACCTGCGCACGACTTTCGCCGGTCATGTAGTAGATCGCGTCCTGGCCTTCGGGCATCCGCTCGACGTAACCAGCCAGCGTCGTGAGCTCGGAATCCGATGCCGTCGACGCGAAAGACGAGACAGCCAAGATGGTTTCGCGGTTGTCGGCGTCGGAGAGCAAACCCTCCTTGAGCACGCGCCCGAACTGCGACCAGAACGTCTCGTACTTCGTCTGGTCTTCCGCGCCTTGGATGTCCTTGATCGTCGAAAGCACCTTGCGGACAAGGCGTTTGCGGATCATCTGAATCTGGCGGTCCTGCTGCAAAATCTCACGCGACACGTTCAGCGAAAGATCTTGCGCGTCAACGACACCCTTCACGAACCGCAAGTACTCGGGCATGAGTTCTTCGCAGTTGTCCATGATGAAAACGCGACGCACATACAACTGCACGCCACGCTTGTGCTCGCGGGTGAACAGGTCGAACGGTGCCGTCGACGGGATGAAAAGCAGCGCCTGGTACTCGAAAGTGCCTTCGGCCTTCATCGGGATGATCTCAAGCGGGGTGTCCCACGCGTGCGAAACGTGGTGGTAGAACTCGGTGTATTCCTCGTCGCTGACCTCGCCGCGCGGGCGCGTCCAGAGCGCCTTCTGCGAGTTGAGCACCTGCTCTTCGACGATGGTCTTTTCGACCTTGTCTTCGCCTTCACCCTCGGTGACGGTGCGTTCGACGTTCATGCGAATCGGCCACGCGATGAAGTCGGAGTATTTGCGCACGATTTCGCGCAGTTTCCATTCGAGCGTGTAGTCGAAAAGGTGATCGTCGGGGTCGGCGGGCTTGAGGTGCAGGGTCACCGTTGTGCCCTGCGGGGCGTCGGCGACGGTTTCGATCGTGTAGGTGGAACTGCCCGCGGCCGCTTCCCAGCGCGTACCTTCGGTTTCGCCCGCCTTGCGGGTGAGCAGTTCGACCTTGTCGGCGACCATGAAGGTTGAGTAGAAACCGATGCCGAACTGGCCGATGAGTTCCTCGGCGGCAGCTTCGGACTTGGCCTCGGTGAGCTTGCGGCGCAGCTCAGCGGTGCCCGACTTGGCGAGCGTGCCGATCAGGTCGACCACTTCCGCGCGCGACATGCCAATGCCGTTGTCGCGCACGGTAAGCGTGCGCGCTTCCGGGTCGACGTCGATCTCGATGTGCAGATCAGACGTGTCGGCGGTGAGGTCTTTGTCCTGGTAGGCGGCCAGCTTGAGCTTGTCGAGCGCGTCGGAGGCGTTCGAGATCAACTCGCGCAGGAACGTGTCTTTGTTGGAATAGACCGAATGGATCATCAGCTCTAAGAGCTGGTGCGTCTCGGCCTGGAACTCGAGCTGTTCAGTCACGCCTGGCATCGTATTACCGCCCGAAGTCGGCCAGCGACGGAACCTCTCCCGCAGCGCGATTAGTCATCCAGTCGCGCAGGACCTGGGTGGCGCGGACGTCGTCTTCGTTGTATTCGAGCAGCCGGGTGCGCTGGGATTCGTCGATCGCGGCGTCGTAACCAACCGCCTTGCGGTACCAGCCCATTGACGCTTCGCCGCTGGCTTCCGCGTCGCGCCACGCGAACCCAGCGACGGGCGCGATCTTCTTGAGCCCCTTGCCATTTGGGCAGATAAACTGCTCGGTGACAGCTTGGAACATGTCGACCCATTCGATTGAATCGACGAACGCGCGCACCTCTTCGCGTGTCGGGACGCCCGGTCGCCCGGCGAAACGCGCTGCCGATTCATACAGCCACTTGTCTTCGGCGGTACGCGAATAGCAGTACGCCGCAAAGGTTTTGCCATCCTGATGGGCTTGAGCGCGGACGTCCATGAGCCACGTCCAGAACTCGCCGAACGAGCGACCCTCGTCTTCGGTCGGCAGTGGGTCCCAGGTGAGGAACGGGCGGTAGACGTCGTCGAGCAACGTGCCCCACAGGTACGCGCCGTCTTCCTGGTAGCTCTCCAGGTCGACATCAACCTCGACGTCGGCGCGGCGCACCTGCACCTTGTCGAAACGGCGAACAAGCGGCGCGCCGTCGAGCCAAGCACGTGCTGTCACAACGGTTTCCGCGAACGGTCCGTGCTGCCAGTCGTCGGGGTCGTCACCGGTCCACGCGGCGAGTTCGTCGACGGTGTACACGCCATGTTGCCGCAGAACTTCCGCGCGCGAACCCGGCGCGACCAGGCTCACGTCGCGCATCTCAACCAGCTGATCGTTGCAGCTCAGGCCACCTTCGGCAGCACGAAGGAACCACGGGCACTGACGACACTCGGGCACCTTCGACGGTTGCGTTGGCGATTCGCCACGCACCACCGCGATGCGGTCGGCGTAGCGCTCGTCGTAGTCGGCGAGGACGTTGGTGAGGTCGTGGATGAGGATGCGGTCGAAGGCTAGGCCGATCGCGCCGCCGACCAGCGCCGGGCTGGCAAGGCCGTGACGCTGCAACATGCGGTAGAGGTGGGCGAGACGCTGCTGGTCGCGGGGTTGCGGGCGCAGTTTCACCGCGCGGTCGCGGGTGGGTTTCCAGGTGAACAGGTCGGTGGTGAGCGGGTGGAAGTCGGCGGGGTCGGGGCGACGTGGGTCGGTGATCTTGTGGTTGACAACGACGACGGGGATGTAGCCGCCACGGTCGTTGTCGCGCAGGAAGATTTCTGCACCGCCGCGGCGGCCGGTGTCGGGCTCCTGCGGAAGCAGACCGCCCCAAATGCGTTGGACGCCAGCGTTCATCGCGTCGATGGTGTCTTGTGCGCGTTCGCGTGCCGACTGATCAGGTTTGATGACGACCCACTGGTCGGGATTCGCGGCGATCATCTCGTCGCGGACCCGCAACCTATGCGCGGCAGCAGCTTCGCGCCGCTGCAACACCCCAGCGTCCTCACGCACCTCAGCAAGCACGCCCGGGTTGGCCGCGTCTAACCGCAGCCGATGCCGACAGCCGATGAGCGACCGCGCGTCGAGAAAGGCGCGCCGGGACTCGACGCGCGGAAAAGCCGCGCCGGACTCCTCGATCGGCTCGCTCTCGACGTTCGCGGGGCTGTTCTGGGCTGCACACACGCTGCCAGTATGGTCCCTGCCCCTGACAAGATGCCCAATCGCTACCCTGATCCCACTACGCTAAGCACCACAAGTACGCGGCGCACGAGCATGACGGAGGGCGTATCCCATGGGGTTGTTCAGCAAGCGGAAGCGCAGGCCAAGCCGACGCGCCGAAGCCAAGGCGCTCAAGCACAAGGCCAAGATGGAGGCCAAGCTCGGCGCTAAGAACGATCGCAAAGCCGCAAAGGCCGGTGAGCGCACTTCGCGCAAGGCGGTTAAGGCGCAGCAGCGCACTGCGGAGAAGGTCGCCAAGCAGCAGATCGCGACATTGGCCGCCGAAGAGAAGGCCGCGCAGAAGCTGGTTGAGAAGGCCGATCGAGAGTTGTTCTCGGCGGCCCAGATTCGCAAGTACATCGGGGTTGCCCGCGTGCTGATCCCGGTGCTCGCGCCGTTGGCGTACCGGGGCGCGACGTTTGTGCGCGGTCAGCTCGACGCGCGCAAGGCGCAACAGCTCGGCATCGACGTTGGTCAGCTTGGCGAGTTCAGCGGGCCCGGTGCTCGGTTGCAGGCACGGATCTCGGGTACTGAATCCGCGCTCGACAAGATCGCGACCGACAACCCGCGTGACGAAGCGACCAAGAAGTTCGTCGAAGGGGCACGTTCGCGTCTTGCCGACCTCACCGTCGCGGTGCGCACCGCCGACCAGATGCCGATCGCGCGTCGCAAGGCTGTGCACGCGTCGATCGCGAATGAGCTCACCATGCTCGAGGGGCAGACCCTTGAGCGTCTTGGCGTGCACTAGTTCGTTGTAATGAGGTCCGCACCGCAGTTCGCCCGCTTGCGCGGTTCGGGCTGCGGTGTGCGCGTTTTTGGGCGTCACGCCTTGTTTTCGCAGGTCAGCGGGGTGATTTTCGACGTGCGGGCAACGTCGTCGGCAGGGGTTAACGCCCGTCAAGAGCCGGGCACCTGGTCCGCGCGATGAGGCAGGCCGCACGTCTTCGGGGCGTTGGGAGTGGTGCGCTCACCGGGGCGTTGGCGGTTGCCGCGCATGGCTGGGTTGGCGGGGCTGTTGGGTCGGCGCAAGTCGCGCTGTTGCTGCTCGTTTGCGTCGCCGTCGGCGTGTCGGCGGGGGCCGATGGTGGCATATTCGTGCAGGTTCGCGGTGACAAGGCGCGAAATCGGGGGTTCGGCTTCGAACGTGCACGAAAATGCCATGCGAATGTCCGAATTTTCGGCGCACTTCTCGGCGGACAATTCGCCGGGCATGTCGCGTTGTCTGTCGGCGACCACCACCCGACGCACCTGCCAACCGCGACGATGTTCGCGGCGCACGTGCTCGCCGCATTCGCCTGTGCCGCACTGCTTTTCAGCGCCGAGCGGCTTTACCTGCTCGCTTCGAGCGTCGTGCGTGCCGTTGTCGGTCCGCCACCTGTTTTCGCCGCCCATGCGCCCCGGTGGGTCGAGCGCGAAAGTCTTGTTCCTACCCAGCTTTTCCTGAGGTCGCGAGCTCCGCGTGGGCCGCCCGCGATGGCCTGATCATCGCCACCTCGAAAACCTCTGTAGGAGAAGACAACTCAATGCACAATCGAATCATGCGCGGTGCGGGCGCGACCGTGGTCGCCTTCGGCCTCACGGCCATCGGTGCTGGTATCGCCAGCGCCCACGTGACCGTCGACGCCCCCGGTGCCGCGCAGGGCAAATACACCGTCGCCACGTTCAAGGTGCCGACCGAGTCCGACACCGCGTCAACGACCGCGCTCAAGCTGACCATTCCGAACCTCAAGGTCCGTACGGAGCCGATGCCCGGCTGGACTTCCAATGTCGAGAAGAACGCCAAGGGTGAAGCTACCTCGGTCACCTGGACGGCCGCGCCGGGCAACACCGGCGTTGGACCTGGCCAGTTCCAACGCTTCGTGCTGTCGATTGGTCCACTGCCGAAACAGGATTCGGTGACCTTTCCCGCGCAGCAGACCTACAGCGACGGCAAGGTTGTCGCGTGGGATCAGTCCTCTTCGGGCGGTGCGGAACCCGAACACCCCGCGCCGGCGCTCACCCTGACGGCAGGTGGCTCGACCGACAACCACGATCAAGCCGCACCCGCCGCTGAGAATGACTCGTCCGACAAGGTCGCCCGCTGGCTCGGCGGTGCGGGACTCGCGCTCGGACTGTTCGCGACCGCGCTCGGCCTTGGCGTCGTGATCCGTAAGCGGCAGTCATGATGCGCCGGGTCGCTGTCGCACTGCTTGCGATGCTGGTCAGCGTGCTTTTTGGGGCTGGGATCGCGTCCGCGCATTCGGGTGTTATTTCCAGCACGCCCGAAGATGGGGCGACGATCGAGACCGGGCCAGCGCGGGTTTCGCTCACCTTTAACGAGGAATTGCAGCCAACGTTTCCGACGCTGACCGTTGTTGGCCCCGACGCGCGACTGTGGTCGAAGGGCAAAGCCGTCGTTGATGGGCGCACGGTGAGCGTTGAGGTTGGCGAGCTTGGGCCGGTTGGTGAGTACACGATCGCGTTTCGGGTCACCTCGGCCGACGGGCATCCGGTGAGCGGTACGCGCCACTTCACCCTGAGCAAGGCTGGGACGGGTACGCCTGGGCCGAAACCTGGTCAGGCGCAAGGAGATTCGAAGGAAGCTGCCGATGATGGGTTGCCCGTTTGGGTGTTCATCGTCGGTGGTGTCGCGCTGTTTGGTGCTGGGCTCGCTGTCGCGTTGCTCGGCGGCCGGACACGGAAGAAGTAACCGATGACCGGCGGCCCGACGTGGTCGCGTGTGGTGCCGCCGGTCTGCGTTGCGGGGTTGATCGGGGTGCTGCTCGCCGAATTCTTGACGGGCAGCGGGGAGTTCCCGGTCGCCGCGTACGCGCGGTTTATCGCCGACGCGGCGGGTGCGACGGTCCTCGGCCTCGCCGCACCCCCCCGCCTCAATCCGCGCATTGAGGTGCGTTGGCGGTTGATCGCGGTGCTTGCCGGGGTGTGGTTCGTCGCGGAATTCGCGCAGTTGGTCGCGGATGCGGCCGAGATCGTTGGGGTGCGGGCGTGGAAGTTGGGCGTGCGCGATTTCGCGACGTTCATGACGAAGTTGAGCGGCGGTCAGATCGGCATCGCGATCGCGTTTTGCACGGCGGCGATCGCGGGATACGCGACGTTGGCGTTTCGCCGTGAAACCGTGCAGGTTGGGCGCAATTCAAGGCTCGGCGACCGCCCGACCCTCTCCCCCGACCTCGTCCTGGTCTTCGGCGCGGTTGCTCTAGTCCTGCGCCCGGTGACCGGCCACATGTCCCAACAACACTTCGGCTCGGTCCTAGCCGCCATCCACACCCTGGCCGCGGCGGCATGGCTCGGCCTACTGCTGGCGATGGCGCTGACCTTGCGAGGAAAGGGCGCGTGGGCAGCGACGTTGCCGAAATTCTCCGACGCCGCCCTGCCCCTCCTGGGCACAGTGGCGTTGACGGGCGTGATCGACGCGGCAGTGCGCTTACAGGGCTTCGCCCCCCTATGGGAAACCGGCTACGGCCGCATCCTGATAGCGAAAGTTATTGTCCTGGTAGCCCTTTTGGCATTGGGCTGGCACTGGCGCCGAACCTGGGTCCCGAAAGCAACAACCCACCGCACCCCGGCCCCTGTATCCCTACGCAACGCGGTCTTAGACGCGGTAGTAATCGCAATAGCCTTCGGCTTAGCCGCAACTTTGGCCCTAACCGCCTGAGCCGACCCACTCGACTGTCCAGTCCGCGCCCAGCTCACGTCTTAGCCGCTCAGCCAACTCAGTCCCGACTGCCCAGAAGTCGTCCTCATCCGCCGACGACGCGAACTGCGGGTTTCCTGGGTCGCCTGCAAGGTCGTAAGTCGCGTCGCAAACTCTCTCTCCTTTTGGAAATGATCATGTTCGAACCAGCTTCTGGCGTTTACAGTGGCCGATATGACCGAAGTGAGGATCGTTGAAGACTGCGTCGCTTCCGCCGCGACGGCGTTCGCCTATATCAACGACTACCGCAACCTGCCGAAGTACATGCATGGGATCGAGTCGTTCACCCCGGTGACCAGCCAAACTGAAGGGGTTGGGGCCAAGTTTGATGGGGTGATCAAGCTTGGGCCGGTCACGCTCACCTCTACCGTTGAAGTGGTTGAGTGGGAGAAAGACAAGGTCATCGCGATTAAGTCGCGCAAGGGCTTCGAGATCATCTCCACCTGGAAGTTCATTGAGAAGGGCCCCAACCTCTGCACCATCGACGCCATCATCGACTACCGCGTCGGCGGCGGCATCGCGGGCAAGGTGTTGGGCAAGACCATCGAGCCGTTCGTGAAGATCACCGTGCAGCACACCACCGACAACGTGGTTAGCCAGATAGCAAAAGCCCACCTCGACGGTGCGTGAACCCACAACGGCCTGAGACCATAGACAAATGAGCGCGCGCACCACCCCGTCCCTGCCCGAGCGAATCGGCTACATCTGCGGCCGCACATTGCCGCCCGAGCAGCATGACTGGGTGCTGCGCGACCTCACCGGCCCCGGCGCGACACGCCGCTACCTGCTGCGCATCCTCGTCCCGACCATCGGAGTACTCGCCCTTTTCCTGCTCGTCCCCGGCCCGCTGTGGATGGGCCTTTCGATGGCCGCGCTGCTGTATTTGCCGCTTGTGTACTTCGCCGTCGCACTCACCAACGTTTACCGACGCAAGCGCCTGCTTGAGCACGGTTTCGACCCTGAGCTGGCCAACGCTGAGCAAAAAGCGAAGGCCGACGCCGTGCGCGCCGAGTACGAGCGCCGACACGGCCGTGCCTGACTGCCGCGCGCCTGACACAATCGTGGCTATGACCGAATCAGTGAAGGCAGTTGCCACCGCCGATCTCGCCGATGAGATTGGTCCCGACATCCGCAGCTGCGATACGCAGTTCATCCAGTTCGGTGGTCGCACCGAGTTCGCTGGCCGCATCACAACCATCCGCTGCTTCCAGGACAACCTGCTCGTGAAGCAGACACTGAGCGAGCCGGGCGAAGGCAAGGTCCTCGTCGTCGACGGCGGCGCGAGCGTCCACACCGCCCTGGTTGGCGACATCATCGCTGGTCGCGGCGTCGACAACGGCTGGGCCGGCGTGATCGTGAACGGCGCGGTGCGCGATTCGGCCATCCTGCGCACGCTGGAAATCGGCGTCAAGGCGCTTGGCACCAACCCGCGCAAGTCGACCCAGACCGGCAGCGGCGAAAAAGACGTCGTTGTTGAGTTCGGCGGCGTCACCTTCGTGCCCGGCGAAGTGGTCTACTCCGACTCCGACGGCATCGTGGTTCGCGCCGAAGACTAAAGGCTTACGGGCTGGCCACCCGCGCACTGTGGCCAGCCAACACCACGATGTCGCCCACTTGCAGCTGTCTGCCACGACGAAGTTCGACCTCGTCGTTGACGCGCACAAGACCCTGAGCGATCACGTTCTTGGCTTCCGAGCCCGAATCAATCAGGTTGGCCAGTTTCAGGAATTGTCCGAGACGAATGATTTCATCATCGATCGGTACATCGACTGGTTCCGACATGGGCTAATACTTACTCCCCCGAGCTTGCCCCGCCGCAACCGGCCCTGCCGGTGCTCCACATTGGACCGGTGACCACAGTGGAAAAGACCGACGTCCCGCATCGCGGGCACGGACGACTCAGCGAAGTCCCGCACATCGCGGGGACAGTGCTCGGCGTTTTCGCGGTGGCCTGCCTGCTGTGGAGCATCTCGCCGGTGCTGCGGTACGTGACCGCGGTGCCGCGCCACTACGTCGACAACTACTACTTCGACGCGCCCGACACGAGCCTGGTGTGGGCGCTTGTCGTCGGGCTGCTCGCTGGCGCGACGGCTTCGCGTAAACGCATCGCGTGGTGGCTGCTGCTCGGGTACATGTTGCTGTTCGCGGCGGTGAATTTCACTGAGTTCGTCAGGGCGAACAACATCAACGCCCTGGTCGCGGGCATTGTGCACCTTGTCGTTGTTGGCATCTTGATCGCGGCGCGCGGCGAGTTCTACACCCAGGTGAGACCGGGGGCTATCTGGAAGTCGTTGGGCGTCCTGGTCTTTGGACTCACACTCGGCTGCTTACTCGGCTGGGGCTTAGTCGAAGCGTTCCCCGGCACGCTTCCCGCTGGCATTCAGCGACCTGCGTGGGCGGTCTATCGGGTCACCGCCGCCGTGCTTATCGACACCGAACATTTCGACGGGCACCCGCCGCACGGCGTGAACTTCGTCCTCGGCCTGTTCGGCGCGGCCGCCGTGATCGCCGCCGTCGTCGTGCTGCTGCGGTCCCAGCGCGCCGACAACGCGATGACCGGACGCGACGAGTCCGCGATCCGTGGCCTGCTCGCTACCTCCGACGTCGAAGACTCGCTCGGCTATTTCGCGACGCGCCGCGACAAGGCGGTCATCTTCGCGCCCAACGGCAAAGCCGCGATCACCTATCGCGTTGAGCTTGGCGTTTGCCTCGCGAGCGGCGACCCGATCGGCGAAAAGGAGGCGTGGCCTGCGGCGATCGACGCGTGGCTGCGTCAAGCCGACAAGTTCGGCTGGGCACCCGCGGTGATGGGCGCGAGCGAAGCGGGCGCGACCGCGTACCGCCGCGCTGGCATGTCGGCCCTGCGACTGGGCGACGAAGCCATCCTCGATACCCGCACGTTCTCCCTCGCCGGACCCGAGATGAAACAGGTTCGCCAAGCAGCGAACCGGTTGCGCAAAAACGGCTTCACCGTGCGAATGCGTCGCTGGGCGAGCGCCGATGCGACCGAGCACGCCGCCATCATTGCCCGCGCCGACCGTTGGCGTGATACGGAAACCGAGCGCGGCTTCTCGATGGCACTCGGCCGACTCGGCGACCCACTCGACGGCGAATGCCTGCTCGTCGAGGCCGTCGACAGTGACGACAACGTGGCGGGCATGCTGTCGTTCGTCCCGTGGGGCCGCAGCGGCGTTTCGCTCGAGCTCATGCGCCGCGACCCAACGGGCCCGAACGGCGTGATGGAGCTGATGATCTCGCAGCTCGCGCTCACCGCCGACACCTACGGCATCACGCGAATCTCGTTGAACTTCGCGGTCTTTCGTTCGGCATTCGACGAGGGTGGCCGAATCGGCGCTGGTCCGATTCTGCGCGCGTGGCGTGGCGTGCTGCTGTTTTTCTCGCGGTGGTGGCAGCTGGAAGCGCTGTACCGGTCGAACGTCAAATATCACCCCGACTGGGTGCCGCGCTTCTTCCTCTTCGACGACAGTCGCCACCTGCCACGCGTCGCGACGGCGAGTGGGTTGGCCGAAGGGTTCCTGCCGCGCATCGGCAAAGCACCGAACGCGGCCGTGCACACCGGAACAACGTCGGCGGTGCCCGCGTCGGTGGTCGGTCTGCACGATGACGGCAGCGCGCCCGACGCACCGGAATCGACGCAGGATGTCGGCCCACGTCGCCCCGACCAGGTGCGCGTGCGCATGGACAAACTCGCGCGCCTCACTGAATCCGGTGTCGACGCCTACCCGGTCGCCTATCCCCCGACCCACACCGTCGCCGAAGCGCGACGCTGCCCGCGCGGCACAACCGTGCGTGTCGCCGGTCGCATCCTGCGTATCCGCGACTACGGCGGCGTGATCTTCGCGGTGGTTCGCGATTGGAGCGGCGAGATTCAGCTGCTCATCGACCGCGACCGCGTCGGCACCGACCGCAGCGCCGAGTTCACCGAATTCTTCGACCTTGGCGACCTGATCGAGGTCAGCGGGCGAATCGGCGAATCACGCAAGGGCGAACTGTCGCTGATGGTCGCCGATTGGCGGATGAACGGCAAGTGCCTGCACCCGCTGCCGGACAAGTGGCGCGGCCTCGCCGACGCCGAGGCGAAGGTGCGACAGCGCTACGTCGACATGGTCATCGATCCGACAACGCGCGAGCTGATTACCAAACGCAGCCAGGTGCTGCATTCGCTGCGCGATTCGCTCTACAGCTGGGGTTTCGCCGAGGTCGAGACGCCGATCTTGCAGCAGGTGCATGGCGGGGCGAACGCGACCCCCTTCCGCACCCACATCAATGCTTACGACCTCGACCTTTACCTGCGCATCGCACCCGAGCTGTACCTCAAGCGACTGTGCGTTGGCGGGATGGAGAAGGTGTTCGAAATCGGTCGCACGTTCCGCAACGAAGGCGTCGATTTCAGCCACAATCCCGAGTTCACGATCCTGGAAGCCTATGAGGCGCACAGTGATTACCTGCGGATGATGCACCTGTGCCGTCAGCTGATTCAGGACGCGGCCCGCGCGGCGAACGGCGCTGAAGTTGTGCTTCGCCCCGACGGCGAAGGCGGCTACGAGCGCGTCGACATCTCCGGCGAATGGCCGATGCGCACCGTGCACGACGCGGTATCGGAAGCCGTTGGGGCACAGGTGAATCCGCAGACCGACGTACCGCGCCTGCGTGAACTGTGCGACAAGCACGACGTGACCTACCAACCCACGTGGGACGCTGGGCAAATCGTGCTTGAGCTTTACGAACACCTCGTGGAAGCCCAAACAACAACGCCCACTTTCTATCTCGACTTCCCCACCTCGGTTTCGCCACTCACTCGCTCGCACCGCAGCATCGAAGGAGTCACCGAGCGCTGGGACCTCGTCGCATGGGGCGTCGAATTAGGCACCGCCTACAGCGAACTCACCGATCCGGTCGAACAGCGACGTCGCCTTACCGAACAGTCGATGCTCGCCGCAGGCGGCGACCCAGAGGCGATGGAACTCGACGAAGACTTCCTGCAAGCGCTTGAGCACGCGATGCCGCCAACTGGCGGGCTCGGCATGGGCGTCGACCGGGTTGTCATGTTGATCACCGGGCGAAGCATCCGCGAGACACTCCCGTTCCCGCTGGTGAAACCACGCTAAAAGCGAATTATCAGTGTGCCGTAAACGAATTGGGGCATCCTGTCGATGAACAAAGGCTGTCATCAACACTTCGGGATGGGACCTCAAGATGTATCAAGAACTGCTCGCCACCGCTTCGCTCGTCGACCCGCACCTGCTCGGTAGCAGCTTCGATGCGCTCACCGGTACCGACACGGTCAACTCCGCGCTTGAGCTTGCGGCCAAAAAGAAGAAGAGCAACAGCTTCGGGATCTTCATGGGCCTGTGCTGCCTCGCCGTCGCAATCCTCATCATCGGCGGCATCTACCTGATGAAGAAAAAGAAGAGCAACTAGCGCACGAAAAAGGGGTCGCCGGGAAGGCGACCCCTTTTCGCGTCCGAATTACTTCGCCTGCTGGGCAATCCAGTTGTGCATCCAGCTGATCGCGGTATGTCCGCCGCCAACCGAGTACGAGCCATACAGCGTGTGCGCCTGCGAACGGTAGAACCGCTCAAGATCCTTGGCGCGCTGCTGATTCGCCGCATCCGAAAGCTGCGCCTGCAAGACAGGGACACCACCTGACGACATCAGGTCGCCGATGATCGCGCCCGCCTCAACCTGGTAACGCCAGAGGTTGGCCGGGTTGGCGTCGGAGCTTTGCGCGAGGAAACCGGCAAAGCGCGTGACGAAGTCGTCGCTTGCCGTCGCGCAGTAGAGGTCATCGACCGCGCAGATCGTGCGCACTCGATCGGAAACGAAACCAAAACCGCCGGGTCGCGCGCCACCGGCACCCGCACCCTGCGCGATCGGACCGACCTGAATGTCGGTCGGGCTGCGACGCGGGTCCGAGATCAGGCCGACGGCAGCGACCTTGTCGGCGGGCACGCTCGAAACGCCGGTACCGATTTCAGCTGCCAAATCGCCTGCGGCGTCGGCACCTTGGCTGTAGCCGACGATGGCGACCTTGGTGCCACCACACGACGCGAGCTTGGCGTTGATCAGGCCACGCGCGTTGCTGATCGCTTGACGCTTGGAGTTGCCGTAAACGTCGCCCTCCCAAGGGAAAGCGGTCGCGGCGTAGGTCACGTAGTCGACGTCGGTGTTGCCGGGCAAGCGGTTGGTGACACCGGCGAGCATGCCGGGGCCGGGCTCGCGGTCTTTGCCGGTTTCCCAGGTTCCGGGAATGGCTACTACGTATAGGTCGGGGCAGCCAGGGGCGGCGTTGGCTACCGCGGTGCTCGTCGTGATCGTCGCCGCTGTCATCGCGATGGCCGCACCAGCCGCCGCGACAATTTTCTTCAACTGCATACCGCTCCAGTTCCCCGATATGTACCAGTGTCTTCACTCGCCACACTGCGAAGCTAGACGTCGCCGCGAATCACAATAGGCGCAGGTGCGAAGTAATGCCACAGCAGCCACAACAGATGTGACCGAGACCGGCGGGGTGGTTTGCGCAAAACCACCCCGCGCCAGTCGTCTACACCTCGAGGTCTTCCTCAATGCCCTTGAGACGGTGACGCGCGAGCGCCAGATTGGCCCGACCACGATCGAGCGCGAGGTACAGGAACAGACCCTTCGACTTGCGGCCCGTCATCGGTCGGATCAGGTGGTACTGCGAACCGAGGCTGATGAGGATGTCTTCGATTTCCTCATTGATGCCAAGCGATTCCATCGTGCGCATCTTCGCGCGAACCACCTCGGTGTTGCCAGCGGCGGCGACCTGCAGGTCGAGTGCCTTGCTCGCGCTGAGCATCCCGAGCGCCATGCCACTGCTGTAGTCGACGACGGCAGCGCCGAGCGCGCCGTCGATCACCATCATGTCCTTGAGAGCCAAGTCCATATTCGACATTTCATGCCTTTCCTTCGTTGAGCTGCTCCTGGACGATCCCAGGAGGTTGCGCGATCGCTAGATGGCCAGCGATCGCACGAGCCACCGGACGCGACTCCAGGTGGAGTCGGCCGACATTCACATCGGGTCCCGCAAGCACGGTCAGCGAGGTGTAGCCGGCGGCGTAAATGACCACCTGCCCCTCGGTTCCGTGCACGACGACCTCGTCGAAACCACCGCCATGCGCGGTGGTAGCCAACCGGTAGGAAAGCGAAAGTTGGGTTGCCGCAAGGGCGGCCATGCTCGTCGGTTCGATATTGGGCGGCAGGTCATGTTCGATCAGCAACCCGTCGCTTGACGCGACAAGCGAACCGGTGATGCGTGGAATCCGTTCCCGCAGTGCTCGTAGCTCGGCCAGCACCGCTACGTTTCGTTCTGGCCCGGTCATCGCCACTTCCGCCACCTTTCCCCGCCATTGCCCGAACAGTTTGTTCAGCACACTCACGCAAGCTCCTCCAACGCCGCTCTGAGCCGGATGAGTAGATCGCTGCTCACCGGGGCCCAGCGCGGCGTTGGTGCCGCATCTGACCGCGGCGCGTACCGGCGGGTCACGGCCGCTTCCTCGTCGACCGTGTACCGCCGGGACAGGTGTGCCGCGCTTTCCCCGCGTGCCCGCCTCGGCAGCGGCGCGGGCAAACCCGCTGGCAGAGAGTCCGGGCGCGCGTGGCGGCCACGGGTACGCGGCGGTTCGATGAGGCCCGCTGTGGTGAGTTCGCGGACGGTAACCAAGCAGCCGTATGTTGTTCGACCGAGGTCGCGCGCGATGTCGGCGACGCTGCGTTTCGCATCGGCTGCCGCCATGATCGCGGCGCGGTCGCCGGTGAGTTGAACCGGTGCGCGGCACAAGCTTTTCGCTGGGATAACCGGGGCGGCGGTGACCAGGTCAGCGCGCCACGGTCCCGGCGGTGTGCCAGCGCGACGGCGGTACTCGCGGACGAGCGCGCGCGGTCGGACGCGGCAAACGGGGGCAAGCCAGTGCGGGCTCGTCGACCGGAACTTCGGATCCGACGTGCCAGCGAGCAGGAAGAACGCGGCGTCGAAGACGGCGAGTCGAGCAAGCAGTTCGAGGCGGGCGCGGTCGGCGATGCTGTTGGGTTCACCGCGCTGCCACTGCTCGGCTGTCGCGACACCAGCCTTGGCGAGCAAACGTTCGAGACCGACAGTCCGTTGGCACCCAGCAGCGACAACAACGCCCCTGTCCAGGTGAAATTCGCCGTCGGCGGTTTCGAGAATGCCCGTTGATTCCTGCTCTTCGAGACGTTGCAATTCGGAGATCACATTTGTGCTCATCTCGCGGCCCCGGTGAGCTCGGAAACTGCGGAATTAAGTTGATATCGCGCCATTCCAAGATTTCCCGTTGTCGCGTCAAAGACAACATGAACAAACAGGCGTCCGTCGAAATCGCCGTCTATTAGGCGTAATAGGTGAAAGGCACCGGGGCGAAGCACAACGAGCTCGGTCGGCTTGCCATCGTCGCCTGCGGCTAGGGCAGGACAGGTTAGCGCTGACCGAACGACTTCTGTTGTGCCAGCGGCATTTTCGTGCTCGTCAACCACGTCGTGGACCCCTGCGGTGGCGATCGCCAACCCGCTTGCCCCATCAACCAGTGTCACGCTGCACGCACCGGGAATGTCCATGATGCGTTTGAGGCAGCCATCGAGAGAATTCACACGCCCCGGCCCGTCGTATCTGCGAAGTAATCGAGCCCGACGGTATACCCACTGGCAAACCTTCGCATGCCGAACGCCGGAAAATTGCTACCACCCAATAGGTTTGCTGGGGTTTGCTGAAGAACCGCTTGGTATCAATACTTTTCAGTAACCAGAATGATCTTGGGCTTTTGTGTGCCGTATCGCGAGGTCAGCGCGAATTGGCGAGTGAGCGATTTCAGAGCGAACATTCGCACTGTTGCGTTTACACCTCTGGACAGGATCGAGCTAGCCCGCGGCGCGACGATGCCAGGTTTCGGCTTCCAGATGCGCGCCTTCCGCGCGCAGGAGGTCGGCGAGGTTGCCCATCGCTTGCGAGTGGCCGCCGTCGGCAGCGCGGCGAAAGTAGCGGCGAGCCTGAGTGAACGCGCCACGGTCGAGTAGCAAGATGCCCAAGTTGTTCATCGCGTCGAGGTCGCCTTCGTCGGCGGCGGTCGCGTACCAGCCTTCGGCCTCATCAAGATCGCCGCTGACTTCAAGCAGGCGCGCCAAGTTGTACATCGCATCGACATTGCCCGCGACAGCGGCACGGTGATACCAATTGTGCGCCGCCCCAACCTCACCGGCTTGATAGAGCAGGATCGCGAGGTTGTACATCGCGTTGGTGTTGCCCGCGGCGGAGGCACGGCGATACCACGCTTCGGCTTCGTCGTAGGAGCCGACTTGTTCAAGCAGCACGCCAAGGTTGTTCATCGCGCGCGTGTGACCTTCGGCGGCAGCGCACCGAAACCAGTGCTCAGCCTCGGCGTCTTCGCCGTATCGGTAAAGCAAGTTCGCGAGATTGTGCATGGCCACCCCATTGCCACGCTCCGCCGCCCGCCGAAGTCGCATTTCCGGCGAGTCGTCTTGAAAGGACTGCACAGCTCCCCCATCTAGATAACTGGGTAACGGCACAACGTACCGAAGACTATGCGCCCCAAGGGAATCTAGCTACCGCCTGGTAACGAAATTGTGTGGGTTGACACAAAGTTCACAGGTTCGCTCACGGGTCATAAACCAGTGGGTGCAAAGTGCATGCACGCGGCGTAACGTGGAGTTATGCCCAAAGTGATCCAGGTTCGCGATGTTCCAGACGATGTACACGACGCGCTGGCCGCCACCGCGGCAGCGGAAGGCTTGTCGCTAACTCGCTACTTGCAGCGAGAACTCACCCTGCTGTCGCGCCGCGCGACCCTCACCGTTGCCCACAACATGGACGTGATCCGCCGAACGCAACACGAAGTACAGGTTCAGGTAGACCGAGCCACCATCCTGTCGGCCATTCACGAGGGACGTGGCGTCCAGGTCGAATGCCGTATCGACGTGGTGTGACGGCCATCGGAAATGCGAAAGTGCCCGTGGATCTCCGGGATCCACGGGCACTCTCAGTTAGCTGCTAAGCAGGTCAGCGCTGGGCGACTGCGGTCGGCGGGATGGGGGCCGGGAGGGCCGTCTCGCCTTCCAAGTAGCGGTCAACTGCCGAAGCTGCCGCGCGGCCTTCGGCGATGGCCCACACGATCAGCGACTGGCCACGGCCCATATCGCCAGCGACGAACACGCCGGGGATGTTGGTTGCCCAGTTCTTGTCGCGCTGCACGTTGCCACGGCCGTCGTAGCCAACACCAAGGTCGGTGAGCAGACCCGGCTTCTGCGGGCCAACGAAGCCCATCGCGAGCAGGACGAGGTCGGCTTCAAGGGTGAAGTCGGTGCCCTCAACCTTTTCGAAGCGACCGTTCACCATCTTGACCTCGTGCGCTTCGAGACCAGTGACCTGGCCGTCGACGCCAACGAAACGCTCGGTGTTGACCGAGAACACACGCTCGCCGCCCTCTTCATGCGCCGAGGAAACCCGGTACATCAGCGGGTACGTAGGCCACGGAGTGGAACCAGCGCGCTCCTCCGGCGGACGCGGCATGATCTCGAACTGGTGCACCGACTCGGCACCGTGACGGTGCGACGTGCCGAGGCAGTCGGCACCGGTGTCGCCGCCACCGATGATGACGACCTTCTTGCCCTTCGCGTGGATGGGCGGCAGGCCGTTCTCATCGACGATGTCGTCGCCAAGCTGCACGCGGTTCGCGAGCGGCAGGAACTCCATCGCCTGGTGGATGCCGTTGAGCTCACGACCCGGGATCGGCAGGTCGCGGGCGATGGTTGCCCCACCGGCGAGCACGATCGCGTCGAACTGCTCGCGCAGCTGCTCAGCGGTGATGTCGACGCCAACGTTGACGCCAGCCTTGAAGATGGTGCCTTCGGCTTCCATCTGCGCAAGACGGCGGTCGATGATCGACTTCTCCATCTTGAACTCGGGGATGCCGTAGCGCATCAGACCGCCGATGCGGTCGTCACGCTCGAAAACGGTGACCGTGTGACCAGCGCGCGTGAGCTGCTGCGCGGCGGCGAGACCCGCGGGGCCCGAACCGACGACGGCGATCTTCTTGCCGGTAAGGCGAGTCGGGTAAACCGGGGTAACCCAACCCTCATCGAACGCGTTCTCGATGAGCTCGACCTCGACCTGCTTGATCGTGACCGGCTGCTGGTTGATGCCGAGCACACACGAAGCTTCGCAAGGCGCGGGGCACAGGCGACCGGTGAACTCAGGGAAGTTGTTCGTCGCGTGCAGGCGGTCGATGCCTTCACGCCACGCACCCTTGAACACCAGGTCGTTCCACTCGGGAATCAGGTTCCCAAGCGGACAACCGTTGTGGCAGAACGGGATTCCGCAGTCCATGCAACGGCTGGCTTGACGCTGCAGGGTCTCATGCGAGTGATCGTCGTTGTAGACCTCTTTCCAGTCGAGCAGTCGCAGCTCGACCGGGCGACGGGTGGGGAGTTCCCGCGAGGTGTGCTTCAAAAATCCCTGTGGGTCAGCCACGAGCTGCCTCCATGATCGCTTCGTCAACGTCCTTGCCGCTCTTCTCAGCTTCGGAGATGGCGAGCAAAACCTTCTTGTATTCGCGGGGCATGACCTTCACGAAGTGGTTCACCTGCTGCGACCAGTCGCTCAGGATCGTCTCGGCAACAGCCGAACCCGTCTCGTCGCGGTGGACGGCGATGATGTCGTGCAGCCAGGTGAAGTCGTCACCGGAAAGCTGCTCGATGGCATCGGCCTGGTCCGGGCTCACTCGACCAGCGAGCTTGCCTTCGGGGTCGTACACGTAGGCGACACCACCGGACATGCCGGCACCGAGGTTGCGGCCGGTCTCGCCGAGGATCACGACGCGACCGCCGGTCATGTACTCAAGCGCGTGGTCGCCCACACCCTCGACGACCGCGGTAGCACCCGAGTTACGGACCGCGAAGCGTTCGCCAGCGACACCGTTGATGAGCACGCGACCGCTGGTCGCACCGAACAGGATGACGTTGCCAGCGATGATGTTGTCTTGCGCGACAAAGCCTTCCGGCGCGGTGAGCGCCGGGCGCACGGTGATGTGACCGCCCGACAGACCCTTGCCGACGTAGTCGTTGGTGTCACCCTGCACGCGCAACGTGATGCCCGCCGGGACGAACGCGCCGAAGCTGTTGCCGGCCGAACCGTTGAACGTGATGTCGATGGTGTCGTCGGGCAGGCCCGCGCCACCGTAGAGCTTGGTGACCTCGTGGCCGAGCATCGTGCCGACCGTGCGGTTGACGTTGGTGATCTTGGTTTCGATCTTCACCGTCTTGCCGAGCTCAAGCGCATCAGCGGCGAGCGCGATGAGCTCGTTGTCGAGCGCCTTGTCCAGACCGTGGTCCTGCGTCTTGGTGCAACGCGTGTCCTGGTTCATGAACGCGGTCTCGACGCCGTCGAGGATCGGCGAAAGGTCGAGCTTGGCGGCCTTGAAGTGATCCTTGACCTTGGCCGAGTCGAGCAGGTCGACGCGACCGATGGCCTCGTCGAGCGTGCGGAACCCGAGCTCGGCGAGCAGTTCGCGAACCTCTTCGGCGATGAACAGCATGAAGTTCTCGACGTACTCGGCCTTGCCGGTGAAGCGCTCACGCAGCGTGGGGTTCTGGGTGGCGATGCCGACCGGGCAGGTGTCGAGGTGGCACACGCGCATCATGACGCAACCCGAGACGACGAGCGGCGCGGTCGCGAAACCGAACTCCTCGGCGCCGAGCAGGGCGGCGATCATCACGTCGCGGCCGGTCTTCATCTGACCGTCGACCTGGACGACGATGCGGTCGCGCAGGCCGTTCAGCAGCAGCGTCTGCTGGGTCTCGGCGAGGCCGAGCTCCCACGGACCACCCGCGTGCTTGAGCGAGGTGAGCGGCGAAGCGCCGGTGCCGCCGTCGTGGCCCGAGATGAGCACGACGTCAGCGTGGGCCTTCGAAACACCGGTGGCGACGGTGCCGACACCCGGTTCCGCGACAAGTTTCACGTGAATCCGAGCCTGCGGGTTCGCGTTCTTCAGGTCGTGGATCAGCTGCGCGAGATCCTCGATCGAGTAGATGTCGTGGTGCGGCGGCGGCGAAATCAGGCCGACGCCCGGCGTGGAGTGACGCACCTCGGCGACCCACGGGTACACCTTGTGCGCGGGCAGCTGGCCGCCCTCGCCCGGCTTCGCACCCTGGGCCATCTTGATCTGGATGTCGGTGGCGTTGGTGAGGTAGTGCGCGGTGACACCGAAGCGACCCGACGCGACCTGCTTGATCGCGCTGCGACGCCAGTCGCCGTTCTCCTCGACCTCGAAGCGGGCCGGGTTTTCGCCGCCCTCGCCCGAGTTCGAGCGAGCGCCAAGCCGGTTCATCGCGATCGCGAGGGTTTCGTGCGCCTCAGCCGAAATCGAGCCGTAGCTCATCGCGCCGGTCGAGAAGCGCTTCACAATCTCGGAAGCGGGCTCAACCTCGTCGATCGAGATGGGCGCGCGCTGGCCCTTCTTGAACTTCATGAGGCCACGAATGGCAGCCAAGCGCTCCGACTGATCGTCGACGAGCTTGGTGTACTCCTTGAAGATCGAGTACTGACCCGAGCGAGTGGCGTGCTGCAACTTGAACACGGTGTCGGGGTTGAACAGGTGGTACTCGCCTTCGCGACGCCACTGGTACTCGCCGCCAACCTCAAGCTCGCGGTGCGCGCGCTCGTTGCGGTTTTCCAGGAACGCGGTGCGATGACGCGCGGCGACCTCGTCGGCGATCTCATCGAGACCAATGCCGCCAAGCTGCGACTTCAAGCCGGTGAAGTACTCGTCAACGAGCTCCTGCGAAAGGCCGATCACCTGGAACAGCTGCGCGCCGTTGTAGGAGGCAAGCGTGGAGATGCCCATCTTCGACATCACCTTGAGCACGCCGTTGGAACCGGCGGTGCAGTAATTCGCGACAGCCTTGCGGTAGTCGGCGGCCAGGTCGCCGGTCGAGCCGGGGATCTCAAGCGAACCGCGCTCAAGCATGTCTTCGATCGACTCGAAGGCCATGTACGGGTTGATCGCGGCGGCACCGAAACCAACGAGCGTGGCCATGTGGTGCACCTCGCGCGCGTCGCCAGCCTCGACAACGAGACCCACCTTGGTGCGGGTGCGCTCGCGGATGAGGTGGTGATGCACCGACGCGGTGAGCAGCAGCGACGGGATCGGCGCCAGCTTCTCGTTCGACTCGCGGTCGGAAAGCACGATGATGCGCGCGCCACCGTCGATGGCGGCCGACACCTGGGTGTTGATGGCTTCCAGTGCCTTGCGCAGACCCTCGCCGCCCTCGGCGACCGGGTACAGGCCACGCACGACAACCGAGCGCAGCTCAGGGTGGCTGCCGTCGTCGTTGATGTGGACGAGCTTGGACAGCTCATCGTTGTCGAGGATCGGCTGCTCAAGCGCGATCTGCTTGCACGACTCCGGGCCGGGGTGCAGCAGGTCGGCCTCAGGGCCAATGTTGCGCTTGAGGCTGGTGACGACCTTCTCGCGAATCGCGTCGAGCGGCGGGTTCGTGACCTGCGCGAACAGCTGCGAGAAGTAATCGAAAAGCAGACGCGAACGGTTCGACAGCACCGCGATCGGGGTGTCGGTACCCATCGAGCCGAGCGCTTCGCCGCCGGTCTTGGCCATCGGCGAGATCAGCAGGTTCAGGTCTTCAGTCGAGTATCCGAAGATCTGCTGACGGATCAGCACGCGGTCGTGCGACATGTGCACGTGCGGGCGATCGGGCAGGTCAGCGAGACGCGAAACGCCGTTGTCGAGCCATTCCTGGTACGGCTCGGCGGCGGCGAGTTCGCCCTTGACCTCGGAATCGGTGAGGATGCGGCCCTGCTCGGTGTCGATCAGGAACATCTTGCCGGGCTGGAGGCGGTGCTTCTGGACGACGGTCGCGGGGTCGATGTCGAGCACGCCGACCTCCGACGCGAGGACGACGAGGCCATCTTCGGTGACCCAGATCCGACCGGGACGCAGGCCGTTGCGGTCGAGGACCGCGCCGATCTTGGTGCCGTCGGTGAAGCAGACGGCGGCAGGGCCGTCCCAGGGCTCCATGAGCATGGAGTGGTACTCGTAGAACGCCCGAAGCTCGGGGTCCATGTTTTCGTTGCGTTCCCACGCCTCGGGAATCATCATCAGCATGGCGTGGTGGAGGTCGCGACCGCCGAGGTGCAGCAGCTCGAGCACTTCGTCGAAGCGCGCGGTGTCTGATGCACCGGGCGTACAGACGGGGAAGATCTTCTCAAGCCGGTTCTTGCCAGCCGAGTCCTTACCGAACACGTCGCTGCGCAGCAGCGCTTCACGCGCGCGCATCCAGTTTTCGTTGCCGGTGACGGTGTTGATCTCACCGTTGTGCGCGACGCGACGGAACGGGTGCGCGAGCGGCCACGACGGGAACGTGTTGGTGGAGAAGCGCGAGTGCACGATGCCGATGGCCGACTCGACACGCTCGTCCTGCAGGTCGATGTAGAACGCGCGCAGCTGCGGCGTGGTGAACATGCCCTTGTAGACGAAGGTCTGGCCCGAAAGGCTCGGGAAGTAGACCGACTCCTTGCCGACGGTGCCCTCACCGGGACCGGCCTGGCCGAGCTCGTGCTCGATGCGCTTGCGGATCACATAAGCACGACGCTCAAGGTCCATGCCTGAGAGCTGCTCGTCGGAGTTCTTCGGCGAACCGATGAAGATCTGGCGGAACGTGGGCATCGCGTCGCGGGCGAGCGCGCCAAGCGACGACTCGTCGATCGGCACCTCACGCCAGCCGAGGACGGCGAGGCCCTCTTCAGCGACGATCTTCTCGACGCCGTACGCGGCGCGGGCGGCTTCGCGACGTGCCTGCGGCAGGAACGCGATACCGGTGGCATAAGAGCCCTCGGGCGGCAGTTCGAAGTCGACAACAGCACGGAAGAACTTGTCAGGAAGCTGAATCAGGATGCCAGCGCCGTCGCCAGAGTTCGGCTCAGCGCCCGCGGCACCGCGGTGCTCCAGGTTCAGAAGGGCCGTGACTGCCTTGTCGACAATGTCTCGACTGCGTCGTCCGTGCATGTCGGCGACGAACGCGACGCCACATGCGTCGTGCTCGAATGCCGGATCGTAGAGCCCGGTGGCACCGGGTGACCTGTGTCCAGGAAGTTGCGTCATGCCTTAGATGCCTCTGCCTTCAAGAAAGTCGGCTGTCGATGAGATCGGCCCTCCAGCGAGCTGAGCTGGGCCCTTCGTCGTTTCGCCTCCGTCAAGACTGACGGCTGTAGCAATCCACGAACCAGCGGCGATGATGGTTTGTGGACTACGCGGCCGCGTGGTCTCACGTTGTTTGTGGGTGCTCGGAAGTAACGGAACGCTTACGCGACCGCCACCAACTCGCGGGTTTCACCGGTTACGGTTGGCCCGTTTTGCGGACCTGGGAACAGGTGTCGGTACCGAACGCATACGTGTCCGGTGTAAGAGCAAACGATAAGTCAGGACTAGAACCCAACCAACTAAGGTTGGGCTAAGAAACCTGTCTAGCTGGGCTTTGTTGGGGTAGCCCGCCTCGTCGCGCGCGTCGTCCAGTGTAAAGCAGACAACGGGATCAATCGATCCCCGTTATGCCCGGATAGACCGGTGCTCACCTGCGACAACTCTGTCGGCGCGCGGATGTGAAACACCTTTTGCCACAAGACAAAAAGGTGAACTCACCTGCACCGCAGGAGATTTCCCTTTCTTAGTGTCGGGCAAACCCCCGACCTCCGCTAATCGGGGGGCATAGCGGTGAGATATAGCCGACAGCGGGCATGACATGGCACTGCAATGTTCCGACCGTACGGTCTGTAGTTCGAAACGGGCAGCTAGTTAACTGCTGGCTAACCGTCGGGGTGTCGTTGGACACACCACGGCGTGCCGCGCGACACCGGCAACGCGTCGCGCGCGCGACACTGTGAGGCTGCACACATCGGGCGGCCGGTTACTCGGTGTGTCGGGGCGATACCTGTCAGGCTGACACCGATAAAAGCTGTGGCAGCTACACGGCCGTGGCGGGGGAAGTTAGGGATGTGAGCTCCGATGACGACCGGTACCGGTGTATTGACCTGGCTCGGCGGCGGCCTCGTTTCCCCTCCTGAGGGCCTCACCTCTGCCACTGAGCAGTCGAACTATCTGGTCGCTGGATCGGCCGTCGCGCTGTTCGCAGGCACATCGACGCTGGTCACCGGTGGTGCGCTAGCTGCCGCCGACGGGGTTGGGTTTGTTGGTGTCGTCGCCGGCGGTCTGCTTGCCGGTGTCGCGACGGGTGCGCTTGGGCGGTCGCTTGCCGCTTGGCGACCGGTGCCGCGCGTTGAGTCTGGCGACGCCGTCGCACCGGGCCGTAGCGCCGCGAACCTCGTCGGTAGTGGCCTTGACCGGCTGCGATCGCGCGACTCGCTCGGCGCGCTCACTCGCGTTGCCGCCGCTGTTGGCGCTGGCCTTGTTATCGGCGAACTCGCGTCGACCGTTTTGCTCGGCGGTTCAGTCGACCAACAACTCGACATTCGCGCGGCTTCGGCGGCGAGTTCCGCGCCTGCGGTGGTAACCGCGCAGGCCGAGCTCGATGCAGCGGTGGCCGCCCGCAGCGGGCTCGATCAGACCATCGCCAAGTCGCAAGCCGACATCGACCGCGCGTTGGTCATCGCCCGCTGCGAGTTCAACCCGACGCCGGAATGCCCGCAGACGCGCATCACTGGCGTGCCAGGTCGGGGGCCGGAGGCCCAGACGGCCAACGAGATGCTCGACGACTCGCGCAAGCAGCTCGCGGCGGCCCAGGCCAAGGTTGACCCCGCTGACCAGCTCATTCGTACCGAGACCGGTCAGCTTGCCGTCGCGCGACAGGCCGCTATCGCCGATGCCGATCGTGGGCTCGGCGCGCGCTGGTTGGCGCTCAACGACATCAACCCGTCGCTGCGCCTGCTCATCGACGCGCTCGCCGTCGGCCTCGCACTGCTGCCGCTACTACTGCGACGTTGGCGCGGCCAGACCACCCTCGACCGTCGACTTGCCGCAGCCGCCGTTGTTGACCAGGCTGAACGCGAAGCCGACATCGCGATCGCCCGCAAGTCGGCCGAAGTACGAACCGAAACCGCTGAACTACAGGCTGAACACGAACTCGCCGTCACGCGCATGGCCATCGAAGCCGACCGCGTGATCGACAGGGAGCGTCAGCGCACCCGCATCATCGCCGCGATCGGCGGCATCGAGCTCGGCATCACCGAGCCGCATCGAAAGGACGATTCGTTGTCTGTGCAGCCGAACGTGAACCAACTGCCCGCCGGCTATTTCCCCGCCGCGCTGCCGCAGGGTGCGCCTTCGCAGACCAACGCGTTGGTACCGGTCGCGCAACAGCAGCAGCAACCGAAAGCGCCTGCCGCGCCGACCGGTGGCGGCCTTGAGCTGCCGATCATCGGCACGGTCCCGTTCACCGACACCGCGGCGCGCTGGATTCGTCCGCTCGTTCCTTCGTTTGTCGCCAACGCGATCGACACCGCGACGCACCCGTTGCGCACCGCACGCCAGGTGTTCGAAGAGGCTGAGGAGGTCACCTTCACGCTGCGTCGCACGCGCAAAGTGACCGTCGATTCTTCTGACTCAGGCGCTGCGGTTCCGCAGCAGGGCGTCGGCCAGCTGCCGCCCGGTTACGCGGTTCCACCCGGCTACTACCTGCCCGCGGGCGCGCAGCCGTACCCCGGTCAGCCGTATCAGCAGCCCTACGCGCAGCCGGGTTACGCCAACCAGCTCGCCGCCGAAGTCGTCGACGCGCCCGGCTCGACCTACCACCCCGACCCCAGGCAGTACCCGGGGGCGCCGAACTACTCCGCGCTGCCCGCCGCCCCCGGCAACGGTCTGCCGTCAGCGCACAACGACAGCGCGCTGCCTGGCACGTCGACCAGCGAACTCGGTGCTGGCAACCAGCGTCAGCTGCCGCCCGCCCGCTAATTGGGTTCACAGGCGTGCACTGAAAAGCCGATGATCGGCACGCGCGGCACCCCAGCTAGCGCTCGCCGACCGAAACCCACTGTCACCTGTCCCGATAGTGACGACGGCAATATGTGAACTGGATTACAGCGCGCCATAACGTCGCGTTTTGGGCCTACAGTTCCACCGTGATCCACAGCGACGAACTCCTGCGCGCACGGGCCCAGTCGCCCTGGGGTTCGCCGCTGCTCGGACCCGAAAACGAACGTTCGGAAATCCGTCGCGTTCGGGTGCAGTTGTTACTCACCATTCCGCTGGTTGTCACCAACTTGCTTGGGATAACGATGGCGCTTGTGCTCGCCGGGTTCGTCCTGCCAGGGCCGACCATGCTGAGCGGGCGCTTGATGGTGATCAACGCGATTTTCGTGCCGCTGTGCGTGGTCACGTCGCTCGCTGTCGGCGTCGCGTGGGGCACCATCGACGGACTGCGCAGCCTGCGCTGGGCAACCGACCCCGACCACGTACCAACGCCACGCGAACAGTCGCTCGCCGTCACCGCGCCGCGCCGATTGGTGCTGCAACAGGCGGCGTTGTGGACGGTTGGACTCGCGTCAGCGACGGTGGTTTACGGCATCGCCGACCCCGCTCTGATCCCCAAAATCATGCTCGCGACCGGGGCTGCCGCGATTGTTGTGTGCGCGAACAGTTACCTGATCGCGGAATTCGCGCTTCGCCCAACAACCGCGCGCGTGCTGCAAGCCGACCCCGGTCGTCATCACGGCATCGGCGTTTTCGGGCGAACAATGCTTTCGTGGTTTGTCGGCGCAGGTGTGCCCGCGTTCGTTTCGATGATCGTCGCGGTGTGGGCGCTCGCTGACCCGTCGGTGAGCAAGTCGCGCCTGGCGGTCTGCATGCTGTGCGCTGGCGGATCGGCGCTGGTTTTCGGCGTGTTGTTGATGGTGCAAGTCACCGGCGCGACCGTCGCGCCAATCAAAGGCGTGCGCCAGGCGTTGCTTCGCGTGGAAAACGGCAACCTCGACACCGAAATCCCGATTTACGACGGCACCGAATTGGGCGACCTGCAAAGCGGATTCAACCGCATGGTCAAAGGCTTGCGGGAACGCGCGCTGATCGAAGACCTGTTCGGCAAGCATGTCGGCCACGATGTCGCGATGGCGGCGATCGCGTCGAAGCCGGTGCTCGGCGGCACCGAAACCGAAGCGGCGGCGCTGTTTATCGACATCATCGGCTCAACAACGATGGCAGCGACCATGCCCGCACCCGAAATCGTCGCGATCCTCAACCGCTTTTTCGACATCGTCGTCGACGAAGTGGAACGCCACGGCGGCTTGTTGAACAAGTTCGAAGGCGACGCCGCGTTGGCCGTTTTCGGCACCCCGGCCCCGTTGGCTGACTCGGCCGCGGCCGCGTTGTCATGCGGTCGCGCGATTCAGGCGCGGTTACGTGACGCGTCGGATTTCGACGCGGGCATCGGCGTTGCCGCAGGTCGCGTCGTCGCAGGCAACGTTGGCACGCACAACCGATACGAATTCACCGTGATTGGTGACGCGGTGAACGAGGCAGCGCGACTGTGCGAACTGTCGAAGGGATACGAGGGCCGTTTGCTGACGTCGGAGGCAACGCTGACCCGCGCGGCCGAGTCCGAACGCGCGCACTGGACATTGGGCGACAGCGTCACCCTGCGCGGCCGCCTCACCGAAACCCGCTTGGCGCAGGCACTTTAAAGCTCCCGCTGGCAAATCCCCATCCGCGTGCCCTGACCGAAACCCGGCTGCCTGGACACTCTCCGTCCGCGTGCGCATGGCTAAAACCCGCTCGGCCCGAACGCTCCGCGTAGCGCGCATCGTCGTCGCGGCCGATGCGCTGGCCCACGCTCCTATCCCCCGCGCCTGCTAAAACTCCGCGTTCTCGTCGGTCGCATTACACTCCCCAACGTGCGTCCCGTCCTTAACAACGGCGCCGCCGGGGCGGGAGTTGATTCGGCTGCGCACCCGACGGTCCCGCTTCGCCCGCTGCGTTTCGCTCAACTGCTGGATGAGCCGTTCGCGCTGATCCAGGCTCATCTGCGCCCGCTCGCGATCATCGGCACCGCGACGTTCGGTGTCGCATTCACGTTGGCGCTCGCCGCGACGTGGGCCGTCGCCGATCTCACCAACAAGTCCGACGCCGCTATCGCGTGGACCGCGATCTTGAGCACACTGGCCGCATTCTGGTTGGCGCGCTTAGTGATTCGTGGAACAACAACGGCGATCGGCGTCGCGGACTACGCGGGCATCAACATGACAACAACCGCCGCCCTGCACGCGGCGACGCACCACGCTGGCCCGCTGCTGGTCGCACAACTTCTTTCGTCGCTGATCGGCATCGGCATCATCGCGCTTGGTCTGCCGCTTGTGATCACGTTCCCGTTCGCCCTGGTGTGGTTGGCGTGGGTGCGGGCGCGGCGGTTCGTCATCGACCCGGTGATCGTCGGCGAAAACGCGAGCGCGGGCGTTGCGGCGCGGCGTTCGCGCGAACTGGTTGCCCCTGCGACGTGGTCGACGGCAGGCGTGTGGTTCACCCTCCGCGCCCTGTTCGCCGTGCTGATCGTGCCGATATTCGCCATCCCCCTTTTCGCGTCCGACTTCACCGGCACCCACCTGTGGGGTGTGATCGCGCTGTCGATCGGCGCGTTTCTCCTACTCGCGACGGTGTGCACGGTGGTCGAGTCAGCAACGCAGGTGGTGGTGTACTTCCACCGCCGCTGCGTGCGAGAGGGCATCGATATCAAGATTCCGGTTGGTGGAACACGTTGACGCACAACAACTCTCACGAGAATGGCACACCTGACGCTAACCAGCGCAACCTCAGCGCGGGACCGCCTCCCGACACCACACCGGCCGCCATCGGCACGCCGGGCAGTGCGGCCACGGACCCCCATTCCCAGATCGACGCCGCACGCAACCCCACCAACTTCGGCGCACACGGCCCCGGCACCGCAGGCACTGCTGGCACAGGCGGCGGACCAAACTTCGACCCCGTGATTCCGGCTCCCCCCAACCTCAACGCCGCCGCTGACCACCGCGCCGCCGCCGAAAATGCCGCTGCGCGACGGGATTTCGACCAAGCCCTGCGCGAACGTTTCCGCGCCGTCCTCCGCGCGCTCGAACAAGGCGGCGCGCTGCCGGTCCGCCGCTCGCGCACCGCACAGGAAACCGCGAACGAAGCGGTCGAGCAATCCGGCGAATTGCATCCTGCCGCATTAAGTTTCGACGAGGTTGTCTACGGCGGACGGCAAGCGACCGAAGACGAGTACCGTCGCCTCGAATACGCCGACCGCTACTCGCAATCGGCTCCCCCACCCAAGCCGGAAGCGGCGATCGTCGAGATCACCGAGTCCGCGCCGAAGAAGCGCCGTGCACTCCCACCGCTGCCCGCGCTCCTTCGCAGTCCGAAGTTCTGGGCGGTCGTCGCGGCCTGCGTTGCCCTTGCGATCCTGGTCCTCGCGACAACCCAATCTTGCGGCGCGCCAACGGCTCCCAAGCCACCGGTCATCCCCGACGCGCCCGACCTCCCACCGCCCGACAGCGACGAACCGTGGGACTGGGGCGCGGGCCACGACTCGATCCTGGCAGGCAAACCCCCGTGGCTCATCTTCGGCGGCCTGCAACTGCTGATCGCGTTTGGCATCTTCGCGATGTGGCGCGGCAGGCGGCGTGGCGCGCTCGTCGGCGAACCTCTTCCGGTCGAAATCCCGGCCAATGAGCTGCTCGGCGGCCAGGCCGGGCTGTACCGCAGGTCGCGCGACTACGAATACGTGGCGCGCATCCTGCGCGACGCGACAATGCGCCGCATCCGCACCCGCGTGACCGGCGGCGACCCAGCGACCATCATCGCGTCGCGACTGTCGGCCGACCCGACCCTAATCACCAGCGTGCTCACCGGTCCCGTCCCCGACGAGGCCACCCTGTATCACGTTGCCGCACACCTCGAATGGATCGAGACGGAGCTGTAGATGACTACCAACAACGCCGTGCTGGCGAAATCCCCGACCCCCGCCGAGGCCGCCGCCGCGCTCGCCGCGTTACGCGAAGAGATCGGCAAGGCCGTCGTCGGCAATGACGCCGCCGTGCTCTACCTCGTGCTCGCCCTGCTCTGCCGGGGTCATGTGCTGCTGGAAGGCGTCCCCGGCGTCGCGAAAACGCTGCTTGTTCGCGCGTTGGCGACGTCGCTCGACCTCGACCACACGCGCGTCCAGTTCACCCCCGACCTCATGCCCGGCGACATCACCGGCTCGCAAATCTATGACCCGCACTCGGCGGAGTTCACCTTCCGCAGCGGTCCCGTTTTCACGAACCTGCTGCTCGCCGACGAAATCAACCGCACGCCGCCGAAGACGCAGTCGGCGCTGCTTGAGTCGATGGAAGAACGCCAAGTTTCCGTCGACGGCGAACCGCGACCGCTGCCCGACCCGTTCGTTGTGATCGCGACGCAGAACCCGATCGAGCAGGAGGGCACCTATCCCCTGCCCGAGGCGCAGCTCGACCGCTTCCTCTTCAAGATCGACGTGCAGCTGCCGAACCGCGACGACGAATTCCGCATCCTGGCCCGACACGCCGCCGGTTTCGACCCACGCGACCTCACCGCTGCCGGTCTCGCGCCCGTCGCGAATGGCGCGCACCTCGCGGTCGCGCGCGCTGCGGTCGGGCAGGTGACGGTGTCGCCGGAAGTCCTCGCCTACATCGTCGACCTGTGCCGCGCGACCCGGACGTCACCGGCGGTCGCCCACGGCGCGTCGACCCGTGGCGCGACGGCCCTCCTCGCCGCGGCGCGTGCCTTCGCGTGGCTGAACGGTCGCGCGTTCGTCACCCCCGACGACGTGAAAACCGTTGCGACACCAACACTTCGACACCGACTGCAACTGCGACCCGAAGCCGAACTCGACGGGGTGCGGCCCGAGGCTGTGCTCGCGTCGCTGTTGGTTTCGGTGCCGGTTCCGGTGTAATCGATGGTCGTCACCGGCCGGTTCGCGCTGCTCGCCCTCGCTTCGGCGGCGCTGGTCATGTTCGTGTTGCCGTCGCTGTTTGGTGTCGCGCTGGCGTGCGTTGTGCTCGCGGGCTTCGCGCTTGTTGACATCGCGCTCACGCCGCGCGCTGGCGCGTTGCCCCTGTCGCGCACGCCGCTGACGGTGGTGCGCCTGGGCAACTCGACCGACGTTGAACTCACCGTCACGAATCCAACGTCGGCGAAAATCCAAGGGCGACTGTGGGATAACTGGTCGGAGACAGCGCGCGCCGAGGGCGTCGCGCACGACATCGTGCTGCCCGGCAACACCCGAACTCGCTTGTCGACCACGTTGCGCCCGGCCTATCGAGGCGATCGTGTCGCTGGCCCGGTCACGCTAAGGCTCACTGGCCCAATGGGTTTCGCTGGGCGGCAGTACCAGTACGACGTCCCGAGCCGCATTCGAACACTGCCCGCGTTCGCCAGTGAACGACTGCTTCGGTCGAAGGTCAAGCGCCTGCATCACCTCGACGGCCGCAATGTCGCGAACACGCGTGGGCAGGGCAGCGAGTTCGATTCGTTCCGCGAGTACGTCGCGGGCGACGACGTGCGCGCGATCGACTGGCGCGCCACTGCGCGCGCGAACGACGTGCTCGTGCGTACCTGGCGGCCCGAACGCAATCGGCACGTGCTGATGGTGCTCGACACCAGTCGCGCGGCTGCTGGCCGAATCGGTGACGGCACCCGACTTGATTGTTCGATCGAAGCCGCGTTGCTGCTCGGCGGCCTCGCTGCCGCAGCGGGCGACACCGTCGACATGCTCGCCTTCGACGAAGAAGTTCGCGCGGAAGTCAGCGGCGTGAGCGGCACGCGGCTGGTTGGCAAACTTATGCACAGCCTCGCGCCGCTCGTCCCTCGCCTGGTGGATAGCGACACTAACGCCCTGGTCAGAACCATCATTTCGCGTCTTCGTCGCAGGGCGTTGATCGTGTGGTTCACCAGTCTCGACCCCGCGACGGTAAACGAGCACCTGCTGCCCGCACTGCCGACGCTCGCGAAACGGCATCGCGTGCTGATCGTTTCGGTCGCCGATCCCGATATCGCCGCGGCAGCGCGTGATCGCACGTCGGCGGATGCCATTTACCAGGCGGCCGCAGCCGAATCCGTGCTGTCGGACCGAGCGATGGCGGCGGAATCATTGCGGCGCATGGGGATCGCGGTCATCACGGCCGCACCTGAGCACCTTCCCGAGGCGATCGCCGACGAGTACCTAGAGCTGAAATCTGCCGGTTCACAATGAACTAACAGGTTATCCACAGAGTTATCCACAGGACAACCTACTGGTGAGTTGTTCACAACTTCGTGTGGAGCAAAGTTATCCACAGGTGTGAACAGCGCAAACGCCGCCCACAAGCCCGTTTTGCCTGCGCTGATCTACTCACAGGCTGTGCATGAAAGTTATCCACATGTGGATAACTTTCGAGGTATGCCCGAATCAAGCTGAACCGGTGGATAACTCAATTCCACAGGGTGTTAACGAATGTTCGAACGGATCCGCGAGTTATCCACAGCGGCAAAGTTATCCACAGCTTGGTTATCCACAGCCAATCCCGCACACACCTCTCAGCGGGCTGCGAACGCCACTTCCTGCCGCCGCGCCAGCACCGCGCCGAGCACGTGAAAAGGCGGATAACCAGCGGGAATAGGTGCGCGACCAGCGGCGCATACCGACTCGACCAGAGTTGTCCCCAGGTGATGCTGCGCTGCGGGCGTGAGGGTGCGCATGCGAGCGAGGTACTTCCGCATCGCTGCCGCATGTTCGTCGGTGATCCCCGTGAGGTCGACCATTTTCGCCCAATTCACCAGCCACGGCGGCGCGCTCACCAGCGCGGGGATCGGCAGCGACGCACGGGTGTGGATAACGACAGTGCCAGCGAGCAGGTCGCCGATTCGTCGCCCTTGCGGCGAACAAGTCGATGAGACAACAGCGACCGCACCGAAGAACCCAAGCATCCAAAAGTCAACGAGCGCACCACAAAGCCCGCGTGTGATCGCGTGCCGGAAGTCGATCGGTCCAGCGTCGGTGCGGACAACGCGCAGCCCGAACACGAGCTTGCCAAGCGAGCGCCCGCGCGAAAGTGTTTCGGACACAACGGGATACCCGACGAGGACCGTGACGACAATCAGCAATCCGACCGTCTGCTCCCACGCGTCATCGCTCATACTCCCCACTCTGATCAACCCGAAGAACAGGAAAACAAGCAGCAGCGCGAGCGCGATCTGCATCATCAGATCAAGCAAAAAAGCGCCCGCACGGCAGGGAACGCGGGCGATGGGCAGCTCAAGCGATACCGCTTCGCCGGTGGTGAATTCGGCCATGCTGGCTAGCATTCCCGATATGGACACCGATGCCTACAGCTGGGCGCGGCAACGGTCGTGGCATCGGCTCACGCGGTTGGCGAGCCAGCGCAAACTGACCGGCGCTGAAACCGACGAACTCGTGCGCACCTACCGAGACACCTCGGCGCAGCTGGCGAAACTGCGTGACCATCACGCCGATCCCGAAATCGTGAGTGGGCTCAGCCAGCTGCTTACGCGCGCACGCGGTCGGGTGCTCGCGGCACGCACGCGGCCGGTTCGCGAGTTGGGTCGCTTCTTCACGTGGCATTTCCCGATCGCGCTGTATCGCTCGTGGCCGTGGTGGGTGGCGACGGGCCTGGTGTTTTTGCTGGTCGCGACGGTGATCGGCGTTGGCATCGACCAGAGCGCGCAGTGGCGCGAAGCGTTCGGCGTGCCCGAGGGCGACCACAGCTGGCTCACCGGACCGGGCGGCAAGTTCGAGACCTATTACACCGAGCATTCGAATGAGGCGTTCGCGACGCGGGTGTGGACGAACAACGCGTGGGTGTCGGCGATCGCGCTGTTCACCGGTGTGCTGATCCTGCCCGCCGTCTACGCGATGTACATGAACTCGATGAACCTCGGCACGACCGGCGGACTCATGGCCGATGCCGGGCGGCTTGATTCGTTCTTCGGCTTCATCCTTCCGCACGGCACGCTTGAGCTCACGTCGCTGTTCGTGGCTGGCGGGGTGGGGTTGCAGCTTGGTTGGTCGCTGATCGACCCGGGAAAGCGCAGCAGGGCGGTGGCAATGGCCCGACAGGGCCGCGCGGCGGCGACGGTTGCGCTCGGGTTGATCGCGGTGCTGCTCGTATGCGGCCTGATCGAGGGCTTCGTGACGCCATCGCCGTTGCCAGCGCCAGTGCGCATCGCGATCGGCTTCGCCGCCGAAGCGGCGTTCTTGGGATACGTGTTCGTTGTTGGTAAGCGGGCAGCTGAAGCGCAGGATGCGCGCGCCGCGCTTGCCGATGAGGCGAACGACGGAAGTTTGGACGGGGACCCGACGCGCCGGTGGTTGGGCAACGCCGCGTCGAGTACTAGAGCGCTTCGGTGAACTCGTACCTGTACGGGCAACAGCGACAGGCAACTTCGAGCACACCGAGCAACGCGGGTACCGGACAATCGACAGCAACAGCTGGTTACGAGTAAGTGAAGAACTCCCCCATTTGAGTTCCGCTGACCGCAGCGAGTCGAGCTCAACTGCGGTCAGCGTTAGGCTCAACTGTACACAATCGTTACCCCCGCGCAACCCCCTACGCGCTGGTAAGAACGATGTTCTGCGAACCAGCAAACCTGTGTGAACGCACTGATTTTCACTCACCCAGCTAACTCACGGCTGCCGGAAAATGATGCGTCAGGAGTTACCAAGAATTCACCTTTGGCAAACTCCCAACAACCAATCGCCAATTCGCATTCGCCCGAATCTGGCCGGTTAACAACCGGTAGCCGACGCTGGTTAGGTCAACCTCATTAGCGCCCTGACCTGGGCACCTATCGTTCGGTTTACGGTTTGCCATTCAGCGTCACGAATAAAAGCAACCGCAAGTTTGTTTTTCTGCCCGCAAACAAGACTGCGGTTCAAGCTAGATCATTAATCCCTTGGCAATGACCGGAAAATCGGTCGACTGACAGGTTGCGCGCAGACCGCTGGCTGGCCCAAATTTCGCCCCAACCAGCGGTGACCGTCACTGCGTCAAGCAACTGTGATCTTCGCCTCACCAGGCGATTTCACGCGTCAGCCGATGCGAACGACGCCGCTGATCGTGCCCTGCAACAGCTTGCCGTCGCGCCCGATAAGCGCGGCCATCTGCAGCGGGTCTTCGAGCATCGTCGGCGGCAGCGGTGTCGAAGCGCGCACCCGTCCCGTCGCGGGGTCGATCACGACGTAATCGAAGCCGTCAAGGGGGGTTGTGGTGTCGAGACCAACCCTTCGCAACGTGTGAATTCCGCCATCGGCGAGCGAAAGGCGGGGCACCGCGGCGCTGCGCACGGGACTGTCCCACACGGTTTCGCACCCGGAATCGGTGATGTCGACGCGCGTGAGACCGCCCTTAAACGGTGCGGTCGACGGCACAGCGGGCCCCGCGCCATCGGGAACCGCCGGGTACGGGTAGCCGTACGTGCTTGCCACGAAGACCGTGTTGCCGACACCAATCGGCGAATTCTCGCTTCCCGCACCACCTTTGGTAAGCACGGGGATCGAGCACACCTGTTCGCCCGTGCCGGAGCGGGCGATGATGAGCTTCACCTTGTCGTCGGCGTTGTCGACGATCGCGAGGTACTCGTCGCCGGATTTCGGGCCTAGATAGGTTGGCGTCGAGCCCGTGCCCCAGCTCAGCTGGCCTGGCTTGCGGGCTGAGCCGCGGTCGTAGGGTGCGCGCCAAAGAATCTGTGCCGCATCCTTTTTCGCATGCAGTTCGTAGAGCGCGTGCGTGCTGGCCACGGCCACGCCGCCGTTCGGCGCGGACGAAATGCTGTTGGCGACCAGTTCGCCAGCGGGCAGCGTCACCGTTGAGACCTTGCCTGTCGGGCTCGCGAATCCCACGACGCCCTTGCCCGTCGCGAACCAGATATTGCCCGCCCAGTCGGGAACAAGTCCAGTCACGTTGTCGCCCTGCGGAATTGACGACGTTAGGTCGATGCTTGACCGCACCGCGAGCTGCCAGTGGCCGTCGACCCGCTTGTGCTCAACCTTGAGCAGGTGCCGGTCGCCGTCGACGACAACGAGCTGGTCGTGATTGTCGAGGTAGGCGTACACGCCGCCGAGCAGGCTGCCCTTAGTGATCTGCAAGCTGGCGAGCGCGCCCGAAAGTGGGCCTGACGAAGCGGGATCGAGCAGATACACCGTCGGGGTCTGGCCGACCATCGTCGTGCACAGTCCAACAACGAGGCCGTCCGAACCTTGCAGCAGCGTTGGGCACGCCGCGCCAAGCGGATACGACGACACCGGCGCGTTGGCGCGCGGGCCAGCGAGCGGGGTCGCGTCGGAGGAACCCGCGTCGCCGTGCATGGTCGCGGTGCCGAGCGGGCCCAGGTAGGGATTGGCCGCGAGCGGTCCAGTGGCTGGCGGGGCGGCAAGCGCGGGTGAGGTGAAGGCGACACTCAGCGACGTCACGGTCGCGATTAGCGCGAAAATCCGCGCGGCAGCTGTTGGCACGGGTGTATCGAACCCGATCGGCCCGGGTTGGGGAAGATTTCCGCGCAGGCGATTCGCGACACAAATAGAATCGGTCGATGACGCGGATCACCTCTCGGCTGTTCATGACCGTCGCCGACCAGCTCGGCAACCCGCACGGCATCCTCGGGAAGTTCACCGCCAACGCGCTCAACCGGGGAAATCAGGCGCTGATCAGCGCCGCTGTCGCCGCTGCGGCGCCTTCGCGTGGTGCGACCGCGGCCGATATCGGCTTCGGCGGCGGAGTCGGTTTGACCGAACTGCTTGGTCGCGTCGGCCCGGACGGCACCGTCTACGGCATCGACCCGTCGACCGACATGCGCATCCGCGCGACGGCCCAAAACGCGAAGGCAATCGAGGGTGGTCAATTGCAGATCGCCGACGGCGGCCTGCTTGACCTGCCATTACCGAACGCGAGCCTCGACGCCGCGATCACGACGAACACCATCTACTTCGTCGCCGACCTCCCCGCAGCTTGCACGGAGCTAGCACGCGTGACCCACCCTTCGGGAGTCGCGGTAGTCGGCATCGCCGACCCAGACGCGATGGCGAAACTGCCGGTGACCGAATACGGCTTCACGTTGCGCCCGGTAGATGAGGTTGTCGAGACACTGAAGGGCGCGGGCTTCACGGTTGATGTCGAAAACGTGACTGGCGGCAAGATCCCACAACTGTTGTTGGTTTGTCGGAAGGCTTAAGACAAATCTTGACCGGGCGGTCGGTCATGTTTAGGGTTTGCCTATGGATGCGCGGGAAACCATCACCGTCCCTTGCAGTTTCGGTGACATTGCCGTGCATCTGTACGGACCTCTAGGAGGGGTAGGTCCGTCCCTACTTCTGCTGCACGCCAACCCAGGCGACCATCGCGACTTTGCCGAAGTGCTTGGGTCGCTCGCCGCCGAATGGAGTGTCGCGGCGGTCGACTGGCCTGGCTATGGGGCGTCGACGGTGCATGATCCCTCGCTGATCACCATCGACGCGCTCGCTGACGTAGCAATGCACGTCGCGGAAGCGTTGTCGGAGAAGGGCTTTGGTCCCTTTACCGTGATCGGCAACAGTGTTGGCGGGTACGCGGCGGTGCGGCTCGCGCAGCGTTTACCCGACCTCGTGCGCGGCGTGATTTTGGTGCAGCCCGCCGGGTTCGTTCCGCACAACGCGCTGATCAAGCAGTATTTCCACTTTGCCGCCAGCGAAGCTGTCGCGCGGCGGTTCATCGGGCCGAACGCGCGCATGTACCTCGGGCCGCTCGGTCGCGGTGGGTCGCGCGCCATTTTCGACCGTGCGACCCAAGTGGCTAAGAACCCGACGCGGCTTGCCGTTTATCGCAGCCTGTGGCGCAGCTTCGCCGACCCGAACTTCAACCTCGCAACGCCTGACCTTTTGCCCGCGACGCTGCCAGTCCTGGTGGTTTGGGGGCGCAGCGACCCGACCAACCCGTGGCTGCTGAATCGCAACGGGGTCCGTCGCGCGTTGCCGAACGCGAAAATCTCGGTGCTGCCGACTCACCACGAACCGTTCGCGGAGAATCCGGCCCTCTTCCTCGACACCGTGAGCGAGTTTCTGACCGAGTGTGCTGAGCTACGACGGTGAGATCGCCTGAACCTGGCCGCCGCGCTTTGCTCGAAGCTGGCCGCACACTTCTGTCGAGCGAGGCGCTGACCAAGCTGTCGGTGAACGCCATCGCCGCCGAGGCGAACATGGCAAAAGGCAGCTTCTACCAGCATTGGCCTTCCCGCGAAGCGTATTTTGTGGCGCTGCACCGCGCGTTCCACGACCAACTCGACGAGCTAGTCGCCGCCGCGATCGCCGACTTGCCACCAGGTCCAGCCCGACTGCGCGCGGGCATCACGGCCTATTTGGACGGCTGTTTGGCCGACCCAGCGACAAAGGGCTTGTTGGTGCAGGCACGCACGGACGCGGGTTTGTCCGATGAGGTGGCGACCCGCAACGCGGCAGCCGCCGACTTGGTGACCGCGGACTTGTCGGCAATGGGCTGGCCAGATCCGTCCCCAATCGCGACGTTGTTCGTGGCCGCAATAGCCGAAACGGCACTACAGGAATTGGACGTCCGCGCCCCGAACCCCGCTCTGCGACAGGCACTTTCCCGCTTGGTCGACCGAAACGAACTTTAGGTCCGCACGGTCAAGACCGCTACCCCCATCGCAGCCAGCACGGCCGAACTCACCTTCGCGAGCACCTGCCCGATGCGCGGGCGCCGCAACAACCCGACCGCACGCGCGGCGAGGACAGCGACCAGCGAGAGCCACCCAAACGCGATGACGCCGTCGACCGCCCCGAGAACCATCGTGATTTGCGGGGGGACGCATCTGTCGGCGCGAATTGGGGAACCACCGCGACGAAGAACAGCCCGACCTTGGGGTTCAGCAGCGACGAGACGACACCGTCGCGAAACGCCCCAGGCAAGCCCGCTTGCGGACGAGGCTCCTGATCGGGACTGACAGGCGCGAACGTGCCGCGGTGAATGAACCCGCTGATCCCCAGATAGACGAGGTAAATCCCACCCGCGATTTTGAGCGAGACCAGTACGGTTGGATACGCGCTAAGTAGCGCCGCTAACCCAACGGCAACCGCCCCCGCCCACACCAGCGACCCGAGCGCCGACCCAGCCGACACCGCAACCCCAAACCGCGCCCCGCGAAAGGCGTGCCGAAGGACGAGAAAGGTGTCGGGACCATGAGTGATGGACAGGAGCAGACAGAGCCCGGCAAACGTGGCCAGCGCGGACCAACTCATGTTTTACCCCCGTGTGATCGCGGACGTGGTTGGCCTGTTGTATCAACGGATTGTCCTCAGCGCCACCAATTTTCGCACGCAACCAGTTGCCCCTCGCGAGCGTTCACCTCACACCCATCGCCACCAAAACCTGCCCGCAACCCAGGTTGGTGCAGTGCGAAGCGCGCCAATCGGTGTCGAGGAAGAAGTCCAACCTGGTGATGAGGGCATCGGAACCGGTTATCGCGTCGCGGTCGTTCGTTGTCATGGGAAGCACATAGCGCGGTGCGTCTTGCTTCCAGGAGAACGTGAGGATCAGGGTCTCGCCTACGCAGTCGACCGCGATGCCGCGCATGTGCACCCACGGCGTGCGCCCCTCGACGGGAGCTTCGGGCGATCTGACGTACCATCCCGCAGGCTGGCGAGCACCGGAGATTTCCACCGGAGGCGGCAGCGCGCTCGCGGCTCGCAAGTACCCTTCGAGCTCGGCCGCAACCTCGATCAAGGCACCGCACTCACGATCCATAGAACCGATCGTCCACCACCTGGTCACGAGGCGCACGCGACGCCAGCCGGGAGTTGGGCAACCGATCACCAGGCTCTGGTGGCGGAAAACAACCACCACAGCCTGGTGATCAACTGTCCAGTGCCTACGGCGGAGAGTGCGCGACACTCGGTCACGCACACCCTAGGTGAAATAGATTGCGGCACACTGTAACTGCCGTTCTACAACAGGGGGTGCGACCAATGGTCACTGAACGCGGCGATCGCCAACTCGGGCTTGGGAGCGTGGGCAACGAACTCACGATCCCCGGTTTGTGGGCAATCCGCCACGGGCAGAGCACCGCGAACGTGGCGTTCGCATCCACACCCACCGCACCGGTTCCTGGGCGCGATCTCGACGTCGAGTTGTCGGCGCTCGGCCGCGCACAAGCCGACGCGGTGGGTGCGTGGTTGGCCAGTCTGGGCCCTGCGCGGCGCCCGGGGTTGGTGGTCACGTCCCCCTACGCCCGGGCCCGCCAAACCTGGGCGCGGATGGCACGAGTCGACGCCGCAGTGTCAACACACCCTCCGATACCGGTGGTGGTGGACGAGCGGCTGCGCGACCGCGAGATGGGCGTTTTCGAACTGTGCCCGCCAGCGGTGATCGCCGCGCGCGACCCAGCCGAAGCCGCGCGCCGTGAAACGCTGGGCGATTGGTGGTATCGACCGCCTGGCGGCGAGTCGATGCCCGATGTTGTGCTGCGCGTTGGCGTATTCCTCACCGCGCTCGACCGCGTGGTCGCGGGCCGCTACCCGGTCCTGATCGTGGCCCACGACGGGGTGATTGCCGCGATCAGACAGGTACTCGACGGCGAGCCAGGTGAAGTGGTGGCACCGGTAGCCAACGCGTCGATATCGCGCTGGGATCGCGGAGAGAGCGGCCTACGACTGACCGACTGGGCAAGCGCCCAACACCTGACGGAACAGGAGTTATGAGCGATCGCGTTCGCACAACAACAGCGCAGGACCAAACGCAAAAACCCCGGTCCGCGTGAAGCGTAACCGGGGTTTTTCTGTGGGCTGTTTGCGAAACCGCCTGACCTCGACGAATCCCATGTTCGCGGGCGGGTGTTGCCCATGCATCTCGCGCGTTTTGCCCATCGCAGTATCCGTTCACCGGATCCTGTCAAGAAACGCAGCGGGGGCCGATTGCGTGATGTCTGCGAGCCTGTACGGGGAGACATGCCGCGCGTAACCTCAACCATGTGACCAGCGAATTCAGCGAGTCCGATCCCGAGGCAGCATGCGTCGATCTAGACGACATGACCCCGGAGCAGCTGCACGCGATGATCGACCGCCTGGAATTCACCGACGATCGAGTCGAGATAGATCTAGCGCCCGACGACGACGCAGACCGCGTGTCTGGCATGTGGCCTCGTCCCGTGGCGATCCCTGACGACCTGTACGTACGCGCCCAATTACGCGCGAGCGAGCTGAATTTGAGCTGGTCGGCTTATGTTCGACACGTGATCGAACACGACCTCGCGACGACACACGCCAACGAGAACCCGCACCGGTCATTACCGCTCATGACTAGGGAAGAAGGCCGGAGATGAGGATCGAGCGTCGCATTGAAGAACTCGTCGCGCAGGCCGACGCCGCCGACACCATGAACGATTTCCTCGCTGCTCGACTCATCCGCGACGACCGACCAGCTGATGTGTCGCAACTGCCCGAACCAACAGGCCGCCCCCGGGAGAGCGGTCGGTAGCGGATCGGCTTAGCGCGTTGTTGGCCATACCCAGTTCAGTCCCGACGGGCCGAGCTCGGGTTGGTATTGGGCATTGAACGGGCTGCCGGTGGCGATACTCGTGGTGAGGTCGGTCAGCATCGCGCTCAGCGAAGCCCACGTCGGTGGATAGCTATCGGCGGTGTCTTTACCGAATTCGGTGACGCATCCGTGCAGTGGACCCGGTCGGGTGTCGCACACCAGCATCGTGCCGTCTCGTTCGGCGATCGGGATGAACGCCGGAATGAACTGGCCCGCCTCAGAACTGGCTGGCGCGTCTTCGGTGATCGCCGACGCGATACCGGCGTTCTCCTCGGCTAGCTCGCCCCATACCTCCGATTCCATCGCGTGGACTTCAAGCATCTGATCGAGGCTCAGCAACGACGTGCCAGGCAGTAGATCGGCGGAGCCGCCTCCATTGTGCAGGGCGAACCATTCCCGCAGCTCCGGTGGCCACGCAAGCGTGCGTTGCTCGGCGTCGGCGATCGATTGGGGCAAGGCGGGACGGTTCACCAGGTCGCCCCATGCCACAGGGCTTTGCCCCCCGATCACCTCGTGCAGGCGTTCCCACTGACCTGCTAACGATGTTGGCGCGGTCGGTGAGGCAGGAGTCCTGGGAGCAGCGACACTTACATCACTCGGGGTGGCGACGACAAGACCGTCTGGATCGGGGTGGCGACGCCGACGCGAGAAGTTCCGCTCGTACTCGCGAACGTCGAATCCGTCGTCGTGCTTGATCTCGGTCACCGACGTTCGCTCGGAGGTCGGCCACAACTGGATCAGGATCGCGACATCGTTACTGTTGTCGTCGCGCCCGCGCGCCGCGACGCGAATCCGGTGCAATCCCGCAGGTAGCGACGCCAGCAGGTCAAGCTCGGGCGGGCGAATTGGTGACAGCGTGGTTCGGGTCAACGCCGCGACGGGACCGAGCTCGATCACGCCCTCATCGATCGTCTCCCACTCATCGACATCGATAATCGGTGCAGTAGAGGCGGTCTCGATACCGAGACGAATGAAGCCGTGGGTCCAGCCCACCCAGATGTGCGCGTTCTCGTTACCTTTCATGTCCCGCGCGACCCCGAGCAAAGACCCCGCTGTACGAGGATCGACCATCGGCGGCCACTCATAGTCAGCGGGTTCAATGAACAGCAATGCTTCGCTGAGCTCGCACGCTTGCCATTGCAACATCGGTCGCTACCCCATCCTGACAGCTCATTGGTCTATTTACCGAAACATACTGCGAACTACGCGATCACCTAGGGCTCGATCCAGATCAACGAATATGACGCCACGCTGCGGGGTGAGCTCCTCAGTCTCGCACGGTTGCATGCCATGGTGGATGCCTCGGCTCAACCGCGCGTGCATGTCCCACACCCCAAACATCCGCGCTCACCCGCTCGGTTGAGGATCGGCGGCGACATCGACACTCAATCACCGCCCACATCCCCGACGCGCACGCACCCTCCACGGGCCCCTCTGCTACCCGTCACTGACCCCGGCATCACGCCGCGGGTCGGCAAGACATGCGTAACCAGTCGAAACAGACACCCATCACAGCAACCACTGTTGTGCCTAGACACGAAAAACCCTGGTCACGTGATGTGAGCCAGGGGTTCGATCGTTTCCAGCTGCCTACTGCGACCGTCGATCAGGTTTCGCAAACCTGATCGGGCCGGTTTCGCTGACCTGCGCCGACTGTGAGCTCGTACGGAGCCGTTGCCCATGCATCCCGTGCTTCTTGCCCCTTTCTCCCCATGCGCGTGCTCGCTGCGGTCTGAACCGGGTATCGCTGTCAGTGCATGGTGAGAGCATCGAGTGATGAGCCCCGTAGAAGGCGCCGACCCGCACAGATGAAAGGACGCCCACTCCTCGATGAGCATCGACTGGGACACGATCGGTCAGGAACACTTCGACCGCATCGTCGAAGCGCTGATCAACCACAAATACCGCGGCGACGGTGTCGCGGTGCTGGCAGTCGACGGCCGTGGCGGTGACGGCGGCGTCGACATCGAGGTGCACCAGGACGGGCGGGTGATCATTTTCCAGCTCAAGTACTTTCCCGAAGGGTTCAGCGGCGGCTGGGCACCCCGGCGCAAGCAGATCAAGCGCTCGTTCGACAAGCTGGTCAAGTCGCGCACCGTCGACAAGACGTGCACGGTCGACGAATGGGTTCTCGTGGTACCGAGAAACCTGACCCCCGGCGAGAATACGTTTGTCACCGGCCTCGGCAAGACCTCTACCACACCGCCGACGCGGGCCATGGGTCGCAAAGACCTCGATGACCTGCTCATCGAATTCCCCACCATCGACCGCTGGGCCCAGCGCAATGTCCACAGCGAACTGCGCGACAACGCCGCGATCTACAACCGCGAGCGCGACAACCTGCTCAACCCCGACGACCTGCCGGCCCGAGTGGCCGCGCTGGGCTCGGTGGTCGACTCCACTGACCAGGACTGGACCTTCGACTTCGCCCGCCACGGCGACACAGTGACCCAGGTCCTGCGAGCCCAGCACCCCAACGCCGCCCAGGTCAATCCGGTTCACTTCCACGTGCGCGGCAAGTTCGGGCCCGAGCACACCGAACTCGCCGCACAGTTCAAACGCAGGATCCGCTTCGGCACCGGCGAACGATTGGTGCTCCCACCGCAAGTGGTGACTGAGGTCGACATCACCGGACCCGACCATATCGCCCGTCATTTCGACTCCAGCCAAGTCGTCATCGACGTGGGCAGCGAAGCACCGGGAGTCGGTCGGCGCATAGAGCTGCGCCTGTCCGACGAGAACGGAAAACCCGTCACCTCCCATGAAGGAGTCATCGCCCACCTCGGCACCGGAACCAGCGGCCTCTCGATCGAGTCGAAGTTCTACGACGGCCGTCTGGCCACCCGCATCATGTTCCCGATCGGGAAACAGTCCGACGTCGAGACCACGCTGCAGACCTCGCGCAACATCGGCGGCGCCCAGCCATGGCAGGCGCGCAACGTCTTGCACCTGGTACGCCAGCTGCGCACGCTACCTAAAATCGAAGTGTTCATCGAGGATACGTTCTTGCTGAGCATGAACAACCCCGGCAACGAGACCGATCTCGACGATCTCATCCTTGAGGAGTTCGCGGACGATCTGGACATTCTGCAACGACACTGCGACAAGTACTTCGCCCTGCCTGCGGTGATTTCGCCGATGGACCGGATCTCGGTGCGCGTGGCCCGGATCATCCTCGAAGGCGGGATGGTGGCTGCACCCCATTCGGCCACCGTGACGGGGTATCTCTCCGGTGAGGACTCCCCGGAGCTGCGGGCCGCACTGACGGGCCCCAACCCGGTCCTGATCGAGTTCGACAACTACGCCCTGACACTGGCAGGTCGGGAACTGTCGATCGGTCCGGTGTGGGTTTTCCATCAGGCGACGACGGTCGTGGATTCCGACGCCGCGATCGCCGCCCTCGAGTCCGGAACCCAAGCGCCGGTCGAGTTCGAGCCGGGCTCTGACCCTTTCTTCTTCCTCGCCTCCACCAGCGTGCCCGCCGACCAGATCTACAGCAAGCCGCAGACCTTGTGGCAACTGTCCGGCATCACCCAGCCACCCCAGGACGCGCCTCATGTCGCGCTGGCGGCCACCCCACCCGCCGACACACCACCGGCCGCGATCACGCGCGACTCGAACGACCCGGGACATGATGAATGCCAACCCTGATTCGCCAGTGCCTGCACGACAGGGTTGGCATTGTCATCGAGGCCGCATTGGAAACATGGCTCGCACAGCGCGAGATCTCACACTGACCAGCGCTAGGTTTGCGAGACGCTCCCGGCCGCCGGGTTTCGCTCGACATGCATAACAGCGACCTCTCTAGAAATGCCGATGGCCATGCATTAGATGATCGCGACCAGGGGCTGGAGACCAAAACCGTGTGATCGTGACCGTTGATTCTGGTCACATGTCTCGTCTTCGTGACATCTTTTCAGTACGCTTTGTTGTCATGAGGTCGCCAACAGGCGCCGCCACCAAGGCGGTGAAAGCAGTCCCGGCCGGGAGCTTCGTGCATACGAGCCACTTGCCTGGGTCTGCTGCTGCTGCCGCTTCTGCGGTCAAACGCGCCCACAAGAGCGGCGAGCTGGTCAAAGTCCGCCGTGGCCTGTACTTCAAGGGCGCAAAGACGCGCTACGGCCTGACGCGTCCGTCTGCGGAAGCCGTCGCGCTCGAGGTTCTAGGGAGGGCCGGAGTCGGACCCACAGGGTTCTCGGCTGCGCGCGCCTTCGGCCTGACCACTCAGGTTCCGGCGAGACCAGCTCTTGTGGTCACCGGGACCGTCCCAACCTCGTTGACAGGCGTGAGGGTGTCCAAACGCAACAATCTGCGTCGGTTGGCGCTACGGCCGCTCGAGATCGCGGTCCTTGAACTTTTGCGTGGCGACTGGGAAACCACGGTGGACGACGGCTGGTCAGCGATGAGCACAGCGGTGGGCAACGCTGTGGCTGGGGGCAAGCTGCGCTGGCGTGAGCTGAGCGATGCGGCTAAAGGTGAACGCTCGCCCGCGTTGCGGAAAAACCTGATCCGGTTGACCGAGGACTTGCAGGCATCGGGCATGCTTGCCTGATGCCTGCGCTGCGTGAGCATCCTGAAGACCTGGCCGCGCTGATCGCCGCCGCCGCTGAGCAATTGAACCTGGACCAAATCTTCCTAGAAAAAGACTTCTGGGCCATGGAGGTTCTCCGGGCGACAACCTTCCCTGTCTCGATGGATGGTCCCACTGGCACTGGCGCTGTGAACGTCATCTTCAAGGGCGGCACATCGCTCTCGCGTGTCTACGGCTTGATCGAGCGGTTCTCTGAAGACATCGACCTGCTCGTCGTCTTCCCCGAGGTAGGTGCCGGTGCCAACACGAAAGACAAGGCGTTCAAGCAGATCCGTGACAATGTCACCGATCACCTAGGCATCGGCGAGGACGCGACTGAGCAACAAAACTCCACCCGTGGGGTGAAACGCAATGTGCGCTACCACTATCCCACTCACGCGGCCGTGCCGGGAGGCAGCGAACCGGCCATCACTGAGGGCGTCCTGTTGGAGATGGGAACGCGCGGCGGCGAAGCTCCAGCCCATCGCCGTGAGATCCGCTCGCTGATAGCCGATTTCGCGACCGTGGAATTTGGCGACAGCCAAGACACGTGGGAGGAATTCGCGCCGTTCGCTGTCGATGTCCTGGCAGCTGAGCGCACGCTGTTCGAGAAACTCTCCGCGCTGCACGACGGTGCTGTACGCGCCCCCGACGAGAAGGCGCTCGACGCACTACAGCGCAACGCACGCCACCTCTACGACGTCCACTGCCTCCTCTCCGATTCCGCCGTACTAGACGCCCTAGAGGACCTCGGTTCCGTTGGGGTTGCGACGTTGTGCGCTGACATCGACGAGCACAGCGAAAGAGCTGAGTTCAGTTACACGCCGCGGCCGGAAACCGGATATGGACTAAGCCCGCTGCTTGACCCGGTCATGGCCGGGCGCGAGGCGCTAACTGCGGGATATGGACGTGCGATGCAACTGGTCTATGGTGTGCAGCCGACCCTGCAGCAGTGCTTGGAGACGATCCGAGCCCACGCCCACCTACTCTGACTGGGCAACGACGTTCGATGTTTATGCGCGCGACCATGATGATGAGGGAAGACTGAGCATTGCGCTACCGTGAACCCGGCGTCGAGATCCACGCCCTCGAAGCCGTTCCTGACGACATCGAAGGGCAAAACCAAGCGTGGTGGGGCCTAGCGACTCTGCACGTCAAAGCCCAAGACGGCGACTGTCCGCTCCTTCTGGCCAACGAACTGATCTGTTGTCGGCTCGCTGCGGCACTTGGTCTCCCTGTTCTGCCCGGCGAGATCGCCAACCTCGGTGATGGCCGCAAGGGCTGGGCCACTCCCCAAATCCGGGCGAACGGTGTTAGCGCACCACCGCCGTCCGATGTCAACGCGATCCTCGACAAGTACGACCACATCGCCGCAGGTGCTCTCGTCTTCGACACCTGGATACAAAACGATGACCGCCACCTAGAAAACTTCCTTTTCCACCCCAACCTCGGGATCTGGCTGATCGACCACGAAGAAAGCCTGCTCGGACGCAAGGGCGAACATTTCGGAGGGAGGACCGACACCCCCTTGCGGTACCACCAGTTCTCCGACGCCACACTCCCCGAGGATGCGCTGAACTACTGGATCAACCGCGTACGCATGACCAGCGACTCCATCATCAACCTCGCGGTGGACGAGGCATACGACCGCGGCTTGCTCATTCCCAAACCCCGAGCTGGCGCGGTCAAGGTCCTCTTGAAACAGCGCGGTGGCACGATAGAGTCACTGGTAAAGGCGCTGAGAAAGACGCGTCCTCGCTACGAAAGCGCGAAGGTCATTTCCTTCCCTAGCGCGACGGTCGCATCGCAACTCACGCTGTCATGAGGAGGCGGTCGAGATGAACGCAACCTGGCATCTGATCCAATACACCGCCGATATGCGCCGCAAAGAACCCCGCAACATCGGCGTAGCAGTCACCGTCGGCGACGAGTGCGCGATCAAGTTCTTCGGCGTCGAAGCCGGCGGCAGGATCGATGGTCGCCAGCTCCGCCGGTACGGACTGTCACAGGATGCCTACAGCGACTGGGTCAACTACTACACGACAATGCTGCTTCACCACCGCGATGCTGCCCGCGTCCTCGATAGTCAGCGGCGACGTCCCACCGAATTCCGGCTGATCCTGGCCGGTCAATCCACCTCCGCGGACAACGCGTGCACTCTCGCTGAGCGGCTCTACCGCGAGCTCGTCGCGGGTGAAGAGTCCACCGCCTCCGAGCAGTGGTCGCGTGTTCTCAAACAGCGCGTCGACGCCGCGCTCTCCGCCGCTCAGGTACAAACCACCGCAGATGTAGAAGTCGGCGCGCGGTGGGGCGAGGGTGATGCCGACGCAGTCACCTTCGACTATCGCTGTGGTGGCGAACAGCCTGCATTGATGGATCGACTCCAACTCCATCGTGTCAACCTCGAATCGGCCAAGAGCGTTGCCCGCGAATTCAATGCTCGCGTGACCGCCGCCCGGTCGGCGGGAGCACGCGACAAATTCATCGCCTTCTACTCCGGCCAAGCCGTCGAACAGATGGCCTCGCCGACGATTCTGACCCCAATCCGTGGTGTTGCGAACGTGATCGACGTCGACAACGAGGAGCGCGCTGTCGATGCAATTCACTATCACCTCGGTGCAACTGCATGACAGTTCCATGCGAGGTAATCAGCAACGGTCGGGGCAGCGCGACAAGTAGCGGCTGATAGCCCATTCAGTTCTCGTCGAGAACTTGTCGCAGAGACTCTGCGATCCTAGTTCGAAGGTCATTGTGTCGGGAATCGAGTTGATGCTGCGGATCAGCGCGTTGCGCACCATACAGATACACCGGTCCGATCCGCAGTTCCTCGGGTTCCCACCAGTAGCGAGCATGGACATGACCGTGGAGGTGCGGCCAGGTGTTCCCCAGGACCTCATAGTTGATGCGGAGGAAGCCGGAATCGACGGCTCGACAGGCTCGCTCGACGGCTTCGCCCAGCAAAACAACGTCGCGCATGAACGCGACCCGCTCGTCGACGGGCAGTTCGGTGAGTTGGTCGGCGTCACCGTCATACATCAGGATGCAGTACCCCGGCAGGTGTTGGGTGTTGGCCATGATCGCCCACCCGGTGCTCATCCGGCCCAACACCGTGGGATTGGTGCCTTGCCGAGCGGCGCCTATCGGGTCTTCTCGGAAGTCCACTGCGACGCTATCGGGTTCGGTGGTCGACAATTTTCCCCATTTCTGCTGTGCCCCAACGGTTATAGCGGGGTGCGTGATGGTACAGGTCGTGAAGTTGCTGCATGTGGCCGATGGGCAATCCGGCATGATCACCCGACATCAAGCCCTCGATGCCGGTGTCGACTCAGCCGAATTCGACCATCTCGTTGATGCCGAACTGTTGCAGACCGTCCTCCCAGGAGTGGCCCGAGTCCGCGCCGGCGGTCGGCATCGCTTTCCCCGGCAGTTCGCTTCCGGTTCCTCGGCACGGACAGGGCCACGAGTTCGTCAGCAGCGACGAACCACCTGTTCCAGACGCTGGGCCGTCGGCGGACCCGACGCTAGACGTCTGACGAACGTATTCGCGAGTCGATCATGTGCCCGAAGGTCATGGCGCCGGGTAATGTCGACTCGGCGACTGGCGAGGCGAGCGATCAGGAGGCACACGCTGCGGCGGCACCACCTGTCGATGCGCAGGCTATGACCCCTGAGCAGCTGCACGCGTTGATCGACCGCTTGGTTTTCACCGATGAGCGGCTTGAGGTCGAGTTGGCCTCTGACACCGAGGCCGACTGCGAGCCAGGCATGTGGGCGCGGCCCATAGCGATGACAGATGATCTTGATCTGCGATCCCAGTTGCGCGCGAGGGAGTTGCAGTTGAGTCGGTCGGCCTACATTCGCCGATTGGTCGAACAGGACTTGAAAGCCGCCTACGGGCGCGAGCAGCCTAACCACCCTTGACGGTTCGGGAGGCACGGCGATCAGGATCCAACGCCTCTCCCGACCTTCGTCGCTGGCCGTCGAGCGAATGTTTCCGCTGGCGGAACCAGCACATAGATCGAAGGTAGCTAGATCGCTGCATTATTGGGCCGATGAGCGCTTACTGCGAACGTGCTGCGCAACTGGTCTTTTGGTGTGCGGTTGGGCGCGTCACGCGTTGGGGAGCTGCCCTCTGTGCTCTGATAGCTGCCGGTATCTGAGCCCTCCACAACGACGGGGTAGGTGATTGCTGCGCATGGTTGACGATCTGGCCCTATTGGCAGGGCGCGAAGCTGAAGTGACTTCGACATTGACAGCTCTTGTGGGCTACTACCGGGCACTCGCGCAGTTAGGGTCGAACCGGCACCCGCCTGCTGAGCTTCAGTACGGGTGTCGACAACTATTGGACCTGTGCGCAACTGCGGTTACGGTGCCCGCTACTGAGCCGCAGTCCACCGGGATTCCCGTCGAGGAGCGAATCGACATCGCACCCACAAAATCCCAATCCGTGTTGTCGTCGTGCGTGGCTGTTCCGGCGGTGCGGGGCCCGGGCAGTCGGTCGCCGGCGGGCACAGTTTCTAACCGGCTGCGGGAGGTGTTCATCGAGCACCCCAACGAGCTGCTGAGGTCTCAGGACCTGGTAGCGATGCTTGTCGCCAGGGGCTGGGAGGAGCCTGCGCGGCCGCGACACAGCATCTACCAGGCGATGACCAAGCTCGTCGAAAACGAACCGAGGATCACCAAAGTTGGTCCCGCGCAATGGCGTTACTCCACTGCGGATCGCAGCGCTGATGTCAGCGACGATGCGGGCCGAGCACGGATGGTCTACGGCCGCCCGAGCACAGATCGGATATCCGGGAATGGTGCTCTAGCCGCCACCGGCTAACACCGACTTGTCCTCCAACGAAGGAGTGCTGATGTAGACGAATGAAGAAACCCCACCCGACGCTTTGGACGGCAGGCGGGCGGGGTTCCAAACGGACGGCCACAACAGGCACGATCCGCGCTCGACGTTACCCCGCCCCACACCAGTTTCGGTGTAGGCACGCGCGGGGCGATCGAGCGTGGGGAATTGAGCATGCTTATGCGCAGGTCAGTCAAGCTTTCGACGATTTCGTGGATTCCGAATGGCGGTGGCCCGGTAGATGCCGTCGCTGCCCAAAACGGGCCAAAGCGCGACGCCAAGCCCGGTTTCGAGGCGAGCGACAGTTTCGGTGTCGGGCCAGGTAGTGCCGGCCAGGATGCAGGCGATCACCGCGTGGTTGACCCCGGTCCGAGCAGAGGCACCCCGGACGCTGGTTCCCGGGCCAAGGGCGGTGCGCAGGTTGAGCGCGAGCAGCCGGGCTGCCTCACCGACGGCGGTCGAGGCGGGGACGGTGGGCCAGGAGTCGGTGAGTTCGCGTGGGTCGACGCGTCGAGGTCGCGGCATCGCACAAGCGTAAACACGGTGTCGCCACGACAGCAGGAGCTCAGCTCGCTATCGTCTGTATCAACAGATCGCGATGTTGATCGGAAGACGCGAGAGTCCTTGCTAGACAGCTACATTCCCAATATTCCCGACCAGGAATGGTCGGCCATCCGAAGCTTTGTTTTGGCGGTGGTGACCGATTGCGATCCGCCTACGCCGACAGCGACCCGAGATCTTCTGTGGGCATGTACCCGGTTGGCTCGGTGGTGTCGCCGCACAGCGGGGCTCGACCTGGAACGACAGACAGTGCTGCATCCGGCGACGATCCGGGACTTCCTTGCCCACGGCACCGAGGAGATGACACCTCGGTCAGTCGCCAACCTCAAACGCCTGCTGACCCGAACCTCGGAACGGCTGATGCCCGAGTACGCGCGCCGCGACCTGCCTGGACCGGGACGGATCGACCCGTTGGCTCCCTACACCGATGCCGAGGTAGCGGCGTTGCGTGCCTGGGCTTACGGCCAACCCACCGCCAACCGGCGCGTTCAGGCTGAACGGCTGCTGTGTCTCGGTCTAGGGGCAGGCATGTTCGCCGCTGAGATCGCCGCGATCGTGGTCGCCGATCTCCGCGTCGATGACCTGGGTGTGTTGATCACGGTGAGCGGAGCGCGGGCACGGCAGATCCCTGTGCGCGTCGAGTGGTCCGAGCCGTTGATCCGGGTCATTGAAAGCAATGACCGTACCGACCACGTGTTCTTGCCGGGCCGCAAAAGAACCCGGAACCTGATCAGCAATTTCGCAAGCGCAGGAAGCGGTGAGCCGGGCCCGAATTCATATCGGATGCGTTCTACCTGGATCGTCGGACATCTGGTCAACGCAGTGCCTGTGCACACGTTGATGGATGCGGCAGGAATCGAATCGGTGCAGGGCCTGAGCAAGTTCGTCGCCCATATCCCTACCGCTGAGGTTGATGCGGTGCGTCGGGCGCTGCACGGCGCTCGAGAGGACCGGTGAGCCGCGCCCACCGGCCGACCCGCTTCGCTGAGGACACCGACGAGCACCTCGCGCTGCCCGGCGGTGTCGGGACACGGCCGGTGTTCTCGACCGAGATAGTGCGCGATGTCGTTGTTGCTCTGGATCGCTCCGGTGTTCTCGAACAGATCACACAATGGCGCGACGACGACACTCCAGGCCGGTCACGCACGGGTGGACGCCCAGCTGCGCTGCCGAATCGTGACCGGGTTGTTCTGACGCTGTTGATGCTGCTCGCACTCAATGACGAGCCCTTGCTGCTGACGCGGGTCACGGAAACTCTGAGGTCGCGACTCACGCCGGAATCTCTCGATCTGCTCGGGGTGGATCCGCAGAGGTTCGGATCATCTGGACACACCGTCCGCGACCACCTGTACTTCGTCGTCCGCCGGGCCTTTCTTCGGCTGCTCCAGGTCATCGACTCCGCGCCCGGCACACCTGGCCAGCGTTTGCCCGCAGCTGAAGTCGAGGCGATCCGCGCTGCCCGCGACCTTGACCTGTGCCGACAGCGGCAGGCGCGCTGCGTCTGGTTGGCCAACCAGCTATTGCATCTGAGCTACCAGATGATCCCGCCTCATCAGCGTGGCGAATGGGCTGGTGACGTCTGCGTCGACGCGACACCGGTGCCGGTGTGGGGCAAACGTGGATCCCCCGCACGCAGCAACCGTGATCCCGACACCCTGTGCAGCCCCGACATCGATGCTGGCTGGTACAGCCGCCACGACGATCATCGCGACCCCAGCCACGGCCGCGATCCCAAATCCGTGTGGGCATACGAGGCCATCATCACCACCATGACCGCCGACACCCCCGGCGTTGCACCGAACTACCCACTGTTGGCCGTCGCGCTCTCCTTCGACGCGCCCGGGCACCGTGTTGCTGAGAACGCCGTCGCCTGCCTGACCTCACTTCACCAACGTGGCATGCCAGCCCGCTATCTCACTGGTGACCGCGCGTACCTGCCCAAGTCAAAGCCCGGCAAGCTCCAACTTCCCGCGCGCGCCTTGGGCTATGAACTCGTCTTCGATTACCGCAATGACCAACTCGGAGTGATGACTTCGCGCCACGGCGCGATCCAGGTCGAAGGGTCTTGGTATTGCCCGTCGATGCCGCGCGGCCTCATCGATGCCACCCGCGAGTACCGCGAGGACCTCATCGACCTCGACACCTATCTGCAACGACTAGCCCGTCGAGCCGACTACATGCTCACTCCCAAGGCCAGCCCTGATGCCGACGGCTACCGGCCGATGCGTTGCCCCGCAGCTGGTCCCTCGCCTTCTGTTGCCTGTCCGCTCAAACCCCGCGCTGCCAGCACCCCGCTCGGTCTGCCCACCGTGCTGAAGCCACCGGTCGACCCGCCGCGGATCTGCACCAACCGCGAATCCACCACTTTCAGTGCCGAGGACGGCGCCAAACACGCCCAAGACCTCCAGTACGGAACCGCGAACTGGCATGCCCGCTACGCCACCGACCGCAACACCACGGAGGGTTACAACGGCACGATCAAAGACCCTGCTTACGGGAACTTAGCCGAGCCTGGTCGGCGACGTATGCGCGGCTACACCGCCCAGTTCCTCGCGGTCGCTCTCATCACCACCGCCACCAATGTTCGCAAGGTCCGGACATTTTTGACCCGTTCAGGCGGGTCGACACCCGCTGCGCGGCGCACTACCACGGGCAAAGACAGACGACGTCATCGACACCCGATCGGCGCGTATCGTCCCGACGAGAACACGCCACCACGAACAGGACCATCAGCCCGATCCCCGCGCTGACAACCCCAACTGCGTACCGCGCACGCTCCTGGGGTCGCCCAGATATGCACACCAACCCAAAAACAGCGGGTACCAGGCGCTACCGACCCCTACTCGACACAAAAAAACCCTGGCTCACATGTTATGAGCCAGGGTTTCGATCGTTTCAAGCCGTCTGCTGAAACCGTCGGTCAGGTTTCGCAAACCTGACCAGGCCGGTTTCGCAAACAGCCCTCTGTGGGCGAAGGGGGACTTGAACCCCCACGTCCTTACGGACACTGGCACCTGAAGCCAGCGCGTCTGCCATTCCGCCACTCGCCCGAGCGACAAGGAAAAATCTAACACGCTGCGGGGTCGAAAATAAAATCGTCGCTCTGACCTGCGACGATGCGGCGCGATTTCGCGCGGGAACCGGCGTTGCTCGCCGGGAGTTACCTGGTTGGACGATCGTGGATATCATGCAAGGAATGTGGCCGGGGTCCGGACACGCCGGGAAGCACCGAAGGGAGGGCTGTTATGGGCATCGTCTCACGATTCGAACGTGCCTTGCAGGGCGCTGTCGGTGATGTGTTCGCGCGCGTGTTTGGGGGCAGTGTCGTACCCCAAGAGGTAGAGGCTGCTTTGCAACGCGAAGCCGCCGATCAGGTGCAGGAATTGGCGAGTGGGCACCAGCTCGCTCCCAACTCTTACATCATCACGATCAATACTGCCGACCACAGCAAGCTCGACGCCGATCACGACCTCACCACCAAGGCGTTCGCCAAACATCTCCAGGACTACATCCGAGAGCAGGGCTGGCAGACCTACGGCGAAGTACACGTGGCTTTCGAGGCATCACCTACGCTGCACACCGGACAGTTCAGAACGAGCGGCCGCGTCGACCCCGACGCTGGTCGCCCGTCCGCGACACCTAGCCGCGAACAGCCACAACGACCCGCACACCCGCAACCAGGAGCTGGCCCCATGACGCACAACTCAGGCTACGAGCCGAGCCGAGAGCCCGCGGAGTCCGATCCACGCAACCGCAGGTACGCGCCGCCGCCTGCGGGCCGTGGCGCCGCGCCCGGTGGTGCGTATGGCAATGATGAGTATGGCCAGCCCGGCTATGACCAGCAGGCCGGATACGGACAGCCCGGCTACGACCAGCAGGCGTACGGCCAGCAGGGCGAGTACCCCGGCTACGGCCAACCGGCAGCACAGCCAGGTCAGCCGCAACCGGGTTACCCGGCACCGTCGGCGTACGGCGAGCAGGCGTACGACCAGCAGGGCGGCTATGCCCAGCCCGGTCAGGCGTACTCGCAGCAGGGCTATGGCGCGCCCGCAGGCCAAAACGGTTTCGCTGACCCGGCTTACGACCAGCAGGGCGGCTACGGCCAGCAGGGCTACGGCGCGCAAGGTGGTTACGGCCAGCAGGGCGGCCAGGCGTACGCCGACCCCGCCTACGACCAGCAGGGCGGCTACGGCCAGCCCGCAGCGCCAGCCCAAAACGGTTATGGCGACCAGGGTTACGCCCAGCAGGGATATGCACAACCCGCCGGTTACGACCAGCCCGCCTACGGCGCCGACGAATACGGTCAGCAGGGCGGCTACGGCCAGCAGGGCTACGGCGCGCAAGCCGGTTACGCGGCCCCGCAGGCTTCGTACTCAGCAACCCTGCAACTCGACGACGGTTCGGGCCGCACCTACCAGCTGCGTGAGGGCTCCAACATCATCGGCCGAGGTCAGGATGCCCATTTCCGGCTACCCGACACGGGCGTCTCGCGTCGCCACATCGAGGTGCGCTGGGACGGGCAAACCGCGATGCTGTCCGATCTTGGTTCAACAAACGGCACCCTGGTTAACGGTTCGCCGGTCCAGGATTGGCAGCTCGCCGACGGCGACGTGATCCGGGCCGGGCATTCCGAGATCCTGATCAGGATCGTCTGATCCCGTAAGCTGCGCGGTGCAGGTCACGGGTCAGCCCGCTCGGCCCTATGATGCTGCCATTACACGTAGGGCTTCGACAGCCGGTTATCGTCGGAGCCCGCAAGCCAGCACGCTGGTGGGGGTGGTTCGCGCCAACCTGCCGTACCCGACTACGCCGCGAACAGGAGGTGGAAGCCAGTGCAGGGATTGATCTTGCAGTTGACCCGCGCTGGCTTTCTGCTGCTGCTCTGGCTTTTCGTCTGGGCTGTGCTACGAACCTTGCGCAGCGATATCTACGCGGCATCCGGCATTCGACCCCAACCTCGGCCCAACCGCTCTTCGCGTGCTTCGGGTCTCGGGCTCGGGTCGGTTCGCCGAGGCCAGAAGGGCGCCAAATATCTTGTGGTGACTCATGGTTCACTCGCCGGCACTCGAATCACGCTCGGCGCGCAGCCAGTTCTCATTGGCCGCGCCGACGATTCAACGCTGGTACTCACCGACGACTATGCCTCTACCAGACACGCGCGACTCTCTCAGCGTGGTGACGACTGGTATGTGGAGGACCTTGGGTCAACCAACGGCACTTATCTAGACCGCGCGAAAGTCACCACCGCCGTCCGTGTTCCGCTCGGTACTCCTGTCCGGGTCGGCAAAACAGTGATCGAGCTGCGATCGTGACACTTGTTCTGCGCTATACCGCGCGAAGCGACCGCGGACTTGTCCGGGGCAACAACGAAGATTCGGTTTACGCGGGCGCTCGCCTGCTGGCCCTAGCCGACGGAATGGGCGGCCACGCCGCTGGTGAAGTCGCGTCCCAGTTGATGATTGCCGCGCTCGCCCATCTTGACGACGACGAGCCAGGCGAGGACATCCTCGGCAAGCTTGATCGCGCGACGCATTCCGGCAACGCCGCCATCGCCGACCACGTCGAGGCCGAACCCGAACTCGACGGCATGGGCACCACGCTCACCGCGATCTTGTTCGCGGGCCGCAAGCTTGGCATGGTCCACATCGGCGACTCGCGCGCGTACCTGTTGCGCGACGGTGAACTCACCCAGATCACGCGCGACGACACGTTCGTCCAGTCGCTCGTCGACGAGGGTCGCATCACGCCGGAGCAGGCGCACACGCATCCGCAGCGGTCGCTGATCATGCGCGCGCTCACCGGCAACGAGATCGACCCGACGCTCGTGATGCGCGAAGCACGCGCTGGCGACCGCTACCTGCTGTGTTCGGATGGTCTTTCCGACGTCGTGAGCGATGAAACCATCGGCAACACGATGCGCGAAGGCAACACCGACGAGTGCGCCGACCGGCTCATCGAATTGGCGTTGCGCAGTGGTGGCCCCGACAACGTCACCGTTGTTGTCGCCGATGTGATCGACCTCGATTACGGGCAGTCGCACCCCATCGTCGCTGGTGCGGCGTCGACGGAGGAAGAGGAAGACAGCCCGCCGCCGAACACCGCGGCTGGTCGCGCTGCCGCGATGCGCCCGCCGCGCGCGCAGCCGCGTCGCGCTGCCGCTCCCCCGCCGCCGCCGGAGAGCAAGTCGCACAAGTTGCGTTGGCTTTTGCTTTCGCTCGCGCTCATCGCGGCCGTTGTTGTTGGACTTGTCATCGGCTACAAGATGATTCGCTCGAATTACTACGTTGGCGTCGACAACGACCGCGTTGTTGTGATGCGCGGCCTGCCCGGCGCGATCCTCGGCTACTCGATTCACGACGTCGAACTCACTGGCTGCGTCGACCGCACTGGTGCGCTCACGCTCATCAACGATGGCGGCTCGACCCCGACGGGGTGCAAGAAACTGCTGGTCACCGACTTGAAGTCGACCGGTCGCGAACAGGTGCAGAAGGGTCTACCGCCGGATTCGCTCGCTAAGGCACGCGAAAGCATGAACATGCTCGCGCGCAACGAGCTGCTTCCGCCGTGCCCGAAGAAGGAAGCGGTGCCGCAGCCTGGCGTGCTGCCAACTGAGCTGCCCGTGCCGACGCCCACGCCGGGCCAAGACCAGCCTGCACCGATCACCACTCCCGCACCGGTGCCGACCACTGCCCCGACCACACCCCCGCAGATCTCAGGGGAGACTTGCCGGGTGACGGACTGATGTCCGCACCACCACAACCACCGTCAGCGGGGGCTTTTCCGAGCCCGCCTGGCGGGTTCGCGCCCGCCCCGCCGCCGTCGACTCGGCGCAATCAGGAACTGGTGTTACTCGCCTTCGCGGCGGTAATCACCACGGTCGCGCTGTTTATTGTCGAAGCTTCGCAGGAACAGTCGATCACCCTCGACATCCTCAAATACGGTGCCGCGTTCCTCGCACTGTTTTTGGTGGCGCATCTCGCGGTGCGTAAGTTCGCGCCCTTCGCCGACCCACTGTTGTTGCCAATTGTGGCACTGCTCAACGGACTTGGGCTCGTGCTCATTCACCGGCTCGACCTCGCCGACGCGGAAAAAGCGGCATACAACTCTTCGCCGATTCCTTCGCCGGACGCGAACGCGCAGCTGATGTGGACCGCGCTTGGCATTGTGATGTTTGTTGGGCTGCTGCTTGTGTTGCGCGACTACCGAACACTCGCGCGCTACACCTACACGCTCGGCCTGGTTGGCCTTGTCGCCCTTGCCATTCCAGCGCTGCTGCCTGGGCAGTTTTCCGAGGTCAACGGTGCCAAGATCTGGATCAGGTTACCCGGATTCAGTGTGCAGCCAGGCGAATTCGCCAAGATCTTGCTGATCATTTTCTTCGCTGGCGTGCTTGTCGCTAAGCGTGACTTGTTCACCGCCGCAGGCAAGCACTTCCTCGGGATGGAGTGGCCGCGACCGCGCGATATGGGCCCCGTGCTCATCGTGTGGGTGGTCTGCATCGCGGTCCTTGTGCTCGAAAAGGATTTGGGCACTTCACTTTTGATCTTCGGCACCGTGCTCGTGATGATCTACATCGCGACCGAGCGCGTTGGCTGGTTGCTCATCGGTGGCGGTCTACTCGCGCTTGGTTTCGTCTTCGCGTATCAGCTGTTTGGGCATGTGCGCGTGCGCGTCGACACCTGGCTGCACCCGTTCGACGACTACAACAACACCGGCTACCAGATTTCGCAGTCGCTCTTCGGGTTCGCGACCGGTGGGCTCGCTGGTACCGGTTTGGGCTCGGGTCGACCGCAGACGGTCCCCTTCGCCAAAACCGACTTCATCGTCACCACTATCGGCGAAGAACTCGGCCTCATCGGCCTCGCCGCCGTACTCATGCTGTTCTTGATCTTCATCGTGCGTGGCCTTCGCACCGCGATCGCCGTGCGCGACAGCTTCGGCAAACTGCTTGCCGCAGGCCTCGCGTTCACCATCGCGATTCAGGTTTTCGTCGTCGTCGGCGGTGTCACGAAACTGATCCCGCTCACCGGTTTGACCACGCCGTTCATGTCTTACGGCGGCTCGTCGCTGCTCGCCAACTACGCACTGCTCGGTCTGCTGATGAAGATTTCCGACGCCGCCCGCGCGCCAGCGCCCGCTCGCAAGCGCGGTCCCGCGCCCATCGCGGAGGCGCCGACTGAGATGTTCCGCAGGTCAGAAAGCAGGGCGAGCGAATGAACAAACCGCTACGTCGCGTCGCGATCGCCGTCATGGTGATGGTTGTCGCCCTGCTCGCGAACGCGACTTACCTCCAGGTCGGCAAAGCCGACGAACTGCGTGCCGACCCGCGCAATTCGCGTGTGCTGCTTGACGAGTATTCGCGTCAGCGCGGCCAGATTTCGGCAGGCGGAACTGTGGCCGCCAACTCGGTCGCCACCGACGATCGCTACAAGTACCTGCGCGTTTACCCGACGATGCCGCCCGCGTACGCGCCGGTGACCGGCTTTTATTCGATGCAGTACGGCAAGACCGGGCTTGAACTCGCCGAGGACCCGCTGCTTTCGGGGAACGACTCAAGTCTGTTCGGCCGCAGGCTCATTGACATGTTCGCCGGTCGCGATCCGCGCGGCGCGAACGTGCTCACCACGATCAACCCGGCGATGCAGCAGGTCGCCTACGAGCAGATGACGTCGAAGGGTTACACCGGTTCGGTTGTCGCGATCGAGCCGAGCACCGGCAAGATCCTCACGATGGTGTCGACGCCGAGTTTCGACCCGAACGAACTGTCGGGCCACGATGGTGCGTCGGGTCGCGCGGCGTGGGAGCGCTTGAGTTCCGATCCCGCGCAGCCGATGCTCAATCGCGCTGTCTCCCAGACCTATCCGCCCGGATCAACGTTCAAAACCGTCGTCACCGCAGCCGCGCTCGAAGGCGGGACAACGCCCGACGACCGCTTCACCGCCGCGCCCAACATCACGTTGCCCGGCACGTCGACGACGTTGGAGAACTACAACGGCAGCACGTGCGGCGGCGAACCGACAGCCACGCTGTATGAAGCGTTCCGTCGCTCGTGCAACACCGCGTTCGTCGAGTTGGCCAACAAGGTCGGCGCGAGCAAGCTCAAAGACCAGGCCGCCGCGTTCGGGTTCGGCCAGGCCGACCAGACCGTGCCGATTCCGGTCGCCGAGTCGACGGTCGGTCCGATCCCCGACGCTGCCGCGCTCGGTCAGTCCGGCATCGGTCAGCGCGACGTCGCGGTCACGCCGCTTGAGGTCGCGGTCATCGCGGCAACCATCGCCAACGGTGGCACTCGGATGCGGCCGTACCTCGTGGATTCGATTCAGGCGCCTGATCTTTCGGAGCTGGCCAAGACCAACCCGGTCTCGGTGGGCCAGGCGGTGAGCAAACAGGTAGCGTCAACGTTGCAAAACTTGATGGTCGCCTCCGAAGCCAACACGGCGGGAGGTGGCAGGTCGCGCTACCAGATCGCGTCCAAAACCGGAACCGCCGAACACGGAAGCAATCCGCGTAACACCCCGCCACACGCCTGGTATATGGCCTTCGCGCCCGCGCAAAACCCGAAGATCGCCATCGCGGTGATCGTCGAGAACGGCGGCGACCGAGCGCTTGCCGCTACCGGCGGTTCGGTGGCGGCACCGATCGCCAGGGCTGTGCTCGACGCGGGCTTGGCAGGGGGCTGAACGAAATGAGTGTGCGAGTGACAACACGGGGGCCCCGATGCTGAACAACGGTGCCATGATCGCCGATCGATACCGCCTGCAGCGACTGATCGCTACCGGCGGTATGGGTCAGGTGTGGGAAGCGATGGACACGCGACTCGATCGTCGTGTCGCGGTGAAGGTGCTCAAGACCGAGTTCTCCGCCGATCCAACGTTCCGGCAGCGGTTTCGGGTCGAGGCGCGAACTACCGCGCAGCTCAACCACTCCGGTATCGCTGGCATTTACGACTACGGCGAGACCACCGACCCGTCCGGTGGCGAAACCGCTTATCTGGTCATGGAATTGGTCGCCGGTGAGCCGCTGAACGCGGTGCTGAACCGGATGGGTCGACTCTCGGTCGTCCAGGGTCTCGACATGCTTGAGCAGACTGGTCGCGCGCTGGAAGTCGCGCATGCGGCGGGTGTTGTGCACCGCGACGTGAAGCCGGGCAACATCCTCGTCACGCCGACCGGTCAGGTGAAGATCACCGACTTCGGTATCGCCAAAGCTGTCGACGCGTCACCGGTAACCAAGACCGGCATGGTCATGGGCACCGCGCAGTACATCGCGCCTGAGCAGGCTGTTGGCGAAGACGCGACCGCGGCGAGCGACGTGTACTCGCTCGGCATCGTCGGTTACGAGGCGCTCGCTGGCGTCCGACCGTTCACTGGCGAAGGCGCGATCACCGTCGCGATGAAGCACGTGCGCGACGCCCCGCCGCCGCTGCCTGCCGATTTGCCGCCCAACGTGCACGAACTCATCGCGATCACGATGGCGAAAGACCCGTCGCAGCGGTACGCGAGCGGTGGCGAATTCGCCGACGCGGTCGCTGCCGTGCGGGCAGGTCACATGCCTCCGCCGCCGCTGTCGGCTGGGGCGAACCCGTCGATGACCGGCGCGACGCGCATCCTGCCGCCTTCGGTGCTGCCCGCTGGCGACTACGAGGGCGCGACCATGCGCTTCGGTCAGCAGCAGCCGCCCCCGCTCACCCCGCCCCCAGGCGGTTACGGCGGCCCGCCAACGCACGCCGCCCCGCCCGCTGCGGTTGGTGGTAACGGTGGCGACAGCAACCAGAAATGGTGGCTGATCGCGCTCGGTGTTGGCGCGCTGTTGCTTGGTGGCGGCGTGTTTTGGCTGATCTGGGGCACCGAACCCAACCGCGACTCGGGCACAACCCCGACGACAACGACGGTGCAGACAACGCGACCGGCACCGACGACCACGTTCGCGCCGCCGATCGTTCCGCCGAGCGAGGCACCTGTCACGACAACGCAGGCACCGCGCCCGACGACGACTACCCCGCCGCCGACAACAACGACGGTCGAGCCGACGACGACGGTGCCCCCGACAACAACGGCAGCGCCGACGACAACGGCTAAGCCAACAACAACGAAGCCGGTGCCAACGACAAGCGCGAACAACGGATCCCCGACAACCACCCGCAAGCCGCCGACGCTCGACTTTCCGTTCCCCAACAGCGATGGGCTGTTCAGTCCACAGGACTCGACGACTCAGCCAGCAGTCGAAGGAAGCCGATGACGACCCCGAAGAACCTCTCGTCCCGCTACGAGCTGGGCGAGATCATCGGGTTCGGCGGCATGTCGGAGGTCCATAAGGCCCGCGACCTGCGACTTTCGCGTGATGTCGCGATCAAGGTGCTGCGGGCCGACCTCGCGCGCGACCCAACGTTCTACCTGCGGTTTAAGCGCGAAGCGCAGAACGCGGCGGCGTTGAATCACCCGGCGATCGTCGCGGTGTACGACACCGGCGAAGCCACGGTCGACAACGGTCCGCTGCCCTACATCGTCATGGAATACGTCGAGGGCGACACCCTGCGCGACATCGTGCGCAGCAAGGGTCCGATCCCGCCCCGCAAGGCGATGGAGATCATCGCCGACGTGTGCGCCGCGCTCGACTTCAGCCACAAGGCTGGCATCGTTCACCGCGATGTGAAGCCCGCCAACGTCATGATCAACCGCGCTGGCGCGGTGAAGGTGATGGACTTCGGCATCGCGCGCGCCATCGCCGATGCCGCGAATCCGATGACGCAGACGTCGGCCGTGATCGGCACCGCGCAGTACCTCTCCCCCGAGCAGGCGCGCGGTGAAACGGTCGACGCTCGGTCGGATGTGTACTCGCTCGGCTGCGTGCTCTTTGAAGTCCTCACTGGTCAGCCACCGTTTATTGGCGATTCGCCGCTCGCTGTGGCCTACCAGCACGTCAAGGAAGACCCGCCGCTGCCGTCGACGGTGAACCCGAACGTGCCGCGTGAACTCGACTCGGTGATCCTCAAGGCGATGGCCAAGAACCCGGCCAACCGCTACCAAACCGCCGCGGAAATGCGCGCTGACCTCATTCGGGTGCTCGGTGGGCAGAAGCCGATCGCGCCGGTGGTGATGTCGCCCGACGAGGCGCCAGACGTTAATTACGACTCTGACGACGACTATTACGACTCCGACGGTTATCCACAGCCGCACTACTACGGCGACGGCAACACGGGCCAGCAGCCCGCCATCGACGGGGGCGGTTCGCGGCGAACCGGGTATATCGCGGCGGGCGTCGTTTGCACTGTCGCGGTGGTTTTCGGGCTGTTCTGGGTGCTGGTCGGGCCCGGCAGCAAGCCCGACCAGATCGCCGTGCCTGACGTGTCAGGCAAGGCGGCCCAGATCGCGCAGGACACGCTCACCAAGGCCGGCTTCCACGTCGCTGTCCAGCAAAAACCCGACGGCAAGGTGGCCGTTGGGAATGTGATCGCGACTCAGCCGCTTGGCGGTTCACGCATCGACGAAGGCGCGACCGTCACGGTGCAGGTATCGACCGGTCCGTCGCAGGTGCAGGTACCTCGGTTGACGGGCCTTTCGCAGGCCGAAGCTGAGCAAAAGCTCAACTCGATCGGGCTGCGACTCGACCCGAACGTGGCGCGCAAGTCGTCGAGCATTGCCGAAACCGACAAGGTCACGGGCCAAGAGCCAGCAGCGGGCGCGCGTATCGACGCCGACCAGGCTGTCGTTTTGACGCTCGGTGGCGGCCCGGAACAGGTGCGAGTGCCGACGGTTGTCGGCCAGGACATCTCGGTTGCTCAGCCCAATCTTGTCGACTCGGCTGGCTTCAAAGTTGTTGTGCAAGAAGTGAAGTCGTCACTGCCGAAGGGTCAGGTCATCTCGACGAGCCCGGCCGGCGGGACCACCGCGGAGAAGGGTTCGACGATCACCGTGCAGGTGTCGGCGGGCGACCGGATTACGCTGCCCGACCTGTCGGGGCTCACGCCGTCGCAGGCGCAAGAGCAGTTGCGAGCGCTCGGGTGGACCGGCCAGCTCACGCAGACCACCGTCATCACGCTTGACGGCTCAACCTCCGGCAAGGTCGTCGGGCAGAGTCCATCGCCCGGTTCGTCGGTGCTGTTGAGCGGAAACGTGGTTTTGCAGGTCGGAGCGTCGCTCGGCCCGCGCTGAGTTTGGCTCTGTCTCGATTGAGCGGCGAACCCGCTAGCTGCGGGTTCGCTGGGCGCACAATATCGGGATGACCCAGGCCAAAGACATCATGAAGCCCGGCACCCATTGGATCGCCCGGGGCGACACCGTGGCGACCGCGGCCACCGTCATGGCCGACATGGGCGTTGGTTCGCTCGTTGTCGCCGATGAGAACGACCGCATGTGCGGCATCATCACCGACCGCGACATCGTCGTGAAGTGCGTCGCGCTCGGACTCGATCCGGCCGAAACATTGGCGGCTGAACTGTGCGAATGCACACCGCGCTGGGTCGACGCCGACGCTGACGTCGAAGAAGTGCTTGACGAGATGGAAGGGCATCGGGTCAAACGGATGCCGGTGATCAAAGACAAACGGCTCGTCGGGATGATCAGCGAAGCCGATTTGGCTCGCCATCTCGACGACAATCAGCTTGGGGAATTTGTGACCGCGATCTATGGGCGGCCCTAGCTGTTGGTTTGCTAATTCAGGTTCAGGTGGCGGTTGGGTGCCATCGCCTGCTCGGCGAGGTCGGGGAGTTCGCGCACGTCGACGCCCGCTTCGCGCAAGTTATCCACACCCGCGCACGCCGCGACGAACAGGCTTGGTTCGCGCCACGCGATGACCACGTTCGGAATGCCCGCTGCGAGGATTCGTTCGGCGCAGGGTTGGTGGTCTTTGCTCGCGCGCGTTGAGCATGGTTCGAGGGTGCTGTAGATCGTCGCGCGGGTCAGTCGCGGGTCGGCCGGGTCGAGTTTGTTGAGCGCGGCTTCTTCGGCGTGCAGTTTTTCGTCGTTGCCCTCGCGCGAGAAACCGGTTGCGATTTCTTCGCCGTCAACGACGATCACCGCGCCGACCGAGTAGGCCGTTTCGCTTGGCGGGCACTGGCGTGCGAGGTCGATCGCCCTGTGCATAAACGCTTCATCAGTGCTGTTGGTTGGGCTGTTTGTACCCATGCGCTCCCTTTGTGACTAGCAAGTTATCCACAACCTGGGGAAGATGTGGAGTGAGTCATATTCACCTCGTCGCAAAACCTGTGCATCGATTGTGAATAGACTTGTTTTCGCAGGTCAGACCCTGTGCAATTAGCTGTCTATGGGACTTGATTTGGGGTGTTGGCGATCGCTGACCCGGTAGTTAAGCACAGCGATATCCCCAAGTTTGTCCACACCCTTGAGCTCCATACGGTGTTGTGGACCACCGGGGAAATCAGAGTTATCCACAAAGCGCGGCGCTGCCGAATCACCGACCAGAATCGGGGCGATGGCGAGCTTCAATTCGTCAGCGAGACCGGCGGAAAGGAAGCCGGTGTGGATACCGGTGCCGCCTTCGACCATCAGTTCGCGAATCCCGCGTGCGCCTAGGTCGTCGAGGACTGCCGCGAGCGAGAGATCGGTGAGCGCGACGATCTCGACTTCGGCAAAATCACCGCCGAATCGCATCCGCAGTTCCGCAGCCCCCCGCGCGCCGGTGTAGACCAGCTTCTTTCCGCCCGTGTGCCAAAACCGCAGCGTCGGGTCCAACTCACCCGACTCCGTGACCGTCACCTTCACCGGGTACTCCGGCTCGCCGCGCGCAACCCGCGCGGCGCGACGGTCGGCATCGTTGACGAGCAACCGCGGATTGTCGGTGCGCAAGGTGCGCGCGCCGATCAGGATCGCGTCCGAAGCGGCACGCAAACCGTCGACACGGTCAAAGTCGGCCGCGTTCGACAGCAACAGTCGCTCAGGTGACGCGTCGTCGATGTAGCCGTCGATGCTCATCGCGACCGACAATGTGACCCACGGCCGCACGCTCACTGGGTGACCAGTGCGGCGACCTCGGCTTCCAACGCGCAAACGAGACCTTCGGCAGGGCGTTTGCCGCACACCTCAAGCCAGTTCGCGAGCATCCGGTGTCCGCCCTGGGTGAGCACCGATTCGGGGTGGAATTGCACGCCGTGAATGGGCAGGTCGCGGTGACGCATCGCCATCACGATGCCGCTTTCGGTGTGTCCGACCTCGACGAGTTCGTCGGGCATCGTCTCGGGAACGACGGTGAGCGAATGGTAGCGCGTCGCGGTGAACGGGTCAGGCAGGCCGGCGAGCACGCCCGCGCCCACATGGAACACCGAACTGGTCTTGCCGTGCAGCAGCTCGGGCGCCTTGGCGACGGTCGCGCCGAACGCTTCGCCGATGGCCTGGTGCCCAAGGCACACGCCAAGCAGTGGGGTGCCGTGCTTGGCTGCGGCGTGGACAAGCGGAATGCTCGCGCCAGCGCGGTCGGGGCTGCCAGGGCCGGGGCTCACGAGGACGCCGTCGAAGCGACCGCCTTCGTCGCCTTCGGTGAGCAGAGCGTCAAGATCGCTAAGCCGCGCGTCGTCATTGCGCCAGACAACCGCTTCGGCACCAAGTTGGCCCAGGTACTGCACCAGGTTGAACACGAAGCTGTCGTAGTTGTCGACGACCAATACACGCATGCGTCGAGGGTACGTGAGTTGCGATAGCCTAGGGCTTACCTGTACGCCGAATACGAGGACGTCATGCCCAAGTCCAAGGTCCGCAAGAAGGCCGATTCAACCCCAAGCCCCGCCAGCCGCACCCCGGTGAAGGTGAAGGCGCTCGGGCCGTCGCCGGTCTGGTACGTCGCGATCATGCTGGGTTTCATGCTCGCTGGCCTCGTGTGGCTGATTGTCTACTACCTCGCCGCCGAGCACATCAGCTGGATGAGCGACCTCAACGCATGGAACTTCCTGATCGGTTTCGGCCTGATGGTCGTTGGCCTGATCATGACCATGCGGTGGCGGTAACCCCGCGAATTACACCGTTGTCATTCATCCACACCCTGTGGATGAACCTGTGGACAACTTTGACACCGATAGGGGCAAAAGCGGCATGAGCGCAGGTCAGACGGCGCAACCGTTGTCGTGGTCGACGAAGCCTTCCGCCCTTATCGCACTGTCGATTGGCGGCGTCGTTCTCGTTGTCGCCGCCTTTTTCGCCACCGACGGGCCATCGCGCCTGCTCATTGGACTGGCCGCGATCGCGGTGGTTGGCATGGCGATTGTTGGGTTTCGGCAGCGTCCGCGCCTTACCGTTGTGCCAGGCAAGCCACCGAGCCTCATCGTTGGCACGTTCTCCGGACCGAAGACCTATCCGCTCGATCAGATCGAACGGATAGCGATCCCGTCGTATCGCCGCATCGGTCGGCGCACGGCCATGTTGGAAATCGACGTGCGCGATGGCGACAACGAACGCCTGCTGATTTTCGGTCGCTGGGACCTTGGCGCGAACCCGAACGATGTTTACGACGCCCTGGTCGTGAACGGGTTCGCCTCGGTTGCCAGGACGACTGGGGCTAGCTGAGGGAACCGCTGCCGTTGGTCTCGCTGCCACCTCGGTAGCCGAGACGCGGCGGTTCGAGAGCGGGCTCGGGAAGTTGGGGACGCTTGCTGCGGGCGAACGCGGCGACAGCGGCAGCACCCGCGACGGCGAGCGTGGCGATCAGTGGGTTACGAAGCTTCATGCCAACCACTTTGGCACACCCGTGCGCCCGCCGCCTTCGACGCCCGACCCTAGTCCGGGTGCCGTTTTGCCCGAAACACGCGGGCGCTGAGCGGGCGGTGAACACGGCGCGTCGTGGCACCATAACTCGCGTGACCTCACCCAATCAGACCTCCGTAGCGACGCTGCACACGAACCACGGCGACATCAAGATCGCGCTCTTCGGCAATCACGCACCCAAGACCGTGCGCAATTTCGTCGGGCTCGCCGAGGGAACCGCACCGTACACCACGCCCAACGCGGGCGGCACGGAATCGGGTCCGTTCTATGACGGTGCCGTGTTCCACCGGGTGATCCCAGGCTTCATGATCCAGGGCGGTGACCCAACCGGCACCGGCCGTGGCGGCCCGGGCTTCGAGTTCGGCGACGAGTTCCATCCCGAACTACGTTTCGACCGCGGCTACCTACTCGCGATGGCGAACGCGGGACCTGGCACCAACGGCTCGCAGTTCTTCGTGACGGTGGGCGCGCAGCCGCACTTGAACCGCAAGCACACGATCTTCGGCGAGGTCGTCGACCCCGATTCGCGCAAGGTTGTCGACGCGATCGCCGAAACCAAGACCGACCGCAACGACCGACCGGTCGAGCCCGTCGTGATTTCCAGCATCACCGTGGACTAATCGCAAGGTTTCACGTGAAGCATTGGCCGTCCCTCGACTCCCGAGGGACGGCCAAGCTGTTTTAGCGCGAGACCGCCTTCTTGTACTGCAACTGCGCTAGCGGCACGAAGATCACCAGGATCACCACGATCCACAGCAACGTGGCCACCTCAGGATGCTGCAACGGCCACGCCGACGGCACCGGCATCAGTGGGTCGGTATTGCCGAACAAATCGCGAGTTGCCTGCGTAAGCGCCGACACCGGATTCCATTCCGCGAAAACCCGCAGCGGCGTAGGCAAACCCTGCAACGGCACGAACGTGTTCGCGAGGAAGGTGAGCGGGAAAATCACCATGAAGCTGGCGTTGTTGAACACCTCAGGCGCGCGAACAAGCAGGCCGACAACGGCCATGATCCACGAAACCGCGTACGCGAAAAGCAGCAAAAGCACGTAGGCGAGCACCGCGTCGAGCACCGAAGAGTGGATCCGCCAACCGACGAGCAAGCCCGTCAGCGACATCACAACGAGGCTAACGACGTTGATCACTACGTCGGAAAGCGTGCGCCCGAACAGCACCGCCGACGGTGCCATCGGCAGCGAACGGAACCGGTCGATGATGCCCTTCTGCATATCTTCGGCCAGGCCAGCACCGGTAAAGGTGGCACCGAAAACCACGGTTTGGGCGAAGATGCCTGCCATCAGGAACTCGCGATAACCGCCGGACATGCCGGGAATCTCGATGGCCGAACCGAAGACGTACGCGAAAAGCAGCACGAACATGACCGGTGACGCCGTGGAAAAGATGAGCACGTCGGGCACGCGCTTGATCTTGGTGACGTTGCGCTTGGCGATGGTGAGGCTGTCGCTGACCACCATGCCGAGCCGTTGGCCGATGCCTAGTTTCTCGATGGGCGCGAAGCCGTCGAACCCGGTTGTTGTCATCGATCCGTCCCCTTCTTGTCGAGCGCGGCCGCACCGTTGACCAGTTCTTCGGCCTCGTGCCCAGTGAGGGTGAGGAACACGTCATCGAGCGAAGGCCGACGCAACGCGACGTCGTTGACGCCGATCTTGTGCGCGGTGAGCTTGCCGATGGCGGTGACCAGGTCGGTTGAGCCGTCGGACACGGGAACGGTGATGCGACGCAAGCCCTGTTCCACGTGAATCTCGCCGTCGGCGACGCTGGCGAGGATCTCGCGCGCACTGGTGAGCTCGTCGTTGGACGCGACGGTGAGTTCGATGCGGTCGCCACCGACGAGGGTCTTGAGTTCGTCGGCGGTGCCGCGCGCGATGACCTTGCCTCGGTCGATGACCGCGATGGAATCGGCGAGCCGGTCGGCCTCGTCCATGTACTGCGTGGTGAGCAGCAATGTTGTTCCGCCAGCGACTAATTCGTCGATAACGTCCCAAAGATCAAGGCGCGCACGGGGATCCAGGCCAGTAGTCGGCTCGTCGAGGAAGAGCACCGGCGGATTCGCGACAAGCGCTCCCGCGAGGTCGAGCCTGCGCCGCATACCGCCGGAGTACCCCTTAACCGGCCGGTCGGCGGCATCGGTGAGCCGGAACCGGTCAAGCAGTTCGCGCGCCCGTTCCTTGGCCCGCGCGGTGCCAAGGTGGTAGAGCCTGCCGACCATCTCCAGGTTCTCGAACCCAGTGAGGTATTCGTCGACGGCCGCGTATTGGCCGGACGCGCCGATGCGCGAACGTAGCGCTTGTGGATTGCGCATGACGTCGATGCCAGCGACGGTGGCGTGGCCTTCGTCGGGAACGAGCAGGGTGGTTAGTACGCGAACGGTCGTGGTCTTGCCAGCGCCGTTCGGCCCAAGCAATGCGGTGACGGTGCCCTCAGGCACGGTGAGATCGAGCCCGTCTAGGGCGGTGAGCCGCCCGTACCGCTTGACCAGACCCTCGGCAACGATTGCGTCGGGCATGATTCTCCTCACCTCGTAGGTACGCCCAGTATTGCCCCACCCACCGACAAGTTTCATCCGAGATTTTGGCGGGAGCAAGGTTGGCGGATCGTCAAGGCGAACAGGGCCGTTCACGACATGCCCATACCTACGCGACACGCGACGAATCGGACTGATTTCGTGCGCATTTGCGCGAAGTCACAATCGCGCCGCTTCACGCATCAGGGAGTTTCACGAATGGGCTATCTCACGAAAAGCGTTGCTAGACAGCACCTTTAGCGAACGAGTCGGATAAACGGCCGAGCGAAATCGCCCTGGACCAGTGCAAACCTACCGGCACGTAACGCACCGAAGTGACACTCCGCAAGAAATTTCTCTGTTGCGCGTCCCCGAATTGGCCAGACATCGCGTAGGATCATTCACGTCGGCCCCTCCCCCCCGGGCCGACCTTACGCGGGCCTCGGCTAACTCCCCCCCTTCGCCGAGGCCCGCTCCCCATTTTCCGGGCCGTTTTAGCGAGTTAAAACTAGCTACGAGCTCCGCGTTCCAGACACTGATTTCCAGGCGGCAGCCAAGCGCAGCGCCCGCACCTTCCCTGCCACCCCAAGCAGCGGAGTGTCGCGCTCCCAAGCCGCCACCGTTTCCGGGTCAACCGATTCCCACAGCGGCTCTAGATCCGCGAGCAGCGCGGCGAGCTGGTCAAAAACTCCACCAAGGGCGATGTGCACGCCCGCGCAGTTCGCTTCCGCGTCACCGCTCAGTCCACGCACCGCCGCAAACACCGCTAGGAGGCGCTCTAACGCCACATTCGGCCAATTCGCAACCCTGCCCACCCGTACCAACTGACCAAGCACAGCGGCAAGGACGTGCAAGTCCTCGACAGTGCGGAAAGGCTTCAAATAATCGGTGTAACCATCGCCGGGTAGCAACTGCCCAACCACGTCGTCGAAACGCACGCTCGCGTGTGGGATCTCTGGCGCGAACGGCAAGGCGTCCAGCGGCGTCACCGTGACGCCAATGGCGTTCGCGGGTACCCAGACCGCGCGCAGCAGCGGCTTGTCGTCCAGCACACCCGCTACCGCGATTACCAAGAACCGGGTCGCGAACTCGCCAAGGGTGGCGAAGGTCTTGGTGCCGCGCACCACTCCGTCGCCGTCGACGGTGGTCGTCATCGCCGACGGACGCCCACCACCAGCCTCAGTCGCGCACATCGACGCCAACTCGTCGTTGGCGATCGGCCACACCAGCGCGCGCAACGCCTCCTGATAGCCGCCGAGAAACGCCGAACCCATTGTGGTGCTGTCGAATCCAGCAACGGCGGCACGGTCGATGGTGGCTTCGAACGCACCCGCGCGCTCACCGTGACGCGCCAACATCGCTGGGGTGTCAAGCCGGTCCGAATGCAGGCGGCCAGCGGGACTCGGCGTAGCGGTGACGAGGAAGTCGAAAACCGAAGCGTTCACGGGCACTGAGCGTAAGGGAAAGCAAAAAGCCCGCTCCCCCACGGTGAAATGTGGAGAAACGGGCGATTGTGGAGCCTAGGAGATTCGAACTCCTGACATCCGCCTTGCAAAGGCGGCGCTCTACCAACTGAGCTAAGGCCCCGAGTGTAGGTAGGTTAGCGAGCGGTGACTTCGTGCCACACGTCGGCGCTTTCCTCACGCTTGCGGAATTTAGCGAGACCGACCAGAACCGCGATGACAACACCGACAGTAAGGACAAGTTTCATAATTCCCACCTTAACGGGTGTTTTTCGGGAGTGGGCCTAGGAGGACTTGAACCTCCGACCTCTTCGTTATCAGCGAAGCGCTCTAACCGCCTGAGCTATAGGCCCGTACCGTGTTGTTTCCAACGAGGAACGAGGTTACCCTACCGCACGTCCAATAACCAAAACGGCCGGTCAAACCCTGTTTTTGGGTCGACCGGCCGCTGTGGAAAACCGATGCCTAGTCCGGGTCAGCCAGGGTCACCTGGATGCCACCGACCAGATCGCAGCACTGGTTGTAGATGAACACACCAACGGTGGCGAGCGCCGTGAAAAGCACCACGTTGATAAGTCCGATCACGCCCGCATAGCCGAAGATCGTGCCCGCGTCGATGAGACTCGAACCCGAACCGTCCGGGTTGAGCATCTCGCCGAGGCTCGAATCGAGGTTGTCCCACACACCCATGCCCGCGAGCACGATGTAGAGCAGACCAACCGCGAGCATCCACACGAAGAACAGCGCGACGCTGATGACCAGCGTGATCTTCAACGTGGACCACGGATCGATGCGTCGAATCTGCACCGTCGCACGCAGCGGGTCACCCGATGATGCGGCAGCGATCGCGACCGGACCGGCAGGCGCGGTCGCCGACACGGTACGGGCGCTCGGCGTTGGGATCTGCGCCATCGGTAGCCCGGTCGCGGCCGCGGGGGGCGCTTCCGGGGTGGGGTGACGCACCTCAGACAGGTCGGGCATGTCCTTGACCAGCTCAGGACGCGCGATCGAGCGAGTAGGTCCGTCGATGCCGACCGACTTCACCATCGCCGCTTCCTTGCGCGCGGCCTTGGCGGCGAGGTCGGCGGTGGTGCGGGCGTTCGACCCGCTGCCCTTGAGCCCACCGCCGCCGAGTCCGCCGCCGCTACTCGCTGGTGCCGACTGACCCGACGACCTACCCGAGTTCGGCGACTCGCCGGGCCGGTACAGGTTCGACTGCGGCTCCCGCTGCGGCAGCTGCGCCCAACCATCCTGGTACGGCGAGGATTTCGCCTTCACCGTCGGCGCATTCGAGCCCGACGGCTCAGCGGATTCCGGTGCCGCCGACTCAGCGCCACCCTGACGAGGGATCGGCCGCGGCTGGATCGGAGAAGAGGCCACCCGCTCGGTGACGCCGTTGGTCGAGTTCCGATCGTCGTTCGACTGATTCGGTGTGGTCAATGGAATCCTCAGATCCGTTCGTTGCCGCCGCTGATGTGGTTGTTACGCCGTGGCCGCGTCACCGTTGAGCTGATCGGGATCGGGCTCGTCGGCGTTGCGTGCGATCGCTAGCAAGGTATCGCCATCCGCGAGGTTCATCAATCGCACGCCCTTTGTTTGGCGTCCGGCTTTACGAACTTGTTTAGCTGCGGTGCGGATGACGCCACCCACCGAAGTGATCGCGTACAACTCGTCTTCGTCGTCGACGATGAGCGCACCAACCAGGCTGCCACGTTTCGGGTCGTATTGGATTGTCAATACGCCTTTTCCGCCACGGCCTTGCGCGGTGTACTCCTCGATCGCGGTGCGCTTCGCGTACCCGCCAGCGGTCGCGACCAGCAGATATGTCTCCGGACGGACCACATTCAGCGAAAGCAATTCGTCGTCGGCGTTGAAGCGCATGCCCTGGACGCCGGACGTGGCGCGGCCCATCGGACGCAGCGCTTCGTCGGTCGCCGAGAAGCGAATCGACTGGCCGTGCGCGGAAACGAGCAGCAAATCGTCTTCGGCCGAGCACAGCACGGCACCGACAAGTTCGTCGTCGTCGCGCAGGTTCACCGCGACGATGCCGCCGGAACGGTTGGAGTCGAAGTCGGTGAGCTTGGACTTCTTCACCAGGCCGGCCCGCGTTGCGAGCACCAGGTAGGGCGCGTCCTCGTAGGTCTTGAGCTGGATGATCTGTGCGATCTTCTCATCCGGCTGGAACGCGAGCAGGTTGGCGACGTGCTGACCACGCGCGGTCCGGTTGGCTTCGGGCAGCTCGTACGCCTTCGCGCGGTACACGCGGCCCTTGTTCGTGAAGAACAGCAGCCAGTCGTGGGTGGACGACACGAAGAAGTGCTTGACGATGTCGTCCTGCTTGAGCCCAGCGCCCTGAACACCCTTGCCGCCGCGCTTCTGCGAGCGGTACAGGTCGGTCTTGGTGCGCTTGGCGTAGCCGGTCTCGGTAATGGTGACGACGACGTCTTCGCGGGCGATGAGGTCTTCGTCGGCAACGTCGCCATCGGCGGCGATGATCTTGGTACGCCGCTCGTCGCCGTGCTTTTCGACGATCTCAGCAAGCTCGTCGCGCACGATCGCACGCTGACGCTCGGGCTTGGCGAGAATGTCTTTGTAGTCGGCGATTTCCAGCTCGATCTTGGCAAGATCGTCGACGATGCGCTGACGCTCAAGCGCGCTCAAGCGACGCAGCTGCATCTCAAGAATCGCGTTCGACTGAATCTCGTCGATCTCAAGCAGCTGCATCAGGCCGGTGCGCGCGGTGTCGGTGTTGGCCGCCGCGCGAATAAGCGCGATGACCTCGTCGAGCAGATCGAGCGCCTTGACCAGGCCGCGCAGGATGTGCGCCCGCTCTTCGGCCTTGCGCAGCAGGTAGGTGGTGCGACGAACGATGACCTCAAGCTGGTGATTCACGTAGTGGCGAATCATCTGATCGAGGCGCAGCGTGCGCGGGACGCCGTCGACGATCGACAGCATGTTGGCGCCGAAGCTGGTTTGCAGCTGGGTGTGCTTGTAAAGGTTGTTGAGCACAACCTTGGCAACCGCGTCGCGCTTGACCGTGACGACGATGCGCATGCCAACCCGGTCCGACGACTCATCGTGGATGTCGGAGATGCCCGCGATCTTGGCGTCTTTGACCTGCTCAGCGATGGAGTTGACGAAGTTGTCGGTGTTGACCTGGTACGGCAGCTCGGTGATGACAATCTGCGTCTGACCGCGACTGCCCTCTTCGATCTCAACGACACCGCGCATGCGGATGGACCCGCGACCGGTGGTGTAGGCGTCGTGAATGCCCTGACCGCCGACGATCAGGCCGCTAGTCGGGAAGTCAGGGCCCTTGACCCGTTCCATGCACGCGGCGAGGGTGGATTCCTCGTCGGCCTCGTAGTTCTCCAACGCCCAGTAGATGGCTTCGGCGAGCTCGTTGAGGTTGTGCGGCGGAATGTTGGTTGCCATGCCGACGGCGATGCCGTTGCTGCCGTTCATCAGCAGCGCGGGCACACGCGCGGGCAGCACGGTTGGCTCTTGGGTCTTGCCGTCGTAGTTCGGCACGAAATTGACCGTCTCGTGGTCGATATCGCGCAGCATTTCCATCGCGAGCGGCGTGAGCCTGCACTCGGTGTAACGCATAGCGGCCGCGCCGTCGTTGCCGCGCGAACCGAAGTTGCCCTGGCCGTCGACCATTGGGTAGCGCAGCGACCACGGCTGGGCCATGCGTACGAGCGTGTCGTAAATCGACGCGTCGCCGTGCGGGTGGAAATTACCCATCGTGTCGGCGACCGGTCGGGCCGACTTCACGTAGCTGCGGTCGGGGCGGTAGCCGTTGTCGTACATCGCGTAAAGCACGCGGCGGTGTACCGGCTTGAGGCCGTCACGCACGTCGGGCAGCGCGCGCCCGACGATGACGCTCATGGCGTAGTCGATGTAGCTCGACTGCATTTCGTTCTGGATATCGACCGGCTCAATCCGGTCGCGGCCGCCGCCTGCTGGCGACAGGGTGACTTCAGTCATCGGTTCTCCTAAGCGGGTAGACGTGTGCGGGCGCGCCCAAAAGCGCTGCGCCGCTTACACATCCAGGAAGCGGACGTCCTTGGCGTTGCGAGTGATGAAGCTGCGACGGGCCTCAACGTCTTCGCCCATCAGCACCGAGAACAGCTCGTCGGCCGCTGCCGCGTCGTCGAGCGTGACCAGGCGCAACACACGCACGTCGGGGTCCATGGTGGTCTCCCACAGTTCCTTGGCGTTCATTTCGCCAAGACCCTTGTAGCGCTGAACGCCGTCGTCCTTGTTGATCTTCTTGCCGGAGGCCAGGCCGGCTTCGAGCAGCGCGTCGCGCTCACGGTCGGAGTAGGCGAACTCCGGCTCTTGACGCAGCCACTTGAGCTTGTACAGCGGCGGCTGAGCGAGGTAGACGTGCCCCTGCTCGACGAGCGGACGCATGAACCGGAAAAGCAGCGTGAGCAGCAGCGTCGCGATGTGCTGACCGTCGACGTCGGCGTCGGCCATCAAGATGATCTTGTTGTAGCGCAGCTTCGCGATATCGAACTCGTCGTGGATGCCCGTGCCGAACGCGGTGATGATCGACTGGACCTCGTTGTTCTTGAGGACGCGGTCGATGCGGGCCTTTTCGACGTTGATGATCTTTCCGCGCAGCGGCAAGATGGCCTGGTACATCGAGTCGCGACCCGACTTGGCCGAGCCGCCAGCGGAGTCGCCCTCGACGATGTAGATCTCGCACTTGCTCGGGTCTTTCGAGCGGCAATCAGCGAGCTTGCCGGGCAGGCCACCAAGGTCGGTTGCCGACTTGCGACGCACCAACTCACGCGCCTTACGCGCGGCAACACGAGCCTGTGCCGACGAAACCGCCTTCTGCACAATGGTTTTCGCGTCGGCGGGGTTGGACTCGAACCAGTGCTGCAGGTGCTCGTTGCACGCGCGCTGCACGAACGACTTCACCTCGGTGTTGCCAAGCTTGGTCTTGGTCTGGCCCTCGAACTGCGGCTCGCCGACCTTCACCGAAACGATCGCGGCGAGACCCTCACGGATGTCGTCGCCGGTGAGGTTGCCGTCTTTTTCCTTGAGGAGCTTCTTTTCCTTGGCGTACTTGTTGACCACCGTGGTGAGCGCCGCGCGGAAACCCTCTTCGTGGGTGCCGCCCTCGTGGGTGTTGATGGTGTTGGCGAAGGTGTGGACCGACTCGGAGTAGCCCGAGTTCCACTGCATCGCGACCTCAAGCTCGTGGCCGGTGCCCTTCGCGGTGAAGCCGACGACCGAGTTGTGGATAGCCGTCTTGGTGCGGTTGATGTGCTTGACGAAGTCGACGAGGCCGCCCGGGTAGTGATACGTACGGGTCTTGACCTTGTGCTCGACCTCGGCGGCAGCGACCTCTTGAGCGTCCTTGGGCGCTTCAGCGGTGTCGCTAACCACCTCGTCGGTGACCTCGCCCGCGGCGACGCGCTCGTCGGTGAGGGTGATGGTGAGTCCCTTGTTCAGGAACGCCATCTCCTGCAAGCGACGCGCGACCGTCTCGAAGTTGTAGGTGGTTGTCTCGAAGATCTCCGGATCAGCCCAGAACCGGATGGTGGTACCGGTCCGATCAGTCGGTTCGCCCTGAACGAGCTTGCCCGGCTTCGCGTCCTTGTACGTCTGGCTCCAGTGGTATCCGTCGTTGTCGATCTCGGCTTCGAGCTTGCTCGACAGCGCGTTCACCACCGAGATGCCGACACCGTGCAGACCACCGGAAACCGCGTAGGAGTCCGAGTCGAACTTGCCGCCCGCGTGCAGCTGAGTCATGACGACCTCAACCGTGGGAATGCCCGACGCGTGCATCCCGGTGGGGATACCGCGGCCGTCATCGACGACCTCTACGCCGCCGTCGGCGAGCAGTTTGACGTCGACGCGCGTGGCATGACCTGCCATCGCCTCATCGACGGAGTTATCCACAACCTCCCAGATGAGGTGGTGTAGACCGCGCTCACCCGTTGAGCCGATGTACATACCGGGGCGCTTGCGCACCGCTTCGAGACCTTCGAGCACGGTGATTGAAGACGCACCGTACTGCCCCGTTGAGTTGGAGTCGTTGGCAGCCACTGGTAGGTAGCTCTCCTTACTTGCTTCATCCCTGGCAGGCGTCGCGCCGCACGGCACGTGCTTGTGAGAGGTTCGCCGCTGGTTACGGTTCTATCGTACTGGTAAGCCCAACTTACAGTGCACCTACGACACCCCTAACGCTGCCGTGAATGCAAGAAAATGACTACCGGCGACTCGCTTCGGCCACCAAGGGGTTTGCGTGCCGCAGAGTTGGCGTGAGACTCGCGTTTGCCCGTCTGGTTGACGCAAGCCCAGGTCACAGCATGGTTATCCGTAGGTATCGCGTGGGCCACGGCCCTTGATATGGCGCTCACCCTTGCGCCAACTTGGCGCTTGCGGACCGGTAATTCGCAGCGAAGTGACGACGCCATTGCCGACCGCGGCCGCGATTTTCGCCAGGATTTGGGGCTGCAACATGCGCAACTGTGTGGCCCACGCGGTGGATTCGGCCGCGATTTTCAGCACGCCACCTTCCAACGTGAGCGGCGTTGCATGTGACGCGATGTCTTCGCCAACCACGCTCGGCCACCGCCCGAAAACCATGCCTTCGGCAACGCGCCCCGACCAGCCACGGCTCTTGGCGATCGAGCCAGTGAGCGAGGCGAGCAGCTGTGGGTCGCGCTGATCGGGGCCAGCGCCGGACCAACCCGAGTACTTGCGGCCACCAGCTCGGAGGCGACGAACCGGGGACGCGCGACCTTGCCCAACCGATTTACCGTTGGCCTTCGCGGCGGCACGTGCCTCTTCAAGCGCGCGACGAGCAAGATCGATCCCACGCAGCTCTGGCTGTTCGGAGGTCACGCGAGTACCGCCTTTCGCACGCTGAGAAGGAGAAAAACGCCCGCTGACCGCGACGTTGGGTGCGGACGGAGTCTACGCGCAGCCACCGACAAGAACGCGATCAGCCGCTGAGCTCGGCAGACTCGACGTGGGAGGTGCGCCGGTCGGCTTCGCCGGTCGTGCTCACGCGCAGCGGTCGGGCTTCCAGCTCGGCTGGCACGTCGTCAGCGACGGCGGCGGTGATGAGTACCTGTTCGGCACCAGCGGCCACCTCGGCGAGCGCGGTGCGACGACGGCGGTCGAGTTCGGCGAAGACGTCATCGAGCAGCAGGACCGGCTCGGTACCCGCACTGCGAAGCAACTCAAACGACGCGAGCCGCAACGCGAGCGCGAACGACCACGACTCCCCATGCGAGGCGAAACCCTTCGCTGGCGAGCTGCCGAGCATCAGGTCGAGATCGTCGCGGTGCGGGCCGACAAGGCACACGCCGCGATCGAGTTCCTTGCCGCGCGCGGCAGCAAGTTCGCGCAACAGGATGTCGTGGAGCACGGCCTGGTCGTCGGCGGCGGGTGGTCGCGCTGGGTCGAGCAATTCCGGTGGCAGATACGACGAGCGATAACCGATTGCGGCAGGACGACTTTCGGGCGCGATCGACGAATACGCCTGTGCGAGATGGGGATACAACTCATGCACCAGCTTCAACCGTTGCGCGAGCAAGATCGACGCGTGCTCAGCCAAGTGGCCGTCCCATACGTCGAGTGTGCTCAGATCCGAGCGCGAACGAACTTGTCGCCCAGCGGTTTTCAGCAACGCCGACCGTTGCCGCAGCACCTTGTCGTAGTCAGCGCGCACGCCAGCGAGCCTGGGCAAGCGGGCTGTGGATAACTCGTCAAGGAACCTGCGCCGCTCGGTCGGGTCGCCGCGCACGAGTGCCAAATCCTCGGGCGCGAACAGCACCGTCTGCAAGATTCCCAGGATCTCGCGCGGCCGACGCACCGGCGACCGATTGATCTGCGCACGGTTGGCGAGACCGGCCTTGAGCTCGACGTCAATGCGCAGCTCACGACCGATATTCACCACCGAAGCACCGATGCGCGCCTGCGGGGCACCTACCCGGATCAGCGGCGCGTCGGACGAAACCCGGTGTGAGCTAAGCGAAGCCAAGTACCCGACGGCTTCGAGCAGATTGGTTTTGCCGTTGCCGTTAGCCCCAATGAACACCGTGCGGCCTGGGGATAACTCCACCTCGGCAGCTTCCCAAGAACGGAAGTCCCGGACCGAAAGTGTGCGGACGAACATCCGGCGGCGAGCTGCTAGCCCGGAAGCCGGACCGGCATCAACAGGTAGATGTAGGTGCTTTCCAGCGCGGCGAACGCACCGGACTCCAGCACCTTCGGCTCCTCGTCGGAAGCGGGGAGCAGCACAGCGGGACGGCTAGGCGTGGTGAACCCGAACGTGACGCGGTCGCTGTGCAGCGCCGACAGGCCCTCGGTGAGATAGCCGGGGTTGAACGCGATGGTGAGCGGCTCGCCACGGAAATCGGCTTCCAGCCATTCCTCAGCGCGACCAGCGTCGTCGCCACCTGCCGACAGCAGCACGCCATCGGTGGAGAACTCAAGCCGCACCTGCGCGCCACGCTCAGCGACGATGGAGACGCGCTTGATGGCTTCCGACAGCGCGGCGACCGGCATCGTCGCGATGGAGGTGTGTTCCTTGGGGAGCAACTGGCGGAACTTGGGGAATTCGGCGTCGAGCAGGCGCGTCGTAGTGCGACGACCAGCGTTGACGATGCCGAGCAGACCATCGGCGCCACCGCCCGAACCGAGCGAAAGCTGAACGGGCGCATCGGAAGAGCCGAGCGTCTTCGCCGACTCCGAGAGCGTGCGCGCGGGAATGAGCACCGCGGTTTCGATATCGGCGCGGGCGGGCTGCCACTGCAAATGCCGCACCGCGAGACGGAAGCGGTCGGTTGCGGCGAGGACCACGTCGTTGCCCTCGATCTCCACCCGGATGCCGGTGAGCATGGGGAGTGTGTCGTCGCGACCGGCGGCAACGGCAACCTGGCCAACCGCTTCGGCGAAAACATCCACAGTCACTTCACCAGTTGCCTGGGGAACTTCGGGAAGCTGGGGATAATCCTCGACCGGCATGGTTGGCAGCGAGAACTTGGCGCTGCCACAGCTGATGAGCACGCGAGTGCCATCGACGGAAACATCAACAGGCTTGTTCGACAGGGCCTTGGTGATGTCGGCGAGTAGCTTGCCCGAGACCAACACCTTGCCTGGACCGGCGACCTCAGCGGCGACGCGCATCTGCGCCGACACCTCGTAGTCGAAGCCGGAGACGGTGAGTCCGTTCTCATCAGCGACGAGCAGCACGCCACCAAGCACCGGGACAGCGGGGCGCGAAGGCAAGCTGCGCGCTACCCACGCCACTGACTCAGCGAAGTCCTCTCGAGCGACCCGAAACTTCATGCTGGCAAGCTCCATCGCCCGTTTGTCCTCTCCGAGTTCGGAATACGTGTGCGGCAAGTGCGTACGCGGCAACCGCGCTTCGAGTCTCGCACAGGGGGCCGACAACCAGACGGTACCCGGATGTCGGTACTACACAACCCCCGGCCCACCTGAGCGCGCGTGCTCGTCTGATCGACCTTCTGCCGTCCTTGCCCGCTTGTGTCGGGACCACTCGCCGCGCCGAGCCTCAACCTCGAAATTCCACAACGCCTGTTTTTAAAGAATCTCTTCTCTTGAGAGAACCGCAGTAGTAATAGGGCCTGTGGAAACTGTGTAAATCTCCTGTTTTCGCAGGTCAGACGGTGTGTCGCCCTGTGGATGAGTTGGGGACAGCTCGAGGATGAAATGTGGACACCTGTGGACAACCAAAGTTATCCACATTTCATCCTCGAGTTATCCACCGATTCATCCACCGATTTTGGCTAGTTGTCCACACCTTCGTGCACACCCCTGCTGGCCTGTGGACAGGGTTGTTGATTCCTCGAGGATTCCACAGGAATTCCACAGGGCACCTTCGCACTCGAGGCCAGGTCAGCCGGGGGTTGTCCTGTTAGTAACTCTGACGGGCCAAAAATGTGGATAACGCTCTGTGCACATGTTATGCACAGGCAGCATCAGCACCCTGTGCATGAATCGGTGGATAACCTGTGCATAACCCTGTGTGGAAAGTGTGGATTCCACAAGGCAAAAAAGAACACCGCCCCAGGTCAGAGGCGGTGTTCGAATGTTGATAACTAGCGAGAGCGCTGCTTGATGCGGGCTGTGAGTTCTTGCACTTGGTCATAGACGCGGCGACGCTCGGTCATCTCCTTGCGCACCTTCTTTTCGGCGTACATGACCGTCGTGTGGTCGCGGCCGAACGCCTGGCCGATCTTGGGGAGCGAGAGGTCGGTGAGCTCGCGGCACAGATACATCGCGATCTGCCGCGCCTGAGCGAGCGGACGTGCTTTGCCAGGGCCGGTGAGCTCGTCGAGCGAGGTATTGAAGTACTCGGCGGTGACGGCCATGATTGTCGGCGCGTTGATGTCGATGGCGGTGGTATCGGGCATCAGGTCGCGCATGACCACTTCAGCGAGCCCGATGTCGAGCGGAGCGCCATTAAGCGACGCGAACGCGGTGACGCGAATGAGCGCGCCCTCAAGCTCGCGAATATTGCGCTCAACCCGGCTCGCGATGAGTTCGAGCACGTCATGCGGCACGTCGAGGCGGTCCATACGCGCCTTTTTGCGCAGGATCGCGATACGCGTCTCCAGCTCGGGCGGCTGCACGTCGGTGATCAGGCCCCACTCGAAGCGAGTGCGCAGCCGTTCCTCAAGCGTGGCCAGCTGCTTAGGCGGCCGATCCGAGGAAACGACGATCTGCTTGTTGGCGTTGTGCAGCGTGTTGAAGGTGTGGAAGAACTCTTCCTGGATGCCTTCCTTACCTTCAATGAACTGGATGTCGTCGACAAGCAGGATGTCGGTCTCGCGGTAGCGCCGCTTGAACGCGACCTTGCGGTCGTCGCGCAGGCTGTTGATGAAGTCGTTGGTGAATTCCTCGGTCGACACGTACTTCACCCGCATGCCGGGGAACAGGCGCTGGGCGTAGTGACCAGCCGCGTGCAGGAGGTGCGTTTTGCCCAAACCTGAAGCGCCCCAAACGAATAGGGGGTTGTAGGCACGGGCGGGAGCTTCGGCGATCGCGACAGCGGCAGCATGTGCGAATCGGTTCGACGCGCCAATGACGAACGTTTCGAAGGTGTACTTCGCGTTCAGGCTCGCTGACGAGTTGGCCTGTGAAGGTGCTTCGACAGCCTTGTTGAAATAGGTAGGCCAGTTGGCGCGGTCGCCGGATTCCTCTTCGCCTGCCGATCGCGGGGCATCTGACTTGTCCGCTTTCGCGTTGCCTGCCTCGTCGTCATCACGGGCTAGTCGCTGCGACGCGGTCTCCGGCGTGAACAGCGACTCCTGGCCGGGTGGCGTGTGGTCGCGACGCGACGAACCGCCAGCCTCGCGGCGTGACTGGCCCGTGGACGGCGAAGCGGCAGGCGGCGTCGCGTTGTCGTGCTGCGGGCGGAACTCACCGCGCCCACCGAACTCTGGCTCACCTCGTCCGCCGAACTCAGCGCCGGAGCGGCCACCGAACTCCTGACCCGCGTCGCCACGACCGCCGAACTCAGCGTCGCCACGCGCGTTGAACTCAGCGTCGCCGCGTCCGCCAAACTCCGGGCTGGCTTCACCGCGTCCGCCGAACTCACCGTCGCCGCGTCCGCCGAACTCCTGGCCAGCACCGTTGCGCCCACCGAACTCCTGACTCGGGTACTCCCCGGTCGGGAACGAATCCGGCGCGAACGACTCCGCGGCGAAGGAATCGGCGGCGAACGTGTCGGCGGAGAACGAATCCGGCTGGAACGACTCGCCCGTTTCGTCGCCCGACTGCGCAGCGCCCGAATACTCGCCGTCGCCGGAAAACTCGCGCCGACCATTGCCACTCGAATCGCGACCCTGGAAATACTGATCCCCACCAGGGAAATCAGTGGCCGCGGGGAAGTCGGTGCCGTATTCACCGTCGGGGTAATCGCCGTAGCGCGGCCGTCCGTACTCTCCGCGCTGCGCGTAGTCAGGCATGCCGAAGTCGGGGCCTGGGTAGCCGGCGGGCGGGCGGGCCGACTCGCGCGACTGGTTCGATCGCGTCGTCATCCGCGCGTGCCGACCGTTGGTCGGGGTGCGCTCCCCCGCGCCAGGAACCGGCGCGGCGATGCGCACGCCAAGTCCTTCGACCTGGGGGCCAAGGCGACGGGCAAGAGAACGCAGAATAGGTTCGCGCAAATCGCGCTCGATAGCTTCTTGGGCAAGTGAGGATGGCACCGACAACAACGCGAAACCCTGCGCGACCGTCAAAGGCTTCACCAGCTTCAGCCACGCCTGCTGCGCGCGACTAACCGCGGTGATCGTCCCGTCGGCCGAACCCGTCGTGAGCTCAGCCACCACCTCGGGCCAAACCTTGGCGAGCACGTTGGGCTCGTCGTCGTGCATGCGGCGTCCTCCCCGGACCAATTAGTTGGGGCCCACGGCGGAATACCAGCGTCGTCGGGATACCCGAATATGCCACTGCGGCGATCTATCCACATAATTATCCACAGATGTGGACAAACCTGGGGATAGAGCGAATCGCGCCAGCTCGTGGCGGTGAAGGGGCTGGACCTGCGGATCAACAGCAATCCCCCGGCTACGGAGATTAGCGCCTAGCCGATCCCAAGCCAAGTGGTGTGGACGAACTCACGAAAAGTAGCCCAAGACACCGGCGAGACGCGTGCGTGTCGCAATTGTTCGGCGTGTCGTGTCGCGGTTTTCTTGACCGCAAGGGCCGCTGACCAGCCCCGACCCGGCCTCGGGTACTCTCGACGTCGTGCCTGCGGTGACTGGCATACCCGCGCGTCGGAGCAATCTAGCGCTGCGGGGGTCGAGTTTGACCGGCTTGTTCGGTACCCGTACCCTCGTACAGTCACCCCTTGGTGCGGTGATCGCTAGCTTGTGCCTGCGATCACGACTGTCGCCAAGGCCGTTTGCGCGGTCCACCGCGCAGACCGAAATCATTGAACAACTTAGGTGCCATAGCGGTGCCTGCCTACTCAAGGAGTGTCGACCGTGGCCAAGGGCAAGCGGACGTTCCAGCCGAACAACCGTCGTCGCGCGCGCGTGCACGGTTTCCGTCTCCGTATGCGCACCCGTGCGGGTCGCGCCATCGTTTCGGCGCGTCGCCGTAAGGGCCGCACCGAGCTGACTGCCTGATCGCGCAGCCGGGTCCGGGTCGGACGCTCGGGTGTTACCTGAGCCGTATCGGTTGCACCACCGTGCTGAATTCTCCCGCACGGTGCGCCGCGGTCAACGAATCGGGAGGCGAGATTTCGTCGTTCATGCGTTCACGCATGTCTATGACGATGTCTCAGCGCTAACTCCTGACGACATTGCCCGTGCCGGTGGTCCCCGGTTTGGATTGATCGTCAGCAAGGCGGTGGGAAACTCGGTGGTTCGCCACCAAGTGGCCCGCCGCCTGCGTCATATCTGTGCCCAGGTGAGCGCCGATCTGCCCGCCAACACCGACGTGGTGTTGCGGGCGAATCCGAGCGTCGCTACGGCCGATTCCGCAGACCTGCTGCGCCAATTGCGTTCAGGTTTGCGCAAGCTTGGGCTGTCGTCCGATCCCGCGCCAACGCGCGACCGCACGCCTGCCGCTAGCGCGACATGAGCCGCCTCACCAGATTTCCCGCCGACGCACTCATCTTCATGATCGAGCTGTATCGGACCTACGTCTCCCCCACCCGGATGCCGACGTGTCGGTTCACCCCAACGTGCAGCGAGTACGCGGTGACGGCATTGCGCACCCGCGGACTACTGGTCGGGTCGGCGCTGTCGGCCGTACGGCTGGTCAAGTGCGCGCCGTGGCACCCTGGCGGGTGGGACCCCGTGCCTCAACGCGGGGCTAAAGCCTGCCAAGGACGCGGTGCGTCCACCTCCAACGACGGGAGTACTTAGAGCCGTGCTCGACTTCATTTATTGGCCGGTATCCGCGATTTTGTGGTTCTGGCACAAGGCATTCGGCTTCCTCTTTGGTGCCGACAGTGGGCTCACGTGGAGCCTCGCCGTGGTGTTCCTTGTGTTCACCCTGCGCATCGTGCTGTACAAGCCCTTCGTCAAGCAGGTGCGAACCACCAAGCAGATGCAGGAGCTGCAGCCCAAAATCAAAGAGCTGCAGAAGAAGTACAAGAACGACCGCGAGGCGATGGCCCGCGAAATGCAGAAGCTGCAGAAGGAACATGGCTTCAACCCGCTCATGGGTTGCTTGCCGGTCCTCGCGCAGGTTCCGGTGTTCCTTGGCCTGTTCCATGTGCTTCGCTCGTTCAACCGCACCGGCACCGGCTGGGGTCAGCTCGGCATGTCGGCCGAGCAAAACGCGAACACCCCGAACTACATCTTCTCGGCGACCGACGTCCAGTCGTTCCTGAGCGCCCGTATCTTTGGCGCGCCGATTTCCGCGCACATCACCAGCCCGATGTCGGAGCTGCAGGCGTTCGCCGACTTCGGTGGCATCCCGACCAAGCTCAGCATCGCCGCTGTCGCGATTCCGCTGATGATCATCGCGGGTCTCGCGACGCACTTCAACGCGCGCGCGTCGGTTCAGCGCCAGACCCCCGAGGCCGCCGCTAACCCGCAGGCCGCGATCATGAACAAACTTTCGCTGTGGGTCTTCCCGCTCGGCGTGCTCGTCGGTGGTCCGTTCCTGATGATCGCGATCCTGCTCTATTGGGTCGCCAACAACATCTGGACCTACGGTCAGCAGCACCTCGTCTTCGGTCGCATGGCCAAGGAAGAGGAAGCGAAGGCGGAAGAAGAGAAGGCACGCAAGGCCGCTGCCCGCACCGAAAACACGCCGAAGCCGGGCGCTAAGCCGGTCGATGTGCGGAAGAAAACCGACACCGATTCGGTCGAAGGCGCGAGCACCAACGGCCGCGCGTCTACCAACGGCACCGCGAAGCAGCCCGCTAAGCAGGGCGGCCAACGTAGGTCGGGCGGCGGCCAGAAGCGCCCGGGCAACCGGGGCCGAGCGAACCAGAAGCGCAAGCGCTGAGCCGCGACGCGGCTACGGATAGAGGAGACCAATGACTGTTGAGACGCAGACCGACGGTTCCGACGCCCCCGAGGCGGCGGTGGTTGACGCGGTGAACGAGACCGTGCGCGCTTCGTCGATCGACGCCGAAGAAGCGTTGATCGAAGAGGGCGAGATCGCGGGCGACTACCTCGAGCAGTTGCTCGACGTGCTCGACTTCGACGGCGATATCGACCTCGACGTTGAAGGCGACCGCGCGGTGGTCAGCATCGACGGCGGGCGCGACCTGTCGAAGTTGGTTGGCCGCAACGGTGAAGTGCTCGACGCGCTGCAGGAGCTCACCCGCCTCGCGGTGCAGCAGGCGACCGGCGTGCGCAGCCGCCTGATGCTCGACGTTGCCGGTTGGCGCGCGCAGCGTCGCAACGACCTGAGCGCGCTCGGTGTCGCGGCGGCGAAGCGGGTGCTTGAGTCGGGCAAGCCCGAAGCGCTGTCGGCGATGACCCCGTTCGAGCGCAAGATCGTTCACGATTCCATCGCCGACATCGACGGCGTGGCAAGTGAGAGCGAAGGCGTCGAGCCGAACCGCCATGTGGTGGTCGTGCCCGAGTAGGCTGACGTTCGCCTGAAATAGGGCCTCCGGTCTCGGACCGGGGGCCTTATTCATGCCTTCCGCTCCCAGAAAACCACTGAAGAAGGATGTTTCACGTGGAACGAGACCCGGGTGCCCCCGCAGCCGACGCCGAACCGCCCGCAGCCGCGGCGCAAGTTTTCGGTGACCGGCTCGACCTTGCTCGCCGCTACTACGACGCGCTCGCGAGCGCGGGCGTGGAACGCGGGCTGATCGGTCCGCGCGAGGTCCCCCGACTCTGGGAGCGGCACATCCTCAACTGTGCGGTGATCGGCGAGTTGATCGAAGAGGGCGCGTCGGTCGTCGACGTCGGCAGCGGCGCTGGCCTGCCCGGCATCCCGTTGGCCATCGCGCGACCGGACTTGCGCATCACGCTCGTCGAGCCGCTGCTTCGCCGGACCATCTTCCTTAGTGAGTTCATTGAGGAGAACGATCTCGGCATCACCGTCGTGCGCGGGCGCGCTGAGCAGAGTGGCGTGATTAAGGAAGCGGGTGGCGCGGATGTCGTCACTTCGCGCGCTGTCGCTCCGCTCGCGAAGTTGGCGCACTGGTCGCTCCCCCTGCTGCGCGATCGCGGGCACATGCTCGCGCTCAAGGGATCAAGCGCGGCAGAAGAATTGGAGCGCGACGGGGCTGAGCTAATTCGCGACGGCGCGACGGATCTTCGCGTTGTTGGTTGCGGCGCGGGGATTGTCGAAGTGCCGACGCTTGTCGTGAGCGCGGAACTCCTCCCCCGAGCCGAGCGACCAAGTCGTCGCGCCGAGCGAAAGACGGAACGAAAGTCGAAGCGGCGCTAGAACGTTTCGTAACGTGACGAAACGGGGTGGGTATCCGAGGTACACCCCGTGCCGCCGCTGTTTTCGACTGTTTCACGTGGAACGCGCGCGGGGCTGTTGAAGATGAACCACTTGCCTTCGAGCCGAGTTGCGCTCGGGCGAAGCAGTACTCGGGCCTGTTGCGCGAATCAGGGCTGGCGCGAACGCGGTTCGCTCTCCGCGAAGATTCTGTCTCTGTTTCCCGTGAAACATCGCAACCCAGGCAATTTCGACGAGTTTGGGTGTGTCGCAACCGGCGTGCCGCATTTCAGCTTTCCTAAGTGGGATAGTGCTGGCAAGCTGTTCACAGTCGGGCGGGTGTGAACTCTTTTCCGAGTTCCCTACCGACACAATGTTCGTGACGACACGGCGCCGACGCTCGTCGGGGATACGTGATCTTGCAGTTTCTCGGGTTAGGAGCTTTCTATGTCGAGCGGTCCGGCGAATGTTTCACGGGAAACAGGGTCACGGGTCCCGGGGATGCTGGACTCCAGCAGCTTCGATGCGGAGACTTTCGGGAACACTCCTTTCGGGCACATTTCCCCATCCGAGACCCCGATCGCGGCGGAAGCGCAACGCGCCAGCCAGATTCTGCACCCAGGAAAGGTAACTGTGCCGAAACCCCGCGAGCAACGGATCATCACCATCGCCAACCAGAAGGGTGGCGTCGGCAAGACGACGACCACCGTCAACCTTGCTGCCGCGCTTGCGCATCAGGGCATGACGGTCCTCGTCGTCGATCTCGATCCGCAGGGCAACGCGAGCACCGCGCTCGGCGTCGCCCATCACTCGGGGGTGCCGTCGAGCTACGAGTTGCTCATCGGGGAGGTCAAGGTCAAGGACGCGATTCAGGTCAGCCCGCACAGTGAGCGCCTACTTTGCGTCCCGGCGACCATCGACCTCGCCGGTGCGGAAATCGAACTCGTTTCGATGGTCGCGCGCGAAGGTCGACTGAAGACGGCGATCCAGGACGCGGCAACGGCCGGTTTCGATATCGACTACGTCCTTATCGACTGCCCGCCTTCGCTCGGCCTGCTGACGGTCAACGCGCTCGTCGCGGCCAAAGAAGTGCTGATTCCGATCCAGTGCGAGTACTACGCGCTTGAGGGTGTCGGCCAGTTGCTGCGCAACATCGGCCTCGTCCAGGCGCACCTCAACCCCGAGCTGCACGTGTCGACCGTCTTGCTCACGATGTACGACGGCCGCACCAAATTGGCCGACCAGGTGGCCGAAGAAGTGCGTAATCACTTCGGCGATGTGGTCCTCAAGGCGATGATCCCGCGCAGCGTGAAGGTCTCGGAAGCACCGGGCTACGGCATGACGGTGCTCGATTATGATCCAGGCTCTCGCGGTGCGATGAGCTACATGGACGCCGGGCGCGAGCTGGCTTCCCGTGCACAAGTAACGCAAGACGCGTCGTAATCGTGGGTCGAGTGCACAACGAGGAAGGGATCGGTAGCCGATGAGTCAGGCGAAAAAGGGCGGTCTAGGGCGCGGGTTGGCCGCTTTGATCCCGACGGGTCCGGGCGCGACGCCCGGCCTGAGTAGTGCGGCGGCCAGCGTCATGGGGATCACGCCGATCGGCCCACAGCCGGCGCCGGTGTTGCATAGCGTGCCGAACACCGACGACGAGACCGACGTCGAAGCCGACGCCACCACCGAGACGGCCGACGCGGCCGACCTCGTCTCCCCCGCCGGGGCGATCTACCGCGAAATCCCGGCCGAACAGATCGAGCCCAACCCACGCCAGCCGCGGCAGGTCTTCGACGACGAAGCGCTTGCCGAACTGGTCCACTCGATCCGCGAGTTCGGGCTCATGCAGCCGATCGTCGTACGGCGGGTCGAGTCGGGTACGACCGGGGGAGACAAGTTCCAACTCGTCATGGGCGAGCGCCGTTGGCGCGCGTGCCAGGAGGTCGGGCTCGCGACGATCCCCGCGATCATCCGCGACACCGACGACGGTTCGATGTTGCGCGACGCGCTCCTTGAGAACATCCACCGCGTCCAGTTGAACCCTCTCGAAGAGGCTGCCGCGTATCAGCAGTTGCTTGAGGAGTTCGACGTCACCCACGAGGAACTGGCTTCGCGAATCGGCCGTTCTCGCCCGGTTGTGACGAATATGATCCGTCTGCTGAAGCTGCCGATTCCGGTCCAGCGCAGGGTTGCCGCCGGGGTGTTGTCGGCAGGGCACGCTCGCGCGCTGCTCGGGCTCGACGCTGGCGCCGATGCACAAGAGGTACTCGCGGCACGCATTGTCGCCGAGGGCCTTTCGGTTCGGGCAACTGAGGAAGCGGTCACGCTGGCCAATCGTGAGCCTGCCGACTCCGCTCCCCCGGCGCCGAAGCGCAGGCCGATTCACATGCCGGGGTTGCAGGAGGTGGCTGAGCGGTTGTCGGGTTCGTACGACACGCGCGTCACGGTGAGCCTCGGTAAGCGCAAGGGCAAGATCGTTGTCGAGTTCGGTTCCGTCGAAGATCTCGAGCGCATTGTGGCGCTGATGGAGCAGGTCAACCCCGAAACGTCACTGTGACGGAGAGGTTGGATTACTGTGGATAGTGATGTGTCGTGAGCGTGGATGAATCGGACAGCTGGAGGCTGAGCAGAGCGGTGTCGACCAGCGTCACGGCATTGACCCTCGACGGACTCGATCAGCTTCCGGCGCACACCCGTCGGTGTGTGTTCTGGGAACTCGATCCCGCTGTCGCCGCCGATTCCCACGGATTGTGCGATCCGGTTTTCGAGAAGGAAGCCTGGCTATCGACGGTCATGCTTGAGTGGGGTTCGTGCGGGCAGGTGGCACACGTGGAAGGCAGCAGGCCAAGCGATCGCAATATCGCTGGCTGCGCGCTCTACTCACCGCCGAGCGCGGTGCCGCGCGCCTCGCTCTTCCCCACCTCCCCAGTAAGCCCGGATGCGGTCCTGCTGACCACGCTGCAGGCCGAATTCCCCTACGAGGAGGCCGATGTAGCCCATCGGCTTATTCAGGCCGTGGTGGCCGATCTGGTGCGTCGTGGCGTTCGTGCCATCGAGGCATTTGGCATTCGCAACGGGCCAGCGTCGAGTTCGGTTGCCGATCGCGGCTTCGGTTCGTCGATGCGGTTGATGGAACGCATCGCCGCTCCCCTGCGCGACCCGGCTGCGGCGACGCGGTGTACGCCCGAGACGTGCATGATCGACGCCGACTTCCTCGAAGACGTCGGTTTCGAAGTTGTCGCCCAGCATCACCGGTTCCCCCGACTGCGGTTGGAACTCAACACCGACCACCTGTGGAAGGAAGACGTCGAACGCGCGCTCGACCAGTTGCTCGCCGCCGCGTCGATGACTCCCCCGGCACGGGTTGGTGTGTTCTAAAGCCAGCGAATAAGAAAACGGCCCCACGGAGATTTCCGTGGGGCCGCTTTCGTTTACAGATACTTACGCGGACCCCGCGGAGTCCGCGGCAGCCATCTCCTCAGCGAGCAGTTCGGCGAAGGTGTACGTGCCGGTCGGCTGGTCGTCCTGGCCGAGCAGGTACAGCCGCTTCACCGCGACGAGGATCGCCTCGGCGACAACGTCGAGCTGACGCGGGTTGGTGAGTAGTTCGGCGTCGGCGGCGTTGGTGAGGTAGCCAAGGTCGATCTGGACGGTCGGCATCTTGGTGAGCCGCAGAATGTCCCAGGTGCGCTGATGCGTGCGGCAGTCCTGCAACGCCGTACGCGCGACCACTTCGCGCTGAATGAACCCGGCGAGCACCTGACCGATCATCGAAACCGAGCCATGCGAATTGCCGTAGTAGAACCCAGCGACGCCCTGTGCCGCCGGGTTGTCGCTGATCGCGCAGCGCAGCGAAATCATGAGATTGGCGTCGAACGAGTTGGACGTTTCGGCGCGCTCAGCGTCGGTGGGGTTGGCGTCGCGACGACGCGAAAGGAACGTTTCCATTCCGGTCGCGGCCATGCGGCCTTCGAGCCGAGACGCGAGGCCCCACAGAATTTCCGACTCGTACACGTCGCCGAATTCGGTTGGGACAGCGAAACCTTGGTCGGCGCCGCCGAAACCGGGATCGATGACAATGCGCTTGCCAGTGAGCTGCGGGCCCGCCCGGTGGACGACCTCTTCCTCAGCGATGCGGTGCGGGTTGCCGCCCGTGACGCGCGCGCCGAGCAGTTCGAGCGAACGAAGCGTGTCGGGACCACAGATCCCGTCGTCGGAAAGCCCGATCTCGCGCTGGAACGCGGACAGCCCCTCGTGCGTGCGCTGACCAAAGAACCCGTCGACGCGGTACACGTAGAAGCCGAGGTCTTGCAGCCGGTGCTGAAGCTGGGCGACGTCGTCGCCGTAGAGCGGCGCTGACAGTTGATAGATCAGCGTGCGGGCACCCAGCCGGTAGGAGGCTTCCTTGAGCGCACGATAGGTGGCAGGACCGACGACGCCGTCGACCAGCAGGCCGCGCTGTTGCTGGAACGCGCGGACCGCCGAGTCGAGTGGGGCGTCGAACACCGCGTCGGTGTCTTGCCAATATTCGCGTGCGGAGTCGCCGTCAGTGGAGTCATGCTGGGGATGCAGGAAACCGATGCTGGCGAGGGTGCTCCGAACCTCTGCGACGGCTGGACCTGAATCGCCGTGACGAAGTCGGTGCATGCTTTAAGAGCCCTTTCCTTCGACCGGAGCGTCCGTCGATTGTCTCAGACCCCGACCACATTCCTGCAATCGTCGGGTGTGGGGCATCCTACGGCGCGTCGGCCGGTCGGAGGTGGTTTAGGTCAGATCAAGCCGTCGAGTTCGCGCAGCAGCGCGGCCTTGCCCTTGGCCCCAACGATCTGCTTCACCGGCTTGCCACCGGAGAACAAGATCATGGTCGGGAGCGAAAGCACCTGGTAGTCGCGCGTTGCGCCCGGGTTGGCTTCGGTGTCGAGCTTGGCGACGGTGAGCTTGTCGGCGTTCGCGCCCGCGATTTCCTCAAGCACGGGGGCGACCATCTTGCACGGACCGCACCAATCCGCCCAGAAGTCGACGAGCACGGGCTTTTCGCTCAGCAGTACGTCGTCGGCGAAGGAGGCGTCGGTGACCGTGATGGTGTTTGCCATAGCAATACTCTCCTGCTGTTTCAGTTGGCACGCACGGCGGCGGGGCCGTCGGCGTGGTCGAGCGTGTTGGACGTGATGTCGCCCTGTTCGGCGAGCCAGCGTTCGGCGTCGATCGCCGAACGGCAGCCGGTGCCCGCAGCCGTGATGGCCTGCATGTAGGTGTGGTCAACGAGGTCGCCCGCGGCGAAAACGCCGGCGACGTTGGTGGCAGTGCTCGGATCCTTCACCAGCACATAGCCTTCGGCGTCGAGGTCGACCTGACCCTTGATGAGTTCGCTGCGCGGGTCGTGGCCGATCGCGACGAACAGGCCGGTCACCTCAAGCTGCGATTCCTTGCCGTCCAAGGTGTCGCGCAAGGTGACGCTTTCGACGCTGGAGTCGCCATTGACCCGAATGGGTTCGGCGTTGAGCACGAACTTGATCTTCGGGTTGTCCTTGGCGCGCTCAAGCATGATCCGCGACGCACGGAACTCTTCGCGTCGGTGAATGATGGTGACGCTGTTGGCGAACTTGGTGAGGAAGATGGCCTCTTCCATCGCCGAGTCACCGCCGCCGACGACCGCGATGTCTTGGCCCTTGAAGAAGAAGCCGTCGCAGGTGGCACAAGAGCTGACGCCGCGCCCAAGCAGTTCCTGCTCGCCCTCGATGCCGAGGTAGCGCGCCGCCGAACCCATCGCGAGGATCACCGAGTACGCCTCGAACGTCTCGCCACCAACGGTGACCTTCTTGATCGGGCCCGTAAGGTCAAGCGCGTCAACATCTTCCGTGCGCAGATCGGCACCGAAGCGCTTGGCCTGCTCGCGCATCTGTTCCATCAGATCGGGGCCCATGATGCCTTCGGCGAAGCCGGGGAAGTTTTCGACCTCGGTGGTCGTCATGAGCGCGCCGCCGAACTGAGTGCCCTCGAAAACGAGCGGGGCGAGTTCGGCGCGGGCGGCGTAAATGGCCGCGGTGTATCCGGCGGGTCCCGAGCCGACGATGATCAGGTCGCGAACTGGGGTGCTCATGGTGTCCTTCCAGACGGCAGATATGGCTGCGACGACCGAGCTACCGGACGAAGCGTGGCTGCGACTACTGACCTTCCGGGCGGTGGTGCAGCGGACGTGATGGGTCAACAACAGGGTAGTTGGTGTTGTTCCCGAGCAGGGTGCGCGGCCGGTGCCGACGACCTCACCCGATGTCGCGTAGTGCCAGTTGCTCGGGGTGGTCACTGTTGCATCCGGTGCCGACAACGAGCGCGGTGATGGTTGGCGCGCGCTCCCCTCGGACCAGGATGAGCACCGCTTCGCGCCCGCCGAAACTGAAGTCGGTTGCCCCGATGACGGGACGCGCGATGCCATTGGCAGCGACGCAGCGGGTGAGCTGAGCTTCGTCGCTGAGCGCGCCGTGGACATCGCGTTTGCCGATGGCCGACAGCGCGGCGGCGGAAGTGAACTCGCTCGGCTCGCCGACCGATGGCGGTGCCGCTGACGGCGTCGCGGTACCCGACGAACTGTTCATGACACTGAGCGCGATACCGAAACTGCCGACAATCGCGAGCACCGCGGCCGCTGCGGCAAGTACCCCAAGCCTGCGACGAGAACGGCGTTCGGCCAACGAGATTGGCTCGGCGATCGCGGACGGCAGCGGCGCTGACGGGTGCAGATCGAGATCGTCGATAAAGGCGAACATGCGGTCGGCGACATCGTCTGGCATCTGGTGCAGTGCCGGTTCGGTTTCGGCTAGCGCGTGTAAGTGGGCATTGACGGCGTCGAGTTGAGCGAGATAGGTGCGTGCGTCGGCATCGGCCATGACAAGCGGCCATAGTTCTTCACGCTGTGCTGGGTCGAGATTGTCACCGTGCAGGTCGGCAAGCAGCTCCGACGGGAACGGGGGCTGCGGTACAGATCGGGACACTCTCGCACCTCCCCTGGTTGCGTAAGTTTTTATAGGTATCAGGACGCAGGATTTACATCGCAGACTTGTTCGTCACTGTTAATGACGCGCCCCGACTACTTACGGTTCCCTTGATCCCGAAAAAAGTTCAAACGTTCTTGCAAACGTGCGCGTGCTCGGGCGCATCGACTCTTGATCGTGCCCTCGGCGACGCCCAGCGCCAGCGCGGTTTCCGCGACGCTGCGGCCTTCCATTTCCACCATCACCAGGGCAAGTCGTTGCTCGTCAGGCAGGGTAAACAACGCCTGCTCAACAACGACGGCTAGCTCCCACTCGGAATAGTAATCGCGCGCGTCGATGGCTTCGGGCATGGTCTCTGGCACGATCGCGACCGCGCGGCGCGCCTTGTTGCGACGAATCCGGTCGAGGCAGGCGTTCACCACGATCGCGTGCAACCAGCTGCGCACCTCAGACTCGGCGCGGAAGCTCGCCGCGGTGCGGTGCGCCGACAGTAAGGCGTCTTGCAGGGCGTCGGCGGCGTCGTCGCGGCAGTAGGACGTGCGAAGCGCCGTTTGCCACAGGTGGTCGGAGTGTCTGCGCAACAGCGTGGCGAACGCGTGCGGCGTGCCAGCGACGTGCGCGGCGAGCAACTGCTTGTCGGAGACATCGTCGCCGAGGATGGTGCGCGTGGTGCGCGTGTGCGCTCCGCGAACCTGCTCGTTGAGTTGTGACGATGACACCGGAAACCCCTTGGACCTGCGACACAGCACAAGCACGAGCTGGCTGTGGCGAACGAAAAGGACTAACGCGGCATCCAGGGTCGACGTCTACAGACTCTGGGTAGCTCCCTCAAGAGAGCGCGAAGTGATCATAACGGCGATAACAATCTGGGACCAACCCAAACGCGATCTGGTGACAAAAGGCCCTCCCGACCGGCTGGCGCGGGTCGTGCTCAGGGGGCTTTACGGTGCGGCGTCGATGCGAACGTCGGCGATGGAGGTCTGGAATTGACCACCGGAATTGGCGAGCTCGTTGATCCAGACGAGCACGAAGCGCGCTGCCTGGTCGGCGTGGACGGCGATGTCGGTGACCCCGTCGACCAGCTTGGCTGACCCGATGAGCTGTGTTTGGTCCAGCGTGGGGGTCTCGGTGGGCGACGTGCGAATTTCGACGTTAGAACCCGCGCTAGGCGAGGTGATCGACACGTTGGTGAGCTTGGCCGGGGTCGGCAGCGTCGCGATGAGGCCGACCCCCTTCTTCAACGCGGGGAACTGCTGAAAGTACTGATCGGTGCGCCACAGCGTGGCCGGGTTCTGGTCGAGCACGGCAGCTGCCGCCGCCGCGCCGTCGGGCGTGCCCTCGGGCGAGAACACGCCCGCGCTCGCGACAGGGACCGGCACGCTCGCGCTGGGCGCTCCGGTTTCGGCTTGCGGCAGCGCGGCCGGGGTCGGCGGCGGAACGCTTGAGGTGAGGCCGATGTTGATCTGCTGATCGAGCGGCTTGTCGGACGCGCCGGGCGCGAAAATCGAAACCATCCACCAGATCAACACGCCGACGACCAGCGCGGCGAGCACGCCGAGGCCGACCATGATCCACATCATTCGCTTCGACCGCTCACGTTCGGCGGCGAGCAGTTCGGGATCGGCGAGGGAATCAGCGCTGCTGACCGTCGCGCGCTGACCGAGGCGAAGGACCGGAATGAAATCGGTCTTCTGATCAACGACGGATGCCTGCTCAAGCACGTGCTGCACGGTCGCCGCCGTTCGCACACCCTTGTTCGACTCAAGCGAACGCACCGCGACGGCCGAGATTTCGAACGGCACTTCGGGGCGGATCTGGCGCGGCTCAACCGGGGTGCCGTCGGGGCCGAAGTCGGCGAGGCGTAGCCCACCGATGGTCGCCGCGGTACCGGTGACGCCACCCATTCGGATGGGCCAACGCGCGGTGATCAGCGCGTACAGCATCGCGCCGAGGCCACGGACGTCTGATTGCGCGTCGGAATCGCCGAGCGTGCCGGGGAAGGCGAGCACGGCGTCGCCGGACGCGCTGATGCGAATGCGGTCGGGATGGTCGATCGAGAGCGAACCGCCACCGCGATGGGCGAGCTCGGCCGCCGACGCGAGCGCGCGAATGGCACGCGCGGCACCGATCGGCGACGGCACGGTTTCGGCCATCTCACGTAGCGAACGGCCCGGGGTCCATTCGGCGACAACAATGCCGCCCGAACTGCCACGAACAACGTCGAGAACACGGGCGAGACCAGGTGAATTGATGCGACCAAGGCGCAGCGTGCGCGACAGAATCGCCTGCGGCCCACCGTGACCGGCGTTTTCGCCCGACTTCTGTTCGGCGTCAACGAAGGTGAGCGCGACCTCGCGGTCGAGCTTGATGTCGAGTGCCTGCCAGAACTTCAAGCCACGCGCGCCGCCGTGATCGGCGAGCAGGCGGTAACGACCGCCCGCGACCGACGCGCCGGGAATGAGCTTGGGACCGCGCTGAGTTGGGCGCGGGACATCGACCGGACCCGTCACTCGGACCGTCGCGTCGTCGGAGCCTGCGGCTGCCAGCTCGGCCGGATCGACATCGGTGGATGTGCCTCCTGCCGCGCGCGCCGCAGAATCAGCGGCCGGGTCGCCGCCCACCGCGTCATCGCTCACCCTCGGTCCTCCTTCGGCCAGTTCATGCAGATCGTTCCCCGGTTCGGCGTTCTCATCACCGGTATCGGTCTGCCGAACAGCGTACGGGAACTGTGCCAAGGCGGTGGGGTCAACAGCGCCTGGTCGGATCACAGGAAGGATCATGGTCTGGGTGTCCATTGACGGCCCAAATGACGGGAAAGCGTAAGTGTCGGGTCGACGGAGTACCGCGGTCGCGTAAATGTCGTCGTCGGGCAGACCGGCGCCGAGCCCAAGGTCGGGCGCGGGCGGGGTGATGCCGAGCTTGCGCGACAGCGCGACAGTGATCCCGACGACTTCGGGGATGCCAGCGAGGCGCATCAGCGCGAAGGTGACCGAGAACATCACGAGAGCACTGATGCAGACTCGCAACAATGCCCCGGGCCCGCCGGACAGTTGATCAAGTCCGGTGACGGTTTCGACGATCAGCATCACCGCGCAGCCCGCGATGCTCGCGAGCAGCACCCGCGTGACCGTGCGGCCGACGTTGGCCATCTTGAGGTCGCCGAGGCTGCGATGCAGCAGGATGCCGCCGATGATCGCGCCCGCGGTGAAGCCGAGGCCGGTCGCGACACCCAAGATGATGACGACGTGGTCGGAGTTGGTTGCGATCACCGGTGCGAGGCACGAGAACAGGATCTTGACGGCGGTGATGCCGAGGATGATCCAGGTTGGTGTCCACGCCTGTTCGCGTGCGTAGAAAACGCGCAGGTGGATCAGGACGAGCGAGTACGGGATCAGCGAGAAGGCCGACCAGCTCACGGCAGCGCCGAGGCGTTCCGCGTCGCCTGCGAAGCGCGCGTAGCCGTAGAGGGCTTCGCCGACGCTGGTGCCGGCGATGGTCAGGAACGCGACAACAGGGATCAGCGCGATCATGGTGAGTCGAGTAGCGACTGAAAGGTCGTCAACGACGGCAGGGGTGTCGTCGTCGGCGGCGTTGCGGCTCAGGCGCGGCATGATCGCGGTCAGCAGGGTCACGCCGAGAACGCCATAGGGCAATTGCAGCAGCAACCAGGCGTTTTGGAAGATCGCGGGGCCGGCTTCGTCGGCCGACGATGCGATGTTGTTGGCGACGACCAGGCCAATTTGGCTGATCAGCACGTACAAGATGATCGCGACGCCCATTTTGCCGAACTGCTTGAGTCGCGCGTCGACGCCCCACAGCGGCTTCAGATTGATGCCGTGACGGCGGATCGCGGGCAGCAAACTCAGCGCCTGCGTCGCGACGCCAGCGGTGATGCCGACGCCAAGGAGCAGCAGTTTTGGCTCGCCCATCCGGACCGGATCGAGCGTGATCTCGCCCGGCGTGAGCGCGTACGCGGCGAGCACAGCGAGCATCACGACGTTGTTGAGCACCGGTGCCCACGCGCCCGGTTTGAACGCGTGGCGAGTGTTCAAAATGGCGGTGAACAGGGCGGACATGCCATAGAACAAGATCGCTGGCACCAGCAGGTACGTGAGTGCCGTCGTGAGCTGAGTGTTGACCTTGCCGTCCGACGAAACGAAAATGTGCGTCGCGAGAATCGGCGTCGCGGCCATCGTGAGGACGGTCGCGGTGAAGAGCACGAGGAACGCCGCGGTCACGAGTCTTCGCACGAACGCCGCGCCGTGATCAGGATCTTCCTGCTCGGCACGCACCAACGTCGGCACCACGATCGCCGTGAGCACCGCGCCAAGCACGAGTTCGGCGATCATGTTCGGCACGAGGTTCGCCGAAGTGAACGCACTCGCGATCGCGGGCCCGAGGATGGTCAGCAGCAGCAGCTGTTTGGCGAACCCGGTCGCGCGACTGACGAGCGTCGCGATGGCGATGGACCCGGAGTCTTTGAGCAGTTTGGCGTTGCCACCTTGCGGCGCGGCCTTGGCGGGCTCGGGTTTAGGTGCGGTTTTGGTGCGCGCGGGCCCGCGATCGTGCGGCGCTGCGGCGGGCATCCCGGGATACGACCCAGACCCGCTGCGCGGCTGACCGGCACGCGGCCGTTCGCCGCGATGGTCGATCGGCGCGTTTTCGCGATTGCCGTAATTGGTCGGGGCAGGTCGACGAGGTTCGCCGGGACGATCGAAACCAGGTGGGCGAGAACCGAATTCGCTAGGAACATTGGGGCGAACAGGTACGCGAACGGTCGCGTCGTTGTCGGGTCGCGGCGGGCGCGGCGGCTGGCCGGGTGGAATCGGGCCGCGTGGTCCGTTCGGTGCACCGGGAGGCTGACGGAATTCGCCGGACGGCGGGCCCGCCGGTCGACGCGGGGCACCCGGTGGGACCTGGCGAAACGCGCCCGACCCAGGAACGTTGCCGCGCGGAGGTAGTGGCGCGGGGCCCTGACCAGGGTGAGGTCCGCGCGGCGGAACCGGCGGATACGGCTGATTCGGCACCCCGCCCGACGGCGGCGTATTGCGACGTGGGGGCGGACGATGTCCCTGCGGTGGTTGCGGCGGGACTTCTCCAGCACGACCCGGGCGGTAGCCAACCGGCGGCGTCGCGCCCGGCTGGTCGCGACCGGGTCGATAAGCAGGCGGATTCTGTTCCGGCGCACCATAATTCGGCCGACCAGCAGGCGGGCCAGGCGGTCGCGAACCCGGCGGAATCGGCGAATCGCCCTGTCCCCCACCAGGATTCGCACCTGAACGAAACTGCGGAACCGGGTGCGCGCCCGACGGCGGGCCTGCCGGGCGCTCAGCACCCGGCCCAACGCGACGGTTCGGCGGCAATCCCGGCTCACCAACGCGCGGCGTGCGCCCCGGCAAACCCGTCAAATCCTGGCTCAACCAATCCGCGTCGTTGGCGAATCGCGGGTCGACTTCGCCGCGTTCGGTCGGCTGGTCGTCCGGTCCGTCGGACACGCGCGAGTCGGTGCTCATCGTTCGCTCCCAGGGGGCGGTCGGTGCCCGTCGCACGGTTGCGTCGTCGTCGTGGTCGGGCGTGTGAGCGGATTCATCGTCGCCCATCATGCCTCCTGTACCCGGGCCACCTTGCGGATCCCGCAGGTCGCGGCGAGTGTTTCATCCACGCGCACTGTCGTTACCTTGTCAGCCATTGCCATCTTCCCCCGCGACCAGCTCAGCCGTCGATCCTCTGATCGGCTGGGTCGGGTTGGCCGCGGAAGCGCCGAAGCAGTCGACGCCCGGCCAACAGCAACAGCAATATCGCGGCACACGCGGTCATTATCGCCAACGCCTGACCGTAGGCGTTCGAGCGAACTGACACCTGCGTGGGTTCTCCTAGCGCGATTCCGTTCGGGGTGGTAAGGGAAATGGGAATGACCAGGCTGCGGCTGTCGCTCACCTCGGTCGGGATCTGGAATGACCGCGTTCCCGACGGCGGAAGCAGCTGTTCGCCAATATCGGTGATGTTCGTCTCGGCGGGCGCTTCGATCTTGAAAAGCACTCGGATCGCGACGGGCAGTTCATTCCGGGCCACCAGCAACAACGGGCTTTGTTCGGACGCGAGGGTGTAAACCCCACCTGGCGGCAACACCGAAACCGACGCGAACATTTGGTCGAGTTCCTTGGTCACCTGATCAATGCGCCGCTGCCCGTACTGGTCGGCCAAGGTTTTGTCGTCGCCACGCCGATCCGACAGCGTCAACGCGCGCAGCAAATCCTCGCGCACGGGTGTCAGAAACCGCATCGGCGTGAGTTCGGATTCGGGCAGCTCAACCAGCGCGCGCTGCAGGTCGGTAACCCGCGCTGCCTGGTACCGAATCGGCTCGATGAACGACTCCGGCGGCGCGTCATGCGCGACACGCGGCAAGTACTCCAGCGTGAACGGTTGCGGCGCTGGCGGCTGCGCGACGAGGTCAGCGAACGCGCGCGGCGCGGCCAACCCGTTGCGCGTCAACAACTCGATCTGCTTCAACAGCGCGACACCCTCTTCGCGACTCGCACTCCACTGCTGCGGTGGCATCAGCAACTGCGATCGCGGGTGGTCGGGCTGCGGGTTCAGCGCGGTCCACGTCAACGCGGCAAGCGCGTCTTGCAAGCGAGCGGCACGCGAGTCGTTCGTGACGTCGAAACGCACCTTCGACGGCGTGAACGACGGCGTAGGCGGATTGGATCCGACAGCGGCGAGCGCGGTAGCCGCCCAAATATCGAACGTCGCGACCCGCAACGCCGGATCGACCTGCTCAACAACAGGTTCAGCGGCGACGGTCGGAACGCGAACAACGTCTGGCGCTGGCAGTTCGCCACCAACAACAGTCCCGGGCGCGAATGTCGTCGGCGCGGACGTGAGCGCGCTCTCGCTTTCGGCGTGCGGACCGTCGGAACTCACGGCCGTCGACGCGAGCACCGCCGTCGAATACCCGTGCGCGCGGATGAGCTTGCCCGCGCTGTCGTCGATGCTGCCGGAGTCGGGCAGGCTCACCCCGCGCAGCGATCGAATGCCAAGAATCGCGTCGACAACGTCGGCGGGCGCGAGCAAAGCACGCGCGGAAAGGCCCTCGTCGTTGACCGCGGCAAGCGACGTCAAGTCCACTTGTCCATACGGCAGCGCGACCGTGCACATCGACGCCGTCAACGCGCGCAACCGGTCGAGCCACGCCTGGGCGTTCGCCGCCCCAGCTCCTTCGCGCGTCGCGCCGCCAGGGTCCGACGGACTCGCGAGCACCCGATACCCATGCGTCATGGTCTGCACGGTCGAAACCAGATCAGGATCAACGGCGATGCACACCGAAGACGCCACCCCACGCTCCCGACCAGGCGCAGGCGCGAACGCCTCCAACGCGGCGATCAACTGCTCAAGCCGCCCGCCCTTGCCAAGCGAGGCGGCGAGTTCGTCGTCAATCAACTCAACTTGACCATTGAGCGAACCGGGTTTGCCAGCGACCATGCGCGGCCGATCGGCAAGCGGCCACATCATCGTCGTCGCAACGGGAGTGGCCCCCGGCGGCGCACCGACGGCCTCCATCACCGCGCCCGACCCCTCCGGCGCGGGCGGCAACCCGAGCACGGGAAGCAGGAATCGCGCGTCGTCGAGTCGGGCCTGGGTGCCGTAGGCCGGCTCGCCATTGACGTTGAGCAACAACGGATAAACGCCAGGATCAGTGAGCCCAAGCGAAGTGGCCGGACTCCCACGCAACGCGATACGCACCGAGAATTGTTTGCGCTGACCAGGACTCAACTGCTGCGCGACATCTTGAAAGGGCCCGGCGATTTCGTAATTGATCTGGTCGAGCCGCAACGCGCTGCGCAACCCCGACGGCGACGTGACCGGCGCGCCGCGCTGAATGCGCACGCTCACATCGTCGACAACGCGATCGCCAATGTTGGTGACCGTGCCCGAAACCGTGAGCACCGGATCGCTTGATGTGGTGACTGTTCCCGGCGCGACCGTGTCGAGCGTGAGTTTCAAAAACTTGGGTTGCGTCCCCGACCCACCTGGCTGCGCGTGCGCGACCGTCGCCGGAAGCGACACAAAAACCAGCATGGTCAGGACCGCCGTGAGGAGCCGGAGCAGTCCACCCGTCATCGCTTGCCGGTCTCCATCCGGTCGATCAGTCGATTCGCCACTTCAGCCAGTCGACGTTCGTCGGCGTAGGCCAACCGGGAATCCAACTCGCTCAACGGGACCCACGCAACCTGGGTGACCTCTACGTCGGCGTCGGAAAGTTCGCCACCGAGAAACCGCAGCAGAAAATGATGCACGGTTTTGTGTACCCGGCGACCTTCAGTCACGAACCAGTAATCGATGCTGCCCAGCTCAGCGACCACTTCGCCATTGATACCGGTCTCTTCGGCTACTTCACGAATCGCGGTTTGCTCGGAGGTTTCGCCCTGTTCGATATGGCCTTTGGGTAGCGACCACAGCAGGCGACCACGCCGGTCGGTACGACCGATCAGTGCGGCAGCGCGGTGTTCGGATGGCCCATCGAGTCCGTCGACAACCAACCCGCCCGCAGAGGTCTCACGCACGGTCCGCATGCGCGGTTTGCCACCGGCCGCCGCTGAACCGCGCCGCCGCGGCTGGCGGCGTCGACTGTTCGCGCGATCGGCCGGAGGAGACACCCCGTCAGCTTATATGTCACCGGCGTTGTGGCAGACCACACGCTTGAATCCCAGGTGAGCGCGCCCAGTAGAGTTGTCGTTCGTGGTTTCCCCTAATTCCGCCCCTGATGCTGTGGCCGACCGTCGCGCCCGTTTGCTAGCCGGGGCGGCGATAACTTTGGGGCAGCTTTCTGAGGTTCTCGCCCCGCTTGGCGCGATGTTTGCTGAACGCGGCCACTCGCTTTATCTCGTTGGCGGCAGCGTCCGCGACGCGATCCTTGGCCGCCTCGGCACCGACCTCGATTTCACCACCGACGCGCGCCCCGAAGTGGTCACCGAGCTGATGCGCGGCTGGGCCGACCAGCTGTGGGACACCGGCGGTTTGGCGTTCGGCACGGTCAGCGCGGCCAAAGACGGCCAGCAGCTCGAAATCACCACCTTCCGCGCCGATTCGTATGACCGGGTTTCGCGCAATCCCGAAGTGACCTTCGGTGACACCCTCGAAGGCGACCTGATCCGTCGCGATTTCCGCGTGAACGCGATGGCCGTTCGCGTGCTTTCCGACGGCCAACTCGAATTTGTCGACCCGCTCAACGGCATCGACGACCTGCTCGCCGGCGTCCTCGACACCCCCGCGCTGCCCGCCGACTCCTTCAACGACGACCCGCTGCGCATGCTGCGCGCTGCCCGTTTCGTCGCCCAGCTCGGCTTCGATGTCACCCCGCGCGTGCGCGACGCCATTGTCGACATGGCCGACCAAATCGACCGCATCACCGCCGAACGCGTGCGCGCCGAACTCGACAAACTGATCGGCTCGGAACACCCGATCGACGGCATCAATCTGATGGTCGAAACCGGCCTCGCCGAGCGCGTGATCCCGGAAATCCCCGCGATGCAGCTCGAAATCGACGAACACCATCAGCACAAGGACGTCTACCAGCACTCGCTTACGGTCCTGCAACAGGCGATTGACCAGGAAGAAGGCGACCCCGACCTGGTCTTGCGCTGGGCCGCGCTGCTGCACGACATTGGCAAGCCCGACACCAAACGCAATGAAGAGGGCGGCGGCGTCAGCTTCCACCATCACGAAGTTGTTGGCGCGAAGATGGTCCGCAAGCGGATGAAGGCGCTGAAATATCCGAAGAACTTCACTGAGGAAGTCGCGCGACTGGTGTTTTTGCACCTGCGTTTTCACGGGTACGGCAAGGGCCAGTGGACCGATTCGGCCGTGCGTCGCTACGTGACCGACGCCGATGACCTGCTCGATCGCCTGCACAAACTGGTTCGCGCCGACTGCACGACGCGCAACAAGCGTCGCGCCGCCGCGCTACGTGCCACCTATGACGAGCTCGAAGAACGCATCGCCGTGCTCGCCGCGCAGGAGGATTTGGCACGCGTTCGCCCCGACCTCGACGGCAACGCCATCATGGAACTGCTCGGCCTGCCACCCGGCCCGCAGGTCGGCGCGGCGTGGAAATACCTCAAGGACCTGCGCCTTGACCGTGGCCCGCTGACCCGCGACGAAGCCGAAGCCGCGCTCATCGAGTGGTGGAAGACCCAGAACTAGAACACGATCAGCGTGGTCCCTGCGATGATCGCGTTGCGCATTTGCGAAAGGTCGAACGAGCCGGTTGTCTCGCCGAGTTCGATACGGAAATGCACGTGGTCGCCGCGTCGGTGCGCGTAGGTAATCGACGCGCGACTTGGCAGGTCGTCGAGCATCAGCGCGGGCGAGCGCACCACCCGCCGCGGCACGCGCAGCCCATGCCAGTTGGCTTTGCGGATGTCGATGGTGAGCAGGTTGTCGTAAACCTGCGCGTCGATCACCGCGCGCATCTTCTTCTCGCGATGCGTCGCGACAACGCGCCCGCGCTTATCGAGTTCGGCTTTCCACGCGAGGTCGTGCTCGTTGACCCAGTCGACGAGCGCGGCGATGCCGATCGTGCCTTCGATGTCGAGCTGCTGGCAGCGCACCTTCGTCGGCACGCCGGGGATGAGGCGAACGCCATGCGCGATCACGGTGACCTGCGGGAACGGGTGGCTGTCCCAAACCAGGTCCGATAGGACAGTTTTGGACTGGAAGTGCGCGCCGCGTCGCCGGACCTTGAACACGTCGAGGGTGGCGGTGAGGTCGTGCCCGAGCAGCGTCGCGTCGATTTCCTGACCGCCGAAGCGGCTGAGGATCCCTTCGCTGAGCAGCGTCATCAGCACGTCAGGCATCAACGCGGTGACCGTGCCCGAGCCGAGATCGGCGACCGGATCGGCCCACGAGGTGGTGAACCCGAGCCACTGGTCGATCCAAGACGGGTCGAGTAGGCGTTTGCCCAGGTCGAGGATATTCATCACCATGGTGCTTCGAGCGTAGCGGCGGGAGCGCCCGTGAGCCACGATTCTGGTGACGGTTGACAATAGAAACATGCCGCTAGATCTGAATTCTGACCTTGGCGAAGGCTTCGGCCCGTGGCGTATGGGCGACGACGCCGCGATGCTCGACATCGTCACCAGCGCCAATATCGCGTGTGGTTTTCACGCTGGCGATCCGTCGATTATGCGTCGGACCTGCGAACTTGCCGTCGAAAAGGGCGTGCGGATCGGCGCGCATGTCGGTTACCGCGACCTCGTCGGCTTCGGTCGCCGCGACGTCGGTATCTCCCCCGCCGACTTGCGTGACGAGACCACTTACCAAATCGGCGCGTTGGCCGCCTTCGCCCAAGCGGCAGGCGACCGCGTGCGCTATGTGAAGCCGCACGGCGCGCTCTATCACGCCGCCTCTCGTGACGATGCCCTCGCCGAAGCGCTGCTGAGCGCGGTAGCCGACTTCGAACTGGCTCTACTTGGCCCAGCCAACACCGCGCTTGACCGAGCGGCGACCGCCCACAACGTGCCGTTTTACGCCGAAGGGTTCGCGGATCGGGCTTACACCGCCGACGGTTCCCTCGCCCCACGCGGCGTTGACGGTGCCGTATTGGCACCCGATGCCGCTGTCGCGCAAGCGAACTCTCTTGCGCTGTCGGGGACCGCGCGTACCGTAGACGGTCCCGGGACGGTCGCTGTGTCGGTAGCTAGTCTTTGCGTTCATGGCGACTCGCCTGCTGCTGTTGAGATGGCGCGTCGTATCCGCGTGTCGCTCGACGACGCGGGTATCCCGGTGCAACCCTTCGGCTGATGCCGGAAACGGGAGGTGGGGACATGACGACTGTCGATCCGAGTACACGTATCCGACCAGCGGGCGACCGCGCGATGCTCATCACCCTTGGCGATTCCGCGCCGGTCCACCGGCTCGCGTTGGCGTTGCGTAACAACGCGATCGCCGGGGTTCAAGACGTTTTACCTGCGGCCGAAACCGTGCTTGTCACCCTGCATTCCGTGCGTTACGCGCCGCAGGTTCGGCGCGAACTGGTCGCGCTGCTTGCCCGACTCGACGCCGACGCGCAATTTGATGTCGATGTTTCCCGTGGAACAGCGCAGATCGACATCCCAGTCACCTACGACGGCGAAGACCTCGGCGCGGTCGCCGACCATCTCGGCATTACGCCAGCGCAGGTGGTCGCCGAACACACCTCAACGGTCTGGACCTGCGCGTTTATCGGCTTCGCGCCCGGTTTCGCCTACCTCGCCTCGCCCGATGGTCGCTTGACCGTGCCGCGTCGATCGCAGGCGCGCACAGTGATTCCGCCTGGCGCGGTCGCGCTCGCCGCTGGTTTTTCAGCGGTCTACCCGCGCGCGACACCCGGCGGTTGGCAACTCATCGGCCACACTGACGTCCGAATGTGGGAAGTTGATCGTGACCCACCAGCATTAGTTCGACCGGGCACCGGAGTCCGATTCGTCGACGTCAACGGGGAATAACACAGGCAAACTTCCGGGCTGCTCAACGATGCGCCGCCTCGACATCGAAATCGGGGATGGGAAGAAATGACGATCTTCATCGAGCGGGTGGGGCCGCTCGCCACTGTTCAAGACCTAGGTCGCGACGGGTGGTTCGACTCTGGCGTCGGCCATTCGGGCGCGGCCGACCGTGCGTCACTCCGGCTTGCCAACCGGCTCGTCGGCAATCCAGAAGACTTCGCCGCGATTGAGGTGCTGCTCGGCGGGCTTGTGCTGCATGCCGACACGCACGTCACCGTCGCGGTTACCGGCGCGCCCGCTGCCGCCTACCTCGACAACATGCCAGTCGGGCACGCGAGTGTGTTGGAAATCGACCCCGGCGTCACGCTTCGGCTCGACTACGCGCGCTCGGGTTTGCGCAGCTACGTCGCGGTTCGCGGTGGCATTGACGTGCCGAAAATCCTCGGCTCGCGCAGTCGCGACACCCTTTCGGGCATTGGCCCGGAACCGCTGCGGCCCGGTTCGCGACTACCCATCGGGCCAGCACCGCGCACGTTGCCGACCGTCGAACTGGCACCGACCACCGACTACCCCGACCTGCTGACCGTCACCGCGCTGCTCGGCCCGCGCGACGACTGGTTCACCGACGCCGACGCGCTCTTTCGCGGTCACTGGGTCGTTTCGGTCGACACCGACCGCGTCGGCGCGCGACTCGACCGCGTCGACGGGCCGCCGCTTTCGCGCGCGTCTGCCGCCGAATTGCCAACCGAAGGCGTCGCGTTGGGGTCGGTGCAGGTGCCGCCGAGCGGTCAGCCGATTGTTTTCCTCGCCGACCATCCGATTACTGGCGGCTATCCGGTTGTCGCCGTTGTGCTCGACGCCGACGTCGACCGGATCGCCCAAGCGCGACCCGGTCAGCGGCTGCGGTTCTTGCGTGCGGTCAGTTGATGCGCGCGTGCATGAGATACACGTTGTAACTCGGCCACGCCGACATCGTGAAATACAGGTCGCTCGGGGTTGACCAGGGGTGGATGAAGCCGCCGTAGGTGGCCGGGTAATCGGCGGTCGAGACCAGCGAAACCGGGTCTGACCAGCTCCCCTGCGGAGTTTTCGCGGTGCGAAGCACGATGTCGCCGCCCGCGAGGTAGGTCATTTGCCAGAGCTTGCTTGTCGCGTCGTAGCGCACCGACAACTCCCCAGCTGGCCCGTCGACGATAGGCGGCGCGATGTACTCGGCGGCTGGTACCCAGTTTTCGTCGACCCAGTATTGGTACGCCGACTTGTTGAGCACGTCGGCTTTCGTCACGCGCGCGAGGCCGATTTCGCCCATGCGCCCGTTAGGCGTGCCGAACAGATAGACGTGGTCGCCATGCGGGACCATCGCGGCGACCTGGAAGCGACCGAGGCCGAAGAAGTTCTCCCACTTCGCGTGCTGGTCTTTCGTCCACGTCGACCCGTTGTCGTCGGAGTAGGCGAGCCCACCAAAGTTGGTGCGCCACATGCCAGGTGTTTCCGACCAGTGATTCACCGACATGTAGCTCATGAACTGGCGCTTGCCGAGCGCGAAACCCGACGTCGGGATGGTCGTCAGTTCGAAATTGTCGATCTTGCGACTGCCCAACAGTTCCGCGGCGTGACACGGTTTGTCTTGCACCATCGAGTCGATCGTGACGCCGTCGTTGAGTTTGCGGTCGGAACTGTAAGCCAGGATGTTCGACCGCCAGTCGCCGCCGCCCGCTCCCCCGTACTCCCACCCTTCGCCGAACGTGTCGCCGAAAACCATCGCGATCTGGCCCGGTTTCGTCTCCCACATCAGCCCGAGGTCGGTGCCATTCACCGCCCACCGCGCGTCGGTGCGGTTGGCCGAGCCGTGTCCGGTGAGTTGGCTTACCAGTTCGACCGCGCTCACGTCGGCGGGTTCGGTCGCCTCGGCCAGCGTTGCCGGCTCGATCGGCACGTTGCGTTGGGGCGGAAGTGGCTGCGGTGGTTCATAACTCGGGCCAGGAACAGGGACGGGAATCGATTCGAATTCGGGACGGAATCGAACCCGCGGAATCCAGGTGGGAAGGGTTGAGCTTTCGCTTTTCAGTTCGGCTTCTTGCGGTGCGGGCGTGGGTTTGGGTTTGGGTGGCGTCGGGCACGGGTTCTTGCACGGATCGGCAGGGAGGTTTGTCTGCGCGACGCGCGTGTTGTCGTGTGGCGGGTCGGGGATGGGCACCGGCGTGAGCTGCGGCAGCTTGATTGGCACGTCGAAAGTCGGTGGGCCGCTCGGCGTTTCCCGCTCTTCCGGCTTAGGTGGCGGTGCGTTGGGATCGGGCGCGCGATTAAGCGGGTCGAAACCTATTTCCCCGCACTTATTTACCGGTGGTTTTACCCACGGGAATTGCTCGGCGCCAGCGGGCGAAGGCACCGCGAGCAAAACGCCGAGCACGATCGATGACCACAGAGACGCCGCTGCTGTGCGCACATGGGGAAACTATCAGCAACTTCCGGCCGCTAGCGGTTCCCGCGCGCACCCGCCCGCCGCGCATTCAAACTCACCGCTACCAGCCCTAATACGTAACAACCCGCACCGGCGGCAACCACCCCGATCGACCGGCCATCCATCGGAATCACGGCTGCGGTCGCGGCGATGGCGGCCACGAAGGCGATGTTGAAAACTGTGTCTTGCAACGCGAAAACCTGGCCGCGTTCGTCGTCGGGGATGTCCATTTGCATGCACGCGTCGCCGGTGAGTTTGATCGTTTGACCCGCGAGTCCGAGCCCGAACGCGGCGGCGAGCAGCAGCAGATGCGCGCGTTCGGCGGCGGCACCGGTCGACGCGAACGCGGTCGGGGTGACCAGCGTGACCTGCACGATCAGTGCGGTGACCAGGCCGGCGACAACGGTGCGCGGCTTGCCGAGGCGCGGGATCAACAACGGCGCGAGCACCGCCGCGCACAGCATGCCTGCCGCGGCGAAGCCGATCGCGACACCGAATCCGACGAGCCCGCCGCTCATCTGGTCGCCGTTGGCTGGCTGACGCAGCACGAGCACCATGATCAGCGTGTTCATGCCGAACACAACACGATGCGCGCCGATGCCGATCATCGCGGTCGTCACTGGCACCGAGTGCCACACCGCGCGAGCGCCCGTGCGCAAGCCGGTCGCGATGGCTTTCAGCGTGCTTTCTTTCCGCGCCGACCCGCCCTTCTCAGGTCCGAGTACATGCGGTTTGAAGCCATACGCGAGCACGATGCCGACCAGCGAACCGATGCCGCTCAGCGCGACAGCGACGGCCGACGCGGTGTCGCCCGCGCCGATTACCGCGATCACCGCGACAGCGGCAGCAGCGCCAACACCCGCGCACACCGACGCGACGGTGGCGAGCACGGAATTCATCGTCACGAGATAGCGCCTGGCGAGCACGCGCGGCAACGCGGCCGACACCCCAGCGAGCACGAACCGGCTCACCCCAACCACCGCGAGCGCGAGCAACAGCAGCGGCGTCTCCCCCGCTCCCGCCAACAATCCGACCGCGACGAGCCCGATCAACACCGCGCGTGCGGCGCTCGCGACGAGCAGCACGGTCCGGCGGTCCCACCGGTCAAGCAACGCGCCCGCGTACGGGCCGATCACCGAATACGGCAGCAGCAACACCGCGAACCCGGCCGCGATCGCGAGCGGATCGGTTTCGCGTTCTGGGTTGAACAGGATCGCGCCCGACAGCGCGGCCTGAAACATGCCGTCGCCAAACTGGGCGGTCAGGCGCAGCAGGGCCAGGCGAGGCATGCGCGGGTTCTCGCGCACGATCTCACGCGTCGAAGCGAGCGCCCGCCGGATCGCACTCGGCCGCTCGGGGACCGGTTTCGCGCCGTCAGGGCGATGAGTCGACACCACGCGAGGATAGTAGTGCCAGAATGGGTGCGGTGAGTGTTGCAGTGCACCGAGCGGCCGAACGGGACCAGACCACAATTGAGTGGCTCGATTCCGCGCATTCGTTTTCTTTCGGCGAGCATTACGACCCAACCAATACCCACCACGGGTTATTGCTCGTGCACAACGAAGATGTTGTCGCGCCTGGTCAGGGCTTTGATACGCACCCGCATCAGGACATGGAGATCGTCACCTGGGTGCTGAAAGGCTCACTGGTGCACCAGGATTCGCTTGGCAACAACGGGATCATTTATCCCGGCTTGGCGCAGCGAATGAGTGCTGGCAGCGGAATTCTTCATTCTGAGAAAAATGATTCGTGGCGCATTGATGGTGGATCTGCTGAGTACGACGAGCCCGTGCATTTCGTGCAGATGTGGGTGGTCCCCGACACCGCCGACCTCACGCCGGGATACCAGCAGCTCGAAATCGACGACGAACTCGCGCGCGGTGGTCTGGTGACGGTGGCCTCAGGGCTGCCGCGTTATCGCGACCGCACGGCTATCGCGATTAATTCGTCGCATTCGGCGATGCACGTTGCGCGATTGGACGACGCCGGGGTTGTTTCGCTTCCCGACGCGCCTTACCTGCATGTATTCGTCGCGCGTGGGTCAGTTGAGGTTGAGGGCGTTGGCACGCTGCGCCAGGGCGACGCGGTGCGCGCGACCGATTCCGGTGGGCAGCGGGTGCGCGCCTTGGGACCTGCCGAGGTGATCGTGTGGGAGATGCACGCGCGGCTGGGTGAGCAGTGGGGTTAGCCGTTGCGGCTAGGCCGAACCCTCGCGTAGCAACTGGCTCGACGTGCGCGCGCTCGTGCGCGTAGCGGCAACAACCTGCGCGAAATCCGGGCGGTAATCGCCAACCGGTTCGTTGACCCACACCCGGTACCGCGTGCGCTCATCAGCGGGCGACGGCAACACAATCTCGCTGCCCGGCAACGCGACTGACGCGCACACCCGGAAGAATTCCGCGAAAAGCACGGTGTCGAGGTAGGAATTGTCGGTTGGTCCGGTGAGGAACGTCCAGCGACCTGAGCGCGGATGCGCGATCACCGGCCCGCAGCGCTGCCCACGGCTGGTAAGCAGCCCGCGCACGCGTTCGCCCAGCGTGGCTGGCATAACGACCGCGCCGACCGCGCCAATCTCAAGCATGATGCGCCCAAGGTTGGAGTCGACAACGCCGTAGAGCCCATTGCTTTTGCGGTAGTGGCGGCAGCGCGCCAACGCATCTTGGGTGGCCGAGTAATCCTCAGCCAGCGAATACCCGCATTTTTCCTCAGTACGCGGCAGCATGCTCATCACGACCTCGTCTCCGTCGACGGTGGACTCGATGTAGCTAGAAGTTCGCTCTGGTGGTGCGAGCGGTAGCAGCACGAACGGGTGACGCGGGAAACTTTTTGATAACGGCTGGTTCAGGCCGAAAAATTGCCGTTGCACTAGCCTAGTGCCGAACAAGCGCGCTGACAATAGTCAGTAGCTGGTGTGTCTGTCACGCTAGAATTCGGCGGTATGTCGCCCGTTTCGCCAACCACGGCGCGCTGGGAACTGGTGCTGCGGCTCCGCGAGTTGCGCGAGCAGCGCGGCTTCGATTCGGCCGGTTTCGCGCGTCGCGTCGGGTTCACTCCCGCTAACTGGTCGCACGTGGAAAAGGGGCGTCGGGTGCTCACCGGCTCAACGATCGGCCCGGTTTTGGACGTGCTCGACATCGCCGAAGACGAACGTGTCGAGCTGCTTTCGCTGCTTGAGGCCAGCAAGCAGCGCGCGTGGTGGACAAGCGCGGCGATCGGTTCGGAATTGCAGCGGCTCTATGGGATGGAAGCGGGCGCGGCGAGTGTGCGTTCCTACGACAGTTTGATCGTGCCTGGGCTGTTGCAGACCGAGTCGTACGCGCGGGCGTTGATCAGCGCCGATGTGATGATTAGTCCGGTGCAGGTCGACCAGCTTGTCGCTATTCGCCTGCGTCGGCAGGAGCGGTTACGCGACGCTGACCCGCTCGAAGTCACCGCCGTTGTCGGTGAGGCGACTTTGCGTCAACAAACCGGCGGCGCAACCGTTTTGCGCGAACAGTTACTTCATTTGGTTTCGCTATTACGTGAGCTCGACACGGTGAATATTCGAGTAATCCCATTCGACGCGCCATCGGGCGCGGTTCTCGGCGGTTCGAGTTTCCATTTACTCGACTTCGCAAGCGACCAGCTACCGACCTTCGCGTGGGCGGAAAGCGCCGTTTTCGGCGGCGCGGTCGACGACGCGGAGCAGGTGCGCGACCTGGGTTTCGCGTACTTGCGCGCACTCGACCAGTCACTGTCGCGACCCGATTCGCTGGCACTGATCAGTAGGTATGCGAAGGGGTAGGCTTTGGGTCATGGCCACCACCGCTCGCCGCCAAGGCCCCGATTCGGGTTGGTTCACATCGTCTTTCTCGAACAACGGCAACCAATGCGTAGAGGTCCGAATAACCGATGAGCAGGTTTACGTCCGAGACAGCAAATTCCAGGCGACCCCAGAAACTCCGCACCCAACAATCGCGGTCCCGACGACCTTATGGACGACCTTCCTGCACTGCCTACTTTTGGGAAGCCCCCACCCGACAGTCTCAGCCCACGTGACCCCCGACGGCAGCGCCACATTGCGCCACGCCGGAACCACATTGGAATTCACGGCCGAGGAATGGACGGCTTTCGTGGCAGGTGTGCGCGAAAACGAGTTCGCGGTAGTTGGTTGAGCTATTTCCCGAACGGCTGAAACGCGGCCTGGCGGGTGGTGCCGAGTGCCATGCCGATCACGGTCCACGAATCCCCCGCCTCGCGCGCGGCTCGGACTGCGGCGTGGAGCGCTTCTTCCGCCGCCGCGACCTGTTTGCGCGCGGTGATGATGCCGCGAAAGTGCTTGGCGTCGCGCCCGGGTGTCGACTGCGGATCGAGCTGGTCGAGCCCCGTTTCGTCTTGCCCCGGGTTGGCCGCGGGCACGGCTATGGGCGTACGGGGTTTGATGGTTTGGACATGGGACATCGCGCCTGTCGACATCCGAACGATCCGTCGGCTGCCTGCCTGCGACTTCTTCATGGTCGTCATATTGATCACCTCAGGTAGTCGTGGAACTTGGGTCGCAGTCTGTCGGCATGGATGATCCGATTCGGCCCGTGCACTGGCACCGCAACGAGTTCAAGCATTCGGCCCGCTGAGTCCGGGCCAATGACGAGCACCCGTTCCTCGCCGTCGTACTCGAATTCCGCTAGCCGCAGCGCATTTTCCCATGCATGCACGATGTCAGCGTCAGCCACGCGGTGCTTGCGCGCTGATTGAGCGATGTGAACGCTGTCAAGTTTACCTTTACACGCCTGCCCGGTGTCAAGAACTTCTTGACAGTCTGGCTCTGTAGCGAGGTGGTAAAACCACGACGAACCTCTTTCGCTAATCCGTTGCACGGCCCCACGAATTGACGTTCGCCGACAAATCGAGCCCAGGTGGAAGACGGAATCGTGGCAACCACGTTCGCGGGAGGTCGGACCACCGGCATGGCAAACGGGCCCTCGGAAGCGTTTAACGCGTCTGTTTCGTACCCAGGCTCTCGGTAGCGTTGGCGCGCCGCCGGGACGCGGAGGGCCACCAAGCCTGACCAACTCCAATGCACCTGTCACACCCCACCCATACGATGGAGCGGTGACTTCCGATCTGAGCAGTCCCTCCGGTATCGATCTGTCCTTCCGCGACGCCGACGTGCGGGTCGCTGACGATCTGTTCGCGCACGTCAATGGGCGGTGGTTGGCCGACTATGAGATTCCGGCTGATCGCGCCGTCGATGGTGCGTTCCGCACGCTCTATGACCAGGCCGAAGTCGATGTGCAGGCCATCATTCAAAACGCCGCCGAGGCCGCCGCTGACGACGCGGATGCCCGCAAAATCGCCGACCTCTACACCAGCTTCATGGACACCGAAACCATCGCCAACGCCGGGCTGAAACCCGTCGCCAGCGAACTGCGCCAGCTCGCTGAGGTGCAAACCGCCAGCGAGTTCGCCGCGCTGCTCGGCAGTTTGCAGCGCACCGGGGTGCGTGGCGCGCTCGGTTACTACGTCGACACCGACGACAAAAACTCAAGCCGCTACCTCGTGCACGCGACGCAGTCGGGTCTCGGGTTGCCCGATGAGTCCTACTACCGCCAAGACGAGTTCGCCGAAATCCGCGCGGCTTACCTTGAGCACCTCACGCAACTCTTCACTCTCGCCGCGCAAGATCCCGCGCTCGAAGGCCTGGTCCCGGCCGACCCCGCCGCCGCGGCGCAGCGCGTTCTTGACCTCGAGACCAAGCTTGCCGCAGGTCACTGGGACGTAGTCCGCCGCCGCGATGCGGAGAAGAGCTACAACCTCACCACCCTCGAAGCGCTCAAGAACGAGCACCCCGGATTCGATTGGGACGCTTGGGTTTCCGCATTCACTAACGGAACCGCGAACTTCGAAGAGCTGGTAGTCCGCCAGCCCAGCTACCTCACTACCTTCACCGAAGCGTGGACCCAGCTCCCGCAACAGGACTGGAAAGACTGGGCAACCTCGCAAATCCTGCACGCCCGCGCCCCGTACCTCACCGACGAGATCGTCGAAACCAACTTCGACTTCTACGGCCGCAAACTCACTGGCGCACAAGAGAATCGGGAACGCTGGAAGCGCGGCGTCTCGTTCGTCCAAGACCTGCTTGGCGAAGCCGTCGGCAAACTGTATGTGGCGCAACACTTCCCGCCCGAAGCCAAAGCCCGCATGGTCGATTTGGTCAAAAACCTGCAAGAGGCGTACCGCACCAACATCACCGACCTGCCGTGGATGAGCCCGGAAACCCGCACCGCCGCGCTCAAAAAACTCGACAAGTTCACCCCGAAAATCGGCTACCCCGACAAGTGGCGCGACTACTCCGCCGTCGTCGTCGACCCGCAAGACCTGGTCGGCAACTACCGCCGTGGCTACGCCGCCGATCATGACCGCGACCTGGCGAAACTCGGCGGTCCGGTCGACCGCGATGAGTGGTTCATGACCCCGCAAACGGTGAACGCCTACTACAACCCGGGCATGAACGAGATCGTCTTCCCGGCCGCGATCCTGCAACCGCCGTTCTTCGACATGCACGCCGACGACGCCGCCAACTACGGCGGAATCGGCGCGGTGATCGGTCACGAGATCGGCCACGGCTTCGACGATCAGGGCGCGAAGTACGACGGCGACGGCAACATGGTCGACTGGTGGACCGACGCCGACCGCGAAGAGTTCGGCAAGCGAACCAAGGCGCTCATCGACCAGTACAGCGTGCTCTCCCCCGCCGAACTCGCCGACGAGCACAAGGTCAACGGCGAGTTCACGATTGGTGAGAACATCGGCGACCTCGGCGGGTTATCGATTGCCCTTGTCGCGTACCAACTTTCGCTCAATGGCAAGGAAGCGCCCGTCATCGATGGCCTCACCGGTCTCCAGCGCGTGTTCTTCGGTTGGGCGCAGGTGTGGCGTACGAAGGCGCGTCAGGAAGAGGCCATTCGCCGCCTTGCCACCGACCCGCATTCGCCGCCGGAATTCCGCTGCAACGCGGTGGTGCGCAACATCGACAGCTTCTACGAAGCCTTCGACGTGACCCCCGACGACGCGCTGTTCCTTGAACCGGAAAAGCGAGTGACAATTTGGTGACGCGTCGACCCTGCCCCGCGCGGTAGGGTCGAATCTCACTGTCGCAGAGGGGAACCCGCGTGTCTTACCAGCAAGTCGCCGACGATGTTTTCTTGATCAACGGCACCGATGTGAACATGGTGCTGCTCAGGGACGGTCGTGACCTCACGCTCATTGACGCTGGCTGGTACGGCGACGCGGCACGCATTGAGGCGGTGCTCGACAAGCTCGGGCACCGCCCGCAAGACATCAACGCGATCCTGCTGACCCACGCCCATCTCGACCATGTCGGCGCGATCAACCACCTGCACGCCTACGGCATCCCCGCCTACACGAGCGCGGCCGAAGTGCCGCACGCGAAAGGCGAGGTCCACGAGTCGGCGACCCCGCTGGACGTGATCCAACGCGCCCTCAAAGACCGCGCCGCACTCGGCTGGGCGCTCCGCATCACCCGCGCGGGCGGCCTGCGCAAGAACGCGGTCCCCCACATCCAGCCGTTCCCGAACGAGGGCCCGCTAGACCTCCCCGGCCACCCGGTCCCGATCTCGACGGCAGGCCACACGTCCGGCCACACCGTCTTCCACCTCCCCGAAGTGGGTGCGGTAGCGACAGGCGACGCCCTGGTCACGGCTCATCCGGTATCGAAAATCGAAGGCCCCCAACTACTCCCACTGTTCTTCCACCACAATGTGGAATCAGCGAAGGCGGCCTTAGACGCCCTGGAACCTTTGGACGCGGCAACCGTCCTCCCGGGCCACGGCCCGATTTACACCGGCGGCATCGGAAAGGCAGTAATCGAGGCCCGCGCGGCAGTTCAGGTTTAGGACCAGATCACCGCCGCTTCGCGCGCCGCTCAATTTCTCGGACCAACTCTTCATCCAGTTCGGCCGGACTGAGCGCCCGCCCACTGCGAAAGACGGGTAGCGGCACCTTGTCGGTGCGCACGACGCCGCCCGCAGATCCATGACGATTTGCGTCCGCCTTCTCCATAAACGCAGGGTACGGCCTACGTGAGTGTGCAAGGACATCTCGAATGGTCGTGGCAAAGCCCCGCATCCACCTACTACGTCCGCGGTTACAGTTAGCGAACGCGCAACTCCGTTTCCGGGTCGAAAAAGAACAGTTCCTCAGGCTTCGGGCGCAAGCCCAAACGCTCGCCCGCAGCAACCGCGAACCGGCGGTCAACTCGCACAACCACTTTCCCACTTCGGGAAAAACCAGCTCCGTCGGTGTACACGAACGACTCCGCGCCAAGTTCTTCCAACAGCTCGGCCGTCACCGTCAGTGACGCGTCGTCGGTGGTCACTTCCCACGACTCCGGGCGCACGCCGATCACAACGCGACCGCTAGTAAGCGAACGCGGGACCGCTACCGAAACACCGCCAAGCGATGCGTGACCGTCGACCACGTCAGCCTCAAGCAAGTTCATCCCCGGCGAGCCGATGAAACCGGCGACGAACGTGTTCACCGGGTCGTCGTACAGCTCGCGCGGAGCCGCGACCTGCTGCAACACCCCGTCGCGCAGCACAGCGACGCGATGGCCCATTGTCATCGCCTCGACCTGGTCGTGCGTGACGTACACCGTGGTCGTGCCCAGCCGACGCTGCAATGCCGCGATCTGGGAACGCGTCGAAACCCGCAGCTTCGCATCAAGATTCGACAGCGGCTCGTCCATGCAAAACACCTGCGGCCGTCGCACGATCGCGCGCCCCATCGCGACGCGCTGCCGCTGACCACCCGACAACCGCGCCGGTTTGCGATCAAGCAACGGCTCAAGCTCAAGCATCGCCGCTGCCTCGCGCACGCGAAATCCTGTGTCGGACTTCGACATTCCCGCATTGCGCAACGCGAAGCCCATGTTCTCGGCGACGGTCATGTTCGGGTAAAGCGCGTAACTCTGGAACACCATCGCCACGTCACGCGCACGCGGCGCGAGCGAAGTGACGTCGCGATCGCCAATGCGGATGCTGCCGGACTCAACCGACTCAAGTCCGGCGAGCATCCGCAAGCTCGTCGATTTGCCGCACCCAGACGGCCCGACGAGCACCAGAAACTCCCCGTCGGCGATGTCGAGGTCGAGCGCGTCGACCGCGGGGGTCGGCGCGCCGGGGTAACGATGGGTCACACCGTCGAACTGCACTGTCGCCATTGGGGAGAACTCCTGGAATTAGAAGGAACTACTTGGGCAGCTTTGGCGTGATCTGCCGGTCGATGATGGCCTGCACATCAGCGGCGACCTTCGCCAAAACCGTTGCCGGATCGGCATTTTGCAGCCCGATCTGCTCATACCCGGTACCGATGATCTGGTCGGCACCCGGCACGAAAACGCGCGCGTAGTCCTGCGACTTCGACACGGCGAGCTGGTCGATTGCCACCTTCGCGTTCGGGTTCTTGGCCAGGTACTCGACCTCGCTCGGGTCGGTGACGGCCGACTTGCGCACCGGCATGTACCCGGTGTTCTGGGTGAAGTACGCGGTGTTCGACGCGTTGGTGATGAACTCAATGAACTTGAGCGCGTTTGTCTTTCGCGCGTCCGAGATCCGCGACGGAATCGCGAGACCCGCACCACCGGTGGTCACGCCCGGCCCGCTCGGGTGCGGCAGGAACGCGGTGCCGAATTCGAACTTGCCTGCCGCGTTCTTGGTGATGCCCTTGAGGTCGCCGGTCGACGCGATGGTCGATGCCGCGATGCCGGTGCCGAATTCGTTGGCGATCTGCGGGCGAATCGCCGCGTACTTCTTCACGTTGATCGATTCGCGCAGGTAGGTGGCTGCCGCGATCGAACCCGGATCGGTGAACTTGAGCTTCCACTGATCGGAGTACGCGCCGCCGAAGGTCCAGTTCGGGCCCTGGAACGTCCAGCCAAGGTAGTTCTTGGCGTCACCCCAGGCGTGCGCGAACTTGTCGGCACCGACGATCGACTGGATCTTCGGGCCCCACTCGTCGAATTCCTGCCAGGACGCGGGGCCGCGGTCCGGCAGACCAGCCTTGGCCCAGATGTCCTTGTTGTAATAGAACAGCGGGGTCGAGCGGGCGTACGGCAGCGCGTAGTGCTTGCCGTTGAACAGGTAGTCGGCGGCGAGGGAGTCGACGTAGTCGTCGAGCTTCACACCCGCGCTACCGAAGTGGCTGTCGAGCGGCTCGATCGCGTTGGTGAGCGCGTAGTTGAACCACCAAACATCGGAAAGCACAACAACATCGGGCAGTTCACCGCCGGTGAGGGCGGCATTGAACTTCTGCGCGACCTCTTCGTAGTTCTTGCCAGCGTCAACGAGATTGACGGTGATGTCGGGGTTTTTCTCCTTGAACCGCTTGATCAGTTCAAGCTCGACGTCCTTGGAGTTGCCGGGGTGGTTCGACCAGAAATTCAGCGTCTTGCCGTCGCCGGAATCGCTGCCGCCACCGCCGGTACCAGCGCACGCGGTAAGCGCGACGCCGGCGGCGAGACCGCCGGTGATGCCGAGGAAGCCGCGACGCGACAGCGCCGGGAATCGAGAGTTGGACATGTCGAGCTCCTGTTTCGAGATATCAGCCCTTGACCGCACCGGAGGTGAGGCCCTTGATCATGTGACGTTGGAGGGCGAGGAAAACGATGAGAATCGGCAGCATGGTGAGCACGGTTCCCGCCATCACCGGACCCCAGTTGGTGACGCTCGGGTTCTCGGTGTTTTGCAGCAGCGTGAGCCCAACCGGCAGCGTCGCGACCTCGGTCGAGTCGGCCATGAGGAACGGCCACAGGTACTCGTTCCACTCGGTAACCAGCGTGACCACCGCGAACGCGACCATCGTCGGCCCCGACATCGGTAGCACAACGCGGGTAAGCAGTCGCCACCAATTCGCCCCATCCATGCGCGCGGCCTCGATCACTTCGCCGGGCAGCGAAAGGAAGTGGTTGCGCATGAGGAACGTGCCGAACGCGACGCCGCAGAGCGGAATGATGATGCCAGCGAACGTATTTCGCCACCCGAGCTGCGCGACGAGCGCGTAGTTGGAGATCACGGTGATCTGGTTGGGCACCATCAGCGCCGCGATGATCACCAAAAACACCAGGTTCTTGCCGGGAAACCGCAGGAAAACCAGCCCGTACGCACTCAGAATGCCAAGGGTGAATTTCACCAGCGAAACTACGGCGGTGACGATCACCGAGTTGCGCAGGAACGTCCAGAAGGGCACAACCGTCGTCGCGTCGGCATAGTTCTCCGGGTGCCAACTGCGCGGCCAATACACCGCGGGCTGGGTGTAAATATCGGGGCGATCCTTGAACGAGGTGATCAGGATCCAGAACAGTGGAACGCCGATCATGATCAGCACGCACGCCATGGCCGCGTAGCCGAGGATGGTCACCTTTTTCACTTGTCGCCCCGATCCATCACGCGCACCTGCACGAGCGTGACCACTAGTAATACGAGGAACATGATGGTCGCGACCGTCGCGCCGTAGCCCGCGCGGAAATTGCGGAACGACTCCTCATAGACCTGGTAAACCATCGTCGTTGTGCCGTTGCCGAGCGGTCCGCCGCGCGTCATCACGTTGATGATGTCGAAGACTTGCAGCGAGTTAAGCAACACGGTGATCGACAAAAAGAAAGTTGTCGGACGAAGTTGCGGCAGTAGCACTTTGGTAAATGTGGTCCAGCGCGACGCACCATCCATTTCGGCGGCTTCCATCAACTCAGCTCGAACACCTTGCAGCGCGGCGAGATAGATGACGAAGCTATAGCCGAGGTTCTTCCAGATATAAGTAACCGTCACCATGAACAGCGCCCAGTGCGGGTCTTGGTAAAAGTCGGGAACCTGTTGGACGCCAACGCGGTGCAACAGGTCTTGTACGAGCCCGAAGCTGGGGTCGAAGATGAATTGGAAAGCAACGCCGATCGCGGCACCGGAGATTACGAACGGCGCGAAGATGGCCGAGCGAACCATGTTGCGGCCGAACAGTTTTCGGTCAAGCAGCATCGCGAGACCAAGCCCCAGCAACATCGAGCCAGCAACGGCGGCGACGGTGAAGATCACCGTGTTGGAGACGACCTTCCATGAGTCGTCGCGACCAAACCATTCGACGTAGTTGGCGAAACCAACCGAGTTCGCGACCGGGTCGGCGATATTCCAGTCGGTGAAGGAAAGACGCACGTTATCGATGAGCGGGCGGTAGACAAACATGGTGAGCAACACCAGGTTTGGTACGACGAGCACGAAGAACAGGGCATAGTCCTGCCACGGCCGTTTACGCCATCCGCCGCCTCGTTGGACGGGCAGCACTCGTTCAGGACTACTACGCACTTGAGCAGTTTTACGGCGCATGGCGAACCGTTGGTTAACCAGAGCCGCCCATTTTGCGAACTTCGGGCGCACAGCGTCAGTAGACGCGAATGCCGAACAATACGAACATAATTGACCGTATTGTTCACCTACGCGACAGAAAAGCGCCCCGATCCATTTCGGATCGAGGCGCTTTGCTGACGATTAACTTAGTTCCAGTCGCCCAGGCCGTCGCCCGAGCTCAGGGTGCCACCCTTGGTGCCGGTGATGACGACAGCGTCGCCGCGACGTGAGTTCTCCAGGAACCATTTGCCGTTCTCGGTGGACACGTTCAGGCAGCCGTGCGACGCGTTCGAGTAACCCTGCTGGGCCACCGACCACGGCGCGGCGTGCACGAAGATGCCGCTGTTGGAGATGCGCGTCGCGTATTCGACCTCAAGCTTGTAGCCCTCGGGGTCGGTGATCGGCACGCCGTAGGTCGACGAGTCCATCGTCATCTTCTCGAAGCGCTCGCCGACGATGTAGGTGCCGTTGGGCGTCTCGTGGCCGGGCTTGCCGAGCGACGTCGGCATCTCGCGAACAACTTCACCGTTAATGGTGACGGTGATGATCTTGGTTGCGTCGTCGACCGACGCGATGAAGGCATCGCCGATGTGGAACGAGCTTGAGGTACCACCCGCGACCACGGTCACGTTGGTGTTGGCGGGCCAGAACTGCTCGGGCCGCCAGCGCACCTGCTGGTTGGACGTCCAGTAGAAGTGGCCGGGCGCCTTGGCGCTCGAGGTGACCTTGATGGCCTTCTCAGCGGCCGCGCGGTCTTCGACCGGCTCCTTGAACGAAATGATGATCGGCTGCGCGACACCAACGGTCTCGCCATCAGCGATGTTGATGTTGGGCGGCGAGAAGGGCGCCGACGCGGGCGCTTCGTTGCCTGCGGCGGGCTGGCTTGAGCCACCGCCACCAAAGGGGAAGTTAGGGAATAGCGGCTGAGCCTGTGCGGGCGCGATCGCCATCACGCCAGCTGCGGCGACGGCGATGGCCGCCGAGGCGATCAGGCCGCGACGCATGCGGCTCGATTGCCGCGCGTTTGCCGGAAAGTACATAAACCTTGTCCATTCATCTCGACCGCGGCGACGTGTTGAGGTCACCGCGGGGTAACGACGGCCCCCCGGAGTTACCTGTCATTCCTACCTGGCGGCCCCGACAAGCCGCCAGCCGCGAAGTTGGCTGATAACGAGATCGCAACGACGTGTGATGCGTCACATAACGTTTCGTGACGTCGGGTGCGAAGTCAAACGTCACGCTCAGGGCGGCGAGTCGAGCATTCATCGCAATACCAGCATCGAATGCCAATGATGTAACGCGGCCTTCCACCGTGAGCGAACTCACTGACCAGATGTGAAGTGCATCGCTCCCGGTCAGCGTCGTTGCGCTCCGAGTCAGTCGACGCGCGAGCTTCGGGTGGTGTATGCACATCAACGTGTATGCAGATTCTTCCCTCGGTCGATTCGTCGGGGCCCTCGCCATCACGGTGACCGCGCTCGTCGCGACCGGGTGTGGCGGCACTGTTGAAGGTCGGGCACAGCCCGCTCTCGACGTCGTGCCCGCGACCACGGCGTCGAAAGCGCCAACAACGTCGAAGCCCAAACCGACGACGAGCCGCGTTCAGCCGACCAAGCAGGGCGGCAAAACCGACTTCCAAGCCAATGTCGGCGACTGCGTGAACCTAGGTGGCACCCCGGAAAACGCGACGATCGAGAAGGCATCGTGTGGTTCGCGCTCGTCGAACTACAAGGTGATCGGCAAGGCGAAGACCTCAAGCGCGTGCATCAGCGACGCCGACCAGTATTACTACGAGACGCTAGACAACGTCGAAACCGGCGCGATCTGCCTCGACATCGACTGGGTCATCGGCGGCTGCATGGACATGAGCGGCACGGTTGTCGCGGTGCGCATGGAATGCAACGCCACAAGCACCAAGGGCGTGAAGGTCGTGAGCATCGAGAAGAACGCGACCGACGTCGACGCGTGCCCGGTCGCCGACACCGGCTACATCTACGACCAGCGCCATATCGTGGTCTGCACGACTGACGTGTAACGAGACCTTCCGGCGCTAGGGTGGAAAAGTGCCTCCGGATGCGCCGGTTCGGTTGTCGTCCGCCCGGGGAAAGTGGATTCTGACCGCCACTGTCCTCGGGTCTTCGGTCGCGTCACTCGACGCCACCGTGGTCAACGTCGCCCTGCCCAAGATCGGCGAATCGCTCCACACCGGCGTCGCTGGCTTGCAGTGGACGGTCAACGCCTACACCCTCACTCTCGCCTCGTTCATCCTGCTTGGCGGCTCGCTCGGCGACCGACTTGGTCGCCGTCGCGTATTCGTTTGGGGCGCTTGGGGTTTCGTTGTCACGTCAATCCTGTGCGCCCTCGCCAACGACGTCGGACTGCTCGTCGGTGCTCGATTACTCCAAGGAATAGCGGGCGCGCTGCTCACGCCGGGCAGTCTCGCGCTGATCTCGTCATCGATCGCGCGCGAAGACCAGGGCACCGCGATCGGCCTGTGGTCAGGGCTCAGCGGCGTCGCTGGCGCGATCGGTCCGCTGTTTGGCGGCGGCCTCATCGATTGGATCGGGTGGAGGTCGATTTTCCTGCTCAACGTGCCGATCGCGCTGGCTGTCGTCTATATCGCCAAGCGCTACGTGCCCGAAAGTCGCGACCCGCACGCCCCTTCGCGCCTCGACCTGCCCGGCGCGATCGTCGTCGCCGTCGCGCTCGGCGCGCTCACCTTCGGTCTGATCGACGAGCGGCTGATCTTCACCATCGCGGGCGGCGTCGGGCTCGTTATCTTTGTGCTGATCGAACTGCGCAGCCCGTTCCCGCTCGTGCCGCCGCGCATGTTCAAGTCGCGCGTCTTCTCGGCGGCCAACCTGGTGACGCTGTTCGTCTACGCGGCCAACGGCGGCATCTTCTTCCTTCTTGTTCTGCAATTGCAGCTCGTCGCGGGCTACTCCCCTATCAAGGCGGGCGCGGCCACGATGCCGGTCACCTTGTTGATGCTGATTCTCTCCGCGCCCGCGGGCAGATGGGCGCAAAAGCACGGCGCGCACTGGCCGATGACGCTCGGTCCGCTGATCGCCGCCGTCGGCGTTTTGCTGATGCAGCGCGTTGGCCCGCACGCCAACTACGTGTCCGACGTGCTGCCGAGCCTGCTGATCTTCGGGATCGGGCTTTCGGTCATGGTCGCCCCCCTCACCGGCGCGGTGCTCGGCGCGATCCCCGAAGCCGACGCGGGCATCGCCTCTGGCGTCAACAACGCCGTCGCCCGCACCGCGCAACTTCTCGCCGTCGCCGCGCTGCCCGGACTGGCTGGCATCTCCGGCGCGTTCCACGACCCCGTCGTTTTCGCGAGCGGCTTCGACACCGCGATGCGCTGGTGCGCGATCCTGCTCGCGATAGGTGGCCTCATAGCAGCGATCGGGCTGAGCGACGTGAAACCACGTCGTCAACCCGATCGCGTTGATTGTCTTCCGCACTGCGCGGGCACCGACGGTCCCGCGCTGGCGCCTAGATCGGCTGGAAGCCAGCCCCAACCCCACCCTGGGCATTGAGATCGCCAAGGATTGTCGTCATATTCGTGCCGACCTCGGGGCCGAAGCACGCGGCGATCAGGTAGGCGTTGACCATGCCGACCAGCGTGGTCCCGATGACGACGGGCGCGCCGGAATCGCCTTCGACAACACACATTTGCGACCACGTCTCGGTCGATGTCTGGAACACGTCACCCCAGCTGATGCCACACGTGTTGCCGGTGGTTCGGCCTTCCTTGCACACGATCTGCGGGAAGCCGGGAGGGGCACCGACGCCGGTAATGGTGACATTGCCAATGTGATTGACCGGCGTGATGCGGTCGGGACCGAATTCGATGACGGCGTAGTCGAGGTCGTGGTTGGAGTAAACGAAGCGCCCGATCTCGCCGTAACCGCGATCGGCTTCGGCGTAGACCACGGAACCGGGGTCGCCGCAGTGGCCAGCGGTGAGGCCGACGAGGCGACCGGCGGCGTCGTGGCCGACGGTGGTGACCGTGCACTCGAAGGCGTTGTCAATGACGATGCCCGAGCCGCCGCCGATTACCGGGCCGGCCGCGTGTGCGGGGCCGATACCGACCAGCGCGGCGCCAAGCGCGAGCGCGCTGACCACCGGTGCCAACTTGGCGAGTTTGCTGAACATGTTCCTCCAGACCTCGGGTGACCGCACGGTACCAATTCGTGTTGCCTATCGTGCCTTGTATTCGGTCCCGGTCGCGTCTTGTACTTGCCCCGATTCACATGCTTCACAGTTCTGTAGCGAATTTGTCGCTATCCGGCGGCGTGGCGCGGCCGGTAGCGATAGCGGCCAACTATTAAAATCGGAAACCGTCGCGCACGTTCGACTTCATCTCGTGATCTGTACCGGTTTTTTTCCGAGCCCGTCGTTATAAATGACAGTTTCTCGCCGCGGTCATTTCCATCGAAGGATTCCCAGGCAGCAAGGCGCAAAACAACATACGTTGGCAATCGGGGTACGGAAACAATTGTGGGCGGTATCGTCCCCGTGGCGGGATTCATAGCCCTTTTAGACAGTGACGGCCGTCTATGACGGTGGTCACAACTGGGTGGTGTGTTCTGCGCTACTCCGTAGTAAGGTGCGTCAAGCAAACAAGTCGCCGGGGCAATGAGGGTCGGCGTCGAGAGGGGTATAAGCAGTGCAGTCGACGAAGAGTCCGCCTACACGTTCTCGATTCGCCGAGGCTGTCGACTGGACCAAGGATCTTTGGGACGAACATCCGAAGAAGTCGCTTGAGACCTTCGGGCGGCAGATCACGATGGGTTTCCAAGCGATCACGGAGTTGATCGTCGCGATTTTCCGCAGGCGTTTTCCCTTTGACGAGTTCGTGCGTCAGTGCGCGTTCATGTCCAACACCGCCGCAGCACCCACCCTGCTCGTCGCCATCCCCATCGCGGTGATCGTTTCCATCCAGGTCGGCGCGGTCGCGGGCCAGGTCGGTGCCACCTCGTTCATCGGCGCGGCCAACGGCCTCGGCATCATTCAGCAGGGCGCACCGCTTGTTACCTCGATCATGATCGCGGGCGCGGTCGGTTCGGCCGTGTGCGCCGACCTCGGTTCGCGCACCATCCGTGAAGAGATCGACGCGATGAAGGTGATGGGCGTCGACCCGATGCGCCGCCTCGTCGCTCCCCGCCTCGGCGCGGCGATGCTGGTGAGCTTCCTGCTCTGCGGCTTCGTCGTCTTCGTCGGCTTCCTCACCGGCTACATGTTCAACATCTTCGCCCAGGCCGGTACCCCCGGTTCGTACATGAGCACCTTCGCTTCGTTCGCCGTCACGCGCGACCTCGCTGTCGCGCTGCTCAAGTCGGTGATCTTCGGACTGCTCGCATCGATCATCGCGTGCGACTGTGGCCTTAACGCTCGTGGCGGCCCCGGTGGTGTTGCTAACGCGGTGAACTCAGCGGTCGTCAGCTCGGCGATCATGCTCCTCGGTGTCAACGTGGCGATCACCCAGATCTACGCCGCCGTCTTCCCCCCACAGGTGGTCTGAGCGATGTCATCTACCTATACCCCGCCGCTACTGCGGCCGATCGCGGCGCTCAAGCGCGCGGGCAAAGGTCCATCCGACGCCCTCGCCCGCCTCGGGCACCAGGTGTTCTTCTTCCTGCGCTCAGTCGGGTCGATCCCGCTGGCGTTCAAGCAGTACCCCAAGGAAGTGTGGCGTCTGCTTTCCGACGTCACGTGGGGCAACGGCAACATCGTCGTCGGTGGTGGCACCATCGGCGTCATCTTGATCATGAGCGCCTTCGGCGGCATGACCGTCGCTATTCAGGGCTACACCTCGCTGAACCTGCTCGGGTTGAGCCCGCTTACCGGCGCGATCTCAGCGTTCGCGACAACTCGCGAACTCGGCCCGCTGCTCGCGGCACTCGCCTTCGCCGCCCAGGCGGGTTGTCGATTTACCGCCCAACTCGGCGCGATGCGTATTTCCGAGGAAATCGACGCCCTTGAGTCGGTTGCCATTCGCCCGCTGCCGTACCTGGTTTCGACGCGAATGATGGCCGCTGTCATGGCGATCGTCCCGCTTTACGCGCTCGGCCTCGCGATGGCCTACATCGCCTGCTCGGTCACCGTCGGCCTGGTCGGTGGTTCCGCGTCGGGCACCTACTCGCACTACTTCTACCAGTTCCTCGTGCCCACGGACGTGCTGTATTCGCTGCTCAAGGCGATCATTTTCGTCATGATCACGACCTTCATCCAGTGCTACTACGGCTTCTTCGCCTCCGGTGGTCCTGAGGGCGTAGGTGTCGCGGCTGGCCGCGCGATCAAGATGTGCATCATCTTGGTGGTCTTCGCCGACCTGTTCATGACGTTGGCTATCTGGGGTCTCGACCCCGGCATCCGGATCTCGGGGTAAGCGACGATGATCATTGATCCGAGTGGGCGCGGTCCCACCATGAAGCAGCTCTACATAGCTGGCGCGGCTGGCCTTGTAGTGTTCGCCGTTATTCTTGGTTTCCTTTTCGCCAGGTACCAGGGCTATTTCATTCCGAAGACCAAGGTCGTCGCCAACCTGACGACCACCGGTGACGGCCTGCCGTCGAACGCGGACGTGAAGTTCCGCGGCGTGCTCGTTGGCACGGTCAAGAACGTCGACATCGACGGTCGCGGCGGCATCCAGCGCGTCAACATCGAGATGAAGCCGGAAATGGCGAAGGGCGTGCCGAGCAACGTCACCGCTCGCGTCGTCCCGTCTAACCTGTTCGCCGTCACCTCGGTTGAGTTGCTGTTCAACGGTCCGTCGAACAAGTACCTGCACGAGGGTTCGGTTATTGAGGAAGACCGCAGCCAGGGCACCATCGCGCTGCAAGACACCCTCACCACCGTGCGCGACATCCTCAACGAGGTCGATCCGGTGCAGCTTGGTCGCGTGCTCGGCACGCTCACCCAGGCACTCGACGGGTCAGGCCGCGTTCCCGGTTCCACCATCGAACGCCTCGATCACTGGCTCACCGGTGTCGCCGACGCTGGCCCGAACCTCGCTGGGATGCTCAACAACTTCGTCGCATCGGCTAACGCGCTCAACCAGTCGGCACCCGAATTGATGAACGTGCTCGGCTCGACGGTCCAGACCGCGACGACGATCGCGACTAAGCGTGAGCAGCTCATCGCGCTCATCGCCGGCGCGAGCGCGACCACCGACCGGGTCAACGACCTGTTCGCATCGAATCCTGATGTGGGCAAGGAAGTCACCGTCGGAATGAACAACACCCTCGGTGCTGTTGCCGACGACCCGGCCTCGATCACCCAGACCTTCCAGGTGTTCGGTCCCTCACTCGCGCAGCTCAACACCACGTTCAACCACGGCCCACAGAAGCAGATGGTCTGGAACGCGGGTCTCACGCTCACGCCGTGGAAGCCATACGACCGGTCGAACTGCCCGCGTTACGGCGCGCTTGTTGGCCCGAGCTGCTTCACCGCGCCCGAAGTCGCCCCCACCTATGAGGTGCCCGACAACCTGAAGCCCCGCAAGCTCGACTCGGCCGCTGGCCTGCCCGCACTGGTGCAGATCCCCGGCATGCCCGAGCTGCCCGGTCTCACCACGCCGGGTCTGCCGATGCAGACCGCCAACGGCATCGAGGTCAAGCCGTTCGCCGGTACGCCGCTTGAGGGCCTTGTGCCGTCGCTGCAGCTGCCCGCGATCCCCGGCCTCGCTCCCGCTGCCGCGCCTGCCGCAGCGCCCGCTGCCACCCCCGCGCAGCCGGAAGGTGTTGCGCCGCAGGCAAAGCCGATCGCCTATCGCGGGGACGCGGCGATCACTGAACTGTTGGGGCGTAAACCGACGGCATCGGAGTACATGCTGCTCGGAGCGATCATGAAGGGCGGAACTCTGCAAGTGACCGAAAACGGGGGTGGCGCATGAGTATTCGCAAGCCACTGATCGGCTTCAGTATCTTCGCGCTGGTGTCACTGCTAGTCACCGTCGTCGTGTGGAACACCTTGGCCCGCACGGTCGACGGCGACACTCGCAAGTACACGGCGGTTTTCACCGACGTGCTTGGGTTGCGTCCCGGCGACGACGTCCGCATGGCTGGCGTGCGCGTCGGCAAGGTCGAAAAGATCGAACTCGACGGCAAGAACGACGCGAAGGTGTCGTTCATCGTCCAGAGCGACCAGACCGTCTACAACGACACCAAAGCCCTTGTGCGGTACCAGAACTTGATCGGCCAGCGCTACGTCGCGCTGAACCCGGGCAAGACGGCCAACCCGCAGGCGCTTAAGAGCGGGTCGACGATTCCGATCGAGCGCACCGAGCCTTCGTTTGAAATCTCGGCGCTGCTCAACGGTTTCCAGCCGCTGTTCCAGGCGCTTGAGCCCGCTGAGGTCAACGCGATGTCGGAGACGCTGCTCCAGGCGTTGCAGGGCGACGGAGTTTCGTTGTCGGCCTTCATCATTCAGGCCGCGCAGATGGCGACCGACTTCCAGCGTCGCGATGCCATCCTGTCCGATGTCATCACCAACCTGTCGGCGGTGCTTTCGGGCCTCGCCAAGCGCGGCGATGAACTCGAAACGCTGATCACCCAGACCAGGGCGCTCATCGGCGGTCTTTACGAACAGGGTCAGTCGTTGCAGACCTCGGTCGCAACGCTGTCGGATGCCACGACGTCGCTCGTTTCGATGATGGGCAAGATTCAGCCCAAACTCGTGCTGGCGCAGAATAGTTCGTCGGCGGCGCTCACGCTGTTGCTCGCCAACGGCGAGCGGCTCGACCAGGTCGCCATCGATATGCCGTCGATCCTGGCTGACCTCGGACGTATGACGTCGGAGGGTACCTACGCCAACTCCTACATCTGTGGGCTCGACGTTTCACTTTACGGTGTGCTCTTCCCGCGCGGTCTGTTCAACCAGATCGGCGGCAACAACCACTCGGCGGTGTGCAGGCCATGAAGAAAATAAAGTCAACTTTCCTAGGCAACCGCAACTTCTGGCTCGGTGTAGTCGGGTCGCTTGTCATCGTGTTGCTGCTCGTCGGGTCGAGTGCTTACAAGCTCATCGGCTTCGGCAAGCAGTCGATTGACGCGGAGTTCGTGCAGGCGGCAGGTATTCGCGTCGGCGACAAGGTCGCGGTCGCTGGTGTTTCGGTCGGCACGGTTTCGGGTGCCAAGATCGAAGGCGACCACGTCGTCGTCACCCTCGACGTCGACAGCTCGCTCAAGTTCGGGCCCAACGCCCACGCCGCCATCAAGATGGCGACGCTGCTTGGTGCCCGCTACGTCGACCTGAACCCCGGCGACGGCACCGGCCTCAAGAACAAGACCATCCCGCGCGCCAACACCGATGTGCCCTACGACATCGCTGACGTCGTGCAGGTCGGTACACCCAAGTTCGAAGCGCTCGACACCAAAAAGCTCGCCGCTTCGCTCAACACGATCAACTCGCAGCTCGGCGATTCGCCGCAGCTTGTTTCCCAAGCGCTCGACTCGGTCGGTGCTATCGCGAAGGTGATCGACAAGCGCAAGGGCGACGTCGACCAGCTGCTCAAGGACCTCAACCGGGTCACTCAGCTGCTCGCCGACAACCGCAACTCGATTCTGCTGATCATCACCCAGGGTGAAGCCATCGCCAACCGGGTCATGGAACGGCAGACGCTGCTCAAGCAGCTGCTCGACAATGTCGCCACGCTCACCAAGCAGCTTGAGGCGATCGGTGCCGAGAACGGCAACCAGATCGGTGACACGATCGGCCAGCTCAACACGATGGCGTCGGGCTTGCAGAAGAACAAGGAAAACCTCGACAAGCTGCTGTCGATCGGCGCACCGACCGCGCGTTACTTCAACAACGCGCTTGGCAACGGTCCGTACGCCGAGATGGCGGTGCCGTGGCTGTTCCCAGACAACTGGCTCTGCTTTGTTCAGGTGATTCAGGGGTGCCAACCAGCATGAAACTGACGATGATTCCCCAGCGCGGCAAGTTCTTAGCGCGCACTTTGCTGATCACCGCTACCGCGTTGACGCTCGGCAGCTGCTCGCTGCTGCCCGGTCAGGTCAACGATGCGCTCGGCCGGTCGACCAAGATCACGGCCGACTTCGAGAACATCGCTGGCATGTACGAGGGCAACGAGATCATGGTGCTCGGGCTCCAGGTCGGCAAGGTCGACAAGATCGTGCCTAAAGGCACCTTCGTCGAGGTCCACATGACCATCGACGCGGGCGTGAAGATCCCGAAGGACGCGATCGCCGCGGTTATTTCGCCGTCGATCGTCACCAACCGCCACATCGAGATCACCCCGCCCTACACCGGCGGTGCCTCGCTGAGCTCCGGTGAGCATCTGCCGAAGGCGCGCACTCGCACGCCCGTCGAACTCGACACGATGATCAAGACCATCGACCAGTTCTCGGCTTCGTTGAAGCCCGAACCGGGTGCCGACGGCCTTGGCCCGCTTTCGGGTCGCGTGCTTTACCCCGTCCTCAACGGCAACGGGCAGAAGATTCGCGAGACCCTCGACGCGCTTTCGGGTGCGCTCAAGGTTGGCATCGACAACAAGGACGCCATCTCCAACATCATCATCAAGCTCAACGAGCTCACGTCGATGTTGGCTGACAACGACCAGTCGGTGCGCGACTTCAGCAACCGGGTCACCGCGATGTCGGGTCTGCTCGCCGAGCAGGCACCTGGTTTGCAGGCAACGCTTGATCAGCTCAACGCGTTCCTGGTGAACACGTCGACGATGTTCGCCGGTCACCAGGACCAGCTCGCTGAGTCGCTCACCGGTTTGACGAACGTGTCAAACCAGTTGCGCGCCAACTCACTTCAGATGGTCGAGATCGCCGACACGGTGCCGCTTCTCATGCAGAACATCACCAACGCGATGAACCCGCAGGGTCGCTACGTGCGCCTGCACACGCTGGTCGGCTCGCCGCTTTCGGGCGAGATCACGAGCCTCTTCTGTGAGCGGGTTCAGATGCGTGCTGATGGTTGCCGCACCGGGAACATGCAGGACTTCGGCCCCGACTACGGGCTCACCGCCGCACTCCTTGGACTGACGAAATGATCATGAAAAAGGCACTGATGACCGCCGTCGCGGTTTCGACAGTGGCGATCACCACGGGGTGTGGGTTCACCGTGGAAGACTTGCCGCTGCCCAAGCCCGGCACCGGCGGCGATACCTACACCATTCACGCGGTGTTCGAGAACGCGCTGAACCTGCCCGATCAGGCCAAGGTCAAGATCGGTGGTTCCGACGTCGGGGTGGTCTCGTCGATTAAGACGAAGAACTACCAGGCCGTTGTCGACTTGGAGATCAAGACCGACATCCAGTTGCCGAAGGGGTCGACGGCTGAGCTTCGCCAGGCAACTCCCCTCGGCGACGTGTTCATCGCGCTGTCGAAGCCGAAGAACGACGCTGGCATGCCGACGTTGAAGGCGGGCGACACGCTGTCGCTTGAGCAGACGTCGGCGGGCGCGACGGTCGAAGAGCTGCTGATCTCGGTCTCGATGCTGTTCAACGGCGGCGGTGTCGCCAGCTTGAGCCGCCTCGGCACCGAACTCGGTTCGATTCTCAACGGCCAGGGCGGCAACCTCGCGCACCTGATTACCGAGATGACCGGCGTGATCGGCGAACTCAACAACAACAGTGGTCGCATCGACGCGGTGCTTGCTGAGTTCAACACGCTCACCAACACCGTCGATAGGAACAAGGTCCAGTTGGGCCAGATGGCCGACACGCTGCCGCAAGCTATTGGTGCGGTCGCCGAAAACAACAAGGCCATTGGCGAACTGCTCACCAAGCTGTCAACCGCGACGGCGGCCATCGGCGACTACTCCAACACCACTGGCGACCAGCTCGCCAGCCTGTTGCAGAACCTGTCGAACCTGATGGGTGCCATCTCGGCTTCCGGCGACAGCTTCGGTTACGCGATGGAGCAGTTGCACGCGATCCGCCCGGGCGTCAACGCCACGTTCCGCGGTAAGAGCCTCGCGCCGTACGCGACTTTGACCAACCTTGACGCGAGCGTGATCACCGATCCGAACCACGGCAAGCTGTGGGATCTGCGCGATATGAACGATTTCGTCGGCAGCTTCATTCAGGTGCTGCAAATCGTCCAGGGCCGAGTGGGAGGCCACCGATGAACAAGCTGAAGAGCTTCTTCACAAGCAAGATCCTGGTCGCTAACTGCGCACTGATTCTCGTATTCTTCGTTGGCGCTTCGTATTTGGCGGTCAACGTGATGCGGTTCAACCCGTTCCAGCGCGAGTACGACGTCACGATCCTGCTCGACCGTTCGGGTGGTTTGCAGCCGGGCAACGACGTAACGCTGCGCGGTTTCCGCATTGGTCAGGTCACCTCGATCGACTTGATCGACCAGGGCCAAGCCATTTCGGCGAAGACCCGTCTCGACAAGAATTACAAGATTCCGGTCGATACGCAGATCGTCGTCCAAGCGCTGTCGGCGGCCGGTGAGCAATACATCGACTTCCGTCCGCGTGCCGACAAGGGCCCGTTCCTCGCCAACGGTCAGACGGTGAAGTTCGACCCTGAGCAGATCAAGACGCCGGTGCCGGTTTCGGCGGTGCTCGACAACACGTCGTCGCTGATCGCCCAGGTCAACCCGGCCGAGTTCAAGACGATCCTGTCCGAACTCGACATCGCGCTGGGCGCTGGCCCCGACCAGTTGCGCGCGTTGATCAACGGTGTCAGCCTCGCGGTCGCCGGCCTTGACGGTCTGCTTCCGCAGACGCAAAACCTGATCGCGAACCTGCGCGTGCTTGCCGAGACCACCTCGCACGCACAGCCTGACCTCGGCACGCTCACCAGCAACAGCGGCGCGCTGCTCACGCAGTTCAACAACGCCAACGCCGAACTGCAGACCATCCTCGATTCGGCACCCGGTCAGTTCAACGAACTGAGCGTCGCGCTCGACAAGACGGCTGGCCCGATCAGCTCGCTCGCTGCCAACTTCGTCGCGATCACCAAGGCCGCGACGTTGCGTCAGCCCGCATTGCGTGTACTTTTCCCGTCGCTGCGCGATGGCTTCACCGCGATGGCAATTCCGGCGCACGATAACGAGTTCCATGCGGTGCTCGATATCTGGCCGCGTCCGACCTGCCATTACGACACGAAGTACTACCGCAACGAGGAAATCCAGCGCGGACCTATTCCGGCATGGAATTACTGCACCAACCCGCCGCCGGATCAGCAGATCCGTGGCTCGGCCAACGCACCGCGACCGGACGTGCCTAATAACGGGGCGTTTATGCCTCCTGGCGTCGACCCGCACGCGGAGACGTTGTCGCCGAACTAGCCAGTGAATGTGCCCGGTCCCGACCTCTGGTTCGGTGACCGGGCATACTCGCTTAAGTACGTGTGTGGCCCGGCTCACGAGCCACATGAAATATCGGTGCGTTACCAGGTGCCGGGAAAGAGCAGGATTGATTCGATGAGCAGCGAAGACGCCGCCAAGTCCACCGATGCCGCGGCGGAAAAGCCCGATCTCGCGAAGAAGGCCGATCCCACGATCAAGGGCGCGGCACCTACTCCCGAAACCGACGCGCCGACCGTGAAGGTCACCGGCACCGAGCCGACCGTTAAGGCGGCGGTTGTCGCTGATGCACCGGCCGCTGCCGCGCCTGTCGCGCCGCCTGCCGTCGCTGGTCGTGGGAAGTCGAGTTCAACCGGCTGGATCGCTGCCGCAGTCGCTGGCGTGGTTGCTATTGGTGCCATTACCGCCGGTGTTGTGTTCTTCATTCAGGACCACAACCGTGGTGAGCGGCTCGACGCGGTCACCAATTCAACGGCTGCCGCCTGTGCGTTCGGCAATACCGTTTCCACCTACGACCATCAGAAGGACCTCGATAAGTACTTCGAGAACGTTCTCGCTGGCGCGACGGGCAGCTTCGCCAAGGAATTCGGCGACGCCCAGGCCGCGCTCAAGGACGCGATGAAGTCCGCCCAGGTTAAGTCGTGGGCCGAGGATGTGCAGTGCGGTTTCGTCAACGGGTCAACCGATTCGGCGAAGGTTCTGCTTTCGATGACGCAGTACCGCACCAATTTCACCCAGACCACTCCGGATCGTCAGCAGATGATTGTCGAAGCCGACATGGAGCTGCGTGACGGTAAGTGGCTGGTGTCGAAGCTGGATTCGCCGCTGCTCAAGGGCGCGCCCAGTGGAGCCGCTCCCACAACGCAGGTGCCCCCTACACCTGCGCCGGCCCCCGCCCCGCGGTAGCGGCTTCAGCGAGAAAACGCCCCCGACCGGCCGTAATGGCTTGTCGGGGGCGTTCTCGTTTGCGGACCAACTCCGTTCGCGCGAGCGAGTTAGAACAGGGTTAGCGCGCCACCCTGTGCTGCTTGCGCGACCGGCTTCCCCGTTGCCCGCTGCTCAGTGGAGATCTTGGCGGCTTCGCGTGCTGCCGCCCCGGCGAGGGTATCGGCTTGTTCGTTGAAATAGTTGCCGACGTGGCCGCGTACCCATCGAAAACGTACGGGCCCTTTGCGAAGGGAGATCGCGGCGTCGATGGCTTTGATGATCTCGACGTTCTTCACCGCGCCGCCGGTTGACGTGCGCCACCCGTTGCGCCGCCAGCTCGTGATCCATTCGGACGCGCATTTGATGGCGTACTGGGAGTCGGATTCGATGAGCATCGGTTCTTCGCCTGGATGGGCGTTGATGGCTTCGAGAACGGCCCGCAATTCGGCGATCTGGTTGGTGCCTGCCGCCGCTCCCCCGCTGGCTGACGGGCCCTCGTGATTCACCCAAGCCCAGCCGATCGCCCCGCCAGGATTACGCAGGCAGGAACCGTCGGTGCTCACGATGATCATGACCGACACCCTAGGTCATCCGTCCGACAAGATCGGTACCGTGGAATTCCTCTATCTCCCTTCGCAACCGCGTCTCGGTGCGGCGAAGCGCGGATTTGGCGCTCGCATCGGTGATGCGGCGACACATGCGGGCCAGCACGCCGACCGGTTGCGGATAGTCGGCTTCGATGGTGAGGACCGTTGTGCCGAAGCCGAGCGGGTCGAACCGCAGGGTGACCGTCCCGCATATCCGCCCACGCAGGGTATACGCGATCACCGCGTCCCGACGGAATTCGGTGACCTCGCATGTCGTCGGGACGGGCAGGGCACTCATGATGCGAGCGTCTAGGCGGTAGCTGGAACCAAGACCGGTTTTCGGGGTGCCGAGGGGTTGCACGCTGGTCACGCCATACATCCACCGTTCGAACCACGCGTGGTCGGCGGCGTAGGCGAAAGCGACGTCGACGGGGGCCCCGACGTCGCTAGCGAACCTGATGTGACCCATGCGCGCTCCCTGCTGACGGATGGCGCCAAAAATACTACAAATCTTCGGTTAATTTGCCGGAACGACGCTGGTTGGGTTAGCGGGTCTCGCCGGTTGTCGCGTTAAAGCAGGCTCACCAGATGTTCGGCGATCGGCATCGCCGACGTCGCTGCTGGCGACGGTGCGTTGAGCACGTGCAATGTGCGCGGGGTGGTTTCGATCAGAAAGTCGTGAACCAGGGTGCCGTCGGCGAGTACCGCTTGTGCACGGATACCCGCGCGGTGCGGCAGCAAATCCTTCGCCGTGAGTTCCGGGCAATAGCGGCGGCATTCGGCGAGATAGCCGCGCTTGAACAGTGAGTTGCGCATTTCGCGCATGCCGGTTTTGAGGTGGCTTGCCGCGACTTTGTGAAAACCTTTGAAGCTGAGTGTTTCTCGCGCGTCCCGTAGGTTCACGCTGCCCTTGGGGTAGCCCTCGCGTGCGAGGCCGAGGACGGCGTTGGGGCCGACGGTGAGGTCGCCGTCGATGGTCGGGCTCAGGTGCACGCCAAGGAACGGGAGTGCGGGATCGGGGACGGGGTAGATGAGCGTGTTGACGATGCCCGTGCGGTTGGCGGGCAGTCGGTAGTACTCACCGCGGAACGGGATGATGCGAAAGTTGGTGGTAATACCCGACATTCGTGCCATGCGGTCGGCTTGCAGGCCCGCGCAGACGATGAGCTGGTTCGCCTTGGCACTCCCCCACGGTCCGGAAAACGTGACAGCGGAATCAGTTTCGATGACGGCGTCGACCGTCGCGCCCGTGCGTATTTCCGCGCCAAGTTCTTGCGCCTGGCGAGCCAGTGTCGCGGTGACCTTGCGGTAGTCGATGATGCCTGTTCCTGGAACCCAAAGCGCGCCAACCCCTTTCACGTTCGGCTCACGACGTTTCAGCTCGGCCTCGTCAATGAGTTCGACCTTCACGCCATTGGTAATCGACCGCTCGTATAGCGCGAGCATCCGTTCGTACTCATCGGCGTCGGTGGCGACGAGCAGCTTGCCGCACACTTCAAATGGAATGTCGTTGGCGGCAGCGAATTCCTTAGTCCACTCAGCGCCCGCACGACACAGCCGCGCCTTCAAACTTTCGGGCGGGTAGTAAATGCCCGAATGGATAACGCCGCTGTTGTGCCCAGTCTGGTGGGCGGCGAGCGCCTTTTCCTTTTCCAAGATCAATACCCGCGCGCCGGGGCGCTCGGTCAACAGGTGGTGCGCGGTTGCGACGCCGACGATGCCGCCGCCGATTACGCAGAAATCGTAGGTGCTCACGCGTAGACGGTAGTTGGACCTGGCGCATCACGACTGGTCAGGACCAATTTAGTTTTTCGCCGATTGTTTCTAATGCGGGTCGTTCGGGTATCCAGCAGGAGCAGGCGAGTGTCATCAGCGGCTACCGCGTTGCATCACTCTTTCCGGCCAATGACGTCCGGGGTAGTCATTTCGATGACCCTCGCCTGCGCCCAGGCTCGCGGTGTTCTTAGGTGAATTGGCCCGCTTCGCGACCTTGGCCGGGTGGGCCAGCGAATGCCTGGGCGATGGTTAGCCAGTGCTCGGTGTCGTCGCCTTCGGTGCGCAAAGCCGTATCGTCGCGGTGGCGACGCTGAGTGGCTACCAGGCAGAAGTCTTCGGCCGGGCCGGTCACGCGTTGAGCTGCGGTTTCGGCACCCCATGTCCACAGCGAGCCATCCGGCGCGGTGAGTTCAACCCGGAATTCTTCGGTGGGTCCAGCTTCACCATGCACGGTGTAGGCGTAATTGCGGGCACGCACGCTGATGTGCGCGACGGTCTTGAGCCGGGCAGTTGGCGTGCGCTTCACCCCGAGCGCATCGGCAACGTCTTGCCCGTGCGCCCACGTCTCCATGATGCGCGCCGAAATCATCGAAGCCGGGGCCATCGGCGGGCCAAACCAGGGGAGTTTCGTGCCATCGGGCACGGCGGCGAGCGCTTCGACTAGCGCCTTTCGTCCTGCTCGCCACCGCGCCAACAGCTCGGCACGCGGCAGCTTAGCGAGTTCGAACGCGGCTTCGTCGACGAAAGTGAACGCCCGCGGCGCGATCTCAACGAGTAGTTCGGCAAAGCGTTCCGGCTGGGTGGCCGCGATGACGGAAACCTCATCAGTCCACGCCAAATGCGCGATTTGGGTGGCGATGTCCCAACCCGGTGCGGGCGTGGGAATGGACCAGTCGTCTAGGGGAGCGACCAACGCTTCGAGATCGGCGCACTCGGCGTCGAAATCAGCGAGCAGGGCGGCGAGATCAGCCATCTTCGTCCTTGCCGAGAGTGCGTGCGAGGTGGGTCACACCAGAATCGCAGCCGTCGGCGGAAAAAGCAAGCACGCGTGCTTGTTTAGCTACCAGCCAAAGGTCAGCAGGTGAATCGCGCCAACGGCGATGCCGAGCGCGCCACCGTGCAGGTACAGCAGCCACGCGTCCTGCTCGACGGCCGCGTAGAACATCTCCATGAACTCGCCGGGGGTGAGTTTGCGCAGCTTGCGGGCGGCGAACTCGTCGATCTTCTTTGCCTGTTCGGCGACGAACGCCTCGTCGTCGACCATCGCGGGTGCCATGCTGAAACCAGCGCCAGCGCCTGCGGACGCCAGGTTTTCGTAGCCCTTCTTGCCGATCGCGGCACGCACCATGAATGCGGCAGGGCCGAGCTGCTTGTGGATTTCCTCGGCGACAACGCGCTCGATCAGCTGGCGCGTCTTGTCGCCATTCGGGCCTTCGAGCAGCTCGTTCGACAGGTTTTCCACCGTCAACACCTGGTAGGCGAGGATGTGCGCCAGATCGGTCGCGGCCTGCTGCTGACGTTTGGCGAGCAAGGCCTGTCGCCAGATGTACTTGTAGCGCGGCTGCGGGTCGCCGGGGGTGAACACCATCTTCACCGCGATCACGTTCACCGTCACGCCGATAACCGCGGAGGCGAAAAGCACGATCGCCCAGCTGGGAATGGCTCCCCAGTAGGGGATTTGGGAGTGGATGTGCAGGTACAGCGCGAGGATCAGACCAAACGGCGCGCCAAGCAGGCCAACGCGCACCATGAACTTGAGCTCAGGCGCGGCGATCGTGGTCGTGAGGTCCTTGAGGATGTACGGGTTCTGATCTAGGTAGCGGATCACGAAGTTCTTCACGTCGAGCAGCTGGTCGATGTTGTCGCCGAGGCTTTCGAACGCCCGGTGGCACAGGTTCGGCAGCTGCCGGTCGACGCGCTGGTAAACCGCGTTCTTCATCTGCTTGGGCAGCGAACGCCACAGGTCGGGGGAGTCGCGGTACATGATCTCGTCGACGATGGTTTTCACCTGGTCGCGAGCATGGTCGGCAAGGTAGTCGCCGATGCCCTCAAGATCGAGTTCGGAGATGAAGTCGCGCGGGCTGCCGATGCGCAGCAGCGCCTTGTCGACGCAGATGCTCGCCATTTTCTCGGCGCGCGCGGGGATAAATCCTTGGAAGCCAAGCCGTTTGCCGTCGCCGGAGAAAATCGGCAACACCTGCACTCGACGCGGGAGGTAGGGGTAGAGGATTTGCAGCCCCGGCACGCGGAAGCCCTTGAACTGCACCGGCCAGAACAGCATCAGCACGCCGGTCCAGTTGGTGAGCAGGCCAGCGATCGCGCTGAAGATCGGGAAACTGATCAAGTCGACGACGAACTTCGACTGCCCGGTGAGCCCTTCCCAGTCGATGAAGAGTCCAGAGGCCAGTGTCGTCATGGAGGCCCCCTGTAGCCAACGCGCGTCGATCGTGCAAAGCCTGAGGATAAGGCACGTTGCGCCGAACCGTGCCGTCGGGTCGATTCTTATGCAACCAAAGCGCTGCCGGACGCCGCAGAATCGGGCAACATACTGGTCAACCGTCCACTGTCAATATCATCACTTAGCGGAACCCGTTGCGATGCGTATCACTCTTGTGCCAGACTCTCGCCACAGTGTGACGCTGATCAGTCTCACAATGTCGAGAAAGGAGTGATTGCCCGATGCGACCTCATGCTCGCCCGCAGTCACTCGGGCTCGACGAGCGAAAGCGCAACAGCCGTCAACAGGTCGACCAGCTCGGTCACGGGCGCGCGATCGGCCTCACCAACGAGCCACTCATGCGCGATGCCGTTCACCGCTCCGGTAATCAAACCCGTTGTGAGCTCGGCATTTCCGCGCAACCGCACGCCAAGGCGCGCAAGCAGGCCGCCGATCACCCGCGACCACTCGTGCCTGCGCGCGCGACGATGCTCTTCCATCCGGTCGCTCACGCCAACCACCTCGATGAACGCCAGTCGCGTCCGGTACGGGTCGGTTGCGAGCGATTCGAGGTAGGCGGCGAAGCCGAGTCGCAGCGCGAGTTCGGGATCCGGGGGAGTGGTTTGGGCGGCCAGCGCGCCCGTCACGGCCGCGGCGGCCTCGTCTTGGATGTGGTCATACGCCGCGATCAGCACGTCTTCGCGGGTCTGGAACTCCTCGTAGAACTGCCGCTTCGACAGGCCAGCGGCAGTGCACACCTCGGCAAGCGAGCAGGTGGAATACCCGCGCTCGGCGAACACGCGCGTTGCCGCTTCGATGAAGCGCCCGCGTCGTTCGGCTTTGCGCGCGACAACGGTGCGACCCCCGTATCGTCTGTCCGCTGTCGTCACCTCCCTAAAGTATCTGATACTCGACATAACACTGACCAAACGAAGGACTGACCCGTGCTCGGATCAATTCGTACTCCCCGATCTCGGGTCGCGGTAGTAGCGGCTGCGCTAACCGGTGCGGCCCTGCTCGCGACGGTGCCCGCGTCGGCAGCCCCGACCAGCGTCGTTGTCCCGCCGGTCGCGGAAAACATCTCCGCCGCCGCGCTTGCCCCGCTCGCGCCGACCATCGTCAACGCGATCTCGGCCCCCGCGCCGATCGCTGGCGGTGCCCAGGGCGCGCTGCTCGCTCAGGCCCGCGTCCTGCTCGCGACGCCGGGCATTCCCGCCCAGGTCAAGGCCACGTTGGAGAAGGTCATCACCTTCCTCGACGGCAGTGGCGGTGGCGGCCCCGACCTGCCGCCCGCCGACGGCCCGCGCATCGCGCAGTTCCTCTACCCGACCATCGGCAAGGGCTGTATCAGCGCTTCCGGCGACTCGGTCGGCACCGCGCTCGCCGTCCCCGGCCCGGCAACACTGCCGCCGCCCGGCCCCGCATCCGGCCAGACCGGCTTCGTCTTCACCGCGCTCGGCACCAAAACGCCTACCGCGCAACAGAATCCGCCGTTGACGGTGCAGTGGGTCAACTTCGACAACGGTCGCACCGGTACCGCCGCGCTCACCACCGAGTCCAAGATCAACCCCGACGGCCCGGCGACCCTGACCGCCATCGCCGACACCGGAACCGGCCGTGTCGCCGCCGTGATCAGCGGTTCGCTCACCACAACCGACGCCGAATCGGCAACGCGCACTTGTTCATTCGCACCGACGCTGGGCTTCTTCACCGTCGCTTGATCCACGCAATTGGAGTTCGTTAGATGAAGTTCGCTGTCCCGGCCGTCGCGAGTGGGGTAGCCGGGGTCATTCTCGGTGTGCTCGCCGTGGTCGGTATAACCTTTGCGGCACAAGAGAATTCGATTCCAGCACCGGAAACAACCGGTGATCCAGGTACTTCGCTTTTGGGCGACGTCCAGTACGGCAGCCGGTGATGAGCAACGTGCGCAGGACTATTGCCTGCATCCTGATCGGCCTCGGCGCGCTGCTGCTCGCCGCCGCCGTAATGATCCCCACCTACACCGTTTCCAAGGTCGCGAAAACCCCACTTAACCTGCGGATCACCACCGTCGCGAAGAGCGTGCCCGGCGAGGAGAGCCTCGTGCTCGACTCCCGTTCGCTTGCCTCGCCGGATGGCGCGGCCCGCATCGACAAGAATGTGCCGATCGTTTCGCAGCGCTTCCTGACGGTTGAAGAGCCGTCGGGTGCCGACGAAATGACCGTCCAGGCAGGTCAGACGTTGCGTCGCGATGATCGCGATGGCGACACCGGCCTGCTCACCGCTTCGGTTGACCGCGTCACCATCGACCGCGTGACCGGCGCGCCGATCGCGGCTTCGCCCAACGGTTCGATCGCCGTGACCGTCGACAAGTCGGGCGCCTCGGTGCTCGACGAGTCGCACCGCGAGGGCTTGCAGTACCGCTTCCCGATCGGGACAGAGCGCAAGTCGTACCCGTACTTCGATCTCAACGCCCGTAAGACCTACCCCATTGATTACGTCGATGAGTCTGAGATCAATGGCGTCCCGGTGTACCACTTCCGCCAGACGATCCCGGTCACCAACATCAACGATGTTGTCCCGTCGCCGACCAACAAGCTCACCCTCCCTGCCGCGAAGTGGGGCCTTGAGGGCGATGCGCCGGTCACGATGACCCGCTTCTACACCAACACCCGCGACGTGTGGGTCGAGCCGCGCACCGGCGCGGTCCTCAAGGGCGGCGAGTCGTTGCACCTGTTCTACGGCCGTAGCGCCGACAAGGTCGACGTGACCGCGTTGAAGACCCACGTGGTTTTCGACGAAGAAACGATTAACGCGCAGATGGACGTGACGAACGAAAGCTTGCGCAAGCTGGACGTTTTCGGCATCTACGTCCCGGTCGCTTTGGGCATCCTCGGTCTGCTGTCGCTGATCGCGGGCTTGATCCTTGGCTTCCGCAGCACCACCCCACCCCGCCCCACCAATTTCGACCCGCCGACGGAGAAATTCGCCGTTTAGGTTTTGACTTTGGACAGCCCCGCGACCCTTTTTTAGGGTTGCGGGGCTGTTTTCGTCATGTCTGGCGTTGGATTCAAGATCACCAGGCTGTCAGGGAGAAACCTTCTCGACGAACGTTTACCTGAGAGCCTGGTGATCTTGATCCGCCCATTTCGTTGAAAGCGGTAGGTTTCCCGTCGTGAGCGCGAATGCTGTTGAGCGAGAAGCGAGGGGACTGGGCTGGACCCTTCCGATGGCCGCCGAGACCATCGCGACGTTTTCGCTTTCCGGGTGGATTCTAGTGGCCGACGCCACGGCATTTCGCGATGGAGAGACCCAGTTTGTCGCTTCGGTCGGCCTGGTAGCCGTAATTATTGCGTGGGTGATCCTGGCAGCGTTCGGCAGGGCGAAGCACGCACGCTGGCTGAAGTGGAGCCTGATCGTGCCAGCCTGCATTGCGCTGACAGCCCTATTGACCTGGTGCGATGCAGCAGGACGCGTCGGTTGGGCAGTCTCGCACTCGGCGATGGCCGAAGCCGCGGCGAATTGCGAACGCCCAGAAGCCTTACCGTCCGGCAGACCCTTGGTCGGCATTAAGGTCGGCATCTACTCGTTTCACAGCATCGACCGAGACGCACAGGGCATCTGCTGGTTCAGGCTGCTGCGAAATTATCCGGTGGTCAAAAGCGGTTTCGCATTCGTCCCTGACAACGTGGCCCGCGAGCAATTATCTGAATATTCGGAGTACGTGCCGCTCGAAGGTGGTTGGTATTACTACCAATCGCTTGGCTAGCCACCCTCGCTTTTTAGGGTGAATTCAAGATCACCAGGCTGTCAGGGAGAAACCTTCTCGACGAACGTTGACGTGAGAGCCTGCTGATCTTGATCCGCAGCGCCCATTTCGGTGAACACACTGTGGTGGCGGCATCGGCCGAGAGGGTTCCGCCACAGAAGCGTGGTGATCAATTGACCAGTGATGGTAGCGCTAGCGCCTAACCTGCACCACAGGTGACAGTGAAAGGATGTCTCCAACCGGCGCGCCGAAATAGACGGAACTTGCGGCGGGGCCGGGAGTGTCATCGGCATACTTAAGACTGTCGGCCCATTTCGGCGATGAATTTAGTTGAACTTCTCGATCGCCGCGAGTACCTCCTTGTTCTGAGAGCCCCATCGAACGCGATTCGTGTCATCGGCGCGTTAGTCGACGCCGGGATGCTGACCGAGTTCACCGGCTACAAACGCAACCGGATGTGGCAGGCTCGCTCGGTCCTGACCGCGCTGGACGACTTCGCCCTGCGCGCGGGCCGCCGAGCAATCCCGTCCTAAGCTGTCAGGCCCCACCCGTCCCCGCCACCGAACCGCCCGCGTCTACTCCCCGGGCAACGCAGAAGGCGTGAACGTGTGGGGCCAGTTAGCCGGCCGTCGCTGGATGGCGTCACTCCAACCGTGCTCGGGCAGACGGAACCCTATGGATCAGGAAACGCATTGCGGAATTGGCTGGAAGAAAATAGGTGAACCCGATGTGGCATGAGGTTGATGCGGCGACTTGGGTCCAGTGGCGTCAGATATTTAACGCAGACGCGGGGCGATTTGCGGTCGCCGGGAACTGTCCTAACTGCTGCCGATCAACCCTGTATCGGTGGTACTCGTTAGATCAGGATCGCCCGTCAGTTTTTAGGGGAATAGGATTTAAAGGTCCTGGGCGATTGTGGGAATGGTGTGCCTCGTGCCATACCTTTGCCTATCTGCCCGATGGCAGTGTTCCAGAAGTGTGGACCCCGCCATTCCAGCTCCACTTGCCTGCAGTCTATCTCGATCCTGAACTCATCAATAATGCGCGTATCGCCAACGGCGTATGCTAACCGGCATTACGCCTGACGGACTGAGTCCTTGCGCATGCCGCTCGACGTCATCGTTCACGTGACTTGCAGCATGAGGTTGAATTCCATGAAGAGAATGGCTGGACATAAGATGGTTGGATCGTTGTCGAAATCGGGCGATGAGCGTACGCGGATTTCACTTTTTGGCGAGTTAGGGCGAGTTGATCTAGACGGTGACTGGGTCACCAACTTTGTCGAGATGTGGAATTCGCTATCGGCGGTGGCGGATATTTTCGACTGCGAGTGGGAGGATCTGGCCGGATGGCGTAAGTGTGACGGTGCTGGAGAGCCCAAGAAGGTCAACGGCAAGGATTCGGATGATGTAGCTGGTTTGGTCACGCAGACGAAGGAGCTCGGCGAAATTTGCCTGATGAACCGGAAGGTTGATCCTATTCTTGCGCTTACGTTGCGATTCGACAAGAGCGACGGGACCGCTTCGCTTTCGCTCATCGCGGCTGAACCGGGAGAGCGGGGAGATTTTTCTTTTGCGCGCGACCTCTTTGGTAGTGAGAGGCAGATGGCCGACATGCTTCACATAGTCGTGGAGGCTTGGCACCCGCTCGCGTGCTTCTGGACAGTCTCGCGTTATATCGCGGACCAGATGCCACGTCCCACGTTTTCCCTACGCAGGTCGCAGCTCGGGGTCGAGTGGACGACAACACTCGGGTGGCTCACGTACCTGAGCGCAGACTGGATCACAATTCCACCGACGGTGCAGTGGCCGGATGGGGTGCTCGTGGACCGTGTGGATCATGGGGTCTTTATTCAGGCTGAGGAGTATCCCAGCAGTGCATTGTTGCTGCGAATCATTGAGATTCGCAACGCATTGGGCTGGCCATCTCGGACGCAATCCGAGGCTGAAAGTCTCCTAGGTCTGCGGGCAGACGAATTTCAGCAGATAGTGAACAGGTTCCGCGACCGCGGGCATTGAAGACTCCCTACTGCATGGCGGATGACTTAATACCGTTGCTTGAGGAAGTGGTCTCGGGATGTCGCGATGAACACTTTGTCTACTGGGGTTCCCGCGACTTTATGGCTGGTTGGGCACTGAACTCTAGTGACGGCGTGCTGGTGGCGAATGCCAAATGGGACTTCGTGGCTTCCGGTGACATAGCTCTGCTGGAAAATGCTGGCTCGCTCCGGCTTACGAAACGCAAGTTCGCTTCCACCGTTCATCGGAGTGCCGAACGCATTTGGACTGCCCAGTGCCGGGCGAACGAGAAATGGCGGTGCGGGCTAGGCGGCATGGATGTATTGTGAGTTCCGTGTGGGAATTTGGAACGGACGCAAAAGCGGATGCGTACTTTGTGGGTGTCAGCGATGAGTTGCGCCGCCAGTTTGGGATGTCGTCCGAGGAAGCGATTGCGAGAATTAACTATTGTTTTCGGGGAGGATCGCTCGTTGACGACGAAGGTCTGGAACTGTACGGGGAGGATGAGCAAGCACGCGCCATAGCCTTGGGTGGTTACTGGTGGATCGACACAGATCTGAAAAAGATCAAGCCACCGCCGCCGGATTTCAACGGGCCGTCGGTGGCTGACCGAATCAATGAGACGCGACCAATCCCGCTTCCCGCTGATCTCACCGGGATGACAGCGCTGGAAGTTGAGGGGTACTTTTACGATGAGCCGTATTATCGGCGGGGAACTTTCGCCCGTATGGTTTCCCGGATCGATTGCGCAGAGTCTGCGGGCATTGTTCTGCGCGTTCTCCAGAGTGAGATGGCCTTACCAGTTGAGGAGCGCTCCATTTCGCTTAGTGGCTACAACGTGGCTCGGTTAATCGAATTTGGTGACGACTCGGTATGCCAGGCTGCCCGTTCGTTCTACGCGATGCTGCCTGCCTCTGAGCAAGCCATAGTTCGCACTCACCTGGCTGGTGGCCCGTTCGGAGAGATCGATGACTGGCATTGATGAGGATCTGGGATCTGACGCGTCCGGTTGCTATTACGATCTGTTCTTGTGGATAAGAAAGGGCAACGATGGCGCAAAGTGAGGAACTCCTGTCACGATGGGAGGAGGAGCGCGTCCCGTTCCTTTTTGACGTATTAGATTCGCTTGGTCTTCCGTTGTCGGATCTCGAATCGGGTCCCTTGGTCTACGTGGCAGCCGTAGAGGAGTTTCTTGCCGCACAAGACTACGCACAAATGGACGATGATGACTGGGTCTGGCTGCACACCTTTCTAGCGGCATTTATCGCTCAGGTCTTTATGGTCGAGCACTCCGCTCGGTGGGTCTCGGTCCAAACTGGCGGACGTACCGCGTTCCACTTGACGTTGATCGACCGCGAAGGCGCGGAGCGTTCGTTCGACCCGCATGAGCTGGTCTATAACGACTTTCAGAAGCGTCTCCCGCCGGAAGTAGTGCGGATGCTGGCAGCTGCGGAAGCCGCAACTGGGGTGGTGCCAGTCCCGGAGCCATGAATCGCGCGGCAACCGTCCCCGGACGGAAAATTTCGCCCACAGTGAACCCCCTCACCTGCGGGAACAAGCAACCCCATCCTGATGTTGAGTGAGCAAAGCTCAACTTTGGAAGGGTCGCAATGACTACAGCTCAGAACTTGCCCGTGCTGTTCCTCACCGATCCGATCGTGCTGCCGGGCATGGTCGTGCCCATCGAATTGGATGAGTCAGCGCAGGCGGCCATTGATGCCGCTCAGGCGGCGAAAACGGGGGCGGTGCTTATCGCGCCGCGCCTCGATGAGGGGTATGCCTCCTACGGTGTTGTCGCCTCGATCGAGCAGGTCGGGCGGATGCGCGGTGGGGCGCCCGCTGCCGTGCTCAAGGCCGAGCGACGCGCTCGCATCGGTCACGGCGTCACCGGTCCCGGTGCTGCCCTGTGGGTCGAGGCGGAACCGGTCGAAACGGTCGAACCGGACGCGCGCACGCGCGAACTGGCCGCCGAATACAAGAAGCTCGTTGTCGCCGTTCTCCAGCGACGCGAAGCCTGGCAAATCATCGACATCGTCAACCAGCTCGACGACGTCGACGCCATCGCCGACACCGCGGGCTACGCCCCGTACCTCACGCCCGAACAGAAGCGTGAGCTGCTCGAAACCCCCGACGTCGCCGCTCGCCTAACCCGTCAAATCGAGTGGATCACCGAGCACATCGCCGAGGTCGAGGTCACCGACAAGATCTCCGAGGACGTCCGTGAAGGCATGGAGAAGTCGCAGCGTGAGTTCCTGCTGCGGCAACAACTCAACGCTATCCGCAAGGAACTCGGCGAAGACGAACCCGACGGCGCCGACGATTACCGCACCCGCGTCGAAACCGCCGATCTGCCCGATGACGTGCGCAAAGAGGCGTTGCGCGAGGTCGGTCGACTGGAACGCGCGAGCGACCAAAGCCCCGAATCGGGCTGGATTCGCACGTGGCTCGACACCGTCCTCGACCTGCCGTGGACGGTCAAAACCACCGACAGCACCGACGTCAAGGCCGCACGCGCGGTGCTCGACGCCGACCACCACGGCCTCGACGAGGTCAAAGACCGCATGGTCGAGTACCTGGCGGTGCGTTCGCGTCGCGCGCAGCGCGGGCTTGAGGTCGTCGGCGGACGTGGTTCGGGCGCGGTGCTCGTGCTCGTCGGCCCGCCCGGTGTTGGCAAGACGTCGCTCGGCGAGTCGGTCGCCAAGGCGCTCGGTCGCGAATTCGTTCGCGTCGCGCTCGGCGGCGTGCGCGACGAAGCCGAGATCCGTGGGCATCGGCGCACCTACGTCGGCGCGCTTCCCGGTCGCATCGTGCGTGCGATCAAGGAAGCCGGATCGATGAATCCTGTCGTCCTGCTTGATGAAATCGACAAAGTCGGCTCGGACTTCCGAGGTGACCCGGCCGCCGCGCTGCTCGAGGTGCTCGACCCGGCGCAGAACCACACGTTCCGCGACCACTACCTCGACCTGGACCTCGACCTGTCGAACGTGCTTTTCATCGCGACGGCCAATGTCATGGACACCATCCCCGGCCCGCTGCTCGACCGCATGGAATTGATCACCGTCGACGGCTACACCGAGGCCGACAAGGTGGCCATCGCGCGCGACTTCCTCGTGCCGCGTCAGCTGGAACGCAACGCGCTCACGGCCGACGAGGTGTCACTCACCGACGCCGCGTTGCGCGAAATCGCCGCCAACTACACCCGTGAAGCGGGCGTGCGGCAGATGGAACGCCTGGTCGCGAAGGCGCTGCGCAAGGCGGCGACGCGACTGGCGACTGAGGGGCCGACGGGCTACGACTCGTCGCTTGGGTACGACAATGTCGTGCTGGGCGACACCCTGGTCGACGGGGGAGTGATTGGCGACGCGCTGGTCAACGGCACCGCGGTCGGCGGCAGCGTCACCGGGCGCACTACGGCTGGCGAAAACGCGATCGACGGCAGCTCGGTCGACGGCAAGGCGGTCGACGACAACTCGGTGATCGACGCGAAGCCGCTCACCCTGGTAGTCGATGTGCACAACTTGGTCGACTACCTCGGCCGCCCGCGCTTCATCCCCGACTCCGACGAACGCACGTCGGTGCCGGGTGTCGCGACGGGACTCGCCGTCACCGGTGCAGGCGGCGACGTGCTTTACCTCGAAGCCAACGCGGCCGAAGGGGAGCGCTCGCTCGCCCTCACCGGCCAGTTGGGCGACGTCATGAAGGAGTCGGCGCAGATCGCGCTCACCTACGTGCGCTCGCACCTTGAGGAAATCGGCATCGCGCCGAAGGTGCTCGACCGCAACATCCACATCCACTTCCCGGCGGGTGCGGTCCCGAAGGACGGGCCGTCGGCGGGCGTCACGATGGTGACCGCGCTGGTTTCGCTCGCGCTCGGTCGCCCGGTGCGTGGGGATGTTGGCATGACCGGTGAGGTCACGCTCAACGGTCGCGTCCTGCCGATCGGTGGCGTGAAGCAGAAGCTGCTCGCCGCGCAACGAGCTGGGCTCAAGACGGTGTTCATCCCGGCCCGAAACGAGCCCGACCTCGACGAAGTGCCCGCCGAGGTGCTCGAAGCGCTCGATGTGCGCCCGGTCGCTGACGTCGCCGAAATCTTGGCGTACGCGATCGAACCGGTCGCCGAACCGGCCGCGCCTTCGGTGCCGCTGTCGGCGTAGGTCAACGCTGCGACGGCCATCGACGCGCTAGGTGTCGGTGGCCGTCGCGAGGCACCTACTCCGCAACAACCATCGACCACGCCTGCGGGGCCTGGTCGGTGGTTTTCGCCGTTTCCTGGGGCTTTACCGCCGCGAACTGGTCGGTCGTCAGGTCGTCGAGGTCGTCGATTTCGTCCTCTTCGGTCGGCGGCGTCTCGTTCTCGCCCGCGATGTCCCGCGTGAGGTCGGATGCGACTCGCCGCGTCGTCCCCTGCGCGACCGCGCACAAAACCGCTTCTTCCCCTTCACTTTCCACGTAAATGTCGCAATGCGTGACCGCCTGCGCGCGCGTTGCCCCGAGCACGGTCGCGTGAATGCGCAGCCGCTCCCCAAGCGCGGGCCGCAAATACGTGATCGTGAAACCGCCACTGAGCACATTCGGCCCAAGCACCGTCGAAGCCGCGAACGTAAGCGTGTTGTCGGCCGCGTACGCGAGCACCCCGCCGTGCACAAACCCAAACTGCTGCCCATGTTCGGGCTGCACCTCGATCAGCAAAGTCGCAGCGCCATCACCGAATTCGGCGAGTTCAGTGCCAACTAGGGTGGCGAAAGGTTGCGCGGCGAGTACCTGGCGGGCCAGGTCGAGGTCGAGGGATGTTGCTTCGGTCGGCATCATGGTCCGTTCTCGGGGGCTGGCACAGCGTCACCGCGATGTTATCGGGATGCGGTAAGACTGCGGGGGTGGCTACGAGGCTGCTTCACGTCGATCTCGACCAGTTTCAGGCGGCGGTGGAATTCCGACGGCGCCCGCAGTTGCGCGGCCAGCCGGTGATCGTCGGTGGAAATGGTGACCCGACCGAGGCGCGCAAGGTCGTGACCTGCGCTTCTTACCCCGCGCGCGGGTTCGGGGTGCGGGCGGGGATGCCGTTGCGGCAGGCAGTGCGCAAGTGTCCGGACGGGGTTTTTCTGCCGGTCGACTTGGCGTTCTATCAAGAGGTTTCTGACGACATCATGGCGACGCTCGGTCGGGTTGCCGGTGGCGTTGAGGTGCTTGGGATGGATGAGGCGTTCGTTGCGACGACTGCGGACCCGTGGGCGCTCGCTAACGAAATACGTTCGGCGATAACGGAAATCGACCTCACGTGCGCGGTCGGCATTGGCGACAACAAGCTCACCGCGAAACTGGCGACGGGCTTCGCGAAGCAGGTTGGCAAGAAAACGGCTGAGCCGTCGAACGAAGTTGGCGCTGCGACAGGCATTTTCGAACTGACGGCCGCGAACTGGCGCGAATTAATGGGCGAGCGGCCAACTTCCGCACTGTGGGGGATCGGCTCGCGCATCGCTAAGCGCATGGAGGAACTGGGGATTGCCACGGTTAACGACTTGATGGCGGCCGACCCCGCAGTGCTTGCCGCCGAATTCGGCCCCAATACCGGTCCTTACCTGCGCGTTCTCGGTCACGGCTTGGGCGACACCGAGCTGGTCACGCAACCTCGAATCCCAGTGGGACACAGCAAGTCTGAGACCTTCCCAACCGACCTCACCGACCGCGACGAGATTCGCGGCGAAGTGGCGCGACTAGCAGGTGCGGTCGCGGAAGAAATGGCGGCGGAAGGTCGGGTGAGCACGCGCGTGTCAGTTACGGTGCGCACCAAGTCATTTCAGACGCGAAGCAAACAGAAGAAACTGGCCGAACCCACCGCCGACGTGGCCGCGATCGTCGACGCCGCAACCGACATCATCGACCGCTTCGAAATCGACCGTCCGGTCCGCCTGCTCGGCGTGCGCGTGGAAATGCTGCCGATCGATTGAGATCGCGGCGATCGAGTAGTTCCGATGACGTCCCGCGCCTCGTATGCTCGGCAAATGGAGTTCTCAGCGATGGTCGCGCGCGAATCGGACGGCAAGATTGGGCTCAATCGCGAGCAGGTCGGCGACGACTTCCTCGGCGAGGGAGACGTCACCATCAAGGTGCACTACTCAAGCGCGAATTATAAAGACGCGCTTGCCATTACGCCCAAGGGCGGCGTGGTGCGCAACTACCCGATCATCCCTGGCATCGACATCACCGGCGAAGTCGTCGCGTCTGATTCGCCCGACTTCACCGTCGGCGATTTGGTGCTCGCGCACGGCTACGAGCTTGGCGTTTCCCGCAACGGCGGCTACGCCGAATACAGTCGCGTGCCCGCCGACTGGGTCGTGAAACTCGACGGCCTCACCACCCGCGAAGCCGCCGCGATCGGCACGGCCGGCTTCACTGCCGCGCTGAGCGTGCAGGCGCTCACCGACCACGGGCTCACCCCCGAAGACGGAACCGTGCTCGTGACCGGCGCGACCGGCGGCGTTGGCAGCGTCGCCGTCGACATCCTCGCTGGTCTCGGCTTCGAGGTGGTCGCGTCGACCGGCAAGACCGACGCGGGCGAAACCCTCGCGGCCCTTGGCGCGAAAACCGTAATCGGCCGCCTCCCCGAACCCGAAACCAAGCCGCGCCCCCTCAACAAAACGCAGTGGGCGGCAGCGGTCGACAGCGTCGGCGGCGCATCGCTGGCGTATGTCCTGAGCTCGATCGGCTACGGCGGCGCGGTGGCCGCCAGCGGCTTGACCGGCGGCGCGGCAGTCGACACGACGGTCCTCCCGTTCATCCTGCGCGGCGTGAGCCTGCTCGGCATCGACTCAGTCCAACTCCCCATCGCCCGCCGCCGCGAGGTTTGGGAACTGCTCGGCGCGGAGCTGCGCCCGGAACATCTGGACGTAATCGAGTCGATCGCCCCGGTGACCGACGTGGAAGCGGTGCTGCACTCGATCAAGGACGGCACCCACTCGGGCCGAACGGTAGTGCAGGTAGCGGGCGCGTTTTAGCGCACGCGAGTTACTTGCATTAGGGGCGACCCCAAGGCAGAATAGCGAGCGCATAAGCAAACGTCGCACACCGTGCGGCAGGTCCTAAGGCCACTCTCTCGGGAGTGGCCTTAGTTGTTTCCTATCGACGGGGGCCCCATCGTGTTGCTGTGTTACCTCGATGAGTCAGGCGATGAGCAGGCTCTACGCACGCCCACGGACCCACCAGTGCTGGTGATCGCCGGAATCGTTGTGAGCGGTGAAAGCCTGCGCGGCCTCGTCTTTGACTTCCTACAACTCAAGAAGAAGTTCTATCCTGCGCTAGCGAAACCTGAACTGCAGCTGAGTGAACTCATTACTCACGAAATCAAAGGTTGCGATCTGCGTCGTGATGTTCGTTCCACCAGTCGCAATCGCCGTCGAGCCGCATTCACGTTGATCTCGGACGTGTTGGCGTTGCTCACGCGGTATAACGCCACGGTCGTGGGTGAAATTCATGTGAAAGGTGATAGGCCTTTGCGGCGGTGGGTGTACGCCGAAATTGTGGCGGGAATCGCGTCGCAGTTTGAAAGGCGCCTTGGTGCAACGCACTCTTCCGGCATGATGATTCTGGATGCCCGAACGAAATCCAAGAATGTTCCTGCCGTTCATCGCCTTACGACGGAACGCTTCCGAAGTGGCGGCGATCCCTATCCGAGCTTACTGGAGAGCCCGGTCTTTGGTCACTCCGATGCCCACGTGGCTCTCCAGATTGCCGACATTGTTGCCTCCGCGCTGCTGTTTCCTATGTCATGCTTCGCATATTCGCAGTGCCTGCTTGACAATGTGCATCTCAGTGAACGGTACGGCGAGCTCCGGGACCGATTCGCCCCGCAGCTACGCTCGCTTGAACACCGCTATGCCCGACAGGATGGCGGACATAGCGGTGGGATTGTCGTGAAAGATCACCTAAACAATCAATCGACGCTGAGTCTGTACTGCGAGCGTCCCTTCGACCCTTTGCGGAGAGACGGCGCTCGGAACCGAAGCATCGTCACAGCTTGACTTTAACCGTCACTGAGTCGTCCGCGAACTGCGTGCGGTACAGCTCCGCGTACCTCCCATCCGCGTTCAAAAGGTCTGCGTGCGTTCCCTTTTCGACGATGCGGCCCGCCTCAAGCACAACGATCTGGTCGGCCGCGCGGATCGTCGACAAACGGTGGGCGATCACCAATGCCGTTCGGCCGATCAGTGCCTCGGTCAATGCCTCCTGCACCGCCGCCTCCGACGTCGAGTCCAGCGACGCTGTCGCCTCGTCCAAGATCACCACGCGCGGCTGCTTCAACAGCAATCGCGCGATGGTGAGGCGCTGGCGTTCGCCACCCGAGAGGCGGTAACCGCGCTCGCCAACCACGGTGTCGAGTCCGTCGGAAAGCGATTCGACCAGGTCACGCAACCGCGCGCGGTCCAGTGCGTCCCACAGCTCGGCCTCCGTGGCCTCCGGGCGCGCGAGCAAAAGGTTGGCGCGGATGGTGTCGTGGAACAGGTGACCGTCCTGGGTGACCAGGCCGACCGTGCGCTGAATCGACTCGGTCGTGAGCTCACGAACGTCGGTGCCGTTGAGGCGAACCGCGCCCGAATCGACGTCGTACAACCGCGAAACCAATTGCGCGATAGTCGATTTCCCCGCACCGGACGAACCAACAAGCGCGATGAGCTGACCAGGTTCGGCCCGCAACGACACGTCGTGGAGCACTTCGACCCCACCGCGACTGTCCAACGTTGCCACATCCTCGAGCGAAGCCAGCGACACCTTGTCGGCCGACGGGTACCCGAAATTGACGCCATCGAGTTCAACCGAAACCGGGCCCTCGGCGACGGGTGCGGCGTCGGGTGCGTCCTCGATCAACGGACGCAGATCGAGCACCTCGAACACCCGCTCGAAGCTCACGAGCGCCGACATGATCTCCAACCGCGCGCTAGCCAGCGCCGTGAGCGGCGTGTAAAGCCGGGTGAGCAGCAGCGAAAGCGCGACGACCGAACCCGCGTCCAGCGAACCGGTGAGCGCGTACCAACCGCCGAGGCCGTAAACGAGCGCCAGCGCGAGCGCCGAAACGAGCGTGAGCGACGTGACGAACGTGGTTTGCAGCATCGCCGTGCGCACGCCGATGTCGCGCACCCGGGTTGCCCGCGCCGAGAACTCGGCCGACTCGGTTTCGGGCCGACCGAACAACTTCACGAGCGTGGCACCCGGCGCGGAGAATCGCTCGGTCATCTGCGTGCTCATCGCCGCGTTGAGCTGGGCGGCTTCGCGTTGCAACCGCGCCAACCGATTGCCTGCGCGACGAGCGGGAATCACGAAAACCGGCAGCAAAACGAGCGCGAGCAGGGTGATCTGCCACGAGATGCTGATCATGACGCCAACGGTGAGCGCGAGCGTGACGAGGTTGGTGATGACCCCGGAAAGCGTGTCGGAAAACGCGCGCTGCGCGCCGATGACGTCGCTGTTTAGCCTGCTGACCAGTGCGCCAGTGCGGGTACGGGTGAAGAACGCGACCGGCATTTTCTGCACATGGTCGAACACCGCGCGACGCAGGTCGAGGATGAGCCCCTCACCGATGCGCGCGGAAAGCCAGCGGATGACGATGCCGAGGGCGGCGTCGACGATGGCAAGCACCGCGATAACGACAGCGAGCAGCACAACAGTGCGCGGCGCGGCATGACCAACGATGCCGTTGACCACCCGACCGGCAAGCACCGGCGTGGCGACGCCGAGCACCGCGACAAGCACGCTGAGCGCCAAAAACGCCCCGATCCGCGCGCGATGCGGCTGCGCGAACCGCACAATGCGACGCGCGGTTGCCATGCTGAACGGCCGCTGCTCGTCTGGCGCGTTCATGCGCCGATACATCTGGCTATAAGCCACTGATTCGATACTCACCTTGGCACTCCCATTCGCTCCCCGCCCATCAAACTCCGATGCACCGACACTAAAACCTCAACCAAAGTTGAGAGCAAGTAAATTCCTGCGCGAAGTTCGCGAAGTATTTGTCATACCTCCAACGCACAATGGACGAATGCGCGATTACTCACGCCCCAGCTCGGCCGTCCAGCCGAGCACCCCCGGGCTCACGCGCACCGTCGCATCGCAACGCCCGTTCAACCTCGCGCTGACCCTGCGCCCGCTGCGCCGAGGTCCGGGCGACCCCACCTACCGCGTCACCGAAGATCAAGCCCATTGGCGGGCCGCCCGCATGCCAACCGGTCCGGTCACCTACCGCATCACCCAGCAGGGCACCGATGGCGCGACTGCCCGCGCATGGGGTCCGGGCGCGCAAGAGTTCATCGACAAGCTCGATCAGATCCTCTGCATCGACGAAAACATCGACGACTTCACACCCGACCACCCCAAAATCGTCGAAGCGCACCGCGTGACCCCTGGCCTGCGCATGCTCAAAACCGGCCTCGTCTTCGAAGGACTCGTGCCGGTGATCCTCGAACAAAAGGTCCACACCGTCGCCGCGCACGCGTCGTGGCGGCAGCTCGTTCGCAAATTCGGCGAGCGACCGCCCGGTCCCGCCCCCGCTGACCTGGTCCTTCCGCCCGACGCCGAAGGCTGGCGACACATTCCGTCGTGGTGGTTTCACAAAGCCAACGTCGGCCCGGAACGCTCGCAAACCATCGTGCGCGCGGCCCGCGTTGCCGACGCGATCGACCGCACCGCCGAACTCCCGTCAGCCGAGGCCCGCGAACGCCTGCAAACCATCGTCGGCGTCGGCCAATGGACAACCGCCGAACTCGCCCAGCGCGTTTTCGGCGACGCCGACGCTCTTTCGGTTGGCGATTACCACATTGCCGCCCTCGTCGGCTGGACCCTGCTCGACCGCCCGATCGACGACGACGAGATGGTCGAATTACTGGAACCCCTTCGCCCACACCGGCATCGCGCCGTGCGACTGCTCATCGCCAGCGGAATCGGGCGAAAGCCGAAATTTGGACCGCGCACCGAGATCACTGACCACCGCATGCGCTGACCGGTTATCGTGACGCCCAACATGGGGGGATAGCGCGAAGGAGCGACGCGTGAACGCCAAGCGAGATATTGATACCTCCGAAGCGGTGTGGCGACGAGCAGGCGATACCGGCGTTGGCAGCGTGGAAGTGGCGATGCTTGCCGACGGTCACGTTGGCTTGCGCGACAGTCGTGACCCCGACGGCCCGGTGTTGATCTTCACGCCGAGCGAGTGGGTCGCGTTCACCGCGGGCGTGAACGACGGCGAGTTCGACAAGCCCTAATCGCGATCGCGACGAAACAGCTTGTTGCCCAGCCAAATTAAGGGGTCATACAGGCGGTCGACGACTTCCTCCTTCAACGGAATCAACGCGTTGTCGGTGATCTTGATGTGCTCGGGGCACACGTCGGTGCAGCACTTGGTGATGTTGCAGTAGCCGAGCCCGGCTTCTTCCTGCGCGAACTTGCGCCGGTCGCCCTGGTCGAGCGGGTGCATCTGCAACTCGGTGATGCGCATCAGATAGCGCGGGCCCGCGAAGACCGGTTTGTTGTCTTGATGGTCGCGAATCGCGTGACACGTGTCTTGGCAGAGGAAGCACTCAATGCACTTGCGGAACTCCTGCGAGCGCGCGACGTCGATCTGCGTCATCCGATAGTCGCGACCAGGCACGCCCGGTGGCGGCATGAAAGACGGTATCTCCCTTGCCTTTTGATAGTTGAACGACACGTCGGTGACCAGGTCGCGGATGATCGGGAACCCGCGCATTGGCGTGACCGTGACAACGTCGTCGGGCTTGAACGTCGACATGCGCGTCATGCACAGCAGCCGCGGCTTACCGTCGACTTCGGCCGAGCACGAACCACATTTGCCCGCTTTGCAATTCCATCGCACCGCGAGGTCGGGGGTCTGGGTTGCTTGCAAGCGATGCAGGATGTCGAGCACCACCTCGCCCTCATTCACCAGCACGGTGTAGTCGTTGAGGCCGCCGCCTTCAACATCGCCACGCCACACCCGAAATCGGCCGTCGTATCCCATAGCTATGCCTCCGACTTAGGTGGATATTCCGCCAATTCCTGCTGGGTGTAGTACTTTTCGAGCTCCGAAAGTTCGAACAGCCCAAGCAAATCCGCGCGCATCGGCGCTTGCGGTGCCGGCGTGACCGTGACGAGCGGAATCGGCTGACCAGCTGTCTTCGGATCGATAGCGCAAATCAGCAGGGTGTTGCGCCACAGCGGATTCATCCCCGGATAGTCGTCGCGTGTGTGCCCACCCCGACTTTCGGTGCGCAACAGCGCGGCCTGGGCTACGCACTCGCTGACCAGCAGCATGTTCGCCAAATCCAGCGCCAAATGCCAGCCCGGATTGAACTGCCGATGCCCCTCGACCGTGACGTTGGCATACCGCGCCCGCAATTGCGCGAGTTTGGCGATGGCCTCGCGCACCTCGGCTTCCTTGCGAATGATGCCGACCAGGTCGTTCATCGTTTGCTGCAACTCGGTGTGCAGGGTGTAGGGATTCTCGCCTTGACCTTCGGCTGGTGGATTGAACGGCGCGAGCGCGGTTTTGGCGGCTGCGTCAATGTCGGCGCGCGTTGGCTCGGGCCGTGTTGTCAGAGATTGCACATACGCCGCCGCGCCAAGCCCGGCCCGTCGGCCGAAAACCAGCAGGTCGGAAAGCGAATTACCGCCAAGGCGATTGGACCCGTGCATCCCACCCGAACACTCACCAGCCGCGAACAAGCCAGGAACGAGCGCCGCGCCGGAATCGGGATTTACCTCGATGCCGCCCATGACGTAATGCGCGGTTGGCCCGACTTCCATCGGCTCGGCCGTAATGTCGACGTCGGCCAATTCCTTGAACTGGTGATGCATCGACGGCAACCTGCGCACGATTTCATCAGCGGGCATGCGCGACGCGATGTCGAGGTAAACCCCGCCGTGCTCGGTGCCGCGCCCCGCTTTGACCTCTTCGTTAATCGCGCGCGCGACCTCGTCGCGCGGGAGTAGATCAGGGGTGCGACGTGCGGAATCGTTGTCGCGCAACCACTGGTCGGCCTCTTCCTCGGTCTCGGCATACTGCCCTTTGAAGACGGGCGGAATGTAGTCGAACATGAAGCGCTTGCCTTCGGAATTCTTGAGCACACCACCGTCGCCGCGCACGCCCTCGGTGACGAGAATGCCCTTCACACTCGGCGGCCAGACCATGCCAGTGGGATGGAATTGCAAGAACTCCATATTGATGAGCGTGCCGCCAGCTCGGAGCGCGAGCGCGTGACCGTCGCCGGTGTACTCCCACGAATTCGACGTGACCTTGTACGACTTGCCGATGCCGCCAGTTGCGAGCACGACCGCAGGCGCGCGAAACAGGACGAACCGCCCGGACTCGCGGTAATACCCGAACGCGCCAGCGATCTTGCCGTCGACCGTCATCAGCTCCGTGATGGTGGTTTCGTGAAAGACCTTGATGCGCGCTTCGTAATCGCCGGTCGCCGCGTAATCCTCTTGCTGTAGCGAAACGATCTTCTGCTGCATCGTGCGAATGAGTTCAAGGCCGGTGCGGTCGCCGACGTGGGCGAGGCGCGGGTAGGTATGCCCGCCGAAATTGCGCTGACTGATGCGACCGTCGGGCGTCCGATCAAAAAGTGCCCCATAGGTTTCCAGCTCCCACACGCGGTCGGCGGCTTCTTGGGCGTGCAACTCGGCCATGCGCCAGTTGTTGAGGAACTTGCCGCCGCGCATCGTGTCGGCGAAATGCGTTTGCCACGTGTCCTTTTCGTTCGCGTTGCCCATTGCCGCCGCGCAGCCGCCCTCGGCCATCACGGTGTGTGCTTTGCCGAAGAGCGACTTGCACACGACCGCGACGGAATTGCCCTGCTCGCGTGCCTCGATGACCGCGCGCAACCCCGCGCCGCCCGCCCCGACAACCACGACGTCGTAGTCGTGGGTTTCCACTTCTGGCATCGGTGAAGCTCCTTAGTTGATAAAGCGCAGGTCCGAGATGGTGTGCGAGGCGACCAACATGATGTAGAAATCGGTGATCGCGAGGGTGGCGAGTGTGGTCCACGCAAGCAGCATGTGGCGGGTGTTGAGCTTGGAAACGATGGTCCACATGCGATAGCGCACCGGGTGCGCGGAGAAATGTTTGAGCCGTCCGCCGACAACGTGACGGCATGAGTGGCACGAAATCGTGTAGCACCACAGCAAAATCACGTTGATTGTAAGAATCACGTTGCCGAGACCGAAGCCGAATCCACCACCACTGCCGTGGAACGCGGTCACGGCGTCGTAGGTGTTGATCGCCGAAACCGCGAGCGCGAAGTAGAAGAACCAGCGATGCGAATTCTGTAGCAGCAGCGGCATTCTCGACTCGCCTGTGTATTGCGCGTGTGGCTCAGCAACCGCACATGCGGGCGGCGACAACCAGATCGAGCGGTAATAGGCCTTGCGGTAGTAGTAGCAGGTGAGCCGGAACCCAAGCAGGAACGGCAGCACGACGAACCCGAGCGGAATCCACATGGGCAGCGCGGGAATTGGCGTACCGAAGTGGCTTGACCCTGGCACGCACGATTCGCTCAAACACGGTGAGTAGAACGGCGAAAGGTAGTGGTATTCGGGCACCCAGTAGGCAGTGCGCACGAACGAGCGCACCGTCGCGTAGCCGACGAACGCCGCTAGCCCGAGCGCGGTAAGTAGTGGTGGCAGCCACCACCGATCGGTGCGCAGCGTGCGCGCGGTGATGTGCGCGCGCGTTTTGGAGAAGACGCCGTGACCGGCGGTGGGTGCGGCACTCACGGATGCCTCCGGTAAGCCGTTGGGGGAAGGCGTTATTACCAGCCCCTTGGGTTTGTGATGTAGGCCACCATACGCCGAAGGTCTGACAGGTAACGGTGGGTCACGAGGAACTCGACCCGGCGCATTGGTAGTGATCTCGCTCACAGTCGCGGTTAGTAATCGGCTGTCATTCAGTGGCAACAAACCTGTGGTGCGCTGTGCCAAGCAACCGATAGGGATCAAGAACAGAGCTTGGACGTGTCCATGAGAAGAGCGGCGATCGTCGCGCCAGTCCGTACGCCAAGTGGCGTCGACGGTGGCGCGTTGGCGGGCATGCCAGCGCAATGGCTGGCGACCACAGTGCTTTCGGCGGTAATCGAGCGGTCAGGAATCGACCCGCTACACATCGAAGACGTCGCGATGACGTGCGTCGACCCCGATCAGCTTGATGTGCCAGCGCTAGGCGCGCTCGCCGCCCGCGACGCGGGACTACCCTTCGCCGTCCCCGGCTTTTTGACCGACCGGCACGGCAGCGGACTGCAAGCGGTCTTGACGGCGGCGATGATGGTGCAGACCGGAGCCGCCGACGTCGTCGTCGCGGGCGGCGTCGAATGCGTGACCGTCCAGCCTGGCCCGCCCGGTGGCAGCGCGGGACTGCACAACGCCGAACGGCTCGCCCACTACTACGGCATCGACCGCGTCGCCGCCGACGAGTTCGCCATCGCGAGTCACCGCAAGGCGGCACGCGCGTGGCGCCAAGGCGCGTTCGCCGCCGAAATCGTGCCGGTCGGCGTGGCACAACATCTTCCTGACCTGCAAATTCGACGCGATGAAGGCGTGCGCGAAGACCTCACCATGCGCACCCTCGCTGGCCTGCGTCCGTTGCTCGACGCCGGCGTGGTGACGGTCGGCAATATGAGCACGCACCGGCTTGGCGCATCGGCGTGCCTGGTTGTTGGCGAGGACCGACTCGACGAGCTCGGGCTGACGCCCATCGGTTACCTCGCTGGCTGGGCGGCTGCCGGTTGCGATGGCGCTGGCCCCGCGCTGGGTGCGGCGCCGGCGGTGTCAAAGCTGTTGGCGCGCACCGGTTTCCGCCTCGGCGACATCGACCTGCTCGAAGTGAACGAGGGCTACGCGGTAGAAGTGTTGGCACTGGCGAATGAATGGGAAATCGACCCGCTCGAACGCCTGAACGTGAACGGATCGGACCTGGCACTTGGCCACCCGGCAGGCGCGACCGGCCTGCGAATCATGACGACGATGCTGCACGAACTAGAACGCAGCGGCGGCCGCTTCGGCCTTGAAGCCATCACGCTCGGCCCCGACCACGGCATTGCCGCGCTATTCGAATCTGCTGCTGACGAACCCGAAGAGGCACCGCGTGGAGCACGTTTCCACGGCGCTCGACCGCCGGGACGCGGCCCACGCCGACTCGGCCGCCACCGAGCGGGATAGAAGGACGCTGGGCGGGCTAACCGAGTTAGCCCGCCCAGCATCGAGTCACTTACTTAGTACGTGGCCGCGAGTGAAACCCGAGCCCTTCGTCTTGGGCACCCATCCACGCCGCCTCATCCGACTTGCTGTCGGGCACGTAGATCGGTTCTGACCTGCGCGGGGTTGACACCTCTGGTGGCGGGGTGTGCTCGAACTCATCGGCATCGATGACGAGCCGTTCGAGGTCGTTCTCCAGCCTGCGCACGGTGGCCGCATCGCCATAGTTGGAGCGCAGTGCGCCGATGGATTGCCGGAGCTGACCGACCGCGTAGCGCAGTTCCACGATATCGCTGCGTGTCATCGTTACCTCCTGTGTATATGGCGGGCATACCGACTCGTCGGATCACTGGCACGCCCAAAAATCCCCGGGCCGCACTGCACCGAGTCGTGTGACTCACCACACAACGTGATCTCCACCACAATAACCGATCTTTTCGGTTTACGCCCGTTGTTGCGTGACAAGTGAGTTGCCGTCAGGTAACTCCCGATTCGGCCCATACTTCTAGCTATGTCTGACGAGACGGTCACGCCCGAACTCCAACTCAACGAGATGGTCGCCGAATGGCCGATCCCCGACACCGCACACCGAACCAAGGTGCTGCACGCGGGATTGCTTGCCGCGGTCGATCAGGGTTACAACCCGCTGCACCTCGCCGCGCTCGCGCTCGGTCCGATCGTGAGTCGGCTCGGCTCGATGGAAGTGGAGCTCACCGAGGCCCGCGCACGTATCGCGGCGCTCGAAGCGGCCATTGCGACACGCCGGGACTAAGCGATTGTCCTGCGGTTTCGAGGTTTTGAGGAAAACAACTTGCGCGCTTCGCTGGACAGCGAAGGTCTCACGTCGTAATCTTCTCGTGACCTAGTGGAGTCTGTCGCTTCGTCAGAGAAACGGCGCCACTGGAGTTACTGCCTATAAAGATCGCTGCGCCAGGCGATTTCGAGGGCGGGAGAGTAGCAAGATCGGAGACTCGTCTCGGTGGGTAAACACAGCTTGCAGCGAGATTCACGCGTGCCCAACTCGGTCAAGGGTGCCCTCGTTCTGGGTGCCGTTGCCGCATCGACGGGTGCCATGCCCGCCGTCAACGCTATGGCTGGCACGATCAACATTCCCGGTCTCGGAAACTTCGATGTTCCGCCTGAGTTCGACGCCCCCGCACAGGAACTCAACAAGCAGTTCCAGTCGATGGTCGCGCCGCAGAACCAGGCGGCTCCTGCCCCCGGCATCACCTTCGAAAACCCGTTCCAGACCCAGCAGCAGTCCGCTGGTGCCGTTGCCCTCGATGCGGCGCGCACCAAGCTCGGCGCTTCCTACAACTGGGGCGCTGCTGGCCCGCAGAGCTTCGACTGCTCCGGCCTCGTGCAGTGGGCTTACCGCCAGGCCGGTGTCGAACTGCCGCGTACCAGCTTCGAGCAGTCCCACGTTGGCGCTCCCGTCGCGTTCCAGAACCTCCAGGCCGGCGACATCGTCATCACCAACGGTGGCGGCCACGTTGGCATCTACGCTGGCGACGGCAAGCTCCTCAACGCCGTGCAGTCCGGCACCCCGGTTTCCTACACGCACCTCAGCGCCGACGACGTAGTTACGGCTCGCCGTATCGTCTAGGGGTGCCCCCAGTAGTTCGCTCAACCGCTCAGGCCCGCGTCGACGCGTGGACCTGGGCGGTTCGGCTTTTCAAGACCCGCTCGGCCGCCGCTGAGGCATGTCGCGCCGGGCATGTGCGCGTCAATGGCGTTACCGCCAAACCCGCGCAGCCCGTTCGGCACGGCGACGAAATCCGCATTCGGCACGCGGGAATCGAACGCATCGTCGTTGTCGAACAGATCATCCACAAACGAGTTGGCCCGCCGGTTGCCGCGACGTGCATGATCGACCGAAGCCCGCCGCCGCCACCGAAGGAAGTGCTCGCGTCGATCCCGCAACGCGCCCGTGGTGCGGGTCGCCCGACGAAGCGTGAACGCCGCGAAACCGACCGGCTGATGGGCCGCGAGTAGTACCGCGAAATGGCACACCCCGCGTCGAGGTGGCACAGTGGCAGGCATGGGTGAGCGCACGGCGATGTTATCGACGATTCTCACCTGTTGCGCCGCAACGGTAAACACCGCGCAGCGCATCGTCCGGCCCCGGCGCGTCGACCATGAGTTTCTCGCCAACCTCGAATACGTGCCACCGCCCAAGGCAGAAACCACGGTCGAGTTCACCGCCCTCACGCAGGCAACGCTGTCGGCGCCAACCTCGGTGATCACCGAAGGTGTGGCCTCGCTCGGTTCGACGGTGATGGGCATGTCTACCTTCGTCGTGCGGCATCCCGAAGCCACGTTCCTCGTCGACCCCGCCCTTTGCGCGGGCGTGCATGAGCGTGTCCTGCCCGAATTGCCCTTCCCGATGGGGCATTTCGTCGGCCCAGATCGCCCGGTCACCGGGCTCACCGACATCCTCGCGACGGTCGGGCTCACCAGCGCCGACCTCGACTTCGTCCTCCCAACGCACCTGCATTGGGACCACGTATCGGGCCTGTACGAAATCCCCGGCTGGGTGCCCATTCGCGTGCCCGCCGCCGAATACACCTGGGCGATGACCACCCCGCACGCCCCGCTCGGCGTCGCGCGCGGGCCACTACGCGGCCGCGTCTTCGACCTTTACGAACTCACCGGCCCGCCCGTGCTCACCTTCCGCGCGAGCCACGATCTGTTCGGCGACGGCTCGGTGATCATCGTCGACCTCGGCGGTCACACCCCAGGCAGCGTCGGCGTGCTACTCGCGGTCGAAGGTGACCGCCGAATCCTCCTCGCTGGCGACGCGGTTTGGTCGTCGCTACAAATTCGCCTGCTGCGGGAAAAGGCGCCGATGCCCGGCGAACTCGTCGACGCCGACCGCGACGCGACGTTCGAAGTAATCCATCGCCTACACGCGCTACCACCGACAATTCGGGTAATCCCTAGCCACGATCGTCGCGCAACCGCACGTCAAGCCCCAAAATAAGGGGCCGACACCCCGCCAGCCCGCAAACCCTACCGGCACGGCAACCCAGTATCGTGCGCCTATGCGCGTTGACGGTCGGGAGATCCCGGTATCGGGAAGTCTTCTTCAACCGCTGATCCGGCGTACCAGCGACATCATTCGCGTTGTGCTCGCGATCTTGTCGGTCGCCATCGTGATCACCGGATCGCTCATCACGCGCCCGGAATGGCTCGCGCTCGAAGAGTCGGTTTCCAACATCGTGGGGTTCCTCAACCCCGAGCAGTCGAACATGGTCTACCTGATCTACGGCATGCTGATCCTGGCGCTGCCGTTCGCGATTTTCATCGAATTGGTGTTGCGACGCCAGTGGAAACTGCTGGCAGGTTACGCGGCGGCGGGCTGGCTCGCGGTACTAGCGCTCTCGTTTACGGGTACTGGCCTGTCGACGCCGAAATGGCACCTGCAAGTGCCCGATCGACTCGATACCTTCCTCGGCCAATTCCTCGACGACCCGCGTTGGATCGCGATGCTCGCCGCGATGCTCACGGTGTCGAGCCCGTGGTTGCCAACGCGACCACGTCGCTGGATGTGGTTCCTGCTCTTAATGTTCGCACCGATTCACCTCGTTGTGAGCTCGGTCGTGCCCGCTCGCGCGATGCTCGGGCTCGCGGTCGGCTGGCTCGTCGGCGCGATCATCGTGTGGCTCGTAGGCACGCCCGCGCTTGAGGTGCCGCTCGACGCGGCCGTTCGCGTCCTCGCGCGACGCGGCTTCACCGTCCAAGGCTTCACCGTCGTACATCCGGCAGGACGCGGACCGCTGCTGCTCGCGACCGCTGTTGCCGAGCCAGCCGGCGAAATCGTCGTCGAAATGTACGGCAAGAACCAACGCAGTTTCGGTGCGATGCGCCAACTTTGGCGGCTGATCACGTTCCGTCCGAGCGAAACCGCGCCGCTGCACGGGTCGATGCAACGCGCCGTCGAGCATCGGGCGCTGATGGGCATCGCGATCGGCGACCTCGGCAAAGCCGATTGCAGCCACTTCACCGTCGCCGCGCTCGACCGTGGCTGGATGCTCTACGCGCACACCGTCCCTGAAGGCACGCGTCTCGCCGATCACAAGTCCGACGTGCTGCCCGGCGTGTGGCGCGCGATGGCAGACCTGCATCGCAACCAGATCACGCTCGGCGACCTGCAACCTGATCTGATTCGAATTAAGCACGGCGACACGCTCTTTGGCGGGTTCGCAGCCGCCGAGTTCGGTTCGGGCGACGTGCAACGCAACTCAGACATCGCGCAACTGCTCGTGACCGCGACGTCGTTGTTCGGCAGCAAGGTCGCGGTCGCGTCGGCGATTGAGGTGCTTGGTGAGAACGCGGTGGTTTCGGCGGCCCGCCGCTTGACGCGCTCGGCGATGCCAACTGGGATTCGCAGGTCAATTCCCCACTGGCACAAAGACGTTCAGAAGGCATCGCAAGAGGTGCGCGACCAGACCGGGCATGACCAGATCAAGACAGCCCAGGTCACGCGGTTTAGTCGCAAGCAGATCATTCAGTTGATCTTGCTCGTCGCGCTCGTCTACGTGGCGTACCCCTTCATCAGCCAGGTTCCGACGTTCTTTAGCCAGCTCCGCCACATCAACTGGTGGTGGGCGCTCGGCGGACTTGGAATTTCGGCCGCGACCTACGTCGGGGCCGCGCTCGGCCTCAACGCGTGTGCTGGCTACCCGGTCAAGCTTCGTTGGATGACGCTCGAACAACTCGCCAACACCTTCGTCGCGACGACAACTCCGGCAGGCGTCGGTGGGCTCGCGTTGAGCGTGCGGTACTTGCAGCAGTCCGGGGGGCTGACGACAACGCGCGCGACCGCCGCCGTCGCGCTGCAACAAACCGTGCAGGTCGTGACGCATTTGTCGCTGCTTGTGCTGTTTTCGATCGTCGCGGGAACGTCGTCGAATCTTGCCCACATCGTCCCAGACGCGACCGTCCTCTACCTCGTAGGTGGCGTCGGCGTTGGCTTTATCGGGCTGTTTGTCCTGGTGCCCAAGCTGCGACACTGGGTCAATCACTCCGTCCGACCACAGGTTAAGGAAGTTGTTCGCGAGCTCACTGACCTGGCGCGCAACCCCAAACGCTTCAGCGTCATCATCCTGGCCTGCGCGACGATCACCCTCGGCCAGGCCTTCGCATTGTGGGTCAGCGTCGAAGCATTCGGTGGCGGAACGGATTTCGTCGCCGTCACCATCGTGACGATGATTGGCGGCTCGCTCGCGTCGGCCGCACCCACGCCCGGCGGTGTTGGCGCTGTCGAAGCCGCGCTCATCGGTGGTCTCGCCGCCTTCGGTGTGCCAGCCGAGGTCGCGGTGCCCGCCGTGCTGCTCTACCGCGTCCTGACCTGCTGGATTCCCGTGCTACTCGGCTGGCCGGTGCTGAAGTGGATGAGCGACAAGGACATGATCTAAGCGCGATCGGTAGCGGGGATAAACTGTCTGGGACATAACAGGCTTTTCCAGCTGAGAGGTGACATTCGGTGGGAGCGCACACAGTTGTCGCCGAAGTCGCTGACGAGTTGGCCCGGCGCGTCGCGATCGGTGAGTACCAGCCCGGTGACCTGATGCCGTCAGTGCGTCAAGTCGCTGAGGAATTCGAAATGAATCGGGCCACAGCACAATTGACGCTTGGTCGCCTTGAGTCGTACGGCTTTGTCGAAGCCCTTCGCGGCCGGGGCTTCGCGGTGCTCGACGTGCGTCGCGAAGGTGGCATGGACGCCTACCGGCACCTGTTCCGCTTCGCCGCCGACGTGCCTGAACTGGCGTCGGGGATGTTCGCTGACCTGGTCGAAACCGAGCGCGGAATCATCGCCGACGCTCTGCTTTGTTACACCGACCTTTGCTACGACGACCCCGATGCTGCCGTCGACATTGCCGAATTGACCGCTGCGATAGACGAACTGGAGTCGCTGGCCCGCGCTGACCTGCCCGATCACGCGGCAATGCTGAACGTCGAAATGGCGGTGACCCGCTCGCTGCTCGGTGCACTCGGCATGGGTGTGCAGCGCGCGGTGCTCAACTCGATCGCCGACATGGTGCTCGAAGTGCCTACCGCGGTGAGCGCCTACTTCGCCGTCGCGCCCGACCTTCACGTCGCGATTTGGCGCGGTCTGCTCGCCGCGTGGGCGGCCGACGCGCCGCCAACCGAGGCACAACTGGCCCTCTTCGACGACCTTTTCGCCCTGTACCACGCGAAGGTGACCGCGCGTTTCGAGCAGTTACTCGGCGTGCACGAGCCCGCCGCCGAGGTCGCGTAAACGGGCCTCGCCAGTGCTGGCTAAACGGTTTGACGCCCCACCCTGCAAGGTCTTGGCCCGCCCGCCGATGGACTGACCGGAGGGTGCGACGAAGGAGCGCCCGGAGGGAGGGAAGAGGCGGGGAACAGGGCCAAGACCCCGCGGCGCCAGCCGCGAAAAGACACAGACCCCGCGGCGCCAGCCGCGAAAAATTAATGATTCGGGGGTTTTCGCGGCTTATGCGCGTCCGCATCCGCGTGAGCGTCAACCCACTGCCCGAACGCCGTCCCCTTTGCCTGCGACGGCATGATCGATTCCAAAATCGTGCCAACGTGCGGCGGGCGCGTTGACGTAAGGCTCGACCCGACCATGACCCCAAGCGCGATCGCCATGACCGTCAGAAACGCCGAGACGATCACCCCGAGACCGCCCTGGCCGGTTGTCTCGTGCGCGTTCGGCATGATCAAGTCCGAAATGCCGGTGAGCGTGATCCCGCCGGGCACCAACATCCAGAACGCGGGCAGAAACGCGACTTGCGTCGGCGGCGCGTGTTTTCGCCCCTGAATTAAATACGCGGCGGGAACCGCGACGAGCCCGCCGAGGAACGCGCCGGTCAGCGGCCCGGAAATGTGTTTGCCGATGAACTGCGCGGCGTAGGTGACATACAAGACGAGCAGCAACCAGCCGACCGAATTTTGCGGCGCGCTCGACCGCCACGAGTGCCCGTACCCGATTAGCAACACCCCGAGCAGTGGTGCCCACCAGCCCAACTGCGCGTGGCTGATCGGCACATTTTTGAGCGTGCCAAGCACACTGATCCCGACGAACAATCCGAACGACATCAGAAAAAGCATGTTGATTCCGTAAACCATGCGACTCGCGCCGGCGACCATCGACCCGGTCGCCAATTCGATCGTGCCGTTGGTGAGCATCGCGCCAGGGATCAGCGTCGCCACCGCGGGGATGAGCAACTGCTGCGGTTGACCACCCGCGAGCACTCCGGGAAACCCGAACGCGAGAATCGCGACGAGCGCGCACGCGACAACCGGCAACGCGATATGCAGCAGCTTGAACTTGCCAGCGAGCTGCGTGAGCAAACCAACCACAAGCCCAAGCACCACGTACCCGACCAACGCGCGCGCGCCCGGGTTAAGCATCATGCCGAGCCCCACGGTCAACACCACTTGTCCAAGCAGAATCACCCAGGGCGGGCTGCCTGGTTTTTGGTGCAGGATCGCGGTGAGTTCGCGGCTGGCTTTTTCCGGTGGCGGCGCGTCGCGCAGAATTTCGTCGATGAGCCGATACAGCGCGGCGATTTGATCGAGCGGCAGTGTGCCGACCCGCGCGTTGAGCATGTCGAGTTGCGAACCGTTGTCGGCGGTACGCACCCGAACGAAAACCGCGGTCGGCAACACCATGAAGTGCACGCTGCTTGTGCCGTAGCGCTTGGAGAGTCGATCGAGAAATTCCTGGACCCTGGTTGATGTTTCGCCAGCGCCGACGAGCGCAACCCCGATCCGGCACAGCAGGTTCAGCAGGTCGGGGGGGACGGCCGGGATTTTGCTCTCGTCATCGCCGGGATCGAGATTGGGTTTGGTCTCGCCGGGGTGATGGGCGAGGTCGCCGCGCAGCTGCACCATCGCGTCGGCGAATTTAGCTTTGAGTTCGGCCCAGACCTGCCCGTCGCCCACTTCACACCCACCGCCATCCCGCTCGCTACCGATCGGCAATACCGCCGCATTGAGAGAATGCAGGTAATTCTAGGCCGATCGGGCGGGGAGTGCTGGAGCTAGCAAACGGGTGATTACCCGTTGAGCTTGGTGAGCCGATCGCAGGCGGTGACGTATTCCGAGACCAGGCGGTTCACCACGTCGGCGCTGCGTTCGATGCGGTTCATCATGCCGACGACCTGGCCGACCGGGTTGAAGTTCACGTCTTTGGCGGCTTCGGGGTAGCGGTGACCGCGCTTGACGCCGTCGAGCGCGACCATCATCTGCAACGGCATTGGCAGCGGGTTGGGCGTGTCGTCGGCCTCCCACGCGTCGGTCCAGTCGTTGCGCAGCATGCGGCACGGCTTGCCCGTCCATGCCCGCGAGCGGACGGTGTCGTTGCTTGACGCCGACAGATAGGTCGACATCTGCGCGGGCGGGACGTTCGCCTCTTCGACGGTGAGCCACAGCGAGCCCGTCCACGCGCCCGCCGCGCCCATCGCGAGCGCCGATGCGATTTGCGCGCCGTTGCCGATGCCGCCCGCAGCGAGCACGGGCATGTCGCCGACGGCGTCAATTACCTGCGGCCACAACACAAGTGACGAAACCTCGCCGCAGTGACCGCCGCCTTCGGTGCCCTGACAAACGGCGAAGTCGAGCCCGGCCGCCTTGTGGTTGAGCGCGTGCTTTACCGAGCCGCAGAGCGCGCCAATCACCCTGCCTGACTGTTGAATTCGCTCGACGACGTCAGCGGGCGGGGTGCCAAGCGCGTTGGCGACGAGTTTGGCTTTCGGGTGGCGCAGGATCACTTCCACCTGCGGTGCCGCTGTTGTTGCGGTCCAGCCGAGCAGTTCGTTGTGATGCTCGCCGTCGGGCAACGCTGGAACCCCGTGGTCGGCAAGGAGTTTCGCGGCGAAGTCGCGGTGACCTTGCGGAACCATCTGCGCCAGTTGAGCTTCGAGTTCCTCGGGCGAAAGGCCCTCGACGCCCTTGCCTTCGTACTTCGACGGGATGACCAGATCCACGCCGTACACCCCGTTGACATGCTCATCGAGCCAGCTCAGCTCCACCTCAAGTTGCTCGGCGGTGAAGCCAACAGCACCGAGTACCCCGAGCCCGCCCGCGTTGCTGACCGCGGCGGCCACGTCGCGACAGTGGGTGAAGGCGAAGATCGGGAACTCGATGCCGAGCTGTTCACAAAATTCGGTACGCATACCGAACTGTAACACGTTCTAGTTCGCGGCGGCCTCTAACGAAGCGAGCGAATCTTCGAGATGATCGAGCAATCGATGCAGGTCAGGCACGGTGCGGCGGCACCCGACCAAACCGAAGTCGAGGTTGTCCCCGGTGGAGGTGAGGGTGATGTTGATGGCTTGGCCGTCGAGCGGGATCGACAGCGGGTAGCTGGCGTCCAGGCGCGCGCCGTTCCAATACAGCGGTTCCTTCGCGCCAGGAACGTTGGAAATCACGATGTTGAACGGGGGAGCGCCGACGGCGGCGAAGCCCGGAAGGAACATGGGCACAAGGGGACTCAGCATCAGCGCCGAAAGTGCCATCGTCTGCGTTGGCGAAAGTGATTGGTACACCTGCTTATTGCGGCGTGTTGAGTCGGCGATCACTTCGAGTCGTTCAAGCGGGTCGGCGACATCGGTGCCAAGGTTGCACAGCAACGCGGCGATCTTCACGCCCTGGGTGTCGGTGTCGTCGGGGTCGCGCACCGACATCGGCACGAACGCGATCATCGGCTTGTCGGGAAGTGCTTGTCGCTCCAGCAAATACGCACGCAGCGCGCCCGCTGACATCGCGAGCACCACATCATTGACCGTGGTGCCGGTCGCCTTCTTCACCTGCTTGATCCGGTCCATCGGCCAGCTCCGAACCGCGCACCTGCGCGCTCCGCCGATCGGGACATTAAACATCGTGCGCGGCGCGGCATAGGGCAAGGTCAGCTGCTGTTTACGCAACCCGACGTCGGCCGCTTTCGCGATGCCAGCGAGCGACGAACCCGCGCCCTTAATGAGCCCGCCGACGCCCGGTTTATGCGACGCGACGCGGGTCTTGCGCGGGAGGTTCCACGGGCGCATCACCGTCTGGTCGGTTGGGTCGGTAGAGAGCGTTCTGCGCAAGACGCGCTGTGCGGAAACGCCATCGATGAGCGCGTGATGCATCTTCGTGAACAGCGCGAACCGGCCGTCGGCGAGCCCTTCGATGAACCGCATTTCCCACAGCGGGCGGTGTCGATCAAGCAACTGCGAATGCAGCGCCGAGGTGTATTCGAGCAGGTCATCGAGGTGACCAGGGCTCGCGATAGCCCGTCTGCCAACGTGGTAATCGAGTTCAACATCGTCATCGAGCCGCCACGCCAACTGTGGCGCGCCGAGCCAGGTGGCGGGCCGTTTGCGGAACGTCGGCCGCAGTTCCCGGTCGGCGAGCAGGCGCTCGCGAAACTCGCGCACGTACTCCGGGCCCGTGCCCTCCGGCGGCTCAAGCAGTTGCAGCGAACTCACGTGCATCGGATGTTCACGCGACTCAGCGAGGAGGAATAGCGCGTCTAGTGGTGCGATGAAATCCATGGCAGTACCCCCATCGGTGTGGTGTGTACAGACTTTCGCGATCGACCACACTGTCGGGCGGGTGCTTTCTACGCTACGCGGTCAACCACGTCGGCAGCAGGGATTCCCAACCGTAGAGCGTTAAATGTTCGCTTCGCGTTAAATCCGGTGCCGCGTGTTCGTCGTTCGCGCTCATTAAACACAGCGGGCCGCGTCTATTCGGACGGGGTGCGAGTTACCCAGCGCCACAGGAGAATTTTTCCGAATGCACCACACATTGCGTCGCACCGCGACCGTCGTCGCGCTCGCGGCGGGCCTGTTCGGTTCCGTCATCTCGACGGCCACCGCCGACCCTGCCAACGGCAACTTCCCCTGCGCGCCGGGCAACAGCAACCCGACTAACTACTGCGACGCCAAAGAAGGCGACCTGGTCGACACCACGCTCACTCAGTTGCGGCCAACGCAGCCGTCGCTTGGCCACGACGAGGTTTTCTACAAGCTCGGCCGCTACACCAAGGGCAAGGACGCGATCAACAAGCAGTTCGACGACTGGTGTGAGTCGGCAGGTCTGAAGCAGGCCGCGTCGGCACCCGCGGGCGCGCGGCTGTCGGATCCGTCGAGCTTCACCTGCGCCGTCGCGCGCGGCAGCGAGACCCCGGCGACCATCGAACCGATGAAGACCGCCGTCGTCGGCCCGCACGGTCAGCTTTACTTGACCGACGGCCACCACACCTTCACCTCGTTCTTGGAGACCGCGGGCCCGAACACGCCTGTGCGCGTTCGTATTACGGGCAACCTGTCGAAGGAGAACCCCGCCGCGTTCTGGCAGACCATGCAGGCCAAGGGCTGGACCTGGTTGCGCGACGCCAACGACAACCCGATCCAGCCGAACCAGCTCCCTCAGTCGCTTGGTCTCGCCAACTTCGGCAACGACCCGTACCGCGCCGCGCTGTACTTCGCCCGCGACATCTCCTACTCCCAGGGTGGCGGCGCGCCGGCGTTCCAGGAGTTCTACTGGGGCCGTTGGCTGCGCGCCCAGACTGACCCGGCAGTGAACCCGCGCACCGCCAACCTCAACGACCACGCCGCCTACCTGGCCCTGGTCCGCGCGATCGCGACAAAGATGGTCGCCCTTGACGGCAACGCGCAGGTGACCGACGGCTTCACCGCATCGGCCCTCGGCAAGCTGCCCGCCTTCGACGAAAAGGAATTCGCGAAGCTGGCCAAGCCGTACGAGGAAGCGAAGCCGGGCAAGCTGGCTTACGTGTTCGCTTACCGGGGCTAATTCCCCGCACAGCACGGGCCGCGACACGCGAGAGTGTCGCGGCCCGTTCGCATTTCGCTGTCGATGGTGAACCAGGACACCTTCGGCACGGTGTGCGCGATAGTGGTTGAAGATCCGCAGGTCGAGTACGCGGGCAGCGGGATTGCCGAAGTGCGTGGATGAGCAGCCCGGAGTGCTCGGGCGGGTTGAGCGCGCGGGGTTGACTGGGCGCGCGGACGGTTTGGGCGTGGTCGAGCGTAGATGGGGCAGTGCGCGGTCGGGCTGGGATAGTCGAGTGCGCGTGGGTTGTGCAATGGGGAGTGTGGTCCGACGTGGTCGAGCGCGTGAGCGAGGGGCGCGCTCGGTCGTGGCTAGAGCGCGGGATGGGCCAGTGCGCGTTCGGTGCGGACGTAGTCGAGGGCGCGGGGTGGCGACGCGCGGTCGGTTTGGGCGTGGTCGAGCGCGCAGGTGGGGCAGTGCGCGGTCGGGCTGGGATAGTCGAGTGCGCGGGCGTTCGGCGCTGGGGCGGTTAGACCTGGGCGACCGGGCGCTGGTCGGCGTTGTGGGTGGCCACTGCCTGCTGGATGAAGACCTGTTCGGGGGCGTCTTCTGGTGCGGGGGTTGAGGATTGGGGTGCGGGGGTGGCGTGCTCTTCGGCTGCCGACCCCTCGCTGACGTGCGCCGCTGCGGGCTCGGCAGTGACCTGCGCGGTGGCGGGCTCTGGGGCGGCCTGCGGCTCGGGGGTTTCGTGCTCAAGCTCTACACGCTGGGCGACCGGCTCGGGGCGCGAAACTGGTTGTGGCGCAGAGGATTTCGTTGCGATGCCCAATTCGGTGCGGGTCGTCTCAACCAGCGCGCGTTCCTGCTCAGCCGCGTGGCGCATCGCCTTCTGCCACAGCTCGGCCATTTCTTCCAGCTCGTCGACGGTTGCTTCCACGTCGATGTGCAGTTTCAGGCGCTGCATCGTGATGTGCTGGGCGGCGGTCAGCGTGCGCAGGAGGTCTTCGCATTTGCTGGAAATACGGCGCTGCGCAACGACGCGCAGTCGCGGCAGCATCGAGGCTGGCCGACCCCAAATCACCTTGTGGATATCGGCGCTCACGTTGTCGATTTCGTCGGCGGTCACCAGGTCCCAGTCCTGCACGCTGGCCAAATCCGAACGCACCGACGCCGACGTTTCCAGAATCGACGCGACAGCAGCCAGCACGGCCTCCCGCCGCCACGCTTCGTGATCGCGCTGGTCACCGACCATATTCGACAGTTCAATGTGGCGTTGGGCGGCGTCTAGCGCTTGCCGCCCGCGCTCGTCCGCGGCCGCGATCGCCTCGCGATTGGTGCGGTTGATCCCAAGGATGCCGCCCAGAACTGCGGCGGCGACGATGAGCGAGCCGAGGAGTGGAAGCCACTGAGTCACCCGGAGATCATCGCACCGTCGTGGGGATACGTCACCAGGATGGGTGGGCTACGGCATGGTTTGTCGATCTCGCATGGCATTTTCGTGCGAGTTCGCGGGCTTTCGGGCCGAAATCGGGGTCAGGACGCGAAACTGCACGAAAATGCCACGTTTTTCGCAACCACCTGGTTGCGCTACCAAAGCGAAAAGCCCGGGCACGGAAGCAAATCCGTGCCCGGGCTCGTAGCTTGCCGCCTACTACGGCGCGGGCGGCGCGTCCGTTGTAGTTGTCGGGTCAACCGTGGTGGTCGGCGCGACGGTCGTTGGAGCCACCGTGGTAGGCGCGACAGTCGGCGCAACCGTCGTAGGCGCAACCGTCGTAGGCGCGACGGTCGTCGGAGCAACCGTGCTCGGCGCGACCGTCGGGTCGACGCTCACCTTGGCCGGGGCCAGCGCGTGTGCCGGGGCTTGCTCCACCGACGTGGTCGTCGGCGCGACAGTCGTAGTCGGGGCAACCGTTGTCGTCGGCGCGACGGTCGTCGTCGGCGCAACCGTGCTCGGCGCGACCGACTTATCGGTCGTTGTCGACGGCGCAGGCTTGACCGTCGTCGTCGGCGCTGCCTTCTCCGTCGTCGACTTAGTCGTGCTCGCCGCCTTCGACGTGGTGGTCGCCTTAGTCGTCGTAGGCACCTTCGACGTCGTCACCACCGGCGCGGTGAGCTCAGCACGCGACACCTGCGGCAGCACAAGCGCGGCCTGGATGTCGGCATCAGCGGGCGCGGACTTCGTGTTCACCGGCTCGCCAGCCTGGGCCTGCTGCGCGAGGTTAGTCAACCACGCCGCCGCGTACTCCGCCGACGTGAGCGGCTTGCCATTCGCGGCATCGGAATCACGCCAGTAATCGAAGTGGTGGCCGGTCCCGTTCGGGCCGAGCGTCAGCTGGTACGGGTCGCTCATCGCGACCGGGATCGTGTTCTGGTTCGTCACGATCAGCCCGACGATCTCGTTGAACACCTTCTGCGGCAGGTACGCCAGCGGCGACACCTTCTCGGCGGCAATCGTGTCGGCTTGGGAAACCGGCTTCGCGACACCCGGCTTGTAGTCGGGGTCCGACACCTTCAACAGCACGTCAAGGAACGTTTCGTCGCTCGCCATCCAGTTCGGGTTCGAGCCGATGTCGCTGAACGCGGCCATCGCGATGCGCCCAAGCTGGAACGCGACATCCTGGCCGGTCGCGGGGGTGAGCCCGTCGCGCTGGAGGTCGTCGACGTTGATCTGACGACCAACGTTGGCTGCCAACTGCAGCAGCGAGATGTTCTTCGGCGCGGCGCAGGTGAGGTCGCCCTCGGTGCAGAACGAGGCGATCTTGCCGTTCAGCGCGCCGAAGCCGCCGCCGGTCGTGACACCCTGACCCGAAATGGGCGCCTGACCATTCGAGTAGTTCTGGTTGAAGTTGTCGGGGTGGTTGGGGTCGGCGGCACCGATGAACGTACCGTCGCCCGCCTTGCGACCAGCGTCGGCGAACATCACGACACCAAGCACGTCAGCCGGGTCGACGGTCGCGTAACCGTCGGCCGGGCTGTCGTTGCCGATGCCCTCAGCGACCCGTCGCACGACGTCGGCGCCTTCGCTGTAGCCAACAATCGAGAACTTGGTGTCGGGGCACGCCACCGAAATCTCGCGCATCACCTGTTGGGTGTTGGCGACACCAGCGTTGACCGCGTCCTCGTAACTCGACATATCCGCCGGGTAGGCGATGTAAACCGCCGCGTACTGACCCTCGGCGACCCCGGCTGCGGGCGCGTTGACGACCGGGTCAACCCAGACACTGGAATGGTCGCCCGACAGCGCGGCGGGCAGCGGGTTGCCGTTGGCATCGAGCAGCATCGCCGTCGTGCCCTGAACGGGCGTGTCGTTGCGGCCAGCAACCGAGATGGTGACCATCTCGCGGCACTCAGTAACCGACGTCGTCAGCTCATAATCGCTGGTCCGCGGCTGTGACGTGACCGCGAACGATGCCGCGACCACCGCGGCGACACCGAGTGCCGCAGGCGCGGCGACCGCGGAGGCAATCTTGTGTTTCGCGAGGAATTCGCGCAGGTTCATGTCTTGATCCCGTTCCGAAGGCCAACTGGTGTGGTGGGCCCCCCGACGGGCCGCATGTCACGAACAATGTCGGTCTACCGAACCCCATCGTTACTGGCGCTATCAAGTCGAGACCAGGTGTGCTCGGTCACGTTACCGGCCCAATCAGCGACTTCGCTTGGTGCCCAACGCGGTTGCGCGCGCTCTCGTACAGTTGAGCGGCAACCACATTGGCGCGGGGAGAGTCGCGATGTCGCAAACACTGGTGAAGGGGCCAAAACGGCCCGCTTGCTGCTGACGAATTGATCATCGCGGTGCAGGTTGGCGCGCCCGCCGACCTCGCCGCGCTGCTGGTCACTGAGCAAGGCACGGTGCGAACCGACGCCGATTTCATCTTCTACAACCAGCCCGAAGGCCCCGGCGTGCGGGTGAATCCCGTGGTCGGCGGCCGAAGTGGCACGGTCGCGTTGTCGCTTTCGCGCGTGCCAGCTGGCATCGCGAGCATTCGCGCCGTCGTCGTTCTCGAAGGAAACGCCACGTTCGGGACACTCGCCGCCCCGACCGTCAGCATCACCGAACCCAACGGCAACCGGCTCTACGACTTCCGCATCGATGGGCTTGTTAGCCAGTCGGTTGTCATCGCGATTGAGGTTTATCGCAGGCAGGGTGCGTGGAAGGTGCGCGCGGTTGGCGACGGGTACGCCGGGGGGTTTGCGGCCCTAGTCGCCGATCACGGGGTGAGCGTGGCGGATGCGCCCGCTCGGCCGGTCGCAGCGCAGCCGTCGTACCCAGCTCAGCCTGCCTATCCCGCTCAGCAGCCCTATCCGAGTCCACAGCCGACTTATTCCGCGCCACAGGGCGCTTCGCAGCCGTACCAGCCGGTCGCCCCGCCCACGTACGCGCCCGCGCCGCCTCCGCAACAACCTGCCGAGGTCTCCCTCGCCAAGGGTCGCCCGGTCTCCCTCGCGAAAGGTCAGCGCGTCACCCTCCGCAAGGAAGGCGGCGTCGTGCTCACCTACATCCGCATGGGTTTGGGCTGGGACCCGGTGACCCGCGGCGGCCTCTTCGGGCGACGTCCGATCGAAATCGATCTCGACGCCTCAGTCGCGATGTACGCCGACAACTCCCTTGTCGACGTCGTCTACTACGGCCAACTGACGTCGAAAGACGGCGCGATCCGACACCAAGGCGACAACCTCACCGGCGAAGGCGATGGCGACGACGAGGTGATCCTGGTCGACCTCACCCGCGTGCCCGCCCACGTGACAACGCTGCTTTTCTTCGTGACCTCGTACCAGGGCCACACCTTCCAACAGGTCACCAACGCGTTTTGCCGACTTATCGACGGCACGAATAATGCCGAATTGGCCCGCTACTCCCTTACCGGCGGAATGCCGTTCACCGCGATCAGCATGGCGAAAGTCTTTCGCAGCAGCGGTGATTGGAAGTTGCAGGCCATCGGCGAGCCATTTAACGCGAAGCACCCTGGCGAGGCGGTTCCGCAATTGACGAGGTTTGTCGCCAATTAGTGCGCGAGCGCTTTCGCTTTGAGCTGTTCGTACTCGGCAGGGGTAATCGTGCCCTTGTCGAGCAGCGCCTGCGCTTCGGCGATCTGCTGCGCGGGACTCGTACCAGCGACTTTGCGGATGTAAGCGGTTTCCTGCTGCTGAGCCTCCGTCGCAGCCTCTTGCTGGCGTTTCGCCATGCCGCCGCCATGCACGATTAGGTAGGCGAGCGCGGTGAGCAGTGGGAAGATAAACAGGAAGATAATCCAGACCGCTTTCATCCAGCCGCTGATTTTATGGTCGCGGAACAGGTCGGTCAGGATGATGAACAGCAGTATTAGGTATGCCACGAAGCCGAAGCTGATGACGATCAACCACACGAAATCCCAAAACGACATGACGCCACCTCACAGGGTCGAAGTCGAACGTGCCTGGGTGGAATTCTCACATGGGTTAGGCACGGTTCTGGTCCGCGACTCGGCAACGGTGTGGCGACAATTCGCGCCTGTCGGGAGGTGGCCCTGCTGGTGCGGATACCGGTACCCCCTAGGGGTTTACAAACGGGACGCGTCGTCGTACCGTCGGTTCCCATGAGCGCCACGCAGAGTTCCCTGTTCGCCAACCGCGACTACGTCCGGCTGTTCGCCGCGCAACTAACCGCGCTGTTCGGCACCGGTTTCACCACCGTCGCCCTCGGTTTGCTCGCCTACGAGCTGGCCGGTGCCGACGCGGGCGCGGTGCTCGGTACCGCGCTCACGTTGAAGATGCTCGTGTACGTCACGGTCGCACCGGTCGTTGCCGCGTACGCCGACCGCTACTCGCGCGGGCGATTCCTGGTCGGGCTCAATGTTATTCGCGCTTCCGCCGTGTTAGTGCTGCCGTTTATTGACCAGGTGTGGCAGATCTATGTGCTCATCGTGATTTTGCAGACGGCGTCGGCGGCGTACACACCCACATATCAAGCGGTTATTCCCGATATTCTCCCCGACGAACGCGACTACACGCGCGCCCTTTCCGCCGCGCAATTCGCCGCGACAATGGAAACGCTGCTGAGCCCTATGCTCGCGGCTGCCGCGTTGATGGTGATCAGCTTTAACTGGCTATTCGTAGCGACGGCAATTGGGTTTGTTGTTTCGTCGATTTTGGTGTTGAGCACACGGGTTCCGAACGCGCGTACGGTGACTCAGGGAAGTTTCACGAAGCGTCTCGCCGTTGGCATGCGCATTTTCGCTGCGACGCCGCGCCTGCGTGGCCTGCTCGGCTTGAACCTGGTTATCGCGGCGGCGGGCGCGGTGGTCATGGTGAACACGGTCAACTACGTGCGCGACGTGTTGGGTGGAACACAGACTGACGTCGCGATGCTGTTGGCGGCCAATGGGATTGGCACTGCGATCGTCGCTTTGGCATTGCCTCGGATATTGGATCGCGTCGACGCTCGTCGCGTAATGCTCACAGGCGCAACCGCTTTGGTCACCGGGCTGACCGGTGCGATCGTGTTGTCGACCATTGCGGGCGGGAACTGGCCGGCGGCGGTCGCGGTGTGGTCATTGATCGGCGGGGGAACGGCAGCGATCTTGACCCCGACCGGCCAGCTCCTGCGCCGAAGCTCCCACGCACCCGACCGTGCGGCTTTATTCGCTGCCCAATTCTCGCTGTCGCACTTGGCGTGGTTGGTGACGTATCCAGTCGACGGATGGCTCACGGCGGCAACGGGATTCACGACGACCTGGACGGTGTTGCTTGCGTTGGCCGTCGCAGGCGCGGCGGTGGCGGTCCGTACTTGGCCTCGCAACGAGCCGACGGCCCTGACTCACCGCCACCTGGCAGGAACCATCGACCCCGCCGAACTGCGCGACGCGATCCGAGTGGCCGACGGCGTTTACGAGCACACGCACGAGTTCGTGATCGACGAGGCCCACCGCCACTGGCCACGAACCCCAACCGCCGTCGTCGCCTAGTGGTTCAGCGCACGACGTCGAAGACGTTGAGCTGCAAGCCATTCGAGTAGGCCGCAGATTCGACGAGCTCCAACTTCTTGGTGTCGTTGTCGGCGGTCGAGAACAGGCGCTTGCCCGCACCGAGCAGCAGCGGGAAGACGAGCAGGTGGTAGCGGTCGATCAGGTCGGCGTCGGACAGCGCCTGGTTCAAGGATGCGCTGCCGTGGACGATGATCGGCCCGCCCTCGGTCTGCTTGAGGGCGGCCACCTCGTCAAGCGAGCGCAGAATCGTGGTCTCACCCCAGTTCGAAACCAAGACATCGTCGGTGAGCGTGGTGGAAATGACGTACTTGGGCATTTCCTTGTACTCCGCGAAGTCGGCCATATCCGGCCACACCGGGCTGAACGCTTCGTAACTGGTACGGCCGAGCAGAATCGCGCTGGCTTCCTGCTGTTCGCGCCCCTTGATCGCGAAGGCATCGGGGACGAATTCGGTGTGCTTGAAGGTCCACCCGGAGTTGCGGTACCCGGGCTCGCCGCCGGGCGCTTCAACGACGCCGTCGAGGGAAATGAACGCGGTGCTGATCAGAGTGCGCATGTGAGTTCTCCTGTGTGCCTGGCGATATGGAATCTGAACGCTGTACAGAAGAGAAGGTACACGACTTCTGGACGTTGTCCAGTTATGATCTGAACAACGTCCAGAATCGTCGTCGATCAGGGGTTCGAACTGAAATGAGTGACACCGCGCCGAAACCGGCACAGCGAAGCACCTACCGGCATGGTGCCCTACGCGAAGCCCTGCTTGAGGCCGGTGTGGCGATGGCGCGCGAAGGCGGCGGCCCACAGGCGATCGTCCTGCGCGAGGCGTCGCGACGTGCGGGTGTGGCACCGAACGCGACCTACACCCACTTCAAGGACCGAGAAGCGTTGGTACAGGCCGTAGCTCGCTACGCGCTCGCACAGCTGGCCGCGACGATGACCGCCGAACAGGACGCGATCACCGCGACCGACGATGCGACCGTCACCGCGAGAGCGCGCTTTCGCGCCGTCGGCGCGGGGTACATCCGGTTCGCGCGCGAGGAACCCGGACTGTTTCGCACGGCTTTCGCGACCCAACACGACGTGTCGGCCGTCGCCGAACCCGACGCGGCAGGCCCGACCGGGCGCTCCGCGATCGAACTGCTCACCGACGCGCTCAACGGATTGGTCGAAACGGGCCTGCTCACCCCCGAAAGCCGTGCGGGCGCGGAATTCCTCGCATGGCCGACCGTGCACGGCCTGGCTTACCTGGCCATCGACGGCCCACTGCGCTTCCTTGAGCCCGCCCAACTCGACGATCTCACCAACCAACTGCTGGATATGCTCGACCGAGGAATCTGACGTGAGTCCGCCGGACTACTCCACTCGGCCACCGACAACACCGGCGCACGCTTAGCCCCAGCGAGGATCTGAATGAAATTCCAAGGACCGAGACTTTGAAAGGGCAAATTAGCAAAGGAACTAAAATGCTGGGCGTTGAGCGATAGTGAAGATCTCTGAGAGGCGCGAGTGGCCAGGTGGTCCGCCCCTGTTCGAGCTGAACCTGTGGGTTCCAAACCTAGTCTCTGGGCGCGAGATCAGGATTAGATCGGATGCATACGGCTCGTCTGGCGAGGATGTTGACTTCGGAATTCTCGTACCAGACGAGCACGGCGGCCCGCCGACCTATTTTGAAATTGCTTCGTTGACCAAAGGGATCATCGAGCAGTTTCCAGACGGGCATCCGGTAATTTTTCGCGAACCGAAATTACGGGAACATGGAGTCGGTGAGCACGGCTCAGGAAATTGGACTGTTGCACCAGATTTCGGCATGCGGTTGTATTCGGCTTGCATAGCAGTACGGAAGGACCTTGTGGGCGACCTGCGAATTCGCGCTCACGGTTACCGCATTTCTGATGGGGCTGTGTGGTTTTACCTGCGGCTCGCCCGATCAATCGGGACTTACGATATAGCGTCTGTCGCGATAGACATCCTGGATGGCCAGCCACAGGAAATCGAGATTGTGCACGGTGAGCGGGGGCAAGCCCCGCAACTTTGAAAGATTTCTGCATAAATATGATGGATCGAGATAAGGGCGCGAAAATGGATGATCTAAATTTCAAGGGACGGTGGATCACCGTGGTCTTTGCGGACGATTTGACGACAGATCAACGGATGATTGAGTTCACTGACCCGGCCCTTCCTGGGCCTGGATGTCATGTCGTCGTGTTGATTCCTGACGGGGGATCTTGGCTCGACGCGACAGTATCTATCGATCCACTGATTTCCGAGGTACCAGTCGACTTCCTACTGTGGGCGATCGAGAAGGCGAGAGCAGTGGTCGAACGCTAGGAGTAGCGTCACCCACGCGCCATATCAACGAACCGACTCAAGTGCAGCTGGTGAGCGACCGTAATTGTCGCGGTCGGACCATTACGGTGCTTACCAACAATCAAGTCGGCCTCACCACCGCGTGGGTCGTCGCGCTCAAATGCATCGGGGCGGTGCAACAGGATGACCATATCCGCATCCTGTTCAAGACTGCCCGATTCGCGAAGATCGGAGACCATCGGTCGCTTATCGGTTCGCTGCTCAGGACCACGGTTCAGCTGCGAAATCGCGATGACCGGAACCTCAAGTTCCTTCGCGAGCAGTTTCAGGTTTCGCGAGAATTCCGAAACTTCCTGCTGACGCGATTCGACCTTCTTACCCGAGGTCATCAGCTGGAGGTAGTCGACAACAACGAGCTTGAGATCGTGTCGCTGCTTGAGTCGCCGCGCCTTCGCCCGAATCTCCATCATCGTGAGGTTCGGCGAATCATCAACGAACAGCGGCGCTTCCGAAATCTCGCTCATGCGGCGCGCGAGCTTGGTCCAGTCGTCGTCGCTCATACGTCCCGCGCGCATATCGCCAAGTTTAATTTTGGCCTCGGCAGAAAGGAGACGCATGACAATTTCCGTGCGACTCATTTCGAGCGAGAAGATGACGCTGGCCAGCCCATGCTTAATCGAGCAACTGCGCATGAAGTCCATGCCGAGCGTCGATTTACCAACACCAGGCCGCGCGGCGACGATAATCATCTGGCCCGGGTGCAACCCGTTCGTCAGCTCATCCAATTCGGTGAACCCAGTCGGCACACCAAGCGAAATGCCGCCCCGCGACGCGATCGAGTCGATCTCGTCCATCGTCGGCTGCAACAGTTCTTCAAGGGGCGTGAAGTCTTCGGTGGTCCGTCGCTCGGTGACCTCGTAAATCTCGGCCTGTGCCCGGTCGACCACCTCGGCGATGTCCTGGCCGTCAGCGCCCGCGTAGCCGTACTGCACGATGCGGGTACCCGCCTCGACAAGGCGGCGCAGAATCGCCTTCTCAGCGACGATCTCGGCGTAGAAACCGGCGTTCGCCGCCGTCGGGACGGTCTGGGTCAAAGTCACCAGATACGGCGGGCCACCGATGCGTTTGAGCTCGCCACGGCGCTCAAGGCCGGCCGAGACGGTAACCGGGTCGGCGGGCTCACCACGGCCGTACAGATCAAGAATGGTGTCGTAAACGGCCTGGTGCGCGGGACGGTAGAAATCGCCAGGGCGCAGCACCTCGACAACGTCGGCGATGGCGTCTTTCGACAGCAGCATGCCACCGAGTACCGACTGCTCAGCAGCCATGTCGTGGGGTGGTTGACGGCCGAAATCTTCACCGGGCGGCTCGGGGGAGAACTCGGTTTGCGCGCGATCGCCAGTGGTGGTCACCGAAGAGTCCTCTCTGCCCAGCAATCGGTTGCCTGCGTGATTCCCGAGGCCAGCTGGCGAGACTCGGGCGCTGCGAAGAACCTAGCGACTACGTCAAGACTCGCCAAGAGCCGACACAGCTACCCACAGCCTGTGGATAACTTGGGAGTTGTTCACCTTGGGTTGTGGATAACCTGTGGATAAGTTGGGGAAAACCCTGGTTGAGACCACACAACGCCCTGATAGTTCGCCTGTTAACAAACCCGACGCCTGTGGATTAACTTCGTTCGGCGTGTCGCCAAAGGTGAACACCGGAACCCGGCAAGTTAAACGACGGTGGGCCTAGCTATGACTGGCATCACAAAGCGCGCGGTCGGTTTCGAGGGTTATCCACAGACTGAATAACGGGAGGTCAGCGAATTGCTGACCGTCGGCCATGAAGCGTGAAGCAGGCCGACCATAGGGTTGGCTATCGACCAGCTACCTAGAGAAAAGGGCAACGGAAACCACCCCCACGTGGTGGGGGTGGTTTCCGTCAGACGAACTTAGTTCGCCGCAACCTCGAGGTTGAACTTGGCAACCACGTCGGGGTGCAGGTGCACCGCGATGGTGTGCTTGCCGGTGGCCTTGATGTGGGCCTTGGGCAGCTCGATGCTGCGCTTGTCGACGACCGGGCCGCCAGCGGCCTTGATCGCCGAGGCAACATCGCCAGCGGTAACCGAACCGAACAGCTTGCCGGTGTCGGCGGTCTTCACGGCAAGCGAAACCGCGGCGAGGCCCTCGATGGCCTGCTTGAGCTCGTTGGCGTGATCCAGGTCGCGAACCTTGCGGGCGTCCTGGGCGCGACGGATGCCTTCAACCTGCTTCTGCGCACCACGGGTGGCCGGGATGGCCAGGCCGCGGGGCAGCAGGAAGTTGCGGCCGTAACCGTCCTTGACCTCGACGAGATCGCCGGGGGCGCCGAGGTTGTCAACATCAGCGGTGAGGATGAGCTTCATCGGTGTGACTCCCTTTCTCAGCGAGCGGTCGACACGTAAGGCAGCAGGGCAACCTCACGCGAGTTCTTGACGGCGACAGCGATGTCACGCTGGTGCTGCACGCAGTTGCCGGTGACGCGGCGAGCGCGGATCTTGCCGCGATCGCTGACGTACTTACGCAGCAGCGTGGTGTCCTTGTAATCGATATTGACGATTCCGGACTTGCTTTCCTTGCAGAAAGTGCAAGCCTTCTTCTTCAGTACCTTTTCGCGCGCGGGCGCTTTAGGCATGGTCTTGTTCTCCGTACTATGAGTGCCGTTTCTTAGAACGGCGGTTCGTCATCCATGCGGCCGCCGCCCCCGAAGGAGCCAGCCGCGGGCGCGCTACCCCACGGGTCGTCGTCTTGACCGCCGCCAGCATTGCTGCTGCCGCCGGACCGACCGCCACCGTTGTTGTAGCCGCCTGCGCTCGCACCACCCGCATTGTTGGAACCACCGCCGCCGAAGCCACCGCCTCCGCCGCCGCGTCCTGCCTTGGCAACCTTGGCCGTGGCGTAACGCAGCGAGGGACCGACCTCGTCGACCTCAAGTTCGACGACTGTGCGCTTCTCACCCTCGCGGGTTTCGTAGGAGCGCTGCTTGAGTCGTCCGCTCACGATGACGCGAGCACCTCGAGTCAGGCTTTCAGCGACGTTCTCCGCTGCTTCACGCCAGATGTTGCAGCGCAGGAACAGGGCCTCGCCGTCTTTCCATTCGTTCGTGTTGCGATCGAATACGCGAGGCGTTGATGCGACGGTGAAGTTCGCAACCGCTGCGCCCGCGGGCGTGAAACGAAGCTCGGGATCTGCGGTCAAGTTACCGATAACGGTAATGACCGTGTCGCCTGCTGCCATTGGGGTTCCTCCTGCTGGGGGTGCAGTTCACATCCGTGGTGAATTGTTGCGCCCGAGCTTAGAGCCGGGGTACGACAAGTCAGCAGATAGAACTACTTGTCGTTGCGCAGAACCTTGGTGCGCAGCACCGTCTCGTTGAGGCCCAGCTGGCGATCGAGCTCGCTGACCGTGGCGGGGGTCGCGGTCAGGTTGACCACGGCGTAGATGCCCTCAGCCTGCTTCGCGATTTCGTAAGCAAGACGACGACGGCCCCAGATGTCGACCTTGTCGACGTTGCCGCCCTCGGTCTTGACGACCGTGAGCAGGTTATCCAGGGACTGCCCGACGATGCGCTCGTCCAGGCTCGGGTCGAGGATGACCATTACTTCATATTGACGCACGGACCAATCACCTCCTGTGGACTGGTAAACGGCCATGGACTTTCCATGGCAGGAGGGTTCGTTGCGTCAGCAACCCGACAAGGCTACCTGAGGCCCAAGTCGGCAACGAAATCGATACCCCGCGCATGGGCGAACCAAGACAGGCGCCCGGCCCGCATATCGTGATCGACATGACCGCCGCCGCCGATCTGGCCTCTCGCGCGCGCTCGTCGCGTGGCAGTGGCGCGACGCGTGCGACCGCATTTACCGCCCTTGTCCTGCTGCTTTGCGCGATCACGCTGGCGTTCGCCTATGCGAATAAGGCGCGCTGCGCGGGCGGGCTGATCGACAGTGACGGCCGTAGCGTGGTCTTCGACGAACGCAAAGATGTCGACGTTTGCTATTCGGATATCCAATTCCTTTGGCTCGGGCGCGATATCGACAATCACGTTTTCCCTTATGTCGATGGCGGCATCACCGACGACGGCGCGCTCACCGGCGGTGCTGTCGAATATCCGGTGTTGAGCGGAATCTTGATGTGGGCGGGCGCGATTGGCGTGGATAACGACGCCGATTTCCTCTGGCACTCGGCGCTAATCCTGACCCCATTCGCCCTGCTCACGGCCTGGATGTTGGCGCGATTGGCAGGCACGGCCGCGCTGTTGTGGGCGGCGGGACCACCGCTTGTCCTCTACGCGTTTCATAACTGGGAATTGCCGGTGGTGTGCGCGGCGGTCGCCGCGATTTACGTGGTTGCCGCGCCAAGCAAACTCGATGTGCGAACGCGCGGAGTGATCGCCGCGGTGCTGCTCGCGATCGGGTTCTGCCTAAAGATTTATCCGGGGATTTTCGTTCTTCCGCTCGCGCTGTATGTGCTTACGCGCGGAAAGCCGAGAGACACAACAACATTCGATGTCACCGGGGCCGCGCAAACGGTTTTGGCCGCGATGGCGACCGTCGTCGCGATCAACGCGCCCTTCGCGCTCGCTGGCCTCGACGGCTGGCGCGCGTCGATCACCTTCCAACAATTACGCCAGGCCGACATCACGACGAACTCGATTTGGTACTGGGGTCACCAGCTGATTTTCGGCCGCGACGCCGAGACGACGCAGGTCTGGCACGACTGGGTCGCCAAAGCTTCGCCGGTGCTGATTCTCGCATCATTCGCGCTGGCACTGTGGCTTGGTTGGCGACGCTGGACACCGGAAAATCCCTACCCCTGGGTCGGCGTGAGTGCCGCGATGCTGTGCGGATTCATGCTTTTCCACAAGGTGCATTCCCCGCAGTACACGCTGTGGATTATCCCGTTCCTCGTGCTGCTTGAGGTCCCGTGGAAAGCCGTCGCCGCGTATCTGGTTGCCGATGCCGCGATCGGCATCGGTGTCTTCCGCTACTTCTATGCGCTGGGCGAAGGCGAAGGCGTCGAATTGACCGAGGGCGTCGTGCAATTCGGTGTTTGGCTTCGCACGATGCTGTTGATTTGGTTGTTCTTCGCGTTTATTCGAACAACTGAACGCGCCAAAAAAGAAGGCGGCGACTCCATCGTGGAGCCGCCGCCAGCAAGACAACCGGTGCCGGTTAGCTAACCGAAACCGGGGCCTTGTCGGAGTCAGCGTCGTCGCGACGGTTCGCGAGGATGCTCGTGATGAACGCCGCGCCGATAAACGCGACGCCGATTAGGCCGGTGACCAGCTCGGGCACGTGGAACTTGATCGAGACGATGAGGATGAACGCGAGGGCACCGATGGCCCAGAACGCGCCGTGCTCAAGGTAACGGTATTCCGAAAGCGTGCCCTGGCGAACCAGGTACACCGTGATCGAGCGGACGAACATCGCGCCGATCAGGCCGAGGCCAAGGGCGATGATGATCGGGTCGGACGTGATCGCGAACGCGCCGATGACACCGTCGAACGAGAACGACGCGTCAAGCACTTCCAGGTAGAGGAACAGGAAGAACGCCGCTTTGCCAGTGGCCTTGACAGCTTCGGACGGTCCCGAGCTGCCTTCTTCGAACTCTTCGGTGTGGAACATCGAGCCGAGCCCGTCGACGGCGATGTAGACGATGATGCCGAGCAGACCCGAGATGAGCACGGTCGAACGGTCGTCGTCGGCCGCGAGGAATTCGCCAGCGAGCACGAGGCCGAGACCAGCGATAACGACGGAAAGCATGTCGAGCTTGCCCGCCTTGGCGAGCGGCTTTTCCAGCCAGCTGAGCCAGGTGTCCTCGCGCTCTTCAAAGACGAAGTTGAGGAACAGCATCGCGAGGAACATGCCGCCGAACGCCGCGATCGAGGGGTGCGCGTCGGTGAGCAGCGTTTCATAGGACGGGCTGCCGTCGGGGAAGTAGGCCGCGTCGTCGGCAGGCGGGTTAAGCGCCAGGTCGAACGCCTTGACCGGGTCGAGGCCCGCGGTGACCCACACGATGGCGAGCGGGAAGACAAGACGCATACCGAAGACGGCGATCACGACGCCGATGGTCAAGAAGATGCGCTGCCAGAACTCGCTCATCCGGTTGAGGATGGTCGCGTTGATGACGGCGTTGTCGAACGACAGCGATACCTCAAGAATGCCGAGGATCGCGCACAGTGCGAGCGCGGTCAGGCCACCGTAAAGGAATGCGACAACCAACGAGACGATGGTGACGACGATGGACAGGCCGAAAATGCGCGTAACCACGCGAGGACCTTTCTGTTCTTACGCGAACAGGGGGCTCGGTGTTCGAGCCCCCTGTTAACGACGATGAACGACTAGACGTTGACGCCGTAGTCGCGAGCGATGCCCGACAGGCCGGAGGCGTAGCCCTGGCCGACCGCGCGGAACTTCCACTCGGCACCGTTACGGTACAGCTCACCGAAGACCATCGCGGTTTCGGTCGACGCGTCCTCGGACAGGTCGTAGCGGGCGAGCTCGTTGCCGTTGGCCTGGTCGACAACGCGGATGAACGCGTTGCGCACCTGACCGAAGGACTGGCCACGCGAGTCGGCGTCGTAGATCGAGACCGCGAAGAGGATGGACTCGATGTTGGCCGGGGTGTTGGCGAGGTTCACGTTGATGACCTCGTCGTCGCCTTCACCTTCGCCGGTGAGGTTGTCACCGAGGTGCTCAATGGCGCCTTCGGGCGACTTGAGGTTGTTGAAGAAGATGAAGTGCTTGTCGGAGACGACCTTCTTGTCCGCGCCGGTGGCGATCGCGCTCGCGTCCAGGTCGAAGTCAGTGCCGGTGGTCGTGCGGACGTCCCAGCCCAGACCCACCGCGACTGCGGTCAGGTTCGGGGCCTCTTTGGTCAGCGAGACGTTGCCGCCCTTGGACAGGCTGACACCCATGCTGGGGTTCCCTTCGATTGGTCCGTTATTCCCGTTGCCCGACTTGTCCGAATCGGTTCTGAACCGATGTCCGAATCGCCGGGTATGGCTACGACAGTAATAGGTTTCACCGAAGTTGCGTAGGAACCGACTGCGGCGCAGGTAAACCGGGTGAATCTCCTACGATCGGTGCAGTGCCCGTGCGGCACTCGCCCAAGTTGGGGAAAGGGGACATTCCGGTGACACCTCGCAGACGTGGATGGTTCAGGTCCGGGCCCGACAATGGGTGGATTCCGGGAGCGCGGTCGGCGACGAGCGCGGCGTTCCTTGACATGGATCGCAGACAATCGGCGGCGGAGGTGGGCGTGGCGGCAAGCGAAGCGGTGTACCCGCAGCGCGGGATGGCTGTCGCGTGGGAGCCGGTCCGAACCCGCTGTTATGCGGCGGCGGGGGCGTACGTGAGTTTCACCGAAGAACTCGACGTCGCCGAGGCCGCTGGCACCGCCATGCCCGACGGGCAGGCGCGCGCGGACGCGGTCGTTCGCGAGCTCACCGACGCCGCGCGCACGGTCGACGAGTTCTATCGCGTCAATGGGGATGGACTTGCCGAAGCCGCGCGCGTGCGTGGCGCGATCGGCCAAGTCGTCGCGCAAGCACGCGCCGAAGGCGAGGCCGCGCTTGCTACGGCGCGGGGCTCTTCGCATGGCAATTACCCGTCTGTCGTCGCTGGCGTCGCGGAATTGACTGAGGCGCTTGTCACGTTGCCGGCCAACCCCGAGAGTGCGGTGGGGGCCGCCCGCTCGGGTGCGGCGCGGGTACGGCAAGCCGTTGAGGAACTGTCGAATGCGTTGGCGCAAGCGCCTTTTCGCGCGACAGCGGCAACCAACGCGATCGCGTCAGTTACTACGCGAATCGCCGCAGTCCGCACTCGCGCTGAAGCGCTCGCCCCCGCCTACTCGGCGCTGCTTCGTGAATTCAACGCTGCGAGTTCTTCAGATTTGACCAACAATGAGCGAAACAGCGAACGCGCCATCGACGCCGCCGACGCCGCGCTGGAGCAAGCGCGTGTCGCCGCTGGACGCAATGAGCCGGAGACCGCCCTTGACTTGACTGCTACCGCGCGAGCGCACCTAACCGACGCGGAACGCCTAATCGACGCCGTTACCCGTAGGCTCGATTTGTTGCGCGAGGTGCGCGCCGATCCGGCGGCCCAGGCTCGGGCCGTACGATTTCGATTACGAGATGCGCAAATGCTCGCCGTCGATCGTGGGTTGGTCGGCGAATGGGGCTCGGTGCTCGACGCGCAGGTCGAGCGACTCGACCGCATTGGGTCGGGACTTACGGGACGTCATCCGGACTATTGGGCGTATGTGACCGAACTGGAAACGGTCGCGGAGTTCATCGCGGGGGTCGTCGACCGTATGCGCAAACACACAGACAGCACGTAGAAGATTAGGTGGGACTATGACCGCGGGGTATGCCGTTGCGCCGCAGATTTGTCTGCGAAAGCAGATGCCGCTGCAGCATTTTCGGCAGTTGACCGGTGTGCAGACGCGGGAGTTGTTCCACGTCGCGCCTGAGCCGATTGAAGGTGCCGCCGATCGCGAACTGCTCGCGACCGCGCTTGGCGCGACGTTGTATGTGCCCGCGACCCGCGCCGACCTCGCTGAAACGATCCGCCGCCGCGCATTGAGCGGCGTGTGTTCGATGGTCATTGATCTTGAAGACGCCGTCGCCGACCACCTCGTCGACGCGGCGAAAACGCACGCCGTCGACACGCTGAATGAGCTCGCGACCGGCGTTTCCGCCAATCCGATGCTGTTCATTCGCGTGCGTGACCCGCGGTCGGTTGTTGAGCTATCCAAGCGACTAGGCCCGGGCTCTGCCGTGCTCACCGGTTTCGTTTTCCCCAAGTTCGACGCGACGACCGGGCCCGCGTACTTGGCCGCGCTCGACGAGGCCGTCGCCATCCTCGACCGGCCCATTTACGGGATGCCGGTGTTGGAATCGGCGAACCTCGTGCACCGGCAGTCACGCGACGACCAACTTGCCGCGATCGCCGATCTTCTTGCCGCACACCGTGATCGGGTGCTCGCGGTTCGTATCGGCGCCACCGACATGTGCTCGACGTTCGGCATTCGACGCGACCGCGACCTCACGATCTACGACGTTCGCGTCGTAGCCGATGTGATCGCCGATATCGTCAACTACCTGGGGCGGGCCGACGGCACCGGTTTCCTGATCACCGGTCCGGTATGGGAGTATTTTGCCGACCACGAACGCATGTTCCGGCCACTGCTGCGGTCTGCGCCGTTCGAGGAATCCGACGCCGTGAAGTTCCGGCAGTACCTGGTGAGCCGCGATCTCGACGGCTTGCTGCGCGAGATCACCCTCGACCGTGCCAACGGCATCCAGGGCAAAACGGTGATCCACCCGTCGCACGTTGCCGCGGTACACGCGCTTTCGGTGGTCACGCATGAGGAATATGCCGACGCGATGCACATCATGGGTGTCGAGGTTGGCGGCGTCGCGGCGTCGGAATATCGCAACAAAATGAATGAGATGCGTCCCCATCGCAGTTGGGCCCGCCAAACCCTGGTGCGGGCGCGGGCGTTTGGGGTCGCGAATAAGGGAGTTTCTTTCGTGGACCTGCTAACGGCACTGGTGCGGGCATGAGCGCGCCGGACAAACGCGCTTCCGATGAGTTCGATGTTGATTTTCATCGGGAGCTCACCGAGTGCCTGCTCGTCCCCGAAACGGTTGAAACCCCTTGGGCCACAACGTATCTCGGAATCGCGCTCACGCATGGGCAGTCGATGGTGCCGTGGCGCGTCCACGACACGCTGCCGCTTGAGCTCTCGCTCGACCAGCTCGTAGAGCCCGGTCTGCGCCGGAATCCGCGTCGCGCGCACCTGCTTGTTTCGACGGTCCTCGGCAAACACATTCCGACCGATCCGCGGCTTGTCTTGGGTGCTGGTGTGCGGCTGGCCGGCATGGTTGAAGGCGCGCTCGACAGCGACGATTGCGTCGTGCTCGGGTTCGCCGAAACCGCGACCAGCCTCGGTCACATCGTCGCCGCTGAGCTGCGCGCGCGTTGCTACCTGCACTCGACACGTCGCCCGCACCCCGAAGCCGTCACGGTGACCGGGTTTGAAGAGGGCCATTCGCACGCCACGTCGCACCTGTTGCAGCCGGTGCCCGCGCAGGCGTTCGTCAACGACCTGCCGCTCGTGCTCGTCGACGATGAGATCAGCACCGGCGACACCGCCATCGACGCCATCCGCGCCCTGCACGCGTTCGCGCCGCGTTCGCACTACGTGCTCGCTTCGCTTGTTGACCTGCGCACCGACGCGCATCGAGCCAACTTCGCCGCGCTTGAGTTGGAGTTGGACGCCCAGATTACGACGGTGTGCTTGGCGACCGGTTCGGTTTCTTTGCCCGACGGTTTGATCGATGCTGTGCAGGCGTTGCCCGATCCCGCGTTGAATCCCATTGGGGCCGTGCGTGGTTCGGTTTCGCGTATCGAATTGCCGTGGGCCGCTGAGGTTCCCGAAGGTGGTCGACACGGTGTGCTCGACACCGACGCCGACGGTTTCGCGCTGGCTCTGGCCGATGCGTTCCTTGCGCTGAGCGGTGCGCTCGACGCCGATTACCCGGCGCGTCCGGTGATCGTGATCGGGCACGAAGAGTTCATGTACTTGCCGCTGATGTTGGCATCGTCGCTGGTGAGTGCTGGTCGTGCCGCGTATTTCCAAACGACGACGCGCTCGCCCGCGTACGTGCTCGACGAGCCGGGCTACCCGTTGCGCCGTGGTTTCCGCTTCACGGCGCCGGAGCCGGGTGCGGCCGAACCGCGCTTCCTCTACAACGCGCAGCTTGCCGATGCTTCGCCGGTTTTGGTGCTTGTGGTCGACGCGCCCGCCGATTCGGCGGAGTTGACGGCTCCCGGCGGTTTGGTCGACGTGCTGACGGCATCGGGCGCGGACGTCCTGGTCGCGGTTGTCGGTGGCGTCGACCCGCGTGCTTTGGCTGAGCGGCGAGCGGCGGACGCGGCATGGGAGACGTTGGTCGCGCCTTCCGACGCGGCGATTGCGGCGGCAGTCGACGCGGTGGAGAGCGCACTTGCAGACCCGGCGTTGCAGGGGTTGCTGACGTCGGACGATCAGACGCTCGCGGGGGACCGCGCGGCGGGTGCGCAAGGTGGCCACCTCGTCGAGCCGCAGCACGAGGGTGTCGCGGTGTCAGGTCAGGCGGATACCGACGCGGTTGCCGCTGGGCAGGGGCGGCTGGCCGACGGTGTCGTTGCGGGTATGGCCGACGCGGTCACCGCTGCTGACGAGGTCGCGCCGTTTGCCGAGCGTGTTGAGGCTTCATCCGCAGGCGGTTCGCTCGTGCGAGCGCTAGGCGAACCCGATTCGGCCGCGATCGCGGCGGCGGTTGAGTCTGTCGAAGGCGCGGTCGCCGGGCTGGTTTTCCCGCCTGTCCTGCGCGGGCCGGAGTTCGGGTCCTATGCCGCGGACGAGGTCGCGTGGCTGCTTAAAGACCTTTCCGATGTCGACCTTGAGGCCGACGTCGCGGAGCGCGAAGCGCGGATTCAGGCTGGCGTCGCGCACTACGCGGAGTCGCTGCCGATCGAGTACCAGCCCGACGCTGCCTACGGCGAGTTGTTCACGAAGGTGCTTGCTGACAGCGCTGAACGACTCGCGCTTGCGGTCGCGACGGTTTCGGAACTTGTTGTCGCCGAACGTGGTTCGGACATTGTGCTCGTCTCTCTCGCGCGGGCGGGTACTCCCGTCGGCGTGCTGATGCGACGGTGGTTGGCGCGTCAGGGCAACGTGGTTCCGCATTACGCGGTGTCGATCGTGCGCGATCGCGGTATCGACTCAGTCGCGCTGGATTACCTTGCCGCGCACCATGATACGTCGACCATCGTGTTCGTCGACGGCTGGACCGGCAAGGGCGCGATCACGCACGAACTGCGCGAGGCGCTTGAAGCGTACGAGGAGCGTGGCGGGGCGCGGTTCAACCCCGAGCTTGTCGTGCTCGCCGACCCAGGCAACTGCGTGCGCACGTACGGCACGCGCGACGACTTCCTGATCGCCTCAGCATGCCTGAATTCGACTGTGTCCGGGCTTGTTTCGCGCACGGTGCTCAACGACCAGCTCATCGGTCCCGGCGAATTCCACGGCGCGAAGTTCTACCGCGAACTCGCTGATGGTGACGTGTCGAACGAGCTGCTCGACGCCGTCACCGCGGCGTTCGAGACGGTTGCTGACCAGGTTGCGGATTCGGTGGCTCGGATGGTGGCGGCTGACCGCACGCCTGACTGGTCGGGCTGGGCTTCGGTGGAGAAGGTGCGCGCCGAATATGGCGTTGCCACCGTCAATTTCGTGAAGCCGGGCGTTGGCGAGACGACGCGCGTGCTGTTGCGTCGCGTTCCGTGGCGCGTACTTGTTCGCGAGGCCGACGCCCCCGAGCACGCCCACATCCGCCTACTCGCCGAAGCGCGTGGTGTGCCGGTGGAAGTTGTGCCTGACCTGGCGTACTCGTGCATGGGCTTGATTAGGGAACTCGATCAGTGAGCGCGCTGATCGCGACCGACCTCGATCGCACAATGATCTACTCGCGCAACGGTTTTGCTGGCGATGAGTCGGCGAAACTGTGCGTTGAGTATTACGAGGGCGAGCCGCTTTCGTACATGACGTTGGTTGCCGATGCGCGGCTGCGCGAGTTGTCGACGAAGGCGGTTGTCGTCCCGACGACCACCCGCACGATCGAACAGTTCCGCCGCATCGCCCTCCCCGGCGCACCGTGGCGCTTCGCCGTCACGAGCAACGGCGGCAACATCCTTGTCGACGGTGAGCCGGATCTGGTGTGGCGCAAAGAAATTGCCACCCGAGTGCGCGCGCAGGGCGCGACGTTGGCGGAAGTTGGAGCCGAACTGCGCTCGCGCATCTCCGATGATTGGGTACTGAAATACCGCGAGGCAGACGACCTGTTCTGCTATTTGGTGGTCAACCTGGAAACACTGCCGCCTACCTTCTTGGCGGAGTGGGACGCGTGGTGTCGCGAAAACGGTTGGACCGCATCGCAACAGGGCCGCAAGATCTACGCGATGCCGGACGCGGTGAGCAAGGGAATCGCGTTAAGCGAGGTGCGAACGCGCCTACGCGACGCGGGCACTCTCCCCGCAGCCGCACCCTTCTTGGCAGCAGGCGACGGCGCATTGGACATCCCAATGCTGGAGCTGGCCGATAAGGCGATCCGCCCACGCCACGGAGAACTGGAACACCTGGCCTACGATTCCCCAACTTTGACGGTCACCGCCTCGACCGGCATCGCCGCAAGCGAAGAAATCCTGACCTGGTTCGCGGGGCAAGCGAACTAGCCCCGCGTCGAGAGTCAGTACCTCTGCTGCTGGCCCTGCAACTGCTGGCTGATTACCCCGTGCAGCCGGGTCAATCCGCCAACGGTCATTCCGCTCTGCAACTGGCCCTCAATTGTGCGGACCAGCGCGTTGTCGTTCATCACCTTCTCGCTCGACTGGATGAGCACGGTGCCTGCGCCGGTGAAGTCGAACTGGCGTTCCTCGCCGTGGTTCGCGCCCATTCGCGCGGCACCCGCTGCCAGAAAGCTGTTGATCCAGCCCTGGTCGTAGTGGTGGCTCGGTGACGGGCAGTCGGCCCAGCCGACCAGTGCCTCCGGGTCAACGCGCAACGGCGGTTCGGCGAAAATCACCGGGCCGTTCGACGAAGCGAGGAACTTTCCGGTCCCGATCAGCGTGAGGAAGCCGGGCACGATCGACTGCTTCAACGCCAACCCCGGCTCGAACGCGAGCAGGTTCGCGCCGCGAATCGTGAGGTTGCCATCTTCAAGGTCGAACGAATTGATGTCGTATCCACGGTCGCCAATGATCAGCTTCCCCTGGCCCTCGGCGACAACATAATCACCGGCGAAAAGTGGGGCCGAGAATTGGCTCGTGACCATATGCATCAGGTGCGCGTTCAACCCATGCGTGAGCAGCTGGAATTGAATCTGCCCGTAATAGGCGATCATCGCGCCCTTACGCATGAACCACGGGCCATTCATGTCGATGCAGAACGCGTAACTGTTGCCCGGAATATTGTCGCTCGCACCGAGATTCGCGGGGGAGAGGATTTCGCTCATCGACTCACAACTTCTCTTCGGATGCCTGCACGTACACCACACCTTGCCCGTGGCAATGCAATTGCATCGCCTCGCCAGCACCGCGACCAACCGCGTCGCGCCAGCTCATCGCCGACTTCAATTCGGTCTGCACATTGCCGTAAGCGGCGACGAACGCCTGCGGGTCAACAACAACCGGATTCGGTCCACCAACCGGCAGTTCCAAGAACCCACCATGCGCGAGCAAAACCGCCGAACCCTGACCCGACAGCTGCGTCGTGAACATTCCGGTCCCGGTCGCAACGCCAGCCGCCGCACCGCGCAACGCGCCCATCAGCCCGCCGCCCCCGCCCCCGCCGCCCGAACTGGCAACGGACACAACGGAAGCCTGCAACCCAGCGGTATTGGCAAGCAACCGCGACGCCTCGACGCGCAAAACCGCACCCGGCTGCATCTGCACAACCTGGACCTCAAGCCCGGCAAATCCGTAGTGCACCACGCCATTTCCCTGCGCGAGCATCGTCGCTTCGTGCTCGCCAGCCATCATGCGTCCGGCCATGCCAAGCAGTCCGCCCATGCCAGGCGCACCGCCAGCACCGGGAATCTGATGCGGCGCGAAAAACACGTTGCCGCTGTAATAAAGCATCGCGCCGGTGCGTCCGACGACGCCACCCGCCCGCGCGACGTCGACCTTGACGACCTTGCCGTTGACCTTCTCAAACATCATCGCTCCGCAGGCTGAATCAAAACGACACCGTGACCGTCCCAGCGCAGCGAAAACGCCTCGCCCGCGTCCTGGCCGATCATGCTGCGCCACGACACGTCGGTCACAAATGATTGGTTGAGGTTGCCGCGCGCGGCGACGAACGCGTCGGGGTCGACGATGAGCGGGTACTGCGGACTCACCTCAAGATGAATCAGCGGGCCGCCCGCCGACAGCAACGCGACCTGACCCTGTCCCGTCACCGTTGTGGTGAAAAGTCCTTGGCCAGAAGACATTCCGCCGACGCCAGCGAAGCGCACATCGGTTCGTAGGTTGCCAGCGAACGCGAGCAACTGCTGCGATTCAACCTGCAATGTCTCGTTATTGAGGTTAACGACGGTCACGTTTTGCCCGTTCACCGCGAAGAACACCCGGCCGTTGCCGGTGCACTCCATCAGCGAGAGCTTCTCACCGGTCGCGCGACGCTTGAGCCCGGCGAGCACGCCGTCTCCGCCGCCGAACCCGGCTGATTTGAACGCGACGTTGCCTTCGTAGGCGATCATCGAGCCCGCGATCGCGCGGATCGGGGTGCCCGAAAGGTGCGCCTCGATCACCTTCTTGGACTGTTCGAACAGCTGTGCCACGGCGAAACCATAACTGACCCGACTACTTGTCGCCCCTTTCTCGTACAGTGGCCTACGACAGCACCGACACGCTGTTTCCGCGTCAGGAGGGGTCGAACTTGTCCGCAACACTCGCTAAGGGTCAAAACGGTCCGGTGTCCGTAGGCGATGTGGTGATCTCGCTGCAGCTCACCGCACCCGCCGACCTTTCCGCGTTGCTTGTCACCGAAAACGGCAAGGTCCGTAGCGATGCCGATTTCGTGTTCTACAACCAACCGAGCGGTCCGGGTGTTGATTTGCGCCCCGGCCCCGCTGGTCAACCGGCTTCGCTCGCGGTGTCGTTCGCCGCGGTGCCCGCCGATATCGACCAGATTCGCGCGGTAATCACCCTTGACGACGCGTCGAGCAAGTTCGGCCTTTTCGCGCCGCCTGCCGCGCTCGTTTCCGATGCCGCGGGAAATGTGCTCTACGAGTACAAGATCGAAGGACTTGATGCCGAGTCGATCGTGATCGCGATCGAACTGTATCGCCGCCAAGGCAGTTGGAAAGTGCGCGCTGTTGGTCAGGGGTACGCGGGCGGTTTCGCCGCGCTTGTCACCGATCATGGTGTGCAGGTTGATGATTCGCCGTCGCCCGCTGCCACTCCGCAAGCAGCGCCGGTGCCGCCGCCTCCGCCCAGCCAGCCCGCGCCCGGCGCGCCCGGTTACCCGCCGCCCGTGGGGCAGGGCGGCCCCGGTTACCCGCCGCCGGTCCAGCAGGGTGGTCCTGGCTATCCACCGCCGCCCGGTCAGCAGGGTGCGCCGGGTTACCCGCCTCCGCCCGGAACCGGTGGTGGTTACCCAACACAGCAACAGCCCGGCGCTGGCTACCCGCCGCCCGGCACCGGCGGTTACCCAACGCAACAGCAGCCAGGTGCTTACTCGCCACCCGCTCCCGGCGGTGCCGCGCCGCAACAAGGCTTCAACCAGCCTCCGCAGCCCACCGGTGAAGTGAACCTGAGCAAGGATCGCCCGGTCAGCCTGCAAAAGGGCCAGCGCGTCACCTTGCGCAAGGAAGGCGGCACCGCGCTCACCTTCGTGAAGATGGGCCTTGGCTGGGACCCGCTGCGCCGCAGCGGCATGTTCGGCAGCCGCACTGTCGACATCGACCTCGACGCATCCGTGTGCCTGTTCGCCGACCAAAACCTCGTCGACGTCGCCTACTACGGCCAGCTGTCTTCGAAGGACGGTTCGGTCCGCCACCAGGGCGACAACCTCACCGGCGAAGGCGCGGGCGACGACGAGGTGATCCTCGTCGACCTCACTCGCATCCCCGCCCACATCACGTCGCTGCTGTTCATCGTCACCTCGTACAAGGGCCACACGTTCGAACAGGTGCAAAACGCGTTCGCGCGCCTGATCGACGGCACCAACAACGCCGAGCTTGCCCGCTACACCCTCGCTGGTGGCATGCCGTTTACCGCGATGGCGATGGCGAAGGTGTACCGCTCGGGCGGCGATTGGAAGATGCAGGCCATCGGCGAAGGCTTCAACGCGAAACACCCGGGTGAGGCAGTGCCGCAGCTGGGTCGGTTCCTCATCAACGACTAGATAGCGAACATGATCTCGTTGCAGGCAGGGCAAAACACCGGACTTTCGGCCGACTACTTGCGCTTCACCGTGCAGTCCGCCTCCGGTGTTTCGCTGGGCGCGTTGGTCGTCGACGCTGGACTGCGCGCGCGTGACGCCCAGGATTACGTGGGGTCGGCGGGAGCCACCGCGCCTGGCGTCACGGTTGGGCAGGGTTCGGTCGAACTCACGTTGTCGCGGTTGCGTCCTGGTGCTGAGGCGGTGCTGTTGTTCGTCGCGGCGCCGAACGTGCTCGGCGCGCTCACCGCAAATCTCGCCGAAAATGGCGCGCCCGCAGCACAATTCGCGATTACGCCTTCCGCAGGTGAGCGCGCGCTGATCTGCTTCGAGGTGTATCGCCGCAACGGGTCGTGGAAGTTGCGCGCGTTGGGTCAGGGGTATGCGGGTGGTGAAGCGGAACTGCTTCGCGCGCACGGAGTTTCGCTGCCGAACACGCGGGCCGCGGGAACCGGTGATGCGAATAGTGATCGGTCCCACCAGGATTGGCGTCAAGGCACGAATGCGACGCAGGCAGGGGCAGCGTTTCCGACAGGTACGGGCGCGGGCAACCTGAACGCTGGCCCGGGTGTCCCGCCGACGGGACCCGGCGCGTCACCCCTCGATGGCGGCGCGTCCTCCATCAACGGCGGCGCGCGGACATTCCCCAGCGGTGCGGATTCCCCCGGCGCAAGCGGCCCTTCGCATCCAGGCCCGTCCGCCGCCCACGGCGCATCACCTAGTCCCGGCGCACCCCTCGAAGTCGCGCACGGCCTCCAGCGCATGTGGATGATCTTCGAAGACGCCGCACGCTCGGCCGCCGCGCTGAGCTCCGCACGCGACTACGCCGCTGACCGACTCGACCGCGAGCTGTCCGAAGCCGTCTCTAACCCGGCAACCCGCAACACTCCGGCCGCTGAAACCGCGCGCGTCAACGCGCAACGTCGCCACGACGAACTCGTCGCCACGGCAACACAAGACCATCGCCGCGACAGCGACCACCTCGCCCGCGAGATCGCCGAAGCCGACTCCGCACTGCCCGCCGCGCTCGCCACCTGGCTCGCGCCCGCGTGGTCGTCGCGCGACAACGGCGCCGACGGCATCCGTCTCGGCGAGCTGTACGGCACCGACCGCAGCGAACTGCGCATCCCGTATTGCGTTCCTGTTCCGCTGAATCGCCCGCTGTGGGTCGACACCGAGTCGAGCGCGGCGGCTTCGCGCGTTGTCGGCTCCCTTGTCGCGAGACTCGTTGCGGCGCTGCCGCATCGGACGACGACCGTCGACGTGATCGACCTAACCGGCGGCTTGCGCCCACTCACGTCGATACTCGGACCACTGCTCGCCGGACGGCCCGTGATCACCGACCATATGGACATCTCGGCGAGACTCTCCGAGCTTGCGAGCGCGGCAGAACTCGCCGAAATGGCTTACAACAGCGGGCAATTCGTTCCCCCGCGTGAGCATCGCATTCTCGTCGTCGCCGATTTTCCGCACGGGTACCAAACCACCGATATCGTGCGCCTCGGTCAGCTCATGGTGCGTGGCGACCTCATCGGGCTGTCACTAGTCATAATCGGAAGTGGCACAACCGATTTCGGTGACGGCCCACTCACCGCACTGGCCCAGTCGTGCAGGCATCTGCCGACGATGCCCGGCACGCCGCTGTTCGATCCGTGGACGGGCAACCCGTGGGAACTCGACCTCGACATGCTCCCGATGGAACCCGAGCTGGCGTCACGCTACCTGCGGTTGTGACCGCGCGGCCCGTGGTCGCAGCCACTGCGGCAACCACGGCAGCAGCGGGTCTGGGTAGCGGTCGAGGATGCCGCCAGCGGGATCGTCGACGAATTCGCGGCGCACGATGTCGTCGCGCGGGTGCAGCACCTCCCACACCACCATCGCGCACAGGCCAACAACGGCGAGGTCACGCAGCGCGACGGTGCCGGTGAACCACTGCTCGGGCAGGCCCTTGTTGTCTTCGCCAAGGTAGTAGTACATGCGCGGCACCCAGACGAGCGCGTCAATGGTCATCCACGCCAACAGGATTCGCCGGTGGGGAAGCGCGAGCACGGCGAGCGGCACGAGCCACAGCGAGTACTGCGGGCTCCATACTTTGTTCGTGATCAGGAACGCCGCGACAACCAAAAAGCACAGCTGGGCGAGTCGGGGGCGGGTCGGAGCGCGCAGGCCGAGGTAGGCGATCGCGATGCACGCGGCCAAAAAGGCAAGCAGCGAAACGGTATTCAGGATCGTTGGCGCTTCACCGTGCTGCAACGGCCCGTCAAAACCGGTCCACCCCGTGAACGACGTGATCACGTTGTAGATCGAATCGGGGTCGGCGTGGCGAGCGGTGTTGAGCCGGAAGAACTCTCGCCAGCCTGCGGGGAACAGCACCGCGATCGGCAGGTTCACCGCGAACCAGGTGAGCGCGGCGGCGACGACGGTCACCGCGCCCGCGCCAAGTGGACGGCTTTCGAAAACCCGTAGGCGCTGCGGAGTTTCGCGCAACCACTCGCGCACGGCAGCGAGACTGTCGAGCTCGCTGATCCGCTTCCCCACCCGTTGCGCGACCGGCAACTTCCGCATCGGATCGGCGCGCAGACACAGCACGATGATCGGGCCAAGTAGCAGCAGCGGGTACAGCTTGGCCGCACCGCCGAGTCCGAGTAAAACGCCTGCCAGCAACGGTTTACGTCGCGCCCAGGCGAGCAGCCCGGTCGCCGCGAAAGCCGTCGCGAGCGCGTCGAAGTTCGTGAAAGCGTGCACAACAACCAGCGGCGACAGGGCGAGCAGCGCCGCGTCCCACACGCGGCGCCCGGCTAGTCGCGACGTTGCCCACACCGTCACCAGCCACGCGAACGCCAACCCGATCGCGACCACGTTGAAGTACGTCACGACCGAAAGTGCTGGTCGGAAGGGCAAATGGTGCGTGATTTGCATGGCCGCGTACTGATACAGGCCAGAAAGAACCGGGTATTCCATGTAGCGGGTTTCGGTGCCGCCGTCGGGCGTCGACTCCGTCCACGACTTTTTGTACGGGAACGCGCCCTCGTTCAGCCGCTCCGCGCCGTAGAGCGGCACGGTGTCGGAATAACACATCGCGACGTACTGGCGGTTGTTGTGCCAGTCGAGGGTGAGCCCGCCCGCGCCGTCGCTTGTCTGTTGGATGCACGCGGCTTTCGTGGCCCACCCGAACGCGAGAAACAGCAGGGTGAAAACGAAGAGGATCCGCAGCGGCGTCCAAAACCGCGCCCGACCGATCAACGCGTGATCACCGACCGGGCCGCCGATGACGTTCGACAACTGCGACGTCAGCGAGTCGGTGCGACTCGGACGGTCACGTAAATCTGCCGAACGCCGGTCGGCGGCCGGGGTGGCTGCCGCGACGAAGTGGTCGAATTGCTGATCGGTCACGACAGCCGAGGCTACCGGTGGTTAGCCGACGGGCGTCGGCACGGCGTCGGTTGGCGTCGCGGCGGCGGGTTCAATCTCCAACGCGGCGGGGCGTCGCGCGGTGGTGACCGGCTGAGTCGGCACGGCAGCGGTGGGTTCGACCTGCAGTGCGGCCGGGTTGCGGGGGACGGGCACTGCGCCGGCGTCGGTCTGGGCCGGGGCGGAGTTGGGTTCGAGGGTCAGACCCGTGCCGCCCACCCCGGCGGGCTTGATCGGCGTGACCGGGGCGGGGCTTGTCGTCCCACCGGCGTTCGCGCCCGTTCCGCCCGCTCCAGCAGGACCGCTGGGGCCGCCGAGGTCAGCGGTTCCGCCTGCCCCGTCGAATCCATTACCGGTACCACCGAGGTTGCTCGGCCCACCATTTCCATTGCCGCCGTTGCCATTTCCGTTCCCGCCAGCACCCGGCGTATTACCCGCCGTCGGCTGACCCGGCATCGGGCCCGGGTCCTTCGGTGCGGGCGGCGCGGCGGGCTGCGCACCCGGAATAGTGAAGCCGGGCAACACAATTCCCGGTGCGAGCGTCTGCGGTGGCACAACAACCGGGGCGGGCGCGGGCGCTTCGGTGGTCGACGGAGCCGTGTACGGCGCGGTCCACTCCGGCACGCCAGCCTGGCCCTTGATCGGGGCGGGCTTGGCGAACGTCTCGTTCGGCGTGCCAGCGAGCGCGCCGTCCATCGTCGCCTTCCAGATGTCGGAAGGCAGGCCCGAACCGTAGATCATGCCGCCGTTGTAAGTCTTGAGCGGCTCGCCCTGCTCGGTGCCGACCCATACGGCCGTCGACAGCGACGGGGTGTAGCCGACCATCCACGCGTCGCGGTTGGCGCCAGTGTCGCCGAGCTGGTTGGTGCCCGTCTTCGACGCCGACTCGCGACCGCCAGCGAGGTTGTGGTTGCGCGACCACGCCGCGATCGGCTTCATCGCCGCCGTGACGTTGTCGGCGACCGCCGCGCTCACCCGCTGCTCACCAGCGGTTTCGCCACGATCAAGCAGCACCTGACCGTCAGCGGTGACAACCTTCGAAATGAAGTGCGGCGCGTGGTAGGTACCCGACGCGGCAAGCGTCGCGTACGCCGACGCCATATCGAGCACGCGCGACTGGTACTGGCCAAGGATGATGCCGTTGTTCGGGCCAGCGCCGCCCGGCTCGGTCAGCGTGTCGCCGATGCCCGGCAGCGTCTTCGGAATGCCCAGCTTGTAGGCCATTTCGCGGATCTTCTGCGGGCCGTTCTGCATGTCGAGTTCCATGCGGTAGAAGCTGGTGTTCAGCGACCGCTTGAGCGCCTCGGCGATGGTGCACATGCCGCACTGTTCGCCTTCAACGTTGCTGATCTTCACGCCGTGAATGGTGAGCGGCGAGCTGTCATACATCTGCGAAAGCGGGATGCCCATTTCCAGGTTGGCCGCAAGACCAATCACCTTGAACGATGAACCCGTCGGCAAGCCGGCGTTGGCGAAGTCGAAGCCCTGACCGTCGTTGCCGCCGTAGTACGCCTTCACCGCGCCGGAGCGTGGATCGACGGAAACGACTGCGGTGCGCAGGTTTTCGGGCTCACCCTCAAGCTTGCCCTGCGCGGCCTTGACCGCCGCGGCCTGCGCCTTCTCGTCGATCGTCGTGGTGATCTGCAAACCAGCGGTATTGAGCTGCTGTTCGCTGATGCCAGCCGCCGACAGTTCCCGCAGCACCTGCTGCTTGATCAGGCCCTCGGGACCGCCGTCTTGGCTCTTATCAACCGTCGACGCCAGCGTGACGACCTGCGGGTACTGCATCGCGGCGCGCTCAGTCTCCGACAGGTTGCCACCGGCGACCATGCCGTCGAGCACGTAATTCCACCGCGACTTCGCGCCTTCCGGGTTCTTCTCCGGATCGAGCAGCGAAGGCAGCTGAATCGTCGCGGCGAGTACAGCGCCCTCGGCGACCGACAGTTCCTTCACCGGCTTGCCGAAGTACGCCTTCGCCGCGGCGTCGATGCCGTAAGCACCGCGACCGAAGTAAATGGTGTTGAGGTAGGCGGCGAGGATTTCTTCCTTGCTCCACTGCTGCGCCATCTTGATCGAGATGACCAGCTCGTGGGCCTTACGGCTGAGCGAGTGCTCGTCGCCGACGAGCGCGTTCTTCACGTACTGCTGGGTGATCGTCGAGCCACCGCCAGCACTTTCCTTGCCGAGGACGTTGTCACGCACAGCGCGCGCGAAGCCCGTCGCCGAGAAGCCGGGGTTGGTGTAAAAGTCGCGGTCTTCGGCGGCGATCACGGCGTTGCGGACATGCGGCGGGATCTGATCGATCCCAACCTCGGTCCGGTTTCCTTGTGGCGGAACAACTTTCGAAATCACGGTGCTGCCGTCGGCAGCGTAAATCGTTGCGACCTGGTTGGTTTCGAGGTCGCCCGGCTTCGGGACGGACACCGTTGAGTAGGCGACGAGGAACACCGCGCTCGGCACGATCACCGCGAGAGCGATGAACACGTAAAGCGTGCGACGCACGGCCTTCCACGGCATCTTTCGTCCGCCTCCACTACCTCCTGGGCCCCCGTTGCCGTCACCACGATTGCGCGGCCCGTTGGGCGGCGGGTTGCCGCCCGCGCCGCCGCGTCGGTCGTTCGGTCCGGTGCCCGCACGTCCGGCGGCTGCGCCGGAACGGGCGTTGACCGCGCCGCGTTCGCCGGTCGCCGCGCGGCCACCGATAACGCCGCGTTCGCCGGTCGCCGCACCTGCGCGCTGGCCGACTACGCCACGCTCGCCTGTGCCAGCGCCCGCACGACGCGGACCTGCGCCGGGAGCTTGGCTGAATCCCGCGCGTGCGTCTGGGTTGGCGTCGGAACCCGGACGCTGGGCGAATGCGCCCGCGCCCGCGCCTGCTGCCGCACCAGCGGCGTTGCGTGTGGTTCGGCCCGAATCGACACCAGCGCCCGCGCCGTAGGCGTTTCGACCCGCGCTGTCATTGGCCCGCGCGGATTCGCCGCCGGGCCGGGGAAGTTTCTGCGTCGCGTTCGCGGGTGCACCGGGCGCGCCGATCGGACCGCTACCGGGACCGCCGGGGCGACGAACGGGTGCGCCACCGCGTGGGTCACCTTGTGGGCCACGGGCATTCGGCCCTCGGCCATCGCCACTTCGCACGGTGGAATCACCCTGCGGGCCGCGTGGATTCGCGCCGTACGCGGGGTCGCCCTGGCGCGGATTGCCTTGCGGTGCACCAGCATTCGGGCCACGGCCGTCGCCGCTTCGCACGGTGGGAGCGCCCTGGGGGCCGCGCGCCGGGGCTGCACCACGGGCGGTCGGATCTTGCGGGCCACGCACGGGCGCTGCACCACGGGCCGGATCTTGCGGACCGCGCGCCGGAGCCGCACCACGGGCGGTCGGGTCCTGCGGACCACGCGGGTTGCCACCTCGCGCGACGGGTTCACCCTGCGGACCGCGCGCGGGAGCCGCACCGCGAGCTGCGGGGTCTTGGGGACCGCGCGGGTTCCCAGGCTGCGGGCCGCGTGCGGGTGCCGCGCCGCGTGCCGTGGGGTCTTGCGGACCACGCGGGTTGACGCCACGCGCGACAGGCTCGCCCTGCGGACCACGCGGACCACCGGGTTCACCCTGCGGACCACGCGGCGGCACTGGCCCGCGCGGGTTCGCTGGCCCACCCTGAGCAGGCATCGGTCGACGCGGCGCGCCCTGCTGTGGAGGAATACCGGGTTGTGAATTCCGGCCCGGGGGACGGCCGCCCTGCGGATCAACGCTCACTTACCAGATCTCCATAACTGTCTTGGTTGCATTCGACGCACGAACGCCGCGCCGGAGTGTTCCGGCGCGGATCTCGCGCACCTCGCAAACGGTGCTTCACTCTGCGGCGCTACGCCGACCCGCTCTCGTGCCCGTCCGACGACGAACTGGCGCGGGTGCCGAGCCGAGCACATACGACTGCACCAGGTGGTTCCAGCTGCACGACCGGCAGACCTCGACCACGTGCACCGAGAACTCCTCGTTCGATTCAGCCATTCGCACCAGTTCCGCGGGAGTGCGCGCCGAGCCAGCCGCTTGGCCGAGCCCTTCGCCGTACACCCACGAAACCAAGGTGAGTTGCTCTTTTCGGCAGATCGGGCAGGTAACTTCGCTGCCGCGACCATGGAATTTTGCCGCCCTGAGTAGGTAGGGGTTGGCGTCGCACACTTCGGCGACTCCGACCCTTCCCGCGTAGACGTCGGCCAGCAGCGACCGGCGCCGGAGCGCGTAGTCGACCACTTGCCGTTGAATTCGCACGAGGACCAGAGTAGCGGGCAACGCCGACAGGTGCCCGTGGCATGGTGCGATCAGGCTCACGTTCGACCGGCGTTTGGCGGGCTGTCGACACCCCTGACGGCCAGGCGCGATCGTGGTTGGACCTGCGACGATACCGGAATTACATGATGCGTCCCGTTTGCCGCGCCGCTCGCGCCGCCTCTTGCCGAGACAGGTTCGTCAACGCGACCGTAAACTCCACATGCTGTCGATAAAACTGTCATGTGGGCGAGGGATTGTGAGCTCGAAAGCCAACTCTCGACCGTCGTCGAGCCACTCGAACGTGCGCGCGCGTGATCTCGATCGCGCGAACACGTCAACGGTGCTCGACGCGGCCTACGCGGAGGGCCAGCTAGGCGCCGACGAGTACCACGTGCGAATCGCGCGCGCGGGTGCCGCGCGGACGTTGGGCGAACTGTCCGCGTTAACCGCCGACCTCCAGTCGCCTGAGGTGTTCGGGTCGCCCGGGTCGTCGCGGCGCGCCAGTGCGACGAGCGGCAATTCGGCCTATCCACCACGCACCCGCGCCCGCGCAACTGACCGCGCCGCCACTATCGCCGCGCTCGACGTCGGCCGTGCGGACGGCCAGCTTGATGCCGACGAGCACGCCGCCGCCGTTGAGTTAGCAAGCGGCGCAAAGACATTGGGTGACTTAGCGACGCTCGTCGCCGATCTTCAGAAGCGACCGAAAGCGCCCGCGAAACCGCGCGACTCGAATCGCAGGGGGTTATTGCTCGTCGCGGCCATCGTCTCCATCGTCGCGAGCTTCATCGTCGGAACGCAGTTGGTGCGCGAGGAAACGGTCGGTCCGGCCAAGTACGCGAACCCAGCGCCGCTGGTTTTTCCGACACCATCACCGACAACGATCGCTGGCTTCATCCACATCCGCGACGGCCTGCGGTCAACGTTTGGCGACGCGAAGGTCGACAGCATTACCTTCCACCCCGAGCACGCGTCGCTCACCCGTTCGGCGCAGGGCCGCGACGATGTGTCTGTCAGCTATCTCTATCGCGGCGGCTACGACCGTGGCGACCAGGTGAGCGCGCGCAAGCGCGACGTCGTCGCGATCGACTTGTCCGAGGTCAACACCGATGCGCTGGCGGCAACGTTGAAGTCGGCCGCCACCACATTGCGTGTGCCTGACGGCAAGATTCAGCACTTCACCATCGACATCGATTCGTCGAGCAAAGGCCCGAAGATCAGCGTGTATGTGGGCAATGACCTGCGGCAATCCGCCCATCTGACCACCGCGCTGTCGGGCGAGATCCTGCGCGCTTACCCGTTCGAGGCATAGATGTCGAAGAAGCAGCCTTCGCTGCGCGCCCGGGATTCCGACCGCGCCGACGCGTGCGGCGTGATCGACGCGGCCCTCGCCGACGAGCAACTGACCGCCGCTGAGCACGCGGCCCGCACGGCTCGGGCGATGCGCGCGGAAACCTTCGCCGACCTGGACCGTGAGATCGGCGACCTGCAACTGCCCCACGATTTCGCCGCCACCCCGCTGGCTCGCGGCACGCAGGCCCCGCGTTGGCGTAAACCGGTCGCGTTCATCGCGGCGTGCGCGTTGGCTGTTGGCTTGGGTTTTGTGTCGGCGAAGGTGGTCGACTGGGTAGCGAAGCCTGACTACCCAGACCTGACGACCGCCGACGGCCTTTCCTACTTTCTAGACCGGTATCGCGCCGAATTCGGTGAGACAACGGCCGACGATGTGACCCTCTACCCGCGCTACGCGTCGTTCTCGCGCGCTGGCAGTTCGTACACGTTCCGCGGCGATTTCGCGTCGTCGGGCCGCGATACCCGCAAGTTCGCGCACTCGTTCGACCTCGCGAAGGTGGACTTGGCCACCTACGCCCGCGTGTACCGCGGCGCGCCCACGTCGTTGTACGCGCCAGGCGCGACAGTGGCGTACGCGCTAATCCGCCTCGACCCGAGCTCGAAGAAGGACCCGGACGCCGAAATCAGCTTGTACGTAAAGGATTCCGACGTTTCACGCGGCTACGTGAAGGTCTCTTTCGCAGGCGCCCCAATAGGCGTTTACCCGAGCTAGCAGCGGCGCGCACGCCTGGGACCTCGGACCTTGAGAGGTGGCGGCGGTTGCGCCCGTACTCCTTTGCGCGAACGAAACGCAATCGCGCCCGCGTGTCGAATAGCGTGTCTACCACCGCAATTGGCAGATCAGCCCACAAATCCCGAACGGCCGCACCGCGATCGCGGGATAGCTAAGTAGTTGCGTTCGGTGAGCGCGCTCTGGTGGCGGCATCGCCCGAGTGGCTTTCGCCATCACAGCGTTCTCACCGATCAATCAGCGCGAGAAGGCAACGCCGATCTCGTGATTCGGGCCGTACGCGCACGGAAGTGACAACCAACTCGTAGACGCGGATGTATCGGGCCGATATAGTGGGAACTCGCATCCATCGGTTAGGTCCCGCGATATAGAGGAGGGTGAGGTCGCGTGCTTGAGCTGGCGATTCTCGGACTGCTCCTCGACGCGCCCATGCACGGCTATGAGCTGCGGAAACGGCTCACTGGGCTGCTCGGCGCGTTTCGGGCCTTCTCCTACGGTTCGCTCTACCCGACGCTGCGCAGAATGCAGGCCGACGGGCTGATCGCCGAGGAAATTCCGGACGGCGCAACCGCGCGCCGGGCGCGTCGCGTCTACCGGCTCACGCCGGTCGGGCGGGAACGGTTTAACGAACTCCTCGCCGACACCGGTCCGCAGAACTACACCGATGACGGCTTTGGCGTCCACCTCGCCTTTTTCAGTCGCACGCCAGCGGAAGCGCGCATGCGCATTCTCGAAGGCAGGCGGCGGCAGGTCGAGGAACGTCGAGAAGGGTTGCGGGAAGCGATCAAACGGGCTTCTGGCTCGCTCGACCGCTACACCTCCCAACTCCACCAGCTTGGGCTGGAATCAAGCGAGCGCGAAGTGCGCTGGCTCAACGAGTTGATTGCGGCGGAGCAATCGACGAAGGCGGCACCACAGAAAGAGGGAAAGAGCGGCCATGAGTGATGTCAACAAGGTTGGGTCCGGCGAAGTTCGCGTCGCGATCGTCGGTGTGGGCAACTGCGCGTCGTCGCTGGTACAGGGCGTGCAGTACTACAAGGACGCCGACGAGAACGCCACTGTTCCTGGCCTCATGCACGTGAAGTTCGGTCCCTACCACGTCAAGGACGTGAAGTTCGTCGCCGCGTTCGATGTCGACGCCAAGAAGGTCGGCTTCGACCTGGCCGAGGCCATCTTCGCCAGCGAGAACAACACCATCAAGATCTCGGATGTGCCGCCCACCGACGTGACGGTCCAGCGTGGCCCCACCCTCGACGGCATCGGCAAGTACTACGCCCTCACCATCGAGCAGTCGGAACTCCCGGCTGTCGACGTGGTCAAGGCGCTCAAGGACGCCAAGGTCGACGTGCTCGTTTCGTACCTGCCGGTCGGCTCGGAAGAGGCCGACAAGTTCTACGCGCAGTGCGCGATCGACGCGGGTGTCGCCTTCGTCAACGCCCTTCCGGTGTTCATCGCTTCCGACCCGGAGTGGGCGCAGAAGTTCGTCGACGCTGGCATCCCGATCGTCGGCGACGACATCAAGTCGCAGGTCGGTGCCACCATCACCCACCGCGTCATGGCGAAGCTGTTCGAAGACCGCGGCGTGGTGCTCGACCGCACCTACCAGCTCAACGTCGGCGGCAACATGGACTTCAAGAACATGCTTGAGCGCGAGCGTCTTGAGTCGAAGAAGGTTTCCAAGACCCAGGCCGTCACGTCGAACCTCACCGGCGCGCTGGCAGGCAAGGTCCACGACCGCAACGTCCACATCGGCCCGTCGGACTACGTCGAGTGGCTCGACGACCGCAAGTGGGCATACGTGCGCCTCGAAGGTCGCGCTTTCGGCGACGCCCCGCTCAACCTTGAGTACAAGCTTGAGGTGTGGGATTCGCCGAACTCGGCGGGCATCATCATCGACGCGGTTCGCGCCGCGAAGATCGCCCTCGACCGTGGCATCGGCGGCCCGGTGATCCCCGCGTCGGCGTACCTGATGAAGTCGCCGCCGAAGCAGATCGCCGACGACGTCGCGCGCCAGCAACTGGAAGCGTTCATCATCGGCGCTGAGTAAGTACAAACGAACAAAGCCGGTGTCCCCCGAATGGGTGACACCGGCTTTTCGCGTTAAGCGGTGAGCTGCGAAACCCGCTGAGGCGATATGCCCATGAGCGTTCCAACATCACGCACCGAGAGCCCTTCTGCGCGGAGCCTCGCGGCGAGGGTGCGGCTGCGAGCAGCTATTTCAGCCTGCAACTGCTCTAGTGTTCGCAATCCATCGCGTACTTTGTCGAGATCAGCCCGGTCGGCGTAATCGACGTCCGCGTTTATGGCTACTGCGCCAATCTTGAGGCCCAGAGTGTCGGCTGCGTCGCGCACCATCGCTTCGATCTGATCGAGCCGACGGACCTGGGTGAAGAGGCCTGGGATCTGCGGGACGGAGACGGCCCACCATTCGCCGCTGCGGGTCGCGTTCGCGGTGACGTCCATCTGGCTAGCCCTTCATATGCTTGATAATCGCCTTGGCGGTCATCTCATTCACTTCACTATGTCGCGGAATGACCGTCTGGCGTTCGCCGATCTTGGCCTTGGTGTGGCTGCCACCCTCGGTTAGCTCAAGCGTGCCGCCCTGGACTTTGGCTATCTCACAGCTTTCATGCTCAATCCAACGACACGTAAACCTCAACGCTCGTTGGGCCCGTGTAGCGCTCGATTTCGGCGCGGTGGCTTCGGGTGATTGTCCCGGAGTTTTCCGCCTTGATCACCTGCGCCCATGCCGTGCGCAGCAGGTCGTACGGTTTGTCCGAAACGACGAACTTCGCGTAGCGGCCCGCGGGGATTCGGGTGATCACGTCGCCGGTGTCGACGTCGGACAAGCCGGTGACTTCGTAGCCCAAAACCGCGACAGCGTGGTCGTTTTGGCCGACGTAGGCGGCGACGCGCTGCACGGGTTTGTCGCGCGACAGGTAGCGGTCCCAGGTGAAATTGACCAGGTCGAGGTCGCGTGCGGTGACCTCGCGGCCCGCCAACGGAACGGTGAGCCCAGCGACCAAACTGTCGTCGAGCGTCACGATCTCGAAATCCACTGTCACTGCTGTTGCCCACCCTCTTCTGGCGCCAAGGCGACGAACACCTCGACAGTTCGTTCATCGGGGTACTGCTCGCAATCGCCCGTGTAGGCGCGGTCCAACAAACCCGACGCCTCAGCGTCCCAAACCCGACGCCAAACGCTGACAATCGTGTCGCCCAAATCGTCGCCACTCGCGACGAACCGAGCGTACCGACCCGCGGGGATCGTGGCGAGCACGTCGCCGGGCGCGAGGTCGGCGATGGTTTTGCACTCATAACCGGCGATGTGGGTGAGGTAGGAGTTGATCTCCGGCGCGAAATCCACATACCCGGTGGCATACGGCCCCGGTAACTCACGCGCGCGCAGGTGCTGCCACGCCTCAACCACCTTGGCCCGGCGCGGCCCTTCGACCGCGAGCGCTGGGCTGCGCAGCACAGTGCCAGCGATCAGCGTCTCTGGACGGTCAACGACATTGAAATCCACCTGCGTAGCCCCTATGCGTCTTCTGGTCGTCGGTCTCATCGTCGCTCAGCGCCTATCCTCCCGTATCCCTACGACAGATTTCGAACTCGGGCGGTTCGCGCTGTGGCCAACGATGTTGCCACGTCGCCGTGACGGCTGGGTCCGGGTGGCCAATCCGTGATCTATCGACCACCGTTTCCACCAATCCCTGGGAACCATTCTTCCTGCTGAGATGGCTCGGTGGGCGGCGGTGACTCGTCCGGTTGCGACGGTGCGAACGGCATCGTCGGCGGTGGCGGAATGATGATCATCGGTGGCTGCGTGCGCCGCGTTGTTGGTGGATTGAAAATGTCGAACCCGCGCGAAGGTGCCGGCGGCGGCGTTGGTTCGGGCAGTGGCGCGACGTCGAACTGTTCGATCGGGGTCCCGGCCAACGCGGCGTCCATCGTCTGTTTCCAGATGTCGGACGGCAGCCCGGAACCGTAAATGTCAGCACCGCGCCCGTTCTTGAGCGGCTGCGGATTCTCGGTGCCAACCCACACCGCGGTCGACAGCGACGGCGTGAAGCCGATCATCCACGCGTCCTTGTTGAACTTGGTGTCGCCCAACTGCGTTGTGCCCGTTTTGGCCGCCGACGGCCGCCCGTCGGCGAGGGCGTGCCCATTCGAATAAGCCGCGATCGGCAACATCGCTTGCGTCGCCGCCCGCGCGACTCCACTTGTGATGCGTTGGTCGGGGCCGTCCGGTTGACGGCCAACGCGCTCCTCTGGAATTCCCCTGTCCAGCAACACTTCTCCATAACTGGTGGTGACCTTCTGGACGAAGTAGGGCTGGTGATAAACCCCGTCGGCCGCGATCGTCGCATAGGCCGACGCCATGTCGATCGCGCGAACCTCGTACTGGCCCAAGACAATTCCGTTGAGCGGCGGTGCGCCAGCTTCGGTGAGTGTCTCGTAGTCGAGGCCGGGGATGTATTCGGGAATGCCAGCGTCGTGCGCGGCGCTCGCGATGGCGTTCGGCCCATCGCCCATCGTCATGGTGAGCCGGTAGAAACTGGTGTTGAGCGAGCGTTTGAGCGCTTCGGCCATCGAACACTGCCCGCACGACTCGTTGCCGACGTTCGTAATGGTGGTGTTGCGATCTTTAATGGGCGAACTGTCGAGGTTGCGCGTGATCGGAATACCTTGGCGCACAGCGGCAATCAACGCGAACACCTTGAACGACGACCCCGCCTGCAACGGCGCTTGCGCGAAGTCGAACCCAAGCCCGTCCTCGCCGCCGTAATACGCGCGCACCGCACCGCTTCGCGGATCGATCGACACCACCGCCGACCGCAATTCCGCAGGTTGCCACGCCGTCGACCCGCGCACGGCGGCTTGCGCGCCGTTTTGCGCGGCGAGGTCGATGGTTGTCGTGATCTGCAAACCGCCGGTATTGATGTCGGTATCGGTGAACCCAGCAGCCCGCAATTCGGCGAGCACCTGCGCGCGCACGAGGCCCTCGGGGCCCAATTGCGTTGTGTCCGTTGGGACGTCGCTAGCCGGGATGATGGCAGGGAAGATCGTCGCGTCGCGGTCGCCTGGCGCGAGCACGCCCATCTCGACCATCCCGTTGAGCACGTACTCCCACCGGGTCCGCAGCTGGTCGCCGTGGGTTTCGGGGTCCAAAATCGACGGCGACCGGATCAGCGACGCGAGCACCGCGCCTTCAGCGAGCGAGAGTTCAGGAACCGGTTTGCCGAAGTACGCCGTTGCCGCCGACGCGATCCCATACGCACCGCGTCCGTAGTAAATCGTGTTGAGGTAGGCCGACAGAATCTCGTCCTTGCTCCACTGTCGCGACATCTTCGCCGCGATGATCAACTCCCGCATTTTGCGGGTGATCGTGCGCTCAGAGCTCAGGAAGGCGTTTTTCACGTACTGCTGGGTGATGGTCGAGCCGCCGCCCGCGTTGTCGTGGCCAAGCACGTTGTCGCGCGCCGCGCGCAAAAAGCCGCTGGTCGAGTAGCCGGGGTTGGTGTAGAAATTGCGATCTTCGGCGGCGAGTACCGCGTCGCGTACTGGGATGGGCACGTCGCTGAGCGGGATTGGTACCCGATTGCCCTGCGGCGGAATAATTTTGGTGAGCACCGAGGTGCCGTCAGAGGCGTAGATAATCGCGGGCTGCTCAACGGCAACCTCGCCCGGTTCCGGGATGTCAGCGCTCCAATACACCGCGAAAAACAGCAGCGCTGGCACGCAGAAGAACACGATGAAAAGCGCGAGGACCAACCGGCGAAACCGCTGCATTCGAGTGCGACGTGGCCGCCGCGGATGGTCGTGTAGCGGCTCTTGTTCGTCCTCAGCCGCTAGTCGGCGGGCCTGGGCGCGCCGCGCGGCACCTTTGCGCATCGCCTCGCGATGGAGTGGGTCGATCGGGTCGGTGAATCCGGCGATCGATGAGTACCCCGGCTCGTCGCGGTCGGGTTTTCGGCCACGCTCGGAAGCCAAGACCACTCCTTCCGACGACAGGAAGAGCTCAGGTTTATCGGAGTCTACCCGTCGTCGGTGACACGTTCTGGGACGTCAGCTCTTGACGCCACCGGCGGTCAGGCCCGAAATGATCCTGCGCTGGAACGCCAAGACCATGATCACCAGCGGAACTGTGACGATCACGCCCGCCGCCATAATCTCGGCATACGGCGTGATCAGCGGGTCTTTACCGGAGAAGCCAGCGATGGCGACCGTGACCGGCGCGGTCTTGTCGTCGGAGAGCAACTGCGCGAGCAGGTACTCGTTCACCGAGGCGATAAACGCGAGAATCGCGGTGGTGAACACCGCGGGCGCGGCGAGCGGCAGCATGATCAATCGGAACGCCTGGAACTTGCTCGCCCCGTCGATGCGCGCCGCCTCTTCGAGTTCCCACGGCAGTTCGGTGAAGAACGACGCGAGGATGTAGACGGTCATCGGCAGCACGAACGAGATGTTCGGCAGGATCATCGCCTGGTAGTGGCCGATCCAGCCGATGTCGGTGAAGAGCTGGAAAAGCGGCGTCACCAGCACGACGGCGGGAAACATCGACGCCGACAGAATTAGCCCCGAAACGAAGTACTTGCCCTTGAAGTTCATGCGCGCCAACGCGTATGCGGCCATCACGCCGAGCAATAGCGCCAAAGCTGTTGTTGCCGAACCAATTATCGCGCTGTTGACCAACGCGCGACCAAGGTCATTGCCCCGGCTTGTATCGAACGCGTTGGTGAAGTTCGACAGCGTCACGTGCGTCGGCCACGGGGTGTTGTCGAAGGTGAAGTTCGGGTCGCGGAAGGCGACGACCGTCATCCAGTAGAACGGGCCCAGGCCCCACACCAGCACGATCAGCACGCCAAGGTACAGCCGCGCCGTTGTCAAAGACTTTTTCATCAGGCGGCCTTCCGCTGTTCTTCCTGCGTGCGAACAGCGTTGGCGCCCAACACCTTTACGAGCACGAATGCGATCGCGAACACCAGCAGGAAGGTAATCGTCGACAACGCGGCGGCACTGTTGGTGCCCGAACGCGTCTGGTCAACAACGAGGATCGACAGCGTCGTCGTCGACGGATTGCCGAGCATCATGATCGCGGGTAGGTCGTACATGCGCAGCGCGTCCATCGTGCGGAACAGGATCGCGACAAGCAGCGCTGGCTTCAAGAGCGGCAACGTAATTCGAATGAATCGCTGCCACGCTGACGCGCCGTCGACCTTCGCCGCCTCGTAGACGTCGGCCGGAATCACTTGCAGCCCAGCCAAAAGCAACAGGGCCATGAAGGGCGTCGTCTTCCATACGTCGGCGAGGACGACAGCGAAACGCGACGCCCACGGGTCGGTCGTCCACAAAATGTGGGTGCCGAGCACGCGGTTGACCACGCCGTCGTACTGGAACATGAACTCCCACAGCCGCGCGGTGACGGCGGTGGGAATCGCCCACGGAATCAGCACCGCGGCGCGCAGCAACGCGCGCCCACGGAACGACTTGCCCATCACCATCGCCATGCCGAGGCCAAGCGTCGCCTCGAGTGTCACGGTGATGACGGCGAAAAACAGCGTGATCCCGACCGCCGCCCAGAATTGCGAACCGAGCGTGCCGGTCGGGCAATCGATCAGCCCGCCGGGCGTATTGCATTGCTGGAAAAGCCAATGCGTGTAGTTGCTGAACCCAGCGTTGCCGCCTTCGACGAACATGCCCGTCGCTGGGTCGATGCCCGAGTCCTTCTGGAAGGACATGATGACGGCCGAAGCTACCGGGTAGCCAATGACCAGCGCCAACGCGACGAGCACCGGCAAGATGAACAGCCACGCCTTGCCCGACCGCTGCATTTCGGCCCGAAACGCGCGGTAGCATGCACGTCCGGTCTGCTGGGGATGCGTTAGTGCGAAGAGGATCGCGCTAATCAGGTGCACGATCGCGTCGTAAACGCGACGCGATCGGCTCCTTTCACGCTGTTTGGCTCCCGAAGGATCCGACACCGTCTAACTCTCCTACGGTCTGGTCGGGTCCGCTGCTGGTGACGCTACGAACCGGCGGTCTCGATGCCCTTTTGCATGCCGGCGACCGCTTCGTCGACGGACTTAGTGCCGTTGAGGGCAGCATAAGCGTTGTCCTGGATCGCCTTCGACACCGCCGGGTAGAACGGGGTGACCGGACGCGGGACAGCCGACGCGATGGATTCCTTGAGCGCGGGCAGGTACGGCATCTTGGCGATCAGGGCCGGGTCGTCGTACAGCGAGGCACGCACGGGCGGCAGCGCGCCCGCGGCGATGATCTGCTGCGCCTCTTCGCTGATCAGGTAGCGAACGAAGTCCGACGCGGTCGCCTTGTTCTTCGAGTACGCGCTGATCGCGGCGTTGTAACCACCGAGGGTCGACGCTCCGGTGCCGGTGTTGCCGGGCAGCGGGGCGACGCCGAACTTGTCCTTGACCGCCGAACCGTCAGCGTTGGCCTGGGCGTAAAGGTAAGGCCAGTTGCGCAGGAACAGCAGCTTGCCGGTCTGGAACGCGCTCGCGCTTTCACCTTCCTTGAAGGTGATGGCTTCCTTGGGGATGTCGCCGCTCTTGTAGGCGTCGACGAGCACCTTCAGGCCAGCCTTGGACTGCGGGCTGTTGACGGTCGGGGTCTTGCCGTCGGCACCGACGAAGCTGCCGCCGAAAGCGTTGATGACCTCGGAAGTGTTCACGGTCAGGCCCTCGTAAGGCGCGAGCTGACCGGCGTAGCAACCAACGTTGTTGTCGCGGGCAACCTGGCACTGACCGAGCATTTCGCTCCAGGTCTTCGGTGCCTCGGAAACCATGTCCTTGCGGTAGTACAGCAGGCCACCGTTGGTGTTCTTCGGTGCCGCGTACAGCTTGCCGTTGTAGGTGGCGCTGGCGACGGTCGGCGCGAGCAGCGGCGCGGTGTCGATCGCGAAGTTGCCTTCAAGCGGCTGGACCCAGCCCTTGGCGGCGAATTCGGCGGTCCACGGCACGTCGAGGGCGACAACGTCGTAGCCGTCCTGCTTCGCGCGGAAGTGCTCGGCTAGGTCGTCGTGCTGCTGGGTGCCGTCGGCCGACTGCTCCTTGTAGGTCACCTGTTCGTTCGGGTGCGCGGCGTTCCAACGGTCGATCAGCTGACGAACGACACCGGTCTCGGTGGTGTCCTTACCTTCGACGTAGGTGATCGGCCCGCGACCGGTCAGGTTCGACTCAAGCGCGTTACCGCCGGAGTCGCTTGAGCAGCCGCTTGCGAACGACGCGGTGAGCAGCGCAATCGAGGCAGCAGCCATCGTCGCTCTAGGGACAAACTTCAAGGCCATCGCGGACACTCCAGGGTCAAGACGTGAGCAGCAGCACACCTGTGCGGGTGCAGGGGTCAACATACACGGGCTGAGCGGGCGCGTCTGAGGAGTCTCGGCGAACAGTTGGGAGTAATCGGCGCTCGGTAGGCTCTACGGGGTGTCCGCACCCGACCGCATGCTCACCCGAATCGGCGGGCTCCTACGCAAGGCCGAAGCCACCGACAACGAGCACGAGGCCGAGGCGTTTATGGCCGCTGCGCAGCGACTTGCCACGAAATCGTCGATCGACTTGGCCGTCGCGCGCTCGCACATCGCGGGCCGCGAAAAGCGCGCGACGCCGATTCAGCGGATCATTCCGATTGGCGAAGCGGGCCGCAAAGGATTGCGCACGTATGTGCAGTTATTTGTGGCGATCGCTTCGGCGAATGATGTGCGCTGCGATGTCGCGCGCACGTCCACGCAGGTGTACGCGTACGGGTTCGCCGCCGACATCGACGCCTGCGAGGCGCTGTACGCGTCGCTGATCGTGCAGATGGTGCGGGCTTCGGATCACTTCATCAAGTCTGGTGCTTATCGCGAGGCGACGGTGTCAAAAGTGGTGGTGGAGAAGCGGTTTGGCCGTACGGTGCGGCGTCGGGTTGAGGCGCCGGTTGCCGCGGTGACGGCGCGGCTGAACTTTCAGATGGCGTTCGCGTCGCGGGTTGGGGTGCGGTTGGCGGAAGCGCGGGCTGAGGTTGTTGCGGAGGAGACGGGGGGTGTTCCGGGTGCTGCGGGGTCTGGTGCTGGGGTGAGCCGTCGGGGTGGCGCGGAAGGCTCCTTTGGTCAAGGTGGTGGGCCGGAGCCGGGCGCTTCGGGGGGAGATGGTTCCGCAGGTCAGGACCGCGGGGCGGAGTTCGGCGCGTCGCGTCGGGATGGCAGGGGAGGGCCAGGGGCCGCGGGGCTGGACGGCGGAGCGGAGTTTGGGGCCGCAGGTCAGGAGCGTGGGGCAGGGTTCGGTACGTCGGACCGGGATGGTGCCGGGTCGGCGGGGGCGTCTGGGGCGGAGACGGCGTTGGCGTTGCGGGATAAAGAGGTCGCGTTGACGGACTTCTACCGCGCGACGTCGGAGGCGCGGGGGACGTGGCGTGGTCCGCAGGCGTCGACGGGACATTCGGCGGCGGCGCGCCGGGCGGGGGATAAGGCGGGGCGATCGGCGCGATTGGGGATGTCGCCGGAACTGCCTGGTGCGAAGGGGCAGTTGGGTGGGTGAACGGCCGCGCGACGTGCAGCGGGCCAAGGTTTATGACGCTGAGCAGCTCGTACGTGGGGCGTTTGATCGGGCCGACGAGTCAGGATTTCGGACCGTCGAGGTGTTCGGATCGCAGTTGACGCTGACGGTAGAGCGCCGGTTCGCATCGGTTGATTCGGTGCAGGACTATTGCGATCGGGTCCTCGCGTTGAATTGGGTTGTCGCACAATGGAATCCGGGTGCGATTCGCGTTCGTGCGCGCGCAGGCGTTTCTGCCGCGCATTATGAACTTGAGTCGGCGGTGCTTGCGATTCCTGTGCAGGGTGATGGTCGCTGGGCTTTGCGAGAACTAGTGGTTTTGCACGAACTCGCGCACCATTTGGCGACGGGGACGGAAGCGGCACACGGCCCCGAATTCTGTTCGCGCTATGTGGAATTGGTTGATGGTGTAGTCGGGCCGGAAGCGGCGCTGTTGCTTCGCGCGACCTATGCGGGGTGTGGGGTGAAGATCGGCTGAGCCTTGGCACGTCGGTGCGCGGGTACGCCAGCGAAGCATTCCCAGGTAAGGGTGCGCCGGGTGGGTCGGACACTCGCGCCACCCATGCGCTCCGGGGTGAAAGTCGGCTGAACCCACGGTCAGCGCGACAGCGAGGTTCGCCCAGGTCGTTGGCTGCGCCGGTCTGGCAACGGGCCCCAAAGTTTGCTGAGTGCGCCCGGATAGCTTTTCCCGGTCGGCGGGCTCGCAAAGTGTCGTTTCGTGGGCTAATTAAATGGCATTTTCGTGCGCGTTCGAGGGCTTAACCGCGGTTTTCGGCACTCAATGCGCGAACTTGCACGAAAATACCAACGGAGCAGCCGCGTTTCACTTCTCAAGTAAGGCGCTGACCCGGTCGTATCGACGTAACCACCACTCAGTGCGCGAAGAGTCGGGGTGGGCGTATTTCTCCATAAGCGCAGGTGACGGGTCGGGTGGGGTTAGTGGCACCGGGAGATAACCGTCGACCGGAAGCAGTGAATTATCGACAAGGTCGCCGTCAAAGAGTGCGAGAGTGCCGAGACCGCAGGCGAATTCGAGCGATGGCAGCGCACCAGCCAATGCCAACTGCGCCGACAGCCCGACGCTCGTCTCTAATGCCGACGAAATAACGCCTGGTAAGCCCGCCGCAGCGGCAACTTCAAGCGACCGCCGCACACCGCCCAACGGTGTGCATTTCAAGACGGCAACGTCGGCCGCCCCCGCGACAGCCACTCGCATCGGATCCTCCGCCCGCCGAATCGATTCGTCGGCCGCGATCGGCACCGACGACTCCGCGCGCACGAGCGCAAGTTCCTCAATCGTCGCGCACGGCTGCTCCGCGTACTGCAATCCGCTTGCGGCACGGTCTAATTCGGCGAGGTGATGCACGGCGGTCGGCACATCCCAGGCCGCATTCGCGTCGATACGCACCGCGCCGTCGTCGCCAAGCGCTTCCCGCACCGCGGCAACGCGAGCAATGTCTTCGGCGAGCGAGTCCGGGTGATCGGCCACTTTCACTTTCGCGGTCGCACACCCGGACGCACGCACCAGAGCGGCGGCCTTGATCGGATCAACCGCTGGCACAATGCAATTGATCGCAACCCGGTCCCGCACAGGCATCGGCCACCCAACTACCGCCTGCTCAATCGCTGTCGCCAACCACCCGGCAGCTTCGCGATCGTCGTACTCGGGGAAGGGGCAGAATTCGCCCCACCCGAGCGGGCCACGCACCAACATCCCCTCGCGCACGGTGATCCCGCGAAAGCGAGTGCGCAACGGAATCGCGTACACAAAAAGGTCGGTGATCACCCGCCCGAGCCTAGGACAACGCTTCTACAGCGCCTCGATAATCATCGCGTTCGACAACCCGCCCGCCTCGCACATCGTCTGCAAACCGAAGCGCGCACCGCGTTGGTGCAGCGCGTTGACCAGCGTCGTTGTGAGCCGCGCGCCAGATGCGCCCAACGGGTGACCAATCGCGATCGCACCGCCGTTCACATTGACTTTCGCCAGGTCAGCACCAGTTTCCTGCGCCCAAGCCAGCACCACAGGGGAGAACGCCTCGTTCACTTCGAACAGGTCGATGTCGTCGATGCTCATGCCGGCCTTCGCCAGCACCTTGCGCGTAGCGGGGATGACCGCGGTGAGCATGAGCAGCGGGTCGTCGCCAGCAACGGCGAAACTGTGCAGGCGAGCCAGCGGGCGTAACCCCAGCTCAGCTGCCTTTTCGGCCGACATGATCAGCACCGCCGCGCTACCGTCGCTCACCTGACTCGCCGACGCGGCCGTGATCTCCCAACCGATCTGCGGGAACCGCTCAGCCATCGCCGGATCGAAGTACGCGGGGCGCAGTTTCCCGAGCGTTTCTAACGTCGAGCCGACCCGAATGCCCTCGTCGGTTTCGAGCCCGGCGATCGGCGCAAGCTCGTTCGTGAAAAGCCCGTCTTTCGTTGCGCGCGCGGCCTTTTCGTGACTGCCCAGCGCGAACTCGTCAAGCTGCGCGCGGGTGAGTCCCCATTTCGCCGCGATCAATTCGGCGCTGATGCCCTGACCGACTAGCTCGTCGGGGTATCGCTCAGCGAAAGCGACGCCCGAAAGGGCGGTCGCGCCAACGAGATTCGAGCCCATCGGTACGCGACCCATCGACTCAACCCCGGCTGCGACAACCACGTCGTACGCGCCTGCGATCACACCCTGCGCCGCGAAGTGGATGGCCTGCTGACTGCTGCCGCACTGTCGATCGACGGTCGTCGCGGGCACCGATTCCGGATAACCAGCGGCGAGCATCGCGCGGCGAGTCACGTTGGCGGCCTGCTCGCCAACTTGGGTGACGGTTCCGCCGATGACGTCGTCGATGAGCGCCGGGTCGATTCCAGTGCGTTCGACAACTTCGCGCAGGCTGTGGGCGAGTAGGTCGACGGGGTGCACGTCATGCAACGCCCCGTTCACTTTTCCCTTGCCGATCGGCGTGCGGACCGCTTCGACGATGACAGCTTCTCGCATGATGTTCTCCTGACTCGAGTGAACTAAAGTCAGAGTAGGCGCTAACTATGGTCAACTCAAGTGAGAGTATGCTGATTCACATGGCTGCCGTGATGGAAGGACCGCTCGCAAACCTGGATAAGTGGAGCACCGAGGGCTGCTCGATCGCTCGCGCGATGGACCTCATCGGCACGCGTTCGGCGGTGCTCATCCTGCGCGAGGCGTATTACGGCACTACACGCTTCGACGGATTCGCCCGTCGCGTTGGCATCACCGACGCCGCAGCTGCCGCGCAACTGCGCAAACTCACCGAAGCCGGGCTCTTCACCAAGCAGCCGTATCAAGAAGAAGGCAAGCGAACCAGGTACGAATACGCGTTAACTAAGATGGGTCGCGACCTGCTGCCCGCAGTTGTTGCGCTGTGGCAGTGGGGCGACGCGTACCTCCAGCCTGGCCCGGCCCCGCTGCTGCGCGTCGACGCGGACAGCGGCGAGCCGGTTCGGGCGGAATTGCGGAATGCTGAGGGCGAAGAGGTGCCGTTGGAGCGACTCGGCGTGCGAGCCAACCCGGACTACCTCCGCGCCCGAAAGGACGCTAGCTCTTCGCGTTAACCACGCCGACCGTCACGTCCTCCCCGCATCTATCGCAGTCGACGACCGTCCGTCGCGTCGAAGAAGTACACGTGGCTCGGGTCGGCCGTCAGCTGCAGTACGTCGCCCTTCGCGGGCGGACGACGCCAATCAACCCGCGCCACAACACTTTCCCCGCTCTGCCCGTTCGACCCATCGGACAGCGCGCGGCCGTAAACGTAAGCGTCCGAACCCAATTCCTCGACGACGTCGACCTCCATCGTGAGCCCACCGTCACCAACGTCGAAATGCTCGGGGCGGATGCCAAGCACGACCGTGCCCGACCCGGCGTCGACCACCGCGCGCGGCACCCGAATCGGGTAGCCGCCGACGGTCACGGTGCCGTCGGCAACCGGGAGCGTGAACAGGTTCATCGCGGGCGAACCCATGAACCCCGCGACGAACACGTTGGCCGGGTCGCCGTAGAGGTCGCGCGGGCTCGCGCACTGCTGCAGCAGGCCGTCTTTGAGGACAGCGACGCGGTCGCCCATCGTCATCGCTTCGACCTGGTCGTGGGTCACGTAGACGGTCGTCGTGCCAAGTCGACGCTGCAACTGTGCGATCTGCGTGCGGGTCTGCACGCGCAGCTTGGCGTCGAGGTTCGACAGCGGCTCGTCCATAAGGAATACCTGCGGCGAGCGCACGATCGCGCGGCCCATCGCGACGCGCTGACGCTGACCGCCTGAAAGCGCCTTCGGCTTGCGGTCGAGGTAGGGCTCAAGGTCGAGCAGCCGCGCGGCTTCGAGCACGCGCTTGTCGCGCTCGGACTTGTCGACTTTGGCCAGTTTGAGCGCGAAACCCATGTTCTCGGCGACGCTCATGTGCGGGTAGAGGGCGTAATTCTGGAAGACCATCGCGATGTCGCGGTCTTTTGGTTCGGCGTGCGTGACGTCATTTTCGCCGATCAGAATGCGTCCGCCGTTCACCTCTTCCAGCCCGGCGAGCATGCGCAGCGACGTGGACTTACCGCAACCGGACGGGCCGACGAGAACGAGGAATTCCCCGTCAGCGATTTCGAGATTGAGCGCGTCGACGGCGGGTTTGGTCGAGCCGGGGTAGAGCCGGGTCGCGCGGTCGAACGTAACTGGAGCCATGTAGATCTTTCATCCCATCCCGGCAGGAACGTGCCGGACGATCCGAGAACAGGGGGTCGCGTCGAATATAGCGGCGGCACTGCGGGCCGGTTGGCGCTAGGTTCGGAGCTATGAACCTTCCCGTTCGGATCGGAGTCCAGCTTCAACCCCAGCACGCACCCCAATACCAGATGATTCGCGACGCCGTTCTGCGCACTGAAGACGCTGGTGTCGACATCATTTTCAACTGGGATCACTTCTTCCCACTAACCGGCAACCCCGACGGCGCGCATTTCGAATGCTGGACAATGCTGGCCGCATGGGCGGAGCAAACTGAGCGGGTCGAATTCGGCGCGCTCGTGACTGGCGGCGGCTACCGCAACCCCGATTTGCTCGCCGACATGGCACGCACGGTCGACAACATTAGCGGCGGACGCCTCATCCTCGGTATTGGCGCTGGCTGGTTCAAACGCGACTACGACGCGTACGGCTATGAATTCGGCACCGCCGGTTCGCGTTTGAAGCTACTCGCCGAGAATATGGTGCGCATTACTGAACGGTTGAAAGTGCTCAATCCGCCGCCGGTTCGCCACATTCCGATTCTCATCGGTGGTGGTGGCGAAAAGAAAACGCTGCGGCTTGTCGCCGAATATGCCGATATTTGGCATTCCTTCTCGGACGTGGAAACGCTGCGTCGCAAGAATGCGATTCTCGCGGAGCACGCCGCCGCCGTCGGCACCGACGCTGCTCGGATCCAGCGGTCGGTGCAGTGGCAGGGTCGCGACGACGCCGAGAAATTGCGGGCAGAAGGCGTGAGCCTGTTCACCGTTGGCGTCAGCGGGCCCGACTACGACCTGTCCGAAGTGGTCAACGCGATCGAGTGGCGCGACGAGGTCAACCCAACTGTGCTCGAAGGTCTCGCATGAGTTAGCGCGACTTGTCGGACCCACCCGCTAGGGTTTTGTCTCATGGCAACCGGGCGTGCGAGAGCAAGGGTAGCGGCGTTACTGCTGGCTGTTGGCGTCGCGGTCACTGGCTGCGGCTCCAACGACGACACGCCGTCGCGCAACATGTGTTCGCCGCCCGGTCCCGCTGCCGCGTCGGCGGCGCCAACGAACTTGGCTGGTGCCGACTCGGCGGGTGTCGACCGGTACACAACGGCAACAACCGCGCCGATCGACACGATCGACACAAGCAAACTGGGGTTGCTCAGCCCTGGAAAGCTCACTGTCGGAACGCTTTCCGACGCGCCGCCCAGCATCTGCGTCAACGGCCAAGGTGTATTCACCGGGTTCGACAACGAACTGCTGCGCGCTATCGCCGACAAGCTCGGGTTGCGTATCGAGTTCTCCGGCACCGAGTTCGCCGGGTTGCTCGCGCAGGTGTCGGGCAAGCGGTTCGATGTTGGTTCGTCGAACATCACGACCACCGATGCTCGACGTCAGCTCGTTGGGTTCACCAACGGCTACGACTTCGGGTACTTCTCGCTCGTTGTGCCGCAGAAGAGTTCGATTAAGAGCTTCAACGATCTCACGAAGAGCAGTCGGATCGCGGTTGTGCAGGGCACGGTGCAGGACGAGTTCGTCGTCAACCAACTGCACCTCGACCCGGTGAAGTTCCCCGACTACAACACCGCGTACGCCAATCTCAAGTCTGGTCAGGTCGACGCATGGGTCGCCCCGTCGGCGCAGGCTGAGGGTGCGATTAAGCCGGGCGACGGAATGGTCGTCTCGCAGAACACGTTTAGTCTCGACAATTTCGTCGGGTACGCGGTCGCGAAAACTAATCAGCCGCTAATCGACGCGCTCAATTCCGGTCTCGACGCGGTTATCGCCGACGGCACTTATGCGCGCCTTTATACCGATTGGGTGCCGCGTGAATTGCCGCCAGGGTGGAAGCCCGGGTCGAAAGCCGTTCCGCCGCCGCAGCTTCCGGATTTCGCGAAGATAGCGGCTGAGAATAAATCGTCCGCGCCGGTGGCAGCAGCGCAGCCCAAGTCGACGTTGCAGCAGCTTGGCGATACTTTCTTCGACTGGTCGCTCTACCGCGAAGCCCTTCCTGAGCTGATTAAAACCGGTCTCCCGAACACGCTCATCCTGGCATTGAGTTCCGGATTGCTCGGCACGCTGCTTGGCATGTTGCTCGCGGTGATGGGTATTTCGCGGCACTGGTGGTGGCGATGGCCTGCGCGAATTTATACCGATATCTTCCGTGGGTTGCCTGCGGTCGTGATTATTTTGCTTGTTGGTCTTGGGCTTGGTCCGGTCACGCGGAATATCACCGGTGGTAATCCGTATTGGCTTGGCGCGCTCGCGCTTGGGCTGCTCGCGGCGGCCTACATTGGCGAGATTTTCCGGTCGGGAATCCAGTCGGTTGAGCCGGGTCAGCTCGAAGCTTCGCGGGCACTTGGCTTTAGCTATCGGCAGTCGATGATCCTGGTCGTCATCCCACAGGGTGTGCGCCGGGTGCTGCCCGCGTTGATGAATCAGTTCATCTCGCTCATCAAGGACTCGTCCCTCATTTACTTCCTCGGCCTGCTTGCTTCGCAGCGGGAATTGTTCGCCGTCGGGCGCGACCTCAACGCGCAAACCGGCAACCTGTCTCCGCTGGTAGCGGCCGGTTTGATGTACCTGGTGCTCACGATTCCGCTTACCCACTTGGTGAACTACATCGACAAACGCATGCGCACGGGAAAGCCCGCTGCCGCGCGGCCGATTGATCCGCTCGAACAATCCATCCTCACCGAAGGGGCGTGACCATGAGCGCGGCACTCACCGGCACCGACCTCAACCTCACGCTCGGCGGCAACCACATTTTGCGTGGCGTGGATATTGGGGTCGACGCGGGAAAAACAACGACGGTGATCGGGCCGTCGGGGTCGGGTAAATCCACGCTATTGCGGGTGCTGAATCGGCTGTATGAGCCCGATTCCGGCGACATTCTGCTCGACGGGAAATCGGTGCTCACCGAAAATCCCGACAAGCTACGTCAACGCATTGGCATGGTGTTTCAGCAGTTCAACCTGTTTCCGCACAAGACCGTTGCCGAGAACATCATGCTTGGGCCGCGCAAATTGCATGGGCTTTCGAGTGAGCAGGCGCGGGCGTTGGCGGTTGAGCAGCTGGAGATTGTTGGACTCGGCGACAAGGCCGATGCGCGGCCCGGTGCGCTGTCGGGTGGTCAGCAGCAGCGGGTCGCGATCGCGCGAGCGCTTGCGATGAAGCCGGAGCTGATGTTCTTCGACGAGGCCACGTCCGCGCTCGACCCCGAGCTGGTCAAAGGCATTTTGGCGTTGATGGCCGACCTTGCGTCGGGCGGGATGTCGATGATTGTGGTCACGCATGAGATGGGATTCGCGCGCAGCGTCTCCGACAACGTGGTTTTCATGGACCAGGGACAAGTTGTCGAAACAGGAACGCCTGACGCACTTTTCGATGATGCGCAGACTCCGCGCCTGCGTCGCTTCCTTGACCAGGTGTTATAGGCACGGGGCTGCCGCGTAGGGTTCGGGGTGCTTGAGCTTCATCCCGATTCGAACGGAGGTAGCTATGACAACGGCACACGCTGAACACGCCGAACACACCCATACGCACGGCCCGAGTTGTGGGCATGTCGCGGTTCCGCACGGCGACCATGTTGATTACGTCCACGACGGTCACCTGCACCGCGAACACGGCGACCACTTCGACGAATGTGAGATCACCGCGCACGTGGAGCACGCCGCCCACAACCACCAGCACGGTCCGGGCTGCGGGCATGTCGCGGTGCCGCACAATGACCACGTTGATTACATCCACGATGGTCACCGCCATGCGGCGCACGGGGATCATTTCGACGAGCACTGAGGATTTACGCCTGTTCTTACTAAGGCGACGCGCAACGACACGCCCGAGAGCGGATTCCGCAGCTCGGGCGTTCGGCGTTTCATTGGCATTTTCGTGCGGGTTCGCGGGTTGAGGGCTGGAATTCGGGGGTTTGGGCGTGAACGTGCACGAAAATGCCATCCGTGACGGTCACGCCACGCGGCGCACGGGGATCATGTCGACGAGCACTGACGATTTGCGCCTGTTCTAGGCGACGCGCGACGACACGCCCGAGAGCGGATTCCGCAGCTCGGGCGTTCGGCGTTTCATTGGCATTTTCGTGCGGGTTCGCGGGGTGAGGGCTGGAACTCGGGGGTTTGGGCGCGAACGTGCACGAAAATGCCATCCGTTTTGGGGCGACACGCCGTGTTTCGCAGGTACGGCCTGTTCGAGGGCGCTGGGACGGTCGGGAGGTCGTCGGTGTGGGCCGGCAGCGGGAACGGCTCGGCGGACGGGCTGTTCGAGGTGGGCGCTGCGGCGGTCGGGAGGTCGCCGGTGTGGGCCGGCAGCGGGGACGGCTCGGCGGGACGGCCTGTTCGAGGTGGGCGCTGGGACGGCGGGAGATCTGTTCGCGCAGGGAGGCCGCTACGGCGCGCGCAGGCGGGCACTTTCGCCACAAGTGGCACGATCGCGGCCGTGGCTGTTCGCGCAGGGAGGCCGCTACGGCGCGCGCAGGGGTGCATCGGTGGAAGTGCAGGGTGCGTGGCTGCTGGGCCGACCCGCCGAGCGTGCTTCGATCGCGTAGCTGCAGGATTGGCAGCTTCGGTGAGGTGCCGCCATTGGGGCGTGCGGTGTCGCTTGGTGGCTTAGTGAAGTCAGTCGGTGACTGTCGCGAATGCCGCCCACAACAGTGGTGCGTTGGCCGGGGACGGGTTCGTTCGCCACTCAGCCAAGCGGGTACGCTGCCAATCGTTCAGTGCGGCAACCGGATTCGCTGCTCCGTGCGCGGTGTCGACCGCGACGATCGCCTCTTGCAGTGGATACGCGGTGGTCGTTGTGAAGGTGTGCATCGCGTGGTCGGTAGGGAGCGGCCAGCGGGTGGCCGTCACCAGTTCCGCGCCTGCGGCGAGCGCGGCTGTCGTGAGGCCGAGCGCTTCGGTGAAGCGCAGGTCACCGCCGCTTTCGCAGGCAACCAGGGCAACGCGGCTGGGCATCGGCCACAGGTCTCTGCCGGGGACGGGATCGGCTGTGAGTCGGAAGGTGCCGAGCAACAAGTCTTTTGCCGAAAGCGGGCGATGACCTCGCGTTGGCGCGGCGAAACCGGTGGTCTCGGCGGTGCAGGCGAGGTGAAGTTGCGCGTGCTCGCTTTCGCCCGATTCCGGGGCCGGGGTGGTGACGTGTCCGACGTAGACCAGTCGACTCGCGCCTGATCGCAGGGCGGTTGAGAGCCAGTCGCGGGTGAGGTCGGTGCGGCGGAAGAGTTGGGTTGGGTCTTCGGCCGTTGGGAGTTGATTGGGGCGCGTGAACCACTGCGCCACAACGCTATTCGGGTCGGGACGGCCAAGTACCGAGCCGAGTTCTGAGTCAGCGCGATATCCGGGAACGCGGGGGTCGAGCACCGCGACGACGGGGAGGTCGGCGGTGTCGGCCCACCGCCGAGCAATGCGTTCCGGTGCGCGCACGACGGAAAGTGGTGCGAGCAGGCTGAGGTCGGCAATGTCGAGCAGTCGCACGTCGGGGTCGGGCGCGAGTAGTTCCCACGGGACCTGTGCGAGCCGGGGCGACGGTTGAATACGCAGGTGGGGCCGGACGCCGCGCTGCGAGAGTTCGTAGAGCTGGACGGCGAGGGCGTAGGGGAGCAGGACGCGTGAAAGCTGTTGGGCGAGCACCAGTTCCGCCGCTGAGTCGGCGAGCGCTCCGACGGTAAGCACGCGCTCAAGGTCCCCGCTCACGCCAGGATTCGGCAACGCCGATGCGAGCTGTCGCAGCACCCCGGTCACGTCATCGCGAGGCAACACGGCAACCCCACGCGCATGCTCTTCATCGACCCAGCGCCAGGAAACATAGACGTCCCCCGCATCGGCCATGCGGACGAGGACAGTTGGCTTGGCACTCATCTAACGCCTTGTCGGTTGGAAATGATTGCTGCGGTAGTAAATACGCCGCCGCCGATGTCGAGAAGAGAGTGTGGCGGGCAGAGCTGAGGGCCGCTGGTCGTGGTGACGCCTGCGGTCGGTGGGGACTGGATGCTCGCCACCCGCCCGCTTGTGCTGATGCCGCGACCGGCGGGCCGCTGCCTGCTCGCCACCCGCCTGCTCGCGGTGATGCCCGAGAGCGAGTGGCTGGATGCAGCCTGGTGATGCCCGAGGTCGTGGGGCGCTGGTGCTCGCGACCTGCCCGCTTGTGGTGATGACCGCGACCGGCGGGCCGCTGCCTGTTCGCCACCCGCCTGCTCGCGGTGATGCCCGAGAGCGAGTGGCTGGATGCAGCCTGGTGATGCTCGACGTCGTCGGGCGCTGGGTGCACCTGCCCATTTGTGGTGATGCCTGCGATCGGTGGGGCCGCTGCCTGGCCGCGACCCGCCCGCTCGCGGTGACACCTGCGGTCGGTGGGGCTGCAAGCTGCTCGCTGGCCGCCCGCTGGTTCTCGCGTTCAGCAAGGGAGGACGCGGGTGTCGCGCACTTGGCGGCTATAGCGCTGCTCGGTGTGCGAAATGTAGTCGGCCAACAAGATTCGGCCAGCGTCGGAAATGTGAGCCGGTGGGGACACCGGGATGCCTGCTGCCACGGCGACGTCGGCCAACGCGTTGCCCAGCTGCCACGTTGTACCGGGTTCGGTCGACGTGGTTGGCGGGTCGATCAGTTGGTACGGGAGTTGTCGCGGAACCAGCCCCGACTCGCGCGTAAGGTCGAGTCCTGTTCCCGCGCACTGTGTTTCGACGAGGTCGGCGACGAGCTGCCCGTCCCCGATCGCTACCGCAGTTTGGAACGCGAGTTGCATTGCGGGCCCGGCGATTTCGCGATGCCAGTGCACCCGCTGATTCCCATTGGGCAGCGTGTGCCGCACCGCATCGAGCGCAAGCGCCGCAGGAACGGCAAGCGCCGCGATTCGAGCGAGATCACGGGAGTCGCGACCGTGATCCGCACGCTTCACCGATCGGCCCTCGACGCGAGCCCCGTGCTCGGGCGTCCGATGCTCACCGGTCACTCGATTGCCGACCCCGGCCGCTTCCCGCTCACCCACTCGCTCCGCGCCACCGTCCTGCAGACTGCCGTACCCGCCACGTGCGCTGGCGTTCGGGTTGACCACACCAGCGAGCGGGCCGCCACTAGCCGTGACTTGAGGGGCTGGCATCTGGGTTCGGGCCCCGGCGGCAGCGTTGGCTTGAGTTGCGGCCTGCGGGTTGGCAGCCGCGTCGCCGACCGCACCACCACCATTTCCGAGAGCAGCACCCCCGTCGAATTCACTCGCCGCGTAGAGCAATTCCGCGTGCCAATAGTCCAACTGCGCGCAATGCAGGCCCAAACCGTGCGCCTCATACGTCGCGAACGACTCCGCCAACAGCGCCTCGGCCCCGGCAACATTACCCGTCGCGAAGCGCACAGTCGCCAGGCGTAATCGCACGTCGGCGGCCTCGATCAGCGCGCCCGCCTCGGTGAAACCGGCCAATGCATCCGTGTACTGCGCGCCCGCACCGACCAAATCACCCCGACGTTCCGCCAGAAAACCAATCGTCTTCGCGCCAATTCCCGCGCGGTGGGCGAGACCGGTCGAGGTGAAGAACTCCTGGCTCGCGAGCAGTGGCGGTTCCGCGTCGTCCAACCGATTCGCGCGGACGAACATGATCGCGAGGTTCTGCTGCGCTTCGGCCAGCGCGGTTGGGTCGCCAAGCTGTGCGAAAGCAGCCACTGCCTGGTTGGCAAAGTCCAGCGCCAACTCAACGCGACCGGTTTCGAAAGAACTCGCCGCGAGGTTCATCAGCGGGTGCCCGATGAGCTGCGGAGCGAATTGCTCTGTCGCAGACAATGATTCGGCAGCAACGGCCGAAGCCTCTGCCCACTCCTGCCGATGCAACGCCACCGCCGTCAACGACAGCAAACAGCTCACCAACATCAGCCCGTGATTGGGCAACGTCGAATCCGCGACAAGCAACTCACGCGCTTCCCGCAACGCACCCTCCGCGCCAGCCAAGTCGCCAAGGTGTTGTAGCGCCTGCGAAAGGTTGACCAGCGCCGCGGGCCGCTGATGCGCGCCATCTTCGGGTAGCTCGGCGAGCGCGGTCCGATACAACTCGACCGCACGCACGTGCTCACCCAACTCGTCGGCCATGCTCGCCGCATTAATCAGCGAAGCACACCGAACCCGCCCGGTCTCCGACGCGCTGACCTGCTCAAACAAGGCAAGCGCCCCACGCACGTCCCCGCGCTGATAAGCCTCATACCCAGCAACCAGCGCGGAATTATCGCCAGCGGAGGTCTGCCCAGTAGCCGCCATGATGCCCTCCACCTCGCAGTGTTGTTGGAAGTGTAAGCGCGGGCGCGCCGCCACTCATCGTGAGTCAATAACGCCGCAGCCACACAGCGACACGAAGTCGCATCCGCGCGCCCGGCGGCGTCGCCTCGGCCCCGCCAGCTGCCCGACGGCTCCAACGAGCCCGCTCTCCTAGTAGTCATCCTCCGCATCCCGCGCCGCAACCTCAGCCACTAACAAATCTGCCGACGAAGACGCCAACCGCTCCCGCGCATACGCCCGCAACAGTTCCCGTGTCGCCACCTCGTCCGGCGTCACCACTGACGGGCCGACGCCCGGCACGTAAACCGTCACCTCCGGCGCAGACGAAGTCGAATCGAAAACAACCGCGCCCAACCACTGGTCACCAAACCGCGACAGCGCGACCGTCCGCGAAGCGTCGCCCAACTCAACCCGCACGTGCGGGTGCAGGTATTCCGGCACGTCAAGGGCACAATCGGGGGCGCAAACTGCGCGCACCGTCACCGTCGAAACCCCGTCCAACCGGCTCAGCTCCCACGAAACCGCCTGCTCGCTCGCGTCCAGAATCCCCGGCGGGCACCTTCGCCAATCCCAGCCCGTGACCCCGCGCGCCAACACCAGCCCATCGGCACCTGTACCGCCAGCGGCAAGCGCGTAATCGCTTCGCACAGAAGTTAATTCGGGAACTGTGACCACCGCGTCACTCCCAGCGACCGCCACCTCGGCCTCCTCAACGAGCCCAGCGATCTCATCAGCCAACAGCGATCCCGACAACGCCCCAATCCCGTCGAGCAACGACGCGGGCCACCACCGAGAAGCCCAGTGCGCGTAGGCAAGTCGACGCAACGTGTCGACTAATCCCGGCACAACGGGCTCAACTTCCAGCTCACCAGCCTCGGAATCGAAAACCCGGATCGCCACCGACTCCCCGTAAACCGCCCACAACCAGTCCTGCGCCGCCTCAACGTCATCCAAGACGGCGGACGGAAAGCGCTGTCCCCCAAGCAAACTCCAGCTCAAATACCCGCCGAACACTTCAAGCACCAGCGTGTCCAACGCGGGAAACCCGTCGCCAACCACCGGCGACCCGTCGACAACAAGCGCGACCAGTCCCGACGTCTCGTGGCGCAACCGAACCTCGCTCATCAGCTCGCCTTCGCCTCGATGGACCGACCGTCAACGGTGAGAGCGCGGCGGATGCGGTCGCGGTGGTCGAGCATCACCGACCGCGCGACACCGTCGAGCAAATCCCACACCTCGCCCGGCTCGTAAAGGGCGTATTCGCGCACGTCACGCCCATGCAACCGCACCCAAAGTCGGCGCAAATACGGCCGCCACGGCGCCCGTAATTCCGCCGCGACGACCGCGAGTGGGCCCGCGCCGCCATGCACGCTGTACCGCCGAGCAACCAACACGTAAGCCTCCCGCCGCCATCGCCCATTGACCTGCTCGTGTGCGCGCGAAGGTCCATCATCGCCCACGCCGACCCGCTCGCGCGGTTGCGACAGCCCGTCGATCGGCGCGAGGCCAAGCGCGAGTTCGCACCCGAGCGCCCCCGCGAGCCGAAGCGACTCGTCGAGCAGCCCCCACGGCGCGCAACTGCGGGTGATTTCGGTCGTGACCAGCTCGGCGAGGTCGGGCAGTTCGGTGCGGTCGACGCTCGCCTGCAAGACGGTGAACACCCGTTCGAAGATGGTGCGGTCGAGTGGCAACGCGAGCGTCGCAGTCGACGCCGACGCGCCAATCCCCGGTTGACCTGGGGTTTCGAACGCGCTCAGCCCGAGTTCGTCGGCACCTTCGGTCGCGTCGGCGTTCCACAGCGCGATCCCGCGATGGGTTCCCGCCCGATTCTGCATGGCTTCAACAAGCAGCGGGCCAGCGTCGGCGGGGTCGCCGGAGTTGAACAGCGTGCACGCGTCGAGGAGTTCGAGGAGCGGACGGGCTTGGTCGCGCGGGTCATAGCTGGCGAGCGGGCGACGTGACCAGGCCAGATCGAGCAGCTCGCGCAGTCGCGAATCATGCTCAGCGACAAAGTGTTTCAACGCGGATGTCGTGAGCCCACCGGTGCTTTCGTGAATTTCGCGCAACGTCGCCTCGGCAACCGACCGCGCGGCGAGCCCTGGCTCCCCATGCACGACAGCCAGCTCGAAACACCGCTGGAAGTACAGATCCTGGGCGTTGCCCTCGGTGATCCGCAACGCGCGACGCGTCTGCTTCAGCACCGTGAACCACGCCGCGCACGCACGCAACGTGTCGGCGCGAGTCAACAACAGCGACTCAACAAGCGTGACGCCGTCGGCAGTGAGAATGCTTGGCGCACAAAGCCGATGCTGCATCGGCCGCAGCACAAGCGGGTCCAAAATCAACTTCACCGTGCGACGCAACGGGCCACCGTTGGGGCCGCTGAGCGCGCCGACTCCGTCGAGCTCGCGCCACACCTCATCGAGCACCTGGGCGCGGGGTCTTCGCATTTGTCCAGGTTAAGCGATGTTTCCCCGATTGCGCCTAGCAAAAGTTGGGATCGGTAGTGCGCGACGGCTTCCTACCTTTATCTCAACGGGCCGCCAGAAAGCCCGAGACACTCAAGAGAAACGGGAAACACCATGAACATCAAGCTGATCGCCGCCTTCGCCGCTACCGCGACCGCCCTGCTCGTCACCGGATGCAGCGACACCGGCGCGACCACCGTCACCCCGGGCACGCCCGGCAACAGCGCGGGCAAGTCGACCGCAACCATCGACGGCAAGGAGATCGCGGCGAAATTCGACACTACCTGTGCCAAGCAGGGCGACACCATCGCGCTGGCGCTGACCGACCAGGCGAACGCGACCTACGGCACCCTTTCGGTGAGCGCGTCGATCGTCGGCGACACCGTCCAGGCCGTCGCCATCGGCGGCAGCCAGGGTGGCGGTAACGGCCTGCCTTACGCGGTGGGTTACGGCAACGGCCAGCCCGGCGGTTCGGCCACCCTCACCAAGAAGGGCACCACCTTCCAGGTGACCGGCGAAGGCGTGAGCGCCGACATGACCAACCCGCTCGCTGGCGTCAAGACCTCGAAGTTCGACATCACCTTCGCGTGCACCTCCGTGGTCGGTGCGTGATGACGAAAGCGATTCGCACCACAACACTCGTCCTCTCGGTAGCCGCGATCGGCTACTACCTCTTCTACGCGCTCACCTACACCCCCGACCCGTACACCGGCAGCATGCTCGGCTGGGTCGGACCGCACATGGCACTGCCGATCATCGCGTTGACGATCGCGCCAATGGTGTTCGCCTTCACCGGAAATGGGATTTGGGAGGCGTTCACCGGAAACAACAGCAGCGCGTTTCGGGACGGAGCGGTCGGCATCGGCACCATCGTCTCGTTCCGGCAGACCGGGTTGTCGGTGAACGATCAGCCGCAGGTCCGCATCGACCTGCGGGTTGAGGGCGAAGATGGCAAGAGTTTCGACTCGCACGCGAAACTCATTGTGCCGCTTACGGAATTGGCGCTGTTGCAGCCGGGTGTCGTTGTTCCGGTCCGGTACATTCCGGGCCGCACCGACAAGGTCGAACTCGACCGCTCCGGCGACAGCCGCGCCGCGCAACGGGCGATGAACGAGTCGATGATCCGCAAGGGCATCACCACCCGCGACAAGCTCGACATCGCCGAGCGTGGGATCGCCGCCCAGGCGGTTGTCCGCTCGCTCGACGTGCCCGGTCGCATTCGCGGCAGCTACACCGAGGTGGTGCTCGGCCTGGTCGTCACCCGACCAGACGGGACGACGTTCGAGACCCGAGTCGACAAGTATCTGCCGCCAGCCAACATCGCTCAAGTGCAGGTGGGGCGCATCGTTTCGGCCCACTACCTGCCCGAAAACGAACGCGAGGTGGTGCTCGCACTGCCAATGAACGCATGAAGGAGCGGTCAATTCCCGCACAGGGATTGGCCGCTCCTTCGCCATGCGTTTACCAATCCGTCGGTTTTGTCACGTTTGGCTTTCATACGGTGCCCACAACCACGATCTACCCAGGAGTCACCGTGAGCCTGAAACCGCTCGCCCTGTTCGTCAAACATGACGGACAGTCGGCGCGTTCCGCAATGACCTGTGAATATAAGTGTGACAACGCGTGCTTCCACGAGCCGCCGAACACGTCGTCGGGCGAGTACTTCGGTGACATCGTCGCCAACCTCAACCGTCGCGGGCTGATCAAGGGTGGCGCCGCCGCTGTGCTCGCGGTTGGTGCGGCTAGCGCGCTCGCCGCGTGTGGTGACGCCAACTCTTCGGAAGGTTCGTCGACTCCCGCGCCGACGCCCGCGGGCACCCCCGGCACCGGCACGAACTTCACCGCTGTCGCGCCCAACAAGGAAGACGCGATCGTCGTGCCGGAAGGCTACGACCAGGGCGTCGTAATCCGTTGGGGCGACCCGATTTTCGCCGACGCACCCGCGTTCGACTTCGAGAACCAAACCGCGGCCGCGCAGGCGAAGCAGTTCGGTTACAACAATGACTTCTCGGCGCTGCTGCCGATCGAGGGTCAGCCCAATAGTTTCCTGCTCGCGGCGAACCACGAATACACAACGGGCCCAATGATGTTCCGTGGGTTTGACAAGGCGAAGATCACCGACGAGCAGATCGCCATCACCAAGGCCGCGCACGGCATGGCCGTTGTCGAGGTCAAGGGCGAGGCGGGCACCGGCAAGCTCACGCCGGCTTTCGGCAAGTACAACCGTCGCATCACCGCTGACACCGAGTTCCTGCTCACCGGCCCGGCGGCTGGTAGCCAGTACACGGTCACGGCGGCCGACCCGACCGGCACCAAGGTGCTCGGCACTTTCGCCAACTGCGCCGGTGGCGTAACCCCTTGGGGCACAATCCTTTCCGGCGAAGAGAACTTCAACGGTTACTTCGCCAACGGTGACCAGGCGTCGGACCCGAAGGGGCGCGTGAAGCGCTACGGCTTCACCAAGGGCGGCACCCCGAACCAGTGGGAGCGCACCGACAAGCGTTTCGACATGAGCAAGGAGCCCAACGAGGCCAACCGGTTCGGTTACGTTGTCGAGGTCAACCCGTGGGACGCGAACTCCACGCCGGTGAAGCACTCGGCGATGGGCCGCCTCAAGCATGAGGGCGCCACCATTTACGTGACGCCGAAGGGCGACGTCGTGTCCTACACGGGCGACGACGAAAAGTTCGACTACATGTACAAGTTCGTGTCGAAGCGCAAGATCCAGTCGGGCACCGGCGCTGCCGCGATGCGTCACAACATCACCATCCTTGACGCGGGCACGCTGTACGTCGCGAAGCTCACCGGCGACCACGCCGACAAGATCGATGGCAGCGGAAAAGTGCCGTCCGACAAGGGCTTTACCGGCAAGGGCCAGTGGATTCCGCTGCTTGAGACCGGCGAAGACGGCAAGGGCAAGTCGCTTGTTGACGGGATGACCGCCGCCGAGGTCGCGGTGTTCACGCGTCTCGCCGCCGACAAGGTTGGCGCGACCAAGATGGACCGCCCCGAAGATTTCGAAGCCAACCCGTTCACCGGCAAGGTGTACTTGGCGCTGACCAATAACGACAACCGCGCCAAGGACGACAAGCCCGGCGTCGACGAGGCCAACCCGCGCAAGCTGAACAAAAACGGCCAGGTGCTTGAGATCACCGACAACCACACCGGCACCGACTTCACCTGGTCGTTGCTGCTCGTGTGTGGTGACCCGGCCGCCGCCGACACGTACTTCGCCGGCTTCGACAAGACCAAGGTCAGCCCGATTTCGTGCCCGGACAACCTGGCGTTCGACTCGTACGGCAACCTGTGGATCTCCACCGACGGCAACGCGCTGAAGACCAACGACGGCCTGTTCTCGGTGGTGCTTGACGGCCCGAACCGAGGCGAGACCAAGCAGTTCTTGACGGTCCCGAAGGGTGCCGAAACCTGCGGCCCGATCATCACCGAATCGCGCGTGCTTGTCTCGGTACAGCACCCGGGCGAGGCCGACGACGCGACCCCCGACAACGTGTCATCGCACTGGCCGGACGGCGGAACGGCCCAGCCGCGCCCGTCGGTCGCGGTTGTGTGGCGCAAGGACGGCGGCCGAATCGGCGTGTAGCCGACCGGTTTTCGCTGGTTGAAGCCGCTACTCGACTGGGCGAGTAGCGGCTTCGCCGTTTTTGCGCCTAGCAGGGCCCCGGGATGAGGTGACGCTGCTGGTCTGCGATCCACCACGACAGCGCGCCCATCGCGCCGCCGAAAATCGCCCCCGGGATCGCGCCAACGATGAAGATCGGGAGGCCAGCCGAGCCACCGAACGCCGCACCAATCCCCGCACGGAGCTCAAGCGTGTCGCCGGGCATCATGCACATGGCGATGGGCTGACCGACCGCGTCGACAGTGACAACGAGCGCTTGCGAGCTCGGCGCGCTGGTTGGCTGTTCGGCACTTGCGGTGCCAGCACCGGCGACTACGAGCAAACTGCCAAGTACTGCGGTAACAAGGGTCTTGATCATCTTCCTCATCCTTTACAGGGCCACTTTGGCGCCGGTTGAGAAGGCCGAGTCGTGTAACTCGACCGCTGTGGGGTTGCTGCCGGCGGGAACGTCGAAGACCACGATCACTTCGACCGAATTGCCGGGGTTGATCTTGGCCGTCATCGCGGTCGAGTCATTGACGTTGACGCCAGCCATCGTGTCGTTCTCGAACGTGCGGCCCTGATCGTCGATCAGCTTCTGGTTCGCCGACCAGTACGACTGAGCCTTGTCACTCGTGTTGGTGACGCGAAGATGAACCTGGACGTACTCGCCCTGCGCCGTCTTCTGCAAGAACTGGTTGGTACCAATGGTTTTCACGCCGGGGTCGACACCGGTTACGGTGAATTCGAACTTCCCGTCGCGAACCGCACTGCCAGCGGGAGCGATTACCGGCCCCTTAGGTGCGGTAGCACGCGCCTCGGTAGTGCGAGTGCTTGAGCTCGGCGACGTGGGCGCGTTCTTCGCGTCGGACCCGCCCGACAATGCCGAAACGCAGCCACCGAATCCGCACAGTACGAAGATGCCGACAATCACCAGAATGAGGACCTTGGCGTTGTTCTTCTTGCGCGGCGGCGGCGACTGGGCGGGGAAGGGCTGGGGCGGATAACCAGGTGCGTTCACGTGTTGTCTCTCTCTCGGTCGTGTGCGGCTGGCGGCCGCTTGACCCGTTCGGGTGTGCCAATACGATCGCGCCGCACACCGACCATCGGATAGCTGGCTTACTGATAAGCCGGGTTATCAGCGAATCAGTCAGCGAAGAGTCGGCGCTCGTGCGTACGGTTAACTTCAGCTTCGAAGACAGAGAGGACACCCGTGGCCGATCCAACGCTGACCATGCAGGACATCGCCGACCTGGCAAAGGTGCGGCGGCCCGTGGTCACGATGTGGCGGGGGAGGACCCGGGTGAAGGGTCGGGATATTCCGTTCCCGCAGCCGGTTTCTGGGGTTGGAGAACAACTTCGGTTCCGGCGTGCCGAGGTGGTCGCCTACCTTGAAGCAACAGGGCGTGGAAACAATGTGGAGCACCGGCTAGACGCGGATGGCATCGCGGTACCCGACGGCATCGGCCTTGAGGACCTGGTCACGCTCCTGTGCTTGCGTCTAATCACGGGCGAGGTCGATGACGATTGCGTCGAAGCGGCGCAAGAGACGGATCCGTCCGACGAACTGCTAGCGCGTGAAGTGGCAGCCCGGCCACCTACGCCGACAACCATCGCATTCATTGACGCACTCATCGGGGCCAGTTACGGCGGTGCAGACGCGCTGGCGCGACTTGACTCGTCGCGTGTAGCAAGGGAACTCGGAAACCGACCTTTAAATAGGGAAGCGGTCGCGCTATTGGCTGCTGCCATCCGCGCCGCTTCGGGTGCACTTGACCCCGAAGGCCCGACACTCATCACCACCGGCGAAACACCTGAGCTCGTGCTAGCACTTGGCGCATCTGGAATCGACACATGCGTGGAAGGCGATACTCCCGCTGCCCGCGCGCTACGGCGAAGGTTGTCTATTCAGGGGCAAGAACCGACAGCCGTTTTCGGCCCGCAAGTGCGGCTGCTTTCGGTAATTGGCGCACCGGTCACCGAAGCGTTAGAGCGTATCGATGATGTGCTGGTTGAGTTGGAGTTGGGCGAAATCGCGGTTGTCGTCGGGTCGGCTGCAATCCTCTGCGACGCGATCCCGCGGAGCGGTGCGCGTGCGCACAATCCAGAAGGAAAACGCGCTGCTACCTTGCGAATTGGTGGACTTGCCGCCGCGCTTCGGCTGCCGCGTGGATTGTGGAGCGAAGCGTATCGACAGGCTCTCGGCGTGTGGATCTTTTGTGGCGGCAGGCAGATTGAGCGGCCGATCGTTGCGGACTTGGGTACCGAGCTTCTCGCCGACATCGACCACGACGCGCTCGCTGCCGACATCGCCGCGTCGATTGACGGTATGACGGCTGCGCGCGCCTATCGGTACGGGCGAATCTGCGCACTGAAGGAGATTCTGGCTGGCAGCGCTGTTGTTCCGCGCGGTGTGGCGGCGGTTCGTGTCCGAGCACCTGAGTCCAGTGGCGAGCTCGACCGCGTGTACGCGGCAACGTTGCGCACAAGCATTCCGCTGGCCGGTTTCGATGTGTCCGCGGGGCCCGGTCAGGGCAACCACCCTGTTCGCACACGGTCCCTTGCGCAGCTGACGGCACAGAAGGCCATGCGGGTGTTCAACGGACGGAAGATCAGCGTTGCTGATGCGGTACCCAGCGGCACAGTTCGGCTACTCAGCGCCGACGGGTCTACGAACCACCTCGCATTGGATCCCCTTGACGCGCAACGGCTTTACCCACGCGCGACGCGCACCGAGCCAGGCGACGTTGTCTTCAGTGTGAATCCGCCCCGCGCGGTGGTCGATGAACGCGGCGGCAACCTCGTTGTCTCCCCGTCCCGCCTACTTCGTCTTCGCGATGCGGCAGGAATCGGTCCATACGCGGTGGCAGCGGTGATCAACAAGTTGTCTGCACATCAGGTCGAGTGGGAGTCGTGGAACCTTCCGGCACTTGATGCGGAACAGTCCGTCCGGCTTGAGGAAGCACTGCGCGCGGTGACTGTTTATGAGCAGGAGCTAGACGATCGAATGAATGCCGTTGCTGCGCTTCGCCAATCGCTGATTGAGGGCATTTCGACCGGTTCAGTCGGTTTGTTGACTGATTAGCCGTGCTTTATGGGCGGATGACCAACATACGCTGGGACGATAGCTTACGAACACTGTTGCGCACGAACGGATTCGAGGTGTAGCCTCGCCCACAAGAACGGCTCCCGGCAGCGCTACCAACGCTACCGAGAGCCTGGGTACGAAACAGATCACAGCTGTTTGCACCGTAGGAGAAACCCTACCGCTCACACCTTGGCGCGTTCAACGCTGCCGAGGCCCCGTTCGCCATGTCGGAGGCCCGACCTCCCGCGAGCGTGGTGTGCATGATTCTGTCTCTCACCTGGGCTCAGGACTGTTCTGGTCGTTATCACGGTGAGCCCGACCAGGGGAGAATCAACCCCGCTAAACAGCCGCCGGCGAGTACCCAGTCGCATGCCTCGCCCATGCGCACCTTCACGGCCGGTTGTGCACGACTTTCGTGGAGGTCCAACTTCACTGCCACGCGTCGTTTGTGAGACGCGCGGCCAGGGGTGTTGGCCGAGTCGCGTCTCGGGGGAAAAGTGCGGGGAATCGGGCGGGATGGGTTACGACACCGGCACCCTTGGGTGCTCATTGTGGTTGGGGTGGGCCGCCGTCAGGCGCCAATTACTTTGTTGCACTTAGCTGTTGCACTTAGCTGTTGCGCTTCGCTGCTCGTTGTCGACGGAGAGGTTTGCTTGTGCCTACGCCGGATCGCAAAATCGCGCCAGAACGCACTCTGCTCGTCGTGACTGCGCAAACCGCATTTCAGCTCGATCGACCACTTGCTGTTGCCCAGGCTTGGACGCGGCTGTGCGAATGGCGAGAGGCTCACGGCCATCGCGCGCCAATCTCGTTCGGCTGGTTCGCGCTCAGCCTCAAGGTCCTCTGGGTGCTGGGCGTGCTCGATTACGCGGATGGCCTACTGTGTCCGACGTTGCGTCAAGACAGCCTTGACAGTGGCGGTACACGTAAAGGTAAACTTGACAGCGTGCGGATTACTCAATCGGCTCGCAAACACGGCGTCGCCGATGTGGACATCCTGCACGCATGGGATAACGCATTACGCCTGGTCGAATACGAATACAGCGGCGAGGAGCGCGTGCTCGTCATCGGTCCGGATGTTGCGGGGCGGCTGCTTGAGCTCGTTGCCGTACCGGTAGACGGGCCAAGTCGAATCATCCATGCGGACAGGCTTCGGCCCAAGTTTCACGACTATCTGAGGTGACACATATGACGACGATTAGGAAAGCGAAGGCGAACGCTCGACGGACTACACGCAAGCCCATCGGTGCGATGTCACAGGTCCAGACGATTAAGCCGCGAACGAATACCGCGCCCGCTGACAACCACGACGAGAGCGGCCTCGATAACCTAAATCCGCAGCTCACTCCCGGCCGTGATGCCAAGCACTTCCGCCGGATCATTGCCGCGCGCAAGCAGGTTGCGGCAGCGGAGGACGCGCTGCGCGCAGCCGTTCAGGCCGCGCGCGATGCGGGGGACTCGTGGACGGTGATCGGGATGGCGCTTGGGACAACGCGACAGGCGGCGTTCCAGCGTTTTGGGAAGTGACGATGCGACGGGCAACTACTTAGCGAAAATTTCGATGTCATCCAGTGCGTCCTCGGCGCGCCCCGCTGCGTCCGGGTCGTCGGCGAGAGCGCGTAGCGGGCCATCTAGGTCACCTAGGCAGGTTCGTCCGTTCCGCCGATCGCCTGTTGTCGCGTGGCTTAGTCGGTATTGGGGGCTTGGCGGTGTCCCGATACGGACGGGACTCATTCTCCCTCTGCTGGAACAATCAGATCACCTGCCTCAACATTGTTCGATACGTCCTCTGAGAACACCGAGGAAAATTGGTCGGGCGCGGGTTGATGAAATTCAACGCTCTTAATAGTGCCATAGAATTTACGCCCATCGGGCTTCTTCAGCACGACAGACTGTCCGACTGAAAAATTACCCTCCACTCGACCTAGGACGAACGGTTCTGGTCTGAAACTGACCGCGAAAATATCTATTACCTGAAACTTAGCCATCACTTCCCCCGTCGCCTCGAATGTTGCGGCAATATTACTCAAGCTTATATCTGTAATGCGAGCGCAGTCTGGTGTATTGCGCGAGGCCTGCCCTACCCTCGATTGGCCATCTCGTCGAAGAATAGATCCACCGCGCTCGGTTCACGGTGGACGGTGAAGTTCACGGGAAGTCCGAAGGCGTGCAACTGCTTGAGGGATTCGAGGTCGAGGTCGAGATAGCGGCGGTTTTCGATCCAGCCAGTGACCAGGATCTCGACACGGTAATTGCGCTTGCGAAGTTCGTTGATCGCAGCATCATGGCCGGTCAGCTGTTGTGATAGGCGGGCGATTTGGTCTGCGATATGGGTTCCATCGGGCTCTGGACCGTCGATCAGTGCCCAGATTCCAGCACCGCTGCGGAATTCTCGGGTGGGTTCAGGTGCGTAAGCGACTGTTGGTGCTAGCTGCAGACCGGCGGTAATTTCGCCCGGGTCCAACTCTGCGCCGGTCACTAACAGTCCAATCCGTGTTTGGCCCCAACTTTGAGAATTCATAAGGCTCCTAAGGTGATGGTGCTAGTTCGGGGCATGGCAAGCCAGGGTGATTGGGATCTCCAGCTCGGCTAACTTCTGTATCTCATCCTCGTTCAGGACAAGCGTTTCGCCGTTGCTGATCGTAGACGCGATCGAGAGCCTTGTTTCGACGCCCGATCGAGCGATTCGCTGGATAGCCTCACGTCGCGCATAGAGTGCGTCAATGGTCGCCGGTATCGGATTGACTTTACGATTTGGCACCCCGCTGAATTCTTTGATCCAAAAACCGTCTCCCGAAAACGCTGACTCACCCGGGTGGGTTATTCGAGTGGGCGTAAGATTCAGTACCTCCGATATTGCTTCGGGGACGAGTGCGGAATGCTCGAATCTCAGCGTGAGAGTTATGACCTCCCACGAAATCTCGGGATATGTAAACTCTGTCATTGCACCTCAATTCTCATAATATCTTGCCGACATTCGATTTGAGAAGTTCAAGCGCCTGCGCTACCACCCAGTCGCCATCGGGGTCCGGCAAAGCGAGCCGAATGATCGCGGATTCGATCTGTTCGGTTATGCCTGACTCCAGCATCGCTCTCGCCGCTACGCGAGTGATCGGGTCCGGTTCTCTGTACTTCATGCTGACCACCTGGCGCCCGTAGTTTCGGTCGGTCTTGAACACCTACTCCGCCGCGCCGCCAACTTGAAAAGTGCGCCGTTGGCGATGGGGTGAGATCTGGGCAAGTGTGCAAAGCGTAGTGAGCTGCTCCTCGGAAATATCAAATCCGAAAACCAGATTGTCGACAGACACATCTAAAATTGCGGCAATATTGCTCAAGCCTATATCTGTAATGTCGTAATCTTCTTGAAGAAGCTCACTTTCTGAATCGAACGCTTCTAGATATACTCTCACGGTTCCACCTCCCGAGTGCTGTCTGCAGGTTTAGTTTGCTTTCCTGTTCCGGTTGGCTGTCGATGTGAATCGTAACCCCTCCACGTGAGCTGCAAGGACTAAGGGCGCAGGCAACGTACAATGATGCGCACCAAGTTGCGAACCAGGCCGCGAATTGGGAAAAGGAAATAGAGAAGATGGGGAACTAGATGGCATCTCTGGTTAGTGGACGGCTCGTTAACGCGAATGTGGAATTTGCCGAATATGAAGTGGTGGTGCCCGGAGTCTTTCCTGGTGACACATCCAGAATTGTCCGCGTGCCCGAATCTGGTCCAGACGGATTTTCAATTAACGACCCAGACTTTGAGAACACGGGCAGAAGGGCCGCGATGGTAATTTGGTTGCGCCGCAGGCAAAATGGCGACGTGTGGCCGGATAGCTTCCTGTTTACCAGCTAGGTTCTGATGCTTACCATTAACTTTGATGACAACACCGAATGGTGGACATCGGGCGGCGTCTTCGATCGACTGTTTGAGGCGGCGGTCGCATCAGGCGCAATTCCTGGGCGCATGTCGCATTGGGGCGACGTGGTGAATGCCAACGGCGGGTACTTCGCTAAATCCGTCGACCCGCTCGACGCGCAAGTCTTCCGAGACGGGCTGCTCTCCACCGCGTACGCCGAGTTGCCAGGGTTGCCTCGCGAAGGCCTGGACTGGACATACAAGGTCTCGCTGACAAAGTTGATACGGGCTCTCGGCGGTGAAGTAGACACCGAGTAGCCGCGCTGCACTGATAAGCCCGCTTATCAGTGCAGCCACTCGATCCAGGTGGGTGGCGGGGCCTACTGTTCTGTCGGTGAGCCTAGCTGCGGATTCCCACGCGGTGCGGTCGAACTACGAGAGGAGTCCCGATGCCACCTAAGAAGCGGCAAGGGACACGGCCAGACGCGCTGCGCGCAGCCGTCCAGGCAGGGCGAGACGCGGCGGACTCGTGGATTGTGATCGGAAGACTAGTTAGTAAATATCTCGATGTCGTCCAGTGCATCCTCGGCGCGCCCGGCTGCCTCTGGATCTCCAGCCAGAGCGCGTAATGCGGGCAATACGGAGTCTTTGTCAATTGAACCGTGAATGCGAGCGACGTGGCCGATCGCAGTTGCCGCCGTCGCACGGACGCTCCCGACATTCGATTTGAGCAGTTCAAGCGCCTGCGCTACCACCCAGTCGCCGTCCGGGTCCGACAAAGCGAGCTGAATTATCGCACCTTGAATCTGCTCAGGTACCCCCGATTCAAGCATCGCAATCGCGTTATGACGATTGACTGGTAAGGGTTCCTCATATTTCACAGCGGCTTTCCTCTCCTGTTAACGACGCCAGCTTTTACAAGTGCGTTTTGCATCTCTTGTGTCAGTTGATCCCAACTCCGTTGGTGACCGTGGTAAGTTCCCTTTCCCGGATAAGTCTCGTCGAATACGTCGAACTCGCCTGTCTCGGGGTCGTAAGCCACCCTCCGTGCGGAGGTCGACTTGATTAGCACCGAATTATCTAAGGACTCTTGACCGTGTGTTGGCGCAGGCGCGGCATCGCCGCGCTGCTCTGTCCCATGCTTGGGAGATGCTTCGTAAGTTAGTTCTTCGGATGCGGTGTACACGGCCATTCCCGCAATAGCGGTCACCGCGGCTGCTACGCCAGCCCGAGCCAGATCAGGGATCGCCGTGAACCCACCACTCGCGGTGCCGACGACGACAACCGCGCCAACCACGGTCACGATACGGCTCACGGTGACAACGTTCTTGATGATCACCGCCGTGCTTTCCACGATCTCGATAGTCAGCGCAGCGCCGCCCGCGCCCGCCGCGACGGCACCCGTACCTGCGGTGAGCAGAGCTGCGACTCCGACTATCACCACCGTCATCGCGATCGCGGCCCCAATTTCGACGGCCGCAGCAGCGACCTGCTTACCGATGTCTTCGCGCATGGTGTTCAGGGCGTCGTGATGTTCGCTGAGCGGTGTAACGATGCCTCGGGCTGCCTCAGCCAAGAGCTTCGCCGCCTGTTCAAGACTGGCGAGGTGCTCGTCGATAGCGATGATGTTTGGGTCGGTGCTCCCATCGAATTTGGCCTTGATGCCGCTGATTCGCGTTGCTGCCCCGACTACGTTCGCGTTGTCAGCGAAGGTTCTCCACGCATCGCGGGCGGTGCTCAACTTGGCGATGTCCCCGTTGGGGATCCTGCCAACCCGTTCCAACAGGCCGACAACTGCTCCTTCGTCCAGCCCCGGGCCGTTGTCGCCACGAGAGGTGACAGGCAAGGCCATTCCTGAGTCATAAAGAGGCTCGGAGGCAGTGGGTTTAGCTGGTTCCGACCCGTTCGCGATAGCGCGGTTCGAGTGCCACCAGTTGTAACCGTTTGCCTTGAGAACGTCTCCATAGCGCAGCAACGCGTTCGCTAAGGTGGCGGCAAGAGTCACAATGTCGCGAGCGTGTGTGTCGTAGGTCGTGATCCACTGGTCGCAACTTTCGTGGTTGCCGGCCATAGCGGTGCACTCATGTTGCAGGGTTGCACTTAGCGGGCCAAGGGCAAGGCTGAGGTCGGTCGCCAATAACTGGCATTTATTTCCGGCGTCGTAATACATGCCGGTATCAATGGTCCAGCCCATAAGTTATCCGGAGCCCAACATCTTCTTATTTAGGTCGGCCGCGTTACCGTAGCGAGTGTGCGCCGATTTCGCGGCTGCACTCATGTCACGCAACCCTTCAGCAAATTCTTGCGCGCCAGTGATCCATTGGGTATGGGCAACCTGATACGCGTCGGCAGCCAGACCTTCCCATGTGCCGCCTTTGAGCGTGGCGACTTGGTCATCGATCTGATCGAGGTGCTCTGCGACGTAGCCGGCTAGCCCTGAAATGCGCGCGACGATCTGATCGAGTTCGTCCATGTCTACTGAGAACTGAGAATCCATCTACTGCGCCGGGAGGCTTAGGCTGGACATGTTCAGTGTGTAGGCGTGCGATACGTCTTGCTGTTGAAACGTCTCTGCGGTGATCCCGAGCTTCTCCGCCATTGCAGTCAGCGCCGCGATGATGGCTACGCCGCCTTCGCGAGTCTCAGTCCAGCCGGTGCCAAACCGTGTGGCTAGCTCGCCCGTCCAGCCTTTCGCGAGCAACGCATCTACGTCCGCGTGAGCCGAATCTAGCGCCGCGCGAAGCGATTCCGCTATTCCGTAGACGTAGCGCCCGACGGCTTGGACTTCGGTGGGTACAACCGACAGCGACGGTGCGCCGCTCCCCCCAGGAGTGCTCATATCGGGTGACGCTACTGGATAGGGCAGCGACTCGCTACCCGGCAGGACTGTCAGAAGGGGCAATGCTGATAAGCCCGCTTATCAGTGCATCCGCTCGATCCAGGTGGGTGGCGGGGCCTACTGTTCTGTCGGTGAGCCTAGCTGCGGATTCCCACGCGGCGCGGTCGAACTACGAGAGGAGTCCCGATGCCACCTAAGAAGCGGCAAGAGGCGGCGGAGCCGTCGACGATGAAGGAGCTCAAGGACACGCTCTGGAAAGCGGCCGACAAGCTGCGTGGGTCGCTCACTGCCAGCCAGTACAAAGACGTGATTCTGCCGCTCGTGTTCCTCAAGTATGTTTCGGACGCCTACGACGAGCGCCGCGAAATCCTGCGCGCCGAACTCGTTGCCGACAACGTCGATGAGGCGACGATCGCTGATCTGCTCGAAGATCCCGACGAATACGTTGGCTACGGGGTGTTCCTTGTGCCGCCGGTCGCGCACTGGGACTTCCTCGCCCGCAACGCGAAGGGCCTGTCCGCTGAGGGCGACCAGGCCGCCAAGTCGATCGGTCAGCTCATCGATGAGGCGATGGACGCGGTGATGGGCGCGAATGAGTCGCTGCTCGGCACCCTTCCGCGCATTTACAACCGCGACAATATCGATCAGCGCCGTCTCGGTGAGTTGGTCGACCTGTTGAATAGCGCCAAGTTCAGCAGGCAGGGCACGCATCGCGCACGCGACCTCATGGGTGAGGTGTACGAGTACTTCCTCGGAAGTTTCGCCCGCGCCGAAGGCAAGCGTGGTGGCGAGTTCTTCACTCCGCCAAGCGTTGTGCGCACGATCGTTGAAGTGCTTGAGCCATCGCGCGGCCGCATCTACGACCCGTGCTGTGGTTCGGGTGGCATGTTCGTGCAGTCGGAGAAGTTCGTTGAATACCACGACGGCGACATCCAGGACCTCGCTGTCTACGGCCAGGAAGCCATTGAAGAGACGTGGCGGCTCGCGAAAATGAACCTCGCCATCCACGGCATCGGCAACAAGGGACTCGGCGCGCGTTGGGGCGACACCTTCGCCCGCGACCAGCACCCGGACGTGCGCATGGATTACGTGATGACGAATCCGCCGTTCAACATTAAGGATTGGACCCGCAACGCCGACGACCCGCGCTGGAAGTACGGCGTCCCGCCCGCGAATAACGCGAACTACGCGTGGATTCAGCACGTGCTCTACAAGCTGGCCCCCGGTGGTTCCGCTGGTGTCGTGATGGCGAACGGGTCGATGTCGTCGAACTCCAACGGCGAGGGCGATATCCGCGCGAAAATCGTTGAGGCGGACCTAGTTTCGTGCATGGTCGCGATGCCGACCCAGCTGTTCCGGTCGACGGGCATCCCGGTGTGCGTGTGGTTCTTCGCGAAGGACAAGTCGCCGGGCAAGGGCGGGGCGATCGACCGCCGCGGGGAAGTGCTGTTCATCGACGCCCGCGAACTCGGGTACATGGTTGACCGTGCGGAACGGGCGTTGTCGGATGAGGACATCGCACGGATCGCGGATACATACCATGCTTGGCGGGGGACGGATTCTGCTGCGCGCAAGGGGCTTTCGTATGCAGATGTTCCTGGGTTCTGCGCTTCGGTACCGTCGAGCGAGATCAAACAGGCTGGTTACACGCTGACGCCGGGACGCTATGTCGGCGCGGCCGAAGGTGCTCTCGATGACGAACCTATTGAGGAGAAAATTGCCAGGCTTCGTACTGCGCTATTCGATGCGCTCGATCAATCGGATGTGCTCGGGCAGCGAGTGCGGGCGAAGTTAGCGAGTGTCGAATGAAGCTGGACGACCTTTGCGCAAATATCGTCGACTGCGCGCACAAGACGGCTCCGATTGACGTCGACGGGGAGTTCTTCGCGGTTGGTACGCCCGCGATGCGGGGAAATCGAATCAATTACGAAGAAGCCCGTCGCGTAAGTCGGGAAACCTTCGAATTATGGACCACGCGTCTGAAACCCCAATACGGCGATTTGCTGCTTGCGAGGGAAGCGCCTGTTGGCCCGGTCGTCCGGATTCCCATTGAGGAGAACGTCGCGCCCGGCCAGAGGACAGTTCTGCTCAGGCCCAATCCTGAGCGCCTCGATCCCGTTTTCGCTTACTACCTGCTCGCCTCGCCGACGATCCAGCGCCGTCTGATTTCAATGGCTGAAGGCTCGACGGTTGCCCACCTCAATGTGGCCGATATTCGCGAGATGTCCGTCGGAGATCTGCCGCCGCTGGCGCAGCAGCGGGCGATTGCGGAGGTGTTGGGGGCGCTCGATGACAAGATTGCCGCCAACTCGCGAACCATCGATGTCACCGGGCAACTTAGCGACGCACTCTTCGCGAAAGCGCTAAGCCATGTCACGACGCGTGCCACCATACGTGAGCTTGCTTCCGACGGTGTGCTCATTTTCGGCGATGGTTATCGAACAAAGCGGTCTGAGCACGGAACGCCTGGCTGCCGGATCATCCGCGCTGGCGATATCCAGGATGGCCGCGTTGTGCCGAGCGGCGAAGACTTCGTTGCGAAGCCATTCCTCGACAAGGCTGCCGCGAAGATCGCACAACCTGGCGATATCGTCCTGACGACTAAAGGCTCGGTGGGGCGCGTTGCCGTGGTCCCACACGGCGTTGAGCCCAGCGTCTACAGTCCGCAGCTTTGTTATTTCCGTGTGAGCGACGACCATCACGAACTTCAGCCGTGGCTCGCGACTTGGTTTCGGAATGTCGACCGCGTAGCGCAGACGGATGTCGCGATGCACAAAACCGATATGGCACCTTACGTGAATCTGCAAGATATCGGATCCCTAAGTGTCCCAGTGCCCGGACCAAATGCGCCGAGCGCGCTGGGCAAACTTCAAGCGCTGACTCACCGGGTCGGCGCAGAATCGGACGTCCTAGCAAAAACTCGGGACGAACTCCTCCCCCTCCTAATGTCCGGCAAACTTCGCATCAAAGACGCGGAAGCGAAAGTGGAAGAGATAGTTTGATGTTTGACAACGTGGGCACCACCGAAGCTGATCTTGAGAACGCGATGATTGAGCGGTTAGCGGAAATGCAAGGGTGGGAGCCCGCGTTTGGCACTGACATCAATCCCGGGGTCGATCGCGGGCGGGAGACGTTAAATGAACTCGCTATTCCCGCCCGCATGCTCGACGCACTGCGCAAGCTGAATCCGCAAGTGCCGATCGAATATCTTGAGCAGGCGCGGGGCGCGGTGCTCGCCCCCGAGTCGCTCGACCCGATCGCCGAGAACTTTCGGGTGCACAAGATCCTCGTGCACGGGTATCGCGGAATCACCTACACCGATCATCATGGGGTGGAACAGAATCCGACGATTCGGTTCGTCGGTGCGCGCGTTGAGGACAACGATTTCCTCGCTGTTCAGCAGGTGCGCATCACCTCGCGTGATCACGATCGTCGCTTCGACGTAGTGCTCTACCTCAACGGCATGCCGGTAGTGATCGCAGAGCTGAAGCGGCCGGGAGCGGTGAACGCTGATATCGCGTCAGCGCACGCGCAGCTCGCAACCTATCGCGAAGAATTCCCGATGGCGTTCCGATTCGCGGTGCTCACGGTGATCAGCGACGGTGTGCTCGCACGCTATGGCACCCCGTTCACTCGGCTCAATCACTACTCGCCGTGGAACGTCGACGACAGTGGCGAGCCGCTCACCGGCGCGCGTCGTATTGCCGACGAGGAAGAGGGCATCGAACTCGACTACCTGGTCGACGGCGTGCTCAACACCGAACGATTCCTCCAGCTCCAACGCAATTACGTCGCGTTCGACAGCAGTGCCGATGGCCTGCACAAACGCATCGCCAAACCGCATCAGTACTTCGCGGTAAGCAAGGCCGTTGGTTGCACCGTCGAAGCGTTGCGCAGCGACGGCAGGGCTGGCGTTGTCTGGCACACCCAGGGTTCGGGCAAGTCGATGGAGATGGAGCTCTACACCCATCTCGTCGGGACGCGCCCTGAGCTGAAGAACCCGACCGTTGTTGTCGTCACCGACCGCAACGAACTCGACGGCCAGCTTTTCGAAGCGTTCCAGCGTTCGGAACTGCTGCCTGAAGAGCCCAAGCAGATCGGTTCGCGCAGCGAACTTCGCGAAAAACTCGCCGACCGCCAGACCGGCGGCATCTTCTTCACGACTTTGCAGAAGTTCGGACTGACCAAGGAGGAGAAAGAGTCAGGGCTCGATCACCCGTTGCTGTCTGATCGCAGCAATATCGTGATCGTGGTCGATGAAGCGCATCGCAGCCACTACGAAACCCTCAACGGTTACGCCGCGCACCTGCGCGCCGCGCTGCCCAACGCGACCCGCATCGCGTTCACCGGAACGCCGATCTCGTTCGAAGACCGCAACACGGTGAACGAATTCGGCAATCACATCGACGTCTACGACCTCGTGCGTGCCGTCGATGATGGCGCGACCGTTGGGGTGATCTTCGAGCCTCGATTGCCGGAAGTGCTTATCTCCGAGGGGGTTTCCGACGCTGAGATTGACTTGGCCGCAGACGCGGCGGTCCTCGGACTCGACGAGGCGGAGCGCGCGAAGATCGAGGGCGAAGTTACTGTCCTCAACGCGCTCTACGGCGCACCTGAGCGGCTAGAAGCTGTCGCGAAAGACCTTGTCGCGCACTGGAAAGCGCGCCGCGAAGCCATGAGCGAGTTCATCGGTGGCCCGGGCAAGGCACTCATTGTGTGCGCGACGCGCGAAATTTGCGCCGACCTCTACGCCGAAATCATCAAGCTTGAACCCGAGTGGGCGTCGGATGCCAATGCCGAAGGTGTCATCAAGGTCGTCTACTCGGGTAGCGCGAGCGACCCTGCCAACGTCCGTAAGCATGTGCGGCGTGAGTCGGAGAACAAGTCGATTACCAACCGCCTCAAGGTGGCCGACGACCCGCTTGAGCTGGTGATTGTGCAGAACATGCTGCTCACCGGCTTCGATGCGCCTCCGCTGCACACGCTCTACCTAGACCGGCCGATGCAGGGTGCGCTACTGATGCAGACGCTTGCCCGCGTGAACCGGACCTTCGAGGGCAAGCCGAACGGACTGGTCGTCGCTTACGCGCCCATCGCCGACAACCTCGAACGGGCGCTGAAGGAATTCACCCGCAGCGCCGGACGTGAGCAACCGGTGAAAGCCACGCCGGACGCGGTGATCGCGGCGACACGCGAGCTGGTCGCACGCCTCGATGATCTATGCTCGGGCTACCCGTGGAGGTCCAAGCTCGGCGGCAAACCCGGCCAGTACTTCCGCGTTGTGAACGGGCTGCTTGCCTACCTTCGCTCCCCAACAACGCCGGGGAACCAAGACGAGCCGACTCTTGCTGACCGGTTCCGTTCGCTGTCAAACGAACTCAAGCGGGCATGGGCGGTTTCGCATGGCGCGCAAAATCTCGCCGACATCGCCCCGGTGATCAAGTTCTATGAGGAAGTTCGCGTCTGGATGGCGAAGTATGACGCCGAACAGCGCAAAGCCGAAGGTCGGCCGGTGCCTGCCGAGATCAAGCGCGTGCTCGACAAGCTGGTCGCCGACTCGACGGCATCGGGTCGAATTATCGACATTTACGAAGCGGCAGGCATGCCGAAGCCCTCACTCACCGACCTCACGCCCGAATTCGAGGAGAAGGCGAAGAACGCCGAGCACCCGCACCTGGCTATCGAAGCACTGCGCGCGGTACTGACCGAGGAAGTGCGCCAGACGACTCGAAACAACCTCGCACGGCAGAAGGCGTTCTCAGAACGGTTGCGCGAGTTGATGAATCGCTATACGAACCAGCAGCTCACTTCAGCTGAGGTGATCGCCGCGCTCATCGAACTCGCCCGCGAGGCGTCACAAGAACGCAACCGTGGTGCGCAATTCAGTCCGCCACTCAGCAGCGATGAGCTGTCTTTCTACGACGCCCTTCACGAAAATGATTCGGCGGTAACCGAATTGGGCGACGACACCCTGATCGCGATCGTGAAAGAACTGATCAAGATCATGCGCAACGACATTAAGACTGACTGGACGGTACGCGACGACGTCCGCGCGAAACTGCGCTCAACGATCCGCCGCTTATTGGTGAAGTACAAGTACCCACCGGACCGCCAGCCCGACGCGATCCGCTTGGTGATCGACCAGATGGAGGTGTTGGCACCGATGGTGGCGGCTGAGCGGTTGGCCGCGCGGGGGTAGGAGTCAGGAGGTTTGGCTCACCGGAGGTTACGCGCCGCCTTTATCCCCTCGACATACGCGGCGACGTGCCGTAGTTCGCGGTCGGTGAGCCCAGTCAGGTTCACAACTGAATCGCCTGGCAGCGATTGCGCGGTTGCCGGGTGCTTGTCGGCCGGACACGGTGATTCGGCCGGGCTCAACCCGACCTCTTCGAGTAGATGCGTCGGATCGAGGCCGACGGCGTGCGCCATAGCCTGAAGGGTGTCGGCCGTCGTCCGAACCGGGACCCGATTGCCCTGCTTGTACTGAACCCCGGTCTCGACTTGCGTCCACAGGCTGCTGCTGATGCGTGCCTCCTTGGCGGCCTGAACCACCGTCAGCCCGCGCTCTTTGCGGGCGGCTTGCAATTTTGCACTGATTGCCGACGGTATCGGCGCGCTGGGATGCCTTGACATGCAATGAGTGTAGTTTTACGGGCCGGATATCCTGCTGGTGTGCCTGACGAAACGACGATCACGGTGCCTACACGTCTCTACGACCGGCTGCTTGAGCTTGCATCGGCCCGTGGGCTGACGGTGGCGCAGGTGGTCCAGCGCCTGGTTGACGGTGCGCCCAGCCGACCGAAGCCGACGATGGGTGGATACCGCAGCGGTGGCCCGCTTGCCGCCGAAGAAATCGATCGTGAGCTAGCTGATCGAACGCGGTTCGGGTTGCCCAGCGACGGCTGAAGCCGCTTGCCAATTCGCCGCCATTCTGCGCATGGCCATTGCGTGCGCTAGTTCGTCGGACGTTACGGCTTCACCGTGAGCTAGCTCCGCATCGGACGCGACGAGCCTTGCGACGGTCTCGGGATCCGAGAGCGCGGCGACGGTTTCTTCCAGCGGCGTCGCCTTATCCGCAGCAAGTTCCATAGGGCAAGCATTGACCATATTTCGCAGGTCGTCTAGCAGCAGGGTGCGCGCACCGCGCCCTTGCGGCCGGTCCGGCGGCGGCGTTGGCCTCGGCTGATCACGGGGTGGTAACGTCGACTGCCAGCGGGTTTGGCGACAAGGGGGCCGCGATGATGTCTGACTTATTAGTGCGGGAGGGGACTCGGTGACCAATGATCAAGGGGCGTCGCTCAGCGACCTTCCCGCAGCGCTAGTTCCGATTTTCGGGGGCGCGACGACGGCGGCTGCCGAAGGTGCGCAACAGAAGGTTGCTGCCGCGCAAGCGCGCGCGACCGCGACTGATCAGGCGTTGGCGGCAAAGAACGCGGGCACTGACCCCAATTTCGTTAATTCGACCGATAATTTCGGCCACTACAGCCACTCCGACATTTATCTGCACGCGCAGTCGCTCAACGTTGAAGGCCTCCAATCCGCAGCGAAATTGTGGACAGCTGAGTGCACACGACTCTCGGATCTTTCGATGTCGTTGCAGACCGCAGTGTTGGGCCTGATGGCCAGCGGCGGCTGGCAGGGGGCAAGTGGCGACTCAGCGCGAACGGCGCTGGGTGCGCTCGGTGGTGCTACCCGACAGGTCGCGGAAGTTTTCTCCAGCGTTTCCGACCGGCTTGATGCGGCGGCCTGGGCTGCCGAAGCGACGCGTCTTGCCGTTCCCCCGCCGAACGTCTCGTCGGCGGTGCTTAACCCGAACCCTGATGATCCGTTGTCCCAGATCGTGCCCGGCCTAGCTAATCCGGCCACCGTCACCGCCGATTCGGATGCGCGGATCGCGGCCGAGAATGCCGCTCGCGCGACGATGACCGCGGTCTATAGCCCGGCATTTCCACCGACCGGGAACACGGTGCCATCGTTTACCGAGACCGCGAATGCGGGACAGCCTGGGGTCTCGAACGCGGGAATACCTGACGCCGCAGGCAAGCCCGCTGCTCCAGGGGGTGGCACGGAGAGCGGGACGCCCAGCGGAACGCCGGCCTCGTCTGACAACGGCAGCGACCCAGCATCGGCTGATGCACCCGGTGCTGGGGATAAAGGCTCCGTTGGCGACCAGGGGCAAAATTCAGAGACGGGCACGCCCGGCGACGACAAAACGAATCCGGCATCCACCCAGCCAACACAGGCCGGTCAGGTCCCTGCCGCTCCATCAACAGGTTCGCCCACGACGAACACACCAGGGGCTGGCGCACCGGGTACGACGGCAGGTCCCGGCGGAAGCGTTCTCGGTGGAGGTCCCGGCCAAGCAGGCTCTCCTATTCCGGGAAGGTCGGTTCCGGGCCAGGGCGCGGCTGTGCCCGCAGGTGGGCGGTCCGTAGCGGGCGGTACGGGTGCGTCAGGTCGACCAGGTGGAATGGGACCGATGATGCCGGGCGCTGGCGCACGTGGCGGAAAAGGCGACAACGATGACGAGCATCGGATTCCCGATTACTTGCGTCGGGTACAGCCGGATTGGCTTGCAGGCACCGACGCGATGTCAGGAGCTCTCGGCGCGGATGCGCCGTCGGCAGCGCCGGTTGAAGGTGCCAATCATGGCCTGCCAGAAGCAGTTTCGCCCACCACGCGGACGTATCCCCGCAGCGAACCGATGATCGAAAGGCCGTCCGTTCCGGCAACGCGAGCAGCGCAACCTGAGCCCGTCCCAAGCTCGCCACCGCCGGAAGCTCCCCAACCTGCGCTCTCCGCAGACCTCGCGAGTTTGCTTGCGCAGCACGGCCTTTCGACAGGCGCTCGCGCTGAGACACCATCGAACGGTCAGCGATGACACCACTAGCAACCTGGACTCTGACGCCAGACGAATTCGCTGTTCTTTGGTCGCGGGAAACCGGGCTCGACTCGTTCGACTACCCTGCCCCATTAGTTGTGCGCGAAGCATTTGCGACTCGTGATGAACAAGACCGCTACGTCAGCACGGCGTTAGCGGCCAGATTTCCGCAGGGTGCCGACGACACGCTGCGTGCGGCCTTCACGATCATGGCCAAGGCGGAAACCCGACTTCGTTGCCAAGGAGAGCTTGCGGGTGGTCTCGCGGTTCGAATACACGGTGCGGCATTGGATAACTTCGGTGTGACGGTCCATCAGTACGCGACTTCCGCTGAACCATCGACGGCGATTTTTGTCGCGCTTGTTCGTCGGGCGGATGTGCCGTCGACGGTGTGCGCCAAGCTTCCTCCCACGCAAGCAGGCGCGGCCGGTTCGATGGTCGGTTACACGCAGCGAGTGCGCGGCGAAGGCGAGCAAGGAATCTGGGGAATTGGCGCGGGGGAGAACTCTGCCGAAGACCGTATCCGCAGGTTGCTGCGGCAACGCAGAACCGGGGAAGGACAGTTCGTTCTGCAACGTGCTGCGAATTCTGAACGGCCACACCCGCCCCTTTTCACCAGTTGGATCGATATTGCGTCAGGTTCGGCAGCGGCCGGTCGGTACCTGATCACCGTTGATAGCAACGACACCACTGTCGTTGCTGCGACCGGTGACCAGCTGGCGCGAGAACTCATCGAGCGGAGGCGCTGACATGGGCGGGCGACGAGAGGAGGCATGTCGTGGCTGACGGAGGTTTGTACGGTCAGGCGGAGATCTCCGCGTTCAATCAAGACGCGCGCGATCAGAACTTCACATTTGTTGAAGCGGATGTGCGGGCTGTAGTGAAGGAGATTGACGCGTATATCGCGGGATTGCAGGCGTGCCATGCCGCAATGGCCGAGGGTGAGGTCGTCAGCGGATTTGGCACGCTCCCAACTGGAATCGAGCTTCAGCTGGGATTTCGGAAGAAGGCCGCATTGAGCAAGGTGGCCCTCGAACAGTTGATCCAGCGCGGAATGGAACTGCGTGAGGGGTTCTTCCGCGCTGCCAAGCTGACGAAGGACGCCGATGCGACCGCCGCTCAGCGAATCCAACTCGCAGGTGCGTCGGGGGCGTCGTCATGAAGCTCTCGCGAGCGGCAGGCGCGCTGACCAGTGTCCTGGTTGCTGCCGCAGCGTGCGGTTGCGAGAGCAACACGGCAGAACCCGCTACTGCTGTTGTGATCAAGTCGCCAGTTGCTGACGCACCGACCCAAGGCTCCCGGACTAAGGTCCCGGTCGCGTGGGACCCCTGTGTGCGGGTCGGCGACGACGTCGTACCCGCTTCTGAGGGCTTTGATCCTGGAACGCGGGTGCGGAATGATTCCATTAACAGCGATTACGCCTTCATTGGGTGCAGCTTCTCCCGAACAGAGGACATCAGCGGCCAAGTTCTGCCCGCTGGCAAACTCACGATCTGGTCCGCGAACGTCACGCCGCAACGGGTGAGGGATCAACTGCGGGAACGCGGCCTGGAGGCAACCGACACCAGCGTCAATGGCCGATCAGCTATGAGATGGAGCGAGGGCGTTTTCGGCGGCTGCGTTGTCGCAATGCCCGGTCCTGACGGGGTCGTTGAAGTTATGTTGAGCGGCTTGCCCGCATTGAGCAACTGGGATGCGTGCGCCCACATCGACAGCGTCGCCAAGTCCGTCGAATCCGTACTCCCGAAGTGAGGTGGGCCATGTCCAAGGACCTTGATCCGCTCCCGCAAAAGACCGATGCGCTGGTCAACGCACTCACCGCGACCCGGTCGACGGTCACCGCGGCGGACGGGCTCGTGCGCGTCGAAGCGTGCGCCGATGGCGAGATCAGCGTGCATATCGACGACAAAATACTGGTTATCGGCGGCGCTGGGCTGAGTAAGTTGATCACTGAATTAGCCGCGCATGCGCTCGCGACCGCACGGGGAAACGCCGCGAACGCGTTGGCGGATTTTCGGGCTGATCCGCGAATCGCGGAAGCGGTGGCCGCGACAGTCGACGCCATGCACCAGCCGCTCGCTCAACCACATCCGCACGAATGGGGAGGTAGACAGTGAGTGGCGGCCTCGGCGACTCAGTCAAAATCGACATCGATGACGCGGTTTCCCTGGCGAAGGGGATGCGCGGGTACGCAAGCGAGATCGCTTACGGGACGGTCGCGCCGAGCAGTTTCGGACGCGCGGCCAACGCGGTCCGATTCGGCTTCGCTGATTTCCGGCTGGCCGACGTGTGCGCGGCTAAGTCATCTGAAACCGCCACCGCGAACGGAGCTTTGAGCGATGCGCTGGAAGCGATCGGCGACAACACTGTCAAGTGTGTCGACGCCTTTCATCACACCGATTACGTGAGCAAATTGCAGATCGAAAACGCATCGACCTGGAAGTCCGGCAAATGACCGCGCCAGCAGGCAAGCCGGCGACGAAAACGCAGGCGGCGTCGATCGTTCCCGGCGCATTGCAGGGACAAGCGACGGAGTGGCAGTCCCTCCACGACCGATTGGTTGCGAATCTCGATCTCGCCCAACGCGATTACGCCGGCTCGGGCAGCTACTGGACCGGTAAAGCGGGCGACCGTGCGCGCGAGAGCGCTTCGACAACCGTGACGGAGGGCCGAAAGATCACCTCCGCGCTCGCCGCCGCTGTCGCTGCCGCAAATACGGGCCAATCCGATATCGCGACAAGCAAAGCAACGGCCGTCGCGGCAATTGAGCTGGCCGAACAGGCGAAGTTCAAGGTGGCTGAAGATGGCACCGTCACCGCGCCTGACGCACGAAACTCATTGCCTAACGCTAAGACTGAGGACATCACGGCCGCGCAGGCCGCCCTAGATGCGACCGCGAAAACAACATACGAGCCGCCGATCAAAGCAGCACTCCTCGGGCTGGGGCAGACTATCGAGAGCACTACAACGGCGATCGAGAAGGCGTTCGAAAACATCGGCTCGGTGAAAACCGCAGTGCACAACGTGCACGTGAGCTTGGGCGAGCGAAGCCAGCAGGTCCAAGACATTCTCGACGGCAAGAGCAAGGTGCCGACGAACAGCAAGGATTTCAAGTCGTTTTGGGACACGCTCTCGAACGAGGAGAAGGACGCGCTGTGGAACCAGAATCACTACATCGGCAATACAGACGGAATGCCAGCGACGGATCGGGACCACTACAACCGATTGACGCTCGACGAGCGACTGACCGCCGCCCAGGCAGCCCGCGCCGAAGCGCAGCAGATTTTTGCAGCACACCCCGAATGGACTCCGCAGGTCCTGTCATCTGGCGTTCCTGCCGAAAGCAAAGCTGATTTCGAACGTTGGCTCGCTAAGCGTGAGGAATCGAAGCACCTTGAGGACTTGACAACCCTAAAGGAAGTCACGGGTGACAAATATCCAAATAGCGTGCTGATGCAGGTTGACGACAAATCCGGCACGAATGTCCACGCTGTCGTTGCTGACGGCAACCCCGACACAGCGTCGCACGTGACAACGTACGTCCCTGGAACTGGGTCGGAGCCCTCAAAAATGGGCAAGGATATGGAGCGAGTCGCCGCTATGACGGATTCGGCCCTAGATCAGGGCGCCAAGCGGCCAGTGACTGTCGCTTGGTTTGGTTACGACGCGCCACCGGGCCTTTTTAACGCCACTCAGGATAGCTACGCCAAAAACGGAGCATCAGCGCTGACCGCATTCCAGGACGGCCTTCGAGTGACCCACGAAGGCAGCCCGTCCGCGAACACAGTACTGGGGCACAGCTACGGCACAACGCTGATCGGCGAGGCTGCTTCGAACGGTCGGACCTTGAACGCGGACAATGTTGTCCTAGTTGGGAGCCCTGGCGCAGGGGTCGACAATGTTCGCGAAATTAGCCTGTCAGGCGTTGCGGACGGCACGCAGGGCCAACATATTTTCGCTACGCGGGCAGAGAATGACCCTGTACCTCGATATTCGTGGGCCAATGAGGCGGGTGTACTTATTCCGATCGGTGGCGTACTGACCGACGACCATGGCATTAACCCGACCGATTCAAGCTTCGGTGGCCAGGTGTTCACGTCCGACCCCGGCACGGCCGGACCCTGGTGGTCAGGCGGATACAGTACGGATGCTCACAGCGATTATTGGAACACCAATTCGACATCCCTAGTCAACATGGGTCGGATTATTGCTGGCAAGACTGCGGAAGTGTCGTGATGATGAAAAGGACCCGCGCGGCCGTCGTGGCGATGACTGTGTTCGCGCTAGTCGGTTGCTCCGAATTCAAACAGGATGGTGGATCTGCTGTGAATGAGTCGCTCACTGCCCCTCAGGCGCAGGAGAAGATCTATGCGTATATGCGGGAAACCCTCGGCGAATTGCCTGCCGGCGCCGCGCTTTCAAAGGTTCCCGACAATACGGAGTTGGGTGTGCGGCGGTCTCTTCGGCCGAATGCTGTGCCCTGTTGGGACGGCAACATTCAGTCGTCCGGTCCGCGGTATTTGAGCGTCCACTACTGGATTACCGGGCTTCCAGCTGGTTCTGTTCAGCAGTACTACGACCAAATCGGTGCGAGCTGGAAAGCGAAGGGGTGGGAAATTCAAACTATGGGCACCGATGTCATCAAAGCGTCGATACCCGACGGATTCGGACTGAAGGTTCAGGATGCCGGGAAAGGCGACGGGTCGCTCAGTCTCGCCGGATACTCGCCGTGCATCCCTGAATCGACCATTGACCAGCTTGCGAACAACCCCGAGACTATCCCGCGCCCATAGGCAGAACCCGGGAACTCACCCCAACCAATCCAAAACCGATGCTGCTGTCCATGACTGCTGCATACTGCCCAAAGGGGCGCCCGTAAAGGGCTCGTAGTACTCCGCGAAAGAGCCGTCGCTTGCCTGGCGTAAACCCTCCGCGCGCAGCATATGGCTGCGTTCGGCCCAACCTCGGCGGGCGAAAGCCCAGGAGAAAAGCCAGCTCATTACGGGCCAAACCGGGCCCCGCCAGTATTCGCGGGGGCGGAAATCTTTGGATACCGGGGACGTGGACGGGGGTAATGCGTAGCGGAGGTCGGGGTGGCCGCAGAAGCGGGGGCCCTCGAAGGTGTTCAGTAGTTGGCGTTCCGCCTGGCGGGGGAGGCCGCCTGACAGCAATGGCGCGAACATCGCCAATGTCTCGGTGGTGATCCAACGGTCGAGTCGCACGTCGAAATCCCTTGCAGCGCCCGTACGTTGGTCGGTTGTCGCTACCACGCCCTTGCGGAAACGGTCGGCCCAATTGTGTAGGTCGCGCACGTCGGCAAGTGGTTGCTTGTATTCCTCGCCGATGTCGGCGAGCACGTCGCACGCCAGCGCGAAAATCGCGGAAACGAATACGTCTTCAACCGCGAAACTCATCGCCTCGGTGAGCTGGAAATCGTCGTAATTCACTCGGCGCATTTGTTCGACCAACCACAAATAGCGGTCGTATTCGCGGTCGCTTGGGCGCTGAGTCGGGTCGGAAATAATCGCGGTGTCTTCGCGACGGTAAGGCGGAAGATCAAGCCCAGGAACAACATTCGCATACGCCCGATCCCAGCGCGGCGAATTGTCCATCCCCGATTCCCAGCCGTGGTACAGGGTGATTCGCCCATTTTCCTTCGGGTCGCGCGCGTGCGCCAACCACCGGTGCCAGCGCACCAAATCCGGCCAGCGGCGGTTCAAAAACTCCTCAGCAACCGCGCGCGTGCTGCGTCCGTGCCTGCGGGAATGGTCGAGAATGCGCTGCACCGCGATCGCGTGCACGGGCGGTTGCGTGATGCCGGACGTGTCGGGTCCTTCAGGCGCGTTCGGCGCGAGCTGGCGACATTCCCACCGCGACGGTCCCGGAAAATACCCATCGACCCCATTCGCGAACACAATGTGCGGGATCATCCCGTTCTTCCACTGCGCCGAAAGCAAGGTGTCGAGTTCGATGACCGCCCGTTCCACCGACAGCGGTGCCAACCCGACCGCGACAAACGCCGCATCCCAACTCCACATGTGCGGGTAGAGGCGAGGCGCGGCCGAGGTCATCGTGCCCAGGTCATTGCCGCGCAGGAGATAAGCCGCGCGGGCGGCGAGCTGCGTCGAGGTAAAGCCGGGGTCGGTCATCCTCATAGTTTGCGACTCACTTGTCAGGTCGGCATCTTGGCGCGATCAGTACTCGGCGCGATTCAGCGACGCCGACCCCACCGACGACAGCATCGTGGTGATGCACAGCCCGATCAGCAGGTTGATGACAGCGGTCGCGATTTTGGCGTCCCAGTCGGCAACCAACGTGAACGGCAGAATCACCGCGACCGCCGTGACCAGCAAACAAATCCAGGTGAAGAAGGTGAGCGGGCTCGGCATCGCGAGCAGCAAGACCATCAAAAGCGCGGTCGCGAGCAGCGCGGCACCTGCGGCTGCGACAGCGTAAGAGGTGGTTGACACCGTGCCGTACGCGCCAGCACCTTCCGGCGACAAAATCGCGATGCCGAGCACGCTGCGCACGAGCATGATCGCGACAACAACGAGCAGCGCCGCGACGACCGCAGTGCCGATGCCACCCGCCCACAACTTGCCGATGTTGACCTTCGGCTGGCTCGGCGGCTGTTGTTGGTACTGACCGGGCGGTTGTTGGTATCCGCGCGTCGGGTACTGACCGGCGGGATACTGACGGTTCGCTGGGTCATTGTCATACCGTGGATCGGTCATCCTTCGACGGTACTAGCGTGTGCCGCTGTGCTGCGGTTTTGCTGGTAAATGTCGCGGTGGAAATGGGCGGGATGTCGCGTTTGCCGGGAAGCTGACGGCCGACCGTGCACTACCGTTGCCGACGTGACGACTAACACGGCACTGATCACCGGCGCGAGTCGCGGTCTCGGCGCGGCCATCGCGCGAGCGCTCGCCCCGACCCACGACCTCATCCTCGGCGCCCGATCCGCCGACGCGCTCACCTCGATTCTCGCCGAACTGCCCGGCTCGATCCCGTGGCCGGTGGCGCTCACCGACTACGAAGCGGTCGCCGAAGCGGCGAAGGGTATCGACCGACTCGACGTGCTCGTCCACAACGCGGGCGTCGCCGACCTGGGCACGGTCGAAAGTTCGACGGTCGATCAGTGGCGAAATACGCTCGAGGTGAATTTGATTGCCGTCGCCGAATTGACCCGCCTACTTTTGCCCGCTCTGCGCGCGGCGAATGGCCACGTTGTCTTCATTAATTCGGGCGCTGGCATCCGCGCGAACGCGGGCTGGGCATCGTATGCGGCGAGCAAGTTCGGGCTGCGCGCCTTCGCCGACGCCTTGCGCATCGAGGAGCCTGACCTGCGGGTTACCTCGATTTTCCCCGGTCGAATCGACACCGATATGCAGCGCGAGATCGTCGCTGGCGAGGGGCGCGACTACGATCCGACGCATTTCTTGAAGGCGAGCACGGTCGCGAGCGCGGTGCTGCACGCGGTCGAGACACCCGCCGACGCGCAACCGGTCGAGATCGTGATCCGTCCAGCATAATCGTGCACGTTCGCGCACTTTTGGCCAAAATCAACTGTTCAGCCGCGAAAGTGCACGAATATGCCACTTATTTAGCAACTCGACAGTTGCGACAACTATCGTGCCGCTGATTCGCGCGTGCTCAACCGAGCACCTGGTTTGAGTAGGGGATTTCCGCAAGTGGACAGACGTCAGATGCTCGCGCTGTTGACCGCAGGTACCGCTTTCGCGCTGGCCGGTTGCGCGACCGCCGAAGGTGAGGCGGTGCAAGCGGGCTCGGGCGGCGAGATTCCGGTGCCGCCTTCGCTCGTCCCCGCCAAGCCGCCGCTTCTTCCTCCGCCGCCGACCGGGCCGAAGTCGGTGATCGGCGCGAAGACGATCACCGCGCTGCCGGGTGAGGGTACGTCGATGGCACTCACCGTCGACGACGGCGCGAGCGCGGAAGTTGTTGGCGCCTATGTGAAGTGGGCGAAAGACACCGGCGCGCGCTTCACCTTCTTCGTCACCGGCTACTACGAGTCATGGACGATCCACCGCGACGCGATGCGCCCACTTGTCGAGTCGGGCCAGATCCAACTTGGCAACCACAGCTGGGACCACCCCGACCTCACCAAACTCAGCGCATCGGGCGTCGCGCAGCAGCTGGAGAAGACAAAGACCTTCCTGCACAACAACTTTGGTGTCGACGGCACCCCATACTTCCGCCCGCCGTTCGGCAACCACAACGCGACAGTCGACAAGGTGGCCGTCGACCTCGGCTACGTGGTCCCGACGATGTGGTACGGCTCGCTGTCGGACTCGGGGTTGATCACCGAGGAGTACCTGATCGAGTGCGCGCACAAGTACTTCGCCGCGCAGTCGATCATCATCGGCCACGCCAACTTCGCCCCGGTGACCCATTGCTACGGGCAGTTGGTTGACATCATCCGCGAACGCAACCTGTCGCTGGTGACGCTGAATGATGTGCTGCGAGTGCAGGTTTAAGACAGCGAAAGACCCCGGAGACCAGGTCTCCGGGGTCTTCGCGATTAACGCTTACGGGACGATGTTCACCATCTTGCCCGGCACGACGATCACCTTGCGTGGTGCGTTGCCTTCCAACAGCGCGACAACCTTCTCGTCCGACAATGCCGCCGCTTCGATCGCCGCGGCGTCAGCATCGGCGGGCACCTGAATTCGGCTGCGCACCTTGCCCTTTACCTGAATCGGGTACTCAACCGAGTCCGCGACGAGCAGTGCCGGGTCGGCGGTCGGGAACGGGCCGTGCGCCAGAGAACCGTTGTGCCCCAAGCGTTCCCACAGTTCCTCAGCGACGTGCGGAGCCAGCGGGGCGAGCATCAAAACCAGCGGCTCGACGGCCGCGCGCGGTGCACCTTCCGGGTAGTGCTTCGTCAGATGGTTGGTGAGCTCGATCAGCTTCGCGCCAGCGGTGTTGTCGCGCAACGCGGCAAGGTCTTCGTCGACACCAGCGATCGTGCGGTGCACGAAGCGCAGCGTTTCATCCGAAGGAGCGTCGTCGGTAACGCGGGCAAGCCCGGTCTCCTCGTCGATCGCCAATCGCCATACCCGCTGCAAAAAGCGGTGCGCCCCAACAACATCCTTGGTTGACCACGGCCGCGACGTGTCAAGCGGACCCATCGACATCTCGTAGAACCGGAAGGTGTCGGCACCGTACTGGTCGCACATTTCGTCAGGCGAGATAGCGTTCTTCAGCGACTTGCCGATCTTGCCGTACTCCTGGTTGACCGCGATCTCAACGCCATCGCCGTTGGTCCAGAAGAACTTGCCGTCGCGCTCAACAACTTCGGCGGCGGGCACGTACGCGCCGCGCTCGTCGGTGTAGGCGTATGCCTGCACGTAACCCTGGTTGTACAGGCGACGGTACGGCTCCGACGAAGAAACATCGCCCAGGTCAAAGAGCACTTTCTGCCAGAACCGCGCGTACAGCAGGTGCAGCACTGCATGCTCGACGCCGCCGACATACAGGTCGACACCGCCCGGGTCGGCCGGACCGTGCTGCTCGGGACGCGGGCCAAGCCAGTACGACTCGTTCTCGGGTGCGCAGAAGAAATCGGCGTTCGACGGGTCCGCGTAGCGCAGCTGGTACCACGACGAGCCTGCCCAGTTGGGCATCACGTTGGTGTCGCGGCGGTAGGTCTTGACGCCGTCGCCCAGGTCGAGTTCGACGTTGACCCAGTCGGTCGCCTTCGCCAGCGGCGGCGACGGCTCGGAGTTGGCGTCGTCGGGGTCGAAGGTGACCGGCGCGAAGTCTTCCATCTCCGGCAAGACGACAGGCAGCATCGATTCGGGCAGCGCGTGCGCGACACCGTCTTCGTCGTAAACGATCGGGAACGGCTCGCCCCAGTACCGCTGACGCGCGAACAGCCAGTCGCGCAGTTTGTACTGCACCTTGCCAACGCCAACGCCGTCGGCTTCGAGCCGCGCGATGATCGCGGCCTTGGCCTCGTCGACCGAAAGTCCGTTCAGGTACTCAGAATTGGTGAGTTCGCCAGCACCGGTGTACGCGGCCTCGGTGACGTCACCGCCGGAGATCACCTCAACGATCGGCAGCCCGAAGGCGGTCGCGAAGTCCCAGTCGCGCGCATCGTGACCGGGCACGGCCATGATCGCGCCGGTGCCGTACCCGCTGAGCACGTAGTCGGCGATGAAGATCGGCACCTGCTTGCCGGTTGCCGGGTTGGTCGCATACGAACCGAGGAAGACGCCGGTCTTCTCCTTGTTCTCTTGGCGCTCCAAATCCGACTTCGCCGCGATCGACTTGCGGTATGCCGCAACAGCGTCCGCAGGCGTTGCCGCGCCCCCGTTGGTCCACGCTGCCTCGGTACCGTCGGGCCATGCGGCGGCGGTGAGCTGGTCGACCAGCTCGTGCTCGGGGGCGAGCACAACGTAGGTGGCACCGAACAGCGTGTCGGGGCGTGTGGTGAACACGTCGAACGAAGCGCCTTCTGCGGTGAAGGTGACCTCAGCGCCGCGCGAACGCCCAATCCAGTTGCGCTGCATCGACTTAACGTTGTCGAACCAGTCGAGGTTATCGAGGTCGTCGACGAGGCGGTCGGCGTAGGCGGTGATGCGCATCATCCACTGCCACATGCGCTTTCGGAAAACGGGGAAGTTGCCGCGCTCGGAACGCCCGTCGGCGGTGACCTCTTCGTTCGACAGCACCGTACCCAAACCGGGGCACCAGTTGACGATCGAATCCGACTGGTAGACAAGGCGATACGAGTCGATCAGCGCCTTGCGTTCGGCGGCTGACATCGTGGCCCATTCGCTCGGGCGTGTGCCGTCGGCGAATTCGGCTTCCAGCTCGGCGATGGGCCGCGCGCGACCCTGCTCGACGTCGTAGAAGGCGTTGTAGATGCGCAGGAAGATCCACTGCGTCCAGCGGTAGTACTCGGGATCGGTTGTCGCGAACGAGCGACGCGGATCGTGACCGAGACCCAACCGGTCGAGCTGACGCTGCATCGTCGCGATGTTGGCCTCAGTCGTGTCGCGCGGGTGCGCGCCCGTCTGCACGGCGTACTGCTCGGCGGGCAGGCCGAACGCGTCGTAGCCAAGCGCGTGCAGGACGTTGCGGCCCTTCATGCGGTGGTACCGGCCGAACACGTCGGTGGCGATGTAGCCGAGCGGGTGTCCAACGTGGAGGCCAGCGCCCGACGGGAACGGGAACATGTCCTGGATGAACAGCTTGTCGGCAGGTGTCTCGCCAGCGAGCGGGCCGACCGGGTTGGGCGCGTTGAAGGTGCCACGCTCAGCCCAGTTGCGCTGCCAACGGCGCTCGATCTCGCCAGCAAGCTCGGCGTTGTACCGGTGCTGGAGGACCGCGGGTGCGTCACTATTTGGCTGCACGGTTCTGCCTTCTCTTTGCTCGCCGGGTGGTCGAGGTGGGGGTAAACATCGTTTCACAGGGTAGAACGTGCGGACGACGGGATTTCTCTTGGCTAGGGCCTGTGCGCGAGGTCACGCGATTCGTTGCGGTGCTGATTCCCCTGGTCGGGCTGTCGGGGGTGTGCGCTAGCCTGCATTGCATGGTCGTCGTCGCTGTTCTGTTGTTCGCGCTGGCCGCCGTCGCGATCGCGACCGGCGTCCTTGGTCTGCTCGGCAAGCTCCCGCGCAACCCCATTCTTGGTGTTACCACCGAAGCCGCGCTGCATAGCGACGAGAACTTCCGCATCGCCAACCGCATCGCGGCCCCCACTTCGGTTGGTGCCGGGTTCCTGCTGTTTGCCGGCGGCCTCGTCGCGCTTGTCGCGAATGGCTTCGCCGCGCTCGGTATCGCGGTTGTCGTCGCGGTGATCGCGGTGTTCACGCTCGGCGCTGGTGCCAACGCGGCAGCGCGCGCGGTTGAGCCGCTGCTCCCGCCCGCGCCCGTTGGCGGCTGTGGTTCGGCGTGCGGCGGGTGCTCGATCCGCGAGACGTGCGAGCCGGCGACCAGCGCTTAATTCGCAAAACTAGTCCCCTTAACAGGTTAGTTTTCCGCGCCTCTTGTCTCTACGTATACATCTACGTATAGTTGGCTCATGCCCAACAAGACGATCTACGTCGCCGACGACGATCTACCCGTGTTTCAGCGGGCGCAAGAACTCGTCGGCGGCAACCTGTCCAGCACTGTTGTGACGGCATTGCGTCACCTGATCAACGCCGAAGAGGGTCGCCTCGCGGGCTTCGACGAAGTGGTTCTGCAAGTTGGTCGCGACGGCGTGCGGCAGGTGCGTTTCGACGGTGTCCTGCTTGGCGAGTGGCGCGATGTCGGCAACGAAAAGGTCATTGAGCAGCGCGTTTATCGCAGCCGCAAGGGCAAGATCGTGCTGCACACCCACACCGCACTGTGGAAGGACTACCCCACCGGTCCGGCGGCGGGCGACCTCACCGACTGGAAGTACTGGCGTCGCATGTTCGGCATCGGCGACCGCCCGTGGGACTGGGGCGACTACACCTACGAGATTTTCGACAAGGTCGGCGACCTCAAGGAACTGATCCCCGAAGTGCTCTACCGCAAGGTCGACGAAGTCGTCTCGCATCCCAAAATCGAAGACCTCGACATCTAACTAACCCCGCCAACTTCAACACGGCCCCTTCGGGGAGCTGTGGCGATAACTCATGCACATATACGCAATAACGAATGAAAGGTACGGCCCATGACAACGCAACCCGCGATCACGACCCGCGGCCTCACCAAGAGCTACGGCGACAAAGTCGTGCTCGACGGCATCGACCTGACCGTCGCGCCAGCGTCCGTCTTCGCCCTGCTCGGCCCCAACGGCGCTGGCAAAACGACGACGGTGCAGATCCTCACCACGCTCATCCGCGCCGACGGCGGGACGAGCACGGTCGGCGGCAACGATGTCGCGACGGCCAAGGATGTCGTTCGCGAATTGATCGGCGTCACTGGGCAATTCGCCGCTGTGGACGAACTGCTCACCGGTCGCGAGAATCTGGCGCTCATGGGCGACCTGAATCAGTTGCCCCGCAAGGAAACTCAGCGACTCACCGCCGAACTGCTCGAACGGTTCGACCTCGTCGACGCCGCCGACAAACAGGCGAGCACCTACTCCGGCGGCATGACCCGGCGGCTCGACCTCGCGATGACGCTGGTGGGCAATCCCCGCATCATTTTCCTCGACGAGCCGACAACCGGCCTCGACCCGCGCAGCCGTCGCGCGATTTGGGACGTCATCCGCAGCCTCGTCGACAACGACGGCGTGACGGTGTTTCTGACCACGCAATACCTGGAAGAAGCCGACCAACTCGCCGACCGCATCGCGGTGCTCGACCAGGGTCGCATCGTCGCGGAGGGTACTGCGGCAGAACTGAAACGGCTGATTCCCGGCGGACACATTCGCATTGATTTCGCCGATCACGTCACGCTGCGCAAGGCGCAATACGCGCTCGGCGACCAAGCCCAGGTGCTCGACGGTGGCGACGGTCTCACGCTCGCTGTCCCGAGTGACGGCGGCGTGCGATCACTGCGCGCGGTACTCGACCTGCTCGACGCCGAAAGCATTGAAGCGGGCGGCATTTCGGTACACACGCCCAACCTCGACGACGTTTTCCTCACCCTCACCGGCCGTAGCGCTGCCACTGACAAGGAGTCCGCACGATGAACGACACGATGACGATGTTGCGCCGCAACATCACTCACGCGAAGCGCTACCCGAGCATGACGTTCAGCCTGATCATCATGCCGATCGTGCTGCTGCTCGTCTTCAACTTCGTCTTCGGCGGCGCGCTCGAACAGGCGACCGGCGGCGATTACATCGACTACCTCACGCCCGGCATGCTGCTCCTGCTACCCGCGTATATGACTGTCTCCGTTGCGGTTTCGATCGCCACAGACACGAGCAAAGGCATCGTGAATCGCTTTCGGGTGATGGCCATTTCGCAATCGTCGATGCTCAACGGGCACGTTTTTGGGGCGATGTTGCAGGCGGTCGCGGGTATCGTCGGCATGCTCGCCGTCGCGTTCCTCGTCGGGTTCCGGCCCAACGCGACGGTCATCGAATGGGTCGCGGCCTTCGGACTGCTGCTCGGTGTCGTCTTCGCGTTCCTGTGGTTGGCGGTCGCGCTCGGGTTGTTGTCGCCAACGCCCGAAGCGGCGAGCAACGCGCCGTTCCCCATCGTGTTGCTGCCGTTCCTCGGCAGCGGGCTCGTCGCGACGGAAACGATGCCCGTCGGGATGCGGCAGTTCGCCGAGTACCAGCCGTTCACGCCCATCACCGAAACGCTGCGCGGGCTGTTGATGGGCACCGAGATTGGGATCAACGGGTGGGTTTCGCTCGGATGGTGCGTGCTGATCGCAGGTGGCGGGTACCTGTGGTCGCGGTCGATCTTCACGAAGCAGAACTGACCCAACAACTGCGCTCCCGGTTCGCCGGGGGCGTTAGTTGCGTTCCAGCTCGATCGGGTGCGTCGCGAGCAGTGAAAGCGGCAGCGGTTGCCTGCGCAGGACGCTGGCCCACAGGTCGTGGCGATCAGTGGCGAGCGGGTCCGACGGGAGCGCCGAGACGATCATCCAGTCGTCGTTTTCCAATTCGCCGTCGAGCTGGCCCATCGACCACCCCGCGTAACCAGCGAAAATACGAATCCCTTCGACGACGGTCGCGATTTCGAGCGGGTCGGCGTCGAGGTCGACGAGCACGATGCGCCCGTCAACGCGACGCAACCCCGAGACCCCCTCGATGTCCGCGCCAACGCGCAGCGTGCCGAGGCACAGCGCGGCGTCGCGTTTCACTGGGCCGCCGATGTAGAGGTCGGTCGGCGCGGCCGCCAACGACGCCCAGCCAGGCAAAACCTCGGCGATCGGGGTCTCACTTGGGCGGTTGATCACTACGCCGAGACTGCCCGACTCGTTGTGCTCGATCAGGTAGACGACTGTCCTGCGAAAAGTGGGCTCGACGAGGTCGGTCGCCGACACCAACAGGTTGCCCGCCCGCGCTGTCAGCGCGGCCGAGCGCCGGTCGCGACGGTCGTCGCCCTGCTCGTCGCGCGTACGGCGTTCGTCCGGGTCGTCTCCGCGTGCCACTCAGCCATCATCGCACTCGCGGGCGGGTGCGCGCTGCCCCACGAGTCGCTAGTGCCGCAAAATTTACCGACCACCTTCGGTTCATCAGTGCCGGTATTCTCGCGCGCATGGAAGCGCCCGAGGTGCTGCTCGACAACAGTGCGGCCGTTTACGATTACTACCTTCGCCACCAGCAAAACCGCTTGCGCGCGCTCGTGTCTTATGCGGTGCTCGCGCGACGATATCAGCCGCGTATCAGTTACGCCGAAGGAGCGAAAGACCAGCTCAACGCATTAATGCGAAGTGGTCGCCCGGTGATTTACGCGATTAATCATCTATCCGAAAACGATCCGTACACCGTGGCCGCGGCGGCGTGGCGTTCGCCGTTGCGGCGCAAGATCGGCCGGATTCGGGTGCTCGCGAAGGACGAGCTTTTTACCGAGCCAAGTCAGCGCGCCAAGGTCGACATGATGGGCGGCATCCCGGTTTTTCGCGGCAAGGATCACGGGTTGCGCGCGGTGAACGCGGCGGGGCAGCTGATGATCGACGTGGCGGCTGGACGGCTCGCGGCAGGCGACCACCTCGCGATCTTTCCCGAGGGCACGTGCAACGACGTTGACCCTGCGACGGTCCAAGCCGTTGGCAGCGGGATTGGGCATATTGCTTTTCGCGCGACGAAATTGGGTGCGCCGCCGGTGCTTGTCGCGTTGGCGATGAGTTATGGCGCTGACGCGCGTTTGGCCAGTTTTCATCTGCGCGCGCCGGTTCTCGAATTGCCTTCGCGCCCTGCCGAAATCGCGCGATTTGTGAAGGACGAATTGCAGCAGGCGGTTGACGCGGCTATTCGGGCAAGTTGAACATCGCCCGTGATGCTTGCGGGACGAGCGCGATATAGGCCGGGTGTTTGGTGATGTAGCCGCGCACGAACGGGCAGAGCGGGAGAATTTCGAAACCCGCTGCGCGACTTGCGTTTAGCGCGGCTTCAACCAGCTCACTCGCGTAGCCCTGACCAGCGAATTCCGGGAAAATTACGGTGTGGACGAGCGCGCGTTCGGAAGCGGTGTCTTGGTATTCGATGTATCCGGCGGCCTGCCCGTCGGCGGTAAGTTCGAACCGCGCGAGCGCGGCGTTGTTTCCGACTTCGGTCGCCATGTCATCGAAACTACCCCGGGTGTGGCGAGTTGGGCTGCCAGCCGGGAGAATGTCGAAATGACCTACCGCACGCGTGTAGTGCTCGCCCCCGACAAGTTCAAGGGCTCACTCGCCGCGCCCGAGGTTGCCGCCGCGCTCGCGGCTGGGATCGCGCGGGTCGCGCCGGGGGCGCAGGTGCGCCAGGTGCCCGTCGCCGACGGCGGGGACGGGATGGTCGAAGCGTTCGCCGCCGCTGGGTGGGAGCGGGTTGTGGTTTCCGCGCCTGGTCCTACGGGGGAGCCGTCTACCGCGGTTTACGCGGTGCAGGGGTCGACCGCTGTTGTCGAATTGGCGGCCGCGGTTGGGTTGGTGAAGTTGCGTGGTCGGTTAGAGCCGTTGCGCGCCAATACGTTTGGGCTCGGCGTGGTGATCGCGCACGCGCTCGACCGTGGTGCGCGCGAGATCGTGCTCGGCTTGGGCGGTAGTGCGTCGACCGACGGTGGGGCGGGGATGCTGCGGGCGCTCGGATTGCGGTTGCTTGATGCTGCCGGGGCTGAGGTGGCTGACGGCAGTTCGGTTGAGGTGTTGCGTTCGGTGGTTTCCGTCGACCGTGCCGGGCTGCATCCTGGGGTTTCGCAGGCGAGGTTTGTGCTTGCGTGCGATGTGGACAATCCGCTGCTTGGGCCCGCCGGTGCGGTCGCGGTTTACGCGCCCCAGAAGGGCGCTTCGGCTTTGCAAATGGTGCAACTTGAAGCGGCACTTGGCAATTGGGCTGCGGTTTTGGGTAAGGGGTATGCCGAAATCGGGGGAGCTGGTGCGGCGGGCGGCGCGGGCTTCGGCGCGCTCGCGGTTTTGGGTGCGCGGGTGCGCAGCGGAATCGAGGTGCTACTCGAATTACTGGAATTCCCAACGCTTTTGCTTACCGCCGATTTGGTGGTGACCGGCGAGGGGTCGCTGGACCACCAGAGCATGCACGGCAAGGCTCCGGTCGGCGTGGCGGCGGCGGCGAAACGCGCGGGCGTCCCGGTTTTGGCGGCGGTTGGCCGGACGTTGTTGTCGCCGGGCGAGATTCACGCGGCGGGCTTCGCGGCGGCATACAGCTTGAGCGATTTGGAACCGAACGCGGCGACGTCGATAGCGAACGCCAACGCCCTATTGCAGCGGGTAGGCGAACAGATCGCGACGGATTACCTGACTGATAGGTGATTTGTCCGACTCGAACAACTATTCGATCGCTGGTACTTTCGCGGGCATGATCAGCTCATCGCACGAGGCGATGCACACGATCTTCACCCATGACGCTGCCGCGATTACGCACGCCTTTCGTGTGCTCGACCTGCCATTCCCCGATGCCGTCGAAGTCGAACAGATCTCCGTCGACCTCACCGAGACCGCGCCCGTCGAACGTCGCGCGGATACCATCCTGCGCGTTCGGACCGCCTGCGACGAGTTCATCCTCGTGGTGGAAGCGCAGTCGTCGCGCGACCCGTCTCGGGTGGCAGCGTGGGCCTACTACGTCACCTTCCTGCACAACAAGTACGGGTTGCCCGTTGTGCTGATCGTGGTCTGCCATGATCGCGAGACAGCCGCGTGGGCGCGACAGCCCATGCGGGTGGCATACCACCGCTGGACCAGCATCACCCTGCACCCGATTGTGCTTGGCCCGGACAACGTCCCGGCGATCACCAGCCCCGCGGAGGTGCTGCGAGACCTGCCGCTAGCTGCAATTTCAGCGATTACTCACGCGCGTGAACCCGAGATAGATGAGATACTGGAGGCGATCGTGACAGCGTTTCGCCGCCGAGGACAAGACGACCAAACGGCCTTCTACGCTGAACTGATCGAACAGGGAATCTCGCATACCGAAGCCGCCAAGTTCTGGAGGGACCAAATGGCAATCGATCTGTCGTTCTTCCGGTCGGAGTCCGCGCAGTTGTTGCGGGCGCAGGGACGCGAACAGGGACGTGAGGAGGGGCGCGAAGAACTGGAGAAGGCGCGCAGGGAGGCGATCGTCACGGTGCTCACCGCGCGCGGACTTGAGCTTTCGGTGCGTCAGCAGCAACAGCTCGCCACCACGTGCGATTCGGACCAACTCGATAAGTGGCTGACTCAGGCAGCGACAGCAGACGCAGCAACCGAACTGTTTGGCTAAACGGGGCTGGTTAGGGTCGTGCGGTGGGTGTTGCCCCAGTCTTCTAGTGGGGCCAATGCGGTGCGTAAAGTCTGGCCAAGGGGGGTCAAGGTGTACTCCACTCGGGGCGGGATTTCGGGGTAGATCTCGCGGTGGAGTACGCCGTGGTGTTCCAAATGGCGCAGGTTTTCGGTCAACACCTTCTCGCTCACGCCCGGCAGCAGGCGGCGGATTTCGGAGAAGCGCTGCGGGCCGTCGCCCAAAACCCACATCAAATGCAATTTCCACTTGCCGCCGACCACGTCGATCGCCAAGCTCATCCCGCACACTTCGTGACCCGCGTCACTGATGGTCATGGGGAAATCCTCCTGAACTCGTCGCGTACCTCAAGGTAAGCAACCACACCTGAAAGTGCGATCTTCCCGGAAAACGCGCTGGCGGCAACCATCAATGGCATGACACAGAATGCGGTTTCGGTACTCGGGCTCGGCCCGATGGGACAGGCGATGGTGCGGGCGTTGCTCGCGGCGGGCGTTGAGGTGACGGTGTGGAATCGCAGCGTCGAGAAAGTGGAGGCGATGGTCGCGCTTGGGGCCAAACGCGCCGACACTGTCACGGAAGCTGTTGCGGCAAACGAGGTTTCGATTCTCAGCCTCACGCATTACGCGGCGATGTACGACGTGCTCGGCCAAGCGGACAATCTTGCGGGCAAGGTGATCGTGAACCTGTCATCAGACTCGCCCGCGCAGGCGCGATCGGGCGGAGCGTGGGTACGCGAGCGCGGCGCGGAGTTCCTGTCGGGCGGGGTGATGTCGGCCGGCGACAACATCGCGCACCCGGCTTCCTACATCTTCTACAGCGGCCCAGCCTCGGTATTCGAAAAACACGCTGACCTGCTGCGACCCCTGAGCCCACAGGAATATCTTGGCTCCGACGACGGCCTTTCGCAGGTGTTCTACCAGGCCTTGCTCACGGCATTCCACCCGTGGCTGCTCGCCTTCGACCAGGCATTCGCCGTGATCGAGAAGTCCGGCGCCGACATCGCCACCTTCACACCATTCGCGGTCCGTGCCGCGCAGGCCTACCCGTTCTTCATCGAGCAGTTCGCCGAGCTTGCCCAGGTGGGAGGGCTGAAAACGCCCGCGCACCTGCGGATGATGGCCGCAGGTGCCGAGCACATTATCGCCGCCAGCGAGGAAGTGGGCGTCGACGCGAGCTTCTCCAAGTTGTCACACGAGTTCTGGGTACGGGCCGTTGAAGGTTCGCGCTCGGCCTATGACCTCATGCGCGGCTAACCGGCACCCAACCGAGGGAAGGGTTCGATCGCGAACACCACCTCAACAGCCACTTCGAAGTACGCGGCGATGCGCAGTGCCAAGTGCAAGCTCGGGCTGTACTCGCCGCGTTCGAGGTAACCGATGGTTTGGTAGTGCACCCCGAGCGCCTCGGCCAGGTCGCGTCGCGAAATGCCGCGCTCGGCGCGCAGCATCGCGATGCGGTTGTAAATTGCCTCAGAAGGCACGCTGCATCGCCTTGTCCTTTCGGGCGGCCATCGTCGCACCAGACTCTTTACCTGCCATGCGGCGCAACACAATTGGTGCGAGCGTGAGCCCGATCGCCGCCCATACGCCGAGCACCATCACCGTTTCCAGATGCCGCCACGAACCGTCGATCTCGATCGACACCGCGTCGGCGGGCAACAGGGCCGACCGCATACCCAGCCCAAGCCAGTACATCGGGAACAGTTGGCCGATCGCCGACAACCAACCGGGCAGCGCGGTGATCGGGTAGAAGATGCCAGAGATCGCGATCAGGCCCATCATCGGGATCGTGAGCAAAAACGCGCTGCGTGTGTCGAGGAAACTGCCGAAAATCGCCCCGAGTGGCAGCGCGGCGAGCAGCCCAAGCACAAGTACCCACGCGAACGTGAACCACCCTGTGCCGTGCGGCGAAAGTCCGCCGATCAATACCGCTCCCACAGCGAGCACGATAACGACCTGCATCGTGACCGACGCGGCCACCGACACGATTTTGCCGACGAAGTACCCGGTCATGCCGCGCGGAATTGTTTTCGCGCGCAGCAGGGTGCCGTCCTCACGATCGAGGACGAGCTCGTTGAGCAGCAGGTACAGCCCGTTGAACGCGACGAGACTCGCGAGGAACCCGGGCAGCGCGAGCGTCGCGACCGACAGGCCAGAGTCGTCGTAGGTCTTGTTACGCAGGAAAAACAGCACGCCGAGAGTGATTGCGGGCGTGAGGAATAGGCCGATCAGGTCGGGTGCGTTGGTGAAGTGCTGCCGCAGTTCAATGAGCCCTCTGCGGATGCCGGGCGTGACAGCGTTCATCGGGTGACCTCCGCGAGGGTGCGAACGGGAGCGGCTTCTTGGCCGGATTCGGCGCGTTTGACCAGCGTCATGTAGGTGTCTTCGAGTGACGAGCGGCGGACTTCGAGCTCGGTGACCAGCGGGCCGTGCTGCTCGTAGAGTTCATGCACGAATTCGGCTGGAGTGTGAGTGGGGTGGATGAAGCGTTGGCCGTCGATTGACCAGCCGACCTGGGCTTCTCCTTCGACTGAGCGGGCGAGCGCGTCGGGTGAGCCGTCGGCGATGAGGTGTCCGCCAGCCAAGATCAGGATGCGGTCGGCCAACTTCTCGGCTTCGTCGAGGTCGTGCGTGGTGAGCAGGACCGTGGTCTCTTCGAGGTCGGCGAGGCGATGGACGAGGTCGTGGAAATCGCGTCGTGCCGCTGGGTCGAAACCGGCGGTCGGTTCGTCCATGAACAGCAGTTCGGGCCGCCCGACGATGCCAATCGCGACATCGAGACGCCTGCGTTGGCCGCCGGACAGATTGGCGATTTTCGCGTTGGCGTGTTCGGCGAGGCCGACTAGTTCGATGAGCTCGTCGACATTCCACGGGCGGGCAACGCGGTCGGTTGAGTAACGTGCGTAGTAGCCGCCCATGTGCGTAAGTAGTTCGCGCACACGCCATTTCGCGTGGTCGCGCCAGGATTGCAGGACGACGCCGATGCGGGCGCGCCATGCCTCGTCGCCATGTTCGGGATCAGTTCCCAGCACCTCGACCTGACCGGCCGAACGTCTGCGAAACCCCTCAAGGATCTCGATCGTGGTTGTTTTGCCCGCCCCGTTGGGGCCGAGCATGACGAGCACCTCGCCGCGTGTTGCGGAAAAGGTGACGCCATTTACTACGTCGGTGTCGTCGTAGCGCATTCGCAGTCCTGCCACGTCGAGCACGGTGTTCGAAGCCATGAGTCCTCCCAGTCATCGACCTTCGATGAGATGTAGCATATGTACTACATTCCATCGCGTCAATGCATTCAGAGAATCCGATATTTCGGGAAATGTGAGCAGTGCTCTTGCATTTGGGTTTCGGCGGTCGCATACTTAGTTCAACAAAGAGAGCAGTGCTCACAGTTTGGGAGTGAACGTCATGGACAACGCAACTCGCTACATCCGCCCCGCAGGTCGCATCGAGCCGATGATGAACAAGTTCTTCAACCTGCTACCGAAGCTTGGCATTAGCGTGGCGGGTTCGCGACTGCTCGCGGTGCGCGGTCGCAAGAGCGGCGAGTGGCGCACGACGATGGTGAACGTGCTCACCGCCGACGACGGCAACCGCTACCTGGTTGCCCCGCGCGGTCATACGCAGTGGGTCCGCAACCTGCGCGTCGCGGGTGAAGGCGAGCTGCGCCTCGGTCGAAAGATCGAGTCGTTCAAGGGGATTGAGGTCGCCGACGAACTGAAGGTCCCGCTGCTGCGCCTGTACCTGAAGAATTGGGGCTGGGAGGTTGGCAAGTTCTTCGAGGGCATCACGAAGGACTCGACCGATGAAGAATTGGCCGGAATCGCCCCGGGTTTCCCCATTTTCCGCTTGACGTAAAGCCCGAATCAAGATCACCAGGCTCTGAGGTAAACAAACGTCGAGTAGAAAAATCCCGGAGAGCCTGGTGATCTTGAATCGACGCTACGTGCGCGCCAAAAACTCGATTGCCGCCGCGTAGCCCTGGATGCCCAGGCCCGCGATTACCCCGGTTGCGATCGGGGAGACGTAGCTGTGGTGGCGGAAAGGTTCGCGGGCAGCCACATTTGAGATGTGGACCTCGACTATCGGGACTTCCGGGATCACCAAAGCGTCGCGCAGGGAAACCGATGTGTGGGTTAAGCCGCCTGGGTTGATCACGATCGCCGACACGTTGCCTCGCGCCTCGTGGATCCGATCAATCAGCGCGCCTTCATGATTCGACTGAAAGGCCTCGACCGTCTGGCCGAAACGGGCGGCCGTTTCCTCGCACAAGGCGACCACGTCGGCCAACGTCGCCGCGCCGTAAACCTCCGGCTGGCGGGTGCCGAGCATGTTCAAGTTCGGACCGTTGAGCACGAGGATGGGAGCAGCCATAGCGGCAGTCTAGCGCCGGGTGCCAGCGCGATATCCGACGAACCGGTCGGCTGGCAACCCGCGAGCGAACCTGCCCGTAGCCGGATATATGGAGTTCTGATGACGGCGACGACCCCGGCGGTTAGCTTGTCGAAGGGCTGGGTATCCTCGGGCTGAATCGCCGGATTATGCGGGATTCACACAGCTGTCGGCCCCGCTAGGTACCGTTGGAGAGGCAGTTGTTGGCGACATCGGAGACGGTTGATTTCCGGTACCGTTGATTTGGTACTGGAGGGGCGAGAGTGAAGAGTGGGCGATATGGATGTGTGGGGATCCCGCCGCTTTCGCGTCCGCGGCGCATTGGCGGCCACCGGGGTAGCAGCCTTGGTTATGGCGTTGTGCTCGTGCGGTGTTGGCACGAAACCGACTGACTCAGAAGCTGTTGTGCAGCGTTTCGTCGACCTGCTCGACGACAAAGATTATGCGAAGGCCGCCGAACTCACCTCCTACCCGGCTGCCGCTTCGGCAACCATGAAGCAAATGTTCGAAGGTCTTGAGTCGGGCAAGGTCGACTACGAGCAGTCGCAAGTTATCAACCTCGACCCCGAATCGGCCATTTTCAGCCTCAATGTCGGCTGGAACTTCGGCGAGCACAAAGACTGGAATTACACACTTCAAGGCACGGTCAAAAAACTCGGGATCGGGTGGCGGATCTCGTGGGATCCCTCGGTCGTCATGCCGCAATTGGCCAACAACCGCACGGTAAAACTCGTCCGCACAATGGCTTCCCCGCCGCCCAAGGTCACCGATTTGGCTGGCGCGCCGCTGATGACCGAGCAGACCCTCAACGTCATCAAGGTCGACCCGAGCAAGACCGGCGACCTCGTCGCGACAACGAACGCGCTCTCCGACGCCATCGAACCGGTCGCGCCGCTGATCACCGGGCCTTCGCTCATGCAGCAGCTCGCTGCTTCGCAGGGCAAGCCAATCGTCGCGGTCAACCTGCGCGACGGCGACTTTGAGATTCTCGAACCGCGCATGGCCAAAATCGCCGGCGTCGTGATGGAGAAGCAGCCCAAGCTCATCTCCGCTGACCGTCGCACGTGGTCGCCGATGCTCGACGCGCTGCGCAACGTGTGGAAAGACAGCCAAGACGCCACTGCCGGTTGGGGTGTGCAGATCTTCGAACCCGACGGCAAGTTCGTCAGCCAGATCGCTGGTTACCAGGGTCCTGCCGCGCCCGATATCGCCGCGACGCTCGATCAACGGTTGCAGCACGCGGCCGAGGACGCGGTTGTTAGTTCGCCAACGGCGGCAAGCATTGTCGCGATTCAGCCGTCTACGGGCGCGCTCGTCGCGGTGGCGCAGAACAGCTACGCCACGGAGAAGGGGCCGGTCGCGTTTACCGGGCTGCATCCGGCTGGCGGGCTGATGGAACTGTTTAAGGCCGTTGCCGCCGCGACGAAAAACAAAGCGCCACAGGATGTTTCGGTACAGGAAGCTGCCGAAGCCGCGACGGCGCTCGGCGTTGGCGTCGACTTCAACGTGCACGGACTCGACGAGGTCACCGGGCGCGTCAGCTCATCGGGTCGCAGCACCGAGCAGGTTCGCCAGGGCGCGGCGTCAGACGCGGTGATGGCGAGTCCGTTCGGGGTCGCGATCGCCGCCGCCGCCATCGCGCGCGGGTCGGTTGTGCCGCCGATGATCGTCAACGGTCAGCCGAGCACGGCAACGACGCAGGTGCCCGCGCTGCCGAAACCGGCGGTCGACCGGCTGCACGCGATGATGGCCGAAGGGGCGAACCGGCCGGAAACGGCGGCGATTCGCGGATTCCGCGACATCGCGGCCTACCCCGCGACGGGCGGTTCGGACGGCTGGTTGCTTGCTTCGATGGGCGACCTCGTTTTCGCCGTCCACATCTCCGACGTCGACAGCGGCGACGCCACGTCGCGCATGGCCGCGGTGATGTTGAAGTCGCTCGCCGCGCCTGAGCCGTGATCGCTACCCGATAGCCTGACGTGGTGAAGAGATTTTGGCCCTTCGGAGTCGACCTTGCGCTTGTCGTTGTGTTCTGCGCGATTGGGCGACGGAGTCATGATGAAGCGGTGCTCACTGGGTTGCTAAAGACAGTGTGGCCGTTTGCAATTGGGCTCATTGTTGGCTGGGTGCTCGTTGTCGCGGTCGCCAAGGTCGTGCCTACCGCGCTTGTTCCGGGTGGGGTCATCATCTGGGCAAGCACGCTCGTCGGCGGAATGCTGTTGCGGGTGGTGAGCGGGCAGGGGACCGCGGTCAGCTTCATCATCGTCGCGGCCACGGTTCTCGCGGTTTTCCTGCTTGGTTGGCGAGCGCTGTTGCTGCTCAAATCCTCCGCTGCTGCTTGAACTCCTCTTCCAACGCCTCATCGTCGGCGTGTGGGGTGCGGAACAGGAACGCGAAGACAATCCAGCCGACGATCGCGACCAGGATGAAGCTGACCAACCGGTAGACGAACGTCGCCGCCACCGCCTGCGATGCCGCAAGGCCCGCGCCCGCGGTGAGGCCGTAGATCAGCGTCGCGTCGACATACACCAGCCCGCCGGGCGCGAACGGAATCGAGCCCGCCGCCTTGGCCGCCGTGAACGCGATGAGCAGCCCCGACAGCTTCGGTTCGCCCCCGATCGCGTAGCAGGCGAAGCCCAGGCACGCGACGTCAGCGAGTCGGTGGACGACCGCCCACAGGCCGACGAGCGCGGCGTCGCGTTTGCCAAGGTCGACCGATTCCAACTGCGCGCGCAGCTCGGCAAGTTTCGCGATGCCGTGGTCGGCTGGCTTCTTGCGCAAGCGGTTGACCAGCGCCAACACCTTCCGCAACCCGGTTTCGAGCGTGCCAGGATGACGTGACAGGTAGTTGCCAACAAGCAAAAGCGCGGCGAGGGCGACAACGGTGACGATGAGGTTCGCACCAATGCGGTTACCGACAAGCGCGGCACCGGCGATGCCCAACATCGCGAGCCCAACCGCCGCGACCACCCCGGAAAACACCAGCTGCCACGACGCGACGAGCGGGCTGGCACCCCAGCGGCGAGTCTGGCGGTAGGTGAACGCGGTGGAAAACACCTGGCCAGCGGGCAGCGTCAACGACATCGCCGTCGCGCCATAAACCACAGCAAGCGACTTGCCCTGGCTCACGTCGACCCCGCCGGCATGCAACAACTGCTTCTGCACGCGGGCGAATCCGCTCATCGAAAGTGCTTGTGCGGCAATACAAGCCGCGAACCAACCCCAGTGCATCTCGGTGAGCGCGCCCCACGATTCATGCAGTCGCGGCCACAAATACCAGCCTTCGCCGACGAGCAACACCGCGACAACAACAGCGGCCACCCACTTGACCCACCAAAACCGGCGCCGCCAAGTGCTCGGGGACGGGAAAGGATCGCCCGCTAGGTCGCCGTCGGCCGTCACTGTTCAAGCCTAGCGAACGCGGGGGTAACTAGTCGGTTGCCGGATCGACATCGGAACTGGGCTTCGGCCACGCCAACCGCGTTTTTCTTCGTCTGCCGCGCAGCTGAACTTCTTCGCCGGTGTCCCAATGTTCTTGCTCGCTTTCGTCGGCGAAGTACAGCGCGCTGCCCGAAGCGAGGACGCGGCCGGGATGATCTTTGGCCAGTTCGGTCAGCCGCGATGCCTCGTTGACGGGGTCGCCGATCACGGTGTATTCGAAGCGGTTGGCAGCGCCGATATTGCCCGCGACGGCCAACCCTGCCGAGACCCCAATTCCCACGTCGAGCGTGGTGACCGCGCGCAGGGCTTCGCGGAGTTCGCGGGCAGCGGCGAGGGCGGCGGTTGGTGCGTCGGGACGGTCGAGCGGGGCGCCGAAGATCGCCAGGGCGGCGTCGCCGACGAACTTGTTGACGAAGCCGTTGTGGCGGTCGATGACGTCGACGACAACGCGGAAGAACTCGTTGAGCAGGCTCACGACCTCGGTCGGTGGGCGTTCGGCGGCGGCCGCGGTCGAGCCGACCATGTCGACGAACAGGACCGCGACGTAGCGCGTCTCACCGCCCAGCTCAGTGCCGTAATCGAGGGCGCGTTGGGCGACGTCCTCGCCGACGTGCTGGCCGAACAGCTCCTGCAAGCGACGGCGTTTCGCCGCTTCGTCCATCATCCGGTTGAAGCCGACCTGCAACAGGCCGATTTCCGAACCGTCGTACACCTCGACCTGCACGTCGCGCGCGCCCGCCTGGACCCGGTTGATGGCTTGCGAAAGCTGGCGGACGGGGTCGGAAATCGACGAACCGGTGAGCATCGAAAGCGCGAGGGCCTGCAAAATCACAACGCCACAGAGCAGCACGATCGAGATCGCGAGCGACTTCGCCGAGAACTTCACGTCGGAGGTGATCTGGGTGACGCACAGCAGCACGATCGCGATCGTCGGCGCGAACGTGCCCAAACCCCAGGTCATCGCCATGCGCGTACCGACGCCTGGCGTGAGGGTGTGGTCGAAATTGCCCTCGGTGAGCGCTTCGGCGGCGACCGGACGCAGGATGCGTTCGCCGAGCATGTAGGTGAAGCCGAACACGATCGTCGCCGCCATGCACTCGGTGACGATCACCGCGCCCGCGAGTTCCGGCGTCTCCGCGATGATCATCACGGCGAGCACGCCACCGCCGATGATCCACAACACAAGGTGCACGATCGACTGACGCAACGGCACATGCAGCGCGGCCATCTGCTCGGTGCGCGTTGGCGGACCGCCGCGCATCTGCCAGCGCATCACCGGGCGCAACATCAGTGCGGCAGCCGCGATCGCGAACGCGGCGGCGACGCCAAAGACCAGAACCGGGGCTAACAAACCGGTCTTGCGCACCCCATCCGGGTCGCCTTCGGGCACAGGAAGGCCGTACTGAATAAACGCCCAGACCAGCACGGCACCGAACGCGTTGGCGAGCAGCACCGAGGTCAAATACAGCGGCCAGCGCGTACGCATGGTCTGTTTGACCGCTTCCAGCGACCCAACTCCAGAGGTCATAGCGCGCTCCCTGCCACGTCCAACCACGCTGGTGCTGTGGTTGGGTTCGCTTCCAAAGGCGCTGACACGACAACCAATCTAGCGGCTTGACCGATAGGCTCTAGCGAGTGACCGAGCAGCAGGCAAATTCCGACGCTGAAGCCGTGCATCCGCTTGTCCGCAAGGGGGCGGCGTGGTCATGGCGATTGCTGATTATCTTCGCCGCGTTGCTCGCGCTGGGGATGATTGTGCAGAAGTTCGCGTCGGTGGTGATTCCACTCGCGATCGCGTTGCTTGGCGCCGCGTTGCTCGCACCGCTAGTCGACTGGCTACAGCGGGTGGGAATCCCGCGTTCGCTTGGCGTTTTTGTCGCGCTGGTCGGGTCGATTGGGCTGCTCGCTGGCATCTTGACGTTCGTCGTTGAACAGTTCGTGGCTGGTGTGCCCGTGCTGTCGAACGAGGTCACCGACAGCGTGCACAAGGTGCAAGACTGGCTCATCAACGGGCCGCCGCATCTCAGTGACGAGCAGATTCGCAGCGCGGGCGACGCGATCGTTCGCGCGATTCAGGACAACCGCGACGGGCTCACCTCGGGCGCGCTCACCACCGCGACCGCGATCGGGCACATCCTCACCGGCGCGTTCCTGATCCTGTTCATCCTGATCTTCTTCCTTTACGGCGGCGACCAGATCTGGACGTTCGTCACCCGGATTGTCCCGACGCCGCATCGTCAAAAAGTGCGTACCGCAGGCGAATTAGGGTTCGACACGCTCGTTGGGTTTGTTCGCGCGACGGTGGTTGTGGCTGCTGTCGACGCGATCGGCATCGGCGCTGGGCTCGCCATTTTGCATGTGCCGCTTGCGCTTCCGCTCGCTTCGCTGGTTTTCATCAGCGCGTTCATTCCGATTATCGGCGCGTTTTTCGCCGGGTTCGTCGCGGTGTTTATCGCGTTGGTGACCCAGGGGCCGGTTACCGCGCTGATCGTGTTGGGCATCATCATCGCGGTCATGCAGCTCGAAGGTCATGTGCTGCAACCGCTTTTGCTTGGGCGTGCGGTTAGCATTCATCCGCTCGCTGTCGTTCTCGCGATCACCGCTGGATTGGTTGTTGGCGGGATCGCTGGGGCGTTGCTCGCGGTGCCGTTGATCGCGGTTGGTAACACGGCGGTGCGCTATTTGCTCGCGGACAGTCCCGACGAGGCGTATGGCGAGCTGATCGGTGGCGATGACCGTCGACTTTTCGCCGCCGAGCCCGACAAGGTTGTTCCGCGCGAGAACTTCGACGTCGCCAAAAAACTAGCCGAGAACAAGGATGCGGACCCACACAGCTGAGTTGAGCGGAGCCGAAGCCGCGACCGCGCCGCTGTGGCGGGCGGCGCAGGCGTTTCGGCTGGTCACGCTGCTGTACGCGCTCGGTCAGCAGGTTGCTTCGGTGCGGTATTACACGCATCCTGGGCTCAGTTGGGCGCTCATTGGGGTGCTCGCGGCGTGGTCTTGTATCTCGGCGTTGCTGCTTTCGCAGTGGTATTTCCCGGCTGCCGCGCGGCGGATTCGCGTGTGGGTTGTTGTTGGGGATCAGGTGGTGACGGTCGCGCTGATTTGTTCGACGCGGTTGGTTGCCGATTACGACTTCTATCACGGTCACCAGACGTTGCCGACCACGTTGTGGATCGCCAATTCCGTTATCTCCGTTGCGATTTTGCTCGGTCCGGTCGGGGGTGTGCTTTCGGGATTGTTCATGGCGGCCGTCGTTGTGACGGTGCGTGGGCAGTGGGGCCAAGACGTGTGGGCGGACGCGACCGCGCCGGTTTTGGTGTCGGTTGGGCTCGCGCTCGGGTTGGCGGCGAACACCGCGCGGCGCGCGCACGCGCAGGTCGAGCGGGCGATGCGGTTGAGTGCGGCGACGCGGGAGCGGGAACGGTTGGCGCGTGAGGTGCATGATGGGGTGTTGCAGGTGCTTGCCTATATCAAGCGACGCGGTGGCGAAATCGGCGGTGGCGCTGCGGAATTGGCGTCTCTTGCCGGTGAGCAGGAGATCGCGCTGCGGGTGTTGATTTCTGAGCAAGGGGTTGACGGGGATGATTCTTCGGCTGAAGTTGATCTTCGTCCGTTGCTGACCGCGTTCGCGTCGCCGTCGGTTTCTGTTGCCACGCCTGGGGATTCGGTGATGGTCGCGCGTTCGTGCGGTGGTGAGATTGCGGCGGCGGTTGCTACGGCGTTGTCGAACGTCGCGTTGCATGCTGGGCCTGGTGCGAAAGCGTTTGTGCTGCTTGAGGATTACGGGGTCGAGGTCGTGGTCAGCGTGCGCGATGACGGGGTTGGGATTCCTGCCGGGCGCCTTGCTGTCGCGGAATCCGAAGGGCGGATGGGGGTTTCGCGGTCGATCGTCGGGCGCATTGCCGACCTCGGCGGAAGTGCGGACTTGACCAGCGATGATGATGGAACCGAATGGGAGTTCCGGGTTCCGCGAAACCAGGTAGGAGGCTCGCTTTGATCACCGTCATGGTTGTTGATGATCACCCGATGTGGCGGGAGGGGGTGTCGCGCGACCTCACCGAAGCGGGGTTTTCCGTTGTCGCGACCGCCGACAGTGTTGGGGCGGCTGGGCGGCGCGCGGGTGCGGTTCGACCGGATGTGGTTTTGATGGACATGCAGCTGCCCGACGGGAACGGGGCGGGGGCGACGGCCGAGGTGCTGCGAGTTTCGCCGGAAAGTCGGGTGCTTGTGCTGTCGGCGTCGGCGGAGCGCGACGACGTGCTCGACGCGATCAAAGCTGGGGCAATCGGGTACCTGGTGAAGAGTGCTTCGGCCAGCGAGTTGGTTGACGCTGTGCGCGCTACTGCCGCTGGTCAGGCCGTTTTTACGCCGGGGCTCGCTGGGCTTGTGCTCGGGGAATATCGGCGGATGGCGTCGGCGCCCGCGGGTGAACCGCATCGGCCCGCGCTCACCGACCGCGAAACCGAGGTGTTGCGGATGGTGGCGAAGGGGCTTTCGGCGAAGCAGATCGCGTCGCGGTTGAGTTTGTCGCATCGGACCGTGGAGAACCATGTGCAGGCCACGTTGCGGAAGCTGCAATTGGGGAACCGGGTGGAACTGACGCGGTATGCGATTGAGCAGGGGCTGGAATAGTCGGCGTAGGAATTGGGGGAATGCCCTGATGCGCGGTGGGTGGGCGTGGACCTAGCCTTCTGTTATGGGTGGTCCAGAATTCCTCTCCGTTTCGACAGCTCCGGCCGTCGGAGACCGTGACCTGCGGGTTTCGGATGCAGAACGCGAACACGTCGGACAGTTGCTGCAACGCGCGGTGGGGCTCGGCATGCTGTCGCTAGGCGAATTCACCGAACGAATGGACAGCGCGCTCGCGGCGAAGACGCGTGGCGAACTGAACGTTGTCCTCGTTGACCTGCCTGGCATGCGCGTACACGGTGCGCCGCAGCCTGCTGCGATGCCGCGCCCGGCCCGTCGCGCGACGCCCGTTGGCACGGATCCGACGATGATCCGCAGTCGACTGTCGAGTGTGCACCGTCGAGGGGCGTGGCAGGTGCCGCCGGTGCTGCATTTGCACAACCTGATGTCGAGCATCGAACTGGACTTCACCGAGGCGGTGATGCAGACCCAGATCGTCGAAATCGCCGTTGACGACTACCTTTCGGGCCTCACGCTGATTGTCCCGCCAGCGGCGACCGTTGATTTGAACGGCCTTGAACTGATCGGGTCCGGGGTGAACAACCGGGTACGGACGGGCCCCCCGATCGGCCCACTGCATTTGGTGGTGCATGGGCGAATTCGATGGGGTTCGGTAACGGCGAAGTACCCGTTGATGACGCAGCTGCGCCGCGCATTTGGGCGCCTTTAGGGGTTGCTTCGCGGTTGGTTCAAGATCACCAGGCTGTGGTGGTTGAAATTTGGGGGCAAACTTCGCCGTGAGAGCCTGGTGATCTTGTTGTGTGCGGGGTCAGGCGTGTGGATCGGGGCGGTGCGGGGTTGGTCAGGTGATCAGCACGCTGTGGGGGCGGAAGGCTCTCGGCCGACGCCGCCACCAAGGCGTGGTGATCTTGTGGGGTGGGCGGCGTCGCCCCGGCTGCGAGCACGTGGATCGACGTGTGCGTCAGCGTGGCGATCTGCGCTGGGGCCGTGTTGGGCGCGGGGTCAGGCGTGTGGATCGGGGCGGTGCGGGGTTGGGCGGGTGATCAGCACGCTGTGGGGGCGGAAGGCTCTTGGGCGTTGCCGCCGCCACAGCGTGGTGATCTTGTTATTCGGGTGCGTCGTCGTCCTCGCGGCGGCGGAGGAGTTCGTTCACGCTCACTGTGCGGCCCTCGGCGCCGTGGTGGCGGCCCTCGTCCAGGGTCGCGCCACGACGGGATGAGCGGAGTTGGGCCATCCAGTTTTCGATCTCGTTGCGTGACTGGTCGTCCGGGTCCGACTGGGTCGAGCCAACTGGCGTAAAGCCTTCGGGGGCTTGCCATTCCGTACGCGGTTCCGGCGCGGCGGTGTGCTCGGGTGCGTCGGGGGAGACCGCCGGGGTGGGCTCCATTGTCGGCGTCGGATCGTTGGGGTCGATCGCGGTGAAGCCGGGGAGGGTCGGCGGGTGGCCGAAGTTGTTGGGGCGCTCCGAGATTGGTGCGTCAGCGGGCGCCGTCCAGTCCTGGTCGGCCGGGGTGTGTGCGCTCGGTGTACCGAAGCCGTTGGGCTGGTCGAGGTCTTCGAGGCGAATCGGGGGACGCGGCTCGAAGGTCACCGGCTGGAAGCCGGGCGCGGGGGGTTCATTCGTTGCGAAACCCGGTGTGGTTGGGCCCGATTCGCGTCCCGCCGGTTGAGAGTTGGGTGCGTTCGAAGGCGTGCCAGATGGGGAGTTTGGTGGAGTCGGGACTTCGCCAAACGCGGAGTCGGGAGCGCCCGTGGGTGCGCCGAACTGGGAGTTGGGTGCGCTAGTCGGCGAGCTGAACGTGGAGTCGGGGGTGCTCGCAGGTGCGCCGAACTCGGAGTTGCGTGTGCTCGCAGGTGCGCCGAACCCGGGGCCCGGGGTTGCGGGGCCGAATGGGTTCGTGCGGTTCAGCGCTGACTCGTCGCGCAGTGCGTCGTGTGCCGGGGCTGATGTGAACGGGTTCGTGCCGTTCGATGCCGACTCGCCAGGCAGGCCGTCTCGCGCCGGCACGTCCGAGCTAAAGCGGGTCGGGGTGGGCTCGCCCTGTCGGGCCTCGGGTTCCTGAGCGGCGGAAGTAAACGTGCCAGGCTCGGGGGTCCGCGTCGCCTGCGTGGGGTTGCCGAAGGCGTTGAACGGTTCGGGAGAGCGGTGTTCGGGGTTGCGAGTTGGCAAGTCGCCCAAGCGGTTCGCCGCATTGCTTGGCGAAGTTGCGTGCGACGGGTCAGTTCGCGCGAAGCCCGGTGCGGGGTCCGTGGGCGAAAGACCTGCGTGCTGCCCGTGTGCGTTCGCCGCGCCGGTTTCCGGTCGCAGTGAGTCGGCGCTCGGGGTCACGGAATCTGGCGCTTGCGGTGCGTCAGGGGGCGTGAAATTCCCGAGGGTCGCGTCTGGACGCGAGGTGTCCGACGGGTGGGGCACGGGCGGCGTGTACGCGCCGAACGCGTCAGAGATGCTTGCCCGGGGGCTTGGCGTGCGCGCATTGTCGGGAGCAAAAGTGTTGTTGCCCAGCATGTTTAGCTGGTGAGAGGCCGAGTCCCCCGTCGGGGCGGCGTCTGGCCGACCGCTGGCATTGGCCGGGGTCGCGTCGTCATGTTCGGCGTTGTCCGCTAGTCGGGGCGTCACCGAGGGCAGGTCGCGAGGCGAATCCTGGTGTGCCGCAGTCGGTTCCGAGACGCCCGCCAGTGGAGTCGAGAATCCGGCGGGAGGTTGGATGCGGGCCGACCCGCGCGGAGGGCGTGCGGCGGTGCTCGGCGCATGGGAACCACCGAGGTTCAGGGTCGGGCCCGACGTGCCCACGGACCCGTCCGCGGGGACGTTGTGACCGCCCAAGTTCGCGGGGTTGGAGGCGCCGGGGTCGTTCGGGTGCGAACCGCCAGGACCATCCGGCGTCGAACCGTCCAGCGGCGCGCTGCCGTGGGGGCCCAGGTTCAGGCCGCTTGGGTGCGGTCCTGCGGCGCTACCGGGGGCTGGGGTCGACGGGCCCGCGGTCGGGTTCGGTGCATCGTCGGTGATCGCGGGTAAAACCTGGGTTGACTCGTTGTCCGACAGCATTGCCGCGCGGGGGCGCGTTGGGTCGGGGGAGACCGGGCGGCGGGACGGCTTTTCGCCTTCCATTCGCTGCGTCGGCGCGTTCGCCTCGATCTCGGCGACCGTCCGCACACGACGCGGGGTGCGCGCCAACTTGCTGTCGGGGACGGCCGTCATCTGCATCGTCGGCGGGTCGGTGATCGGGGTGGTCTTCACCAAGTCGACGACCGCACCCTTCTGCGGACGCTCGTCGTCGAGGATCGGTTCGCCAAGGCCGATGCGTTCCTGGATGCGCTTCATCCACTTCGGCGCCCACCAGCAGTCGTCGCCGAGCAGTTTCATGATCGCGGGGACGAGCAGCATGCGCAGGACGGTCGCGTCGATGAACAGCGCAGCGATCATGCCGTAGGCGATGTACTGCATCATCACCAGATCGGAGAACGCGAACGCGCCGGTCACGACGAGCAGGATCAGCGCGGCCGCGGTGATGATGCGGCCGGTCTGCGCGGTGCCGATGCGCACGGCTTCGGTGGTCGACGCGCCCTCAGCGCGCGCTTCGACCATGCGCGACAGCAGGAACACCTCGTAGTCAGTCGACAGGCCGTAAATGATCGCGATGATCAACACAAGCACCGGCGCGCTAATCGGCTGCGGGGTGAAGTTGAGGATGCCCGAGCCGTGACCGTCGATGAAGATCCAGGTCAGAATGCCAAGCGTGGAGCCGAGGCCCAGCGCGCTCATCACGGCGGCCTTGATCGGCAGCACGAGCGAGCCGAACGTCAGGAACATCAGCACGGTCGTGACGAGCAGAACGAGCGCGATCATCAACGGGATGCGTTTGAGCAGCGCGTCGATGCTGTCTTTCTGGATCGCGGGCTGACCGCCGACATACATCTGAATGTCGTCAGGCACTTCGATCGCGCGCAGGTAATCGATGGTCTGATCGGCGTTGTTCGAGTCGACGAGCGTGGCTGACGTGCGCCAAATCGACCGATCGTCACGCGGCGACGACGGCACGCCGAACGGGCTGACCAGGCCGGGAGCCTGATTGACCTGCTTCAAAACAGTGCCGATGGCCTTGGTGTCTTCGCCGGTGAAGATGATCTCGATCGGGTCGGTCTTCTTCATCGGGAACACTTCGTAGAAGTGCTCAAGCGCGAGTCGCGTCGAGTTGTCCGGCGGCAGGTACTTCTCGTTGATACCGCCGAAGGCGAGGTCCTTGACCGGGATGATGAGCAGCAACAGACCAATCGTGATCGGAATAGCGATCTTGAGCGGGTGCTTCATCACCCAGCGGGTCATGTTGCCCCAGAAACCGTTCTCGATTTCCTCGGCGGTCTTGTCTTTGCGGAAGCGCTTGAGGCCGAGCATGTCGACGCGCGGGCCGAGAATCGCCAGCATCGCGGGCAGGATCGTGATCGACGTGAGGGCGGCGAGCGTGACCGTCGCGATGGTGCCGTACGCGATCGACCGAAGGAAACCCTGCGGGAACAACAGGATGCCGCCGAGACTCGCGACGATCATCGTCGCCGAGAAAACGACGGTGCGACCTGCGGTCATCACCGAACGACGAACGGCGGCGCGCGTGTCGTAACCCTCGGCCAACTCCTCACGGAATCGACTCACGATGAACAGGCCGTAGTCGATCGCGAGACCGAGGCCAATCATCGAAACGACGCCGCTGACAAACGAGTTGACCTCGGTGAAGTTGGTCAACGCCATGATGATGCCGTTGGCACCAAGAATCGTGAGACCACCGATGATCAGCGGCAACGCGGCGGCGACGATGCCACCGAAGATGAAAAACAGCAGCACGCCGACAGCCGGAATCGCCAGCAATTCCATGCGTTTGGTGTCGTGGGCGATGGTGTCGTTGAGCGTGCCAGCCATGCCCTGCAAGCCCGACACCTCGGTGTCGACGCCTGCCACGTTGAACGCGTCCTTGGTCGCGCGGTAACTGCGCAGCGTCTCAGTGTCGTTGTTGCCTTTGAGGCGGATGGCCGCGAAGGCGTGCTTCTTGTCCTTCGACCCGAACGTCGACGGGACCGCTGGCGCGTTGCCGACACGCCAGTACGTGCCGACGATGCTGTCGACCGAATCCGGGTACTTCGCGGCGAGCCCGCTGAGGTTTTCGACGACAGCAGCTGAGAGCTGCGGATCGTCAATGGTCTTGCCCTCTGGCGCGTTGTACATCACGACGATGTCGGAGTCGTGGTTGCGCCCGAACGCGGCGTCGGCGATGCGCGCGGCCTGCGATGACTCCGAACCCGGGTCGTCAAGGCCGCTGGAACTCAGGTGGTTTTCCAACCCGAACCCATAGCCTCCGAGCGCGAGGAGGGCAGCTCCGACAACACCGATGACGGCGAAACGGAACCGATAGACCAGATCGCCCCAGCGGGTGAACACTTAAGCGACTCCTTGACCAGCGCGAGAAGTGAGTAACGCAGACAGCGGCCGGAACGGCTGCAGCCATGCGCCCTCGTCGGGCAGCGAATCGAGGCTCACCCGCGGCAGCGGTTCCCGGAACACGCCCGGAATGTCCTCGAGGTCGACAAAGTCGAGGGTATCGGATGTGACCGCCCAACTCGCGTGCTCACGGAATCCGAGCACCTGAGCTGGAATTCCTTGCGCGGCGATGGCCTCAAGCGGCTCACGGAAGGCCTGACCGTCGGCCGAAGCGACCATAATTCCGGCGAGCCCACCCTCGCGCTGACGCAGCGCGATGTGTTCGAGCATGTCGGCGTCGACATCGGAGTCTTCGTCGATCTTGGGCTTCGCGAAAACCGCGAAACCAACGTTGCGCAGCGCTTCAACCCACGGGCGAACAACGTCGGCGGTGCCGGGCGCGATGTTGGTGAAGACGGTGGCTTCGGCCTCTACGCGACCCTTCCCACCTGCGGAAAGGTCGGCGGTGCGGGCAAGCAGCCAGCGGCCAAGCGCGTCGAAACGGGGACGATAAGCAGCGGTGGGACGGCCTCCGAGGATGGCGCCGAGGCCCATGTCAAGGTTCGGCGCATCCCAGACAAGCAGGACACGCCGACCACCGGAACCCGGCCCGGCTGATGCCTCACTGCCTGCCTCGGCACTCTCGGGCATCTCGGTGGCGATCTCACTCACGCTCATCTGTCGATCTTCCCCCATATGAACTCGTTGATGACGCTTCCGGCACGCAAGCCCTTGTCTTCGAACTTGGTGATAGGGCGTTCGAAGCCGATCGGTGCCGTATCGCGGTTGGCCGCGCTGTCGCCACCCGTGGTGTCGTTTAGGCCGGTGAGCAGCGGTTCTTGCGAGCCTACTTCGAGAATGTGTTCCGCGTAGTCGGCATGGTCGGTCGCGACATGCAACACGCCGCCAGGCTTCAACCGACTCGCGATCAACGCGAAAGTGGGGGCCTGCAACAGCCTGCGCTTGTGGTGGCGCGCCTTGGGCCAGGGGTCCGGGAAGAACACGCGGACGCCCGTCAGCGACTCCGGGGCAACCATGGACTCAAGCACGTCAACAGCGTCGCCGCGAAGCAGACGAATGTTACTGATTTCCTCGCGTTCGACCTGCTGAACGAGCTGTGCGAGGCCCGGCTGATAGACCTCGATACCGATGAGGTTGAGGTGCGGTTCGGCCGTTGCCATCGCGGCGGTGGCGGTGCCCGTTCCGCAGCCGATCTCGATGACCAGCGGCGCGCTGCGGCCGAACCAGGCGTCGGCGTCGAGGGCGTCGTTGGAGACGTCGCGGCCGATCACGGGCCAGGTGCGGTCCCAAGATGCCTGCTGATTGGGGGTAAGCGCGCTGCGTCGCGCGCGGAAACTCGTGACGCGCGGATACAGGCGTGAACCGGTGAGCGAGCGACGCCCTGCGTCGTTGGGGATCTCCGACAGCGGCGGATGCGCAGGTTTGGCTGCGGCTGCGTCGTTGGATGCATCGTTCACGGCGTCCATTGTCCAGCATGCGCGCAGCTACGTCGCATGCGGTGCTCGTGCGTGGATTTGGCGAACGGCTGGCTCGGATTTCGCTCGCTCGCAGCAAGGCGGCCCGACGGCAAGTTGCGGCGCTGGCTGACTCGGTTTGTTGTCGGTGGGGTCTGACAGAATGCGGGGCGAGAAGGGGGTTGTCGAACATGGATCTCGATGAACTGATCTCGGCGTTAACGACTGGGCGTGGCAGCGACCCGGCGATTGGGGCGCGTATCGGGGCGGCGCTCACGCATCGGCGACGGCCGTTGACCGTGCAGGTGGCTGGGCGCGCGTTTACCGGGCGCACTACGTTGCTTGGGGCGTTGGCGTTGCTTGGGGCGGTCGAAACTGCGGCTGTTGATTCGCCTGGGGTTGGCGACCCGGTGCTCGACGCTGACCTTGTTGTTTACGTGCTTGCCGGGCCGCCCAATGAGGCTGATCGGCGCGTTCTCAGTGCGCTTTCGCCTACGAATTGTGTTGTCGCACTTAATAAGTCGGATGCTGTTGGGTCAAGATGGAGTGCGGCTGTCGAAGCTGCCGCGCGATATTCGGCCGAGTTGCGCTTGCCTGTTGTGCCGGTGATCGGGGTGTTGGCGGCGCGTACGCGGTCGGGGAGTGTGGAGCCGGAAGAGCTCGCTGAGCTGCGGGAACTTGCCGCTGACGAGCCGTCGATGTTGTCGACTGAGCTGTTTATCGCGGGGTCGGAAGCGCGTGCGCGGCTTGTTGAGCGTTGGGGATTATTTGGGATCGACTGCGCGCTTTCGGCGCTGCGCGCGGTGCCGGAGTTGAGTTCGGCGGGGCTGATGCAGGTGCTGCACGCGGCAAGTGGGATTGACCCGCTGCACGAGCTGTTGCATCGCCGCTACGAGCAGATCGACGCGGTGCGCGGTGGGGAATTGCTCGATGAGCTGGTGCGATTGGCCGCGCGCGGATTAGCTGACGAAGAGGGGTCGGCCGCGGTGTTGGTCGAGGAATACCTGTTCAGCGACGACGCAATGCGGATGGGGTTGCGCGCCGGATTGGCGTGTCCTGCGGTGAGCCATTTGGCGGCCGGATACCCGTCGCCGTCGGCGGCTGATGCGAGCGAGGCGTTGGCGCGGGCGTCGCGGTGGAGGTCGCTGGTGTCGAGCGATATGCCGCCTGCGGCCCGTCGGGCCGCGATGCGGGTGCATAACGGGTACATGCGTCAGTGGGAGCGGCTGAGCAGTGCGGGGCTTTGAGGTGGGCGTCGGGGATGCTGCTCAGGCTGGTGAGCTGATTGCGCGCGCGTCTGTCGATGCTCACTCACCGACTCGTGGGGGTGCCGTGGGCGGCGAAGCGGAGACTGAGCTGGGTGCCGGCGAAGCCCGTAGAGGTGGGGAAGGTGGCACGGCGGGCGCTGAGCGCGGGACCAGCGAGGCCCATAGACGTGGGGAAGGCGGCGTAGGGGGAGTGATGGGTTCGGTGGCGGGCGCTGCGCTTGGGGCTGGTGAGGCTCGCGTACTGCCGGTTGGTGCGGACTCAGGGGTCGATCCGAGTGCCGATAGCGACGGCGGGGTCAGTGAGGTTTCCGCGCGGCACCTTTCGCTCATTGCGCGGTGGAATCCGCAGGGGGCCGCGTTGTTGCGGGCCCTTGACATCGCTGGCGTGGCTGACTCGCCTGGGGCGGGGGCGCAGATTGTTTGTTATGCGCCCGATGATGCCAACACCACCGCGCTGCGCGCCGAACTCGCGCGGTTCGTTCCCCAGCTTGACCTGGCGAAACCCGGGGGGCGGGCAAGTGCCGATTCGGCCGCGAGCATCACCGCGCTGATCATTTTCGACGCGGGCAGCATCATCGGCGCGCAGGTGCTGACGCTGATTGGGGAATTGCGCGCGGCCGGTCACCCGGTTGTTGTCGCGATGAACGGCTTCCACGCCCACCCCGATTGGCGCGCGATCCGCGACCGCAACCTGGGAATTCTCGCCGAACGGGGATTCGCGGACCTCGACATCATCGCGGTATCAGCGCGCCTCGCCCAGGCGTCGCGGGCTGGTGCGCGTCCCGTCGACCCGTCGACCAGTGCCCAGCTAACCCCAACCACGCAGCGAATTTCCGACGTAGTCGACTCATCCCTCCTCGATCGGTCCGGCGTCGCGGCCCTCCACGCGCGACTCGCCGCATCAACCGCGCGCAGCCCCGACGAGGTCAGTGCGCGTCGCAAAGCCGTGCTCACCCAAGTCCTCGCCGACACTCGCGCTCGCGTCACCGAACAGGTCGCCGCTCTGCGGTCCGGTGACGCGCTCGCTCAGTTGCGCGCGGAACGGGTTGAGCTTGTCGCTGAACGCGACGGCGGCAGGCAAACGAATCTTGCCGCGCTGCGCAGCCAGGTCCACCTTGCTCGCGTCGAGCTGTCAACACAGGTAGGCGAGCTGGTAAGGGCTCTAAACGCCCGGTCGCGCGCCGAGCTCGATCGCAGTTCACGCGCCGCACTGCGCGACTATCCGAAGCGGTTCGCCGAATCCGTCGCCGAGCTAACCGGCCGCGTCGACGCCGCGGTCGACTCGCGCGTCGCCCAAACGGCCGACCGCGTCGCCTCGCCAACGCCCGACCCGCTTCGGCGCACGGCGACCCCGTCGATCGGCGACGGTCCCGACCGCCGACACCGTGGTGTCGAAGATCACCTCATGATCGCCCTCGGTGCGTCGGCGGGTCTTGGGCTCGGCCGATTGGTCGTCTCGCCCCTAGCTCTCGTGCCTACGCTCGACTTCGCGAGTGTCCCGGTCACGCTGCTGCTCGGCGGTGCGTCGGCGGGTTGGGTGGTGCGAGCGCGTGGTCAGCTCGCCGACCGCAACCACCTCGCCCAGTGGACCTCCGACGCGCTCATGAGCGTAAAAGCCCAGCTAGATCAGCATGTTGCGAGCGCGATGCTGGATTTGGAAACGGTTCTTGCCGATTTTGTGGTCCGCAATGCCAACGCGCGCGCCGTCGTCATCGACCGTCAAATCACCGAATTAGACCTACGCGCGCGACGCCTAGGCGCCGACGCTCCCGCCCAACTCGCCGCCTGCATGTCCGATATCGCCGAACTCGATCAGCTCGATATCCTGATTGACGCGCTCACTCATGGGTAGATCTTTGGCAACCCGATTCCATCTCAGCCGTCACATCGCGTTAATCTTTAAACAGGAACCTGGGCGTCCGCACCGTGCAAGTCGATGCGCGGCCCTCCTCCATGTACGGTCCTGTACGCCGTCCATTGTGGGGTTGCGCGGGACAACGGCACACGCAGACGTCTTCCCGCCATGGTGGCGATCGATGGCTTGACACTTGCCAGCCTCGACAACCGCCCATCTCAGGAGAGTTTTCATGACCTCAGCGACCATTCCTGGTCTTCGTGGATCCGACGGCACCGCGCCGACCGAGCACTCTGAACTGCTCGCCTGGGTACAGGAAGTCGCAGAGCTCACCCAGCCTGACCGCGTCGTGTGGGCCGATGGTTCCGACGCCGAGTGGGATCGCCTCACCGCCCAGCTCGTTGAGGCTGGCACCTTCAAGAAGCTCAACGAAGAGAAGAAGCCGAACTCGTTCCTCGCGCTGTCGGACCCGTCCGACGTCGCGCGTGTCGAGTCGCGCACCTACATCTGCTCGAAGTCCGAAGCCGACGCTGGCCCAACGAACAACTGGGTCGACCCGGCCGAGATGCGCGCCACCATGACCGAGCTGTACCGCGGCTCGATGAAGGGCCGCACCATGTATGTGGTGCCGTTCTGCATGGGCCCGCTCGGCGCGGAAGACCCCAAGCTCGGCGTCGAGATCACCGACTCGGAGTACGTGGTTGTCTCGATGCGCGTGATGACCCGCATGGGCCAGGCCGCGCTCGACAAGCTCGGCACCGACCGCCCGTTCGTGAAGGCGCTGCACTCGGTTGGCGCGCCGCTCGCCGACGGCCAGGCCGACGTCCCGTGGCCGTGCAGCGACACCAAGTACATCACCCACTTCCCCGAGGACCGCGAGATCTGGTCGTTCGGTTCGGGCTACGGCGGCAACGCGCTGCTCGGCAAGAAGTGCTACTCGCTGCGTATCGCGTCGGCGATGGCCCACGACGAGGGCTGGCTCGCTGAGCACATGCTCATCCTCAAGCTGATCTCGCCGGAGAACAAGAACTACTACGTCGCCGCCGCGTTCCCGTCGGCGTGTGGCAAGACCAACCTCGCGATGATCCAGCCGACCATCCCGGGCTGGCGCGCGGAGACCCTGGGCGACGACATCGCCTGGATGCGTTTCGGCAAGGACGGCCAGCTCTACGCCGTCAACCCGGAGTTCGGCTTCTTCGGTGTCGCGCCGGGCACCAACCACAGCTCCAACCCCAACGCGATGGCAACCATCGACGCGGGCAACACCGTTTACACCAACGTCGCCAACACCGACGACAACGACGTGTGGTGGGAGGGCCTCGAAGGCGATCCGCAGCACCTGATCGACTGGAAGGGCAACGAGTGGACGCCTGAGTCGGGAACGCATGCCGCGCACCCGAACTCGCGTTACTGCACCCCGATGTCGCAGTGCCCGACGCTGGCTCCCGAGTGGGACGACCCGCAGGGCGTGCCGATCTCGGCCATCCTGTTCGGCGGTCGCCGCAAGACCACCGTTCCGCTGGTCACCGAGTCGTTCGGCTGGGAGCACGGCGTGTTCATGGGCGCCACCATGGGCTCCGAGCAGACCGCTGCCGCTGAGGGCACCGTCGGCACCGTCCGTCGCGACCCGATGGCGATGCTGCCGTTCCTCGGCTACCACGTTGGCGACTACCTCAACCACTGGATCGACCTCGGCAAGAACGCCGACTCGAACAAGCTGCCGAAGATCTTCTACGTCAACTGGTTCCGTCGTGGCGACGACGGCCGCTTCCTGTGGCCCGGATTCGGCGAGAACTCGCGCGTGCTTGAGTGGATCGTCGGCCGGATTGAAGGCCGTTCGGGCGCAACGTCGACTGCGGTCGGCAACGTTCCCACCGCCGCTGATCTCGACCTGAACGGCCTTGACGTGGTCGCCGCCGACGTCGACGAGGCGCTCGCGGTGAACGCCGACGAGTGGCGCAACGAGATCCCGTCGATCGAGGAATGGTTCGAGTTCATCGGCGACAAGCTGCCTTCGGGCGTGCGCGACGAGTTCGAAGCGCTCAAGGAGCGTCTGGGCTAAGCGCCGTCTTTACGTAAAAAGCCGCCCGTACCTTGTTGGTACGGGCGACTTTTGCGTTTATGGGGCTTGATCAGGCCGAAACAGCGAGGCACGCACACGCGACTGTTCGCGTCACTTATATTTCTCTCAGCTACAGGCACGTTGCACCAACCCCAATCCCGTGCGAGAGACGCGACCTTCGGTCCGCTGCTCGCTGAGAGGTGGTTAGCCGCACATGACCGATCTGGTGATTCGTCCTGAACCGGAGTCAAGCTCAAGCACGCCCCTGCATCGCGTCGCCGGACGGCTACAGCGCGCGCTACCGCCGGGCTGGCAGGTCGATGTTGTCGACCTGCCGCCGCGCGGTCAAGTAGCTGGTCAGCCGGTGTTGCGGGTGCAGATGCCGCAAACCTAGCTCGGGCTAGTCGGTCCAGCCCATCGGCATCAGTACCGCCTTTTGCTCGCAGAACGAATCAAGGCCCTCTGGCCCATTTTCGCGTCCGATGCCGGAGTTTTTGTAGCCGCCGAAGGGCGAATTCGGGTCGAAGGCATACCAGTTGATCGCGTACGTGCCGGTGCGAACCTTGGCCGCGATGGCGAGGCCGCGATCGATGTCGGTGGTCCAGACCGAGCCCGCGAGGCCGTAGTCGGAATCGTTGGCGATCGCGACGGCTTCGTCTTCGGTGTCGTACGGAATCACCGCGATGACCGGGCCGAAGATCTCTTCCTGGGCGATGGTGTGGGCGTTGTCGACGTCGGCGAAGATCGTCGGTTCGATGAACCAGCCCTTGTCGATATCGGCAGGGCGACCGCCACCGAAGACGATGCGCGCGCCTTCCTCAACGCCCTTCGCGATGTAGCTCTCGACGCGGTCGCGCTGCTTTTCGCTGATCAGCGGGCCGAGTTGGGTTGCCGGATCGGTCGGGTCGCCAACCTTCATGGTCGACACATGCGCGACGAGCGCGTCGACGATCTCGTCGTAGCGTTCGCGCGGGGCGAGGATGCGGGTTTGCGCGACGCAGCCCTGACCAGTGTTCATCAGCGCCGAGAATGCGAGGACGGGAATGGTCGCGGCGAGGTCGGCATCGGGCAGCACGATCGCGGCCGACTTGCCGCCGAGTTCGAGCGAAACGGTTTTGAGGCCTTCGCCCGCGATGGCGCCGAGCTTGCGACCGACAGCGGTGCTGCCGGTGAAGGTGACCTTGTCGACGTCGGGGTGGGCTGCCAGGTATTCGCTAGCTTCGGCTTCGGCGGGCAACACCGAGAGAACACCGGCGGGCAGACCGGCTTCGGTGAACAGCTCGGCAAGCAGGTTGGCGGTGAGTGGGGTGAGTGGGGACGGCTTGAGCACGACACTACATCCGGCAAGCAACGCGGGGGCGAGTTTGTTCGCGGCGAGGAAAAGCGGAACGTTCCACGCGGTAATCGCGGCGACTACTCCGCGCGGTTCCCTTGAGACGCGGGAAGTTCCAAATGGGCCTACTCGAGTCTCGTTCCACGGGAACGTTTTCGCTAATGCGGCGGTCGCGTCAAGGGCCGCGACAGCGGGAATTTGGTTGAGCGTCAAGGCGGCTAACGCGGGCGCGCCCATTTCCGCGGTGAGTGCGGCGAGCAATTCGGGCGAACGCTGCTCAATCAATCGTGCGACCTTCGTGAGCACCTCTGCTCGTTCTAGCGGGTCGGTCGATGCCCACGGTCCGCTGTCGAACGCTTCGCGTGCCGCGGCGACCGCAGCGTCGACATCGGCATTCGTTACCGCTGGCACGCTGCCGACGGTCTGTTCAGTGGCGGGTGAAACCACCTGAATACGGTCGCTACCGGCAGGGGTCGTCCACTTGCCGCCGATGAAAAGACTGTCATAGTGCATGAGAACACGTTACAGTTTTGTTGCTTGGTTGTCTGCAACATGTTCTAGTTCGGGGCCGGCTGCGTGCCCGTCGCCGACTCAATTCCGACCTGCCGGTTCGCTTTTCAGACAAACGCACTATTGCGTTCTTGTGATGAAAAGGGGATGCTTTAGCTACTGATCAGCTCGCTCGATTCACCAAACCTTTACAGCGAATTGGGGAGACCAACTCATGGCTGTGCAAGTGATCGACCGATCGTTGATGACTAGCGATCAGACCGACCATCAAGCGAAAAGTGTGGGCAGCGGAGGCTGGGTTGTGTCCTTCCTCCCCGGTCGCACGCTGACAATCGAACAGGCTACGGCCGCTATTCAGGCAGCTGAGGCGGTGGCAATAGTTGGCGCGCTAGCGGATCAGGTCGGATTGACGACTTTGGAAACGGTAGGCCTCGCGATCCAAGAGTCGCCGTGGCCGGAGTATGTGGAACCGGTGCGGCGCAGGCTCAGCTGGCTTGCCTAACTTCGGGTTTGCGCGCGACGATAACCAGGTTGCTCACCAGTAGCTCACGAACCAGCGGCACGCGAACAAGCCACCAGGCCCAACGCGGGTGGTAGCGAGGGAAAATGGTGTGCACGTCAGCGGAAGTTGTTCGTGCCCACGCGATTCCGTCGGCGGCACGTACTGCGAAAAGCGAGCGGCCAAATCTGTTCTTCGGTTCACGACCCTGCTTACGCGCATAACGTCGGGCGGCGAATTCGCCACCGAGGTAATGCCAAAGGCCGGTTTCGTGGCCGCCGAAGGGGCCGTGCCAGACGGTGTAGGAAAACACCATCAGGCCACCGGGTTTCGTCACGCGCAGCATTTCGTCGGCCATTACCCACGGGTGCGGGATGTGCTCAGCGACGTTCGACGATAGGCACACGTCAAAAGCATTGTCGCGGAACGGAAGTGACATTCCTGAGCCGCGTACCGAGCCGGGTACATGCAGGCCGGCGGCGTGCATTTCCGAAGGATCGGGTTCCACGGAGAAATAGCGTGCGCCGAGGGTCGCGAACTGGTCGGCGAAATAGCCTGGGCCGCCGCCAACGTCGAGCACGGTTATCGCGTTCAGGTCGTCGCCGGTCACGTCGCGGTAGAAGTCGCTGATGAGTTCAGCGGTGTCGGTCGCGATGCCGCCATAGAAGAGGGCGGGGTCGGATTGTTCGAACCGGAAGCTCGTCAACAGGCGAAGCGAGCGACGCAGGGTCGCGCGATCGGCGAAGGCGGGCCGCTTTGCTGGCGGCCGCACGAGTCGGGTCAGGGTCGCGGTCGGCACAGGCAGCGAGTTTAGGTTCAACGCCCGGTCGCGGCGCTGTTGGCTATGGTTTGTGCTGGTCGCGGGAGGTCACCGGCTAGGGTGGTGTCTTACGTCTCATCCGCACCCGACCCGAATGTGAGCAATATCGTGCGTGAAGTCCTGCTGCTGTGCTGGCGCGATACTGGCCATCCGCAGGGCGGCGGAAGCGAGCGATACCTGGAGCAAGTTGGCGCGCAACTGGCCGCTAGCGGGGTCAAAGTTACGTTGCGGACCGCGCGGTATCCGGGGGCGGCGCGCAGCGAGTTTGTCGACGGGATCCAGATCAGTCGCGCGGGCGGGCGATTCACGGTGTATCCGCGGGCGCTCGCGGCCATTTTCGCTGGTCGGATGGGTGTTGGGCCGTTGCGTGGGATTCGTCCCGACGTCGTGATCGACACCCAAAACGGGATCCCGTTCTTCGCTGGCGTCACCGGGGTGCCGTCGGTGGTTTTGGTGCATCACGGACATCGGGAGCAGTGGCCGGTCGCGGGGCGGCTCGTTGGGCGGATCGGGTGGTGGATCGAGTCGCGGTTGTCGCCACGGGTGCATCGTGGCAACCAGTATTTGACGGTGTCGCTGCCGTCAGCCGAGGAGCTCGGCGCGCTTGGGGTTGGGGGTGAGCGCGTCGCGGTGGTCCGCAACGGGGCCGAGCCGGTGCCAGCGGGGATCGTCGACCGTCCGGCTTCGGCGCCGCGCGTCGCGGTGCTGTCGCGGTTGGTGCCGCATAAGCAGATCGAAGACGCGCTGGTCGCGGTCGCGGGGCTGCGCGCCGACTTTCCCGACGTCCACCTCGACGTCATCGGCGACGGATGGTGGGCACCCAACCTGCGCGAATGCGCGGCTGAACTTGGCATTGACGACGCGGTCACCTTCCACGGGCACGTCGACGAGGTGCGTAAACACGAGATTTTGAGTCAGGCGTGGGTGCATGTGATGCCGTCGCGCAAGGAAGGGTGGGGGCTCGCGGTGATCGAGGCGGCCCAGCACGGCGTGCCGACCGTCGGCTACCGCAGCTCGCGAGGACTTACCGATTCGATCGTTGACGGGGTCACGGGGACGTTGGTCGCCGACGTGTCGGGCTTGGGCGCGGCCATCGGCGAGTTGTTGGCTGATGTTGAGGCGCGTCAGGTGATGGGGGAGAAGGCGCGGGCGCGGGCTGGGGAGTTTTCGTGGGAGCAGACGGGGGCGGGGGTGCGCGCGGTGTTGGAGGCGGCGGCGCGGGGGGAATTTGTGAGTGGGTTGGTTACGCGGGGGGAGTAGGGGGCGCTGTCGCGTGTTGGCCTGCGTCAGGTGATGGGGGAGAAGGCGCGGTCAGACGGGCGCGGGGGTGCGCGCGGTGTTGGAGGCGGCGGCGCGGGGGAGTTTGTGAGTGGGTTGGTTACGCGGGGGAGTAGGGGGCGCTGTCGCGTGTTGGCCTGCGTCAGGCGAGGGAGAAGCGCGGGCGCGGGAGTCTTCGGGGGGGGGGGGGGCTGACCGGGGCGGGGTGCGCGCGGTGTTGGAGGCGGCGGCGCGGGGCAATTTGTGTGCGGGTCACGGGAGAGCAGGGGCGCTGTCGCGTGACGGCGAGGTCGCGTGGGCGGTGGCGTGGGTCGGTTTGCGTCGACGCAGGGCGGTGGCTCGCGGGTCGGCGGCTTGCGTTTGACGCGGTCGCGGCGTGCGTGATTGCTTGGCGGCTCCGTTTCCCGGGGCGGGTGTGCTGATCGGGCCGCGATGAGGGGTCGTCGTGTTGGCTGTAATTGAGTTCAGTTTTGGCGTGCGTGACGCGTGACCATGGTTGGCGGTTTGGTTCCGCGTGGGGTGCGGGACATGGTCGGGTGTGGCGGGGGAATTTCACGTTGGACGTTTGTTGGGTCCAGCTCGGGCCGGTGCGGAGGCAGGGTTCGCCTCAAGGCTCAGGTCGCTCGCTGCCGCCTCGTCGATAACCCGTTGGACGGTCCCAGGGTTCGGCGGGAGGCAGGGCCGCGCTCGTCATGCACGAAAGTCCTTATGCGGGGCCCACTCTCGCCTAGTACGGGATGGTTGGCGCATGCTCGACGGCTCAGGTTAGCTGCTGTGACCTGCTCGTTCGTGGTGCGAATGCTGTTGCTAGCAAGCCTATTAGCATCAGGGATGCCCACAGGGCGTGTGCCGCTAACGCTGCCGCGCGGGATTGGCGGGTTGCGTTGAAGTGGTGTGGGTTTTCGATTCGGTACAGGGCTAGGTCGGGAGCGTCGTAGGCCAATTGTGCTGTCGCCAAGGTTGTTTCGGACTTTCCACGCGGGCCCGGCGTTGACTTTTCGATAAGGATCCAGCCGACGCCTTGGTCGGCGAGCTTGGCGGCTGGTGCGCCTGCGAGCAGGAGGTTTTCGACGGTGCGCGCGCGTCCACCTTCGCCGCTTACGGTGTTGTTGCGGACATTCAGTTCGCCGGTCTGCAGCACGTCGGGGGGGAGGAGGCGTGGGGCTGGGTCGAGCACGGGAGCTGTTGGCGCGTAAGGGAATCGGCGGAACATGCCGCCGGGGATCACCGCGACGTCGCCAGTGTCGGGCTCGATGTGCGCGACGACGTTCGCCCAACTTGCTGGGTAGTGAACGGGTTTGAGCGCGCCGCTCACGCCCCAGGTTAGGTCAGCTAGCGGGATGATCAGCAACGCGATGAAAAGTGCTGCGGCGGTGCGTAATACGTGCGGCGTTGGGATAGCCAGCGCGCTCGTATCGCGGGGTTTTGGAATCGTGCGCGAATCGGGGCCTGCGGGTGAGCTGACGTTCTGCGGTGTCGTGCTGGGTGGCCTGTATTCGTGCGCCGTTGTGCGGGTTGCGAGCGGGTGGTTGTGGGTGGGGCGGTACGCGGTAGTGGTGGGGTCGGCAGCTGTTCCGGGCGGAAGTTGTTCGCTTGTCGGAAGGTACGGGGCCTGGTCGGGCTCGGACAGATGGCGGCGGAGCTTCGTAAGCCAGGTGGCGACGGCTCGGCAGCCCGCCGCCGCGCACAGTGCGTATGCGGGGACGGCTAGGGCCACGTATTTCTGGGTGTCGCGTAGGAGGCCTGCGCCGGGGATTTCGGTCACCAGCCATTCGCCTGCGGACAAACCCCACGGTGTCGCGCCCAGTGCGGGCAGGAGGATCGCGGCTTCGGCGATGGTGATGAGGGTCTTGCCGGTGCGGCCTTGTCGCCAGACCGCGCGGACGCCCAAGGCGACCATCGTCAGCAGGAACAGCGTTGCGACCAGCGCCAATGGGGTTGTGCGCGACGTCGGGACGGCTTCGGCGTTCCAGATGCCGCCGAGTCCGGCGAGGCTGCCCATCGTCCCGAGCCACGGTTCGGCGCGTGCGGCGAAGGCGGCGACGCCTGCGGGGTCTGAGGGTCCGGCGCCTGCGCCGAGGGCTGTCGCGGTGAGCCAGGGGGCGCAGGTTGCGAGCCAGATGAGGGTTGCGGGGAGCGCTGCGCGTCGTCCGATGAGGGCGAGGCCGATGATCGCGGCGAGGAGCGAGCCGGTTGGGGTGAGCCCGGCGGCGGCGAAGGATGCGGTGAGGGTGCCCCACGCACGCCAGTCGGAGGTTAGACGCGTGGTGCGCATGGACCTGAGTGCTGGTGCGCCGCGACGTGCATTGACTTGCGCGTTGGTGGAGGCATCTGCCCTGGTTGCGTCGTTGACGTGACCGGGTTCGGGCAGCGACGTTGCGGGCGCTGGCTGCGTTGGTGCAGTTGCCCGGGTTGCGTCATTGACGTGACCATTCGCTGGCGGCGACGTTGCGGCGTTGGGCTGCACTTGTGCGTGTGGGGCGGGACGGTCTGCGGGCGGTGTTGTGGGATTGGGTTGTGCTTGCGCGTGTGGGGCGGGGCCGTTTCCGGGCGATGTTGTGGAGTCGGGCTGCGACTGTGCGCGCCGGGCGGGGCCGTTTGCGGGCGTCGTTCCGGAGTTGGGCTGCGCTTGCGCGTGTGGGGCGAGGCCGTTTCCGGGCGATGTTGTGGAGTCGGGCTGCGACTGGGCGCGCCGGGCGGGACCGTTTGCGGGCGTCGTTCCGGAGTTGGGGTGCGCTTGTATGTGTGCGGCGGGACCGTTTGCCGGCGACGATGTGGAGTTGGGTTGTGCCGCTACGTGTGGGGGTTGACCGCTTGTTGGCGGCGATGTTGCGGTGTCGGGCTGCGCCTGTGCGCGGGTGGCGGCAAGGTCTGCAGGCAGGGTTGGGGTCTGGTGCCGCGGCCGGTGCTCGTCGCGCGCGAGTGGGGTGCCGTGTGCGCGTTTGTTGGTGAGCGGTGGGCGGTGGGCGCGGCGGATGTGGGTTGCGGCGATGGCTGTCCAGGGGAGGGCTGCGTAACCTGCGAAAAGGCTCCAGTGGCCCTGTAGTAGCCGTTCGGCGACGTAAGGGTTCCACAGGGCGACCGTCGCGGCGACCAACTGCATGCTGATCGGGGCTGCCAAAAGTTGCCGTGCGAGCACCGCGGCGCCGTAACCGGCCGACCAAAGCGCGACGATCAGGATGGCCTTCACCAGCACGCCACCGTCGATGACCGGGCTAACGAGCGCGATCAACGCGTCTTGCGGCACCGCGCGCGGGGCGGCACCGCCGAGGCCGAGCGCCGAATCGGTGAGGTACGAGCGTGGCGTGCTGACGGCGTCACGCAGGAGCAGGTACCCCGAGCCAGCGAGTGGCCCGACGATCAGCGCGGTGAGCAGGGCGCAATACCCGCCGACCACCCCGCGCTCGCGCCACGTATCCACACGAGCACCATACGGACCGATCGCACGTCCACGTCGCGTGCAGGTGGACCAAGATCAGCACGCTGTTGTGCAGGTGAGCTCTCGGGCGATGCCGCCGCCTAAGCGTGCTGATCTTGCAGCGAGCACCCGGATCGCGACAGGGCTGACATTCGCAGCGTGGAACGCGCTTGGGCTGACGGGTGCCCCGCGTCTTTCCGGAGGCCGCGCATGCCACGGCCAGCTGGTGTGAACGCGATTCTGCAGCGGGCTCGGGGTCTGAGACCTCGGCCGTGGGTGAGCCTGGACCCGAGCTGCTGGGCGACCGCGTCTGGCGGATCAAGATCAGCACGCTGTTGTGCAGGTGAGGACTCGGGCGATGCCGCCGCCTAAGCGTGTTGATCTTGCAGCGAGCACCCGGATCGCGACAGGGCTGACATTCGCAGCGTGGGACGCGGGGCTTGGGCTGACGGGTGCCCCGCGTCTTTCCGGAGGCTGCGCATGCTGTGAACGCGATTCTGCAGCGGGCTCGGGGTCTGAGACCTCGGCCGCAGGTGAGCCTGGATCCGAGCTGCTGGGCGGCCGCGTTTGGCGGATCAAGATCAGCACGCTGCTGTGCAGGTGAACGCTCGGGTGATGCCGCCGCCAAAGCGTGTTGATCATGGGGCGTTGGGCGCGCCCGAGTTTCGGCGCGGGTGTTCGCGCTGTGGATTTCGGCGATGCTGCCAGTGGAGCGGGGTCTCGTCATGTGCGCCGAGGCCGCTGGGTTCAGGGCCTGGGGCGTGCCAGCACCCCGTGTCGATCGCGGGGTGGCGCGTGCGCGGTGCGGCCTCGGACGCGCTGGCGAAGCGGGGGAGTGTGGTGCGAGAGGTCGGGGGCGTTGCGGGTCTGGGAGCATGGGCGCGTGTCTTTTGTCCGTCGTCCGCCTGTTGTTGCTGATCTGACCTGGGTGACGGCGGGTGCGATGACGGCCAATGTCGCCGGGTATCTGCTGCAACTGTTGGCTGGGCGCTGGCTTGGAGTGGGCGGGTACAGCGAATTCGCCAGTCTGCTCGCGGTGCAGTTGCTGTGTGCGGTGCCTGCGCTCGCGTTGCAGAACGTGGTCGCGCGCGAGATCGTGCAGGGGGCTGGGATGCGCGCGGTGCGGTCGACGCAACTGCGGTGCGCGGGGCTGGTCGCGGTCGCGGCGGCGGTGCTTGTTCCCATTGTTTCGACGGTGTTGAACGTTGGGGTGTGGGCTGCTGCTGGCGCGTTGAGTGCGGCGCCGGTGCTGGTGCTCGTTTCCGGCGAGCAGGGAATCTTGCAGGGGCACAACAAGTTTCGTGCGCTTGCTGTCGTGTTGGCCGTTGCTGGATCGGCTCGCGTCGCACCTGCGTTGTGCGCGTTGGCGGTCGGCGGGACGGCCGCGACTGGGCTGTGGGCGGCGACCGGCGGCATCGCTGTCGCGGCGGTGATCGCGGGACGCATCGCGCGCGGGAGTGAGCGAGGCGGAGCGCGCGCCGGCTCGGCGACGGTAGACGCGAGCGGGGGGCTTAGCGATCCATCGGCGGTCGACCGGCCACGTGCGCGCGACGTGTCGGGCCTGAGTTGGACCGACCAGCAGCCGGAAATCGAGCCGCAGGCCGTGCGCGGGGCGCCGGAGCTGAGCGGCGTGAGTGGGCGCGAGCACCCGGGGCTCCGCAGTACCTCGGATATGGCAACCGCATCGACGGCTACCCGACGCGTCGGGGTTGTTCCCGTGCTGCGGGCCGTGCAGGTACAGGCCGCGCTTATGGCACTCTCGTCGGCCGATCTCATTGTTTCGCGGATCGTGCTTGATCCCGACAATGCGAGCCGGTATGCGCTCGGTGCCATCGCTACCAAGATCGCGTTTTGGTTGCCCGCCGCTGTTGGGGTTGTGCTTTACCCGCGGATGGCGCAGCCTGCGCACTCGGCGCGGGCGATCCGGGACGCGCTAACGGTGCTCGTTGGAATTGGCACGCTCGCGGTGATCGGGGCGGCCATCGCGGCACCGCTCGCGCCGTTATTCGCGGGGTCCGATTATGCGCCGATTCAAGGGCTCCTGTGGATGTTCGCGCTGGATGGGGCGATATTGGCGGTGCTGCAGGGGGCCATGTTGTCGGCGATCGCGGTGGAGCGGACGGCGTTGGCGGTGGTCACTTGGATCGGACTGGTCGTCGAGGTTGTCGCGATGCTGACCGTCGCGCACTCGATCAACGGACTGATCACAACCGCAGTGTGCGTGGCTGGGGTCACGACGGCGATTGTCGTGGTCGCGGTGTTGCGGACGGGTGCTCGCACGGTGCGGCAACCTGAGTAACGACGGTTGATCGTCGGGGCTGCGGAAGGGGCTCGCGTGGTGGGCCGGGGCGCCGACCACAATTGTCGTGGTCACGGTGCTGCTGACTTGGGCTCGCGCGGCCGGGGTGACCCTGATGGTCGGGGGCGGTGCAGCAGACCGGAACTCGCCGTCGAGCAGCTGGCGTGACAACCGCAATTGTCGCCGTCGCCCGCGGTGCGGGACGGCGCTCGTGGTGGTGCAGCCTGGGTGACGGCCGCAATCTGCGGTGGACTGGTCCTCGCTGTGGAGCGGCCTGGGTGACAACCGCAATTGTCGCCGTCGCCCGCGTTGCGGGCCGGCGCTCGTGGTGGTGCAGCCTGGGTGACGGCCGCAATCTGCGGTGGACTGGTCCTTGCCATGGAGCACCTGGGTGACAACCGCAATCATCGCGACCACCGCGCTGCGAACAGGGGCCTCGCAAGTAGCCGAATACTCAAGCCCTATGGCATAAACGTGCACGTTCGCGCCCTAACCCCCGAATTCAGGGCCTAAAGCCGCGAATCCGCACGAATATGCCACATTTTGTGCAACCACCCAGTTGCACAAACAGAAACGGGCCCACGAAATGTCGTGGGCCCGTCCGCGAACTGAACTTACTTGTCGCGTTTGTCCAATTCGATCCGCTCAGTCGGGGCGTCGTAATCGCCGCGTTCGAACTGGGTCGTTGGTGCGTCGTCGTCATCCCAGCCGGTCAGGTCCTGGGTGTCGCCGTCGTGCGGGTTCGGGGCGCCCCCTCGCGGGGCCGCGTGCGCGGGCGTCCCGCGACCACGCCACAAACCGAGGAACAAGCCGCCTGCCAGCGCCAACACGCCAAGCACCGCGAAGATGATCGGGAGGATTCGGCCGAACAGGCTGATCTTGTCGGTGTTTTCCTTGGCGATCGCGAGCTGCGATTCCACCGTCGCTTCATCGAAAACGATGTGCGACTTCAGCGCGGTGACGTCCTGCTGGTTCGGTGAGCGGCCGTAGAACAGGTGGATTGCCTCGCCGCCCTTGACGACAGTGCCGGTCTGCGGCTCGACCCAAAGGTCGCGGACGTTGGTGTAGTAGCGCGTCATCGTGACGGGGTCGGTGCCCTCAAGGCCCCACTTATTCGCGGGCAGCGTGAGCCGGTTCGTCGGCGACTGAACAACGTCCCAGGTGCTCGTCACGGGGATGACGGTCTGGAAGTGGTACACCTTCGTGCTGTTGATCTCGGTCTCTTCGATGAAGTTGGCGTCGAAGGACTTTCGCACGTTGATGTCGAAGTACGGGTAGGTCTTCTTTTCCGTGCCGATCGGGAAGCGGTAGCCGAGGCCGGTGTGCTGCACGGGCTCGTTCACCGAGCCGTCCTTGTTGACGGTGACCGCGATCGACCCGTTCGGATCGGCGGCGACAGGTTCGCCGGACTTGCGGTCGATGGTGACGCGGTCGACGGTCGCCGTCAGCAGCCCGGTGTCGCCCTGCACATCGGTGCGACGCAGCGTTTGACCAGCTTGGAGCGTCATTTCGGTCGCGTCGGAAGGTTCTTCGACGGTCACGAAGCGCTGCGAGACAAGCGGGACGTTTTTGTTGACAACCGGGCCGCCGTCGCCACTGGTGAGCGACTTCGAATCGAGCACTAGGCTCTCTTCCCCAGGCTGGTTGACCGCGATCGTCGTGATCTCAAGGTCGAGTGGAGTCTTGGCGACCTTGCTGACCGTATACGTGGGGATCATCAGCGCGGCGACCAGCAATGCCGCACCCAGACCCACGAGCACGCAGGCGACCGTCCTTCTGGTTCCGGCACTCAGTGCCATGCAAACTCTCCTCGTTGTTCGACCACGGATTTGCCGACACTAACAGTCTGCCGCTACTACCGGCCGCGCTGCGCCCGCCAAATCGCCGACCAGGCACACTGGATTCCGATGTCTTCTCAGCCAACGCCCCGCACGTTCATCCCCGCACTTGAGGGGATGCGCGGGTTGGCGGCGCTCGGGGTGCTGTTCACCCACGTCGCGTTCCAGACCGGCGCGACGCGAATCCCGGTTTTCGGGCCGCTCGCAGAACGCTTCGACATGGCCGTCGCGTTGTTCTTCGCGCTGTCGGGATTCCTGTTGTGGGCACCGCACGCGGCGGCCGCGCGCGGGCTCGGGGTGGCGCCGAGTGCCGGACGTTACCTATTGCATCGAGTGGCGCGCGTGCTGCCCGCGTACTGGGTTGTCGTCGTTTTTGTCCTACTTCTGCTGCCGGGGGCGGCGCATTCGGCGAACCTTCGCGTGTGGATTTCGAACCTGTTCTTGCTGCAGGTTTTCGTCCCGTTGACCTTGACAGACGGGCTCACGCAAATGTGGAGTTTGTCGGTCGAGGTGGCGTTTTACCTCGTGCTGCCGTTGCTCGCGCTTGCCCTTGTTCGATTGAAAGGCGACGCCGCTCGCTGGCGAATTCCGCTCATCGCAGGTTCCGCGATTGTGCTGCTGACCTGGAACTTCTGGCCCGTCCCGACCCCCGACGCGATCCACGCCGACAACTGGCTGCCCGCCTATCTGCCCTGGTTCGCGGCCGGGATGCTGCTTGCCGAACTCGCGCAGTTGCCGAGTGCGCAGGGGGCGCGGTGGGCGAGTCGGTCGATTATGTGGCCGTTGGCGCTTGTCGCGTTTTGCCTGTCGGCGACGCCATTCGGCGGCCCCGCCGGACTTGAACGCGCCGAACCGTGGCAGTACGCGGCGAAGATGGCGTTGGGCATGGTGCTCGGGTTCGCGCTGATCGCCCCGCTTGTTTTGCGAGCCGAGCCGCACCGCATGCTCGACTCGCGCCCCGCCGCGACGCTCGGCCGCTGGTCATACGGCATTTTCCTGTGGCACCTTGTGCTGCTCACGGTGGTTTTCCCGGTGTTCGGGCTGGTCCCGTTTAGCGGCAATTTCGGCTACGTGCTTGTTTTGACGACCCTGTTGACGTTGCCGCTCGCTGCCGCCAGTTACGGGCTGGTCGAAGAGCCCGCGCGGTTGGTTGCGCGGCGCCTGGACCGTCGCGGTGGCAAGGCGGCCACCGCGACCGCCGCGACGGCGATCACCGCTGGGGCCTGCGCCCAGAGCGAACCGCCCATGTAAGGCAGGCCCGAGCGCCAGGTGCCGGTCGACAGGGCGGCCGCCGAAGCAAGAGTACCGATGCCCGCGATCCACGGCAGTGCGCGTTGGGTTTCGCGGAACCTGGTGCACGCCAAGGTAATTGCCGCGATGACAGCGCCCGCCGGTCCCGAGATGACGGTGAGCAGGGCGACGACGCCGATGCCGCCGACCCAACGTGGGGCCCAGGTTGGGACTGGTTCCGTGTCGATTACCTCGCGCTTACGACGGGGAATTGCCAAGAGCGCCAACGGGATTAGGAGAAAGAGGCCGCCGAAGATCGCGCCGCGATAGATGCGGTCGGCGGGAAAGGAGACGGTGATGGGGCTTTGGGTGCTCGCTGGCAGCACCCAGGCTTGTTGCCAGCCGTTGACGACGATGGGTTTCAGTAGGGTGCCGTCGGGGGTGCGGGCTTCCCAGCCGACGTTTGTACTTAGCGGCAGGACAAGGAGTTTCGCGTTTGATGAGGTGGTTTCGCTCGGCGCGGGACGGTTTTCTGGACTGACTGTTCCGGAATGAGGGCTCGCGTGGTTGTCGCGAACGGGATCGCGTTCCGGACCCAGCGCGACGTCGTCAGGGTGCGGGCCGCCGCTGGGCGCGGGCTGTGTCGGGTCGGGGGTGCCAGCGCTGGGCGTGGGTGGCTTCGGGTCGGGAGCGCCGGTGTTGGGCGCGGTCTGTTTTGGATCGGCGGCGCCGGACTGGCCGTCGACGAGGTCGGTGCGGGTCAGGCGGACTTCGTCGACGGTGAAGAGGTCGCTTGGGGTCACGATTAGGTCCGGGTGGCCCGGGAGTAAGTCGATTGCCGCGGGGTCGCAAGGTGTCGCGGAAACTGGTGCGCCGCTTCGCAATTCGTCAGCTGTCGCGGTTACCGACGTCGGCACCGTCCGACCAGCGACCGTCAAAACTGGGCCCGCGTCGCAGCCGATCGTGATTTCCCGGTCGCCCGGCAGCGGCGCGGGATATGCCGGACCGACGACCGCGACTTCCGCCAGCCCTGTTGGCTGCGTGAGCACGAAACCTACTGCGGTGCGGTCTAATACGTCGGTCCACGTCTGGATCGTCAGCTCGATGTGGTCGGTGACCGTGGGGAAAAGGTCGACGCGAACGGGTTCGCCATTCTGGTGTTCCGGCAGGTCAACGACCTGCGGGCCGTTGCCGAGATTCACCGCGACCGACGTCGCCGTCGCTGGCAGCTTGCCAAGCGCGGTGGTGATGTCCAAGCCGGTGACGAGTTCCGGTTCCGGAAGGTCAAGTTCCAGTGTGGGTTTCGGGCCCGCGACGGTTCGGACGGTCGTTTCCGGTGCGATCCACGCAGTACGCGGGTCGCCGTCGGTCGCCGCGAATGCGGAGCCGCGCAGGTCGGCGATGTCGGCCTTCCCTCGCGCGATTGGCCGGGCGGGGTCGGCGAGAAGGTCCTCAAGCGCGGGGCCGGGTCGGGCGCGAACCGTGACGGATGGCGTGACGACCAGCGGCTCCGGCACAGCGAGTGTGCGCTCGAAGACGCCGGGCTCTTCGGCGGGGAGCCCGAGCCCCTTGGCGCATTGCACGCGGTCGGGACCGTCGAAACATGAACTGCGACCGGGGAATTCCTGTCCGAGACTCCATCCGGTAGGCGTGACGGCGACGTCCGGCAGCACAATGCGGTGACGAATGTCGACGCGCTTGGGTGCGTCGCGCACGGAGTAGTCGTCGAGGGTTAGCTCGCTAATCCCGAATTGCCCACCGGCCGTGCCCTTTTCGGTGCGTGACGCGGTGATCTGCACCCAATCCGTTCGCCCGGCGGGCAGCGCGACGTTGACCGCCTCGCCCGCCTCGGGAATGCGCGCGGACACGGTGCCGCGCGCGGTGCGCACCTCGACCCACTTCACCGGATCACCAAGGGCCGCAGCACTTGTCGTGAAGTTGAGCGACCCGCTGGTGATGGGTTTGTCGAGATCGATGCGCAGCCACTGGCCGAGCGCGGGTTCGCCGCCGTTGCTGATCCAGGAGGTGGACGGGTCACCGTCGACGGCGGCGGCGGTCGAATTGGCTGGCGCCGAACCGCCGATTTGGGTGGCGTCGGCTGCGGAACTCGACGCGGTCACCTTCGCCCCCGACCATTCGCCGCGCACGAGGGGCGTGTCGGCGACCGGGTAGTCGGGGATGAGGTTGTGCGTGCGGCGGGCGTCGTCGGCGGCGCGCACGGCGGAGTTGTGGTTGTCGACGCGCCCGAAGTCCGTTTCGCGGTCCATTGGCGTGTCGGTGAGGAGAGTTGGTTGCGGGGGCAGCCCGGCGCGTTCGGCATCGGCACGGAAAAGGTAAGGGGACAAAGGGTTTTCGCCGTCGCGTCGCAGTCGTTCGAGGACTTCGGGACCGCCCTCGACGACGGGGACGGAGTTGAGGTCGACGGTGTAGGCCCCGGCGAGCGATGCGGGCGCGCCAGTGCCGCTGAGCACAGTGGTTGGCGATCCCGCCGGAGCTGAATCTGGGCCCGCCGCGTTGCCGCTGTCGCGCGGATTCGGTGTCGCGTGCGCGCCCGGCGCGGCCGAGGGGCTCGCGGGTGTCCCCGGCGGCGGCACCTCAACCCGGTAAATCTCGATCGCCGGGTAGGCCGGTTGCAAGTCGTTGTCGACTACCAAACCCGCGTCCGACGCCTTCGGGCCGATCAGGCTGCCGAACTGTGCCACCTTCGTCAATCCCGGTGAACCATCAATTGCCGCGTGGACCAGCAGCGGGCGCGTTGAGCGGGAAGTTTCGGCGTCCAAGTCGTTGCGCACAACGAGGACGCCGATGCCCTGGTTGGCCAGCGTCGCGGCGAGTCCGGCCGACGGGCGACCATCCGCGATCAACCGCTGCACCGAATCCATCGCCCGAATCGCGCCCGGCGGGTTCAGCGGCACCGAATCGCGAACTGCCCAAGGGGTTTTCGCGAGCGCCTGTAAGGGCTCGTCGCGGGTGAGTCCCCATATTTGGCTGCCGAAGGGCGCGCCCGGGACGACGAGCGCGCGGGTGTCGGCGGCGTTGTGTTCGAGCCATGTGGCGGTCTCCGACCAGTACGCGGGCACTTCGTCGTAGGCGCCGCGCGGGGCGAGCCGACCGGTCCACGCGAGCGACGTCGCCAGCGTCAGCGCCGCGACAACCAACGCCGCAACGGCGACAACCCGGTCGCGTTCGGGGTGCGCCAACGCGCTTCGCCACTGTTTGAACGGCACCGAACCGGGCAGGTGCACGTGGCCTAACAGGTGCGCGAGGCCGAGGACAAGCGGCAGTCGAATGAGCGGTTCAAGCTTGTGGACATTGCGCAGCGGCGCGCCGCCCGCGTCGAGGAAAACGCGCACCGATTCCGCGAACGGGCCGCCCATCGCACCGACGTAACCAGCGCAAATGCCAGCGAGACCAACGCCGAGAATCAGCACGAGTCTGCCGCGATAGGGCATGGTCGACCGCGCGAGTCCGGCCATGCCAGCCGCCGCGAGCAGCCCGGTCGCGAGGACAGCCGCCGGTTGCGTGACCAGCACCGCCCCGGCGATCCGCTCGGGCGAAACGAAGGGTGTCCAACTGTCGGTGCCGCGCAAAACCTCGCTCAGCGACGCCCACTGCGTGGTGACGCCCGACGATTCGATGAAGTCGAGAAACGGCGGACTGACCTTGCCGAGCAGCAGCAGCGGAACGACCCACCAGAACGTCGCGAGCACGCAGAGCGGAGTCCAGGCCAGCGTGAACCGAACCCACCGCCGATCGGGCCGATACGAGGCCCACCAGATCGCGGCGGGCAGAAACGCGGCAACAGTAGCGACGGCATTAACCGACCCCATGAGCGCAAGCGCGAGCGCACTCCCGGCAGGAGAGAGCGCCCCACCCCTCCGCGCAATCCCCACCCCCAACGCCGCAGGCGCCAACAGCACCCACGGCGCCAGCATCATCGGCAACGTTTCCGACGAAATCGAGCCAAGGGTTGTCAAAACTCTCGGCGAAAGCGCGAAAACGATGCCCGCGATTACCCGCGAACCCCGCGCCCCGATGCCCAGCGTTTCGCACAGTCGGACGATGCCCCAAAAGCCCGCGAGCAGCAGTAATGCCCACCAAATGCGCTGGGTTGCCCATGCGGGGACCGACAGCAGGTCGCCGAGAGCGAAGAATGCGCCGTGTGGGAAGAAGTAGCCGTACGCCTGGTTTTGGACCTGGCCCAGCGTTGCCTGACTGTTCCACAGGTGCGCGGCGCGCGCGAGGAAGCCGAGTGGGTTTTCGGCGAGGTCGTACTTGGTATCTGCGACGGTGAGCCCGGGTGCCTGCGCGAAGGTCAGTACGAAGGCGAGGACTACCGAACCGACGAACCAGCGCCAACCGAGCGGCGCTCGATTAACGGGTGACGCGCTGGCACCTAGGTCAGCGGCTGCCGTATTCAGGAGCGTTGAGCAGCGACGAACCCTTGTCGCCGCTGCGGTCGATCGAAGGCGCGGTGTTCTGCTGGACAGCGGCCGTGATGGCGAAGACGGCGATGGCGCTGAGCAGCGCGCCGCCAGCCGCACTGGCCACAGCCGGAACAGCAAACGACTTCATCGCGCACTCCAAATAGTCGATGGGGTTCTTCCAGCCGCCAACCTAGCAGGTGGGCCCGTCGGTCGGGACGGGGCAGGCTAGCGCGCCGAGCAGCGTCGCGAACTTGGCCGTTGTCTCGGCGAGCTCGACGGCAGGGTCGGAGTCGGCGACGATCCCGCCGCCAGCGGTCGCGCGCAGGGTGCGTCGATCGGCCGACAGCTCGCCGCCGCGAATCGCGACAACCCACTCGCCGTCGCCGGACGCGTCGCACCACCCGACCGCACCGCCGTAAAACCCGCGCTGTTCCTCGGCGACGATCGCCTCGCGCGCCTCAGCGAACGGCGTCCCGTTCACGGCAGGCGTCGGATGCAGCGCGATCGCCAGGTCAAGCGCGGTTGGCGCGGGGTCGGCGAGGGTGCCGGTGATCGGGGTGGTCAGGTGCCACACGCTTTCGGTTTGCATCAAAACCGGCTCGTCCGGGATCGACAGTGAAGAGCACAACGGCGTGAGTCGCGAACGAATCCAGTCGATCACATACCCATGCTCGGCCTGATTCTTCTTGCTGTTCAACAGTTCTTGCGATTGGGCGACGTCGGCAACCGGGTCGGCGAGACGAGGCAACGTGCCCGCGAGCGGATGCAAACTCACCTGATTCCCACGTCGAGTGACAAGCACTTCGGGTGTCGCGCCGAGCACGAAAACCCCGGCCTGTCCCGCAGCCGCAAGATCAACGGCGTAGACGTGCGCGTTAGGCCGAGCCGTAAGCAGATGCGCCGCAACAACTTCCGGCTCAAGCGGCTCATCAGCGGCGACGACCATCGACCGCGCGGCAACGACTTTCTCCAAAGCGCAACCAGGATCACGCAATTGATCAACTAACGAGGCAACCCGAGCGACATGCGAAGCGCCACTTGGCAATTCCGCAACGACCCGCATCGCAGGCAACGCGGGAACCGCAGCAGGCTGCCACGGCCCAGCCGTATGCGCCGACCACTCCGGCTCCCATAACGCAACCGGCTCACGCATGTCGAACGGCAGTGCCCCCACAACCAAAGTGCCTGCCGCCGCGGCCGATTCAGCGTCGGCGAATACCGTGCGCATCCCGGTAGCGCGCAGCACCGAGTCCGGCTGGGCGAGCAGGAAATAGGTCATAACTTCGACCCTATAACCGGCCTAGACGTGACGTGGCGCTCACTCCGGCGGCGGAACGAGCAGCACCGGCCGGTGCCCATGCTTGAGCACGGCTTCGGCGACACTGCTGTGCACCAGCGCTTTAAGCCCGCTGACCCCGCGCGTACCAGCGACGATGATGTCGACATCCAACTCGTCGGCGGTATCGACGATCGCGTTCCAAATGGTGGTCCGCGACTCGACCATGCGCGCCTCGGCGTTCATCCCCGCGGCCCCAGCCAGCGCGACCCCTTCCGCGTTGATCTCCTTGGCGTCGGTAAACGCGATGTCCTCGCGCTCGCCGTCGGGCACCCAGTCGGGTTGCATCACCCCGGCCATGCCGGAAACGCGCGCGGCTTGGCGAACCATCGGTTCCCACGCGGTGAGCAGAATGGCGCGGTCGGCGGCAAGGAACCGGCCCGCATACTCGATGGCCCGCTTCGCATGCGGCGACCCGTCGTAAGCGATAAGCATCCGATCGCAACTCATGACGACCTCCAGCCTCGGCAGCAACGCCTCTACCTCGAAGATTACCCCCGAACGCCGCGATTGAACCCTGCCGCTACGGGGCTTCGGGAGCGCGGCGGGCTACGGTGGATGCCATGCGGAAATCGCCTGTGGTCTTCTTCGCAGTTCTCGCCGCCGTCGCGACTGGGTGTTCGAACGGGGGCTCGTCGCCTTCCGACACCACCAGCGCGGCAGCGAGTTCTTCGGTCATCGCGCAGACGGGCGGCCCGACCGACGTGCCGTTAAAGGACGGTTGCGGTGCCGACTACCTCGGCAAACTCTCGCTGCGCGAGAAACTCGGTCAGCTGCTCACCGTCGGCATCACCGGCCAGTCCGACGCGCTCAACGCCGTCGGCACGGACGGCGTCGGCGGCATTTTCGTCGGCAGTTGGACCGACCCGAGCCTGCTCGATGCCACCCAACTCGACGCGGTGAAGGCCAAGGCGAAGGTGCCGTTGATGGTCACCATCGACGAAGAGGGCGGCCGTGTGTCGCGCGCGAAGAACAAGATCGGCGCGTCCCCGTCAGCGCGGGTGATCGCCCAGACACAGACCCCCGAACAGCATTACGAGAACACGCTGACCAGGTCGAAGGCGCTGGTCGGCCTGGGTGTCACGGTCGACTTCGCCCCTGACGTCGACGTCAGCAGCCAGCCCGACGACAGCGTGATCGGCGACCGTTCCTACAGCAGCGACCCGCAGGTCGTCACCACCTACGCCGACGCCTACATCCGCGCTTCCCAAGCCGCCGGTTTGGGCGCGGTCATGAAGCATTTCCCCGGTCACGGCTCGGGTTCGGGCGACTCGCACACCGGCTCGGTCACGACGCCGTCGCTCGATCAGCTGCAAAACGTCGACCTCGTACCGTTCCGCAACCTCGTCACCTCGGGTGCCGCGGTGATGGTCGGCCACCTCGACGTCCCCGGCCTCACCGAACCCGGCGTGCCAGCCAGCATCAGCCCGGCGGTCATGAAACTGCTGCGCGACGGCACCGGCTACAACGCGCCCCCGTTCACCGGCCCGATTTTCACCGACGACCTGTCGGGCATGGCCGCGATCAGCGATCGACTTTCGATCGAGGAAGCGGTCGAAGCCGCGCTGGTCGCCGGTGCCGACAACGCGCTGTGGATTTCGTCGAAGGCCGTGCCGAGCGTGCTTGACCGGTTGGAGCAGTCGGTGTCGGATGGCAAACTGACGACCGACCGGGTCGACGCGTCGGTGCTGCGGATGGCCCGCTACAAAGGCGTGCAGCTGGGCTGCTAGCGCATTCGCGGCAACTGAGCACCGGCCATCTTACTTTCAAGTAAGATGAGTATTTCACCCTGCGGTAGGAGTGTGGATGGCTGGCGGTACCAAACGACTTCCTCGAGCGGTGCGCGAGCAGCAAATGCTCGATGCGGCCGTTGAGGTGTTCGCGCGCAAGGGCTTTCACGAAACGTCGATGGACGCGATCGCGGCCGAGGCCAAGATCTCCAAGCCCATGCTCTACCTGTACTACGGGTCAAAAGACGAACTTTTCCGCGCGTGCATTCAGCGCGAAGGGCTGCGCTTCATCGAGTCGGTCGCGCCCGCTGGCAACCCGCAACTGAGCCCACACGAACAGGTGCGCACCGCGCTGGAAGGGTTCCTCGATTTCGTCGACCGCAACCGGCAGTCGTGGCAGGTGCTGTATCGGCAGGCAATCGGTCAGCAAGCGTTCGCATCCGAGATCGAAAACGCACGCGAGCGGGTCATCGAACTCACCGCGAAACTGCTTGAGTCAAGCGCGAAGCACGCCGAGCCGGGCACCAATTTCGAAGTGGTCGCCGCCGCGGTGATCGGTGCGGGCGAGGCCATCGCCGACCGTGTCGCGACGGGGCGCATCGAAGTCGCCGAAGCCGTTGATCTGCTCGATGACCTCGCATGGCGCGGTTTGGCAGGACGCAAAAAGGCCGAATAAGGCATGCTTTGACCCATGTTCGGGGTGTTGAAGCCGTGTGTGCACGGGGCGGCGAAATACGGCATTGATCCGGGGGACTGGCAGGCGCACATGTGCGGGCTATGTCTCGGGTTGCGCGATGGGCACGGCCAGACCGCGCGGGCGGCAACCAACACCGACGCGGTGGTGTTGAGTGTGCTCACCGAGGCGCAGGGCGTTAGTGCCGAACGGCGAACGGCTGGGCCGTGTGCGCTGCGTGGGATGCGTCGCGCGTCGGTGCTCGCGCCTTCGTCGCCCAGCGTGCAGTTGGCCGCCACCGCGTCATTGTTGTTGGGCGCGGCCAAGATTCGCGATCACGTTGTCGACGGTGACGCTGGTCGGGTTTCGCGGGTGCCGATGCGCAGGGTTGCTGGGGGATGGGCGGCGAGTGCGCACGCGTCGGCGGCGGGGATCGGCCTTGACCTCGCCCCGCTGGTCGCGGCGATCGATGGCCAGCAGGAATTGGAAGCCTCATCTCGCGACCTCGACGCGCTCACCGGACCGTCGCAGGTGTGTGCGAGCGCGTTCTTTGGGCACAGTGCGAAGCTGGCTGGTCGGCCGGAAAACGTTGCGGGACTTGAGGAAATCGGCCGCGAGGTTGGCCGGATCGCGCACGTCGTTGATGCGATTGAAGACCTTGAGCGAGACAAAGAGCGCGGGCGATTCAATCCGCTTGTGGCGAGCGGGACGTCAGCGGACGAGGCGCGGAAGCTAGTGCGCGACAGCGGTTCTCGCGTCGGGATGACCGCTCGCGAACTGGGGCTGGCCGAAACCCCGGCCGTGCGTTGGGCACTGCTTGACCCGCTCGCCGGGTTGGTGCGCCGAATCGGCCATGCGGGCGGAAAGGCTTGCCGCGCAACGCGACACGAGGCAACCGCCCAGAGCGCGCCTTACCAATCTCCTCCCGGCCAGCGCCCCAACCGCCCAGGCCCGTTGCACGCTTCGGGCCTGATCCTCGGCGTGTACTGCACAGGTTTGGCGTGCTGCGTCGACCACACGAGCCCGTGCAGCGGCGAGCGAAAAGATGCGTGGGGCAAGAACTGTGACACCTGTTGCGACGGGTGCGACTGCTGCTCGAACTGCGGCGACTGCTGCGATTGCGACTGCTGCTCGTGCGATTGCTCGTGCTGAGCGGGAGGCGGCCCTGCCCCAGCCCAGCCTAGGTGGGCGCGTTCTCACTCAGTCGGACCGACGTGCTGCTTAGCGAGCTAGCGCGCTCATCCGGCTGACGCTGCATGGCCTGGCTGGCGCGGGGTGGCCTGGCTGGCGCGGGGTGGCCTGGCTGGCGCGGGGTGGCCTGGCTGGCGCGGGGTGGCCTGGCTGGCGCGGGGTGGCCCGGCTGGCGCGGGGTGGCGCCGCTGTCGCTGCGTGGCCAGTGGCCCGTGGTCCGTGGGCCCGGTGAGCCGCCAGCACCCGACGGGCGCCGCGCCATCCGACAGCGCACCACCACCCAACTAGCGCGGCGTCGTCGGGGTCGGCCGCCTGGTCGTCGGGACCGGCTTCGTCGTCGTCGGCGCGGGGTTCGTCGCCGGTGCCGTCGCCGGGACATCCGCAACGGCAGGGGCAGGTGCCGCCGCTTCGGCCGGGTCCTCGCAAATCACCACGGGCACCGGGTCGTATTTCACCGTCCGCGTGTGTTGCGATACCGGCGCGCCCGTCTTGTGGTCGGTGATCACTCGCGTGTCCGAGATCGTGAAGCCGGGCGCACCCGTCGACGCGATGCAGTCTTTGCCCTTGGGCAGTTTCACTTCCGTCGGCTCGGTCGGCTTCGTCTTCTCGCCCGTAATCGATTCAACGTTAACGGTTTTCGTGCCCCACAGGCGGACCGTGATGTCGGAACCCGTGCCGATGGCCTGGATGTAGATGCCCGTCGTCGCTGGGTTGCGGAAGGCGAGGTCGATCGCGCCGTCGAACACCGTCGCTTCGCGCGCTGCCGGGTAGCGCGAGATGTAATAGCTGTGTTCGGTGTGGCCCTCGTCCTCCATGCCAGCGAAGTACGCGGCGTTGTAGAGGGTGGTCGCGAACTGGCTGATGCCGCCGCCGACAGCGGTGCTCGGGCGACCCTTGTCGATGATGCCCGACTCGACGTACCCCTCAGCGGTGGTGCGCGGCCCGGTAAAACCATTGAGCGAGAACACTTCTCCCGGTTTTACGATCGCGCCGTCGACCTTCGCGGCGACCGTGCGGATATTCACGCCCGACGGTCCACTGAACCCGCCGGTCGTGAATTGCCCGACCACTTCGTTGATGCCGAGCGCGTTCGCGGCGTCGGTGGTGAGCTTGGGTTCGATTCGCTGGTGCACGGCGTCAACTGAGCGTGCCGACGCGGTGAGCACGGCGGGCAGCTTCTCCAGCGTCTTCGCCCAGTCGATCTTGTCGCCGACAACGGCGGGAACGACCGTCGGCCGACCGCCTTCAACGGCGAATGTCGCGTCCTTCGGCTCAACCTCGGTTGCCGCGAGCTGTGGCGCGAGCAGCGCGGTCGCGGCTTCGTTAGCGAACTTCGGCGCGAGCCCACCGGCCCCATCGGGCACGAAAGTGAGCACGTCGGCGATCTGGGTGGGACTCAACGTCGCGGTCGCGTCGCGCCCCTTGACCTGCACCGGAGCCGACACCGCGGGCGTCGCGATGTCGCGCAACGTCGCCTGCACGGCCTCAGCCCGCACCGCGACGGGCGCGGCGACAATCGGCAAACTCAATTCACTCTGCGAAGCCCATCGCGTGGTGATCAGCTCACGCGCTGCCGCTTGGTCAAGCACGCGACCAGGCACCGGCAGCACCGCGACGGGCTTGCCGTTCTGGAAGCGCACTGTCCCTTCGACGGTCGGGTTGTCGTGGCTTGCGAAGTCGGCGAGCTGCTTGCTGAACGCGGCGTCGTCGACGGTGCTCACCGCCTGCACGTCGCGGGTGCCGAAAAGCGAAACAAGGCGACGCACCGGGTTCAACGGCTGGTCGCCGACGGCTTCCCAGGTGCGTTCAAAGTCGACGCGCAACCCGGCGGCCGACGGGATCAGCGTGCCGGAAACGTCGCCGATGCGGACGGGAACGGGCTGGTCAGCGCGCGGTTCGAGTTCGGAATGCAGCAGCGCGTTGGCTTCGCCTCGGTCCATGCCGCCCACGTCGACGCCCGCGACGACAACGCCGCGCGGCACTTCGCCCGTCGACAGCGCGAGGTCGGCGAGATAGGCGAGCGTCGCGGTCGCGAACACCGCGCCAACGATCACGCCGACGCGCTTAGCGGTTGGGCTTAAACCGGGCGGATTGGTGCCAGGCCTGGGCGCGCCAAGCTTGGGAATTGGGCGGGTGAGCGCGTCACCGGGGTTGTCGAACGTGCGATTGGCTTCAAGCAGCTTGCGTAGTCCGACCTCGCCCCGGGGTCGGTCGCCCGGATAACCGGTGGTCGACTCGCTGGGCACGGAGGTCCCTTCATTGGGTTTTATAACTTCGTCCTGAGATTGAGATCCGGGGCCAAGGGTAATGCGCACAGGCCGTATCAGCACTGTGAGATCGCACCGCCGCACGGAAAAGGCCCCGTGTAGTTGCCGGGTCGGGGGTCTGGCAACTACACGGAGCCGATCTGTTTATCGTGTCCGATTCGCCGTTGTTACAGGTCTGCCAGCTGGAATTTCGGCCGTGTCGACGACGCCGCGCAGCGCATGAGGAACGCGACGCGCGACAATCGACGGTGAGTCTCGCCACCAGTACCCGACAACGAGGGAGAACTTCATGCAGCTGGGAATGATCGGCCTCGGCCGGATGGGTGCCAATATCGTGCGCCGCATCGTGCGCGACGGGCACACCGCCGTCGGGTACGAACGCCACCCCGGCCCGATCGCCGACCTTGAGGCCGAGATGCCGGGCCAGTTCCGTGGCACCACCGACCTGGCCGATTTCGTCGGCATGCTTGAGGTGCCGCGCGTGGTGTGGGTGATGATCCCCGCTGGCGCGACGGGCGCGGTCATCGACGAACTCACCCCGCTGCTTGAGCCCGGCGACATCATCATCGACGGTGGCAACAGCCGCTACCACGAAGACATCAAGCGCGCGAAAGCGTTGGAGCCCACCGGAATTCACTACCTCGACATCGGCACGTCCGGCGGCGTGTTCGGGTTGCAGCGCGGGTTCTGTCTGATGATCGGCGGCAACCGCGAAGACGTGGATTACCTTGCGCCGCTGCTTTCTTCGATCGCGCCGGGGTACGAGTCGGGCGTGCGCACGCCGGGCCGCACGGGCGAGCCGACCGAGTTCGAGCAGGGTTATTTGCTGTGCGGTCCGCACGGCGCTGGCCACTTCGTGAAGATGGTGCACAACGGCATCGAGTACGGCGCGATGGGCGCGTACGCGGAGGGCCTGAACATCCTCGCCCACGCTGACGCGGGCCGTGAGTACGTGGATGGCGAGCATTCGGCGGAAGAAACGCCGATGGAAAACCCCGAGTACTACATGTATGACCTCGACATTCCCGCGATCACCGAGGTGTGGCGGCGTGGGTCGGTTGTCGCGTCATGGTTGCTTGACCTGACCGCGGCGGCGCTGGTCGCCGACCCGAACCTCGACTCCTACAGCGGTCGCGTTTCGGATTCGGGCGAGGGTCGGTGGACGATCGAGGCCGCGATCGACGTCGGCGTTCCGGTCCCTGTGCTCTCGGCCGCGCTGTACGAGCGGTTCTCTTCGCGCGGTCAGGCGCTCTACGCCGACAAGATGCTGTCGGCGATGCGCAAGGCGTTCGGCGGTCACAACGAGTTGCCGCAGAAGTAAGAAACGAAAACGGCGGGCACCCTTGTTAATTGGGTGCCCGCCGTTTTGGCTATTTAGCGTTCGACGATCGCGACGACGCCCTGGCCGCCAGCCGCGCAGATCGAGACCAGCGCACGGCCAGAACCCTTCTCCGCCAACATCTTTGCCGTCGATGCGATGATGCGGCCGCCGGTCGCGGCGAACGGGTGACCAGCCGCAAGCGACGAGCCGTTCACGTTGAGCTTGCTGCGGTCGATCGAGCCGAGCGCGCCGTCGAGGCCCAGGCGCTCCTTGCAGTACGCATCCGACTCCCACGCGGCGAGCGTCGCGAGCACAACCGAAGCGAACGCCTCGTGAATCTCGTAGTAGTCGAAGTCCTGCAGCGTAAGGCCGTTGCGGGCAAGCAGACGCGGCACCGCGTAGGTGGGTGCCATGAGCAGGCCGTCGGGCCCGTGGATGTAGTCGACCGACGCGACCTCAGAATCGACGAGGTGCGCGAGCACGGGCAGGTTGCGCTGCGCGGCCCACTCCTCGGACGAAAGCAGCACGGCCGAAGCACCGTCGGTGAGCGGCGTTGAGTTGCCCGCGGTCATCGTCGCGTCGCCGAGCTTGTTGCCGAAAACCGGCTTGAGCGTGGCGAGCTTTTCGATGGTGGAGCCGGGACGCAGGTTGTCGTCGCGGGTCAGGCCGAGGAACGGCGTGATCAGGTCGTCGAAGAAACCACGGTCGTACGCGGCGGCCATGTTCTTGTGCGACAGGTAGGCCAGCTCGTCCTGCGCCTCACGCGCGATGCCGAATTCCTTGGCCGTGATGGCCGCGTGCTCGCCCATCGAAAGGCCGGTGCGCGGTTCGGCGTTGCGCGGGATTTCGATGCCGAGCATGCTCGGGCGCAGCTGGCCGACCAGCTTCAGCCGGTCCTTGCCGGTCTTGGCGCGGTTGGCGTTGAGCATCCACTCACGCATGTCCTCGCTGACGCCGATCGGCGCGTCCGATGTGGTGTCGGTGCCGCCGCCGATGCCAGAGTCGATGCGGCCCAAGGCAATTGCGTCGCCGACCGTCGCGATGGACTGCAGGCCGGTGCCGCAGGCAAGCTGCAGGTCGTGAGCGGGGGTGTAGGGCGAAAGCTTTGAGCCCAAAACACTTTCGCGGATGAGGCTGTGCTCGCCGACGCGCTTGAGCACCGCGCCACCGACGACCATGCCGAGCCGCTCGCCCTGCAGGCCAAACCGGCTGACGAGCCCATCGAGGGTCGCGGTGAACATATCCTGGTTGGACGCGTGCGCGTATGCCTTATCCGAGCGCGCGAAGGGGATGCGATTACCGCCGAGAATGGCGACCGGCCGCGCGGTCTTCGCTGATTTAGCCGGGGCTTTCGCCGAGCGGGCTTTGCTTGTCACTCGAGTCTCCAGGTCTCGTCGGTAACGGTTTACATCTAACTTACTCTGGAGTAAGTTAATTGTCGACACCGAACCCGCAAAAGAAGGTAGGAACAGTGGCTGCCAAGAGCAAGGGCGCACCCAACCTCTACGGATCATTCATCCACTCGGCTCCCGGCGCGTTCCTGGCGAGCAAGCTGGGCCTGCCTCAGCCCGCTGAGCTGCGCCGTTACCGCGCAGGCGAACCCGCGCTCCCCGGTCCCGTGCTGCTCGGCGGCAAGGGCCGTCTCGCTGAGCCCATCGTCGCGCTGCTTGGCGACGACTACACCGTCACCGATGCGTTCGACGCTGGAATCAAGTACGGCGCACTGGTTTTCGATGCCACCGGCATTGATTCGATCGACAAGCTCGTTCAGCTTTTCGAGTTCTTCTCCCCCGCGCTGCGTAGCCTCGCGCCTTCGGGTCGCGTCGTTGTGTTGGGCACGACGCCGGAACTGGTTGCGTCGGTCGACGAGCAGATCGCTCAGCGTGCGCTTGAGGGCTTCACGCGTTCCATCGCGAAGGAGCTGCTGCGCGGCGCGACCGGTCAGCTCGTTTACGTTGCGCCCGAAGCGGATTCGTCGGGCACTGGCGTCGAGTCGACCCTGCGCTTCCTGCTCTCGGCGAAGTCGGCTTTCGTTGACGGCCAGGTGATTCGGGTCGGCACCGCCGCTTCCGAAGCGCCCGCCGACTGGGCGAAGCCGCTCGCTGGCAAGGTCGCCGTTGTTACCGGTGCTGCCCGTGGCATTGGCGCAACCATCGCCGAGGTGTTCGCGCGTGATGGGGCAACCGTCATCGTCGCCGACATCCCCGCCGCCGGTGAAGCACTGTCCGAAACCGCGAATAAGGTCGGGGCAACGGCACTTCCGCTCGACGTCACCGCGCCCGACGCCGCTGAGCGTCTCGCCGAGTTCGCGCAGCAGCGCTTCGGTGGCATCGACATCGTCGTGCACAACGCGGGCATCACTCGCGACAAGCTGCTCGCCAACATGGACGAGAGCCGCTGGAGCTCGGTCATCAACGTGAACCTTGCTGCGCCGCACCGCATTACGTCGGGCCTGGTCGCGAAGGGCGTCCTCAAGGAGGGCGGTCGCGTGATCGACGTTTCCTCCATCGCGGGCATCGCGGGCAACCGTGGGCAGACCAACTACGGCGCGTCCAAGGCCGGCGTTATCGGCATGGTCGATGCTGAGGCACCGCTGCTCGCCGAAAAGGGCATCACCATCAACGCTGTCGCGCCCGGTTTCATCGAAACCGCGATGACCGCCGCGATCCCGGTCGGTACCCGCGAGGCTGGTCGTCTGATGAGCTCGCTCCTGCAGGGCGGCCAGACCATCGACGTCGCTGAGACCATCGCCTACTTCGCGTCGCCCGCGTCAAACGCGGTGAGCGGCAACGTGGTTCGCGTCTGCGGCCAGAGCCTGATTGGCGCGTAAATGACGCAAACGATCACGCTCACCGAGGTCCCCGGCAACGGTGGCCTGTACGCGAAGGCGGCGCTCGGTGCGTTGCCGTTGCTGCGCCGCAAGGCCCAGTTGCCCGACCGTGAGGTTCGGATCGAAGGCGTGCGCGTCGACCCGGAGCACTTGGCCGCGTACTGTCGCGCGACCGGGCTGCGCTTCGGCGACACCTTGCCGTTGACGTATCCGTTCGTGCTGGGCTTCCCCCTCACGATGCAGTTGCTCGTCGCACGCGACTTCCCGTTCACCGCGGTGGGTTCCGTGCATTTCGCCAACGTTATCGAGCGCACGCGCGAGATCTCGGTAGGCGAACCGCTCGACTTCAGCGTGCGCATCGAGAACTTGCGTGAGCACCCGAAGGGCCTGCTCGTCGACGCCATCACCGAGGTGCGCGTTGGTCGCGAGTTGGTGTGGAAGCAGACGTCGACGTTCCTGCACCAGCAGCGCACGTCGCTGTCGGGCGGTCCGAAGGCGGTCCCCCCGGCCGACGAGGTCCCCCCACCGCCGTTGCGCACGCAGTTCGTCGACCAGAAAACGGCGAACCGCTACGCGGCGGCATCGGGCGACCGCAACCCGATCCACGTGTCCGGAATCGGCGCTAAGGCAATGGGTTTCGCGCGAACGATCGCCCACGGAATGTGGACATGCGCGAACGTTTTGTCGACGGTAGAGGGCCGAATCCCCCCTGCGGTTACGTACAGCGTGAAGTTTGGCAAGCCGATCTTCTTGCCCGCGACAGTGAACGTGTACGCGGACGCGGTCGGCACAGGTTGGGATTTGTCGGTACTTGACCGCAAGAAGGGTTACCCGCACCTGACGGCGACTTTGCGCTGAGCGGGGATGTTTGACCGGACGCCGCCGCCCTTCGGGGTAGGCGGCGTTCGCCGTTTCAAGATCATCAGGCTCTGAGGGATTTTTCCACTCGGCCGTTGTTTACCTGAGAGCCTGATGGGCAGGCGTCCAGGTTTGGGCTAGCCCAGGGAAAACGGGAGCAGCTGGCTGGATGTGTGGCCTGGCAGTTGGGCGTGCCCGCAAAACGGCGGACGGTCAGAGGCGCCACTCAATGAAGGTAAATCAATACCAGTGTGGCGACCGCCAGGAATAGCACAGCCCACGCGGCGTGTGACAATGCGGCGATCGCCCAGCTCCGAGCGCTACGTCCAGGCCGCCAGCCCGCTTCGGCCAGTCCAGCCGCGATAATGTCCCGAACCGGTTGTTCGCGATCCCGATCGCGCGCCAAGGGATAGCCACCTTCCGTCGGCCACCAGTGTTCAAAAGTTCGAGCGAACCTGCCTCGTTGATCGAGGGTCAACGTGAATAGGTACGGCGTCCGTTCCTGGTTGTGATCGTACGGCCGCGCAACGTGCAGTTCGTCGCGCCCGACCACCCGAACTTCGAAGGACGGGTGGTTGGTCAGCGCTAGTCGCAGCCGCTGTGCCAACTCCGTTCTCGCCGAGTCGCTTTCGCCTCGCATCGCCGTAACCTATCTCTCGTCGGTGGCGGCGGCATTCGCTGCGGCAGGTACTACGGCAGTCGATGTCTAACCGGTCCGAGAGCTATGGTCGACGCAGCGCGCAGCGAAGGAAGGACCAGAAATGGCTTACTCCGAGTACCGGAACATGGCGCTGACGTGGGAATACGGGCGTGATGGGGAGTTCCCGTACAGGAAGACGGTCGACGGGGTCTCGCTGGAGATCAGAGTCGGGGACTTTCCCGATGAGTTCATCTACAACCTGCTTGTCGACGCCGTCGAAGTGGATAACTTCGATGCGTGGCCGGAGAATTGGACCCGGCCGGTTGGCTGATCTCCGCCATACCGTATCCACCCTTACCTAACGCTGTGAATTTCAAGGTGGGCGCCACTGCGTACTAGAAAGCGAAGACGTTCATCGCTCATTGAGGACTAAGCTGCGTCGGCCGCCCCGGCTTTCCGCTTGTGCGCCAACAGCATTCGTTCTATCGTCCGCTGATCACCTCAACGACCCTCATTCAAGGAGAGTCAGGATGTCTCGCTTCGACATGGATGGTGCGACCGCTCTCGTCTTGGCAGCTGCCAGGTTCGATTGGACGTGGAGAATCTACGACCTGCCGCGGTTCTGTCGCGTCGTCGGCTGGGAATTGGTGAACATCGGATCCGAAGGCGCGGAGATGCTCGCGGGCCTCAATGTCCAGCACCGTTCGGTGGTGGCCTATCTCAAAGAAAGTACTCCACGGAAGCTCCTGTGGATGTCCCCAGTTCTCGCTGAACGTGGTGAGTCCGGCAGTCCGCGACTGCTATCCGACTACGTTTCCGCGCTGAGGGCGATTATCGAGCCGCAGTTGGGAAATCCGGCAATGGTTACGACGAAGCCTTCCTATTCGGTCACCTGGCAGTTACCCAACGTGACCTTGACGATCAAATCGATTCATGGGGTTGTTCTGCTGCGGATTATTAATCCTGCTCGGTAGGCAGCGGCTCTTCTTCGGCATCACAAAATGACTACTATTACGGCTATTGCCACCAGTAGTACTGGATGACCTTGAGGGCCAAGGTGAATAGGTACGGCGTCCGTTCCTGGTTGTGATCGTACGGCCGCGCAACGTGCAGTTCGTCGCGCCCGACAACCCGAACTTCGAAGGACGGGTGGTTAGTCAGCGCCAGTCGGCGCTGCGGTGCCAACTCCGTTCTCGCCGAGTCGGTTTGAAGCGGCAAATGCGGCGTAGCGCCCAGTGCGGACGCGTCTACAACGAACTCGTCAATCGCAACGGGCCGCATCCAGCGCTTCGAGAATCGACTCGTTGGTCGCGCCGGGGGTCGGCTTGCCTAGCGCTTCTCGAATGGCCCTCGTGGCCTCGTCTTTTGTCGGCCTGCGCGCGGCCGCGATTAGTCCGCGCCGCACGTAGGCCTGGAGCGACATCCCAGCGGCCTCGGCTCGCCGCCGCAACACCTCGGCGTCCTCTTCGGGAATATCGCGGATTTGGATTGTCGCCATGGCGCTATTATCACGCTGGTTTAGCGTGGAGTCAGCGCCTTTTCGCTGGTTGGCCTATACCTATCCCAAATCGGCGGGCTTCTCGACGACCACGCCGTAAAGATCGCCGATGGTTGCCAACGCGCCGCGGTGCAGTTCGTCCGACGTCACGCCGCCTGCCACCGTGCTCAGCGGGCGGGTTGCGCTCGCCGATGCGACCACCGTCGGCTTGTTGCCGTTCAAAAAGGCGCCCTGGGTCGTGAACGCCACGCACATGTGGGTCATGAAGCCCGCGATTACCACTGAATCGGTGTCGAGCAGGTCGGCCAATTCGGTGTTGATGAAAGCGTTCGGGACCTGCTTCACCACCACCGATTCGCCTTCGATTGGGGACACCTGGGGATGGATCTGGCCGATGGTTTCGCGGATGTCGTAGGGCGTGCCGGGGCCGCCGTCGTTGATCACGTGGATCACCTTCGCGCCTACTTCCCTTGCACGCGAAAGCAATTCAGCTGCCGAAGTCAACGCGCTTTCCCAGCCGTCGAGCTCCATCACGCCCTGGGTGTAGGTGTTTTGGTAGTCGATCAGGATCAGGGTGGAGTCGGCGAGGACGGCCGGGGTGGAGTCGAAAGCATTCAGTTCGCGCAAAGTCGTTGAGGTCATGGGATTAACGGTATGAGCGCGCGCGGGTGTCGGCAATGACAGGTAACCTGCAAATACCGACATGGAGGTTCGCGTGAGTCGACTGGTAGTGATCGTGCTGTTTGATGGGGTCGACCTGCTCGACGTCACCGGGCCGCCCGAGGTGTTTTCCCTGCTAGAGCGCGAATTGGGCGGGGAGAGCGGGTACCGCGTTGTGCTCGCCGCCGCTTCGCTTGACCCGGTTACCACCTCGGCCGGGGTTCGGATTCTGCCCGACGTCACCTTCGCCGACGTCGCCAATGTCGACACGCTGATCGTCCCCGGCGCGGTTGAACCTGACGAGCAGCATGGGGTCAAGGCCGTGGTCAGCGACGATCTGGTCGCCACAGTGCGCGACCTCGCCGACGGGGCAAGGCGTGTCACGTCGGTGTGCGTCGGCGCGCACATCCTGGCCGCCGCTGGCCTCCTCGACGGCAAGCGCGCGACAACGCACTGGTCGACCGCCCGTCAGCTCGCGGCCGAGCACCCAGCTATCGAGGTCGACGCCGACCCCATCTACATCCGCGCCGACAACGTCTGGACCGGCGCAGGCATCTCCGCCTGCCTCGACCTCACCCTCGCGCTCGTCGCCGACGACTTCGGCGACGCACTCGCGTTGCGCGTCGCGCGCCAGTTGGTGATGTATCTGAAGCGGCCGGGTGGGCAGAGCCAGTTCAGCGTCGCGCTTGATCCGCCGTCGACGAGCCGACGCGTAGATGACTTGCGGCACTTCATCACTCGCAATATCGCGGCCGAATTGTCGGGCCCACAGCTCGCCGAGCACGCGCATCTGAGCGAGCGGCAACTCGCGCGCGTCTTCCGCACCGAACTGGGGATGACACCTGCCGCGTACGTGGAGAAGGCGCGGGTTGAGGTGGCGCGGCAGCGGTTGGAAACCACCGACGATGGTTTGCAAAAGATCGCGACTACCTGCGGATTCAACACTGTAGACACGCTCGCCCGCGCATTTCGCCGGCGGCTCGATACGACGCCAGCCGAATATCGGGCTCGTTTTCGCATGAGCTGATCGACGAAAGATGTTGTGCGTTACAGGGATTCGCTGTGAGATTACTCATTTTCGCAGTGGTCATTAGCTAGTGGGTAGCGAGTACGCGCGAGTAACCGAATCGTACTGTGTCTACCTGTTATTTCCTCGCGACGCTAAGTAATTGCGATGCGGCCGTGTGGGCTGCGTTTGGGCTTGTTGCCAGGGTGCCAATCCAATGCGATTGTCGCGCTGGTTAATCCGCGGCATTCGAACATCCGGGTACCCACAATTGTCGGACTTTGAGTCCTTTTAACCGGTTTGTTAGTACTTGTCACAGCGGGCCAATCGGACCGCGCCGACCGCGTCACTCTCGATTTGCGTTGTGGAGGAAGCGTTTTGAGCACATTTTCGACCCGGGTGTTCCGCACGATCGTCGCTGCGGCCACCATCCCCCTATTACTTTGCCCCGCGTTGGCAAGCGCCGACACAGGAAGTGCTGACACGGGCAGCGCGGGGATCGACATCCTTGGCGACCTGCTCGATGTTGGCAGCGGCGTACTGAGCGGTTCCGGCGGCGATGGTTCGTCCGACGGGCCAACGCAGCCATGCAACCGATCGCGCAAATCAGGCGGCGCGGGTGTCACAACAACCACCCATTCGTTGGGTCGCAGCGGTCCGCTTTCGTTCGTGCTCACGTACGAAACGTTCAGCATCCCGGACCGAATTCAGGTGTTCTACCAGGGCGCCCAGGTCCACGACACCGGTTACGTTGGCGACCAAATCAACCAGGGAACCGGTTCGGCGACCGTCCGGTTGCCCGCGGGGTCGGCGACAACGGTGAGCGTGAAGGTAACCGGACCCAGCAACACGCAGTGGGAATACACGGTTAACTGCCCGTAAGCGAGGGGTAGGGGACGGTTGGCGGACCGTCCCCTTCCAGCTACACGTAGGACCCGCGCTCGTGATCAATCCGTGATAGAAATGCGCAACTTAGTTAGAGGAGTTACGCATGAAGACCACCCTGATCGCCGATGCCGACGTCGCTCTGTTCGACGCCATCACGAACTTCGCCACAATCTTGTTCCTCGGTTCGTCCACGCTCACCGCGTAGAAACCGGATCAGATTTCCCCCGACATCACCGCTAGCACCTCGGGCGCCGCGAAGAAACGTTGGCGCCCGCGGGTGATCTCTACGAGAATGCCTGCGGCAACAAGCTTTTCGAGGTTCAGCGTGGCTGAGCGATGGGTGACGTTGAGCGCCTCCTTCGCACCATTAATGCTGATAATCGGCACCCGAAATAGCTCATCGATCAATGCGGGAAGAAGCGCCGACGATCGGGCCTTCGCCACCCGACCGCGCAGTTCGCTGCGCAGCGCGTCCAAACGAAGTGCCCGGCCAAGACTGTCGTGCGCCTGTTCGGTGATCACTTCGAGGAAGAACTCGAACCAACTGAGCCAATCGCCCTGCGTCGAAACACCAAGCAGCCCAGCGTAATACCGGTCCCGGCGAGGCTCGATGTACGCCGTGAGGTCGAGCAGGGGCGCGGGCAGCAAAATACCTGCACGCCGACGGCGACCTTCCGCCGCTGTCTGGAGAGCACGGCTTCGCGGCGAACGAGGGCGCGAGCGAATATCTCGGGACTGGAAGTCCTTGAGAAGCGCGCCGACTCCCTCAGGGCTTGTGATACTTTTTCGGCCGAAAAGTATCACAGCGGGGAGCTAGTGCTACTTAAGTAGCACAAGTGCGGAGCACCATCTCCTACTCCCAAACGCTGAGATAGGTTCTGACGTTGGGTGTCAGATCTCGGAGGTGCGACCACGGCAGCTTGCCCTGGTATTGCAAGCGACCCACGATGAGACCCGGGTGGACGCCAAGTGCTGCGGCGCGCTGGGTGACGGCGCGTTTCGAAATCGGTGCGGAGATCCCCAGTGGCTCCGGCAACGCCCAGCCCATCGCGCACCGATCAGCATCGCGCTCGGCCTTATTCTCGGTGGCCGCGCACACGTCCGAATCGAGGGCTATTCCGCTAGTCAGGTGTCCTAAATACACGTGCGCGAGCTCATGAAGCAGCGTGAATACGACGCTGTCGATGCGCTGAATTCGGCCAGACAACGCGATGACGGGTATGCCTGACCTATCGAGGTATGCCCCACCATCGATCTTGCCCGCCTTGAAGGGCGGTACGTGAACCAGGCGGATCCCGTACTCAAGGAACAGGTCCGGCAAGCCGGAAAGGGCCTCCGGTTCGGCTACCCGACGCACTACCTCGCTCGCGAGCTCCCGGATATCTCCCAGCGGACGGGCGGCGGAATTATCGAGGCGCGCGGCTCGCTTCACGCAGGAAATCCAGGCCAACTGCGCGGGGGAGATGGGCGCACCTTCGTCTGATCGCCGTGCGGCGAACTTGATCGAAGGCGTGCTGGTTGTGTCACTGATTCCGAGGAGCGCGCACACGGCGGCCTCCTCCTCGTCTATTCCCGCGTCCTGGGGCACGATCCCACGCTGTCGCAGTTCGTGCATTGGAACGAGCTGCGACAGACGGGCGCGCCGGGAAACCGTTGCGGCCTTTTGGGGTTCAGCTCGCGCGACCTTCCAGAGGCGGTAGGTGTCCTGCAGGCGTAGCCAGGTGGATGCCTCGGTCCCGGTTGCCGCGGCAATTTCCACCGCGGTTTCGACGGTGATCTCCTTGTGCCCGTTGAGGATCTCCGACACTGCCTGAGTTGGCCTGCCCAAAATGTGGGCGAATTCGGCAACAGACCATCCGCGTGCGTCGATTTCGTCTCTGAGGTACTCGCCAGCGGGAAATGCTTGCGCGGGCAGCCCAGTCTTTTCGCTCATGTCTAGGCCTCCCCTTCCGTACAGGTCAGTGGTAGTCGCAAAGTTCGAGGACAACCACGACGCGGCCCTCGTGATCAGTCTTGAACTGTAGGATCAAGCGCCACTTTCTGGTGAGCCTGATTGAGTACTGTCCCTGGCGGTCGCCTTTGAGCTTTTCCAGGTTGAGCGCTCGGAAGTTGCGTAGCTCGACTTCACTGGACGCCGCTTGCAGGAGGTTGACCTTCTTGCGATACGCGGTAACCGCCTCGGGGTCCAGCCCTTTGATTCGAAACTTCTCCACTTCCCAGAGGGAACGAAGTTCTGCCTTCGCGAACTCTAGCCGCACTCCGTTTCCCCTCCTTCACCCTATAGGTGATGGTGAGTTTACACAGAGTGTTGGTGGAGTCGAAACGCAATCTTGACCTGTGGAAACAGCGAAGGCCCGGAGTTGGGGGCAACTCCGGGCCTTCGTGCTACTACTTCAGATCATCGCGGATCAGAACGCTGCTTCGTCCAGTTCCATGATGTCGTTGTCCAGGTTGGCCAGGATCGCGCGGGTCGCGGTGAGCTCGGGGAGCACGTTGCGGGCGAAGAACTGGGCCGATGCGACCTTGCCGGTGTAGAACGCGACGTCGGCGCCGGTCGCGCCGTTGTCGAGTGCGGCGAGGGCGATCTCGGCCTGGTTCAGCAGCATCCAGCCGATGAACAGGTCGCCGACAGCCATCAGGAAGCGGACCGAACCGAGGCCGACCTTGTACAGCTCGGTCGGCTGCTCCTGCGCACCCATGAGGTGGCCGGTGAGGGTGGCGGCCATCGTCTGCACGTCTTCGAGCGCGGTGGCGAGCAGCTTGCGCTCACCCTTGAGGCGCTCGTTGGCGTTGTCGGCAGCCAGGAACTTCTGGATCTGACCGGCGACGTGCGCCAGAGCAACACCACGGTCACGCGCGATCTTGCGGAAGAAGAAGTCCTGCGCCTGGATGGCGGTGGTGCCTTCGTACAGCGAGTCGATCTTGGCGTCGCGGATGTACTGCTCGATCGGGTAATCCTGGAGGAAGCCCGAGCCACCGAAGGTCTGCAGCGAGTCGGTGAGGTACTGGTAGGCACGCTCGGAGCCGACACCCTTGACGATCGGGAGCAGCAGGTCGTTCACGCGGAACGCGACATCCTTGTCAGCACCCGAAACCGCTTCGGCGATCTCCGGGGTCTGGTGCGCCGCGGTGTAGAGGTAGATGGCACGCAGGCCCTCGGCGTACGCCTTCTGCATGGCAAGCGCGCGACGCACGTCGGGGTGGTGGGTGATGGTCACGCGAGGCGCGGCCTTGTCGGTCATCTGGGTGAGGTCGGCACCCTGGACGCGGGTCTTGGCGTACTCAAGCGCGTTGAGGTAGCCGGTCGACAGGGTCGCGATGGCCTTGGTGCCAACCATCATGCGGGCGTTCTCGATCACGTCGAACATCTGCGCGATGCCGTTGTGGACCTCGCCGACGAGCCAGCCCTTGGCCGGGATGCCGTGGCCGCCGAAGGTGACCTCACAGGTGGCCGAAGCCTTGATGCCCATCTTGTGCTCGACGTTGGTGACGAACACGCCGTTGCGATCGCCGAAGGTCTCGGTCTCGAAGTCGAAGTGCGTCTTCGGGACGTAGAACAGCGAAAGACCCTTGGTGCCCGGGCCAGCGCCTTCGGGGCGGGCGAGCACGAGGTGCATGATGTTTTCGAACAGGTCGTCGGAGTCACCCGAGGTGATGAAGCGCTTGACGCCCTCGATGTGCCACGAGCCGTCTTCCTGCTTGATGGCCTTGGTGCGGCCCGCGCCGACGTCGGAACCCGCGTCGGGCTCGGTCAGGACCATGGTGGCACCCCAGTTGCGCTCGGCGATCTTGGCCGCCCAGCCCTTCTGCTCTTCGGTGCCGTTGTTGAAGAAGACCTGCGCGAAGCCAGCGCCAGCGGCGTACATCTGGATGGGCGGGTTGGCACCGAGCACCATTTCGCCGAGCGCCCAGGTGATCGCCGAAGGGGCGTTCAGGCCGCCGAGCTCCTCGACAACACCAACCTTGGCCCACTCGCCGTCTTCAAGCGCCTTGTAGGACTTCTTGAACGACTCGGGGAGGGTGACCTTGTGGGTGTTGGGGTCGAAGGTCGGGGGGTTGCGGTCGGCGTCGGCGAACGACTCGGCCAGCGGGCCCTCGGCCAGACGACGGACCTCGGAGAGCATTTCCTTCACGGTGTCGGTGTCAAGATCACCGAACGTGCCCGCGTCGAGCAGCTTGTCGATGCCGAGGACCTCGAAGAGGTTGAACTCGAGGTCGCGAACGTTTGCCTTGTAATGGCCCATGTGAGTACTCACTCTCCATTGAGTTCTGGTGCGGTCGGTGGTGGTGCCGTTCCCGCCCGTCGTGACGTCCACCGGGTAGCTATCCGGTTTTCCGCATGCTACTCGCGGGTAACTTAACTGCCATATTACCGCTGAGTAATGCCCTGGGCAAAGGGGTGTCGAGCAATGTGACGCGGAAAACACGCGGCTAGGGTTGGGTGTGCGCATCGAGACCACATTCGGGCCTGCGGAGGTTGATCTTGACGAGGTCGACGACCCGCGATTCCTACTCGCGATCACGCACGGCGCAGGTGGTGGGTGCGATACGAAAGACATTGTGGCCGTTGCTGATTCAGCACGTGAAGCCGGTGGTGTTGTCGCTCGGATCACCCAGCCCTATCGCGTCGCGGGCCGTCGCGCGCCCGGTTCGGCGGTGAATCAAGACCAAGCGTGGCGCGAAATCATCGCGGCATTGCGTGACCGATTCGGGGCCATACCTGTCATGGTGGGTGGACGGTCAAACGGTGCGCGCGTGGCGTGTCGAACGGCCGTCGACATCGGCGCGGCGGGCGTGGTCGCGCTGTCGTTCCCACTGCACCCGCCGGGCAAGCCGGAGAAGAGTCGGCGCGACGAACTGCTCGCGACCGGCGACATCGACGTCGTCGTCATCAACGGCGGCAGCGACCCGTTTGGCGTCCCGGATGCGGCCGACGCCGCCGAAGTGCGGGTAATTCCGAAACAGGCGCACTCGTTTAGAACAGGGTTCGACACGATCGCGGAAACGGTGCGACCCTGGTGGTCACGGTGGATCGAGGAAGGGGGTTCGAAACCATGAAGGCTGTCATTGTGTGCGCGTCGAAGTCGCACGGGAACACGCGCGCGATTGCGGACGAGATCGGGTCGGTGCTTGGCGCGAAGGTGGTGACGCCGGGCGAATTTAATCCCGCTGAGCTGGGCGAATACGACCTGATCGGGTTCGGATCGGGCGTCTATTTTATGTCGCTCGACCCGGTGCTCCGGCAGTTGGTCGCGTCGTTGCCGCAGGTGTATGGCAAGGACGCGTTCGTCTTCGCGACAAGCGGAATAGCCGAGCCGGGGCTGCGGCCGTACCTGCGCAATTTCAGCGCTGACCTTGAGGAAAAAGGTTTCGACGTGGTCGGTGGGTTCTCGTGTCGTGGGCTCGACACGATGGGTCCGCTGAAGTTGATCGGCGGGCTGAATAAGGGGCGGCCGAATGCCGACGATCTGGAATCGGCGCGCGGGTTCGCGGAGATGTTGTTGGGGCGGTACTGAGCGACGAACCGTGCCGCGCAGCCGCGCTCGTATCGGGTTCGGCTCCGCGGCGCGTCTACTCGCTCGGTGCCGGTTCGGGTAGCGGTTTGTCGGCGATGACAAGCGCGTCAATGGCGTCGGCTGCTTCGGTTTGGCGAAGGACAACGTCGGCGACGCGAATCGACAGCGCCCCGTTTAAGTCGGCGACAACGTCTTCGGGGGTAAACAAGATCGACGGGTCTTGCGGGCCGCCGTAGCCCTTTTCGATGTTGCGGGTGTCGTGGCCGAGCACGAGCAGCACGCCGCCCGGCGACAGCATCGCGGCGAGGTCGGTGAGCAAGGCGCGACGCTGGTCAGCGGGCAGATGGACGAAGACGACCAAGATCAATTCGTATGGCCCGGTGATGCCCGCTTCGCGCAACGCGGTGATGTCGGCGCAGGTCCAGTCGATGCGCGAGCGGACCGAACGGGAAAGACGAGCGGCGACCGTGCGGCCCTTATCGATGCCGACCTGGGAGAAATCGACCGCGTCGACCTTCCAGCCGTGGGTGGCGAGCCAGAGGGAATGCCTGCCTTCGCCTGCGGCGAGGTCGAGGGCGCGCGGTTGGTCGGGTGCGGGACCGCTCGCCGACGGGAGTAGCGGAATGCGCCGGTCAAGGCCGTAAACGTATTCAACGACCGTGCTGTTTGGCGGTGCGCCCCACACTAATTCGGTGCGGGCGTACCGCTCGTCCCATTCCCGCGCGTCCATGCGGTTCAGTGTATGGACCCCGGTGCTAGAGCGTGGTGCGCATGAGCACCACGTTGTACTGGTGATGGATCGTGGTCATGAAGTACAGGTCGCGCCCGGTTTGGTACGGGAAGATCGACGGCGCATAGGCGCTCGGCAATTCGCGGGTGTCGATGAGCACTTCCGGCGCGCTCCACGGACCTTCCGGCGAAGGTGCGCGGCGCATCACGATGGAGTCGAACGGGTCGCTTGTCAGCGAAACGTACTGGCCTAGGTAGTCGTTGTACTGCACCGATAGCTCGCCGACGTGCTGCATGATCGGGGCCGCGGTGTTGATGTCGCGGTTCCAGCCGCCGCCGTCGAAGTACTCGTACGCGCCAAGGTCTTCGAGCTTGTTTTCGGGAACGCGCGCGACGTACGCGGTGCGATCGCGACCCGCCGCCGTCCCGTATTCGTACAGGTAGCCGCCCGATTTCACGAAGGCGTTCATCTGGAAGTTCGCGTTCGCGCCCTCGTTCGGGCGACGCGTGTGGTCGAGTTCGTGCCAGGTCTCGCCGTTGTCGGTCGACGTCGCGAGCCCGGCGAAGTTGGTCGTCCACCCGCCCGGGCGGTCCCACGTTTTCACCGACATCAGCGACATGTACTGGTTGCCGTTCGCCGCGATGCCCGCGGTGGGGATGCGGCTGATTTCGACGAAGGGGATTTTCGGGCTTGGGATGAGGTCGCGTGCCTGGCCGACCACGTCGCGTACGACGCTGTCGAAGTAAATGCCGCCCGACGGATCGCGAGTATCGCTGCGCACCAAGATGTTTGAGCGCCATTCCCACAAACTGCCGGTCAGCAACGTTGGCACGCCGACTCCCGCCGTGTCGCCGAACGCGGTGAGCATTTGGCCGTGGCCGTTGTCCCACATGATGCCCAGGTCGGTGCCGAGCACGTTGTAGTGCTGGGTGTTGTTCGGGCTCGCCATGCCCGTCACCTGGAATACGGCCTGGGTGCGGCCGTTGAGGGCGGGCAGGCCGACGGTGCCGTTGAGGACGGGGATCGGATTAATCAGGTTGGGATTCGCGCTCGCCGGGGTGGCGCCCGCGATCAGCATTGCCGCCGCGCTCACCAAAGCGGCGGAAAAGATGGCCGAACCTGTTTTGTGCACGATCGCCGATACCTCCGGGGTCGAGCCGGTAGGTGTGTCGGGCACCACATTCGGCTAGCTGGTGAATCGTCGCGACGCTAGCAGGCTTGTGAGTGAAGTGTGTAGGTTTCACAAAATTCTCGGTGAGCAACTATTAATATCGAACATTCTCGCGTGAAAGAGCGAGTTTAATCAGCTTGATCGTGGGTAAAGCCGCTGCGAATAAAGCTCTCAACGAGTGCAACCCTCGTAAGTCGACAGCGGCGGTGCTGCACTTGAACCGTGCGTGAACTACTTGATTACCCCGCAGATGGCAACGGTCTCCGCCGCGCCTTCGCCAACTTCCCGAGCGGGGTGGTCGCGGTGGCCGCTCGCGTCGACGGTGAGCCGCACGGCCTCGCGGTCGCGACGTTCGTCCCCGTCTCACTCGACCCGCCGCTCGTCTCGTTCTGTGTCCAAAACTCGTCGACGACGTGGCCGCGCATCAAAGATGTTGGCCACCTTGGCCTTTCACTGCTCGGCACCGACCAGGCTCCGGCCGCTAAGGCGCTTGGCGGTCGCAACGGAGATCGCTTCCGCGAGACGGCATTACACGACGGGACCGGCGAAGCGCTGTTCATCGACGGGGCGACGGCCTGGATCGAGGGCGTGCCGGAGTCGCAGGTGGCGGCGGGCGACCACACGGTGGTGATCTTGCGAGTGAACCGCATCGCGGCCCGAGACAACGCGGACCCGTTGGTCTTCCACGCAAGCCGCTTCCGGACGTTGCGAGCGGGATAGTGGCTTGAAAAACGAAAAAGCGCCCGGTTGCCTGGGCGCTTTTTCTTTGAGCCGATGACGGGAATCGAACCCGCGCTGTCTGCTTGGGAAGCAGAAGTTCTACCATTGAACTACATCGGCAGGCGCTCGGTTGAGCGCGATCGCGACTCTATCAGATGTCGCTACCGGACCAGCAAGGGATCGATCGAACTTCCAGCGCTAACTCTGCCTACACTTGCCCCGTGCTGCTCTCCGATCGTGACATTCGCGCCGAGATCGCCGCAGGTCGGCTCGGGGTTGAACCGATGCTCGACTCGATGGTCCAACCGTCGAGCATTGACGTGCGCCTCGACGGGCTCTTCCGCGTGTTCGACAACTCGCGCTACACCCACATCGACCCCGCTCAGCAGCAAGACGAGCTCACCAGCCTCGTCGAACCAAAGCCGGGCGAACCGTTCGTGCTGCACCCCGGTGAGTTCGTGCTCGGGTCGACGTTGGAGATGTGCAGCCTGCCCGACGACCTGGCAGGCCGACTCGAAGGCAAGTCGAGCCTGGGCCGCCTCGGCCTGCTCACGCACTCGACGGCAGGGTTCATCGACCCGGGTTTCAGCGGCCACATCACCCTTGAGCTTTCCAATGTGGCCAACTTGCCCATCACCCTGTGGCCAGGGATGAAGATCGGGCAGCTCTGCCTGATCCGACTCAGCAGCCCTGCCGAGCATCCCTACGGCAGCGCCGCCGTTGGGTCGAAGTATCAGGGCCAGCGCGGCCCAACCCCGTCGCGTTCGTATCTGAACTTCCCCCTCTCGCCTGACTCGCTTAACGCCGTCGAAAACCGTTGAGGCCCAACCTCAATCGCGGTTCGCAACACCGCCGACAGCGCGGGTAGCGCGTCGCCCAGTTGCGGGAACCGCACCCAATAGCACCCTTCGCGACTCCATTTGCCAAGGCTGGTTGGCAACATCACCGCGCTGCCAACGCCGGGCACGTCGACGTCGAGTCCGGCCAACTCGTCCGCCAACGGCCCGGCGGGGCGTTCGTCGGGCGTGGCGAGCACGCTCCAACGAATGTGGCGCGCGAGCACTGGGCCATCTTCGGCTGACGCGCGCATCGCGGCCAGCACCTTCTCAGCACGCGCGCTAGGCAGGTGCACCACACAGAGATTCGCGGTGATGGGCAGCATCACGAAACCGCCCCGCTCGCGCACGGGCAGCCCGAATTCGCGCTGGTAGCAGCGCACCCAATCGGCGACCGTTCTGGCTTCCACCTATCCAGGATCGCGCGCGAACACTGTCGCTGACCACTGCCCCGCACCGCCCTTTTACTGCCTCTGGCAATCGATTTCGCCGAAGGTGTGGTGCGTATCACTGTCGCGCTCGTACTCTGGAGTGCGAAAGTTCGCCGTGGTTGGTCACGAAAGGGGGTGTCGTGGTCGGGGAATGGACGGGCAGGGAAGCCAGGGCCCTGCGCGATGCCCAACGCATGAGCATCCGCGAGTTCGCCGCGCACCTTGGCGTGCACGAACGCCTCGTCTCCAAATGGGAGGCGGGTGGTTCGCGCGTGCGGCCGCGCCCGGTGAACCAGGCCGCCCTCGACACCTCGCTTGCCCGCTGCGATGCCGCCGTGCACGCGCGATTCGCCAGCTTCCTTGCCCCGGCCGCCGAACCTGACCTGCTTGCCGTGCCCGAGGTGATGTCGGAAAGGGAGTTGATCATGGCGGCAGCCCACGAAGCTAGCGAGCACGCGGCGAAAGCCGAAAGCACCAACGTTGGTACGACGACGTTGGCTCAACTCGACGCCGATGTGCGGCGCATCGCGCGCGAATACGCCCTTGCCGCACCAGCTTCGATGACGGTGGAAATGCTGCGGGTGCGCAGGCGCGTGTATCGGCTGCTTGACGGGCATCAGAAGCCGGTCGATACCAGTCACCTGTATTTGTTGGCTGGCACGTTGTCGGGGTTGCTCGCCAACGCGAGTACCGACCTCGGCTACCTCGACGCCGCTGGCGAACAGATAAGGGCCGCGTGGGCTTACGCGGAACTCAGCGGCAACAACGGGTTGCGCGCGTGGACACGCGGCATGCACGCGCTCATCGAGAACTGGTCGGACCGGCCGCGCAACGCCATCCAATTAGCCCGCAGCGGCGCCGAATTCGCGCAATCGGGCACCGCGACCGTGCGGCTGTTGAATATCGAAGCCCGCGTGTGGGCTCGGTTGGGTAGCGAAAGTGATGTCGATCGGTGCCTGCGGCAGGCCGAGTCGTGCACCGACGCGCGCGTCGACGACCTGCATGACGACGTCGGCGGGGTCTTCGGCTTCGCCGCGCCCAAGGCGGCCTATTACGCGGGAGCCACCTACGTGCAGCTGGGTCGCGCCGACCCCGCGCTCGCCGCGACCGAGCGCGCGATCGCGCTGTACGAAGCAGGGCCAGCCGCGCGGCGTTCGTATGGCACCGAATCGCTCGCCCGCGTCGACAACGCGACGGCGCATTTGCTCAACGGCGGCCTCGACGCTGCCGCCGACGCGCTTCGCCCGGTGCTCGCGTTGCCAGAAGATCGCCGGATCGCGCAATTGGGCGAACGGCTCATCGGAATCCGCCGTCGCATTGCCGCGCCCGGCTATCGCGATGCTGTCGAAGCACGCGGACTCGACGAGCAAATCGAGGATTTCTGTGCGTCGTGACACATCGATCCAGTTCAGCGCGCCGGTAAAGACCACTTGACGTCAGCCTTGCACAGAATCCGTTTGCCGCAGGTGGCACCATAGACGGGGTGAGTGCCAACCAGTTGCCGCATGTCCCGCCCCGCGTTCTTGAGCAGTCGACCAAGCTGCAGAACGTGCTCTACGAAATCCGTGGGCCGGTACACGCGCATGCGGCGAGGCTCGAAGCTGAGGGTCACCGCATCCTCAAGCTCAATATTGGCAACCCCGCGCCGTTCGGTTTTGAAGCGCCCGACGTGATCATGCGCGACATGATCGCCGCGCTCCCGGTCGCCCAGGGTTACTCCGAATCGAAGGGCATTCTGTCGGCGCGACGCGCGATCGTCACCCGATATGAGCTGGTACCGGGCTTTCCTGAGCTCGACGTCGACGACATTTACCTCGGCAACGGGGTCTCCGAACTCATCACCATCGTCATGCAGGCGCTGCTCGACAACGGCGACGAGGTGCTGATCCCCGCGCCCGACTACCCGCTGTGGACGGCGATGACCAGCCTCGCCGGTGGTACGCCCGTCCACTACCTGTGCGATGAGGAAAACGGCTGGCAGCCCGACATCGCCGACATCGAATCGAAGATCACCCCGCGCACCAAGGCGCTGCTGGTGATCAACCCGAACAACCCGACGGGCGCGGTGTACTCGGCTGAGGTGCTGCAACAGCTCGTCGACCTCGCGCGCAAGCACCAGCTGTTGCTGCTCGCCGACGAGATCTACGACAAGATCCTCTACGACGACGCCAAGCACATCTCGCTGGCGACGCTCGCACCCGACCTGCTGTGCCTCACGTTCAACGGTCTGTCGAAGGCGTATCGCGTCGCTGGGTACCGCTCGGGTTGGCTCGCGATCACCGGGCCGAAGGAGCACGCCGCCGGGTTCCTTGAGGGCATCGACCTGCTCGCTTCTACTCGACTGTGCCCGAATGTGCCTGCGCAGCATGCCATTCAGGTCGCGCTGGGTGGGTATCAGAGCATTGACGATTTGATCCTGCCCGGTGGGCGGTTGCTTGAGCAGCGCGACGTCGCGTGGGAGCGGCTCAACATGATCCCCGGCGTTTCCTGTGTGAAGCCGCGCGGCGCGCTGTACGCGTTCCCGCGCCTCGACCCGAACGTGCATGAGATCCACGACGACGGCAAGCTTGTGCTGGATCTGCTGCTGCAGGAAAAGATTCTGATGGTGCAGGGGACCGGGTTCAACTGGCCCGACCATGACCATCTGCGCATCGTCACGTTGCCGTGGGCGCGCGACCTTTCGGTGGCGATCGAGCGGTTTGGCAACTTCCTCTCGTCGTACCGGCAGTAGCGGACGGGACGGTTAGTAGCGTTACAAAGTGCCGCTGACCTGCTAACCGTCAAGGGCGCTATGCCCGTCACGCGCTCGTGTATGTCGCCAGAAACAGACCGCAAGTTCGGAAACTGTCCTTATTTGAAGACCTACTAGCGCAAAACTCGAATGTTTGTGTACAGTAGTCCTCGGCGCTACGGCGCCCGGCCCGGTTGTCTACCCCCCCTGGACAACCGAGAGCCTCAGGTATGAGCGCCTACCCCCCTGGGCGCCGCCTGCGGCGGCGGAGACATCCCCCTGCTCTCCGCCGCCCCTGAGTTTTTCTGTGTTTTTTCGCAGCTGACGCTGCGGGGTTTTTGGCCCAGTGACCTCTCGCTTGCGGCACATTGCTTCGGCTTCGCCGTTACGCAATGCACCGCAAACGAGAGGGGGCCAAAAACCTTGCCCTGTTTGCTTGACGGGGGGATCCTGCGTTGGGTGCCGTGGTCAGTTGGGATATTCGAATCAGGCCATCTGATAGTTGGCGTCTTCGGTTCGGCCACCCTGGTCGCGTGCCATGTTCGATCGGGCCTCCGTGATCAGCTGGCACCTTCGATCGGGCCTCCGTAATCAGTGGCATCTTTGATCAGGCCCAGCCTGGGGTCAGGCTTGTCTTCGCCCGGGTCCGTTAGGGTCAGACCTCGTGAGCGAGCATCATCATCACCACGACCACTCCGGACCGATCGCGATTAGTGCGAGCGCCGCCAAGGTGGTGGTTGGGCTTCTCGTTGCCGTTGGGGTGATCGTGTTGATCGCGACCGCCTGGTTGTGGCCCGGCGACCAGAAGGTTGAGGTTCCGCTTCCGCTGCAAACCATCTCCGGTGGGGCGTGGGAGACCGAAGCTGGCACTGTTGTCTCGCAGGATGTTGGGGCGTGCGGCAGCCCGTCGAACGGAAAAGTGTTCGCCGACAAGCCACTTGCGCCGCGCGTCGCCGCCTACGACTGCCAACGCAGCATCATCGACATTCGCTCCGGGCCGGATAAGGGCAAGCGGACGCTGTTCGAAATCGCGCCTGGCCCAGGACAACCCGACCTTTCCGCCGGCGACAGCATCCGCATGGTCCGCGCGAGCGACCCCGGCGGGCAGACGATGTACGGGTTCGAAGACTTCGCGCGCGGGCTGCCGCTTTCGCTCATTGTCGCCGCGTTCGTGATCGTGATCTGCATCGTCGCGCGGTGGCGTGGCTTCCGTGCGGTTGTCGGGTTGCTCTTCGCGTTCCTTGTGCTCGTAAAGTTCCTGCTCCCAGCACTTTTGGATGGAAAGCCAGCGATTCCGGTCGCGCTGGTTTCCGGCGCGCTCATTCTGTACGTGGTGCTCTACCTCGCCCACGGGGTGAACTTGCGGACGTCGTCGGCGCTGCTCGGCACGCTCGCATCGATGCTGGTCGCCGCAGTTTTGTCGTGGGTCGCGTTGAAGATGACGCACCTGACGGGACTTTCCGAAGAACAGAACACGACGGTCGCGACTTACCTCCAACACGTGAGCATCACCGGATTGTTGTTGGCGGGCTTCATCATTGGCTCGCTCGGCGTGCTCAACGATGTCACGATCACGCAGGCGTCAGCGGCGTTCGAACTCGCTGCACTCGACGAAGGTGCGACACGGCGCGAAATCTTCACCGCCACCATGCGAGTGGGCCGCGACCACATCGCGAGCACGGTCTACACGCTTGTCCTCGCGTACGCGGGTGGGGCGCTGCCGCTGCTGCTGCTGTTTAGCGTCGCTGGGCGGTCGTTTACCGATGTGCTCACGAGCGATGCGGTCGCGATCGAGATCGCCCGCTCGGCGGTTGGCGGTATCGCCCTGTCGCTTTCGGTGCCATTGACGACGGCGATCGCGGTGGTTTTGGCGCGGCCGTTTGGAAGCGGGCCGAAGCCGGAGGTTGCGCCGCGGGCACGTCACGCTCGGCACTGAGCGGCACCGACCAAGATCAGCACGCTGTGGTGGCGAAACCCACTCGGCCGTTGCCGCCACCAAAGCGTGCTCACGGGGTTGGGTGTTGAGGCAGCCGGGTCGCGCCAGCGGAACTCCGGTCGGGAGGCTTCACTCGGGCGAGGCGCTGAGCCTGCGGCGTCGCGCCGGGGAAGTTCGGCCGAGGTGAGTCCACCGTTCAGCGGCGCTTACAGGCCCGGTAGGACTCCTGGGGGGAGGGTCGGGAGGATGACCGGGGGGAGGCCCGGGACGACGGTGATCGTGTTCGGGCCGGGGGCGGGGGGTGCTGGGGCCGTTGTCGTCGGTGCCGTTGTCGCCGGGGGTGCGGCGGCGGTTTCGTGTTGCATTTCCGTCGTTGTTGGCGTGAGCGACGTGGTCGGTGAATGGTCGCTTGGGCGCGGTGCGGTGGTCACCGGGACGGCCTGGGTGTCGCTTGTCGACCCGCGTTCCATGACCTCAGGGCCGAAACCGAGGCCGAGGCCGATCGCGCTGAGTACGACCAGCGACGAAACCGCAGCGGTCGCGGCGCTGATCTCCCGACGCGAATGCGTGCGATCAACCAAGGTGCGCAACGGGTTTGGGCGTCGCGCGGGTGCGGTCAACCACGCTGGGGTTTCGGTGTCAGCGAACTGCTCAGTGAGCGGCGACGCGGGCGCGATCGCGACGTTCGCTGGTCGGGCGAGGAGCGCGGCACCGCGTGCCAGGACCGTCTCCGGTTCCGTCGGGACGATTACCCCGACGCCGATCGTGCGCTCAAGAACGCGCGCGATCAACGGGATTCGACCGCCACCGCCGATCACCAACACCGCCTGAACGGGGTGCTGGGAGCGGATGATGGCGTCGCGGGTCATGCGTGCCGACGACTCGATCGCCAGCATCATCAGCGCTTCAAAATTCTCGCGAGTAAGCAGGACAAGGCCCTGCTCACTCGGTAGCGCGACGGCGTTGTTGCTCGACAACTGCTCTTTCGCGGCGCGGCAGTGCGCGTCGAGTGCGGCAAGCCCAGCCGGGTCGGCTGGGTGCGCGATGCGACCCGATGCGATCTGCTGCTCGCGGATCAGCGAATCGAGGTAGTCGCCGCTGATGTCGCTCATGCGCTCGGTTTGGTAGACGTCGCACGTGCGGGTGTTGATCACGCTGACCGTGAGCCCCGTCGCGCCGAGGTCGTATACGGCCAGTGCGGTGACTTCGCGCAGATCGGCGGTGGCGTGCGCGAAATGGACGGCGGCGACGGCTTCGGGGACAAGCTGGTAGTTCGTGACCTGCCTGCGTGCCATCGCCGCACGCAACCCGCGCGCTTGGCCCTCGGTGCGGAACGTGATGGTTGATGCCGCGACGTCCGGCGTCGACGTGATCGCCGCCGCTGCCGCTTCCTCAACCTCAGCTTCGGGAACTGAAACAGATTGCAGCTCGAATGAGTAAGGCGGCTGCATGGGATCCCCGTGCACCGGACGCGCGAGACGTACGGTGCCCGCCCCCACCGAAACTCCCAAAACCGAACTCATCTGATGCCCATCTCGTTGCCAACACCCCGCTGGGCCGCCACTTTACGGGGTGCCGAGTCCTGCGTACACCCACCCGGCATCGCGCCAGGTCGCAGCGGTTAAGCAATTACGGCCGTCGATGATCGAACGGGAACGTACCACCGGGGCGAGGTCGGCCGGAGTCAAAGCGGTGAACTCGTTCCACTCGGTGAGCACGAGCACCACATCGGCGCGGTCACACGCTTCGGCGATCGACGTCGCGTAATTGAGCGTGGGGAAAACGCGCCGACTGTTTTCGACGGCTTTCGGGTCATAAACGGTGACGACCGCGCCGTGAAGTTGGATCATGCCAGCGACATTGAGCGCGGGGGAGTCGCGCACATCGTCGGACTCGGGTTTGAACGCCGCGCCGAGCACCGCGACGTTCGCGCCGAGTAGCGAACCACCGCATGCGCGGGCGGCCATGTCGACGACCTTCGTGCGACGCCGCATGTTGATGTTGTCGACCTCACGCAAAAACGCGACGGCGTGGTCGGCACCCAACTCACCCGAACGGGCCATGAACGCGCGAATATCTTTTGGCAGGCAGCCGCCGCCGAAACCGAGGCCGGCGTTGAGGAAGCGGCGGCCGATGCGGGCGTCGTAGCCGAGGGCGTCGGCGAGCATGGTGACGTCGGCACCGGTTGCTTCGCAGACTTCCGAGACGGCGTTGATGAAGGAGATTTTGGTTGCGAGGAAGGCGTTGGCGGAGACCTTGACCAGCTCGGCCGTCGCGAGATCGGTTAGGAGGAACGGGATTTCGCTGTTGATGAGGTCGGCGTAGATCTCGCGAATCTGTTCTTCGACCCAATTCGATTGGGCGCGTTCGCGATCCAGGCCGAGCACTAGTCGATCGGGGGACAGGGTGTCTTGGACGGCGAAGCCTTCGCGAAGGAACTCTGGGTTCCACGCGACTTCGACGTTGACGCTTGCCTTTTCGCGCGCACGCTCACCGAGGGCGGCGGCGGTGCCGACGGGCACGGTCGACTTGCCGATGATCATGCCGTCGCGTTCCATGATCGGCGCGAGCGAATCAACAACGGCGTGAACGTATTTCAAGTCGGCGCCGTACTCGCCCTTCTTCTGCGGAGTGCCGACACCGAGGAAATGGACGTCGGCGTGTGCGGCCGCGTCCTCGTAGTCGGTCGTGAACCGCAACCGGCCCGCTGCCAGGTTGCGTTGAAGAACTTCCTCAAGGCCGGGCTCGTAAAACGGGACGATCCCGTCGGCGAGCTTGGCGACCTTGCCCGGATCGACGTCGACCCCCACCACATCGTGGCCCAGTTCGGCCATACACGCGGCATGCGTGGCCCCCAGGTACCCCGTTCCGAAGACTGTGCATCGCATGTACTCGTTGGTAAGCGCCGTGCGTTGCTACGCCGCGTCACGCGGGTGGTTTTGCGCGCAACACTTGGTGTACAGGGGGAGACGCGAGGGTTCTACCTGCGGTTTCTTGGTTTGGCCGGGTACGATCGGGCGATGCGGCTGATGGTTAGGGGGCTTGTCGTCGCGGTCGCGTTTGTGCTTGGGGTTTGGGTGATGCTGTGGCCGGTTTATGTGCGGCCGGTTGTTGACGAGCCGCTTGTCGCCGACGCGATTTTGGTGCTCGGCGGTGCGCACGACGGGCGCGAGGAACTGGGTTTGTCGCTGGCCGCCGCCGGTTACGCACCGCGCGTGCTGATTTCGGACCCATACGAATACAGCGGCTTAGTGAACCGAATTTGCCACGGCGGCTACAGCTTTGAGGTGGTGTGCTTCGACCCATCGCCGCGCACGACGCTTGGTGAGGGACGGGCGTTGCGTTCGTTCGGTGCGAATTGGTCGAGGGTGATCGTGGTGACCTTCACCCCGCACATCTCCCGAGCCCGCCACGTCCTCGGCGAATGTTGGTCGGGGGAACTACTTTTCGTCGACGTTGGCCGCGAACTGACGCCGTGGCGGTGGGCGTACGACTACGTGTACCAGAGCGCGGGGTATGTGAAGGGTGCGTTCGTTGAGTGCTAGAGGTCTGCTCTAGCCGTATCGTTGGCAGCCAAATTCGGGTAGTACATTCGGTCGAATGCCGACAACCCCGAGAGTGTGGGCCTACATCGACGAAACGGGCGACCGTGGAAGTGGGCCAAATTCCAGCCCGGTCTTCGGCATGGCGGCGGTAATAGTCGACGACCTGAGTGCGCCGGAGTTGCGTTCCGCCGTTACTACGTTGCGGACGGACTTCGGCGTGCCTGCCGGAAAAGTGATGTCGTGGAAGGAGCACGTCAAGAACCACGACCGGCGCAAGCGGGCTTCCGCAGTGCTCGCCGGAGTGCCAAACCTGCACGTCTGTTATGTCTTTGCCGTGAAGAACGAAGTTGACCCGAGCAGCTATATCTGCGACCCGGTGCGTTTCTACAACTTCGTTGCCCTTGAGACTTATCGGTCGGTCGCAGGAGCAGCACGTGATCTATATGGCACTGACGCGCGGCTCTGGACTCGGTATGGGCATGTTCGGGGGCACGACCACAACACCACGGACGCTTACATCCGCAGGAAATCCCAGACAGACGAGCGGATTCCTTGGCACATGGAGCAAGGGCTTCGGTGGGTATCGGCGGATAAGTACCTGGAGAGTCAAGCTGCCGACCTGTATGGAGGGTTCCTCAAAGCCGCGATCTGGCCGTCCGGTGAGTTCGGCTACACCGAGTCGGCCTATCTCATGTCGATTTGGCACCAGATTCGGGCAAGCGAACACTGCGTTGTACCCCATGGACTCAGATCGATGCCGGATACCGGACTCGTGGCGAAGATGGAGTGGTTCCCGTGCCGCCCATGCCCAAAGATCCCGTCGTAAGGCGGGAGATTACAACAGGTCCTTGAGAGCCTCCGTGGGCCGATCCACTTAAGGAGGGCGGTGGCAGCACCGCTGGCATTCCACGGCAGGCGCTCAAAGACCTGTATACGAACACGATAGCTGATGCACCGGACCTGGGCCATCAGGGTGCGACCCGATACACAAGTGAGGCGCGAACCCGGGGGGTCGCGCCTCACTTGGGATGTTCAGTTGTTAGTTCTTCTTGCCCGGGGCCTTTGCGTTGGACTTGAAGCCCAGGCCGCCTGGCTTGGCGGTGGGGTTCGCGGGCGGGGTGCCGTTGCCGTTGTCGGTGGGCTCGGCTTGCGCCGTTGCCTCCGGCTCGGGGATCGGGGTCGGCTCCGGTTTAGGGGCCGGAGCTGCCGGGGCTGCTGCGGGCTTCGCGCCGGGGGCCTTTGTTGTCGGGCGCTTGAGGCCCGACTTCATTGCCAAGCCCTTTGCGGCGATCGTCGGCTTTGCTTCGGCGGGAGCCTCAGCGGTCGGGGCCGCTTCCGCTGCCGGGGTCGCATCGGGTTCCGCTGCCGGAGCCGCGGGCGCCGCTGCGGGCTTCGCGCCAGGGGCCTTCGCCGCCGGACGCTTAAGGCCCGACTTCATTGCCAAGCCCTTTGCCGCGATGGTCGGCTTCGCCTCGGCGGGCGCCTCGGTCGACTCAGCAGCGGGAGCCGCCTCTGCGGCCGGAGCTGCCGGGGCAGCTGCCTTCGCACCGGGAGCCTTCGCCGCCGGGCGCTTAAGGCCCGACTTCATCGCGAGACCCTTCGCCGCGACAGTCGGCTTCGCCTCAGTTGCTTCCGCAGTGGGCTCAGCAGCGGCAGGCTCGGCCGCCGGAGCAGCCTTCGCGCCCGGTGCCTTCGCGCCACCCTTCATGCCAAGTCCGCCACCGGGTGCCTTTGCCGCACCCTTCATGCCGAGACCCTTGACCGCAGGAGCAGTGGCTTCCTCGGCCGGAGCAGCCTTCGCACCAGGCGCCTTAGCCGCGCCCTTCATGCCAAGTCCACCGCCGGGAGCCTTCGCAGCGCCCTTCATGCCGAGTCCGCCACCAGCGGGCTTCGCAGCAGGCGCTGCGGCCGGGGTAGCGGCCTCAGCGGGCGCGGGAGTCGGCTTCACTTCCGGCTCCGGCTCGGCCTTCGGCTCCTGCACCACAACAAGGTTCGCCGACAATTCGGCTGGGTCGAGGCGCTTGATCGAGTCGAGCATCAGCTGCGAAACGTCGACGACCTCGACGCCTTCGCCCTGACCCTCTTCCTGACGCGCGGTGACACCGTCGGTGAGCATCACGCGGCAGAACGGGCAGCCGGTCGCGATCTTGGTGGGGTTGGTCGACAACGCCTCGTCGACACGGTCGACGTTGATGCGCTTGCCGAGCTGCTCTTCCATCCACATGCGCGCGCCACCGGCACCACAGCAGAACGAACGCTCAGCGTGACGCGGCATCTCAACCAGCGTGGAGCCCGAAGCTTCCATCAGCTCACGCGGCGCGTTGTAGATCTTGTTGTGGCGGCCAAGGTAGCAGGGGTCGTGGTAGGTGATGTTCTGCGCGACAGGCGCGACCGGGATCAACTTCTTGTGTCGCACAAGGCGATTCAGCAGCTGCGTGTGGTGCACGACCTCGTAGGTGGCACCCAACTGCGGGTACTCGTTGTTGAGCGTGTTGAAGCAGTGCGCACACGTCACAACGATCATCTTCTTCGACTGCTCAACGCCTTCGAAGACCGAATTGATGACCGCGATGTTCTGCTCAGCGAGCTGCTGGAACAGGAACTCGTTGCCCGCGCGACGGGCCGGGTCGCCGGTGCAGGTCTCTTCCGCGCCCAACACCATGAACTTGGTGCCGGAGGTGGCGAGCAGCTCGGCAACCGCCTTGGTCGTCTTCTTCGCACGGTCCTCGTAAGCACCGGCGCAACCAACCCAGAATAGGTACTCGTAGCCGTCGAAGCTGTCGGCGTCCTTACCGAAAACGGGGACGTCGAAGTCGAGCTCGTTGATCCAGTTGAGGCGGTCCTTGGAGTTCTGACCCCACGGGTTGCCCTTGTTTTCCAGGTTGCGGAACAGGCCAGCGAGCTCGGTGGGGAACTCGCTTTCGATGAGCACCTGGTAGCGACGCATGTCGACGATGTGGTCGACGTGTTCGATGTCGACCGGGCACTGCTCAACGCACGCGCCACAGGTGGTGCAGCTCCACAGCACCTCGGGGTCGATGACGCCGAGCGCTTCGAGGTCGCCGACCAGCGGGCGCTTCGACGCCTCGATCGCGGACTCGGGGACGCCAGCGAGCGCCTTCTCGTCGACATGGCCCTCGTCGTTGACGAGCCCGGTCTCGTTGCCTTCGGGGTCGCGACGACCGCCAGCGAGCAGGTAAGGCGCTTCGGCGTAAAGGTGATCGCGCAGCGACATGATCAGCAGCTTCGGCGAAAGCGGCTTGCCGGTGTTCCACGCGGGGCACTGCGACTGGCAGCGACCGCACTCGGTGCAGGTGCTGACATCCATCAGGTCTTTCCAGGTGAAGTCCTGGGTGCGACCAACGCCGAGGTTGTCGATCTCGGGGTCGACGTTCTCCATCGTGAGGTCTTTGCCGTTCGACGTCATCGGCTTCACGGCACCGAGCGCGACGGAACCGTCGGCGTTGCGCTTGAAGTAGATGTTGAAGAAGGCGAGGAAGCGGTGCCAGGCGACGCCCCACGTGACGTTGCGGCCGACGAGGTAGAGGAAGGCCATGCCCGACATGAGCTTGATGAACGCGAAGATCGAGATCAGCGTGATGTTCGCCGGAATGATTTTGGCGACGTGCATCGTGAAGAAGTCGGTGTAGGGGTTGCTGTGGCCGGTGAGCGAGATGACGCCCGCCTTAACCACGATCATCCCGAGGCCTTCCATGAAGACGATGGTCTCGATGATGTAGGCCGGGATCATCTTCGAACCGCTGAAGCGCGACAGGCGCGCGGGCACTCGCGGCGAGTTGATCTGACGGATGATGATCAGCGCGGTGATACCGACCAGGGTGCCGATACCGAGCAGTTCGTCCACGAAGTGGTAGATCGGCCAGTCGCCGATGATCGGCCACTTGAATTCGGGGTTGAACGTCTGGCCGTACGCCTGGAACCACAGGATCATGCCGAGCAAGAAGCCGAACATGACAAGCCAGTGCGCCCAGCCGACGGTGCGGAACTTGTTCATCCGCGTGTGCAGCACGACCTCGATGACCATGTGCTTGAACCGAGGAATGAAGGGTCGCCAACGGTCCGGCGCGGTCTGGCCGATCGTGATGGCCTTGCCGATATTCCACACGCCGCCGATAAACGACGCCCAACACAACAGGCTGAGCAGCGCACCGAAGGTGCCCAGCGTGATAGTCAGGGCATTCATGTCGCGACCTTTCTTTAGAGGCAACACGCGGGTCGTCGCGACCCAGTTGGCTCGTATCGTAACTGCCCCTAAGTTACCCGTCAGTAACTAGGGATGTCTACCGCAAGGTGAGTTCTTGCGCGTCGACGGTGTTTACTGCGCCTTGACCTAGAATTTGCCTGTGAGCAACATCACAAAAATGTTTACTCACGTGTACCTAGATCGACTCGCTAACACCGTAAACCGTGCCTGAACTGCGAAAGCGTTAAGGATAGGCTTAGTTCCATACCCGAAATCTGGTATGGCATGCGGGGATTCGGTGGATTAAGCTCCAGCTGTTCGGTCTGCTGTGCCATTCTTCACACTGCTCGGGGAGAAGTCGCCAACCTCTCACAAAAGGCGCGACTTGACGAGTCTCGCGTGTGAACAGTGGCTCGCCGCTCTACACCTGATGGATTGGAACTTGAATGAACTTCCGTAGGACCGCCGCGGCGGCCGCGCTGGTCGTGGGCGCGATGACCGTTGGTCTTGGCACCGCTCACGCCGAAGAACCGGCACCCGAGGGGATTAAGTACTCGGTCAAGCTCGTCGACAAGACGGTCGTTGCGACCGTTAAGAACGGCACCTTCTCGTTGGTTGAGAAGGATGGGGAGACGCCTGAGGCGCCGAAGAAGACCGTTGCCGAGATCAAGGACTCGCGCGGCGACGTGCAGGTTGTTGTCCCGATCGCGTTCTCGATCAACGGGACCAACATCGCGACCAAGACTGAGGTTGTCGAGGACTCGACGGTCCTCAAGCTGACCCCGGAGAAGCCTGCGAACCTGGTGCTGTCGGCTGACCAGAATGTGGGCGTGCGGCCCGTCGCCGAAGCGAAGGAGATCGCTTCCGCGCAGGAGAACCAGCGCGCGATCAATGACTTCTCGACCAAGTTCTCGGTCGGCACCGCGATCGGCGCTTTCCTTGGCACCGCGGTTGGCGCACTGGTCGGCTGCATCGGCGGCATCGTCACGGTTGTCGGCTGGCCCGCGCTTTGCCTCGGCGGCATCGTTGGCGGCGCGGCCATCGGTGGCGTTATCGGCACCATCGTCGTCGGCGGCCCGGTTGCCCTCGTCGCTGGCATCGAGATGCTGAACGTCTTCCAGGCACCGGACGGCACCACCGTTTGGGCTGACAAGTAGTCAGAAGTACTCGCGAAGGGCCTCACCGCACGGATTACGGTGGGGCCCTTTGTGTTTGGGGCGTTTTAGGGAAAGGGCCCGCGCGCTTGCGTCGGGGGTTCTTTATGCGGCGGTTTCTAGACCGCCCGCCGTTGCCACGGGTATTCGGTGGAGGGATTCGGTACATAACTGTGTTTTTGGCGCGCTGGCGCGCGCGTGTCGCGGCCCTGAGGTCCGTCCGTTCAGGCACCGTTGCTTGCTCCTTCGTCGCCTACGCAACGGCACCTGAACGGACGGACGGCCGCGACCGGCCCCTTCGGGGCCGCCGCTCCTCGAGGTCGCGGGTGCGGGGCTGAGTTTTCGCGAACGTGTCGATTGCGGGGGCGCGGTCCCTCGCTTCGCATCGGGGCCTGCGCGCAACCTTCCAGATTCGATTGCTCGACCGTGCACGTTCGAATGTCGCAAACGCTCGTTCTGGGCGCGTTCCCGCAAACGTGTCGATTGCAGGGGCGTCCCTCGCTTCGCGTCGGGAGCTGCGCGCTGCGGCGACTGGGCACTTGCCCTGTTCGCATGGTGCGGGCTTGGGTGGTGACGTGGCGATTGCAGGGCGCGTCCCTCGCTCCGCATCGGGAGCTGCGCGCGGTCGCGACTCGGGCACGCACTTGCCTTGTTCGCATGGTGCGGGCCCGGGTGGTGACGTCGCCATTGCAGGGCGCGTCCCTCGCTACGCGTCGGGAGCTGCGCGCGGTCGCGACTCGGGAAGACACTTGCCTTGTTCGCATGGTGCGGGCCCGGGTGGTGACGTCGCCATTGCAGGGCGCGTCCCTCGCTCCGCATCGGGAGCTGCGCGCGGTCGCGACTCGGGAACACACTTGCCTTGTTCGCATGGTGCGGGCCCGGGTGGCTACGTCGCCATTGCAGGGTGCGTCCCTCGCTCCGCATCGGGAGCTGCGTGCGGTCGCGACTCGGCGCTTGCCCTGTCGCGGTGGCGGGCCCGGTGACAATCTTGCGATTGCCAGCGACCAGCTCGCTTCGCTTCGATGCAAAAAGGGCCGGTAGCTTCCGCTACCGGCCCTCAAGCATGCTCCCTACAAACGCATCAGTTCGTGCGAACCGACAATCCCGGGTTGTCGTTCAGCACCACGCTAATCGGCTGCGCGAACAGCTGCGGTGCGTCGCCGGTCAAAGCTCCGAGGATGATCGGGATTTCGCAGATCGGGTAGTCGGCAACCGATGACGCGCTCGAAATGCCAACGGCGAGACGGCCGCTCACGATCGCACCGCCCGAGTCGCCGGGGAGGGCGCAAAGGTTGGCCGAGAATGACTGGGTCATCTGGCGGTCGCCGACCTGCACGGTCTGGTCGACGCCGTTGATCACGCCGCAGCTAAAGCCGGTGCGGGCACCGGACTTGCAGACGGGGGCGCCAACGACGGGAGTGGCAACACCGTCAATGGCGATCGGGGCCGCGCCGGGCACGCGCACCAGGTTGTTTTCGAATCGACCCTTCGCACCGTCGTTGATGCGGATGATCGAGTAGTCCTGTTCGCCAAGCACGGTCTTGCCGAAGGTGCCGAGTTCCGCGCCGAGCGACGTGTTGTTGCGCTCGTAAACCGCGGCAGCGCCAGCGGTGCCGCCCGTCTCAACGTCGGGGTTGCAGTGGCCCGCCGAGATGTTGACGACGTTGCCGTTGCGGTCGGTGCCGTTGAAGCCAAGCGAGCAGTGCAGCTGGCTGCGGCCCAGGACCGACGCGTAGGCGTCGCCGCCGCCGAGCGCGCCGTTGCCCGCACCCGCGATGGGGCTGGCGGCAAGGTCGACTCGTTCGCCACCGACGGGCGGCGCGGTGACGACAACGCGCGACGGGTCGATGAACGCGGGCAGCTGCACGCCAACCTGGTTGACGCGAACGGCGATCGCGTTATTCACCGTGTCGATGACAACGCCACGCACCGCCGCCTGCACGGGAGCGGGCGCGGCCGACAGCCAGTTTTCGAACGCGGTCTTCTCGCCACGCAGCGCGGACTCGCTCTTGGCGACGTTGCGCACCTCGTGACCGGCCGAAACCGCGGCGGCGCGAGCCTCGTCGGCACCGGGGCCGCTGGTGATCGCCACGACGGACTTGCCCGCTTCATTGAGCCACGCACCCGCGTACACCTGCGGGAACTGACGCTGCGCGGTGACGCCGAACGCGGCGACTTCCTGGGCGGCGTCGGCGCGACGCAGGTATTCCTGCGGCGACATCTTCAGGTCGCGCTGCACAGCTTCAATGAGCTGGGCCGGAAGATCAGTGCTGGGCGCGGCGTCGGCAACTGCGACAGCGGGGCCAAACAGCAGAATCGCCGCAGAAGCGGCGATAACGGACTTTCGAGCTCGAGAGGAGCTTCGCGCGGATGGGGTGCGACCCAGGCGTGGCAGGAGCATGATCGAACTATATGGGCTCGTGCGAGTTATGCCTACTCGTACCGGGTAAGAGATGTCACTCACCCGGTCCGAGTCGGCGAGTCGACCGGCTTAGCTAGCGCGCGGCGCGGTACGAACGGTGATTCCGCTGCCCAGACCGCCCGCGGAGTTGGCCTCAATGTCAGCCAAAATCGACCGAATTCCCACGCCCAGAGATGCTGTGCCACCGTACGGTGCCAGTTGGGTATTGGCTTCGTTGCAGTTGGGCGCGTCGGCCGCGTTGGAACCCGAGGTGATCCCGAGCGCGAGGGTGCCGGTGATGATCGCGCCGCCGCTGTCGCCGCCGAGGGTGCACGCGCTGTCGGCGAAACCACGGATGGTCTTGGAGACACCTTCGGCGGTGAAGAGTTGCGTTTCCACGCGATCGGCCGAGACGAAGCCGCAGGTGAACGTCGACGACTGGCCGGTCTTGCACACGGGCGCGCCGGTGACGGGGTCGGCGATGCCGGTGACCGTCAGCGTGGTGCCGTTCGCGCCACGCACGCGCGGCCGGTCCATGCCAGCGTTCACCGCGCGCTCGTTGAGCTTGATCACCGAGTAGTCGAGCGCGGCAGGACCACCGAGGACGGTCTTGGCGAACTGGCCAACCTCGACGCTGTTCGGGAGGTCACGCACGTTCGGCACGTACACCGAGGCGGGACCGCCGTCGGTGCGCGGATTGCAGTGTCCCGCACTGATATTCAGGGCGTTGCCCGCGGCGTCGGTTGAGTTGAAGCCGAACGAGCACACGTCGACGCCACGCAGGGTCGCGTCGTGCAGGTCCTTGGTCGAGCTGATGTAGGTGTCGCCACCCATCGGCCGGTACTCAACCGCGCCGCCGCCACCTGGCGAAAGGACAACCTTGATGGTCGCGATCAGCGTCGGCAGGTTCAGCATGTGCCCGGTCGGGGTGTTCGCGACGTTCAATATCAGCTGGCTATTGAGCGCGTCGATCGCGATCGAGCTGATGGGTGCCGCGATTTCGCGCGGCAGGCTCGCGACCCACTGGCTCAGCTGCAGCAGCGCGCCTTCGAGACCGTTCGCCGAAATCGGGGCGATTTTGGTCTGGTAACCGTCGGCGGCGGCCAAGCGCTGCGCGTCGGCGTTGGTGACGGCGATGACGCCCTTGCCCTCGGGCGTGAGCCACGCACCGGCGAACGCGTCGGGGTGATCGGCGCGGAAATCGTTTGCGTACGAACGCAAGTCCTGCGCGGCGACGGCGCGGTCGAGGTACTGCTGGGGAGTCATGTGCAGGTCGCGCGAGATCGCGTCGATCATCTCGGCGGGTAGGTCGCCGACCGAAAGTTGCTGCGGTGCGGCGCTAACCGCGCCAGCGCCGAACACGGGTGCCAGTAGTACGGCAGCGGCAAACCCAACCGACACAGCATGGGCAGCTCGAACCGTGGCGCGACGCGCCCCCAACTTGCGCATGGAATCCCTTCGTCGGTGACCGGGGCCACCCGAACGGGCGCACATGACGGTCAGCGCATCACTCTAGGGCACGCGCGGAAAACCGGCCAGGTTACCGTGGTTCGCTCTCGGACGACCCACTCTGACCAGCGCCGGGCAGTGCTGGGGGCGCTGGCAGCTTGGGTGTTGTCTGTTCCCGTCCGAACAGGCCGCCGGGGAACAGGTCGGCGGGCGTCGGGGTTGGGGTTGGCTTTTTGGTTGTCGGTGCTGGCGCGGCCGGGGGCTCAGGGGGTTCCGTCGTTGTCGGCTCGGGCGGTTGGGTGGTCTTCGGGACAACGACCGGCGGCACCCACGTGGGTTCCGGTGTCTCCGTTGTGGTTTCAACGACCGGCGGCGCGACGGGCGGGGGCGCGCTAGTTGGCTGCACAGTCGCGACCGCGTCGGTGATGGTTGGCGGCAGCGTCGGGGTTGACGAGCGCAGCGCGAGCGCGACGCCCAGTCCGCCGAGCAGCAGGCCGAAAACCACCGCGACGGCGACGATCAGCGGAGTGCGCGGGGTGTTCGAACGGGGCGGGAGGGCGACAGGCGGGCCGACCGTCGTTGGCGTGAGGGTTTGGGCGAAGCCCGATGACACCGGTTGATTCGTCACGTAACCGGTCGCGGAGGGAGCGGAAAGGCTTGCCGCAGGCGCTTCGACGGGCACGCGTGGCGTCAACTGCGCGTCCGCGAATGACATCGGGAACGCACGCGCGGCTGGGATCGCAGCCGAATATGCTTGTGCCCCAACGTAAGTGGTGCGAACCGACGGCAGTACGTCGGTGTCGCCCAGCGGAGCGGCCGGTGCGGTCGGGTCGGGCGGTGTCGAGCCAGCTGGCGTGGCGAGCACAGCCACCAGCGCGGCCTCAGCGGCTTTGGCGGCGAAGGAACGCCCCTGGTCCTCGCCCAGCGCGGGCGCGGGCAGTTCGTTTTCGCCAAGCAGCGCGATCGACTTCAAGCCAAGGTAGTCGAGTGCTTCGCGAACACCGCGCACCTCTTCAGTCGACCAATCGCCGGGGTGGGTCGCGTAGAACTCGGCGGGGCCGTTGAGGTGGGCGGTGGTGAGGTCGATGAGGCAAAACAGTGCTGTGGCGAAGAGGTCTTCGGCGCGATAGGGCTCGCCGCCGTCGACGTCGATGCCAGCGGGGTCGCCGATAGCGGCGACAAATCCACTGATCGAATGCACGCCAAGCGGAGGCTTGCCGCCAAGCGCGGCGTCGCCTTCTTCGGACATGTGCAGGACCGAGTCGCGCACGACGAAAACCGTCGTGCCGTCCTCAGTGACCACAGCCGCGGTAGCGGTATTAGCACCGATCCGCAGGCCCACCCCAGTGGCCATGGGCTCCCATCCTTGTTACCTCGTCAAACAAGCAATGAGCCGTGACCCATCGCGCGAAGCATTGACAATAATTCGGAACGCGACCCAGCGCCTATTCGGCGGCGAATTCGCGCGACGTGATGTTCGACAGTCTTAGCCGAAATATAGAGCCGAGCACCGATCTCGCGATAGGTCAGCCCGAGAAGTACCAGCTCAGCGACCTCGCGTTCGCGATCACTCAACGCGCGAGGCTCGATAATGGCGGCTCCCGACGAATCTTCGGTCGGCTTGGCTTGCTCGGGGCGCGCGGGAATGCGGACCGAGCGGGCGAGCTTGAGTAGTTGGTTCGCCGCTGTCGCGTCGCCTGCCGCGTTTTGCGCGTGGGCGGCGTCGCCCGCCAGGCGCGCGGCGTCGAAAGTGTGGCCTTGGGCGGCCAGCGACGAGACCGCTGACGCGACGGCGTGCATATCGACCTGGCCGCGCAGCACAAGCAACCAGGTGCGACCGGCGTCAGCGAGCACGGCGGCTTGCGGGTCGCCGTCGGCGGCGGCGCTCTTGAGTGCGTGCGCGTGCGGCAGGAGATTCTGCGGCGACTGCTTCGCGATGGCCGCCTGGACGCCGTACCAGTGGAACGCGTTCGTCCACGCGGGCGCGCGACCGAGCTTGCGGATGAGCGCGAGCGCGGCTGAAACGAGCGGTTGGATGCGTGCCTCGTCGCGCAGGCCGATGCCTGCGAGCCAGAGCTCGCCGACGGGAAGCAGGCTCAGCAGGTCGACGTCGATCTCGTCGAACAGCGGAAACGCCGCCGTCCACGCGTTGTGCAGGGCTTGGGCGTCGCCGCCGCGGCGAGCCAGACCGACGGCGAGTGCGTGCGCGAGGAGTTTGTCGCGCGGGGCGAGTTGGGTCATGTCGATGCTGTGCATGAGGTCGGTCGCCGCGCACTCGTCGCCGATCCGCAACGCGTTCCACGCCGAAAGGACAGGCAGTTGCGGGCCGGAACCGGCGGCGGCGCGCACGGCGTCGGCCGCGCGTCGGGGCTCGCCCGCGCTCATGCTCAACAGGGCGGCGACGGTGACCGCGCTGCATGGGACATCGTCGCCTTGGCCGGTGTGCGCGGCCTGGACCAGCGCCGATATCGCCGCCGGGGTTGCCGCGCCGTGCGGGTCGAGCGACTGCAAAAGCGCGTTGGCGATCAAGCGTGACTCGGCCGCCGACTGAGTTGGCGGCCAGCGGTCGGCGTTGTCGGCGGCGTCGCTGGCTTCGACACCGTCGCCCGCGAGCGCGAGGATCGTTGCCGCAACCGCCCAGTCCGCGCCAACGCGATTCGGGCCCAACCAGCGGTAAAGCGCGGCGGCGCGATTCACGAGGCCACGTCGGGTGAGCACGCTCGCGCACACCCGAACCGCGCCCGCGAGTTCGCTTGGCGCGGTGTCGTCGCGGTCAAGCAGCGGTTCGGCGAGGCGTTGAGCGGTTTCGTCGTCGCCAGCGCGGGACGCGGCGTCGGCCCACTGCATCGCGATCGGTCGCACTTCCGCGCCCGCTGCTGCCGCCGCCGCGTAGTAGCGGGCGGCTTCGGCGCGATTGTGCTGGGCGCTGTTGATGAGGAACTCAGCGAGGCGAGGGTCGCGGACGCCTGATTCGGCAAGCAGCGCGCCGGTTTGGTCGCGCAGGAGGCCAGCGTCGAGTCGCGTTTCGAGCAGGCGGCGCTGCACCGCGACATATCTGCGGTCGCCGAGCATCACGCGCAACTGCGGGACGGCCGCGCCGAGCAGCAGGTCAGCGTCGGTGACCAGGGCGCATGCGCGGGCCCGCGCGAGAAGGTCGGTCGCTGTCGCGCTGTCGACGTTGAGGACTTCGGCGAGTTCGGCGGCGTCGAGGCCGGTGCCGGTCGCCGCGACGACGAGGGTGTCGAGCAGGGCGGCGTCGGCGCCAGCGAGCTGCGAGCGCATCCAGTGCGCGAGCGCTTCGTCGACCGCCGACATGCCAGCGTCGAGTCGCGCGGTGCCAGCGGCGAGCAGGGCCGCGACGACACCACCGTGAACGCCTGCCGTCGCAGTGTGAATGTGGCTGATCACCGTGCGCGGGACGGTGACGCCGAGCTCGCGGGCGAACGAACCGATGTCGGTCGAACCGAGCGCGCGGAGTTCGACCGAGCGGCCCCTTCGCGTGACGGTTTCGGTGAGCGCGCGCAACGCCGGGTTCTGCGGGCGCGGCTGCATCGCGCCGACGAACGAGCGTTCGCCGGACTCGATCGCGGTGCGCAACGCGTCGAGTTGCGGTGCGGACAGGTTTTGCAGGTCGTCGGCGACAACGACAGCGCCGTTGTCGCTTGGCTTCGGAACGGACGCGATGGTGCTGAGGCCCTGGGCGCGCAGCCGTTGTCGAATTACGTCCAGTAGCAACGACTTTCCCGTACCCGACCGGCCAGAGAGCAGCAGCACGACCGGGGCGTTGCCTGCCCCGTCGACCGCGCGCAACACCTCACGCGCGCCTGGCATCGTGTCGAGCGCGATCGGGCTCAATTGCCTCCTCCGAGCCCAGGAACCAGTCCGGTCACGCCGCCGAGGCCCTCGGTTACGCCGCCGAGCCCTTCGGTGGCGGGTCCGGTCGGGGCCGAGGTCGGCGCGCGATTGAGGAGGCCGCCGGTCGTGCCGCCGACGGTGTCGCTCAAGGTGCCTCCGGGGTTTTGGACGATGCCGCCAACGTTAGGCGGGCTGATGGGGAGCTCGACACTAGGCGGCTGGGGGATGGCGGGAGCCGGGGCGGGGTTCGGGGCCGGGGCGGGGTTGGGATTGGGCGCGGGGGCTGGTGCTTGCGGCGCGGGTGCTTGTGGCGCGGGGGCCTGCTGCGCTGGCGGTTGGCCTGCTGGTGCCGGTTGGTTGCCTTGCTGGTTGCCCGGTTGGGTGCCGCCCTGTTGCGTATTGCCTTGGGCGGGTTGGCTTTGCGTACCGCCCTGCGCTGGCTGGGCTGGGGCAGGTTGGCCAGCTTGGGTTTGGCCTTGTTGTGCGGGCAGGCCCTGCTGACCGCCGACCGTTGCGCCCGGCTGCGCTGGTTGGCCGGTCTTCGGGTCGATCGGCACTTCGACGACCTTGCCGTTCGCGTCGACCGTCGTTGCCGTTTTCACCTCGACGGGCTTGCCGTTCGCGTCGACCGTCGTTGTTGTCTTGACCTCGACCGGCCTGCCGTTGGCGTCGACGGTCGTTGTCGTTCGGACGCCGCTAGTGGCGGGGCTGCCGTCGGTGCCGACGGGCGTGATCGACGTGTCGGGCGTGCTTGGCGTCGCGAACTGTGGCGCGACGGCGAGTGTGCCCGCGGTGAGCGCGGCGAAGGTGACGAACGCGGCGGCGACGATCGCGATGCGTTTGCGATTGTCGGCCGGGGCGAGTGGGTCGTCCTCGATGTCGCTCAGCGGGGTGATGTCGGTTGGCTCATCCGCGCTTGATTCCGCCGCGCTCGCTTCGGCCGAATCGACGTCGGCGAGCGACATCGGCACCGCCTTCGCAAGCAGCGCGCCTTCGGCGGCGACGAGGTCGGCGGCGAGTTCGGCAGCACCGGCCGCGCTGGCTGTCGCGGGGTCCGCTGTCGCGACAACGGGCAGGCCGAATTCGGCGGAAATCAGCTCGGCGACCAGCGGGATCGCGCCGCCACCGCCGGTGAGCAGCACCGCGTCGATGCCGGCGAAGTCGAGGCCCGAGCGCTGCACCGCCTCACGGACGAGGGCGAGCGAATCGCGGACATCCGAGCGAAGGAGGTCTTCGAGCTCGCCGCGCACGAGTCGCACCTGTTCGTCGCCGGTGGCGCTGAGCGCGCCGAGCGAAACGACCGTCGCGGTTTCGGTCGACAATTGTTCTTTCGCTTCCCTGCTGCGTTCCCGTAATCGCGCGAGTTCGGCTTCGATGTCGGGATCGAAAGGATCAAATTCGTTATCACCACTAGCGTTTGCCAGCACGTAGCGCATTGTCGCGAGGTCGAATTCTGAGCCAGCAATATCGGGATTATGGACCGGCGTGCCGAGCAAGCCCGATTTTTCGCCGGTACGGACCACCGAAACGGTGACACCACTTTCGCCCAAGTCATAGACAACGAGCGCGCCCTCATTGAGCAACCCGCGCTCGATCTCATAGCGCCGGACAACCGAAAGCGGCTCGGGTACCAAAACCACGGTTTCAGCGCCCTGGGCATCCAGCGCCGCCCGCACTTCACGCACCCGCCCAGCGCCCCACCAGCCCGGATAATTCGCGACCGTCGTTGGCTCTTGTGCTGCGTCGGTTGTCGCGGAAATATCGGCGATCAGGCTGGTAACCGCCGCTGCGACCAGGTCGGCGGCCGCATGCGTCGAACCGTCTTCGGCCACCATTCGCACCGGGTCGCCGACCCGCGATAAGAACCCGTCGACCACGACGGGCCCACTACTCGACGCCAACTCAACAACGCTTCGTCGGGAAATGACAGCGACCGGTTCACCCCCATCGTCAGTGACGGCGACTGCTGCGGAACGCGAAGCGCCGACGGTGATGCCGAGCGCGAGACGGTCAGTCATGAGAAACCTCTTGCGAATGCGTGAGTTTGCATGGGCTAGCTACGGACACACGAAAGAGCTATTTCCATTGTCGGTTGCTGACCGTCTGCTGTTACTCCCGGACCCCTAATCACCGGGCAGATCCCCTAACCGGGGCGCTTCCCCTAACGAATGTGGGGGCACGCCTGCGGGGATTCGGCCCGTTACGGGGGTGCTGCCTCGCCCAATAGCGTCGAAACATCACTTTGTGTGTCGATGATCGTTCGCGGAGAAGCTAAAGGGAGCTGAGTTGCGATGACCACACCAATGGAGAACGCGATCGTGCAGTTCATTCTTGACCTGCTGCGTGACCCGAAGGCCGCGGCGGCCTACTGTGAGGCGCCGGACAAGGTCATCGACCAAGTGAAACTTTGTGCGACGCCGCAATATGTTGCGGCGTGCACGCCGATGGTGGCGCGTGGTGCGGGAATTGACTGTGGTGGCGCTGGGGTGCGCGGGATTGTTGGTGCGGGTCGTGGTTTTGGTGCTGGTTCGGGGTATGGGCAGGGTGCTGGTTTTGGGCAAGGTGCTGGATTTGGGTACGGGCGTGGGGCTGGGAATGGTGGTGGGTCCGGATTTGGTCAGGGTGCGGGTTTTGGGCGCGCGGGAAATGGTGGGTCGGGATTTGGTGGAGCTGGTTACGGTGGCACGAATTATTTTGGGCCCGTAACGAATTACTATGGGCCGTCTCGGTTTAACGGGCCGGGAGGTTCAGGTGGGTCTGGTGGTTCCGGTGGGGCTGGGACGGGTGGTGGTGCTGGCGGGCGTGGTGGTTCGGGCGGGACTGGCGGCGCTGGTGGGTCCGGTGTTGGGACTGGCGGCACGGGCATCGGGGTCGGCGGAGGTGGAACCGGCGGGAACAGCGGCGGTGGTGGCAATGGCGGCGGCGGCAACGGGGGGAATGGTGGTAGCGGCGGCAATGGTGGTGGGTCGAATAACGGTGGCGGGAATGGCGGTAATGGTGGCAACAGTGGGAGCAATAACAACACCGGTGGCAATGGGTCGAACAATGGCAATAACAATGGTGGCCAGGGGTCTAATAATGGGCAGATTAATGGCGACCCGTTCAGTAACTTCCTGAATGGAAACAATCCGCTGAGCAATGTCGCCAATGGTGTGCTTGGGAGTGTCGGCAACGGTGTTCTCGGCGGCGACATTCTTGGTGGCGATTTCCTCGGCGGCGACATTCTCGGCAACGTTATTGGTGGGGACGCGCTGAGCAATCTCGTCGGCGGCGACGTCGGCAATCTCGGCAGCGTGCTCAACGGGCTCAATGTCGGTGGGCAGAACATCGGCGATATCGGCAGCATCGGCAACCTTGGTGACATCACCAACCTCGGCAGCGTGTTGAGCGGCATCGGCAGCCTCGGCGACGTTGGCAATGTTGGGTCGATCCTTGGCAATGTCGGCAACTTCGGCGACGTTGGGTCGTTGTTGAACAACTCGGTGCTCAACAACGTTGGCAGCATTACCAATTCGCTCGGTGACGTTGGTGATTTCAGCCCGTTCAGCAACATCGGCAACCTTGAGTTCCTGAACCAGGCCGCGTCGATCGCGAACGACATGACCCAAGCCTTCAATGACGTGCAGAACGTGATTGGCAACGGGTTCCTCGGCAACCTCAGCGCGCCGGTTTCGGTGATCGGCAGTTCGCTCGGCGGGGTCAGTGGCGTGCTGAACAACCTCGGCCCGGTTGGGGATATCGGCGGGGTGTTGAACAACTTCGGCGACGTGAGCCACATCATTGAAGAGCTGACGATTACCGATTTCGTCAACGCGCTCAACGGAATTGGGTCGGTCAACAATGTGCTTGGCTCCGTTGGCGACGTGAATTCGCTTGTCGGCGACGTTGGTTCGGTTACCGGCGTTGGTGGCGACCTGATCAATTCGGTCGGCAATCTCTCCAACGTGGGCGATATTCTCAGCAACACCGGATCCATTAGCGAAGCGCTGAACGGAAATTCGATCGGGGATGTACTCGGAGGGGTTACCAACGTTGGGTCGGTTGGTGACGTACTCGGCGGGATTACCCAGATCGGTTCGGTCGGTTCGGTCGGCGACATCATCAGTGGCGTCGGCTCGGTAGGCGATATTGGCAACGTACTCAACGGAATTGGTTCGATTAACGATGTCGTCGACGGAGTAGGTTCCGTTGGCGACATTGGCAATGTGGGCAACGTCGTTGGCGATGCGGTGTCGATTGACCCGGTTACGAGCTTCCTTGGGAATGTTGGGCCGATTAGTGGTCTGACGAATGTGGGCAACATTGGGAATGTTGCGGGGGATTTGGTTGACGGCGGGATTGGGTCGATCGGGTCGGTTGGGGATGTGCTTGGTGGGGTCACGAATGTGGGGTCGATTGGGAATGTCGTTGGGGACATCAGCAATGTTGTCGGGTCCGTTGGCGACGTGGGGAGTGTCGTCGGGGACGTGACCGACGTTGGGTCGGTTGGGGACGTGATTGGTTCCGTTGGGGACGTCAGCAATGTGGTTGGTGATGTTGGCTCGGTTGGCGATGTGATCGGGACCGTTGGGGATGTCACCGATGTGGGCTCGGTTGGGGATGTGCTCGGTGGGGTGACCAACGTCGGGTCGGTTGGCGATGTGGTCGGGACGGTTGGCGACGTCACGAACGTTGGTTCGGTTGGCGACGTGGTTGGCGGCGTGAGCAATGTTGCCGGCGACGTGACGAACGTCGGCTCGGTCAGCGACGTGCTCAGCAACGTGACGGGGGTTGGCAACGTCATCGGGTCGGTCGGCGACGTGACTGATATCGGGTCCGTTGGGGACGTCAGCAACGTGGTCAGTGACATCGGCTCGGTGGGCGATGTGCTCGGCGACGTGACCAACGTTGGGTCGGTTACGGGTGTGGTTGGCGACGTCAGCAATGTGGCCGGGGACGTGATCAACGTTGGATCCGTTGGTGATGTTGTCGGCGGTGTCAGCGGCGTTGCTGGTGACGTGACCAACGTCGGCTCGGTCGGTGACGTGCTCAGCAACGTGACGGGTGGGTCCGTTGGCGACGTGGTTGGCGACGTCGGGTCCGTCAGCGAGGTGCTGAACAACATCGGGACGGTTGGGGACGTCACGAACGTGGTTGGCGATGTGACTGACGTCGGCTCGGTGAGCGAGGTACTCAACAACGCGGGCTCAATTACTAACGCGGGCAACATCATCGGTGACGTCACCGACATTGGCTCGATCTCCGACGTTGGCAATGTTGCGGGTGACGTGCTCAGCAATGTTGGTTCGGTTGGCGACGTCACGAATGTCGCGGGTGACGTGCTCAGCAGCGTTGGTTCGATCGGCGACGTCACCAATGTCGCGGGCGACGTGATTGGCGACGTTGGTTCGGTTGGCGACGTCACGAACGTTGCGGGCGACGTACTGAGCAACTCGGGTTCGATCGGTGACGTCGGCGGCGATGTACTGAACAACGCGGGTTCGATTTCGAATGTCGGCGACGTATTGAGCAACGTGAGCTCCGTCGGCGACATCACCAACGTGACGGGCGACATCACCAACGGTGTTGGGTCCATCGGCGACGTATCGAACGTCGCGGGTGACGTGCTCAGCAATGTTGGTTCGATTGGCGACGTCACGAATGTGGGTGACGTGCTCAGCAACGTCGGCTCGGTTGGCGACGTGACCGACGTTGGGGGCGTACTCAACGAGGTTGGGTCGATTTCGGACGTGGGCAACGTCGCGGGTGGCGTGGTGAACAACGTCGGGTCGGTTGGCGACGTGCTGAACGACGTGAGCTCCGTCGGCGACGTCACGAACATCGGCGGCGATGTGCTCAGCAACGTGGGCTCGACGGGCGATATCGCGGGCGACGTCATCAACAACGTCGGTTCTGTCGGCGACGTGACGAATGTGGTTGGCGACGTGACCAACGCGGGTCAGGTGGTCGGGGACGTCGGGTCGATCGGGGACATCGCGTCCGTCGGCGGTGGCGTGGTTGGCGACGTTACGAACGTGGCAGGCGATGTTGGGTCGATCGGCGACCTGACCAACGTCGGCAACCTGACCGACGTGACCAACACCGTCGGCAACGTGATTGGCGACGGGGCCTCGGTGGGCAACGTCGGGGACGTGGTCGGCGACGTGATCGACAATTCGGGTTCGCTCGGCTCGGTCGGCGACGTAACCAACCTTGTCGGCGGAATCGGCAATGTCACCGGCACTTTCGGCGACGTGGCATCGAACATTGGGTCGGTCACGAACACGGCAGGCGACGTGGTCGGCGGAGTCGGCAACGTCAGCGACGTGAGCGGCGTGGCTGGGGACGTCACCAACGTCGTCGGCGGAGTAACCGGAGTCGCGGGCGACGTAACCAACATCGGCGACGTGAGCAACGTCGTTGGCGATGTGACCAACCTTGGCGACGTCACGAACATCGGCGACGTGTCGAACGTGATCGGCAACGTGGGCGATGTTGGCGGCGTGACGGGCGTGGCCGGCGATGTCACCAATGTGGTGGGTGACGTGCTCAATAACGCGGGTTCGATTTCGGACGTGAGCAACGTGGTTGGCGACGTGAGCGGGGTCGCGGGTGACGTGAGTGGTGTTGCGGGCGACGTCAGCAACATCGTCGACGTGACCAACTTCGGTGACATCACCAACGTCGCGGGCGACGTGCTCAATAACGCTGGCTCGATTTCCGACGTGAGCAACGTGGTCGGCGATGTCGCGAGCGTGGGTGACGTTTCCAACGTGGTCGGCGACGTCCTCAACAACGCGGGCTCGATTTCGGACGTCACCGGGATCGCTGGCGACGTGTCTGACCTCAGCGACGTGACGAATGTCGTCGGCAACGTTGGCGACGTAACCGGTGTCGCGGGCGACGTGCTCAGCAACGTCGGTTCGATTTCCGACGTGAGCGGTGTGGTCGGCGACGTCGCGAGCGTGGGTGGCGTTTCCAACGTGGTCGGCGACGTGAGCGGGGTTGCGGGCGACGTGAGCAACGTCGTTGGTGATGTCAGCGGGGTCGTGGGCGACGTCGGCAACATCGGCGACGTGACGAATCTCGTTGGCAACGTGGGTGATGTCAGCAACGTCGCGGGCGACGTGCTCAACAACGCGGGCGCGATTTCGGACGTAACCGGGGTCGCTGGCGACGCGTTCAGCAACATCGGCTCGATTTCCGACGTGAGCAGCGTGGTTGGGGACGTCAGCGGGGTCGCCGGTGATGTCACGAACGTCGGCGACGTGACAGGTGTCGCGGGTGACGTGATCGGCAACGTCGGTTCGGTTGGCGATGTGAGCGATGTGTCTGGCGTGGCTGGAGATGTGACGAATGTCGTTGGGGGCGTAGGCAACCTGTCGGATGTAGTCAGCAATTTCGGCAATGTTGGCGACGTAACCGGTGTCGCTGGCGACGTCACGAACCTGGTGACCGGCGTCGGCGACGTCAGTGATGTGGTTTCCAACATCGGTTCGATCAACGACCTGACCAGCACGGTCGGTGATGTGGGCAACGTGACCGGCGTCGCGGGCGACCTCACCAACACTCTCGGCAACGTGAGTGACGTGTCCGGCGTGGCTGGCGATGTAACCAATATCGTTGGGGGAGTTGGGGATATCAGTGATATCGGCAACGTGACCGATGTGGTTGATGGCGTCGGTGATGTCACCGGAGTCGCTGGCGACGTAACGAATGTTGTTGGTGGCGTTGGGAATCTGTCGGATGTCGTCAGCAACATTGGCAATGTTGGCGACGTCAGTGATGTGGTGTCCAACATCGGCTCGATCAACGATTTGACCAGCACGGTTGGCGATGTGGGCAGCGTGACGGGCGTCGCGGGCGACCTCACCAACACCCTCGGCGACGTGAGCGGGATCGGTGACGTGACCGACGTCGTATCCAACGTTGGCTCCGTCGGCGGCGATGTGACTGGCGTTGCGGGCGACGTGATCGGCAGCGTTGGCGATATCGGATCGAACATCGGAAACGTGAGTGATGTTGCGGGCGGCGCGATTTCGAATGTGGGCTCGATCGGTGACGTGACGAACACTGTCGGCGACGTGACCGGCATCGCGGGTGGGGTCAACGATGTGACTGGCGTTGCGGGCGACGTGATCGGCGGTGTCGTCAACACGGGGGACATCACGAATCTTGTTGGCGGCGTTGGCAATGTGAGTGACGTTGTTGGCGACGTGACGAACGTCGGCTCGATCAGCGACCTCACCAGCACGGTCGGCGATGTGAGTGGCATCGGCGACCTGACGCAGACGGTTGGCGACATTTCGAACGTCGGTGGTGACGTGACGGGCGTTGCTGGCGACCTCACCGGAATCGCCGGAGGCGTGGGGAACCTGACCAACACGGTCGGCGATGTTTCCGACGTTGTTGGCGGGGTCGGCGACGTGACGGGTGTCGCCGGTGATCTGACGCAAACGGTGGGCTCGGTTGGCGACATTTCCAACGTCGTTGGGGACGTGGGGAACCTGACGAGCACCGTTGGTGACGTGGGCAACGTGACCAACACGGCTGGCGATGTTGTCGGCGGCGTTAGCGACGTGACTGGCGTCGCGGGCGACCTCACTGGCGTCGCAGGTGGCGTGGGGAATGTGACCAGCACGGTCGGGGACGTCGTTGGCGGGGTTAGCGATATCGGCGACGTGAGCAACGTCGTTGGCGATGTGTCCGGCGTCGCGGGCGACCTGACCAATAGCGTCGGCAACGTCGGCGATGTGGTCGGCGGCGTGACGGGTGTCGCGGGCGACCTCACTGGGGTCGCAGGTGGCGTGGGGAACGTGACCAACACCGTCGGCGATGTAGTTGGCGGAATTAGCAACGTGACTGGCGTCGCGGGGGATCTCACGCAGACCGTTGGTTCGGTCGGTGACGTTGCTGGGGTCGCGGGTGACCTGACTCAGACGGTTGGCGACGTCAGCGACGTGATCGACGCGGGGAACCTGACGAACACGGTCGGCGACGTTTCGGGTGTCGCGGGTGACGTCACCAATAGCGTCGGCGACGTGCTCTCCGGTGCGGGCGCGATCAGCGACGTGACCAACACTGTCGGCGATATCGGCTCGATCAGCGACCTGACCAGCACCATCGGTGACGTCTCGGATATCGGCAACATCGGTGATCTGACGCAGACTGTTGGTTCGCTTGGTGATGTCACCGGGATCGCCGGGGATGTGGGCAACCTGACCAACACGGTCGGCGACGTGACGGGTGTCGCTGGCGACCTCACGCAGACCGTCGGTTCGCTTGGTGACATTTCGAACGTCGTAGGTGACGTCACCGGGATCGCCGGAGGCGCGGGCAACGTGACCAACACCGTCGGCGATGTGGTCGGTGGCATCGGCGATATTTCCGGGATCGCGGGCGACGTAAGTGGCGTCGCGGGCGACCTGACCAACACCGTCGGCGACGTGTCGAATATCGGCAACCTGACTAATACCGTGGCCGGGGTCGCCGGTGACCTCACGCAGTCGGTGGGTGACGTCGGCAACGTGACAGGTGTTGCGGGCGACGCGCTTTCGAACATTGGCAACGTGACGCAGTCCGTCGGTGACGTGTCGAACGTGGTTGGCGACGTGAGTGAGATCGGGTCGATCAGCGACGTTGTTGGCGACGTGACGAACGTTGGGTCGCTCGGCGACGTGACGGGCGTCGCGGGCGACGTCACCGATGTTGTTGGCGGCGTTGGCAACCTCACTCAGTCGGTGGGCGACGTGACCAACACGGTCGGCAACCTCACGGGCGATCCAATTTCGAACATCGGGAATCTGACTGGCGTCGTAGGTGACGTGACGAATGTTGGGTCGCTCGGGGACGTGACCAACGTGGTTGGTGACATCGGCTCGCTCGGCGACGTGACGAACACCGTCGGCAACTTGACCGGCGATCCGGTGTCCAACATTGGGAACCTGACGCAGTCGGTTGGTGACGTGACGGGTGTCGCGGGCGATGTGGTCGGCGGGGTTGGCGATATTGGGTCGGTTGGCGACGTCACGCAGACGGTTGGGAACTTGACCCAGTCGGTCGGCGATGTTTCGGGCGTCGCGGGTGATGTCACGGATGTTGTTGGGGGCGTTGGGAATTTGACGCAGTCGATCGGTGACATCACCGATATTGGCTCGGTTGGCGACGTAACCGGCGTGGCTGGGGATGTGACTGACGTGGTCAGCGGCGTTGGCGACGTGACGCAGTCGGTTGGTGACATCGCTAACGTCGGCTCGGTTGGCGACGTGACGAACACCGTCGGGAACCTCACGCAGTCGGTCGGCGACGTGACCGGCCTCGGTGATCTCACGAACGTCGGCTCGGTGGGCGACGTGCTTGCGGGTGGAGTCGGCTCGATTGGCGACGTAACTGGTGTGGCTGGGGACGTGACGAATACCGTCGGGAACCTCACGCAGTCGGTCGGCGACGTTACGGATGTTGTTGGTGGCGTTGGGAATTTGACGCAGTCGATTGGCGACATCACCGATGTTGGCTCGGTTGGCGACGTGACGAATACCGTCGGGAACCTCACGCAGTCCGTCGGTGATCTCACGAACGTCGGGTCGGTTGGCGACGTTACGCAGACGGTCGGCGACGTGGGTGACGTGCTCAGTGGGAACGGGGCCGTAGGCGACGTGACGGGTGTCGCGGGCGACCTCACCAACACCGCGGGCAACCTCACCGACCTCGTCGACGTTGGCTCGGTCGGCGACGTGACCGGCGTGGCCGGGGACGTGACCGACGTGGTCAGCGGCGTCGGCGACGTGACGCAGTCGGTGGGCGATGTGGCTGGCATCGCGGGTGACGTAACCCAGTCGGTTGGGGACATGAGCAACATCGGTTCGGTTGGCGACGTGCTCGCCGGCGGGATCGGGTCGATCAGCGATGTCACCGGTGTCGCGGGCGATCTCAGCGGGGTTGGCGACGTGACGAATGTCGTCGGTGACGTGACCGGGGTCGCGGGTGATCTGTCCGGCGTTGGCGGCGATGTGATCGGCGACGTGTCCGGGGTGGCTGGCGACATCGGGTCGATCTCGGACGTGAGCAACGTGATTGGTGACATCACGGATGTTGGCTCGATTGGCGACGTCACCGGAATCGCGGGCGATCTGACCGACATTGGTTCGGTCGGCGACGTGCTTGCCGGTGGGATCGGTTCGGTTGGCGACGTGACGCAGTCGGTTGGTGACGTGAGCGGCGTTGCTGGCGACCTCACTGGCGTTGGCGGCGACGTGATCAGCGGGATCAGCGACGTGACCGGCGTTGGCGGCGACGTGATCAGTGGCGTCGGCGACGTGAGCAATGTGGTCGGCGACGTAACCGACATCGGCTCGATTGGCGACGTGACCGGCGTTGGGGGCGACCTGACGCAGTCGGTTGGCGACGTGGTCAGCGGGGTTGGCGATGTGACGAACGTTGTCGGCGACGTGACCGGCATCGGCGACGTGACTGGCATCGCCGGGGACGTGAGTGACGTGGTCAGCGGGGTTGGCGACGTGACGAATGTCGTCGGCGACGTAACCGGCGTCGCGGGTGATCTGTCCGGTGTCGGCGGGGACGTGATCGGCGGAATCAGCGACGTGACTGGTATCGCCGGGGACGTGAGCGACGTCGTCGGCGGAGTTGGGAACGTCGGCGACGTGAGCAGTGTGGTCGGGGACCTGACCAACGTTGGCAGTGTCGGCGACGTGAGCGACGTGGTGAGCGGCATCGGCGACGTGACCGGGATCGCGGGCGACGTCACCGATATCGGCTCGATTAGCGACGTCACTGGAGTTGCGGGCGACCTCACCAACTCGATCGGCGACATCGGTTCCGTTGGGGACGTGCTGTCGAATGTTGGCTCGGTTGGCGATCTTTCGAACACCGTCGGCGATGTCACCGACATTGGGTCGATCAGCGACATCACCGGTGTCGCGGGTGACCTGACGAATTCGGTTGGCTCCGTTGGCGATGTGACGGGCGTGGCGGGCGACCTCACCAACTCGGTATCGGATGTTGTTGGCGGCGTTGGTAATTCGATTGGCGATGTTTCGGGCATCGCGGGCGACGTCACTGGCATCGCTGGTTCGGTTGGCGAAGTCACCGGTGTTGCAGGCGATCTCACGCAGAACGTGTCCGGTGTCGCGGGTGACCTCACTCAGTCCGTTGGTGACGTATCGGGTATCGCGGGCGATGTCACGGGCGTCGCTGGCGACCTGACGCAGACCGTCGGTTCGATTGGTGACATCACGGGCGACCCGTCGATTGGAAACGTGACCGGCGTTGCGGGCGACCTGACGCAGTCCGTCGGCGACGTGACCAACTCGGTTGGCAACGTGACCGATGTCGTCGGCGACGTAACTGGCATCGCTGGGTCGGTCGGCGAAGTAACCGGCGTTGCGGGCGACCTCACCCAATCCATTGGCGACGTATCGGGCATCACGGGCGGTGTCACGGGCGTTGCTGGCGACCTCACGCAGAATGTGTCCGGTGTCGCGGGTGACCTCACGCAGTCGGTTGGGGACGTATCGGGCATCGCAGGCGACGTCACGGGCGTCGCTGGCGACTTGACGCAGTCCGTCGGCGACGTGACCAACTCGGTTGGCAACGTGACCGATGTCGTCGGCGACGTAACCGGCATCGCTGGTTCGGTTGGCGAAATCACTGGTGTCGCAGGCGATCTCACACAGAATGTGACCGGTGTCGCGGGTGACCTCACGCAGTCCGTTGGTGACGTATCGGGCGTCGCTGGCGACTTGACGCAGACTATCGGCTCGGTCGGCGACATCACCGGTGACCCGTCGATCGGGAACGTGACCGGCGTTGCGGGCGACCTCACCAACTCGGTGAGCGACATTGGCGGCGACCTGACCGGCGTCGCGGGAGATGTGTCCGGCATCGGCGATGTCGCGGGTGTGGCGGGCGACCTCACGCAGTCGCTGAGCGACGTTGGGAACGTAACTGGCATCGCGGGCGACCTCACGCAGACCGTCGGTTCGATTGGCGACATCACTGGCGACCCGTCGATCGGGAACGTGACCGGCGTTGCGGGCGACCTCACGCAGTCGGTTGGCGACGTGAGCGGCGTTGCGGGCGACCTGACGCAGTCAGTCGGCGACGTGACGAACTCGGTTGGCAACGTGAGCGACTTCGTCGGCGGCGTGACCGGGGTCGCGGGCGATCTGACGAACACCATCGGTGACGTCACCGGTATCGCTGGCTCGGTCGGTGAAGTGACCGGAGTTGCGGGCGATCTTACGAATTCGATCAGCGATGTGAGCGGTGTCGCCGGTGACCTGACGAACACCGTCGGTGACGTGACTGGCATCGCGGGGTCGGTGGGCGAAGTGACCGGCGTCGCGGGCGATCTCACGCAGTCGGTTGGCGACGTAACTGGCGTGGCGGGCGATCTTGGCTCGATTGGCGACGTAACCGGCATCGCGGGCGATCTGACCCAATCGGTTGGCGACGTGACGAACTCGGTTGGCGACGTGACCGGTGTCGCGGGCGGCATCAGCGACGTGGTCGGTGATGTGACTGGCGTTGCGGGTTCGGTTGGTGAAGTGACTGGTGTCGCGGGCGATCTCACGCAGTCGGTTGGCGACGTGACGAATTCGGTCGGCAACGTGACCGACTTCGTTGGCGGCGTGACCGGGGTTGCGGGCGATCTCACGAACACGATCGGCGACGTGACTGGCATCGCGGGCGGGGTCAGCGAGGTGGTTGGCGACGTAAGCGGCGTGGCCGGCGACCTCACCAACACGGTCGGCAACGTGGGCGACGTTACGGGTGTGGCGGGCGACCTCGTTGGCTCGGTGGGTGACGTGACCGGTATCGCGGGCGACGTCAGCGACGTGGTCGGCGGCATCGGGAATGTCAGTGACGTGACGGGTATCGCGGGCGACCTCACCGATGTCGGGTCGATCAGCGAAATCACCGGCGTCGCAGGTGATTTGACGAATTCGGTCGGGTCGATCGGTGATGTGACTGGGGTCGCGGGCGACCTCACCCAGTCGGTTGGCGACATCGGCGGCGACGTGACTGGCGTCGCGGGCGATCTGACCCAGTCGGTTGGCAACGTGACCGACTTCGTTGGTGGCGTTACCGGGGTCGCGGGTGACCTGACGAACACCATCGGTGATGTAACTGGCATCGCGGGCGACGTGAGCGATGTCGTCGGCGGCGTCGGCACTGTCGGCGACGTGACGGGCATTGCGGGCGATCTCACCGGCGTCGCGGGTGACTTGACGAATTCCGTCGGCTCGATCGGGGACGTGACTGGCGTAGCGGGAGACCTGACACAGTCGGTTGGCGATATCGGCGGCGATGTGACTGGCATTGCGGGCGGAATCACCGGCGTCACAGGGGATTTGACGCAGACGGTCGGCTCTATTGGCGACATCACTGGTGATCCGGCGATCGGCAACGTGACTCAGTCGGTCGGGGACGTCACCGGTGTCGCGGGTGATCTTACGAATTCGATCAGCGGGGTCGCCGGGGATCTGACCAACACGGTCGGGTCTGTTGGCGACATCGCGGGCGTCGCGGGTGACCTCACCAACTCGATTAGCGACGTGACCGGCGTCGCGGGCGACCTCGGGTCGATCGGGGACGTGACCGGAGTCGCGGGCGACCTCACCAACACCGTCGGCGACCTAACCGGGGTCGCGGGGTCGGTTGGCGAGGTCACGAACTCGCTCGGTGACGTGACCGGCATCGCGGGCGACCTTGGCTCGATCAGTGACGTAACCGGGGTTGCTGGCGACCTCACGAACACCGTCGGCAACGTCAGCGACGTGACCGGTGTTGCTGGCGACCTCACGAACGGGATCGGCTCGATCGGCGATCTCACCAACACGGTCGGCAACCTGGGCGATGTCACCGGTGTCGCGGGCGACGTGATCGGCTCGGTTGGCGACGTGAGCGGTGTCGCGGGTGATCTGGTCGGGTCCGTCGGCGACGTGAGCGGAGTAGCTGGCGACCTGACGAACACCGTCGGCTCGGTTGGCGACGTGACGCAGTCGATTGGGGATGTGAGTGGTGTCGCGGGCGATCTGATCGGATCCGTCGGTGACGTGAGTGGAGTAGCTGGCGACCTGACCAACAGTGTCGGAAACGTGAGCGATGTTGTTGGCTCGGTCGGTGATGTGACTGGCGTTGCTGGCGACTTGTCCGGTGTCGCAGGCGATCTCACGAACACCGTGGGTTCGGTCGGCGACATCGCGGGCGTGGCAGGTGACCTAACCAACTCGGTTGGCGACATCTCCGATATCGGTGGCGATCTGACTGGCGTTGCCGGCGACCTGACGAACACCGTTGGCTCGGTTGGCGACGTGACGCAGTCGATTGGTGATGTGAGTGGAGTCGCCGGCGATCTCATTGGTTCCGTCGGTGATGTGAGTGGTGTGGCCGGTGACGTGAGCGGTGTCGCGGGCGACCTGACGAACAGCATCAGCGACGTGAGTGGCGTCGCGGGCGATCTCACGAACACCATCGGCTCGATTAGCGACGTAACCGGCGTCGCGGGCGACCTGACGCAGACCGTCGGCAACCTCGGCGACGTGACTGGCACCGCTGGGGACCTGACGAACAGTGTCGGGAACGTGAGCGACGTCGTCGGGGACGTGACTGGCGTGACGGGCGATCTGACGAACACCGTTGGCTCGGTTGGTGACGTGACAGGCGTCGCTGGTGATCTGATCGGCTCGGTCGGGGACGTGACCGGCGTTGCGGGCGATTTGACCGGCGTGGCCGGGGACCTGACGCAGACGATCGGTTCGATTAGCGACGTGACCGGGGTCGCGGGCGATCTGACCAACACCGTTGGCAATGTCAGCGACGTGGTCGGCTCGGTTGGTGATGTGACGGGCGTTGCGGGTGACCTGACCGGTGTCGCAGGCGATCTCACGAACACCGTCGGTTCGGTCGGCGACATCTCCGACATCGGTGGTGACCTGACTGGCGTGGCAGGCGACCTCACGAACACGGTTGGCTCGATTAGCGACGTGACAGGTGTCGCGGGCGATCTGACAAACACCGTTGGCAACGTGAGCGACGTCGTCGGTTCCGTCGGCGACATCAGCGGGGTCGCGGGCGACCTCACACAGACCGTCGGCAACCTCGGCGACGTGACTGGCGTCGCTGGGGATCTGACGAACAGTGTCGGGAACGTGAGCGAGGTCGTCGGAGACGTGACTGGCGTGACGGGCGACCTGACGCAGACCGTCGGTTCGATTAGCGATGTGACCGGCATTGCGGGCGACCTGACCGGCGTGGCCGGGGACCTGACCAACACTGTCGGGTCGGTTGGTGACGTGACTGGCGTCGCTGGTGATCTGATCGGTTCGGTCGGGGACGTGAGCGGTGTTGCGGGCGACTTGACCGGTGTCGCAGGCGATCTCACCAACACTGTCGGTTCGGTTGGCGACATCGCGGGCGTGGCAGGCGACCTGACCCAGTCCGTCGGCGACATCTCCGACATTGGCGGCGACCTGACCGGCGTGGCTGGTGACTTGACCGGTGTCGCCGGGGACCTGACCAACACTGTCGGTTCGGTCGGCGACGTGACGGGTATCGCGGGCGACCTCACGGGGGTCGCGGGCGATCTCACACAAACTGTTGGCTCGATCAGCGACGTGACAGGCGTTGCGGGCGACCTGACGCAGACGGTCGGCTCGATTAGCGACGTGACCGGCATCGCTGGTGACGTGAGCGGGGTCGCGGGCGACCTGGTCGGTTCAGTTGGCGACATCAGCGGGGTGGCGGGGGATCTCACCAACAACGTTGGCAACGTGAGCGAGGTCGTCGGTGACCTCAGCGGAACGATCGGTTCGATCAGCGACGTGACGGGCGTCGCGGGAGACCTGACGAACACGGTTGGCTCGATCAGCGACGTGACTGGCATCGCTGGTGACGTGACGGGCGTGGCCGGCGACCTGACCAGTGCGGTTGGTTCGGTCGGTGACGTTACGCAGTCGGTTGGCGATCTGACCGGGGTCGCTGGCGACCTGACGAACAGTGTCGGCAACGTGAGTGACGTGGTTGGCGACGTGAGTGGCGTCGCTGGCGATCTCACGAACACCGTCGGGTCGGTCGGCGACATCACGAATTCGCTTGGCGACCTTACGAATACGGTCGGTTCGGTCGGCGACGTGACAGGTGTCGCTGGCGATCTGGTCGGGTCGGTCGGCGACGTGAGCGGTGTCGCTGGCGACCTCACCCAGACCGTCGGCTCGATCAGCGACGTGACCGGGGTCGCCGGTGACCTGACCGGTGTCGCGGGCGACCTGACCAACACAGTCGGCTCGATCGGCGACATTACCGATGTCGGTGGTGACTTGACGGGTGTCGCTGGCGACCTCACCAACAGCGTTGGCGATGTGAGCGGCGTCGCCGGTGACCTGACCGGCGTTGCGGGCGACCTCACCGGAACGGTTGGTTCGATCAGCGACGTGACCGGCGTTGCTGGCGACCTGACCAACAACATCGGCAACATCAGCGACGTCGTCGGTGATGTGAGCGGGGCGGTCGGGTCCGTCGGCGACGTGACTGGCATCGCGGGTGACGTAATCGGTTCGGTCGGCGACGTGAGCGGCGTTGCTGGCGACCTCACCCAGACCGTCGGCTCGATCAGCGACGTGACCGGTGTGGCGGGTGACCTCACGCAGACCGTCGGCAACCTCGGTGACGTAACTGGCGTCGCGGGTGACCTGACCAATGAGGTCGGCAACGTGGCCTACTCGGTCGGCGACTTCACCAACACGATCGGTGATCTGACCAGCAATGTTGGCACGGTCGGCGATGTGTTGAACGACGCGACCGGCGTCGGCGGCGACCTCACCAACGCGGTTAGCGGGATTGGCGACGTCACCGGGATCGCGGGCGACCTGACCAACGAGCTCGGCAACATCGGCGACGTGACGGGTGTGGCCGGTGACCTCACGCAGACCGTCGGCGACATCTCCGGCATCGCGGGGGACCTTACGAATACGGTCGGATCGGTCGGTGACGTGACGGGCGTCGCTGGCGACCTCGCAAGCAACGTCACTGGTGTCGCGGGCGATCTGACGAACACGGTGGGCTCGGTTGGTGACATCACGGGCGTTGCCGGTGACCTGACGCAGAGCGTCGGCGACGTGACCGGGGTAGCAGGTGACCTCACGCAGACCGTTGGCTCGGTCGGCGACCTGACGAACTCCCTCGGCGACGTGACCGGTGTCGCGGGCGATCTGACCCAGACGGTTGGTTCGATCAGCGATGTGACTGGGGTCGCGGGCGATCTGACCAACAGTGTGGGCAACGTTGGCGACGTGCTGAGCAACGTAACGGGCGTCGCGGGAGACCTGACTGGTGTCGCGGGTGACGTGAGTGGTGTCGCTGGGGACCTGACGCAGAGCGTCGGTGACGTGACCGGCGTTGCGGGCGACCTTACGAATACGGTCGGAAGTGTCGGCGATGTGCTGAGCAACGTAACGGGCGTCGCGGGTGACGTGACTGGGGTCGCGGGCGATCTCACGCAGACGGTCGGTTCGGTTGGCGATATAACGAATTCCCTTGGGGACCTTACGAATACGGTTGGTTCGATCAGCGATGTGACTGGGGTCGCGGGCGATCTGACCGGCGTTGCGGGTGATGTGAGCGGCGTTGCGGGCGATCTCACGAACTCCGTTGGTGACGTGACTGGGGTCGCGGGTGACCTCACGAATACGGTCGGCGGCGTCGGTGACGTGCTGAGCGACGTGACGGGCGTCGCGGGCGATGTCAGTGGCGTTGCTGGCGACGTGACCAACAGCGTCGGCGACCTGACCGGTGTGGCGGGCGACGTAACCGGTGTTGCTGGCGACCTGACCAACACAGTCGGCAGCGTCGGCGACGTACTGAGCAACGTGACCGGTGTCGCGGGCGATGTGAGCGGCGTTGCGGGCGATCTCACGAACTCCGTGGGCGACGTGACCGGTGTTGCCGGTGATCTGACCAATACCGTCGGAAGTGTCGGTGACGTGCTGAGCGACGTGACTGGCGTTGCCGGTGACGTGAGCGGCGTTGCGGGCGACCTAACGGGTGTCGCGGGTGACGTGACCGGGGTCGCGGGCGACCTGACCCAGACCGTCGGCTCGGTTGGCGACCTGACTGGCATCGCGGGTGATGTCAGTGGCGTTGCCGGCGACCTGACCAACTCGATCGGCGACGTTAGCGGCGTTGCTGGTGACCTCACGGGTGTCGCCGGTGACGTGACGGGCGTTGCGGGTGGTCTGACCGGTGTGGCCGGGGACCTGACCAACAATGTGGGCAACGTCGGTGACGTGGTGGGCGACCCGACCATCGGCGACCTAACCGGAGTCGCGGGCGACCTGACCCAGACCGTTGGCTCGATTAGCGACGTGACGGGCGTTGCCGGTGACCTCACGGGTGTTGCGGGCGATCTGACCAACAATGTCGGGAACGTGGGCGACGTCCTCAGCGACGTGACTGGAGTCGCCGGTGATCTGACGAACTCGGTCGGCGATGTTAGCGGCGTCGCTGGTGACGTGACTGGCGTGGCCGGGGATCTCACCAACAGCGTTGGGAACGTGGGAGATGTGGTCGGTGACGTGACTGGCGTCGCTGGTGACCTCACCAACTCCGTCGGCAACGCCGGTGATGTGCTCAGCGACGTGACGGGTGTCGCAGGCGACCTGACGAACTCGGTCGGGGACGTGACCGGAGTCGCTGGCGATCTCACTCAGACCGTTGGTTCGGTTGGTGATTTGACCGGCGTCGCAGGCGATCTCACGAACTCCGTTGGTGACGTGACTGGTGTCGCCGGTGACCTCACCGGCACAGTCGGCAGCGTCGGTGACGTGCTGAGCAACGTGACTGGCGTCGCGGGTGACGTGACCGGAGTCGCGGGTGACCTCAGCGGTGTCGCAGGTGACCTCACGAACTCGGTCGGGGACTTCACCGGGATCGCCGGCGACGTGACCGGCGTTGCGGGCGACCTAACCAACAGCGTCGGCAATGTCAGCGACGTGGTTGGCGACGTGACTGGCGTAGCTGGCGATCTGACCGGCGTTGCTGGTGACGTGAGTGGCGTTGCGGGCGACGTGAGCGGTGTCGCGGGCGACCTCACCAACTCCGTCGGCAATGTCGGCGACGTGCTGAGCAACGTGACCGGTGTCGCGGGCGATCTGACTGGCGTCGCAGGTGACGTGAGCGGCGTGGCTGGCGATCTGACGCAGAGCGTCGGGGACGTAACCGGCGTCGCTGGCGACCTCACCAACACTGTCGGTTCCGTCAGCGACGTCGTCGACAATGCGGGCGACATCGGCAGCGTCGCGGGAGATGTGCTCAGCGGCAACGCTTTTGAAGCTTTCACCGGCGAGCTCGGCGATGTCGTCGCCAATATCGGCAACGTGAGTGGCGTCGCCGACGACGTGACGGGCGTCGCGGGCGGCATCACCCAGGAAATCGGGTCGATCAGCGACGTGACCGGCATCGGCGATGTGGTCGACACCGGCGACATCAGCAACGTCACCGGCGACCTGACCGGCGTCGGCGGCGCGCTCACCGGCATCGGCGCGATCGGCGCGCTCACCGGGATCGCCGGCGGCCTGATCGAGGTCGGCGACGTCAGCGACATCGCCAACCTCGGCGACATCTCGGCGCTAGCGGGAGAATTGTTCAGCGGCAACGCTTTTGGTGACATCACCGGCATCGCGGGCGACCTGACCGGCATCGGCACCGTAGTCGGCGACCTCACCGGCATCGCGGGCGACCTCGCGACCGGTGACATCGGCTCCATCAGCGACGTCATCGACGGTGACGTGCTCGGCGACATCACCAACATCGGCACGGTCGGCGACGTCCTCGGCGACGTGACCGGCGTCGCGGGCGACCTCGGTTCGATCGGCGACGTGACCGGCGGCGACGTCCTCGGCTCGGTTGGCGACGTCACCGGCATCGGCGACCTCACCGATGTCGGCAACGTGACGGGGGACCTGATCGACGGGGACGTCGTGGGTGACGTGACTGGCGTCGCGGGCGACGTGGTCGGCTCGGTTGGCGACGTGACCGGCGTGGGAGACGTCATCGACGGCGGGATTCTCGGCACCGTAGGTGACGTGACCGGCGTCGCGGGCGATCTCGGTTCGATCGGCGACGTGACGGGCGACTTGATCGACGGCGGGGCCATCGGCACCGTCGGTGACGTGACCGGCGTCGCGGGCGATCTCGGCTCGGTCAGCGACATCACGGGCATCGCGGGCGACGTGGTCGGCGGCGACCTGGTCGGCGACCTGACGAACACCGTCGGAGACCTCGGCTCCATCGGCGACCTCACCGACATCGGCAACGTGACCGGCGACCTGATCGACACCGGCGACCTGTCGAACGTTGGCAACCTGACCGGCATCGCGGGCGACATCGGCGGCGACCTGACGAACACCGTCGGCGACGTCACCGGCGTTGCGGGCGACCTCGGCTCCATCGGCGACGTGACCGGCATCGGTGACGTGATTGACACGGGCGACCTGACCGACGTGGGCAACTTGACTGGCATCGCGGGAGATGTGGTTGGCGGCGACCTGACCAACGCGGTTGGCGACCTCACGGGCGTGGCGGGCGATGTTGGCTCGATCGGCGACCTCACCGACGTAGGCAACCTGAGCGGTGTGGTTGGTGACGTGACCGGCATCGGTGACGTGATTGACACGGGCGACCTGACCGATGTCGGCAACTTGACTGGCATCGCGGGCGATGTGGTTGGCGGAGACCTGGGCTCGATCGGTGACCTGACCGACGTGGGCAACTTGACCAACACCGCGGGCGATCTGGTCGGCGGCGACGTGACCGGCATCGGTGACGTTATTGACACCGGTGATCTGACCGATGTCGGCAACCTGAGCGGTGTCGTTGGTGATGTGACCGGCATCGGTGACGTTATTGACACCGGTGATCTGACCGATGTCGGCAACTTGACTGGCATTGCGGGCGATCTCACCGGTGTCGCAGGCGATTTGGGCTCGGTCGGCGACCTGACCGGTATCGGCTCGATCGGTGACATCACCGACGTGGGCAACCTGACCAACACCGCGGGTGACCTGGTCGGTGGCGATGTGACCGGCATCGGCGACCTCGTTGACACCGGCGACCTCACCGACGTCGGCAACCTCATCGGCGGCGACGCGATCGGCTCGATTGGTGACGTGCTGAGCGACGGAATCGACACGGGCGACCTGACCGGCATCGCGGGCGACCTGACCGGCATCGGCTCGATTGGCGACGTGCTTGGCGATGTCGACCTGACGGGCATCGCGGGCGACCTCGTCGGCGGCGACCTCGGTTCCGTCGGCGACATCCTGAGCGGCTTCACGGTCGGCGATATCACCGGCGACCTAATCGACGGCATCGGCTCGATCGGCGACGTAACCGGTGTTGCAGGAGACCTGTTGGGCGGCAACACGATTGGTGATGTGACCGGCGACCTCGTCGACGGTGGCGTCGCGGGGATCGTGGGCGATGTGACCGACGTTGGCAACCTGACCGACATTGGTTCGATCGGAGATGTGACTGGCGACCTCATCGACGGCGGCGTCGCGGGGATCGTGGGCGATGTGACCGGCGTTGGCTCCGTCGGTGACGTAACCGGCGATCTGGTCGACGGTGGGATCGCGGGCGTCGTCGGTGATGTGACCGGCGATCTGGTTGACGGCGGAGTCGCGGGAATCGTGGGCGATGTGACCGACGTTGGCAACCTGACCGACATTGGTTCGATCGGAGATGTAACTGGCGACCTCGTCGACGGTGGCGTCGCGGGGATCGTGGGCGATGTGACCGGCATTGGCTCCGTCGGTGACGTAACCGGCGATCTGGTCGACGGCGGGATCGCGGGGATCGTGGGCGACGTTGGCAACCTGACCGACATTGGTTCGATCGGAGATGTGACCGGTGACCTCGTCGACGGCGGGATCGCGGGCGTTGTCGGCGACGTGACTGGCGATTTGATCGACGGCGGTGTCGCCGGGATCGTCGGGGACGTCACCGACGTTGGCAACTTGACCGGCATCGGTTCGATCGGAGATGTCGCTGGTGTCGCGGGAGACTTGTTGGGTGGGAACACGATTGGTGATGTGACCGGCGACTTGGTCGACGGTGGCGTCGCAGGTGTTGTCGGTGATGTGACGGGCGATCTGGTCGACGGCGGGGTCGCCGGGATCGTTGGGGACGTGACCGACGTTGGCTCGATTGGCGACCTGACCGGCATTGGATCGATCGGCGACGTAACCGGTGACCTCGTCGACGGCGGAGTCGCGGGAATCGTGGGCGACGTGACGGATGTCGGCTCGATCGGTGACGTGACTGGTGTCGCGGGAGACCTGTTGGGCGGGAACACGATTGGCGATGTGACCGGCGATCTGGTCGACGGCACGGTCGGCGACGTGACCAACGTTGGTTCGATCGGTGACGTCACCGGGGACCTGATCGACGGTGGTGTCGCGGGCATTGTCGGTGACGTGACCGACGTCGGCTCGGTCGGCGACCTGACCGGTGTCGCTGGCGACGCGGTTGGTGACCTCACTGGCATCGGTTCGATTGGCGACGTGACCGGCGACCTCGTTGATGGCGGAATCGCTGGAATCGCGGGCGATCTGACCGGCATTGCCGGAGACGCCGTCGGTGACGTCACCGGCATTGGCTCGGTCGGTGACGTGACTGGCGTCGCGGGTGGTGTTGTTGGCGACCTCACCGACGTGGGTTCGGTTGGCGACCTGACCGGAGTCGCTGGCGATGTGGTCGGCGATCTGACGAACGTTGGCTCGGTTGGCGACGTCACCGGCGATCTTGTTGATGGCGGTATCGGCAACGTGACTGGTATCGCGGGCGACCCAACCGCAGCCGTCGGCGACATCCTCAGCGGCAACACCGTCGACGACATTAACGCGCTGACCGGTGAAGTTGGCGACGTGCTCGCGGGAGATGTGCTTGGCGGCAACACAATTGGCGACATCATCGGCGGCGACCTCGGCTCGGTCGGCGACATCACCGACGTTGGCAACCTGACGGGTGTCGCGGGCGATGTTGTCGGTGACGTGACGGGCGTCGCGGGTGACTTGACCGGAGTTGGCGACCTCACCGATGTCGGGAACCTGACGGGCATCGCGGGCGACGTGACGGACGTGGTCGACCTGGCCGGCGTCGCGGGAGATCTGTCCGGTGTTGTCGGCGACGTGAGCGGCATCGGCGACCTCACGGGTGTCGCTGGCGATGTCACCGACCTGGTCGATCTGACGGGCGTCGCGGGCGACGTTGTCGGTGACGTGACCGGAGTTGCGGGCGATTTGACCGGGGTCGGCGATCTCACCGATGTCGGGAACGTGACAGGTGTAGCGGGCGACCTAGTTGGCGACGTGACTGGCGTCGACGTCGGCGACCTCACCGATGTGGGCAACCTGACTGGTGTCGCGGGTGACCTGACCGGAGTTGCGGGTGACCTGACCGGAGTTGGCGATCTGACCGACGTTGGGAACGTGACCGGTGTGGCGGGCGATCTGGTCGGCGGCGATCTGACTGGTGTCGCAGGCGACGTGGTTGGCGATGTGACCGGCATTGACGTCGGCGATCTCACCGACGTTGGCAACCTCACCGGCATCGCGGGCGATGTGGTCGGTGGCGACATCACTGGCGATCTCATTGACGGCGATGTCAGCGGTATCGCAGGCGATCTGACCGGGGTCGGTGGCGACGTTGTTGCTGGTATCACCGATATCGGCACCGTCGGCGACCTGACCGGCATTGCGGGAGATGCGTTGAGCGGCAACGTGATTGGTGATGTCGCGGGCATTGCGGGCGACGTGACCGGCATCAACACCGGCGACCTCACCAACGTCGGGAACGTGACCGGCGACCTAATCGACGGCACGGTGGGCGACGTGACCGGCGATCTCGTTGACGGCGGCGTCGTTGGCGACCTCACGGATGTCGGCAACCTGACTGGCATCGCTGGCGACCTGACCAATGTCGGGAACGTGACTGGCGATCTGATCGACGGGACGGTCGGCGACGTGACCGGCATCACGGGGATCGGCGCGATCGGCGACATCACCGATGTTGGGAACGTGAGCGGCGTCGTCGGCGACGTTCTCTCCGGCGACCCGACCGCGACTGTCGGCGACCTGGTCGGCGGCGACGTGACGGGTGACCTGATCGACGGCGGCATCGCGGGCATCGCGGGTGATGTGACCGGCGACCTCATTGACGGCACGGTCGGCGATGTGACTGGCGACCTCATCGACGGCACGGTCGGCGATGTGACTGGCGACCTGACCAATGTCGGGAACGTGACTGGTGACCTGATCGACGGGTCGGTCGGAGACGTAACCGGCATCGCGGGCGACCTAGTTGGCGGCGACGTGTTGAGCGGAATCACCGGCGATTTGGTCGATTCGGCCGGCGACATCACGGGTGTTGGCGACCTGATCGACGGAGATATCACCGGCGTCGCGGGCGGCATCGTCAACGGGGACACGTTGAATGACCTGACCGGCATCGGCGCGATCGGCGACGTGACGGGTGACCTGGTCGACGGCGGGACCGTCGGCGATGTGACGGGCATCGCGGGTGACGTGACTAGCGGCGACATCACTGGCGTAGCGGGAGATCTGACCGGTGGCCTCGTAAATGGGGACGTGACAGGCGATCTGATCGACGGCACCGTCGGTGACGTGACCGGCGACCTGATCGACGGAGGGATCGTCGCAGGCCTGGTGAATGGCGACATCACCGGCATCGCGGGCGATCTCACGGGTGGCTTGGTGAATGGGGACGTCACCGGTGACCTGGTTGACGGCACGGTCGGTGACGTGGCTGGCGTCGCGGGCGACCTGACTGGGGTTGGCGCGATTAGCGATGTCATTGACGGCGGCGTTACCGGCGACCTCATCGACGGCACGGTCGGCGACGTGACCGGCGATCTCGTTGACGGCGGCATCGTCGGCGACCTCACGGATGTCGGCAACCTGACCGGCATCGCGGGCGACCTCACCGGTGGTTTGGTGAACGGCGACATCACCGATGTTGGCGACCTGACCGGCATCGGCACGGTCGGTGATGTGACGGGCGATCTGGTCGATGGCGGTGTGGTCGCGGGTCTGGTCAATGGCGACGTGACCGATGTCGGCAACCTGACCGGCATTGCTGGGGGTGTCGTCAACGGCGACATTCTCAGCGACGCGACCGGTGTCGCTGGCGACGTGAGCGGCGTCGACCTCACCGGCATCGCGGGCGACGTGACCGGCGGCGACCTCACCGGCATCGCGGGCGGCCTCGTCAACGGTGACACCGGTGACACCCTCAACGACGTGGCAGGCGACCTCACTGGCGTCGGCGGAATCGGCGACGTGACGGGTATCGCGGGCGACGCCCTGACCGGCGACATCTCGGGCATCGCCGGCGACGTCACCGGCATCGCAGGCGATCTGACGGGCGGCGACCTGACCGACGTCGGCAATCTCACCGGCATCGCGGGTGGTGTCGCGAATGGCGAGTTCCTCAACGATCTGACCGGTGTTGCGGGCGATGTTGATCCGGCTGCGTCGATCGGTGACGTGACCGGCATTGCGGGCGGCGTCGTCAATGGCGACACCCTTAACGACCTGACCGGTGATATCACCGGCACCGGCGACCTGACCGACGTCGGCAACCTGACGGGCATCGCGGGTGGTGTCGCGAATGGCGAGTTCCTCAACGATCTGACCGGCGTCGGCGACGTCACCGATGTTGGCAACTTGACCGGCGTCGCAGGTGATCTGACGGGCATCGGTGCGATCGGCGACGTCACCGGCGATCTCGCGGACCTGGGTGATTTGACCGGCGTCGGCGCGGTCGGCGACGTCCTGTCCGGCGACTTCACGGATGTTGGCAACCTGACGGGTATCGCGGGCGATCCGACCGCGACTGTCGGCGACCTGACCGGCGTCGCGGGCGACCTCACCGGCGTCGGCGACGTGACGGGCGACCTGGTCGACGTCACCGACGTCCTGTCCGGCGACTTCACCGATGTTGGCAACCTGACCGGCATTGCCGGGGGCGTCGTCAACGGCGACATTCTCAGCGACGCGACCGGTGTGGCTGGCGACGTGACCGGCATCGACTTCACCGGCATCGCGGGCGACTTGACCGGCATCGGTGCCGTCGGCGATGTCCTCTCGGGCGACCTGACGGACGTCGGCAACCTGACGGGCGTCGCGGGCGACTTGACCGGCGTCGGCGACCCGACAGCGACGATCGGCGACGTGACCGGCGACCTCGCCGACGTTGGCGACCTAACTGGCGTCGGCGCGGTCGGCGACGTGCTCTCCGGCGACCCAACGGCAGCAGTCGGCGACCTGACTGGCGTGGCAGGCGATTTGACCGGCGTCGGCGCCGTTGGCGATGTCCTCTCGGGCGACCTGACGGACGTCGGCAACCTGACCGGCATCGCAGGCGATCCGGCCGCGACGATCGGCGACGTAACAGGCGACCTCGCCGACGTTGGCGACCTAACCGGCGTTGGCGCGATCGGCGACGTATTCTCCGGCGACCCAACCGCCACAGTCGGCGACCTGACTGGCGTGGCAGGCGACCTGACCGGCGTCGCAGGCGACCTGACCGGCGTCGGCGCGATCGGCGACGTGCTCTCCGGCGACCCAACCGCCACAGTCGGCAACCTAACCGGCATCGCAGGCGACCCGACCGCAACCGTCGGCGACATCCTCTCCGGCGACCCGACCGCCACTCTCGGCGACCTGACCGCACTCAACGACGTGACCGGCATCGCCGGTGACCTGACGAACACGGTGGGTGACATGACTAGTTCCATCAACGACAACGACATCGTCGGCGACATCCTCTCCGGCAACGGCGGTGGCGGCGGCGGTGCTGGCGACCCGGGCGCGCTCATCGGCGACATCACCGGCATCGGCAGCGACTTCAGCGACATCACCGGGGTGTTCGGCGATTGGTCGAACATGATCGGCGACGTCGGCGAGCTGAGCGGCGTGTTCACCGGTTTCGGCGGCGATGTCCTCAGCGGGGTGTCGGGCGTGAGCGGCGATTGGTCAGCGATGATCGCGAACGTGACCGGCGGCGTCGGCGACGTCACTGGCTTCGGCAGCGGCGCGCTCGCTGACCTTGTTGACGTGTCAGGCGATTGGTCGAACATGATCAGCGGCGTCACCACCAACGTGAGCGGAATCGCGGGTGACTTCACCGGCATCGCAGGAGACACAACCGCGGCGTTCACCGGCATCGGCGGCGACCTGGTTGCCTCTTTCGCAGGCGTGACCGGCGACGTCGCGACCTCGCTTACCGCCATCGGCGGATCCGTCGGCGACGTGACCGGCGTGTTCGCCGACCTCGACCCGACGGCCGTATTCGGCGACGTCACAGGAACTTTCGGCGACATCACAGGCTTCGGCGGCGACGCCACCGGCTTCGTCGCCGATCTCACCGGCATCGGTGGGGACTTCATCGGCTCGGTTGGCGATGTGGTCGATTTTGGAGATTTCACGGGCACGATCGGCGACGTCGGCGGCGACGTCACAGGGATCGCGGGTGGTGTGACCGGTGTTGCAGGCGACCTGACTGGGATCGCGGGCGACTTCACCGGCGGCATTACGGGTGATGTGACCGGCATCGTCGGAGCAGTTGGCGACGTGACCGGGGTGGTAGGTGACCTAGATCTTTCTGGCATTGGGGATGTGACTGACATGGGCGACATCAACTTGGGCAGCGGGAACAACATTTTTGGCGCTGGCCTGACTGACATCAACGGAATCGGCGATAACTTCGGTGGGATTGCCGACAACTGGAACGACGTCAACATTCAGGGAATCGGCGGCCAAGTCGAGGACTCGCTCAACGAGTTCGGTGGCCTCGCTAACGGCGTGGCGAGCGCGTGGCAGGACGTGCAGATCCAAGGAATCGGCGGCCAGGTCGACGAGTCGCTCAACGACTTCACCGGTGTCGCGGGCGACTTCATCGGCCCGGACGCGGTCGACATCAACGACATCACCGCCAACGGAATCGGCGCGGCCATCGACGAATCGCCGATCCTGAACGGTGTTGTCGGCGACGTGACCAACACCGGCGACATCGCTGGCGTGCTCGGCGGCGGTGACGTGACCGGGGTCGCGGGCGGCATCTTCAGCGGCGACTTCGAAGACATCACGACTAACGGAATCGGCGCGGCGATCGACGAGTCGCAGGTGCTCAACGATGTGTTCGACGGCGGCATCCTCGGTGCCGCCGACATCGGCAACGGGGCCGCGGTGACCGGCATCGCGGGCGGCCTCCTCGACGGCGCGACGTTCGAAGACATCACCGCCAACGGGATCGGCGCCGCGATCGACGAGTCCCCGATCCTCAACGACGCGGTCGACGGCGGCGTGACGGGAGTCGCTGGCGGACTGGCCGGCGCCGGCGACATCTTCGATAGCAACACCTTCGAAGACATCACGACCAGCGGAATCGGCGCGGCGATCGACGAGTCGCCCATCCTCAACGACGCGGTCGACGGTGGGATTACCGGCATCGCCGACGCGGTCGACGGTGGCGTCGCATCCGGGCTGCTCGGCGGGGCGGTATTCGAGGACATTACGACGAACGGAATCGGCGCGGCGATCGACGAGTCGTCGGTGCTGAACGACGTGGTCGACGGTGGTGTCGCCGGCGTCGCGGGCGGCCTTGCCAACGGGAACACGCTCAACGACATCACCGGCATCGGCGGAAATGTCGACGATTTGGGCGGCGTCGTCAACGGCGATTTCCTGAACGACACGGTCGATGGGGGAGTGGCGAGCGGGCTGCTCGGTGGCGCGGTGTTCGAGGACATCACCACGAATGGGATTGGCGCGGCGATCGACGAGTCGCAGGTCCTCAACGATGTGGTCGATGGCGGAATCCTCGACGATGTTGTCGACGGTGGCGTGGCGAGTGGCCTGCTCGGCGGGGCAGCGTTCGAGGACATTACGGCGAATGGAATCGGTGCGGCGATTGACGAGTCCCCGATCCTGAACGACGCGGTCGATGGCGGAATCCTCAGCGACGTTGTCGATGGCGGCATCCTGGACGGCACCACGTTCAACGACATCACCACGAACGGAATTGGTGCGGCGATTGATGAGTCGCAGATTCTCAACGACGCGGTGGATGGTGGAATCCTCAGCGACGTTGTCGATGGCGACGTCCTCAGCGACGCGGTCGACGGTGGCGTGGCGAGTGGCTTGCTCGGTGGCGCGGCGTTCGAGGACATCACCACGAATGGCATCGGTGCCGCGATTGACGAGTCGCCGATCCTCAACGATGTTGTCGATGGCGGCATCCTCGATGGCAACACCGTCAACGACATCACCGGCATCGGCGGCAACGTCGACGACCTGGGCGGCGTCGTGAATGGCGGCATCCTGGACGGCACCACGCTCAACGACATCACCGCCAACGGCATCGGTGCGGCGATTGACGAGTCCCCGATCCTCAACGACGTGGTCGACGGTGGCATTCTCGACGGCACCACCTTCGAAGACATCACGACAAGCGGGATCGGTGCGGCGATTGATGAGTCGCAGGTCCTCAACGATGTGGTCGACGGCGGCATCCTGGACGGCACGACCCTCAACGACATCACCGCCAACGGCATCGGTGCGGCGATCGACGAGTCCCCGATCCTCAACGACGTCGTCGACGGCGGCCTGCTCGACGGCACGCAGGTCCTCAACGACGTTGTCGACGGCGGGATCCTCGATGACAACACCCTCAACGACATCACGGGCATCGGCGGCAACGTCGACGACCTGGGCGGCATCCTCAACGGCGGCCTGATCAACGACTCCACCTTCGACGACATCAACGTCCTCGGCGTCCAGGTCCAAGACTCCCTCAACGGCGTCAACATCGAAGACGTGGCCGACTGGACCCAGGGCATCGGCGACATCTTCGGCCCCGGCCTCCCGGTAGTCGACCCGTCCGGCAGCCTTGGCGACCTACTCGCCGGCGGCCTGCCGGGCGTAGGCGCCCTCCCGGACCTCGGCGGCGGCTTGCCGGATGTGGGCGGCGTGCTTCCCGATCTGGGCGGCGGTCTGCCGGATGTGGGCGGCGTGCTTCCCGACCTGGGCGGCGGTCTGCCGGACGTCGGCGGTGCACTCCCGGATCTGGGCGGTGGCCTACCGGATGTGGGCGGCGTGCTTCCTGACCTGGACGGTGGCCTGCCGGATGTGGGCGGCGTGCTTCCCGACCTCGATGGCGGCCTGCCGGATGTGGGCGGCGTGCTTCCCGACCTAGATGGCGGCCTGCCGGACGTTGGCGGTGTCCTGCCCGATCTGGATGGCGGCCTCCCGGATGTGGGCGGCGCCCTTCCCGATCTGGGTGGCGGCCTGCCCGACGTCGGCGGCGCCCTCCCCGACCTGGGTGGCGGACTGCCGGACGTCGGCGGCGTTCTTCCTGATCTGGATGGTGGTCTACCGGACGTCGGCGGTGCATTCCCGGATCTGGGCGGTGGCCTCCCGGATGTGGGCGGTGTGCTTCCCGACCTAGACGGTGGCCTGCCGGATGTCGGCGGTGTGCTTCCCGATCTGGGCGGCTTGCCGGATGTCGGCGGCGCGCTCCCCGACCTGGGTGGCGGCCTGCCGGACGTCGGCGGCGCCCTTCCCGACCTCACCGGCAGCCCCCTCGGCGCAGTCGGCGACACCCTCGGCGACGCGGTCGACTCCACCTGGGCGATCCAGGATCCCACCTGGGACACCATCGGCGCCGGCCTCGACTCCGCAACCGACGCGGTGACCAGCCCCCTCGAAGGCACCCCACTCGACCCCGCAGGCGACCTCATCGGAGACGTCGTGGACGCCGGTTGGGCGGTCGAGACCGCGAAGATGGACCTCATGGGTACGGGCGTCGAAGCCGTCTCCGACGTCCTCCACGGCGACCCACTGATGCCGACCCCCGTCGACTTCAGCGACATCACCGACCCGATCACCGGCCTCACCCCGGACCTCCCCGACGCAACGGGCATCGTCCCTGACCTGACCGGCGGAATCCCGGATGCAACGGGCATCGTCCCAGATCTGACCGGCGGTCTCCCGGATGCAACGGGCATCGTCCCGGACCTGACCGGCGGGCTTCCGGATGCAACGGACATCGTCCCAGATCTGACCGGCGGCATCCCGGATGCAACGGGCATCGTCCCGGATCTGACGGGCGACCTGCCCGACGCAACGGGCATCGTCCCGGACCTGACCGGCGGTCTTCCGGATGCAACGGGCATCGTCCCGGACCTGACCGGCGGTCTCCCGGATGCAACGGGCATCGTCCCGGACCTGACCGGCGGCATCCCCGACGCAACGGGCATCGTCCCCGACCTCAGCGACGGCCCCCTCGGCCCCATCGGCGACGCCGCGGGCGACACCCTCGACGCCGCGTGGGCAGTCGAAGGCCCAACCTGGGACACCATCGGCGACACGATCGACACCGCGCAGGCCGCCGTCACCAGCCCGTTCGACGACACCCCCCTCGAACCCGCAGCTGACCTCGCCAACGCGGCCGCCGACGCCGCCTGGGCGGTCGAGATGGCCAAGATGGACCTCATCGGCGAAGGCGTCAACGCGGCTTCCGATGTCCTGCACGGGGATTCGGATGGCCTCTTCACCAGCCTCGACCCGTCGACCGTGGAAAGCATCCTGCCCGATGACGAGCAGAACCCGCTTACGTCGGCGGCAGCGGCTGGTCAAGCGGCCTTGGCAGGAGCGGGCGCGGGCGCACTACTCGGCGCGCTCGACGAGGCGACAGCGAACTCCCTCGGCCTGGGCGCACTCCCGGACACCGAGCTGCTCGGCGGCCTCACCCCAACCGGCCTCGAAACCGGTTTCGGTGCCCTGACCAGCGCAATTGACCCCGCCACCCTCGGCGGCCTCACCGAGGGCCTCGACCCGAACACCGCGGCGGGCGCACTAACCGGCGCCCTCGACCCGACGAGCCCCGACGGCTTGGCAGGCGCGATCTCGGGTGTCACCGGCGGCCTTGACCCGGCCACCGCGGACGGCTTGGCAGGCGCACTGACTGGCGTCACCGGCCTGAACCCAGCCGACCCGGAGGGTCTCGCCAGTGCCCTGACCGGCGTCCTCGACCCGACCAGCGCCGACGGCCTGGCAGGTGCGATTTCCGGCGTGACCGGCGGCCTGAACCCAGCCGACGCCGACGGCTTGGCAACCGCCCTAACCGGCGGCCTCGACCCAGCCAACCCGAGCGGCCTCGCAACCGCCCTGACCGGCGGCTTCGACCCAGCCGACGGCCTCGCAAGCACCCTCTCCGGCGCAACGGGCGGCCTAACCACCCCCGACGGCGTGACAAACCCCCTGACCGGCGGCCTAACCCCGGCTGACGGCCTCGCAGGCACCCTCTCGGGCGCAACCGCTCCCGACGGCCTCGCAAGCACCTTGACAGGCGGTCTGACCAGCCCGGATGGCCTAGCAAGCACCCTCACGGGCGCGAGCCCAGCAGGTGCCATCCCCGGCACCCTCGCAGGTGTGACAACCGGCCTGACCAACACCGACCTGCCGACCGCAACTGGTGCCCTTACCGGCCCCGACGGCCTCGCGACCACCCTCGGCGGCGCAACCCAGGGCATCGCCCCCGGCGAGCCCTACCCGGGCACGGGCCTCACCGACCAGCTCGGCAGCGGTTTGGAAACCGGCCTCGGCACGGTCACCGGCGCGACGAGCGGCCTCCCGAGCGCCGACGTGACCGGCACCGGCGAACCGTTCAACACCGTCACCGGCGTCGGCACCACCGCTGGCGACACGCTCGGCGGCGTGACCAGCGGCTTCGACACCCCAAGCGCCCCGACGGCCCCGCTTTACGACACGACCGAAGCGGCATCGGGCGGCATCGCCGACACGACAAGCGCCGCGACCGGCGGGGTTGTCGACACAACAGGTGCGGCGACGGGCGCGGTCACCGACACCACGTCGGTGGCAACGGGTGGCGTCACCGACACCGCGGGCGGCCTGACCGGCTCGCTTTCCACGGTCGACCCGTCGGGCGCCTTCGGCCCCGGCCTCGACACCGGCACCACCGACACCGGTCTTCTCGGCAGCAGTTCGTCGTCGACGCCCGAGCCCGACAGCGACGGCGGCGGCCTCACCGGCGGCCTCCTTTAAGGGATTCGGACATGACAACTCCGGCAACGAAGCCGGCCGCACCGTCAGCAGCCACCCCGCTGCTGACGGTGCTCGGCGACACGATCGAGGCGGCTCGCGCCGCCGACCGCGACGACCTTGTTGTCCGGTTGGAGGCGGCGGCGCAGCGGGTCAGCGACCCACGCAGGCGCATCGTGGTGACTGGTCAGCGGCAGCAAGGCAAGAGCAGGTTCGTGAATGCTCTTCTCGGACTTGATGTTTGCCGCGTAGGTGACGACGTCACCACCGCCATTCCCATGCAACTCGAATACGGCGCGACCCCTTCGGCCGAACTGGTGCTCACCGCGCCCGGTGCGAGCGAGGTCCGCGTGCAGGTCCCGTTCGAGGAGATCGGCAACATCGACGCCAACAGCCCCTACGCGCAGGGCCGCCAGATCGCCCGTATTGAGGCGAAGGTGCCAAACCAGCTGCTCAGCGAGGGAATTGTCCTCATCGACACCCCCGGTATCGGCGGTCATGGGAGCTCGTTTTCGGCGACGGTGCTGTCGATGGTTCCGTCGGCTGACGCGGTCCTGCTGTTGAGTGATGCGTCAACCGAACTGACCGAACCCGAACTCGCCTTCCTGCGACAGGTCCGCGAACTCTGCCCAACCGTCGCGGTCCTGCTCACCAAAATCGACATGTATCCGCACTGGCGCCAAGTCGCCCAAGCCGACAAAGCCCACATCGCGAAGGCGGGCTTGCAGGTCCCGTTCCTGCCCGTTTCGTCCCTGCTGCGCTCCCACGCGCTGCGGCTCAACAACGCGCAACTGGGCCGCGAGTCGGGTTTCGGCATGCTGTTTGGTTTCCTGAAAGACCAGGTCGTCGCACGCGACCAGGTCAGCGCCCGTGCGGCAGTGGCACGCGAATTACATTCGGCCGCAGAGCATTTGGCGCTCGCACTGGGTAGCGAACTGCTCGCGCTAAGCGACCCAGAATCCGGCGACGCCGCCATTCGCGAACTCCAAAACGCGCGTACCGTAGCCGAAGACTTACGCAGAAACTCCGGCTACTGGCAGCAAACCCTCTCCGACGGCATCGCCGACCTCATGAACGACATCGACCACGACCTGCGCGAACGCCTCCGCGCCGTCGCGCACACGGCCGAGGACTGGATCGACGATCACGACCCGTCCAAACACTGGCCCGCGATCGCCGAATGGCTAACGGGCACAGTCGATACGGCGCTCGGCGACAACCTCCTCTGGACGCACACCCGCGCGGAAACCCTCGCCGAAACTGTCGCTGAGCACTTCGGCAAGGCAAGCGCGATCGACCTCCCCGACGTCGATAAAGCGATGGACTCCGACCACGCGAGCAGCGCGAAAGTGGGCACGCTCGGTGGCCTTGAACCCGATATCGGCGTCACCAGCAAGGTTTTGGTCGGTTTGCGCGGGTCCTATGGTGGCGTGCTGATGGTCGGTTTGGCCTCAACGCTGGCGGGTCTCGCGCTGCTGAACCCACTGTCGATCGGCGCGGGCATTCTCGTCGGCGGCAAGGCATATAAGGACGACAAGGGTCAGCGTTTGCAGCGGAAACGCCTCGAAGCGAAGGCTGCCGTGCGCCGTTTCGTCGACGATGTCGCTTTCCATGCGGGAAAAGAGACAAAAGACCGCCTCAACCGCATTCACCGGGCCCTGCGCGACCACTACACCGGCGTTGCCGAACGCAGCTTGCGCTCGATCAACGCCTCGCTGCACGCCGCCCAGGAAGCGGCGAACAGCGCGGTCTCCAGCCGCGCGGCTCGTCGCGAAATCTTGGAACACCAGCTGGTCAGGGCCGCTGAGCTGCGCAGATACGCCGACGGAATGCTCGAACTCGGCACCCCGACCCCGCGCCAACGCACGTACACGGCCCCGTCGGCGGGAGTGCGCCCGGTTGGCGTCTGACCAATCAAGATCATCAGGCTCTCAGGTAAACAAACGTCGAGAAGGAAAATCCGTGAGAGCCTGATGATCTTGATGGCTGGCTGTCATGTGACGTTTCGGCGTGATAGTTGCGGAAGGATGTTCGCGGTAAATCGGCGTACGTAGCCGAAAAATGGGGAGCCACACAGTAATTGAGCATCGCGGCTGGCCTGTTGGCCAGTTGGTCGCTTGCCTGACGCGTCACGGTCGCGGCGACTTCCCCTGCGCTACCTAACCTCCCTCGAACTGCCTGTCAAAACAGGCGGGTCGAGGAAGGAAGAGGATGCAGCGACGAGGATTCATGAAAGCGGCCGTAGTCGGTGCCGGTTCGGTGGCACTGACGTTCACGCTCGGGCGTGAAGCGCTCGCCTATCCGGCGCAAAGTGGAGCGAGTCCATACGGCGGTCTCCAAGCCGCCGACGCCAACGGGCTGATGCTGCCCAAGGGCTTCACGAGCCGGGTCGTCGCTCGGTCCGGCCAGGTTGTCGGCGCGACCAAGCATGTGTGGCACGGCGCGCCCGACGGTGGCGCTTGCTTCGCCGACGGCTCCGGCTGGATCTACGTATCCAACGCCGAACTCGGTAAAGGTGCAGGTGGCGTGAGCGCGGTGAAGTTCGACGGCGCTGGCAACATCACCGGCGCGTACCCGATTCTGTCGGGAACCACCGATAACTGCGCGGGTGGCGCGTCGCCGTGGAACACCTGGATCTCGTGCGAAGAGCACAACAAGGGCCTGTGTTGGGAGACCGACCCGTGGGGCGTCAAGCCCGCGGTGAGTCACGAGGCGATGGGCGTTTTCAACCACGAAGCGGCCGCGTTCGACCCTGATCGCAAGGTCGTCTACCTCACCGAGGACGAGCCTGACGGCGGCTTCTACCGTTACACCCCAAACGCGTGGGGCAACCTGTCCGCGGGCAAGCTTGAGGTCCTGACCACCGACCTGAACTGGGCCGCAGTGAAGCCGAAGGGTCAGGACTGCCGCAAGCAGGTCAACAACATGTATGTGTTCAACGGTGGCGAAGGTGCTTACTACCGCAACAACATCTGCTACTTCACCACCAAGGGCGACGACAAGGTCTGGGCGTACAACGCCGCGACCAATCAGCTCGCGACGGTCTACGACAACGACACCACCGCCAACGCGCCGCTCACCGGCGTCGACAACATCACTGGCGATCCCCACGTCGGCGACCTGTTCGTCGCCGAGGATGGCGGCGACATGGAGATCTGCGTGATCACCCCGAACGACGTCATCGCCCCGTTCGTCAAGATCGTCGGCCAGGACGGCTCGGAAATCGCGGGGGTCGCCTTCAACCCCGCTGGCACGCGGATGTACTTCTCGTCGCAGAACGGCACCACCGGCACCGACGGCGGCGGCATCACTTACGAGGTGACGGGCCCGTTCCGCCGTTCGCTTTAGGGCACATTCAAGATCAACACGCTCTGGTGGCGGCATCGGCCGAGTGACTTTCTCCACCACAGCGTGTTGATCTTGATGCCGTTCGTGTCACGTGACGTTGCGGACCGAGGTTTGCCCACGTCCAATCGCCGCACGGCAAAGGGATCTGGATCCCAGCAAACGGTGACACGATGGCCGGTAGGGTGGCTAGGTGGACACCAGCTTGGACCCCGCGCGCGCCACCATCGGCGGCCTTGCTGAGGCGACGCGACTTGTCGCCGCGGCCACGCGAGAGCTCGATCGCGACCCGGTTGCCCGCGCGATGCTCGCTGAAACCGCCGCGCGGCTGCGTCAGCCGTTGCGTGTCGCGCTCGCTGGTTCGATCAAAGCGGGCAAATCGACGCTGCTCAACGCCTTAGTCGGCCAGAGCGTCGCGCCCACCGATGCCACCGAGTGCACGCGCGTCGTCACCTGGTACCGCAATGGCCAAACACCGACCGTCACTGCCTACTCTGCTGACAACGCCTCGGCGAACGTCGTTGTCCGCAGAGGGGCGGGCGCGCACGGCCTCACCTTCGACATGGCCGACCTGCGCTGGACCCCACCCGGCCAGCACACCGTCAGCCACCTCGAAGTGCAGTGGCCAACGGCCGAGCTCGCCAAGACAACCATCATCGACACCCCCGGCACGTCGTCGCTCTCCCGCGACGTCTCCGAGCGCACGATGGCCCTGCTTACCCCCGCCGACCTCGACGCCGCCGCGATGACGGTCCCCGGCGCCGACGCCGTCGTCTACCTCTTGCGCCGCCTCGACGCCACCGACGTGCACTTCCTCGAACAACTCGGCGCAGGCTCGGGCGCGCTCGGCGTTGTCGGAGTGGTTTCGCGCGCCGACGAAATCAGCGCGGGTCGCATCAACGCCCTCAATTCCGCCCGCGAAGTCGCAACGCGATTCTCCACGGAACTCGAACGAACCGGCTTGTGCCAGGCGGTGATTCCGGTGGCTGGCCTGCTCGCGTTCGCGGCGGCGACGCTGTCGCAGCCGGAGTTCGTCGCGTTCGAAACGCTGGCGCGACTGCCCGCCGAGCACCTCGAACTCGCGATGCTCTCGGCCGACCGATTCGCCCGCCCCGACGTCGTTCTGCCCGTCGCGCCGATGATGCGCGCGCAGTTGCTCGACCGGTTTGGCATGTTCGGCGTGCGGATGTCGGTCGAACTGGTCCGCTCGGGCGTGCGCGACGCGGCAGCGCTCGCGCGAGAACTGTCTTCCCGCAGTGGAATTGACGAGTTGCGGACCGTCCTCGACGTTCAATTCGGTCAGCGCGCCGACCAACTCAAAGCGCACTCGGCGCTCACGACGCTCGACCGCGTGATCCGCGCGCATCCCGGCACCTCGGCCGACGCTCTCTTACCGCGAATCCGCGAATTGCTTTCGGACGTACATGGTTTCGCCGAACTGCGGTTGCTCGGTCACCTCCGTGCCGACGAATTGCCGCTTCCCCCAGCAGAATTGGCCGAACTTTTCCGCCTGATCGGCGGTGCTGGAGTCGCGGTGCATCGACGCCTTGGTCTGCCCGACGACGCTGACGAAGCCGCGTTGCGTGAGCAGGCGATGACGGCCGTGCGAAAGTGGCGCGCCCGTGCCAAACACCCGCTCATCGACAAAGCAACGGCGACGGCATGTTTGACCGCCGCACGCAGCGCTGAGGGAGCACTCACCCAGCTAACGTCGTGAGTTGCGTGGAAACCGGATCGTGACCTGCGAAGTTTTTCTGCCGAGAGTCGTAACGAATCCGTTGGCAAATGGGACTAGCTTTTTACAACACTCGCAAGGCCCCAGCGTGAATCCGTGAATTGACGTGCCTGAGGAGCTGATTTCCGAGCATGAGCCCTACCGCGATCCTTGAATTCATCCTGAACTTACTGCGCGACCCGGCGGCTGCAGCAAACTATTGCGCGAGCCCGCACGCGGCATTGTGCACGGCCGAAATAGCCGTGTCCCCAACCGAAATCGCAACCCTCCTCCCGACGGTAGCGGCAGCAGCGGGCTTGTCCGGCACCCCGGCCCTACAGCCGTTACTAGCGGCAAGCTTGGCGACCCCGGCAGCCGCAGCGGCAGCGGTAGAAGCGACAGTCGACACCGCCCTCACCGCGACCGCAGCAACAGACCTCACCGGAGATATAGCCGTCGACACCGACGCAACCGCCGCCTTGGACACGGCCGCAACCTTCGGCACCAACATCGCTGCGACCGCAGCAACCCAGCTGGCCGGGGACGTGTCCGCAGCAGTGGGCACGGCGGGCGCAGTGGACGCGACCGCCGCTGCTGGCGCGGCAGCAACATTGGGCACCGACTTGGCCGCAACAGCAGCAAGTCAGCTGGTCGGGGCCGCAGCTATAGACGCGACTGCGGCCCTCGGTGCAGCCGCGACTGTGGGCGCCGACCTGGCTACGACCGCAGGAAGTCAGCTGATTGGGGACGTATCCGCAGCAGTTGGCACCGCAGGCGCGGGCGACGCAACGGCCGCCGTGGGCACGGCCGCAACTGTGGCCGCCGACCTCACCGCAACCACAGCGAGCCAGCTGGTTGGAGGGTTGGCTGCCACAACGGGAGCCGCCGCAACGGTGGGAACGGACTTGGCCGCGAACACTGCAACTCAGCTCGTCGGGGCGGCAGGAACCGCCACCGCCGTCGACGCAACGGCGCCCGTTGGTGCGGCCGCAACCGTGGGCGCCGAGCTCGCCGCAATTGCGACAACTCAGCTGGCTGGAGATGTGGCTGCTACAACGGGAGCCGTAGGTGCGATGGACGCGACCGCCGCCTTGGGTGCGGCCGCAACGCTGGGCACCGAGTTGGCTGCGACTGCGGGAACGCAGCTGGTTGGAGATGTGGCTACCACAGCAGGAGCCGTAGGCGCGATCGACGCGACCGCCGCCTTGGACACCGCCGCAACGTTGGGCACCGAGTTGGCTGCGACTGCGGGAACGCAGCTCGCCGGGCCGGCAGCGCCCGACGCCGCCGTCGACGCAACTGCGGCCCTTCACTCGGCGGCGACTGCAGGTGCCGACCTCGCTGCGACTGCGGGGAGTCAGCTGACGGGGGACGTGCCTGCAGCCACTGTCGGCGCGGTCGATGCAACCTCCGACCTGGGCGCGGCAGCAACGTTGGGCACCGACTTGGCCGCGACCGCGGGGGCTCAGCTGGTCGGGGACGTGGCCGCAACGGTTGGGGCGAACGTTGCCGGGGGAGCGGCCGCAACTGCCGTCCTCGCCAGCGGAACTGACACGGCCGTCAACTTTGCAACCAATCTCGGCACCGAGTTGGACGCCGATGTAGCCACGGCGCTCGACGTCGGCACCCAACTTGCTTCCACTGTCGATGCGAATTCGGCACTCGACCTGGGTGCCGAGCTTGCCGCCGGTGCTGGTGCGATTTCGGCACCCGACGTTCCAGTCCAGCTCGAAGCGGACCTCGGTGCGGTGTCGGGCGCCGCAACCGGTTTGGGTCTGTCGTCGACGCTTGGCCTGAACGGCGCAGCCGACTCCGCCCTCGACCTCGCAACCTCTGCGACGGCGGGCCTGACCGCGTCATCGGTGCTCAACACCGCGGCCGATTTGAGCACAGGGGTCGAGGCGGGAACCGATGCCGCGCTCGGGTTGGCAACCAGCGCTACATCGGCGATCGACGCTGGCGCTGCCACGAATTCGATAGTCGACCTGACGACGCCCCTGGCCGCTGGCGTAGACGCGACGTCTACAGCCGACTTCGCAACCGATTTCGGGGCGGCGGCCAGCGGTGCGGCCCACAGCCTGGGCGCCCTTGGCGGCGCGAATTCCGCCCTCGACTTCGCCACTCAACTGGCCGCGACTCCTGCGGTTGACGCCACGAACCTCGCCAGCAACCTCGACCTCGCCGCGGCGGCGAACGGCGCAACGACGGCAGCCTTGGGGATAACCACGCCCGCGAATCTGGGTGCGGCTGTGGATAACTCCGCAACGTTGGCCGCGACTGAACTCTCCACCGGCGCCCTCGGGACGACTGTGGATAACTTCGCCAACGCAGGTGTAGCGGCAGGACTTGGCGCGAATGTCGCGGCGCTTGCCTCGACCGCCAACCTCACTTCGGCGCTCGCATCCGACGCAACCGCAGGCGTCGCCGCCAACTTGGGCACCGCACTGGACGCGGCCTTCGCCCCAGAACTCGCCTTAGTAGGCGCCGCAGCCGCACAGCCCCTGAGCTCGGCAGCGAGCCTCCCCACGGACCTTTCATCGGCCTTCACCGCGACCTCCGGCCTGAACGCCGGAACGACCGCCACGAGCGGCCTCGACACCGCTGTGAACGCGACGGCAACAACCGCCCTCGCCGCGGCAACTGGCGCGAACGCGGCAGTCGGCGCATCAACGGGCCTCGCAAGCGCAGGATCTGCGGACATAGCCGCAACCGCGATATCCGGCCTGAACACCGGAACGACCGCCACGAGCGGCCTCGACACCGCTGTGAACGCGACGGCAACAACCGCCCTCGCCGCAGCAACTGGGGCGAACGCGGCAGTCAACGCGTCAGCGGCCTTCGCAACCGCAGCATCTTCAGACATCGCCGCAACCGCGACCTCTGGCCTGAACATTGGGACGCCAGTCATGACCAGCTTCGACGCGGCCGCCGCCTCAGCCCTGACAACGACGGCAACCCCCGCCCTCGCCGCAACGACGGCAGCGAACGCGGCGGTCGACGCGTCAATATCCCTCGCAACCGCAGCATCTTCGCCCCTCACCGCGACCTCGGGCCTGAACGCTGGCGCCGCTGTCACGAGCGGCCTCGACGCCGCCCTGAACGCCGCAGCAACCCCCGCCCTCGCCGCAACGACGGCAGCGAACGCGGCGGTCGACGCGTCAACATCCTTCGCGACCACAGCATCTTCGCCCCTCACTGCGGCCGCTACATCCGGTCTGAACGCCGACGCCGCTTTTACGAGCGGCCTCAACACCTCAGCCGCCCTGAACGCGACGGTAGGCTCCGCACTCACCGCAGCAACCGGGGCGGTCGAGGCGTCAACATCCTTCGCGACCGCAACCCCCGGCCTGGGCGCCGGAGCAGCCGTCATCAGCGACCTCGATACCTCCGCAGCAGCGGCAGCCATGAACGCGGCGGCCACCGCGGGCCTCACCGCAACAACCGGGGCCAACGCGGCCCTCACCGCGACATCCGACCTATCCGCAGTGGCATCCAACATCCCCGCCTCCGCGACAGCAGCAGGCGGCCCCGCAGCGCCCACCCCCGCAACCGGATTGGAAACTTCCTTGGGCACAACAACACCCGTCACCCAAGCCCCCGCAGTCGAAGCCCCCGCACCAACCGGCCTCGCCCAAGCTTTCACCGCCGCCCCCGCCCACGTCGACGTCACCCCAGCCGACCACCACGGCGAAGCCTGGTCGGCAGTCGACGTCGACAGCGTCTTCGGCCCCGGTCTCACCCACGAACCCCACGCCGCGTTCCAGCCGACCGACACCCACACCAGCCTGTTCACCGAAACCGAAACACACCCAGAGCCCCACGACGTCCCCGATCACGGCCTCATCCACTAACCGTGGACACGTTGCTCGCCGTCCTCGACGACACCATCGCCGCAGCCACAGCTGCTGGCCGAGCGGACCTGGTCGCCCGCCTCACCCAGGCGGGCGACCGGGTTCGCGACCCGCGCCGCCGCATCGTGGTCGCTGGCCAGGTCGGCCAGGGCAAAAGTAGCTTCATCAACGCGCTACTCAATGTCGACCTGTGCCCGGTAGGTGATGGTGCAACAACAACGGTGCCAATCGAACTCGCTTACGCTCCAACAGCTTTCACCGCGATCGGCGAACGAGAAATCAAATCCATCGCGACAATAACCCGCGACCAAGCAACCCGAATCGACCTGGGCTACCCCAGCGACCTCCTCAAAGACGGCATCGTCCTCATCGACACCCCCGGCCTCGGTGCGGCGGGCTCAACCGTCGGCGCGCTTGAGCTGGTCAGCACCGCCGACGCGATCCTCTTCGTCACCGACGCGTCAACCGAGCTGACCGCCCCCGAACTCGCCTTCCTGCGCCAAGCAAGCGAATTCACTTCAAGCACAGCGATTTTGCTCACGAAAACCGACCTTTACCCGCACTGGCGTCAGGTCGAAGCCGCGAATCGCACCCGCACGCAAACAACGCTCATCCCCATCTCCGCGCACCTGCGCAAGCACGCAATGCGGTTCCAAGACCCGCAGTTGGGCGCGGAATCCGGCTTCCCGCAACTGTTCGACTTCCTGCGCGAGGTAATCAACCAGGGCGACAGGGCCGCGAGATCCGCAGTAGCGCGCGAATTACACAGCGCGGCAGAACATTTGGCGCTGAAAGTCGGTAGTGAACTGGTAGCCCTCCGCGATCCCAAATCCGCCGACGCGGCCGTGAATGAACTCCACCTCGCCAAATCCACTGCCCAGGACCTCCAACGCCGCACCGCGACCTGGCAACAAACCCTCGCAGACGGCATCACCGACCTCATCGGCGACGTCGACCACGACCTACGCGAACGCCTCCGCACCATTGCCCGCGAAGGCGACGAGTGGATCGACACCCACGACCCCGGTCGCCACTGGCCAGCCGTTACCGAATGGCTAAGCAGCACAGTCGATTCCGCCCTAGGCGACAACCTGCTCTACGCCCACACCCGCGCCGACCTGCTCGCCGACCAAATAGCCGAGCACTTTCAGGCGATGAGCACCGTCGAACTGCCAGCGGCCGACGCACTCAACAAGCAACCAACCATCGCCGACCTCGAACCCGACATCGGCCTTGTCTCGAAAATGCTTGTCGGCATGCGTGGTTCGTACGGCGGCGTGCTGATGGTCGGCCTCGCGACCACCTTCGCTGGCCTAGCGATGCTCAACCCAATCTCGCTGGGTGCTGGCCTGCTCGTTGGCGGCAAGGCGTACCGCGACGACAAACAGGCCCGCCTCGCCCGCCGCCGCGCCGAAGCGAAACAGGCGATTCGCCGCTTCCTTGACGATGTCGCGTTCCAGGCCGCGAAGGACGGCAAGGACCGCATGCACCGAATTCACCGCACCCTCCGCGACCACTACGCGGGCGTCGCCGAACGCACTTTCCGCTCAATCGAAGACTCGTTGCGCGCCGCCTCGGACGCGGCCACAACGCGAACAACCCACCGCACCGCTCGAATCGCGGCATTGGAATCCCAACTCGCCGCAGTGGCCGAACTACGCACGTACGCAACCGCCCACCTCGAAGCCCCGTCCGAAGTGCGCGTTTAGGCCGCCCGAACGCTCAACTCGACGTGCAACCCTGCCGCCGCAACCATGTTCACGAGCGAGTCCAGGCCGAAGAGTTCGATTTTGCCACGGGTCAGATCCGAGACTCGGGGCTGAGTAACACCGAGTCTTTGAGCAGCAGTTGACTGGGTCCACCCCGCATTCTGGATGTGATTAGTGAGCGCCATCATGAGCAATGAGCGCAGCCGCATGTTCTCGGCTGCCTGCGGCGTATCTTCGATGGCATCCCACACGCTGTCGAACGACTCGTTCGTCATCAGCCCGTTCCTTTCCTGCTTGCGACACCAACCTGCGCGTAGCGCTTGCTCGCGAGGGTGAGGTCGGAATCTGATGTCTTCTGAGTCTTCTTCTGGAAGCAGTGCAGCACAAGCACTCTGTCGGCGAGTTTCGCCACGTACAAGACTCGGAAGGCGCCAGATTCGTCGCGCACTCGAATCTCGGCAACCCCAATACCGACGCTGCGCATCGGTCGCCAGTCGGTCGGATCCAGCCCGTTTTGCACCCGGTCAAGTTGGTAACCGCATTCCCGCCGAGCCGAGACCGGGAAGTTACGCAAGTCATCCAGCGCTGAGCCGACGAACTCAAGTCGCTTCACACTGGCAAGTATACAAAATTCGATATAGATGTTCCGCCGAAGCGAAAATCCCGCCAACCATCAAGGTCAGCGGGACTTTCCTCAACCTAAATGAAGTACGCCGTCCCCGACGTGATCCCCGTTCCCCAGCCCAAACTCACCGCGAACGCGCGCAACGCGATGAGCGCGTGCCCAACCGGTCCCGGGTCGCTGCACGATCCGCCGACCGACGAGAACGTGCACCCATCGTTGGCAATAACCGTGCCTGAATCCGCCGATGCGGTCGCGACCGGGCCCAGTACTGCGCCAGCGACAACCGCTCCCGCGACGAGTGAACGCTTCCAACCGTTACCCATAGTCATCATCCTTCGACGCTATCGCACCGCAACGCGCGTCGGTGCCCCCGAAAGTGGGGGTTGCGGATCGACAACCATCAGTCCGCAGTCGATCACGATGTGGTGTCGCCGAGTGTTATTGAGCGCATCCGAAGCAACAATGGCTTGCGCGGGAATGAATCGCCGCGAGCGTTGGTTGTGCCAGACATCAACATGAGCGTCTTAGACTCAAGTTCTGGTTGACTCCGAAGACTTTCGGGTGCAGGATTGAGCCGACCACGCTCAGCGTTGCGGAGGGCGGTCCGAAACGGGCGCTCTCGCACCCACATTGGTTTAAGTCAAAACAGGAGGAACCACTATGGCTCGTGCGGTCGGAATCGACCTCGGGACCACGAACTCTGTTGTCGCCGTACTCGAAGGTGGTGAGCCGGTCGTCGTCGCGAACTCCGAAGGTTCGCGCACAACGCCGTCGGTCGTCGCCTTCGCGAAGAACGGCGAGGTGCTGGTCGGCCAGCCAGCCAAGAACCAGGCCGTCACGAACGTCGACCGCACTATCCGCTCGGTGAAGCGCCACGTCGGCACCGACTGGAACGTCGAGATCGACGACAAGAAGTACACGCCGCAGGAAATCTCGGCGCGCACGCTGATGAAGCTCAAGCGCGATGCTGAGGCCTACCTTGGCGAGGAAATCACCGACGCGGTCATCACCGTCCCCGCCTACTTCGAAGACGCACAGCGTCAGGCCACCAAGGAAGCGGGCCAGATCGCTGGCCTGAACGTCCTGCGCATCGTCAACGAGCCCACCGCGGCCGCGCTCGCGTACGGCCTCGACAAGGGCGACAAAGAGCAGACCATCCTGGTCTTCGACCTCGGCGGCGGCACCTTCGACGTTTCGCTGCTTGAAATCGGCGAGGGCGTCGTTGAGGTCCGCGCGACCTCCGGCGACAACCACCTCGGTGGCGACGACTGGGACGAGCGCATCGTCTCGTGGCTCGTCGATAAGTTCAAGGCGCAGACCGGCATTGATCTGACCAAGGACAAGATGGCAATGCAGCGCCTGCGTGAGGCTGCTGAGAAGGCCAAGATCGAGCTCAGCTCGAGCCAGTCCACCTCGATCAACCTGCCCTACATCACCGTCGACGCGGACAAGAACCCGTTGTTCCTCGACGAGCAGCTCACCCGCTCGGAGTTCCAGAAGATCACCTCCGACCTGCTCGACCGCACCCGTGCGCCGTTCCAGTCGGTCATCAAGGACGCTGGCATCAAGGTCTCCGACATCGACCACGTCGTTCTCGTCGGTGGTTCAACCCGTATGCCCGCGGTGTCTGAGCTGGTCAAGGAACTGACCGGTGGTCAGGAGCCCAACAAGGGCGTTAACCCGGACGAGGTCGTCGCTGTTGGTGCCGCGCTGCAGGCTGGCGTGCTCAAGGGCGAGGTCAAGGACGTGCTGCTCCTCGACGTCACCCCGCTTTCCCTCGGCATTGAGACCAAGGGTGGCGTGATGACCAAGCTCATCGAGCGCAACACCACCATCCCGACCAAGCGTTCGGAAACCTTCACCACGGCCGACGACAACCAGCCGTCGGTGCAGATCCAGGTGTTCCAGGGCGAGCGCGAAATCGCTTCGCACAACAAGCTGCTCGGTTCGTTCGAGCTCACCGGCATCCCGCCTGCCCCGCGCGGCGTGCCGCAGATCGAGGTCACCTTCGACATCGACGCCAACGGCATCGTGCACGTCACGGCCAAGGACAAGGGTACCGGCAAGGAAAACACGATCAAGATCCAGGACGGTTCCGGCCTGTCCAAGGAAGAGATCGATCGCATGGTCGCCGACGCTGAGGCGCACGCCGCCGACGACAAGGCGCGTCGCGAAGAGGCCGAGACCCGCAACCAGGCCGAGTCGCTCGTGCACCAGACCGAGAAGTTCATCAGCGAGCAGAAGCTGTCCGAGGGTGGCGCGCAGGTGAGCGCGGATCTGCTCGCACAGGCCGAAAACGCGGTCGCCGAGGCGAAGTTGGCGCTTGAGGGCACCGATATCGCCGCGATCAAGACCGCTGTTGAGAAGCTCGCGACCGAGTCGCAGAAGGTCGGCCAGGCCATCTACGAGTCGCAGGCCGCGCAGGACGCGCAGACCGGTGCCGCTGGCAACGGTTCGGCCCAGGCCGACGATGACCAGGTTGTTGATGCCGAGGTCGTCGACGATCCGAGCGACAAGAAGTGAGTGAGCCCAACTCCGGCGAGGAGTTGCTCGACGACATCGTCGCGGACACGGCTCCCGGCGCGCCCGAGGAGCCAACCCCGGCTGACGATGCGACCAAGGCCGATGCAGCCAAAGCCGATGCGAGCAAGAGCGAAGCACCTGAGCACGACGAACTCGCCGAGCGCACCGCCGACCTGCAACGGTTGACCGCCGAATACGCCAACTACCGGCGTCGCGTTGAACGCGATCGTCAGGCCAATATTGAGACGGCCAAGGCGCAGGTTGTCACCGAGCTGCTCGGCGTGCTCGACGACCTCGACCGGGCGCGTGCGCACGGCGATCTGGAGAACGGTCCGCTCAAGTCGGTTGCCGACAAGCTCGAAACCGCCCTCACCAAGCAGGGTTTGACCGAGTTCGGTGCCGTCGGCGACCCGTTCGACCCCGCGCTGCATGAGGCTGTGCAGCACGAGGGTTCCGGCAGCGACCCGGTGCTCGGCCTGGTCATGCGCAAGGGGTATCGGTTCGGCGACCGGGTGCTTCGGCACGCGCTGGTCGGCGTCACCGATGCCGACGCGGTGGAGGCATCGGATCAAGATGCCACGCCAAGCGAATAACAGTTCGAAAGGAGGAGACGCCCGGTGAGCCAACGGGAGTGGATCGAGAAGGACTTCTACAAGGAGCTGGGCGTCTCGTCGACGGCGACGCCGGACGAGATTAAGAAGGCCTACCGCAAACTCGCTCGCGACCTGCACCCGGATTCCAACCCGGGCGACACCAAGGCCGAGGAGCGGTTCAAGACGGTCAGCGAAGCCAACGCGGTGCTTTCCGACCCGGCCAAGCGCAAGGAGTACGACGAGACCCGTCGCCTCTTCGCGGGTGGCGGGGCTGGTGGTTACGGGCGCGGCGGCGGCTTTTCGCCTGGTGGCGGCGGTGGTTTCTCGCAGGAATTCAACATCAACGACATCTTCGGTCAAGCCGGAGCTGGCGATGGTGGTCTCGGCGACCTGTTCGGCGGCCTGTTCAACCGCAGTGGCGGGGGACGGGCGGCGACGCGCCCGCGGCGCGGTTCGGATGTGGAGACCGAGACAACACTCGGGTTCCGCGAGGCCGCGCAAGGTGTCACGGTGCCATTGCGGATGACGTCGCCGTCGCCGTGCACCACCTGCCACGGCAGCGGCGCGAAGCCGGGCACCAGCCCGCGCGTGTGTCCGCATTGCAATGGCGCTGGTGTGGTCAACCGGAACCAGGGCGCGTTCGGCTTTAGCGAGCCGTGCGACGACTGCCGTGGCACCGGCTCGATCATCGACGATCCGTGCACCGATTGCTCGGGCACCGGTATCCAAAACCGCACGCGCACCATCACTGTCCGCATTCCACCGGGCGTGAGCGACGGCCAGAAGATCCGCCTAGCCGGGCAAGGCGAAGCGGGTTTGCGCGGTGCGCCTTCGGGCGACCTGTTCGTCACGGTGCACGTGAGCCAGGACAAGGTGTTCGGCCGTCAAGGCGACGACCTCACCCTTGTCCTTCCGGTGAGCTACAGCGAATTGGTGCTTGGCACAACGGTTTCCGTGCCTACCCTCGACGGGCGCGTCGGTGTGAAGGTGCCCCCGGGCACTGCCGACGGTCGCACGTTGCGGGTGCGCGGACGTGGTGTGCCAAAGCGCGGTGCCGCTGGCGGTGCGGGCGACCTGCTTGTCACGGTGAAAGTGGCTGTGCCGCAATCGCTCGACGCCGAAGCAACCGAAGCCCTCAAGAAGTACCAGGAAGCCGAGAAGGCGGCCGGGTACGATCCGCGATCGGGTTGGGCGGGCGCTTGATGGCTGACGATCCGAAGCCCACGTCGGGAGCGGCGGGGCGGGCCGATGTCTTCATGATTTCGGTCGCCGCCCAGCTCGCTGGTATGCACGCGCAGACGTTGCGTACCTATGACCGGCTCGGGCTGGTCACTCCGCAACGTACTTCGGGTGGCGGTCGAAGGTATTCGGCCCGCGATGTGGAGCTGCTCCGTGAGGTGCAGCGCCTTTCGCAGGACGAGGGCGTCAATTTGGCTGGCATCAAACGCATCATCGAACTCACCAATCAGGTTGAGGCGCTACAGCAGCGTGTTGGTGAGTTGGCGGCCGAGGTTGAGCGGTTGCAGGCGGGTTTTCGACCCGATATGTCCCCGCCGCAGCGCAGTACCGCGCTTGTGGTGTGGAAACCGCGCCACCGTCGCTAGGTCGAAGCTGAAGGTGAAGGGCCCCTTGCTTTCTCGCGTTCAGCGCGAAAGCAAGGGGCCTTTCGTTTTCCGGTGACCGTCCAGCAACTCACTTATTCGCGTTGCCCAGTTCGTGTGACTACGAAACGGGCCACTGAGGTGCACTTTTGCGTTTCACACCGGGCGAATGGTTGCTGTGAGTGTGCTAAAAGTGTTGCCCGAGGTAACGAGTGAAGCACCGCATGTTCACTGACCTCGTGAGCTGTTGGTGCGCGGGTGCCCACCCTGCGAGTGAACTGCCGTAGCCGACCTACACGCGGAAGTGCCCCGCCACCAGGGCAATTGGTCACCAACTGGGAAATCTCACCGATTTATCTCACCCTAGCGAGGGGTAATTACGCTGGAATTAACAGTCTCAAAGTTTGTTTCCACGGTTACATACCGGGCGGTACTGCCATATTCACGAATTACATCTGTGATGTTTAAGAGTACGATTCCGAAGCTGGCAAACCTGACCTAGACTCGCTCCCATCGGCTGCTGACGAGCTTCCTTCTAGGTTGGGGCCAGCCCGTCACTCGCCGGCGCGAAGAGCGTTCCATGGCGAAACGAGGTTGTGACACATATGGATTCGCGCACTATCGCCCTGATCCGAACTACGTTCAAGGCGGTCGCTGCGGAAGACGGTGGGTCCGAACGGCTATCCAGGTCGTTCTACTCAATCCTGTTCACCGACTATCCGGGCGTTCGAGACTATTTTCCCGCCGCCATGGATTCCCAGCGCGACCGCCTCGTCGGGGCCATCTCTTATGCACTCGACCGCCTTGAAGAGCCAGACAAGCTGCTGCCCTTCCTCGCTCAACTCGGGCGCGACCATCGCAAGTACGGCGTGCAGCCGTCGCACTATGTGGCCGTTGCCAATTCGCTGAAGTCGGCGTTGCAACAGTTCGCCGGTACCGAGATGTGGTCCGACGAAGTCGCGATGGCATGGGATGAGGGCCTCGCCACCATCAGCGGTGCCATGATCAGCGCGGCCGAAAAGGAAACAACACCGGCATGCTGGACGGCGAGAGTGCTTGAGCGGCGCGAGATTCTGCGCAACCTCTCGATCGTTCGGATCAAGCTCGATCAGCCGATGGAGTACGCCGCTGGCCAGTACGTCAGCGTCCAGATTCCCGCGCGGCCACGCATGTGGCGTTACCTCTCCCCGGCCAACCCCGCGAATGAGCACGGCGAGATCGAATTTCACGTGCGCAGCGTGATGGGCGGTTGGGTCAGCCCGGCGATGGTCGCCCATACCCAGGTTGGCGACCAGTGGTTGGTCGGCTCCCCACTCGGCGGCCTCGGCGTTCCCCGCAATGCCAAGCGCAAGATGCTCATGATCGCGTGCGGCACCGGCATCGCGCCACTACGCGCGCAGCTCATGTCGATGGCGCAGCGCAGGGTCAACCCGAAGGTTCACCTTTTCGTCGGCGGTCACCACCCGTGCGACCTATACGACCTCGCTGTCCTCAACCAGCTCGCCGAAGCCAACAAGTGGCTCACCGTCACCCCGGTCAGCGAACATGACGACAACCCGTGGTGGTACTTCGATGACGGCGGCCCGAAACCCGACCTGAGCAGCCTCGAACCCCGCATGACCGGCCAGATCGGCAAGGTCGTCGCCAGCTACGGCTCGTGGGCCGACCGCGACGTGCAGATTGTGGGCTCCCCGTCAATGGTTCAGACAACAAAGTTCCGCCTCATGGCGGCGGGAACGCAGGCGAAATCCATTCGCCACGATCCGCTGTTTTAGCCCGCAACCAGTTCTCGCCACGTGAGCTAACGCGCATCCGCGCACGTACTGGCGGGTTTCGGGGGATACTGGGGCGTGGTCTGCTCGCATGACTAGGCCACCTTCTAGCAATCCGACGAAAGGGAGCTTGACGACGTGGATGCGCGTTCGCTTGCGCTGGTCCGCGCCGACCTACGGGGGATCGCCGACTCACCTGGCGGCCCCGAGCGGCTGATCAGTGCGTTTTATGGTCACCTATTCGCGGAAAACCCCGGGTTACGTGCCGTTTTTCCACCCGCGATGGACATGCAGCCCAAGCGGCTCACCAGTGCGCTCGCGTATGTCGTCGACCATTTGGAAGAGTTTGAGAAGGCACAACGCTTCCTTGAGCAACTCGCGCGCGACCACCGCAAGTACGGGGTCGAAGCCGACCACTACGACCTCGCTGGCCGAGCGCTGCTCGCTGGACTGCGCACCTTTCACGGCCTGCGGTGGACCCGGGAGCTGCACGAAGGCTGGAGCGACGTCACCATCCTGGTTTCGGCGTCGATGGCCATTGGCGCGAACGAAGACAAATCGCAGCCCTACTGGGGCGCGACGGTCGTCGGTCATCGTCGCGTGCTCGACGACCTAGCGATCATCCGCCTACAAGCCGATTCACCGATCCCGTTCAAAGCTGGCCAGTACGTGCCCGTGCAGGTGCCGCAACGACCGAATATGTGGCGCTACTTTTCCCCGGCGATCCCAGCCAATCCGTATGGCGAGATCGAGTTCCACATTCGCCGTATCAGCGGAGGTTGGGTCAGCCCGGCGATTGTCAACGACACCCAGGTTGGCGACCGGTGGAAGATCGCGGGCCCGCTCGGTGGCCTTCAGGTCGACCGCGAATCCAAACGCGACGTGCTGTTCATCGGTTCGGGCACCGGCATCGCGCCGCTGCGCGCCCAGCTCATCGAGATGAGTCAGCGCGGCATCAACCCGCGCGTGCATTTCTTCATCGGTGGCCGCTACCCGGGCGACCTGTACGACGCGAACAACATGTGGCAGCTTTCGCAGTCGAATCCGTGGCTGTCGATCGTCACCGTCAGCGCCGAGCCGACCAACCCGTGGTGGTATCCGCAGGATGCGGGCGAACAGCCGCTCGGCATGCACCGCCGGATCGTCGGCAACCTGGGCGCGGTCGTCACGAGTTTTGGTTCGTGGGCGGACCGGCAGATTCAGATCGCCGGGTCGCCGGAAATGATCAGCCAAACGCGCAGGGCCCTCATCCGCGCTGGCACCCCAACCGCACTCATCAGTGCCGACCCGGTCGGCTGAGCCAAAGAGGTTCGCCTGTGAACAACGCCCTGCCCGACCCCGCGTGGACAGCCACCGTCGTCGGCCACCACCGCCTGCGCAACGACCTCGCCGTCGTTCGCCTCATCGGCGACTTCGTGCCGTTCGCGCCCGGCGGTTCGGTGGAGGTTGAGGTACCGCAGCATCCTGGCGTGCGCCGCAGGTTATCGCCCGCGCTGCCGCCCTCGCTCGACGGCAAGTTGGAATTTCACGTGCGAACGGTGCCGGGCGGCTGGGTTTCGGGGTCGATTGTCGCCGAAACCCAGGAGGGCGATCAGTGGCGAATCAGTTCGCCGCGTGGCGTTTTCGCGGTCGACCCCACCGCACCCGAGGTGGTTCTCATCGCGGGCGGCACGGGCCTAGCGCCGTTGCGCGCGCAGATCCTCCAACTGTCGCGTCGCGAAACCCCGCCCCGCACTTATCTTTTCATCGGTGCGAAGTACCCGCGCGACCTCTACGCCGCCGACATGCTGTTCCTGCTTGCGGCCGAATTGCCTTGGCTGACAGTACTTCCTGTCGTTGAGGCCCCGTACGACCCGCCAACCCCGGACCCGTGGCACGAACAAACGCGCGTCGACATCGGCTTCCCACCAGAACAGCTGTTGCACGGCCGCCTACCGGAAGTCGTTGCCGCACATGGCCCTTACCTGAATCAGCAGCTCATGGTCTGCGGTTCACCCGGCATGGTCCGCGCGACGGTGGCCGTGCTGTTGGAGAACGGCACACCGCCGGAGAACGTCACCGCCGAAGGCGCCTAAATCGCGAAGACGGTCTTCCCTCGCGCGCCATCTCCACCCAGCGCGAGGGGGCCAGCTTCCAGCGGAACCGTCGCCTCGATCGGCACAACAACGTCGCCCGAAGCGACCCGCGCGAGCAGTCGCGCCAATTCCGTTGGGCCACCCTTTGATTCGAAGTTGCCGCCGGTGATGTCGTGCTCGCGCAACGCGAGGTCGTCGGCCGCCCACACCGTCGAATACGCGTGACCGCCGCGCTTCACCAAGGTCGCATGTTCGGCGAAAGCCTTTGGGCCACTTACCAAGTCGAAAAGCACGTCAATGCCGTCGGGGTGGGTGAATCGCACCGCGTCGACAACACGCGAGTCAACGCGAAGTGACGGGTCGGGGTCGTTGAAGTTCGGGTCGTCGCCGCGCACGATCGTGTAGTCGATCGTCTCGTCGGCACCGAGTCGCGCCATCTGGTCGGCGGCGTCTTCGCGCGCGGTCGCGATCACCTTCGCGCCAGCGATGTTGGCGAGCTGCACGAGGAACGAACCGACGCCGCCCGTCGCGCCAACGATAAGCACGGTCTGATTCGGTTTGATCCCCGCCGCGTCAACAAGATCCTGTGCGGTGAGCCCCGCGATCGGCAACGCCGCCGCTGCCGTAAACGTGATTTCCTCGGGAATCGGCACCAGCGAATCTGCGGGCGCGGTTGAGTACTGCGCCCAACTGCCATGTCCCGCAGGACGACCCAGGAACTTGCCGACAACGCGATCGCCAACCGCGAACTTCGTCACGCCGTCGCCCACCTTGGCGACCTTGCCAGCCCCATCAACGCCAAGGATCATCGGAAAATCCGTCGGCAGCGTCTTCGCGAGCATTCCGTCGGCCAGCTTGAGGTCGAACGGATTCACCCCGGCCGCGTCGAGCGCGACCTGAACCTCACCCGGCCCCGGCTCCGGCTCTGGCATGTCGGCGAGTTCGGGACGCGCGCCGAAGCTTTGGACCACGATCGCCCGCATGGGTCGCTCCTTGATGGGTTGGGTGGGTCGGCAAGCAATCTTAGGGCGCACTTGCTCCGACATGCCGCGATTGGACCTCTTCGCGGGTGTCGCGCGAGCGTACCGTGAGCAGCGTCACGAAAACTGCTGAGGGTTCGACAGAATTGAGCGGAACAGACTCAACTCTGTTGGCGTTGGACTAAACGAAACCTGGCCCAGCCGTGGGCGAATCGAGCGCATCAGCGCTCAACTGGAATTACGGAGGATTTGTGGATTCGTTCAATCCCACCACCAAGACGCAGGCCGCGCTCACCGCCGCCTTGCAGGCCGCATCCGCCGCGGGTAACCCGGAGATCCGTCCGGCGCACTTGCTGGTGGCGTTGCTCGATCAGACCGACGGTGTCGCGTCGCCGCTGCTCAAGGCGATCGGCGTCGACCCGGCCGCGATCGCGCGCACGGCCAACGACATGGTCGACAAACTCCCGCGCGCGACCGGCGCGTCAACCCAACCGCAGCTGTCGCGCGAGTCGCTCGCCGCGATCACCGCCGCGCAGAAGCTCGCGACCGAACTCGGCGACGAGTACGTCTCAACCGAGAACCTGCTCGTTGGCCTGGCCGAGGGCGACTCCGATGTTGCCAAGCTGCTGCGCGCGAACGGCGCGACCCCCGAAGCCCTGCGCGACGCGTTCCAAAAGGTGCGCGGCAGCGCGCGGGTCACCACCCCCGATCCCGAAGCGAGTTATCAAGCGCTGGAAAAGTATTCAACCGACCTCACCCAAGCCGCCCGCGACGGCAAGCTCGACCCCGTCATCGGTCGCGACACCGAGATTCGCCGTGTGGTGCAAGTACTTTCGCGTCGCACGAAGAACAACCCGGTGCTCATCGGCGAGCCCGGCGTTGGCAAGACCGCCATCGTTGAAGGTCTCGCGCGCCGCATCGTCGAGGGTGACGTGCCCGAGTCGCTGCGCAACAAGAAGGTCATCTCGCTCGACCTTGGCGCGATGGTCGCTGGCGCGAAGTACCGAGGTGAGTTCGAGGAGCGGCTTAAGGCCGTGCTCGACGACATCAAAAACAGTGCGGGCGAGATCATTACGTTTATCGATGAGCTGCACACCATCGTCGGCGCTGGCGGTACCGGCGACTCGGCGATGGACGCTGGCAACATGATCAAGCCGCTGCTCGCGCGCGGTGAGCTGCGCCTTGTCGGCGCGACGACGTTGGACGAGTACCGCAAGTACATCGAAAAGGACGCCGCGCTCGAACGTCGATTCCAGCAGGTCATGGTGGGCGAGCCGTCGGTGCCCGACACCATCCAGATCCTGCGCGGCATCAAGGAGCGCTACGAGGTGCACCACGGCGTGCGCATCACCGACTCCGCGCTTGTTGCGGCGGCTACGCTGTCGGACCGCTACATCACGTCGCGCTTCCTGCCCGACAAGGCGATTGACCTGATCGACGAATCGGCGTCGCGGCTTCGGATGGAAATCGATTCTCGCCCAGTCGAAATCGATGAAATCGAGCGAGCGGTCCGTCGCCTTGAGATTGAGGAAATGGCGCTGGAAAAGGAGACCGACGAAGGCTCGAAGCAGCGCTTGGAGAAATTGCGCCAAGAACTGGCCGACGACCGCGAGAAGCTCAACCAGCTCACCACGCGCTGGCAGAACGAGAAGAACGCGATCGAAGGCGTGCGCGGTCTCAAGGAACAGCTCGAAGCGTTGCGCGGCGCGTCCGACCGTGCCGAGCGCGACGGCGACCTTGGCAAGGCGGCCGAGCTGCGCTACGGCAAGATCCCCGCGCTGGAAAAGCAGCTCGCTGACGCCGAAAAGGCAAGCGGTGCAGCATCCGACGGTGACGTGATGCTCAACGAAGAGGTCACTCCCGACGACATCGCCGACGTCGTTTCGGCGTGGACGGGCGTGCCGGTCGGTCGCATGATGGAAGGCGAGACGGCCAAGCTGCTTCGGATGGAGACCGAGGTCGCGGGACGTGTTGTTGGACAAGAGGAAGCGGTGCGCGCGGTGTCGGACGCGGTGCGTCGTGCGCGCGCTGGCGTCGCCGATCCGAACCGTCCGACGGGCTCGTTCATGTTTGTCGGCCCGACCGGCGTTGGTAAGACCGAACTCGCAAAGTCGTTGGCGGACTTCCTTTTTGCCGACGAGCGCGCGATGGTCCGCATCGACATGAGCGAGTACAGCGAGAAGCACGCGGTCGCGCGACTCGTCGGTGCGCCTCCCGGCTACGTCGGCTACGACCAGGGCGGTCAGCTCACCGAAGCTGTTCGGCGACGGCCCTATTCGGTTGTTCTCTTCGACGAGATCGAAAAGGCACACCCGGACGTGTTCGACATCCTGCTGCAGGTGCTCGACGAAGGTCGACTCACCGACAGCCAGGGCCGCACGGTCGACTTCCGCAACACCATCCTCATCCTCACCTCCAACCTCGGTGCCGGTGGCGACAAGGAACAGGTGATGGAAGCGGTGCGGCGCGCGTTCAAGCCGGAGTTCTTGAACCGGCTCGACGACGTGGTGATGTTCCACGCGCTCGACGCCAAGCAGTTGGAGTCGATCGTCGACATCAACCTGCGCGGTTTGCAGAAGCGGCTTTCGCAACGTCGCCTGACGCTCGACGTCACGACCGAGGCGAAGGAATGGCTCGCCATTCGCGGATACGAACCCGCCTACGGCGCGCGCCCGCTGCGCAGGCTCATTCAGCAGGCCATTGGCGACAGCCTCGCCAAGGAACTGCTGTCCGGCGCGATCGCCGACGGCGACACCGTGAAGGTCGACGTCGACAACGCCAACGACAAGTTGGTGCTCGGCCGCGAAGCCGTCACGGCCTAGTTTCGCGACAGCGCGGTGCGTGCAAGCCCAGAAAAACGCACCGCGCTGTCGGTAGGGTGGGGCTCATGACGAACCCAAACGATCCGTGGGTTGGGCAACACGGCCCTACCGGTGGGGAGCAGCCGACTGAACGGCTGGGTTCGCCTGGCGTCGAGCACACCGCGCCCTACGGTGACAGCAATTTCGACCAGTGGGGTCAGCCGTCGAACCCAACCCAGGCATTGCCGCCGCATGAGGCGCAGTGGGGTGGGTACGAGACCGGCTACCCAGGTCAGCAGCCACCGCCGCAGGATTATGTCCAGCCGGGTTACGGCCAGCCTGCCTACGGTCAGCAGCCGCCGCATTACGGCCCGCAGGATCAGCCCCCGCAACAGCCGCCCAAACGCAAGCGCAACACTGGGCTCTGGATCCTGCTCGGCATCGGCGTGCTCGCGCTCATCGGTGTCGTTGGCGTGGCTGCGGGTCTGATGTTCAGCGGCGGGTCAAGCGATGGCACCGCGTCGGGTTCGACGACTACAACCACTCAGGCTGGGCTTTTCCCGAGCATCGTGCCCACAACGCCGAAGAGTTCGCCCAGCACAAGCGGCCTGCCCGGGCTCGGTGGCATCCCCGGACTCGGCGGCACCGACGACTCCGGCACCACAATGGGCACGATCGAGTCCAACACCGGTTCCGAAATCTCGTTGGCCTCGCTCGGCGGGTCGACCGTGCGTGTCCTCATTGATAGTGGTACGCAAGTGATCTCGCTAACCACAACGAAGGCGGCCGACCTGCCCGTCGGCGACATGGTTATGGTGCAGGGCGACAAAAACCCAGACGGGTCGGTCCACGCCAAGATCATCATCTCGACGGCGTTGCCGGGCGGCCCCCGATGAGCGACCCACGCACCGAAGTCCGGTTTCTACCGGGCAATCGGGGCGACGGCTGGATAGGCTAGGCGACGATGACTGCTATGTGGTTCGGCTTGGCGGCGATCGCGCTTGTTGGTGCGGTCGTACTGCTGTATTTCGATCGGGTCCAACGCCAGCGCACCGGACACGCGCGCCAGGTTTGGGCGAAGTCCCAGGGCTACACCTACGTTTCGGTTGAGCCTGCGCTCGCTTCGACGTGGCGTCGTGGCGCGCTCGCCAAGCTCGGTTACCTGTCGGCTGTCGACGTGGTTTCCGGCATTCGCAAGGGCGAGAAGTTCGTGCTCTTCGATCTGGAAGACGCCGCGACGCTGGTTGCGGTCCGTCGCCAGATCGGGTCGGAAATCGACATCGACATGCGCCTCAAGACCGCGGCGCCGCCGAAGGACCACGACCTCGAACTGCTTGGTGCCATTGGTGATCGCGTTGTTTTCGCGACCGACACCGAGGTGGCGCGCCACGCTGTCGACCAGCGGATGGTCGGGTTCATCGAGGGTCTTTCCGACAACGTGCAGATGCTGTGGAGCGAAGGCAACTGGACGCTCGGCATGCTTGGCGGTGGCAGCAATGCCAAGGATTGGGAAGCCGCGATCGATGCGGTGCTTCGCCTTTCGGGCCTGCTGCACGTGCTTCCGCCGGTCACCGAGAACGAATCGCGTTCGGCGGCAACGGAATCCGGCGATAGCGCCGATAGCGCCGAGTTCGATGACATCGAGTTCCGCCCGCAGAGCGACTTCGCCGCTGGCCGCATCCCGACCCCGCGGCGCGGCGACCTGCACGACCCGTCGCGCTTCACCGGCCCCGACGATGAGGATGTCGAAGACCTCGCCGTCGCCCGCATAGAAGCCGACACCCGTCGCGGTGGGTTCAGCGAGCGCGACTTCAAGATGCGCGGCACCGACGGCCTGCCCGACGATTTCGATCCCGATCTCGACGATCCCGATTACGTCGAGCCGATCCCCGAGCCGCGTCGTCGGGCTGAACCGTCACGTCGGCCGTCGCTCGCCGTCGTGCCAGAGCCGCGTCCGCGCGTCGAGCCAACGCGCCCGCGTCCGGTAGCCGCCCAAGAAGCCGAGGATTCCTCCGATTCCACAGAGGCACCCGGCGGCCCATTCCACCCCGGCTTCCGCCCGTACCAGGGTCCGGTTCCGAAGTAACCGCTACGCCGTATCCTTTTGCGTGAATCGGAGTCTTCAACGCACGCGAAAGGGACCACATGATCGACCAGGCACGTCAGGCGCTCACCACCGCCGATCGCGACCGACTGGCCGCGCTCGTGCGCGAGCTCGCGGTCGTGCACGGCAAAGTGACGCTGTCTTCGGGCAAGGAAGCCGACTACTACGTCGACCTGCGCCGCGCCACGCTGCACCACCAGGCTGCCCCGCTCATCGGTTCGCTGCTGCGCGAGCTAGTCGCTGACTGGGACTTCGACGCCGTCGGCGGGCTCACGATGGGTGCCGACCCGGTCGCGATGGCCGTCATGCACGCGCCGGGCCGTCCGATCGACGCGTTCGTCGTCCGCAAGGCCGCCAAAGCGCACGGAATGCAGCGCCAAATCGAGGGCCCAGACATCGTCGGTAAGCGCGTTCTCGTCGTCGAAGACACCACAACCACCGGCAACTCGCCGCTCACCGCGGTGCGCGCGTTGCGGGACGCGGGCGCGATCGTTGTTGGCGTCGCTACCGTCGTCGATCGCGAAACCGGCGCTGACCAGGTGATCGCCGAAGAAGGTCTGGAATATCGTTCCATCCTGGGCCTGGATGATCTCGCCCTGAGCTAGCCTGAACACCGCCAAGACCGGCAGACATTGTGGTCAGCCGGAATTTCAACGAGGACGTGTGAGTCACCTGTGGTGAGCATTGCAGTAAATAAGGGTCGTGAGAATGTCGCGATGCTCGGGATCGGTGCCTACCGCCCCCAGCGTGTCGTGAGCAACGCCGAAGTGTGTGAACTGCTCGATTCCACGCCCGAGTGGATTTTCGAACGCACTGGCATCAACAACCGTCGCTGGATCAGTGGCGACGAAACGATCCGGTCGATCGCTGCCGCCGCAGGTGAGCGCGCCCTCAAGAACACACCGATCGATCCCACCTTGATCGGCGCGGTCATCCTGTGCACGTCGTCGTGGCTCAAGCTCACCCCGCACGGTGCGCCGAGCGTGGCGTCTGACCTTGGGCTCAACGGGGTCGCCGCGTTCGACCTCACCTCCGGTTGCGGTGGCTTCGGCTACGGACTTGGTGTTGCCGCCGACCTCATTCGCGCCGGTTCGGCCGACTACGTGCTGGTCATCGGTGCCGAGACGATGACCGTCGGCCTCGACAAGTCCGACCGTGGCACCGCGATGATCTTCGGCGATGGCGCTGGCGCTGTCGTTGTTGGTCCCGCCGAGGAAAACGGCATCTCGCCGACGGTGTGGGGTAGCGACGGCGAAAACGCCGAAGCGATCGCCCAGAACCTCGATTTCCAGGCGTTCCAGACGCGCGCCCAGGAATTGCAGGGCACCGACCCGGCTGTTGAGCCGGTTGGTCAGATGTCGCTGCGCATGGAAGGCCCGAAGGTTTTCCGTTGGGCCGCCGTCACGTTGCCGCGCGCCCTTTCGGCCGCGTTGGACGCTTCCGGTGTCGCGAAAGAAGACATCGAGGTGTTCATCCCGCACCAGGCCAACGCGCGCATCAACGAGCTGATGAAGAAGAACCTCGGCCTCGCCGACAACATCCCGATGGCGAACGACATCGAGAACACCGGCAACACGTCGGCCGCGTCGATCCCGCTTGCGATGGAAGAAATGTTGGTGACGGGCAAGGCAAAGGGCGGCCAGCTGGCTTTGTTGCTCGGCTTCGGCGCGGGTTTGAGCTACGCGGGCCAGGTCGTAGTCCTGCCCCCGGCCCCGTCCGAAACCAGCTTCTGAGCAGCGACGAGTGCGCCGCCGACCGTTGCGCGTCGTAAGACTTCGCGTCGCAGCCGCTGATCGGGTTGCGGCGTGAGCGGGTTCGGGGCGATTCGGCTCGCGTATGTCGCCGCCGCTGCGGTGACTGTCGCGGGTGCGGTGACTGGCCGCGATCGGTGGCAGCAGGTTGCGAAACCACTGCTCATGCCCCTGCTCGCGGTTGAGGTCGCGAAAGCCGAGTTGCCAACGGCCGAGCGTCGGATCGCGCTCGGCTCACTCGCGGCGGCGACCGTCGGCGACGTGCTGCTGCTCGACCCCGATGACGACCGCCGCCTAGTCGCGGGCGCGTCCTCGTTCGCGGTGATGCAGACCGGGTATTCGACGCTGTGGGCGCGTCGAGGTGGCCGCCCACGCGCGCAGGTCGCCGTCCCGCGCGTACTCGCCTGGTTGGGCGCGGCGGGCTTATTGCGCGCGAAGGCCCCCAACCTGGCGGTCCCGTTAAGCCTTTACGGCCTGACCTTGGGCACCGCCGCAACTCTCGCATCCGACCCGAAACTCGCGCACCCATCCCCACGGGTGATCGCGGGGCTCGTCGTCCCAACGCGTGACCCGCAAACCTGGCTCGGGGTTGGTGCGCTCCTGTTCACCATCTCCGACGCGACCATCGTCGCCCGCAGGCTCTTCGCGCGCACCGACCAGCAAAAACGCGTCGCCGAAGGGTTCATTCTCACCACCTACGCCGCCGCGCAATACCTCATGATGGCTGGCGTCACACGACGCTTACCTGGGTGAGAACCGAGGGCAACACCGGGCGCGCATTCTCTTAAAGATGAGCGGGGATGTGCGGTTCATCGAGGTACACGGCTACCGGCGCGCCTTCAGGATGGCCGGTACTGGCCCTCCGCTGCTGCTGGTCCACGGCATCACCGACAGTTCAGCCACCTGGCTGCCGGTCTTCGATGCCCTCGCCGAACACTTCACCGTCATCGCCCCCGACCTCCTCGGCCACGGCGAATCGGCGAAACCACGTGCCGACTACGCCGTCGCCGCTTACGCCAACGGCATGCGCGACCTACTCAGCGTGCTCGGCATCGACCGCATCACCATCGTCGGCCATTCGCTCGGTGGGGGAGTGGCGATGCAGTTCGCCTACCAGTTCCCTGAGCGCGTCGAACGCATCGTCCTCGTGTGTCCGGCGGGCATGGGCGCTGGCGTGCACCCGGCGTTCCGACTCGCCACCCTCGCTGGCGCGGGCCCGGCGCTCATGGCCATCACGTCGTGGCCGGTGCGTACGGCGGTGAAGGCGTCGATTCCAATTGTGAAGGGGCTCGGCGGTTTTGGGCTCGGACCCGACGCTGAATACGTCCTCAGCCTCTACGGCCACTTGGCCGAAGAAGGCGCGCGCAACGCGTTTCTTCGCACCATCCGCGCCGCCGCCGACCGTCGCGGCCAAACCATCACGATGCTCGATCGCGGCTACCTCGCCGCCCACCTGCCAACGCTGGTGATCGGCGGCACCCGCGACACCGTGATCCCGTCGGGTCACGCGAACCGCGCCCACCGCGCTTTCCCGGGCAGTCGTATCGAAATCTTCGCTGGCGCAGGACATTTCCCGCACCACTTCGATCCCGACCGCTTCGTGAAGACGGTCAACGAGTTCATCGCCGAAACCGAACCGGCCATCTTCGACCCCCTACGTTGGCAACGAACCCTACGCCGGGGTCGCCCCATCGTGGCACTCCCAACCCCGGGCGCGAAACCAGTCGGCCAACCGGAGCCGATGCGCGAACAGGGCTGACCCGCCAGACCAACCTCCCCACCGCGACCCACAGCCGCGCCCGGAATTACACCCCCGCGCGGCGAACCCAGCGCGCCAGACCTCGATACCGATGCGACCCAATTACGACCCAACGTCCAAGCGTCCCAACCGTTACCATCATGCGCATGAGCCAACCTGAGTACCCGCAGCAGCCCTATCAGCCGTATGGGCAGCAGCCCTACGGGTACCCGCAGCGCGAAGCTGACGGTGCGACAACCGCACTCGTGCTCGGCATCCTCGGCCTTGTCCTTTGCCAGTTCATCGCCCCGTTCGCATGGGCGAAGGGCAAGGGCGTGCTCAACGAGATCGACGCGTCCAACGGCGCGCTCGGCGGACGGGGCTCCGCCCAAGCCGGCTACATCATGGGCATCATCGGCACGATCTTCCTGGTACTTGGCATCCTCGCTGGCATCGTCTGGGTGATCTTCGTCGTTTTCATGTTGTCGTCGTCGAGCACCAGCACGTACTGACGCTCAGGCTCACACCTAAGATTGCCGGGTGACTGAGTCGAGTGAGATCGCGGCGGGCCCCACCGAGTGGGGTGAACATCCCTATGGGGTCGGGCCGTGGGCCGAGGAATACGGCACCGAGCCGCCAACCGACGAGCGCTACGACCCTGAGCTGCTCGCCGAAGGCGACCGCCGCAACGTCGTCGACGCCTACCGCTACTGGAAGCGCGAGGCGATCGTCGCCGACATCGACGCCCGCCGCTTCCCGTTCCATGTCGCCATTGAGAACTTCGGCCATGACGCCAACATCGGCACGGTCGTGCGCACCGCCAACGCGTTCGCTGCGGCGGCGGTCCACATCGTCGGCAAACGCCGCTGGAATCGACGCGGCGCGATGGTCACCGACCGCTACCAGCACCTCGTCCATCACGCCGACCTCGCCGAGCTACGCGAATACGCCGAGACGAACGGTCTTGAGGTTGTCGCCGTCGACAACGTGCCCGGCTCGGTCCCGATCGAAACCGCAGACCTCCCACGCAACTGCCTCCTGCTGTTCGGCCAAGAGGGCCCCGGCGTGAGCGAAGACGCGAAAACGGCTGCGGCACTTACTGTTTCGATCGCCCAATTCGGTTCAACGCGCAGCATCAACGCCGGTGTCGCCGCCGGAATCGCGATGCACGCGTGGATTCGCCAGCACGGCGACCTCTCGCTGGCCTGGTAAAACACAAGAATGTGATCTGTTCGGCCGCGAATTGGTAACGGATCGGCCGCGGGAACCCGTCAACAGCTGGCACCATGGAGCAATGAGCTCGCGCGGGGGCCGGCGCCCACCTTTCACTGATCGCACCGGATCCACCCCAACGGCCGCAGTGTGGTCGGAGCGCGCCGACATGGCTGAGTCGGCAGTGGTATCGCGCCACCTGCGCACGCTATGGGGTTGGCCAACAACGGAATTGGGCGTTGTTGGTTGGCCCGCAACGCGCCGTGAGCGCGGCTTCGCGAGTTGGCATTACTGGTGGCAGGCGCATCTGCTCGACTGCGCGGTCGACGCCGCCAACCGCGTCCCAACTCCGCAGCGCCGCAGGAGAATTGGCGCACTCGCCCGTTCGCATCGCATCCGCAACATCACCGGGTGGACCAACCGTTACTACGACGACATGGCCTGGTTGGCGATCGCGCTCGAACGTGCCGAGCGCACACAGGAACTCACGTCGGTGCGCCGCGCGCTCGTCGCGCTCGAACGTCAGCTGTATGACGCGTGGCAGCCCGAGGTTGGCGGCGGCATCCCGTGGCGGGTCAAGTCCGACTTCTTCAACGCCCCGGCGAACGGTCCCGCGGGCATCGCCCTACTGCGCCTCGGCCAGGTCGAGCGCGCCCAGGAAATGGCCGACTGGATCGACGCGAATCTCCGCGACCCCGAAAGCGGTCTGATCCTCGACGGCATCCACCTCCCGTCGCGCGAGATCGAACGGCCAACGTTCTCGTACTGCCAGGGCGTCACCCTCGGCCTCGAAGCCGAGTTGGCCGTCCACACCGACGACGACCGCCACCTTGAACGCGTCACTCGACTGCTCGCCGCCGTCGAGGAACACATGACCGAACGCGGCGTGATCAGCGGCGGCGGTGGCGGCGACGGCGGGCTTTTCAACGGCATCCTCGCCCGCTACCTCGCGATCGTCGCGGTGATGCTGCCCGGCGAAGGCAAGCAACAGCAAACCGACCGCCGCAACGCGGCCGCGCTCGTGAAAGCATCGGCAACGGCCGCGTGGGCCAACCGACTTGAGGTCGAAGGCGAACCGCTTTTCGGCCACAACTGGAATCAACCAGCCCGGTTGCCCAGCGGCAGCGCGGGCGCTGGCAAGTTCACCGCGGGCGGCTCGGTCACCGCGTCCGCCGTCCCCGAACGCGACCTTTCGGTGCAGCTGTCGGGGTGGTTGCTCATGGAAGCGGCCTACCAGGTGGTTGCCGCCGGGCTTTAGCGCTCGGTTTCGCCGACCACGCTCGGCTCAAGTTCAACGTCGAACTCTTCGGCGGGCTTCGCCATTTCCTGCCGGTAGTGGCGCAGCCCGAAGACCGTGCCGATGATCAGCCCGGCGATCAACGTGCCGATCACCACGGGCATCAGCCACGAAACCTGCTCAAGGAATTCCCCCGCGTAATAGCCGATCAGCAGCAGTACGGGCGCCCAGATGATCGCGCCGATCGTCGACGCGATGGTGTAGCGGCGATGATCCATCTTGGCCGCGCCAGCCACCATCGGGCACAGCGTGCGCACCCACGGAATCCAGCGCGCGATGAGCACCGCGAAAAAGCCATGTCGCTCAAGTAGTTCAGTGACCTTGGCAAGATTTTTCGTATTGATGTAGCGGCCGTTTTTCCGCGCGACCAACCGATGCCCGGTGCGCGCGCCAATCACGTAACCAACCTGGTTGCCCGCGATCGCCGCCAACATCGTGCCGACCGCCAACCCCCACACTTGCGCTTCGCCATTGGCATGCGAAGCGAGCACGATGCCAGCGGTGATCAGCAGCGAATCGCCGGGCAAAAACAGCCCGATGATGAACGCGCACTCAAGGAAAACGAAGCTCAGCACTACCGCGCAGACCACGGCAGGGCCTGCTGAGATCAGCGGATCGAAGCTGCCCATTGCCTGTATCGCAGGTCCCGCGGTTGCCAATGGTCTAGCTGTTTTCTGTCACCGACGCCAGCTCGGCGTCGTTGCCAACCGCGGGCGCGGACCGCTTGGCGATCAGCTTCTTACCGACGGTGATGATGCCGGGCAGGATCGAGACGAAGACGATCAGCAGGAAGATGGCTTCGATGTGATCGCGAATAAAGGGCACGTTGCCCAGGAAGTAACCGAGCGTGGTGATACCGCCAGCCCACAGGACCGCGCCGACGATGTCGAAGATGACGAACTTGCGGTAGTCCATCTTTGAAACACCGGCGAGTACGGGCATGAACGTGCGCACGATGGGCACGAAGCGCGCCAGGATGATGGTCTTCGGGCCGTGTTTCTCGAAGAACTCGTGCGTCTCGGTGACGTACGACTTCTTGAAGAATCGGGTGTCTTCCTTGTTGAACAGCGCGGGCCCGATGCGGCGGCCGATCCAGTACGCGGTCTGGTCACCGAGGAACGCGACGACCGTGACGAGCGGTACAAGCACCCAGATGTTGACGACGGGATTTTCCTGGGCGGCGAGCATGCCACCGGTGAACAGCAGTGAATCACCAGGCAGGATCGGGAAAAGTAGACCAGTCTCGATAAAGACGATCGCCAAGATCGCCGGGAGTACCGCGTTCTTCAGCCAGGTCTCCTGAAGCAGGTACATGGGGTCGAGCAACTGTGTCAGGGCGAGGTTGTTCGTCGCCGCATCCGATACCGCCAGCAAAGTCACGGGGCCCACCCTACCGGGCGAAACTGAGACACGAGCGGTCCATGCTCAGGTGAGACGAGCCGATGCACACGGCCGTCCCTTCCTAATTTAGGGTGACGCCTGACAGAATTGGTTTTTTGCTCCCCCTAACACGGAGGTCACTGCCTTGCCTATCGCGACTCCGGAGGCCTACGCCGAGATGCTCAGCCGGGCCAAGGCGAACTCGTTCGCCTTCCCGGCCATCAATGTCACCTCGTCGGAGACCATCAACGCCGCAATCAAGGGCTTCGCTGACGCGGGCAGTGACGGCATCATCCAGGTTTCCACCGGTGGTGCTGAGTTCGCGTCCGGTCTCAACGGTAAGAACATGGTTGTTGGCGCTGTCGCGCTCGCCGAGTTCGCGCACGTTGTCGCCAAGCAGTACGACGTCACGATCGCCCTGCACACCGACCACTGCCCCAAGGACAAGCTCGACACCTACGTGCGGCCGCTCATCGCGCTGTCGCAGGAGCGCGTCGATAAGGGCCTTGAGCCGCTGTTCCAGTCGCACATGTGGGACGGCTCGGCCATCCCGATCGACGAGAACCTCGCCATCGCGAAGGAACTGCTTGAGGCAAGCACCAAGGCGCGCCTGAAGCTGGAACTTGAGATCGGCGTTGTCGGCGGCGAAGAAGACGGCGTCGAAGCCGACATCGACGAGAAGCTCTACACCTCGCCGGAAGACTTCCTCAAGACCATCGACTACCTGGGCGACCCGAGCGGCGGCAAGTACCTACTCGCGGCCACCTTCGGCAACGTGCACGGCGTGTACAAGCCGGGCAACGTCGTCCTCAAGCCCGAGGTGCTCGCCGAAGGCCAGCGCGTCGCCGCGAAGAAGCTGGGTCTCCCTGCCGACGCGCAGCCATTCGACTTCGTCTTCCACGGCGGTTCGGGCTCGCTGAAGTCGGAAATCGAAGACTCGCTGCGCTTCGGTGTGGTGAAGATGAACGTCGACACCGACACCCAGTACGCGTTCACGCGTCCGGTCGCCGGGCACATGTTCGTCAACTACAACGGCGTGCTCAAGATCGACGGTGAGGTCGGCAACAAGAAGGCGTACGACCCGCGCAGCTACCTCAAGCAGGCCGAGGCGTCGATGGCCGCGCGCGTCATCGAGGCATGTGAAGACCTGCATTCTGCAGGCAAGTCCATCTCTGCTTCCTAATTAGGTGCGATGACTCTTGATGTTCGGGTGCTTGGTCCTGTCGCGCTCTATGTCGGTGGAACACCGGTAGCTCTCGGCGGGCCCAAGCCCCGCGCACTGTTGGCCGCGCTCGCTGTGAATCGGCGACGCGCGGTGAGTTCTGCCGTTTTGGCGGAGATGGTGTGGAACGAAGACCCGCCGGATTCGTATGCGGCGAGTCTGCAAGTTTTTGTCTCTAACTTGCGAAAAGCGTTGCGTAACGCCGGAGTTGACTCCCCTGCGGTCTTGCGGACCGAGGGTGCGGGTTATCGCCTCGAAATCGACGATCCCGCTTGCGATCTCGGTCGATTCGAGATCGCGCGCGAAGCGGGAACGAAAGCGGCCGACGCGGGCGACCACGCCGGTGCCGCAACACTTTTCGCCACGGCGTTGCGTGAGTGGTCGGGGCGAGCGCTTACCGATCTTGCTGGGTTGTCGTTCGCCGACAGTTTCGCGACGGCGATGGAAGAAGAGCGCCTCGTCGCGGTTTCGGCTCGTGTCGATGCCGAAATCGCTTGTGGGCGTGCGTCTTCGGTGATCGGCGAGCTCGTCGCGCTCACCAATGAAAACCCGCTGCGCGAGCCGTTGTGGGGTCAGCTCATCACCGCGCTTTACCTGTCTGGCCGTCAGGCCGACGCGCTTGAAGCGTGTCGCCGGGTGCGCACGGTGCTCGCCGACGAACTTGGCATCGACCCTGGTCCCGGGCTTATTGAGCTTGAACGCAGCGTGTTGCGTCAGGAGCCGTTGAACCTTGGGGTGGTCAAGCGGGTTGAGCATCTTGCCGCCGCGATGACCGAGACCGTCACCGAGGTGCCGCGCAGCGTGCGAGCGGGCACCCTGCGCTTCGCGGACGGGCGTGAGATCCCAATTCCGCACGCGGGCATTCGAATTGGGCGAATGACGGACAACGAGCTGGTGCTCGACGACCCCAAAGCCAGCCGGTATCACGCGCACATCATGCCGAGCCGGGCCGGTCTGTTGATCAAGGATTTGCATTCGGCCAACGGTGTTTACGTCAACGAGTCGCCGATTGAGAGTGGAGCGTTGCTCGCCGACGGCGACCAAATCCGTATTGGGTCAACGATTTTGGCGTTCCGCGCAATCGGCTGAGTCTTGCGAAACGCGATGAGCCCGGTCCCTGGTTGGGGCCGGGCTCATTCGCGTGAAATTCGTTAGGTGAGACGCACTTCCGCGACCGCGCGACCAAACAGCTTCTTGCCGTCGGAAACTCCGCTCAGCAGCACCGTCGCCGCACGACGTTCCGGGTCGACCGACTTCACCTTGCCGGAGAACTCGATCTCGCCAGCCTCGGTCGGCGGGACGGGAACGAAACCGGAGAAGCGAACGGCCAACTTCTCGACAGCAGTCGGGTCGCCGAGCCACTGGGTGAGGAAGTCGGCGGCGATGCCCATCGTCAGCAGACCGTGCGCGACGACCGTCGGCAGGCCAGCCAGCTCGGCGGCGTGGTCGCTGAAGTGGATCGGGTTCGGGTCGCCGGAAACGCCAGCGTAGTTGGCGAGGTCGCCGCGGGTCACGCGCGCGGTGAAGCCTGCAAGCTCGGTGCCCTTTTCGACCGACTCGAACGTGCGCACGGTGTTGACCGGGGCGTCGATGCGAACCGGGGCCGGGTCGCGGTCGCCCGTCAATGGGGTGAGCAGGTCGTCCATGCTCACGCCAGCCACAACCTCTGGGCGCGGGTGCATGCTGATGTTCTCGACGGCTTCAACGATGTTGGGGTCGACGTCGACGCCCGTGCGCGCGACGATCGTCGTCGTGCCCTGCACCGCGGTTTCGCCGTCCTGGTTGATCAGCCGGAAACCGACGACGATGAAGTCGTTGTCATTGAACGTGCGCTTCGACTCGATCTCGACTTCGCTGCGGATGGTGTCGCCGGCGAGGATCGGGCGGAACAGCTCGAAGATCTGGTCGGTTTGTAGCACCTGGCTCAGGTCGTACTCAACGAGCACGGTTTCGAGGAGCGCGCGGGTGATGTTGGTGCCAATCACCGATGCGAAGGTCGGCGGGGCGATCAGGCCCTCGTAGCCGAGCTTGCGCGCGTCGATCTCGTTCTGATGCGCCGGGTGCGAATTCTGCACCGCGCGTGCGAATTCCCGAATCTTCTCGCGGCCGACTTCGTAGTGGTCACGGAAGCCGAAACGCTGTCCTGCCAGCGATGCAGCCGGGACAGATGACTGCGCCACTGTTTCTTGCGTGCTCATAATCCGGCAAATATTACGCTGTAGGGCGCGCAGATCCCAGTTATGTGTGACCCGTCATAGCCGATATGACGGGTCACTGTCGCTGAACTCTTCGCTAATTCTTCGCTGCGGGGTCGCACACCTTCCATGTCCCGTTCTCATTTTGAAGATCAAACGTGCGTGCACTCGGCTTGCCAGGATCGCCCGACGGCGCGACCGTCGCTTCAGCGATCGCGGCGTTGTCGGTGATGCGCACGGCGTTCACGCTCGACACCACCGGAATGGTCCCGCGATCGGCCGACGACTTGTGCACGCCACGGAACTGTTCAGGCGAAATCTCCTGGTAGAACGTGTGCAGGTCGCCGCAGGTTGTCGCGCGGAGTTGGTTGAGGTCACCGTCTTTGAGCGCACCGGAGAACGCGGTGATGGCGCCGCGCACCTTCCCTTCGGGCGAGTTGTCGGACCCGGAGGTGAAGGCGAAAATCCCGGCGACAATCGCGCCAACGGCCGCGACCGCGATCCCGGCGATGATGAGCGGCTTCTTCGACTTGGGTGCGCCACCGTCAACGGGACTTGCCCCAACCCGCTCAGGTTTGGCCGACTGCCCTTCTGGCAGATGGTTCGCTGGCCGCGTTGGCTGGATATCGGCGGGCGAGGGAGCCGACGCCGCGGCCCGCTGATTGTCGCCCTTGGACGGCTGAGTCTCCTCAACCCCCCGATCCCCGGGTAACCCAAGAATCGGCCCACCGGGATAGGCAGGCCCAGGCTGCACACCCTTTTGCGCTGCAGCCCCGGCCCCGGCCAACCCAGCGAGCGGTGCCGCCCCCGGATACCCGGGCCCTTGCACAGGATGCCCATGCTGCCCACCCCCTTGCGCGTTGGCTGGTTGGCCGGGTTGCCCCGAAGCCCCACGCCCTTGCTGGTTTGGCCCACCTTGCGCGTTGGCCTGTTCCTGACCTAGTTGGCCCTGCTGCCCGGCACCGCCTTGCCCGGCGCTACCTGGTTGGCCGCTCAGCCCGACGACCCCAGGTCCACCGGCAAGCCCTGCCCCCTGCGGCCCGCGACCTTGTTGGCCCGCGTTCCCTTGTTGCACAGGTTGCCCTGGCCCCTGCGGCCCACGTCCCTGTTGGTTTGGACCACCTTGGGCATTGGCCGCCTGTCCTGGTCCGGGCTGACCTTGCTGTCCGGCCCCGCCGACGAGCCCAGGCGCGCTGGCTTGCCCGGGTCCCTGTGCCCCGCGGCCCTGTTGGCCCGCGTTTGCCGGCTGGCCGGGTTGTCCCGGACCCTGGGGCCCGCGTCCCTGTTGGTTGGGTCCACCTTGCGCGTTGGGCTGCCGTTGCCCGGGTTGACCTTGCTGTCCTGCCCCGCCGACGAGCTCAGGCCCGCTGGCTTCCCCAGGTCCCTGTGGCCCCTGGCCCTGTTGGCGCGCGTTTGCCGGCTGGCCGGGTTGTCCCGGACCCTGGGACCCGCGTCCCTGCTGGTTGGGTCCACCTTGCGCGTTGAGCTGGCTTTGTCCGGGCTGACCGGCAGGACCCTGCGCGCCTGCGGCGGCTGCGGCCGGTTGGTTCGGGTTGCTGTAGAGGTTGGGGCGGGGCGGTTGGCCCTGCGGTCCGCGACCTCGCTGCCCGGGCTGTCCCGGTCCCTGCGGACCTTGCGCACCCGGCTGGTTCGGCCGGCCCGGCTGACCGGGAGCCGGATTCTGTTGCGGCCCTTGCGGATTCGGCTGGCCGGGACCGCCGGGATGCGGCTGCTGTCCCGGCTGGCCCTGCTGCCCGGCTTGCCGAGGTCCGGCAGGTCCGCGCGGGGTGTTGGGCGGGGGAGTGACCGGCCGCCCACCTTGCTTGACGACGCGATCGGTGCCAGGCCGCTGCACCGGAATCGCGGTAGTAGGCGCATCAGCGGCACTGACCACCCGCATAGCGACGGTCGCGTCGTCGGCAGGCGCACCCCCTTCGCTCGCACCCGGCGACACCCGAACCGTCGCGTCGTTACCGCCCCCAACGCCAGCGTCACCCGACGCCGTACTGTCGCCCGACCCGACGTCCTTCCCGCCCGCAGCGGGCGCGGTGCCCGCGTTCGCCCCAGACTGCGCGTCCTTTTGCGACGCATTCGATTCGCCAGCGGGACCCGTACTTCCTTGCCCCGCACCAGCATTCGCTTGACCGGCCGACGCCGCACCGTCAGCCGAATTCTGTCCGCCGGGCCCTGCGTTCGCGCCAGCACCCGTCCCTGCGGCCGGATTCGTTTGACCAGCCGATGCGGCGTCGCGAGCCGAATTCGGTCCGCTATTCGCGGCTACGACAGTGGCATCCGGCTGGGTCGCCGCACTCGCCGCGTCCGTCGCACCCTTGCCGGGTGATCCGCCGGCTTGCGCACCCGCAACCGCGACCCCTGCTGCACCGGCCACACCTGCGACCGCCGCAGCGCTCGCCCCATCGAGCCCCTTCTTCGACCCCGCTTGATCCTTCGCATCCGCCCCACCGACTTTTGCCGCGTTCGCCGCGCCGTCCCCCTTGGCGCGACCCGCACCTGAGGTGCCTGAGTCGCTAGCGGCCGCACCATCACCGCTCACGGCCGCCGCGCCCGCGCCAGCTTCGGCAGTGGCGTCGGGCTGTGACTTAGTGGCAGAAACGCCAGCTTTGCCCAGTGCGCCCGCAGCGTTCTCCGCGCCTGCGGGCTTCTCGTCGGACTGCGGTTCAACCTTCATGGCAGTAGCCGCGCTCTTCGCATCGCTAGCAACAGCTTTCGCATTCGCGTTGCCGGTGCCAGCACCTGACTTCGCGTCGCTCAGCTTCGCTTCATCCGGTGACGAACCCGGTGCATCCGACTGTGAATCCTTCGGCGACGCACCCTGTTTCACGTCGTCAGTGCGCGACTTATCCCCACCATCACGCGACCCAGCGGTAATTCGCACCGTCTGTGCGTCCGCGCCGCTCGGCTCCGACTGGCCCGTCGTGCGCGGCAAGGGGGCCTGGCGTGCGACTGGCTTGAGGCCCGGCAGGGACATTGCGGTCGTTGCCGCGTCAGCGCTTCCCGCGTGCTGGGTATCGCCGTACTGTCCCTTGCTCGCCCCCTCGGGAGGAGCATCGGGGCGTAGGCCGCCGCCTGGTCCGCGCGCCCCGCCAACTGGGCGACCGGCTCCGCCGGGTCCAGCTTTCGGCGGAACCGGCCCGCCTTCCCGAGGCCCACCAGCGTTAGGCGGCACGGGCCCACCCGGGCGAGACCCGCCACCGCTGGGCACAGGTGCACCCTGCCGACCATCACCTGCGGGCGGCACAGGGGCGCCGCGCTGAGTGCCACTCGGGGGCGACGCGGGTGCTCCCTCTCGACCCCCACCTACGGGCGGCACAGGACCACTCGGGCGAGGCCCGCCACCGCTAGGCGGCACAGGCCCGCCCGGCTGAGAACCCGCAGGCGGCACGGGCCCACCCGGTCGACCTAGACCCGCGGGCGGCACGGGTCCACCCTGCTGCGCCCCACCTACGGGCCCACCCTGCCGACCCGCAGGCGGCACAGTTCCACCCGCACGCCGAATCACCACCGTCTCCGCCGACGACCCACTATTGGACTGCGGCACAACAGGTTTCGACTCACCTACACCGTCAACTTCGGCGGGTTTCCCGGGCTTGGCCGGGTGGTCGGCAGGGTTGGCTGCCGCGTTGTTGTCGTCGGTCGGGTCGGACACCTCGTACCCCTCGATCGGATGCGAATATCTGCACTGGCCTGCCAGCCTAATGCGCGCGCCCCACATGTTGGCGCTGATAGACGTGGCGGCGTCGCGAACCTGTCGGTCCACTGGTGCACAATGTTTCTCATGTCTTCCTTCGGTGACTTGCTCGGACCCCAGCCGGTCCTCCTCCCTGAACTAATCGATGCCGAAGATGCCATCTCGGCAGGCACCGATCCGGTCGCGGTCGCCGCACAATTCCCGGCCGCCTCTATCGCGTGGGCGCAGCTCGCCGAGGCCGCGCTCGACCGTTCGGGCGATGAGGTCACTCACGACACGGTGGCCGCCTACGCCTTCGCTCGCACCGGCTACCACCGTGGTCTCGACCTGCTTCGGCGCAATGGCTGGAAGGGTTTCGGCCCGGTCCCGTGGGCGCACGAACCCAACCAGGGTTTCCTGCGCAGCGTCGGTGCCCTCGCCCGCGCTGCACGTGCGGTTGGCGAGACCGAGGAGTACGCCCGCTGCCTCGATCTGCTTGAAGATTGCGACCCGCACGCGGCGGGCGAGCTCGGACTGGACTGAGACCTCCTGCGGTGAGCGAACCCAATGCGGTTGTCGCCGCGGCGAGTCCAGTAGTCGCGGCTGCGAAGGTCAGCGCGGTCACGCGCTTGAAGTTGTCGACGGTGCGGTTGCGCCTGTCGGCGATTCCGATCGTCCAGTGCGCGGCGGGCGCGGCCCTCGCGTGGTTTATCGCGCACAACCTTATCGGTCACGATCAGCCGTTCTTCGCCCCAACCGCCGCGGTCGTCTCGATCGGCATTTCGTTCGGGGCGCGGCTGCGTAGGTCGATTGAACTGGTTGTCGGTGTCGCGCTTGGCATCGGCATCGGCGACCTCTTCATCAGCCAGGTCGGCACCGGCGTTTGGCAGGTCGGCGTCATCGTCGCGATCGCGATGGCGGTTTCGGTTTTCCTGGACGGCGGCACGATCCTCACGCTGCAGGCGGCGGGTTCAGCCGTCCTTGTTTCGACCCTCGAACAGGCGCCGGGCGCTGGCCCGAACCGCATGATCGACGCGCTCATCGGCGGCCTTGTCGGCATTTTGATGGTTGGCGCGATCCCACTGCATCCGGTGCGTCGCGCCCGCGAACACGCAGCGACGGTCCTCGGCGTCATGTCGAAGTCGCTCATCGAATGCGCCGACGGGCTGCTCGAACAAAAACCGGACAAGGTCGCCGACGCGCTCGCCGCGATGCGCGCGACTCAGGGCGAAATCGACGCGCTCCGTTCCGCGCTTGAGGGCGGCAAGGAGATCAGCCGCATCTCCCCGCTGTATTGGAATTCGCGCAAACGCCTCGAACGCCTGCATTCGGCCGCCGACCCGCTCGACAACGCGGTCCGCAACACCCGCGTCCTACTGCGTCGTTCCCTCACGTTGGTCCGCGACGACGAGGTCCTCGACCCGCGCCTCATCGACCTGGTCAACCAACTCGGCAACGCCACCGAAGTGGTTCGCAAAATGGTCCTCGCCGACCCTGGCGAACAGCCCGATCAGGCGGCGGCAACCCGCGCGTTGCGCAGCGTCGCCAAGAACGCGCGGCCCGAAGTTGTTGCGGGAGCTGGTCTTTCGGCCCACGTCGTCTTCGCGCAGGTGCGTTCGATTGTCGTCGACTTGATGGTGGTGTGCGGCATGCAACGCATCTCCGCGATGGCGATGCTGCCGCCGACCGTGCCCAATCCCTATGTCACGCCGGAAGATTGAGCACTACTTCCAGAACCTGGTCAGGTAGTTGCCGTACGCGGCCCAGATGTCGGGCACCCCGGACAGCGAGAACAGCCAGTCGGTCACGCTGAAGAACACCGTGTTCAGCGGCGTGTAAAACACGACAGCGAACACGATCAGCATGCCGAACGGTGCGATTTGGGCGGCGGTCTGGCGCGCCTGGTAGCTCAGCAGCGGTTCGATTACGCCGAAGCCGTCAAGGCCGGGAACCGGCAGGGCGTTAAGAATCGTGGCCGTGATCTGGAGGTAGGCGAGGAAACTCAGCCCGAACCAGAACGCCGCGCCCTCATGCATCGAGCCGCAGATCTTGATCACCACAAGCAGCACGATCGCGCACAGCGCGTTCGACGCGGGACCAACCGCGCTCACCAACTGCCGCACCGACCGCTTAAACCGGCTGGTGTCGAGGTACACGGCACCACCGGGCAGACCAATGCCGCCAAGCGCGATGAACACCAACGGCAACGCGATCGACAGCACAGGATGGCTGTACTTCAACGGGTTGAGCGTGAGGTAGCCGCGCGCGGAAACCTCGTGGTCGCCCGCTCGCCACGCGACGTAAGCATGCGCGAATTCATGCAGGCAGAGGCTCACGATCCAGCCGCCGACAACCAGGATGAAAACGCCGACTTTGGCGCGCCACGAATTGAGGTCGGCGTCCCACGCGAGCGCGCCGCCAAGCGCGGTCACGAGCACGATCCCTAGGAAGATCGGGCTGGGCCGCACCCCGTCGTGGTGGGGGGAACGGTGTTTGTGAAAGGAGTAGCTCATCGCACCAATAGCCAGGGTTGTTCGAATCGATAAAAGGTGGAGCGGGGCACGGTTCGGGTCGCGACGATGCCGTCACGGGTGACGACCGCGCCCGGGGTGCCAAGTTGCGCGGCGCGCCCTTGCACCCACTTGCGTTTACGGAATCCCTTGCGCACGCGGGCGCGGACACCGGGCATTTCGACGGTGGGGGAGATCAGCATCTCGCGCACTTCGCCGGTGAAGAGCAGGGTGTCGTCGACGTAGGCTTCGCCGACGAGTTTCGCGCCGTCGGGGCCGGTGATGGCGGCGCGGCCGACGAGTGCGGTGCCGGTGTCGTCGCGGATGAGCAGCGTTTCGCGCGCTTTGCCTTCGACCGCCAGTTTTGCCGCCGCGTTACCGGTGCCGAGGCTGTAAACCCGTGAGGCATAAGTGGTTTCGACCGGAACGTAGCCGAGTTCGACATGCAGACGTTCGGTTCGCATGAGGTGGGTGAGCACGGTCGCGAGGCTCGCATCGGCACCAAGCACGATCAATCGCGGAAGACTGTCGGCGGCCAAAACGGGGAGCAACTCATCGACGACGGTGAGGTCAGGCACCAGATCGGTCTGCGTTGTCGACAGTGAAGAGAGCGCGATCGGCACCGGGGTGTTACCACACCTAAGAACGTGGGTACTCAAACTGCGGTAGCCCTCCTTGCTCGGATCGCGCCGCGCGCGCTGCCGACAGACCACCGTAACGGATCGCCGCAGCGCAACGCCGACGCGGGTCGCAGGTCGGTCGCCGGGCTTCTATACGTCGTGGGCTAGACTGTGTTCCCGGCAACCGCCCCAGTACGGCAGTCGCTGCAGTACAGACGCGTGCTGCTCATCGTTGCGTAGGAGAGCTGACAATGCCGGCAATCGTCCTCATCGGCGCCCAGTGGGGCGACGAGGGTAAGGGCAAAGCTACCGATTTGCTCGGTGAGCGGCTTCAGTGGGTCGTCCGTTACCAGGGTGGCAACAACGCGGGCCACACCGTCGTGCTGCCCAATGGCGACAAGTTCGCCCTGCATCTGATCCCGTCGGGCATCCTCACTCCGGGCGTCAAGAACGTCATCGGCAACGGTGTCGTCGTTGACCCGGGTGTGCTGCTCGAAGAGCTCGCCGGTCTGGAAGAGCGCGGCGTCGACACGTCGAACCTGCTGCTCTCGGCCGACGCGCACCTGATCATGCCCTACCACGTCGCCATCGATAAGGTCACCGAGCGCTTCCTCGGCAACAACAAGATCGGCACGACCGGTCGCGGCATCGGCCCCTGCTACCAGGACAAGGTCGCCCGCGTTGGCGTCCGTGCCGCCGACGTGCTCGACGAGAAGATCCTCACCCAAAAGGTCGAAGCCGCACTGGAATTCAAGAACCAGGTGCTTGTCAAGATCTACAACCGTCGCGCGCTCGACCCGCAGCAGGTTGTCGATGAGGTCCTTGAGCAGGCCGAGTCGTTCAAGCACCGCATCGCCGACACCCGCCTTGAGCTCAACCTCGCGCTTGAGCGTGGCGACACCGTGCTGCTCGAAGGCTCCCAGGGCACCCTCCTCGACGTCGATCACGGCACCTACCCGTACGTGACCTCGTCGAACCCCACCGCGGGCGGCGCGGCAGTCGGCTCGGGCATCGGCCCGAACAAGATCGACACCGTCCTCGGCATCCTCAAGGCCTACACCACACGCGTCGGCTCGGGCCCGTTCCCGACTGAGCTCTTCGACGACAAGGGTGAATTCCTTGCCAAGAACGGCGGCGAGGTTGGCGTCACCACCGGTCGCGCGCGTCGCTGCGGTTGGTTCGACGCCGTGATCGCCCGTTACGCCACCCGCGTCAACGGCATCACCGACTACTTCCTCACCAAGCTCGACGTGCTTTCGGGCCTCGACACCGTGCCGATTTGCGTCGCCTACGAGGTCGACGGTGAACGCGTCGAGCAGATGCCGACCACCCAGACCGGCTTCCATCACGCGAAGCCGATCTACGAGGAAATGCCGGGCTGGTTCGAAGACATTTCCGGCGCGCGCACCTTCGAAGAGCTGCCAGCAAACGCGCAAGCGTATGTGCTTCGCCTGGAAGAACTTTCGGGTGCGCGGGTGTCGTCGATCGGTGTTGGCCCAGGCCGCGACCAGACGATCGTGCGCCACGACATCCTCGACTAACCAGCTAGCTCGGTTTGACAGCAACCTCAGAGCTACCGCTATTGTTCGCCACGCCGCACGCGGGGACGTGCGGCGTAACGCGAAGCAGTGAGGTGCTCGGCATGAGTCATGTGGCAGTGAAGTTGGTTGTGGGGGCGGTGCCGATGGCATTGGCCGTCGCGTGTGCGGGTGTCGCTGTCGCGGTGCCGACTGGTCCGGTGCAGCCGGGAACTACCGCGCCGGGCACTGTCCAGCCTGGCACCGTCGCGCCGGAGCCGCGCTCGGATCTGGCGAAGGTCGGCCCGTCCGACGACCTCGCGCACGCGGCACCGCGCGCCGATGGCACCGAGACGCGTCCCGTGCCTTCGTACGTGGCGCCCGCGCCGCCGATCGTCGTTGAGGAGCTGCACCTGCCGGAGGCGGTTGAGCCGGTCGCGCCGATCGCCCCGCCGGTGCAAACCCTGCGTCTCGGCGACTTCAACGCGCCGGTTCCCGACGAGTACTTCACCGCGGGCGCTGGCTTCATTCCGCAGGAACTTCCTGGTCAGGCACTTGACGGCGTGAACAACACCGCCGCCGACGTCGAAGCGGCCATCGCGACCCAGGGCCGTTCGATCGGCATCAACCCGAGCCGCTCCGACAAGATCGCCGCTGGTGCACTCGCCGGTGCCGCCCTGGCTGGCATCCCGGCCGCAACGGTCGGCGCGGTTGGCGGCGGACTCGCTGGCGCGGCCGTCGGCGCTGGCGCTGGATTCGTTGTTGGCGCGGTGACCACTGGCACCGCGGGCGCGATCATCGCGGCCGCTACCGCCGTCCCGACCGGTGGTGTCGGTGCGGTGGTGGCACTCGGTGCCGCAGCCGCAGCAACCGGCGGCGCGACCGCCGCTGGTGCCGCGATCGGCGCCGGTGTCGGTGCGGCCGCGGGCGCGGCGGTCGTCGGTATTCCCGCAGCGGCTGTCGGCGCGGTCGTCGGGGGCACGTACGCGAGCACGATGTAGCGCGTCCATTCCGGATCAAGATCATCAGGCTCTCAGGTAAACAACGGCCGAGTAGAAAAATCCCTGAGAGCCTGGTGATCTTGCTGGTTTCGCCTAGCCGAGCTGGTGAGCACGCTCTGGTGGCGATTTCCACTCGACCGATGCCGCCACCAGAGCGTGCTCACGGGTCGACAAAGCGGCGAGTAGCGTCGGATAACGGAGGTGGCTCGGATGACAGTGCGGTGGATCGCGGGCGGGATGCTCGTCGCGACGCTCGCTGTCGCGGGTTGCGCGAACCCCGGCGCCGACGCCCCAGCCCCGAAGCCGACAACCAGCAGCAAAGCGGTCCCGCTCAGGCAGACACTCGCCCCCGACCAACAGCGTTTCGAACGCATTCGCGGGATGCTCTACACGAACAATTGCACGAGTAATGCCTGCGTACAGACATATTTCGCGTGTATGGACGGCCTGCTAACCGGCGACCCATGCGACTTCTACCGAGCACACCCGCCCCCGGAATGAGCACTCGTCGGCCCGCACGGTTGGTCAGCGCCGTCGATTACTTCCCTGTCAGGAAGTCGCCAACTGCCGGGGCGAGGATTTCGACCTTCGGGTTGTGGCTTACGCCGGGGAGCTCGGTGAATTCCGCGTTCGGTAAGACGCCCGCGATTCCCTTCGCGCCCTTCGTCAGCATCGGTGACGTGCGGTCGCCCGCCAAAACAAGCACCGGTATTTCGACCGTTTCCCATTCGGCGGCGTCGAGTTTCACCCCGCGCATGTACGGCGCCATGACCGCCCAGTCGTGCGCGGTCGAGTTCGACGTCGCCGCCAGCTGTTTCCAAAACGGTGTCACCCGCATCACGCCAACCATCAACCACGGCATGCCCATTGCCTTGGTCAGGTAGTAGCGCACGGTCTTGTTGCGTTTGCCCGCGGCGATCATCGGATGCAGCTTGGTCGCTAAATCCTTCGGCGGCACATGGTCTTTCGGGTCGACGACGAACGGCGGCTCAAACGCGACAACCTTCGTGACGCCCGGCACCGTTCGCGCGGCGAGCAAGCCGAGGGCCGCGCCCGATGACCACCCGACCAATGCGGCTTCGCCCCCGGCCGCCTCGATCAGTGCCGCGGTGTCGGCGACTTCGTTGGCCGAGTCGTACACCCCGGGGGAGTCGGCGCTGTCGCCGCGCCCACGTCGGTCGTAGTTGATGACGGTGAGCCCGTAATCGTCGGCAAGGACCTTCGCGACCTCGCGCATCGTGGGGAATGCCCGCGAACTGAACGCGCCGCCGATGAGGATGACCGTCCCCGCGTCCCCGTCGCCAACCTGGTCGTAGGCGATAGTTGTCCCGTCGGCCGACGTAACAGTCCGCATTCCTGTCCTCTCACTCACCAGCGATTTCTAGCGACGCTACGCGATGCCCACCCACCCAAACCCGCGAACCCGCCGCGCCGAACCGACCCGCCGCCCTAACAGCACTATCGGCCGGGTCAGCACGCACCGCCGCCCCAGCCGCGCTCAGAACAAAGTCGGCTCGCCGAAGCCCGCCGTTCCTTCCAAAGTCAGCAATCGCGCCTTCGTGTCGATCCCGCCCGGAGCCGAAAAGCCGTGCAGCGCATGGTCGGCCGCGAGTACCCGGTGGCACGGGATGATCAGGGGGATCGGGTTTTCGCCAAGGGCGCGGCCCACCGCCTGCGCCGCGCCCGGCTTGCCGATTCGTGCCGCGACCTGCCCGTAGCTCAGCGTGTGACCTGGGTCGATCGACCGCGTAACGGCGTACACGTCGCGGTGAAACGGCGAAACCGCGTCGAGCGACGTCTCGATCCAGCGCAACGAGTCGAGGTCGCCAGCGAGGTGCGCCTGAATGCCTGTGATCGCCGCGAGCACCGCGGGCCCTGGCGCGTCCTCCCTCACCAGCGCATCCCCGAACGGCCGCGTGATCCGTGCCAGCGTCTTCTCCTCGGTTGCTTCCGGGAGCTGGAAACGCACGATGGCTGTGCCCCGCCACGCGACGGCGCACAGCCCAATCGTTGTGTCGAACAGTGCAGCGACCACTTCAGTAGCCATGTGGTCAAGTGTGCCAGCGATCATGCGGCAAGCGAACCACTATCAGATTCGATGCCAGTTTTCGGCAACTGGACTGGTTCGATGACGGGCTTGCGTGCGCGGACAGCGTCGAGGTCGCGGAAGGCCCGCTGATCGTCGTACGAGCGAAAAGCCCTGTCGTGCGCGGAATCTTGGAACGGCCAGAAGGGTAGTTCGCGGTCGCGCGGGGACAGGTAGTAGGTGGCGAAACCGATGACCAGGGCGACGGTGATGGCGAGGAAAGTGGACATGACTTAACAATCCACCCACTGGCCTTGGCGAAAAATATCCACTTACGTAATACTGGACTTTATGGCGACAAGAGTGATTGGTGCTTCGGGACTGGCACGCGACCTGGGCGCGTGGCGCGACCCGGAAACCGACGGCGTCGAACGTCGCCCGCACCGGCCCGCGTATCTCGCACTGGCCGAAGCGATTCGCCTGCTCATCCACGACGGCCGCGCGCCGCTCGGCGTTGCGCTGCCAAGTGAACGCGACCTCGCAACCACGCTCGGCGTGAGCCGCACAACCATCACGTCCACTTACGCACTCCTGCGCGACCACGGCTACCTGATCAGTCGACAGGGTTCGCGCAGCACAGTCGCGCTGCCGCCCGCGATCGCACACGACGGGTCGAAGCCCGCGCGCGGCATCATGGCGCTGATGGCGCAGCCTGCGGTGCCGACCATCGACATGACCTACGCGGCGATGTCCGCGCCGCCGGAAATGCAAGATGCATATTCAGTTGCACTACAAGGACTTCCCGCATTTCTAAACACGCATGGCATGGATCCCGTCGGCATGCTTGCCCTTCGGGAAGCGCTCGCCCGGCGCTACACCGAACGTGGACTGCCAACCGACCCGAGCCAAGTCCTCGTGACTCTCGGTGCGCAACACGGACTTCGACTCCTGCTGAACGTGCTCGCCACCCCGTCGGCACGCGTGTTGATTGAGCACCCCAGCTACCCCAACGCCATCGAAGCCATCCGCGACGTCGGCGCGCGCCCGATCCCCGTACCGCTCCGTCCCGAATTGCCAAGCGCGGGTTGGGATTTGGACGGCATCCGCAGCACCGCACGCCAAACCGCCGCAACACTTGCATATTTGGTGCCCGACTTCAACAATCCAACTGGCCTGCTCCTCGATGCGGAAGGTCGCGCCGAACTGGCCGCCATCGCCCGCGACACCCGCATGACCATCATCGTTGACGAGTCAATGAGCGACCTCAACCTCTCGGGAACCACCCCGCCCCCGCCGCTCGCCTCGTTCGCGAAAGGGTCGGAGATCATCACGATCGGCTCAGCGTCCAAGTCGTTTTGGGGTGGCCTGCGCGTTGGTTGGATCCGCACCAACCAGGCGCTGATCACGAAACTGCTCGGCATCCGAGCAACCGTCGACCTCGGCACCCCGGTCATGGACCAACTCGCGACCACCCACCTGCTCGAAAACGCGACCCCCATCCTCGACCGCCGCCGCGAACAACTCATCGCCCAACGCGCGACGCTGCTCGCCGCCGTCGCCGACGAACTCCCCGAATGGCACATCACCCCAGGTGCGGGCGGCATGTCGGTGTGGGCGCAGTTGCCGACCCCGGTCTCGACCGCACTGGCCGCGACCGCCCCGAACCACGGCGTGCTGCTCGCGGCTGGCCCGCGCTTTGGTGTGCAGGGTGCGTTCGAACGCTTCTTGCGCCTCCCGTTCACGCACCCGGAGGAACAACTCCGCTTGGCGGTGAAGTCGATAGCGTCGGCCTACGAGGCCCTCACCCCCCGCGCCGCCGACCCGCTACAGCCCCTGACCTGCTACTGACCGCCCGCGACCTCACCAGGCGCGCTCTCGCACACCGCCAATCCGGCCCCGACCAGCCCGGGGTCAATGGTCTCGTGCGCGGCCCCAAGCCCAAACAAACTCGCGACAACCAACGCGATAACCGTCAACGGCACCGTCGAACGACGTTCTGCCCCTTGCCGATACAACACAACTAACAACCACACCAGCGCCAAACTCGACGCCAACAACAGACCAGCGGCGAGCCCGTTCAACGCCGAAGCGAACGGCGGGATCGGGACCGTGCGCGTGCACGCGATCCGCAACACCTTCGCCTGACTATCCCCAAGCACCTTCGCGCCCGCGACAAACGCGACAAGCGCACACGCGAAAGTGGTAGCGGCGAAAGCTGCGGCTACCACTTTCGGGGACCGATGAACTGCTTCTTCGCGTCGGATAAGGCAAAACCCTACCCACGCGAACAGGCGAAATCAGTCAGCCCACACCGATTCGATCGGTGTCGCAACCGACGGCGGCGGCGTCGGCACCGGACCCTGCGTGCGCGAGAAACGCGGTGCGGGCGCGTGCTGGGTAACGCCTTCGATTTCGATCAGCCCTTCGCGCGCGGCGATGTGCTCGTTGGTAGTCGCCTCGGTGAGCGTGAGGACCGGCGTTGTGCACGCGTCGGTGTCGAGGAAAATCTCGGTCCACTCGTCGCGCGTCTTGGTTTTGAACTTCTCCGTGAACAGCTTCCGCAGCGTTTCCTGACCGTCGGGGTCGAGCTGCATCGGCAGCCCTTCGGGGTCGATCCCGAGCCCCTGCAGCAGCAGCGCGTAGAACTGCGGTTCGATCGCGCCAACCGCCATGTACTTGCCGTCGGCGGTTTCGTAGGTGTCGTAGAACGCCATGCCGGTGTCGAGCAGGTTGGTGCCACGCTCGTCCGACCACAGGCCGACGCCGCGCATGCCCCACACGAAGTGCGAAAGGGCAAGCGCCCCATCGACCATCGCCGCGTCGACAACCTGGCCCTTACCGGAAACCGACCGCTCGACGAGCGCGGCGAGCACGCCGGTGACGAGGAACATCGAGCCGCCACCGAAGTCGCCGACCATGTTCAACGGTGGAACAGGCCGCTCACCCTTGCGCCCGATCGCGTTGAGGATGCCGGTGAGCGAGATGTAATTAATGTCGTGACCAGCGCGTTCGGCCATCGGCCCATGCTGGCCCCAGCCGGTCATCCGCGCGTAAATGAGCCCGGGGTTGCGGGCCAGTAGTTCGTCGGGCCCAAGCCCCATGCGCTCGGTGACGCCAGGGCGGAACCCTTCGATCAGCACGTCGGCTTTGTCGATGAGGTCAGCGACTTTGGCCAGGTCGGCGGGGTCTTTGAGGTTGGCTTCAACGATCGTGCGACCACGCCACTGCGGCCGTTCGAGGAACCCGGGCAGCTGGCCGTGCCGCTGCACGCGCACGACGTCGGCGCCGAGGTCACCGAGCAGCAAAGCCGCATGCGGACCAGGCCCGATGCCAGCTAACTCGACAACTTTGATGCCCTTGAGCGGACCATGCCCGGCGGTTGGATTCTCGCCCACGCCTCGACCTCGTTTTCCTGTTACACGCCGTATTGACAACCTGACAATAGCGCCGACGTGGCGGTGACGGTAGAGCTTGGGCCAGAATTGCGGATGCGCGGTTCGCGCGCTTATGGGAGGAAACCCGGTTGTGAACGTGTGGGGCGAAGTAATCGTCGGCCTAGTGATCTTGGTCGGCATAGTCGGAGTGATCGTGCCCATCCTGCCGGGGGTGATCCTTATCTTCGGCGCAATCGCGGTGTGGGCGTTCATGACTGGTGGCGCGGGCGCGTGGACCGTGCTCGCCATCGCGACCGGCGCGCTGGCAGTTTCCGGCGTCGTGAAATACACCTGGCCGGGTCGACGCATGCGCGAAGCGGGCGTTTCGAACCGATCGCTGCTTGTTGGCGCGGTGCTTGGCATCGCGGGCTTCTTCGTGATCCCGATTGTCGGCCTGTTCATCGGCTTCGTACTCGGCGTGTACCTGGCCGAGCTGTACCGGCTCAAGACGCACGAATTGGCTTGGCCCGCAACGGTTCACGCGCTCAAGGGCGTTGGCCTTTCGATGCTGGTCGAACTGTTCGGCGCCTTGATCGCATCGGGCGTGTGGTTAACGGGCGCCCTGCTGGTTTAAGACCACTGCTCGTTTAGGGCGGCTGCTGGGTTTTCGAGTCGCCAGCCCCGCATCCGACGGGCAGCCCGTAACCGCGCGACCCGCGAGGTGCGCTGGTCGCCCGACCAAGTGCCCAGGCCCTCGGCGCTAAGGCTTTTCGATCACCCGCAACGGCTGCGTATGCGCATCCGGCAGCTCGTTGCGCGGGATCGGCAACGTGGGCGGGTCGATGCGCGGGATCGGGCGCGTCGGTTCCGGGTCGGCCCGGTCGCGTTCGGGCAGCCGATAACAAGCGCGCGCGTTGTCTTCAAGCACGGCGGGCACGTCAGCGCCGACAACCTGGCACAGCAGGTCGAGGTCGCTGTCTTCGAACGGCCGACCAGCACGCGTGCCGGGCAGGTCGGTGCCAAACATCAGCGCGCCCGGGTTCACCTCGTGGATGCGTCGAAGGGTCTCGGCGACATCCATTTCCACGCGACCGAACCCCGTCGCCTTCACGCGCGCACCCCGGTCAACGAGGTCGAGCAAATACGGCAGCCCCTCGGCCGACATCCCCAGATGGTCGATCGACAACGCGGGCAACTTCGACAGCACCGGCTGCAACGACGCGAGCATCTGCCCGTCGATGTAGAGCTCAACGTGCCACCCGACCAGCTCGTGCGCGCGAATGGCCTGCAACGTCATCGCGGTGATATCGGCGGCAGCGCGCTTCAAATTGAAGCGAAGCGCGCGCACGCCAGCCTTGTCGAGGTCGATGATTTCCTCATCGGTGGCGTCGAGATGTAGCCGGGTGACGCCAACCCAGTCGTCGCCGAGTTCGGCAAGTGCCGCCTTCAGATACGACTGGTCGGTCCCTTGGAACGAGGCGCTCACCACCGCGCCACCGTGAATGTCTAAGTGGGACACGCGCTTTCGGTAATCAGCGATGGTGAACGGCTCGGGCAAATAGCCTTCGTTGGGAATCAGCGGGTATCGCTGATCGATGATGTGGACGTGGGCATCGAACACGGGTCTTAGCTTGCCTTAGAACCGGCGGTACCGGCTAGTTCGATTGCCCACTCCCAGGTCAGGCCCGATCCGGCTCGCTGGCGCGCAGCATGTCTTCGCGCTCAACAACCTTCACGCGCTCGCGACCCTCGGGCTCGCCAAGCGCGCGCTCGTGCGCGTCGAGGCGGTACCAGCCAGCCCACGTGGTGAACGGAATGCCCTTGCCTTCGAGGAACGCGGTGACGGCCTCGGGCTCCGGCTGCGTGGCCGGGGTGAAGCCAGCGGCGTCGTCGAGCAGGCACGCGATGGTCTCGTTGGCGTCGCCCTTGGTGTGGCCGATGAGGCCGACCGGACCACGCTTGATCCAGCCGGTCACGTAGGTGGCCGGGATGAACCGCGCAGCGCCCTCAGCCGAGTCGTCGCCGATCACGCGACCAGCTTCGTTCGGGACAGTGCCAGCCTGGTCGTCGAACGGCAGGGCCGAGATGTTCTGCGACAAGTAGCCGACGGCCCGGTAGATGGCCTGAACGTCCCAGTCGGTGAATTCGCCAGTGCCCTTGACGTTGCCCGTGCCGTCGAGCTGGGTGCGCTCGGTGCGCAGACCGACGACCTTGCCGTCTTCGCCGATGACCTCGGTAGGCGACTCGAAGAAGTGCAGGAACAGCTTGTGCGGACGGTCGCCGTGGTCGCGAATGGCCCACTGCTCAAGCGTGTTGGCGACCATGTCGACCTGCTTGGAGTTGCGACGCGCCGCTTCCGAACCCTCGTCGTAGTCGATGTCCTCGGGGTTGACGATCACTTCGATCGTCGGCGAGTGGTCGAGTTCGCGCAGCTCAAGCGGGGTGAACTTCGCCTGCGCGGGGCCGCGACGGCCGAAAACGTGCACCTCGCGCGCCTTGTTGGCCTTGAGGCCGTTGTAGACGTTCGGCGGGATTTCGGTCGGCAGCAGTTCGTCGCCGGTCTTGGCGAGCACGCGCGCGACGTCGAGCGCGACGTTGCCAACGCCAAGCACGGCGACCTTCTCGGCGTCGAGCGGCCAGCTGCGCGGCACGTCGGGGTGGCCGTCGTACCAGGAGACGAAGTCGGCGGCACCGTAGGAACCGTCGAGGTCGATGCCCGGGATCGGCAGCGCGCGGTCGGCGTTCGCGCCGGTCGAGAAGATGACGGCGTCGTAGAACTGACGCAGGTCGTCAAGGGTGATGTCGGTGCCGTAGTCGATGTTGCCGAGCAGGCGAACCTGGTCCTTGTCGAGCACCTTGTGCAGCGCGGTGATGATGCCCTTGATGCGCGGATGGTCGGGCGCGACGCCGTAGCGGATCAGGCCGAACGGCGCGGGCATGCGCTCGTACAGGTCGATGCTGACGTCCGCGTCGGACTTCATCAACGCGTCGGCGGCGTAGATACCGGCCGGTCCTGCGCCCACGATCGCAATGCGGAGCGGGCGGGTCGCTGTCTGTTCGGTCATCTTTACGCGCACCCTTTGGTCGAAAACTGTTGTCGGCGTCTAGCCTCTAAATAAGCCTAGGCTAAGTGGGCCTAGCGGCTGCCTGTGGGGATTCTAGCTGCGGTGTTGCCAAGCTCACCGGGGCGGTAGCTCGACGGCGAGCGCTGCGAACCGTCTGCCAGGATCAACGGCATGAACGAGGCAAAACCTGGCCCGGATTCGGAACCCATCGTGGTCTCGCAGGCTGACAAGCGTTCCATCGTGCCGTTTGCCGCAGCGGCGATCTTCGCGCTGGTTGTGCTCATCGCCGTGATCGCGGGCGGGCTGCTTTCGCCCGCTGAGAAAAATGTCACAACCGCCGACAAGCTCGCGGCCGCCGTCACCAACTATATCGACGCGCGCGGCAAAAGCGACCTGCGTCCGCCGATCGGCGTCGCATGCCCGGGTTTTGACGAGCAGCGCGCTGGCCTCACCGAAGCGCTCGGTGGCGAGAAGTCGAAGGTGTCGCTCGATGGCAACGGTTTCACCAACGCGACCGTGAACGGCTCCCGCGCGAAAGTCGATGCGACCGTTGACGTCAACGGCACCGCGAAAACCTTCACGTGGAATCTCAAGGACGTCGACGGCACCTGGTTGGTGTGCGCGCCCTAGACCGTTTGACACGGTGACCTGCGCGAGGCAATCTCAAATCGCAAGGTCACGAGTACCAGCACTAAGCCCCGGCTCGCTGGTCGGCAACCCTCCTCCGCGGTGGGGTGCTCCGGGTGACGACCTGGCCGTCGCTGATATCCGTCGCGATGGCAAGAGCGGATTCGAGGAGGTTTTACATGAACTACGCAGGCGATATCACGCCCGAACAGGCGTGGGAGATCCTGACCGACAACCCCGACGCGGTGCTCGTTGACGTGCGCACCGAGGGGGAGTGGGCCACGATCGGCGTGCCCGACACCAGCTCGGTTGAGCGGCCGTCGCACTTCATCGAATGGGTCGACAACACCGGCGCGCGCAACCCCGAGTTCGGTGCCGAGTTGGCGAAAGCCCTCGGTGACCGGCCCGAAGACGCGCCCGTGCTCTTCATTTGTCGGTCGGGCCAGCGCAGCGCGCACGCGGCCAACCTGGCGACGGCGGCGGGCATCGCCCCGTCCTATAACGTGCTCGACGGCTTTGAGGGCGGCCCCGACGCGTTCGGGCAGCGTGGCAGCTCCGGTTGGCGCGCGGTCGGCCTGCCGTGGCGTCAGGCATAAGGAGAAATAGATGATCACCGGTGGTTCGTTCGACAAGCCACTGCCCGAAGGGGTCGGTCCCGCGACGCTCGGCGTGCGCGGCGGCCTGCGCCGTTCCGGTTTCGAAGAGACCTCCGAGGCGCTGTATCTGACCTCGGGTTTCGTTTACGAGAGCGCCGAAGCCGCCGAGGCGTCGTTCACCGGCGACATCGAGCATTTCGTTTACTCGCGCTACGGCAACCCCACGGTCGCGATGTTCGAAGAACGCATCCGCCTGCTCGACGGTGCCGAAGCCGCGTTCGCGACCGCGTCGGGCATGTCGGCGGTGTTCACCGCGCTTGGCGCGCTGCTGAAAGCGGGCGACCGACTCGTCGCCGCGCGCAGCCTGTTCGGTTCGTGCTTCGTTGTGTGCAACGAGATCCTGCCGCGCTGGGGCATCGAAACCGTTTTCGTTGACGGCGATGACCTTGAGCAGTGGGAGCAGGCGCTTTCGGTGCCGACGCAGGCGGTGTTCTTCGAAACGCCAGCCAACCCGATGCAGACGCTGGTCGACGTGCGCAAGGTTTCCGAGCTCGCGCACGCGGCGGGTGCGAAAGTGGTGCTAGACAACGTCTTTGCGACGCCACTGTTGCAGCGCGGGTTCGAACTCGGTGCCGACGTGATCGTGTACTCGGGCACCAAGCACATCGACGGTCAGGGCCGCGTGCTCGGCGGGGCGATCCTTGGCGACAAGGAATACATCGACGGCCCGGTCAAGCAGTTGATGCGCCACACCGGCCCGGCGTTGAGCCCGTTCAACGCGTGGACGCTGCTCAAGGGCTTGGAGACGATGCCGCTGCGCGTGCGTCAGTCGACGTCGTCGGCGTTGCAGGTCGCGAAGTTCCTTGAGTCGAACAGCGGCGTGAACTGGGTGCGTTACCCATACCTGGACTCGCACCCGCAGCACGCGCTCGCGCTTGAGCAGATGTCGGGCGGCGGCACGGTTGTCACGTTCGAACTGGCAGGCGACGACGGCAAGAAGCGCGCCTTCGAGGTACTGAACCGCTTGCGGATCATCGACATCTCGAACAACCTTGGCGACGCGAAGACCCTGATCACGCACCCGGCGACGACAACGCACCGCGCGATGGGCCCGGAGGGCCGAGCGTCAATCGGCTTGTCTGACGGCGTAGTTCGCATTTCAGTGGGCTTGGAGGACGTTGAGGACCTCCTAGACGACCTGGACCACGCCCTGGGCTAACCCCTTCAAGATCAACACGCTGTGGTGGCGAAAGCTACTCGACCGACCCCGCCACCACAGCGTGCTCACCACTCCAGCGCTAATCAACCAAGTCGATTGCTGCTCTCGCGATCGCCAATTCCTCGTTCGTCGGCACTACCAGCACCGTAACGGGGGAATCGTCGGTCGAGATTCGGCGGATTCCCGGGGTGCGGGTTGCGTTGCGTGACCCGTCCAAGTGAATCCCGTATCGCTCCAGGCCGGACAGCGAATCAGCGCGAACCTCGACGCTGTTCTCACCAACGCCTGCGGTGAAGATGATGTCGTCTACCCGGTCCAAGTCGAGCATGTACGCGCCCAAATACGCGCGCAAGCGGTGGATGTAGGTCTCGTATGCCAATTTCGCCGCGGCGTCGCCGGATTCGATCAGCTTGCCGAGGGCGCGGAAGTCGTTCACGCCCGACATCCCCTTCAAACCCGATTCGCGATTCAGTAAGTGCTCGATGTCGGCGAGGTCCATGTTCGCGATGTGCATCAGGTACGGGGTGATACCCGGGTCCAAATCGCCTGGGCGCGTTCCCATTACGAGACCCTCGAGCGGCGTGAGGCCCATGCTCGTGTCAACCGCGCGCCCGCCCCGGATCGCCGACGCCGACGCGCCATTGCCCAGGTGGAAAACGATCTGGTTCAGCTCGGTCGTGTCGCGCTCAAGGAACTTCGCCGCCTGCTCCGACACGTACTGATGCGACGTCCCGTGAAAGCCGTAGCGGCGAATGTCGTACTCGGCAGCCAGTTTCGCGTCGATCGCGTACGTGCGGGCGGGGGCTGGCAGGTCGTGGAAGAACGCGGTGTCGAACACAGCGACCTCGGGAATGCCTGGCAGCAATTCGAGCGTGGACTCAATGCCAATCACGTTGGCGGGGTTATGAAGTGGCGCGAGCTTGGACAGGCGCGAGATGGTTTCAAGCACCTCTTTGTTGATCAACGTCGGCTGGTAGAACACCTCGCCGCCGTGCACAACGCGATGACCAACCGCCGTGATACCGATGGTTTTGAGGTCGATACCGGTGTCGTTGAACAGCTCGAATGCTTGACGCAGCCCGTCGCGGTGATCGGGGATCGCGCCCTCACGAATGAGTCTGGTGTCGCCCGCTTCGTGGACGATCTTGCCGTCCGGCTCACCGATGCGTTCGACGATGCCCGACGCGAGCACCTCTCCCGACTTCGCATGTAGCAGTTGGTATTTGATCGACGACGAACCCGAGTTGAGGACGAAGACCAGATCGCTCACTTGTCGTCTCCCTGCGCCTGGATGGCGGTGATCGCCACCGTGTTGACGATGTCGGCGACGAGCGCGCCGCGCGACAGGTCGTTGACTGGTTTACGCAAACCCTGCAACACCGGCCCAATCGCGACCGCACCCGCGCTGCGCTGGACCGCCTTGTAGGTGTTGTTGCCGGTATTCAGATCGGGGAAAACGAAAACGGTTGCGCGCCCGGCAACTTCGGAATCCGGCAGCTTGGTGCTCGCCACCGCCGGTTCGATCGCGGCGTCGTACTGAATCGGACCTTCGACGGGCAACTTCGGGTCGCGTTCGCGCACCAATTCCGTTGCCTCCCTGACCTTGTCGACATCAGCGCCCGAGCCGGACGCGCCAGTCGAGTACGACAACATCGCCACACGCGGATCGATTCCGAACCGCTCGGCGGTCTGCGCTGACGACACCGCGATGTCCGACAACTGCTGTGCCGTCGGATCGGGGACAACGGCGCAGTCGCCGTACGCGAGCACTCGGTCAGCCAGGCACATCAGGAACACGCTCGACACCGTCGAAACGCCGGGCACGGTCTTGATGATCTCGAAGGATGGGCGAATCGTGTGCGCGGTGGTGTGCGCGGCGCCGGAAACCATGCCGTCGGCGATGCCGATGTAGACCATCATCGTGCCGAAATACGAGACGTCGAGCATGGTTTCGCGCGCACGTTCCAGCGTCATCCCCTTGTGTGCGCGTAGCTCGGTGTAGGTGGCGGCGAATTCCTCGCGATAGGGCGAAGTTGCCGGGTTGATCACGCGGGCGGCGGCGATGTCGACACCAAGTTCAGCAGCACGCCCACGCACCGCCGACTCGTCGCCGAGGATGATCAAGTCCGCGATCTTGCGTTGCAACACGCGACCGGCTGCGCGCAGCACGCGGTCGTCGTTGCCTTCTGGCAACACGATGCGCTTGCGATCCGAGCGCGCCCGCTCGATGAGTTGGTATTCGAACATCTGCGGCGTGACAACGTTGCTGAGCGGAACTTGGATGCCGCGCAACAACTCTGGCGCGTCGACCCGTTCTTCCATGAGCGCTAACGCGGTGTCGACCTTGAGCGGACTGCCCGCCCACATCCGACCGCGCGCACCGTGCACGGCACTCGCCGCGTCGTAGGTGCCCAACTTGGTCGCGAGGATCGGCAGCTTCGGGTGCAGCCCTTCCATGAGCCGCGCGATCGCCGGGTGCGGCAGCAGGCCGCCGTTCATGATGATGCCAGCGAGCGACGGAAAGCCCGCTGCCTCATGGGCATTCACCGCGGTGAGCAGCACGTCGGAGCGGTCGCCGGGGACGATGATGACCGCGCCGTCGGAGAGTCGTTCAAGGATGTGCTCGGCGGTCATCGCGCCGACCATCGTGCGCAGCGCTTCACGTTGCAGCAGTTCCGGGTCGCCGCTGTAGATTTCGCCGTCGATCGCTTCACAGAGTTCGCCCATCGTCGGGGCCATCAGGAGCGGAATCTCGGGCAGCGTCCACGTTGGTACGCCGAAGCCGACCAGTGCGTGGTCGACGGCGACGAGTTCATCTGGAGCGCAACGGTTTGCGATTACCGCGACCAACTGCGCGTGCTCAACGCCCAGTTCAGTCGAACACAATTCAACGAGCTGACGCACCTCGTCGGGCGTGCGACCGGCACCGCGAACCACAAGTAGCACCGGCGCACCCAAGTTAACCGCGATACGCGCGTTGAAACGCAGCTCGCTGGGGCTGGCGACGTCGGTGTAGTCGGTGCCGACGATCACGACGGCATCGCACACCTTGGCAACTTCGTGGTAGCGCATCACGATGTCGCTGATGGCGGCGTCGGGGTCGCGGTGCACGTCTTCGTAGGTGACGCCGACGGCCTGCTCGTAACTGATATCGGCGGTGCTGTGCTCAAGCAGCAGCTCAAGGATGTAATCGGGTTTGTCGGCCGAGCGCGTGATGGGGCGAAAGACGCCGACGCGGGCCGTTGTCGCGCACAGCATCTGCAGGACACCGAGCGCGACCGTGGATTTTCCGGTGTCACCCTCGGGCGAAGCGATGTACACAGACGACGGTGCATGTTCGACCATGAACCCGAGCTTAGTTAATCCGGCTGGATATAGTCCGCCCATGACACCGCAGTTCCCCGATCGCCTCTGGGGCTCCCGTACGACTCTCGTTTCTCGCGCTGCCAATCGCTTCGCCGCGACCAAGCCGGGCTCGTGGCTGATCCGCACGCTCACCCCGCTCGACCGCGCCCTGCTTGAGCGCACCGACGCGCGCTTCACCGTGCTCGGGCCGATCGGCGCGCCCGTTATTTTGCTCACCAGCATCGGCCGTAAGTCGGGGCAAAAGCGCACGCAGCCGCTGCTGTACGTGCATGACGGCGACACGCTTTACGTCGTTGGCTCGAACTTCGGCCAGGCGCATCACCCCGCGTGGACGGGCAATTTGCTCGCCAATCCAAGCGCGGAGGTGGCGATCGCGGGCGAGCGCATCGCGGTCACGGCAACGCCGGTGCCCGACGAGGACAAGGAAGCCATCTTCGCCCGCTTCGTCGAAATCACCGGCGCGTACGCCGCCTACCGCGACCGCACCACCCGCAACCTGCGCATTTTCGCGTTGAAGCGCGCTTAGCCCAGCTTGCGCAGACGCGGCGCGAGGTCACGCTGGAACAGTTCGAGGAACCGCTTCTGATCGTGACCGGGCGCGTGGAAGACCAGGTGGTTGAGGCCAGCGTCGATGTAGGGCTTGATTTGGGCGACGGCCTCGTCGGGGTCGCTCGCCACGATCCAGCGCTTGGCGACCTGTTCGATCGGCAGGGCGTCGGCGGCCTTTTCCATTTCGATGGGGTCGCTGATGTCGTGCTTCTGTTCCGGCGTCAGCGAAAGTGGCGCCCAGAACCGGGTGTTTTGCAGGGCCGCTTCGGGGTCGGTGTCGTAGGAGATTTTGATTTCGATCATCCGGTCGATGTCGTTGATCGAGCGACCAGCCGCCTCGGCACCTTCCTTCAGCGCGGGCATCAGCTTCTCGGTGTAGAGGTCCATACCCTTGCCTGACGTGCAGATGAACCCGTCGCCAACGCGACCCGCGTACTTCGCGACAACCGGGCCGCCAGCGGCGATGTAAACCGGGATGCCGCCCGGCGGAACGTCGTAAATCTGGGCGCCGACGGTGTGGTAGTACTCGCCGTCGAAGTCGACGCGCTTGCCCGTCCACAGTTCGCGCATCAACCGCACAGACTCGCGCAGCCGAGCGAAGCGCTCCTTGAAACCGGGCCATTCGCCCTGGAAACCGGTCGCGATTTCGTTGAGCGCCTCGCCCGTGCCGACGCCGAGCATGATGCGGTCAGGGAACAGACAACCGAGGCTCGCGAACGTCTGCGCGACGACAGCCGGGTTGTAGCGGAAGGTCGGGGTGAGCACCGACGTGCCGAGTTGGATGTGCTTGGTGCGTTCCCCGGTTGCGGCGAGCCAGACGATCGACGAAGGCGCGTGCCCACCCTCGTGGCGCCACGGCTGGAAGTGGTCGCTGACCGTCGCGCTTTGCATGCCGTGTTCCTCGGCGAGCACGCCAAGTTCAACCAGCTCACGTGGCCCGAATTGTTCGGCCGATGCCTTGTATCCGAGCTTCAGCTCGCTCATGTGTCCCGACTTCCTGTTGTTCGGCGATGTATGAATTGCAATGTAGTTAACGCTTTGGTTAGCGCAAGGTTTCCCGTACCGCGCGGTCTTAGAATCGGGCGGGTGACCCACACCGACACGCAGGTGCTCGCCTATCTGACCGATATGGACGGCGTCCTGATCCACGAAGGCCACCTCATCCCCGGGGCCGACGAATTCCTCGCTGAGCTGCGCGATCGCGAGGTGCCCTACACCGTGCTCACGAACAATTCGATGCGCACCCCACGCGACCTCGCCGCCCGACTCAAGGTAATCGGGCTCGACGTGCCGGAGGACCGCATTTGGACGTCGGCGTCGGCGACCGCGGTTTTCCTCAACGACCAGCGCCCGAACGGGACCGCCTATGTTGTCGGTGAATCGGGACTCACGACCGCGCTGCACGAGATTGGCTACGTGCTCACCGAGACCGACCCCGATTACGTTGTCCTCGGCGAGACGCGCACGTACTCGTTCGAAGCGATCACGACCGCGATCCGGCTCATTGACAAGGGCGCGCGCTTCATCGCGACCAACCCCGACGCGACTGGTCCGTCGCTCGACGGGGTGCTTCCCGCGACGGGGTCGGTTGCCGCGCTCATCACGCGCGCGACTGGCCGCGAGCCGTATTACGTCGGCAAGCCGAACCCGCTGATCATGCGAACGGCGTTGCGCCGCATGGACGCTCACTCGGGGACGACGGTGATGATCGGCGACCGAATGGACACCGACGTGCTCGCTGGCCTCGAATCCGGTTGCCGCACAATGCTTGTGCTGTCGGGAATTTCGACGCAGGAGTCGATTGAGGCGTACCCGTACCGGCCGACGAAGGTGTTGACGTCGGTGGCCGATCTCGTTGGACACACGAGCGACCCATTCGCGTAAGACGTGCTACCAACGCCCAAGCGCGGTTGACGCGGCGTCCAGCATCCGAGCGGGCAGAGTTCCTCGCCAGTAGCCAACGCCTGCAAGCGGATTCGGCCGACTACCCCGGTTAGGCGGGTTACCGCATCGTCGGCGCAGGCAACGCCGCCACCCCACGGTTTTCAGCCAGCCGCCGCATGTCGCCCTAACCTTGCGAGCGACGCGACCGCCGCTTAGTCGCGTACCGATTCACTCGCTAACGCTTCCAGATCGAGTCGGTCAAGCACCTCGGTGAGGCGGGTCAGGACCTCAACTGTCGGGGCGAAGTCGTCGCCCAGTTCCTCGGCAAGGCGTGCGGCCAAACGGGCCTGCGCCGGGCCGATTTTGGACACTGCCGCCCGGCCAGCCGACGTAGCGACGACCAACTTCGCGCGACGGTGCGCCGGGTTCGGCAGGTACTCGACCAGGCCCTTTTCCGCGAGCAGGTCGGCGATACGCTGCACGCTTTGGCGGGTGATGCCCATCGCGCGGGCGATCCCCGCGACGGTCAGCGGCTCGCGCGTCACCGCGCCGAGCACCTGCCACCACGCGACCGTGAGGCCAGCGGGCTTGGCGAGCGCGTCGCCGATGCCGAGAAACTGGCCGTTCAGGCGGAACGACGTGATCGCGGCGGTCGCGAATAGTTCCTGCTCGCGGTTCACTGTCCCGTTAGTGCGAAGAAACCGGCGGGGTCCTTCTGGCCGAAGAGTTGGTACCAAGCAGCCAGGGTTTCGGGCTCGTAGAGGTCGAGTCGGGCGAACACCTCACGCGCGAATTCGAACGGCGACATTGAGTTAGCGGTGATCACGTCGCCATCGGTGACCGCATCGGCTTCGACGTAGTGCCGCGCACCCGAATAGCCCGACATCGCAAGGTATTCCAGCGCGTTGCTGGTATGGCGACGGTCGTCGAGCAGCCCCGCACTCGCGAGCCCAAAGGTCGCACCGCAAATTCCCGCGACCGGAACACCGGCGGCAACGAACTCAGTTGCCTTGTCCGCGAACGGCTTTAGCTCGCCGGAATCCCAGGTGTCCGCGCCTGGCAGGATCAGCATCGCGCTGTCGGCAGGGTCGAGGTCGGTGAGCACCACATCGGGCGTGACCCGCATTCCGCCTTTCGTCGTGATGGGCTCAGCGGTGAGCCCGACCGTGCGCACCTGGTAGCGCCCCGGTTCGCGTTGCCACTGGGGATTGGCGATGTGGGCGGTGGCCGCACCGGTTTCCCAGTCGGCGAGCGTGTCGTACACAGCGAGGTGGACCGTCTCGGTAGCCATGACAGTATGCTGTCATATTCGACAGGATGCTGTCAATAAGAAATTTGCAACCACAACGCCGGTTATGCCCCGTAGTCTGTCGGCATTCGGTGTGCGACAAGGAGGTTGGGCGACATGACCGATCCCGTCAACGGACTTACCGGCGTCGTTACCTCACCCATTAGCGCTGCGGGCGGACTGGGCGAAGTGCTCGTTTCCATTCGCGGCGGCACCGAGCTGTATCTCGCTCGCGCCGACGAACCCATCCCGGCAGGAACGACCGTGCTCGTTGTCGCCGTCAACCCGGGCCGCATCGTCGACGTCGTCGCGTGGATCGCCTTGCCAGACAACTAAACCCGCACCACGAGGAGAACCTTGATGCTCGGTTATCACGTCCCCAACCCCGACGAAGCGATGCTGGTCAGCGGCGCGAAGGGCAAAGACGACGCGCCGTTTCGCGTTGTCATCGGCCGAGGCACCTGGGTGGTGCCGTTCTTCCGCAAGGTCAGCTACCTTTCGCTCGCGATGTTCGAGTCCGAGATTCGCGAACGCTGCGTGACCCAGCAGGCCATTCAGCTCGACGTGCGCGCGGTAATCGCGTTCAAGGTCGCCAATGACACCCAGTCGATTGTCAATGCGGCACAACGGTTTTTGTCCGAGCAAGAGCAGGAGATGTCGGTGCTCACCGGCCGCATCTTCTCCGGCCACCTGCGCTCAATCGTCGGCTCGATGACGGTTGAGGAGATCATCCGCGAACGCCAGAAGCTCGCCGACGAGGTGCTTGTCGCGTCTAAGGTCGAGATGAGCAACATCGGCCTGTGGGTCGACTCGTTCCAGATCCAGTCGATCGACGACGGCAACCTCGGCTACATCAACGCCCTCGCCGCCCCGCACAACGCCGCCGTGCAGCGCGACGCGCAGATCGCCCAGGCGCAAGCGGCGATGAAAGCGGCTGAGGCAGAACAGGAATCGTTGCGCCGCCGCGCTGAGTACGAGCGCGAGACCTCGATTCTGAAAGCGCAGTACCAGCGCGACATCGACAAGGCCAATTCCGAAGCGGCACAGGCTGGCCCGCTTGCTCAGGCGATCGCTTTGCAGGAAGTGCTTTCCGCACAGGCGATTCAGGCGGCGCGCGAAGCGGAGTTGCGCCAGGCGCAGCTGCAAACCGAGGTCGTGAAGCCAGCGCAGGCCGAGGCTGAGCGCGTGCGCATCCTCGCCGAAGCGGAGGCCGACCGCACCCGCATCCAGGCCGAAGCGGCGGCGTCGAACAACCGAATCGCGTTGGACCAGCTGCTGATTGAGCAGCTGCCGGAAATCGTACGTCAGGCGTCGCAGGGTCTCGCTGGCGCGAACCTGACGGTGCTGAACGGCCCGGATGGCGTGAGCGAATTGGTGAACGGCATGGTTGGCCAGGGTTTGACGGTATTCAACTCGCTGCAGAAGGCGCTGAGCCCCACGCAGGAACTCGACAAGAACTAGGCAACAAGATCAACACGCTCTGGTGGCGAAAGCCACTCGGCCGATGCCGCCACCAGAGCGTGTTGATCTTGGTCTGTGCCGCCTAAAACCACGACTTGGGGCGTAGGGAGTTCGCTAAGTCCACCAGGGCGTAGCGGTGGGATCGGTCGGGGGTCGCCCGGGCCAAAGCGCGTAAGCCCTCTTCCGTCGACATGCGCAGCTCGCGTTCGGTGAAAGGTTTGCCCAAAAGCTTCGTGTCGCGGCGCTTCGGGTTGTTGCCCGCGAGCAACCAGGCGAGGGCCGAGCCCTGGACCAGGGTGCGCATCAGCGTCGCGCGGTTTTCGCCTGCCGGAACTGCCTGTACTCGGGTCGCGGCCAGGCGCAACAACTGCTCGTCTAACTCGGTGACCGGCGCGCTCGTCAGCAGCATCAGGATCGCTGTTGTCTGTGCCGTCGTGAAGTGACGCGACGCCGCAGGTACCTCGTCAAGCGCGTGCACCGCGTCACCGACCTGACCAGCCTTAGCGAGCTGTCGGGCCAAGCCGAACGCCGCGCTCACGACCGCGCGATCGGTGCGCCACACCGTCGCGTAATAGTGCTCGGCGAACCTGCGCCACTGCTCAGGGTCGGGCGAATCCCAGTGCTGCAGAATCAATTCCGCCGTTGCGGCCAGCGCGAGCTTCGGTGCGATCTCACCCGGCAGCACACGCAACACTTCTTCGAACGAACCGAACGCGGCTTCGTATTCGAGCTCAAGCAGGTACGCGAGACCAGCGAACCAGTCTGTGCGCCAATGGGATTCGGTCAACTTGTCGAGTAGGTGCAGCACGCTCGCTGACTCGCCAAGGTCGATCCGTGCGCGCGCCTCGGCGAGGATCAGTTCGGTCGTGAGCGTTTCGGGCGCGTTGTCAGGGTCGGCGGCAGCCCGTTCGCGCGCATCGTGCAACGCTTCGAGCACCCGCTCAGGCTCGGGGTGCGCGGTGGCGGCCAGTAGGGGAGCGCACGGGTCGGTCGGGTCGATCAACGGAATCGGCAGCGCGGCAACAACATCGACCGCATCAAGCTCGGGCGAGCGACCGATGCCGTCAAGGTAAGCGTCGGTCTGGCTGATCAGTTCTTCGGTCCCGAAACTCGTGCGCTGCGGGCTGAACACCGTCGACAGCTGCGGGTGTTCCGTCCCCGATTCGGCGGCGAGAATCTCACGCAACACGCCAGCGAGCTGGTTCGACATCGCCCGCGCCGATGGGAAGCGCCGCGCGGGGTCGGGGTCGATGGCGGTGAGCAGGAACCGGTGGAAGAACTCATGCTGTTCAAGCAGTGGGGTGTCGGGCAGTCCGTCGAGGTAGCGGCCTCCTTCGCTCGGCAAATCGAGCGTGAGCGCGGCGAGGGTGCGGCCGACGGTGTAGATGTCGGACGCGACGGTTGGGCCGGTGCGCGCAACTTCCGGCGCTTGAAAACCCTTGGTGCCGTACAGGTTTCCGTACGCCTCAAGCGGCGCGACCGCGCCAAGGTCGATCAGCTTGATGTGATCTTCGGTCACCATCACGTTGTCGGGCTTGAGGTCGTTGTAGGTGAGCCCGATCGAATGCAAATGGTCAAGTGCGGGAAGGGTTTCCAGCACATAGGCGATGCCTTCGGCGAGCGGCATTGGGTCGCGGTCCGGGCGTGCGTCGCGGATGTCGCGCAACGAGTGCCCGCCCACGTACTCCATCACGATGTAGCCCGTTGACGTGCCGTTATCGCGACTGTGCTCAACGAAGTTGTGGATCTTGACGATGCTCGGGTGGGCTACCTCGGCGAGGAACTGTCGCTCGGCAACCGCGACGGCCTGCGCCTCGGCATCGCCCGCATGCAGCAGACCTTTCAACACCACCCAGCGGTCGCTGACGTTGCGGTCGATCGCGAGGTAAATCCAGCCCAGCCCACCGTGGGCAAGGCAGCCCTGGATCTCGTACTGGCCAGCGACCATGTCGCCCGCGTGCAATGCGGGGCGGAAATCGTAAGCGGCACCGCAAGTTTCGCACTCGCCGGACGACGACGCGGCTCTCGTCGGCGTCGACCGACCGACCGGATTCCCGCAGCGCCAACACACCCGCCGACCTTCGGCGACGACCGGATCGGTCAACACGGCGGTGCGCGGATCGGCAGGCGCGACGGTCGGGATCGAAACCAATCCGGCACCCAGCCGTCGCGTCGGCCGCGACCGCGCGGTGCGCACACTCCGCCCAGATCGCGTTGGTTCGGACGCCAGCGCGGCCGTGGGGCGCGGCTCGTTGTCGGGCGTGGTCGCGGCGGCGGCCGTGCGCGCGTGGCGCATGGTGAGCGAGGTCGAAACCATGCGCGGCAGTGTCGGCCAACCGCCCGGCGCGGTTGCGGGCCCGTCAGAATGCGAATCCATCTCAGTCCTGGTAGGCGGGCGTCGGCGGGGCGGGCGGGCTGCCGAGCGTGGACAACCAGCGGCGATAGATGCTCGACCAGGTGCCGTCGGCGCGGATGCGTTCGAGGGTCGAATTCACGAAACGCACGAGGTCGTCGTCACCCTTCGGAATGCCGATTCCATAAGGCTCCGAACTGATTTCGGCACCGACGAGCCGCGTGTACGGGTCTTGGGCGGCGAGGCCAGCGAGGATCGAATCGTCGGTGCTCACCGCGTCGACCTGGCGTTGTTGCAGCACCACGAGGCAGTCGGCCCAGGTCGGGACGGTCAGGACGATGGCGGCGGGCTGTTCGCGGCGCAGGGTGTCGAGCGAAGTGGTGCCGCGCGCGACGCAGACGCGTTTACCGGCGAGGTCATCGATGCCCGCAATCCCCGAGTTCTGCACCGCCAAGATGCGTTGTGCAGCACGCAAATACACGGTCGAAAACGCGACCTTCGTGCGTCGCTCGCAGGTGATGGTCATGGTCTTCGCGACAATGTCGACAGTGTGGTTCACCAGCGCCAGTTCGCGCTCTTCCGAAGCGAGACTTCGGTATTCGATCGCGTCGGGGTCGCCGAGGATGTCGCGGGCGACCTCCCGCGCGATGTCGGCATCGAAGCCAACGATGCGCCCGCTGAGTGGGTCGCGGAAGCTGAAGAGGTTGCTACCCGCATCGAGCCCGACAACGAGCCGCCCACGCGCGCGAATCGCGTCAATGCGCGGGCCGCCCTTAGTGTTTGGCCGCAGACTGGCAGTCACGTCCCCACACTTATCCGCCTTCGGCGGGGGCAATGGCGCTTCGCTCCCAACGGGAATCACCTTGGCGGGCAGGGGAAATGTGCTGTAGGCGATCGGCGACCCGGAGTCGACCCCGGACTCGTCACACCCGGCAAGCAGGCTGACCGCAACGAGCCCAACAGCGACCCACCCGCGCTTCGCGAACCATCCACCCTTCATCGGTACTCCCGCAGTCGCGGCCAAACGCCGAGGGCGATGCAAGCTGCGGTCACCAAGCCGAGGGCCAGTGCGCCACCTGACAGGAACGTTAGTGCTTCGATGGCGCGAGAGATGTTGGTGCGCATCGTGCTTCGCGTTGCGGTGCTCGCGGTGTCGAGGGCGCGGTCAAGCGACGTCACCTGTGCGGCCGAGTCCGCCGCGCTAATGCCTGTCGCAATGCCGGACGCGCCCCAATAATCCCCAGCGGCAAGCCTTTCGTTCATCCGGCGATGCGCGGAAACCCAACGGTCAAGTGCCGCACGACCATCCGCGACCTCGCCCCGCGCAGGAGCCTTCGCCGGGTACCCGTCAAGCAGCTGACGTAGTCGCGCGATGTCGGTATCGAAGGTGCGGTCGTAGTCGCCGCTCGCGTCGCGCCGCACCAGCTTCACCATCTCAGCGGCTCGCGCCTGCTGCACCAAAATGCGCGCCTCGGCCAAGCGCGCGGCGGGGACAGCGCCGCTATCGCGCCCGGTCAGCATCGCAATTGCCGACCACGAGCCCGCCGAAACCGTCCACAGGACAGTCAACGCGAGCGCGCCCGTCCCGACGATGAGCCCAATGTTGAAAACGCGACGCGACCGCTTCGCCAATTCGGCCTGCGCCCACATCAGCGCACCGAGCGCACACATCAGCAACCCGATCGCGAGCCACGGCGGAATCACGTGTCGGTGTTGGGCTTCGATTACCGCGTCGAACCGGTGGTTGGCGAGTTCTTCGGCCATCGGCAGGATCGCGGTCTGCATGTGATTGGACGCTTCGCTCAAATACGCTGCGCCAACCGGGAATCCGTTGCGATTGTTCACGCGCGCGGTCTCGATCAGCCCGCTGTACACCGGCAGACTGGTTGCGATGCCGGTGCGGAGCGCTCGATCGGCGTCGTCGGAAACGGCGGCGGGCAAGTGCCCGGACTGGGTGACCAATTCGGCAGCAGCTTCGCCGACGGACTGGGTGTAGCGGTCGCGCACGGCAGGCGGTTCGAGGCCGCCAGCGAGGAACGCGGTACTCGCCGCAGCGTCGGCAATCGACAGCGACATGTACAGGTGATTAGCTGAGTTCGCGTCCGGTTCGGTGTCTTCGAGCAGGATGCTCAACGCTTGCTGACGATCGGAGACGGTAACCGATGTCACCGTAGCCGCCCCTACGGAAAGTCCGGCGAGGACGAGCGCGGCGGTCAGCAATCGGCCCGGCGGCGACTTGACGAACTCGCCAAGCCGTCCTGGGCGAAGCTGCTCGCGGATGGCTTTGACATCGGGTGCGGCGGGACGGTCGGCTGCCGAGCCTGCCCTGCGCGAGCCCTGTCCAAGCGTGGCGGCCCGCGACCTCCCGCGCTGCGTGCGCGAAAGCAATGATGCGCGGGTGCGGACCGTCACGATGTCGGCCGGTGAATCCCGGTTCTTCATCTCGGTCATTGGTCTGCTCCCGCGTCGGCCGTGGTATCCGGCTGGTAAGGGAGTCTATTGTGACCGGAGCGTCATCGCAGCGCTGATTCTGGGTGCGCCAGATTGCTGGAAGGTTGCCTGTTAGTAGGGTGCGGCGGTCACAATCACGTTGTCGCGGTAGGCCGACCGACCGCCTTCGTCGCGCACAACGTCGCCGCCACACGTCACCAGAATCAGTTCGCGATCGCCACGCGCGCCACGGAACACATCGTCGGGCAGCGCGGTCTTGTCGATGACGGTCATCTCGATCACCTTCCAGCGCGTGAGGGTGCCGTCGCGATCGAGGAAAACCGCTGCGCCAGGCTGCAATTCGTGTAGACGGTATAGCGCGCCCGCACCCTGACTTCGATTGTCGACATGTCCGGCGACGAGCACCGCGCCGTCAAGCGCGTCGATCGATGCCGAGCCGTTCCACCAGGTCAGCTGCGAAACATCTTCTGGGATGGGCAAATTGCCGTCGGAGTCGAGGCTGTTGGCCACCAGCGGCGCACTCACGCCGATCGCTGGAATCGAGACGGTATCGCGCGGGACCTCCGGCGCCTTCCCGCTCGGATTCTTGACGGCCTCGGCCTTCATCGAGAACTCGTGGTGGGGGAGCGGTGCGGCGGCCGGGGATTCGCCCATTCCGTGCACGATCAGATACGCGCCAACTAGCGCGGCGCTGATCGCCAAAACGATTGCGGCTAAATCGAATCGGACCTTACGCACACCGAACTCCTGTCGGGATAGAAGGTGGGGTGGCCCTCGCTGAGGACCACCCCACCTTTCGAGCACAGGGAGTGAGAACTAGTCGCGATCACGTCCGCGACGGATTGCCACCGCGATCAACACGGCGAGCGCGAGGACGGCGAGACCGACACCGCCCGCGATCATCGTGCGACTGACCCCGGTTTCCGACTGCGCGCCAAGACCAGAATCGATCTTGCCGCCGGGTTGGGCGTAGTTGCCCTTCCCTCCGTGACCTTGGTCGGGACCGGGCCCCGGTGCCGGTTGCGGCACGTACTGCACCTGCGGGTACGACGGCACCTGGACCACTACGGGCGCTGCCGGGGCGGCGGGTGCCGCAGGTGCGGCCGGGGCAGCGGGCGCGGCCGGGGCCGCCGGAGCAGCGCCGCCACCACCGCCACCAGCTGGGATGGGGATCGGAATCGGGATGGGGAGTGGGATGGGCAGCGAGCCGACGCCTGAGATCGTCGCCGATGCTTGCGACTGCGACTGCGACTGCGACTGCGACTGCGACTGCGACTGAGCAGCGCCACCGGCACCGCCCCCGCCGCCACCCGCACCGCCAGCGCCCCCGCCGCCGCCGCCACCACCGCCACCGGCACCGCCAGCGCCGCCGCCCCCACCGGCGCCGCCGCCACCACCGGCACCGCCACCGCCACCTGCGCCGCCGCCACCTCCGGCACCGCCGCCACCGCCTGCACCGCCCCCGCCACCGGCACCGCCGCCACCGCCGCCCCCACCGCCGCCGGGATTACCCGGATGCGGACCGCAGCACGGAGGCGGCGGCGGGTTCGGCGTGCAGCACGGACCCGGCGGAGGCGGTGGTGGTGGAGTTGGGTTGCAGCACGGCGGGATTGGCGTCGGCGGCGGGCACGGCTTGACCGGCGTCACCACCGCGTGCGCGGGCGGCGAAACAACGTGCTGCCCGTTCGGCGTCTTGCCCGCCGCGTTGGCCGTGTTCTGGATCGTTCCGGCGTCGACGTCGGCCTGGGTGACTGTGTAAGTCGCGGTGCAGTCGGTCGACTCGCCCGGTGCCAGCGTGGTCTTCGAGCAGGTGATTGCCGAAAGCTGACCCGAACCGGTGAACGCGGTTTCCTCGACCGTCACGTCGTGCACGGTCACGTCACCGGTGTTGGTGATGCGGAACGTGTAGGTGACGGTGTCGCCCGCCTTCACCCCGCTTGACGGCGTCGCCGTCTTCGTGAGGTCGAGCGAAGGCGTCTGCTTGCCGACGACGGTCGCCTCATCAGGCGGCGACGTGACGTCGGGCTTGCCGGGCACCTTGCCGGTCGCGACGGCGGTGTTGTCGATCTTGCCCGCGTCGAGGTCGGCCTGGGTTACCTGGTAGGTCGCGGTGCAGTCAGCCGATTCGCCCGGTGCCAACGTGGTCTTGGCGCAGGTAATGGGCGAGAGCTGACCCGAACCGGTGAACGCGGTGTCGGTGACAACCACGTCATGGATAGTCACGTTGCCGGTGTTGGTGACGACGAAGTGGTAGGTGAGCACCTGGCCCGCTTCGGTCATGATCGTCGGGGTCACCGACTTCACGATCGCGATGTTGGGCGTTTGGCTGCCGGGCACCGAGATCCCCGACGGCGGCGATACCGGTTTCGTCCCGCTTGGCGGGGTGCCGGTCGCGGTCGCGGTGTTGTCGATCTTGCCCGCGTCAACGTCGGCCTGGGTGACCGTGTAGGTGGCGGTGCAGGTCATCGACTCACCCGGCGCGAGCGACGTCTTCGGGCACGTAATGGCCGAAAGCTGGCCCGTACCAGTGAACGACGTCTCGTCGACCTTCACGTCGGTCAGCGGGAGATTGCCGGAGTTGGTGACCTTGAACGAGTAGGTGAGTGTGTCACCCGCCTTGTCGAAGGAGGCCGGGCTCACCGACTTTTCGAGGTCGATTTTGGGTTCGAGCGCGTCGTTGGTGAAGACGCAGTGGATCGTTTCACCATCGGCGTTCGTCTGCGGGTAGGTGAACTGACCGGTGTGCCCGGTACCTTCCGCGACCGTCGCACCCGCGCCTGTCGTGCACTTCCACTTCGAGTTGTAGCTACTCAAACTGGTTGTGCCAGAAGCGGTTTCGGTGATCGTGTAAGTGGTACCCGACAACGCGAGCACCGGTCCTGCCTTATCCGGCTGGATGCCGGTCGCGGTGCCGGTGGTTGTCGCGGTGTTGCCCGTGCTCAGGCCACCGCCGGTGATGGCGAGCCCGAACTGGTCGGTCGGCTGCACACGACCCTGCGGCAGATCCTTTTGCAGGGTGATCGTGTTCGGGCCGGTGCACGAACCCATGTCGTACATGCTCACCGTCGGCACTTTGCTCAGCAACGCGCCGGTGCTCGGGTCAACCTTGGTGAGCGTGGTGCCGTCGCTGATGTAGAGATAACCGCCGGGGCCGAACGCTGCCGAGTTCGACGATTGCAGTGCGGATGTGACCGGGGTGATCGCGGTGCCGGGGACGTATCCGGGCGGCCCGGCGGTCGGCATCGGCGCGGAAACGCGGTAGATCGCGCCCTGGGTGTCGGATGCGGCGACGAAGTACATGTTGCCTTCGGCGTCGAAGGCAAGGTCGCCGTTGCCACCGGGGGAATCGGGCGTCGTCTCAACCAACATGACGGTGCCCTTGGACTCCATGGTCACCGGATCGAAGGCGGCGAACGCGAAGTACTCGCCGAACGGGTTGTAGCCGCCGTAATAGAACAGCCCGTTGGCGGGGTTCACGCCACCGTGGGTCAGGGGCACGGTGAGCACCTTTGGCGCGCTCTTGGTTGTGCCGGTTGCCGGGTCGTAGACGTAGATCCGGCCGTCGGCCGAGGTGTAAACGGCGTACGACCCATTCGGCCCGATGCCGAGCTGGTTGTGCTCAATGAATGGCCCGCTCGGCTCAACCGGGAACGATTGCGTCCCGACGCCGGTGTCGGGGTTGATCTCATTGGCGTAGTTTTGCCCGCCCATGACCGAATAAAGGACCATGCAGTTGAGCGGACCGCCTTGGATTTCCCGAGCGTTGGGCACGTTTGCCGGTGAAACGGGAATGGCCGCAGGCGAAGTCGCCTGCGGCGCGGTAGTTGAGGTTGGTGGGGGCGGCGTCGGCGGTCTCGCCACCGCAGCGGTCGCACCCCACGTTGCGAGTAATCCGAGTAAGAGGACAACGATCAGCGATCGCGTCCACACGGCCATTGACTTCATATTTTTCCTCCGAAGGACCACTCGCCCTCGACGGCGTAGGCGTGTGCGACAGTGCAGTTGCCAGGACACGAGCAATTCCGCACGCGAACTTAGGGACACTTCGGGGTGGCTACACCGCGACGAGCGCTGGGGTTGCCAGACCGTAACTAGAACCGTTACCGCTGTTACCAAGACGGTGGAATACGCATTCGCATCCGAGTCCGAATCGGTACCAGAGTGCGAATCCGACGTAACCTTTCTCCGACCTTGCCCCGCATCTTCAGGCAGGGATGACGACGGGAGAGCAGCGTGCTCAACGACGGAAACGGCTGGTCCGAAGGCCCTGACGGCGAGAAATACTGGGGCCGATTCGGCGCGGCTGGCCTGTTGCTGCGCGCCCCGCTGCCATCAGGTCTCGCGGCAGTGCTTTTGCAACATCGGGCCGAGTGGAGCCACCAAGGTGATACGTGGGCGTTACCCGGGGGAGCTCGCGATTCACATGAAACCCCTGAACACGCGGCGTTGCGCGAGACTAACGAGGAGGCAGGGCTTGACGCCGCCGACATCCGCGTACGCGCCGAGCGGGTCACGCACGTCGTAGAAGGGGGATGGACTTATACGACCGTTATCGCCGACACGTCGACGTTGCTGCCGACGGTGACGAACAAGGAAAGTGTCGAGGTGACGTGGATTCCGGAGGATGAGGTGGCGGAGCTGCCGCTACACCCAGCGTTCGCGCTCGCATGGCCGACGTTGCGCGCCAAGCCTTTTCGCGTCATCGACCCCGATCCCGAAGTCGCGGCGCTGTTGCCGTGCACGGTTGAGGTTGGCGACGATTTCGTGTGGTTGACGACCGCGCCCGAGGTGGAAGCGCTGGTACTTGGCGAGGCGACGGTCGATGGACTGGTTGTCAGCCGTGAGCAGGTGCTTGCGGCTCGGAGCGAGTAGCAAAATCGTGCAGGTTCGCGCCGATTCGTGCTCAAATCGGCTGGTTGGGCGCGAAAGTGCACGAAAATGCCATCTTTGCCGACCCTAAGTTAGGCCCGCTGACCTGCGTGTTTGCAAGGTGCGTTTCGCCACCCGGCGGAGACTACTGCTGGTTCGCAGCCAGCAACGCGTCCTTGAGTTGGCGCGCAGCAGCGCGCGGGTCGGCGGCTTCCGTGATCGCCCGGACGACAACAACCCGGCGCGCCCCCGCCGCCAGCACCTCAGGCAAGCGCTCAGCGTCGACTCCACCGATCGCGAACCACGGCAACGTCGGGTGCGCGTCGTAGGTCGAGCTCACGAAGTCGAGCCCAGCGGCCTGACGGCCCGGTTTCGTCGGCGTTGTCCAGATCGGGCCGGTGCAGAAGTAGTCGAGGTTGCCGTCGATCGCGGCGAGGCCAGCTTGGGCGCGATTGTGCGTCGAGCGGCCGATCACCACGTCAGGGCCGAGGATGCGTCGCGCGTACGCGGGCGGCAGGTCGCCCTGGCCGAGGTGCAGGACGTCGGCACCGGCGGCGAGCGCGATGTCGGCGCGGTCGTTCACCGCGAGCAGCGCGCCGTGCCTGCGGGTCGCCGCCTTGATCTCGGCGAGCGCGCCCAGCTCGGCCTTGGCTTCGAGTGGGCCGAATTGCTTTTCCCCGGCCGACCCTTTGTCGCGCAACTGCACGATGTCGACGCCACCGGCCAGCGCGGCATCGACGAATCGGGCGAGGTCGCCCTTCTCCCGACGCGCGTCGGTGCACAGGTAAAGCAACGCGTTCGACAGGCGTTCGCGGGGCGGGACGGCGCGGTTGGGATGGGTCGGCTGCACGTTTGAACCGTAGCCGTCGGCGTGGGTCCGGGGCTAGCGCACGCACTGCCAGGGAACTCGCCTACTACGATTGACCACGGATGGTTGACGAGTAGGGCAGGTGTGGGCAATGCGGACGCTGGCGGTCGTGGGTGGCGGGGCCGTCGGGCTCGCTGTCGCATGGCAGGCCGCTAACGCGGGCTGGAGCGTCACCGTTTTCGATCCGACTCCCGGAAGCGGCGCGTCGTGGGTCGCGGGCGGGATGCTCGCCCCCCTTTCCGAAGGTTGGCCCGGCGAAGAACGCGTGCTCACGTTCGGCGCGGCGGCCCTAGCCGCGTGGCCAGCCTTCGCCGAACAGCTCCGCGCGACCACCGGCGAATCGGTTTTCGTCGCCGAACAGACGATGACCGTCGCGCTCGACAGCGCCGACGTCGCCGATCTGCGCACGGTCGCCGACTGGCTCGGCAGCCTCGGCCACCAAACCGAGCTCCTTGACCGCGCTGGTGTCCGCGCCGCCGAACCCGCACTGGCCCGATCCGTGCGCGCGGGTTTAGTCACCACCGGCGAATCCGCGATCGACAACCGCGTCCTCTTGCGCGCACTCAACAAGGCGTGCGCGCAGGTGGAGATGCGCGCGGAAACCGTTGCCTCCCTTGATAATCTGCCGCACGATCGCGTAGTGCTCGCGGCAGGTGCGCAGTCGGCGCAACTCTGGCCCGACCTTCCCGTGCGACCGGTGAAGGGCGAAATCCTGCGCCTCCGTCATCGCATCGGCGCGCAACCCGCACCCAAGCGCGTCATCCGCGCCCGCGTCCACGGTCGACCCCTCTACTTCGTCCCACGCGACGACGGAATCGTCGTTGGCGCAACACAATACGAGGCGGGTTTCGACACCACCGTCACCGTCGGCGGCGTACGCGACCTCATCGCCGACGCCGAAACGATCTTCGGCGGCGTCGCCGAATACGAATTAGCCGAAGCCGCAGCGGGTTTGCGCCCATCAACCCCCGACAACCTTCCGCTGCTCGGCCCACTCGACGACCGCGTGATCGCGGCAACCGGCCACGGCCGCAACGGGATGCTCTCCCTCGCGCTCACCGCCGAACTCATTCCGCGACTGCTCGAAGGCGATGAGACACCGAATCTCGCCGACCCCCAACGTTTCTCATCCCCGACCGTAGGAGGACGTCAATGACCTCGACCATCCCGATCGGCGTCACCGTCAACGGCGTCGATCACACCTTCCCGGAGCCGCTCAGCGTCCGCGAACTGCTGACGAAGCTCGAATTGCCGTGCCAAGGCGTGGCTTTGGCGGTCGACGGCGCGGTGTTCCCGAAGTCGCGCTGGGACGAACCGGTCGAACGCGGCTGGACCATTGAGGTGCTCACGGCGGTGCAGGGTGGCTAGCCCCGCAGCGCTCATCGAACCCCTTCGCATCGGCGACAAGGAGTTTGGCTCCCGTCTGATCATGGGCACCGGGGGTGCTGACAACCTCGCGGTACTTGAGGAAGCGCTCGTCGCGTCCGGCACCGAACTGACAACGGTCGCGATGCGCCGCGTCGACGCGGTCGGCGGCACCGGTGTGCTCGACCTGCTCAAGCGCCTCGAAATCACGTTGCTGCCCAACACCGCTGGCTGTCGCACGGCGGCCGAAGCCGTCCTCACCGCGCAACTGGCGCGCGAAGCGCTCGAAACCTCCTGGGTGAAGCTCGAAGTCGTCGCCGACGACCGCACGCTTCTGCCCGACCCGATCGAATTGCTCTCGGCCGCAGAACAACTCGTCGACGACGGGTTCACCGTGCTGCCCTACACCACCGACGACCCAATCCTCGCGCGCCGACTCGAAGAGGCAGGCTGTGCCGCCGTCATGCCGCTCGGTTCGCCCATCGGCACCGGCCTCGGCATCGGCAACCCGCACAACATCGAAATGATCGTCGCCGCGGCCAACGTGCCGGTGATCCTCGACGCGGGCATCGGCACCGCGAGCGACGCCGCCCTCGCAATGGAACTCGGCTGCTCGGCCGTGCTGCTCGCGACGGCCGTCACGCGCGCGAAGCAACCACGGCTGATGGCGTCGGCGATGGCGTCGGCCGTCCAAGCCGGCTACCTCGCGCGAAACGCCGGTCGCATCCCCAAGCGCTTTTGGGCGCAGGCCTCTTCACCTGCACGCTAGCGCGCGTCCATCCACCGGCCGCAGATTTGCGGCATGGTGGAGACCATGATTGAACTGAACGGGCTGACGAAGAAATTCGGCCAGACCGCTGCGGTCCAAGATTTGTCGTTCACCGTCCGTCCTGGACAAGTGACCGGCTTCTTGGGGCCCAACGGCGCAGGTAAATCAACGACAATGCGGATGATCCTTGGGCTAGATCGCCCGACAGCGGGCACCGCGACGATCAACGGCAAGCCATACGGCGAACTCGACCGCCCGCTCACGCAAGTCGGCGCGCTGCTCGATGCGAAGTGGGTACACCCGAATCGGTCGGCTCGCGCGCATCTGCGTTGGCTGGCCGCGTCCAACGACATTCCGGCGTCCCGGGTCGACGAGGTCCTTCGGCTCGTCGGCTTGAGCGAGGTCGCTGGCAAGAACGCGGGTGGGTTCTCGCTTGGCATGTCGCAGCGACTCGGTCTCGCCGCCGCGCTGCTCGGCGACCCGAAGGTGCTGCTTTTCGACGAGCCGGTCAACGGCCTCGACCCCGAGGGCATCCTCTGGATTCGTCGCTTCATGCAGGGCCTCGCCGCCGAAGGCAGGACCGTGCTCGTTTCGAGCCACCTCCTTTCGGAAATGGCACAAACCGCCGACCACCTTGTCGTTATCGGTCAGGGCAAGCTCATGTTCGACGGTTCGACGAAGAGCTTCATCGACCGCGCGTCTGAACAGTCGGTGCGCGTCCGCAGCCCGCAACTCGAAACACTTCGCGACTTGCTCACCACTAACGGCATGACCGTGCGCGAGGACAAGACCGATGGCAATCCCGCACTCATCGTCGCAGGTCAGACCAGCGACGCCGTCGGCGAATTGGCAGGAAAGAACTCGCTCACGCTGTATGAATTGGCACCGCAACAGGCTTCGCTCGAAGAGGCGTTCATGCGGATGACCGGCGGCGCTGTGCAGTACCACGGTGCCAACCTCGGCGGCGACGTCAGCGTGCAGAAACCGATGGGAGGCGCGCTCTGATGGGCGTAATGGCTGCGGAACGAATCAAACTCACCTCTACTCGGTCGCCGTGGTGGTCGTCGGCGATCGTCATCGTGCTCGGGCTCGGCCTTGCGATTCTCATCGCGGTCGTCACCAAGGCGGCGTCGGGCGCCGACTCAGGCGAAGTACCTGAGCTCACACCCGACATCGTCGTTTCGGGCGTTTCCGGCTTCGGCGTGCTCGTGCTGATGATCATGGCCGCGCTGACCGTGACCAGCGAATATCGCTTCGGCGTCGTTCGCACGAGTTTCATGGCCGTGCCCAACCGCAGTCTGGTGATCATCGCCAAGGCCGTGCTCGTCGGGGTTTACGCGGCGGTGCTCACGTTCGCGCTCGCGTTGGTCGCGTTCGGGGCCGCCAAGCTCATCGCGGGCGACAGCGCCCCGCTGCTCACCCTCGACGGGAACTGGCGTGCCATCTACGGCATCGCGATTTACGCGCTGTTGTGCGTCGTTCTCGCGATCGGTGTCGGTGTCCTCGTTCGACAATCCGCCGCCGCGATCTCGCTGATCGTGCTGTGGTCGCTCGTCATCGAATCGCTGCTCGGCGCGTTCGGTTCGTTCGGCCGCAACGTGAAGCCATTCCTGCCGTTTCAGAACGCGAATCGGTTCCTGACGCCGGGCGATGTGCCGGGCGAATGGCACTGGGGACCGTGGGGCAGCATCGTGTATTTCGGCGTGTTCGTCGCCATCGTTTTCGGTGTCGCGCTCGTCGTGGTCAACCGACGCGACGCCTGATCGGTCGCGCGCGCGTGCGATACCCTCGCCTGGTGAGTGAAACGCCTTCTGGCGGGCGGAATCCGCGAGCGCGCGATGCGGTCTCGGATGTGGTTATCCCGTTGGAGCCGACAGTGTCCGATGCGATCGCTGATAGTGATCAATCAGTTGACGAGTCAAGTCAGCGGAAGGCGGCTAACCGCGCGGCACGAATCTCCGCGAAACTGCACGCCGCCAATCGGCGCGCCGACATCATCGGCGCGGTACGCAAAGCACGTGCCCAGCTGCCCGGCGACCCTGCCTTCGGCGACCCGCTGTCGGTTTCGGGCCCGGGTGGCGCGCGTGCGGTCGCGCGTGCGGCCGACAAGATTTCCGGCGGTTCGCCAACGGCGGCCCGCGAAATTGGGTTCGGCGCGCTGCAACTGTGGCAACACGCGTTGGAACGCGTTGGGCGTGGTCGCGGGACTGAGCCCGTCACGATCATGTTCACCGACCTTGTTTCGTTCTCAAGCTGGTCGCTTTCGGCCGGTGATGAACGCACGCTCGCGCTGTTGCGGCAGGTCGCCAATGCCATCGAGCCGCCGGTCGCTGAGCAGCGCGGCACGGTCGTCAAGCGGATGGGCGATGGGCTGATGGCCGTTTTCTCGTCGCCCGACCGTGCGGTGGCCGCCGCGATTGCCGCGCGACACAACCTCGCCGACGTTGAGATCGACGGCTACCGCCCGCGCATGCGCGTCGGTTTACACACCGGAACACCACGCGAAATCGGCGGTGACTGGCTGGGCGTCGACGTGAATATCGCGGCTCGCATGATGGAAGCTGGCGGCAAAGGCAAGCTGATGATGTCGAGCGCCACCGCCGATGCGTTGCGCGAAAATACCCTCGCCGACCTGGGCGTGACGGTGAAGCCTTACAAAAAACCGCCGTGGGCGGCACCGCTGAGTGGCGTGCCCGAAGGTACGCGAATCTTCGAAATCGTCACCGATTAGCGCGCTAAGGCATCCACAGCAACGCGCCCGCGACGGCGAGAATCGCGGCAACACCGAGCGCGCCCGAAGCGGGCCGGTTGGTCTTCCAAAACGCGATCGCGCCGCCGATCAAGAAGCCGGCGAGCGCGAAAAGTAGGACGGCGATGGTCATGAATTCATCATGCCCGCTCGATTGCCCCAAATTAACAAGCACGCGTGCTTGCTTTTTTTAGCGGGGAGTGTGATCCTGATTGCACTGTGCATCGCAACGTCTTAGGGAGGCACCGCGCACATGGGCACCCTCAGCGCCAACCCGGATCTCATCCGCATTGGCAACTGTTCCGGGTTCTACGGTGACCGTCGTTCCGCTATGCGGGAGATGCTCGAAGGCGGCGAACTCGATGTCCTCACCGGCGACTATCTAGCCGAACTCACCATGCTCATCCTGGGTCGCGACCGGATGAAAGACCCAAGCCTCGGCTACGCGAAAACCTTTGTGCGCCAGATCGAGGAGTGCCTCGGCCTCGCGCTTGAGCGCAATGTGCAGATCGTCGCGAATGCGGGCGGGCTCAACCCGGCCGGGCTTGCCGAACGGTTGCGCAAGGTGGCCGCTGAGCTTGGGCTTGACGCCAAGATCGCCCACGTTGAAGGCGACGACCTTGTTGGTCGCGCTGGCGAACTTGGGCTGGGTCAGCCGCTTACCGCCAACGCGTACCTCGGTGCGTGGGGCATCGTTGAGTGTTTGAACTCCGGTGCCGACATCGTTGTCACTGGTCGCGTCACCGACGCGTCGGTCATCGTCGGTCCCGCCGCAGCCCATTTCGGTTGGGGCAGAAGCGATTACGACGAGTTGGCTGGCGCTGTCGTCGCGGGTCACGTCATCGAGTGCAGCACCCAGGCCACCGGCGGGAACTTCGCGTTCTTCAAGGAACTTGGCGATCTTGGCCGTCCGGGCTTCCCGATCGCTGAGATCCGTCGCGACGGGTCGAGTGTCATCACTAAGCACGATGGCACCGGCGGCACGGTCACTGTCGATACGGTCGAAGCCCAGCTCATGTACGAGATTCAGAGCGCGCGCTACGCCGGTCCCGACGTCACCACGCGGCTCGACTCCATCCAGGTAAGCCAGGAAGCGCCCGACCGCGTGCTCATCAACGGCGTTGTTGGCGAAGCGCCACCGCCGCAGTTGAAGGTGTCGCTCAATACGCTCGGCGGATTCCGCAACGAGATGGAGTTCATCCTCACCGGGCTCGATATCGACGCCAAAGCGGAGCTGGCCAAACGGCAGCTTGAAGCATGGTTGCCAGTGCGGCCCGCCGAGCTCAGCTGGACGCTCGCGCGCGTCGACCGGCCGGACGCGGAGACCGAAGAGCAGGCCAGCGCGCTGCTGCGCTGTGTGGTGCGTGATCCCGACCCAAATAAGGTTGGCCGCGAATTCTCCAATGTGGCAGTTGAATTGGCTTTGGCCAGCTACCCGGGTGCCACATTCACCTCGCTGCCAGGCAATGGCTCGCCCTACGGCGTGTTCACGCCCGGGTTCGTCGATGCGAATGAAGTGCCGCACGTCGCTGTGCTCGCCGACGGCACGCGGGTCGACATCGCGCCTGCTACCGACACGCTTGAACTGGCTCCCGTCGCCGAACCTCAGCTGCCTGCCAGCCCGGCAATCGGGGAAACCACCCGTGCGCCGCTTGGCTCGATCGTGCTCGCTCGCAGTGGCGACAAGGGCGGCGACGCCAACATCGGCCTGTGGGTACGCACCGACGCGCAGTGGGAGTGGTTGGTCAACACGCTCACCGTCGAGAAGCTCAAGGAACTGCTTCCCGAAACCGCGCCGCTTGAGGTCACGCGGCACGTGTTGCCCAACCTGCGCGCACTCAACTTCATCATTTCGGGCCTGCTTGGCAAGGGCGTCGCCTACCAGGCCAGGTTCGATCCGCAAGCTAAGGGACTCGGCGAATGGCTGCGTTCCCGTCACCTCGATATTCCGACGGAGTTGCTGCCATGACATCGGTATGGGACACCCCTGAACGCCGCGAATTGCGTTCGACTGTGCGGGGTTTCGTTGAGCGCGAGGTACTTCCGCACCTCGATACCTGGGAGCGCGAAGGTGAACTTCCGCGCGAGCTGCATAAGAAGGCGGGCGCGCTCGGTCTGCTCGGCGTCGACTACCCCGAGTCGGCTGGCGGCGAGGGCGGGGACGCGCTCGACTCCGTGATCGTCGGCGAGGAAATCCACCTTGCTGGCGGTTCGGGCGGCCTGTGGGCTTCGCTGTTCACCTGCGGAATCGCGTTGCCGCACATCATCAATTCGGGCAACCAGGCGCAGATCGACGAGTGGGCCAAGCCAACGCTCGCTGGCGACCTCATCGGCTCGCTTGCCATCACCGAGCCCGGTGGCGGTTCCGACGTTGGTCACCTCACCACCACCGCGGTACGCGACGGCGACGATTTCATCATCAACGGTGCGAAGACCTTCATCACCTCAGCTTGTCGCGCGGACTTCGTCGTCACGGCGGTGCGTACCGGTGGCCCGGGCGCGGCTGGCGTCTCGCTCATCATCGTGCCCAAGAACACGCCTGGTTTCACGGTCAGCCGCAAGCTGGAGAAAATGGGCTGGCTTGCTTCGGATACCGCTGAGCTTTCCTACGTCGATGTGCGCGTTCCGGCGACAAACCTTGTCGGCGCGGAGAATTCGGGCTTTGCCCAGATCGCTGCCGCGTTCGTCAGCGAGCGCGTTGGCCTCGCGGTGCAGGCGTATTCGCTCGCTCAGCGCGCACTCGACCTCACCGTCGCGTGGTGCCGCGATCGGCAGACCTTCGGTCGCCCGCTGATCAGTCGCCAGAAGGTCCAGATGACGCTCACCGAAATGGCGCAGCGCATCGACATTTCGCGCACCTACACCCGCTCGCTTGTCGAGCGCTACGCAGCAGGCGATGCCAACCTCATCGCGCAGGTGTGCTTCGCCAAGAACAACGCGGTCGAGACGGCCGAGTGGGTCGCCAACCAGGCCGTTCAGTTGCACGGCGGCATGGGCTACATGCGCGAAGCTGAGGTGGAACGCATCTACCGTGATGTGCGCATCATCGGTATTGGCGGCGGCACCAACGAGATCCTCACCATGCTCGCGTCGAAAGTATTGGGGTACCAGTCGTGACGGCTTTCCGAACCACGCTCGACACCTCGTCGGCGGAATACTCAGCGGCCGCTGAGGCGATGTCGACCAAACTCGCCGAGGTTGAAGTCGAATTCGCCAAGGCCATCGCAGGCGGCGGCCCCGACAAGGTGGCTCGCCATCACAAGCGCGGCAAGCTCACCGCGCGCGAGCGCATCGAACTACTGCTCGACGAGGATTCGCCCTTCCTCGAACTGTGCCCGCTCGCCGCGTGGGGCAGTGACTTCCAGGTAGGCGCGTCGACCATCGCGGGCATCGGCATTGTCGAAGGCGTCGAGTGCATGGTCGTCGCGCCCGACCCCACCGTGCGCGGTGGCGCGTCCAACCCGTGGACCCTGCGCAAGCAGATGCGTATCAACGAGATCATTCGGGAAAACCGTCTGCCGGTTATCTCGCTCGTTGAGTCCGCCGGTGCCGACCTGCCAACGCAGAAAGAGGTCTTCATCCCGGGTGGCGCGATGTTCCGCGACCTCACCCAGGCGTCGGCCGCTGGCATTCCCACCATCTCGCTGGTGTTCGGTAACTCCACTGCCGGTGGCGCGTACATCCCCGGCATGTCCGACTACGTCGTGATGGTCGACGGCGGCGCGAAGGTATTCCTCGCGGGCCCGCCGCTGGTCAAGATGGCAACGGGTGAGGATTCCGACGACGAGACCCTCGGAGGCGCGCAAATGCACGCGCGCACGTCGGGCCTCGCCGACTATCTGGCTGCCGACGAACAAGACGCAATCCGCTTGGGGCGCAACATCGTTCGTCGACTGAACTGGAAGAAGGAGGGGCCTGAGCCCCGCGAGGAAGTCATCTCGCCGCTCTACAACCCCGAAGAACTGCTCGGCATCGTGCCGTCAGACCTCAAGATTCCGTTCGACCCGCGCGAAGTCATCGCCCGCGTTGTCGACGGGTCGGACTTCGACGAGTTCAAGCCGCTGTACGGGTCGAGCCTGGTCACCGGCTGGGCCGAAATCAACGGCTACCCCATCGGCATCCTCGCCAACGCGCGCGGGGTGCTCTTCTCCGAGGAATCGCAGAAGGCAACGCAGTTCATTCAGCTCGCGAACAAGAAGAACACGCCACTGTTGTTCCTGCACAACACCACTGGCTACATGGTCGGCAAGGAGTACGAGCACGGCGGCATCATCAAGCACGGCGCGATGATGATCAACGCGGTCGCCAACTCCAAGGTGCCGCACATTTCGCTGCTTGTCGGCGCTTCCTACGGTGCCGGGCACTACGGCATGTGTGGTCGCGCGTTCAACCCGCGCTTCCTTTTCGCATGGCCGAGCGCGAAGTCGGCCGTGATGGGCGGCGCGCAGCTCGCTGGCGTCATCACGATCGTGCAGCGCGGTGCTGCCGAGTCGAAGGGGCTGCCCTTCGACGAGGAAGGCGCCGCCGGTCTCGCCGCGATGGTCGAGGCGCAGATCGAGGCCGAGGCAATGCCAATGTTCCTGTCCGGCAGGCTCTTTGATGACGGCATCATCGACCCCCGCGACACCCGCACTGTGCTTGGGATGGCTCTCTCGGCCATTCACAACGCACCCGTCAAGGGCGCCGATGGCTTCGGCGTCTTCCGAATGTGAGGCCTGGGAACATGGGAATCTCGAATGTTCTTGTTGCCAACCGTGGCGAGATCGCGCGCCGTGTGTTCGCCACTTGTCGCCGGATGGGCATTGGCACAACGGCCGTGTACTCCGACGCCGACGCGGCATCGCCGCACGTGGCCGAGGCCGACGCCGCTATCCGCCTGCCCGGCAACACGCCTGGCGAGACGTACCTGCGCGGTGAGCTGATCATCGAGGCTGCGCTGTCGGCCGGTGCCGACGCGATTCACCCGGGCTACGGATTCCTTTCGGAGAACGCCGAATTCGCACGCGCGGTGCAAGATGCCGGGCTGGTGTGGATTGGGCCGCCGGTTGCCGCGATCGAGCAGATGGGCTCCAAAGTCGAGTCCAAGAAGATGATGGACGCGGCTGGCGTTCCTGTCCTCGCCGAGCTCGACCCTGCCGAGGTCACCGAAGCGCACCTGCCGGTGCTCATCAAGGCGTCCGCTGGCGGTGGCGGTCGCGGTATGCGCGTTGTCCGCGAACTCGGCGAACTCGCCGACCAGATCGCCGCGGCTCAGCGCGAAGCGGAGTCGGCGTTCGGCGATCCGACAGTGTTCTGCGAGCGGTATCTAGAGACCGGTCGCCACATCGAGGTCCAGGTCATGTCCGACACGTTCGGCACCACCTGGGCGGTCGGTGAGCGTGAATGCTCGATTCAGCGTCGTCACCAGAAGGTCGTTGAAGAGGCACCGTCGCCGCTGGTCGAGAAGCTCGACGGCATGCGCAAGCGGCTCTTCGACGCTGCCCGGCTCGCCGCCGAGGCCATCGGCTACGAAGGCGCTGGCACGGTCGAGTTCCTAGCCGACGAGCAGGGCGAGTTCTTCTTCCTTGAGATGAACACGCGCCTGCAAGTTGAGCACCCGGTCACTGAGCAAACCACCGGACTCGACCTGGTTCGCCTGCAATTGCAGGTGGCGTCGGGGCTGCCGCTGCCCACTGAACAGCCCGCGCAGCGCGGCCACTCGATCGAGGTCCGGCTGTACGCCGAAGACCCCGCCAACGATTGGCAGCCGCAGAGCGGCACCGTCGAACGCATCGACATCCCGTTCACCGCGGGCGAATTCACGGTGCTCGACCAGTCGGGCATTCGTCTCGACACCGGCATTGTCGACGGCTCGGTCGTCGGGGTGCACTACGACCCGATGTTGGCCAAGGTCATCTCTTTCGCCGATTCGCGAGCTGAGGCCGCGCATCTGCTCGCAACCGCGTTGCAGCGCGCCAAGATTCACGGTCTCGTCACCAACCGCGACCTGCTTGTCCGCGTGCTTCGGCACCCGGCCTTCCTCGCTGGCGATACCGATACCGCGTTCTTCGCTACTCACGACCTCGCCGTGCTGTCCGCGCCACTGGTCAGCGAGAGCGACGAGGCGTTGTCGATTGTTGCTGCGGCACTTGCGGATTCGGCTAAGAATCGAGCTGCATCGCGCATTGGTTCGCTCACTCCGAGTGGCTGGCGCAATCTGGCTTCGGCACCGCAGCGTAAGTCGTATGAAAGTCGTACGAGTGGCGTGCACGAGGTCAGCTACCGGTTCACGCGCACTGGCATCGATGTCGCGGGCTACGAAGGGCTGGAACTGATTTCGGTCAGTCCCGACCGTGTCGTGCTTGGTGTGCCGGGGGAGCGCGGCGTTGTTCGTCGCCAGTTCGACGTCGCGCGGTACGGCGACCTCGTCGCGGTCGACTCGCCGCTCGGCCCGGTCTCGGTCCGTCGCCTGCCGCGCTTCACCGACCCGTCAACGCAGGTCGCCGCCGGTTCGCTCCTCGCGCCGATGCCCGGCAGTGTTATTCGGCTCGGTGCCGCCGAGGGCGACCTCGTGCAGCACGGTCAGCCCATCCTGTGGCTTGAGGCGATGAAGATGGAACACACCATCGCCGCGCCTGCCACCGGCATTCTCAGTGCATTGAATGTGACCGTAGGCCAACAGGTTGAGGTCGGGACAGTACTCGCGGTGGTCGAGGAACAGGAGCAGGAGCAGTCATGAGCTTCATCGAAACGGAAGAGCAGAAGGCGCTGCGCGCTGCGGTAGCCGCGCTTGCCGCGAAGTACAACTACCGCGACTACGTCCGCCCGAAGGTGCTCAAGCACGAGCCGCTCACCGAGCTCTGGAACGAAGCGGGCAAGCTCGGCTTCATCGGCGTCAACCTGCCTGAGGAGTACGGCGGCGGTGGCGCTGGCATCTACGAGCTGTCGCTCGTGCTCGAAGAGCTCGCCACCCAGGGCGCTGGCCTGCTGCTGATGGTCGTTTCGCCCGCGATCTGCGGCACGATCATTGCCAAGTACGGCACCGATGAGCAGAAGCAGGAGTGGCTGCCCGGTCTCGCCGACGGCAGCAAGATCATGGCGTTCGGCATCACCGAACCCGACGCTGGCTCGAACTCGCACCAGATCACCACCACCGCTCGCCGCGATGGTGACGACTGGATCCTCAACGGCAACAAGATCTTCATCTCGGGTGTCGACCAAGCCGACGCTGTGCTGATCGTCTCGCGCACCGAAGACAACAAGACGGGCAAGCTCAAGCCCGCGCTGTTCATCGTGCCAACCGACACACCTGGGTTCAACAAGACCGCCCAGGACATGGACTTCTCGGAGCCAGATCGCCAGTTCACGCTGTTCCTCGACGACGTTCGCCTGCCCGCGAACGCGCTTGTCGGTGCCGAAGACGCCGCGCTCGCGCAGCTCTTCGCTGGCCTGAACCCCGAGCGCATCATGGGCTCGGCAATGGGCATCGGCATGGGCCGTTACGCGCTTGATCGTGCGGTTGAGTACGCCAACCAGCGTCAGGTGTGGAAGACACCGATCGGTGCGCACCAGGGCATTTCGCACCCGCTCGCCCAGGTCAAGATCGAACTCGAGCTCGCGCGTCTGATGATGCAGAAGGCCGCGGTGCTCTACGACTCCGGCGACGAGTTCGGCGCGGCGGAGGCGGCCAACATGGCCAAGTACGCCGGTGCCGAAGCGTCGATCAAGGCGCTCGACCAGTCGATTCAGACCCACGGCGGTTCGGGTCTCACGGCCGAGGTCGGCTTGGCCGGCATGCTCGGTGCCGCACGCATCATGCGTGTCGCGCCGGTCAGCCGCGAGATGATCTTGAACTTCGTCGCCCAGCACTCGCTCGGTTTGCCGCGCTCGTACTGATGTTTGGCCGCGCTGCCCAGAGCCTCGATGTCGCGCACATTGCGTGCGCGCATTGGGCCTCGGGCAGCTCGCCAGCGTTTGGCATCGCGCTTGGCGTTGAGGTGTCAAGCCTTCGGCCCTCGTCTCCGCATGCCGCTGGGCTCCGCTCGTGGCATCCAACCGTTTCACCTCTACCTAGGAGAGCATCGTGGAAGAACCCTTCGTCCGGTACGACGTGGCCGACGGATTCGCCACGCTCACCTTCGATTCGCCGCACAACCGAAATGCCTTGTCATCCAAGCTTGTTCGTGAACTTGTCGCGGGTATCAATCAGGCCAATGAAGATCCGGCCGTGCGCGGCATCGTGCTCGCACACACCGGCGACACCTTCTGCGCGGGTGCCGACCTGAAGGAAGCAACGACCGCCGACCCGGCTACCGCCGCCGATCAGCGCACGCGCGTGATGATCGACGTGCTGCGCGGCATCCTTGCCTCCGACAAACCGGTCGTCGCGCACATCGACGGCAACGTCCGCGCGGGCGGCATGGGCATTATCGCGGCCTGCGACCTCGTCGTCGCTGGGCCCAGCAGCAGCTTCGCGCTCACCGAGGTGCGCATCGGCATGGCACCATTCATGATCTCGCTCACCCTGGTACCCCGGCTCAGCCAGCGTGCGGCAAGCCGGTATTTCCTCACCGGCGAGAAGTTCGACGCGGCGACCGCGCAAGAAATCGGCCTTATCACCGTCGCTGCCGACGACGCGGCTGCCGAGGTGAAACGCCTGTGTGGCGAGCTGCGGAAGGGTTCGCCGCAGGGTCTCGCCGAGTCGAAGCGACTCGTCAACGCGCAGTTGCTCGCGACCTTCGATGCCGAAGCTGAGGCGCTGGCGAAGCGGTCGGCGGGCTTCTTCGGCACCCCCGAGGTGATCGAAGGTATGACGGCCTTCTTCCAGAAGCGACTACCGAACTGGGCACAATAGCCGCATGGCTACACCTCACGAACCCAAGCAGGACCGCAGTCGGGTCACCCGACAGCGGTTGCTTGAGGCGACCATCGACTGCCTCGCCGAAACCGGGTGGACCGGGGCGACGGTGTCGACGGTCGCCGAGCGTGCTGGCGTGTCACGGGGTGCGGCGCAGCATCATTTCCCGACCAGGGAAGAGCTGATCGCCGCCGCGCTTGAGTACATGTTCGACAACCGAATGGACATGTCGAAGGCCGAACAGATACTCATCCGTGAGATCCCGCCAGGCGCGGTTCGCACGCACGCGGTGGTGAAGGCGCTCGTTGAGTCGTACACGTCGCCGTTCTTCAAGGCGGCGTTGCAAGTGTGGACGCACGCGACTACCGACCCTGTCCTGCGCGAACGAATTGTGCCGCTGGAAGCGCACTTTGGTCGCATCGCCCACCGCCGCGCGGTCGAGGGACTTGGCGTAGATGATTCCGATCCGGTCGCCCACCACCTGGTCCAAGCCACTCTCGACCTGGCCCGTGGCCTCGGCTTGGCCGACGTCCTCACCGACGACTCAGCCCGCCGCAAGCAGATTATCGACCAGTGGTCAAAGACCTTGCACCTCGCGCTTGAGGGCACGATGCTCGCGAAAAAGGAAGCGCCGCAAGAGGATTAGGCCCGACCTGCGAGGTCAGTCGTGCATCACGAGTCGCGGCGAATGCGCAACACGCTGTCGGACCGCTCGCCGACCTCGCCTTCAGGAGAGACCGCCTCGGCGAAAATCAGCTCAGCCATTTCGACGTGCCAATTCGGCCCGAGCGCGAGCTGTTCGAGTGTCTGGGAAATGCTGGGCAGGTCCATGTCGTGCCGATGCGTTGCCCAGCTCGGCATCCCGAAATGGCTGCCAATCACGAGTCGCCCCGCCACGGCGACTGCCTGCGAAGCACGTCGCAGAATCTCGGCCCGCTCATTGGGCCGTTCGTTGGGCGAATGCAGGAATTGCGCGCTGACCAGGTCGAAGGTGCCTTCGGGAAAGTCATGCTGAAGGTCGTGTGCCGCCCAAGTGATGTCGAGTCCGGCGGCGCGCGTTTTGCCACGCTCAATCGCGGTCGGCGACACGTCAACCGCCGTCACTTTCCAGCCGCGTTCGGCGAGCCAAATCGCGTCGCCGCCCTCGCCGCAGCCCAGGTCAAGCGCGGTGCCGGGCGTGAGATCGCTGACTTCGCGCACCAGTAGCGCGTTGGGATTTCCGGTCCAAATCTGCGGACGATCGCGGTAGAACTCTTCCCAGAATTCCTCGCCGTACTTTGTCGCCGTGTGGGTGTCGTTGTGCTCGTGATTCATGAAACAAGAATGTGCGAATAGGTCAAATGTGCGCCAGATTCTTTGCTGAATCGGCAAAATGTGAACTGCCGACCAAGATCGCTCCACTCGCCGGTAATATCCCCGGCGTGACTCGCGCGACCCGACCCACTGACCAGCAGGGCCGCCGCGTCGACGCCCGATCCGAGCGTTGGCGAGAACATCGAGTCCAGGTTCGCACCGAGTTCATCGACGCGGCGTTTCGCGCGCTCGACGCGCTTGGCCCCGATGTGAGCATGGGCGACATCGCCAAAGAAGCGGGCGCGGCCAAACCCAAGCTCTACCGCCATTTCGCCGACAAGGCCGACCTCTACAACGCGATTGTCGACCGCGTGCGAGAAGTGTTGTGGGAGCGCATGCTTGGTGGCGTCGACCTCACTAACGACACCTTGAGCGAACTCATTCATCGCGGCGTCGCCGAGTACGTCGCCGAAATCACCAGCCACCCCAACGTTTTTCGCTTCATCCTGCACAGCCATTTCAGCCAGCAGGCACGCGAATCCGAACGCGCACTCGAAACCGCGCGCCAAACCGCCCGCACCGCGGCGGAATTGTTGAGCGCGATGTTGTCGCCGGGTTCGGTCGACGTGATGGGCATCGAATTGGTGAACTATTCGATTTTCGGCGCGGTCGCATCGGCAACGGACTGGTGGTTAGGCGCGAATGTGGGCGCGTCGTCGCCGATGGAACTCGACCGTTTCGTCGATTACCTAACCGAAAGCATTTCCGCCTTGGCGGTAGCGCATTCGCGCTTTAACGGCATCGCAATAGACCTAACCCAGCCCTTGTCTGCGGCTTTCACCGAGACCGCACAGGACTAAACCGCCACCGGTGGCGACATCAGCATGGGGAAGCTCAGCCAGTCCCGCGCCCGTCCTTACGCGGCCGAACCGCCACCGCAGGCTGACATCAACTCCGGCTGGCCGGGCCACATCGTGCGCGTCTCAGCGGACCCCAACTATCGCGGGTGGCATCAGCGGGCGGACGCGCTGCCCTGCCGCACCCGGTCAGGATTCAAGTCGCCACAATGGCGACACCGGGCCGTGGCAAGCGCCCAGGTCGCACGGCGCCGACTGCAGGGTTCACCCGCCACGGGTGGCATCAGCGAGCGGACGCGCTGCCCTGCCGCACCCGGTCAGGGTTCGAGTCGCCACAACGGCGACACCGGCCGTGGCCAGCGCCCTGGTCGTACGGCGCCGGCAGCAGGGTTCACCCGCCACGGGTGGCATCAGCGACAGGCCAGATGCGCGTCGCATTCCCCGTGCTCGTCCGCAGCGATGCGGTCGAGTCGCCACAACGGTGACATCGGGCCACACCCGACGTCCGCGGTCGTACGGCGCCGCCAACCATTCGCTAGTGCGCGTAACTGGCAGTGGGAATCGCAGGAGGGCAAATCCGCCGCGGGTGGCATCAGCAGCGGGCTGACGTGCTGCTCGCTGCACCCCGGTCAGGATTCAAGTCGCCACAACGGCGACACCGGGCCATGCCCAGCGCCCAGGTCGTACGACGCCGCCAAGCAGCGGTACGTCCACTCCTTCGCGAACGCAACCGCATCCGGCACCGTGTAGCCATTGGCCAGCGCGCACACGATTGCCGCCGCGAGGGTGTCGCCGCCGCCGTGGTCGTTGCCGGTCGCGATGCGAGGGGCGTCGAATTCGGTGAACGTGTCGCCGTCGAAAAGCAGGTCAACGCTGCGGTCTGACGAGCGCAAATGTCCACCCTTCACGATCGCCCACTGCGCGCCAAGCTTGTGTAGGGCTTGCGCGGCCTGACGCGCGGTCGCGTCATCGACCACCTCGATGCCGGTGATCAGCCGGACCTCGTCGAGGTTGGGGGTCACGACAGTCGCGAGCGGAATGAGCGTGTTGCGCACGGCGTCGAGTGCGGATTCGTGCAGCAGCGGGTCGCCGTGCATCGACGCCGCGACCGGGTCAACGACCAGCGGAACGCTCCCATTTCGCCCGATCCCCACTTCCGCGCACACGTCCGCGACGGCTTCGATGATGGCTGTCGACGCGAGCATGCCTGTCTTCGCCGCGCCAATCCCGATGTCGCTCACCACAACTCGCACCTGGTCGGCGACGATGCTCGGCGGAATCTCGTGAAACCCGCTCACGCCAACCGAGTTCTGCACGGTCACCGCCGCAACCGCGACGCACGCGTGCACGCCGCACAGCGCCATCGTGCGCGAATCGGCTTGAATGCCCGCGCCGCCGCCGGAATCGGTGCCCGCGATGGTGAGCGCGCGGACGGGGGTTGTGCCGTTGGGGGCGAGCGGAAGCAGATTCACGCCTTCACCCTAAAGCCTGACGCACCCGCTTTCTCTCTAGCAAATGAAAACCATTATCATTAACTCGTGACCGCTAATCGCATCCCCGTGACCGTCCTTTCCGGCTTCCTCGGCGCGGGCAAAACCACCCTGCTCAACCACCTGCTCGCCAACCGCGAAGGGCGTCGGATCGCGGTGATCGTCAACGACATGAGCGAGGTCAACATCGACGCCGCGCTCATCGCGGGTCAGGGCCACCTCGACCGCACCGAGGAAAAACTCGTCGAACTCACCAACGGTTGCATCTGCTGCACGCTGCGCGAAGACCTCATCGAGGCCGTCGCCCGCCTCGCGCGCGACGGCCGCTTCGACCAACTCGTCATCGAATCGACCGGCATCTCCGAACCAATGCCCGTCGCGGCGACCTTCGATTGGGAATTCGAGGACGGGTTCAGCCTTGGCGACATCGCCAAGCTCGACACGATGGTCACGGTCGTTGACGCGTCGACGTTCCTCGCGGAACTGGTGCGCGGCGAAGCGCTGGCTGCGCGGAATCTTGAAGCGGGCGAGGGGGATTCGCGCACTATCGCCGACCTGCTCGTCGACCAAGTCGAATTCGCGGACGTAATCCTGATTTCCAAAGCTGATCTCGTGAGCGCGAATGCGGCGGCGACCGTCGAAGCGACAGTGCGTCGCCTCAACTCCCGCGCCCACATCGTGCGGGCTGAGCGCGGGAAAATCGCGCTCGACGAGGTGCTCAGCACCGGCCGCTATAACCCGATCGTCGCCGCCGAATCCGACGGTTGGGCCGAGGAGCTCGCGGGCGGCCACACGCCCGAAACCGAGGAATACGGCATCAGCAGCATCACCTACACCGCCGACCGCCCGTTCCACCCACAGCGCCTCTTCGACGCCCTCGCGCAAATGCGAGGAGTGCTGCGCAGCAAGGGCTTCTGCTGGCTCGCGACCCGGCCCGACCTCGCCGCGATCTGGTCGCAAGCCGGCCCCAACCTCACCTTCGAACCGGGCGCATGGTGGGCGGAACTTGAACTGCCCGCTGGCCAGGAAATCGTATTCATCGGCGTCCACCTCGACGGCCCTCGCGTACGCCGCGCACTAGACGCGGCCTTGCTCACCGAAACCGAATTCGCCGACCCCACCGGTTGGCACACCCTCCCCGACCCCATCCCCACCTGGGGCCCCGCACACGAACATCTCTGATTGGGCGACCGCAATGCTGGGCACACCCGACCCGGTGCTCACCGGAGTTCCGGCGCGCGAACGCCCTGTGCGGCGATCGCGACGCGGGGGATGGCCGACCTATCCCGACTTGGTGCGCGGCGCGCGAACACCTCCGATCGGCGATCGCAACGTGGGCCTGCCAGCGCGCGAACACTTCTGGTTGGCGACCCCAACGCGGCCGTGCCAGATTCGGTGTCGGCCCGGGTTCGGTGCGTGAACACCTCTAATTGGCGATCGCGGCGCGGGGTTCCCGGCCGGTGCTGACCTGGGCTCCGGTGCGGGAACATTTCTGGTTCGCGATCGCAACGCGGGGAGCGCCGACCCCGCGTCGACCTGGATCCTGGCGCGCGAACACTTCTGGTTGGCGACCCCAACGCGGCCGTGTCAGACGGTGCCGGCCCGGGTTCGGTGCGTGAACACCTCTAATTGGCGATCGCGACACGGGGTCCCCGACCGGCGCTGACCTGGGCTCCGGTGCGGGAACATTTCTGGTTCGCGATCGCAACGCGGGGCGCGCCGACCGGCGCTGCGACCTGGATCCTGGCGCGCGAACACGTCTGATCGGCGATCACAACGCGAGCGTTCCCGACCCTGTGCTGACCTGGGCTCGGGAGCGGACACCCCTGATCGGCGATCGCAACGCGGCCGTGCCAGATTCGGCGCCGACCCGGGTTCGGTGCGTGAACATCTCTAATTGGCGATCGCAACGCGGGGCGCGCCGACCCCGCGTTGACCTGGGTCCGATCGCGCGAACATCTCTGATTGGCAACAAGAACACGCGGATCTGCTTGTACTGGTGAATGATTCGACAGGGAACGATCGCGACCCACGCACCGATGAGGGGAGCGTGGGCCGCGATCGGACCTCTACAGCTTCGCGAAGAACTGGCGGATGTCGCCGACGAGCACGTCGGGCGCCTCGTGCGCGGCGTAGTGGCCAGCCGCGTCGTTCGCGCCACCCTCGCCCGTCGAGGTGTCGTAGGAATTCCAGCTCACGATGTTGCTGTGGTCGCGGTCGGCGAAGCGGCGGATCGACTGGAAATCGCCAGCGAACATCGCGAGGGCGGTCGGCACCGTGGTCGGCTCGGTCGGGTGCTCGGTGGCGTGGGCGTCTTCGTAGTAGAAGCGCAGCGACGAACCCGACGTCCCGGTGAGCCAGTACAACGCCACATTCGCGACAACAAACCGCGCGTCAACCGACTCACCAAACAGCTGCGCGTTCCACCCGAGCAGGCCGACGGGGCTGTCGGCGAGCGCGTAGGCGAGGGTCTGCGGCTGCTGACTGTGCAGGGTGTTGAACGCCATCTTGTTCTCGTGGAACCACTGCAGGTGCTGCAACGCGGCCATGTCGGCTTCGGAGAGGCCTTCGAATTCGCTCGGGTCGCCCGACGGGAACGAGAACAGTTGGGTGACGTGCACGCCGATCACGTTGTCGGGAGCGATCCGGCCGACCTCGGGCGACACCATCGACCCGCCGTCGTTGCCGATCGCGCCATAGCGCTCGTAGCCCAGCCGCGACATCAACTCCACCCACGCGCGGGCCGTGCGGTAGCGGTTCCAGCCGGTCGAGCGGGTTGGGCCCGAGAATCCGAAGCCCGGGAGCGACGGGATCACGACGTGAAACGCCGGTTCGGTGGCGTTTTCCGGCTCGGTGAGCGCAGCGATCACGTCGACGTATTCCAGGATCGAACCCGGCCAGCCGTGGGTGAGGATCACCGGCGTCGCATCTTCCCGCGACGAGCGGACGTGCAGGAAGTGGATGTCCTCGCCGTCCACTTCGGTGGTGAACTGCGGGTAGGCATTGAGCTCGGATTCGAGCGCGCGCCAATCGAATTCGTTGATCCAGTAGTTGGTCAGCTGCTGAATTCGACTCACCGGAACGCCATACGCATCGCCGACGCCGGGCAGTTCTTCGGGGAAGTGGGCGTTGCGCAGGCGGGCGGCGAGGTCGTCGAGCTTGGTCTGCGGGATGTCGATGACGAAGGGGGTGATGGCGGCGGTCATGATCGCTCCTTGTTTGAAACGGAATGTTTCGTTCTGTTTAGACCTTAACAGAACAGAGCATTCCGTTTCAAGTGGTAAACTCGGATTCATGTCAGAAACACAAACTCGCAGGTTGCCGGGTCGCAAAGCGCAAGCGGCGCGCAACGACGGGCTCATCCTCGACGCCGCTCGCACGGTTTTCCTCGCTGATCCGGGCGCACCGATCGCCGCCGTCGCCGAGCGGGCTGGCGTCGGGATCAGCGCGCTGTACCGGCGTTACCCGAGCAAGGAGGTGCTGTTGCGCACGCTCTGCCACGAGGGGTTGCGGCGTTTCAACACCGAAGCTGATGCGGCACTGGAGGATTCGGACGGCTGGCGCGGATTCGTTGGGTTTTTGCAGCGGGTTGTCGCGGCGGACGTGCACTCGTTGACAGTGAAGTTGGCGGGCACGTTCACGCCTAGCGACGAGATGTGGCCGGATGTGCGCCACTCGGGGGAGGCGGTTTCCGAGCTTGTGGGCCGCGCGCATTCGGCGGGCAAGCTGCGCCCCGATTTCACGGCGCAGGACGTGGGTTTAGTACTGGAGTCGTGCGCGGCGATCGCAACGCCCGACCCGGTGCGCACCGCCGAGCTGCGGGCCCGGATGTTGGCGGTTTTGGTCGATGGGATGAGCGTTGAGGGGGATTTGCCGGGCCCACCGCCTGCTGAAGGAGAGTTCGCTTTTCGCTGGCAGCGGTAGGTGCTGTTAAGGCGGGATCGTGGGTGTTGCGGCCACCGATGGGCTGTCGCGCGGACCCACAGCGCGGGCGGGCCCGTGGCAGGCAGTCGACGTGACCGCGACCCGACTGCTGGGGCCGTGCGCGTCCCGATATGGCATAAACGTGCGCGTTCAAGCCCGAAGGGGCAAGTTTCGGAGTCGGGCCCGCGAACGTGCACGAAAATGCCAGCTCGATTGCAACCGTTCAGTTGCAAAGCCGGTTCTTCTCAAGTGATTTGATCCCTGTCGGTCGCCGACCATGGATGGCGGCGATGGACGCGGTGGCGAGTAGACGAAGCCGCAGCGGGCGGTGGACGCGGTGGCGGATGGGCGACGAAGCGGGCGATGCGACGGCGGTGGTGGGCACGGCAGCGAGTGGCGGTGCGATGCGGTGGCACCCCGACGACGTGACGGCGCGGGGCGACGCGACGGCGGACGGTCACGCGGTAGCACGTGGGCGACGCGTCGGCGGCGGCCAGCGCGACTGCGGCGGGCGGCGACGCAGCAGGCTGGCAACGTGATGGCGGGCGACGCTGCTAGCCCGGTTGCTGAGGCCGCGCATATTCCGAAATGGCATAAACGTGCGCGTTCAAGCTTAAAGGGGCGAATTTCGGGGGCGAGGCTGCGAACTTGCACGAAAATGCCAGCTCGATGGCAACCGCTCGGTTGCGAGTCCGGTTCTTCTCGAGGTGATTTGAACCCTGTCGGTCGCCGACCATGGACGGCACCATGCAGGAATGCTCTTGGTCAAGCCCGCCGCAACCGACGTCCGACGGGTCGCGTTTTACCGTCGCGCTGGGTTTCTGCGCGCGCTTGCACCGCTTGCGCTATTGCTGATCTGGCAGGTTGGCAGCAGCTCGGGGTGGATCTCGGCGAAAAAGCTGCCAGCGCCGTCGGCGGTGTTCGACGCCGGGGTGCAAACGTTCGAGTCGGGCCAGCTCATCGACGCGTTGCTGGTTTCGGGACAGCGCGCGCTTTACGGTTTCGCGCTCGGCGCGGTGCTCGCGCTCGCGCTGGGGATTCTCGCTGGGCTGAGCAAGATTGGCGAGTACGCCGTCGACCCGCCGCTCCAAATGTTGCGCACCATCCCACTTTTCGGCCTGATCCCGGTGTTCATCATCTGGTTCGGCATTGGCGAGGAACCGAAGGTCTACCTGATCGCGCTCGGCGTTTTCTTCCCGCTGTACCTGAACACGTTCGCGGGCATCCGCCAGCTCGACCCGAAACTCATCGAACTCGGCGACGCCCTCGGCCTTACTTTCCTCGAACGCCTCCGACTGCTTGTCCTCCCTGGCGCGCTGCCGCAAATCTTGGTTGGCGCACGGCAAAGCCTTGGTATCGCATGGCTTTCGCTGATCGTCGCTGAGCAGATCAACGCGAGCGCGGGCCTCGGGTTCGTGATCAACAACGCCCGCGAATTCCTCCGCACCGACATCGTTGTCTTCGGCCTGGTGATCTACAGCCTGCTTGGCCTCGGCACCGACGCCATCGTCCGTTTGCTGGAACGCCGCGCGTTGCGCTGGCAGCCGAGGGTTGGCCGCTGATGCGTGAGACCGCTCCCGTCGCGGGTGTCGAGCGTCGGCCGCTCCCATTACGTCCCGCACGCATTAGTGCGCCCAGCGCGGCAGGTTCCGACGGAGTTCACCTTCCCACTAGCGCGAGGATCGCATCATGACTGCTGCCGCCGTCACGCCCATCACCAGCAAGTCGCGCAAGCCGGTCACTCGAATCATGGGTCTCCGCAAAGACTTTGGTGAGCGCACTGTGCTCGACGGGATCGATCTGGAGATCGGTGCGGGCGAGATCGTCGCGCTCGTTGGGCGCAGTGGGTCGGGGAAATCAACGTTGCTGCGCATCTTGCGTGGACTCGATTCCCCAACGCGCGGTGAGGTTTCCGTCGACGGCAAGCCGACGATCATGTTCCAGGAACCGCGGCTCATTCCCTGGCAGCCCGTTGTGCGCAACGTCGCGCTTGGTCGACCGAAGCCGCGTAGGCGTCGCGCCGATTTGGCCGTCGCCCGCGACGTACTCGCCGAAGTTGGGCTCAAGGATCGGGCCGACGCGTGGCCGCTCACGCTGTCGGGCGGCGAAGCGCAACGCGCCGCGCTGGCCCGCGCGCTCGTCGCCGAGCCAACCCTCCTGCTGCTCGATGAACCCTTCGGCGCGCTCGACGCCCTCACTCGCCTGACCATGCACAACCTGCTGCTCAACCTGCACGCCAAACGTGCGTTCGGGGTGCTGCTCGTGACCCACGACGTCGCCGAAGCGGTAACGCTCGCCGACCGCGTCCTCGTGCTCGATGAGGGTCGCATCGCCGCTGACGTCGCCATCGACCTCCCGCGCCCGCGCGTCCAAGCGAACCTGGCCAACTACACGACCGAGCTGCTCACGCTGCTCGGCGTGACCCACTGATTTACCCACCCGCACGAAAGTTGTTCGAAGTGAAACGCACCCCGAAGTCCCGCATCGCCGGACTTGCTCTCGCCGTTGTCGCCGCGCTGTCGCTCAGCGCTTGCGGCGACGACGCGACCGAAGCCGCGCCGAGCGGACCGGTCGACCTGAGCACCGTCACGCTGAAAGTCGGTGACCAGAAGGCGATTTCGATCGAGGTGCTGCTCAAGGCGTCGGGCCAGCTGGAAAACCTGCCGTACAAGATCGAGTTCTCCACCTTCACGGCTGGCCTTCCGCTGGTTGAGGCGGCGAGCGCGGGCGGGATCGACATCGCCCAAACCGGCAACACCCCAGTCATTTTCGGTGCGGCGGCTAACGCTGACATCAAGGTCGTTGGCGCGCTGTCGGCGACCGGTAAGGGCGACGCGATCCTCGTCGGCAAGGACTCAACCACCACCTCGGTCGCCGCGCTGAAGGGCAAGAAGGTCGCGGTCTTCAAGGGCAGTTCGGCGAACGCGAACCTGCTGCTTCAACTGCAGAAGGCTGGCCTTTCGCTGAGCGACGTTGAGCCGGTTTACCTCGCCCCCGCTGACGGTTACGCCGCGCTGACCCGCGGTGACGTCGATGCGTGGGCCACCTGGGACCCCTACACCGCGATCGCGGAAAAGGAGATCGGCGCGAAGTCGATCGCCACCGCCGACCAGGCCGCTAACGGCTACAACTTCTGGGCAGCGGGCAAGAAGGCGCTGGCCGACCCGGGCAAGTCGGCGGCACTCGCCGACTTCTTCAAGCGCTACGCCGCCGCGACGAAGTGGTCGTCGGACAACCTCGACGTCTGGTCGACCAAGTACGCCGAACTCACCCAGATCAGCGTCGACGCATCGCGCACCACGTGGACGCGCTCGATCAAGAACCCAATCAAGTTGGACGACAAGGTAATCGCGTCGGAGCAAGAGATTGCGGACGCGTTCACGAAGGCGAAGGCGATCCCGGGCAAGGTTGACTTCAAGTCGTACGTGGACACTCGTTTCGACAAGTCGTAAGAGTTGGACTGCGGCGCACGTGACCTGGATTCACGTGCGCCGCACCGCAATTCGCGCACGAAGTGTGTCACCTTTCTTGCACACGTCGCTGCCCCCGCGCGTACGCGAGCCATGCACACGTGCGTCACGCGCCGCTGCGACTACGTCACGCCTTCCGCGTCCGCGCGCACCCCGCCGCTCGTTCGCGCGCCAGTGCCATCGCCAGCAGCTGCCCCGTGCACACGTGTGTCACGCGTCGGCTGCGGCTACGCCACGTCCTCGGCGTACCCCGGCCGCCCGCCCCGCGTACGCCCGCCCACGCGTGCCCCGACGCCCGTCGCCAGGGCCCGCCTCACGTACACAAGCGCACGCACCGCTGGCCCAACGCACATAAGCGCACACGCACTGCCCGCCACATGCGCATGCGGCCATCACGCAAGTGCGGCACCGTCCGCTGCGAGCCGCTGGCTTAGGTGTTCGCTGCTAGCAGCTAAGGGGCGCGCATCTCACGAAAAGCGGTGCCGCGCCTCAGTTTTCCGCAACCACCCAGTTGCAGAAAACATGGCATAAACGTGCACGTTCGCGCTCGAACCGCCGATTTCCGGGGCTTCACCCGCGAAACTGCACGAAAATGCCACCTCCGTCGCAACCGCTCAGTTGCTACCACTCGGCGAGCTTGTCGAAACGTAGCGCCACCAATCTAAAACGAGAGATATCCACAAGTCGGGAAAGTTATCCACAGTTGCGGATACCCCTAGCCAACCGGTGAAGGAAACCCCAGGCTGGGCGCATGGGGAGAGTAATCACGCGAGCTCAGCTCGCGATCGAAGGGGTTGCGCCGTCAACGATTACCGCGCGGTGCAAGCGCGGCTTCTATACCCGGCTGCTGCCCGGGGTGTTCTGCGAAGGTGAAGTCACGACGTTGGCGCGGTGCGCGGCCGTCGTTGAGTGGCTACCCGAGGCGTACCTCAGTCATCGGACGGCCGCGTGGCTGCTGGGCATGCTGACCGAGCCCGAACTAGTCGAAGCCACCGTGCCCAGTCGTAGGTATCGCCGAACACCCTCCTGGCTGCGGCTTTATCGACGCGACCTACCGCCCGGCGCCTTCACCGAACAGGCGCAACTCCCGATCACCACGCCCGCGCGCACCCTTTTCGACTGCATTCAGGTACTGCCAGAAGATGACGCGAATCGCCTGGTAGATGACCATCTTCGCCGCACTGTCGACCCGGTCGAGCTGGACCGATGGGTGCGGTTCGCACGAAAGGGCGCACCCGTAGCCCGCCGCCAGTTGCGGGAAGCCGCGATCTTCTCGATGTCGGAGCCGGAGCGCATCTTCGCGCGTGCGCTCGCACGCCGCAAGCTGGGCTTTTTCGCTAATGCCCCGGTTGGCCCATTCGTCTGCGACTTCGTGCATGAGCGCAGCAGGACGGTGGTTGAGGTTGATGGCCGCAGGTTCCACAGCGGAGCCAGGGTCTTCCGCGCTGATCGACGTCGGCAGAACTGGCTGCTCACCCACGACTGGCAGGTCCTGCGGTTTGCGGCGCTCGATGTGATCGACCATCTCGACCGGTGCGTTGACGAGGTTGAACGCGAGGTACGCAGACGTCGCCGAGTAGCAAAATCGCGCACGTTCGACGCCGACAACCCCGAATTCATGTCTCAAGACGCGAATGTGCACGAAAATGGCACCCTTGACGCAACCAGTTGGTTGCAATAGATTGAGTAGCAACCAATCGGTTGCAACTAAAAGGAGTGCTCATGGGGTTTCCGAACGAAATCACGCGCACCATCGAACTCGCGCATCCACCTGCCAAGGTCTGGGCCGCGCTCACCACCGCCGACGGCCTCGCCAGCTGGTTCGGCCAGACCGCGACCATCGACCTGCGACCAGGCGGCGCCGCGCGAATGACGTGGGGCACCGAACATGCCGCCGACCTCCGCGTTGAAAGAGTCGAAGAGCCAACAGTTTTCGGGTACACCTGGCCCATCGACGGCCTGCCCGACGACGACCCGCGCCGCACTTACGTCGAGTTCACGCTCGAACCTGTCGCGACCGGAACCCGACTCACCGTCGTTGAAACTGGCTTCGCGCAACTGCCCGCCGACATCCACAAGACCGCCTTCGAGGGCAACGTCGGCGGTTGGCGAAGCGAACTGGGCGAACTCGTCGAGTACCTCGATGCCGCCTGAGCCAGAGTTCATCGCCGAACGGGTCTTCGCCGCACTGGCCGACCCGAGCAGGCGATCGGTGCTTGCCGCCCTCGCCGCACGTGGCCCAGCCACCGCGACCGACCTCGCCGAGCGCCTCCCCATCACCCGCCAAGCCATCGCCAAGCACGTCGCACTGCTGACCGATGCTGGGCTGGTGATCGCCGAACCAGGCGAACGGCGTCGCGTGCGCTACCGCCTGAATTCAGCACCAATGCAAGTTGCCCAGCAATACCTCGCCGCCCTCGCGCGTGACTGGGACGGCCCACTAGCAGCACTAAGCCGACACTTGGATAGTGAGGAAACCTCATGAGCGACAACGACTTTAGCGTCACGATCGCAGTAGATAAGACCCCCGACGAAGTGTTCACCGTCATCAACGACGTGCGTGCGTGGTGGTCGGAAGAGATCGTTGGGGATTCGGGCACGGTAGGCGACAGCTACGTGTTCGAAGTCCCCGGCATCCACCGCGTCACGATGACAACAACCGAATCCGTTCCCGGCGAACGCCTCGTGTGGCGAGCAAGCGACACCTGGCTCAGCTTCGTGGAAAACACGGCTGAGTGGGACGGCACCGACGTGATCTTCGACCTCACCCCAACCAATTCCGGCACCGAACTCCGCTTCACCCACCGTGGTTTGGTCCCGTCGGGCGAGTGCTACGAGGTGTGCTCGAACGGCTGGACGGGTTACGTCACGACCAGCTTGAAGGGCCTCCTGACCACCGGAATTGGCGACCCTTACCGCGCAAGCACGCCCGTAGCTGAGGAGGCGGCCAAACACGGCAACGCCGAACTCCTCGGCCTCTAAACCGCGTACCCGCGCTAACGCGGAGCGAGCAACAACGTTTGCGTACCCCGCCCCGACAAGCCCGCCGCGCCCAACCGAGCGCGACGGGCAACCCGGCTAAACCACCGGCAAATACACCTTGTTTCCTGCCTCAGCGAACTCCGCCGACTTCTCCGCCATCCCCGCTTCGATCGCGGCAACGTCGGTGAGCCCCTGCTTCTCCGCGTAATCCCGCACGTCCTGCGAAATGCGCATCGAGCAGAACTTAGGGCCACACATCGAGCAGAAGTGCGCCGTCTTCGCGGGCTCCGCGGGCATCGTCTCGTCGTGGTACTCGCGTGCGGTGTCGGGGTCAAGCGACAGGGCGAACTGGTCGTGCCACCGGAATTCGAAACGAGCCTTTGACAATTCGTTGTCGCGGTCTTGGGCGTGCGGGTGACCCTTCGCCAGATCGGCGGCGTGCGCGGCGATCTTGTACGTGATCACCCCGACCTTCACGTCGTCGCGGTTCGGCAAGCCGAGGTGTTCCTTCGGCGTGACGTAACAGAGCATCGCCGTGCCCGCCTGGGCGATGATCGCCGCGCCGATGGCTGACGTGATGTGGTCGTACGCGGGTGCGATGTCGGTGGCGAGCGGGCCGAGGGTGTAGAACGGCGCTTCCTCGCACAATTCTTCCTCAAGGCGCACGTTCTCGACGATCTTGTGCATCGGCACGTGGCCCGGGCCTTCGATCATCACCTGCACGCCATAGGATTTCGCGATTTTGGTGAGCTCACCAAGGGTACGAAGTTCAGCGAATTGCGCCTCATCGTTGGCGTCGGCGATCGACCCCGGACGCAGCCCGTCGCCGAGCGAGAACGTGACGTCGTAGCGCGCCAAAATCTCGCACAGCTCACGAAAGTGCGTGTACAGGAACGATTCCTGATGATGCGCGAGGCACCACGCCGCCATGATCGACCCACCACGCGACACGATGCCCGTGACGCGCTTGGCCGCCAACGGCACGTACCGCAACAGCACGCCCGCGTGCACGGTCATGTAGTCGACACCCTGCTCGCACTGCTCAATCACGGTGTCGCGGTAGAGCTCCCATGTGAGTTTCGTAGGATCGCCATTCACTTTTTCGAGCGCCTGATAAATCGGCACCGTGCCAATCGGAACGGGCGAGTTGCGCAAAATCCATTCGCGCGTCTCGTGAATGTTTTTGCCGGTCGACAGATCCATGATCGTGTCGGCACCCCAGCGCGATGCCCAAACCATCTTCTCGACCTCTTCGGCGATCGACGACGAAACCGCCGAGTTGCCGATATTGGCGTTGATCTTGACGAGGAACTTCTTGCCGATGATCGTCGGCTCAAGCTCAGGGTGGTTGTGGTTGGCCGGAATCACCGCGCGACCCGCGGCGACCTCGTCGCGCACCAACTCGGGCGAAACCCCTTCGCGCTCAGCGATAAACCGCATTTCGGCGGTGATGATGCCCTGGCGCGCCCACGCGAGCTGCGTCGGCGGACCGTCGACGGCAGGCTTTTCCCAGGTGTCGCGGGTCTTGGCCAGCCCGGCTTCAAGATCGATCACCGCATCGGAATCGGTGTAGGGACCGGAGGTATCGAACACGTCGAAGTGGTCGCCGTTGGTGAGATTGATGCGTCGAACGGGAATTCGCAGACCGTCGACTTCGCGGTAGTGCTTAACGCTACCTTGGATCGGCCCGGTGGTGACAGACGTGACTGTAGCCATGAAGATGTCCTCCCTACGCCAGCATTACCTGGTCAGGTTCATACGGTCGACAGCCCTAGCTGTCCTCTCAGCCCGCTGGTGCGAGCCCCCGTGTGTGGCGGACGCGATAGCGCCCGTGTGTCTAGCGGTGGCGAGTCTATTCGCCCTCGCAACCGCCCGCCGACACATGGCCTACTTGGTCGCGCTCAGCCAGCGACGGTCTCCAGCTCACGCACTCGTGGCGCGGGCGCTGCTTCCTTGAGCCCAATGCGACAGTGCAAGCGCACCAACAGTTTTGGCGACCACCAGTTGAAAATGCCCATCATCCGCATCAGCGCGGGCGCGAGCAGTCCGCGAATCACCGTGGCATCGCTGAGCACCGCGAGCGCGCAACCAAGCCCGAATAGCTTCATCATCGACACGTCCGACGTCGCGACCGCGAGGAAAACGATGCTCATCAACAACGCTGCCGCACTGAAGATTCGACCCGTTCGCGCCACCCCAAGCGCGACCGCGCGCGTATTTCCCTCGGTGGTCTTCGGCCCGGCAAGCCATTCTTCGCGAATACGCGAAAGCAGGAAAACCTCATAATCCATCGACGCACCAAAGGCGAGCGTGAACATGAGAATCGGCATCGCCAAATTCAACGTGCCGGTCGCGGTAAAGCCCAGCAGCCCTGATAAATGCCCATCCTGGAAAATCCACACCATCGCACCGAACGTCGCGGTAAGCGAAAGCAGGTTCAAGACAAGCGCTTTGAGCGATAGAACAACGCTACCGGTGAAAAGGAAAAGCAGGATCAGCGTCGTCACGGCGATTAGCGCGGCAGCGAGCGGAACTCGACCGGTAATCGCGATAACCGAGTCGTTATTGAGCGCGGCAGCCCCGGTGATCAGCGCTTTCGCGCTAGCGGGCGGCGGAACAGCCCGCAGCGCGAGCAATTGTTCGCGGCCCGCCTCTGAGTAGGGGTCAACCTGAGTGCCAACCGAAAGATAAGCACCGTGCAGCGGATCGGACATGGCGGGAAAACCCGGTGCGATGCGCAGCCCATTGCGCGCGACAACGTCGCTGCTCAATACCGCCGAAACTCCCGGCACCTTCGACAGTCGCGTCGCGTAGTACCCCAGTTCCTGCGAACTCCCGCGATAACTGGGCAAAACAACCGTCGCGCTCGACGCGAGGTCAGCTTCGAATTCGCTACGCAGCACATCGCCAACCGCGCGCGACGGTGCCGAAGTGGGCAGCGTCCGATCGTCGGGATACCCGAATTCCACGCCGAGGAACGGTGCGCCAAGCAGCAGCAATACCGAACTCGTCGCAAGCGCGACCGGCAGCGGGCGACGCATCACCCGCATGACAAGGCGATACCAAAACGTGCGCTCAGCGGGCTTATCGACGCGCGGCGCGAGTCGCGTTATCCGACGCAAGAAGGGCCGTGGATCGGCCGCGTTAATGCGATGGCCAACCAAAATCAGCATCGCGGGCAATACGACAACCGCCGCCGCCGTCGCCGCGAAAACAACCGCGATGCCCGCGTAAGCGAACGAGCGAAAGAAGTATTGCGGGAAAACGAGCAGCGCGGCGAGCGAAAGCGCGACAACCAAAGCGGAATAACACACCGTGCGACCAGCGGTGCGTACCGAGCGGACTACCGCTTCCACATTGCTAAGGCCAGCAGCTAATTCCTCGCGGTAGCGACTGATAATGAACAGGCTGTAGTCGATTGCCAGGGCCAACCCGAGCGCGGTTGTCATATTCAGCGCGTAAATCGACACGTCTGTTGTCGCGGTAAGCACTCGCAAAATTCCTAGCGCGGCCGCGATCGCGAAGATGCCAATGAGCACCGGCAACGCCGCGGCGACCGCGCTGCCGAACACAATCGCGAGCAGAATCGCCGTTAACGGAATCGCGATCGCCTCGGCGAGCACGAGGTCGCGGCTGATCTGGGTGTTCATGTCGGAAAACGCCGCGCCCGGCCCGCCCGCTTCGACGCGAACCGGGCCTTCGGCGACCCGCAGACTTGCCGCGATTCGCCCCGCTTTCTCGGTGGCACCAGGGCCGGTGATCGCCGCGACGATCAACCCACGCGACCCATCTTTGTTGCGCAACGCCGACTTCATCATCGGCCGCGAAGTCCAGTACGACTGGATCGAACGCACCCCTGGCGTGGCGTTGAGCACCGAAATCGCCCGTTCGGCGGCGGCGCGAGCCGACGGTGAATCGGCCCCGTCCTCGGCGGTAATTTGCACGACGAAGTTGAGTTGGCTGCCCGGAAAATAGTCATCTAGGTGGCGTCCGGCCACGACTGAGTCGGCCTCGCCGGTCACAAACCCGCCAGACTTCATTTGCGTGTGAACATCCGCCCCCACCGCACCGCACACGATCATCACAAAAAGCGCGATCAGAACTACGAGCCGGGGCCGCGCCACTGAGGCGCGAGCAACCCTCGTCAACATCGCACCTACCTTATCCGGCGGGTCCGACAGTGAAACACTAATGAGTACGAACGGCGGTGCCCCCAAAAATGTCGGCGCTGCGCGGTGATAGCCGAAAATTGCCGTGATGAGGCAATCAGCGGCTACTAGTTGCGGCCTAGCTACCGGCTCGCGGTAGCGAGCTCGGCCTCAGTGTGAGGCGATTCACCCTCGTGCATGCCGAACCGATTGTGCAGTGCCACAAGGGGTTTCGGTGCCCACCAGTTAAGTGTCCCCATCATCCGCATCAGCGCGGGAGCGAGTAGTCCTCGGATAACCGTCGCGTCGCTGATCACCGCGAGCGCGCAGCCTAAACCGAACAGTTTCATCATTGACACGCCCGATGTCGCCACGCCAAGGAACACGATGCTCATCAACAGCGCGGCGGCGGTGAAGATGCGCCCGGTCCGTGCCACCCCCAGCGCGACCGCCTGCGTGTTGCCCTCGGTGGTCTTCGGCCCTGCCAACCACTCCTCGCGAATGCGCGAAAGCAGGAACACTTCGTAGTCCATTGAAGCGCCAAATGCCAAGGAGAACATCAGGATTGGCATCGCGAGGTTGAGAGTTCCGGTGGCGGTGAAGCCAAGCAAGCCCGACAGGTGACCCTCCTGGAACACCCAGACCATCGCGCCGAACGTCGCGGCAAGCGACAGAATGTTGAGAATCAACGCCTTGATCGGCAACACCACGCTGCCGGTAAACAGGAACAACAGCACGAGCGTGGTGATCGCGATCAACAATCCCGCCAGCGGAACGCGACCGATGATCGCGGTGACCGAGTCCTGGTTCAGCGCGGCGGGCCCGGCGATCAACGCTTCGCCTGGCGACGGGACCGCGCGCAGGGCGTCGAGCTGCGCACCACCTTCGGCCGAATAGGGGTCGAATTTTGTACCGACCGACACATAAGCGCCGTGTGCCGGGTCGATCATCTGCGGAATACCAGCGGCAACGCGCAGCCCGTTGCGATAAACGGCGTCGCTGCTCAACACCGCGGGAACGCCTTCTACCTGCGACAACGCCTTCGCGTACGCGCCAATTTCGGCGGAATCGCCACTGAATTCCGGCAGCACGATCGTCGCGCTCGACGCAAGGTCGGCGTCGAATTCCGTGCGCAGAATGTCGCCGACTTGGCGTGCCGAACTCGTCGTCGGCAGCGAGCGATCGTCGGGGTACCCAAACGCGACGTGCAGGAACGGCGAACCGAGCAGCAACAGGAGCGCGGTCGTCGCGAGCGCGACCGGAATCGGCCGCTTCATCACCGCGATCACCAGTCGGTACCAGAACGTCTCGGTCGGTTCCTTATCGCGTTGAGGCTGCACGCGGAACAGCTTGCGCAGCGGAACGCGCAGGTCCCATGCGTTAATCCGGTCGCCGACTAGGATCAGCAGCGCGGGCAAAACAACAACAGCGGCGACCGTCGCGGCGGCGACAACCGCGATCCCCGCGTACGCGAACGACTTGAAGAAGTACTGCGGAAAAACGAGCAGCGCGGCGAGCGAAAGCGCGACGACGAGCGCCGAGTAAACAACCGTCCGCCCGGCCGTCTGCACCGACCGAATCACCGCATCGTGCGGATTACGCCCGGCGGCCAACTCCTCGCGATACCGGCTCACAATGAACAGGCTGTAGTCGATCGCGAGCGCGAGTCCAAGCGCTGTCGTCATGTTCAGCGCGAAAATAGACACGTCGGTGAGCCCGGTAAGCACGCGCAAAATGCCAAGCGCGGCGGCGATAGCGAACAGCCCAATCGCGATGGGCAGCGCGGCGGCGACAACGCTGCCGAAAACAATCGCGAGCAGTAGGCCCGTGACCGGAATCGCGACAGCTTCGGCGAGCACCAGGTCCTTGCTGATCTGGGTGTTCATGTTGTCGTAGGTGGCGATGAGGCCACCAGCTTGGATGCTCACCGGGCCGTCGGTCTCGAACGCTTTGCTCAATGCCGCTGCGCGGATGGGCAATTCGCCGTCGTCGCCAGCGACGCTCGCCATGATCAGCGCGCGTTTGCCGTCATGGCTGCGCAGCGCTTGGCGCAGGTCGGGCCGCGTTGTCCAGTACGACTGCACCCCGAGCACCTCGGGCCTACCGCTCAACGCCGCGGCAACCTGGGCTGCCTTCTCAGTGGCGGCGGGCGAGTCGACGCTGTCGGGGGTGGTCACCAGCAGCACGTAGTTGGGCGCGCTGCCGGGGAAGTTGTCGCGCAGACTTTCGGCAGCGCGATACGAGTCAAGATCTTCGGTGACGAACCCGCCCGACTTCATATGTGAATGCACCGTCGCGCCAACCGCGCCGGACAAGATCATCAACAACAGCGCGACGGCAACGACCCAGCGCGGTCGGTTCGCCCCCAACCGGGCGATTCGAGTGAGCATGGGCTAACGGTATCGGGCGCTATGGTTGGTTCGATACCGCCTCAAGTTGGACCCGGTTCTGCCATAATCTCCGCCCCTGGGTGGAGGTCAGCGGGCCGCGACGATGCTGCCCGTCACTTCACCCAAGCCGATCGGCCGCCCTGCCGTGCCCGGTGCGGTAGCGGTAATCGTGACAGTGTCGCCGTCAAGCAAAAAGGTGCGCGAATCTCCCGCGACATTGACGGGTTCGCTTCCACCGCAAGACAATTCGATGAACGACCCGCGTTCATCGCGCGTTGGCCCCGAAATCGTTCCCGACGCGAACAGGTCACCCGGCCGGACCGACGCCCCATTGGCCGTCATATGCGCCAGCATTTGCGCCGGTGACCAGTACATCCGCCCGTACGGCGGCCAACTCACCGTCTCACCGTTCCACGTCACTTCAAGCGAAATGTTCAGCCCGAAATTCTGGCTGCCGCGCAGGTAGGGGAGTGGTTCAGGATCTTGCGGCGGGAGCGGGATCACCGCGTCTTCCAGCGCTGCAAGGGGCGTGACCCACGCGGAAACCGAAGTGGCGAAAGACTTTCCGAGGAAGGGCCCAAGCGGCTGATACTCCCATGCTTGAATGTCGCGCGCTGACCAGTCGTTCACCAGCGCGACCCCGAACACCCGCTCACGGAACTCATCGACGGCCACCGGGCCCCGCGCACCGCTGCCAACAATGAAGCCAAGCTCAGCCTCGATATCGAGTCGCTGACTCGGGCCGAACTCCGGCGTCCCGTCGACCAGTCGCTGCCCGGATGGTCGCGCGACGGGCGTGCCCGAGACAACGATCGTGCCCGCGCGCCCGTGGTATCCGACGGGCAGGTGTCGCCAGTTCGGCAGCAGTGGCTCGGACCCGGGGCGGAACAGTCGCCCGAGGTTGGTCGCGTGATCGATACTCGCGTAGAAGTCGACGTAATCCCCAACGGCGACAGGCAGTTTCAGCTCAACCTTGTCGATCGAATGCACTGAGCCAGCGGGTAACTCGGTTTCCGCGAACTCGCGGATCCGTGCGCGCACGTCCGCCCACTTGCGCGGCCCCTGGGCAAGGAACGCGTTCAGATTGCGCGTCGCGAACACGGGGTCGCCAAGCAGCTCGTAAACGTCAAGCACGTTGTCGCCCAAGCGAACTCCCACGCGCCACGCCCCGTTCACTGGCCGAAACACCCCGTACGGCATGTTCTCCAGCCCGTAAAGGTTCACCGCCGCACCCACGTGAACGCGTACGCGGGATCTTCGCAGGCCAGCGCCCCTTCGCCGAGTTGCAACGGTCGGAACGTATCGACCATCACCGCGAGCTCGTCAAAGAACTCGGCCCCGATGCTGCGCTCGTATGCCCCTGGCTGGGGACCGTGCGCGTACCCGCCTGGATGCACCGAAACCGACGCCTGCTCAATGCCCGACCCTCGTCGCGCTTCGTAATTCCCGCCCGCATAAAACATGATCTCCTCGGAATCCACATTCGAGTGGTAATAGGGAACCGGAATCGACAGCGGGTGGTAGTCGACTTTGCGCGGAACAAAGTCGCAGACAACGAAATTCGTGCTTTCGAACGCCTGATGAACCGGCGGTGGCTGATGCACGCGCCCGGTGATCGGCTCGAAGTCGCTGATATTGAGAATGTAGGGATAAACGCACCCGTCCCAGCCGACTACGTCAAACGGATGCGTCGCGTACGTGAGCCGAGTACCAAGTAATTCCCCGCCCGACCGATGCTTGACCAGCACGTCAACCTCGGTGCCGTCAACCAGCAACGGTTCAGTAGGCCCACGCAAGTCGCGCTCGCAATACGGCGAATTCTCAAGTAACTGCCCGTATTTCGAGAGGTACCGTTTGGGCGGTGCGATATGGCCCGACGACTCGATCACGTAGGCCTTGAGTTCGCCGGTCCACCGATGCGTCGTTGCTCGCGGAATAATCACCTGGTCGCCCTGACCGACAGCGAGACTTCCGAAAACCGTCTCAACGGTGCCACTACCCGACTCGATATAGATGAGTTCGTCGCCAATTCCATTGCGATATAACGGCGAGCTTGTGTTAGCAACCACGTACGAAATTCGCACATCGGCATTCGCGAGCAACAGCCTGCGGCCGGTCACCACATCCGCGGACACCTCGTCGGGAAACAGCAGTGGCAAGCGCAAATGGCGGTGGCGCAGTGGATGATTCGGCACCGTCGACTGATCACCAAGGTCCCACACCGTCGAACCGAGAATCGCCGGCGGCAACCCACGGTGATACAGCAGCGAGGAAGCGCCGGAAAAGCCCTCCTCGCCCATCAACTCCTCGTAATAGAGGGCACCCGAGGCGTCGCGATGCTGCGTGTGCCGTTTAGGCGGAACCGCGCCGATCTGCCGATAGAACGCCATAACCGGCCATTTTACGCCCCGATAGTCGGCTGACCAGCGAATTCGGCGATCACGGGCGCGTGGTCGCTCGCGCCTTTACCCTTGCGTTCGTCGCGATCGACGGACGCGTCGACGGTCAATTTCGCAAGTGCGGGCGACGCGAGGATATAGTCGATGCGCATGCCTTCTTTACGGGGGAACCGCAATTGCGTGTAGTCCCAGTAGGTGTAAACGCCGGGACCAGGGGCGAACGGACGCATCACGTCAGCGAAGCCGGCGTCGATAAATGATTCGAATGCCGCGCGTTCCTTCGCCGAAACATGCGTTTTGCCGACGAACAGTGCCGGATTCCACACGTCGTCGTCAGTCGGCGCGATATTCCAGTCGCCGACGAGCGCGATTTTCGCGGCGGGATCGTCAGCGAGCCAGCCTTGGGCTTTGCCGCGCAAAGTGTCGAGCCAGTCGAGTTTGTATTCGTAATGCGGGTCGTCGAGCGAGCGTCCGTTGGGCACGTACAAACTCCACACCCGAACATCGCCGCAGGTCGCGCCTATCGCGCGGGCTTCAACGACCGGCGAGGCGATGAGCGAATCGCCCGCGTTCTTGTCGAATCCGGGCTGGTCGGGAAAGGCGATTTCCACATCGTCGAGCCCAACTCGCGACGCGATCGCCACCCCGTTCCACTGATTTAGGCCGAAATGCGCAACCTCGTACCCCGCCGCTTCGAACGCTTCAAACGGGAATTGGTCATCGCGACACTTGGTTTCCTGCAACGCGAGTACGTCGATGTCGTGCCGGTCGAGAAACGCGATCGCACGATCAACGCGGGAACGAATGGAATTCACGTTCCAGGTGGCAAGGCGCACTTGGATCCTTTCTAACTACCGGCGGGCGCCGCGTAGCGGTAGGTGTGGTGGTCGAGGAAACCGAGGTCGCGGTAAAGGGCGAGCGCACCCGCATTACCGACTTCAACCTGCACATACGCGTGCGTCGCGCCGCGTTCGGCACCCCAGCGAATCATTTCGGCACACACGAGCGAGCCGAGGCCGTGCCCGCGATGCGGTTCCGCGACGGCAACGCACGTGAGGCCGACCCAGCGCCGCCCGTCAGGCGCGGTGGTCACCGCCGCGCGGCCGATCGCGAGTGGGTCAGGCAGGCCGAGCGTCGCGAAGCCGAGCACCCCGTCGCCAGCGGGACCAATCGCCGTGAGTACCGCCCGATCGGGCACGCGCGGCGCGGGTTCGGTCGGAATTTCCCCGCGATACTGATGCACGGCGAGCCACCCATCATCGGGTGTTTCAGCGAACCGAACCATCGAAGGACCTTGCGGGAGCACGAAATTCGCGATGTCGAGGCCGAGCACCGCCGTTTCGCTCCAAGTGTTCCAGCCGGTCGGCACCGGCGCGAGTCGGTCGGGAAGTTGAAGCAAAAGCGGTTGGCCGCGCTCGGCGTACCAGCCTGCGATGCGTTCCATTGTCTCGGCCGAAAGCGCGGCGGGCGCGCCGGAATCACCAAGCGGGACAGCCGAATTCGCGCGTCCGGTATAGCCGTTGCCAACGCGAGCGAGCCAGCCGTCAAGCCAGAGTTGGTCGAGTCCCGGCCATGCCGCGGCGGCCGCCGCTTCAAGCGAACGAATCTCGCCGATGCGAATCGGCCTGGGCCCCACGGCTTTCAGTGCGACGACACGGTCGGGTTCAACGGTCACCACCGCGCCGTCGGGCGTGCGCACCGAGACCGGCGTCAACGAAACCAGTTCGCCAATCACATCTGTGAGCGGCTGTGGACTACCCGGAGGTAGTTCGTATCGCAGTACGACGCGCTTGCCAATATCGACCATCAGTCGTCGTGGCCGAACGGATCAGGAACAGTGCCGGGGATCCAGCTCAAACCTGGTGTGCCCCAGCCATTTCGTTTGATTGCCTTCTTCGCGGCCCTCGCGTTGCGACCGATCAGCACGTCGACGTAGAGGAACCCGTCAAGGTGACCGACCTCGTGCTGCAACATGCGCGCGAAGAAATCGCGACCTTCGAGAACAACCGGTTCACCATTCTCGTCGGTGCCAGTGACGCGGGCCCAGTCGGCGCGACCGGTCGGGAACTGCTCGCCCGGCACCGAAAGGCAGCCCTCTTCGTCCTCATCGGGGTCGGGCATGGTCTCGGGAATCTCCGAGGTTTCTAGTACAGGGTTGACAACCACACCCTTGCGACGGATTTGGTTGCCGCTCTCGTCGACGTCGGGGCAGTCGTAAACGAAAAGCCGCTTGCCAACGCCAACCTGGTTGGCGGCCAGCCCAACACCCTTCGACTCGGCGAGCGTGTCGAACATGTCGGCGATAAATTCGGCCAGTTCGGCGGGCGACTCCGTGACCGGCGCGGTCGCATTGTGCAGAACGGGGTCGCCGACGATCACGATGGGGAGAATTGCCATACGCCGATGTTATCGGTCGCTCGAACACGCCGGACCACACGCCGGGCCTTCGGTCGTGCCATGTCGGTGGGCCGTGGTTCAATGGCATCCCGACGTTCAAGAGGGAGCAAGATGGACGGCGCAGCTGCTCGCGACATCCCCAGTACAGAAGCCCAGCAGGCCAGCCCTGATGGTGAAACCGGGCTGAGCAGGCGCGAACTTGAGATCCTCGACTTCGAGCGCAAATGGTGGAAATACGCGGGCGCCAAAGAAGATGCCATCCGCGAACTGTTCGCGATGTCGGCAACGCGCTACTACCAGGTGCTCAACACCATCGTCGACTCCGAAGCCGCCCTCGCCGCCGACCCGATGCTGGTCAAGCGGTTACGTCGCCTGCGGGCAAGCAGGCAGAAGGCGCGCGCTGCACGTCGACTCGGATTTCAGGTCTGACATGACGGCCATCTTCGCCACGATGCGACTAGGGTTGCCCGCGTGAGCAACCCGAATCCAACCCCGGGCGGTCCGCCGCTGCGCGCCCTCGCGATGGTGTTGATCGCGCTGGCCATCGTGTTCGCTGGGCTGGGCGCGATGTCGCTGTCGAATTCCGACGCGAGTGCTACGTCGGCGGAAGGCGAGTCGACCGCGGCGAGTTCGACGACTCAGGCTGCGCCGACCACTCCGTCAACTACGCAGCCGTCGACCACGACAACCGCTACCCCGACGACCACGACGGCAACCACAACCACTTCCGCTGCCGCGCCGACCACCGCTTCCGGTGTCGACCAGAGCGTCCCGGTGCGCGTGCTCAACAACAGTCTCGTGATGGGCCTCGCCGCCCGCACCGCGGCCGAACTCACCGGCAACGGTTGGTCGAATGTCACAACGGGCAACTACAACGGCGAAAACCTCACGACTACCACGGTGTTTTACGGTTCCGGCGCAGGCGAGAAGGCCGCGGCGACCGCGATCGCAAGTCAGATCGGTGGCGTTGCCGCGCCCAAGAATGGCGACGCGTCTACCGGGGTTGTCGTCGTACTTACGGGCAAGTGACTCCACCCAACTACGACGTTGAGTAGTCGGTGCCGAACCCCTTGAACTCGCTATGGCAAGATCACAGCGGTAACACAGCGGTACTGCCCTTCGTAAAGGAGCTTCCTTGATGGCCACGTCGACATCCCGTCGCCCGTCCTGGCGCACTGTCACTCCGGTGCTGGCGGTCGCGGTGTTCGGTCTCGCTGCCTGCTCGAACAGCCAGGAGTCCACTGACGTTAAGGGCACCACCCCGCCGGTGTGGACCAGTTCGCCCGCCCCCGCTGGCGGCGATAGCGGCCACGGCGACAAGGGCCACGGCGGCGATCACGGATCGACCACCCCCAGCCCGAACCCGGCATCGGGCATTCGCGCCGAGCTCAAGGATTCGACCGGCGGCAGCATTGGTCTTGCCACCTTCGGCGTGGAAGGCACCCACCTGGTTGTCACCGTCGAGGCGCACGGCCTCAAGCCGGGCTTCCACGGCCTGCACATCCACACGACCGGTAAGTGTGAAGGCGACTTCGCTTCTGCCGGTGGGCATTTGCAGACCGGCGCTGCCAACGCGCATCCGGCCAGCGGCGATCTCACTTCGCTTCAGGTCATCGCTGATGGCACCGGCAAGCTGGTCACCTACACCGACACCGTGACCCTCGACCAGATCAAGGGCAAGTCGATCATCATCCACGCCGACGCCGACAACTTCGGCAACGTGCCCGCGCGCTACACCCGCGAAGGTGGCACCGGCGCCGACGAAACGTCGCTTACCACCGGTGACGCGGGTGCTCGCGTCGCGTGCGGCGTAATCGGTTAAGCCACAAGGAAATTCGTGATGGCCGAGGCTCGTACTCAGGTTCCTTTCAAAGGTTCGCCCCGGCCAACCATCGGGATTGAGTGGGAAGTCGCGCTGGTCGACAAGGTCACGCGCGACCTCTCCAACACCGCGGCCGAGGTCTTCGACGCGGTTGGCGACCTGCGTTCGCCCGACGGAACGCAGCAGGTCACCAAGGAATTGCTGCGCAACACCGTCGAATTGGTGACCGGTGTGCACGACACTGTCGGCGGCGCTGTCGACGAATTGCGCGGCACGATGGACGCGGTTCGTCGCGCTGCCGACCCGCTTGGTGTCGACCTGTTTTGCGCGGGCACGCACCCGTTCGCGCAATGGTCGTCGCAGCAGCTCACGCCGTCGCCGCATTACGACGAACTCATCGAACGAACCCAGTGGTGGGGTCGGCAGATGCTTATCTGGGGCGTGCATGTGCACGTGGGAGTTTCGCACCCGGAGAAGGTCTTTCCGATCCTGAATTCGCTGCTGCTTTCCTATCCGCATCTGCTCGCGCTTTCGGCGTCGTCGCCGATGTGGTCGGGCGACGACACCGGTTACGCGAGCAACCGGGCACTGATGTTCCAGCAGTTGCCGACCGCCGGGCTGCCGTTCCAGTTTGAAAACTGGCCGCAGTTCGAAGGATTCGTGCACGACCAACTCAAGACGGGCGTTTTCGAACAGCTCGGCGGCATGCACTGGGACATTCGCCCCGCGCCTAAGTGGGGCACGATCGAGATTCGCGTGTGCGATGGGCTTTCGTCGCGTGCGGAGCTGGCTTCGGTTGCGGCACTTATTCATTCGCTTGTTGTCGACCTTGATCGACGACTCGAAGCGGGCGAGACGCTGCCGACGATCCCGCCGTGGCACGTGCAGGAGAACAAGTGGCGTGCGGCGCGCTACGGGCTCGACGCGATCATCATCACGGACGACAAGAGCAATGAGCGATTGGTCACCGATGATCTTGACCGCTTGCTGAACCAGTTGGAGCCGACAGCGAAGCTGCTTGGCTGCGCCGACGAACTGGCTGGCGTCGCCGAAATTCCTCGGCACGGCGCTTCCTACCAGCGGCAACGTCGCGTTGCCGCCGAAACCAATGGCGATTTGGTCGCCGTCGTCGATTCTCTCGTCCGGGAGCTTGATCAATAACGTTACGGCGTTGTTCAGCTACCAAGATTTCTTGCGTTAACCATCCGTTTACGATGGTCAAATGCTGGTGGCACCACTGCGCAGTGGGCGGGATGAGCGGGAGCCTCCCGTTCGCGGTGCGCGCGCGTCGAAATTCCTGATCACCGTCGCTGTCGCGGGCACGGTGTTGCTGCTTGTTGGCTTGCAGATTGTCGCTGATCTTCAGCGCTTCGACGGGCCGCTGGAAAGCCTGTGGCGCGACTACGTCGGCACGCCTAAGTCAATGTCGGTTCCGTGGGCGGGGTTCGTGCTCGCGCTTGTTGGGCTCACGGCTCGTCGTCGCGTGATCGCGTTAGGCGCCGCAATCGGGATTGACGCGATTTTCGCGGTGTTGCGGGTGCTTGACAGTCGTCCGTTTGGTGCGGGCAACGGACCGACCATCGTGCTCACCGGGATCGTCGTTGTCGCGCTATTGCGGTGGCACGGGGCCGAGCGGGTGAACGCGCTGCGCGCCGCGGCGTTGGGTGCGCTGCTGATCTTGGCGACCAAGGTCGGTGACGTGTGGTTGCACGTGAGCTCGGCGGCGCGGCCTCGCGTTTTCGACGAGTACCTCGCGCTCGCCGACCACGCGCTTGGCGAACCGTCGTGGCAGATGGGTCGACTGCTCGATGTCCTTGGGCCCGAGGTGTACGCGGTGCTGCACTGGGTTTACATCGAACTGCCCGTCGCGGCGATTGTTGTCGCGGTGTGGCAGTTGCGTCGGGTGGTGCCGACCGGAGTTTGGCCGACCCATTATTTGGTGCGAACGTTCCTCGTGCTTGGCCTTGTTGGGCCGCTTTGCTACGTGATTTTCCCGGTCGTCGGGCCGATGTTCGCGTACGGGGTTGACGGGCACGGTTTTGCTGTTGGCGACTATTGGCCGTCGGTTGTGCCGCCGATCGACGCGTCGCCGGGTTCACTTCTGTTCGACGGTTTCACGCCACGCAACTGCATGCCGTCGATGCACACCGCATGGGCGCTCGCCGTTTTCATCCACACGCGCCGGGACGTCGACGGCTCGCCAGCACCGCTCTTGCTGCGTTGGGGCGGGACATTTTGGCTGGTAGCGACGTTGTCGGCCACCCTCGGCTTTGGTTACCACTACGGGGTCGACCTGATCGCGGGCGCGGTTTTGTGCATGACGGTTGAGTCGGCATTGCGCGCCCCGGAACTTGGTTGGGGCGCTGCGCGCGTGCGGGTGGTCGGCTTGGGCGCGGGTTTATTCGTGGCATTGCTGGCGTCGTACCGCTATTTGGCGATGCCGATGGCCCAGTACCCGGTCCTTGCGGGCTTGCTGCTGTTGGGCGCTGTGACAGGCTTCGCCGCTTTGTTCTACGCGACGTGGTTTGGTGCGGGTGCGACTTCGGCTTCGACCGAGCCGCACACTCGGGCGGAACTGGCGTAAGCCGCGTCAGGTCGGTGTCGAGCGACTCGGCGTTCAGCGAAATGTGGCTACACTATGACCAGGTAAAATAGCCACAGTGGAGGGTGTGCCATGGAGGTCGGAGTTCGGGAACTGCGTGACCGGCTCAGCAGCTATCTGGCCGACGTCCGAGCGGGCCGCACCGTGACGGTCACTGATCACGGCGTGCCGGTCGCGCGACTGTCGCCTGTTGGTCAACTTAGCGCGTTGGAGAGACTGCGGGCCGAGGGCCGAATTGAGCCCGCACGTAAGGGCAAGCGCCCAGCACCGAAACGCGTGAAAGCTAAGGGAACCGTGAGTGACCTGGTGTCAGACCAGCGCCGGTGATCGCTTACTTTGACACGTCCGCCTTCGTCCCATTGCTGGTCGATGAGCCGAGCAGCGTCAGCTGTGCGCAGGTCTGGGACCTCGCTGATGATGTCGTTTCGAACCGCTTGCTATACGTCGAGTCCGCTGCGGCATTAGCGCAGGCAGAGCGGATGGGGCGACTGGAGATGGGCGAGCACGAACAGGCATTAGCTCAATTGGATGAGTTATGGGCCCAACTTGCGGTTCTCGCCATCGATGAGAGCTTGGTCCGCGATGCTGCGGTTCTCGCCGCCGAGTACGCGCTGAGAGGGTACGACGCTGTACATTGTGCTGCGGCCGCACAGCTACAGGACCCCGATCTGGTTGCGATTTCGGGGGACCGAAAGCTGCTCGCGGCGTGGAAAGCTCTCGGTGTCGCGACGATCGACACGAACGCGCCAGTAGACTGAACCTGTTCGACCGCCGCTAATCCCGGTCGATTTCGTCGCCCAGTTCGTTTACCCGCAGCAAACCGTCGCGGTGGCGCTGTTCTCGGTAGGCCGTTCGGCCGATGAGGTGGGCCACTACCGGGGCCGTAATGCACGTGAAAAGGCCCGTCAAAAGCAGCATCCAAACATCTATGTGGCCGCGCAGGTGGATTGATGCGCCGATCAGGACCATCACCAAACCAACTACCTGGGGTTTTGTTGCCGCGTGCATTCGGGTCAACGTGTCGGGGAAGCGGACTATGCCGATGGCGGCCGTCAACGCGAAAATGTTGCCGCTCACGATCAGGAAGCCCGCGATCCAGGACAGCAGGGTCGCGATCATATGTCGTCCCGAACGCGGAAGCGGGCGACCGCGGCGGAGCCCAGAAAGCCGATCAAAGAGACGGCGACGATCGCCGGGACAGCCGTCGTGTCGTTGCTATAAGCGGCCCAAACCGCAAGTCCCGCAGCGGCAATGGCCGTAAGCGCGTCAACGCCGACAACGCGGTCGAGCGTGCTCGGGCCAGCGAGCACGCGGTAACTGGTGATAATCGCGGCGAGCGCGAGCAGCACTCCGGAAATAACGGCGACGGCGGTCATGGCGCGGTCCCTTCTTCAGCACTTGGCGAATGACGCTCATCGGGCCGCTCAAACGCCTTGATCAGCAAGTATTCGAGCCGTCGAGTGGTCCGATAGAACTTCGCGACGGCCTTCTCACTACCAACATCAAGCACGTGCACATACGCAACCCCGCGCGGCACGTCCAATTCGAGCACCATCGTGCCGGGGATTAGGTTGAGCAGGTCGGTCGCGATCACGACAACCAGGTCGGACTGGATACCGATGCGCACCCGCAAGACCCCAGACACCGGAGGCGCTTCGGGTCGGATAGCGAGCCAGGCAACCTGAATACTTGACTCGATCGCGTAATAGATTGCGACAGCGACTAATTCGAGAAACGAAAGCGGATGAAACCGTCCGACGACGGGAACGCGCGGCAGCGAAAGTCCGTAGGTCACGATGAGCGCGACAACAAGCCCACCGATCACATTCGCCGCACTGAGCGTGCCCCACAACAGCACCCACACCAGCGTGAGCCACGCGAGCACACCAGCCCGCAGCACCTGTTCCCGAATAGGCATTACCGGACCCCTTGCCCAAGAACGGCTTTCACATAGGTGTCCGGGTTATGCAGGTCGTCGGCCGCCCGTTCCGCGATACCGAGCACCGGCCCGGCGAGCACCGTCATCGCAAGACCAGCAACAATAAGCCCGACGGTAGCGAACACCATCAGCCGCGGCATCCGCCCAGGGTCAACGCGCTCGTCGTAATGCACATCTTCCGAATCCTCAACGAGCGTAGGAAGATTCGCCGCAAAGAGGTGGCCCTCGGGCGCTTCCTCGCGCGGTCGCCAAAACGCCTTACTCCACACCCGAGCGACCGCGTACAAGGTGAGCAAGCTCGTCACAACCGAACCGCCAACCAAAACCCACGCGAGCACCGACCCATCAGCCGCACCCGCTTCCAACAGCGCGACCTTCCCAATGAACCCCGAAAATGGCGGAATCCCACCAAGATTCAACGCGGGAACAAGGAACATGACGGCGAGCAACGGGCTCGCCGCCGCCAACCCGCCGATCCGCCGCAGTGAAACCGAACCTGCTTGCCGCTCAACAAGTCCCACCGTCAGGAACAACGCGGTCTGCACCAGAATGTGGTGCGCGATGTAGAAAACGGCACCCGTGAGCCCAGCGATGGTCGCGAGCCCGATGCCGAACACCATGTACCCGATGTGGCTCACGAGCGTGAACGAAAGCAGCCGTCGAATGTCGGTTTGCGCGACCGCGCCAAGCACGCCAACCAGCATCGTCGCCAACCCAGCGACAAGCAGAATGTCATCGAACGCGCCATCGGGAAACCACAGCGTGTGCGTCCGAATGATCGCGTACACACCAACTTTCGTGAGCAAGCCGGCGAAAACGGCGGTCACCGGCGCGGGCGCGGTGGGGTAGGAGTCGGGCAACCAACTCGACAGCGGAAAGACGGCGGCCTTGATCCCAAACGCCACGAGCAGCACCGCGTAACAGGCGTTGCGCACCCCGCTCGGCGTCGCGTCGAGGCGCTCGGCCAATTGCGCGAGGTTGAGCGTGCCGGTCGCGGCGTAGGTGAGGCCGATGCCGATCAGGAAGATCAACGACGAGACCATCGACACCATCACATACGCGACGCCCGTGCGAATCCGTTCTTCAGTCGCACCAACGGTGAGCAGCACGAACGACGCGGCGAGCAGGATTTCAAACCCAACAAACAGGTTGAAAAGGTCGCCAGCGAGGAACGCCATCGAAACGCCAGCGGTCAGCACCAGATAGGTTGGCCGATAGATCGATGTCGGCTGATGCTCATCGCCGTCGGAAATACTTTGTCCCGCACCGTAAATCGCGACGAGCAACAGCACGAATGACGAGACAACGAGCATCGTGGCCGACAGCCGATCGACAACAAGCGTGATGCCAATCGGCGCGTCCCAGCCACCAACCTGAATCGCCGTCGTCCCGTACTCGTCAACCAAATGCAGCAGCAGGCAGCTGATCGCGAGCACGCACGTCAACGCCGAAATCTGCAACGCCGACTGCGTGCGCGGACGTCGCCCGAAAATCAGCGTCGCTGCCGCGCCAAGCATGGGAACAAGCACGGGCAGCGCGGCGAGTTCGCCAATCCAATCGCGGTTCATCGCTCGGGGTCCTCCCGTTCGCGACGGGCAGCCACATGCGCGTCTTCGGGGTCGTCGTTCACATCCTCGCTGGTGGTGAGCATAAAAGCGCGGTAGGCGAGCGCGAGGATGAAGGCGGCGAGGCCCATCGTGATCACGATCGCGGTGAGCACCATTGCTTGGGCAAGCGGGTCGGCGTCGTTGGCGTGCGCGGTGTCGGTTGTGCCCATGATCGGCGGTTTTCCGTCGGGGCCACTGAGCGTGAGAATCAGCAGACACACCGCGTTGCCGAGCAGGATCATGCCGAGCAACATCTTCGAGACAATGCGCTCAAGGATCAAATACACGCCGCACGCGATGAGCACGCCGACGACAAGCAGCAGGAACACGTTGGCGCTCATGACAATTCCTTGTCTAGTCGCGCGCCAAGGCTGCGCAACACATCGAGGGTGAGCCCGACGACAATCAGGTAAACACCGAGGTCGAAGAACACCGAGCTCACGATCTTGATGTGGCCGAGCACCGGCAGCGTCACGTTCCAGATCGCCGACGAAAGCGGCGGCGCGCCGAACAGCAGCGACATCGTCGCCGTGCCAGCCGACATCGCCAACCCCGCCCCAAGCAACTGGCCGGCATCGACCGGGAGCGCTTCGCCAAGCTCGTATCGTCCGCCTGCGAGGTACCGCAGCGTAAGCGCTAGCCCCGCGACGAGACCACCGGCGAAACCACCGCCCGGCGCGTTGTGACCTGCGAAGAAGAAGTACACCGACAGCACCATGATCGTCGGGAACACCAGCCGCGTGGTGATCTGCAGGACCATCGAGCGATCACGTCGGTCGACCAGTCGCGCCGCGGGCAGCCACGAGACCGCGTCGGGATCGTAGTTGGGCGCGTCGGCGGCGCGGGGTGCCGAACCGAACCGGCGACTGCGGAACACCAGCGACGCGACGCCGGTCGCGGCGACGACGAGCACCGAGATTTCGCCGAGCGTGTCCCATGCGCGAATGTCGACGAGAAGCACGTTCACCGCGTTCTTGCCGCCGCCGAGCGTGTACGCGGCACCGGGGATGGCCTCCCAAATCGGGACCGTCGAGCGTGCCGCGGTCGCGAAGATCGCGAGCACAACTACCGTCGCGCCGACGCCACAGCCGAGCATCGCGCGGCCGAGGTTGAAAACGCGACTGTGATCGTGCGAAATTTCCGCCGGAAATGCTCGCAGCACAAGGACAAACGTGACGAGCAGCAGCGTTTCGACGAGGAATTGCGTGAGTGCCAGGTCGGGCGCGCCGTGCAGCGCGAAGATCACGCCGCAGCCGTAGCCGGTGATGCCGACAACCAGGACGCTCGCGAGGCGGTTGCGCAGCATGGTCGCGCCGAGCGCCATCGCGATCATGATCAACCCGATCGCGCCCTGCCACGGCGAATCCCACAGGCGCAGCGAGACTTTCGAGTGCGCGCCAACCGCGAGGAGGACCATCGGCAACACGATCAGGGTGCCGAGGATCAGCGCGAGACTCTCAGGGAGCGAACCGGATTGGAGCGCACCGGTGAGACGGACCGAGAGTCGGTCGAGGGCGTTGAGCGCGGCGTCGTAGTTGCGGTCGGCGTTGCCGAGGCGCGGCCGAGCTGGCTCGGCGATGCGATTGCGTACCAAGAAGATGCAACAGCCAAGGGCGATAACGAAAAGCGTCCACACCAGCACGGAGTTGAAGCCATGCCAGAGCGCGAGGTGTTCGTCGAGGACGCCGGGCAGCGTTTCCGCGTACGGGGCGAGCAGTCGGCCGACGGCCGGTGCCGCGATGCCGCCCGCGATGCCGCCGACTGCCAGTAACGCCGGAGGGGCGAGTAAAGCGAAACCGGGCGAATGCCAAGACATTTCGACGTCCGGTTTCCTACCAAACGCACCCCAAATGAAGCGCGCGCTGTAGGCGACGGTGAGCGCGGCACCAACGGGCACGCCAACCATCAGGAGCAACCCCGCCCACGACGGCAACGTGTCGTCGATCGACCACAGCGCCGACGCGGTCGACTCCTTGCCGACGAAACCGAGCATCGGCGGCAACCCAGCCATACTCGCCGCCGCGAGTACCGCGATCACGAAAAGCCACGGTTCCCGCCGCCCTAGTCCGCTGAGCGCGCGCAAGTCGCGGGTGCCAGCGCCGTGGTCGATGATGCCGACAACCATGAACAGGCACGCTTTGAACATCGCGTGCGCGACAACGAGCGTCATGCCAGCCAGCGCCGCGTCGGGGGTGCCGACGCTGACCACGGTGATCATCAACCCAAGCTGGCTGACCGTGCCAAACGCGAGCACCAGCTTCAAATCATGCACCTGCATCGCACGCCAACCCGCGAGTATCAGCGAGGTGATTCCGAGCGGCAGCACGACAACGTGCCACGCGGGCGAAGTGGCGAACGCGGGTGCGAGTCGCGCCACGAGGTACACGCCCGCTTTCACCATCGCCGCCGCATGCAGATACGCGCTAACCGGCGTGGGCGCGGCCATCGCGCCGGGCAACCAGAAGTGCAGCGGAACGATCGCCGACTTGCTCAGTGCCCCAATCAGAACGAGCACAACCGCGAGCGAGATCGCGAAACCGCCAGGTCGATCGGTGGTCGCCAGGATGTCGGAGAACAGAAACGACCCATAACGCAGGCCGATGATGACGATGCCAACCAGCATCGCGAGCCCGCCTGACGCGGTGACGAGCAACGCTTGAATCGCCGCGCGACGGCTTGCGCTGCGTTCGGCGTAATGACCGACGAGCAGGAACGAAAGTACGGTGGTGATTTCCCAAAACACGTACATCAGCAGCATGTTGTCGCTGGTGACGAGCCCGAACATCGCACCGGCAAAACCGAGCAATTCAGCGGCGAAGAGGCCGAGCCGGGCTTCGTCGCGTTCGAAATACCGTGCGCAATAAACGAGTACGAGTGTGCCGACGCCGAGGACGAGCGTTGCCATGATCGCGGCAAGCGAGTCGAGGCGAAGGTCGATGTTCATCCCGATTTGCGGGGCCCAACTGACTTTCGTCGTGACCGGGTGACCCCAGTTGGCAATGACCCACGCCAGACCGCCGAGCGGGACAAGCGCGAGCGGGTAGAACGCGTTGCGGCCAAAGGATCGCACACACGTTGGCGCGATCAGCGCGGCCACGATGTGTACGACAAGAACGGCGAGCAACTCCGGCTCCGTCAGGTAGGTAGCGGTCGGGTAGCGCGAATTCGATCTTACGGTCACCCACCGACATTGCCCTGCTCATCGGGCTGTCACGTGTCCCATGTCGCGACCATTCAGCTATCAACCGCTCGTCGCGCGGCATGCGGAATGAGGACTACAGGCCGACCGTTGGCCGAGCGGTTTCGGGCGCGCGCAGGCGATACAGCAAGAGCATGCCCGCCGCAGTGCCGACGGTGATCGTGAGCGCGGCACGGCCCGGGGTGCCGGGTTCGGCGAACTCGCCGCCGACTGGCCAGTGTCGCGATGGCGTCGGGATCGACCACACGATCGACGGTAAGAAAAGCGCACCCATCGCCATGACGCCGCTCGGGAGGTAGCGCGCGTTGGTCGAACCGAAGGCGTAGCCGGACGTGAACGCCAACACGGACATGCCAAGCAGCCACGGCCACGATTTCGCGTCGTGGTCGCCGCCGATGGCGATGAGGCAGGTCACGGTCGCGCCGACGTAGGTGAGCTGCGGGAGACTCACGCGTCGCCCGACCACGATCCCGGCGGCCGCGAGCACAAGGACGAGAAGGACGCCGAAACCCAAGCTTTCCGCGTCGCCAAGCGAATCGGCACTGGCCGCGATCGCGACCGCGAGGAGCAGCGCGGTCCCGTCGCGACCGGGCAGCAGCAATGCGGCCGCGAAGGTTGCCGCGACCGAAACGACCGCGGCAACGGAGACGACGGTCAAGTTGCTCGTCGCCTGGTCGTAGCGCTGGGAAAGCCATTCGGTCGCGACAAGCAGCGTGAGTGAGAGGACCGTCGCGGCGAGAATCGGCGAGATCGGCAACTCGACGGGCGCGCGCACCGCGGCCGCTGGCATGAAGCTGTGCCGATGCCGCCACGCGCTGATCGCGAGCAGCACGCAACAAACCGCGATGAGCCACAACGGGGTCTGGGTCGCGGTGTCCATCGCGTTGAGGTCGTCGTCGAACATCGCGACGAACTCGCCGTAGATGAAGACCATGATCGTGCCAAGCGCCAGACCGAGCGCGGGCAGCGCGCGACGCAACGCCGCGATCCCGAGCGCGCCATAAACAACTGAGCCGCACATCGCGTCGGCGTAATTTTGGCTAGTCAGCACGTCCGGTGACGAAAAGTAAAGACCAATCACGTAATTGAGGCCAAGTGCGATGGCACCGACTGTCGCGACCGTCCACGCGAGCACCGGCTTCACCGATGGGTAGAGCATGACCGCGACGACGGCCGCGATGATCAGCCCAAGCGCGGCGGCGCGGGGAACACTGTTGACGAGACTGGCGACCCGAAACGGGGAACCGACGGCGGCCGCAGTGGCGAAGGTGAACGGCAGAAAAAGTGCCATTCCAGCGACGATGGCACCGACAAACGCGGTGACCATATCCCAAACATCGACTCGCCGCACCGCCCGAGAGTACTTCTAAGGTAGGCGTTGACCTGGCATTTCCGGCCTCGGCGCGGTGCGCCCGCCGCCTACGACCCGGCGCGATCGTCGGCGTAGCGGCGCAGCGCTTCGACCTGGGCGGGGTCTAGCGACGGGCGTACCCGGGTGCGCGCGGTCGCCACGTCTTCGGCGGTCACGTCGGCCGCCGACATGTCGCGGCGCAAGGCGACTAAGGCCGCTTCGCGGAGCAGGGCCGCGCAGTCGGCGGCGGAGTAGCCGTCGAGGTCATCGGCTAGCGCGGTCAGGTCGACGTCGGCTGCCAGCGGGACCGAGCGCGCGGACGTCTTGAGGATTTCCGCGCGAGCCGGGGCGTCCGGGGGCGGAACGAACACCGGTCGTTCGAGGCGGCCGGGGCGCAACAGCGCCGGGTCGATCAACTCGGGGCGGTTCGTCGCGCCGACAACAACAACGTCGCGCAGCGGTTCGACACCGTCGAGTTCGGTGAGCAGCGCCGCGACGACGCGATCGGAAACTCCTGAATCGCTGCTCTGGCCTCGACGCGGCGCGAGTGCGTCGATTTCGTCGAGGAAGATCAGCGACGGCGCGGAATCCCTTGCGCGCTGGAACAATTCGCGAACAGCCCGCTCCGACGAGCCGACCCACTTGTCCATCAGCTCAGCACCCTTGACGGAGTGGACGCTTAACTGGCCGGTGCCCGCGAGCGCGCGGACGAGGAACGTTTTGCCGCACCCCGGCGGCCCGTAGAGCAGCACCCCGCGCGGCGGTTCGACGCCGAGTCGGGCGAAGGAATCGGGGTGGCGCAACGGCCAAAGCACGGCTTCGGTGAGCGCCTGTTTGGTTTCCACCATGTCGCCAACGTCGTCGAGGCTCAGCGAGCCAATCGCTAATTCCTCTGTGCCCGAACGTGATAGCGGGCGGATCACGTCGAGTGCGCCGATCAAATCCGCTTGGGTGAGTTCCGGCGACTTCCGTTCGCGACTTGCCCTCGCCGCCGCGCGCACGGCAGCTTCGCGACTGAGGGCGGTGAGGTCAGCGGCGACGAAACCGGGTGTGCGCGAAGCGATTACCGCGAAGTCCAGGTCGTCGCTGGTCGGCACTTTCCGCAACAGTTGCTCAAGCAGTGCCTCGCGCGTGACCGCCGTCGGGAGCGGCAGGGTGAGCTCACGGTCGCAGAGGTCGGGGGCGCGTAGGCGTGGGTCGACGCGATCGGGGTGCGCGGTGGTTGCGAGTAACGCGACGCCCGGTGTCGCGACGGCGGCGCGGAGCTGGTCGAGGATCAGGGTTGCGACGGGTTCGGCGTCGGCTGGCAGCAGCGCGTCGATGTCGGTGATGAGCAGAACACCTTGTGACGCGACGATTTCCGCTACCGCGTTCGCGACCTCGCGCAGTCGAGAGCCGCCTTCGAGGGCGCCGATCGTCGGCCCATCAAGCTCGATCACGCGACGGGGTGCCGCGACGGCTTTGGCGAGCGTCGCTTTGCCGACTCCGGCAGGCCCGGTGATCAACACACCCAGGTTGGGCTGCGCGCCAAGGGTTTTCAATAGTTCTGGCTCATCAAGCGCGAGATTGAGCCATTCATTGAGCTTGTTGGCTTGCCCGGAAACCCCGGCAAGATCGCTGACCGGAACAGTTGGCGTTCGCGACTCAGCGCCCTCATTGGCCGCGTCGCCTTCGGCCCAGGTCCCGGCCCCGCCCCGCGCTCTATCCGCGTTCGCGTCAGCTATCCCGACCCCGCGAATTGACGTCCCCCTGCCGAACGTTCCTGTCTCGCCCGGACTCGAATCACTCTGTCCCTCTTCGCGTTCCCGCGCATGCCGAAGCGCAGGCGCACCCGGCCCCCAGTTCACCGCCGTGTTCGGCTGAATGCTCACCGGTCCATCGCTCGGGTCGATCGCGGTGACGGTCAGCAGTTCGGTTGTCCACGCCACCCCAAACGCTCGCGACAGCGCCTGCGTGGTCGCGCTTGAGCTGATGTCCGGGCCGAGGTCGCGGGGGAGCAGTGAGATGGCGTCACCAACGGTGACGACCTTGCCGAGCAGTGCCTGACGCAGCACGGTGGGGCTGATCCCCGCCATCGCCTGCGCCGACCCGCTCACCGAAACCTGGCGCGCGCCCTGCACCGCGACGGGCGCGACGACGACCGACGCGTTCTCCTTCAACCCCGCGTTGGACAGCGTGACATCGTCGAGCAACGCGACCCCAACGGGCGTCCCAGCGGGAGCCTTTCCGACAACGGCAGCAGTCCGTCGACCGCCGACCAGTTCGATACCGTCCCACTCACGCAAGCCAAGCGCGACAAGCGCTTCCGGGTGCAGACGAAGGACCCCGCGTCGCGCGTCGGCGGCGGACGGGTTGAGCCGAGCGGTAAGCGCGAGATCAGCCACGTTTTGATCCTACGGAGGTCCGCAACCAAGCCGTCAAGCGCTCGTTTAGCGACAGCCAACCCGCGCCCGTTAGTCTGCACCGGACTCGCCGGACCGACCGGCGGCTGATTCATGGGGACGCCTCACATGAAACGAATCTCGCTCGTACTTGCCGCAGCGGTGCTCACGGCGGCGCTGGCCGGATGCGGTTCCGACGACGAATCAACCGACGCGAACGGCCTGCGTAAGGGGACGCCGGGCGCGTCGGCGACGACGACCGCAGCCCCGACGACGACGAGCAAAGCGCCAGCGACGACCAAGGCCGACGCGACGACGACAACCAGCGCGGCACCCGCCACACCAAGCGCGACCATCACCTGCCGTGAGTTCAAAACTCTCGACGAAGCCGGCCAAAAGCTGGCGATCGAGGCGATCCTCGCCGCGAACCCCGGCGGCGCGTTCGATGGCAGCCCGAACATGGCGCTCAGCACCGCGAAGCTGATCTGCCTCGTGCCCGGCAATGCCGACAAGCCCGTCGCGAGCGCGGCGGGGATGCGCCCCTAGTGCAGCAGGGACTGCCAGTCCGGCGGTACGTTGCCCGCCGGGCCAGGCACCGGCTGATCAACGGGATGGCTTGTCGCAGGAGCTAATTCGGGCCCACTGCTGTACATCTCGTTGGTTCGGTAGTCCCAAAACCACTCTTCGCCCGGCTCATAGCTCTGCATGAACGGGTGCGACGTCGTCTCGTAATGCTTGGTCGCGTGCTGCGACGGGGAACTGTCGCAGCACCCGACGTGCCCGCATTGCGCGCAACGCCGCAGGTGAAACCACCACCCGCCGGTCTCGGTGCATTCGACGCAGCCGGGGCCGCTCGAAGAGACGCTTGGGTTGATGCCGTCGAACTCGTCAGCCATGGTTGGCGATTGTCCCCTCATCGGCGTCGTTAGTGGGGGATTCCAGCGGGAGGCGGACGATGAATCGCGTGTCGCCCGGCTCCGAATCCACTCGGATATCGCCATTGTGCTTGTTGACGACGATGCGGAACGAGATGTCGAGACCGAGCCCAGTGCCGTCGCCGACCGGCTTGGTTGTGAAGAACGGTTCGAAGATTCGGCCGCGCGCTTCAGGTGCGATGCCGCCGCCGGTGTCACCGATTTCGACTGCGACACAATCGTTTTCACGATAGGTGCGGATGGTGAGCGTGCCGTTGCCGCCCATCGCGTAAACCGCGTTGTCGATGAGGTTGGTCCACACCTGGTTGAGTTCGGCGGCGTAGCAGGGGATGGGCGGCAGCGAGCGGTCGTAATCCTTGACCACCCGCACGCCGTCGCCGAGCTTGCGGTTGAGCATCACCAGTGTTGAATCGAGCAGTTCGTGCACGTCAACGACCTGGAACGGCGCGCGATCCATCTGCGAGTACTGCTTCGCCGCACCGACAAGCGTGGAGATGCGCGTTGTTGAATCGGCGATCTCGTTCATCAACAGTTCGGTTTCGACGGTGTAGTTGAGCCAGCGGATCGCGCCTTCAAACGCCTGGTCACCACATCCGGCAAGCGCACCGTGGACACCTTCGAGCCAGTCGATTTCGAGACCAGCCTGCACGAACGTCGGCGCGATCGACCAGCCGTCGGCGATGCCGTGTTCATCGAGCCAGTCTGCCAGCGCGTCTTCGCGGTCGGCCGCTTCCAGCGGGGAGAGATCGGGCGCTTTCGCGACTTGATCTGCTGCCTGTTCTTGCAGGTCGACCAGGGCGACGAGCGCTTCGGGTGTGAACTTGCCCGACGCCATCATCTTCAGTTTGTGCCGCATCCCCGCGACGCGCTCGCGCAACCCCGACGTCGCACGTACGGCGGCAGCCGCCGGATTGTTGAGTTCATGCGTGAGTCCGGCCGATAGCGAGCCGAGCGCGAGCAAGCGTTCCCGCTCGGCGATGCGCTGGCTCGACTTCTGCCCGCCGTAAAACGCACCTTCAAGCAGGTGAACTGCCATCGGGAACCACTCGTGCATCATCGCAGAGAAGTCACCAGCGTCGAGCACGAGAAATCGCGAGCGACGTTCGACGTAAAGCGAGCTGTTGTAGTTTTGGTTCACCTTGTCGCCTAGGTACGCCATCCACGCGCCCGAATACACGCCGCGATGATCGGTGCGATTGAGCTCGATCTCCATCCCGCCCGACAGCTTCGTGAGCCGCACTTCGCCGTCGATGAGCACGTAGAAGCAGGTGGCAGGGTCGCCTTCGCGGTAGACCGGACCGGGTTCGATGTATTCAATGCGACCCGCTTCGCACAGTTGCGCGAGCTGGGCGTCGGTGAGTTTCTCGAAAAGGAAAAGCGTCCGCAGTTCCTCGGGATCGCAGATCGTGCCCATGTGGTTTCCTCGGTTAGGCCAGGTAGCGGTGAACGAGCATGACGGCCATCGCACCCTCACCGACGGCGGACGCGACGCGTTTCGCGGAGTCGGCGTGCACGTCGCCCGCGACGAAGACGCCGGGCACGCTTGTCTCCAAATGGTGTGGGGGCCTTGGCAATTCCCACCCGGCTGGGCGCGCGCCGTCGACCATCAGGTCGGGCCCGGCAAGCACGTAACCGGCGTCGTCGCGGGTGACGACGCCGTCGAGCCAGCTAGTTTGCGGGGCAGCGCCGATGAAGAGGAAAAGGCGTTGCGCGTCGACCTTTTCTTCCGTACCAGCGGCATTGTCGCGCAAGATGATTCGCTCGACGTGATCGTCGCTGTCCACACCGATCACCTCGGTGCGCGGGTGCACGATGATGTTGTCGATCTCGGCGATCTGCTGAATCAAATAGTGCGACATCGACTGCTCAAGCGACTCCGCCCGCACGATGAGGTGAACACGACGGGCGTTGCGCGACAAGAAGACTGCCGCTTGGCCCGCTGAGTTCGCGCCACCGACGATGTAGACCTCTTGGTTCGCGCACTCGGCAGCCTCGGTCATCGCGGAGCCGTAATACACACCGCGACCAGTAAATTCGTCGATACCTGGCGCGGGATGGCGTCGGTAGTCGACGCCTGTCGCGATCAAAACCGTGTGCGCGCACAGGCTTCCACCATCGGCGAAGCGAACGGTACGCGCTGACCCGTTGACCTCCAGCGCGACAACGTCGCGGGTCGTGATGATTTCCGCGCCAAACTTGGCGGCCTGTCTGCGGGCGCGGTCGGCGAGCTGAGAACCCGAAACCCCGTCTGGGAAGCCAAGATAATTTTCGATACGCGAACTCTGCCCAGCCTGACCACCGGTTGCGGTGCGTTCGACGAGTACCGTCCGCAGCCCTTCCGACGCGCCGTACACCGCGGCCCCCAGGCCAGCCGGTCCACCGCCGACGACGATCAAGTCGTAGAAGTCGCCGCTGGCTTCGATGGTGAGCCCGACATTTTCGGCCAACTCGCTGTCGGTCGGCTGGATCAACGGTTGCCCGTCGGCGGTGATGACAACCGGACAACATGTCGTTGTCGCGCCCGCCGCCTCAAGCAGGCGCGCGCCCTCGGGCTCGTCGGCGGGGTACCAGCGATACGGTAATTGGTTGCGCGCCAAGAACTCTCGCACCTGCGACGACCGAGGTGACCAGCGGTCGCCAACGACCTTCGTCTCATAAACCGGGCGCTGCTCAGCACTACGCCATGCGGCAAGCAGTTCGTCGAGCACCGGGTAGAGCTTTTCCTCTGGCGGATCCCACGGCTTGAGCAGGTAGTGATCAAGGTCGACGACATTGATCGCGTTGATAGCGGCCGTGGTGTCGGCGTAGGCGGTGAGCAGTACCCGACGTGCGAACGGATGCAGGTCCATCGCCTGTTCGAGGAACTCGATGCCATCCATGCCGGGCATCCGATAATCGGCGATGAGCACCGCGACCGGCTGCCCGCGCAACTTCAGCTCGCGCAGCGTCTCCAGCGCGACCTGCCCTGATTCGGCTCGCAGAATGCGGTAATCGGCCCCGTAACGGCGGCGCAGGTCGCGCACCACCGCCCGGGAGACGCCAGGATCGTCGTCAACGCTCAAAATGGCTGGCTTGGTTACCGAAGGAGTGCTCACTCGATCAAGTATCCCCCCAATCGGGGGCTGATTCAGAACTGCCGATGCTGCACTAAATCGAGCTCGGTGGGCGTGAGGAGCCGCTCTAATCGTTCCTCACGCCGGGATCGGCCAACGAACGCGCCGCGTAACGCGGAATGCGAATCGGGGGAAATTGCGGGGAGCAGTGGGACTTCGTTAGCGCCTGGCCTGCGGGGCAGGAACGAACGCAGTTTCACGGCGGATCACCTCGGACCTCATAACGGTCAAGCCACAGCAGATTTGCGATAAGTTTGCCAGATGGGTCCGATGCGGCGCAACCGGGATAGCTACTTCCACGGCGGCAGCGTGACAACCTGTGCGGCATAGGAAAGTCCGGCGCCGAAGGCGATCAAGAGCGCGGTGTCGCCGGGGGAAGACTCGCCTTTGCGGAGCAACGCTTCCATCGCGAGCGGAACCGACGCGGCCGACGTATTGCCTGATTCCGCAATGTCATTGGCGAGGGCGCAGTGCTCAGGCAGATTCAGCACGCGGGCCATGATTTCGATGATCCGACCGTTGGCCTGATGCGGGATCATCGCGTCGAGGTCGTCGGTGGTCAGCCCTGCCCGCTCAATCGCGCCACGGCACACCTTTTCCAGCGAGTGCGCTGCCCAACGGAAGACGGCGGTGCCTTCCATCGCGAGGTAGGGCCGGGTGGCTTCGGAACCGTGCTCGGCGACCTCGTCGAGGTAGGTCATCCAGTCTTTGGTCTGCTTGATCGCTTGGTGCTGGCTGCCGTCGGAACCCCATTCGACCGGGCCGATGCCGGTGGTGTCGGACGCGCCGACGATCACCGCGCCAGCGCCGTCGGCGAAGAGGAACGCCGTCGAACGGTCGGTTGGGTCGATCGTGTCGGTGAGTTTTTCGACGCCGATGACAAGCACGTTGGTTGCCGTACCGCCGCGAACCAGGTCCGACGCCAGTGCGACCGCATGGCAGAAGCCAGCGCAACCAGCGGAAATGTCGAACGCGGGAACGCCGACCATGCCGAGTTCGGTTGCGATCGCGGGTGCGATGGCCGGGGTTTGCATCAGGTGCGTCGAGGTGGCGACGATGACGCAACCAACCGATTCGACCGGAATGCCAGCGGCAGCGATCGCGCCGTCGGCGGCGGCGACGCTCATGCTCTGGATCGTTTCCGAAGCCGACGCGAAACGGCGTGTTTTGATGCCCGAGCGGGTCTGAATCCACTCGTCGCTTGAGTTGATTGGGCCTGCGACCTCTTCGTTGGTGACCACCCGTTCCGGGCGATATACCCCGAGTCCGAGCAGCGCGGTGTGCTCGGTGCCAGGTGTCTGGGCGATGTGAGCAGCCATCGTGGTTCTCCTATGTACCTTCTCGACCGTCGGGATTACCGCCGGGTGTACGCGAGCCAGCGAAATCAGCGCCCTATGTCGGTTTGACCGTGCGTTGCGACTTGGTGAACGCCCAGACATGAGGCTGCCTCATATTAGCGCGCTTTGGCGGGTATATGCTCGAATTCCAGGCGTTTACTTGCGGGAAGCCCCGCACTGACCAAGGTGAGCCGCGCCCTATTCCCGTAAGGTGTGAGCGCTGTTGTCGTCACACGAAAGAGGGAACCCGTGGCACGCCGTCCCACCCCGCCCGGCACGCCCGAGACCACCGGGGTCGGCCATGTGCTTGACCTCGTTCGGGCCGCCGTCCCGCCGCTACATCCGGCCGGGTTGCCGTTTATCGCGGCCCCGCTCGCGGTGGCTGTCGTCGGCGGACGCAACAAGTGGGTGCGTCGCGCTGGCATCGGTGCCGCGCTCGCCTGCGCCACCTTCTTCCGCCACCCGCGTCGCGTTCCGCCGAACCGGCCCGGCGTTGTTGTCGCGCCCGCTGACGGTGAGATCGCGCTCGTCGACTTTGCCGTTCCGCCAAGCGAATTGGGCCTCGGTACCGAGCCGCGGCCGCGCGTGAGCATCTTCTTGTCAGTGCTCGACGTGCACGTGCAGCGCGTTCCCGTTTCGGGTGTGGTCAGCGAAATCGCTTATAAGAAGGGCGAATTCTTCTCCGCTGACCTGCCCGAGGCGAGCGAGGCCAACGAGCGAAACAGCATGGTCATCGACACCGAGGGTGGCAGCCAAGTCATCGTCGTGCAGATCGCCGGGCTGCTCGCGCGGCGCATCGTCTGCGACGCCCAGGTCGGCGACAAACTCACCATCGGCGACACCTACGGACTCATTCGCTTCGGTTCGCGCGTCGACACGTACTTCCCCGTCGGCACGGAACTGCTCGTCACGCCGGGGCAGCGCACGATCGGTGCCGAAACCGTGCTGGCAGTGCTTCGGTGATGGAAGCGGCAACCCGAAAACGTCCTCGTCCTCGCCCGGTCCGCCTACTGCCCAGCGTCGTCACGATCCTCGCGCTGTGCTCGGGACTGTCGGCGGTGAAGTTCGGCCTCGACGGTGAACTTGGCATCGCGCTCGCGATGGTCGGCGCGGCCGCCGTGCTCGACACCCTCGACGGTCGACTTGCCCGCATGCTCGACGCAACGTCGAAAATGGGCGCTGAACTCGACTCGCTTTCAGATGCGATCTCGTTCGGCGTCGCGCCCGCGCTCGTGCTTTATGTGACGTTGTTGCATGAGTACACCGTCGGGTGGGTGGTCGCGCTGCTGTTCGCGGTGAGCCTTGTATTGCGGCTCGCGCGCTTCAACACCCTGCTTGACGACGACACGCGACCGAACTGGGCACGCGAGTACTTCACCGGCGTGCCCGCGCCCGCTGGGGCGTTGATCGCGCTGGTCCCGATCGCATTGAAGGTGCAGTTCGGCGACGGTTGGTGGGACGGCTTCGTCGCGGTTTCGGCGTGGACGATCTTCGCCGCACTGCTGTGCGTGAGCACGATTCCGACCTTGGCGATGAAGTCGGTTTCGGTCGCGCCTCAGGCGGCGGCTGGTTTGCTTGTGCTCACAGCATTGGCTGCGGCTTTACTGGTGACGTTCCCGATCGTGTTGCTGCTGATCTTGGTCGCGTTGTATTTGATCCACATCCCGTTCGCGTGGCGCTCGGCCCGCTGGGTGGCGGCGCGCCCGGAGACGTGGCAGCACAAGCCTGCGGAACGTCGCGCGCAGCGGCGGGCACAGAGCCGCCTACCAACCATCCGCCGCCCGGCAATCCGGGGCTCGGCGCGCTTACGCTTGCGCCGCCCTCGGGAGTGAGTCGTTGAGCCCTCGCGTCACGTTGTGGCGTGAGGGCTCACTTCTTACTGTGAGTGAGTTCACGGGGCAGCGCTATCGCGGATGCGGCGGCCATCGGGACTAAATGGTGATGGACGAACCAACGCGGCATCGCGACAAAGGAGTCACCATGACCACTCAGCATCGGATCGTTGTCATTGGCGCAGGGTATGCGGGGCTTACCGCGGCGCGGGCGCTCGCTCGCAAGACACGCGACGCGTCGATCACCGTTGTTGATGGGCGCGGTGAGTTCATTCAGCGGGTTCGGCTGCACCAAGCCGCGGCCGGGCAGGACGTGAAGCGGCTCGATCTTCGTAAGTCGCTTGGCCGCAAGGGGATTGAGTTCATTCAGGCGCGCATCACCGCAGTGGATCCGGCGGAGAAGATCATCGCGCTCGACGGCGAGTGGACGCTGCACTACGACACCCTCGTCTACGCGCTCGGCAGCCAAGCTGATCGCACATCGGTGCCCGGTGTCGCCGAACACGCGCGGTTCGTCGCGACGGTCGAGGACGTTGCCGAGCTGTCGGGCCAGATTGTGGTTGTCGGTGCGGGGGCGACTGGCATTGAGTTGGCTGCGGAACTTGCTCAGGCGCAACCGAATTCGGACATCACGTTGCTCGGCGCGAACGAGCCGGGCGGCTGGTTGTCGGCGAAGGCGCACCAGGCGATTCACGCGAGGCTCACCGCGCTTGGCGTGCGAATTGTGTCCGGCGCCAAGGTGATTGAAGTGAGGGCGGATTCGATCAAGCTCGACGACGGCACGCTGATTCCAGCCGCGACAACGGTCTGGACAACCGGCTTCACCGTCCCCGACCTTGCTCGTCGCGCGGGTCTTGCCGTCGATGCGGACGGTCGCATTCGAACCGACGACACCCTTCGCTCCATCTCGCATCCCGACATCTACGCGGTCGGCGACGCGGCGCTGATGCTCGGTCCGAACGACCGCCCGCTGCGCATGGCGTGCGCGACGGCGATCCCGTCGGCCCAGTACGCGGCGAAGGCGATCGCGGCCCGTGCGCGCGGTAAGAATGTCGCGCCGATGAAGTCGCCGTACGTGGCCCAGTGCATCAGCCTGGGGCGTGGTAACGCGGTTTTGCAGCTGGTCAACGCCGACGATTCACCGAAGAAAACGGTGCTGACCGGCCGCGTCGGTGGTTGGGCTAAGGAACTGATCGTGCTCGGGACCGCATGGACGGTCGGGCTCTACTGATCGTCAACTAGTGGTTGACGCGGGCGGATCGTCAACTTAGAGTTGACGGCATGTCTACTCCTAATGTTCGCCTCGACGACCTCATCGACGGCATCAAAAAAGCTCGCCCCGACAACGTTCTCGACCAGCTCAACGACGCCGTAGTCGTCGCCGGGCAGCTGGGCGAAGTGGCCGACCACCTCATCGGCCACTTCGTCGATCAAGCTCGGCGCTCCGGCGCGTCATGGACTGACATCGGCGCGAGCATGGGCGTCACCAAGCAGGCGGCCCAAAAGCGTTTCGTCCCAAAGCAACCCGAAGACACCGCCGCACTCGATCCAGCGCAGGGGTTTGGGCGTTTTACTGAGCGCGCCCGCGCGGTTGTCGTCGCGGCGCAGGAATCGGCGCGCGAAAACAGCAACGCGTTCATCACCCCAACCCACCTCGTGCTCGGGCTGCTCACCCAACCGGCGGGGCTCGCCGTCCAGGAAATGCTCGCGCGCGGCGTGACTCCCGAGCAGGTGCAAGCCGCCGCCGTCATCCCGCCTGCGGCCGAAAATATCCCCGCGTTGATCCCCTTCGACGGTGACGCGAAGAAGGCGCTTGAGCTCACCTTCCGCGAAGCCGTTCGTCTCGGGCACAACTACATCGGCACCGAACACATCCTGCTCGCGCTGCTCGAACAAGAGGACGGCACAGGCATTCTCAACACGCTTGGCCTGGAAAAGGCTGTGGTTGAAGCGGATCTGGTTCGGCTGCTCGCCGAGTTCACCGCGTCAACGGAGGACACGCGCGAAGACTGATTCCCAACCTTGCACTCTCACCCGGTGAGTGCTAGAAATGGGCTTGGCACTCTCTACTGTTGAGTGCCAGGTCGGGACGGTGAGATCGGGTTCCATCGACACCCTCGGTCGTCCGTCGCGGGCACCGCACCTGGCCAGCGTAAACGGGGGCGATCCAACCTGTGGTCGTCTCGTGTGTCAGCCATAGACATGTGGAGGATCTCAACGCAATGGCCAAGACAATTGCGTACGACGAAGAGGCCCGTCGCGGTCTCGAGCGGGGTCTCAATGCCCTCGCCGACGCTGTCAAGGTGACGCTGGGCCCCAAGGGTCGCAACGTCGTCCTCGAGAAGAAGTGGGGCGCCCCCACGATCACCAACGATGGTGTTTCCATCGCCAAGGAGATCGACCTCGAGGACCCGTACGAGAAGATCGGCGCTGAGCTGGTCAAGGAAGTTGCCAAGAAGACGGACGACGTCGCTGGCGACGGTACGACCACCGCAACCGTGCTCGCCCAGGCGCTCGTGCGTGAAGGTCTGCGCAACGTCGCGGCCGGCGCGAACCCGCTCGGCCTGAAGCGCGGCATCGAGAAGGCCGTTTCGGCCGTCACCGCCAAGCTGCTCGACTCCGCCAAGGAGATCGACACTAAGGCCCAGATCGCCGCCACCGCTGGCATCTCCGCTGGCGACCCCGCCATCGGCGAGCTCATCGCCGAGGCGATGGACAAGGTCGGCAAGGAAGGTGTCATCACCGTCGAGGAGAGCAACACCTTCGGGCTGCAGCTTGAGCTCACCGAGGGTATGCGCTTCGACAAGGGCTACATCTCCGGCTACTTCGTGACCGACCCCGAGCGCCAGGAAGCGGTCCTCGAAGACCCGTACATCCTGCTCGTCGCGGGCAAGATCTCGACGGTCAAGGATCTGCTTCCGCTGCTTGAGAAGGTCATCGGCGCTGGCAAGTCGCTGCTGATCATCGCCGAAGACGTTGAGGGCGAAGCACTTTCGACCCTGGTCGTCAACAAGATCCGTGGCACCTTCAAGTCGGTCGCCGTCAAGGCCCCCGGCTTCGGTGACCGTCGCAAGGCGCAGCTCGCCGACATCGCCATCCTCACCGGTGGCGAGGTCATCAGCGAAGAGGTCGGCCTCTCGCTGGAGACCGCCGGTCTTGAGCAGCTCGGCCAGGCGCGCAAGGTTGTCGTCACCAAGGACGAGACCACCATCGTCGAGGGTGCGGGCGACGCGGAGGCCATCAAGGGCCGCGTCAACCAGATCCGCGCCGAGATCGAGAACTCGGACTCGGACTACGACCGTGAGAAGCTCCAGGAGCGTCTCGCGAAGCTGGCTGGCGGCGTTGCCGTTATCAAGGCTGGCGCTGCGACCGAGGTTGAGCTCAAGGAGCGCAAGCACCGCATCGAAGATGCCGTGCGTAACGCCAAGGCTGCCGTTGAAGAGGGCATCGTCGCTGGTGGTGGCGTCGCGCTGCTGCAGTCGGCGCCCGCGCTCGACGGCTTCGAGGGTCTGACCCCCGACGAGGCGACCGGTGTGAACATCGTGCGCGTCGCCCTTGGTGCCCCGCTGAAGCAGATCGCCTTCAACGCTGGCCTTGAGCCGGGCGTTGTCGCCGAGAAGGTGTCGAACCTGCCCGAGGGCGAGGGCCTCAACGCCGACACCGGCGTGTACGAGAACCTGCTCGCGGCCGGCGTTGCCGACCCGGTGAAGGTCACCCGTTCGGCGCTGCAGAACGCGGCGTCGATCGCGGCCCTGTTCCTCACCACCGAGGCTGTCGTCGCCGACAAGCCGGAGAAGTCGGCCCCGGCTGGCGACCCGACCGGCGGTATGGGCGGAATGGACTTCTGATCTCCCCGATCAGGTAGTTCAACGTAAGTTGCGAAGGCCGGTCCACCGTTTGGTGGACCGGCCTTCGGCGTGAGTAGGGGAGTCTGCGCTTCAGCTCACCGGGGTGAGGCGCAAGCGCTCGGCCAGCTCGTTGAAGATGTAGAAGTTGGGGATGGTGCCTACCGGGGCCAGCGACTTCCAGTTGCCTGCCACCTTCAAGCGGATGTGGCCGCTGCGGGCGTCGATGAGTTGGATTGCCTCCCATGGCAATTCCTCGTCTTCATAGGTCAGCGCGTCCAAGTTCAGGCCGACATCGCCGAAAACTACCGTGCCGCCAGCGTCGATTTCCTCGACCGCGGCGGGCAATTGGGTTGCGGTGACGGCGGATTGGATGGCGCGCGCCCATTCGCGCGGGCGGGCGAAGTCGGTGTCGGCGACCGTCTCCTCGATCCCGCCAGGGCCTGACAGCTCAAGGTGATACGCCACCGTCGCGCTGTCATGGAACGGGATTTCGTGCTGACGCACTTCCATTGTGTCCCAACGGAATCCGGCGACCCGCTGACCGGTGCGGTAAACAGTGACGCCGAAGTCGAACACGTCAATGCGGGCCGCGCGGTTCTGGCGGTTGATCATCCCGCGTCGCAGTGCGAGCAGCAGCGGGACGCACGCGAAGATCATGAGCGGCAATCCGCCTTGCCACGCGCCGACCACGAGACAAATGATGCCGATGGTGCCCAAAGTTCCCGCGACAATGCCGCATCCGCGCACAAAAATGTCGTCGGCTGGCGTTGCGAGATAGGTGTCGCAATGTCGGCCAAGGTGCTGGTATTCGGCCATGAGGTGGATCAACTGCGTGAGCGGCACTCGGTGTCGCGCGTCATCGGTGTGGTCCTCCGGCCTGTTCGGAGTGATCAAGCGTCCCTCCAAGAGGCGTTTTCGTCCGCGGCGAACTGTATTGCAACCGCGCCCGAATTGCCACCGGTGTGCCCGAAAAAGCTTGCCTTGACCGGGCGAGAGTCGACTACCCGATGGCGAAGGCGACGAAGAACCCGGCCGCTGTCGCCATGCCGACCCACCAGCCGCCTTCTCGATATGCCTCTGGCATAAGCGAATCCGCTAAAACGGCGAGCGTCGCGCCACCCGCGAACGCCTGCACCGCGCTGATTGTGGTGTGCGAGACCGTGTTTGTGAGACTGTCGCCGAGTACGGTCACCGCGACCAGCACCGCCGCTGTCGCAGCCCAGAGCGCGAAGGTGCGCGACGGCGAGTAACCGTGTTGCCTGCGCATCAACTCGACGCCGCTCATCGCTTCGGGGACGTTTCCTGTCGCGATCGCGACGAGCAGCACGAGGCCAGCGCCCTCGTTGAGCGAAACGCCAAGCGCGAGGTTTTCCGGGACGCCGTCGAGCACGGTCCCGAGCAGCAGCGCCCAGCCGATCGCCGCGCGACCGAGTTTGTTCTCGATGAGCCGGGTCCCGACAACGAAAACCGCGGCTCCCGCGAACAGCGCGCACCCCGCGATCACTTCGCCCGCCTGATCAAACGCGGGCGCGAACAGTTCCTGCGACACCGCGGCGATCATCGTGCCCGAACCGAACGCCATCATCGCGGCGAGCACGGGCTTCGGCAGCCGCCACCGCGTCCCAACCGCAACGCCGACCAGCAGCGGAAGCGCAGTGCCAAGCCCGTAGAGCAGTGCGGTGAGCATTTGCAAAGCCTATGGCGAAGTGCTGCGCCGAGCCGGTAGCGAGGGTGTCGGGCGTGGGTGCGGAAAACGAGCGAGTCGGCGGGTGCGCGCCCGGTTGGCTACCCACCAATCAAGATCAGCACGCTTTCGTGGCGGCATCGGTCGAGTGGGTTTCTCCACCAGAGCGTGTTGATCTTGTGGCGGTGACGGCAAACTCCGGGGGCACGGCTGGTGACTAGGGTGGTTGACGTGGATTACCTCGACGAGGGTGCGGCCGACGGTCCCGCGATCGTGTTCCTACACGGCATCCCGGGTTCGCCGGACTGGTTCGGCGCGGTCGCTGACCGGCTGCGCGCGCGGCACCGCGTGATCCGAGTCGATACGCGCGAACAGTCGGGCGACTTCAGCGCGGCCGCCCGCACCCGCCCGATCCGCGCACTCGTCAACGAACTCGACCTGCGCGACGTGACGGTCGTCGGCCACTCCTTCGGCGCGGAGTTGGCGCTGGAACTCGCCGCGACCTCCGACCGCGTCGCGCGTGTAGTGGTCGTTGGGCAGGGTCCCGATTACGAAACAGCCCGTTTTCCCAGCGCGGCGAGTTGGATCGTGCGCGCCCCGGTCGTGCGTGCGGTCCAGCGACTCACCCCGTCCACGATCGTCCGGTTGGGTAACCGCGCGGGTTTCGCGCCGGGTTTCCGTTTCGGCGGCGCGCCCGGGGCGGCCGACTGGATCGTGCGGGATTTCCGTACCGCGATGCCCGACGGACTGGCGTACGCGGTCGGCAACCGCCGCGCCGACCTGGCAGCGAACCCACTCGACGCCCGCGCGGCAGCGCTGACCGTCCCGGTCCTCGCGATCCACGGCCGTCACGACAACCTGTACGACGCCACTGCGACCCTGTCCCGCTTCGCGGAAGCGGGCGCGCAAACGCACCTGGTCGAGCACGCGGGCCACTCGCCCCAGGTCGAACAGCCGGACGAATTCGCTTCTGTCCTAACCGAATTCATCGCAAGCGGCGGGTCGAGCAAGCTCTAGCGACGGCCACCTGTGCGAAGCTTCGGCGGTGCTCGCGCGTCGCGGAGGGGGACGTCGGAAGCTAGCTGAGCACGAACGAAGCCCGGCGAATGTCGGCGGGCTTTGTCCGCAACGCTGGCTAGTGCTCCGCGATGGTCTTCAGCTTCGCGAGGGTCTCTTCCATGCCCCTCGTCAGGTCGGACTCAAACTGCTTCTCGCCGCCCATCAGCGCGTTGATGGCGACGAGTAACCACTTCGGGAGGCCCTTGGGGCCGACCGTGCGGGTCTCGACCACGTGCGTGCCGCCGGTCGCGGTGGGGGTGAGTTCGTATGTCCAGGTGGTGCCGTTCTCGTTCATTTTGAACGCGATTGCCTTGTTCGGCTCGAAGCGCACGACGCGCGACGTGGTTGGGTAAATCTTCCACCAGCTCACCTTGTTGACATTCACCATGAACGAGCCCGGCTTCGGGTTGCGGCTGGTGAGCACCTTGAACGTCGGCGGGCTCAGTTCCGGCATCCGACGCAGGTCCGAAAGGACGGCCCAAACTTTCTCCGGCGACGCGGCAATGTCGATGCTGGCTTCAAGATTGTTCGGCAACGTTGCCTCCCGGGTTGATGATGTTTCGCGCTCAGCTTAGGCAGGACTGTTGCGGCCCGAATCCACCCACGGGCGGACTTTTTCGCAGGGTGGGCGGAAGTTCGCTTAAAGAGGCTGTCGCGCAACAGTTTCCGTTTAAGTCGGCGCGTGTTCCAGCGCAAAGCCCCGGCTTGCCGGGCGACAACCCCCACACTCTTGGCTTGCTTGCGACGATCAGGGCAATCAGGCTTAGCGCATGAGTGGTGAACCTCCGGCGAGCGTGGTCGCGTTTGTTGATGCGGCGCGGGCGTTCTGTGGCGCGGTGGAGTGCATTGCTGAGAGCGCCAGCGTTGAGGACGCGGCACGGCGGCTAGTCGCGCCGCTCGCGCACCTTGTCGCTGCGGGGAGTGCGCTGCCTCAGGTTGACCCGACTGAAGCCGACTTGCCGCGTACCGTTGACCGCGACGCCTGGTATGCGCGCTATCGCGAGATGGCCGACGGGTTCGGGAACGCGGACCTGTACTGGACCAATCTTGATATAGCGCAGCTTGATTCGAACCTATGTGCCGGCTCCCTCGCAGACGACATCGCCGATATTTGGCGCGAGATGCGCACCGGAATCGCCGCGCTCGACAACGGAAGTGATTGGCGCGACGTAGTTTTCGAGTGGCGCCTCTCGTTTCACCATCACTGGGGACGACACGCGGTCGAGGCGCTGCGCCCGCTGCACGCGTTGCTTCAAGATAAGCGGGTTAGTCACTCCGCTGGATAGCTGAAGTCCTCGATCGTCCACGGGTCAGTTGCGGTGTCGCGCCACGCAATTCGGCCTGCGGGGAGGTTCGCCAGTTCAAGGACGGATGAGTCGTTGTCCACCACGTGTTGGATGTGGACCAAGGCGGCGGAGTCGGGGTCTGGTTGGGTGTGGGTGCCGTCGCTGACGATCCAGTCGCCGTCGGGGTCGTGGAGTACTACCAAGGGCGGGGCTTCGCCGGAGAGCACCGTGCGGTAGACGATGGCGGCGAGGTCGTCGGGGAACGCCAAACCGTAGTCGGCTGGGGGCGGGTCGCTTGGGTTCGTCGCGGGCAAAGTTGGGCTTGCGGCCTGCCACGCCTCGGTCACCGAGCCGAGTTCGTATACCCACAGGCCGTCGGCGTGGCCCTGTTCGAGGGTTTCCTTCACCTCGGTTAGATCGGCACCGCCGGGGACGTTGAGTGAAACCAGACCGGTTCGCGAGCCCTCACCTTCAACACCGAGCGGTTCGAACGCGTCGCCTACTGCTTTGCGGACGCCGCTGCGTAGGCAACCTTCGACGGGAATCACCCGGATAGTGCAGTTCCCGGACGGCTCAACTACGTCGCCTGCCCAGAGCACGCCGTCTTCGTCGGCAGTGACGGTGAGGATGTCGCCAGCAGCGACCCCACGCGCGGCGAAGGGGATGTTTTCGACGCGAACGCGCTGGTCATCGAGCCGGACCGCCCAGATCCGCTCGGTCCCGGCGGGGTGCCAGCCGGAGTCGTCGCTGGGAAGCCGGAAAACGACCCGAACGTAGTCGACGTCGTCGTCGGTGGTTGGCGTCATGGGTTGGAAGCGTAGTGAAAACCCGGACCCCGGGCGAGCCTCAAGCCCGCGCGGACAACTGGGCGAGTCCTGTCGCTGCGGGGCGTGAACGCACGGGCCGACTTTTTCGCAGCCTGGGTGCAAGTCTTCTCAAAGAGGTTGTCGCGTAATAACTTTCGGTTTGACGGTCACGAGTTCCAGCGTCAAGCCCCGGCTTGCTGGGCGGCAACCCTCCACGGCGGCGGGGTGCTCCGGGTGACGACCGGATGGAGCTATCGCAGTAGCTTTGCGGCGGCGGCGTGGGTGCCGAAGTCGGGCAGTCCCGCGTCGAAAAGATCGATGGTGTCGACTTCGAGCGACGAATCTTTCGCGCGCAAGCCGTCGATGAAAGTGGTTGCGATAGCGCGAGATTGGCTGTTCTCGCCCCGCGCGGACGCATTGATGTGCAGCAGAGTTGTCATGAGAACAAGCAGTACTCGCACTCCGATAATGGGCCAATGGTTTGGCGCTTAGTGCGCTGATCCACCAGCGATAGCCGACCACGCGGTCGGCTTATTTTGTCTCACGCTGATTCCAACCGGTAGCAACGCTAATTGCCGCAGCTACCCCGTATCGCGCTGTCCCATAACAAGATCAATGGTGCGGCGACGTGCGGAAACCCGCTGCTACTTTTCGTTCGCGGTCACGAGTATCAGCACTGTATCGAGCCCCGGCTCGCTGATCGGCAACCCTCGCTTGGCGGTGGGGTGCCCCGGGTGACGACCAGGCGGTATCGATCCAGATGCCGCAAGCGCTGGCTAGAAAGAATGGGAAGACAATGTCGCGTTTCAAGATCATCGCGGGCGCCCTCGCAGCGGTAACTGTAGCGGCCGCGGTGGTGGGTTGCAGTGATGATTCGTCCGAGTCGTCCAACGCGGGCCCGGTCTACTTCGGCGTTTCCGGACCGAAGACCGGCCCATCAGCCGAGTACGGGCGGCTATGGCAGCAGGGGTTCGACCTCGCGCTGGAAGAAATCAACGCCGCGGGCGGTATCAACGGCCGCAAGGTCGAGCTGAAGTGGGAAGACTCGCAGTCTGACCCGAAGCAGACCGTGCCGATCGCGACGAAGTTCGTCGAGGACAAGTCCATCATCGCCGAGCTTGGCGATTTCTCGTCGCCCGCGTCGATCGCCGCTTCGCCAATCTATAACCGGGGCAAGCTCGTTCAGTACGGCTTCACCAATTCCTCGGTCGACTTCACCAAGGGTGGCGAGTACTCGTGGAGTCCATCGATCACCCTCGACGTGTTCCAGGAACGCAACGCGGAGTGGGTTAAGAAGAAGGCGAAGAAGGTCTCGGTCGTCTACCTCGAATCCGACTGGGGGAAGCAGGCTTTCAACTTCTTCCAGAAGTCGGCGAAGGAGAAGGGCGTCGAGATCGTGTACTCGTCGCCGATCCTCGCAGACTCGACCGACGTCAAGCCCATCCTGATCAAGGGCCGCGAAGCCAACCCCGACGCGTTCGTGCATCTCGGCTACGGCCCCGACGGCGCGCTCGTGGTGAAGCAGCTGCGCGACGTCGGCTTCACCGGCCAGTTCTTTGGCGGCCAGAACACCCCCCAGTTCATCGACCTTGCTGGCAAGGCCGCCGACGGCGACATCGTGAACGGCATCTTTAGCCCGGCCGACCCGGACCCGAAGGTTCAGGCGTTCGTCACGAGGTTCCGGCAGAAGTTCAACGTCGACCCGGGCGACTTCAACGTCTACGCCTACGACGCGCTCAATGTCGTTGTGGCAGCGGCGAAGAAGGGCGGCGCAACGCGCGAAGGCGTCCTGAACGGGCTCAAGACCGAAAAGCAGTTCAGCGGACTGGGTTTGGGCATCTTCGCCTTCGACCAGGAGATCCGTCGGCCCAAGGGTGTCAAGCCGCGTGAGCTGATCCTTAAGGACGGCAAGTTCGTCCCGACCGGCAACCACTGATGTTCGACACGCTCATCGCGGGTGTGGTCCACGGCAACGCGTACGCGCTGCTTGCCGTGGGCATCACCCTCATTTTCGGGGTAACCAACGTGATCAACTTCGCCCACGGCGCGGTTTTCGCGTTTGGTTCCATTCTTGGCTGGTGGCTGATCGCCCAGCAACACACGCCGCTGTGGCTTGCCATCATTCTGGTTGTCGCGATCACGGCGGCGGTTGGCATTCTCATTGACGTGATCGCGGTCCATCCGCTCCGAAAAGCGCCCGCGATCGCCGCGTTGCTCGCGACGGTCGCGGCTGGGTTGATCATCGAGAACCTGACCCAGGTCGTCTTCGGCCCGGACACCCGACCATTCCCACATGTGCTGGAAACCAACAACTTTCAGCTCGGCGGCGTGCGGTTCGGCACCTCCGACGTCGTGATGTTGGCGATCACCTTGACCGTGATGGCTGGCCTTGCTGGCTTCCTACGGTTCAGTCGTTACGGGCTCGCCATTCGCGCGACCGCGCAAGACCCCGACGCCGCCGCGCAGATGGGCATCGGCGTGGCCCGAATTCAGCTTCTCGCCTTCGCAATTGCCTCCGGGCTCGGTGGTCTGGCTGGCATTTTCGTCGGCATTTACAACTCGAATATCTCGCCGACCAGCGGCACATTGGCTGGGCTCACCGGTTTCGTCGCGGCGACGATCGGCGGGCTCGGGTCGATTCCCGGCGCGGTGATCGGCGGGTTCACGCTCGGCATTCTCGAAGCGTTCGGCATCTATATTTTTGGCGACGGATACCGCGACCTGATCACTTTCGGCGTGCTCGTCGCATTCCTGATCCTGCGCCCTGGCGGCCTGCTCGCGAAGGTGCCCGCGATTAGCGCTGAGCCGCTGACCGGCACGTTCCTTGGACTTGGTCGCCAGTTGCGGGTGCGGTGGTGGCAGGCGGTCGTTGTGTTTGCTGGCGTCGCGGTGATCGTGCCGCTGGTCGCGAACAACTACGCGATCACCGTCGGCACGCAGATCCTCGCGTACGCGATCATCGCGGTTTCGATGACGCTGGTCGCCGGTTCGGCCGGGCAGCTGGTGATCGGGCAGGCAGGCCCGATCGCGATCGGCGCGTACACCTCCGCGGTACTCACGACCGCGCACGACTGGCCGTTCCTCGCGGCGGCGATCGCTGGCGGGGTGCTCGCGGCGGTGGTGTCGTCGGTGCTCGCCGCGCCGCTGTGGAATCTCAACGGTCACTACGTCGCGATCGCCACGCTCGGGATCGGCATCGTGATCGTCGCGGTGATTCGCAACTGGGAGTCGCTGACACGCGGCAGTTACGGGATCTTCGGTATTCCCGTCCCGTCGATTCTCGGGTACGAGTTGGCCGACAACACCGAGATCTTCCTGCTTGACCTGTCGGTACTCGCGATCACGCTCGCCGTTGTTGTTGGCGTGCAACGGTCCCGGTTGGGTGTCGCCTTACGCGCCGTAGGTGCCGACGAGGTCGCGGCGAAGTCGTCGGGCATTCCGGTGCGCGACTACAAGGCGCTCGCGTTTGGGCTCAGCGCGCTGTTCTCCGGCATCGCGGGTGCGCTGCTCGCGCATCAGTACAGCTACATCGACCCGACGGTGTTCAACCTGTCGATGTCGCTGCTGATCGTGACGATCATCGTGCTCGGTGGAACCGGTTCGCCCTACGGCGCGGTGGTTGGCGCGATCGTGCTGATCGGCGTGCCTGAGGCGCTTCGCCTCGCGCCCGAAGCGCGAATTTTGCTCTACGGCGTGGTGTTGCTGTTGATCATCCGGTTCCGCCCCCAGGGCGTGCTGGTACGAAAGGAGCGCGTCGGTGTCGCAGTCTGAAGCAGCGCTCGTCGTGAGCGAACTACGGAGGTTCTTCGGTGGCGTGCATGCCGTCGATGGGGTCGGATTCACTGTTGCCCCAGGCGAATTCGTTTCGATCATCGGGCCGAACGGTTCGGGGAAAACGACGACGGTGAACCTCATTTCGGGACTGCTGCGTCCCGATGCGGGGCACGTCGAGGTCGATGGCAAGCGGCTGCGCGCCGGTTCGCAGGAAGCGGCAGCTCGCGCCGGGATTGCCCGCACGTTCCAGAATGGGCGCGTGTTCGGCAACTTGACCGTGCGCGAGAACGTCGAGATTGGGTTGCACACCCGGATCACGGCGGCGCGACCGTTGCAGTCGCTCGCGCGGTTTCCGGTGTTGCGGTGGGTTCCGCTGCTCGCGGAAACGGCGCTCGCGCTGCTGCCAACGCCTGCCGTGCGGGCGGAAACACGCCGTACGTCCGAACTCGTTGACGCTGAACTCGCCCGTTTCCCGGAACGACTCGTGCCACGCGCCGACAACAACGCGTACACGCTGTCGTACGCGAACCGTCGACGGACCGAAATCGCGCGCGCGTTAGCGCTGCGCCCGCACGTGCTGTTGCTTGACGAGCCCGCGGCGGGAATGAACCAGACCGAGACGGCCGAAGTTGGCCGTCAGCTTGCTGAATTGAAGGCCGCAGGCCAGACGATCGTGCTTGTCGAACACAAGCTTGAACTCGTGAATTCGTTGTCGGACCGGGTGCTCGTGCTCGACGAGGGCCGCATCATCGCCGAAGGAAAGCCAGCCGAGATTCAAAACGATGAACGAGTGATCGAGGCGTACCTGGGCCGCCGCCGCTTGCGGAACGAAGAGAAGGTAGCCACCGGTGCCCACTAGCGAAACATCAACGCCCATCCTCGAATTCGACGAGGTGACCGTGCACTACGGGCCGTCACGCGCGCTGGACAAGGTGTCGCTACAGGTCCACCCCGGCGAGATCGTTTCCCTGCTCGGCGGCAACGCGTCGGGCAAGTCGACAACGATGAAAACCGCGCTTGGCCTGCTGAAGCCGAGTTCCGGCGTGGTGCGTATCGACGGCGTCGACGTGAGTTCCAGCGCGTCCGCCGCCCGCATCTCCGCGGGACTCGCGTCGGTGCCAGAAGCGCGACGGGTTTTCCCCGCAATGTCGGTCGAGGAGAATCTTTTCGTCGGCGGGTACATCCGCAAGGAACGTCGTTCGGTGCTCGTCGCCCGCGCGAACGAGCTGTACGAGCACTTCCCGCGACTGCGCGAGCGACGGACTCAGCACGCTGGCACGCTCTCGGGCGGTGAGCAGCAGATGCTCGCGTTCGCCCGCGCGTTGATGAGCAAGCCTCGGTTGATCTGCATGGATGAGCCGACGATGGGTTTGTCACCGCTCTTTGTCGACCGCGTGCTCGACGAAATCGCAAGGCTCAACAAGGAATTAGGCCTCGCGATCCTGATCGTGGAACAACAGGCCGAGCTAGCGCTGTCGATCGCGCATCGCGGAAATGTGCTTCGCGGCGGCGAGATCGTGCTGCGCGGCACCGCTGCCGAACTGCTCAACAACCCCGCCATCCGCGACGCCTACCTTGGGAAGGAAGCCGCATGACCAAGCGCCTCGGATTGTTCACCCGACTCGTTCGGCCAGCCGACGACATCAGCGCGGGTCAGGTCTATACCGACGCGTTGGCGCAAATCGAATTGGCCCAAGAGCTCGGCTACGACACGGCGTGGGTCGCGCAGCACCACGTCGACCCGGCCGAGGGCGGATTGCCTTCGCCCCTAGTCTTTCTCGCACATGCGGCCGCTCGCTTCGAGCGCATTCGACTTGGCACCGCGATCATCACGCTCGCCCTTGAAGACCCGATCCGCGTCGCCGAGGATGCGGCTGTGCTCGACTCGCTTTCGGGCAACCGGCTCGAATTAGGTTTCGGCAGTGGCGGATCCAAGTCGACGTTCGCGCTGTTCGGCATCGATCCCGAGGACAAGCAACGGGTGTACGCGGAGAAGTTGGCGAAGGTCACCGCGACCCTTGCCGGCCAACCGCTCGTCGCTAGTCCATCCGGTGAAGGGGACTGGAGTCTGCACCCTGCCGCGGGCACGCTCGCCAATCGTGTTTGGCACGCGAGTTTCTCGGCCGACGGTGCGCGACGCGCCAGCGAAGCGGGCGCCGGGTTGCTCCTTTCGCGCACCCAGCCGCGCAGCGAGGCGCAACGCGACGCGCATATCGGCGAAGTGCAACAACCGCTCATCGACGCCTACCTCACGGCGTTGACCGGCGACGGGCAACCGCGAATTGGCGCGTCTCGCAGTGTGTTTGTCGCCGACGACGCGAACGAGGCACGCGAACTGGCTGAACGCGGCGCGGTTCGCTTCCTGAACCATCTACGCACCGCCGGTGTGGTCGGTATGGCGTCAACGGTCGACGAGATCCTTCGCGATTCCTACATCGGTACGCCCGACCAGGTCGCCGAAGCGCTCGGCGCCGATCGCTCGGTCGCCCAGGCGACCGACCTCATCGTCCAGATTCACCCGGTCGACCCCGATCAGCGCACCGCGCTGCGCTCGATCGAACTCATCGCAACCAAGGTCGCGCCCCAGCTCGGGTGGCGCGCCGACAACGAAAGGCGACAATGACCGACGTCATCGATGCCGTTCTTGGTGCCGAAACGGCAGCCAAGGTCGCGACGCTCCGCGAAACACGGCAGGTAGTCAAGCAACACACTCAGGGCACCTACGATGCGCTCTTCGACGGGCCTGCCGGTCAGGCGTTCGGTCCGGAACGGCTCGCCGCCATCGCCGCGCACGTCGCCACCCTCGCCGAAGCGAAGAAACTCGCCGAGCATTACGCCGCGAAGGCGGGAAGCGCTGGGACGGAAGCGGATTCAAATGGCGACGTCAAGCTGGCCGCCGCGCTCCGTCACGCGGCAAGGCTCACCCTCGCGCCGGTAGAAAGCACCCGCGACCACATCAACGTCCTGACTAGCGCGGGCCTCACCGAAACCGACATCGTCACGGTGACCCAGCTCGTCGGCTTCGTGAACTACCAAATCCGGGTACTCGCCGGACTCAGCCTGATCGGAGCGCAGCGGTGACTGAAGTACGCGACGTCGAAACGGGCCGTCGCCCAACCGGATTCACGCAAGACGAGCTGGGCTGGGTGCCGTGGGTCGAACCGATCCAACTCGCTGACGCCAACTCCGACCAGCTTGCGCTGCTCGAAGGTGCGCGCGGCGAGAGCCCCTACTTCCGACTCCTCGCGCGCAACGCCGAGGTCCTCGCCGAGCGCAGCGCCAACGACAAGGACATCTTCTACAGTCGCGAAGGGCTCACGCGTGCCGAGCGGGAGCTCGCTGCCACCGTCACGTCGCGGACCAATGGTTGCGAATACTGCGCGTCGGTGCACTCGCGGTTCACGTCGCACCTGTCAAAGCGAACCGATGATGTGCAGCGGCTGCTTGATGAAGGGGTTACGGTCCGAATCGACGATCGATGGGACGCGATCATCGATTTCACGACCGCGTTAGCAGCGCAGCCGCCGCGTGCGGGCGAAGCGGAACTTGGCCGGTTGCGTGAACTCGGATTCAGTGATTCCGACATTCATGATCTGGTGTTGTCGACTGCGTCGTTTTCGTGGGCAAACCGGATGATGCTGAGTCTCGGTGAGCCAGAGACTTCGGGGGCTTGACACCTCATCAAGAAAAGATGAGTAATTTCCTTTAAAACACTCACTCTTCACAACTCGCGTGACTATGGTCGGAATTGGCAAACGGCCAGTGACTTCCACCGTCACAGAGCTATTGGAGTGAACATGCTGTACAACATCACCGACACCGGCAACACCAGCGACGGCAACATTTTGACCCTGTTGCTTGGGCTGCTTACGGGCTCGCTCACCACCGGTTCGCTGCAGTCGTCGGGCACTTAATCCGACAAGGCAAATGTATGGCTAACGCGCGGTAAGCCATACATGCCAACCGAAGGGCCCGATCCATGACGAGGGGATCGGGCCCTTCGGTATTGTCAGCGGCAATGTCTCAGGATGCGAATACGGGAAGAATGTATGCCGGGCAACCCGTAGAGGACCGGCAACGCCAGCGGCGTGCGCGATTTCTGGAATCGGGCCTCACGGTCTTCGCGCGCGACGGTTACGCCAACAGTTCTGTTGGGGCGATCTGTAAAGATGCCGGGCTCTCCTCGCGACAGTTCTACGAGGAATTCACCGGCCGCGAAGCGCTCCTGCTTGAACTTTTCGAGCAGATCGACCGCGCGTCACGCGAAGCGGTCGCCGCCGCCCTCGAAACTCGAACGGGCGCAAGCGTTCCCAACCAGATTGAAGCGGCCGTGCGCGCCTACATCGAATCGATCGGGGCAGATCCGCGCAAAGCGCGCGTCGCGCTGGTTGAGGTGGTCGGTGCCGGTCCCAAGGTGGAGAAGTTTCGCCTAGAGCTTCGTCGGGTGTGGGGCTCGCTGCTCGCGGGCGCTGCCGAAGACGCCGCGCTGCAAGGCGGGATTCCCGAGGGCGACTACGACATGCGCGTGCTCGCGGTGATCGGCGCGGTGAACTACGTGGTCGACGGGTGGAGCGGCACCGAACCTCGCCAGCCGCTCGACGATGTGATTCGGGTACTCACCCGGATCATTCTCGGGGCGGTTCGGGCCTGATGGCCCGGGTCGAGCGCGTTGAGGTTCAGGTCCCCGACGGGACCACGCTGCCCGTTCGGCTTTTTCCCGCATCGGGCGCGCACCGACACCCGGTTAGCGCGGACTTGCCGCGTCCAGCGATCTTGATCTTGCCGGGCCTCGCAGTGCCAGGAGAGTTTTACGAATACTTCGCGAAGGTGCTCGCGGGACGCGGATTCGATGTCGCCATCGGGGAGTTGCGCGGCAACGGCGACAGCGGCAAGCCGGATTCGTCGAGCGCCTACGGCTATCACGAGCTGGTGACCGTCGACCTGCCCGCGATGCTTTCAGTGGTCCGCGAGCGTTTTCCTGACTCGACGCCGTATCTGCTCGGGCACAGCCTGGGCGGCCAGCTCGCGACGATGTACGCCGCTCGCGCGCGCGGGAAGGTGGCTGGGCTCCTGCTTGTCGCGTCGGGTACGCCGTATTTTCGTGGCTATCGTGGGCTATTCGGACCGGGTGTGCTGGTCGGAACGGCCGCTGTCGCCGTCGCGGCGAATCTCGCTGGTTTCTGGCCGGGCGACCTGCTCGGCAGTCGCGGTTTCGGCCGCCAGTCCAAGGTGCTGATCGCGGACTGGGCGCGTCTTGCCAGGACCGGCCGGTTTGTCCCGGTGGGTGCCGACGTCGACTACGACGAACGGATGAGTCGCCTGACGCTGCCGGTGCTTTCCGTGCGATTCACCGACGACGAGTTCGCGCCGGAATCTTCGGCCGAACATCTGCTTTCGAAGATGCCCAAAGCGCACATCACGCGCGAGACGGTGACCCAGCCCGCTGGACACAACGGCTGGATCACCGACCCGAACTCAACGGTCGACCTAGTCGAGAAGTGGTTGCGCGACCGCTAACGCTTGCAGAGACCTACTAGGCCTTGCGACCTTCAACAAGCATCTGCGTGAAGAACTCATAAACCAGCGCGGCCTTGAATGCCGACTGTTTGTTGTCGGCAGCGCCGCCGTGGCCGCCTTCGATGTTCTCGTAGTACCAGACAGTGCGATCTTGAGACTCCAAGAGCGCGGCCATCTTTCGCGCGTGCCCCGGGTGGACGCGGTCGTCGCGCGTTGACGTGGTGAGCAGAATCGGCGGGTACTGCTTATGCGTATCAGTGTTCTGATACGGCGAGTACTCGCTCAAATACGCCCACTCTTCCGGCTTTTCGGGATCGCCATACTCGGCCACCCACGACGCGCCAGCCAGCAGCAGGTGGTAGCGCTTCATGTCGAGCAACGGCACCTGGCAGACGATCGCGCCGAACAGTTCGGGGTAGCGCGTGAGCATCACGCCCATCAGCAGTCCGCCGTTGCTCCCGCCAACCGCGCCAAGCTGGTCCGGCGTTGTGATGTTGCGCGACACCAGATCTCGCGCGACAGCGGCGAAGTCCTCGTACACCAGATGCCGGTTTTCCTTCTGCCCAGCGGTATGCCACTCGGGTCCGTACTCGCCGCCACCGCGGATGTTGGCGATGACGAACGTGCCGCCTCGGGTGAGCCAGGTGATGCCAGCGGTCGCCAAATATCCTGGTGTTTGCGAGATTTCGAAGCCGCCGTAGCCGTTCATGATCGTCGGGCCCGGTGTGCCGCGTCGGTCGCGGTGTCGCACAACGAAATACGGGATCTGGGTGCCGTCGTCGGAGGTCGCGAAGAACTGCTCGGCCTCGATGCCTTCAGCGTCGAAGTAGGCGGGTGCTTGCTTGAGTACGGTCGGAGTTTCACCGATCGCGGTGGAGAACAACGTCGTCGGTTGCGTGAAACTGTTTGTGGTGAGCATGAATTCGTCGCCTGCTTCGAGCGGGTCGAGGTTGTTCACCGAGATGCTCGACATCGGCGGCGCGTCGGGGAAGTCTTCGCTTGTCCAGCCGTCCGGGCCGGGGGTGAGCACGCGCAGTTTCGTCTGCACGTCCTGCAAGGTGCCGACGATGAGGTGATTTTCCGTCCACGCGTACCCGTCGAGCGAGGTGTGCGCGTCGGGGGTGAACAACACTTCGAACTCGCGTTCGCCAGCCATGAACGCGGGCAGGTTCGTGACAATCAGCGAACCTGGCGCGTAGGTTTCGCCACCGACCTCCCACGCGGTTTTCGGGCGGATGAGCAGCCAGTCTTTGTATGACGAAACGTCGGCGTCGGTCGGTGCGTCGACACGCTGCCATTCGCCCTGGTCATCGAGCAGAAAGACCTCTTCGTTGAAGAAGTCGGTCGCGCGACCAAGCCAGTGCCGCTCATAACCGGGATGACGGCTGTAGCCGACGCTGATCGACACGTCGCTCGGCTCGCCCTCGTACACCGTTTCCGCTTCGGTCAGCGGAGTGCCGCGTCGCCAGCGTTTGGCGATGCGCGGGTAGCCGGAGTCGGTGAGCGAGCCGGGGCCGAAGTCGGTGCCGACGTAGACGGTGTCGATGTCGATCCAGCCCACGCGCGACTTGGCTTCGGGCAGCACGAAACCGCCTTCATCTTCAGTAACGAATTTCCTTGTCTCCATGTCGAATTCGCGAACGACCGTCGCGTCGGCACCGCCGCGCGACAGTGAGACAAGGGCGCGTTCCTGGGTCGGCCGGAACACGCCAGCACCGCCCCACACCCAGTTCTCGCCCTCGGCTTCGGCGAGCGCGTCGACGTCGATGATCACGTCCCATTCAGGCGCGTCGGTGGCGTACGACTCGAAGGTGGTGCGCCGCCATACGCCGCGCGGGTGTGCCGCGTCGCGCCAGAAGTTGTAGAGCCACTTCCCGCGCCTGCCGGGGTAGGCGACCTTGGTGTCGTCGTCGAGCATCGCGAGGACGCGGGATTCGAAGTCGGCGAAGCGGTCGGTTGACCCGAAGCGTTGAACAACGACGTCATTGCGGGCGCGCACCCAGTCGAGGGCGTCCTCGCCGGTCACGTCTTCGAGCCACAGGTAGGGATCAGTCACGTTTTCCTCAACGCTGCTCATGTCGCCATTGTTGCCGATAGCCCGAGATAGGGTCGGTTGGTATGCCGCCTTTCCTGTGGGAACAGCACTGCTGCCTGCCGTTAGACCGAACCGGTCGACTTGATGAGGTGGCTCGCTACCCGGCCGGAACGTACGCGTCGGTGAACGTTGGCTATTCGCCGCACACCACCTCCGACGCGCTCGGTTTTCTGCACGATTTCCGCAGCCACGCCGATGAGCGGTTCCGGCTTGTCACGTCAATCGACGACATTGGCGACCCAACCAAGATCGCGCTGGCCTTCGACCTGGAAGATTCGGGCCCGCTCGGCGGCAACCTCGACAACGTCGAAATGTTCTACGACCTCGGCGTCCGCTCGCTGCTGCCGAGCTACAACCACGCGAACGCGGCGGGGTGCGGATGCTTAGACACCAACGACACTGGCCTCACCGGCTATGGAAAAGAGTTGGTGCGCAGGCTCAATGAGGTCGGGATGTTCGCTGACGGCTCGCATTGTTCGCAGCGAACGGGTCTCGACATCGCCGCTGTCACGTCGGTTCCGATGATCTACAGTCACTCGAATTTCGCTGGCCTGTGGGCACATCCGCGCAACATCACCGACGACCAGGCTCGCGCGTGCGCTGAGACGGGAGGGGTGATCGGCATCAACGGCGTCGGCATTTTTCTCGGTCAGAACGCTCCCGGCGCTCGCGCGGAACGGGTCGCCGCGATGGCTGACCACATCCGCTACGGCGTCGACTTGGTCGGCATCGACCACATCGGTGTCGGGTCGGACTACTCGTTTGACGGTGATGAGTTCAACGCCGAGATCGCGGCGAACCCGGGCGCGTTCTCCGATGACTACACGAAATATGGCCCTTTGCAATGGGTTTCGCCGGAGGACTTACTTGGTGAGTCAGGTGTGCCGTCGCTATCGGATGAGCTAGCGAAGCGTGGCTTCAGCGAGCAAGACCAGGCGGCGATCTTCGGCGGCAACTTCCGTCGCGTCGCCGGGGCGGTCTGGCGCTAACAAGATCACCACGCTTTGGTGGCGGCATCGCGCGAGTAGTTTTCGCCACCAGAGCGTGTTGATCTTGATTCGCTCACTGGTTCGGGGGACAGGTGGGTGAGATTCGCGGAAAGGACTACGCTCGCAAGGGTGACTTCCCACTACGATGTCGTCGTTCTCGGCGCCGGACCCGGCGGTTACGTCGCCGCGATCCGGGCCGCTCAACTCGGCTTGCGAACAGCGATTGTCGAGCAGAAATACTGGGGTGGCGTGTGCCTGAACGTAGGCTGCATCCCGTCCAAGGCACTGCTGCGCAACGCCGAACTGGCCCATATCTTCACCAAGGAAGCTAAGACGTTCGGCATGTCTGGCGACGTGACCTTCGACTTTGGCGCTGCGTTCGACCGCAGTCGCAAGGTCGCTGACGGTCGCGTCAAGGGCGTGCACTTCCTGATGAAGAAGAACAACATCACCGAGTACGACGGCCACGGTGTTTTCACCGGCCCGAACTCGATGAATGTCGATCTGACCAGCGGCGGCGTCGACCACATCACGTTCGACAACGCGATCATCGCGACCGGCACGACCACCCGCATCCTGCCCAACACCTCGCTGTCGGACAACGTGGTCACCTACGAAGAGCAGATCCTCGACCGTGATCTGCCCGGCTCGATTCTCATCGTCGGCGCTGGCGCGATCGGCATGGAATTCGCTTACGTACTCAAGAATTACGGCGTTGACGTGCGGATCGTCGAATTCCTCGACCGCGCGCTGCCCAATGAGGACGAGGCGATCTCCAAGGAGATCACCAAGCAGTACAAGAAGCTCGGCATCCCGATCACCACCAGCGCGGCCGTGCAGACGATCGACGACGACGGCAGCAAGGTCACCGTCACGATCAAGGACAACAAGACCGGCGCGATCGAGACGGTCACCGTCGACAAGGTCCTCCAGGCCGTTGGCTTCCAGCCGCGCGTCGAGGGCTACGGCCTGGAAACCACCGGTGTGGCGCTCACCAACCGTGGTGCCATCGAAATCGACGAGTACATGCGCACGAACGTGCCGCATATCTACGCGATCGGTGACGTGACCGCGAAGCTTCAGCTCGCGCACGTCGCCGAAGCGCAGGCGGTTGTCGCTGCCGAAACCATTGGTGGCGCGGAGACGATGACGCTCGGCGACTACCGCATGATGCCGCGCGCCACGTTCTGTCAGCCGCAGGTGGCAAGCTTCGGCCTCACCGAACAGCAGGCGCGCGACGAAGGTTACGACGTGAAGGTGTCGACCTTCCCGTTCACCGCCAACGGCAAGGCGCACGGTCTCGGCGAGCCGACCGGTTTCGTGAAGCTCATCGGCGACGCGCGCCACGGCGAAATCATCGGCGGCCACCTCATCGGCCCCGACGTTTCGGAACTGCTGCCCGAACTCACCCTTGGGCAGAAGTGGGACCTGACCGTCAACGAGATGGCCCGCAATGTGCACACACACCCGACCTTGAGCGAAGCGGTGCAGGAAGCACTGCATGGTCTCGCGGGGCACATGATCAACTTCTAGTCGCTTGGTGCGGCGCGGGTCTGATTGAGTTCGGCCCGCGTCGCGCACCACGCCTTCGCCGAGCCCGGGTGTGTCGGACCAAGTTCACCCGCTAGTCGGCGAGCATTCGCCCTGCCCGTGCGAGCTTTGATCGTGCCGACTCGCGTGTGGCCGCAGCCGCACGGATTCGGCGCTCCGCCGCCGCCGCCGCGAACCTCTTGGTCGCAAATCGGGCATTTTCCTAACCTTGTTCCGGGCGTCGATTTTGAAATCCGGTCGACGTTGTCAGATGATCAGGTCGAGCTTCATCCAGCACCACCAAGATTGTCCCGTTGTCGGGCGATTTCCCGGCTGCGGGCATGGTTGAGAGGCAATGACTCGATGCGTATTCTCGGTTTCGCAGCACGGCTCGCGGCGGTTTCTGGTGTTCTTATCGCCGGTTTCGCCACTATCGCGCCCGCAGGCGCTGAACCCCTTTTCCCAGGTGGACCCGATATTCCCGGCGTTGGTTCGGTGGTGCCGACCCCGTCGCCGTGCCCGGTCACCGCAGCACGCGCGTGCATGCGACTTTCCACGCAGGAAGCGTGGCTCGTCGACAACGGTCGCGTGGTTTTCGGGCCAACGCCAATCGCGACGGGAATGCCCGGATATGAAACTCCGCCCGCGGTCACCCAAATTTCGTTCAAGCGCGAATTCCATTGGTCGACAATGCATGACGCCCCCATGCGCTGGGCCACTTTCTTCAATGGCGACATGGCGTTTCACGTTGGCCCGGTCGACTCCCGTTCGCATGGTTGTGTGCGAATGACCGAGGATGGCGCGCACCGCTTCTTCGATTACTTGAAGCCGGGCGACATCACCCAGGTCATCGACTGACGGTATACACCTGGGTGTGCGTAAATGGTTGATCGGCGGCTCGGCGAGCCTCGTTGTAGTGCTCGCCGTCGCCGCCGGGCTTTATTTCCTGATGAATTCGCGAACGTTCCAGCTCACTGGGCGACTCGTTGACCGGGTCGACACCAGCGAGAAGCTCGTCGCGTTGACCTTCGATGACGGGCCAACCGACCGGACCCCCGAGATAGTGCGAACACTCCGCGAGTTGGGAGTGCCAGCGACGTTTTACCTTGTCGGCCAAGACATCGCGACGCATCCGGAATACGCGTCGGCCATTGTCTCGGCCGGACACGAGCTGGGCAATCATTCCTTTCAGCACCATCGGATGGTCCTTGTCAGCGAGCAGACCGTCGCGGACGAAATAGAACGCACCGACGCTGAGATTCGGCGCGCTGGATACACCGGCGACATCACCTTCCGCCCGCCGTACGGCAAAAAGGTCTGGGCGCTGCCGAAATACCTCGCAGACCACAACCGCACGACGGTGATGTGGAATATCGAACCCGATTCCGCGGGTACAGCGACCCGCGCCGAAATCGTGGCGGAAACACGAGCGAAAGTGTCGCCTGGCAGCATCATTTTGCTGCATTTGATGCACGGCAACGGCGAAAGTCGGGCGGCGGTCGGCGATATCGTGGCTGACCTGCGCGGGCAGGGGTATCGGTTCGTCACCGTCAGCCAGTTGCTTGCTTCCGGCAAGTAGAGTGCGCTGATGGCTGTCTCTACCCCAGGTCGCGCGCACACTTATCTCAGCGGCTTGCTTTTCGTGATGGGGGCGCTGCATTTCCTCGCCCCGAAACCGTTCGACGGCATTGTGCCGCCCGCGCTGCCAGGCAAGGCGCGCACCTATACCTACGCATCCGGCGTCGCTGAGCTTGGGGTTGCCACCGCGCTCGCGGTGCCGCGCACCCGGCGCTTTGGTGGGTGGCTTGCCGCGGCGCTGTTTGTCGCGGTATTCCCGGCGAATATTCAGATGGCGGTTGACGTGATGGGAAATCCCAAGTCGCCCAAGGCGTTTAAGCTCGGCGTGCTCGCACGGCTGCCGTTGCAGATTCCGATGATTATCGCCGCGCTACGAGTTGCCAAGCGCTAGAACGTGTCTCGCTGAATTCCCAACGTCGCGATCGTTGACGCCAACGATTCGTACTGGTTGATCAGCAGGACGATTTCGATGAGCAGGCGGTCGTCGAAATGGGCGCTTAGCTCGGTCCACGTCGCGTCGTTGATCGTGCGGGTGGTGACCAACTGGTCGGTTGCGGCAAGCAGGGTCCGCTGACGTGGCGTCCACACGTCCGCGTCCGGGCCAACCCCCGTCGCTTCAATCGCCTCGGCGGTGAGTCCGGCCTTCGCGCCCAGTCGGCGGTGGTGGTCGAGTTCGTAGTCGCTGTCGCGCAGCCGTGCGACGCGCAAAATCACCAACTCCGCCTCCGCGCGCGAGAGGCGACCACCCGGCATGAGCTTGCCCGAATAATGCAACCAGCCACGGAAAAGGCCGCCGGTGCGGCCGAGGGTGCTGAACAGTTGCGCATCGGCGGTGCCGCTTGCTCGAGAAAGCACCTGCCACACCACCCAGTTAATGGGGCCTAGCTGGCGTAGTCGCCCCGGAGAAACGCGTGGTAGGGGTGGTAATTCCATGATCGCCGAGCGTACCGGGCCAGCGCTTGCGGCGGAGCGGAGTCGTGTTGCGAACGCGATTTTCTTTGGGTTCCAGTGGTTTTCGGCGCGTTTGCGCGTCATGATCTGACGTAGCAGCGGTAGCAGAGCACTGTCAGGGGATAGGCGAGATGCTGGTTCGGATGAGGCCGGGGGCCGAGCTCACGGGCGCTGAAGAGGAGTTTGTCGACTGCCTGCGGTCCTACCCGAGCACCGGGCTCGCGCTTATCGACTGTCGGGTTGGCGATCGACGGCTCGGCGCGATCGTGATCACCCCGCGCGCGGTCACCGTGCTTGAAGTGCGCGGGTTCGCACGCAGGCAAAGCGGGCTGCTTTCGGTCAAGACCGACGGTCAGTGGACGATTTCCGGTAGCCCACTCGACCTCGACAACGCGTCTGGCGGCCCAACTGACCGGCTCGAACACGGTGTCCACGCGGTGCGGGTCGCGTTGGAACAGTCGTTGCAGGACAGCGGGCACGTGTGCGGGGCGGTTGTGCTTGTGCCGTATCGGGGCGTCGTTGTTCGACCGGCGCGGACGTCGTTGCGGCCCGGGCTCGACGTGCTCGTCGGCAACACCATCGACTCCCATGAATTGCGGATTTACCTGGAAAGTTTTTCCGCCGCTGCCCCGACAATCACCGCCGACCGCGTCCGGACGACGTGCTCGGCCTTAGGTCTCGAAGCGCTGACACCGCCGAAAGATGAACTGCTGCTTGATGGTTTCGTTGGGAAGCGCCCGCCAGCGCCGCCGCCGATCGCGCGACTAAGTCAGCAGGTTAGGCCGACACCGCTGCCACCCGAGCCGCCGAAACATCGGGGCAAGTTCGCCGGGATCGCGGTGTTTGGGCTTGCGTTGCTCGGCTTGTTCGTTGTGTTTGTGATCGTTGGCGAAGCCGTGCTGAGCGACCCGCCGTCGCGGTCGTCGACGACGACAACGGTTCGCCCGACGGTGTCGTCGCAGGTGGTTAAGCCGACGCAGTGTTGGCCGTTGCAGCCGGATTGTTGAGCGCTCGCGCTAACCGTTCGTGGCCTGAGCGGATGTGGTTGGTGAGCAATGTCGTTGCTCCGGTGGTGTCGCCTGCGAGTACCGCACGGGCGATGGCGACGTGGTCGGTGGTCATCGCGGCCAGTCGGGTTGCGTCTGGCCGGTCCAATGAGCGCGCCGCGCGGAGTCTGCCGAATACCTCGAAAAGGGCTTCAGGAAGTGCGGAATTGCCTGTGGCGCCGAGTAATTCGAGGTGGAACTGTTCGTCGGCCGCTAGCGCGTCTGTCGGTGGTGAAGCCGCGTACCGATTCCAGCGGGCCAGTTCGTCCCGCATCACCTCACGTTCCCGAACGCGCTCAATTCCGCGTAGCTCCAACACCATTCGCAGTTCGTACAGCTCGGCCACCTGTTCAGCCGGCGGCTGATGCACGAAAAGCCCACCGCGCCTTCGCACCACGAGCCCGTCGGCAACCAGTCGCGCCAACGCCTCGCGCACCGGGGTGCGCGAGACGCCGTACCGTCGCGCGAGTGGTTCAGCCGCTAGCCGTTGGGTTGGGTCGAACCGAGTCAGATCGACGCGCAGCGCCTCGTACACGTACTGCGCCAACGACCCCCGCATCGGCGATAAACCCGGCTCAGATCGCCATCGCCGCACGGACTTCGGCTTCGGCGCTCGCGCCGCCCTTGCCCGACGAACCTAGGTGCCCCGAGTGCAGCACGTAGTAGAAGTGCGCGGCTTGGAGTGCGAAGCCGATGTGCTGTTCGACAAGGAGCACGCTTAGGCCGCCGCGGCCGGTCAGGTCGATGATCGTGCGCTCAATCTCGGCGACGACCGACGGCTGAATGCCCTCGGTCGGCTCGTCGAGGATCAGCAGCTTGGGCTCGGTGATCAGTGCGCGCGCGATCGCCAACTGCTGGCGCTGACCGCCCGAAAGCAGGCCCGCCTTGCGGGTGAGCAGGTCTTTCAGCGCGGGGAACAGGTCGAGTGACTCGTCGATCAACGCCTTGCCGCGCTTGCGCCCGTCGGCGACGACCTGCAAGTTTTCCGCTGTGGTGAGCTGTGGAAAACTCTGCTGACCTTGCGGAACGTAGGCGATGCCGCGCTTCACGCGCTTCGACGGGGAGTACTTGGTGATGTTCTCGCCGTCGAAGGTGATCGAGCCCGCCTTGGTCGGCAACAGGCCGACCGCCGCGCGCAGCAGCGTGGTTTTGCCAGCGCCGTTGTGGCCCATGATCGCGACGACGCTGTCGTCGGGGACCGTCATTGTCACGTCGTGAATGACCTCGGTGCGGCCGTAGCCCGACCGGACGTGGGAAAGCTCAAGCATCGGTCGACTCCTTATCCTCAGTGGCAAGCGACGCGGTGCCGAGGTAAACCTCTTGCACCTTCGGGTCGGCCTGCACCGCTTCAACGCTGCCTTCGCTGAGCACCTTGCCGCCAGCGAGCACGGTCACGGAATTGGCGAAGCTGCGCATGAAGTCCATGTCGTGTTCGACAACGACAACAACGCGATCAGTTCCGATGCGCTGCAACAACTTTCCGGTTTCTTCGCGCTCTTCGGCGCTCATGCCAGCGACGGGCTCGTCGAGCAGCAGCACCGACGCGTTCTGCACGAGCAGCATGCCGATTTCGAGCCACTGCTTCTGGCCGTGGGCCAAGACACCAGCGGGCTTGTCGCGCAATGCGGTGAGCCCGGTTGTCTCAAGTGCCTCTTCGATGCTTGGCAGCACCGACTTGCGGCGACGGAGCAAACTCAGCGCGGATCGGCCAGCGCCAGCGGCGATGTCGAGGTTTTGCAGCACGCTGAGCTCTTCGAACACACTCGCGGTCTGGAAGGTGCGGCCGACGCCGAGGCGGGCAATCTGATGCACCTTCTTGCCAAGCAGTTCGACGCCCGACTTCTGCGCGGAACCGGTGCCGGTGACGAGGCCGGTGATGGCGTCGATGAGCGTGGTTTTGCCAGCGCCGTTCGGGCCGATCAGGAAGCGGAGGTCGCCTTGCAGGACCGTGAGGTCGACGTCGGTGACAGCCTTGAAGCCATCGAAACTGACGGAGAGGCCACGGATTTCGAGGTAATCCTTATCCATCGTCATCGCGCTTCCACCTTCTCTTCAGTGACAACAGGCGTCGGGGCGGCAACTGCCGGTACCGGTTTGCGACTGTCGATCCAGCCCTTCACCAGCGGCCACAGGCCAGCGAGACCAGCGGGAATGAACCCGACGACAACGATGAACAGCACGCCCTGCAGGTAGGTCCAGCCCGACGGGAACTCTTCGGACAGGCTGGTTTGGGCCCACGCGACGCCGATCGCGCCGAGCACCGGGCCGAGCAGCGTGGTCCGGCCACCGATCGCGACGCCGATCAGGAAGGCGATCGACGGGACGATGCCGATGTCAGCGGGGGAGATGATGCCGACGATCGGGGTGAACAGCGCGCCCGCGATGCCAGCGAGGAACGCGGCGGTGACGTAGGCGAAGATCTTGATGTTGGCCGGGTCGTAGCCGAGGAAGCGCACGCGCTCTTCAGCGTCGCGAACGGCGACGAGCAGTTCGCCGTAGCGGCTGCGGTTGAGCTGACGGATCAGCGCGATGACAAGCAACAACGTTGCGGCGGCGATGAAGAACAGCATCTTGCGGTTGGCCGGGTCCGACAGCTTGAAGCCGAAGAACGCGCGGAAGTCCGAGAGACCGGTGAAGCCGCCGATGGCCTGTTGGCCGGTGAGCAGGATCGCCAACGCGGCCGCGAGCGCCTGGCTCAGGATGGCGAAGTACGCGCCACGGACACGTCGCTTGAAGACGCCGAAGCCGAGGATCGCGGCGATCAGCGCGGGCAAAACGAGGATGCCGAGCAGCGCGACCGGGGCCGATGCGAAGGGCTGCCAGAACGTCGGCAAAGTGGAAATGCCGGAGATTTCCATGAACTCGGGAACGTCGTTGCCGAGGCGAGCGGCGTCGGCGAGCTGCATGTGCATCGCCATGATGTAGGCGCCGATGCCGAAGAAAACGCCCTGGCCGAGCGTGAGCATTCCGCCACGGCCCCAAGCTAATCCGATGCCCGCCGCGACAATTGCGAAGCAGAGGAACTTGGCGAGCAGGTTGAGTCGGAAGTCGCTGAGGACAGCGGGGGCGACGCCAAACAGGATCACTGCGGCGACGGCGAAACCGAAAAGGGGTTTGACCGACGGGTAGGCGCGGAGGCGATCAACTAACGCGTTCACACGAGACTCCTTGTCCGCACAGTGAAGAGGCCCTGCGGGCGGACCTGCAGGAAGATGACGATCAGCACGAAAACGATCACCTTCGCGATCGACGCGGTGGTCGAGTATTCGATGAACGAGTTCAAGATGCCGAGGGCGAACGCGGCGATCACGGTGCCCTTGACCTGGCCGAGGCCGCCGATCACGACGACGAGGAACGCGTCGATGAGGTAGCTCTGCCCGATAGTTGGGCTGGTCGAACCGATCAGCGTGAGCGCGACACCGGCGACGCCAGCGAGGCCCGAACCGATGAAGAACGTGCTGATATCGGTGAAACGGCTTGAAATACCTGAGGTTTCGGCGAGGCCGCGGTTCTGCACGACCGCGCGAATGCGTCGACCCATCGGGGTGGTCTTGAGGACCGCGGCGAGCGTGGTGACCGCGACAATCGCAAGCACAAGAATGAAGATGCGCGTCTTGGGGACAACCGCGCCCATGATCGTGATGCCACCCGAAAGCCATTCGGGGACAAGCACATTCTTCGCGGGAGCGCCGAAGATGTCGCGCGCTGCCTGCTGCAAAACAAGCCCAACACCGAACGTGACGAGCAGCGTGTCGAGTGGGCGGTCATACATCCAGCGGATGAGACCCATTTCCAAGGCCGCACCAAGTGCGCCGCCAACGAGGAAACCGAGCAGGAGCGAGACGACGAGCGAAACACCTGCCGAGGAAAACACTTGCTGCACAACGTAAGTGGTGTAGCAACCAGCCATGATGAATTCGCCGTGGGCCATGTTGATCACGCCCATCTGGCCGAAGGTCAACGAGAGGCCGAGCGCGGCGAGCAACAAAATCGATCCGAGACTCAACCCGGTGAAGAGTTGGCCGATCAGTACGTCCATAAGGTGGACTCCTTGGAAATGGGGGTTTGAGTGGGGCAGACTCGCGCCTGCCCCACTCAGACGGGCAGGGTTACTTCAGGCCCTTGGCCCAGTCGTAGGACTTCAGGTACGGGTCCGGGGTGATGGCCTTGCCGGAATCCCAAACCGTGTAGATCAGACCGTCGGGGCGGATTTCGCCGATGCGGGCGGTCTTGGTGATGTGGTGGTTCGAACCGTCGATGGTGACGGTACCCTCGGGCGCGTCGAAGCTCACGCCGTCGGCAGCGGCCTGGACGTCAGCAACGGCGAACGACTTGGCCTTCTCAACCGTGTTCTTCCACAGGAACACCGACGCGTAGGCGGCTTCCATCGGGTCGGAGGTGGGCTTGTCGGCGCCGAAGGCGGCCTTGTAGTCGGCGACGAACTTCTTGTTCGCGGGCGAATCGACGGTCTGGTAGTAGTTCCACGCGGTGAGCTGGCCCGCGATGTTCTGCGCGCCGATACCGGCGACCTCTTCCTCAGCGATCGAGACCGAAACGACCGGCATCTCAGCGGCCTTCAGGCCAGCGTTGGTGTACTCGCGGAAGAACGCGACGTTGGAGTCGCCGTTGAGGGTGTTGAACACCGCGCCCGCCTTGGCGGTGCGGACCTTGTTGACGATGGTGGAGAAGTCGGTCGAGCCGAGCGGGGTGTAGTCCTCGCCCTTGATCTCGATGCCGTTGGCCGCCGCGTACGCCTTGATCTCGCGGTTGGCGGTCTGCGGGAACACGTAGTCCGAGCCGACGAGGTAGAGGGACTTGATGCCCTTCTGCTTCAGGTAGTCGAGCGCGGGGATGATCTGCTGGTTCGTGGTGGCGCCGGTGTAGAAGATGTTCTTGGAATCTTCGAGGCCCTCGTACTGCACGGGGTAGTAGAGGAGGTTATTGAGCGACTCGAACTTCGGCTTCATCGCCTTGCGGCTAGATGAGGTCCAACCGCCGAAAACCGCTGCGACACAGTCGGAGCTGATGAGCTTCTCGGCCTTTTCGGCGAAGGTCTTGGGGTCGGACGCGCCGTCTTCGAGGACGACCTCGATCTTCTTGCCGAGCACGCCGCCCGCCGCGTTGATCTGGTCGATCGCCAGCTTGGTCGAGTTGGCAACGGTCACTTCGGAAATGGCCATCGTGCCCGAAAGCGAGTGTAGCGAGCCAACTTTGATCGTGTTCTTGCTGGTGTCGACGCACGATGCTGCGGTCGAGCCGGTGGACGCGTCGTCACGCGCACCACAACCGGTGAGCAGCAGACCTGCGACAGCAACCGCGGCGGGCACGGCAAGTGCCCGGACCAAACGGGATTGAGACATGGGGCGGTTCTCCTCATCAGGTGAAACAGCAGCGCACACGCGCCACCACGAACACCGCTGGGCCGAACCTGGGAACTTCGATGTACACCGGGTTGTATACAGCGGCTGTGCTCGTGATTGCGAACAGTAAACGGAACATGTTGCACCGGAATATCGCCCGATAACGCGTCCGTTTCGTCTGTTGCGTCGGTGTGAACAATTGCTGACGGAGGTGGCGGAACGCCGACGTGAAATATGTCAGCTAACTGTTGGCAAACCTTGGAGGGGAAAACACGGCGGTGCGGATTCGACCGCACCGCCTTGTTTCTTACTCAGTAGCAGAAGCGGTACTTGCCGCTGCCGTAGCAGGTCGCGACGTATTCGCGGCGATCGGGCTTGTCGGAGTTGGGGATCGCGGCACCGGCGAGTCCGCCGATGATCGCGCCGCCGATGACACCAACGAGCAGGCCGACAGGCAGGGTAAGCGGCACGAGGAAGCCGCCCGTCGCGATGCCGAGCGCGAGCCCAACGACAACGCCGACGAGCCCGCCGATCGCGCCACCGATCTGCGTGCCGATTTCGGTGCTGCGCTCCCGTGGGGAGGTGGTGCGCCAGTAGCCGATCGGGCTGGCGGTGAGTTTCGTTCCGTCGGAGCTGATTTCCGCGCCGAGCGCGACATCGCCCTCGTCGATCGTGACAGTGGTTGGGAGCGAAGCGATTTCGGCGCCCGCGCGGTCGGCGACGACGATCGCATCGCCGTTGCGGCGGAAGGTGCCGTCGGTGAGCGTGGCGGTGATCTGCGCGCCGTCACTCGAAACCTGGTATGCGACAGCATGATCCACGTTCTGGAACTGCTGAACAGGCGCGGCGTAACTAGTCCCCCCGGACACGCCGATCGCGGCGATAGTGAGCAGAGCGACGGCAGAGAATGCCTTCATCATGGTGTACCCCGTTAGTCAACGGACGCAGGTGCGCGTCACGTATGAAAACATAGCAACAACCACCGACAAGTACGACATTGCTTTCCTGATGCGTTCGAGCAAGGCGATTTCGTCGCAGTCGGCCCAGTAGAGGTCGCGCCCGAGTTGGCGATGGGTCGCTCAGCGCGTAGCCCTGCCTCTGCGTACTACACCTCGTGTCGGTCGGCGAGAGCGATGGTGCTCTACTCGACGTGTATCGCCCCTACTGTCCTTGCGCGGTCAGCGCTTCCAAGATCGCATGGACGTGAGCGGCCTCGTTCGGCACACGTATGGTCAGCAGCTCCCACACGATCTCGTAGTCGATCTGGTTGTAGTCGTGCGCAATGAGATTTCGTGTGGCCTTGATGCCACGCCACGACACCTGTGGGTTGGCCGCGATGAGGTCCTGCGGTAATCGAGCCACCGACTCGCCAAGACGGTGCAGGACCGCTTCTGCCGCGAGCCGGGTGATGCGGTTGGCGTCGTAGGCGGCTTTGCCCCCTTGTGCGACTTCAGCGGCCATGTCGCAGAAAGAGAGGAAGTCGCGAAGACTTTTGATCGTGCGCTCTTGTCCATCGGGCGCGCTCACAGTGGCCTCGCCTCATCCCTGATGGGGTGCGGTCCTGCGGGAAGGCCGCCTTCGGAGACCAGGTCGACGTGAATGCCGGTCAGCTCCTCGATGTCGAGCATCAGCTCGGCCATGTCCACCAGATCGGCACCGGAGACGAAGCGGACCAACAGATCGATATCGCTGCCCGAGACGTCCTCGCCCCGCGCGATCGACCCGAAGACCCGAACCCGGTCAGCTTTGTGTCGCCGGGCAAGCGCGAGGATCGCATCCCGATGTTTCGCGAGCACGCCCGACGGGCGGGGTTTGGCAGCTGCGCGTATGCGCGACATTGTCGTTGGTGACGGTTGTCGCTTCCCGGTCTCGTATGCGGCGATGTTGGGCTGAGCGATGCCGGAGCGCCGTGCCAATTCGATTTGGGTAAGGTCGGCGGCTAACCGCAGATCGCGGACGGTTTCCATGCCCCAATTATATTGGAAGATATAACCCTGGGCTAGTGGCCATCGGGGGTCAGGCTTGCCCTACTTCACTAAATACGGCGAAACTGAGCTTCGGTGTTCGCTGATGTCGAGGAGCTTGCCCAGCGGGGGGAAGGCGCGTTGGGGGCAGTTCGCGCGCACGCACACCCGGCAACCCGCGCCGATCGGGGTCGCTGTTGCTTCGCCCAAGTCGATGCCGTCGGCGTACACAACTCGGTTCGCGTGGCGCAGTTCGCAACCTAGGCCGATCGCGAACGTCTTGCTTGGCTGGCCGTAGCGGGTCGCGCGGCGTTCCACCGTGCGTGCCACCCACAGGTACTTGCGGCCATCGGGCATCTGGGCGATCTGGGTCATAATCTTGCCCGGGTACGCAAACGTCTCGTACACGTTCCACAGCGGGCACGTTCCGCCGCTCGCGGAGAAGTGAAAACCGGTGGCGGACTGGCGTTTTGACATGTTGCCCGCCCGGTCGACGCGCACGAACGAGAACGGGACGCCGCGTAAAGACGGGCGCTGCAACGTCGACAAGCGGTGGCAGATGGTCTCGTAACTCTGCGAGAAGAACGCCGACAGTCGTTCGATGTCGTAGCGGAAGTCTTCGGCGACCTCGTGAAACATGGTGTACGGCAACACCATTGCGGCGGCGAAGTAGTTCGCGAGACCGAGCATCGCGAGCTTGCGCGTGGCTTCGGAAGCGAAATTGCCTTCCTCAACGAGCTTCTCAAGCAACCCACCACATTCGAAGTACGCCAACTCTGCGGCGAGTTTGAACGTGCGCTGCCCACCCGACAGGTGCGGCGAGATTTCCAGCAGCTTCGTCTCCGGGTCGTATCGGTGCAGAATGCCTTCGCCAAGGTCGATGCGTTCGGCGATGCGCACCCCGTGACCGCGAAGCAGTCGCTGCGCCTCGGTGCTCACGTCGCCACCGTGGAACCGGATACGCGCGGTGAGTTCCTCTGCGGCCGTATCCAGTTCGTGAATGTAGTTCTGGCGCTGATAGAAGTAGTCGCGCACTTCCTCATGCGGCTTGCTGATCGCGGCGCTGCCCGAACCGTCAGCGAAGCGATCTTCGGTCGCCGCCGCGAGCTGCGCGCTGGTGTTGCGGTAGCGGTTGTGCAGGGCAACCAGCGCGCGTGCCATCGACGGATGCGCCGAAACCATGTCGGCGATTTCGGTGGTGTCGGCCTTGATGCCGAGCTCGGCGTCCATCACGACCTCGGACAGTTCGGCGATCAGTCGCGTGTCGTCGTTAGTGGTGAAGAAGGCCGGATCGACGCCGAAGACCTCGTTGATCCGCTTCAACACGGGCACGGTGAGCGGTCGCACGTCGTGTTCGATCTGATTCAGATAACTCGACGAGATCCCCAGCTGACCTGCGAGGCCAACCTGGCTCAGCCCACGTTCGGACCGTAGTTGGCGCAGTCGCGCCCCGACGTAGGTTTTGGCCATATGTCCAGTTTATGGGTGGTTTCGCAAGGTTGCCACACCTCGCCTTCGCAACGAAAAATTGTCAGACCCCCGCGCTACATTTTTCAGGTGCGCTTCAACGAGGTTGTCGATACGTCGGCGAAGGTGCGCGCCACTCGCTCACGCAAGGCGAAGGTGGCCGCCATCGCCGAGTTGCTTGCTGTCGCCGCCAGGCCCAGCACTCCCGATACGGCCAGCGACGTCGGCGTAATTGTCGCGTGGCTTTCCGGCGAACTAACCCAGGGCCGCATAGGAACGGGATGGCGCACGCTCGCCGGCCTCACCGACCAATCAGCGAACGAGCCAACTCTGACGATCGAAGACGTCGACGCCACGTTCACCGAATTGGCCGCCCTCTCGGGAAAGGGTTCAGCCAACCGGCGGGCCGAACTGCTCGCCGAACTCTTCAAGGCCGCGACCGAAACCGAACAACACTTCCTGCGCGCCCTCCTCACCGGCGAACTTCGCCAAGGCGCGCTCAGCGCGATCGTCGTCGAAGCCGTCGCACAAGCCACCGGCATCAACGTCGACGTCGTCCGTCGCGCGCACATGCTGTCGGGCCAGTTGCCGCTCACCGCGACGGCCGCGTTCACCGGGGGCGAGCAAGCGCTCACCGATTTCCGACTACAGGTGGGTCGCCCAGTTGCCCCGATGCTCGCGTCGCCGGGCGGCTCGCTCGACGAGGCGCTGGCCGAACTGGGCCCGGAAGTTTCGGTCGAACACAAGCTCGACGGCGCGCGCATTCAAGTGCATAAGGAAGGCCACGACGTCTGGGTCTTCACCCGCACCTTGCGTGACATCACCGCCAACGTTCCCGAGCTGGTCGACCTGGTCAGAAATCTCAACTGCGAAACCGTGGTCCTCGACGGCGAAACTCTCGCACTCACCGATGCGGGAAAACCGCGCCCGTTCCAAGAAACAATGAGCCGCTTCGCGACCGCAGAAGACGCACAGGACCGGCGCCTGCACCCGTATTTCTTCGACATCCTGCATCTCGACGGCATTGACCTGATCGACGAGCCGCTGAGAACACGCAGGCCCGCGCTGGAACGCGTCGCAGGCCACCTCGCGATCCCCGCCCTAATCGCGCCGGATAGCACCCAAGCCGAGGCCGCGTACGCCGACGCGATGGATCAGGGCAACGAAGGCGTCATGATCAAGTCGCTTGACGCGCCTTACGCTGCCGGTCGACGCGGCAAGTCGTGGCAGAAGATCAAGCCAGCCCACACGCTCGACCTGATGGTCACCGGTGCGGAATGGGGCTATGGCCGTCGCACTGGCATGCTGTCGAACCTGCATCTGGCCGCACGCGACCCCGAAACCGGTGAACCGGTGATGGTCGGCAAGACGTTCAAAGGCATGACCGACGAACTGCTGCGCTGGCAGACCGAGCAGTTTCCCCAACACGAATCCCACCGCGACGACCACACCTTGTACCTACGGCCAGGGTTCGTTGTCGAGATCGCACTTGACGGCGTGCAGACGAGCACGCGCTATCCGGGCGGCGTCGCGTTGCGGTTCGCGCGAGTGGTTCGGTATCGCCCAGACAAACAGCCGGTCGACGCCGACACCATCGACACGGTCCGCGCACTATTGCCCAAGCACTAGACGACTTTCGGGCAACGGTTTAGCAATCCGGGCACCGAATGCAGCACACTGTCTTCGTGAGCGCCGAACTATTGGTCCTGTTGATCGTCATCGTCACAGCCCTAGCCTTCGACTTCACCAACGGTTTCCACGACACCGCCAACGCAATGGCCACGTCAATCGCGACGGGCGCGCTCAAGCCGCGCGTCGCGGTCGCCCTTTCGGGCCTCCTCAATCTGATCGGCGCCTTTCTGTCGGTGTCAGTCGCTGCGACGGTCGCCAAAGGCATCGTCAAGCTCAATGACGTGAGTGGGCAAGACCTGCTCGTCATTGTTTTCGCTGGCCTCGTTGGCGGTATTTTGTGGAACCTTTTCACCTGGTTGCTTGGACTGCCGTCGAGCAGTTCGCACGCGCTTTTTGGCGGACTTATCGGGTCAACCATCGCCGCGCTCGGGTGGAGTGGTGTGATCTGGGCTTCGGGTAATGAAGGTGTGTTGGTCAAGATCGTTTTGCCCGCCGTACTCGCGCCGGTGATCGCGGCTTTGGTCGCGGCGATCGCGACGTGGTTGGTATATCGGATTGTGCGTGGTGTCTCCACCGACAAAACCAACGAAGGGTTCCGCTGGGGGCAGATCGGTTCGGCTTCGCTCGTTTCGCTCGCGCACGGCACTAACGACGCGCAGAAGACGATGGGCGTCATTTTCCTCGCGCTCGTCGCGTATGGCTCGATCAACCCGAACGACCACATGCCACTGTGGGTGATGGCGTCCTGTGCGGTCGCGATCGCGCTCGGCACCTACCTCGGCGGCTGGCGGATCATTCGCACGCTCGGTAAGGGGCTCGTTGAGATCGACCCGCCGCAGGGCCTCGCCGCCGAGTCGACCGCGGCCGCGATCATCCTGACCTCGGCCCACTTCGGCCTGCCGCTGTCGACAACCCAAACCGCGACCGGCTCGATCCTTGGTACCGGCCTCGGCAAGGGCGCGGAAGTTCGGTGGAGCGTCATGGGCCGCATGGTCATCGCGTGGATGCTCACGCTGCCGCTCGCTGGCCTTGTCGGCGCGCTGTGCTGGTGGATCGCCGACGTGATCGGTGGCCTTCCTGGCGTGTTGGTTGTGTTCGCGATCCTGATCGCGGGCGCGCTCGGCATGTGGTTGCAATCGCGCCGCGACCCGATCGGGTCGCACAATGTGAATGACGAATGGGCCTCGGCCGAGCCGTCTGAACCATCGGACTCGGCGAAGTAGGAGGACGCTCGAATGGACAGCTTGCTTAATGCCCTCAAAGATCTGTGGGAAGTGTTGCTCGCGGCGCTGGTGTTCGGCGCTGGCATGCCCGCGCTGTTCGCCTTCGGCGTTCGGTTTTGGGCGCACGCGGAAACCGTCGACGGTGACGGTCGCGTTCGACGCAACTACTTCGCACTGGTCAGCGCGATTACCTGTTTTGTGGTGATCGTCGTCGTCGTGATCGCGGCGATTCTGTTCATCGCCAAAGCGTTTATCGCTCACCAGTTTGGAATTCACCTGTTCGGCCAAGCGTGAGGAGAAGCCGATGACTGACCCGGCTGACAAAGACCATGTGGTTCGGCCCAACCTGCTGCTGCGGGTGCTCGGGTGGCTGCGCGCCGGTTACCCCCAGGGCGTGCCGCAGTCGGACTACGTCGCGCTTTTGGCGGTTTTGCATCGGCATCTCACCGACTACGAAGTGGTTGTGATCGCCGAACGGCTCAGCGAGGCTGCCCAGGGTGAACACATCAGTGAGGCCGATATCGAAGCCGCTATCGCCGACTTCGCCAAGCAACAGCCCGCCGCCGCCGACACCGCGCGCGTCGCATCGCACCTCGCCGCGGGCGGTTGGCCGTTGGCCGAACCGATCGATGCCACCGACGATGAAAGCGAAACGGCCACCGAATAATTCGGTCGGGGCTAGCATTTGCTCGTGGTTTCGCGTGCGACTGAGATGGATAGTGGACGTTCTTACGGCGGTTTGTCCCGTCAGCAACGAGTCGCACTAAGAAGAGGTCGATTGATCGACGCCGCCCTCGAACTCTTTGGTACCCAAGGATATTCGTCGACGTCGATCGAACGCCTGTGCGCGACCGCCAATGTTTCTACGCGCAGTTTCTACGAAGATATTGGTTCACGCGAAGCGCTGTTGATCGCACTTGTCGACCGGATGAATACCGCGGCGCTGCAACGCCTTGATGAGGTACTCGAACGCACGCACGATGAACCGCTTGTCGTGCGGGTTGTCGAGACATTTCGTGCGTTTCTTTCCGTCACCTGTCGGGATCGTCGCGCGGCGCGCGTCTTCTATTTAGAAGTTGTTGGCGTCAGCCCACTTGTTGAGGAATGGCGTCGCGCACAGCGTCGCCAGATTCTCACGCTCATCACCAGCGAAGCCCAACGTGCCGCCGAACGTGGCGAAGCCGAATCGCGCGGCTTCCACCTGTTCTCGCTCGCGGTGATCGGCGCGGTGAATTCGCTCGCGCAGGAAATGGTGCATTCGACGGTGCCTGGCGAAGCGATCTCGGTCGACGAGATTTGCGACGAGATCGCCTACCTGATCGAGTCCGGCCTCAGCACCCGGACGCCGGTCGCGCCTAGCTAACGTGCCATGAACAACGAAGTGGGCGGGCCCGGAGTGATCCGGACCCGCCCACTTTTTTACTTACTTTCAGATACCCATGCCCTGAGCGAGCATCGGCCACGACTCGTGCAGCGCCGACTCCCAGTACGGCCAGTAGTGGGTGCCCACCGGGTTGAACAGGTAGGTCGCCGGGATGTTGAGCGAGTCCAGCTTGTTCTTCAGGTTGGCCGTGCACGCGTTGGTCGCGGCTTCGATCGCGACGCCGAGACCGAGGTTGATCACGCCGACCGGACCGTTGCCCTCGGTGTAGTAGCGCACGTCTTCCATCACCGGCATGCCGCTGCCGGAGGAGATGTAGAGGTTGGTGCCGCGCAGCTTTTCGGCGTTGATGACCGGGTCATTGGCGACCCACGCCGGGTCGTTGTCCGGGCCGTACATGTTCTCGGTGTCGCCACCGGCCCACATTTCAATCGAGAACTTCACGAACTGGCGACCGACCGGGTCGGCGATCTGGGCGCAGCCCGAGTACGCGGCGACCGACTTGAACAGGCCAGGCTTGGCTTCGGCAAGCTGAAGCACCGAGGTGCCCGATGTCGAAAGACCAGCCAGGGCATTGAGACCGGTGGAGTTCAGCGTCTTGTCGAGCAGCGGCGGCAGTTCCTCGGTGAAGAACGTTGTCCACTTGTTGAAGCCGAGCTTGGGGTCTTCCTTGCGCCAGTCGGCGTAGTAGCTACCACGGCCGCCGATCGGCTGGATCACGTTGACCTGCTTGTCGGCGAGGAAGCCGAGCGCGTTGGTCTGCGCGTTCCAGCTCGCGGTGCCTTCGCCACCGTCGAGGCCATTGAGCATCCACAGGTTGGGTGCGGGCTTTGACTCGTCGACCGGACGCTGCACGTCGACGGCGATTTCTTTCTTCATCGAGGCGGAATACACCTTGAGGTGCCAGCTGCGACCGTCCTTGACGACCGACGACACCGCCGACGCCTTCTCGGGTTCAGCTGACGCGCCGCCAGCGAGGACAGCGACCGACAGTGCGGCGGTGAGTGCCACCGCGGTGGTGCGCAGCGCGGCAACGTTACGTAGTGCAGAGAGCTTCATCGAGCAGTCGGTTCCAGTCCACGGGGCCGTTGGGCACCGTCATCGCAGTAGTTCATCATCCGCCTTGCTGGGCGGTTGCGGATGTCAGATCCTTCGACACTCTATGTGTAGACCTGACGCCTGTCTGGCGATAGATCACCTTTTCGTGATGAATCAGCGTCAACATGTGTCCATGACCATCGTTAACGACCCGGCAATATGTCCGCCTCGACGGAAATATCAGCGCAACTAGGCGCTCTTATGGTTGCGACATGGCTAAGGAATTGCCCCCGGGGATCGAGATCAGCGGGTTGTCGAAGACGTTCAAAGTAGGCCGCAAAACAGTCGACGCGCTTGGTTCGGTTGACCTCCATACGGAGAATGGGGCGTTCCTCTCGTTGCTTGGCCCGTCGGGGTGTGGCAAGTCGACGGTGCTGCGCATTCTCGCCGGTTTGGACACGCCGACCGCCGGTACCGCGCGCATCAACGGGCACACGCCCGAGCAATTGCGGTCAGGACATGAGCTCGGTATCGCGTTCCAGGATTCGGCGCTGCTGCCGTGGCGGTCGGTCGAGTCGAATATCGCGCTGCCGTTGCAGGTTGCTGGGCTGCCCGCCGCGCCTGATCGCGTCGCCGAACTGATCGCCCTTGTTGGGCTGGAAGGGTTCGAGAAGGCCAAGCCCGCGCAGTTGTCTGGCGGTATGCGGCAACGTGTTTCGATCGCTCGCGCGCTTGTGGTTCAACCGTCGGTGCTGTTGCTTGACGAGCCGTTCGGCGCACTCGATGACATGACGCGTCAGCGGCTGAACCTCGAACTGCTGAGGATCTGGACGTCGAAACCGGCGACAACATTGATGGTCACCCACGGCATCAGCGAAGCGGTCTTTCTTTCCGACGTGGTCGCGGTGATGAGTCCGCGTCCTGGGCGTGTCATTGAACTCGTCACCATCGACTTGCCGCGTCCGCGTACTCCGGAAATGATGCGCACGCCCGAATTCCACAAGGTCTGCGACTACCTCTCTGAGCTGCTTTTTGGTCGAGGTGTGGCGTGAAGGGTCGGCTAGCCGGGCTCGCCGGAGTCTTAGTTCTGCTTGTCGGTTGGTCGGCGCTCGCGGCCTTCGGCGTCGCAGGCGGCACGATTCCGTCGCCGTTGCGCGTGGTCTCGACCATGTTCACCGACGGGTGGGCGCTATACGGGCCCAACTTCGCGATTACAGCGCGAGGCGCGCTGCTTGGGTTCCTTTGGGGAAACCTGCTGGCCCTGGGCTTGGCGGTGCTTGTCATGCTTGTCCCGCGCGTTGAACCGCTGGCGACCCAGTTGGCGATTCTCAGTTACTGCACGCCGCTCGTTGCGCTTGGGCCGATCATCCTCGTTGTGTTCGGTGGGCGAACCCCGACGGTGTTCCTCGCCGCGATGTACTGCTTCTTCACCACGATGGTTGGCGCGGTCGCCGGGCTACGGTCGGCCGATTCGACGAGCATCGACCTGATCCGCGCGTACGGCGGCGGGCGCTGGCAGGAGCTTTACCGGGTGCGGGCGATCGCGGCGTTGCCGTCGATTTTCGCCGCGCTGAAGATCGCCGCGCCTTCGGCGGTGCTCGGCGCGATCATCGGCGAGTACCTCGGTGGCGTCGACAGCGGGATCGGCGTCGCGTTGACCGCGGCCCAAACCGCCTACAACGTGCCGCGCACGTGGGGCATGGCGCTCGCCGCCGCCGCCCTCGCCGGACTCGGATACTTGCTGGTCGCCGCACTCGCGCGCGTTGTCACCCCGTGGACTAAGGAGGTCGCGCGATGACCGTGCTGACCCGCATTGGTCGCTTCTTGCTGCCGCTGCTGATCTCGCTCGTGCTCCTGTTCGTGATCTGGACGGTGTTCCTCAAAGCCTTCCCACAGATCGGACCGCGCGTCGGGAAAACGCCGAGCGATATCTGGACGTATCTGAGTGAATCGCCGACAGCACGAACCGCGATCCTCGACGACCTGACGATCACACTCACCGATGCTGCGACTGGCTTCGTTTTCGGGATGTTCGGCGCGCTCGCCGTTGCCGCGATCTTCGTCGTGTCTTCGGTTGTGCGACAGACGTTTATGCCCGTCGCGATGCTGTTGCGTTCGGTGCCGCTTGTCGCGTTGAGTCCGATCGTCGTGCTGATTTTCGGACGCGGCACGTTTGGTGTCACGGCGTTGGCCGCGATCGTCGTGTTCTTTCCCGCGCTCGTCATGATCATGACCGGACTGCGTGAAGCACCAAGGCAGGCAATGGAATTGGTTGCCGTCTATGGCGGGACGCGCTGGACCGGGCTGCGGATGGTCGCGGTGCCCGCCGCGCTGCCGTCGATTTTCGCCGCCGCGCGAGTGTCGGTGCCAGGCGCGCTTATTGGTGCGCTACTCGGTGAATGGTTGGGCAGCGGAACAGGATTGGGGGCTTCGTTGGTGCGCGCTATTCCGATGTTTCAGTACAATCGGCTATGGGCGTCGATCGTAGTTGTCACCATTGTTTCGGTTCTTCTTTACGCGATTGTCGGCGTGATTGAGAATCTTGTGCTAGCGCGATTTGGCCCTAATGCTGGCCGAATCACCAGCGGCGCGTAGGGAATAGCCGTGGAACGTGTTGGAAAAGAAAACGAAACACGGCGACTCTACATTCGAGAAATGAACAGTATCGACCGTCGTTCCTTTCTCCGCTTTTCCGCGATGTCGGGCGTTGCCCTCGGTGGAGCTGGCTTGCTCGCCGCCTGTGGTGGCGCGTCCGGCACGTCCGCGGATGGTTCGTCGTCCGACGGATCGAAATACGGCAAGGTCGCGATTCAGCTTTCGTGGATCAAGAACATCGAATTCGCGGGTGAGTATTTCGCGGACTCGAAAGGCTATTTCAAGGATGCGGGATTCGGTGCGGTAGACCTCGTCGCGGGTGGCGCGGCGAGCACGTCAGTTGAGGCTGGCCTCGACACCGGAAAGGTGTGGCTCGGCCTCTCCGCACCGCAGACCACCGCGCCCGCGATCCTTGAAGGCCTGCCCGCCAAGATCGTTGGCGCGACCTTCCAGAAGAACCCGTTCTGCATCGTGAGCTCGGCGGCCAAACCCATCAAGACGCCCGCCGATATGAAGGGTCGCAAGATCGGCGTGCAGGACACGAACCTGCTGATCTTCAACGCCCTCCTCGCCGCGAACGGGATTAAGCCGAGCGAAGTCACGATCGTGCCCGCACAGTTCGACCCAACGCCGCTTGCCAACGGTGAGGTCGACGGGTGGGTCAGCTACGTGACCAACGAGCCAATTACCTTGGCGTCGAAGGGTTTCGCGAACACCAACTTCCTGTTCGCCGATTTCGGTTTGCCGCTTGTCGCGGAGACGTTGACGGTGAAGCAGTCGACCATCGACAAGGAGCGCGACAAGCTCAAGGCGTTCCTGACCGCGCAGATCAAGGGTTGGAAGGACGCGGTCGCGTCACCCGCCGAGTCGGCCCGCTTGGCAGTTGAGGTGTACGGCAAGGACCTCAAGCTGAGCTTGGACGAGCAGACGCTTGAGGCGACGGCCCAGAACGACTTGATCGTTTCCGCGGCAACGAAGAGCGACGGTTTGTTCACGATGACCGACGCGCTGATCGAGCAGAACATCGCGGCGTTGAAGACGGCGAAGATCGACATCAAGGCGTCGCAGCTGTTCGACCTGTCAGTTTTGCGCGAGGTTTACGCGGAGAACCCGGGGTTGAAGTAGGGGAATTAGTGGCGCGTGGACGGACCGTTGAAGGGGTTAACGGCTCATCCGCGCGCCATTAGTGTTGCGGATAAGGCTGGGTCAGCCTGAGGCCGCGATGAACTCCGTCAATGCGGGTCGGAGATTTTCGAAAGCCGAAGTGAAACGCGATCTTTCGGATGCGCCGATCCCGTTTCGCGCCGCAACCGATTCCCATTGCGCGGTGGCAGCGAGCACTTCGGACAGTATCGTTGCGGCTTGTCTAGGGCCGATGCCGCACGCCTCGGCCAACACCGCCAGCCCATCGACTTCTTCCGCGCCGACGCGCGCGCCTGCGATAGAGGTCATTCTCGGTTCCGCCGCTTCGGGATTGGGGTTGATGTCGAATACCGGTGCCAACCGCCAGCCACCTCGCGTGCGGAGGAATCCGTGATTGCGCAAGTGATCGTCGGTGTTGTGAATAGCGACGCTGAAAGCCACCCGCCGCCAAAGGGCGGCCAGGTCCTCGGCGGGCTGGTCGCCCTGATCGGGCAATTCCTCGATGACATCGAGGTAGTCGTGTCCTCCGCCGTCGCGACCGCCGATCATGGTCATCGCGCTGACGTAGCCGATACGGGTGCTGCCCTCCCGGTCGAATCGCTCCAAGACGAGAACTCCGCGACCATCGACACGATGCAGCGAGTGGCGCGGCGTTGCGATTCCCGCGAGTTCCGCGAGATCGATCGCGGTTTTCTCCCATGCCATCACATCCCAGTTGTCGGCGTGGTGACCGAACTTCGCGATGTAGAGGGTGTCCCCGTCGCGGACAGATGCTTTCGGCCGAGCGCCTCCCAGCGTGGCGGTGCCCGCGGCTAACAGAAGTTTGAGATCGCTGAAATCGTGGTCGTCGCGCGCGAGATGGTCGGCGGCGCGAAGAAGCTGCGGCAACTCGATCATTTTGGGTACAGCGGAATCGGGGTCGAGGAAGTCGCTAGCACCCTCGGCGCTAAAGCGAAGTGCGCCCTGACGTGTGTAATCGCCTACGCCGGTGAGAAAGTCGACGGACGTCAGCGCGCGGGCCTTCGTTGACTGATCTCGACCGCGAAGGCGTTGGCGAATGAGATTGCGCCCCCATCGGTCGGGCGCGCTGTCGGCGAAAGCACCAGGCAAGCTAGCGACGTGGTGCTGCCCTTGATAGAGCGGCAGCGAGGGGTCTAGCGCGTAGGCGTCTGGGCGCCGCAGGTAGTCCTGTCGATACCCGAACGCGGTCGCCAAGCTGCCACGGTGTGTGAAATAGGCGGTGCCGACGGGGACCGTCTCGCCATTGATATCGACCCACACGGCGAGCTGATCGGTCATTGCCGCACCCGCTTCGGCAATTTCTGGTCAGCGCGGGCGCGACCTAAGTCAGTCTCGTAAGGGTCGATGGCTTTGACGGCTTGGTCGAGTTGGCCCAACGCGCGCAGCGTGTTGAGGTACGTGCCCATCGAGACACCAAGTTCGCCTTGTTCGAGGCGCCGCAGCGTGGACCGCGAGATGCTAGCGCGGTCAGCGACCTGTTCGGCGGTGAGATTGAGCAGTTTGCGCCAGGTGGTGATGTGCTCGCCAAGCTCACGAGCGGCGCGATTGACGCGGGGCGATGGACGCTTCATCGACAATCCTTACGGTGCGTAGGCTGTTCATTGTAGTGGTTTATGGGCGATATACGCGCCATTATCTTCGCGTGTTGCCCCGCTACGCCTGGCATTTCGCTCACTGAAGGCGGGCAACAGCCGCCAAACCTACGGTCAGCGGCCAATTTCAGTCTTCGGGTGCCGACCCGTGACGGTAGGGTCCTGACGGTGAGCACGCCGCGTCGCCTCGTTGACCTCCCGATAGTCGATGAGCTCGTGGGCTCGTTAGTTGTCGCAGTGAAGCTGGGACGGGACTTTGTGGTCCGGCTCGATTTATCTGGTGCGTTGCTTTCGGTCTACGCGCTCTCGTGGCGCATCGATGGACCAGAAGGAGCGGTAGTCGGAAGCCAAGACTCACCGCGGTTTATTGACGTCGCGCTGGCGTCGTTGGTGTTGAAAAGGCTCACCGCGATTGAGGTCCAGGCATCAAGTCTCGACACCGTTTTCTTCTTCGAAGATCTGCGTTTGCGCATATTTCCAGAAACATTTCGCCAGGGGGACGGTGCACCTCCGTTTTGGACGCTGAAGGGGCCGGATCGGAAGTTCGGTGTCGGGTGGAACGGCGGGCGGTCGGCGTCTGGCGCCGCGGCCGAGCATGAGTTTTCGCAGACCGTACAGGTTCGCCCACGAGTCACAGCAACACCAGAATTTGCGCTAGACGGGAAGATTTGGTCGCTGCCATGTGTGCCGATTTCCGACACCGCATGGGTGGCAGGCAGCATGTTCTCTCTCCACTTCGGTGGCGGCAGAAGCGAGATTCCACGGCGTCGTGTTGTCATGCGCGACGATGTCGCATTGCTGATCGGCAACGTGCCATGGCGAATTGAGAGCGAAGACGCCGCCTACCTGGGTTGGCAGGATCCGCGCGAGGAGATTGAGTCACGGATTGAGATTCTCAGGGACCGCCGCTTGCTTGGAATGAGCCGGAACGACGACGGGGAGGTAGTTTTCGAGTTCGATGGACTCCGTCTGCGCGTTTTCGCCCCACATTCGGGCAACGACGAAACTATCGAACCGGGAGACGTAGGCGAATGGAATTTGATGCTTGCCAGCGGCGACACCATCGTGGGCAACGCGCGGGGGAGGTTATCTGCCTTCTCCCACCCGACACTGTTCTATCTTTTCAGCTTCGAAGCGACAGAAGATCAGCGATGGGGTCGAGATCCGGAAGTCCTCAAGTGACGAGGGGTTGACGCGGTCGAGCGTGAATCACGTTGGAACGCTGGCTGATCCACTTGCTGTGCGAGACGCCAGAACCGCCGGTAGCGTCAGTCGCGTGCGCATCCTGGGGAAACCGTTTGGCAGCGGCTACATCACGTTCAAATCTGCGGACGATGGGGGACGGCAGACTGGGCGGCCGACAGGGCCCGTGTATGGGGCGAACGCCCGTGTGGTCGGTGCGGCGCCCGGTACCTTCTCTGAATTGGTGTCGATGCTGATCGAGCTCCCGGGAACCGTCACCGACGGACGGGAACTCGTTCGGTTCGGCTTTATCGCTCCGGAGATAGTTGCCCCCTCCCTCTATCCGGGGGCCGTGATCTCGGTTTCCGAGGGCCCGGTCAAGGTCGTCGCCGACCTGACCGTCGCGGAAATCTACGGAGACGTCGCAGTCGAATCCGACTAAATCGCCATTCCAACTGCCGTATGCGCCCCATAATCGCGCTGTGCTGCCAAGCGCAAACCTGCGCGGGCCGCCAAGAAATCGGCCGTGATGAAAACCGCGGTTTCCGCAGGGGTGCGCGGGCCCGATTCCAAACCTGCGGGGACGTGCAAACCCGCCAACGTCGACTCGTCGAACCCGCCGGCACGCAGGTCGTCTAGACGGCGGGCCTGGTCGGCTGGAGTGCCAAGGGCCGCAAGGTAACCCAGTTCCGGCAAGCGCAATGCCACCGTCAGCAACGGGATTTCGAAGCGCGGCTCGTTCGCCAAAACCACGATGCCCGTGCTTGAGTCAATCTCGCCCGCGGCCGCGAGGGTGTTCAAGTAGCGGTGCGGCCAATCGCAAACAACCTCAACGCCGGGGAACGACGCAGGGTCGGCGAATTCGGCGCGCGAATCGCAAATGCTGACGCGGTAGCCAATCATTTTCGCCTGCGTCGCCAATGTCGCCGCGTACGCGTTCGCGCCGAAGATAATCAGGCGCGGCGGCGGGCAGTACGACGCGACGAACAAATCCGATTCCGGCAGCGCGACCAATTCCGTCGCATGCTTGCGATCGGTGACCAAATGCTGGCCGATCACGTCAGGATCCTGATTCCACACCACGGTAAAGACGGTCACGCGGCGGTGCGCCTGAATATCGGCGGCGATAGCTGGGAACTCCGGGAAATCGCGGCAGGAGAACGGCTCGACGAAAATGTCGACGAGCTGCCCGTCGTCGGACGTGGACTCCATCCCGGTGACCATGCTGTAGCGACGTAGTTGCCGGGTGCCGGTGCGGGCGGCTTCGAGTGCGGCCGCGTAAACGGTCTCTTCGAACCGCCCCGCGCCGATGGACCCGAAGACGCCACCGTTGGGCGTGACGAGCAACGCGCTACCAATGGGAACGGCGTCGGTCCCGATGGTACGGACCACGGTGGCGAGACCCCCGGTTCGGCCTGAATGCCACACTCGCAGAAGGTCATCGACGATATCGCGCATAGCTCTTAACTCCGATCGACCGTGTCGATGACTTCCGGGAAATCGCGATCGTTCCCAGCCGCCAAGTCATCGCACGTGACGCACACCATATCTTGTCGAGCGCCCAAATAGGAACCCGCTCCGTGATCACCTACTAAAGACCCTGAAATCGCCCCCCAGTGCTTGTTCTCGATCACGGCAGGGTGGCCTGGTGTGTCGTGGAACACAGCGCGGGCGATGCCGCTTTCGCTGGAACGGGCGGCGGCGAGCACGCGGGCGACGACATCGGCACCAATATCGGGAACATCAACGGGCAAGAACGCGACGTAACGCGAATTCGATTGTCCCGCAATGAAAAACCCGCTTCTGACGGTAGCAGAAAGGCCCGTCGCCCAGTCGGCGACCCAGTGCCAGTTCGCGCCCGCTGGCACGAGGTCGGGGTTGGGTCCGGTCGCGCCGAGTAGCACGGTGACCGAGTCGCATCCGCCGTCACGCAAAGCCGCGACCGCGCCGCGCAACCACGCCCCGTTTTCGGCAAGCGCCTTGGGTTTGCCATAGCGCGTCCCAGCGCCCGCGGCCAACACGATGCCAACGCATGACGCGTCGGCTTTCGCTGCTGGTTGGGGCATGGGTGCGAAGGTAGCGACCTGATGTTGCTAGGGGATTACGGGCGAGCAGCTCCAAGACGACGACACGCTGACGTGACCGACCCCACAACGATGGCAACGGCCGCGAGTTGGGGCAATGCTTGAGCGATGACAAGCAACGCCATCGCCGATTTCAACGCCATGCCCGCCGACGCGGCGCGTGCGGCATTGCTTGCCTGCTGTTCCGCGCCGAGCTGGGCCGACGCGTTGACGGCGGCGCGCCCGTTCGCGACGGTCGACGACCTGCTCGCCGCAGCCGACGCCGCGCTCGTCGACATCGACATTGACGCCGCGCTCAGCGGTCATCCGCGCATCGGCGACCGACCAACTTCGGCCGCGTCCGCCCGCGAACAGGCTGGTGTTGAAGGCGACGAAGTGCGCGCAGCGTTAGCGGCTGGCAACCGGGCTTATGAAGCCAAATTCGACCACATTTATCTGGTGTGCGCGGCTGGGCGCAGCGGTGAGGAATTACTCGCGGTGCTCGAAGCAAGGTTAGGCAATGATCCGGCAACCGAAAGGGACGTTATGCGAACCGAATTGGGCAAGATCAACCGACTGCGCCTGCTTCGATTGGTTGGTGAATAACCATGACGAGTTTGTCGACGCACGTTCTTGACGCTGTTCGTGGCGTACCTGCCGCCGAGGTCGGAGTGTGGTTGACCCACGGTGACCGGCGCGTCGCCGAAGCGCTCACCGACGCTGACGGTCGCATTAAAGAACTCGCCGCTGGCCTCAATCCCGGCGACTACCTGCTGCATTTCGACACCGGCGCGTACTTCGCCGCCCAGGGCGTCGAGACGTTTTATCCCCAAGTCGTTGTCACCTTCACGGTGGGTGAGCAGTCGCATTTGCACGTGCCACTGTTGCTTTCGCCGTTCGCCTATTCCACCTATCGAGGGAGCTGACCATGCCATTAAGCGGTGCCATTGAGTTGACCGACAACCGATACGGCAAAGCCGAGAACCGGGTTGTGCGGTTTTTCAAGCAGGACGCGCGCCACGAGATCCGCGATGTGAACGTGACGACGACCCTGCGCGGCGATTTCGCCGAGGCATACACCGAAGGTGACCAGCGTCACGTCTTGCCGACGGATACGCAAAAGCACATGACGTTTGTGTACGCGCAGCGTGGCATCGAAACGATCGAGGGTTATGCGCTGGGGCTCGCCGCGCATTTCGTTGATTCGGTTGAGCCGGTGACCAGCGCGCGGATCGACGTCGAGGCCTACGCGTGGCAGCGGATTTCGATTGACGGCGTTGAGCACGATCATTCGTGGTCGCGGTTGGGGCCGGAGGTGCGAACCGCCGCGGTCACGGTTTCGGGTGACGGCACGTGGGTGGTCGGCGGGATCAAGGACTTGGTCGTGCTCAAGTCGACCGGTTCGGAATTCAACGGGTTTCTGGTCGACGAGTTCACGACACTCCCGCCAACCGATGACCGAGTTCTCGCCACGTCGCTTGTCGTGAACTGGCGGTTCGCCGACACGACCGGTTTCGACTGGGACGAGGTTTTCGCCGGGATTCGCGCGACGCTGCTTGAACTGTTCGCCACCACGTATTCCAAGGCGCTGCAACAGACGCTGTACGCGATGGGAACCGCTGTGCTCGAACGGTTTCCGATGCTCGCCGAGATTCGACTCTCCGCGCCGAATAAGCATCACTTCGACTACAACCTTGGGCAGTTCGGGATCGAGAACAAGGGTGAGGTGTTTTGGGCGGCCGACCGGCCGTATGGCTCGATCCACGCGACCCTGACTCGCTCGGACGCACCAGAAGCGGGGCCGGCATGGGAAGCGTGAACCTGCTCATCACCGGTTGCGCGATCGCGACCGTCGACGCTGCTGGCACCGAATATCGCGACGGCTGGGTTGCCGTGAGCGGCAACAGAATTGACTCCATCGGCGAAGGAACGCCGCCGGATTTCGGGCCCGACGTTGCGCGCATCGACGGGCGCGGCTGCCTGCTCACACCGGGGCTGGTGAACACCCATCACCACCTCTACCAGTGGGCAACGCGCGGACTCGCCGCCGACAACACGCTTTTCGAGTGGCTGACCACGCTCTATCCGGTGTGGTCGCGCATTGACGAGAAGTCGGTACACACCGCGGCAACCGGGGCGCTGGTCGCCCTTGCCCGGAGTGGCTGCACCACGTCGTCGGATCATCACTACGTTTTCCCGCAGGGCGGTGGCGACCTGCTTGCTGCCGAGATCGCGGCGGCGACCGAAGTGGGGTTGCGGTTCCATCCGGCGCGCGGGTCGATGGACCTCGGACAGAGCCAAGGTGGGTTGCCGCCGGACTCGGTTGTCGAGTCCATCGACGGCATCCTCGCCGCGAGCGTCGCCGCCATCGACACCTGGCACGACCCGTCGTTCGACTCGATGGTCCGCATCGCGCTCGCGCCCTGTTCGCCGTTCTCGGTGACGGCCGACCTCATGCGCGAATCGGCAGCGCTCGCGCGCTCGGCAGGCGTTCGGCTCCACACGCACCTCGCCGAAACCATCGATGAGCAGGAGTTTTGCCTCGAAACCTTCGGTTGCACGCCCGCCCAGTACATGGAGCGACTTGGCTGGCTCGGCGACGACGTTTGGTACGCGCACGCGGTGCATCTCGATGACGAGGCGATCGGCGCGATGGCGCGAACCGGGACTGGCGTCGCGCATTGCCCGACGTCGAACGGCCGACTTGGGGCTGGCATCGCGCGCACCGCTGACCTCGTCGCGGCCGGCGTCCCGGTTGGGCTCGGCGTCGACGGGGCGGCGAGCAACGAGTCGTCGTCGCTGATCGAAGAGCCGCGCAACGCGTTGCTGTATGCGCGGGCCGTTGGTGGGCCGCGCGCGATGACGGTCCGCACCGCGCTTGAACTGGCGACGATGGGCGGGGCACGTGTGCTTGGCCGCGACGCCGAGATTGGTTCGATCGAGCCGGGCAAACTCGCGGACTTGGCGCTGTGGCGAGTCGATACCGCAGCACATGCGGGAATCGCTGATCCGGTCGTCGCGCTGATTCTTGGGTCAGCTCCGCCGCTTGCCGCGTTGATCGTGAACGGGCGCGAAGTGGTGCGCGACTCAGTGGTGCTGACCGTCGATGAAGAAGCGGTTGGCGTGCAGGTTGCCGCAGCTCAGGCGGCATTAGTAGGCGAGTGAATCGGCGTTAACCGGAGCGAAATTTCCGGCGGTTGTCGCGCAACATCGTGGCAACCGCACGCACTTAGTGTTGGCAACGATTAGTCATGACCCGCGCTGCATCGAAGAGATCCCGCGCTGCGTCGAAGTGAGCCGAGGAGGGCTTGTGGATCTAGATACCGTGACCCAAGTGCACCTGGCTCGCGACCGCGCCGACCTGGCGCGGCTCGGCCCTGGTTGCTCGGTGCTCGCCGGCGGCACGTTCCTGTATTCGGAACCGCACGACAACATCGACGCGCTGGTCGACATCACGACTCTCGGTTGGCCAGCCCTGCGTGTTTCCGATGCTGGGTTGGAAATCGCCGCGACGTGCACACTCGCGGAATTTGCCGGGGCGCGTCCCGGGCGTGAACTCGGTACCACGCTGATGAAACCGGAGTGGCCGGGCACGGCGTTGTTCGCGCTATCGTGCCGGGCGTTGCTCGCTTCGCACAAGATTTGGCGGACGGCGACGGTTGGCGGAAACGTTTGTTTGTCGCTGCCTGCCGGAGCGGTGCTTGGTTCCTTGGTTGCGCTGGATGCGGTCGCGACCGTGTGGGGTCCGCTCGGCGAGCGCTCGATTCCGTTGCGCGAGTTTGTGTTTGGTCCCGGCGTGAACGCGCTGCGTGAGGGCGAAGTGGTGCGGAGCTTCCTCGTGCCGACGTCAGGGTTGTTGTCGCGCACCAGTTTTCGCAAGATCGCTCTCGCGCCGCTTGGGCGGTCGGGGTCGGTCGTGATGGGTGTGGCAATGCCGGACGGTTCGTGCGCGGTCACGATCACCGCAGCGACCGACCGACCTGTCGTTCTCGAATTCGACACTGTCCCAGCCGAAGACGCGGTCGCGCGCGCGGTTGCGTCCATCGACCCGGCCCGCTGGTTCGACGACCCCCACGGCGCGCCTGATTGGCGCGCGCACGTGACCGGGTTGTTGGCGCGCGAAGTGGTTGGCGAGCTACGGGACACGGGAAGTGCGCCGACCGCGCTCTCGTAGTCCCCAACGACTAGCTCACGAAGATCAAGGTAGGAGGCGTGCAGTGCAACTCGACGTAGATGGCGTCGCGCGAGAGGTCGCCGCGCGCCCGGGACAGTGTTTGCGGACTCTCCTGCGGGAAAACGGTGTGTTCGCGGTGAAGAAGGGCTGCGACTCGGGCGACTGCGGGGCGTGCTCGGTGCTGCTCGACGGCGAACCGGTCCACTCGTGCCTGATCCCGGCACACCGCGCGGAGGGTCGCGCGGTGACGACAGCGGCGGGTATCGCGCCGAATGCGGTGCAGCGCAAGGTAGTTGAGTGCGCTGGGTTTCAGTGCGGGTTCTGCACGGCGGGGATGGTTGTGACGGCGACCGGGCTTGCTGCCAGATCGGGTGAGGCGACAGCGCGCGGTAACGGGGCTGCTGCCGAGCAGCCACAGGCGGGCGCGCTTGGGGGGTACGCCGCGACGTCGGGACTCGCGGGCGACAACGGGGCGCAGGCCGGAGACACGCGGGTAATTGATGCCGAGCATGCGGAACTGATGAAGGGCAACCTGTGCCGCTGCACGGGGTACCGCTCGATCGCGGACGCGCTGGTGAGCGCGGGGGAAACAGTTTCCGACGCGGTTGGGATCGATGCTGCGGCGGCAGGGGAGAGCCGCGCGACGGTCGCGGGTGCTGGCGAAGCCGGTGCGCTCGGGGTGTGTGCGTCGGGAGCTGCCGGGCATGCAGTCACTGTTGGCTGCGAGACCCGGACCGCGAACGGCACCACTGGAGCGCTGTCCACGGAGCACGCGACCGCTGCCGGATCGGTCGCGGAAGCAGCGGCCAGCGCTGCCGTGAGTCCTCGGGACACCTGTGGACAACTTGGTGGGGTGATGCGGGCGGCCGTTCGGGCCGGGCAGGTTGGGGACGGGGTTCGGGCACCTGCGGGGGAGCGGATTGTGCGTGGAGCCGAGCCGTTCACCTTTGATGTTTCCGCTGGTGAAGGGGATAACGCGCCGCCCATCGCGCCCTGGCACCTTGCCGTGCTGCCCAGTCCGCACGCGCACGCGCGCATCATCAACATCGACACCTCAGCCGCCGAAGTAATCCCCGGCGTCCGGCTCGTGCTCACCCACCGCGACGCACCCAAGGTCGCGTTTTCCACAGCTCGGCACGAGCTACGCACCGACGATCCCGACGACACCCTCGTCATCGATTCGACCGTCCGGTTCATCGGGCAGCGCGTCGCGGCCGTTGTCGGCGATACCCTCGACGCCGCCCGCGCCGGAGTGCGCGCGCTGCGCGTCGAATACGAAGTGTTGCCCGCGGTGTTCACCCCGGACGAGGCGCTCGCCGAAGGCGCGCCCGCGATTCATGGCGACAAGTCCGGCGACACGGCGCGTATCGGGGACGCCGCCCGCAACATCATCACCGAAATCAAGGGCGGTGTCGGCGAATTCGACGCTGCGGTCTCGGACGCGGCCAAAGTTGTTCGCGGCGTTTGGTACTCACCGCGAGTCCAGCATGTGCATCTGGAAACACACGGTGGCATCGGGTGGCTCGACGACGACGGGCGGCTCGTCATCCGCGCGAGCACGCAGGTCCCGTTCCTCGTGCGCGACGAACTTTGCCACGTGTTCGGCCTCCCACGCGACCGCGTTCGCGTTTTCGCGACACGACTCGGTGGCGGCTTCGGCGCGAAGCAGGAATTGCTCGCCGAAGACCTCATCACCCTCGCGGTTTTGCGCACCGGCCACCCGGTCCAATACGAATTCACTCGCACCGACGAATTCACTTCGGCCACTTGCCGTCACCCGATGCGCGTAGAAGTCACGGCAGCCGCGAATAACCAAGGCAAACTCACTGCTCTCGGCGTGAACGTGGTCGCCGATGCGGGCGCGTACGGCAACCACAGCATCGGCGTGCTCTACCACTCGGTGGGCGAGTCGCTCGCGGTCTATCGCTGCGCCAACAAGCATGTCGACGCGAAAGCCGTGTACACCAACAACGTTCCGTCGGGCGCATTCCGTGGATATGGACTCGGCCAGGTGAGTTTCGGCGTCGAATCGGCGATCGACGAATTAGCGCGAGAACTCGGCATCGATCCCTTCGAATTCCGACGCGCGAACGTGGTTGTTCCCGGCGATGAATTCACCAGTTTCGAAGTCGATGAAAGTGACATGGGCTTCGGCAGTTACGGTCTCGACCAGTGTCTTGACCAGGCACAAGCGGCATTGCGGGCGTCGAGCGACACCGTCGACGACGAGTGGCGAATGGGGGAGGGCATGGCCGTCGCGATGATCGCGACGGTGCCGCCGAACGGTCACCATTCGCACGCGACCGCCCAACTCCGCGCGGACGGACTTTATGAACTCCACGTCGGTACCGCCGAATTCGGCAATGGCACAACAACAGTCCACGCGCAATTGGCGGCGACCGCGCTGAAAACCTCGGCCGACCGCATTGTGATTCGTCAATCCGACACCGACCTCGTCGACCACGACACCGGTGCGTTCGGCTCAACCGGCACGATGGTGGGCGGCAAAGCCTCGTACGCGGCGGCGTCGGAACTGCACGCGATGCTGCTCGCGCGGGCGGCGAAGGTGAGCGGCCACCCCGAACGCGACTGCGTGCTGGAACGCGACGGCGTGCGCTGCGGCGACGAACTGATCGGCACGGCCGCGCTGCTGGCAGACGGCGCGCTCATCGCCCACGGCAACCACGCTGGCACCCCGCGTTCGGTGAGTTTTAATGTGCACGCGTTTCGCGTCGCCGTTAACCCCGAGACGGGCCAGGTCCGCGTTTTGCGGTCGATTCAAGTGGCAGACGCTGGCACGGTGATCAACCCCGTGCAATTGCGCGGGCAGGTCGAAGGTGGCGTCGCGCAAGCGATGGGAACCGCGTTGTATGAGGACATGCGCAGCGAAAATGGCGCGGTGACAACGAAAACCCTGCGGCACTATCACATTCCGCAGTTCGCCGACTTGCCGCGAACCGAGGTCTATTTCGCCGAAACCAGTGACAACTTGGGCCCGCTTGGGGCGAAATCAATGAGTGAGTCCCCGTACAACCCCGTTGCGCCCGCGCTTGCGAATGCGATTCGTGATGCGATCGGCGTCCGTCCGAACCGTTTACCGATGACCGCCGACCGCGTGTGGCGACTCATCAAGGAAGGAGCCGCCGGGTGAGTTCACGATTGCCCGAACATGTGCGTGCCCGCGTCGACGCGATTCTCAACACGGTCGATGCGGATTTGCGTGTGCGTTATCCGGGACCGAATGGGCGTGACCAGCCGATTCACACCGTTTATGTGCCCGCTGATCGAGCCAATGCTGTCACCCCTGCGGAATGGGGAGCTGGCGCGTTGCGTTTGCTCGACCAGCAGCGGGAATTGTTCACCGAACTCGATACCGCGAATTCGCTTGACGCCGTGCGGGAGCGAATAACCGCCGCGCCAATTCAAGACTTGCGCATCGATTTCGAGGACGGCTACGGATTCCGGTCCGACGCCGAAGAAGATGATGCGGCTATCGCGGCCGGGCGCACCCTCGCTGAATACGCTAAAAACCCGGCAGCGCCAACAATATTCGGCATCAGGACGAAAGGTCTCGCAGGTCCGGAACGGGCACGCGCACTCCGCACGCTCGAACTGGTCATCGACACGCTCGGCGAGATCCCCGACGGTTTCGTGTTCACGATCCCGAAAATCCGCGCGGTTGATCAAGTGGTGGCTGCTGCCGCGCTGTGTCACGGACTTGAGCGCGGATACGCGCTGCCAGATCAGAGCCTGCGGTTCGAATTGCAGATCGAAAGCCCGCAAGCGGTTATCGGACCCGCAGGAGCAACGCCGATTCCCGAGATGATCGCGGCCGCCGAAGGGCGCTGTACCGCACTGCATTTCGGAACATACGACTACACCGCGGCCTGCGGAATCGCCGCCACCGAGCAGGCGCTCGACCATCCAGCCGCCGACTACGCCAAGTCGGTAATGCAGGTCGCCGCCGCTGGGACCGGCGTATGGATCGCCGACGGTTCGACGCAAATCGTGCCCGAAACCGACCCCGAGGCCGCGATCGTGAACCATCACCGGTTGGTCGCCCGGGCTTTGCGGCGTGGCTACTACCAGGGCTGGGACATGCACCCGGGTCACCTGGTCACGCGCTGGTTGGCGACCTACAACTTCTTCCGTGCGGCAAGCGACGTCGCGGTGCCGCGACTGTCCGCGTACCTTGCTCGCCGGTCCGGCGGGGTTGTCGACGAGCCAGCCACCGCCGAGGCGCTCGCCGCGACCGTGCTGCGTGGACTTCGCGCAGGGGCGATTGACCAAACGCAATTACGTTCTGTCGCAACAGAACTCGACCTCGATACGCTCGAAGCGCTGACCACCCGCGCCTTTACTTTCGACAAGGAGAACCGGTGACTGACGCCTTCACGCTGCTGCCCGACCTAGCCGTACGTCCGCTCGGCGGGTCCGTGATCTGGGCCAACGACGAGTTCTTCGCGGAAAAAGAGAACCTGATCAACCCCGGTCCCGCCGACTACCAGTCGTCGACGTTTGGGCATAAGGGGCAGGTGTATGACGGCTGGGAGACACGGCGGCATCGCGGTCTGCCCGGCGACGACGAAGCCATCGTGCGCCTCGGCGTGCCGGGGGTAATTCGGGGCATTGTCGTCGACACGGCGTGGTTCAAGGGCAATTACCCGCCGGAGGTGTCGGTTTTCGGACTTGAAGTTGACGGATATCCGCCAGCCACCGAGATTGCCGAGCGAACCGATTGGGTTCCACTTGTCGATCGCGCGAAAGTCGAAGGGGACGCGGTCAATTCGTTCACCATCGACTCTGATGCGCGCTGGACGCATGTGAAGCTCGTGATGCACCCTGACGGTGGCGTCGCGCGACTGCGCGTGCACGGTGAGGGGCGGCCCGATCCGAAGCTGCTTGGCCTCGGCCCGCTTGATCTTGCCGCGCTGGAAAACGGCGCGCTCGTGCTCGACTGCTCGAACCGGTTTTACAGCTCGCCTAACCAGTTGCTGTACCCGGGCAACGCGCGCGTGATGGGCGACGGATGGGAGACCGCGCGGCGCCGCGATGACGGAAACGATTGGGTGCGAATCAAACTCGCGGGACCGGGGGCGATTCGCCTCGCGGAACTCGACACGTCGTGCTTCCTCGGCAACAGCCCTGGCTCGGCTTCGCTGACCGGCATTACCGCCGACGGGACCGAGGTCGAATTGCTGCCGCGCACCCCGTTGCTGCCCGATACTCGCCACCGTTTCCCGCTTGAGCCGGTCGCGGCTTCTGTTGAGGAAGTGCGGCTCGATGTGTTTCCCGACGGCGGCATGGCCCGCCTTCGCCTGTTCGGAGAGTTGAGCGCATGATTCGCGATTTCGTTGGGTACGGACCGACGCCGCCGGACCCGCAGTGGCCTGATGACGCGCGGATCGCGGTGCAGTTCGTGCTCAATTATGAAGAGGGCGGCGAGAATAACGTCCTTGACGGGTCGCCGCACTCGGAGACGTTTCTTTCCGAGATGACGCCAGCTGAAGCGTTCCCGAACCGGCATATGAGTATGGAATCGCTGTACGAATACGGTTCGCGTGTCGGATTGTGGCGCGTGTTGCGGGCCTTCGAGCGGCGCGGATTGCCGTTGACGATCTTCGCGGTTGCCCAAGCGATGCAACGCAATCCGGAAGCGGTCGCCGCGTTCGCCGAGCTTGGGCATGAGATCGCGAGCCACGGGTTGCGCTGGAAGTCCTACCAGCTCAGCGATATTGAGGACGAGCGGGCCGACATGGCCGAAGCGGTGCGCATCCTCACCGAGCTGACCGGTGCCGCGCCGCTTGGCTGGTACACCGGTCGGGACTCGCCCAACACTCGCGAACTGGTGGTTGAACACGGCGGTTTCGCCTACGACTCGGACTCTTACGCCGACGATTTACCGTACTGGACACCGGTTTCCGGCCAGGACCACCTGGTCGTCCCGTACACGCTGGACACCAACGACATGCGGTTCGCATCACCCGCGGGTTTCCCAAGCGGCGAGCAGTTTTTCGCGCATCTACGCGACGCCTTCGACGTGCTGTACCGCGAGGGCGAGGAGGGCAGCCCGAAGATGCTGTCAGTGGGTTTGCACTGCCGCTTGGCAGGCCGCCCGGCCCGCACCGCGGCATTGGAACGCTTCCTCGACCACGTCCAGTCCCACGACAAAGTTTGGGTAGCCCGTCGAATAGAAATCGCCGACCACTGGAAAAAGGTGCACCCGCCCAGCGGGCGGCTAGTCGCGACAGGGGCCTAAGCGAATAGAGCGCGCACGAACGGGACGGAGTCGGCCAACGACGCGTTCACTGTCTTGTCGTGGTCGGTCGGGTACGTGTGCAGGGTTACCGGTTCGCCGTTCGCGGCCAATTCCGCTGCCCAGCGCAAGGTTTCGGGGGTGAGGACGTCGGTGTCTTTCAAGCCCTGGCCCAAGAAAAGTGGCCGGTCATAGCCGGAGGCCGGTAAGCCCATGTAGCTGGTCAACAGGCCGTGGACGTTCGGGATGTCGCTCAAGGGGCGGGCGAAGAAGCTGCCGATGCTGGGCTTCTCGGCCGCCAATTCCTCGCCCAACTCGCCGATGCAACCCGACTGCGCGCGAGCGAGCCAGGTGCGGCCTGATTCGGTGAGGAAGCTGTCGATGTTGAGGTCGGGGTAGGTCGTGCGTAGGCCGCTCAGGATGTAAAGCACATACGCCGACAGGTGCGCGCTCACCGCGACCGGCAGCATGCCGGGGCCTGCGAATTGAATCGCGTCTTCGATGTAAGCGGGGGTGCCGGTCGCGACCGCGCCGCGATAGTCGAGCGACGGGCCGCCGAAGGAGGTCGCGTGCCGCGCGGTGCTCACCGCGGCACCGCCACCCTGCGACTGCCCGACCACCGCCCACTTGTTCGACAGCGACGGGTACTGCGCGGTCGCGGCCTTCACCGCGTCGACAACGTTGTGCGCTTCGACAACGCCGTTGAGGTACGGGTGCTCGCCAGGTCCACCGAGACCCGCGTAATCGGCGGCGACGATCGCGTAACCCTGGTCGAGCCATGTGCGCAGGTACGCCCAGTCGCGCTCGACAGCGGCAGGACCAGCGACGCTGTAGGCGCAGTTGTCGCCGAGCCCGACCGTCCCGTGCGCCCACGCGATGACCGGCCAGCCGCCAGCGGGTGCCTGACCCGCGGGGAAGTAGACGGCCGCGCTTGTCGTGACAGGCGCGTCGCCGACCGTGGTCGACCGGTAGAGCAGTCGCTCGGCGCGCGCGGAACCGGGCAGCGTGGCTTGCGTCGACAGTGCTTCGACCCCGACGACCGAGCCGACACCAGCGGCGGGCTGAGCCGTCGCGGTAGCGGCGAAGGGCAACATACTCAACGCGATGACCGCGATGACCGACTTACGCATGGTCCTCTTTCGTCCAAACTCCAGGCCGATAATGCCCGACCGGATATGACAAGTCCCACCCCGGGTGACCGGGGACACGTGGATGTCGTAATGCGATGGATGACTTCGGTATTTCCTCGGTGGTGTCTCCGCGTAGTGCATGGCCGTTGTCGAGCGCATGCCGCCACTATTGGGGGCAGCTTAAATGAGGGCGTAATGGCTCAATGACCAGCATCAAAGTGTTGAAATGCTGTTGTTTTAGTTTGACCGAGCCAGGGGAACACATGAAGCGAATTGTTGTCGGCATACTGCTGTTCGGCGGGATGCTCACGGGTGCGGTCGCGCCAGCCGCCGCGCAAGCGCCCGAGCCGCAACCAGCAGCGAGCTCGCCGGAGGTTGGCGGGCGGCTCGACGGGATCGCACGTGCGACGCCAATCAATTATTACGGTGGCAGCTCGCCGTTCTACACCAAGACCTGCACCTATGACGGGCCTCAACCCTGCGTCTATGGCGGCCCGCTCGCTGCTCTGGCCCGGCTCATCGACACTGGGTCGGGCGGATGGGGGATCGGGTCGAGCATGCCGTGACGCGCATCTTCGCGCACTCGCGGGAGGCCTCGTCGTCTGGTGACGGCGGGGCCTTCGTGCTGTGTCCGAAATGAGTGACGACACGCACATGTCCGTGACCCGGCGTGGTGTGTGAAACACCTCACAGAGTGAAAGGCTTGGGTGTGTCGCGGCCTGACCGCATGAAGATCGCTAACAGTACGAGCGTTATGCTAAAACTCCTGGTCAGCACTACCCAGCGGTAACTGCGACTCTTGCAATTAGCCCGCAAATTTCGCAAAGTTAGCAAACACGACGGCAAACCTAGCTGAGATTCACACAAGCAACAGGTAGACGGCCATTTCCTGGTGTGCCATCGTGTGGAAGTACACCCCACAGGCGCTAGTTCGCTCTAGCAAGCCTGCAAAGCGCTTAAGCAGTTATGAATCGCGCAAGCGGTTCGGATCGCTGAGCACCGACCACACGAGGAAGTGGAGTCAAGAGATGTCTCTCCCCGGCACCCCGAAGACCGCTGCGGAAATTCAGCAGGATTGGGACACCAACCCGCGCTGGAAGGGCCTGACCCGCAGCTACACCGCCGAGCAGGTTTCGAAGCTGCAGGGCAACGTTGTCGAGGAGCACACCCTCGCTCGTCGCGGTTCGGAGATCCTGTGGGATCTCGTGAACAACGAGGACTACATCAACTCGCTCGGTGCCCTCACCGGCAACCAGGCCGTGCAGCAGGTTCGCGCCGGCCTCAAGGCCATCTACCTGTCGGGCTGGCAGGTCGCTGGTGATGCCAACCTCTCGGGCCACACCTACCCGGACCAGTCGCTGTACCCGGCCAACTCGGTTCCGGCCGTGGTTCGTCGCATCAACAACGCGCTGCTCCGCGCCGACGAGATCTCCAAGGTCGAGGGTGACACCTCGGTCGCCAACTGGCTCGCCCCGATCGTTGCCGACGCCGAAGCTGGCTTCGGTGGCGCGCTCAACGCCTACGAGCTGCAGAAGGCCATGATCGCCTCCGGCGCCGCTGGCGTGCACTGGGAAGACCAGCTCGCCTCGGAGAAGAAGTGCGGCCACCTCGGTGGCAAGGTGCTCATCCCGACCCAGCAGCACATCCGCACCCTGACCTCGGCCCGTCTCGCGGCTGACGTCGCCGACGTGCCTTCGGTGATCATCGCCCGCACCGACGCCGAGGCCGCCACCCTCATCACCTCCGATGTGGACGAGCGCGACCGCGAGTTCCTCGACGGCACCCGCACCGCTGAGGGCTTCTTCGGCGTGAAGAACGGCATCGAGCCCTGCATCGCGCGCGCCAAGGCGTACGCCCCTTACGCCGACCTCATCTGGATGGAGACCGGCGTGCCGGACCTCGAGGTCGCACGCAAGTTCGCCGAGTCGGTTCGCAGCGAGTTCCCGGACCAGCTGCTGGCCTACAACTGCTCGCCTTCGTTCAACTGGAAGGCGCACCTGGACGACGCGACCATCGCGAAGTTCCAGCGTGAGCTCGGCGCGATGGGCTTCAAGTTCCAGTTCATCACCCTCGCCGGCTTCCACTCGCTCAACTACGGCATGTTCGACCTGGCGCACGGCTACGCTCGCGAGGGCATGACCGCGTTCGTCGACCTGCAGGAGCGCGAGTTCAAGGCCGCCGCCGAGCGTGGCTTCACCGCCATCAAGCACCAGCGTGAGGTTGGTGCCGGCTACTTCGACACCATCGCCACCACGGTTGACCCCAACACCAGCACCGCCGCGCTGAAGGGCTCCACCGAAGAGGGTCAGTTCCACTGATCCGCGACGGGGTTCGCATGAGCCCCAACGCTTTTCCTCTACGCACGTAGGGGTGTACGCCCTCCCTTGTCGATCAGCCCCGACAGGGGAGGGCATCCCTATATGTTGGGAAATACGCGACCCAGAGGGCGAACATCGCTTGCTCCCAGCTTTTGCGGCAGGCGAGAACTGATTTCGCAAGATCCGGGTAACTCACCGGGGACGACCAAAATTTCATCGGCACCCACCGCAGCCACGGGTGCAAGACTGACAACGGCTATCTGCCGCCCGCCAAGTCGCGGGGAGGCGGAACAAGCCGACCAAAATTGAATCGGCACTCACGCAGCCACGGGTGCCTGACTGACAACGGCACATCAGCCGCCCGCAGAAGTCGCGGGGAGGCGGAACGGAGTGGACGTGAGCGACAAGATTCAGCGCGTTGGCATCATCGGCGCCGGACAGATGGGTGCGGGGATCGCGGAAGTGTGCGCACGCGCGCACGTCGACGTCCTCGTCTACGAAACCAGTCGCGAACTCGCCGCCGCGGGTCGCGCCCGCATCCTGCGTTCCCTCGACCGAGGTGTGAGCAGCGGCAAGATCACTGAGCGTGAGCGTGAGCAGGCCGCGTGGCGGTTGCGTTTCACTTCCGACCTTGGCGATTTCGCCGACCGCCAGCTCGTTGTTGAGGCGGTTGTTGAGAACGAAGATGTGAAGACCGCCATCTTCCGCGAGCTGGACAAGGTCGTCACCGACCCCAACGCCGTGCTCGCCTCCAACACCTCGTCGATCCCGATCATGAAGATCGCCGTCGCGACCGCTAACCCGGAACGTGTTGTTGGCCTTCACTTCTTCAACCCGGTGCCCGTGCTGCCGCTTGTCGAGTTGATCACCACGCTCAAGACCAGCGATCCGGTCACCAAGCGTGCCGAGCAGTTCGCCGCTGACATTCTCGGCAAGCAGGTTGTGCGTTCGGCCGACCGTTCGGGCTTCGTCGTCAACGCTCTGCTTGTCCCGTACTTGCTTTCGGCGATCCGCATGGTCGAGTCGGGTTTCGCGACCAAGGAAGACGTCGACAAGGCGATGGTCCTCGGCTGTGCTCACCCGATGGGCCCGCTCGCGCTCACCGACCTCGTTGGCCTCGACACCGTGAAGTCGATCGCGGACTCGATGTACACCGAGTTCAAGGAGCCGCTGTACTCGGCCCCGCCGCTGCTGAGCCGCATGGTTGAAGCGGGCCTGCTTGGCAAGAAGGCCGGCGCGGGCTTCTACCAGTACTAAACCAGTACGAGAAACCTCTGTCGTCGCGGGAATGCGAACGGTGTTCCCGCGACCTCCGGTGTGCACACCGAACCCAACGCCTAAGCTGCCTAGGAGCAGGCCGGAGTCGGCTGGTAGCTGGCGGTTCGTTCGCGGGTGATGGAAGGGATGTCGAAGTTCATGGTCAACGTCACCGATGGATTCGGGTCTAGTGTTCTCGGATACCCGCGGATTGGGCCGCATCGGGAGCTGAAGCGGGCGCTTGAGGCGTATTGGCGTGGGTCGCTTGAGCGCGATGAGCTGCTCGCGGTCCGCGACGACATTCAGGAACGTCAGTTCTCCGAACTCGCGGCGACCGGCCTCACCCAGGTACCTGGCAACACGTTCTCGTTCTATGACCACATCCTCGATAACGCGTTGCTTTTTGGCGCGGTCCCGTCGCGGTTCAAGGACCAGCAGGCCGACCTCGATCCGCTGGATTTCTATTTCTTGATGGCGCGCGGCAACCCGGATCAGCCGCCGCTGGAATTGGTTCGTTTCTTCGGCACCAACTATCACTACCGGCAGCCCGAACTCGACGCCGACACCACGTTTTCGCTGAATCCTGAAGCGCTGCTTGATGAATGGGATCGGGCGATCGCGCGCGGCATCGAATTGCGTCCGGTGGTGCTTGGTCCGGTTTCGCTGCTGCTGCTGTCTAAGGCTGGGCATGTGCCGGGCGAAGCCGAGTTCGACACCCTGAGCCTGCTCGACAAACTCCTCCCGTTCTACGAGGAATTGTTCGAGATTTTGGCCAAGCGCGGGTCGACGTGTGTGCAGCTCGATGAGCCGTGCTTCACCGGCGAGCGTTCGCCCGAAGAGCTTGCCGCGTTCGAAAAGGCGTACAACCAGCTGTCGAAGGCGCCGCTGCGGCCGCGCATCCTGGTCACCGGCCAGTACGGCGATTTCGGTGAGGCGCTGCGGATTCTGGCGGCGTCGAACGTGGAAGCGATCGGCCTCGACCTCGCGTCGTACCGGATGACGCCCGAAGAGTTGGCCGCGATCCCCGGCATCAAGCGCAAGCGCATCTACGCGGGCGTGATCAGTGGCACCAATGTGTGGCGCGCTGACCGTTACGTGACGCTCAACTACCTCAACTCGATCGCTGAGGTGTGCCCGGATTTGGTGGTGTCGACCGGTTCGACGCTGCTGCACGTTCCGTATGACGTGCTCGCCGAGTACGACATCGACGGCAACGTCGCCGACCGTCTCGCCTTCGCGAAACAAAAAGTGGGCGAAGTGGTTTCGCTCGCGAAGGCACTCACCGACGGTCCGTCCGAAAACTGGCGCAAGCGGCCAACTTCGGTGCACTTCAAGCAGAAACACGCTGTGCGCCAACGGGTTTACGCGATCACGCCGGAGATGCGTGAACGCATCCCGTATGCCGACCGCGCCGCCGCCCAGCAGGCTCGACTGAACCTGCCGCTGGTTCCCGCGACGACGCTCGGTTCGTTCCCGCAGAGCAGCGCGCTTCGTCAGGCGCGCCACGAGTTGGCTTCGGGTCGACTGTCTGAAGAGGACTACCGCAAGCAGGTCGAAGCCGAGATCGAGGCGACGATTCGCCTGCAGGAGGACATCGGCCTTGACGTGTTCGTGCATGGTGAGCACGAGCGCAACGACATGATTCAGTACTTCGCCGAGCAGCTCGACGGGTTCGCGACGACGCGGTTCGGTTGGGTGCAGGTGTATGGCTCGCGCGCCGTGCGGCCACCGATCATCTACGGCGATGTGTCGCGGCCCGCGCCGATGTCGGTCGATTGGGCAACGTACGCACAGTCGCTCACCGACAAGCCGGTCAAGGGCATGGTCACTGGCCCGGTCACGATGCTCGCGCGCTCGTTTGTGCGTCAGGACCAGCCGCTTTACGAGACGGCCGACCAGGTCGCGCTAGCGATTCGCGACGAAGTTGTCGACCTTGAGAAGGCCGGAATCGCGATCATCCAGGTCGACGAACCCGCGCTGCGCGAACTGCTGCCCGCGCGTCCCGCAGGCCGCGAGGAATACCTGCGCTGGGCCGTCGGCGCGTTCCGCTTGGCCACCTCAGGCGTGCGCCCAGACACCCAGATTCACACGCACATCGGGTATTCGGGCCGCTCAGAGGTGGTTGAGGCGATCGACCAGCTCGACGCTGACGTCACCGCGATCGTGGCGACCCGCTCAATCGAATGGGTCATCGAGGCGCTGGCCGACGACGTTGCGACGGGCCACGGCCTGAGCCACGGTGTTGGCCCAGGCGTGTACGAGAGCCGTTCGGCCCGCATCCCGGACATCGACGAGTTCGACGAACTGTTGACGGCGGCAGCTGCCGCTTTGGGCCCGGAACGGTTGTGGGCCAACCCGGATGGTGGGTTGAAGACGCGGCACTACTGGCAGTTGGACCCGTCGTTGCGCAACATGGTCGCGGCGGCGCGTCGGGTGCGGCGACGGGCGGAAGCGGAAGCGGCGGAACCCGCTGCTGATTGACTGACCTGCCACTATCGGTGAGTCACGGGATACTCGTTGGATCGAGATGCCCGTGACTCGCCGTTGGGTTAGTCCCCGCAGAACCAGAGATATCCGTGTTGCCCGATCGCATCGGTGGCCAGAGCGGCCAACTCATCGAGCGTCGCAGCCTCTTCTGGATCTACGGGCGAAAGCGTCGCGATTTCGGCTACCAGCATTCTTAATTGATGCGAGTTAAACATGGTATCCGCGTAGGCATGAATCTGGCCCAGCATGGTCCCATCTGGGGCGCGCATGGCCATTTTCGATAGCGTGTTCGCATTTGCATAGTGGAGACTTATTTGTCCGTGCACCATATCTTGCACTGCTACTGAAACTCCCAAGGGTCCTCCTATAGTGCCCGCACCCCGGCGGTGAGTTGTATTGGTGTAGGGGCGTTTTCGGGGTCGATTAACCACTGCAACAGCAATCCGCCGATCATTGTCTGCAAAAGTGCGCCGACGCTCTGGTTGCCGTTGCCGAAAGTCTCGGCCAAGCCGGCGCGTGCCGCTGACTGTGCGGCGGCCAATTCTCTGCGCAGCTCAGGGGTGTGTAGTGCCTCGTTCAGAGCTTCCGCGTTCGCGTGCCACAGGGCCGGGTCGGCGGTGAAGGACGCGATGAGTTTCGTCCAAAACGCCTCCAATCGCGCGGCCGGGTGGGCCGGGTCGGGGGCGGGGAGGGCGTCGAGGATCTGCTCGACGGCAGCCGCGCTTGATTCGAGCATCGCCTGTTGCAGCAGCTTGTCGCGGGTGCCGAAGTGGTAGTTGATCGCGGCGAGGTTGGTGCCGGACACGGCGACGATGTCGCGCACGGTCGTGCGGGCGTAGCCGCGGTCGGCGAGGCAGCGTTTGGCGGCGTTGAGCAGGTCTTCTCGGGTTCCCACCTTGGCACGATAGCAAGATCTATCTAACGAGTGTTTCAAACAAGCGTCAGTGACAAGTGTTTGAAACGGTTGTATGTTGGGTTCATGACCGCTAAGCGCTTGATTTCGCCCTTCGAAGCCACCTATTTCGGAACTGACACGTCGATTGGGAGCGTGCCGACCGCTGGCATGCCGCTGTTTTTCGGCAGCACGGTGTACGGCTCGCTCGACGTCGCGGTGATCCAGCGAGTCCTCGACGAACTGGCCGCCGCGCATCCGCTGCTGCGTTCGCGCGTTGTCGACGGCTGGTTCGTACGCGACGACGAGTTTCGACCTCGACTCGACATTGTTGAAGGCGGTGACGACGACTATCTCGCGCTCATCAACACGCCGCAGGAGTGGACCGCTGGCTTGTTTCGCGCGGTGTTGTTGCGGGAAGAGGAGCGGCAGCAACTGGTTTTGGTTGTGCACCACGGCATTTCAGATGGGCGGTCGGCGTTCGCACTGCTCAACCAATTCTGGGCGCGGTACACGTCCTACGTCACGGATTCGGTTGTGGCGCAGCTAGATTCGCGTGATGAACTCCCGCTGCCAATGGACCAACGGCTTGCCGACGTCGTTTCGGAAGTCGAGGCGGACGCGTGGCTGACCGACTTCCGCACGGCAGCGATGAACGCGACCGAAGCGCCCCGAGCACTGATGCGTGATGGGGCGGTCGGCGATGCGCGGCGATTCGCACTGGAACGCATCGAGCTGTCAGTTGAACACACCGCCGAGGTAGTGAAAACTGCTCGCGCACAAGGGGTCTCGGTGAATAGCGTGATCAGCGGCGCAACCCTGGCTGCCGTGCGCACTCGCATCGCCGAAGCGGGCCCCCTGCCGCTGATGCTCGGTTTCGCCGCCGACGTGCGCGGCGAATGCGTTCCGCCCGAGCCGGTCGAAACAATGGCCAACTTCGCTTCCGGCGCAGGCGTTTTCGCGATGGTCGACGGCGATATGAGCCCGCTCGACGTCGCCCATCAGGTCGAAGCGGGGATGCGCGCGATCATCGCGAACCGCGACGCCGCCCGTTTCCCGTTGGCGATCCAGCGGGTGAAAGATGCCCCGACGCTGGCGATGCTGTCGACATCACCAAGCTTCGCACTGTCGAATATCGGTCGCGTGCAACCACATTCGCTGCCTGACGATGTCGCCTTCCTTCGGACCGACATCTACGCGATGGGTCCGCAGATGCCGCCGAAGCTCACCGCGTTCACCATCGCGAACCGGCTGACCCTGCAACTGGAATATGACACGGCCCTCTACAGCCGCGACCAGATGGGCAAGCTCCGCCGCACGCTGACGGAGCTGCTCAGCGCGCTAGCTCAGTAAGCCGAGAACACGTTGTCGATCGTGCCGTAGCGGTTGGCGGCGTAGTTGCATGCCGCGCTGATGTTGGCGACCGGGTCGTAGATATCCCACGAGGTGCCGTCGACGTGGTACGCCGCGAAGGTGGGGTCGATGACCTGCATCAGGCCCTTCGACGGGATGCCCGCCGCCGCGTTGGAGTCGTAGAGATTGATCGCTGTGGGGTTGCCACCGGACTCGCGCATGATGTTGCGGTAGATGCCCTCGTAGCTGCCGGGGATGCCGTGCTGGCTCATTACGAACATGGCACCGCGGATCCAACCGTCGAGGTTGTCTTCGAACTGCGGGGCCGGGTTGCCCATCGCCTGCTGGAACTGTTGCTGCTGGTCGTGTGGCAGTGCGGCAACTAGTTGCTGGGCGGGTCCTTGCAGCTCAGCCGGTACGCCGGGGATGTCGGCGAAAGCCTGGGCTGGCACAACGAGCGTCGCGCCGATCAGGGCGAGCGGGATCAGATTCTTCAAGCGCATGATGCTGTTTCCGAACTTTGAGTCGAGTATCTCCAGCGATAAGCGGATGGAGAGTCTGTTTCTGGTTCGGTCACAGAATGATCGCGGAAGGTTAACGGAAAGTGTCTTTGCTATGAACTAGGAGGGAACTCAGCAGATTCGCAGCAACTCATAGCTTTTCGGCACTGATTACCGCGAACGTCTAACACCTGCCGAAACTGACGAACTCGATGTCGAAAGAACCGCACGGCACAGACGGCGGAAATCGCAGAAGCGCTGAAGCCCAGCGGGTTTCGATGCGGGCGACTATCGTTCCAAATCGAAGTTGCCGGGTTGAGCCATGAGGGGGCATGCGGTGCTCGATCCGAACATCCACCAGGGAAAGTTCGGCGAGGATTACATTCGAGTGCTCGCTTCAGCGGCGGGGCTCGTTTGGTCCGCTGACGATGTCGACGTTGATGGTGTCGACCTGACGATCAAGCAACCCGGGCGCACGCCTAAAGGATTCTCGCCGCAGATCGAAGTACAGGTCAAGACGATGTCGAGACCCACCTTCGATGGCGGCGTTGTCGTTTTTCGCGGACTCAATCGCACCCAGTTCAATCAGCTAGCCGGCGACGACTTCGCCGTTCCCCGTTACCTTTTCGCCATTCATGTACCACCCCGCTCGGGACAATTCGCGGACTCGGTCTCCGGGGCGACCATGTTGCGACACTGTGGGTACTTCGTTTCGCTGCGTGACCAACCGCGCGTCCCGGAGTCCGACACGCGGCGGAAAGTTCCGGTGCGAATCCCGCTGAGCAATGTGCTCGACGTCGAAGCGCTCCGCGCCTTAGTCATCGGATCGTCGAAGTGAGCCGGGGGCTGCCAGGGCGTGACGAGGCCGTCAGGTACCTGAGCGCGCAAGGCTGGTTGCCCGGCGAGGTCTGGCGGCACGGGGTGATCTGGTCGTACGGTGAGTTCGACGTGCTAGTTCCCGACGACGGGGTCGCTGACTTCGCACCGAGGATGCGCGCGCTGACCCGGTGTGTCGGGGAGCTTGAACGCCGGTCGCCTGCCGTCGTCGCCCGCGACCTCGTCTCTGGCGGCGTGGACGTGATCGGCTATCGCGTCGGGGAGGTCGGCGACGACATCTCTCTTGAAGCCACCGCAGACGCGCTCGTCGCCTTGCAGTCGCTGCTGCTTACCTGCGCTGGCCAGGTCGCCGACGAGGACAGCGGCGCGCGATTCCTCCGGCCGGGAATGGTCGGCGAGTTACTCGGCGACGTCGGGTTACAGACGGCGAGCGATCCGTCCGGGTTCGACCTGTTTCTGCCGGGCCCGGAAAACCCGCTGACGCGTTTGACCGCGATTCGCCTACTCGACGTCGCGTCCCTCGCGCGGCAAACGGCAAACGGCATCAACGATGCCGAGTCCTTCGTTGACCCGCAGATCACTGATGGGCTGAGCGCACTTGGGCTCGCCGAACGCGCGCCGACCCGCTTCGCGCTGAGTTTCACCTGGTCGCGTCAGGTGCCGAGGCCCGACGTGACGGTCGACTTCCCGCGCGAGCTGGTCGGGCGACTAGGCGAGGAGTTCGCGATCGCATCGGCACCGTTGCCGTCGACAACGAGGACCGAACTCGCCGCGCCCGCTGTGGTCGAGGGCGTTGTTGTCGGCATCGACATCGACGGCGGCCACAAAGTGATTGTGCGAGGGATACTTTCGACCGGAGACACCAGCACCGGCCGGACGCGCCGGATCACCGTGCTTGTCCGCACGGCTCGCGAGTTTGCCCAGGCAAGTGCGCTCGTCGGGACACGCACCCAGGTTCGCGCGCGCGGATCCTTCGACGGAAAACAAAGTCTCGAAGCGGCTGAGAACGGATTCACCGTCATCGACGGGAACCCATCATGAGAGAACGGATGAACGAATGTCGGATCAGCTGAGCCCCGCGGAACGGGCAGCGTTGCTCGCGCTTTTGGTTGAGGCGCGGGAGATGACCAACGCGGATTTGTTCGCTGTCGCGGGGGTCACGCTCACCGGGAAGTCGCGGGTGAAGCTCAATGAGGCGGGGTTCGTTGCCACCGAGAAGGTCGGGCGCGCCCTTGTGCACGAGTTGACCGATCGCGGCGCCCAGTGGTGCGCGGCGGAATTGTCGACGCCGCGACCGGCGAAGTCCGGTTCCTACGGCGGCGCGTTGTACGCGGTGCTGGCAGGCCTGCACCGATACCTCGAAGCTACCGATCAGGTGCTCACCGACATTTTCCAGCCCGACATCGCCGGGGAGATCCTGCGCACCTACCGCGAACTGACCGACGGCAAGCCCGAACAGGTGCGACTCGCCGCGCTGCGCGGTCAGTTGGCCCATGTCCCGGCCGACGATTTCACCAAGGCTATGCACCTGCTCGCGGGTCGACCCGGTATTCACGTCCGCGCCGAAGCCGACCGCAAAACGTTGACCAGCGACGATCACGAAGCCGCGATCGTGCTCGGCGAAACTCCACGCCATCTGTTGACCGTCGAGGCCGGGCGGTGAACGAGCAACAACGCAGGGCGTTAGCGCGCGTCGAATTCAGCACCGCGCTTGGGCCGGATGCCATTTGGCGGCCGCAGACCCATCACGTTGAGGAACTTCACCGGGAAGCGGCGGCGGACATCGCCAGGGTCTTCGCCCTCGCTGTCGACCGGCCGGACGTGTCGCCGACCGGAATCGTGCTCAATGGCGACCCCGGCGTCGGCAAAACTCACCTACTCGGCTGGGTGCGTCAGTACGTGCAGGATCACGGCGGGTTCTTCTTCATGCCGAAGCTCATCGACGGCGACTCGTTCTGGGATGGCGCTGTCCACGGCGTGATGAACCGGCTGCTCGGTGCCGACGGTGGCCAATTGCGTCGCCTGCTCATCGCCCTCGCCGACCTCGCTGGCTGTGATCCCGACCTGACCGCGCGTGTCGCAGGGCCGATGCAACCCACGCGCGTCGACCTGGATCGTTTCCTCAACGCGCTGGCCGAAGTCGATCCTGAACTCGTCTTCGCGTGCCGCGACACCCTGCGCGCGCTCGTGCTTTTCCGTGCGATCGACACCCGCGACGTGGGCGACAGCTTCCTCATTCTCCGCGAACCACTTGAGCAGGAGACCGTCACCGCCTGGGGCTTTCGCAGCGGAAACCGTAACGCCCAGTTGATCTTTCACGACTTGATCCGGCTCTTCGGCGCCGCTGGTCCGGTGGTGATCGCCGTCGATCAGATCGACGACGTCATGGCCCAGGCCCGGAAGAACGGGTCAATCGCGCACCACATGAATAGTTTGATGCGCCTGCGCGAGGAGACGGTGCGCACCATCGTCATCGCCGCCTGCATTCCCACGACGTGGCAGTACCTAAAGGAACAATCGGTCGCGTCGGCGGCTGACCGGTTTGCCGAACTCTTTCTTGCTACCGCGCTTCCTGGCGCGCAGGTGGCCGCGGCGGTGGTCGCCGGGCATTTGGCCGCTCAATACGGCGAGGTTGACTTCGAGCCGCCTTATCCGACATGGCCGATCGCGCCAGAAGCATTCAATGCGTCCGCGTTGAAGTACTACACCCCGCGACGACTCCTTCAACTGGTCACCCAGCATGTCCGGCGCATTCTCGCGCAGGGTGAAGTCGAGGAACTACGCGACTTCGCCAGCCTCACCGCGACTAACGCTGCCCCCGGACCGGTTGTGCCCGCGCTTGACCCGACCGCGTTCGATGAGCAATTTGCGAAGCTGCGTTCGGTCGCCGATATCGAATCCCCGCTCGATCCTGCCCGTGAGGACGAACTCATGGTCGGACTGCTCAACGCCGCGTTGCAGTGTTTCGTGCTTGAGCAGGGCCGCGACGACCTGAAGATCGACGACGCGACCTCGACCGGACGCGCGGTCCATGCCCGCCTGCGGCGGACCATCGATCCGGTGCTTGAGGATCAGCAGCACTGGAGTTTCCGCGCCATCGCGCACCGGCACCATCTCGCGGTGCAGGCCCGAATTCGGTCGGCCGTCATCGAGTCGGGAATTGAGGAGCCGAACGGTAATCGGCACCTCACGGTGCTGCGTAACGTCGCCTTCTCCAACGGGCCGAAAACCGTTGCGATGCTTGATGATTTGCGCGCGAATTCGGGCGAGACGCTGCCAATTACTAGCGATGATCTGCGAACTTTCGCCGCGCTAGAGGGGATGCTCGTCGACCCTCCTTCGCGCTTCGACGACTGGCTTGCGCTCCGCAAGCCCGCCGGTAGTTCGCAGCTGTTTCGGCGGGTATTCGCTGACCTGCCCGCAGTCGAAACTGGGATCGGGGACGTTGTGGCAGACGCGGTGCCAGCTCCTACCCCGGTGGTTCCACCTCCGACGAACGGGTCCGCCGCGACTGGCGTTGACGAGGCAACCGCACGTGACGGCGCCGCCGAACCGGCACGAAGCGACTCTGATGCGCCCTCCTTGGTACTCGGTCGCGCTCTCGCGGACAATCGCGAACTCAGTGTTCCGCTCGAACTGTTGCGCAAGCACCTCGTGCTCTTCGCCAGCAGCGGTTCGGGCAAGACCGTCTTTCTGCGGCGGCTCGTGGAAGAGGTTGCGCTCCATGGTGTTTCATCAATCGTCATCGACATCAACAACGACCTTTCCCGGCTCGGCGACGCGTGGACGTCGGCGCCAGTCGGTTGGCGCGCTGGCGACGCCGAAGCCGCACAGCGCTACCTTGCCGACACTGACGTGGTCGTGTGGACCCCGCGCAGACAAGCCGGACGACCGCTCGTGCTTAGTTCGCTCCCTGATTTCCGCGCGGTCCGCGACGACAGCGACGAATTGCGTACCGCCGTTGAGGTGACCGCCGCCGACCTCCTTGCACGGTCGGGCATTAGCGGCCGCAAAATCCCGCAGGCGCGTGCCGTGCTGATTGAGACGCTCACCCATTTCGCACGAGGTGCCGCACACGATTTGCGGTCGCTCGTCGCACTGCTTACCGACCTACCGGACGGTGTGAGCAAAGTACGTAATGCCGCCAGCCTCGCCTCGGAGATGGCAGACGGTCTCACGGTATCGATGATCAACGACCCGCTTTTCGGTGGCGAGGGCGAACCGCTTGATCCAGGCGAATTGCTGCGGCCAGCCGAGGGGAAAAAGGCGCGAGTATCGGTGATCAGTTGCATCGGTCTGCCTGACGCAATCCAACGGGCGACATTCGTCAGTCAGTTGCAAATCGCGCTGTTCACGCACTTCAAAACTAATCCCGCCGACCGTCCGCTTGGCGCGTTGCTGGTGCTCGATGAAGCGCAAACTTTCGCGCCGTCCGGAAAGACAACGCCAGCGACGGCGAGTTCGCTCCTACTCGCATCGCAGGCGCGCAAGTATGGGTTGGGTATCGCCTATGCGACTCAGGCGCCAAAGGGCCTGGATAACAAGGTGTCCGGCAACGCGGGAATCCAGTTTTACGGCAAGCTCGGTACTGCGGTTCAGATTCAAGCAGCGAAGCTAATCGCCAGCTCGTGGGGCGGCAACCTCGATGATGTCGGCAAGCTAAGCACCGGCCAGTTCTACGTGGGCAGGGAAGGCAAAACGTTCCAAAAGGTGCTCACTCCGCTGTGTCTGAGCTATCACCCCGCCAGTCCGCCCACTGAGAGTGAGGTCCTCGAACGCGCGCGGCGTGGGCGCGAACCGGTCAGTGACTCACTGCCGCGACAATAAACATCGCCACAACGCCGAAAACGGTGAAGACCAAGGTCAGGCGGCTTGGGTGGCTCGCGTGAGCCTCCGGGAGGATGTCTGCCGTTGCCAAATACAAAAGGAAGCCGGCGAAATAGCCCATGTATAGGCCGATCCATTCCTCCGGCACCTTGATTAAGGTGCCGAGGATCGCGCCGACGATCGGGGCTATCGCGTCGGCGATCAGTAACGCGACCGCGCGGCGCGGGGTGCTGCCGTACACCGTGGGGATGGTGAAGGTGTTGAAACCGTCGGCGAAATCGTGGCAGATCACCGCGATCGCCACCGAAAGGCCAACCGTCGCGCCAGCCTGGTAGCCGAGGCCAATGCCGAAACCGTCGAGCGTGCTGTGAAAGATCAAACCTGCGGCGGCCAAAATGCCAACCGACTCGAAACCGTGTTCGTGCTTACCGAATTCGTGTTCATGGCCCTTGTGCACCGCTACCGAACGCTCGATGATGTGCAGGCTCAAAAAGCCGATAACCGCCGCGATCAACACAATCGGAATGCCGTGAAAATCGCCATCCTGCTGCTCAAGTGCCTCGGGAATTAGGTCGAACGCGACAACACCGAGCATCACGCCAGCGGCGAGGCCGAGCACCAAATGCTTGCGGTCACCAATGCGCATGGCGACGAAACCGCCGAACAGAGTCGACAACATCGAGACGAACGACAACAGAATCGCCATGCTAGCCGCCTACTTTCGTGGTTCGTCGTGATCAGGCTCAACGTCGTAGCGTCGTACATAAGCAGCCGAAAAACCCTGCACGGTCGCGGTCACCGGAATCGCCAGTAGTGCGCCGGTCGGGCCGAGCAGGGCAGCGCCCGCGATCACCGCGCCAAACGCGACGGCAGGGTGCATCGCGAGCGTGTGCGCGGTTACGCGCGGTTGCAGCACGTAGTTCTCGAACTGTTGATAAGCGAGGATGAACAACAACACCCACAGCGCCGAAATCGGGTCGTTCACCAGCGCGACGAGCACGGGCAAAGCGCCTGCGAGATACGTGCCGACCGTCGGAATGAATTGCGAGACAACACCAACCCACAGCGCGAGCGCGAACGCCGACGGCACGTCGAAAATCCGCAACGCGATGTAGTGCGCGATCGCCGAAAATAGTGCGAGCAGGCCGCGTGAATAGATGTAGCCACCGGTCTTTTCGACGGCGATATCCCAGGCGCGCAACACGTGCTTCTGCCGAGCAGGCGGCAGGAATGAGCACACCCACGTGCGGAAACGTGGCCCGTCGGCGGCGAAATAGAACGTGAACAACAGCACGCCGAGCAGTTGGAAAATGGCGCCGATCGCGGTTGCGCCGATGCCCCAGACGTTGCCCGCGAGTCCAACGAGGTAGCCCTCGATGGTCGAACTCCAGTCGGTCGCGTATTTCGTCAGGTCTTTGCCCGACATATCTGTGCCGAAGGTGTCGTTGATCCAGTGCACGAGACTTTCGACGTACTGCGGCGCGTTGTTTACCAGCGTCGAAACTTGATTAACGAGCAACGCGCCCAACGTAATAACGAACGCGGCGACCACCGCGAGCAGGACAAGGAAAACGATCCCCGTGCCCAGTCCGCGCTTAATGCCGTGGCGTGCAAGCCAATTCACCGCAGGTTCGATCGCGAACGCGAGGAAGATCGAAACAAGCAGCACGGTAAGCAATCCGGCCAACTTGCCGAGAATCCAAAACGCGGCGATCAAACCGGCGATCGCGAGCGCGGTGTAAAGCAGTGAGCGCGGCAGCCAGCGCGGCGGGGTCGACACCGTCCACGCGGGCGGCAGCTTCGGTTCTTCAGCAGCCACGCCGGTCACGGTAGCGGCATTGTCGACTCTCGCGCGCGCTGGCGCGCTGGTACTAGATGGTCGCGGCGTCGATCACGAAGCGGTACTGCACGTCGCTCGCGACCACGCGCTCGTACGCGGAATCGATTTCGTCGGCCGAGATGAGTTCGATTTCCGCGCCGATACCGTGCGCGGCGCAGAAGTCGAGCATTTCCTGAGTTTGCGCGATGCCGCCGATCATCGACCCGGCGAGCGAGCGACGGAACCCGGCGAGATTGCGTCCGGTGACGCTTAACGGCTGGTCAGGCAGGCCAAGGATCACCAGCGTGCCGTCGACGGCGAGCAGGCGAAGGTAGTCGTCGATCGGCAGATTCGCCGAAACCGTGTTGATGATCAGGTCGAATTGCCCACGCAGCGAACGGAATGTCTCGCGATCGGCCGTCGCGTAATAGTGGTCGGCACCCATGCGAAGGCCGTCGTCGCGCTTGCGTAGCGACTGGCTCAGCACGGTCACTTCCGCACCCAACGCGTGCGCGATTTTCACGCCGACGTGCCCAAGCCCGCCCATGCCGATGATCGCGACCTTCTTGCCAGGCCCCGCGTTCCAGTGCTTGAGCGGCGAATACAGTGTCACGCCAGCGCACAACAGGGGCGCGGCGACGTCGAGACCGATGCCTTCGGGAATGCCGACAACGAACGACTCGCTGACCACGATCTGGGTCGAATACCCGCCGAGCGTGTAGCCGTTCGACTGGGCGGATTCGGGGACGCGGGAGTTATAGGTCCAGGTCGCGCCCTTCGCGCAGTACTGCTCTTCGCCGGCTAGGCAGGGCGCGCACACGCCGCACGACCCGACGAGGCAGCCGACACCAACGCGGTCGCCAACCTTGAAATCGCGCACGTCGGAGCCAACAGCGGCGACGATGCCCGCGATTTCGTGACCCGGCACGCACGGGTAGTTCGTGCCACCCCATTCGTTGCGCGCGGTGTGGATGTCGGAGTGGCAGATGCCAGCGAATTTCACGTCGATGAGCACGTCGTCAGGGCCGACGTCGCGGCGGTTGATCGTGATTTTTTCGAACGCGCCATCGGCGGCGGGAATGGCGTAAGCCGCAGCAGTACTCATGCAGACATGCCTACACCTGATCGAGACCCAGCGGTAGCCGACGACCGTGACAATGGATGGGGTGAGAGCTGCGCTACGGCTGATCGCGACGCTAGTCGTCGTGCTGTTTGGGGTCGCCGCGTTCGTTGGTTGGCGCGGCGAGGTAGGCGTCGATGGGCAACCAGGTGGGTTTGTCGCGCAGGCGCAATACGCGGATCCGCCCGCGCTCGACGCCCCCGCGGTGGCCGCTGACGTGCGGAAAGTGCTGGTCGACATCGATGTGACGACCGGTCCCTTCGGCGGTGGCGCGGCGGGCACCGGCATCGTCCTCACCCAAGATGGGCAGGTGCTCACCAGCCATCACGTAATTAAGGGTGCCAATTCGGTGAAGGTCACCGATGTTGGCAACGGGCTCATTTACGAGGGCACCGTGCTGGGTTACGACTCAAGCAACGACATCGCGCTTGTCTCGCTCGCCGGTGCGTCCGGACTACCGACCGCGCGCCTTGGCAGCTCCGCTGACCTGCGAATTCGACAGGATGTTCTCGCGATCGGCAACGCCGGTGGCGACGGCGGCGACCCGACCGCGGTGGCGGGACCGATCACCGCGCTCGACGCGTCGATTGTCGCGATGAACTCCGCCGACCTCAGTCGCAAGGCGTTGCGCGGGATGGTCGAAGTTGCCGCGCCCGTCGTCGGCGGACAGTCCGGCGGCGCGCTTGCCGACGGAACGGGCGCGGTTGTGGGCGTCGTTACCGCTGCCTCCGGCGACAAAACGCCTGGTCCAGGCAACGGCTACGCGGTGCCGATCGACACCGCGATGCGCATCGTTGAACAAATCCGCTCGGGAACGCCAACCGAAACCGTGCACATCGGCCCGACCGCGACGCTCGGCGTGCAGATTACCGACGCGCAACCGAGCGGCGCACGCGTCGACTGGGCTTTCCACGGGCAACCAGCGCAGGCCGCCGGAATTGTCGACGGCGACACCATCACCGCCGTCGACGGGCAAACCATCACCACCGCACGCGCGCTCACGACCGCGATCAGCAAGCGCAAACCAGCGGAGACCATTCGCATCGACTTGCGCGGGCCGGATGGGAACACGCGCACGGTCACGGTGACGCTCGCGCGAGGAACACCAAGCTAGATCTCAGAAAAGCGAAGTCCAGTAATCCTGGAAGTTGAGGAAAACCAGCACGACAACCGCCGCGTAAAACACCGCGACGAGCGTCCATCGCCATTCACAGAGCACTCGAAGCACTCCACGCGACGACCCAAACGCGATCTTCGTCGTCGCGGCGAACAGCAGCGGCGTCGCGACCCACACGACCATGCAGTACGGACACAGCGCGTTGATGCGGTACAGACTTTGGAAAATCAGCCAGCAAATACCAGCGATCCCGAGCACCGTGCCGCCCCACAGCGCGATCCAAATCCAGCGCGGAAAACCAACGCCGAGCACGGCTAACACGCCAAGCGTGACAACGACGGAAAAGGCGACAATGCCGATCAGCGGGTTTGGAAATCCGAAAACCGCAGCCTGCTCGGCCTTCATCACCGACCCGCACGACAGCACCGAATTGATGCTGCATGACGCTTTGTAAGCCGGGTTGACGAACAGTTTGAAGCGTTCGTAGGTGAGCGTGCACGAGGCGAGCCACCCCGCCAGCCCAGCTAGCAGCACCAGCCAGGCTGACTTCGATGAAGCGGTGATCACTTTGCCGCGTTGATAAGCGAGGTCATCCCGTTTTCGGTGAACAAGTCGTCCGACTGCTGGAGTTGGCCGTTGATGTACACCGACGGGGTCGACTTCACGCCGCCAGCGAGCGCCGACTGCGTTGTCTGGGTGACGAAATTCGCGTATGGACGGTCATTGATGCAGGTGGCGACGGCAGGGTCGGTGTAACCGGCACCGACTGCGATCTTCACCAACTCCTCGTTGCTGAGCCCCGCGCCGCCCTCGGGCGTCTGCTTTTCGAACATCGTCTGCAACCAGCCCTGGAACTTGCTGACGTCGGATTTAGCGACGCAGTAGGCGGCATTGGCCGCGCGCGACGAGTACTGATTCGTCGACGCCTTATCCAGGAACGAAATGATCTGGTACTCAACCGACGCGGTGCCAGCGGCGGCAGCCTGGGCGACCGCGACGCCGTTGGCCGCTTCGAACTGCTTGCACGCTGGGCACTGGAGATCGGCAACAATCTTCACCTTGACCTTGGCGTTCGGGTCGCCAACGAGAATCGTGCCGGCCTCGGTGACCGAACCGCCGGTCGCGGGAATTTGCGCGGCGACCGGGGGCGCGACCGCGGCATCGTCGTCTTTCTTCTTCACCGCGAAACCAATGCCGATCGCGGCGATAAGAGCGACGAGTACCGCGCCGACACCGATCTGAATCGCGAGCTTGCGTTTGCGATCGGCAGCCTCGGCTTCGGCAAGCGGGTTCCTACGAGGGGTTGTCACCGGCGTTCCCTTTCGAGTGAATGACCGCGTCATCGAGGCGGTGGAGTTGTTCTTCGACGTTGAATTCGGCTGGCGGCCAACCCAAATCGAGTTTCCGTAAGTGTGCGATCAGGATTTCGGCGGCAGCCAACCGGGTGTACCACTTGTGGTCGGCGGGAATGGCGTACCAGGGTGCGTAATCGGTGTTGGTGCGGTCGAGTACCGACTGATACGCCTCTTGGAATTGATCCCAGTACGCGTGCTGGGTGACGTCGTAGGGATCGAATTTCCAGTACTTCGCCGGATTTTCCAACCGCGCGCGCTGCCGTTTGGCCTGTTCTTCGGGGGAAATGAAGAGCATGAGTTTGACGATCGTTGTTCCCGCGTCGGTGACCATGCGTTCAAACGAATTGATCTCGTCGTATCGACGTTCCCAGATTTCTTTGGGCAGTGTGTTGTGCACGCGTGGGACGATGATGTCCTCGTATTGCGACCGGTCGAAAATCGACAGCTTGCCCGGCAGCGGCAAAGCCTTTTGAATGCGCCACAGGTAATTGTGATCGCGTTCGATCGGCGTTGGCACGCGGAAGGCGTGATACTCAAGGCCCTGCGGGTCGAGACCGCGAAAAACGTGGCGGACCAGGCTCGACTTACCCGAGCAGTCGGTGCCCTGCAAGATCAGCAGCAGGCTGTCTTTGCCGCCAGCGCGGCCGTTGGCGTACAGCTGCAATTGCAGCGTCGCCAACTCCGGCTCGATGTCGTGCAGTGCTTTCTCGCCGTGGTGCTTGTCGCCGGGGAAACCCGGCGTTGACGAGCGATTCATTGCGTCGACGCGCACTCCCGTTGCGTTGAGTGCCGTGATCGCGGGTTCGGTCCAGCGGTCAGCCGTCATGTCATCCGACGGTACCGGGCGCGGGCAAACGGCCCGGTCAGGCCGGGCGCGTGGCGTCGACGTATTGCAAGAACCGATGCACGCGCTGGTTGATGTCGACGAGCCCTTCCTCGGCGAACAGCTTCGGGAAGGTGTCGCGGTCGAAGAGGCGAAGCCCGCTGAGGCTCGCGACCGCCTTCGCGGTGTGACCGAACATGTTGTCGGTGTGGAAGCTGGTACTGATCGCCAACCGGCCGCCGGGCGCGAGCACGCGAATCATCTCGCGCGTCGCCGCGATGGGGTCGGGGATCAAATACAGCGCGCCGAAGCAGCAGACGGCGTCGAAGGTGCCGTCGGCGAAGGGGAGCGTGCGCGCGTCGCCGCGCAGGTACCCGACGCGCGGGCCGGCGTTGTCGACGACGGCTCGCGCCAGCATCGGGGTCGAGTAGTCGACCCCGATCGCATAGCCGTCGTCATTGAGGTGGTTGCTGAGATAGCGTGTGAAATTTCCGGGGCCGCAAGCGATGTCGAGCACGCGCTGGTTTCCGTCGAGGCGCAGTGACGTGACCGCGTCGCGTCGGTCGGTTTCGGTGGTTCGGCCACTGGCCAACCAAAACAGCGACGGTCGCCACGCGTGCTCGTACACCGCCGCTAGCGCGGGCGCGTTCATCGTTTTGCGGGCCAGGTTCATGCGCGCTTGACCTCGATCGTCATGCCCGCGCCGCGCAGACGGTCGGTGAGTGCTTCGCCCATCGCGGCGGCGGGCGTGAGAATGCCTGCGCGCGCGGGTAATTCGTCGAACGCGAGGCTCAGGCCAGCGTGGCCGAGCAGCACGGCGGTCGCCTGGTAACCGGGGTCGCCCTTGCCCGCGAAGGTCGCCTCATACTTCGCGCCCGAGCTGGTGCGGGCGAAGGTGCGCATCTGGAACCAGCCGCTCTTGCGTGCCGCTTCGCTTGGCCCGGTGCCCGGCTTGGGCAGGATGCGATCGAGCAACTTGCGGCCAAGCGACACCCGCGACAGCACCGCGCCCGACGCCATCCCCGCGACGATGCCGCCCGCGACACCGGCCGCGACCAGCGGCGCGGCCTTCGACCGACCAGCGCTCATCACCTCGCGGTAGCGGAACTGCTTGCCGTAAGGCCAGCCGAGCAGGCCGTTCGAGCGACGCACGATCTTGGTGTTGTGCTGGGCCATGATGAAGGTGGTGACCCAGCCGTCGAGGCTCGGATCGATCGATGCCGCCCGCGCGAACGCCTGGTCGGACTGGCGACCGAGGTCGGGCTCAAGCGCGCGGTCGGGGCTCAGCGAGTACGGGTGCGCGAGGATGCGAGCTCGTTTGCCGTCGGCGGCAACGTCTTCCATCATCGCGCGGCCGGAATCGATGGTGCCGCCGCTCATTCCGCCCTTGAGTGAAGCGACGAGCGTGGTGTCTTCAAGCTCGCCGGTGTCGTCGGCGACGGTGGCACGGTAGATCTCGTACACGCTCAGATCCGACGGAATCGAGTCGTAGCCGCAGGAATTCACGATCTTTGCGCCGGTTTCGAGCGCGATGCCCTCGTACCGTTCAACGATGTCGTGAATGAACAACGGTTCGCCGGTGAGGTCGGCGTAATGGGTGCCAGCGGCGGCGCACGCGCCGACAAGCCCACGGCCGTAACGCAGGTACGGGCCGACGGTGGTGACGACAACCTTGGTGCGCGCGGCCATCGCGGCAAGCGACGTGGGGTCCGACGAGTCGGCAACGACAAGTCCCCAGTTCGCGGCGATCGGACCAAGTTCGGCGCGGGTATCGACGAGCTTTTCGATGGTGCGGCCCGCGATCGCGACGCGGGCACCCTCCGGCAGCGCCGTAGTCAGGTATTCAGCGGTGAGCCTGCCGACGAAACCGGTCGCGCCAAACAGAATGAGGTCGAACTCGCGGGAAGACATGGTGGCCTTTCAGTTGGCACGTTTGGTAGCGCGCGACTTGCGTGCGGGTTTACGTGGCTTGCTGGCAAGCCAATCATGGTGAGCCACACCGAGTTCCGTGCGAGGCGGCTCACCGTAGAGCCATTCGCGCGCGATGCCGTGCCAGTTGCTGGTACACCCGAGCTGGCCGAGCATGCCGAAGGTGAGGAAGTCGGCGCGACGGGAGAACAGGTGCTCGGGCGGGAGATTCTGCTGCTTCATTCCGGTGAACTCGCTTGCTCGCGGGTCGACAGCGAGAAGGAAGGCGCCACTTGCCAATTCGGGCGTGATGGTGATCGGTTGGTCGAGCAGGCACCATTCGGATGCTGAAAGTACGTACTCGAGACACTCGTCGGCACCGATCTCGTCGGGCGAATCGAGCACACCTCGATCAATCATCAACTGGCGCAGGTCTTCCGAGCGTTCCTCAGCAGCCGCGCGCAAGCACTGCTTTTCGAATTCGACCATCTTCGGGTCCATGCGATTGAACAGCCCGAAGTCGAGGAAGGTCACGCGTCCGTCGGGCGCGAGCAGCACGTTGCCCGGGTGCGGGTCACCGCAGAACTCGTTGAAGGTGAACAGCGAACCGACGTAAAAGCGGTAGATGATTTCGCCGATGCGGTCGCGTTCGGCTTCGGGCAGCGCGCGCATGGCGTCAAAGCCGATGCCGTCGACGAATTCGCTGACCAGCACCCGCGTATTCGACAGCTCAGGCACCGAATCGGGAACCATGATGAACGGGTGGCCGCGATAAAGGGCGGCGATTTCGGATTGGGTACGTGCCTCGGCGGCGTAGTCGAGTTCGCTTTCCATATTCAGCTTGAGCTCGTCGAGCACCGCGGGCGTGATCCACGGCATCGCCGAAGCGAGCACGCGCCGAAACAGGGTGAGGTTCTTCAGGTCCGCGCGCACCGCGACGTCGACGCCCGGGTACTGCACCTTGACCGCGACCTTGCGCCCGTCGTGCAGGGTGGCCCGATACACCTGACCGATCGATGCCGACGCGATGGCTGCGGGGTCGAATTCGGCGAAAACCTCGCTGATCGGGCAGCCGTACTCGGCTTCCATCACCGCGCGCATCGCGTCGAAGGAAACGGTCGGCGCGGCATTGCGCAGGACGGCAAGCCGCTGCTGGAATCGCTCGCGATGGGCGTCGGGGACCAGATCCAAGTCGAGCACCGACATCATCTGGCCCAGCTTCATCGCGACGCCCTTCATGGTGCCAAGCACCATGACCACCTGTTCGGTGGTGCGGATCATCGATTCCTCAGCCATGCGAGCGCGGACGGCCTCCGACCGACCAGCCATCGACAACCTGGTCTTTTTCGAGCGGATAATCGAGCCCGCTGCGACAGCCCCGAGTTTCGTGCCGCGGGCCAACCGCGAAGTCGGCACGTTCTTTGCCATCGAGGAACCTCCGTTGGTGCCCAACGGTGACGCAAGCCACAGCGTACCGCTCGCCATTAGCGTAGCCAACGGTGACGGCCAACACTGCGCAGGGCGGGCCGTCAGGGCATCGGCGCTGGTCAGAACGGTTCGGTGGGGCCCTTGGGGAGCTTGTGCGTGACCGCGTTGAAGCGCTCGGGTTCGCCGCCGGTGCGGGCGATGCCCTCGATGGCGCTCCACGTGATCATCGTGAGGTAGTCGATGACGGATTCGCGCGGCATTGCCGCATCAGTTGTCGTCCACCAGTGCGTTGCCAGTTGAATGCCGCCGACGATCACGTAACTCCACAGCATCGCGCCGTCGGTGCGGATGTTGTGCGAGCCGCCACGGTCGATCAGGACTGTCGCGACGACCTCGGCGAAGAGACGTTCGAACCCGGCGAGCGAAGACGTGTCGCCGGTGCCGTTGGTCATGATGAAGCGGTAGACCTCAGGGTCGTCGGCAACGGTGCCGACATACTCGGTCATCGCGGCGCGCACCAGCGCGTATTCATCGGCGTCGACGCTGATCGCACCGTAAACCCGAGGCAGCATGGTGGTTTCGATGAACCGTTCCATCGTTGCCTGGACCAGGTCGTTTCGGTCGGCGAAGTAGCGGTAGAGCACGGTTTTCGATACACCGATTTCGGTGGCGATCTCGTCCATGCCGGCACCGGAGCCGCGCACGCGAATGGCGGCTAATGTGCCGTCGACCAACTCTTCGCGCCGGTCGATTTTGTGTTGACGCCAACGCTGCTTGCGGCCGTCAGCGCTGTTATTGCTGCCACGCGCGGAGGCGGCTCGAGCTGGCTTTTCGCCGATCGCGACGAGATCCTCGGTGGACAACGACGACTCCTCAAGTCCGATTTGCTGCGGGGGCGCGGCCTTACTCGCTTCTTAGCTTAGGCGTCGCATATGTGTCGAAGCACGCTATTGGGCGACGTTGCGGCATTTACCACACCTTCGCGCTTACCCGCGCGTAGTCAGCCGTGTCGGATCGAGGTAGCACAATGGGGGCCATGCAGACTGCTCCCGGAGCCCAGGCCACGACGGCCGCCGGTTTCTCGATGATGGTCGACGAGGAAGGCAAACGTCGCGACCTGTTCAAGATGAAGGCCCTCGCGACCAGCTTTTTGCTGGCCGCGACGATTGTGTATCTGCTGTGCCGGTGGCTCGAATCGCGCGGGGGTGGCGGCGAGTGGGTCGGGTACGTGCGTGCGGCGTCGGAGGCGGGCATGGTTGGCGCGCTCGCCGACTGGTTCGCCGTCACCGCGCTGTTCCGGCATCCGCTCGGCCTGCCGATCCCGCATACGGCCATCATTCGCAAGAAAAAAGATCAACTTGGCGAACAGCTTGGCGCGTTCGTCGGGGCTAACTTCCTCGCGCCCGACGTGGTGTCAGCCCGACTTGACGCCGCGCAGATCTCGCTGCGGGTCGGCAGTTGGATGGCCCAGCCGCAGAACGCCGCGCGCGTCGCCCAGGAAAGCGCGACCATCCTGCGCGCGATCGTCGGCACGTTGCGCGATGAAGACGTTGAGCAAGTTATCGACGCGACCATCGTCAAACGCATCGCCGAACCGCTGTGGGGACCGCCGATTGGGCGGGTGCTCGAAGAGCTCATCGCCGACAATCGCCAGCTGCCGCTCATCGACCTGCTTGCTGAGCGCGCGCATCAGTGGGCGCTCGGTTCGCAGGAGACTGTCGATCGCATCGTCGAACGTGACGCGCCGCAGTGGGCACCGAAGTTCGTCAACACCCTGCTCTCGGAACGCATTTACCGCGAACTCGTCGAGTTCACCTGGAAGGTTCGCAGCAACCCCGATCACGAATTGCGCCAAGCGGCAAACAGATTCGCGTTTGAATTCGCTGAAGACCTGCAACACGACCCCGCCCTGATCGCCAAGGCGGAGAAGGTCAAGGCCGAGATCATGGGCCGCGAACAGATCACCGGCATGGCCTCGGCGACGTGGCGCGCGGCCAAGCGACTGATTCTGGAGTCGGCCGACGATCCCAATTCCACGTTGCGGCGCAAGGTCGCTGAGAACGTGCAAAGCCTTGGCGAGCGCTTGCGCGACGACCCGGAGATGCGCGCCAAGGTTGATGGCTGGATCGACCGCGGCGCGCGTTATCTAGTGAGTAACTACAGCGCTGAGATCACTACGCTGGTAACCGATACGGTCGCCCGCTGGGATGCCGACGAGGCGAGTAAGAAGATCGAGTTGCAGGTCGGGCGTGATTTGCAGTTCATCAGGATCAACGGCACTGTCGTCGGTTCGCTTGCGGGCCTGGCGATTTACACGATTTCGCAGCTGTTGTTCCACTGACACTGGGCAGTTGCCCGACAGGTGCTAACAAAAGCGCTTGCAATAGCTAGCACTCGCACCTAGTATTGACCGTACAACCGCCAGAAGGTGAGTGATGAAAGACCAACCCGAAGGTTCGGAGGGTCGTGTAGCGCACGCGGCTCAAGACATCGGAGGTTTCATCAGGGCCCAGCGCGAAGCCGCGCAGGTGTCCCTGCGTCAGCTCGCTGCTCTGGCGGGGGTGAGCAATCCGTACCTGAGCCAAATCGAACGCGGATTGCGCAACCCCTCAGCCGAAGTGCTGACCCAAATCGCCAAGGCGCTGCGGGTTTCTTCGGAAGTGTTGTACGTGCGGGCCGGTTATCTTGAGCAGCGTCCGCACAGCCCGGTCCGCGACGCCTTGTTGGCCGACACCTCGGTGACGGAACGACAAAAACAGGTGTTGCTGGAGATTTACGAGTCGTTTCGTCGGGAAAACGGGGAAACAACCGGCTCAGGGGGGAACGAACGAGACAGCGAAGTTTCGTTCACGACAACTGACACTCCGCCACGCCAGGAGAACGAAAACTTATGACCGAGAAGACCGCAACCGTGACCAAGCCGCTTTTCGCCACCGTTGGTGCGGGCGACGCCATCTACGCTGCCGTGAACGATGTGTTCGCTGACGTGCGTACCCGCGTCACCACCGCCGATGTGCAGGCGCGCGTTGACGAGGCCCGTGGCCGTATCGCCAACGTGCCCGCCGACGTGACGGCTCAGTTCGAGACCCTGCGCGGCCGCATCACCGCGCTGCCGTCCGAGCTGCCCGAGGACCTGGCAGAGCTGCGCGAGAAGCTCACCACCGAAGAGCTGCGCACCCTGGCTGAGAAGTACTTCCAGCAGGCACTCGACATCTACACCGACCTTGCTGCTCGCGGCGAGGAGACCGTCGACCGGCTGCGCGCCACCCCGGCCGTCGAAGAGCGCATCGGTCGCGTTGAGACCCTCTACAAGGATGCGTCGGCCCGTGCCGAAGACGCGATCACCAAGGTCGGTGGCCTGATCGGCCGCGGCAAGGCTGAGGTTGCCGCCGAGGCCGCCACCGTCGCCGAGACCGTCGAAGCCGAGGTTGTCGCGGTCACCGAGGAGACCTCGGCCCCGAAGGCACCCGCCAAGAAGGCTGCCGCCAAGAAGGCGCCCGCGAAGAAGGCCGCGCCCAAGCAGGCGTAATAGCCTCTACTCGCGCAAAAGCGGCCCCGCACACAATCGCGTGTGCGGGGCCGCTTTGTCATTACGATGGACAGCGTGGCTATCGCGTTTGGTATTCAAGCTGCCCTTATGTGGCTGATCTGGCTCGTCGCGCTCGGCATGACGGTCTTCGCGCTGGTTCATGCGGTCCGTCAGCGCCAAGACGCGTTTACCGCGACCGGAAAGTTGAGCAAGCCCGCGTGGCTGGCGATTCTCGCTGGTTCGCTGCTGCTGTTGTTGCTCGCCGCGGGCAGTTTTGGGCTGCTCGCCTTCATCGCCGTCGTCGCGTCGGGCGTCTATCTCGCTGACGTGCGACCGAAGGTCGACGAGATTCAGCGCGGGGGATCTGGCTGGTAATTACCGCGAATTGGCTCTCGCGCGATCCCGGTACACGGTGTTACTGTTTCTCTGAGTAACACAAAGGAGTGTGCCGATGCGCGCAATGTTGCCGACGGCTGTCACCGACCTCGCCCGACGGGCATCGGTGCTGGTAGAGACGACCCTCGCGGCCCATAGGGCCGACCTGCGGACGCGTACCTACGCGACGCCCGCGTTCGACCCGCCTCGGGTTCGCCCGGACGTCATCCCCGTCGTCACTGCCGACGGTGCCCGGCTGCGTGTGCACGCCTACGGCCCGGTCGACGCGCCGGTCGTGGTGTTGATCCACGGCTGGACCTGCTCGATTGAGTACTGGAACGCCCAGATCAACGCCTTCGCCGACGAGTACCGCGTCGTCGCTTACGACACGCGCGGCCACGGCGAAAGCACCGATGGTTATGCCAACCCGAGCACCAACATCCTCGCTGATGATCTTGAAGACGTGCTCAACGCCGTGCTGCTACCCGGCCAGCGCGCGACGCTCGTCGGTCACTCGATGGGCGGCATGACGCTGATCGCGTGGGCTGGTCGCTACCCCGAGCGGGTCGCCGAACACGCCGAAGCGATTGTGCTGACCAACACCGGCGCGCACTCGCTTGTCGAGGTTTCGACGATGGTCCCCGGCCTGAACCGCCCGCTCGCGGTGCTCGGTGGCCGCCAAATTCCTACGCCGGGCTGGCTCGGCAAGGTCATCCTCGGCACGCCGGTTGTCTTCCCGCCGATCGCGCCGGTACGCAAGCTTTTCGCGAGTCAGGTTATGACCGTCGACACCCCGCGCACCAAGCTCGACTACGCGCTTTCGGTGGTTCGTGGCTGTCGGATGATGACGCGTTCGCGCTACGGGCTGCTGCTCACCCGCCTGAGCTTGGGCGACGCCGCCGCCAACTTCTCGGTGCCGACCACCGTCCTCGCTGGCGACCGCGACGACATGACGCCGCCGCTGCACGCCGAGCGCATCGCTGAACTCCTGCGCGGCGTCGGCACGCTCGCCAAGCACAAGGTGCTGCCGACCGGTCACCTTGGCAATGTCGAACGTCACGACCTGTTCAATGCTGAACTGGCCGAGGTGTTGTCGAACGTGTCGGCGGATTCGCGCAAGGGCGAGCTCGTCGGGTAATTGCCTCGATGCCGACCGGCCGGTCCGGACCTGGGATAATGGAACGATGAGTTCCGCCCCAGCCATCGCCGATGATCGTCGTTTCGTGCTGACGCTCGGCTGCCCTGACCGGCCGGGCATCATCGCCCGGATCACCTCGTTCATCGCCGATTTCGGCGGTTCGATCGTGGAGGCCGGCTATCACTCCGACGGTGACATCGGCTGGTTCTTCACACGACAGGCGATCAAGGCGTCGACCGTGCCGTTTGATGCCGATGAGCTGCGTACGCGCTTCGCTGAGGTGGCTGCCGAATTTGGTCCCGAGACCGAATGGGAGCTACATGACTCGGGCGAACCGCGTCGCGTTGTGCTGCTGGTGAGCAAGGACGGGCACTGCCTGCACGACCTGCTCGGTCGCGCGAACTCCGGCGAACTGCCCGCCACGATCGAAGCCGTGATCGGCAATCACCCCGACCTCGCTGGCATCACCGAAGCGCACGGCGTGAAGTTCCACTACGTGCCGTTCCCGAAAGACCCGGCCGAGCGTGGTCCCGCGTTCGAGCAGGTGCGCGAGCTTGTCGACGGGCACGACCCGCACGCGGTTGTCCTCGCCCGCTTCATGCAGGTGTTGCCTGCCGACCTGTGCGAGTACTGGGCTGGCAAGGCCATCAACATTCACCACAGCTTCTTACCTTCGTTTGTTGGCGCGAAGCCGTATCACCAGGCGCACGCGCGCGGCGTGAAACTCATTGGCGCTACCTGTCATTACGTGACCGCCGAACTCGACGCGGGCCCGATCATCGAGCAGGACGTGATTCGCGTCGACCATGCCGACGACGTGCGCGACATGGTGCGCCAGGGTCGCGATATCGAACGTGTTGTGCTTTCGCGTGGACTGCGTTGGCATTTGGAGGGCCGCGTGCTTGTGCACGGCCGTCGCACGGTGGTTTTCGAGTAGCCCTATAGCTCGTAAAACGGAGTGGGATAACGGAATTCGCCGGTGAGCGCGCCGTCGTACGCGGTGAGCGCGCGCACCTGGAAATGCTGTGCCCAGTCGGCGACGTCGGGCGTGATGCCAAGGCGCGAACCGGGGACGAAGCCGAAGCGCGAGTAGTAGGCCGGGTCGCCGACGAGACCGATGATCGGTTGATCGAGGGCGTCGGCAGCGCCGAGGGCGGCGTGTACGAGTGCCGAGCCGATGCCGGATTTCTGATACCCGGGCAGCACACCGAGCGGGCCAAGCGCGAGCACGGGGAACGGGCCGATGCCCGCGCGGGTGAGCGTGACGTGGCCGACGATGCGGTCATACCGCGAAGCGACAAACGACAGCGTTGGCATCCACGCCTCGTCGGCGCGTAGCTTCGCGACAAGATCAACTTCGGGTGGTTCGATGACGGCCGGATCGTCGGCATAATGCGGCGCGAAAGCTTGGCGGTGGATTTCCGCGATAGCGGCGGCGTCTTCTGGTTTTTCGCGACGGATCAGCACGGTCGTACCCTTCAGTCGGCCGAGAACTGCTAGGTGATCAGTGTGGCCGAACGGGGCGACGCAGCGCAACGGTGTTATGCCAGACTCGACGCCATGACGGTTTCGGAACTAACTCGCGCCGACGTTGCCGCGATGATCGACCACACGCTGCTCGCCCCGGAAGCCACGCCCGCGCAGGTCGACGCGTTGATTGCTGAGGCGCGTGCGCTTGGTGTGTACTCGATTTGCATTTCGCCGTCGATGTTGCCGGTGCGCGCGCCCGGATTGGTGATCGCCACCGTCTCCGGGTTCCCGTCAGGTAAACACCACTCGCTCGTCAAGGGGGCTGAAGCGCGACTCGCCGTTCAGCAGGGCGCGCACGAGGTCGACATGGTCATCGATGTCGGTGCCGCTGCCGCTGGCGACTTCAACGCCGTGCTCACCGACGTGATCACCGTCCGCGAAGCGATCGACGACCAGGCCGTACTCAAGGTGATCATCGAATCGGCCGCGCTCGACGACGACGCGATCGTCGGCGCGTGCAAGGCCGCCGAACAGGGCGGCGCGAACTTCGTGAAAACGTCGACCGGGTTCCACCCCGCCGGTGGCGCGAGCGTGCACGCGGTCGAGTTGATGGCCCGCACGGTCGGCGGCCGACTTGGCGTGAAAGCCAGCGGTGGCATTCGCACCGCCGCTGACGCCGCCGCGATGATCGCGGCGGGCGCGACGCGGCTAGGGCTGTCGAAGTCGGCGGCGGTGCTCGACGGGTTTAGTGAATCGGCGGGTTTAGCGAATAGCTAGCACTTGATCTGCTGGTTGCCGCTGAGGTTCTGACCGGCGGGCAGGTCGGTGTGGCCGCCAGCGAGGTCGACCTTGAGGCCGTCGTCGGTGACCTTGATCGAGGTCGGTTTCAGGCCAAGCGGGTAGCTCTGGAAACTGGTCGTGAAGGTGTCGACGATGCTTTGCACCAGGTCGGTTGGGAGACCGAGGCCGAGGAACTGGGCGGACTTGGTTTCGATTTCGACTGTGCCGTTGACGACCTTGGGCTGCACCTCAAGTTGCGCGAGTCCGCCGAGGACGTCCAGCGTCAACAGGCCCGTACTCGCCGAGGACTTCACGCCCGAAACCATGCCGGTGAGCGTCTGCTGAATGCCCGCGTTGTTCCAGGTGACCGTTGCTGTTGAGCTGCCGATCGTCGCACCGTCGGCACCCCGGTTTTTCATCTCGACATCATTGAATTGCGCATGCACATTCATTCCGATTGCCGGGCCGAACTTATTGTCTTCGGAGTCGATCGTCATCGACGACACCTTGCCGTCGACGTAGGAGAGCAGCATCGGTTTTGGGCCGAAGCTAACGTCGATGCGCGAGCCCATGCTCTGCTCGAACCCGTTGCTGATGCAACTCGAAATCTTGTGTCGCGCATAGGCTTCCGTGCCAACAACCGCCGCGACGAGCAGCGCCGCCACCACGCCTAGCGCGATTAGAAGCGTCCGTCGCGAAATCTTGGGATCGCTCGTTGTCTGCGTGCTCATAGCTGCCGATTCTTCACGATCTTTCTGAGTCGGCTCTGAGGGCCTGGCAAAGCGTTGGTAAGCGAAATGTGACCTGGGGCACTTTTGTGGGCGTAGCCTGGAAACCATGACTGGCGAGGTGGCCCGCCGCACGGTCGGCACGGCGGAGCATCGGTGGCGGGTATTACTTCGACTTGCTGGGCGTCATGCCGGGTTCTTTACCACCCGTCAGGTGTTGCGAACCGGCACTGAGCAGCGGGTACGCGCCGCGTTAGGGGATGGCACGGTCACGCGGACCGGGGTTGGCATCATGCGCCTCGCCGATTGGCCGGACGGTCCGCTCGACGAGTACGCGATGTGGGCGGCATGGTTCGACGGGGTCGCTGTGGTTTCGTATCAGAGTGCGGCCGAGCTGCATGGGATTGGGCAGTTGGAGCCACGGTTTCTGCATCTGTCGGTGTCGGCGGGGCGGGTGCCGGTCACGCCTCGGCTGGTGTTGACCAAGCGGAAGCTGGTTTTCGACGATTGGGAGTCGTGCGGCGCGTTTTTGGTGACAACGCCGGTGCGCACGGTGCTCGATTTGGCCGAAAGTGAGATCGCCCAAACATCTTTGGATGAAGTGGTTGCCGACGCGCTGGCGATCGGCCGCTGTGCGAATCACGAAATTCGGTGGGGCGCTGAGGAGTTAACCGAGCGTGGGGCTTCTCGACTGCACCGGGCGTTGGCCGCTTTCTAGCTTCGCGGTTCGACGGTTTCCCACGGGACGGAAAGTACGTTGTCGCGCATCCGACGGCGGTATTCGCGGACGGGAAAGCCATTGTCGCGCAAGGTTTTCGCCGCTTCACGCCACCTGACGCGCGGGCCAAACGGTGCGAGCGGGGCCGCGCGGTCCCATGCTTGATCGGCCGCGGTGAGCAGGGCGTGAATGCGTTCGCCCTCAATGTTGCGGTGGATCAACACTTTTGGCAGTCGCTCGGCGATGTCGGACGGTCGGTCGACGGTGAACGGGTCCCACGCAAGCGTCAGCGAAAGCGGGCGGTGCTTGTCGAGCAGCACCCACGCGCTTCGGCGACCAAGTTCGTCGCAGGTCCCGTCAACGAACAGGCCGCCTGGCGCGAGGTTGCTTTGGATACGCGCCCACGCGTCCGGCACTGCGTCTTCGGGGTACTGACGCAACACGTTGAACGCGCGCACCAAAGTTGGTCGGAGACCGGCCAATTCGAACCCGCCACGCGCGAAACGCACGTTGTCGCGACCTTCGACCACGCGAGCGGGGTCGATTTCCAACCCGACCACCGGCAGGTCAGGCACGACCGTGCGCAACCGCGCCGCGAGTTCGAAGGTGGTCCACGGCGCCGCGCCATACCCGAGGTCGACGACGAGCGGGTTGGGCGCGGTGGTCAGCCGTTCGCGGACCAGCGGGTCGTGCACCAACCAGCGATCGCTGCGACGCAACCGGTTGACGCCGGTTGTGCCGCGCGTGATGGTGCCAACGGGCTTGGGTGCCACTAGGAAGCGGCAGCCGCTGCCTCGTCGAGCCAGCGCAGGGTTTCTTCCTGCTCGGCACGGAACAGGTCGACGAGATTCACCAGCATGAGCTGCTCAAGGCGCGGACCGACCATCGGAATGAACACCTTCGCCGTCGGCGAGAAGCGCATCGTCGTTCCGGTTTCGGTGGGGAAAAGTCGGATCGTGCCGTTGAGGCTGCCGGGACCGGCCGGGATCGACGCCGAGAAACGACCCTCGGTCTCCTCGCCGTTGAACCGACCCCAGCTCTCCTTGCGCGTGATGACCATGTCCTTGCGCATCACGGCCTGGGCAATCTCGGGCAGCATCTCGCGCGGCAGCGTATGCGCGAGCACAACGTCGATGCCGTCGTCGGTGACCTCGTGACTCACCACTTCGTTGTGCGGCGAGTACTTGCGCATTTCGGCGACGCGCGCTTCCCAATAGTCCCGGCTCCGCAGTGCCGCGTACAGCTCCTCAGTGGTGTGCAGCGGGTAGCGAGCTGAGTAATCAAGTCGACGTGCCATGAGGAGAAAAGATACCGGGGCGCCGAAGCTAGTGGGCGTTGAGCCAGTTTTCGGTGAACTTCGCCTCGTTGTCGAGCAGCTCAAGCAGGCGTTCGGAGATGGCCGCTTCGATTTTCTTACCGAACAGCGGAATCTTCACGTCGATCTCGCCCGAGATGGTGCCGGTCGAACCGGTGCCGTCGGCGGCGAGGGTCACGGTGCCGCGCACGGTCGCCGGGGCGCCGTCGACGTGGGCTTCGAACGTGCCGGTGTCGCCGGTGTAGGTCTCGGTGCGCGGAATGACCAGGTCACCGGGGCGAACGGCGGTGATCGCGGGCGGCAACTGGTCGGCGGGAATGGCCTGGACCAGGCTGATGCGGACGTTGTCGCCGTCGACGTGCAGCGAATCAAGGCGGGCGTCGGGGCCGCCAACCTCGGCGATACGGGCCTTCCAATACTGCTCATCGGAGTACGCGGCACGCAGCGCGGCGACCGAATGAGCGTAGTGAGCGGTGAACGCCAGAGGTGTAGCCATGCGCGACACGCTACCGTTTGAAGGCGTGCGAACAACACGGGTGGTGCAATCCGCCGATCAGCTGCGTGACCTCCTCGGCAACACGGGTGCGACGGTCACCGAATCGGTGCCGTTAGCGGAGTTGACGACCCTGCGCGTCGGGGGTCCGGCGCTCGTCGCCGAGTGCGCGTCGACCGAATCGCTCGTCGCGACGGTCACCGCGCTTGACGCGGCTGGTGTGCCGGTCTTGCTTGTGGCAGGCGGGTCGAACCTCCTGATTTCCGACGACGGCTTCGCCGGGGTTGTCGTGCGCATCGCGAACGCCGGGGTTGAGCTGTTGCCCGACGGCGTGCGCGCCGAAGCGGGCGCGGTCTGGGACGACGTTGTCGCCGCGACCGTCGACGCTGGGCTCGGTGGCCTTGAATGCCTGTCGGGCATTCCCGGGTCGGCTGGGGCGACGCCGGTGCAGAACGTCGGCGCGTACGGGGTCGAGGTGGCGTCGGTGTTGCGGCGGGTGCGGTTGCTTGATCGGGCGTCGGGTTCGGTGTCGTGGGTCGAACCTGACGCGCTTGGGCTGGGCTATCGGACGAGCGTGTTGAAGCACAGCTCGGCGGGCGTGGTGTTGGAAGTGGAGTTCGCCCTCGATCCGAGCGGGCAGAGCGCGCCGCTGCGTTACGGCGAACTCGCCAGGTTGCTCGACGCTGGCGACGGCGTTTCGCGCCGAGCCGCTGACGTGCGCGCCGCTGTGCTCGGGCTGCGCGCGGGCAAGGGGATGGTGCTTGACGCGCACGATCACGACACGTGGAGCGCGGGGTCGTTCTTCACCAACCCGGTGGTTTCGGCTGCGGACCTGCCCGAGGTGTTGGGCAAGATCGCGGCCCACGTTGGCGCTGACGTCACGGTGCCCACCTATCCCGCTGTCGATGGGACGAAGCTGTCGGCGGGGTGGTTGATCGAGCGCGCTGGGTTTGTGAAGGGGTTCCCCTCGCCCGACGCGCCTGCCCGGCTGTCGACAAAGCACACGCTCGCGCTGACAAATCGCGGGTCGGCGACCGCTGCCGACGTGGTCGCGCTGGCCCGCGTCGTGCGTGCGGGAGTTTCTGAGCGCTTCGGCGTTGACCTTGAGCCGGAACCGGTGACCGTGGGACTTACCTTGTGAGCCTCTCAGGTTTGCCCGCTACATTCTTCGCTGTGCGCAAACTTCCAGTAATCGTTATCGGCGTGGTCTTGACGCTGCTCGCCGTGGTGACCGGGTGTTCTTCTGGCGAGTCCAGCAAATCCTCGCCCGTTGCCTCGGCGGCGATCACGTTGACGCCCGGTGTCGGTGCGGCTGACGTCGCGCCGACCGCGCCGGTTTCGGTGGTTGTTGCCGACGGGACCATCAACGAGGTCGCGCTCACCAACGCGGTGTCGGGCAAGGCGGTTGCTGGTCAGCTCAATGCCGACCGAACCCAGTATGTGATTAGCGAACCGCTCGGTTACGGCACCTCGTATAAGTGGTCGGGGTCGGCGACGGGACCGGATAAGGTCGCGGTGCCGATTACGGGCGAATTCCGCACACTCGCCCCGAAATCGACTATCCCGGCGACGATCAATATTGGTGACGGCCAGGAAGTTGGTATTGCCGCACCGATTATTCTGAAATTCACCGGTCCGGTCGTAAATAAGGCTGCCGTCGAAAAGGCATTGACCGTCACGACGAATCCGCCGACCGAAGGTTCGTGGGCGTGGTTGCCTGACGACAACGGTTCGCGCGTGCACTGGCGGCCACGTGAGTACTGGCAGCCTGGGACGACCGTGCACGTCGCGGCCAAGCTTTACGGGCTCGACCTGGGCAACGGCAACTTCGGCGACTCCGACGTGACGTCGGACTTCACGATTGGCCGCAGCCAGGTGGTGATCGCGAACGCGCCGAGCCATCGGATGCAGGTGGTGCGCGACGGAGTGACGGTGTTTGATTTCGCCGTTTCTTACGGTGAGGGCAATGAGGCGCGCAATGTCACGCGGTCGGGTGTGCACGTGGTGACCGAGAAATACGAAGACTTCCTGATGTCGAATCCGCCGTATTACACGAATGTGCGTGAACGCTGGGCGGTGCGTATTTCCAACAATGGCGAATTTATTCACGCGAACCCGGAATCGGTCGGGGCGCAGGGCTCGGCCAACGTGACCAACGGCTGCATCAATTTGTCGCCGTCGGATGCCCAGGCGTATTTCCCGACCGCGCTCTATGGCGACCCGGTCGAGGTGACGGGCACGCGGATCGACCTCTCGCAGGCTGATGGCGACATCTACGACTGGGCGATCGATTGGCCGACGTGGCAGTCGATGTCGGCGCTGGCTGGCACGCCGACCGCAGCGGGTGCGCCGCGCTAAGTGACGTGCGTCACCACGGCTTGACCTAAATAAATATTGAGGTTTCAAGGTTAGTGGCATGACTTCCACACTTGAACGACTCCAGATCGCAGTCATCATCGGCAGCACGCGGGACGGTCGTTTCGCGCCAACCGTGTCCGACTGGTTCCTCAACCGGGCACGGTTGCGCGACGACATCGCGCTTGACGTGATCGACGCCGCCGACTTCGTCGCGGGCGACTCCATTGCCGAAAAGCTGGACAGCGCAGATGGATTCATCATCGTGACGCCCGAACTCAACCACAGCTACCCGGGCACGCTGAAGAACCTGATCGACGCGCATTTCGCGGAATGGCAGGCCAAGCCGGTCGGGTTCGTGTCCTACGGCGGAGTGTCGGGCGGCCTGCGCGCGGTCGAGCACCTGCGCGGGGTTTTCGCCGAACTGCACGCCGTGACCGTGCGCGATTCGGTCGCGTTGGCCAACCCTGGGGTCGGTTCGCCGAGGTTGCCGATGCCGCCGACGCGGCTGTCGACGTGCTGCTCGACCGCATCAACTGGTGGGGCGAAGCGCTTCGCGAAGCCCGCGCGACCCGTCCGTACGGGAAGTGATCGACATGGTTACCGTTGCTGCTAAACCTGTTGTCGCACAAGTTAATCCGATGCGGATAGCCCTGGTGCTCGTGATCGGGATGATCATGGCGACGCTCGATCAGACGATCGTCAACGTCGCGATCAACAAGCTTTCCGACGAATTCAACGCGGGACTTGCCACGATCGCGTGGGTCGCGACCGGCTACTCGCTCGCGCTCGGCGCAGTGGTGCCAAGTTCGGCGTGGCTGATGGGGCGCTTTGGCGCGAAGCGGCTGTACTTGGGTGCGGTCGCGGGGTTCGTTGTTGGGTCGGTGCTCGTTGGTTCGGCGTGGAATGTGGAGTCGCTCATCGCGTTTCGCTTCATCCAAGGCGCTGCTGGCGGGTTGTTGATGCCGGTCGCGACGACCATTCTGTTGCGCGCCGCGTCACCGGAAACTCAAGGTCGACTGATGAGCACGCTCGGGCTCGCGATCCTCGTCGGGCCACTGTTCGGGCCCGTGCTCGGCGGCTACTTCATCGACGAAGTGTCGTGGCGGTGGATGTTCTTCCTGAACCTGCCGCTTGGCGCGCTCGTGCTGGTTTTGGTACGCCGGGTTGTGCCTGATGACCAGCCCGAACCGACCAAACCGCTCGACGTCGTTGGGCTTGCGCTGATGTCGCCGGGGCTCGCGCTGGTGATCTATGGCGTCAGCGCGGCGGGGGAGGGTGCCGGGCTCGCGGCGGTCATCGGGCCGGTGGCGGTTGGCGTCGCGTTGATCGGCGCGTTCGTCGTCCGGTCGCTGCGGGTGCCCGCGCCGCTGCTCGACCTGCGGGTGCTCAGCAACCCGACAACGCGCAAAGCGACCGTGCTGCTCGCCCTGTTCGCGACGGGCTACTTCGGGTCAATGCTGTTGCTGCCCTTGTACTTCCAGCTGGTACGCGGGGAGTCCGCGATGGTGGCAGGTGCGCTCGGGATTCCGTTCGCACTCGCATCGGGTGCGACGATGCAGGTCGCGGGACGGCTCATCGACCGCGTCGCGCCAGGTCGGTACCTGCCGTTCTCGATCGCGGTCGCGCTCACCGGGTTCGTCGCGTTTGTTGTCGAGGTGAACCTAGGTGCGCCGGTGTGGGTGCTGATGCTCACCATGCTGGCGATGGGCGCGGGTGGCGGCGGCACGATGATGCCGGTGATCACCACCGCGACGCGCGGGCTGAGTCGTCCGCAGCAACCCGCTGGGTCGACGTTGCTGAACATGGTGAGCACCAGCTCAATGGCCATCGGCACCGCGCTGACGTCGGTGATCCTGAGCGCGCAACTACCAGCGGGCGCGAGCTTGCAGGCGTTGCACGCGATGGATCAGGTGGCGCGGGCCAACCTCGCGCCCGCGCTCGGGTCGGCCTTCGCGCACACCTACCTGCTGGCTCCGGTGTTGATCGGGCTCGCGTTGATCCCGGCCTTACTGCTTCCTCGGAAGCGTTAGTTAGGACTTAGCAGGCTCTGCTTCGGCCGAGCGGTCGGTGCTGATGGCATCGACCTGCTCGGTCGTCAGGCCCTGCTGCTTGGCGAGCAGGTCGCGGATCTCGATGAGCAGTTCGGTCTCGGTCGGCTCGGCGGCCTTGGTGGTGCCGAAGCGGTTCTTGAGCGACTTCATCGGCAGCATCAGCACGAAGTACAGCACCGCGGCGACCATGAAGAAGTCGACGAACGCGGTGATGATCGGGCCAACGGCGATGAAGGTCGCGGGCTTGTCGGCGACGAGCTGAATACCGAGGCCGAGCTCGTTGGTCGAGCCGAACACCGCGAGCAGCGGGTTGATCAGGCCCTTGCTGAAGGACGTGACGACCGCGGTGAAGGCGGTACCCATGACCACCGCGACGGCAAGGTCGATGACATTCCCCCGCATGAGGAAGTCTTTGAAGCCGTCGAGGACCGACTTGATACTGCGCATGCTAAACACCCCTGAGCTACTGGCTATTGACAAACAACCTGATCGTAGCGAGGTTTCGATTTAGCAGCGAATTGTCAGCTATCAATGAGAGCTGGCTAACGATTAGGTGCATATCAACGGTAAGGGCGCTAGCTGGTTGCCGCGACTCGGCGAGAGGGATTAGCGGCGTGCGAATGCTCCGGGGCCCGCCTGGTCGCGCGGCTTCACGACGATCGTGTCGAGGTTCACGTGCGGCGGGCGGGACGCGGCGAAGCCGACGATTTCGGCGATGTCCTGGGCATACAGCGGGTCGATGCCCTCGTACACCTTCGCCGCGCGCTCAGCGTCGCCGTCGAAGCGGACCAGCGAGAACTCGGTTTCCACCGCGCCCGGCGCGATCTCGGTGAGGCGCACCGGCTGACCGAGCAGTTCGTCGCGCAACGTGCGATGGAGAACGCCCTGGGCGTGCTTGGCCGAGGTGTAGCCCGCGCCGTTCGGGTAGGCCAGGAGGGCGGCGATAGAGGTGATGGTGACGATGAGTCCGTCGCCCGACGCGATCAGCTTCGGCAGCAGCGCCTTGGTGATACGCAGGGTGCCAAGCACGTTGGTTTCCCACATCCACCGCCAGTCGTCGAGGTCAGCGTCGGCGACCGACGCAAGCCCCTTCGCCCCGCCCGCGTTGTTGACCAGCACATCTACTTGCTCCACGGCGTCGGTGAACGCGCGCACACTGTCTTCGTCGGTGACGTCGAGCGAAAGCGCGGTGCCACCGATCTCGTTGGCAAGCGCCTGCACGCGGTCGAATCGACGCGCGCCCACGTAGACGTGGTAGCCCTGCTTAGCGAGTTCCCGTGCGGTTGCTTCGCCGATACCCGAGCTGGCTCCGGTGACGACGGCAGTGCGAATCGTGCTCATAAGCGGCCATCCTATTGGCCGATTTCGGCGGTTGCCATGACTGCGCTCACGCTGCGCGATAGTGCGTTCTAGCCTGTCGGGATGGCTATTCGTGATGCTGTCAGTGCCGAGGGCAACCGCATTGTTTACCGAGTCGACGGTCCCGCCGACGCGACACCGCTGGTGTTGCTGCACGGGTGGTCGGGGAATTTGCGCTGCTGGGGCGCTGCGGCCGACGACCTCGCCGCGCGGTATCGGGTGATCGCCGTCGATCTGCGCGGGCACGGTTACTCCGATGACCCGGGCACCGGATACGACGACCCGAAGGCGTGGGCGGCCGACATCGCGGCTGTGCTTGCCGCCGAAGGTATTTCGTCGGGTGCGGTGTTGCTCGGTTGGTCGTACGGCGGGATCGTCGCGACCGATTACCTAGCCACCTACGGCACCGATGCGGTCGCTGGCGTTATCTACTGTGGCGCGCCAGCCCACATCGGCCGAGGCGTGCCGGGCGCGGAAACCGGGCCGGCGATGGAGAAGGCGATCCCGGGCGTGTTCGAGGAGTCAGCGGGGCGCGCGATGCGCGGGTTCGCGGCGTTCGGCAACGCCAACGTTGGCACGGGCACCGACAAGGGCGTCGACGCGCAGCGCCTCTTCGGCGGCAGCTTGTCGACGCCACCGTCGGTACGGAAGGCGCTGTTCTACCGGACCGTCGACAACACCGAAACCCTTCGCTCCCTTGATATTCCAGTGCTGGTGCTGCATGGCAGCGAGGATCCTGTTGTCCCGTTGAGCGCGGGCACCTACATCGCCGAAACGGCACCGGAAGCGACGTTGTCGGTATTCGAAGGTGCCCAACACGGCCTGTTCATCGAGGACCGTCCGCGCTTTGTGTCGGAAGTGTCGGATTTCATCGACGGGTTGACGAAGTAGGTCACTTGCCCAGGCGCCCAAGCTCGTCGTACCACTGTCTCGTTTGTGGATCATAAGTGCGCCCTTCGTGATCAGTGCCGACGTAGTCGTCGTGAAAGCGTTCGGGAATGGAGGCGGGATCTGCGGGCGGCGTTGTGTGCCACCGTGCCCGTGCTTCGTCGAACATGCGGCGTTCGGCAGCACGCTCCTCGTCGCTGAGTGGCTGGAGGCTCGCTTCCTCGGCGGTCTGGAATATCTTTCCAAAAGCTTCTTCCGACATCTGTCCAGTTTCTAGAGGCGATGAATCACGACATCGACTTCAGTAGAGTCGCGCTGATTCGATTCACCTCGGCACACACATCACCCGGCGGTTGCTGGCCCTGCGGTATGTACGGGATGGCGGCTCGAAACAGCACCATTCCGTACGTTCTGTCGACACCGACATAGCAGCGGAGCCGGTTGCTCGGGTCGAGCTTGTCGCGGTATCCCACGCCCTCGACACCATCAACCGAAACCCGCCCCTTCGCCCAGTAGCCTTCGTATTTCGCATCATTGCCGAACTCTGTGGTGTTGACGGGCCCAGTGAAAACCGCGACGTTGAACCATCCCGCCGTCGTCTGCCAGGTGCACCCCTTCCACTCTTTGAACTCAATGCCGACCGGCCCCGTGATCCGATCGGTGGAGACGAATCCGGCGGCGGCGAGATCGGCCTCGGTCATCGCGCAGGGATCCGGCAAGCGATCGGCTTCCGCTGCCGCTGGTGTGCTCGGCGATCCGATGTCCGTGCGGTCGTCGCTGCCGCAGGCAGTCACGATTGTCGTGAGGATCGCTCCGACAAGTATCGGGACCATCGTTTTCTTACATGTACCGATCAACTTCAGCGCCATATTCACCTGTCGAACCCGGCTTCAAAGCGAGGGTGCGCGACGATTGTCGCTTGGTGTGGGACTGCCAGATTCGTGCAGCGAACGAAGGTATCGGCTGCCTTGAGCAGCAGGGACGCCAATAGAACAAAAGGACTTGAAATGACAATCAGGAATCCGATGAATGCAACAACATCGGTAGTGCCACCACTATAGTCGATTATCCTTCTCGTTATGTCCGCCAGAACAGCTAACATAATCAGGATCGCCACACCGCGTTGAACGCGACTCCGCAGTCGGCACCTTATGCAAACGGGCCAGTCTGCCCAAAGTAGCGCTCGCGTCCCGGTTTCGCCACGCTGCTTTGTCGCGATCGCACGGACGAGATCAGTAGCTACTCGCGTCGGTGTTGACTGCTCATAGCCGTCTCCTTGGAATTCGATGGGGCGTGCGCAGGTGGTGACCGATGGGCGACCATGTTGTGCACAGACATTGGGCAGCGCGACCGACGGCCTCAGTGAATACCTGTCGTGCCACCTTTGCGGATCCCTGGCCCACTTTCGCTCAAGTACGTTTTCGGTGACATTCCGAAGATGGAGCTCAATTGTCACTGGTACGTGGTTGTTTGAACGGTGACGAACCGGCCGACCTGATACCTTCTTGCGAATCACTGGGGAAATGCCCGTGCAAAGGTCGAGGCGATTGATCTACTTTCCTCGCAAACTGATCGGTCGGCCGTGGGCGAACCTATAAACCGTATATCAAAGGTTCCATCGGACGCGGCGACACTGGTCGTGCAAAGGTTGGGCGACATTCTGGCCGCGTAGGTGACCGCTTGTCGCCCGGCGATCGGTTCCACACTCGCGATGTTGTAGGTGTCGACGTCCTTAGCGACTGACGCCACGGTCGAGTTTGTAGAGAGAACGGTAGCCTGACCAACGAGCTTCGACCCGCCGTCGGCTGTCTGGCGACGGTTAAACGAGCAGCCGATACTTATGAGCAAGCTGGTCACGGTCTCCGATGCCCGTTCCCTACTCGTCGGGTCTAATCCCGCTGCTGTGAGCAGATCGTCCCCGATCACCAGGCACGGATCAATTTTCACCTGCCGTTCTTGGCCAGACTGGTCGGCCGCGGGCGCTGGCGGTGCGATTATGCTGACGGGCGTTGATGAAACACCAGATGTGGCGCTTTCGGCTGGTGATGTCGGGGAGTTGCCGCAGCCGGAGATGGCGGCTACACAGACTACCGTCGACACCAAGATGGCGTGGGTACGTCTGACACTTCGAAGACCTGCCCCTCGGACTACCACCGCCAATCGCCCTCTCGCCCGTAGTCGTTGAAATCGTCGGACCAATCGCTAGGCCCAACCTCGCCGGGCCCTAGTTGGTAAGAATCAGGCTCCTGAGCGCGCGTAGCTTGAGGGATCGAACCGGAGGGATCAGACATGTTAGACGTCCAAATCCACTCGAACCGGGGCGATTCCTTCAATTCGCTAACTTCGAGAGGGATCGGACGGGCTTTCGTCTCTATCTCCGACCACTCACACTCGCCGGAGCGAACCCGGGCTGCGAACGCTTTTAATTCCGCGGAGGCATACTCCGCTTCGGCCAGATTGGACATGAACTCAGCGGTTACTTCAGTTACTTCGTCTAGTAGCGCCTGAACATCTAGATTTTCTAAACGTATTCGAGCGGTCCGCAAGTCATCGGCTGAACGCATCAATTCGCTTACGAGACTTTCGACTACAGGGTCGATGTTCGGCTCGCGCATGTTGTTCCAGCGGGTCATGCGTTGCTCCAGGGGGCATGCCCGGTGCCAACCTCAAAGGCGGCGTCGGGGCTGTTTAGTGTGTCGTTGACCTGGGAAATCCGGGCGAGATCTTGTGCAATTGCAGCTTTGCGTGTTACGTCGTTAACTCGATTCGTAATCGGCGCGACGGTTTCCGCGAGCTTCTGCTCTGCGTTCTGCTTCAACTTCCCAACCGGATCATTGAGGTATTCCAGCAATTTCTTAACTTTATCCACGAGCTCCCGAATTTTGCCCACAAGCCCAATCGCATCCGCGATGATGTTAGCGAACTTGTATCCAAGCTCGATGATCTCGCCAATCTGTCCAACAACAGGGATCTTCCTCGCGATCGTCTGGAAAATTCCCTTAATACTAGTGAAATTGATCCGAGATTTCAGCACGTCCCAAATCTTTGTGAGGATTGCCTTAACCGCAGCGCGAATCTCATCTGCGATGACAGCGAATGCGTCGCTCACAATCCGTCCGACGGGCCCTTCCCATTTCATGGCCGCTACGGCCCGGTTAGCCCATGTCGTGAATGCTTGCGCCGCAAGCCCGTCCCAACTGGCGTCCACTCTTCGAAGTCCGGCTTCGAGATTGTCGCCGCAAGCCTCCATCCCGTTTCCCGCAGCCTTGTGGCACTCGCCGATACGCCTGATCTCATTCCAATTTCCTGGAATGGGTTTCAAGCACTCGCCCAATAGATCGCGCTCCTGACCGGCCGTCCGAGTAATGCTCTTAATGCTCTCGTTGACGTCGCCGAGAACCGGTGCAACTTCAGCGATTAACCCGGCGGTGTCTTCCTTATTAGCCTGTGGCTCGTCGAGCTTGAATTCCTTGGCTTTGTTGTATTTAACGGCTGAGTCGTAGAAGCTTGTGACCCCCTGTGTTTCTACATCGGGTGACTTAACTGTGTCCAACCCCATTGTGTGACTGTTCAGCGCGGCGTAATTCTGTTGGTCCTTGTCGTGGTACATCCACGCGGCTTTGTTGAGCTCAGTGCCAGTTCCCTGAGTGGTGTTGGATAGGTACGACATTCGAGTTTTCGTTGCTGCGGCAACACCACTGAACGGTTCGAGAAGGTCGTCAATTATAGGCCCAGATAGCCATTCGGCCGGCTTCCCATGCTCACCGATGAAGAAAGCGGCACTGTTGATGTCCGTGCCGATTTCAGATACTAGGTTTCCGAGGCCAGCAATCTCGCCCGGAACGGCGCGAAGAGCTTCTGTCACGTTGGGTTCCCCTATTTCATAAATGAAATTCTTCGATTGTGTGCCGCAATCGGAAGGCAAGGAATTGGCGGCCGGTAACTCCAAAGCTGGCCGCCCCAAAATGCCTGCGACAGCATCTTGATCCCGCCCTGCGTCGTATTGCTGACCACGACGTCCGCACCCTACCAACACACGCGCATGGGTGACCAGCGCTGGGGGCTCGGCCGACCCGTCGCACGGAGGTTCGGCCGGATGTCGTACTGGCGGCCCCTGCGGCGCACGAGCGTTGACGCGAAGTGACGAACGGTCTGGTGACCGCGGTCTCCGCGAAGGCTTGGACCCATCAGTCCCATAGCTGACCGGCATTGTTGCAAGTCAACGGGATTCGGGTGTAGCCTCGCGCACAAGAACGGCCTCCGGGGTGTTGGAAGCACCGCCGAAGGCCTGGGTACGAGACAGACTCAACCTGTTCGCACCGTAGGGGTCACCCTACTGCCAACACCTCGGCCGGTTCAAAGGTCGGGCGCACGTGTCGCTATGCCGGGACGACTTCCGCTCCCTCGGCGACCCTCTCTTCGCGGGTGAGTTCTGCTTCCGCTCCCAGGCCATGTGGTCGTCTGGGTGGTCATTTGGCGAGCTACACCCGGGGCAAACAACCCATTAACCAGCCGTGCCCGGAGATCCATCGTCGTAGGAACGGGACTACGCACCGTGGCGGTTCGGTTGTGCACACCTTCGTCGCGGTTCATCTTGGTTTGCCACGCGCTGATTCGGGCGCGGGGCTAGCTGTGGTGGCCGAGTCGCGTCTCGGGGCGAAAGTGCGGGGAGCCGGGCAGGGATGGTTACGACACCGGCACCCTTGGGTGCTCCTTTGGGTTGGGACAGCTGCCGCAGGCATCCGCTTGTTCGTTAGCTCGGCGTTGATCGGGGTGGTGGGGTTCGATAGCGTGGGCGGCGAAGTTGGAGAGGGAGGGGTCGCTGTGCGGTATGTGGTGGTGGGGGTTGTGCTGGTTGGGGTCGCTGTCGTCGGCTGTTCTGCGGGCGACGATCAGGGCGAAGGGGTGCCTAGTTCGACTATTGCCGCGCAGGTGCCCGCTGGGTTCGATCCGTGTAAGGACATTCCGAAGTCGGTGCTTGATTCGGAGGGACTGCGCGTCCCTCCTCTGGGGAACAATGCCGATTTCGACGGCGGTGGCGGTATCAAGTGGCGTGGGTGCAGTTGGGTCGTTCCCGACGGGTACGCGGTGGGGATCACTACGACGAACCTCACGCTGGATCGCATTCGGGCCAACACGGAGCTCGCGATCCGTCACGACTACAGCATCGCGGGGCGGCCGACGTTAGCCACTAGCCGTGCAGATGAGACCGATCCTCGGTCGGTATGCAGGCTGAACGTGGCGATGAACAACGGGAGTCTTGAGTTCTCGCTCGACAACCCTGCCTCGCGTAGATTGACCGGAACGAAGGACACGTGCGAACTCGCTCGGGGGCTCGCGGAGAAGGTTGTCGCGTTAGTGCCGGCGGGCGCGTGACCAGGAAAACAGCGACAAGGGGTGGGCATAATGGGTAACGAGCATCCGCTACAGGACTTGATCACCGAAGCGGGGGAAGGCCGTTTGACGGTCAGTTTCGGTGACTCCAGCAGTAACCGGGTCCGTGTTGACGCGGAAGAGTTCGTCGCGATCGAACGCGAATGCGAGGCCTTCAAAACACTCATCGCGGAGCTCCAGCGCGTCGCCATCGACATCTCTGAGCGCGAAGTCTGGGGACTTGGCGAAGCGATCAACGAGCTCGTGTCCGCTCGGACCCTGGTCAGCCGGTTTCGTGAGAAGGGCAAGGGCTCGACCAACAGCGTCCACGCAATCCTCGACGAGCACTACAAGATCGTCGACGACCTGCAAATCCTGCATCGCGCGATCGCGCAGAAATACATGCAGACCGATGCCGAGTTCTCCGCGCAATACAGCGAATTGATGGCCGCCGCACCGCAACCCGGCATGCCAGGCGCCGGTTCGACCCCCGAACAGCGAGTGTGACCACAGTGGCCAATGAAGCGGCGCGGATCGCGAATCCCGAAGCAACGCAAGGGTTTACGCACACGCAGATCAATAAAGCTTTCAATCCGTTGCAGCCCAACGACAATGCGCTGGCGGCTGCCAATCAATACAGTCTGATCGCGCAGAAATGGCGTCACGGCGTCGCGACTTTTGCCGCGCGCATGCGGCGAGCGAGCTCTGCTGCGTGGGAAGGTGCCGCCGCCGAGAAGTCGCGCCAGGCGGTCGGTAACTATGCGACCCGCGCCGACGAGCTCACCCCCGCACTCGACGCGCTCGCCAATCGCGTGCACGAGACAGTCAGCGCGATCACTCTCACCCAGCACAACCTGCCCGACGTGATCAAGGAGTTCAGCTGGACTTCGGCATCGACCTGGTTCGGTCGACTCGATGACGAGCGTGACGAGAACGAGGAACGCGCGCGTCAGGTGATGGCGAACAACTACGTGGCGCCATTCGGCAACGCCGACAAGGTGATCCCGGTGCTGCCAGCGCCGGTGAGCCCCACCAACCCGCTCTACAGCTCAGTCGACGCCGGTGGTGGTGGTAGCGATTCCGGGGCTGGGTCGAAAGATCAGTCGGCCAAGCCGGGCGACACGCCATCCGATCCTGGAACGCAGCAAACGCCCGACGAAACGTCGAATGTGTTGTCCAACAACAAGACTGGTGACGAGTCGGGCGAAGACGACGACACCACGTCCGACGACGACAAGACGTCGCCGAGCAGCACGAACCCGGAAACGCCGTCAACGGCGCCGTCCGGCACGACGCCTTCGACGCCGAATGGACTGCCGAATGGACTTAGCCCGGGCGGCGGTAGCCCCGGTGGCGGAAGCCCAGGCGGAGCCAGCCCGGGCGGCGGGTCGCCCGCGCCGGGAACCTCGCAGGTGGGTCCAAGAGCGCCCGGTGCTGCGACGGTGAACCGTACTGTCGGAGCGGGGAATTCGACCACTGGCCGCGCCGGTATGCCGGGCATGGGTATGCCGGGCGCTGGGCGTGGGCGGGGCGACGATGACGAGTCGACGCACAAGATCCCCGACTATCTCATCACCGCAGAGAACACCGAGGAGTTGCTCGGCCCCATGCCGCGCGTGATCGCGGGCGTGATCGGCGCGCAGGACCCGATCGAGGAACAGAGCTGACCCGTGAACCAGTGGGTATGGGACACAGACGATTTCGCCGCGCTCTGGTACACCGATGGCATCGACCGTTTTCCTCGGCCGCTGCACTACCGGAGCCGATACCAGTCCCAGGACGATATCGACGCGCATCGCGAACGTTTCATCGGCGGGCTCGCGGCGACGGTCGGCGACGACGAACGCGAGCGGATCGCGCTCGCGATCGACATTGTGCGAAATGGTGAGTTGCGAATCGAGATTCGCGGTGGCTCCACCGCGACCCAACAGGGCAGGCTGCGGGAGTACCGCGTGCTCGGGGTGCGGGCTGGGCAGCGGGCGGTGATTCTCGCCCAATCCATCGTCGATGAGGTTGATGGGGCGGTTCATGTGCGACTGATCAACTCGGACAGTCTGGCTCGACGGTTGGCTGAGCATGTTCCCGCGTGCGCGGCGGGGTCACGGGAACCAATCGCCGTCGAGACCGCCGACCTTCGCTCGCCAGTCGTGCAGTTGTCCTACGTAGGACGCAGTCCCGTCGAACAGTTCCGGGCGCTCACGGCTCAACCTGTCGAGGGCAGTGGTGACGCGCGACTGTTCGCCGGTCACATACTCGACCGTGCGAACGGCTGGTACCGGACACAGTGGGTAGACGTTGCGGGGGATGGGCGGTACCTCTCACGCGACACCGGCACTCGCATCGAGGTTCGTCCGGCCGACAGTGCCACGCTAACAACGGGTTTCACCGGTTGGATCGACCGCGCGCACCATCGACTTCGTGACGAGGAAGCGGTGCGGTGGTGATGCCGCGCGGTGCGCGGCTCTGGTTGTCGGTGTCCGAAGGTGCCCAACACGGCCTGTTCATCGAGGACCGTCCACGGTTCGTGTCGGAGGTGTCCACCTTCATCGACGGGGTGACGAAGTAGGTCAAGGGGGCCAGTGCCGCGTGATCTGACCGTGATTGGAGCGGAGCTCCGGTGACAATACGGGTTCCGATCTTCTAGCAATCTTCACAATATTTCGCCAAATTCGCCTCTATCGTGATGAGACGAGCGTTTACTCGAAACACACAACTGGCGAATCGGAGAGTGCGTATGCGGCATCGGGTCACGCGATGCGCGGGGTTGCTCGCGGTTGTGATCGCGAGCGTCGCCGTGGTTGTTCCTGGTGCGAACGCGGCATCAAGCGAGATCGTTGACCAGCAGGAAATGCCTGATCGCAGCGTGGAACTCGGGGTCTACTCGGCCGCGATGGACACGGTGAACCGGGTTCGCGTGCTCCGCGCTGCCGATCCGAAAAAGCCAGCGCCCACGCTGTATCTGCTCAACGGCGTCTCCGGCGGGTCCGACGGCAACTGGCTCGATAAAACCGATGCCGCCGACTTTTTCCGCGACAAACAGGTCAATGTGGTCATGCCGATCGGCGGCGCCGGAAGTTATTTCGCCGATTGGCGTGCTGACGACCCAATTTTAGGCAAACAGCGCTGGTCAACGTTTCTTACCAAAGAATTGCCAACGCTCATTGACCATGAATTTCGCGGTACGGGAAAGAACGCGATAGCCGGGATTTCGATGGCTGGCACGTCGGTTTTCCAACTCGCGTTGCGCGCGCCGGGGCTGTACCGGGCGATCGGTTCCTACAGCGGCTGCGTTCGGACCAGCGACCCGAACGGCAAGATGATCGTGAACGCGGTTGTCAGCTCGCGCATGGGCAACGCGGCGAACATGTGGGGCCCGCCGAGCGACCCGGCGTGGATCGCCAACGACCCCTATGTCAACGCCGAACAATTGCGTGGCACCGCGATCTACCTATCGTCGGGCACCGGCGTTCCCGGCCCGCACGACAACCCGCTCACCCAACCCGACCCGCTCGGCTTCACCTACCAGCTGCTGCTTGGGGTTTCGCTGGAAGCCGTCACTAACTTGTGCACCCAGCAGTTACTCGGTCGGCTTAGCCAGCTGCACATCCCAGCCACCGCCGAGTTACGTCCAAATGGAACTCATTCCTGGGCGTACTGGCAAGACGATCTGCACCGCTCATGGCCGCTTTTCGCCGACGCTTTCGGCACGTTTTGACAACGCGACCACGCACGCGTTCTACCGCAAACTCCGCCCAAAGGCCCGTGTGAGCACGGTCACCCGAGGGGCGAGGGATGCGGAACTCTACGGCCCGACGTGCACACTGGAACAGTGAGCTTGCGTAGCGCCGAACTGTTGCCCCACCGCGTCGCGGTGCTATCGGTGCATACCTCGCCGCTGGCGCAGCCCGGCACCGGCGACGCGGGCGGAATGAACGTTTACGTACTCCAAAGCGCCATCGAGCTGGCGAAACGTGGTACCGAGGTGGAGATTTTCACGCGGGCGACGTCGTCGGAGCTGCCGCCGGTCGCCGAAGCCGCGCCGGGCGTGCTCGTGCGCCACGTGCCAGCTGGGCCATTCGAGGGGCTCGACAAGCACGACCTGCCGACGCAACTGTGTCCGTTTACCGCTGAGGTGATGCGGCAGGAAGCGCGGCACCTTCCTGGCTACTACGACCTCGTTCATTCGCACTACTGGCTTTCCGGTCAGGTCGGCTGGCTGACCCGCGACCGGTGGCGCGTGCCGCTCGTCTTCACCCCGCACACGCTCGCCGCGGTGAAAAACGCCGCGCTCGCCAGCGGTGACGCGCCGGAACCGGAGTCGCGGGTTGTTGGGGAGACGCAGGTGATCGCGGAAGCGGACCGGCTCGTCGCTAACACCGCTGAGGAAGCGCGGCAGCTCGTTGAGCTCTACAGCGCGTCGCCGAACCGCATCGACGTTGTTCCGCCCGGCGCTGACCTGTCGCGGTACCGGCCGGGCAACAAGCACGCGGCGCGAAAAGAGCTCGGCCTGCGACTCGACGAGCAGATCGTCGCGTTCGTCGGTCGCATTCAGCCGTTGAAAGCGCCCGACGTGCTGGTCCGCGCCGCCGCTGAATTACTACACCGCGACCCGAGTCGACCGCTGCGCGTCCTGATCGTCGGTGGCCCATCCGGCAGCGGCCTCGCCCGCCCAGACGCCCTGATCGACCTCGCCGCCGACCTCGGCATCGCCGACCGCGTCACGTTCCTACCGCCGCAGCCGACCGACGAACTGGTTCGCATCTATCAGGCCGCCGACGTTGTCGCTGTCCCGTCGTACAACGAGTCGTTCGGGCTGGTCGCGATCGAAGCGCAAGCCAGCGGCACGCCGGTGATCGCCGCCGACGTCGGCGGGCTGTCAACGGCGGTGCGCGACGGCAAGTCCGGGCTGCTCGTCGCTGGACATCGCACGCCTGACTGGGCCGACGCCCTCGCCCGACTGCTCGACACCCCCGGCCTGCTCACTGAGTTAGGCGAAGGCGCGCTGCGGCACGCGAGCGACTTTTCCTGGGCGCACACCGCCGACGGCCTCCTCGACAGTTACGCTGCGGCGATGGCCGGATTCCGCGCCGAACGCGGCCGGATCGCTCTACTCGCAGGCGAGAAGAGCCAAGCACGATCGCAGGCGCTGTGGCGGCGCAGGACGGGAGCACGCAGGTGAGCGCAGTAACGCAGGTGATCGACGAAACGCTGCGTGATCGCGAGATCGAATACACCCGCCCCGCCGACGACACGTTCATCGTCGTTTTGCCTGGCGAACGCAAGCTCAAGACCACCGTGATGCTGACCGTTGGCAAGCACGGCATGCGGATTGAATCGTTTGTGTGCCGCAAGCCGGATGAGAATTTCGAAGGTGTCTACAAGTATCTGCTGCGGCGCAACCGTCGCCTGTACGGCGTCGCTTACACCCTCGATAATGTCGGCGACATTTACCTGGTCGGCCGGTTTTCGGCGGAATCGGTAACCGCCGACGAACTCGACCGCGTTTTCGGGCAGATTCTTGAAGCGGTCGACATGGATTTCAATGTGCTGCTCGAACTTGGTTTCGCCGAGTCCATTCGCAAAGAATGGAAGTGGCGGGTTTCGCGCGGTGAGTCGCTGAAGAATCTGCGCGCGTTCGAGCACCTGATCGACGACAGCGAAAAGGGCTAGCACCCGCAGGTACTAGCCCCTCTAACCGCGGTTTAGCAGTTGGTCGGCACCGGGTCGCCACGGAAGCGACCTTCAACGTAATTCCACGCGTCGACGAAGCCCGCCGCCGCCGCGGTCATATGCTCGGCGATTTCCACGGTCGCCATTTGCACCGGCGCCCCCGCCGCGCAATACCGTTGCACCACTTCGGCAACCGGCCCATACGGCGTCAGGGTGTCGTATTTGCCCTGCCAAATGTAGGTCGGCGCGGTCGGTACGCGATTGTCGCGGACGAGGCTGTTTTCACGAAGCACGCCGCGCGCCACCTGGCTGGTCAACAGTTCCTTTGACGCGGCCATCTGGTCGGCATTGCGGAAAACACCGTGGAAAAGCAAGAAGCGACGGCACGCGTCCTTGGTGAATTCGCGGAACCAGAGCCCGTTTTCATTCAGCTGATCCGAGACAGGCAAGCGCTCGGGGTATTCGCGTTCCATGCCCATTGCGGCAGCGAAGGCGAGACCGAAACCGGGGTGCGGCGCGAAACCCAGTGCGTCAGCCATCAATTCGAGATCGGCGGGAATGCCACCGGAAACAACGGCGGCCAGCTTCAAATCCGGCGCGTAAGTGGGGGCGAGCGCACCGGCCCACGCCGTCGCCATACCGCCGCCGGAGTAACCGGCCAGCGCGACTGGCGAAGAACCAACGCCAATCTCGGCGACGCGCTGAACAGCCTTCACGCTGTCGAGCACGACCATGCCGCTCATCTTCGCAGCGCCATAAGCGACGTTCGGGCCGAGGTAGTCGGGCAGCGAAACAGCCCAGCCGCGACCGATCGGCAGCATCGCCCCGGGCGCGTCCTGAAGTTCGCCATTAAACAGCGACTTAGACGGATTGCACTGAGTACCAATCGAATTGATCAGTGCCTGATACGAGACGAGCGGCGGATTCTTTACCCCGTTGGGCAGCAGCACCGTGGTGACGCCCATGATCGCGTTGCCCACCGAGTTGGTCGAACGGAACGCGACCTGCCAGCCGGTCGTACCGGGGTACATCAGCGTGTCGATGCGCCGAGCGCGGACTACGTCGCCGGGTGCGAGCGTCCCGATGGTTTCGGGTGCCGCGAAAAATGGGTCTGGATCTGGGGTCGGGTACAGCGGGCTTGCCGACGCGGGCGCGGCAAGCATCCCAACACTCAGACACGCTGAACTCAACAGCGCAATGACGAACTTTCGCACCGATTCCTCATCAGGTTGTACTACATGGGCTCCCGACCCGGTAGAAGTATCCGTTGACCGATAAATGAAAGCGATAGTGACTCAACACAAGTCCCGTCGCGGTGAGGGAGGGCAGCGATGGTTGTTCTTGCGCTTGACGTTGGCGCGACGAAGTTCGCCGCCGGGATCGTTGGTGCTGACTACCAGCTCAGCGGTGTGCGCCGGGCCGCTTCGCAGGTTGCCGATCCGTGGGCGGTGTGCCGTGACTTGCTACTAACCGTCGCCGGTGGGGCGTCGGTCACAGCTGTCCGGCATCGGCGCTGCCGGCCCGGTCGACGTGCCCGCGGGCGTGATCGCGCCGCTGAATCTGACCGCGTGGCGCGACGGGTTCGCCATCGTCGCCGCGGTACGCGAGTTGTTTCCTGGCGCGGAGGTCGCGTGTGCGATTGACGGGGCATGTCTCGCGCTTGCTGAGTATCGGTTGGGTGGGCTCAAGGGGACGGACAACGGTCTCGCGATGACGGTGTCGACGGGCATTGGCGGTGGCCTTGTTCTTGATGGTCGAGTTGTCATGGGGCGCACGGGAAACGCGGGCCATGTCGGACACATCGTTGTCGCGGGGGACGAAACACCGTGCGCGTGCGGTGGATTCGGGTGTGTTGAAGCGATCGCGTCGGGGCCGGCCGCTGTGCGCTGGGCGCGTGAGCGCGGATGGTCGGGTGCGGACGGGGTTGAGTTGGCGCGTTCGGCCGACCCCATCGCGGTAAAAGCGCTGAATCGCGCGGGGAGTGCTCTCGGACAGTCGATTTCGTCGGCGGTCGCGCTCTTGGACGTGGACCGCGTCGTGATCAGCGGCGGCTTCGCGCACTCCGGACCCGCCCTCTGGGAGCCGCTACGAGAAGCAGTGCGCCGACACGCGCGACTGTCGTTCATTCAAGACACGCGCGTTCAACTTTCGACCCTGTCCGACGGCGCAACGCTCGTTGGCGCAGGGGTATTGGCAATGAACGCAACAGATTCCAATTTTAAACCTCTGACCTGCGAAGTTGGCGAAGAAGACTGATCAGGCGGCTTGCCCCACGTTTGCTCGTCGCGGCGTAGCGTCGTTGAGGTGACTGCCGACTACACGCCGGGCGACGTCGTCCACATTCCGGAGGGTCCATTTCAAGGCATGTGCGCGGTTGTGCGCGCGGTCGATGTTGATACCGCGCGATTACAAGTCCACGCGGTCGGGCGTGGCGGCGGAGCCGAATTGAGCCTTCGGTTCGACGAGGTGGAGTGGGCCTGACGCCAACGCGTCATGCCAGAATGGGCCAATGACATACACCCTCGTGCTGCTGCGCCACGGCGAGAGCGAATGGAATGCCCTCAACCTGTTTACCGGTTGGGTGGATGTCCACCTGACCGACAAGGGCGTCGCCGAGGGCAAACGGGCTGGCGAGTTGCTCAAGGAAGCCGACTTGCTGCCCGACATCGTCTTCACCTCGCTGCTGCGTCGCGCGATCATGACCGCCGACAACGCGCTCAACGCCGCTGACCGCCTGTGGATCCCGGTCATCCGCGACTGGCGCCTCAACGAGCGTCACTACGGCGACCTGCAGGGCAAGAACAAAGAGCAGGTTCGCGAGCAGTACGGCCAGGAGAAGTTCATGGAGTGGCGTCGCAGCTACGACGTGCCGCCGCCGCCGATCTCGCCCGACAACCCCTACAGCCAGGCACACGACCTGCGCTACGCGGGCATCAAGGTCCCCAAGACCGAATGCCTCAAGGACGTTGTCGAGCGCATGGTTCCGTACTGGGACGAGACCATTTCCCAGGAACTGCTCACCGGCAAGATCGTGCTCGTCGCCGCCCACGGCAACTCGCTGCGCGCACTTGTCAAGCACCTCGACAACATCCCCGATGATGAGATCTCGAAGCTCAACATCCCCACGGGCATCCCGCTCGTCTACGAACTCGACGAGAACATGCGCCCGGTGAAGCCCGCCCGCTACCTCGACCCAGAGGCCGCCGCCGCCGGTGCGGCCGCTGTCGCGAACCAGGGCGGAAAGTAAGTAGTCACGGCTAGCTGAACGCGCCGGGTCATTGCGACCCGGCGCGTTTTCGCATGTTAACCGTCGCGAATCGCCCGTTTTGCAGGGTTCGCCACGCCGGGTGCCCGCTGGGTAAACGGCGTGCGAACACCGCACCAAGTGCCCGTGACCTGCGCGAAACTTCGCGTACCCGGCAACGCTTCGGCGTTATGCCCTCGTACGATCAAGGGTGTGAGTGTTCCGCAGGCAGTGCTGTTGGCAGTCCTCGCGGCTGTCGTTGGACTGGCGGTCGGCGGGCTGCTTATCCCGTTCGTCAACGCCCGGCACGCCGCGCGCGGCCAGGAAGACACCGGGCTCACGATGTCGCAGGTGCTCGACCTGATCGTGCTCGCTTCCGAAAGCGGCATTGCCGTTGTCGATGAATACCGCGACGTCGTGCTGGTCAACCCCCGCGCCGAAGAACTCGGCCTCGTCCGCGATCGGCTTCTCGACGAACGCGCGTGGGCCGCCGTCGAGAAAGTGCTCGCCACCGGCGATTCAACCGAATTCGACCTCACCTCGAAAAACCCATCGCCAGGCCGCGGCCGCATCGCCGTGCGCGGGGTCGCGCGTCGACTTTCGCGCGAGGAAACCAACTTCGTTGTGCTCTTCGCCGACGACGATTCCGAGCAGGCGCGCATGGAAGCAACGCGCCGCGATTTCGTCGCCAACGTGAGCCACGAACTCAAGACCCCGGTCGGCGCTATGAGTTTGCTGGCCGAGGCGATGCTTGAATCCGCCGACGACCCCGACGCGGTCCGCCACTTCGGCACGCGCGTGCTCGGCGAATCGCGACGCCTCGGCAAAATGGTCACCGAACTGATCGCATTGTCGCGGTTGCAGGGTGCCGAAAAACTGCCCGATCTTGCCGTAGTCGACGTCGACAATGTCGTGCAGCAGGCGGTCGACCGCTCGCGCACGGCAGCGGAAGCGTCGGGGATCACGGTGAGCACAGACCGGCCAAGCGGACTCGAAGTGCTTGGCGACGAAACGTTGCTGGTGACCGCGCTGTCGAACCTCGTCGAAAACGCCATCGCGTACTCGCCGCAGGGTTCGCATGTGTCGGTGAGTCGGTCACTGCGCGGCGATCATGTCGCGATGGCCGTCACCGATCGCGGCATCGGCATCGCGAAAGAAGACCAGGAGCGGGTGTTCGAACGGTTCTTCCGCTCGGACAAGGCACGTTCACGTTCAACCGGGGGAACCGGGCTCGGGTTGGCTATCGTCAAGCACGTGGCCGCCAACCACAACGGGGAAATCACCCTGTGGAGCAAATTGGGCACCGGTTCAACGTTCACGCTGCGCATCCCAGCCCATCTGGAAACCGATGGCGACGAGGATGTCGAGCAGACGCCCGAACCCGCTCAGCGAGAAACTATCGCCCAGCGCGCTATCGCTGGTCGAACAAACGGTGTGGAGGCACGCAGATGACCAGTGTGTTGATCGTCGAAGACGAGGAGTCGCTGGCTGACCCGCTGGCGTTCCTGCTTCGCAAAGAAGGCTTCGACGTCACTGTCGTTGGCGACGGCCCGTCCGCGCTCGCCGAGTTCGACCGGTCCGGCGCCGACATCGTCCTGCTCGACCTCATGCTCCCGGGCATGAGCGGCACCGACGTGTGCAAGCAGTTGCGCACCCGCAGCGGCGTTCCGGTCATCATGGTGACCGCTCGCGACAGCGAGATCGACAAGGTCGTCGGGCTGGAACTGGGTGCCGACGATTATGTGACCAAGCCGTATTCGGCACGTGAACTGATCGCCCGCATCCGCGCGGTTTTGCGTCGCGGCGCTGGCGACGAACTCGACTCGGGCAGCGAAAACAATGTGCTCGAAGCCGGTCCGGTACGCATGGATGTGGACCGCCACACCGTGCACGTGAATGGTTCGCAGGTCACCTTGCCGCTCAAGGAGTTCGACCTTCTTGAGTACCTGCTGCGTAATTCTGGCCGCGTGTTGACGCGTGGGCAGCTCATTGACCGCGTGTGGGGCGCTGATTACGTCGGCGACACCAAGACGCTCGACGTGCATGTGAAGCGGCTGCGCAGCAAGATCGAAGGCGACCCGGCTAAGCCGGAACACCTGGTGACCGTGCGCGGGCTGGGATACAAGCTCGAAGCGTGAGTTTTTTCGGCCGCCCCTCATCGTGAGGGGCGGCCAAAAGCTTTTTCAGACCGTCTTTTTAGACGCTGCTCCACGCGGTGCCGAGCGGAGTTTCCACCTTGTGCAGCGTGAACCAGCCGTACGCGTCTTCCTGCATGCAGTCGTAGATCGGCACGTCAGCGCCGTTGCCGCGGCACGCGATCGTGGTCGACGTGCCCTGCGGGCTCACGATCAGGAACTTGCCGTCCTTGCCCGCGGTGAGGGCTTCGGGGGTGTTGTAGTTGATGAAGAAGCTGGTTGCGTCGAAGTACTTGGTGGGGTCACCGTTGGGTTCAGCGTGGGCGAAACCGGCGAAGGACATGCTGGCGCCCACCGCGACTGCGGCGATGGCGAAGGCTTTCTTGGACATGGTCGTTCATCCAACCCGAGCCGGGTGGCCGTCGCATGTCGGGCAAGTGAACCGAGTTATAGCTCACGTTCGTTAGCGCGCGTGGTCGCCGGATGAATGGCGATCAGGCCGAGACCCTCACGTCGCTTGCAATGCCGCGCGAGTTCGTCGTAGGCGGGTGCGCCGAGCAATTCGCGAAGTTCTGGCGCATACGACTGATAAACGGGCTTGGTGCCGACGTGAGCGTCGGGGGAGCCGGTGCAGTACCAGTCCAGGTCAAGGCCACCCGCGCCCCAACCGCGTCGGTCGTATTCTGTAACGACCGTTTTTAAAATCTGTTCGCCATCGGGTCGATCGACCCACTCCTGGGTGCGCCGAATCGGCAGCTGCCAACACACGTCCGGCTTCACTTCAAGCGGTTCGATGCCCTCGCGCACGGCCATGATGTGCAGCGAGCAACCGGCACCACCTTCGAAGCCAGGACGGTTGAGGAAGATGCACGCGCCCTCATAGCGACGGGTGCGCAGCGCGGGTTCGTCCTCAAGGTCGTCGACTTCGAGGTAACCCTTCTTGACGACCTTGCCCTTGACCGTCGCCTTGTCCATGAACTGCCAATCGGCGGGCGTGAGCTTCTTGACCGCCGACGCGAGCCGCTTTTTGTCGTCGGAATCGGCGAGAAACGCGCCATGCGAACAGCAGCCGTCGTCCGGGCGGTCGCCGATGATGCCCTGGCAGGCGGGGGTGCCGAAGACACACGTCCAGCGCGAAAGTAGCCACGTGAGGTCGGCGACGATCTGGTGCTCGTCGTTTGCTGGATCGGTAAATTCGATCCATTCGCGTGGAAAATCTAGCTCGACCTCGGGAGCTGGAGCGATCTTATTCGCAGGTCGAGGGTCAGTATTGGCGGTGCGGGCTGCGCCATCGGTCACGAGATGTGACGCTAACAGTTCAGTCGCCTGGCCCGCACTCGGCCAGCACCAAGTACCGTATTCATGTGCGGCTTGGTGTTCTCGATGTCGGAAGCAATACCGTCCACCTGCTCGTGGTGGACGCGCATCGTGGTGGACACCCGATGCCGATGAGTTCGACAAAGGCCACTCTGCGCCTGTCGGAAAACATGGATGCTCAGGGCGCGATCACGCCTGCGGGGGAGGAGCGGCTGATCGTCACGATCAGCGAATTCGCCGACCTCGCGCGCAAATCCCAGTGTGTTGAACTCATGCCGTTCGCCACATCGGCGTTGCGGGAAGCAACCAATTCCGAAGAGGTGTTGGCGCGCGTTCGAGCGACAACGGGCGTCGACCTGCGGGTGCTTTCCGGTGTCGACGAGGCGCGGTTGACGTTCCTCGCGGTCCGTCGGTGGTTCGGGTGGAGTGCGGGTCGGATCGTCGACCTCGACATCGGCGGTGGTTCGCTTGAGATGTCGAGTGGCGGCGACGAAGAACCCGACGTCGCGCTGTCATTGCAACTCGGCGCTGGCCGACTAACTCGCGAGTGGCTAGCCGACGACCCGCCGGGCAAGCGCAAGATCGCGGTCCTACGCGACTGGCTCGACGCCGAACTGGTCGTCCCCGCGAAAATGATCAACGACGCTGGCAAACCCGACCTCGCCGTTGGCACATCGAAAACATTCCGTTCGCTCGCGCGCCTCACCGGCGCGGCGCCGTCGGCCGCAGGGCCGCGCGTGCGTCGCACGTTGACGGCAAGCGGCTTACGTCAGCTCATCGCGTTCATCTCGCGCATGACCGCCGCCGACCGCGCCGAACTCGAAGGTGTGAGTTCGGACCGATCGCAGCAGTTAGTCGCGGGCGCGCTTGTCGCGGAAGCTAGCATGCGGGCGCTGTCGCTCGATTCGCTGGAAATCTGCCCGTGGGCGCTGCGGGAAGGCTTGATTTTGCGCAAACTCGATTCAGAACCGAACGGCTCGACGACAACGGTCACCACCGTCGCGGATGTGGAGTCGGCATGAGTTCGGACGATTCCAAACAACTTTCGGTCGCTGAGCTATTAGCACGCAACGCCGCCCAGGGCGCTAGTTCCGGGGGTGGCGGTCGCCGTCGCAAGGGTCGCGGCAGCGTTTCGGTCAACGAACTCGCTGGCGATACCGCGGCGCCGACGAGTGGGCGACGCTCGCGTTCGTCGTCGGCTGATTACGCGCCCGCGTACGAGCCGCCGAGCGGTGCTGCCGCGCCCTACCCGCCCGCCGGGCCGCCTGAGCCCACGTACTCGCCGCCGTCGATTCCGATGCCGCTGCCGTCCTACGACCAGGGCGCGTACCCGCCCGTCGACCCGCGTGACCCGCTTGGGCTCAGTACGCCCGCGTCGGATCCGCGCGATCCGTTGGGGTTGAGCGCGCAGTCTTCGGGCGGTGTTAGTGCGTACGACTCGGGTTCGGCCGGTCCGTTCGGGGGTGCCGCTGCCGGTTCGTCGGCTGGTGTTGGGCCCAGTTCATACGCGTCGGGCGCTTCCGGTTCGTCGGGTTCGGCTGATCCGTTTGGGCCGTATCGAGCCGAGGCTCGGTCGACCTCGCCCGCCCCTTCGCGGCCGACGCAACCCGGTCGACTTGGGGTCGCTGGGGCGTCGAATGCGCAGGCTGTCGATCCGGCGATCGCTGAGATGTTCGGGTCCGGTGCGCTTCCCGCTGTTGGCGGCGGTCGACGTCGACGTGCGGACGACGACGAGTTCGACGCGCCAACACCGTTCGAGCCCGGTCCCGCTGCGCCGTTCGGTGGCGCCGCTCCCCGCGCAACACCGCCCGTCAGCGAGCCGGGTTCCGCCGCGCCGTTCGGTGGGGCCACACCTCGCGCAACGCCGCCCGTCAGCGGCGGTCGCGCGGCGCGTCGTCGTGCTGCGGAAGCGGCGGAGGAGGCGGCAGCGCCCGTCTCGTCAACCCCGCTTGACTACCAGTCGCCGTTCCTGGCCCCCGACAACGACCCGCCGCTCGGCCTGCCCGGCAGCGGTTTCGCGGGCGTTGATGCGGTGTTTCGCGGCGAGGGGTTCACCCCGCCCGCGTCGCGGTTCCCGACGGATTCGGCGGCGAACTCGGGCTTCGGCCGCTCGGCGACCTTCCCCGTCGATCAGGGCGGTCGGGATGCGGCGCGCTCGTCGGCCTTCCCGGTCGACCAGGGCATTCGCGACGCCGACTTCGGCGGGCGATCGGCAGCGTTCCCGATCGGCCGCAACGCGGCAACCCCATCGACCGATTCGCGCACGGGCTTCGACCAACGCGGCGACTTCAACGGCTCGGGCCTCGGTTTCGACCAATCGCACGGGAATTTCCCCGCCGACCCGGCAGCACCCGGCGGCCCGGACTTCAGCCAACGCGGCCCGGGCTTTGACAACCGCGCAACCGCGTTCCCCGCCGACAACCGCGAATCGCAAGCGCGCGGTGCCATCAACGCGGCCTTCGGCCCGTACGCACCCGAACACGACGCGACGCAGGTCATCTCGCCAGCGCAGGACGCGAACCGACCAGCTCTCGACCGACGTCGCGACGCGGGCAAAACGAGCAAGCTGCCTTCATGGTCGGCGCGCCGCAACCGCTCGAACGCGAAGGCGGAGCAGGCGCCAGCGTGGGCGCCGGACAGTCAAGAGCAGCCGCTGATCGCGGGTCAGTCGGTGGCAGGCGACCTCCTTCGCCGCCAATCGGGCCACGACGTCGACGACCGCACCGAGGTGTACCAACTCGACGGTCGCGCCGCTGACGATTACGAGGCCGACGACTACGCGAGCGGCGAATACGCCGCCGACGACTACGCGGACTCCGATTACGACGACCGCGACTACGCCGACAACGACTACACCGACGACCACGGCGACGACGATTACGACGACGACTACGAGGCTGAGTCGAAGCCGACGCGTGCGGGCCGACGTGCTGCGACGAAGGCCGCTGCGAGCCGCATGGCCCGCAAGGCCAAGTCGCGCGCGACGAAATCCCGTGCGGCAAGCCGGGTTTCGAGTAGTCGCGCTGCTGGTCGCGTCTCCCGACTGGCGGCGACGGCGTCCGACGACGACAATCGTCGCGAGTGGATGATGCTTGGCGCCCAAGCTCTTGGCGCGGGCATTGCTGGCATGCTGCTATTCAAGGGTTTCGAAACCCTGTGGGAGTCAATGGCTTTGGTCGCATTGGCGTTGGCTGCGGTCGTGATCCTCGGGTTGGTCGCGCTGGTGCGGGTTTTGCGACGCACCGACGACATCTTCAGCACCGTGATCGCGGTTGTTGTTGGCGTCTTCGTGACGCTGGGGCCGCTGGCCTTCCTTCTCAGTACCAGTTGATTGGGGAGCACCGTGGGGCACGCGAGCAACGACATCGCGATTGGGTTATCGACGGCGTCGGTGTACCCGGAAAACACGCAGGCCGGCTTTCGGTATGCGGCCGAATTGGGTTATGACGGTGTCGAATTGATGGTGTGGGCTGAGCCCGCGAGTCAAGACATCGCGACGGTGCAGTCGTATGTGAAGCGCTATGGCGTGCCGGTGCTCGCTGTGCACGCGCCGTGTCTGTTGATTTCGCAGCGCGTGTGGGGCGCTGATCCGGTCGCGAAGTTGGAGCGCAGCGTGCGCACCGCCGAGGCGCTCGGTGCCGACACCGTTGTTGTGCATCCGCCGTTTCGGTGGCAGCGTCGGTACGCGCGTGGTTTCGCTGAGCAGGTCGCCGAACTTGAGGCGGCGCATCCGGTGAAAGTCGCGGTGGAGAACATGTTTCCGATGCGCGCTGACACGTTTTTTCGCGACGGCGCGGTCCGTCGACTTGAGCGGCGATCGGGGCCAGGACCCGCGGTGAGCGCGTTCAGCCCGTCGTTCGATCCGACCGATCACGGCTTTGATCACTACACGCTCGACCTGTCCCATACGGCGACCGCCGGTGCCGACGCCATCGCGCTCGCGCGGCGCATGGGCGAAGGTCTTGTGCATTTGCACCTTGCCGACGGTCGCGGTGCGGCCCACGATGAGCATCTTGTTCCCGGTGAAGGCACCCAGCCGTGTGCAGAACTTTGTGAATACTTGGTAGACAGCGGTTTTCGCGGTCACGCTGTCGCGGAGATCAACACGCAAAACGCGCGTACCTCGGCCGAACGAAGTGCGCAGTTGGCGCGCACGCTCGAATTCGCACGCACGCATCTCACGGGCACGAGCCCAGATCCGCGCGATACCGAAGCCGCCGACCTTTCCTGACATACCACCCAGCTTGTACGCTGTACGAATGACGCGAGAAACCGTGAGCGACGCGCCCTTCCACCGGGTGCTCGCGATGACGGAACTGCCGCATTCGGGCGAAGAAACCGGCCGCTACAGCGGCGAAATCGACGCGACATGGACCATCGGGCCCAAGGTTCACGGCGGCACGATGGTGGCTTCCAGCGCGGCAGCGGCAGCCACCTGGCTGCGTACCGTCGACCCGAGTCAGGCCGAGATGGCCCCGATCGCGGCGAGCTCCGACTTCCTCGGCGCACCCGAGCCCGGCAAGGTCGAATACGCCGTCACGCTGCGGAAGAAGGGTCGGCAGATCTCGCTTGTCGACGTCGAATTGCAGCAAAACGGTCGTACCTGCGTGCGTACCGCGTTCACCTTCGGCTACCTCGACGACGAAGCGCCGAGCTGGACCGATGAGTCGCTCATCGCCGATTTCCCGGCCGAACCGACCGCCGACGCACTGTCCTACGACGACGATTCGCCGATGGGCAAAATCGTCCACGTCGGCCAAGGCTCGCACCTCGCCATCGACACGACAACCGCGCGCTTCCTCAAGGGCGAGACCGGCACCCCACGCGTTCGACTGTGGATCCGTCCGCTCCCCGGCGACGAGGTCAATGCGCGCGCCCGCGCCGCCTTCGCGATGATGGCCGCCGACATCAGCCCGCCCGTCCCGATGAACCTCGGCCACTTCGGCTGGTCGCCGACGGTGCAGATGACCACGTTCCTGCGTCGCGTGCCCGCGCCCGGCTGGTTGCGCGTTATCGCGCACGCCAACACCGTTGGCCAGCGGATGTTCGACGAGGAACATCTCGTCATCGACTCGACGGGAGCCGTTGTGGCACAGAGCCGTCAGCTGGCGCTCATCCCGGCGGGAAGCTGAACTAACCTCTAGTGCCATGACGAGAATTGCGGTTGTCGGTGGCGGTCGGATCGGTGAGGCGCTGGTCGCTGGGTTGTTGGAAGCGGGCAAGCCGGCAAAAGACCTGGTCGTCGTCGAGCCGTCCAAGGCGCGGGCCGCGCAACTCGCTGAGCGTTTTGGCGTGCGGGTTTCCTCGTCGATCGGCGATGGGGTTGTCGGTGCCGACATCGTTGTGATCGCGGTCAAGCCCGGCGTCGTCGATTCGGTCCTCGTCGAGCTGTCGAAGGCCGACGGCGAAAGCACCAAGGACCAGCTCGTAGTCTCGCTCGCTGCCGGGGTGACGACCGCCCAACTTGAGGCGAAACTACCCGCGGGTTTCCCTGTCGTTCGGGTGATGCCCAATACGCCGATGCTCGTCGGCCAGGGCATGAGCGTGCTTTCCGCTGGTCGCTACGCCGACGCTGACCAGGTCAAACAGGTCGGCGACCTGCTGGAAACCGTCGGCAAGGTCGTCACGGTTCCCGAAGCGCAGATGGACGCCGTCACCGCGGTTTCGGGTTCGGGGCCCGCTTACTTCTTCCTCGTTGTCGAAGCGATGGTCGACGGCGGCGTTGGGCTTGGCCTCACCCGCGAGGTCGCGACCGAACTCGTCGTGCAAACCATGATCGGTTCGGCCGCGCTGCTCGACGAGACCAAGCAGAGTGCTGGCGAACTGCGCGCCGCCGTCACCTCACCCGGCGGCACCACCGCCGCCGCGCTGCGTGAGCTGGAGAAGTGCGCGGTGCGCTCGGCGTTCATCGAAGCCCTTCATGCGGCCAAGCATCGTTCGGCCGAACACGGCACGTCGAAAGAGTGACGTTTGGGTACCCGGTTTGAAAACCGATTTCTCACACCCGTCGCAGTAATCCCACTGGTCCCGCTAAGCTCGTAGGAGCACGTGCGTGTCTGTTCCGTCGGTGGGGAAGCCGATGGCGCGAGACGTGCCGGAGGTCAGTGGCGCCATGATGTCTACAAACAACCAAGGACAACCCGTGATCGGCGGTGGCACACAGTTTCTCACCGTTGCTGAAGTCGCCGCGCTGATGCGGGTTTCGAAAATGACGGTGTATCGGCTCGTCCACTCGGGTGAACTGCCCGCGGTGCGCGTCGGTCGCTCGTTTCGCGTTCACGCGAAGGCGGTGCACGACTACCTGGAGACGAGTTACTTCGACGCCGGGTAGGCCCAGTTAGAGGGCGGTTTCGTACGCGAGACGATGTCCCGGTAGAGTGAACCCTCGGTTCGTGTTCGCCCGCCGGTGGCATCGCTTTGCGGTACTCCGCGCACCCCGGCGGCGCGAACACCGCACGACGCACTGTAAAGCCGAGAGAGAGAACGCGAGGAAACCCTATGGGTTCTGTGATCAAGAAGCGCCGCAAGCGTATGTCGAAGAAGAAGCACCGCAAGCTGCTTCGCCGCACGCGTGTTCAGCGGCGCAAACTCGGCAAGTAAGCCCCGCGCTTTCCACAAAGCCCGTCGCCTTTTCTGGCGGCGGGCTTTTGTGATGGGTCACCACCGCGGCCATAGATGCGGTTACTCTGGTACGCGGACGACAACTCTAGATGCAGGGGGCTGTGAGTGGGGTCAGGTCCTAGTTCCGACGCAAGGGAACGTCACACGCCGAAAGTTGTGCTGGTCACCGGCGCTAGCCGCTTCTTCGGCGGCTCTGTCGCGTCCCGGTTGGCCGCGACCCCCGGTGTCACGCGCGTCATCGCCGTCGACACGATGACGCCAAGTCGCGAACAACGCCGCCGCATGGGCGATGCCGAGTTCGTGCGTGCCGACATCCGCAACCCGCTCATTCGCAAGGTGGTCGAAGCCGCTGGTATCGACACCGTCGTGCATGCCACCGTGCTGTCGCGCCCGCCTTCGGGTGGTGGTCGCGCCGCGATGAAAGACCTCAACGTTCTCGCCACGATGCAATTGCTCGCGGTTTGTCAAAAAGCGCCGTCGGTGCGGCGCGTTGTGGTGCGTTCGTCGTCGGCGGTTTATGGGTGCAGCGCGAAAGATCCGGCGAAATTCACCGAGGAAATGAGCGCGCGAACGCCACCGTCCGGTTGGTTTGCGCGAGACATGATTGATATCGAGGCATTGGTGCGTGGAATGGCGCGTCGACGGCCCGATATTTCGGCGTCGATTCTGCGTTTCGCCCCTATTGTCGGGCCGCGGCTCGCGGGGCGTGGCGTGCAATATCTGCGTTCGCCCATCACTCCCACTGTGCTTGGTCGGGAAGCGCGGTTGCAGTTGTTGCATGAGGAAGACGCTGTCGCCGTTCTTGTCCATGCCGCTTTACGCGCCAGCGGTGGCACCGTAAATGTGGCAGGTGACGGAGCCTTAGCCATGTCGCAAGCAATTCGACGCGCAGGGCGCATCGTTGTGCCGGTACCGTTGTTCTTATTCCGCACGGCGGGGCGAACGCTAATGGGTCCGGTGATGCGCGGATTCAGTGGTGAACAGCCCGACTATTTCCATTTTGGTTGTGGCCTCGACACCACGCGCATGCGGACCGAACTTGGCTTCACCCCCCGCTGGACCAGCGTTCAGGCATTCGACGACCTCATCGCGGGCGCAGCGTTGCGGCCCGTTTTCGACCCGGCGTGGATCGATGCGGCGGAAAACAAACTGCTCGGCCTGATCGGGGCCGGTACGGGAGCGCATACATGGCATACGTGAACGAGGGCGCGAAAGTGATCAGGCTCGACGTCAACGTCGATGCCCGCAACCGCCCACCCGCTCGGCACTGGCCCGAGCCCACTGAGACCACCGAACCGACGCCGGTCACGGCGCTGTCGGATCGTCGGCCCGGTATGCCGATCGCCCCGCCTAAGTCGCTCACCGACATCATTCGTGACGCGGTAGCCGACCAGATCGAAAGCGCCGCCGAATTCGCTCGTCGTCGCCTGACCGGCGACTACCAGGTCGACGAGTTCGGCTACGACCGCCACCTGCTCGAATCGGTGATCCTGCCCGTCCTGCGGCCGCTGGCCGACTACTGGTTCCGCGTCGAAGTTGCTGGTATCGACAACATTCCGGCCGTTGGCGGGGCGTTGCTCGTCGCCAATCACGCGGGCACGGTGCCCATCGACGGACTCATGCTGCAACTGGCGATTCACGACAAGCACCCACAGCATCGTGCGCTTCGACTGTTAGCCGCTGACCTGATTTTCGAGCTGCCAGTGCTCGGCGCGCTCGCACGTAAAGCGGGGCATACGCTCGCGTGCCGTCCCGACGCCGAACGCTTGCTGCGGTCGGGTCACCTCGCTGGCGTTTTCCCCGAAGGGTTCAAAGGCGTCGGCAAAAACTATGCCGACCGGTACAAATTGCAGCGATTCGGGCGCGGCGGGTTCGTTTCCGCTGCCGTGCGTACTGGCGTGCCGATCATCCCGTGCTCGATTGTGGGGTCCGAGGAGATTTACCCGAAACTCGCCGACATCAAGCCGCTCGCACGGTTGCTTGGGTTGCCGTACTTCCCGGTCACGCCGCTTTTCCCGCACCTCGGTCCGCTCGGCGCGATACCGGTGCCGTCGAAGTGGTACATCGAATTCGGCGAGCCCATCGACACCACCGCGTTCGAGCCCGACGAAGCTGACGACCCAATGACGATGTTCGAGGTCACCGACCAGGTGCGCGAGACGATCCAGCAGACGTTGTACAAGCTGCTGGCTCGCCGTCGCAACACCGTCCTCGGCTAGTGCTCGCGGTGGCGGGCCACCGCCGCAGCCACTGCGCCACCGGCCGCGCCTAACGCGAGCGCGGTCGGTACGCCGATCTTCGCCGCCTTGCGCCCAGTGCGGAAGTCGCGGATTTCCCAACCCCGGTTTTTCGCGACTTCGCGCAGGTCAGAGTCGGGGTTGATCGCTACCGCCGTGCCAACAAGCGACAACATCGGCACGTCGTTGTGGCTGTCGGAGTAGGCCGTACAGCGCTTGAGGTTCAGGCCCTCGCGAATAGCGAGCGTGCGCACGGCGTGGGCTTTGCCGAGTCCGTGCAGGATGTCGCCGACCAGGCGACCGGTGAACTTGCCGTCGACCGACTCGGCGACCGTGCCAAGCGCGCCGGTGAGCCCAAGCCGCTTGGCGATCACATTCGCCAACTCAACCGGCGTTGCCGTGACCAGCCACACCTGCTGACCAGCATCGAGGTGCATCTGCGCGAGCGCGCGCGTGCCCGGCCAGATCTTGTCGGCGATGATCTCGTCGTAGATTTCCTCGCCGAGCGCGGCCAACTCGGCCGTCTCGCGGCCCGCGATGAAGCTGAGCGCCTTCTCGCGGCCGGAGTTCATGTCCGAGGTGTTTTCCTTGCCGGTGACGCGGAACTTCACCTGCTTCCACGCGACATCGACCAGGTCAGAAGTCTTGAAGTATTTGCGCGCGGCAAGGCCACGGGCGAAATGGACGATCGACGCACCCTGGACCAGCGTGTTGTCGACATCGAAGAAGGCAGCGGCGGTGAGGTCGCGTGGAGCTTCGTTGTCGGAATGATCGGTCCCCAATTCACCAAGCTCAGCCAGCTCGGCGTCGTGAATGGTGAGCGCCGCGTTGGCACTGGCCTCACCAGCCACATTGGCGCGCAGCTCTTCCTCGCTTGGTCCAAACGGGCTACGGGGAATGCGCGCGAACTGCTCTTGCAGCCCCGCCTGCCACCGTGCCGGAAACTCCCCGAATCGCCCTGCGACGAATCCGGCCCTCGCCACTCTCGAACGTTCTGGCACCAGTACCCTCCGCTAGTCGCGCGAACCATGTCCACAGTAACCGGACGGGCCGACAACTCGGTGCGGGCTCAGGCGATTAAATAGATCCCATGACCAATCCCACACCGACAGTGACCCTCTTGACGCGCGCAGGATGCGGGATGTGCGCGTCGGCACTCACACAATTGCAGGCCATCTGTGGTGATTTCGGTCTCGCGGTTGGCGTGCGCGATGTTGACGAAGCCGCCGCGACCGAGCCCGCGTTGCGCGCGGAGTTCGGTGATCGACTGCCCGTCGTGCTGTTGAATGGCCGCGAGCACAGCTATTTCGACGTCGACGAGGCGCGTTTGCGCGCTGATCTGACGCGATTGGCAGTTCGGCCAACAAATTGATCAGGCGCGGCGTGAGTCACATACGCATGGCGTGGCGCATTTCACCGACTTTGTGAACGCCTGCACAAGCGGTTACGGTAGGGGCACGCAAACCGCCCCGCCGCGATAACCGCGACGGAGATCGGATATGTAGACGCCCATGGCAGTCGGTCGCTATTTCTCCCACACGGCGAACGACACCGGTGAAGAAAACGAGCAACCGGACCTCCCTGGCCCGGCGACGAGGAGCCGACGACGTGACAGAGCAGCATGAGACGCCCGGTGGCGTCTCCGGCAAAGCTGCTGCACGCGATATTCCCCAGGCAACGGTTACGCGCCTGGCTACCTATCTTCGTGTTCTCGCCGAGTTGGCCGACGAGGGTGTAGCCATCGTATCGAGTGAGGAACTCGCTGTCGCGGCGGGTGTCAATTCGGCCAAACTTCGCAAGGATCTTTCCTTCCTCGGGCCCAATGGGGTTCGGGGTGTCGGCTATGACGTAGCGAAATTGCGAAGCAGGATCGAAGACGTGCTCGGGCTGTCGCAGGGACATCGCGTCGTACTCATCGGTGCGGGCAATCTTGGACGCGCGCTTGTTGGTTATGGCGGTTTCGGTGATCGCGGATTCACTGTCGTTGGCATTTTCGACAACGACGCGGCGGTAATCGGTCAGTCCTATGCCGGTTTAGTCGTGCGCGATATCGCCGAACTCGACGCGCAAATTCCCGCACTCGCGCCCACGATCGCGGTTTTGGCCGTTCCCGACGCCGCCGCCCAAGACGTGTGCGACCAGCTTGTGCGTGCCGGACTGCCGTCGATTTTGAGCTTCGCGCCCGGTGAGTTGCGCGCGCCCGCCCAGGTCGAAGTGCGCCGCGTCGACTTGGCGATGGAATTGCAACTGCTTTCCTTCGACGCCGCCCGCAACGGTTCAGCGACCGCGATGGCCGCGGACACTGAGGTCGCCGTTCTCGGCGCGGGGCGCGGCCGTCACGCCACCCAGACACACCCCATCGCACACCAGGCGTCGAACGAATCGTCGCGTGGTGGCCGGGCTCCGCAGCGACGCAGCGCGCCGCGATCGGTGACCCCGCACTCGGCAAACGAGCCTGCCACCAAGGGATCGGTGATAACGCCATGAGCGTGCTATTGGTCGGGATTTCACACCGAAGTGCCCCGGTCCCTGTGCTGGAGAAGATCGCGATTAGCGAATCTGATCGACCCAAGTTGGTCGACCGGCTGCTGCGATCGAGCCACGTTTCCGAGGCGATGATTGTTTCCACCTGCAACCGCGTTGAGGTTTACGCGGTTGTCGACGCCTTCCACGGCGGCCTTGGTGAGGTCAGCGAACTGCTGACCATGCACTCGGGGCTACCGCTTGGCGAACTCACCAAGCACGCCTACGTGCGTTACAGCGAAGCCGCTGCCGAGCATTTGTTCGCGGTGGCAAGTGGGCTTGACTCGATGGTTGTCGGCGAGCAGCAGGTGCTCAGCCAGATCCGCAGCGCGTACGCCAGCGCCGACAGTCAGCAGGCCGTCGGGCGCACGTTGCACGAGCTGGCGCAGACCGGCTTGCGCGTCGGCAAGCGCGTGCATTCCGAAACCGGTATCGATCGCGCTGGCGCGTCAGTGGTTTCGGTCGCGCTCGACCGCGCGCGTTCCATTGTCGGCGACCTCGCTGGCCGCACCGCCGTCGTGCTCGGTGCCGGCGCGATGGGTGGCCTCGCTGTCGCGCATCTGTCGCGGGCCGGGATCGCGCGCATCGTCGTCGTGAACCGCACGCTTGAGCGCGCCGAGCGCCTCGCCGAAACCGGTCGCACGATGCACGGTGTCGACGCCGAAGCTGTTGAGCTGCAACAACTTACCGATGTCATGGCGACGGCAGACGTGGTCGTGACCTGTACCGGCGCGGTCGGGTCGGTCGTCACCTTGGCCGACACGCACCGCGCACTCGCCGAACGGGCACGCACCGACGCCGCCCAACAGCCCCTCGTTTTCTGCGATCTCGGCCTGCCGCGCGACGTCGAGCACGCCGTCGCCGGACTGCCCGGCGTCGAAGTGATCGACATCGAAACCCTCCAACGCGACCCGGCCGCCGGTGCCGCCGCCGACGACACCGCTGCCGCCCGCGCGATCGTCGCCGACGAACTCGCGAAATACCTTGCGGGACAACGCATGGCGGAGGTCACGCCCACCGTGGCCGCGCTTCGTCAACGCGCCGCCGAAGTGGTTGAGGCAGAACTGCTTCGACTCGACTCCCGCTTGCCCGACTTGGCCGACCCCACCCGCGACGAAGTGGCGCGCACCGTGCGCCGCGTTGTCGACAAGCTGTTGCACGCGCCGACTGTGCGCGTGAAACAGCTGGCGTCGACACCGGGCGGTGACAGCTACGCCGAAGCGTTGCGCGAGCTGTTCGAGCTGAAACCCGGTGCGGTGCAAGCGGTTGCCGCTCCGATGGAGGTCACCGCGGCGGAACCCGCGTTGGCTGACGATTTCACCGCAGGACATCTCAGTGATGGGCAGGACCAATGACCACGACAGTGCAGGAAGAGGGAACCGTGACCACAGGCAGCACCCGTGCGCCGTGGCGAATCGGCACTCGCGGCAGCCTGCTCGCGCTGACACAGGCGGGCACCATCCGCGACGCGCTGATCGCGGCGGGTCAGCCAGCTGAACTGGTCGTGATCAAGACCGCAGGCGACCTGTCGGCCGCGCCGGTACAGCAGATCGGCGTTGGGGTGTTCACCTCGGCGCTGCGTGACGAGCTCGCGTCCGGCGATATCGACGTTGCCGTTCACTCGTATAAAGACCTCCCTACCGCGCAGGATCCGCGCTTCGTTATCGCCGCCATTCCGCCTCGCGAAGACCCGCGTGACGCGTTGGTGGCTCGGGACGGGCTGGTACTCGGCGAATTGCCCGCCGGTGCCAGGGTCGGCACGTCGGCCCCGCGACGAGCTGCGCAATTGCGCGCGCTCGGCTTGGGACTCGACATCGTGCCGTTGCGCGGCAACATCGACACCCGGCTGCGTCAGGTGAGCGAAGGCGCACTCGACGCGATCGTGCTTGCGCGCGCTGGCCTGTCGCGGATCGGGCGCACCGAGGTGATCACCGAATCGCTTGAGCCGGTGCAGATGCTGCCCGCGCCCTCTCAAGGTGCTCTTGCCATTGAGTGCCGGGCTGACCAGCCGGAACTGATCGAGATCCTGTCCGGTCTCGACGACGCGGCGACGCGCGCGGCCGTTGTTGCCGAGCGTGCGCTGCTTGGCGAACTTGAGGCTGGTTGCACGGCTCCGATCGGCGCGCTCGCCGAGGTTGTTGAGTCGATCGACGAGGAAGGCCACATCTTCGATGAGCTTTCCCTTCGTGCGTGTGCCGCCGCGATCGACGGATCGGATGTGCTGCGTGCCTCGATCGTCGGCAAACCGAATGAGGCGGCCGAACTGGGCCGCGCATTAGCTCGCGAACTCCTCGACCTGGGCGCACGTGCCCTGTTGAGTGCGGTCGAAGAGCAGGAACCGAGTGAAGGTTCCCCTTCCCGGGCGGTGAACGCGCCCATCACAGACTTCCCCGATACCAGCCCGATGGAGAACAACCGATGAGCAGCAGCCGAGCGACCAAGAAGCAACCAGGGCGGATCCTTTTCGTCGGCTCCGGTCCTGGCGATCCGGCCCTGCTGACCGTGCGCGCCCGCGAGGTGCTTGAGCGCGCGGTGCTGGCCTTCACCGACCCCGACGTTGACAAGGGCGTTCTCGCCCTGATCGGTGCCGCAGTAGAGGCCGACGACGAGGGCAACCGTCCTGTCGACGTGCGGCCCGCGCTCGGCGAGCCCGCCGAGGTGGCGAAGACGCTGATCGCCGAAGCACGCAACGGCCACGACGTGGTTCGCGTTGTCGCTGGCGACCCGTTGACCACTGATTCGGTGATCAACGAGGTGAACGCGGTTACCCGTTCGCACATCGTGTTCGAGGTGCTGCCCGGCCTGCCTAACGGTTCGGCTGTGCCGAGCTACGCGGGCATCGCCCTTGGCTCCGGCCACACCGAGGCCGACGTGCGCGGCGAGGTCGACTGGCCCGCTCTCGCGGCTGCCCCCGGCCCGCTGGTTTTGCACGCGACATCGGGCCATCTTGCCGAGACCGCGAGTGCCCTCGTTGAGCATGGGCTTGCTCCGCAGACCCCGGTCGCGGTGACCGTGCGCGGCACCACCCGCCAGCAGCGGACCATCGAGACCACGCTGGCCGGCCTCAACAATTCCGCTTCCGAACTGATGGGTTCCCTTGTGGTGACCATCGGTAAAGAGGTGGATAAGCGCGCGAAGATGTCGTGGTGGGAATCGCGTGCCCTCTACGGCTGGACCGTGCTGGTGCCGCGCACCAAGGACCAGGCTGGCGAGATGAGCGAGCGGCTGGTGACCCACGGCGCCATCCCGATGGAAGTGCCGACCATCGCCGTTGAACCGCCGCGCAGCCCAGCTCAGATGGAACGCGCGGTGAAGGGCCTCGTTGACGGCCGCTACCAGTGGGTGGTTTTCACCTCCACCAACGCGGTGCGCGCGGTGTGGGAGAAGTTCGCCGAATTCGGTCTCGACGCTCGCGCCTTCTCCGGCGTGAAGATCGCGTGTGTTGGCGAGGCGACGGCCGAGCGCGTGCGTTCGTTCGGCATCAACCCCGAACTCGTGCCGAGCGGCGAACAGTCTTCGGAAGGGCTGCTTGCCGACTTCCCGCCGTACGACGACGTGTTCGACCCGGTGAACCGCGTGCTGCTGCCGCGCGCCGACATCGCGACCGAAACGCTGGCCGAGGGCCTGCGCGAGCGCGGTTGGGAAATCGACGACGTGACCGCTTACCGCACGGTGCGCGCTTCGCCGCCGCCCGCCGAGACGCGCGAGATGATCAAGACCGGTGGGTTCGACGCCGTGCTCTTCACCTCTTCGTCGACGGTGCGCAATCTCGTTGGCATCGCGGGCAAACCGCATGCCCGGACCATCGTGGCGTGCATCGGCCCGAAGACGGCCGAGACCGCGATCGAGTTTGGGTTGCGCGTTGACGTGCAGCCTGAGCTTGCCCAGGTTGGCCCGCTTGTCGAGGCGCTCGCCGAGCACGCCGCTCGACTGCGCGCCGAAGGCTTGCTGCCTCCGCCGCGTAAGAAGAGCCGACGCAGCAGCAGCCGCTAGCCTGCGCAGGAATTGCCCGAGACCCGAGGGCCCGCCCGAAACGGCGGGCCCTCGGTCTTTCTCGGTCACCGGCTGTAGCGCAACAGGGTGCGCACCAGGCGACAAGTGGCATCGGAAGGATGACGCAGGTCGATCTGTGCAGCGGTTCGGCGAATAACTTCGTTGGTTGCGTGAGTTGGCAGGTAGACGCCCGAATCGAGCAGGGCGATGGTGATGCGCATGGCCTTGAGGCGGCGGTTGTGGGCCACGTACCAGCGACGCGGCCGACCCGCTGGTAGGCGCTTGCGTTCTAGTGCGTCGAGTGGTCGATACGACTGGGTGATGTAGGCGGTCATGAGCGCGTCCTCCCTCGCGTGTGTGCGGTGCAGCCCCCGACCGGTTGCACCATCGAACACACTTGCGAGTATACCGACGCCCACCGACAGATTTCGGCGCTCGCGCTCGAAAACTGTTGGGCGACAACAGCTTTAAAAGTTATCCACAGGGTAAAAACCGCACTTGCGCACCCCGAAAACACGCCTGGAGACGCGCTGAGCGGACAAAAGCGTCAAGGGCGTATTCTGCGGAGCATGACCGCTATCGAGCGCCCACGGCGCTTGCGCCGGACTCCCGCGCTGCGTCGGCTCGTCGCCGAAACCACCCTTCAGCCACGGCAGCTGGTACTGCCGATGTTCGTCGCTGACGGCATCGACGACCCGCGCGCGATCAGCTCGATGCCCGGCGTCTATCAGCACACGCTCGACTCGCTACGCAAAGCCGCAGTCGAAGCCGCGACGGCCGGCGTTGGTGGCCTCATGCTCTTCGGTGTTCCGCTGCCCGAGGACAAGGACGCGATCGGCAGTCAGGCAAGCGATCCCGACGGCATCCTCAATCGTGGCCTGCGCGCGATCGCTGAGGAAGTCGGCGACGCGACGGTCATCATGGCCGACACCTGCCTCGATGAGTTCACCGATCACGGTCACTGTGGCGTTGTCGCCGCCGACGGCACTGTCGACAACGACGCCACGCTGCACCGCTACGTCGAAATGGCGCTCGCCCAAGCCGACGCTGGCGCGGCGATGCTCGGAACCAGCGGCATGATGGATGGCCAGGTTGGCGCGATCCGTCGCGGCCTCGACGCCGTCGGCCACACCGACACCGCGATCCTCGCCTACGCGGCCAAGTACGCATCGGCGTTCTACGGCCCGTTCCGCGAAGCGGTCGGCTCGTCGCTCGTCGGCGATCGCCGCACCTACCAGCAGGATCCGGCCAACCGGCGCGAGTCGTTGCGCGAGCTGGAACTCGACCTCGCCGAAGGCGCCGACATCGTCATGGTGAAGCCCGCGATGTCTTACCTCGACATCCTGCGCGACGTCGCCGATCGTTCGACCGTGCCCGTCGCCGCCTACCAAATCTCCGGCGAATACGCGATGATCACCGCCGCCGCCGAACGCGGCTGGATCGACCGTCGCGCCGCCATCGAAGAATCGCTGCTCGGTATCCGTCGCGCTGGTGCCGACATCGTGCTCACCTATTGGGCCACCGAGGCAGCGCACTGGTTGTCGTGAGCGTTGAAGTGGAAAACCCGAACAACCTGAACCAAATCGCGCCGCTGCCGATGCCGGAAGACGTGGGCACCGCGCGCCAATTGTGGTGGGGCGTCGCCGGACTCGGTGTGGTCGCCACCGGTGCGTTCCTTGTCGCGATTAGCGCGCAACGCGACCAGCTCGTGACGCAGATGACCGAGGAATTGCAGCGCAGCGATCCCAAAGCGGCGGCGGAAATGTCGGAGGCGACGATCCAGCTCGCGGTTTGGCTTGGCTTTGGCCTCGTCGGCCTGTTTGGGCTCGCGCTGTGCGGCATTACCGTCGGCCTGGCGCACCTGCTCGCACGCGGAAAGCTATGGGCGCGAACACTTTTGACCGTGATCGCGGTGTGGCTGGTGATGAGTGCGATCATGGTGCTGGTTTCGATCGCCGAAGTGGAAACCGTGACGATGCTGATCTTCGGCGCAACCGCGATCGTCCAAGGCGTGCTCGCCGCGGGTGCCGCCTACCTCAGCATGCGCGCCGACTCCACTCGCTACTTCATCTCCAAGCTCAAGCGTCGCTAATGCCCTGCGATACCGACGTTTCCGACAGTTGGGACTCGTCGGTGTATGGTGATAACCATCACAATGTTGTGCGTGGGCGGAGGCCGTGATGCGAGTTGTTATTCACCAGCCACACAGTCTGCGGCGCGATCTCTTGGTCATCGGTTTGATGGTCCTGCTCGCCGCGCTCACCGTCGCGCTTGTGCTCCTACCGGCGATCGTCGGCTGAATCACCGATGAAGAACTGGGTACTCGTCGCACTCATTGAGATCGACCTCGCCATCGCGCTTGTCGTCGCGGGCGGCTTCAGTTGGCAGCACGCGGCTCGCCACACCGAATTCGCTTCTGGCGAAGGGCAAGTGGCCTTTACCGCGGTGCGCTACGTGCCGTCGTGGTTGATCCTCGCCTCGCTCCTCTTCACTGTCGCCGGGCTCCTTGTCATCGACGCGGCCACTCGGATTCGGCGTCGCCCGCCCGCGCTCGCGAAGGCCAGTTGATCTTGCGCATTGCCGCAGGCAGGGGCGCTTGACGCCACTTTCTTAGCGGCGTGTTGGGCGTGTCGTCGGTGGGTCGCTGCGGTGTGGGTCACTGTGTTCCACCCTGTCGTCTAGCTCGCGTGAGCGAACTGAGACACTGGATGCCGTGAGTTCCCACGTGCCGGTTTCCGCCCAGCTCTTCGAGCGGGCCGCTTCGGTGATCCCCGGGGGCGTCAATTCCCCCGTGCGCGCTTTCAATTCGGTCGGTGGCACCCCTCGCTTCATCGCATCCGCTAACGGCTACAACCTCGTTGACGCCGACGGAAATTCCTACATCGACCTGGTTTGCTCGTGGGGGCCGATGATCCTTGGCCACGCGCACCCCGCTGTTGTCGAAGCGGTGCAGCGCGCGGCGGTCGGCGGCCTGTCGTTTGGCGCGCCAACCGAAGCTGAGATCGAGTTGGCCGAAGCCATCGCGGCGCGCGTCGACCCGGTTGAGCGGGTCCGCCTGGTGAACTCGGGTACCGAAGCGACGATGAGCGCGGTGCGGTTGGCTCGCGGCTACACCGGCCGCAGCAAGATCATCAAGTTCTCCGGTTGCTACCACGGTCACGTCGACGCGCTGCTTGCCGACGCGGGCTCGGGCGTCGCGACGCTCGGGCTGCCGACGTCGCCTGGCGTCACGGGTGCCCAGGCTGGCGACACGATCGTGCTCCCTTACAACGACCTCGCCGCCGTTGAAGCCGCCTTCGCCGCCAACCCCGGCCAGATCGCGTGCGTCATCACCGAAGCCGCCGCTGGCAACATGGGAGCGGTCGCGCCGCTGCCCGGATTCAACGCTGGCCTGCGCAAACTCACCACCGACAACGGCGCGTTGCTCATCATGGATGAGGTCATGACCGGCTTCCGCGTGAGCAAGGCCGGTTGGTTCGGGCGCGAAGGCGTCGCGGGCGACCTCTACACCTTCGGCAAGGTGATGAGCGGCGGCCTGCCCGCTGCCGCGTTTGGCGGTCGCGCAGAGGTCATGAACCACCTCGCTCCGCTCGGCCCGGTGTATCAAGCGGGCACGCTTTCGGGCAATCCGGTCGCCGTCGCTGCTGGTCTCGCCACGCTGCGCACCGCCGACGACGCCGTCTACGCGGCGCTCGATCGCAACGCCGACCAGCTCGGTGCCATTCTCGGCAAAGCCCTCACCGAAGCCGGGGTCGAGCACCAAGTGCAGTTCGCGGGCAATATGGTGAGCGTGTTCTTCGCCGATCGTCCGGTGACGAACTATGCCGAAGCGAAGGCAAGCCAGACTTGGCGTTTCCCCGCCTTCTTCCACGCGCTGCTTGACGCTGGCGTGTACGCGCCGCCGAGCGCGTTCGAAGCATGGTTCGTGTCAGCGGCCCTCGACGACGACGCGTTCGACCGTATCGCCGCCGCTGCACCCGCCGCCGCCATCGCCGCGGCGGCCGCAACCCCAGAAGGATCGCAAGCGTGAGCTCCGACCAGCCCGACGCACATCCCGCGCCCGCCGTGGCGCCCCCGTCGCTCGACACCGACCCGGCCACCGTGGAAACCATCGTCCACGTGCTGCGCCACGGCGAGGTGCACAACCCCAACGGCATCCTCTATGGCCGCCTGCCCGGTTTCAGCCTTTCGGTCACCGGTCGCGCGCAAGCTGCCGCTGTCGCGCGGTCGCTCGCTGACCACGACATTTCGATGGTGATCGCGTCGCCGTTGCAGCGCGCGCAGGAAACCGCGGCGCCCATCGCGGCCGCGCACGACCTCACCATTCGCACCGACGAGAACCTCATCGAAGCGGGCAACACCTTCGAAGGTCTGCGCGTTTCCGTCGGCGACGGCGCGCTGCGCAAGCCGCGCCACTGGTGGAAGCTGCGCGACCCGTTCACCCCGTCGTGGGGCGAGCCCTACCTCCAGATCGCCCACCGCATGCTCGCCGCAGTGAACAAGGCGCGCGTCGATGGTGCTGGTACCGAGGTGGTTTTGGTTTCGCACCAGCTGCCCGTGTGGACGCTGCGACGGTTCCTTTCGGGCCAGCGACTGTGGCACGATCCGCGCAGTCGGCAGTGCTCGCTCGCGTCGCTTACCTCACTCGTCTACCACGGGGATACCCTGGTAGACATCGTGTACTCCGAACCGGCCGGCGCGTCGGACCCCGCGGTCCACGGCGCATGATCGGCTTCACCGCGTCACGTTCCACCCGTCGTTATCGGCGGGCGGTGAGTGCGCTGTTGTCTGCTACCGCGGTGGTCGCTGTTGCCGCTGGTTGTAGCGCCGGTGCCGACGCGGTGGCCACCGGTGGCGGCACCTTCCAGTTCGTTTCACCGGGTGGCAAAACCGAAATTCGATACGATCCGCCCGCTTCGCGCGGGACGATCGGCACGCTATCGGGGCCCGATCTGATGCATGAGGGAAAGACCGTTTCGGTCGACGATTTCCCCGGTCAGGTCGTGGTCATCAACTTGTGGGGACAGTGGTGTGGCCCGTGCCGCGCCGAGTCGCCCGCATTGGAAAAGGTGTACGCGGCGACGAAAGATCAAGGCGTCGCGTTCCTGGGCATCAATGTGCGTGATCAACAGCGCGACAAAGCCCAGGATTTCGTAGTGGACAACAAGATCGAATATCCGTCCATCTACGACCCGTCGATGCGAACTCTGCTCGCCCTCGGCGGAAACTTCCCAACCAGTGTCATTCCGACCACGTTGATCCTGGATCGTCAGCACCGGGTCGCCGCGGTCTACCTCCGCTCGCTATTGGCCGAAGACTTGCAGCCCGTGGTCGAGCAACTCGCCAAGGAGAAGCAGTGAGCCGTCGCCGTCCAGGAAACTTGACCGCGTGCCGTCCTCGTCAGGGTGCCCGTCGCCTGGGAGCAGGCTGGACCGTCGATGATCGATGGGCAGGCATCGCGACCGTCCCGCGCAGTGTCGCCGGAGAGGGCCTTTTCGATTTTGGCCCCGCCGACGCCGAAACTGAGCGCACGCTCGCCCGACCGGGTGACGACACCGACGCCGAGTCTTCGCGGGACGCCACCGAGTGATTCCGCTAGCCGCAGTCGGGGATAGTTTCCAACAGACGGCGGCATCGGGCCCGTTGTTGCTTGCTCTGGGCGCCTGCCTGTTGGCAGGGCTCGTGTCGTTCGCTTCGCCGTGCGTGGTGCCGCTCGTGCCCGGCTATTTGTCCTATCTCGCCGGGCTTGTTGGTGCCGAAGCGCCGCCCGCGACGGCCGCCCAGTCAGCCACGCTCACCGCGCAACGACGTAGTGCGAAACTGCGCGTCGCCGGTGCTGCCGGGCTGTTCGTTGCTGGGTTCACCGTTGTTTTCGTGCTCGCGACCGCGACGGTTTTCGGCGTGATTCAAACGCTGAATGTGAACCGTGACGTGCTGCAACGCGTCGGTGGCGTCGTCACGATCCTGATGGGGTTGACCTTCATCGGGCTCGTTCCCGCGCTGCAACGCGACACGCGAATGGAACCGCGCAGGCTCACCAGCATCGTCGGCGCGCCGCTGCTCGGCGGTGTTTTCGCGCTTGGCTGGACGCCGTGCCTTGGGCCGACGTTGTCGGGCGTGATGGCCGTCGCCGCTGGCACCGAAGGCACGACCGCCGCGCGTGGTGTCGCGTTGATCGTCGCGTATTGCCTCGGGCTCGGCCTGCCGTTCGTGATTTTGGCGTTCGGGTCGGCCAGCGCGTTGCGTGGTGTCGGTTGGCTGCGGCGCAATTCGCGAACCATTCAAGTTATCGGGGGAATTTTGCTCGTCGCTGTCGGCGTCGCGCTGGTCACGGGGGCATGGGACCAGTTCGTTGGCTGGGTGCGTGACGGGTTCGTCTCCGAGGTGACTCTTCCAATCTGATGACTGACACACTCACACCCCCAGTGGCGATGCCGCCTGTCCCGAAGCAGTCTCCGGTCGGGCGCGCTGTCGCGTTTGTTCGCAATGGCTGGCGCGGGCTCACGAGTATGCGCACCGCGCTCGTGCTGCTTTTCCTGCTCGCGCTCGCGGCGATTCCCGGCGCGTTGTTGCCGCAGCGCAGTTTGAACTCGCAGAAGGTCGACCAGTACATCGCCGACCGGCCGACGCTTGGTCCGATCATGGACCGCGCCGAACTGTTCGACGTGTTCAGCAGTTTCTGGTTCACCGCGATTTACGTGCTGCTTTTCATCTCGCTCGTCGGCTGCATCCTGCCGCGCTGCGTCGACCACTTCAAAGCGTTGCGCACGCCGCCCGTCGCTGCTCCGCGCAACCTTGGTCGACTGCCGCATCACGCGAGCGAGACAACTGACGAGTCGGCTGACGAAGTCGTTGAGCGCGCGCGTGGGCAGTTGCGCGGGTGGCGAGTCGTTGTTCGGCCGGGCAAGCGCGACGGGGAAGTCACGCTGTCGGCCGAAAAGGGCTACCTGCGCGAACTCGGCAACCTCGTTTTCCACCTCGCGCTGGTTGGGTTGCTCGTCGCGATCGCGGTTGGCAAGTTGTTTGGTTACGAGGGCAACGTCATCGTGATCACCGGCGACGGGCCCGGGTTCTGTAGCACGTCGCCAGCCGCGTACGACTCGTTCCGCGCGGGCAACGTGAACGACGGCACCGGCATGACGCCGCTGTGTGTGAAGGTCAAGGACTTCAAGGCCGACTACCTCGACAACGGGCAGGCCGAGATGTTCAAGTCGAACATCTCCTACCAGGCAGGTGCCGACCTCGCGACCAACACCTGGCGCGACACCGAGGTCGCGGTCAACCACCCGCTTCGCGTTGCTGGCGACCGCGTTTACCTGCAAGGACATGGCTTCGCGCCCACGTTCACCGTCACGTTCCCGAATGGGGCGACCCGCACCGAAACCGTGCAGTGGCGGCCCGACGACGCGCGGACGTTCCTGTCGAGCGGTGTGTTGCGGATCGACCCGCCCGGCGGCATGTACGCGACCGAGGAAGAGCGGCGCAAGAACCAGATCGCGATCGAAGGGCTGTTCGCGCCGACGGCGTTGATGCACGGCAGCCTGTTGACGTCGGCGTTCCCGCGAATGGACGATCCGGCGGTCGCTATCGACGTCTATCGCGGTGATACCGGGCTTGACACCGGTCGTCCGCAGTCGTTGTTCGCCCTCGACAGCGAAATGATTAAGCAAGGCCGCTTGACGAAGGAAGCGCGCGTCAACCTCACGCCAGGGCAGTCGACCACGCTGCCGAGCGGCGTGAAGGTCACTTTCGACGGCGCGAAAGAGTTCGTCAACCTTCAGGTTTCGCATGACCCAGCCCAGGGTTGGGTGCTGGTGAGCGCGTTGACGATGATGGCCGGGTTGCTTGTGTCGTTGCTGGTCAAGCGGCGACGCGTGTGGATTCGGGCCTACCCGTCCGATGCGTCCGACGGTCAACGACGTACCGTAGTAGAAATGGGTGGACTGGCCAGAAGCGATCAAGCTGGCTGGGGCGGCGAATTCGACAAGCTGCGCACCCGCCTGCTCGGCGCTGAAACGGAGAAGTAGATGCCGATCGACGAAACGCTGGCCCGCTACAGCGACTTCGCCTTCAAGACCGCGATTGTCGTTTACGCGCTCGCGGCGGTGTTCCTGCTTGTGCAGTACGCGTCTGAGCGAGGCAAGAAAGTTCTTGAGCGCGAGCTAGTTGCCGTTGGCGCTGGCGACGGTCCCGGTCGAGTCGCGCCCGTTGAGAAGCGACCGCTCGCTGAGCGCTTCGGCAACATGGCGTTCTCGGTACTGATTGTTGGGGCGGCGCTGCACGTTGGTGCCATCGTGCTGCGCGGGTTCGCGACGCACCGGTTCCCATTCGGCAACATGTACGAATTCACGACGATGGCGACGGCCGCCGCTGTCGTGATCGGCCTCGCGTTCCTGCGTGAGCAGCGCTACCGCGGCATGTGGGTGTTCTTGCTGATCCCGGTGCTGATTTTGATGTTCCTCGCGGGCACGATTCTTTACGCTGACGCGGCACCAGTTGTCCCTGCATTGAAGTCGTACTGGTTGCCTGTGCATGTAACGATCGTTTCGGTCGGCAGTGGTGTTTTCCTGGTTTCGGGCGTCGCGAGTTTGCTGTACCTGTTCCGGATGCGTGAGCAGTCGGGCAGTGAGTCGAAGAACGTCCTCGGCACCATCGCATCGCGTTTGCCTGACGCGCAGTCCCTTGACCAGCTGGCATACAAGACCACGATCATCGGCTTCCCCCTGTTCGGCGCCGGCGTAATCCTCGGCGCGATTTGGGCCGAAGCAGCATGGGGCCGCTTTTGGGGTTGGGACCCGAAAGAAACCTGCTCTTTCATCGCGTGGGTTTTGTACGCGGCTTATTTGCATGCACGCGCAACCTCCGGTTGGCGAGACACGAAGGCCGCATGGATCAACGTGGCGGGCTTCGTAGCAATGCTGTTCAACCTTTTCATCATCAACATGGTGATCAGCGGTTTGCACAGCTACGCGGGGTTGAACTAACTCAACTGAGTTTTCAACTCGCGCAATGGGTTTCGTTCTGCGATGATCTCCGGTTCGGTCCGAAATGGGGCCGTTTGAATCGGGAGTTTTGATGCGCAAGTTTGGGGCTGGCCTCGCCGCTGTTCTGGCTGTTTCTCTTGGCGTGCCGGGGGTTGCCGGGGCGGAGCCTGATGAGGAGGGGCACTACTACGGCGTGATCATGCACGCGTTTAAGCGCGGTGGCGACAGCGTGGTGACGGCGATCAACTATCCGAGTTTCGAAGCCGCGCGCGCGGGCGCCGACGAGAAGTGCGCGGAAGAGGGCGTGCCCCAATGTGTGCAGGTCGCCGCGTTCAGGGACGAGTGCGGTGCGGTCGCCTCCGTTGTCGGATATCGCAGTCACGGCGGGTCCGGCGCGACTATCGAGGAAGCAGAAGCCGACGCTCGCGAGCGGCTGATCGGACTCATCGGTCACCGTTACGAACACCGGATCGAGATTCTGAAGTCCATCTGCACGCCGAGTGATCCCGAGCAGGATTAAGTCAGTGTCAGCGTTCCCGCCGGGCCTTCGATCGTCGCGATCAAGGTCGGGCGGATGCCGGGGGTCAGTGCGATCGACGTGTCGAAGGTCTTCAATACCGCGTTCACCGCGCGAAAGGCCGGGTGCGTCGCCGAGAATGACACCAGTTTCGCCTGGGGGAGTGCCGCTGCCGGGTGTTCGGACGCGCCCCAATCGATCAAGAATGGGACCACTTCCACCGGCTGCTTAAAGTCGCGCAAGGCGATTCGCCAGTTCAACGTCACGCCGTCCGGGCGGGTGCGGGACATGTCGGTTGCCTCGCCCGACGGAAAGCCGATTTTGGCCGCGCGCGACAACGCGCCCTCGATATCGGACGTGCGGGCGACCCAACCTGCCAGGTGTGCCTCGGTCAAGGTATCGATGCCAAACGGGCGCGGACGAGCGGGCTCGGGCTGGGTTTCGTCGGGGCCGATGATTTCCAAGTACACATCGTCGCCACCAAGGCCAAGCAGGTAATTGCGGGTGCCTCGACCGTCGTGGCGACCACCCTCGACGGGTTCAACGCCAAGTTGGCGCGTGATCGTCGCCAACGTGGTTTCGAAGTCGGGGGTGGCAAGGACGAGATGATCGAGGTCGCTCACGCGGCCAACGTTAACCGTTCAGCACCCAACACTGCACAGATGGAATCGCCATGAGCCAATCCCCAAGCGCGACAAGCGAATTCAGCAGTAGTAGCAGATCTTGTTCGCGGGCAACTCAACGTGACAGTTCAAGCAAACCGGCTTGCGCACCGGCTCCGGCTTGGGCGTCGCGACACTGCCGCGACGCGAAGTGGCCCGCTTCACCGTCGCATCAGCTTCCTCGTTCGCGGCCATGTTCGCCGACGTCGACTGACGAATAGCGGCAACCTTCGGCGGCAAGGTGGGCAGTCCACCGTCGGCGGGCAGATCGGTTGCGAAATGCTGGTAGCACTGCCAACGCGCGGCGGCGGCGTGCATTTCCAAGTCATTGGGGATGGGCAGACCAGCGACTTCGAGAATGTAGCGGTAGCTGGTGCCAACGGTCTGATTTTTGCGCACACACAACGCGCTCAGCGGCGGTTCGTTATTTGCGTGGCAGTACTCGGTGACCTTATCGAGTACGACGGGCAGCCAATGCTGCCACTTCACCTGGGTGCGGATCCCGGATTCTTCCTGGACCAGCTCAGCCAACTCAGTGTTGACAATGAAGTTGTTGAATTGACTCGCTGTTTCAGCGAGAACATCGTGTGCCGCGGTAACCCAAGCTGACCGAGCCTCGGTGAACGTCACGGCGCTGCCGTCTGCCGCGCGCCAGGTGGTCGGGATGGAACTCTGCTGCACATCGATCACCGGAATACGTTATCTATTCACGTTTTTCGCCCGACATTCGGGGTATGTGCGGCAACTCACGCTACACACTCGCGACAAGCGCGAGCCGGTGAGGGCCCGCGCTCGACAGCGGTGAGTCAGCGCGGGACTGCCTCAGTGGTGAGCGATTCAAGCAATTGCATTACTTCAGATTCGCGGAAACGCCGATGCCCGCCCGGGGTGCGCAGCGACCCGAGTCGACCAGCATGAGCCCAGCGGGTCACGGTCTTGGGGTCTACGTGGAACATGGCGGCTACTTGGCCTGGTGTCAGCAGAGCGTCCGAGCCGACGGTGATCGCAGTCATAGCTAACCTCTCCGTTCTCGACAGTTCCCTCATCAGTCCGCGCCATCGTCGCACTAGGACCCCCACGTAGTCGAACCACCTACTGTTGGTAAAGGGGAGGTAATGGACAAAAGCCGCGAACAGGGCTCGCAAGAGTTGGGGGTTAGGCTGACAGAGTGAGTGAAACAACTGGTCAGCAAGGTGAAGAAGGCGCCGGCAAGCGATTGGCCCTGAATCTGGGGATCTATACGCTCGCCCGTATCGGCCTGGTCGTGGTGATCGCCGCGCTCATCGTCGGCGTTGCTCAACTGGTGAACGTCGACGTGCCGCTCATCGTAGCGGCTCTGTTCGCGGTCATTGTCGCTATGCCACTTTCGCTTACGTTGTTTAAGAAACTGCGCGCGCGTGTGAACGCAGACATCGCTGTCGTCGACGCGAAACGTCGCCAGGACAAGGCGCAACTGCGCGCCCGACTGCGTGGTGGAGAAGACGAAGGGTGAAGCACTGCGATCGCAGCGCCCCGCGTGACTGGGTCGACAACGCGGTTCGGCTCATCGACGCCGACAGCCAACGCTCGGCCGACACCCACCTGTTGCGCTACCCGCTTCCCGCTCATTGGCCGGTGCAGCTTTACCTCAAAGATGAATCAACCCACATCACCGGCAGCCTGAAGCATCGGCTCGCGCGGTCGCTTTTTCTCTACGCGATCTGCAACGGCTGGGTGACCGAGGGCACGACCGTTGTTGAGGCGTCGTCGGGGTCGACGGCCGTCAGCGAGGCCTATTTCGCGAAATTGCTTGGGCTTGAGTTTGTCGCCGTGATGCCTGCGAGTACGTCGCCGCAAAAAGTGGCGTTGATCGAAGCGCAAGGCGGCCGTTGCCATTTCGTCGACGGACCTGACCTTTACGGGGCCGCGAAGCGGATCGCCGCCGAGTCGGGCGGGCACTTCATGGACCAGTTCACCCACGCTGAACGCGCGACCGACTGGCGCGGCAACAACAACATCGCCGAGTCGATTTTCGAGCAAATGGCACTGGAAACGCATCCGGTCCCGCAGTGGATTGTCGTCGGCGCGGGCACGGGCGGAACGAGCGCAACGATCGGCCGCTACATCCGCTACCGCAGGCACGCGACGAAATTGGCCGTTGTCGACCCGGAAAATTCCGCGTTTTACGGCGGTTTTGAAAACGCAGACGCCACGTTCACCACGGGCCTTTCGTCGCGGATCGAAGGCATCGGTCGACCTCGTGTCGAGCCATCATTCGTCGGTCAGGTCGTTGATCGGATGATCGCGGTGCCCGACGCGGCGTCGATCGCGACCGCCCGGCACGCGAGCGCCGAACTGGGCCGCCGCGTCGGCGGCTCGACCGGGACAAACCTGTGGGGCGCGTTCTCGCTGATCGGCGAATTACTCGACGCTGGCGAGAGCGGCAGCGTGGTGACGTTGCTGTGCGACGGCGGCGACCGCTACGCGAGCACGTACTTCGACGACAATTGGGTCGCCGACCAGGCCCTAGACCTAGCCAGCCCAACAGAAATCCTCACCGAATTCGCTTTGACCGGAAAGTGGCGCGGCTGAACACTTCTCGTGTTGCGACGAGTCGTCAACCATCGATAATCGGTGACGAATCGTCGAGATCGAGGAAACGAGACGCAGCGCATGTACGAGACGTTCAACGAATCGGCGAGGACGGCCGTGGTGGCCGCGCAAGAGCATGCGAGGGAACTGCGCTCACTCCGGATCACGCCCGCGCACGTGCTTGTCGGGGCGCTGGCACAGCCTGATCAGGAACTTACGGTCACCGTGCTTTCCGCACACGGCATCACTCGTGACGGACTGCTCGCCGAATTAGCCTCTCTGCCGCAGATCAGCGAGGCCGAATGGGAAGCTGACGAGCCCGTGTCGGCACGTCAGCGGCAGGTTCGGGCTGAGCGAGTACGCGACGCAAAGCCTCTGCCGCCCGGCGAAAAGCCTCCGGTGCCTTTCTCCCGCAATGCAAAGAGAATTCTCGAACTCGCACTGTATGAGGCGATGCGGTATTCGGAACTTGATATCGGCGCTCAGTACTTGGTGCTCGGCATATTGCAGGTCGATGATCCCGCGACTGTCGCCGTGCTTGGCGGCGCCGATGTGGTCGAGGCAGCCGAGGCGGAGCTGCGCGCCGCACTTGAGGCCGCTGCCTAGGCGACACCAGACCGCATAGCCGGACACCCCCAAGTCCGGCCAAATCGGGCCTAGCATTGACCTATGCAGCTAGCACTTCGTCTGGTAGTCAATGCGATCGCGATCTGGGCGGCCGTCGCGTGGATCCAAAAAATCTGGATTCTCGTTCCCGCTGACTGGGGGCGGTGGGGCGAAGCGGCGATCATCGTGATCATCGCCGCCGTTTTCACCGCCGTCAACGCCGTGATCAAGCCGATCATCAAGCTCTTGTCGCTGCCGTTCGTGATCCTCACGCTCGGCCTGTTCCTGCTTGTGGTGAACGCGGGCATGCTCGCGCTGACCGCGTGGATCACCAGCCTCACCGACTACGGCCTGCGCATCGACGGGTTCTGGGCGGCGTTCTGGGGTGGCGTGATTGTTTCGCTGGTGAACTGGGTGCTTGGGCTCGTTGTTCCTGACAAGGACTAGGTCCGACCAAAACTAAGTTAGCCCGACCGCCAACGCGGTCAACGCCGACCACACGAGCATCGCCAGACCGGAGTCGCGGAGGGCGGGTATCAGTGCGAGCCCGCCCTTTCCGCTGCGCACGGGCGCGTTGGCGCGAATCGCGAGCGGGAGCGCGAGCAGCCCCACGAGCGCGAACGGTGTGCGAACAACAAGCACGAGACTGAGCACGAACGGCAGCGCGAGCAACACCAATTGCAGTGTGCGGGTGCGCGGATCACCGAGGCGTACCGCGAGCGTGACCTTGCCCGACTCGGCGTCGGTTGGGATGTCGCGCAGGTTATTCGCGACAAGGACCGCACTCGAAAACGCGCCTACGCCGACAGCGAGGGCGAGACCAACCCAATCGACACGGCCGGCTTGCACATATTCGGTGCCGAGCACCGCGATGAGGCCGAAGAAAATAAAGACCGCGATCTCACCAAAACCGCTGTACCCGTAGGGCTTTTTGCCACCGGTATAAAACCACGCACCAGCCAGACACAGCGCGCCAACGGCAACCAGCCACCACGCCGACGTTGCCGCGAGAATCAGACCAGCAACCGCGCCAACACCCAAGCTCGCGAATGCGGCAGTACGCACCGATTCCGGCGAAGCCAATCCGGAGCCGACCAGCCGCAGCGGGCCAACCCGTTCGTCGTCGGTGCCGCGAATACCGTCGGAATAGTCGTTGGCGTAGTTGACGCCGACGATCAGCGCGAGCGAAACAAGCAGTGCCAGCGCCGCTTTCCACCAGACGAGCCCGTCGATCGAAGCGGCAGCGCCGGTGCCAGCCAGGACCGGCGCGATCGCGTTGGGCAGTGTCCGTGGCCGGGCACCTTCGATCCATTGCGCAGCTGTAGCCATGCTGGGCAGCCTAGTCGCGTGATTAGGTGTCGGCGGATTCAGCGATCGCCTTCAACTGGGCTAGGCCGCGATCGAAATCTTTGAGGATGAGCTTGTCGACCGGCACGATCTTGCCGATTAACCCGAAAAGGCCGCCACGGGTGCCGTTCATGCGCCACGTGACCTCGGTGCCGCCCGCGGTTGGCACGAGCGTAAACGTGACGTAATTGACTGCTTTGAACGGCTTTTCGAACCGCAGTTCGATGCCAACCCCCTGCTCGGAGTCGGCTTTCACCTCCATCGCGCCAATGCCGGCCTTGCGGTTGCCGCGCCACGCGTAACTGGCACCGACGCCCGACTCGGGCCCGGTGTAAGTGCGCGCGAGATTGGGATCGGCTTCTTCCCAAGGCGACCAACGCCGCCATTGACGAAAATCGTTGAGCAGTGGATGAATGCGCGCCGGGGCGGCGGCAATGGTTGTGTGCCTCGACACCTCGAAGTCGGCCATGCGCACGAGAATAAGTGAGGGCACCGACAAAAAGCGGTTCAGCGGGTCGCGTCACCCAATAGTCGACGCAATGCCGCGCGGTCCGGCTTGCCTGGACCACGCAGCGGGATCTCGCTGAGCACCGCCAGTTCGCGCGGGGCGGCGATCGAATCGAGTTCGGCGACCACGTGCGCGCGCAGTTCATCGAGCGTTGGCGATGTGCCGTCGACCGGCACGATCGCGACGGCGACGCGCTGGCCAAGTCGCTCGTCGGGCAGGCCGAGCACGATGCATTCGCGAATCGCCGGATGCGTCGAAAGCACCGCTTCGACAACCTGCGGGATTACAAGGAGCCCGCCGGTCATGATCGCCTCGTCTAGTCGACCGGTGATCGACAACAGCCCGTCAGCGTCGATACTGCCCGCGTCCTCGGTGCGGAACCAGCCGGGTTCGGCGAAGGCGGGATGATCGGGCAGGTTGCGGTAACCGCGCGCGACCATCGAGCCGCCGATCACGATGCGACCGTCTTCGACCCGGATTTGGGTGCCGTTAAGCGGCAGACCCTCGTAAACGCAACCACCGCACGTTTCGCTCATGCCGTAGGTCCGCACGACCTTGATGCCCATGTCGAGGGCACGTTCGTAAATCGGTACCGGGGTCGCCGCACCCCCGACGAGCACGCCGTCGAGCTCAGCGAGAGCTTTTGCCGCGATCGGCGAATCAAGCGACTTGATCAGCTGCGTCGGAACAAGCGCCGAGTAGCGACGCGGCCCGCGCATCGCACCGACCGCGCCGGCGAGCGCTTCGGGCAAAAAGCCGCCGGACACGTCGAGGACGGTCGGTTCGGTACCAGCGAGAATGCTGCGCAACAACACCTGGATGCCCGCGATGTGATGCGTCGGCAGGGCAAGCAGCCAGCTACCCGGTCCGCCGAGGCGTTCGTGGGTCGCGTTGCCGCTCGCGCGCAGCGCTTCGGCACCAAGCAGCGCGCCCTTCGGAATGCCGGTTGTGCCCGATGTGGTGACGACAAGCGCGACCTCATCGTCGATCGGATCGCCCGGTTTCAGCGCGTCGGAAAGTCGAGCTGCCTCGCGCCGATCAGTGGTCGGAATCGGCAGCCACGCTGGGCCGCTGCCGTCGAGAGCCTGACGCAAATGCGGAAGAACTTCGCTGACCCCGGCGCCGGTAGGCATCTGTAGCGTCCGCAGGGTTCGGCTCACGCAACTACCTCCCGATCCAGCTCGCCACACGCCCTCACGGAGTCGATCGTGTCATGCGAGCCGACAGACCGGGGCAACGGGTCGGTTTCGGCGGAAACGGCACTAGAAAGCGAGAAGACATAGCGACTGCGATTCAGTAGACGATAACCAGACGGACAAATCCCGCACTGCCCGGGCAACGGCGATCGGGCGCTTGCTCGGAGCTATCGTTGCCGTCTGAGCCAGCTTCGGCAAGTCGGCTACCCCGAGCAAACGCATCGCTCACGCCGTTGACCAGTGTGAATACTCGTTAGAAGTGCCAGGGATACGGTGCCCAATCGGGCTTGCGCTTCTCCAAGAACGAGTCGCGACCCTCGACCGCTTCGTCGGTCATGTAGGCCATGCGCGTCGCTTCGCCAGCGAAAAGCTGCTGGCCGACAAGGCCGTCATCGGCCAAGTTGAACGCGTACTTGAGCATCCGCTGGGCCTGCGGTGACTTGCCGTTGATCTCGGCGGCCCACTCCAACGCGACGTTTTCCAGCTCGTCATGATCGACGACCTTGTTCACCGCGCCCATCTCGTGCATTTCCTGCGCGGTGTAAGCGCGACCGAGGAAGAAGATCTCGCGAGCGAACTTCTGGCCAACCATCTTCGCCAAATACGCGCTGCCGTAACCACCGTCGAACGAGCCGACGTCGGCGTCGGTCTGCTTGAACCGCGCGTGCTCACGCGACGCGAGCGTCAAATCGCAGACGACATGCAGGCTGTGGCCACCACCGGCGGCCCACCCGTTGACCACCGCGATCACGACCTTCGGCATGAACCGAATGAGCCGCTGCACCTCAAGGATGTGCAAGCGACCAGCCCGCGCCTGATCGACGGTGTCAGCCGTTTCGCCCTCGGCGTACTGGTAGCCGCTGCGACCGCGAATCCGCTGGTCACCGCCCGAACAGAACGCCCAGCCACCATCTTTCGGACTCGGCCCGTTGCCGGTGAGCAGCACCGCGCCAACGTCGGGCGTCATGCGCGCGTGATCGAGCGCGCGGTAAAGCTCATCGACCGTGTGCGGCCGGAACGCGTTTCGCACTTCAGGGCGGTTGAACGCGACACGAACCGTGCCCTGATCAACGCGCCGGTGGTAGGTGATATCGGTAAGGTCCTCGAACCCCGGGACGGTCTGCCACAGCTTCGGATCGAAAGTCACAGAACGCATTATGGCCCGGGCTACTCGCCAGTCGCTACGAGGCCGCAACTGCGCAGGTGAGGCCGTCGAAGCGCGACCGGGTTGCCCCATGCGTATAGTCTCGATCGCACGTTCAACGAACCGATCCGGAGGAACCTGAAAGTGGTTGCAGCACTGTCTGAATCCCTGCTCGACGACACCAAGCGTCCCGCTTTTCTTGCAGAGGCCGTCGAGGTTCTCGACGCCGAGGTCTCGGACAAGGGCGGCGCGTCCGGCCTGGTCGTGAAGGGTGGCTACGCGGCCGTCAAGAAGATCAGCCCCACGATCGTCCCCGACGCGCTCGCGTCGCTCGCGCCGAAGTTGCTTGAGCAGCTTCAGCCGTACTGGGTCGAATACACCACCACCGGCACCGGCTCGTTCGCCGATCTGCTGAACTCGAAGTCCGACGAGGTCGCCGAGTCGCTGCTCGCCGTCACCGACGCTCGCGCCGACGCGTCGACGCGTCCTGCGTTGCAGAAGGTGTACTCGTCGATGCGTGGTTCGGCGAAGAAGCACGTGATTGAGGCGCTGCCGCGCGTTGCGGGTTTGGTCCAGAAGCACGCTCAGTAATTTGGCGGTGCTGTATTTTCTGGCGTCGCCTGCGGCGCCGCCGGGGTTAGCGCCCTGAGGTCCGCCCGATGGGTTAGCGCCGCACGCCCATCGGACGGACGGCGCTAACCCTTTGGGGATACCTTGGCGGGAAGGTGCGCTTTCCGCGCATGCGTGGGCAGGGTGGCTGGGCGCAGCTGGCGAGCCCGTGGCGCAGATTACGGGGTGCGGGGCGGAATCTCGGGGGCGTTTCTGTCAGGCTGGGGGAGTGAATCCGTCTACCGCTCAGGCCCGAGTTGTCGTCGACGAGCTCGTACGCGGTGGTGTGCGCGAAGTGGTGTTGTGCCCGGGCTCGCGTAATGCCCCGCTCGCGTTCGCTTTGCAGGCCGCTGACGTCGCCGGACAGTTGCGGTTGCACATGCGCATCGACGAGCGCACCGCGGGATTTCTCGCGATCGGGCTCGCGGTTTCGTCTGGTCAGCCCGTTCCCGTTGTGATGACGTCGGGTACCGCGGTCGCCAATCTCGCGCCCGCTGTTCTTGAAGCGAATTACGCGCGCGTTCCGCTCATTGTCATTAGTGCGAATCGGCCTTACGAGATGCTCGGCACCGGGGCCAACCAGACGGTTGAACAGCTTGGCCTTTTCGGTTCGCAAGTGCGCGCGACGATCAGTCTCGGTCTCGCCGAAGAAGAAGCTGAGCAGTACCCGCGGCAAAACAGTGTGTGGCGGTCCGCTGTATGTCGCGTATTAGCTGCCGCGCGCGGCACCCGGTCGGGCAACGCGGGCCCGGTCCAATTCGACATTCCGCTGCGTGAGCCGCTCGTTCCGTCGCTTGACGAAGCGCCGCTGCCCGCTGGTCGCCCGGACGATCGCGCGTGGACGGCGACGCAGTACGCGACGCTCGACGTCCCGCTCGACATCGACCTCACCCCCGACACCGTCGTCATTTCCGGCCACGGTGCGCGCCTGCTTCCCGAGCTGTCGGCGCTGCCGACCGTCGCCGAGCCGACCGCGCCGCTGCACGGGCCAGCTCTGCATCCGCTCGCGCTTTCGCTGTTGAAGCCCAAACAGGCGATCATCACCGGCCGACCGACGTTGCATCGCCAGGTCTCGCGGGTGCTCGCCGATCCCGATGTGACGGTCTTCGCGTTAACAACCGGACCGCGCTGGCCTGATGTTTCCGGCAACGTCGTCGGGACGGGAACACGCGCGGTGACCTCGGGCGCGCCCGCAGCCGACTGGCTCGCCCGCTGCGCCGAACTCAATTCCGTCGCCGAAGCAGCCGTGCGCGACGAACTCGCCGCGCACCCGAAGGCGACCGGCCTGCATGTCGCGGCTGTCGTGACCGCCGCTTTGCGTGAAGGCGACCAACTGCTGCTCGGCGCGTCGAACCCCGTGCGCGACGCCGCGCTTGTCTCGACGCCGCGCCCCGGAATTCGCGTGATGTCGAACCGTGGTGTGGCAGGCATCGACGGCACCGTTTCCGGCGCGGTGGGTGCCGCGCTCGCGCACCCGGGCCGCACGATCGCGCTGATGGGCGACCTCACGTTCCTCCATGACGCGTCCGGCCTGCTGATCGGACGAGGCGAACCGCGCCCGGCCAACCTCACGATCGTCGTTGCCAACGACGACGGCGGCGGCATCTTCGAACTGCTCGAACAGGGCGATCCGCAATACGCGGGCGTGTTTGAGCGCGTGTTCGGCACGCCGCACGGCATGGATCTCGCCGCGTTGTGCGCCGCTTATCGCGTGCCGCACCGCCAGGTTGATCCGACCGAGTTGGCCGCCGAACTCGCCGACGACGCGCACGGTTTGCGTGTGCTCGAAGTGGTCACCGAGCGCTCGTCGCTGCGCGAACTACACGCGACCGTGCGCGCGCGAATCGCCGATCAGTAGTCCTCGACCTCGGTCGTGTCCTCGGCGACGGTGAAACCTTCCGCACCTTCGTCGAAGGGCACCGGGATGGTTTGTTCGATGACGTCGGCCGCGTTGGCGGTGTCGGCGTCGCGTGCGATGTTGGCCGCCATCTCGTCGACGTAATTGGCGGCATCGAAAAAGGGCGGTTCATCGGGGTCGGCGTCGCGGAACGCATCTTGCGCCTGTTCGACCCGATCGGCCTCGGGGACCACGTCCAGCGGGCGAGCGTCTTCGTAGTCGATCATCGATGCTCCTTGGGTCGGGAACGCGATCTGCCCTACCAGCGTGCGCCGATCCGCGCTGCTCGGCAACCCACTCCGATGAGTTTCGTGCGCTGGAATCGTCTGCACAGGGGTAGTCGCGTCGTCGCTAAAAGGAGTGCACATGGAACCGCAGTTCGATTTCGAACCCGCCGCTCGCGCGCTGACGGCAGTTGTCGACGGGATCGTCGATGACCAACTCACCAACCCAACACCCTGCGAAGAGGCGACGGTACGCGACTTACTCGCCCACGTCGTTGGGCTAACCGAGGCGTTCCGGCAGGCCGCGACGAAGGAGTCGGTTGGTCACTCGACCCCGCCGCCCAGCGGTGCCGACAGCCCGCTTCCCGACGATTGGCGCACCCGCATCGCCGTCCAACTCGGCACGTTGACCGCGGCGTGGCGCGCTGCCGACGCATGGGACGGTGACACCGAGGCTGGTGGCGTCGAGTTGCCTGCGGCGGTGATGGCGATGGTCGCGCTCGACGAGATCGTGATTCACGGCTGGGATCTGGCTGCCGCGACCGGTCAGGAGTTGGCTGTGACACCGACGGATGTGGGGATTCTCGCCGAATTCCTGCGCGACACCGACCCTGCTGGCACGCCGGGCTTGTTTGGACCAACCGTCGAAATCGCTTCGGACGCACCAGCATTCGACCGCCTACTCGGCCTTACGGGCCGAGGCCCCGCGTGGACTGCACCCCGTTAGCGTTGCGGCAACCAGTATTTGAGGGCGCTGGATCATGCGCGCTGGGCCTGCTTCGTGACGAACGTTCCTGCTGCGGCGGCGACAGCGGCGGCCTTCGCCGCTTGCTCGGCGGCTTCGTCGTCGATCGGGTCGCCACTGGCGAGTAGCCGGTAGTACAGCGGCGCGGAGACGGCAGAAAGGACAGCCCGTGCGTCGGTGCCAGCGGGAACTTCGCCACGGACAACAGCGGCTTCGACGCAGGGTGTCCATTCAGTGAGCCGCGTGTCGTAGAAGGTGCGCAGCGCGGCAGCGGTGGCATCGTCGCAGGTGGCTGCGGCGATGACAGCGCGGAAGAGATTGCTCTGGCGACCGTCGGTGAGGGTCTTCGCAACCAGGCGCGCGTTGGCCATGAGGTCTTCGATCAGCGAGCCGGTGTCGGCGCGTGGCAGCGACTGCTCCGCCATATCGACGAGCAGGTCACCCACCAGCCCCGCGGGGGTGCGCCAACGGCGGTAGACCGTGGTTTTCCCGACCCCGGCACGTGCGGCAACCTCAGCCAGGTCGAGGTGGGCGAATCCACGGTCCGCGAGCAAATCACCCGCCACTTCCAGGACAGACTCTCGGACCCGGGCAGTGCGCCCACCAGGGCGCACAGAGCCCGGCCAAGCGATGTCGTGATCCATAATGGAACTCCTGTTTCATTTAGCGCGATTAGGGTGTACCGTCGAACGCGTTAACGAAACTATAGTCCCTTTAGGAGCTCTCATGGAATATCGGCGGCTCGGCGCATCAGGTCTTCTCGTTCCTGCCCTCGGCTTCGGCGCAGGCACTTTCGGGGGTCGAGGTGCTCTGTTCAGTGCGTGGGGCGATACCGATGCCGCGCAGGCAAGGCGGTTGATCGACATCAGCTTGGAGGCCGGTGTCACCCTGTTCGATACTGCGGATGTGTATTCCGATGGCGCATCGGAAGAGGTTCTCGGCGCGGCCATCAAGGGCAGGCGCGAACAGGTTTTGTTATCAACGAAGTCGGCGCTACCGACCGGCCCCGGTCCGCACGAAGCGGGCTCCGGTCGCGCAAGGCTGATTCGTGCCGTCGATGCCTCGTTGCGCCGTCTCGGTACCGATTATCTCGACCTGTTCCAGTTACACGCATTTGATGCGGGCACCCCATTGACCGAAACTCTCGGCGCACTTACTGATCTCGTGCGCGCGGGCAAGATCCGCTATCTCGGCGTGTCCAATTTCGCCGGGTGGGAGTTGATGAAAACACTCGCCACCGCCGAGGCGCATGGTCTGGAAAAGCCGGTCGCACATCAGGTCTACTACTCGCTAGTCGGACGTGACTACGAATGGGAACTGATGCCACTCGGTGCCGACCAGGGCGTTGGCTCCATCATCTGGAGTCCGCTCGGCTGGGGCAGGCTCACCGGAAAAGTCCGTCGTGGGCAACCGCTTCCGGCCGGAAGCCGACTCCACGAGACGGCTCAGGCAGGACCACCCGTTGACGATGAGCGCCTTTACAACATCGTCGACGTGCTCGATCGAATCGCCGCTGAAACAGGTCGCAGCGTTCCCCAGATCTCTCTGAACTGGTTGCTCACCCGTCCCACCGTTGCATCCGTATTGATCGGTGCCCGGAACGAGCAACAGTTACGTCAGAACCTGGGCGCCACCGGCTGGCATCTCGAACCCGAACACCTCGCCGCGCTAGACGCCGTTAGTGCCACCACACCGCCGTACCCCTACTACCCGTATCACCGGCTGCCCGATTTCGCTCGGCTCAACCCGCCAGCGGCCCGCGCGGCCTGAGCCGGAAGGTCAGTACACGTCGCGCACGTAGCGTTTTTCGGCGACGAGGTGTTTCTTGAAGGCCAGGGCTGCTGTCTCGTCGAGTTTGCCGTGGATCTGGGCGATGCGGAGCAAGGTGTCGTCGACGTCTTTCGCCATGCGGGCGGCGTCGCCACACACGTAGAAGTGGGCGCCGTCGCGCAACCACGCCCACAGTTCCGCGCCGTGTTCGATCATGCGGTGCTGGACGTAAACGCGTTCGCGTTGGTCGCGGGAGAAGGCGAGGTCTAGGCGGGTCAGGAAACCGGAGCGGAACATGTCTTCCAGCTCGGCTCGGTAATAGAAATTATGCGCGGCATGTTGGTCGCCGAAAAACAGCCAGTTTTTGCCGGTCGCGCCCATCGCCCGACGCTCGTGCAGGAAACCACGGAACGGGGCGATGCCGGTGCCCGGGCCAACCATGATCATCGGCGCTGTCGGGTCGAGTGGAGGACGGAAGTGTGGGGCGCGTTGCAGGAAGATCGGGATTTCGGTGGTCGCGCGGTCGGCGAGGAAGGTTGAGCACACGCCTCCGCGTTTGGCGTCGTCGCCGTAGCGGACAACGCCGACCGTCAGCTGAACTTCGTCAGGAGTGGTGAGCGGGCTCGACGAGATCGAGTATTGGCGTGGCTGAAGCTTTTTCAGCACGCCGAGCCAGTCGACGAGGTCGGTGTTGACCGGGAAGTCGCGCAGCACGTCGACGGCTTGCTTGTCCCACAGGTATTTCGCGAGCTCGTTGCGATTGTCGCGACGCAGGAGTTTCGCGAGTTGCGGGTGTGGGTTGCGTTCGGCGAGGAAGGTCAGGAGGTCGGTGCTTACTTTGGCGATGTCGAAGTGGGTTTTGAGGGCGTCGGCGAGCGGGATGTCGTGCCCGTCGACGGTGACGGCGCGGTTCGGGGTGAGCCCGGTCGCGGTAAGCCACTCATTGACGAGCGCGTCGCTGTTGCGCGGCATGACCCCGAGGGAGTCACCGACCTCGTAGGTTGCGTCGAGGTTATGGAGGTCGAACCCGAACCTGCGCACCTCCTTGTCGGACCCATCCGCGCTGAGCAGTTCGTTGCGCATGAGAGGAGCGAGGATGGGCGATTGGCGCGTAAACGGTTGTGCGACACGGTGATTGGTGCGATCTGCGAGGGCGGTTGACCCACCGCGTGGGGAAGTGTTGGTCCCGCCAGCGTTGCGGCCACGAAAATTGCCCGCGTTGCCCACACCGTTGAGGCCGGTCGTGTTCGCCCCGGCAGAGCCTGTTGTGGTGCGCGAGCCGCCGCCCAAGCCCGTCGCGCTGCCGACGCCGTTCGGGGCGGCGCTGCCAGTGACAGCTCCGGTCCGGCCCGCCCCTGCAGGGTCTGGAGTGGTGCCTGGGCCAGAGCCGCCATTAAAGCCAGCTGCGCCGTTGGGCGTGAGAGCGCCGTGGCCTCCAGCCGATCCGACGCCAGCGTTGCTTGGGTCATGCGTGGCGAAATTGGCTGCGCCGAGTCCCGGTGACGCGAATCCTGCGCTGCCATGTTGGGCCGGACCGCGCGGGGACCCATAACCCGTGCTGGCAAAATCAGTGAAAGTGGCTGGTGCCGTTGGTATTACGCCCTGAGGTCCGGGTTCGTCAACGTTCGAGGCGGGTCCGCCAGGGCGATCCGTCAACGCGACCACGACCGCGTCGACCCAATCTTGTGCCGACTCTTCGTAATCAGGCTCGCTGTCGACGCGGGGGAGTAGACGCTGAGCGCCACGCTCGGCGAGCAGTTCGTCTAGCTTCCGGCCATGTCCGCAAAAGTCGTCGTATGAGGAGTCGCCTAGTGCGAACACCGCGTAGCGCACGCCGGGGAAACGCAGCGCGCTGTCGCTGATACGCGACCAGAAGTCAGCGCCGTTGTCCGGCGGCCCACCGTCGCCGAAAGTGCTTGTGACGACGATTAAATCCCCGGTGAGCGCGTCGAGTTCGCACGAATCCATGTCGACGAGCGTCGGGGCGAGACCCGCATCGCTGAGCCGGGCGGCGACCATCGCGGCAAGTTCCTCGGCCGTTCCCGTCTGCGATGCCCACAGCAGCGTGATGGGGCGCGACGGGGCGTCGGGCGCTACGCCGGGCTCCGCGAACGCGGCAGGCCCGCCGACTGTCCGCGAGTACATCCCCGCGAGCAACCCGTCGACATACATCCGCGTATGCCCCGACATCGGCGCACTCGCTGGCAACACCGGCAGCCCGGTGACTGGAAGCGATTGCAACGCCGCGAGGTACCCGCCGAGATAGATTCGCTCGACTTCACTGAGCGTCGGCGCGCTACCCGATTGCAGCCCAAGCACATTCGCGAGCGGATGCACCCCGCCCCGAGCGGCACCCACGCCGCCGGTGTTCGCGTTCCCACCGGCGCCAGCCCACGCGGGGGTGCCAACGCCCAGGCCGACGCCGTTCGCGAATTCGCCAGCATCCGACCACGCATCGACGTCGGCAACATCGCCGCTTTGCCCTGCACTCGCACCTACGCCTGTACCGGCACCCACACCTGTTCGCCCAGCGATACCTGCGCCAGACTTCTCACCGTCGCGTACCTCCGTCGGTCCCGCCGCCTCCGGCTGAGCACCCGCCTCAACCGGCGCGGGTCCAACCCTCCGCAACGCAACAGCGCACGCCTTGAACTCCGGCTGCAACGACGCCGGGTCTACCGCGTCGCTGGTCACCGCGTTGATCGTCAAGTACTCCCCGTGCTCGTCGTTCCAATGGAACGGCGCGAAGCAGTCGCCGGGGCGCACCCGGTCGCTCACCCGCACGGGCAAAACCGCGCGACCACGGCGGGAGGCGATTTCCAGCACGTCACCAGCGGCGAGGCCCAAGCGCTCCGCGTCGGATGGATGCACCTCAACGAACGGGCCGCCGGTCAACTTGGTCAGTTTCGCGATCTTCCCGGTCTTGGTCATCGTGTGCCACTGATGTTGCAAACGCCCCGTATTCAGCAGGAATGGGTAGTCATCATCGGGCATTTCGGCAGGGAGCATGTGCGGTCGCGGGAAGAACATCGCGCGACGGTTCGGCGTCGCGAAGGCCAGCCGGGGCGCGACCCCACTCACCGGATCAACGAACCCATCATTGAGGTACCGGATCGGGTTACGCGGCTGGGCGGGGTCGGCGCACGGCCACTGCATCGGCCCGGCAGCGAGCGTTTCGTAGGAGATCCCGCTTAGGTCATAGCCGGTCGCCGGATTCGCGAATTGCCGCAGTTCGTCGAAAACCTCAGCGCTGGAAGCGAATTCGAACCCAGGGAACCCCATCGCGGTGGCAACCTGGGCGATCAGCATCCAGTCTGGCCGAGCGTCGCCAACCGGGTCAACCGACTGTCGCGCCAACGTGAGCGTGCGCTCGGAGTTCACCATCACCGCGTCGGCCTCCGCCCACAGCGTGGCGGGCAGCAGGATGTCGGCGTAGGCGTTGGTCGCGGTTTCGGTGAACGCGTCCTGGACAACAACCAACTCGGCAGCTTCGAGCCCGGCGATCACGGTCTTCCGATTGGCAACGGTCGCAACCGGATTCGTGCAGATAACCCACGCGGCCTTGATCGCGCCTTCTGCCAACTGACCGAACATGTCGATCGTGCCGGGCCCGGCTTCGGTGCGCAACGAACCGGGATCAAGCCCCCACGCCGTCTCAACAAACGTGCGATCGGCAGCCGAAAGCAAACTCCGCTGCCCAGGCAGCCCGGGCCCCATGTACCCCATCTCGCGCCCACCCATCGCGTTCGGCTGACCGGTGAGCGAGAACGGCCCCGACCCGCGACGGCAGATCGCGCCCGTCGCCAAATGCAGGTTGATCAGCGCGTTCGTGTTCCAGGTGCCGTGCGTCGACTGGTTGAGCCCCATCGTCCACAGCGACATCCACTCGCCAGCGTCGGCGATCATGCGGGCAGCGGTCCGAATGTCGTCGACGGCGAGTCCGGTGATGTCGGCGACCCGCTCAGGCGCGTAATCGGCGAGGAACTCCGGCATCGCGTCCCAGCCGTCGGTGTGGGCGGCGATGAACTCCGAATCGATGGCACCTTCTTCAACCAGCAGAAAGAGCAGCCCGTTGAGCAGTGCGAGGTCGGTGCCGGGCACGATCTGGAGGAACAGGTCCGCGCGCGCGGCGGTATCGGTGCGGCGCGGGTCGACAACAATCAGCTTCGCGCCAGCCTTCAGCCGGTCGACCATGCGCAAATAGAGGATCGGGTGGCAATCGGCCATGTTCGCGCCGGTCACGAAGAACAGATCGGCGTGGTCGAAGTCGTCATAGGACCCGGGCGGCCCGTCGGCGCCAAGCGACTGCTTGTATCCGGTGCCCGCGCTCGCCATGCACAGCCGTGAGTTGGCCTCAAGGTGGACCGTGCGTAGGTGGCCCTTGGCGAGCTTGGTCGCGAGGTACTGCGCCTCAAGCGACATCTGTCCCGACACATACAGCGCGATGGCGTCGGGCCCGTGCTCGTCGAGAATCGCGCGTAGTCGTGCTGCGGTTTCGGCAATCGCCGCGTCGACCGGCACCGCGACCGGCGTTTCGCCGCGCTCAGGCCGTCGCAGCGCGGTAGCCATGCGACCGGGTGCCGCCATCATGTCGGCATGCGTCGCACCTTTGGTGCACAGTCGACCGCTGTTGGCCGGGTGCAGCTTGTCCCCGGACACCTTCGCGATAAGTCGCGCGCCCGACTGATCAGTCGTAGTTTGGACGGTAATTCCACAACCGACCCCGCAGTACGAGCACTGCGTACGAACGCCGGTCTCGGATGGTTCGGTCATGCCCTCGATCATTACCAGTCGGCATTGCGCCCGATTTACTGAACGTTAGGTCCAGGTGACAAAAGACCTCACCGCCGAAAATCCGGACGGTGAGGTCGATGTGGGCAGGATCACCCCAGTTTGTAAGCCCGATGAAGTGCGACGATCCCGCCGGTGAGGTCGCGCCACTGGACCTGATCCCAGCCAGCTTCGCCGATGCGACGGGCCAAGCGCCGCTGGTTCGGCCACGCCCGGATCGACTCGGCTAGGTAAACGTAAGCATCCGGGTTCGAACTCACCGCACGCGCGACGCGGGGGAGTGCCTTCATCAAGTACTCCATGTACACCGTGCGGAACGGCGCGAAGACCGGCGTGGAGAATTCGCAGACGACAACGCGACCGCCCGGCTTGGTGACGCGCCACATCTCGCGCAGCGCGAGGTCGATGTCGGCGACATTGCGCAGCCCAAACGAGATGGTGACCGCGTCGAAGGAATTGTCGGCAAACGGCAACGCCATCGCGTCGCCAGCAACCATCGGCACCCGACGGAACCGCCCGGCGGCGAGCATCCCCTGCGAAAAGTCCGTCGCCACACACCACGCGCCCGACTTGCCAAGTTCGACCGTCGAAACGCCAGTGCCAGCCGCGAGGTCGAGCACGCGTTCGCCCGGTCGCGGCGCGACGGCCCGGCGCGTCGCCCAACGCCAGTACCGATCCTGGCCTGCGGAGATAACCGTGTTGGTGAGGTCGTAGCGTTTCGCCACTCCGTCGAACATCGACGCGACCTCGTGGGGTTGCTTATCAAGCGAAGCCCGAACGGGTTTGCGCTGCTCTGTTGTCGCCACGATTTTCAGCTTATCCGCCGCACGCGACAGGGTTCAGGCCGAGCGGGCAAGGCGCTGGTCAGTGCCGGTGACCTCGGCGTAGTGGGTCATGAGTTCGGTGCAGATCGCGGGCCAGGTGCGGTGTAGCACCGACTTTCGAGCTGATGCGGCGAAGCGGGCACGTCCTACGTCGTCACGCAACGACGTGACCGCGCTTGGCAACAGCTCAGCGAACCGGCTCACCGGCAGCAGATATCCGTTGCGGCAGTGGGCAATTAGGTCGCGCGGGCCGCCCGCATCCGGCCCGATGACTGGCACTCCCGACGCGAGCGCTTCTTGAACGCCCTGACAGAACGTTTCGTGCTCGCCGGGATGGACCATCACGTCGAGACTCGCGTAATGCGTCGCGAGCTCGGTGCCGCCGAGTTCACCGGTGAAAATCGCGGTCGGCATGAGCTTGGCGAGTTTCGCGCGCTCGGGCCCGCCACCAACGATGACCAGCTGAATCGACGAATCGGCAGCCAATGCGGCAAGTCGCTCGACATGCTTTTCCGGCGCGAGCCGACCAACGAAACCAACGACGAGTCGGTCGGATTCGCCAATCCACGACGCGCGCAATTCCGCCGACCGCCGCGTAGGCGCGAACCGCTCGATATCGACCCCGCGCCCCCACCGATGCACGCGCGGAATCCCATGTTCGACCAGGTCAGCGGCCGCTGCCGACGACGGAGCGAGCGTGCGCGTCGACCCTTCGTGAATCCGTCGCGTCCAGGCCCACGCCGCTCGTGCGGCAATCCCGAGCCCATAACTTTTCGCGAAGCCAGCAACGTCGGTTTGGTACACCGCGATCGTCGGCAGATCCAACCGTGTCGCGGCGGCCAACCCGCCAGCGCCAAGCAGAAACGGCGAAGCGAGATGCACAACATCAGGGTCGAAATCGGCGATTGCTTTGGTAATTCCCGGCTGCGGCAACCCAACTGGGAGCGACGACACCTTCGGCACCATCATGGCGGGCACCCGATGCACCCGAAACCGACCGTGCGTGCGCGGCGCTGGCTCTTGGCCGCGCAAGGTGTCCGGCGCGACGATCATCGCCTCATGACCGCCAGCTTCGAGATGATCGAGCACCCGAAGGACGGAATTGACCACGCCGTTCATGTTCGGCAGAAATGACTCCGAGACGATGGCTACGCGCACCGCTCAAGCGTGGCCGACCGACATGACCGCTCGGCGAACAGCGGACGAATTACCCCTGCCGCTGTTTGCGGCGAATCAGCACGAGCAGCGGCAGCGCGATCGCCCAGACAACGACGATCACCGAGGCGGCGGGGACAACAGCGACGCTCGCGTCACGCCCGGCAACGCGAACGAGGTCGGGGTCGTTGGTGCTGTATTCGACGTTGATGCGCATGCCAGCGGTGAGGTTGGTCGGATACAGAATGCCGACCTTGGGATTGTGGGTCACGCCGTCGGGCGTCACGTAGCTCACCGCCGACCGCAACCGGCCGGCCGAAATCACTTCACCCGAGGTCACGCCGCGATTGTGCGAGATTTCCAGGTCGTTGCGCCATGCCGCCAACACCAGCAACACCATCAGCACGCTGATAGCTGTCGCGACGATCAGCACGGCCCGCCGCGCCCGTCGCAGGCGTGTGGTCCGCCCAAGCGACTGACTGGTTTCCGACACCCCGCCACCCTATAAGGCCCCTGGACTAGCGTGTGCGGGCATGTCCCGAAAATTCAGCTTCACCGTGCAATACGCAGTCCCGGTAGAAGAGCTTCACCGGGCGATTACCGACGATGCGGTTTGGCACGCGCGCTTCGCCGAAACCGACACCGCCACCCTCGACCTAACCCATCCCAACGGGCCAGAAACCATTCGCATTCATATGACCGAAAGGCCAGCAAAGGACAAGGTTCCCGGCCTGGTGCGCAAGGTGATGAAATCCGATTTGGTGCTTGAACGCACCGACAATTGGGGCCCGCTGACCGGCGAAACCGCGAGCGGCGAATTCGTCGGCAACACCGGTGGCATCACCACCGAAATGTCTGGCACCTACGAACTGCGCCCCACCGCTGAGGGGTCCGAGATCGAGGTTGTCGGCACCGTCACCGTGAAGGTGCCGTTCGTCGGCGGCGCGATCGAACCGCTCGCCGAACAGCTCCATCAGCGGGTGCTCAACTCAGAGCGGAAGTTCATCGAAAACTGGTGTGTAAGCGCTTAATTCACGCGAACGGCGCGAGTTCGTCAGCGCGCAGTGACGCCCGGCCCGCGGCTCGCCACGCGCGGGCCGTGAGGTCATCGTCTTCCTCTGTGACGAGGTTGCCCATCACACGCACCGCGGTTCGCATGAGGTAGCTCGACCGCATCACCGGCGGGCCGCCGAGCGGAACCATGCGCGGGTGGGTCGCGAGCCCGGCGAGCCTGCGCGCGACCGAGAACGTGCGCCCGTAATGGCTGCGTAGCGTTTCCGGCCACACCACACTCAAATCAGGCTCATCGAGCAGGTCAGCGAGCAGTCGACCACCTTCGAGCCCGTAATCGATGCCCTCGCCATTGAGCGGATTCACACACCCGGCGGCGTCGCCAACGAGCGCCCAGTTCGGGCCAGCCACCCCCGACACCGCGCCGCCCATCGGCAACAGCGCCGACGCGACCGCCCGCAGTTCTCCTTCGAAACCCCACTCTTCGCGTTGGGTTCGCGTGTAATGCTCGATCAGCGGCTTCAACGCCACATGCGACGGGCGCGCCTCGGTGGCAAGCGACCCAACGCCGATGTTCACCTCACCATTGCCAAGCGGGAAGATCCAGCCATAGCCGGGCACCAATTCGCCTGAGGCATTGCGCAATTCGAGATGCGACGAAATCCAACTGTCGTCGTGGCGTGCCGAGCGGATGTACGCGCGGGCCGCGGTGCCGTAGGCGAAACGGCGATGCCAGGTGCGGCCCAACTGTTTTCCGATCGGCGAGCGGACGCCGTCGGCGACGATGAGCGTGTTCGTGCGAACCGTGTGCGTCGCGTCGCCAACGCGAACGACGACGCCCGTGACGCGGTCGCCGTCACGAAGCAGCTCAACGACTTTCGCCCCGTCGACCATGTGCGCCCCCGCTTTAATCGCGGTCTCGCGCAGCTTGTCGTCGAGTTCGGTTCGGGGAACGGCACTTCCGTACGTGGGGAACGACCCGCCCGGCCACGGCAGCAACGCTTCCTTGCCGAAACCCGCCATCCGCAGACCGTGATTGACCGTGTGCGCGCGCACCCAGTCGCCTAAACCGAGCTTTTCCAACTCCAACGTCGCGCGCGGAGTGAGGCCGTCGCCACAGGTTTTATCGCGCGGGAACACCGCGGAATCGAGCAACAGCACCGCGCGACCAGCACGCGCCGCCCACGCCGCAGCCGACGAACCCGCAGGTCCAGCGCCTACAACGACGATCTCAGTGGTCGCGGGCAGCGGCGGGTGCGCGGTTGCGGAGGAATCGGTTGAACCCATGGCTCAATAGTGGCACCAACGAGCGCTATGCGAGAGTGTCGGGTACACCGGGTATACACGCTAGGTTGCTACCCGTCGGGGTCGGACGCATCGCTGGGAGAAGATAATGAGCACATCGGCTGTGAGCGAGGAATCCACCGTGGTTGCCGGAGTCGATCTCGGCGACCCCGAACTCGCCGCGACCGTCCGTGAAGCGCTTGCCGCGGTCGAGCAACTGCTTGTCGCTGAGCTTTCCGACGGCGAAGAGTTTTTGCACGAAGCCGCGCTGCATCTCGCGCGCGCTGGCGGCAAGCGGTTCCGTCCGCTGTTCACCGTGCTCACCGGCCAACTTGGGCCCAAACCAACCGATCCCGCGTTGGTCACCGCCGGCACCGTTGTCGAATTGGTGCATTTGGCAACGCTTTATCACGACGACGTGATGGACGAAGCGCCCGCGCGTCGTGGTGCGGTCAGCGTCAACGCGCGGTGGGGCAACAACATCGCGATCCTCGCTGGCGACTACCTGTTCGCGCACGCGTCGCGGCTCACGTCCACGCTTGGTCCGGACGCGGTGCGCATTATCGCCGAAACTTTCGCTGAACTGGTCACCGGCCAGATGCGAGAAACCATGGGCGCCAAGGGAATTCAGGACCCGGTCGAGCATTACCTGCGCGTGGTGTGGGAGAAGACCGGCTCGCTGATCGCCGCGTCGGGTCGCTTCGGCGGCACGTTCTCCGGTGCCGACACCGAACAGGTCGAGCGACTCGCACGCCTCGGCGACGCCGTCGGCACCGCGTTCCAGATCTCTGACGACATCATCGACATCGCGTCCTCAGCCGAGCAGTCGGGCAAAACGCCAGGCACCGACCTGCGCGAAGGCGTGCACACGCTGCCCGTCCTCTACGCGCTGCGCGGGAACGACGCCGACGCCGAACGTCTTCGCGTTTTGCTCGCGAAGCCGCTGGAGACCGACGCCGAAGTCGACGAAGCGCTCGAACTGCTGCGTCGCTCGCCCGGCATGGCACAGGCGAAGGCGAAACTCGCCGAGTACGCCGACCTCGCCGACGCCGAACTGGCCGCGCTACCGGCGGGCCCTGCCAACGACGCGCTCACCCGACTCGTTCGCTACACCATCGAACGGGTCGGCTAAGCGTCAGTCGCGCCCGTCACGCTCGGAACTTGGCCGATCTGGCAAACGTTGGATTGCCATGTCGTCATCGCATTCGTCCCTTACGAACGGGATCAAGACCTTCGGGCTGATGGTCGCGATGTCAACGCTGATCGTGGTCATCGGGGCCATGTTTCGCAGCCCAACGATCCTGTTCATCTCGGTGCTACTCGCGGTCGGGATGAACGTCTACGCCTACTTCAACAGCGACAAGCTGGCGTTGAAGGCCATGCACGCGCAACCGGTCAGCGAACTGGAAGCGCCGGTCATGTATCGCATCGTGCGGGAGTTGGCAACGGCGGCACGACAGCCGATGCCGCGCCTCTACATCTCGCCGACGGCGTCGCCGAACGCCTTCGCCACCGGGCGAAATCCGCGTCACGCCGCGGTCTGTTGCACCACCGGAATTTTGAATGTGCTCGATGAACGCGAACTACGCGCGGTACTTGGGCACGAACTGTCCCACGTCTACAACCGCGACATTCTGATTTCGTCAGTGGCGGGCGCGCTTGCCTCGGTGATCACCGGGCTGGCCAACCTTGCCTTTTTCGCAGGGGCGTTCGGCGGGCGCGGCAACGGCGAAGGGCCGAATTTTCTCGGGATGGTCCTGGTTTCGCTACTAGGCCCGATCGCCGCGACCCTGATAAAGCTGGCCGTTTCCCGGTCGCGGGAGTATCAGGCCGACCAATCCGGTGCCGAACTCACCGGCGACCCGCTCGCGCTCGCTTCCGCGCTGCGCAAAATCGAACGCGGCGTGCAATCGGCGCCACTGCCGCCCGAGCCCAAGCTCGCGACCGAGTCGCATCTGATGATCGCCAACCCGTTCCGCATGGGCGAACGCGGAACGCGCCTGTTTTCCACCCACCCCCCGATGGCCGACCGCATCGCACGACTAGAACGGTTGGCGCGTGGCGAAGACCACGGGCCAACCGGCTAGCAGCTAGCGGTAGTTCACAAACTGCAAGGCGATACCGAAATCCTCGCCCTTGAGCAGCGAAATTACCTCTTGTAGATCGTCGCGCTTCTTGCTGCTTACCCGCAGCTCCTCGCCTTGAATCTGCGCCTTGACGCCCTTGGGGCCCTCGTCGCGGATCTTCTTCGAGATCTTCTTCGCCTTCTCCGCGTCAATCCCCTGCACCAATGTGCCGGTGATCTTGAAAACCTTGCCCGACGCCTGCGGCTCGCCCGCTTCGAACGCCTTGAGCGAGATATCGCGGCGGATCAGCTTCTCCTTGAACACGTCCAAAGCGGCGACAACGCGCTCTTCGGCATTGGCGGTAAGGACGATCTTCTCCTCACCCGACCACTCGATCGCCGCGTCGGTGCCCTTGAAGTCGTAGCGCGAACCCAGCTCTTTCTCCGCCTGATGCAGCGCGTTATCGACCTCCTGACGATCGACCTTGCTCACCACGTCGAATGACGAATCGGCCACACCGCACTCCTGTCGTTGGTTGCACACCCGATGCACGTTCTGTCTCCGCGACCGACCATCAACGGTCGTCGCGCCCAAACAGTTGTACCCGCTAAGGTTGCCCAAGGGTGCAAACGGGGCACTTACGCAGGCGGTTTGCATTATTGCCGGGGGTTCGTTGTAGGATTCTGAACGCACCGAATGCGGCGCACACGGCAGATTGCCCGAGCGGCCAATGGGAGCGGACTGTAAATCCGTCGGCGAAAGCCTACGTAGGTTCGAATCCTACATCTGCCACAACGAACCCCGTCAGTCTTAACGAGACTGGCGGGGTTCTTTGGTTTGGGGGAGTGGCTTGCTGTTGCTCGCGTTTGTCTGGAAAACGTGCTCTCACCTGGCGATTTGGTACTCATCGTATGCGTTGTGTAATGTTCTCTCTCGACGCCGGAGCACGGAGTCAGGGATCAGTCCGCTGATGCAGACACTGTGCCACGAAGTCATGCCCCCTTAGCTCAGTCGGTAGAGCGTTTCCATGGTAAGGAAAAGGTCAACGGTTCGATTCCGTTAGGGGGCTCGCCGGATTGCCGGTGGTGACGCCAACCTACCGAGCGGCATCATCGTGATAGGTCCGCCGTGGCGGTGTAGCTCAGTCGGTAGAGCAAACGACTCATAATCGTTGTGTCGCCGGTTCAAGTCCGGCCATCGCTACCAATAACGACTCAAGCCCACCCGGAAAGAAGGCAAATCGTGGCCGCGAAGTCCACCGATGTCCGGCCAAAGATCACCTTGGCCTGCGAAGAGTGCAAGCACCGCAACTACATCACCAAGAAGAACCGGCGCAACGACCCGGATCGTCTTGAGCTGAAGAAGTTCTGCCCGAACTGCGGAACCCACCGGGCGCACCGCGAATCGCGCTAATTTCAAGCAGCACAGTTTTACGCAAAGGTCGGACGAAAGTCCGGCCTTTGTGCTTTTTGTGGGTAGGTTAAGGTCGCGTATGTGACTGTCAACACCGGAACCGATGAAGCGGCACTGCTCGAAACAGGCGCAACCTTCGACCCGGCCGCACACGCGGCGTCGATGGTCGGCCACCACTACCGCGTAGACGATTTCTACGAGGTTGGTCGCGAGAAGGTACGCGAATACGCCCGAGCCGTACAGGACTACCACCCGGTGCACTGGGATGAAGACGCCGCCGCCGAGTACGGATACGAGGGCCTACTCGCCCCGCTCACGTTCATTTCCCTCGCCGGCTTGCTCGCCCAGCGCAAGTTGTTCGAACAGGTTGTCACCGGTTACGACCTGAGCCAGGTCATGCACACCGATCAGATTCTTGAGTTCCACCGACCCGTTCACGTTGGCGACAAACTCACCTGCGATGTGTATCTGCATTCCTTCCGCCAAGCCTTCGGCGGCGACATCATTGTGACGAAGAACATCGTCACTGCCCAAGACGATGAGCTGGTGCTCACGACCTACACCACGCTGGTCGGGCGCAGCGGTGGCGACATCGACCCGGAAATGTCGACCGCGGTTCGCAATGTGCTCATGCACGGCCTTGGCGAACAGAACGCGACGCCGGTCATCCCCATCGACGAGCACGCCGCTATCACGCCCGATCCGGTCACCAAAGAACCGGCGCCGACCGTCACAACGCACGCGCGCGCCTTCGACAGCGTCGCCGTCGGTGACGAGCTGCCACCGCGCAAAGTCCGCATCTCGCGCGGCGATTTGGTCAACTACGCGGGCGTCTCCGGCGACGCCAACCCCATCCACTGGTCCGATGAGGTCGTCAAGCTCGTCGGCCTCGACGACGTTGTCGCCCACGGCATGCTCACGATGGGCATTGGCGGCGGATTCGTCAGCTCGTGGCTTGGCGACCCGGGCGCGGTTCGCGAGTACAACGTGCGCTTCACGAGCCCGGTTTACGTCGGCGCGCAGACGCCAGCTGAGGTGGAATTCACTGGCAAGGTGAAGTCGATCGACCCGGAAACGCGCACGGCCGTCATCGCCATCGTCGCGAAGTCGGCGGGCAAAAAGATCTTTGGTCGCGCGACAGCCACCGTCGCGCTGTCGGCTTAGCCCGCTGACCAGGGTTTCGGCGAGCACGCGGCATCGGATTGGCAATTTCGGCGTCGCGTGCTCTACACTCGGAAATCTGGGGTCGAGCTCCTGCGCAGTACAAGCGCGGGTGCGAAGTCCCAGAAGCTGAGGCTGGATTTACCGCAAGCGGTTTATCCGTCCAAAGGGGCGTAGCTCAATTGGCAGAGCAGCGGTCTCCAAAACCGCAGGTTGCAGGTTCAAGTCCTGTCGCCCCTGCAACAATGCCTAGCGACGAGAAGGGATCGACGTGAGCGACGAGCGGGATACCGACGCCGAACAAGGCGACGACACCGCCGCTGCCACTCGGCCGAGCGGCAAGCGTGGCACCCGGCGGGTGCGCGGCTCCGCGTCATCGGACGCTGCGGATTCCGGCGCGGTCGCCACTCTCGACCGGCCAGCGCGGGCCAAGTCCGCTTCGCGCAAGGCCGCGAAAGACAAAGCAGCGCGCCGCAATCCGTTCGCGGCCCTCCTTGAGTTCCTGAAGCAAGTTGTCTCGGAACTGCGCAAGGTCATCTGGCCCAACCGCAAGCAGATGGTCACCTACACGACCGTCGTTTTGGTGTTCGTGGTCTTCATGGTCGCGTTCATCTACGGGATTGATGTGGCGTTCATCTCGGGTGTCGACTGGCTGTTCGGCTAACTGCCGAGCCCCGCGCACCGCCCGGTTCGCGATTTTCACGCGGATAATTGATGGAACTAGCGCGCCCGAAACCCAACGACGTACGCAGACGACACAGGAAGCGAGTGCCTCAGTGAGCACCCCGGAGAACGAAACCAACGACGAGTTCCCGGTCGACGACACCCTGGCCGACAACGCACTCCCTGAGGTGGAGACCACCGACGTGGTCGCCGAAGCCGAAGCGATCGAAGAAGAGGCCGCCCTCGTCGAGGACGTGCCGACCGAGGAAGATCCCGAAGCGGATCCGATCGCGTCGATGAAGCTCAAGCTGCGCCGCCTGCCCGGCGACTGGTACGTCGTGCACTCCTACGCCGGTTACGAGAACAAGGTCAAGACCAACCTTGAGACCCGCGTGCAGAACCTCGGTCTTGAGGACTACATCTTCCAGGTCGAGGTCCCGACCGAAGAGGTCACCGAGATCAAGAACGGTCAGCGCAAGAACATCAACCGCAAGGTGCTGCCGGGCTACATCCTCGTTCGCATGGAACTCAACAACGAGTCGTGGGGCGCGGTTCGCAACACCCCCGGCGTCACCGGCTTCGTCGGCATGACCGGCGGCGGTCCCGGCGCGAAGCCGACCCCGCTCACCATCACCGAGGTCGTGAAGTTCCTTGTCCCGGCTGCCAAGCAGGTCAAGAAGACCGCTGGCGCTACCGCTGGTGCCACCAACGAGTCCGGCGATGTGGCTGCCAAGCCGATCATCGAGGTCGACTTCGAGGTTGGCGAGTCGGTCACCGTCATGGACGGCCCGTTCGCGACGCTGCCCGCTTCGATCTCCGAGGTCAACGCCGAGCAGCAGAAGCTCAAGGTGCTCGTTTCGATCTTCGGTCGCGAGACGCCAGTCGAGCTCGGCTTCAACCAGGTCTCCAAGATCTAGTTTTTCCAAACTCCGCAAACGGCACCGCTTTTCGGCGGTGCCGTTTCGCGTTGCAAGACCCGATTGCTGGGTTTATGCCGTCATTCGGTAGAGTGTGATGGTTCGTGCTCTGATTCCCCGCACTTTTAGGCGGGTCCTGTCGTGCGCGGATACGAGGCTTACGGCACCCGTAAGGAACCGACCCAAGAAAGCCAAGGAAGAAAGATGCCCCCCAAGAAGAAGAAGCTCGCCGGGATCATCAAGCTGCAGATCCAGGCCGGCGCCGCTAACCCGGCTCCGCCGGTTGGTCCCGCGCTTGGTCAGCACGGCGTGAACATCATGGAGTTCTGCAAGGCGTACAACGCCGCGACCGAGTCGCAGCGTGGCAACGTCATCCCGGTCGAGATCTCGGTTTACGAAGACCGCACGTTCGACTTCAAGCTGAAGACCCCGCCTGCCGCTCGCCTGCTGCTCAAGGCCGCTGGTGTGCAGAAGGGCTCGGCTGAGCCGCACAAGACCAAGGTCGCCAAGGTCACGATGGACCAGGTCCGCGAGATCGCCAAGACCAAGGCCGAGGATCTCAACGCCACTGATCTCGATCAGGCCGCCAAGATCATCGCTGGTACCGCGCGTTCGATGGGTATCACCGTCGAAGGCTGAGCCTCGCGCTCATGTGGGAGGGCCGGCCAGGCCCGACGCAACCACGTCTGAACTCGAAACATTAAGGACAGAAAATCATGGCAAAACGAAGCAAGGCGTACCTCGCCGCTGCTGAGAAGGTCGACCGCGACGCGCTGTACTCGCCGCTCGCTGCCGCCCGTCTCGCCAAGGAGACCTCCTCCACCAAGACCGACGCCACCGTTGAGGTTGCCGTCCGTCTCGGCGTTGATCCCCGCAAGGCCGATCAGATGGTCCGTGGCACCGTCAACCTGCCGCACGGCACCGGTAAGACCGCCCGCGTCATCGTCTTCGCCGCTGGCGAAAAGGCGTCCGAGGCTGAGGCCGCTGGCGCCGACGCCGTTGGCGCTGAGGACCTGATCGAGCGCATCCAGGGCGGCTGGCTCGACTTCGACGCCGCGATCGCCACCCCGGATCAGATGGCCAAGGTCGGCCGCATCGCGCGTGTCCTCGGCCCGCGTGGTCTGATGCCGAACCCCAAGACGGGCACCGTCACCAACGATGTGACCAAGGCCGTCAACGAGATCAAGGGCGGCAAGATCAACTTCCGCGTCGACAAGCAGGCCAACCTGCACTTCGTCATCGGCAAGGCGTCCTTCGACGATGCCAAGCTGGTGGAGAACTACGGTGCCGCGCTTGAGGAGATCCTGCGTGTGAAGCCGTCGACCGCTAAGGGTCGCTACGTCAAGAAGATCACGGTTTCGACCAACACCGGCCCGGGCATCCCGGTGGACCCGAACCGCACCCGCAACCTCCTCGACGAGGATGCGTGAGCTTCTAGCTAGCGCCTAGCGTGAGCAGCGGAGCGGGCATGTGCTTTCGAGCACGTGCCCGCTTTCGCTTTCTCGGCGACGCACCAATCACGTTGTCGCGCATCAGTTTTCGCTAACGCGACCCCCGTTTTGGCAGATGGGGGTAGGTGCGGGTACAGTAGTCCATGGTCATACGGGATGTGCATACATCCTCGGAGACCAACCCATCGTTCTACCGAAGACCGTAGGTCGTTGATGTTCGGGTTCGCCCGAGATCAATCGAAGGTCCAGCGACATTGCTGGCGGCCCACGCAGGTTGAGCTGAGGCCGAGAATATTTCTTATTTTCACGCCCCGGTACGCCCTGCGTCCGGGGCGTTCGTTTTGTCGCTGGCCCCTGAAACTCGGTAGTGCACCACGAACCGACATCAGAGAGGAGGCGAAGTATGGCTAAGCCTGAAAAGGTCACCGCTGTCGCGGAGATCGCGGAGCAGTTCAAGAACTCGACGGCCACCGTTGTCACGGAATACCGTGGTCTTTCGGTCGGCAAGCTCACGGAGCTGCGTCGCGCGCTCGGCGCGGGGGCTACCTACTCCGTCGCCAAGAACACCCTGGTCAAGCTCGCTGCCGGTGAAGCCGGCGTCGTGGGCCTTGACGAGCTGTTCGTCGGCCCGACCGCTATCACCTTCATCGAGGGTGAGCCGGTCGACGCTGCCAAGGCGATCAAGCAGTTCGCCAAGGAGAACAAGGCCCTCATCATCAAGGGCGGGTACATGGACGGCAAAGCGCTGTCCGTGGCCGAGGTCGAGCGTATCGCTGACCTCGACTCGCGCGAGGTGCTGCTTGCCAAGCTCGCTGGCGCGTTCAAGGCCAAGCCCGCACAGGCCGCAGGCCTGTTCAACGCTCCTGCTTCGCAGATCGCCCGGCTCGCCCAGGCCCTGCTTGAGAAGCGCACGAGCGAGGGTGGCGCCCCTGCGGCCGAGCCCGCCGCGGCCGAATAAGACCACTAATACCCGCTTTGGGCCGTGTGTAGCGGCCCGAAGTACCACATCGGAAGGAACACCATCATGGCTAAGCTGAGCACCGAAGAACTGATTGGCGCTTTCAAGGAGCTGACCCTGCTCGAGCTCGCTGAGTTCGTCAAGGTCTTCGAGGAGACCTTCGAGGTCACCGCCGCTGCCCCCGTGGCCGTCGCCGTTGCCGGTGGCGCTGCCCCGGCCGAGGCCGCCGAAGAGCAGGACGAGTTCGACGTGATCCTCGAGTCGGCTGGCGACAAGAAGATCCAGGTCATCAAGGTCGTCCGTGAGATCGTCTCGGGCCTGGGCCTCAAGGAAGCCAAGGACCTCGTCGAGGGCGCCCCGAAGCCGATCCTCGAGAAGGTTGCCAAGGACGCCGCCGAGGCTGCCAAGGCCAAGCTCGAAGAGGCCGGCGCCAAGGTTGCGGTCAAGTAATTCCGCGCTTCGCGTTTTTCAAACAGGCGGTCCCATTTTTGGGGCCGCCTGTTTGTTATTCACCCCAACGTGCGAAAGTGATACACGCTGTACCGACCGGTTGGGGTTACCCTTGCGTCAAGTAGGGGTGTGCCGCGTCTCACCGATGGGTTACAGTGACCCGACCCACAGAGTCGTGACGCATCTTCATGATGTGAGCGCGCGGATGCAGGGTGGGGTGCTCGCAGGGATCAATGGAGGTAGTCGTGGGCGTCGAGGTCAGGACTGAGGGCGTAACTAAGTCCTTCGGTTCGCAGCGTATTTGGCAGGACGTGTCCATCACGCTCCCATCGGGTGAGGTGAGCGCGCTGCTCGGCCCATCGGGTACGGGTAAGTCCGTGTTCTTGAAGTCGCTTATCGGGCTGTTGCGTCCGGAGCGTGGGTCGATTTTCATCGACGGAACCGATATCACCACTTGTTCGAACAAAGAGTTGTACGAGATCCGTAAGTTGTTCGGCGTGCTGTTCCAGGACGGCGCGCTCTTCGGCTCGATGCACCTGTTCGACAATGTGGCGTTCCCGCTTCGGGAACACACTAAGAAGTCGGAGAGCGAAATCCGTCGCATTGTGATGGAGAAGCTTGAGCTAACCGGTCTGCTCGGTGCTGAGCACAAGCTGCCCGGCGAGATCTCCGGTGGTATGCGCAAGCGTGCCGGGCTGGCTCGCGCGCTTGTTCTCGACCCGCAGATCATCCTGGTCGACGAGCCTGACTCGGGCCTCGACCCGGTGCGTACGTCGTACCTGGCACAGCTGTTGATCGACATCAACGCCCAGATCGACGCGACGATCCTCATCGTCACGCACAACATCAACCTGGCTCGTACCGTGCCCGACAACATCGGCATGCTCTTCCGTCGCCAGCTGGTCATGTTCGGCCCGCGCGAGGTGCTGCTCACCTCCGAAGAGCCGGTGGTCAAGCAGTTCCTCAACGGCCGCATGATCGGCCCGATCGGTATGTCCGAGGAGAAGGACGAAGCTCAGATGGCCCGCGAGCAGGCCATGGTCGACGCCGGTCACCACCACGGTGGTGCCGAGGAGATCGAGGGCATCATCCCGCAGATGAAGGCAACGCCGGGTATGCCGGTTCGACAGGCGGTCATCCGTCGTCGGGCGCGTGTGCGCGAAGCGCTGCACACCCTGCCGCACGCCGCTCAGGTCGCGATCCGCGAGTCGCTTGAAGAAGACAACGACGACACGCAGGTGATGGCCGCTTACGGTAGCGACCAGTCGAGCATCTTGAACAAGGGTCACTAGTACCCGCTCATCGCCTCGCAGGCGCGTTTTCGCACGCGAAGGGCCCGTCGGTCACCAACCGGCGGGCCCTTCGCTGTGGGCGGCGTCTGTGTGAATTGCTCCGCCACTTGACGCGCCGCGCTGTAACCGTCACCCTATTCACAACAGCGACAGCTGTTAGCAGGGGTTCGGCGCCAAGATTCCTCAACGCAGCCAGCGATAGAGGACTTCGGCGCGTTAGCCGTGTGCTCGGCCACACGGATGGTATGTTGACACGCTCGTGTCAATAGGTGTAAGTTTGGACGTTGCGCTGGCTGCCTCCTGTCCACACCTTTATTCGCACACGAAAGTTCCACCCTTCCGGTGTTACTTCCGTTGCTGCTTGTTCTGGTTTCGTTCGGGCTGTCACCAGCGAGAATCTCAACAAAGTAGCAGGTAAGCGACGGTCGCGGACCACCACGCGACGCGCGTGAGGTGCTGGAAGGACGCATCTTGGCAGTCTCCACCCAGACCAAGGCTGGAATCCCCGGAGCCCCTGAGCGGGTTTCTTTCGCGAAAATCCGTGAGCCCTTGGAGGTGCCCGGACTTCTCGACCTACAAACAGATTCATTCGCCTGGCTGGTCGGTTCTCCCGACTGGCGTGAGAAGGCTGCCGCACGCGGCGACGTCGGCCTCGCCGGCGGCCTCGAGGAGGTGCTCGAGGAGCTCTCCCCGATTGAGGACTTCTCCGGCTCAATGTCGCTGTCATTCTCTGACCCTCGTTTTGAAGAGGTCAAGGCCTCGATTGACGAGTGCAAAGAGAAGGACATGACCTACGCGGCGCCGTTGTTCGTCACCGCGGAATTCATTAACAACAACACCGGCGAGATCAAGAGCCAGACGGTGTTCATGGGCGATTTCCCCATGATGACCGACAAGGGCACCTTCATCATCAACGGCACCGAGCGTGTCGTTGTCTCGCAGCTGGTCCGTTCCCCGGGCGTCTACTTCGATCACAGCATCGACAAGACCACCGAGAAGGACCTGCATTCGGTTCGAGTTATCCCGTCGCGTGGCGCGTGGCTCGAATTCGATGTCGATAAGCGCGACACCGTTGGTGTCCGTATCGACCGCAAGCGTCGTCAGCCGGTCACCGTGCTGCTCAAGGCCCTCGGCCTCACGTCGGAAGAGATTGTCGAGCGTTTCGGCTTCTCCGAGATCATGATGTCGACCCTGGAGAAGGACAGCACTCCCGGCCAGGACGAGGCGCTGCTCGATATCTACCGCAAGCTGCGTCCGGGCGAGCCGCCGACGAAGGAGTCGGCGCAGACCCTCTTGGAGAACCTGTTCTTCAAGGAGAAGCGCTACGACCTGGCGCGAGTCGGTCGCTACAAGATCAATAAGAAGCTCGGCATCAACCTCGACAAGCCGGTCACTTCCTCGGTGCTTACCAAGGAAGACATCGTCGACACGATCGAATACCTCGTGCGTCTGCACGCGGGTGATCGCACGATGACCGCGCCTGGCGGCGAAGAGGTTCCCGTCGAGGTCGACGACATCGACCACTTCGGTAACCGTCGTCTTCGTACCGTCGGCGAGCTGATCCAGAACCAGATCCGCGTCGGCCTTTCGCGCATGGAGCGCGTTGTCCGCGAGCGTATGACCACTCAGGACGTCGAGGCGATCACGCCGCAGACCCTGATCAACATTCGCCCGGTCGTCGCCGCGATCAAGGAGTTCTTCGGAACTTCGCAGCTGTCGCAGTTCATGGACCAGAACAACCCGCTTTCGGGTCTCACCCACAAGCGTCGTCTTTCGGCGCTTGGCCCCGGCGGTCTGTCCCGTGAGCGCGCTGGCCTTGAGGTTCGTGACGTTCACCCGTCGCACTACGGCCGCATGTGCCCGATTGAGACCCCGGAAGGCCCGAACATCGGCCTGATCGGTTCGCTTTCGGTGTACGCGCGGGTCAACCCGTTCGGCTTCATCGAGACGCCGTACCGCAAGGTTGTCGACGGCAAGGTCACTGATGAGGTCAAGTACCTCACCGCTGACGAAGAAGACCGTTACGTTCGTGCGCAGGCCAACTCGCCGGTCGACTCCGAGGGTCGCTTCATCGAGGAGAAGGTCCTCGTCCGTCGTGCGGGCGAAGAGGTCGAGTTCGTCACCCCGGCTCAGGTCGATTACATGGACATCTCGCCGCGCCAGATGGTGTCGGTCGCGACGGCCATGATTCCGTTCCTTGAGCACGACGACGCCAACCGTGCCCTCATGGGCGCGAACATGCAGCGTCAGGCTGTCCCGCTGATCCGTTCCGAGTCCCCGATCGTGGGTACCGGTATGGAACTGCGTGCCGCTGTCGACGCTGGCGACGTTGTCGTCAACGAGAAGTCGGGCGTTGTCGAAGAGGTCTCGGCCGATTACGTCACCGTGATGGCCGACGACGGCAGCCGCAAGTCCTACCGGATGCGCAAGTTCAACCGCTCTAACCAGGGCACCTGCTCCAACCAGCGCCCCATCGTCGATGAGGGTCAGCGCGTGGAGAAGGGCCAGGTTCTGGCCGACGGTCCGTGCACCGAAAACGGTGAGATGGCCCTTGGTAAGAACCTGCTCGTCGCGGTTATGCCGTGGGAAGGTCACAACTACGAGGACGCGATCATCCTGTCGCAGCGCCTCGTTGAAGACGACGTGCTCACCTCGATTCACATCGAAGAGCACGAGATCGATGCCCGCGACACCAAGCTTGGTGCCGAGGAAATCACCCGTGACATCCCCAACGTCTCCGATGAGGTCCTCGCTGACCTCGACGAGCGCGGCATCATCCGTATCGGTGCTGAGGTCCGCGACGGCGACATCCTCGTCGGCAAGGTCACGCCTAAGGGCGAGACCGAGCTCACCCCCGAGGAGCGCCTGCTGCGCGCGATCTTCGGTGAGAAGGCGCGCGAAGTGCGCGACACCTCGCTGAAGGTTCCGCACGGTGAGTCGGGCAAGGTCATCGGCATTCGCGTGTTCTCGCGTGAAGACGACGACGATCTGCCTCCCGGCGTCAACGAACTGGTCCGTGTTTACGTTGCCCAGAAGCGCAAGATCCAGGACGGCGACAAGCTCGCCGGTCGCCACGGCAACAAGGGCGTTATCGGCAAGATCCTCCCCGTTGAGGACATGCCGTTCATGCCTGACGGCACCCCCGTCGACATCATCCTGAACACCCACGGTGTTCCGCGTCGTATGAACATCGGCCAGATCCTGGAAACCCACCTGGGTTGGATTGGTAAGGCCGGTTGGGAAGTGCCGATCGGCGAAGACGGCTCGCGTCCCGAATGGGCCGCGTCGCTGCCCGAGGAAATGCTTGGCGCTCCTGCCGACAGCAACATCGCCACCCCGGTGTTCGATGGTGCCAAGGACAACGAGCTCACCGGTCTGCTCGGCTCGACCCTGCCGAACCGTGACGGTGAGCGCATGGTCAACGAGAACGGCAAGGCCACGCTGTTCGACGGTCGTTCGGGTGAACCGTTCCCGTACCCGGTCGCGGTCGGTTACATGTACATCCTGAAGCTGCACCACCTGGTCGACGACAAGATCCACGCCCGTTCGACCGGCCCGTACTCGATGATCACGCAGCAGCCGCTGGGTGGTAAGGCGCAGTTCGGTGGTCAGCGTTTCGGCGAAATGGAGTGCTGGGCCATGCAGGCCTACGGCGCGGCGTACACGCTGCAGGAACTCCTGACCATCAAGTCCGACGACGTTGTCGGTCGCGTGAAGGTTTACGAGGCCATCGTCAAGGGCGAGAACATTCCGGAGCCGGGCATTCCGGAGTCGTTCAAGGTGCTCCTGAAGGAACTTCAGTCGCTGTGCCTCAACGTGGAAGTGCTGTCTTCGGACGGCGCCGCGATCGAGATGCGTGATGGCGATGATGAGGATCTGGAGCGCGCCGCGGCGAACCTGGGCATCAACTTGTCCAGGAACGAAGCGGCAACCGTCGACGATCTGGCGAACTAGTTAGGCAACCGGGTCGGTGCGCGCAGGGATGTGAGCACCGACCCGACGCCGGGCCCCGAGCACGTGTTGCTCGGTGAGAATCTTATGAATGACGACCCGAATAGGGGAAAGGAAGTTACGTGCTAGACGTCAACTTCTTCGACGAACTCCGGATCGGCCTTGCCTCCGCCGACGACATCCGCCAGTGGTCCTACGGCGAGGTCAAGAAGCCGGAGACCATCAACTACCGCACGCTCAAGCCAGAGAAGGACGGCCTGTTCTGCGAGAAGATCTTCGGACCTACTCGCGACTGGGAGTGCTACTGCGGCAAGTACAAGCGCGTTCGCTTCAAGGGCATTATCTGTGAGCGTTGTGGCGTCGAGGTGACTCGCGCCAAGGTGCGTCGTGAGCGGATGGGCCACATTGAGCTCGCCGCGCCGGTCACCCACATCTGGTACTTCAAGGGCGTTCCTTCGCGCTTGGGTTACCTGCTCGACCTTGCGCCGAAGGATCTGGAAAAGATCATCTACTTCGCCGCTTACGTCATCGTCGGTGTCGACGAGGAGCTGCGTCACAACGAGCTCTCCACGCTCGAAGCCGAGATGGAGGTCGAGAAGAAGGCTGTCGCCGATCAGCGCGACGCCGACCTCGAGGCTCGTGCGCAGAAGCTCGAAGGCGACCTGGCTGAGCTTGAGGCCGAGGGTGCCAAGTCCGACGTCCGCCGCAAGGTCAAGGACGGCGGTGAGCGCGAAATGCGTCAGATCCGCGACCGCGCCCAGCGTGAGCTGGACCGGCTCGACGAGATCTGGACCACCTTCACCAAGCTGTCGGTGCAGCAGCTCATCGTTGATGAGGTGCTTTACCGTGAGCTCGTCGACCGTTATGGCGAGTACTTCACCGGCGCGATGGGCGCGGAGTCCATCCAGAAGCTGATGGAGAACTTCGACATCGACGCCGAGGCCGAAAAGCTGCGCGAGACCATTCGTAGCGGCAAGGGCCAGAAGAAGCTGCGCGCGCTCAAGCGACTCAAGGTCGTCGCGGCGTTCCAGGCCAACGGCAACTCGCCGATGGGCATGGTCCTCGACGCTGTTCCGGTGATCCCGCCGGAGCTTCGTCCGATGGTGCAGCTCGACGGTGGACGTTTCGCGACGTCGGACCTCAACGATCTCTACCGTCGCGTCATCAACCGCAACAACCGGTTGAAGCGACTCATCGACCTCGGTGCGCCCGAGATCATCGTCAACAACGAGAAGCGCATGCTTCAGGAGTCGGTTGACGCGCTGTTCGACAACGGTCGTCGTGGTCGTCCGGTTACCGGTCCCGGTAACCGTCCGCTCAAGTCGCTGTCGGATCTGCTCAAGGGCAAGCAGGGTCGTTTCCGTCAGAACCTGCTCGGCAAGCGTGTCGACTACTCGGGCCGTTCGGTCATTGTTGTCGGTCCGCAGCTGAAGCTGCACCAGTGTGGTCTGCCGAAGCTGATGGCGCTTGAGCTGTTCAAGCCCTTCGTCATGAAGCGTCTTGTCGACCTCAACCACGCGCAGAACATCAAGTCGGCTAAGCGCATGGTCGAGCGTCAGCGTCCCCAGGTGTGGGATGTCCTCGAAGAGGTCATCGCCGAGCACCCGGTGCTGCTGAACCGCGCGCCCACGCTGCACCGCCTTGGTATTCAGGCGTTCGAGCCCCAGCTGGTTGAAGGCAAGGCCATTCAGCTGCACCCGCTCGTGTGTGAGGCGTTCAACGCCGACTTCGACGGTGACCAGATGGCCGTGCACCTTCCGCTTTCGGCGGAGGCGCAGGCTGAGGCGCGCATCCTGATGCTGTCGTCGAACAACATCTTGTCGCCCGCGTCGGGTCGTCCGCTCGCCATGCCGCGTCTTGACATGGTCACGGGCCTGTTCTACCTGACTCGTCTCGACGAGAACGGTGCTGGCACGTACAAGCCTGCCAGCACGGATGAGCCGGAGCAGGGCGTTTACTCGTCGCCTGCCGAAGCGCAGATGGCGGTCGACCGCGGTGAGCTCACCGTGCGTTCGCTGATCAAGGTTCGCCTTACCGATCAGCGTCCGCCGCGGGAAATCGAAGCGGAACTGTTCCCTGACGGCTGGAACCGTGGCGACGCGTGGCTTGCCGAAACGACGCTGGGTCGCGTGATCTTCAACGATCTGCTCCCGGCCGACTACCCGTTCATCAACGAGCCGATGCCGAAGAAGCGTCAGGCAACGATCATCAACGACCTCGCTGAGCGTTACCCGATGATCGTCGTCGCGCAGACCGTCGACAAGCTCAAGGACGCTGGCTTCCACTGGGCTACGCGTTCGGGTGTCACCGTCTCCATGTCGGACGTTCTCGTTCCGCCGGAGAAGGCCGACATCATGGAGCGGTACGAGGGCATGGCCGATCAGATCGAGAAGAAGTACCAGCGTGGTGCTCTCGATCACCAGGAGCGCAACAACGCCCTGGTCAAGATCTGGCAGGAGGCCACCGAAGAGGTTGGTCAGGCGCTGCGCTCGCACTACCCGCCGGACAACCCGATCATCACGATCGTCGACTCCGGTGCGACGGGTAACTTCACCCAGACTCGTACCCTCGCGGGTATGAAGGGCCTGGTGACGAACCCGAAGGGCGAGTTCATCCCGCGTCCGATCAAGTCCTCGTTCCGTGAGGGCCTGACCGTGCTTGAGTACTTCATTAACACGCACGGTGCTCGTAAGGGTCTCGCCGATACCGCGCTTCGTACCGCGGACTCGGGCTACCTGACCCGTCGTCTTGTCGACGTGTCGCAGGACGTCATCGTTCGCGAAGAGGACTGTGGCACTGAGCGCGGCATTGTTGTGCCGATCGCTGAGAAGGCCGCTGACGGCACGATCATTCGTGACCCGCACGTGGAAACCTCGACCTACGCCCGCACGTTGGCGCAGGACGCGGTCGACGCGAACGGCAACGTCATCGTCGCGAAGGGCGCCGACCTCGGCGACCCCGCGCTCGAAGCGCTGCTTGAGGCCGGTATCACCGAGGTGAAGGTGCGCTCCGTGCTTACCTGCACCACCGGCACCGGCGTTTGCGCCACCTGCTACGGCCGCTCGATGGCCACCGGCAAGCTCGTCGACATCGGCGAGGCTGTCGGTATCGTCGCCGCGCAGTCGATTGGTGAGCCTGGCACCCAGCTGACCATGCGTACCTTCCACCAGGGTGGCGTCGCTGGCGACGACATCACCGGCGGTCTGCCGCGTGTTCAGGAGCTCTTCGAAGCCCGCGTTCCCAAGGGCAAGGCACCTATTGCCGAGGTCTCGGGTCGCGTGCGTCTCGAAGACGACGACCGCTTCTACAAGATCACGATCATCCCTGATGACGGGTCGGACGAAGTTGTCTACGACAAGCTCTCGAAGCGTCAGCGTCTGCGTGTCTTCAAGCACGACGACGGCACCGAACGCCTGTTGGCCGACGGTGACCACGTTGAGGTTGGTCAGCAGCTGCTCGAAGGTGCTGCCGACCCGCACGAGGTGCTGCGTGTGATGGGTCCGCGTCAGGTGCAGGTCCACTTGGTCCACGAGGTCCAAGAGGTCTACCGGTCGCAGGGCGTGTCGATTCACGACAAGCACATCGAGGTCATCGTGCGTCAGATGCTGCGTCGCGTCACGATCATCGACTCGGGTTCGACGGAGTTCCTGCCCGGTTCGCTCACTGAGCGTGCCGAGTTCGAGAACTCGAACCGTCGCGTTGTCGCTGAGGGTGGCGAGCCCGCTTCGGGTCGCCCGGTGCTGATGGGTATCACGAAGGCGTCGCTCGCGACGGATTCGTGGCTGTCGGCAGCGTCCTTCCAGGAAACGACTCGTGTCTTGACGGACGCGGCAATCAACTGCCGTTCCGACAAGCTGATCGGCCTGAAGGAAAACGTGATCATCGGCAAGCTGATCCCGGCCGGTACCGGCATCAACCGTTACCGCAACATCCAGGTTCAGCCCACCGAGGAAGCACGCGCCGCCGCTTACGCGGTGCCGTCGTACGACGACACGTACTACAGCCCCGACAGCTTCGGCTCGTCGACCGGCGCCGCAGTGCCGTTGGACGACTACGGCTTTAGCGATTACCGCTAACTAGGTCGTGCGAACGCCCCGCTCTTGCATCCGAAGAGCGGGGCGTTTGTCGTTTGTGGGTTCGGTATCGTTGGTGCTATGACAGCGGCATACGACCACTACCCCGAGCTGCACCGACTGGTGGAGCAGCTTCGGCCTGAGTCGGCACCCGCCGCGCGCGCGGCATTGCTGCGGTTAGTGAAAGAGCCTTCCACGGATCGGCTAGCTGCGTTGCCGATGTTCGATGGTCCTGAAGATCTAAGTGAGCGAATGGATGACGACCTCTTCGATGCGCGGTGACGCTCATCGTGGACGCCAATGTGCTTGTGGCGGTCATGAATCGCAAGGACAAGCGTCATAGCGAGATGCAGGCACTTCTGTCGGCCCGCACCGATGACTTCGTGGTAACGCCTTATGTCGTAGCTGAGGTCACGTATCTTCTGCAGAAATATGCGGGCGCACAGGCGGAGATCCAGTTTATGGAGGCGGTACGCGACGGGGTGTTCCGGGAAGAGTTCCACCCGGATGACGCGACACGCATCATTGAGCTGATGAAGCAGTTCGCGAGTTTCCCACTCGGTGCTGCGGATGCGTCTGTTATCGCAGTCGCCGAGCGCTTGCATGTGTCGGATATCGCCACGGCTGATCAGCACTTTCGGGCAGTCCGCACGGCGGGCCTGGACTACATCAACGTCATCCCTTAGAGGTTTGATCGTCGCGCTAGCCCCGAGTTGGGGCGCCAGCGGGCTTGAGGACTAGCGCACTCGGGGGCAGGGTTTGCCTACTACCGCGCAGCGGTCTTCGAAGCCTGCGGGGAGCCATACGCCCGACAGGAGTTGGGGGTGGTGGGGGAAGTGGGCGTGGGCGGCGACCAGGAACATCGTTGCCGCTAGTGGGCTCGCGATTTCCAGGTGGTGCAGCGTGCCCGCCGCGTCGGTGAAGTCGCAGCGTAGGCGGTCGGGGCGGGTGAGTTCCACGCGTTCGACGTCGGCCAAGGGGATGGGGGAGGAGCGGTGTGAGTTCGACAGGTGGAAGCGGTCTGTCGTCACAGTGACGCTGCCAGCGGGCTCGGGAATCCAGCGCGCGTCCATCGACCTGCGCTGTTCCGCCGCCGCTGCCGCGCTCGCGTAGTGCGCCGCTTGAGCCGCCGCCCAGGTGAGGCGGACCGCGGTGAGTTCGGCGCGGCGCTGCTGGTGGTAGGCGGCCGTGGCTTGCATGGTCTGCGCGCGACGAGCCGAATACCGCCCACGCGAGGCGTAAACGGCGGCCGATGCGGTGTTGATGGCGATCGGCATCACGGGCGGCGCGACCGGCGCGGGCGCGACTGGTTGCGGACTCGGTCGGCGAAACACCGCCCACGCGCCCGGCGCTTCGCCAACGCACACCTCGCTGGGTGACGTGCGAATGGCGGTGGCGACAGGGCGCAGCGCTTGGGTGCCGCCGTCGCGCAGCGCGGCACGCACGCCGCAGGCGTAGAGCAGATGGTCGTCGAGCCACGTCCACCCGACCTGGGCCGCGAGCACCCGATCGACCTCACCCATCGGATCAAACATCGCAACCACCACCTAGCCACCACGTAGCCATTCCCAATCGGAACTCCACGGTATCGGATGCCACCGACACGGGGCTAGGGTGGGAAATTACCTAGTCAGCCCGGTCAACGGGCTGTCCGGCGGCCAGCGGAACGGCAATCGCGACCGGTTCGCTCGGCTCGCCCAGTCGCACCGCGATCACGCCCGCGAGGATCAGCACGCCGCCTAGCAGCTGGATGAGTCCGGGTGCTTCACCGAGCAAAATCCAGGCGAACCCAAGCGCCGCAAGCACTTCCGTGAGTGCGATGAACGCCGCGAGGCGCGAGCCGAGTAGGCGTGTTGCTGCGATGCCGGTTGAGTAGGCGATGGCGGCGGTCACGATGCCGATCGTCAAAACCGGTGCCCACCACGGTGTTTCGAATGACTCGAACACCACGGTTGTCGTGGTTGCTTGAAGCGGGACAATCCCAACTAGCCCAGCGATGAGCAGCGTGACCCCGCCGACCAGCAAGCCGCCTGCGGCGAGCACGGTGGCCGGGAGTGTCGTCGGATGCGCTGACAGCACGAAATACGTTGCCGCTCCGAGCATTGCGAGCAGCCCCCACCCAACGCCAACCGCGCTCGCCGACATCCCAGCGCCCACGTCGAGCACAAGCAACAACCCGACAACGCCAAGCACGGCCCCCGCGACGGTCGCCGCCCCTGGCCGCTGCCGATGCCGCACCCACAACCACCCAACGACGGCGATGGGCGCGGTGTATTCGATGAGCAACGCCGCGCCAACCTGCATGTTCGCGACCGCGTTGAAATAGGCGAGCTGTGTCCCCGCGACGGCAATCAATCCGTAGGCGACGACAAGCGAGGCATTCGCGCGCAACAGTTCCCAGCGCCTGTCGAGCTGTCGAATTGCGAAGGGCAACAACACTATCCCCGCGAGCAACACGCGAACCACAACCACGGCGGCCGCACTCCACCCCGCGTCCATCAACCCACTCGCGAGCGCCCCCGACATCCCGAACGACCCGGCGGAAATGAGCGCGAGCCCAACCCCGACCCGCACCCGTCCACTCGTAGCGTCATGAGTCAACGTATCCATGAGTAATGACGGTAAGCGCTACCAGGTAAGGTGTCAATGTGGTTTTCGCTCATGACACCGAAGCAGCACTGCTTGCCGCCGTTGAGTTGGTCAATTCCGCCGAATCGCCGGATACGCTCACCGAGCCCGCGCAGCTCGCCGAGTTCTTCCGCAGGCACGACTACACCGGCGCGCATGGCGGTGACCGGCGCGAACTCGACGCCGTCCGCGCCCTGCGCCCAGCGCTGCGCGAGTTGCTCACCGCCGACCGCGACCGCGCGGTCGAGCTGGTGAACCAGACGCTGGCGATCAACCGCGCTCTCCCGCAACTCACCCGCCACGGCGACGTCGACTATCACGTCCACGCGGTCGCCGCCGACGCCCCGCTCCCGGTCCGCATCGCGGTGGAAACGGCGATGGCGATGATTGACGTGATCCGCGCCAACGACCTCACCCGCATCGCGACCTGCGCCGACGACACGTGCGACGGCATCGTCTTAGACCTGTCCCGCAACCGCTCGCGCCGCTACTGCAGCACAGCTTGCGGCAACCGCAACGCTGTCGCGGCGTATCGGGCGAGGCAAAAGTAGTTCGCTAGCCCCTTGATCAGGCCCGACGAACGCGCAATACTGAACTAGATGGTTCAGTATGACTTCCTAGACGCCTCCTTTGGAGCGCTCGCGGATCGCACTCGGCGCGACATCCTCGAGCACCTCGGACGTGGGCCTGCCAGTATCAGCGCGCTTGCTGAAAGGTTTGAGATGACGCTCACCGGCATCAAAAAACACATAGGCATCCTCGAAGCCGCGGGCATGGTCGTCACCGAGAAACGCGGGCGGGTGCGCGAATGTCGCATCAATGGCGACGTTTTCGATCGGGAGGTGGCGTGGATGCAGAGCTACCGGCGCATGCTTGAAGCGCGGATGGACCGTCTCGGAGAATTCCTCGAACGAACGGAGCCAGAGCAATGAGTACAGCAACCACCGACGTTGTGGTCACCCCCGTTTCTGACCGCGAGATCCACATGGAACGCGATTTCGACGCGCCCGTCGCCAAAGTCTGGGACGCGTTCAGTCGCATTGAGAAGCTGTCGCGGTGGTGGGGCCGTGGCCACACTCTCGACGTTGAGCGTTGGGAATTCCGTAAAGGTGGCCACTGGCGTTTCGTTGAACGCGTTGGCGACGAGGCATGGGGATTCGAGGGCCGCTTCGCCGAAATCACGCCCGAAAAGCGCATCGTGCAGACCTTCGAATACGACGGCGCACCAGGCCATGTTTCCGTTGACACAACAACATTCGTCGACCTGGGCGACGGCCGAACCCGCGTCCTTACCGACACCAGTTTCCATACGCCAGAAGACTGCAAGGCGATGGTTGACGCGGGTATGGCGACTGGCCTCAGTGAGGGCTACCGCGTGCTTGACGGCATTCTGGCGGAAAAGAATTAACCCCGTTTGCGCGGTTTCATCCGCAATGGCGGAATAGGTGGCGCGGGAATTCGCTGGTCGACCGTGTGCCCCGCGATATCGGGAAATCGGTCAATATCGTGGGCCTCCCACGCTAACCGCGCCGCGAGAATCTCCTCGTGACTTCGCGCGACGAAGTTCCACCACATCACCATTTCCTCCTCGAATGGCTCGCCGCCAATTAGTACGAAATGTGTACCGCCAGTGGTGGATACCGGAAGCGATGTGCGGCCCGGTTCGAGATACAGCAGTGGACCGGGACGTACCGGCAATCCGTCCACAACAACAGTGCCGTCAATAACAAGAACCGCGTATTCGAAGTCGGACCGCAGCGGAATATCAACGGCCGCACCGGGTTCCACCACCACATCGGCACCAACTAGCGGCGTGTACGCGGCGGCGGGCGACGTGACGGGTCCAAGTGAGCCCATCAACACCGTCGCCCGCAACCCCGGCAATTCGAAAACCGGAAGGTCCCGATGCTGTTCAAAGTGCGGCACCTGGTCGCGCGCCGACGACGGCAGCGCGATCCACAATTGCAAGCCATTCCCACTCGCCGCGCCCGGCACGCGATATTCCGAATGCGCGATCCCGCGCCCCGCCGTCATCAAATTCAGCTGACCGGGCGCGATTTCCACATCAGAACCAACAGAATCGCGATGCCGAATTCGACCATCGAAAGGCCAAGTGACGGTTTGCAATCCGATGTGCGGGTGCGGGTCAATGTCGTGGCTGGCACCTGGCGCGTCCGCCACCGAGCCAAATCGGTCGAGAAAACACCACGCGCCAACCGTCGGAAGTCCCATTTGCGGCAGGGTGCGTTCAACGTAAACGCCACGCACCCCGCCGAGCGGTACCTCGCGTTCGGGATAAAGCTTCACGACCCCGATGCTAGTCCCAGGCGCGCTATTCGCGGCCGGCCGAACTGAACGACATATCCGGGTAGCGCGTTCCCGCGACCTGCTCGGCGATCGGTTCGAGCAACGCCAGCTCTTCGGCGCTCAACACCACCGATGCCGCTGCCACGTTCTCATCGAGTCGGCTGCGCTTGCGCGTGCCGGGGATCGGCACAACCGAAAGCCCGTGTACCTCAGCCCGCGCGTGCACCCACGCCAACGCGACTTGCGCCTTGCTAATCCCGCGTGTCTCGGCAATGGCCGCGATCGGGGCCAGCAATGCGGCGTTGTGCTCAGCGTTCGACCCGGAGAAGCGCGGCTGATGCCGACGGAAGTCGTTGCTGGCCAGGTTGTCCGCGGTAAACGAGCCGGTCAAAAACCCGCGACCCAGCGGCGAGTACGGCACGAACGCGACGCCCAGTTCTGCGGCGGCAGGCACCGCGGTGCGCTCAACGTCGCGCGAGAACAGCGACCACTCCGACTGCACCGCCGCGATCGGCGCGACCGCATGAGCGGCGCGCAACTCGTCGCCGGTTACCTCCGACAGCCCAAGCTCGCGCACCTTGCCCGCTTCGACAAGCGACGCCATCGCCGCGACGGTCTCTTCGATCGGCACGCGCACGTCGCGTCGGTGCATGTAGTACAGGTCGATCGTGTCGATACCGAGCCTGCGCAAACTCGCATCTACGGCAGAGCGAATGTAGGAAGCGGAGTTATCGAAGCCGCGATAAGTCGGGTCGTCGGCCTTGCGCACAATGCCGAACTTCGTCGCGATAACCACCTTCTCCCTATTGGCCCGCACAAAATCAGCGAGAAACTCTTCGTTGTGCCCGTCGCCGTACATGTCAGCGGTGTCGAACATCGTGACGCCAGCGTCGAGCGCGTGATCGAGCGTCGCGCGCGATTCCGCCAGGTCAGAGTCGCCATAGAACTCGCTAATGCCCATGCAGCCGAGGCCCTGGGTGCCGACGGTAAGCGAGCCGATTTTCGTAGTGCGCATTACACAATTCCTTCGGTGTAGGCGGTAAGTGTTGCCGGTTTCGCGACGTCGGTTCGCCCTTCGTAGGTGGCGATCTTGTAGTCGAGAACGGCAACGGTCTGATGCAGTTCGGCGATTTTCTCCAGGACCTCGGCGCGCGTCTGACGGAACATGTCGAGGCGTGCGGGGAACGTCGCTGGCCCGCCGCGCACGAGTTCGGCGTAGCGGATCATGTCGGCGACCGGCATGCCGGTGAGTCGCAGCCGCCCGATCAGTGCGAGCCATTCGAGGTCTCGATCGGAAAATCGGCGGTTGCCGGTGTGGTCGCGGCCGATGTAATTCATCAGCCCGATGCGCTCGTACCAGCGCAGGGTGTCGCGACTCATGCCAACTCGGTCGGCGACTTCACCGATGGAGTAGCGGGGGCGCTCCCATTCGGTAGTTGCTGGCGCGATCACGTCGGGGTCCATGACTAAAACGGTAATCACCTGGAGTGCACTCCAAGCAAGCCGAGAACCGCTCCGAATGTCAGTGACTTTCCGTAGGCTGGATCACATGGCTGGTAAGGAGATCGACCGCATGCGGGCACGTTCTGCCTGGGAGACGGTCAAGGAAAGTCCGGTGATCACCGCCATCGCGGTCGCACCGGTTGTGCTCGTGCTCGGCGTGGTGTGGCTGCTCACCAATGGTTGGGTTGCGTTTTTGCTACTCGTGCTGCTTGGCGTCGGCGTTGTTGTTGGCGGCAAGTTCCTCCGCTGACGGTTCAACGGGCTGACGCTCAGCGCGGCACGTGGAAGTGGGTCAGCTCGCCCACGCCCTGGCGTAGCTGTGCCCATTCCCCGCCGAAGGTCAGCACCGCAAGCGCCGATGTCGGGAACTTACGCGACAACTCGATGGCCGCTTCGGAATCGTGATTAGCCGCGAGATCGTATGCGGTCCAAGGTATTCCGGGTACGTGCCCGACCATCAGCAAAGTTGAGACAGCTTCGTCGGTCAGGGTGATGAGTTCGATGAGCGCGGGCGCGTCCGCGTCGTAAATATCGTCGGTGAACACCGTCGGCGCGGTGATGCCGGTGGCCGCGAGGGTGTCGCGAGTGCGACGCGCGGTCGAGCAATAGACCGCGTCGATGGGTGGCTGGGTCGCGCGCAACCAGTCGCCTGCCAGCGTGGCTTCGCGTTCGCCGCGCGGCGCGAGCGGACGCGCGTGGTCAGCGACGTTGTCGGGATATGCCGATTTGCCGTGCCGCATCATGATCAGCGTTTTCACCATGGATTCCACCGTAATGTTGCCGCCCGGTGAGGGGGCGATCACACTCGAGGCACACTGAAACCTACGTCACATTCACAACCGTCTTCAGAGGATCCGCATCTATGGCCTACGTCATCACGCAGCGTTGTTGCAACGACGCCAGCTGCGTAACCGAGTGCCCAGTCGACTGCATTCGCCCAACGCCCGACGACCCCGCGTTCGTCAGCACGGAAATGCTCTACATCGACCCGGACACGTGCATCGATTGCGGCGCTTGCGTCGACGCATGCCCGGTTGACGCGATTTTCCCCGAAGACGACCTCACGGCGTCGCTGGCGCGCTACCGCGACATCAACGCCGCGTACTTCCAACGTCACCCGCTTGAGTCGAACTTCGACCCGCTCAAAGCGCCCGCGCGCCCGCCGAAAGAGCTGGGCACGCTGCGTGTCGCGATCGTCGGTGCCGGTCCTGCCGCCTGCTACGCCGCCGACGAACTGCTGCGCCGCAGCACGGTCGAGGTCGAGATGTTCGACCGACTGCCAACGCCGTGGGGCCTTGTGCGCGCGGGTGTCGCGCCCGACCACGCCCGCACGAAGGGCGTCGCCGAAATGTTCGACACGGCGTTCCGTCGCGACACGTTGCAGTACTACCTCAACGTCGAAGTGGGCAGCCACGTCACGCTCGACGAATTGCTCGCGCACCACCACGCGGTCATTTACGCCGTCGGCGCTTCGTCGGACCGCAAGCTCGACGTGCCGGGCGAAGACCTACCGGGCAGCCATTCGGCCACCGAATTCGTGGCTTGGTACAACGGCCACCCCGACTTCGCCGACCACACCTTCGACCTGTCGGGCGAGCGCGCGGTGATCATCGGCAATGGCAACGTCGCGCTCGACGTCGCGCGGGTGCTCACGACCGACCCCGACCAGCTCGCCAAGACCGACATCGCCGATCACGCGCTGGAAGCGTTGCGCGCGAGCAACATTCGCGAGGTGGTCGTCGTCGGTCGCCGTGGACCGCTGCAAGCCGCGTATTCGTCGCCGGAGTTCCTCGCGCTCGCGCACGTGCCGGGGCTCGACGTAATCATCGACGAAGCCGAACTCGCACTCGATCCGGTGAGCCAGGCCGAACTCGACGACCCGAACATCGAACCGTCGCTTCGCTTGAAATACGAACTGGCGAAAGAGTATTCGGCGAAGTCACCGGACCCGGTCAACAAGCGAATTGTGTTCCGCTACTTGGCAACTCCCACGCAGATTCTTGAGGAAGACGGCCGAGTCGGCGCGATCGAACTGGTCAGCAACGAATTGGTCGAAAGCAACGGGCAGTTGGTCGCTCAAGCAACCGACCGCACCGAAACCATCCCGACCGGACTTGTCCTCCGCTCGATCGGTTATCGCGGCCAGCCCGTCGCCGACCTGCCCTTCGCCGAGCGTCGCGCCGTTGTTCCCAGCGAGCACGGTCGCGTGCAGGACAAGCCGGGCGTGTACGTGTCGGGCTGGATCAAGCGTGGTCCGCGCGGCGTGATCGGGTCCAACCGAATCGATGCCGAGGAGACGGTCGAAGCGCTGCTCGCCGACTTCGTCGCTGGCAAGCTCGCAACGCCTTCGGGCGACCGCGCGGCCTTGCAAGCGCTTGTCGCCGAACGTCAACCCGACGTCGTCGATCGCAAGGGCTGGAAGACCATCGACCAGGCCGAGAAGGTCGCTGGTAAAGCCGCCGGTCGGCCTCGGGTGAAGTTCACGTCACTGGCCGACCTGCTCAAAGCGGCGAAAGGCTAGCTCGCTGGAAGCGGCATCACCCGCACCACCGTCGTGGTGATGCCGCCAACAACGAACCACAGTCGAAGCACGGGCGTGCCGTTGCGGTCGCCCGGCTCGTAGCGGCCGCGCACGGTGATGTGTTCGCGGGCAAGTACCGGCGCGACGTATTCGATGACCGCGCGGTGTGGGCTCGCGAGCAGTTTCGGATAGTCGACGAGGAACTGTTCGACGGCCTGCCAGTAGCACGCGCTGTCGACGTGGTTGTACTGGTCAATGTCGGTGGCGCGCACCGGGAATGGCAGGTCGGTGTCGGATTCGCGCGGCGCGGGGTCGGTGAGATACGGCCGCCACCGTAGTCGGTGTTCGTTGGTGGTGCGGGCCAGGTAGGCGAGGCCGTCGTCGCTGATGCGCGCCGGCAGGTTCGACAGTTCTGACAGGTTGATCCAGAACCCCTCGGTCTCGATCAGGCCGCCGCCGGGCGAGGTGATGCGAGTGCGCATGTTGGTCCAGCGCGTCGACATCGCCGAGCACCACCGGTGCAGCTGGACCTCGTCGGGCCACACCACCGGACGGTGCACATCGATGACGGTGCGGCGCACAATCCAGGTTGGGTCGGAGTCGTACAAACCGCTGGCGCGGGCCTCGTCGAAGGCGATGTCGGTGAGGTAGCGCGCGATCGCGTCGAGCCGGAGGCGGTGATAAGGGTCGACGTCGCCCGCCCGGACCGGCCACGACGCCGCGAAACCGCCACCTGATTCGGGCGGCAAGACCAGTGGCTGATCAAGTGACACATGTGCTCCTTGCAAGTTCTCCCATCGACTTTACGGGGCGGTGACGCGGGTCTCTCGCTGGTAACCTGCTTTAAATGGCGGGCGGCGCGTTATCGGGCTCGATGTTCGGGCGCTACGAGTTACGCAGACTCCTCGGAGTCGGCGGTATGGGCGAGGTCTACGAGGCGTTCGACACCTCAAAGAACCGAACGGTCGCACTCAAAGTGCTCAACCGTGAGTTCGCCGTCGACCCCACCTATGTTGAGCGATTTCGACGTGAGTCCTACGCGATGGCGTCGGTGTCGGAACCGCATGTGATTCCCGTGCATGACTGGGGTGAAGTCGACGGGATTCTCTACATCGACATGCGCCTCGTTGACGGTGGCGACCTCAAGGAACGCATCGGCCATCACGGCAAACTCACGCCGACCGAATCGGTGCAGGTGATTGAGCAGATCGCATCGGCACTCGACGCCGCGCACCGGCAGGGGCTCGTGCACCGCGACGTCAAGCCGGGCAACATCTTGCTCACCGGCGACCTCTTCGCCTACCTCGTCGACTTCGGTATCGCCCACGCTGTCGCCGATCCGCAGCTCACGTCCACCGGCAGCGCGGTGGGTTCGATGGCCTACATGGCACCCGAACGCTTCGACGACGTGCCGATGTCGGGCACCGTCGACACCTACTCACTGGCGTGCGTGCTCTACGAATGCCTCGTCGGCAGGGTGCCGTTTCCGGTGAATTCGCTTGCGGCAGCGATCGGTTCGCATCAAATGGCACCGCCGCCGCGCCCGAGTGCGGTTGATGAAGCGCTGTGGCCGTTCGACGCGGTGATCGAACGTGGCATGGCGAAGCGGCCGGAGGCGCGGTACGCGACAAGCGGGGATTTAGCCCGCGCGGCGCGAGCGGCGCTGGTGCAGATCGACCGTGCGTCGCCGAGCACGGTCGCTTCGCCCGCGATCGCGTCGTTGGAGCAGCGGCCGCATATTGAGGCCCCGGCGGTGCACCCGGCGAGCCCCCTCCCGACGGCCCCGAGCCCGGCGGTCGACGCGAGCGATGCGCGGCTTGACCTCACCAAACAGTCGGGACCACACGCCACTTCACGGCCAAGCGATGTACGCGGATCAGGTCCAATTCCTGTCTCCGCGTTCAGTCCCGTCGCGAATCTAGGTGTGCACCAACAAGATTCGCGTGCCGCCGCCACCAACCGTTGGACCGGCTCAGGTCCGGTTCCCGGTACCCGCGCCTACTCCGGCGACCACCCCTACGGCAGCAACTCCGGCGGTTTCCCAACGCACCCGTCGGCACCGTTTCCCGTTCGGCAGCAACGTGGTTCCGCAACGCCGATCCTCGCCGGTGCACTCGGCGCGTTGATCGTGATCGCGGTGGTTGGGCTCGTCGTCTGGGTCATGATGCTGAACTCCCAGGACAAAAAGGCGCAGGTCACCCCGACGATCGCGGGCCCAGGTCCGACGATTGTCACGGCGAGCCAGGAGACGCCGGGCACCTACCCGCAGGCACCGCCAGCACAGCAACCGCCGAAGGCGACGCAACCGGCGAAAACCACTGTGCCCGCGATGCAAGGTGCGGTCAGTGGTGCCGACGGCCAAGGCTTCACCGCCGGACCACGCTGCAACGACGACGATGCCGCGTTCACCGTTGCCCGCACAAGCAGTTCGCGGATCGTCATCTGCCACACCGGCGTCGGCCGCTACTACTACAAGGGCCTGCGCACCAGCGACAGCGCGGGCATCGAACTCGACGATCCGGTCCCCACCGGCGGCGGCGGATTCACCGCGACAAACACCACCGACAACACGCAATACCAGGTCACCGCAAGTGGACTCACGATCATGCGAGGCTCATCGGTGCTGGCCAGCGAGCCAATGGTGGAATTCGCCCACCGCTGACGCGCGGCCGCACTATGTTCGGTGCCAGTTCGATAGTGAAGGAAAGAGCATGCGCGCAGCACAGGTTTCTCGGCTGGATGGCCCGTCGGCGATCGAGATTGTCGACGTCGCCGAACCAACCGCGTACCCGGGCGGTGTCCTCATCGACGTGCACGCGGCGGGCATCGCCTTCCCCGACGTGCTGATGACGCGCGGGCACTATCAGATGAAGCCGGGCCTGCCCTACATCATCGGCGGCGAGGTCGCGGGGATTGTGCGCAGCGCGCCGGAAGGGTCGTCGCTCAAGCCAGGCGACCGGGTCGCGGCACTGACGATGCTTGGCAACGGTGTCGCTGAGGTGGCGGTCGCGCCGGAACAGGCCGTTTTCGTCCTACCCGACAACGTTTCGCTCGAAGCCGGCGCTGGCATTCTGTTCAACGACCTCACCGTCGAATTTTGCCTGGTCAAGCGTGGTCGCCTTGCCGAAGGCGAGACCGTCCTCGTCCACGGCGCTGCCGGTGGCATCGGCACGTCAACCCTGCGGATGGCGAAGGCCCTTGGTGCGGGCCGCGTGATCGCGGTGGTGAGCACCGAAGAAAAAGCGGGCATCGCGAAGGCGAACGGCGCGACCGACGTTGTGCTCGCCGACGGCTGGCTCGCAGCGGTGAAGGAACTCGGCGGCGGCGTTGACATCGTGGTTGACCCGGTTGGTGGCGACCGATTCACCGATAGCATCCGCTCGCTCAACCAGGGCGGTCGCCTGCTCGTCGTCGGTTTCACCGCGGGCGAGATTCCGACGGTGAAGGTAAACCGCTTGCTGCTCAACAACGTTGAGGTGGTCGGCGCGGCGTGGGGCGAGTGGATCATGACGCACCCGGGCTATCTCGCCGAGCAGTGGGCACGTGTGGCACCGCTGTTGGCGTCAGGTGCGATCACCGCTCCCGAGCCGACAACGTATCCGCTTGAGCAGGCAGCGGAGGCGGTCGCCGCGTTGGACAACCGCACCGCGCTGGGCAAAGTGGTCGTCAGCCTGCGCTAATGCAGGCGTGACGGCACATTAACTCCGCCGAAACACTCGTTGCCTAACTTAGCTACCACGACGTTCATGGCTGCAACGGACGACGTGTCACGCTGATGATGGCGGGCGAACCAGCCGCATCTACCGATAGGTGCGCGCATGCGAAGTTTCGTCCTGACCAATATCACCGCCTATCTCGAAAAGGAGTGGGCGCCAACCGAAGTCGTCGTGATCGACGGTGTGATCGCGGCCTTCAAAGCGGGTCCCGAGCACGCTGATCTGCCCCGCATCGACGGCGGCGACGGCCACCTCATCCCCGGTTTCGTCAACTCCCACACCCACCTCCAGCAGGCCATCCTGCGCGGGGTGGGGGAGGGGCTGCCGCTGCTTGAGTGGCTGCGCTGCGTCGGCGAACACACCGTCGCCGCCACCCCCGAGCAGACCTACCTTTCCGCGCTCGCTGGCGGTCTCGAACTGCTGCGCAGCGGCGTCACGACCGTGGTCGAGCACATGTGGCCCAACCCGTCCGATGACGTGCATCAGGCCATGATCCGCGCGCTCGACGAGCTTGGCATCCGCGTTGTCCTCGGTCGTGGTGTCGCCGATCGCGCCGACATCACCCGCAAATGGGGCCTCGACCCGCGCCTGATGCAGCCGCTCGACGAGGTGCTCACCCACATCGACGCCCTCGACAAACAGCTCACCGGCACTCGCATCTCGACCGCGCTCGCCGTGCCCAACCCGCGCTGCCTCACGCCCGACGGCATGGTGCAAGTGGGCGAATACGCAAGGGCCGCAGGCAAAACCGTGTCGATCCACGTGCTGGAAACGACAACCGACGACGACATGTGCCGTGCGAACGCGGGCCTGTCGGCCGTCGATTACCTCGACGCCAGCGGCTTCCTCACCGACCGCACCCTCGCCGTGCACTGCGTGAACCTCGACGCGCACGGGCAGCGGGTTTTCGCCGAACGTGGTGTCGCGGTTTCGTATAACCCGCTGTCGAACATGCGCCTTGGTAGCGGTGTCGCGCCCGTTCCCGCGATGCTCGCGGCGGGCATCGACGTGACGCTCGGCGTCGACGGCGCGGCAAGCAACGACACCCAAGACATGCTGCTCGCCCTGCGCATGGGCGCGTATCTGCAACGTGCCGCGCATAAGAAGGCCGACCTGCTCGGCATCGACGCGATGCTGCACATGGCAACCCAGGCATCGTCGCGCGTGCTCAATGCCAAGTCCGGCATCGCGATTGGCAACCCTGCCGATTTCACCCTGCTGCGCTTCGACCGCGACTTCGCGTGCCTGCCGGTGCTGCATCCGGGCGCGACCCTGCTGACCGCGGCGTCGTCGCGCGTTGTCGACACCGTCTGGGTCGACGGCGAGGCCGTGATCCGCGACGGCAACAGCACGCGCGTGGATGTCGCGGACCTCGTGCAGCGACTGCGTCACATGCGCTGACTGTTAATAAGGCCGAAACCAATCAAACATTGCATGTAATTCGGCGCGTTCACACTGTGAATATCCAGTAATTGCACGCAAGACTCGCAGGAGAAGGTGAACCACGGTGACGCTTCTGGACACCACCAACGACGCCGATGCGCGCACGCTGCTCACGGGCATGGAAGTGTCGTTCGCCGGCGTGAGCAAGCGCTTCGGCGAAGACACCCTCGCGCTGACCGACATCAACCTCGACATTCGCGAGGGCGAGTTCGTCGCGGTTGTTGGCCCGTCGGGCTGCGGCAAGTCGACGCTGCTGCGCTTGGCCGCCGGGCTTGAGCCGACATCGTCGGGAGCCGTTGCGGTACGGACGAATTCGATCGGCTTCATCTTCCAAGAGGCAACCCTGTTGCCCTGGCGCAAGGTGCGTAGCAACGTCGAACTGTCCGCCGAGCTGGCTGGCATCGACCGCAAGGTGCGTAAGGAACGCGTCGCCAAAGCCATCGAGGCGGTCGGCCTTGCCGATTTCGCCAACAAGCTGCCGAAACAGCTTTCCGGCGGCATGCGAATGCGCGTCTCGCTCGCCCGTGCGCTCACCCTCGAACCGCGACTGATGCTGCTCGACGAACCCTTCGGCGCGCTCGACGAGATGACGCGTCTGAACATGCAAGAGGAATTGCTCAAGCTCTACCGCGACAACGCCTTTACCGCGCTGTTCATCACGCACTCGGTTTCCGAAGCGGTATTCCTCGCGTCGCGCGTCGTTGTGATGTCGGCCCGACCGGGCCGCATACACGAGGTGATCGACATCGACCTGCCCTACCCACGCGACCGCGAACTGCGCTTCACGCCCGCGTTCACCGACCTTGTCGCGCGCATCTCGCGCACTCTGAAAGAGGCCGCATGATGGTGTCTGTTGCCGCTCTCCCCAAGACGCTGACCATTTCTCTGCCGACGGACCGGTTGAAGTCGGTTGGCAAATCACTTCTCGCCCCGGCTATTTCGCTCACCCTCGCCTTGGCTGCCTGGTACGCGGTCTCGATGTTCATGCTCAGCGAGAGTCGCCGCTTCCTGCTCCCGCCACCGCACGTGGTTTTCACTGAGGCGCTTGCCAATCCGGCCAAGCTTGAGGTGATGATGCGGGCGCTTGGCGTCACGGCGCGCGTCGCGCTTACCGGGCTCGTTTTCTCGGCGGTGCTCGGTGTCGCGATCGCGGTGCTGATGAGCCAGGCGAAGCCGATCGAGAACATCGTCTACCCGTATGCGGTTGTGCTCCAAGCTATTCCGGTGCTCGCTGTTGTTCCGCTCATCGGGCTCTGGCTCGGTTACGGTTTCTCCGCGCGAACCACCGTCTGCGTGCTGATCGCCATTCACCCCATCATCGCGATGACGCTGTTCGGCATTAAATCCGTCGACACGAACCTGCAAGAACTGTTCACGCTCGGTCGCGCTGGTCGGCTGCGTCGCCTGTGGTCGCTGCAACTGCCCGCCGCGCTGCCGTCGATCATGACCGGATTGCGCACTGCAGCAGGGCTTTCCGTCACCGGCGCGATCATCGGCGACATGTTCTTCTCGCAGGGCAAACCCGGCATCGGCACCCTGCTCGACACTTACCGCGCCCGACTGCAATCCGAAGACCTGATCGGCGCGCTGCTGCTTGCCGCCCTCTTCGGCGTCGCCGTGTTCACCGTTTTCACCGTCGTTCAGCGCATCACCGTCGGGCGCTGGCACACCTCCGCGCAGTAGCACCCTCACCACGCTCAAAGGATCGAACATGAGAAAACCCCTCCGCCGCTTAGGTTTTGCCGCCGCTGCGCTGCTCGTCGCGGCAACGGCAGCCTGTTCGGATGACGCGACCGAAACCGCCGCTGTCGCACTGGAGCCCGCGCCCGCCGAGCAGCAGCTCGCAGGCGTGTGTCCAAGCACCGTCGTCGTGCAGTTGCAGTGGTCGCCGGAAACCGATTCGGGCCCGATCTTCGGACTGCTCGGCCCCGGTTACAAGGTTGACCCCGACAACAACAAGACCACCGGCCCGCTCGTCATCAACGGCAAAGACACCGGCGTGAAGCTGGAAATCCGCGCGGGTGGCGCCGCGATTGGCTTCCAGACCGTGCCGTCGCAGATGTATGTCGACCCGAGCATCACCCTCGGCCTCGCCCACAGCGAGCAGGCCATCGCCGCCGCTGGTACCCAGCCGATCACCGCCGTCACCACGCTGCTGCGCAACAGCCCGCAGATCCTGATGTGGGACCCCAAGACCCACCCGGACTGGAAGTCGATCGCCGACATCGGCAAGTCGGGCAAGCCCGTCGTCGTGTCGAAGGGGCAGCTGTTCCCCGACTGGCTCGTCGCGCGTGGGCTGATCAAGAAGGACCAGATCGACGTTTCCTACGACAGCTCACCGTCGCGGTTCGTCGCTGACCCGTCGATCGCGCAGCAGGGTTTCGTCAACGATGAGCCCTTCATCTACGAGCACGAGGTCAAGGCGTGGAACAAGCCCGTCGCCTACCAGCTGCTCAAGGACCTCGGTTACGAGAACTACGCACGCACCGTGAACGTGCGCGCCGACAAGGTCGCTGAGCTGCGGCCATGCCTGAAGAAGCTGGTTCCGATGATCCAGCAGTCGACCGCGGCGTTCATCGCCGACCCGACGCCGGTTGACGCCAAGGTCGTCGACGTGGTCGCCAAGAACCCCAAGATGAGCCCCTACGGTGCCGAACTGGCCAAGTCCGGCTCGCGCGCCCTCATCGACGGTGGCCTGATGGGTCCCGACACCGACGGCGTGATCGGCAGCTTCGACGAGCCTCGCGTGCAGCGCATCATCGACGAATTCGTCCCGATTCTCCGTGCCGGTGGCGCGAACATCCCGGCGACGCTGGATGCGAAGACGCTGGTCACCAAGGAATTCCTCGACACCACCGTCACCAAGTAGGGAGACGCACATGACATCGAGTTACGACCTCGCTGAGGTCTCGCGCGAGAAGCAGATGGGCGGCCTTGGTCGCGAGACAACCGACCGCGAGATTCGCGTAATCGACCTGTCGGACTTCGAGAACCGTCGCGCCGAGATCACCGACGAATTGTGGTCGGCGGCAACCGAAATCGGCTTCTTCCAGCTGTCGGGTCACGGCATCCCGCAGGAACTGATCGACGCGATGTTCGCCTCAACGGCATCGTTCTTCGCGTTGCCCGAGGAGACGAAGGGCCAGTACCCGCTGGTCAAGCGCAACAACGCGGGCTGGGAGTCGCTCACGCAGGTGCGGCCGTCGATCGGGGTGCCCGATCAAAAGGAGTCGTACCAGGTCACTCGGCCGCACATGGACGGGTTGTGGCCGACCGACGACGAGCTGCCCGGATTCCGTTCGCGCGTACTGGATTTCGAGGAGCGGGCGTGGGAGGTCGCGATGCGGGTGCTTTCCTGCTTCGCCGACCGACTCGGGTTTGATCGCGAATACTTCACCGCCGCGCACAATCCCGAGTCCCCGCAGTACCAGAGCGCACTGCGTCTGCTGCACTACTTCGCCGTTCCCGAGGAACTGCGTGGGGTGCCCGGACGTTGGCGAGCGGGCGCGCACACCGACTTCGACTGCCTCACTTTACTTTTCCAGCGCGACGGTCAGGGCGGACTGCAAGTGTGCCCTGGCAAGGAAATGGACGAGCAGGAGTGGACGTCGATCACGCCGTCGTCGAGCCTGATCACCTGCAACATCGGCGACATGCTCACCCGCTGGAGCGACGACGCGCTGCCGTCGAACTTCCACCGCGTGCGCAGCCCGGGCGAAGGGGAGTACCAGGGCGAGCGTTACAGCATCGCCTACTTCGCCCAAGCTGATCGGGACGCGGTCATCGAGGGCCCAGCGGGCAAATACCCGCCGGTGTCGGCCGCTGACTTCCTTGCCCAGCGGGTCGCCGCTAACTATCAGGGATAATCACGCGGGAACTTAGGGAAAGGATGTGGCGATGAGCGCGGCGGCACTGCTCGGCGAATCGGTTTACCGGCAGCTCAGACAGCTCATCCTTTCCCGCGAACTCGCCCCGGGCCAGTCGTTGAGCGTGCCGGCGCTCGCGACCAGGCTCGGGGTGAGCCGCAGCCCGGTCCGCGAGGCCGTGCAGCAGTTGATTTATGAGGGCCTCGCGGTCAGCGTGCCGCATGCGGGCGCGAAGGTCGCCACCGTCGACGCAGCCCGCGTGCGTGACGTTTTCGCGGTACGCGCGGTGCTCGACGGCCTCGCCGCGTCGGCAGCGGCGACCCGCGTGACCGAGGGTGACCTCGACAAACTGGCGATGATCTTGGCCGCGCAGGAAGCGAACCTCGACGGTGGGACCGACGCGGCACGCGATGCGGCGTTGGACGTGGAATTTCACACCTTCATCCGCGAGGCGTCGGGAAACGTGTGCGTCGTTGACGAACTGTCGCGCTTGGAAGTGCAGGCACACCTGTACCGAGGCGACCTGTGGTGCTCGGCCCGCAACCGCCGAGTCGCGTTGCGCGAGCACCGCCGGATCGTTGAGGCATTGGAGTCCGGCGATAGCGCGTCGGCGCGAGTGGCGGCCGAGGCCCATGTGCACGGATTGTTGACCCGGCTCGACCGCGCGTGAGGCGGGGTGCGTGCTAGCCCGGAGTTGAGGCATAGCGGCCTGGAGGGCGGGTCGCATGCGGGCGGCGGCGTAGGCGGGAGTGGCATAACATCTGCGTGAAGCTGGGATAGTGAGGGATTCGATGAGTTCGGATGAGACTGATGCAGAACTGTGGGCCAAGGTAGTTGCGGCTGAACGAAATTATACTGACGCTAAGGCTGCCTTCTATCAGAACGTGAGTTCCAGGCGAGCACTGCTGAGTTCGGCGTTGCGTGGGCGGTCGGCGGCCGAGCGGGCAGCGGCGCTGGACTTCCTCGACGGGATACCGAAGGACGTTCCCCTGCTGGTCGATGAACTGATCGACCTTGCTACGCATACCGGATGGGCTCTGTACGCAAAGCGTGCAATCGGGCTCAATCGGGCCCGGCGTGAGGTTCGACGAAGTATCGAAGATCGGCTGCGCTCCGCCGATTCGATCGACTTTCGAAGGCTGGCCGAATTGCTGTGGCACATGGAGGATTGGGCGACCCTCCGCTACCTGACGACACAGGCCGCAGCGAGTTCGGACCCCGAAACCAGAGAGGTGGGGGAGGATTTCGACCGCCGATTGTCAGGTGAATGGTTTCGCCAGTAGTGAGCCCTTTTTATCCTCACGCAGCGGTCCGGAGTTCACGATGAACGAGACGATCATTGTGAATGTAATCCGATGAACGCCAACTACGTTCAGATCCAGGCGCGAATTCAGTTCATTCCCGATACGTGGGCGCGTTGGGGTGTGCGGGCCGACGTTGACTACCGCTTATGGCCAAACGTTCGTCGGTGCCTAAAGATGTTGACTGCATGGCAATCCGGATGACATCGACGATGCGGCTCTTGCTGCGGCACGGTATCTGTGTGCTTCGGGTGGGGATCTATCAACGGCGGCGTCGGGGTATAGCAAGAAGTGATATCACGGCAGCACAATGCGTTCGTATTCAGCCGATAACCGGTAGCTCCTTGCCCTCCGGGACGGATTTTCGCACATCAAGAATCCCGTCTCGGTCCAGCGGCGGGCCAGGGTGCTTGCCGTTCGCGGGGAAACGGCGAGGTGGGATGCGATGTCGGCGGTGGTGACTTCCCTACTCGCACGGAACAGTTCGAGGACGCGGCGTTGGCGCGGGTCGAGGGTGCGTCGTACAGCAGCGTCGTCGGCATGCCGCGCGGTTGGTGTGTTCGCAACCTCTGTCGCGCGGGCGCGCACTGAACCGAGGGCCGCTGCCATGCTCGTGCAGAAATAGTCGACGAACTCAGTGAGGTCGGCGTCGGCGCGACCGAGGTAGTAATTGTGCGAAGGCCCGACTGTCAGCGCTGTGTAGTAGTTAGTTAGATTTCGTGCGTAGTGCTCATCTAGCGAATAGATCCCTTTGAGCCCGTAGCCAGCCCGGTGCAGCACCAAGGTGGTGAGCAGCCGCGCGGTTCGGCCATTTCCGTCGTAATACGGGTGAATTGTGGCGTATTGGTAATGAATTAGCGCGGCGATCAGCGGGGCGGGTAGCACCCTCGCCGCTAGCTGCTCATTGAGCCAGTCGAACATTCCCGCCATCAGGCCGGGTACGTCCGCCGCTTCCGGCGGCATGTAAACAACTCGTCCGGTCGAGGCTTCGCGGATCACATTCTGCCCGTCACGGTAAGGTGTGGCCTTCGCCTTCCCGTGCATGACCAACCCGTGAATACGGCGAATCATCTCTTCGCTAATTGGGCCGGATTCTGTCGCGGCGGCTTCAATGTGCTCAAGCGCTCGGTAGTAATTTCGGACCTCGGCCTCGTCACGCTCCCTGCCAGGGAAGTGAGTGCCAGCGATTGCCTCGACCACCTGTGCCTGCGTGAGCCGGTTGCCTTCGATCTGGGTCGAGTAATGCGTTGCGATCAGGCGGGCGGTTTCGCGCAACCCTGCCAGAACGTCGACGTTGATGGGCAATTCCATGATCATTTGCCGGTCAGCTTCGATTGCCATGAGCGCGGTAGCGGTGGCAGGGCTGATCTGGAAGTTCGGCGCGAACATGCGTTGATCGTACAAGAAGGGGTAGATAAAGTGCGATTAACTGGTCATTAATTGCCGCAAGAAGCGCGGTAAGCCGCATGTCGCTACCGGCTTCGCGACGCGGAGGTGCTCAGGAGGTCGGTAGGAGACTGTGGGTGAATGCCGGTGGGGGCCAGTAATCTCTGCTCCATGCAGCTGTCGAATCGGGTGCTTAATCGCACGTTGCTTGCGCGTCAGCACCTGCTCGCGCGGTCGCAGCTTTCGGTCGCGCAGATGTGCGATCACCTTGTTGGGCTGCAAGCGCAAGATGTTCCGCCGCCGTTCATCGGATTGTGGAGTCGGATAAGCGAATTCGAGCCAGCCACCGTTTCCGACGGGCTCCTCGATCGGTCGCTCGTACGAATTACCTTGATGCGCGGCACAATTCACCTCGTCACCCCGCCCGACGCACTGCGCATCGCACCGCACATTCAGCCGGAGCTAGAGAAAATCCCGTTCCGCAAAGGGTTCAACTACGGCGGGATGGTCGGGCTTGATCCCGACGAGGTGCGCGCGCACGGCGAAGCGGTGCTCGGCGATGAACCCATGTCGGCAGCCGCTATGCGTGACGAGGCGGCCAAGCTGTACCCCGATCGCGACCCGGGCGCTGTTGTCCAAACCTGGCTCTACCAACTCCCCGTCCTGCAAACCCCGCCGCGCGGGCGGTGGCGCGACAACAGCCGTCCGGTGTGGTCACGCATCGAACCGTGGTTGGGCGCGCCGATCGAAACCGATTACCCCGTGGCCGAATTGATCATGCGGTACCTGCGCGCGTTCGGCCCGGCGACCACGATGGACATGCAGACGTGGTCGAAATTGCCCGCGATGAAGTCGGCGGTCAGCGCGCTCGGCGACCGCGTTCGCACCTACACCGACGAGCGCGGCCGCACGCTGTACGACGCAGCCGACCTCCCGCTGGCAGACCCCGATGAACCCGCGCCGGTGCGTCTCCTTGGCTGGTTCGACAACGCGTTCCTTTCCCACCAGGACCGCTCGCGCATCGTCGGCGCTGACGACGCCGTGCCCATCCGCTCGTTCGCATCATCGGTTTCGCCCGTGCTTGTCGACGGTTTCCTCGCCGGGATGTACAAGGTTTTCGTGAAGGGCGGAACGGCACGTTTACGCATCAGCCCGTTGCGGAAGTGGACTGCTGCTGAGGTTTCCGAGGTGGAAGCCGAGGCATCCGCCCTTCTCGCCTTCCTAGAACCGGAATCGACCCCGTCGGTCGAGATTCTCGCCGTTGGCGCGGACGTGCGACCCTAGCGATGCCGATACGCAGGCGCTTTCGCCGTCCCTTTCGGCGTCAGCGTCTGCAATAGCGGCAGCGTTCGGCGCGGCACAACCGTCGAAAGCACAACAACGCTGTGCGAACGCACCACCGACGGAATTCGGTCGATCGTCAGCAACACCGCTTGCAGCCCCGCATGCGAATCCGCGGCGATGCGGCACCAAATGTCGCCCGAACCCGTCGTCGCGTACGCCTCAAGAATCCCCGGCACGCCAGCCAATTCGGCAGCCACGTCGTCGAGCGCGCCCTGCGCGATTTCCAACGTCGCAAAAGCGTGCACATCGAATCCCGCTGCGGCGAAGTCGATTTGCGGGTCGTAGGAGGCGATCACTCCCGACTCTTCCATTCGGGTAATCCGCGCCTGCACAGTCGCGCGCGCCACCTGCGTTCGCCGAGATAGTTCGAGGATCCCCGCGCGCTGATACCGATGCATCGCGGACAGAATCGCGAGGTCAAGCTCATCCATATCGACTCTCAGACTCCCAGATCGACAACGCGCAGCTATTCACATTGTCTACCTTTTCGCTGATCAGCCGAGCAGGTTGTGTCGGTGTGTTCAGCAGTTCGGACACTGCTTGCCGGAGCGGTATCGGCGGCGTTTTGCTTAATCATGACCATCGAGCAGACAACTGAGCGCGAGCTGGTCGGCCTGATCGACCACGACGACAGCACCGACCCCTTCCCAGTGCTCGGCTTCGACAGCCTGGGCTGGGTTGTCGGCAACGCCACCCAAACCGCGCACTTTCTGCGCTCAGCGTTCGGCATGGAATTGGTCGCCTATTCCGGTCCCGAAACCGGTAATCGCGACCACAAGGCGTTCGTCCTGCGCAGCGGCGACGCGCGGTTCGTGATTCGCGGCGCGGTCGACCCCGACAGTGAACTGGTCGGTCACCACACCCGCCACGGCGACGGCGTTGTCGACGTGGCGCTCACGGTGCCCGACGTCGACCGATGCGTCGCGCAAGCACGCAAAGCGGGCGCGCGCATCGTGGTCGAACCGCATGACGAGACAGACGAATTCGGCACGATCCGCACTGCCGCATTGGCAACCTACGGCGAAACACGACACACGCTTGTCGACCGGTCGAACTATCACGGCCCATATTGGCCGGGCTTCGCCGCGACGCAAAGCACAAGCACCACACCAACTTTCGTCGCAATAGACCACGTAGTTGGGAACGTGGAACTCGGCATGATGGACCGCTGGGTCGAGTTCTATCAACGCGTCATGGGCTTCGAGAACATGGCCGAATTCGTCGGCGCCGACATCGCCACCCAATACTCAGCGCTGATGAGCAAGGTCGTCGCCAACGGCAACCACCGCGTGAAATTCCCGCTCAACGAACCGGCGGTCGGCCGCAAACGCTCCCAGATCGACGAATATCTCCAGTTCTATCGCGGCCCGGGCGTGCAACACATCGCGCTGGCAACCCCCGACATTCTCGCGACGGTCGACGCACTCAAAGCCCAGGGCGTCGAATTCCTGCCAACCCCCGCGAGCTATTACGAAGACCCCGAACTGCGCGCCCGCATCGGTCACGTCCGCGTGCCCATCGACGAACTCCACGAACGCGGCATCCTCGTCGACCGCGACGAAGACGGCTACCTCCTGCAAATCTTCACCCGCCCACTCGGTGATCGCCCCACCGTCTTCTTCGAACTCATTGAGCGACACGGCTCACTCGGCTTCGGGAAAGGCAACTTCAAGGCCCTTTTTCAGGCGATCGAACGGGAGCAGGAGGCTCGCGGGAACCTGTGAGCATGCGCGCGTTGCCATTACAGTTGCGAACATGCGGACCCCATCGGCGCTCATCGGCAGCGCCGTCAAAGGACTAGCCATCGTGGCAACGATCTCAGTGCTGTCGGCCTGCGGGTCGTCCTCCGACGATTCGCCCGGGCCGGTTCGGCAACCGCCCAAGGTGGCATCGCTTGGCCCGTTCGTCGGCGAGTGCGGACACGTCACCGACGACGAGGTGCGCTCGCTCGCCGGCATCGGCAGCATCGCCCGTTCGTTCAAAAATTCAACCGGGTGCAACTGGCAGGCCGCGGGGATGACGTCACCGAGCGTCACCTTCGCGTCCTACCGAGGTTCGCCAATCGAACGCGAGCGCGCGTGGGTTTCGAACGCGCAGCGCACCCCGAAAGCCATCCAGGTCGCTGGCAAGCCGGGCTTCGAGGGCCTCGACCCGAGCGGCGCGATCTGCGACTTGGCCGTGCAACTCGACGACGACTTCTTTGAGTGGTCGATGTCGTACGGGGCGTTCGGCAAGACCGGCAATCCCTGCGACAACGCGCGCAAGCTCGCCGAACTCACCATCGGGCGGCTGGGATGAAGCTGCGGCTAGCTAAGGCGGTCATCGTTGGGTCGGCGTGCGCGCTTGCCATCGCGGGCTGCGGCCAGACCATCGACGGCAACCCGAAGGCGTTAGGCGAAGGCGGCGGCCCGAGCGCCCCGATCAACACCAAGTTCGACAAGCTCATGCGCGAATGCGACGCCGTCGACGAGGCCAAGATCGGCGAGGTCGTCGGCAACGCCAAGCTCGTGCAAACCTCGTTTAGCGGCGCGGTCTGCATGTGGGACGTCGAAGATGCGCCTGGCGGGACCGCCATGGTCTCGCTCAACTGGTACGAGATGGGTACGCTGAACAACGAGAAGACCAATAACGACAGGTTGGGCTACCTCACCGGCGACGTCACCGTGCAGGGTCGGCGCGCGTTGCAAGTCCGTCGCCCTGGCGACAACGATTCCTGCGGAGTCACGGCACCGGCAGCCGATGTCGGCATTATCGGATGGTGGATCAACTATCGGCCGGGCTCTTCACACCCCGATCCGTGCGTTGGCGCGCAGAAGCTCGTCGAACTTACTTTGGATCTTGCCCGGTAGAAGCCTTGTTTAACCACCCCGCTTTGACCCTGATTCGCCATCGCGGGTAGTCTCGAACCCTGTGCCCGGATTGCTACGGGCAAGTTCGTGCGTGAACTTAGGCCAGCGAGAGCGGCCGATACGTTCCAGCGTGCCCTGAAAAGGGTTACGCAGCTGCGCCCGACACGCCCGACCGCGGGTCAATGGAAACGTGGCTGGACGTGCAGGTTAACAACGACCAACACTGAAATAGGGTCCCCAGCTCAAGTGGGGATGAGCCAGAAAGCCGGTATATGCCAACGATCAACCAGCTGGTCCGCAAGGGTCGCCAGGACAAGGTCTCCAAGACCAAGACCGCGGCCCTTAAGGGCAGCCCGCAGCGTCGTGGCGTGTGCACTCGCGTGTACACCACGACCCCGAAGAAGCCGAACTCCGCGCTGCGTAAGGTCGCGCGTGTTCGCCTGACCAGCCAGGTCGAGGTCACCGCCTACATCCCCGGTGAAGGCCACAACCTCCAGGAGCACTCGATGGTGCTTGTGCGTGGCGGTCGTGTGAAGGACCTCCCCGGTGTGCGCTACAAGATCATCCGCGGCTCGCTTGACACCCAGGGTGTGAAGAACCGCAAGCAGGCACGCAGCCGTTACGGCGCGAAGAAGGAGAAGAGCTGATATGCCACGCAAGGGCCCCGCACCCAAGCGTCCGCTGATCAACGACCCGGTTTACGGGTCCCCGCTGGTCACTCAGCTGGTGAACAAGATCCTGCTGGACGGCAAGAAGAGCACCGCCGAGCGCATCGTCTACGGTGCCCTCGAGCAGGCGCGCGAGAAGACCGGCACCGACCCGGTCGTCACCCTCAAGCGTGCGCTCGACAACGTCAAGCCCGCACTCGAGGTCAAGCCTCGTCGCGTTGGTGGCGCCACCTACCAGGTGCCCGTCGAGGTCCGTCCGGGCCGCGCCAACACCCTCGCGCTGCGCTGGCTGGTCAGCTACTCCCGCGCCCGTCGTGAGAAGACGATGATCGAGCGTCTCGCCCACGAGCTGCTCGACGCGAGCAACGGCCTCGGTGCTTCGGTGAAGCGTCGCGAGGACACCCACAAGATGGCCGAGTCGAACCGGGCCTTCGCGCACTACCGCTGGTAGCCCCAGTCCCGTCGCTTACAAGGGAGATTTTCGTGGCACAGGACGTGCTCACCGACCTGAACAAGGTCCGCAACATCGGCATCATGGCCCACATCGATGCGGGCAAGACCACAACGACCGAACGCATCCTGTTCTACACCGGTATCACGTACAAGATCGGTGAAGTTCACGATGGCGCGGCCACGATGGACTGGATGGAGCAGGAGCAGGAGCGTGGTATCACCATCACCTCCGCGGCTACCACTTGCTTCTGGAAAGACAACCAGATCAACATCATCGACACCCCCGGGCACGTCGACTTCACCGTTGAGGTGGAGCGTTCGCTCCGCGTCCTCGACGGCGCTGTCGCGGTGTTCGACGGCAAAGAAGGTGTCGAGCCTCAGTCCGAGCAGGTGTGGCGTCAGGCCGACAAGTACGACGTGCCGCGTATCTGCTTCGTGAACAAGATGGACAAGCTCGGTGCGGATTTCTACTTCACCGTGCAGACCATCAAGGATCGTCTTGGCGCGAAGCCGCTGGTCATCCAGCTGCCCATCGGCGCTGAGAACGACTTCGAGGGCATCGTCGACCTGGTCGAGAACAACGCCAAGGTCTGGAAGGGCGAGACCAAGCTCGGCGAAGAGTACGAGGTCATCGAGATCCCTGAGGATCTCAAGGAGAAGGCCGAGCAGTACCGTCAGGAACTGCTTGAGACCGTCGCCGAGTCCGACGAAGCGCTTCTTGAGAAGTTCTTCGGTGGCGAAGAGCTCTCGATCGATGAGATCAAGAGCGCCATCCGCAAGATGACGGTCAACTCGGAGCTCTACCCCGTGCTCTGCGGTTCGGCGTTCAAGAACAAGGGCGTTCAGCCCATGCTCGACGCCGTGATCGACTACCTGCCTTCCCCGCTGGACGTTGAGGCCACCACCGGCCACATCCCCGGCAAGGAAGAGGAGCTCGTCACCCGCAAGCCGAACGTCGACGAGCCGTTCGCGGCCCTCGCGTTCAAGATCGCGGTGCACCCGTTCTTCGGTGAGCTCACCTACGTCCGCGTTTACTCGGGCAAGGTCGACTCCGGCTCGCAGGTCGTCAACTCGACCAAGGGCAAGAAGGAGCGTCTGGGCAAGCTGTTCCAGATGCACTCCAACAAGGAGAACCCGGTCACCACGGCTTCGGCTGGTCACATCTACGCCGTGATCGGTCTGAAGGACACCACCACCGGTGACACCCTTTCGGACCCGCAGAACCAGGTCGTCCTTGAGTCGATGACGTTCCCGGACCCGGTCATCGAGGTCTCGATCGAGCCCAAGACCAAGTCCGACCAGGAGAAGCTCGGTACAGCTATCCAGAAGCTGGCCCGCGAAGATCCGACGTTCTCGGTCAAGCTCGACGCTGAGACCGGCCAGACCGTCATCGGCGGCATGGGCGAGCTCCACCTCGACATCCTTGTCGACCGCATGAAGCGCGAATTCAAGGTTGAGGCGAACGTCGGTAAGCCGCAGGTTGCTTACCGTGAGACGATCACCAAGCCGGTCGAGAAGCTTGAGTTCACCCACAAGAAGCAGACGGGTGGCTCCGGCCAGTTCGCGAAGGTCATCATCGCCGTCGAGCCGTTCGTTGGCGAAGATGGCGCGCAGTACGAGTTCGAGAACAAGGTCAGCGGTGGCCGCGTTCCTCGTGAGTACATCCCGTCGGTCGACGCGGGTGCTCAGGACGCCATGCAGTACGGCGTGCTCGCTGGCTACCCGCTGGTGAACCTGAAGGTCACCCTGCTCGACGGCGCGTACCACGATGTTGACTCGTCGGAAATGGCGTTCAAGATCGCGGGCTCGCAGGCCCTCAAGGAAGCGGCCCGCAAGGCCGGTCCGGTGATCCTCGAACCGCTTATGGCGGTTGAGGTCATCACGCCCGAGGATTACATGGGCGACGTGATCGGCGACCTCAACTCCCGCCGTGGCCAGATCCAGGCCATGGAGGAACGCAGTGGTGCCCGTGTCGTCAAGGCGCTGGTTCCGCTCTCGGAGATGTTCGGCTACATCGGTGACCTGCGGTCCAAGACCCAGGGCCGGGCCAACTACTCCATGGTGTTCGCCCAGTACGCGGAGGTTCCGGCCAACGTGTCCAAGGAGATCATCGCGAAGGCGACCGGCGAGTAATTCGCTTGCGGGGGCCAAGTACGCTAACTGCGGCTTGGCCCCGGCAAACCGGCGTCAGTACGACCCCCTTAATAACCGCACTGCTGCAAAAAAGCACGCACAAACTAGTCCAGGAGGACAACAGTGGCGAAGGCGAAGTTCGAGCGGACGAAGCCCCACGTCAACATCGGCACCATTGGTCACGTTGACCATGGCAAGACCACGCTGACGGCGGCGATCACCAAGGTTCTGGCCGACAAGTACCCCGACCTGAACGACGCGTTCGCGTTCGATCAGATCGACAAGGCGCCGGAGGAGAAGGCTCGTGGTATCACGATCAACATCTCCCACGTCGAGTACCAGACCGAGAAGCGCCACTACGCGCACGTCGACGCCCCCGGTCACGCCGACTACATCAAGAACATGATCACCGGTGCCGCGCAGATGGACGGCGCCATCCTCGTGGTCGCCGCCACCGACGGCCCGATGCCGCAGACCCGCGAGCACGTGCTGCTCGCCCGTCAGGTCGGCGTGCCCTACATCCTGGTCGCGCTGAACAAGTCGGACATGGTCGACGACGAGGAAATCCTCGAGCTCGTCGAGATGGAGGTCCGCGAACTGCTGGCCTCGCAGGAATTCGACGAGGATGCGCCGGTCGTGCGCGTCTCCGGCCTCAAGGCTCTTGAGGGCGACGCCGAGTGGGCCGAGCGCATCGTTGAGCTCATGAACGCTGTCGACGAGTCGATCCCGGACCCGGTCCGTGAGACCGAGCTCCCCTTCCTCATGCCCGTCGAGGACGTGTTCACCATCACCGGTCGTGGCACCGTCGTCACCGGTCGTGTCGAGCGCGGCATCGTCAACGTGAACGAGGAAGTCGAGATCGTCGGCATCCGCGAGAAGAGCACCAAGACCACCGTCACCGGTATCGAGATGTTCCGCAAGCTGCTCGACCAGGGCCAGGCTGGCGACAACGTCGGTCTGCTGGTTCGTGGCATCAAGCGCGAAGATGTCGAGCGTGGCCAGGTTGTCGTCAAGCCCGGCACCACCACCCCGCACACCGAGTTCGAGGGCCAGGCGTACATCCTGTCGAAGGACGAGGGCGGCCGCCACACCCCGTTCTTCAACAACTACCGCCCGCAGTTCTACTTCCGCACCACGGACGTGACCGGCGTTGTGACCCTCCCCGAGGGCACCGAAATGGTCATGCCCGGCGACAACACCGAGATGAGCGTCAAGCTCATCCAGCCGGTCGCCATGGACGAGGGCCTGCGCTTCGCGATCCGCGAGGGTGGCCGTACCGTCGGCGCCGGTCGCGTGACGAAGATCAACAAGTAATTCCTGCTTTTTAGGATTTACTGACGCAGACGGCGTCACTCCTTCGGGAGTGACGCCGTTTGTCGTTTGCGTGCACGACGGGATCGATAAGCGGGTTGCAGGACTGGTTGGTACTGACTGGGGTGAGAATGGACTCTTCTAGCGATGAACATGCTCTGCGCAGCCTTTTCAGCTCTGCGGAGTTGGCTGAAATAGACAGCCGATCTATCAAGCGGGAAAGCGATGGCTCTAAGGATGCGCTGTCGCTGTTGATCAATTGGCGTTCTCACATTGAAAAGATCGATCGCGATAGGGCATTGAGCTGGGATGATCGATCGGTCTGGAACCAGTATGATCTAGTAGCTGCCCTTACTATCAGGGATCATCTCCAGTGTGCATTGGAAGTGCTTCCAGCAGATGTACGGTCAAAGATTGAGAACTGGGTTCTCAAGGTTGACGAGAAATTCTCTGACTTTACGGTTTCCGACTCCGGTGAACGCATACAACGGGTGGTTGGCCAATCGATTAACGGCAGGCAGTGGTGGTGGTTTCGAATTCCTGCTGACGGCCCGATAGCGACTGATTTCGAGAGAATGGCGAAACAGGGCTGGAGCTAGTTATGGTTTCCTTCGCCTGACATGTTCGCTGATTGGCAGCCGGTGCGGCACCGTGAGGTGGATCAGTGGTTGCCGGGCGAGCCGGTCGCCATGGACGGGAGTCTGCGATTCGCGATCGGCATGGGGGTGACGCTGCTTACCGTTTTCACCCATAAAATCGCGCTGTGTCCACCAATTCAAGGATTACCTTCGACCCGAACCAACTAGGCGGCCGCCCGTGTATTCGAGGCATGCGCATCCGGGTCAAAGATGTTCTTGAGCTGCTCGCCGCGGGTGACAGTGAGGACGCGATCCTTGAGGACTATCCCTATCTTGGGCGCGAAGACATCCGCGCGTGTCTTACCTTCGCGGCAGCGTTAACGGATCAAGAGCGGTTGTAATTCGGTCGACAGCGAGTGCTTCGTCGCGTAGAACTTGTCGCATGGTTACAGCACCTCCGCAGCCGCGGTTCTAGTTCGCATCGGGTCCTCGGGCGCCGTTGCGGCGCCGCGTGATCCGACGCCCGTGCCGTTTCCGGAACGCCCAACTGGCGAGCGTCGATTCATCGACAAGAACCAGCCTGGGGGATTCCCATGACCAGAATCGATCTGGCCCGAATACGCAATATCGGCATCGCCGCCCACATCGACGCGGGCAAAACAACAACCACCGAGCGCGTGCTGTTCTACACCGGCGTCACTCGCACCATCGGCGAAGTACACGACGGCACTGCCGTGATGGATCGGATGATCCAAGAGCGCGAACACGGCATCACCATCGCCGCGGCGGCGACTACCTGCTCGTGGAACGAACACCAGATCACCATCATCGACACCCCCGGTCACGTCGACTTCACCGTCGAGGTGGAGCGTTCGCTGCGGGTGCTCGACGGTGCGGTCGCGGTGTTCGATGCCAAAGAGGGCGTTGAGCCGCAGTCGGAACAGGTGTGGCGGCAAGCCGACTCCTACGGCGTCCCACGCATCTGCTTCGTGAACAAGATGGACAAGCTCGGTGCCGATTTCGCGTTCACCGTGCGAACCATCGCGGAGCGACTTCGGGTGCGGCCGTTGGTTATTCAACTGCCGATCGGTGCTGAGCGCGAGTTCGAAGGAATCATCGACCTGGTCGGGATGAACGCGAAGGTGTGGCGTGGCGACACCGATCGCGGTTCGCATTTCGAGACGATCGACATTCCAGAAGACTTGCGCACCAAGGCGTTCCAGCATCGGGACGCGCTGGAAGCGGCAGTGGCCGAGGCTGACGAGGAAGTCCTTGAACGCTACCTCGCGGGCCAACCGATCACCGTCGACATCCTGAAGGCCGCCATCCGACGGATGACGATCGACGCAAGGGCCTACCCGGTCCTGTGTGGCTCGGCGCTGGCGAACATCGGCGTGCAACCGCTGCTGGACGCTGTCGTCGACTACCTGCCGTCGCCATTGGATGTGGTTGCGGTGCACGGCTTTTCGCCGGACGGTGAGCGCATCCACCGCGCGCCCGACGTCGCAGAGCCGTTCGCGGCGCTTGCGTTCAAGGTCGCGCTGCATCCGTTCTTCGGCAAGCTCGTGTATCTGCGGGTTTACTCCGGCGCCGCCGAACCCGGTGCGGCCGTTCTCAATTCAACCAACGGACGAAAGGAGCGTTTGGGCAAACTGTTCCAGATGCATTCGAGCACCGAGATCGCCGTCGAGCGGGTGCAGGCCGGGCAGATCTGTGCCGTGATCGGCCTGAAGGCGACGGGAACCGGCGACACCCTGTGCGATCGGGCCAACCCGGTCGTGCTGGAGTCGATGACGTTCCCCGACCCCGTACTCGCCGTCTCGATCGAACCGAGGACCCGCGCCGACCAGGACAAATTGAGCACAGCACTGGCTCGCCTTGCCGACGAGGACCCGACGTTCACCGTGGCTGTCGACGCCGAAACCGGCCAGACGGTCATTGGCGGCATGGGCGAACTGCACCTGGAAATCCTGGTCGACCGCATGAAACGCGAGTTCCGAGTCGACGCCGACATCGGCGCGCCACGCGTTGCCTACCGCGAAACCATCACTGCCGCAGTCGAATTGTTCGAGTACACCCACCGCAAGCAACAGGGTGGCAATGGGCAGTTCGCCAAGGTGGTGATCGCGGTTGAACCGCACGTGGCCGACGACGACGCCAGCTACGAATTCGAAAGCCGGGTCACCGGTGGACGGGTGCCGCGGGAATACATCCCCGCGGTGGACGCGGGCGCGCAGGACGCGCTGCGCGTCGGCCCGCTCGCCGGCTTCGGGCTGGTGAACGTGAAGGTCACGCTGCTCGACGGTGCCGCCCACGTGCAGGATTCGTCGGAATTGGCGTTCCGTCTCGCGGGTGCGGCGGCGGTGCGCGCTGCGGTCGCGAAGGCGAAGCCGGTGCTGCTCGAACCGGTGATGGCGGTCGAGGTCGTCACGCCGGAGGAGTACGTCGGCGACGTAATCGGTGACCTCAACGCCCGTCGTGGCCGGGTCACCGAACTCACGGAACGAGGTGGCGCGCATGTGATTCGCGCACTGACCCCGCTCCAGGAGATGTTCGGCTATATCGGGGATTTGCGGTCGAAAACCCGTGGCCGAGCGAACTATTCGATGGTGTTCGACTCGTACGCCCCGGTGCCACCGGGCGTGGCGGCGTCGATCATCGCGGGTAGCTGATCGAAACCGGTGACGTCGCGAGTGCGGCGTCACCGGCCGAACTAGCTGGCGTTCCGCTCGTAAACCTCGTCGAGCACCGCCGGGAGCGGAGTACCGATCGCTTCGCTCACCGCGACAAGCACCTGGAAGGACGGATTCGCCGGTTCGCGCGGATTCCGAGCCCGCAACCCCGATTCGAGCAGTTGGTAGTACTGCCTGCTCACCCCGGCCGCGTGCGCGACTTGCTCTTGCGTGAGCCCCTTCGCCCGACGTAACTCAGCCAAGTGCTGTCCCAAAATCGCCACGAGCGCGTTCTCAGCGGCGGATTCGGACACCACGTTGAGGTTTCCGACCGATCGCGTTCGCGTCGACCATCTATAGATGGCATTGTGTCGAGCTCGCGACGAAGCCCGACGTTGCGCCCTGCGTTGAATGAGCCTCTGGCGCATGACATGTATAGATGGCATCATTCTCGGCGTCGTAGTTATGCCATCTATAGATGGCTCGGGCGCTCGGAGGGTGGATGTCGGCGGGGGAGTGGCGGCCAGACGCCAGCGAAGAAGCGCGCATTGAGCAGGTCAACGCGCAGATGGACGCCATTCGCGGGTCGGCGTTCGCCGCCGACGGCAGCCTGAGCATCGAAACCGACCTCACCGGGCGCATCACCAGCCTGTGGATTGCCGAGTGGGCGATGGATCAGCACGGGCCGGGCGCGCTCGCCCGGTTGCTGCGGGAACGGCATTCGGCCGCGCTTCGCGATGCGCGGCAAACAGCGGAGAACACGTTTGAAGGGGTGCGTGGTGTCTGAATTCAATGTTGACCCAACGGAAATGCGGAGTTTGGCGCGAGAGTTGCGAGTGCATTCGGGAGTGCTGTCGGGCAAGCAGCCAATCGCTCAGTTGGGGCGCGATGCGGCGCGGCAGAAGATGATCGACTCCAATCTCGCGACAAAGGTAGAAGAGTCGCTCAGAGGGATGGATTCCGTCGTCAGATATCACGCCAAGCGAATGACGGAACAGGCGGACTTTCTGGACGCCGCAGCGACTGCTATCGAGCAGACCGACTCTGCATCGGCAACAAGCATCGCTCGGGTGGGTCGCTAATGCCAGAGCCGCTTACGGTCCCAGTCGTTCTGGCTTGGGAGACCAACTATCTCAGCGACTGTGTCGGGATCATGCTGGAAACGGCAAAGGCTATTGACACCGAAGCTATCGCCGCTGCCGGAAAGGTCGAGCGATCGACCGCCTACTTCGCAAGTGAGGCGGGCAATACTTCGCGGCAACGTGGCGCAGCAGACAAAATAGATACCCTTAAATCAGCAGATGTGCTTGAGGCGCTTGCTACGTCGCTGCGAACGTATGTGGCGGAGTTCGATTCCAATATCAAAATTATTCGTGAGCAGAAGAAGGAAGCGGAAGAGTCTGTCTGGGACCTTTACGTGACTGACGATGGTCAGGTGAAGTCGCGAAAATCTAACTGGGAGACCGGTCTCGAGTATGGATCGTTCGGTGCTGGCGCGATCGCGGCTAAAGAGTTCTGGATGACCCGTTACCAGAATCTAATTTCGGCAGCTTTGACGTGGATCAAACGCGTTGATCAGGAAGGTGCCGAGATATATGTCAAGAACCTCGAAGGGCTCACGGACCAGGTTAAGACTTCGGTCACGACGACGCCGAACGATCCCGAACTAGCGCGTATTCTGCGCGAGTATCAGACCGATGCGTCAAAAGACGCGCCGAGGCTCTGGCCGGTCGGTGCCGTCGCTGACGCGCTTAAGGCGATAGGAGTTAACCAGTCACCGTCTCTCCTGACAGCAGAGGAGATCGCTGCGATGGAGAAGCTGTATGCGACTCACGGCATCGGCGCGGTTGGTCAGGCGCTGACGTTGCCAGATGTCGCCAACGCCGCCGCTGACGAATACTCGCGAGGCACCAGAGCTGACGGTCAAGGCGATGCGTACCGCCACATGTATTGGAATGCGATGATGACGCAAAAGTTCGGCGAGGACTGGGCCCAAACCTACGCGACCGCACACGAGAAGTCAGCGGCCAATGACCCGCAGCGTGAAGCAATGGATCTTTGGAACAATGAGTTGGGCAGAAAGATCGGTGCAGCAAATCCCAACGCAAGCCCAGAAGAGTTGCAGGCGCTCGTCAGGCAGGAAGTGGAAAGTGGGCGTGCCGTTGTGATTACCGCAAAAGACACGAACGGGGATCCGCTCCCAGCGGAACAAACGCAGATTACCTGGAGTAGGAGTACTGATCAGAAAGTAACTGGGCCCCCGGCAGGCGTTGGTATTCCACTGCCCGGAAGGAAGTAAGTGAGCATCAAAAATCGACGTTGTCGGGCGGCAGTCGTGGCCTCTGCGCTACTCGCTGCAATTTCGCTCACGGGTTGTGGGGCCGACAGACCAATTGCGAAACCTGGCGATTGCCCCACATCGTTTGATTTCAAGTCGACCGATGCCCCACTCGGCAAAGTGACAAGTCTGCGTGCGACGGTCCGGACGTTGGCCCTTAGCGACGGACCGCTCGCAATGCGCGAAGTGACTAGCGCGGCCGGGCTTCGTGACGATTGGGACAAGATGCTGGTAGCAACGCCGGGAGTTAAGGGCCCGGAGTTAGAAGCGGGATTGGGCGGGACAAAGGTTTGCTGGAAGAACCTGCCCCGAAGCTACAACGACGATGTGCCACAAACCGCGTACTACTTATTCGCGCGGGGTGGAAAACCGCTTCAGGCGGTCAGATGGCTTTTTCCCACCGACAAAGAATTCGACAGCTCGGTCACTCGGAGCAGCGTGCTCACACCAGAAACCATGCTGGTCCCGGTGAAGGTTCCTGGCGTTGAGCCCTGCCTAAAGCTCGCCGAGCAACCCTAATCCCGTCGCAGATGAGACGGGACGTAAGTGAAGGTTTCGGATGAATCCGCGTCATCGCGCTCGTACGCGGAAGGCGAAGGGGCTGTCGATGTTTCGACTCGCCTATGCTGAAACGCAGCGAAAACCTGCGCAGCCCGTTCGTCGACGATATTCATCGCAACTCGATGCCGGTCGATGATCGTCGCCGCGAGGTGATCAGCCCCATCATCCATCGCATAATCCGCTAAATAGAGCCGAGTAATCTCACCGGTGGCATCCGTTTCAATCGAAACACTTCCGTCGGCCGCCCGTGCGATCCCGCGCAATGGCGCCAATTGTGCGGTGAGTTCATCCATTTGGGTCACGATGGACAGCCTATCGACGGCAGGCTGCCCATCGCCACCAATGTCGCGAAGAGATTTACTTCGTCGGGGTGACCAGTACCGTCACCGCGCCCTTCTCATTCTTGCGGGAAGTGGCATGCCCGGGAATGTCTTTCCCGTCGATACGCAAGGTGATCGGTGCGCCTTCGCCCGAAAAGTTGCGCCACCACTGCTTCTTGTCCGGCATCGCGACGCCGATCAAGTAGTTGTCACCTTTGCGCCGGTAATTCACCGGTGTTGTGAACGTTTGCCCGGAGCGTCGCCCCGTGTAGGTGATTTGGGCGAAAGCCTTGCCAAGCAGCCCGCTTAGGACAGGCAGCTCGGTGAGCTTCGCGACCACCTTGTTAATGCCTTCTGCGACCGGTCCGCCGAACTTCTTCGCCATGCGTGTCTCCTCCGTTGCGGTTTGTTAGCGAATCTACCTGTGCCGCAGCGTGATTGACTAGCGCAAACTCTCGCCGTACACCCGCTCGACGGACAGTTTTAACAGCACGCGGCGGTCGCTGACCATCACTTCGCGGTACTCCTGCCAGTCGGGGTGCTCGCCAGCGGCGGCGCGGTAGTAATCGACGAGCGCCTCAACCTCGGGGCCGTTTGGGTCGGTGCTCGGACCGATCAGCGTGGCGCTGCCTTCGGCGGTGGCCCACGACCAACCGTCAGGCGCGGTCGCTTCAAGTGCGGCTCGCGGATCGCGACGCAGGTTTGCCACTTTCGCGCGACCCTCGGTCATCGAGACATAAATGGTCTCGGATTCGAGGTCGTAATAGTGCGTGACCGGGGAAAGTTGCGGCATTCCGGTGCGCTTGATCGTGGCGAGGATGCCCAGTTTGGCGGTAGCGAGCAACGTGCGCGGATCGAACTCGGACATAGTTCTCCTAGGCGATTGAGGTCTTCACGCAGTAACTCCGCCTCGCGCCGATTTATGCCGGTTCGCAGACATCGGACAGAGCGGGCTTCCGGCTGGTACAAACAACAAGGGCCGGTCAGGCTCGTTATACGGCAGAAGGATTGAGCTATGAGCGCGCCCATCGTCATTGTCGGAGCCGGGTTGGCCGGATTGCGGACCGCTGAGGAACTGCGGCGTGCTGGCTACGAAGGCGACGTCGTGCTGGTCGGCGACGAGCCACGCCTGCCCTACGACCGCCCACCGCTGTCGAAGCAGTTCGTGCGCGGCGAAACCGACGACACCACCTTGCGCCCCGCCGAGTTCTTCGCCGAAAAAGCCATCGATGTGCGCGTCGGCAACGCGGTGACCAGCGTGGACACCGCAGCGAAGACGCTCACCCTCGCTGATGGCGACACCCTCGCCTACGACCAACTCATCATCGCGACGGGCCTGCGCCCCCGCACATTGCCCAGCCTGCCGCTGGTTCCCGGCGTGCACGTGCTGCGCGCGCACACCGACGCCGAAGCCCTGCGCACCGAACTCGCGACCGCGACCCGCGCCCTGATCATCGGCGCGGGCTTCATCGGCTGCGAGCTGGCCGCGAGCTTCCGCGCGGCCGGAGTCGACGTGACGCTCGTCGAACCGCAACCCACCCCGCTCGCCTCGGTGCTCGGCGCGGAAGTTGGTGAGCTGGTCGCGCGACTACATCGCGCCGAGGGCGTCGACCTGCGGACGGGCGTGGGCGTCGAAAGCTTGGTAGTCGAAGACGACCGCGTCCGCGGCGCGGTCCTCACCGACGGGACCGAAATCGCCGCTGACCTGGTGGTCCTGGGCGTCGGGTCCGTGCCGGTCACCGAGTGGCTCACCGACTCCGGTATCGACCTCGCCGAGCCCGCGAACGGGGGTGGCGTGCTCGCCGACGTTTCCGGTCGCACCAGCGTCGACGGTGTGTGGGCCGTCGGTGACGTCGCCGCATGGCAGCATCCCTCCGGCGCCCAGAAGCGCGTCGAGCATTGGACGAGCGCGGGCGAGCAGGCGAAACTGCTGGTCACGGCCCTGGTCGGCGGTGCGGCCCCCATCGCGCGCGGCGTCCCGTACCTGTGGAGCGACCAGTACGACCTCAAAATCCAGGCCCTCGGCACCCCATCGGCCGACGATGACGTCACGGTTGTCACCGACGACGGCCGCAAGTTCCTCGCGTACTACTCGCGTGACGGCGTTCTGACGGCGGTTCTCGGCGCCGGTATGACCGCGCAGGTCATGAAGCTGCGCGCGAAACTGGCAACCCCGACCCAGGTGGCCGAACTCCTGACGAACGCCTAGCGATTAATCAAGATCATCAGGCTCTCAGGGATTTTTCCACTCGACGTTTATTTACCTGAGAGCCTGATGATCACGTGTCCAGGTCGGCTAGCGGCTTCGTCTCGCCGTCGTTGCGTGTAATACGGTGGAGCGGTGATCGTCGCGCTCATCGATTCCGGCCTCGGCATGCTGCCTACGGCTGCTTGGTTGCGCCAATCGCGGCCTGAAGTCGACCTGTTGCTCCTGCTCGATCCAGAAGGCGCGCCGTGGGGCCCCAAGCCCGAGGATTGGGTTGTCGAGCGGGTCGTCTCCACCGCTCAGCAGGCCATTGAGCTCGGCGCCGAGGTGATCGTGTTGCCGTGTAATACGGCCAGCGTCACCGCCCTCGACGAGGTGCGCGCCGCGGTAGGCGACGGGGTTCCGGTGATCGGCACGGTTCCCGCAATCAAACCTGCTGCCGCGCAATGCAATTCGATCGCGGTCTGGGCCACAGCCGCGACCACCGCGAGTCGATACCAAGCCGACCTCATCGCCCGATTCGCAGGCGACGCGAAAGTTGTCGGGGTCGCCTGCCACGGGCTTGCCGACGCGATCGACCGAGGCGACCTCCCCGCGATCAGCGAATCCATCGCCGACGCCGCCGCGCGCACCCCTGCCGACGTTGAAGGCGTTGTCCTTGGCTGCACGCACTATCCGCTGGTCATCGACGCGATTGTCGCCGCGCTGCCGGCTGGCGTTCGGCTTTTCGACAGCGCGCAGGCCGTCGCCGCGCAGACGGTGCGCAAGATGGAAGGGCTTGGCCGCCCGACGGCCGGGACTGGCTCGGTCGCGGTGCGCAACAGCGGTAAACCGGGCGAATTGCCTTCGAGCGCGGCAGCTTTCGCGCCGGGACGACTACTCGGCGCTTTCGCGCACTAACCCGGTCGGGGCGGGGCGCGGCACCCACCAGCGTGCCCGAAATCTCCGACTGCGAAACTTGTCGTACCCCTGGTGTTGAATCGTAGATACCAGCTGACCTGCGAAATCTCGGAGGTGTGCGATCAACCCCAAACCTACGGCAGCGCAAGTTCGCAATGCGCTCGCCAAACGTGCCAATTCCACCGATGCCCACAACCTCCAGCGGTTCTTCAAAACCGGGGAGGGTGAGTACGGCGAGGGCGACGAGTTCATCGGCGTGCGCGTGCCCGCCACACGTGAGGTTGTTCGTGATTTCACCGAACTGCCGCCTGCCGAGGTAGACGAGCTGCTCGACAGCCCCATTCATGAGCACCGCCTTGCCGCGCTGCTCATCCTCAACGCACAGCAGAAACGGGCCGTGCAAGCGAAAGACCAACGGGCGCAGAAGGTTAACGTCGACCGCTATCTCGCCGCGCTCAAACGTGGTCGCATCAACAACTGGGATCTAGTCGACGCATCAGCCGAACACGTGATTGGCGTCTGGCTGCTCGACAAGCCGCGCACCCTGCTTTTCGAACTGGCGGAACAGGATTCGCTCTGGGACCGTCGCGTCGCGCTGTTGTCGACCTTCGCGTTTATCAAAAAGGGCGACCCGTCAACCACGTTCGAGCTCGCTACCCAGCTCATCGATGACCGCCGCGACCTCGTCCAGAAGGCCGTTGGCTGGATGCTTCGTGAAGTGGGCAAGCGGGTCGATCAAGAACAGTTAGCGAAGTTCCTCGACGCGAACGCGGCCGAAATGGGCCGCACCGCACTGAGTTACGCAACCGAACATCTCGACCCTGCCGAGCGTGCCGTCTATCGAGCCAAACGTTAGAACTGGATGCGCAGATGATCCGTCACTGGACGCGCCTGGCAGCCGAGAATGTAGCCATTCTCAATATCCTCAGGGTCAAGGATGTCGCATTGCGCCATCTCAACCTTGCCTTCAAGTACCGTGCACGCGCACGAACCGCATTCGCCTTCCTGGCACGAATACGGCACGTCAAGGCCCTTGTCGAGCATGATGTCGACGAGCGTTTGCTTACGCGGCCAAGCCAATTCGTGCAGTTGCCCGTCGAGTTCAACTTCCACGGTCGCGGCGTCGGCGGCTTCGGCGGCGGTCACCTCGACAACCTCGTGGTCGGCGAACGGGTCGCCGGAAAGCGAGTTGAACACCTCGGCGTGCGTGCGCGCGCGCGGCACGTCGAGGGCGGCCAGCGCGTCGTGTACAAGGTCCATGAACGGCTTCGGCCCGCACATGAAGGCCTCGTAGCCCGCGTACGGCGCGACAAGAGTGGCGACCATATCGGCCGACGGCAGCCCGAGCAGCGGCTCAAGCCAGTGCAGCACGGTCAGGCGCTGCGGGAACTTGCCGACGAGTTCACGCAGTTCAGCGGCGAAAATCACCGATGCAACGTCGCGGTTGGCGTAAACGAGCACCACCTTGCCCGTGCCCTGCGACAGCGCCGACTTGAGAATCGACATCACCGGCGTGATCCCGCTGCCCGCGCCGAAAAGCAGCAGGTCAGCGTCGAGATCGCGCGGGGTAAAGACGCCCGAAGGAGGCAGCACTTCCAACTCGTCGCCCGCGGTCACATTGTCGCAAAGCCAGTTGGAGCCGTAGCCGCCCTCGGTGCGCTTCACGGTCACCTTGGGTGCGTCGTCGGTGAACGGCGAGCTGGCGAGCGAGTAGCAGCGCGCGACGGACCCGGTCTGCTCGCTTGGCACCCGAATGGTGAGGAACTGGCCGGGGGAGTAGCTGAAACGGTCGCGCAGCTCGGCGGGCACATCGAAGACCAGTGAGTGGGCGTCGCCCGTTTCGGCGATCACCTCGGCAACGCGCAGCACGACGGAACGGCTACCGTGCGGAACCTCTGTGGTCATGGCGTCCTTTCGAGCAGGGGCAAAATTAGAACGTGTTTCAGTTTTAGGATAGTTCTGGCCGCGCTTGCAGGGCAAGCTGTGCTTCAAGTCCCGCGACCATGACCTCCATCCCGAAGTCATAGGCATATGCCCCGCGCAGGTCAGCAAGGTACTTCGTGGCCCGCGACACCGCCTCGGGAAGGCGCACATCGGCGGGCGCGCTCCGCTCGCGCGGGTTCACCCGGCTGCGGCCGAACAGGTAGGTGTGGATGGTCGCGTACGCAGAAAGCACGTTGCGCTCGCTAAACCCCGCGTCGAACAGGATCTCCATCACCGCGTCGATCAGGTCGAGCTGCTTGCCGAACATCCGCTCAAGCAAAATGTCGCCAAGGCCGGGGTGCCGTCGCAGTTTATCGTCAATCTGATCGATGAGTTCACGCAGCCGTTCCTGCCACGGACCCGACTCGGGCGCCGGTTTGCGCACGCCGATCAGCGCCGCGCTCGCGACAAGATCAAGTAACTCGCGTTTGTCCGCCACGTAGTAGTAGGGCGCCATCGGGGAGACGCCGAGCTCGCGCGAAAGCCTGCGCATCGACAGTTTCTCGACTCCGTCTTCGCGAACAACGCGCAGCGCCGCTTCGACGATCTCTGCCTCCGACAATGTGCTGCTGGCGCTATTCGACTGCATCCGCCCGACCACTCCCATGTCACCTCTACCGCCTGGGCCCGCCTGGCCCGTCGCCGTCCTGCCCCGGAAAGTCTAGAGCGGCTGTGGGAATGGAGGGGTGGTGTTCGTCCGAGCAGCGAATTTGCCGAAACCTCTTCTTTTTGTCAGTCCCTGACGTTAAAGTTCTACGTGACCGGCAACACATGAGGAGGCAGTCATGAATGAACGCAACGGCACCGCAGATGGCTCCGATATCGCTGAGGCGGAACTGGTTACCGAGACGCTGATCGAAGAGGTCAGCATCGACGGCATGTGCGGCGTGTACTAGCCATGCTCGACCTTGATGCTCGCTGGCAGCTGCACCCCCGAGTGGCGTTGCGGCCCGAGTCTTTTGGTGCGCTGCTCTATCACTTCGGCACGCGCAAGCTCTCGTTCCTCAAGAATCGCGAGCTAGTCGATGTGGTGCGGGCGTTGCCGTCGCATGTGTCGGCGCGAGAGGCATTGCGCGCCAATGGCTTAGGTGACGACTTCGCGAAGGCACTGGCGCAGCTGGCCGACACCGACATGATCGTGCCGTCGAGCGCGCCGATGTCCGCGCCGGTCGAGCCGTTGGCTGGTCCCCGCGACGCGGTGCAGGGTGGTCGACTCATCGACCGGTTCGAATCAGGTTTGGCCGCACCGATTTGCCTCACGTGGGAGCTCACGTACGCGTGCAATCTGGCTTGCGTGCACTGTCTTTCGTCGTCGGGCCGGCGTGATCCGCGTGAACTCAGCACCGAACAGTGCAAGGCGCTCATTGATGAGTTCGAGCGCATGCAGATCTTCTACGTCAACATCGGCGGCGGTGAGCCGACGGTGCGTCCCGATTTCTGGGAGTTGGTCGACTACGCAACGGCCCACAACGTGGGAGTCAAGTTCTCAACCAACGGAGTTCGCATCACTCCCGAGGTGGCGCAGCGGCTGGCGGCTAGCGACTACGTCGATGTGCAGATCTCGATCGACGGCGCAACGCCTGAGGTGAACGACGCGGTACGTGGTCCCGGTTCGTTCGACACCGCCATTCGCGCACTGGAAAACCTGGCGAACGCGGGGTTCACCGACGCGAAGCTGTCGGTCGTCGCCACTCGGCACAACATCGCTCAGCTCGACGAGTTCAAGGCCATCGCCGACCGGTATGGTGCCACGCTGCGGCTTACCCGGTTGCGGCCGTCGGGTCGCGGTGCGGACGTGTGGGACGAACTGCACCCGCTTCCCGAGCAGCAACGCGAGCTTTACGACTGGCTCGTGCGCAATGGCGAAGGCGTGCTGACTGGCGACTCGTTCTTCCACTTGTCCGCGTTTGGTTCCGCACTGCCGGGGCTCAACATGTGTGGCGCGGGTCGAGTGGTGTGCCTTGTCGACCCGGTTGGCGACGTGTACGCGTGCCCGTTCGCGATTCACGACAAGTTCAAGGCTGGGAACATCGTCGCCGACGGCGGCTTCGCCGAGGTGTGGGAGCAGTCCGCGCTCTTCGCCGAACTGCGCGAACCCGTTGATGGCGGCGCGTGCAATTCGTGCGCGCATTACGACTCGTGTCGTGGTGGGTGCATGGCGGCGAAGTTCTTCACGGGCCTGCCTGCCGACGGGCCCGACCCGGAATGCGTACAGGGCTACGGCGAGGCCGCGCTTTCGGCTCCGGGCCGCACCATTCCGCGTGCGGCAGTCGACCATTCACGACCGGTTTCGGCGCGGGCGCGAGTGGCGCTTCCGCTGTCGGTTCGCAAGCCGCCAGCGCGGGCGTGTGAACAGAGTCCGGTGGGGTAACCGAAAGTGCGCTGGCGCTCCGATTTTGGCGCGTCGGCGCACCGTAGGGCGGTCAATTCAGGGGGATTTTCCTCCTTTTTTCTGGGGTGATGGAGTCAGCGACCGCAGTGGGGCCTAGCATGCGAGGAATGCGCCATGATCGTCTGCCCGACGGCTTCGGGGTACGAATCGACCCTCGGGTGCGCGCATTTTCCGGTGGACGAATCCTGATTGGCGGGTCGCCTGCACGGATGCTGCGCCTGGCTCCCGAAGCTGCTGAACTCATCGGCGATGGGTATCTGGAAGTCACTGATCCGAAGTCGGCGATGGTGGCACGCAGGCTGCTCGATTCGGGGGTGGCAAACCCGCGACCGCAGTTGTTGCCTTCGATTGAAGACGTCACCATCGTTGTCCCGCTTTACAACAATGCTGATGGATTACTACGACTGCTTGGGAGCTTGCGCGCGCACAACGTGATCGTGGTCGACGACGGTTCCGACGAGCCGGTTCGCGTCCCCTCGCGGCCTGGGCGCGGGCAGATCACGGTGTTGCGGCACGAAACACCGCTTGGGCCAGCTGCGGCGCGCAATGCTGGATTACATGCTGCGACAACAGAATTCGTTGCGTTCCTAGATTCCGATGTGGTTCCGCGTACGGGTTGGCTTGAAGTGATGCTCGGCCATTTCAGCGACCCGCAGGTGGCGCTCGTCGCGCCGCGCATCATCGCGCTCGATTCTGAGTCGAATGCGCTCGCGCGCTATGAGCACACGCGTTCGTCGCTCGACCTCGGTCGTAGGGAAGCGGCGGTGCACGCGCGCGGGACGGTGTCCTATGTGCCGAGCGCTGCGCTGCTCGCTCGGCGCAGTGCGCTGCTTGATGTTGGTGGGTTCGACGAGTCAATGCAGGTGGCCGAGGATGTCGACCTGTGCTGGCGCATGGATGGGGCAGGGTGGCGGCTGCGGTATGAGCCTGCCGCGCACGTCGCGCACGATCATCGCGTCGCGTTTCGGGCTTGGTTTGGGCGAAAGCTGTTTTATGGGACCGGGGCAGCGCCGTTAGGTAAGCGGCATCAGGGGCTGGTTACGCCGCTCTCCGTGCCAACGTGGACGGTGTTGGCCACGTTGCTCTTCGCGACGCTGTCGCGGTGGGGAGTGCTCGGCGGGCTCGTCACTTTGGCGACGGCGTTGGTGCGGTTGCGTCGGGCTTTCACTGAACTCGACAATCCGACGCGAGTAGCGGCGGTGTATTTGGCACGCGGATTCTTCGCCGGACTATGGCGATTGGCTTCGGCAACCTGCCGAGACTATTGGCCGGTCACGTTGCTCGCGGTGATGTTGTCGAGGCGCATTAGGCATATCGCGTTGGCGATGGCGTTGGCCGATGGAGTCGCGGACTGGTTTACGCACCGCGATTCGGGCGGGTTGGATCCGGTGCGCTACGTGGCTTTTAAACGTCTCGACGACTTGGCGTATGGGTCGGGGTTGTGGATTGGTGCTTGGCGTGCGCGGAGTTTCGCGGCGTTGAAGCCGCAGGTGCGGCAGGGGTAAGCGGAAGTCCGGGGGCTCAGCGGAACGAAAACAATTGGGGGAGGGGCACATTCGTGACATCTGGATGCAACACGCTAATCGTTGGTGCCGGGTCCGCCGGGTGCGTACTGGCCGCTGAACTGAGCGCCAACCCCGACCATGAAGTTGTCATGCTCGAAGCCGGGCAAGTATGGGCGCGCCCCGCCGACATACCCGCACACCTGCTCGACCCCGCGCACCTTCCCCTCGGTCCTGAGTCAGCAGTGGTCAAGCGCTATGCCGATGGCGTGCTGCGCGGACACGTCGTCGGCGGTTCGGGTGCGATTAACGGCAGCGCGTTCGTCCGTGCCACCCCCGCAGACTTCGCCGAATGGGAAGCGATCGCGGGCCCGCGCTGGAGTTACGCCGCGATGCTGCCGTATTACGCACGCATCGAACGCGACCTGGACTTCGGAACGCATCCCGGTCACGGTTCGACCGGCCCGATCCCGGTGAGCCGCACAGCAGCTCCAACGGAGTTCACCACGAGTTTCGCCGCCGCCTGTCGCGCGATGGGCCTTCGCGAGGACCCCGACCTCAACGCCGCACAGTTAGCCGCCACGGGGAACTGGCCACCAGCTGATGGGTTCGACGCGCCGGCGACGGCAGGGCGTCCGTCGCACCTGGGCCCCAACGCCGAGCGGGCGGGGGACGCAGAGGGTTGGTCGCCAGCCGATGGGCTCGGCATGCCCGCTACGACAGCGCGTCCGTCGCACCTGGGCCCCAACGCTGCGCGGGCGGGGAACGCCGAGGATTGGCCGCCAGCCGATCGGCTGGACACGTCAGCTAAGGCAGGGCAGGCCCGGTCGCTTGACCTCAATGCCGCATCGATGGTCGACGCCGGGAATTCGACACTAGCCCACGGGCTCGATGCGCCAGCCAGCCCATGGCCTCCGCTGCCACGTGACCTCGATGCCTCGCGGACGGTCGGCGCGGGGAGCTGGCCGCCAGTCGATGGGCTCGACCCGCTGGCGGCGGCAGGGCGTCCGTTGCATATGGGCCCCAACGCCGCGCGGGCGGGGGACGCGGAGGATTGGTCGCCAGCCGACGGGCTCGACGCGTCACCTACGACGGGGCCGCCGCTGCGGGTGGACGCCGGTCGTTCGAGGCACACTCGCGCAACCTTCGATGCACACGCCGACCACGGCACGCCCGCGTCGGTTCCCCCCGCCAACCGGTTTGGGCCAGTTCCACTCGCGATCGAGAACGGGAAACGCGCTGGGCCAGCGCTCACGCATCTGTATCCGGCGCTCACCCGCCCCAACCTGCGCGTTTACGGGCACACGGGAGTAACCAGGCTCATCCTTCGCGGACGCAAAGTGATCGGGGTCGAGTGGGCGCGCGGACGGGAAAGGGGTGTCACTTACGCCGACCGGGTGATCCTCAGCGCTGGTGCGATCGAGTCGGCGGCCCTACTGATCCGCTCAGGGATTGGCCCCGAAAACCTCATTCGGTCGCTCGGCGTCCCGGTAATTCAGCCTGCTCCCGTCGGTCAATTCTGCACTGACCATCCCGAGATCGGCGTCGAAGTCCCGGCATCAACCACGCTCGGGGATGCGAGAACCCATCCGCGCGCCCGACCGACGAATAACGCGACAAAGGCCGAGAACGCGGGGCCGACCCACGACAGCGCGCCCATCCTCGAATACCTCGCCCACCTCAACGGCATTGAGGTCCGCCCCTACACCCCAACCACCTGGCGACCCGGCTACCACCGCATCGGCCTAGCCCTCATGCGCCCAACTACTTACGACCAGCTCACCCTTACCTCGGCGGACCCCGCCACCCCGGCACGCATCCACCGCAACACCTTCACGAGCGCCGCCGACCGCGAATCCCTGCGTGACGCCATCGAATGGACCGCCGACCTCCTCACCACTCTTCGCACCAGACCAACCGCTGGCCTGATTACGACCCAGGCCCCCGAAGCCACCACCCCCGCGCACGCATTCCGCATCGCGCATGACCGCGAATCCGCGACACCGGCCGCCGACCTACTCGGTCCCGTGGGCCCTGGATCACCCGCCGATCCGATCACGACCCCGGCGGCTGGGCCAACCGCGCACGGCCGCGAATCCACGACAACGGCCGACGACCCGCTCGGCCCCGTGAGCCCTAGACCAACCACCGATCCGCTCACGGCTCAAGCCACCGCACCAACCACGCATGACCACGACCCCAGCGCGCAAACCACCGACCTACGCGCAACGCCACTCGCACAATCGGACGACCGTTCCACCGCGAAACCCGCCCTCACCCTGCGCGAAACGATCGCCGCGCTCACCAACCTCCATACCTCGATCGCCCCCACGACCGCATCCCAACACCTAGCAGGCAGCTGTCGGATGGGCGCGGAAGATGATCCCCGTGCCGTCGTCGACGAGTTCGGTCGCGTTTATGGGATCGATGGCCTGTCGATAGCCGACCTTTCGATCGTCCCCGTACCGTTGAGCACCGGTCCGTATGCCACCGTCGTGACCCTCGCCGCACGCATAGCTGATCAACACAGAATGTGACGGGTTGACGTTTCATAACACTGTGTGACCTGCCGGACAAACCCACACTTCTGGGGTTTCGCCCAATAGCTGACCGGTACAGTTTGTAGCGGGAAAGAAAGGCAAATGGTCAGCAATCTTGCAGGTGGGAGGCCCCCACGGCAGGCACCGGAGTCGGGCGCGCAGCTCGGCGCTCTGGAAGCCTATGCCGCACAGGCCCATGGTTATCTCAGTGCCGGTGGTGAACAGCTGACTCAGCTGGCCGGTCTGCTGCGTCCGCTGGTTCTCGAATCGTGGTTACGCAGCATGCGCGGTGGCGTCGATCCTTCCGATGCCATCGATGGTCGCGGCTTGCGTGGTGCCGATCTCGCGCGCTATCGCGACGCCCATCCCATCGCAACGTTGATGCCGCTGATCGACAAACTGCTGGTCCAGGACGCGGCGCATGCCGGACTTATCGTCACGATCGCCGACCAGTTCGGTCGCGTGCTTTCCATTCATGGCAATGACGAGCAGATCGCGGCCGTCGCTGACATCGGCTTGCGCGAAGGCGACGACCTTTCCGAACGCCGGATCGGCACCAACGCGGTTGGCCTTGTCGTGCGCACGGGCCGCGCAACGTGGATTCACGGCCCCGAGCATTTCCTGCATCGCATGCACCAAATCACCGGTGCCGCAGCCCCGATTCACGAGCCAGATGGCCGCCTTGTTGGCGTGCTGATGATTGCCGGCGGGATGCGGGTGGCGAAGCCCGAAATCCTCGCTTTGGTGAAGGCGGCGGCAACGGCTGCCGAAATGGACCTGGTTTTGCGGGCGATGCGCGCGAGCCACGGCGCAAAACCTGAACCAACACCGAATGAGGAACCCGCGCGACTGGGCCTTGACGTGCTGGGTCTCGGCCAACCGCAGCTCAGCATCGGTGGCGACCGCGTGCAGGTGTCGCAACGGCATGCCGAGATCCTGTTGCTGCTCGCCGAACATCCCGAGGGACTTGGTGCCGACCACCTCGCCCTCCTGCTCGACGACACCGACCTCGACAACGGAACGATCCGCGCGGCGATGTCGCGATTGCGGTCGGTTGTTGGCGCGTCGGTGCTCGCGTCGCGCCCTTACCGTCTGCGGGTGCATGTCGCAACCGATGTGGAGGCGTTGCGTGCCGCGCTCGACTCCGGTGATGTTGATTCGGCATTACGCTTGTACGCCGGTCCGGCACTGCCACGCTCGACCGCACCGGGCATTTGCGACATCCGCGACGAGCTTCGCGTGCGCTTACGCACCGCGGTCCTCGCTTCCGGCGACGGCACGGTCCTACGCAAGTGGACATCGACGGCAGAAGGTCGCGACGACGCCGCCGCATGGTCGGCATATCGGGCCGCCGTCGACCGCGATTCACCCCTATATGCGCAGATCGAGGCCAAGATCCGGGTGCTCGACCGCCGCCTCGGTGCGGATGCAACGCAGATGCAACGTTTCGGCCAATAGTGTCACGTTCTGAAAGTGTGGTAGGTCACAACTCGCGCCGAAACGTGGTGTGAGCCACACTTGTGCCCTGGTTGCGGCAATGTTTCAAAACCTTCTGGACGCTCGTCCGAAGTTTTTGGGGGAAAAAGTTTCTTTTTATTAACTGAGCGCCTACTGTCCTCAATGCGTGGCGGGCAGCCATGTGATGCAAGTGACAATGCTGAGGGTGGCTAACCGCCTCAGCCGCGATGTTGGAGGAACGATCAAAAGCTAGGCCGACGACCCACAGCGGGTTCGTCCACATCTCGTCCACATGATCTGTCGGGGATCTTCGCGCGGACGTTGGCCATCGGTGCCCACCGCGCTCATATCGAAAACTCTCAGGCTCGCCGAGGTCTATTTCGTGCTGCCTAAAAGTGTTCGATCAGCTGTTTTTGCGATACGAGGAGGCTCTGGTGCACGGTACGGAGTTGGGTGGGTTCAGCGCGCTACCGCAGGACGTCGAGGTGTCGACACCATTCCCGCTGACGCCAGCGCAGCTTGGCGTTTGGTACGCGCAACTGCTCGATCCCGACGTCCCGATCACCATCGCCCAGTACGTTGACCTGGTCGGCGACCTCGATGTCGACCTGTTCCGTGCCGTCTCAACCGAAGCCGCTCACAGCTACGGCTCTTCGCTCATTCGCCTCGGTGAAGCCGACGGTGTGCCGTTCCAGTACATCGACCACACCATTCGCATCGAAGATGACCTCCCGCTGATCGACCTGCGCGATTACGCCGACCCCATCGCCGCCGCCCACGACTGGATGCGCGCCGAGTTCGGTGCCCCGATCGACATGCTGGTTGACCGCCTCGTCACTGGCGCGATCCTGCGCGTCGCCGACCAGCGCTGGTTCTGGTACCTGCGTGGCCACCACATCGTGCTCGACGGATACGGCGCGTTCACGAACTCATCGCGCATCGCCGAGCTTTACACCGCCCGCACGCTTGGCGTTGACCCGGCGCACGTGGTTCCCGGCGCGCTTGCCGACCTCGTCGACGGTGAACAGCGCTACCGCGATTCGACGCGTTTCGTCGCCGACCGCGCGCACTGGGCTGAGCGCATCGCTGGCGTCGACAGCCCGACGTCACTCGACCTGCGCACGGCCCCGCGCTCGGCGAACAACATCGTTTCCGGTGGCGTGCTGAGCACCCGACTGGTTGAGCGACTAGAAACCATTGCGGCAAGCGATGATTCCGCGCTGTCAGTTGTGCTGCTCGCGGCCTTCGCCGCCTACCTCGGTCGACTAACCGACCGCCCCGACGCCGTGTTGAGCCTGCCGGTGACCGCGCGCACCACCGCGGTGATGCGTCGTTCGGCTGGCATGTTGTCCAACATCGTCCCGCTGCGACTACCCACCGGTGGCGCTGGCGACGAAACGACGTGGCGCGAACTACTGCGCGCCGCACGCGTCGAGGTTGCTGGAGCGTTGCGGCACCAGCGTTACCGCGCCGAAGACATCCGCCGCGACGCCGAAGACGACGGTCGCCCGGCCCGCCGCGCGCTGTTCGGCCCGCTCGCCAACTTCATGCTTTTCCGCAGCGATCTGACGCTCGGCGACGTGACCGGCCGCTACCACGTGCTGTCGACCGGCCCGATCGAAGACCTGAGTCTCAACGTCTATTACGGCGACCGCGACCGCGTCCACCTCGACTTCGAAGCCAACCCCAACCTCTACGACGCCGACACCCTCGCGCGTCACCACAGCCGCTTCCTCGCGTTCCTTGACCGCCTCGCCGCCGCCGACCTGGCTACCCCGCTTGCCGACATCGCCGTCGCGACCGAGCTTGAGTCGCTGGTCAGCACGCGAATCTGGAACGCGACGAACTTCGACGTCGCCGCCGCCCTCGACGCTGACGGGGTCGCTGACCAAACCCTCGCAGCGATGTTCGTCGCGCAGGTCGCACGCACGCCGGACGCCGTCGCGATCCGCATGGGTGACGAAAACCTCACCTACCGCGAACTCGACGCCCGCGCGAACCAGCTCTCCCGACACCTACGTGATTCGGGAATCGGCCCGGAATCGCTTGTCGCGCTGAGCATTCGACGTTCGGTCGACCTCGTTGTCGCCATGTACGCGGTGGTCGCCGCTGGCGCTGCTTACGTCCCGATCGACCCGGACCACCCCGCCGACCGCATCGGTCACATCCTCACCACCGCCGCGCCTGCCGCCGTGCTTACGACCACCCGCGACGGACTCCCGGTCGAAACCTCCGCGCCGGTCATCGCCGTCGACGCCGTCGACCTGACCGCGTACGCGACCACCCCGCTCAACGTCGCGCTGCATCCCGACAACACCGCCTACGTCATCTTCACCTCCGGTTCGACCGGTATGCCGAAGGGCGTCGCCGTCACGCACGCCGCGATCGTCAACCGGCTGGTGTGGATGCAGCGCGCGTACCGCCTTGGCGGCAACGACGTGGTGTTGCAGAAGACCCCGATGACCTTCGACGTTTCGGTGTGGGAGTTCTTCTGGCCCTTGCAGATTGGCGCGACGCTCGCGCTCGCCGAGCATGACGGCCACCGCGACCCCGCGTACCTGCGTCAGGCCATCGCCGACTACGGCGTCACCGTCGCGCACTTCGTTCCGTCGATGCTTGATGCCTTCCTCGCCCAGGGTGAGATCGGCGAAACCTCTTCGCTGCACACGGTTTTCGCGTCCGGCGAAGCCCTGCCCGCACCGCTCGCGCAGCGCCTCCGGTTGCTGACCGGCGCGCGACTACACAACCTGTACGGACCGACCGAAGCCGCCGTCGACGTGACCTTCCACGAGGTCACCGACGCCGACCGCGTCACCGTGCCCATTGGCGCGCCCGTGTACAACACGCGCCTCCATGTTCTCGACTCGCGGCTGCGGCCGGTTCCGATCGGGGCTCCGGGTGAGCTGTATCTGTCGGGGGTACAGCTCGCTCGGGGATACTTCGGCCGACCCGACCTTACCGCTGGTCGTTTTATCGCCGATCCAAGCGACGCGTCAGCGCGCATGTACCGCACCGGCGACCTCGTTCGCTGGACCGCCACCGGCGAGCTGGAATACCTGGGCCGCACCGACTTTCAGGTGAAGTTGCGTGGCTTGCGCATCGAACTTGGTGAGATCGAAGCGGTGCTTGAGAGCGTCGACGGTGCGGCCCGCGCGGTCGTGCTCGTGCGTGACGACGCTGGCGTCGGCGAGCAACTTGTCGCCTACGTCGTGGCTGCCGAACCCGGCGCGGTGACGGTCGATGAGTTGCGTGACGCGGGCCTGCGCGCCCTGCCCGCCTACATGGTTCCCGCCGCGTTTGTGCTGCTTGACGCGCTGCCGGTGAGCGCGGCGGGCAAGCTCGACCGCAAGGCGTTGCCCGCGCCTGAGCGTGTTGTCGTCGCGTACGCCGAGCCGGTTGGTCCGGTGGAAGAGGCCGTCGCGAGGGTGTTCGCCGAGGTGCTTGGTGCTGAGCGAATCGGTCGCGAAGACGATTTCTTCGTCCTCGGTGGCAACAGCCTTGTCGCCACTCAGGTCGCCGCGCGACTCGGCGCTGACCTTGGCTGCCAGCTTGGCGTTCGTGACCTGTTCGGTGCGCCGACCGTCACGCGACTCGCCGCCGTGCTCGCTGAGCGTCTCGCCGACGGAGTCACGGCCGACCTGCCCGCGCTCGTCGCCGGTCCGCGCCCCGCGCTCATCCCGCTTTCCCCTGCACAGCAACGCATTTGGTTCATCAACCGCTTCGATCCGTCCGCGCCCGGCTACAACATGCCGTTCGTCGTGCGGATCAAGGGCAGCACTGACCTGAGCGCGCTCAACGCCGCGCTCGCCCAGGTCGTCGCTCGCCACGAGGCGTTGCGGACGGTGTTCCCTGCCGTGACCGGTCCCGAGGTCGCGGAACAGGTTGTGCTGCCTGCCGATTCGATGAGTTTCGGTGCGCCGATTGTCGCGGAAGACCTCGATGCCGAGCTGACTCGGTTCGCGAATCGTGGCTTCGATCTGGCCGTCGAATCCCCGTTCCGGGCACAGGTTTTCGTCACCGACTCCGAGTGCGCCCTCGCTGTCGTGTTGCATCACATTGCGGCAGACGGTGTTTCGCTCCAGGTGCTAGTGCGTGATGTGCTCACCGCCTATCGCGCCGTCGTCGACGGGGTCGCGCCCGCGTGGGCTCCGCTGAGCGTCCAGTACGCCGACTACTCCCTCTGGCAGCGCGCGCTGCTCGGTTCGGAAGCTGACGCTGGCTCGCTTGCTTCGCGCGAAATCGCTTTCTGGGAGCGCACTCTCGCGCACCTGCCCGATCAGCTTGAGCTTCCGTCGGCGCGCACCCGCCCGACCGAGCCGACGCTGCGTGGCGCACGCCACCACTTCACCATCGACGTCGACCTCCACCGCGACCTCGCCGCACTCGCCGCCCGCGAAGGCGCGTCGCTGTTCATGGTCCTGCACACCGCGCTCGCCGTGCTGCTCTCGCGCATGAGCGGCACCGCCGACATCGCGATCGGCACCGGCGTCGCAGGCCGTGGTGACCGGGCGATCGACGACCTGATCGGCATGTTCGTCAACACCCTCGTGCTGCGCACGGAAGTCGACCCTGCCGCGCCGTTCACTACCGCGCTCGGGCACACGCGAGAGGTCGATTTGGCCGCGTTCGCGCACGCGACCGTGCCGTTCGACCGGCTCGTCGACGTCGTTAACCCGGCCCGTTCGCAGTCGCGGCACCCGCTGTTCCAGGTCGCGTTGAACTTCCAGGCCGTGCTCGATACCAGCTTCGACATCGACGGTGTTCCGGCGCAGGTGCACGAGATCGCGCTGGACACAACGAAGTTCGACTTGCAGTTCACGCTTGCCGAGCATCGCACCGACGTGCCATCGGGTATCGATGCTGAAGTCCTTTACGCCACAGACCTTTTCGATTGCGACGACGTTGCCGCGCTCGGCACGCGCTTCGTCGAGCTGCTGACGGCGGCCGCCGCCGCACCGCACACCGCGGTTGGTGACCTCGCGCTGCTCTCGGAAGGCGAGTACGCGCGACTCACCGCGATGAGCGGCGGCCCCGTCAGCGCCACCGGTCTGCTTCCTGACCTACTCGCGGCTGCTGTCGCCGCCGATCCCGAGCGCGTCGCGGTGACCGACGGGGTGCGTTCGCTGAGTTACCGCGAACTCGACCGCGCATCGTCGCGTCTTGCCCGCGTCCTCATCGATGGCGGTATCGGGCCCGATGACATTGTCGCCGTTGGGGTTCCGCGGTCGATCGAGTCGGTGCTCGCGGTGTGGGCGGTCGCGAAGTCGGGTGCCGCGTGGCTGCCCGTTGATCCGAGCTACCCGCTCGACCGGATCACGCACATGATCACCGATTCCGGTGCGCGCGTTGGACTTACGGTGCTTGTGTCGGCAGGTTCGCTGCCGGACTCGATCGAGTGGCTTGTGCTCGATGAGCTCAAGCTGATGGCTGAATGTGCCGCTCGCGCAAGCGATCCGGTTGCCGATGCCGAGCGGGTGCGCCCGCTGCGCGCAGGACAGCTCGCTTACGTCATCTACACGTCCGGCTCCACCGGGCTGCCCAAGGGCGTGCTGGTCACGCAGGCCGGTATCGCCGGGTTCGCCGCCGAAGAATCCGACCGCATGTTCGGCACCCCCGACGCGCGCGTGTTGCAGGTCGGGTCCCCGTCGTTCGACATCTCGGTGATGGAACTGCTGCTCGCGGTGAACTCCGCTGCGACGCTGGTGATCGCGCCTACCGGTCAGCACGTGGGTGCTGAACTGGCGCAACTACTTTCGACGCAGCGCGTGACGCACGTGCTGATCACGCCGTCGGCGTTGTCGGTGCTTGACCCGGCGACGCTGCCCGACCTGCGGATGATCATGGTCGGTGGCGAAGCGTGCCCGCGTGAGCTGGTTGGGCGCTGGACCTCCGGTGGGGTTGAGCGCGCGTTCGTGAACGCGTACGGGCCGTCGGAGACGACGATCGCGACGAACATCTCCGCCCCGTTGACCGCGGATGCCGAACTGACACTTGGTCTTCCGCTTCGCGGCATTCGCGAGTGGGTACTCGACAGCCGTTTGCAGCCGGTCCCGGTTGGTGTGGCGGGAGAGCTGTACGTGGCGGGCGCGCAGCTCGCACGTGGTTACCGCGACCGCGCCGACCTGACCTTCGGTCGCTTCGTCGCGTGCCCGTGGGCACCGGGCGAGCGGATGTACCGCACCGGCGACCTGGTCCGCTGGACCACCGAAGGGACGCTCGAATACCTCGGCCGCAACGACGACCAGGTGAAACTGCGCGGCTTCCGTATTGAGCTGGGCGAGATCGAGGGTGTGCTCGCGGCCCAGGATGCGGTGCGCTCGGCGGTCGTGGTCGTGCGCAGCGACGCGCACCGAGGCGACCACTTGGTTGCGTACGTGGTGCCGAATGCGCGCGGGTCGCGCATCGCTCGGCCTGATCGCGTGGCGTTGGTGGACACGGTCGACGGCAGCACGCGCGTCACGGCGGGCGTTGACGGCGTGATGTCCGTGGACACGGTCGACGGCAGCACGCGCGTCACGGCGGGTGTTGACGGCGTGGCGTCCGTGGATACGGTCGACGTCAGCACGCGCGTCACGGCGGGCGTTGACGGCGTGATGTCCGTGGACACGGTCGACGGCAGCACGCGCGTCACGGCAGGTGTTGACGGCGTGGCGTCCGCGGACACGGTCGACGTCAGCGCGCGCATCACCGCCGGTGCTGGGTCGGCTGGCGGTGCGGAAGCCGCGGGCAGCGGTTCGCTCGACGTCGATGCTCTGCTCACCGCCGTGCGTGGCCGTCTCGCCGCGCACATGGTCCCGTCGGCGGTCGTCGTGCTCGACGAACTGCCGCTTACGCCCAACGGCAAGCTCGATCGTCGCGCGCTGCCCGAACCCGTCTATGCCGCAACGGAATTCCGTGCGCCCGCGCCCGGTGTTGAGACCGTTGTCGCCTCCGTGTTCGCCGACGTGCTCGGCGTTGAGCTCGTCGGTGCTGACGATGACTTCTTCGCCCTCGGCGGCAACTCGCTGATCGCGACCCAGGTCGCTTCGCGCCTCGGTGCCGCACTGAACCAAAACGTGTCGCTCCGTACGCTTTTCGAAGCGCCGACTGTCGCCGGTCTCGCTGCCGCAGTGCAGATTCAGGACGCGACAGCCGCCCGTCGCCCGCTGGTCGCGGGGGAGCGGCCCGCGCATGTGCCGCTGTCGTACGCCCAGCAGCGCATGTGGTTCATGAACCAGTTCGACGCCGATTCGGTCGCCGACAACATCGCCGCCGCGATCCGCCTCACCGGCCAGCTCAACGAGCAGGCGTTGCGTTCGGCGATCGCCGACGTTGTCGCGCGTCATGAGTCGCTGCGCACGCGCTACCCGTCTGTCAATGGCATCGGGTATCAGGAAGTGTTGTCGCCCGACGAGGTTGGCATTGAGCTCATCGCTGAATCGCTGATCGGCGACGCTGACTCGACCGGTCTGGTTGCATCGGCCGAGGCAACGAATCCTTCGAACGACGCGACCCTCGCGGCGGCCGACGCGAGCGCACACGCCGATGCCGGGCGCGTCAACGCCCAGCTCATCGCCCGCATCCGCGAACTCGCCGCGCAGCCCTTCGCCGTCGGCGAGGCCGCACCCGTTCGCCTGCACCTGATCGCTACGGCCGAAGACGAGCACGTCCTCGTCCTCGTCGTGCACCACATCGCCGCCGACGGCTGGTCGGTCGCGCCGCTCACCCGCGACGTGATGGTCGCCTACGCCGCCCACCTCACCGGCGACGCCACCCCCATCGCCCCGCTCGCCGTGCAGTACGCCGACTTCACCCTCTGGCAGCGCGAAACACTTGGCGACGAGGATGACCCGCAGTCGCTCCTTTCGCGCCAAATCGATTTCTGGACAACCGAACTCGCCGAACTTCCCGACCTGCTCGAACTCCCCACTGACCGCCCGCGCCCCGCCGTCGCGACCGGCCGCGGCGCACGCACCACCTTCGACGTCACCGCTGACCTCGCAACCTCCCTGCGCGGCATCGCGACCAGCAATGGCGCGTCGCTGTTCATGGTCATGCACGCGGCGTTCGCGGCCACCCTCGCGAAGCTGTCGGGGCAGCGCGACATTGCCGTCGGCACCCCGGTCGCCGGTCGCGGTGACCAGGCGCTCGACGGGCTCGTCGGCATGTTCGTCAACACCCTGGTGCTCCGCAGCGCCGTCGCCCCGTCGGCCACGTTCGCCGAGCTGCTGACCCAGGTCCGCGACGGTGACCTGCGCGCACTCGCCAACGCCGACGTCACCTTCGACCGCCTCGTCGAGGTGCTCAACCCCGTGCGCTCCACCGCGCGCCACCCGCTGTTCCAGGTGCTGATCGACTTCCAGAACAACTCGGTGACCGAGCTGGCCTTGGCTGGCCTCACCGCGTCGGAAATCGAAATCGACACGCAGACAGCCAAATTCGATCTGCAACTCACCCTGCGCGAGACCGATTCGGGCATCGCGGGCCGGTTCGAGTACGCGACCGACCTGTTCGACGCGCAGACCGTCACAAGTTTCGGCACCCGCTTCGTGCGGATGCTGGAGGAGGTGGCCGCCGATCCCAGCGTCGTGATCGGCGACATCGACCTGCTTAGCGACACCGAGCGCGCGGACCTGACCCACAACTGGGCGCAGTCCGCTCCTGACGGTGGCACCGGACTGTTCGCCAACCCCGAAGCGACCCTGGCTGACCTGGTTGACGCGATGGTTGCCGAGCACGGCGACCGGACCGCCGTGAAGTTTGGTGATGAGTCGCTGACCTACTCCGAGCTTGACCGTCGCGCGAACACCTTGGCGCGCAAGCTTATTGGCGAAGGCGCTGGCCCTGGCCAGTTGGTCGCGGTAATCCTGCCGCGTTCGCTCGACCTCGTTGTCGCGCTGCTCGCGGTGGTCAAGTCGGGTGCCGGCTACGTCCCGATCGACCCGACCTACCCGGCCGATCGCATCGCCTACGTGCTGTCCGATGCCGCGCCGGCGAGCGTGATTGTCGACGGCACTGTCGATGTTGAACTGCCCGCGAACCTCACGGTTGTGTCGATGGCTGGGTTCGGTGTTGAAACGGGCGACCTGGTTGACGCGGGTGAAGGCCCGATCACCGACGCTGACCGCATCGCGCCGCTGCATTCGGCGAACACCGCCTACGTCATCTACACCTCCGGCTCGACTGGCCGCCCCAAGGGTGTCGTGGTCGCGCACTCCAATGTGGTCAAGCTGTTCGCTAATACCGATCGCGAGTTCGGGTTCGGGCCTGACGACGTGTGGACGATGTTCCACTCCAGCGCCTTCGACTTCTCCGTCTGGGAACTCTGGGGTGCGCTGCTCTACGGCGGCACCGTCGTCGTCGTTGACTACTACGTCTCCCGTTCGCCAGAACAGTTCCTCGAACTGCTCTCGCGTGAAAACGTGACCGTGCTCAACCAAACGCCGTCGGCGTTCTACCAGCTTGCTGAGGTGGAACGCACGAACCCGACGCCACTTGCGTTGCGGTACGTCGTCTTTGGTGGTGAAGCGCTCGAACTTTCACGTCTGCGCGACTGGATGGTCCGCAACGGCGACGGTTCCAACGGTTCGACCGGCCCGCAGCTGGTCAACATGTACGGCATCACCGAAACCACCGTGCACGTCACACACCGCGTCCTCGACCTCGAAACCGTCACCAACGCAACGGGTTCGGTGATCGGCAAGGCCATCGCGGGACTGTCGGTCTACGTGCTCGACACGCGCCTGAACCCGGTCCCGGTCGGCGTTCCTGGCGAGATTTACGTGGCCGGTCCGCAGCTGACGAACGGCTACCTGGGTCGTGAAGAACTCAGCATTGCCCGCTTCGTCGCGAACCCGTTCACCAACACCGGCGAACGCCTGTACCGTTCCGGCGACCTCGGCCGCTGGAACGCCGCGGGCGAACTCGAACACCTCGGTCGCGCTGACGACCAGGTCAAGGTTCGTGGTTTCCGTATCGAACTCGGCGAAATCGAAGCCGCGCTCCTCGCGATCGACGCCGTCACCCACGCCGCGGTGATCGTCCGCAACGACAACCGCGTCAGCGACCAGCTCGTCGGCTACGTCGTCACCACGGAACCTGTTGATACCGAACAGCTTCGGGCCCAGTTGGGCGAGTCGTTGCCCGCGTACATGGTTCCGTCGGTGCTCATGGTCCTCGACGCGCTGCCGCTGACCGTGAACGGCAAGCTCGATCGCAAGGCCCTGCCCGTTCCCACGTTCGCGACCGCGACCTTCCGTGCGCCGCAAACCCCGACCGAACAGCTCGTCGCGCAAACCTTCGCCGACCTGCTCGCTTTCCCCGCCGACCGCGAAGTCGGCCTCGACGATGACTTCTTCGCCATCGGTGGCAACTCGCTCACCGCGACGCAGGTGATGGCGCGCCTCGGTGCCGCCCTCGACACCCAGCTCCCGGTCCGCGTCCTCTTCGAAGCCCCGACCGTCGCCGCACTCGCCGCCGAATGCGCGGCGCGCAGCGGTAGCGGTGGCCGCGCCGCACTGGTCGCAAGCCCGCGCCCCGAGCGCATCCCGCTGTCGGCCGCTCAGCGCCGCATGTGGTTCCTCAACCGCTACTTCGCCGACGCCGACATCGACGGCCCCGGCGACGCGGTCGACAACATCCCGGTGGCGCTACGCCTGACCGGCACTGTCGACGCGGAGGCGTTGGGCGTGGCTTGGTCCGACGTCCTGACCCGCCACGAAATCCTCCGCACGACGTACCCGGATGGCCCCGCGGGCCCGGAACAGGTAATCCTCCCGGTCCAAGCAATCCGCAACGCATGCTCGGCAGTCGTCGCCGCGTCGCCCGACGCAACCTGCGACGGCACGGCGAGCAGCGCATCTGTCGCGGATGCGGCTCCTGCTACCGCGACAGATGACTCGGCCGAACCCGCCAGCGCTCTCGCGACAACCGCGCTGCACACCAGCACAGTCCCAGCCGACGCCGTCGAAGCACACGTACTCTCCTGCGCCGCAACCCGTTTCGATCTCACCACCGACGTCCCCGTCCGCGCCAACCTCCTCTCCGTCGACGGCACCAACGAGCACGTCCTCGTCCTCGTCATCCACCACATCTCCGCCGACGGCTTCTCCCTCGGCCCGCTGGCCGCCGACCTCATGGCCGCCTACGCCGCGCGCACCACCGGCACCGCCCCAACCTGGGCCGAACTACCCGTCCAGTACGCCGACTACGCGCTCTGGCAGGCCGAAACCCTCGGTGACGCAACCGATCCCGACAGCGAAGCCGCAACGCAGCTCGCCCACTGGACCACCGCGCTCGCCGGCCTCCCCGAGCAGCTCGAACTGCCGACCGACCGCCCACGCCCGGTCGAGTCGACCTTCCGTGGCGCGACGCACCGCTTCACCGTCGACTCCGACCTGCACAGCGAACTGCGCGAACTGGCACGCAAGTACGACGCGACCCTGTTCTCCACCATCCACGCCGCCCTCGCCGTGCTACTCGCGCGGCTGTCCGGCGGTAGCGACATCGCGATCGGCACGCCGGTCGCCGGACGTGGTGATCAGGCGCTCGACGGGCTCGTCGGCATGTTCGTCAACACCCTCGTTTTGCGTTCGCAGATCGACCCGCGCGCCGAATTCGAGTCGACGCTCGACGCCGTCCGCGCCGCCGACATCGACGCCCTTTCGCACGCTGACCTGCCGTTCGAGCAGATCGTCGACGCGATGAACATCTCGCGCGCACGCAACCGCCACCCGCTGTTCCAGGTGGCGCTCGTGCTGCAGAACTTCACCGTGCCGACCCTCGAACTGCCCGAACTTACCGTCGCCCCAATCGATTTCGACGCGCAGGTCGCCAAGTTCGACCTCCAGTTCACCGTCAACGAGAACGCCGATGTCGATGGCCGCGCCAACGGCATGTCGATCGAAATCGGTTACGCCACCGACCTTTACGACAACGCGAGCGTCGCCACTCTCGCCCGCCGTTTCACCCAGGTGCTCTCGGCTGTCGTCGCTGACCCGACCGTCGTCGTTGGCGACATCCAACTCCTCAGCGCCGAAGAACAGCAGCGCGCGCTCTACGACTGGGCGAGCACGGGCGAAGCGGTCACCGCTGACGAAACCGAGACGCTCGTCGCCCGGTTCGCGAAAGCGGCAGCTGCCAACCCTGACGCCGTCGCGGTCAAGGCAGGCGAAAACCAGCTCACCTACGCTGAACTCGACGTGTGGTCCAACCGCCTCGCCCGTCGCCTCATCGGCGCTGGCGTTGGCCCGGAAACCCTTGTCGCCGTTGCGATGCCGCGCACCATCGAACTCGCGGTCGCACTGCTGTCGGTCCTGAAAGCGGGCGCGGGTTACCTCCCGATCGACCCCAACTACCCGGCTGACCGCATCGAATACCTGATCGACGACGCCCGCCCGCTCTGCGCGATCGCCAACACCGAGTCGGGCCTCCCGCGCGACTGGTTCGGCGGCCCCGTCCTCGACCCCGCGTGCGGCAACCTGCTCGACTTCGCGGGCAACCCCATCACCGACGCCGACCGTCGCACCCCGCTGACCCCGGGCAACACCGCCTACGTCATCTACACCTCGGGTTCGACCGGTCGCCCCAAGGGTGTGGTGATCCCGCACGCGAATGTCATTGCGCTGCTTGATAACACCGCGCGCCACTTCGCATTCGGCCCTGACGACGTGTGGACGATGTTCCACTCCTACGCCTTCGACTTCTCGGTGTGGGAGCTGTGGGGCGCGCTGCTGCACGGCAGTTCGGTCGTGCTCGTCGACTACTTCACCTCGCGCTCGCCCGAGCAGTTCCGCGACCTGCTGCGCACCGAAGGCGTGACGGTTCTCAACCAGACCCCGTCGGCCTTCTACCAGCTCATCGCTGCCGACTTGGCAAGTGAGCCAACCGAATACGCGCTGCGCACGGTGATCTTCGGCGGCGAAGCGCTGGAACCACAGCGGCTCGCCCCGTGGTTCGCGCGCTACGGCACAACGCCGCAGCTGGTGAACATGTACGGCATCACCGAAACCACGGTGCACGTCTCGTATCGCGAGATCACCCCCGAAACCGGGTCGGCAAGCGTGATCGGTGGTGCGATCGCGGGTTTGACTGTGCGCGTGCTTGATTCGCGCCTGCGTCCGGTCCCGGTCGGCGTGCCCGGCGAGATCTACGTCTCCGGCACCCAGCTGGCACGCGGCTACCTTGCCCGCCCCGACCTCACCGCAAGCCGCTTCGTCGCCGACCCGTACGGCGCGGCGGGCACCCTCACCTACCGCACCGGCGACCTCGCGCGCTGGACCGCCGACGGCGACCTTGAGTATCTGGGCCGCGCCGATCAGCAGGTGAACCTGCGCGGTTTCCGCATCGAACTCGGCGAGATCGAGGCCGCGTTGCTCACGTCGTCGCTCGCGCCGCGTGAGGTCGCGGTGATCGTGCGTACCGACTTGGTCGACGAGCCGCGCATCGTCGCGTACGCGGTCGCCGACACCCAAATCGACACCGCAGCACTGAAACTCGAACTCGCGCGCACGCTGCCCGAGCACATGCTGCCCGCCGCGATCGTGTCGGTCGACCGCATCCCGCTCACGGTCAACGGCAAGCTCGACCGCGCCGCGCTGCCCGCGCCGGTGTTTGAAACCACCGCCTACCGCAAGCCGACCGGCGTCGCGGAGGAAATCGTCGCTGGCGTTTTCGCCGAGGTCCTCGGCCTTGACCTTGTTGGCGCTGACGACGACTTCTTCGCTATCGGCGGCAGCTCGCTGCTCGCCGCGAAGGCCGCCGCCCGCATCGGTTCGGCGCTCGACCGTCGCGTCGGTGTCCGGACGCTGTTCGAATCGCCGCGGGTCGCCGACCTCGCCGCCGCCGTCGCCGCGTTGGCATCGGGTGATCGACCGGCGCTCGTTGGGAGGGAACGCCCTGCGGCACTTCCGCTTTCTCCCGCGCAGCAGCGCATGTGGTTCCTGAACCGCTTCGATCGCGCGTCGGTCGCGTACAACATCCCGTTCGCGCTGCGCCTGACCGGTGACCTCAACGTCGCCGCGTTCACCGCTGCCGTTGGCGACGTGATCGCGCGACACGAGTCGCTGCGCACGCACTACCCCGAGGTCGACGGGTCGCCGGTCCAGGTGATCATGCCGACAACAACGCCCGACCTCACGCCGATGAGTGTCTCGGCGGAGGAATTGCCAAGCGCCATCGGCGAAGTCGCGATGACGACCTTCGACGTGACTAGCGAAGTGCCGGTCCTGCTTCGCCTGTTCCAGCTCGACGAAACCGAATTCGTCCTCGCTGCCGTCCTGCATCACATCGCCGCGGACGGTTCGTCGATCACCCCGTTCGTCGCGGACCTTATGCGCGCCTACACCGCGCGCCTCGCCGACACCGCACCCGGCTGGACCCCGCCCGCCGTGCAGTTCGCCGACTACGCGCTGTGGCAGCGCGAGATGCTTGGCGAAGAGTCTGACGCGAACTCGGTTGCCGCGCAGCAGGTTAACTACTGGGCGAACCAGCTCAAGGGCCTGCCCGACCAGCTCGCTCTCCCGACCGACCGCCCGCGCCCCGCGCGCCAGAGCATGCGCGGCGACAAGGTCACCTTCACGCTCGACGCGGACGTCCACGCCGCGCTGGTCGCCGTCGGTCGCCGCAGTGGCGCGACGCTGTTCATGGTCGTGCACGCCGCGTTCGCCGCGCTGCTTGCTCGCCTGTCGGGCACCACCGACATCGCGGTCGGCACGCCGATCGCTGGTCGCGGTGAACCGGAACTTGACGAGGTCATCGGCATGTTCGCGAACACCATCGTGCTTCGTACGGAAGTCGATGCGGCACAGCCGTTTACCGAGCTGCTCGAATCCGCACGCGGCTCGGACATCGCGGCGTTGGGCCACGCTGACGTGCCGTTCGAACGGCTCGTCGAGGTGCTCAACCCGGCCCGCTCGACCGCGCGACACCCGCTGTTCCAGGTTGGCTACTCCTTCCAGAACCACGAACGTCGCGCGCTTGAACTGCCCGGTTTGACCGTGGAAGAGGTCGAATTTGATGCTGGCGTAGCACAATTCGATCTGCACCTTTTCGCGAAGGACAACTACAGCTTCGATGGCTCGGCCGCCGGAATCGAGCTCGTTTTCGGTTACGCGACCGACCTGTTCGACGCGATGTCGGCGCGGCGGTTCGCGGCACAGTTGACGCGGATCTTCGAAACGGTCGCGGCAACGCCGGAAACCGTTGTCGGCGATCTTGATCTGCTCGGCCCGGACGCCGCCCAGTTCGCGCAATGGAACGAAACCGCGCGCCCGGTCGAACCGGCAACGCTCGCATCGATGGTCGCTGACCAGGCCGCGCGCACCCCGGCCGCGACGGCACTGGCGACCAACGAGGGCGCCCTCGATTACGCGACGTTCGACGCGCGCGTCAACACCCTCGCGCACCACCTCATCGGCGCGGGTGTCGGCCCGGAACGCACGGTCGTGCTGTCGATGCAGCGCAGCGTTGACCTGGTGATCGCGATGCACGCGGTGGTCCGCGCCGGCGGCGCGTACGTGCCGATCGACCCGACGCACCCGGCCGACCGCATCGCCTACATCATCGAAACCTCGTCTCCTGTCTGCGTTTTGACGACGGTGGCCGAGGGCGTTCCCGTCGCGGTGAACGTGCCGGTCATTGAGGTCGACGGCCTTGGCGACGCGCTCACCACGGCACCCATCACCGATGCCGACCGCATCGCCCCGCTGCGTCCAGAGCACCCCGCCTACGTGATCTTCACGTCCGGGTCAACGGGCCTGCCCAAGGGCGTCGCCATCCCGCACAACGCGATCGTCAACCAAATCGCTTGGTTGCATTCACGTTTCGAGATGACCGCGCGCGATCGCGTTGTCCTCAAGACCCCATCGACGTTCGACGTCTCGGTCTGGGAATTTTGGGGACCGCTCACCATCGGTGCCACGCTCGTCGTCGCTGAACTGGGTGCCGAGCGTGACCCCGACCTGCTCCGGGCAACGATGGCCGCGCACGACATCACCATCCTGTGCGCGGTTCCGTCGCTGGTCACGATGCTGCTCGCCAACGGCGACCGGCTGCCGGAGTCCCTGCGCGCGGTGCTCGCGATCGGCGAAGCGCTGCCGGTCGCGACGGCACACCAGTTCCGGCTGGCCACCGACACCGCGACGCTCTACAACACGTACGGGCCGACGGAAGCGGCCGTGTCGATCACCGAATACGCGGTCGAAGAAGAGCCGACCAACTTCGTTTCGATCGGCGGTCCGCTCTGGAACAGCGCGGTTCACGTGCTCGATTCGCGCCTGCGTCCGGTGCCCGTGGGTGTCGCTGGCGAGCTCTATCTCGCTGGTGTGCAGCTCGCGCGCGGCTACTTCGGTCGGCACGCGCTGACGTCCGACCGCTTCGTCGCGAACCCGTTCGGCGAGCCGGGCGAGCGCATGTACCGCACCGGCGACGTCGTCCGCTGGCATGCCGACGGCACCCTTGAGTACCTCGGCCGCGTCGACTTCCAGGTCAAGATCGGCGGATTCCGCATCGAACTTGGCGAAATCGAAACCGCGATGCTGCGCTGCCCGAACGTGCGCGCCGCCGTTGCTGTTGCCAAACAGGACGACAACGGTGCCCGACTCGTCGCCTACGCGACCGTCGATAACCCGGCCGCGCCTGGCATCGTCGAAGAAATTCGCGCCCAGCTCACCGCCGACCTGCCCGCGTACATGGTGCCGAGCGCGCTGGTGATCCTCGACGAGTTCCCGTTCAACTCAAGCGGCAAGGTCGACCGTGGTCAGCTGCCCGAGCCCGAGTTCGCGAACGCGGAGTTCCGCGCACCGGTGACCGAGCTTGAGCAGTTGGTCGCCGCGACCTTCATTGAGGTAATCGGTTGTGCGACAGCCGGTCTCGATGACGACTTCTTCGCTGTTGGCGGTAATTCACTCACCGCGACCCGTGTCGCCGGTCGACTCAGCGCTGCCCTTGGCGCTCAGGTGCCGGTGGCCGCCGTCTTCGAAACACCGACCGTCGCCGCGCTGGCCGCCCGGCTCGAAACGCTCGACCGCGGAGACAAGCGGCCTGCCCTGGTCAAGCGGACCGAAACCGGCCCTGCCGTCCTTTCACCAGCCCAGCAGCGCATGTGGGTGCTGCATCAGCTCGCGCAGAACTCGGCCGCCTATCACATCCCTGCCGCGATCCGCCTGACCGGCGACCTCAACCTGGCCGCGCTGCGCGGTGCCGTCGCCGACGTGCTCGCCCGGCACGACACGCTGCGCACCCGCTACCCCGACACGGCCGACGGCCCGGTGCAGCAGGTGATGCCCGCGTGGTCGAATTCGGTTGACCTCGAACCAATTTCGGTTTCGCACGACGACATCATGGCTCGCGTCAGCGCGCTCGTCGCCCAGCCGTTCGACATCACCGCTGCCCCGCCGGTTCGCGTCGCGCTGTATCGCCTCGCACCGGATGAGCACGCGCTCGTCGTCGTCGTGCACCACATCAGCGCCGACGGGTACTCGGTCGCGCCGCTGGTCACCGACCTCGTTCGCGCTTACGTCGCGCGGAACGCGGGCGTCGACCCCGAGTGGACGCCGCTGGAAATCCAGTACGCCGACTTCAGCGTCTGGCAGCGCGACCTGCTCGGCGACGAAGCAGATCCCGACAGCGTGGTGAGCCGTCAGCTCACGTACTGGACCCGCGAACTCGCTGGCGCGCCCGAACTGCTCGCGCTCCCGACCGACCGTCCGCGTGCCGCGCGACGGGAAATGCGGGCGGCGGCAATCGAATTCGATATCGATGCGCAGCTAACCCATCGCCTCGACGAGGTCGCTCGCGACAACGGAACGACCCTGTTCACCGTTGTGCACAGCGCGCTCGCGGTGCTGCTCGCCAAGCTGTCGGGCAGCTCCGACATCACCATCGGCGTACCGGTCGCCGGACGTGGTGCGCGCGAACTTGACGATCTGGTCGGCATGTTCGTCAACACCGTCGCCCTGCGGACCGAGATCGAGTCGCGTGGCCCGTTCACCGACCTGCTCGCCCAGGCAAAGCGACGCGACCTCGCCGCGCTCGCCAATGCCGACGTGCCATTCGAGCAGATCGTCGACGCGATGGGTCGCCCGCGCACCGGCGCGTTCACCCCGCTGTTCCAGGTGATGCTCACCTTCCAGAACATGCCGCCGACCAGCATCGAACTGCCTGGGCTGACCGTCGAACCGCTCGACCCCGGCCTCGCCGAAGCGAAGTTCGACCTGCACCCGACGATCTTGCAGCGCTACGACACCGACGGCGTGCTTGACGGTCTCGACGTCGCGTTTGGCTACGCGACCGACATCTTCGATGAGTCGACGATCGTCGCGATGACCGAGCGGTTCCGCTCCGTGCTCACCGCGATCGCCGCCGACCCGACCGTCGCCGTTCGCGCGATCGACGTGCGCACGGCAGCGGAGAAGACGCCGCCGAAACCGCGGTTGTCGATCGCTGACCTGCCGACCCTTGTTGGTTCGGCGGCCCGCATCGCACCCCAGGTCGTCGCCTTCACGCACGGCGACCACGAGGTGTCCTACGGCGCGCTCGACGCCAAGCTCACCGCGGTGCGCAGGTCGATGGGTGCGGCGATGAAGCCCGAAGCGCTGGTCAACGTCGCCCTCGCTGGCTTGGTGCCGGGCGTGCTCGCCGCCCTCGGCGCGACCGGGCTCACCAACACCTTGCAGACCCTCATCACCGATGCCGCCGCAGTGACAGCGGGCTCGGGACCAGTCGACGACTCGGAAGGAACCCGGTGATCTCTCCGCAGCACACCGATTCGCCCCTGTTGGACCCAAGCCAGAGCTTCGGTGCCGAACCCGGCACCCTACTCGCTGAGTTCGCCGCCCAACTCGCGCTCGACCCGGACGCACTTGCGGTCCGCCACGGCGAAACCCCGCTCAGCTACGGCGAACTCGCCGAGCTGGTCGCGGCTAAAGCCGCCGCGCTCGTTGCGCGTGGGGTCGGGCTGGAAACGACGGTCGCCATCGCGATGACCCGGTCGATCGACCTTGTCGTCGCGGTACACGCGGTGCTCGCCGCAGGCGGCGCGTTCGTGCTGCTCGACCCGGCCGCGCCGCGCGAAACCCGTGAGCGGGCGATCGAACTGGCCGCGCCGAGTTTGGTCTTGACCGATTCGGGGAACGAAAGTGGCATCGCCGCTGAACCAGTTCGACTACCCAGGCCGGGTGCCGACAACCCCGCCTACCTCGTCGTCGATGTCCCCGCCGCCTCCGCCGTCGTGATCGGTCACCGTGCCGCACGCGCCAATGCGCTTTGGCGGCAACGTCTTTGCGGTCTCAGCGCTGGCGACTCCGTGCTGTGGCGCGCGCCGCTCGACACCCAGCACGCCGTCGGCGAACTGTTACTCGCCCTGCAAACCGGGGCCGCGCTCGTGCTCGCCGACGAACCCGAACTCGGTGACGCCGTCGCCGACAACGCCGTCACCACCGTGTGCGTTTCCCCGGACGACCTCGCCGGACTCGTCGCCCACCCGGACGCCGAATCTCGACTCGACTCGCTGCGCGTCATCCTCAGCAGCGGCGCGCCACTGCCCACGCAGACCGCAGCTGAGCTGCGCGCGGTCAGCGGAGCGACGCTGTGGCACCTGTACGGTCGCGCCGAAACCGCTGGCGAGGTTGTCGCGCATGAGGTCACCGGCGCGGACACCGCCGTTATCCCGCTCGGGCTTGCCGCCGACGACGTGGAACTGCTTGTCCTTGACGAACACCTTGCCCCCGTCGCTGACGGCGAGGTGGGCCAGCTTTACGTCTCCGGCGTGCAGCTCGCGCGCGGTTACCTCGGCCGTCAGTCGACCGCCGCGACCTTCCTCGCCAATCCCGCTGGGCCCGTTGAGGATCGGATGTTCGCGACCGGCGAACTCGTTCGCTTGCGCGACGCCCCGTACGGACCTGGTGCTGAGCTGGAATTCGTCGGTCGCGTCGAAAGTTCGCCGTTGGCAGGTGAACTCGTGCTCGACGAGTTCGAAGCTCAAGCCCAAACGACGCCGTTCGATCCGGCCGTTGTCCACATCCCCGGCGGCAGCGCGCCGACCGCGATCATCACCTACGGCGATCTTGACCGGCGAACCAACCAGCTCGCGCGCCACCTCAACGCCATCGGTATCGGTCCGGAATCGGCCGTCGTCATCGACGTGCCCCGTTCGATCGAACTGATCATCGCCATCTACGCCGTGCTCAAAGCGGGCGGCGCGGTGGTCCCGACCGACAGCGGGGTCGCCCTGCCGGAAATCCTGCGCGCCGCCGATCCCGCCGCGCTGCTGACTGTCGACGATCGCGTGCCGTTCATCGCCGACGAGTTCCCGGTTGTCGTGCTCGACCGCGTGCACCTGTCGCACTACTCCGACGAACCGCTCGCCGCGAGTGACCGCGAAACCGCCGTACTGCCATCGCATCCCGCGTTTATCTTGTTCGGCCCCGGCTCGGCGCGCGCGACACACGTCACGCACGCGGCCGCCGTAAACCGGCTCGTTGACGAGCCCGGCCGACACTTCACCGCGCGCGACGTGCACTTACAACCCGACATTGGCAGCGTGACCACCCAGTGGCGCGGCTACCTTGCCCCGCTGCGCGTCGGCGCGACGCTTGTCCTCACCGAAGCGACGCCAGACCCAAACCACCGCGCCGACGTGCTCGCGTCGGCGACCCACATTCTCGACCGCCGACTGCAACCGACCGGCCCGGGCGTCGCCGGTGAGGTTTACCTGGCAGGCGACCAACTCGCCATCGGCTACCGCGCCGACCCGGCGACCACAGCGGCCCGCTTCATCGCGAACCCCTTTGGTCGCCCGGGCGAACGACTTTTCCGAACGGGCGGCTACGGGCGATGGGACGTCGACGGCCACGCCGCGACACTCGTCCGACTGCCCGCCCCCGCAACCGCTGCCTGACAGCTCAACCTGAGAGGACAACCATGTCTAATCCATTCGATGACGAAAACGCCACCTTCTACGTGCTGATCAACAGCGAAGGCGAGCACTCCCTATGGCCGACCTTCGCCGCCGTCCCCGGTGGGTGGACCGTCGCGTTCGGGGCGGCGTCGCGCAGCGACTGTCTGCAATACGTGGAATCGCACTGGCTCGACATGCGCCCCAACTCGTTGATCGCCGCGATGGCACGCGAAGGTGCCGCTTAACCAAGCAGCACCTTATGCACGAGGTGGCTTGCCCTCGCACGGCACGCGATCGGGTCATCACCGTAGGCCTGACCAAGATCGATCACCATCGCGAACGCCGCGTGCACAAGGAATCTCGCCTCCGCAGGGGATAGTTCGGGCCGCACGTCGCGAACCAGCCGTGCCCATTCCTGCACACTCAACCGCTGGATATTGCGCAGTACCGCCCGCTCATCGGCGGGAACGTGCCCAAACTCGGCGTAATAGACCACCGCCAACGCGCGCTCGTCGAAGGTGTCGCTGACGAATTGATCGATCAGCACCGCAAGCGCGCCCCTGCTGTCGCTTGTGCTGGCGATCGCGCGGCCGATCGCACTGGAAACGCCCTCGGCGGCACGCCGGAACGCGGCGGCGAGAATGTCGCTCTTGCCGCGATAGAACCGGTAAACCGCCGACGCGGCCGAAAGCCCAGCCGCGGTTGCGATGTCCTCCACGCTCACATTCGGGTACCCGCGCTCGTGAAACAGTTCAACCGCTTTGCGAAGCAGCAGTTCATGTTTGAACGATGGCGGGATCTGGACCCGAGTTGACGGGCCCGAACACGGTGCGGCAGGAGGCAATCCGGGTCGGGCGAGGGCGACACAGGCCGCGCCGAGTAGTCGCCCGACCGAGCGCGCGGGTAGTGCGGTGTGATGGTCGGCGATGGAAATGATCACGCCGAACATCGCGGTGGAAAGCATGCGGTGATCGGCGGGGGAGAGTTCGGGACGGAGGATGCTGAGTTGTTCGTCGAGTGCGACGAGGACGGCGGCGCGTTGTTCGTCGAGCACAACGCGGTCGGCAGGTTCGAGGTAGCGACCTTCCCAGCGCACGAGCGCGACCGTCGCGCGATTTTCGACCGTTGTCGCGGCGAGCCCATCGAGCATGCGTCGCAGGCATTCCGCTGGCGCATCATCCGCTGTGTCCGCCGCGTTCGACAGTTCGATTGCGGCAGTGAACGATTCGCTCACCCTGAGCAACTCGGTCCGGAATAACGCGTACTTGCTGGGGAAGTGCCGATATAGCGCGGCCGAAGAAATCCCAAGCCCGGCCGCGATGTCTTCCATGCTCACACCGTGATAACCGGACGCGCCGAACGCGATTGCCGATGTGGCGGCAATTTGGGCCCGCCTATTTTTGGGTCGTCGTCGCACTCCTTCGGTTGCCACCGCGCCGACCCCACGTACTCCACGAGACTCGCCGACATTCATGTGCAGAGTGTATTAGGCAACCCTCCCTGGACGGATCAGGGCGTACCAGTCAAGCAAGTTCGGGTCGTCAACCGCGCTGCGTTCCACCACCCGTGCGGGGTCGGCACCTTGGAACAATTTCTTGATCGGAATCTCGAGTTTCTTTCCGGTGCGCGTGTGCGGAATACCTGGTGCGACCTGGATTTCGTCCGGTACGTGGCGTGGGGAGACCGCAGTGCGAATCGTGGTGTTGATGCGATTCTTGAGGTCGTCGGTGAGCTCGAAACCTGGTGCGAGTACGACGAAGAGCGGCATCCAATAGCCGCCGTCGGGAAGTTCGACGCCGATCACAAGTGCCTCGGCAATCTCGGGCAACGCCTCGACCGCCTGATAGATGTCGGCACTGCCCATCCGAATGCCGTTGCGGTTCAGCGTGGAATCCGAACGGCCGTGTACGACTACGCTGCCGCGCTCGGTGATGGTGATCCAGTCGCCGTGTCGCCACACGCCGGGGTAGGTAGCGAAATAGGCGTCGTGGTAGCGACTTCCGTCTTCATCCCGCCAAAACCGCACGGGCATTGATGGCATCGGTGCGGTGACGACCAGTTCGCCGACCTCACCCTTGACCGACTCGCCTTGCTCGTCGAACGCGTCGAGCGCGACGCCGAGGTAGGGCGCGGACAGCTCACCCGGCCACACCGGCACTGTCGGTGCGCCACCGATGAACGCCGAAACCACATCGGTGCCACCGCTAATCGAGCTGACCTGCACGTGTTCGCCAGCGTTGTCGGCGAGCCAGCGCGCTGATGATTCGGGCAGTGCGGAGCCGGTGATGCCGACGGTGCGTAGTTTCGACAGGTCGTGATCAGTGCGGGGCGCCGAGCCTGCCTTAATGCAGCCGAGCACGTAACCGGGGCTTGTCCCCAGCACGGTTGCCTCAGTGTCGGCGGCCAAGCGCCACAGCGTGTCTGGGCCCTGCGCGGTTGGGCTGCCGTCGTAGGTGACGATGGTCGCGCCGGTGAGGAGTCCCGCGACCTGGAAGTTCCACATCATCCAGCTCGGGCTGGTGTACCAGAAGAACGTGTCGTCGGGCCCGATGTCGGATTGGAGCGCGACGGCTTTCAGGTGTTCGAGGATCACGCCGCCGTGGCCGTGCACGATGCCCTTGGGCAAACCCGTTGTGCCCGAAGAGAACACGATCCAGAGCGGATGGTCGAAGTCGACCGGGGTGGTTTCGATAATGGAGGCTTCGCCCGCATCGGCGGCGGCATCCGCCCACGCGATCGCGTCGGGGACGTCGAGGCCAAGTTGGTTGATGACGACGGTCGCACGCAGATCGGGGAGCCCAGCACGCAGGTCGGCGATGTCTTGGCGCTTGTCGTGGTCCTTACCGCCAAAGCGGTAGCCATCGGCGGTGACGAGCACGGTCGGGTCGAGCTGCCCGAGTCGGTCGAGGGCGGCCTTCGCCGAATAGTCCTGTCCGCACGCACTCCAGATGGCGCCGATGCTCGCGGTCGCGAGGAACGCGACGATCGCTTCGGGAACGTTGGGCAGGTATCCGACAACCCGGTCGCCCGCTTCGACCCCGTTATCTTTGAGCGTCTGCGCGAACGCCTTCACCGCGACGATCAGGTCGGTCCACGACACCTCCGTTGGCTCGGCATCTTCATGCAGCGCGAGGATGGCGGGTCGGTCGAACTGGGCCATCCGCACGACCTGGTCGACATAGTTCAGTTTCGTGCCAGGAAACCAGTTCGCCCCCGGCATCGTTGGTGCGTCGAGTACCTGGCCCGCTGTCTCGCCCAACTCGAAGTAGTCCCACAGTGCTTGCCAAAAGCCCGCGATGTCGTCGACCGACCACTGCCACAGCGACCGGTAGTCGGGGTAGGCGACGCCGGTGCGCCGACTCACGAACTCGGCGAAATCAGTGATGCGCGCCGATGCGACGTCGTCGGCGGTTGGTTCCCAGATTGGTTCGCATTGCGGCTGCACCGAACTGTTCTCCTCGCTGTTTGCTGCTTGTTGGTTACGTTGCCCGGCGCAGGATGCGTTCGGCATGGCGCAGCACGGGGGCGTCGACCATTGTGCCTTCGAACGCGAAAACACCCCGATGGTGCGGCACTTGTGCGAGTACCCGTTCTGCCCACGCTAACTCGTCGGGATCGGGCGCGTACGCGGCGCGGATCACCGGTACCTGACTGGGATGGATCGCGACTTTGGCGTCGAACCCAACCGCGACAGCGTCGTCGCTTTCCTCGGCGAGACCGTCGAGATCTTTGATGTTCAGGTACACCGAATCGAGGGCGAACCGACCAAAAGCTTTGGCCGCCAGCAGACTTGTGGCCCGGACGTGCTTGGCGACGTCGCGGTAGGTGCCGTCGGCGTGGCGGGACGAGTTGCCGCCAAGGCCGGCGACGAGGTCTTCGGCACCCCACATGACGCCGATGGCATTGTCGACCGCGACCGTCTCGGTGACCTTGATGGCACCGAGTGGTGATTCGACGAGCACGATGACCTCGTAGTCGCCGAGTTGCCGAACCTGTTGTGCTGCTTCACATTTCGGCAACATCACGCGGCGATACGGGGTTTGCTTGAGCGTTTCCAGATCGCGAGCGTAGTCGTCGGTGTCGGCGGCATTGACCCTGATAACGGTGTTGTCGGGGTCGAGCGTGGTAGCGAGAAGGGCTTCCCGCGCGGCGGCTTTGTCGGCTGCGGCGACGCCGTCTTCAAGATCAAGAATGACGACGTCGGCGGCAGCGGCAGCTTTGCCGAACCGTTCGGGCCGATCGGCGGGGCAGAACATCCAGGCGGGCCCGGTTGGCTGCCACGAGTTGGTGCTCATTCGCTCACCTCCGCCGGGGCGAGGCGGACCAAGGTTTGGCGGGCGGCCTCGGCGACCACTACGCCGTCCTGGTTGCGGGCGGTGTGGGTGAGGCTCACTACTCCCTCGCCCGGCCTGCTCTTCGACACCCGTTTGTCGGTGATGAGCGTTTCGGCGTAAAGGGTGTCGCCGATGAAGACCGGGGCAGGGAAGCGGATGTCCGAGAAGCCGAGGTTCGCGACGAGGGTGCCCTGTGTAAGCTGCGCGACCGACAGTCCGACCAGCGTCGACAGCGTGAACATCGAATTCACGAGTCGCTGGTTGAACGGCGGTTGCGCGTCGGCGAACGCTGCATCGAGATGCAGCGGTTGCGGGTTCATCGTGAGCGTCGTGAACAGCACGTTGTCGGCCTCGGTGACCGTGCGACCAGGCCGGTGCTCATAAATGGCGCCGACCTCGAACTCTTCGAACCACAATCCGCGCTGCACGATCCTGCGCACGTCGCTCATTTCGCGACCCCTTCCAATTCGGTTGAGGCGTTGGGCTTTTCGTCAGACTCGGCAATGATGCGAACGAGCACCTGGTCAAGCTTCACCTGGGTGCCCGGCTGTACGAGCACTTCAACGACACCGGCGACGGGCGCGGTGAGCATGTGCTCCATCTTCATCGCTTCGATCGCGACAACACGATCGCCGACGGAAACCGTCTGCCCGTTAGCGACCGGCAGCGCGACAACCGCGCCCGGCATCGGACTGCGCACCTCAGCATCGCCTACATGCCCGACGGCAGCGCGCGTGCTCGACGCGAGATCCTCAACGAGCGAAACAACGCGCCCGTCGGCGCCGAGCCAGATCCGCCCATCGGCGGATTCGGCAACGCGATAAACCTGCCGCAGCCCGTTGATGGTGAGGGCAAGCTCGTTTGCCTCGCTGCTGAGGAAGCGCGGGGAGAAAAAGACCGCGCCAGCCGCTGCCGTTTGTGCCGCGCCAACCGGGGCCGCTCCGGCGGGGTCAAGCACACTCACCACCGCTGACTCGGGCGTGCCGGTGATCGCGACGCGACGGGTGAGGTCGCCGACCCGCAAGGTGAGCACTGTCGGTGCGTGTTCGCCGAGCCGCCAACCCGACGGGATGGCCCACAGGTCGCCGCCGGGTGAGCTGGGCCAACGGCGCAACCATCGGGCTGCCGCTGCGGCGATGAAGTCGGCGTCGGTTGCCTCGGCCGGGCGGAAATCAGCGACGCGACGATCGAGCAGTTCGGTGTCGAGCCGACCCGCCTGCACATTGGCATCCGCGAGCAGGAAGCGCAGGAACTCGATATTTGTTGTGACACCGAGTAATTCAGTGCTGGCTAACGCGGAATCGAGCGTGCGCAACGCTTCGGCGCGGGTGTCGCCAAACGCGATGACCTTCGACAACATCGGGTCGTAGTCACTGCCGACAACCGTGCCTGCCGCGAGTCCCGAGTCAACGCGCACGCGTGCACGCGCGGGCTCAGCCAAACTCAGCACCGTGCCGCCTGTCGGCAGGAAGCCGCGACCCGGATCTTCGGCGTACACACGCGCTTCGATGGCGTGACCAGTGAGCTTGATGTCGTCCTGGTTGAGCGTGAGCGGCTGCCCGGCCGCGATCCGCACCTGCCATTGGACGAGGTCGACACCGGTGACCATCTCGGTAACCGGATGCTCAACCTGTAGGCGCGTATTCATCTCCATGAAAAAGAACTCGTCGGGTCGGTCGGCCGAGACGATGAACTCAACGGTGCCCGCGCCGACGTAATCGACACTGCGCGCGGTCGCGACGGCGGCGGCACCGATGCGCGCACGCGTTTCAGCGTCGAGCAGCGGCGACGGCGCTTCCTCGATGACCTTCTGATGCCTGCGTTGCAAGCTGCATTCCCGCTCACCAAGGTGCACGACAGCGCCGGATTGGTCGGCGAGAACCTGCACTTCGATATGACGCGGCCGAGTGACGAACCGTTCGATGAACAGCGTGTCGTCACCGAAGGCAGCACCGGCTTCGCGACGCGCACTCTGCAATGCGGCGGGAAGGTCGGCCGGGTTCTCGACCCTGCGCATGCCCTTGCCGCCGCCACCCGCCGACGGCTTGACCAGGACGGGATAGCCGATGTCGTGCGCGGCGACGATGAGTTGTTCATCGGTAAGCCCTGGTTCCGCGATGCCGGGAACAACTGGAACGCCGAACGCGGTGACGGTGTTTTTCGCGGTGATCTTGTCGCCCATGACCTCAATGGCCTTGGCCGACGGGCCGATAAAGCTGATCCCAGCTTTGGCGAGCGCGGCGGCGAACGCCGGATTCTCCGACAGGAACCCATAACCCGGGTGCACGGCTTGCGCACCGGAGCGCACGGCAGCGTCAACGAGCTTGTCGATCGACAGATAACTTTCGCGCGCGGGGGCTGGCCCGAGCCGCACAGCGACGTCGGCGGCGCGCACGTGACGTGCATCCGCGTCGGCATCGCTATAAACGGCGACCGAGCGAATGCCCATGTCGCGCAACGTCTTAATGACGCGCACCGCGATCTCGCCACGGTTCGCGACAAGGACAGTGTGGAACGTGCCGGTGACTGGAGAGTTGTTCATCAGACTCACATCCGGAAGACGCCGTAGGAAACGGGTTCGAGTGGCGCCTGCGCGCACACCGAAAGGGCAAGGCCAAGAACAGTTCTCGTGTCTGTCGGCTCGATGATGCCGTCGTCCCACAGTCGTGCGGTCGCGTAGTACGGGTTGCCTTGGGTTTCGTACTGCTCGCGAATCGGTGCCTTGAACGTTTCGGCTTCTTCGGCTGTCCACGGTGTGCCGGACTTCTCCAGCTGCTCGCCGCGCACGGTAGCAAGCACGGAGGCAGCCTGTTCGCCACCCATCACCGAGATGCGGGCATTGGGCCACATCCACAGGAAGCGAGGGGAGTAGGCGCGACCGCACATCGAGTAGTTGCCCGCGCCATACGAGCCGCCAATCACCACAGTGAGCTTCGGGACCCGCGCGCAAGCGACGGCGGTGACCATCTTGGCTCCGTGCTTGGCGATACCGCCGGCCTCGTAATCGCGCCCGACCATGAAGCCGGTGATGTTCTGGAGGAAAAGCAGCGGGATCTTGCGCTTATCGCACAGTTCGATGAAGTGCGCGCCCTTCATCGCTGACTCGCTGAACAGCACGCCGTTGTTGGCGACGATGCCGACCGGATGACCGTGGATACGTGCGAAACCGGTGACGAGGGTCTTGCCGTATTCGGCCTTGAACTCGTGAAAGCCGTTCTCGCCGTCGATGATTCGATCGATGACCTCATGCACGTCGTAGGGCGTGCGCGCGTCGACGGGCACTACGTCGTACAGCTCCTCTTCGGACTTGGCCGGTGGGGTACTCGGCTCGACCGCCCACGGCGCTTCCGGCCGAGGTCCAAGCGTGCCGACGATCTCGCGCACAATGCGCAGCGCGTCGGCATCGTCTTCCGCAAGGTGATCGGTAACGCCCGACGTCCGTGAATGCAGCAGGCCGCCACCGAGCTCCTCGGCCGAAACCACTTCGCCGGTCGCGGCTTTCACCAGCGGTGGTCCGCCAAGAAAGATGGTGCCCTGGTCGCGCACGATGACAGCCTCGTCGGCCATCGCGGGCACATACGCGCCGCCAGCGGTGCACGAGCCGAGCACCGCGGCGATTTGGGCGATGCCGCGCGCGCTCATATTTGCCTGATTGAAGAAGATGCGACCGAAGTGTTCGCGGTCGGGAAACACCTCGTCCTGCCTCGGCAGGAAGCCGCCCCCTGACTCGACGAGGTACACGCACGGCAGGTTGTTTTGCGAAGCGACTTCCTGTGCGCGCAGGTGCTTCTTGACCGTGATGGGGTAGTACGTGCCGCCCTTGACGGTTGGGTCGTTGGCGAGAACAAGGCATTCGCGGCCGGCGATACGGCCGATGCCCGCGATAACGCCAGCGCCGGGGCATTCGTCGTTGTACATCCCGTTCGCCGCCAGCGGGGCAAGCTCAAGGAACGGGCTGCCCGGATCGAGCAGGCGCTCGACGCGCTCGCGCGGCAGCAGTTTGCCGCGCGCGACGTGGCGCTCCCGCGACTTCTCCGGCCCGCCAAGCGCGGCCTGCGCGGTGACGGTGCGCAACTCGGCAACCAACGCCGCGTGCGCCGCGCGGTTGGCTGCTACGGGGTCGGCAATGGGCGTATCGGCACCGGCTGCCGAATCCGGTGTTGCCGCGTTGTACGTGCGCGTCATCTCGCGATCCTGTCGATTCGGTTAACGGTCGATAACTGAAAATCAGGTTAATCTTGACTAACCAACTTGTCCAGAGTCGTGGAGGTTTCCGCCAGTGGAAACGCAAGCGCCGACCACCGGTACCAAGCGTGAACAAGCCAAGGCGCAGCGGCGCGAGCAACTACTCGATGCGGGCGCGCGGCTGATCGCCGACCGAGGCTTTCTTGGGGTTCGCCTCGATGACCTCGGTGCTGCCGTAGGCATCAGCGGCCCCGCCGTCTACCGCCACTTCGTGAACAAGGAAGCTTTACTCGTTGAGCTGTTGGTTGGCGTGAGCGAGAAGCTGCTCGCCGGCGGCCGCGAGGTGATCACCGAATCTCCGACGGCCACCGCCGCACTCGCGGCCCTAGTGGAATTTCATCTCGACTTCGCGTTTGGCAACCCCGACCTGATCCGCATTCAAGATCGCGACCTGGAAAGCGTGCCCCCTGCTGAGCGGCGCGTACTTCGCCGCACCCAGCGTCAATACGTTGAACTGTGGGTGGAACTGCTGCGCGAGTTGCACCCCGGGTTAGCCGAAGAAGCCGCGCGCATCCGTGCCCACGCGACTTTCGGCCTGATCAATTCCACCCCCCACAGCGCGTCCGCCGCCACCGCCGCGAAGGCGCGCCCGGTGTTGCGGGCGATGGCACTAGCCGCCCTCGCCGCCGACTAACTACGCGCGCCGCTCACGCTGTGAGCGGTACCGGGTGTACCTGCGAGAGGTGCCCGTCGACCATGCGGTAAACGCTGTCCATCCGGTCCAGATGTGTGGTGTCGTGCGTGACCAGAAGCGTGGCCGTGTGGTGCTGCCGCGCGACGGTGGTGATGAGGTCGAGGATGGCCGCGCCGCGTTCAGAATCGAGCGCGCTCGTCGGCTCGTCGATGACCATCAGCGCGGGTTCGTTCATGAGTGCGCGCGCGATATTGACGCGTTGACGCTGACCGCCCGACAGCTGTGCGGGACGTTTGTCGGAATGCGCGGCGAGGCCGACGGTATCGAGCAATTCCAGTGCTCGTGCGTGAGTGTCCTTGCGCGAGCGGCGCTTTCGAATTTCAAGATGGTCGGTAACGGTCAACTGTTCGACGGCCGTAAGCGCGGGAATGAGGTTGGGCTGTTGGAAGACGATGCCCATCGAAGTGCGCCGCACCTGCGCTGCGGCGCGCCTGTTCAACTGTGCCAAATTGATTGGCCCGCAATCCGTTTCGAGGATGATGGAGCCCGAATCAGGGCGGATCAGGGTGGCCGCGACGGCCAGCAGGCTCGATTTCCCTGAGCCCGACGGCCCGGTAATCGCGGCGACAGCGCCGCCCGGCACATGCAGGTTTACGCGGTTCAACGCGGTAAGCCGGTCGACGCCATCGGGATAGGTGAGCGTGACATCGGTGATGGTGAGAGCGTTTGGCATGGTCGTGACTCCTTAGCGGCTTGCCCCAAGGGCGGTCAGCGGATCAGTGGTGAACAGGAAACGCAGGGAGAGCGCGGCCCCAATAAGGCCAAGAACAATGAGCGCGACAGCGGGCACGAGCGTGGTGGTTATCGAGAGCACGAACGGAACGGCATCGCCCATCAGCGTCGCGCTGAGCGCGGTGATGCCGAGCCCGGCGGCGACTCCGACCGCGAGCACGATCGCCGCCTGCGCGAGCGCGTCGACGACAAGCGACGACGTTGTTGCGCCGAGCGCTTTCAGCACCGCGATATCGGGCTGACGTTGCACGGTCCACACGGTGAAGAACGCGCCAATGACCAGCGCGGAGATCGCGAAAAGCAACACCGTCATGAGCGTGAGCGAACTGTTTTCGGCCTTGTACGAACCGATCGCCTCGACGGCGTCGCCCGCTGCGACCGTTTTCGTGCCAGCCGCCGCATCGAGACTTGCCAGATCAGTTCCGTCGCGCACCTCGCCCGACACCGCGAGCACCGTCGCCGCACCCGAGCGTGGACTGATGGCCTGCCAGTCGCCAAGCGCAGCCCAGATGACCGGGGTGTGGCTGTACCATTCGTCGCCCGACACCGCGGCGACGGTGAATTCGCGACCGGACAGCGATACCCGTTCGCCTGTCGCCGCACCTAGCCCCTTGGCCGCTGCCGAGCTGAGTACCACCGCGCCCAGTGCGGTTGCGGGACGTTTGCTGAATGCTGACGCGTCGCCACCGAAAACCGCGACCTGCAGCGGGGCGGACCCGGCGTGCTCGGCTCGCGAACGAGAAATGCCGATCGCGTTGACCGAGGCGGCCGATGACCACTGCGCGACCTGGGCTTCGGTCAGTGATGACGCGTCGAACGACGGGTCGGTACCCGAATCAGCGAAGACGATGGACTTAGCGGAAACGCCCTGAATAGCGGAGATGTTCTGGTGTGCGAGGCCAGCGGTGAGCCCACTGAGGAAGCTCACCAACACCGCGACTAAGCCGACGACGACGGTGATGAGCAGAAAGCGACCTCGGGCGGCCCGCAGGTCTCGGAGTGCGACGAACATGCATCAACAATGCGGCCTCCGCGACCCGTTTTCATCGCACGAGGGATGTATTCACGATCCATCAAAAGTGCGAGCGGATTTACAACTTTTGATGGATGCGCAACCGATTGCCCGGCATAAGCTGATTTTGTGCACAGCTCGCGCCTGACCCCCGTCGTCACCACGATGCGGTGGGTGCTGTTCGGTGTGATGACGGTGCTCGCGATCGTGATCGCGGTGCGGGCGGTGGTAACGCCGGATCCGCATCCCATAGCGGTGGTCGTCGTGACCATCGTCTGGTTGATGACCTATTTTGCTGGGGGGCAGATCATGCGGTGGGGGAATATAGCGGCGCGGCGCTGGTGGCTCGTGCTGTTAACCGTGGCGTGGGCAGTGCTTGTCGCGCTCACGCCGGAAGCGGTGTATTTGGCGTTCGGGCTGTTCTTTCTTTATCTCAACCTGCTCGACCCGCCGTGGAATCTACTCATCACCGGCGTCGTCACGGCCACCACGATCATCGCCTATGCCGAGCATCGCGGATGGTCGGTCGGCGGCATTCTCGGACCGATACTCGGCGTTGTTGTCGCTCTCGCTGGCAGCTACTGCTACCGGCTCATCACCGATGAATCGCGGGCGTATCAAACGCTGATCTTCGACCTCCTTCGCACGCAGGATGAGCTGGGAAAACAGGAGCAGGAAGCGGGCCGGTTGGCCGAGCGTGAACGGCTGGCTAAGGAAATCCACGACACCGTCGCGCAGGGCCTGTCGAGCATTCAGCTGCTGCTGCATGCCGCCGAGCAGGCAGCACCCGATCACCCAGCTGTCGACCGCATCCGCCTTGCCCGCGAGACCGCGGCAGACGACCTAGCCGAGACACGGCGACTCATCGCCGAGCTGGCTCCCGCGGCCCTCGACGGGAAATCGCTCAGCCAGGCGCTTGAACGCATCTGTGCCAGCGCGCGGTCGCCAAATCTCGCGACGCAGTTCGTTGTCGACGGTGATGTCGGCCCACTGCCTATGCCGGTCGAGGCGGCGCTCGTGCGCATCGCCCAGAGCGCGGTCGCCAACGTGGTGCAGCACGCGGCGGCCAGCCAAATGCGCGTCACCCTCACCTACGACGGGGCCGAAGTGCATCTTGACGTCGTCGACGACGGCGTCGGCATCCCTGAGGACGAACTGCTTCGACCACGGTCGGGCTCGCTCGGCTTAGTCGGAATGCGCAGTCGGGTTGAGGAACGCGGCGGCGCGATGACCGTCGACTCCGAGCCCGGCCACACCGCCGTCACCGTCACCTTCCCGATGGGTGCCGCCGCATGATCCGACTACTGCTGGCCGACGACCACGCCATCGTGCGCGCCGGGTTGCGTGCCTTGCTCGACCACGCCACCGACATCACCGTCGTCGGCGACGTTGCCGATGGCATGGCCGCTGTCGACTTCTGTAAAACCACCGAGGTCGACCTGGTCCTGATGGACCTGCGCTTCCGGGCTGGCGCGTCGGGCGTCGACGCGACAGCGGGCTTGCGTGCGCTGCCGAACCCGCCCAACGTGCTGGTTGTCACCAACTACGACACCGACGCCGACATTCTCGGCGCGATCGAGGCAGGAGCCTGCGGATACCTACTTAAAGACACTCCACCAGAGGAACTGCTCGGCGCGGTGCGCTCAGCCGCACTGGGCGAAAGCGTGCTTTCGCCGACCATCGCATCGCGATTAATGACAAGGGTGCGCAAGTCCGACACCACATTGAGCCAACGCGAGATCGAGGTATTGCGGATGGTTGCGCGTGGCATGTCCAACCGCGACATCGCGCGCGACCTGTTCCTGAGTGAGCTGACGGTGAAATCGCACCTGGTCCACATCTACGGCAAGCTCGGCGTGCGGTCTCGCTCGGCGGCGGTCGCCGAAGCACGCGCGCTTCGGGCGATCTGAGCCATGTCGCCCATAGAGTGGCGGGCATGGCATCTCTCGCTGATCCCAAAGTCCGCGATTTCCTTTCGGCCGGAACACGTACTGGCAAAGTCGCTTTCACTGCTAGCGACGGTCGCCCGCTTGTTGTGCCGATCTGGTTCGTCATTGATGGCGAAGAATTGGTGTTCAATACCGGCAAAGAATCGGCGAAAGGGCGGGCGTTCGCGCGCGACCCGCGCGTCGCCCTCTGCGTCGACCTGGAAAAGCCGCCCTATGCGTTCGTCGAGGTCCAAGGCACGGTCACCCTGTCGGAAGACATCGATGAACTCGTGCGCACGGCAACCATCATTGCCGCTCGCTACGTCGGCGCCGACAAGGCGGCCGAGTACGGCAAGCGCAACGGTGTGCCGGGCGAACTGGTTGTCCGGATCAAGCCGACCAAGGTCATCGCGCACTTCGACATGATCGGTTAGCGCTACTGCCAGGTCCGTAGACTCGCGCGCATGACGGTTCACTTCATTGGGGCTGGGCCGGGCGCGGCCGATCTACTGACCGTGCGCGCGGTGAACCTATTGCGGGCAAGCCAGGTGTGTCTGTACGCGGGCACCTACCTCGATCCTGAGGTGCTCGCGCACTGTGCGCCTGGCACTGAACTCATCGACACTCAGCGGCTCGACCTCGACCAGATCACTGACCAGCTGGTTCAGGCGCATCGCGCGGGCAAAGAAGTCGCGCGACTGTGCTCGGGCGACCCGTCGCTGTACTCGGCGCTCACCGAACAAACCCGTCGCCTCGACGCGCACGGCGTCCCGTGGGACATCACCCCTGGTGTTCCCGCGTACGCCGCGGCGGCGGCGGCGGTCGGTGCCGAACTCACCGTGCCCGAGGTCGTTCAGTCAGTTGTGCTCACCCGCACGCAAGCGCGCTCGACCGCGATGCCGTCCACCGAAGCGTTGGCGAACTTCGCCGCGACCCGGGCCACACTCGTGCTCCACCTCGCGATCACGCGAGTTCGGGAACTTGCCGCCGAACTCACGAGCGAATACGGCCCCGACTGTCCAACGGTTGTCGTTTATCGCGCGAGCCAGCCCGAACAGTTGATCTTGCGCGGCACGTTATCCACGATCGCCGACCAGGTCGAAGCGGCTGGGTTGCGACAGGCAGCGGTGATCCTGGTTGGCCGGGCGCTGGGCGGCGTTGTCGACTGCGCGGGATCGCATCTCTACGACCCCGCGCGGTCCCGCTAAGTCGCTAGCGCGCGGCCGGATTCGCCGGTGGTGCGGGGAAAAAGCCGGTCTCGATGAAGTAGTCGAAGTAGCGCGACAGGATCTCGGGCGTCAGCGGGGGCAGCGTCATCTCGGCTTCGGCCCTGGTCGGCACATGCTGCGGTGCATCCGCGCCTTCCGTCGGTTCGCCGTTGCCGACTTCGGCGTAGTGGATGATGAGCGCGATCGCACGCACCAGCTCGGCGTCGTCGGCGGCGATGGCCTTTTCGGCGGCAGCGGAGACCACCTCAACCACCCTCGTCGGATCGACCACCTGAAGCGGGTAGCCCCGACGCTGCGCCTCGATGGCGATGGCATCCCAGACTCCGTCGCTCGGGCCGCACAACGGGTATGTCACCCCCGCCGAATCCGGCTTCAACGAGAACCGAACGAGCTCGCCCGCGAGCTGGTCGACCGGTGCCATGGGCTGGTTAACATCGCGGAAGCCCGGCCACACGCCGAGAACAAGCATGGCGCGCAGCAGGGTAGTTGCCGCGTCATCAACGGGGGCGGCGCCGGTGCGCGAGTCGCCCGTGACCAGGCCGAGTCGGTAAATCGTGGTCGGAATGCCACGCTCGATGCCGGTCGAAACCAGCTGCTCAGCGACCCACTTGCTGAGCGGATAGCCGACCTTGCCGACGGGAACGCCGTCTTCGCCTAGCCTATTTCCGGCCACCGACCTTGTCGAAACATAGTGCAGCACTTTGAGTTTCGTCGTTGTCGCAAGCCGCATCACCTCGATGGTGCCGCCCACGTTGGCCGCCCGCATTCGCGAGTACGGCTCAATGTGGTTGACCTGCGCGCCATTGTGGTAGATCGCGTCGATCCGCTCGGCCAGCATCGCGTACTGCGCCGGTTCGATGCCGAGGAACGGGCGCGCGAGGTCGCCGGGAACCGGGACGATCCGGTCGCGGTAGTCGGAGAAGTCGATCTTGAACTGTTGACCGGTCGCGTCGATCCGGTCGCGCGCGGCGGCCTCGTCGGTAGCGCGGACCAGGCAGTACACAGTGGCGTTGGTCTGTTCGAGCAGTTCGCGCAGCAGGAAGCTACCGAGGAAGCCAGTCGCACCGGTGAGTAGCACTGACTCGGCTTCGCCCGTTCGCTCCGGCGCGATGCCGTCCACGCTGATCGCCGGATCGAGCGCGAGATCGGCTGCGGCCAAAGCACTTTCCGACTCATCGGGCTCGGCGCCATCACGCAGGACCGTGGCGAGTGACTCGACCGACGAGTTCCCGAACAGTACTCGAATCGAAATCGGTTGCCCCAGTGCGGAAGTCAATCCCGCGCAAGCCCGAATGCCCGATAGCGAGTTGCCGCCTAGGTCGAAGAAGTCGTCGTCGAGGCCAACCCGCTCAACACCAAGCACGTCGGCGAATACGCCCGCGATGGTCTGCTCGGTCTCGGTGACGGGCGCGCGGTATTCGCGGGTCGGGCCCTCGGGCGCGGGCAGGGCCGCACGGTCGAGCTTGCCGTTGGCGTTCACCGGGATCGCGTCGAGCACAACGAACGCCGACGGCACCATGTAGCTCGGCAGCCGATCTGCCACGCTCGCGCGCACGTCAGGAACCGCGACCGGGCCGCTTGGCACGAGGTAGGCGACGATCCGGTCGTCGCGGACCACAACGACAGCCTGCGCGACATCGTCATGTTCGGTGAGCGCGGCCTCGATTTCCCCAAGTTCGATACGCAGTCCACGAACCTTGACTTGGAAGTCGGACCGGCCGATGTATTCGAGTTCGCCAGCGCGGGTCCAGCGCACGAGGTCGCCGGTGCGGTACATCCGCTCGCCTGGGGCGAACGGGTTGGCGACGAATCGGTCGGCGGTGAGGTCGGGCCGGTCGAGGTACCCGCGCGCGAGTTGGCTGCCAGCCAGGTACAGCTCGCCAACGACACCTGCGGGGACCGGCCGCAGACGCGCGTCGAGGACGAAGGTTTGGGTGTTGAACACCGGGCGACCGATCGGCACCGCACCGCTCACCGACGCCGCGACGGGCGCGCTCGTCGCATGCACGGTGGCCTCGGTCGGGCCGTAGAGGTTGTGCAGTTCGGCACCCGACGTGCGACGGATCGCGGTCACCGTCGGCGCGGTGAGCGCTTCGCCCGCGATCAACAGCGCGCGCAACGACGTGAGCGCGGACGCGTCGACAGTGGTCGCGAATACCGCGAGCATCGACGGCACGAACGAGGTGATCGTGACGCCTTCGCGCGCGATCACCTCAGCGAGGTACAGCGGGTCGCGGTGACCGTCGGCGTCGGCGATCACGAGTCGGCCGCCGCTGGCGAGCGGTGCGAACAGCTCCCATACCGAAACGTCGAACGTCGCGGGAGTCTTCCACAACACGACATCGTCAGCATTGATGCGGTATTCGCTTGCGATCCAGCGAATTTGGTTCACCGCCGCAGCGTGCGACACCGCGACGCCCTTGGGTCGACCGGTCGAGCCCGAGGTGAAAATGACGTAGGCGGTGTTGTCCGCACGCAACGGTGCGACGCGCTCGGCGTCGGTGATCGGCGCGGCCGAGTAGCCCGACAGGTCGAGGGTATCGACGGTGATCACCGGAGCCACGTGCTCGACGGTCGCGGCGGCACTAGTTGTCAAAACCGCGACGGGACGGGCGGTTTCGAGCACGTAGGCGGTGCGATCGGCGGGATGGTCGGGGTCGAGCGGCACGTACGCGCCACCGGCCGCGTTGATCGCGTAGATGCCGACAAGGAGGTCGAGCGAGCGCCGCATGTCGAGCGCGACCCGACTTTCCGGGCCGACCCCAATCGAAATGAGGTGCCGGGCAAGCTGATTCACGCGGGCGGCGAACTGCGCATACGTCAGCGAGTCGCCGTCAAAAGTGACGGCGACCGCATCGGGCGTCCGCTGGGCGTCAAACAGGGAAACCAACGTAGCTGCGGGATCGATCGCAACCACGGAACCCTCACCAGCAGACAGCAATTCAGCGCGAGCGGCATCATCAATGAGGTCGATATCGCCGACGACCACGCTCGGATCTGCGGCAACGATGCAAAGCACCCGACCGAACTGCGAGGCAAACGTCTCGATGGTCGCCGCGTCGAAAATGTCGGTCGCGTAGTTGAACCCGATCGCCAGCTCACCGAACGTGCGGTCGTCGCGCACGATCGGGGTCACGTCGACGCTGAGGTCAAACTTCGCGGTGACCGCGTCATTGGCGACGGCAGCGACGGTCAGCTCAGGCAGTTCAAACGCCGCGGCTTCGAGGTTTTGGAACGCCAAAAGCACCTGGAACAGCGGGTTTTGTTCGCGACCACGGTTCGGTGCGACCTCGTCAACGACGCGTTCGAACGGCACGTCAGCGTTGTCGAGCGCAGCCAGATCGGCATCACGGACCTGGCGGAGCAGGCTGTCGAACCGGCTCGAGCCAGCGACCTCAGTCCGCAACGCGAGGGTGTTGACGAACATGCCGACGAGGTCGTCGAGCGCGCGTTCGCCACGACCAGCGACCGGCGTGCCGATCGCGACGTCGGTGCGACCGCTGAGCCTGCCGACAAGCACCGCGAGCGCGGCATGAACGACCATGAACAGCGACGCGCTGTGCTCGCGAGCGAGTTGGTCGAGCGCGTGATGGGCTTCGGCGGGCAGGCGGATCGAGGTCACGGCACCGCGCTGCGATGCGATCTCAGGATGCGGACGGTCCTGTGGCAGGCCGGGTTGGGCGGACAGCCCGGACAGAGACTCGCGCCAGAAGCCCAATTGCTGTGCGGCGAGCGAACTTTGGTCGGCTTCGTCGCCGAGCACGTTCTGCTGCCACAGCGCGTAGTCGGCGTATTGAACCGCGAGCGGGGCCCACGCGGGTGCCTGGTCGGTCGTGCGCGCGTAGTACGCGGTCATCAGGTCGCGCGCCAACGGGGCGATCGACGATCCATCGCCGGTGATGTGGTGAATCACGATCGTGAGCACGTGCTCGTCGCCGGACGGCAAGGCGAACAGCGCGGCGCGAATCGGAACACCTTGCGTCACATCGAATCCCGCCGACATCAGCGCGGTCGCGGCGGTCAGCGGATCGGACGTAACGTCAACGCGGAGACCGTCGGGCAGCGCATCGGTGACCGAATGAATCCGCTGATACGGCACCCCGTCATGCGTCGGGTAGCTGGTGCGCAGCGACTCGTGGCGTTCGAGTACGTCGGCGATCGCCGCCCGCATCGCGTCGACGTCGAGAGTGCCGGTGAGCCGCATCGCGAGGGGAATGTTGTAGGCGGCGGAGGTGGGGTCGAGCTGGTTGAGCGTCCACATGCGTTGCTGCGCAAGGGAAAGCGGTAGACGATCCGGGCGCGGACCGGCAACCAACTTAGGTCGTTGCGCACCACCGCGCCCCGAATCGATGCGCGCCGCGAGTTCCCCGACCGTCGGCGCTTCGAACAGTTCGCGGACCGCGACGCTCGCATCGATCGACTCGCCGATGCGAGCGGCCGCGCGGGCGGCGAGCAGCGAGTTGCCACCAATGGCGAAGAAGTCGTCGTCAATGCCGACCTGTTCGATGCCGAGCAATTCGGCGAAAACACCAGCGACCAGTTCCTGACTGGCTGACTCCGGCGCACGGAATTCGCGAACCTGAAAAACCGGTTCCGGCAGTGCTTTTCGATCGAGCTTGCCCGACGCGTTCACCGGGAACTCCGACAGCACAAGCACCGCCGACGGCACCATGTAACTGGGCAAGCGGTCAGCGGTGAACCGAGTCAGCCCATGCGTATCGACCGTCGATCCGGGCGTCGGGACAACGTAGGCGGTGAGTTGCTGGCCGGTTTTGGTGTCGAGTACGAGCACGACAGCCTGGGCAACGGCCGGGTGGTCAAGCAGCGCGGCTTCGATCTCGCCCAGCTCGATGCGCTGCCCGCGCAGCTTCACCTGGAAGTCGGTGCGGCCGACGTATTCCAGCTCGCCTGCGGCGTTCCAGGAAACGAGGTCGCCGGTGCGATACATGCGCTGACCAGGGGTGAAAGGGTTGGCGACGAACCGGTCTGCCGTGAGCGTTGGCTGCCGTGTGTAGCCGCGCGCCAGCTGGGTGCCAGCCAAATACAGCTCGCCCCGCACTCCAACCGGCACTGGCCGCAAGGTGGCATCGAGGACGTAAACCTGGGTGTTGAAGACCGGCTTGCCGATCGGCACCGTGGCCACGTCCGCGTCGGTGACCTCGTGATACGTCACGTCGACGGCGGCCTCGGTCGGCCCATACAGGTTGTGGACGGGGGTGAGTTCACGCAGTTGGTGCGCGGTCTGCGGCGGCAGCGCTTCACCCGAAGTGAAGACGCTGCGCAAGCTAATACAGTGCTTGACCTGCGGTTCGGTGACGAACACCGCAAGCATCGACGGCACAAAGTGCGCGGTGGTGACACCGTTGTCGATGATCGCGCGCGCGAGGTAGGCCGGGTCGCGATGACCGTCGGGCTTGGCGATCACGAGTCGCGCGCCAACCTGCAAGGGCCAGAAGAACTCCCACACCGAAACGTCGAAAGTGGCCGGGGTCTTTTGCAATACGACGTCGCTGGTAGTGAGGTCGTATTCGGCCTGCATCCAGATCAGGCGGTTGATGATCGCGGCATGCGAAACGGCGACGCCCTTGGGGCGGCCGGTCGAGCCGGACGTGAAGATCACGTAGGCCGTGTTGTCCGAGCGCAGCGGAGCGCGGCGGTCAGCGTCGGTGACCGGCGCGGTTGAGTACGCGCTCAGGTCGAGTTCATCGATCAGTAACGTGCGTCCGGCGGTGACCTGCTTGTCGCGGCTGGTCGTCAACGTGACGACCGGGCGCGCGGTGTCGATGACGTGATTGATGCGCTCGGCAGGGTGGTCGGGGTCGATCGGCACGTATGCGCCACCCGCGGTGATGGTCGCGTAAAGGGCGACGAGCAGGTCGATTGACCGGTGCATCGCGACCGCGACAAGGTCGTCGGGACCGACGCCTTCCGCGATCAGGTGGCGAGTCAATTGGTTTACGCGACCGGCGAATTCGGCGTACGTGAGGTGTTCGCCCTGGTCGAAAGACAGGGCGATCGCATCGGGACGCGTGCGCGCCATGATCTCGAACTGGTCGAGAACGCTGACCAGCTGCGGCAGCACCCGATCGGTCGAATTCCATTCGCGCAGAACGGTTTCGCGCTCAGTGTCGGCGAGGAGGTCGATATCCCGGAGACGCTGGTGCTGGTCGGTCGCGATGGCATCGAGGATGCGCACGTAGCGCTCAGCGAAACTGGCGATCGTGCTCGCGTCGAAAAGATCGGTGGCATAGGAGAACTCGGCAGCGAGGCCGCCCGTCGCGGACTCTGCGACAGTCACCGAAAGGTCGAATTTCTCTGTCACACCGTCGAATTCGATGCCCGATAGCTCCAGGTTTGGAAGCTCAAGCGTCGTCGCTGGCATGTTCTGGAAAGCGAGCATGGTCTGGAAGAGCGGGTTGCGATTCGTCGCGCGCTGCGGGTCGATGAGGTCGACGAGGCGCTCGAACGGGATGTCGGTGTGGGCGAACGCGGCGATGTCGCTGTCGCGGGTGGTCGCCAGGAGGTCGGTGACGCTCGCGTCGCCGCGCACAGTGGTGCGTAAGACGAGCGTGTTGACGAACATGCCGATCAGGTTGTCGAGGGCGGCGTCACCACGGCCCGCGACGGGCGTGCCGATGGCGATGTCGTCGGTGCCCGACATGCCCGCGAGCAGGATCGCGAGTGCGGTGTGGAGCACCATGAACAGCGAGCCTTGGTGCTGGCGCGCGACGTCTTGCAGTCGCTGATGCAGCTCAGGGCCCATATCGACGGCCAGCCGCGCGCCAGCGAACGACCGCGTCGCCGGGCGGGGCCGGTCGAAGGGGAGCGGGAGTTCGTCGGGAAGGCCAGCGAGGGTGGTCGACCAGAAGTCGGCCTGCGCGGAAATCAGGCTGGTCGGGTCGTCTTCGGTACCAAGCACCGTGCGCTGCCACAGGCTGAAATCGGCGTATTGCACCGGAAGCGGTGCCCACGCCGGTGCCGTCCCGCTGACGCGCGCGAGGTAGGCGGTCATCAAGTCCGCGGTGAGCGGACGCATCGACCAGCCGTCGCCCGCGATGTGATGAACGACGGCGACCAGGACGTGTTCGTTGGCGTTGACGCGGAGCAGGCGAAGGCGCAGTGGCGGTTTCGTTGTGACGTCGAACGGCGTTGCGATGGTGTCGATGATCTGCGCGGGCACATCAGCGAGATCGGTTGCGACAGTGGGGAAGTCGGGGATCGCGTCACCGACCGGCAGCACGACCTGGTGCCCTTCGCCGTCGGCGGCGGGGTAGATCGTGCGAAGGACCTCGTGGCGGTCGACGAGATCGGTGACTGCCGCATGCAGGGCGGCGATGTCGAGTGGGCCGGTCAGCCGCACGGCCATCGGAATGTTGTCAACGACGCTGTCGGGGTTAAACCGGTTCAGGAACCACATGCGCTGTTGGGCGTAGGACAGCGGGACGAGGTCGGGGCGCGGCATCGGCGCAAGGGGGAGTGCGGCGTCCACGCTGGTTGTGTCAGCAAGTTCTGCGGCCAAGTCGGCGACGGTCGGCGATTCAAACAGCAGATGTAGCGGGACGCGCGTACCGAGCGCGGCGCTCAACCGCGCGGTGACCTGGGTCGCGAGCAGTGAGTTGCCGCCTAGATCGAAGAAGTTGTCGTCGGCACCGATGGCATCTTCGGGCTGCAAGACGGCGGCGAAGACTTCGGCGACAAGCTTTTCCGTCGTGGTCGACGGTGCCCGGAATTCACGGGTGGCGAAGACAGGTTCGGGCAGCGCGGCACGGTCGAGCTTGCCGACGGGAGTCAACGGGAGCGTGTCGAGAATGGTGATCGAGGCGGGCACCATGTAGCTCGGTAGCGAGGCACCGAGGAACTCAGCCAGTTCGGTCGGGGCGACGGTAGCCGATGGCTGCGGCAACACGTAGGAAACCAAAGCTGTTGCGCCCGAAGTCAATTCCTTGCCGAGGGTGATGGCGAAGGCGATGTCGGGATGGCCGGTAAGTGCGGCATCGATCTCGCCGAGTTCAATGCGCAGACCACGAATCTTGACCTGAAAGTCGGTGCGGCCCAGGTATTCCAAGCTGCCGTCAGCGGTGCGGCGTACGAGGTCGCCGGTGCGGTACATGCGGGTGCCGGGCACGCCGAGTTCGGCGGCGAACGGGTTCGCGACAAACCGTTCGGCGGTGAGTTCCGGTCGACCCAAATAGCCCTGGGCGAGCCCGGTGCCCGCGATGTAGAGCTCGCCAGCGGTGCCGGTCGGCAACATCCGCAGGTGCGAGTCGAGGATCAGCGGCCGTGCGCCTTCGGTGATCTTGCCGAGGGTGATGGAGGCGTCGAGCGCCATCGGCCCGGTGGTCACAATGACGGTGGTTTCGGTTGGACCGTAGGCGTTGTAGACGGGCCGGTCGGGGGTAGTCCAACGCTCAACTAGCCCGGCGGGCAGTGCTTCACCAGCGCAAATGACCGTGCGTAGGTCGGGGTAGTCGGCAAGCGGGACCGATTCGAGTGCGCCCGGCGTGATGGTCAGGTGGGTGACGCGTTCACGGGTGATCAGCGAAGCGAGCTCTTCGCCACCGAAGGTGGTCGGCGGCACGATGACCAGCGTCGCGCCCTTGGGGAAGGTGTGGAGAAATTCGAGGATCGAGAAGTCGAAGCTTGGCGAACTCAGGTGCGTGACGCGCGAGTCGGCCGTAATGCCGTAATCGGCGGCGGCGACGCGGGCGAAACCGTCGTGGGTCACCACGACAGCTTTGGGTCGGCCGGTCGAGCCGGAGGTGTAGATCAGGTACGCCGGGTGGTTCGGGGTGAGCGGGCGGATGCGGTCGCCGTACCAGAACGGGTGCGTTGGCTGGGCGGCGATCTGGGCCTGAACGGCGGGGTCGTCTAGTTCGAGCCACGTCACCGTGTCGCCGAGCCCGCTGCGGTGGGCGCTCGTGGTGAGTCCAAGCGTCGCGTTCGAATCGGCGAGCATGAACTCGATGCGGTCGGCCGGATACATCGGGTCGACCGGCACGAACGTTGCCCCGGTCCGCGCGACCGCCCACACCGCGAGGACCGACTCGATACTGCGCGTGATGGCGATAGCGACAGTATTGCCCGGGCCGATATTGCGAGCGATGAGTTCGCGGGCGAGCTGGGTGGCCTGCTCATCGAGCTGCTGGTAGGTGAGCTCGCTGCCGTTGAAACGAACGGCAACATTGTCCGGCGAGGTCTTGACAGCCGCCGTCAGCAAATCCGTGAAAAGTTGGGCGGTTGAGCTTCCCCGACGACGAGTTGTTCGTCCTTCACGGCGTGCGTTCGGCATTTGCAGTTCCTCACTCCCCAGACTGTGGGAGCGGGATGGCGGCGTCCACCCTTGACAGGCGTTAATGGAGGAATCCGCCCTCCACACAGGTCAGGGCATAGACATGTGCTTCTTCAGTTCGGCAGCGATCACTGCCAGCGCGGCGCCATCGGACATGCGCCAGTGACTAGCCGGAACCGGATAATCGTGAACCGTACCAGTCACCACGTTTTCCCACGTGTGAACGCCAAGAGTGGTTGCTCCATCGGCTTGGGTAGCGCTGAAGTAGACCACGTCGCCATCATACGGGGTAGCTGGTGAGTAGCTGGAAGTCAACGCGTTCATCTCGATATTGGCCTGCATGAATCGCCCGATCCGCTCGGCACCGAGTGAACCAAACGGTTCCGGCAGGTTCGCTAGCTGCGCGGCGATCGTCGAAATATCCGACTGATCATCGAGTTGTACCTCGTCGGCGCGATCGCCGAGGAGGCCACCAAGCAGCTCGTTGAGCGGGATAGCCGCATCGCCCGACGGCTCGGTTGCGCGTGCCATCGCCGTTTCGAGGTAGCTATCCATCATCGACAAGAGGGCAACCTGTTCGCCCTCACGCTGGAGCTGTACGGCCATCGCATGGGCGAGTACGCCACCGAGGGACCAGCCAATCAGGTGGTAGGGACCGCTCGGCTGGACCGACCGAATGGCCTTCACGTAGATGCGCGCCCAGTCTTCGACCGAAGTCGGCAACGCGATGTCATCGCCCGCGAGGGCGGGTGACTGCAACCCGTAGATCGGCCGGTCGTCGACGTGGGCGGCAAGCCCGGCGAACGACCATGCGATGCCGCCGAAGGGGTGGACGCAGAAGAGTGGTTCTGCCGAACCTGAGGTACGCAGCGGCAGCAGGACGTCGAACGGTGATGACAGTTCGGACTGGCCAGTCCGTCGGTTATCCAACTCAGCCGCGAGCTCGCCCGGCGTCGATGCGGTGAACAGCAACACCATCGGCACCTTCTCGCCGAACGCGTCGCTCAGGCGCGCTGCCGCGCGGGCCGCAATGAGGGAGTTGCCGCCCAGGTCGAACAGGGAATCGTCGCGACCGACGCGCTCAACGTCAAGCAGGTCGGCGAACACGCTCGCGATGGTCTGCTCGGTTTCGGTGACGGGAGCGCGGTATTCGCGAGTGACGCCTGCGGGCTCGGGCAGGGCGGCGCGGTCGAGTTTGCCGTTGGCATTGACCGGGATCGCGTCGAGGACGACGAAAGCTGCCGGGACCATGTAGTTGGGCAGTAGCCGTGCCGCGTTCGCGCGCACATCGTCGACCGACAGCTCATCCGTTGCGGGCACCAGATACGCGACGATCTGGTCGCCAAGGTCGTCGCGGACAACGACGACCGCTTGGGCGACGCCGTCGTGCTCGGTCAGTGCGGCTTCAATCTCGCCGAGTTCGATCCGAAGACCACGGACCTTGACCTGGAAGTCGGAACGGCCGAGGTATTCGAGTTCGCCCGCGCGGGTCCAGCGCACGAGGTCGCCGGTGCGATACATCCGCTCGCCGGGGGCGAACGGGTTGGCGAGGAACCGGTCGGCGGTCAGGTCGGGGCGGTCGAGGTACCCGCGCGCGAGCTGGGTGCCAGCGAGGTAAAGCTCGCCAACGACGCCCGATGGAACTGGGCGCAGTCGGGAGTCGAGGACGAAGGTTTGGGTGTTGAACACCGGGCGGCCGATCGGGACCGCACCGCTCACCGATGCTGCGACGGGCGCGCTTGTGGCATGGACCGTTGCTTCGGTTGGGCCGTAGAGGTTGTGCAGTTCGGCACCGGAGGTGCGACGGATCGCGGTGACCGTCGGCGCGGTCAGCGCTTCGCCCGCAATCAACAACGCGCGCAGCGACGTGAGCACGGACGCGTCGACGTCGGCGGCGAAGGCCGACAGCATTGACGGAACGAACGACGTGATCGTGACCTGCTCGGCGGCGATGATGTCGGCCAAATAGCGTGGGTCGCGGTGACCGTCGGCATCGGCGATGACCAGACGAGCGCCGGTGCTGAGTGCGCTGAACAGCTCCCACACTGAGACGTCGAAGGTCGCCGGGGTCTTGAACAGGACAACATCGTGAGCATTGATGCTGTATTCGCTTGTGATCCAGCGGATTTGGTTGACCGCTGAGGCGTGCGAAACCGCGACGCCCTTCGGTCGACCGGTTGAGCCCGAGGTGAAGATGACGTAGGCGGTGTTGTCTGGGCGCAACGGTGCCAGTCGATCGGCGTCGGTGACCGGCGCGGCCGAATACCTCGAAAGCTCAAGGGAATTCACGTCGATAAGCGGGAACCTGTGGTCGGCTACGGCAGTCGCGTCAACCGAGGTGGTCAGCACGCAAACCGGGTTGGCGGTGTCGAGCACATGCGCGATGCGGTCGGCCGGGTGATCGGGGTCGAGCGGCACGTACGCCGCGCCTGCCGCGTTGATCGCGTAGATGCCGATGAGCAGGTCGAGCGAGCGACGCATCCCGAGCGCTACCCGACTCTCCGGTCGCACCCCGATCGAAATCAGGTGCCGCGCAAGACGATTCACCCGCGCGGCGAACGCGCCGTAGGGCAGCGAGATGCCGTCGAAGGTCACCGCGACGGCTGTCGGGGTCTGCTGAGCCTGAGCTTCGAACAGTGAAACCAGCGTGGCGCCCGATTCGATCTCAAGAGCCGAGCCGGTGCCGACCCGCAACAGTTCGGCCCGCGCGTCGGCATCGACCAGGTCGATATCGCCAACGACGGCGGTCGGGTCAGCGGCCACCGCGGTCAAGACTCGACTGAATTGCTCGGCCAGCGTTTCGACGGTCGATGCGTCGAAAATGTCGGTGGCGTAATTGAATCCGATGGTGATCTCACCGAGCGTGCGGTCGGCGTTCACGATCGGGCTAACCCCGACACTCAGATCGAACTTCGCGCTCGTTGCACCGCCATCGACGCCCACGATGGTCAGGCCGGGCAATTCGAACGAGGCGGCTTCGATGTTTTCGAAGGCGAGCAGGACCTGGAAAAGCGGGTTCTGTTCGCGAACTCGGTTGGGCGCTACCTCATCGACGACCCGCTCAAAGGGGACGTCGGCGTTCTCCAGTGCGGCCAAGTCGGCTTCGCTGACCTGCTTAAGCAGCTCAGCGAAGCTAGCCGATCCCGGCACCTCAGTGCGCAGAGTAAGCGTATTGACGAACATGCCGACGAGGTCGTCGAGCGCGCGTTCGCCACGGCCCGCGACCGGGGTGCCAATCGCGACATCGGTTCGGCCGCTGAGTCGACCAACCAGCACCGCGAGCGCGGCATGGACGACCTGGAACAGCGACGCGTTGTGGTCGCGGGCGAGCTGGTCGAGCGACTGGTGAACATCAGCCGACAGGCTGAGCGAGGTCGTTGCCCCGCGTGCCGATGGCATCGCGGGATACGGGCGATCCTGCGGCAGGCCGGGTTGGGCGGAAAGCCCCGCAAGGGTGCCCCGCCAGAACGCCAATTGCTTTGCCACGAGGGAAGTTTCGTCGGCTTCGTCGCCGAGCACGGCTTGCTGCCACAGTGCGTAGTCGGCATATTGCACCGAAAGGGGTGCCCACGCGGGTGCTTCGCCGGTGGAACGCGCGTAGTAGGCGGTCATCAGATCGCGAGCCAGCGGAGCGACTGACGCGCCGTCGCCGGTGATGTGGTGAATGACAAGCACGACGAGATACTCACCGTTTGCCGCACCGGTGAACAGTGCAGCGCGCACCGGAACCTGTTGCGTCACATCAAATCCGGTGGACATGAGCGCGACGGCTTCGGCGAGCGGATCAACGGACGACCGCACAACCAGCCCACCAGGTAGCGCGTCGGCTGCCGAATGGAGCTGTTGGTACGGCAGGCCGGTGGCGTCGGTGGGGTAACTCGTCCGCAGTGATTCGTGGCGCTCAAGCACGTCAACCACGGCCTCGCGCAACGCGTTTACGTCAAGGTTGCCGGTCAGGCGTAGCGCGAGCGGGATGTTGTACGCGGGCGATTCGGGGTTGAGCTGGTTGAGCGTCCACATCCGCTGTTGCGCTTGCGACAACGGCACGAGTTCAGGTCGCGGTCCGGCAACGAGCTTGGGACGATTCGCCGTTCCACCGCGGTTGGCAAGTCGCTCAGCGAGTTCGGCGACGGTGGGTGCTTCGAAGAATTCGCGCACCGGGATGCTCGCGTCGATTGCCGCACCGATACGCGCTGCCGCGCGGGCTGCGAGCAGCGAGTTGCCGCCGATGGCGAAGAAATCGTCGTCAAGGCCAACTCGGTCGGCACCGAGCAGCTCAGCAAACGTCGCCGCTACCAGCACCTCGGTCGGGGTTACCGGCGCACGGAACTCGCGGGTCTTGAACACCGGTTGCGGCAGCGCCCGGCGGTCCAGCTTGCCCGAAGGGTTGAGCGGGAACTCGTCGAGTGCAACAACGGCGGTCGGCACCATGTAGGACGGCAAACGTTGGGCGGCGTGCCGGGTCAATTCCGCAGGATCGATGGACGATCCGGGCGTGGGAATCACGTAGGCGACCAGATGCTGAGTTGCCGCGGCCTCGACGATCTGTACGGTCGCGCGCCAAACGGCAGGGTGGTCGATCAGTGCCGTTTCGATCTCACCGAGCTCGATGCGTTGACCACGCAACTTCACCTGAAAGTCGGTGCGGCCCAGGAACTCCAGCTCGCCCGCAGTCGACCAACGGACGAGGTCGCCGGTGCGATACATCCGTGCGTGCGGCGGCCCGAAGGGGTCGGCGACGAAACGGTCAGCGGTCAAGTCGGGGCGTGCGTGGTAACCACGCGCCAACTGCGCTCCCGCGAGGTACAGCTCACCGCGCACGCCCACCGGCGCTGGCCGCAACGCGGCGTCGAGAACGTAGGCGCGGGCGTTCCACACCGGGCGACCGATGGGCACCGAATCGCCCGCCGTCCGCGCCGCGCGCGCAAGGGTCGCGGTGATCGTGAACTCCGTCGGCCCGTAGGAGTTGACCACCGCGGCGTCGGAAACCCGCCCAACGGCGTCGACCAGCGTCGGCGGAAGCGCTTCTCCGCCAACGAAGATCACTCGAAGGGACCTGCACGCTCGCGCGGTGGCCGCGGTGACGAACACCGCGAGCAGGGAGGGCACGAACGCGGTGACAGTGACGCCGAACCGTTCGATGGCCGCTGACAGGTACTGCGGGTCGCGGTGCCCGTCGTGGGTGGCGATGACCGTGCGCGCGCCAACCATCAAGGGCGCGAACAACTCTCGGACCGAGGGGTCGAAGGTAACCGGCGTCTTGTGCAGCACGATGTCGGACGCGTCCAGATTCACCTCGTCAACGAGCCAGCTCAGCTGGTTCAGGAGTGCGCTGTGACTGACCGCGACGCCCTTCGGTCGACCGGTCGAACCGGAGGTAAAGATGACGTAGGCGGTGTTTTCGGACCGCAGCGACCCTAATCGTTCGGCGTCGGTGACCGGCTCGCTCGACAGGTGTGACAGCTCAAGGGTGTCGATGTCGATTCGACGCGCTGTCACCGGCAATTCCAGCGGCTCGTCTGAGGTCATCAACAGGTGCGCCGGGCGTGCGGTGTCGAGAATATGACCGATGCGGGCGACGGGGTGGTCAAGATCAATCGGCACGTAGGCACCGCCTGCGGCCAGCACGGCATGCACCGCGACCAGGGTGTCAACCGAGCGGCGAATGCCGATGGCAACGCGGGTTTCGGGGCCGACGCCGCCCTCTATTAGCTTGCGCGCCAAGCGATTAACCCCTGCGGAGAACTCCGCGTAGGTGAGTTGCTGAACCGTCCCCGAACCAGTGTCGGCAAGTAGCGCGACAGCATCCGGGCGGCTGCGTACCTGTGCCTGGATCAGGTCAAGCACGCCGACGACATCGGGAACGGGATGCGTTGTGCGGTTCCAGGTTTCGAGGACGTCGGCCCGTTCCGCCGGGGAGAGCAGGTCGATTTCGCGGATTCGCTGTTGCTGGTTCGCAACGATCGATTCGAGCACAACCTGAAAACGGTCAACGAACGCGGCGACGGTCTCTTCATTGAAAAGGTCTGTGGCGTAAGAGAACTGGGCGTAGAGGCCGACCGTGTCGGCGGGGTCTTGCGATTCGCTGATGGTGAGGGAAAGGTCGAACTTCTCGGTGGCCTGGTCGAATTCGACGCCCGAGACCCGCAAGCTGGGCAGTTCGAGACTGCCCGATGGCATGTTCTGGAACGACAGCATGACCTGGAACAGCGGGTTCCTGCGGGTCGAGCGCTCGGGTGCGAGCAGTTCGACGAGGCGTTCGAACGGGATGTCGGTATGGGCGAAGGCCTGGATGTCGTTGTCGCGGGTGGTCGCGAGCAGTTCGCCGAGGGTGGCGTTGGGATCGACTCGGGTCCGCAGCACCGCCGTGTTGACGAACATGCCGATGAGGTCGTCTAGGGCGGCGTCGCCACGTCCGGCAACCGGCGTCCCGATCGCGATGTCGTCGGTGCCCGACATCCCGGCGAGAAGGACGGCGAGGGCGGCGTGGAGAACCATAAACAGCGAACCGTTGTGGTCACGGGCAACGTCGTTGAGTTGGTCGCGGAGTTCGGCGCTGATAGTGAAGGCCGTTTTCGCGCCGGCGAATGTCGGGGTGTGCGGCCGGGGCAGGTCAAAGGGGAGGGTGAGCTCGTCGGGCAACTCTGCCAAGGTGGTTCGCCAGAAGTCGGCTTGTGCGGCGATCGGGCTCGTCGGGTCGTCCTCAGCGCCGAGTACGCCGCGTTGCCACAGGCTGAAGTCGGCGTATTGCACCGGCAGTGGGGCCCAGGCCGGGGCAGTGCCGTTGGCGCGCGCGAGGTACGCGGTCATCAGGTCCGTGGTGAGTGGTCGCATCGACCAGCCGTCACCCGCGATGTGGTGGACAACGCAGACAAGAACGTGTTCGTTCTCGGAAAGACGCAGGACCCGGATACGGAGGGGCGGGGCGGTCGTTACGTCGAACGGGGTTGCCAGCGTTTCGATGACGTCGGCGCGTACGCGGTCGGCGTCGGTGTCGTCAACCGCGAAACGGGGGACTGCCCGGGGATCGTCGACATCGAGAATGAGTTGACTGCCCTCGCCGTCGAGACTTGGGTAGATCGTGCGCAAGACTTCGTGCCGGGCGATCAGGTCAGTGACGGCGGCGCGCATAGCGGTCAGATCGAGCGGGCCGGTGAGGCGCACAGCCATCGGGATGTTGTTGACAACGCTGTCGGGGTTGAAGCGGTTCAAGAACCACATGCGCTGCTGGGCGTAGGAAAGCGGGATGCGGTCGGGGCGCGGCATCGGGGCCAACGGGAGCGTGGCTTCGGTGTCGGTCGCGCCGGTGTGGGCGGCGAGCGCTGTGGCGAGGTCAGCGACGCTTGGTGCTTCAAAGAGCAGGTGTAGTGGAACGCGGGTGCCAACGGCGGCGCTGAGCCGAGCGGAAACCTGGGTCGCGAGCAACGAGTTGCCGCCAAGATCGAAGAAGTTGTCGTCCGCGCCAACGGGTTCGGCATCGTCGTCGTCCGGATGCAAAACGGCGGCGAAAATCTCGGCGACGAGTTTCTCGGTTTCCGTTGACGGTGCGCGGAATTCGCGCGTGGCGAAGACGGGTTCGGGCAGAGCGGCGCGGTCCAGCTTGCCGACAGGGGTTAGCGGTAGTTCGTCCAGCACCGTGATTGCCGAAGGCACCATGTAGGCGGGCAGCGACGTGCCGAGGAAGTCGGCCAGTTCAGCCGGGGTAACCACGGCAGATGGGTGCGGCAGCACGTAAGCAACCAAAGCCGTTGCGCCGGACGGCAATTCCTTACCGAGTGTCACCGCGAAGGCGATGTCGGGGTGGTTGGTAAGCGCGGCGTCGATCTCGCCAAGCTCGATACGCAAACCACGAATCTTCACCTGGAAGTCGGTGCGACCCAAGTATTCGAGGTCGCCGTCGGGAGTACGGCGGACGAGGTCGCCCGTGCGATACATCCGTGCGCCGGTTCGGCCAAGCTCGCTCGCGTACGGGTTAGCGATAAACCGATCAGCGGTAAGTTCGGGACGGCCAAGGTAGCCCTGCGCCAAGCCGCTGCCCGCGATGTAAAGCTCACCAGCGACGCCGATCGGGACAATGCGCAAACCCGGGTCAAGGATCAACGGGTGCGAGCCATCGGTGATGCGGCCCAAGGTAATTGGTGTATCAAGTGCCATTGGTCCGGTCGTCACGATGACGGTGGTTTCGGTCGGGCCGTAAGCATTAAAAACCGGGCGATCCGGGGTGGTCCAACGTTGCACGAGTCCCGCAGGCAGGGCTTCGCCAGCGCAAATAACCGTGCGCAGATCGGGGTAATCAGCAAGCGGCACGGATTCGAGTGCACCCGGGGTGATCGTCAGGTGGGTGACACGTTCCCGGGTCACCAATGCGGCAAGTTCTTCGCCACCAAAGGTGGTGGGCGGCACGATAACTAGCGTCGCACCCTTGGGAAAGGTGTGGAGAAACTCAAGAATGGAAAAATCGAAGCTCGGCGAACTCAGGTGCGTGACGCGCGAATCCGACGTAATCCCGTAATCAGCGGCGGCGACGCGGGCGAAACCGTCGTGGGTGACCACGACTGCCTTCGGGCGGCCAGTCGACCCAGAGGTGTAAATCAAATACGCGGGATGGTTCGCGGTGAGCGGGCGCACACGGTCGCCGTACCAAAACGCATGGGTCGGCTGAGCGGCGATCTGCGCTTGCACAGACGGTTCGTCGAGTTCCAACCACGTAGCGGTATTTCCGAGACCGCCACGGTGGGCACTAGTCGTAAGACCAAGCGTCGCCTGAGAATCGGCGAGCATGAACTCGATGCGGTCGGCCGGGTACATCGGGTCGACGGGGACGAATGTCGCACCGGTTCGCGAGACCGCCCACACCGCAAGGACGGATTCGATGCTGCGAGTAATCGCGATAGCGACAGTGTCGCCGGGGCCGATGCCACGGCCGATCAGCTCGCGAGCTAGCTGAGTGGCTTGATCATCAAGCTGTTGGTAGGTGAGTTCGCGGTTTTCGAAGCGTACGGCGATGTTGTCGGGGAAGGTTTTGACAGCTGCGGTGAGGAGGTCGGTGAACAGTTGGGTGGTCGATCCCCCACGGCGACGACCCGATCGACCTTCACGACGCGCACTCAACATGTGTACTTCCCCGCTCCTTAGGCAAGCAGCCCAAACCAAGAGTGAAGCGGGCGGCACGGATTTCCGTGCCGACCCGCTTCGTCGACTTACACCTCTATTTGTACCTGGTTACGCGGGCACACCCATACCCCGTGCCAGCAGCGGCCACGACTCGCGGAAAGCGGTGTCCCAGTATTCCCACCGGTGCGTACCAACAGCATTGAAGTTGTACTGCGCCGGGATGCCGAGCGAATCCAGCTTGTTGCGCAGATTGGTCGTGCACGCGTTGGTCGCGCCCTCGATGATCGCGCCGACGGTGGTGTTGACCATGCCAACCGGGCCGGGCGCGTTCTGCTGGTACCACTCGAAGTCGTCGGGGGTCGGCACGCCGCTACCCGTCGAGACGTAAAGCTCGGTGCCGCGCAGCTTCTCCGCGTTGATCACCGCGTCGTTGGCCGCCCAGTTCGGGCTGTCCGGCGGGCCGTACATGTTGTCGAGGTTGCCGCCACCCCAGTTCTCCACCGACAGCTTGATCGCGGCGCGACCAAGCGGGTCAGCGATCTGCGCGCAGCCGCTGTAGGAGGCAACCGACTGCCACAGGCCCGGCTTCGCTTCGGCCATCTGCAGCACCGACGTGGCCGACGTCGAAACGCCAGCGAGCGAGTTGCGACCGGTTGACCCGAGGGTCTGGTCGAGCAGCGGGGGCAGTTCCTGGGTGAAGAAGGTTTGCCACTTGTTCACACCGAGCTTGGGATCGGTGTTGATCCAGTCGGCGTAGTAGCTGCCACGGCCACCGATGGGCTCGATGACATTGACCTGCTTGTCGGCGAGGAACGGGATCACGTCGGTCTGGCCACGCCAGCTCGCCGAGCTCTCGCCCGCGTCAAGACCGCTGAGCAGGTAAAGGTTGGGTGCTGGCTTCGACTCATCGACCGGGCGCTGGACGTCGATGGTGATTTCCTTGTCCATCGCCGCCGAGTACACCTTCAGGTGCCAGGTGCGCCCGTCCTTGACGACGGAGGTGACAGCGGGGGCCTGTGCCGCATCGGCAAGACCGACGCTGCTGATGCCCGCGACCGTCATCGCGGCCGCGCAAACCGCGACCATGCCGCGACGCATGCTGGCCCTGTCTAGTACAGAACGCTTCATCGAAAAGTCGACTCCCTCTTGCTTGACCGTGGCCGGGCTCGCCCGAAGTGTGTGGCCCGCCCGGAAGAAGCATCGTCGCCAAGACCAACTTTGCTACAGCGAAGCTGGCCCCGGCGGCCCGGCCGGGTGAACCTAGCCTGCGACGATACGCGACTCACCCGGGTCGGTTCCCTTCTCCTCGGCCGTGATGAACCAATGCGTTACCTCGCCATCGGCCCGGTCAGCGGCAGAGTCGCTGGTCGGCAGCACCGAAAGCGCACCCGCGGTCGCCGCCACGATGAACTCGTTGAACGCGACATCGCCCGCCGACGCGGTGGTATATGTCACCGCTTCGTAGTCGATGTCATGCTCGGCACACAGCGCGGCGGCCCGCGCAAGGGCCTGGTCCTGCGACAGCGTTTCCGCACCGACAACGAACGCCGGGTCTTCGCCGCGCAGCGGACGCAACCGGTCGGCGTCGGACACCGGGTGGGCCGCTGCCGCTGAGACGGCCGCCTGGGTGTCAGCGTCCATCGCGATCGCGTTCGGGAACGCGGTCGATGCGGTCGCGGTGATCACGTGATCGGCTTGAACCTCAGCGACGTCGCCAGCGAAAAGTGCTGCGGCACCGGCCTTTTGGATCGCCCACACCGCAAGCACCTGCTCAAGCGAATGCGGCATCGCAAGCGCGACCACATCGCCGGACCCAACCCCGCGCCCGATCAGGACACGCGCCAACTGCGACGAACGCGAATCCAGCTCCGAGTACGCGACCTCAGCGTCGCCGATCAGCAACGCCGCGGCGAACGGATCGGCCTCAGCCGCCGCGCTCAACGCTGCGGCGACCGAACCAGCCGACGTGCCAGCCGGCGCGACCGACGGCGCTGCCACCGAACCGCCACCACCAAGCAACGCGGCCCGCTCATCGGCATCGAGGATGTCGATGTCGGCGACCGGGGTTGCCGGATCGCCAAGCAGCGCGCCGAGCACGCGGTGCATGCGCGCGGCGATGGTCTGCACCTCAGCCTCGGTGAAGTGGCTGCCACGGTAGGTCCACGCCAGTTCCATCGTCGACTCGGCGCTCACGACCAGCGTTAGCGGGTAGCTGGTGACCGTGTCAGCGACGCTGATGCCGGTCACGGCCATGCCGTCGATCGAGTTCGCCGCCGCGATGGCGTCGGCGTCGACCGGGTAGGACTCGAAAACCAACAGCGTGTCGAACTGCGCGCCAGCACCGGCGACCCGCTGAATCGCGGTCAGGTTCGCGTAGTGGTGGTCCAACAGTTCAGCCTGCTCAAGCTGCAGCCCGCGCAGGTAGTCGCCGATCGAGCCGTTATCGGTGACGCGAACGTGGACAGGCAGCGTGTTGATGAACAGGCCGACCATCGACTCAACGCCAGGCAGTTCGGCGGGACGGCCCGAGACCGTCGCACCGAAGACCACGTCCGAACGGCCGGTCAAGCGACCGAGGACGATGCCCCACGCGGCCTGGACCAGCGTGTTCACCGTGACCCCAAGCGCGGCGGCGTGCTTGCCGATGCGCACGGTGTCCTCAACGTCGAACGCGGTGAGCACCTTGCCAACCGCATCGATATCGGCGTTGCGTGGCTGCGGCACCAACTGCGTCGGCTCGTTGACGTGGGCGAGCGCACGCTGCCACACCTCAAGCGACGCTTCCTCGTCGCGGCTGCCGAGCCACGAAAGGAAGTGCCGGTAGGAAGGCACCGTCGGCAACGCGGTCGTGTCGCCATGCACCGCGTACAGGACGAGCAGGTCACGCATCAGCAGCGGCAGCGACCAACCGTCGAGCAGGATGTGGTGCGTCGTGACCGCGAGTTCCCAGCTGGTCTCGCCGGTGCGGTACAGGGTGAAGCGAATCAGCGAACCAGCGGCCATGTCGAAGCGGGTCTCGCGATCCACCCCGACCAGTCGGTCCAGTTCACCGGCGCGCTCGGAAACCGGGAGCACCGTCAAATCGACTGTGCACCACGGGATTTCGACATTGTCCTGAATCAACTGCACCGGACGACCATCCGCGTCAGCGGCGAACGCGGCGAGCAGGTTCGGGTACCGGTGCGCGATGCCGTTAGCTGCCGCGTGCAGGCGTTCCTCGTCGAGCGTGCCGCCGAGCGCGATCACCGCTTGCAGCGTGTAACCGTCGATCGACGAACGACTCGACGCCGATTCAACAAGCAGACCCGACTGCAACGGCGAAAGCGGCCAGACCTCGCTCAAGGTTGGGTAATCGCGTTCCCACAGGTCGATGTCGGACTGGGTCGCTGAAACCAGCGGCAGATCCGACGGCGTGCGACCGCCGGCCTCCGGGTGCTGCGCGTGCGCGGCAAGCGCGGTCAGCGCGGCAACCCACAGTTCGGCAAGCTCGTGCACCTGCGCGTGGGTCAGCAGACCCGACGGGTAGGCGAACGACGTGCGCAAACGCGGGCCGTCGGCACCGTCGGTGACGCTCGCGGTGATGTCGAGCGTCGCGGCGGCAGCCGTGTTGGGATCCTGCTCGGTCGCGGGCAAACCCAGTTCGGCAACCGGCATCCAGCCGACCTCAACCGGCTGATCGGCGTACTCGGTCGGCGAAGCACCGGTCGGCAGATGGCCGGTGTAACCGAACCTGATCTGGCCAGCATCGCCAAGCTGAGCCGCGGTTTCAGGGTTGCAGTGCCGCAGCAGGCCGTAGCCAAGCCCGTGACTGGGCACCGCGAGCAGCTGTTCCTTGACCGACTTCACGACGTCGCCAAGCACGGTGTCGCCTGCGAACGCGGCAGCGAGATCGGCCGAGCCGAGGTCAACCCGAGTCGGTGCCTCGCTGGCGAACAAACCGACGGTGTGGGCGAGGTCAGCGCCGGCGACCGAGTTGGCGTCGCGATCGGTGTTGACGACGCGAACCAGCGCGGTTCCGCCGGTCGTTTCGCCACGCCAACGCGCGACCGCCATCGCGAGCGCGGCAAGCAGGCTGTCGACCTCGGCGCCACGGTAGAGGCCGGGCAGCGTTGAAAGGACGGCGTCGGTGACGTGCGCGGGCACGCTCACCTCAACCCGCTCGACGGTGGCGACCGTGTCGGTTGCCGGATCGAACGCGCGTGACCCAAGCAGCGGGTCGGGCGTCGCGACGATGTCGCGCCAGAACGGCAGTTCTTCGACGCGCGACGGATCGTGCGCGGCCTCGGTCAACGCGTGCGCCCAGCGACGCAGCGACGTGCCGGTGGCAGGCAGCGTGACGGGTCGGCCAGCGACCAACTGCGACCACGCCATCGCCAGGTCGGCGATCACGATGCGCCACGACGCGTCGTCGCCGACGAAGCTGTGCCCAACGACGAGCAGCACGTCAGGCTGCGTGCCGCCGAACGCGAACCACAGGAACTGGGTCAGCACGGCACCCTGTGCGGCGATGCGGTCGAGTGCCGCCTCGTATTCCGCCCGAGCAAGCTGCGAAAGCCCAACGGCCCCAATACCACTCGGCACATCGACGCGATGCACGAGTGCGTCAACGTCGACCGAACCGCGACCCAGCGTCTCGAACACGGACTCGTCGCGCAGTCGAGCACGCAGCGCGTCGTGATGATCGACAACAGCACCGATCATCGCGACCAGGGTCGTGCGCTCGATGTCGTCGGGCAGGCGCAGCGCGACCGCGTGCGCGGATCGACGGGCTGAGCCCTTCGCCAACGCGGCAAGTGCCAACGGCGACAACGGAATCTCACCGACGCCGCCACCTGGCAACTCAGGCAGCATCGGCTGCGCGGTCTCGATCAGCGTCGCGACCTCAGCGAGCGCGGAAACGCTGCGGTGTTCGAACACGTCGCGCGGGGTGAACCGCACGCCGCGATCCTTGGCGCGAGCGACCAACTGGATCGTGCGAATCGAGTCGCCACCGAGGCCGAAGAAGTCGTCTGCGGCGCCGACACGCTCGATGCCGAGCACCTCAGCGACCACATCGGCGACGATCTTCTCCACCGGCGTCGACGGCGCGCGGAAGGCCGCGACCTCGAACTCCGGCTCGGGCAGTGCCTTGCGGTCGAGCTTGCCGTTCGGGTTGAGCGGCAACGCGCTGAGCACGACGAACGCGGCGGGCACCATGTACGACGGGAGCCCGGCCGTCAGCGCCGACTTCACCTGCGCGAGGTCGATGTCACCGTGGGCGGGCACAAGGTAGGCGACAAGACGGTCACCCACGCGCGGATCGGACTTGGCGATCACCGCGGTCTGGGCGATCTGCGGCAGCGCGAGCAGCGCGGCCTCGATCTCGCCAAGCTCGATACGGAAACCACGGATCTTGACCTGGAAGTCGGTGCGGCCACGGTATTCCAGCTCGCCCGACTCACGCCAGGTGACGAGGTCGCCGGTGCGGTACATGCGCTCGCCCGCGCTGAACGGGTTGGCGACGAACCGGTCGGCGGTCAGGTCGCTACGGCCGAAGTACCCGCGCGCCAACTGCGCGCCAGCGAGGTAAAGCTCGCCGGAAACGCCGACCGGAACCGGCCGCAGTCGCGCGTCGAGGACGTAGACCTTGCTGTTCCATTCCGGTGCGCCGATGGAGACCGAAACCTGGTCGGCGTCGGTGACGAGGTGGTTGGTGATCGACACCGCCGCCTCGGTCGGGCCGTACAGGTTGAACAGTTCAGCGGCATTTGTCGCCCGGAAGCGACGTGCGACCGCGGTAGGCAGTGCCTCACCGATGGCGAGCACGCGACGCAGCGAGGTGCTGAGCGTGCCGTCGGATTCGATGAGCAGCGCGTCGAGCATCGACGGAACGACGTGCAGCGTGGTGACGCCGGTCGTGCGCATCAGCTCGTTGAGGTAGCCCGGATCGCGATGACCGTCGGCCGCCGCGATGACAAGGCGACCACCGCTCACCGCGGCCGACCAGAATTCCCACACCGAAAGGTCGAACGTCGCCGCCGTCTTCAACAGCACGGCATCGTCGGAACCAAGGTCGAATTCGGCTGTCTTCCACAGCAATTGGTTAACCACAGCGCCGTGCGGCAGCGCGACACCCTTCGGTCGACCCGTGGAACCGGACGTGAAGATCACGTACGCGGTGTTGGCGGGACCGAACTCGCGGACGAGCTCAGCGGGCGCGAGCGGGGTGCTCGCGTGCGCCGAAAGGTCGAGCTCGTCAATGGCAACCCAGTCACTCGGGCGGTCGGTGACCGTTGCCGTGGTGAGCACGGTCGCCGGGGCGGCCGTCTCGATGATGTATTCCAGGCGTTCGGCGGGCTGGCTCGGGTCGAGCGGCACGTACGCCGCACCCGTGCGCGCCACCGCGTACATCGCGACAACGAGGTCGACCGAACGGCCGATGGCGAGCGCGACGCGATCCTCAGCGCCGATTCCGCGCGCGATCAACCAGCGCGCGAGCTGGTTGACCCGGGCGTCGAGTTCGGCGTAGGTGATTGCCACCCGCGCGTCGTCGATGTCGGCGACAAGCGCGACCGCCGCAGGATCAGCCGCGACGGTGGCGTCGAGGAGCGAAACCAACGTCGCCGACGAATCGACGGCGTGTGCGGTGTCGTTCCACTCATCCACGATCTGGGCGCGCTCGGCGTCATCGAGCAGGTCGATGTCACCAATGACCACCGACTCGTCGGCGAGCACTGCCTCAAGGACACGCACGAAGCGGTCAGCGAAGCCCTGCACGGTCGACTCATCGAAAAGGTCGATGGCGTAACCGATTTCGGTTGCCAGCTCGGCCGGGGTGCCGTCCTCGGCGTACTGATCGATGAGCGTGAAGTGCAGGTCGGTCTTGGCGAGCTGGGAGTCGAACTTGACGCCAGCAACCGAAAGGCCGGGCAACTCCAACGCCGTCTCGGTCAGGTTCTGGAACGAGAAACCAACCTGGAACAGCGGGTTGTGCGCGGTCGAACGAACCGGGTTGAGCACCTCAACCAGGCGTTCGAACGGCACGTCGGCGTTCGCGAACGCCTCAAGGTCGCGTTCCTTCACGTCGGTGAGCAGGTCGACGAAGCGTTCGTCGGTGCCAACCTGGGTGCGGAACACCAGCGTGTTCACGAACATGCCGATCATGTCGTCGAGTTCGCGTTCACCACGACCCGCGATCGGGGTGCCGACGGCGATGTCGTCGGTACCCGAAAGGCGGGCGAGCAGTGCGGCGAGCGCGGCGTGCACAACCATGAACAGCGACGCGTTGTGCGCGCGGGCGAGGTCGTGCAGACGGGCGTGCGTCTCCGGCGGGATCGAGAAGCGAATCGCCTTGCCCTGGAACGACTGTGTCGGTGGACGCGGTCGGTCGACGGGCAGTTCGATGCGATCGGGCAGGTCGGCGAGCACGGTCTGCCAGTAGGCGACCTGACGGGCACCAAGCGATTCCGGATCGTCCTCGTCGCCGAGCAGCGCGTGCTGCCACAGCGCGTAGTCGGCGTACTGCACCGGCAGCGGTTGCCACTGCGGCGCGTCGCCACCGACGCGAGCGACGTAGGCCGTCATCACGTCGCGGGCGAGCGGCGCGAGCGAGAAACCGTCGGCGGAAACGTGATGCACCGTCATGGCGAGCACGTGTTCCTCCGGCGCGATGCGCAGCAGGCTGATCGCCAACGGCACTTCGACGGTGACGTCGAACGACGTCAGCGCGAATTCGATGACCTTGCCGACGAGTTCGTCCTCGGTGATCTGCACCGGCGTCAAGCGGGTCGACGTCGAGCCGACCGGCAGGATCACCTGGTGCGGGCCCTGCTCGGACTGCGGGTAGATCGTGCGCAGCACTTCGTGACGCGCGATCAGGTCGCCGATGGCCAGCTCGAGCGCCGACACGTCGAGCGCGCCGGACAGTCGAACCGCGAGCGGGATGTTGTCGACGGCCGATGCGGTCGGGTCGAACTGGTTGAGGAACCAGTAGCGACGCTGCGCCGACGACAGCGGAATCCGATGTGGACGTTCGCCTGCGACGAGCGCCGGGCGCGCACCGCTCATGCCGCCGCTCTGCTCAAGGCGAGCCGCGAGCTTTTCGACACTGGACGCTTCGAACAGGTCGCGCACCGAAAGCTGACGGTCGAGCGCGGCACCGAGTCGGGCGTTGACGCGGGTCGCGATGAGCGAGTTGCCGCCGAGCGCGAAGAAATCGTCATCGAGGCCGACGCGCTCGACGCCGAGGACGTCGGCGAAGACGCCTGCGACGATCTCTTCGATCGGGGTGACGGGCGCGCGGAACGCGACCGCTTCGACAACCGGCGCGGGCAGTGCCTTGCGGTCGAGCTTGCCGTTGACCGTCAGCGGGAGCGCGTCGAGGACCATGAGCACCGACGGGACCATGTACGCGGGCAGCGATTCGCCCAACTGGGCCCGAAGCTGTTCGGTATCAACAGGTTCCGTGGTGACGACGTAGCCGACGAGCTGGTCGCTGACGCGGTTGTCATTGCGGACAATCACCGCGGCGTGGGTCACGGCGTCGATCGCCAACAGCGCGGCTTCGATTTCACCGAGCTCGATACGGAAACCACGGACCTTGACCTGGTCGTCAGCGCGACCGAGGTGTTCGAGTTCGCCTGCGGCGTTCCAGCGGCCGAGGTCGCCGGAACGGTACAACCGCTCGCCGGTGTTGGTGAACGGGTTGGCGACGAAGCGGGCAATGCTCAGTTCTTCACGGCCAAGGTAGCCGTGAGTCAGCTGCGGGCCGGTGACGTAAATCTCGCCGGGCACGCCAACCGGGACCGGGTTGAGGCGGGTGTCGAGCACGTACACAGACAGCCCTGCGATGGCCTTACCGATCACCGAACCTGTTGCGTTAGTGACGGTTTCGAGGTCGAGGACGCGGTGTGTGACGTGGACGGTGGTTTCGGTGATGCCGTACATGTTGACCAACTGCGGACCGGTCGAACCGTTGGAACCGTCACCGTTGCGGACCATCCAGTCGCGCAGACGCGAAAGCTCAAGCGCTTCACCACCAAAGACCACATAGCGCAACACAAGTGGTGTCGGGTTGGTGCGTTCGACTTCAGCGAGCTGGTAGAACGCCGACGGCGTCTGGTTCAACACAGTCACGTTCTCGCGCGAGAGCAGCTCAAGGAACTGTTCCGGCGAACGCGAGACGTAGTAGTCGACAACGACGACGGTGCCGCCGTAAAGCAGCGCACCCCAGAGTTCCCAGACGGAGAAGTCGAAGGCGCTTGAGTGGAACATCGTCCACACGTCATCAGGTCCGAACCCGAACTCGCGATCGGTATTAGCGAACAGCTTGACCACATTGGAGTGCGCGACGACGACACCCTTGGGGCGGCCGGTCGAGCCGGAGGTGTAGATGACGTAGGCGGTGTTGGCCGCGTGCAGCGGGCTGATCCGGTCAGCGTCAGTGATCGGGTTCGCGTCACCGACCTCGTCGAAGATGCCAGCCGTCGACATCACGGTGACGTCGGCGGGCAGTTCAACCTCGACACTGTCGTTGACGATCACGCTCGCGGGCGCGGCATCAGACAGCACGTAGGCGATGCGGTCGGCCGGGTAGGCCGGGTCGATCGGCACGTAACCGGCACCGGACTTGACCACCGCGAGCAGCGCGACAACGAGGTCGAGCGAACGCGGCAAGATCACTGCGACCAACTGGCCAGGGCCAGCGCCTTCGCCAATAAGCTTGCGCGCCAACGCGTTTGCGCGGGCGTCCAGCTCGGCGTACGTCAGCGACTCGTCAACGAACTTCACCGCGGTCAGGTCGCCGTGCTCGGCAACCATCGCGTCAACGAGGTCCGACAGCGTCACATCGTGGTTGGCGAATAGGCCGGTGCCACCGTCGGGAGCGGCCATCGCCCAGTTCTGGGTGAGGTTCGCGCGCTCGGTCGCGCCGAGCAGGTCGATGTCGCCAACCGCGATCGTCGGATTGGCGGTCACCTGGGCCAGGATCGCGACCAGGCGCTGCGACAGCGTGTCGATCGTCGCCTGATCGAACAGGTCGGTCGCGTAGTTCCACGCCATCGCGAGACCACCGTCGACGGGGTCCGAAACCGCAAGTTGCAGATCGAACTTCGCCGTACCCGGATCGAAGTCGACCGTGGCGATTTCCAACCCGGGCAACGTCATCCGCGCACTACCAGCGGCACCGGACGCCTCGAACGACAGCGCGACCTGGAACAACGGGTGATGCGACTGCGAACGCTCAGGGCTGAGCACGTCAACGAGCCGTTCGAACGGCACGTCAGCGTGGGCGAACGCGCCGAGGTCGGCGTCCTTGGCCTGGTTGAGCAGCGCGGTGAACGGCACCTGGTCATCTACCTCGGTCCGCAGCACAAGGGTGTTGACGAACATGCCGATGAGGTTGTCGAGCTCAGCCTCACCGCGACCGGCGACCGGGGTGCCGATCGCGATATCGGAGGTGCCCGACAGTCGACTCAGCAGCACAGCGAGCGCGGCGTGGACGACCATGAACATGCTCGCGCCGTTGGCACGGGCCAGTTCGGTGAGCTGACGGGCAAGCGCCGGGTCGACCGGGAACTGGTAAACCGAACCCTTGTTGGTCGCGACGGCAGGACGCGGGCGGTCGGTCGGCAGGTCGATACGACCTGGCAGCGACGCGAGCGTGCGAGTCCAGTACGCGGTCTGCTCGGCGATGAGCGAGGTCGAATCCTCTTCTTCGCCAAGGGTTTCGCGCTGCCACAGCGTGTAGTCGGCGTACTGCACCGGCAGCGGCGTCCACGCGGGAGCCTCACCCTGCGAACGCGCGACGTAGGCGGTCATCACGTCCTGGGCGAGCGGTCGCATCGACCAACCGTCACCGCTGATGTGGTGAACGACGACGACGAGCACGTGCTCGTTCGCGGTCACGCGCAGCAGTTCGACGCGGACCGGAACAGCGGTCGTGAGGTCGAAGCCGGTGAGCACGGTTTCGCTGATGCGGGCGAGCAATTCGGACTCGGGGACCGGAATCGCCGCGAGTTCGGGCGCGACCTCGTCGACCGGCACGATCACCTGCACGCCCTGACCGTCTTCGGTCTCGGGGTAGTAGGTGCGCAGGACCTCGTGGCGCGAAAGCACGTCACGCACGGCTTGGCGCAGCGCGTCGATGTCGAGTTCGCCGATCATGCGAATCGCGAGCGGCAAGTTGTTCGCCGCGCTCGTCATGTCGAAGCGGTTCAGGAACCACATGCGCTGCTGAGCGAGCGACAGTGGAATCTGCTCGGGCCGCGGTCCGGCGACGAGCGCGCGGTGACCGCCGCTGCCAACATGCGTCGACAGTCGTGCGGCGAGCGCGCCAACCGTTGACGCTTCGAACAGGGTCCGCACCGGGATGCGGGTGTCGAGGGCCGTGCCAAGGCGAGCGATGACCTGCGTCGCGATCAGCGAGTTACCGCCAAGCTCGAAGAAGTCGTCATCGAGACCGATCTCAGTGCCACTTTCGCGGGTGGCGAGCACGTCGGCGAAGGTGCTCGCGACGATTTCCTCGATCGGGGTGACCGGCCTGCGGTAGGCGCGCGCTTCGAACACCGGCGCGGGCAGCGCCTTGCGGTCGAGCTTGCCCGACGCGTTGAGCGGGAACGCGGCCAAGATCACGAAGGCCGACGGAACCATATACGCGGGCAGGGCACGCGCGAGGTCGATGCGCAGGTCTTCCAGATCGATGGTCGCGCCCGGTGCCGCGATCAGGTAGCCGACGAGTTGGTCACCGAACCGGTCGTCGCCGCGCACGACGACAACCGCCTGGGCGACCGTGTCGAGCGCGGTGAGCGCCGCCTCGATCTCGCCAAGTTCGATACGCAGACCACGCAACTTCACCTGGAAGTCGGTGCGGCCCAGGTAATCCAGCTCGCCCGGTGTGCCAGGCAGGTGGTCGGGTCCGGTCGTCCAGCGCACGAGGTCGCCGGTGCGGTACATGCGCTCGCCCGGGGTGAACGGGTTAGCGACGAAGCGCTCAGCGCTCAGATCGGCACGGCCAACGTAGCCGCGCGCGAGCTGCACGCCAGCGAGGTAAAGCTCACCGGCAACACCAACGGGGACCGGGTGCAGTCGCGCGTCGAGCACGTAGACCTGGGTGTTGGCGACCGGCGCGCCGATCGGCACCGAGACGGTGTCGGCGTCGACAACCTCGTGATAGGTCACGTCGACGGCCGCTTCGGTTGGGCCGTACAGGTTGTGCAGGGCGGCACCGGTCAGTTCGCGCAACTGATGCGCGGTCGCGGCGGGCAGTGCTTCACCCGATGCGAAGACCTGACGCAGCGAAACACACCGTGCCGCAGACGGTTCGGCGACGAACACCGACATCATCGCGGGAACGAAGTGGGCGGTCGTGACCTGCTCGGCCTCGATGACCTCGGCCAAGTACGCCGGATCGCGATGGCCGTCGGGCCGGGCAATGACCAGACGTGCGCCAATCTGCAAGGGCCAGAAGAACTCCCACACCGAAACGTCGAAGGTCGACGGCGTCTTCTGCAACACGACATCGGCGGTGGTGAGGCCGTACTCGGCCTGCATCCACACCAGACGGTTGACGATCGCGGCGTGCGAAACAGCGACACCCTTCGGGCGACCGGTCGAGCCGGACGTGAAGATCACGTACGCGGTGTTGTGCGGCCGCAGCGGGGCGCGCAGCTCCGACGCGGCGATCGGGCCGTCGTCGTAACCGGAAAGGTCGAGGTGGTCGATGCGCACCTGCGCGGTGTCGATCGGCAGGTCATCGCCGCTGGTCAGGACACACACCGGGTCGGCGGTGTCGAGGACATAGGCGGTGCGCTCGGCCGGGTGGTCGGGGTCGAGCGGCACGTAGCCACCGCCCGCCGCCACCGTCGCGTACATGCCGACCAACAGGTCGACCGACCGTCGCATGCCAAGGGCGACAAGCGATTCCGGGCCAACGCCGCGTTCGATGAGCCAGCGAGTAAGCAGCCGGACCCGGCTCGCGAACTCGGCGTAGGACAGACTCGTCCCCTCGAACGTGAGCGCGGTCGCGTTCGGCGTCGCGGCGACCTGGGCTTCGAACATCGAAACCAGCGTCGCCGTGTGGTCGACCGGGTAGTCGGTTGCGTTCCAGTCGCGCGACAACACCATGTGCTCGGTGATGTCGAGCATCGGCAGGTCGCCGATCGGGCGGTTCGGCGTCGCGGTGATCGCGCGCAGAATCATGCTGAAGCGACGGATGAAGTCATCGATCGTCGCGGCGTCGAACAGGTCGGTCGCGTAGATGAACTCCGCGCCGATCCCGGCATTGCCCGGCTCTTCGGCAAGCACCAACTGCAAGTCGAATTTGGCTGTCTCGCTTGGCAACTCGACGGGGCTCACGGTGAGCTCCGGCAGTGTCAGCGCGGTCTGGCCGGTGTTTTGCAGCGTGAGCATCACCTGGAACAGCGGGTTGCGTGCCTGCGAGCGGGCGGGGTTGATGATCTCAACCAGTCGCTCGAACGGCAGGTCAGCGTGGCCGAACGCGGCGATGTCGGTGGTGCGTGCCGCGCCGAGCAGGTCGCTGAAGCTGTGCGCGGCGTCGACCTCGGTGCGCAGCACGAGGGTGTTGACGAACATGCCGACGAGGTCGTCGAGTTCGCGCTCACCACGACCGGCGACCGGGGTGCCGATCGCGATGTCGGATTCGCCGCTCAAGCGAGCGAGCAGCACGGCGAGTGCGGCGTGCACAACCATGAACAGCGTCGCGCCGTGTGCCTGACCGAGTTCGGTCAGCGCGGCCTGAGTCGCGGCGTCGATGGTGAAGCGCGTGCGCGCACCACGACCCGAAGCGACGGCAGGGCGCGGGCGGTCAGCGGGCAGGTCGAGCTGATCGGGCAGGCCGGCGAGGGTGTCGCGCCAGTAGGAAACCTGCTGTGCGATAACTGATTCCGCGTCGTCTTCGGCACCAAGCGCCGCGCGCTGCCACAGCGCGTAGTCGGCGTACTGCACCGCGAGCGGCTCCCACATCGGCTCGCCGCCTTCGACGCGCGCGGCGTACGCCGTCATCACGTCGCGGGCGAGCGGGCCCATCGAGAAACCGTCAGCGCTGATGTGGTGGGCGACGAGCACGAGCACGTGTTCGGTCGGGCTGGTCTCGAACAGTTGCGCGCGCAGCGGCACCTCTTCGGTGACGTCGAAGCCGCGCAGGATCACGCGGGCGAGCGCGCCGGGCAGCTCGTCCTCGGTCACCTCGACCGGCGTCAGGTCGGGGATCACCTGCGCGGTCGGGACGATCTCCTGATGCGCGGCACCGTCGACCTCGGGGTAGCGGGTGCGCAGCGACTCGTGCCGCGCGAGCACGTCGGCAACGGCGATTTGCAGCGCCTGCCGATCGAGCAGACCCGACATCCGAACGGCAAGCGGGATGTTGTCGACAGCCGATTCGGGGTCGAATCGGTTGAGGAACCACATGCGCTGCTGTGCCATCGACAGCGGAACGATGGTCGGACGCTGCTGCGGAACGAGCGCGGGACGCGTGTTGATTTCGCCTGCCGAATCGGCGCGGGCGGCAAGGCCTGCGACGGTCGACGCTTCGAAAATCTCGCGCACCCCGACGCGCGCGTCGAGCGCGGTCGAAAGGCGAGCGGCGACGCGGGTCGCGATGAGCGAGTTGCCGCCGAGGGCGAAGAAGTCGTCATCAAGGCCGACCCGCTCGACGCCGAGAACGTCGGCGAAGACAGCGGCGACGAGTTCTTCGACCGGCGTCGTCGGCGCGCGGAACGCGACCGCTTCGACAACCGGCGCGGGCAGTGCCCTGCGGTCGAGCTTGCCGTTGACCGTCAGCGGCAGCGCGTCGAGGACCATGAGCACCGACGGGACCATGTACGTCGGAAGGGTTTCCGACAGAACTGTCTTGATTTCTTCGGTGTCGATGGTGTTGTCGCTGGTCACGAGGTAGCCAACGAGCTGGTCGGTGACGCGGTTGTCGTTGCGGACAATCACGGCAGCATGGGTCACGGCGTCGATCGCCAACAGCGCGGCTTCGATTTCGCCAAGCTCGATACGGAAACCACGGACCTTGACCTGGTCGTCAGCGCGACCGAGATGTTCGAGTTCGCCTGCGGCGTTCCAGCGGCCGAGGTCGCCGGAACGGTACAAACGCTCCCCGGTAGTGGCGAACGGGTTAGCGACGAAGCGGGCGATCGACAGTTCTTCACGGCCAAGGTAGCCGTGCGTCAGCTGCGGACCGGCGACGTAAATCTCGCCGGGCACGCCAACCGGGACCGGGTTGAGGCGAGTGTCGAGCACGTAGACCGACAGTGCTGCGATGGCCTTACCGATCACCGAACCTGTTGCGTTAGTGACAGTTTCGAGGTCAAGGACGCGGTGAGTCACATGGACGGTGGTCTCGGTGATGCCGTACATGTTGACCAGCTGCGGGCCGGTCGACCCGTTGGCACCGTCGCCGTTGCGGACCATCCAGTCGCGCAAGCGAGCCAGATCGAGCGCTTCGCCACCAAAGACCACGTAGCGCAACGCAAGTGGTGTCGGGTTGGTGCGTTCGACTTCAGCGAGCTGGTAGAACGCCGACGGCGTCTGGTTGAGGACCGTCACGTTTTCGCGTGAGAGCAGCTCAAGGAACTGTTCCGGCGAACGCGACACGTAGTAGTCGACAACGACGACGGTGCCGCCGTAAAGCAGCGCACCCCAGAGTTCCCAGACCGAGAAGTCGAAGGCGCTTGAGTGGAACATCGTCCACACGTCATCGGGACCGAACCCGAACTCGCGGTCGGTGTTAGCGAACAGCTTGACCACGTTCGAGTGCGCCACAACAACGCCCTTGGGGCGACCGGTCGAACCGGAGGTGTAGATGACGTAGGCCGTGTTCGCTGAATGCAGCGGTGCGATGCGGTCGGCGTCGGTGATCGGGCCTTCACCCGCGTCAACCAGGTCACCGGTCTCGACACCGAACCCGGCCATCGACACGACCGTCAGGTTCGAAGGCAGGTCAAGATCAACAGTGCCGTCGACGATCACACTCGCGGGCGCGGCATCAGACAGCACGTAAGCGATGCGATCGGCCGGGTAGGTCGGGTCGATCGGCACGTAACCGGCACCCGACTTGACCACCGCGAGCAGCGCGACAACAAGGTCGAGCGAACGCGGCAGGATCACCGCGACCAACTGGCCGGGGCCAGCGCCTTCGCGAATCAGCTTGCGCGCCAACTGGTTAGCGCGCTGATCGAGCTCGGAGTAGGTCAGCGAATCGTCGCCGAAGCGCACCGCGGTGCGGTCGCCGTGCTCGACAACCATCGCGTCAACCAGATCCGACAGCGTCACGTCGGGCTCGGCGAACAGGCCGGTGCCGCCGTCGAGACCCGCCGAAACCCAGTTCTGCGTGAGGTTCGCGCGTTCGGTCGCACCGAGCAGGTTGATGTCGCCAACCGGCGTTTCGGGTGCGGCGGCGATCGCCGTCAGCGCGCGCACGAGACGGTCAGCGACACGCTCGACGCTGTCGGCGTCGATCAGGTCGTTGAGGTAGCTCGCGCGGATACGCAGCTGTGAATCAAGTCGCGCGATCAGCGTGAGCGGGTAGTGCGTCGCGTCGGCGACGTCGAGACCCGCGACGGCCATGCCGTCGATGTCGGCGGCCTGGGCCTGAATGCCTTCGGCGTCAACGGGATACGACTCGAAGACCATGAGCGTGTCGAACAGGCCGCCGAGGTCGGCGGTCGCCTGGATGTCGGCAAGCCCGATGTGGTGGTGGTCAAGCAGGTCGGCCTGCTCACCCTGCACGCGCGTGAGCAGCGTGCGCGCCGATTCGGCCTGGTCGAATGTCACCCGCACCGGAATGGTGTTGATGAAAAGACCAACCATGTTCTCGACGCCGTTGAGGTCGGCGGGACGACCCGAAACCGTGGTACCGAAGACCACGTCTTCCTGGCCGATCGAGCGGCCAAGCACGAGACCCCACGCCGTCTGCAACACCGTGTTCACGGTGATACCGAGACGCGCGGCGAGCGCGACAACCTGAGCCGTCGTCGCCTCGTCAAGGTCGAACGCGTACTCACCCGAAAGCGCGGTGATCTCGCGCCCAACCTGCGGACGAGCAAGCAGCGTCGGCTCGGAAACGCCCTGCAACGCCTGACGCCACGCTTCCAGCGACGCAGCGGGGTTCTGCTTGGCGACCCAGTCGAGGAAGTAACGGTAGGACCGCACCGGCGGCAGGCCAGCCGGATCGGCATGCGTCGCGTACAGCACGAGCAGGTCGCGCATCAGCAGCGGCATCGACCAGCCGTCGAGCAGGATGTGGTGGTTGGTGATCGCGAGCGACCACACGTCGTCGGCGAGCTGGACCAGCGTGAACCGGATCAGTGGCGGAGCGGCGAGGTCGAACTGACGCAGGCGATCGCCTTCGATCAGGTCGGTCGCGTCGCCGGTCGCGCGGCGGTCGTATTCGGTCCACGGCACGTCGACGCCGTCGATCACCAGCTGCACCGGGGTGCCGTTGGCGTCGGTGACGAACGCGGTGCGCAGGCTGTCGTAGCGGTTGACCAGCGCTTGCGCGGCTGCGCGCAGTCGAGGTGCGGAAACGCGACCGGTGAGCGTCAGTACCGCCTGCGAGGTGTAGACGTCGACCGACGACTCAGCGAGCTGCGCGTGGAAGAGCAGACCAGCCTGCAACGGCGAAAGCGACCACGCGTCGGTGAGCCCGGCGAACTGCCGTTCCCAACCGTCGATGTCGAGCTGGCTTGTGCGCACGAGCGGGAAGTCCGACGGTGTGAAGCCGCCAGCGTTCGCCGTTTCGGCATGCAGCGCGACAGCTTCGAGCGCGCGCACCCACAGGTCGCCGAACGCGCGGACGCGGTCGGTTTCCAGCAGGGTCGCCGGGTAGGTGATGCGGGCGCTGAGCTGCTCGCCGCCAACACCGGCGTTGATGTCGAGCGGTGCCATCGCGGGCATGTCAGCGTCGGCGGTACCGATGAGCTGGGACAGCTCGGGCGCGGGCACCCAACCGAAGCCACGCATGGCGTCGGCGGAAGCGCCTTCGGTGAAGCGACCGAGGTAGTTGAAGCTGATCTGGCCGGGCATCCGCGCGGGCAGCGCGTGCGCGGTGTCGGCGTTGAGGTAGCGCAGCAGGCCGTAGCCGATGCCGTGGTCAGGCACCGCGAGCAGCTGTTCCTTGACCGCCTTGATCGCGCGGCCCATCTCTTCGCCGCCAGCCATCGCGGCGTCGATGTCGATGCCGGTCAGGTCGAAGCGGACCGGGAACATCGAGGTGAACCAGCCGACCGTGCTCGACAGGTCAGCGCCGGGCACAACAGCTTCTTCGCGGCCGTGGCCTTCGAGGCGAATCAGCGCGGAGTTCTCCGCGACGCCAAGCTGCGCGCGCCACGACGCGACAGCCAGCGCCAACGCGGTCAGCAGACCGTCGTTCGCACCACCGTGGAACAGCGCGGGCACCGTGTTGAGCAGCGAACGCGTGACCTCGGCAGAAACCTCAACGCGAATGGTGTCGAGCAGGTCGGTGACGTCGATGGTCGGGTCGAACGCGCGCGGCGAAAGCAGCGGGTCGGGCCCGTCGACAACGTCGCGCCAGAACGCGAGCTCATCGGTGCGATCGGCGGCGACGCGCTCAAGCGCGTGTGCCCAGGTCCGCATGCTCGTGCCGGTTGGCGCGAGACGAGGCTGCTGGCCGGAAGCGAACTGGCCCCATGCGGAGACGAAGTCGGGGACAAGGATGCGCCACGAAACACCGTCAACGACGAGGTGATGCGCGACGACGATCAGGTAACCGGTGCGGTCATCGCCGCCAACCGGCTCAAGCCACGCGAAGCGGATGACAACGCCGGACTCGGGATCCAGCCGTGACAGGCTGTCGTCGAGGGCAAGTGAAGCGATGCGACCGACCGCGGAATGCGGTGCTGCCGAATCGAATTCGTGGTGGTCGATCAGCGCGTCGACGTCGATCGTGCCGGGTGCCGCCGTTTCGACAACACCGTTGGTGAGATCGAGACGTGCGCGCAGCATGTCGTGGCGATCGATGACGGCGGCGATCGTCGCGGCGACGCCCGCACGGTCGATGCCGGCGGGCAGGCCGAGCGTCACGGCCTGGTGGAAGCGACGGAACGAGCCCGGCCGGTCAACCATGAACCGCTCGACCGGGGTGAGCGGCCGTTCACCAACGCCACCACCGGGCAGCTCGGCGAGGATCGAATCACCCTGTCCGCCAGCGGTTTCGGCGACCATCGCCAAGCCGGCGACGGTGCGCTGCTCGAACACCTGGCGAGCCGTGAAGATGACCCCGCGCGCCTTGGCACGCGAAACCAGCTGAATCGACACGATCGAGTCGCCACCGAGGGCGAAGAACGAGTCATCGACACCAACGCGCTCAATGCCAAGCACCTCGGCGAACAGGTCAGCGATCACCTGCTCAAGCGGGGTGCGCGGCGCACGGAACTCGACCTCGGTGGTAAACACCGGCTCGGGCAGTGCGCGACGGTCCAACTTGCCATTCGCGTTGAGCGGCAACGCTTCTAGCACCATGAGCACCGACGGCACCATGTGCGACTGGAGTCGACCCGCGAGGTAGGTACGCAGCTCGGCAACGTCCACCGGGAGCTGGTTGCCGTCAGCATCGACGGCAGGGACCACGTAGCCGACAAGCTGATCGGCACTGGCCTGCGCGCTCACGAGCACGACGGCTTGGGCGACCGCATCGTGCGCGGTGAGCGCGGCCTCGATCTCGCCAAGCTCGATGCGCATACCGCGCAACTTCACCTGGAAGTCGGTGCGGCCAAGGTAGGTGATCGCACCGTCGGCACCGCGACGTACGAGGTCGCCGGTGCGGTACATGCGCGCACCCGCTTCCCCGAACGGCGCGGCGACGAACCGGTCAGCGGTGAGGTCGGGGCGGCCGAGGTAGCCGCGCGCGACCTGGTCGCCTGCCAGATACAGCTCGCCAGCGACGCCGGTCGGCACCGGATGCAGACGGGCGTCGAGCACGTACGCCTGCGCGTTCCAAACCGGCTTGCCGATCGGGACGGCGGCAGTGGTCACGCCAGCGGCGGGCGCGTGCGTTGCGTGGACGGTGAATTCGGTCGGGCCGTACAGGTTGAACAGCTCGGCCGAGCTCACGCGACCGAACGCGGCAGCGGTGTCGGAGGTGAACGCTTCACCGGCGACGAGGACCGAGCGCAAGCTCGTCAGGTCCGCGCCGTCGACAGCGCCAGCGAACACCGCGAGCATCGACGGAACGAACGACGTCATCGTCACGCCGCGTGCCGCGATCGTGGTCGCGAGGTACTGCGGATCGCGATGACCATCCGGTGCGGCGATGACAACCTGACCACCAACGGCCAATGGCCCGAACAACTCCCACACCGAAACGTCGAACGTGACGGGGGTCTTGAACAGCACAACATCGTTGCTACCAATGCCGTATTCGCCGGTGATCCAGCGAATCTGGTTCACCACCGCCGAGTGCGCGACGCCAACGCCCTTCGGGCGGCCGGTCGAACCCGAGGTGAAGATCGCGTAGGCGAGGTGGGCCGGGAGCAGCGGGGCGATGCGATCGGCATCGGTGAGCGGCGCGTCGGAGTACTCAGACAGGTCGAGCGCATCGATCGCGAGCGTCGGGCGTTCGGTGCCGAAGTCGACGCCGCTGCTCGCCGCGGTGACGAGCACGCAGGCCGGGTTGGCCGCGTCGAGCACGTAGGCGATGCGGTCGGCGGGCTGTTCCAGGTCGAGCGGCACGTAACCGCCGCCCGCTTCAAGGATCGCGTAGATCGCGATGAACAGGTCAAGCGAACGCGGAATGCCAACGGCGACAAGCGTTTCCGGACCAACGCCAGCTTCAACGAGGCGATGGGCCAGCTTGTGTACGCGGCTAGCCAGCTCGGCGTAGGTCAGCGTCTCGAAGGTCGCGTCGCTGGTCTCGTAGGCGACAGCGACCGCGTCCGGCGTCGCGTTGACCTGCGCGTCGAACAGCTCAACCAGGGTCGACCCTTGACCCAGCTCACGCCGGGTCTCGTTCCAACCAGCCAGTTCGCGCTCGGTTTCGGCGGCATCGAGCAGCGCGATATCACCAACGGCCACATCGGCATTGGCGGCGATCGCGGTCAGCACGCGGGTCAGCTGGACGAGGATCGTCTCGGCGCTCGACTCGTCGAACAGGTCGGTCGCATAGGTCATCCCGACCGACATGCCAGCCGCAGCGCCAGCTTCCGGGGCGACCTCAGACAGCGTGAACTGCAAGTCGAACCGCGACGTCGTCGTGTCGACGTCCACCTCAGCGACCGTGAGCCCCGGCAGTTCGAGCGTCGCGCGTTCCATGTTCTGGAACGCGAGCATCACCTGGAACAGCGGGTTACGTGCCTGCGAGCGCTCCGGCGCGAGCAGTTCAACCAGTCGCTCGAAGGGCACGTCGGCGTTGCCGAACGCGTCGAGGTCGGAGCTGCGGGTGCGGGCGAGCAGGTCGGCGAACGATTCGCCAAGGTTGAGCTCGCTGCGCAGCACGAGGGTGTTGACGAACATGCCGACGAGGTCGTCGAGCGCGGCAGCGCCACGACCGGCGACCGGCGTACCGATCGCGACGTCGTTGGTGCCCGCGAGGCGACCAAGCAGCACAGCGAGCGCTGCGTGGGTGACCATGAACAGCGACGTGCCATGCGTGCGGGCGACGCGCTCAAGCTCGGCAACAAGCTCCGCGGACAGCGTGGTCGACACATCAGCGCCACGGTAGGACGCGATGGTCGGGCGCGGCCGGTCGCTCGGCAGAGTCAGCTCGTCCGGGCTATCGGCAAGTGCCGACTGCCAGTACGCGACCTGCTTGGCCAGCAGCGACTCCGAATCCTCTTCCGCGCCAAGCACTTCGCGCTGCCAGATCGCGAAGTCGGCGTACTGCACCGGCAGCGGTGCCCAGCTCGGTGCTTCGCCCTGGGTGCGGGCGAGGTAGGCGGCCATCACGTCACGCGCGAGCGGACGCATGGAAACACCGTCGGCGGCGATGTGGTGGACGACAACGACGAGCACATGCTCGGTCGGCGACACCGCGAACAGCTTGGCCCGCACGGGTGCCTGCTCGGCGACATCGAAACCAATGCCGACGAACTCGGTGACCGCGCCGATCAGCGCATGCTCGGCGATCGGCTGGCTGACCAGCGCGAGGTCGAGCTGCTCGGCGGCGACAACAAGCTGCATCGGCGTGCCACCGTGATCGGGGTAGCGGGTGCGCAGCGACTCATGGCGACGGGCGACGTCGAGCAGCGCCGCTTCGAGCGCGACGGTATCGAGCTCACCGGTCAGTCGGATCGCGAGCGGCAGGCTGTACGCCGCCGATGCCTTGTCGAACTGGTTGAGGAACCACATGCGCTGCTGCGCGAACGACAGCGGAACAAGCTCGCCAACCCCACGCTCACGCGGCAACAACTGCGCGCGCGAACCGTTGGTCGTCTGCGATTCGATGCGCGCGGCGAGCGCTTCCACCGTCGCGGCGTCGAACAGCGCGCGCAGCGGCACGTCGGTGTCGAGGGCTGCACCGAGACGGGCGGTCGCGCGGGTCGCGATGAGCGAGTTGCCGCCGAGGGCGAAGAAGTCGTCATCGAGGCCAACGCGGTCAACGCCGAGCAGGTCGGCGAAGATGCCAGCGACGATTTCCTGCACCGGCGTGACCGGCGCACGGAAGCCACGTGCCTGGAACACCGGCTGCGGCAACGCCTTTCGATCGAGCTTGCCCGACGCGTTGGTCGGGAAGGCGTCGAGCACCATGAACGTCGCGGGCACCATGTAGGCGGGCAGTTGCGCGCTAAGGGACACGCGCAGCGCGTCGGTGTCGACCGAGCCTGCCGCGACTAGGTAGGCCACAAGCTGCTGACCGGTGTGCTCGTCGTCGTGGACGAGCACGACCGCCTGGGCAACCGAATCGTCGCCGACGAGCGCGGCTTCGATGTCACCAAGTTCGATACGCAGACCACGCACCTTCACCTGGAAGTCGGTGCGGCCCAGGTAATCAAGCTCGCCGTCGGCGGTCCAGCGCACGAGGTCGCCGGTGCGGTACATCCGCGCGCCCTCGGTGAACGGGTTGGCGATGAAGCGGTCGGCCGTGAGGACCGGCTGCTCAACGTAACCGCGCGCAAGCTGGGTGCCAGCCAGATACAGCTCACCCGGCACACCCGGCGTGACCGGGCGCAGGCGAGCGTCGAGGACATAAACCTGGGTGTTGAACACCGGCGCACCAATCGGCACCGAAACGGTGTCGGTGTCGATGACCTCGTGGAAGGTCACGTCGACGGCGGCTTCGGTCGGGCCGTACAGGTTGTGCAGCGCGGCACCGGTGAGTTCACGCAGCTGGTGCGCGGGCGGTGCGGGCAGTGCTTCACCCGAGGCGAACACGTTGCGCAGGCTCACGCAGTCGCGCACGCGCTCGTCGGTGACGAACACCGCGAGCATCGATGGAACGAAGTGGGCGGTGGTGACGCCCTGGTCGATGATCAGCTGCGCGAGGTAGGCCGGATCGCGATGACCATCCGGCTTCGCGACAACGAGTCGCGCGCCAACCTGCAAGGGCCAGAAGAACTCCCACACCGAAACGTCGAACGTGGCCGGGGTCTTCTGCAACACCACATCGCTCGCGGTGAGGCCGTACTCGGCGTGCATCCACACGAGACGGTTGACGATCGCGGCGTGCGAGACGGCAACACCCTTGGGTCGACCGGTCGAGCCCGAGGTGAAGATGACGTAGGCGGTGTTGTCCGGGTGTAGCGGCGCGATTCGATCGGCGTCGGTGATCGGTTCGGTCGAGTATCCCGAAACGTCGAGGGTGTCGATCTGGACCTGGCGAATGTGGTCGGGTAGGTCAAGCTCGTCGTTCACCGTGGTCAGGACGCAGACCGGACGCGCGGTGTCGAGGATGTGGGCGATGCGCTCGGCCGGGTGATCGGGATCGATCGGGACGTAGGCGCCACCGGCGGCGACGACGGCGTACATGCCGACGAGCAGGTCGAGCGAGCGTCGCATACCAAGGGCGACAAGCGATTCCGGGCCAACGCCGGACTCGGTCAGCCAGCGGGCGAGCTGGTGGACGCGATCGGCGAAGGTGGCATAGGACAGACTCGTCCCCTCGAACGTGAGGGCGATTTCGTCGGGCGTGCGTTCGACCTGGGCTTCGAAGAGCGCGACGAGCGTGGTGGGGTCGATCGTGTACTCGGTCGCGTTCCAGCGGTGCAGCACAAGCGAACGTTCTTGCGCGCCAAGCAAATCGATGTCACCAACGGCGACATCCGGCTGCGCGATCAGCGCGGCGAGCAGGCGGTCCAACCGGTTGGCGAAGTCAGCGACGGTCGCCGGATCGAACAGGTCGGTGGCATAGGCGAACGCGGCCGACATGCCAGCGGGCGCGCCGGTTTCGTCGGTGAGTTCCTGCACCATCAGTTGCAGGTCGAACTTGGCGAGGCTGGTCTCGTAATCGACTGCGGCAACGGTGAGGTCGGGCAGTTCGAAGCTGAGCTGGCCAAGGTTCTGGAACGACAGCATCACCTGGAACAGCGGGTGTCGCGCCTGCGAACGGGCCGGGTTGAGCACCTCGACAAGCCGCTCGAACGGCACGTCGGCGTTGGCGAACGCGGCCAGGTCGGTTTCGCGAACCTGGGCGAGCAGGTCGCCGATGGTTTCGCCACCGGCAACGCGCGTGCGCAGGACGAGGGTGTTGACGAACATGCCGATCAGGTCGTCGATCGCGGCCTCACCACGACCGGCGACGGGCGTGCCGATCGCGATGTCGTCGGTGCCGGACATGCGCGCGAGCAGCACGGCGAGCGCGCTGTGCATGACCATGAACAGTGACGCGTTGTGTTCGCGACCCAGTTCGATCAAGCCGCGCTGGGTTTCGGCCGAGATCGTGAACGGGTGCGTCGCACCGGCGTAGCTGGCGACGGCGGGTCGCTGGCGGTCGGCGGGGAGCACGAGTTCGTCTGGCAGCTCGGCCAATTCGTCGGCCCAGTAGCGAATCTGGTTGGCGATCACCGAGTTCGCGTCGTCCTCGGCACCGAGCACCGCGCGCTGCCACAGCGCGTAGTCGGCGTACTGGACGGCCAGTGGCGTCCAGCCGGGCGCGCCGCCGCCAACGCGGGCGGTGTAGGCGACCATCACGTCGCGGGTCAGCGGGCCCATCGAGAAACCGTCGGCCGCGATGTGGTGGGCGACCAGGGTTAGGACGTGCTCGGTCGGGCTCAGCTCGAACAGTGCGACACGCAACGGCACCTCGGTGGTGACGTCGAAGCGCGACAGCATCAGTTCGGTAAGTCGTTGCGGCAGTTCGCTTTCCGTGACGGTGACCGGCGTGAGGTCGACCGGCGCGACGGCAACGACTTCCTGATACGGCTGCCCGTCCACCTCGGGGTAGCGCGTGCGCAGCGATTCGTGGCGCTCGATCACGTCGAGCACGGCAGCGCGCATCGCGGCCACGTCGAGCGTGCCGGTGAGACGGATCGCGATCGGGATGTTGTTGACGGCCGACTCGGTCGCATCCGCGCTGTCAGCGGAGAAGCGGTTGAGGAACCACATGCGCTGCTGCGCGAGCGACAACGGCACGAGCGCGGGTCGCTCAGCGGCGACGAGTTCGGGGCGGGCCCCGGCACCGACGTGCGCTTCCACGCGCGCCGCGAGCGACTCGACCGTCGACGCTTCGAACAGCATTCGCACCGGAACGCGCGTGTCGAGCGCGGCACCAAGACGCGACGCGACCTGGGTCGCGATCAGCGAGTTGCCGCCGAGGGTGAAGAAGTCGTCATCGGCACCGACGCGATCGAGTTCGAGCACGTCACCGAAAATGCCAGCGACGATCTCTTCGATCGGTGTCGACGGCGCACGGAACTGACGCGCTTCGAACACCGGCGCGGGCAGCGCGCGACGGTCAAGCTTGCCGGTGGGCGTCAACGGCACCTGATCGATCACGATCAGCGCCGACGGCACCATGTAGCTCGGGAGGCGACGGCCGAGGTCGGCGGTCACATCGGCGATATCGATCGAATAGCCCGGGACGAGAACAAGATACGAAACGAGTGACGTGACGCCGGTGGTGCCGGTGTGGCCGACGGTGACGGCGAAGTCGATGCTCGGGTCAACGGTCAGGGCGGCGTCGATCTCGCCAAGTTCGATGCGGAAACCGCGCACCTTCACCTGGAAGTCGGAGCGGCCGACGTATTCGACAGTGCCGTCGGTGGTCCAGCGCACGACGTCGCCGGTGCGGTACATGCGCTCGCCATCGGCGAACGGGTTGGCGACGAAGCGGTCGGCGGTCAGCGCGGCGCGGTCGAGGTAACCGCGCGCGAGCTGGATGCCCGACAGATAGAGCTCACCTGTCGCACCCACCGGAACGGGCTGCAACCGGCCGTCGAGGACGAACGCGCGCATGCCGCGAATCGGGGCACCAACGGTCACGCGGTCGCCCGGAACGAGCTCATCGCTCATGTTCGACGCGATGGTCGCCTCGGTCGGGCCGTAGGCGTTGAAGAACCGACGGTCACCGGTGGAGAACTTGGTGACCAGGTCGGCCGAGACAGCTTCACCACCGGCGATGACAACGCGCAGGCCAGCGAGCGCCGACGCGTCCATCGACGCGAGCACCGACGGGGTCAGCATCGCGTGCGTGACCTGCTCGTCGCGGATCAGCTCGGCAAGTTCGGCACCGCCGTACACGCCCGGCGGCACGATGACGAGCGCGCCAGCGCCGCCGACCGCGAGCAGGGATTCCAGGATCGACGCGTCGAAGCTCGGCGACGCGAAATGCAGTGCGCGAGTACCGGTATCGAGCCCGTAGCGCTCGTTCTGCTCGGCCCGGAAGTTCGCCAGACCGGCATGGCTGACGACGACACCCTTGGGCAGACCGGTCGTGCCGGACGTGTAGATGACGTAGGCGGGATGCTGCGGCTGCAGCGACCGCGTGCGGGTCCAATCTGTCACTGCCGCATCGGAATACGCGTCGAGGTCAAGCTCATCGAGCACGAGCCAGTCGACCGAGTCGGGCAGCTGGTCGCGCACCGAGGAAACGGTCACGCCGATGCGCGCGCCGGAGTCGGCGAGCATGTATTCGATGCGCTCGCTCGGCAGGTCGGCGGCGATCGGCAGGAACGCGCCGCCGGACTTGGTGATACCCCAGGTGGCGAGGTACGACCAGGTCGAGCGCGGGACGGTGACCGCGACGATGTCTTCGGCGCGGACGCCACGCTCAATCAGCAAGCGCGCCAAGCGATTCGAGCGCGTGTCGACATCGGCGTAAGACAGGGTTGTCCCGTCGAACACCACCGCGGGGCCGTCCGGAGCCGTCGCGACGGCTTCGGCGAGCAGCTCAGGAAGGGTCCACGCGGGCTCGGCGGCAGGGCCGCGATGGTCGAGCAGCGCGGCGCGTTCGTCGGTGCCGAGGATGGGCACGTCGCCAACCGCGACCGACGGGTCAGCCGCGATCGCTTCGAGCACGCGAACCCAGCGACGGCCGAGTTCGGCGACGGTCGACTCATCGAACAGGTCAGTCGCGTAGGCGAGGTCGAGGGTCCAGCCGCCGCCGTCGATCTCACGCAGGGCGAACTGGAGGTCGAACTTGGCGAGTTCAACGTCGAGCGGTTCCGCCGAGACCGTGAGACCGTCGAGTTCGAGTACGGGCTGGGTCACGTTCTGGACAGCGAGCACCACCTGGAACAACGGGTGGCGAGCCTGTGAACGCGCGGGCTTGAGCACGTCAACGAGACGTTCGAACGGCACGTCGGCATGGCCGAAGGCAGCAAGGTCGGTTTCGCGGACCTGCTTGAGGAACTCGGTGAACGACTGACCGCCATCGACCTGGGAACGCAGCACCAGCGTGTTGACGAACATGCCGACGAGGTCGTCGAGCGCCTGCTCACCACGGCCCGCGATCGGGGTGCCGATCGCGACGTCGTCCGAACCCGACAGTCGCGAAAGCAGCACGGCGAGCGCGCCGTGCAGCACCATGAACACCGAAGCGTTGTGCTTGCGGCTCAGCTCAACTAGCCGCTGCTGCGTATCGGCCGAAATTTCGGTTGTCACCTGGCCGCCGCGGAAGCTGGCGACCGGCGGACGGGGACGATCGGCGGGCAGCACCAGCTCGTCGGGTAGACCGGCCAATTGTGTTGCCCAGTACTGGGTTTGCGCCGAAATCACCGATTCCGGATCGTCTTCAGCGCCAAGCACAGCGCGCTGCCACACGGCGTAGTCGGCGTACTGCACGGCGAGCGGAGCCCACTCGGGTGCGTGCCCGGCATTGCGCGCGGCGTAAGCGACCATGATGTCGCGCGCGAGCGGTGCGAGCGACCAACCGTCGGCCGCGATGTGGTGAAGCACAAGGGCGAGAACGTATTCCGAGCTCGAAAGCTGGAACAGGCGAACGCGAATCGGGGCTTCGGCGGTCACGTCGAAGCCCGACGAAGCCAACGTGATCATCTGCTCGATGACGTTGCCGCCGACGACCGAGAGCGGGCGCAGCTCGCCGACGATGCCGTCAGCGTCGAGCACGACCTGGGTTGGTCCGTTGTCGGAGTCGGGGAAGATCGTGCGCAGCGACTCATGCCGCTCCACAACGTCAGCGATCGCGGCTTGCAGCGCGGCGATGTTGAGCGAGCCGCTGAGGCGAATCGCGAACGGCAGGCTGTAGATCGCCGATTCGGCGTCCATGCGGTTGAGGAACCACATGCGCTGCTGCGCGAACGACAGCGGCGCGAGCTCGTCGCGGTCCCGTCGCCGCAGCGGCAGCCGCCCGCCCTGCCCGGCCTCGCTGGCGAGGCGCTGTGCGAGCGCTTCGACCGTCGACGCTTCGAACAGGGTGCGTACGCGCACGTCGGTGTCGAGCGCCGCGCCGAGTCGCGCGGTGACCTGGGTAGCGACAAGCGAATTGCCGCCGAGGGAGAAGAAGTCGTCATCGAGGCCAACACGGGCGACGCCGAGCAGGTCGGCGAAAACGCCAGCGACAATCTCCTGAATCGGGGTGACCGGCGCACGGAACTCACGCACCTCAAATGAGGGCGCGGGCAACGCTTTTCGATCCAACTTGCCCGAGGTGTTGAGCGGGAACTCAGCGAGCACCATCATCGCGGTCGGCACCATGTAGGTCGGCAACCGGTCAGCGGCGAAGCGCGTCAGCTCGGCAGGGTCGACGCCGGCACCGACCACGTAAGCGACGAGCTGCTGGCCGTTCGGGGTGTCGACAACAAGCACGACGGCCTGCGAAACGTCGGCGAAGTCGAGCAACACCGTCTCGATCTCGCCCAACTCAATACGCTGACCGCGCAGCTTGACCTGGAAGTCGGTGCGGCCGACGTATTCCAGCTCGCCAGCGGCGTTCCAGGAAACGAGGTCGCCGGTGCGGTACATGCGCTCGCCGGGGCTGAACGGGTTCGCGACGAAGCGGTCAGCGGTCAGCGTTGGCTGGCGTGTGTAACCGCGAGCCAGCTGCGTGCCAGCGAGGTAAAGCTCGCCGCGCACCCCGACCGGCGTCGGGCGCAGGCTGCCATCGAGGACATAGACCTGCGTGTTGAAGACGGGCTTGCCGATCGGCACCGCGATGGCGTCGGTGTCGACAACCTCGTGATAGGTCACGTCGACGGCCGCTTCGGTCGGGCCGTAAAGGTTGTGCAGCGCGGTGCCGGTGAGTTCGCGCAACTGATGTGCGGTCTGCGCGGGCAGCGCTTCACCGGACGCGAAGACATTGCGCAGACTGACGCAGTTGCCCACGTTGGGCGCGGTGACGAAGGCCGCGAGCATCGACGGAACGAAGTGCGCGGTGGTGACGCCCTTGTCGATGATCACCTGGGTCAGGTAGGCGGGGTCGCGGTGGCCATCGGGGGTCGCGATGACGAGTTCCGCGCCAATCTGCAAGGGCCAGAAGAACTCCCACACCGAAACGTCGAACGTGGCAGGGGTCTTCTGCAGCACGACATCGTTGGTGGTGAGTCCGTACTCGGCCTGCATCCAGACGAGGCGGTTGATGATCGCCGAATGCGTGACCGCGACACCCTTCGGGCGGCCGGTCGAACCGGACGTGAAGATCACGTAGGCGGTGTTGTCGGACCGCAGCGGCGCGCGTCGATCGGCATCGGTGACCGGCGCGGTTGAGTACGCGGTGAGGTCGAGTTCGTCGATCAGCAAGGTGCGCGCCGAACCGTCACCGAGTTCGGTCGCGTTGTCGTGACCGGTGGTCAGGATCGCGGCCGGACGTGCGGTGTTGATGACGTGGTTGATGCGCTCGACCGGGTGGTCGGGGTCGATCGGCACGTACGCGCCGCCCGCGGTGATGGTCGCGTAAATCGCGACGAGCAGGTCGAGCGAGCGGTGCATCGCGACGGCGACCAGGTCGTCGGGGCCGACGCCCTCGGCGATCAGGTGCCGCGCGAGCTGATTCACCCGCGCGGCAAATTCGCCGTAGGTCAGCTGCTGTGCGGGCGCGTCATCGCCGGGATCGAAGGTCAACGCGATGGCGTCGGGGCTGGTGCGAACCACGGTCTCGAACTGGTCGAGCACGCTCACCTGCGCGGGCACCGCGTAGTCCGTCTGGTTCCACTCACGCAGCACAAGCGCGCGTTCCGCGTCGTCGAGCAGGTCGATTTCGCGCAAGCTCGCCGCCGGGTTCTCCGCGATCAAGGCGAGTACGCGCTGGTAGCGCTCGGCGAACTGGGCGACCGTGGCCGCATCGAAAAGGTCTGTCGCGTAAGCGAATTCGGCAAGCATGCCCGCCTGCTCATCATCCGATTCGCGGATGGTCAGCGACAGGTCGAATTTCGCCGTGCCCGACTGGTAGTCCAGCGGCGTCACGCGCAGGCCGGGGAGTTCGAAGGTGCTGTCCGGCAGGTTCTGGAACGACAGCATCACCTGGAAAAGGGGATGGCGAGCCTGGGAACGCGGCGGGTTGAGCGCGTCCATGACACGTTCGAACGGCACGTCAGCGTGGGCGAACGCGTGCAGGTCGGTGTCGCGGACGTCGGCGAGCAGGTCGGCGATGGTTGCCTCGCCGCGAAGGCGCGTGCGCAGCACAAGGGTGTTGACGAACATGCCGACGAGGTCGTCGAGTGCGGCTTCACCACGACCGGCGACCGGGGTGCCGATCGCGATGTCGTCGGTGCCCGAAAGCTGGGCGAGCAGCACAGCCAACGCGCTGTGCATCACCATGAACAGCGACGCGTTGTGCTCGCGACCGATGTCGGTGAGGCGACGTTGCGTCTGTTCGGAAATCACGAACGGGTAGCTGCCGCCTCGGTAGCTCGCGACGGCGGGACGCGGGCGATCCGACGGCAGGACAAGCTCAACCGGCAGTTCGGCGAGCTGGTTGGTCCAGTAGCGAATCTGGTTGGACAGCAACGAGTTCGGGTCGTCTTCGGACCCGAGCACCTCACGCTGCCACAGCGCGTAGTCGGCGTACTGCACCGGCAGCTTGGCCCACGCTGGCTGCTCCCACAGGGCGCGCGCGGCGTAGGCGACCATCACGTCGCGGGCGAGCGGGGTCATCGACCAACCATCGGTCGAGATGTGATGCACGACCATCGCGAGCACGTATTCCGACTCGTTGAGCTCGAAAAGGCGGGCGTGCAACGGCACTTCGCTGGTCACGTCGAAGGCAAGGCCAGCAAGCTCAATCAGCTCGCTGACGAGGTTGGCCTCGCTGACCGGGACCGGCGTGAGGTCGGGGGTAATGCGGGCGGCGTCGAGGATCACCTGGACCGGGCCGTCGGCGGTTTCCGGGAACACCGTGCGCAGCGACTCGTGCCGGTCGATCACGTCGATCACCGCGATCTGCAGTGCGGCGATGTCGAGTTCGCCGGAGAGTCGGATCGCGATCGGGATGTTGTTGACCGCCGACTCAGCGGCTTCGGCGCTGTCGACGGAGAAGCGGTTGAGGAACCACATGCGCTGCTGGGCGAGCGAAAGCGGAACGCGCTGCGGACGTTCGCGCGCGACCAGCTCACGCCATGCGCCAGCGCCTGCACGCGACTCAACGCGCGCGGCGAGCGCGGCAACCGTCGACGCTTCGAACAGCATCCGCACCGGCACGCGCGTGTCGAGCGCGGTGCCAAGGCGCGACGCGACCTGCGTCGCGATCAGCGAGTTACCGCCGAGGGTGAAGAAGTCGTCGTCGGAACCAACGCGCTCGATGCCCAGCACCTCGCCGAAGATCTGGGCGACGATCTCTTCGATCGGCGTCGACGGCGCACGGAACTGCCGCACTTCGAACACCGGCTCGGGCAGGGCGCGACGGTCGAGTTTGCCCGTCGGGGTGAGCGGAACTCCGTCGATCACCATGATCGACGACGGCACCATGTAGGCGGGCAGGCGACGCGTCAGGTCGCTCGTCACCTCGGCAACGTCGATCGAATGATCTTGCGCCGCAACGACATACGACACGAGCGCGGTCACGCCAGTGCTGCCGGTGTGGCCGATGGTGACGGCGAAGTCGATGCTTGGGTCGCTGGTGAGCGCGGCGTCGATTTCGCCAAGTTCGATGCGGAAACCGCGGACCTTCACCTGGAAGTCGGAGCGGCCGACGTATTCGACGGTGCCGTCGGCGGTCCAGCGCACGACGTCGCCGGTGCGGTACATGCGGGTGCCGTCGCCGTAGGGGTTAGCGACGAACCGGTCAGCGGTGAGCGCGGCGCGGTCGAGGTAGCCGCGCGCCAACTGCACGCCCGACAGATAGAGCTCACCCGCGACGCCCACCGGAACGGGCCGCAAGCGGGCATCGAGCACGAGCGCGTGCATGCCGCGAATCGCCGCGCCGATGGTCACCTGATCGCCGGGGGACAGGGCGTCGGAGATGTTGGATGCGACGGTCGCCTCGGTCGGGCCGTACGCGTTGAAGAACTGACGGCCGTCAGCGGCGAACTTGGCGATGAGGTCGGCCGAAACCGCTTCACCACCGGCGATTACCACCCGCAGGCCGGTCAGCGTGGTCGCGTCCATCGACGCCAACACCGACGGTGTCAGCATCGCGTGGGTGACGTGCTCTTCGCGGATCAGGTCGGCAAGTTCAGCACCGCCGTACATGCCCGGCGGGACGACGACGAGCGCGCCGCCGCCAGCAATGGCGAGCAGGAATTCCAGGATCGACGCGTCGAAGCTTGGCGACGCGAAATGCAGTGCGCGCGTTGAACTATCGAGACCGTAGCGGTCGCGCTGCTCGGCGGCGAAGTTCGCGAGACCGGAGTGGGGAAGAACAACGCCCTTGGGCTGACCGGTGGTACCCGACGTGTAGATCACGTACGCGCGGTTCTCCGGCGTCAGCGTGCGCAGACGGTCCGAATCGGTAACGGGCGCAGGCGAATACGCGGTCAGGTCGAGTTCGTCGAGCACGACCCAGTCGACCGAATCGGGCAGCTGGTCACGCACCGCCGACACCGTCACGCCAACGCGGGTGCCCGAGTCGGTGAGCATGTAGTCGATGCGGTCGCTCGGCAGATCGGCGGCGACGGGCAAGAACGCGGCACCGGACTTGGTGATGCCCCAGGTCGCCAGGTACGACCACGTCGAACGGGGCACGGTAACCGCGACAACGTCCTCGGTACCGATCCCACGCTCAATAAGCAAGCGCGCCAAGCGGTTTGAGTGCGCGTCAACCTCGGCATAAGACAGACTTCGCCCGTCAAACACCACCGCGGGTGCCATCGGGTCGACCGCGGCGGCGTCAGCGAGCAGCGCGGGCAGGGTGCGCTCGGGCTCGGCGGGCAGTCCGACACGCGCGATCAGGTCGTCGTGCTCGGTCTCGTCGAGGATGTCGATGTCGGCGACCGGAATGGTGACGTCGGCGGCGACGGTACGCAGCACCTGAATCCAGCGGCGCATGATCTGCGTCGCGGTCGCCTCATCGAAGAGGTCGGTCGCGTAGGTCAGGACAAGCGACATGCCGCCAGCCGCCGATTCGGCGTCAGCGATCTCGGAAACGGCGAACTGTAAATCGAACTGGGCGACGTCGACGGCCAGTTCTTCAGCGCGGACGGTGAGCCCGTCCAAGTCGACGTTGACCTGGTGGAAGTCCTGCACCGTGAGCATCACCTGGAAAAGGGGATGACGGGCCTGGGACCGGCGCGGGTTAAGCACCTCAACGAGCCGCTCGAACGGCACCTGCGCGTGCGAGAACGCGCCAAGGTCGGATTCGCGGGTGTTGGCAAGGAATTCGGCGAAGGAGACAGCGCTGTCGACCTCGGTACGCAACACCAGCGTGTTGACGAACATGCCGATCAGGTTGTCGAGCGCGGCTTCACCACGACCGGCGACCGGGGTGCCGACCGCGATGTCGGTGGTGCCGGACAGTCGCGCGAGCAGCACGGCAAGCGCGCTGTGCAGCAGCATGAACATCGACGTCCCGCGCGCACGCGAAACCCCGAGCAGCAGGGCGTGCAGGTCGGCGGGGATTTCGCCGTTGACGCGACCACCACGGAAGCTCTGCACCGCAGGGCGCGGGCGGTCGGTAGGCAGGTCGAGCTGATCGGGCAGCTCGGCGAGCGCGGACTTCCAGTACGCGATTTCGCGCGACGCCGTCGACTGCTCGTCCTGCTCTGACCCGAGCAATTCGCGCTGCCACAGCGTGTAGTCGCGGTACTGCACCGGCAGCGGAGCCCAGCTCGGCTCAAGCTTCGCGTTGCGAACCAGGTATGCCTGCGCCATGTCCTGGGCGAGCGGCCCGAACGAGAAACCGTCGACGGCGATGTGATGTAGCACGACGGCCACAACGTATTCGCGCTTGCCAGCGACTTCCCAGATCCGCACGCGAATCGGCAGGTCGCGGGTCACGTCGAAGCCCTGGCGCGCGAAGTCAAGCAGTTCGGCGGGCAGTTCGGCTTCAGCGACCCGGTCGACGTCGATGCCCAGTTCAACCTGCGACATCGGCAGGACGTGCTGGTAGCCAGCGTCACCGGACTGCGGGTAGATCGTGCGCAGCGATTCCTGGCGTTCGATCACGTCGGTGAGCGCGGCGGCGAACGCGTCGATATTGACCGCGCCGTTGACGCGGACGATGAACGGCACGTTGTAGGCGGGGGAGTTCGGGTCGAACTGGTTGAGGAACCACATGCGCTGCTGCGCTGGCGAAAGCGGAACTTGCGCATGCAGTTTCCGCGCGACGAGCGGCGTCGCGGCGGACGGGACAGCGGTGGCGAGGCGCGCGGCGATCCCGGCGACGGTCGGCGCTTCGAACAGCGCGCGCACTCCGAGTCGCACGCCGAACGCGGCCGAAATACGGGCCATGACCTGGGTGGCGACCAGCGAGTTGCCGCCCAGCTCGAAGAAGCTGTCGTCGATGCCGACCATGTCCTGGGCGAGCACGTCGGCGAAAATGCCAGCGACGATCTCTTCCGCGTGATCGCGCGGGGCGCGGTAGTCGGTTGTCCGCGCGGCGAAGATCGGCGTCGGCAGCGCTTTGCGATCCAACTTGCCCGACGCGTTAAGCGGCAGTTCGTCGAGCACCATGATCGACGCGGGCACCATGTACGCCGAAAGCTGCGTGCCAGCGAAACGCGTTGTCTCAACCTGATCAACGGTCATGCCAGCGGTCGGCACGACATAGGCAACGAGCTGCTGGCCGGTCGCGGTGTCGACAACGAGAACGACGGCCTGGTTGATCGCCGGATGCGCGAGCAACACGGTTTCGATCTCGCCGAGTTCGATGCGCTGACCACGGAACTTCACCTGGAAGTCGGTGCGGCCGATGTACTCAAGCACGCCGACGCCGTCCGGACGCTCAGCCCAGCGGACGAGGTCGCCGGTGCGGTACATGCGCTCGCCGGGCTGGAAGGGGTTGGCGACGAAGCGGTCCGCGGTCAGGTCAGGGCGGCCGTGGTAGGCGCGCGCAAGCTGGCGGCCACTCAGGTACAGCTCGCCGGACGCACCGATCGGCGTCGGGCGCAGGCGCGAATCAAGTACGTAGACTTCGACATTCCACTCGGGCACACCGATCGGGACAACAGCGGCGTCGAAATCGGTTGGCGTCCAATGGGTTACCGAGACAGCGGCCTCGGTCGGGCCGTACAGGTTGTGCAGCCCGGCGTCGCTGATCGCGGCGAAGGCGGCGCAGGTCTGCGGCGGCAGCGCTTCGCCGATCACGAAGATCTCGCGCAGCGAGGCGCACTGCTCGGGTGTGGCCTGGGCGGCGAACAGCGTGAGCATCGACGGAACGAAGTCGGTGACCGTCACGCTGGTGCGGTGAATCAGCTCGGCGACGTACGCCGGGTCGCGATGGCCGTCCGCGCCAGCGACAACGAGCTTGGCACCGGCGAGCAGCGGCAGGTAATAACCCCACACCGAAAGGTCGAACGTGGCCGCCGACTTCTGCAGGTACACATCGTCAGCGGTGAAGCGGTACTCGTCGAGCATCCAGCGCAGCTGGTTGACGATCGCGTGGTGGCTGACGGCAACGCCCTTGGGGCGGCCGGTCGAGCCGGAGGTGAAGATGACGTAGGCGGTGTTGGTTGTCCGCAGCGGCGCGCGTCGTTCCGCGTCGGTGACCGGTTCGGCCGAAAAACCGGAAAGCTCAACGGAATCCAGGTCGTCGCGACGCAAGCCCGACGGCAGTTCAAGCTCGGTCTGCGACTTGCTGAGCACGAGCACCGGCGTGCTCGACTCAAGAATGTACGCGTTGCGCTCGGCAGGCTGGTCCGGGTCGATCGGCACGTAAGCGCCACCGGCACGCAGCACGGCCTGGCTCGCGACAACGAAGTCGGCCGAACGGGAAATGGCAACGCCGACAAGGGATTCGGGGCCAACGCCAGCGGCGATGAGGTGACGGGCGAGCTGATTCGCGCGGGCACCCAGCTCGGCGTACGTCAGCGTCTCGCCATCGAATTCGACAGCAACGCGATCGGGGGTGTTGCTGACCTGGGCGTCAAGCAGTTCGGTCAGTGTGACGTCGGGCACCGAATGCTCAGTGTTGTTCCAGCCCAACGTGGTTCGCTCAAGCTCGGCAGCGCCGGTGAGCGGCAGCGTCCACACCGTGCGGTCATCGGCGGCAGCGAGGAAGCGATCGAAGAACTCAAGGAAGCGGCCGTGATGACGGCTCGCCTCGTCTTCGGTGTAGTTATCCGGGTTGGTCTGCAGGTCGACGTGGGTGCGCACGCCGCCCTGGGAGCGGTAGAGGTTCACCGACAGGTCGGCGACCGCGCCCGTTGCGAGGATGTGGATGTTGCCGGTCGTCGAACCGAGGGTCACCTCGTCGTTGAACAGCATGATGTTGACAAGCGGGCCGAAGAAGCCAGCGTCAATCACGCCGGACGCGTCGGCGGTGCGGCGGATGTCTTCGTGGCGGTACCGCTGGTGACGCAGCGCGCCCGACACCGCGACGGTCACGTCCTTCAGCAGCGCGGCAACCGTGGTTTCGGGGGCGACCGTCAGCCGCAGCGGCACGATGTTCGACGCGACCATGCCTGCCCGGCGCATCGCGACCGTGGTGCGCGCGGTGACCGGCAGACTCAGCGTCACGTCTTCGGTGCCGGTCCACTGGGCCAGGTACGCGGCGACGGCGGCGAGCAGCAGCGCGGCCGGGGTCGAATCAAGGCGATCGCACGCCGCTTGCAGCAGGTCGCCCTGATCGGGCGTCAGCGCCGCGCTGTGGGTCTGATGCAGCAGGCCAGCCGACGGGGTGCGGGTCGCGAGGGTGTTGCCCGAGTTGGCGAGACCGATGATGCGCTCGGTCCAGTACTCCTCGTCAGCCTTGGCGCGGCTGGACGTGCGGTAGTCGAACTCGGCGTTGACCAACTCAGGCAGGCTGCCCGGCTTGGACGTCGGCGCTTGTGTGCCGGTGACGGCGGCGGTGTAAAGCTCGGTGATGCGGGTAACGAAGGTACTAGCCGAAAAACCGTCGAGGACGATGTGGTGAGCACGCAGGTACCAGAACCAGCGGTTGTCGGCCAACTGCAGGGCGGCCGACTGCACGAGGCGATCGGAAAGCAGGTCGAGCGGGCGGCCGTACTCGGCACGCATCCACGCCTGGGCGGCGGCGTCGGGGTCGGCTTCGGCACGCAGATCGACGTAGATCAGCTCTTCGTGCGCGGCAAGCGAGCGGTCGACGCGCTGCATCGCCTCGCCGTCGTGCTCGGTGATCACGAGGAAGCCAGCGCCCATCTCGGCGGCGGCGTCGACGCTGGCCTGCAGCAGGGCATCGCGGTCTAGGTCGCCATGAAGCTCGACATACTGGGCGATGTTGATCGGCGTCGCGGGATCAAGGTGCTGGGCATACCAGATGCCAAGCTGCGCCGGCGACAGCGGAAAGAGATCCTCGTCCGAAACCGGCACGACCACGTTCTCCATCTCACCCTTACCGTCGAAATTCATCCAAAAACCTCACTTTGGGAGCGCTGTGACGCGCTACGCCACCCATCAACATATCTTCAGCTCACGGTTGAGCACCCGCGCGAGCGAGGCCACCCCGTCGACGCCGAGATAGGAATCGACATACGGTTTCGTCAACAACACGGCACTCAGTTCGTTGAGTTCCGTGCTGCGTGAATCCCACATTCGCAGTCCGAAGGGGAACTTCCTCAGCTGCTCGCGGACATCAGCGTCCACGAGCCGCCTTGCCCACCCGACCATCTGTTCCTCGGTCGACAGCTCAGCGTATTCGCACGCTTCCGCGGTCATTCGCAGTGCGCTGTCGACCGGCAACGCGGTCGTCAGGTCGCCGCTGGTTGCCACCCAATACGTCGGAACAAGCCCAACCGAGCGCTGGCCGAGGATGCCGTGCCCGCCCGGATCGGTCCCGATCGACATGCCCGCTGGACGGTACGGGTCCGAGATCAGCGCGCACCCGACGATCTCGACACTGTGCGACGAATCACCGCACACTTGGGCGGCGACGTCGCCAACAATCGCGGCCCCCTGGGCGTATCCGGCGAGTACTACCGGCCCGCTGCGGCGAGCGAGTTCGCTCAGCAACGCGGTGCGTGCGGTCGTTCCGATGCCGGAATTGCCAAGCAGACGCGGTCGGAAGCGCGCCGGATCGAGGGCGGCGGCGAACGCACTGGTGACGCGGTGACGCGGCGAAGCCCAGCTCGCGCCCATGATGAGCACATCGATCATAAAAGCGCCACGATCGGGGCCAATTCCCCGCGCGGTATGGCAGCGGGCATTGGCCCTCCTCTCGAGTTCTGTGCCGAGCGCATCAGACAGCATGCACCAGCGGCAGGGGTGAGCGCATCGCCGTACGGGGTGAGATGGGCGCCTTCTCGCGTTGACAAGGCCGCATCGGCTGGGGTCTAGTTGACGGATGCACGCAGTCGGGATGTCAGCTTTGCCATGCTCTGGCAACCCCGACGATCGCCGCGCTTCCCCCGCTCGAAAAGACGAGGTCAGCGAAGCTGTGCACGCCGAACGGGCGCGCATGGCCCGCGAAGTGCACGACGTGCTCGCCGGTTCGCTCGGGCTAATCGGGATCCAACTCGAAGTGCTGCGCGCGGTGCTCGCCGACCTTGGCGATGTGGAAAGCGCGTTGAAACTGCTCGATGACCTGCAGCGCACGGCACGCGACGGGCTGCGCGAGACCCATCACGCGGTCAAGGGGTTGCGCGCCGACGCCGGGCCACTTGACGAGGAAATCGCCGCGCTCGTTGAGCGTCATCGTGCTGGGGTGCCGGTCGCGTTCACGGTCGACGGGTCGGTGCGGCCGGTTTCGTCGGAAATCGCTATCGCCCTGGTTCGCGTCGCTGGCGAAGCGCTGGTCAACGCCGCTAAACACGCGCCTGAGCAGCCGATCGACGTCGTGCTCGCCTATGCCGACGGCGACGTCGTGCTCACCGTCACTAACCCGATCGACGCGAGCGTGCCCGGTCAGCAGTACCGCACCAGCGACGGCGGTTATGGCCTGGTCGGCATGCGCGAGCGGCTGGTACCCCTCGGTGGCACGGTCAGCGCTGGGGTGCGCGGACAAGAGTGGGTCGTCACCGCGCGAGCGTAACGAAACGGCTACGGCAACCGACTATGCTGACTGAGCCCTAACCGGAGGAGAGTGTCAGTTGTCGTCAGCCACACTGGCCGCGCCTATGGCCGACCGGCCTGTGCGCGAACTGTTCGGCTCGAAGGGAGGCTACGTGGACGCGGCGATGGATGCCGATAAGCCGTTACGCATCGTTGTCGCCGACGATCAGGCGAGCGTTCGCGAAGGCATCGCACTGATGCTCAACGTGCTTCCTGACATTGACGTAGTCGCTACCGCCGCCGACGGGCAGCAGGCCCTCGACCGAGTGGCGGAGCAGCGCCCCGACGCGATCCTGCTCGATCTTCGGATGCCCGTGCTCGACGGCGTGGAAACCGCCGCCCGGTTGGCTGTTGAGCACCCCGAGGTCGCGGTCGTGATCTTGTCCACCTACGCCGACGACGAGACCGCGCTTTCGGCATTGCGTGCCGGTGCGCGCAGCTTCCTCACCAAGGATGTCGACCGTGCGGGCATCGTGCGCGCCCTGCACTCGGCGGCAAGTGGCATGGCCGTGATCGACGCGCGAGTGCAAGACTCGCTGCTCGCCGCCGCCCGTGGGGTTCCCGAGCCCGCCACGCTGCCCGACGGTCTCACACGCCGTGAAGGCGAGATCCTCGTGCTTGTCGCGCGGGGGATGACGAACGCGGAAATCTGTGAGGAACTGTTCCTCACCGTGAACACGGTCAAGACGCATATCAACCGCATCTTCGCGAAGACATCGTCGCGCGATCGGGTTGCCGCGATCGACTACGCGCGACGCAACGGGCTCGTTTAACCGTCCGGTTTTCGCGGTCAGGGAACCGCGGTTGTTCTCGAAATGTGCAAGTGGGCGAATCGGGTTATGGTCTGCGCACTGGTGCTGGAGAGAAGGGTGCGTCGTCATCGCGCTTCGAGTTTGGTTAAGTAGTGCTGGGGCGGCGTCAGTACAGGTCATGCGGTTGCTACGGGAGAACCCCGATGGGGTCGACGTGGTTGTGTACGCCAGCAATGTCGACCCGGACGCGGTCGCGTTGCGGGCCGCCGACGTCGCTGCCGTTGAGCCCCAACATGTTTCGGATCCCGAGTACGCGCGGTTCGCGCTGGAGTTTTGTCGACGGCATGCGATCGACGTACTCATCGCGCCGCGTCGGTTGACGGCGTTGGCGGGGCGGATTGGCGAATTCGCTGCTGTCGGAACAACATTGACGTGCTCGCCGCTCGCCTCGATCCGCGCGCTGACCAACAAGGCGCGCACCTACGAATTAGCTACTGCCGCGGGTGTTCCCGTTCCACCGTGGCGGGTGGCCAGCGATTCGGTGAGCTTGCGTGCTGCCGTTGCTGAGCTGTCGGCTGATCCCCTGTGCATCAAGCCGAGCGGTGAGTACTCCGCGTTCGGCTTCCGCATCCTCGATGATCGACCGTTGAGCGTGGCCGGATTGCGTTCCGCGCCAAGGCCGGTCGCGAGCGTTGACGCGGTGGCGAACGCGCTCGACCGGGCGGCGGCGGAAGGCGAGAAGGTACCTGAACTGCTTGTGATGCCGTTCCTCGACGAGCCTGAGGTGAGCATCGACTGTTTGTCGACGCGGGCAGGCGACTTGATCGTCGGCATCGCCCGCGCCAAACAGGGCCGCTACCGCATGCTGCTTGACGACCCGACGTTGGTCGACATCGCCGCCCGCCTTGTCGCCCACTTCGAGCTTGCGTACCTGACCAACGTCCAATTGCGTTACTACCGGGGCGAACCGGTGCTGTTGGAAGTGAACGCGCGCCCCTCAGCAGGTTTGTTCCAGACCGCGTACGCGGGGGTAAACCTGCCGTGGGCGGCAGTGCGCATGGCATTGGGAAGCGACGCTGGTTTGGTAGGCAAGCCGAGACTTGGCGTGCGCCTTGCCGTTTCGGAAGCAGTAATGGAAGTGCCACTGGCCGCAGCCCCGGATTGGGCAACGGCAGACACCCTGATCGCGAGCTAGCGGGACTCGCGGCCTTCGTTCACGGCAGCTTCCGTCAGCGCGGTGGCCTCCCAGGATGTTGATGGAGATGGCGGCTGGGGCGACTCCGGGCTAACCCCCCACGTTGACCGATCGATTAGGTCGGACACATCGGTGGTGTCGTAGTAGGCCGCGAGTGCTTCGAGCTCTTCAAGAGTCATGCGACGCGGACGCTCCAGTCTCCTACCCTCGCGACAACGTCGAGGGTGCCGCCAAGGGCGAGGATATATTCGCGAACCGAGTCAATAGACGTGATCTGCCCATGCTCGATTTGCGACACCCGCGCCTGGCTGACACCCATCTGGTCCGCAATCTGCGCTTGAGTCGCACCGCACTGCTTGCGGAGCTCGGCCAGTTGGTAGCCCCGCTGTTCGGCTCGCAGTCGTTCCAAGCTCTCCTCACGTGCGGCTACCCGCTCATCGCTATCCCACTCGGGATCGAGTTCGCGGGCACGGCGCTTGGTCTCTTCCCAGGGCACGCCTTTCATGACTCCTCCTCGGTCTTTCGGTATTCGTGGTACCGCTGCTCTGCCATTGGGATGGCTTCCTTGTACCAGCGGGTCCATTGTCCCGTCTTGTCGCCCGCAACCAGGACGATTGCTTCTCGTGTTGGGTCAAAGACGAACAACATTCGAATCTCTGAACCGGCCGGAGTTCGTGGGCGAAGTTCTTTCAAGTTGTGCAGAGTTCTACTGGACTGAATCCGGTCAACCAGCGGGCGGCCCAGTTCGGGACCACGTAAGGCGAGTTCGTCGAGCGCCTCCTCAATTTTGTCGGCGATCCTCGGCTCCGATTTCACGAGCTCAAGGAACCAGTCGTTGACGGGTTCGAGTAGCACGATGTTCCAGCGCACGACTTCTATTATAACGAATCCTTATACTGATGCACAGATTGCTAATCCGTCAGTTCCCCGCTCGACTTCCATGACAAGCGTTCCTCGGTGAAAGCCTCGGACTGGGTTGCTCGGAAAGTCGCGATGTCGGTGGCGTTCGTTGTCAAGAAGTCGCGGTAGGCGGCGAGGTTGAATTCGCCCGGGGTCGTGTCGATCGAGACCTTTCCCGCCGCGAAGTCGGCACGCAGGTCGAGCAGTTCTTCCGCCGACACCGGGTGCCAGCGGATCCGGTCGAAATAGCGCAGGAGCCAAGGGGTTTCGTCGTCGGTCGCGAAGCGGTCTACGCCCGGGCCCGCCGTGCTTGTTGGGCGGGCGCGGTGGTTCCACACCTGGGTGGTTCTGCCGACGAACTGGTAGCCGCCGGGGCCCTCCATGCCGTAAATGCACAGGTACGCGCCGCCGATGCCGACCGCGTTCTCCGGGGTCCATGTGCGGGCCGGGTTGTACTTCGTCGTCACGAGGCGGTGGCGTGGGTCGGTTGGGGTCGCCACCGGCGCGCCCAAATACACGTCGCCTAGGCCGAGGACCAGGTATTCGGCGTCGAAAACCGTGCGGTACACGTCGTCGACCGAGCCGAGCCCGTTCATGCGACGAATGAACTCGATGTTCCACGGGCACCACGGCGCGTCCGCGCGCACGCCGTGCATGTAGCGGGTGATCGCCTCGCGCGTCGACGGGTCGTCCCACGACAGCGGCAGGTGCACGGTCCTGCTCGGGACAACGAGCTGCGACGAATCAGGAAGCAGCGCTTCAGCTTCCGTGAGCACCGTGAGCAGCGAAGTGATGCCGAGGACCGCAGGATCGACGCGAACCTGAAGCGAGCGAATCCCCGGCGTGAGTTCGATGATCCCGCGCGGGGCGGTCGCGATGAGGTGCTGATGCAACGCGTGTACCCGGGCGCGCAGGCCCAAATCCAAAGTGAGCGCGCCATATTCGATGAGGACGCCGTCGTCGCCTTGCCGCCGGTAGGTCACGCGGGTCTCATCGTCGACCTCGGTGCGCAGCAGGACCCCGTCGTCGCCATCGCGTCCCGCCGACAGCACGCTGCCAAGCGAAGCGCGTCGCTCGCGACCGAGGGCCCGCGCGGGCGCGGCATCGGCCGACCGTACCGCGACGAACCGCAGCTTGTCGCCGGGGGCGAGCTGCCCGAGCTTCCACCGATCCGCAGCGACCACGGTCACCGGACAGACGAATCCGCCAAGGCTCGGCCCGTCCGGTCCGAGGAGGATCGGGGTGTCACCGGTGAAGTCAAGCGCGCCAATCGAATACGCGTTGTCGTGAATGTTCGACGGGTGCAGTCCCGCTTCGCCCCCGTCCGTGCGCGCCCACTCCGGTTTCGGCCCGATCAGCCGGACACCGGTGCGATCGGAATTGAAATGCACCTCATAATCCGTGCCGAGAATCGTGTCAAAGTCATTGCGCGTGAAGAACTCTGGAGCCCCGTGCGGCCCCTCGGTGACGGCAAGTTCCCAGCGCCGCCCGAAGGAAGGGATGCTATCCATTGGCACAGCAGCGGCAACGCGCGCGTTCGGGGCCCCCAGCGTTAGTCGCTGACCAGCCGCAAGCGGCGCACCGGTGTTCCCGCCGAACTTACCCAGCGTGAAAGTGGCTGCGCTGCCAAGAAATTCGTCGACTTCGAGCCCGCCGGAAACCAGAACGTAGGTCCGCATCCCGGGCCCCCGAATCGCCCCAACGGAGAGCTCACCACCAGCGGGGACCTCCACAGTCCGCCACTGCTCGACGGGCACCCCGTCCACCCGGACATCAGCAACAGCACCGGTCACGCAAACCCAGGTAGCCGCCGCGAACCGCAGGGTGGGCCCACTGAGCGTGCACTCCAGCCCGGCCGCCCCTTCGTTGTTACCAAGCACCCGATTCCCCAGCCGAAACGAGAGATCATCCATGGGCCCGGAAGGCGGAACCCCGATGTGCCAGTACCCAATTCGACCGGGCCAGTCCTGAATGGTGGTCTGCATGCCGGGCGCAACGACCTCGACCGTCGTCGCGCGCGTAGTACCCACGGGTTCTGGGGCAGTCAAGGTCGCGCTCATCGCGTCACCACCATGCGCACCGGCGTCGGGTCAAAACCGTTGCACGGGTTGTTGATCTGTGGGCAGTTCGACACCAAAACCAGCGTGTCGACCTCCGCCCGCAAGCTCACTTTCTTGCCCGGGGCGGACAGGCCGTCGACGATGCCCAATGTCCCGTCGGCCTCAACCGGCACGTTCATGAACCAGTTGATGTTCGACACCAAATCCCGCTTCCCCAAACCCCATTCGAGCGCCGCCGTCAGGAAGTTCTCCACGCACGCGTGCTGGTGGACGGTGTGGTGGCCGTAGCGCAGCGTGTTCGACTCCTGCGAACACGCGCCCGCGATGGTGTCGTGGTTGCCAACCTCGTCGGCGACCACCGTCATCAGCGGCGTCCCATTCTCGCTCAGCAGCATACTGCCGGTGGTGAGGAAAATATTGCCCTGAGCGGCGACGGTCGCTTGGGCGCTGTATCGGTCGGTGTGGTCGGCGGCGGAATAGAGGAGGCAGTCGACGGCCTGGTTGCCATGCAGGTCGATGATGTCGAGGATGTCGCCCGCCCGCACAATCGCCGACCACGGCGCGTTCGCGGGGACAACCTCGTCGAGGACGGTGGTCGCGGTGACGTTCATGCGGAAACCTCCGTGTTCTGCGCCGCCGTCCACGCGGCTTCGGTGTTGACAAGGGCACGCTGATATTCGGGATCATCATTGGCGGCAACGAAATCCATGGCGTGCCAAGCCACTACGTCGACCGGCCCGGTTTCCTCACCCCCGAGCGCTCCCGGCGCATTCGCGATCAAGACGGTCAGCGGAAGGTGCAAGTACAACTCGACGTATCCACCAGCGGGCCCATTCCCCGTCGACGTCAACGCCCCATCGGCCTCGACCCGAACCCCGCGAAACAGTGCGACGGTCGGCCCAACATCACGCGGCGCAAGCCCCTGCTTCGCGGCCGCGAGCCGCAACCGCGCCCGCCCAGCCGCCGACGGCCCACACAGCGCGTCGTGGTGTCCCGACGTGTCCGCGACCACCGTCGCCAACACCCGCCCCTGATCCGAAAGCAACGGATGCCCAACTCCGAGATACGCCTGCCACGGCACCTTCACCGTGTCGGCGACATTGAGCCGCTCCCACGGCGCGCCCGTCCGCACGAGCAACAGATGCGCGCACCCGGTGCCGGTTGGGTCGGCGATACGAAGTCGCGTGCCGCGCCCGAGCACAAGATTCGCGTACCCACCTGCGGGAATGCGATCGGCGACGGTGGGCGTGACCCCTTCGGGCACCGACGGCCGTTCGAGAATCGCGGCCGCCGCTTGCGCCCGGGCATGGGCGCGAGCTCCATCAGTGGACTGCGTTGTCATTCGAGGATTTCCTCACTGCGATGGCGTCGAGTTAACGCGAATTGACTTGCTTGACCGGGCCCGGCGACCTACGCCACGGACGACTTGCGGCGTCCCACAAGGGGATAGACGACCGCCCCAACCCCAACGATCACCGCGACCGACAGCGGCCCAGCCCACAACTGCCACCACGAACCACCAGCGGGCGTGTACACCTCAGCGCGCGGCCACGCCAGGTTGATCGCCATCGCGACACCCCACACCACCGCGATCGCGTTGATCGGCAGCCCCCAGCGCCCGAGCGAAAACAGCGTCGAATCGGTGTCGTGCACTGGCGGCATCCCGGTAATTCGACGGACCAGCAGCGGCACCGTGACCAGCAGATACGCAAGGTAAAGGCTCACAATGCACACGCTGGCCAACGTCGCGAAGATCGCCGGGTTGCCCAGGTTGAGCACGAGCAGCCCGATGCCAAGCGCACCAATCACGATCGCGGGCCACACTGGGGTGCCAAAGCGCGGGTGCACGCGCGAAAGGGCTTGGGCGAAGGGCAGCTTCCCGTCGCGCGCCATCGAGAACATCAGCCGCGAACCAGCGGTCTGAATTGCCAAGGTGCACACCATAATCGCGACAGCGACGCAGCCGAGCAGCACCGTTCCCGCCGGACTGATGAGCTTCGACATGATCACGTACGCGAGCCCGCCGCTGGCAAGCTCGCCGTCGTCAAGGCTGGGCGCGGCCATGAGCGCGCCAAGAAGCATCAGCCCGCCGCCAAGCGCGGACACCGCCAACGCGAGCAAAATCGTGCGCGGTGCGACCCGACGCGGGTTCTTCGTTTCCTCGGAAAGCTCACCGGCGGAATCGAATCCAACCATCACATACGCGGCCATCAGTCCGGAAACAAGGAACGCAGCCCAGTACGGCCCAGGCACGGCGGTCGCGGTGTCGAGCACAACGCGCGGACCACGTTCGGCAGTGGTGAAGAACAGCGCGATGATCGCAAGCACGCCGACGATCTCAATGGTCACGCCAATCGAATTGATCTTGGCCATGAGGTCGATGCCGATCACGTTGATCGTCGTTGTGACAACCAGCAGGATGCTGCCGAGCAGCACCGCGTTGGTCGCCCCGTCGCGCGAGGTGAGTGCGGTGTCGGTGCCGATGAACTGGAATCCGCTCCAGATCGACGGCAGCACAACCTGCAACGCGATCGCGGCAGCGGCGGCGGTCACGACCTGCGCGAGCACCATCATCCAGCCCGCGAACCACCCGATCAGCGACCCGGCGAGCCGCGTCGACCACTGGTAGATACAGCCCGAAATCGGGTACCGCGCGGCCAATTCAGCGAAGTTCAGCGCGACGAGGAACTGGCCTGCGAAGACCAGCGGCCACGTCCAGAAGAACGCACCACCGCCGAACGAGTAGCCGAAACCGAAGAACTGGAAGATCGTCGTGAGGATCGAGACGAACGAGAAGCCCGCGGCGAACGACGCGTAGCGCCCGAGCTTGCGATGCAGGACGGGCTCGTAGCCGAAGCCAGCGAGGTCGGCGGAGTCTGACCCGGGGGAGGAAGTTGCGCTCGGTGGCGCGACGGTGGTGGCCATGTCGGTGTCCTTCGGCGGTGCGGCCAATATCTGTCAGTCGATAGTTTTGCGTGGCCGATCGCGCGAACGGTGACGTAGATGTATCTACTCTGCGACGGCCGGTTACTTCTGGATTGCGTCGATTTCTATCAAGTGACAGGAATTAGACCGATCGGCATCGTCGCAGGTGAACACGGCCGCCGACGTGCGTTGTCAACGGAACTGAACGGCAGTGACAGAATTGGGCGCGTGAGCAATCTTGGTCCCGGGCGACCCCGGCTCGAACAACGCAGTCGGCGAGCCGAGACCCCGCGCGCGGAAATCCTCGACGCGGCAGGCGAACTGTTCACCACGAAGGGCTACGCGAACACCTCAACGCGCGCGGTCGCAGATGCGGTCGGCATCCGGCAGGCGTCGCTCTACCACCACTTCAGTTCCAAAGACGACATCCTCGACGCGCTGCTTGCCGAAACCATTGCTGGCCCAGTGGAATTCGCGCAGCGCTTGGCCGACGAGACGGTCGCCGCGGCAGTGCGGCTCTACGCGCTAGCGCTGTTCGACCTAGGCCAATTGCGCACCGCGCGCTGGAACCTGGGCGCGCTGTATTTGCTCCCGGAATTGCGGACGGAACGGTTCGAAGCGTTCCGTCGCCGTCGGGATGAGTTGCGCGAGCACTATGAGCGACTGGCAGGCGAATCCCTCAGTGCCGCATCACTTTCCGACGAAGCTCGCGTGCTGCCTTTCCGCATGGTCGAAACCATGATCGGCATTAGATCGGATGCGGGAACCGCACCGGCCGACCTCGACCAGGTGATCGCCGACGGCATCGCGCGCGTGGTCGGCGAAGCGGGCGACCTCACCGCATTGCGCGCCGAAGCAACTGCCCTGCTCGCTCGCCTGACCTAGCCCGCGCCCGCGCCTTCCGCACCGACGGGGACCTGCGCCACCCGTGCCGATGCGGGGCCAGTTCGAGCGGCGCGAACGGCGACGCCCCCTTACCGCGACGTAGGCGGCGCGATCTGCCAATGCTGGTTCAACGCCCCCGCGATCTGCGGCAACACCGTGATCGGAATCCGCTTGGCCCGCAACAACTCTCGAATCTCAGTGACCTGCTCGCGCTTACGCATGTCGTAAGCACCGGCAACCGGGCGACGCACCGGCGGGATCGATAGCAACACCAGTTCCTCGGTATCGGCGAGGTCGAGCGCCAGCGCCCATCGTGACTGTTCGTCGAGCGCGAACCGGCCAGCGACCACCGAATCCCACGGCACCGTCTTCGACCGGAACGGGGTGCGCGCGTAAATGGCGTGCTCGGTTAGCTCGACAACATCGCGCACAAACAGCGCGGCACCGGCCGCGATCCCGGCGATGGTGCCAACAAGCAGCCCGGTAACGACGCGGTTGAGCCCGAACATCGCGAGGAAAAGGCCGACCATGCCCGCGAGGACACCCAGCCCGACGACAACGTAAAGCAAACTTCGTCGGGTTGGCACAACGCCCGCGCGCACAGTCGACATCTTCGTCACTCCCTCATCCGTGTTTCGCGGTCAAAGCTAGCCGAGGGAGACAGCGGCTTCGGTGGTGTCCATGTAGAACGTGAACGACTCCCAGAAGTACAGCTCGACAGTGTCGGCGGTGTGCGACGAGTAGCCGATCGAGACGTCGCCACCGAGCGCCAGCGTGTAGTCGCCACCGCGAGTGGTGACCGCGAAGCCACCAGTGATGGCGGGCGCCCAGATGATCTTGCCGTCGATGAGCCGCTCGATGTGCGTGCGAATCGGGTAGCCGTGGTCGGACGTCTCGCTGACCTTGGTGTAAAGATCGGCGCTGAGCACGATCGAGTACGGCCCGTTCACGCCTGCGAGGCGCAGTTCGGTGAGCGAGTGCTCGATGGCGTCGGGGATGTCAATCACGTTGTCGGGCAAGGTAATTGCCGGATTGGAGTTGGCTTCGCGGATGCCGACGATGCCCGCGGCCTTGTACCCCTCGAAGATCGCGCGGTCCTCAGCGAACGCGATCTTCTGCGCGGCGGCCTTGAGCGAATCGAAGTTGGGGTCGGGCGCGCCACGGTCGATATCGTTGAGCTCTTCGCGCGACATCGTGAACGGCACGGTGAGTTCGATCACCGGCAATACGATGCGCTGCGTCGCGGCAACACCGTCGCCGGGCGATTCGATGCGGTGAATGCGCCCACGGTTGTAGGCCGAGTAGGTGTCGCCGTGTGGCCCCGAAACGTCGACAACGCGCCGACCAGCGATATTGCGCTTGAAGGTGCGCGCGCCTTCCTCATCGATCTGCGCCCACGCTTCGGACGTGACCGGCGCGAGTTCGCGATAAAGGTTGTTCATGCCTGACTTCCTTTCATGGAGCCGATACCGAGGGAACCTGCTGCGGGCCCAGATCCTTCCGCGGCGGCGTTGGCTCTGATCACTGGCTCGAATGCGGGGATGACGACAGGGTCGCTCTCGTTGGCGACGTCCGCGGGCGCTGCGGGCAGGTTGCCGAAGAACTCGATGGGCGGAACGAAGAACAGCGAACCCGACTGTGCGACGGAGAAGTCGAGGATGCGGTCGTAGGGCGCGTCGGCGGTGCCAAGGAACATGCGCTCAAGCATGCGTTCGATGACCGAAGGCGTATTGCAGTAGGCGATGTAAAAGGTGCCGAAATAGGCCGTTCCCACGGTACCGAACGGCATGTTCGCGCGCACGATCTGACGCTGCACACCGTCGGGATCGTTGATGGTGTTCATGATGATGTGGCTGCTCGGCGGCTTGACGCTGTCGGGAAGCTCGTAGTCGGAGAGCTTCGTGCGCCCGATGACGCGTTCCTGCTCCTCGATGGTGAGCGCTTCCCACTTTTCCAGCGGATGCGTGTACTTCTGCGTGACGACGTAGCTGCCGCCGACGAAATCGGGGTCGAGCTCGGGGCAGATGTAGACCGATTGGACAGCTTCATCGCCAATTGGGTTGGCGGTGCCGTCGACGAAACCGAGTAGGTCGCGTTTGTCGTAGTAGCGGAAGCCCGCGGTTTCCTCGACCACCGTCGCGTACCCGCGCAGCGAGGTCGCGATCATTTTCGCGAGTTCGAAACACGGCCCGTGGTCCTCGCCACGAATGTGGAAAAGCAGGTCGCCAGGCGTGGACGGTGCGGTGTGCTTGGGGCCGTCGTAGGCCGGAAGCTTGTGCAGCTCACGGGGTTTGGTGCCGGTGAAGAGGCGATCCCATGCGTCGGAGCCAATGCCGATGACCAGGTTGAGTTCGGTGTCGGGGTTGCGGAAACCGACCGACTTTTGCAGAGCGGGGTGCTGGGTTAGGAGGTCGCGTACGGCGGCCTCGCCGCCCTCGTCGATAGTGACGACGAGAAAGATCGCGGCCGCGGTGAGCGGTTCGAGGACACGCTGGGGCTCAGCCATGTGATCAAGAATACTGGCCCGTACCGACAGGTTCGCTCAGTGCGCGGGTGTGTCCTTGCCGCGCAACTGATTTGCCGGATTTGTCTAAATTGCGACGGTCAGCAGAAACGCGACGTCGTCAATGGCCTTCACGCTGTGGCGCACGCGCGGCACGACCAATAGGTCGCCTGCTGAGCCCTTCCACTCATCGGTTCCCGCGATCAGGACGAGCGTGCCGGTGAGCACCTGAATCGTGGCGTCGGAATGGCCGTCGTGCTCAGCCAGGCTTTGTCCCTCGGTGAGCGCGACGAGAGTCTGGCGCAGCGCGTGCGTGTGCCCGCCGTACACCGTCGACGAACTGCGTCCGCTCGATGAGCCTGCGGCCAGCTTGAGCTGCTGACGAGCCACCGCGATCAGCGATTTCTTGTCCATACAGGCGAGTATGCACGACGGCACCGGCCGGTCATCGGCATTTCCCGCGACCGATAACCAGTCGTTTCCCTAGTCGCGCGTATAACGGAGAATTCGAAATCGAATGCCGGTTTTCGACGTCTGCCACGGCGTGTCGACGGCGTGCCATTCGGGGCCGATGGCCGGCGCGTAGGCGTCGCCCGCAACGGTGATGTCGACTTCTGTGACGAGCAGCACGGTCGAATACGGCATCGCCTCGGCGTAGATCTGGCCGCCGCCGATGATCCAGGTGTCGTCGGGTGCGCTCAGGTCAAGCGCCTCTTTCACCGACGACGCGCGTTCGGCACCTTCGGCCGACCAGTCGTTCTGCCTGGTCACGACGATATTGCGCCGGTCGGCAAGCGGGCGGAAGCGCACCGGGAGCGAATCCCAGGTACGCCTGCCCATGATCACCGGGTGGCCCGTCGTGACTTCGCGAAACATCGCCATGTCCTCGGGCAGCTGCCAGGGGATACCGCCATCGACGCCGATCACACCGTCACGTGACTGTGCCCAGATCTGTCCGACCAGCCGACTCACACCGCCACCGGGGCCTTAATCGTGGGGTGATGCTGATAGTCGCTGAGTTCGAAGTCTTCGAAGGTGTAGTCGAACAGACTCGTCGCAGGCCGCAGATGCATCGTCGGGAATGGGTAGGGATCGCGCGTGAGTTGCTCGCGCACCTGGTCAACGTGGTTGTCGTAGATGTGAATGTCGCCGCCGGACCAGATGAATTCGCCTGGTTCCAGTTCGGTCTGCTGCGCGACCATCAACGTGAGCAGCGCGTAGCTCGCGATGTTGAACGGGACGCCGAGGAACAGGTCAGCGCTGCGCTGGTAGAGCTGGCACGACAGTTTGCCGTCGGCAACGTAGAACTGGAAAAACGCGTGGCAGGGGGCAAGCGCCATCTTGTCGAGATCGGCCACATTCCACGCCGAAACGATCATGCGACGTGAGTCGGGATCGGTGCGCAGCGTGTGCAAAACCTGGGCGATCTGGTCGATGTGGGTGCCGTCGGGCGTCGGCCACGAACGCCACTGCACGCCGTAAACCGGACCGAGTTCGCCGTTGGCGTCGGCCCACTCATCCCAAATGGAAACCCCGTGCTCACGCAACCACGAGACGTTCGAGTCGCCGCGCAAAAACCACAGCAGTTCGTAGCCGATTGATTTCAAATGGACCCGCTTGGTGGTGATCAACGGGAAGCTTTTCGCCAGGTCATAGCGCAGCTGATGTCCGAAAATGCTGCGGGTTCCGGTGCCGGTCCGATCGGCTTTGGGTGTGCCGTGCTCCAGGACGTGCCGGAGCAGGTCCTCGTACTGGGTATCAGGGGTGGCCACGCCTGGCGATTCTACTTAGGTACGCACCTGGCAAAGTCTGGCAGTATGCGCAAGCTCTATGTGATCGGTATCGGCGCGGGCGACCCCGACCAGGTGACCATGCAGGCGATCAAGGCAATGCGGGCCGCCGACGGGTTCTTCGTGATCGGGAAAGGTGCCGAGAAGCAGGAGCTTGTCGACGTGCGAACCGCGATTCTCACCGAGCATGTCCCCGGCCCGCACCGGCTAATCGAGCTCACCGATCCGCCGCGTGACCGCACCCCAAGCGACTACACCGAAACCGTGCGTGACTGGCATGCGCGCCGCGCTGAGCTGCTCGAATCCGCGTTTGCCGATCTCGACGGCGTCGGCGCGATCCTCGTGTGGGGCGACCCAGCGCTCTATGACAGCACGCTGCGGATGGTCGAAAACGTGCTTGCGCGCGGCAACATCGACTTCGAGTACGAGGTGATTCCCGGCGTGACAAGCGTGTCGTCGCTGGCGGCGCAGCATCGGATGGTCCTGCATCGGATCGGTGAACCCGTCCACGTGACGACCGGGCGCAACCTGCGCGAATCGGGACTGGGACCGGGCTCGACGGTCGTGATGCTCGACGGCGAATGCTCGTTTACTCAGCTCACCGATCCTGACGTGTGGATTTGGTGGGGTGCGTACCTCGGGATGCCCGACGAGGTGTTGATTTCGGGGCCGCTGCGCGAAGTGGAAGCCGAGATCGTCGCGCGACGGGCCCGATTGCGTGCCGCGAAGGGCTGGATCATGGACGTGTATTGCCTGCGTGCGGGGCTAGACTGACCGGGTGCCTGAACTACCCGAGGTCACGGCCCTCGCACAGTTCCTTCGCGACAACGCCGTTGGCGCGGTGATCGGCCGGGTCGACGTGCCCGCGGTGAGCGCGGTGAAAACGTTCACGCCGCCGGTGAGCGCGCTGTCTGGTCGCGATGTCACCGGAGCTGATCGGTGGGGCAAATTCCTTGGCCTCGAAGCCGACGGGCTCTGGCTCATCACACACCTTTCGCGCGGTGGTTGGTTGCGGTGGATCGACGAGCCGAGCCAGATTCCGCCGAAACCGGGCGGGAAAAGTCCGCTCGCGCTTCGCATGCACTTCTTCACGCCCGAAGGCGCGACGCCCGCGATCGACCTCACCGAGGCGGGCACGAAAAAGCGGTTGGCGGTGTACGTGACCGACGACCCGCTGACGGTGCCGGGCATCGCTCGGCTGGGGCCGGACGCGCTCGCGGTCACCGAGGACGAGTTCGCGGCGTTACTGAAAGGAACGTCGCAGCGGGTGAAAACCGCGCTGGTCGACCAGACGGTGATCGCTGGGATTGGCAACGCTTACTCCGACGAGATCCTGCACACCGCCCAGGTTTCGCCGTTCGCGAATACGAAAACCCTTTCGGCAGAGAAGGTTTCGCGACTCTATTCGGCGATGCGCACGGTTTTGCTTGACGCGGTTGATCGGTCGGTTGGGCAGGCGGCGGCACGACTTAAAGGTGAGAAGCATTCGGGCATGCGGGTGCATGCGCAGACCGGGAAGAAGTGCCCGGTGTGCGGGGATGTGGTGCGCGAAGTGTCGTATGCGGAGCGGTCGTTTCAGTACTGCGCGACCTGCCAGACCGGCGGCAAGGTGCTCGCTGACCGTCGAATGTCGCGGCTGCTCAAGTAGTTTCGCTCTTTTCTCTGCGAGCTTCCAAGAGACGAAGCCAGAACTCGCTTACCGTGGGGAACGCCGGGATCGCGTGCCAGAGTGTTTCCAGCGGAACCTGGCCGACGATGGCGATGGTTGCCGCGTGCAGTTGTTCGCCAGTTTCGGGGCCGACGAAAGTTGCGCCGAGCAGGCGGTCGGTTGCGGCGTCGATCACCAGCTTCGCGCGACCGTGAAATCCCTTGCGAGACAGGGCAGATCCCGCAACAGCGATGTCGACTTCGACGGTTTCGACCGCGTGTCCGGCTTCACGTGCCTCATCTTCGGTGAGGCCAACCCAGGCGACTTCCGGGTTTGTGTAAACGACTTGCGGTACGTGTTGATGGTCGGCACTCGCGACGTAGCGCGGGGCGTCGAGTGGGCGGCCTTCGGCTCGTGCGGCGATCACGTCGCCTGCTACGCGCGCCTGATATTTGCCCATATGCGTAAGGGGCGCACGGTTATTCACGTCGCCGACGGCGTAGAGCCAGTCGCCTTCGACGCCCTTGACCGTTAGTTGGTCGTCGACGTCGATGTACTCACCTGGGGTGAGATTGACGGTTTCGAGGCCGAGGGATGTGGTGGCGGGGGAGCGGCCGATCGCTACGACAAGTTCGTCGACTTCTACGGGCTCGCCTTTGCTGAGGGTGAGCGTGACTTTGCCGCCGTGAAGGTCACCAATCCCATTGTCCTGTGGGTTAATTCGGCTGATAGCCGCTGGTTTCGTATGTAAGCGCACGTCTACGCCCGCTTTGCTCAGCCCGTTCAGCACCCATTCCGAAGCGAAGGGTTCGGCGCGGGGGAGTAGGCGTTCGCCGCGCACGATGAGGGTGACGTGCGCGCCCAACTCCGTGAGCCACGTCGCGGCTTCGCACGCGACCACGCCGCCGCCGAGGATCGCCACGCGCGGCGGGACGGTTTTGAGGTTGGTCGCGTCGCGGGAAGTCCACGGTAGAGCTTCGCGTAGGCCGGGGACCGGGGCGTCGAGTGTCGCGGTTGTGCCGGTGGCAATGACAACCGCTTGGCGTGCACGCAGGGTGGTTGTTGTGCCGTCCGGCTGGGTGACGGCGACGGTTCGTTCGCCCGTCAGGCGTGCCGATCCGCGAATCGGCGTGATCCCGGCCGACTCCACCCATTCGACCTGATTCTCGTCGTCGTGGTTGTGGACGAACCTGTCGCGGCGCGCGAGGACGGCCGCGAGGTCCAAGCCGGTGGCGTCGACGCCGGGCATGGCCTTGGCTTCGGCGAGTACCGCGCCTGGACGCAGCAACGCCTTGCTTGGGATGCACGCCCAATAACTGCACTCCCCGCCGAAAAGCTCATGTTCGACGATCGCTGCGGTGCGGCTGCTGCCCGCGATCGCGAACGCGGCGGCGTTTTCGCCCGCGGGACCACCGCCGATCACGATCACGTCGTATTCGGCGTCGACATGCGAGGTCACTGCCAGTAGCTCTCGACCTGACGAGGTGAGTTGGGCAGCGCGTCGTCGACCGGTTCGTCGAACTCGGCGAGGGCGCGACGGTGCCTGAGCAGGTCCCACGCTTGGTCGAGCATCACCTCAAGCTGGGCAAGCTGCTGCCGCTCGGCCACATGGTCGATGTCGCCAGCGACGGCCTTGGCCCGCAGTTCGCGCTCGTCTTCGACAAGCTGTTTGATGCGGGCCAAAATCTCTTGATCACTCATAACTGCCACCACTTCGCACACTCGCAGGGGTAGGGCTGTGGAAACCATGCTACGGATGGGGACCGACAAGTTCGCCCGTCCTTCGTAAAGTTCAGTGGTGCAATCTGATTCGTCGCGCGATGATCTTGGGATGAGCTCTACTGAACCTGTTCCGTTGTCGCCGACGCCGCGCAGCACGCTCACTCGGTCGAAGGAGCGAGGTCGCGTTGAGCGTGCCGAACTCGACGCTGTGCTCGACACCGGACTGATCTGCCACCTTGGGGTGGTACTCGGGGACTCGCCAGTCGTCATTCCGACCGTGTACGGACGCGACGGAAATACCCTCTACCTGCATGGATCGACCGGTGCTGGCAACCTGCGCGCTGCGGTAGACGCCGAAATCTCGGTCGCGGTCACCCACGTTGATGGGCTCGTTTACGCCCGGTCAGCGATGCATTTTTCGATGAATTACCGCAGCGCGGTGGTGCGCGGACGGGCCGCGCTCATCACCGATGAGGATGAGCGGATGCACGCGCTTCGCGTGATCGTCGAGCATTCCGCGCCGGGTGCGTGGGATCGGGTGCGCCCGCCCAACCGCAAGGAAATGGCGGCGACGATGGTGCTCGCGGTCGACCTCACCGAAGCGTCGGTGAAGGTGCGCGCGGGTGGCCCGGTCGACGATCCTGCCGATGTCGCCGCCGGTGTCGCGTGGTCGGGAGTGTTGCCGCTGCGGCAGGTTTTCAACGCGCCGATCCCGTCGCCTGACCTTGGGCCGGACATCGAAACTCCGGCGGATGTGACGGCACGGGTGAGCGGCGGGGTCGTTACGGGCTGATGCGCCTCGGCGTGTTCGGCGTGGCCGACGCCGCGCCGAACACTAGCGTCCACACCCATGCCGGAGGGTACGAAATCGGACGCGAAGAAGTCGGGGGCTGCTGCGCGGACGGGTGTGGGGAAAGCGGATGCTGGCCAGTCCGGGGGCAAGGGGGCGGTTGGCGCGAAGGCGGGAGCTGGGCGGGCTGCGGCCACGAAGTCGGGGGCGGCGAAGTCGGCTGCTGCGGATTCGAGCGCTAAGCAGTCGGGCGCGGCGGCTGGGCAAACGAGCGCCGCGAAGTCGGGTGCGGGGAAGGGCGGCGGTGGGGAAGCGGGCGACTCGAAGTCGGGCGCGCCGGGGGCTGATGGGAAGGCTGGGGCTAAGCGCGGGGTTACTGCTGAGCAGATCGTTGAGGCTGGCCTTGCGCTGATTGATCGTGGTGAGAAGCTGTCGATTCGTGCGGTCGCGGAGAAGTTGGGCATCTCGCCGAGCACCGTGTACGCGCGATTCCCGACGCGCCACCACCTTGAGCAGGCCATCGTCGAGTACGTGCTCAAGCCGGTGCCGCTCGGCCCGCTCACCGACCCGGGCGTTGAATGGACCGCTGCGGTGATCCAGTTCGCGCTGGCACTGCGCGACCAACTGCTAGCTCATCCGCGCGTGATGATGTACATGATCTCGGGCCCATTGCAGGGCCCGGTCGCGACCACGATCAGCGAAGCGATGTTCACCGCCCTCGCACGAGGAGGTTTGCGTCGGCAGGCGCGCGCGCACGGCGTGTACGCGGTGCTGGTGCAGGTGGTTGGCGACGTCCTATTGGAAGCTGGCGAAACCGACGGCGTACCCCCACTCCCACCGGAGTCGGACCTGGTGAAGAAGCGCCGCTCGCGCTTGGCCGGAATTGACCGCAAACGCTATCCGCGCACGGCAGCGCACGTGGACGAGATCGCGGAGTGGGTGTCGGTAGACCAGTTCGTTTGGGCGCTGCGCGCGCTGTTGGTTGGAATGACAGCGGGGTAGGCGGTGGCCTGCTTAGCGATCGGGGTGCGTGGTGGTTAAACCCATTGCCGCACACAGAGATTCAAGGCCACTGGCAGCGTTATCCGATTCCGTGCTCGTTAACGCCAGCGTGTACGTGTCGCCAATGCCGGTGAGGTAGCCCGACAAACGCGTGCGGGGGTATTCACGCAGACCAGGGTGAATCGCGCGGGCCGCGACTCCCGTGCACTTGTGGGAGCCGACCACGTCCAGCTCGGCAGGGAAGCGACCAATGTTGGAGCACAAGATGTCTCGCTCGCCGGCCCCTTTGCTCAGCCGGTACGCGAGGCGATCGCCGACCAGGTGCAGAATCTCTTCCGGCAATCCCGCTGGTGCTGACATCCGGCGCTGATACGCGTCGCGTGCCTTCGCGCGCACGGTCGCGGGAGTGTCGGCGCGGACGATGTCGATTTCGGTGACGGAGAGATCGTTGTTGACCCGGGGTTCGTCGCGGGTGTCGACGGGCAGACTCGCTTGGATCACCTCCCGCGCAAACCCAGTGCGCCACAACGTGTTCGCGACAATCCAGATGAACAGACTGTTGGGAGTACCACCCATTTCCCGAGCGACCCTGTCGAACCGCGCGGCATCGAACACATGCAGCGAGGAATACACCCCGCACCGCCCCGCCGCCCCTGTCCCAGACTCTTGAGGGCGAGCCCGAACCGCGCACCGTAAGTGGTCCAGCCGGGTCATCTCGCGCCACACTGCCCGCACGGTCCCGCGCAGGACTGCCACCGATTGCCGTTGCGCATCAACCCAATCCGATTCCGAATGTTGCCCGGGAATGAGTGCAAGCGCGCCGACCTCGCCCAAGTCGTTGTCCCGCGTGCCCGCGTAGCCCGCACCCGACTCCACGAGCGCAGCACGCACCGCGCCCTCAACCGCGATCAACAAGCCACGGGCGTCTGCCAACACGTGCGAGCACGTCAGGGCGATAACCGTTCCACCATTTGCCAAGGCGGCCACCGACATTCGCCAACCCGGGAAGAACTCAGGGTCGAGGTCGGTGCCCAATCCGTCGGCCCACTCCAAAACCTCGGCGGGCGCGAGGGTGCCTGCGCGCACATCAAGCGGGTGCGCGCGCACGGTAGGCACCCACCCTCGGCGCGCTCCGGGCACCCGCGCGCCAACGACCCGACGGCCAAGTTGACCAGCACTCAAACGCGCGTGAATGCGCGCCAACAACTCCGGCGACATCACCCCGTCGGTGAGCCACAACCCCTGCAAAACCGTCGGTGTCCCCATCCCGCGATGGGCGCGCAGGAAGATCTCGTCGACCACCGTCAGCCGTTCCATCGCTCGACCATAGCCCCCTTGCGTGAAGCAGTGAATTGGTGGTTCACTTTTTGACATGGTCTACCGACGCACGCCCGCCGTCCAGGCGCGACTCGACGCCCAACGCGTCCAACTCGTCGCGTCGGCCACGCGCGTGCTGTCCCAGGCGGGCTACGGGGGCCTGTCGGTTGCGGCCGTCGCCGCCGAAGCGGGCGTGGCGACCGGCACGGTCTACAAGCAGTTCGCCAACAAAGCCGAGCTGGTCGCCGCCGTATTCGACACGGTCGTCGCGCGCGAAGTCGACGCCGTCCGCGCCGCGTCGGCGAGCGGCCAAGACGTCGTCACCCGAGTAACCGCCGCCGTCGAAACCTTCGCGGGCCGCGCCCTCAAAAACCCGAAGCTCGCCTACGTCCTGCTCGCCGAACCGGTCGACGCCGCCGTCGACGCGCAACGCCTCGAATTCCGCCGCGCGTTCGCCGCGAGCTTCGCTGACGCCATCGCCGACGGCATCGCTACCGGTCAACTGCCCCCACAGGACGTCGCGATGAGCGCCGCCGCACTAGTCGGCGCGATCGGCGAGGTCCTCGTCGGCCCGCTCGCTACCCAACCACAGGCTGAGTCGGTGATCCCCGGCCTCGTCGCCTTCGCCGTCCGAGCCCTCGGGCTCCCGAATTCGCGTTAACCCCAAGGAGTTTCGCCATGCGCACGCACGAGGTGTTCAACCAGGCACCCCCGCTCGTCCCGTTCGACACCTCGCGCAACCCCGCGCTCATCGAAGGGCTACACCGGGAAGGTGCGGGCTGGGCCGAGCCTGAAGTGCGCGAACTCGGTGTGCTCGCGGGTGCGGAAACCGCGCAAGAGTGGGGTCGCTTCGCCAACGACTATCCGCCGGTCCTGCACACGCACGACCGCTGGGGCAACCGCGTTGACGAGGTGGAATTCCACCCGCACTGGCACGACCTGATGCGCGTCGCGGTCGAACACGGACTCCACGGCAGCCCGTGGCTCGACGACCGACCCGGCGCCCACACCGCCCGCGCCGCGAAATTCTTCACCTGGGGCGCGGCCGACGCTGGCCACATGTGTCCGATCTCGATGACCTACGCGGTGATCCCCGCACTCCGCCACAACCCCGAACTCGCGAAGCGCTTCGAACCCCTATTAGGTTCGCGCACATACGATTTCGGCTTGCGCGAGCCGTCGACCAAAGCCGGGCTGATCGCGGGCATGTCGATGACCGAGAAGCAGGGCGGCTCCGACGTACGCGCCAACACAACAACCGCGACCCCGCAGCCCGACGGTTCCTACCGCATCGTCGGGCACAAGTGGTTCACGTCAGCGCCGATGTCGGACATGTTCCTCACCCTCGCGCAAAGCCCAGAAGGCTTGTCCTGCTTCCTTTTACCGCGCGTCCTGCCCGACGGAACACGCAACCCGATCCGCATCCAGCGGCTCAAAGACAAGCTCGGCAACAAGTCGAACGCATCGTCGGAAATCGAATACGAGAACGCGACGGGCTGGCTCGTCGGCACGCCCGGCGCTGGCGTCAAAACCATCATCGAGATGGTGAATATGACCCGGCTCGACTGCGTAATCGGTTCCGCGACCGGCATGCGCATGGGTGCGGTCCAAGCGGTGCATCACGCACGTCACCGCGCCGCCTTCGGGGCCAATCTCGTTGACCAACCAGCAATGCGAAATGTGCTGGCCGACTTGGTGATTGAATCCGACGCGGCAACCACCGTCATGATGCGACTGGCAGGCGCAACCGACCGCGCGAGCACCGACGAAGGCGAAGCCGCACTGCGCCGCATCGCGCTAGCCGTCACCAAGTACTGGGTATGCAAACGCGCGCCCGCGCACGCCGCGGAAGCGCTGGAATGCTTGGGCGGCAACGGATATGCCGAGGAATCGGGCATGCCGCGCCTGTATCGGGAAGCGCCGCTGATGTCGATTTGGGAAGGCTCGGGCAACGTCGCCGCGCTCGACGCGCTGCGGGCAATGGGCCGCCAGCCCGAAACCGTCGAAGCGTTCTTCGCCGAAGTCACCCGAGCTCGCGGTGGCGACGCCCGTCTCGACGACGCCATCGACAGGCTCGGCAAAGAGCTCACCGACCTCGCCGACATCGAATACCGGGCGCGTCGCGTTGTCGAACTGATGGCACTCGTCTTGCAAGGCGCGCAACTCGTGCGCCACGGTCACCCGGCCGTCGCCGACGCGTTCTGCGCGACCCGACTCGGCGGCGACCACGGCATCGCGTTCGGCACGCTGCCCGTCGGGGTGAACACCGCGGCGATCCTCGAACGGGCGTACCAGTAATTCGCCGTTCCGGGCGGCACGTTCTCGCTAGGGTGTGGACGTGACCTGGGCGAGTGGCGTGCTTTCGGTGGGAGAATTGGCCCAGCTAGTGCGAAGACGCGCGCGCAAACAACCAGGTAACCGGCGGTTTTTGCTCGGGCTGGCCGGGCCGCCCGGTGCGGGCAAGTCGACGCTCGCCCGCCGATTGGTCGACGAACTCGGCGACGCGGTCGTCGCGCCGATGGACGGCTACCACCTGCGCAACGAGGTGCTCATCGAACGCGACGCACGCGCACGCAAGGGCGAGCCCGACACCTTCGACGCCGCCGGTTTCGTCGCTGACCTGCGCACGCTGCGGGCGAGCGCGATCGGCGACGAAGTGCCGTGGCCGACGTTCGATCGGGCGATCGACGAGCCAACGCCAGCGGGCGTGATCGTGCGCGACGAGCCGATCGTGATTGTCGAAGGCAACTACCTGCTGCTCAACGACCCAGCGTGGGCGCCGGTGCGCGGGCTGCTCGACGGGTGCTGGTACGTCGACGCCCCGCACCACGTGCTCGCCGAGCGCCTGCGCCACCGGCACGTCGTTGGCGGTCGGACGCCCGACGAGGCGGAAGCGAAGGTGCGCAACAGCGACCTACGCAACGCCGACCTCATCGCGAGCAGTCGCCACCGCGCGGACCAGGTGCTCGTCGCGGTGGGTTCGCAGTACCGGATGAGTTAGCACCCACGGGCGAGCTTGTTCGGCGCAGGCCGCCGCGCCAGTTCGCAACGTCGGCATCGCGCGTCGCGAACTCGGCGTGGCGGGCCCCGCGATGCACGGCAGCTCACCGATCATGGACCGGTGAGCCGAATTCCCAGCGCGTTCCGGCGCGTCGCGCGTAACGTGACGGCCGCCGCGTGCGCGCTGCTTTTCTTCTACGGCGTCCCGCTCACCTGGGATTTCGGGCTCAACGACGGCCCGCGCGCACTAATTGGCTTGGGTTGCTTCGTGATTGGTGTCGCTGGCCTAGGTGCGCTTGTCTGGCGGCAAGTTGTGCGCCTCACGGCTAACGGCGACTCCGCTGAAGGCCGCGTCGACGGCGTACTGCTCGTCATCTGCATCGTCGTCGTGTTCTTCGCGCTCTTCTACGACCGCCTAGAAACCGCGAATCCTGGCGAATTCAACGGCATGAGCACCCGCACTGACGCGCTGTACTACACGCTGGTGACGCTCGGCACCGTTGGCTATGGCGACGTCAACGCGGTCGGTCAGATCGCGCGTGTCGCCACGATGGTGCAGATCGTTTTCGACTTTGTCGTACTCGGCACCCTCGTTGCGATCCTCGGCTCGACCGTCACCCAACGACTAGCCAAAGCCCAACCCAAAGCCAACGTCAGCGATGCCCGCGATACCAGCGAATCAAATTCTCCGTCGACGAATCCAGTTGCACCTCAGGAGGATTCGCCGAACTGAGCAGCGGAACAAGCTCTTGGGCTTGGGCCTTGCCCAACTCGACACCCCACTGATCGAAGCTGTCGATGCCCCAAATCACGCCTTCGACAAACACCTGGTGCTCGTACAGCGCGATCAGCTGACCAACCGCTGACGGCGTCAGGCGCGGCGCCATGATCGTGGTGCTCGGCCGGTTACCCGGCATTACCTTGTGCGGCACCAACTTTGGGTCGGTGCCGGCAGCTTCGAGTTCTTCGGCCGTCATCCCGAACGCGAGCACCTTGCTTTGGGCGAGCATGTTCGCGATGAGGATGTTGTGCATCGTTGTTTTGTCGTCAGGTGTCGGCAGGTCATCGTTCGCCTCGGCAAAACCGATGAAGTCGGCGGGGATCAGCCTCGTACCCTGGTGCAGCAGTTGATAAAACGCGTGCTGTCCGTTGGTTCCTGGTTCGCCCCAAAAGATTTCGCCCGTCGACGACGTGACGGGCGTGCCGTCGGCGCGAACGGACTTGCCGTTCGACTCCATCGTCAACTGCTGCAAATACGCGGGGAACCGTTGCAGATCGTTGGCGTACGGCAGCACCGCGCGCGACTCCGCGCCGAAGAAGTTCGAATACCAAATGCCAAGCATCGCAAGGATTACCGGCGCGTTCTGCTCGAGCGGAGCAAGCGCGAAATGCCGGTCCATCGTGTGCATTCCGCCGAGGAACTCCGCGAAACGCTCCTTGCCGATGGTGACCATCACCGCGAGCCCGATTGCCGAACCAACCGAGTACCGCCCGCCGACCCAATCCCAGAACTCGAACATGTGCGTCGGGTCAATGCCGAACGCCTTCACGCGCTCGGCATTGGTCGACACCGCGACGAAGTGCTTAGCGACGGCGTCCTCGCCGAGCGCGGCGACGAGCCACGCCCGCGCCGCGGTGGCATTGCACAGAGTTTCCAAGGTGGAGAACGTCTTTGACGCGACGATGAACAGCGTGGTCGCGGGATCGAGACCACTGAGCTTCGCGACCAGATCGGCTGGATCGACGTTGGAAACGAACCGCGCTTGAAGTTCGGGATCGGTGTAAAAGCGCAGGGCGCGATACACCATGTCGGGCCCAAGGTCGGAACCACCGATGCCGATGTTCACGACGGTTTTGATGCGCTCGCCGGTTGCGCCACGCCAGGCACCGCCGCGCACCGAATCGGCGAACGCGCCCATCTTGGCGAGCACCTCGTGGACCTCGGCGTCGGCGTCGGCACCGTCGATCGACAACTCGGCGCCCGGCGGCAACCGCAGCGCGATATGGCCCACAGCGCGGTTCTCCGACGTGTTGATGTGCGCGCCGGAATACATCGCGTCGCGTCGCTCTGGTACGTCGGCCGCGCGCGCGAGATCGATAAGGAGACTGAGGGTTTCGCGCGTCACGCGCTGCTTGCTGTAGTCGACAAAGAGATCACCCGCCTGCGCGGTGAGTTCGGTGCCGCGGGCGGGGTCGTCGGCGAAAAGTTTCCGCAGGTGCAGATCCGCGATGGAGCGATGATTTTCGCGCAACGCCTGCCAGGCTGCCGATTCAGTGATATCGCTGCTCACGGTGGATGAGACTACAGCCTTACCGACTCACAAGCGTGGCACCCGAAACGGTGAGACCGCGCCGCACCGCGCCTAGGGTGAAGGGCATGGTCTCTGTGGCTGAGGTATCTGAGGTAGTCAAAAAGGTGCCAACCGGTTTGTGGATCGGTGGGCGCGCCGTCCCTGCGACGGGCGGCGCGACATTCGCGGTGTTCAATCCCGCTGATGGGTCGGAAATCGCGCAGGTCGCCGACGCGACGCCAGCCGACGCGGTTCGCGCGCTCGACACCGCGGTCGCCGCGCAAGCCGAATGGGCCGCGACGCCAGCACGTGAACGGGCCGAGTTATTGCGGAAAATGTTCGAATTGCTGACCGAGCGCGCCGAAGAATTCGCCGTGCTGATGACCCTGGAAATGGGCAAGGCGATCGGGGAGAGTCGCAACGAAGTGCGCTACGGCGCGGAATTCTTCCGGTGGTTCAGCGAGGAAGCGGTGCGCGTACATGGCCGATTCCAGCAGGCACCGTCAGGGACTGGGCGCATTATCGTCGCGAAAGATCCGGTTGGGCCAGCGCTGGCGATTACGCCGTGGAATTTCCCGCTCGCGATGGGCACGCGCAAGATCGGTCCCGCGCTCGCCGCTGGCTGCACGATGATCGTGAAACCGGCGTCGATTACCCCGCTCACCATGCTCGCGCTCGCCCAACTCGCCACCGAGGCTGGAGTGCCGGACGGGGTGCTTTCGGTGATCACGTCGAGCCACTCGGGTGCGGTCACCGCGCCGCTCTTCGACGACGACCGCCTGCGCAAACTCACCTTCACCGGCTCGACCGAGGTCGGCAAGAAGCTTGTCGTTTCGTCGGCGAAGAAGTTGCTGCGCACGTCAATGGAATTGGGCGGCAACGCGCCGTTCGTCGTCTTCGATGACGCCGACATCGACGCCGCCGTCGCGGGTGCGATGCAGGCCAAGCTCCGCAACGGCGGCGAGGCCTGCACGGCAGCGAACCGGTTCCTCGTGCAGCGGCCGGTGCTTGCCGAATTCACCGAGAAGCTGGTCGCCGCGATGGCTGATTCAGTGCGACTTGGACCGGGACTCGACCCGACGACCACGCTCGGTCCGCTCGTGAGCGCCGAGCAGCGCGACATTGTCGCGGCGCTTGTTGACGACGCGGTCGCGGCAGGTGCGAAGGTGCTGATCGGCGGTGAAGTACCTGATGGTCCGGGCTGGTTTTACCCGGCGACGGTGCTCGCCGATGTGCCACCCAACGCCCGGATTCTGCACGAGGAAGTGTTTGGTCCGGTCGCCCCGATCGTCGCGTTCGATACCGAGCAAGAGGGCATCGCGGCGGCGAACAACACCGAATTCGGCCTGGTCGGCTACTTCTACACCCGCGACCTTGACCGCACGATGCGCGTTTCGTCGGCAATGCGGACGGGCATGGTTGGCGTGAACCGCGGGGTGATTTCCGATCCGGCAGCACCGTTTGGTGGCGTGAAGGAATCCGGCTTCGGACGTGAGGGTGGCGTCGAGGGCATTGAGGAATACCTGAACACGAAGTACGTGGCCCTGACGTGAAAGTAGGCCGCCTTGGTTGTTAGCGGCCGAGGCGGCCACGACCCAATCGCAGCAGCAGCATCGCGAGCGTGTGGCCTTCCTGGCCAAGCTCGCTGAAGCGCTCAAGCACCTTCATTTCGCGACTGTGCACCAAGCGAGGACCACCCGAAGCCATTCGGGTCCGACCGATGATGCGCGAGATCTCGCTTCGACGCTTAATCGAGGCGAGGATGGTCGCGTCGAGCTGGTCGATCTCCAACCGGAGCTTTTCGATCTCGGCTTCAGACTGCGGCAGCGCCGAATCGGACCCGGTGGTCGTAGCTGGGATGCTCATCATTCATCTCCTCGTGTCAGAACTTGGATCGGCCGGCTAACACGACCTGTTACCCGATCTGTTCCTTCACTGTGAAAACTTCCCCGATGGGCCGAAAAGTCCCCCGGGCGTCGCGCGCTGATCTAGTCGTCCCAGTCTGCCACGCCGTCGTAGTGAGACAAAACAGTCGCGACAGCAAACCTGTCGGTGGGCGGCGGTAGCGTGGACAGACCATGAACACTCTCGCCCAAACCGCAGCCCGCAACAGCGCCGAACAGGAAAAGCGTCGCGCCGAGCGCGAGCAGGAACGCGTCGCCGAGACTGAGCGCCTGCTAGCCGGGCTCAATCCGCAGCAGCGTGCCGCCGTCGTGCATGAAGGCACGCCGCTGCTCATTGTCGCGGGCGCGGGGTCGGGCAAGACGTCGGTGCTCACCAAACGCATCGCCTACCTGCTCGCCGCGCGTGGGGTGCAGACCGGCCAAATCCTTGCCATCACCTTCACCAACAAGGCTGCCGCCGAAATGCGTGAGCGCGTGGGTGCGCTTGTCGGTCCGCGTGCGGCGAGCATGTGGGTTTCGACGTTCCATTCCAGTTGTGTGCGCATTCTGCGCACCCAAGCGGCGCTGCTGCCGGGGCTCAACTCGAATTTCTCGATTTACGATGCCGACGATTCGCGGCGCCTGCTTGGCATGATTAGTCGCGATTTTGAGATCGATCCCAAGAAATACACTCCGCGCTTGCTCGCCACCGCGATTTCGAACTTGAAGAATGAGCTCATTAGCCCCGAGCAGGCAGTTTCCGATGCCGAGAAAGACGACACGGAATTAGCTGGGATTGTCGCGCGGGTTTACACCGAATATCAGCGCAGGTTGCGCACGGCCAACGCGCTCGATTTCGACGACCTCATTGGCGAGACGGTCGCGCTGCTGCAAAACCATCCCCAGGTTGCCGACTTCTACCGCCGCCGGTTCCGGCATGTGCTTGTCGACGAGTACCAGGACACCAACCACGCGCAGTACGTGCTGGTCCGCGAACTGGTTGGGCACCCGATCACCGCCGCCGAAGCCGCGGAAGGCGCGTTGCCGCCGGGCGAGTTGTGCGTTGTTGGCGACGCCGATCAGTCGATTTACGCGTTCCGCGGTGCGACCATTCGCAATATCGAGGAGTTCGAACGCGACTTCCCGAACGCGGAAACGATTCTGCTCGAACAGAATTACCGGTCGACCCAACACATTTTGTCTGCGGCCAACGCCGTCATCGCCCGCAACGAGAATCGCCGCGAGAAGAAGCTGTGGACCGATTCCGGTGAAGGTGAACTGATCACCGGCTACGTCGCCGACAACGAACACGACGAGGCTTCGTTCGTCGCGAAGGAGATCGACCGGCTCGTCGACGCTGGTGAAATCACCTACGGGGACGTCGCGGTGTTCTACCGAACCAACAACAATTCGCGTGCCCTCGAAGAGATTTTCATTCGAATGGGCTTGCCGTACAAGGTTGTTGGTGGGGTCCGGTTCTACGAGCGCAAGGAAGTACGCGATATCGTCGCCTACCTGCGCGTGCTGCAAAACCCCGACGACGCGGTCAGCATGCGCCGCATTCTCAACACGCCACGGCGTGGGATTGGCGATCGCGCCGAAGCGTGCGTCGCTGTACATGCCGAGCAGCGGGGGATTGGTTTCGCCGAGGCGTTGCGCGACGCGGCCGAAGGCAAAGTGGCGCTGTTGAATACGCGTGCGCAACGGGCCATCTCAGGGTTCGTTGAGCTGCTCGACGAGATTCGCGCCGCGGGTGTACAGCCCGACAGCGAGTACCCCGATGTGGGCAATGTCGTTGAAGCCGTGCTCGATCGCACGGGGTATCGGGCCGAGTTGGAAGCCTCCGACGATCCACAAGATGGGGCTCGACTCGATAACCTCAACGAATTGGTCAGTGTCGCAAGGGAATTCAGCTCCGAAGCGTTCAATAACGCGCAGGCTGCTGCCGAAGAAGGCATTGTGCCCGAGGCCGCTGAGGGTGAACCGGAACCCGGATCGCTCGCCTCGTTCCTTGAGCGCGTTTCGCTTGTCGCCGACACCGACCAGATTCCCGATGAGGGCACCGGCGTTGTCACGATGATGACGCTGCACACGGCTAAGGGACTTGAGTTCCCGGCGGTTTTCGTCACCGGCTGGGAAGACGGGCAGTTCCCGCACATGCGTGCGCTTGGCGACGCCAATGAGCTCGCCGAAGAACGCAGGCTCGCCTACGTCGGCATCACGCGTGCGCGTCAGCGGCTGTACCTGTCGCGGGCCATCGTGCGGTCGGGGTGGGGGCAGCCGGTGTCGAACCCGGAATCACGCTTCTTGCAAGAGATTCCGCAGCATCTGCTCGATTGGCGACGCCTCGAACCCATCGCGTCGTCGCCGTTGCGCGGTGGTCGACGGCGTGGGGAAGACAGCAGCAGCGGCTTCGACCGCGACTGGACCCGCAGCGAAGGGTCACGCCCCGGATTACGTGGCGGACCGTCGCGGCCCGCGCCCGGTGGTGCGGCGAAGCGCAACAACACCGACCTGGTGCTGGCCGTCGGCGACCGCGTGAGTGACGACAAGTACGGCCTCGGTCGCGTTGTCGCCGCCGACGGGGTTGGCCCGCTTGCGACGGTCACGATCGACTTCGGTTCGGCGGGCAAGATCCGCCTTATCCCGCAGTTCAGTCGGACGATTGTGAAGTTGTAGGCGGCGACGCCGACGATCGTCCCTGGAGTGGTCGTCGGCGTCGCGCTAGTGCGGAAGCAAGTCGGCTAAGGCTTCGTAGTTGTAGGCGTCGAAGCCGACGATCGTCCCCGGGCGGCCGGGCGTCGCGCTAGTGCGGAAGCAAGTCGGTCAAGGCTTCGTCGAGGGTCGGGTACTTGAACGTGAAGCCCGCGTTGGGCAGCACTTCCGATGTTGCGTGACGGCCGGTCAGGCCCAGCGCGGCGTCGGTTCGTAACGCCACCGCGCCCACCTTCAGCAGCGCTTTCGGGGTGGGCAACGCGGGCGGGCGGTGCAGCAGGCGACGCAGAGTGGCCATCAGCTCAGTGTTGCGCACCGGAAAGTCGGTGGCGGCGACCAGGATTCCGTCCGGCAGGCTCACTTCGGGGTCGAGGCCAAGCGCCGCGCGCACGATCGCGAGCCAATCGTCGAGGTGAATCCAGCTGAACCACTGGTCGCCCGGCCCGACGCGCCCACCGAGCCCGCCCTTGGTGAGCCCGACGAGTCGACGCAGCGCGGGCGATTCGGGATCGAGCACGATCGACGTGCGCAGCACGGTCGAATGCTTCGCGACCGACGGGTCGAACGCCTCTTCCCAAGGTGCGGCAACACCGGTCATCTGTGGCAGTGCGGCATCGCCGACAGGCAGGGGAGTGCTTTCGGTACAACGAGTTTCGCCCGCGTCGGACCAAATCGCGGTGGTGCTCGCTTGAATCCAGTAGTCGACCGGCGTCGCGCGCTCGCGCGCGGCAGCAACCAATGCGGCAGTCGAATCCACGCGGCTGCTTCGCAATTCAGCAATATTGCGCTCGGTTGGCCGACAATCAACGAGCTTGCCAGCGAGATTAATGACGGCAATCCGCCCGGGTTCACGCAACTCACTGGCCCACGCCCCAACCGACCGCCCATCCCAAAGCACTTGCCGAAACGGCACTTTCGCGTTCACGCCGCGAGTAAGCAAGGTGACCCGCTGACCACGACACACCAGGTCGGCGGCGACCTGCTGCCCAAGCGCCCCACTGCCGCCCGCGACCACAACGCTGAGTGCGTCGTTAGCGGGCACAAGTCCGGCGAGTCGGGCGAGACGGGAAAACGCTACGCGCGCGCCAGCTTCGAAGTACTTCGCGACAACCTGGCGTGCGACGCCAGCTGACGGGCCGCTGAACCGCAGCTCCTGGCTCAGCTCGGTGCCACCGTCACGGGCCACCAGGCGCCAGGCGAGCGTCATCGCACCGGCAGGCTCGGGCGCGGCGATCGCCAGTTCGTAGTTTGGCGTGAACGCGGTGACAGTGAACGAATCAGCAAGACGCGCATGAATTTTCGACGTGATCGTGTCGTTTGGGAGGTAGTCGCCCTTTGCGCCGAGCGCGACAGGGGAATGCATCCGCACAGAGGTGACGCCAGGGTTCCATTCCGGCAAGCGGGTGAGATCGGCAAGCACCGGCCACACCGATTCCGGCGGGAGAGCGATGAACTGCGTGTACTTCGTTGTACCGGCCATGGCTTGACGCTAGCCCGGCAAAAGGCTGCCCGAAAGGTGGGTTAGGCCACGTTGATGCCGGTGGATCGGGGGAGCGAATCAGTCGCGCTGGGCGCCGAGGCTGATGCCACGGGTGGCGAGCCACGGTACCGGGTCGATCTTGTCGGAACCGTTGAGCCACACTTCGAAATGCACGTGTGGGCCGGTGGAGAAGCCGCGGTTGCCCATCGTCGCGATCTGGTCGCCCGCGAGCACGCGCTGGCCCTGCGAGACGGTTGCGGTGTCGATGTGGCCGTAGATGGTGATGGTGCCGTCGTCGTGCAGCACACGCACCCACATGCCGAAACCGGATGCGGGACCGGCCTCGACGATCGTGCCATCGGCAACGGCGTAGATGGGGGTGCCGATCGGACCGGCGACGTCGATGCCCAAATGCTGGACGCCCCACCGGGCTCCGAAGCCCGAGGTGTAGCTGCCCGAGGTGAACTTCGCGAAAAGCGGGCGCAGCTTGGCCGACTCTTGCTCGGCCAGTTCCTCGGCGTACTTGGCACCCTTGGCGAGGATGTCGTCGAAATGGTTCTTGTCGGCGATGGCGGTGGCTTCGAGTACCGAAGCACCGCCGGAAGCGGCTGCCGCGGCATCGGCCGTGTTCATTGACTGCGCCGCGATCTCGTGAATCTGACCAGCGGCTTCGTAATCAACGCCGTGCGTTGCGCTTTCCGCGTCGGCCACTGCTGCCTGGCCTGCCGCGACAACCGCGCCAGCGGCGACGGCGAAAACGGCGGCGCGACCCTTGAGGGCGGCGGGGGGAGCGGGAACGCGGTGCGCACCACCGCGACGTTCGGCGCGACGCGAAGTGGGGGCCGAATGCGTGGAATTGGGCTGTGCCCAAGCGGGAGCGTAAGACTCGTACTCGTCGACTTCTTCGAAGGTCTCGTCGGCGGTCCACTCGTCTTCGGCGGGCGTCCACGCGCCGCCATCGGACCAGCTATTTTCCTGATCAGACCAGGTATTGGGTGATTCGGCGACCGGGACCCGACTGCCCTGCGGATACGTGCCAGTGCTGACGTGCCTCAAAACTTGTCGTCCTCCTCAGTCCTGACGTGCCAGTCGTAGCCGGGTTGTCGTGACCTGGTTGTGACTTCGACCTCATGACGGTAACGAAGCGATTGCACCGAGGCAAGCGCTGCCCCGAAACCCAGGGTCCGGTGTGATATTCATCACCGTAACGCACTGGAGTGCTCACTGACGCTGATGTCGGCGAGTGAGGAATGTCGACGACAAAGTGTAGTAGATCGTGAGGTTCCTCGATATTTGCCCGCCTACCTGGAACGGGCGAAAAGCTACTCGCCAGTAGCGTTTTCCAGCGGTTTTGCCGACCTCGCCCAACCCGTCGTGACCTGCGCCACTTAGGATGAATGTGGTCGATTGTCCCTCCCCGTGACTGGTTAAAGTCCGCACCGACCCGCAAGCTGACCATCACGAGCGACCCGCAAGCAGTCGCTACGGCGTGCCGGGCCTACATAAAAGACGTTGCTATCGCAACGCAGACGAGACGGTGAGTACATGGATCTCTTCGAATACCAGGCGAAGGAGCTCTTCGTTAAGCACGGAGTGCCTTCGTCCGAGGGTCGTGTTTGCGACACGGCCGAAGAAGCGCGCGCGATTGCCGAGGAAATCGGCAAGCCCGTGATGGTTAAGGCGCAGGTCAAGGTTGGCGGCCGTGGCAAGGCTGGCGGCGTCAAGTACGCGGCCACCCCCGAAGACGCGTTCACCCACGCGCAGAACATCCTTGGCCTCGACATCAAGGGCCACATCGTCAAGAAGCTGCTTGTCGCCGAGGCGAAGGACATCGCCGAGGAGTACTACATCTCCTTCCTGCTCGATCGCTCCAACCGCACCTACCTGGCCATGTGTTCGGTCGAGGGCGGCATGGAAATCGAAGAGGTCGCCGAGAAGACCCCCGAGCGCCTCGCGAAGATTCCCGTCGACGCCGTCAAGGGTGTCGACCTGGCCTTCGCGCGTGAGATCGCCGAAGCTGGCCACCTGCCCGCCGAGGTGCTCGACGCCGCTGCCGTGACGATTCAGAAGCTGTGGGAGGTCTTCACCAAGGAAGACACCACCCTGGTTGAGGTCAACCCGCTGGTGCGCACCCCCGGCGACGAAATCCTCGCCCTCGATGGCAAGGTCACCCTCGACGAGAACGCCGAGTTCCGTCAGCCCGGCCACCTTGAGTTCGCGGATGTCGACGCCACCGACCCGCTTGAGCTCAAGGCCAAGGAAAACGACCTCAACTACGTGAAGCTCGACGGCGAGGTCGGCATCATCGGCAACGGCGCTGGCCTTGTCATGTCGACCCTCGACGTTGTCGCCTACGCCGGTGAGAACCACGGCGGCGTGAAGCCCGCCAACTTCCTCGACATCGGCGGCGGCGCTTCGGCGGCCGTGATGGCCGCTGGCCTCGACGTCATCCTTGGTGACTCGCAGGTCAAGAGCGTGTTCGTGAACGTCTTCGGTGGCATCACCGCGTGCGACGCGGTCGCTAACGGCATCGTCGGCGCGCTTGAGGTGCTCGGCGACGCCGCGACCAAGCCGCTGGTCGTCCGCCTGGACGGCAACAACGTCGAAGAGGGTCGTCGCATCCTCGCCGAGGCCAACCACCCCCTGGTGACGCTGGCTCAGACCATGGACGAAGGCGCCGATAAGGCCGCCGAACTGGCCAACGCCTAAGTCGAGTAAGGAATTCACTGACATGTCCATCTTCCTGAACAAGGACAACAAGGTCATCGTCCAGGGCATCACCGGCGGCGAGGGCACCAAGCACACCGCGCTGATGCTGAAGGCGGGCACCAACGTCGTCGGCGGTGTCAACGCGCGCAAGGCCGGAACCACGGTCAAGCATGTCGACGCCAATGGCAACGACATCGAGCTGCCCGTTTTCGCCACTGTCGCTGAGGCGATGGAGAAGACCGGTGCCGACACCTCGATCGCGTTCGTGCCGCCCGCGTTCTCCAAGGACGCCATCATCGAGGCCATCGATGCCGAGATCCCGCTGCTCGTCGTGATCACCGAGGGCATCCCGGTGCAGGACTCCGCGTTCGCGTGGGCCTACAACGTCGATAAGGGTGAGAAGACCCGCATCATCGGCCCGAACTGCCCCGGCATCATCACCCCGGGTGAGGCGCTTGTCGGCATCACGCCGAACAACATCACCGGCAAGGGCCCGATCGGTCTGGTCTCGAAGTCGGGCACCCTGACCTACCAGATGATGTACGAGCTGCGCGATTTCGGTTTCTCGACCGCGATCGGCATCGGCGGCGACCCGGTCATCGGCACCACCCACATCGACGCCATCGAGGCGTTCGAGAAGGATCCCGAGACCAAGATCATCGTCATGATTGGCGAGATCGGTGGCGACGCCGAAGAGCGCGCCGCGGCCTACATCAAGGAGCACGTGACGAAGCCGGTCGTCGGCTACGTCGCCGGTTTCACCGCGCCCGAAGGCAAGACGATGGGCCACGCTGGCGCGATCGTCTCCTCCGGCGGCGGTACCGCGCAGGCCAAGCAGGAAGCGCTTGAGGCCGCTGGCGTGAAGGTCGGCAAGACGCCGTCGGCCACCGCCGCGCTCGCTCGCGAGATTCTGGAGAAGGCGTCTATCGCCTCTGCGTGATCCTCAGTGATTGTCGAAGGCCGCCGCAGGGAATACTCCCCTCGGCGGCCTTCGCCAGTTATCCACAGGCGCAAAGTTATCCACAGGCTGGCTCAGTGAGTGATGCCTACCCTCGTCGTGTGCAGTAGCGTCAGGGACGGAACAGCGCACGACTCGACAAGGAGACGACGACATGTCCTACCCGACCGGGGGCTCCGGGTATAACGCACCCGCCGCACCCCAAGCGCCTGCCGCACCCACGCCAGGTGCCTCCGCGACCGGTGGCGTCTCCACGCCCGATGCGAATGACGGTGGGTTCAAAGGACTCCCGTTCATCCTCACCGCGGCCACCGCTGGCCTCGCACTGCTCACCTTCCTGCTCGGCTTCGCGCCGTTCTGGGGCGTAGAGCCGGTCACCATCGGTGCGACCACGGTCACCAGCGACAAGACGTTCAACCTGTTCGAAACCGGTGGTTCGGCGACGCTGATCATCGTGCTGCTAGCCGGGCTTTTCGCGGCGGTTTCGTTGCTGCCCAAGCAGGAACTGCTCGGCGCTGCCGCGGCTACCGCGGTCGCGGGCTTCATTGGCCTGCTCGTTGTCGCGTTCCTTGTCAATGACGAGGCAGTGCTGAAGTTCGGTGCCTACCTTGGCATCTTCTTCTCGCTGCTCACCGCCGTCGCCGCGATCGTTGGATTGCTGTTCAAGCTCGGCATCATCAAGGCGCCTGCGCCGAAACCCGCAGCGCCGCAGCAGCAGTCGGGTGGCTACCCGGGCTACCAGCAGGGTCAGCAGGGTTACGGCCAGCCGGGTCAGCAGTACGGTCAGCCCGGACAGCAGGGTTACGGGCAGCAGGGCTTCGGCGGTTCGTCGACCGGCGGTCAGTACCCGACGCAGTCGCCGTACGGCCAGTCGGCACCGGCCCAGCCAGGTCAGCAGTACGGTCAGCCAGGCCAGCCGGGTCAGCAGGCCGGTTACGGTCAGCCCGGCCCGCAGGCTGGGTACCCGCAAGCCGGTTACCCGCAGCAGGGTTCGCCCTATGGTTCGCCGCAGCAGCAGCCGCGTCCCGATGAGAGCGCGACGCAGCACTTCGGTGGTTCGCAGGCCGGTCAGCAGTCGGGTCAGTCCTACGGCGGTTCGCCCTACGGCGGTCAGTCCGCGCCCGCAGCACCTGGCGCTCCTGCCGCGCCCGCTCAGCCGTTCGGTGGCGAGCAGGCCGCCGACCCGGCTGCCGACGCGACAACGGCGTTCCGCCCGTCTGACGACAAGAAGTAATCGATCGACGGTCACCGCGCATGCGTGAGCTGCCCCGCGAGCCCATCGACGGGTCACCCGTCGGTGGGCTCGCGGCGCGCCTGCGGAGCGCACGCCGGGGAAGCTGCCACGCTGAATCGTCATGAGCTCCCGTAACGCCCCCGTTCGCGAACGCGTACCCCGCGAAGCGACGGTTCCGCTAGGCGCACGCATCAATAAGCTTTCGCCGCCACCGGATTTGGCACGTTCGCTGCTGCTTGTCGCGGTTCGGCCCACCCTGCTCAGCCTCACCGCGACTATCGCGGTTGTCTTGGTCGTGATGCTCACCAGCGGCACCGACCTCACCAATGCTCCGGGCGCGATCGCCGCGAGTTGGCTTGCCGCACACCAGGTTTCGGTGACCGTTGGGGCAACGACGCTGGGCTTGCTCCCACTCGTACCAACCGCGCTCGTGCTGTGGTTCGCCGGACGCGAATGCGCGCGAGCGGTGCCCGAACGACCAGCGCCGATCGAATTGGCGTGGCTCGCAGGCGCGACCGTCGCCGGTCCGTTCGTGATGACCGCCGTCTGCGCTGCCGTCATGGGCGACGCCGCTGGCGTCACCGCGCTCGAAGTGCCAAGTCTGCCAAGGGCTTTCGCGTGGATGGTGTTGCTGTACCTGGCGACGGCTGCCGTCGCGATCGTCGCGCGTGCTGGCGAAACCGTCTGCGCGCTGATTCCCGTCGAGCTGCCGGAGTGGGTCGCGCCGGGTGCGCGCGCCGCTCGTCGGACGGTGCTCCGGGTGCTTGGCTGCGCGTTGATCGCCGCGGTCGTTTCGTTTTGCCTGCATCTTTCGCGGGTCGGCGGTGTGTATAGCCACGCGCACGGCATCGCCGATGTGCTTGGCATGACGGTACTTTCGCTGCTTTACCTGCCCAATGTGGTTGTCGCGACGGCCAGTCTGCTCGCGGGTTCGCCCATCCAATTCGGGGTTGGCTCAGTCGGCTTGTTCGACGTCACGGGCGCTGGCCTGCCCGCGTTGCCCGCGCTCATTCCCGTGCCAGCCGGTCCCGCGCAGGCGTGGTGGCCGGTGCTGTTGCTCGTTCCCGTCGCCATTGGCGTACTCGCTGGTGTCGAGCTGGGTCGCAGCACCGATGACCGCGCGGGCGCACCGTGGGCCACGCTCACCAGCGCCGGACTGTCGACGGTGATGCTGACCGTGCTCGCGGTGCTCGCTAGCGGCCAACTCGGCGCGGTCGGCTGGGTCGGGCCCGACCTGCTCGTCCTGCCCGCGTTGCTCATGAGCTGGCTTGGCCTCGGCGGCTTCGCTGGCATGGTGCTCGCGCGACGCTTCCTCACCCGCACCACGCCCGGCGCATACGACTTTTATGACGACGAGTACTACGAAGACGATGACGACTACGCGTACTCGCCGAGCGCAACGTCCGAATACACCCCAGGCGCGACGAGCAACGAATCCGACGACACGTCAACCGAACTCGACGCGGAACTGATCGACGACATCAACGACGCACCCGAGGTGAGCGTCGCCGCCCCCGGTTCGACGTCGCCACCGGCCGACGACATCGTCGACGTTGAGGTCGTCGAGGCGGACCTGCCCGAAGGTGGGCCGGTCACCGGCCGTTAAACTCAGCGTCGGCGGTATCGCTATTTCCGCCAGCCCACGGCCCCCGCACCGCAGGAGTAGAGCGCTGACGTCGAACTTGGCCACGTATAAGCCCAAGCCCGCGGGGACCCCGACGAGGGTGGTTGTCCTCGCGTCGGGCACCGGTTCGCTGCTCAACACTCTGCTCGAAGCGTCGAGCGCGCCGGACTTTCCCGCCAAAGTTGTCGCTGTCGGCGTAGATCGACCGTGTGTCGCCACTAAGCATGCCGAAGCAGCGGCCGTTCCGCATTTCGAAATCGCGGTTCGTGATTACCCCGACCGTGCGAGCTGGGACGCCGCCCTCACCGCAGCTGTCGCCGCACACGAGCCTGACCTGGTCGTCTCCGCCGGTTTCATGAAAATTCTCGGCCCCGAATTCCTCGCCCGCTTCGCTGGTCGCGTGATCAACACCCATCCCGCGCTGCTGCCGTCGTTCCCCGGCGCGCACGGAGTGCGTGACGCGCTGGCCTACGGCGCGAAAGTCACCGGGTCAACGGTGCATCTCGTTGACGCTGGCGTCGATACCGGGCCCATTCTCGCGCAGGAGGCGGTGACGATCGCCGCTGACGACGACGAAGCCACCCTCCACGAGCGCATCAAGGTTGTCGAGCGCAGATTGCTGACCGAGGTGGTCGCCGCGGTCGCGACGCGCGGCATTGTCTCCGACGGACGAAAGGCAGAAATACCAGATGAGCGAGCACGCCGGTGAGTGAACGCAAGCCGATCCGCAGGGCGCTGGTAAGCGTGTACGACAAGACCGGACTCGAAGAGTTGGCAACCGGCCTGCACGCGGCGGGCATTGAGCTCGTCTCGACGGGGTCGACCGCAGCCAAGATTGCCGACGCTGGCATTCCGGTGACCAAGGTGGAGAACCTAACCGGGTTCCCCGAAACCCTCGACGGTCGCGTCAAGACGCTGCACCCGCGCGTGCACGCTGGCATCTTGGCCGACACCCGTCGCGACGAGCACGTCGACCAGCTCGTTGAGCTTGGCGTCGAGCCGTTCGAACTCGTTGTGGTGAACCTGTACCCGTTCACCCAGACCGTCGCGAGCGGCGCGAGCGTCGACGAGTGCGTCGAGCAGATCGACATCGGCGGCCCGTCGATGGTGCGTGCCGCCGCCAAAAACCACCCGTCGGTCGGTGTCGTTGTCGACACTCGCGACTATGACGACGTGCTGAACGCGGTGAAGTCGGGCGGGTTCACCCTCGCTGAGCGAACCGCGTTGGCCGCCAAGGCTTTCCAGCACACCGCGAGCTATGACATCGCGGTTGCCAGCTGGATGGGCTCGGTCGCGGTGCCCGCTGTCGCCGACGCCGACACCGATACCGAAGCCTTCCCGGAGTGGACCGCTGGCTCGTGGGAGCGCGCCGCGGTGCTTCGCTACGGCGAGAACCCGCATCAGTCGGCCGCGCTGTACACGGCCAACGACGGCATCGTGGGTCTTGCGCAGGCGCAGCAGTTGCACGGCAAGGAAATGTCGTACAACAACTACACCGACGCTGACGCCGCATGGCGTGCCGCGTACGACTTCGACCTGCCCGCTGTCGCGGTGATTAAGCACGCCAACCCGTGCGGTATCGCGACCGGTGCCGACATCGCCGAAGCGCACCGCAAGGCGCACGCGACCGACCCGGTGAGCGCCTACGGCGGCGTGATCGCGGCCAACCGCGAGGTGAGTGTCGAGATGGCTGAACAGGTCGCCGACATCTTCACCGAGGTGATTGTCGCCCCGTCGTACGCGCCGGGCGCGGTAGACGTGTTGGCGCGCAAGAAGAATGTGCGCGTGCTTGTCGCGGAAGCGCCGCAGCGCAAGGGCATTGAGCTTCGCCCGATCAGCGGCGGTGCGCTGCTTCAGGAGCGTGACGTGATCGACGCCCCCGGCGACGATCCGGCCAACTGGACGCTCGCCGCTGGCGATCCCGCCGACGCGACCACCCTCGCCGACCTCGAATTCGCTTGGCGCGCATGCCGTGCCGTGAAGTCGAACGCGATCCTGCTCGCCAATGACGGTGCCGCCGTTGGTGTTGGCATGGGTCAGGTGAACCGGGTCGACTCGTGCAAGCTTGCCGTCGACCGCGCGGGGGAGCGCGCCGCCGGTTCCGTCGCCGCGTCCGATGCCTTCTTCCCCTTCTCCGACGGTCCGGAAATCCTTGTCGGAGCCGGGGTTCGGGCGATCGTGCAGCCGGGCGGTTCGATTCGCGACAAGGACACCATCGAACTGTGCCGCGAAGCGGGCGTCACGCTGTACCTCACCGGCGCGCGTCACTTCGCGCACTGACGGTTACCCCTCGGGGTAAGCCAGCAAACATCTAGTAGCGACTCGGGTCCGTTGCCGACAAGGCAACGGGCCCTTGTTGTTTCGTCAACTTCGTTGCGCGTAGTGAACTTTTCGCTAACCCTGCGCCAAACTCTCCCATTTCCCTTGCGAGACGACTACATTCGCTGGAGCAACACAAGCTAGGTACAAGCTCTGCAACTGGATCTTCGAAAGGACGGATCGTGGGCGACACGCTGCGCGTAGGCGAAGAACTGGGACTGGGACAGTCCCTCACCGGTGGTGCGTACACCCTGGCCCTGCAGCCGGACGGCAACCTTGTGCTGACCGAGCCTGACGGCAACGTCGTGTGGGCCGCGCAAACTCATGGGCAGAACGTGCAGCGCGCGGCTCTGCAGATCGATGGCGATTTCGTCATCTACCGTGGCGACGGCACCCAGGCATGGTCCACCGACACCGCGGGCAAGAACGTGGAACGGCTCGTCGTGCAGCCCGACCGCAACGTCGTGCTTTACGGCACCGACGACTCGGTCGCGTGGGCCACAGCAACCAACACCGACAACCCGCTGCCCGCACCGGAGTTGGTTGCCGAGCAGGTCGCGGCACCGGTTGCTGAAGAGGTGCCCGCTGCTCCCGAGATCCGCACCTACGTTGTCGAAGATGGCGACACCCTGTGGGCCATCTCGGAGCGTTTCTACGGCGATGGCAGCCGTTACCAGGAGATCGCGTCGGCTTCGGGTATCGACAACCCGGATCTGATCAACGCCGGTCAGGTGCTCACCATCCCGTAAGGGCTCGCACAAAGCGAAAGGCGCTCCAAACCCATTGGGTTGGAGCGCCTTTCGTGCGTTATCGACCTACTTGGTCGTGGTGAACGGCAGCAACGCCATTTCGCGCGCGTTCTTCACCGCGACAGCAACCTGACGCTGCTGCTGCGGCGTGAGGCCCGTGACGCGACGGCTGCGGATCTTGCCGCGATCGGAGATGAACGTGCGAAGCAGGTTCACATCTTTGTAGTCGACGGTCTCGATGCCCGCGGCGATGAGCGGGTTCTTCTTGGGCTTGCGGCCCTGCTCAGCGCGGGACTTCTTGGACGGTGCTCGCTTCACTGCCATTGGGAATTCCTTCTCACGAGATCAGTGGATGACTACCAGCTCGATTTTCTGACCCCGGGCAGCTCGCCCCGGTGGGCCATCTCGCGTACACGCACTCGGGAGAGACCGAATTTGCGTAGATGACCACGAGGTCTTCCATCGGCGGCGTCCCGATTGCGCAATCGTACCGGACTCGCGTCGCGCGGTTGTTTGCGCAGTTCCGCTAGAGCTTCGGCGCGCACGGCTTCGTCGGTGCTCGGCTTGCGGATGAGTTCTTTGAGCACCGCCCGACGGGCCGCGTATCGCGCGACGACCTCGCGGCGCTGCTCATTGCGCGCGATCTTGGATTTCTTCGCCATTAGCGCTCCTCCCGAAACTCGACGTGACGACGTACGACGGGGTCGTACTTGCGCAAGGTCATGCGGTCGGGGTCGTTGCGGCGGTTCTTGCGGGTTACGTAGGTGTAGCCGGTGCCCGCGGTTGACCTGAGCTTGATGATCGGCCGGATCTCGGTCGACTTGGATGCCACGAGTGCTCCTTAAATCTTGTCGCCCCGGGCGCGAATCCGCGCGATGACGGCTTCGATTCCGTCCCGGTCGATGGTCTTGATGCCCTTGGCCGACAGCGTCAGCGTGACGCGTCGGCCTTCGCTTGGCAGGTAGTAGGTCTTGCGCTGAATGTTGGGGTTCCAGCGTCGGTTAGTGCGCCGATGCGAGTGCGAGACGGCCTTTCCGAAGCCGGGTTTGCGTCCGGTGACTTGGCAGTGCGCCGACATACGAACTCCTTACCGGTGATGACAACCAGTTTCGACAACGAGGTATTCCGCACTGTACCGTCACTCTGGCAGTAAATGAAAATCATTACCGAAAGGGGTTTGCGGTGCTAGCCAAGTCCGACCGAAAAACGCCCGTCGTGCTCCTGACCGGGTTCGCCGGCCGACCGATGACCGCGATGACGGCGCTCGCCGCCGCACTCGGCGCGCAGCCGGGGACCGTCGTCGTGCATCACGACCTCGCTGAACTGCGCGAAGGGGTGGTCCGGCGCACGGTGACCACCGCTGGCTCGACAACGACGACCATCCTTGAGTTGGCGCACGGCTGCGTGTCGTGCACCTTGCGTGCTGACCTGCTTCCGCTGCTGTGCAAGCTGGCGACGCGCGGCCACATCCGTCGCATCGTGTTGTTGCTTGATCCCGCGATCGAAGCCGAAGCGCTGTGCCACGCGATCGACACCGTCGAGGTTGACGGCGTTGCCGACCGCGTCGACGGGCCTGCGGGCCGCAACGTCGCGATTGAGGCGACCGTCGCGTTCCTTGACGGCACGACCTGGCTCGCTGACGCGACCGGCGACGAGGCGCTCGCCGATCGCGGTGTCGCCGTCGCTGACGACGAACGGACAGTCGCTCAAGTTGCCCTTGGGCAGGCTGAATTCGCCGATGCGCTGGTCGTGCTAGGTGCCGATGTCGACCCGCTTGACCACGCCCGAACCGACGCGGTGCTGTCGCGGTTGAACCCGAGCGTGCCGATCGCCTGGCGTGCTGACATGACCGACTTCGACGCTGTCGAGTTCGGTGTGCTCCTCGCCGGACTGCCCGCCGACGCGCGGCGCGGCCAACGCTTCGACGCGCACGCGCCGCTGCTGCGCGGTCAGCCGCCGTTGACCGTCGAACATGGCGTGAGCGTCTTCGAATTCGCCGCGCGCAGGCCGTTTCACCCCGAGCGACTCCACGACGCGCTCGACGTGCTGTTCGACGGTGTCGTCACCGCGCGCGGTCGCATGTGGCTGGCGACCCAGCCCGATCACGTGCTCTGGCTTGAGTCGGCGGGCGGCGGTCTGCGCGTTGGTCACGCCGGTCGCTGGCTCGCCGCGATGGACGAGGACGAGCGCGCCGACGTCGCCGACGAACGGGCCGCGATGGCCGCGCTGCGCTGGGACGACACCGCTGGCGACCGCGAGGTTTCGCTGGTGATCCTCGCCCACGATGCCGATCCCGCCGAGATCCGGCACGCGCTGCACTGGGCGCTCGTCGAAGACGACGAACTACGACTGGTCGAAACCGCGCCTGATGAGGTCGCGCGCTGGACCGATCCGTTCGGCGAATGGCACGAGGACCCCTGCGTTGACGACCCGACGACGGTGCAGGCCGTTGTTGATCCAGGAAAGAAAGAAGGCTGAAATCATGGCAGTTCCCAAGCGCCGCATGTCGCGGTCGAATACGCGCAGTCGGCGGTCACAGTGGAAAGCGACTGTGCCGCAGCTTGTTCCGGTGACCGTCGCTGGCACCGAATATCAGGTGCCGCGGCGCATCGTCGCGGCGGTTCGTCGTGGGCTCATTGACCCGAATCGCCTGTAGGCCGCCGGTAACTGACAGTCAGCGCCATCGTGGGCAAACGTCGTTTAGGGGACTTGTCGCGTGCCCGTTATGCCTGTTCAGGGCGATTGGGCGATGAGGTCAGCAATCGACCCGCTACCGATGTGACTTGAGTCACTTGGGGTTTCGGGGTGTAAATGCTTGCGATGGGATTGCTGACGTCCGGAAAGCGAACTGTCAGTTTGGTTTTCCCGACAAGAAAAATCCGTGACAACTAATGCGCGCCACGGAACGGGTATGTACTCTCGTGCACGAGGGCGGGTTCTCCTAACGGAGAACCCGCTCATCGCCACTTCAGGGGCCCTTTTCGCCGGGGATTATCCCGCGTGCTGCGGCTCAAGCTGAGCGATCGCGTACTCGGTCACCGCGGCGAGTGCCTGCCGCACCTCGACCGGGTTGCGCGCGTCGATATCGACGATCGGAATGCCCTCACGCACCGAAAGCGCTTCGCGCAGTTCGGCGATGGGGAAGCGCGGCGCGTCGGGGAAACGGTTCACCGCGATCAGGAACGGCAGCCCGCGCGCTTCAAAGAAGTCGACGGCGGCGAAGCTGTCTTCCAACCTGCGGGTATCGATGAGCACGACAGCGCCAATCGCCCCGCGAATCAGGTCGTCCCACATGAACCAGAACCGCTTCTGGCCCGGGGTGCCGAACAGGTAAAGCACCAGGTTGCCTGGCAAAACGATGCGACCGAAGTCCATCGCGACCGTGGTCGTCTCCTTCTCCGGCGTCTCGGCGAGATCGTCGATGCCGTCGGAGAAGTGGGTAACCATCGCCTCGGTGCGCAACGGAACGATTTCCGAAACCGCGCCAACGAACGTGGTTTTGCCCGCGCCGAATCCGCCGGCCACCACGATCTTCGTCGACGCGACCCGCTGATCGGTGCCGCTATATGCCACGGAGTCCACGCAAAGTCCTCTCCATCAGTGAACGGCGCTCGTCATAACTCGCTTGCTCGGTCAGCGTCGAGTGCACTCGTACAATTCCGCCGACCACCAGATCGCCGATCATCACCCGGACCATACCCAGTGGACGACCAAGGTATGCGGCGATTTCGGCGACCGATAGCCGGTGGGTACCGAGTCGGAGGATCTCAGTGCGTAAGTCGCCTGCGGGCCACTCCAAGTGTGCTGTGTAGGAAACGGTCTCGATCACCGCTTCCATGGGTAAAACAACCGCTGGTTCAGTGCGCCCAGAGGTCAGCGCGTACGGCCGAACGCGGGTGGTCGGCCGGTTCTCAGCTCCCTGCGGACTTGACATCTCACCTCTAGCTGGCGGTACGGGCGGTGGCCGTGACAGCCGAACCAACCCGATCGACGAGCAGCGCCATCTCGTAGCCGATGCGGCCGATGTCGTGGCTCTTGTTGGCCAAAACCGCCAGGTGCGAGCCGTTTCCGACGCTCATCACCAGCAGGTAGCCGCGCTGCATCTCAACGATCGACTGCATCACTTTGCCGCCGTCGAACAGGTGCGCGGCCCCCGCCGACAGACTGGCTAGGCCCGCGGTGACCGCGGCTAGCTGCTCGGCCCGATCTGACGGTAAGTGCGGGCTCGTTGCTTGTAAGAGGCCGTCGGCGGAGACGAGCACGGCATGCGAAACGCCGGGCACATCCCGGGTGAAGCGGGCGACCAGCCAGTTCAGATTCTCGTCCGTGGGGTGCGCGTTGCTCATTCGGGGCCTCCGTCGTTGTACTGGATCTCGGCACGACCGCTGCGGACGCCGCTGAGATGTCGGGTCAGGTTGTTGCGGATCTCCTCGGGATCGCGAGGGCCCGTGTCCTCGGCAGTGGTGAGCCCGCCTGGCACCAACTGCGCGCCCGGCTTGCGGATCGGCAATCCGCCGCTAGTGCGCGACGAGGTGGCAGGTGCGCCCGCGTTTGCCGCGGCTGACCAGCCATCGTCGCCTGGTGCACTCCAACTCTGAGCTTTACCGCCGTTTTCGCCCGAATTGTTACCGCCGGATTCGGGCTCGACCAGCCACTCCGAAACCATGCGCTGGTAAATCGGCGTTGGCGCGGGCGGTCCCGTTGGGGTTGGGTCGGTGCCGTTGGGCGTTTCGGCGGCCGACAGGCGCACAGGCGTTACCTTGCGCGGCATCGTCGCGACCGCGGCGACCGCGTGGAACGCCGCGTCTTGACGCTGCGGTTCGTCGTCGATGTCGGCCTGCGCGTCGGCATCGAGGTCGGCATCTGTGTCGTGCTCGGCCCACAGTCCGGACGGCTTCTCGTCGTCGACCGGTCCGGTGGCCTGCGACGGGATCGGTTGCGGGCTCGCGGCACCGCCAGGTCGACGCTGCGGCAGCCCCGACGTCGACTCGGGCACCGAAATGCCAAGGGGATTCGGCCCGGTCGCCGTTGACGGCAGCGAGCCGACCGGTGGGCTAAACGGTGCGGGCGTGACGGGGCTGAGTCCGGCGGCAGCAAGCGGAGCGACGGGTCCGACCAGCGCCGGGAACGGCACCGAATTCGCCTGCGACTGAACGGGATTCGGCCCAGTTACGTCGGGGGCGGGGACCTTGGGCAGCGCGAGCGGCGAAGGAACCAAGGGTATCGGGCCCGTATTGCCCGGTCCCACAATGGGATTCGGGCCGGTGATGTGCTGCTGCTGCGGCGGAATCGCGACGAGCGCGCCCGGCAGATGCACGGCGGCGGTGATGCCCGGCTGCGGAGTCGGACCCGACGTGCGGCGCAAACTGACCGTGATCGTATGGCGCTTCGCAAGGCGACCAACAACGAAAAGGCCCATGCGACGGGCGGTTTCGACCGTCACCTCGCCACCCGACGCGAGGCGATCGTTCGTTGTTTGCAGGTCTTCGGGCGACATACCAAGGCCACGGTCGGTGATCTCGATCAGGTAGCCACCGTCGACCGCGCGACCAACGATCACCGCGACCGACGTGCTCGGCGGTGAATAGCGCAGCGCGTTGTCGATCAATTCGGCGAGCAAATGCTCGATGTCGACGGCCGACTCACCGGCGACGACACCGTCAGGCACCGCGCCGATTTCAACCCGCTGGTAATCCTCAACCTGCGAAACCGCACTCCAAAGCATGTCCGAAAGCGGAACGGGCGGAAGGTGCCCGCGCCGCAGCGCCGTACCGGCGAGCACGAGCAGGTTGTCACCATTACGCCGCATGCGAGTGGCGAGGTGGTCGAGACGGAACAGCGTTTGCAATCGCGTCGGGTTGTCTTCGTCGTGTTCGAGTTCTTCGATGAGCGAAAGCTGTTGCTCGACAAGCGACTGGCTGCGGCGCGACAGCGTCTCGAACATGTTGCCGATTTGCAGGCGCAGTCGGGCCTGGTCGGCGGCCAGCGTCAGCGCCTGTTCGTGCATCTCGTCGACGGCGCGGGCGAGTTGGCCGATCTCGTCGGTCGAATGCACGCCGATCGGCGTGATTTCGGGTGCGGGCGCGCCGCTTCGCACGACGGCGAGTTCGTCGGGCAGCGTCACATGCGCGACCTCAAGCGCGTCGCGACGAAGTCGACGGACCGGAACAACGAGCGTGCGCGCGACGGCGAGGGCCAGCGTGAGGCCGCCGAGCAGCATCGCGAGCACAAGCGTGGTTTCGCGCAGCGCCGACGACTGGGCGGCCTGGGTATTCGCGGCGAGGGTTTTGTCGATGTTGTCCAGCAGCGACGACAGCGTTGTCGAGTAGGTATCGGCGCTGACCTGCAACGTGTTCAGGACCGCCGCGTTACGCGTTGGGTCGCCGGTGTTTTGGCTGAACACGCTAATCCGGGTCTGCACCGCGTCGAGCAGCGCGGCCATCGTGCCCGCGTTGCTCGGCATCACCATCGCGTAGGTTTTGATCATGTTGGCTTCGGAGCCAAGCTCAACGAGCATCTTGGACCGCACGCTTGAGGCGTTGGTCGCGGCTTCCGGCGCGACAACCAGCATGCGTTCGCGGGTCAGGACCCTGCGCGCCTGGTGAACCGCCGTGAGCTGCAAGAAGTATCGCTGCACTTCGAAGTTGTCGACCTGCGGCGTTTTCGACAGTGCGCTGCCGATTCGGTCGCTGATCTCATCGGTCTGTTCGCTCACCATCGCTGGCGAACCGCTGCGGACCGTGTTGCGCAGCGTATTGCCGGTCACCGTCGCCGCGGTCAGGTCGGCGGCGACGGCACGGTCGAGGCGTGCGGTGCGCAGTGCGTTTTGCACCTCGGTGAGTGCCGTGTCGTAGGTGGTCAGGGCCGCGTCGGTCTTCGGGTCGGCGATCGCACCCCAGTTAGCGGTAGCCGCGACGGCGAGTTGTTCGGTGGCGGTGGCGAATTTGACCACGGGTCGGATGACGTCGGCCTGCTCGGTGGCAGCACCGAGATGAGTCATTGTCTGCAATTCGTTGTTGATGCGCAGCACCGCGAACGCAGTCGCAAGCATCACCGGCAGCACGAGAACCACACCGACTTTGCGCGTGACCGACCAGTTGGACAGGCTGAATTGCCAGGAGCGCGATGCAGGTTCCATCCGCGTGCGTTGCCTCTGCTTCCACGTGTGACCCCGGCCCGCGCGGGGAGGTCGCGGAGCGATGCGAGCGCAGAACCAACGAAAGGTCTTGTTTTACCGCTCGAAAGATACCGTGCTCGCTTGGCATCGGCAATTGGCACCAGCACAGTCTTTCCCGCGCACCCTCTCAGTACGTTCTCAGTCGGTCACGGCAAACTGTGCGCATGCGCATTCTGGTAGTCGACGACGACCGCGCCGTGCGGGAATCCCTGCGCCGGTCGCTGAGCTTCAACGGCTACACCATCGACCTGGCTGTTGATGGTGTCGACGCGTTGGAAAAAGTGGCAGCTGCCCGGCCTGACGCGTTAGTGCTCGACGTGATGATGCCGCGCCTCGACGGCCTTGAAGTGTGCCGTCGCCTGCGCAGCACCGGCGATGATCTGCCCATTCTCGTTTTGACCGCGCGTGATTCGGTTTCCGAACGAGTCGCCGGTTTGGACGCCGGTGCCGACGATTATTTGCCAAAACCCTTCGCTTTGGAAGAATTGTTGGCGCGTTTGCGCGCGCTGTTACGTCGCCGCACTCCCGACCTTGGCGAAGGGTCCGAAGCGATGGCTTTCGCGGATTTGTCACTTGACCCAGTCACGCGTGAGGTTTCTCGTGGCGATCGACAAATCAGCCTCACTCGCACCGAATTTTCGTTGCTTGAGATGTTGATGGCCAATCCGCGTCGCGTGCTGTCGCGTGGACGCATTCTCGAAGAGGTCTGGGGATACGATTTCCCCACGTCAGGCAACGCGCTTGAGGTCTATATCGGCTATCTACGCCGCAAAACCGAAGCCGACGGCGAAGACCGACTCATTCACACCGTGCGCGGCGTCGGCTATGTGCTGCGCGAAACGCCGCCCTAGCGGGGAGAAATGGCTACTAAACATTCCGGCGTCGCCGACTTACGCATTTCTCCCGACAGCACGCAGCTGCGGCCGCCGATGCCGTTGACGCGGTCGGTTTCGCTGCGGTGGCGCGTCACGCTGCTTGCCGCGTCGGTGGTGCTCATCGCGGTCGCTGTCACCTCGATCGCGGCATACGCGATGGTCGCGCGTGCCCTTTACGCCGACGTCGACGCGCAGCTAGAAGCGCGTGCCGCGACGATGATCAACAACAATTTCGAGACCCTTGGTTTTCAGTCGATTGTGTTGGCCGGGCTTTTCTCCAACGATGTTGGCGTCGCGTTGATTTTCGCCGACCACAAGCCGTATATGCCGCCGCAGCAAACTATTCCGCCGGTGGGTAGCCAGGAACTCGCCGTCGCCGATGGCAAGAACAGTTCGTCGTTGCGCACGGTTGGCGATCAACGAGTGCTCGCCGCGCGAACGAATTCGGGTGCCACACTGATCATTTCGCAAAAACTCACTCGCACGCGCGAAGTGCTCGACCGACTCGCGTGGTTGCTCTTCGTTGTTGGCGCGTGTGGCGTTGTGCTTGCCGCTGCCGCCGGTACCGCGGTTGGTCGAACGGGCCTGCGGCCGATCGCGCGGCTCACCGCCGCTGCCGAGCGGGTCGCGCGCACCGACGACCTCACGCCCATCCCGGTCACCGGCGACGACGAACTCGCGCGACTCACCGAAAGTTTCAACACCATGCTGCGCGCCCTTGCTGAGTCGCGTGACCGGCAACGTCGCCTTGTCGCCGACGCCGGTCACGAGCTGCGCACACCGCTCACGTCGTTGCGCACCAACATGGAACTGCTCATCGCATCGGGTCGCCCGGGCGCGCCGCAACTGCCCGACGAGGACATGGCCGAACTGCGCGCCGACGTTGTCGCCCAAATCGAAGAACTGTCGACGCTGGTCGGCGACCTGGTCGACCTCGCGCGGGAAGACGCGCCCGAAACGGTATACGACCGGATCGACCTCGGCGACGTCGCCGAACGCGCGCTTGAGCGCGTCCGTAGGCGCCGCAGCAACGTCGATTTCGTCGCCGAGCTACAGCCGTGGTTTGTCTACGGCCACGAGGCTGGCCTCGAACGCGCGGTGCTCAACGTGTTGGACAACGCGGCCAAGTGGAGTCCGCCCGACGCCGAAGTGCGCATCACGATGCGGCCGACGGGCGAAGGACTGCTCGAACTGGTCGTCACCGACGCGGGCCCGGGCATTCCGGCAGCTGAGCGCGAGCTGGTATTCGAACGGTTCTACCGGACCACCGCGTCGCGGTCGATGCCCGGTTCTGGGCTGGGTTTGGCCATCGTCAAACAGGTCGTTACCAAGCACGGTGGCACGATTGTTGTCGATACCTCCGACCGTGGCGGCGCGTTGGTGCGCATCGTGCTCCCCGGTGAGCCACCATCAGCACCGGAAGTCACGGCTAACTGACGGGGCGATCTCAGCGCTCTCTCAGTAGTCACGGTGAAGCTGGTCAGCGAGCGTGAGGAGAGAGTCAACATGACCGACGATCAGCAGCGGCCCACCGATTCGGGAGCCGCGCCGCAGGGTGTTCCGGGTACTCCGCAGCAGGGCGGTTCGGGTGCCGCGCCGCAGGGCAACCCCGCACCGGGCAACCCCGCACCGGGCCATCCGGCACAGGCCCATCCGGCGCAGAGCGGTTCGGCGCACGGAGTTTCGGTGCAGGGCGGCGCGGCTACGCAGGGCGTTCCGCAGCAAGGCGGTTTCGGGCACGGAGTTGCCCCGGCTCAGGGCGGCTTCGGTCAGGCCGGCGGGCACCCGGGCGCGGTTGGGGAGCATTCGGGCGGATACGGACCCCAAGGTGGGTTCGCTGGGCCGCACGGGCAGCCGCATCCTGACACCGCGCAGTTCCCCGTTCAGGGGCACGGTCCGCAGTACGCGGCGATGCCGCTCGGTGCCGCTCCCCAACGCAAACCGGTTCGCCTTGGCCTTGTCGCTGGCGCGGTCGCGTTAGCGCTCGTTTCCGGTGGGATCGGTGGCGTTGTCGGCGCGCTCGCGGTCGACCACGACGGCGCCGCGGTCACCAACTCGCTCGACGCACCCAAGCCCGAGGTCAACAACGCCGTCAACGCGCCGCCAGGGTCCACGCAGGCCGTCGCCAAGCAGGTATTGCCGAGCGTCGTGATGATCAAGGTCGCCGGGTCGCGGGCATCGGGAGAGGGGTCGGGCGTTGTGCTCTCGACCGACGGGCTAATCCTCACCAACAACCACGTAGCGTCCGGCGCGGGTAACGGCGCGAAGATGGAAGTTGTCTTCGCCGACGGCACAACCGCGCCCGCGACGATGGTGGGCGCCGACCCGGTTTCCGACCTTGCCGTGATCAAGGTCAGCGGCAAGTCGGGGCTCACGCCGATCGAACTCGGCACGTCGACCGGGCTCGCTGTCGGTCAGCCGGTGATCGCGATCGGTTCGCCACTGGGACTCGCGGGCACCGTCACCACCGGCATTGTTTCCGCGCTCAACCGGCCCGTTTCGACCAGCGGCGAAGGCACGCCAAGCCAGGTCAACCCGGTCATCGACGCGATCCAGACCGACGCGGCAATCAACCCTGGCAACTCCGGCGGCGCGCTCGTCGACACCCAGGGCAAGCTCATCGGAATCAACACGGCCATCGCGAGTCTCGGCGGTGAAGCCGCGGGCGGCGCGCAAAGTGGTTCCATCGGACTCGGTTTCGCGATCCCCGTCGACCAGGCGCGTCGCGTCGCCGACGAACTCATCAAGACCGGGCATGCGACCTACGCCCAAATCGGCGTGAAACTGCGCCCACAAGACACTGCGGCGCGGGTGCTCGAATCCACCCCCGACGGCCCAGCCGCGAAGGCGGGCATTCCCGCTGGCGCGGTGATCACTCGAATCGACGACCGGCCAATCGACTCCGGCGACGCGCTCATCGCCGCCGTCCGCTCGCATCAACCAGGAGACAAGGTGAAGGTGACCTACACCGACGAACAGGGCAACAACCCCAAGACCGTCGAGGTAACGCTCACGGCCGCACCAGCGGACGGTGGCCGGTGATGCGCTCTGACATCGCTACATCCTGCGTAGGCGCTACGGTGATGAGCATGGATATCGATGCTCCCGTGGCAGGGCGTGCGCTCGTTGTTGTCGTAGATGACCGCACCGCGCATGGCGGTGTGGACTCGTTCGGTCCCCTTGTCACCGAATTGCTCAGTGAGGCGGGCTTTCTCGTCGACGCGTCGGTCACGGTGCAGGCCGAAGAGGTCGAAATTCGCAACGCGCTCAACACCGCGGTCATCGGTGGCGTCGACTTGGTGATCTCGGTTGGCGGCACCGGAATGTCGCCGCGCGATGTCACGCCCGAGGCCACCGAGCAGGTACTCGACCGCGGGCTGCCGGGCATCACCGAGGCGTTGCGCGCGTCGGGTCGGGTCGCCGGGTCGCTCGACGCTGGCCTGTCGCGTGGGGTCGCTGGTATCTCGGGCAGCACGCTCGTAGTGAACCTGCCTGGCTCGCGTTCGGCGATTCGCGACGGGATGGCCACGCTGGGTCCGCTCGCGAGTCGGGTGATTGGCGAACTTTCGGGTCTCGATGAGTGAGAGCGAAGACTCGGTTGAGCCGTACGCCGCTGCCGCGCGGCGTGCGGCTGAGGCCGCTCGACTCGCTCGCATCTTCGGCGACGTCCTGCCCGAGACCACATCGGATGAACGTGGCCGAGAGTCGGGAATCGCAGATAACGACGAATGGTTACGGTCCCAGATACCTCCCCATCACGGGTGAACGACACCTAAACTACGTAGCAGCTACGTAATTACTCGCGAGTAATGCCGCAATTCAGCTGTTGCGAATCAATGACAATTTCTTCGAGGACCACGTTTCGGCGTGGTCCTTTGTCGTATAAACGCCCGTTTCGGGCAATCGTCCATCTGCGGTCCAGTCCCGTTGACGAAACCATGCGCGGATGCATCTATGCACGTCAAAGCATGTAGGCATGTGTCAGCGTGTGCCAGGCGTCACCGTGAAATTTACGAACTCCTTTCTTGCTGTAATGGCTTTGAAGCGTTTAATGTTCGCCATCGAGTCAGTAAAGAAATTGGTCCCTACTAGTTCCCGTACCTGTGTGTTGATTCATCCGGCGAAGCCATGACTCAAGCCCGCCACCCCCACTTTCGGACGTATCGCCGAAATAACAGTTGGTTACGCAACGGCAACAAAGGGGCGACACACTGAAGCGGGCCTGTGAGGGCCCAAACGTCCGATCTCGAGAGTCGAGACCGGCAAGTTAGAAACTGATGAGGGGAAGTATGAGCGAGAACCGCACCACCGGTGTGCGCCGCAGCGTGGCCCGCGCGGGCGTCGGCGCTGCCGCTGCCGCAGTGGCATTCGGCCTGCTGTCGACCGGTGCCGCAAACGCCGACACCTTCGTGCCGTTGCCGGATGGCCAGAAGGCCAGCCCGGCGGGCGTGACCATCACCCGCACTGGCGAACACGCCCTGATCTCGCCGTCGCTGGCGGCCAATGGCGCCGGTCGCGTCGTCTGGGTCTCGGGTACCGCCATCGCCGAAGTTACCGAAACCCCGGAAGGCGAAGCTGGTCCGTGGAACGGCCCGACCGGCCGCCCGGGCTCGAACAACTCGTCGACGCACGGCACTTCGCAGCTCAACACCGGCTACATCGTCGGCTGCCAGGTCAGCATTGCTGACGACGCGGTCAGCGCGGGTGTTTCCGGCGGCCTCAGCACCAGCGGCGTGTCCGCTGGCGGTTCGATCGGCGTTGGCCTCGGCCCCGGTGAAGTGAAGTTCGTGCAGATCAGCTCGAAGGACATCACCAAGGCTGGCACCTACGCGATCGATTACCAGGACGCGGAGATCGAGATCCAGGGCTGCGCCGGTTACGCGCAGGCCCGCGCCTACACCGTCGTCGAGATCATCGGCGACAACTACTCGAAGACCACCCTCTACGGTGCGCCGTTCAGCATCGGCTGACCTTCTTCGATCCGGCACGAATCTTCTTCTCGCTGCGGCGAACTCAATCCTTGAGGGACATTCCTATGATCAACCGTAAGTTCATGGCGAAGGTGGCAGGCGTCAGCGCTGCCGCCACCGTGGCCGTCGGCCTGTTCTCGACGGGCGCGGCCAACGCCGATACCTTCGTTCCCCTGCCGGGCGGTGACATCACCAAGGTGCTGTCCGACGGCACGGTCGTCAACATCAAGCTGGTCGGCGAGTCGGCCAACATCAACCCCTCGCTCGGCTCGACCCCGGTGCACCGCAACGCGTGGGTGTCCGGTAGCGCGCAGGTCAGCGTTTCCGACGGCGGCTCGGGCAGGATCTACCCGGGTTACACCGTCGGTTGCCAGGTGAACATCGCTGGCGGCGACATGGGTGGCGAAGTCACCGGCGAGAGCGACTGGGAAGGCAACGCGACGGTCGGTGTCGGCACCGGTGGCAACCTGTCGCTTGGCCCCGGCCAGTCGAAGTCGTTCTACATTCTCGACATTGAGAAGGCTGACGACTACGGCTCGGAGTCGCACGGCAAGTCGAACAAGTTCAAGAACGGCTCGGGTTCGGTTACCTGGGCCGACTCGACCATCGGCCTCACCGGCTGCGGCGGTTACGCGCAGGCGCGTGCCTTCGTGAGCGTCGAGGTTGAGACCGACAACGTGATCAGCTGGGTCACCCTGTGGGGCCAGCCGTTCAGCCTCGGCTGATCGTTCACACCTAGCAGTACCCCGAAACGGACCGGTCGCAAATGTGACCGGTCCGTTTTGTGTCGCGTTGCCCACCTTCGCTTGGGGCGCTGGACAATAACCTCGCGGCTCACTATCTTTATGGCGATTTCTCGCTCCACCTCCCGGCAGGCTGTTCTTGCCTGATGCCAGTCATGCGTTGTGTCACGACGCATTTCGACTGGGGCCGGCTGCGTCGCACACTATCGACCCCGACAGTCGGGGTCGCTTTGCGTACCTCGAGGGGAACAATGAGCACCAACCGCACCAACCAAGCGCGTTATGGCGCCTACTGCGTGGGTGTCGCGGTGTCCGTGACGCTCGGCTTGCTTTCCGCCGGTGCCGCCAACGCCGACACCTATGTTCCATTGCCTGACGGCCACAAGGCCGGACCAGGCGTTACCGTGTCTCGCACTGGCGAACACGCCCTGATTTCTCCTTCACTCGCCGCCAATGGTGCCGGCCGCGTTGTCTGGGTTACGGGCAACGCCCGCGCCGACGTACAGGTCACGCCTGAAGGCGAGGTTGGCCCAAACAACGGTCCACTCAACCGTCCCGGTTCCAACAATTCATCGACTCATGGTGCCTCCCAATTGAATACGGGCTACATCGTTGGTTGTCAGGTGAGCATCGGTGACGACGCGGTGAGCGCGGGCCTCGGTGCGGGCATCTCGACCGCTGGCGTTGCCGCGAACGGTTCGATCGGCCTCAACCTCGGCCCCGGCGAAGTAGCTTTTGTGCAGATCGACGCGAAAGACATTCTCAAACCAGGTGTTTACTCAGTTGAGTACCAGGACGCCGAAATTCAGATCCAAGGCTGTGCGGGCTACGCGCAAGCGCGCGCGTACACCGTCGTTGAGATCATCGGCGACCACTACTCAAAGACCACGCTGTACGGGATGCCGTTCAGCATCGGCTGAGCGCGAAACTCACCCTTGAGGGGTCAACTTTCATGACGATTCAGCGAAAACTCTGGCGTTCCTGCGGTATTGGCGCGGCATCGACTCTTGCATTCGGGCTCTTCTCCGTTGGCGCGGCCAATGCCGACACGTTCGTTCCGCTCCCCGGTGGCGACATCACCAAGGTGCTTTCCGATGGCACTGTCGTCAATATCAAGCTCGTTGGGGAATCCGCCGATATCAATCCCTCCATGGGTGCTACGCCCGCGCACCGTAATGCGTGGGTTTCCGGTTCGGCGCAGGTCACCGTTTCTGGCGACGGTGGGGGAAAGATCTTCCCCGGCTACACCGTTGGGTGTCAGGTGAACATCGCTGGTGGGGGCGTGACCGGTGGTGCCGAGGGTGCGCAGGCACCCCCGAATGCGGACGGCACGCCCGGTGCGTCCGAAGCCGGGGCCGACGTCGGAGGCGAACTGTCCCTTGGTCCGGGGCAAGCTCGCTCGTTCTACATTCTCGATCTCGAAATGCCCGACGACTATGGCAACGAATCGCACAAGACCCGCAACGCTTTCAAGGGCGGTTCGGGTTCGGTGACCTGGGCCGACGAAACAATCGGCCTGTCGGGCTGTGGTGGTTACGCGCAGGCGCGCTCGTTCGTGAGTGTGGAAGTGGAAACCGACAACGTGATCAGCTGGGTGACCCTGTGGGGACAGCCATTTAGCCTCGGCTAGCTGATTGCTGGAGAGGTGGCCGGGTATCTGCGGACCCGGCCACTGCCATGTCAGCGAATCGCGCGCTACACCTTGGGATTACCGTTCCGTTCGGCAAGGAGGTCGCGAATTTCGGTGAGGAGTTCGGCTTCGGTGACTGTTTCGTCGATACCGAGCCGCTTGCGCGCGGCCTTGGCTGGCAGCACCAAGATGAAGTACAAGATCGCGGCAATCAGAATGAAATTGATCGTCGCGGTGATGATGGGACCGACTTCGATGAAGGTCGCTGGCTTATCCGCGACCAGTTGAAAGCCGAGTCCCGCGGTATTGGTTCCGCCGAAGACGGCGAGCAACGGGTTGATGATGCCATCGCTGAACGCGGTGACAATCGCGACGAAGGCGGTACCGATAACGACGGCGACCGCGAGGTCGACAACGTCACCGCGCAAGATGAAGTCTTTGAATCCTTTGAGCATCTCCGGTATCTCCTTCGGACCTAGCGCGCGGCCGTAGCTGCGCGCGGTATGCGAATGAATCACTTCGGTTGTGCTGGATCGGCTCTGATGCTAACGACGCGGCTGGCAAATGTCTCGCACTCGCAGTGCGGCATCAATGGAGAACAACGGTCAGCGCGGTTCGCAGTGACGCGCCAGCGACTTCGGTCGCGGGACCGCCGCCTAGCGCGAGCAGCACAACACGCTCCGGACCAGCCCGTTTATCGACGCCGCCAGAAACGAGCACGACCGCCGCATCCGTCGCAAGGGTGCGCGCCGGCTTACTCGAATTCGGACCACCTGTTTCTTCAACGCCAATGACATCAACACGGTCGCCCGCTCGCAACACTTCGGCGACCGCTGAATCAGCAAGGCGGATCGGCACAATGCGCGCGGCTTCGGTGCCTGACGCGACGGCGGCGAGACGCGGCCCAACGATGCGGAGGTCGGTGAAGGTCTCGCCCGCGCGCATCGCGCCGGTGAGTGTCGCGCCAACTAGCGGAGTGCTGTCGGCAATGAATCCCTCAGGGAGAGAACGGGATTCGAGTTGCACGAGCTTGAGGTCGGCGTCGGAAAGGGTGCGCCCAGGCGTGAGATCACGTGCCGCGACAACCACTTCCCTGCGCGACGCTGTCGGGTCGCCGCGCACGAAAAGCGCAACAGCGAGGACGGCAAGGAGCGCGGCGGCGACGCGGCGGATCAGCAGCGCGTCGGCCCATGCCGGGCGGTTATCGAGTCGGAAGCGCAACGCGCTGGGGCGGCCAAGGTCGGGGATTCGGCGAGTCATGTGGCGAGCGTATGCACACGCATCGACAGCAATGTCCGAATTATCCCGAAATAAAATTGCCCTGTGGATAACTCTGTGCCTGTGGATAACTTTCGGTCACAGGCACATTCGCTGGCGTCAGTTGGCGGTGGACGTGCTACTACTCGAAGGAGTCGACGACGAGGTCGAACTCGATGACGAACTGCCGTTGCTATCCGAAGAAGTGGACTTCGCGGGCTCGCTCGCGGTAGACGCGCCACCACGGCTATCGGTGCGGTAGAAGCCGCTGCCCTTGAAGACGATGCCAACCGAGTTGAACAGCTTGCGCAGCTTGCCCGAGCACTGTGGGCACTCCGTCAACGCATCGTCAGAGAAAGACTGAACGGTATCGAAGCGATTGTCACACTGGGTGCACGCGTACGAATAAGTGGGCACAGGTTCCTCCGCAAGTGTGTCGTCGGTCTAGCACTCTACCGCCGACAGTGCCAACGTCGCCAATCGCCTTTTCATTCCGGGGAAAATGGGAGGTCAAACGTGCAGTTGTTGAAGGCCATCGCCGGGAGTCAGCGCCCAGGTCATCCGCCGGTCGTGCGGCTCTTCTGGGAGCTCGTCGACAAATTCATCGTCGCGCACAACCGCGATCAACTTGGTATCGGGGTCGGCCGCGCCGAGGCTACGGTCGTAGTAGCCGGCGCCACGCCCGAGTCGCACGCCGCGCCGGTCAACGCCAAGCGCGGGCACCAAGATCGCGCTCGCTTCGGCGACCGTCGATGGGGGAAGCGCTTGCGACGTTGGTTCGAGCAGTCCGAAGCGCGCGGGGCGCAGCGAGTCTGGGCCCAGATAGCGCGCCCAACTCAGCGGGCCGGGTGCACCAGTCACGGGCAACATGACCGTGGCCCCGCCCACAACGAGCGCGTCGAGCATGGCCAGATCGCCCGGTTCGGTGCGCATCGGCACATACGCGCACACCACGTTTCCGGGTTGCGCGACGGTAGCGGCGGCAACGGCAAGCGCGGCGGCCTCACGCGCATGTTGCGCAACGCTCACCTGCGCCCGAGCAGCAAGGATGGCCTTTCGCCACGCATATTTAGTGCGCTCATCGGGCATGTCCACAGCGACCACCCTAAGCTCTTGCCGACGCCGGATCGTCGCCAGAGCGAGTCGGACGCCCACGTTGAATGGATAGGGTACGCACATGACAGACAAGACTTCCGGTTTCCGCACTGCGGTTGTGCCCGCGGCCGGACTCGGGACAAGGTTCCTGCCTGCCACCAAAACGGTGCCCAAGGAGTTGCTGCCCGTCGTCGACACACCCGGCATCGAACTCGTTGCCGCCGAAGCCGCCGAATCCGGGGCCGACCGCCTCGTCATCGTCACCTCACCTGGCAAGGATGGCGTTGTCGCGCACTTCGTCGAAGACCTTGTCCTTGAGTCGACCCTCGCCGAGCGCGGCAAGTTCGCGCTGCTTGAGAAGGTGCGTAAGGCACCGGGCCTGCTCGACGTCACGTCGGTAGTGCAGGAAGAGCCGCTTGGGCTCGGTCACGCGGTCGCCCAAGCCGAGTCGGTGCTCGATGCCGACGAGGAAGCCATCGCGGTGCTGCTGCCGGATGACCTCGTGCTGCCCTGCGGCGTGCTCGATGCGATGAGCCGCGTGCGTGCCGAACTCGGCGGGTCGGTGCTCTGCGCGATCGACGTGCCGAAGGAGCAGGTCAGCGCGTATGGCGTGTTCGACGTTGAGGCTGTCGAGGGTGCCGACGCCGACGTGCTTCGGGTGCGTGGCATGGTCGAAAAGCCCGCGCTCGCCGACGCGCCGTCGACGTTGGCGGCTGCTGGTCGCTACCTGCTCGACCGCGCGGTGTTCGACGCGCTGCGGCGCATCACCCCAGGCGCGGGCGGCGAACTCCAGCTCACCGACGCGATCGCCTTGCTGATCGCCGAGGGTCACCCCGTACACGTCGTCGTTCATCGTGGGTCGCGCCACGACTTGGGCAACCCGGGCGGTTATCTTCGAGCTGCGGTCGATTTCGCTCTTGAGCGGGAGGAATATGGTCCTCAGCTGCGTGAGTGGCTTGAGTTCCGGCTCAGCGAGAACTGGGACCCGACCGCGCCCGCGAGGTAAGCCCAGGTGCGGCGGCATAGCCGTCGCCATGAGACACAGGAGCTCAAGTGCGCTCGGTTGAGGATCAGCTGATCAAGGTCACCGCCGCCGCGGTAGCGCCCCGGCCGGTCCGGGTCGCGATTTCCGAGGCGCAAGGTTTGTTGTGCGCCGAAGATGTGATTACCGAGCGTCCGCTGCCCGGGTTTGATCAGGCCGCCATCGACGGTTACGCGGTGCGCAGCGTGGATGTCAGTGCGGCGGGCGTCGACGTGCGCGACGAGGACGGCGAACTCATCGACCTCACTCTGCCCGTCGTTGGTGAGGTGGTCGCGGGTTCGCGGCAGCCAATTCGGTTGCAGCCCAGGCAAACTGTGCGTGTCGATACCGGCGCGCCGTTGCCCACGCTTGCCGACGCTGTCTTGCCGTTGGACTTCACCGACGGTGGGCGTGCGCGGATCAAGGTGTTCGAAGCGGTCCGCTCAGGCGACTACGTGCGGCGCGTTGGCGACGATGTGCAGCCGGGCGACGTCGCGGTTCGCGCGGGCACGATTATCGGTGCCGCGCAGGTGGGTTTGCTTGCCGCCGTTGGGCAAGACAAGGTGCTCGTGCACCCACGTCCCCGCATTTCGATCATCTCGATTGGCGGCGAGCTCATCGATATTGATCGCACGCCCGGCCCCGGTCAGGTCTATGACGTGAACTCCTACGCGCTCGCTGCCGCCGCGCGTGATGCGGGCGCGGATGTGAATCGCGTTGGCATCGTGAGCGCCGATCCGCGCGCGTTGCGTGACGTTGTCGAAGGTCAACTCGTGCGCTCCGAAGTGGTCGTTATCGCTGGCGCGGTTGGCGGTTGGGCTTCCGAACAGGTGCGCGAGGCGCTCGACGGTCTTGGTGAACTCGAAGTTGCCCGTGTCGCGATGCATCCCGGCTCGGTCCAGGGTTTCGGCAGGCTCGGCCGCGACGAGGTTCCGACGTTTTTGCTGCCATCGAATCCGGTTAGCGCGCTTGTGGTTTTCGAGATCATGGTGCGGCCGCTGATTCGCATCGCACTCGGTCGTCGGCAGCCGATGCGGCGAATTATCAACGCGCGCACCATTACTCCCATCAACTCGATGCCTGGTCGCAAGGGGTACCTGCGCGCGCAACTGCTGCGTGACGAGACCACCGGCGACTATCTTGTGCAGCCGCTCGGCAGCAATAATGGCGGCTCGTCGCATCTTTTGGTCACGCTCGCGGAGGCGAATAGTTTGATTGTTGTCGAGCCCGACGACACCGAGTTCCGTACGGGAGACGAAGTGCGGGTTGCTTTCTTGGCGCAGCGCGGCTGAAACGTGGAGTCGGTGAACGTATTCCGCTCGGGACAACATCCGGGGTGGCCAGCTCGACTTGGGCCCGTTGTCGTTCCCGCGGGCCGAATTACCTTGCGCCCGGTGCGTTTTCGTGACGCGTCGGCGTGGAGTCGCATTAGGTTGCGTGACCGCGCGCATCTTGAGCCGTGGGAGCCAACCGGGCGTGGAGCGTGGGAGGCGCGCAATCACGCGTCGAACTGGCCTTCGTTGTGGACGAGTTTGAAGGCCGAAGCGCGTCGTGGCGCGATGATTCCGCTTGTCATTGAAGTCGACGGACAGTTCAGCGGGCAGTTGACGATTGGCAATATCACCCGAGGCGCGCTTCGTTCTGCGTGGATCGGGTATTGGGTAGCAAAGGATTTGGGCGGTCAAGGGGTCGCGACCGCCGCGCTCGCCCTTGGACTCGACCACTGTTTTGGGCCCGTCGGGCTGCATCGCGTTGAAGCGACGGTGCGGCCGGAAAACCACGCCAGCCAAGCGGTTTTGCGCAATGTTGGGTTCCGTGAAGAGGGCGTTTTGCGCCGCTACCTCGACGTTGATGGAGCTTGGCGCGATCATTTGCTTGTTGGTTTGACGATCGAAGAAGTGCAGTCAACGGTGGTCGGTCGGCTCGTTCTGGAGGGTCGAGCGGCGCTGCCGTGAAATTTCTGTTACTCATGTGGCAGGTGTGCACGGCGCGCCTGTCACATTGTCGGGCGCGTCCGAATTAACCTACGGACGTCGGTGGTGTGTCCACAGATGGTTAACGTGCAGGCGGGGACGGGAGGTGATGACCGCGATGCCCAATTCGATCCTGTGGATCGGACTGGTAGTGCTGTGGGTCTTCGTCCTGTTCCCGATCATGGCCGACCGTCATCCCCGCATCCGCCGGACCACCGACGCTGCCCTTGCCACGCGCGTATTGCACCGTGGCGACGCGCGGCGACGGATTCGGATCGGTGCGGGTAGCCATGACAGCGACCCCGACTACCGCCCGCGCGTCTTGAGTAGGCGGCCCCACCGTAGTGATTCGGAGGACTCGATGACGACCTCGGCCGATGATGTCGGCAGCGACAATGAGAAGTCCAGTGCCGCAACCGAACTCGAAGAGGGTGTTGCTGCCGAGCAGAGTGTGTCGGCTGATGTCGATGAGTCGGCACGCGAAGCTGCCGCTGATGAATCCGTGAGCACGCCCGAGCCGTCGGACTCGCGCGACGCGAGTAGCGACGAGGCGAAGTCGCGTGTTCCCGCCCGCTTGGGTGACCTTGGCAAGGAGCGTCGCCGCACGGTCGATGATCCCGACTTCGTGCCCGACCGCCGCGGCCGTGGCGGCTTCGACCCTGAAGCCGACGCGATGGCCCGCGCCGCCCGCTACACGTTCCGGCAGCGCGCGGTACTCGCGTTGGTCATCGGCGCCACGCTGTTCGCCGCGCTCGGGCTGATCATCAACGCCATGTTCTGGTGGGCATGCGGGCTCAGCGTGGTCGCGCTGGCGAGCTACCTGGCATACCTGCGCAAGCAGGTGACGGTTGAGGAGGAAATCCGCCGCCGCCGCGCCGCACGTCTGCACCGTGGACGGTATGTGGAAGGCGACGACGAAGAGGTTCCGACCACCGCGAGCACCGGTCGCACGATGGACCGCGACACCGCGCGCGCCCTGCGTCGTCGGTCGACGCTGCTCGACAGCGACGACGAGGACCCGATGTTCCGTAACCTTCCGATCTTCGATCCGGCAACCGCACGAGCGGTCCGCAACCGGGTAGCGGATCTGGACCGCGCTGTAGGCGAGTAGCCGCGATTAAGTCTAATAAACTTGCAGGTCAGGGTACCGATTGGGAACTTGGGCGCACCGCCTGATACAGTTTCACAGCGCGGTTCGGAAACGCACCGCACGGGGCTATAGCGCAGTTGGTAGCGCGTCTCGTTCGCATCGAGAAGGTCAGGGGTTCGATTCCCCTTAGCTCCACTTCAAGACCCGGTCAGCAGGCCGGGTCTTTTTTCGTCAAAAGACCAGGGTGCGTAGTGCGGCGAAGCGCAGTAGGCCCACTGCTGCGCTCAGCGCCAAGACCGCTGTTGCCTGGGCAAGCGCGGGCAACGCGGGGGCTGCGGTGGATAACAGGGTCAAGCCTGCTGTGCTGATCAATAAGCCGATTAAGGCCGTCGCGCCGCCCTGTAGCTGCGCGCGCAGCCATGTCACCGATTCGCGCGCTCGGAAGGTCAGATGACGGTGGAGTTCGTTGGCGACCACCGTGCTCACTACTGAGCCGATCACGTTCGCCCACAGTGGGCCCAAAGCGTCGCAGGCTACGAACGCAAGTAAGTAGGCCACGTTGCTCGTACCGCCCACGGCCGCGAAGCGGAGCAACTGCGCCAACGGGTGGTCGCCCCGCAAGAAAGCAGGCAATGCGAAGGTCGGCATGGCGACGGGCTGCGGGACGAACATGGTGGCGGTCATGAGCCAAACTCTCGCCAAAGGCGCTGACACCACGCTGATTTCGCCCTGACACACAACCCGCACCGAGCCGTGTCGGCGGTGTCAGGCGATGCGTCAGGTTCGCGTCGGACGGTGGCGCGAAAGTCATTCCCATGAAAACTGCAGCAATCGGCGCAGCCGGACGCGAAAGGCATACGGCGACAAGAAAGTTCTTGATGGCGTCGACATCACCGTCGCACACGGAATGCTCGCTAAGGGACGCCCCGAATTTCCCTGGCTTGATCTTTGATTGGACAGCGTTCTCATCATCGAATCGCCGGACCCGAATCTATTCTGTGGGCACGAATTCTCTGGAGTCGTTCTAGAGGATGATCGGCCCGGCCTCATCGGAACCCGCGGTCTGGTCCGCTACGCCAACCGTCCTTCGGTTCAAGTAGCGAATAGCGCGGATGTCCGACGCGTCAGTTCGAGAATGCACCCGGGAGTCTCCAGACTCACCGGGACGACCCAGTCAGCGATGTGGTTATGGTTGACGAATGTCGGTGTGGGCGCACAGTGTTAATCCTTATGGTGCTCGTCACGGTCTGGCCGAACATTGCCGGTCGACGGCAGCGACGGCTCGCCTGTTCGCTGCAGGCTTTGGCGCAGGGGATTTGGCCTACGCGTTGGGCCTGGTTCATGACGCGGGCAAGGCCGCGTGCGCGTGGCAGTCGAGGCTGCTCATAGTCGAGGGGACCAGGAACGCTGTCGGAGTCCCCCATAAGGAAACGGGTGCCCGGATGGTGCATCCGGCGGCCGATTACGCGTCGATGGCGGTGTTGGGTCATCACGGTGGATTGACCGCACTTGACGATCTTGAGGACCTACTCGATGCCGACCCTGAGGGCGAATACGGCGAGGTCGTGCATCGATTTCTTGATGAGGTTCCCGAAGCACTGGGGATAATTGAGGGCGATAAGCTCGTGCCCGCAGGGTGGAACAAGGACCCGATGACGCGGGAAGTCGGTGTGCGGCTCGTGTTTTCAGCGTTGGTTGACGCCGATCACCTCGATACTGGCGCGCACCAGCGCGGCCTTTCCGGACCGCAGGTGGCGCCGCCAGCGGATATGGTGGCTTTGGCTGATCGGTTTGAACAGCGTCGCCTGGCGCGGATAGCTGCGCGTAACCCTGGCGTTGTCGTGCCGTCGCGGACTGATCAGTTGCGGGCACAGGTATACGAGGCGACTATGGCGGCAGCCGACCGCGCGCCTGGCATTTTCCGATTGGCCGCGCCGACCGGCCTGGGCAAGACCTTCGCACAGGGCATCTTTGGGCTGCGGCACGCGGCGCGCTGGGGCAAGTCGAGAGTGATTGTGGCTGTCCCGTTCACCACCGTGACCGAGCAGAACGCGGCGACCTATCGCGACTTGCTCGACACCGACGACGATCCCGTGGTGCTTGAGCATCACTCCAGCGTCCGGTTCGACGCAGAAGACGATGCCCAGACGCCCACGCAAGCGACTCGAAACGATCGCTGGACCCGCCTCGCAGCGGAGAATTGGGATGCGCCGTTCGTCGTGACGACCAACGTGCAGTTGTTCGAATCGTTGTTCGGGCGCAAACCTTCGCAGATACGCAAGGTCCATCGGCTCGCCAACAGTGTGTTGATCTTGGATGAGGTGCAAGCGCTCCCACCGCACTTGCTGCTGCCAATGCTGAGCGCGCTGCGCACATTGGTCGAACAGTTCGGGACTACGGTGCTGCTCACCTCGGCCACTCAGCCCGAGTTTCAGTCACTTTCGGTGTGGAAGTACGGCACCGACGGCGGACCGCTCGTCATTGACGAGATCATCGAGGATCCGCAGTCATTGTTCGAGCGGGCCCGGCGAGTAACCTACGACCTTCGACTTACGACCAGGATGGCCTGGCCAGAGGTTGCGCACGAACTCGCGGGCAAGAAACAGGTACTGACCATCGTCAATTCGATCGCCGATGCCAGGACCCTCTACCAGCTACTCACGGGCGCGGATATCGACACTTTCCACCTGTCGAAAAGGCTGGCACCAGCGCATCGCCGGGCGGTGCTCGACAGAGTAATCACGCAGCTTTCAGCCCAGCTACCCGCTGTTGTCGTGGCTACCACCCTGGTAGAGGCTGGCGTGGACGTCAGTTTTCCGGAGGTGTGGCGAGCACTCGGGCCCGCCGACTCTATCCAGCAGGCTGGCGGCCGAGCCAACCGCAATGGAGAGATCGCTGAGGGCGGACGAGTCGTGGTGTTCGATCCCGTCGACGGCAAGCGACCGAGGGAATATGAAGCGGCTTGCGGGCTCACCTCGATCCATTTCGGGCAGGGAGCTGCGGAACTCGATGACCAACGTGTCCTGGCTCGCTACTACACCGAGCTCTACGCCCAACTCCAGCTCGACCACCGACCAACCAACCGCAGGTATTGGAACGCGGGGCAGACGATCCAGCATTATCGGCAGAAGCTGGACTACAGGTCGGTCGCGGACGGTCCGCTCATTGACCCGGGCAGGGGCGGGAAACGCAACCGGAAGAAGGCCTTCCGGATGATCGACGATGACTCGGTGCCGGTCGTTGTGCCCGACGAGGCGCACCAGCCCGCGATAGATGCCATGGTGGCCCAATTGTCTAGCGGCACAGTCATATCCGCTGGCACGTTGCGGGAATTGCAGCCGTGGATCGTCGAATTGCCTCGTATTATCGCCGCGCGCACGGATGTGCGCGCGCAGATCACACCCGTGGTTGGCGATCTGGGCGTGTGGCATGGCAGCTACGATTGGGACGCACAAACATGCCGGGGAGTCGGTATTGACGAAGGCGACTTCGACTCGGTTCTCTGACGTGCGTGCCCACGTGGCACGCGGCAGCGCCGACTAAGCATGGCCGGCGGGGATCTCAACGCTTTGCTCGTTGCGCGGCTGAACACGATCGGACCCGGCTAGCCGCCGGGCCGACCCGTGCGCTCGCTCATGCCACAGTTACGTCATTCGCTGTCGCGGCTCCTTGACTACACCCGCCGAAACTTGTCGGTGGCGTCCTGCATCATGTCGTGCAGTGCATCGGGGATGAAAGACGGTGCGCTAGAGGAATTTTCGAACCAATACCGAGAGGCGATGCTACGCTGTCGCCCAGCGCTGTAGCGCTACGAGTAAAGCGAAGTACAGAAGGAGGAATGGTGGCGCTCGTGGTTGACGTATCGGGTCCGGCTGCGCTGTTCACGAGGCCGGAGCTGGCGGTGGAACGGGTGTCTTATCCGCTGATGACGCCCACTGCTGCGGTTGGAGTGCTGGAGGCGATTTATTGGAAACCCGAGTTCCGCTATCGGGTTACGCGGATCGAGGTACTCAAACCGATCCGCCAATTCAGCCTTAGGCGCAACGAGACAACGGATTTGGTGTCGTTGGACGAGGCAGTGCGGGGACGGCGTCGGGTTGACACCGCCAGTCACCGAGTCCAGCGAAACGCGCTGTGCCTGCGTGATGTGGCCTATCGCATCAACGCGCACATCGACCGGCGCCCGCACGCTGACAAACCTGAAGCTGCCTATCGGGATCAATTCCGCCGCAGAGTTGCTCGTGGGCAATGCTTTTCACGTCCATATCTGGGAACACGGGAGTTCCCTGCCGATTTCGCCGAGCCCGGCGATGCGGTTCCGATTGATATGTCCGCCGACTTCGGGCTGATGCTGCACGGGATCACGCACGGCCCACAAGGTAAGTCGTTCACGTGGTTTCAAGCCGTGCTCGATCACGGCGTCATGGAAGTTCCTCGTCACGGGATCGCGGTTGCCTCGGCGGAGGTCGGCTGATGTTGCTCACACGGTTGGTCGAACAGGCGGCGATTAATGGTGATTCGCCCGCGTTCTTTGGCGAGCGTAGATACCGGCACCTTCTCGACGTTCGAACGCGTGAGGGTGTCATCGTCTCCGTCGTGTTGACCCGCGCAGGAGACTCCGGGGCTGGGGTCGTGCACACCACACCGACCTCGGACCGGACAGTGAATGTGTTGGCGCACTTGGGTGCTGATGACGCCCAATATGTTCTCGGACGAACCGAGGACCCCGCGAAGGTTGCAAGGGCTGCACGGTGTCATGCCGAGTTTGTCGAGCTGATTCGTCGGTGGGCGCAGTCGGTGGAGCACGCGGTAGATCCTGTACCGCACCTCTTGGTCGAGCTGTATCGATCGTCCTGGTTGTCTGGCATTGATATGACCGAGGTAAACGGTAAGGATGGCGTTCTCCTCGTGGTCGACGGGGTGCCGGCCTATCAGAGCCCGACCGCCGCGACGTTCTGGGCAGCTGACGTCGCCGCCCGCAAGTCGACCGGGGCGCCTGGAGTTTGTTTGGTGTGTGGACAGGTCCGTGACCTCGCCCGCAATATCCCAGTCAAAGTCCCACAGTCGCTAGTGCCTGGCGCGACCAACGAAGCCACACTCGTTAGCGTTAATGCGCGAGTATTCGGTTATGACCTGACTGAGCATCAACTCGCCTACACGCCAATCTGCTTGACGTGCGCTGACCGCGCGATGGCGGGGCTGAAATCGGTCCTGTCCTCGGAACATTCCCTCACCTACTCGGGTCAGGACACCCGTCTGGCCTGGTGGGTGAGCAACCCCGACGAAACGTCCTACGCCGGTGAGCTACGCGATCCCAATCCTGATCGCGTGCTGAAACTCATGAATTCCGTCCATCAGGGCAAGCCGACTCGAACTCGCGCCAACACGAGGTTTTGTTGGATGGCGGTTAGCGGCAACGTATCCCGTGTCATGGTGCGGCAATGGGTCGACATGGCATTGGCCAGCGAATCACCCGAAGCCGCCAGCCACGACCGCAATATCGCCGACTGGTTCGAGGACCACCGCATCGCTCCACGCTTCCCGAACCCGAAGATCAAGAGCGACGGCACCCTCATCGAGGCTGGCCGTCAGTGGCATCCACTCGGTGCTTTTGCGCGTGTACTGGGACGTTGGGACAACAGCACGAACCGGTACGCCGAATTCGGCGTCAAGAACGCTGACCGATTCGACAAGGCGCTCATCGAACTCACCCAGGCCGCTCTGATGGGAAGTCCGATCTCGATCGGAATGCGCACCCACCTTTTACATCGGATTCGCAACGACGGCCGAGTCGACGACGTGCGCGCGTCGCTGATCAAACTCGCACTCAACCGCAGCCCACAGCACGCCCAGGAGAAACCAATGTCGCCAGGTCTGGATCTCGAACGTCGCGACCCCGCTTATCTTGCGGGACGACTGTTTGCGCTACTGGAAGACACCCAGCGCGCGGCACACAGTACGTGGACACCGCCAGACGCCGAGGCCACATCCTCGACGACAGAACAGGACACCGACACCCAGGACCGCGACGGCGTCAACAGCACCTTCGCCAATCGGTACTTCCGCAGTGCCGTCGCGGCACCGCGCGTAGCGCTGGTTCAAGGCCGTATTGAGGCCGACGCCTGGATTTCGAAGATCAAACGGCGCAAGAAGCCTGCGATCGCCTACTACTACGCGAATCGATTGACTGCCCTGTACAACGTCGTCGACGCGGCAGAGGAACTTCCCGCCCGCAACAACCTCCGCCAACAAGAGCAGTTCATCCTCGGCTACCACCACCAACGCGCGTTCCGCCCCACGCCGCGCACAACGACCCAGTCCACAGATTGAAAAGGCGCCTCACATGACGAAATCCCTCGCCGCGGCTCACCTGGATCCATCGGTTCGCCACGACATGCTGTTGCTGTTCGACGTCACTGACGGCAACCCCAACGGCAACCCCGACGCAGGCAACCAGCCGCGCGTCGATATCGAGTCCGGGCACGGTCTGGTGACCGATGTCTGCATCAAGCGCAAGATCCGCGACACCTTCGCGCTGGCCGCGGAAGGCGATCCGCGGTATGGGATCTTCGTGGAAGCGGGTCACGCGCTCAACACACGCCTGGACGAGTCCTATCAAGCCACCGGGCTCCCCCTCAAGTCCAAGACCAAGATCACTCGAGAGCAGGCAGACACCGCACGGGCGTGGCTGTGTGACCGGTATGCCGATATCCGACTGTTCGGGGCGGTCCTGTCCACCGGAAACACCAACGCGCTCGGGCAGATTCGCGGCCCTATTCAGGTCGGCATGGCTCGCTCCATCGACCCGGTGACCCCGACTGAGCACGCGATCACCCGGGTGACTCAGACCCGCGCGGCCGACATCGACAAGGGCGAATCAACGGAGATGGGTTCCAAGTGGACTGTGCCCTACGGCCTCTACGCCGCCGAGATCTCGTATTCCGCTAACCGTGGCGTGCAGACCGGCACCGACAGTCGCGACTTCGAGTTGCTCTACCGCGTGCTGGAAATGATGTTCGACCACGACCGCTCGGCCGCGCGCGGCGCCATGGTCACCCGCAAACTGGTCGTTTTCAGCCACGACAACAAGTTCGGCAACGCTCCCGCCCGCAAACTCTACGACCGGATCACCATCACCCGCCCTGGCGCGGACATTGACAGCGTGCCCCGCCACTTCAGCGACTACAAGATCGAGATCGATGTCGAGGACTTGCCCGCTGGAGTGACTGTCACTGAGGTGATCAGCTGAGCGAGTTCAGTGAGGTCGGGGCGTCCCAGACACGGTGGAGCGTCCCGATCTCAGCGCTTGAGCATTTCGCCTACTGCCCCCGCCAGGCGGTGTTGATCTGGCAAGAAGGCTATTTCGAATCCAACGTCGACACGGTGCGCGGCGATATCGCCCATCAAGCTGTCGACCGTGGCGGGGCGGTGACGGGCCGCGATGGAACCAAGATCTGGAAATCGCTACCGGTCTATAGCGATCAACTCGGTATGCACGGTATCTGCGACACAGTGCACTGGATCGACGGAACACCAACGCCGATCGAGCATAAGTCGGGAAGCTATCGACCGGGCAGCGCGGCTGACCTGCAGGTCGCCGCGCAAGCGTTGTGTCTGGCCGAGATGTTCTCCGCAGATGTTCGGCTTGGCCAGATCTTCGCGGGTAAGGCACGGCGCCGCTACAACGTACCGATCACCGACGACTTGATCGCCGCGGTCCATGCGGCCGTCACCGCGCTCCGCGAAGCTGTCGCCGCCCCAACTTTGCCGCCAGCGGTCAATGACAAACGCTGCGAACGCTGTTCGCTTCGTCCGGGATGCGTTCCCGAGACGGCAACCCAGCCCATCGACGATCTGTTTCGACCGCGAGGAAGCGGAAACTGGCAATGACCGAACTTCTCCGTACCTTGTACGTCACCACCCCCGGCACGAGCCTGCACCTCGATGGCGACGCGCTACGCGCCTACCACCCCGATCGCCCGGGGCGAAAACTGCTGCCCCTCATCCGAATTGATGCGATCGTTGCTTTCAACGGGGTCACAGTCTCCGACGATCTTGTGCATCGATGCGCCGGTGATGGACGGCCGATCACCTGGCTCACACGAAACGGGAAATTCTTGGCGCGAACCAGCGGACCGACTGCGGGAAATCCTCATCTGCGCATACAACAGGTCCGCATTCACGACGACCCGCTTCGTCGACTTGAACTTGCCAAGGCGATGGTCGCGGGCAAACTGCACAACTATCGACAGCTGTTGTTGCGTTCGGCGCGCGACCTCACCGGCGACCGCCAGACCCGGCTGCGCGAAATATCGAGCCGCCATGCTGATTCCCTTACATCGGTCCGTGACGCGGGAAATCTCAGCGAACTGATGGGAATCGAAGGCCGTGCCGCGCGGGAGTACTTCCAGAGCTTCCCTGCGACCTGTCCTGGCACACAACCTGGGCGCAGCCGCCGCCCTCCCCGTGACCAAGCGAACTGCCTGCTGTCTTTTGGCTACGGGATGCTCCGAGCAAGCGTGCACGGCGCACTGGAACAAGTAGGACTAGACCCGTATATCGGCTTCTTGCACGGGATCCCGCCCGCGAAACCCGCGTTGGCGCTTGACCTGATGGAGGAGTTCCGGCCGCTTCTCGTCGACCGGCTCGTGCTCACACTGCTGAATAGGTCCCAGATCACCGACCGACATACTGTCGCTCTGCCGACCGGCGAGGTGCAACTCACCGACGACGGTCGAAAGTTCTTCCTTGAGCAATGGTCAAATGCACGGGAGCGCACCTGGCCACACGCTTACCTTGATCAAGAGATCCCCGCCGCGTTGCTGCCCCTAGTCCAGGCGCGCATTCTGGCTCGGCACCTGCGCGGGGACATGCCAAGCTACATCCCCTGGACGGTCACCTAATGGAACTGCTCGTTACCTACGACGTCGAAACGGTCACCCCTGAGGGCGCAGCCCGCTTACGGCGGGTGGCGAAGATCTGCGAGGGCTATGGCCACCGCGTCCAGAAGTCAGTCTTCGAGGTGACTTGCACGGCGATCACACGTCAGCAACTTGAAGCGGCCCTGGCTAGCACGATCAATGCGGCCAGCGATAGCATCCGGATCTATCGACTCGACGCAGGTACCTTCGCTGCGGCCCAACATCTCGGCGCCGCGCCCGCAGCACCGCATGGTGGCGCGCTGATCCTGTAGCCGACCAGGTTCGGAACCCCAAGTGCGATCGATTTCTCTGTTCGGTTCCCAACCTTTATCTTGGAGTAACAGTGCGGCATGTTGATAATCGGCGCTCAGATTGCCGACGTGATCAGCATGTATGCAGGTCAGGCAGGGCAGCGCCGGTCCGAAGGGATCGGCGAGGATCTCAACCCATGTGCGGCCAGTTGCCACTGCAGAGCCGCCGCCAGCAGCGCCGGTCCGAAGGGATCGGCGAGGATCTCAACCCGGATGTGGGCCCCTGGCGGGGTCACACCGACGGGCAGCGCCGGTCCGAAGGGATCGGCGAGGATCTCAACATCCGGTAAGCGCCTCGACCGCACCGGGTTCCCGCGGCAGCGCCGGTCCGAAGGGATCGGCGAGGATCTCAACAACCCGCTACCGCTGCGGACCGCATCGGGGGCGCGGCAGCGCCGGTCCGAAGGGATCGGCGAGGATCTCAACATCGAGACCTTGACCGGAGCGTCGTATAAGCCCTGGGCAGCGCCGGTCCGAAGGGATCGGCGAGGATCTCAACCGAGGATAGGGAGTGGTCGCGTTGGGGCCGGATCGGCAGCGCCGGTCCGAAGGGATCGGCGAGGATCTCAACGGATTTGTGCTCAGCGATAAACTCGCCGAGCGTTAGGGCAGCGCCGGTCCGAAGGGATCGGCGAGGATCTCAACTGGAACGCCTCGATGGTTGCCGGACCGGTGAGCGGCAGCGCCGGTCCGAAGGGATCGGCGAGGATCTCAACGGGCCCCGAAACGGGTGTTTTCCCAGGTCGCCCAGCAGCGCCGGTCCGAAGGGATCGGCGAGGATCTCAACCGACATCCAGTCCAGGATGCGCGCGGCGGCCTCGGCGGGCAGCGCCGGTCCGAAGGGATCGGCGAGGATCTCAACCACACCCCGACCGGCAAGCACCCGAGGTCAGGTGCGGCAGCGCCGGTCCGAAGGGATCGGCGAGGATCTCAACGATTGTCTTGAACGTGGGATTATCAGCCGCGATCGAGGCAGCGCCGGTCCGAAGGGATCGGCGAGGATCTCAACGGTGGGACTTACGCGGCGACGCGGGATGCGGTCGAGCAGCGCCGGTCCGAAGGGATCGGCGAGGATCTCAACTGTGGCGTCCATAGCGGCTCCAGCGTCTCGACGGCCGCAGCGCCGGTCCGAAGGGATCGGCGAGGATCTCAACGTCCTCGACGCAACCGACCGCGAACAGTTCGACCGCAGCGCCGGTCCGAAGGGATCGGCGAGGATCTCAACGGTGTTGCCGCGCCAGTATTGTTCGACGTCGCCGAGGCAGCGCCGGTCCGAAGGGATCGGCGAGGATCTCAACGGTTGCCGGAGAACGCAACCATCACATGACCATTGGGCAGCGCCGGTCCGAAGGGATCGGCGAGGATCTCAACGGCCAATGGGTTGTTATACGTCTCGTGCGCGGTGGCAGCGCCGGTCCGAAGGGATCGGCGAGGATCTCAACGGCACGGGCACGCGCGGCTTTCGCGCGGGCAGCGCGGCAGCGCCGGTCCGAAGGGATCGGCGAGGATCTCAACCCTCAAATGCAGTCCGCTGGCGTAATGCTATGAAGGGGCAGCGCCGGTCCGAAGGGATCGGCGAGGATCTCAACCGTGATGGCAAATGCGACGGCGGCACACCTGTTCGGGCAGCGCCGGTCCGAAGGGATCGGCGAGGATCTCAACAGCGGACTCGACTTGCTTGGATGCGGCAGCGATGCAGCGCCGGTCCGAAGGGATCGGCGAGGATCTCAACTGCGCCGGGAATGCGTGCAACGCCATCGGGTAGCGCAGCGCCGGTCCGAAGGGATCGGCGAGGATCTCAACGGGTGTGGTGGGGCCGACCACACCGTGTTGGTGCCAGCAGCGCCGGTCCGAAGGGATCGGCGAGGATCTCAACGTGGAGGGCGTGCCCGACGCATGGGAACGCCGAAGGCAGCGCCGGTCCGAAGGGATCGGCGAGGATCTCAACCCACCCGACCGCCTCAAGCGCTTCGGCCGCGTCCGCGCAGCGCCGGTCCGAAGGGATCGGCGAGGATCTCAACAGGCGGGCGTCGGGATTGCCGCGGCGATGCCGGTGCAGCGCCGGTCCGAAGGGATCGGCGAGGATCTCAACGGCGGCGTTGCTACCAGTCGCGAAAGTTCACGGTGCAGCGCCGGTCCGAAGGGATCGGCGAGGATCTCAACAACTGGTCAAGGCGCATCGGCTGCACCACGCTGTCGGCAGCGCCGGTCCGAAGGGATCGGCGAGGATCTCAACTTGTGCCCCACGCGCGCCATGACGAGGCGGGGGCTGCAGCGCCGGTCCGAAGGGATCGGCGAGGATCTCAACCTTTGGGGAGGCGGTGGATGGCGACGACTTCGCCAGCAGCGCCGGTCCGAAGGGATCGGCGAGGATCTCAACACGTCCACGACCTGGATCAGGGCTTCGGGAACGGCAGCGCCGGTCCGAAGGGATCGGCGAGGATCTCAACATCGAACGTAACCCGGTACCGCACCGCCGGGGCGACGGCAGCGCCGGTCCGAAGGGATCGGCGAGGATCTCAACATCGAACGTAACCCGGTACCGCACCGCCGGGGCGACGGCAGCGCCGGTCCGAAGGGATCGGCGAGGATCTCAACACGGCCGAGGCCACGTTGTCGGTTGAACATGTCCCGGGCAGCGCCGGTCCGAAGGGATCGGCGAGGATCTCAACCCATTCGAAGCCGTGCGCGCTAAACGCTGCACCGAGGCAGCGCCGGTCCGAAGGGATCGGCGAGGATCTCAACAAGGGGCGCGGCCCGATCCAGATCACGGGACGCCACGCAGCGCCGGTCCGAAGGGATCGGCGAGGATCTCAACCGCGAGAAGTACGACGTGCTGCGGCTCAAGGCCATGCAGCGCCGGTCCGAAGGGATCGGCGAGGATCTCAACAACTGGTCGAGGCGCATCGGCTGCACCACGCTGTGCAGCGCCGGTCCGAAGGGATCGGCGAGGATCTCAACATGGGCGTGAACCGGCGCAGCGGACTAGCGACAAGCAGCGCCGGTCCGAAGGGATCGGCGAGGATCTCAACGGGTTCGGCAGCTTCGACATTGACGTGCCCAACGCGGCAGCGCCGGTCCGAAGGGATCGGCGAGGATCTCAACACCGAAGCACTGTCACCCGTCGCGATCGAAAACCAGCAGCGCCGGTCCGAAGGGATCGGCGAGGATCTCAACGCGTGCGTGCCTTGCGTGCGGTCACCTCGGACCATGCAGCGCCGGTCCGAAGGGATCGGCGAGGATCTCAACTACCGGGCCCGGTCTCGTGCTCGTGCTGTCGCCGAGGCAGCGCCGGTCCGAAGGGATCGGCGAGGATCTCAACCGCCGTCGTCGGCAGCGGTGCGGCGACCGCGCGATAGCAGCGCCGGTCCGAAGGGATCGGCGAGGATCTCAACACGGTGGCGACCCAGTCTGATCCGGAGCTGGTTGAGCAGCGCCGGTCCGAAGGGATCGGCGAGGATCTCAACTCAGGGCGAGGGCGAGATACTGGTGGGCGCCGCCGCAGCGCCGGTCCGAAGGGATCGGCGAGGATCAACATGAATCCCGCTGCACCGCTTAACACCCGAGCCCAGGCAGCGCCGGTCCGAAGGGATCGGCGAGGATCTCAACTCCGCCCGGGCATCGACCGACCTGAGCTCTCACCCGCGCAGCGCCGGTCCGAAGGGATCGGCGAGGATCTCAACGCCTAGCGAGCACTCACAGACCCCGATAGCGCGGTGCAGCGCCGGTCCGAAGGGATCGGCGAGGATCTCAACGTGTCCGAGTGGGGTGATGGGCGGATCACCACCGGCAGCGCCGGTCCGAAGGGATCGGCGAGGATCTCAACCCATAAGCGGGTGGCGAACCATCGCGGGACCCCGCAGCAGCGCCGGTCCGAAGGGATCGGCGAGGATCTCAACACGCGCAACCTGTTCGGCCGCACTGACTGAGAGGTGGCAGCGCCGGTCCCAAGGGATCGGCGAGGATCTCAACCGGTGCTCCGTACAACGGCCGCGCTGGTCGTGACCGCAGCGCCGGTCCGAAGGGATCGGCGAGGATCTCAACACGGGCGCCGGCGCGAATGGGAAGTCGGTCTTCATGCAGCGCCGGTCCGAAGGGATCGGCAGGATCTCAACGTCGAGCAGGTCGAGGAAATGGACTGGTCGTGGGAGCAGCGCCGGTCCGAAGGGATCGGCGAGGATCTCAGCTGAGAGGAGGTGGTGCCGAGTGAACCGCAAGCAGGGCAGCGCCGGTCCGAAGAGTTCGGCGAGGATCTCAACGGGACGGTCGACAACGACTACATCGCTGCGACGCCTGCAGCGCCGGTCCGAAAGGATCGGCGAGGATCTCAACCCCTGCTGTGCTACGAGTCCGACAATGCGGTCAGGCAGCGCCGGGCCGAAGGGATCGGCGAGGATCTCAACCCAGAGTTAGGTATCGAGCTTCCCGCCGAGCCCGTGCAGCGCCGGTCCGAAGGGATCGGCGAGGATCTCAACGACCAGGACACCCACCAGTACAAGAACCAGGTCACGCAGCGCCGGTCCGAAGGGGTCGGCGAGGATCTCAACGACTACGTCGGCGCGGTCACCGATCCCGAAGACCCAGCAGCGCCGGTCCGAAGGGATCGGCGAGGATCTCAACCGGATCGAGGTCGCGGCAGGCGCGCTGCTCTTCCGCAGCGCCGGTCCGAAGGGATCGGCGAGGATCTCAACTGTGGTCGATCGTTGGCGCGCTGGCCCCGACATCGCAGCGCCGGTCCGAAGGGACCGGCGAGGATCTCAACGTCTACGTTTTCGGCGACGCCTTCAACGGCAGCGAGGCAGCGTCGGTCCGAAGGAATCGGCGAGGATCTCAACACGAAGCGAGCGTGAGCGCGACCAGTTCGGGCACGTCGGCACCGCTGCCCATCACCATCGCCTCGGTGAACTTCGGTTCGCCGAGGCGGTCTTGTGCTTGCTGTTCGATGCGGAGGGCGTCCGGGTTGGCGCGGTCCGCTGACCCGCGCACCCGGTTCGCCGCGCCGAGTAGTTGGGTTGCCTGGGCGTCGTTGCCGGAGCACTGGGCGAAGTTTGCGATGCCGACGATGACCTGCGCGGTCAGTGCCGCGTAGTCGGCGGCGGTCGCCGCGTCGTAGGCCGCGCGAAGGTGCGTGCGGGCGTCCGTTGGCTGCTCGGCCAGGTAGCCGAGTTGGAGGTGAACTGTCGCGGTGACGTTGGGCAGTGCGGCGTCGTCGCCGAGCAGCGTCTCGGCGAGCTTGAGTTGCTCCCGTGCCACTGCTGAATCCCCTTGCCAGCGCGCCAGCTCCGCGCGAGTTAACGCGACCTCAGCGAGTGCGGTCGGCCAGCCCGTCACTTCAGCGCGACGCTGTGCGTCGTCGAGAGCGGCCGCGCTTGCTTCCTGCGCGCCTAGCGACCAGTGCAGCCGTGCTTGGTGGAGACGCATGCCGACGATGTCTTCGGTCGCGCCGATTTCCGTGATCGCGGCAATCGCCTCATCGAAAAGGTCACGCGCAGTGCCGAATTCGCCGCGTAGTGTGGCGCGGCTAGCCAGTTCGGACAGGGCGAAGGACATTCCCCAGCGTTCGCCGAGGTCACGGAATTCGGCGAGGGCTTTCGTGAGATACGGCTCGACCGATGCGTCATCGTGGCCGAGCACCGTGCGCATCTTGCCTAGTTGGAGCCGGGCAAGCGCGCGCACCCACGGATCATCATCGGCGAGAACAGCTTCGAACGCGGGAAGGAATTCGTCGGGGCCAGCGAGCATGCGCTCAAGCGCGGGAACGAAACTCAACGCTGGATGTCCGCCGCGCCCAGCGGTATTCGCTTCGTTGGCTCGTCGAATCCACTCCGCGACCTGCTGCGCGTCATTGCGCCCCGACGTCATGAAGTGCACTACGAGGCCATAAACTGTTGCTGCCGTGCGATTTTCGACTTTCACCCCGTCAGCAGTTCGCGCAGCCGCCAACACCAGGTCCGTGCCCATCGACTTATACCCCGCGAGCCACCAGTACCACCCCGCAGCGGCGGCCAGTTCCAGTGACGCGGTGGCGTCGCCGGAAGCGAGCGCCCCGCGCATCGCGGCCGTGATGTTGTCGTGGTCGGCGGCGAGGATGCGAAGCCATTCGAGCTGCTCAGCGCGACGAAGGTGAGGTTCGGCGCTCGCGGCCAGCTCGGTGAAATACGCGAGGTGGGCGGCCCGCGCTGACTCGGCCGCCCCCGATTCGACCAGCTTGTCGGCCGCATACTGCCTGATGGTTTCAAGCATGCGGAAGCGTTGGGTGTCGGTCGCGACGACTAACAGCGACTTGTCTGTCAGTGCGGTGAGCAGGTCGAGCACCTCCCATTGCTCAACGTCGCCCGTGACGCAAACCCGTTCTGCCGCTTCAACACTCGCGCTCCCAGCGAAAACGGAAAGTCGACTCAGCACCGTGCGTTCGGCGTCGGAAAGTAGTTCCCAACTCCAATCGACAACCGCGCGCAACGTGCGATGCTGCGCGATCGCGGTGCGACTGCCGCCGGTGAGCAGGCGGAAGCGGTCATCGAGGCGGTTGGCGAGCTGGTCGAGCGACATCGTCCGCAGGCGTGCTGCCGCGAGTTCGATGGCGAGCGGGATGCCGTCGAGCGCACGGCAAACGCGTTCAGCCGTTGCGAGATCCGCTCCGGCGATAGCACCACCGACGGCAGCGGCGCGGTCGCGCAACAGGGCGACGGCGGCAGACAGCTCAAGCGGCCGCACCCGCCACAGTGCCTCGCCCGTAATGCCAAGCGGCTCACGGCTTGTCGCGAGAATGCGCACGCGTGGACACTCACCGAGGATCCGATGCGCGAACGAAGCGGCGGCGTCGATCACGTGCTCGCAGTTGTCCAGCACCAACAGCGTTTCGCGTTCGCGCAATGCGGCGATGAGCCGATCAAGCGGGTCAGTATTCTCACCGCCCGCATGCAGTGAGTCGCGCAAACCGATTGCGGCAAGGGCAGATTGGGCGATTTCGCGGACGATATCGCTAACCGCCCGACTTTGCGCACCTGGACCCACATGTGCGTCAGCGACCACTCGCGACCCCCTCACTGCCGTGAGCTCAACCAACCACGCGCCCTCGGGTAGGTCAGCCAACATCGTGTGCGCGGTCTCCACCGCGAGCCGCGTCTTGCCCGACCCGCCCGAGCCAGTCAGTGTCGTGAGGCGATTACGCGCGATCAACTCACGCACTACCGCGATATCGGTTTCCTTGCCGACGTAACTCGCCAGTTCAGTCCGCAGATTCGTCGTCCGCTCCTGCGGTCGACCACCAACTTCGCCACGCAAAAACGCCACATGCAGGTCCGACAGTTCCGCCGACGGGTCGACGCCAAGCTCGTCGGCCAGTGCTTCGCGGGCGGTCTGATACACCGTAAGCGCCTCGGCCCCGCGCCCAGCGGCGGCGAGTGCGCGCATCAGCGAAGCGACGAGCCGCTCGCGAACGGGGTGCCGCGCAACCAATTCCGTTAGCTCAACGACCAATTCGGCACCGCGACCCAATCGCGTCTCCACCTCGAACCGATCTTCGAGCGCGGCCAAGTGCAGATTTTCGAATCGGGTGACAACCGCGTCGATGAGTTCGTTCTCGCCGAGCCCCTGCAACGGCGTGCCGCGCCACAACGCGCACGCCTCGCCCAAGAGTTGCGCCAGCCGGACGTCGTCAGCACCTCGCGCGGCGTCAAGTAACTGCTCAAAACGCGAAGCGTCGACGGAGGCGGCGTCGATGGCGAGCCGATATCCGCCGGCGGAAACGTCGACTGACCCGTCCGGCAGCACCCGCCGCAACCGCGAAACCAGCGCTTGCAACGCGTTCGCCGCGTCGGCAGGCGGCTCTTCGCCCCAAATCCAATCGACCAGCTTCGCCTTGCTGACCGCGCGACCAGGTTCGAGCGCCAACGCGACAAGCAGCGCGCGCAGGCGAGCACCGGGCAGCGCTATCAGTTCACCGTCGACATTGCGGATTTCCAGCGGCCCAAGCATCGCGATCTGCATTGACATATTGTGCCGCGCTAACTATCTGACCGCACGCCCCAATATTCGCGCGACGGGGGAATGGGTTGTGGCCCAGCGGTTATGCGCTGAGCGCGCGCTATCAGCGACCACATCAGCACGATGTCAGCTCGCTGTCAGCGCGGCCAGCGAAAGTAGTGACATCAACAACGGCAGCGGCCACGAACGGACCGCCCGCCACCGACTCACGAAGAGGAGCACCCCATGTTCACCACCCCCGCCGCCCAGCCCGTCGCCGTCGCCGTCGATGTGCTCTCCGCCGAAGTCACCGTGGTCGCCTCGCACCGCGACACCGCGACCGTGCAGATCAACCCCGCCGACCCGAGCAAGAAGGGCGACGCGAAGGCTGCCGAGCAGACCACCGTCGACTTCACCGCGGGCACCCTGACGGTGACCACGCCGAAGAGTTGGCGCACGCACACCCCGTTCGGCGGCAACCCGTCGATCGAGGTGATCATCGAGGTGCCGTCGGGCTCGTCGCTGACCGCCGACGCGGGCGTTGGCAAGTTCGTTGCCCACGGCGAACTCGGCGATGCCCAGCTGACCATCGCGCTCGGCGACATCATCATCGACCGGCCGCTTGGCTCGGTGACGGCGAAGACCGCCAAGGGCGACATCCGCGTCAACGAAGCGAGCCGAGGCGAACTGCGCTTGGAGACCAACGTTGGCGAGATTGAGGTTGGGGTGAACCCCGGCAGCACGGTGCGCGTCGATGCGAACGCGGTGGTTGGCACCGTGACCAACGAACTGACCCCGGTGGTCTCGCTGCAGGGCGACGTCGTGACGGTCAATGCGCGAAACTCCTACGGCAACATCGTTATTCGCCACACCGCGAAGATCTAGCGGCAAAAACAACGCCCTGGTTCGAACAATTCGAACCAGGGCGTCGTTGTCGATTACCTAACCTTTGATCAGCTGCGGGGTGTCGTCCTCAGCGGAGTCGGTAGGCCGAGCCGGATCGTCGAGCACAACCTCGATCGCATCATCCATCGCCCCGTGCCCACCGTGCGGGTTAGCCGACCGGTTGGGCAGCAGTACCGCCATCGCGACAACGATCAGCGCGAGCACCGCCGAAACGAGGAAGGCCAGCTTCATGCCGTCGAGCGTCGCGATTTCGCGACCGACCCCATCGGCGATCAGCGACTTCGTGTGCGCCGACATGACCGTGACGACAAGCGCGGTACCGAACGCGGCAGCGACCTGCTGCAATGTGCCGAGCATCGAGCTGCCATGCGAGTACAGGTTCATCGGCAGCGCGCCAAGACCCAGCGTGAACACCGGCGTGAAGGCCGCGGCGAGCGAGACCATCAGCAGGATGTGCAGTGCGAGCAGGATCCAGTACGGCATGGTGAGCGAGATCTGGGTGAACCCGAACAGCGATGCCGCGATGCCGATCGAACCGGGAATCACCAGCGCACGACCACCGAAACGGTCGAACAGTTTGCCGACCGTCGGGCCAAGCAGACCCATCGCGAGGCCACCGGGCATCACGAGCAGACCCGTCTCCAACGCCGAAAGGCCACGCAGGTTCTGCAGGTACAGCGGCAGCAGAATCATCGAACCCATCATCGCGAGGAACGCGATGGACATGAGCACGAGCGACTTGGTGTAGGTGCCAACGAGCAGCACCCGCAGGTCGAGCAGGGGGCTGCCATCGCGCTGCAGGAACAGCTGACGCACCGCGAAAATGGCGATCAGTGCGACACCACCAGCGACGATGAGCGAAGCGATGAGGTAATCGCCGCCAGCGAATTCGCTGAGGCCGTAAACGAGCCCACCGAAACCAAGCGCGGCGAGGGCGACGCTGGGTAGGTCGAGCACGCTGGGCTGCGGTTCACCGACGTTCTTGAGCTCACGCAGACCGAGCCAGGTGACAATGCCAGCGATCGGCAACATGACGACAAACAGCAGTCGCCACGAGTCGATGACGGACAGGTTGATCTGCAGGATCAGGCCAGAAATCACCGGTCCCATCGCGGGGGCGACCGAGATCGCGAGCGTGACGTTGCCCATCACGCGACCACGGTCGGATTCGGCGACAACCGTCATGAGGGTGGTCATGAGCAGCGGCATCATGACGGCGGTGCCACCGGCCTGGATAACGCGACCGATGAGCAGCACAGCGAACGTGGGCGCGAGCGCGGAAATGATCGTGCCCGCGATGAACACCCCCATCGCGGTGGCATACGCCTGCCGCGTTGTGACGCGCTGCAAGAACCAGCCCGTTGTGGGGATGATCGCGGCCATCGTGAGCATGAACGCGGTCGAAACCCATTGTGCGGCAAGCTCAGTGACGTGGAACGAGGTCATCAAACGCGGGATCGCGTTGATCATGATGGTCTCGTTGAGGATCACGACGAAGGTCGCGAGGACGAGGACCCGAACGACAGGTGGTGTCCGGCCCTTCGTCGGTTTTGAGCCGAGGTCGGCTGGCATCGGGTTACCTCCATAGGCGGAAAATCGGATTTAGTTTCGTGAGCCACCTGAGTAGACGAAGCTGAACCGTCTAACTCACCGGGCGTCGACGAGTATTCCGCTCACCTCTGACATAAATCGCGGCATTTTCCTGCCGTAGCCATTTCTACGGTCGACAAGATCGCCAGGTGGGGCCAGGTAAAGGCTCGCGCAAATAGCTAATAGTGATGCTGATCACACATGATTAAGTTGCTGCGAGAACCTGTTCCGCGACCGGCGCGACCGGAACACTCTCCCGTCGCCCAGCGCGGTACAACCACTGCATCGCCGCCAGCCCAACAAGCGCGAGCAAGCCGCTCACGATGCTCGCCGCCAGACCGGGCGGTCGCCACGTGACGACGAGTTCGGCGTTGTGGGTGCCGGGCGGAATGTCGAACGCGACGAACGTGTCGGCGACCATCCGAACGGGAATCTCGTCGCCGCCCAGCGTCGCGCGATAGCCGGGCCAGGCGAGACGCGAAAGCACAACGCGCCCACCGGTTCCCGACGAAACAACCGCACGGTTAGTGAGCCCGGCGTCCGACATCACTGTCGCGTGCACCCCGGACTCATGCGCGATGAGGTCGTCGCGCACCGGCAGCGGCAGTACACGCTCAAGCACCCAGATCTGCTGCTCGTGGCCTGGATAGTCGACGAAACGCCAGCCCATCGGAGCCGGGTGATGGCCGGCATCCGGGAACAGTGATCGTTGCAGCACCACCCGATCGAGCCGCATCAGGTCGACAATCGGGGTATCGGTCGTCTTGGCGTGAGCGAACGCGCGCTGATACGCCTCGGGGCACGTACCGCCAGCCCAATCCATGCACAACAGGCCAGCGAACGCCGCGTGCCCGACGGGGGTGTAGCCGTTCACGTACTGCAAGCCCATGTTCTTCGCGTAACTGCCAACCGCGATCGAGCCGTACGCACCCGACAGCGTGCGCTGGTCGGCAGGGATCGCGACCCGGTCGGCTAACTGAAGCGTGCGGCCGGGGAACTCGGGGAACGCGGCCTTCATCTCCGACCGTCGTTCCGGGAATTGGTACGAAAGGGGAGTGGGCGGCGCGCTAACAACCTGCGCGAACGCGATGGGCAGTGTGGCGGCGATGGTCAACGCCGCGGCCGCGATAGTGCCGCGCGTGCGCGCGAGCCACACGGCAGCCGCGCCAAGCCCCGCGACGAACGCGACGGCGACGAGGTGCCACTCAAGTCGGTCCGGCGCTGCCGACGCCGAGCGAACGAACAGCAACCCAAGCAGCGTCGCAACGGCCCAGTACCGACGGCGACTAGGCGCGAACGTCCCGAATCGACTGATGAGCACGCAGACAAGCACCAACAGCGCGATAGCGACCATCGGCAACACCCGCGCTGGCCAGCGCAGCGGCCCAATCGCTCCCGGCCCGGCGGTCCACATCAGCGCGGCAGCGCCGAAGATCGCGATCCCACTCCACTCGCGGCATTGCTTCACCGCAGCACGCCAATCGATGAAGGCAAGCGCGGGGATGACAAACCAGGCAACGTAGACCATCGGCAGCGGCTGCACATGTCCCCACCAGGCGGTAAAGGCGGGCAACGTGCTTGGGAGGCTCGCGTTGAGCGACTCCGACCACCCGACGGTGAGGAATGGATCGTTGTGCACGGTCGACACGTCGCCACGCCACGTCGCCTGCGACGAAAGCAGGATCGGCAGGTTCGCGATCATCGACGCGCAAACCGCGAGCAACGCGACGCCACCAACGCGCGCGACAACCTCGACGCGACGCTGGTAGAGGTACTCGCCAACCAACACCGCGGCGATCATGAGGCCGGATTCGACTGCGGGGAACGCGTATTGGATCGTGAGCGCCAGGTAAAGGAAGACGAAAAGCGGAATTGGTCCACTGCGTCCGCGTGCGTAAAGCACAGCCGATGCCCACGCGTGCACGAGCCACGCGGTGCCGGTCATCGAGGTGAACCAACTCGCGGTGTCGAAGAACAAAAACCACCCGCTGAACGGGAACGCGACGCCAGCGACGGCGGCCCAGTGCGCACGCGCGCCGTAGGCGAGGCAGATGCGGTAGACGCCGAGCGCGGCGATGATCGAGAACACCAGTTTGACCAGCGTCGCGTAGAGCGCGATGTTGTCGAACGAGGGCGCGAGCACGTAAACGAGCAGCTGGGCCGGGTTGTAGAGCCCGGCTTCTTCCAGGCTGTAATTGCCTGCCATCCACTCCCACGGCACCATCGCGGGGAAGCGGCCAGCGCGCAGTTCGGCACCGAGTAGCTGCCACATCGGCGCGTACTGAGCTTCGGTGTCGTCGGTGTAGAAATGGCGCGAATTGCCAAGCAGGACAGCCACATACCCCGCGATCACCGTACCGACGACGATGCCCGCCCACTTCATCGTCGCGCTACGCGGCTTTGCGCCCACACTTGTCCACACGAGCGCGGGAGCATAGGCCATCGAAGTGAATCGGACAATACGGGCGAATGGATGTGCGGCCAACTCGAACCCCCTGCGCGAATCGACATTTGGCGCATGAGGTTACCGCTGGGGTCTGACAGGTTGTTGGGGAGTCGAAGATTCGCCCGATTAATGGACGTTTGTCCAGCTCAGCCATAGTTAGCTGGGGTTGATCTTTGTTGATAGTCTGGCCGAGTCCCGGCGCCCCTTCGAGAGAGCACGTTATGCAGTTCGAGATCGTCGAGCGAGACGAAACCTGGGTGGCCGGCCTTCCCGTCCGCAGCCCGCGACGGGCGCTTGGCGAGTTGCGTGATCGCGACCTCGAAGCGGCGTGGTCGGCGGTCCTGCATCAGGAACTAGCTGGCCCCCTTGCCAGCGTGTACACCGACTACAGCACTGAACTCGGCACGTACAACACCCAGATCGTTGGCTACCAGTGCGCCTCGCTCGACGAGGTCACGCGCGGCCATCTCGCTGCCCGGCTGCCCAAGGGCACCTTCGCGCGCTTTTCTTCGATCGGCAACTTCCCGCAGGTGATGACTGATTTGTGGACGCAGATCGCCTACGCCGAGGAACACGGCCAGATCAAGCGCACCTTCACTGGCGACTTCGAGTGCTACCCGCACGCCTACAAAATCGATCTGTACCTGGCGGTCGACGCGCGATGAGCTATTCGATCGTGGTGCGCGATGCCGCGCTGTACGCGGGTCTTGTTGTGCCGAAGGTGCACCCGAGTTTCAAGGTCAGCAACAGCGAGCTCATCGAGTTCCTCAAAGATCGGCTCACCGACCGCGACGACGCTGGCGACGGCCCGCTGCACACCGTCTACGTGCCCGATTCGGCCGGTAATTGGACCGCGTTGATCGCGCGCGAGTTCGATCGTCCCGAACTCGCGCCGGTCGGCGACCTGCTTGTTCGGGTGCCTCGCGGGCTGTACGCGCGCTTTGTGCCTAATGGCGACTACCACGACCCGGTCGAAGACGTGTGGGCTCAGGTCGACGACGCGACGATGTCGGGCGAGATCGCACGCGCGTTCCGCGAGGAGATCGAGGTCTGGCATGGGCGCGAATCGGTCGAGCTGTTCGTCTCGATTTCGGCAGATAGCTAGCAGTTAGCTGGTTAAGTACCGATCGGTCGGGATGAATTGCGTTCGCCTGCTCTTACCTATTCTGACCTGCGGTTATTTCACCTCCGCCGGAATGTTTCCGGAAAAGTAGCCACTGCTCTGGCCTAAACCCCGCTGATGGCGGATACTTCACCAGTCGGTATCGGCAAGGTCGGTGGCCACGCGCAGGCGTGGCGCACGGAGTAGGAACGCGATGGCTGTGGGATCGGCGTGCACCGGCGATTGGTTGCGGCGGGTTCACCGTCGCGCGCCCCGAGTTGGACAACAGTGGGGCGTGGCCAGTGCGTGAGGGCGAAGCAGCACCAGATAGCGCGCACGCGGTAGTGCTCGATCCGGCTCAGGTCGACGATGCGGCGATGTTGCGGCGCCTGTTGGCCAGCCCTGGCGTCACCAGCACCGACCTCCGGCCGGGAATGCGGGCCGAACTCGCCCGACTTGTCGGCGCGCCGGACGACGATCCCGCCGCCGACCGCTGGGTCTACTACCCGTGGCGCCGCGCCGTTGTCGCGATCGTCGGCCGTACCCAATTCCAAGCTATTCGCTCCGACCGCAACCGCAACAAACTCACCGCGGCCGAACAGCAGCGCCTCGCGAGCCGAACCATTGGTGTTGTTGGGCAAAGCGTGGGGCACTCGATCGCCTACACGCTGGCACTGGAAAGTGTCTGTGGCCGTTTGCGATTGGCGGATTTCGACGACATCGAGCTGTCGAACCTCAACCGCGTGCCCGGCGGGTTGTTCGACGTTGGACTCAACAAGTGTGTTGTCACCGCGCGCAGGATCGCCGAGCTCGATCCCTATCTCCCCGTTGAGATTTGGTCGGAGGGCGTCAGCGCGGACACCGTCGATGAATTTGTCGCTGACCTGGATCTTGTTGTTGAGGAATGCGATTCGCTCGACATCAAGTTCGCCGTCCGCGAAGCTGCCCGAAGGCACGCGCTGCCGCTGGTGATGGAAACAACCGACCGCGGCCTCATCGACATCGAGCGCTTCGATCTTGAACCAACGCGCGAACCGTTCCACGGCCTGCTCGGCGCGACAACCGGCGCTATGCTCGCCGACCTGAGCACCCGCGAAAAGGCCCCGCATGTGATGCGCATTCTCGATCCTGAGCAACTGTCAGCGCGCATGGCGGCGAGCCTCGCCGAAATCGACGAAACCATCACCACCTGGCCGCAATTGGGCAGTGACGTGCAGTTGGGCGCGGCACTTGTCACCTCGGCGGTCCGGCGCATCGGGCTCGGGCAGAAGCTGAGTTCAGGTCGAACGCGCGTCGACCTGGACGCCGTGCTCGATCACGTCGTCGAACCCAACATCGAAACCGACAGTGTCGAACTCGCCTTCGTGAATGACGAGGTAGTCGACAGCACGGCCGTCGCCGACGCGCCAACGGCCATCGTCGCCTGCGCGAACCGCGCCCCCTCGGGCGGCAACGCGCAACCGTGGACTATCACGGCCACCGACGACGCCTTCCACATCGAACTCGACCCATCGCGCACCACCGACATGGACGTGCGGTTGCGTGGCAGCGCGGTCGCCGTCGGTGCCGCGCTGCATAACGCGCGCGCCGCCGCAGCCGCGTTTGGCCTGGTCGGCGAACCGGTCTTCACCACTGACGGCCCGCATCGACTCACCGCGACCATCCGCTGGGCACCCGGCGCGGACGAGGCATTGGCCGCCGACTACCCACGCGCACTCGCACGCACCACAAACCGACACCTCGGCACGCACCAAGACCTCCCGGCCGACGTGCTCCCCGAGCTCGCAAAAGCAGCTGGTGACCAGCCCCTTTACGCGATTACCGCGCGACAAGCGATCGACCGTGCCGCCGTGCTCCTCGGCGAAAGCGACCGCGTCCGCTACCTCACGCCGCGCCTGCACGAGCAGCTCTACACCGAACTGCGCTGGCTAGGTGAAGACGCGAGCACCGGCATCGACGTGCGGTCATTCGAGCTGGCTCCCGACGAGCTAGCGAAGCTGCGCGTCGGTCGACGAAGCGACGTCATGGCCCACCTTCGCCAGTGGGGCGCTGGCAACGCGCTTGGCGAAGCCACCCGCGACCGGGTGCGCGCGAGTTCGGCGCTCGTCGCGATCGGCGTCACCGCGCGTTCCGGCGAGCGTCCCGACCTGGTTGATTACGCCCACGCGGGCGCCGCGGTCGAGCGAGTGTGGCTGCGTGCGGAGTCGCTTGGGCTCGCCGTCCAACCGGTGTCGCCGGTGTTCCTCTACGCCGACCCGACCGATTTGCCCATCATTTCTTCCGAATTCGCGGATACACTTGGCGACAGTCAAAGGAGTTTCGCAGACGTACTCGGGTTCGATGCGGATCAGAATGTGGCCTTGGTTCTTCGACTGAGCTACGCCGCCGTCGCGAGCGTTCGCAGTCGACGGTTGAGTGCCCGGCGGTAGGAACGACGGATAGCGCGGATCGGAGAAATGGTGCCTCGGCAGACGCTCGACTCATTGGTGACCTCGGTTGCCTCCGAGTTGATGGGCGTCGACGCGACGACGATGGTCGCTGCTACGCAGCGGGTGCTCGCCGCGTTGGTTGAACATTTCGATGTTGATGTCAGCTACCTGCGCCACACCGATCGGGAGCGGCGCGCCACCGTGCTGGTCGCCGAGTGGCCGCCACGGGAAGACATTCCCGACCCCGATCCGCTGGCTGTCGTCGAGTTCGAAACCGCTGATTCGGTGTTTCGCGCGTTGGAATACGCCACCGAGCCGTTGGTCGTGCGTCCAGATACTGACAGCGCCGACTACCAGGAGACCATCCGCAAATCGTCGGGCATTCCTGAAGTGGCGATGGCGTGCGTTCCGCTGGTTTCGCGAGGGGAATCGACCGGTGTGCTCGGCTTCGTCAAGATGGGCGACCGGGTGTGGACCAGTCGCGAACTCAATGTTCTCAAGGCCATCGCGGCACTGTTTGCCCAGCTCCAGGCCCGTGTCGTTGCCGAAGAGAAGCTGCGCTACATCGCTCTGCACGACGACCTCACCAGCCTAGCTAACCGTCGCGCGCTGCTGGAATACATGGAACGTCGGCTCGAAGCGGGCAAGCCGGGACCGGTCGCGACGTTCTTCCTCGACCTTGATCGGCTCAAAGCGCTCAACGATTTCCTCGGCCACAGCGCCGGCGACAACTTCATTCAAACCCTCGCACGCAGGCTCGAAACCAACCTTGAGCCCAACGACATGATCGCCCGCCTTGGTGGCGACGAGTTCGTGATTGTCCCCGCTGCCCCGATGGACGCCGTCGCCGCCGAACTTGAGGCGACGCGCATTCAGCAATTCATCGGCCGTCGCGTTTCGGTCGGGCAAGAGTCGGTGAGCCGTGGGGTGAGTGTTGGTGTTGCCCTTGGCATTCCAGGGCAGACGTCGGTCTCCGACGTGCTGCGTCGCGCAGACCACGCCCTGCTTTCCGCGAAATCCGGTGGCGGCAACGGGGTCGCGGTCTTCACCGATGCCATGCGCGCGCAGTTCGAACTGCAAGATGACGTCGAATTGAACTTGCGCAGTGCGGTTTCCGACGGTTCGCTCGTGCTGCACTACCAGCCCGAGGTCGACCTGCGCACCGGTCGCATCGTCGCGCTGGAAGCCCTTGTGCGCTGGCAACATCCGACGCGCGGATTGCTGCCGCCCGGTGCGTTCGTCTCGGTCGCCGAAGCAACCAACCTCGCTGGCGAACTTGGTCGCTGGGTAATCCGTTCTGCCTGTTCGCAATTCGCGGAGTGGCGGCAACGCGGGCTGGCGTCGAACGTGGTGATGCGGATCAACGTGTCGCCGGTGCAGTTGGTGAGTGCCGATTTCGTTGAGCGCATTGAAGACGTGCTTCACCTGTTCGGTATTGACGGCAGTTCGATCTGCTTGGAAATCACCGAACATGTTGTCGTGCAAGACCTTGTGCGCACGCGGCTCACCTTGCGTGGGCTCAAACGGATGGGCGTGCAGATCGCCATCGACGACTTCGGCACCGGCTACAGCTCGCTTTCCCACCTCAAAGCGCTGCCCGTCGACGCGGTGAAAATCGACCGTGGATTCGTGCAGAGTCTCGGCGACAGCAACGACGACCTCGCGATCGTGAAGTCCATCATCGGGTTGGCCGGGTCGTTCGGACTTGGTGTGGTCGGCGAGGGCGTTGAGACGGCGATGGCCGCGCGCACGCTCGTCGGGCTTGGTTGTTATCGCGCACAAGGCTTTTTGATCGCGCGGCCCATGCCCGCCGCCGATGTAGAAGTGCAGTTGCGTGAAGGTCGGATTCCGCTCGACTTAGACCTGCCGCGCGCGGGTCGTGGCGTGGCGCCGAGCTGACGAGGACATGCCAGCCCGTGAGTGGATGCTGGTAGAGACCCTCGTTGAGGATCTCGCGCCAACGCTTGTCGCGACCGGAGCCGACCCCAAAGAATGGTTGCCGGTCAGTCGGTGGCGGCGCGAATTTGGTCCGCGTACCTGCGCCGCCTTGGTCGATGCCGTGCAGCGCTGCCGCAGAACGGGCGAACAGGTGCGGATCGAAACTGATAAGGCGCTGGTACTTGCGGTACCGGTGATCTGCGCGTTCGGCGACGTACACGGCGTCGAAGTGTGGTGCGGCACTGACGATGTCGTCCCGCCGCGTCGTCAGGTTGCGGCCTGGGATTGGCAGGCGAACTCCGAATTGGCTTACCACGGACCAGGTTTAGAAGAGCTTGTCTTCGCGCGGGAACCCGAGCTAGTCGAAGTGGTGCGCACGCCGCCCGATGCGTTCGGCAGGATGGTCCGCTTCGACGGGCGCGTCGAGTACTTGGCGGTGGCGACGAGACTGGTCGACGGCGCGCGGTGGCAGGGCGAGGTCGACATGCGTGGCGACGATGACGTGGTCCGCCACTTTCAGATGGTCACGCGTGCGGTGCCCGCTCAACAGCGGGTCACCGCACTGATGCACGCCATTCCTGAACGGACACAGCCAGATCCGCTGCCCGACCCTGACATCGTGATGCTGCGCGCGGTTTCGCAGACCAGTGGTGTTGGGGTTGGGCTGGTCGAGTTGTCGTCGGCGCTGATTTACGAGTGGGCTGGCGAACCGCCACCGCCGTTGGATCGGTGGGCGGTCGAGCGACCGTGGGTCGACCCCGACGACCTCGCCGAATTGCGCGCTGCCTGCGCTGAGCTGGTCGACCGGCCCGGCGCGGTGCACCGCCTCGCGCTGCGGGTGCGCTTCGGCGCGGGCGATGTGATGGTTGCCGAGGCCGAGTTGGCGGCGACGACGTCGGGGCATGGGCTGTTGCGGGTGTGGTCGAGTCAGGCTGGTTAGTCGGGTCTTTCGCCGCTGTTCACGTCGCGTTGTCCGTGCTGGTTCCGTCGGTAACCCGGACGGGGAAACGATCGGGAAGTGCGCATCGTGCAGCTCGCCAACTTTTACGGCCCGCGCTCAGGTGGGCTGCGTACGGCGCTGCATCACCTCGGCGAGGGATACGTCGCGGCCGGGCATGAGGTGGTGCTGATCGTGCCGGGGGCACGTCGGTCAGAGGAAGTACTGCCCAGCGGCGCGCTGCGAATTACTTTGCCCGCTTTGTCGATTCCCTGGACCGGCGGTTATCGCGCGGCGGACCCTCGTCGCGTTGCCGACGCTTTGCGTGGGCTCGCGCCGGACGTGCTTGAGGTTTCCGACCGACTGACGCTTCGCGGATTCGGTCGATGGGCCTCTCGACGTGGCGTGACCAGCGTGATGATTTCGCACGAACGCCTCGACCGGCTGCTTGGCCAATTCCTCCCGCGACCCGCGGCGCGGCACTGTGCTGACATCGCCAATCGTCGGACCGCGACCGACTACGACATGGTCGTCTGCACAACGGAATTCGCGCGCGCGGAGTTCGAACGCATCGGCGCTGGCAACGTGGAACTTGTCCCGCTCGGCGTTGACCTCGACCTGTTCAGTCCACGTCAACGCGACACCGAACTGCGCGCTGACCTTGGCGTCGACGGGTATCCGCTGCTTGTGCACTGCGGCAGGTTGTCGGTGGAGAAGCGGGTCGATCGCAGCATCGAGGCGGTGGGCGCGCTGTCGCGGGCGGGGATGCCGACGCGGCTTGTTGTCGCCGGTGACGGGCCGCGTCGCGATGCCTTGGAACGTCGCGCGAAGACGTTGCCGACGCTGCCAGGTGGGATGCCCGCTGTGCATTTCACGGGGTTCATTAGCGACCGGGCGATGGTCGCGAAACTGCTTGCCACCGCGGATGTTTCGCTGGCGCCCGGCCCGCACGAGACGTTCGGGCTTGCCGCGTTGGAAGCGCTTGCCGCGGGGACGCCGGTGGTGGCGAGCCGGTCGTCCGCGCTGGCCGACATCGTCACGGCCGAATGCGGCGCGATCGCCGCCGACCGTCCGCGTGCCTTCGCGCAGGCCGTCACCGACGTGCTCGCCATGCCGACTATTGGCCGACGTCGCGCGGCACGGACCCGCGCGGAACAGTTCACCTGGCCGCGCGCGGTCGAGGGGATGCTCGCGGTACTTGGCCGCTAGGTCCTACTCCGCAACCGCCTCGCACACCGTCGCCCCGGTGAGCGTCGGTTCACATCCCGGCGCGCGTGGCGTTCCGTTCAAATGCACGTCAAGCACGCGCGCACCCGGACCCTCGGCACCCAAGCGGTCGTGCTCGTTCACCAATTTGCATGACCCGAGCGACAGACAGCCGCAGCCGATGCACCCAGTCAGGTTGTCGCGCAAGCGAATCAGTTGCGTGATGCGCTCATCGAGCTCAGTCCGCCACACCGACGACAGGGTTTCCCAATCGCGGCGGGTAGGTGTTCGACCTTCGGGCAGACGTTCCAGCGCACCGCGAATCTCGCTGAGCGGGATGCCAACTCGCTGGGAGATGCGGATGAACGCGACGCGGCGCAGCGTCTCGCGCGAGTAGCGGCGTTGATTGCCACTCGTTCGACGACTCGTTATGAGACCTTCGCGTTCGTAGAAGTGCAACGCGGAGACTGCAACTCCACTACGCTCGGAAAGCTGCCCGGGGGTCAGCTCCTTAGTTTGCCAGTCGGCCGCCGTCATCTTCGCTCCTCCCGCGTGAACCTAAATAATACTTGAGGTTTTGCCTGGATGGCGGCTGAACGGGAAAATCTGTGAATAACCACTACGGTTCTCGCATGGGAACACGCCCTGCCGTCACCTCCGAAGTCGGCGCGTTGCGCACGGTGTTGCTGCACCGCCCCGGCGACGAGTTGCGCCGCCTCACCCCGCGCAACAACGATCAGCTGCTCTTCGACGCCATCCCGTGGGTCGAACGCGCCCAAGCCGAGCACGACGCGTTCGCCGACGTGCTTACCGCGCGCGGCGTTGAAGTGCTGTTGCTTGCCGATCTGCTCACCGAAACCTTGACGGCAAGCGGTGCCGCGCGCATTCAAGGTATTGCCGCCGCCGTCGATGCCCGTCGACTTGGCCACGATCTGGCCGACCAACTCGCCGCCGAACTGCGCAAGATTCCCGCCGCCGACCTCGCCGACGTGCTGATGGCAGGCATGACCTTCGACGAGCTGCCGTTCGGGCCCGACTCCACCTCGCTGGTACGCAGGATGCACCACGGCGGTGACTTTGTGATTGACCCCCTGCCCAACCTGCTTTTCACTCGCGATTCTTCGGTGTGGATCGGGCCCAAAGTCGCCATTACCTCCCTCGCGCTGCCCGCTCGCAGTCGCGAAACCTCACTTACCGATTTGGTGTATGCCTTCCATCCTCGCTTTTTAGGGGTGCGTCGCGCATACGAATCCCATACCGCGCCCATCGAAGGCGGCGACGTGTTGCTGCTTTCGCCAGGCGTTGTGGCCGTTGGCGTTGGCGAGCGAACGCGACCGGCGGGCGCGGAAGCGTTGGCGCGCAGTCTCTTTGACGATGGACTCGCTCACACGGTGCTCGTTGTGCCGATCGCGCAGAACCGCGCGACAATGCACCTGGACACGGTATGCACGATGGTCGACACCGACGCTGTCGTGATGTACCCGGGTGTGCGAGACAGCTTGCAAGCGTTCACGATTCGCCGACCAGAAGGCTTCGACGGGCGCTTCGACCGCACGTCGCTCAGCATCACCGGACCCGAACCGTTCCTCCCCGCCGCGGCGAAAGCGATGGGCATCGACGAGCTGCGCGTCATCGACACCGGCCGCGACGGACCGGCCGCCGAACGCGAGCAGTGGGACGACGGCAACAACACGCTCGCCCTTGCGCCGGGCGTCGTCGTCGCTTATGAACGCAATGAGATGACCAACGCGCGGCTAGCCGACGCGGGCATTGAGGTTGTCACGATCAGCGGCTCGGAATTGGGTTCCGGCCGCGGCGGACCTCGCTGTATGTCGTGCCCGCTAGCCAGAGATGAGGTGTGATGTTCCACGTTGAGTTGTCGGCAGGCTCGACTCAGCCGCCGTATGAGCAACTGCGGATGGCGGTGATTGTGCAGGTCAGGGCGGGCACGCTCACCGCTGGCACGAAGATTCCGACCGTGCGCGCCTTGGCCGCGCAGCTGGGGATCGCGCCGAACACGGTCGCGCGGGCGTATCGGGAGCTCGAAGCCGACGGTGTGCTCGAAACGCGCGGACGGCAGGGTTCATTCATCGCGTCAACGGGCGACCCCACCCGCGACATCGCGGCGCGCGCGGCATCGGCCTATCTCGTGACGACACGCCATCTCGGCATCGACGACGAAACCGCGGTTGAGCTGGTGCGCGCCGCGCTTTAACGCCAGCTCGGCAGCCAGAGATGGTCTTGCCAGTTGCCTGGCGTGATCGCCTGGCCGGTCAGGATCGGCCACAGCCACACGAAGTTGGCGACAACGAGACCAAGGTAGATGCTCACGATGAGCAGGCCGAGGGCGTAGCGCTCGTTCACCGGCGCTGGCAGATACGCGCCATTCGGGCCGCGTGGAACGCCAGGTGGGCGCGCTGGGCCGAGGATGTCGCCGAGAATCAGCGCGATGCCCATCACAAGGAATGGCGCGAGGACGACGGCGTAGAAGAAGTACATCTGCCGGTCGAGGGTCAGGAACCACGGCAGCAGCCCAGCGCCGTAGCCGACCAGGATCGCCGCGTACCGCCAGTCGTGGCGAACGACCGAACGCCACAGCATCCAGCCCAACGCGGGGAACGCGAGCCACCAGATCGCGGGGGTGCCGATGGCCATTACGGCTTTCACACATTGCGCTTGTGAACAGCCACTCGCGCCGTCGGCGTAGTAGTAAAGCATCGGGCGCAGGCCCATCGGCCACGTCCACGGCTTCGATTCCCACGGGTGATGGTTGCCCGCTGAGTTGGTGAGACTGGAGTGGAAGGCCAGCGTCTCGCTTTGGTAGTACCAGAGCGAACGCAGCGCGTCGGGCAGGAACGAGAAGGTGCCGCCGGTACCGATCGTGCGACCCACCGAGTAGCGATAAACGCCGTCCTCGCTGGCGAACCAGGCCCAGTAGCTGCCCAAATAGACCAGGATCGGGATCACAACCAGCGCGTACAGCGCGGGCCCGACGTCGCGCACGAACGTGCCGACCCACGGCCGTTTCACGCCGTAAGTCCTGCGCGCGCTCACGTCGAATGCCACGCTCATCAAGCCGAAAAACACGATGTAGTACAGGCCAGACCACTTAGTTCCACACGCCAAACCGAGCAGCACGCCAGCGCCGAAGCGCCACCAGCGCACGCCAAGTCGCGGTCCCCATTGCGAAAGCGCGGTGCGGCCTGCGGCGTCGGCGCGCGCGAGTCGTTCGCGCACCTGGTCGCGGTCGACGATCAAACAGCCGAAGGCGGCCGTGACGAGCAACGCCATGAAGATATCGAGCATGCCGATGCGCGACGAGACGAACGTCAGGCCGTCGCAGATCAGCAGCAGGCCAGCGAACGCGCCGATGAGCGTTGAGCGGGCCATGCGACGCACGATGCGCACCACGATCAGCACAAGAATCGTGCCCGCCAACGCCGCGCTGGCTCGCCAACCCCAGGCGTTGTAACCGAAAATCGCCTCGCTGAACGCGATGAACACCTTGCCGATCGGCGGATGCACAACAAGCCCGTAGCCGGGGTTGTCTTCGATCCAGCCGCCGGTCACCATCTGCCACGCCTGCGGCGCGTAATGCTTTTCGTCGAAAACAGGCGTGCGCGCGTCGGTTGGGTAGTTGAGCATCATGAAGCGCGTGACAGCGGCGATCGCGGTGATGACGGCGGTGACGAGCCAGCCGCGCGCTCGGTCAGCAGGGCCGAAATCAGGGCTGGGGCGCAGCGGGGCAGGGGAGACCAGCCGACGCTGCGGGCGCGTTTCGGTCACCGGGATCACGCCCCGATCGTAGGCGGTGGAATGCGGCATCTCTCGCTCGCCCGACACTGTCACCCCCTGGTTCGACCGCCTGACACAATAGTGCGATGTTGGTCTTGGCGGCTACACCCATGGGCGAGATCGGCGACGCGTCGCAACGACTGCGCGACGCGCTCGGTTCAGCCGACGTTGTCGCGGCGGAAGACACGCGGCGCACCCGGTCGCTGGCGAAGGCGCTCGGCGTCGAGATCACCGGGAAAGTGGTCAGCTTCTACGACCACGTCGAGGCGGCGCGTCTGCCCGGTTTGCTTGATGATCTTGCCGAGGGTAAAACCGTACTGTTGGTGACCGACGCTGGTATGCCGTCAGTGAGTGACCCCGGCTATCGCTTGGTGGCCGCTGCGGTGGAACGCGACCTGCCGGTCACGTGCCTGCCCGGCCCGTCGGCCGTCACGACGGCATTGGCCCTGTCCGGCCTGCCGGTTGAACGTTTCTGCTTCGACGGTTTCGCCCCGCGTAAGGGCGGCCAACGTCGAGAGTGGTTGCGCACCTTGGCAACTGAGCCACGCGCTGCCGTTTTCTTTGAAGCACCGCATCGCCTTGCTGACTGCTTGGCCGACGCCGTCACCGTTTTGGGGCCGAACCGTCGCGCTGCGGTCTGCCGCGAACTCACCAAGACATACGAGGAAATCAAGCGCGGCACGTTGGCCGAACTGGCTGAATGGGCCGTCGAAGGCGCGCGTGGCGAGATCACCGTGGTTCTCGAAGGCGCGCAACCGGTTTCGGCCGACCCCGCCGACCTGGTTGGCGAGGTTGAGGACCTTGTCGAAAAGGGAATGCGCTTGAAAGACGCATCCGCCCACGTGGCGAATGCCAACGGGACATCCCGAAACGACCTGTACGACGCGGTTTTGGCGGCGCGTTCAGCCGAATAAAAAAGCGGCGCACGAATGATCGTGCGCCGCTTCGTTATTCAGACGCTCAGTCCTTAGGAACCACGTAGCGCGGGAAAACCGGTTCCGGTGCAGGAAGATCGGTGCCCGCGACCAACGGGGTCGGGATGTCGGCGAAGGTGGTTGCCTTGGTGCCGAGCAGGTCGAGGATCTTCGCCGACGACGACGGCATGACCGGCTGGGTCAGGATCGCAACAACGCGAACCACTTCCAACGTCACGTAGAGCACCGTGGCCATGCGGGCAAGGTCTTCGGGCGTGCCCGACTTACGCAGGGCCCACGGTGCGTTGGCGGAGAAGTAACGGTTGGTTTCGCCGAGGGTCAGCCAGATCGCTTCCAACGCCAAATGCAGCTGCTGGGCGTCGAAATCAGCGCGAACCCGGTCGAGCAGGCCGTACGCGCGGTCGAGCAAAGCCTGGTCGTCGGCGGTGAACTCGCCCGGCGTCGGCACCTTCGCGTCGCAGTTCTTATTGACCATCGTCAAACTGCGCTGGACCAGGTTGCCGAATTCGTTGGCGAGGTCGGCGTTGATGCGACCGATGATGGCGTCGTTGTTGTAGTTGCCATCCTGGCCGTAGGAGATCTCGCGCAGCAGGAAGAAGCGCAGCTGATCAAGGCCGAACGTCTCCGCCAACTCAAGCGGGTCAACGATATTGCCCGTCGACTTCGAAATCTTCTCGCCGTTGTTGTACAGGAAGCCATGCACGAAAACCCGTTTCGGCAATTCGATCCCGGCCGACATCAGGAACGCGGGCCAGTACACGGCGTGGAAGCGCGTGATGTCCTTGCCAATGATGTGCACATCAGCGGGCCAAAACTTGGCGAACTGTTCGGAATCGGTGTCCGGGAAGCCAGCGCCGGTGAGGTAGTTGGTGAGCGCGTCGACCCACACGTACATCACGTGATCGGGCTCGCCGGGCACCGGAACACCCCAGTCGAACGTGGTGCGCGAGATCGACAGATCCTTCAGCCCAGCCTTGACGTAGCTGACGATCTCATTGCGTCGCGTCGCGGGCGCGATGAAGTCGGGCTGCGACTCAAACAGTTCGAGCAGCTTGTCCTGGTAAGCCGAGAGCTTGAAGAAGTAGTTCGACTCCTCGGTCCAGGTGACCGGGGTTTGGGTGTCGGTCGAAACCCGGGTGCCGTCGGCGAGGACGGTGGTTTCCTCGTCGGTGTAGAACGCCTCGTCGCGCACTGAATACCAACCCGAGTAGTTGCCCAGGTAGATGTCGCCCGCTTCGAGCATCCGGTTCCACAGCGCGACCGACGCGGCCTTGTGGTCTTCGTCGGTGGTGCGGATGAAGCGGTCGTGTGAGATGTCGAGCGCCTTGTCCATCGCCTCGAACACCGCCGAGTTGCGCGCGGCGAGTTCGGCGACGGGAATGCCTTCGTTCGCGGCGGTCTGCTGCATCTTTTGGCCGTGCTCGTCGGTGCCCGTCATGAAGAACACGTCGTAGCCGTCGAGTCGCTTGAATCGAGCAAGCGCGTCGGTCGAGATGTACTCGTACGCGTGCCCGATATGCGGCGCACCGTTGGGGTACGCGATGGCGGTCGTGATGTAGAAGGCGGGCGCCTCAGCGCCGTCAGAGGATGCGCTCACAACTGCCCCTCGCTGGCGCTCGGCGCAGTCGTGACCGCAGATGCGGCTGTGCCCATTGATCGCTCGCTTCGCTCGCTCATGATGCGAACTACTGTAATCGGCGTGGCAAACACAAATCGTCCGGCTCCGCCCCTTCCGACGCCGCTCGCACCGCTGATCGACGCGCATACCCACCTTGACGCGTGCGGCGCGACCGATGCCGCATCGGTGAGCGCGATTCTCGACCGCGCGAACCAGGCGGGCGTTGGACAGGTGGTCACCATCGCCGACGACCTCGCCGCAGCGCAGTTCGCCGTGCGGGCGGCCAACTGGGACGACCGCGTCTACGCGGCCGTCGCGCTGCACCCAACCCGCGCGAACGCCCTCGACGACAAGGCCAAAGCCGAACTCGAATACCTCGCGACCGACCCGCGCGTTGTCGCGATCGGCGAAACTGGCCTCGACTACTACTGGCCCGGCAAACTCGACGGTTGCGCCGACATCGAAACCCAAATCGACGGCTTCCGCTGGCACATCGACCTCGCCAAACGCGTCCGCAAACCGCTGATGATCCACAATCGCGAAGCCGACCACGACCTACTCACCGTGCTGCTCGACGAAGGCGCGCCCGACACGGTGATCTTCCACTGCTTCTCCTCGGACGCGACGATGGCCGAAGCGTGCGTCGCCGAGGGGTACGTGCTGAGCTTCTCAGGAACGGTCAGTTTCAAAAACTCCCATGAGCTGCGCGAAGCCGCGAAACTCGTGCCCGACGATCAGATCTTGGTCGAAACCGACGCGCCCTTTTTGACGCCGCATCCCTATCGCGGCGCGCCGAACGAGTCGTACTGCCTGCCCTATACCGTGCGCGCGCTCGCTGAGGCACGCGAACAGGACCCGCAGGAACTCGCCGACATCACCGCCGCCAACGCGCGCAGGCTTTATCGAATTCGCTAGTCGTCAAGACCGATTTACGGCCGTTTTTCGGCCGACGTGATCGATGACACCCGCCGCCGCCAGGTCGTTATCTACCTGCGGCGGCGTCATTGAATCGTGATGTTTATTCCCGCTGATCGGGACCACGACTGTTGCCTGACGCGGATCTGGTCGTTATCTTCCTGTAATCATGTCGGCTATTTCGCGGATCAACTCGTCTCGCTCACCGCTGCTCTACGCGGCGGTGGCAGCCATGTTGCTGGTCCTGATCGCGGGCGGCGCGATGGCGATCGTCAACCACAAGACCGTCGTGTTGCTCATTGACGGCGAGCGCACCGAGTTCTCGACGATGGCACGCGACGTGAAGTCGGTGCTGCGCGACGCTGGCCACCCCATCGCCGACCGCGACAAGGTGGTTCCCGCCGCGAGTACCAAGGTTGCCGATGGTGCGACCATCACGCTCAATCGCGGCAAGGAAATCACCGTCACGGTCGACGGTCAGCCGCGCAAGGTCTGGACAACCGGCGTCACCGCGGGCGACGCGCTCGCCGCGTTGAGCATCCCCGCCGATACCCATGTCGTGCCGACGCGCACCGAGAAGCTCCCGCTCACCGGTGCCGCGCTGAACGTGGTCAGCCCGCGCACGGTGAGCCTCGTCGACGGTGTCGCGTCGCCCGTCGACCTGCGCATCGCCGCCCCGACCGTTGGCGAGTTTCTGAGCGCGGCAGGCATCATCCTCAAGGATCAAGACTTCGCGACGCCTGCGGTTTCGACGCCGCTCACCGACGGCATGAAGGTGGCCGTCACTCGCCAGCGCACCGAAAACCGTACGGAGACACTGCCTCTCGACCCCACCGAGCAGATCATCGAAGATCCAACGCTCAACATGAGTCGGACCATCGTGGAAAACCCGGGCGCGCCCGGCGTGCACAACGTGACGTTCGCGGTCACGTTGGTGAACGGCGTCGAAGACACTCGGGTCCAGATCGGCTCGACCGTGCTCACCCCGGCCCAGCCGAAAACCGTACGTAAGGGCGCTAAGCCGGGCACCGAAGTGCCGCCGGTGCGCGATGGTTCGACCTGGGACGCGCTCGCGCAATGCGAGTCGACGGGCAACTGGTCGATCAATACCGGAAACGGCTATTACGGCGGCATTCAGTTCGATCAGAGCACGTGGGAACGTCAGGGCGGCACCCGCTACGCGCCGCGCGCCGACCTCGCTACCCGCGAAGAACAGATCGCCATCGCTGAGGTCACCCGCGCTCGCCAAGGTTGGGGTGCGTGGCCCGCATGCACCGGCCGGCTCGGGCTCAGTTAATCCGTCGCGCTTAGCCCGCGCGACGGCATCGCCTCCGCGCTGACAAGTTGGGCAACTGTCCAGCAACAGGTAGTCTCGGCCGCGCAACGCAACCGAGACCCGGAGGGCTACGCACGAATGCCTAAGACTTTCAATCGCATCGCAACCGGGATGGCGCTCACCGCGGCCGCTCTGGTTACCGCGACCCACGCCACCGCTTCCGCAGCGCCAGGCGCGGTGATCGCCACCGAAGCAAAGCCTGCTGGCTGGCACGGGATGTCGCGCGGGTCGGTCATCGAATACACGACGACTGATTCGGCTGGCGTCGAACGTCCGGTGTCGGGCGCGCTGTTCCTCCCCGAGGGCGACGCGCCGGCAACCGGCTGGCCCGTCATCGCCTATGACCACGGCACCCTCGGCTCAGGCACCGGCTGCGGTGGCCAGGCTGATCCGGACGATGCGCCGCTGCCGGTCAACCGGGCCGCTGAAGATGAGCTGATCAAGCGGTTCGTTGACCAGGGTTACGCCGTCGTCGCACCCGACTACCTCGGTCTCGGCCGTTTCGACACCGGCCCGCACCCCTACCTTGAGGTGCGAAGCGAAGCCACAGCCACCATCGACCTCGTGCGCGCCGCCCGTGCCGCCAACCCGGACCTGTCGCGCACGTGGACGGCACTCGGTGCCTCGCAGGGCGGCCACGCCGCGCTCAGCACCGCGTCCGTGCAACAGAGCTACGCCCCCGAACTCGACTTCCGTGGCACTGCCGCCGTCGATCCGGCCTCCGACGTTGAGAAGGCACTCCCGCTGCTTGGTCCCGGCATCCCCGCCATCGAGGGCACCGGCGCGATCACCGGCTTCATCGTGAGCATCCTTGCCGGCCTGCGCGAAACCCATCCCGAGGCCGAGGTTGACAGCTACCTCACGCCGCTTGGCCGCGAGGTGCTCGACGCCGCTGGCAGCCAGTGCATCGACGATCAGGTCAAGGCCCTCAACGGCATTGGCTTCGGCGACCTGTTGGCTCGCCCGCTGTCTGACGGCCCGCTGCGCGGCGCGCTCAACGAGTACATGACGCTGCCGACGTCCGGCTACGACAAGCCAATCCTGTTGCTAGTCAACGCGACTGACGCCGTTGTGCCTTCGCCGTTGCACGCCGCTCTCATCGCCCAGTTCGCCGCGGGCAATGTCGACTTCGATACCGTCGTCGGCTTTGGTCAGCACACCACGCTCGACGACAACATGTGGTCGGCGCTTGACGCGTTCATCGAACGAGTCAATGTGGCGGAGCCGCAGCGCTGATCCGTCGGGATCTCGCCGCAAGAACAACTACACTCGCCAGACAATCCGTTGCCTGGCGAAAGAAAAGGCCGTTGTCGAAGAACTCCCTGCGCGTTGGTTTAGTCGCGACTGTCGCGGCCATCAGCTTGCTCGGCGCCGGGGTCGCACCCGCCGCCGGGCAAGAGCCTGGATCGGTCATTAGCGCGCAAGCTCGGCCCGCTGGCTGGCACGGCATGGATCGCGGGTCGGTTGTCGAGTACTGGACAACCGACTCGGCGGGCAACGCCCAACCGGCAAGCGGCTCGCTGTTTCTCCCCGCAGGCGATGCGCCAGCCACGGGCTGGCCGATCATCGCCTACGACCACGGCACAAGCGGGTCGGGCATGCACTGCGGCGGCCAGGCCGATCCCGAACTCGCGCCGCTGCCCATGATGCGCGCGGCCGAGGATCGACTCATCAAGCGCATGGTCGACGCCGGTTATGCCGTCGTCGCGCCCGACTACCTCGGCCTTGGCCGTTTCGACACGGGCCCGCATCCCTACCTTGAGGTGCGAAGCGAGGCGACAGCGACCATCGACCTAGTGCGCGCTGCCCGGGCAGCCAACGGCGACCTTTCGCGCACGTGGAGCGTCACCGGCGTCTCGCAGGGCGGTCACGCCGCGCTCAGCACGGCGTCCGTGCAGGCCAGCTACGCGCCGGAACTCGATTTCCGAGGCACCGCGACCATCGACCCCGCCTCAGACGTCGAAAAGATCCTGCCCCTCATCGGCCCGAGCATGCCCAAGCTTGAGGTGTTCGCGTCGGCGACCTCGTTCGTCGTCAGCATCTTGGCTGGCCTGCGCGCGGTGAACCCCGACGCCAACGTCGACTCCTACCTCACCCCGCGCGGCAAGGAAATCGTCGACGCGGGCGCGACCCAGTGCATCGACGAACTGCTGACGATCGGCAAGGGCCTCGCGCCCGCCGACATTCTCGCCCGTCCGCTTGAGGGCCTGCGCGGCCCGCTCGCCGACTACATGATGTTGCCAACGACGGGCTATCGCGACCCGGTTTTCCTGTCGATCAACGTCGCCGACACGATCGTCCCGTCCCCGCTGCACGCCGCGCTCGTCGCGCAGCTTGGGCTGGGCGGCGTCGACCAGCAGGTCGTGCTCGGCAACGGTCAGCACGGCTCGGTTTCGCCCGACCAGCTCGCTGCCTTCGACGGCTTCCTCGCGCGCATCAACGCGGCACCGCCGCAGCGCTGACACGTCGCACGCGCGTCGATTGGTAGGTTCTAGCGGTGTCCGAACCTGAGATTCCCGCTCGCGGAAGCGCCGCGCTACTCGGTCCCACCGAGGTGCGCACGCTCGCCGAACGCTTTGGCGTCCGCCCGACCAAACAGCTCGGACAGAACTTCGTCCACGACGCCAACACCGTGCGCCGGATCGTTTCGGCGGCAGGAGTTGGCAGCGCCGACACCGTGCTTGAGGTTGGTCCTGGCCTCGGTTCGCTGACGCTCGCGTTGCTCGACGTTGTCGACCAGGTGATCGCGGTTGAGATCGACCCAGTGCTGGCGAACTATCTGCCCGAAACCGTCGGTGACCGCGCACCCGAGCTCGCCGACCGGCTCAAGGTTGTCGAAGCCGACGCGCTGCGCGTGCGTCCCGATCAGCTGCCCGCCGAGCCGACCGCGCTCGTCGCGAACCTGCCCTACAACGTCGCGGTGCCGGTGTTGTTGCACCTGCTTGGGTCGTTGCCGAGCATCAAGGTTTCGCTTGTCATGGTGCAGCTTGAGGTCGCTGACCGGCTCGCCGCCCAACCTGGCAGCAAGGTCTATGGCGTGCCGAGCGTGAAGGCCGGTTTCTTTGGTCGCGTCCGCAAAGCGGGAAACGTTGGGACGCAAGTCTTTTGGCCCGTTCCGCGAGTCGAGTCCGGTCTGGTTCGCATTGATCGGTACGAAGAACCGCCATGGTCGATGGATGACGACCACCGCAGGCGCGTCTTCGCGGTGATCGACGCCGCCTTCGCGCAGCGGCGCAAAACCCTGCGCGCGGCCCTGTCGGGGTGGGCTGGTTCGCCTGCCGAAGCCGAACGACGACTGGTCGCCGCGGGCATCGACCCAACCGCGCGCGGTGAAACGTTGGATACGGCGGCTTATGTCCGCCTGGCCGCCCAGGCCAACTAAACGCGAAAACGGGACCGGCGTACCGGTCCCGTTTCGGGTTTGTAGACCTCAAGCCAGCGCGTAACCGGCTTCGTCGACGGCAGCCGCGACGTCGGCGTCGGCAATCGGCGCGTCGGCGGTGACTTCGACGCGACCGCTCGCCAGATCGACATTCACGCTGGTGACGCCGTCGATCTTGCCGATTTCCTCGGCGACCGAGCTGACGCAGTGGCCGCAGGTCATGCCGGTGACGGTGTAGGTGTTCGTGCTTGCTGTTGCCATGAGCCGACTCCTTCGCTGATACGTCCGGGGGGTATCCCCGTTGGAAATGAAGGTACCCCCCGAGGGTATTTGGTGCAACCCTTAGTGACGCGAAGATTTCCGTCAGATGTCAGAGCCACCCATTACGCTTGGTGATCGTGCTGTCAGTAGTGCCCAGCCCGGTCGTCGTGCGCGCCCCTTCGAAGGTGAATTTGCATCTCGGAGTCGGTGACCTGCGCCCTGACGGCTATCACGACCTCACCACCGTGTTCCAGGCGCTCTCGCTTGCCGACGAAGTCAAACTCGCGCCATCGAGCTCGCTCACGGTTCGCGTCACCGGCGAAGGCGCTGCCGACGTGCCGACCGACCGCAGCAACCTCGTTTCCAAAGCGGCCGTTCGACTCGCGCACCTCGCCGGTCGCGCTCCGCTCGTCGAAATCGCCATCAACAAGGGCATTCCCGTCGCTGGCGGGATGGCGGGTGGCAGTGCCGACGCCGCCGCCGCGCTCGTCGGCCTCAACGAACTGTGGGACCTCGGCATGAGCCGCGACGAGCTGTCGAAGGTGGGTGCCGAGCTCGGTAGCGACGTCCCGTTCGCGCTGCACGGCGGCACCGCGCTTGGTACCGGCCGCGGCGAACGGCTGCTTCCTGTGTTGTCGCGCAACACCTTTCACTGGGTGCTCGCCTTCGCGAAAACCGGCTTGTCCACTCCGACGGTTTTCGCAGAACTCGACCGGCTTCGCGCCGAAGGCCACCCGCCACGCCTGAACGACCCGCAAAAACTCATGCAGGCACTCGCGGGCGGCGACCCACGCGTCCTCGCGCCGCTGCTCGGCAACGACCTCCAAGCCGCCGCGCTCTCGCTTCGCCCCGAACTTCGTCGCACGTTGCGCGCGGGCACCGAAGCGGGCGCACTCGCTGGCCTCGTTTCCGGCTCCGGCCCAACGTGCGCGTTCCTCTGTGAGAGCGAAACCGCCGCCATCGCCGTTGCCGCCGAGTTAGCGGGCGCGGGCGTTTCCCGCAGCGTGCGCACCGCGAGCGGGCCGGTGCCCGGGGCACGTGTCGTTGAGCGTGAGTAGGCTCGTACGGCCATAGATCCACGCGGAAGGCGGCAGCTACCCATATGTCCAACCTGATCAACCTCGAACAGGTCTCCAAAAGCTTCGGTATCAAACCGCTGCTTGATGACGTTTCGCTCGGCGTACACGCGGGGGAGCGGATCGGGGTTGTCGGCCTCAACGGTGGTGGCAAGACCACCCTGCTTGAGGTGCTGACCGGCCTTGAGCCGCCCGACAAGGGCCGCGTGAGTCGGGTCGGTGGGCTGCGGATGGCCGTCGTGACCCAGCGTGGCGTGCTGCCCGACGACGCGACCGTTGGCGATGTCGTGCTCGCCGGGTTGTCTGATGACCTGTCAACGGTCGACATCGCCGAACATGAGTGGGCCGCCGACTCGCGCGTGCGCTCGATCCTCGAAGGCATCGGCATCGCCGGCCTCGGCCTCGATACCTCGGTCACCAACCTGTCCGGTGGCGAACGCCGACGCGTCGCGCTGGCCGCAGCGCTGGTTCGCGATCTCGACCTGCTCGTCCTCGACGAGCCGACCAACCACCTCGACATCGAAGGCGTGCAGTGGCTGGCCAACCACCTCGTCGCGCGTCGGACCGCGCTCGTCGTCGTGACCCACGATCGCTGGTTCCTCGACACCGTCGCGACCCGCACGTGGGAAGTCATCGGCGGCAAGGTCGAGGTTTACGAGGGCGGCTACGGCGACTGGATCTTCGCCCGCGCCGAACGTGCCAGGCAGGCTGACGCGTCCGAAGCGCGTCGGGCCAACCTCGCGCGCAAGGAACTCGCCTGGCTGCGTCGTGGCGCGAAAGCCCGCACGTCGAAGCCGCGCTACCGCGTTGAAGCCGCCGAAGCGCTAATCGCCGACGTACCGCCGCCACGCGACGCGGTGTCGCTCGCAGCGTTCGCCCGCAAGCGGCTCGGTCGCGTTGTCATTGAACTGGAAGACGCGTCGCTGTCGACGCCGGACGGTCGGCAACTTGTCGGCGACCTCACCTGGCGACTCGCTCCGGGCGAACGTGTTGGCCTTGTCGGCGTGAACGGCTCGGGCAAGACAACGCTGTTGCGCGCTCTCGCCGGCGCTGCCGAACCGACCACCGGCAAGCGGATTCAAGGTCAGACCGTCCAAATCGGTTGGCTGCGACAGGAACTCGACGATCTGCCGACCGATCTGCGCGTACTCGAAGCCGTGCAGCAGGTCGCGCAGCGAATCATGTTGGGCGACAAGGAAATCTCGGCAGGTCAGCTTGCCGAGCGCCTCGGCTTCACCCCTGCCCGTCAGCGCACGCCGGTCGGCGACCTGTCCGGTGGCGAGCGTCGTCGCTTGCAGCTCACTCGCATCCTGATGGCCGAACCCAACGTGCTGCTGCTCGACGAGCCGACCAACGACCTCGACATCGACACCCTGCAACAACTCGAGGACCTGCTCGACAACTGGGCTGGCACGCTCGTTGTGATCAGTCACGATCGCTACCTCGTCGAACGAATCTGCGATTCAACCTGGGCGCTTTTCGGCGACGGCAAACTCACCAACCTGCCCGGCGGCATCGACTCCTACCTGGCCAAACGCGCCCAACTCGCCACCCCGACGGTGAAGTCGGGGGTGAAAACTGGTGCGGCGCAATCAGATTCGGCAACCCGCCGCGCGGCGCAAAAGGAACTGTCGAAGCTGGAACGTTCGATCGCCAAGCTCGACGAGCGCGAAGCCAAACTGCACGCCGCGCTCGCCGAAGCGGCAACCGACCCCGACAAGCTGGTCAAACTCGGCGGCGAACTCAAAGCCGTTGTGGCCGAGAAAGAAGCGGCCGAGGAGCGGTGGCTTGAACTTGCTGAAGATCAGTAGCTATTAGGTAGCGGTTTCGCGCCCGTCAACAACAACGGGCAGGCAGGTGCGCACGAAGTCGGCGCCGAACTCGGTCAAGATGATCGACCGGTAGCTGACCTTCGTGCCAAAACCTGAGCGCTTCAACGCTTCTCGCACCGGTTCCTGCGCTTCGATGAGCTGGTACCGGTGCGGGTTGCTCACCGGTTCGCGCGTGAATTCGACCAGGCCAAGCCGTCGTAGGTTCGGCAGATACTGCGGCACCCGGTTCGGGAAGCGAAGGCCAGCGTGCTCGCCGATCAGCGTGAGGCCCGAGATCAGGCGCTCGCCGCCGAAGGCGCGTTGACGGCCGGTGCGCACGTCGATCGACGGCTGCGGCCCGTCGATGTGCAGAAAGCGCAGGATGCGAGCCTCGTCGGGGGTGATTTCGGCGAGGATGCCCGCATACGCCGGATGCGTATCGGGTTGGCTCGCATGCGTGCTCGCCGATAGTCGCAACAGTTGCGCGCCCTGCTCGCGCAACGTTGGCAAGTTCTGATCGCCGGAATGTTGCTGCGCCGTTGGTGGTAGGCCGAGCGCGTGCCGAAGTCGGTCGCGCACTTCAGTTTCGGCTTCAGCTAGCACTTCGTTAGGTGGGGTGCCCGCGAGCGTTCCGCGTAGCACCGTGACAGTGACGCCTAAGGCCGTATCGACTGTCCACAACGTAACCCCGGTTGCCGCGGTGAAGGCGACGCGTGCCACTCCGGTAGCCGCGCGCACCCCCATCGCCGGGGTGACATTCCGCCGCTCAGCGACGGTTTCGGGCAGTGGAACCGTATGTCGTACGACCTCCGTAGAAGGAGGGGGTTCGTCTACATCCATGTGGTTGCTACTCCCGTTCCGAAGACCAGAATATGAGCGTAGCCCGCGATGAGACCTAGCGCGCCGCCATGGACAAAAAGCAACCATTCATCTTGTTTGATTGCCGATCGCAGCATGTCGACGAAGTCATGCGGCGAAAGTTGCGACATTTGCCGGGCGATGAATTCATTGACTTGCAGACCCTGTTGCCGATTGAACTGCGGATCGGCGAACGCAAGCGGCGCGATCGTCATCGCCTCGGCGGTGAGCGTGGATTGCAGCGAATTGTATTCGCGGGCGCCGAGCATCAGTTTCACGGCGGGACGGGCGGGGCCAAGCGCACGGTCGGCGGCCGGGCGCATGGTGTCTTCCAGCATTTGTAATGTGCGATCCGAGCGCGGCCCGTTGAGCAATTCGTCGCCGATATTGGCGATGGTGAGCACCTCGGTCGAAACGAGTTGGGCGTAGCCCGCGGTAATTTCGTTCTGGCGCTTCATCAGCAAACCGCGCCGCCACGGGCACCACCACTTCGCTTCGGCGGGCGCGAAGATCATCGTGAGGCCGACCCAGTTCACGACCCAGCCAATCACGATGCCGCCCAAGGGAAGTACGACCATCGGCGACAGGCTCGTCATGTGCAGCGCGGCGACGAGCAAGAGCCCGCACGGTGCGCCGAAGTAGAAGCCGAAGTTCTGCATGAACCGAAGTTCCTTGGCCCCCAACACTTGAAAGAGCTGGTTGAGCAGCTGCGGTCGCGCCTGGAAGTAGCGGATGACCATCTGCTTGACGTCGATGAGCTGGTCGATGTTGGCACCAAGTTCGACGGTGAGGTCGCGCAGGATTTCGGGCAGTTGCGAGCGAACACGCTCGTGCACCATCTCGCGAACCTGGGTGGGCAGGTTGTACCAAAGCTGTGGATGTTCGCGTCGCAGAATGACTTCAACGATGTCGCGGATCTGGCCGTCGGCGACGCCAGCGAGATGTTCGGCCAGTTTTTCCGGGTCGAGTTCGCGGTAGAAATCCGAGACGCTGCCGAGTTTGGCGAGACCCTTATCCACGGCGATGCTCGCCATTTTGTCGGCGCGCGAAGGAACGATGCCCTGCCAGCCGATGCGACCGTCGTAGCTGAGCAAGGGCAGCACTTGGATGCGCTTGGGCAGGAACGGGTAGATCGTGCGCAGGCCGGGAAGTCGAACGCCGTGAAACTTGATGGGCTGGAACAACATCAAGATGCCGGTCCAGTTGGTTATGTAACCGATCACCCCTGTGAAAAGAGGAATGGTCACAATTTCGAGCAGGAGTGTCGGATGGAGACCGAACACACTTTCTAACACGACACCCTCCTGCCGATGACCAGTGCGCCGCATCACTGGTATCTGTAAAAAATTAGCACCCCCGCGGCGAGGTGACCCTACTGTGAGCTAGGGAACTAGGTCCATTCGCAGTGTGGGGGAGCACAATGTAGTGTCTGAGACATCAGTCACAGAGGTGTCTTCCGATGGCGTACTGGCATCGGCTTATCGCAATGATGATCAACGACACTTGGTGACCGATCACAAACCGAGCCAGGTTCGACCGCGGTGGAGCAGGGGTTCATCCGGGCACTAATCTGTGGGCGCGCGATCGTGCACACGCTGAGGGACTTCGGAGTAAGACGTGACAGACGACAGGACCGGACAGGATCTGGCCCGTGCCGGTAACCGCGCCGTCGAGCGCAGCTCGGATGTCGAGCAGCGCCAGATCAGCAACGAAGCCAGGCTCATTCGCGGAGTTTTCCGCGCCGCCGGGCTCGCCGCTGGCACCGCGGTGCGCGGCAGTCAGTGGGCCGTTGGCACCACCTACGAAGTCACCAAGGAGTTGGCGCAAGCCGCCCTCGATGGCGAGTCATCAGCCGACATCGCCGAACGCACTGGCAACGCGCTGCGGTCCATCGCGCGCAGCGCCCTTGGCGTCACCGAGGGTTCGGTGCGCGAGATCGTCAGCTACGTGCCGACCCCGAATGGGTCTACGCAGCAAGCTATTACGGTTGGCCCGTACCTGCGTTCGGCAAGCACCGAAGACCTGCGCAGGCGCGGCGACGCGTTGCTCGCGCGGTCGGCGGATGTGTACTTCACCGAAGACGTGCACCCGGCCTACGACCGCATCCTCGATGAGATCGCGCCCGACGAAGCGCGGATTCTGCGGTTCATGTCGCTCAACGGTCCGCAACCGTCGGTGGACGTGCGTACTAACCGTCCGCTCGGCATCGGCTCGGAGCTCGTCCAAGGCGACCTCACCTCGGTGCCCGAACAGGCGGGTGTGCGCTACCCCGACCGTGCCCGCTCCTATCTGATCAACCTCAACCGCCTCGGCCTGCTGCTCACCTCCGACGACCCGGTCGTGCTCAGTCGTTACATGGTCCTTGAGGTGCAGCCGGTAGTCGAGACCGCGCTCAAGAAGGCCGGTCGCGCGCCCAAGATCGTGCGTAAGAGCTTGCGGCTGTCGGAGTTCGGCGAGGACTTCTGCCGTACCTGCTTCACGATCGGGAGCTAACCCTCAGCAGCGTTGACACCAGGTCACGACCCGGTTTCGGCAGTACTAGCGATCTGATACAGATCGGCCGATGTGGCCGATTCGGTGGGATCGTTAAGGCATGGAGCCAGGCTCGGGACTGCCCAACGTGCACGTCGACGACGTTGTCGTGCCCGCTAGGCGCGGTCACGTGCCGGTGTTTCCCGGCGACGACACGCCACTTGTCGCCGGGCACGCGATGGGGGAGGACCAGATGGCCGACGTGCCACCTGTCGAAGGTGACGACTACGCCGACGACTTCGCGCCCGAAGAAACGGCAACCGCGCTGCCACCGGACGATCCCGACGACGCCACCGCGATCCGCAGGCTCAAATACCGCTACCTACGCACACTCGACACCAAATCTTGGGATGAATTCGCCGAAACGCTGATCCCCGAAGCGACAGCTACCTACAGCGAATATCTGCAATTCGAATCGCGCGACGCTTTCTTAGCTTTCCTACGCAATACCCTTGGGCCGCATGTGATTACCGAGCATCGCTGCGATCACCCGGAGATCGACATCGACGGCGACACCGCGACCGGCACCTGGTACCTGGCCGACACCGTGATTATCCCCGAGCACAACATGTGCCTACGCGGTGCCGCGTTCTACACCGACCACTACGTGCGCTGCGACGACGGCCACTGGCGCATCGCCCACACCGGCTACGAGCGCACCTACGAGGTTGTGCTTTCGCTGAGCGACCTGCCGAGTTTGCGGGTGACCGCGAGTCGGTGGGGCATGATCGCCCAGGAAAACCACATCTCGTCGGTGCGACGCGATCCTGGTCCCGAAGCTGAGTCTGCTTAGTCGGCGGTCGCGACCAGCGGTTCGAGCGTCAGGTTCGGGTGTTCCTTCTCGATGTACTGCAAGCGCCACTTGTCGCTGAACAGGGCCAAGATCGCGCCGTCGGTGCGGGTGAACACCTCGACGCCACGCTGTCGGTCGAGTTCGGCGGCCGACTCGGCGTCGGTGCGTCGCGCCAGCGAGTAGCCGAGGAAATCAAGCTGCGTTTCGACGTTGAATTCGCCCTGCATGCGGGCGGTGACAACCTCGAACTGCATCGGACCAACCGCGGCGAGCACCGGCGACTGCTCGCCACGCGCGTCGTTGCGCAACACCTGCACGACACCTTCGGAATCGAGCTGGTCGATGGCCTTGCGGAACTGCTTGTACTTGCCCGCGCTCTGGGCACGCAGCGTCGCGAAATGCTCGGGCGCGAAGCTCGGGATCGGCGGGTACTCGACCTTTTTGTCGACGAAGAGCGTGTGGCCGGGCGCGAGGGCGGTCGCGTTGACCAGGCCAACGACGTCGCCAGGGTAGGCGGTATCGACGGTGGTTCGTTCGCGACCGAACACCGTGAGCGCGTACTTGGTCGCGAACGGGCGACCGGTTTGCGCGTGCGTCACAACCATGCCGCGCTCGAATTCGCCCGAAACAATGCGCATGAACGCGAGCCGGTCGCGGTGGGCGGTGTCCATACCAGCCTGGACCTTGAAGATCACCGCGCTGAACGGGTCGGCGGTCTCGCGTTCCTTGCCGTTCACATCGGCACGCGAACCGGGCGCGGGCGCGAGCTCAACGAGCGTTTCGAGCAGCTGACGAACGCCGAAGTTGAGCATGGCCGACGCGTAGATCACCGGCGAGGTCTGGCCAGCGAGGAACAGTTCCTGGTCGTGGTCCTGGCCGGTCGCCGAGAGCAGTTCGCTTTCCTCGGCCGCGGTCGTCCATGCCTCGGCTTCGCGTTCGAACGCCTCGTCGGGGGTTAGCGATTCCTCGGGGGCGATGGTCGCGCCACCAGCGGTTCGGGTGAAGTGGATGTACTCCTCGGCCGCACCTTCGGCACCGCGACGCAGCAGCCCACGGAAATCGCCAGCAATACCGACCGGCAGGAACAGCGGCGTCGGCGTGAGACCGATGCGCTCGCTGATCTCGTCGAGCAGCTCAAGCGGTGCCTGACCTGGGCGGTCCCACTTGTTGATGACGGTGATGACCGGGATACCGCGATGGCGACACACCTGGAACAGCTTCAGCGTCTGCGGCTCAAGACCCTTCGCGGCGTCGATGAGCATGACCGCGGCGTCGACAGCGGTGAGCACGCGGTAAGTGTCTTCGGAGAAATCGGAGTGACCAGGGGTATCGACAAGATTGATGACATTGTCGATATCGGAGCCAGCGGCCCGATAATTGAATTGCAGCGCGGTGGAGCTCACCGAAATACCGCGCGCTTTTTCCATCTCCATCCAGTCCGAGACCGTCGACTTACGACCGGCCTTTCCGTGGATAGCGCCCGCCTCCGAGATCATCCGCGCGTGCAACGCCAGTGCCTCGGTGAGCGTCGACTTACCCGCGTCAGGGTGCGAGATCACCGCGAAAGTGCGCCTACGCGCGACTTCGGCGGGCAGTCCGCGTGGGGTGGGCGCGGAGCCGCCTTCGGGGACTGAAGCCTCGGTCAACACAGGGCCTTTCTGGGGGCGGTCGGGACACGCACGGCGTGAGTTAGCCAGCCTTTTCAGGGTAGTCGGCTTGCCAGATGAGCCTGCATCAGGCCCGCGCTGGCCGGGTAGGCCGGTTTTTTCCGGCTCGGCGGATGCGGTATGGTTGGCGGGTTGTCTCGGCGAGGGTGAGTTTCTCGACCTGCTGCGGAAAGCTTTTTCGCACGGTCCGAATTACTAACCGTGATCGACGCGGCTCGGCCTTTATGGGTCGTCCTCGTTCGTTCTTCGTCCGACGAGTAGACCAACCAGACCTGCCGCAGGTGCGATTGTTTCGCTGCCACGCGGGTTGACCCATGAAACCAGCCGGAAGAGCCGTAGGAGCGCATTCGTTATGTCCGACGTCAACCTGATCGAAGCCACTCCCCGCACCGAGTTCGGCAAGGGTGCCGCTCGCCGCACCCGTCGCGATGGCAACGTCCCCGCCGTGCTGTACGGGCACCAGAGTGAGCCCCAGCACCTCGCGCTCGACGCTCGTGCGTTCGCCGCGATCCTGCGTGCCCACGGCACCAACGCCGTGCTCAACCTGGTCATCGACGGCCAGCAGCAGCTCGCGATGACCAAGTCGGTTGTGGTGCACCCCATCCGCCGCTACATCGAGCACGCTGACCTGCTCATCATCAAGCGTGGCGAGCGCGTCACCACCGACGTGAACGTCGTCGTCGTTGGCGATGCCGCCGCGGGCACCCTGGTCACCCAGGAAGCCAACACCATCTCCATCGAGGCCGAGGCGCTGCACGTGCCCGAGACCATCAACGTGCTGGTCGAAGGCATCGAGGCTGGCACCCAGATCCTCGCGAGCGACCTGCAGCTGCCCGAGGGTGTCGCCCTCGGTGGCGACCCGGAGGCGCTGATCGTCAACGTCATCGCCGCGCCTTCGGCTGCCGCGATGGACGAAGAGGGCGAAGGCACCGCCGCTGACGCCGTCACCGCTGAGACCGCTCCCGAGTCTGAGTAAGACTCGTCCGGATTCATGACTGAATCCATTGGGCCCGCGCTCGTTGTCGGACTGGGTAACCCCGGCCCCGAATACGAGCGCACCCGCCACAATGTGGGCTTCCTGGTCGCCGACGTGCTCGCGCAGCGCGTCGGCGGCCGTTTTGCCATTCACAAGAAATCGGGTGCCGACCTGGTTGAAGCCCGGTTCAACGGGCGGCACGTGCTCATCGCCAAGCCGCGCACGTACATGAACCTCTCGGGCAAGCCCGTTGCCGCACTGGCGAAGTTCTTCTCGGTGCCTGCCACCTCGATCGTGGTTGTCCACGACGAGCTTGACCTCGACTTCGGCGTGGTGAAGCTCAAGCAGGGTGGCGGCGAAGGTGGGCACAACGGCTTGCGATCGATCTCACAAGCGTTGACTACCAAGGACTATCAGCGTGCGCGGGTGGGCATCAGCCGCCCACCAGGCCGCCAAGACCCCGCTGATTACGTGCTCAAGCCGTTTTCCGGGCCGGAGCGCAAAGAAGTTCCGGTGATCGCCGAACAGGCCGCAGACGCGGTGGAACTGCTGTTGCAGCTGGGCCTTGAAGGCGCGCAGAACCGGCTGCACTGAATGCATCACCGCGTCGGTTTTCCGCCGACGCGGTGATGCTTTTTTTGAGCTATCGCAAGTGCATCGCGGTTGCCGCACGTCGCAATTTGCCTGACGAGGTCTTAGGCAATGCGCCCGGCCCAAGCACCGCGACGGTGCGTGGGCGGACACCTACTTCGGAAAACACCCCGTGCACGATGTCTTTTTCCATCCGCCGTACCTCGTCGGAGTCCTCGTACTCGGCGGATTCGACTACTACGGCGAAACTTTCGCGCTTATCGCCCGCGTCGAGCCGCACCGCGACCGCGTTGCCCGGCCGTACCCCTCGCACGCGCAGCGCGGCGCGTTCGATGTCGGTGGGGTAGATGTTGCGCCCGCCCATGATGATCACGTCTTTGCGCCTGCCGCACACGACGACCAGGCCCTCTTCGGTGAAGTAACCAAGGTCGCCGGTGTCGAGCCAGCCTTGCTCGTCTTGTGCGGAAAGGAAGCCGTCGACGGTCACGTAGCCGGAAGTGACCGCCCGACCGCGTAATTCGATGATGCCGACCGAACGGACGGGCAACGGCTGACGTTCGTCGTCGACGATGCGGCCTTCAAGATCGTCGACGAGGTAGCCGAGCGTGGGGAGCTTGCGCGCGTTGGCTGGCCCGTCGACAGGAACAGGCACCGCTTTGCCAACGGCTTCGAGCAGGTCGGCGTCGACCACGTCGACCACCGTGCCCTGGCCAGGATCGGGGATCGACACGGCGAGGGTGGTTTCGGCCATGCCGTACACCGGGGTGAGCGCCATCGCGCTGAGTCCGAACGGCTTTCCTGCTTCGGCTAGTTCGGCCATCGTGTCGGGATCGACCGGTTCCGCGCCGTTCCACATGTACCGCACACTCGACAGGTCGATGTTCGGCGATTCCGCTTGCCGCAGCCGACGGGCAAGCAGCGAGTACGCGAAATTCGGTGCGGCAGTGACAGTTCCGCGATATTTGCTGATGAGCTCAGCCCACAGCAGGGGGCGCGCGAGGAAGTCGAGCGGCGTGACGCAGACGACCTCGGCCCCGAATTGCATTGGGACAGCGAGGAACCCGACCATACCCATGTCGTGGAACAGGGGCAGCCAGCTGACCATGACGTCGTCGTCAAGGGAGAACTTGACCCGGTTGAACATGGCGGCGGCGTTGGTATAGAAGTTCCCATGCGTGACGCGCACCGCCTTGGGCGAGCCGGTTGACCCAGAGGTCAACTGCTGCAACGCGATATCGCTTTCGGTGGTGGAAAGTGGATCGGTGTCGACACCCGCTGCCAACTCCTCGATGCGCACAACCCGGATGCCGCGCTCACGCAAAACCGGTTCCGCCGCGTCAAAAGGTGCGCCGAGCACAACGGCGTCGGCTTCGATCATCCGCAGGACAGTTTCGGTATCGCGCACCCAGACCGCGAGATCGGTGCGCGGGGTTGGCTGGTGCAACATCGTGATGGCCGCGCCGCGCATCCAAATGGCCTGACAGACCGGCGCGATGTCGACCGGCAGACCGGCCAGCACGCCAACCGCGTCGCCGTGGCCGATGCCAGCCGCCGCTAGCCCGCCGGACATACGGCGGGCGAGCTGATGGATTTCCCCCCAGGTGTGCCGGACCGGCGCATCTGGTTCTCCGGTGACCAAACCCCGCGCACAAGGCGGCGTGGACAACGCGGTGGCAAACATTTCGTCGGTGAACCTGCTCAACGTCGGACCCCTTTGCGCCAACGATCAGTTACGGCCGTGCTCCGAACATGCTCCGAACAATCCCGCCCTACCTGCCCCGGTGTTGACCCCTAATTACCTTGGCGAAATGCTGCGCTCGACGATGAGGGCGGTCCCTATGGTTTACCCGATGCCACCGACAAAGCCTGCATCAGTGTCGCAGTCACGGCCCTGACCTGGGCCGAAACGGACGAGCGGGTGCGTAAATGGGCCATGACAACAACTGTCGTTGACTCGACAACGAATTAGCCGCGCACGGCTCACATTGATGCTGGCGGAATTGACTTCGCGCAACGAAGTATTTCGGTGAGCGCGGCGATGAAACGGTCAATATCGCCATGCGACACGAAATAGTGCGGCGACGCGCGTAGGACCGACGACAATCCGCGCGCGCTCATGTCGAGCAACGTCGAACTGGCGTGACTCACCGTGACGGTCACCGCATCGTCGCGCAGGCGGTCGCGCAACGCTTCGGGGTCCTGGCCAGCGACCGTGAACGACACGATGCCGCTGTTGTCGACACCTTGGTCGCGCACGGTCACGCCATCGACCTCACGCAGTCGCGCGCGTAGGTAAGCCGCCCGGTCAGCGACGGCCGCGTACACCTGCTCGGGACCCAAGTCGAGCAGGTACCGCACGGCAGCGCCCAGCCCAAGGCGCGCGGCAACCGAAGACTCCCAAAACTCGAATCGGGTTGCGTCCGGCGCGAGTTCGTATTCGGTCGGGCTGACCCATGCCGCGCTGTGCAGGTCGAGCCGACCGGGCTCGAACGCGGTCGCGTCGCGGACGTAGAGGAAACCGGTGCCTCGCGGCCCACGCAACCACTTGCGTCCGGTCGCCGACATCGCGTCGACGCCCAGCGCGGCCATGTCGATGGGCAACTGCCCGATCGACTGGCACGCGTCAAGGAGGACGAGCGCGCCAACTTTGTGCGCCAATTCGGTGGCGGCGGCGACGGGATTCACCAGTCCGCCGTTTGTTGGCGCGTGTTGCAGTGACACGACCCGAACCCGGTCGTCGAGCAGGTCGGCAAGGGCAGCCAGATTCAGTGCCCCGGTGGGGTCACTGGGAATGTGCTCGACTGTCGCGCCGGTCGCCCGCGCGCGTTGCAGCGCCGCGATCGCGTTGCTCGCGTAGTCGACACCGGAGATGAGGATGCGATCGCCGGGTCGCAGCGGGATCGAGTAAAAGAAATCCCCCCATGACCTGCTCGCACTGTCGCTGAGCGCGATGGTGTCGGCCGTCGCGCCGATCAGGGTGGCGATATCGGCTTTCACCGCGTCCAGTTCGGCGAGCCGTTCGTTTGCCGCACGATAGCCGCCGACGGTCGCTTCGCTGCGCAGGTGAGCGATGACGGTTTCGGTAACCACGTTCGGCGGCAGGGACGAACCGGCGCTGTCGAGGAAGATTTTGTGGTCGTCGAGGCCGGGGGTTTCGGCGCGCACGGCCGCTAGGTCGATCATGGGGTTCCACCCTAATCCGAAAGCTTGTTCGCCATTTCGTCACTTTTTCTGTCGGTGGGTCTCGCTACTCTGGATGGATATCGTCGGCAGCACCCAGCGCGCGGAGGTTGGCATGGCAATCATCATGGAGCGTTCTTCGCGGCCCAAAGGTGGCCTCGACCAGGGGGAACTCACATCGCGGGCAGCTGCGGAAGCCTACGTTGGCGGGGTGTGTTTCAAACTCGGGCCACCTCGGCTGATCGGTGCCGAACTGGAATGGCTCACCGCCGATCGCACGGGCGCGCGTCCCTCACTAGCCACCATCGTCGCCGCGCTCGGGCCACACGCTCCCGCTTCTCTCGCGCCGGCTTCGCCCGCGCAACCACTGCCCGGTGGTTCGGTCGTCACCATCGAACCGGGTGGTCAGATCGAACTTTCCAGCGCTCCCTTCGCTGATCCAGCCCTCTTGACCGCGCGTTTGCGTGCGGATGCCGCGCGGTTGCGCGATCTGCTCGCCGTTGCTGGAATCGGCATGATCGCCGCTCCCGCCGACGCCGAACGCGCACCTCAGCGCGTGCTTGACCTGCCGCGATACGCGGCGATGGAACGCCATTTCGCTGGCATCGGACCCTTCGGCGCGCTCATGATGTGCAACACCGCGGCCACGCAGGTCAGCATCGACGCGGGTGCCGATCCGCGCGAGGTACGCGCCCGGTGGACCGCGCTGTATGTGGTCGGGCCCGCGCTCATCGCGGCGTTCGCCTGCTCGCCGAGGTTGCACGGTGCCCCGGCGGGCGAATGGGCGTCACAGCGCATGCGCACGTGGTTGCGGCTGGATCCGGCCCGCACGCGGCCGCCCGTCGCCGATTGGGCCGACCCCATCACCGCGTACGCGCACTGGGCGCTCGACGTGCCACTGCTGTGTGTGCGATGTACCGAGGAAAGTGCCGACTGGTCACCGCCCGCCGGTGCAACCTTCGCCGATTGGCTCTCCGGAGCGCTCGACGACGAGGTGGGTCGCAGGCCAACCCAGGCCGATCTCGACTACCACCTCACCACCCTCTTTCCGCCGGTCAGGGCTTCTGGTCACCTTGAGGTTCGTTACCTCGACACCCAGCCGGGCGAGAATTTCGACATCCCGATTCACCTTTTCGACGCGCTGATGTCGTCGCCGGACACGGTTTCGGCAGCAACGACGGTTGCCAGTCCGGTCGCCGGTCAGTGGCTTGACGCCGCTCATCATGGGCTTCGCGTGCCCGAGTTGCGCAGGGTTGCCACCGACCTGTTCGAGCTGGCGTCCGACAACGCGCGCACCGCCGAAGCGGCAACGCGGCTACAGGAATTCGCACGTCAATGCCGCGCTGCGGGCCGTGGAGCGTATCGCGGCAGTTAAGCGCGCGTGTTCTCGAATTACCTTGTCGCCCAACAGTATTCGGAGACCTACCGTGACCCTGTCCGCTCCCGCCGACCACACGTCGCGCGAACAACTACGCGCCCGCATCGCCGAGGTGCTTGCCCGGGCTCGGGCCCGTACCCACACGCTCACCGATGCCGTCGACACGAATGAGCTTGTCGCCCAACATTCGCCACTCATGAGCCCGCTCGTGTGGGACCTCGCGCATATCGGCAATCAGGAAGAACTGTGGTTGGTGCGCGACGTTGGCGGTCGCGAAGCGGTGCGCGCCGACATCGACGAGCTTTACGACGCGTTCAAGCACGCGCGCGTGAACCGGCCCGCGCTGCCCCTGCTCGATCCGGGCCAAGCGCGCGGCTACGTGGGCGCCGTGCGCGAAAAGGTGTGGGACGTGCTCGAATCCGCATCGTTCGATGGCGGTCCGCTGCTCGCGAACGGGTTCGCGTTCGGGATGATCGCCCAGCACGAGCAGCAGCACGACGAGACCATGCTCGCCACGCATCAGCTACGCGTGGGCGCGCCCGCGCTGTCGGCGCCGGCACCCCCCAGCGCGGTTGTCGCCGCCAGCGGCGAGGTGCGCGTGCCCGCTGGCGAGTTCACGATGGGCACCTCAGCCGACCCGTGGGCGCTCGACAATGAGCGGCCCGCGCACCCGGTTTTTGTTGACGCGTTCGCGATCGACGTCGCGCCCATCACCAATGAGCAGTACGTCGCGTTCATCGCCGACGGCGGCTACGACCGGCCCGAACTGTGGTCCGAACGTGGTTGGGCGCATCGGGTCGAAGCGGGGCTCACGGCCCCGCAATTCTGGGAACGCGACACCGATGGTGCGTGGTATCGAAGGGCTTTTGGCGTCCGAACGCCGTTGGCACCGAAGCAGCCGGTGGTGCACGTGTGCTGGTTTGAAGCCGAAGCCTATGCGAACTGGGCGCACAAACGGTTGCCCACTGAGGCAGAGTGGGAGAAGGCCGCGCGCTACGACCCGGCAACCGGCACGTCGCGGCGGTACCCGTGGGGTGAAGACGACCCCAGCCCGCGCACCGCGAACCTGGGTCAACGTCATCTAGAACCGGCCGAGGTCGGCGCGTACCCCGAAGGTGCTTCGGCGCTTGGCGTTCAGCAGCTGATCGGCGACGTGTGGGAGTGGTGCTCAAGCGGTTTCGACGCCTACCCCGGCTTCCGCGCGTTCCCGTACCGCGAGTACTCGGAGGTTTTCTTCGGCGGCGACTACCGCATGCTGCGCGGAGGTTCGTTCGGCACCGACGCGGTGGCGTGCCGTGGCACGTTCCGCAACTGGGACCACCCCATCCGCCGCCAGATCTTCGCCGGTTTCCGCTTGGCCCGCGACCTGGGTCCGGATGAACTATGAAGCTAGCCAATGCTTCTCGATCAAGGACGAGGTGTCGCTAGATGTGTCGACACCTCGGGTACATCGGCCCACCTCATGCCGTCGGCGAACTGCTCGTGCGCGGCCCGCATTCGCTTGTCGTTCAATCGTTTACGCCCCTTGAAATGCGCGGGGGCGGCACGATCAACGCCGACGGATTCGGGGTCGCCTGGTGGCGAAATGCCGACGTCGGCATTGGACATGAGCGCGCGGCCGTCACCGCCTATCGCAATCCCGCGCCAATCTGGACCGACCCTGCCGTGGAAGAGGTGCTGCCACAACTGGAATCGCGTTCGGTAGTCGCTGCGGTGCGGTCGGCGACGGTCGGTATGCCGCTGTCGCGCGAAGCGTGCGCGCCGTTCACCGACGACCATTGGGCGTTCAGCCACAACGGTGTCGTCCCCGATTGGCGGGTGCACCTGCCCGCCGCCCAAGCCTCGCTCGACGACCAGTTCGCCGTTTACGGGCAGTCGGCGATGCTGTTCGACCTCACCACACTCACCGACTCGGCCGCGCTGTGGTGGCTGCTGCGAGGGCTGCTCGCCGCGATTACGCCCGACGGACCGATCACGTCCCCGGCACAGGCGCTCGCCGTGCTCACCGACGCGGTCATCCAGGTCGCGCCCAGTTCGCGACTAAACCTGTTGCTAGGCAATGGCTCCGAGCTGTGGGCAACCACTTGCTACCACTCGCTGTCGGTGCTTGTCGCCGACGACTACACCGTCATCGCCTCCGAACCGTTCGACGCCGACCCCCGTTGGCAAGCCGTCCCCGATCGTCACTTGGTTGTCGCCACTCCCGGCGCGGCCACGATTACCTCACTAGACAGTTCAGTCACCGAAAGGGTTGTTTCATGACAGCGCCGCTGTTGGATATTCACCTGACCGACGACGACCTCACCATCGGCCTGCGCACCGACGCCCTCAGTGGTCTCACCGCAACGCCAAAGACCTTGCCGCCCAAGTGGTTCTACGACGCACGCGGCAGCGAACTGTTCGAGCAAATCACGTTGCTACCCGAGTACTACCCGACGCGCACCGAACGGGCACTGCTCGCGCGCGTCGCTGACGAGATCGCGACGGCCGCGCATCCCGAAGTCCTCGTTGAGCTCGGCTCGGGTTCGGCCGTGAAAACCCGACTGCTGCTTGACGCGCTTACCGCCGAGGGTTCGCTGAAAACCTATGTGCCCCAGGATGTTTCCGCATCCGCGTTGCGCGCGGCGGCGGCCGAGATTGCCGAAGAATACCCGCAGCTAGGCGTACACGGTGTGGTCAGCGACTTCACCGACACCCTGCACAACCTGCCGCGCGGGGGCCGTCGCATGATCGCCTTCCTCGGCGGCACCATCGGCAACCTCGTCCCCACTGAGCGCGCGGAGTTTCTCGCTGGCATCAACGAGGTACTTGAACCGGGCGAGCTGCTGCTGCTTGGGGCGGGCCTCGTGATCGACCCTGCGGTCCTCGTCCCCGCCTACGACGACGCGCAAGGCGTGACCGCCGAGTTCAACCGCAACGTCCTGCATGTGCTCAACGGCAGGTTGGGTGCCAACTTCCACCCCGAGCAGTTTGAGCACGTCGCGCACTGGGACGCCGAGAACTCCTGGATCGAAATGCGGTTGCGCGCGACCGCGCCGATGACGGTGACCGTCGCTGAACTCGGACTCACCGTGACCTTCGCCGAAGGCGAGGAGATGCGCACCGAGATTTCGGCGAAGTTCACCCGGGACGGACTAGGTGCCGAGTTGGCCCAGGCGGGCTTCGCGCTCACTGACACCTGGACCGACCCCGACGAGCGGTTCGCCCTGTTCCTCGCCCAGCGACGTTAAAGGTCGAGATCGTCGGCGTGGTACTCGCCTGAGATCAGGTTCTCGTCGCCTTCGAGGTCTTGTTCCACGCCTTCTTCGCCGTTGAGGTCGTAGCCGTAGCGGTCGTCGAAGAGGTCGCCGTCGACGGCCCCTTCGCCGCGCACGCTCATCGCCGCCACCTCGGCAGGACGCTCGTCCTGCTCAAGCGCGGCGTGGGCGGCACCGCGTTCGGTCCACTCCTCGCTGACTTCCTTATTGATGCCGAGGAAGCCATTGGCGTCGGCTTCGTGATCGCGGATCACGTAGTCACGCGGCGGGTCTTCGACGAAACGCTCGTATTCGACGATGTCATTGGCCTGGTCGTCATCGCCCATGTCGAAGTCAAGAGGTTCACGGCTCATACGTTCCAGTATTCGCCTCGCGGCCGATCTGTGCAGGCAGGCACGCGCGAGCCTACTGGTCGGTGGTCGGCACGACCGGGGTGTCGTAGAACCACACGCGAAACGCGATCGCCGCCAGCATCGCGACGAGCGCGGCTAACGCGGCCCAACCGCCGAGTGGCTCGCCGCGCTTGCGCCCATAAAGCCCGAAACCGATCCCGACTGGGCCGAACAGGATCGGGAAGAAAACAAGCGCGATGCCCGCGCACACGAACCCGACCGTCGCCCAGATTTGCCGACCCGACGTCGCGGCTTGGCCGTCGTCAGGGAGAGCGGGTGCGGGCAGGTCGTAGGAGACGCCGGGACGGCCGGTTGGGTCGGTGGGCTCTTCGGGCTCGGCCGGGGCGTCACTCGACGGGATCCCATCGGCGGGACCGCCGTAGGAAAGCGCGGGACGTTCCGCGCGACCGGTCGGGGTTTTGTCCTGCACTAGATCGGGGTGGTCACGCGCTAAATCGAAGATATTGCCGAGCGCGGTAGGGTCGTCGGCGCTGGTCCCGGTGGCTTTGGGCTTGGCCTTGGACTTGGCGGGTTCAGCGGACTCCTTGCGCTCGTCGTCAAAGACCGACCTGCGCGGCTCATCGTCATCGAAGTTGATATCGAGATCGCCCTCCGACTCAGCGACGGCCTCAAACACCGGTTCCGAAGGTTCCGATGGCGAATCCTCGGCATCCTGGGCTGCCGACTTGTCCCCGCGTCGCGGTGGCAACCGCACCGCATCCGGCGGCTCCTGTCCAGGAACAGGCGGAATGTGCGGATCCGACGCGTCACCACTCATGTTTCCCAGTATCGCCGGGATTGAGCAACACGCCAGTAACCGTGCGTCAGGAGGCGTAGGTGTCTAACGAGACGGGGACCCACGCGCCAGCCCGGCGCTGATCAACCCGGTGTTGATAAAAGCGGCGAGGCCGCGCCCAAACTGGGCACGGCCTCGACAAAACGGCAGGAAATTACGCGTTGCCGTTGAAAAGCTGTGTGACAGAACCGTTTTCGAAGACCTCGCGGATGGTGCGGGCCAGCAGCGGCGCGATCGACAGCACCGTCAGCGTGGGGAACTTCTTGTCCTCGCTGATGGGCAGGGTGTTGGTGACGACAACTTCCTTGGCACCGCACGCGGCGAGGCGCTCGGCGGCAGGGTCGGAAAGCACGCCGTGGGTGGCGGCGATAACGACGTCGCCCGCGCCAGCTTCCTTGAGGACCTTGACCGCGCCCGCGATGGTGCCGCCGGTGTCGATCATGTCGTCGATCAGGATGCAGGTACGACCAGCGACGTCACCGACAACGCGGTTGGAGACAACCTGGTTGGGCACGAGCGGGTCGCGGGTCTTGTGGATGAACGCCAGCGGCGTGCCACCGAGCGAGTCGGCCCACTTCTCAGCGACCTTCACGCGGCCCGCGTCGGGAGAGACGACGGCGAGGTTGTCGGAGGCGTAGTTGGTGCGGATGTACTCCGACAGCTGCACGAGCGCGTGCATGTGATCGACGGGGCCATCGAAGAAGCCCTGGATCTGGTCGGTGTGCAGGTCGACGGTGATGATGCGGTCGGCACCGGCGGTCTTGAGCAGGTCGGCGACGAGACGAGCCGAAATGGGCTCGCGGCCACGGTGCTTCTTGTCCTGGCGCGCGTACGGGTAGAACGGCAGCACGGCGGTGATGCGCTTGGCCGACCCGCGCTTGAGCGCGTCGATCATGATGAGCTGTTCCATCAGCCACTGGTTGAGCGGCGCGGGGAAGCTCTGCAGCACGAAGGCGTCGGAACCACGGACCGACTCCTCGAAGCGAACGAAAATCTCGCCGTTGGCGAACTCACGCGCGGTCTGCGGCGTGATGTCGACGTCGAGTTCCTTGGCGACCTGCTCGGCAAGCTCGGTGTGTGACCGACCCGCGAAGAGCATCAAGTTCTTCTGGTTGTCGATCGAGAACGCGGTCACTGCTGGTTGCCATCCTTTTGCTCGATTGTCATATCTGACGTCTCGTTTGCCGCGATGGCTTCCGCCGCCGCGATTGCCGCAGCGGTTCCTGGACGGTTGCGCTGCACCCAGTTCTCAATAATGCGCTGTGGCCCACCAGACACCGCGAGTGCACCCGGTGGAACGCTTCTGCGCAGTACAGTACCCGCACCCGAATAGGCGCCGTCACCCACGGTGACCGGGGCGATGAACATGGTGTCGCAACCAGTTTTCACATGCGAACCGACCACAGTGTGGTGCTTAGTGACGCCGTCATAGTTCACAAAAACGCTCGACGCGCCGATGTTGCTGTACTCGCCGATCGTCGCGTCGCCGACATACGTCAGATGCGGAACCTTCGTGTGCGCGCCGATCGATGCGTTCTTCGTTTCAACGAATGTGCCGATTTTGCCTTCGTCGCCTAAGACAGTGCCCGGGCGCAGGTAGGCGAACGGGCCGACGGATGCGCCGTCGCCGATGCGCGCGCCAGTGCCGTGCGTGCGAATAACGCTCGCGCCGGCACCAACCGCGACGTCAGTGAGGGTCGTATCAGGCCCGATTTCGGCGTCTTCGCCAATCTCGGTTGTCCCGAACAGTTGCGTGCCCGGGCGCAAAACCGCGTCGCGACTGATCCGCACGCTCGCGTCGATCCAGGTCGTCGCCGGGTCGATGATCGTGACGCCGTTGCGCATGTGTCGTTCGAGGATGTAGCGGTTGAGCGTCGCGCCTGCCTCGGCGAGCTGCACACGGTCGTTGACCCCGGTGACCTTGTTCGAGTCGACAAGTCGCGCGCCGTGGACCGGATGCCCGGCCTCACGCGCGAGCTTCAACACGTCGGTGAGGTAGAGCTCGTGCTGGGCGTTCGCGGTGGAAAGTCGCTTGATCATCGTGCGAAGCACGGTCGCGTCGAAGGCGTAAACACCCGAGTTGACCTCGGTAATGCGGGCCTGTTCGGGTGTCGCGTCGGCATGTTCGACGATTTCGGCGACCGAACCGTCGTCGTCGCGCACGATGCGGCCGTAACCGTTGGCGTCGTCGGGAACGAAGGTCAACACGGTGACAGCGGGCCGGTCGGCGTAGCTGCGATGTTCGTCGAGCAGCGCGGCGAGGGTGTGCCCGTCGAGGAGCGGCACGTCGGCTGAGGTGACGAGCAGGTCGCCGGTGAAGTCGTCAGGGAGCGCGGTGAGCGCGCATTGCACGGCGTGGCCGGTGCCCAACTGTTGATCTTGAACCGCGCAGTCGATCTCGCGCGCCAACTTCTTCGCGACCTCGCCAACAGCGGATTCGACCTTCTCGCGGTCGTGGCCGACCACGGTGATCAGGTGCGCGGGGTCAATTTCGTCAGCGGCGTGCAGCGCGTGCGAAAGCATCGAACGCCCAGCCAGCGGGTGCAGTACCTTCGGCGTCTTCGATCGCATCCGGGTGCCTGCCCCGGCTGCGAGAACAACGACGGCAGTCTGCGGAGGCATGGATCTCCCGGGTTCGGTCGGTCGATGGTGTGCCCGTGTGCTCCGCCGCCAGGACTCGAACCTGAACTATCTGAACCAAAATCAGAGGTGCTGCCATTACACTACGGCGGATCGCGACACCAGTGGACCGCGGAAGTCCACCACTGTGCTAGGGCACACGGGTGATCCTCGCACACGATGGCGTCGGATGCCCAATCACCCCGGCCGCCTGTCGTGTCCGGCTGTCGTATGCACGCCGATCCGGCCTTGTTAGCCTTCCACACGCACGCGCCTCTTTCGCGAGCACATCGCACAACATGACCGGGCTGAACGCATAGAGCGGGGGAGCGTGTGACTTCTGGGGAGACCAAACCGTCTCGGACGCGCATGACGGGCACGCAGCGCAGGCAGCAGCTGATCGAGATTGGGCGCGCGCTTTTCGCCGAGCGCGGCTACGACGCGACGTCGATCGAGGAGATCGCGCAGCGCGCGCAAGTGTCAAAACCGGTGGTGTATGAGCACTTCGGCGGGAAAGAGGGGCTTTACGCCGTCGTCGTCGACCGTGAGATGTCGATGCTGTTGGAAATGGTCACGTCCTCGCTGACCCAGAATCGGTCGCGCGTGCGGTTGGAGCAGGTCGCCCTCGCTCTGCTCACCTACATCGAAGAACGCACTGACGGTTTCCGCATCCTGGTCCGCGACCAACCGGTGACGAACTCCGATGGTCGCTACTCAAGTCTGCTCAACGAGGCCGTGAACCAGGTCGCGCACCTGCTCGCCGGTGATTTCGGTCGACGTGATTTCGACACCAGCCTCGCCCCGCTGTACGCACAGGCGCTCGTTGGCATGGTTTCCACGACAGCCACCTGGTGGCTCGACGAGCGCACCCCGCCAAAAGAGGTGGTCGCTGCCCATCTGGTGAATCTGTGTTGGAACGGTTTGTCGCATCTGGAAGCCGAACCGGGGCTCAGCTCCGAATGGAATGGGAAGAGTGAGCGGGCGTGAGGTCGGTGCGAGAAGTCCGCGAGAAGCTAAGGGCCACAACGTTGCAAGTGGTAGCCGGGTGATAGCGCCTTTCGCAGACCGAATGCAGGATTCGGCTGCCTAATGTGGCGCTGATGGTACGGTTCTCCCATCCTTTTGGGTGCTGCCGGGCTGTATGTCGAACAAACTTCGGGATGTCGGTTTACTTCAGGATGGCTGGATTATTGGATGACAGGCGGATCTGATGGCTAGGCAAGCGCGCGCGGAGATCACCCGCGACTCCGTCCTTGCTGGCGCTGCCGATGTCTTTCTCCGACTCGGTTACGCGAACGCGAGTTTGAGCGAAATCATCTCGCAGTCCAATGTGACCAAGGGGGCCTTGTACTTTCACTTTGGGTCGAAGGAAGAGCTCGCGCGGGCGGTGGTTGACCAGGGCAACGAGTGACTCATCGGTGCGTGCCAGGGTTTCTTCGACAATCGGGTGCCCGCGCTTGAGGCGTGCATCGGCATCACCTATGTGGTCGCTGACCTGTCGATGAACGACGCGATGGTCGGCGCGATGCTCAAGCTCACGCATCAGATCGGCGACTACCGGGGTGCCCAGGGCGACAACATCGCCAAAGTTTGGGGCGAAACCTATCGGTTGCTGGCCGAGCGCGCGATCGCGCAGGGCGACCTCGACTCCGAGCTCGATGCCGACGTCGTTGGCATCCTGCTTCAGCAGCTCACCGCGGGCGTGCACATCGTCGCTGTTGGCACTGAGACGATGGACCAGATGGCGACGCGCATGGAGCGGGCCTGGTATTTCCTGCTTCCCTCGCTTGTTCCGCCGGAGAAGCTGTCGTATTTCCGCGAGTTCGCCGCGCGCCGGTTGCGGCGCTACGTCGTTACCTAGGCTCGCGCAACATCGCTCGGCAAAGCCGCTCGGGATTTTCTGTCGGTGCGCACGACTAGACTCGTCGCCAGACTCGCCGAACATCCCGTCTGCGTCCAGGAGCGTGCTTTGTCGACCGTGTCGTCCCCCCCAAAACCGCCGCTCGCAGGGCTGGCAGAGGTTGCCGGTCGCGATGCCGCGCTGCGTACCGTCGCTGATCTTGTTGGTAAGGCTGGGGTCGAGCTAGTCGCGCCGTCGGCGGCACGCCCGTTTGTCGCCGACACTATCGCCGCGCATCGTCCGCTTGTCGTCGTCACGGCTACCGGTCGTGAGGCCGACGATCTCGCGACCGAACTCACCGACATGCTCGGCAAGTCGGTCGCGCTTTTCCCGTCATGGGAAACGCTGCCGCACGAACGGCTGTCTCCGGGTGCCGACACGGTCGGCAAGCGCCTTGAGGTGCTGCGTCGCCTCGCCCACCCCGAAGACCCGGTTTATCCCGACCCGCTGCGTGTCGTCGTCACGACCGTTCGGTCGCTGATGCAGCCCATGACGGCAGGGTTGGGCGATGTCGAGCCCATCGTGCTGCGCGTCGGTGCGGAGTCCGATTTCGACGAATTGCTTACGCGCCTAGTCGAATTCGCGTATCAGCGCGTCGACATGGTTGGCAAGCGCGGTGAGTTCGCGGTGCGCGGCGGCATCCTCGACCTGTTCCCGCCAACGGCAAGCCACCCGGTTCGCATTGAGTTTTGGGGCGACGAGGTCAGCGAGATTCGTGAGTTCTCGGTGGCCGATCAGCGGTCGATCGCCGACCACGAGGTGAAGCAGGTGGTCGCGCAGCCATGTCGCGAACTGCTGCTCACCGAACCGGTACGCGAACGGGCAACCGCCGCCGCTGCCGAACATGCCGCCGACGCCGCGCTCGTTGAAATGCTCGACAAGATCGCCGAAGGCATCCCGGTCGACGGCATGGAAGCGCTGCTCCCGGTGCTCGCCCCGGGCACGATGAGCCTGCTCACCGAGGCGTTGCCCGAAGGCACCACGCTCCTGCTGTGCGATCCGGAGAAAATCCGCACCCGCGCTGCCGACCTGGTTCGCACCGGCGAAGAGTTCCTTGAAGCGTCGTGGACGGCGGCGTCGTTCGGCAGTGAAGCCCCACTTGGCGCGAACGGCCTCGACCTCGCCGCGTCCGGTTATCGCGGTCTCGCCGAACTGCACGCCAGCGCCGATCAGCGCGGGCTGCCGTGGTGGACGATGAGCCCGTTCGCCTCCGGCGATCCGGTCGAAGTGGTGTTGGGCATCCAGCCCGGACCTACCGCGCGCGGTAATGAGGAGCAGGTCGCGACCATTTTCGCGTCGCTGCGCGCGCACGTCACCTCCGGTGGAACGGCCGCGATCGTCGTCACCGGGCATGGCACGGCCGCGCGCATTATGGAACGTCTCGGCGACGCCGATGTGCCCGCCGCGCTGGTTGCTGAGGGGGTCGCGCCGGAGCCGGGCATCGTCGCTGTCATGTGCGGTTCGCTGCACGACGGGCTCATTTTCGATGAATCGGGCCTGGTCATCGTCGCCGAATCCGACCTCACCGGCAACCGCGTCACCTCCCCAGGCGACGGCCGCAAGTTGCCAGCCAAGCGCCGCAACCAGGTCGATCCGCTCGCGCTCACCTCGGGCGACATGGTGGTCCATGACCAGCACGGCATTGGCCGGTTCGTTGAAATGATCGAGCGCACCATTGGCGGTGCGCGGCGTGAATATCTGGTCATCGAGTACGCGCCGAGCAAGCGCGGTCAGCCGGGCGACCGTCTTTTCGTGCCGATGGAGTCGCTCGACCAGCTTTCGCGTTACGTCGGTGGTGAGATGCCGAGCCTGTCGAAGCTCGGCGGTTCGGACTGGACCAACACAAAACGCAAGGCGCGCAAGGCGGTTCGTGAGATCGCTGGCGAACTCGTTCAGCTGTACGCGGCTCGTCAAGCCGCGCCCGGTCACGCGTTCGCGCCCGATACGCCGTGGCAGCAGGAGATGGAAGACGCGTTCGCGTTCACCGAAACCGACGACCAGATGACGGCCATTACCGAGGTCAAGGCCGACATGGAGAAGGCCGTTCCGATGGACCGCGTCGTCTGTGGCGACGTTGGTTACGGCAAAACCGAGATCGCGGTACGCGCCGCGTTCAAGGCGGTGCAGGACGGCAAGCAGGTCGCGGTACTTGTGCCGACAACTCTTCTCGCACAACAGCATTTGCAGACTTTCGCCGACCGCGTCGCTGGCTTCCCGGTCACGGTGAAGGGGCTTTCGCGGTTTACCGATCCGGCTGAGGTGAAGGAAATTCTGGCCGGGCTTGCCGACGGCAGCGTCGATATCGTGGTCGGCACCCACCGCCTGCTCACCAAATCGGTGCGCTGGAAAGACCTTGGGCTTGTTGTTGTCGATGAGGAACAGCGCTTCGGTGTCGAACACAAGGAGCACATCAAGGCGCTGCGTACCCACGTCGATGTGCTCACCATGTCGGCAACGCCCATCCCGCGCACCTTGGAAATGAGCCTGGCAGGCATTCGCGAGATGTCGACCATCCTCACCCCGCCCGAAGAGCGTCACCCTGTGCTCACCTATGTCGGCGCCTACAACGACAAGCAGGCCACCGCCGCGATTCGCCGTGAACTTATGCGCGACGGTCAGGTTTTCTACGTACACAACCGGGTGTCGTCAATCGACAAGGCCGCCAAGCATATTCGCGACCTCGTGCCTGAGGCGCGCGTCGCGGTCGCGCACGGGCAGATGAACGAGGAAGCGCTCGAACGCACCGTCGAGGGGTTCTGGAAGCGCGAATTCGACGTGCTCGTGTGCACCACGATCATCGAGACTGGCCTCGATATCTCCAACGCCAACACCCTCATCGTGGAACGTGCTGATTCCCTTGGTCTTTCGCAGCTGCACCAGTTGCGTGGGCGTGTCGGTCGTTCGCGCGAACGTGGTTATGCCTACTTCCTGTACCCGCCGGAGAAGCCGCTCACCGAGACGGCGTACGACCGTCTCGCCACGATCGCGCAAAACTCCGACCTGGGCGCTGGCATGGCGGTCGCGATGAAGGACTTGGAGATTCGTGGTGCGGGCAACGTGCTCGGTGCCGAACAATCCGGCCACGTCGCTGGCGTCGGCTTCGACCTTTATGTGCGGCTTGTCGGTGAGGCGGTCGAGGCCTATCGCGCGGCTGCCGACGGTAAGCCGGTCGTCACTGAAGAGGTTAAGGAGGTTCGCATCGACCTGCCCGTCGACGCGCACATCCCACCCGACTACATCGCAAGCGACCGCCTGCGCCTTGAGGCGTATCGCAAACTCGCTGCGGCGCAGGATGATTCGCAGCTCGCCGCGGTCATCGAAGAGCTTGTCGACCGCTACGGTGCGCCGCCGGTCGAGGTCGAGCGGCTCGTCGCGGTGGCCAAGCTGCGTCTACTCGCTCGCGAATACGGCATCACCGAGATCGTTGTCGCCGGGGCTGGCGTGAAGATTGGGCCGTTCATGAATCTGCCCGATTCCAAGCAGTTGCGGCTTAACCGCCTCTATCCCAGCTCCACGTACCGCCCAACCACCGGACTGGTGCAGGTGCCGCTGCCACGCGTCGCCGACAGTGTCGGTGCCGACCGAGTACGCGACATCGACGCGCTGCAATTCGTCGCCGACCTGCTGCTCGCCCTTGATGGCAAGCCGCAGGGCTCGGTCGACCTGTCTGCTCCGGTGGTGGCCCCGACGGTGGCGCGATGAAAGACGAACTCCCCGACCCCGATACCGCGCAGGTGGCGGCCAGTTTGGCCAGCGCGGTCGACGTGATGGACCGGATGTGGCGCTTCGGCGGCTGGGAAATCACCCAGACGCACGACTCGCTTCGCCCGTATTTGCTTGAGGAAACCTACGAATTGCTTGACGCGATTCAGTCGGGGGACACCGAGACCATCAAGGAAGAACTCGGCGACCTGCTCTTGCAGGTACTTTTCCACTCGCGCATCGCCGAGGAGGCAGGCGAGTTCACCGTCGACGATGTCGCCGCCGCGCTCGTTGACAAGTTGGTGCACCGCAGTCCGCACCTGCTCGCCGACGAGCCAGCACCCGAAGTCCCGTTCGCCGAAAAGCTCGCCGCGCAGGAAAAGGCATGGGAGACACGCAAATCCGCCGAGAAGTCGCGGCGCTCGTGTCTCGACGGCATCGCGATGGCGCAGCCCGCGTTGGCGCTCGCGGAGAAGGTCATCGCGCGGGCCAGTCTGGCTGGGCTGCCCGGCGAATTGATCCCTGCCGACCTTCGCCACGTTGAGTTGGGCGGTCCCGACAGCGCTGAGGAACGCCTACGCAAAGCCACGCTGTCGTTCGCGTCCGTGATCGCCGCCGCCGAGGACGCCGCCGAAGCCGATCGCGGCCAACGCGACCCGCTCACCGCCGCCGACTGGCACAAGTACTGGCCCGCCACTTCCGAGTAATCGCGGGCAATGTCAATGCGCGCGTGCGGTAGTGCGAACTAAACTCGAATGCGAGCTAAGGACTTCGACAGCGAACGATCTTCTTGAGGTGACGTGATGGCAACTGAGGTCGAACATCCCGAGCTTGCGGTGCTGCCGGAGTGGCCGGTCGAGACGATCGCTGTTTTGGTCACCACCGACCCTGCCCCGCATGCGATTCCCGTTTCGTGGCCGGTGCGCGCTGGTGATCATCGAATCCTGTTGAGCCTCAGGTCAAATCGCGGTTCGCTCGCCCGGCTTCGCGTGCAGCCTGAGGTTGCGTTGCTCATTCTTGGCGGCGGCGATGTGGCGTTGTGCGCGCGTGGCCGGGCGAAGGTTATCGCTGAGCAAATGCCGACGGCGCAAGAGTATGCGGCGGTGCAAATCGACGTGGATGTCATCGACGATCACCGTCAGGGGGCCTTCGCCGTGGCTGCGGGGATTCAACGCGAAGTACTCGACGATAGCGAGTTGCTCGCACTGCGAGAACGGGTCGCAACCTTGCGATCTTGGACGTAAGTTACTTCACAGCACACCATTTCAGTCAGAACAGAAGGGTTCTCATGAGCGTCACACTCGCTAAGGGCGGCAACGTCTCGCTGTCGAAGCAGACCGATCACCTCACCAAGGTTTCGGTCGGGCTCGGCTGGGATGTGCGGACTACCACCGGTGCTGAGCACGACCTCGACGCCAGCGCGTTGGCGACTGGCCCCAACCTCAAGGTGCTGTCGGACCAGCACTTCATTTTCTACAACAACCTGCTCTCGCCCGAGGGCACCATCGAGCACACCGGCGACAACCTCACCGGTGAGGGCGACGGCGACGACGAGACCATCAACGTCGACCTGGTCGCTACGCCCCCGTCGATCACCAACATCTTCTTCCCGGTTTCGATTCACGACGCGGTGGCGCGTGGACAGTCGTTCGGGCAGATCCGCAACGCCTACATTCGGGTCACCGACTCGAACACCGGCGTTGAGCTCGCGCGCTACGACCTGTCCGAAGACGCGTCGACCGAGACCGCGATGGTGTTCGGCGAGCTGTACCGCCACGGCAACGAGTGGAAGTTCCGTGCCATCGGCCAGGGTTACGCGTCGGGTCTTGAAGGCATCGCGCGCGACTATGGCGTGCGGATCTAGGTCCCCGCTAAGTCCCGGCAGCAACAGATTCGGGTGTGCTGAGCGCGGCGGCGTTGTCGATGAGGGCGAAGTATTTGCGCAGCATCAACAACGCGGTCGCGGCTAGGCCGAGCGTGAGGCCCCACCACACTCCTGCCGGACCAAGATTCAGCGGGAACGCGAACAGCAGCGCGGCGGGCAGGCCAACGGCCCAGTAGCCGACAAGCGAGAGTCGCAGCCCCGTTGTTGTGCGTTTGAGGCCGCGGAGTAGTCCGGTACCGATGTTTTGCGCGGCGTCGAAGAACTGCAACACGATGCCGATCTTTAAGAGCGTGTAGGCGATATTTTCGGTGCTGGAATCGGTCGGGTTCAGGAAGGGTGCGAGCACGAATCCCGGTGCCGCCCAATATAAAACGCCGGTCACTAGCGTGATTGCGCCAGCGAAGGCGAGCGCGAGCCACGCGACGACGCGAGCTTCGGTGAAATCGCGTCGCGCGACGTGACGGCTCACCAAGATCGAAGCCCCGTGCGACAACCCGATCGCGAGCTGGAACACGATATAGATCACCTGGTAAACCACGTTGTGGGCGGCGAGCGCGGCAGGGCCGAAACTGCCCATCACCAGGGCGAGCACGGAGAACATCCCGGCTTCCGAACCGTAGGTGAGGGCGATCGGGGTGCCGAGCCGGACCTCGTCGATCAGGGTTTTGCGGGTCAACGGCCACGGCGTTGTCGGCAACGTCCGGCCGAGGAGTGGGTCATGATGGACCATCGCCCACAGGACCGCGCAGGTCACCGCGAAAACGAGCGAAGTCGCGATGCCGATACCGGTGAGGCCGCACGCGGGCAAGCCCAGCCAACCTTGGATAAAGGCAAGGGCAAGAACAAGATTCAGCGCGACCGAGCCCAGCGTGACGAGCAGCAGCGCCTGCGGTTTACGCATTCCGACCGAATACTGCCGCAGCACTTGGAACCACAGACACGGCAGTAGGCCGGGTGCGAGTGCGATCATCATCGGGCGTGCCGCGTCGAAAACGGCGGCGTCCTGGCCGAGCCAGGGGAGTAGCCAGCCGAGCCCGATGAGAACAGCGCCGCCGATCAGGGCGGCGAACGTGGCGATCACGAACGCCGCGCGCACGACGCCGCGCACGTCTTCGTCGGCCCGCACGCCACGCCGCTCGGCGTCACTCACGACGCTGGCGACCTGATTTCCACTGCCGGTGATCAGCCCAACGCACATCGTGCGGATTTGGTTGAACAGCACCAGTGCGAGGCCGCCGGCCGCGACTTCATCGACGCCGAGCGTGCCCATGAGCGCGAGATTGGTCGTCGAAACGGCGACTTGCGCGAGTTGGGTGAGCGCGATCGGTGCCGCTAGTCGACTGAGCGCGCCCGCTTCGATGCGCACGCTCATCCCGTGACCACTAGTCGACTGAGCGCGCTCACTTCGATCCGCATGCTCACCCCTCGACTACTAGCCGACTGAGCGCGCGCGCGTCGATGCGCACGCTCATCCCATGACCGCTAGTCAACTGCGAGCGCTCGCGTCGTTCCGCACGCTTATCCCTTGACGTCGTCTGGCACGAGCGGCGCGCATCCTTGGTCGCAGGCGAGGACGGTTGCGCTAGCGGCTCGGTTTCGCTGCGTGCGTGGCTGGGCTGAAACCCGGGGAGTCGGTGCGCGCGCTGGCTTTTCACTCCGCCGGGACCAGGTCGGCGCGGTTACTTGGTGCGTACTGGCGCAACAGTGCGCTGACCTCGGCTTCCATGCCAGGGTCGAGCAGGTCGTGCGCGCCCATCCACTCGTCGTCGAAAACGGTGTCGAGGTACTTCTCGCCGCCGTCGCAGACGATCGTGACGACCGTTGAGCCAGGCGGAAATTCGGCAAGTCGCTCCAGTGCGACGTGCACCGAACCGCCAGCCGATCCGCCAAGCAATAGGCCGTGGGTGCGGGCGATCGCGCGTGCTGTCGCGAACGCGTCGACATCGGACACCTTCACGCCCTCGTCAAGCAGGGTGTAGTCGACCGCCGTGCCGATCGTCGCGCCCGGCGGCGTGCCGGTGCCCGATTGCCAGTACGGACCACCCGGCCCGCCAAAGGCGATCGACCCGACGGGCTCAACGCCGATCACGCGGGCCGGTCGACCAAGGTCGGCGAGCCTGCGCGCCGTGCCGAACAGGGAACCGCCGGTGCCCACGGCAGAGACGAGGATGTCGACTCGGTCGAGGTCGGCCAGCAGTTCGTCGGCGACCGCGTAGTAGCCGACGGCGTTGGCCGGGTTGTTGTGCTGCTCGGTGAAGTACGCGTCGGGGCGGGCGGCGGCCATCGCTTCGGCGAGGTCTTCGCGTGCGGACGTGGCGAGGTCGTCGCCTGCGGCGTCGTCGCCGACGAAAACGAGCGTCGCGCCGAGCGCCCGCATCGCGCGGAGTTTGTCCTTGCACGCGTGATTGTCGACGACGGCGGTGAAGCGGTACCCGCGCTCTGCGGCGACGACGGCGAGGCCCAAACCGGTGTTGCCGGAAGTGGATTCGATGATGTGGCCGCCAGGCCGGAGTAGCCCGCGTTCCTCAGCGTCGAGCACCATCGAGCGGGCCATCCGGATCTTCGCCGCACCGGTGGGGTTGTGCTGCTCAAGTTTGAGTAGCAGGCGGGTGCCGGTGTCGGTGGTTGCGAGCTCGAAAACCGGGGTGCGGCCGATCAGATCCGTCACGCGCGTGACGAGAGTCATGAACGTCATCCTTTGTCGAGGGTCCAGGCGAGACCGTGAGTGGTGTTGTGCAGCACGACTTTTGGTGGAATTGGCAGCTCGTGAAACGACGACTCGTTCGAATCCATTTGGTAGCCAGCGGTATTGGGGTAGATGAGCAGGTCGCCGACCTTCGCACGGCGGGGGAGCGGGATGCGGCGGCGGCTTAGTAGGTCGGATTCGAGACACGTTGCCGCGCCGACCGTCGTCGGGGTGGATTCGCCTGCTTCCGGCGGCCACAGCGTTGGGTCAGGCAGATATTCGCTGTTGAACCACTGTTCGGACAGGCTCAGGCTTGTCCCGTCGACGGTGATGATGTCGTAAGGGCCGGTTGGGGTTTCGCGGGTTTTTGTGCCCTGGACGCGGAAAACGGAACAGCCCGCTTGGTCCAGCAACGCGCGGCCCGGTTCGATCGCGAGTTGAATCTTGTTGCGTCGCAGGACCGATGCGAGTTCGTCGGCTATCTCCCGCAGCATCACCGGGCCTGGTTTGGCGCAGTGGTACGGGTACGAGTCGTTGAGCGCGGGGGCAGACCCGTGGAACCATGCGTCGGAGTACTCGTCGCGAAACCGGTTCCACGCGTCGGCGGGCACGTAGTCGACTGCGAACCCGCCGCCGATGGAGACCAGATCAGCGCGATGGCCTGCTGCTTGGGCGCAGAGGCACCAGTCGATCGCGTGACGGGCGAGCGTGATGCGTGGTGCGGCGTCGTAACCGCCGAGATGAAAACTGAAGCCGCGCAACGATATTGGTCCGGCCAGGGGCAGGTTGGCGACGGCCCGCGTGACTTCCTCGTCGGTCATCCCGAACCGACTGACCACCCCGTCGGGCAGCAGTCGCAGTACGACAGACACCGGCTGGTCGACGCTCGCCCGCTCACTAAGCGCACGAACTCGCGCTAACTCATCGAGCCCATCGATAGCGACCGTCGCACCATGTCGGGCGGCAAGCCAGAGCAACTCATCCGACTTACTCGGCCCGGTCACCATGATGTTCGCCCCACGCACCCCACCGGCGAGCGCGCCGACGAACTCGCCAACACTCGCGACATCGACCCCGGCCCCAGCCTCCGCACAGGCCCTTACGACGCACGCGCCTTTGTTGGCTTTCTTCCCGAAGTAGATGACCCCGTCGACCCCGGAGGCTTGAAACGCGTCGTGAAACCCCCGCACATTAGCGCTGATCTGCTCGGGATAGAGCACGTGATAGGGACCGCCGAGTACGTGGGCGATTTCGCGCGGAAGTTGAGATGCGAGAAACGCACTCGCCCAATCACTTTGATGCGACGGCATCGATGGCGCAATGTGCGTCGCCCGGTCGACTGGGGCTCCCGCCTTGATCCGCTCAGGCGCTACCGCCACGCCGCGCCCCTTTCACTGACATCGCCGCGCCTCACTCCCACAGCGCGACCTCCTGCCCACGCCCCTCAGCGATCGCCCGCGCGGCCAACGCGTGCGCAACGGCAATGTCGGTCAACACAATTCCGCTGTTGTAGAGGAAAATCTTCTCGTCCTCCGACCGCCGCCCCACCGCCGATCGCGTCAACACCTGCGGCAATTCGGCGTCGACCGCCCGCAATGTCCCATCTGGACCGGCCATGTCCGTCCCGGTCAAGCGCATCTGCGCCTCGCTCGTCGCGATCACCCGGTCCGCGTCGACCAACGTCGAAGGGGCGAGCCCATATCCGACGAGCACGCACACCGAACCCGGCGCGAGGTCGCGCGATTCGATGGCGACTTCGGTCCCCGGACCTGCCGTCGCGAGCACAACGTCGGCCGTGCGGGCCGCCGCGTATGGGTCGTCGACCTCGGTCAGCAGCGCGTGCGGGGAGTCGTCGGCGAGGTGTTCGTGAACAGCCGCCAGGCCGTCGGCGTGCGTCCCGTACACCATCAACTTCCGCAGCTGCGGGTTCGCGGAAAGCAAGTGTGGCAACGCGTTTCGGCCCTGGGTGCCGGTCCCAATCAGTAACACGCTTTCCGCGCCACGTCGCACCGTCTCGCGGACTAGCAGCGCCGAAACGGCGGGCGTGCGCAACGCGCCGACCCGCGAGCAGTCCATCAGCGCGATCGGTGCGCCGGTGGTGTCGTCGTAGAGCGTGATGGTCGTGTAGTACCGCTTGGTGCTGCGGTCATGACTCGGGTCGAACTTGTAGGAGGTCTTCATCGCGACAACGCGCCGTCGCCCGTCGCGGCCCAACATGGCGTACGAAACCGAATTGCCGCCGGGGTCAGCGACACTCAGCTTGCGCGGGCTATCCGACTCACCCGAGGCGAACGCGAGATACGCCTCTTCAACGGCACGTACCACGTCGGCCGGGCTGATCGGCACGTCGGCCAGATCACTACGTGACAGCACCCGCAATGCGGGGCTGCGGTCACGGCTGCTCATGTCCTCGTTCATCGGCGTTACCCCAGTCCGGCCTGCCGTCGGTGGACGACCGGAACGGCGCGACCACCCGCTGCCCATACCCATTCTCATTCGCCTCGGCACCGCGCCGACGACGTTCGGGCAACCGGATATTGACGCGTTTGAGCCAGCGATCGGTGCCGTCATAGCGCGCGCGGAACGGGACGCGCCCGTGGACGGCGACGTCATTGTCAAGCAAAAGCACCTGACCGGGCTTGAGCGCGGGTGCTCTTCGCACGCGCGCGAGTTCGTCGCCAAGGCGCGAGTAGGCGCGCAGGAAGTCGGGTTGCGCGTCGTCGAGCGGCGTGTAAGCGGGGTCGTATCGCAAGGTGAGACAACCACTTTCGTCAGTCCACAGCGTCGGGCAAGGAGGTGGGCGCGAGAAGTCACCGGCTCCGTAGGAGATGTCCGGCAGGATCGGCACGACCGGTTTGTGCAGGATGTCGAAGTCGTCGCCCAGTTCCACTTCACGCACCGACGAAATCGTGGTCGCGACCCGATCGGGGTTGCGTAAGCACGCGAGCAGCAACAGATTCGCGCGGGCGGGATGAAACGCGTCCTCGGTGTGCGGCGCGAGTAGGACGGAACTGCTCGCGCCCGACTGTTCGTCCTCGTGACCGGCGGCGGGCACGATGTTGTTCACCAGCCGACCCGCCTGTTGCCCGTGCCAGCCGAACGGTTCACCGACGCAGCGGGCGAGGATTAGCAGCATCACGTCGACGACGCGCGCGGCGGGGTCGCCCGTTTGCGCCGCCTGCCAGCTCGCCGGTGTCGGCGCGAATTCCTGAGCATCGCAAGGGAATCCGTCGACAACAACCGCGCCCGATGCTGTCATTGGCACCCGCACAACATCACGCAGGTCGGCGGATAACTCCCGGACGTAGGCATCGAGAAGGTCGATGTGGCTGCCGTCACGTGATAGCGAGCAGATTTCCTTCGCGGCCACCCGTAGTCGCGCAGCGTCGGTAGCCGGAATAGCCCGCCGTTCTAGCTCGCTCAACCGTCGCGAATCTGGTTCGACGACAACACTTTCCACGAACGTCCCTTCCACGCACCGGTGAGACCCTGGGGTGAATCCGAACTCGATGAGCGAAGGTACTGCGTGGAACCACATTAGGCAAGACTTACCTAACGTGTCGGCCAAGAAATAGCGGAATCCGATAACCGAAATTTCTACCCCACGGTGTCGTACCGCGCTAAGCCGGGTTCGGCTTGTAACAGATCGCGATCTTGTTCCGAACAAGTCTGGTTGGCCAGCAACAGATTTCAGGAGAACGACGTAATGGAAGCTCCACACACACTCGACGCGGCGCCGTTGCCGGTGACGACGAGCGCGGTCGGGTCCGCACTGCCGAGTCGCAAGTGGATACTCGCGTTGGTTCTCGGCCTCGTCGTCATCCTGTCCGCGAGCGCGGGCACTATCGGCATCGCCTACTGGCTAATGCAGCCAAACGACGTCGCTTTCGCGATCGGCAGCTGCGTTGACGACGACACCGCGCCGGTCGAACGTGATTGCGCGGAACCGAACGCGATCTATCGGGTGACCGCGCGTGAGCGAGCGCAAGCCCCAACCGAACTCAGCTGTGTGAAACACGCAAACGCGACGCGCGCGGTCATCCAGCCGCTCGCTCACGGCAAGTCCGACATAGCGCTTTGCCTCACCCCGACCCGCGCGAATACCACCGATGCCGGAATGTTGACGGTCAACGACTGCGTCACAGTGCAAGAGCAAGGCCAGAAACTCTGGCGAGTCGACTGCGCGAAAGCTGATGTGCGTCGAGTCGTTGGGATCGAGAAACGAGAGAAGTTGCCGGTGAATGACGGTGCGTGCCGAGCCAGCACGACCGCGCGTCAGGCGTTCGCGCAAACATCGCTTGGTGGCCGCGCGATCGTGTTCTGTACGGTTTCGGCTCATCCGTCCTCGCGCGTCGAGGACGCGGAACCGGGTGACTGTTTCGACGCCGCGATCTTCGCGAAAACCTCCTGTGCCTCACCAACAGCGATGTACCGCGTGCTCGATGTGCGGCGCGAGTACTCGGAGCCAGCCAAGCCAATGTGCGCTTCGGTGCCCAACGCCACCGCATCCTTCGCGAGCTCAAGCGAGATCACCGACCTCAAGATCGTCAGCTGCCTAGGACCCGCCCAGCTCAATCACATTGGCTACGCGAACGTGGGAGCGTGCGTCACGGGACTTGAGCGCGCCGGCGACACAATCGACATCACGCTCGTTGACTGCGCTGACCCGGCGGCCGACGGCGTCGTTTCCGAGATCCATGCCGTCCACGAAGCCGAGTGTCCAAGAGGATTCGGTTCGTCCGCGCGCTTTAGCCGATCCGAGAAAACTGGTCCCGCGCTGTCGGTCTGCATCGCTGCGCGCTAGCCTGACCAGCCCAAACGCAAGCTCTTATGATCGATCTGGATCATAGAGACGTGCCTGGGACAAAGATCGGCGTGCTCGCCGTAGTAGCGATGACGGTGCTGCTCGGCGGATGTGGGGGCGGGGTCGACATTCCCGACGACATGCCGCCTGGGCCCGGCGTCCCGTTGCCCGCGATCAACATCGACGCGCCGGGTCGCGCGGCAACCCAGTTAAGCGATTGGGCCGACCAACAATCCGAGGAAGTCGGCGTCGACCCCGTCGCCCTTGAGGCTTACGGCTACGCCGCCGCCGTCATGGCAAGGGCTGAGCCCGAATGTGGCATCGCGTGGACAACCATCGCGGGCATCGCCAGCGTCGAAAGCGCGCACGGCACCCATCGCGGCGCGAACCTCAACAGCGACGGCACCGTTCGCCCCGCCATCATCGGCGTCCCCCTCGACGGAACCAAGGGCAACGCCGTCATCCGCGACACCGACGGCGGCAAACTCGACAACGACAAAGTCTTCGACCGAGCCGTTGGCCCACTGCAATTCATCCCCGAAACGTGGAAACGCTGGGGTGTCGACGCCAACGGCGACGGCAACATCGACCCGCAAAGCATCGACGACGCCGCCCTCACCGCCGCCCGCTACCTCTGCGCGCGCGGCGGCAACCTCACCTCACCCGACGGCTGGCAACGAGCCCTGCTCGCCTACAACCAATCCAACAAATACATGCACGTCGTACGGGATCGCGCCGCGATCTACAGCATTGGCCAACGCGTGTAGTTCGGTCAGGCCCGGAGTGCCGGTTACTCAGCAGTCGTCGAAGACGATAGGCTCAGCCACGCACGGACCATCCCGTGAGACCTACCGTGCCTTCCGTCGTAAGGAGTCGTTTTCGTGGCCATTATCGAACAGGTCGGAGCGCGCGAGATTCTCGATTCGCGCGGCAACCCCACTGTCGAGGTCGAGATCGCCCTCGACGACGGCACGCTGAGCCGCGCTGATGTGCCTTCGGGCGCGTCCACTGGCGAGCATGAGGCCGTCGAGTTGCGTGACGGCGATGAGCGATACAACGGCAAGGGCGTGCTCAAGGCCGTCGAAGCCGTTCTCGACGAGATCGCCCCGGCCATCATCGGCCTCGACGCCGTCGAACAGCGCACTGTCGACCAGGTGCTACTCGATCTTGATGGCACCCCCGATAAGTCGCGCCTCGGTGCCAACGCGCTGCTTGGCACGTCGCTCGCGGTGGCTCGCGCCGCCGCTGAATCGTCGGGCCTTGAACTGTTCCGCTACCTCGGCGGTCCGAACGCGCACGTGCTTCCCGTGCCGATGATGAACATCCTCAACGGTGGCGCGCACGCCGACACCGGTGTTGACGTGCAGGAATTCATGGTCGCCCCGATCGGCGCGCAGACCTTCCGCGAGTCGCTTCGCTGGGGTGCCGAGGTGTACCACGCGCTGAAGTCGGTGCTCAAGAGCAAGGGCCTGTCCACCGGTCTTGGCGATGAGGGTGGTTTCGCGCCCGACGTCGCTGGCACCAAGGAAGCGCTCGACCTGATCAGCGTCGCGATCGAGAAGGCCGGCTACAAGCTGGGCACCGACATCGCGCTCGCCCTCGACGTCGCCGCCACCGAGTTCTACACCCCCGGTGTTGGTTACAAGTTCGAAGGCAAGGTCCGCAGCGACGCCGAGATGGGCGCGTTCTACGCCGAGCTGCTCGACGCGTACCCGCTCGTTTCGATCGAAGACCCGCTTGCCGAAGACGACTGGGATGGCTGGGTCGCACTCACCGACCTGATCGGCGAAAAGGTGCAGCTTGTTGGCGACGACCTGTTCGTCACCAACCCTGAGCGCCTCGAAGAGGGCATCGCCAAGGGCGCGGCCAACGCGCTGCTGGTGAAGGTGAACCAGATCGGCACGCTCACCGAGACCCTCGACGCGGTCGACCTCGCGCACCGCAACGGCTACCGCACGATGATGTCGCACCGCAGTGGCGAAACCGAAGACACCACCATCGCCGACCTCGCCGTCGCCGTTGGTTCGGGCCAGATCAAGACCGGCGCGCCCGCTCGTTCCGAGCGTGTCGCCAAGTACAACCAGCTGCTGCGCATCGAAGACGCGCTCGGCGACGCGGGCACCTACGCGGGCGACGTCGCGTTCCCGCGCTTCACCCACGATTACTAAAGGGTAGCGTCGCAAAAGTAAGGCAGCGGTGAGATGAGGCGGTAGGCGATGACCGATCGACGTGCGCGTGGCAGCAGTCCCAACAGACGCGACACCCGCCGCACGTCGCGGTCAGCGCGTTCTCGACCGCCTCATCTCGACGCGCCGGGTCCGTCAGCGACCCGGACAACGCGTCGTCGGCCAACAAGCGGTCCGGCTAAGAAGAAGCCGCGCACCCAGTTGGCCCGCAACGAGCACACGATTCTTGGGCTTTCCACCGGTAAAGCGGTCATTTTGGCCGCCGTGCTGTGTGGGTTGGCGCTCACGCTCGCGGTGCCAACGCGCACCTATTTCAGTCAGCGCGCCGAGGCTGTCGCCTTGGCAACTCAGCGCACCGAACTCGAAGCCGACTTAGCCGCGTTGCGCGATCGCCGTGCGCAACAACAGGATCCGGCCTACATCCGTTCGGAAGCCCGTGATCGACTTCGGTTGGTCATGCCCGGCGAAACTCCCTACATCGTGCAGGTTCCCGGCATCGAAGCACCGACGCCGCCGCCGATGAGTACCCGTCGTCCCGCGCCCGACCCCTGGTACACCGACCTGTGGCGCAGCATTTCCGAACCCGTCCAGGAAGGACAACGGTGACCGCACCCTCGCAGCGCGATCTCGACATCATCGCTAAGCAACTCGGCCGTGAGCCGCGTGGCGTGCTCGCCGTTGCTTATCACACCCCCGACGGCCTGCCCGCTGTGGTGAAAACCGCGCCCCGGCTGCCCGACGGCACGCCGTTCCCCACGCTGTACTACCTGACTGATCCCCGGCTCACCGCTGAGGCGTCGCGGCAGGAGTCGGCGGGGGTGATGCGCGAGATGACTGAGCGGCTCGCCAATGATCCCGAAATCGCGGCCGCGTACCGGGCCGCGCATGAGAGCTACCTCGCTGAGCGCAATGAAATCGAGTCGCTTGGCACCGATTTCACCGGCGGCGGTATGCCTGACCGGGTGAAATGCCTGCACGTGCTGATCGCGCATTCGCTCGCGAAGGGTCCTGGTGTTAACCCGTTTGGCGACGAGGCCGTCGCGCTTGCGGCGGACGCTGGGCTGCGCGGCACGGCGATTCCGGCCGACTGGCCTTCTTCTGTTTCGGCCGAAGAATGAGCGAGCGCGTCGCCGCTATTGACTGCGGTACTAACTCGATTCGCCTGCTGATCGCGGATGTCGATGCTGCCGGTGCGCTCACCGACGTGGTTCGTGAGATGCGGGTCGTGCGGTTGGGGCAAGGTGTCGACGCGACTGGCAAGTTCGCGCCGGAAGCGCTTGAGCGCACGCGGGTCGCGCTTGCTGATTACGTGGAAACCATGCTGTCGCTTGGGGTTTCGCGTGTACGGATGGTCGCGACGTCGGCCACCCGTGACGCGTCGAATCGCGATGTGTTCTTCGACATGACGCGCGAACTGCTTGGTCGCGTGGTGCCGGGAGCGGTCGCCGAGGTGATTTCCGGCGACGAGGAAGCACGACTGTCCTTCGCTGGCGCGGTTGGTGAATTGCCCGCTGCGGCAGGGCCTTTCGTTGTCGTTGACCTGGGTGGTGGTTCGACCGAACTCGTCGTTGGTGACGCCAAGGGCGTGACGGCCGCCTACTCCGCCGACATCGGCTGCGTGCGGATCACCGAGCGCTGCCTGCCGTCGAACCCGCCGACACCCGAAGAGGTCGCTGCGGCAAGAGAATTCGCTGTTTCGCGACTCGACGAAGCCTTCGCGCACGTCCCCGTTGCTGGGGTGAAGACCTGGGTCGGCGTGGCAGGCACGATGACGACGATCGCCGCCGTCGCCATCGACCTCCCCGAATACGACTCCGAGCAGGTACACCTGACCGAACTGAATCTTCCTGCGGTACACCAGGTTTGCGACCGCTTGATCGCGATGACCCACGCCGAACGCGCCGCCCTCGGCCCCATGCACCCGGGCCGAGTCGACGTGATCGGCGGCGGCGCGGTGATCACCGAGGTTTTGGCCGACGAACTGGCACGCCGCGCGGGCATCGACTCCCTGATCGTGAGCGAGCACGACATCTTGGACGGAATCGCCCTGTCGATCGTGCGCTAGGGGCGTTCAGGTAGCCCCGGGTCTGGCCGTCGAACATGCCCGTCGGGCGCACGTCTAAACCCTGGTTTAGGCGTCCGCGCTGGTTTTCCCACGCGATCGCGGCGGCCAATTCCGCTAGCTGCAACGTTTCTCCCCTTTGCGTCGATGTCTGTTCGCTCGGAAGCCTTTCGAGCCCCGTCTGAACGCACGCCCGCGGCGGTCGGACAGGTGTGTTCCCCCGCTCACAACACCTTTCGGGTCGAGTGATGGCGGCGGAATCAATACACTGGGTGGAGATAGATCGCGCGGATTGGGCGCGCGAGGATGGGGGAGAGGTGACAAACGACGGTCCCGGGGGTCGGCGACCCGACGAGTCGCAGGGTTCCGATGGTGCGCAAGGTGCGTGGTGGACGCAGTCGCGCGAAACGCATGGCAACACCGATCCAACGGTGCATGCGCGCCCGTCAGACCCGTATTACGGGCAGGTGCCGCCGCCCCAGCAGGCGTGGAGTCAGCCTTCGTGGCAGCAGCCGCAGTACGTGCCGCCGCAGCCGCAGTACGCGATGCCGCCACGTCCGCCGATGCCGCCGCGTCGGTCGTCCAACACCACGCCGGTCCTGGTTGTTGTCGGAGCGCTAGTTGCGGTTGTTGTACTTGGTGTCGTCGCGCTTGTCGCGGTGAACGCAGGCGGCGAGGACGAAACCCCCTTGGCAGCAACAACTTCCGTCGCACCCACTACGACGACGTCGCTGACGACCACCAAGGCCGCGCCGACAACGACTAAGGCGTTCGACCCAACCACGCTCGACAGTGCGGCAACCGACACCACCCCGCTCACCGTCGCCGCGCTGCTCCCGCAGACCTACACCGACGCTAAAGGCATCGTGTACACGCGCAAAGCGAGTGGTGAGCATGGATGCACGATGAAAAGTCACTCCGACAACATCAATACCGCGCTCACCAAGAACGGGTGCGTCACCAACATCACCGGCTCCTACATCGACAAAGACGAACACATCCTTGTCTCGGTGAACGTGCTTGTCTTCCCCGATCGCGCGTCGGCCCGCGCCGCCTACGACGCGCTCGACGGCCCGATTCAGGACTGGGGAATCTGGTGTCCAACAACCGGTTTGGGGTCAACCACTTGCGACGGCGACCTACGTAAGGCGACGCACAGCCAGTGGTCAACGGTCGACCACCGCTACTTCACCCAGGCAACCGGCGTGTACATCGATTTGTCGAAGGACAACTCGCTGCTTGAGTGGTGCAGCGCGGGCGCGAAGGCGGCTTCGTCGAAGGCGGGACCGAGCAACTACGCGCGGTAACTCCTACGCGGAGGAAACGATGTTCGAGCATCGTTCATACCGTGTTGCCGTTGCGACCGAGTCGCGTTCCCGTGCGGGCGGCACCGTTTCGGCATGGCTTCTTCGCTGTCTCGGCGCACGCTGTTTCGTGCCTCCGCCCTTGGACTTGTCGTGTCGCCCGCGCTCGCCGCGTGCGGAAGCAACGACGGACCCGGTCTCGTTCGTGCACGGCCGAAGCTCACCCACGGTGTCGCTGTCGGTGATCCGCGCAGTGATGGGGCGCTGATCTGGGCGCGGTCCGACCAGCCCGCGACGCTGGTTGTTGAAACGTCGGCGACCGAGTCGTTCCGGGACGTGAAGCGATTCACCGGGCCGCTGCTCACGCCGGAGTCCGACGGCACCGGTCGCGTGCGGGTCAACGGGTTGCCCGCCGGGCAGGTTGTTCACTACCGCGTGCACCTTGAAGGTGATGGTGGGGCGAACTCCGAGCCGGTCACCGGCGTTTTTCGGACGGCACCTACCGCGGCCGCCGACATCAACCTTGTCTGGTCGGGCGACGTCGCTGGCCAGGGTTTCGGGATCAACCCCGACGTTGGCGGAATGCGCGTGTTCAAGGCGATGGCGGCGCGCGACCCGCACCTGTTCCTGCATTCCGGCGACGCTATTTACGCCGACAACGCGATCAAGGAATCGGTGACGCTGCCTGATGGTCGCGTGTGGCGCAACGTGACGGCGGAGGCGAAGAACGCGCCCGCCGAAACGCTGGACCAGTTCCGTGGCAACTACGCCTACAACCTCACTGACGACAACTACCGCGCGTTCAATTCCACTGTGGCGCAAGTGGTTCAGTGGGACGACCACGAGACGACGAACAACTGGTCCCCGGGTGGTACGGTCGCGGCGGAAAAGGGTTACCGCGAGCGCAGCATGGACGTGCTCGCGGCGCGGTCATGGCAGGCGTTCCACGAGTGGATGCCGTTGGAGACCAAGGAAGCGGTCGACGGTCGGTTGTATCGCAAGATCTCCTACGGGCCGCTGCTCGACGTGTTTGTTCTCGATATGCGCGCGTACAAGGATGCCAACAACGCGAACAACGGCCCGGCTGGTTCGATCTTCGGTGCGGCCCAAACCCGTTGGCTCACTGAGGGATTGCGCACTTCGACCGCGACATGGAAGATCGTCGCCGCAGACCTGCCTCTTGGCGTTGTCGTGCCGGACGGCAAAACCGCGTTCGAAGGTCCGGCTAACGCGGCTCCCGGCGCACCGTCAGGCCGGGAAACCGAAGTGGCGCAGGTGCTTTCGTCGATTAAGGCCAACAAGGTGCGCAACGTCGTGTGGCTCACCGCGGACGTGCACTACACGGCGGCCCACCGCTACGCGCCCGAGCGGGCCACCTTCACCGACTTCGACGAGTTCTGGGAGTTCGTCTCCGGCCCACTGAACGCGGGCGCGTTCGGCCCGAACGACCTAGACCCGACCTTCGGCCCAGAAGCGGTATTCGTGCACGCGCCGCCGGCCCCAAACACGAGCCCCCTCGACCTGGAATTTCAGCATTTCGGCGAGGTCCGCATCGACGGCAAGACATCGGAACTGACGGTGAACCTGTGCGATGCGACGGGGAAGGTGCTGTTCGCGAAGAAGTTGGAGCCTAAGAGGTGATACGCCTGTGGGCTAGCGGTAATCACACCCAGCCCAGCTCCATGGACAGGCTGCTCGAACGACCCTAGAGGTGCGGGCCGGCGGTGGGCGCCGTGAATGTGCGGCCCAGCAAAGCGTTGACGTCGAGGGTTTGCAGGTGTCGGCGAACCCGTTCCGCGAATAAGGGCGCCTGCGCCGATTTGAGCTTGTCGGGCAGTCCGACGCTGCGGTCCCCACCGCGTGTGAGGTGGTAGACGAGCTGTTCGCCGACAACCTCACGCACCACATGCGGCATCGCGGTGTCGACATGCTCGAAGAACTCGTCAGCGGTGTAGATCTCGTACGGAACGTCGCCAAGCTGCGTGAAGTCTTTACCATTATTGGTCAACAGGATGTCTGCATTGCAGTGGACTGCGGCGCAGTGAACATGCGCATCACCTGGATCCGGGTAGGTCACGGCGCGGTCGATTGTGTATCCGGTGACTCGTCCCGTCTTGAACGAGTTTTCGAGCCGCCGACGAATCCCACCCACCTGTGCGTCATCGAGAAGCGGATGATTCTTGCGGAAGTGGTAGTGGAACTCCGCCATAACGTCATCGGACCACAGCACTTCGAACATTTCATTGCCCGGGTTGAGGTATAGCAGCGCCAGCCAATCCCTGAGTGTGCGGGAGTACAGAACGTTGGCGTCCACGAAGACGCTGGCGACCCACCCGCTTGTCATGGCGGACATCGTACAAGCGGGTGGACAGCCCGAACGGCCCCAACGGAATTTGGCCCGCGCTGCTAGTCGGTCAGACCGAGCTGATCCTCGATTGCGCGCAATGCGTCGAAGGACTCTCGCTGGTCGGCGCGTTGTATATCCCGATGCGCCAGCACATCGGCGGTCTTCAGTCGGGTGTGCGAACCAACCTTGTGCGCGGGAATTTCCCCTGCGCTGATCAGCTTCATCAGTGTCGGGCGTGAGATCCCGAGCATCCGTCCGGCGACTGTCGTCGTCACCTCGTTCGGAACACTGCCGACCGTGACAGTGCAACCACGGGCGACGAGATCGAGAACTTGCGATACCAGCGCGGTGAGCTGTGCGGGCATCTCTACTGATGCGCCCGTGTCCAGGCTGACGGTAATCCCGGCGTTGCCGTGCGCCGAATGAGTGCTGCCAGCATTCTCCACGTGCGCAAGAAAAGCCCGGGCTTGCGTAGCTTCGTCTTCGCTGATCGACAGCACGGCTTTGTCATCGCGAATAAAGGAGGTGCTCATGTCTCCGAACTCCCCTCGGTCTCTCGGGTGTACCTACACCCAACGCTATCTCCTTACACTTATAAGTGCAAGGAAATAGCGTCGCGACACGATCGTCGGGGAAGTTGTTTGGCCGACGGCTAGCGGTGCTTGCACCCAGGGCAGCAGCATGGGCGGCGCTGGCCTTCTTCCAGCCCCTCCTGGGGGCGGCGGGCGCGGCTAGCGGCGTGATGTCTTCCCACGCCGCTAGCGCGACCGGGTTGCCAAGGAGTGCGTGGCCCGGTCAGCTGGGTTCAGGCAGCTTGCAGTTGTCGACCTTCGGGTTGACGCCCGCGTAGTTGAGTGGGCCCGCGATGACGGTTACCGCGATGGTGCCCAGCGTCGCGCAATTCTGCTCGCGCTCGGTGTAATAACCGCGCTGACCTGCGGCGAGGATGCCGATCAGCAACCAGACAAGCACGATGGTTGATGCGATGCGGGGAGTGTTGTTCGACATTGTTGTTCCCCTTGTCCTGCGGAAGCTACGCATGATCAGTAGTAGTGCTTACGGCCGGCGATGGGGCGTCCGACCGCACCGGCCACTGCCAGCGCGAGGCCGACGACGAGCAGGATCACGCCGACCGTGTTGAGGATGGGAATGCCGAAAACGAGTCCGGCTATGAGCAAGATCGCGCCAAAAAGAATCACGAGAGATCACCTAGTTCGATATTGCGGTTGCGGATGCCGGTGGGCACCCACAGTGATGGGGTGCCCGCTATTCCCACGTCGAAACAGGGTGCGGCCCGAATGGCGCCCGAGTGTGACCACGCTCGCTGGCCCCCAGTACCTCGAATTGGTTGTTGCGCAGGCCTAGTCAGTCACGAGTCCGCGAACCGCGGCAGCGACGGCGGGGGAGTCCTTGGCCAGAATCTTGGAATGGTTGCTTGCCACCTTCGCGCTGATCGTGACGTTCGGGTTGTGCGCGATGATGGGGTCGAGAACCGTTCTGCCCGACTCCATTTCGCCTTTCTCGCTGCCGAGGCTGTCGCCGGTTGCCAAGACGAACCGCACCGGGTGAGATGCCCGTTCCAGCACCGCCACGCTGGCAGCCGCGATCTCGTTCAGCTCGATATTGACCTCGGCATGCTGGGCCGCGCTCATTCGTGCTGCCATCCCGAACGGGCGAACGAACGGGAGCAGGAACCGCATTTTGTGGAACAGCTTGCGAATCCGCTCGGCGCTTTCCTCGCGGGTCAGGCCGAACGGGAATGAATCGACGGTCACCAGTCCGGTGACACGGTCGGGGTTGCGGTCGGCCCAGTGCCAGCCGAGGACACCGCCGTACGACCAGCCAACGAGGATGACCGGCCCGTCAACACCGCGCGCCGCGAGCACGGCATCGATGTCGCGCAGGCACGCTTCGAAGGAGTAGTCGGCGGACTGCTTGGACTTGCCGCGAGCGCGTTCGTCGAAGCGAATGTGGCGGTATCCGGGTCCCAGGTCGGCGACCACCTTCTTCCAGTGCGAAAGGTCGGCGTAGGCGCCGTTGAGGTAGACAACCGGCTGACCAGCGCCGCCGGTGTCGGTCACGTAGAGGGCGGTGTCGTCGACGTCGACCATGCCGGTCCAAGTCGAAGGGGCAGTTGAGCTTTCGTTTTTCGTCATGGGAGAACTATCAGCGCCCAACCTGACACCGCCCTGACGGCGACCTGACACGGGTTCTGGTTCCCAGAACGCAATTGCGGCTTTACGGCGCCGAAATATCGCGGCGCGACGCTAGGACCGTTGGTAAATCGATTGATCAACGGCTCGGAGGCAGCACCGGTGGAGATTTTCGTCAACGGATTATTCGTGCCGGTGCACGACGGGGCCGAACCGTATCGGGGGTATCTGATCGCGGCTGACGGCGTCGTCGTCGACACCGGCGCGGGCACCCCGGACATTCCAGCCCAAGCCACCGTCGTCGACCTTGCGGGAAAGTTGGTTGTCCCCGGTTTCGTCTCCGCGCACAGTCACCTGTGGCAGTCGGTTTTTCGCGGAATCGCCGATGGCTGTTCAACGTACGGCTGGATCGCCCAACTACATCAACGCTTCGGGGCGCGCTTCACCGAAGCCGACATGTACGCGTTCACCATGCACGGCGGCCGAGATCTCCTGCGGCACGGCATCACCACTGTCTGCAATCACACGCACAACTTCGGGTCTGGCGCGGAAGGCCAATGGCGAGCGGCGCTCGACCTGCCGATGCGAACTGTGTACGCGCACAGTCCAACTCACTCCGCAACGGCAGCCGAACGGCTCGCGGGAATCGAGTGGTTCCAGGAAACAACCGCCACTGTCGACGACCAACGCATCCTCGCGCGTTCCTACAACACAACGTGGCCGATGAGCGCGCCGGAGATGCGCAAGGAATCGGCACTGCTCGCCGAATACGGCATCGGCCAACACCTGCACTACCTTGAGGACCCCACCGTCATCGAACGACAGCGAGCGGAATTCCCGCTGCTGCTCGACACCGGTCGGGTCACCAGCGACACCGTGTTCGCCCACTTCATCCACACCACCCCCGAGATCGTCGCCGAAGCGGGCAAGCGGGGTGCGGCGATGGTCTGGAATCCGCTCTCCAACGGCCGACTCGGCTCGGGCATCCCCGATATCGCCGCGTATCAAGCGGCGGGAGTGCGGGTCGGGCTCGGCGTCGACGGCCAGGCCAGCGCCGACGTCGCCGATCCGTTCCAGAACATGCGCACCGGGCTGTACCTACTACGCGGCCTCGCTAAGAACGCCGGCGTGCTGAGCAGCCGCGACATCCTGCGCATGCACACGCTCGGCAGTGCCGAAGCGCTCGGCGTCGCGTCGCGGGTCGGCAGTTTGGAGCCGGGCAAGTTCGCCGACTTCGTTGTGCTCGACCCCGACCGCCCAAGCACCGGACCGCTCGCCGATGACGTTTACGCGCACACCGTGCTCGCACTGTCGGCGGCCAATGTCGTCGATGTCCGCGTCGGTGGGCACAGCGTGTCGACCGGGCTGTTCGACACCCCCGACACCGGCGATGCCCATGAGCGAGTCGCGCGGCTTCGCGCCGCGCTTTGAGTCAAATCTCATCGAAAACCCTTGGAGCTCAATCTATGTCAACCACTGAATCGATCGACCGGCTGCGCACCGACCTTGGCGCGATCGACCACTCAACCGACGCGCGCAAGCTGCGCAGCAAGAGCCGCGACCGCTTCGCCCAGAGTCCCGTTCTGCGCGACCTGCTGCGTGGCCGCAATGCCGAAATCTTCATCGCGCCCCAAACCAAAGACGAACTGCGCATCGCGGTAGCGGCGTGTGCGCGTCATCGGATCCCCATCACGGTGCGCGGCGCGGGTTCTGGTCAGTTCGGCCAGGGCGTTCCGCTGTCGGGCGGCGCGGTGATCGACGTGACCGCGCTAACCGGTGTCATCGGCTGGGCCGGTGCTGGCAAGGCGGTCCCGCGCACGGTCCGCGCGCTGACCGGCACCGTTGTCGCCGACATCGACGCCGAAATCCGACCTTCGGGTTGGGAATTGCGCATGCACCCGTCAACCGCGCAGCAGGCAACCATCGGCGGCTACATCGCGGGCGGCCACGCGGGAATCGGCAGCTGCCAGTGGGGGATTCTGCGCGACACCGGCAACATCACCGCGCTCGAAGTGATGACGGTGGAAGAACAACCGCGCCTGATCGAACTGCGTGGCCGCGACGTGAACACCGTGCATCACGCCTACGGTGCCAACGGCATCATCACCGAGGTCGAACTGCCGGTCACGCCCGCGTGGGAGTGGCACGAACTAGTTATCTCGTTCCCCGAGTTCGAGCAGGCGGCGCGCTTCTCGGTCGACATCTGCAACAGCGACGGAGTGCTCAAAAAGGTCGTCTCCCCGCACGCGCATCCGCTCCCGCAGTACTTCCCCGACTTCGCCGGGATGGTGCCAGACGGGCAGGCGATGGTGTTGCTGATGGCGGCGGTGCAGTCGGTGCCCAACGTCGAAGATCTAGTGCACGCCAATGGCGGCCAGATCCGCTACCGCTGCCTTGAGGGCAAGGGCACCTATGGCGCACCGCTGTATGAGTTCACCTGGGGGCATTCGATGATGCACTACCAGCGTCTCAACAAGAAGCTGATCGGTCTGCTCGCGCTGTATCCGCAGCAGGACTTGTACGAGGCGATCGTGCGCATCCACCGCGATTTCGCCGACCTGGGCCCAGTCCACCTGGAAATGAAGCGGATCGACGGTGACCTTTCTTGCCAGGGCTCACCGGTTTTCGAGTTCGAAAGCCAAGAGCAACTGGCCGACATCACCGAAAAGCTCCAGCGCGCAGGACTTTTCATCGCCAACACCCACACCCCAGTGCTCGGCGCGAGCGGCATGAAGCCGTGGGGGCCGAAAGAAGCTGCCTTCAAACGCGAATTCGATCCCTACGGCCTGCTTGCCCAGGGCAAGGCCGACGACGTTGTCACCGACGACATCACCACCTCAACCGCGCTGCCTAACAGCGGCTGGTCCTACCGCCTCAGCAACTGAGAAGGGCACCATCATGAAACTCAACCGCCGCCACGCCCTGCGCTTGACCGGCTGTGCCGGTGCCGCCGCCGCACTCGCCGCCTGCGCGCCAGCAGCATCGCGCTCCAGCTCAACCAGCAATTCCCTTGCGATGCAACTTGGTTGGATCAAGAACGTCCAATTCGCCGGCGAGTACCTCGCCCAGGAAAACGGCCACTACCGCGACGCTGGCCTCACCGTCGACCTCCTCGCTGGTGGTGCCGCGGGAACAAGCACCGAAGCGGGCATCGACACCGGCAAAGCGTGGGTCGGCACATCGACGCCGCAGAAGGTCGCCGCCGCGGTGGAACGTGGTGTGCCCGTTCGCATTATCGGCGCGACGCTGTCGTCGAGTCCGGCCTGCATCACCTCGCCCGAGGGCAAGCCGCTGCGGTCGCCGCGCGATCTCGTTGGCAAGCGCGTCGGCGTCGCCGACAACAACGTGCCGACGTTCGAAGCCATGCTCACCGCCAACGGCGTCGAGCCGTCCTCAGTACAGGTGATTCCGGTGCAGTTTGACCCGTCTCCGCTGGTCAACGGGGAGGTCGACGCGTGGTCGGGGTTCACGACGAACGAGCCGGTTTCGTTGCGTGCCAAGGGGTTTTCCACGTACTCGTTCCTTTACAGCGATTTCGGAATGCGAATGTGCGCGCAGGTGTTCGTGGTGTCAACCCAGTCGCTGGCCGACGACCGCGCCAAGTGCAAGTCGTTCCTCACTGCCGAGATCAAGGGCTGGAAAGACGCCATCGCCGACCCTGACCGCGCGGTCACGTTGACGGTGCAGAAATATGGCGTCGACCAGAAACTCAACCCCACCCAGCAACGCGCGCTACTCGACGCCACGCTGCCCTTGATCCAGACCCCCGACACCCGTCGCGACGGCCTGTTCACCATCTCGCCGAGCCTCATCGCCGATACCGTAAAAACGTTGGGCCGCACCGGTTCTAAGGTCACCGCTGCCGACCTCTTCGACACTTCGATCCTCACCGAGCTTTACGCCGAGAACCCGAGCCTGCGATGAGCGGCATCGAAATAAACTCGCTGACAAAGACTTTCACCACAGGAAAGCGCTCAGTTGACGCGTTGGTTGATGTTGACCTGTCGAGCAAGCAAGGCGAATTTTTGTCTTTGCTCGGACCTTCGGGCTGCGGCAAGTCGACCATCTTGCGCATCCTCGCCGGACTAGACACGCCCACGTCGGGTTCGGCGCTGGTCAACGGCCGCACCCCGCAGCAGTTGCGCACCGAACACGAGCTTGGCATCGCGTTCCAGGATTCGGCTTTGCTGCCGTGGCGCAGCGTGCGGGCCAATATCGCGCTGCCGTTGCAGGTCGCGGGGATGCCGGTCGACAACGCGGTGATCGATGGGTTGATCGAGTTGGTCGGTCTGACGGGGTTCGAAGCGGCGAAGCCCGCGCAGCTCTCCGGCGGTATGCGCCAACGTGTTTCGATCGCGCGTGCGCTGGTTGTCCGTCCCTCGGTCCTGCTGCTTGACGAACCCTTCGGTGCGCTCGACGACATGACCCGGCAGCGGCTCAACCTCGAACTCCTACGGATCTGGACCGAAAAACCGGCGACCACCCTCATGGTCACGCACGGGATCGGCGAGGCGGTATTCCTGTCGGACACGGTCGCGGTGATGTCGGCGCGGCCTGGTCGCGTGATCGAGGTCGTCGACATCGACCTGCCACGTCCCCGCATGCCCGAAATGCAGCGGACCCCGGAATTCCACGCGTTGCACGATCACCTGTCGGGACTACTCTTCGGCGAACGGAAGTCGGCATGAAAGGTGTTGCCAGTCTTCGCGGGCCGATTGCGCTGGTCGTGGCCTGGGCGCTGGCCGGGCTGTGGACGCAAGCCGTCCCGACGCCGTGGGCGGTGCTCACCTCGATCGCGCACGACGGATTCGCGCTCTATAGCCCGAACCTGTCGATTACCGCGTGGGGTGCGCTGCAAGGTTTCGCGTTTGGCAATCTCGCCGCCATCGCGGTCGCTCTCGCGGTCGCGGTGTTTCCGCGCACCGAACCGCTTGCCGCGCAGCTTGCGGTAATCAGCTACTGCATCCCGCTGTTGGCGCTCGGACCGATCGTGCTCGTTGTGTTCGGCGGGCGCACGCCGACGGTGTTCCTCGCCGCGGTATCGGTGTTCTTCACCTCGATGATCGGCACGCTGACCGGCCTGAAGTCGGCCAACCGTACGAGCATCGAGCTGATCAACGCCTACGGCGGAAAAGGCTGGCAGCGACTGATTCGCGTGCAGATTCCGGCCGCTTTGCCCGCGATGGCCGCCGCGTTGCAGATCGCCGCCCCCGCAGCCGTGCTCGGCGCGATCCTCGGCGAGTACCTGGGCGGCGTTGATAGTGGGATCGGAGTGGCGCTGACCGCGGCGCAGTCTTCCTACGACCTACCGCGTACGTGGGGAATGGCGCTGGCCGCCGGATTGCTCGCTGGTGCAGGGTATTTCGCCGCGTCGTTATCGGGGAAGGTCGTGCAGTCGACGTTGTACGGGCCGGGCGCGATCAGCCAAGGAGTCGAATCATGAAGAGCCTCTTGGCTTTCCTCGGTTCCGTCGCGTTGGCGACAGTGCTGGTGCTCGCTGGCTGGGTTGGCTTCCTCGCCGCGTTCCCGCAAATCGGGCCACGGATCGGACAGACCCCGATGGACGTATGGACTTACCTCTTCGCGAGCAAGCCCATCCACCGCGAGCAGATTATCGACGGGCTGGCCATCACCCTGTGCGACGCCGGGCTGGGCTTCGTCGTCGGCATGGTCATGGCGGTCGCCGGTGCGGCAGCGGTGCTGCTTTCGCGCGAATTCGAACGCGGCGTGGTACCCGTTGCGACCTTGCTGCGGTCAATTCCGCTGGTCACGCTCGCCCCGATCCTTGTCGCGACGTTTGGCCGTGGTCAACTGATGGTCGCGGTCACCGGCGCGCTGGTTGTTTTCTTCCCGGCGTTCGTCACGATTGTCGCCGGGTTGCGTGGGGCGCCGCAGCAGAGTTTGGACCTGGTTCGGGCCTACGGTGGCAGCGAGGCGCTGGCGCTGCGGATGGTCGCGCTTCCTGCCGCGCTGCCCGCGTTGTTCGCCGCGGTGCGAATCTCGGTGCCTGGCGCGCTTATTGGCGCGTTGATCGCCGAATGGTTGGGCACCGGAAAAGGTTTGGGCTCGAGCATGCTGCGGGCGATTCCGCGCTATGACTACCCGCAGCTGTGGGCGTCGATCGCGGTGGTCGCGGCGGCATCGATCGTGTTGTACACGCTGGTGGGGGCGGTCGAAAAGGTCGTCGCGCAACACTTCGCCGACCCAGCACTAACCTGATGAGCACGAATTCGCAGGAGGTACGCGTGCCACCGAGGCCGACTATGCGCGACATCGCGCGCGCCGCCGGTGTCTCGCCGTCGGCGGTGTCGTTGGCGCTCAGCGGAAAAGGTCGGCTGGAGGACAGCACCCGCGCCCGCATCCTTGCCACCGCGACCGAGCTCGGCTACCGGATCAACCGGGAAGCCCGCGCGTTGCGCACCGGGCGGACCATGATGATCGGGCTGGTCACGTCGCTCGTGGCCGACCAGGTCGATGACCAGGAATCCCGACTCGACTGGTACACCCGTACCGCATTGGCGGCCACAGGCGAATGCTTTCGACACGGCTATTCGCTGGTGCTCGTCCCGCCGCTTGGCGGCCAAGATCAGGTGCACGAACTCGCCGCTGACGGCGTGCTCATCATCGACCCCGACCCCACCGACGGCATCGTCGAATCGGCAACCGCGCGCGGTCTTGCGGTAGTGACGATCGGCGGATACGCACCGCCACCAGCCAGCTCGGTCGCCCTCGACCGCGATGCCGCCGTCGCGGTCGCGATGGAGCACGTGCTCGGAGCGGGTGCCCGCACGCCCGCGCTGCTAGTCGACGAGAGCGGTCGACAGAGCGCGGCGGCAACGCGGGAAGCCTTCGAACGCTGGTGCCCGACCGCGCACAAGCAGACGATCGTCGGCACCGTCGACTTTGCGCACGGCGGTGGCCGAACGCGCCTCGCAACCCAAGCGTGTGTGCGCCTGCTCACCGAGCACCCCGAGGTCGACGCGATCTACGCGCCACTCGATTCGATCGCCGCTGGCTGCGTAACCGCGGCCCGCGAACTGGGCCGCACCATCGGCACCGACCTGCATTTGATCACCTCGGAAGGCAGCATCGCCCGCGACAACGACCCCCCACTCCCGGCGATCGACACCCGACGCGAAGAACAGGCGGCGGCAGCGGTGCGCATGCTGGTGAGCGCGTTGGAGACCGGAACGCGCCCACCGAACGAGATGTTCCGCCCGGGTTTGATTGTGCGCTAGTGGGCGCCATCGCCAATCATTGCTCGGGGTGCGTTCGTATCGGAAACGGGAGTGCGGTTAGCGGGAGCGACGGCCGCCGCCCTTGTCTGTTACGCCGGGATGGCCCGTCGAAGCTTTCGTAATCCAGATCGTGCGCACTTCGTCGTCAATGGCGTACCAGATACGACCACCACCAGTCACCTCGTATTGCCACTGTTCAAGTTCAACCTCGCCGAACTTGACGACTCGCAGATTCGCCTTCAACTGGTGCTGCCGGTGCGGATTCGCCATGCTACGTGGGTCCGCCGTGATGTCCATCCACGCACGATCCAGCGCTTCAATCACGCTGCGCTGCAATTCAATCCATCCGCGTGCCGCCTGAGTGTTCTGCGCGATGACTCGCCACGGTTTCGGTCGTGGCAATTCGTCACCGCGCTTTACCGCGTTCACTCCGCCGCCTTAGGTCGGCCGATCTCCCCGTGGTTTGTGCGCTCGAAGGGTCCGCTCAGTTCGCGGACGAGCGCGGGATCAGTGTAGATCTGCGCGGTGTGTTTCCACGCGACCAGGTTGCGCTGAAACGGCAGGTAGAAGCCCGTGTCCGCGCCCGCGACGAGGTCGTCGAGCAGCTCGCGTACGGCCTCGGTCCGATGCTCCGCGGGCAGCCAAGTGAGCCAGGGAAGTTCTTCGGCGAACACCTCCTCGGCCATCTGCCGATTTGCCTTCGCCACCAGGGCGAGCGACCGAGCGGCGATCCTCAGCGCACCATCCATCGCCTGATAGCGTTCATCTCGTATCAGCACCACGTTCTCGGCATCGCGCCGTTCGAGCGTTACATCGGAATCGGCCAACAGCGGAAAGACCGACGTCTGTTTACGGATGAGCTCACTGAACGGTAGCGACTTCATGACCCGAGCATACGCCTAGTGCTGAACTATTTCAGTACCCGATGAGATTAGTTGCTCCGGAAGCGAAGGTCCGGCCACGGCGGGCGGCGCAGAATCGCCAGCGCCGCAATGACTCCGGTGAGTAAACCGATCCATTCGCCGAGTTGCGCGATGCGGTTGGAGTCCATCGCGGGCGTCCACTGTGCACGCCCTTCGTGGACCACGAATAGCCCGATGGCGCGAGGTTGCCGCAGGAGACCACCACGGCGCGAGACAGTGATGACGGTCGCCCCAGCCGCCGTCTCGATCGGCTCCCCGAACACCACAGGCTGCTCGACCACCAGCTGTTCAAGGCGATCCCTGATCGTCATTGCGTCCCCGCATCGTCGTCCGACAGTGCCGTCGAAGATACGCGCTTTGCGCGCTCACGGTCGGCTTGGCAAGTGCCTCAATCGGACTCGACCCGACTCTTGGCGGACTTTGCGAACCTCCCGTTCGGTCCGACGACAGCCCAGAATAGGTAGCTTCGCTACCGTGGTCGGCGCGGTAGTCATCGAAACCGGCGCGTAGCCCGCTGCTTGAGTCGGCTATGCGATAGGCGGCACGTCGCGCGAATCGTGAGCTGACCCGCATCGGAAGACGTGCTCAGAGCCAGTGTCCCCGTTCGCTCATCGAGCAGGCCAGGTAGAGGTCGACGCGGTCGCGGGCGGTGGACAGGTCGCGACCGGTCAGCCCTTCGATGCGCTGAATTCGGTAGTGGAGGGTGCTGACGTGGATGTGCAGGGCGCTGGCAGTGGTTCGCCAGGCGCCGTTGGATTCCAGGAAAGCGTGCAGGGTGGGGAGTAGATCGGTGCCGTGGTCAGTGTCGTAGTCGGTCAGCGGGCCGAGTAAGCGGTTGCGGTAGGCGGTGCGCACTTCGCCAGGGACACCGGCGAGCAGCAGCAGGTGGGAGTCGAGTTCGCGAGCGGTGACCAGCGCTAGTCGGCGAGGGCTGTCGCTGGCCAGTTGGGCGGCGTGGCGGGACTCGGCGAGGGCGCTGGCTAGCGCGGTGGGTCCTTCAGCAGTTGCGCTGAGCCCGAACGCGATTCGGCCGCCGAGGGCCGCGGGTTCCAGCTCGATCAGGCGGGTGCGTAGGAGTTCGGCGAGGTGGGTCTCGGTGAGGTCGGGGCCTGTCGTTGCGAAAACCGTCAGGCCGTCCTCGCCGCCGGCGATCACGGCACGACTGTCGGGGGCGGTGTCGAGGACGCTTTCGATCAGGTCGGCGGCGAGGTCCCACGGTCGGACCATTCCGCTGGTTGTTGCGGTGAGGACGAGCAGCGGGCGGGTGGGGTCGACGCGTGCGGCGCGCAGGCGGGCGCTCACCGAGTCGGCGGCCGCGCCCCGGTCGATCAGGTCGACCAGCTCGGTGTGCAAGTGCTGTTCGGTGCGTCGGCGTTCGTCGCGGCGCGCGCCCCCAAGCGCGAGCAGTTGGGCTGTTTGCTCGGCGGATTCGCCTTCGAGGTCGCCGGTGAGTTCGCCCCGGACTACGAGATGGCCCGCGCCCTGACTGCGTCGGCCGATCGGGTACATGGTGTAACCGTCAACAACCGCGGGCAGGCGGTCGGCTCGGTGTGCTGCCGCAGAAAGGGCGAATCTGGTTGTCGCGGAAAGGGTTTCACTGGACCCAGCGAGTACCCGGCCCGCTGGTGAGAGCGCCCAGCATTCCCGTCCGATGTCGGTTCCGAGCATGACGACGAGTCCGCCGAGGTCGGCACCCTCGACCAAGGCCTGCACCAGACGTCGATGCCGACCGAGCACTTCGGCGAGCTGGCGTCCCCGCTCCTTGTTCAAGCGCTCGATCACGGTGCGCGACAAGACGCTGTAGCTGAGCGCGGCGGGCGCGGCGAGCACGGGAACGCCGTGCGCGGCACAGGCACGCACGAGCGCGGGCGGGACGTGGCCGAGCAGGATGTCGCCCGCGACCAGCGCTGCCGCCCCGCCGGCGGCGAGCGACGCGGCGAAGGTCTCGCAGTCGGCATCGGTGCGATACCAACCCTCGCTGGTCAACACCACCTCACCACCAGTCAGGTAGGCGGCGGGCTCAAGGAGATCGGTGGTGTAGACCCAGCGGACTTCGCGGTCGAGCTCGGCACCCGGGGTCAGCAGGGTCAGGCCGAGCTGCTCCAGCGTCAACAAATCGGACACGCGCACGAAACAAATCTCCTCGGTACTCGAACGATCGTAGGAAGACGGTCGCCCAATCTGCCTCGTATTCGCACATCTTGACCCTATTCTGCCAGGTCACTCAGCTGATCTACTGAATGGACCGCGCGGACATCTTTCCTACGAATCATTGAAGGGGGCTTCTCATGGCCCGACCACCTTCCCTGCTCGGCAAGTTCGCCGATAGCGCTCGCGCGGCAACGACCGTGGAGACCGCAGGCATCGAACCCATCCCCGAACAGCAGCGGCGCGGCGGCCCGAGTGCCTCGTTCACGCTCTGGTTCAGCTCCAATGTTCAGTTCTCCAGCCTCAGTGCGGGCATGCTCGCCACCGCCGCCTTCGGATTGGGTTGGGCGCAGGCCATGCTCGCGATCACGATCGGCAGCGCCATCGGCGCGGCCGCGATCGGGATCACCTCAACCTTCGGCCCGCGCACCGGTGTCGGGCTGCTCGTGCAGACCCGGGGACCGCTGGGATACGTCGGCGCGATCGCGCCCGCCGCGCTGGTGTTCCTGAAAGCATGCGCGTGGTTCGCGGTCAACTCGGTGCTCGGCACCTTCGCCGTGCAGACCTTGCTTGGCAGCGGTTTCGCGGCCGCGTTCGCGATCGTCACCATCGCCCAGATTGTCATCGCCCTAGTCGGTTACAGCTTCATCCACATCGTGCAGAAGGCGATGGCGGTGGTGTTGCCGGTGCTGTTCATCGGCGTTTCGGTGTACGGCTTCACCCAAAGCGACCTCGGCGCGGGCTTCGATGCCGACAAGGCCGGAGCGCTCGGTCTGGCTGGCGCCTTCGCGCTAACGGTCGCCGTGCACGCCTCGCGCGCGCTGAGCTTCTCTACCTACGCCGCCGACTACACCCGGTACATGCCCGCCGACACCTCCGCGCGGCGGCTGTTCACCTACGCGTTCATCGGGACCATGCTCGGTTCGGTGTGGATCGGCGGACTCGGCGCCGCCATCGGCACGATCGCTTTCGTTGGCACCCCGACCGACCTGGTCACCGAAGTGCTGCCCAGTGTCCTCGCGGCCATTACCATGCTGGCCCTTGGCATTTCGACCGTCACGTCCAGCTGTTTGGACTGCTATTCCGGAGCTTTGGCCTGGCTGACGGCCGGTGTCCGGATGACGCGCTGGCAGGCTGTCCTCGTTGTCGGTTCGATCGGCGCTGTCCTGGGTTGGGTCACCGGCCAGGGCAACTACTGGGAGTCGTTCCAGAACTTCCTGATCCTGCTTGGCAACTGGATCGCGCCCTGGTTGGCCATCGTGCTCGTCGACCACTTCCTGACGCGTGGACCCGCCCGACCCCCGACGCGCATCGGTCCCGGATTCGTCGCCTGGCTACTCGGCATACTCGTCGCCGTGCCGTTCATGAGCCAGCCCGGTGTGTTCGTCGGCCCGATCGCCGAACACTGGCCGCCTCTCGGCGCGTCAGCCGCACTTGTCGCCTTCCTGACGGCAGGCCTCGTCCACTCTGTGCTGACGCGGACATCGCGCGCCAGCACCGCAACCGCACTCACCCCATCGAAGGAGATCCCCGCATGAGCACCGCCGGTTCGACAACCACGCTGAGCGAGACCGACCGCGCCCGCCTCGACCTTGCCGTCGCGGTTGCCCGCCGCTCCCGCGAGCACGGCAACCACCCATTCGGCGCGCTCCTGACGGGTCCCGACGGGGTTGTGTTGCTTGAGGCCGAGAACACCGTCACCACCGAACGGGACGCCACCGGCCACGCCGAAACCAACCTGGTGCGGCTGTCGAGCGCCGCTTACGACGCCGACTTCCTGCGCACCTGCACCCTTTACACCAGCACCGAGCCTTGCGCGATGTGCGCGGGCGCGATCTATTGGGCTGGTATCGGCCGCGTCGTCTACGCCCTAGGTGAGGACGAACTGCTCGCCCTCACCGGCGCGAACCCGGAGAATCCGACAATGGCACTGCCGTGCCGAACCGTTTTCGCGGCAGGTCAACGCGACCTGCCCGTCCTCGGACCCGTTGACCTCCCGGAGGCACGGGATGTGCACGACGGGTTCTGGGTCTAACCCAGGTCAGGACTTTCGGCCAGCCCCCGTCCAGTACCAAACGCCTCGGCCAGGGAGTTATCGGCGCTCGTGTCCACCGCGCCCATGGATTGAGTGACACCTAAATCACGGCGGAGTTCCGCGAAATCGCTCGCGTTGTACTGACTTCCGTGGTCGCCATGGAAGACCGCACCGGCTAGCTGTTGCGGTCAGTGGGCTATCTCGTTGTCGATCTGGGTTGCGATCGCTGGCCATGGCAGCGCAGGCGGGACGAAGGTGGACCAGTATTCGCAGGCCGATCTTGTGGCGCGGCTGACACCGAGTTCGCTGACGCTGGGCGATACGTTGGTGAGAAGTCGGCGGATAGTGCCGCCGCGTCCGCGTGGGCCGGGGCGGACCCCTTGTCCGATCACAAGGGCTGCGGTGCGCACCGCGTCCAGGGTATTCGGTGCCAGCGATGAGCGTCGCCCATGGACGTTCATGAGCCAGTCGCAACGATGTCGTGCCCACCGGAGGCGTTCTAGGCCGGAGCCGATGTCAGTGACGAGGTGATCGGGGTTGGTGGCGTTCCAGAGCAGGACGATGTCGCTGATTTCCATGCCTGCGTGCTCGATGTGGAGGGTGATTCCGTTAACTGGTCCGCGTTGCCACACCTGGGTTTGTCCGGTGATGCGGAGGTGGCGTGCGTGTAGCCCGATCGCGCCGAGTATGCCAATCCAGCTATCGAGGTGGGTGGCGTGATCGGTGATATTGCGGATGCGGCTGACCTGGGCGATGTTGACGAATGAGGTGAGGAATCCGTCGGCGAGTTGGCCGCTCGGTGTGCGATCGCCGGTGAATCGCACGACGGGCTGGGCGAGGAAACCTTCGCGCAGCATGATCGGCTGGTTGTCTTTGAGATAGGGGTCGGCGGCTTGGATGGCCGAGATGGTGAAGTCGGTGTCGCGTCCGCAGGCCAGCGGGAGAGGGGTCGCGCGGGCTATTCCGTGGCTGTTGAAGGCGGCCTCAAGGCAGCCAAGTAGCTCGATCCAATCAACGGCTCGTCTGGGTGGGGCATAAAGTGTTGCGGCACAACGCGATTCGATGTCTAGTTGCATTTCGTGGCGATGGATGATCCAGCGGTCGCCGAGCGCGCGGCGCAATGCGTGGACCAGATGGTCGGCGTGATTCACAGGTTGGCCAATGTGGTGAAGTGCTGGGCTGGGTCGAAGCGGGTGAGCCCGATCGCTTGAACTGCGGTGGGTTTGAGGCTGGCTGCGGATGTGATGGCGTCGGCTAGTCGTCGGGCGGCTTGGTCATCGTCAGCGTCGGGGTCGGTGAGCGCGATGCTTCCGGTGTCCGGGCACAGGGCCGCGTCGGCGCAGGTGCCGGTTCGCCAGGTGAGCGCGGCGATGGGGGTTCCGGTGCGCATGGATTCGCCGAGGGTGGCCACGCCTGCCTCGATGTAGGTGCGTGAGCAGGTGTAAACGTAGGTCGCGGCGCGTGCGAAGGCGTCGGTTTTGGCCGCGCCGCCGAGTTCGCCCACCATGCGGACGTGGTCGGCGCGAAAGAGCGCGGCGTGGTGCTCGACGTAGTCGTCGTCGAAGATCGGGCCGACGATATCGATCGTGCGGCCGAGGAGCGCGGCGGCCATGATCGCGAGGTGGGGAGCCTTGTCTCGATCGATTCGGCCTACCCACACCAGGTCGCGTCCGGCTCGTGGGGCTGGTTCGGATTCGTGGAAGCCGAATTGGACCGAAAGCGTTTGGATCGGATTGTGCGCCGCGTAACGGGCGACCATTTCCGGTGAGTAGCAGTACAAGCGAGACATTCGCCCGTCGAATGCCTCGTCGGTGTGAGTGAAGTCGGGGTTGTGTTGGAAGGTCGCGATCTGGGTGCTGAGGGTGTCTGCGACGTCACGCCAGGCTTGGCGGGATGGGTACTCGTGGCCGGCGATGAGCAGGTCGTACTTCGTGGCTCGTAGTTCGCGTGCCGCTAGCGAGTTCGGGGCGATGGCCTCAAGGCGGGGCGTGCGGATGGTCCACGTGTCGGCGAGTTCGCGTCGCCACGCGGGACCGATGAGGTGAACATCGGCACCCGCGCGGCGCGCACCAACGGCACACGCCCACAGCCAGCGTTCTATCCCGCCGTACCCGAGCGGGGGAAACAGGTAGTTACTGGGGAAGTCGCATATTCCGACAAGCATCGGTTGGCCTCATGACTCGGTGGTGCCGTCGGCGTTGATCTTCGCGAACCCGGTGAAGGGGACGAGGACCTGCGGAATCGTCACCGATCCGTCCTGGTTCTGGAACTGTTCAAGGATCGCTGCGACTGTGCGGCCGATCGGTAGCGCTGAGCCGTTGAGGGTGGCGGCGAGTTCCTTCTTGCCGTCCTTGTCCTTGACACGGATTGCGGCGCGGCGGGCTTGGAAGGTGCCGCAGTCCGAGCAGGAGCTGATCTCTCGGTAGGTGTTCTGGCTGGGGAGCCAGACCTCGATGTCGTAGGTGAAGGTGGCGGAGAAGCCGAGGTCGCCCGCGGCGAGCTTGACGACGCGGTAGGCGAGCCCGAGTTCGCGCAGGCAGGTTTCCGCGTGGTCGAGCATCAGGTCGAGACGTTCGCGCGACTCGGCCGCGCGCACGATCTGAACCAACTCGACTTTATGGAATTGGTGCTGGCGCAGGATTCCTCGGGTGTCGCGGCCGTAGGACCCGGCTTCGGAACGGAAGCACGGGGTCCAGGCGGTGTAGCGGTAGGGCAGCGCTTCGGCGGGCAGGATCTCGTCGGCGTGGAGGTTGGTGAGCGGGACTTCCCCGGTGGGGATGAGGAACAGTTCTTTGTCCGCGAGGCTGGTGCGGAACAAGTCATCCTCGAACTTGGGCAGTTGCCCCGTGCCGGTCATCGTTGTTCGGTTCACCAGGTTGGGTACCGAAATCTCTTGGTACCCATGCCGATTGATGTGCAGGGCGAGGAAGTAGGTGGCTAGGGCGCGTTCGAGCGCGGCCCCGGCTCCCTTCGTGACGCTGAAACGCGACCCGGACAGCTTCACCGCACGGGGGAAGTCGAAGATTCCCATCGCCTCGCCCAGGTCGACGTGATCGCGAGCCTGGAACGCGAACGCGGGCGGGTTGCCGTGTCGGCGGATCTCGACATTGAACGCCTCGTCGGTTCCGTCGGGGGCGTCGTCGGCGGGGAAGTTCGGGATGGTGAGCAGGACCTCGCGCAGTTCGGCCTCTGCCTGGGTCTGTTCGGCCTCGACGGTGTGGAGCTGGGCGTTGAGGCCACGCGATCGCTCGCGCACCGTCGAGGTGTCGGCTCCGGTCTTGGCGAGTTTGGCGAATTCGTTCGACAGCTTCTTGGATTCGGCACGCAGGTCGTCGGCCGTCTTGATTACGCGGTTTCGGCGTTGGAACAGTTTATCGATGAGACCGAGGTCGAGGCAGTAGCCACGGCGCGCGAGGCGGTTAACCGCCACCTGGCCGAGGTCGAGTAGGGCGCGTGCGTCATGCATGGGGAGCCTTTCTGCTGGTGGGGATCTGGACAGCGATCTGGGGTGGGAAGGCGCCAAGGTCGACGCGCCAGTTCTCGCCAATCTCGCGGTTTTCAAGCTGCCCGATGAGCCGCGTGGTCAGGCAGCGGAGTTCGTGATCGCCTATCGCAACCGGAACGAGTCCGGCTGCCGCTGGGAAGAAGACATCCGCCAGCGTGGCGTTCGGGTGGCGGCGCGTCCACTGAATTACCGAGACCAACAATCCATGGGCGACAACCAGACGCGGGCCAGACCAGTCCAGGGCTGTGTTCAGTCCGTGCATCATCCGAAGGATGCCGGACCGTTGCGATTCTTGTGCGTTGGGTGGAACCTGGTCTGGACCATGTTCGGCTAGCCAGATGGCGTACTCGGTGAAGTCCGCGCCCTCGAACACCCCGTAGTCCAGTTCCGCGAGAAGCGGTTGCTCAAGCAGGGTCGTTGTCGTGGGAGTGAGCCGTTCAGCGGTGTGTCGGCATCGGTGAAACGGGCTTGTCATCGCCGATTTAAAGGTGGCCGTTGGTAATTCGTTGCGGGCTGTTTGGCAGGCACGCAGGCCCTCGCTGGTCAGTGGTACTTCGACGGCAGGATCGCCGTTGAGCCGGAACTCCACGCTGTAGGTGGTCGGTGCATGTCGTAGCAAGTATGTGGTCATCGATCTAGGCCAATACCGTTGTGCCAGAGAGGATTTCATCGGTGAGTGCGGGGAAGCTAGCGAGTGTCTCGTGGATGAGTTCGTTAACCTCGGCGGCTTCGACCGCTCCGGTCGTTCGGATGAGAATGCGCCACGGCCGATCCAGGCGTTGTCCTGTCGCGCTGACCATGTGGACCTCGGCGTAGTTGCCGCTCACCTCGTGCAGTCGTTGCGCGAGCCGTCGAGCGGCGACGTTGTAGAGCTTGCCGACGTGATACACCGGGTTCTTGCCGTTGGCACCCTCGACGTTCATCGGCCGCAGTGGTGTGATGAGTCCGTTGACGCGGTTGCCGCGCCCGACGACGCCCTCGTCACCGGATTCGATGGAGCTGCCGGTGTAGGTGAGGTAAAGCTCGTCGCGGTCGGGGATATCGCGGGTGTTGATTCGGAACCGGACGGGCACATCCGGCATCGCGGTGAGGGCGAGCTGGTGGCATTCGGCGAGCACGGCTTCCTTATTGGCGAGGTAGGCCATGCGGTTGGGGACGTGCGCGCACTTTTGTGGCACGCAGGCGACGATGTCGACTTCCTCGGGCGTGCTGTAGCCCATGATCTTCACGTCCGAGCCGCACCACGGATTGGCCAGCGTGAACGGGCTTGTGGAGGAGAAATGATCGGCGACGGTACGGGCGAACTGCTCGAAGGGGCTGTCGGGGGCCCAGCCGGTGCCGAGGGAGGTGTCGTTGGAGAGGCGCACTCGGTGTTCGCGCAGGTCCATGATGCTGTTGGGGTTGAACCATTTGACGCGGTCGGGTGTTTCGGTGTCGACGTGGACCGCGCCGGGGCTGGAATTGCTGGTGACATTGAGTCGGATATCGAGGTGGCCGTCCAGTTCGGGCAGGCGCTCGTGGAAGAAGCCGCGCACAGTGTCTTCGATGATGTCGTCGACGGGAATGGTGCGTCCAGCGCACGAGCGGGCCGCTCGGCCATTGACTAGAACGCGCACGGGATCGATCATTCGGCCCGAGCCGTAGCGCACTTCGCTGGCTCCGCCGAGTAGCGCCAACTTGTCGAAGTTGTGGTGCAGGACGGCACCGAAGTCGTCGAGAGTGACGCGGCTGTAGACCCGCGACAATACCTCGGCGAGGTGGTCGGCCAGCGTGTCGGGATGCCCGAGACCCTTACGCTCGACGATATTGGTCGAGGTTGGCGCGGGGATCTGTGGCTCCCAGTCGATGGTGCAATCGTCGATTTTGGTTCTGATGTGCGGCATCGTGACTCCCCAGATGTGGAACTGCTCGGCGCTGGCGATGCCCGCCCCGAGGGTGGCTGTGAACCCAGCATCCCGGGCAAAACCACTGGTCGGAAGTGGTTGGCTGTGGACAAACTGGTTGTCCACAGCCGAAATCGCCAGTTGTGGGATGCTGGGTTGGACGGAAGGGGACGTGGTGAGTGTCGAATTCGGGGAAGGTCTCGCAGCGCGAGTCGCCGCGGTGCGGCATGATGCGCGGGTTCCGAGCATGACGGTCGCGGTCGCCGAGGCCGATACATTGCTTGGCCAGGCGTCGGCGGGCTACGCCGACGTGGAGAACTCGATTGCGGCCACGCCCGAGGTGCCGTATCGAATTGGGTCGATCACCAAGACATTCACAGCGGCCACCGTATTGATACTCGCCGAAGAGGGAGCTGTTCGGCTTGTCGATACGGTCGACCGATTCATTCCAGGGACGCCCTTCGGCGATGTCACCATCGCATCGCTACTTTCGCACTCAAGTGGTTTGCAGCGCGAAGCTCCCCTTGATATGTGGGAAACTATGCAGGGGCCGAATTCGGCTGGTCTACGCTCCGCGTTCGTCGACGTGGAACTAATTGCGCGACTGGGAGAGCGGTGGCACTACTCGAATCTCGGCTACGCCGTTCTCGGACAGATTATCGAGACGGTGACGGCGCAGCCTTTCGAGAGCGTCATCGAGCACCGGCTCTTGACGCCGCTGAAGCTCGGGCGCACCACATGGAGTGCACCTTCCGACGCCGCTGTCGGCTACCGCCTCGATCCGCATGGCGGCGGTGTGCATCGAGAGCCGGTGATGGACCAGGGCGCGATTGGCGCGGGCGGTCAGCTGTGGTCGACAGCTGGCGACCTGCTGGTATGGGGCGCAGCGCTGCTGGGAGCAAACTCAAATGTCCTGTCGCACTCTGTTATTGACCAGATGCACACCTTGCAGGTAATGGTCGATCCTCACGAATGGACGCGTGGCTGGGGTCTCGGATTGATCCTTGAGCGTTGTGATGAGCGGATTCTTGCTGGACACACCGGGTCTATGCCGGGGTTCCAGTCGGCATTGCAGCTGGACAGGGTGAACCAGCTCGTCGTCGTCGCGCTGGCCAACGCGACCCGGGGTGTCGATCTCTGCGGCTTCGCGACATCCGTCTTGCTCGACATCCCGGTGGAAGATCCGATGCTCCTGGACGGCGGGTACCCGCTACCGTGTCCACCCGAAGTTCAAGCGATTCTTGGCAGTTGGTGGTCTGAGTCGGATGAGACGATCTTCGGCTGGGGAGGCAACGCGCTACATGCGCATCTTGCCAGTGATCCGGGCCGCACCAGCACGACATTCGTAGCGCTGGGAAACGGGCGCTATCGGGCTGATATCGGCCGATTGCGAGGCGAGGTCTTGGTGATCTCGGAGTCAGCCCAAGGTGTCGAAGTACATTGGGCTACTTATCCATTCACTCGTGTGCCGCGATGAGCGCCGTCACGCGGACGGCCGCTTCCTCGGCTGCGTGACAGCGTGAACCAGCGAGCTGTGTTTCGACTCCTCTGAATAGGTCGAGAACTCTCGATGAGACAGGGCCTGCGTTAAGGCCGTCGATCGCACCGTCAACGCTGTTGGCTGCGGCGTCGGGTTCGTCGAGCTCGATTTTTGCGGCGGCGTGCTCAAGTTGCCAAATGGTCCGATTCCGCAGGAAGGCATCCGGGCTAGCCGCGTGCTGCTCGGAGAACGCTTCGATGGCACGGTCGGGCGAGCCGAGGTCGAGCATGCATGAGCCGCGATGCCCAGCTAGCGCGGCGGCATCGAAAACGTTGAGCCACAAAGGGTCTGGAGTGTCTTCGCGGTGCCTGCCAAGCTCGCTCTCGGCTTCGATGAGCATGTGGGCGCACAGCTCGGACTCGCCGAGTCGAGCATGGGCGCGCGCGGCCATGGTGGCAACGAAGGCGGATAGGCGGCGGTTGCCGCTTCGTCGAGCCCAGGCAAGCGCGCCGTACGCTTGCGCGACGCCGGTTGATGCATCCCCGTGCCAGGTGGTCATGAAGGCGGCGTTGGGGCCACCGATGAACGCAACGAGCTCGATCGCATTGGCTTGCTGGGCATTACGTCGCGCCTCGGTGAATGCCTTGTCCGCTGCAGTGGTATTGCCTCGATCGAAGAGCATCCACCCGGCTAGCTGATAAGCCTCAGCAACACCTCGGCGTAGATCATTTCGGAGGTCGGCCGGGTGGCGCTCCATCGCAATCGACGACGCCGACCGCGCGCCAGCGATCAACTTCTTCGTCTGTCCAGCGGACATCGTGTGGTCGGCGGCTCGGACGTCAGCGGTGAGCTGACGAAGCGTTCGACCGACGGTTTCCGGGTCTACGTCGCCCGACACCGGCGTGGTGGCAATGATGGCGGTAAACGGTTCAGCTAGCCGGATCAGTCGGCCGTCGGCGTTGAGCGCTTGATCGAGGAGGATGACGGTATCGCGGTGGGCACGCCGTTCGGCCCGCTCGATCCGTGCCAGGAGGTCATGGCTGATATTTACCAGCGGAGCGAGCTGGCGAAGCGACAATGCCGCTGCTGTCCGCCGGGCGCGCAGCTCGACTCCGAACCGCTGCTCGGCGGTGCGGTGTGGTGCGACGCGTCCCCTAGGCGTGGCCATGGGCCCAGTATCGCTCATGATTCTGAAATGCTCACTGGCACTGGACTGTATGTGCGCGCTGAACTTGAGCAGGCACCCTATCGCCGGGGTCGGGTCGCAACTCGCTCTACCAGAGTGGTGTTGCCCAGTCACTCCTTGAGTACTGAAACGATCGACAGGTCGACACCTTTCGCCTTCAGTAGTCGGTCCTGCCTGCCAAGGTTCACCTGGGTGAACGTGAACAGGCTGGTCGCGTTAATGGCCTCTTTCTCCTTCGCCATAACAACCACAACCTTCTTCGGTTTGCTTACCAGGACGGCCGCCGCGACTCCTGTTGCCAGATCGATGCTGGCACCTGAAAGACCTGCCACCGTACTGGCCCACGCGACAGGCTTATCGGGAGTTCGTCCCCAGTAGAGGACCGATGGCCGCACGCCCACCATCACGTGTTCCTCGGTGAAGTCCGTGTACTTGTCCCGGATTACCTTCTCCAGCGTTGGAAAGCCAACCAGCCGGTAGAGGGTCATGCGCGTCTCGGTGCTCGGTTTGCGTGCCACGTCTTCTATCTAGGGGTGGGCTGAGGGTCTGTCAAGGTTGAGCTCAACGAGCCCCGCAGAGGCACGGAGCCGAGCTTGATGACTGGGCCGATGGGCGGATACGGGTCGAGCTAGCCGACGATGACGTGCCGGTCGTCGAAGTCGTCAAGGCGGGGTTCGGCGCCATGGCCGGACAGAAACTCGCGCAAGTCGGCGATGGATGCCAATGCGGCGGAAGCCGCCCGCCCCGGCTGCGACTACTCCGGTGGTTGAGCTTCCGTCGAATGTGGTGCCGCTGTTTGGTCGTCGGTTTGGTTAGTGGAGAGTGACCGGTAGCTCCTCGGACTGAGGCTCAGCACCTTCGATCCACTTGAGCTTTGCAACGATCTGCGAGGGTAAGCCCATGTGGAAACCGGCTGTCCACCTGATCTTTTGAAAGGGCGGAAGATCAAACGCGGCACGGCTTTCGCGATAGACGGATTGCTCCCATTCACCAAGGTCGACCTGAAGCTCGTTTGCAGTTGTCGCACCACTCTTGTTCTCGACTACGACGTATGTGCGCTCTTTTCCGCGATAGTCGACCTCGCGCTCAACGTGTAGTCGGGGCATTGCGTGTTCTCCCTTTCGGACCACAGCGGGCGAGCTGAGCCCCAACTTGCTGATGTCGCTCTCGACTGCATCTCGCACTTTGTATGCCAGGTCGTTGAGATCGGCGTAAACGCCAAGCAGCCCTTTGCCCTGGAGCTCCTCACGAAAATTTTGCAGGCGAGTGAGCTCGGCTGGACTCGTACGGCGGTCAATGGGTTCATCGGAAAACCAGACGTGTACGGGCTTGCCGGTCGCAGCGGCGCGTTCGATCTCTTCAGCTGTGCCAGAAACGGCGTTGTCTGTTTCCTGGCCGAGCTTCGAATCGAAGAGCGCAATCACGATGTCGGCATCGTCAACGAGCTGGGAGTTGATAACACTTTGCCCGCCGGAAGCGCTTAGCGTTGGAACCGCGTCGGTCTTCCAAAATCGGGGCAGCAGTACGGTCTGCGCGTTCTCCGCTCGAGACCCGTTCCAGCCGTATAGCGCGTTCTTGACAGCTTTGACCTCGGGGGAGGTGTCGCCGGGGGAGGAGAATCATGACCTTGAGCACATTCGCCGCGAATGACATGGATCGGATTGTGCCACTGACCTCCGACAAGCCCGGCCAAACCACCCCCGCGCCGGGTGGTGCCAGGGTGGCGACCGCCGCTTTGCGCCGTGACCTGCGGCGAGACTCGCCTACCTGCGGTGAAAGAGTGCCCCCAGTCGGACTCGAACCGACACTGTGCGGGTGTGATTTTCCGACTTTCGTCACGTCCGATTACGTTCGGGTAATTCCGTAATTGTCTTGTCGCACAACACGTTTCGGGACGGTTCCTGTCCGGTAGCGTTCGTGACGAATTGGCAAGATTTGGGGGCGTTTATGTCCTGAAAGTGTCCGGCAAGTCGCCATGTCGAGGCCGTTGCCCGTCGAATATCGGCCGGTGCAAAAAACCACCTGACTGCCGCGAGTTGGGTTGCAATCCGTTGAATCTCGTTGATTCCCGTTGATTTTCGGTGAATAAACGGTGACCGAAAATTCAGCCATCGAGCCACTGAATGGCAAGCCAGCGGAGCTGGCGCGGCAGCCTTCCCTATGGACCGCTCGCGCATTGCTCGGCCACGTCGCCGCTGCACCAACGTCCAAGCGGGCAATCAGTGGTTACTGCGGTCAACGCTGGTCGGCGCGGCGGGGGTAACCACTGCCGTAACAGCAGTGGTTACCCGTTGTCTCGCGTCGGGATCTGGAAGCAGCTCGTCGTCGGCGGTAAGGGTCAACGAGTCGGCGGGGTCGCCATCGCTGCGGGCGGGGTGATCGTCGGGCAGCTCGTAGCGGTGCAGGCGAACGGCCGCGCCGTTGGTGATCGTGTCGCGGTGCGGGTCGGGTAGCCCTAGCCGCTTGGCGTACCGACCGATCGCGTGATCATGCTCGGCGACGAGGTGGTCGCGGATTGCCTCACGGGCAGGTCGCGCGATCCGGCGGGCCACTACGCGCCCCGATGCCAGCGAGCGTTAGCGGCGTATTGGTGGCGTGCGGACTTCGGCGCGGGCAGCTCGTCGGCGGTGAGCTTGAGCGACCCGACCAGCCTCGCGAGTTGGGCACGCGCTAGGCGAAGCTCAGTCATCGCGGGGTTGAGTTTGCCGCTGTCGGTGAGCACCTGCTCGGCCGCAGTTTCCAAGCGGGCAATGTCGTTGGCCGTGGCTTCGACGAGCGCGAGAATGGCGAGGTCGCGCTGGTCGAGTTCGATGCCGTCGCCTAGGTCGCGCCGGATCGAGTCGACCAGCGTCGCGCCAGGCGTGCGGCGGTTGCGTGGTGGCATATCGTCCCCTGACCTGGTCGTTTCCTACGTGTCATGCAATGCGCGGAATGGTTGGCGCTATGCAGATCCGCCCAAGTGACTAATCAGTCCTGGGTGGACCCCCACCCTCGGAGCAGCTGACCTACTGGCCAGGTGCTCCGTTGGTGGGTCTGATCGGTGTTGGTTAGAGCGTTTCGGGGTGCGTCGCGGCGTATTCGCGCGCCTGACGCTCGGCATCGGCGGCGGTGTAGGCCGCGCACAACTCCTTTGCGCGGGTGAGCGTGTTGAGCTGGAGGGTTGTCGTGGTGGCAAGGCGAAGCCAGCGACCACCGCGTTGCCCACCGACTGGCGCGCTCATGTACCGACCGGCGTTGAGAATGTCGACGGACTCGTCACGGACATAGAACAGCGCTTGAGTGACGCCGGTCGGTGACCCGTAATGCATCCACGGCAGTACCCCGAGGCAACCGACACTGCCCGAGCCGCCCAGCTGGCCAACGATGGCGTCGTTGATTCGGTCGAGCACTTGGCGATGCTTGGGCAGCGCGATCCATGCCGCGATCGCTTCGTCGCCAAGGTCGAGAACCTGCTCGGCTTGAGTGTCGGGGGTGATCCATTGCGCCGCGGCTTGAATGCCCGCGACAGCGTCGTTGAAGGCCGGGCGCAACGACTCAATGATTTGGTCAGCCGCGCTGTCGTTGAGCGTCTTTTTGAACTGGCGGGCCAGGTCACTGGCTGCTCTGGCTTTGAGTTCGGCGACGTTGACGACCGGCTGCGCGCGGGCTTCGTCGAGCAGCTTGCTCGCGTTGGCCGCTGTCATCGTGCCGTTGCGGATCTGCGAGCCAATGTCGACAGTCTCGCGATCCCACGCCGTAACCGCGTCGAGAGTTGCGAGGATCGACGTTAGCGACGCGGGGACGTTGCCCCCGGCTTGCTTGACGTCGTCGACGAATCGGCGGCAATCCTGCTCGTTCAGGTATGCGCTCATCGGCGTTGGTCCTCTCGCGTTGGTTGCCAATGTGGCGGGTAGATGTGCGGCGGTTCGGCTAGGCGGAGCTGGCCGGACCCGGTGATTATTTCTCCCCGCCGCACCCGTTCGAGGAAGTCGACGCCGGACTCGTCATGCTCATCGGCGGGCGTTGCGTCGCCAGGTGCGCCGGTTGCTGGGCGTGGCATTAGACAGCCCAGTTGGCGGGGTAGCCGCTGCTGCGGTCGCCGGCGCGGCGCGGTTCGGCCGTGGTGGTGGTTGGGTCGCCGGCGCGCTTGGCGGCGGGCTCGTCGAGGTTGCCGTGAACTTCAGCAAGGAATGTCGCCAACCCGGGGGCATCGAGTGCGGCGACGTAACGAACAGCGATGTCGCGCGCGAGCTGCTCGTCAATGGCCAACCCCGCAAGGTCGGGAGCATCGGGGCGCTCGGGCAGCTCGTTAGCGGTCGGGGCGGCGGGTCGTTTGGTTGGGCTCGTCATGCTGGTCGGTCCTTTCGGGCGTCGGCGTAGGCGGCGACAGTCGCAGAGTTGAAGCACCAATCGCGCCCAACCTTGCGCCCGTCGAGATCGGTGACGATGCGGCGAACGTGGCGGGTGCTGACACCTAATGCCCGTGCCGCTTCGGCCGTTCCGATCTGATCTGAGGATGAGCGCGCGGCGGGCTCGGGCTGTCCGCGTACGGACTCGGTGACGGCGGCGGCTTCGCGGGCCAGGCGTAGCCGCCTGTAGGCGCGGCGCACCGCGTCGGGGATAGGTGCGCCCGTGCGCTGCCTGGCGGTGATCAGTTCGCGCACCGCGAGCAGCGTCACGTCAATGTCGGCCAGCGTCAGCGGCTCACCTGCGGGTGTGCTCATCGCCCGACCGTGGGGGTGCAGTCGCGTGAACGCCTACCCCGACCGCTTGGTGCAGTTGCGGCGAGCGGTCGAGCAGGTGTGGGGATGGCGGTGGCCACGCGATGGCTTTGCGGTAGCGGCGGGCCAGGCGGTAGCGGTTGCGGTCGTCGCGGGTGATGGTGCGGTCGGATAAGAGTCCGGTGATCGCGTCGTCGATCCCGCGCTGTAGCTCGGCCATGATCACGGCGCGCAGCTGTGCCTGCCTGATTGGCCCGTACAGCGCTAGGGCGTGGACAACAGCCCGACGTGTGGCTTTGTCGGCGGTGACGGTCTCAGCCATGCCAGCACCGCCGGATGACGCGGGCCATACGCTGGGGCAGGCGAGTGTCAGGCCGGGAATTGTCACGGTGACGTTTTCCGGCGTGGTGCTCGTCGAGTGCGCCCAACGTTGCCAGGGTGAGCGCGTTGTCAATCTGGGCGTCGGTGAGTCCTCGGGCGCGCAGTAGCGGGGTGGCCGCGTGTGCTGCTCGGGCCATCTCGTCGACGATCGCGGCGAAGCGCTCGGCGGTGATGGTGGGGGCGTTCATGCGGCGTTCTCCTTCCTTGGGGGTCGCCCGACCGGTCGGGCAGGCGCTGGGTAAACCGTTGCGCCCCAGACTCCTTGGGGCTTGTCCTGTTCGGCAGCGGCATCGCTGCACGCGACCTGGACCCGACACTGGCCGCATACGCGGATGGCAGCGGCGTGGCGGAACTCGCGGTCGTCGGGGTCTTCGCGGATCTCGTCATGCTCGGCGTCGAAGAACGGGGCCATCCCGGCGCACGCGGCACCGGTGAGGCGTTCGTCGACGAGTGCGGCCAGCGGTGAGCGGGGGCGTCGGGTGGCGGTCACCGTGTGCGCTCCTGGTTGAGGGTGCGTGCTCGCGCGCGCGTAGGGGCCTTTTTCGCGTGGGCCTCAACTCCACAACCTCGCAGGTCGCGGGCGGTTGAGGGGGTCAACCCCTCAACCTCGCTGCTCGTGGGCTCAACCGGTCGGAAAATGGCGTCGGGTGCGCGCACGAAACGCCCGCGGCGAGTTGGTTGCAGTTGCCCGCGTCGGCAAGCCGCGGTGAGCAACGCGAGCGCCTGGCCCTCGTTGATCCCCAGCTCGGTGGCGAGCATCGCGGGCGTCGTCGCGCCGACGTTGAGCACGAAGCCCACGGCCAGGGTGACCGCGCGATCGTCGACGCTCATGACGTGGCGTCCAGTTCGTGTGCAGGGCACCGTTTTTCGTCGGGGTGGTGGTCGGCCACCCGGTTGCGGCATTGAGTGCCTAGGGCCGTTTCCGCGCCGCATGTGCGCAGTAGCGAGCGATGCCGTTGGCGCGGTCGTTGCGGTTGCGGTTGCGGCAGCTCAGGGAAGGCGTCGATGGTCTGGCAGGTGCTCATGCGGCACCGTCCTCGGCGAAGTCGAAGCTCGCTTCGTTGGCGGGCTTGTCGACGCAATCGGGGTGGATGCCAGCGGCGGCGGCGATGGGCCCAAGTTCGTAGCCGCACACGTCACACGTCACGTCGGGGTGACGCCCTGGCGGGTCGAATTGGGCCACGTTCTCGCCAGTGGGGCCCGTAAACGTGGGCTGGCCCAACTGGCCCGACTGTGCAGTTGGGCCAACAGGGTCGCTTGCATTTGCGCTGGTCGCGCCCAGTTGGGCCAGTGGGGCCAGTGGGGCCACGTCTACGCGCGTAGGCCCGACTGGTTGGCGGGGGTGGCCCGACTGGTCGACAGCCGGTAGCGACCAGTGCGAGACGCGCGGGAATCCAGCGCTCGTGTAGACGACTCCGAGCTTTTGCGCGGCGCGCTTGAGCGTGCGCTCAGATATTCCGGCCTTCTTCGCTTCGGCCTTCACGTCACGCGCGGGGGCGCTGCCGTTCTCGGTGAGGTAGTCCTCTAGCCACGCTTGCGCTTCGGCGCGCTCGCTACCGTCGCGCTCGGTATCGGGGTTGCGCAGCACATCGCCCACGGTCCGATCCGATGTGCCGATAATCGAGAACTTCGCGACCTCGGCGGTACTGCCTGAGTCGGTGGTGACCGCTTGGGATTCAATGCGGTAGATCAGCGCGAGGTCCTCCTGGCCCATCGAGTTCTTTTCCTGCGACATGATCCGGTCGCCCGCGTCGGACTCGGGATCTTTAGCGAAGCCGAACACCGCGCGCGCGAGCTCGCCGAAGGCAGACGAACCGTTGATGCCCGCGACGACGTCACCGTTGCCGGTCTTGCGTAGGTGAGCGATGCCGATCACGAGTCCGTCGATGCGGTCGGCGAGGTGTGCCCACGGTTCGAGCAGTTCGCGCACCTCGTTGTTGCGGTTGATGTCGACCTTGCCGCCCAACGTCGACATGAGCGGGTCGACGACAACGACGCGTACCCGGTGCGCGACGAGCTGGCGCGCGAGGTCGTCGACATGCTCGGCGGTTAAACGCGAGGCTTTGCCATCGGATTGCACCTCAGGGAAGAACACGCGTGTTAGATCCGCGCCAGCGGCGCGCAGCGAGGGTTTCACTACGTAGGTGAGCGATTCCTCGGCGGCGATGTAGGCGACGTTGACGGGCGAACCGTGCCAGCATCCGGCGAGGCTGCCATTTGATGCTTGCGCGGCGAACCAGCGGCCAGCGGTGGACTTGCCCGCGCCCGGTCGCCCAGCGAAGAGCGCGAGCGTGCCGACGGCGATGCGGCCATGTCCGTCGTAGGTCCATCCCCACGTTGGCACGTCGTCGGCGATCTCAGCGAAGGCGACCAGTCGCACCGAATGGGCGGGCCGCGCATCAGCGAGGGTCACGAGCGCGGCGACGGAATGCCCGGCGGTGATGTGGTCGGCTAAGTCTTTGCCGTCCTTGGCTTTGGCAACGGTCACCGATGCCGCGATGGGGCCAAGGTGTTTGGCGACGGCGTTAGCGCGCTCGCGGCCTGGCTCGTCGTCGTCGGCCACGATGACCACGGGCCGACCTGCCAGGGGTTGCCAATCAGCCTTGCCGGGTGAAGTTTTCGCGCCCGTTGCTTGCGAAACAGCATGTGCGCCAACGGTTTGCGCGGCGCGTACGTCCTTCTCGCCTTCGACGACATAGACGACGGTCGCGCGATCGGCGGGCAGCTTGTCCGCTCCGAACAGTGTGCGGTCGGCCTTGTTGCCATCGTGGGAGAATCTGCGCTCGTCGTCAGCGCTGTAGTAACGAACGACTTTGCGGCCACCGGGGTAGGTGTAGGTCGTGCGCGGCTTATCGAACAGATCGGCCATCCTGAGGCCAATCGCGGCGAGCACTTCGGCAACGTCGCCGTTGTGGCAGTTGAGCAAAACGCCATCGGGGTAGCGGCGGAACGTCGTTCCCCGGTCGGCGCTGCTGTGCCCCGGTGTTGATGCGCTGCCGTGGTCGCCCTTGTCGTCGACGGTGCAACCCGCTTCGCGTAGCGCGTCGACCACGCGGGCGTAGGCGCTGCCCGGTCCGGTTGCCCTAGGCTGAGCCATAGGTGAAGCTCCTTGCGTTTCGAGGAAAACGCCCCCGGTCGAGCTCGGTCGATCCGGGGGCGTTCTCGTTGTCGGAGTTAGTGCTCGGGTGTCGGGGTGTCGTGCGTTAGGTCGGGGGTTGTGGTTGGCCGATCGCGTTGGCGATGACGTCCAGCAGCTCGGCCACGGCAGCGCGGCGCGTCGAGTGCCCGACCGTGGTTATCCAGCGGGCTTGCTCGTCGCCGGGCAGACGCCAGCTGGCGAACCACCGGCGCGCGGTCAGCACGCCGTCGTGGTCGTCGCGTTCGGCGACGACCACGCCGATGCGCTGGCCTGAGTCCAGGGCCACGCGGTAGGCGCTGGGCCGCTCGTCCGGACGCGGGTAAGGCGCGACCGATGGCACGCGAATGAGGCGGGTCACCGATTGCCGTCCTCGGCCAGGTCGACGCGCTGGCGGATCTCGTGAGCGATGACGCTGGCGAGTAGGTAGAGCGTCGGGGCACCGATACCGGCGAACACAAGGGCGTTGGCGATCACGGGCGCTCCTGCTCGTCGACGACAGCCAGGATCGCGCTCACGTCAGCGTCGAGTTCGGCGAGCTGGCGGGCGTTCTCGTCGTCGGCCAGGTGCTCGCGGTCCTGCTCAGCTGCGACTGCGGCGGACGTATTGGAGATGGCCACGCCAGCGCGGCGCGCAGCGTCGTCGAGGTAAACCAACGCTCGTTGCCAAGCCGCGGGCGCGGGCATCGCCCGGATTTCGTCAAGTGCGGCGTCGAGATCCGGCAATGCGCCGATCTGAATCACCAAGCTGAGCTGCTGCCCGTACCGGCGGTGAAGCACGTCGAGCCACTCGTCGAGCGTTGCGCGCATGGGGTGCATCGTCAGCCCGACCAGTTGCGCAAACGCCCAAACGAAGTCGTCGCGTTCGTCGTTGCTCATCGCTGCACCTGCTCGGTGTCGTCGAGCTGGCGCGCGTTGTCGGCGGCCAGGTGCTCGCGTGCCCGTTCGGCCAGCTCAATCGGGTGCAGATCGGCCAAACCAACGGACTCGTTGTCTTCGATGCCATCGACGTGCACGACGGCGAGCAGGTGCGAGAACGTCGCGGGCTCAAAGCCCACGTAGCCGTCTTCGTCTTCGTGGAGCAGGGCGAAACGCTCACCGTGGTGAGGGATTCGGGGCGTTTCGAGTTGGTGCGTGCTGCCGTCGCTGCCGAAGAAGGGCCACGCGACCGGCAGCCCTAGACGGCGTTGAAGATCCGCGGCCAACTCAATCAGCGGCTTGCCGGTGAGTTCTGAGACCTGGGCGAAGTGGGTCATGGTGACCGGGTACTCACCGGTGAGGATGGCGCGGGCGCGTTCGACAGGTTCGCCGATGCGAGCGGCCCAGGTGGCGAGGTCAACGAGGGCCAGGGCGAGTGCCATGTACAGCGTTCGTGCCGCTTCGCGGTTGACCGGGACGGGGGTAGGATTCATAACTGATCTCTCTGATTTGGTGTCGGACTGGTCGATTGGCCCGTGAGCAGTTACCGCTGCTCGCGGGCCGTTTTCATTGGCGGGGGACATCAGGCCGCGCCCTGTTCGGCGCGCTCGATGAACTCGGCGATGGCGTCGGATGAGATGAGGCGACGACCGGCGACCTTGACGGATCGCAACTTGCCCTCGTTCATGAGGATGTAGACCGTCGACCTGCCGATACCGAGCTGCTCGGCAGCGGCGGGGATGGAGTGCAAGCGGTTCTGCTGTGGAGACATTCGAGCCTCTTTCGTATGAGTGACGAAGCATTTGCGCCATTCGTCGGTATCCATACGAGTTCTACCGGCGTCGGATGGAAAACGCAAGACATTGGACTAACGTCGTATCCATGACGACATGGGATGTTGAACTTGCAGCCCGAGTAGGCGGAGCGGTTAGGGCCTTACGCGAGGGCCATCAGCCGAAGTTGTCGGCGGCGAAGCTTGCGGAGGCCACGGAGCGATGCGGGTACGCGCTAACAAAGGCTCAGATCAGCGACCTGGAGCTGGGGAGGAAGAAGACCGTCACCGTTCCTGAGGTGATCGCGCTTGCGCTTGCGCTCAATGTCTCGCCCGTGCAGCTGCTCTACCCGGCATTACCAGACGGCGAGGTGGAGGTGTGGCCCGGGCATAAAACGCGCTCGATCCTTGCGACACAATGGTTTTCGGGCGAGATAATCGCGTCTGAAGCGAGTGACTACCCTAACGATGCCACGCCCGAGCGCCAAGTGTCGGAGCGGGTGGGAGTCGATCCGATAGTGCGCTCACGCGAGCTTGAGCGGTATCGGCACCGAGTCCTGAGCCTGGCGACGAGCATGGCTGAATATGACCTTGAGAGTGCGCGTAGGCGCGGAGACCCGGCGGCGATCGACGTTGCTAAGACACTTCTCGCCACTTACCGCGAAGTCGACAAGCAAGTGCGCGACTTCGTCGTGCAGGAGATGGCCGCGATGATGACAGCCGGGATGGATGTGCGTCCCGACGAGGGCATCGACGAGCTGTACCTGGAGGCGATGAAGAGAGCGAAGGGCGACGATGCCTAGGCAGCGCATGGCCCCCGGCATGTGGGGCAAAATCACCGTGCGTTGCGAGGGCGGTATGTACATCGCGATGGCGCGCGTACGCGACTGTGACGGGCAGCGACGCAAAGCCGAACGCAACGGCGCGAGCGAAGAGGCTGCCCGCACAGCGCTACTGGCGCATCTACGCGAGCGGACCGCGCCCGTGGTCGGGACGCTGGTCACGGAGAGGACCACGCTCGGCGAACTGTTCGACACCTACATCAGCAGTGCGCGCGTGTCGGAGCAATCGCGAGACCAATACACCAATGTGTGGAACCTGCACGGACGCAAGCAGATTGGCGCATTGCGCGTTCGCGAGTTTCCGGCGTCACGCGCGGACGCGCTGCTTGTCGGGATTGCCCGCGAGCGCGCCGCGACGGCCAAGACGTTGCGCACCGTCCTATCTGGCATGTTCAAGCTCGCGGTGCGCGCCGACGTGATTCCGACGAATCCCGTTCGAGAGGTGGACCTTGCGCGCGCGACCGCGCCAACGCCGGGGCTGCGACGGGGACCGCGTGCGCTCACGTCGAGTGAGTTCGCGACCTTGCGCGCTGCTGTCGTCGAGTACGCCAGGGTTACCGTGCCAGGCCGCAACGGACCTCCGCCGGGGCGGTTGCTGCCCGCGTTCCTCGACCTACTCCTGGCGACAGGTGGACGCCCGGATGAAGTGCTCGCGCTGCGGTGGTGTGACGTCGACCTGCTCGCCGATCCACCAACGCTCACGTTGTCGGGCACGCTCATTGACCACGGCCGGATCAAAGGCAGGCCGCTGCATCGGCAGGCGTACCGCAAGGGCGGGGCGGGCGATCACACCTTGCTCTTGCCGACTACGGCGGTCGACTCGCTGGCGGCGCTGATCAGCGAGTCGGGGCCGGGTGGTCCCACGCCGAACGCGCCGGTTTTCGCCAACCGTGACGGCGGATGGATGAGCTTGGCGAACATGCGCCGATGCTTGCGCGAAGCGCGGTCAGAGGGCATGGAGTGGGTGAAGTTTCGGTCGATTCGGCCGACCGTGGCGACGGCGGTTCGTGACGCGCTCGGCCCAGAGCACGCACAGGCGCAGCTCTCGCACGCGCGACTGTCGACCACCGAAGCGCACTACCTAGAGCGACGGACGACCGGCCCCGATGCACGGGCAGCGCTGGAGCGGTTCGCGGGTGCGCGAGAATGAATGTGTCCGGAAAGTGTCCAGTTTCGGTGCTGCCGCGCTGATTTGGTCGGGCCGTCCGTGGCATTTCCGCTGGTAGGGAGTGCCCCCAGTCGGACTCGAACCGACACTGTGCGGATTTTAAGTCCGCTGCCTCTGCCAATTGGGCTATGGGGGCGTGCCCGGACAGCGTAGCGAACAGTACGGGTGTACCGGAATCGAGTTCGCTGTCTGGGGTCGAAAGTCCTTACGGGGTGGGCGGGGTCGCGTTCTCGGTCTCGTTGCGGCGGCCCAGGATCGAGTGCCTACGACCGTAGGCGAAATAGATCACGAAGCCCAGTGCCATCCAGATCAGGAAGCGGATCCACGTTTCCACCGACAGGTTCACCATCAGCCAGAGGCACGAAAGGACGGCGAGGATCGGGAGCAGCGGCACCCACGGGACGCGGAAGCCGCGCGGCAGGTCGGGGCGGGTGCGACGCAGCACGATCACGCCGATCGACACAAGCACGAACGCGAAAAGCGTGCCGATGTTGACCATTTCCTCAAGCGTGCCGAAGTTGACGAAGCCAGCCAGGAAGCAGCACACAACGCCGACGATGACGGTGATGCGCACCGGCGTGCCACGCGAACCGGTGTGGGCGAGCCAGCGCGGCATGAGCCCGTCGCGCGACATCGCGAACAGCACGCGCGTCTGACCGAGGAACAACACCATAACGACCGTGGTCAAACCGGCAAGAGCGCCAATCGAAATCACGTTCTTCGCCCAGTCGACACCGTGAATCGCGAACGCGGTCGCCAACGTTGCGTTGTCACCAGCGAGATCGGTGTACGGCACCATGCCGGTGAGCACAACCGAGACAGCAACGTAAAGCACGGTCACGATCAACAGCGACCCGAGAATGCCACGCGGAACAGCCTTTTGCGGGTTGCGCGTTTCTTCGGCGGCGGTGGCGACAACGTCGAAACCAATAAACGCGAAGAACACCAGGCTGGCCGCGGCGAGCAGGCCGTACCAACCGAAGTTGCTGTTACCCGCGCCGGTGACGAAGGAGAACAGCGACTGATGCAACCCGCTCTCATCACCCGACTTACCCGGCTGTGACGGCGGAATGTAGGGGCTCAGATTCGACGCCTTGAAATACGTAATACCAAGGACAACAACAAGAGCGACGACAGCCAACTTAATCGCGACCGCGATCGCCGACACCCGCGACGACAATTTCGTGCCAAGCGCAAGCAAAATGGTGAGCACGGCGATCAGGCTCACCGCGCCCCAGTCGAAACTAATCGACCCGAAATGCACGATGGCGGAATCGAATCCGAACACGGTGCCCAGATACTGCGACCACCCCTTCGCAACCACAGCGGCGGCGAGGGTGAATTCCAGGATGAGGTCCCAGCCGATGATCCACGCGACTAGCTCGCCGAACGTGGCGTACGAGTAGGTGTAAGCGCTACCGGCAACCGGGACCGTCGATGCGAATTCCGCATAACAGAGCGCGGTAAGTCCACACGCGACCGCGGCGAAAACGAAGGCGAGCGATACCGACGGGCCGGCAACGTTGCCCGCCGTGCGGGCGGTGAGGGTGAAAATACCCGCGCCAACCACGACCGCGACACCGAAAATCGTCAAGTCCCACGCGGTGAGGTCTTTACGAAGTTTCGAATCAGGTTCGTCGGTGTCGAGGATGGATTGTTCCACCGATTTGGTGCGGAACAATCCGTTGGGGATCGCCACAGCATTTCTCCTTCTCGTTAGTGCACGCCGGGCATGTGGCGTTTGATCCAAGGGGCGATAGCGACCATGACAAGGCCAACGACAACCGCCGCCGCGCCAAGGACACCAAAGTAAGCAACCTCGTCATCGGGGCTGTAGAAGCGGGCGAGTGTGCCCGCCATCGACGTGCCGATGCCGACGGAGAAGAAATACAGGGCCATCATCTGCGACCGAAACGCGACGGGCGCGAGCTGCGTTGTCACGGCCAGTCCGATGGGCGAAAGCAGCAGTTCCGAGATAGCGAAGCCACCGAGAATCGCGAAGACGGCCAAGACGGGAACGGTTTTGCCATCAAAGCCAGCGAGTAAGGCGAAGAGCCAAAATGCCGCGCCCATGCCGATCACGCCAAAGGCGAATTTGATGGGCGTGCTCGGCGCGCGATTGCCGAGCTTGTCCCACATGACCGCGAACAGCGGCGACAGCGCGATAATCCACACCGGTTCGACCGAACCGATCCAGCTCGCGGGCGCTTCCCAACCGAAGATGCGCCAATCGACGCGTTCATCGGAATACACCGCGAGCAGGGTGAAAATCTGCTGGAAAAGCGACCAGAACACCGCGTTGGCGAGGAAAAGCGGAATGAACGCGCGCACCCGGGTGCGTTCGACGCGCGTGACTTTGGTGCTCGTGAGCATGACCGCGAAATAGGCGACCGATGCGAGCGCGATAACGATGGTTGTCGCGTCGGGCAGGTTTTCCAGCGTGAGCAGGTGCGTAGCGATCGCGACAACAACGGCGACGACGGCGATCGCGGCACCGATAAGCACCTGAATGAGTGCCTGTCGCGTGATCGGGTTAGACACCGAACGACCGTGGTCGCCGAGGTTGCGACGGAAAACAACGTACTGGGTCAGCCCGATGCCCATACCGACCGCGGCGACGCCGAAGCCCGCGTGGAAACCCCACTCACGTTGCAGCAGTCCCGTGAGGAGCGGGCCGGTGAACGCGCCCAAATTGATGCCCAGGTAGAAGAGCGTGAAGCCGCCGTCGATGCGCGGGTCGTCTTTGGGATAAAGCGTGCCGAGCAACGACGACGCGTTCGCTTTCAACCCGCCGCTGCCCAGCGCGACAAGTACGAGCCCAACACCAACGCCAGCGAGATCGGGGATGACCGCGAGCGCGATGTGCCCGGCCATGACGACAACGCCGCCGTAAAGGACGGTTTTCTCCATGCCTAGCAGCCGGTCGGCTACCCAGCCGCCAAGCACGGTCGACAGGTAAACGAGGCCGCCGTACGCGCCGACGATGCCGATCGCGGTGCTCTGCTCAAGCCCGAGGCCACCTTCGGTGGTCGAGTAATACAGGTAATAGCCCAGGATGGTGAGCATGCCGTAGAACGAGAACCGCTCCCACAGCTCTACGCCGAAGAGATTCGTCAGCCCGATTGGCTGGCCGAATAGTGTGCGCTCTCGTGACATGCGCAAGACAATCGCACGTCCTTACGGTGTACAGCAAATTTCCAGCGTGGTAGGTTTTCGTGCCGCAGAACCGCGAGCGCGTCTAGGCTGTGCATCGATGTTCATTGCCGAGGTCACGGTGCCGGTGCCACCCGCGACTGCCTTCGCGACGTTGGCTGACGGCTGGCTGTATGCCAGTTGGGTGGTCGGCGCTTCGCATATTGGCAAGGTCGACCCCGACTGGCCCGCTGTCGGCAGCCGCATTCACTATCGCTTCGGCCTGTGGCCGGTGCTCATCAGCGACACCACGGTCGTCGTCGCCGTCGACCCGCCGCATCATTTGGAACTCGAAGCGCGCCTCTGGTCGATCGGCTCGGCGTCGATTTTGCTCACCCTTGCCGAGAACAAACCGGGGCACACAACGATTCGGATGATCGAGCGCGCCGAGCGCGGCATCGCGCAACTCATCCCCGGTCAGGCACAGGATTTACTGTTCTCGGCGCGCAATCAGGAATCACTCGAACGCCTCGCTGGCCTTATCACCGCGCGCGCGGAAAGTCGCTGACGCCGCTCGCCGCCGAACGTGAGTGTCGACGGCGAGGCTCGCGCGAGTTAGCGCGGGAGGTAGCTCGAACCGCTGATGCGCGCGGTTCCGGTGTCGCCGTCGACGGAACCGCCGCTGGGGCCAACGCCCGAGCCGAAGTCGGCGTCGACCGAGCCGGACATGCTGCCCGTGCCACTGCCCGAACTGCTGCCCAGGTCGAGGGTGGCCGAGCCGCTTGGCAGGATGTCCCAGTCGATGCCGGGGAACGCGCTCGCTGATCCAGCGCCGATGATCGCGGTTGCTGCGGCGAACGCGACTACCGCGGCGGTTGTGCGAATGGACATGGAAATACCTCCGAAAGTCTTAGACGACTTACGTACGGTATCTGAAAGACGTGTATTTCATACCGAATCGGGCATTCATTGCCCGCCGCGCTGACCAACTTCCATTTGCACGCGATAGCGGTCGGCCCGATACCAACTGTGCGTTTGCTCAATCGGCAGTTCGCCGCTAAACGAGACGCGGTCGAAATGCAGAACGGGCGCGCCTTTTTTCACGCCAAGCAGTGCGGCGATCCCGCCTTCGGCGGCCTGGGCGTCGACGGTTTGCACGGCCCGTTCGATCGGCCTGCCGTAGCGCTCGGCGGTGGTCCGATAAATCGAACCCGTCAGATCGTGGGCGATGAGCTCGGGCAACAACTCTGGGTTGAACCACGCGTCGTCGACGCTGATCGGTTCCTCGTCGGCCAAGCGCAGCCTGCGCACGTGATAAGCGTTGGCGCCCTGGGGAAGTCGAAGCGACCGTGCAGTCGCCTCCGGTGCCTGCGCGATCTCGGCGACGAGCACCAGCGTGGTCGGATGATGACCGAGCGCGCGCATTTCCTCAGTGAACGATGCCAAATGCAACCGCGATTGGACTGGCCGATGCGCGACGAACGTGCCCTTGCCGCGCACGCGAACGAGGTAGCCCTCATTGACCAGCTGGCCAACCGCCTCGCGCACGGTAATCCGACTCACGCCGTACTCGGCCATCAAATTGCGCTCGCTGGTGAGCAATTCGCCAGGTTGCAGCTCTTGCGTACACTTTTGCAGCAGGATCGCGCGCAGTTGTTCGTGCTTAGGTACCGCGCTGTCGCGAAGCGGTGCGGGCATCGGCACGGTTCCTTACCCCTGGTACTGACTGGTTATGTCCGGTACCGAGAATACGCGACATCACCGGGCACGCCTAGCGGCTTTGCGACTCAGCGGTAGGCCTCGCACGCGGTGCGCGCTAGATCTTTGCTCGCGTTGTAGCTGTCGATGACGCTGTTGAGCTGATCGGTTGGCGCGCGACGTTGCAGTGCGTCAGCGAGCTTGGTGTTCTCGGTCGAATACGCGCGCAGCTCGGTCGCGATGTTGGGCAAGACATCGGCGGTGATTTTCGCGTCAAGGTCAGTACCGTTGGCGCGCATGGTCGTCACCGCGGCGTCGGCCTTGGTGTCGGCATCGGCAGCGCCGTCGTTGCTCGCGTCGATGTAGGCGTTGAACGAGCGAACGGAACTGGTGTTGACCGTGCGCAACGTGTTGCACGCGGTGACCGTCGCTAAGTCGACGGCAGCGGCACGCGACGCCGACGCCGCGGCAGAGACTGTCGATTTATAGGACGACAGGTCCGTCTGGTTGGCTTCCGCCACCCCATCGACCTGACTTGTACACCCGACCAACGCGCCAGCCGTGACAGCTGCGAGCGCGGCGACGAGTCCGACCCGATCCAGAAGCGGCATATACGTAACGTAGCGCGTCGTCATTGCACTGCGATATCAACAACCAATCGAGGCGGGTTGTTCAGCGTGCTGACCGCGAACGCGGGTCGGTCGGCATTCAGTCCGATGAACGACTGCGTTGTGCCTTCGTAGACGGTGTGGCGGTACACGCCGGTGACGGTCGGCGCGCTTGGATCGGTGACCGGGTCGGGGCCTTCATACGGTGCGACGACGGCGTCGAACGGGTAAACCGATCCGAGGATGCGCACTTCCAAAATCGAGCTGCCAGCGACGTCGATCTGCCTGCCGCTGCCGTCTTGGGTCGCGGCGTCGGTGTAGGCGACCTGCCAGCCTGGTGTGCCCTTTCCCGCGAGGTCGAAGACGACCCGGTCGTAACCGGTCCCGCTGCCGATGCGGATGCCGGTGAGACTCAGCGCCGCGCCCGGGGACGCTTCGCCTGCCTTCGGCGTGTTGTCGGATGGCGGTTGGGGATTGGCGTCGGCGAAGTGCGGGGGAGTCGACGTTGGCGCGGCCGACGTGACGGGCGATGACCGCGGCGCGGCGACCGGGTTCGCATCGTCGGTCCCGCAGCCCGACAGCAACACCACACCGGCGGCGACCAGCGACGACACAACAAGCTTGCGCATCTGCCGATGGTAGCCAGCCCAATTGCGTTCAGGCGCTAAGTAACTGGGTGCGTGTCCTGCCTTAACGTGGGCGCGATGGGTCGATGACGACACGCCCGCAACGATCTAGCACACTTGTCTGGTGGACAGTGTCGATGACGTACTCACCCGACTGCGGCGATATCCAGACGTTGAGGCGGTCAACCTGTACGCCGTCGACGCCGCCGACCGGCTGATCCTCGACACCGCCGCCGACGCTATCGCCGCTGCCGGTAGCGGTGAGATTGCGGTGATCGGCGACGCGTACGGCGCGTTGACGCTGGGGGTTGACGCGATGCGGGCGTCGCAGCAGGACGCGACCAGCCAGCGGACCGGCGGTTTGTCGCCGACAGACTTGGCCCGTCCGCCGCGCGTGCGCGTGCATCAGGACCTGCTCACCGGGGAACTCGCGCTGGCGGCGAACGCGCGCGAACTCGGTCGCGACGGCTCCTACGCTTCGCACGACCTCGGCCCCGAGCTGCTGACCGGCGCGAAGGTGGTGCTGCTGCGGATGCCGCGCATGCTCGCTGGACTCGCCGAAATCGCCGACGCCATCGCGCGCTACGCGTCGCCGGACGTGGTCGTTTTCGCTGGCGGCCGTGACAAGTACCTGACGCCGACGATGAATGACGTGCTCGCGCAATCGTTTTCGCATGTTCAGGCAGGCCGCGGTCGGCAGAAGTCGCGGGTGATCGTCGCGAGTTCGCCGCTGCCCGTTGCGGATTCGCAGTTCCCGGTCAGCGAGCGGCTGGCGGAAATCGACGGCGACGTTGTCGCTTACGGTGCCGCGTTCTCCGGTGCTCGACTAGACATCGGCACTCGATTCCTGCTTGAACACCTCGACCGCATGGCACCCGACGCTGCCGAAGCGATCGACTTGGGTTGTGGCACGGGCATTCTCGCGACCGCTCTCGCGAAGTCGCGGCCGGGTATCCAGGTGATCGGCACTGACCAGTCGGCCGCCGCTGTCGCGTCCGCGCGCGCGACCGCTGAGGCGAACGGGGTAGGCGACCGCGTGCGCGTTGTCCGCGACGACGCGATGTCGTCGGCGGCCGACAGCAGCGCCGACCTCGTCCTGTGCAACCCGCCGTTTCATGTCGGTGCCGCGGTGCACACTGGGTCGGCAATCAAGATGTTCGCCCAAGCCGGTCGCGTGCTGCGGCCCGGCGGCGAACTGTGGACCGTGTACAACTCGCACCTCAACTATCGCGGCATCGTCGCGCAGTTGGTTGGCCCGACGGACGTGATCGGGCGGAACAAGAAATTCACCGTCACGCGGTCGGTTCGCGAGCCACGTTCGCGGTAGAGTCCGATTTGTCCGAAGGTTTGGGGAACTTCGTTTGGCGCGGGCGCGTTAAACATGGCAAGTCACCCCAACTCCTTGTACGGCGACAGACCTAGGAAGGCGCACGGTGCGTACCTCATCGAATCCGGTGTTCAAGAACCTCCCTAAGCAGGAGGGGGTCGGCCCCGGCGGCTACGCGAACTTCGGTTCGGGCGCGGCGGGTGCTGGGCAATTTGGTCAGCAGCAGTACGGGCAGCAGCCCTACAACCAGCAGCAATACGGTCAGCAGCCGTATCAGCAGCAGGCCGTCGAACGGGCGATGACCATCGACGACGTTGTCACCAAGACGGGCATCACGCTCGCGGTGCTCACCGTCTCGGCCATCATCTCGTTCGCGCTTTCGTCGGCGAACCCGGGCCTTGCCGGTCCGTTCGTCATCGGCGGTGGCCTTGTTGGCCTGGTGCTCGTGCTCATCGCGAGCTTCGGCAACAAGATGGACCGGCCGGCGATCGTGCTCGGCTACGCCGTCGCTGAGGGCCTGTTCCTCGGCGCGCTTTCGCTGATGTTCACCGACGTCACCTTCGGCGGTGTTGGCGGTAGCGCCCTGATCGGCCAGGCGGTGCTTGGCACGTTCGGCGTGTTCTTCGGCATGCTCGTCGTGTACAAAACCGGCGCGATCCGCGTCACGCCGCGCTTCACTCGCATGATCCTCGGCGCGATGGTCGGCGTGCTCGTGCTGATGGTCGGCAACATCATCGCCAGCTTCTTCATGGATGGCGGCTTGGGTCTGCGCGACGGTGGCGCGCTCGCGATCGTGTTCAGCCTCGTGTGCATCGCGATCGCCGCGTTCAGCTTCCTGCTCGACTTCGACGCGGCCGACCAGCTCATCCGCGCCCAGGCCCCGGAAAAGGCCGCGTGGGGCGTCGCCCTCGGCCTCACCGTCACCCTGGTGTGGCTCTACGTCGAGATCTTGCGCCTGCTGAGCTACTTCCAGCGCGATTGAGAGACCAACAGCAGTAGCTAACAAAAGTGGCTCCCACCTCTCGGTGGGAGCCACTTTGGTATTTCGCGAGGCCCGGGCTAGCTCAAGCGCTCGATCACCAGCGCCATGCCCTGGCCGCCGCCAACGCACATCGTCTCCACACCGAACTGCTTGTCGTAGGTCTGGAGGTTGTTGATCAGCGTGGTCGTGATGCGCGCGCCGGTCATACCGAACGGGTGGCCAAGCGCGATCGCGCCGCCCGACACGTTCAGCTTGTCCTCGTCGATCTTGAGTTCACGCGCCGAACCGAGCACCTGCACGGCGAAGGCTTCGTTGATTTCGAACAGGTCGATGTCGTCGACCGACTTGCCCGCGAGCGCGAGCGCACGGCGAACGGCTTCGATCGGGCCGAGGCCCATGATCTCGGGCGACAGGCCCGAAACGCCGGTCGAAACGATGCGCGCGAGCGGGGTGAGGCCCAGTTCCTTGGCCTTGGTGTCGCTCATGATGACGAGCGCGGCGGCACCATCGTTGAGCGGGCAGCAGTTACCAGCGGTGACGGTGCCGTCGGGACGGAACACCGGCTTGAGGCCGGAAACGGCTTCGTAGGTGACGCCAGCGCGCGGGCCGTCGTCCTTGCTGATGACGGTGCCGTCGGGCAGGGTGACCGGCGAGATCTCGCGCTCGAAGAAACCAGCGGCGATCGCGGCTTCGGCACGGTTCTGCGAACGGACGCCCCAGCGGTCCTGGTCTTCGCGGCTGATGCCGGTGAGCGAGGCGACGTTCTCGGCGGTCTGGCCCATCGCGATGTAGGCGTCGGGGACGAGGCCGTTCAGTCGCGGGTCGGTCCACACGCCAGCGCCACCCTGGGCGTTTTCGACGGTGCGGGCTTCGGCGTCGGCGAAGATCGGGTTCTTGGTGTCGGGCGAGCTGTCGGCCGAGCCCTTCACGTAACGCGAAACGGTCTCGACACCGGCCGAGATGAAGACGTCGCCTTCGCCAGCCTTGATCGCGTGGAACGCCATGCGGGTGGTCTGCAGCGACGACGCACAGTAGCGGTGCACGGTGGTGCCGGGCACGGTGTCGAGGCCGAGCTGCACCGCGAGGATACGACCCATGTTGAAGCCGCCTTCGCCGGCGGGGGAGCCGGTGCCCAGAATGATGTCGTCGATCTGGGTGGGGTCGAGCTCGGGCACCTTGGCCAGCGCGGCGGCGACCATCTGGGTGGTGAGGTCATCGGGGCGCATGCCAGCGAGCGAGCCCTTCATGGCACGGCCGATCGGCGAGCGGGCGGTTGAGACGATGACGGCCTCGGGCATGAGGACTCCTTTTCAATGGCATACGCGAACGGCCGTTCACTTGTGCCGTTCGCCTTCGAATCTACGGCTCACGATCGGTGACGGGAAGACCAGGTTGCTCACACACCGCGGCGATGAGCACCGGCAACAATTGAGCAGCCGCGAGTTCGTAGCCCGCGGCAGAGGGATGGAAGCCGTCGCCAGCGAACAGCGTCTCTGGCGCTGACCGGAATTCGTTAGCGACAAGCGCCGATCCGAGCGGCACCGAGACACCGCCAGCGACGCCCGTCGCCATCGCCTGCGCCTTGGCGAGGCGCACACTCCAGTTCGCGACAACCGTGCGCAACGGTTGGCCGATCGCGCGGACCGTGCCCAGGTTGGGGCAGGTCCCGACAACAACGACGGCGTCGGCTTCGCGCAACCGGGACACGGCGGCGGCAAGCCTTCGTGCGGAGGCGCGGATCGAATGCTTCTTGGTGATGTCGTTCGCGCCGACGAGAATCACCGCGACATCCGGCGGCGGCCCTGCGATAAACATCGCGTCTACCTGCCCCGACAAGCCCTTCGACGTCGCGCCCGGGATCGCCTTAGTGCTCAAACGCACGCGCAGTCCGGTCGCGTCGGCAAGCCCGCGCGTGAGTCGAACGCCCGGTACCTCAGCTGCGGTTTTGCAGCCGAGCCCGGCGGCGGTTGAGTCGCCGAAGATCATCAGATGCAGGTCGGTTGGCACGCCTGGGCGATACGGCACGGGACCGTCAGCGAACGGCGCGTAGACGCCGTCGGCCTCGGGCGGCTTCGACGTGTCGCGCCCGATCGCCACCCGCGCGGCGGCGGCCTGTGCCATCAACAGCCGGTAGGTGGCCCACGACACCGTGCCCGCGCTCGACCCGGCGAGCACCGTGGTGACCCCTGCGACGGCCGCCGTACGCAGGCCAGGATTTCGCATGAGACAACGAAAGCAGGCGAGACGGCTCACATCAACCGACCAGGCCGTGCTGCCGAGCAAACGTTCTGCGACGATGTAGGGCATGCGCATCGCGGACCACGTAGTCGACCTGATCGGAAACACGCCCCTTGTTCGGCTGAACTCGGTCGTCGGCCCGAACGCTGGCTTGGTCGCGGCCAAGGTCGAATACCTCAACCCCGGCGGCAGCTCGAAAGACCGCATCGCGGTCAAGATGATCGACGCCGCCGAGAAGGACGGCCTGCTCAAGCCGGGCGGCACCATCGTCGAGCCCACGTCGGGCAACACCGGCGTCGGCCTCGCGCTCGTCGCTCAGCAGCGCGGCTACAACTGCGTTTTCGTGTGCCCGGACAAGGTCAGCGAGGACAAGCGCAACGTGCTGCGCGCCTACGGTGCCGAAGTTGTCGTGTGCCCGACCGCGGTCCCGCCGGAGCACCCCGACAGCTACTACAACGTCTCCGACCGCCTCGTCCGCGAGATTGATGGCGCGTGGAAGCCGAACCAGTACTCGAACCCCGGCGGCCCCGACAGCCACTACGAGACCACCGGTCCCGAGATTTGGCGCGACACCGAGGGCAAGGTCACCCACTTCGTCGCTGGCGTTGGCACCGGCGGCACCATCTCCGGCACCGGCCGCTACCTCAAGGAAGTTTCCGGCGGCAAGGTCAAGATCATCGGCGCTGACCCGGAAGGCTCGGTTTACTCGGGCGGCACCGGGCGGCCGTACCTGGTCGAAGGTGTCGGCGAGGACTTCTGGCCGTCGGCTTACGACGCGTCGATCCCCGACGAGATCATTGCCGTTTCGGATGCTGATTCGTTCGAAATGACTCGCCGTCTAGCCCGTGAAGAGGGCCTGCTCGTCGGCGGATCGTGCGGCATGGCCGTCGTCGCCGCCCTTGAGGTCGCGCGTCGCGACCCTGACGCGGTCGTCGTTGTGTTGCTGCCCGACGGTGGTCGCGGCTACCTGTCGAAGATCTTCAACGACAAGTGGATGAGCTCCTACGGCTTCCTCACCTCGCCGCTTGAGTCTGGCCCCGAGCCGCTCGTCGGCGACATCCTGCGCGGCAAGTCGGGCGAGCTGCCCGACCTCGTCCACACTCACCCGTCGGAAACCCTGCGCGACGCGATCGAGATTCTGCGCGAGTACGGCGTTTCGCAGATGCCCGTCGTCGGCGCTGAGCCGCCGATCATGGCCGGTGAGGTCGCGGGCAGCGTCACCGAGCGCGACCTGCTTTCGGCCGTGTTCGAAGGCCGTGCGGCGCTTACGGATTCGGTCGCTCAGCACATGAGCCCGTCGTTCCCGCTGATCGGTTCGGGCGAACCGCTTTCGGCGGCAACCAAGGCGCTGTCGGATACCGACGCGCTCATGGTGGTTGACGACGGAAAGCCCGTTGGCGTGATTACCCGTCACGACCTGCTTGGATTCATCAGTACCGGAAGCTAATTCGCTTCCTTGCGGTTGCGTGAACCTTGCGCTCGGAGCAGTCTGAGCTGGTATAACCGAAGTCGAGACAACTTTCGGCAAACCAGCGCTTCGAGCGTAAGGGGTCCGCAGTGAACGTCGTCGAGCCTGCTTTTACCGTGCTTGGGCTCAATCCGGTGTTGCCCGCCGCCGCTGGTTTCCTCGCACACGATCAAGTGGTCAGGTCGTTGCGGTCGCCGCTCGCTCCGTTGTTCGGTCGCCTTGCGGCAGCACTACTTTGGGGCTGCGGCGGGGTCGCGACCCTCACGGTGATGGGTGTTTCCGCCAGTGTCACCGTGCCGATCGCGCTCACCGTGCTCGTCGTCGTCGCGTCCATGCTCGCGCTAGGTTTTTCGGCCGGACTCATCCGCGCTCAGCCCGTCTGTGAACGGGCCGAGCTCAGCGGTTGAGTTAGCGGAAGGCGTTCGCGTCGGTGAGCGCCTTGCCGAGGACCAACTGATGCACCTCCGCGGTGCCTTCGTAGGTGAGCACCGATTCGAGGTTGTTCGCGTGTCGCAGCACCGGGTAGTCGAGGGTAATTCCGTTGGCGCCCAACAGGGTTCGGCATTCCCGTGCGATAGCGATGGCTTCGCGGGTGCTGTTTAACTTCCCCGCGCTGATCTGTTCGTTGCTGATCTCGTGCCGGTCCTTGAGGCGGCCAAGTTGGATCGCGAGCAACTGGCCCTTGCCAAGCTCAAGTGCCATGTCGGCGAGCTTGGCCTGCGTGAGTTGGTATGCGGCAAGCGGCTTGTCGAACACCTCGCGGCTGCGCACGTAATCGATGGTTGTCGTAAGACAATCGCGCGCGGCACCGAGCGCGCCGAAGATGATGCCGAAGCGCGCTTCGCTCAAACACGCCAAAGGTGAACTGAGACCGCGTGATTCGGGAAGAACGGCATCGGCAGGCAGGCGCACGTCATCGAAATCCAGTGCGGCCGTGATGGATGCGCGCAGCGACAGTTTGCGGTCGATCTCGCGTGCGGAGAATCCGGGGGTGTTGGTCGGCACGACGAAGCCGCGCACGCGAGGCTTGTCGCTGCCTGGCTCGTCGGCATACGCCCACACAACGGCGACGTCGGCCACAGATCCGTTGGTAATCCACATCTTTGACCCGTTGAGCACCCAGTCGTCACCATCGCGACGGGCCCGCGTTCGCATGCCGCCGGGGTTGGAGCCGAAGTCGGGTTCGGTCAACCCGAAACAGCCGATCAGTTCGCCCGCCGCCATCCTCGGCAGGTACTGCTGCTTTTGTTCCTCCGACCCGAAAAGCCAGATCGCGGTCATCGCGAGCGAGCCCTGCACCGAAACCATGCTGCGCACGCCGGAGTCGATCGCCTCAAGCTCTTGGCAGGCAAGGCCGTAGGCCGTCGCCGACGCGCCAGCACAGCCGTATCCTTCGAGGTGCATGCCGAGCAGGCCAAGTTTGCCCAGTTCAGGCGCGATTTCGCGGGCAGGGAACGTGCCAGTTTCGAACCACTCGCTGATGTGCGGGCGCAGCCGTCGTTCTCCGAAACGCGCGACCGTATCGCGAATTTCCCGTTCTTCTGCCGACAACAGCGAATCGATACCGAACAACTCTTCGACACTCCACATGCCGGTCAGCCTAACGATGCCGAATACCCCTGCGCAGCGACATGAAACCGGCCATCTAGTCTGGAGATTATGAGTGAGCTGGGATTCTCAACCAGGGCCGTCCACGCCGGATATGAACCTGATCCTCAGACCGGCGCGGTGAACGTGCCGATCTACGCGAGCTCGACCTTCGCCCAAGATGGCGTCGGCGGCATGCGCGGCGGTTACGAATACGCGCGCACCGGCAACCCAACGCGCACCGCGCTGGAAGCCAACCTCGCCGCCCTCGAATTGGGCGACTACGGTCGCGCCTTCGCCTCTGGCATGGCCGCGACCGACTGTGCGTTGCGCGCGTTGCTGCGCCCGGGCGACCACCTCGTGATCCCCGACGACGCCTACGGCGGCACGTTCCGCCTGATCGACAAGGTGTTCTCGCAGTGGGGCATCGAGCATTCGCCGGCGCACATCGCCGACCTCGACGCGGTTCGCGCGGCCATTCGCCCGAACACCAAGCTGATCTGGATCGAAACCCCCACCAACCCGCTGCTGAGCATCGGCGACATCTCCGCGCTTGCCGAGATCGCCCACGAAGCTGGTGCGAAGCTGGTTGTCGACAACACCTTCGCCACCCCGTACCTGCAGCAGCCGCTCACCCTGGGCGCTGACATCGTGCTGCATTCGACGACTAAGTACCTCGGCGGTCACTCCGACGTCGTCGGCGGCGCGCTGATCACCAACGACGCCGAACTCGACAAGGCCTTCGGCTTCTTGCAGAACGGCGCGGGCGCGGTGCCCGGCCCGTTCGACGCCTACCTGACCATGCGCGGCATCAAGACCCTCGCGGTCCGGATGGAACGTCACTGCGACAACGCCCAGGTGATCGCCGAATTCCTCGAAGGCCATCCGGCGATTTCGGAAGTGATCTACCCCGGCCTGCCGAGCCACCCCGGTTACGAGGTCGCCCAGAAGCAGATGCGTCGCGGCGGCGGCATGATCTCGGTTCGCCTTGCTGGCGGACGCGAAGCGGCATTGAAGTTCTGCTCGCGCACCGAGATCTTCACCCTCGCCGAATCGCTTGGTGGCGTTGAGTCGCTGATCGAACATCCCGGCGCGATGACGCACGCGAGCACCGAAGGTTCGGAACTGGAAGTTCCCGCCGACCTCGTTCGCCTGTCAGTGGGGATCGAAGACATCGCCGACTTGCTGGCCGACGTCGAACAAGCCCTGATCTGAGCAGGGAAAACTAGCAGATGAAACAACGGCCGCATCCGAGCTTCGGATGCGGCCGTTTGTGTTTGAGCTCAGTCGAGAACTCAGCCGTGGTAAGGCTCAGCGCTGACCAGCGTGACCTTCATGACCGAGCCGTTGGGCAGCGGGTACTGCCGGGTCTCGCCCACCTTGGCGTCGATCAGCGCGGAACCGAGCGGGGAGTTCGGCGAGTAGGTCTCCAGGTTGGAGCCGACAACGCCCTCTTCGCGCGTGGCGATGAGGAAGGTCTCGGTGTCGCCTTCGTCGCCGTCGTAGTAAACCGTGACAACCGAACCCGGCAGCGCGACGCCCGACTTGGTCGGCGCGACGCCAACCTTGGCGTTGTTGAGCAGCTCCTGAAGCTGGCGAATACGCGCTTCCTGCTGACCCTGCTCTTCACGCGCGGCGTGGTAGCCACCGTTTTCCTTGAGGTCGCCCTCTTCGCGACGCTCGTTGATCTCGGCGGCAATGACCGGACGATTGGCGATGAGCGCGTCGAGCTCGCCCTTGAGCCTGTCGTGCGACTCCTGGGTAAGCCAGGTCACATTCTCGGTCATCTCGATCACTCCCTAGTAGTTGTTCCCGGCGCGCCGGGATTGCGGAGACGCGCTCGCGAAGTGCGAAGAGCACCGGTATGCGCGCACGCCCAAGACCGCCAACGATGCGCTAGGGGGGTGAACCCATAAACAGTCGACGAAAGTCGACATCGCTGGCCGTCAATGCAGCAAACACGGCTCCGAACCCCGGAACCGTGTTTGAGGCCATTTTAGCATGTCTAGCAAAAATGCAGGTCAGGCTAGGCGGGGCTGGTTCGCAGGTAGTCGGGGACGTGTGCGGAGCAGCCGTAGATATCGCCTGCCGCTGGCCTAGACGATGCCTTGACGATGGTGTCTACCTGCACCGTACCCGCGTTGCCGCCGGAGATGAGCACCTCGCGCCTGCCGACTTCGACGGCATCGGCGTCCATCGCGCGAACGAAGCACACAACCGCCTGTTCGGGATGATCGCGCGTGACCTTCATCTTGATGGCGATGGTCGAATCGTCGACGACGGTGTAGCCGAGCTGTTCGGTCTCGATCGACTTCGGCCCGTATTTTTGGTAGCCGAGAAACGCGACACCCGCGCCCGCCGCGAGTACCGCCGCACCGACCAAAACCGCCGTTGTCCGCCGACGCACCGGTGTACGCGTGCCGTATCGGTCGGCGTGTCGCGCTTGGGCGGTGGTTGCGTCCGGTTCGGGGGTGGTCATCGGTGTCTCGCTCACGGGGGTGGTCGGAACAAACTGGGGGTCGGATGGAACTATAGGGAACGTGATGGATGCAAGCGGCCTGCGCCTCATGGCGGTGCACGCCCACCCCGATGACGAGTCGAGCAAGGGCGCGGCCACCATGGCCCGTTACGCCGATGAGGGCGTCGATGTCCTCGTTGTCACGCTGACCGGCGGTGAACGCGGCAGCATTTTGAACCCCGCGATGGACATTCCCGGCATCGCCGACCGGATTCAGGACGTTCGCCGCGAGGAAATGGCCGCCGCCGCAGCAGCGCTCGGGGTGCGTCAGCATTGGCTCGGCTTCATCGACTCGGGCCTGCCCGAAGGCGATCCGCTGCCGCCGCTGCCGGAAGGGTGCTTCGCGCTTGTCCCGCTCGAAGAGGCAGTCGAAGCGCTGGTCAAGGTGATCCGCGAGTTCAAACCGCAGGTCATGACCACCTACGACGAAAACGGTGGCTACCCGCACCCCGACCACATCCGCTGCCACGAGGTGTCGATGGCCGCGTTCGAAGCGGCTGGCGACCCGGACGCGTTCCCCGACGCTGGCCCGCCGTGGACGGTGTCGAAGATTTACTACGACCACGGTTTCTCGCTCAAGCGCCTAGAGACCTTCGCCGACGAATACGCGCGCATCGGCGAACCGTTCCCGCTGCAAGAATGGCTCGACCGGATGCGCGAATACAAGCGCGGCGACGCGTGGCATCGCGTCACCACCCAGGTCGAAGCGTCGAAATATTTCCCCCAGCGTGACGACGCCCTGCGCGCGCACGCCACCCAGATCGATCCCAACGGCGCGTTCTTCGCGATCCCGTTGGAGCTGCAACAACGGCTTTGGCCGACTGAGGAGTTCGAATTGGCTAAGACGCGGGTGTCCACCGCTGTCCCCGAGACCGACCTGTTCGCGGGTATCGAAAGCGATAAGCGGTGATTATCGAACTGCTCGCCCAGACCGGCGGCACGCCCACCGGCCCGGAATTCGGCAAGGCGTCGCCGTTCGGTCTGTTGCTCGTGCTGATCTTGCTCGCGGGCACGGTGCTGCTGGTGATCTCGATGAACAAGCACCTGAAGAACCTGCCCGAATCGTTCGAACCGGCGCATCCGGAAGCGGATCAGGCGGCTGACGAGGGAACTGATCCGGGCGCGGTCACGCTGGACGAGACCGATCCACCAGCGAAGTCGGCTTAACTTCCTACGCGATCGGGTCGCAGCAGGTCGGTGACAAGTTCGCCGACCAGGTCGCGTGCGGCGACCGCGTGTTCGGCGACCGACCGCGACGACCCACTCGCATTGTGTTCGATCACCGAATTCATCAATCCGAACAGCGCGACGAGGGTGCGTACGGCTGCGCGGCGTTCAGCGGAAGTCATTGCGGGTTCGGCGAGTGTCACACCTGCTATGTCGTCGCAGGTGGGTGCGGTGTTTCAGGCGACCTACCAGTCGATCAGGTCGAGTTCGGCGAGTCGTCGGAACACCATCATCGAACCGGGTGCCACGTGGTCCATGGCGGCGTACTCGCTGACGGTGAAATAGCGGAATTCGGCGATTTCGCCCGTGGCTGTCGGTTCACCGGTGAGGTCGGCGCGAAAACAGGTCATGTGCAGGCCGGTGTTTTTGCCGTGGCCGTACGCTTCGGCTTCGAAAATCCCGAATTCGGCGACGTCAGCTAGGCCGACACCGAGTTCTTCCTCGATTTCGCGATGCAATGCCTGCAATGGGGTTTCGCCCGGATCGATCTTGCCGCCAGCCATGTAGAACACGTCTTTGCCTTCTGGGCGGGTCTGAATGAGCCTGCGGTCGCGGATGTGGGCGAGAGCGGCGGTGTGGATCATGGTCTTACTTTAGGGAGCGACGCGCACGTGTTCGCGGTGAAATGCACCGCCGGATTTGTGCGCGTCGTCTCAATTGTCGGCCCTATGGTGGTGCGATTTCGGTTCGCGACGTGTCTTTCAATTCGACGCCCGACCGGCCAAGTGCCCGCGCACCGGCGACGAGACCGGCGACGACTTTCGCCGCATCGGCGTAGCCAAGGCCGCCGGGCGGGCGGATGTTGGAGACGCAGTTGCGGTCGGCGTCGGTGCGGCCGGGGCGCGGGAGGTGGGTCAGATAGATGCCGAGGCTGTCGGCGACCGAGAGGCCGGGGCGTTCGCCGATGATCACGAGCACCGTCTCGACGCCCATCGCGTCGGCGATGTGGTCGCCGAGCGCCACGCGTGCCTGGGTCGCGATGACCGAGGGAGCGAGTGTGAAGGTCGGGGCGAGCGCCGCCGTGAGCGCGTCGAGCAGGTCGGGACCGTGCGTCGCGAGCGCGAACGGGGAGAGTCCGTCGGCGAGCACGAAACCGATGTCGGCGCTTGCCTTCTCGATGCCCGACAGGTCGGCTGGTTCGCGACCGAGGTCGGGGCGGCGCAGGTACTCGGCCCGCGACGTCGCCTTGCTCGTGACCGTGACCGTGACCGGCTTGGCGTAGCCGCGTCGGGTGAGTTCGTCGATCAGTGCGGCGGTGTCGAGGGGCAGATGCACCGCGTCGCGTGCGGCGGCGTGCGCGGCGCGTTGGGCGAGCACCTCGCCGGTCGGCAGCGCGTCGCCGACACGGCCGAGGCCGATGCGGGCCTGGGTGGTGCGGCGCAGGTCCTGCCAGAAGTCGAGCGGCTGGCCCGGCTCGACGGGCTTCGGCTGGGTCATCGCGTCCCTCCTGGCGTACGGGTGTCAAGGATGACTATGGCTGTTGGGCAATCGAATTGGAGCGTGGCGCTGGCTACTCGCCGGACCAACGACGACACGCGTGTGGGGCCACGTGACCCCGACGCGCGCTTGGGCGAGGCGGCGCTCATCGCGGCCCGGCGAGCGCGCGCAACGGGGACTGCGGTGCGGCGACCTGACGCAGCCGACCATCGGACTCAAGCATGCCGAGTCCGTCGAGCCACGCCTCGAACTCGGGTGCTGGCTTGCGTCCCAACAGCTTTCGCGCATACAGGGCGTCGTGGAAGGACAGGCTTTGGTAGCCGAGCATCACGTCGTCTGCACCCGGCACCGTGATCACGAACGCGCATCCGGCGACGCCAAGCAGTGTGAGGAGCGTGTCCATGTCGTCGGCGTCAGCCTCGGCGTGGTTGGTGTAGCACACGTCGACGCCCATCGGCAGGCCGAGCAGCTTCCCGCAGAAGTGGTCTTCGAGGCCAGCGCGAATGATCTGCTTGCCGTCGTAGAGGTATTCGGGGCCGATAAACCCAACGACCGTATTAACCAGCAACGGATTGAATTGCCGCGCAACGGCATACGCGCGCGTTTCGAGCGTCTGTTGGTCGACCGGTTTCCCGCCGACCCCCCAGTGCGCGTTCGCGCTCAACGCCGAGCCCTGTCCGGTTTCGAAGTACATCACGTTGTCGCCGACGGTTCCGCGCTTGAGCGAGCGCCCGGCCTCGTTTCCTTCATTCAGTAGCGAAAGGTTAACGCCGAAGCCAGCATTCGCGGCTTGGGTTCCGGCGATCGACTGGAAAACCAGGTCGACCGGCGCGCCCGCTTCGATCAGTCCGATCGTTGTCGTGATGTGGGACAGCACGCACGACTGTGTCGGAATGTCGAAGCGCACGCGCAGTTCGTCGAGCAGGTGAAGCAGGTCGGCAGTCGCTCGTGGGGAGTCGGTTGCCGGGTTGATGCCGATCACGGCGTCGCCAGCGCCGAGCAGCAGCCCGTCGAGGGTGGCCGCCGCGATGCCGCGCGGGTCGTCGGTTGGGTGGTTCGGTTGCAGGCGCGTGCTCAGTCGACCGGGTAGCCCGATCGTCGTGCGGAATGCGGACGTGACCTCGATCGCGGCGGCGACGGCGATCAGGTCCTGATTGCGCATGATCTTGCTGACCGCGGCGACCATCTCCGGGGTGAGTCCGGGCGCGAGCGCGGCGAAGGTGCCGGCAGCGTCCGGGCCGCTCGCGACGGTGAGTAGCCAGTCGCGGAAGTCGCCGACGGTGAGGCTCGCGACGGGCGCGAACGCGGCAGGATCATGGCTGTCGACAATCAGCCGCGTGACCTCGTCAGATTCGTAGGGCACCACAACTTCGGTGAGAAACCGCGCCAACGGCACCTCGGCGAGCGCCCACTGTGCGGCGGCACGCTCAGCGTCGGTGGCCGCCGCACACCCGGCGAGCTCGTCGCCCGACCGCAGCGGCGTCGCCTTGGCCATCAGCTCGACAAGCCCGTCGAACGTATACGCCGTCGCACCAATAGTGCTGCGATACACCGTCATTCGAGCTCCTTTTCCGCTTTGGCAAGTGCGGCGAACTCCTCATCGGGCGAGTTCGCAACCAAATGCTTGCGACTGTAAAGACCGAAGTAGGCGAGGAAGGCGCAGAACACGCCTAGCGTCCAGAGTGCGGCCTTCGGGTCGACGATGAACGTCGCGACCACCGAAATCGCGGCGATGACCAGCGCGAATCCGGTCGTGACGATGCCGCCGGGCGTGCGGTACGGGCGAGCCATGCCGGGCTCACGCACGCGCAACACGATGTGGCTGACCATCATCAAGACGTAGCTCACTGCCGCGCCGAACACGGCCATGTTCAGCAGCATCGCGCCTTCGCCGGTGAGCGAGAGCCCGAAACCGATCACGCCAGGAACGATCAACGCGAGCATCGGGGCCTTGCGCGAGTTGGTGACCGAAAGGCTCGTCGGCAGGTAGCCCGCGCGCGAGAGGGCGAAGGTCTGGCGCGAGTATGCGTAAACGATGGAGAAGAAGCTCGCGACCAGTCCGGCGAGCCCGATGTAGTTGACGACCTTCGCCGCGCCGCTGTCGCCGAGCGCTTCGACGAGCGGGTTGCCCGACGATGACGCCGCGTCCGCACCAAGCGCGCCGGTGACGAGGAACAGCACAACCGCGCCGGTGACGATCAGCAGCAGCATCGCGACAATGATGCCTTTGGGCACATTCTTCTCGGGCTCGCTCGCTTCCTCGGCGGCGAGCGGCACGCCCTCAACCGCGAGGAAGAACCAGATCGCGAACGGAATCGCAGCCCAAATGCCCAGGTAGCCGAAGGGGAGGAAGCTCGAAGCGCCTGCGGCGTCGGTGGGGGCGATGTTAGTGAGGTTGCTGACGTCGAACTTGCCGAGCGCGGCGACCGCGAAGATGAGCAGGCCGACGAGCGCGATCGCGGTGATTACGAACATCGCCTTGAGTGCTTCGCCCGCGCCCGCGAGGTGTACGCCGATGAACAGCGCGTACACGGCCAGATACACCCACCAGCCGTCGGTGATGCCGAATAGGTTCAGCGATTCGACGTAGGCGCCGATAAACGTGGCGATCGCGGCGGGCGCGATGGCGTATTCGATGAGAATGGCTGTGCCCGTTGCGAATCCACCCAACGGTCCGAGCGCGCGGCGCGCGAAGGTGTAGCCGCCGCCCGCGGTGGGCAATGCCGACGACAGTTCGGCCATGCCGAGCACCATCGCGAGGTACATGGCCGCGACGACGACGCTCGCGATCAGCAGTCCGCCAAACCCGCCTTCGGCAAGACCGAAGTTCCAGCCGGAGAAGTCGCCGGAGATCACGTAGCTCACGCCCAGGCCCGCGAGCAGCACCCAGCCAGCCGACCCGGACCTCAGGGTCCGTTTAGCGAGGTATTCGTCGTTGCCGGGTGGAGGTGATACTTCGGTGCTCATCGCGGTCACTCTTCTCATGGGTCTGGCATTTCCTGATGAAGTGACAATGCGGGTTCACTGTTACGCGCAGGGGTCCGTGAGGTCATGTTCGGTTACATGTCGCACATATTTGTAACGCTGAGTGGATTGGTGCTAAGCACCGGGGAAACTACTGGGCTACCGAGTCGCCCGTGATGGGTGGGTGGGCAGCTAGTTCCTCAACCTCGCGGTCGGTGAATAGGCGTGAGCGGATCAGGAAGCGCACGCCGCGCGGGACTTCCAACGAGAAGCCCCCGCCGCGACCTGCCACCACGTCCACCGTCAGATGCGTGTGTTTCCAGTACTCGAACTGGTCGGCACTCATCCAAAACGGGGTGTCGCCCGACAAGGTGCCAAGCAGCACATCAGCGCGACCAACGCGAAACTCGCCGCGCGAGTAGCACATTGGCGAACTGCCGTCGCAGCACCCGCCGGACTGATGGAACATCACCGGGCCGTGTTGGGCGACCAGCTCGCGCAAGAGCGCTTCGGCGGCCTCGGTGAGTTCGACCCGTTCAACCATCAGAAGAAGCCGAGCTTGTTCGGTGAGTAGCTGACAAGCAGGTTCTTCGTCTGCTGGTAATGCTCAAGCATCATCTTGTGGTTTTCGCGCCCGATGCCCGACTTCTTGTAGCCGCCGAACGCCGCGTGCGCCGGGTAGGCGTGGTAGCAGTTGGTCCACACGCGGCCAGCCTTGATGCCGCGACCGAGGCGGTAGGCGGCGTTGATGTCGCGGGTCCAGACACCAGCGCCGAGGCCGTAGAGCGTGTCGTTGGCGAGTTCGAGTGCCTGGTCAACGGTGTCGAACGTGGTGACCGCGACGACAGGGCCGAAAATCTCTTCCTGGAAAATCCGCATGTCGTTGGTGCCTTGGAAGATCGTCGGCTCGACGTAGTAGCCGTCAGCGAGGTCGTCGACCGCGCGCACGCCGCCGCCCGTAAGTACTTGCGCCCCTTCCTTTTTCCCAATGTCGATGTAGGAAAGGATCTTCTCGAACTGGTCGTTACTGGCCTGCGCGCCGATCATCGTCGCCTCGTCGAGCGGGTTGCCGCTCACGATCGCGCGGGTGCGTTCGAGGCAGCGCGCCATGAATTCGTCGTAGATGTCAGCTTGAATCAGCGCGCGCGACGGACAGGTGCACACCTCGCCCTGGTTGAGCGCGAACATGACAAAGCCTTCAATTGCCTTGTCCAAGAAGTCGTCATCGGCCGCCATCACGTCGGACAGGAAGATGTTGGGGCTCTTGCCGCCCAATTCGAGGGTGACCGGCACGATGTTCTCGCTCGCGTACTGCATGATCAGGCGACCCGTCGTCGTTTCGCCTGTAAACGCCACCTTCGCGACGCGCGGACTCGACGCGAGCGGCTTGCCAGCTTCGGCGCCAAAACCGTTGATCACGTTCAGCACGCCGGGTGGCAGCAGATCCGCGATCAGCTCAATGACTTTCATGATCGACGCGGGCGTCTGCTCGGCGGGCTTGAGCACAACCGCGTTGCCTGCCGCGAGCGCGGGCGCGAGCTTCCACGTTGCCATCAAGATCGGGAAGTTCCACGGAATGATCTGGGCGACAACGCCAAGCGGTTCGTGGAAGTGGTACGCGACGGTGTCACCGTCGAGCTGGCTGATCCCGCCCTCCTGGGCGCGCAGGACACCGGCGAAGTAGCGGAAGTGGTCGATGGCCAGCGGCAGGTCGGCGGCGATCGTTTCGCGTACCGGTTTGCCGTTGTCCCAGGTCTCGGCGACGGCGAGCGGTTCGAGATTGGCTTCGATGCGGTCGGCGATGCGGTTGAGAATGTTGGCACGCTCGGTTGGTGACGTCGCGCCCCACGCGTCGGCGGCGCGGTGGGCGGCGTCGAGCGCCAGTTCCACATCGGCGGCCGTCGAGCGCGCGATCTCGCAGAACACTTGCCCGTCAACCGGCGAGGGGTTGCCGAAATACTGACCCTCCACCGGCGGCACCCATTTGCCGTCGATGAAATTGTCGTATCGCGGTGCGTAACTGACGATGCTGCCCTCGGCACCCGGCTTGGCGTAGATCATGAGTGACTCGCTCCTCGCATCAGCAAATGGTGATACAGGTCACTATCCTCTTTCGCGCGCATGGCCGGTTCGTTTCCGAGAACAAACCGCGCCGACATGATGTTGCGTGCGCGCCAATGGGATCTGCGTCACAGGGGTGCGATCATCAACCGATGTTTACCTTCACCAGCAGTGATGGCACCGTCATCCATGTGCACGAGTGGCTGCCCGCGGGCGAGCCGATTGGCGTTGTTCAGCTCGCGCACGGCATGGGCGAGCACGCGCAGCGCTACGGTCATCTCGCCGCGCGCCTCGCTGAGCTTGGTTACGCCGTCTACGCCGACGACCATCGCGGACACGGCCACAGCATCGTCGGGACGCCGGGTGAGCTTGGCGAAAACGGCTGGAACCTGCTTGTTGAGGACGAGGTTGCCCTCACAAAGCTGTTGCGCGACAAGCACTCTGAGCTGCCGGTCGTGCTGATGGGCCACAGCCTCGGCTCGTTCGCCGTGCAGCAGTATCTGCTCGATCATTCCGACCTCGTTGACGCGGCGGTGCTGTGCGGAACCACCGCTGTCGACCAGCTTTTCGGGCTCATCGCCGCATTCGACGGCGACCTGCTTGACTTCTTCAACGCCCGCTTCCAGCCAACGCGCACTGACGCCGACTGGATCAGCCGCGACGAAGCCCAGGTCGACGCCTACCTAGCCGACCCGTGGTGCGGCTTCGCGATCGACGACGCGAACATGGGCTTGCTCGCGGCAACGGCAGCCGAGCGCTTAGCGAAACCGACGACCGTACGCCACGACCTGCCGCTGTACGTGATGGTCGGCGACCAGTGCGCCCTCAACGACGGGCTGCGATTGTCGGACGAACTGGTCGCTCGCTACCGCGAGGCGGGCCTGACCGACATCACGTACCGCACGTACGAGGGCGCGCGCCACGAGGTCCTCAACGAAACCAACCGCGAGGAAACCGAAACCGACCTGATCGAGTGGATCACGCGCGCTCAGTAGGACCATCGCTCATGGTTTGAGCACGTAGCGGCCGCGCGTCCCGCCTTTCGCCGTTGCCACGTGGGCTTGGGCTGCCTCGGTCAGCGGCAACACCGCATGCACGCGGGCAGGCAGCCGACCGGCTGCCGCCCAGGTGAGCAGCTCGGCGAGCCGCGCGCTGTTCGCTTGCACCATCAGCGTGTTTACCGTGATTCCGCGCTCAGGCTCGGGCGTCAGGTTGGGTCGAACGCCGACGAAGGTTCCGCCGTCGCGTACCGGGGTCAAACTCCACGCCTGCTGCGATGTGGTGTCGACTACGGCATCCCAACCGGACTCGGCTTCGGTGCGGAAGTCGGCACCGAGGCCACGCACGAACGGTTCGTCTTCGGCGCGAGCGAGTCCGGTGACCTGCCAGCCACGGTCGGCTGCCAGCGCAACCACGTTCGCGCCGATCGCGCCGGCGGCACCCGTCACCAGCAGGCGGTTGCCGTCGGCGGGCGCGTCACCGAGCAGATCGACGATCTGTGCCGCGCTCAATCCGCTGAGCGGCACCGTCGACGCCGCGACCAGATCGAGTTCGTCAGGGACAACGGCGACGTCGGCAGCGGGCACGACGAGTTGTTCGGCGTAGGTGCCGAAGTCGCGGTCGAAACCGAGGACCACGCCCGCAACCCGGGTTCCCACAGCCAGTTCAACGCCCGGACCCGCCGCGTCAACGACGCCCGCGAAGTCCCAGCCGATACCGGTGTGCGACGGCTGGTTGATCATGCCCATCTGGTGGAAGAACCCGCTGACTACGCCGAGATCGGTGGGGTTGACCGGCGCGGCGGCGACAGCGACCCGAACCTCGCCGGGCCCGGGCTCGACGACCGGCAGCTCGATGATCTCGATCGAATCGGGTCCGCTCGGGTTACGGACAACTGCCGCGCGGAAAGTGTTGTCGTTACTCATCGTTCGTTCCTCCGTTAGCTTTGCTCTCTGATGTGGTCAACAGTGCGCCCCGAGTTTTGGAACGAACTTGGAGCGGACTTGGAAGGGCCAGGCTCTATTTGACGGCGGCTGCCGCATGCGCCATCGCGGTGTAACCGGCGTCGCTGGGGTGCAGGTGATCGCCGGAGTCGAAGGCTGCCGCCAGTCGTTGCGGGGCGTCCGGATCGGCCAGTGCGGTGTCGAAGTCGATGACCGCGTCATATTCGCCGGAGGTGCGGATCCAGTGATTCACACTTTGGCGCTTGGCTTCGGCCTCGGCCGAGTAGTACGGCGAGCCCTGCATGGGCAGCAGCGTCGCGCCGATCACACGTAGGCCTCGTGAGCGGGCCTGGGCGATGAGGTCGCGGTGGCCAGCGATCAGTTCGTCGGCCGATACGGGAGCGGGCGGCTCGCCGACCTCGGGTGCACCGGCGCTGAGTCCAATGTCGTTGATGCCTTCGAGGATGATGACGGTGGAGATGCCCGGCTGGGTCAGCACGTCCTGAGCGAATCGCCGCCGCGCGCTTTCCCCAAGCCAACTGGAATCAACGTTGACCCGATTGCCACCAATGCCCAGGTTCACCACCGCCCGTGGATTGCCTTGTGCGGCAAGGAGTTCGGCGAGTTCATCAGGAAAGCGGTGGTTGGTGTCGGCGGTCGACCCGACCCCGTCGGTGATCGAGTCGCCGAACGTGACGATTCCAGAGGTTCGCGGCGCCACACCGGCGACTTCGACCCGGGAGAGGTAGTACCAGGCCTGGGTGGTCTCGGTGAAGGCCGCACCATCGGTGTTGTCGCGGTGGTCGCCGACGGCACGGTAGGAGGTTTCGATGGCCTGGGAGTGCTGGGTGGCCGGTCCCGTCGCCTCGGCGATGTGGAGGCTGACGGTCAGCGCATCAAACGGCGCGAGCGGAAACAGGATCGGGTCGGTCAGCAGATCGGTGCCCGGTTGGATGTCAACGGACCCGGCGTTGCCGAAGGTCAACGGACGCAAAGTGTTCGGCACAATCGCGGCGTCGGACGCGCTGCGGGCAATGCTCGCGCCGGTGATCCGCAGCGGTGCGGTGCCATGACGATTGGACAGCTGAATCCGGGCAGCGACACCGCCTTCCGTCACGCGAACCACTTGGCGCAGTGTGTGATTCGAGAAGCCACCGTCTGACCAGTTCGGGGCCGGGAACTTGTCCGCTCGGTATAGCGAGGTCGCCCAGGCGGCGGACCACCCGGGTGGGGCCGGCGGCGTGTCGGCGGTCGCCCCGGTTGTCGGCAGCATGAGCAGGGCAACCAGCGCGAGCGCGGACAACAGGCTGGCAATGGCATGGGTGCGGAAACGCACGGCGGAATCCGTTCTGCGGTAGGTGGTATTAGGCCGCGTAAGCGGTGCGGACTTCGGCGGCGAACGCGTAGTCGCGCTGCCAATCCGGGCCTGTCGGGGCAAGGACAACCCGCTCAACCCCGGCAGCCTCGTACGCGGCTAGCTCATCGGCGGCCAGTCGGGGATCGGTGGACAACGCCGGTGCGACGACGGTGATCGCGGGCGTCGGCCGGTTGTGCTGCTCGGCAAGGTCGCGCAACTCGCCAACCAGGGTGGGCAGCTTGTCGATGCCCGGGTTGATCGGCATCCACGCGTCGCCGTAGGCGGCAGCTCGCCGCCGTGCCCGAGCACTGTTGCCCGCGATCAGAATGGGCGGAACCGGCGCGCCCGGTGTCAGGGCCACTTCAAGGCCATCTTCCAGTGTCGTCGGCTTCCCAGCGACCAGGTCCGGCAAAACGGCTAGCGAGCGATCGGTGCGAGCCCCGCGCTCCGCGAATGGCACGCCCGCGGCCCGCCAGCCGATGTCGCCGTGGGCAGGGTTGCCGGTGCCTACGCCCAGCAGCACTCGCCCGCCCGACAGCTGTTGCAGGGTGCCGATTTCCTTGGCAGCCCACGCGACCGGCCGCAGTGCAAGCAGCATCGCGCCAAATCCGACGCGTAGCTGGTCGGTCACCGCCGCGGCGGTAGCGAGCGCGATCGTGCTGTCGAGCATGGGCTGGCTCGCGATGAGATGGTCGGTGGCCCAAACAGATTCGAGCCCATAGCTTTCGGCTGCCCGTGCGCTCGCCCGCACGTCACCGGCTCCCGACATAGCGACATCCGGCCCGGATGTGGGAAGAAATACGCCGATCTGAACAGTCACCGGTTTGCCTCCGACTTTCTCTAACGATTGATGCAGGACCAACGTTAAGGCGCCCGAGTGAGCGTTCCAATGCGTGATTCACTCAAGTCCATGCCCGAAACGCGCACAGGGCGGTGGGCAGGTCTGCGGGTCACCACCTCGTCATGTTGTGGCGCACTACTGTTGATAGGTGTGAACCAGTTGAGTAGCGCCACGTCGCCCTACCTGCGTCAACATGCCGATAACCCGGTTGACTGGCAGGAGTGGGGGCCCGCGGCGCTTGCCGAAGCCGAGGCGCGCGACGTGCCGATTCTGCTGTCGGTTGGATACGCGTCGTGCCACTGGTGTCACGTCATGGCGCACGAATCGTTCGAGGACCCGGCCACCGCCGAGCAGATGAACGCCAACTTCGTGTGCGTGAAGGTCGACCGGGAAGAGCGACCTGACCTCGACGCGGTCTACATGAACGCCACCGTCGCGATGACCGGCCAGGGCGGCTGGCCGATGACATGTTTCCTCACACCCGACGGCGCCCCGTTCTACTGCGGCACCTACTACCCGAAGGAACCGCGCGGCGGAATGCCGTCGTTTACGCAGCTGTTGAGCGCGATCAGCGACACGTGGCGCACGCGACGCGCTGACGTCGACCAAGCTGCCGCCCAAGTCACCGAAGCACTGCGGTCGCAGTCGACCGGGCTGCCCGACGGCGAATTACCGCTCACCGCAGAGCTTTTGGACGCCGCCGTGCTGTCGATCGCGGGCGATGAGGACCGCGTCAACGGCGGATTCGGTGGCGCACCGAAGTTTCCGCCGTCCGCGCTGCTGGAAGGGCTGCTTCGCCAGTGGGAACGCACTGGCGACAAGGCGATTTTCGACGTTGTCGATCGCACCGCTGAGGCGATGGCGCGCGGCGGAATCTACGACCAACTGCGTGGCGGATTCGCGCGGTACGCCGTCGACCAGACGTGGCTCGTCCCGCATTTCGAAAAGATGCTCTACGACAACGCGCTGCTGTTGCGCACCTACGGGCACCTCGCGCGCCGAACCGAGCGCGGCCCGCTTGAGTCGCTGCCGCATCGCGTCGCGCGTGAGACCGTCGAGTTCCTCCTTGCCGACTTGCTCACTGCCGAAGGCGCTTTCGCGTCCGCGCTCGACGCGGACACCGTCGTCGATGGGCACAGCGAAGAAGGCGCGACGTACGTGTGGACGCAACCGCAACTTGTCGACGAACTCGGCCCGCTCGACGGCATGTGGGCCGCCGATGCGTTCGTTGTGACGCCCAAGGGCAACTTCGAACACGGCACCTCGGTGCTCACTCGACACAGCGACCCCGTCGACGTCGAACAGTCCGAACGGTTCGAACGGTTGCGCGCGCGGTTGCTTGAGGTGCGTGCCGACCGGCCGCAGCCCGCGCGCGACGACAAGGTCGTCACCGCATGGAACGGGATGGCGATCACCGCGCTCGCGGAAAGTGGTGCGGCACTTGGTGAGTCGACGTGGATCGACGCCGCCGCGCGTGCCGCTCGATTCCTACTCGACACGCATGTCGTCGATGGTCGACTGCGGCGCGCGTCGCTCGGCGGTGTCGTCGGGGCCGGCGCGGGCGTGCTTGAGGACTACGCGTGGCTGACGGTCGGATTGCTGGCCGTCTACCAGGCGACCGGGGACGGCGAATGGCTCAGTGCCGCACAGGAATTGCTCGACACCGCGATCGCGCACTTCGCCGACCCCGACCAGCCCGGTAGTTGGTTCGACACGGCCGACGACGCGGAAACGTTGGTCGCACGACCGCGCGACCCCATCGACGGGGCAACGCCGTCGGGGGCGTCGGTGCTCGCGGAGGCGCTGTTGACCGCTGCGGCGGCGAGCGCCCCGGACAAGGCTCTTGCCTACCGTGATCTTGCCGATCGCACGTTGGCACGCGCGGCGGTGCTGTTGGCGCGTGTGCCGCGTCAGGCCGGGCACTGGCTCGCGGTGAGCGAGGCGTGGTTGCGTGGCCCGTACCAGGTCGCGATTGCCACCGAAGACGTGGACACGGCAGCCGAATTGCTCAGCGCCGCACGCGAATCCGCACCCGGCGGCTCGCTGATCCTGGCCGCCAGCCCCGATTCAGCGCCGCTGCTGGCCGACCGTCCGACCGTCGACGGTCAACCGGCCGCGTACGTGTGCCGAGGTTCGGTATGCGACCTGCCGGTCACTACGGCAACGGAACTTGCTGCCGCACTTGCCATTTAGCCGCACGGCGCTGTTGCCAGGGCAGGCTTAATGACCTTCGGCGGGTTTCCGCTTGTCTGTCCACGTGCGAATCCGGCCAGCCAAACCGCGCAGGCGCAGGTCCTTGTAGCGCACCCAATGCGAGCGTTCCTCCGGGTCTGCCGCGTGAACAACGCTCTCGCTCACCAAGATTCGGCTCGGCACCTTCTTCGCGACGGCGGTCAGTCGCGCTGCCTCGTTGACCGCGTCGCCAATCACGGTGAACTCAAGGCGCGTGTCCGAACCGACGTCGCCAGCGAAAACGTGACCACGCGCCACGCCGATGCCGATGTCGAGCTCGCCATGTGACACCACGTCGTCGCGAATCTGTCGGGCCGCGCGCAGCGCCGGGGTCGCGTTGTCTTCGAGTGCCAGCGGTGCGCCGAAAATGCACAGCGCGGCGTCGCCAGCGAACTTGTTCACCAGCCCACCGTTGGTTTCAGTCGCTTCGACGACGATCGCGAGAAGCCGGTTCAGCTTGCTCACGAATTCCTCGGGTTCCATCTCCGCCGACAGCGCGACCGAGCCCGTGACGTCAACGAACAGCGCCGAGACAACGCGCACGTCGCCGGTGAGTGCCGTCGTACCAGCGAGCGCGCGTTCGGCGACCTCAGAGCCAACGTGCTTGCCGAACACATCCTCGGTGCGCATCCGCTCGCGCAGCGTGGCGGCCAGCTCGTTGACCGAATGCTGCAACCGACCGATTTCGCTGGTACTCCCGACCGTCACGCGCACGTCGAGTTCCCCGACGGTAATGCGGTCAAGTGCCCGATACATCGCGCGCATCGGCGACGCGACCGACCGCGCGAGCAGCCAGGTGGCGAGCGCGCCAACAAGGAACGCGATGACTGAAAACAGCAGTGCGGCGCGAACCCGGTCGCTTGCGGGAATCGAGGCATCCGACAACACGACGATCACGATCAACCCTGGGAGCGCGGCCGACACCGCCCAGGTCATGACGACGCGAACCAACACCGTCGACGTGGGATGCACGACCGGGCCGAGCACCCCGACAAGCACCGGCACCGCAGGTCGGACCAGCTGATCGAGGATCAGATAAATTGTCGCCGCCGATTCCAGCCCGCCCAGCGTGAAGCCAGCGGTGAGCACCCAAACGTGGTGGTAATCGGTGTAGTGGTTGACCAGCCAGACGGTGAGCAGCACGCCGGGAATCCACAGCAACACCGCACGTATCGTGATCGCCGCAGGCAGCCGCAACATTCGCGTTGCTTCGACCGGCGTTGGTTTGCGCCCATCGTCGAGCCAGCGCAGATAGCGTCTTCGGTCGTAGATCGCCATCGCGACCCCGACGGTCAACGCGACAGCGGGGTAGATCAGCATCAGTTTAACGGCGTGGTTCCAGTTGTCACCGAGCTGACTGAACACCCCGCCCGCCGACGCGATCAAGAAAATCGCGAGAAGCCCAACCGCGTTCGCGCCGATGACAACAAGCGCGAGCCCGAAGTAGGAGTTCAACGCCCAGCGCATGAGCCGCGTCATCGCGCCTCACCGCAGAAGGCGAGGTGCGGGTTGTCGACGCTGACAGGGAACACGGTTATCGAGCATAGGAGCCGACGGTGACAACTCCGCTGATCCGCGCCGGTCAGCCGAGCACAACGAGCCAGATCGCGACGTAATGGCACAGCGCGGCGACAACGGTGGCGGCGTGGAAGAACTCGTGATGCCCGAAGTCGGTCCAGGGATTCGGCCATTTGGTCGCATAGAGGACGGCCCCGACGCTGTAGATCACGCCGCCGATGGCGAGCAGCACCATCGGTACAACGCCGACGTTGTGCAGCAGTGACGCCGCGACCGGCACGATCGCCCACCCGAGCAGCAGATATAGCGGCACCCCGACCCAGCGCGGCGCGGTCGGCCACAGCACCTTCAATGCGATCCCGGCTAGCGCCCCGATCCACACGACAACCAGCAGCGTGACACCCGTTTTCCCGGGAAGCCCAAGTAGCGCGAACGGCGTGTAACTGCCCGCGATGAAGGCGAAGATCATCGAATGGTCAGCGCGTTTCATCCGCACGCGCGTCGCGACGCTTTGCCAGGTAATGCGGTGATAAATCGCGCTGACGCCGAACAACGCGCAGATACTCACCCCGTAGACGAGCGTCGCCCACCCGGCGCGCGCCGAAACCGTGAAGCTCACCGCGACGAGCACCGCGACAGCGATCGCCGCGATCCCCACCGCCCAGGTGTGAATCCACCCGCGAAAACGCGGTTTGCCAACCAGCTCCGATACCGCGAGTACTGCCTCCACCGAAACCTCCCGACCAGTAACCTACGGTACCGTAGGTTTGCGTCTAACGATACGGCATCGGTATGGCTGGCCGCCGCAAAGCTGGCTATCGCACGAGGCGGAGGCGGTGAATTAGCTGGGCGGTCGGAGTCAGCTCACATCCGCGCGTAAGGTGCTTGGCGTGGAGTTCCTGGGTCGGGTGCGTGGTTTGCCGTACCGCATCTACGAGTCCAGACTGTCGCGACAGCTGGCCGGTAAGCAGCACCCGCGACATGTCGCGGTGATGTGTGATGGCAATCGCCGGTGGGCGCGTGAAAACGGGTTCACCGATGTGAGTCACGGACATCGCGTCGGCGCGCTCAAAATCGCCGAGCTAGTTGGTTGGTGCGCTGACGCTGGCGTTGAGATGGTCACCGTTTACCTTCTCTCGACCGAAAACCTGCGGCGCGACCCCGAAGAGTTGGAAACGCTCTTCGAAGTCATCACCGACGTTGTCGAGGAACTGTCGGCACCGGAACAGAATTGGAGCGTCCGCATCGTCGGGTCGCTCGAAGGCTTCCCGGAGCTCATCGCCAAGCGATTGCGCGTTGCCGCCGAACGCACCGATGGTCGCGACGGCGTGCACGTCAATGTGGCTGTCGGGTACGGCGGTCGGCAGGAAATCGCCGACGCGGTGCGTTCGCTGGTGCGTCAAGAAGTCGCTGCGGGGGAGTCGGGCGAAGATCTGGTGCAGGCGATCACCGTTGACGCGATCGGTCAGCACCTCTACACCTCGGGTCAGCCCGATCCCGACCTTGTCATCAGAACCTCTGGGGAACAACGACTTTCGGGCTTCCTGTTGTGGCAGAGCGCCTATTCCGAGATTTGGTTCACCGAGGCATATTGGCCGGAGTTCCGGCGCGTCGACTTCCTGCGCGCACTGCGTGATTTCGCCGCACGGCACCGCCGGTTTGGCGTCTGAACGAACTTGTCGGACCCTGCGGCTAAGCTCCCGCACATCGACACAACAGCCAGCTCGACTACACATGCAGGGGTGCGCGGTGGGAGTTTCGGTGGTTCGGAAATGCGCTGTCTTGGTGCTCGCGTTGGGTGCTGTCGTCGCGACGATCGTCGGGTGTGGGGTCGATAAGCCAGCGCCGCCTCGAATCACGCCGCCGAGCAGTACGCAAGCGGCAGCGGGTCCAGTGTTTGGGTATCGCACGGAAAACGAGCTGGTGCTCGTGCGAGGCAGCGAAACCTTCCGTGCCGCAGGCGGTTTCGGGTATTCGCCAGCACCGGTCACGTTTACTCGCGACGGTCAATTCGCGTTCTCGGTGGAAGGCGCATCGAAAACCCTTGTCTCCATTGGGGTTCGCGACGGAGCTGTCTCGCGCATCGGATGTGGTTGCGCCGATGCGGTCGCGCTACGCGACTCGGTGCTCGCTTGGTGGCGCGAACCGGGCCAAATCATGACCTTCGACCTTGCGGGCACCACCCCGCCCGTGGTCGACCGCGAAATCGAGCTGCCCGCGTCACCCAGCCCGCTCACCGGCGGTGCCTTCGACGGCGCGCGGCTTGTCGCGGCGAATGACCGTTCGCTGCTACTCGCCCGCGTCGAGTCGCGTGGATTGTGGTGGGAGAAAAGCCATTTGTACGCGATCGGCCCCGACGCGGTGCTTCCGCTCGGCCGCGTACCGGGCATCGACGCGCAACTAGCCGCCGCCGCTGGTCCCGACGGGCACACCTTCGTTTTGGCTGGCATCACGGCACGTAGCGCCTCCTGCGGCACCGGCCATGTCGCGACTATCGACACCGAAACCAACGAGGTCGCCTCCTTGCCCGCACTGCCCGGCGAATGCTCAGCCGCGTACCGTCCGCGCTGGGGCGCCGACGGCAACATCACCGTGTCCACCCGCAAATGGGCCGATGCGACGAACTCGCCCGCCCAGGTCGACCGGCTACGCTTCGCCGCCCAGGGCTGGGCACCGGTTGGCGAACAACCCGTTGTCGACCGACTCGCGCGCGGGCAGGAATCAGTCGCCGAAGTGGTCGCTGGCGAACCAACCGAAATACGTTCCACCCCAACGGGAGTGCTCTACATCGAACGCGATGGCACCCGAACCGAACTCGCTCAAGCGGTGGTCTCGCTAGGGTCGCCTGCGGGGGCTTAAAGCTTGCGCAGGCGCAGCCGGTTGATGGTGTGGTCGGAATCCTTGCGCAACACCAAGGTCGCGCGTGGTCGCGTCGGCAGGATGTTTTCCACCAGGTTCGGCCGGTTGGTCGAGTTCCAGATGTCGCGGGCCGCCTCGGTGGCCTGCTGATCGGAAAAGCCCGAGTAGTGGTGGAAGTGCGCGTCCGGGTCGGCGAAGCCGGTCTTGCGTAGCGCCAAAAAGCGCTGCACGTACCAGTTTTCGATGTCTTCGATCCGGGCGTCGACGTAGATGGAGAAGTCGAACAGATCCGAAACCATCAGGCGCGGACCAGTCTGCAGCACGTTCAATCCCTCAACGATGAGAATGTCGGGCTGGTTCACGCAGTGTTTGGCGTCGGGCACGATGTCATAGGAGATATGTGAATAAACCGGCGCGCACACTTCAGGCGCACCCGATTTCACCTCGGTCACGAAGCGCAGCAGCTTGCGGCGATCGTAGCTCTCGGGGAACCCCTTGCGGTGCATGATGCCGCGTCGCGTCAATTCCGCTGTGGGATAAAGGAATCCGTCGGTGGTGATCAGGTCGACGCGGGGGTGATGGTCCCAGCGGGCAAGTAGTGCCTGCAGCACGCGCGCGGTTGTCGACTTGCCAACCGCCACACTGCCCGCGACGCCAATCACGAACGGCACTTGCTTGTCGGGGTGCTTCTCGCCGAGGAAGGTGGCGGTCGCGGCGAACAGTCGCTGGCGGGCGGCTACCTGGAGGTGGATCAACCGGGCAAGTGGCAGATAAACCTCGGCCACTTCTTCCAGGTCGATCTGCTCGCCAAGGCCACGCAGGCCGGTGAGTTCCTCCTCGGTCAGCACCAGTGGCGTCGACTTACGCAGGGTGCGCCACTGCTTGCGGTCGAACTCCACATACGGGCTGGGTTCGCTAACCCGTGCCACTTACTCGACACCTCGTCCGGGGCGACACCTACAGCTCTGCAACTCTGACCGCATAGCGAGATTGTGCTCCGTATCGGCCATCCGCGCGCAATGGGGGGTTTGCCTACTGGTCGGTAACAAAGATCGGCTCCCGTGCGCTCACGCATGCGGCTAATCTGGCCGGGTGCATGCACTGGTCTCGGAATACCTGCGGCTCGGACTAGCTTTCGACCGGCTCGAAGAGGGTTTTGTCGACGCCTACACCGGCGACCCGCAACTGCGGCGCGAAGTAGAGAGCGCCCCGAAACCCGATCCGAAGCTGTTGGCGAGTCGTGCGGCGAGTCTGCGCGCTGACCTCCCGAGCGCGGGCCTTTCGCCGCGCCGCACGGAGTTCCTTGACGCCCATTTGGTAGCGATGGAGTGCTCGGCGCGCAAGTTCGCTGGCGAGGAAATCGGCTTCATCGACGAGGTCCGCGCCTATTTCGACGTCGACATCGCCCCCGGAAACCCCGACGACTACGCCGATGCGCATCGCAAAATGGACGAGGTGCTTGGCGGTTCAGGTCCGCTGGCCGAGCGCGTCGTCGCTTACCGCAAGGCCGACGAGATCCCGCCGGAGAAGCTGCAGGCCGCTGTCGATGCGTTTTCCAGCGCGCTGCGTGAACGGGTGCGCGACCGCTACCCGCTGCCGGACCACGAACACGTCACCTATGAGGTGGTTGGCGACAAGCCGTGGTCGGGGTTCAACTACTACCTTGGCAATTTCGAGTCGCGGGTGGCGATCAATTCCGACCTCAAGCAGCACATGGCGCATTTGCCGTCGCTGATCGCGCACGAGTCATACCCGGGCCATCACACCGAGCACTGCCGAAAAGAGGCTGGGCTGGTCGCCGCGGGCGAGGCCGAGCAGACACTGTTTTTGGTGAACACCCCGCAGTGCCTCATGGCCGAAGGGCTCGCTGACCTCGCACTTTCGTCGATCATCGGGCCAGGCTGGGGCACGTGGGCGCAGGAGATCTACGCCGATCTCGGGTTGCGCTTCGACGGCGAACGCGCCGAACGCTTCGCCGCTGCTTCGGCGCAGTTGTTGAGTGTGCGCCAAGACGCGGCGCTGCTGCTGCACGACCAGCATCGCACCGAAGACGAGGTCGCGGCGTTTTTGCAGCGGTGGAGCCTGGCGACGCCGGAACGCGCGCGTCAGTCGCTGCGCTTTCTTTCGTCACCACTGTGGCGGGCCTACATCAGCACCTACGTCGAGGGTTATCGCCTGCTTGGTGGCTGGCTCGACAAGGCAGCCGACGACGGCGAGCGCATCGACCGTTTTGGCCGCTTGCTCGACGAGCCGCTGACGCCAGGTGCGCTACGTAAGTTGTTGTGACACTTCCTAATTCACATGATGATGGCGCAGCCGCCCGGGTTGAATAGGTTGCACAGCCAGTAGTTCAGCTGCAACAGCAACGCTTCGATCGGGTTCGACGGCGCGACTACTGGGGTGACGGGCATGATCGGTCCTCCTCGAATAGCGGATAAAAGCGAAATCAAGTGTGTGATCGCTCACATCCGCTGCGGTGTTACCTCAGCTGCGGTAATTGGCGCTGAGCCCCCCGCACAGTAGCGGTTTCGTGCCCAATAGACTGAGCGTCGTGACGCAGACGACCGCTTCGGTGAATACCCAGTCTCTCGGTGAGCTCGATCCCGAGTTGGCCGCCGCGATGGCGGGCGAACTCGCCCGCGAACGCGACACCCTCGAGATGATCGCTTCGGAGAACTTCGTGCCGCGCGCGGTCCTGCAGGCCCAGGGCAGCGTGCTTACCAACAAGTACGCCGAGGGCTACCCGGGCCGTCGCTACTACGGTGGTTGCGAAGCTGTCGACGTGGTCGAGACGCTTGCTCGCGACCGCGCGAAGGAGCTGTTCGGCGCGGAATTCGCCAACGTTCAGCCGCACTCGGGCGCGCAAGCCAACGCCGCTGTGCTGATGGCGCTGATGAACCCGGGCGAGACGCTGCTCGGCCTCGACCTTGCCCACGGTGGTCACCTCACCCACGGCATGCGCTTGAACTTCTCGGGCAAGCTGTATGACGTGCACTCCTACGGGGTGTCGAAGGAAGACCACCGCATCGACATGGACGAGGTGCGCGACATCGCGCTCAAGGCCAAGCCGAAGGTGATCGTCGCTGGTTGGTCGGCCTACCCGCGTCACCAGGACTTCGCGCGCTTCCGCGAGATCGCTGACGAGGTCGGCGCTTACCTGTGGGTCGACATGGCCCACTTCGCCGGCCTTGTTGCCGCTGGCCTGCACCCGTCGCCGGTGCCGTACGCCGACGTTGTCTCTTCGACCGTGCACAAGACTCTCGGTGGCCCGCGCTCCGGCCTGATCCTGGCCAAGCAGGAGTTCGCGAAGAAGCTCAACTCGGCGGTTTTCCCCGGTCAGCAGGGCGGCCCGCTCATGCACGTGATCGCCGCCAAGGCTGCCGCGTTCAAGATCGCCGCGACGGATGAGTTCAAGGACCGTCAGGCCCGCACGCTGTCGGGCGCGCGCATCCTCGCTGAGCGTCTCACCGGTGCTGACGTGCAGGGTAAGGGCGTTTCGGTGCTCACCGGCGGCACCGACGTGCACCTCGTGCTCGTCGACCTGCGCAATTCCGAACTCGACGGTCAGCAGGCCGAAGACGTGCTGCATGAGGTTGGCATCACCGTCAACCGCAACGCGGTGCCGTTCGACCCGCGCCCGCCGATGGTCACCTCCGGCCTGCGTATCGGCACTGCCGCGCTCGCGACCCGTGGTTTCGGCGATGCCGAATTCACCGAGGTCGCCGACATCATCGCCGCCGCGCTCGCTGGTACTTCCGATGTGGAGACGCTGCGCGGTCGGGTTTCGCGCCTCGCGCAGAGCGTTCCGCTGTACCAGGGCCTCGAAGATTGGCGACTGCTGGGCTAGCCGCTCAAAGCTCGCGGCGACGGGTTCCGGCATTGGTGTCGGAGCCCGTCGTTTTGTCTTTCGCGCGCGAAGTGAAGTGTTCGTTTGTCGGAAAGCACAAAATTCGGGCGAAAGGTATCCGGGAGTACTGATCAGTAGCAAGGTCAGTGCATGGAGTATCGACGCGAGCTCGCGCGTGAGACCGGCGGCTCGATCTACGCGTTCGAACTGCTTACCGAAGCTGAAGCCGCGCAATTAGTCGCGATGTTTCGGACAGCGCGGCAAAACGAGAAGGACGGGCTGGCCTCGGCCATCACCGCGGCGATTACCGCGATGCCCGCACCTTTGCGACGGATAACGCGCCGTCTGCTTTTCGGGGTCGAGTCATGATCGAGTCCGACCTTGAAGCACAGACGCAACTTGTTGTGCTCGCGCGCACGTTGCAGGTGCACCCGCGCGCGATCGCGCCCTTGAGTCGCCTTGGTGCCGACCACCTTTCGGCCCTGCAACGGCACTTGCTTTCGGCGCTGCACGCCGAGCACGCGGACACCTTTCGCCGCTTGGCCCCGCTTGTCCCGATCTTCCCGCTGGGCCTTGGCGTGAGCCTTTTTGAGCGAGTTGTGCCGCCCGTTCTCGCCGCCCGACTCCTTGGCACGATCGGTAATCGGTATCCGCAGAAACTCGCGCAAGCGCTGTGCGCGATCGACACCATTTACGCATGCGACGGTGCCCCATACCTCGACCCCGACACGTTCGCTGGCGTGATGCGTTACGGGACGGCGAAGCCCATCGCCGACATCATCAACGAATTGCTACGTCGCCGGGACTATTTGACCGCCGCTCGATTTTTGTCATCGATTTCCGATCCGATCGTTGACGAGTTGGAACGCAGCGTGCTCGATGACGCGGGACTGATGTTCACCGGCGCTTACGCCTACCCCGCGCATCGGCTGAGTTACATCATTCGGGTCCTCATCGATGGGCCAAATAATCGCATTCCAGGCTTTATTCATGCGACGCTAGTCGGCTCGGGCGAATTGCAGCACGCCAATTTGGCGATTCTGTGCAAAGTGGAACCTGACGTGACTGTGCGACTCGGTGAGTACCTTTTTGGGCGCGGCTCCGTCCAGGCGGTGGGGCGTTACGTGCTCAACGTCGTGCACCGCAACGCGGGTGCCACGCTACTTACCGTCGCAGGCCGTCTGAACCCCGCCGGGCTTTGGGGACTGTCGGGCAACCCGCAAATGCAGAACCCGGATGTGCTTGCGCGCCTTGTGCATTCGCTGCGCGGACGGAATGAGCCAGAGCCGTGGCGCGGGTTGTTCGCATTGGCGAGCCGAACCACCGCGCCCGCGCGGCACCACCTCGCCGAAGCGCTCGTCGCTCTTGACGAGGCAACCATCGCGGCGTTGCCAGCGCACGCGACCGACGCCGACGCGTGGTCGCCGCTTTTCCAGTTGCTGTCGAACGCGAACGCGCGCGGTCAGTCGCGTGTTGCCGCGATCTGGTCGCGGTTGTCGCCGGAATGGCAGGCGAGCATCGAACGCCACGTGCGCGAACACCGCTACGACACCCGCCTGAGCCGCATCACCAGCGCACTGACTCCGATCAGCCCGGACGAGGTCTTCTTCCGCCGCCGCCAACGGGTGCGTCAGCGCGGCGACGACGGACTGCCCGCGTGGTGAGTTAAACGCATGAACCGCCAGCGGGTCCTTGGGCGAAAGGGCGTCACGACCTAGGCTCGTCCCATGACCGATGAGCCGAAATTGCCCGATAACGATGTGACGCTCGTTCGCCAGTTCTTCGGGGCGCTCGAACTGGGCCTTGTCGACGAAGCGCTTGATCTGCTTGCCGACGACATCGTCTGGAAAAACACCGGGCTCCCGACACTGTCGGGCAAACCTCAGGTGGCCAAGGTGCTGCGTGCCCTCAACAAGCCGCAGTTCGGGTTCGGTGTCGACATCCACCACATCGCCGGGCACGACGGCGTTGTGCTTACCGATCGCACCGACTACCTCAGCGTTGGCCCGATCCGTACCGGGTTCTGGGTGTCGGGCACGTTCCACATCGCCAACACCCATATCACCCTGTGGGACGACCATTTCAGCATGGGCAACTTCACCGCTGGCGTCTTCAAGGGCATCGTCAACGCCATCATCAAGCGCTAACCGGTTATTTGCGCAGGTAGTCCAGGTAAGTTGGCCGCAGCACCTCGGCCAACTTGCCGTCACCGGCATGGATGTAGTCGTCAAGCATCGGCACGACGTACTTGATGTCGGCTTCGCTTTCGCCAACGTCGCCCGCTTCGGCTTCGGCGGCGGGAATGGCTTTGAGTAGCTGCCAGAGGAACTTCAGGTCGCCGTGGCGCACCGCCTTGCGTACCGCAAGATCGTGCAGCTGCTTCGAGGTGAGCGAGTCCAGATCCTGGTCATCGGCCATGCCGCGACTCTAGCTCAGCAGTATTTACTGCGAATTCACGGACACGTCCTCTCGTCCCGCAGCGCGCGCGCCGAATCGCCGGTAGCGTCGAAGCTGCGGGCCGCGTCGGAGTGGCTCGTACGGGAGGTCCGAAACCGTGACTGAGTTACTCAGTACGAGAGGGCCGGCACCCGGCCCTCGTGGCGGTTGAGTTCACCCTCAACTTCCTGAGGACGGACCGGTCCAGCGAGATCGTTCGCGTGGTGTCGCGCGAACAACTAAGGAGCCAACCGTGACTGATGCACGCTCCGTTTCCGCCGCGATGCACACGGCTCAGCACTCCCCGGCCACATTCGTTGTCGACACTTCGGTGCTGCTCTCCGATCCGTGGGCCGTCACCCGCTTCGGCGCCAACCAGGTGGTCTTACCGCTGGTCGTAATCAGCGAACTTGAGGCAAAACGCCACCACCACGAACTGGGTTGGTTCGCCCGCGAAGCCCTGCGCATGCTCGACGACCTGCGCGTTCGCCACGGCAGGCTCGATCAGCCGCTGCCGATTGGCACTGAGGGTGGCACTTTGCAGGTGGAGCTCAATCACACTGATCCCGCGCTGCTGCCCGCTGGGTTCCGCACCGACAACAACGATGCGCGCATCCTCGCGTGCGCGTTGAACTTCGCGGCCGAGGGCCGCTCGGTTGTGTTGGTTTCCAAAGACATTCCGCTGCGGGTCAAGGCGAGCGCGGTCGGGTTGCAGGCCGACGAGTACCACGCGCAGGATGTGGTCACCTCGGGGTGGACGGGCATGGTCGAACTCGACGTGGCCCGCGAACAGATCGACCAGCTCTTCACCGAGTCGATCATCGACTTGGAAAGCGCGCGAGAGTTGCCGTGCCACACCGGCATTCGGCTCCTTGGCGGCAGCTCAAGCGCACTTGGTCGCGTCACGCCCGACAAGCGCGTCCAATTGGTCAGGGAGCGTGAGGCTTTCGGCCTGCACGGTCGTTCGGCTGAACAGCGCATCGCCCTCGACCTGCTGCTCGACGAATCCATCGGCATCGTGTCGATGGGCGGACGGGCTGGTACGGGCAAGTCGGCACTGGCGCTTACTGCCGGGCTGGAAGCGGTCCTTGAACGGCGCACGCAGCGCAAGGTTGTCGTTTTCCGGCCGCTCTACGCGGTTGGCGGCCAGGAACTCGGCTACCTGCCCGGCTCGGAAAGCGAGAAGATGGGCCCGTGGGCTCAGGCGGTGTTCGACACCCTCGACGGCCTCGCTAGCCGCGAGGTGATGGAGGAAGTTCTCGCGCGCGACATGCTCGAAGTGCTTCCGCTCACCCACATCCGTGGCCGCTCGCTGCACGATTCGTTCGTGATCGTCGACGAGGCGCAGTCGCTTGAGCGCAACGTTCTGCTCACGGTGTTGAGTCGACTTGGCACGGGTTCGCGGGTGGTGCTCACCCACGACGTCGCCCAGCGCGACAACCTGCGCGTAGGCCGTCACGACGGTGTCGCCGCGGTGATCGAAAAGCTCAAGGGTCACCCGCTTTTCGCCCACATCACGCTCACCCGAAGCGAGCGGTCGCCCATCGCGGCGCTGGTCACCGAGATGTTGGAGGAATACGGTCCTTCGGCGTAGCTCGGAGCGTAAATAAAGGGGTCTGGCAACCTTGTTGCGATCGCTGTTTATCCCGGTGCCTAGTGGGTAATATCCACGAAGCTACCTCTAGCAACGGCTCGGCGAATTTCGGTTTGTCGGGCCGTTGCTAGTTCCGATTTCGGCCAGCTCGACTCGGAGGATGGACATGACCCACTTCGCTCGATCACGCGCTTTGGCCACCGGCGTCGCGGTTATCGCGGCTGCCGGCTTGCTGCTCACCGCCTGTTCAGACGACGATTCAAGCAGCGACAACGTCACCGCGAGCGCAACGTCAGCGCTCAGCGTCACCGCAACCCCCGACACCAGCGCCCCGTCCACGTCGGCAACAGCGGCAGGCGATTCAACAACGATCCTCACCCCCACCGGGGAAATCGCCGTTTCCGGCGAGATCTACAAGAAGTACACCGCGTTCGGCGGCACAACCAGCCCGCTCGGCAACCCCACCGGCCCGCAGGAAAACGGCCCCAACGGCGGCCTTTACCAAGACTTCGACGGCGGTGCCATCTACTGGTCGTCGGCAACGGGTGCCCACGTTGTCTGGGGCGACATCCGCGAAGCGTGGGATGCCGACGGCGGCGTCAACGGCACGCTTGGCTACCCGACGTCGGACGAGAAGGACATCACCGGCGGCAAACAGAGCGATTTTGAGGGCGGCACGATCACGTGGGTCAACGGGCAAACCACAGTCACGCCCAAATAATTCTGTCAATCCGCCCAGCGTGGGGGCCTTATCTATGGGGATGGTCCCCGCGCTTGGGCGCGACCGGCTAGTTTGTCGGGCGTGCAGAAAACTTTGACCGACCGCGAACTGCTCAGCGAACTGGCTCCCGTGGTGGAAACCAACCTCGCTCGCCACATTGAGGTGGCCGAGGGCTGGCAGCCGCACGACCTGGTGCCGTGGGCCGATGGACGCAACTTCGAATTCATGGGTGGCACCGACTGGTCGCCTGAGCAGTCGCAGCTCAGCGAAACCGCTGCGCTCGCGCTCACGGTCAGCGTGCTTGTCGCCGACAATCTGCCGTCCTACCACCGTGAGCTGGGCAAGTACCTGCGCACGGGCCCGTGGTGGCGCTGGGTTGGTCGGTGGACGGCCGAGGAGAACCGCCACGAGATCCTCATCCGCAACTACCTGATGGTGTCGCGTTCGGTCGACCCCGTCGCCCTGGAACGCGCGCGCATGTCGCACATGGTCGCCGGGTTCAACCGCCCGTCGTTGCACCTCATCGACGTGCTCGTCGCGTCGGCGTTCGAAGAGGCCGCCGCCGCGGTCCGGCATCGCAACACCGCCGCGCTCGGCGAGAACGCCTACGTCACCGCCATCGCCAACAAGCTCGCCGCCGACGACGAGCTGCAGGCGGAGTTCTTCGCCGACCTCGTTGCCGCCGCGCTCGACCTGGTGCCCGACCAGGCGCTGCGCGCGATCGCCGATCAGGTCGCCGCCTTCAAGGTGCCCTTCGTCGAGCTGCCGGGCGGCGGTTCGAGCGACACCGCGCTGGCTGCGGCGGGCATTTACGACCCGGCACGTGAAGGCGAACTCGTTTTCGCGCCACTGTTGAAGCGCTGGAACGTTTTTGGTCGCACTGACCTGGGCGAAGCTGGCGAGGCCGCGCGCGCGGAGCTGACGCAATACCACTAAGACTCACCTTTACAGCGGCGGCCGGACTGAGTTCGGCCGCCGCTTTTGGTTATTCGGCGACCTTCGCCATCGCTAGCACGTCGAGCTTCGCGTCGAGGTCGGCGAGTGAGATTTTGTCGGGAACAAGACCTCGATCGATCACCGTTTGGCGAATCGTCTTGCGTTCGCGCAGCGCCTCTTTCGCAACAGCAGCGGCTTCTTCGTAGCCGATCGCGGAATTGAGCGGAGTCACGATCGACGGTGACGATTCCGCGAGGTCGCGCAGATGCGCTTCGTTGGCGACGAGCCCGGTGATGCACTTGTCCGCGAAGAGTCGAGAGACGTTGGCTAACAGTCGAATTGACTCCAGGATGTTGCGCGCCATCACCGGGATGTAGACGTTGAGTTCGAACGCACCGCTCGCTCCGCCGAACGCGACGGCGGCGTCGTTGCCGATCACCTGCACCGCGACCTGCGTAACCGCCTCGGGCAGCACCGGATTCACCTTGCCCGGCATGATCGAGCTGCCTGGTTGCAGATCGGGCAGTTGGAGTTCGCCGAGCCCGGTGAGCGGACCCGAACCCATCCAGCGAATGTCGTTCGCGATCTTGGTGAGACTCACCGCGATAGTGCGCAACGCCCCCGATGCTTCGACCAGTCCGTCGCGCGCGGCTTGCGCTTCGAAGTGATCTTCGGCTTCCCGTAGCGCGTCAATGCCGGTGGCGCGCACCAACTCCGCGACGACGAGCGCGCCGAAATTGTCCGGCGCGTTGAGGCCGGTTCCGACGGCGGTGCCGCCGATCGGCAGCTCGCCGAGGCGGGGGAGCGTCGCCATGATGCGTTCAATGCCAGCCGCGATCTGGCGGGTGTAACCGCCGAACTCCTGACCGAGCGTCACCGGGACGGCGTCCATGAGATGCGTGCGGCCCGACTTCACCACCGAACGCCACTGAGTCGCCTTGTCCTGCAACGCGAGTCGAAGGTGGTCGAGCGCCGGGACGAGTTCGGTGATGACCGCTTCGGTTGCGGCAAGGTGCGTCGCGGTGGGGAAGGTGTCATTCGACGACTGCGACATGTTGACGTCGTCGTTGGGGTGCACGGTGACGCCGTTGCGTGCGGCGATCGACGCGATCACCTCGTTGGCGTTCATATTCGAACTCGTGCCAGAACCGGTTTGAAAAACGTCGATCGGGAACTGGTCATCATGCTGACCATTTGCGATTTCGGTAGCGGCGGCGATGATCGCGTCGGCGCGCACCGGATCGAGCAACCCAAGGTCCTTGTTGACCTGGGCCGCAGCGGCTTTCAACAGTCCGAGCGCGCGAATCTGCGAACGCTCAAGTCCGCGCCCACTGATCGGAAAGTTCTCCACCGCACGCTGGGTTTGCGCACGCCAGAGCGCGTCAACTGGGACGCGAACCTCACCCATAGTGTCGTGTTCGATGCGGAAGTCAGCAGCCATGAACCCACCCTAGGACGCGCACGCGGCCGATGGGCTGGCCCGCGCCGGAGGGAAATCCCACTGGGAGACCGGGAATAGCGCGACTATTCGTCGTCGGTCGGCCAGACCTCGCGGACACTCGACTCGAAAGCTTTCGCCTGTTCACGACCAGCGACAGCCGCCGCTTTCGCATGCGTCGGGTCGAGGGTGTTGGGGCCAATCGCGTGCAGCGACGCCGCGTCCGGGCTCACTACCGTGACGCGTGCGTGCCCGAGCTCATGCAGTTGCGCTGGTAAGCGAGCCGCGCGGCGCGGGGCCAGCGTCACGGGCGCGAGGGCGACAACGCGGTCGTAGCCCTTGGCGAGATTGAGATTGACTGGCGAGCGCACGCCGCCGTCGATGTATTCGACCCCATCAACCAGCGAGGGCGGCCACACGAACGGAATCGCACAACTGGCCGTGACGGCTTCGGCGAGCGTGGCATGTGAGTCGTTGTTGAAGATTTTCAACGCGCCCGTTTTCGCGTTGACCGCCGTAATCCACAGCGGGCGTTTCGGCCACGCGGTCTCAGGCAAACGCGACGAAACCGCGGCAAGTCGCGCGACCGGGTCAGCAACGTAAACCCCAGCCGCGTGCTTAGCGACTCGTCGCGCCGCGCTTTCGGGACTGCGCGCGGTTTTCACCAGATAGATCCACTCGGCGACGCGCTTCATCGAAATTCGCGCCGGAATCTCATCGCTGCGCGGCATCATTTGCCGCGCGTAGAGCTCCTCGGTCGACAGGGTGCTGCGGATTTGCGCCCCGACAACCGCGCCAGCGGAGGTGCCGATCACCAGGTCCGCGTTGCGCAGGTCGATGCCGTGCTCCCGCAGACCGGCGATCATGCCGGTTTCCCACGCGATACCGGTGATACCGCCACTGCCAAGGACAAGAGCGGTGCTGGGCGTTGCCATACATTAACTATATGGACGCCCAGCCCCAGATCACGGCAGCGGCGGGTTGGCGTTGTCGTCGCCGTCGAAGTCGACCGACGAGTACTCGCGCAGCTTCTCCAAGCGGTGGTAGGCGTCGATCATGCGGACCGTGCCCGACTTCGACCGCATCACGATCGACTGGGTCGACGCGCCGCCACCGTAGTAGCGAACGCCGCGCAGCAGGTCGCCGTCGGTGACGCCGGTCGCGCAGAAGAACACGTTCTCGCCCGAGACGAGGTCGGTGGTCGACAGCACGCGGTCGAGGTCGTGACCAGCGTCGATGGCCTTCTGACGCTCTTCTTCGTCCTTCGGGGCCAGCTTGCCCTGTAGCTCGCCACCGAGGCAGCGCAGCGCGGCGGCGGCGATGATGCCTTCCGGCGTGCCGCCGATGCCGACGAGGATGTCGACGCCCGAGTCGGGGCGTGCCGCCGCGATCGCGCCAGCGACGTCACCGTCGGAGATCAGCCGGATACGCGCGCCCGCTTCACGGGATTCGCGGATGAGGTCGGCGTGGCGCGGGCGGTCGAGAATGCAAACCGTCAGGTCCGAAACCGACAGGTTCTTCGCCTTGGCGACGCTGCGGATGTTGTCGCCGATGGGCGCGTTGATGTCGATCGAACCGGCGGCGTCGGGGCCAACGGCGATCTTGTGCATGTAAAACACGGCCGACGGGTCGAACATCGCGCCGCGCTCCGCGACCGCGAGCACCGAGATCGCGCCGGGCGAGCCCTTCGACATCAGCGTGGTGCCGTCGACCGGGTCAACGGCGAAGTCGACCTCGGGGCCGGTGCCGTCGCCAACCAGTTCACCGTTGTAAAGCATCGGGGCTTCGTCTTTTTCGCCCTCGCCGATGACGACGATGCCCTTCATCGAAACCGAGCTCACGAGTTGACGCATGGCGTCGACGGCGGCGCCGTCGCCACCTTCCTTGTCGCCACGGCCGACCCAACGGCCACTCGCCATCGCACCTGCCTCGGTGACGCGGACCAGCTCGAGTGCGAGGTTGCGATCGGGTGCCTCGCGGCGGCTGGGGGCGGGCGATGCTGCCGTCATTGCGGGATGCCTCCTTGGCGTCGGTGTACGCCGTAATTGTCGCATTAGAACCTGCACGCTCGTGCAGCACCCAGCGACCCATTCTCAGGTCACAATGGGCCCGAGTGGATACTGGTAGCCGTGGCACAGACCAAGCACCGCATCTTCAACGACTACCGCGACTTGTTCTGGTCGTTGATTCCGCTGGTGCTGATCGCGGTCGTGCTCGCGGGCGCGGCAAGCCAGTGCTCGGTCGCGACCAGTGGACCGACGCAGGGACAGATCCCGCGTTTCGACGTGACGACCGCGCTGAAAGCCGACGCGCGCAGCTTGCCGTTCGCGATCCGCAATCCTTCGCTGCCGGAAGGCTGGGTGTCGAACTCGGGTAGCCGCGAAGTTGTTGGCGGCGGCCAAGCCGTAACGACGGTTGGTTATCTGACCCCGCAGACCACGTACCTGCGCTTTAGCCAGACCGGCGCGACCGAGGAAGTGCTCGGCAGGCACGTGCTTGGCTCGCGCTACGCGAACGGCTCGGTCGACATCGACGGGCACAAGTGGAACGTCTACTCCGAGCCTGGCAGCGAAGCGGCGTGGATCACCGACTTCAACGGCACGCGCGTGCTCATCACCGGCGCTGGCAATGACGCCGCGTTCCGCACACTGGCGAAGGCCGTCGGTGCGGCGCAGCCGCTGCCCAAGTCCTAATACGTCCAGCCGCGATTGGGTAACCCGGTCGCCAGCGCGAGCGAAGACTCCGGCTCGACCTTCCCCTGCGCGAGCAGTGCGAACGGGTCCATTTCGCGTTTCAGCGCGGCTTCGTTCGCGCCCCACGGCTTCATCCCGCCCGCCCCGAGCAGCGGAGTGTGCGGATTGGCGACCGAAACGCCAAGCGCTTCGAGCCGTTCGGTGGCGCGTTCTAGGTGCGCCTTGCTGACGAAGTCGATGATCGGCGAACCCTGTGCGGACAGCCGACCACCGACGCGCTTGAGCTCCACCTTCAGCGGACCGAGGTCAGCGCAGTCGCGATGTACCGCGGCAAGCGACTGGTAGAGGCGATCGGGTGGGAACAAGCCCATGAGCCCGACGAGTTCGGGATTGTGGCGCTGATAGCGGGAAAGTGAATGGCCCCAGGTGAATTCGTAAAGGGGCGAGCCGTAGCAGCCTTTGCCTTCGCGGCAGCGGTAACGCAGGGTGCCGCCGGTTGCGGCGATGAGGTCGACGACATTGGGCACCGACTGCACAGCGACAAGCGCGAGCACCATCGAATCGCCGTCGGGAACAAGATCGGCAAGCTCGGGCAGGTAGCGCGGCAGCGGATGTGCTTGCGGCGAAATCACTTTCGTGAGCAGGCCGTCGCTGTTGCCGAGGTCGACCGAAAACCGCAGGGCCTGTTCGAAAGTCGGGAACGAGACAACCAGTTCGTGCCACTCCCACGCGGGCGCGACGGGCAATTCGACCTCGGTGATGATGCCGTTCGCGCCAAACGCGTGCTGCACCGCGGTGACAGCCGCGCCGCGCAGTTCGACAAGTCGCGGCTGTTCTTCGACGGTCATCACCTCGATCGCGGTGATGTTGCCGGTATCGCGCAAGATGCCCCACTGGCAGCTGCCGACCCCGGCGTGACCGCCCGCGATGTAGCCGCCGATCGTCGCGTGTTGCGCTGACGACGGATGCATTCGCAATTCCCACCCGGACCGGCGCAGGTGCGCGTCGATGTCGCTGACGATCGTGCCCGTCCGCGCGCGCACGCTGGTTGGCAACGCGCGGGATTTGTCGGCCCAGTCGACGATGCCGGTGATGGCGGCGACGTCGATGACCGCGCCGCCCGACAGCGGCACACCCTGCCCGAACTGTCCCGACCCCGCGCCACGCACGGTGATCGGCACACGCGCCCGCGCGCAGGCACCGACGGCCACGGCGAGTTCGTCTTTGGTTCGTGGCGCGATGAAGATCTCGGCATTGCGCCCGCGCAACACTTCGCGCAGCATCGGACTTTCGGCGAACCGGTCGCGACTCTTTCCGCGAAGTCGACGCGCGTCAGTCGACGACGCGATCGCGCCGAGGTCGGCGCGGACCCGCGCGATGGCGTCGGCGTTAGCGGAAGAAGGTGGCACGTATCGAGAGTGCGCGACGCGCGTTTCGGCCGAGTAAACCGAGTGCTCGCGGCGTGTGAAACCTACTCCGCCGGCTCCGCGTCGGACCGAGCCAACGCGTCTTCAACTCGACGTTGCGCACCCGCGAGGTGCTGTTCACAGCGGGTTGCCAACGCCTCGCCGCGCTCCCACAGCGCGAGGGAATCGTCGAGGTCGAGGCCGCCCTGTTCGAGCATCTTGACGACGTTCACCAGTTCGTCGCGGGCACGTTCATAGCCGAACGTCGCGATTTCGGCGAGCGTATCGGCGGGATTTCCGGCGGGGTCGGTCAACGCTAGGTCCTCTTCTCTTGAACTGGCTCAGCTGGTTTCTGCGTGATGCGTTGCGCGCCCAGCGCGGCGGCGGTGACCGCACCGTCGGCGACGCGGATGCGCAATTGGCTGCCAGCGGGGGAGTCGTCAATCGAGCGAACGACGTGGCGCTCGGGTCCGGCGACGCGCTGCACGACAGCGTAACCACGGGCAAGGGTCGCGGCTGGGCCGACAGCGGTGAGCTTTTCGCGCAGGTGTCGGGTGGCGGTTTCTTGGGTGCGAAGCATGCGCTCGACGTCGCGGCGGGCGGTGAGGCGCAGGCGTTCGACCTCATCGTGACGATGCGTGAGCTCGCGCAATGGATCGGCAAGCACCGGTCGCGACCGCAACTGCGTGACAACGCTGAGCTCGCGGCGCACCCAGCCGCGCAGCGCGGCGGCCGACCGCGCGCGCCACTCGGCGACGGCCGCGCTTTCGGCGGCGGCGTCGGGGACGATGCGTTTCGCCGCGTCGGTTGGAGTTGCCGCGCGCAGGTCAGCGACCAGATCGAGCAGCGGATTGTCCGGCTCGTGGCCGATCGCGCTTACGACCGGGGTGCGTGCGTTCGACACCGCGCGGCACAGCGCTTCGTCGGAAAACGGCAGGAGATCCTCAGTGCTGCCGCCGCCACGGGCGAGCACGATCACGTCGACGTGCGGGTTGCGGTCGAGGTCGGCCAGCGCGGTGAGCATTTGCGGCACTGCGGTTGGTCCCTGCACAGCGGTGTTGCGAATCTCGAAACATACTGCGGGCCAACGACTTTGGGCCACACTCAGGACATCGCGTTCAGCGGCGCTCGCGCGACCAGTGATGAGTCCGATCGTGCCGGGCAGGAACGGCAGTGGCTGTTTACGTCGGGCGTCGAAGAGTCCTTCGGCCGCGAGAAGCGCCTTGAGCCGTTCGATACGCGCGAGCAATTCGCCAATGCCAACGGGCCGAATCTCGGTGACCCGCAACGACAATGACCCGCGACCAGTGAAGTACTGCAACTTGCCGAAGACAACAACGCGACTGCCCTCGGTGAGAGGAATGGGGCTGTGGCGCAACAGGTCTGGATCGCACGTGAGCTGCAGTGACATGTCGGCCGACGTGTCGCGCAATACCAAAAACGCGGTACGCGTGCCGGGGCGGGAAGTGATCTGCGTGAGCTGACCTTCCACCCACACGCTGCCGAGACGGTCGATCCATTGCGAAACCTTGAGCGCGATCGACCGCACCGGCCACGGCTGCTCAGCCGAAGACCCGGGTGCGGGCGCGGCGGTTGCGGGTCCGTCAGCAGTCATAGGTCAGGTATACGCGGAGGGTCCGACAAAGAGAAAACGGCCGCGACCCTGCGCGGGTCACGGCCGTGAAAGCGTGGTTTTACTTGGCCTGGACCGTCGCGATGCGGTTGGTGAGCATCGTGACGAACGGCGCGCGGTCGCGAGTCTGCTGCTCGAACGCGAGCAACTGACCCAGCTCTTCCAGCGTGAGCATGCGCAGCCGTGCGCGCAGCTGGGCCAGCGTCATCGCGGGGTAGTCGTAGCGAATGGCGACCTCGGGAGCTTCCGGCGCTTCGTCGGCAGGCTCTTCGGCGGCCTCTTCTTCGGCGGCCTTTTCTTCGGAGGTTGCTTCGAGGACAAGCACCGACGCGGGAACGGCGTGACCGTTGGTCGCCGGGATTGGTGCCTCGTCGAAGAGATCGAAGCGGCTCGCGTTGGCGTTCGACACGGGCGCGGCAGGCGCGGAGGTGGCGGCGTCGTCGTCGAAGGTCGCCCACTCGGGCTGTTCTTGCGTGCCAGCGCCGATGCGCTCGAACACCTCGTCGCCCTTGAGCGCGAGGCTCGTGACGAACTGCTGCACGTGCATCGTCGTCTGGAGCACCCGGCTCAGCGCGGTGATCGGGAAATTGACCGCGACGATGGGTAGTCGGCGGGTCTCTTCAATCGCATAGACAGCGGCCCCAGCGGCTACCCGGGCCAGGAACGGAGGTCGGAACATGTACACAGCGTGCCGCAACTCGGCTGTGATGGATAGGGCAAGCGTGCGCCTGTGTGACGTGCGCCGCTTTACGGTTAGGTGACGTCGCCTTGCTACCGCGCCTGAGCGCCCGCGATCACGCACGTAAGCTTGGGCCCATGACCTCGGCAATTCCCTTGGACGTCGGCATCGCGCGTTCGGCGGGCGCGCCCATTCCCGGTGGCAAACGCGTGCTGCTCGCCGAGCCGCGCGGTTACTGCGCCGGTGTCGATCGCGCGGTGGAAACCGTCGAGCAGGCGCTCGTCAAACATGGTGCGCCCGTTTATGTTCGCAAGGAAATCGTGCACAACCGCCACGTCGTCGAGACGCTACGCGAGCGCGGCGTGATCTTCGTCGACGACAACGACGAGGTACCCGAGGGCGCGCTCGTCGTGTTTTCCGCGCACGGTGTCGCGCCGACGGTGCACGAAACGGCGGCCGCCCGCAATCTGCGCACGATCGACGCAACCTGTCCGCTCGTCACCAAGGTCCATCAGGAAGCCAAGCGGTTCGCACGCGACGACTTCGACATCCTGCTCATCGGGCACGAAGGCCACGAGGAAGTTGAAGGCACCGCGGGCGAAGCGCCGCAGCATGTGCAGGTAGTTGACGGGCCCGAATCGGTCGCGAGCGTCACCGTGCGCGACCCCGAGAAGGTCATTTGGCTTTCGCAGACCACGCTGTCGGTCGACGAAACGATGGCCACCGTCGAAGCGCTGCGCGAGCGGTTTCCCGCGCTACAAGACCCGCCATCGGACGACATTTGTTACGCCACGTCCAACCGGCAAACCGCCGTCAAGGCGATGGCACCGGAGTGCGATTTGGTGATCGTTGTTGGCTCGCGCAACTCGTCGAACTCGGTGCGACTTGTTGAGGTCGCGCTCGGCGCGGGTGCGGGTGCCGCGCAGTTGGTGGACTACGCGCGCGAGATCGACCCGGCGTGGCTGGTCGGTGCGACCACGGTTGGCGTCACCTCGGGTGCGTCGGTGCCGGAGATTCTGGTCGAAGGGGTGCTTGAGCTGCTTGCTGAGCATGGGTTCGGCGAGGTTCGGCCGGTCACGACGGCGAACGAAACACTGGTTTTCTCGCTGCCGCGCGAGGTGCGGGCCGCTCGCGGCAAGTAGCGCCGCATAACGACGAAGCGCCCCCGGATGCAATTCCGGGGGCGCTTGTCGTTGTGATTCGTGGGCGGTCGTCGCTTGAGCCGCCGCGTCGATGTCGGTTTAGACCGCGTCCGGGCGTCGGCGTTCCGTGCGCGATGAGTCGGCGCGGTCGCGGTAGCGCACGGCAGGCTGCGGGTGACCCTGAGCCTGGGCGTTCGCGTCGGTCCGCCTGCGCGGGGGAACGCGCGCGGGCTCGGGTTCGCGCGGTGCCGCGGCGTTGCGCGTTGGTCGACCCGTGCGGGCAGGTGCGGGCTTGCGCTCGGTCTTGCCGCGATCGTTTTTGCGCGGGTCGCCCTTGCGTGCCTCGTTCTTGCGGTCAGCGGCAGGGCCACGTTTGTCGGCGGGACGGCCGCGACCGGTTGGTGCCGCCATCACCTCGGTCGCGGGGTCGGTGACTGAAGCCGGGCGTGCCGATCCGCGCTTGCGTGCGGTAGCAGGCTCGGACTGGGCAGGCCGACTACGGCCGGGTTTGCGTTCGGTTCGACGTGCCGTCGCGCGTTCGCTCGGTTGGCGACTTGTAGGCGCGACAGCGGGGCCGCGGCGGTACACCGCGATGCGTCCCGCACCGATCGCGAGCACGAGCACGGTCGCGAGCATCATGGTCGGGAAGCGCTCAACCAGCGGAAGGATCAGCGTCGTGAGGATGTCTTTAAGCGACGTCGACACCTTGCCAACCAACAACTGACACGCGATCGGCACCGCGACGAACAGCAGCAGCGGCGGGGTGACCATCGTCGAGAAAATCCCACGGAACCGCACCGCGCATACCGCGAGCACGCAACCGATGACGTACAGCGCGGAGACCGTGCCAGTGGGGTAGGTCTCGCCCCCGAGACCGTCAATGAGAACGCCCAGCAGCGTGGCACCAGCGGCCAGCGCGACAGCGGCCCAGGCGGGGATGCCGGGGACCGAGGGCACGATTGAACGTTGCGGCGCGGGCACCCGGGTACGCGCTCGTTGGGAAGCAGCCACCCTAAGACACTAACCGCACATCGCTGTCGAGGGCGCTACGGCACGGAGAACTCAGACCCGATCACCGACCACCAATCCGGGGACAGGGCGTGGCCGCGTATTGGTGGAACGGATAGTGATGGGCGCGGAATCGCCGATCCCCAAGTCGTGCATCTTGCGCGCGCTGACCATTACCCGCGACTCGAGCGAACCGACCGTCGAGTTGAAAGCGTCAACGGCCTTACCAAGATTCACGCCGAGGCCATCAAGGTGTTCGGCCACTTTGCCAATTCGCGTATAGAGCTCCTTACCTAATTGTTGGACCGTTGCCATGTCGCGGGAAAGGGCTTCCTGTCGCCAGCTGAACGCGACCGTGCGCAAAAGCGCGATCAGCGTGGTTGGAGTTGCGAGGATCACGTTGCGACCGAACGCGTACTCAAGCAGGCCCGCGTCGGTGGTGACCGCGGCGTCGAGGAACGGGTCGCCGGGAACAAAAAGAACAACAAATTCAGGCGAAGGATCGAAAGCGGTCCAATAAGCCTTACTTGCCAGCTGGTCGACATGAGCGCGCAGTTGTTTAGCGTGTTGGACGAGCAGTTGCGCGCGTTTACCTTCGACGTCGGTTGTCGCGGCATCGAGATAAGCGGTAAACGGGACCTTCGCATCGACGACGATGTGGCGACCGCCTGCAAGATTGACGACGAGGTCCGGCCGACTCGCGCCAAGCCCGTCGACGCCAGCGCGGTGCACCCGGGTGTCGAAATCGCAGTGCTTGGTCATCCCCGCGAGTTCGACAACGCGCTCCAACTGAATCTCGCCCCATCGCCCGCGGACCTGCGGTGCGCGCAGGGCAGCGACGAGTTGGGCGGTTTGGTCTTGCAGTCGGTGTGAGGTGGTTTGCATTCCCGCGACTTGTTCACGCAGGCCCGAGTACGCGTCGACGCGGTCGTGCTCAACCTTGGTGATGTGGCTTTCCAGCGCGCCGACGGCATCGCGCAACGGACCGACCATCGCCGCGACGGCGCTCGAATGTCGACGCGCGGCGTCTTCGTTCGCTGCCTGTAGTGACTGCTCAAGCAAACGCTGCCCCTCACTAGCGGCAGACAGCCGCGCTTCAGCGGCGGCAACTCGCGTACCGGCCCGGGCGGAATGGCTTAACCAGCCAAGACCGAAGCCTGCGAGGAGAGCTAGGACGAGCGCGACGAGCATCGAAGCGGTCATGGTTGCGATGATGCACGAACGGTCCGACAAGTTCTCGGCTCCCTCCCAACATCGGGGCAACATCGGGGCAACTCGCCGCACGGCACGCCGCAAGATCAAGCCGACAACCCCGGATCGATTGGTTTCTGTCGGTGGTCTCGCCTACGGTTCGCGGCATGCGGATCCTGCACACCTCCGACTGGCACATCGGGCGCACCTTTCACGGTGTTGACCTGCTGGCCGATCAGGCGCGCGCGCTCGCATCGATTGCCGAATTGGTGGTCAGCGAGTCGGTCGACGTGGTTGTCATCCCCGGCGACGTTTACGACAGATCCATTCCCAGCGCCGACGCGATCGCGGTGTGCGAGCGGGGTTTCGAAGCCATCAGCGCCGCTGGCGCAACGCTGGTTGTCACCTCGGGCAATCACGATTCGCCAACGCGCCTAGGCGCGGGCGCGCGGTTCGCGGCAGCGGGCGGCCTGCATTTACGCACCCGTGTCGGCCAGGTAGCTGAGCCGGTTGTGCTCGCCGATTCGCATGGTGAAGTGGCCTTTTACGGGATCCCGTACTTGGAGCCCGAGCTGGCGCGTGCGGAACTGGCTGTGCCGCAGGCACGTTCGCATGCCGATATTCTTGACGCGGCAATGAGCCTCGTTCGCGCTGATCTCGCCGCGCGCGGTGGGGTGCGTTCGGTTGTGCTCGCGCACGCGTTCGTTGTCGGTGGGGAGGCAACCGGATCTGAACGATCGATTTCGGTCGGCGGGGTTGAAACGGTGTCGATGTCGGCGTTTAATGGGATCGACTACGTGGCGCTTGGGCATCTGCATTCGCCGCAGAAGCTGTCAGAGTCGGTGCGGTACAGCGGTTCTCCGCTCCCGTACTCGTTTGGGGAGAATTCGCATCGCAAGGCCGTGTGGATTGTTGACCTTGAAGCCGATGGGCTCGCCAAGGTTACGAGACATGATCTGCCGACAGTGCGTGGTCTGAGTCGGCTAACTGGGACGCTCGAAGAGCTACTTACGGGGATTCAATTCGCTTGTGCGCAGGACGATTACGTCTCTGCCACGTTGACCGACCAGTCACGCCCGGTCGATCCAATGCGCAAATTACAAGAACGTTTTCCGCACGCGGTCCACGTGGAATGGCAACGGCCAGACGGCGTGGGCGAACTGAACTATCGCGAACGTGTGCACGGTCGCCGCGACACCGAGATCGCGGCGAGCTTCTTGACCGATGTCCGGGGGACACCAACCGAGGGGGAGATGTCATGGGTTCAGCAGGCGCTCGCGGCGGCGGTCAGCGAGAACGAGCGGGTTCGGCCGGTTGCCGAACCAGTCGTCTCGGAGTCCGAACAGGTGGAGTTGAGCGCGTGATCGGGGTGCGCGCATGAAGCTGCATCGGTTGGAGATGACGGCGTTCGGTCCGTTCGCCGCGCCGACAGTCATCGATTTCGATGCGCTCGGTGCCGACGGACTTTTCCTGCTGCACGGGCAGACTGGCGCGGGCAAGACCACCGTTTTGGACGCGATCGCGTTCGCGCTGTACGGGCGAGTTCCGGGCGCGCGCAACGAGAGTCGGCGGTTGCATTCCGACCATGCCGATGTCGACACCGTTCCCCGCGTTGTCGTTGAAGCAACGCTCGGTGGTCGTAGGTTGCGGCTCACCCGTAGTCCCGCGCATACGCGACCCAGTTCGCGCGATGCAACGAAACTGCGGGAGATCCAAGCCAAGGGCACGCTCGAATGGCTCGACGGTTCGGGCGAGAACCTGTCGCGGCTTACCGATATTGGCGAGGAAATCCTGCGCCTGCTTGGCATGAGCGCCGACCAGTTCTTCCAGGTCGTGCTGCTCCCGCAAGGCGACTTCGCGCGCTTCCTTCGTGCCGACAACGAGGAGCGCGAGACCCTGCTCGAAAAGCTCTTCGACACCCAACGTTTCGCGAGTGCCGAGGTCTGGCTCAGTGAGCATCGAAAAGCGGTGCAGCGCAAGCTTGAAGAGAGCGTGCAGGGCATTAACCGGCTCATCACCAAGGTCGGCATGGCAGGCGGGTTCGGCGGCGCGGAGTCGGTCGCTGAGCAAGACCCGGTTGGTTGGTCGCAAGAGTTGCTTGGCACCGCACGCGAGGAACTCGCGGCATCGTCACTGGAAGTTGAAGCGCGCCAACAAGAATCGAAGGTCACCCGGTCCGAGGCCGAGGAAGCGCGTCGTGTCGCCGATCTGCATGCGCGGATGCGCGCTGCTACTGCCGACCTAGTCGAGTATGAGGCGGGTGCGAATCAGCGCGCCGCTTTGCGCGTCGAACTAGAGCAGGCCCGTCGCGCGGAACCGGTCGCGCACGCGATCGACGAGGCGCGAACAGCGGTGGTGGCGCTGCGGCGTGCGTCATCGGCGACCGAAGGCGCGGCTGGCCAGTTGGCGAAGCTGTTGTGCGCGCCTGGTGCAACCGAAGTAGTTGGCGTCGCCGAGGTACTCCGCGAGGCCGTCGACGACGAGGCTTCGGTTGAAGCGGAGGTGGTCGCGCGAGGGTTAATTGCGCACCCGGAGCTCGATTCTGTTTTGAATGCTGTTCTCGGACAATGGAATTCGTTTGTTGGTGTGCTTGGGGAAGCAAATGCGGACGCGCAGACCGCGCAACGCGTAGCTAACGAGCGAGCAGCGGCCGAGGCGGAGGTGGGCAAGCTAAGCGCCCGGATGTCGGCCGTCGCGGCGCGGCAGGAGGCATTGCCCGCTGCGTTGGCGAGCGCGGAGGAACAACTGCGCGAGGCCACCGACGCGTCGGCCGCGTTGTCCGGGTTGCGCAACGAGCTGACCCGGTTGCAAGGTGCCGCGGCTGCCGCAGTCGAATTGTCCCGAGCGCGAAGCAGTTTGGATCGTGAACAGGATGCGTTCGCTGCGGCGAGGTCGAAATACCTCGATGCACGCGAACGCGTACAAGATCTGCGTGAACGTCGACTCGCTGGGATGGCGGCTGAACTTGCAGCAGGCCTGGTCGATGCGACCCCGTGCTCGGTCTGTGGTTCCGCTCAGCATCCCCAGCCCGCGCAGCCGACCGAAGACGCGGTGTCGAAGGAAGAGGAAGCGGCTGCCGCGAAGGTAGAGCAGGCGGCTGAGCGCACTCGTGACACTATTGCCGAGCGAATTGGTCTGCTGGAGCGGGAGATTGAAGCCCTAGTCGCGCGCGGTGGCGACGCGGACCCGGTCAGCCTTGCTGCGTCGGTTCGCACCGCGACGGCCCAGTTCGAGGATGCCGACGAGGCAGCACGCCGCGTGCCCGCCGCCACGGCAACTGTCGACAGACTGCGCGCGGAGGAGGCACAGCTCAGCGACCAGGCCCGCGAGCTCGCGACGCAACACAGTCACGCGACCACCACTATCGCGGCAGCCGTAAACCGGTTGGCTGAACTCACCGAGCGGTTACGCGAGGTAGCGGGTAGCGACGGCACAGTCGCAGCCCGAACAGCGCGCGTATCGGCCCTGATTGAGATGGCGAATGCGACGCGCGCGGCTCGACAAACCGAGGTCACGGCCCGCGACGCGGTCCGCCAGATCACCACGCGTGTTGAACGTTTGGCCGATGCCGCGTCGATCGGTCCCGCTGTTGCCGGACATCGAACCGACACCGCCGCAGGTTCTGGCACAGGGCAGCCCGTAGCTGCCGAGAGCCACGCCAGCGCTGCCGCTGTTGCAGGACGTCTAACCGACACCGCCGCAGACTCTGGCACACCGGAGCCCGCTGCTGCCGAAGACGGTGCCGACCCGGGCGCCGCTGTTGCCGGACGTGTAACCGACACCGTTGCAGGCTCTGGTACAGGGCAGGCCGCTGCTGCCGAGGACGGCACCGGCGCGGCCGCTGTTGCCCCACGTGTAACCGACACCGCCGCAGGCTCTGGCGCAGGGCAGCCCGCGGCTGCCGAGGGCGTGGCCGGTGCCGCCGCTGTTGACGCCGCCGGGCGCCTCACGGACGCTGCCGCTCTTGCCGCCACCGGCGCTGCCCACGGCGGCGATGGTGCCGACGGTGCGGCAGACGACCGCGCCGCTGCTGGTGGTTCCTCGGGGAACCTCGCCGATGCCGCTGCTCGCTCACGGGGCGATCGCGCCGGATCGCACGTCTCGCCGGAGCACGGTACCGAAACTTCCGCACCTGCCGTTACGGCAACGAGTCAACCTGGGCACCAACAAGATTCGCGCGCCAACCCGGTTGTTGACCGCGATGAGGTCGCGATCCTCACTTCCTACGCTCAAGCGGTCAAGCTCGTTGCGCGCGACGCTCAACGGCAAACCTCCATCGAAAATGAGCTCACCCAAGCTGATCGGGCGGGTGCCCACGCTCGCGCTGTCCTCGCCGAGCCCGCCATTGTTGCCGCCGCCGAGCAGCCGCCCGCCGATGTTGCTGAGCTGGAGCAACGTTTCGCTGCCGCGCAACAAGCGCTCACTGCCGCTGCCAGTCGACATTCAGCCGCGCAGACGCGGGTCAATGAGCTCGAGCAACTCAGCGCCCAACTCTGGGGCGAGCTAGAGCGCGTCGCGCCAGCTCGCCGCGAGTTCAGTGAACTGGCTGGACTAGCCGAGGTTGTCGCTGGGCGCGGCGAGAACAATCGGCGAATGTCGTTGCGCTCGTACGTGCTTGCCGCAAGGCTCGAAGAGGTTGCGGTCGCGGGCTCGCTGCGATTGCGTCGCATGTCGGGCGGTCGGTACGAGTTCGTGCACTCCGACAAGGCTGGCAAGCACGGCCGGCGCGGCGGGCTCGGTATCGACGTACGCGACGACTACACCGGGGCCGTGCGCTCGGCGAAAACCTTGTCGGGAGGCGAGACGTTCATGGCGTCGCTCGCGCTTGCGCTTGGGCTCGCCGACGTCGTCGCGGCCGAGTCCGGCGGGTTGCGGCTCGACACCCTGTTCATCGACGAGGGCTTCGGCAGTCTCGACGCCGACACCCTCGATGCGGTGATGGGCGTCCTCGACGAGCTGCGCGAAGGCGGCCGGGTGGTCGGCGTAGTGAGTCACGTCGACGAGATGCGCCAACGCATCCCGACCCGACTACACGTGATCCGGGGCCGCGACGGCTCCCAGGTGAAGACCGTCGTCGGCTGACACCTCGGGGACCGCGTCGAAGCCCGGTAACCAGCCGTCGAGGTACGGGATCATCAGCCCGATCAGGGGCCCGATCCCGAACGCGTACACAAGCGTGCCAACCCCGACGCTGCCGCCAAGGAGCCAGCCGGTCGCGAGTACCGACACCTCGATCGCGGTCCGCACCGCCCATACCGGTCGGCCGGTGCGCGCGACCAGTCCAGTCATCAGTCCATCGCGCGGCCCTGGTCCCATGCCCGCGCCTATGTAAAGCACGGTCGCGACCGCGTTCAACACCACGGCCACCACCATCGCGGTGATCCGAACCCAAAGCGTTTCCGTGGTGGGCAGCAGTCGCAGACCGGCGTCGACGGCAACCGCGATCACCACGACATTGCTCACCGTCCCAAGCCCGGGCCGCTGCCGCAGCGGAATCCACGCGAGCAGCACCGCGATTCCGACGACAGCCGTGACCGCCCCAAAACTCAACGGCACGTGCGCGGCAACGCCTTGGTGAAACACGTCCCACGGATCAAGCCCGAGCCCAGCTCGAATCATCACCGCCATCGAGGTGCCGTACAGCCAGAGGCCGACATAGAGCGCAAGGAGGCGACGAACAAGCATGCACCCAGCATCCAGCAAGACTGGCCCGCTCAAAAGTGCCACTTACGCAATACTGGACTGCAAGGTAATGGCCGGATAGGCCAGCCATCCCACCTCACTCCGCCCGCTCATGGGCGAGTAACCACCGCTTCGCATCCAATCCCCACCGGAATCCGCCCAGCGCGCCACCAATGCGCACCACCCGATGGCATGGAACAAACAACGCCGCAGCATTCCGCGCGCACGCGTTCGCCGCCGCCCGGGTGGCTGCGGGTCGACCAGCCACCGCTGCGAACTCCGTGTACGTAACCGGTTCGCCCGCAGGCACTTTCCGCAACACGTCCCAAGCGTGGCTGAGGAATTCGCCTGAACGCTGGCGGACCGGGATTGCGTCGATCGCGGTCAGATCGCCTGAGTGGTAGTCGGCTATCGCGCGAGTGACCGCCCCGAGCGAATCACGTTGGCGCACTTCGGAAGGTCGCAGGGAAGCGTGGATCAGGCCGGTCAACAGTGCGGCATCGGCGGTCCAACCTGAGGCGAGCACCGCCCCGTCCGCGTCGACGACAGCGGTGAACGGCCCAATCGGCGTTGCCGCAGTCGCGAAGTCGGCGTGAATGTTCTTGTCACTCATTGGTTTTCCTCTCGGGGAAGCAGCGCGGTACGCCAAAGGTGCATGGAAAGATAGGAACGCCACGGTGCGAACCGAGCGGTGTCGCGCAGGTCGACGCCCGCGAGCTCAGCACCGCGACGCACGACAAGGTCGGTGTCGAGCAGGATGTCGGGATCGGCGACGGCCCGCATCGTCACGTAGTCGGCCGTCCACGGCCCAACCCCGCGCAACGCGAGCAACTCAGCCCGCAGCTCAGCAGCGGGTCGAGCGGCATGAATAACAAGCGACCCGTCCGCGAGCGCCCGCGCGGCCTCAACGATCGCGTCAATGCGCCGAGCAGGCCCAACGAGCACCTCCCGCCCCCGCTCCGCGATCACCGCCGCAGTCGGAAACAGTCGCAACCCGTTTGCCGCCACTTGGTCAGTGCTCAAGGTTCCTCCGCCATGCGCCAGTGCCGCACTGTCCCCGCCGCGCTCGCCGCTCCCGCCGCGCTCGTCGGCCAGCGCCGCCCTGCCCACGTCGCTCCTACCGCGCTCGTCCTCCAGAGCTCTCTTGTCCACGTGACGCACCCCGCGCTCACGCACCCGACCGGCCAGAGCCTGGGTGCCACCCGCACCAGAGTCGGTGGCTACCACCGCAAGGTCACCTTCACCGACCCGGCTCTGCAATCCACGGCCCACCGGCACCCCCAACGCCCCAACCAACCTGGCCGTATGCGTCGACGCCGCCCGCACCGAAATCTGCTGACCAATCATTGTGCGCAGCAACAACTCCGACCCGTCAACGCTGCCCGGCACGCGAATCCCCGGGCTCATGCCTAGCACCTCGTCAACGCCAAGCGGGTCAGCGTCCAAGTCGAGCAAGTGCCGCACTCGCGCGACGACCGGTGCGAGGTCGCGCATGTCGACCAACGACAGTTCCGCCCGCACATGCCCGGGCGCGAAACTCAGCGCGATGACCGCGTGGCCGTGCGGCGTAGCGAGTGCGCGCCGGTAAACGCCGTCTTCGAATGTCTCCATGCCGGCAACGGTGTGCGAGGAGAGAAACCAGGTTAGCCACGCGACGTCGAGCGGTTCGCGATACGGCAGCCGCAACGTCAGCACTCCGGGCGTCACGATGTCTGACCTTGGGCCGGTTCGGGTTTCGGTGCGCAACACCGTCGGCGTGACGGCGAAAACCTCGCGCACGGTGTCGTTGAATTGCCGAATGCTGGCGAAGCCTGCCGCGAAGGCGATGTCGCTCATCGGCATTGACGTCGTCTGAATCAACAAACGTGCGGTGTGCGCGCGATGCGCACGTGCCAACGCGAGCGGGCCCGCGCCTAGTTCCGTAGTCAGCACGCGGGTCAGCTGACGTGACGAGTACCCGAGCGCAGCGGCCAATCCGGGGACCCCATCGCGCTCAATCGCCCCGTCGCCGATGAGTCGCATGGCGCGGGCGGCCAGGTCGGCACGCACATTCCACAGCGGCGACCCGGGCGCGGCGTCGGGCAAACACCGTCGGCACGCCCGATACCCAGCCTGCTGCGCGGCTGCGGCCGTCGGCAAAAACGACACATTCGCGCGCTTAGGCGTGATCGCCGGGCACGACGGTCGACAGTAAATCCCCGTCGTGCGCACCGCAGTAATGAACTGTCCATCGAAGCGGGCGTCACGCGTCGACACCGCGCGGTAGCAGCGCTCAAAGTCCAATGCGGTGGTGGTCATGACTCCACAGTGGCACCGGCGAGAACTAAACGCTAGCGGAAATCAGCCATCGCTTAGCAGCACCGATTCTGCGGATTTCGCTCCGCTTCGGCATACCGTTCACGCCAGTAGTCGCGTTCAGACGGCACCTCCGCATTGGGATGCGCACGCCGCAAATGCGCCACGTATCGCTGATAATCCTCGCCGCCATTAATCGCGCTGTACCAGCGAGCAACCCCGCGTAACCCGGCTAAAACGCCGCGAACGGCCGACCCGAATCCGGGCCGACCGTTCACCGAAGAACTACTCACGAAACGGGCACCTTATCGGGCTTCGTCCCGTCGAGCGCGTCCCACTCGGCCTGAATCTTCTTTTCCTCAGCGGTCGCGATGAATCCGCTTGGCGCGAAGATCTTCGACGGCTGCTCGGGCGCCTCGGTGCTCGACACCGTGCCGGTCCGCAGTGCCTTGATGCAGACGAGCGCGCCGACAACAATCACGACAAGCACCAACACCGCGAACACGATCGACAGCGTGCCCTGGATGAAGGTGTTGCGAATCGCGGTTTCGACCTGCTCGGGCGTCTTTGCCGTCAAACAGCCCTTGCCCGCGTCCTTAGCCGCGACGCAGAGACTGTGCTGCTTCCAGTACCCCAGCTTCGGGTCGGCGGAGAAGATCTTTTGCCACGACGCGGTCATCGTGACGGTCACGTCCCACACCAAGCCGATGCCCGGAATCCACGCGTACTTCCACTGCCCGCGCTTGACGATGATGACAAGCACAACCGTCAGCGCGATCGCGGCGAGCAGTTGATTCGCGATGCCGAACAACGGGTAGAGCGCGTTGATGCCGCCGAACGGATCGTTGACGCCCATCAGCAGCACGCTGCCCCAACCAGCGACAACAACCAACGAGGCGACCCACGCGCCAACCCGCCACGACGGGTCCTTGAACTTCTTGAATCCGCCACCGAGGTTGCTCACGGCGTCGGAAACGAGGAACCGCGCGACACGCGTACCGGCGTCGATCGTGGTCAGGATGAACAGCGCTTCGAACATGATCGCGAAGTGGTACCAGAACGCCTTCATCGACGCGCCGCCGAGGAACTCCGAGAACACCTGCGAGATACCGACGGCCAGCGTCGGCGCGCCGCCGGTGCGGGAGATGATCGACTTCTCACCGACGTCGGCGGCCGCGTCAGCGAACAGCGCGGGCGTCGCGGGCGGTCCGGAGAGACCAAGCGAATTGGTGTATGCGGCAGCCTTTTCCGGGGTTCCGCCGGTGAGGCCGAGCGGTGCGTTCATGCCGAAGTACAGGTGTTGGTCGATGATCGACGCGGTGATGATCGCCATCACCGCGACAAACGACTCCATCAGCATGCCGCCGTACCCGATCATGCGGGCGTTGGATTCTTTGGCTAGCAACTTCGGCGTCGTCCCCGACGAGACGAGCGCGTGGAAGCCCGAAAGCGCACCACAGGCGATGGTGATGAACAAGAACGGGAACAGGCTGCCCGCGAACGCGGGACCGGTGCCGGTGTGCGCGAATTCCGAAACCGCGGGGGCCTTGAGGACCGGTGCCGTGATCAAAATTCCGGCTGCGAGCAGGGCGATCGTGCCGATCTTCATGAATGTCGACAGGTAGTCGCGAGGTGCGAGCAGCAACCAGACCGGCAGGACCGACGCGATGAAGCCATACCCGATCAGGCACCAGGCGATCGTGACGCGCGACAGCGTGAACCACTCGACGCCCCACTCGGTTTCGGAGACCCAACCGCCGCCAACGATGGCAGCGAGCAGCAAAACGATGCCGATCGCCGACACTTCCCCAACGCGACCTGGGCGCAGGTAACGCAGGTAGACGCCCATAAACAGGGCGATCGGAACAGTCATCGCGATCGAGAAAACGCCCCACGGGCTTTCGCCAAGCGCGTTGACGACAACGAGCGCGAGCACCGCGAGCAGGATCGTCATGATCACCAAGATCGCGACAATCGCGGCGATGCCGCCGACAACGCCGAATTCGTCGCGGGCCATCTGACCGAGGCTGCGTCCACGTCGCCGGGTCGATGCCCACAGCACCAAGTAGTCCTGAACGGCACCGGCGAAAACGACGCCGACGACGATCCAGATCGTGCCCGGCAGGTAGCCCATCTGGGCGGCGAGGACCGGGCCGACGAGCGGGCCAGCGCCCGCGATCGCGGCGAAGTGATGCCCGTAGAGCACCCGCCGGTCCATCGGCATGAAGTCTTTGCCGTTTTCATAGATCTCGGCGGGCGTGGCGACGTCGTCGCGCGGTTTAGTGATCTTCCATTCGATGTAGCGGGCGTAGAACCGGTACGCAATGATGTATGTACATACAGCCGCGATCACGATCCAGACGGCGTTCACTGATTCGCCGCGCGCGAGCGCCAAAATCGCCCACGCCACCGCGCCGAGCGCGCCGATTCCAGCGAAAATCAGCTTCTTCGCCGGGGTAATCGGCGTGCGGTCTACCACCCCGACCGGAGGTAAGTCCGGGTCGGTGCGGAGATATTCGATTGTCGCCATTGACTCTCCTGAAACACGCGCGACCTGCGGTGTCAAGTGTGACCCGCAGAACAACTACGAAAAAGGTAGCCGACGTTTCGCGCGTGTCGGAGCCAGATTCTCAGGTTCTGCCTAACTTGAAATTTTGTTCATGTTTAGTTCGGTGCGTAGGTACCGAAACTCCAGAGGTTGCCTTCGGGGTCGGCCGCGGTGAAGCCGCGTGAGCCGTAGTCCTCGTCGCGCAGGTCGCGGACGATCCGCGCGCCCGCTTGCGTGGCACGGGCGTACAGCTCGTCGGGTTTGGCGGTCACGAGATAGATCGACGCGCCGCCCGTCGGACGTTTGCCGAACTCGCTTTCGTCGCGTCCGGATGAGCCGAACATGATGCCGCCGCCTTCGGGCCAACGCAGTTCACCGTGTTCGACGACGCTCTCGTCGTCGGGTCGGGCGTAGACGGCGATTTCTTCGAAGCCGAACGTGGACTTGAGGTAGGCGCTCACGGCGCGTGCATCGGCGAAGGCGAGACACGGCCAGACTGCTGTGGTTGCTGTTGTTGTAGTCATGCCTCTAGCCTCGTCCGGTCAAGGGGCCGTCGTCTTGGACGGATGGAACCTCTTCGGCGAGCCACGCGGTTGGGGAAACGCCTGCGAACGCGAGGAAGTCGCGGTTGAGGTGGGCCTGGTCGTAATACCCGCACGCCGCCGCGATCTGGGCGATCGAAACATAAGACGGGGTCGCGGTGAGCAGTTGTTTTGCCCGGTCGAAGCGGATTACACGCGCTGCGGTTTTCGGGCTTGTCCCGAATTCGGCGGTGAAGCGACGGGTGAGGTGTTGCCGGGTCCAGCCGATGTGGTTGGCCAGGTCGGTGATGGACGCGGTGCCGTCGGTTCGCGTCAAAGTGGCCCACGCCCAAGCTAATTCGGGGCTAACGAGCTGATCGCGGATTGCCTTTTCTCGCAAGACGCGATCGCAGGCGGCGAACCGGCTTTGCCAATCATGGTGTGACTGGATCGAATCCGCGAGTTGGGCACCGAGAAGTTCGGTGCCCTCAACGGACTGATTCCACAGTTCCGCAGCTGGCATCCCGAACAGCAGTCGACTCCCAAGTGGGGTGAGCGAAATGGCAACGCCCTCTTGATAACCCGTGTGTTCGATGAGTGCGGGTGTTGCCTGCAATCCGCTGACCACGCAGCGATAGGCGGCGGGCGACTGGCGCGGGTCGGTCTGAGCGATCACGTCGATCGGCGGACCAATCGCGACGATGAAAGTGAGGTGACGCGACGGCAGCCCGCGATGCACTCCGGGTGCGAAGCCAGCGAGCCGGTAGCCAAGGTAGCCGTCGACGAACCCGGCGAGTTCGGGCGCGGGTTTCGCCGACACCACTTCCGTAGTCGCCATAATCCAACGCTACGCCTGTTATCGAACGGTGATCTTCCGCACTTGCCGGGCGATGGCGTGGGGAAACCCGTGTTCAGCCGGTTACCGTTGCGCCTTCGCAGTTTCTGCTAGGAGGTGTCATGCGACGGGTTCAGTACGAGCGCAGCGGTTCGAATGAGACGCTTGCCGTCGTTTCGGCCGAGGTCCCGGTACCGGGTGTTGGCGAACTGTTGGTGCGGGTCGAAGCCATCGGGGTCAACCTGTCGGCGATCCGGCGCATCAACGCCGAAACCCCGCAGGAATTGCGTGCTGAAGTGGCGGGCGAGGTCGTCGCGGTTGGTGACGCGGTCGACGGATACGCGTCCGGTTACCGCGTTGTCGGGTTGAGCACCACCGACGCCTACGCCGAGTACGTGCTGCTTTCGGCCGACCAGGCTTCCGCGATTCCCGATGGCGCTTCGGCCGTCGACGCGGTCGCGATGATGCGCAGCGGGCTTGTCGCGTTGGGCGCGCTCGACACGGCAATGCCGCTTGACGGCGAAACCGCGCTGGTCACCGCAGCTGCTGGCGGTGTCGGCCATCTCGCGGTCCAGTTGGCGCGGGTGCGCGGCGCTTCGTGGGTGGTCGGCGCGGTTTCTGACGCGGCCAAGGCCGACTTCGTGCGCGAACTCGGCGCTGACGAGGTCTACACCTACGCCGAACTTCGCTGCGGCAAGCAGGCCGATTACGCACTCGACGGCGCTGGCGAACTCGCGGGCACGATCGCCGCGCTCGCCGAGGGTGGCCGCGCGGTCACCTACGCGACTGGCACGGGTCTGCTCGACACCGACGACCTGCTTTCCGGCGGCAAGACGCTGACCGGTTTCCGCATCGGCCGCCTCGCCCAACGCGACCCGGCCCGCTACGAAGACCTGCGCCAGGAGGTGTGGCAGTTCTACGCATCGGGCCTGCTGCACCCGGTCGTGCACGCCGAATTCCCGTTGACCGAAGCCGCCGCCGCCCACGCGCTGGTCGAGCAGCGCGCCAACCTGGGCAAGGTCGTGCTGGTCCCTTGATCCCGACCGCGTAGTATCTGATCCTCGTGAGCCTCACCCTCGGAATCGTCGGCCTGCCCAACGTTGGAAAGTCGACGCTGTTCAACGCGTTGACCAAGAACGACGTCCTGGCCGCGAACTACCCGTTCGCGACCATTGAGCCCAACGTCGGCGTTGTTCCGCTGCCCGACCCTCGGCTCGACAAGCTCGCCGAGATCTTCGGTTCGGAGCGGATCGTGCCCGCTGTGGTGTCGTTTGTTGACATCGCGGGCATCGTCAAGGGCGCGTCCGAAGGTGCTGGCCTTGGCAACAAGTTCCTCGCCAACATTCGTGAGGCCGACGCGATTTGCCAGGTCGTTCGCGTGTTCGCTGACGACGACGTGATTCACGTCGACGGTCGTGTCGACGCCGCCGCCGACATTGAGGTCATCGAGACCGAGCTGATTCTGGCCGACCTGCAGACCTTGGAAAAGGCGATCCCGCGCCTGGAAAAGGAAGCCAAGGTCAAGAAGGATCGCAAGCCGCTGCTCGACGCCGCGAAGGTGGCCGAGGGTTTCCTCAATGACGGTGTGACGCTGTTCGCTGCTGGTTCCAAGGTCGACGCCGAGACATTGCGCGAGCTGTCGCTGCTGACGATCAAGCCCTTCCTTTACGTGTTCAACGCCGACGAATCGGTGCTCACCGACGAGGCCAAGGTCGCCGAGCTGCGTGCGGCGGTTGCCCCCGCTGACGCAGTTTTCCTTGACGCGAAGGTCGAAGCGGAACTGCTTGAACTCGACGACGAGTCGGCGCTGGAACTGCTTGAGTCGATCGGCCAGACCGAACCGGGCCTGCACGCGTTGGCCCGCGCTGGCTTCCACACCCTCGGCCTCCAGACGTACCTGACGGCTGGGCCGAAGGAAGCGCGCGCGTGGACAATCCACCAGGGCGACACGGCCCCGAAGGCGGCAGGCGTGATCCACACCGACTTCGAACGCGGCTTCATCAAGGCCGAACTGGTGGCCTTCGACGACTTGGTCGCCGCGGGCTCAATGGCGGCAGCAAAGGCGGCAGGCAAGGTCCGCATGGAGGGCAAGGATTACGTGATGGCCGACGGCGACGTAGTGGAGTTTAGATTTAACGTCTAGCGTTATTGACGCGCCCCGTTATATACTGGTCGTATGATCAGATCATTCGGGAGTAAGGACACCGAACGCATCTGGCGCGAGCAGTACGTCAAGGGCGTTGATCGAGCCGTGCAGCGAGCGTCTCTGCGAGAGCTTGAGCTGGTCCATGCCGCGAAGGACGTCGATGACCTTCGGATTCCGCCGGGGAACCGGTTGGAGAAGTTGGTCGGCGACCGGCGCGGACAGCACAGCATCCGCGTGAACGCGCAGGGGCGGATCTGCTTCGTCTGGAGAGAAGGAGGTGCCGAAGATGTCGAACTCGTCGACGACCACTGAGATGGACCTGATCGAGCCGATCCATCCGGGAGAGATCCTGATGGAGGATTTCATCAACGGTTTCGGGATCACGCAGAACAAGCTGGCCGTATCGATCGGCGTGCCGCCGCGTCGGATCAACGAGATCGTGCACGGCAAGCGCGGGATCACCGCGGACACTGCGATCCGGCTGGCGCGGTACTTCGGGACATCCGAGGAGCTCTGGATGAACCTGCAGTCGAACTACGAGCTGCGGATCGAGCGACGTGTACTGGGGGGCAAGATCGCCGGGATCTCCCCGCTCGTCGTCGCATGACAGGTGCTGGGCCCTACGTGCCGAACGAGTTGCTGTCGCGGCTCGTGGGTCACCGGATGTACTCGGTTGAGTTCGTGCTCAACGACTACCTGCAGCTCAGGTTCGATGGTGAGCCGGGAGGTCCAGGGCCAATCGTGCTGAACTGCTATGTCTGGCCGACGGTGACAGTCGATGGCAGAGTCTGGCGTGAGTCCGAGCTGGGGTATGCAGATTTGTTGCGACGGTTGGTGCCCGGCGCGGTGGTTGCGACCCACGAAGCGACGGGCTCAGGCATTCACATCGTCTTGGACACGGGCTCGGTGGGCATCCATCCGAAGCTGGACGAGGTGTACACCGAAGTAGCCGAGCTGAGGGGATTCGCTGACGGCGCATGGATGGTCTGGCGACCCGGCGAGGAGAGTTTCGAGGACCTGGCCTGACGATGACTCTGCACCGAACGGGAGCCCTCGGGAGCAGACGTTTCCAAGTGCGGCGACGTAGTGGAGTTCCGCTTCAACGTGTGATCGGTCTGCCGGTGAGCGAGATCGCTGAGCCCAGCCTTGTTCCGGAATTGCTTGTCTCCGATCTCCGCCGCAGCCTTGAATTCTGGTGCGGCTTGTGCGGTTTCACCATCGCCTATCGTCGGCCAGCTGAGGGTTTCGCCTACATCACGCTGGGCGGCGCGCACCTGATGCTTGAGGAACGTGGCGTCGGGCGTAACTGGTTGACCGGAGACCTGCAGGTCCCATTTGGGCGCGGCATCAACTTTCAGATCGGTGTAGCGGCGTTGGAGCCAATCCTTGCCGCTCTCCGCGACGATTCTTGGCCGCTTTATCTTGAGCCCGAAGTTAAGTGGTACCGCGTCGCGGAGGCGACGGAAGTTGGCGTCCGCCAGTTCCTCGTCGCAGACCCCGACGGCTACCTCGTCCGATTCCAGACATCAGCGGGCACCCGCCGACTCGACGGTTAAGACTTCGCGGCCGCTTGAAGCTCGGGCACTATGGGTCGGTGGCTTCTATTCAGACTCTGAGCGACGCCGATCGGCGCGTGATCGCGCGGTGGGCGATTGCCTGTGCCGAGCGAGTGCTTCCGTTGTTCCACGCCGATGCTGATGCGTCGCGCGCGATCGAGGACGCGGTTGCGCGCACACAGGCGTACGGCGGAGGGCAGGGGGGCACAGCCGACGCGATCGCCAAGCGGATGGTTGCGGTGAAGGCAGCCGGTGCTGCGACCACGCCTGCAGGCGCTGCGGCGGCGAGGTCTATCGCTCAGGCCGCCGCAGTCCCACACATGGCAGCACACGCGTTGGGCGCGGCAGCCTATGCGATAAAGGCTGTGTCGCTTGCCAATCTGGCCCAACCCGACCTGGTGAGCAACGAAATAACTTGGCAGCTGGCGGAATTAACTGAGGCCGAGCGGGCGGTTCTGCGCCAACTTCCCGCTCTCGGCGCGAGCTCGTCGGGCCCACTCGGCCCAGGCCTGCTGGCAAACGGCATCCTCGGCTCGACGATCCGCGAAATTCAGACCCGCATTGCATGATTAACCCGGCGACTCGCTTCGCCGGTTTGGCCACACCGTGCGCGATGTGCGGATCTGACGGGCGGCGTAAGACGGTCAGCGGCGGAACGCGAGGGCCGCGTGCGAACGGGCTGTCGCCGTCGCAGGGCGACCCGTCCTCGCTACTTCCGTGAAACCCGCCGCCGCGAAAATCGCCGATAGTTCTGCCGGAGGCCAGCGGTAAGCCGTTGTTACCTTGTGCGCGAAGGGTTCGCATACTTCTCCGTCGAAGAATCCAACCACCAGCGGGGCCGACGGGCGCAATACGCGGGCGATCTCTCCCACGATCAACGGCAGTGTTTCCGGCGGCTCGTGGATAAGCGAGTACCACGCCAAAGCGCCTGCTACCGAAGCGGATTCGTGCGGCAAAGCGTGCAACGTGCCCTGCGTGTACGCAACGTCGGGGTAGGTCGCCTGGGCATGCGCGACGAACGTGTCTACCAAATCGATTCCGCGCGCGTCCAAGCCCGCATCAACCAACACCTTCGTGAAATGTCCCGGCCCACAACCTAAGTCGAGAACCGGGCCATCAACGCCCAAGTTGGCCAGCACAAACCCCACATCATCGGGGTGCAAAAACTCAACTGTTCCGCACGCCTCCACGTACGCCGACGTCAGTGCGCGGTACGAACTCGCAACCGATTCCACCTAGCTAACGGTAAACGTCGCGAACCCCGGCGTCTCCGGGCCGCCCGATGCCGACGTCAACATCAGCCCAACTGTCCCAGCGCCCGTCGTCAACGTCGCGGCTGGCGGGAAGCCGTTCAGGCCCGGTCCCAACTGCGCGTAGCCCGTCGCGCCCGTCGTGATGTTCCACCACCGCACGTGCGACTGCGGATAACAGCCCCAGCCACGCGCATTCGCGCCCGTGATCACGACCGAACCCGGTTCAACAAAGACCACAGCGCAACGGCCAGGGAACGCGTCGAAGCTCCCGTTCGGGTTGCCGAAGGGGGCCGGATTGATTTGGAACGGCATCACCGCTGGATCGGCGACGGCAACACCCGATCCGCCCGCTAGCCCCAACGCCAAACTGATACCGATCACACATCGTTGAACGAAAAGCTTCACGCGTAACTCCTTAGCAGGGGAAACTGGATGTGCCCGATCGTAGTCGCACGCACCGACAACCTGCGGTAACGCGGCTGCATGAACTGGTCGCTTGCCCATAATTATGGGGGATCTGTTGTGATCACTGTAATAACGGACAAATTTTGCGCGACACTAACGCGAAGGATGAATACTGCGCTTTGGCAGTGATTTTCGAGAGTGGGTTAGCAGATGATTCGTGTACGAACTGCGATGGTCGGCGTCGCGTTGACTGCCGGATTGCTTGGCGCGGCCGCGCCCGCCTACGCGGCACCGGCGCCTGGATCGGGTTCGGCTGCCGGGTCGGCGGAGTTGGCGGTTGGGTCGGCAGCGGGTTCGGCGGGAGCGAGCGTCGGCTCAGCCGCAGCGAGCACGGGTTCGGTGGCAGGCTCAGCGGAAGCGGCGAACGGGCCAGCGCAACTGTGGTTCACCTGGCAAGCCTCTCGCTTCGCCCAAAACCTGGTTCAGTTCCTGCTTTCGGTGCCGCGCAACCAGTACTAAGCCTGTTTGCACGCCTGTTCCCAGCGTTCGGCGGCCCAGTCGCGCACTTCGCCGCTGACCGCCAACGCTGGGAGCAAAAGCGCGAAAACGATGCCGAGTAGCGTCAATCGCACCAAAAATCGCAGCTCGCCAAGCGCACGAAAAAGCACGGGCAGCACGCAAATTCCGGCCGCGACGCCAAGCGCGATAGCGGCGACCTGATGTTCGGGCCCGGCAATCAACGCCGCGCACACCCCGAAACAGAGTCCGAGCACGAGCCCACCGACGCCGATGAAGTAATTGCTCCAGGAAAGCCAGCTCGGACGGCCTGACCGATGAGTGACCACGGCCGCGAGCCTAGCGCCGGATCAGGACTCGCGAGGTGGTCTCGGCCAGGGATTATCCTCGATCTGCTCAACTGACTGATTCAACTTTCGTATCAATCTGCTGAGTTCGGCGACGTCGTCGTCGGCCCAATCCGCAAGAACGCGACCAAAACTCGCGCGCCGTTGCCGTCGATCGGCGACGAGCGCGGCGCGGCCATCTTCGGTCGCCTTGATTTTGCGCGCGACGCCGCCAGCCGGGTCGGGCACCCGTTCGACCAGATCTTGCTTGAGCATCGCCCCGACTTGCCGGTTGATCGTTGAGATATCGAGCTGAAACGCCTCCGACAGCTCGCGCAGGCTCAGCGGCTCACCCAGGTCGAGGCGGGTGAGGATGAGGAACGCCGAGCGGTCGAGCAGGTATCCGGGCAGCCGACGGGCGGTGTTGGGGAAGTGGCGGCCAATCAGGTTCAGCTCGAAGACCAGGTCGGAGAAGGCTGCGTCGGCGGATTCGGACATGTGCCAACTATGTCGCGGGAATCACGCGAAATTCAACTTTGTGCAATATGCACACGATGTGTAGCGTGCACATCCGTGTCTGTACTAGATGCCGACGTCACGCCGGCCACCCAAAAAACCCGGCGCATCGCGCCCGGCGCGCTGATCGCGGTGCTGAGCACGGTCGGCGTTGTTGTCTCGCTGATGCAGACGTTGGTCATCCCGATCATTCCGTCGCTGCCAAGCCTGCTGAACACGTCAGCATCGAACGCGTCGTGGGTCGTCACGGCGACGCTGCTCGCCTCGGCGGTGTTCACGCCGATCTCAGGCCGCCTCGGTGACATGTTCGGCAAGCGCCGCATGCTCGTCATCAGCCTCGGCTTCATGATTGTCGGCTCGGTGATCGCCGCGAGCTTCTCGTCGCTGATCCCGGAACTCATCGGCCGGTCACTACAGGGCGCTGCGTTCGGCGCGATCCCGCTCGGCATCAGCATCATGCGCGACGAATTGCCAACTGAGCGAGTGGGTTCGGCGATGGCCGTGATGAGCGCGACCCTGGGCGTCGGTGGCGCGATCGGCATGCCGTTCGCCGCGGTGATCGCCCAAAACGCGGACTGGCACATGCTGTTCTGGACAGCCGCTGGAATGGGCCTCATCTGCGCGACGCTGGTCTTCATCTTCGTTCCTGAGTCGCCGGTGCGCACGCCGTCGCGCTTCGATTTCGGCGGCGCGATTGGTCTCGCGATCGCGCTGTTGTCGCTGCTCATCGGCATCACCAAGGGTGCCGATTGGGGCTGGGGTAGCTCGTCGATCCTCGGCCTTTTCGGGCTTTCGCTCGTCACGTTCCTCGCCTGGGGTGCCTACGAATTGCGGCAGAAGTCTCCGCTAATCGACCTGCGCGTTTCGGCCCGTCCGCGTGTGCTTTTCACCAACCTCGCGTCCATCGCAGTCGGTTTCGCGCTGTATGGCATGTCGCTGACGTTCCCGCAGCTGCTCATGGCACCTAAGGCGACCGGGTACGGCTTCGGCCTTTCGATGGTCGTCGCTGGGCTCGCGATGGCACCGACTGGCCTGGTGATGATGCTGCTTTCGCCCATGTCGGCGAAGCTTTCGGCCCGCAAGGGCCCCAAGGTCACGCTCGCGCTTGGCTCGGCCGTGATCGCGATCGGTTATCTCGTCGCGGTGGTGCTGATGGACAGCGTTTGGCAGATCATGCTGTCGGCGATCATTGTCGCCGGTGGTGTTGGCCTCGCGTACGCGGCAATGCCCGCGCTGATCATGGGCGCGGTCCCGCTCAGCGAAACCGGCGCGGCCAACGGGTTGAACTCGCTGATGCGCTCGATCGGTACGTCGACATCGTCGGCGGTGATGGGCGTCGTGCTCGCGCACATGACGATGCAACTCGGCACGCACATGCTGCCCACTCGCGAGGCGTTCCACACCGCGTTCTTCATCGCGATGGCCGGTGCGATCGCGGCGATCGCGTTCACCGCGTGTATCCCTATGGGCAAGAAGCAGACTCAGGGCTAAAGGCGACCAAGGTGGGGTCTCGGCGCGATCGTGAGGTCGCGCTGAGACTGTGCATCGTCATCCGGGTTACCGCGCCCGTAACCGGATCGCGCAGCACAGCGACCTGATTGTCGAGGTCGTGCACGGTTTCCGGCGTCGTCGCCCACATCGCGGCCCACTCGGGCGCGGCTTCGCATCGCGCGACGATGTCGGCGATGCGTTTGCGCGGTGCGGTGCCAGGGCTCATCACGCGAAAGCCGTACAGGCACATATGTACCTGCGGCGCCCATTCGACGAGCACTTCTTTGGCGCGCGGATCGAGAAACATCCACTCCAGCAACGAGATTCCGGGTGCTAGCCCCGGAAACCACTGGCGCCACGCGGAATTGGTCGCGAGAATCTCGTAGGTTGGGTACCGCTGCAAGCTGGCTGGGTGCCGCATTCCGTCGATGAGCGCGCGATCAGCGGGACGCACCTGGGCTTCGGCCGTCGGTTCATAGCGATGCGACAGCGACAGCGACAGTAGATGTTCGCGGAAAAGTTCCGGCACAGCGAGCGCGTCAAAGAGCGCGGTAAGCGCCTCCAAAGTTGGTGTGCGCGTTCCTTGTTCGATTTTTTGAATCAGCGCGGGCGAAATGCCAGCCTTCGCGCCAAGCTCGACCCGGGTGAGCGCGGCCGACTCCCGTTGTTCGCGCAGGTAGCGCGCGATGGGCGCACGGGGGTCTTCCACGAACGAGCCTGCTTTCGGTTAACTGGGACAAACTGGGACAGCCGTCTAGCTTGACCCACGATTAGCAGTTGAAGACACTTGGCGCAACCACGTGGCCGATGCCCGTGGCTTCCGGAACTTTTCCGGGTGCGGTGTGTTTCGGGGCGGCTCGCACGAGTTTCCCCCGGATGGCGCAGGGGTCCATCCGGTGGATTGCTCACCGCTTCGAAATTCACCGAAAAATTCTTTCGCCACCGGGGAACCGAACCCGCGCGAGATTCGTCTTATCAAGACAAAGGCCGAATTAGAGCGGGGGGAACATGACTGAGGTAATCGAAGCAAGTCGCCCACGGCTGGGTAGGTGGATCGCCGCGGGCACGGCGTTGCTCGCGACGCTCGCCACGGTCGCGGTCGGCATCGGGTGGTGGGCCGTCAACGACTCCGACCAGCGCTTTCCGGCGATCGAGAGCGAGTCGCTCGACCATCAGCAGGCCGCATTGGTCGAAGTGCTGCGTCGCGAACATGAACGTCCAGGTGCTGGCCCCAAATACGCCGAAGGTGTCACCGAGCCGTGGTGCGCCGACTTCGTGAGCTGGACCATGCGCGAAGCGGGCCGCCCACTAGCGAACCCGAATTCGGGTTCGTGGCGTATCCCCGGCGTGTACACGTTGCAGGAGTACTACCAGTCACTTGGTCGCTTCACGAGGCCCGATGTCGGCTATCGACCGCGCACCGGCGATGTCGTGCTGTACGGCCCTGGCAGTCCGATGGGTCAGCACACCAACATCGTCCTGCGCGCCGATGGCGACGAGATCACCACCATCGGCGGCAACGAACTAGGTCGCGTCCGGGTGCAGACCATCAAACCGGCGGAGATGGTCGACCTAGTTGGCTACGGCAGGTTCTAAAACCGTCCGGTACTGAAACCCATTGTCGCCCAAGCAAACTGCGCGTACTTCTGCTCGGCGACACGGTCAACGTGCCCGTACCATGGAGAACGCGGCGCCCGGCAGCGCCGTCGCCAACGCCCTCGTCCTGCTTCCCCCTCATCGGCAGGACGGGGGAGTTGTGTGGCACTTCGCGCGTCACGCCGCTCTGACGGTCACGTACCGTGATGGACGTCCAAGCGAAGGTGAAGGGTTTCGGGAAACTTATGCGACCGTTCGAAGAGCATCCCGGTGGCCAGGACTGGCTTGAATACGAAGAGTTCGGTGAGCGGTTCATCGCTTACGCGGTCACCGAGGAACGCATCGTCGCCGCTGTTTCAGGGATGACGGGCCGTGGCGTTTCGATCGGGCCGTTCTCGCTGGGCCCTGCTGGGTTGGCTGGATTTTCGGCCGAAGGTGCACTCGGCACGCCCATCGTGAAGCGCGAACCTGGCGCTGAGCTGGCGTTTGTCGTCAAAATTCCACTTACGCTCGCGGTCGAAATCTCGCTAGGTGGGCGCAGGTTGCGCGTTGCCGCCGTCGTCGAGATTTCGCTGACGCTGCGTCCGCGCACCGCGCAACCGCTGCTTGTCGTCATCGACGTCGCGCCGGTCACCGCTAGGGACGTCAGCTTCACCCTGCGCGCTGAAGCCGTCGAAGCGGCGTGGGAGATGCTGCTCGATCCCATCGCTGGCCTCGTCAAGCGCGAGGTTGCCACCCGCGTCAACGGCATCATTTCCGATCCGAAGTTCCGCGCGGAACGGGTCTTCGATATCGAAGCCATCCTCGACGGCTACCGTTCGCCGCACCGCAACGACACGATTTTCGACTGGATCGACCACCGAGACATGGGCGCGCGGTTTTTCCAACGCATCGTCACCGTCGACCGGGTACACAGCGTGCTCGGGCAATTAGGCGGTCGCCCGATCGAAATCGGTCCGCTCGCCGAAGGGCCGCGCGGCGCGGCGACCGTCACGGTGTCGGGCGCGATCGGACAACCGCGCATCTTCGATCGCGGCGGCGACCTCGGTGAGCTGCGGGTTTTCGACGTGGTTGTGCCAGTCGGGCTGGACATCACCGTCGACGTACTCAAAGCCAACAAATACCGCGCCGACCTTGAAGTGCCGCTTATCCTCACCGCGCGGGCGGCCGAACCGCTGCAGATCGTGATCGACGTGCCGCCGCCGACGGCAGAAGAGATCCAGTTGCTTTTCACCGCGACGGGTTTGCGCGCGCGAACCCTCGCTCGACTAGCCGGCATTCGGAAGCAGATCGCCGCGCAGGTCGTCGCGGTTGTCACTACCGAACTGGCCGATCCAGCTGGTCGAACCATCGACGTTGGCGCTGCCATCGACGAGGCGACGTAACCTTCATTTGAGGTTCAGATGTTACGTGTGGTTCGCGGGCGTTCTCGGTAGCCCGTGATGCAATGACAAGACGTTCGTGATTCCCGTTGCCATACGAAGGAGTCCCACGATGCGTCCTGTTTCAGTGTCTCGCCGTGAGTTTTTCGGTGTCGCGGCGGCGGTGGCTGGTGCCGTTGGATTAGGCGCGGCGGCCAGCCCGCGCGCATCGGCCCAATCTTTCGGCACCCTTGTCGATTACGCGGGTGGAGTGCCGTCAGCGGCTGCCATTCGAGCGGCCGGTCACGTTGGCGTCATCCGCTACGTTTCCGATCGAAGGCCGGGCGCGGAGTGGATGGAAGGCAAACCGCTGCGGCCCGCCGAAGTCGCGGATTTGCAGAACGAAGGGCTCACGATCGTGTCGAACTACCAGTTCGGCAAGGGCGAGACATCGGATTGGCGCGAGGGTTACGAGGGCGGGTTGCGGCACGCCGAACGCGGACTCGCGCTGCATCGCGCGGCGGGCGGACCGGATTCCGCTCCGATTTACGCATCGATCGACGACAACCCGAGCGGCGACGAATTCGATCAGCTCATCGTCCCGTATTTGCAGGGCTGGGAGTCGGTGATTGGCGCTGACCGAGTTGGCGTGTACGCGAACAGCCCGACGATCGACTGGGCCGTCGCCGCAGGCGTTGGTTCGTGGTTCTGGCAACACAATTGGGGAACGCCACGCGGTGAAGTGAACGCCGATGCGCAACTGCACCAGTTCGAGATCGACAAGCGCAGCATCGACGGCGTTGGCGTTGACGTGAATAACGCGCTCGCCGAGTACTACGGCCAGTGGTGAGCTAGCCCGAAACCAAAGTGAGCCCGTCTCCGCAAGTCGCGGAGACGGGCTCATTGGTTTCTAGGTTTAGACGGTGAAGAAGCCAAGCGTCGGCGCGAACGAGCAGGTGCGCGGCGCGGCGTCTTCGGCCTGGGTCGTCAATGAACCTGCGATGACGGCGACAACGCGGCCCGGGCCGGTGTTAACGACCGCTGACAGCGTGGCGGGGCCGCCGGGGTTGATCTGCGCTTCGTCGGTGAGGTTCGAAACGCCCGATGCGCGCGTGTCGAGGTTGAGCCACTGCACCGTCATCGGCGAAGCCTGTTGTGCGGCAGGTGCTTTCGTGCCAAGGGCGGTGAAGACGAAGCCCGCCTGGCCCGCCGGAACGCCGGGCGGCGGCAGCTGAGCCGGGCCGGGGACCGCGAGTGCGGTGCCAACTGAATCCGCACCAGCGCCAATGCAGTCTTTGCCGATGGTCGGGTACAGGAACTGGGCAATGACCGGCCCGTCCTGCGGAATGTCCGGGCCGCCACCGCCACTGCCGTCGAGGAAGGTGATGATCTTTTCGAGCGTGGCTTTGATCGCGGGCGGCAAGCCAACGGTCGCGAGCAGGATGCGGGCCTGGTCGAGCAGCGCGGTCTGCGGGCCAGCGACATCGGCGGGACCAGCGACAAGTCCGACGACGGCGGGCGCGAACGCGGCGAGCGCGTCGATCGGGACGCCCTCGGGAACCATGGGCACACTGATGGCCGTGCCCACGGGGGTGGGCGCTGCGTTGGTCGATGCGGGAATGGCGAGCATGGCGCTCGCCGCGACGGCGAGTGCGGTTGTCGCGATCCGCGATCCTCGGCTACGAAGCACTGGTGTTGCCGTCCTTACCTCGGGGGTGCGATATGGAAACGTCGCGTGCGGCCAAGATGTCGGGGTCACTCTAGGGACCGTCCCGTTAGCTTGTACAGCCGACCCATCACGTGCGGGCCCGTCCGACGACGCTAACCCCGCCGCGTGTGACGGGTGGGGATGTAGATGCAACTGTGACCGGTGGTGTCGGAGGGGAACAGGGTCGAACAGCAGAGCGAAATGCCGCAATTTAAGCTCGTTTCGTGAATCGACACCTCCGCTTGGCCATCGCGCTGCTCGGGTTGTCCGTGTGCGCTCGGTTGGGCTGGATGATGTTCGCGCGCAACGGTCTCAACGTGGTCGACCTGCATGTGTATGTCGATGGTTCAGCGTCGTTGTTGACCGAGCATCTTTACGACTTCACCTATGCGGAAAAGACCCCGGATTTCCCGCTGCCGTTCACCTACCCGCCGTTCGCCGCGCTTGTCTTTTACCCCTTGCATTTTCTGCCGTTCACGGTGGTGGCCTACGGCTGGTTTTTCGCGACGGTTGCCGCGCTCTACGGCGTGATTCGCATCAGCTTCGAACTGCTGCTTGGCGCGGAGAAGTCAGCGCGCACCGAATGGATCGCGGCGGCGATCGGCTGGACCGCGGTCGCCCTGTGGCTCGAACCGGTACGGACAACGATCGACTACGGCCAAGTGAACGTGTTCCTTGTGCTTGGCGCGATGCTCGCTGTCCGTAGTTCGCGGTGGTGGATTTCGGGCACGCTCGTTGGCGTGATCGCGGGGATCAAGCTCACGCCCGCGATTACCGGGCTGTATTTCGTCGCGCGTCGACGTTGGGCGACGGTCATCTGGTCAGCAGTAGCGTTCGGCCTGACGGTCGCCGTGAGCTTCCTCGTGAACGCGGGTGCGGCGAAAACCTACTTCGGCACCCTGCTCGGCGACGCCGATCGCATTGGCCCGGTTGGCTCGGTGTGGAACCAGTCGTGGCGTGGCGCGGTGAGTCGAATTCTCGGCCACGATGTGCAGTCGGGTCCGTGGTGGCTGCTTGGCGTCGCGATCGCTGGCGGGTTGTGCTTCGCCGCGTGGCGAACGCTCGCTGCCGACGACCGCATCGGCACGTTGATCCTCGTGCAGCTATTCGGCCTGATGGTGTCGCCGATTTCGTGGTCGCATCACTGGGTCTGGTTGATCCCGACCATCCTGTGGCTGCTGTATGGGCCACTGCGCGGGGTGGCGATCGCGCGCGGGTTCGCGGCGTTTTGGCTGATCACGATGCTGATTGGGGTGCCGTGGGTGCTGTCGTTCGCACAGCCGACGATCTGGGAAATCCCGCGACCGTTGCCGTATGCGCTGGCTGGTGCTGTCGACGTGATCGGGGTAATCGTGATGTTGTCGTGGCTGATTTGGCACGGGCACCATGTCAAGCGCACGGGAGTGCAGGCGGCCTAACCGCCAACGATCTCGTCGATCCGGTGCGCGAGCGCGATGTCTTTGCTCGTCACGCCGCCCGCGCTGTGGGTGCTAAGTACGAAACGCAGTGTGCGCCAACGAATGTCGATGTCGGGATGATGATCGGCCGCCTCTGCCGCGTCGGCGATCTGGCGCACAAAGTCGATGCCGTCGAGGAAACTTGGCGCGCTCACCGTGCGGCTGATCGATGACGTTCCTTCGCGCTCCCACCTTGGCAGCGTGGCGAGAGCGATGGTGAGTTCAGGCGCTGACATCACCGGGGTGTCCATAACTCGGTTGTACGCCGACTGTGGGCATGGCGCATCGCCCCGGGTGCGAACGTCAGGCCGCGCGCGCCTTCTTCAAGGCTTTTTTGAGATCTTTACCGCACATTCCAGCGGACTCGGCCTTCTTCATTCGCATAATCACAACGGGGCATTTCAGGCATCGTGTCTGCTTTCTGCAGCACTTCTTCTTGGGTTTGAGGCCGGATACGTTCTTAGCTTTCACCTTGCCCACGCGAGTTAGCTTATCCTAAGTACCGCGAATGTCCACGGCGGCCCGGAGGCGGTAGCGCATGTGTAACCACGCAGGGCCTCGAGGGCATTCGCCATGTAAGCAGCCTGACACGTGAGCGTCGCAGCGCAACCGGTAGCCTGTAACAGGCCGCGATACCTCTGTGCCGCGCCAAATACACCAACTTCAGGAGGATTGAGGCGTGTCGTCTACACGCGATTTTCGCAACGTCGCCATCGTGGCCCACGTCGACCACGGCAAGACGACGCTGGTCGACGCCATGCTTCGTCAGTCGGGCGCGTTCGCTGAGCGAGCCGAACTGGTCGACCGAGTCATGGACTCCGGTGACCTCGAGCGCGAGAAGGGCATCACCATTCTCGCGAAGAACACCGCTGTGCATCGTCACCACCCCGACGGCTCCGTCACCGTCATCAATGTGATCGACACCCCCGGCCACGCCGACTTCGGTGGCGAGGTCGAACGCGGCCTTTCCATGGTCGACGGTGTCGTGCTGCTCGTCGACGCGTCCGAGGGCCCGCTTCCTCAGACCCGCTTCGTGCTGCGCAAGGCGCTTGCCGCCAAGCTGCCGGTGATCCTGGTCGTCAACAAGACCGACCGCCCCGACGCCCGCATCGAAGAAGTTGTCGAGGAGTCGCACGACCTGCTGCTCGACCTCGCCTCCGACCTCGACGACGAGGCCGCCGAAGCCGCCGAACTCGCGCTCGACCTGCCCGTGCTCTACGCATCGGGCCGTGAAGGCAAGGCGTCGAAGGAGCGTCCCGAGAACGGCCAAGCGCCCGACGCGGAGAACCTCGACGCGCTGTTCGACGTGCTGATGGAGAACATCCCCGCGCCCAAGGGCAACGCCGATGCTCCGCTGCAGGCGCACGTCACCAACCTCGACGCGTCGGCCTTCCTTGGCCGTCTCGCCCTGGTTCGTATCCACAACGGCGAGCTGCGCAAGGGGCAGAACGTCACCTGGATCAACGCCGATGGCGCCAAGCAGGTCAAGATCACCGAGCTGCTGCAGACCGTTGGCGTTGAGCGTCAGCCGGGCGAGGTTGCTGTCGCTGGCGACATCGTCGCTATCGCTGGTATCCCCGACATCATGATCGGCGACACCCTCGCCGACCTGGAGAACCCGGTCGCGCTGCCGCGCATCACCGTCGACGAGCCCGCCATCTCGGTGGTCATCGGCACCAACACGTCGCCGCTGGTCGGTCGCGTGCAGGGCCACAAGCTCACCGCTCGCATGCTCAAGTCGCGCCTCGATCAGGAGCTCATCGGCAACGTGTCGCTGCGCGTCCTCGACATCGGCCGTCCCGATGCGTGGGAGGTGCAGGGTCGTGGCGAACTCGCCCTGTCGATCCTCGTTGAGCAGATGCGTCGTGAGGGTTTCGAGCTCACCGTCGGCAAGCCGCAGGTGGTTACCCGCCAGGTCGACGGCAAGGTCCACGAGCCGTTCGAAGAGCTCACCATCGACTGCCCCGATGAGTACCTGGGCGCTGTCACCCAGCTCCTCGCCGCTCGCAAGGGCAAGATGGTCCAGATGAGCAACCACGCCGCTGGCTGGGTGCGCATGGAGTTCATCGTGCCGTCGCGTGGCCTGATCGGCTTCCGCACGCTGTTCATGACCGACACGCGAGGCACCGGTATCGCCAACGCCGTCTCCCACGGTTACGCGCCGTGGGCCGGTGAGATCCGTGGCCGCCACACCGGTTCGCTTGTCTCCGACCGCGCTGGCACCGTCACCCCGTTCGCGATGATCCAGCTGGCCGACCGTGGTCAGTTCTTCGTCGAGCCGGGCGCTGACACGTACGAGGGCATGGTCGTTGGCATCAACCCGCGTGCCGAGGACCTCGACATCAACGTGACCCGCGAGAAGAAGCTGACGAACATGCGCAGCGCCACCGCGGACACGTTCGAAACGATGGCCAAGCCGTTGCAGCTCGACCTTGAGCTCGCGATGGAGTTCTGCACCGAAGACGAATGCGTCGAGGTCACCCCCGAGGTGGTTCGCGTACGCAAGGTCGTGCTTGGTGCGAACGAGCGTGCGCGCGACCTGTCGCGTCGCAAGGCACGCGACAAAGCAGTATCGGGTAGCTAGTACGTCGCAGTAGATGGGTGTCGGTTGGACCATGGTCTGACCGGCACCCATTTCGCTGCCCAGAGGCCAACCGGCGGTTGGTGAAGGGGTTCGGTAGTGTGCCTAGGGTGAGTTCGGGGTGGCGCGCGAAGTGGCGCGTGATGACGTTAGCGACGATCGCCTCGACGGTGGTCGTGGCTGGCTGCACGGCGAATCCGCCACCGCCCATCGAGAGCACCGACTCACCGAAAACCACGCTCGCCAAGCCGGGCAAGAACACCATTTTCGTCGGCATTGACGACATCGGGATTGGGTTCAATCCGCATCTGGTCGCTGATCAGTCCCCGGCGACCAGCGCGGTTTCCTCGATGGTCCTGCCGAGCCCGTTCCGCCCGGTCCCGAGCCCCGGCAAGCCCGGTTTTGTCGACTGGGTGCCCGACGCGTCGCTGATCACCGCCGCCGACGTGACGGCCCAAGAGCCGTTCACCATCACCTACACCCTGCGTAACCAGGCGAACTGGTCTGATGGTGCGCCGATTGCCGCCGAAGATTTCCGCTTCCTCTGGCAGCAGATGATCACCCAGCCTGGCGTCGTTGATCCCGCTGGGTATCGGCTCATCACCGATGTCGCGTCATCGGGCGGCGGCAAAACCGTCACGGTCACGTTGTCGCAGCCGTATCCGGCGTGGCGTGAATTGTTCACGAATCTGCTTCCCTCACATTTGGTGAAGGATTCGCCTGGCGGCTTCGCGAGTGGGCTCGTCGATCGAATTCCGGTGTCCGGCGGCGCATTTACGATCAAGTCCGTCGACCGTGGCCGCGACGAGATTGTCCTCGAACGCAACGATCGCTTCTGGGATACACCAGCCGCGCCTGATCAGGTGTTGCTGCGACGTGGCGGAACGCCGTCGCAGTTGGCCGAATCGCTGCGCACCGGCGATGCGCAAATGGCGCTCGTTCACGGTGGCGTCGCGACGCAGGCGCAGCTCGCCGCGATCCCGTCGGTGCGGACAACGATCATGCCGCAGGCACGCGAATTGCAGTTGACACTCAACGGGCGCGCGGGCGACCTCGCCGACGTCCGGGTGCGTAAAGCTGTTCTCTCCCTTCTTGATCCGGCGCTGCTCGCCACTGTCGGCGCGCAGACGGGCGGGTGGGTCGAACCGGCGCGCGCGCAGGTGTTGCCGCCGTCGAGCCCCGGTTACGTGCCAACCGCGCCGCCGCGTCCGTCGACTGAGGAAGCGTTCGCGCTGCTCGCCGAAGCCGGTTTTGGCCGCGCGCCGGAAGCACCCGCGACCGGTTCGGCGACATCGCCCGCACCGCGACCACGTTCGCTCGCGCGCAACGGCAAGAGCCTCGCGGTGCGCATTGGCGCGGTGACCGGTGACGCGACGTCGCTCGCGGTCGCCAATACCGCCGCTGACCAGCTGCGCAGCGCGGGCATCGACGCGACAGTGCGCGGCTTACCCGCCGAAGAGCTGTACGGCAAAGCGCTCACGGAGTCGACCGTCGACGCGATCGTCGGCTGGCAGCTCGCTGGAGACGATCCCGCGACCGTGCTCGCCTCTCGATACGGTTGTGCCCCAGTCGAATTGGCAGGCGCGACCAACGAGGCAAATGCGGCTGTCGAGGCATATCGCAAGGCACCAAGCAACTTTGGCGGGGTCTGCGATCCGGCATTGCAGCCCGCGATTGGTGAAGCGTTGCGCGGCAACGAAGTTGGCAAGATCATTGCCGAAGCCGAGCCGAAACTGTGGGATCTGGCGACGGTGCTGCCCATCATGCAAGACAATGTCGTCGCCGCCGCTGGCCCCCGTGTTGACGGTGTTTCGCTCGCGGGCGCGATCCAGATCGGCATCTTCGGCGATGCCGCGCAGTGGCGGAGGATTCCATGACCGAGACCGGCGGATTGCTGCTCGTTCACGCTCACCCCGACGACGAGTCGATCACCACCGGCGGCACCATCGCGCACTATCGCAAGCAGGGCGTTCCGGTCACCGTTGTCACGTGCACGCTTGGCGAAGAGGGCGAGGTGATCGGCGAGCGCTGGGCCGGGCTAGTCGCTGATCAGGCGAACCAACTTGGCGGTTACCGAATCAGCGAACTTACCGCTGCCCTTGACGCGGTCGGCGTCGCAAGCCCGAATTTCCTTGGGGGAGCGGGTAAGTGGCGTGATTCGGGGATGGCCGGTACGCCGTCGGCAGCGAATCCGCGCGCGTTCGTGAACGCGGGCGACGAGCCGATCGACGCGCTGACCGAAGTGATCTTGACGCTGAAGCCACAGGTCGTTGTCACCTACGACCCCAATGGCGGCTACGGCCACCCCGACCACATCCGCGCGCACGAGATCACCGTCGCCGCGCTTGAGCGCGCCGCCGAACGTGGCTTTGACGTGCCGAAGTTCTACTGGACGGTGTTCGACCGCGATGTCCTGCGCGAGCATGTCGCCGCGCTCGTCCGTCGGACCGTCGACGAGCTGCCGGGCGCGCTTCCCGACGGCTGGTTGCTGCCGGTCGACGCGCTTGTCGACTACATCTCGACCGACGCCGCGACCGCCGTGATCGACGTTTCCGACGTTGTCGGTGCGAAACGCGCTGCCCTGCGCGCGCACGCGACCCAGGTGACGGTCGCGCCGAGCGGGCGCGAATACGCGCTGTCGAACAACATCGCGCTGCCCATCATGCCGGTGGAACACTTCGTGCTCGCGCGGGGAAAGCGTGGCGCGACGGGCGCTGACGGGCTCGAACACGACCTCTTCGCCGGACTCGACTAACCGCGCCCGCCCAGCCTGCCCGAAGCCGCGCGTCCAGCCCGGTACCGTGCCGATGTTGGAGTTCACCACAGTGGCAGGGGTGTCGGCGTGGAGTCGGAAGACGCGGGGTACCGCAAATCGCTAGGCAAGCGTCAGTTGATGATGATCGCCATCGGCGGCGCTATTGGTACGGGCTTGTTTTTGAGTACGGGCGGGCGGCTCGCGAAAGCGGGGCCTTCGTTGTGGGTGGTTTATGCGATTTGCGGCGTTTTCGTCTTCTTCATCTTGCGTGCTCTTGGCGAATTGGTTTTGCACCGCCCTACGTCGGGGTCGTTCGTCTCCTACGCACATGAATTTCTAGGCGAGCGAGCGGCTTTCGTCGCCGGCTGGATGTATTTCCTCAACTGGGCGATGACCGGGATCGCCGATTCAACGGCTATCGCGCTCTATTTTCAATACTGGCAACCGATGACAGTTGTTCCCCAGTGGGTACTCGCGTTTCTCGCGCTGATTATTGTGCTGGTTGTCAATCTGATTAGCGTCAAAGCCTTTGGTGAGTTGGAGTTTTGGGCCGCACTGGTGAAGGTCACCGCGCTGAGCGCGTTCCTCATCGTCGGCACGGTATTTCTGCTCGGCCGCTTCAAGATTGAAGGGGAGCCGACTGGCGTGCAAATGGTGCGTGACAGCGGCGGCTTCTTCCCGACCGGCATCTTGCCGCTGGTCACGGTCACGTCGGGCGTTGTATTCGCTTACGCGGCAGTCGAATTGGTTGGCACTGCGGCAGGTGAGACGAAGGACCCAGAGAAGATCATGCCGAAGGCGATCGATTCGGTGATCGCGCGCATCGCGGTGTTCTACGTGGGTTCGCTTGTGTTGCTTGGTCTTTTGTTGCCCTACACGTCTTATCGAGAAGGTGAGAGCCCGTTCGTCACGTTCTTCACCGCGCTCGGGGTACCGAGTATTGGGTCACTGATGAACGTCGTCGTGCTCACCGCCGCGTTCTCCAGTTTGAATGCCGGGTTGTATTCGACCGGGCGCATTCTGCGGTCGATGGCGGTGCGCGGAAGCGCCCCAACGTTTACCGCGCGGATGAGTGGACATGGCGTTCCCTACGGCGGCATCCTGCTGACGTTCGGCGTCGCGATGATTGGCGTTGTCCTGAATGGCGTGGTGCCGGAACAAGCGTTTGAGATCGTGCTGAACATGGCTTCGCTTGGCATTCTTTCGTCGTGGGCAACGATTATTCTCTGCCAGTTGAAGATGTATCGCCTATCCAAGCGCGGCGTCCTTGTTCGACCGAAATTCCGACTGATGGGCACCCCGTACACGAGTTACGCCACGCTGGCGTTCCTGCTCAGCGTTGTCGTGCTCATGGTCTTCGATAAGCCCGTCGGGACGTGGACCGTCGCGAGTCTCGTGTTGATCATTCCCGCGCTCATGATCGGCTGGCACTTCGCCCGACCTCGCGTGCTTGCCGACCAAGCGCACGACGCCGACGAACGCGCCGAATAGACTCCACGCTCATGGTGACCGAGTCCGTTGAAAAACCCACCGCTGGCGGTCGGTTCGCGCCGGTCCTTACTGCCCTGATCGTGGTAGCGCTGCTGTTCGACGCGCTCCTCACGTTGTCGCTCGAAGTGCTTTTCCTGCCGCTGTATATCGGCACTGTCGCGTTCCCGATCACCGCGCTACTGGCGGGTCCGATCAATATCGCCCTGGTTTACGGCATGGAATCGGTGACGAGCCGCTTAGGTTTCCTGTTCGCCCCGATCGGCGTGTGGGCGCTCGGTTTCCTCATCGCCGCGTCGCGCGGACCGGGCGGCGACCGGATGCTCGCCAGCGACGGCAGCACCCTCCTGCTGCTCGCTTGCGGCGTGCTGTTCCCCGCCGGGTACGTGTATTTCCGGGCGAACTCCGGCGCTTTGCGCTAACCCGGAAATGCCAGGGGACACTTCCTCGATCAAGGCGCGAGCCTGGGGGAGTGGCAGGTCGACGACCGAATAGGCCTTTTTGCCTGCCGCCGTTGCCGCGACGACTGTCGCCAAACCGACTCTGCGCTGCCAGAAGGACTGCTTAATGGTCCAGCCGATAATGCCGTCGGCTTCCAGACAGTCGCGGTGGCGGTTCAAGCTGCCTTTGCTCGTGATCAACCATGTCGGGCCGTCGGTGCCAGCCAGCACGCGGTGGCCGAGACCGCGGTACTGATCACGAGCTAACACGGTCGACAGCCCGGCGAAGATCGCGAGAACTGCCCAGATGGCCAGGGGCAGATGGTGGCCGGTGAGGACGTAGAGCAGCGCGAGGCCAGCGAGGATCTCGACGGGAATCGCGGCGTGGGTGTAGCGCCGACGTCGGGCTGCGGGGCCGTGCGGGATCAGTGGGATCGTGCCGAGGGTCTCACCGGTGATCAGCAGGTCGTCGGCGGTGATTTCGGGGCGAATTGTCTTGACGCTCTTGCTGTTTCGTGCGCGCCGGGTCCGCAGCAATTCGTCCAGCGTTCGCTCCGCCGCGATGCGCGGGGCCTGCGGCAGGATCTTCTGCTGCGGGTTCTCACCGGTCATGATCATCGACAGCTGTGCCGCGCCCGCCGCACGCAACAGCAACGGCTCGCTCAGTGTCGCGCCGCGAAAACGGGCGAGGTCCAAGGTGATCTGTCGTGTGGTGAACAGGCCGTAGCGCAGGTGCAGTGTGCTTCCGTTGTCGACTACGCGCAGGCCAAACCACGTTGCCAGGTACTGCGCGCACGCCGCGATGCTCACCAGCAGCAAGGACAGCAGTGCTACGCCGGAGACGATCAGCACGACGATCGGGAGCCGATCGTCGCCAACGTGGCGAACCGCATCTGATTCGAAAATCAGATCAGCGGCGCCGAATTGGGCGCCGAAGCCGACAAGCGGCGCGGCGAAGGCCAGCCCCGTGAGCGACAGCGGCGCGTATCGCACCCACGCGGGTCGCCAGTGCGCGATTTCGCGTTCGATGCTTGCGTCTGCAACTGGTTCGGGGGTTGATGTATGTGCAAGCAATTGGTTGCGGAGTGCTGGCACATCATCACGGTCGAGCGCGTCGAGTTTGAACGCGTCGTCTTTGCTCTTTTCCGTGCCCGTCCCGACCTCGACAACGGCGAGGCCGAGCAGTCGGTGCCAGAGGTCGGCCTGCACATCAACGGACCGAATACGTGAACGTGGAATCGAAAGTGTCTTTCGCGCAAGCAGACCCGAGCACAGCTGAACCTGCTCACCGTCAATGCGGTACGTGGTGGTGAACCAGCGTGTCGCGCCGAAACCGGCCACGACAGCGAGCGGAATCAAGCTCCAGAGCGGGTTGCCACGCGAAGTGCCGATGATCACCGAACCGAGCAAGACCGGGATGTACTTGATGACCTCGGTGACCGGGTAAACGAGCAGCATTCGGGGGTCTAGTCGCTGCCAGCCGGTGTCGTTCACGTCGCGTCGCCTCGGGTTTGCGCGGCGACGTCGGCCACTTTGGTGACCACGTCTTCGGCGACCGGCAGATCGAGGGCGCTGATGCGCACCGCGCCCGCCGACGACGCGGTAGTGACAGTGACGGTCGCTAGCCCGAGGATCCGCTCGATCGGCCCGCGTTCGGTATCGACGGTTTGCACCCGCGACATAGGCGCGACGCGCGACTCCTGGTCGAACCAGCCGACGCGCGTGTAGACGGCGTCATCGGTGATTTCCCACCGATGCACCGCGTAGCGCCAGAGCGGAATGACAACGATGGCGACGGCCGCGACCAGGAGCCACACGCCAGCGCCGAACGCTTGCCACCCGCGATGCCGCGAGTCGATCAGCGTCCACGCCAGCAACGCGACCACCGCGATCACCACGCCGATCGAATTCTGCGCTGCCCACAGGACGCGCGCTTTCGGGCTAGGTCGCCAAGCTGGCTCGGCCAAGATGGAAGAACGCGACATCACGCCATGATCGCAGCCGTACGAGCCGAATTGGGGTCGCACGGGAATACCGGTGACCGATCAGCGGGTTGTCGTGCTCGTGCGACCCGCACGGGGCCGACTGACATTCGGGAGAGAAGTAGCGCATGATCGAACGCGTGACCGACTTGCCGCAGCCGAGTGTTCCGCGTCCCGCGCCCAGTCCCGCAGCGATGCGGCGAGCGCTGCGGCGTGCACGTGATGGTGTCACCCTCAATGTCGACGAGGCGACGGTGTTGCTGCACGCGACCGGCGACGATCTTGCCGATTTGTGTGCAAGCGCCGCGCGGGTTCGCGACGCCGGATTGGAGTCGGCGGGTCGGCCTAACACGATCAGCTACTCGCGCAATGTCTTTATCCCGCTCACGAAGTTGTGCCGCGACAAGTGCCATTACTGCACGTTCGTCACGGTGCCGGGCAAGCTGCGCGCGGCTGGGCACGGGATGTTCCTTGAGCCGGACGAGGTGCTGGAAATCGCGCGACAGGGCGCGGCGCTCGGTTGCAAGGAAGCGCTGTTCACCCTCGGTGACCGGCCAGAAGACCGTTGGCCCGAGGCCGCGCAATGGCTTGACGAGCGCGGTTACGACTCCACTCTCGACTACCTGCGTGCCGTTTCGATTCTCGTACTCGAAGAAACCGGGCTGCTCCCGCATCTGAACCCCGGCGTGATGAGTTGGGCCGAGATAGCGCGACTCAAGCCGGTCGCGCAGTCGATGGGCATGATGCTCGAAACCACGTCGACGCGGCTGTTCACCGAGAAGGGCCAGTGCCATTACGGCAGCCCCGACAAGGACCCGGCCGTGCGGCTGCGTGCGATCACCGACGCTGGTCGCCTTTCGGTTCCCTACACCACCGGCATCCTGGTTGGTATTGGTGAAACGCTGACTGAGCGTGCCGAGTCGATCATGGCGATTCGCAAGCTGCACAGAGAGTTTGGGCATATCCAAGAAGTGATCGTGCAGAACTTCCGCGCCAAGGACGACACCGCGATGCGCGATGTCCCCGACGCTGGCGTTGAGGAGTTCCTCGCGACGGTCGCGGTCACCCGCCTGCTGCTTGGGCCGGACGTGCCAGTGCAGGCGCCGCCGAACCTGGTGTCGGAGCGCGATTGTCGAGCGTTGATCGACGCGGGTATCGACGACTGGGGTGGCGTCTCGCCGGTCACCGTCGACCATGTGAATCCCGAGCGACCGTGGCCCAACCTCGACACATTGCGCGACATCACCGCGGCCGCCGGGTACACGCTCGTTGAGCGCACATCAGCGCATCCGAAATACGTTCGCGCTGGTCATCCGTGGATTGACCCGCGCATCGGCGCGCACGTCGACGCGCTCACCGATCCAGCGACCGGGCTGGCTCGCGCCGATGCGCTGCCGGTCGGGTTGCCGTGGCAGGAGCCGGACGAGTCGTGGGAATCGGCTGGTCGCGTTGACCTGAATACGTCGATCGACACCGACGGCCGCAACACCGAAAGCCGCAGCGATTCCGGGCTCGGTCAGGAAGTTGTTGGCGCGTTCGGTGACTGGGAAACGGTGCGCGAGCACGCGCGCGACTTGGCGGTCGTGGAGAAGCTCGACGCCGATGTTCTTGGTGCGCTGCGAGCGGCAGAGAAAGACCCGGCCGGGCTCACCGACGACCAGTATCACGCCCTCGCCACGGCAGATGGTCCGGCAATGGAAGCTGTTGCCGCCCTTGCTGATTCGCTGCGCAAAGAGGTGAACGGCGACGACGTGACCTACGTCGTGAACCGCAATATCAACTTCACCAACATCTGCTACACCGGTTGCCGCTTCTGCGCGTTCGCTCAGCGCAAGGGCGACGCCGACGCGTTCACCCTCAGCACCGACGAGGTCGCCGATCGGGCATGGGAAGCGCACGTCGACGGCGCGACCGAGATTTGCATGCAGGGTGGAATCGACCCCGAACTGCCGGTTACCGGTTACGCCGATCTGGTGCGCGCGATCAAGGCCCGCGTGCCATCGATGCATGTGCATGCATTCTCTCCGATGGAGATTGTGAACGGGGCGTCGCGCGGCGGTCAGTCGATTCGCGACTGGCTTTCGGCATTGAAGGAAGCGGGCCTCGGCTCGATTCCCGGCACGGCTGCCGAAATCCTCGACGACGAAGTGCGCTGGGTGCTCACCAAGGGCAAGCTGCCGACGTCGGCGTGGATTGAGGTCATCACGACCGCGCATGAGCTGGGCATTCCGTCGAGTTCGACGATGATGTACGGCCACGTCGACAACCCGCGTCACTGGGTCGCGCACCTGCGCGTGCTGCGCGAAATTCAGGATCAGACGGGCGGTTTCACCGAGTTCGTCCCGCTGCCCTTCGTCCACCAGAGCGCACCGCTGTACCTGGCGGGCGCGGCCCGCCCCGGCCCGACCAACCGCGACAACCGCGCGGTCCACGCCCTTGCCCGCATCATGCTGCACCGCCGTATCGACAACATCCAGACCAGTTGGGTGAAGTTGGGCACGCTCGGCACGCAGGCGATGCTGACCGGCGGCGCGAACGACCTGGGCGGCACGTTGATGGAAGAAACCATCAGCCGGATGGCCGGTTCGCAGCACGGTTCGGCAAAGACGGTCGCCGAACTGACCGAGATCGCCGCCGGAATCAACCGCCCGGTACGCGAGCGGACGACGACCTACGGTGCCGTCGAGCACATCCCGCGCGCGTTGCCCCTGACCGTCAGCTGATCGTTGTTCCTGCCCACGGGCGCGCGGCTGCCCCAGCTCTCCCAGGAAAGCGAGCTAGCAGATGCGCTCGGGACTTAGGTGAGGCTGGGGCCGGGGTAATGTGAGGGTTCGGGATAGGGTTTGGGGGCGGAGTAGCCCCCGCAGGTGTGGACAGACTAGGAGAGCGGCAGTGCCGTACATCATCGCTGAACCGTGCGTTGACGTGAAGGACAAGGCGTGCATCGAAGAATGCCCCGTGGATTGCATCTACGAGGGTGGCCGCATGCTCTACATCCAGCCCGACGAGTGCGTTGACTGTGGTGCGTGCGAGCCGGTGTGCCCCGTCGAAGCCATCTTCTACGAAGACGACACCCCAGATCAGTGGAGCGGCTACATCAGCGCCAACGTCGACTTCTTCAACGAGCTGGGCTCGCCCGGCGGCGCGACCAAGGTTGGCGTCGTCGATTACGACCCCGCCTTCATCAAGGCGCTGCCCCCCATGGCCGAAGAGTGAGCGGTAGCTCTACTCGCACGCGGGTCAGCAGCCTGCTCCCGGACTTTCCCTGGGACACCATCGCCTCGGTGAAAACCAAGGCGGCCGCGCATCCGGGCGGGCTCGTCGACCTTTCGGTTGGCACGCCCGTCGATCCGGTTGACCCGCTGATTCAGGCCGTGCTGTCATCGGTCGCCGCCGTTCCCGGCTACCCAACAACGCACGGCACGCCCGAACTCCGTGCCGCAGCTGTCGCCGCGATGGCGCGTCGCTTCGGGATAACCGGGGTCGACGAGGCCGCGGTGCTGCCGGTGATCGGCACCAAGGAACTCATCGCCGGGTTGCCTCGACTGCTCGGTCTCGGGTCGAACGACCTCGTTGTCATCCCCGAAATCGCTTATCCCACTTACGAAGTGGGCGCGTTGCTCGCTGGCGCGAAGCCGTGGCGAGCCGACGGGCTCACCCAGATCGGGCCGCAGAATCCGGCGCTGATCTTCGTGAACTCGCCGTCGAACCCCACCGGCAAGGTGCTGCCGATCGAACACCTGCGCAAGGTGGTCGCGTTCGCGCGCGAGCGTGGCGCGATCGTCGCGTCGGACGAGTGCTACCTGGGGCTGACCTGGGAAGGCGAAGCGGTGTCGATCCTCGACCCGCGCGTTTCCGACGGCGACCACACTGGCCTGCTCGCCATCCACTCGCTGAGCAAGACGTCGAATCTCGCAAGCTACCGCGCCGGTTTCGTCGCCGGTGACCCTGAGCTGGTCGCGGAACTGCTTGAGGTGCGCAAGCATTCGGGCATGATGCTGCCGTTGCCGATCCAGGCGGCGATGACGGCCGCGCTCAGCGACGACGAGCACGAAAACACGCAGCGGGAGCGGTATCGCGCGCGCCGCGAGGTGCTGCGAAATGCCTTGGAAGCGGCAGGTTTTCGTATCGATTTCTCCGAAGCTGGCCTCTACCTGTGGGCTACGCGCGGGGAAGCGTGCCGCTACACCCTCGACTGGCTCGCCGACCGTGGCATCCTCGCCGCGCCCGGCGATTTCTACGGTCCGCGCTCGCCGGAGCACGTGCGCATCGCACTCACGGCGACCGATGAGCGCATCGCCGAAGCGGCTCGTCGACTCGCTTAGTTCTCGTCGATCGGGTGCCGGACGCCGGTGCCCGACCGACGATTTCGGATAGGGTCGCGAGCGGGACGGCAGGCTTGACAGCTCGGCACGGAGGGCACATGAACGGGGTGGACGTCGGGGTCGGCGCGGTTTTCGCGGGCTATCGCATTGAGCGGCTGCTCGGTCGGGGCGGCATGGGCACGGTGTATTTGGCCGCGCACCCACGGTTGCCGCGTTCGGTCGCGCTGAAGCTGCTCAATCGGGAGTTGTTCACCGACAACGACATTCGCGGCCGGTTTGAGCGCGAAGCGGACGTGTCAGCACGGCTTGACCATCCGAATATCGTCGCCGTGCTCGATCGTGGTGTCGACGACGGGCTGATGTGGATTTCGATGCAGTACGTCGACGGCCAAGACGCGTCGGTGTTTCGCGGAACCGCGCTGCCGCCGGAACGCGCGCTCGACATCATCAGTCAGACCGCCGAGGCGCTTGATTACGCTCACGAACGCGACGTGCTGCACCGCGACGTGAAGCCGGCCAACATTCTGTTGACACCCATGCGCGGTGGTGGCGATCGGGCGCTGCTCACCGACTTTGGGATCGCGCGGCTGCGCGGCGACGCACGTCAGCTCACGCGCACCGGCGATTTCCTCGCGACGTTGGCTTACGCTTCGCCAGAACAACTTTCGGGCGTCCCTGTCGATCATCGTTCGGATCAGTACTCGTTGGCGTGCACTCTTTTCACGCTCCTGACGGGCGAAAGTCCGTTCCCCGCAACGAATCCGGGCCAGGTTGTCGCCGCGCACCTGACGAAGCCGGCACCTGCGGCCAGTGCTGTCACTCCGGTTTCGCCTGCCTTTGATGCTGTTTTGGCGCGGGCGTTGGCGAAGGATCCCGCCGAAAGATTCGACAGCTGTGCGGAATTCGCGTACGCGGCTCGGTATGCGCTCGGGAGTGGGTCTTCGGCACAGCCGCAGTGGAAGGGTACGTCGGAGGGAGTTGTTGGCGGGACTGTGTCCGCTTCGCAGCGTCCGGCGACGTCGGCCGACGCAGCTGCCCGGTCTGGAACTGCGCCGCACGTGCTCGCCGATCCCGGTGTCCACGGACTGCCCGGAGTGAACGGTGCCCCGAGCGACCCCGCCGCGCCCACGCTGGTTTCCGCACCCGGTCATGCGGTGCGCGAGCCAGCGCAACAGTCGGGCACCGTGTGGCCCACGCCAGCTGCTTTCGGGGCGTCCGGGCCCGTCGGGGCAACGATGGCGTTCGCGGCGCCCGTTACGGATCATGCGTTGTCCCAGCCCGCGCAGCCGGTCACCGCGACCGTTTCTTCGCGCTGGCGACTGCTCGCGGTCTCGCTGCTTGTCCTTGCGATGGTCGCGGGAATCGGCGTTGTCGGAGTTGGCGCGGTGTACTGGAAGTTCATTCGCCCAACGCGGTACGCACCGCCATCGTGGGGTGAGCATGCGGCCGTGCAGGCGGCGTATCCATCGATTCTGCCCGCGAATCCCAACGTAGCGGGATGGTCCGGGCTCACGTGCACGCGCACGGGTTCGCTCATCGTCGCGCCCGGTGATCCGGCTCCCGTTCGCCAGCTGACCTGCACCGACAACACCGGCGTGACCAGCTGGTTTACCGAATATCCAACCGTCGCCGACGCCGACGCGTACCTGAATCGGCACGGCAACACCGACCCGACAACGACGCGCGAAACCTCGGCGCGCGGGGTTACGGTCAGCGCGTGGCGGCCGAAGCCGGGCGAGCCGTTCGCGCTGGCGTTCCGGTCGTCGAATACGCCGGTTGTTGTTGAACTGGCGAAGCCGGACACCGCGTTCGAGGCGATGTACGTGAACTGGGTGCTGGCCGCCCCGTTCTGAGGTCACGTTGCGCGGCCGCGTGCTGAAACCCTAAATCAGCGGCAGTGCCTTCTCTTCACGTCGCCGCATGTCGGCCAGGGTCGCGTTGAACGGGAAATTGCGGATCACGCGCGGCATCCTGCCCCACACGAAACCCGTTGCCGCGAGGAGGCGGTTTAAGCGACGTTCGTCGCGTGCGGTCCACACCAGCCCCATTTCGTCCCGAATGTGTTGGGGGAGAAGGCCAGTCGTGAACCAGCGGTGGAACGGGCCGAAGACCGCACGCAACGGCAGTGGCAGCATTCGCAAGTCCATGAGGTCGGCGAAGTACGCGGCCATCGTGTCGTCGATGCTGGTCAGGGCCAGGTTTTTGGCCCAATACTCGGCGAAAGCGGCGCGGTCGGCCGGCCACATTTCCGGCTTCACCTGCAACGTCGTGCCGAGCCGTTCGGCGTACGCGTAGAAGATGTCGGCGGTGTCTTCCTCGACCGGGCCGTACATGCGCTCCATCACGTCGAGCGAACCCCAGTACAGGCAGGCGGCGACCCACAGTTGCAGGTTGGGGTCAAAAGCGTTGTAGCGCACCGGACTTTCTGGCGTGGAGTGCACGTATTTGTGCGCGTTGCCGATCGCGCGACGGTACGCGGCGCGGTCGCCGGGCGTGCCCATCAGCGCGACCGACAGGTAGGTAAGCGTGGTGCGCGTGCGCTTCACCGGGTGGCGCATGATGCTGCCGCTCTCCACCTTCGATTCGATGACGCCGTAGCCGACAGGTGCGAGACTGAGTTGCATAATCACGTTCGCGGTCGCGCCATAGAAGGCGGCGGCACCGTCGATGTAGTCACGAATGTCGAACTCGGTGGCGGCGATGGTCATGACGACCCCATTCTCATCGTTGAGAGAGTTATACATGAAATGTCTCATCAGTTCGCCGATGGTGTCAATGGAACGGCCGGATCGGCACGGGTTTAGCGTTGACGAATGTCCTTCGGTCCGCCGCTGCTGCTCGCCTCGTTGAATCCGGCTGCCGTCGCCGCTGGTGACGACATCCCCAACGCCGTCACGATCGACGGAACCACCTTGTCGCGCAGCGATTTACTCGGTGCGGCTACCTCGGTTGCCGAGCGGGTCGCGCGGGCGAAACGCGTCGCGGTGCTTGCCGAGCCGACCATGTCGACGGTGCTCGCGGTTGTCGGCTGCCTGATCGCGGGCGTGACTGTCGTGCCGGTTCCGCCGGACGCGGGCAAGGTGGAACGCGAACACATCCTCACCGATTCGGGCGCGCAAGCGTGGCTCGGTGCGGCGCCCGAGGGCACTGGGCTGCCGGCGATTCCCGTGCGACAGCACGCGCGGTCGTGGCACCGCTATCCCGAACCACCTTCGGGCACAACAGCTTTCATTCTCTACACGTCCGGCACGACCGGTCTGCCGAAGGGCGTGATGCTCTCGCGTGGCGCGATCGCTGCTGGCCTGGACGCGCTCGCCGACGCATGGGCGTGGACGCGCAAAGATGTCCTCGTGCACGGACTTCCGCTCTTCCACGTGCACGGACTGATCCTCGGCGTGCTCGGCCCCCTGCGTTTCGGCAGCCCGGTGATTCACACGGGCAAACCGACGCCGCGGGCGTACGCCGAAGCGAACGGCACGATGTATTTCGGCGTCCCGACGGTGTGGTCGCGGATCGTCGAAGAACCAACGTACGCAACGGCTTTGAGCTCGGCGCGACTGCTGGTGTCGGGCAGCGCGCCGCTGCCGGTGCCCGTGTTCGAGAAGTTGGTCGAACTGACTGGGCAAGCGCCGGTCGAGCGCTACGGGATGAGCGAAACCATGATCACGTTGTCGACCCGCGCCGACGGCGAACGCCGCCCCGGCTGGGTCGGCACACCCGTCGCGGGCGTCGAGACGCGCCTGCGCGACGAAAACGATGAGCCCGTGCCGCACGACGGCGAGAGCATCGGCGGTCTGCAGGTGCGCGGCCCGATGCTGTTCGACGGCTACCTGAACCGCCCGGACGCGACCGACATGACCGCCGACGGCTGGTTCCGCACCGGCGACGTCGCGGTGATCGACCCCGCTGGTTTCCACCGCATCGTCGGCCGCGAATCCGTCGATTTGATCAAGTCGGGCGGCTACCGAGTGGGCGCGGGCGAGATCGAGACGGTCCTGCTCGGCCACCCCGCAGTAGCTGAGGTAGCGGTAGTCGGCCTGCCCGACGACGACTTGGGCCAGCGCATCACCGCGTTCGTGGTGGCCCGTGAGGAGTCGCCCGACTTAGCGCAGGCCCTGATTGACCATGTGGCCAAACAACTTTCGGTACACAAGCGCCCGCGCGAGGTGCGCTTGGTAGCCGAACTCCCACGCAATGCGATGGGGAAGGTGCAGAAGAAGTTGTTGGGGTAGTTAGCGGCACCGGCGATAGATGGCGCTGCGATGCCCCACGTCGATGTCGAGGATCGCCAGGCGCCCATCGTGGATCTCATACACGGCCCGATAGTTGCCTGATCGAATCCGGAACTGGCCAGCTATCCCAGAGAGCGGCTTCACAGCGTTTTGCGGCGCGTACGGATCGTCGCCGTGGGCCAACCACCTGTTCAGTCCTTCGAGGCGGATTCCGGTCCAGCGTGAGCGCTTCCATCGGTCGCCCTTCCACCGCTGCAATGACGAAGAACAAGGTCGGGTCACTCGAACAACGGCGCCGACGGCGACTACTGGGAAGGTGCAATTATCGCGCCTAACCACCCACGATATGCGTCAACTTCTCCGGGTTGCGCACGCAGTAGAACGCGGTGATCTTGTCGTCGGTCACCTCGATCGCGGTCACCTGGTCGAGCGTGCCGTTGATCGTTGCCGTCACCGCGGGCATGCCGTTGTAGATGCCGAAAGACATGCCCATCTCGCCCATTGTGCCGCCCTTGCGCAGTAGGCCGATCATCAGGCGCGCGACCTTGTCGGGGCCGAATACCGGTCTGCGGACCGCGTTCACCACGCCGCCACCGTCGCCGATGAAGACAACGCCGGGTGCGAGGAGGTCCATGAGAGCGGACACGTCGCCAGTCGCCGCCGCCAAGGCGAAACGTTCAACGATCGGGGCGGCTTCGGCTGGCGAGACCACCGTTTTGGGGCGACTCGCGTGCACGCGGACACGCGCGCGGTGGTTGATCTGGCGTACCGCCTGCTCGGATTTGTCTACGGCAGTAGCGATTTCGGGGTAGTCGAAGGCGAACACCTCGCGCAGGACGAATACGGCGCGCTGGATTGGGGTGAGCGTTTCGAGGACGAGCAGCATCGCCGTCGTCACGGCTTCGCCGGTGAGCACGTGGTCGGCGGCGTCGGGCGCGGTCGCCAATGGTTCGGGCAACCACGGGCCGACGTAATCCTCGCGGCGCCGGGCGGGGGAGCGCAGCAGGGTGAGTGCCTGTCGCGTGACGATTTGGGCCAGGTACGCGCGCGGGTTGTCGACTGTCGCCGGGTCGACCTTGCGCCAGCGCAGGTAGCTTTCGCTCAGGACGTCATCGGCGTCGCTTGCCGAGCCGAGGATCTCGTACGCGATCGAGAACAACAGGGGACGGTTATAGGTGAAAACGGTTGTCTGGTCGGTCATTTCGCTGCCTGTGGTCCGGGCAGCCAGTAGCTCTTGCCGGTGCGTGCCGCCCGCAGCGCATACCGCGTGACCTGCTCCTTGACGTAAGCCGCGACCGGTCCGCGGAACGACAGCGGCAACGGGCGATCATCGGAGCGACATGCCTGCTGCACCGCGTCGTGGCGACCAAGGCTGAAGCCCTGTCCCACATATCCCATCGAATAGGGTTGCGGCGCACGGTCTTTGAGCATGCGGGCGAGTGTATCGACCGCGTGTGCCGACTGCGGTCCAGCGGTCGCGCACGCCATCCGCTGACCCGCGACAGCCGCGCAGTCGCCAATCACGAAAACGCGTTCGTCGGTCACGCTACGCAACATCGGGTCGACGAGCGCTTGGCCAACTTCGTTGACCGCGAGGTCACTGCGGGCGACCAGGTCGGGAACCGCGCCGAAGCTAGCCCACAGGGTGAGGTCGGAAGTGTGGTAGCGAGCGCCGACTCGCACTTTGCCGTCGGTCACTTCCTCGACCCGGCCTTCGACTACCTCCACCCCAAGCCGGTCGAGCACCTTGCGCACACGCTTGCGTCCGCCCGCTGAGAGGCTGGGCCCAATTTCCTCGCCTACCAGGCGGATTCGCAGATCTGGGTAGGTTTCGGCAATCTCGCTCGCCGTTTCGATGCCGGTGAGTCCGGCACCGATCACGGTCACGGTCGCGCCTGCTGGCAGCGACGGCAGCGCGTGGCGAGCTTCTTCCGCGCCAGCCCACGTAGCGATCGGGATCGCACCCGGGAGCGGCCGTGCGGTGCTACCGACGGCGACGAACAGATAGTCGAACGGGAGGTCGCCGTCGGCGAGCGCGACCACCCTTTCGCCGATCGACGTCACCTCGCCGACGCGCAAGGCCGCCGTTTGGGGCAGCATTGTCGCGAGCGGAATAGCGGCGGTCGCGGTGCCCGCGGTGTGCTGATGCAGTCGGACGCGCTCAATAAAGTCGGGGCTCGGATTGACGACCGTGACGGTCGCGTCCGGGATCTTGCGTGCGATTCGGTTGGCCGCGCCCGTGCCCGCGTAACCCGCGCCGATGATGACGATCCGCATTTTCGCCTCCTGTGAGAGTGGTCGAAAATGAGATGCGCGTCGGCGCGGGTTTGTGACGGTGACCCCGATCACATGGCTAGTTCGCGTGCAAAGCCGCGTTCAGCTCGATGCCCGTTCCCTTGCGATTGACGACCTGCACCGCGCCGGTCGTCGAGTTGCGGCGGAACAACAGGTTCGGCTGACCTGCGAGCTCGACGGCCTTGACGACCGTGCCGTCGGGCAGCGTGACCTTCGTGCCCTCGGTCACGTACAGGCCGGCTTCGACAACGCAATCGTCGCCAAGGGGGAAGCCGAGGCCCGAGTTCGCGCCAAGCAGCGAGCGCTCGCCAATCGAAATCACCTGCTTGCCGCCGCCGGACAGGGTGCCCATGATCGACGCGCCGCCGCCGACGTCGGAGCCGTCCCCAACCAGCACACCAGCGGAAATGCGGCCCTCAACCATCGAGTTGCCCAGGGTGCCCGCGTTGAAGTTCACGAAACCCTCGTGCATCACGGTGGTGCCCGAAGCGAGGTGCGCGCCGAGGCGAACGCGGTCGGCGTCGGCGATGCGCACACCCGACGGCACGACGTAATCGACCATGCGCGGGAACTTGTCGATGCTGTAGACCGTCACCGGACCACGCGCCTTCAACTTCGCGCGAGTGAGCTCGAAGCCGTCGACAGCGCACGGGCCGAAGTTGGTCCACACCACATTGGTGAGCAGGCCGAACTGGCCGTCGAGGCTCAGGCCGTGCGGCTGAACGAGGCGGTGCGAAAGCAGGTGCAGGCGCAGGTAGACGTCGTGCGCGTCGATCGGCGCGGCAGCCAGATCGGCGATCGTGGTGCGCACGGCGATCGTCTCAACGCCACGCGCGGCGTCGACACCAACCAGCTCAGCAAGCTCGGCACCGATGTCGGCCCCTTCGAGGCGCTTGGTGCCGGTTTCGGCGAATTCGCCCAGCTCAGGGGTGGGAAACCAGGTGTCGAGGACGGTGCCGTCCGGGGTGACGTTGGCGATACCGACTGCGGAAGCTCCGTTAGTACTCACGCCCCTCATCTTATTTAGCCGCTCGCTGACCCGGTGAGGGCGGTCGTCCTACGACTAGGCTTGTCATGGTGACTCTCGATTTGCGTGCCGACCCCATTCAGTTGACCGCCGCCCTCGTTGACGTGCCAAGCGTTTCGCGGGACGAAGCCAAGATCGCCGATCTGGTCGAGCAAGCATTGCGAGAGCAAACATCCGGGTTCGAAATTCTGCGGCACGGTAACGTGGTGCTCGCCCGCACCAATCGCGGTCTGCCGACGCGCGTGATTCTCGCTGGCCACCTCGACACCGTGCCGATCGCCGACAACGTGCCCAGCAGGCCTGACGAGGTCAACGGCGAATCGGTGCTTTTCGGCTGCGGAACCGTCGACATGAAATCCGGCGACGCGGTGTTCCTGCATTTGGCGGCAACGATCGCCGACCCGGTTGCCGACCTGACGCTCATCTTCTACGACGGCGAGGAAATCGCCGCCGAATTCAACGGCCTCGCCCACATTGAGCGTGACCTGCCCGAGTGGCTCGACGGCGACCTCGCCATCCTTGGCGAACCATCGGGTGGCTGGATCGAAGCGGGCTGCCAGGGCACGCTGCGAGTGCGGCTCACCACCTCCGGCGTCCGCGCGCATTCGGCGCGAGCGTGGTTGGGCGAGAACGCCATTCACGAGCTAGCCCCGATCCTCGCGCGGCTCGCCGCCTACGAAGCGCGCGAAGTCGACATCGACGGTTGCGTCTACCGCGAGGGCCTGTCGGCGGTGCGCGTGTCGGGTGGGGTCGCTGGCAACGTCGTGCCGGACGTCGCCGAAGTCGACGTGAACTTCCGCTTCGCGCCCGACCGCACCGTCGAGCAGGCGATCGAACACGTCCGCGAGGTGGTCGACGGGCTCGACCTCACCTTCGAAGTCACCGACAGCTCACCCGGCGCGCTGCCCGGCCTCACCGCGCCGGCCGCCCGCACGCTCATCGACTCGGTCAACGCCCACGGCGGTGGGGGCGTGCGCGCGAAATACGGCTGGACCGACGTTTCCCGCTTCGCCGCACGTGGCATCCCCGCGGTGAACTTCGGCCCCGGCGACCCGAACCTCGCCCACAAACGCGACGAACACGTTCCGCTCAGCCAAATCACCGCGGTTACCGCGATGCTGCGCACGTACCTGACGACATCGGCCTAATACGATCAACGGCATGTCATCCGATGCCGCTGACGATCGGGCCGCCAAGGCCAAGCCGCAAACGCAGTTTCGCGGTCCGGTGCTCTTTCGCCGCGACCGCGAACCTGGCGTCCGAACCGCTGACCGCAACCTGCTTGACACTCGTCAAGACAGCGAATGGGTCCACAGCGACCCGTGGCGGGTCCTGCGCATTCAAGCCGAATTCGTTGAAGGATTTGGCGCGCTCGCCGAGGTCCCGCGCGCGGTCACGGTGTTCGGTTCCGCACGCACACCGCGTGATTCGGCCGAGTACGCGGCGGGCGTCGACATCGGAAAAGCGCTGGCCACCGAGGGCTTCGCGGTCATCACCGGCGGCGGACCAGGCGCGATGGAAGCCGCCAACCGCGGCGCTGTCGAAGCCAACGGTTTCTCGATCGGCCTCGGCATCGAATTGCCGTTCGAACAAAGCCTCAACGACTGGGTCGACCTCGGCATCAACTTCCGTTACTTCTTCGTACGCAAGACCATGTTCGTGAAGTACTCACAGGCATTCGTGTGTCTGCCCGGCGGGTTCGGGACACTCGACGAGCTGTTCGAAGCGCTCACGCTCGTGCAAACCAAGAAGATCACGCGCTTCCCGATCATCCTTTTCGGCACCGAGTTTTGGGGCGGTCTGCTTACCTGGATTCGTGGAACCCTCGTTGACTCCGGCAAGATCTCGCCCGAAGACCTCGATTTGCTTCATGTGACCGACGACGTCAACGAGGTCGTGAACATCATCGTGCACGCGGCAAGTGAACGCGCGGGCATAGACCAACTCGGTGTTGAGGACAGGTAGTGGCTTTTTCCGTTTGTGTTTACTGCTCGGCAAGCACGACCGATCCCGCGTTGCTCGAATTGGCTGCCGAAGTTGGCGCTGAAATCGGGCGACGCGGGTGGACGCTCGTTTCCGGCGGCGGCCGGGTTTCGATGATGGGGGCGCTCGCGAGCTCGGCGCGCGCGAACGGCGGGTACACGATCGGGGTGATTCCGCGTCATCTGATGACGGCGGAAGTGCCCGACCATGATGCTGGCGAACTGCTCGTCACCAACAACATGGGCGAACGCAAAGCGCTCATGACCAAGTACGCCGACGCGTTCCTCGCGCTGCCCGGCGGCATCGGCACGTTGGAAGAACTGTTCGAAACGTGGACCGGCGGTTACCTGGGTGAACACTCGAAACCTGTTGTGGTGCTTGACCATGACGGTTTCTACGACGGGCTGTTCACCTGGCTCGATGAACTATACGAACGCGGTTTCGTCACGACGCGGGCGCGCGATCGGATCAGTGTCGCGCGCGATGTCGCGACGGCGTTAGACGCGCTCACGCCGATTCGCGCGATCTAGGGGAGAGGTCGCAATGAGCACTGTGAGTATTTTTGACCTGGCAAAAGCGTTGCCGGGCATGGCTTTTGACTCGCCGTCGATGGCACGTAACGCGCTTGGGTTGTTGATCAGGTCGAAGGACAAGGCGTCGATTGGGCGCGCGTTTCAGCGGGTCGCGCATCGTCATCCCGACCGGGTTTTCTTGCGCTTCGAAGGCGACGCGTACACCTATCGTGCGGCCAACGGCATCGTAAATCGTTACGCCGCAGTGCTTTCCGAGCGCGGTGTCCGGCGCGGCGACGTGGTTGGCGTGCTGATGACGAACCGGCCCGAAACGCTGTTCGTCGTGCTTGCCGCGCTCAAGCTCGGCGCGCCCGTCGGCTTGCTGAATCACAATCAGCGCGGCGACGTGCTCGCGCACAGTCTCAGCCTGCTCGACAGTGTGCTCAACGTGGTTGGCGCGGAATGTGCGGAAGCGCTTGACTCGCTGCCGAGTGCGCCCGAGTCGGTGCTCGCCGCCGAGGAACTGGCCGAATTAGCCCGTCGTGCAACAGAAGCCGATCCTGCGGTTTGCGCGGAAGTGACGGCAGGGGAGCGCGCTTTCCTGATCTTCACCTCCGGCACAACCGGGCTGCCGAAGGCCAGCGTGATGACACATCAGCGCTGGCTCAAGAGCATGGCCGGGCTGGGTGGCGCGGGAATTCGCTTGCGTAGCAACGACTCTCTGTACTGCTGCCTGCCGCTCTATCACAACAACGCGCTCACGGTCGCGCTGTCGGCGGTGCTTGCCGGCGAGTGCACCTACGTGCTTGGTCGGAAGTTCTCGGCGTCGCGGTTTTGGGACGACATCGCCCGCGAACGCGCGACCGCGTTCATCTACATCGGCGAACTATGCCGCTACCTGCTCAACCAGCCGGTCGTGCCCGCTGAGCGAGGCAACACGGTTCGGCTCGCCATCGGCAACGGACTGCGGCCCGAACTGTGGGACGAGTTCCGCAGTCGGTTCGGTATTGGTCGCGTCGCCGAGTTCTACGGGTCGAGCGAAGCGCCGCTGGCGTTTGTGAACGCGTTCGGCGTCGACCGGACGGCGGGTGTCGGCATCCTGCCGTACGCGGTGGTCGACTACGACCCCGACACCGGCAAGCCGCTTCGAGGACGTGACGGGAAACTGCGGCGGGTGCGGTCGGGCGGTGTTGGGCTGCTGCTCGCGAAGATCACCTCGCTGACCCCGTTCGACGGCTACACCGACGGTGCCGCGTCCGAGGCGAAACTCGTGCGCGACGCGTTCCGTACCGGCGACTGCTGGTTCGACACCGGCGACCTCGTCCGCGACCAGCACTGGTTCCACATCGCGTTCGTCGACCGGCTCGGCGACACCTTCCGCTGGAAGGGCGAGAACGTGGCGACCACCGAGGTGGAAGGCGCGCTCGGTCGACATCCCGACCTCGCGCAGACCGTCGTCTACGGCGTTGACGTGCCAGGCACCGATGGCAAAGCGGGCATGGCGGCGGTGACATTGACCGAAGGCGCGACCTTCGACGGTCAGGCGGTCGCCGAAACCGTCTACGAGAACTTGCCGATTTACGCGATCCCGTTGTTCATCCGCGTTGTTGACGAGGTTGAGCAGACGTCGACGTTCAAGAGTCGCAAGGCCGACCTGCGCAAGCAGGCGTACGACTGCGACAACCTGTACGTGTTGGCTGGTCGCACCGGCGGTTACGTCCCCGCGTACCCCGACTACGTCGCCGACGTCGCGGCTGGGCGCGCGCCTCGATAGTCGGGGTAGCCAACGGGTCGAGCCGGACACGCCCGCTGACGTACAGTCGGACCTATGTTCAGTTCGTCGCCCGACCCGGCTAGCACGCTCTGTGGCAGGCCGGTAGCGACGGATCGGGCCCTCGTGATGGCCATCGTCAACCGCACGCCAGACTCGTTTTACGACCGAGGTGCCACGTTCACCGACGAAGCCGCGATGGAACGGGTGCGGCGCGCGGTCGACGAAGGCGCTGACCTCGTCGATATTGGCGGCGTGAAGGCCGGGCCCGGCGTTGTTGTCGACGCGGCCGAGGAAACGCGAAGGGTCGTGCCGTTCGTCGCGGCGATTCGCGCGAAGTTTCCCGACCTGTTGATCAGTGTGGACACCTGGCGTAGCGACGTAGCGGCCTCCGCCGTCGCCGAGGGTGCCGAGCTCATCAACGACACGTGGGCTGGCGCAGACCCCGACCTCGTGCACGTGGCCGCCGAAACCGGTGTCGGCATCGTGTGCAGCCACACCGGCGGAGCCGTGCCGCGGACCCGTCCGCATCGAGTTCGCTACGCCGACGTGGTCGGCGAAGTGACCCAAACTCTCGTCGAAGCTGCCGAAAAAGCTGCGGCCGCGGGGGTGCGGAGCGACGGGATCGTGATCGATCCCACCCACGATTTCGGAAAAAACACCCATCACGGGCTCGCCTTGTTGCGGGGAATCGACGGGCTTGTTAAAACCGGATGGCCAGTGCTGATGGCACTGAGCAACAAGGATTTTATCGGGGAGACTTTAGGAGTAGGCCTCACCGAAAGAGTCGAGGGCACCCTTGCGGCCACCGCGTGGTCGGCGGCCGCGGGGGCACGAATCTTCCGGGTGCACGAAGTCGCCGAAACCCGACGAGTCGTGGACATGACGGCCGCCATCCAGGGCATCCGGCCCCCCGCACGAACCCTGCGAGGTCTGGCATGAAAATCCAACACGAGCCCAGCTGGGCTGAAACGCACACGTGGGACACCCCGGACTGGGCGGTGCGCGACCTGGTCGCGGCCAAAGCTGGACGCACCGTTTCGGTGGTGCTGCCCGCGCTGAATGAGCAAGAAACCGTCGCCGACGTGGTCGCGAGCATTCGACCATTGCTCGGGACTTTGGTTGATGAGTTGATCGTGGTCGATTCCGGCTCTACCGACGCCACCGTTGAGCGCGCCCGCGCTGCCGGTGCGCAGGTGGTGAGCCGCGAGGAGGCTGTTCCTGAGCTGCCTCCGCTGCCGGGCAAGGGGGAGGTCCTGTGGCGGTCGCTGGCGTGTACGTCGGGCGATCTGATCGCGTTCGTCGACTCCGACCTCATCGACCCCGACCCGGAGTTCGTGCCGAAGCTGCTCGGCCCGCTGCTGCTGACCCCGGGCGCGCACCTATCGAAGGCGTACTACCGTCGGCCGCTGCGGCAAGGCGAGAGCGTTGACGCGAACGGTGGTGGACGCGTCACCGAACTGGTCGCGCGCCCACTCCTGGCCGCGCTGCGCCCTGAACTGTCGCAGGTGTTGCAGCCGCTCGGCGGCGAATACGCGGGCACCCGCGAACTGCTCACGGCCGTCCCGTTCGCGCCGGGCTACGGGGTGGAAATCGGCTTGTTGCTCGACACCTACGACGCGTTCGGCATGAGCGCGATCACCCAGGTAAATCTGGGCGTCCGCACCCACCGCAACCGCCCACTGTCGGATTTGGGCGTAATGAGCCGCCAGATCTTGGGCACGGCCCTCGGCCGCGCGGGCGTATCCGACAGCGGCGCCCCCCTGATGCAGTTCCCGTTGGTCAACGACGAGTTCGTCGCCCAGTCGACAGAAGTGTCCTTAGCGGACCGCCCCCCGATGAACACATTGCGCGCACAGCGAGTGGCTGCATAGCGGTATAGTTCGCCAGTTCTGGCGAACTATCTTGGGGGAATTGCACTGTGAGTGTCGAGTGTGGGCACTGCGGTGCGTACCCGGCCGCTGACGTCGACTTCGCGTATTTCACTGGTCTCGTGTTGTGGCATGCGTCCGTGAACGTGTCTGGACCGTTTTGCCGCGACTGCGGACTGCATGTCTACCGCCGGGTCACCGTTTACGCGGCGTGGTTCGGTTGGTGGACGGTAGTTGGGTTGATCACCAACGTGGCGGGTTTCGTGATCCACGCGCGAAACAGACGACGCGTCGCTGAGCTGCCTACTCCCAGCTACTACGGGTGGCGTGCCCCGATGGACCCAGGCAGACCGCTGCTGCGTCGGCTTGGTGCGGTCGGCTTCTTGATCCCGTTCGCCATCGCCGCCAACATCTTCGTGCAGCTCTATCTGAGCGACGCGCGGGAGATCGAGCAGTCGATGAGCACGGTGACCTCTGGTCAGTGTGTCGGGCAGATCGAAGTCGGCTGGTGGTTTGACCGTGAGAAGCGGTGGCAGCAAGTGCGCTGCGCTGACCCCGCCGCTGCGGGCCGTGTGCTGCTGAAGGTCCATCACTCGCCGCGCGCGGCGGACTGTGCTGGGTTGCCGACGACGATCTTCACCCACACCGAAGAGACATTCACGCTGTGCGTTGGACCGATTAAGTAGCCCTCAACCGTGGATCGGGCCCGTTCCGGTGCTCAGTGGCGTGCCTGGGCGGGTTGAGCGGGTCGCTAAAATTTGGGCCAAGATCGAGATTGCGGTTTCTTCTGGGGTGTGTGCCCCGATGTCCAACCCGAGGGGACTGTGGATTTTAGCCAGATCTGTTGCGGTACAACCTGTTTCGATTAGGCGGGTAGTGCGGTCCTCGGTTGCTCTGCGAGAACCTAAGGCCCCGAGGAAAGCCAGGGCGGGGGCCGCGAGTGCCGCCTTCAGCAACGGCACGTCGAATTTCGTGTCGTGGGTGAGGACGCAAACCACCGTGCGGGCGTCGATTCGGCCTGCCGCCTGTTCCGCTTCGAAATAGCGGTGTGGCCAGTCGACAACCACCTCCGCCGCTGACGGGAAACGGGCTGTGCTGGTGAAGGTTTCGCGGGCATCGACCACGGTCACGTGGTAGCCGATCGCGGTGGCCGCTGCCGCTAGCGCGCGGGCGAAGTCGTTACTTCCCGCCAGAATCATGCGGGCCGGGGCAGCGAAAACCTGAACGAAGGTACGTGGGCGGTCGGCAAGTGCCGGGGTGCAGTCCTGTGCGCCAACCAAACCGTTGCGGCCCGTTGCCAATTGGGCTCTGACATCAGCATCGAGTCCATGCCACGGCTCATTCACGTTGGGGTCGAACAGTTTTCGCTGCGGATCATCGGTGAGTGTTGTCGCGAAGGCGATGGGCGCTCGCGCGGCAAGGGAGGCGCGCAATGACATCAGCAGCGGAAGGTCAACGGCGGCAAGGCGTTCGGTGAAGACCTCAATCTCGCCCCCACACGGCAACCCGACCGCGAACTCATCACCGGCGGCGAACCGTTCGGCGCTCGCGACCCCATCGGCAAGCACCTGCCCGGCAGTAGCTAAGACGGCGGCTTCAACGCACCCGCCAGAAAGCGAACCAAGCACGCGTCCCGACGCGGTCAACGCCATCGCCGACCCCGTCTCGCGCGGCCCAGCCCCGGTGCGATCAACAACGCGAGCCAGCGCGACGGGCCCGTCAGCGAGCGCGGCAATCAGCTCGTCCAGAATCGCTCGCATCGCCTCACCTTCCACTCGCCCTGTTCGTCCAGCCTAGTTAGGTCGAACGGAGCGCGCGCGGCGGCGGTTAGTCCAGAATCTCGCGCTGCTGCAACTGACCGGGCAGCGCACCCGTGCGGAAGAACTCGCCGAAGATCTTCGCCGCGCTCTCGGCCGTGAAGACCTCTTCGGGGTAAACGTAGGTGTCGTCGTCGCCGTGCGGCACGTACACCGTGGGCAGCCCTAGTCGGCTACCCGTGTGGCCAAGGGTGAAGCGACGGACCAGGTGGTCGACGATCATGCGCAGCTGGATCGTCATCGCGTCGGCCGAACCCACGCAGCGCAGCGCGAAATCGCCGCGTGCCGCGCTGATCGTGGTTGTGACCTCGGTCGCCGCCATCGGCTCGGGCAGCACGGTGAGGTCGAGCGCGTAGCGCTGACGACCGTCCATGCGGCGCAGCGGGCGCAGAAAGCTATCGACGTCCTCGTGCGGGCCGATGAAAACCTTCAACCGGTCGCTATAGGTGACGCGATGGGTGGTGAGGATACTGTCGGGGACGACCGATTCCGGGTGGTAGTCGGGCACGGGCTGTGGACTGGGGGAGCCCATCGCGCTGACCGGCATAACCCGGCACGCGCCTGCCTCGGGTGATGAGAACATGTGCTGCTCACCTACTCACATTCGGTTACTCGCTAGCAATCTATCCATCGCACCAGCTTTGTGATTCATAACAATAGCGTGAGCCAGATCACAAAGCACGCCCGGATTAGAACTTACTATGGCCGAACCCGGGCCGTAGCCAACCTTGGGTCGGTTTCGTGGCGATATACCGGAGTGAGTAGGTCGGCATCGACGGGTTCTCCAGTGGTGCGGTCGTACCGCACCGCGATGAGAACCGAGAACAAATGGGTGGCGGCTCGCTCGTGCAGCGTCGACAACCGGGTGGCTAGCAATCGGATCGCACCCAACGACCCGGGCGGATGGAGCCCGTCGATCAACATGATGGTGCCGCGCCGGTCGGGGCGGGGGAGCCGCGCGAGATAGGCGATGTCGTGCGGTTCACCGCCTCCTGGGCGGTAAACGCGCCGGGCGGCGCGATCTTCGATCCCACGCCGCGTGTCGCCAGCGCGCGTGATGGTGCGACGCAAGCGCGGGTCAGCGACGACGAGCTGACGCAGACTCGGCGACAGCTCGGGCCCCGCCAGAATCACCAGCCCGTCGCGATTGAGATCAATGGGGCGACCAGGGAGGAAGGTCTCGACGGAAGCGGCAAAACCCAACTGGCGCAACAACTCCGCCATCCGCTGGGCAGCAGCGGGGTCGGGAGCGCCAAGCAGCCTGCCCGCGCGCACCTCAGGTGCGACAACGGTCAACGAACCATGTCCAAAGAACAACCCCTCGGGAACGGGCCCCTGGGTGCTGACCTGATGGATGCGCGCACGCGAAAGGCCCGCTGCCGCACCGATCTTCGCGAACGTCCAGCCCTCGGCATGGAGTTCACGAATCACAGCGCGGCGGATGCGCGTTAGTTCATTGATGGTCTGCTGGGCAGCCGCCACCCCATCGGTGGCTGCCTTCAGTCTTTCGACCTTGTCCTCGATCGCGAAAACTCGTGCCACGTCATCGGCCGACATGGGGGAAGTCTAGACAGCTAGATACTGTTCTGTGTCTACATCGCTTGACATTGAACAGTTCTAGGCGGCAAGGGCTATAAACAACCAGGCGTTTTGCCGAAAGAATTTACGTGGCGTCAATGTCGATCGGCGGGCGCTCGTTGCGCTCAAGCGGCTTCGGCGACTTCGATAGCGAAGGGCCGCCGGGCATTCCACTGTTGGTCCCGAAGAGCTGCTGCGGATCAGGCACCGACTTTTCCAGGTCGCGCAACACCGAATCGTCGCCGCCGAGAAGATGTTTGGTGACGGCGGCACGCGGCGTCATCGACCGAAGCTCGTTGAGCTGAGCCAGCGGTTTGCGCAGGTCGTCGAACTCTGGGCCCATTTCCTGCTTGAGCTGAGCGGTTGCCCCGCTCGCGTAGTCGCGGACCTGACGAAGCGACTGCGTTGTCCAGCGCACGGCACCGGGCAGCCGCTCGGGGCCGAGGATAACGAGGGCGGCGACGAGCAGGATCATCATCTCGCTCCAGCCGATGTTGCTGAACACGGATCTAGGTTACCTGCTCGGCATCGTCGCAGCTCAGTCGGGATTCAGTCAGATTCCAATGTCACCGGAACGTCCACCTGACGGCCATCGCGGATCAACGCGACATTCACCGTCTGCCCGATCTTGTGCTGCTGCACAGCGACGACCAGTTCGTCGGGTCCGGTGACTTCACGGTCGCCCACCTTGACGATCACGTCGCCTTCAACGATGCCCGCCTTGGCCGCAGGACCGCCCGCCGCCACGTCGGCGACGGCAGCGCCGCTCATGACCTCGTTCGCGACGGTCTTGGTTCGCGTGCTGAGCCCGATCTGCGCGTGGTGCATCTGGCCGTCGCGGATGAGCGTCTGGGCGACATTGGTCATCACGTCGACCGGAATCGCGAAGCCAAGACCAACCGAACCGCCGGTCTCGGACCGAATCGCGGAGTTGATCCCGACGAGGCGACCCTTCATGTCGACGAGCGCGCCACCGGAGTTACCCGGGTTGATGGCCGCGTCGGTCTGGACGGCGTCGATGACGGCGTTGGTGTCGCTGCCTTCGCCCGCGAGCTTGACCGGCCGATGCAGCGCCGAAACGATGCCTGAGGTGACGGTCTTGGACAGGCCGAGCGGCGAGCCGATGGCGAGTACGTCGTCGCCAACCTGGACGTCGCTCGACTTGCCGAGGGTGATCACCGACAGGTTCTTGACGTCGACCTTGAGCACAGCCAGGTCGGTCTTGGGGTCGCGCCCAACGATCTGTGCGGGCACGCGAGTGCCGTCGGAGAACTGGACCTGAATCGCGGCCTTGTTCGACTTGTCGGTCGCCGCCATCGAAACCACATGGTTGTTGGTGACGATGTAGCCCTGACCGTCGATCACCACGCCCGAACCGGTCGCGCCGTTGTCGCCGACGGTGACGCGAATCGACACCACCGAAGGCAGGACCGCGTTCGCGACGGCAGCGATCTGGCTGTGCGGCTGCTCGGTGTCAGCGGTCTGGTTCAGCGTGACCTTGCGCGAGGTGAGCACCGACGCCGTTTCTGCGGTAATCCGGCCAACAAGGCCGCCAACAAGGCCGACGCCGAGCGCGATTACCGCGAGCAGCGCGAGCGCCTTAGGCGCGACGCGAGAGCCGAAAAGGACTTCGCGCGCGGTGAGCTTGGGAGCGTCCGGCGCACGCGTGACCGTTTCCGAGCCGACAGCGGGAGCACCGAGACGAGCACCGGCGGACGGGTCGCGCCACGGATCGGCCGGGCCAGCGACGACGGGGCCCGGCTCGGCGGAACCGGGTTCGCGCTGCAAGCTGTCGGGCGCGTCGGCGGGACGACCAAATGCTTCGGCGAGCACGCCATCGGGCGGGCGATGCGAGGTGAGACCGGCATCGTCGGCGGCACCGCCACGCGACTCATGCGGCGCGAACGACCCACTTTGGCCCTGCGGACGCCGGAAAGCGTGCGAGGTGTGGGAGTCGATGTGGGGTCGGTACACCGGGCGCGGGTCGAGCGTCGGCGCGTCCGACGGTCGCAGATTCCCCCGGTCGGCTGCCGAATCCTGCTGGTCTGGCCGTTGCTCGGAGTGGCCGGAATTCGTCGATTCGCCTGTCACGCCCGAAACTCTACTTGCGCCGCCACGTTGTCCACCGGGTCGCGGTGAAGGAATCGGTCAAAAAGCCAAGAATCGCCTCGTTGCGCCGGGGTGGCTCGGGGCTGTTTTGCGGCAGTTCCGCGAGCGGAATGCGGGTGAGACTGTCGTGCAATCCGCGCGGCACGTCGACGCCAGCCTGGGCGGCACGACGGAGTGCGATACGCGCGGTCTGCTGCGCGTCGACCTCGTAGGCGCACTCAGGACACAGCGAAATGTGTTGGGCCGCACGGAGATAGGCATTCATCCGCAACTCGCCATCGACGTAGGCGGCGACTGCTTCGCTGGCGAGATGCTCGGTTGGCTGAAAGCGCGGACGGCCATGCGACGCGTTGGGATCCACGCTCATACGAAATTCATCCTTCCGGCCGATACCTGCCATCGCGCCTTCCGGCGCTGAGGACAGCATCACCGGGCGAGCGCGTCAGCGGAATACCGCTGTTGAACTCCATTATGCGCAAGGTAGTCGCGCAGTGCCTGTCGCCCGCGATGGATGCGGCTGCGAACAGTGCCAAGTTTCACCCCGAGGGTGGCACCGATCTCCTCGTACGACAGTCCTTCGATGTCACACAAAACAACGGCGGCACGGAATTCGGGCGCTAGTGAATCGAGCGCTTTTTGCAGGTCAGGGTCGAGCGTTGAGTCGTGGTAGGCATCTTCGGGCGTTGGGCCTTCGGCGGGGACGCGGTCGTAATCTTCGGGCAGCGCTTCCATGCGGATGCGGTTGCGGCGACGGACCATGTCGAGGAACAGGTTGGTTGTGATGCGGTGCAACCAACCTTCGAACGTGCCTGCCTGGTAGCTCTGGAGTGAGCGGAAGACACGGATGAAGGTGTCTTGGGTGAGGTCGTCGGCGTCTTGGGCATCGCCGGAGAGACGGTAGGCAAGGCGGTAAACGCGGTCGGCGTGCTCGCGGACGAGCTCGTCCCAGGAAGGCATGTCGGCGCGGTCGCCAGTGGCGTCAAAGATCGCGGTACCGGTGAGTTCTTCGTCGATCCGCTCGATCGAACCGTTGTCCATCTCGATGGGACACCTCCTACTCGGGGCCCGCCAGGATTCACCGGGCCCTACCGTTGAGCAACCAGCAACTTTGTGTGGTTGTTCCCGGCATTCGGTCCCGCCTTGTCGGCCGACCTTGCTGGTCTTGCTTGAGGCCAACTATTTCCTGTGCTGATATGGGCCAGATATGGAGATCCTGAGCGGCACCTAAGAAAAAATGTCGTCCATCACCCTATCGGGTGCCAGCTCCGCGAAACTAGCAGTACAGGGGCTCTCGTGACACTTCTGCAAACATCTGGCAATCTTGCGGCAATCGCCGAATCGGACACTTCGCTGAATACACAAACACATCGGGTGGCATAGCCTCATGACCGTGGCATCGAACGTGGAGCGGAATCTGGCCTATGTGGAAGGGTCCGTCGGCGAGGACGACGTCCTCTTCGACGCGCGGGAACGAGCCACCGAGTTGGGTGCCAATCCGGTGCCGCCCTCGGTCGGCGCGATGCTGTCGATGGTGGCTCGGATGGTCGACGCGCGCGCTGTCGTCGAGGTGGGCACCGGTGCTGGCGTGAGCGGACTGTGGCTGCTCGACGGCATGCGCGAAGACGGCACCCTCACCACGATCGACTCCGAACCTGAGCATCAACGCGCGGCGAAGGAAGCATTCCGACAAGGTGAGATCGCCCCGTCACGCACGCGGCTAATCAACGGCCGCGCACTCGACGTGCTCCCGCGACTAGCCGACGGCTCCTACGACCTGGTTTTTGTCGACGCTGGCCCGCTTGAGCACCTGCATTACGTGGAACAGGGCGTGCGACTGCTGCGGCCCGGCGGCGTCTTCATCCTCAACAATGCCCTGCTGAGCGGGCGCGTGCCCGACCCCGAACACCGCGACCCGGCAACGATGGCCGTGCGCTACGCAACGCGCGCGATCGCGGAAAACCCCGAGCTCACCAGTGTGCTTATCCCCATCGGGGACGGGCTGCTGTGCGCGACGCGCGAGTAGTCAGCCGACCCAAATCCCCTTGCCAACGGTCACAACGCCGCCGTTGCTGACCGCGAAGCGCTGCCGGTCGCGGTCAAGGTCGACACCGATGATCTCGCCCTCGCCAACAACCACGTTCTTATCCAGAATGGCGTGCCGAACCACAGCGCCACGCCCAATCCGCACGCCGGGCATCAGCACGCTGCCCTCAACGGTCGCGCCGTCGTCGATCATCACGTTGGAACTGAGCACCGAATTACGCACGGTCGCTGCCGACAGAATCGAACCCGCGCCGACGATCGACTCCTGCGCGAGCCCACCTTGCGCGAATTTGGCGGGCGGCAGATTTTCGGCCGCTCCGCGAATCGGCCAGTGCTTGTTGTAGAGGTTAAACACCGGGTGCACTGAAACGAGGTCCATGTGCGCGTCGTAGAAGGCGTCGATCGTGCCGACGTCACGCCAGTAACCGCGGTCGCGGTCGGTCGCGCCGGGCACCTCGTTGTCGGCGAAGTCGTAGACCGAAGCCTGCCCGCGCGCGACTAGCGCGGGGATGATGTCGCCGCCCATGTCGTGGTCGGAATCGGAATTGGCGGCGTCGGCGCGAATCGCATCGACAAGCACGCGCGTGGTGAAGACGTAGTTGCCCATCGACGCGAACGTGACGTTGGGATCATCCGGTGTGCCGGGCGGGTGCATCGGCTTTTCCAAAAACTGGGTGATGCGACCGGACTCGTCGGAATCGATGCAGCCGAACGCGCTGGCTTCGCTGCGCGGCACCCGAATGCCCGCGACGGTGACACCAGCGCCGGACGCGATATGACTCGCGACCATCTGCTCGGGGTCCATCCGATACACGTGATCGGCACCGAAAACGACGATGTAGTCGGGATCTTCGTCGTAAATCAGGTTGAGCGACTGCATCACGGCGTCGGCGCTACCGGTGTACCAACGCGGTCCGAGCCGCTGTTGCGCGGGCACTGGCGTGATGTATTCACCGGTGAAACCCGAGAGTCGCCACGTTTGCGAGATGTGGCGATCGAGGGAATGCGACTTGTATTGCGTGAGCACACACAGTCGCAAATAGCCCGCGTTGACTAAGTTGCTCAACACGAAATCGATGAGCCGATACGCACCCCCAAATGGCACCGCGGGCTTTGCCCGGTCGGCTGTGAGCGGAAACAGTCGTTTACCCTCGCCACCGGCGAGCACGATCCCAAGTACGTGCGGCTGGCTCCTCACCCTGTCAAAGTACCGCGCGCGGGCGCTTACGGTGGCCCGACGGAACCCGAGGGTCTAATTTGGACCAGTGAGTGATGGGATCCATGTCGCGATGCTGACCCGGGAGTATCCGCCTGAGGTGTATGGCGGTGCGGGCGTACACGTCACCGAACTCACGAACCGACTCCGCGACCTGTGTGCTGTCGACGTGCACTGCATGGGCGCTCCCCGCAACGGTGCGACCGTCCATCGCCCTGATCCCGAGCTGTACGCCGCCAATGCCGCGTTGCAAATGATGTCGGCGCAGTTGCGCATGGCGGACGCGGTGGGCGACGCGCAGGTTGTGCATTCGCACACCTGGTACGCCGGGCTTGCTGGACACCTCGCCGGGCTGCTGTACGGGATTCCGCATGTGCTGACCGCGCATTCGCTTGAACCGCGTCGCCCGTGGAAAGCCGAGCAGCTTGGCGGCGGCTATCGACTTTCGTCGTGGTCGGAACGTACCGCGATGGAGAACGCGGACGCGGTGATCGCGGTGAGCGAGGGCATGCGCGGCGACGTCATCGACGCTTACCCGACCGTCGATCCTTCGCGAGTTCACGTGGTGCACAACGGGATTGACGCGAAAGTGTGGCATCCGGGTGGACCCTATTCGGTACTTGCTGAGCTTGGCGTTGACGTCGAGCGGCCGATTGTCTCGTTCGTTGGGCGCATCACGCGACAGAAGGGCGTCGCCCATTTGGTCGCTGCCGCACAGGATTTCGATCCGGAAATCCAGCTTGTGCTGTGCGCGGGCGCTGCCGACACGAAGGAACTGGGGGACGAAATCGCTTTGGCGGTAACGGAATTGGAACGCGTGCGTGGCAACGTGTACTGGGTCAAAGACATGTTGCCGACCGAATCCGTGCGCCAAATCCTTTCGGCGTCAGCAGTCTTCGTCTGTCCGTCGGTCTATGAGCCGCTTGGCATTGTGAACCTCGAAGCGATGGCGTGCGCGACGGCCGTCGTCGCGTCCGATGTTGGCGGGATCCCCGAAGTTGTCGACGACGGCGTCACGGGGACGCTCGTGCATTACGACCCGACGCGGGCGCGCGAATACGAGCAGGCGCTTGCCGAAGCGGTGAACCGGATCGGGCGCGACCCTGCCCTTGCCGAGCGATACGGGCTGGCCGGCCGCGCGAGGGCGGTGGCGCGATTCGACTGGGCGACGATCGCCGCGCGCACGGTCGATGTCTATCGCGGAGTGTTGCGCTAGCCGTTCGCGACATAAGTCGACACGTCGACCGAGGCGGTCACCGGTGTGATCGCGGGTAGCGCGGCGATGCGCGGATCATCAGTCGACCGGTGAAATGCCGACGGACCCATCGCGACGACCTGGCCAACCGCGTCCGGCGACAACGGCATCGAGTACTCAACCACCTCATGGCCGACGCGGGAGAACGTGCCAGCCAACTGCTCGGCCAGGCGACGGTCCTTGTCCGGGTCGACGCGCACCATGTCGAGCGGCTCGATGAGCTCGCCGAGGTGACGTTCGGTTGGCGTGACAACGACGAACCGACCGCCAGGTGCGAGGACCCGTGCGACCTCGGCCGCGTTGCGTGGCGCGAAAACGCACAGCACGCCTTCGACGCTGCTGTCACGCAAGGGAAGTCCACGCCAGGCGTCGGCGAGGACCGACGCAACGCGCGGATGCACGCGAGCGGCCCGACGCGCTGCCGGTTTCGCGACATCGAGCGCGACGCCGACTGAGTCGGGCGAAGCGTCGATGACCGAAGCAAGGTAGTACCCGGTGCCAGCGCCGATCTCAAGCACGGCGCTGTCGGGGGAGAAGCTGCCTAACGCACGCGCGACCGCTTCAGCGATCGGACCAAAGTGGCCAGCGCCCTGAAAGGCCGCGCGTGCGTCGAGCATGTCGGCGGTATCGCCGGTCATCTTGGTTGAAGCACCGGTCAGTAGGCCGACATAACCCTGACGGGCGATATCGAAACTATGGCCGGCCGAGCAGCGCAGCGCGCGTTGATCGTCGGGTGGGTGCAGGGCGCCGCCGCACTCTGGACAGGCCAGCAGTGCGGCGACGCTACCGAGCGCACTCAGCTGGTGACGCTCTTCAGTTCGTCACCGAGCGCCGCAGCCTCGTCCGGTGTGAGTTCGACGACCAAACGCCCGCCACCCTCGAGTGGAACCCGCATTACGATTCCACGACCTTCCTTGGTTGCTTCGAGGGGACCGTCCCCGGTACGGGGCTTCATGGCCGCCATCCTCTGCTCCCTCCAGTTTCCCTACAAGGCCCGCCGGGTGTTCGGCGGGCCGCACGGGTCCTATTCTTCCCTATTGCTCACGCGCTTGGACACCTGAGTAGGAAATCTAACCGTCGAGTCGGTTCGGTTGACCTGCCTGGCCGACCCAGCAAACCTCGACGTGGTCGTCGACCATGCCGGTGGCTTGCATGAGCGCATAGGCGGTTGTCGGACCAACGAAACTGAACCCCCGACGCTTCAAATCCTTTGCTAGCGCAATAGATTCGGGTGTGGTGGCGGGCACATCGGCGAGGGTAGCCGGTCGCTTACCGGGCTCGGGTGCGAAGGACCACAGCAGCTCGTCGAGCGGCATGGGCAGGTCGCGAGCAACCTTCGCGTTGTTGATCGCCGCGTCGATCTTGGCGCGGTTGCGGACGATGCCAGCGTCGTTGAGCAGGCGTTGCCGGTCGGCATCGTCGAACTGGGCGACCGCGTCGATGCGGAAGTCGGCGAACGCGGCACGGAACGCGGGCCGCTTGCGCAGGATGGTGATCCACGCGAGCCCCGACTGAAACGCCTCAAGGCACACGCGTTCGAACAACGCGTCGTCGCCGTGCAGCGGCTTGCCCCACTCGGTGTCGTGGTAGTTGGCATAGAGCGCCGACGCGGTTGCCCACCCGCAGCGCGGCAGGCCGTCATCGACGAACGGCTCGGTCATCGGTGCTCGACCGCAGTCGCGGAATGACTACGCGCGACGGCCAATTCGGCTTCTAATTCGTCGATCCGTTCGGCGAGTCGCGCCAACGCCCAGTCGACCTCGCTCGCCTTATAACCGCGCAACACCTGTTGGAACCGCAGAGCACGCACGTCGCTGCCGGTGACCCCGTAGGCGGGCAGCACGGTGGCCGTTGTGCCCTCGGGCAGCGGACCAAGCTCTTCGGCCCGCCCGAACACCGCGCTGACAACAAGAAACAGCATTGCCGCGACGAGCCCGACGATCAGCACATATAAAAGCAGCGTCAGCATAGGTCCACCTTAGGTAGCCCTACAGGTGTCGGGTGGTGTCGATGCCGAGCGACATGCCAGCAAGGCCACGTCGCCGGATCGCGAGCTTGTCAGCGACCCCACGCAGCGCGACAGCGGCCGGGTTCTCCGGATCGCTGAGCACGATCGGGGTGCCCTCGTCGCCACCTTCGCGCAACGCCTGTTCGATCGGGATCTGACCGAGCAGCGGAACGTCGGCGCCGACGGTGCGGGTGAGGCGGTCGGCGACAACCTGACCGCCGCCGGAGCCGTACAGCTCCATGCGTGAACCGTCGGGCAGGTCGAGCCAGGACATGTTCTCGATGACGCCAGCAACACGCTGACGGGTCTGCAACGCGATCGCGCCCGCGCGCTCAGCGACCTCGGCAGCGGCGACCTGCGGCGTGGTGACAACCAGAATCTCGGCGCTGGGGATGAGCTGGGCGATGGAAATCGCGACGTCGCCGGTGCCGGGCGGCAGGTCGAGCAGCAGCACGTCCAGGTCGCCCCAGAAGACGTCGGCGAGGAACTGTTGCAGCGCGCGATGCAGCATCGGGCCGCGCCACACCACCGGGGTGTTGCCCTGGGTGAACTGCGCGATCGAAATCATCTTCACGTCGTGGGCGACGGGCGGCATGATCATGCGCTCGACCTGTGTCGGGCGAGCGTCGGTGCCGAGCATGCGCGGGATCGAGTGACCGTAGATATCGGCGTCGAGTACGCCAACGGAAAGTCCACGCTGGGCGAGCGCCACGGCGAGGTTGGCCGTGACGCTCGACTTGCCTACGCCACCCTTCCCCGATGCGACGGCGTAGACCCGCGTGAGCGACCCGGGCTGAGCGAACGGAATGACCGGCTCAGCCGAATCGCCGCGCAACGACTTACGAAGCTCGGTGCGCTGCTCATCGCTCATCACATCGAGGTCGACGGTGACCGCGCCCGCGCCGGGCACGTCGGCGACGGCACCCGTGACGCGCTGAATGATCTCGGTGCGCAGCGGGCAACCCGACGTGGTGAGGTAGATCTCTACGTGCACATCACCGTTGTCGGCGATGGCAATGCTTTTGACCATGCCCAACTCGGTGATCGGTTTGCGGATCTCCGGGTCGTCGACCTTCGCGAGCGCCGCCCGCACATCCGCTTCCGTAATCACTGGCATGTGCCCGATATTATGCTGCGCTAAATTCGCGGCAGGTCCTGGGGCTTGGGTGTGAGGCCGCTTGAGTAGGACCCGGCCCACGCCATGACGTTGGCGACATAGGCCATCGAGTTGTTGTAGCGCAGGATCGCCTTGGACTGTTGCGCGTAGTCGCGCATGTCGAGGCCGCCGTCGCACAGGTAGCGGCCCGCGGTAAGCGCCGCGTCGAAGAGGTTCTGCGGGTCGGCGATGCCATCGCCATTGCCGTCGGCGGCGTAGCGGTGCCACGTCTCGGGCAGGAACTGCATCGGCCCGATGGCGCGGTCGTAGCCAGCGAGCCCGTCGAGTTCGCCGCCATCGCTGTCGTGGATGACGTTATTGCCATACAGGCTGCCGTCGAGGACAGGGCCGTACACAGCCTTGATGGGGTTGCCGTCGGCGTCGGCTTTGCCGTATGCGTGGGTTGACTCGACGCGGCCGATGCCAGCGAGCATGGTCCACGGCATGTGGCAATCCGGATTCTGTACTGCCAGTTGCTGTTCGGCGTTTTGGTACGCCGCGACCGCGATGCCGGGGATGCCGAGCGAGCCCGCTGGTAGGTCGGACGCCGCGCGATCGTCGCGCTGGGCGACGGTCTTGACCACCGGTGCTGCCGAGGCGGATTGCTTTGCCTCAAGGTGGATTTCGTCGGCGATGGGCGCTGCCGCCTGCGGCGCGCCAGCGACATCCTGGGTGCCCGGCACGATGTCGTGCTCGACGGCAGCCGTGCTGGTAGCGGTACCCACGTCGGTAGCTGCGGTGACCGCGACAAGCCCGGCGGGGACCAATCCGGTAAGTGCGATGAGCGAGCTGCGGCGAACCGCCGGTGCCTGCTGTTTCCGATGACGACCCACTGTGTGGTGCCCTCCTCAACCGTGTTGGATGAGAAGAGATTACCGCACCCGAGACCTTTTTGTTACCCCGTTGTGATCTGAATTCCGGTTTGTTTTTCTACAGCGGGGCAGGGACGGGCGGCAGCGGAATCACGATGTTGAACGGCAAGGTGATGCCGGGCTGCGGGGTCGGCGTGGGCGCGGGAGCCTCTTCGACCGGGGCAGGTTCCTCGGTTGGCGTGACGCTCGGCTCCGGCGTTTTTGTCGGTTGGGGCGTCTCCGCGGCTGGCGTGTTGGCAGGCGCGGGCGCGTCGACGCACGCGGGCTTCGCGGCGGGATCAACGGGCTGCACGGGGTTAGCTGCCTGCGCGGGGTCGACTACCTGTGCGGGGTCGGTTGCGGCCGGATCCTTCGGTGCGACAGCGCCGTAAGTCTGCGCGAGCGGCTTGGGCGCTGGCCTGGTTGGCGCGAGCGGATCGGGCATCGACGCGGGCACCGGATCGGCGACACAGGTGGTCGGCGGCGTCGGGGCGGGCGCGGGGCAGAAGATGCCGCAGGGGATGGGCGGCAGCCCGGGCAGGTTGATCATGACCGGCGTCGGCGTTGTGGTCTTTGGCGCGGCGGGCACGGTGGTGGTCGGGACCGTCGTCGCAGGCGAATTGCCCTGGGCGGCAAGGATATTCGGTGACACCGTCGGCGCGCTGCCAGGCGTGACCAACCCTGGCGAGATCGGCACCGAGGAAGGCGCGCCGCCCGTGCGATAGGCAACCGACCAGCTCAGCACGTTGGCCGCATACGACATCGAGTTGTTGTAGCGCAGGATCGCGCGTAGCTCCTGAGCGCTGTCGCGCAGGTTCATGCCGCCCGAGCACAGGTACTTGGCGGCGGCAAGCGACGCGTCGAAGACGTTGTGTGGGTCGGCGTGTCCGTCGCCGTTGCCGTCGGCGGCGTAATGCACCCAGGTACTCGGCAGGAACTGCATCGGCCCGACCGCGCGCACGAAGCCACCGTCGGCTTCCTTGATGACCTCGTTGCCCGGCAGTGTGCCGTCGAGGGCGGGACCGAAAATCGGGGTGGTCGATGTGCCGGCGGAGTCGGTCGACCCGTTGCTCGCGTGCCCGGATTCAATGCGCCCAATGCCAGCGAGCAGGTTCCAGGTGATGCCACAGCCGGGTTCGGCGGACTCCATCGCGAGTTCAGCGTTGCGGTAGGCGGCAAGCACGATCTCCGGAATCCCCAGTGCGCCACTGCCTGCGGGTAGCGAAATGCTTTGCGGCACAGGTATTCCCGAACTCGGCGTGCGCGACCCGGGGTTCACCGCGCGCAACTTGCGCGGCGATTCTTGCGAAACCGGAAGCAGCCCGACGATGTCGGCGGGATCGGTTTCGCCCGGCTCAACAACGGGAGCCGTTGCCGCAGCGAGGAGTTCGGGCGCGGCGGGCGCCTCGTTGCGAGTGTTGGTTTGGACTGCTGACCCCGAAGCCACCAATCCGGCGACGACTAGGGCGGACATCGTTATCGGCGCTGACATTCGCATACCGGCCACACCAACCCTCACACATCGAAGCGGCGGCACCGTCAGATTTCCCCCTCCGGCCCGCCCGGAACAACGTGATCTAGGTTACCTACCGGTCAGGAGTTTGTTGAGCATTTCCGGTCACTCATCTGCCGCCCCAGGCGAAACCGAGTCGCTTGACCCCGTTTGACCGGAGGTTTTCTTGTGCGCGGACTTTCGCTTCTTCGGCTGCTTCGGCGTGGCGTCGTCGGTTTCGCCAGGGTCGAGCCGGTTCAAAATGTCCTTGATGTCTTCGAGTTCGCGACGCAGATAATCGCGGGTCGCGACATCGCCAACGGCCAGTCGCAGCGACGCGAGTTCGCGTGCGAGGAACTCGGTGTCGGCCTTGGTTTGCGCGGCGCGAGTGCGGTCTTCTTCGAGCGAGACCTTGTCGCGGTTGTCCTGGCGGTTTTGCGCGAGCAGGATCAGCGGCGCCGCGTAGGCGGCCTGGGTGGAAAATGCCAGGTTGAGCAGGATGAACGGGTAAGGGTCCCACTGCAATCGCACCGCGAAAACGTTGATGAAAATCCAGACAACGACGATCACGGTCTGGATCGCCAGATAGCGTCCGGTGCCGAGGAACCGCGCCACCCGCTCGGACGCGCGGGCGAATCCTTCGGAGTCCCAGTCGAAGCTAAATCGGCTGCCGACCGGCGTCTCAAGCCGTTGCCGCGCAGAACTTTTGTCTGTCATCGCTGCACCGGCTCAACGCTGCGCTCCAACGCGGGCTGTTCTTCCTCGCGCCAATCTTCGGGCAGGAGATGGTCGAGCACATCGTCGACGGTCACCGCGCCGATGAGGTGATTTTCGGCGTCGACAACCGGGCCACAGACCAGGTTGTAGGTGGCGAAATAGCGCGTCACCTGGCCAAGCGACATCTCCGGCGACAGCGGCGCGAGGTCGCTATCGACAAGTCCGCCAACCAGATGCGCTGGCGGTTCCCGCAGTAGCTGCTGGATGTGTACGCAGCCGAGGTAGCGGCCGGTCGGCGTCGCTGTTGGCGGTCGAACGACGAAAACCATCGACGCGAGCGCGGGCGTGAGGTCTGGGTCGCGAATGCGCGCGAGCGCTTCGGCGACCGTCGTTGACGGGCTCAAGATCACCGGTTCGGGGGTCATCAGGCCGCCAGCGGTGTCGGGGGAGTGGGCGAGCAGTCGACGGACCGGTTCGGATTCCTGCGGGTCCATCAGCGCGAGCAGCGATTCGGCTTCGCTCTCGGGCAGTTCGCCGAGCAGGTCGGCGGCGTCGTCGGGGTCCATCGCCTCAAGCACGTCGGCGGCGCGATGCACTTCCAAGTGACCCAACAGGTCGACCTGGTCGTCGTCGGGCAGCTCTTGGACGACGTCGGCGAGACGCTCGTCATCGAGGGCGATGGCCACTTCCAGCCTGCGTTTCTCGGGCAGTTCGCGCAGCCGATGCGCGACGTCGGCAGGGCGCAACCCTTCGAACTGGCCAAGCAGCGACGTGACGTCCTGGCCCGGCTGATCCACATCTTGGGGCGTGAGCCCACGCACGTCCGACCAGTCGACGACATGCACGGCGCGCCTGCGGGCGATGCGGCGGTGTCCGCGCACCGCGACCCGGCCAACAACCCAGTCGCGGGTGCGATTCTGTTCAATCCCAAGGTCGGCGACGTACACGTCGACATCGCGCAAGTCGGGTAAATCGGGATCGTTGACGCGCACGCGAGAGTCGACAATCTGCGCCAGCGCCAGCAATTCGCCTGGGCGCTGGGCGAATCGGCGCAAACTCACCGTGCCGGTATTGAGCGTGACCATGCCCGGTTCGATCGCCGTCACGCGGCCCATCGGCACGAAAATCCTTCGGCGCGTTGGCAATTCGACGACAAGCCCGTGGATCCGTGGCTGCTGATGGTCGCCGCGCACCGCTACCACGACATCGCGGACGCGACCGATAGACTCGCCGTCAGGACCGAGCACCGTCAGCCCGGCCAGTCTGGCTACGTAAACCCTCGCGGTTGCCATGCGCACCAGGCTAGGCGGTTTGGTTTCCTCGATCGAACCAACACGACAGGATTTGGTGATGAAGCCTCGCCGTTCGGTACTCGCCGTGCCGGGCAGTAGCCAGAAGATGATCGCCAAGGCTAAGGGCCTGCCCGTCGACGCGGTTTTCCTCGACTTGGAAGACGCCGTCGCGCCCGATGCGAAAGCGGGTGCGCGCGCCAATATCGTCGCCGCGCTCAATGAACCGGGCTGGGGCGAGCAGTTGCGCGTCGTCCGCGTCAACGACTGGACAACCGAGTGGACCTACGCCGACGTGATCAGCGTCGTCGACGGCGCGGGTTCGGTCATCGACGCGATTCTCCTGCCCAAAGTCACCGACGCTGGTCAGGTGCGCGCGCTCGACCTGCTGCTTACCCAGTTGGAGAAGTCGGCTGGGCTCGAAGTTGGTCGTATCGGCATTGAGCCGCAGATCGAAAACGCCCTTGGCCTGCGCAATATCGACGAGATCGCCACCGCGAGCCCACGCGTGCAAACGCTGGTTTTCGGCCCTGCCGATTTCATGGCGAGCATCAACATGCGCACGCTGACCGTCGGCGAACAGCCCGAGGGCTACGACGTCGGCGACGCCTACCACCACATTCTGATGACGATCCTGCTCACCGCACGCGCGCATGGCCTCCAAGCCATTGACGGGCCGTACCTCGCCGTCCGTGACGTCGACGGGTTCCGTCGCGCCGCCGCACGCACCGCCGCACTCGGTTTCGACGGCAAATGGGTGCTGCACCCAGCCCAAATCGACGCGGCCAACGAGATCTTCTCCCCACGCCAAGCCGACTACGACAAGGCCGAAGACATCTTGGCCGCGTACGCGTTTCACACGTCGACGGCCGGTGGCGCGCGTGGCGCGGTGATGCTTGGCGATGAGATGATTGACGAGGCAAGCGCCAAGATGGCCCAGGTCATCGCGGACAAGGGTCGCGCTGCCGGGCTAACACGCACGACAAACGGCAGAATAGGACTATGACGAATCCCCTCGGGAACGCCAATCGCGGAAGGCAACCCCTGCCGACGCCACCTTCGGGCTGGCCCGTCGGCTCGTATCCAACCTATGCCGAAGCGCAGCGTGCGGTCGATTACCTGGCCGACAACGAGTTCCCGGTGCAAGACATGACGATCGTTGGCGTCGACCTGATGCAGGTTGAACGCGTGCTTTACCGACTCACGTGGGGCAAGGTCATCGGCGGCGGCATCGTTTCTGGTGCGTGGCTCGGCCTTTTCCTCGGCCTGCTGTTGAGCCTGTTCGCCACCAGCGGCGGCGCGCTTGGGCCGCTGCTTGTCGGCCTGCTTGGCGGCATCGTTTTCGGCGTTATCACCACGTCGATTCCGTACGCGGCAACCAAGGGCCAGCGCGATTTCGCGTCAACGATGCAGCTCGTTGCTGGCCGTTACGACGTGCTGTGCGATCCGAAAACCGCTGAGCGCGCACGTGACATGCTCGCGCGGTTGGCGATCTGACCGGCATGGACGTGCTTTCGGCGGTGAAGTCGACGGTGCTCGACCACTTCGGGGTCACCCCGGACGCGGTCGACTCGGCGTCGGTCACCTTCCTCGGGCTCGAACCCATCGAAATCCTGCGCATCCCCGGCGACGGCGCGGTGCATTACGCGACGCTCGGCGGGTCACGTCATCCGATGGGCGACCCGGGCGACCTGCTCGCCGACCCGGTGCGCGGCCCGCGCGCCGAACTGGTGCTCACCTTGCGTCTTGGCGCTGGACCGCAGTCGGGGCTGGTGCGCACGCTCGGCGTGCTTGTCGCGTCACCGTCGGTGGAAGGTCTTGTGCTGCAACCGGATTCGCTCATCGATTTGAGCGAACCGCTGTGGCAGGGTTCGCATTTCACCGCCGTTTTGCTTGGCGAGGGCGAGGTGCCTGCTACCCCGTTGCCTGAACCAGCTGAGCCGGTCGCGTACTTCAGTGTCACGCCGATCACCGCGACCGAGGCGGCGTGGGTGCGGGTGCGCGGTGCCCAGGCGTTGCGCGACGCGTGGACCGAAGCGGGCATCGACGTCACCGATCCGGGCCGTCGCGCGGTGAACCTCTAAAGCCAGTTATTGCGTCGGAAGCTGATGAACAGCGCGGTGCACGCGGCGACCATCACGAAAAGCACAATCGGGTAGCCGTATTCGCTGCGCAGTTCGGGCATGTGCTCGAAGTTCATGCCGTAAATACCAGCGATCATCGTTGGCACGGCCGCCATCGCGACGTACGCCGAGATTTTTCGCATGTCGGTGTTCTGTTGCACGCTGATCTTCGCCAGTGCGGCGCTCACGAGTTCGCTCAGTGATTCGTCGAAAACGTTGATGTGTTCGGTGACTTGCGTGTGGTGGTCGGCGACGTCGCGCAGGTAGCGCTTCACTTCCTTCGGCAGCGTGAAATTGGTCGAATTGAGCAGCATCGCGAGCGGAACGGTCAGCGGGGCGACGGCTTGGCGCAGTTCGACGACTTCCCGTTTGAGCTGGTAGATCACCTCGATGCCCACTCGCGAGCGGGTGGAAAAAACTTCCTCTTCCATCTCGTCGACGTCCTGGTCGACGGCTTCGGCAACCTCGACGTAGGAGTCAACAACGTGGTCGGCCACCGCGTGCAGCACCGCGCACGGGCCAAGACGCAGGCGTTCGGGTTCGTTTTCCAGTTCGTGGCGCACGGCGGCGAGGCCGGTGTGGTCGCCGTGACGCACGGTGATCGCGAAGTGTGGGCCAACGAAAACCATGATGTCGCCGGTGAGCACGATTTCGCTGACGGTGTCGATCTCGTGCGCGACGTAACTGACCGTGCGCATCACGAAGAACAGCGTCTGGTCATAAACCTCGAGCTTGGGACGCTGTTTGCCGTGGACGGCGTCTTCGACGGCCAAGGGATGCAGCCCGAAAATCTCGGCGATTTCCGCCATCTGGGCCTTGTCGGGGTCATGCAGCCCAACCCAGACGTAGCCGGTGTCGGCCTTGCTCGCCTCGGCTAGCGCTTTGGCGGGGGCGAATCGGCCAGGCACTCGCTTGCCGTCGATGTAGACGCCACAGTCGACGATGGCCCGCGCGGTTGGCACCGGAATTTTCGGCGGCGTCGGCACGGTGGCGCGTCCTCGGAATGACGGCATGGGCGGAAGGGACGGCATTCCTCGATGCTAAAGGGTCGCCTGCACCGTCGACGCTGTAAGACTGGTGGGGTGCGCATTGATCTGCATACCCATTCCACCGCGTCCGACGGCACCGATTCCCCTGCTGAGCTGGTCCGCAATGCCGCTGCGGCCGGTCTTGACGTCGTCGCGATCACCGATCACGACACAACGAGCGGCTGGGCCGAAGCCGAAGCCGCCCGACCTGCCGGGCTCACGCTGGTCCGTGGCATGGAAATGTCGTGCACCGGACTTGGTGAAGACGGCTATCCGGTGCCGGTCCACCTCCTCGCCTACCTCTTTGATCCTTCGCACGCTGGGTTCGCGCAAGAACGTGAACGCCTTCGGGGCGAGCGCGTCGCGCGGGTGCGGGCGATGGCCGACAAGATGGTCGCCGATGGGCTGCCGATCGACCCCGACGCGGTACTCGCTGGCACGGGCGCGTCGGCAGGTCGACCGCATCTCGCGCGCGCGCTCGTCGCGGCTGGCGTTGTCGAGAGCGTCGACGCGGCCTTTCAAGACCTGCTCGCGCCGCACGGTCCGTACTACGCCGAGAAGGTCGACACCCCGCTCGCGACGGCCGTACGTCTGATCGCCGAAGCAGGCGGGGTGAGCGTTGTCGCCCATATGAAAGCACGCAAACGCGGTCGCCTGCTCGCCGAATCCGAGATCGTTCGACTCGCTGACCTCGGTCTTTCCGGCTTGGAAATCGATCATCCCGACCACAGCGACCCCGACCGCGCCGCCTTGCTCGGTCTCGCGACCGAACTCGGATTGTTGCGAACCGGTTCGTCGGATTATCACGGTACGAACAAGACCATCGCGCTCGGCGCGTGCGAAACCGCGCCTGACCAGTTCGAAGCCCTGCTCGACAAGGCAAGCGGCGTGCCGGTGATCGCGTCGTGACCGGCGTTATTCGCGGCTTTAGCGGGGTGCTCGCCGGTGGCGTGATCGTGCTGATGTGCGTGGTCATCGGCGCGAGCATGCTCGGCACCGATCGCGGCTTTCCCGGACCGGGAACAACGTCGCTGACCTGGCACGTTGGTGCCGCGATCGTTGTTGTGGTCGCCCAACTGGCCGCCGATCGGGCGCGTGGGGGCGCGGTTGTTGGCTGGGCGACGGTTGTCTGCGGCGTAGCTGGGCTACTGCTGTGGACACAGTGGTGGAGTTGAGACCGTGTAATGGTTGCGGTCCGGTGAAATGTCGCCGAACATTTTTGGTTATGACCGGCATGGAAACAGACGTTCTGATTCTGGGTGGGGGACCCGCCGGACTGTGGACTGCCGTCTCCGCCGCCGCGGCGGGCGCGCGCGTGGTGATCGTCGACAAAGCGCGGGCGGGATCGAGTGGACCGACCGTCTACGGGCAGACAACGCTGTGCGACATCGCGCCCGGTCCTGAGCGCGAACTCGCGATCGAGCGGGCTTTCGCTCAGGGCGGCGGACTGGGCGACGTCGAGTGGTTGAGCAACGTGCTCGCCGAAACGCATCGTCGCCTCGCGACGTGGCCTGGCACGCGACATCGACTGCCGACCGGCGATCCAACGGTATTGCGACTCGACGGCGCGAGTTATGTGCGTAGGTTGCGGCGCGGTGCGTTGGAAGCGGGCGTGCGGATTCTCGATCACCATCCCGCGCTGCAACTGCTTGTCGATGGGCGCGGCACTGTCGTTGGCGCGGTTGGGGTGCAGCGGCACAACAAGTTTCGACCGTGGGCCATTCGCGCGGGCGCGGTCGTGATCGCCACCGGTGGTTGCGCGTTTCTGTCGGGCAGCGCGGGCACGGAAGTGAATACCGGCGAAGGCTTGCTGATGGCGGCCGAAGCGGGCGCTGAGCTGGCTGGCATGGAGTTTTCCAGCGCCTACGGGCTCGCGCCGGTGCTGGCTCGGGTCGCGCCGCCGTCGGCGATCGCGGTTGGACTCGGCGTGCGGTTCGGCACGCTCTATGACGAGGCGGGCACCGCGTTGCCAGGCCACTATCCAGCGGCTGCGCTCGGCGCGATCGCCGACGGACATCGCGTGTACGCGGTGCTGAACGAAACGCCGGAAACCGTGCGGCACTGGCTCGGTCGACACGGCGCGCTCGGGCCAGACGGCCGCGTCGCGGTACGTGCCGTCTTGGAAGGAACGATTCGCGGGGGAGCGGGGTTGGCTCTCACCGGCCGCGACTGCGCGACCACCGTGCGGGGGCTTTTCGCCGCGGGCGGGGCAACCGGGCGCGACATGGTCTTGGGTGCGGCCAACGGCTCGGGCGGCTGGAACGGCGCGTGGGCAGTCGCGTCGGGGTCGTGGGCGGGTGCGGCGGCAGCCCGATTCGCGACGGTGAACGAACGCGGCACGTTCGCGCGACCAGTTCCCGGCGCTGGCCTCGGCACGCGTTCCCACATCGACCCGCGCGGCATCGTCGGCCTAGTCCAAGAACACACGCTGCCGCTGCGCCGCAGTTATCGGCGCAGCGCCGGTTCGCTCGCCGATAGCATCGCCGAACTCGACAGCATGTGGCCGGGCGCGCAGTTCGAACTTGGCGGTTCGGGTGCCGAACGTGTGCGCGCCCGACAGGCCGCCGCGCTGTTGGCTGTCGCGCGCTGGGCTGGCTACAGCGCGTTGACGCGCGCCGAGACACGCGGGATTCACCGGCGAAGCGACCACCCCGACGCCAGCGCGGACTGGCGTGTGCGGCTGCGCTGTGGTGGGCTCGACGAGGTGTGGGTGCGTCGCGTGACGCACGGCAACGACCTCACCGTGCCGAGGACGACCGCGGTGTGATTGTTCACCGGATGTTCTAGGTGACCTGCGAGTTTTCGCTAACTCCACGGCAATTGGGTCGCTTTACGCTTAGTCGATGACGCACTATCGGGCTCGCCCGCCTATCGGTTTGGCAACCGCCCGACCGGGCTGGCAGAATGCTTCGAGATTCCCTTCCCTCGCCACCGCCGGGTTCGGGACCCAGGTCGCTTTCCGCCTCACGACGCACCGTCGTATCCGAAAGTCGGCCCGATAGTTCGACTGGACGTACCCGTCCGTCCCAACCCCGCAGTCTTTGAAGTACCCGGCGGTAACTGTCCCCCGGTTGAGCCCAACCCGAGCAGGAGTGGAATCGTGTCCCCTGTGACTGACGCACCGAATGCCACCGCGACGCCCCCGCAGTCTGACGATGCGGCGAGCCTCGCCGCCATCACCAACGACGAGATCTTCGCAGGTCACCTTGGTGGAAAGCTTTCGGTCGAGCTCAGTGCGCCCCTTGAAACGCAGCGCGATCTGTCGATCGCTTACACCCCCGGTGTCGCCCAGGTTAGCCGCGCGATCGCTGAGGATGCCGCGCTTACCAAGACCTACACCTGGACCGACCGCCTCGTCGTCGTTGTTTCCGACGGCACCGCTGTGCTCGGTCTGGGCGACATCGGCCCGCGCGCCTCGCTGCCCGTGATGGAGGGCAAGGCCGCGCTGTTTAAGAAGTTCGCTGGCCTGAACTCCATCCCGCTTGTGCTTGACACCACCGATCCCGACGAGATCGTGCAGACGCTGATTCACCTGCGTCCGTCGTTCGGCGCGGTGAACCTGGAAGACATCTCGGCACCGCGTTGCTTCGAGATTGAGCGTCGCGTCATCGAGGCGCTCGACTGCCCGGTCATGCACGACGACCAGCACGGCACCGCGATCGTCGTGCTCGCCGCGCTCAAGGGCGCTGCCGCAGTGCAGGGTCGCGACATGAGCGGCCTGAAGGTTGTTGTTTCGGGTGCCGGTGCTGCCGGTGTCGCGTGCGCCAACATCCTGCTTGCCGCTGGCATCCCCGACGTTGTGGTGCTCGACTCGAAGGGCATCGTCTCGACCGGTCGCGACGGCCTCAACGACATCAAGGCCGACCTCGCCGCTCGCTCGAACCCGCGTGGCATCACCGGTTCGGCCGCCGACGCGCTCGCTGGTGCCGACGTGTTCCTCGGCCTGTCGGCTGGCACCATCCCCGAGGAGCTCATCGCGTCGATGGCTCCCGAGGCGATCGTGTTCGCGATGAGCAACCCGGACCCGGAGATCCACCCCGACGTCGCTGCCAAGTACGTCGCGATCGTGGCGACGGGCCGTTCGGACTTCCCGAACCAGATCAACAACGTGCTCGCCTTCCCCGGCGTGTTCAAGGGTGCGCTTGATGCGGGCGCGCGGCGCATCACCGAAGGCATGAAGGTCGCCGCCGCGAACGCCATCTTTGGCGTTGTCGCCGACGAGCTTGCCGTCGACAAGATCATCCCGAGCCCGCTCGACCCGCGCGTCGCCCCGGCTGTTGCCGATGCCGTCGCAGCGGCCGCGCGTGCCGAAGGTGTTGCGTAACAAGGTAATTCGAGCAAAGGCCGCGACCGTTTGGGTCGCGGCCTTTCGCGTGTCACTAGGGTGCGGCTATGCGTGAATTGAATCTGCGACTGCCCGATGACCTGCACGAACACCTGGTTGAGGTGTGCTCAAGCGACGGGACCGAGGTCAACACCGCCATCGTGGAAGCGGTCCAAGCGTGGGTCGCCGTCCGTGCCGCGCGAGCCGCTGAACGGGCGCGACTGAACTCAGTCCTGGCCGACGATCCCGAGCTTCGGGCCCTGCTCGGCGACGAATAGCTCGCGTCGGGCGACCCGACCGGTGCCGGGGATGCTGAGCCAGATCGCGAACGCGAGCAGCCCGTCGAGGACAAGCGCGAGCGCGGCGACGAGCAGCGCGCCAACAAGCACCAGGTCGTAGCGGTACAGCCCGATGCCGTCGAAGATGTAGCGACCGAGTCCGCCCAGGTTCACATACGCCGCGATGGTCGCCGTTGCCACCACTTGCAGTGTCGCCGAACGCAATCCGCCGAGGATCACCGGCAATGCGTTCGGTAGTTCAACGCGAAAAAGCACCTGCGCGTGGGTCATGCCGACTGCTCGCGACGCGTCGACAACGTCGTCGGGCACGTTCGCGATGCCCGCGTACGTGCCCGCTAGTAGGGGCGGAACCCCGACGGTCACCAGTGCGATCAGCGGCGGAATCAGCCCGAGCCCCATGCCGAGGACGAGGAACGTGAGCAGACCAAGCGTCGGTAGCGCCCGCATCGCGTTCGCGAAACCGACAACGTAGGCGCTGCCCCGGCGAGTATGACCGACGACCATCCCAATCGGCACCGCGATCACCGCCGACAGCGCGACCGCCAAGAAGCTGTACCAAAGGTGTTGCGCGAGCCGGTGTTCGATGCCGGTCGGGCCACCCCAATTCGCTGCCGTCGTGAGGTAGGACCATGCGTCGAGAAACAGGTTCATGCGCGCACCCTCGTCCACGGTGTGAGGAATTTGCCGAGGTAGAACACGATCCGGTCGAAGATCAACGCGAGCGCGAGGATCACGATGATGCCAGCGACGATTTCATCGGGATAGTCGCGCTGGTAGCCCTGGGTGAACAGCTTGCCAAGGCCGCCAACGCCAATCAGCGCGCCAACCGACACCATCGCGATATTGGTGACGACCACGACGCGCAGGGTCGAGAAGAACACCGGAATGGCAAGTGGCAGATCAACGGTGAGCGTGCGCCGGAACCGGCCGAAGCCAACGGCGTCGGCGGAATCGAGTACCGATGGCGACACCGTGTCCAGCGCGGCGGGCACCGCGATCAGCAGCAGCGCGGTTGAGTACACGGTGAGCGCGATGATCACGTTCAGCGGGTCGATCGCGGAAATGCCAACGAGCGGCGGGATGATCACGAACAGCGCGATCGAGGGAATGGTATAGGCCAAACTCGACACCGTCGTTGTGATCTTCCGAGCCCACCCGTTCCCGCGAACCACCGAGCCGAGCGGCACCGCGATCGCCAACCCCAGCAGCAGCGGCACCAGCGCGAGAATCAAGTGGGTGCGGGTGATCGCCATGATGTCGGCGAAGTTGTCGATCAGGTACTTCACAGCGCGCCCTGCTCGACGAATTCCCGGTTGCGCACCGCGTCTTCGTGTTCGCGTTGCGCGCTGAGTTGGGCGAGGACGTCGGTTGCGAGGATGCCGCCGCGCGCGACACCCGAATCATCAACGGCCACCCCAATTCCCGACGGCGACGAGATCGCGGCGTCGAGCGCCTGGCGGAGGTCGCCGCCCGGCGCGTACAGCGAACCGCCGGCGCGTAGGTGGTCGCGCAGGGGTTTGCCCGCGCGCACGGCGTCGACGCTGGTGACGTCGACCCAGCCGCCAGGTCGGCCAGCATCGTCGACCAGCAGCGCCCACTCGCCGCGCCGCAGCCGTAGTTGCGCTACCCCGTCCTCTTTCACGGTGGAGAGCTGGTGCAGCGCAACATCATTCGCTGTTCGGAACGACAACGCGCGATAGCCGCGATCGTGCCCAACGAACTCGGCGACGAAGTCGGTTGCCGGTTGCGTGAGCACCCGTTCGGGGGTGTCGTACTGCTGCAACACCCCGCCACGGCCGAACACCGCGATCTTGTCACCAAGCGTGACGGCCTCGTCGATGTCGTGCGTCACGAACACGATGGTTTTCGCCAATTCGCCCTGCAGTCGGCGCATCTCGGCTTGCAGCTCAGCGCGCACAACCGGGTCGACGGCGCTAAACGGTTCGTCCATCAACAGCACAGGCGGGTCGGCGGCCAGCGCACGCGCGACGCCAACGCGCTGCTGCTGACCGCCAGACAGTTGCGCTGGGTAGCGCCCGGCGAGACTGCGATCGAGACCAACCCGATCGAGCACGTCGAGCGCTTCCGCGCGAGCCTGGCTGCGCGACTTGCCAAGCAGCATCGGCACCGTCGCGACATTGTCGATGACCTTGCGGTTGGGCAACAGCCCGCCGCTTTGGATCACGTACCCGATCCCGAGCCGCAACTTCACCGGGTCGATGTCGGCGATGTCGCGGCCGTCGATGGTGATCTTGCCTTTGGTCGGGTCGACCATTCGGTTGATCATCCGCATCGACGTTGTCTTGCCACAGCCCGACGGCCCGACGAACACGGTGAACGAGCCCGAATCAATCTTGAGATTGAGGTCGTCGACGGCGGTTGTGCCGTCGGGATAGGTCTTGGTGATACCGCGAAATTCGATGTCGGACACCGGTCTCCTATCCGATGGGGGAGTTGAGCCCTTGCGCGGTAATCCAGGCGAGCGCCGCTGCCTTTGGTTCGATCTTGGACTGCCCGGAAACCGCGGTGTTGAGCGAGATTAGTTCGGCCGTTGTCAGTTTCGCCGACACCGCGTCGAGAACCGCGACAGCTTTGTCGGTCTTCTTCGCCGCGTTGAACAGCGGGACAACGTTTTGGGCGGCGAAGTTGTGCTTCGGGTCGGCGAGGACGACGAAGTCATTTTGCGCGATCGCGGGCGATGTCGTGAAGATGTCGGCCGCGGTGACCTGGCCGTCGACGAGCGCGCGGACGGTCGCCGGGCCGCCGCCGTCGGCGATCGGGACGAAGTTGCCCGGGCTGATGTCGAGGCCGTAGATCTTCTTCAAGCCGGGCAGGCCACCCGGACGTTCCGCGAACTCGGCGGGCGCGCCGAAGCGGACCTCCGACGAGTGGGCGGCGAGGTCGCCGATGGTCGACAGGTTCCACTTGGTCGCGGTCGCGCGGGTCACGACGACGGCGTCGGAGTCTTCGCCTGGCGCGGGGGTCGCGATGGCGAGGTCGCTTGGCAGGGCCTTGATCAGCGCGGCGGTGACCTCAGGCGCTGCCGTGGCTGTCGCGTCGCGGTCGAGGTATTGCAGGAGGTTGCCGGTGTATTCGGGGATCAGCGAGATCGCGCATTGGTGCAGCGCGGGGATGTAGGCCTCGCGACTGCCGATATTGAACTTGGTGTCGACTTTGAAGCCGTTGATGCGCAACGCTTCGGTGTAAATGTTGGCGACGGTCTCGGATTCGGGGAAGTTGGCCGAGCCGACGATCAGCGAGTCGGACGTGCAACCGCCCTTCGCCGCAAGCGGATCGGAGTTGCCGCATGCGCTCAGCGCGAAGGTTGAGGCGAGTGCGGTGGCGACGGCGAGCACGCGCAGCGTGGTACCCGCGAGACGGGATCGAGTTTTCACTGGGGTCCTTCCGGCAAAGGCGGGCAGTGCGCTGTGCGAGCGACGCGAAGGCCGCAGGTACATTCTGGTAGACCATATTGCCCGCGCAACGCTTCGATCGCGCGGGATGACGGCAAATAAAGGAAGTTGGTGTCGCCAGATGGGGTCGGGCGCGTGGCGGCGGACGCTACTCGCGACACTGGTCGCTACCTGCGGTTTTGCTGCTGTTTCCTGTGCGAATGAACCCGTCGCGCCGGTTGTTGTTGTCGGCGCGGATTCTTCTGTGGAATCGATTGTGCTCGCACAGATTTATTCACAGGCGTTGACGCGCGCCGGTACCGCAACGGCAGTGCGCACCGAGTTGAGCACCCCGATCGCCGACCTCGACGCCGCCCGCATCGCCCTGCTGCCCGCTCGCAACGGGGCGTTGCTTGAGCGGTGGGACCCGGAATCGCCAGCCCGCACGCCTAAGAATGTGCCCGCCGCACTGAATGCCGCACTGCCAGAACGGCTTTCGGTGTCTGATGCTGCCGATGGAACCGAGCTACGTGCGCGCGTTGTCATGAAGTCGGACGAGTTCGCGACGGTTTCCGCCCTCGCCCCGCAGTGTGCGAGCTTGACCGCTGGCTTCGCCGACGTGCCGGGTTTGCGACGCGGTTTGCCGCAGATCGACGGCTGCACCTTCGCCAACGTAACCGAGTTCGCCGACCCGGAATCACTGCGAGAAGCGTTGCGCGCCAATCAAATTCAGGTCGGGGTCGTGAACGGCCCGACAACGGCTGGCGATGGATTGCGCGTGCTCGACGACCCGAAGTACGCGGTGCGCACCCAGAACGTCGTCGCTTTGCACCGCTCGGGCATCTTCAACCGGGTGCAGGCGAAGAAGTTGAATTACGTTGCGGGCGAGCTGAATACGGCAGGGTTGCTGGAACTGGTCGCGAAGGTCCGCAGGGGCGACGACCCGGCCGTCGTCGCCCGCGCATGGCTGGACGCGCACGCCCTGTAGGACTGCGTCTTAGGCGCGGACAACCTCGTATTCAGACGCGGGCGTGTCGGCGACGGGCTTCGCTACGGTCGGGCGGCTCAAGCGGGACGGCCACCAGTTCCAGCGGCCCACTAAAAGCGCGAGTGACGGGATTGTCACCGTGCGCACCACTAGCGTGTCGAGCAACAAACCGACTGCGATCGTGAAGCCGATCTGGGCGATGTTGGTGATATCCGAGAACATCAGCGCCACCATCGTCAGCGCGAAAACGACGCCCGCTGTCGTGATTACCCCGCCCGTCTGCGTGACCGCCCGCGTAACCGCTCCGCGAATGCCACCGGCTGGATCGTCGAGCAGTTCGTCGCGTACCCGCGACATCAGTAGCAGGTTGTAATCGGCACCCACGGCCGTCAATGCGATAAACGACATCGCGGGCACCGCCCAATGCAACGGCTTGTCGAGCAGGTGCTGCCACAGCAGTGCGCTCAACCCGAGCGCCGCCAGGTACGACGCGAGGACGGTGCCGAACACGTACAGCGGCGCGATCACCGAACGCAACGTGATCGCCAAGACGAGCAGGATCAGCAGCGATGCCGCGATGACGATGGTCGCCAGGTCGCGGAACGCGAGCGCGCGCAGGTCGACGTACGTCGCGGCGAGGCCGGCGGCATCAATGCTGGTCGTTTGTAACGGTGTTCGCGCTGCCGCCGCCGTTGCCGCGTCGGCCAACGAACTCGCCAGCGCCATTCCTTCCGCACTGAACGCGTCGGCGGTGCCGAGCACCATCATGCGGGCCGAATGCCCGTCGGGGGAGAGGAAGTACCGTGAAGCCGTCACCAGATCGGCATTGCCCAACGCGAACGTTGGCAGGTTGAACGCCCCGTTGCTCGCGGACAGCGTCGGATTCTGTTGCAGCTCTTGCAGATACGTAACCGCCTGGCCGAGTCCGGTTGGCAGTTCGGTGAGCACCGTCGTCATCTGGCCGACCCCGTCGCGCACCTGACCGGTTCCGTCGGCGAGCGTATTCGCCCCACCGCTCGCCTGACCAAGCCCCGCGTCGAGCGCGCCGATGCCCTGGTGCAGCTGCGTCTGCCCGGCCGACAGGGTCGTCGCCCCCGACTGCGCGGTGCGCAACCCAGTAAGCAATTGCCCGATTCCCCCGCCCAATTGGGCGTTGCCGTCGGCAAGCAACCGCACCCCGTCGCGCAGTCGCGTGACCTCGCCGACTGCCGCGCCAAGCGCACTCCCGTCGAACGCGGCCAGTGCCGCCGACGCCGCCGCGCACAGCGGCACCGTCGCGCAGTGCGGATCGGCGCTGACCATCGCGCGCAACCCGTCGATCGCGGCGAGCGAAGGTTGCGCGGGCGCGAGCGCGGAGTCGACGCCCGCGGCAAGTTGAGCGCTACCAACGCGCAACTGCTGAGCAGCCGAGTCGAGCTGGGTCGCACCATCGACAAGCTGATTCAGGCCGCCGACAAGCGCTTTCGACCCATCGACCAGTTGCGTCGAACCACCGGCGGCCTGCGAAGCGCCCGCCGTCAGGCTCGTCATCCCGTCAGCAAGCGCGCGCGCCCCGTCGTTGAGTTGAACGAGTCCGCCGGTGAGTCGGGCGATGTCGGGTTTGGCCGCGTCGAGTCGAACCGCCGCGCCGCTGAGTTGCGAACTGACCATGCCGAGCTGCTTGTCGACGGCCGCTTCCGCGATCGGCGTGCCGAGCGGCCGGGTAATCGACCGCACCTGCGCGACGCCAGCCACCTTCGACAGTTCGTTCGCGATCGATTCGAGCGCGGCGTAGTCGGCGGAATTGCGCAGGTCGTGGTCGGCCTGAATGAGCAGGAACGTCGGCAGCAGTTCGTTGGTTGGGTAGTGCGCGTCAGCGGCGGCGTAGCCCCGGTTGCTTGGGGTGTCGTCGGGTTGGGTCGCGCGTTCGTCGTAACTGAGCGCGAGCGTCGGCAGCACCAACGCGAGCGCGGCGATCACCGCCAACGACGCCGCGAGCATCCGCGCGGGGTGCGCGCCGATCAGCGTGGCGAGTCGATGCCAGTACCGATTCGATGCGCGCCCACGGGGTTCGGCGCGACCCCACTCGGCCGCGATCGCGAGCAACGCGGGGGTGAGTGTGATTGCCGCGAGCACGGTCACGGCGACACCGGCCGCGCACGGGATGCCGATCGTGCGGAACACCCCGATACGCGTTGCCGTCATCGTCGCGCAGGTGACGACGATGATGAGCCCGGATGCGAGCACGATCGGCGTGATCCGTCGGTAGGCCGCCTGATAAGCGGGCCCAACTTCGAGCCCAGCCCGCCTGCCCTCGTGATAGCGACTGATGAAGAAGATCGCGTAATCGGTGCCCGCACCCAACACCATCGCCGACAGCAACGCGACGGAGAAGATCGACGTCGGCAGCCCGGCGATGCCAAGCAGCGAGACAACAGCGCGCCCGGCACCGAGCGCCATCCCGATCGTGATGAGCGCGACGAACGTGGTCGCGATCGACCGATAGGTGAGCAGCAACAAGACAGTAATGAGGACGACGGTGAGCAGCGTGATGATCGTGAGCGCGTCGTGGATACCGCCGAGTTCGTCGGCGAAGGTGGGACTTGGCCCGGTCACGTTGACAGCCAGGCCCGGTGGCGCGGGAACCGAGTCGATGATGGCGTTCACCGCCGTGAGCGAGCGCGTCGCGTCGGTTGTCCCGGTATCGCCGACGAGTCGGATGCCGAGATACACCGCTTTGCCGTCGGCGCTGAGCACCGAACCCGCCGTCGTCGATGACGCCCACAGGTCATTGACCGCTTCCACGTGCGCGCGATCGGCGCTCAGCGCGGCGACGACCTTCGTGTAATAGGCGCGGTCTACCTCCCCGAGCGGTTGAGCGCGCGTGAGCAACAGATAAGCGCCACCGGAACTCGTTGTCTCGCCGAACCGTTCGCCCATCGTCGCGAGCACTTTCGCGGCGGGGGTGTCGGTGGGGACCATCGGCGTTGAACTGGCGAAGACCGTCGTTTCCAGCTGTGGCACTGCCAGGTTGCCGAGTCCCGCGACGAGTAGCCACGCGAACACAACCACATAGCGGAAACGGCGAACGGAGTCGCCGAAGCGATCAAGCCCGTTGATTCGCATCCGATTTTCCCTTTCAGATACCACGCAAGGCAGAGACCGTGCCCGGGGAGATGGAGAGGAAGCGCGCGAATCGCGCGAGAAGTGGCGTCAGCCTAACACGGGCCGATCGTTGGTTTCGCTCACGAAAGTGCACGAAAAACGCGGTAAGACAACGCCTTTGGTGAGTGTGATCTCAGCCACTTAATGGCTAGGGGTGGTCGTGGTTCATGTTGTGAGTTCTCCCGATATGAAGGCTTCGCGACTGGTCTCGGGTCATCAAAGTGTCAGTTTCGAGTCGCATCTTTTCACTTAGAAGTGTTAGCTCATACGGTGTCACAGACAGTGAGTCGTCTAGTGGCTTTCCACAACGTTGTGGATTCGGACCTGTAACCGGAAATTTCCGCAACTACCAGTGCTTTTGCTTCGGCTTCAAGATCTGTTGAAGGTCCGAAACCAGTCAAATTCCGTCGCGATGATGCGACTGACGCCCGCGTTACGACTCGACCTGAGTCGTCACGCTTATCGAAACGCGCCCGAAAATCGTTGTCGCTCTTGCCTTCTCGCGTGACCCGCTGTGACAGCGCAACATCGAACGTATCGTTGTGAAACTGGTCAGTAGTTGGAACACGTTGCAACACTTGACGTTTCGAACCATCGCGCGCAAAACTTCGCCGCAACGCCGGGCATCGCTGTCGCCGCCCGAAGATTCACGTCACCGTCGTCCGTTGTCGGACCCCGCCAAGGAGCTGAAGCGCTATGGATTCGCCCGCGCTAGTGCCTGTTCGACCGCTTGAGCAGATCCCGCTGGTCACCGCTCGTTTGCACGAATTACTGCTGACCAACGGGGCTTTCGACGACATCTACCGCCACATCCTCGCCGCGCCTGGCAAGCGGGTTCGGGCACGTCTTGTCCTCGCAACCGCGGGGCTCCTCCGTGCGGAAACCGACCCTGCGCCGGTAGCGACCTCGTTCGGCGACGCGATCGACCTTGCCTGCGCGATGGAGATGTTTCACGAGTCATCGCTGGTGCACGACGACATCTGTGACGGGTCACTGTTGCGACGTGGCGCGGCGTCGGTGGCCGCCGAGTTCGGAGTGCGGACCTCGGCGCGGCTCGGCTTTCACATGGCCGGGGTCGCGTTGGAATCGGTCGCGCGGGTGATCGACGCCAATCCCGTCGTCTTCGCTGGCATCGGCACGGCCCCGGGCGTCACGTACGCGGATCGCTTGTCGGACTTGTCGTTTGGCCAGCTCATCGAGACGTTGCCGCCGTCGGTTGACGTCGATGTCGACGCGCTGCGTCGCCACTACGAACTCGTCGCTGGCGCGAAAACCGGCACCCTGTTTCGACTTTCGTGTTCCTACGGCGGCACTGCTGGCGGCGTGAATCCCGAACGCCTGCAAGCGCTGATGGAGTACGCCGACCAGCTCGGGCTGGCGTTCCAAATCATGGACGACGTCCGCGATATCGAAGGCGGTGTCGAGCTCGGCAAGGACGCCGGCGGCGATCTTGAGCGGCGCGTTCCGACGTGGCCCGTCATCGAATGGCTCGCGAATCGTCCTGGCGCACACGAACTTTGGCTGTCTGACGAAACAACAAGCGAGTTCCTACAAGCCGACCTAATCGAAAGCGGCGCGACCAAACTCGCGCGCGAAGCCGCCGTCGCGGCAACCGACACCGCGAGCCGCGCCCTTGAGGTTTTCGGCCCGTCGCCCGCGCGTGACGACCTACGCGCCCTGCTACACGAGGTGATTTCCCGATGAACACGCCACGGGTGGCACTGCTCGCGCGCGGTATGCGCCAGCTGCGCCGCCGCGCCGACCTCGCGGCGTTGCGCGCCGCACGCACGCCTACCGAACTCGCTGACCGCGCGCTCATTCCCGCTGGTCGCAACCTCGCAATCGCGATCGGTTTCCTCGCAGCGCCGCTGCGCGCCGAAGCCACCGCCGCGCTGCTCGCCTCACGTGTGCTCGACGCCTACGAAGACCTTTCGCCCCGCGCGACCGCCGCCGATGACGTGCGCGCCGCCGTCGCCTACCTCACCGGTGCGACCGACACCGTCCCGCCCACACTGCCGGAGCTGCCCGGCGACGTGCGCGACAGCGAAGCCGTCGACCGACTGCTCGCCGAACGCATCGCCGATGTGGCCGCGCTGCTCGACGCGCTCTCGCCGGAAGCGCGCGAACGCGTGAACAGCGTGCTCGTCGACATGGGCGCGGTGATGGCACACAACATCGAATCGCCGCTCACCCGCGTCGCCTATAGCGAAGGTGTGCTCGGTCGCGTGACGCACTACGCGTGCTCGCTCGTGGCAACCGACGCGCTCGCCGAAACTGACCTGCGCGACCTCACCGCGTGCGTCGCGGTGATCGCCCAGTCGGCCAACGACCTGCGCGACGGCGAATACGAGATCTACGGCGTCGCCGACCGCACCGAACTGACCCGCATGGTGATGTTGCGCCTGCTCAGCCCCGCACTCGGCGCGTTCGCGCTGCTCGACCGTATGGGCCCTGGCACGCCGAGCGTCGGCGCGCGGGCGGCGATGGCGTACATGACCATCACGACGTCGGCGTTCCTGTGCGCCGCCGTTAACGCGCCGCCCGCCTACAAGCGCCCGCTCGCGGCGGCGACGTTGGCGGCGTGCTCGGCGAAGTACTGGACCAAGATGCTCGACCGGCTGCGCGCCACCGCCGACACGGCCATTCACACGATGCTCGACACGTCGCCCGACTTCGCCGAAGGCGCCGATCAGACGATGGTCTTGAGCTCGAATCACCCGTCGCGACGCGCCCAGCCCGCCATCGTCCCGCTCATCGTCGACACCACGTTCGCGCTGGTCGAGACGCTGCCGGAAGGCCCACTCACCGGCGAACTCGGCGACGCCGACATCCGCACGATGATGATCGCCGACCACCTGGCCTTCGGTGCGATGGAACGCGTTCCTTCGCATCAACCCGAAGCGATGTTCGCCCTTGCCGCACGGCTCAAGAACGCCGCGCTACCCGCCCCAACTAGTCAAGGAGCTCGACAATGAGCACCCGAACGCCCGACATAGCCGAGCGGCCGCCGTTCGCGCGCCGAGTTTTCAAGCTGGAGCACGGGTCCAACATCGGACCGCTGATTCATATCGCGTTGTGGATCTCAATGACCGCGGTCGGGCTTTTCGTCCCGTTCGCGAGCAACTGGTTCGTCGCGATTCCGCTGATCATCGTGCTGTCGCTGCTGAACCTTTCGCTGACGATCGGCGTGATGCACATGCACACGCACCGCCCGCTGTTCGTGGCGAAGTTCCCCAACCGCGTCGTCGACGTGCTGTGCTGCCTGCCCGGCAACCTCACCGCGGCCGAGATGCGTGAAGTTCACGTGCTCAATCACCACCGCTTCAACGACGGTCCCGGCGACGTGACCGCGACGACCGGCATGGAGAAGGGCATCGGGGCCATCTGGTACTGGGTCCGCTACGGCATGGTCGTCAAGATTCACACGCTCAAGATGCTGTTCGCCAAGAACGTGGCCGACACCCGCAAGGTGCGTCGCAACCAGTTCCTGTTCGATATGGCGGCCTACGCGGTGATCATCGGTGGCGTCTGGGCGCTCGTCGACTTCAACAAGTTCATCATCTTCTACTGGGTGCCGTTCCTGATCACGCAGGTCAACGCCGGTTACTTCGCCTGGCTCAGCCACGCACCGGCTAAGCAGTTCGAAGATGACGCGTCGACTTCGCTGAACAACGCGGGCAACATTCTCAACTTCCTGATCTTCAACCAGGGCTACCACTCGGTGCATCACCGCTACCCCGGCGTGCACTGGAGTGAGATCCCCGACAAGCTCGACTACATGCGCAAGGTCGAGCCGGGCGTCATCGTTCCTTACTGGATGGTCGCGCAATCCGGTTGGCGCCTGTTCTTCCCGGGCGGCTTCCTCAACGAGAAGTACGGCAACAAGTGGAAGGCCAAGCTCGAAACGCGGCTGGAAGCCGGCACGGTTCGCAACCGCTACCTGCCGTGGTTCGCATGGATCTAGCAACGGTCAACGATGCCAAGGACGTGGTGAAAACCCCGTCCCGGCTCGTTCCCTTCCTCATCTCGTTCGCGATCTACGGCCTCGCTGGCATCACGGTGCCGCTGATGCTGCTGTTCGCTGGCGGCTGGTTCCTTCCGAAGACCATCGACAAGGGTCCGCACCTGTCGACGGTGCCCGCGCTGGTCATCGACCTCGCGCTGCTCGGTCTGTTCGGCTTGCAGCATTCGGGCATGTCGCGCCCGGCGTTCAAGGCATTCATCACGCGATGGGTGCCGCCCGCGCTGGAACGTAGCGTCTACATCCTCGCGGTCTCGGCCGTGATGTGGCTGATCTTTCTCGCTTGGCAGCCCATCCCGGCCGTACTCTGGGATGCCAACGGGGTAGTCGGGACGGCGCTCGACGCGGGTTTCTGGATCGGCTTCGTTTTGGTGTACGCCGCGACGCTGCTGCTCAACCATTTCCATCTGCTCGGCATCAGCCAGGCTTATCGCCAGTATGTGATCCGCGTCCCAGACGCGACGTCCGATCGCCTTCAGGTGGCAGGCCCGTACCGGTTGGTGCGCCATCCGCTGATGACCGGTTTGCTCGTATCGTTTTGGTGCGCAAGCACTTTCACGGTCGGGCATCTGGTGTGGGCGCTTGGTCTCACCGGCTACATCCTGCTTGGCACCTACTTCGAAGAGCGTGATCTGATCGCTCGCTTCGGCGCTTCCTATCGCGCCTACGCGGCCGAGGTTCCCGCCTTCTTCCCGTCGGTGCGTAGCATTTTCGGGCGAACGACTCAGTAGCCGTAAGGCGGGCCGTCTGACGCGGTCGTAGCGTTGAACGCGTCAGACGTGCCACGGCTGAGTCTGGAGAGGAAAGATGTGAACGGTCACCCTGTTCGAGAGCGTACGAGACCCGACTTGATAGAGACGAGCCAGGTTGGGATCGGGCATGCCTATGCCAAGGCCATCCTGCTGGGTGAACATACCGTCGTCCACGGCACGCCCGCCATCGCTTTTCCGCTGCCCGCGCTGCCGGTGCGTGCGGTCGCGCGTCGAGGCACCTCCGGTTACGTCCCAGACGGGCACCTGCGCTTCGTCGCGGGGCAAACCGACACTGGGACTCGGTCGGGGCCACACGTGGCCGTTGACGCGGCATTGAGCCGCTGGGGCGTGGCCGCTGGACCCGTCGAGGTCACCGTGGAGTGCGAGATCCCGCTCGCGCGCGGGCTCGGCTCGTCGGCCGCATGCGCTGGCGCTGCCGTGCGCGCGGTCGCCGACCTGTTCGACCATGAGCTCGACCTGGCCGCGCTGTATGAGTTCGTGCAGTGCGGGGAACAGGTGGCTCACGGTCGCGCGAGTGGCATCGACGCCAGCGCGGTGCTCGCTGCCGGACCGATTTGGTTCGAAAGTGGTAGCTCACGTCCGCTCGCGGTGGGGCTCGATGCTTCGATCGTGATCGCCGACACCGGTGCGGCCGGGTCGACCGCGCACGCCGTCGCTGGCGTGCGGGCCAAGCTGGCCGCCGACCAGCTTGCCGCGAACCGACTGCTGTGTGAAGCCGCCGACCTCATCGCGGCGGGCGCGCACGAACTTGCCGGTTCAACCGCAGGTCACGCGGTCGCGCTTGGCAAGACCATGGTCGCCTTCCAGGAGTTGCTCGCCGAGCTTGGAGTCAGCACACCCGGCATAGATACCCTGGTCAGTGCGGCCCTTGACGCGGGCGCGCTCGGCGCCAAACTCACCGGCGCGGGACTTGGTGGTTGCGTAATCGCGCTCACCTGGCCCGCCGAAGCAGACGCTGTGAGCGCGGCGTTGCGTCACGCCGGGGCCGTGCGCACCTGGACTGTCTCAACCGACAGCCTGCGCGCCGCACCACCGTCCCTATCCGACACTCGACCTGAACGCGACCGAAAGTTATGAGCTCAGACACCGACGTAACCGCGACAACCGCGGTCGCCTACCCCAACATCGCGCTGGTCAAGTACTGGGGCAAGCGTGACGAGGAGTTCTTCCTTCCGGTCACATCGAGCCTGTCGCTGACGCTCGACATCTTCCCGACGACCACGACGGTCACCGTGATTGATGGCCCTGACGATGTCGTTGAGTTCAACGGTGAGGTCGCATCGGGCACGCCGCTCGCGCGCATCACCCGCTTCCTTGATCTTGTTCGCGCGAAGACCGGGCGCACTGAGCGGGCGCATGTCGTCACGTCGAACGCCGGGCCCACCGGCGCTGGGCTCGCGTCGTCGGCGTCGGGGTTCGCCGCGTTGGCAACGTCGGCTGCCGCCGCGTTCTCGCTCGATGCTGATCAGCGCGCGCTTTCGCGGCTCGCGCGGCGTGGGTCGGGGTCGGCTTCGCGGTCGATTTTCGGTGGATTCGTTGTGTGGAACGCTGGCGATGGACTGGGTGAAGCGGCCGATCTTGGTTCGTATGCCGAGCCGATCGACGGCGGTTCGCTCGACCCCGCGCTCGTCGTTGGTGTCGTGAACAACCAGGCTAAGGCCGTGTCGAGCACGGTCGCGATGCGCCAGACCGTCGCGACTTCGCCGTTTTACCTGCCGTGGGCCGAATCGTCGAAGGTCGACCTCGCCGAGATGCGCGCGGCGATCGCTGCCAGCGACCTCGCCGCCGTCGGGGAAATCGCCGAACGCAACGCCCTCGGCATGCACGCCACGATGCTCACCGCCCGCCCCGGCATCCGCTACCTTTCGCCGCAGTCGCTGGCGATCCTCGACGCCGTGCAAGGCCTGCGCGCCGACGGAGTTGTCGCCTACGCGACCATCGACGCTGGCCCGAACGTGAAGGTGCTGTGCTCGCGCGCCGACGCGCCCGTTGTCGCGAAAACCATTGAGGCACTTGGCGATTTCGTGAGCACGCAGACCGCGTTTAGTGGTCAAGGTGCGTACCTGCTGCGGGATGGGGCCTCATGAGTGTGAGTTGTCGCGCCCCCGGAAAACTGTTTTTGGTGGGGGAGTACGCGGTTGTTGAGCCGGGTCACGCGGCGGTGTTGATCGCGGTTGACCGGTTCGCGACGGCCTCGGTTTCGGCGTCGGCCACCACCGTTTTGCGGTCGGACCTTGACGGCGGAATCGCGCTCGAGCTTGCGCGGGTCGCCCCTTCGGCGCGGCCGACGCACGCTCACGCGGCTTCGCCGGCCGAGCTCGCGACGAACTCGGCGGGTGCCAGCTCGGCTTCGACGCGGCCGACGCATGCTCACGCGGCTTCACCGGCCGAGCTCGCGACGGGCTCGGCGGCTAGCTCGGCCGCCGCGCGCGTTGCTGAGCTGGCGAGTGGAGTTGGCATCACGGGCGACCGTGGGTGGCTTGTCCCAGCGTCGGGCGTCGTTCCGGCCGCCTTCTCCTACGTTTTCGCCGCCGTCACCGTCGTCGACCGGCTTGTCGCCGAGCGCGGGCTGCCCGCGCGAGACTTCACGCTCGACGTGCGCGCCGAACTCGGCGACGCCGACGGCCGCAAGTTTGGGCTCGGGTCGAGTGCCGCTGTCACCGTCGCCACGGTCGACGCGCTCGCCGAGTTCTACGACCTCGCGCTCAGCCGCGAAGACGTCTACCGACTCGCGATGGCCGCCACCATCGCCGTGAACCCCAGCGCATCCGGCGGTGACATCGCCGCCGCCACCTTCGGCGGCTGGCTTGCCTACCGTTCGCCCGACCGCGCCCAGGTCGCCGGCCTGCTTACCCGCGGCGTCGAAGCCGCACTCCGAGCGCCGTGGCCGGGTCTGCTGATCCGCCCGCTGCCGACGCCAACCACTTTCGACGTACGCATCGGCTGGACCGGCGCACCCGCGTCGACCCCCGACCTCGTGCGCGCCCAGCGCAAAGCGCCGCGACCGACCACGTTCCTCGCCGACAGCGACGCGCTCGTCGAACGATTCATCGCGGCCGTCGAAGCCGACGACTACGCGCTGGCGAGTCGTGAAATGCGCAGTGCGCGAGCACTTCTCACGCAACTCGACCAGTCTGCCAACCTCGGCATTATGACCGACGGACTGCGCGCGCTGTGCGACGAAGCCCACGCGCTCGGTCTCGCGGCCAAGTCGTCTGGGGCTGGCGGCGGTGATTGCGGTGTCGCACTGAGTGATTCGGCTGACCACATCGCCGAATTGCACGCCCGCTGGCGTGCGGTTGGTATCGAGCCGCTGCCTGTCGCGGTGTACGCGCCCGCCGAGTTCGCAACCGAGGAGGTGTGCGCATCATGATCGGTGACCGCAAAGACGACCACGTCCGGCACGCTGTCCGCCATCAGGAAACCCGTTCGGCGACAAGCGATTTCGACGACATCAATTTCGTGCACCACGCCCTCGCGGGCATCGACGCCGCCGATATTTCGACCGAGGTCGCCTTCGCGGGCAGCACCTGGTCAACTCCGCTGTATGTGAACGCGATGACCGGCGGATCGATGAAAACCGGCGAGATCAACCGTCAGCTCGCCATCGCCGCTAACGAGACCGGCGTGCCCATCGCGTCCGGTTCGATGAGCGCGTACTTCCGTGACCGCGATGTCGCCGACACGTATCGCGTACTGCGGCAAGAGAATCCGAACGGATTCGTGCTCGCCAACGTGAACGCGACGGCGTCGGTCGAACAGGTCAAGCACGCTGTCGATCTGCTCGAAGCCAACGCGCTGCAAATCCACCTCAACGCCGTCCAAGAAGTGGTGATGCCCGAGGGCGACCGCTCCTTCGGCGCGTGGCCCGCCCAGATTGAGGCGATTGTCGCGGCGAGCGAAGTGCCCGTCGTCGTCAAGGAAGTTGGCTTCGGGCTCAGTCGCGAGACGATCCTGTGGCTGCGTGACGTCGGCGTTTCCGTCGCCGACGTGGGCGGACGCGGCGGCACCAACTTCGCCCGCATCGAAAACGATCGACGCCCCGGCGGCGACTTCTCCTTCATCGAAGGCTGGGGCCAGTCAACGCCCGCGTGCCTGCTCGACGCCGCTGGTATCGACGGGATCGACGTTTCGGCGTCGGGCGGCATTCGCTCCCCGCTCGACATGGCCCGCGCACTTGCGTTGGGCGCCAAGGCAACTGGCGTCGCTGGCCCGTTCCTCGAAACGCTGGTCAACGGCGACACCGCCGCGTTGATCACCCAAATCAGCACCTGGCTGGCCCAGTTGCGCACCATCATGACCGTGCTCGGCGCGCGCACCCCCGCGGACCTGACAAGTACGGATCTGCTCATCACCGGCGCGGTGTCGAGCTTCTGCCACAGCAGGGGCATCGACACCACGCCTTACGCAAGCCGGACAGCCCATCGGAGAAGGAGTCACCCCCATGAATGACACGTCGTACGCAGCGGTTCCGCTGCAATGGGTGGGTCCGGCCCGGGTCAGCGGCAACGTCGTCACCGACGAGCTGGTCGACTTCCCCCTCGCCACCTACGAAACGCCGCTGTGGCCTTCGGTTGGGCGTGGCGCGCGCATCTCGACGCTCACCGAAAAGGGCATCGTCGCCACGCTCATCGACGAGCGCATGACGCGGTCGATCCTGCTTGAAGCCGACGACGCCTACACCGCGTTCACCACCATCCAGGGCCTCCAAGCGCGGATGGCTGAACTGCAGGAAGTGGTCGCGGGCAGCAGCCGGTTCGCCAAGCTCATCGAGATCAACCACCAGATCGCGGGCAACCTGCTCTTCGTCCGGTTCGAATTCACCACCGGCGACGCGTCCGGCCACAACATGGCAACCCTCGCCAGCGACCACCTGATGGACCACATCCTCGCGACAACGCCGGGTGTGAAGTACGGCTCGATCTCGGGCAACTTCTGCACCGACAAGAAGGCAACCGCCGTCAACGGCATCCTCGGTCGCGGCAAGAACGTGATCACCGAACTGCTCATCCCGCGTGAAGTGGTCGAGGCCCGGCTGCACACCACCGCCGCCAAGGTGGTCCAGCTCAACATCCGCAAGAACCTCATCGGCACCCTGCTCGCAGGCGGAATCCGTTCCGCCAACGCGCATTACGCCAACATGCTGCTTGCCTACTACCTGGCGACCGGCCAGGACGCGGCCAACATCGTCGAAGGTTCGCAAGGCGTCACCCACGCCGAAGACCGCGACGGCGACCTGTACTTCTCCTGCACGCTGCCCAACCTCATCGTCGGCACCGTCGGCAACGGCAAGCACGCCACCTTCGTTGAAGACGTGCTCACCCGCCTCGGCTGCCGCGAAGAGCGCGAGCCGGGCGCGAACGCCCGCCGCCTCGCCGTGATCGGTGCCGCATCGGTGCTGTGCGGCGAACTGTCGCTGATGGCGGCCCAGACCAATCGGGGCGAGCTCATGCGCGCCCATACCCAATTCGAACGGTCCACCTCGAGCAACGGAACCCCCGCATGAGTACTTCCGCATCGGTCGGTATTAGCGACCTGTCGTTCGCAACCACCCATTACGCACTCGACCACGCGGTCCTCGCTGAGCGTCTCGGCGTTGATCGCGACAAGTTCTACATCGGCATCGGCCAGGAACGCATGAGCGTCGCGGCCGCCGACGAGGACATCGTCACGATCGCGGCGGCGGCGGCCAAGCCGATCATCGACCGCCACGGCGTCGACGGCATTCGCACCGTGCTCTTCGCGACCGAAACCGGTGTTGACCAGTCGAAAGCCGCCGCGCTGTACCTGCATTCGCTGATTGGGCTGCCCAACGCCGCGCGCGTTGTCGAGCTCAAGCAGGCGTGCTACGGCGGTACCGCTGGCCTGCAGTTTGCGGCTGGGCTCATCGCGCGCGACCCGTCGCACAAGGTGCTCGTGATCGCCGCCGACATCGCCAAGTACGAAATCGACACCCCCGGGGAACCGACCCAGGGCGCTGCCGCCGTCGCGATGCTGGTCACCGCTGACCCGAGCATCATCGCGCTCGACCCGCAGTCGGGCCTGTATTCGGCCGACATCATGGACTTCTGGCGACCCAACTACCGCACCGAAGCCATCGTCGACGGCAAGACCTCGGTGAACGCCTACCAGAAGGCCGCCGAGGAAGCGTGGAACGATTACCGCCGCCAAGGTGGCCGTGACCTGGGCGACTTCGCCGCGTTCTGCTACCACCAGCCCTTCACCAAGATGGCGTACAAGGCGCACAAGCACCTGCTCGAAAGCCAGGGCCGCACCGCTGAACCCGAGGCCATCGAAGCCGCGATCGGCAAGACAACCACCTACAACCGCACCGTCGGCAACAGCTACACCGCGTCGCTGTACCTCGGCTTGCTCGCGCTGCTTGACCAGGCCGAAGACCTCACCGACAAAGTGCTCGCCTTCGTGAGCTACGGCTCCGGTGCTGTCGCTGAATTCTTCAGTGGCACAGTGGTTTCCGGTTACACTGAGCACTTACGTACCGAAGCAAACCGCGCCGCTATCGATTCGCGCGAACTGCTCGATTACGACCACTACCGCCAGCTGCATGAGGCCCAAGCGCCCGTCGATGGCAAGTACCACGCAACCGTTTCCGAGACTTCGCGCCCGTACCGTCTCGCTGCCATCTCAGGGCATAAACGCATTTACGAATCCGTGTAGAGGATCCCATGAGTAACGAAGCTGCTGCGATCGGCACCGCCGATCGCAGGCCCGTCCATGCCCTTATCGTGGGAGCTGGCCTATCTGGGCTTGGTGCCGCGATTCGGTTGAAGCAGCACGGTTTTGACGATTTCGTCGTCGTCGAACGTGGCTCCGACGTCGGTGGCACCTGGCGTGTCAACTCCTACCCCGGCGCTGGCTGTGACGTGCCGTCGCAGCTGTACTCGTACTCCTTCGCCCTCAATCCTGAGTGGTCGCACTCGTTTTCCCCGCAGCCCGAAATCTACGCGTACTTGCGAAAAGTGGCTGACGACAATGGGATTCGCGATCGACTCTTGTTTGACAGCGCGATGACCGGCGCGCGGTGGAACACCGAAACATCGCGCTGGGACGTCGACACCGCCAACGGCAACTTCAGCGCCCAGTTCCTGATTTCCGGTGCTGGCGTGCTCGCTGAGCCGAGTTTGCCTGATATCAAAGGCATTTCGACGTTTGAGGGCAAGATCTTCCACTCGTCGCGCTGGGATCATTCGGCTGAGTTGGCAGGCAAGCGCGTCGCGGTGATCGGCACCGGTTCGTCGTCGGTGCAGATCGTGCCGTCGATCGCACCCGAGGTCGAGCGCCTTGACGTGTATCAGCGCACCGCGACCTGGGTGATGCCGCATTTGGGTCGCCGCTACACCGGGCTCGAACGCGTGCTGTTCAAGCGTGTTCCCGGTTTTCAACGATTCGTGCGTGGCCTGATTTATGCGAACCGCGAAATCTTCGTCGTCTTCCAGGTGAAGTACCCGAAACTCGCTGTGCTGCTGGAAATCGTTGGTCGCGTGAAGATGTTCCTGGAAATCCGCGATCCGGAAAAGCGACGCAAAGTCGTGCCAACGCACCGACTTGGCTGCAAGCGCATGCTTGTCTCGAATAAGTTCTACCGTGCGCTCGATCGCAAGAACGTCGACCTAGTGACGGACGGAATCAGCGAAATTCGCGCGAATTCGATTGTCACCGAAGACGGTACCGAGCGTGAAGTCGATGCCATCGTGCTTGCGACCGGCTTCCACGTCGCCGATTCGCCGACCTTCAACCTCTACACCGGTGCCGACGGGCGAACGATGGCCGAGTGCGCTGAGGAGGAAGGGCCCAAGGTGTATAAGGGCACGACCGCGACGAATTTCCCCAACCTGTTCATGATGCTCGGCGCGAATTCCGGCCTGAATTACACGTCGCTGATTTACATCATCGAATCGCAGCTCAATTACGTGCTTTCCGCGTTGACCCGCATGCGCGAGCTCAACCTCGGCACCTTCGAGGTGAAGCTCGCCGCGCTTGACGACTACAACGCGGTCATCAAGAAGAACATGGCGACAACGGTGTGGGCCACCGGTGGGTGCCAGAGCTGGTTCCTCGACAAGGCTGGCAACAATTCGGCACTATGGCCCGATTTCAGTTTCCGGTTCCGCAACCAGACGCGCGAATTCGACCTCACCGCGTACGAAACCACCCCGGCGGTCGCACGGTGACGCGCCACGTACGGGTCGCGATTATGGGTGCCGGATTCTCCGGCCTCGGCGTCGCCATTCGACTCGATAAGCAAGGTGTTGACGATTTCGTAGTCTTCGAGAAGGCAAGCGATGTTGGCGGGACGTGGCAGGCGAACACCTATCCTGGTGCCCGCTGTGACGTGCCGTCGCAGCTGTACTCGTATTCGTTCGCGCTGAATCCCCGTTGGACGCACTCGTTTTCGACGCAACCCGAAATTCAGCAATACATTCGCGATGTGGTCGACGAGTTCGGTATTCGCGACCGCGTTGTGTTGAATTGTGAGGTGCTCGGCGCACGCTGGAACGCCGACGCCGCGCACTGGAAGATCACAACGACCCAGGGCGAGTTCACCGCCGACTTCGCCGTCTCGGCAGCCGGACCATTGAGCGCGCCGAATCTGCCTGATATCAAGGGCATTTCGTCGTTCGAAGGTGCGGTTTTCCACTCGGCACGCTGGGATCATTCGGCCGAGTTGGCAGGCAAGCGCGTCGCGGTGGTTGGTACCGGCGCTTCGGCGATTCAGATCATCCCCGGCATCGCCGACACCGTTGGCCAGTTGACCGTGTTCCAGCGCACCGCGCCGTGGGTGCTGCCGCGCGTTGGGCACAAGTACACCGCCGTGGAACGCTTTGCCTACCAACGGATTCCGGGGTGGCAGCGCCTCGTTCGCACCGCGATTTACTGGTTGCGCGAGAGTTTCGTGATTTGGCAGGCGAAGATTCCGCTGCTCGCCGCGTTCGTTGGGTTGGTCGCGCGGGGCAAGATTTTCTTGGAGATTCGCGACAAGGAGCTGCGGGCGAAAGTCACGCCGAAGTACCGGCTTGGCTGCAAGCGCATGCTGATTTCGAACGACTATTACGGGGCGTTGTCGCGCCCGAACGTCGACGTGGTCACTGACGGGATTCACGAGATTCGCGCGAATTCGATTGTGACAGAAGATGGTTCGGAGCTTCCTGTCGACGCGATCGTGTTCGCCACCGGGTTCCGCATCGAGGATTCGCCGACGTACGACCTGATCACCGGCCGCGACGGTCGCACGGTCGCCGAGGTTTTCGAAGCCGAAGGCATCAGCGCTTACCGGGGCACCGCCCTCGCGAACTTCCCGAACGTCTTCGTGATGATGGGCCCGAACACGGCACTGGCATACACGTCGGCGATCTTCACGATCGAGTCGCAGATCAACTACATCGCCGACGCGATCGCCCAGCTCACCGAACGCGGTTTGCGCACAGTCGAGGTGCGCGGCGACGTCCAGCATTCCTATGACGTCGCGCTGCAACGCAAGTACGAGGGCACGGTCTGGACAACGGGCGGTTGCGACAGCTGGTTCAAGGACTCAACAGGCAAGATCCACACTCTGTGGCCCGACTTCAGCTTCCGCTTTTACCGCACGTTGAAGCACTTCGACCTGGACGCATACGAGACGACGTAACCCGTCGCCGGGCCGATCACCGGATGCCGCTCAGCCCGCGAGCGGGACGATATGTACCAGGTCGTCCGCGATCTCGGCCCGGCTCACGTCTGCGGCATACCGCGCCTGCATATTGATCCAGAACATGTCGCTGAGCCCGAGGGCGCGGGCGAGGCGCAATCCGGTCTCGGCGGTGATCGCTCGTCGCCCCCGGATGATCGCATTGACGCGGGGAAGCGGCAGACCAGCGGCGCGCGCCAACGCGTACTGGCTGATTCCCAGCGGCTCAAGAAACTCGGTAAGCAGGATCTCGCCGGGGTGGGTGGGTGCGAAATCGGTCATGGTGTCCTCCTCCGTGTCAGTGATAGTCGACTAGTTCTAGCTCGTGGGCACCGCTATCCCAGCGGAAGCACAACCGCCATTGGTCGTTCACTCGAATGCTGTGCTGGCCTCGTCGGTTCCCGCTCAATTTCTCTAGTCGGTTGCCTGGAGGGATCCTCAGGTCGTTGATATCGTCCGCGGCGTCAATGAGCTGCATCTTGATGCGCGCTTGTTTGGCGACCTGCGGACTGAATCGCTTTACGTACGTCAAGTTCCAGACGGATTGGGTGTCACCGTCCTTGAATGAGCGGATCACCAACCTATGGTATCGCAGCGCAACACTGTTGTACCGCGACATCATTGCGATGGCGATCAAGGTCGCCGCGAGCAGGCGATTGACGCGCTACCGAGACCAGTACTTACTTGCTGCCTCACACTTTCGGTCCGTATATTCCAACGGGAATATACGGGCTGGAATAGGTGGAGGTAGTGATGCGGGAACGTGGCGGGGTCGCGCTGACGCCGCTGTCGATCGCGGTGCTTGCCCTGCTCGACGAGCGGCCAATGCATCCCTACGAGATGTATCAACTGCTGCTTGCCAGGCGCGATGATCTCCTCCTCAAGGTGCGGCCCGGGTCGCTTTATCACGCCGTTGCCAAGCTCGCCGACGCCGCGCTGATCGAACCGGAAGGCACCGACCGGGCGGGGAATCGACCCGAACGCACCACCTATCGCATCCTTGATGCGGGGCGAGAGTTGTTGCAGCAGCGCGTAACTGAGCTGCTCAGTGTGCCCGTGCAAGAGTTTCCGATCTTCCGGCTCGCGCTTTCCGAAGCGCACAGCCTGCCCAAAGACGATGTCGTCGCCGCCGTGCGCACCCGCATCGATTACCTCAATCAAGACCTAGCCGACCTCGACACGCTCATGGAGTGGGCACGCACCCGCGACGTGCCGAGGCGGTATTGGATGGTCGCCGAATACATGCACGCCACCGTCACCGCTGAAGAGCGGTGGCTCACCCACCTGTGCGCCGACCTCGAATCCGGGGCGCTCGAATGGGAGACCTTCGACCCGGTCACCGGCACGCGACAGCCCGACACCCACCAGGTGTGGCGGCCAAGCGAAACGGCCGACCTCATGCCGGTGCCCCGCTGGGCCACCCGGACGTCTTGACGAAAAGGACGAAAACGATGACCTCCCAACGCAATCCGTGGCTAGCGCTCTTCGCGCTAGTAGTCGGGTTCTTCATGATCCTGCTCGACATGACGATCGTGGCCGTCGCCAACCCGGCGATCATGACCGAACTGCACGCCGACATTTCCAGCGTCATCTGGGTGACCAGCGCCTACCTGCTCACCTACGCGGTGCCGCTGCTGGTCACCGGGCGACTCGGCGACCGGTTCGGCCCGAAGAACATGTACCTGATCGGGCTGGCGCTCTTCACCGCGGCTTCGCTGTGGTGCGGTCTGTCGGGCACGATCGGGATGCTGATCGCGGCGCGCGCGGTGCAGGGTCTCGGTGCCGCGCTGATGACCCCGCAGACGATGGCCGTGATCACCCGCACCTTCCCGCCAGACCGGCGCGGTGCGGCGATGGGGCTGTGGGGCGGCGTCGCCGGACTCGCGACGCTCGTCGGCCCGATCCTCGGCGGCGTGCTCGTCGACAACCTGGGCTGGGAGTGGATCTTCATCGTCAACGTGCCGTTCGGCATCATCGCGTTCGGGCTCGCGGTGTGGCTGGTGCCCGCGCTGCCGACCACCTCGCACAAGTTCGACCTGGTCGGCGTGCTGCTCAGCGGCATCGGCATGACCGCGCTCGTGTTCGGCATCCAGGAAGGCAACACCCAGGATTGGTCGCCGCGCATTTGGTTGTTGATCGCGTTCGGCGTCGCGATGCTGATCGTTTTCGTGATCAACCAGGCCCGCAACAAGGGTGAACCGCTCGTTCCGCTTTCGCTGTTCAAAGACCGCAACTTCGCCCTGTCGAACCTGGCGATCGCCGTGATGGGTGCCGCTGTCACCGCGTTGATGGTGCCGTCGTACTTCTATCTGCAGGCGGTGCGGGAAATGTCGCCGACGATTTCGGCCCTCGTTTTCGCGCCGATGGCGATCATCACCGGCGTCACCGCCCCGTTCATCGGCAGGATTTCCGACAAACTGCCGCCGCGTTTGCTGCCGACCATCGGCTTCGCCCTGTTCGCAGGTTCGGTTTTCGCGTTCGGCGCACTGATGACCCCGGGCTCGAACATCGTCTGGTTCCTCGTCGCCGCGGGTGTCGCTGGCTTGGCGAACGCGTGTATTTGGGCGCCACTGGCCGCCGTCGCGACACACAACCTGCCAGTCGCGCAGGCGGGCGCGGGCGCTGGCATTTACAACACGATGCGCCAGGTTGGCGCGGTCCTCGGCAGCGCCGCGATCAGCGCCTTGATCTCGGCCCGCATGGCGGCCAACCACCTGCCCGACATCCCGGTTGCCGAGGGCGGCGGCGGCTCACTCCCGCCGCACATCGTCGACGAATTCAGCACGTCATTGGCCCAGTCGATGCTGCTGCCCGCAGGCGTTTTGATCGTGGGCGTAGTGGCATCATCGTTGTTCGTGAGCCACCAGCGGGCGGGAACAAAGAAACCCGAATTGGCCGACACCGCAGCCTAATTGGGCTGCGGCATGTCGAAGATGCGGCCGGGTCGAGCACGAACATCGCAATCGCCTCGACCCGGTTGTCGAGCGACGGCGTACTCGGCTTTCTTCTCGCCGTGGAGTCGCGCAGGCATAACGGCGCGCCGGAGTCGGCGGCGCGCGCACCCATCGGTATCCTGCGCGGAATGACAGCACGTTCTCTTAGTCGATTCGTGTCTGGCCTCTTCCTGGCAGCCGCGATTCCGCTGGTTACCCCCGTCCATTCCGCTACCGCCGCACCCTGTTCCGATGTGGAAGTCGTTTTCGCGCGCGGTACTGCTGAGCCCGGTGGGGAAATCGGGCTCACTGGAACCTCTTTCGTTGAAGCCGTGCGGTGGCAAGCTGCTGGGAAATCGGTTTCCGCCTACGGTGTGAACTATCCCGCGAGCAGCGACTTCACCGACAAGCTCGCCTTCGCGCACACTGTCCTCACCGGCATCAACGACGCGCGTCGTCACATTGAAGCCACCGTCGCCAACTGCCCAGGCACGCGCATCGTGCTCGGCGGGTATTCGCAAGGCGCGGCGGTTGCCGGGTTCGCGACCGACGGCAATCCGCCCGGCATTCCCCCTGAATACGAGCAGTATTTGCCCGCGCCGCTCGCGCCCGAAGCGGTCAATCATGTTGCTGCCGTCGCCCTGTTCGGCAAGCCGTCCGCACGATTCCTCGCCGACGGTGGCGCACCGGAAATCGTCATCGGCGACGACTACCTGGCCAAAACGATCGACCTCTGCATCGCGGGCGACATCGTCTGCGACGGCTCCCCACTCGGCAACCCCAATGCGATCCACACCCTCTACGGCATCAACGGAATGACCATCACCGCAGCGCAATTCGCGGCTCAGCGGTTCTAAACAGCCCGACGCCGCCGGGCCAGAGAGCCCGGCGGCACGGATAGAGACCGACCCGTGATAGCCAAACCCTGTCGTAAGCCTGTCGATGCAACTACGCTTCGTAGTAGATAAATCGGCAGGAGGCTCGCATGACTCACGCGCCACAGACCACCCACGACACCAAAGCCCTGCGCATCACAACGGTGATTTTCGCCGTCGCGCTCGTCGTCCACGGAGCCGACCATCAGCGGCGCGGCATGGACGTGACCTCAACCCTGGTCAACACCCTCGGCACGATCCAGCTCCTCGCCGCACTTCTCGTAATCGTCCTCGTCTTCCGACGCAGCCCGTCGGCCCCACTGGCCGCGACGATCGTCGGATTCGCAAGCGCCGCAGGCTTTCTCGTTGTCCACGTGTTACCCGACTGGTTCGGCCCACTCAGCGACAGCTTCATCAACGCACCAGCCAAGGCCGACGTCACCGCCTACTCGTGGTTCGCCGCGCTGTTCGAAATCGCCGCCGACCTGGCAATCGGCTTCGCTGGCCTGAACGTCATGAGAAGCAAGACCTAAACGCCAAAAGGCCAGCCGCACAAAGCGACTGGCCTTTTGAACGAGAGCGACCTACGAGTAGATCTTGTCGACCTCGCCCGCGTACTGCTTCATCACCACAGCGCGCTTCAGCGACATCTTCGGGGTGAGCTCGCCACCCTCCTGCGTCCAATCGACGGGCAGGATGCGAATCTTCTTGATCGCCTCAGCCTTCGAAACCTTCTTGTTGGTCTCGTCGACAGCGGCCTGCACCTCAGCGACCAGGGCCGCGTTGTCGATCAGCGAATCGATCGCGGTGTCGGCGGCGACACCGTTGCGCTCCTTCCAACCCGGCAGTGCTTCCGGGTCGAGGGTGATGAGCGCGCCGATGAAGGGCTGGCCGTCGCCGACAACCATGACCTGGCTAATCAGCGGGTGCGCGCGCAGCGAGTCCTCAAGCACGGCGGGGGAGACATTCTTGCCGCCCGCGGTGACGAGGATTTCCTTCTTGCGACCGGTGATCGAGACGAAGCCGTCGGCGTCGATGGCACCGAGGTCGCCGGTCTTGAACCAGCCGTCTTCGATGGCCTCGTCGGTGGCCTCAGCGTTGCCCCAGTAGCCGCCGAAAACGACCGAACCCTTGAGCAGCAGCTCGCCATCTTCAGCGATCTTGACCGACTGACCCTGGATCGGGCGACCGACCGAGCCAACGCGGATCTGCTGCGGGGTGTTGACCGTGAAGGCGGCGGTGGTCTCGGTGAGACCGTAGCCTTCGTAAATGGTGACGCCAGCGCCACGGAAGAAGTGGCCGAGGCGGGCACCGAGGGGGCCACCACCGGAAACGGCGGCGAGGCACTGGCCACCGAGCGCGGCGCGCAGCTTGCCGTAAACGAGCTTGTCGAAGACGAAGTGCTTCGCCTTCAGCAGCAGGTCGGGGCCACCCTTGGTCTCCAGCGCGGTGCTGTAGGCGATGGCGGTGTCGGCGGCGGCGTCGAAGATCTTGCCCTTGCCAGCGTCGTGCGCCTTCTGCTTAGCCGAGTTGAAGACCTTCTCGAACACGCGCGGCACCGACAGGATGAAGTCGGGCTTGAAGTCGCCGAACTGCTCGACCAGCGTTGACCAGTCGTTGGTGTGGCGGATGGTGACCTTCGAGTCGAAGGCGATAAGCGCGACCGCGCGTGCGAACACGTGCGCGAGCGGGAGGAAGAGCAGCGTGCGCTGGCCTTCGGAAACGAACGCCGACAGCTCGATACCACCCGAACGCGACTCCGCGTAAAGGTTGGCGTGGGTGAGCTGAACGCCCTTCGGGCGGCCAGTGGTGCCCGAGGTGTAGATCAGGGTGGCGGGCGAGTTGGCGCCGACCTGTGCGCGACGCTCATCGACAGCCTCGTCGGTGACAGCGGCACCACGCTCGGTGAGCGTGTCGATCGCGCCCTTCTCGATCTGCAGCGTCTCGGCGAGCGCGGGAAGCGCGCCAGCCTCGATCTCGTCGATGGTGGCCTTGTGCTTGTCGTTCTCGACGACGAGCAGCTTGGTCTCGGAATCCTGCAGGATCCACTTCGCCTGCTCAGCGGCCGAGCTGTCGTAGATCGCGACGGTGACGCCACCGGCGGCCCAGATCGCGAAGTCAAGCAGCGTCCACTCGTAACGAGTTGACGCCATGATGGCGACTCGGTCGCCGAGTTCGATGCCGGAGGCGATCAAGCCCTTGGCAACGCCGCGAACGGCCTTTTCGAACTGTGCCGCCGTGACATCGTTCCAGCCGCCGTTGCCGTTCGGGACGTTGAACAACACCACGTTCGGCGTCTCCGCGGCAAAGCGGAAGACGTTGTCGGAATTGTTCGCGTTGTCCGGGATGGTGTAGGAAGCCGGAACTTCGAACTCTCGCATCAGTGCCCTTCCAGTGGGTTTTACTCGCCAGTAATCTACGACACGTTCGGCCGGTCCGCGATATCGCCGTCCGAATTGGCCGTCACCTGGCTTTATCGTAAATCTTCTATGGATACCGGTTGAATTGCTTCACGCAGGAAATCAGCGAGTCCGCTGAGCGTGAGTGCGGCTTCGGCGACCAGCGCGGCCTGTAGCTGCGCGACATGCCATAACCCGCGGGTCTCGGTGAACCGGACGTGCACGCCGGCCTCCCGAAGCCCAGCGACGAGCTGAGCGCACTGTTCGTGCAGCAACTCGTCGACATCGGCCTGCACGTAGGTGGGCGGCAGGCCCGTGAGATCAGTCGCGAGCGGGGCATACCCCGGTTCGCTTGAATCGGCGTCACCGAGGTAGTCCGCCGCGCAACGCGCGATCCATTTGCGGTTCAGGATCGTGTCGCGGTCGGCGGTCGGTGGCTGACGGGGGTCGCCCCAGGGCGCGATCAACCCGAGCGCGCATGGGGTGAGCTGATGGTTGTCGCGTAGGCGCTGCGCGAGGGCGAGCGCGAGGCCGCCACCTGCGGAGTCGCCCGCGATGCAGATCTGGTCGGGCCGGTAGCCGACATTGTTGACCAGGTCGAGGAAGGCCGCTTCGGCGTCGTCGAGGCCAGCGGGGAAGGGGTGTTCGGGCGCGAGACGGTAGTCGAGGTTGTACACCGCGCACGAGGTTTCGCGGGCAAGTCGCGCGACGAGCGAGCGGTGCGTCGCGAGCGAACCAACGACGTAACCGCCGCCGTGCAGGTACAACACCGCGCCCGCCGCCCGCTCAGGCGGAACCGCGTTGGTGCGGGAGGTAGGAATGGCCGCTTCGGCAAAGATGCGCTCAGCGGGTCGGCCGCCCAACTGAAGATGTTGGACGACCGAGCCCTCCGGCATGAATTGCACGCGCGAGAGCACGTTTAGCAGCGCACGCTGAATCCCGACTGGCATGTCGCCATGCAGGGCGAATCGAAACAGCGGGCCGACAAAGGCCACGCGGGCTAGGCCCGCTGGCAGCGTGATCTCGCGCATGAAACCCTCGTAATTAGTGCGGCATGAAACGGCCGTTGACGACGGCCGAGATGCGGTTGTAGCCGGAAGCGAGGAAGCGCACGCTCACGTCGAGCAGCTTGGCTTCCCAGCCGATGAGCACGCGGGCGTGACCCTTGCGGACACCCTCGGTGATGGTCTGAGCGGCCATCTCCGGGCTGTGGATGGCCAGGTACTTGTCGAACAGCGTCGCGGTGTTCGCGCCGTCGATGCCCTCGGCGTAGGTGGCGTTGCGCGCGACGGCGGTCTTGATGCCGCCGGGGTGCACACAGGTGACCTTGACCGGCGCCTTGGCGACCTTCATCTCCTGGAACAGCGCCTCGGTGAAGCCGCGAACCGCGAACTTGGCCGAGTTGTACGCGGCCTGACCGGGCACGGTGACCAGGCCGAACAGCGAAGAGACGTTGACGACGTGGCCGTCGCCCGACTCGATCAGCATCGGCAGGAACGCCTTGGTGCCGTTGACAACGCCCCAGAAGTCGACATCCATGATGCGTTCGATGTCTTTGAACTCGGTCTTGACGATGTCGCCGTGGTAGGCGATACCGGCGTTGTTGTAGACCTGGTGGACCACACCGAAGTGCGCCTTCACCGAGTCGGCGTAAAGCAGGAATGCCTCACGCTCAGCGACATTGAGCCGGTCCGACTTCACCTGCGCGCCGAGGGCTTCGCAGGTGGCCGTGGTCTCGGCGAGACCTTCGACGTCGATGTCGGAAAGCGCGAGCTTGGCACCGCGACGGGCCAGGTTCTCCGCGAGCGCGCGCCCAATGCCGGAACCGGCACCGGTGATCACACAAACTTTGTTCTGGAAGTAAGCGTCCTTGCTCACTGGGCTGCCACCACTTTCTGATCGGCGCTGAGGGCGTCGGAGGTTGTCACATTGTAGGCATCAACGTCGAATTGTCTTGTGATGCTTCGGAATTGAAACGTGAAGTCCGGCCACAACGTGGTGTTGTTGCCGTGCTTGTCGAGGTACCACGACGCGCAGCCTCCGGTGTTCCACACCGTCTTGGCTAGCTTGTCCTGGAGGTCTTGGTTGTAGGCACGCTGCTTGTCGCCGCGCACTTCCACGGTCCGAATGCCCTTGGCGGCAATGGTTTTGAGCGCGTCGACGACGTAGTTAATCTGCGACTCGATCATGAAAACCATCGAGGTGTGGCCGAGGCCGACGTTCGGGCCGACAAGGAAGAACATGTTGGGGAAGTTCGCGATGGACGTGCCCTTGTACGCCTGCTGGCCGACCTCGTCGAACACCTCCGACAGCGTGCGACCGTCGCGGCCAACAATCGTGTTGTAGGTGGGCGAATCGGTGACGTGGAAGCCGGTCGCGACGATGAGCGCGTCGATTTCCCGCTCGGTGCCGTCTTTGGTGACGATCGAGTTCGCGCGAACCTCGGCGATGCCGTCGGTGATCACGTCGACGTTGTCGCGGTCGAGTGCCGGGTAGTACTCGTTGCTGATGAGCATGCGCTTGCAGCCGATGCGGTAATTCGGCGTGACCTTCTTGCGCAGCTCAGCGTCGCGGATTTCGAACTGCAGCTTGGCGCGCGAGAGCGCTTCGAAGCCCTTCATCAGCAGCGGGAACCGGGTCAGCCCGACAACCTGGGTCTCGCGTGCCGCGTAGATCGCCGCGCGCGAAAGGCGCTGCACGCCCGGAATGTGCTTGAACGCCAAGCGTTCTGGCAACAGGTAGGGGCGGTCCATGCGCGGCAGCAGCCACGGCGCGGTGCGCTGGTAGACGTCGAGCGAGGCGACCTTGTTCGCGATGGCGGGCACGATCTGGATCGACGAAGCGCCGGTGCCGATGATGGCGACGCGCTTGCCTTCGAGGTTGGCGTCGTGGTTCCAGCGGGCCGAGTGGAAGATCTCGCCCTCAAAGTCGTTGATGCCCTTGATATCTGGCAGCGAAGGCTCGCACAGCGCGCCAACGGCGGAAACGACGGTGTCGGCGGTGAAGGTGCCGCGCGAGGTGGTGACCGTCCAGGTCGCGGTGTCTTCGTTCCACACGACGCCCTGGACGTCGCAGTCGAAGAGGTGGCGGTCGAGGACGTTGTAGCGCTCCGCGACACTGCGGATGTAGGCCTGAATCTCGCCCTGCTTGGAGAACGAACGCGTCCAATCGGGGTTCAGTGCGAACGAGTAGGAGTACAGGTGCGAAGGCACGTCGCATGCCGCGCCCGGATAGGTGTTGTCTCGCCAGGTGCCGCCGACATCGCTGCCGCGCTCTAAAACGAGGAAATCTTCGCGTCCCTGCTGGCTCAATTTGATGGCGAGGCCAAGGCCAGCGAACCCGCTGCCAACGATGATGGTGTTCATGTGGCGGGGTGAGGTGGCTTCGACGTCGTTGTCTGTAACCTTGCGACTCATGTAACTCAGACTACGGTCTTATTGATTCGCAGTCAATAGCTTGTTGAGTCCCATTCAATAGCGGTTAGGATGGTTGACGTGAGTGATCCGGGACAGGCCAAACGCGGGCGATTGCGGCCCGAAGAGCGGCGGCAACAGCTGATCACGCTCGGTGCCGACATGCTTGCTGAGCGGTCGCTCGAAGACATTTCCGTCGAAGACATCGCCAAGCAGGCGGGCATTTCGCGTGGGCTGCTCTTCCATTACTTCGCGTCCTTGCAGGACTTCCACGACGCGATCAGCAAGCACGTGACGGGCGAGTTCTTCGCCGCGGTGATGCCCAATCGGGAGCTGTCGCTGTTCGACATGCTGCGCGATTCGATGGAACGGTTCGTCGACTACGCCACGACGCACGCCGCCGCTTACCGCTCAGTTTTGCGCGGCCCCGCGTCGATAACGCCGGATGTGGCGAACCACGTCGACGAGACCCGCGCGGTGATCGCGAACCTGATCGTGAGTGAACTGTCGCTGCCCGCCGACGACCCCGACCTGCCCCGCTTAACGCTGGCCGTGCGTGGGTGGATCGCCTTCGTTGAAGAGACGATTCTGACGTGGATGGTCGAAAAACCCATCAGCCGAACACAATTGGTTGATTTGCTTGTCGCGTCACTGCCCGCGTTGGCGATGAGCCCGGCGCTCTTGGCGGCGTTGCAGGGTTAGCCGCGTGGGCAATCTCCGATAGCCCGGACATTTGTGGTGTGAGTCACTATCGAATCCGGGTTGACATGTACCCTTGGGTGACACACGATGTCGCTTAAGGGGCTCTCGCGTTGGATTTTGTCGTCAGGGTGAGGTTATCGACAAGGCGGAGGTGGCGAAGTGTTACTGCGGTTTCGAGTGGAGAACCACGCGTCAATCCGTGATGAGCAGGAATTGTCCATGATCGCGCAGCGGCAGGTCGATGGTCGGCCCGAGGTTAACGTGCCGGGCACCAGCTACGCGGTCGTCCCGGTTGCTGCGATCTATGGTGCGAACGCGTCAGGCAAGTCAAACATGATCGCGGCCATGGCTTGGATGAGGCGTGCCATTCTCGATTCTTACCGTAAGTGGGATCCCGACGGCGGCGTGCCCCGAATCCCTTTCGCCTTCCGAGAAGACCACGCGAAGTTCCCGTCTAGCTTCGAACTCGACTTTGTTCTCGACGGAATCCGGCATAGCTACGGCTTCGAAGTTGATGATGAACAGGTCCTGCGCGAATGGCTGGAATTCTTTCCCGAAGGGCGCCCCCGCAAGCTGTTTGAGCGGGTAGGAGCAGACGTTTCATTCGGGCGCTCAATGACTGGTCAGCGCAAGTCGATCGCAGATCAACTCCGGTTGCGGACCAATAGCCTGCTCGTCTCAGCGGGCGCCCAGTCGGGGCATGGTCAGTTGCAGGCCATTAGAGAGTTCTTCGCCACGATGATCAATAGCGCCGATGATAGGGACTACGCCCAGCGACTCCACCGAACGGTTGCGATGTTCGAGGCTAGCGACGAAACCAAACGGGCCGCGGTTCGTTCGTTGCTCTCCCACGCGGATCTGGGCATCGTCGGACTGCGGGCCTATGAGCCCGACGCGAATCAGATCGCGGAATCCGCACGGCTCGTAGCGATGATCCGGGAAGCGTTCGGGCGCGAAGTGCGTATTGAGCACTCGCATTCCAAGCGCGTACAGGTAGTGCACACCACGGACACGGGCACGTTCGAACTTGCGCTGGAGCGCGAATCGAGCGGTACGCGCACCTGGATTGGCCTGATTGGCCCGGTGGTAGCCGCGCTGGAAAGTGGCGGCGTCCTCATCGTCGACGAACTAGACGCACGTCTGCATCCTCTGCTCGTTGACGCCTTGATAGGACTGTTCACGCATCGGCAGGTTAATTGCCTTGGAGCACAACTGATTTTCAGCACACACGATGTGACGCTCATGGGGCGCTACGCCAAGTCGCACCTGGCCCGTGATCAGATCTGGTTCGCCGATAAAAACGCGAACAGCCTCGCCACATCCGTGTTTCCATTGACGGAATTCAAGCCACGCATGGACGAGAACCACGAGATCGGCTACCTCCTCGGCAGGTACGGGGCCACTCCGTTCTTCGCGGACGACCAGCTGGGCATGAGTGGAGTGTTCAACACGACAAGGGGGCGGGGTGCGGCGGAACCGGGAACTCGACCGGAATTCGCGGAGGGGTCGGAGCGAAAGCCCGAGACTGCTGATCTTCACTGAGGACAAGTACGCGGGACGCAGCTACTTCTTAGGCCTCAAGAACCAGCTACGGGCACGGGGAATTGACCTCGGAGCCGAGCACGGGGAACCGCTGAACCTAGTCAGGAGCGCAGTTGCGAAACGTGACCTGGCCAAACGAGATCCGCACACCCGTTACGACGAGGTGTGGTGCGTGATCGATGTCGAGGCTCCCGTCCCACACCCTTCGCTTGAGGACGCGCTGACTCTGGCGAGGCAGCAGCGCGTTTCCGTAGCGATCGCTAACCCCTGCTTCGAACTCTGGCTATATCAACACTTCGAACAGGTGAATGGCTACCGGACAAGTAAACACATGGCAAAAGCTCTGGAAGAACTCGGCAGGTGCAACGGATACTGCGTGGGCCACAAGGACATTCAGTATTCCGATTTCGCTCCGTTGGTGCCAAAAGCCGTCGAGCACGCTACGGCGCTTCACTCCTGCGTCGAGGCCAACCGGCACACCAATCCCTGGACTGATATCCATCTGCTCGTGCAGCGTATCCGTGCTGAGCACGGGTGCGGGTAACTATGCGCGTGGGCGCGCGCGGACGTGGGCGCGTTCGCCCTGCTTGCCGAAAAGGCTGAGGAATTCGACGGATTCTTCGCCTGCTGGGCCGAACCAGTGCGGGACGTGGGTGTCGAATTCGGCGGCTTCGCCGGGGGTGAGGACCACGTCGTGGTCGCCGAGAACTAGGCGCAGGCGGCCGTTCAGGACATAAAGCCACTCGTAACCCTCGTGTACGCGCGGGTCGGGTTCGGTGCGCGCCCCCGCCGCGATCACCATTTTGTACGCCTGAATTCCGCCCGCGCGTCGGGTGAGCGGCAGCATCGTGATGCCGTTTCGGGTGGTCGGGCGCAGGTGGATTCGGGGGTCGCCGGTAGGTGGCGCGTCGACGAGTTCGTCGAGGGTTACGCCGTGTGCTTTGGCGAGGGGGAGCAGCAGTTCGAGTGTTGGTTTGCGGTCGCCAGATTCCAAGCGCGACAACGTGCTTACCGAGATGCCAGTTTGGTTCGCGAGTTCGGTGAGCGTGATGTCGCGCTGCTTGCGTAGCGCGCGCAAATGCGGGCCAACCGCGTCGAGTGCGGCACCGAAATCGCTGGTCATGCCGCTAGTTTGCCAGGCCGACGATGAACCGCTTGTGTTTCACAGATGCCAAACCGATACACCTTTCGTTGGCTTGTTTGGCTAACTCAGGACTTGTTGTGTGCGACAAACCCTGCATGAAGACGACAGCTCGGAAACTTAACCCGACCTGCCGCACATCGCGGGCAGCGCGAGCTTCACGCTGTCGTAAGCACGTTGACCAGATTGAGACCGTTACGGTGGGTAACGATCTTGGTGCCGTCGGCGAATTACTGTGCATGAGTCTGAAATACAAAGCAGCACAACGTCTTTCGGTTCTTGCAGGTGTTGTTGGAGCGGTCGCCGCGGCTTTCGTCGGGCCGGCACAGGCCGTTCCGTCCGACCAAGTTGTTCAGTTCAATCCCACTCTCGTTCGCGTTCCAGGGCAGGGGTGCGCGGCCATCGTCAACGCCGAAACGGTGCCGCAGCCGCAGGTTGGCGTGTTCGGAGTGAAGGTTCGCATCACCCAAACCGGGTCCGGCTGCGACGCATGGCGCGTCGCGGTTCGGTGGAAGAACCTCGATTCGGGAATTACTAACGGACAGTCAGCCAAAGTGGTCAACGGAGTGGTTGAGGCTCCCGACAGCGTGATTGTCGGGTTTGGCACAGGCCCGGGTGCTGGCCGCGTTGAGGCCGAGATCGTAGCGACCGCCGACCTTTACCCGAGCAACCCTGAGCTCGACCAGCTTTCGGGCAAGGCGTGGTTCACACTCAACAAGTAGATGAACGCGAAGCGGAGGCGGAACCCGACCTGGGCCCCGCCGCCGCTTTCGTGTTACTTGTGCGAACCGTGGTCGTGCGTGCCGCACGTGTCGGTGCGGCGGCCGTCGGGGGACTGGGCTTGGCCCGCGCCGTGGCCCTCCAATGCGGCGAAGGGGCCGCACTGGTGTTCGGCGATCCACACATGGACCATCGGGTCGCCAACGCCAGGGTTTTTGGAGTTCGGTGGGCAGTTTCCTGCCTCGTCGGTGACGCCGACGACCACCGGACCGGCGTCGCCACGCGCCCAGCACAGGTTGTCGTGGACGTGCCACTGCATCAGCGAACCGGCGAAATCGGTGAGGGCGGGGTCGTCGATTTTCTTGTTGTTAGCCATGAACATCGCCGAAACCAGGGTGCGTTTGTCGCCGTCGACCCGGTACACCAGCGACTCGGGGTATTTCGGGTCGAGCAACTTGTCGTCGCCGATGTAAGTGCCGTTGACGTAGTGCTCATAACCGGTGTCCTGGTCGCCGATCGACCGGAAGCCCAGCGCCGGAATGGTGGTGACGTCGGCGAAGGTGGGCAGGGTGTCGAGCGTGCTGCGAATCAGGTTGGTAGCGCGCTGTTCCTGCGCGGCGGTGACGCCCGGCACGCCGGACACGTCGATCGGCTTCGTCGGATCGAACGGGCGCGGCCACGCGGAACCAGCATCGTGGGCGTGGTCGCCCGACGCGTGGTCGTGCGTATCGCCATGACTATGCACATGCCCAACGCCGCTCAACATCGCCGCAAGCGCGAGCACGCTTACCAGGGCGACAGCGGCACCCGACCGCAGCGCGGGCAACGTCGCATGAGGTTTCAGTAGGCCGACTAAACCAGCGACCAAAGCGACCAACCCGAGTGCGGCGCAAGCGGTATCGGCAACCTGCGGCGATTCGGCGGTAAGGCCGGTAATAAACGGAATGTCGGCGAAGCGCGTGACCGCCCACACCGCTACCGCGAACACATTCACCCCAACGAGCGCGGACGTGACCACCTTGCGCTGGTTCAGCAACACCGCGACACCCATCGCGCACTGAATCGCCGCAAGCAACACCATCATTCGCGCCAACGTTGCGTGCTCGGTGTGCATGCCAGCGGCGAGGAAGTGCACCGCTCCCGCCCCGACCGAGGCGATCCCACCTAGCAGCAGGTACCCGTTCCGTGCGCCCATCGCCTTCTCCTGTTCGCTGCGTCGCTCAAGCAAAAGCCTTGGGGCGGACGATACGCCGAGCCTATGACTCGAATCTGGCGCGCGGATGAGGGAACCATGTGAACCCTGGTGTGTCGATGAGGTTTCCGCGCAGTCACCGCGCGCCGATCTTCCGCTGAGTTTTCCTGCATACCGGGCGGTCTCGCGTTATCGTTTTTAAAACAACCGCTGCGCAGACGGTTTCCCATATTGTTCATTTATTTCTGCTGAGTGTGAGGGACTCGGCAAATATCGTCGCGTTTCCATCGAGTAACCACCACGATACATGTGCTCCGAAAATGGTCCTTAGCCAGGAAAAGTAGGGCCATAGTGGCTAACCTCCGATTGTTGTGCCACGCCAGTTAAACCGGGAGATAGCGTTGAGATTCACCAGATTAACCGCGCTGCTCGCAGCGGGCCTCATGGCTACCAGCCTTGGCCTCACCGCGTGCTCGTCCGACGACAGTGCTGACGCGAGCATCGTCACCACCAACGCGGGTGAACCGCAGAATGGTTTGGTCCCAACCAACACCGCCGAGAATATGGGCGGTCGCGTTGTTGACCGCTTGTTTGCTGGCCTGAAGCGTTACGACGCCGACGGCAAAGCTTACGACGAAATGGCGGAGAAGATCGAGACGTCCGATCGGAAGTCTTACCGGATCACCATTAAGCCGAACTGGAAGTTCACCGACGGCACGACCGTCACCGCGAAGTCGTTTGTCGACGCGTGGAACTTTGGCGCACTCGGCACCAATGGGCACCTGCAGAGCTACGCGTTCACGCCGATTGCCGGGTTCGACGAGGTCAACGCTGAAAAGCCGACAGCGCAGACGATGTCGGGTCTCAAGATTGTCGACGATCGCACCTTCACCGTCGAGCTCAAGGAGCCGTCGATCGACTTTGAGTCGGCCCTGGGTTACGCGCCGTTCTACCCGCTTCCCGAGGTCGCGTTCAAAGACATCAAGGCGTTCGGTGAGAACCCCGTTGGCAACGGCCCGTACGCCTTCGTCTCCTGGGAACACAACGTCAAGATCGACCTCAAGCCCAACGCTGATTACCCGGGTGGGCGTCCGGCCAAGAACAAGGGCCTGCGGTTCGTGATGTACCAGTCGTTCGAAACCGCCTACGCCGACCTGCAAGCAGGCAACCTCGACGCGCTCGACACCATTCCGACCAGCGCGCTGTCGACGTTCAAAGCCGATCTTGGCGACCGCGCGATCACCAAGCCGACCGCCCAGAACCAGCACATCGGCGTCCAGTCGACCGTCGCGCATTTCAGCGGCGAAGAGGGCGTGCTTCGCAAGCGCGCGCTTTCCATGGCGATCAACCGGCCGCAAATCGTCGAGAAGATCTTCAACGGTTTGCGCGAACCCGCGCACGAATTCACCGCGTCAACGCTGCCCGGCTACAACGGGAAACTCCCAGGGTCGGAGGTTTTCGAGTACAACCCGACCGAGGCGAAGAAGGTGTGGGCCCAGGCCGACGCTATCTCGCCGTGGTCCGGCAAACTTGAGGTCGCCTACAACTCCGACGGCGGGCACCAGGCGTGGATTGAAGCCACCGTCAACAGCATCAAGAACACCCTTGGTATCGATGCGGTGCCCGCTCCGGTTCCCACCTTCAAGAGCATTCGAGATGCCGTGAACGCCAAAACAATTGGCAAGGCGTTCCGTTATGGCTGGCAGGGCGACTACCCGACCATGATGCAGTTCCTCAGCGCGCAGTACTACAGCTTCTCCGAATCCAATAGCGTCGGGTACAACAACCCCGAGGTCGACAAGCTGTTCAAGGCGGCAATGGCCGCGCCGAACAACGATGAGGCGTACAAGCTCATCGGCCAGGCGCAAACGATCATGATCAAAGACATGGCCGACATCCCGATGTTCTATTACATCGCGGCAGCCGGACGTTCCGACAAGGTGAGCGCCGCGCCAATGTCATGGAACGGGCTCTTCGATTTCGAGAACATCGAGAAGTAGCCGGGTAGTAGCAGGGTCGGGTCGCCAGTACGTGCGACCCGACCCGGCTGCATTTCGGAGGAAATGATGGCTTGGTACATACTTCGACGCGTATTGCAAATGATCCCGGTCTTTCTTGGTGCGACTCTGCTTATCTACGCGATGGTTTTTCTCATTCCGGGTGACCCGATTAAAGCGCTCGCTGGCGAGAAACAATTGACGCCCGCGGTCGAGGCCGCACTGCGCGCTCGATACCACTTAGACGAGCCATTTATCATGCAGTACCTGCATTATTTGCAGGGTGTCGTGACCTTTGACTTTGGTACATCATTCTCAGGCCGCCCCGTCCGTGATGAATTGGCTCGAGCCTTCCCCATTACCATCAAGTTAGCGTTCCTCGCGGTGTTGTTTGAGGGCTTCTTCGGAATTATTTTCGGCTTGATCGCTGGGTTGCGCAAGGGCAAATGGTTCGATTCCACCATGCTGGTCGCCAGCCTGGTGCTCATCGCGCTGCCGGTGTTTGTTGTTGGTTATCTCGCGCAGTTCGCATTTGGCGTGAAGTGGGGAATCGCACCGGTGACGGTGACCGGGAAGGCGAGCCTCGGCGAGCTGATCGTTCCGGCTGCGGTACTCGGGTCACTTTCCTTCGCCTATGTCCTGCGGCTCACCCGAAACGCGGTCGCGGAGAACAAGTCAGCCGATTATGTGCGGACCGCGACAGCGAAGGGACTGCCCCGTCGCCGCGTTGTCACCGTCCATATTCTGCGCAACTCAATGATTCCGGTCGTGACTTACCTTGGCTCCGACCTCGGTGCGCTGATGGCCGGTGCGATTGTCACTGAAGGCATCTTCAATATTCCCGGCGTCGGCGGCACGATCTATCAGGCCATCATTCGAGGTGAGCCGCCAACGGTTGTCTCCTTCGTGACGGTGCTTGTCGTGGTGTTCCTGCTGACCAATCTCGTCATTGACTTGCTCTATGCCGCGCTTGACCCGAGGATTCGCTATGCATGACAAACAGGCGCATTATGTCGCGCCAGCCGATGAGGTCGAGGTGCTGGCAACCGACCGAGTTGTCGACACGGGCGCGCCAACGAGTATCTGGCGCGATGCGTGGCGGCGGTTGCGGCGAAATCCGATCTTTCTCGCTGCGGTTTTTCTCATCGCTTTCGTTGCCCTTGTTGTTGTGTGGCCTTCGCTTTTCACAAGTCAGGACCCGCGTGCCTGTTTAGGCGAATTCGGCATGGACGGCCCGAGACCCGGTCACCCCTTCGGGTTCGACAAACAGGGCTGCGACGTCTTCGCGCGCACGATTTACGGCGCGCGCGCATCGGTAACGGTGGGTATTGGCGCGGCGGTGGGATTCCTGCTGCTCGGCGGCGTTCTCGGCGCACTGGCAGGCTTCTACGGCGGCATCCTCGACACCGTGGTCTCGCGCATCGGTGAAATCTTCTTCGCCATTCCAATGGTCCTCGCCGCGATCGTGCTCCTGCAGCTGGTTCGGCCGGGCGGTGTCTCGGTGGTGATCGCGATTCTGGTCGCTTTCACCTGGCCACAGGCCGCGCGCATCGCACGCGGCGCGGTGATCGAGGCGAAGAACAGTGAATATGTCACCGCGGCAAAGGCATTGGGCGTTTCGCGATTTGGCACGCTAGTCCGCCACGTATTACCCAATGCCGCTGGGCCCTTGATCGTGGTGACAACGCTGTGGCTTGGGGTTTTCATTGTCACCGAGTCGACACTGTCCTATCTCGGCGTTGGGTTGCCGCCGGAGATCGTTTCCTGGGGTGCCGATATCGACCGCGCCAAATCCGAAATTCGCGTCTCGCCCATCCTTTTCTACCCGGCGACCGCGCTCGCCATCACCGTGCTGAGTTTCATCATGCTCGGCGACGCGATGCGTGACGCGCTCGATCCTAAGGAGCGCACCCGATGAGCAAGGTCGAGCCGCTGCTCGAATTACGTGATCTGGAAGTAAGTTTCACCTCGGACGGCAAGCCGGTGCGCGCGGTTTGCGGAGTCAATCTCACGGTTTATCCTGGCCAAACCGTCGCCATCGTCGGCGAATCGGGCTCGGGGAAATCGACGACCGCGCACGCGATCATCGACCTGCTGCCCGGAACAGGAAAGGTGACCGGCGGGTCGATTCACTTCGACGGCAAAGACCTCACCAACGCCAGTGAGAAAGACATTATCTCGGTACGCGGCAACGGCATTGGGCTGGTTCCGCAAGACCCGATGTCGAATCTGAATCCGGTGTGGAAGATCGGCTTCCAAATTCGGGAAACGCTGGTCGCGAATGGCGTCGCCCGTGGCGCGGAAGCCGATAAACGCGTAGTCGAATTGCTCACCGAAGCCGGGATGCCCGACGCGGAACGGCGAGCCGGGCAATATCCGCACGAGTTCTCCGGTGGCATGCGCCAGCGCGCACTGATCGCGATGGGGCTTTCCTGCCGACCGAAACTCCTGATTGCCGACGAACCGACATCGGCGCTCGACGTGACCGTGCAACGCCAAATTCTCAATCACCTAGAAAAACTCACCACCGAACTCGGCACGGCCGTCCTGCTCATCACCCACGACCTCGGCTTGGCTGCTGAACGCGCCGAGCATCTTGTTGTCATGTATCGCGGCCGGGTAGTCGAATCTGGGCCGGCGCTCCAAATTCTGCGCGACCCGCAACACGCCTACACCAAGAAATTGGTTAGCTCGGCACCGTCGCTCGCCGCGCAACGGATGTCGTCGTCGCGTAAGCGCGCTGAGGTGAAGGCGCAGGCGGTTGAGGTCGCTGAGGCGTCCGCCGAGACCTCGACGGCATTGCTTGACGTTCGCGGACTCACCAAGAAGTTCAAGATTCGCGGCAAACGCCCCTGGCAATCAAGCGATTTCACCGCCGTCAACGAGGTGAGTTTCTGTGTTGAGCGCGGAACAACAACGGCGATCGTCGGCGAATCGGGTTCGGGCAAGTCGACCATCGCACAGATGGTGCTCGGCCTGCTCGAACCGACAGCGGGCACGGTCAGCTTCGACGGCAGCAGTGTCGCCGACCTTGACCGCAAGGCCGCCTTCGCGTTCCGTCGCCGGGTGCAGCCCATCTTCCAAAACCCGTACGGCTCACTCGACCCGATGTACACGATCTTCCGCACGGTCGAAGAGCCACTGCGGGTACACGGGATCGGCACGCAAGCAGAGCGAGAGGCGACCGTGCGCGACCTGCTCGACAAGGTCTCGCTGCCGTCATCGGTGCTGCGCAGGTACCCGAACGAACTGTCGGGCGGGCAGCGGCAGCGCGTCGCAATCGCGCGGGCATTGGCGCTCTCACCCGACCTCGTTGTCTGCGACGAAGCGGTCTCGGCGCTGGACGTCCTGGTCCAGGCACAAATCCTGACCCTGCTCAACGATCTGCAAGCCGAGCTTGGTTTGACGTATCTATTCATCACCCACGACTTGGCCGTGGTGCGGCAGATCGCCGACAACGTCCTCGTCATGCGCGACGGCGCGATCGTCGAATCAGCAACCACCGACGAGGTTTTCGCGAATCCGCGCGAGGACTACACCCGCGCGCTACTGAAGGCCATCCCCGGCCGCGAACTACTCGCCTAAAACGCCGACGCCGGGCGGATCGCGATGATCCACCCGGCGTCGGCCGTTGTGCGAGAAGAACTTACGTGGTCGGCTCGAAAGCCTCGCCGATGATCTCGGCCTGCTCAACCGCGTGCACCTTCGACGAACCCGACGACGGGGCCGACATCGCGCGACGCGAGATGCGACGCAGTCGGCCGAGACGCTCGGGGAGCACCTCCGGCAGGTTCAGCCCGAAGAACGGCCATGCGCCCTGGTTGGCGGGCTCTTCCTGCACCCACGCGATGTCAGTCGCGTTGGGGTACTTGGCAAGTGCTTCGTTGAGGCGGTACGTCGGGATCGGGTACAGCTGCTCGATCCGAACGATCGCGACATCTTCGCGCTTGTGCTTGGCCTTCTCGGCGGCGAGCTCGTAGTAGAGCTTGCCCGAGGTGAGCAGGATGCGCTTGACCTTGCTCGGGTCGCCAATGCCCTGTTCGTAGGTTGGCTCGTCGAACACCGAACGGAACTTCGACTCGGTGAAGTCCTTGATATCGGAAACCACGGCCTTGTTGCGTAGCATCGACTTCGGGGTGAAGACGATCAGCGGACGACGGATCCCGTCGAGCGCGTGACGACGCAGCAGGTGGAAGTAGTTCGCGGGCGTCGACGGCACCGCGACGGTCATCGAACCCTCAGCGCACAGCTGCAGGAAGCGCTCGATACGACCGGACGTGTGGTCGGGACCCTGGCCTTCGTGGCCGTGCGGCAGCAGCAGCACGACGTCGGAAAGCTGACCCCACTTCGCCTCACCCGAGGAAATGAACTCGTCGATGATCGACTGCGCGCCGTTGACGAAGTCACCAAACTGGGCTTCCCACAACACAAGTGCGTTCGGGTTGCCAAGCGAGTAGCCGTACTCGAAGCCGACGGCCGCGTACTCCGACAGCGCCGAATCGTGAACGGCGAACCAACCCGGCTTCTCCGAACCGATGTTGTGCAGCGGGGTGTACTCCTTGGCGTCGACGCGGTCGATGATCACCGCGTGACGCTGGGTGAACGTGCCGCGACGCGAATCCTGGCCGGTGAGGCGCACGTCGTGGCCCTGGTCGATGAGCGTGCCGAAGGCGAGCAACTCGGCGAACGCCCAGTCGACCTTGCCTTCGTAGGCCATCTCGCGACGCTTCTCCAACACCGGCTTGACGCGCGGGTGCACGTTGAAGCCATCAGGGGTATTGAGGAACGCGTCGCCGATGCGCTGCAGGACCGACTTGTCGACCATGGTCTGCACGGTGGCAGGCACCTTCTGGTCGTCTTCGACGGACTCCGACGGCTCGGGAACGTACTTCTCCAGCTCACGGACCTCGTTGAAGACCCGCTCAAGCTGACCCTGGTAGTCGCGAAGGGCGTCGTCGGCTTCCTTGGTCGAGATGTCGCCACGACCGATCAGCGACTCGGTGTATGCCTTACGCACCGAACGCTTGGTGTCGATCACATCGTACATCTCGGGCTGAGTCATCGACGGGTCGTCGCCCTCGTTGTGACCGCGACGGCGGTAGCAGACGAGGTCGATCACGACGTCCTTGCGGAACTTCTGGCGGAAATCAACCGCGAGTCGCGCGACCCAGTCGCATGCCTCGGGGTCGTCGCCGTTCACGTGGAAGATCGGCGCGCCAATGAACTTCGCGATGTCGGTCGAGTACTCGGTCGACCGCGAGTTCTCCGGCGCGGTGGTAAAGCCGATCTGGTTGTTGACGACGATGTGGATCGTGCCGCCAACGCGGTAACCACGCAGCCCGCTGAGGTTCAGCGTTTCCGCGACAACACCCTGACCGGCGAACGCGGCGTCGCCGTGGAGCATCAGCGGCATCACCGAGAAGCCCTCGGGGCCGTCGCCCTTGTCGAGCAGGTCCTGCTTGGCGCGCACGAGACCCTCAAGCACCGGGTCGACCGCCTCAAGGTGCGAGGGGTTGGCGGTGAGCGAGACGGCGATCTCGTTGTCGCCGAACATCTGCAGGTACGTGCCCTCGGCGCCAAGGTGGTACTTCACGTCGCCGGAGCCGTGGGTGGCCGCCGGGTTCATGTTGCCTTCGAACTCGGTGAAGATCTTCGAGTACGGCTTGCCGACGATGTTGGCGAGCACGTTCAGGCGACCACGGTGGGGCATACCAATAACGACTTCGTCCATCGCGTATTCGGCGGACTGGTCGATGGTCGCGTCCATCATCGGGATGACAGCTTCGGCACCTTCAAGCGAAAAGCGCTTCTGCCCAACGTATTTCGTCTGCAAGAACGTCTCGAACGCCTCGGCCGCGTTGAGGCGGTTGAGGATGTACTTCTGTTGCGCGACAGACGGTTTGACGTGCTTCTGCTCGACCCGCTCCTGAATCCACTTGAGCTGATCGGTTTCCAGAATGTGGGTGTACTCGACACCGACGTGGCGGCAGTACGCGTCGCGCAGGATCGACAGCACGTCGCGCAGCTTCATGCGCTCCTGACCGTGGAAGCCAGCGACGTTGAACGTGCGGTCGAGGTCCCACAGCGTGAGGCCATGCTGGGTGACGTCGAGGTCGGGGTGGCTGCGGAACTTGTCCTTGACCAGCCGCAGCGGGTCGGTGTCGGCCATCAGGTGACCGCGGTTGCGGTAGGCGGCGATGAGTTCGAGCACGCGCGCGCTCTTGTCGACGCCACGCTCGGTGATGTCCTTGCGCCAGCGAACCGGCTCGTACGGCACGCCGAGACCGTGGAAGATCTCGTCGTAGAACTCATCGCTGATCAGCAGGTTGTGGATCGTGCGAAGGAAGTCGCCCGACTCGGCACCCTGGATGATGCGGTGATCGTAGGTTGAGGTGAGCGTCATCAGCTTGCCAACGCCAAGGTCGGCGATGCGCTCATCGCTCATGCCCTGGAACTCGGCCGGGTACTCCATCGCGCCAGCGCCGATGATCGCGCCCTGGCCCGGCATCAGCCGCGGCACCGAGTGAACAGTGCCGATCGTGCCCGGGTTGGTGAGCGAGATGGTGACGCCAGCGAAATCGTCGGCACCGAGCTTGCCGAGGCGAGCGCGCCGAACGATGTCCTCATAGGCCGCGTGGAACTGGCCGAAGCTCATGTCCTCGGTGGCCTTGATCGCGGCGACGACGAGCGAACGGTTGCCGTCCTTGCCAGCGAGGTCGATCGCGAGGCCAAGGTTGGTATGGGCCGGGGTGACCGCGTTCGGCTTGCCGTCGATCTCAGCGAAATGCCGGTTGAGATTCGGGAAAGCCTTGACCGCCTGCACAATCGCGTACCCAAGCAAGTGGGTGAACGAGATCTTGCCGCCGCGCGTGCGAGCGAGGTGGTTGTTGATGACAAGACGGTTGTCGATCATCAACTTGGCCGGAATCGCGCGCACCGAGGTAGCGGTGGGGATGGTGAGCGACGCCGACATGTTCTTGGCGATCGCCGCTGCCGGACCACGCAGCACCTTGTGCTCTTCAACTGCCGCGACCGGCTTCGGTGCGACGGTGGCGGGCGCGTTGGACGTGGGCGCGGGCGTGGTGCGAGGTGCGCGCTCAGCGGTCGCGGTAACGGTTGCCGCCTTGGCGGCGGGAGCGGCAGCTGCGGCTGGCGCGGCGGCAGCGACTGGCGCCGCGGTAGGTGCGGATGCGGCGGGCCGCGCTACCGGCGCGGCCGCTGCCGTAGTGACGACTGACGCGGTCGGCTGCGCGCTACCGGATTCGGCAGTGGGTTCTGGACTGTAATCGGCGAGAAACTCGTGCCAACTGGCGTCGACCGAGGATGGGTCCTGTTTGAACTTCTGATACATCTCGTCGACTAGCCACTGGTTCTGTCCGAACTGGGAAGTTGAGCTGCTCACAGCTGGTGTTCGCCTCATTTCGTTCTTCGCGCTGCGACGTTTGTGACGTGCCCGGCAGGGGTATCAGCGGATGGCTGCCGATGCGCCCGCTAGCGAGCATATGCCCAGCGACCAATCGGTGTTGCTACGGACCCAAACTCGTCTTGTTAGCCACATCGTCGCCCGCGACCGTTCCGTTAGTTCGCGCCGCCGCATCCCACAATCGTGCGTAACGTCCGCCGGCCGCGATGAGTTCCTCGGGTGGACCAAATTCGACAACGCGACCGTCTTCGACGACAGCGACGAGGTCGGCACGCGCGGCCGTCGCGAGCCGATGCGCGACCACGATCGTCGTGCGATCTTGCGCTAGCGATTTGCTCGCTGCCAGCACCGATGCTTCGGTTTCGGGGTCGAGTGTCGACGTCGCCTCATCAAGTAACAACAGATCGGGGGCCACTAATTCCGCTCGCGCGAGCGCGACCAATTGCCGCTGTCCCGCCGATAAACCGCGCCCTCTTTCGCCTACCGATTGGTTCATTTTGTTCGGTAATCCGGCGATCATTTTGGCCGCGCCGACCGTTTCGGCGGCGGTAGCGATGTCTACTGCTGTGGCGTTTGGTTGCCCAAAGGAGATATTGCTCGCGACGTCACCGGTGAACAAGTGAGCTTCTTGGGGCACAATTCCTAATCGCTCACGGAAGTCAGTGAGCACAAATTTACGTAAATCGACCCCGTCGACTTCGATCGCGCCCGCTTTCGGGTCGTCGGGCAGATCGTAAAGGCGAGCGAGCAGCTTCACGATGGTCGATTTTCCGGCGCCCGTCGGGCCGACGAGCGCGAGCGTTTTGCCAGCGGGGACCGAGAACGACACGTCCTTGAGCGCCGGTTTGGTCGTGCCGGGATATTCGAAGGTCACATGGTCGAAGACGATCTCGCCGTCGAGGTGCGGGGCGGGGAGTGCGTCGGGTGGGTCGGGCGCGATCGACGACTGGGTGCGCAGCAGGTCGCCAATGCGGCGCAAACCCACCTTGGCCTGCTGATATCCGTCGAACACCTGCGACAAATCCTGAATCGGACTAAACAGCAGGCCGAGGTAGAGGACGAACGCGACGAGCGTGCCGGTCGTCGTTGTTCCTTTCGCGACCTCATGCGCGCCGAGATAAACAACAAGCGCCAAAGCCAAATCAGCCCAAGCTAATCCAAACGAGAAGTAGGCGGCGATGGCCCGTTGTGCCTGCACACGGGCGTCGCGATAACGCTGGGAATAGTCGGCGAATCGCTTCGCGGCCACGGGTTCGTTGCGGGCGGCCTGCACCGCGCGCAAGCCCGCGATGTTCTCGTGGAAATCGGCGTTGACCGTCGAAACACGTTCGCGCGAAACGGTATACGCGACATTCGATACCCGCCGGAACGCGAGCGTCGCGAGAATCATCGGGATCATCGCGACGAAAACAACGATCGCGAGTTCAGCGTCGATGAGCACGAGTCCGAAGGCGACGCCAAGCAGGGTGATCACGCTGACCAGGCCGGTCGCGACCCCGGTTTGCAGAAACGTCGACAGCGCGTCGACGTCGGTGGTCATGCGGGTCATGATGCGGCCCGACAGTTCGCGTTCGAAATAGTCGAGTCCGAGGCGTTGCAGGTGGGCATAGCTGCGGACGCGCAATTCGAAGAGCACGCGTTCGCCGGTGCGCGCGGTGGTAATGGTGACGGCGATCCCAACCGCGATGCTCGCGATCACCAACGCCGCGCCAAGCAGCGCCGACCACAGCAGCGCGTTGCCGTCGTCGCCGGTGATGCCGGTGTCGATGGCGTAGCGGACAAGTGGCGGGAACGCGACGCCGATCAGCGCGTCGGCGACCAGCAGGAGCGCGACCAGCGTCACCAGGCCGCGAACCGGGCGCAAGAGTCCGCGCAGGCCGAAGCCCGGTTGCTCGGCGCGCAGGTCGCCGGTGACGTTCGGCGTGTCAGTCGCGGGTGGGAGCGCGTCGACGGCAGCGCGCAGGGCCGGGGTTTCGCTCAGCGCGGCGGCCGCGCTCGCCATGTGTTGGCCACGGCCGGAATGCGCTGCTTCCGTCGTTGTTGCCGCTTTCGGCATTGTTGGGCCGGATTGGACGACGGAACCGACCGGCGCTGGCAGCCGGATTACCCGGTCGGCCTGGGCCAATGTCGACTCGCGGTGGGCGAGGATCACCGTTGTTCTGCTGCCTGGATCAGGCAGTCTGCGGAAAATCTCGGCCTCGGTGACCGCGTCAACGGCAGAGGTCGCGTCGTCGAGAATCAGCACGCGGGGTCGGGTGAGTAGCACCCGCGCGAGCGCGATCCGCTGACGTTGGCCGCCCGACAGCGTGAGCCCGCGCTCTCCGATCACGGTGTCGTAGCCGTCGGGCAGGTCGCGGATGAATTCGTCGGCCGCCGCCGCGATGGCCGCTTCGCGAATGTCGGCGTCGGTCGCGTCGGGGTCGCCGAGGGCGATGTTGGCGGCGATGGTGTCGGAGAAGAGGAACGGATCGTCGAAGACGACGCCGAGCACGCCACGCAATTCGTCGGCGGTCAGGGTGGCGAGGTCGATGCGTTCGCCGTCTTCGGCGACGAGACTGATGCGGCCGGTATCGGGCGCGTAAAAGCGGGGGAGTAGCAGCGAAAGGGTCGATTTGCCCGACCCGGCTGGGCCGATGATCGCCACGGTTTCGCCTGGTTCGATGGTCAGGTCGAGTTCTTGGAGTACCGGCTGATCGGCGGCGAAACCGAAACTCACGCGGTCGAATTCGATGCCGAGCGGGCCGGGCGGGACCTTCGCTGGATGGTCGGGGTCGACCACGGTCGGGGCGGCGTCGATCACGTCGAAGACGCGGTCAGCGGCGGCTTCGGTGAGTTGGGCCATGATCACCGTCGAGGTGATCGTGCGCGCCGACGACGTCATCGTCGCCAAGTAGGCGGTGAACGCGACGAACGTGCCAACGCCGATCGAACCGTGCCGCGCGAGCAACGCGCCGACAACGATCACCGCGACCAGCCCGGCCTGTGGCAACGCGGAAACGAACGGGGCGAAGCGCGCGTTGATGCGGGCAGCGCGCATGCGTTCGGCGTAGAGCGTTGTGCTGTGGTCTTCGAGCAGGTCGACCATCCGGGCTTCCTGCCCGAACCCCTTCACCACGCGCACGCCGGTGACCGTTTGCTCGACGTGTTCGGCCAGCTCAGCGGCCCGTTGTTGCGCTGACCATGTCGCCGCGTAAAGCCGAGGCCGCATTCGCAACACCATGACGGCCATCGCGGGCGCGACAAGCAACGCGGCGGCGGCGAGCGGCGGACTCAACCACACCATCACCACGGCCGAGAGCACGAACTGTAAAACCGCGAGGCCCGACCACGGGACCATCGCGAGCAGACCCTGCACAAGCGAAAGGTCGGTGATCGACCGCGACACCACCTGACCGGTACGAATCGTGTCCTGACCAGCACCATCGAGACGTTGCAGCGACGCGAGCAGTGACAGTCGCAGGTCGTGTTGGACGTCGAGTGAAAGCTTGCCCGCCCACAGTCGGCGGGCGAACGTGACGACAAACCGCGTGACCGCGAGGACCGCCAACAGCGCGGCAGCGCTCCCGATGACGCTGAGGTCGCCAGCTTGCGCGGCGTCGATCGCGCGCTTAGTCGCCAGCGGCGCGGCGATCGACACGACCGCGCCAGCGAGTACGGACGCGAGAATGCCAGCGAGCAACCGTGGCCGGTGCAAACACCGCAGCCACAGCCTCGCTATCCACCCGCGTCCGCGCTCGGTCGTCATGGTTACAGGTCGCGATCGCGCAGATTCCACCAGCCAGCCGCGCCGACGACGCAGGCCCACAACACAATCAGCACCAACGCGGCCGGCGCGGGCGCGAGGAAGTCGGACTCCTCGAACGTGCCCGCGGTGACCCCGGCGACGGTGGACGCGACCGGCAACGCGGCGGCGACCCAGCCCAGCGACATGCTCTTCGCGACAAGCCACATCAGCGGTTCGAAAACAACAACCCAGGCGAGCAGCAGCCACAACACCGTCGAAAACGACCGCGCGAGCAACCCGAGGCCGGCGCCGATCACGGCCCAACACATCGCAGCGATGAGCCCGCCGCCGAGCGCTTCGAAGAAGCCCCAGCCGAAATTGGCTTTGCCGCGCGCGGCGATCACCAGCACGAGCGCCGACGCAAGTTCGGCGGTGAACGCGACACCAAGCGCGATACCAGCGGCGGCCGCGTATTTCCCGATGACCAAACGGTCGCGGTCGGGCGCGAACAACACTGACAGGGCGAAGGTCTCTCGGCGATACTCGCCGCCGGTCGAGGACAATCCGATGATCGCCGCGACAACGCAACTAGCCGCGATCGCGAGATATAACCCGACCGTCGCCGCACCCGTATGTGGTTGTCCCTTCGGGTCATACGGGCCGGCCAGCAGCGCGGTGATGAGCGTGCCAACGACGGCGATGGCGGTTGGCGCGACAAGCAGCAGCCGATTGGGTCGCACGCTGACGACCTTGCGTGCCTCGGTGTCGATAACCGCGACAACGTCGGCGGGCAGGACAGTGATCATCGGGACATCCCCTGAGTCATGGCCGGTGCGTACGCGGGCTGGCTGGGCGCGATGGTCGCTGACCTGCGCGGTTTGCTCAGCGACGCGAGCACCCGGTCGGGGTGAATGGGGTCGGCGACGATGCTGCCGATGCGTACGCCCGCCGCATTCGCGACCGAACGGACCGTCGCTTCGTCGGCTTCGGCGACCGCGAGGCGACCGTCGGGCCGCATGACCGCGTCGGTGAAACCGCGCGCGGCGAGCGCGGTGGCAAGGCCGATCGATGGCTGGGCGGCGATGACGAGCCGGTCGGGGTGACCACGTCGCAGGCGCGTCGGGGTGCCCTGCCAGACGATCGCGCCTTCGCTCAGCACGATCAGCTGGTCGGCTACCGAAACCACCGCGGCGAGGCTGGCCGACCCGATCAGCACGCTGCCGCCGCGCGCGGTGTGGTCGCGCAAAAGGGCGTGCAACCAGCCGCGTTCTTCGGGTGGCAGTTCGATGAACGGGTCGTCGAAAACAAGCAGTGGGGGATCGGCGAGCAGCGCGGCCCCGATCGCGAGCCGAACCTGTTGACTTGGCAGTAGGCGCGCGATCGGGGTGTCGGCGGCAACGCTGAGCCCGACGATGGCGAGGACTTCGTCGACCCGCCGTCGCCCGACGCCTGCGGCAGGGGCAAGCGCCCAGAGGTGGTCGCGTGCGGTGCGGGCGGGATGCAGTCCGCGTTCGCGGAGCAGGGAACCGATTACGCGGGGGCCGGTTGCTTGGGGAACGCCAGCACCTGGGCGCACATCGACACCTGGTCGCAGGTCTACACCTGAGCGGTTGTCGGCGTCCGCACCCGCCGCCACGCGCGCACCACCGGTGCCGGTGCGAACACCAGTGCCCGTCGGCACATTGACCGTGATGGTCCCTTCGGACGGCTTGATCAGTCCCGCGACCATCCGCAGCACCGTCGACTTGCCCGCACCAGCAGGCCCGACGAGCGCGGTGATCGACCCTGGCGACACCGTGAAGCTAATATCGCGCACCGCTTCGAATTCGTCGAACCGTTTCCCGACCCCAGTCAGGCGCAAGTTGTCGCTAATGGTGTTGGCCCCCTTCACTTCTTATGCACCTGCGGCTTGCTCGGTGGCACCTCCGTCGGCGCGGCGCCGAGCTGCTTGGGCGCGCTAGGCAGCACGGTAGGCGATTTCGCTTCGAGCGAGTGCTTGCCCGGTGCGTCGAGGAAGGTTGGCCAGTGCGCGGGTGCGGGCCCAAATGCCTTGCGCGCGTTGTCGATTGTGGTGTGGCCGAGCGTGCGGTTGCCTGCGGCGCCAACGGCGGCACCGATGCCAGCGGGCAGCACCTTGCCGAACATCAGCATCGCGCGCTTGGTGATGAAACGTTTGATGAACTGCTGCAACAACTTTGAGTTGATGCCAGCGATGCCGGGCACCTTGCCAGCAAGCGCGCCGGTCCAGTTTTTCGCCTGGGTGCCGATGCCCTTCTGCACGATCGCCATGCCAGCGTCGCCCAAGACGACGGCAAGCACCATCGCGCGACGCGCTTCCTTATCCTCCGGCTCGATGCCGTGCACGTAGGCTTCGGCGAGGGTAAACAGCGCCGACGCCTCCATGAAGAACACCGTTTCCGCGCTCACCGCACCAAGCGCGGCGACCGTGCCGATGCCGGGCACCGCGGCGGTAGCGCCGACAGCGGCACCACTGCCCGTAACGGCAAGCAGATACTGCTTTTCCAGTCGAGTGACGATCTGCGCCGGGCTTTCACCCGGGTGCTTTTCGCGCAGGTACTCGACGTACCGGCGCACGGCAGGCGCCTGCAACTTCGATCCGGTGTCGAGCACATCGACAACGGCCTTTTCGATCGCACCCTTAAACACGGTGTCGTCCTCCCTTATCGCGGTCCCGCACAGCTCATCTTGCCAACGACCACCGACACCTGCGCGTTCCAGAGCCCAAGTTCTACGCTGCCAGCATGAGCCCGACGAAGCTGACCCGTGAATACACCGATGCCGGCGCCGAGATTGGCGTGATCACCATCGATCATCCGCCGTTGAACCTGTTTGACCGTGACTTGATGGACTCGCTCATCGAAGACATCGCCGCGCTCACGCTCACCCCGCCGCGCGCTGTGCTGATCCGTGCCGAAGGCAAACTGGTTTCCGGTGGCGTTGACGTGCACGTTTTCGCCGGCCTCAGCATCGAGGAAGCCGCGCAACTGTGGCGCGACCTCTTCAACAAGCTCATTCATCCCGTCGAAGCGCTGCCGTGCCCGGTCGTGTTCGCCGCGCACGGCCTCACGCTCACCGCCGCGTTCGAATTGGCCCTCGCCTGCGACATCATCATCGCTGGTCCGAAGGCCAAGTTCGGGCTCGTTGAGACCGTCGTCGGCCTCACTCCGTCGATGGGTGGCCCACAGCGCCTCGCTGAGCGCGCCGGTTCGGGTCGCGCGCGCGAATTCGTGATGACCGGCGACCTCTACAACGCCCAAACGATGCTGGACTGGGGTGTGGTGAACCGGGTAGAAGACGACGTCGACGCGGCGGCCCGCGCGTTCGCCGGTCGACTCGCCGACGGCCCGACCCGCGCGAACGCCGCGACGAAGGAGATCATCGCCGCGTGGCGGGCCAGCGGCATCGCGAGCGCCGACGAACTCACCCCGCAGATCTCGGGCGACCTGTTCGACACCGACGACCTGGTCAACGCCGTTCGCAGCTTCCTCGACGTTGGCCCGGGCAAGGCGACCTTCAAAGGCGAATGATTTTGCTGCCAAAAATGTGACCCAGGTCATATAGTCGTCGGTGTAGGCCCGCGCGGCCACACCGACGACGTGGGAGGTCGGCGATGATCGTTGAGTTCGGAGCTAGCCCTTCGGTCGCCTTGTCGCGCGGTGCCGACGGCGTGCTGCGCTACGGCGACCTGAACCCCGCGCTCACCGAACTCCTCGACCTGCGCGTTCACGCCTTCGGCAACCGCGAAGCTGTCGTTGAAGTGGGCGGCGATCGGCTTACCTATCGCGAGCTGTGGCATGCGGCGTCGCGTATCGCTGGCGGTCTGCAACAGCATGGAATCGGCTACGGCGACCGGGTGGCTGTCGCGCTGCCCGCAGGCATCGAATGGGTCAAAGCCTTTCTCGGCGCGCTCCTTTCGGGCGCGGTTCCCGTGCTCGTGCCCGCCGGGTTGTCGGCCGCGCTCACCGCGCGCGTGATCGCCGACAGCAGCGCCGACTTCGTGCTCGGCGGTCATCTTCCCGATGGAACGCCGTATATCGACGACGGCGCTGGCCTCGATGAACTCGCGCTGCTTTGCTACACCGGCGCGACGCCTAAGGGCGTTGAACTCACGAATGAGAATCTGCTGTCGGCGATTTCGTCGATGATTGGCGCGCTTGATCTACCCGGCGACGGACTGCGCAACCTCGTGCTGTTGCCGCTTGCCCACGCCAGCGGCTGCGTCGACCAACTCCTGCCGACCTTCGCCGTCGGCGGCACTGTTGTCCTACTTCGCGATCCGAGCCAACTCCCCGAAGCGTTGCGCACCGAACGCATCGACACCATCTCGGCAACCCCGCGCATTCTCGCAACACTGTTGAAGGCCATCGGCAATTCCGGTGGCGGCGACAGTGTTCGACGGATTAGCAAGGCGTGTCATCGTTCCGAACGTGCCGCTGCGACGGTGCCGAGCGTCGCGGTTGGGCTGCGCCGAGCCTTTCCTGCCGCGCGCCAGTGGTCGGTCTGGGGTGCGACGGAAACGAGCGGCATCGGCCTCGCGGTCGACGACACCGAGCTGGTCGAACCGGCTAGCGCACTCGGATTCGCTTTCGGTGGAACGGAATTGGCGCTTTCCGGCCCGCACGCTGATCAGGGTGACGGCGAACTGCTGTGTCGCGGACCCAACGTGAGCAGGCGATATTGGAACGACCCCGACGCCTCCGTCGCCCGCTTCAGCGGCACTTGGTTTCATACCGGCAACGCGGTGCGCATTGACGCGAACGGTCTTGTTCGGTGCGCGATTTCCGAACAAGACCGCAGCGCGAATAATTCAGACCAATCGGTCGCGTAAAGCGTTACGCAGTGAACCAGTAAGGCCGATTTCAGCGAGATAGCCTTCGAAATCGCCATATTTTTCGGCGACCGTCGCGTCGGCTGTCGTGAGATATTCCGGTCGCACTCCGAGTAAATCGAGCGAGAGCGGTTCACCGCGCCCAATCTTCGGTTCAAGCAAAACGCGTAGCGGTTCGACGGCGTCGTTGGATGCTAGGAAATCGCGGGCGACATCGTCTTCGTTCACCCCGACCGCGCGCAGCAGCGTCGCGACCGCCCAGCCCGTGCGGTCCTTGCCCGCGGCGCAATGCACGAGTGCGGCACCGTCGTTGGCGGCGATCGACTTCGCGATGGCAACGATGGCCTTGTGCGCTTCGGGCATCAGCGGGAAGTGTCGATACACCGCGATCATGTGCTCGTAGGCCGTCTCGGTTTGGGCTTCGTGCGGCGGCGCTTCGCCCATCCGTGAGTCGAACGGGGTCACGTGTAGCGCGACACCGTCGGGCAGATTGTCGTGCCCGATGTGGTCGATTTCGGCGAGTCCGCGCAGGTCGTGCACGTGCGTGACGCCCAGTTCGCGCAGGGTTGTCTGGCCGCCGGTGTCGAGGCCGCTCAGTTGCGCGGAGCGCAGCAGCACCCCTTCGCGCACGGTCGCGCCGTCGGCGGTACGTAACCCGCCGACGTCACGAAAATTGAACGTGCCGCTGATGGCGAACTGGTCAGCTCGGGGGGAAAGAGTCACCTCGACAGGTTATCGGGCGCGATGTCCTACCTGGTGGCTGTTCGCGCGGGAGTCACCGACTGTGCGCTCGCCGTTACTGTGTGCTCGGTCACCCCGCTGGGGGCAGCGGACCATAACTTGTACAATTGTCCAGCGGAACCATTTCGGTACGTCAGTGCCGAAATATAGCTATTTGCCGGAGGCGGCATAAGGTCGCATTCGGGTAACAAAACAATCTTTCGGTATGAAAACTCCGGCTTTAGCAGTTCGCGAATCTAGAAAACCTTCTAAGATCGAACGTGCTGGACGGGTTTAAACCGACCGCCCGTCACGTTCAGTTGTCTCGCTACGCCGCGGGCAGCGAAATCTGTTGCCGAGGAGTCATCGTTGAGCACCAGCCGTGAACTAACCGAATCGTCGCTCCGACCGGCCGTCTGTGACGCCATCGAAGAGGCGGCCACTGGCCTCGACGCCACCGGTGTCCGCGCGCTTCGCGTGCTTCTCCACGCGGGGATGTGTGCCTACTGGCCGCTGGTCAAGGGCAAGCCTGACCGGCAGATCGCCGCGTATGAGGCCACCGTCAACACGCTGCGTCAGCGCTGGTCAGCCACCGGCGAGACCGTCGGCGACCCCACTGCCATCGCGCTGTTCCGGCAGATGGACGCCGAAGCCATCTACTTCCTGCGGTTATGCGCCGAACGGTCGGGCACTGTGTGGCTTGAGCCGCTCGACTCGGTCGCCACCTACCTCGTTTCCGTGCTCTACGGTATGGTCATGCGCTGGCTCGCTGACGGCAACGACGAGACGACCCTGGTCGTGATCGACGACCTCGTCGCCTCGCTCACGCTGAAGGCTGTCGAGAACTAACTGCCCGTTTGCTGGACGCATGACCAATTTGATGGTTCAGTAGTGGGTGTGACCCAGGAAACACCGCTGCGCCTCCACGCGGCGACCGCTGACCTCGACCCGCCGCTTGCCGCCGTCGACCTCACGTCACTGCGGGCCAACATCGACGACCTGGTCAGCCGCGCGAACGGCGTTGCCATTCGCGTCGCCAGCAAGTCAGTGCGCTGCCGCGCGGTCCTTGAGGAAGCCCTCGGATCGGGCCTCACCGCACGCGGCGGTTTCGCGGGCATCATGGCCTACTCCCTGCGCGAAGCGATCTGGCTCGTCCGACTCGGCGCGCGTGACGTCCTGCTTGGCTACCCCGTCGTCGACCGGGCCGCCATCGCCGAACTGGCCGCCGACCGGCTGTTGCAGCGCTCGATCACGCTGATGATCGACGACGTCGACCAGCTCGACTTCACCCGCGCCGCCCTCGGCACCGACACCGTCGCCCCCCGCGTCTGCCTCGACGTCGACGCCGCGCTGCGCATCGGCCCGCTGCATTTGGGCGCGCGTAGGTCGCCCGTTCGCACGCCCGAGCAGGCTGCCGAGCTGGCCGTGACCGCGCGCGAACGTGGGTTCGATGTGGTCGGCGTGATGACTTATGAGGCCCAGATCGCGGGCCTGCCCGACAGCAACCCGGCCATTCGACTGGTGAAGAAGCTGTCCGCGCTCGAAATCGGCCGCCGACGCGCGCAGGTGATCGACGCCGTCCGCTCGGTTGTCGGCCCGCTTGAGATCGTCAACAGCGGCGGCACCGGATCGATCGAGGTGTCGGTGAGTGCGCGCGAGGTCACCGAGGTGACGGCCGGTTCCGGCCTGTACGTGCCAACACTGTTCGACCACTATCGCTCGTTCACGCCGCGTCCCGCGATGTATTTCGCGACGTCAATGCTGCGCAAACCGACACCGAACATCGCGACGGTGTTCGCTGGCGGCTACATCGCGTCCGGTCCCGTTGGCCCGAGTCGCGTGCCCATTCCGGTCTGGCCCGCTGGGCTCAAACTCCTTGGTGCCGAAGGTGCTGGCGAGGTGCAGACGCCGCTTTCGGGTGCGGGTGAGCTGGAAATCGGCGATCGCGTGTGGTTGCGGCATGCCAAGGCGGGGGAGTTGTGTGAACGCTTCGCTGAGGTTCATCTCGTTGATGAAGACGGCACGCGGACGACCGTGCCGACCTATCGCGGCGAAGGGCAGTGCTTCGGCTAGCGCAGGAGTTCGATGACTTCCTCGTCGGCAAGTTGGTGAAAGTCGCTGTAGGCCATGCCAACTCCGCCGAGGTCGTCGGGCGTCCAAAGGCTCACTAGCTCATCGCATTCGGATGCGATGCGGTTCGCCGCTTCGGGCGACGACACCGGCACAGCGACAACCAACCGGGCGGGAGCTTGCGCGCGCGCGACCTGACACGCGGCGACAACCGTTGCGCCCGTTGCCATTCCGTCGTCAACGAGGATCACCGTTCGGTCAGTAAGTGACGCGCGTTCGCCATCGCGAAACAGCGAGCGCCGGCGTGCGAGTTCGGTGCGTTCTGCCGCTTCGACTTCCGCGAACGCGTCGGCCGTGATGCCGCTTCGCGCGATCACGTGCTCGTTGCGCACGACCGTCCCGTCCTCGCCAAGCGCGGCCATCGCCAGCTCCGGCTGCCACGGCAGACCAAGCTTGCGCACGAGCAGAACGTCGAGTTCCCCGCCGATTTCGGCGTGGACGCTCGCCGCGACCGGCACCCCACCGCGCGGCAAGCCGAGCACCAACGGGTTCGCGTCACGCAGGTGCGTCAGCGCCGCCCCAAGCGCGTGCCCGGCGGCGGTTCGGTCGGGGTAGACCACGCCTTCGACGCTACGCCCGCACCATCACTGCCCGTCGACGATCGCGAAACGGCCAAGCGACAGGCTGGGATTAGTGCTACGCACCTGCGCCAAGCGTGCCGCGTCGATGGGCGCGGTGAGCACGCCAGGTTCGACGCCAAGCTCAACCAAAATTTGGCCCGCTGGGTCGATGATCATCGACAAACCGGTCCCAAGCGGCGTGCATTGGTCGGCCGCCGCGACGTAGACGGTGTTTTCGATCGCGCGCGCCCGCAGCAGTGTGGTCCACTGATCGGCCTTGCCGGGACCGGGAATCCACTGCGCGGGCAGGACGAGCACCTGGGCGCCAGCGAGGGCGACACGCCGAATGCCTTCCGGGAACCTCAAATCGAAACAGGTCTGCAACCCGAAGATGACCCCGTCAACGTCGAAAAGGGCGGGCGCGACGAGCGGACCAGGTTGCACCAGTTCGGATTCGGTCTGTCCGAACGCGTCGTAAAGGTGCACTTTGCGATAAACGGCGACTTGCGCGCCTGACGGGTCGACCGCAACCAACGTGTTACTAATTCGATTCGCATCTGGTGTCGGCTGTTCGACCATCCCCGCTACCAGAAACACGCCGAATTCGGTTGCGATCGAAGAAAGACCGCGTGCGAACGGGCCGTCGAGCGGCTCAGCGACAGCCAACACGCGCGCATCAAGTTCAGTCACGGCAAACATTGAGTATTCCGGTGCGACAACGACACGCGCGCCCTGCTCATGCGCGGTTCGCACGTGTTCACGTAGCAGCCCAATGTTGGCTTGGGGGTCGGTAGTTGGCGCGAATTGCACCACTGCCACCGGCACTTTCGCGTTCGTTGCGTCGCGATGCGTGTGGCTGTCCGCTAGTTGCATAGCTCTCACCGTAGTCACCCTGTGACCGGAACTCTGGGGACCAAGCAGTAAACTCCTGGTCAATGAGTACCAATGAGGGCATAGCCGTCGACACCGCCCCTGCCGACGAAGACGCACCCGAGAGTGGGCCAACCTTCGCCGATCTCGGTATCGACGACCGCGTCCTCGCGGCCATCGCCGATGTCGGCTACGAGTCGCCGTCGCCGATTCAGGCCGCAACCATCCCGCCGCTGCTTTCGGGCGCCGACGTGGTTGGTCTCGCGCAGACCGGCACCGGCAAAACCGCGGCATTCGCGATTCCGATCCTGATGAATCTCGACACGTCGCAGAAGAAGCCGAGCGCGCTCGTGCTCGCGCCGACACGCGAACTCGCCATCCAGGTGGCTGAGGCGTTCGGCAAGTACTCGTCGCACATTCCTGGCTTGCATGTGCTTCCGATTTACGGCGGCCAGAGCTACGGCGTTCAGCTTTCGGGGCTGCGTCGCGGCGCGCACGTTGTCGTTGGCACGCCTGGTCGCGTGATCGACCACCTCGAAAAGGGCACGCTCGACCTGTCCGAGCTCAAGTACCTCGTGCTCGACGAGGCCGACGAGATGCTCAAGATGGGCTTCCAGGAAGACGTCGAACGCATCCTGCGCGACACTCCTGACGACAAGCAGGTCGCGCTGTTCTCGGCGACCATGCCGGGCGCGATTCGCAAGATTTCGAAGCAGTACCTCAACGACCCGATCGAGATCACGGTCAAGTCGAAGTCGCAGACCGCGACCAACATCACCCAGCGCTACGTGCAGGTGTCGCATCACCGCAAGCTGGACGCGCTCACCCGCGTGCTTGAGGTCGAAGACTTCGAAGCCATGATCATCTTCGTCCGCACTAAGCAGGCGACAGAAGAGCTCGCGGAGAAGCTGCGTTCGCGCGGGTTCTCGGCTGCGGCGATCAACGGCGACATCGCGCAAAACCAGCGTGAGCGCACGATTGGGCAGCTCAAGTCGGGTGCGCTCGACATCCTCGTCGCCACCGACGTTGCCGCCCGTGGTCTCGATGTCGACCGCATCTCTCACGTCGTCAACTACGACATTCCGCACGACACCGAGTCCTACGTGCACCGCATCGGTCGTACCGGTCGCGCTGGTCGTTCCGGCCAGGCGCTGCTCTTCGTCGCGCCGCGTGAACGTCACCTGCTCAAGTCCATCGAGCGCGCGACTCGGCATCCGCTCATCGAGATGCAGCTGCCCAGCGTTGAAGATGTGAACGCGACGCGCGCGTCGAAGTTCGGCGACTCGATCACCGAGAACCTGGCTTCGGACAACATCGCGCTGTTCCGCAAGCTCATCGAAGATTACGAAGCTGAGCACAACACGCCGCTCGCCGACATCGCCGCAGCACTTGCCGTTGGTGGATACGACGGCGACAACTTCTTCATGTCGGCCGAGCCGGAGCCCGCACCGCGTCGTGAGCGCGATCGGGACCGTGATCGCGACCGTGACCGGGATCGCGACCGCGCGCCGCGTCGCTACGACGATGAAGGCGACCGTGGACGTTCGTTCTCGCGCGCGGCCGATGGTCAGGAGCTCGCGACCTACCGCATCAGCGTTGGCAAGCGGCACCGCGTTGTGCCGGGCGCGATCGTCGGCGCTATCGCCAACGAGGGTGGCCTGCGCCGCAGCGACTTCGGTCACATCAGCATTCGACCCGACTACAGCCTGGTCGAACTGCCCGCCAACCTGTCGAACGAGACGCTGGAAGCGTTGCGCCGCACCAGGATTAGCGGCGTGCTGATTCAGCTTCAGCCCGACTCGGGCCCGCCGTCGCAGCGTCTCGCTTCGCGTGCGCCGCGTCGCGAGCCGGGACAGGGACGTCGTCCGGAGCGTCGCCAGCCCCGTTCCTAGCGCGGGTTGCGGCCAGCGCGGGCAACTGCGCTGGTTAAGGTGTTGCCGTCAGGTGTGGCGACAACGCAGGAGGGCCCCGTTTGTTCTGCTCGGGTGATCGGGTGATCAGTTCCGTCGGCGATCTGCTGCGTGCCGCCGACTGCGAGTTCGCCCTCCTACGCGCGCTCGACACCGCCCTCGGCACTTTGCCGGGGGCTTTGGCCGATGCTGGCATCGCCGGGCCACCCGCGCCTACCCCGGAACTCGTGCGGCATTTTGGGCCCGCGATGGTGCGCGTTCCGAGCATTAATGAGGCTGCCGGGCTTAGCGCGGCCGATCGACTTGCCGCGATCACCGCCGCCGCCTCCGCAACCACGGACGCTCTTCGTGCGGGTGCCGCCGCCATTCACGGCGCGGTGTTCTTCGACGGCAAGCATGTTTCGACGGCGGAGTTGTTGCTCGCCAATGGTGATCGCTACACCGTGCACGGGAGTATCGCGCCGTTGGCCGTGCGCGGGCAGCGGATCGAATTCGCTTCTCGCCCTTTGGGTTTGGTTCCTGATCCGGTGGTGGAGACCGAAGCGCCACGTGGTCATCGGACGCCGTTTGAACGGGCCGCCGGGTTCACCAATGAACTCCCTGTCGTTGACGCGCGGCGTGAATCCCTTTCGCTCTCTTTGACTTTCGCCGCCGTCGGCCTCGCGCTGACCGACGCTGGGTTCGGCGTTGATGGCATCGGGTACGTCACGACCGCCACCGGCGTGCACCCCGACCGACTCGACCGGCTCGTGCCGATCCTGCGCGCCCGTCGCGCGCGACTCGACCACATCGTCGACGAAAAATTGGGTGAACTGCTGCCCGTGCAGTGGGGCGACCCGCGTTACCTCGCGTGCGAACACTGCCCAACGTGCGTCGCGGCGGCCGAGGCGGCGCGAGATGTGTTGCTGGTAGCGGGAATTCGACCAGCGCATCGGGTGCGGATGCGCGAAGCGGGCATTCTCACCATCGACCGGCTCGCCGCGACAACCGAGCTCGTGCCCGGTCTTGCCCAGCGCACCGTCACCGGATTGCGTCGCCAAGCGCAACTGCAACTCGAACGCGAGCGCACCGGCAAGCCAGCGTTCGCGCTGCGTGACCCCTCGGCGCTCGGTGCGTTGCCCGCGCCGAACGGCGGCGACCTGGCGCTGGTCATCGAGACCGACGACTACGGCGACATCACGCTTGTCGAGGTCGCTGACGCGCGTGGTTCGGTGTTTCTCGGCGAGCCGACAGCGCCGTGGTCGGACCCGGCGCGCGTGCTCGCCGACCTGCTTGACGTGCTCGACGACCACCTCACCGTCGACGAGAACCTGCACATTTGCCACTACGGATCGAGCGTGCGGTCGGCGTTGCTCGACTGGGCCGGGCGACTCGGCGATGGCGCTGACCTGCTTGATGACCTGCTCGCCGTCGGCGCGTTCCTCGACCTCGCGCCGATCGTGCGCACATCGGTGCTCGTTGGCGAGCGCGACTACTCGGCCGCCACGCTCGCTGCGATGATCGCGCCGAACATGCTGCCGCTTGGTGCGACGCGCGCGGCGGCGAGCGACCTGCTAGCGATCCGCGATTGGTTGCTTGAGCGGGCCGTCGAGGCGAATGTTGAGGTGCCGGGCAGCCCGTTTGCGGTGAGCGAGTCCGACGAGGCGCCAGCGTTGCGGGCCAGTCCGGTGGAAGCGGCGCTGAGCGAGTTCGCCGCGGGGGCGCGTGGACTTGCGGGGAGCGCTGCGGCGTTGACCGCGGCGATTTTGGGGTATCACCGGCGGGAACGTCAGCCTGCGTGGTTGGCGCATCTCGACCGGCTGGCGAACCCTGTCGCGGAATGGGCTGATGCGCCCGGCGTGCTCGTCGCGGATTGGGGCACCGTCGACACCAAGTGGCATCGGACGCCGCAGTTGGCGACCATGCGGCGGTATCTCACGTTGACCGGGCGACTGGGCACTGGCGCGACGCTCGCACCCGGAACGCAGCTGGTCACCGTGTACGACGGCGCCGCTGCCGCTGGAATGGTGCACGGTCTCGGTCGACGCGCGACGGCGACCGCGACCGTGCTCGGCTGCGGGGTCGACGCCAACTTCGACGACACCGTGCGCCTAGAAGAACTTCTGCCGCCCGACTGCCCGCCCTACGACGACCTCCCAGCCGCGATCGCGCCCGCGCCGCCGGAAACCGATCCGAACTATGACGCCGCGTTGGAACTCGTCGCGCAGGAACTGCTGATGGCGTTGCCTTCGGTGCCGGAAAACGCGGTCTTCGACCTGCTGCTGCGTCGTCGGCCACGCCTACTTGACGGCCCGCTGCCTGAACCGACCGCCGACCCTGCCATCGCGATCGCCGCCGCACTTGGCGACCTCGACGCGTCATATCTGGCCGTGCACGGACCGCCGGGGACGGGCAAAACCGGGATCACCGGGCGCGCGCTCGAACGTCTCGTGACGCGACATGGTTGGCGCATTGGTGTTGTCGCCGAATCGCACGCGGTGATCGAGCGGATTTTCGACGTGGTTGTCGAAGCCGGGTTGCTGCCGCAGTTGATCGCGAAGAAGGATGTCGCGTCGGTCGGTCGAGAATGGTCGGCGATCGAGGGCGACAAGTACCCGCGCTTCCTCGACAATGCGGTCAACGGCTGCGTAATCGGCGGCACCACAGCCGATTTCGTGAACCCCGACCTATTCGCGCCAGGCTCGCTCGACCTGTTGGTGATCGCGGACGCGGGGGAGCGCGGCTTGGCCGACACGGTCGCGGTGGCCCCGACGGCCCGCAACCTGCTGCTACTCGGCGACCGCGAACCCACTTACGCGGCGGCAGGTCACCCCGAACCGGTGCAGACGTCGGCACTGGCGTGGTTGTGCGACCGCGCCGCGACATTGCCGCCCGAATACGGCTACTTCCTCGACCGCACATGGCGAATGCACCCCGCCCTGTGCGCCCCCGTCTCCGCGACATGGTACGAGGGCCGCTTGCGTGCGAACGAAAACGTCACGGGCACAAGAAGTTTGAGCGGCGAGTCTCCGGGCGTGAGCACGGTACTAGTCGAACACCGAGGCAACTCAACCGAATCCGATGCCGAAGCCCGCGAAGTGGTGCGACGAGTACGCGCCCTGCTGACCGAAACATGGACCGAAGAGGGCGAGTCTCGAAAACTGCACCCCCACGACATCTTCGTAGTCGCCCCCTACGCGGCCCAAGTGGCCCGCATCCGAACCTTGTTGGCGCGAGCCAAAATTGAAGATGTCCTAGTAGGCACCCCCGACCGCTTCCGAGGCCGCGAGGCCGCAGTGGTGCTGCTGTCGATGACCACGTCGACCCCATCCGACGCCCCCTTCGGCATGCGCCCCCTGCTGTCCCGCACGGTCATCCAGTCGGCGCTATGTAGGGCGACGTGGAAGGCCGTGATCATCCGCTCGCCGCTGTTGACGGAGTACGTACCGTGGGCGCGAAGCGAACTGATCCCGTTGGTTGAGCTGTTGAGGTTGAGGTAGCGGGCGTTAATGGTGGCGGACGGTTCTCGATGCGGAGCGAGGGCGCGCCCCGCAGTCGGCGCGTTCGCGAAAGCGCGTCAGCGCGACGGCTCGCGATATTCGAACGTGTGCGTGTCGAGCAATCGAATCTCGACGGTTGCGCGCAGTTCCCGATGCGGAGCGAGGGACCGCGCCCCTGCAATCGACACAGCCGCGTGAAGCCCGGCCCGCACGAACGTTTCCGACCGTCGAATGTGCACGGTCGAGCAATCGAATCTCGACGGTTGCGCGCAGTTCCCGATGCGGAGCGAGGGACGTGCCCTGCAATCGGTACGTTTGCGGGAACGCGACCAGCACGAGGGTTTGCGACATTCGAATGTGCACGGTCGAGCATTCGAATCTTGACGGTTGCGCGCAGCCCGCGATGCGAAGCGAGCGGTCGCGCCCCTGCAATCGACACGTTCGCGAAAACTCAACCCCGCACCCGCGACCTCGAGGAGCGGCGGCCCCGAAGGGGCCGGTCGCGGCCGTCCGTCCGTTCAGGTGCCGTTGCGTAGGCGACGAAGGAGCAAGCAACGGTGCCTGAACGGACGGACCTCAGGGCCGCGACACGCGCGCGCCAGCGCGCCAAAAACACAGTTGACGCGCACTTTCTTCTAACTGGTGCCCTGATGAGAGACCCAGCCACCACCAATCCGGCGTATAACTCCAAGACGGAAGTCGGCGGGCCCTACCTCCCAACGACCGCACCACGACGCCCCAACGATCCGAAGGTTCATCAGTTCGCCGCCCAGCACCCGACCACGACACCTTCGCGAAAATGCGCCAGCACGAACGCCCACGACATTCGAAGGTGCACGGCCGAGCAATCGAATCTTGACGGTTGCGCGCAGGCCCCGATGCGGAGCGAGGGACCGCGCCCCTGCAATCGACACGTTCGAGCAATCCCCGCCCCGCACCCGCGACCTCGAGGAGCGGCGGCCCCGAAGGGGCCGGTCGCGGCCGTCCGTCCGTTCAGGTGCCGTTGCGTAGGCGACGAAGGAGCAAGCAACGGTGCCTGAACGGACGGACCTCAGGGCCGCGACACGCGCGCGCCAGCGCGCCAAAAACACAGTTATGTCCCGAATCCCTCCACCGAACACCCGTGGCAATGGCGGGCGGTCTACACCCCGCCGCATAAAGAACCCCCGACAGAAGCGGGCGGGCTTTCTCTCTAGAACGTCACCAAAGTGCAGCACCCACAAGGCTTGCCACTGACCTCACTCATCCTCCCGCCACTCCCCAACCACCGCAGGCGAGGTCGGCCCCAACTGCCCCATCCACGACGGCGTCGGCAGCGCAGCCTCCAAATACGTTGGCTCATCCGCCAGTTCGCGCAAGACTCGAATGTCGTCCGCAGCCTCGTCAGGTTCGTCAGGCGCAGACTGCGCCACAGGCCGCTTACGCGGCGCCCGCACATCGTCACCCGCGATCGCCGCCCCACCAAGCAGTCCACCCATCGCACCAGCAGTCATGCTCGCGGTCGCGTCGGTGGAGGCAGCGCGATGGTCCGCTGCATCAGGCCCTACCCCTAATGCCGCAGATGTGCTGTGCGGCGGAGAGCCAGCGCCCGCAGACGCCAGCGTCGTGCTCGCGAGTTCGGCGCCAGCGAAATCAGGGATGGCGTACGCGGGCACAGGCGACCCATCCACAACGGTCGAGTTCGCATGTGCGAGCGAATCCCCTTCCCCGGGCGCGGAATTCGCCGCGCCTTTACGCGTATCGGCGGCCCCAGCTTGCCCAACGTGCCCCGGAACGTCCGACTGCACGGTCGGATACGCAACGGATTTGGGAGCAGACTGCACGCCCGACTGCACAGCCGGATGCACAACGGGCGAAGAAACCGGCTGCACGCCCGCCTGCACAGTTGACATAGCCCGGTCGCCAGACCGACTGAACGCGTTCGCCAACGACGACCCGCCCGACTGCGTGTCAACCGGCGACCCCGTGACGACGGGCGCCCCGGACAGCGCCGACGGCGTGACAGGTACGGCAGGCCCGCCAGCCGCAGCAACCGGGTTCGACCCAGGCGCCCCGACCAATCCTGCTGCCGCGACGAGAGATTCGGACTCCCCACCGCTTGCGGAATCGCCCACACCCTGGAACTCAACTCCAGCCGGGGTCGAGTGAGGCCGCAGTGCAGCGCCTAACGCGCCATTTCCACCAACCAATTTGGCCGAACCACCATCACCCCGCGCAGGCAACGGGTCAAACGCGGGCACCCCCGACCCAGTCTCAAGAAACACCGGCGTGTAAATCGTGTCCATCGCCCGCACCGCATCCAATCGCGCGGACTCCGCCTCCCTCGACCGCGCCGCCTCATTGGCCGCATGATTCGGGTCAAGCAACGACCTCGGCCCACTCTCAGGCTGCGAATCCGGTTGCGGCACAGCAGTTCGCAATGCTTCCGCCGCCTCGCCAGCCCGACCAAGCCGCGAACCAACCCCCGCGAGCACCTCGCTCACCCGGTGCCCAACCGCCTCAAGCGCGGCAACCGCTTCGGCAGCGGCAGCCGCACCCGTTCCACGCCACCCGTCGGCGATCGTCGCGTGAATCTCGGTGTGGGCGTTGGTAATTGCCTCAGCGAGCGCACCCCCGACCGCATCGAACACCCCACCAGCGCTCACCAGCGCGGCCGGATCGAGTTCGCTTACTACGGAATGAATCTCGGCATGCGAGAGACGATCAAATACCTCGATCGCAGGCACATAGTTCGCATCGACCGCGTCGGGCCCAGAAAGGCTACGCATGCTCGTCGCCCGCTAGCCGGACCAGCGCGTCGGCACCGGAGGCGTCTACCTCGCGATACGACACCGCCGCCGCGCGAAGCACAGCGGCCAAGTCGCGTGCCGCCGCCGCATACGCCGTCAACTGTGCGACCGACTGCGCCGCCTTTCCTTCAAACCCAGTCCGCAGCGCGACCCCCGAAGCGAGCGACCCGAACCCCGGTAAAACCGCGACCGAAGATAATTCCCGAATTTGCGCGTCGACGGCGGCGGCTAACCGCTCGTACGCCGCAGCGCACCGCTCATGCGCCCCATCGGCGACCAGCAGCGGTTCGATCCACAATCCACCGTCGGCTACCGCGCGCCCGAGCGCGGCAGTGTTCGGCAATCCTTCGGTACGCATATTCTCCCCACCCATTCCGCGATATCAGCCGTTACGCGAGCATGCACAGGTTCGTGCAGGAGGTCGTGCCCGGCGTCGGCGTACTCACGCAAATCTACCGATTTCCGCGCCGCTGTCCATAGCCTCACCGTATCGATGGGCGCGCGCCGGTCGTCGGCCCCGTGTACCGCGAGTGTCGCCAACCCGGGGTCGGGTTGCGCAGCCGCGATGCGACGCGGAGTTCCACAAACAACCAATCCGGCCAGCTCACCCCGGTTTTCGAGGGTGAGCGTGAGCGCCGTCGCTGCCCCCAGCGAGTGCCCCATCAACACGAGCGGTGCTGCGGTACGCGCCCCCGGCCCAATCGGTCCGTGCGCCGCGTCGTCGCCACCCGCCGCGCCCGCGAACCTTCCTCCGCCAGAATTGCCGCTGCCAGAATCGCCGCTGTTCCCCTTACCGCCTACTTCGTGGCAGTCACCGTCCCGGCCCATTTCGTGTCGGGCCTCGCTCCCGCCAACTCCGTGGTGGTCCCCGCCGCCTACTTCGTGGCGTTCCCTGGCGTCGCCGACGTCGTGGAGGTCATCGTAGCCGCCGACTTCGTGGCGGCTGCCGCCGCTGACTTCTTGCCGCCCACCGCGCCCGCCAACTTCGTGGTTGTCGCCGTCGCCGCGACCCTCGCCACCGTCCCAGGCAACTACGTGGGCGTCCCGCAGCAGCGGCCCAACGCTCCCAGCAACGACCGCAAGGAAATCTGCGGCGTCGCTCGCCAGCTCGGCTAGCGTTCCGGGCGCGTCAGGTGCGCCCTCACTCAACCCCTGACCCGCAGTATCCAACGCCCACAACTGAATTCGCGACGAGCTTAACTGCGCGGCGAAACGGTGATAATGCCCGCTGTGCTGCCGCGTTCCCGGGAGCAACGCGAGGTGCGCGACCGGCGCGTCAACCGTCCACGTCCGGTAATGCAATCGCCCACGCTCGCTTGAGAAGTACGGCACGCGCCCGATGATAGGCCGGTTACTTGCGCGGCAACGATGATCAACCGCTGGAGTGGCCGCGCCGAAGTAGTGCACTACCCGTTACACTTCGCCGGTCGAACTGGTTCGGATCAGAGTCGAGGTTTTGTCGATGTTGTCCTTACGTCGTTGTGTGGCAAGCGTTGTCGTCAGCGCGGGCGTCGGTGCGACCCTCTCGATCGGAACGGGTGTCGCGGTCGCCGCACCCGCCGACTGTGGTCAGGTCCGCCAAGAAGTCGCGATTCGGTCGAGCGTTCCGCTTCTCGATTGGTCGGAGAACATTGGCGTCGACGACGCTGGCGCACTGTGGGTTTCGCGACTCATGCGCGGAGAAGTGCAGCGCTACAACGCGAATGGGCAACTCACCGGCACCGTCGCGGTCGCCTCGCCCGGCGCGGTTCGGCTCGGCCCCGACGGACTGCTTTATGTGGTCACCGGCAATTCCTGGCTCTCCGGCGACGGCGGCGTTGTTCGCTTCGACCCGAATGCTGTTCGTCCAGAACCGGTTACGTTCGCGACCGGCCTATCGCACCCCAACGGCGCGGCCTTCGACGCCGACGGCAACCTCTACGTCACCGCCGCCGACGGCGTGCACCGCTTCCGTCGCGACGGCAGCGAGGACATGGACTGGTGGGCCAAGGTCACCGTCGACGGGCCCAATGGCATTGCGGTCGTTGGTGATTCGGTTTACGTGACGGCCAACTATGTCGCGGCGGGCGGCCCCGTCGGCCGCGTTCTTCGCCTCTCGCGCGTGAACCCAGCCGTGAGCGCGACGGTCGCCGACCTCACCTCGTTCGGCGCGCTGCCCGACTTCCTCGATGACCTCGTGATCCGCGACGGCATCCTCTACGTGACCACCCTCGCTGGCCACCTCGTTCGCGTCGACCCGGTCGCCGCCACCACGTGCACGGTCGTTTCGACGCACCCGCTCACGGCGGTGATCGCCGACCCGACGAACCGGTCCGCACTGCTCGCGGGCTCAGAAGAGGGAACGGTCCTGCGCATCAGTCCGGCAGGGTAGCGCCCATCGCGCCTGGTCGTGGCCGTCAGCGGGTTCCTTCGGGCAAGCCCACATTCGGTCTCTGCCCGCGCGGGATCAGCCTCCGACGGTCAACGCTGACGGCGGCTGCGTGGTCGTCGGGGCGGGCGGGGCAACTGGCGCGGGCGCGGGAGCGGCCTCAGTAGCCTGCGGGCGCACCGCTTCACCCGAGCCAAGGCCGGGCACCGGGGCGGGTGTCGTAGTGGTCGGCGCGGGTTCACCCGGCGCCACCGGCGCCTGAACCGGCAGGTCGGGCACAACGAACGTGCCAACGGTCGGCGTCATCACGCAGCGCTGCCCGGGGTAATCAATCGACCCCCACATCGACGCGACGACCGTTCCCGCACCCGAGTGCACGGTCTTCGACAGCGACGGTGTGCGGAATTCCGTCTGATCATCAAGCGCGACAATGCCACTCAGACCAGTGTTCAGGTTCACCCACGCCACGTTGAGGCCCGACGCGAGCGCGAACCCCGACTGCATCGGGCTAGCGCTAAAGCGCAGGTCGCCGGGGGTGAGGCTGGTTGGGGTGCGCGGGCCGGGCCCTTCGAACGTGGCCGCTGCGATCACGGTGGTGATCGGCCCATTCGATCCACAACCGAAGGTGGGCGCGGCGTAGCTGAACGGCACGAACTGCGCGGAGACCGTGCGCAACCGGTCGGCGCCGACAAGGTTGGTGAAGCTGGCGATCGCGCTGACACCAGCCTTAGCGGAAACGTCGTCACCAGCGAGTTTGGTGAGGTTGTCGATGCCGTCGTTGGCCGGGTTCGGTGCGGCGGTGGCCGTCGCGACGACCATCGCTAGCGCGCCGATGCTGGTCGCGGTAACCGCTGCCATTTTGCCCGCGATGGATCTGCCGTTCACCCGTTTGCTCCTCGATGGATCGCGTCACCGATTGTCCGGTTTCGTCTGCAAACTACCAGGCGTAGCGCGATGCCGCCCCACGTGCTTGGCACGCGGAGATCGCGGTTCGGACACCACCCGGTGTGAGGTAGTCGACAGTTGTCAGTACCCAGGGGTAGGTTGCGAGTCGACGGTAACCAATGAGGCTGGGAGACCCGTATGAAGTTGGCCCTGTCCCCGGATGAACTCGCGTTTCGCGACCAACTCCGACAGTTCTACCGCACTGAAATCCCCGTCGACATCCGCGACCGGGTGAAGTACGGGCATGAGCTGTCGCGCGAAGACATTGTCACCGCGCAGCAGATCCTCAATGACAACGGGCTCGCGGTTCCGAACTGGCCGGTTGAATGGGGCGGCAAAGACTGGACGCCGATGCAGCGCCACATCTGGCTCGACGAAATGCAGTTGGCGTCGGTGCCCGAGCCGCTTACGTTCAACGCGTCGATGGTTGGCCCGGTCATCGCGCAATTCGGTTCCCAAGAGCTCAAGGAGCGCTTCCTCCCACCTACCGCGTCGCTCGATATCTGGTGGTGCCAAGGCTTTTCCGAGCCTGACGCCGGTTCCGACCTCGCGTCGCTGCGTACTTCCGCTGTTCGCGACGGCGACGATTACATCGTCAATGGGCAGAAGATCTGGACCACGCTGGGTCAGTACGCCGACTGGATTTTCTGCCTTGTGCGCACCGACCCGACCGCGCCAAAGAAACAAGCTGGCATCTCCTTCTTGCTTTTCGACATGAAGTCGCCTGGCGTCACGATTCGCCCGATCAAGCTCATTGACGGCAGTTTCGAAGTCAACGAGGTGTTCTTCGAAAACGTGCGCGTCCCCGCGAATCAGCTTGTCGGACAAGAAAATCAGGGCTGGACGTATGCGAAGTTCCTGCTCGGAAACGAGCGCACGTCCATTACCGGCGTGGGCAAAACCAAGGTCAAACTCGCGCTCGCGAAGGAGTACGCGCGGCAAACGCGCACCGGGCACGGCACGTTGATGGACGATCCGGTCTTCGCCGCCCGCGTCGCCGAGTTGGAAAACCAGCTGCTCGCGTTGGAAGTCACGCAGTTGCGCGTTGTCTCGAATTCGGCTGGGGATAAACCGAATCCGGCGTCGTCGGTGCTCAAATTGCGCGGCACCGAGCTGCAACAGGCCGCGACCGAACTGCTGCTCGACATCGCGGGCCCCGATTCGCTACCGATCGACGCACCCGACGTGGCGTCGCCCGACTGGGCTGAGCACGCTGGCCCCACGTACCTGAACTACCGCAAGGTGACCATTTACGGTGGCTCGAGCGAGATTCAGCGCTCGATCATCTCATCGACGATCCTGGGACTGTGAGGGCGCGACCATGGACCTCGAACTCACCGAAGAACAGACAATGCTGCGCGACACCGTTCGCGAACTGCTGCACCGGTTTTACGACGGCGAAGCGCTTGTGCAGGTCACGAGCAATACCGACCACGCGTTCAACCCGGCCGCATGGAAGCAGTTGGCCGACCTCGGCGTGCTTGGCCTGACGATTTCGGAAGAAGATGGCGGCGTCGGCGCTGGCGTCGAGGAAGCCATGCTCGTGCAGGGCGAACTCGGCCGTGCGCTCGCGCCGGAACCGGTGCTCGACGCGGTGGTGATCCCCGCTGAACTCATCAAGGCGGCGGCGTCCGCCGAACAGCGGGCGCGACTGCTGCCGTCCCTCGCCGATGGCACCAAGCTGATGGCATTTGCCCACGCTGAACCGGGCATTCGCTGGCCGTCGACCGAGATCACCACAACGGCTACCCCGCAGGGCGATGGGTTCGTGCTCGCTGGCGTGAAAAACCCGGTGCTGCGTGGCGATGTGGCCGACGAGGTGATCGTGAGCGCGGTGTTGCCCGACGGCACCGTCGGCCTGTTCCTTGTCGCTGCCGACGCGGCTGGGGTGCGTCGCCAGAGTTACCGCACCTTCGACGGACGCCGCGGCGCGCAGTTCAATTTCGAACAGGCTGTCGCGGAACCGCTTGGCAGCAACGCCGACGCCGCGTCGGTGATCGCGGCCGCGCTTAACTACGCGCAGGTGGCGCTGAGCGTTGAGTCGGTTGGCGCGTTGGAAACCACGCTCGCGTTCACCGTCGAATACCTCAAGACGCGCAAGCAGTTTGGTGTCACACTGTCGAAGTTTCAGGTGCTCACCCAGCGCGCGGCCGACCTGTATGTCGCGCTGGAAATCGCGCGCAGCATCAGTTTGTACGCGACGGCGTCGCTCGCTGAGGGCGCGCTCGACCCGGTCGTCGCGTCGCGAACGCGGCTACAGGTCGGCGAGGCAGCCACTTACATTGGGCAAGAAGCCATTCAGCTTCACGGCGGTATTGGTGTCACCGCCGAATACCCGGTCAGCCATTACGTCGCGCGCCTTACCGCGATCGGGCAGACGCTCGGCGGTACGCACGAGCATCGTCGGGTGCTTGCCGAGCGGGTTGGCAGTTACGACCTCGCGGAGCTTTAACACCAACTGGGCCGATTAGTACGTCGGAGTCTCCGGGGTGCTAGTCGGCTCGGTTGTTGGCGCGACTGTCGTTGGTTCCGCCGTTGTCGTTGGCGCGGCGGTTGGCGTTGGCGCATCGGATGTTGTTGGTGCGGCGGGCGTTGTCGTCGCGGTTGGCGCGACCGGTGCAACCACGGTCGGAGTTTTGCTCGGCGTTGGCTGCACAACCGTGGTTGCCGCCGAGGTCTCCATCGCTAGCTCCGGGCGTGGTTCCTCCGGTGCGCCCTCCGACGGAGTCGCGCTTTCGCTGGTCTCGGTTGAGCTGAGGCTGAACGGCTTACGCGGCGAAACGTAGGGCCCAACCTGCCACGTTGGCGACGGGGGAATAGTTAGCCGAACGGTTGTCGACGACGTGACATCGGCGATCGGGGCGGGCGCGGCGGCCAATTCCGCCTGAATCGGCGGCGGCGCGACATAGGTATCTTTCTGTCCGACACCGCAGGCACCGATCACGATCAAACCGAACGACACGGTGCCGACCGCGACCAGCGGACCGAGGAACTTGGTCGGCATTTTCTTCATCGCGTGTACTCCTGATCGGGCTTCGAGTCGCCTCAGGTTAGTTCAGGATTCCGCGAATCGCGCATTTTAAAGGTTTGCACTTCACATATCGGCTTGATATCGCGGGCGTGTCGTGGGGACGTGTCGCACGTCGGAGCCGTCCGTGAGTCGTAACGTGTGTGAGCAAAGTTACGCATGAGACGTCCGTGTCAAGGTCTCACCCTGGTCGGCGTCAACGAGGAGATTCTGATGGGAGCATTTTCGACACCCCACCTCGAAACCGAGGCGGCGGAGGAAAATTCAGCACCGAGCACGCAGCGTCCCTACGCAGCGGTTTCTCGCTGGCTTGGCTGGCTGCTCTTTGTCGGCGGACTAGTTGGCGCCGGCATCGGTATCGCCGATCTCCACGTCGAAATCGCCGTCGCCGGATTGATTCTCGCCTGTACAGCGGGATTGACGCTCCTCAAGCTGCGTACCGACCGGACAACCGCGATCACTGGTTGAGTGGCGCTGAACTCCACCACGTCATGATGGCGTCGAAGTCCTCATAGCTGTCGGTGAACATCAGGAACTGGGCGCGGTCGGCGTCGCCGGTGAACACCGTCACCATCTTGTTGCCATCGCCGCTGACGAATTTGTAGTTGGTGTAGGACTTTCCGCCGTTGGGATCGACCGACTTGGTGTTGGTCGGCAAGGACTTGACCACCTTGTCGACGGCCGCGGCGGAGTCGTAGACGTAGAAGCGATAGAACGGGTCGCTCACATTGCCGCCGCCGAAGCAGTCCCACTGCCACGCCCACGCGCCGAAATCTGGCTCACCCGCAACGGGATCGGTTTTGTAGCTGCTGTCGCTGGAATAGCAGGTCGCGCCGTTGTAGCCGGTGTCGCCGGTCGGCTCGGCGGGAACCATGCTGGGGAAGCGCTTGCTGATCGCAGCGGCGTCGGGCGTGACGTGACCTGGCGCGGCGGTTGTCGTCGTCGGGGTGTCTGACGAACCGTCGCTCGCGGCGATGCCAATCACCATGAGTAGCACAACAACAAGCACGATCGCGCCGACGATACTGAGCACGATCACGGCCGCGTTCGACTTGCGTCGTCGTGGCTGCGGATAGCGGCCAGCGAACGCGGCGGGCGGCCGATTTTGGTACTGCGGGCCTGCATAGGGCTGATTGCCCGTGTGCGGTGGCTGCGGGGTCGCGCCGGTGTTGGCGAGCGGCGTTGGCGACGTCATCGGGCGCGGTTGCGATGTTGGGTACGGCGTCGCGGCTTGCGGATACCCGCCACCTGGGGTGGGCGGTCGAGGAGTGACCGTCGGGATGGCACCGCCGGTCGTTGGGCGCGGCGCGAGGGGTGTGCTCGGATTGGTTGTGGCATTCAGCGCGGCGATGGCCGCCGATGCGAACTCCGAACAGCTCGTGAACCGGTCGTCTGGGCGCTTGGCCATCGCCTTGGCAAGCACCGCGTCGAGGGCGAGCGGCAGTCCAGCGCGCATGCTGCTCAGCGGCGGCGGTGGCTGTTGCAAGTGACCCTGGATGACGGCGGCTGGGTTGGTTGCCGCGAACGGGCCAGCACCGGTGAACAGCCAAAACAGCGTGCAGGCAAGCGAATACTGATCGGAGCGATGATCGAGTGCCGCGCCGGTGAGCTGCTCGGGCGACGCATACGCGAGGGTGGCGGTGAAGGTGCCGGTTTGGGTGAGGTTGCCGGTGTCGTCGCGCAGGCGCGCGATGCCAAAGTCGGTGAGGTACACGCGCTCTCCGCGGCCCGCACCCGACCGAGCGAGCAGGATATTGGCGGGCTTCACGTCGCGATGTAGCACGCCCATGCCGTGGGCGTAGTCGAGCGCGTCGGCGGTCGCGGCAATGATTTGCAACGCGCGCGCGGGCGGAAGTGATTGCGGCTCAACCGAAGACGCGTCGACACCGTCGATGAACTGCATCGAAATCCACAGCTGTTCATCGTCGACACCTCGGTCGTACACGGTGACGATGTTGGGGTGATCGAGGCGCGCGACAAGGTCGGCTTCGCGCTCGAAGCGGGCGCGCACCTCGTCGTCGAAGAACATCTCACGGTTGAGTAGCTTCAACGCTGTCATGCGCGGCAGGCGTGGGTGTTTGGCCAGGTAGACCGAACCCATGCCGCCGCGACCGAGCTGACGCTCAACGAGATAGCCGGCGAACACATCACCGTTGCCCAGCATCGCTGCTCCACTTCTCGCACCCGCTGGGACCCACCAGCGCGCGCGTTCTGAAAATCTGGAAAACCTTAGCAACCCCGGGTGACAAGAACTGTCACGCGACTTCGGTTAGGGAGACCTGCGGGTTTGCGGGCCGACGATGTAGCCGGGATGGCTACGGCCGCCGGGAAATTCGATGGTTCCCGGATGCTGACGTTGCCGCGTTGGCGGCGGCGCGGCAGGGGCGATCGGATACGCCGGAGTCGACGGCCGTGCGTGCTGATTCGGCGAATAACCTTGGGGCACCGCCGGATACGACGTCGGATAATTTTCCCGAGCGCGCAACACCACGCCAGTATTCACGGACGCGTCGCGCTGAAACTCGTTGTGCCACGGCCCGGGAACCGAAAGCAAGGCCGAGCGCGCGGCATGCGCGAATTCGCTGCAGCTGGCGAAGCGGTCGCTCGCTTTTTTCGCGGTCGCACGCGCTAATACGCCGTCCAACGTTGGCGGTAGGTCGCCGCGCAGGCTGCGCAGTGGCGGAATGGGGCGCGTCAAGTGCGACTGGATGATCGCGCCGGGCGACTGGCCAGGAAACGGGACCGACCCGGTGAGCATCCAAAACAACGTGCACGCAAGCGAATACTGGTCAGCGCGATGATCGGTTTGCAGCCCGGTGAGCTGCTCGGGTGCGGCATAAGCCAGCGTGGCCGTGATGGTGCCAGCCGAGGCGAGCGTGGTTTCGCTGTCGCGTACCGACGCGATCCCGAAATCGGTGAGCACAACGCGTTCTGGGCGGCCGATCGGTGGTTTGGCAAGCAGGATATTGGCCGGTTTCACGTCGCGGTGCAGGACGCCTGAGTCGTGCGCGAAGTCGAGCGCGGTCGCGGTTTCGGCGGCGATCTGGACAGCTCTGCCTGGCGTGAGCACGTCGACGTCGGCGGTCGCCACATCGGTACCCGCGACGAACTGCATGGAAATCCAGAGTTGATCGTCGTCAGTGCCACGGTCGTAGATGTTGACGATGTTGGGGTGTTCCAGGCGGGCGACCAGGTCGGCTTCGCGTTCGAAGCGGGTGCGGATCTCGTCATCGGCCGAAAGATCGCGACTGAGGAGTTTTAACGCCGTCAAGCGGGGTAACCGGGGATGGCGGGCGAGGTAGACCACGCCCATGCCGCCGGTGCCGAGCACACGGCGAATCGTGTATCCGGCGAACACGTCGCCTTTGCGCAACACCGTGAAATCACCCCCTCCAGGGCCTAGCACCGTCGAAATTCTACCGATCTATCTCCGCGCGGCAGCCCGGTGCAACATCTTTCTTGTCGGTGGGGCCGATTAGGCTCGCCACATGCGCATTGGAGCACACGTTCGCGATGAGAGCGACCCGATCGGCTTCGGGGAGAAACTCGGTGCCGAAGTTGTCCAAATGTTCGTTGTCGACCCGCAGAGCTGGGACAAACCCGTCCCGCATCCGCGTGCCGCCGAGATTGTCGCGTCACCGATCGACGTTGTCGTGCACTCGTCGTATCAAATCAACGTGGCATCCACTAACAATCGGCTGCGGATGCCTTCGCGCAACGCGGTCGCTCAACAAGCCGCCGCTGCCGCCGAGCTTGGCGCGTTCGGGTTGGTTGTGCATGGTGGGCACGTGCGGTCGGATGCCGAGCTCGCTGCCGGATATGAGAACTGGCGCAAGCTGTTTGAACGCCAGCAGGACAAGGGCGGTTTCGCTGTACCGATCCTGATCGAGAACACCGCGGGCGGAAACCATGCGATGGCACGGTATTTCGACTCCATCGGCCGGTTGTGGGACCAGGTTGGCGATTTCGGCGCGGGCTTTTGTCTCGACACCTGTCATGCGTGGGCTGGCGGCGAAGACCTCGTCGGGGTGGTTGAACGCATCAAGGGCATCACCGGCCGCATCGACCTAGTCCATTTGAACTCGTCGCGCGACGAGTTCGATTCGGGTGCCGACCGGCACGCCAACCTCGCCGACGGCACCATCGACCCGCAGTTGCTTGCCGAGGTGTGTCGCACCGCCGACGCGCCGGTCATTTTGGAAACGCCGGTTGACGGGGTGGCCGCCGATCTCGCGTATCTGCGTGAGCACTTGGGCTGATCCACTGAGCTGGCTTTCGCGCCAGCTTTCGATCACACGGAGATAAAACCTGTTTGCCCGGGTGTTTTCGCGGTGTGCTTGGGACATAAGCACTTCCGCGAGCATGAACTGAAGGTGATCTCCCATGACGGTCGACACTGCCCAGCCAACCACGGTGACGGTGACCAAACTCGGTGCCCACATCGGCGCGCGTATCGATGGCGTGCGGCTGGGTGGCGAGCTTGATGCCGACACCGTCACCGCCATTCGGCGGGCGCTCAACGAGCACAAGGTGATCTTCTTCCGCGATCAGCAGCACCTCACCGAAGACGGCCAGTACGAGTTCGCGCAGTTGCTTGGCACGCCAACAACGCCGCACCCGACGGTGAAGTCGCAGGGCATCAAGAGCCTGGCGATCGACTCGGAGAACGGTCGCGCCAACTCGTGGCACACCGACGTGACCTTCGTTGATCGCATTCCGAAGGCATCGATCCTGCGCGCCGAGTACCTGCCGAGCTACGGCGGCACGACCACCTGGGCGTCGACGGTTGCGGCGTACAACTCGCTGCCCGAACCGCTTAAGGACCTTGTGTCGAACCTGCGCGCCGTGCACACCAACGTTTACGACTACGCGGGTGTGGTCGACCGGGTTCGCGCCGGTCAGGCCAAGTACACCGCCGAATTCCAGTCGGATCTGTACGAAACCGAGCACCCGGTTGTTCGGGTACACCCCGAGACGGGCGAGCGCGCGCTGCTGCTTGGCCACTTCGTCAAGCAGCTTGTCGGGGTGCCCAACCATGAGTCGCAGGTGCTGTTCCGGCTGTTGCAGGATCGCGTGATCAAGCTTGAGCACACAACGCGCTGGACGTGGGCCGAAGGCGATGTCGCAATCTGGGACAACCGTGCCACTCAGCACTACGCCGTCGACGACTACGACGACCAGCCGCGTCGCCTGACCCGCATCACCCTCGCGGGCGATGTCCCGGTCGGTATCGACGGCCGACAGAGCACTGTGTTGACCGGCAACGCCGAAGAGTACTCGATCATTGAGGAAGTTCAGCCGCTCGCGAGCTGAGCCTGATCCGCCCGCCACCCGGTCGACACGCTAGAGTCGCCCGGGTGGCGGACAAGCGTATACAGCCGTTGGACGGAGTGCGTGTCCTCGAACTTGGCAACTATGTAGCCGCACCAACCGCAGGTCGGATTCTCGGCGATTTCGGCGCCGACGTCATCAAGGTCGAACGGCCAGGAACAGGCGATGAGCTGCGCAATTGGCGGCTTTACGGCGGTGACACCTCGATGCTCTATCGCACGGTCAACCGCAACAAGCGTTCGATTGTCCTTGATTTGCGCACCCAGGCTGGTCGCGATGTCGTGCTGGATTTAGTCCGGCACTGCGATGTGCTGCTTGAGAATTTCCGGCCGGGCATGCTGGAGAAATGGGGCCTTGGGCCCGATGTGCTTGAACAGGTGAACCCGAACCTCGTCATTACCCGGATCTCGGCTTATGGCCAAACCGGGCCCATGTCGGCCCGCCCGGGCTTCGCCGCTGTCGCGGAAGCCGTTGGCGGCCTTCGTGAACTCGTCGGCGATCCCGACCGGCCGCCCGTGCGCGTCGGGGTGTCGATCGGGGACTCGATCGCGGGCATCTACGCGGCATTCGGCACGGTCATGGCACTTTTTCAGCGCGAACAGGTAGACGGGCCTATCCCACAGGTCGAGCGGATTATCGACGTCGCGCTCAACGAATCGATCCTGTCGGTGATGGAATCGCTCGTGCCCGACCACCTCGCGTACGGGATCAATCGCGAGCGCGTTGGCGGGCGAATGGAGGGCATCGCGCCGTCGAACGCGTACCCGACAAGCGACGGATTCAGCATCATCATCGGCGGCAACGGCGACGCGATTTTCCAGCGGTACATGACCGTCATCGGTCGCGCTGACCTGGCAACTGACCCGGAATTGGCCGACAACGCGGGCCGTTGGCGCAATCGTGAACGGCTCGACGCGTCGATCGCCGAATGGACGATCACCAAGACCCGCGATGAGGCGTTAGCGTTGCTTGACGCGGCAGCCATTCCCTGTGGCCCGATTTACACCGCGGCCGACATTGTCGCCGATGAGCAGTACCGTGCTCGGGACATGATTCAACATTTTGCTGTCGACGTTGGCGAGGATGAACCTCGCAGCGTTGGTTTTCCGGGCATCGTCCCGGTGATTGGAGACAAGTCCCTGCCTATCCGCAATGTCGGCCCTGACCTTGGCGAACACACCCATGAGGTGCTGTCGGAGGTGCTGGGGATGAGTCCCGACCAGATCGCCGCGCTGGAGGGTGCGTCATGACCCGACGAGTTCACGGCCGCCGGCGCCCACCTGTCCGCAATAAGTGGGAGCCGCGTGGACCCGGTCATGTGCGACCCACTGTGCACCCCGCTCCAGCCAGCGTTGGCGACAAGCTGTTTGGTGGGGTGATGTGCGGGCCGCCGCGCCCCGTTTCATCGACCGCTCCGGCTGCCGAGAAACGCGCATGACCGCGCCGGTGTTGCGCGATGTCACCTTGCGCGACGGACTGCAGCTCACCGGCAAGGTGTTGCCCACCGAAACCAAGGTCGCCGTCGTGCGGCGGCTGCTCGCCGCCGGCGTCGAAGCATTAGAGATCGGGTCGATGGCTCGGCCGGATCTTGTTCCACCCGTTGCCAATTCGCTCGACCTGATCGCCGCGCTCACGCCGGAAGAGCTGGCGAAATGCTGGGTGTGGGTCGCGACGCCACGGCATGTCGCCAAGGCCGCCGCAGCGGGCGCGCGCAATTTCCAATACTGCTTCTCGGTGAGCGACGCCCACAATCGGGCCAACATCGGTCGTGATACCGACGCGTCGCTCGCGGCGATGCCCGAGGCCATCGAGTACGCCAACGAAGTCGGTGGCAGCATTCAGTTGTGCCTAGCGACGGCGTTTACGTGCCCCTTCGACGGTGACGTCGATCCGGACCGCGTACTTGAGATCGCCAACGACCCGCGCGCGGTCGGCGCGACCGACATCGTGCTCGCCGACACGCTCGGCCAAGCGCATCCAGGACAGGTCAGCGCGCTTGTCGCCGCGGTCCGCGACCATTCGCTGTCGCGTCGAATCGTCTTTCACGGGCACGACACGTGGGGGATGGGCGTGGCGAACACGCTCGCGGCCGTCGCCGCGGGCGCGACGATGGTCGACGGGGCGCTTGGCGGGCTCGGCGGTTGCCCGTTCGCCCCCGGTGCGTCCGGCAATACCGCGACCGAAGACCTGCTCTTCGCGACGCGGCCAGGGTGGTTCACGCCTGAAGTGCTCGCTGACCTCGCCGGACTGTCGCGCGAGTTGCTTGCTGAGTTGGGCGAGCCGAATCGGTCGCGTGCGCTTGAAGGCGCGTTTTCCAAAGCCGACGCCTTCGACTGGGTTGTTGGCTAAGAGCTCAATAAGAGGTGAGATATCCGGGCGAACCCGGATGGCGCGCCGATAATCGGCCAGACAGACTGGACACATGACATCGCTTGACAAGGGGCTCGACACCGAATCCAGCCCTGCCCACGCGGCCGCCGAGATCGCGGCCGCCGCCGAAAACCTGGTGAAGGTGTACGGCTCAGGTGACACCCAGGTCAAAGCGCTCGACGGAGTGTCGGCCGACTTCGCCAAGGGCGAGTTCACCGCCATCATGGGCCCGTCCGGTTCCGGTAAATCCACCCTGATGCACTGCCTGGCCGGCCTCGACGTGGCCAGCTCGGGCGAGGTCCGCATCGGTGATACGGCGCTGACCGGCCTGAACGACAAGCAGATGACCGCGCTGCGTCGCGACCGCATCGGCTTCGTTTTCCAGGCATTCAACCTGGTCCCCACGCTGACCGCACTGGAAAACATCACCCTGCCGCTCGACATCGCGGGTCGCAAAGCCGATCAGGAATGGCTCGACACGGTCGTCAAGCGCCTCGGTCTGGCCGACCGCCTCAGCCACCGACCCACCGAGCTTTCCGGCGGTCAGCAGCAGCGCGTCGCCTGTGCGCGCGCCCTCGTCGGCAAGCCCGAAATCATCTTCGGCGACGAACCGACCGGCAACCTCGACTCGCACTCCTCGGGTGAAGTGCTGTCGATTCTGCGCGCGAGCGTTGACGAGTTTGGCCAGACCGTCGTGATCGTGACCCACGATCCGCGCGCGGCCTCCTACGCCGACCGTGTCGTTTTCCTCGCCGACGGCCGCATCGTCGACGAGTTGCGCGACCCGACGCAGGACTCGGTGCTCGACCGGATGAAGGCGCTGGAAGGCCGATGAGCGCTAGTCCCATGCGCAAGGTGGCCTTGCGCAACCTCGCCGCGCACAAGGTGCGCCTTGCTCTGACCCTCCTTTCGGTGGTGCTCGGCACCGCCTTCATTTCCGGCTCGTTCGTCTTCACCGACACGCTTCAGCGCACCTTCGACGGCATTTTCGAAGGCCAGGCTCAAGGTGTTGATGTTCGAGTTAGCCCCAAGGGCGCGCAGTCACTCGGGCTGCCGACCAACATCGTCGACGCCCTCGGCAAAGCGCCCGGGGTGGCACGGGTCGCGCCCGCGATGAACGGCCCAGTCGTGCTGTTGGAACCCGATGGGCGCAAGGCCGTGCAGACCGGCGGCGCACCCAGTTTCGGACTTTCGTATTTGCCTCCTGACCAGGCTGTAGAGACGGCGGACAAGTACGTCGCGGGCAAGCCACCGAGCGTGCCGGGCGAGATCGCGCTCAACAGTGGTGGCGCGACGAAGGCCGGCCTGCACGTTGGGGATAAGACCAAGGTGCTTATCCCTTCGCGCGGTGAGCCGTTCGAGGTCACGCTCACCGGCATTTACGACATGCCGGGAACCGCTGGCGGCGGTGTCGTCGCGGTGCAGTTCACCCAAGAACAGGCCCGCAAGCTGTTCACCGACGGCTCGCACGTTGCCTATGCCGACCTGCGCGCGCAGCCGGGCGTGAACGCCGACGAGTTGCGCGACACGCTCGCCGCCCAACTGCCCAACTACAAGGTGCAAAACGCTGAGCAGGTTCGCGACGACATGCAAAAGCAGATCTCGGATGCCCTGACGTTCATCAACTACTTCCTGTTGGCGTTCGGGTCGATCGCGCTGATCGTCGGCACGTTCATCATCTACAACACGTTCTCGATGATCGTCGCCCAGCGGCTGCGTGAACTCGCGTTGCTGCGCGCAATTGGCGCGAGTCGTCAGCAGGTCGGTCGCTCGGTTGTCAGTGAAGCGGTGGTGATCGGGCTGATCGGTAGCGCGCTCGGTCTCGCGGCCGGCATCGGGCTTGCCTACGGGCTCTCGGCGATGCTGAACGCCTTCGACGTTGGGCTGCCTACGGGTTCGCTGACCGTGCTGCCCCGTACGGCCATCGTCGCCATCGCGGTTGGGCTGATCGTCACCGTTGCGAGCGCGTACGCACCGGCCCGTCGCGCGGCCAAGGTGCCCCCGGTTGAAGCGATGCGGTCGGAATTCGCGAGCATCGGCGACTCCCTGCGCCTGCGCACCATCGCTGGCACTGTCCTCGCGGTTATCGGTGGCGCGCTCGTGTTCTTCGGGGCACGTGAGTCGGGCAAGACCGCCGCGTCGATTGTGGGTATCGGCGCGCTCGCGTTGATTCTCGCTGTCCTGCTTGCCGCGCCCGCGCTGTCGCGGCCCATCGTCGGCGCGCTTGGTGTGCTCACGCGCCCGTTCGGCCCGATCGGCCAGATGGCACGTAATAACGCGGTTCGCAACCCGCGGCGCACCGCGGCGACGGCGTTCGCGCTGACCCTCGGACTGATGCTCGTCTCGGCCATCGGCATTCTCGGCGCGTCGGCGAAGACGAGCGTTTCGGTGCTCATCGACAAGGGCGTCACCGCGGAATACGTGCTTGCTGGGCCCCAGATGATCGGCGTGCCGATCGGTGCGGTCGACGCGGTTCGCGCCCAGGTTCCCGGCGTCGCCGACGCGACCGGGGTGCGAGCGGTCGGCTTCAAGTTCAAGGACGAGACCATCGGCGCGACGTCGCCCGACGGCCCGCTCTCGCCCGTGATCGACGTGAAGATGACCCAGGGCTCGGCCACGCTCGGCGAAGGCAAGACGCTCGTGAGCGAGACGGCTGCGGCGGATCACGGCTGGAAGGTCGGCGACAAGGTCGGCATTACCAGCCTCGACAACCGGCCGCTTGAACTCACCGTCGGCGGCATCTACACCGACTCCGCGCTGATGGGCGCGATGGTCGTTGACCCGGGCATCTACGACGACCTGATGCCGCAAAGTCTGCGGACCAACGTCTTCGTGCTCGTGAAGGCGCGGCCCGGCGCTGACCTCACCGCTATGCGCACCAACTTGGAGAAGGCGACCGAACCGTTCGTCATCGTCCAGGTGCAGGACCACGAGCAGTTCAAGGGCGCTCAGGGCGCGCAGATCAACACGCTGCTCGCGATTCTCTATGGGCTGCTCGCGTTGGCCGTCGTGATCGCGGTGCTCGGCATCATCAACACGCTCGCGCTGTCGGTGGTCGAGCGACGTCGCGAGATCGGCATGCTGCGCGCGGTGGGCACCCAGCGTGCCCAGGTGCGCAGGACGATCTACCTCGAGTCGATGCTGATCGCGGTATTCGGCGCGATCGTCGGTCTGGTGCTTGGCGTCGCGCTTGGGGTTGGGTTCCTGCGGACCCTGCGTGACCTTGGTATCGACCAAATCACCATCCCGTGGACGCAGTTGGTGATCGTGCTGATCGCTTCGGCCATTGTCGGTGTGCTTGCCGCGGTGTGGCCGGGTGTGCGCGCGGCGCGGACGCCCCCGTTGGCAGCGATCGCGGACCTGTAGCAGTCGCTCGACGATATCGGCCCTCGCGCTACGTAGGCGGGGGCCGATCTCGTTTGTCCAGAACCGCTTAGCTTGCCGGAGCATGGGTGTGGGCCCACTGGGTCAGGTCGCCCCGGTCGAGCGCTGCGGCGAGCAGGGCGGGGAACTTGTCCGGCGTGCAGGCGAAGGCTGGAATGCCAAGGGCCGCAAGGGCTGCCGCATTGTCGTGATCGTAAGCGGGCGCACCTTCGTCCGAAAGGGCAAGCAGCACAACAACTTGCACGCCCGATTCCTTCATCGCATTGCATCGGCGCAGCATCTCGTTGCGCACGCCACCCTCGTAGAGGTCGGAGATGAGGACGAACAGGCTGTCGGTCGGGCGCGTGATGAGCGACTGCGAGTAGGCGATCGCGCGGTTGATGTCGGTGCCGCCGCCGAGTTGCGTGCCGAACAGCACGTCGACCGGGTCGGTGAGGTGCTCGGTGAGGTCGACAACCTCGGTATCGAAAACCACAAGCGACGTTTTGAGCGACCGCATCGACGCGAGCACCGCGCCGAACACCGACGCGTAAACGACGCTGGCCGCCATCGAACCGGATTGGTCGATCGCGAGCACGACGTCGCGCTGGACCGCCTGGGCCTTGCGTCCATAGCCGACCAGGCGTTCGGGCACGATCGTGCACTGTTCGGGCAGGTAGTTGGCTAGATTCTTGCGAATTGTTCGATCGAAGTCGATGTCACGCAGCTTCGGTCGATGCGTGCGCGCGGACCGATTGATCGAGCCACTGACGGCCGCGACTGTTTCGGCGGCGATGCGCGCCTCGATGTCGCGCACCACCTTCTCAACGACCATGCGCGCGGTGGCCTTGGTCGTTTCGGGCATCACGTGGTTGAGGCCGAGCAGCGTGCCGACGAGGTGTACGTCGGGCTCAACGGATTCAAGCAGTTCGGGTTCGAGGAGCAGCTGGGTGAGGTCGAGTCGGCGGACCGCGTCGCGCTGCATGACCTCGACGACCGTGGTGGGAAAGTAGGTGCGGATGTCGCCGAGCCAGCGCGCGACCTTCGGCGCTGAACTACCAAGGCCCGCACTACGTTTCGACGAGCCCGCTGGCTTGTCGGTGTTGTAGAGCGCGGCGAGCGCCTGATCCATTGCCTGGTCGGCGCCGGAGCCGAGGCCGCCTAGCTGTTCCTCGGCGGCCTGACCGAGGACCAGACGCCAACGGCGCGAAGCATTTTCGGCTGCGTCGGTCATGAGCGGCGCTCCTTGCTTGTCGTGCTGACAGTGGTCATTGGGCTGCCGCCAAGATCGCGGTCGCCGCGTGCAGCGCCATGCGCCCGCGAAGGGGATCGACCGCGATCGTTGCGGCGGTTTCGCTCGTGGAAACGCCATCGCGCAACGCTTGGCTCGCCTGACCGATCGCGCGACGTTCGCCCGATTCGAACGAACCGAACGTGCGGCGTAGCAGGGGAAGGGTGGCGACGAATTGATCTTCGGGCAGCGCTATAAGCCATTCGTCGATGCGGCGCAGCAACTCTCGATCGTGCACGAGCAGCAGACCGCGTCCGCCGAGGAAGCCGTCGATCCACGCAGCCTTCGCCGCTGGTGTGTTGCCGATCGACAACGCCGCGGACAGTCGTCGCGCTGATTCGGCGTCGTCGATCCGTTCGGCATCGCACAGCAGTCGGACTAAACGGCCGGTGATGGCCCCATGCACGTCGTCGCGGTCGGCGATGCGGTGCAGCGTGGTAAGCCACTCGTCGGTGGCGTGCTCGTCGTCGCGGACGCTGATCGCCGTGTGTGCGGCGTCGAGTTGGGCGCGCAACGCTTCGGCGGCGTCGACGTCGAGGCCCGTAACCGCACTCGGTAGACCAGCACAAATGCGGACAAGGAGACCGTCGGCGACATGCAGTAGCGCTTTGGTGTCGGTGCCGCGCACGTCGCCGTAGCGCAGCGTGCGGGTGAGGCCGGGGAGTGCGCTCAGCAGGTGGGTGACGTCGGTGTCGAGCGCGGCGACAGCTTCGAGCCTCCTGATCAGCCCGTCAGTCGCGCCGCCTAGGTCGGCGAGCAGTGCCGTCTCAAGCGCGTCCGCGAGCGCGGTGACGGTTACGTCGTCGCGGTTGGCGAGGTCGAGGATCTTGGCCTCGGCCGCGGTCTTGAGAGTGTTGCCCCACACCGCCGCTTCCACGATGCGCACTTCGAACTCGGGTTGCCAACGCAGCGACCAGGATTCGCGAAAGGTGCCGGTGTTGCGCACCTCGCCGACGGTCGGTGTGCCCCACCCGACGCCGAGCAATCTCAGTCGATGCAGCAAGTGCGAGCGTTCGACGTCGCGCTCTTTGCGCAGGTCCAGGTCGAGTGCGCGCTCAAGCGCTTCCGGCTTGAGGCGCAGTGACTTGCTGCGGGCTCGTAGGTCGGCCGCGAGCGGAACCGTTGGTGTGTTGTCGGGTACGCCGCCGAGCTGTTCGCCGACGACGAGTTCGTCGGTGACGAAACGCAGCAGGGTTTCGTCACCACCGCACATCACCGACCGCACTGCCTCGGTGACTTCGGAAAGGCCAGCGAGGGGCCGATTACGCAGGGCGGCAAGGCTTTCCGCGAGACAGACCGCTTCGATGATGTGCGCGCTCGACACTGGTAGGTCGTGACCGCGCAGCACGCCGGCGACCCTTGTGAGCCAGCGTGCGATCGGCTGCCGCGTCTCGGTGAAGAGGTGGTGATACCAGCCGGGCGAGGTGATGCCCGCGCCGTACCCCGACGTGGATGCGAGCCGGGAATGCGTCCACGGCACCCAGGTAAGCGACGCTTTGACCTTGGGTAAGCCCTTGAGCAGCCGCGCATCTGGCGCTGCTGGGCCGAGCGGGCCGCTGAGCGCGGGGGCATGCCACGCGCCGCACACCACGGCGACACGTTGCGCGCCACCTTTGAGCGCGGCGCGAATGGTCTGCCGCATGTACGCCTCGCGGCGCAGGGTTTGTTGGTCGACGACGAGGTTGCTTTCGCGCGGCGTTGAACCGGCTACCTCGGACGAAATGTCGTGGACCCGACCGTCGCTGCTCGCGCCCTCGCCGCCGCAGACCCCGCCGCTGCTTCCGCTGTCGCTGTCGCGGTGGTTCGCGTCGCTGCCATTGCTGCCGCTGCCACTGTCGCTACTGGTGGCGCTGCCGCCCCGACCGCCGATGTCGTACGGGCTGCCGGTATCGCTGTCGCTGTCGCTGTCGCTGTCGCTGTCGTCGCGCAACGCGCCCATTGCTTCGGTGATCGCGTCGAAAGCCGCGCTGTCGGGGGCGGATTCGATGACCGCGTCCCACCAGCGTTCGAAGTCGTCGTAACCGGCTGCTGCCGCGAGTTCGCCGAGTGGGTCGCCCTGTTCGCGTGTCTCGTCCTCGCTCGCCAGCACCGCGCTGGCTGGCAGATCGCAAAACCGCACGGGGACTTCGTGATCCACGCCGTAGCGCATCGCCTGCCATTCCGGCGAGAACACCGCGAACGGCCAGAAGCTGGCGCGTGCTGGCGCGTCGGGGACGTAGGCGAGCAGCGCGACGGGTGGGGTCATGGTGTCGGCGGCGACGAACCCGACAAGCGGGTCCGCGTCGGCTGGCCCCTCGATCAAGATCATGTCGGGTGCGAACTCGTGTAGCGCGGTCCGCAGCGACCGCGCGGAACCGGGACCGTGGTGGCGTATCCCGAACACCCGGGTTACGGGCTCAGTGTTGTTCATCGGCATCCTTTAGCGAGGCTGCTTAGCCGGAAATCTCGCGGCAAGCGCGGTAGAAATCGGCCCAATCAGGACGTTCACGCACGACGGCTTCGAGGTATTCGGTCCACACCACCGCGTCGGCGACGGGATCCTTAATGACCGACCCGAGCACCGCGCCCGCGATGTCGGACGCGCGCAGCACCCCGTCGCCGAAGTGCGCCGACAGCGCGATGCCGTTGGTGATCACCGAAATCGCCTCAGCTGTCGACAGCGTGCCGGTCGGCGACTTGAGCTTCGTCCGCCCGTCAGCGGTGATGCCCGATCGCAGCTCGCGGAAGACGCGAACGACGCGACGCACCTCCTCAGCGGCGGCGGGAACGGTCGGCAATTCGAGTGCGGCACCGAGTTGTTCGACGCGACGGCTGACGATCGCGACCTCGGAATCCTCGTCGGCGGGAAGTGGGAGGACCACGGTGTTGAACCGCCTGCGCAGCGCCGATGACAGGTCGTTGACGCCACGGTCGCGATCATTCGCGGTCGCGATGACATTGAAGCCCTTCGCGGCCTGGACCTCGGTGCCCAGTTCCGGCACGGGCAGCGTTTTCTCCGACAGGACGGTGATGAGCGCATCCTGGACGTCGGAGGGGATGCGGGTGAGTTCCTCGATGCGGGCGATGGCACCCGTTCGCATCGCGGTCATGACCGGTGACGCGACAAGGGCGGCCGGGCTTGGACCTTCGGCGAGCAGGCGCGCGTAGTTCCAGCCGTAGCGAATGGCTTCTTCCGCCGTGCCGGACGTGCCCTGCACGAGCAAGGTCGACGAGCCACTGATGGCAGCCGAAAGATGCTCGGACACCCAGGTTTTCGCGGTTCCGGGCACGCCAAGCAACAGGAGCGCGCGGTCAGTCGCGAGTGTCGCGACCGCGACCTCCATCAGCCTGCGCGGCCCGACGTACTTGGGCGTGATGACGGTGCCGTCCTCAAGCGTGCCGCCAAGGAGATACGTGACGACCGCCCACGGCGACAGCTGCCACGAAGGCGGGCGCGGCCGGTCATCGAGGCGGGCGAGCGCGGCGAGTTCGTCGGCGAACGCCTGTTCGGCGTGTGGGCGAAGGAGGCCGGTTTCGATTTCGGTGACGGTCAACGTAGCTCCTCAAGCATGGTCGCGCGATCGCGGAGATCGCTTGCGAGTCGGTGGAATGCCTGCTGCCAGGCGGGATCTTCGGTGGTGTCGGCGAGCGTGGTGACGCGCGCGGCGAGGTCGGGTGGGAAGTGCACGCCCGCCGCGGTGAGCAGGGCACGGTCGGAGTAGACGCCCACGTTGTCGCGGTTGGCGCGAGCGGTGGTGCGCGCGCGTTCGCCGAGTAGTCGCAGGATGTGGTCGGCGACCCGAGCGGGCCACGGATGGGCGAGCCCGGGCAGGATCGCGTGAAGCTCGGTGAGTTGGTGGGAGTCGAGGTCGAGTACATGCTCGACCCGGTCATCGGCGTGCAGCAGTGAGAACAGTTCGCGTCGGCGTAGCACGGCCTGCTCGGTGGGGGATGCGTGGTCGAAAACCGCACGCGCCCAGGTGTGGTCGCGTTGGGCGAGCGTCGCGTCGACGAGGCCGTCGACAAACGCCTTGGCGTACCGCGGCGGCAGGTCGAGGCTGAGAACTGAATCGGCAGTGATGTTGGGCTGGCCAGTGACCGTCTGCCACCCGGTGAGCGGCATCGAGGAAACCGCCTGACGGAGCGTTTTGACGGTTGAATCCGGGGTTTCCCACCGTAGGTGCGCCTGGTCGGTGCTGTCAGACAGACCATCGCGACGTGCGTCGGCGTCGAGCGTCTCCGGCACAGCAACAGCTACTTTGCCGTCTTCGTCCAGCGAAAGCCACGCGCTGACCCGCGCGATCATTCGGGTGCCGAACGCGGCATGGGGCAGGCGCGTGAGCAGACTGACGGCGGCGCGGCGCACATCCCCACGCCGGTCGTCGAGCGCGGTTTCGAGCAGGGCCTCATCGGTGGTCGCGAGGTTGTCGGCGAGCAGCGAAAGGAGTTCGGCCTTGATGGGGCCCGATTCCTTAGCCCAGCCGTCAGCGAGTACCGCGACGGCGACCGTTGGATTCGTGCGGCGAAGGTTCGCGAACCAGTCGGTGCGCTCGCCAGCGGTCCCGTAGCGCCAAACCTCGTCGGCGACAAGCTGTTCGGTTGTGAACGCCGCCGTTGGCGTTTGATCGGCGCTGCCCGCACCGAGCGGGAACGCGTCGACCAAATTCGACCAGCCGGGGTTGTGCGGTGCGAGCCAGCGACCGCGCGTGCCCGCCAAGCGAAGGAGTTGTGGCCGCATGCTGGTATCGGCAGCGGCGCCTACCAGCGCTTGGACGCACAGCGCATCGGGCAGGCGGTAATCGAATTCGCTTGCCGCACTCAGCCATTCGCGAAGGAACGGCGACTTGGTGCTCAATAGCTGCGAGAGCCTTGCCGCGGCGAGTGTCGGCAAAAGCGGGCGCGGATCGGAAGGGGCTGGCGCACAGGGGATTACCGGCGCATGCGCGGGCGTGTGACCCCCGCTGAGATACAGCTCGTAGAGCGACGCGGCCTCAAGTAGCCGGGTCGCGGGCTCGCCTGTCCGGTTCGGCAGCGCGGCGATGAGTTCAGGCTCAAGCGTGATCCCGTCGATGGTGCGACGCGCGGTGCCCATCAGGGCGACGGAAACCAGTTCGGCCAGTTCGGGACACGGGGACGCGACCGCTAGTTCAGGCGTGCCGACGGCCTCAATCTCGGAAACGACGCCTGCCTCGAGCACCGAGATCGGGTCGAAGCCAGCTTCGGTCCATTCGCCCATCACGGTGACGGGATGACCGCCAGAAACCGCGAGCAACCGCAACGACTGGCGAGCCGCGATGACGGGCAGCGCGGTGCGGTTCGTATCGATGAGCCACCAGCCCGCAGGGTCGGGGACCGGAATGACGTCGACAAGGAGTGCGGGCCACGATCGCACCCACGGATCGGCACCTAAGGCTTGGGCGTATGCGGTGAGCGCACCCTCGATGCAAGTGGTCGACGGCGCGCTGGACTCGGCACCAATGCCGGGCGGGTTAGACCGGGCAATGTCGGTGGCCGAGTGCCCGCTCAGCGCGGTGGAGAGGGGCTGGGGCACCGTGGCGAACGGTTGCGGTGCGTGGTGGCGCGTGCCCCACTGAGCGCGCAGCGGAGCCGGTGCGGGGTAAAAGTGCAGGTCGGCATCGACTTCGTAACCCGGTGCAGGTACTTCACTAGAGAAACGTGGGCTGCCGTGGGAGTGCTCGATGAACAGCGCCCATCGGCCGCTGCTTCGCCCGCGCAACCACGTGCGGCGCGTGTGCAGCGCGTCTTCCTCGGTAACCCGCATGCCAAGCACTTGCCACACATCGCGGACGGCGGGTTCGGCGAGCACGGTATCGGCGCGCATCGGGTAACCAACGTGCGCCCGCACGCCCGCCTGCAATGGCTCGGGCAACGTCGCGAGCCCGCGATAGGCGCGAACGAGGAGATGCAGACGCGCGTACTCACGCAACAGGAGCGCGGGCCAATGTTCGGTAGTGGTGACGGCGCGCGGCAGCTTGCGCAGCGATTCCGCGACGCCGGGCGCCTGCGCGTCGACCATGCGCGCGGCTATCGCTTCAAACGTCGCGTACGACCGATCGGCTTGTGCGAGACCGGTTCTCACCTGGTCGGCAAGCCAGATTTCCAACTCGGCAAGCCCGGCGGCGACCCGAGCACCACGCGCTTCGAGCGCCTCCGCTGAAATCGGCTTGCTCGACGTGGCTTTCGGCGCGGCAGCTTTCGCCGCGCGTCCCGCCAGCCACTCCGCAGCGAAGTCGGCCGGCTCTGTGTGTGCCGCAACGCCGTTCGCCGCCCAGTTCAGCAACAGCGAGAGCGCGTGTTTGCAAGGAAACTTGCGGCTCGGACAGGTGCATTTGTAGGCGGGACCAGCCAGGTCGACAATGGTCTGATACGGCTTGCTGCCGCTGCCCTGACACAGCCCCCACACCGCGTTCGCAGTAGCGCCAGTTTCGCGCCAGCGGCTCGCCAGTTTGCGCGCGGCGGTGAGTGAACTGGCATCTGGTGCGAGCGCGCTGACCTGTTCGGCGGTCAACACGGTTGGCGTCTCGGTCATCTCATTCCCCCGTTCGGTGATGAGAGAAATATGTACCCGAACCCACCGACAAGTTTCGTTGGCGCGGACAAAACCGCTGGACAACCGTGGTGCGCAAGCGCATTCGACAACCGGGTCTTGTCACGAACAATATTGTCTGGCATTCTGTCGTGTTCGGCCGAGCCGGACCGTCAGCCTCACTTTTCGCAGAGTGGCGCGGGCGCGAACCTCATCGATCTGCCCGCCGGAGTGGACGAGGGGTGGGCATCGACGGCCAGCACGCTTGGGCGGCTTTCGATGGCCATTCCACTCCCGCGGGCAGATCTCGTAGCGGCCCACCGCATTCCCTGGGCAAACCGCCCGCGATCGGGTAGCGTTTTCCGCGACCAGCTTTCACCGATGTACGTGCCTTGGGGGGGTGTGAGACGGGTGTGTTCTGATCGTGTTGCTGATGTCCTCGCGCGTGAACTCGCCGCCGATCCCAATATTGATGCCGCCGTTGCCGAATGCGTGCTCGATGCGGTTGGGTTCGCAGTCGGCGCCGACGAAAAGAACGGTGACACAGGCCAATTCATCGCCCACGGCGTGTTCCTGCGCTCGATTGCCGTGCAGGGCTTTCGCGGGATTGGGCCAGTCGCGACGCTACGGCTCAATCCGGGACCCGGCCTCACGCTCGTCGTTGGCCGTAATGGCAGCGGCAAATCCAGCTTCGCTGAGGCGGCCGAGTTCGCACTCACCGGCGGCAACCGTCGCTGGGACGGTCGGGCAGGTGCGTGGAAAGAGGGGTGGCGCAACCTGCATCAGCCCCACCTGGCGCGCATAGAGGTCGAATTACTCACGGCGGGAAACGATCCCGCACTGACTATCGCGACCGAGTGGGATGCCGACGCTGAGCTTGCCGAAGCTAGTTGGACGCGTCGACGGGGGAGCGAGAGGCCTGTCTCACATGACCCCGAGGCGGGGCGAACCGAACTTGAGCTTTATCGCCCGTTCCTGTCGTATAGCGAGCTGGGTGCCCTTGTCGACGGCAAGCCGAGCGACCTCTTCGACGCTCTGCATCGCCTCCTCGGGCTCAACGAACTGTCCGATGCGACGGAGCGCGTACGTGCCCGCCGACTAGAACTGGAACGCGCGGCGAAGGATTCGCGTGCGGAACGGGTCGCGCTCGCCGAAGTACTTGGTGCGGTTGACGATTCGCGGGTGCAACGCATCGCGACGCTCCTCGCTGCACCTGGGCCCGACCTGGGCGCGATAGCCCTCGCGATTTCGGGGCAGTACGCGAACGAGGAGCCCGTCCAGGCTGACACTGTTGGTTTGTTCGTCGGAGCGTCTTCGGTCCCTGTCGATGCGCTTCGTTATCTCCTCCACGTCACGCTCCCGGAGCGCGCCACCGTAGTCGCCGCCGCACGAAGACTCGTTGTCGCCGCCGCCGAAGCAGACCGGTTCACAACGGCAGAAAGCCTCGCTGACCAGCGCGTGCTAGACCTACTGGTGCGCGCACGTGCCCATGCTGACGCCGAAGACAGCCCATGCGCGTGTCCGGTGTGCGGGCGTAGTCAGCTCGATGCGCGGTGGCGCGCCGACGCGGACGCGGAAATCGCGGAACGCAGCGCGCGACTTAAAGCATTGCATGCGTCCGTCGCAGAAAAGAACCAAGCGACAATGGAATTCGCTGAGATTCTCGCTGACTGCCCGGTAGGGAACGGGTGGGCGGACCTAAGCCAACAGTGGACACACTGGACCAACCTGCGCGAAGCCGAACCGAGCGAGACGCTCGTCGCTCGGGTCGAAACCGCCCACGACCAGCTCTCAACCGCATTGGCCGCCGCGCAAACAGCGGCACGTGCCGAGCTAGCCAGCAGCGAATCCGTGTGGTTGCCGACGGTCGCGCGGGTGAGTGCATGGCTTGAGACCGCCCATGCTGTCGCCGCCGCCGCCGACGAATTGCGCGTGGTCAAACGTGCCGCTGATTGGCTCAAAGTCGCCACCGCGAACCTGCGCGGCGACCGGATGCGCCCGTTGGAAAACGCCGCGCGCTGGGTCTGGCGCACGCTACGACAGCAAAGCAACGTCGAACTCGGCGCGATCCGGTTGCAGGGCAGCGCGGGCACCGCGCGTCGCGTGCTGCTCGACGTGACCGTCGACGACGTCGACGGCGCTGCCCTGGGCGTGATGAGCCAAGGTGAACTGCACGCGCTCGGGTTGTCGCTTTTCCTCCCACGCGCCACCGTCGCGAGTAGTCCGTTCCGGTTCGTCATGATTGACGACCCGGTCCAGGCAATGGATCCGGCCAAGGTCGACGGGCTCGCCCGCGTACTTGCCGAGGTCGCCGAAACACGGCAGGTCGTCGTGTTTACCCACGACGAGCGACTTGCCGAAGCGGTGCGCCGCATGCAGCTCGACGCGACCGTGGTCGAAGTGCAGCGCCGTGAACGCTCGATCGTCGAGACGCGCGTCACCGGCGACCCGGTGCGCCGCTACCTCGACGACGCGCGATCGCTACTTCGCACCGCGCAGCTACCACCCGCGATCGCCGACGAACTTGTCGCGACGTGCTGTCGATCGGCAATCGAGGCAGCTGGCTTGGCGAAGGCGCGTGCCGAACTGCTCGCGCGCGGCATCGACCATCACGAGGTCGAACGTCAGATCCGCAACGCGCACACCACGCGCGCGATGCTCACCCTCGCGTTGATGGGCCCCGGCAGTCGCGTTGACGATCTCAACAAACATTTGAGCACGGTCGGCGGCCGCTGGTTGGTCGGTGTGCTCCGCGACGCGACCGCGGGCGCGCACGTGCCCATCGGCCGCCCCATGCGCGAATTGATCGGCGACACTGAACGTTTCATCTCGTGGTTGCGTGCGCATGAGCCGAAATTGGCCCGTGCATGAACGGGTACGCCTTCGCTCGGCGACCATCGGTCCGCGAACGTATCGCCGCCGTCGACAACCTGCTCGCTGGCTCAATCTCCGACGCTGACGGGGTCTGGTCGCGTGCCGTCGCGTGGATCCTTCGACTCGCGCTCGAACAAGCCGTCGACGAACTGTGGGGTGTACTCGCACCCGAACTCATGCGATGTCCGATGCGCGCGCAACTGCTCGCTTTGCGTGCCTACGCCGGTCCTGGCACCTCAGGGGAAGTCGGCGCGCTCTGGGCCGCGTTGTCGCGCGCCGCCCATCATCTTGACTACGAAATGGCACCGGGGATCACCGACCTGCGCCGCTGGCGCGACCAGACCGTCGAGCTTGTTCGCGCGCTCGAACACGTCCCCCTCGCGCAGCAAAACTTTGGTTGAGCGGGCAAGATGACCGGCATGGGTGAAGCGAGACCGTGTCCGTGCCGTCGCGGCGAACCGTTCGACGTGTGCTGCGGCCCTATCCTTGCCGCGACCAAACCGGCAGCGACCGCCGAAGCTCTGATGCGCTCGCGCTACACCGCTTACGTGGTCGGCGACGTCGACTACCTGCGTCGATCCTGGCACCCCGACACCCTCCCCGCCGACCTTTCGCTCGACGCCGAGCATCACTGGCTGTTCCTCGAAGTGCTCAAAACCGAACGCGGCGGCCCGTTCGACGACAACGGCACCGTCGAGTTCATGGCCCATTACCGTCAGGGGACCGTGCGTGACCGGATGCACGAGGTGAGCACGTTCGTGCGGGTCAACGGCGCGTGGGTGTACCTCGATGGGACATTTGTGGCATGACAACACCCGGCGCGCGCGTCGCGATCGAATACTGCACCCAATGCCGCTGGTTGCTGCGCGCGAGTTGGATGGCACAGGAACTGCTGTCGACATTCACGACCGAACTGGGCGAAGTGGCGCTGATTCCCGGCGAGGGCGGCATTTTCCGCATCACCCTCGACGGCGAACAGCTGTGGGAGCGCAAGGCCGACGGCGGCTTCCCCGAGATCGCCCAACTCAAGCAGCGGGTGCGTGACCGCATTGCTCCCAATCGCGACCTTGGCCACGTCGACCGCCGCGACGGACCGTCACGCTAAACGCCAGCATACTTACAGCTATCGCTGTGACTGCGTGTAATGATCTGTTACCTGTCGGTAGCAAACGATGCGGGCCGGTTGTCGCCTCCTCCACGTACTCTCGTAGGAAGTCACCAGGCGAAGACGACCGGTCGTAGCTAACGTCGAGACACCTCGCGTTCAGCCGTCCTGGTTAGGGAGGTGTGCGATGAGCGTGATGTCTGATCTGGAGTTGGGCGATTCCACGTCGACCGGTGAGCCGCTGGCGCGCACCGAGTACGGGAAGGTCAGCGGGGTGTACGACGGGCCGATCGCGGTCTGGCGAGGGGTCCCGTACGCGGCTGCCCCGCGCGGGAACGCGCGTTTCGCGCCGCCGCAACCGCCTGAACCGTGGACTGGCGTGCGGGAGTGCGTTGTCGCTGGCGACATCGCGCCGCAGGCGATGGGCGCGATGGTCCCAGTCGACTCCGACCTGCAGATGGGTGAAGACTGTCTCTGGGTCAACGTGTGGTCGCCCAACCCCAACCCGGATGACGAGCCTCGTCCGGTCATGGTGTGGCTGCACGGCGGCGCTTACTGTCTCGGCACCGCGGCGCAAAGCATCTACGACGGGCGCAAACTCGCCGAATCCGGCGACGTCGTCGTTGTCACGGTGAACTACCGCATCGGCGTGCTCGGCTTTCTTGACCTGTCGTCGTTCGGCAGCGATTTCACCCCCAACCTCGGCCTGCATGATCAACTCGCCGCGCTGGCGTGGGTGCGCGACAACATCGCGTCGTTCGGCGGCGACCCCGGCAACGTCACGCTTTTTGGCGAGTCGTCGGGTGCCGGTTGCGTCACCGCGCTGCTCACCTCGCCCGCCGCAGCCGGGCTGTTTCACAAGGCCATCGCTCAATCTCCGCCTGCCACAACGGTTTTCGGTCAAGAGCGGGCGGCGGTCGTCGCGCGACGGTACCTGGAACTGCTTGACATCGACCCGAGCGATGTCGAGCAACTGCACGAGCTGCCGATCGCGAAACTCGTTGAAGCGGGCGCGATTTTGATGGATGAGGTGCCGGTGAAGGAACCGGGTCGCCTTGCCGCCGCCCCCGTCGTCGACGGCACGCTGCTGCCTGACTATCCGATCGACCGGTTCCAACAGGGTCGCTCGCACCGCGTGCCGCTGCTCATCGGCACGAATCGCGATGAGGCGTCGCTGTTTCGGGTGTTGCGGTCGCCGATCATGCCGGTCACGCCCGACGCGGTGAACGCGATGTTGCGTGACGTCGCCGCCGCACACCCGGAGATGTCGGCCGAACGCATCGCCGAAATCACGTCGGCCTACCCCGACCTCACGAAAACCCGTGGGGCTCTTGCTATGTCGACCGACGCGGCGTTTCGCATGCCCGCCGCCTGGGTTGCCGAAGCGCACGCACAGCATTCGCCGACGTGGATGTACCGCTTCGACTATGCGACGCCCATGCTCAAGGCGGCGCGGGTCGGTGCGGGGCACGCCACTGAATTGCCTTACGTCTTCGGCAATTTCGGCACACTGAACCACGACCCAACGTTCTGGTTGGGTGGACGCAAAGCGTCGGTCGCGGTGTCGGGCCGGATGCGGCGACGGTGGCTCGCCTTCGCTGAACACGGTGTGCCCGCCGCACTCGACGGCTCCAAACACTGGCCCCACTATCGCCCCGCCGCCCGCACCACCCTGCTCATCGACACCATCGACCGCGTCGTCGACAACCCCGACGCCGACCTCCACACAGCATGGGGCGACCAGGCCGTCGGCTTCAGCTAGCCGCGGCGCGAGCGCGTTCGATCTCGTTGATGTGGGTTTCGGTCCACTGTCGCAGCGCGGCGATCGGTTCGGCGAGGCTGCGCCCCAGCGCGGTGAGGTCGTATTCGACCTTGGGCGGAATGGTGGGATAGGCGGTGCGGGTGACGAATCCGTCGGCCTCGAGGCTGCGCAGCGTTTGGGTGAGCATCTTCTGGGAGACGCCCTCGATGCGTCTGCTGAGGTCGGTGTAGCGCTGTGTGCCGTCGGCGAGCGCGTCGACGACGAGGATTGTCCATTTGCCCGCGATGTGATCGAGCACCTGGCGGGTCGGGCATTTCGCCGAGTAGGCGTCGGCGGGGAGACCCGAGGACTCCACGAACCATGTCATAAAAGGATAGTAACGCACTATTTAGTGCCTACTTCCTAATGGAGAGCGACTCTCCGATAGTTGGTGCATGTCATCCAGAATCTTGTCGGTCGCCGAAGCGATCCGCACCCGCCGCACTGTCCGTCACTACCGCCCCGAGCCGGTCTCGGTCGCCGATCTCGACACCCTGCTCGATCTCGCGATCGAGGCCCCGACCAGTTGGAACCTGCAGGACCGCTCCATCGTCGCGATCACGAGCGAGGCGGGTCGGGCCGGGGTGACCTGGGCGACCGGAGGCCAGCCCCAGCCACAGGAGGCGCCACTGATCCTGGTTTTCGTCGCCGAGCCGGAGTCGTGGCGCGACGACCACAGCGACGTGTACGACCAGGCCCGCGACAACGACGCGTGGTCCGAGGAGTTCGTCACGATGTTCGCCGCCGCGTCACAGGAGTTCCAGGAAGATCTCGCGCGGCGGGGATTGCTGCGTGAATACGCCGTGAAGGACGCCATGATCGCCGCGACCTATGTGATGCTGGCGGCCACCGAACTGGGGCTGGCCACCTCGCCGATGAACGGCTGGGACGAGGAGAAGGTGAAGAAGACGATCGGGATCGGCGATCGTGCCGATCTCGCGATCGCGCTGCTCGTGGCGGTCGGTTATCCGGCCGAGCGGCGCGAACATCCGGGTCGCCGGGCCAGGGAGCGCAATGTCTTCCATGAGGTGTACGGGCTGCGGTGAACAGCACAACGCCGGGTCGCCTGCCGAGGGAATCGGCGGGGACCCGGCGTTGTGGGGGTCAGACGTCGGTGGAGAAGCGGATGCCGCCGTCGGGGATTTCCACGCCCGGCCACACCCGCGCACCACGCAGGAGTTCACAGCGAGCGCCGACAACGGCGCCGTCACCGATCACCCCATCGCGAACCAGTGCGCGCGGGCCGATCCGAGCACCGAAGCCGATGATGGAGCGTTCGACCGTCGCGCCCGCTTCGACAACAGCGCCGTCGAAGATCACCGCCCCGTCCAGTCGCGCACCCGCGCCGATCTCGGCACCGCGGCCGACCACCGTGCCGCCGATCAGCAGCGCACCCGGTGCCACCCCGGCACCGGGATGGACCAGCGATTCGCCGCGCTGGCCGGGCAGCGCGGGCGAGGGAGCGATGCCACGGACCAGGTCCGCCGACCCACGCACGAAGTCCTCGGGGGTGCCCATATCGCGCCAGTAGGAGGCGTCGACGTGGCCCTGCACGCGCGCGCCCTCGGCCAGCAGCGCGGGGAACACCTCGCGTTCCACCGACACCGGGCGACCCGTCGGGATCTTTTCGATGTATTCGCGACGGAACACGTAGCAACCGGCGTTGATCTGGTCGGTCGGCGGGTCCTGCGTCTTCTCAAGGAACGCGGTGACGCGACCGTCTTCGTCGGTCGGCACGCAACCGAAGGCGCGCGGGTCGCTGACGCGCACCAGATGCAGCGTGACGTCGGCGAGGGTCTTCTCATGCGTGTCGAGGATCGCGCCGAGGTCGGTGCCGCCGAGCACGTCGCCGTTGAAGACCATCACGTTGTCGGCGCGCAGCTTGGGCAGCACGTTGCGGATGCCGCCGCCGGTGCCGAGCGGTTCGGTCTCGGTGACGTACTCAAGCTCAAGCCCGAGCTCCGAGCCGTCGCCGAAGTGCTCTTCGAAGACCTCGGCCTTAAACGACGTCCCGAGCACAACGTGAGTGATTCCGGCCTCGGCGATGCGGGCCAGCAGGTGCGTCAGGAACGGCAGTCCGGCCGTCGGCAGCATCGGCTTGGGCGCCGAGAGGGTGAGCGGACGCAGCCGCGTGCCCTGTCCGCCGACGAGGATGACCGCGTCGGTGCCTGTATTGCCTGCCATCGAGTTTCCCCTGTTCACATTCGACCGATGTCGGGTTAGACGCCGGCTCGCGCTTGCTCGCGCAGCGCTGATCGAACCGCAATCCGGGAGCGGACCGCAAGTCCGGCCCGCAGCGCGCCCCGCAGCGGGGCCTGCCACCAGTGCGGATGCCGGTCGGCTTGGAAGCGGTAGGCGCTGGCGTGGTGGGCGTTGATCATCCGTTCCGGGTAGCGCGAAACGGAGTGGCTTGTCGCGTGGATCACGGCGGCATCCGGGACGAACACGTTATGCCAGCCAGCCTTGCCGAGGCGGTCGCCAAGGTCGACGTCCTCGAAGAACATGAAATAGCGCGAATCGAAACCGTCGATCGAATCGAACGCTGACCTGCGCACCAGCAGGCAGGACCCGGAAAGCCAGCCGACGACGCGTTCGGTGACAGCCTCGTTTTCCTGCCGATAGCCGCGCGTCCACGGGTTGCTCGGCCAAATTTTGCCGAGGATCGCGTGTCCTGCGCCGTCGGTGATGCCCGGCACGCGTCGCGCTGACGGGTAGAGCTTGCCGTCGGGTTCGCGGACGGCCGGGCCGAGTGCACCCGCGCGCGGCCACCGGCGGGCAGCGTCGATGAGGATGTCGATGGAATCGGTGCCCCACGTGATGTCGGGGTTGGCGATGAGAATGAACTCAATGTCGGGGTCGATCTCGGCGACCGCGCGATTCACCGCGCCGCCGTAACCGAGGTTGCCGCCGGTGTTGAGCAGTCGAACGTGCGCGTTGGCCTCGGCAACCAGCTCGGGAACCCCGTCGGTCGAGCCGTTGTCGGCCAGGATGACTAGCGGCTTCTCGCTGGTCGCTGCCGCGAGGGAGCTGATGAAGTGCTCAAGGTGTTCGCCCGGCGAGTAGGTCACCGTGACGACGGCAAGCCCGGCGCGAGCCTGCGGATTAGCTGCGTTCACGACTGCCGAGACTAGCGTGTCGCAGCCGACAGTGCGTCGGTGAGCGCGGACCGCCAGTGCCGCAACGGGGTCAGGCCAGCGGCGTTCCAGACTGTCGGGGCCAGTACCGAATACGCGGGCCGCGGGGCGGGGCGAGGGAAAGCGCTTGAGTCGCACGGCTGGACGCGGGTGGGGTCGGCACCGAGTTCTTCGAAGACGGCAACGGCGAGGTCGTACCAGGTCGCGGTACCCGCGTTGGTCGTGTGCAAGGTTGACGGGGCGTCCGGGCGGGTAGTCAGTTCGATGAGTGCGGCGGCCAAATCGGCGGCGCTCGTCGGGCTGCCGTGCTGGTCGGCGACGACGGAAATGGTGTCGCGTTCACGTTCAAGTTTGCGCATTGTCGCGACGAAATCGCCGTTAACTCCCGAATACACCCAGGCAGTACGAACAATCTGGGCATTGGGTGCGGCCGCGCGGACCGCCTCTTCGCCCGCGAGCTTGGAACGGCCGTAGACGGTGGCAGGGGCGACGGGGTCAGCCGGTTCATAGGGAGTGTCAGCATCGCCAGCGAAGACGTAGTCGGTGGAGACGTGAATAAGGCGAGCGCCGACGTGGGCTGTCGCGGCGGCCAACACCGCTGGTCCGGTCGTGTTGCCCGCGAAAGCGTTGTCGACGTCGGATTCGGCAGCGTCAACGGCGGTGTAGGCCGCACAATTGAGCACGACGTCGCCAGGCCGCACGAGCGCATCGACGGCGCCGCGGTCGGTGATATCGAGGTCAGCGCGGGTCAACGCGACCGCGTGCGGTGCCAATCGCATGATCTCGCGGCCGAGGAGTCCGCCCGCGCCGGTCACGAGCAGGCGGGTTTTCGGGGCGAAATCGGTGTTCACGCGGCCAGTCTGGCACGCCGGGGCCGTCACAGTTGTCGCCTACTGTGGTAACTGTTGATTAGCCTGATTTCTGAGGCGCATGGGGTGGGGATCTTTTGTCGGTTGCTGAGTCGAGAGGATGCGCGAGATGCGGGAGTCAACCCGGGTGCGAGCCACCACCGCGCCTGCTCAACCGCTGAGCACCGCGAAAATCATCGCCGCGATTTCGGCCGTTCTCGTTTTCACTCTCACCGGGTTCGCGTGGCGCAGCGTCGACAATCTAATCGCGAGTATCGACCGCATCGGCGGCCTTGGCCTCGGCGGCGGTAAGGACGGCGCGGTCGACATTCTGCTTGTCGGCATCGATTCGCGCACCGACGCGCACGGCAACCCACTCACCTCGGCCGAACGGTCGCTGCTGCACGCGGGCGACGAGGTTGGCACCAACACCGACACGATCGTGCTGGTCCGTGTGCCCAACGACGGGCGCTCGGCGACGGCCATCTCCATTCCGCGCGACTCCTACGTCGACGTGGCGGGCGCTGGCAAAGCCAAGATCAACTCGGCCTACGGGTCAACGAAGGAAACGCAGCGGGCGAAGTTGCTCGCGAAAGGTGAATCCGAAGCTGACGCCGAACGCGAATCGACGTTGGCGGGCAGGCAGGCGCTGATTAAGTCGGTCGCGTCGCTCACCGGCATCACCGTCGACCACTACGCCGAGGTCAGTTTGCTTGGGTTTGTGCTGCTCACCGATGCCGTTGGTGGGGTGAACGTGTGTCTGAACCAGCCGGTCGACGAGTGGATGTCGGGCGCGAAGTTCTCGGCGGGCGAGCAGCGTCTCGACGGCCCGAAAGCATTGAGTTTCGTTCGGCAGCGCCATGATTTGCTGCGTGGGGACATCGACCGCATCGTGCGCCAGCAGGTGTTCATGGCGCAGTTGGTCAACCAGATGCTGAACGCGAAAATCCTCGCCAACCCAGCCAAATTGAGTCAGCTCAGCGAAGCGGTTGGGCGCACCGTTGTGCTTGACGAAAACTGGGACGTGCTCGCGTTTTTGCAGCAGCTCAAAGACATGTCGGGCGGCAAGGTGAGCTTCGAGACGATCCCGGTCGAAGACGTGAGCGCGATGACGTCGGCGGGGGAGTCGGTCGTCAAGGTTGATCCAAAGAAGGTGCAGCGCTTCGTAAGTGGGCTTGTTGGAGATGAGCCCGAGGAAGCGCCCGAGCCCGCGAAGGTTGATCCGGCGACGGTCACCGTGAGCGTGTTCAATGCGAGCGGTATCGCGGGACTTGCTGGCAACGTCGCGGATGCGTTGAGCACCAAAGGTTTTCGACAGGGAACGGTTGGGAACTATTCCGGGGGCTCGGTGAGTTCGTCGCGCGTGCTTGCCAGCGACAGCGACAGTCCACGCGCGACTACCGTTGCTAGTGCGCTCGGCATTCCGGTCATTACCGATACGTCGCTGTCGAGCGATACCGTGAATGTGGTTTTGGCGAGCGACTATTCTGGTCCGGGCTCATCTGCTGCCGGTAGCGCCGGCGCTTCCGTTGAACAGGGCACGCTCGCGGCCACGCCCATCCCGCCTTCCCCGCCGATCGACGCAGGACAGAACGGACCGAAATGCGTGAATTAGCCCATGCTTGAATCGAATTTGACGCTCACCGAAGCGCTCATCGACCCCATCCTCGACCGCGACCCCGCCGGTCCGCGCGTCACCTGGTACGACGACGCGACCGGTGCGCGCATCGAACTGTCGGGCCTCACGCTCGCCAACTGGGCGGCCAAGACTGCCAACCTGATTCGCGACGAATTCGCCCTCACTCCCGGCGCGCGGGTCGCGGTGTTGCTGCCCGCGCACTGGCAAACCGCTGCCGTGCTGCTTGGGGCTTGGTGGGCGGGCACCGAGGTCGTTCTGCAACCCGATCCCGATGCTGAGCTGGCGTTTGTGACCCCTGACCGGCTCGATGACGTCGACGGTGTCGCTGAAGTCGCGGTGCTGTCGCTCGATGCGATGGGTACGCCGGTGCGCGACGTGCCGCCTGGCGTCACCGATTTCGCGAGCGCGGTGCGGGTGCACGGCGACCAGTTCCGACCGGGCGGCGTTGGTGCGGCGCTCGATGGGATTGGGGTCGCCGACGTGCTCGCCGCCGCGCGCAAATCGGCGTCGACACAGGGTATTTCGGCTGGCGACCGGGTGATGTCGAGTGGGGAGTGGGGGTCGGTCGACGAACTGGTCGGCGGCCTTATCTCGGTGCTCGCCGTTGGTGGTTCGCTTGTACAGGTGGCAAACCCGGACCCGGCCGCGGCGGATAGGCGTGTTGAGGCGGAGCGCGTCACGGTGCGTCGCTAGCCGATACCTGGGTATAGGTCGCGTATCCGTCCTGAGTACGTGTTTTCTGTCGGTGGGTGCCCGTACCGTTAATCGCGACAACGGAACCCGCGGGCGTTGGCTCGCGATAACCCAGGGTGGGGCGATGAAGCCGAGTTATGTGGTTCGCTGGTTGATCGAGCGTGGCCTGCCGCGTTTCGTGCTCGCGTGGCACGCGCGTAAGCGAGATCCGTTCGCCGAGTTGATCAATGGTGAGGCTGGCCTCGCCGACCCATATCCGATCATCGAAGCGCTGCGCGGCGACGGCGGATTGGTGCGCACGCCACTCACCTACACCACCTTCAGTCATCGCAATGTGCGAGCTATCTTGCGCGACAACAGGTTTGGTGTGCAGCCGCCGATGCCGCAAGACGTGCCGAAGCCGCTGCGCGTGCTGCACGACCGAATTGCCGTGCCGGTCAATCCGGCTGAGCGTCCGTCGATGTTGGTTGTCGACCCACCGCTGCACACCAAGCTGCGGCGGCCCGTCGCGTCGGCGTTCACCCCACGCGCGATTGAGCGGTTGCGTGAACGTGTCGAGGTGGTCACCGAAGAATTGCTGGACGCGATGCCCGCCGAAGGTTCGATCGAACTTGTCAGTACCTTCGCCACGCGCCTGCCGATGATCATCATTTCCGACATGCTCGGCTTTCCGCACGCCGACCGCGAGCGCTTCCTCGCCTGGGGCGATCGCGTCACCCCGCTGCTCGACATCGCCGTGCCCCTGCGGATCTACCTCTCGGCGATGGCCGCGTCCGAAGACCTCAACGCCTATCTCGCCGACCACATCGCGAAGCTGCGCGAAGAGCCCGGCGAAGACATTCTGTCGAGCCTTGTCGTCGCTGGTGAACTCGACATGCATGAGCTGCAAGCAAGCGCGAGCCTGCTGATGGGCGCGGGGTTTGAGACAACGGTCAACCTGATTGGCAACGCGGTCGTCGCGCTGTCGGCGAACCCCGACCAACGCGACCTCGCCATCGCCGAACCCGATCGTTGGGCCGATGTTGTCGAGGAGACATTGCGCTTCGACCCGCCCGTGCAGACAACGGCCCGTCGCGTGTTGACCGACCTCGAAATCGACGGCACGCACCTAGCGGCCGATAAGACCGTCGTGCTGTCACTGGCCGGCGCCAACCGCGACCCGCTCGTTTTCGACGACCCGCACCGCTTCGACATCACCCGCCCGAACGCCAAAGACCACGTGTCGTTCAGCAGCGGAATCCACGCGTGCCTAGGCGCGACACTGGCCCGCATGGAAGCCGAACACGCGCTGCGTGCGCTCTACGGCCGCTACCCAAACCTACGACTAGCGAGCGAACCGAAGCGAAGGCAGCTGTTCACGCTGCGTGGATACGAGCACGTGCCGGTCGAACTGGGCCCAGCGCGCAGGACCGCACCCGCGGTCTGAGGCTGGCGGGCAGACGACTGCGGGCCGTCGCACCGCTTGTGTGACCGGACTCGCAGCGCGGTCGGACTCGGGCGCGCAGCTCGGACCGGCTGCGTGACCAGGCCGGTTGCGCTTTCGGGGTGCGGCGGTCGGGACGGCCCCGACTACGCCGATGCCCGCCAGCGGTATCGCGTCTTCGGGCGACCTGCACGCCCGTAATCGGCGCGGCGTTCCGCCAACCCGTCGTCGGCGAGCTTCTCCAAATACCGCCACGCGGTGATGCGGGAGACGCCAACTACGGCGGCGGCGTCGGTCGCGGTGATGCCACCTTCGGCCGAACGCACCGCGCGCGACACTTCTTCGAGGGTGTGCTGGACGACGCCCTTGGGTGCGCCAGCGCGCTGGTCAGCGGTGCGAAGGGCGCCCAGCGCACGGTCGATGTCGTACTGCGACAGCGCGGCTTCGCCAGCGGGTAGCGCGGTGTCGAAGTCGCGGTAGCGCTCCAACTTTTCGCGGAAAGCGGCGAAGGTGAACGGCTTAAGGAGGTACAGCACAACACCGTGCGCAACCGCGTTGCGGACCATATTCAGCTCGCGCGCCGACGTAATGGCGATCACGTCGGGGCGCGGGGTGAGGCTGTTCAGCGCGGCGGCAACGTCGAGTCCGCTGGTGTCGGGCAGGCCGATGTCCATCAGCACCAGGTGGAACGGTGTTCCGTCGGCGATCGCGTTCGCCGCCATGCGCAGCGCGTCGTTGCCGGTATGGGCGACGCCGCCGGTGACGAAGCCGTCAAGCCGGTCGAGATAGGCACGATGAGCTTGGGCGATCAGCGGTTCGTCCTCGACAATCAGGACGCGGATCATGGGTTCTCCCTCAACGGAATTTCGACGACGACCGCGCTATCAGGGGCCGGCGTTGTGGTGATGATGCCGCAATGTCGGCCGACAAGGCGGTGAACGAGCGCGAGGCCGAGGCCCGCGTGATCGGTTTTGGTGGTGTAGCCGCGTTCGGCGGCGCGCGCGAACAGGTCGGCTGACATGCCTGGCCCACTGTCGGCGACACGCACGCGCAGGTGGTCGTCGCAGTGGTTCACCGACACTTCGACGCGTTTTTCGCGGGTGTTCGCCGCGGCGTCGATGGCGTTGTCGACAAGGTTGCCGACGAGCGTCACGGTTTCCTGCGCGGTCAGCGGCGCGGTTGAGTCCAAGACGGTGTCGTCGGAAATCGACAGGCTCACGCCGCGTTCGGCGGCCTGGTCGACCTTGCCGAGCAGCAACGCGGCGAGCGCGGCGTCGCCGACAGTGGCGAGCAGCCTGTCGATGAGCACCTGCGACAGCTGCAGTTCCGCGGTGGCGAACGCGACCGCCTCCTCAGGTTTGCCCAGCTCAACCATGGTGACGACGGTGTGTAGCTTGTTCGCCGACTCGTGTGCTTGCGCCCGCAGCGACTCGGCGAATTTGCGTACCGAATCGAGTTCGCCGAGCACGTCGCGCAGTTCGGTTTGGTCGCGCACAGTGAGCACAGTGCCGATCGGCTTCCCTTCGAATCGCACGAGGTCCTGGTTCACGAGCAGCACCCGGTCGGTGGTCACATGGGTCTCGTCGCGCACGACACCGGGTGCCATCCTGCGCATTGACGGCGGCAGATCAGCGCGGGTGATCGGCCCATCGGGCAGGTCGAGCAGGGCGCGAGCCTGGTCATTGACCACTTCCGCGGGTCCGGGATTCGGGCCGAATACGACGAGCCCCTCATGCACGGAATGCAAGACCGCATCGTGGTGCTCGTAGAGCGCGCGCAGTTCGTCGGGAGCCAAGCCGTGGGTTTGCCGACGAAGTCGCCGACTGATCACGAACGACGACAGCGCCGCTAAGACCAACCCGGCCGAGGACACCGCGAGAATGAGCGGCACCTGCGACGCGACCTGGCTACCAATGCGTGCCCGCGTGACGCCCGCCGAGACGAGCGCGACAACGCGACCGCTGTCGAAGACCGGCGTGACCGCGCGGATCGATGGCCCGAGCGTGCCGGTGAAGGTTTCGGTGAACGTCTCGCCCGCGAGCGCGCGGTCGATATTGCCGCCGAACGCCTTGCCGATCATGTCGGGGTTGGTGTGGGTGTAGCGGGTCCGGTTGGGGGCCATGACCACAATGAAGTCCATTGAGGTTTCGGTCCGAATGCGTTCGGTCGTTGGCTGCAAAAGCGCGGTTGGGTACTGCGAATGCACCGCGGCGAGCGTGGACGGCGCGTTGGCAACCGTGATCGCGACATCGCGAACCTGCAGCTCAGTGGCCACATCATTGTCGTGTCGGGCGTCGAGCACGGCGAGCGCGGTGCCCATCCCGATCATCATCGCCAGCACGACCAATTGCAGGACAAAAGCCTGTCCAGCAAGCGACAGTCGTCCTCGTCGCATTCTCTGGTCTCCTGAACGTAATTCTTCTTTTCGAACGAAATGCACCAAATGTGATAGCGGTCACAGGTCGACCGCATGCTGTGCAGCATGAGCACAACCACCACAGCGCGGAAACGCGACCATACCCACTGGCTCTACCTGGCGGTGATCGTCGCGGTTTTTGCTGGCATTCTGGTCGGTCGACTCGCTCCGGAGTTCGCCCAGTCTCTCGCGCCGCTTGGCACACTGTTTGTGAACCTTATTAAAATGATGATCGCACCGGTCATCTTTTGCACAATCGTGCTGGGTATTGGTTCAGTGCGCGCCGCCGCCACAGTGGGCAAGGTCGGCGGGCTTGCTATCGGCTACTTCCTCGTCATGTCGACGATCGCGCTCGGGATCGGCCTGGTTGTCGGCAACCTGATCGAGCCCGGTTCGGGGCTTGGTCTCGCCAAGGCGGGCAGCGGCGCGAAATACGCCGATCAGGCGCACAGCGCGGGCGGTACCTGGGACTTTATCCAAAACATCGTACCCACCACTCTGGTTTCGTCGCTGACCGCGGGCAGCGTTCTGCAGGCACTGTTCGTCGCGTTGCTCGTCGGGTTCGCCGTGCAGGCGATGGGATCGGCGGGCGAACCGATCCTGCGCGGAGTCGGTCTGCTGCAGAAGCTCGTGTTCCGCATTCTGTCGATGATCCTGTGGTTGGCGCCCATTGGCGCGTTCGGTGCCATCGCCAACGTTGTCGGGCGCACCGGGTGGAACGCCGTTGTACAGCTGGCGACGCTGATGATCGCGTTCTACCTCACCTGCCTGGTTTTCGTCTTCGGCATTCTCGGTGTTGTGCTGCGACTGGTCTCTGGCCTGTCGATCATGAAGCTGTGCCGCTACCTGGCACGCGAGTACCTGCTGATCGTCGCGACATCGTCGTCGGAGTCAGCGCTGCCACGCCTGATCGCGAAAATGGAACACGCGGGCGTGGAGAAGACGACCGTCGGTGTTGTGGTGCCAACCGGCTACTCGTTCAACCTTGATGGCACCGCGATTTACCTGACGATGGCCTCGATCTTCATCGCCGACGCGATGGGCAAGCCGCTCAGCCTGAGCGAACAGGTTGGCCTGCTGCTGTTCATGATCGTCGCATCGAAGGGCGCCGCGGGCGTGACCGGAGCCGGACTGGCCACGCTCGCGGGCGGGCTCCAAAGCCACCGCCCCGAACTGCTCGACGGTGTTGGCCTGATCGTCGGCATTGACCGCTTCATGTCCGAGGCCCGCGCGCTCACCAACTTCTCGGGCAACGCCGTCGCGACGCTGCTGATCGGCACGTGGACCAAGACCGTCGACGCCGACCGCACCCGCGAGGTGCTCGACGGCAAGGTGCCGTTCGACGAGACGACGATGGTGGACGACGACCACGGTTCGCCGAGCGAGCCGGACCCGAAGCCCGTCGTCGCGTAGTCACGCCTCAGTCGCAGGCCCTGCCGTAGCGCGGGGCCTGCGCTGTGCGTTGGTGAGCCGCCGTCACCGTGTGACAGCGCACATCGAGCGTCAGCGGCGGCAGCACTGTCACACCTACCGCGTAGGTTGGGAACCACAGCGTGGGTGTGAACGGAGGACGACGGTGGCCGATGTCGTAGTGGTCGGGTCCGGGCCGAATGGCCTGGCCGCGGCGGTGATCGCGGCCAGTGCCGGCCTGTCGGTTCGGGTGCTGGAAGCGCAAGATCAACCGGGTGGCGGCTCGCGCACCGCCGAGCTCACCCTTCCCGGCTTTCACCACGACATCTGTGCTGGCGCGCATCCAATGGCGTTGGCGTCGCCCTTCTTTCGCGCGTTCGACCTCGCCGCGCACGGTGTCGACGTACTCGCCCCGACCATCTCCTACGCACACCCACTCGACGGCGGCATCGCGGGCTTAGCCTGGCGCGACCTTGAAGCAACCGTCGCTGACCTCGGTGTCGACGGGCAAGCGTGGCGGTCGATGTTCGCGCCGCTGATCGACCGTTGGCCCAAGGTGGTCGACCTCGCCATGTCGGATCTGCGCACCCCGCCGACCAGTCTGTCGACCGCTTTCGCCTTCGGCATGCGTCTGCTTGAGCAGGGTTCGCCGCTGTGGAATCGCCCATTCCACGGCGAGGTCGCGCCCGCGATGCTCACGGGCGTCGCCGCGCACGCGATCACGCAACCGCGTGCGCTGCCCGCCGTCGGCGCCGCCCTGTTGCTCGGCACGCTCGCGCACGTCGGCGGCTGGGTAATCCCTCGTGGCGGCAGCCAAGCGATTCCCAACGCGCTCATGGCCGAGATCGGCCGACTCGGCGGCGAGATCGTCACCGGACATCGCGTCGACGACTTCGCCGAACTCGCCGACGCCCGCGCGGTCCTCTTCGACACCTCACCCGCCGAATTCCTCCGTATCGCTGGCGACCGACTACCTGAGCGATATCGCAACGCGCTCAAGGACTTTCGCTATGGGGGAGCGGCATGCAAGGTCGACTTCGCGCTCGGCGGCCCCGTTCCGTGGACCGCGCCGGGCGCTGAACTTGCTGGCACCCTGCACCTGGTCGGCACTCGCGCCGAAGCAATGGCAGTCGAAAAGCGCATTGCCGCAGGCAAATTCGCCGATCGACCGTATGTGATCGCGATTCAGCCCGGCGTTGTCGACGACACCCGCGCGCCAGCTGGCAAGCAGACGTTCTACACCTATGCTCACGTCCCGAACGGCTCAACCGTCGACGTCAGTGCCGCGATCGAAGCCCAGGTCGAACGGTTCGCGCCGGGGTTCAAAGACCTGATCCTCGCCAAACACGTGACGCCCGCCGCGTTCATGCCCGACCACAACGCGAACTACGTGGGCGGCGACATCTCGGCGGGCGCAATGACGTTGCGCCAAACGGCTTTTCGACCACTCCCGCGCTGGAACCCGTACTCAACCCCGCTGCCGAGCGCTTACCTATGTTCGTCGTCGACCCCACCTGGCCCAGGCGTCCACGGAATGCCGGGCTTGCACGCGGCACGGCACATGCTGCGCACCCGCTTCGATATCAAAACCGACCCGCTAAAGCTACTCAGCCGAGCAAACGCGACCCGAGTTAAGCAGTAAGACGCGTTAAGCAATAGCCCGAATCATGTCGGGCGAGAACGCGACCGGCTGCAAATAAATCGTGCACGCGTTCTTATTGCCAGCACGAATCCGCGCCTCGGCTTCGTCAAGCGCGGTCCCAATGGCCGCAGCTTCAAGCCCGGGCTCAACCGCTACCCGCGCGGTCACCAAAAGGGTTTCGGGGCCAAGGTATTCAGTCTGAATGCGAACAACAAGGCGAATGCGTTCGTCGTAGGTAATCGCTTCTTTAATGGCAAGCAATTCCGCCGGTGTCGCCCCTTCGCCAATGAGCAGACTCTTGGTTTCAATGATCAGCACAATCGCGTTGAAGCCAAGCAGGAGACCAATCAACAGGGTGCCGACACCGTCCCAGCGTCCGTCGCCGGTGGTGACCGACAGTCCAACGCCGAAGAACGCGAAGACCAGACCAACAAGCGCGCCAGCGTCTTCCAACAGGACCACCGGCAGTTCGGGGTTGCGGGTGTGGCGAATGAAGTACCACCACGACCGATGCCCTTTGAGCGGCTTCGACTGCTTGCGCGCGGTGAGGAAGCTCGATCCTTCAAGCAAAAACGAAACCCCAAGAATCACGAACGCCACCGCTGGCGACTCGATTTCCTCAGGATTGATGATCTTATGAATAGCCTCATTGATCGCGAAAAGGCTGCCGATGGTGAACAGCACGAGCGCGACAACGAAGGAAAAGAAATACCGATTGCGCGCGTATCCGAACGGGTGGGATGGGTCAGCTGGTTGCTCGGCACGATTCTGGCCGACGAGCAACAGCGCCTCGTTGCCGGTGTCGGCGACCGAGTGCACCGCTTCGGCGAGCATCGACGATGAACCGGTAATGAACGCGCCAATGAATTTGGCGATCATGATCCCGGTGTTCGCCGCGAGGGCGGCGAGAATCGCTATCTTGCTTTCTCCACCTTTGGCCATTGCCGAGACGCTACCCGCGCTGGCCTGCGCGGATAGCGCTACACGCCGACGCCTTAGGAGGTGTGCTGCTGCTTGCGGTACAGATCGGGCTCAAGGTAGATCAGGCGCGCCTCGGGCACCGCGTGGCGGACACGGACTTCGGCCGCGTCGATTGCTTCGGCGAGCGTTGCGATGTCGAGTCCGGGCGCGATGGCGATCTTCGCGGCAACCAGCATTTGGTCGGGACCGAGGTATTCGGTCTTGAGATGGATCACCGAGACGATCTTGCTGCTGTCGACGAGTGCGTTGCGAATCGCGGCGTCTTCCTGCGGCGTCGCGCCTTCACCGAGGAGCAGGCTCTTCATTTCGACGATCAACACAATCGCGATCACGCCGAGCAGCAGGCCGATGCAGAGCGTGCCGATGCCGTCGTAGATCGGGTCGTCGGTGACCATCGTGAGCCCGACAGCGCCGAGTGCGAACACGAGGCCGATCAGCGCGCCGGTGTCTTCAAGTAGCACGACTGGCAGTTCGGGGCTGCGCGACGTGCGGATGAACTGCCACCAGGACGCGTTGCCCTTCAACGGCCGCGATTCGCGAACGGCGGTGAGCCAACTGAAGCCTTCTAGCCCGATCGCGACAACCAAAATCACCACGGCGACCATCGGCGACGACAGTTCCTCGGGATGTTGAATCTTGTGAATGCCCTCGTAGATGGCATAAACCGAGCCGAGCGTGAACAACACGAGCGCGACGATAAACGAATAGAAATACCGGTTACGCGCGTACCCGAAGGGGTGCAGCGCGTCGGCTTCTTTGTTTGCCGCGCGCTGTCCGAGCAACAGCAGCGCTTGGTTGGATGTGTCGGCGACCGAGTGCACTCCCTCGGCAAGCATCGACGCCGATCCGGTGATAAACGCACCGATGAACTTCGCCACCGCGATGCCCGCGTTGGCTCCCAACGCCGCGACAATCGCCTTCTTGCTGCCACTAGCCGACATCTGCCCGCCTTTCCGCTTCACTGAATGTGCTTCGACCGCAAAGCCTATGCGGCGAATCGGAAAAAGCTCGCGTCGACGGTCAGTGTTGATGACCGACGCACGCGCAAAACAGTTGTGCGGGCGCGTGGGTGGCGCGCGCTTTGATGCCGTCGTCGGCGGCGGAGATCCAGGCGGCGGCGCCGCGACCGAGCACGAGCTGTTCGCCGTCGCGGGTGAGTTCGATTTCGCCTTCGGTGCACAAGATGATGCCCGGGCCGGAGTTCGGCAGCGAAACCGGAGCCGAGTCGGCGGCGAGATCGAAACGGCGAAGGGCGAATTCGGGTGCGGGTGCGGGATAGACGACCGACCCGTCGCCTTCGGGAATGGGTTCGACAATGGGGAGCGAGATCGGTTCGAAGTCGAGCACGCGCAGCAACTCCGGCACGTCGACATGCTTGGGCGTGAGTCCGCCGCGCAGCACGTTGTCGGAATTGGCCATGATCTCAACGCCAAGCCCGCGCAAATAGGCGTGCAGATTGCCCGCCGCGAGAAATAGTGCTTGACCGGGTTCGAGGGTGAGTCGGTTGAGCAGTAGCGCGGCGAGCACGCCAGCGTCGCCGGGGTAAACCTCGGCCAGTTCGAGCGCGGTACGCACCTCAGGCCCGAACTCGCGCGGCGCGCGCACCGACAAATATCGAACGCAGCCTTCCAACACCGCGGGCAGCAGCGCGGCGAGCGAAGCGGGCGGCAGCGTAATCCAGGTCGTGAACAGCGTGCGCAGACCGCCCGAATCCGGTTGTGCCGCAAGCAGTTCGATGTAACTCGTGAGCGCGGGCACCTCAAGCGCACGCAGCAGTTCGACGGTGCGGTGCGGTTCACGGAAACCGGCGAGCGCTTCGAAGCGATCAAGCGCCACGACCAGCTCCGGCTTGTGGCTGTCGTCGCGGTAATTGCGCATCGGCGATTCGAACGGAACGCCGGTGCGATTCTCGCGTTCGAAGCCCGACCGTGCCTGGGCGCTACTCGGATGCGCTTGCAACGACAGCGGTTCTTCGGCGGCGAGCAGCTTGAGCAGGAACGGGAGTCGTGAACCGAACGTTTCGGTGACAACGTGGCCGAGTTCGCGTTCGGGGTCGGCGGCGACCACCTCGATTAGTGAACGCTTACCGTCAGCCCCCTTGACGAAGGCGGGGTCGGCCGGGTGCGCGCCGAACCACAACTCGGCTTCCGGGTGCGCTGACGGCACGGGGCGACCGCATAACTGAGCGAGCGCGGTGCGCGACCCCCATGCGTATGAACGCAGCGCACCAACGAGTTCCTGCACTAGTAGCGTCCCCCGTCGTCATATCGATCCGGCGTCGCGGCCGGGCTTGCCCCCCGCGACCCTGTGATGGCCAGGTAGGCGGCCGCCATTTCCAGCCGCACCGTGAGCACCGCCAGCTGCTCGATCTCACTTACCGCCCCGCCCCCCGCGGTCGCTTCCGGTGCAGCGGTTGGCACCGCGCCCGGCTCGATGAGGTCGGTTTGCAGCACGTCGACGTCGGCATGCACGAGATCGGCGTCGACAACGCCAGCGTCGGCCCCGCCGAAAACGGCCAACCTGCGCCGCGCGAGCGCGCGATCCCGCGCGACGCTGAACGTGAAGATGCGTACCCGCTCGACCGGGATCGGACCGTCAAGTTCCTCGTCGTGGAACAGCGGATCGAAATCGGGACTTGGGGTGCCAGCGGCAGCGACGAGTCGGCCACGCGAAGCGATGACATCGGAAAGGTCGGCCGCTGTCGCGATCGTGCCCGCTGCCTGCAACAGCACCTCCGCGGCATGTTCGGCCAGCTCAACGGCGGCGAGCGAGTCGCCGGCCAGCACGATCCCGCGACCCTGCATGCGCGTCGCCAGGGTTTTCGCCGGGTTGTGGAAGACCTCGTTCTGCGGACCGTCACGCAGCGCTTCGGCATCGAGGACGTCGGCGAGTTCGGTCAGATCTGGCACATGCGGACCGCTGCGGCCCGCGTCGACAGCAGCGAGCACCGCGACGCCAACGGCCACAAACCGCAGCAGTCGATTGTGTTCGCGCACCGGAACGCGCGGTTCAAGCACAATCGCGCGACCGGCGGCGACCGCGCGCATCGGCCCCTCGTTCGGGACAGCGACAACCACTTCAGCGCCGCGCCGCAACCCGCGATCAACGGCGTCGACGAGGCGCTGATCGCCCGCGTCGTCGCCAGCGACAAGCACGACATCGAGCGGACCAACCCACGGCGGCAGCCCGGTGACGGCGACTACCGGCAGCCCGGCACGCTCGCCAAGGGCGGCGATGAGCAGTTCAGCGGCACGCGGCGCGCGCCCCGAACCGGTGACAACGACGAGGCTGCGTGGCCGCAAATCGCCAAGGCGTTCGGCAAGTCTGGCCTCGGCGACGGCCGCGGCGGTTGCCCGCACCTGCGCCCCCGCCGACGCGGCGCTCCGCAGCAGCGCACCGGTGTCGGCCGCTTCGAGCGAGGCGGCGTCATCGAGGTCGAAGACCGGTGTTCCAGCGATCATCGGCGCGTCCACCTCCCCTCATCGCGATCCGTCGTCTGTGGGTGTCCACTATTCCAGTCGGCACAGACCCCCATCTTCCCAGTCAGGCTCGGACGATGCTCAGGATCTCGGTCACGAGTCCATTTACATCGTCGACGGTGGCCGCTTCGACGTTGAGGCGAAGCAGCGGTTCGGTATTGGACGCGCGCAGGTTGAACCAGCCGCCCCCGATCAGGTCGACGGTGACGCCGTCGAGGCGATCAACCGAGGCTGTGCGGTCGGCGAAGGCGGCGAGCACGGCTTCGGTGCGCTCGGCCGCGTCGGCGACGGTGGAGTTGATTTCGCCGGAGGCGGCGTACACGTCGTAGGCGGCCATCAGTTCCGACACCGTCTGCGTACCTTCGCCCAACGCGGCGAGCACATGCAGCGCGGCGAGCATGCCCGAGTCGGCACCCCAGAAATCGCGGAAGTAGTAGTGCGCGGAGTGCTCGCCACCGAAGACGGCACCGGTCGCTGCCATCTGCTGCTTGATGAACGAGTGACCGACGCGCGTGCGGACGGGCTTGCCGCCCAGCTTCTCGACCAGCTCGGGCACCGCGCGCGAGGTGATGAGGTTGTGGATCACGGTCGCGCCCGGCTCTTTGCCGAGTTCGCGTTCGGCGACAAGCGCCGTGATCGCCGACGGGGAAACCGGCTCGCCGCGCTCGTCGACGACGAAGCAGCGGTCGGCGTCGCCGTCGAAGGCGAGGCCGATGTCGGCACCGCTTTCGCGCACGAGCGCCTGCAAGTCGACCAGGTTCTTCGGGTCGAGCGGGTTGGCCTCGTGGTTGGGGAAGCTGCCGTCGAGTTCGAAGTACAGCGGGACGATCGTCGCCGCGCCCAGCGCGCCCAACACGGCGGGAACGGTGTGGCCGCCCATGCCGTTGCCAGCGTCGACCGCGATTTTGAGCGGGCGGATCTGGTCGAGGTTCACCAGTTCGCGCAGGAAGACCGCGTAATCGTCGAGCAGGTCGGTCGCCGACTCGGTACCGGCGGCACCTTCGTAAGCGGGCACACCGGTGGTGACTTCAGCGGCGATGCGGGCAAGGCCGGTGTCCTGGCCGACCGGAAGCGCGTTCGCGCGACAGAGCTTGATGCCGTTGTATCGGGCGGGATTGTGGCTCGCGGTGAACATCGCGCCGGGGCAGCCGAGCTTGCCGGAGGCGAAATAGAGCTGATCGGTTGAGGCAAGGCCGATGTGCACGACGTCAAGGCCCTGGGCTTGCACACCAGCGGCGAACGCACGCGACAGTTCGGGGGAGGATTCACGCATGTCGTGTCCGATGACCACGCGAGTGGCACCTTCTTCCCGCATCAACCGGGCGAAGGCGGCACCGACGTCGGTGACAAAGGCAGCGTCGATCTGTTCGCCCACCACCCCGCGGACGTCATAAGCCTTGATCACGGCATTCACGAGTTCGCCTGCGCGCGCGAGGGTCGTCATGAGATTCACCCTAGTAGGCCCGTGGCGAAAGTTACGGGTCGGGCAGTACACGCAGATGGCCGCGACGACCGGTCCGTGGGGCGCGCGCGGTGGCGGGACGCTCTTCACGCGGGCCGAGGCGTTCCGATTCCGCGGGCCGCCGACGCAGGCCAGCCTCACGGACCGCTTCCGCGAGCGCGGTGAGATCGTCTTCATCGGGATTGCCGGACGCGAACCCACCTTCGTGGCGAACGAGTTCCCAGCCTTTGGGGGCGGTGATGCGGCAGGCGTGGGTTTCGCACAGGTCCCAGGAATGCGGTTCGGCGACGGTGGCCAACGGGCCGACAACGGCGGTTGAATCGGAGTACACATACGTCAGCGTCGCTACGGCCGGGTTCTTGCAGCCGGGTCGACAGCAACGACGCATGGGGATCACGACGTCGAGATTAGCCCGCTCGCCGGTAAAAGTGGATACGGACACGCTGCGATAACCGCCGGTTATCGACCGAGAAGCTATTCGGGCTCGGGATCAATCAAGTCAGGATCGACGCCAAGATAGGTCGCGATCTGCTGCACAAGCACCTCACGAAGTAATTCGACCAGGTCGTCGGGATCGGCGGCGCGCAGTTCAAGTGGCTTGCGGAACAACACAACTCGCGCGCGCGTCGAAACACCGTGGCGGTCAACGCCAGCGGGGATGAGTCGCGAGAGGGGAACGGGACCGTCGGCGACGACCTCATCGGGCCAGGTGACTGAATCTGGGTGCAGCGGACGGATTTTCGGCACATCATCAACCGCGATGTCGAGTTTGGTGAGCCGATCGTGCCAGCGGGTGTCTAACGGGGCGAACGCCTCAAGCACCAACCGATCGAATTTTTGACCCCTGGTCCGCCAAGCGGGCACCGTTGGGGGAAGCATTGGTCCGCGGACGCCGCGGCCGCGACGGGTGACCGAACGAGCGGTCGGGGCGTGCGGTGAGCGCTGTCGCCGGGAACGTGCCATGGAATTGTCCTCGAGTTCTCGGGCGTTTGCCCGGAGACACCGACGTACTGCGCCTGCGTGGCTCCGGGCCTGGCCCCGAGAGTCTAACGATCGAGCATTCGCTTAACTGATACCGCGCTTGAGCCTGCGACGCTCTCGCTCGGAGAGTCCGCCCCAGATTCCGAACCTTTCATCATGTGCCAGTGCGTATTCCAAGCACTGGTCACGTACCTCGCACCCCAAGCAAATGCGCTTGGCTTCACGCGTGGAGCCGCCCTTCTCCGGGAAGAACGCCTCAGGGTCTGTTTGAGCGCAAAGCGCGCGCTCTTGCCACTGCTCTTCGATGGTTTCAAACATCTCATCGAAGCCGGTTACGACCAGACTCAGTCGAGGTTGGGTGACTTCGCTGACCACGTCCGGTTCCGACCAGCTCGTTTCAGCGCAGACAGCGTGAGCTGCGCCTGCTGTGGAATCGGTGGGCGCGACCATCGAGATTGCTTCGGTCATCGTTCCGCCTCCTCACTGTGTGTTAGCGCAGAATGATTTCTTCACAACACCGCGACGTGGTCCCGCGGACTCGAGTGAGCATGTCTTCCCCGCAAACACCCCCGCGCATTGCCTGACCGCGGTGGCCGGAACGACATGCCTGTGATTAGACACGCCGCACTTGCGCGTGGTCAACCCGCCGTCACCCTTCCGTTACACTCCCGCCCAGCCATTCGTTTTGATCTTGTTATCTCTTGTGGCTAATGATCAGCAACTTCTTTCGGGTTCGGTGCTTTAAAGGGCTTTTACCGACACCGCATAGGGTGAGTGTCGTGACAGCACAAAACGCGGCAACGGCTTCGGCGGGGCCTAAAATCGCCGTCCTCGTCGGCGGCGTCGGCGGTGCCCGATTCCTGCAAGGACTCAAGGCGCTCCTGCCCGACGATGCCGAGATCAGCGCCATCGTCAACGTGGGCGACGACGTGTGGATGCACGGCCTTCGCATCTGTCCCGACCTCGATACCTGCATGTACACCCTCGGCGGCGGCATCGACCCCGAACGCGGATGGGGGCACGCGAACGAGACGTGGAACGCCAAGGAAGAGCTCGCAGCCTACGGCGCCAAGCCCGATTGGTTCGGTTTGGGCGACCGCGACATCGCAACGCACCTGATTCGCTCGGAAATGCTGCGCGCTGGCTACCCGCTTTCGGCGGTCACTGAGGCGCTGAGCAACCGGTGGCAGCCGGGCGTGCGCCTGATCCCCGCCACCGACGATCGGTGCGAAACCCACGTGGTGATCAGCGATCCCGACAATCCTGGCGAACGTCGCGCGATCCACTTCCAAGAGTGGTGGGTGCGCTACCGCGCGGCCGTCGAAACCCACTCATTCGCGTCAATTGGGGCCGAAACCGCCACTCCCGCACCAAATGTGACCGAAATCATAGCCGAGGCTGACGCGGTGCTTCTTGCCCCGTCGAACCCCGTCGTGAGCATTGGCGCGATCCTGTCGGTCCCTGGCATACGCGGCGCGTTGCGCACAACGAAAGCCAAGGTCATCGGGCTGTCGCCGGTGATTGACGGAAAACCGTTGCGCGGCATGGCCGATGAGTGCCTTTCGGTGATTGGCGTCGAGACCAGCGCCGAAGCGGTCGGGCGACATTACGGCGCGCGTTCGGCGACCGGCATTCTCGACGGCTGGCTCGTGCACTCAACCGACACCGCCGACGTGCCCGGCGTCGAGGTGCGCGGCGTTCCGCTATTGATGACCGATCCCGACGCGACAGCCGAAATGGCGCGTGCCGCACTGGAATTGGCGGGGGTCAAGCCGTGACGGACTTAGGCGACCACGCCGCCGCCGAACTGCGCATCCTCCCGATTCAGGGGCTGCCGGAGTTTCGTCCCGGCGACGACATCGCGAAAGCAATTGCCGCACAAGCACCTTGGCTCGTCGACGGCGACGTACTCGTCGTCACGAGCAAGATCGTGTCGAAGGCCGAAGGGCGCATCGTCGCCGCGCCGACCGACCCCGAGGAACGCGACGCCGCGCGCCGCGAGCTCGTCACTGCCGAAGCCGTCCGCGTGCTCGCGCGCAAGGGCCGCACGCTCATCACCGAGAATCGCCTTGGCATCGTGCAGGCCGCATCCGGTGTCGACGGGTCCAATGTCGCCGAAGGTGAACTCGTGCTGCTGCCGGTCGACCCCGATGCGAGCGCCAAAGCGCTGCGCGCCGCGATTGCTGAACGACTCGGCGTCGACGTGGCTGTCGTCATCACCGACACGATGGGTCGCGCATGGCGCAACGGGCAGATCGACGCCGCGATCGGCTCGGCTGGCCTTCGCGTGCTGCATGACTACGCGGGCGAGGTCGACGGGCAGGGCAACGAGCTTCAGGTCACCCAGGTAGCGATTGCCGACGAACTCGCCGCCGCCGCCGACCTCGTGAAGGGCAAGCTCGGCGGACTGCCCGTCGCGGTGGTGCGCGGGCTGCAAACTGACGACGACGGCTCGACCGCAAAAGCGTTGCTGCGCGGCGGAATTGACGATCTGTTCTGGCTCGGCACCGCCGAAGCGCTTGAGCAGGGCCGCAAAGAGGCTGTGCCGCTTCGTCGTTCGGTGCGCGCGTTCCGCGACGAACCCGTCGACCCTGAGCGCATCCGCGCCGCCGTCGCGTCAGCGCTCACCGCGCCCGCGCCGCACCACACTCGACCGGTGCGTTTCGTGTGGGTGCGCAAGCCCAAGCTGCGCGCGCAGTTGCTCGCGCAGATGGCCGACGCGTGGCGTGCCGACCTGCGCGCCGACGGACTCAGCGACGAACGCATCGAAGCGCGAATCGCGCGCGGCGACATTCTCGTCAACGCGCCTGAGGTGATCATCCCGTTCTGCGTGCCCGACGGCGCGCACGATTACCCCGATGCCCGTAGGCAGGCGGCCGAGCAGACCATGTTCACGGTCGCGGTTGGTGCTGCCGTGCAAGGGCTGCTCGTTTCGCTCGCCGTCGACGGGATCGGCAGTTGCTGGATCGGGTCGACGATCTTCGCGCCCGAGGTGGCACGGGAAGTGCTGGGGCTTGACGACGAATGGATGCCGTTGGGCGCCATCGCGATTGGCTACCCCGCCGACGAACTTGCCCCGCGCACAGTGGGTTCGCCCGGTGCCGGACTGGTTGAGCTGTGAGCGCGGAATCGCTGCACGCGTCGGCGACGGATCTGCTGACCGCATGGCAGCCGACCGAAGCTGGCGATCGTGCGCTGCGCGAAGCGATGCTCGCGTTCCTCGGTTCCGCGCCGAAGGGCTGTCTGCGTGAACACGCGCCCGGCCACATCACCGCGTCGTCGATCGTGTTTTCCCACGACCGGTCCGAAGTGCTGCTGACGCTTCATCCCCGCGTTGGTCGGTGGATCCAGCTCGGCGGGCACTGCGAGGCAACCGACGCGACCGTCGCCGACGCCGCGTTGCGCGAGGCGCGCGAAGAGTCGGGCATCGCTGACCTGGTGCTCACGCCAGGGTTGTACGGCGCGCAAGCACACCCGATCACCTGCTCGCTTGGTGTGCCGACACGGCATCTCGACCTGCTGTTCGAAGTGGTCGCACCCGAGGGCGCGGTACCGGTGCGCAGTGCCGAGTCGACGGATTTGCGCTGGTGGCCAGTCGATGCGCTACCGGTCGACGCGGATGTCGCGCTCGTGCGGTAAGGCCCCTATACGGCGGTATGGACACCGCCGGAAAAGTATCTGCGACGGCCGTTCCCAGGTAGGGGCGGCCGTCGCTGTTTGTTACCGGTCGTTCCACCTAGGTCGCGACTTTACAAATCTCGAAATTTGTCTAGACGAGGGGCAGAAAACAGGCATATCGTCTGAAACAGCGAGTAACGCACATCACAAGTGTGAGATGTGCCTCACCACCTGGGAGACGATGATGTCGGCCGAAACCAACCCAGCCAAGCCACCGGATAGCGCGGCGGCAGCGATCGAGCCCGTGTGGCGCGATTCCAAGCGTTACCTCTGGTTGTGGGGCCTGTTCGCCCCAACCGGGGTCTTCACGATCGCGATCCCGTTGATGATCGGCCTCAACGCGCTCGGCTGGCATCGCCTCGCCGAAGTGCCGTTCTGGCTCGGGCCTGTTCTTGTCTACATCGTCATCCCGCTCGCCGACCTGTTCTTCGGTCCCGACGGCAACAATCCGCCCGACGAAGTGATGGAGTACCTGGAAAACGACAAGTACTACCGGTACCTCACGTATCTGTATCTGCCGTTCCAGTACGCGTCGCTGATTTTCGCGTGCTACATCATCGCCGCGCCGAACCTGCACTGGCTCGGCTTCGAAGGTGGCGCGAATGTCATTGACAAGATTGGTATTTCGATCAGCGTCGGCATGATCGGCGGCATCGGCATCAACACCGCGCACGAGCTCGGGCACAAGAAGGTCAGCCTTGAGCGGTGGCTCGCCCGCATCGCGCTCGCGCAGACCTTCTACGGGCACTTCTACATCGAGCACAATCGCGGTCACCACGTTCGCGTCGCGACGCCAGAAGACCCGGCATCAGCTCGACTCGGGGAAAGTTTCTGGGCATTCCTGCCGCGCACGGTGTGGGGGAGCCTGCGCTCGGCATGGCATTTGGAGGCCGAGCGGTTGCGTCGCCTCGATCGCGGACCGTGGACGCTGAACAACGACGTGCTCAACGCATGGGCGATGACGGTGGTGCTGTGGCTTGGCCTCATCGCGTTCTTCGGTCCACAGGTGTTGCCGTACTTGATCTTGCAAGCGGTCGTCGGCGCGAGCCTGCTCGAATCGGTGAATTACCTTGAGCACTACGGACTCGTGCGTAACAAGACCGCGAGCGGGCGCTACGAGCGGCCAGCGCCGGAACACAGCTGGAACAGCGACCACATCGTCACCAACATCTTCCTCTACCACCTGCAGCGCCACAGCGACCATCACGCGTACCCAACGCGGCGCTATCAAACGCTGCGCAGTTGGGACGGTGCGCCCAACCTGCCAAGCGGCTACGCCTCGATGATCTTGATTGGCTACTTCCCGCCGATCTGGCGTCGCATCATGGACAAGCGCGTCCTCGCCCACTACGGCGGCGACGTGACCAAAGCCAACATCCAGCCAGCGAAACGGGCAAAAGTGTTGGCGCAGTACGGATCGGAGGCCGACCAGTGAGTGCGTACAAATGTCCCGTCTGTGATTATGTCTACGACGAAGCACGCGGCGCGCCCCGGGAAGGATTTCCCCCTGGGACGGCCTGGGCGGCGGTCCCTGACGATTGGTGCTGTCCGGATTGCGGCGTGCGGGAAAAGGTCGATTTTGAAGGGCTAGGAGTCTCGCAGTGAACGATTACCGGCTGTACCAGTGCATTCAGTGTGGCTTCGAATATGACGAAGCCAAGGGCTGGCCCGAAGACAACATCGCGCCTGGTACGCGCTGGGACGACATTCCCGATCACTGGACGTGCCCCGACTGTGGCGCGGCCAAAGCCGATTTCTTCATGGTCGAAATCGAACGTTCGTGAGTGTGGCGGGTAATCCCCGCACCACGGGTCGCCTCCCGTATCAGGAGGCGGCTCGCGAACTGCTGCGCAGCACTGTCTTAGATGCGATGCGCGATCTGCTCACCGAGCGTGACTGGTCCAAGATCACGCTCGGCGACGTTGCGACTCAGGCCGGGGTGAGTCGCCAAACCCTTTACAACGAGTTCGGTTCGCGCGCTGGGCTTTCGCAGGCGTACGCGTTGCGCCTTGCCGATCAGCTCGTTGACCACGTCGCTGACGCGGTCGCCAGCAATGTTGGCGACGCCGCGACGGCCGTTCGCGTCGGCATGACCGACTTCTTCGTTTCGGCGTCACTCGACCCGCTTGTCCAGTCCTTGCTCGCTGGTGAGATGAAGCCGGACCTGCTTCGCCTGATTACCCTCGACGCCGGGCCTTTGCTTGTACATGCAACTACCCGGCTGGCGCAGGTTTTCGTCGACAGTTGGGTCGACGCGACTCCCGCCGAAGCTGACATCCTCGCGCACGCGCTAGTGCGCATCGCGCTGAGTTACATCCCGAATCCGCCGGTTGCCGAACGGGACGCGCCAGCCGAGATGAGCGCGTTGCTGAGCCCGTATATCGACCTGATTGTCAGTCGCGGTGACGGAGTTCACGCAGGCGGTTAGGCGGCTCTAATTCGCCACAGTGTAACCATGGCCACGTTTACGGACGTAACCCTGTGTAACGTGCGCGCGGTCTGCCAGTATTCACACCAGTCGGTGGTTGGTCTTTTTATAGCGGAGTTGGTGTGCAAACGGTTGGCAAACCGGGGGGGTTTCGTGATCCCAAACGGTATCTCTGGGCTCTTGGCCTGATCGCTCCAGCCTGCGCGCTGTTGCCCTCCCAACTCGTTTATCGCACGGGCGCACCGGTGTTTTGGTGGATCGGCCCGGTCATTGTGTTGATCGCGATCCCAGTGCTCGACTGGATTGTTGGTGATGATGGCAACAATCCGCGCGAAGAGGACTACGCCGCCCTGTCGGCCGACCGGTACTACCGCTGGTGCACCTACCTGTTTCTGCCCATCCAATTCCTGAGTTTGGGCATCGCCTGCTTCATGTGGGCGGGCAGTGAACTGACCTTCATCGACAAGCTTGGGCTGGCGACCACGGTTGGTTTCGTCAGCGGCATTGGCATCAACGCCGCGCATGAACTCGGGCATCGCGTCGAGAGTGCTGAGCGGTTGCTGTCGAAGATCGCGCTCGCGCAGTCGGCGTACGGCCACTTCTTCGTCGAGCACAATCGCGGTCATCACGCACGGGTGGCCACTCCCGAAGACCCGGCGAGCGCGCGGCTCGGTGAATCGCTCTGGCAGTTCTTGCCGCGCAGCATCATCGGCGGATTCCGCTCGGCGATCGAACTCGAACGCGCCCGGCTTGCCCGTCAAGAGCGACCGTGGCTGACCTGGCACAACAACATTTTGCAAGCATGGGCGATGACGGTCGTGCTTTTCGGTTCGCTCATGATCGCGTTTGGTCCGTCGATCCTGCCGTGGTTGCTTTTGCAGGCAGTTATCGGTTTTGGGCTGCTTGAGACCGTGAACTACGTCGAGCACTACGGGCTGTTGCGCGCACGCAAACCCAATGGTCGGTACGAACGTTGCTCGCCACGTGACAGCTGGAATTCCGACCGTTTGGTCACCAATATCTTCCTGTTCCACCTACAGCGGCACAGCGACCATCACGCCAATCCTGGTCGCCGGTACCAAACCTTGCGCAGTTCCGAAGAGTCGCCACAACTGCCCGCCGGCTACGCGACGATGCTGCTGCTTGCCGCCGTGCCACCGCTGTGGCGTGCGGTGATGGACCCGCGCGTGCTCGCCCACTACATCGGCGACCTGTCGCTGGCGAATGTCGCACCGGCCAAACGACAACGGCTGCTGGCCCGATACCGCGCGGCAGCCTAGGTTTCTAGCGGTAGCCTTGGGTACGTGACGACCTCTGAAGCACCCGCACGCACCGAACTCAAAGCCGACGTTCGCAACGGCATCGACTACAAGGTGGCCGACCTCGCGCTGGCCGATTTCGGTCGGAAGGAAATCCGGCTGGCCGAGCACGAAATGCCGGGTCTGATGGCACTTCGCCGCGAATACCACGATGTACAGCCGCTCAAGGGCGCGCGGATCTCCGGCTCGCTGCACATGACCGTGCAGACCGCTGTGTTGATCGAAACCCTTGTCGCGCTTGGTGCCGAGGTGCGCTGGGCGTCGTGCAACATTTTCTCCACCCAGGACCACGCGGCCGCCGCGATCGTCGTCGGCCCGAACGGCACCGTCGACGAGCCAAAGGGCACCCCGGTTTTTGCTTGGAAGGGCGAGACGCTGGAGGAGTACTGGTGGGCCGCTGAGCAGATGCTCACTTGGCCGGGCGAGCCCGCCAACATGATTCTTGACGACGGTGGCGACGCGACCATGCTCGTGCTGCGCGGCGCGCAGTTCGAAAAGGCTGGCGTTGTTCCGCCCGAGGACGACGACCACTCGGCCGAGTACAAGGTGTTTTTGAACCTGCTGCGCGAGTCGCTTGAGGCCGACAAGAACAAGTGGTCGACCATCGCCGACTCGGTACAGGGCGTCACCGAAGAGACCACGACCGGTGTGCTTCGCCTCTACCAGTTCGCCGCCGCGGGCGAGTTGGTTTTCCCGGCGATCAACGTCAACGACTCGGTCACCAAGTCGAAGTTCGACAACAAGTACGGCACCCGTCACTCGCTCATCGACGGCATCAACCGTGGCACCGACGTGCTCATCGGTGGCAAAAAGGTGCTGATCTGCGGTTACGGCGACGTCGGCAAAGGCTGCGCGGAGTCGCTGGCTGGTCAGGGCGCGCGCGTGCAGGTCACCGAGATCGACCCCATCAACGCGCTGCAGGCACTGATGGACGGCTTCGACGTTGTCACCGTTGAGCAGGCGATCGGCGATGCCGACATCGTCATCACCTCAACCGGCAACAAGGACATCATCACCCTCGATCACATGAAGGCGATGAAGGAACAGGCCATCCTCGGCAACATCGGCCACTTCGACAACGAGATCGACATGGCCGCGCTTGAGCGTTCGGGCGCGACGCGCCTTGAGATCAAGCCGCAGGTCGACCTGTGGACGTTCCCCGACACCGGCCGTTCGTTCATCGTGCTGTCGGAAGGTCGTCTGCTCAACCTCGGCAACGCGACCGGCCACCCGTCGTTCGTGATGAGCAACAGCTTCTCGAACCAGGTCATCGCGCAGATCGAGCTGTGGACCAAGCCCGAGCAGTACGACAACGAGGTCTACCGCCTCCCGAAGCACCTCGACGAGAAGGTCGCCAAGATCCACGTTGAGGCCCTCGGCGGCACGCTCACCAAGCTGAGCAAGGACCAGGCTGAATACATCGGCGTCGACGTGGAAGGCCCGTACAAGCCGGAGCACTACCGCTACTAGGTCGTGAAGTGACGAAACGGGTCCGGCGAGTACCGCCGGACCCGTTTCGCGTTTCGCGTCAGCGGGACAGCCACGAGCTGCCGAGCGCGATGCAGTCCACGTCGTAGTGCACGCACATCAGCGGCAGGATGATCGGAATCAGTAGCGCACCAGTTGCGCTACTGAGGACGACTATCGCGTCGTTAGACCCGGTGTTGACCACCGTCGCGGCGGGCGCGCCCACCGGGAGCGGCTGCGCCTGCGCTACGCCGCTCGCGCCGACGGTTGCGATCGTGCCCGCGGCGATGGTCGCGCAGATAAATTTGTTCATCATGAGTCTCGTTCTCGGGATTTCAGTTGGCCAGGGGCACAGAATGGTCGACTCCGCACGTGTCGGAGCAGGTTAAAAATTCCGGGAGATTGCTCACGAGAATGCCAAGGAGCGATGCGGTCAGCGACGAGCTACCGGAACCGGCGACCGGCATAGCTGCCGGGGCGGTCGGAACGGCGGCCGTCGCGGGACCGCAGGTTAGCGCTGCGATGGCGGCGAAAGCGCCGACTGTGATGGCAAGTCTGCGTGTGTTCATTTTGCTGCCGTTCGATCGAAGTATGAGAGATGCGGTGCTCATCCTGTCGCGGCGTGAATGACCGGTGCGAGCCCAGAAAAGTCTGGGCTTCTGAAATATGTATGACTCACATATGCTGTGTCATTGGGGCGAGTCGCCGACGGGTAATCTGCTGCGCATGGGCGTACTGATCGCGATTGAGGGGCTCGACGGGGCGGGCAAACGCACACTCATCGACGGGCTCGTCGACGAACTCAGTGGCAAAGGCTTAAGCGTTGGGCGACTTGCCTTTCCGCAATACGGGCAGTCAACCCCCGCTGACCTCGCCGCCGAAGCATTGCGCGGCAACCACGGCGACCTCGCCGATTCGATCAACGCGATGGCGATCCTTTTCGCGCTCGATCGCGCCGAGGCAAGCGTCGAAATCGCGAACCTGTTGACCGCCAACGACATCGTGATCCTTGACCGCTGGGTCGCGTCCAACGCCGCCTACTCGGCCGCGCGCGCCAACCAGGATGCCGACGGCGAAATCGTCGCGTGGGTGGGCGATCTGGAGTTTGACCGGCTGAAATTGCCGACGCCGCAGCTCACGGTCCTGCTCGACATCGACGCCGACGTCGCCGCCGAACGCGCCCGTCGCCGTGGCGAACTCGACGCCACCCGTGCCCTCGACGCCTACGAACGCGACGGCGGTCTGCAACACCGCACGGGCGAGGTCTATCGTGAACTCGCTGACCGCGATTGGTTCGGCCGGTGGACTACCTACCGCTCCGATACCGACCGCCCCGCTTTACTCACGCTCTGTACCGAAATCTTTGCTGGATAAGGTCGGCCAAAACGCCATGTTCACACCATTAATGGCGTGGCGGCCCGATCCTGGCCTGGGAGATGACAACATAGGACTATGAAGCCCAAGATTCTGGTCGTCGACGACGATATGGCGCTCGCTGAGATGCTGACCATCGTCTTGCGCGGGGAAGGGTTCGACCCGCATGTGGTCGGCGACGGCACGCAGGCCCTGTCGGCGGTGCGGGAAATCCGCCCCGACCTGGTTTTGCTGGACCTGATGCTGCCCGGCATGAACGGCATCGACGTATGCCGGGTGCTGCGGGCCGATTCCGGCGTACCGATCGTCATGCTCACCGCCAAGACCGACACTGTCGATGTGGTGCTCGGACTTGAGTCCGGCGCCGACGATTACATCGTCAAGCCGTTCAAGCCGAAGGAACTCGTCGCACGCGTGCGAGCCCGGCTGCGGCGCACTGAGGACGAGCCCGCCGAGATGCTGTCGATCGCCGACATCGTCATCGACGTGCCCGCTCACAAGGTCACCCGTGGCGGCACGCAGATCTCGCTCACCCCGCTCGAATTCGACCTGCTTGTCGCGCTCGCGCGTAAGCCGCGTCAGGTTTTCACGCGCGAGGTGCTGCTCGAACAGGTCTGGGGCTACCGGCACGCGGCGGATACGCGGCTCGTGAACGTCCACGTTCAGCGCCTGCGCGCCAAGGTCGAGAAAGACCCGGAAAATCCCGAGATCGTGCTGACCGTGCGCGGTGTCGGCTACAAGGCCGGACCGCCGTGATCGGTCGCTGCGAGGCGCCGCGGTGATCGACGGCGCCATCGCGCGGTTGCGACGATGGGCGGCCCCCATCCTGGCTTGGTTCCAGTCCATGGGCGCCGCACTCGGCCACCTTTGGCGGAGGTCGTTGCAGCTGCGGGTCATCGTTTCGACGTTGACCCTGTCCCTCATTGTCATCACGATCCTGGGGGTCGTGCTCACCGGTCAGATCACTGACCGACTCCTCGAAGCCAAGATCAACGCGGCGGTCGAGGAAATGGATCGTGCGCGCGCGACGATCGAAGCGAAGATGTCAGGCGCCCACGACACGACAAGCCAATCCGAGGAACTCGCCGAAGCGCGTTCGGCGCTGTCGAGTCGCGGTGGCACTGGTCAGTCCAGCGGTGCCGCTGGCAGTTTCGACTCCGCGTTGGCGATGATCGGTGGCGTTCCGCCGCATGAAATCACGGTCGGCCCGATCAACGAGGTGCCGCCGGAACTGCGTCGGTTCGTCCAACGCAACCAGGTGTCGTACCAGTTCACCACGGTTTCCGACCCTGACGGCTATCGCGGGCGCGCGCTGATTATCGGCAGCCCGAGCGCCGAGGTCGCGACGTTGGAGATCTATCTGATCTTCCCGCTGGCCAGCGAGGAATCCAGCCTCGCGCTGATGCGCGGCACGATGTTCATCGGCGGCGTTGTGCTGCTCGTTTTGCTTGCCGCGATCACCGCGCTCGTCACGCGACAAGTCGTTTTGCCGATTCGGTCAGCAGCACGGATCGCTGGTCGTTTCGCCGACGGTCGACTCAAAGAGCGCATGCTCGTGCGCGGCGAAGACGACATGGCACGGCTCGCGCAAGCGTTCAACGAGATGGCCGAAAGTCTGTCGAATCAGATCACCCAGCTTGAGGAATTCGGCAACCTGCAAAAGCGGTTTACCTCCGATGTCAGCCACGAGCTGCGCACCCCGTTGACCACGGTTCGCATGGCAGCCGACCTCATTCACGGCGCGAGCGACGACCTGCAGCCCGCGCTCGCGCGCAGTTCCGAACTGCTCGTCAATGAACTCGACCGCTTCGAAGGGCTGCTCAACGACCTGCTCGAAGTGTCACGTCACGACGCGGGTGTCGCTGAGCTGCAAGTGGAATCGCTCGACATGCGGATGTGCGCGCGAGCGGCGATTTCGACCGTGCGGCATTTGGCGACCGAGGCTGGCGTTGAAGTGATTATCGATCTGCCCGATGAACCGGTGATCGCCGAAGTCGATCCACGTCGCGTCGAACGCGTGCTGCGCAACCTGCTCGCCAACGCGATCGACCACAGCGAAGGCAAGCCCGTGCTTATTCGCATGCGTGGCGATGCCGACGCGAACGCGGTCGCGACCGTCGTGCGCGACCAGGGCATCGGCCTGCGACCGGGCGAGGAGAAGCTGGTATTCAACCGGTTTTGGCGCTCGGACCCATCGCGGGTGCGGCGCTCGGGCGGAACGGGACTCGGCCTGTCGATCAGTGTCGAAGACGCCAACCTGCACGAGGGCAAACTCGAAGCGTGGGGCGAACCCGGCGTCGGCGCGAGTTTCCGACTACTCGTCCCGATGACGCGGGGTCGAAAACTGGGCGCGAGCCCGCTTGCGTTGGAACCGATGTTGCGCAAGGTCAACTCGTTGCCCGAAGCGGAACTGCCGCCGGACCCCGCACCTGATGACGAACCTGAGTCCACCGACAACGGAGACCGACAACAATGACGATCGCGCGCAGCTTGTCCCGGCGGTTGGCCGTGTTGCTCGCGCTGTGCTTGGCCGGAATGTTTGTCGCCGGCTGCGCGAGTCTGCCGGAATCGTCAGCGCCGCAAGCGCTCGGGACGATCAACCGAGTACCCACCTCGGTCGGGCCACCGCCGCCAACCCCAGGTCGCGACCCGGATTTGTTGCTGAGCGACTTCCTTATCGCCAGTGCCGATCCCGCCGAACACCACGCTGCCGCACGCCAGTACATGGCACCGGATACGGCCGCGAACTGGGACGACGAGGCGAGCGCGATGATCGTCGACCGGCCCGACACCTTGCGCGAGTCACGCAGCGGCGACCACGCGACGTATGTGATTCGCGCGCGCAAAGTCGGTGACCTCGCGCTCGACGGTGCTTACCACGCTTCCGAAGGCACGCTGGAAAACAAGATCGAAATGCGTCGCGTCAACGGGGAATGGCGCATCACCGAGCTGCCGCCCGGCGTCGTGATGGAAGCGAGCGCGTTCAACAAGTCCTATCACCGCTCGGTCCTGTACTACGTCGACCCCGCCACGTCGGTACTCGTGCCTGATCCGCGTTGGCTTTCGGTCCCGCGTTCGCGGCTCACCGATCGGCTGATCGAAGTGCTCCAACACGGTCCGCAGGCCGCGATCGCGCCGGTGGTGCGCAATCCGATCGGCGGACCGGTCACCCTGCACAGTCCGATTACGAAGGCGAACAACGAACCCGGCGACGTCGGCATCGGCATCGGCGGCGTTCGCGTCGACCTCGCCGGGGTATCGCCGAACCAGCATGATCGCGAACTGCTTGCCGCGCAGATCGTCACGACGCTGGCCAGTTCCGACGTGCTCGGCCCGTACATCCTGTTGGCCGACGGCAAGCCGCTCGACGACCGGTTCCCGAACGGCTGGGCGATCACCGACGTCGAACAGTTCACCGCGCCCGCGCCCGGGCAGGGCAGAGCGGGCTTGCACGCGGTGCGCAACGGTGCGCTTGTCAACGTCACGCCCGAGGGGCCGATCGCGCCCGCTGGGTCGTTCGGTGAGGCGAACAACCTCGTTTCGGCTGGTATCTCGGGTGATGGTCAGTCGGTCGCCGCCGTCGCTGACACCGGTCGACCAGCGCCGGAACCGCGTCGCACGCTGCTGCTCGGCAGCTACGGCGGCAAGGCGTTCCCGGTCGCCGAAGGTGCGTCGATCACTACGCCGTCGTGGACGGCCGACGGCAGTTCGGCGTGGGTCGTTATCGACGGCGAGCGCGTGACAAGGGCGGTAATCGACCGCGCGACCGGCAATGTGTCGACCCAGGATGTCGACACGACGCCCATGTTCTCCGCCCCTGCGGCCCCGCGCGGACCGCTCGGTCAGTTGACCGTTTCGCGCACCGGCGTGCGTGCCGCGGTGATCGCCGACGGGAAGGTCTATGTCGCGGTGATCGAGCGACGCCCCGACGGGAAGTTCGCGCTCACCTCACCAACGCCGGTCGCGCTTGGGTTGAGCACACGGGCGGTTTCGGTGAGCTGGGTTACCGGCGACACGCTGATGGTCGCGCGCGAGGGCACGGTTGACCCGGTGTTCACCGTCTCGATCGACGGTTCACTCATGACTCCGCTGACCTCGCAGAACCTCACCCCGCCGGTGCGCGCGGTGGCGTCGACGCCGTCGGCGCAGTACGTTGCCGACTCGCGGGCGGTGCTGCAACTACAGACGGCCGACCCGACGCGCAACGACCGGTACTGGCGTGAGGTACCCGGCTTGACCGGCGAACAGGTCGTCCCCGTTCTGCCCGGCTGACGCACCCGAACTTGTCGGTGACCCAGGTCATACTCCTGGGCTATGCGCACTCTCCTCGATCTGCTTCTCCCCGCCCAATGCGGCGGTTGCGCGCGAGCGGGCCAACTGTGGTGCGAGCACTGCGCCGCCGTCCTCGCTCGCCCACCAACGCGCGTTCGGCCACGTGCCGACCCCGGCGTGCCGTGCTGGACGCTCGGGTCCTATCGCGGACCTGCGCGACGCGCGGTGCTCGCCGCGAAGGAACATGGTCGCCGTGACCTGGCGCATCCGCTCGGCTTCGCGCTCGCGGTCGCGCTCGACCGGTTACGCGCGTCCGATCGCCCGCTGCTGCTCGTGCCAGCGCCCACCCGGGCGTCAGCCGCGCGACGGCGTGGCGGCGACCCGGTTGGGCGTGCGAGCTGCACCGCGACCGGGTGGCTAGCCGATAGCCATAGTGTCGCGATGCTGCGTGCTGGTCGGGGAGTGCGCGACTCGGTCGGGCTCAGCGTCGCCCAGCGCGCCGCGAATCTGCGCGGGCGAATCGACGTCGATCCGCGCGGTCTGGCACGGCTGCGCACATTGCCAAATGCCGAGGTAGTGCTGATCGACGACGTGCTCACCACGGGTGCGACGGCATGCGAATCGGTGCGCGTGTTGCGCGACGTCGGCGTGGCGGCTAGGGCGCTTGTCACGGTCTGCGCGGCGTGATTAGGGAAAATTTGCGTGAACAGTGGCGCGCGAGTCAGTTGCGTACTAGCGTCGCGGACACACACCGAATTTCTCGCCTCAGCCAGGCAGGGTCGGCGGCGTTTCGCCAAAGTGCGTTCGCCCGGTCGGCTCGGGTAGTGGGCAAGGCAATTCGGCATATCGCACGAGCTTCGGAGGTGGTGCCTCGACAACTAGTGCCGAGCGAATCCGGTCGGCATTGCCACACCCGCCGCTTCCGTGCGATGCGGACGCGGCCGATACCGGGAGGTACGCGTGACGACTTCTTCACGGGCTTCAGTGCGAGACGCTGGCCCATCGGCATTTACCGACGATGCCGCGACCGAAACTCCAATTCCCGGCACAGCCGCCGAGGTGGTGGTATCGGGTCGAAATGTCGAAGTTCCCGACCACTATCGAATTTATGTCGCCGAAAAACTAGCGCGACTCGAGCGCTTCGATCCGTCGATCTTCCTTTTCGACGTGGAACTGTTCCACGAACGTAATCGACGTCAGCGCAAAAATTGCCAGCGAGTAGAGATCACCGCGCGTGGTCGTGGACCGGTTGTGCGCGCCGAAGCGTGCGCCGACAGTTTCTACGCCGCGCTTGAGTCGGCTACTCAAAAGCTCGAATCCCGTCTCCGCAGGTCAAAGGACAAGCGGCGCGTAGTCCACTACGGCGACAAGACGCCAGTCTCGGTGGCTGAGGCCACCGCGGACCTCATCGACGACGCGCTCTTCCACCCACCGTCACCAAATGGTTCTTCCGCCCCCGCTGTGGTGGAAGAAGTCGAAGAAGAAACCGGGCCGGGCCATATTGTGCGCACCAAGGTGCACTCGGCCATTCCGATGTCAGTCGACGACGCGCTTTATCAAATGGAACTCGTCGGCCACGATTTCTTTTTGTTCCTCGACAAAGAAACTGACCGCCCGTCGGTGGTATATCGACGGCACGCGTTTGATTACGGCCTAATTCGGCTCGCCTGAGTCGGTATTAGCACCGAACCGCTCGTGGTGGATTGCCGCCGCGAGCGGTCGACCGCTGCGCCAACCAAATCGTTCCAAGTCGGGCACTTCTTGAAAATGGTCGACCGGACCAACACATAACCAAGCGATCGGTTTAATTCCGGCGGGCAAACCGACTAGTTCGCGCAAAATCTCTGGGTCGTAAAACGAAACCCAGCCAACGCCAACCTGTTCCGCTGTCGCGGCAAGCCAGAGATTTTGAATCGCGAGCACGGTCGAATACACGCCCGTCTCGGGTACGCTCGCCCGGCCGAGTACCTGCGGCCCACCGCGACTGTCATCGTGAGTCACCACGATGCCTGTCCCGCTTTCGACTATGCCTTCGATCTTGATCGGGTCGAAGGTGGCGGCGCGGTCGGCGGGCAGGCTTTCGCGAAATGCCACGCGCATGTCGGCCACGTGGTCGGCGAAGCGGCGCAACGTGTCCGGTTCGCGCACGATCACGAAGTCCCAGGGTTGCGAATTACCGACGCTCGGTGCCTGATGCGCCGCGGTGAGCAGGCGCATGAGTGTTTCATCGTCGATGACCTCGCCGGTGAATTCGGCGCGCACATCACGACGTTGACGGATGGCCTCGTAGACGCTCAACTGGTCGGCACTCACGCCGACCAGTGAACCCCAACGTCTTAGGCCGTCGCGCGTCGGGCCAACTTGGTGCGGCCAGCAGCCAGCGCGGTGCGCAGGCCACGACGAGCACCGGTGATCGGGTCGGTACTTGGCGCACCACCAAAAGCCTTCTCCGACTTGGTTTCTGGTGCATCGTCGGTAGTCGCGCGCAGGTACTTATTCGGCAACGACAGTTTGGCGATGGTGCGCCACGACTTGAAGTACTGCACCGGCATCGACCCGGTGGTGTACGGCAGGTCGTACTTGTCGCACAGTTCGCGCACCCGCACCGCGATCGACGCGAGCCGGTTGCTCGGCAGGTCGGGGAACAGGTGGTGCTCGATTTGGTGGCTCAGGTTGCCGGTCATGAAGTGCAGCACCGGGCCGCCGGAGATGTTGGCGCTGCCAAGCATCTGCCGCAGATACCACTCGCCCTGGGTTTCGTTGACGATGTCGTCCTTGGTGAACTTCTCGGCACCGTCGGGGAAGTGCCCGCAGAAAATGACCGCGTTGGTCCACACGTTGCGCACCACGTTGGCGGCGAGGTTGGCGGTGAGCGTGGTGAAGAACGACGGACCGGTGAGCAGCGGGAAGATCAGGTAATCCTTGGCCGCCTGCTTGCCGATCTTCTTCAAAACCAGATTGCGGTCGGCAACGAACTGCTGCCATTCCGGCGAATCCTTCGCCCACTTCTTCTTGGCGACCTTGCCCAGTTCCAAATGCTGAATGGCGACGCCATATTCGAACAGCGCTTGCAGCAGCGCGTTGTAGATGGGGTTGCCAAGGTAGAACGGGATCCAGCGCTGGTCGCGCGTGACGCGCAGCAGACCGTAGCCGATGTCGTCGTCCATGCCGAGCACGTTGGTGTACTTGTGGTGCAGGAAGTTGTGGGTGATCTTCCAGTGCGCTGATGGGCCCGCGTTGTCCCACTCCCACGAGGTGGAGTGGATTTCCGGATCATTCATCCAGTCCCACTGCCCGTGCATGACGTTGTGGCCGATCTCCATGTTCTCGATGATCTTGGCCGTGCCGAGCAGTGCTACGCCCGCCAACCAGGCGGGCGGCAGGAAACTAGCGAAAAGCACAGTGCGCCCACTGATTTCGAGCGCGCGTTGTAGCCGGATGACATTGCGGATGTACCGAGCGTCTTTTGCCCCACGAGAAGATTCGATTTCGCGGCGGATCGCGTCGAATTCAGCTCCGAGAGCTTCGACATCCGCCGCGGTGAGGTGCGCGTATTCCTTGACATCCGAGATCGCCATGCGGGTTACAGTACCGTAGGTTACGACTCCGTAGGTTAAGGATTTTGCGGCCTAAATGTGTGAATCGTCCTATTGTGGCGGCGATCACTGCGGTGTATTAGCCACGCCTACGCGCGCGGCGCAATTTCAGGGCAGCCTTAGCCTCACGCAGCACTTCTTTCTCGTGGCGCGCCTTGATTTCCAGCGACACCTTCGCGTCGTGCAATGCCGACCGCAGCCCGAACCGCTTGCCCGTCGCCGGGTCAACGCGCAGCGCCTCCGGCAGCGAGATGCCAGCGAACTTGCGCTCCGACGACGTCTCGGGCGCATCGTCGGCCGTGCGCTTGAGGAACCGGTCGGGCAGCGCCAGCTTGTGGATGGTGCGGAACGCGAGCAGGTACTGCTTGCCAAGCGAACCGGTGGTGTAGGGCAGGTCGTACTTCTCGCACAGCTCGCGCACGCGAACCGCGACGTCGGCGTAGCGGTTGCTCGGCAGGTCGGGGAACAGGTGGTGCTCGATCTGGTAGCAGAGGTTGCCGCTCATGAACGCCATCGTGGGCCCGGCTTCGAAGTTGGCACTGCCGAGCATCTGGCGCAGGTACCACTCGCCCTGGGTCTCGCCATCGAGCTGCTCGACGGTGAACTTCTCGCAGCCGTCGGGGAAGTGCCCGCAGAAGATCACGGCGTAGGCCCACAGGTTGCGAACGAGGTTGGCCGTCGCGTTGGCCTTGAGCGTTGACTTCCACGCCGGGCCCGTGAGCGCCGGATAAACGACGAAGTCCTTGGTGACCTGACGGCCGACCTTGCGCGCGAATTCGCGGTTAGGTGCCGAAGCGAATTCCTTCGAATTCACGCCAGCGATCTGCTTTTCGATACTGAGGTCGTGCAGCGCGATGCCCCACTCGAAGGTGGCGGCCAGGACCAAATTGGCGATGGGCTGCACGAGGTGCTTGGGGTGCCACGCCTCGTCGCGGGTCATGCGCAAGATGCCGAAGCCGAGGTCTTCGTCTTTGCCGAGCACGTTCGTGTAGGTGTGGTGGGAATAGTTGTGCGCGCGCCGCCACTGCGCCGACGGGCCGGTCATGTCCCATTCCCACGAGGTGGAGTGGATTTCCGGATCGTTCATCCAGTCCCATTGGCCGTGGCTGACGTTGTGGCCAAGTTCCATGTTCTCGATGATCTTGGCGACCGAAAGCAGGGCAGTGCCGCTCACCCAGGCCCACCGCTTGCGGCTGCCGAAAAGCAGCGCGCGAGCGGCGACCTCGAGGCAGCGCTGAGCGGCGATGGTGCGACGGATGTAGCGGGCATCGCGCTCGCCACGCGAGGTTTCTACCTCCCGCTTAATCGAGTCGAGCTCTTTGCCCAGAGTGTCGATGTCGGCGGCCGTGAGGTGGGCGAATGCCTGGATATCGGTGATGGCCACTGGCGACCGGCTCCTTAGCTTCGGCGCGCAAGGTTTGCGCAGGTCTTAACCCCCAGCGTACCCGTTATCAGAAAGTGATGGCGTCGTCAGATATCTAGCGTACAGTCGCCTGCCGCCGCTGAGATGCAGGTTTGCACCTTGTCGCCAGCTTGTCGCTGTTCGCCATTGCGCAGGTCGCGGGCATGTCCCTCGGCGAGGGTCACCACGCAGGTCTGGCAGATGCCCATGCGGCAGCCGAAGGGCAGTTGCACGCCGACCGATTCGCCAGCTTCGAGCAGGCTCGTCGCGCCGTCGGCTTCGACGGAGCGACCGGTGGTGCCGAAGGTGACGACGCCGCCCTCGCCGACGGCGCTGCGCTCGATTTCGAACCGCTCAACATGGAGTTGGTCAGCGATTCCCGCCGCCTTCCAATGCCCCTCGATCGCGTCGAGCATCGGCGCCGGGCCGCACGCCCACGTCTCGCGTTCGCGCCAATCCGGGTACAGCTCGTCGAGGCTGGACAGGGCGAACAGCCCGGCCGAATCGGTGAGTTGCAGGTGCGAGACAAAACCGGGGCGACGGTCGTGGAGATCGCGCAACTCGGCACCGAACATCACGTCGGCCTCGGTCGGCGCGGAATGCACGTGGACAACATCGGTGACCTGGTCGCGACGGTCCATCGCGCGCAGCATTGAAACCACCGGCGTAATGCCCGAGCCGGCGGTAATGAACAGCACCTTCTTCGGCACCGGCGACGGGAGCACGAACCCGCCCTGCGGCGCGGCAAGACGCACGATGGTGCCAGCGTCGACCCCGTTGACGAGGTGGCTCGACAGCTTGCCCTCGGGCATGGCCTTGACCGCGATGGAAATGACGCGCTTGCCGCCTTCGTCGGTCCAATCCGGCGGGCAGGTAAGCGAATAGGAACGCCAGTTCCAGCGGCCGTCGATCAGGATGCCGATGCCGATGTACTGGCCAGGCTGGTATTTGAAGTCGAAACCCCAGCCCGGCTTGATGACGATCGTCGCCGAATCGGCGGTCTCGGGCTGCACGTCGACGATGCGGCCACGCAGCTCACGCGCCGACCACAATGGGTTGGCGAGGTGCAGATAGTCGTCGGGCAGCAGGGGAGTGGTCATCCGGGCAACCGCGCCGCGCAGCACGTTGAGTTTGCCGCCGCGCTCGCTGACGTGGGCGGCGGGGGCTTCGAGCCATTCCCGGAACTTGTTCAGTGCCATGCTGGGCGAATTCTCCTGGTGGTAAGCGTGCGGCAGGTGCCGCCCGCACCAGGTTACGGCATCGTAGGTTCGCCCGGGCTAGTCACAAAAGATCAAGCAGGAATGGCAATTCTTGGGTGGCGTACCAAGCGAGCTGATGATCTTCGGCGTCGCCAAGCACGAATTCGGCGTCGGGGTCACCAAGATCGGCGGCGTCGATCACGTCGACGGCCTTGGCGACCTGCGGTTCGGCGTCGGAAAGGTCGACGTGCACCGAAGCGACCTCTTTGAAGCTGATCGGGCCTGCCAGTTTCACCACGGCATCGTCGAGGTCGGGGCGCAGCTTCGCGCCCGTGACGTCGGCGGCGATCACCGCGCGGCGGTAGATCGGGCTGCCGGGATTCGCCGCTTCGTCGGGCGCGGTCGCGTCGTCGTCGGCGTCGTCATCTCCGTCGCGCTCGGCGGCGAGCAGCCGCAACGACGCGCGCGCGGCCTCGTTCATCGCGACGTCGGCGAGCTCTTCTTCGTCGCCAGCGGCGTACGCCTCACGCAATGCGGGCGTGACGGCGAACGCGGTTGCCCCGAGCGGGAAGAACTCACGCTCGTCGACGAGCTGTCGCAGGATCGGAATGGTGGCGGGAATGTAGACGCGCAACTTGCCCTGGGCGGGCCCTGCGGGGTCTGAGTCAGATACAGGCACCGAGCAACTCCTCCATTGATTCGTGCACCGACGCGACTAGCACGTCGATATCGGCCATGGCGTCGCGGTCGGCGTTGAGTCCGTAAAAAACCTGACCGTCATAGGAAGTGAGTCCAAAACTCAACGTCTGATTGCGCAGGAGCGGCGACACCGGATACATCTCAAGCATGCGCGCGCCGCCGATGTACATCGCGGTCTGCGGTCCCGGCGCGTTGGTAATCACCAGGTTAAACGTGTTATCGGCGAAGGTACTCGCCGCGCGCACACTCATCGCGTGCAGGCTCGCTGGCGCGAAACCGGCGAGGTGGACGAGCGTGCGCGCCCGAACACCTCTGCGTTGTTGACCGGCCGCTTTGGTCGCGTGTGCCAGATGCGAAAGCCGCATCACCGGGTTGGGTTCGCCGACGGGCAGGTCGATGAGCAGCGATGACACCTCGCTCGCTGGCGTGAGCGCGTCGGTGCCGTCGACATAGACCGACATCGGAACGACCGCGCGCAACGTCGTTGATTCGATCAGCGCTTCGTTGCGTGACAGCAGCCAGTTGCGCAGCGCGCCGGTGACAACGGCGAGCACCGAATCGTTGATCGAGCAGTCGAAATGTCGACGGATCGTGCGGTAATCCTCAAGTTTGGTGCTGACGACAGCGAAGCGGCGACTACGCGAAGTGCGCGCGTTGAGCGGGCTATCGGGCGTGCCCGCGGCGGCGACGCGGACCGCGTTCGCTGCCGCCTTCACCGCCATTCGGGTGCCACGAACCACGCTGAACGCGTTCGAACCGACATCGCGCAGGACTTCGTAGGTGTCGCGCGGTTGGGCGGCCAAATGCGAAAGCGCGCCGCCGAGCAACTCGACGTCGGTTGGCTCGCGCGGTGCACGCCAGGCATCGTCGGCGAATTCGCGCGGCTGCGGATTGTTGTCGAGGATCACGTGCCCGATTTCGAGCGCGGTGTCGCCGTCGACGAGCGCGGAATGCGATTTGGTGAACACCGCACAGCGCCCGCCGCTGAGCCCTTCGATCAGATACATCTCCCACAACGGCCGAGCCTGGTCGAGTGGACGCGACGCGAGCCGCGCGACGAGTTCATAGAGCTGCTCGTCGGTGCCGGGAGCGGGCAGCGCGGACTGGCGAATGTGATAGCTGATGTCGAAGGTGGCGTCTTCAACCCAGACTGGCCGACCGAGGGCGAACGGGATCTCGCGAACTTTGCGTCGGTAGCGCGGCACGAGCGGCAGGCGCGAACGAACGAGCTCAAGCAAGCGGTGGTAGTCGAGCGCCGGGTCGAGGATCGCGAGAGAGCCGATGTGAATCGGATTACTGCTCGATTCGAGCCGGTAGAACGACGCGTCCTGCGGCGTCAATCTCGTGATCACGCGCTCAGCCACTCCTTCCGGTGCCGCGCGACGCGCAGATCGGGCACGCGCTACATCCTACGTCAGGACCGCGCGAATACTACTGACTGGCAACGTCGCTCGACCGGTGCTTCTGACCTGGTCGGATGCCTATGCCGGTACGACGGGCAGCCCGTCGTATGGACGGGTACGGTGGTTGCCGGACTTACCCGCACTACGATCGCCGATAAACCCCACCCCGACCAGAGGACTGACGAGACCCGTGCCTGCGCTGACACTGACGAGGTTGCTACGGATTGGTGAAGGCCGCATGGTCAAGCGGCTGTCGAACCTCGCCGATGAGGTCATCGCGTATGGCGACGAGATCGAGGCGCTGACCGACGAGCAGTTGCGCGCCAAAACCGACGAGTTCCGCCAACGCTACGCCGATGGCGAAACCCTTGATGACCTGCTGCTTGAGGCGTTCGCGGTGGCCCGCGAAGCATCGTGGCGCGTGCTGAACCAGAAGCACTACAAGGTTCAGATCATGGGTGGCGCTTCGCTGCACCTTGGCAACATCTCGGAGATGAAGACCGGTGAGGGCAAGACGCTCACCTGTGTGCTTCCCGCCTACCTCAACGCCATTTCCGGCGATGGCGTGCACGTCGTCACCGTCAACGACTACCTAGCCAAGCGCGACGCGGAGTGGATGGGCCGTGTGCACCGCTTCCTCGGGCTTGAGGTCGGCGTGATCCTCGGCGGCATGACGCCCGCCGAGCGGCGTACCGCTTACGCCGCCGACATCACCTACGGCACGAACAACGAGTTCGGCTTCGATTACCTGCGCGACAACATGACTCACTCGCTCGACGATCTCGTCCAGCGTGGGCATAACTTCGCCGTGGTCGATGAGGTCGACTCGATCCTCATCGACGAGGCGCGCACCCCGCTCATCATCTCGGGGCCCGCTGACGCGTCGTCGAAGTGGTACGCCGAATTCGCGCGCATCGCACCGTTGCTCAAGCCCGACCTGCACTACGAGGTCGACATCAAGAAGCGCACCATCGGTGTGCACGAGGCTGGTGTCGAGTTCGTTGAGGATCAGCTCGGCATCGACAACCTTTACGAGGCAGCCAACTCGCCGCTGGTCAGCTACCTGAACAACGCCATCAAGGCCAAGGAGCTTTACCAGCGCGACAAGGATTACATCGTCCGCGACGGCGAAGTGATCATCGTCGACGAGTTCACCGGCCGCATCCTTGTTGGTCGCCGCTACAACGAGGGCATGCACCAGGCGATCGAGGCCAAGGAAAAGGTCGAGATCCAGCCGGAGAACCAGACGCTGGCAACGATCACCCTGCAGAACTACTTCCGCTTGTACAACAAGCTGTCGGGCATGACCGGTACCGCCGAAACCGAAGCGGCCGAACTGCATTCGATTTACAACCTCGGTGTTGTGCCGATCCCGACCAACAAGCCGCTGATCCGCAAGGATCAGGCCGACCTCATCTACAAGTCGGAGGAGGCCAAGTTCAACGCGGTCGTCGACGACGTCGTTGAGCGGCACGAGAAGGGTCAGCCGGTCCTGATCGGTACCACCAGCGTTGAGCGCTCGGAGTACCTGTCCAAGCAGTTCACCAAACGCGGTGTGCCGCATAGCGTTTTGAACGCGAAGTTCCATGAGCAGGAAGCGCAGATCATCGCCGAGGCCGGTCGGCCGGGCGCGGTGACCGTCGCGACCAACATGGCCGGTCGTGGTACCGACATCGTGCTTGGCGGCAACGCCGACATCATCACCGACATCCTGCTCCGCAAGCAGGGCCTCGACCCGGTCAATACTCCCGACGAGTACGAGGCCGCGTGGCATTCGGCGCTTGAGCAGGTCAAGGCGCAGACCAAGGCCGACGCCGAAACGGTGTGCGAGGCGGGCGGGCTTTACGTGCTCGGCACCGAGCGCCACGAGTCGCGTCGTATCGACAACCAGTTGCGTGGTCGTTCGGGTCGTCAGGGCGACCCCGGCGAGTCGCGGTTCTACCTGTCGCTTGGTGACGAACTGATGCGTCGCTTCAACGGTGCCGCGCTTGAGGCAATCATGAACCGCCTCAACCTGCCCGACGATGTGCCGATCGAAGCCAAGATGGTTTCGAAGGCCATCAAGAGCGCCCAGACCCAGGTCGAGCAGCAGAACTTCGAAATCCGCAAGAACGTCCTCAAGTACGACGAGGTCATGAACCAGCAGCGCACCGTGATCTACGGCGAGCGCAACCGGATCCTGCGTGGCGAGGACATGGAGGGTCAGGTTCAGAACATGATCTCCGACGTCGTCACCGCCTACGTCGACGGCGCGACGGCCGAGGGATACGTTGAGGACTGGGACCTCGACAAGCTGTGGACAGCGCTCAAGACGCTGTACCCGGTGAGCCTTGACGCCAAGGAACTCGCTGGTGAAACGGCTACCGGCGAGGCCGGCGAACTCAGCCGCGAAGAGCTGGGCCGCGCGCTGCTCGACGACGCGCACACCGCGTACGAGAAGCGCGAGCAGAACATCGACGGGCTCGCTGGCGAGGGCGCGATGCGCAACCTCGAACGCCAGGTGCTGTTGTCGGTCCTCGACCGCAAGTGGCGTGAGCACCTCTACGAGATGGATTACCTCAAGGAGGGCATCGGCCTGCGCGCGATGGCGCAGCGCGACCCGCTCGTTGAGTACCAGCGTGAGGGCTTCGACATGTTCACCGCGATGCTTGAGGGGTTGAAGGAGGAGTCGGTCGGCTTCCTGTTCAACCTGCAGGTTGAGGTGCAGCAGCCTGAGCCCGCTGGCATTTCGGTCGACCCGACCCTGCGTAGCCCGGTCGGTGCTCCGGTGGCACCGTTGGAGAAGCAGGCTCCACCCGCCCTGCGCGCCAAAGGGATTGACGAGTCGTCCCCGCGCGGCCTGAACTACTCGGGCCCCGCTGAAGACGGTCGCGCCGAATCCCATTCCGACGCACAGGAATACGGCGGCCGCCAGCAGTCAGGTACCCGCAAGGAGCGTCGTGAGGCGGCGCGCGGTGATGCGAAGGGTAAGCGTCGCCGCTAAGACTTCACCTTTGAAGGCGCCCTCCCGGTTCGTTCCGGGAGGGCGCCTTTTTCGCTATTGACAACAAGTCGCGAGTGCATGCACTATTGCATGTATGGTTGCCTTGCAGATTCGAGACGTTCCCGAACCCTTGCGCGATCAGCTGGTCGCGCTGGCTAAACAGCGCGGTCAGTCCCTGCAGGCGTTCCTGTACGAGCTCGTTCGCGACGAGGTTCGTCGGAACGACAACATCGCGGTGCTAAAGAAGTTCAGCCCGGTCACGTGGGATCTCGCGTTCGCTGATCGGGAAATCGTCGTTGCTCTCGATGCTGAACGCGGCGAGCGTGATGCGGCAATCGACGAGGCGTTTACTCGTCCGGGTGTTGAAAGGTGATCGTCGTCGATGCGTCCGTCTTCGCGCACGCGCTGCTCAACCCTGGCGAACTGGGCGAGCGATGTCGCAGCGCGCTTGAGGCAGACGACCGGTGGATCGCCCCGCAGCACTGGACGGTCGAAGTCTTGTCGGTCATTCGCCGCTTCGCCCGCGCTGGCACGATCAGCGCGGCCCAGGCCGCGCAGGCGGTCACGGCGGTCGCGAACCTCGACCCCGAGGTTCCGCTCACCCGGGTACTCGTCCCGAGGATGTGGGAACTACACGACAACCTCACCGCATACGACGCGGCTTACGTGGCGGCGGCCGAAGCGTATGAGTGTGAATTGCTCACTGCTGACGCAAGATTGGCGAATGCTCCGGGGGTGATGTGCAAGGTGCGGGTGCTTGAATAACCATCAAACCGAGGCCATCTCAAATAGCGCACCTTGGAAGTCCGCGCCTTCGGTCCGGCAGTAGTGCATTTTCGCGCCGCGGAAATCGGCGTCGACGAAAGTGCCGTGGCGTAAGTCGGCTCCGGTGAGGTCGGCGTCGCGGAAGTCAGCGCCGCGGAAATCGGCTCGCATCAATCGGGCGCCGCGTAAAACCGTGCCGCGCAATACGGTTTCGCAGGCTTGGACTTTGCCGAGGTCGGCTCCGGTGAGGTCGGCGCCCGAGAGGTCGGTGTCGAGCATCCACGCCCGGTACAGGTCGGTGTCGACCATGCGCACGCCGGTCGCGACTGCCTGACCCAATTCGGCGCCGGCAAGATCAAGACCAGACAGGTCGCCGCCGCGTAAGTCCAAACCCCAACCGTTGAACTCCATTTCGGAGGTGCGGCTCACCGTCGGATCGGCGGGCAGTGCGGCGAGGTACGCGCGCAGCGCTGCGGCAGCGTCGGGACAGGTTGGCCACATCGGGACTTCGGGGATGGGCGTTCTGCGGCGCCAGAACTTCATAGAAGTGTTTTACACCCCGGTGGAATTAACTCGCACGGTGAATGGGATGTACGCGCGAAAGTGCGCGCTTGGCTTCGGCGAGGGAGATCATTTGGTCTTCGTCGTCGATCTCGGCGACAGCCGCCTCCGCCCATTCGCGCAACAGTGTCGACACCCCTATTCGGCGTTCGTCGGCCAAGCTTTTGAGGCGCGAATGCAATCCGAGCGGTAGGCGAATGGAGGTGGTGACCATGATGTCCTCGTTCGCGGGCAACCTTGGCGGCACGTCGGCGGGCGCGTCGGTAAAGTTCAGCCGGTCCATGAAGTCGGCGAGCTCTTGTTTTGTTGACGGGTAGTCATTCTCGCTCATGGCCGCTGCTCACTTTCCCACTGCTCGAATTGCGCCAGTTCATCGGCGCGCATCGCCCGTGCGCCGATGATCACCCACGTCCAGTCTTCGCGCTGTCGCATGACGACGATCAACGCGCGACCGGCTGTGGTGCGCCCCCACAGCGACAAAACGGCGAGGTGACCATCGCCCGCGGGACGCGGCCACCGATGCTTCGCTGCGAGGACCTGCCGAACCTCGCGGGGTTCGATACCGATCAGGTGAGCGATCGCCCAATCAGGCCACTCGAAACCCATAAGTCCATAATACGCACGTAGTAAGTGGCTGAGAAAGTGTCCTGAGTTATTCGTTACGCTCGGCCGGGTGATGACCGAATCCGAGCGGCCGCTTTCGCCCGCTGAACGTTGGTTTTGGCTCATCGACCAGTTGTCGCCCGCGAATTCGGTGGTGCGGGTGCGCGTGCATGGGCCCATCGGCCCGTATCGACTCGAAGACGCCGCCGACGCGCTCGTCGCCCAATTCCCGCTGTTGCGCGCGGTTGTCGTTGACGGCCCGGTGCTCACGCGCTCACTTGACCCACACCTGCCCGTGTTGCACCGCATCGCTGAGCGGCCGGACGAGTGGCGGACGTTGTTTGACGAGGAATTAGCGACGCCGGTCGATTTGGCGACTGCCCCAGGGAGATTGATCGACCTGGTGTGGCGGCCGGGCACCGCTGATGAACACCACGACTTGATCTTGACGCTGTCGCACGTGCTGCTCGACGGTCGTTCGGTTGCGACGTTGGGAATGGGGTTGCTCGCGCTGGCGCTTGCGACGCCTGCGCCGAGCGTCAGTGACCTGACATCGGAGCGCGCGCTGGATACGAGGGCCGACTCGGTCATGGACCAGCTGGACATTACGGGGTCCACTTCCGCGCCATGCGGTGACGTTTCGCGCCCACCGGTTCCGCCCGCCGACGACCTCATCCCGCGCGCCCAGGCTCGGTTCCTTCGGGCGATGTGGGTCAGTGCGGCAAGTCAACTCACCGCGTTCGTCCGTCGCACGAAACGGCTGCCCGGCACCCTCCCGCCGATGGGAATTCGCCGCACCCGCACGGTGATTCGCACAGTCGACCCGATCGACACCGCCGCTCTCCGCGCGAAAGCCCGGCGCGCGAACGTGACGGTGAACGCCGCGCTAGCTGGCGCGCTCGCCCATGCGGTCGGCGACATCGCCGCCCCGCGCGGGGTCGGCATCGCGGGTATCGGCATCCCTATCGACCTTCGTCCACGCCTCACGCCGCCCGTTGCCTTCGACGAGCCGGGCATGTACACCGCTGTTGTCCCGGCATTCATTCCGTTCGGGCGTACGCGCTCGCTATGGCAGTCGGCACGGTGGGCGAAACGCGAACTCGCCCACCGTCTTTCGCGCAAGCACGACCTGACGGCCCTCGCCGCAATTCGCTACGGTTGCCCATCGGGCATGGACCGCGCCCGCATCGACTTCATCGACCGCCGCGCTCCCTGCAACGTGACGTTGAGCAACTTGGGTCCAATCCCCAATCCCGTTGCTCCCGACCGAGTTTCGAGCCTGATCGCCGCCGGAACCAACCCGTGCGCGAGCGCCCTCACCGTCGTTGCCGCGACGATGAACAACCGCATGACCCTCACGTTCTGCTACGTCGAAACCATGCTGACGCGAGGTGAAATCGAGTCATTGGCCGACCACATGATCCGCGCGTTGACCCGCTGAACCCCGGACTCCCTCACACCCGATTGCCCAGGGCTCAGGAACTCACCATCTTGCGCAGCGCATCTCGATCCGGCTTGTTCGTCCGACCGCTTGTCGGGATCGCGTCGACCAACACGATGTCGTCCGGCAGGGCCGTCACGTCGATCAGCGAAGGTAGCCGCGCTCGTAGTGAAGCGACTAATCCAGCCCCATCACCGTCGGCGACAACCGCCAAAATGATGCGTTCATCGCCCATTTCGTCAGGTACGCCAACCATGATCGCCGCGCGCACCCCGTCTAGCGCGTTGATCGCGGGCTCGTATAGGCCCGGGTAGATGTTGGTTTTGCCACGAATCATCATGTCTTTTTTGCGGCCGGTGAGGACGAGTGCTTCGCCGTCGAAGCGGGCTAAATCGCCGGTGCGCACCTCGGTCAACGGCTCGTTCCCCAGATATCCGCGACACAGGTTGGGGCCGCTGAGCACCAATTCGCCGTCGTCAGCGATTCGCGCGACGACCCCGCGCACCGGTTTGCCGAGCAGGTCTCCGTTATGCGCCAGCTTCGCCGACCCGCTCGTCACCGCGACGGGCAGAATCTCCGTCATCCCGTAAATCGCGAGAAACTCCGTGTGCGGCAACACCTTTCGTGCCCGAAGCAACAACGCGGTCGTCACCGGCGCACCGCCGAGCATCACCTCGCGCAGGTACGGCGGCGCATCCACCTGCCCCGCGGTGATCGCATCGAGGGCAACAGCCAGATCAGCGGGCGTGTAAAACGCGTGCGTCGCCGCCCCCATCCCGCGCGTGAACGCGACGGGGTCAATATGCGTGCCGAAGCGCGGATACCGCGGCATCGCCCACTGCGCCCCGGCGAGCAGCGCGGGCAACCCCATCATCAGTTGCTCGGTATGCAAGAACGCGCCGGGCCCGAGCGTGGTCTCGCCACTAATCGCGGCCAACCCGGCGGTCAACGAACCACGGGTGTGCACAACACCTTTCGGCTCATCGGTGGTTCCAGAGGTAAACACCACGAGCGCTTCACGACCTGGATGAGCGGGTAGTGCATCCGACAGCTCGCCAACATCCCCACCCGCGCGCAACCCCCGAACCGCACGAGGAAACCGACCCTCACCCAACAACGCACTCAATGGGATCGACCCCATCGGCGTCCCCGGCAACCACGCCCCACTGTGAATATGTCGCACCGGCAACGACCCAAAGCACGGCAACGCCAACCCACGCAACCGACCAACCCGACGCAATGGCCCGCTCACCGCGTACAACAGCGATTCCGTTGCGGCCCAAGTAGGTTCGAGCAAGGCCACGCGCCGCGCGAACAGCGAAGGCCCCACCCCAGGGTCAATAAACGCGATCGTGCCGCCCGCCCCGATCGTCCCCAAAATCAGCACCACCGACGACACGCTCGGGCGAATCGAAAACAGCATCCGGTCGCCCGGCGTGAACCCCGCCGCCCGCAAGTTCTCCGCCACAACGCGCACCCGCGCTGCCAGTTCCCCGTAACTCAGCGACGGCTCACCAACGTGCCCAATCGCGGGGGCATCCGGCGTTCGCCGCGCGTGGTCAAGGAGCAGCGAAAGGAAGTCCTCGCTCATCGGATATCAACAATCTCGGGCCGGTACCGGTGGTCGGCGTACCACGCGAGCGTCTTGCGAATGCCCCACGCGCGCACCCGCCGATTCGACGCGTGTACCCGCATTTGCCGCCGCAACCCGTAGTCGGTCGTCACCATCCGCACCGCGTTGACCAGCGCGCGGTCTTCGTGGACGTCCTCGATCGCGGTGCGCGGAAACCCGCCTGCGAGCTCATACAGTTCGGCGGTGATCGCCATATTGCATCCCGGCGTCATCACATACGGCCCCAAATAGCGCGGGTCGCGATTGCCGGGGCGCAGCTTCCCGAATTCGGACGCGACCTCAAGCGCGACGCGAATGACCGTGCGATCGAACCAGGAAACGTCTTCGTCGGTGCGCGGCAACAATTGCCCGCTGACCAGCCGTAACCCGCTCGCGAACCCCGCCCGCAACTGGGTAATCCAATCCGCTGCGGGCAGGCAGTCGGCATCGGTGCGGGCAAGCAGCGTCGCACCCTGGGCGATGGCGTACCGCATCCCGGTGTCGGCCGCCGCGCCAGTGCCCTTCTGCGCCTCGGCAATGACCTCAAGACGAGGAACCGGGTGGGCATCGGCAAAGGAGCGCACTAGCTCGACGGTCCGATCCGTCGACCCGTTGTCGACGACAACAACCGTGAAATCGACGTCGTCCTGGCAGGCAAGCGCCGCGAGCGTACCGGCGATCCCGCGCTCCTCATTGAGCGCCGGAATAACAACCCACAGCGTCACAGAGTTTTCCACCAGGTCGCACCGAAGAGCATGGTCATCGCAACGACCCGACCAAGCGGAACTCCGGGTCCCGCAGCCCGACGCGCCGCCGGAATTTGCGCGGCGTGCACCCCGACGCTGAGCACGACGTCGATCCAGAAAACCAACCGCAACGGCACCGAAAGCGCACGGACCGGACGCAGTAGCCCGAAGCCGATGAAGAGCCAGCCCAGAATGGGAATGGTCCGCAGCACGACCGGATTCACGGTGGATTTTCCTCGATTCCTCGCGCGCACAGACCTATTCGACGTCGCGCGACTAGATTGTGGTGGGGTGTGGAGCAAAGCCCGACGCCACGAACTCACCCTACTAGCAGCAGGCCAGCCCTGGCTGCCCGTTTTGCTACTTTTGGGCAGGTTCGCGCGGCCGATTCGCAAGGTCCCGAAACTCGGCTGGTTCGTCGCTGACCCGTTGGTCGCGCGGCAGATCTACAACGACAGCACCCACTTCTCCATCGTTGCCGAAGGCGCGGCAGGGCATTGGTGGGGTCAGGTGATTGGCGAGTGGGTCCAAGACCTGTTCGAAGGCCCCGGCCACACCAAGCTCAGAACCACCGTGCGCGACCTGTTCGTCCAGTCGCACACCGACGCGCTTGTCGACCGCGTGATCGGCCCCGAACTCGCCGACATCACCGCCCGACTCAACGCGGGCGAAACCGTCGACATCGCCGAACGCGCCCGCGTGCTTGTCGGCCGCAGCGTTTCCGACCTCGTCGGCATGACCCGCGACGACATCGCCGCCGCCTTCCCCGGCGACCACACCGACGACGAGCTGTTCGGCAAACTGTTCGACCACGTCGAAGAACTGGTCAACCTGGGTTTCGGCACAATGGCGTCGACGACGCTCGACCCGGCCGCCGTCGCGCGCGCCCGCGAACTGGCAACCCAGCTGGCCGCCAACGTCCCGGTCGCCTACGAAACCGCCGCCGCCAACACCACCCTCGGCCGCTGCCGCGAACTCGGCCTCGACGTCGAACACGCGTCGGGCCTGGCGATCTTGATGGCGGCCGCGGGCACTGACACCATGGCGAGCGCGATGTCGCGGATGATCGCCCTGCTCATCGACACCGGCGAGCAAGACGTGCTGCGCGCGAACCCCGACCGTGTGCCCGACGCCGTGCGCGAAGCGCTGCGGGTCACCAGCCCCGCGTACCTGGTCGGCCGATCGGTAGTCGCCGACACCACCGTCGCTGGCCGCGACCTCCGCGCGGGCGAGCACGTCAAAATTCTCACCTGGACCATCGACAATGCCGTCGGTGAATTCAGCGTCTCGCGCGACTACGTCCCCGAGACCAGGCAGCTGTGGTTCGGCGGCGGTCGCCACCTGTGCCTGGGCGCGCAGCTCGTCCATTCCGAACTCGCCGCCCTGCTCACCGCGCTGCTCGCGACCAACCAACGCTGGCACATCGTCGAACGACGTTATCGCCCGAAGGTATTCATCCCGACCTACGAGAAGCTTCGCATAAAAAGCGAAAGCCCTACTCCCATAAGGGAATAGGGCTTTCGCGAGAGAACTACTTACGCGGCGTTGATGCGGTTGTAGGTGTTGATGCCGATGATGATCGCGGCGGGAACGCCGGTCAGCACGAGGCCGGTGGCAGCACCGATGCCGATGCCGACAGCAGCGCCAGCGATGCAACCCGCGATGCTGGTCGCGCCGAAGCCGGCCAGGATCGGGATGCCGAGCACGGTGCCGCCGACAGCGCCGATCGCGCAGCCCGCGACGCCACCGACGAGGGTGCCGATCAGGGTGCCGATGGAGGTGGCGAGGCCGAACTGGGTGGCAGCGGCGCCGATGGCGTCGTCGATGTCGCCCTGGCTGGCGACCGGGGTAACGGCGGCAGCGGCAGGACGGGCCTCGAGCGGGTTGGTGCTGGGGGTGAGCACGGCGCGATTGCCGTCGATCGCGGCGGCGATCGGGAACTCAAGGCCGTCGAGCGAGTAGGCGAGCGGAAGTGCGGTGACGATGTTGCCCTGGCCGTCGCGGACCTGGAACTGGCCGTTTTCGTTGGTGAGCGAACCCGCGGTGGTCGAAACGACGACAGCGCCGTTCTCGATGCTGGTGTTCCAGCCGATGCCAGGAAGAACCTGGTTCACACCCTGGCCGACGCCGTCAAGGAAGGCGGGGATCGGCGCGGGAGCCGCGTGCGAGGTGCCGGTGGCGATACCGAGCGCGGCGATGACAAGAGCGGAGGTTGCGGCAACCTTGCTGAGCTTCATGAGATGTGGTCTTTCCCTCAGTGGCTGGCCCCTTGCGGAGCCGTAGTCCTCGATCGAGCACCCGAGACATAGTCTCCAAGGATTTGTTGCTGAAAAGTAACTTAAAATTGCATAAGTGTTCAAAACGGACATCGATGCGCTCGTGTCGACCATCGATCCCGTTCGCGCTCAACCGCATTGGGACCCCAAAATTCCTTTTGTGATCTAGGGCACGTCAGGTCGGCCGAAGGGCTCTCACCTGTCGTTATGCTCGATAGGACAGTCCGAGCTGAGACTCTTCCCCTGGAGGCGTTTGATGGCCCAGATCTTGTTCGTGATGACCGCCGCCGACTACTACACGCTCAAGGACGGAACCAAGCATCCAAGCGGGTTCTGGGGCGACGAGTTCACCAAGCCGTTCGAAGTGTTCACCCACGCTGGCCACGCGGTCACCGTCGCGACGCCCGGTGGTGTCGTGCCAACCGTCGACAAGGGCAGCCTCACGCCCGAGGCCAATGGTGGCGCTGAGCTGGCCGCCGACGTCGCCCAAGCCATCGAACACAACGTGCCGCTGCACAACCCGATCCGCCTCGAAGACGTCAAAGCCGAAGACTGGGACGCCGTTTTCTATCCCGGCGGCCACGGCCCGATGGAAGACCTGTCCACCAACGCCGACTCCGCCGCGCTGCTCGTCGCGACGCTCAAATCGGGCAAGCCGCTCGGTCTGGTCTGTCACGGCCCAGCCGCGCTGCTCGCGACCGCTGGCCCCGACGGCAAGTCGCCGTTTACCGGCGCGCGACTCACCGCGTTCAGCGATATGGAAGAAGAGATGGTCGGGCTCGCCGCGAAGTCGCCGTGGCTGCTCGAAGACCGACTCATCGACATGGGGTGCGCGTACCGCAGCGGTCAGCCGTTCACGCCGTTCATCATCACCGACGACAACCTCTACACCGGCCAAAACCCGGCGTCAGCGGGCCCGACCGCAGAAGAAATGATCAAGGGCCTCGCATTGCCGAGGTGAGAAACGACAAACGCCGGGTTGGACTGTGGAAGTCCAACCCGGCGTTGTGTTGTTGAGCTAGTTCACCGCGACCCGCGCGCCGTTCGAAAACGCCGAATCGTGGAACTCGATCGCGGCGGGCGTCGTGCCAGCCGGGACGTCGAAGACCAGGATCACCGACACCTTGTTGCCCGGGTTGATCGTTCCGATCACCGAAGAATCGTTCACGTTCAACTCAGCGGCGGTGTCGTTCTTGAACTCGCGACCCTGGGTGTCGATGAGCTTCTGGTCCGAGCCGAAGTAGGTCTGCGCGACATTCGACGTGTTGGCGATGTCGACATGCACCTGAATGAACTCGCCCTGCGCGGTCTTCTGCAGGAACTGGTTGGTGCCGACCGTCGCGACCGGCGCGTCAACGCCCGTCACCGTGAAGCCGAACTTGCCGTCGCGCACCTCGGTGCCCGCCGGTGCTGCCGACGACCGCGCCGCCGCCTCCTTGCTGACCTCGTTGGCCGCGCTGCCGAACAGGGCGGCGCACCCGGCGAACATCAGGAGAAAAACCAGCGCGATGGACCCAAGCACCCAGGGCCACACCTTCCGTTTCTTCGGCGGCTGCTGGGGGTAGTAGGGCTGCTGCGGGACGCTCTGCTGCGGGTAAGACATGGCTTGCTCCTTGAAAGTTAATGGGGGGAAGGGAATTAGCGGCGGTTCCACGGGCAGTACGCGTCGATGGCCGCCGAGAGGAACAGGTAGGGGTAGGTGATGGCACCGCGACTTTCCTCGGCCAAATAGATCCGGTTGCGCGCGGTGTTGCCATTGGTGTCGAGGTAGTCGCACTGGGTGTGCGCGAGGCTGATCACGGCGTCCTGGAGCTTGACGCTTGAGTCGTCGTAATCGGTCGCGCGCAGGAACTGGTAGTCCGCAGCGCTGCGGGCGGGTTCCGACGACGACGAGCCCGAACCCGAGCCCGAACCGGTGTCGGGCGCGGCGGTGGCGGTGGTCGCGCTGCCGAGAGTGAGAGCGCTAGCGGCGGCGACGGTGGCAATGGCGATGCTGAAACGACGAATCATCAGGTACTCCTAGGTCTTTCGAAAAATCTGTTAGTCGTTGTTGAGCGCGTCGATGATGGCGATGATCACCCACACCGGCAGCCACAAACCGCACGTCAGCACGGTGAGCAGCAGGTGAAGGCCATGGTTGACGCCATGCCGGACGACGATGGTGTGCGTCGGACCTTGCGTCACCGACACCACCGGATAACCGGGCGCCGCGTACGGCTGCTGCGGATACCCCGGGAACTGCCCTTGTTGCGGGTACTGCGGAGGCTGGACCGGGTAGCCGCCCTGCGAATACGGGTTCGTCGGCATCGGCTGGGGCGGATACGGTGGGTACGGGTCCTCGTTGAACGGCTGCGCGGCGGGGACGTTGGTTGACTGCGGGTCGACCGGCTGCGGCGGGACGCTGGTATTCGCGGGCAGGTTCAACGTCGGGTCCCACGCGACCTCAGCGGGCTGGTTCTTGTCCAACCACTCGTTGTTGCCAGGCGTGCTCATGACCGCACCCCCGCCAACGCCATCAGCCGGCCACCATTCGCCCTGGCCAGCCCATGCAAATCGCCAGCACCGGCAAGTCGAGCGAGCCCAACGGCGATGTCAGCGGCGGCTGCGGCGTCGGCACCCGCCTCATGGTGGTTGTGCAGCGCAACCCCGAGCGCGGCGGCGACCTGGTTGAGCTTGTACCCGCCGAGGTCGAGCTGGCGACGCGCCCAGTCGAGCGTGCAGCCGTACTGCCACTCCGGCACGCGCACGCCGCTGAATTGGCAGGCCCGCGTCATGTTGTCCATGTCGAAGCTGGCGTTATGCGCGACAACCGGCAGGTCACCGACGGCGGCGATCACCTCGACAAGTCGCTGAGCGAACTCCGGCTGACCAGCCACGGTGGCGGGCGTGATCTTGTGGACGCGCACATTCCACGGCGAAAACTCGCTGGCGGCGGCGGGCGGTTTGCACAACCACGAGTGCGTTTGAGTGCGCACCCCGTCGAGCACGATCGACACGCCGATCGAGCAGATGCTGCCGCGCCTCGGGTTGGCCGTCTCTACGTCGAAGGCGGCGAAGCTGAGCGTCATCGGTGATCACCGACCTGAAAAGCGGGGGTCGTCGACATGGAACGGGTCCCTTCTTGGCTGGAGGCGGGCACGCGGCGGCCGACCCCCATCGCTAGGGGATAGCCATACGGTGCTTGGAGTGCGGAAGGCGCACGAAAACTATTGGGCGACAACTAGTTTGGCGCTGGATTGCGTCGTTGCCGCTGTCGTTGATAAGGACGCTACACCGCTCGCAAGAGAACGTCAACAGGAGAACTTTGTTTTCACTGAATCCGATTGTAAATCCGTTAACGCTTAACAGAAATGTCAACTCTGGCATGTAAGGTTTGACCTTGACGACCTGGTCAGCAAGGCTGGGGAGTCGAGAGGAGAGTTATGCCAGACTCGACGCCCACCGTCGCCGCCGCCGAGATCTCCCGGCTGGCTGGCGTTACCCGCGCCACTGTGAGCAATTGGCGCCGCCGACATCCCGATTTTCCCGCGCCCGTGCCTGGAGGATCGGAATCTCGTCCCCTTTTCAACCTGCGCGAGGTGCAGGAGTGGCTGCGCGGCCACGGCGTTACCACCGCCGACTCGCCGGTGCAGCGCCTGCGCACCTTGCTGCGTTCGGAGGTCGAGCCCGATGAGGTCGTCGAGCTCATGAACTTCGTGGCGACGCCGAAGGTCGCCGCGAAAGGTCCAGTACAGCAAGCGGTGCGCGACGCGATCGCCGCGACCAGCGTCCGCGACACCCTCACGGTGCTTGCCGAGCGCGGATTAGACGGCCCGAGTACCGGCATCTATCCGACCGACGAACCGGTTGCCGCGCTGATGGCCGACGTGCTCGCCGCGTCCACATCGCCAGCCCCGAACTCGGTGCTCGACCCGTCGTGCGGCGGTGGCGCATTGCTGCTGGAAGCCGCGCGTATTGGCGCCAAACAGCTTGCGGGCCAAGATATTCTGCCCGTGCAGGCAAGTCGGACAAGCGCGTTGCTTGCCACGGCCGCGCCCAAAGCGAAAACCGACATCCACGCGGCCGACGCCCTGCTCGCCGACGCGTTCGAAGATGTCGAGTTCGACGCGGTGCTCGCCAATCCGCCCTATTCCCAACGTGATTGGGGTGCCGACGAACTCGCGCTCGACCCACGCTGGGTGTATTCGGTCCCGCCACGCGGCGAATCGGAACTCGCGTGGGTGCAGCACGCGCTCGCCCACCTTGTCCCTGGTGGCACAGCGGTTTTGCTACTGCCACCGGCCGTCGCGGCACGGTCGTCGGGCAGACGCATACGCATGGAGTTGTTGCGCGCGGGCGCTTTACGCGCGGTGATCGCGTTGCCAGCGGGCGCGTCGACACCGCGCCAGGTTGGCCTCCAACTGTGGGTGTTGCGTAAGCCGGGCGTCGCCCCGCCCGCCGACACCATCCTCTTCGTCGACACAACGCGGATGCCGACACACGGTGCGGACCAACCAGATTGGCCGCAACTCGCCGAGCAAGTCGTCGACGCGTGGCGCGCGTTCGACAAGGGCGACATCGACACCGCGACCGTCGCCGACATCACCGCCGTCGTGCGCGTCATGGACCTCCTCGATGACGATGTCGATCTCACCCCGGCGCGCCAGGTGCGCGCCGCGATCGACCCGGAAAACGCGTCGTCGTTGGCGCGGGCGGCGATTGTGATGCTCGACGAGCACCTGAGCGGGCTACATGAAGTTTCCGACGCCGTTCGCGAATGGGACCCCGCGCCTGGCGCGCCGTGGCGGTACGTCGCGGTGGGAAACCTAATCGCGGGCAAAGCCGTTCGCATCGTTACCGGCACTGAAAACATTGACAACGGGGCGCAGCGCGCGGTCCTGACCGGACACGACCTCCTCGCGAGCCGCAGCCCGTCTGGGTTAAGCGCGCCCGGTGCCGCGGTGGGCGAGGTGATCGAGGCAGGCGACGTCCTTGTTTCCCGCATCCGCGACGACCACGGCGCTGCCCAGGGCGCGCGCGTCGCCGAAGGTGCCGACGTCGGCGCGGTCGCTGCCCCCGGCGTGCTTGTCTTCCGCACCGACCCCGACCGCCTAGACCCGTGGTTCTTCGCCGGGTTCATCGGCAGCCCCGACAACGCGGCGGCCATGTACGGCACGACAACCATCCGCCTTGACCCAACGCGCCTGCGTATCCCGCTGCTGCCCCCGTCTGAGCAACAGCGCTATGGCGAGGCGTTCCGCCGCCTACACCAGCTGCGCGTGGCCGCCCGAACTGCGGCCGACGCGGCCCGAACAGCGGCCGACCTCATCGGAACGGGCTTAACCGCAGGAGCGTTGCAACCGGTACGCGAGGGCGTGAATGCGTAGCAGCGGTGTCTCGCTTGCGGTAGCGGGTCGCGGGGACCAGCGCGAACACGGCGAGCGGACGCTGGCCGTTGACGGCGCGTTCGGCATCCTGCGTGGTGCGCCACGGGTTGGTCGATCGCGGTGGCCCGCGCCGTAACATCATTCGCGCAGGGGTTCGCCCGATGCGTAACCCTGGCGGCGCGCCACTAGCAGTGCGATGGCGCGGCGCGGTGGTCGAGCGAAAGCGGGCATAGCGTGCGGGAAGTGCTTGATGGGCGGTACGAGATCACTCGCGCCATCGGCGCCGGTGGGATGGGGCAGGTGTTGCTCGGATACGACACCGTGCTCGACCGCGAAGTTGCCGTGAAGCGAATCGCGGTGCGGCCCTTCGCAACCGCGCCCGACCTCGTCGACGAGTTCACCGCGCGCTTCCGCCGCGAAGCGCGCGTCACCGCCCGCATTCGCCATCACGGCGTCCCACAGGTGTACGACGCGGTGCTCGACGCCGACGCGACCAGCGTCTACCTGGTCATGGAACGCATCGACGGCATCACGTTGCGCGACTTCCTCGCGATTGGTCCGCCGCCGATTGCGACAGGCGTCGCCATCGCGGCCCAAATCGCGACGGTGCTTTCGCACGCCCATGTACTGCCCGTCGTGCATCGAGACCTCAAGCCCGCCAACGTGATTGTGGCCGCCGACGGCACGGTGAAGGTGATCGACTTCGGCATCGCCGCCCTGCTCGACGACAGCGCGAGCCGCATCACCCGCACCGGGTCGGTGCTCGGCACGGCAGCGTACATGTCGCCGGAATTGGCCAACGGGCAGCCGGTTGGCCCACGTGCCGACCTGTACGCGCTCGGCTGCATCATGCACGAAATCTTCACTGGCTCAACGGTTTTCCACGCGCGTGGGGAGTACGCGACGCACCGTCAGCACAGCTACGACGCGCCAACCCCGTTGCGCGCCATGCGCCCCGACGTGCCAGCGCCAATCGAAGCGCTCGTCCTTGAGCTGCTCGCCAAAACCCCCGGCGACCGTCCCGCATCGGCTGCCGTCGTCTACGAGCGCCTGCTCCCGTTCCTGCCGCCGCCCGGCGCACCCGAGCCGCCCGCGCTTGCCGGTTACCCCGATCCCACACTGGTGTTCCGTCGCCCGAACCCACCGGCGACGCCACCCGACGTGACTCAGACTGGCACCCGACCACGTGCGCGCGTGCACGCTGAATCACCGCCCGACACAGCACGTTTCGTTGAAGCTGCCGCCGAATATCGACGCCTGTTCGACCTCGGCCGCTTCGCCCAAGCCGCCGAAGCGCTACTGAGTATCGCCGACGAGGCGGCGGCGCGCTTTGGCGCAGACAGCGCCGAAGTCGCGGAATTGCATCACGACATCGCCCTTGCCTTCGCCAACGGTGGGGAGCAACGCAAAGCGCTTGGTCAGTGGGAATTGGCCGAGGCGGTCGCGGTCCGGGGGAGTGGAACCGAGTATCGGCGTCGCGCGAACCTCGGTGCGATCAAAGCCCGTGCGGCACTTGGTGATTTAACCGCGAGCGCCGCGGTTGACGAGTTGTACAGCCTGTTCGGCGACCTGCGCGGCACGGACGAGGAATTCGGTGACGAGGCTATCGATGTGCGGTTGGCGATTGCCGAATTGCTCCCTGCGACAGGCGATCACGCGCGCGCGGAACGCTTCGTCAGCCAACTCGTCGACGACCTCGCGATCCTGCGCGCCCCCGACGATGCTGGTCGTCGCCTGGCCGAGCAGATCGCGGCGGAACTACGAGGCTGATCGCGGGTGGCGTGTCGCCACGCCGAATCCGCCGAAACCATTGGCATTTTCATGCACGTTCGCGCCCAAGCCGCGACAAAAGCTGCCTTACCTCGCGTAACCGCACGAAAATGCCACATGGTCGTTCGCGCGTAGCCGGCAGCGATGCGCCCGGTAGTAAACTCCGAGCATCCGCCGATGGGGGTGTGCCAGCGGGGCGCGTCGCAGGCGATGGTGCGCGACAAGTGGAGGATGTGCGGTGGTGCTGCGGTGGCTTGCCAAGCTCGGCTGGCTAGTTGGATTGCTTTTCGGGCTCTTCATGGTGATGGTCGCTATCACCGGCTACTTCATGGGGATCGATCACTCGGACAACGGCGAGATCGGCTTAGCGGTAGCACTTTTCGTGCTCTTCGGTTCGCTCTCCGGCATCTCGATCTGGCGGCTGGCGGCAAGCGACAAACGCAAGCGCTATCAACGCGGCTACCAGTTCTCCCAACCCAATAGCGACGTATTCGCTCACCAACCAGTGCTTCCGCTCTCGTATCCGTCGCTTCCTAGCTACCCGCACCCACAATCGCCCTTCCCGGCGAATCCGCCGTCGCAGCCCGACCTTTGGCAAGTGGCGCCCGCTCAGCCGCAGACTCCACCCCCAGCACCAATCATCGCGACGGTCGCGCAAACCCCCGACCACATCACCGCAACACGCAGCACCAACCACTGGCTCCCAACCGGCATCCCCTACGTGACCGCCCCGTCCAGCGTCCTCGGCTCACCCGCCGACCTCGACCGTGACACCTCGTCAACCCGCCCAACCCGGGTGCGCGAAGCGGTACGCGAAACCATCGCCATCGAAGGCCCGATCGAGCAACAGCAACTCGTCGCGCGCGTAGCGGCGCGGTTCGGCGTTGTCGAACCATCACCGAAGCAGCGCATCGCGGTGCTGAGTCAGGTGCCCGAAACCCTCACGCGCGCAACGCCATTCGGAGTTTTCGTCTGGCCATCCGATATCGAACCAGCGAATTGGATCGGGTTCCGCTTCACCTCACCCGGCATCACCCGCCCGCTCGACACGATCAGCGGCGAGGAAATCGTCAACACCATTACCCACCTCGCGGCGGGCCGAGGCCACACCTTCGATGACCTCGTCTGGGCCACGCTCAACCAGTTCGCGCACCAGCGCACGACAGCGGCAGAAGCGCGCATCGAAGCGTGTCTGGAACTCGCGGTGCGGCGCGGTCGACTCGTTCGCGGCGGCGACGGTCGGTATCGAGCCCGCTAGGGTGAGTTAGACGGTGATGGCGGGAAGCGTCCGCGCGTAAGTGGTTTCGGGGGAGACGGTCACTATCTCGCACACCGCAAGCAGTGAATCGGGCACGTCGTCGCCAAGGTGAGCGAGGTTGGGCACAACAACGGCAACGGCTTCGCTTGTCGCGACCACGTCGATGAGTCGCCCGAGCGGGTTTTCGGTGCGGTTGCTGAAGACAACGGTTTTGGTGAAGCGGTAGCCGAGTCGTTCAGCTAGGGAGCGGATCTGCGTTTCGTCCCATGATTGCGCGACACCTGAGATGTCGCGCCGCAGGTACCCGATCGCCGGTGGCTTCATGGGCACGAACCTATACCCAGACAGTGGCGACACTGGGGGAGGCGAACGAACGTGAGTCGAACTTGTGATGTGACTGCCGAGTATCTGACGCAAGGATGTTTCGGAATTTGCTCCGCGGGTATGGCCGCCCATGATCTACTCCCAGCCACACGAGGCGAGCGCGGCGCGACGCATAACGCGACCGGGACGCCCAGAGATAGCTGGAGATGGAAATGGTGAACATTCAAGTGCGGCGCGCGAGTAGCGCGCTCGCGGCGTTCGCGGTGGCAGCGGGGTTCGCGGTGTCGGCTGGCGTCGGCACCGCATCGGCAGCGCCGGGCACCATCACGTGGCAAGACGGCAGCAGCAAGTTCACCAGGACCATCTCCAACGTGAACCCCACGGTTAACGACATCATCACCGTGACGACGAAGTGGGAACGTACCGGCATCCCGGTCGAATACATCTACAACGTCAAGGATCTGCACCCCGCGTGCCTGACGCCCGTTGCCGGTTCGGCGAAGATGAGCGGCGACCCCATCACCAACCTCGACACGTCATCGTCGGACTGGGTCCGCGCCGAATTCGGCCTCCTCAAGTACCCGGTGTTCCCGAACATCAGCCCCAAGTCGCAGACCTTCGAAGTTCAGTACAAGGTGGGCGTCGACTGTGCGCGCAACGTCGCGCTGCCCACGTCGATGCACTACGGGGGCTCGCTTGGCGACGGCATCTACCAGGCGAAGGGCCCGGCGATCACCGTTTCGGCCGATGCGGTGTCGACGACCGCCCTCACCTCCGTCAGCGGCGCGACGGTGAACAAGCCCGTCACCTTGCAAGCCACCGTGAACCCGGCTGGTGTCGGCGGGACGGTGCAATTCAAGGCGGGCGACAACGTGCTCGGCGACATCCCGATCGGCGCTGACGGCAAGGCGACCATCTCCTGGACGCCTGGCGCGGCAGGGAATTACACGATCGGTGCCACCTACTCGGGGCGCCCGGGTGTCGCGAGCTCGTCGACCAGCCAGGTCGTCAGCGTCGCCGACGTGCCGACCGACCCGGGTGGCGGCGGCACTCCCGGTGGTGGCGGCACCCCGGGCGGCGGCGGCACGCCGGGCGTGAGCACGGGCTCGTTCGGGTAATCCCTACTCGGACCGGTGCTGCTGCCACGCGTCATTCGAATTGAGCGCGGTCAGCAGCACCCGGATCGCCGCGACCCGGCGTTCCGCACCAGGCAGCAGGTCTAGCGCGCATTCGGGGTCTGCGGGTGGCCCCAAATGCGTGCAGCCGCGCGGACAGTCGTCGATGGCGTCGGCGAGGTCGGTGAACGAGGCGATCACATCGTCGGGCGTGATGTGGGCGAGGCCGAACGACCGCACACCGGGGGTGTCGATGACCCAACCCCCTTGTGGCAGCGGCAAAGCCACCGATTGCGTCGACGTGTGCTTGCCCTTGCCAACGCCGGAAACCTCGCCAACGGCCCGGTAAGCATCGGGCACAAGTCGATTCACCAACGTCGACTTGCCCACGCCCGAATGGCCGATGAGCGCGGTGAGCCGATTGCGCAGGATTTCGATCACCGGTTCGATCGGGTCATCAACACCCGCGTACAGGATCTCCAGATCCAATCCGTCGAAGGCAGAGGCGAATTCGGATTCGGCGACGAGGTCGCGCTTGGTGAGCACCAGAATCGGTTGCAGCCCACCGGCATACGCGGCGACCATCGCGCGTTCAACGAAACCCGTCCGCGGTGGTGGATCAGCAAGGGCGACAACGATAAACAGCTGTTGGGCATTGGCGACAACGACGCGTTCGAACGGGTCGGTGTCGTCGGCAGTGCGCCGCAACACCGTTGACCGTTCCGCGACACGCACGATGCGCGACAGCGTGTCGGGTTTGCCCGACAGGTCGCCGACAAGGTCGACCTGATCGCCAACAACGATCGGCGTGCGACCGAGCTCGCGTGCGCGCATCGCGACTACCCGGCGATCAGGGTCGTTGTCGAGCACACAACCCCAGCGACCACGGTCGACCGCGACAACCATCGCCGCTTCGGCATCGTTGTGCTGCGGTCGCGTTTTCGTGCGTGGACGCGAGTTCTTACCCGGGCGAACCCGCACATCGGATTCGTCGTAGCTGGCGGCGGACCGACCCTGGCGCGTCAGCTGTGCGCTCCCTCAACTGACGGTGCGAGCATGTCTTCCCACAGGGTGACGAACGTGGGCAGCGTTTTCGCGGTGGTGCCGATGTCTTCGATTTCAATGCCGGGCACGCGCAGGCCGAGGATCGCGCCAGCGGTGGCCATCCGGTGGTCGGCGTAGGTGCGCCACTGGCCGCCATGCAGGGGAGCGGGCACGATTTCCAGGCCGTCCGCGGTCTCGGCGACGTTGCCGCCGAGCCGGTTGATTTCGGTGGAAAGCGCTGCGAGACGGTCGGTTTCGTGACCACGTAGGTGCGCGATGCCGCGCAGGTGCGAAGGCGAGTCGGCGAGCGCGGCAAGCGCGGCGACAGTGGGGGTGAGTTCGCCGACGTCATGCAGGTCGATGTCGATGCCAGCCAACTGCTCGGGCCCGCGCACGGTGAGCACGCCGTCGAAGGTGCGCGCTTCCGCGCCCATGCGCACGAGGATTTCGCGAATCACGTCGCCGGGCTGCGTGGTGCCACGCGGCCACATCGGCACGCTCACCTCGCCACCGGTGACCGCGGCCGCGGCAAGGAACGGCGTCGCGTTCGACAGGTCAGGTTCGATTTCCCAGTCAACAGCGCGAATCGGGCCAGGGTGCACCGTCCAGGTTTGGGCGCTGAGCGAATCGGCTGGCGTGTCGACAGTCACGTCGGCGCGGCGCAGCATTTCGACCGTCATCTCGATGTGCGGCATCGACGGCAGTGCTTTCCCGTCGTGGTGCACGGTGATGCCCTGCTCAAACAGGGCGGCCGACAGCAGCAGCCCGGAGACGAACTGCGACGAACCCGACGCGTCGATGGTGACCGTGCCGCCACGGACCGCGCCCGTGCCATGCACGACGAACGGCAGCGCGTCGCCGTCGATGTCGACGCCGATGCTGCGCAGCGCGTCAAGAATGGTCGACAGCGGCCGGTGGGCGGCTTCGGCGTCGCCGAAGAACGCGACGTCGCCAAAGGCGAGCGCGGCCGTTGGCGGCAGGAACCGCATGATCGTGCCCGCGAGCCCGCAGTCGACCGCGCCGCTGGAGAGACGGGCGGGACGGATGTCGAGGGTGGTGTCGTCACCGGTGATCTCGGTGCCAAGCCCACGCAACGCCTGAATCATCAGGTCGGTGTCGCGGCTGCGCAGGGCACCGGTGATGGTGGAAGGACCGTCGGCGAGCGCGGACAGGATCAGTGCCCGGTTAGTGATGGACTTCGAACCGGGCAGGGTGACCGTCGCGTTGACGGGAACCTCGATGTAGGGCGCAGGCCAGAAACTCACGTCCCTATCTTTCCCCATGTGCGCCGCCGACACACCTACGGTGCGGATTTCGGCGTGGTTGACTGTTCGCGCGGCAACGGAATGTGTCGGTGGTCACGACTATCCTGGCGACTATGTGTGGGAGATACGCAACGACCACCAACCCGGCCCGGCTCGCGGCGGCACTCGATGCCATCGACGAAACCGGCGTCGCTGATCCGGCCGCGACAGTGAGTTACAACGTCGCGCCAACATCGAGCGTGCTCACCGTCGTCGACCGCCACGATCGCGATCATCCCGACGAAGAGGCGTCGCGGCGCATTCGGCAGATGCGCTGGGGTTTGATCCCGAACTGGACCAAGGCGGCTGAGCCAGGCGTGCCGGTCAAAGGCAAGCCGCTGTTCAACGCGCGTGCCGACAAAGCGGCCACCACGCCCGCGTTCCGCGACGCGACCAAACACCGCCGGTGCCTGGTTCCGATGGACGGTTGGTACGAGTGGATCGTCGAGGAAGACCCGACTGGCTCGGGCAAGGGCAAAGCGGTGAAGAAGCCGTTCTTCCTGTCCCATGCCGATGGAAGCCCGCTTTACATGGCTGGGCTGTGGTCGTCGTGGCGCGACCGGAGCCAGGAGGATGCCGCGCCGCTGCTGTCGTGCACGATCCTCACTACCGACGCGGTGGGTGCTGCCGCCGATGTGCACGACCGCATGCCGCTGGCATTGCCGGAACAGTATTGGGACGCGTGGCTTAATCCCGACCAACCGGCTCCGGAAGAGTTCCTCGCCGGTGTCGATCCGGCCGAAGCTGCCGCGATCGTCGCGCGTCCGGTGTCAATGCGGGTGAACAACGTTCGCAATAACGACCCGGATTTGCTTGTGCCAGAAGCGGTGTGAGGCCCACGCCGTAGTCGGGCTCGGCGTGGGCACTGGGGTTAAAGCGAGCAGGGCACCGAATCGGTCGCCAAGTTCAAGCCGCACTTAATGATGCCGGTCACCAAATCAATCACCTCGGTCGCAACACCGCCGCCGAGTTTCTCCACTTTCTCCGACTGCCTATTACCAGCACCCGGCTGCTGCTGTGGGGTATTACGTTGTGTCCCTTGGCTATTCAGCGGGTAGTCGCCCGGCGCGGCGGGGGCCGACGGGGCGACGGGCGGAACGGGAGCGGCGAGAGCAGTGGGAGCCGCGGTGAGTCCAGCCCCAACCGAGATGAGCACCGCGCCCGAGACCGTGACAATGATTGAACGTGCGGACATGTCGCATCACATCCTTTTGCGAGTAGAGGAATGTGGCTAGCGCAAACGCGTGTCGAAGATACCGCGCACTCGCGGCGAAAAGCGGCAGATCAGGCGGTAATTGCCGCGATTCGCGCATCGGTCGCGGCAGCGAGATCGGAAGGGGCCAGTTCGATTTCCAACCCGCGTTTGCCCGCGCTGCACAGCACGCGATCCCACTCAAGCGCCGACGCGTCGAGCACCGTTGGCAGTCGCTTGCGTTGCCCAAGCGGCGAAACTCCGCCAAGTACATAGCCGGTCGTGCGTTGCGCGAGCGTCTTGTCGGCCATCGTCGCCTTGGGTGCGCCGAGCGCGGCAGCCGCCGCCTTCAACGACAGTTTCGCGGGCACCGGCAATACCGCTACCGCAAGCGATCCGGTCGACAGTTCGATCACGAGCGTTTTGAAAATCTGCTCAGCGACAACGCCGAGTTTGCCTGCCAACGCGTCGACGGCTTCGTCGCCAAAGGATTCCGCGCGTGCGTCGTGGGAGTAGGCGTGGACGGAGTGGGCGATCTTGGCTGTCGTGAGGACCTTGATCGCGGGAGTTGCTGCGGCGGCCATCACGCCACGATAACTGGCGGGAACAGAGCACGACGATCCCCTGTTGCACCCCGATGAGAGACACGACAATGCGTGCGCGGAGAAGGTGGGAGTAATAGTGGCTGTCTTGCTTGAAGAGCGCCCGCGATTGCCGCTGAAACTAGTCGTGCCGGTAGATTCGGTTGCTACGGCGATCGAAGGGATAGGTGTGACGAGCGACGATGACGCGGCGCACGAGGTAGACGCGGTTTCTTCCTCAGCGTCTGGTCCGGTCGACGTAGCGGAGCTGACGGCCCGGTTTGAGCGCGACGCGCTCCCGATGATCGATCAGCTCTACGGTGCGGCGCTGCGCATGACGCGCAACCCGGCCGACGCGGAAGATCTGGTGCAGGAAACCTACGTTAAGGCCTACCAGGGCTTTAAGTCCTTCCGAGAGGGCACCAACCTGCGTGCCTGGCTCTATCGCATCCTGACTAACACCTACATCAACTCCTATCGCAAGAAGCAGCGTCAGCCCGCGCAGTATCCGACCGACGAGATCACCGACTGGCAGCTTGCCGCCACGGCCGAACACACGTCGACTGGCTTGCGTTCGGCCGAGGTTGAGGCACTCGACGCGCTGCCCGACGACGAAATCAAGTCGGCGCTACAGCAGCTGCCCGAGGAGTTTCGGATGGCGGTGTATTACGCCGACGTCGAAGGCTTTCCGTATAAGGAAATCGCCGACATCATGGGCACGCCGATCGGTACGGTGATGTCTCGCCTGCACCGCGGTCGCAAGCAGCTCAAGGGGCTCTTGGCCGAGGTCGCGCGTGAACGTGGATTTGATCGTGGGGAACGCCAGGAGGTAGCGAAATGAGCGATCCAGATATGGAGATGGATTGCACCGCTGTCCTCGCCGACGTGTGGCTGATGCTCGACGGCGAGTGCGACCAGGCAACGCGCCAGCGTCTCCAAGAGCACATGGACCATTGCAGCCCGTGCATCGAGGCCTACGGCATCGAGGAAAAGATCAAGGGTTTGCTCAGCCGCAAGTGCGGTGGCGACCAGGCACCCGACGGTCTGCGTGAGCGGCTGCGCATCGAAATTCACCGCTGCATAACCGTGTCGACCACGGTCACCGAAGTGGTCGAAACCGACCGGTAAAACCGCAGGTAGACATAAGAAAAGGGGCACCCGAGCGGGTGCCCCTTTTCGCGTCTTGAGCGCCTATCAGGCGTTGGGACGCTTGCCGTGGTTCGCGGCATTGCCCTTGCGGCTGCGCTTCTTACGTCCACGCTTACCCATGGGTAGCTCCCTTCTGTGGGTCCTCCTCGCCAGCGCGGGGAGCACAATCTGATCGACAGCCATTGTTTCATGTGTGATTGGCTGTAGCTTCGGCGGATACTGCCACCGTCTCCGGCGGCGGTGGTCAACGACTAGTGGATGGGGTGTCATGGCGGAAGAAGTGCGGGCGGAAATGGTGTCGACGGTGCTCGCTGTCGAGGTCGCCGTCGGTGAGCATGTGCGCGTGGATCAGACTCTCGTGCTGCTTGAGTCGATGAAAATGGAGATCCCCGTCCTCACCGAAATCGAGGGCGACATCACCTCGGTCGACGTGACGCCCGGTCAGGTTTTGCAGGCAGGCGACCTCATCGCCACGATCGCCTAGGTCGAGCTCAACCGCGAGACGGATAGCGTAGATCCACGTGTCAACACTCAGTGAGCTGCTCGCCGATCACACCGACCTGCCTGGACAGGCCGTCGACCACCTCCAACGAGTGGTTGGGGATTGGCAATTGCTCGCCGATCTCTCCTTCTCCGACCTGCTGTTGTGGGTGGGCGCTGGTCCGGTCGCCGACGGTTCCGACGTGGTGTGCGTCGCCCAGATCCGACCAACGACGGCCCCAACGGTCCATCTCGAAGACAAGGTGGGCACCACCGCGTCACGCGAGGACTTCCCGCAGGTCTTCGATGCCCTGCTCACCGGCGCGACCGTGCGCACCGACACCGAGGTCGAGGTGAGCGGGGTTTATCACCCGAGCCCCGCGCACGCGATTCGCGAAGCGATCCCGGTGCGCTGCGGCGACCACGTGATCGCGGTGCTCAGTCGCGATTCCGATCTCATGCGTTCGCGCGTGCGGTCGACGTTGGAAACGGCCTACGTCGCCTGCGCCAACGACCTGTGCCAGATGATCGCCGACGGCAGTTTTCCCACGCCCGAGGATCGCGCGGCAACGCATTCCTCGCCACGCGCCGGCGACGGCTTCATCCGCCTCGACACCAACGGACTCGTCGAATACGCGAGCCCGAACGCGCTGTCGGCGTATCACCGCATGGGCATGCAGTCCGACCTCATCGGCCAGGACCTCGCGGTCGTCACCCGGTCGCTCATCACCGACCCCTTCGACGCGCAAGAGGTGGTCGCCGATATCCAGGCCGCGCTCGCGGGCCGTACTGGCCGTCGGATGGAAGTGGAGGCACGGGGTGCCACCGTGTTGCTGCGAACGCTCGTACTGCGGCCAGGCGGCGAACTAGCCGGTCCCGCGGTGCTCGTCCGCGACGTCACCGAGGTCAAGCGACGCGACCGCGCCCTGCTCAGCAAGGACGCGACCATTCGCGAGATTCACCATCGGGTGAAGAACAACTTGCAGACCGTCGCCGCGCTGCTGCGTTTGCAGGCCCGTCGCACGGAGAATCCCGAAGCTCAGGTCGCGCTCACCGAGTCGGTTCGCCGCGTCACGTCGATCGCGTCGGTGCACGAGATGCTGTCGATGTCGGTTGACGAGGAAGTCGACTTGGACGAGGTCGTCGACCGGTTGCTGCCGATCATGGCCGACGTCGCGACGGTCCACACCGCGCGCATCAAGGTGCGCCGGGCTGGTTCGCTCGGGGTGTTTTCCGCCGAACGCGCGACACCGCTGGTGATGGTGTTGACCGAACTGGTCCAAAACGCGATCGAGCACGCCTTCGACGCGGGTGCCGACGGGACAGTGACGATTCGGTCGGAGCGGTCGGCCCGTTGGCTCGACGTGATCATCAGCGATGACGGCCGTGGGCTACCGGCAGGGTTCTCGCTGGAGAATTCCGATCGACTTGGCCTGCAAATCGTACGCACCCTGGTGACCTCGGAACTCGGCGGTTCCATCGGGTTGCACCCGGGTGCTGAAGTGGGCACCGACGCGGTCTTGCGCGTTCCGCTAGGTCGGCGGGCGGGGCGATAAGCCCTGCTCGGTGGCCTGCTAGGGCAACAATAAACCCGGCACCGAAAGGGTGCCGGGTTCTCACATCCGGTGCCGGGCTAGAATATGCGTTAGCCCGGCAACGTCTATTTGTCCGTCGAAATTAGACGGAGGTACGCGTACGAGTACGCGCGTTGCGACGCTTCAGCGCGCGACGCTCGTCTTCACTCATTCCACCCCACACGCCCGCGTCCTGACCGGACTTCAGGGCCCAAGACAGGCAGTCGGCGGTGACGGGGCAGCGAGCGCAGACCAGCTTGGCATCAGCGATCTGAGCGAGCGCCGGACCACTGTTACCCACCGGGAAGAACAGTTCAGGGTCCTCGTCGCGACAGATGGCATTGTGGCGCCAGTCCATTCCTCTGCTCCTTTGCGCAGGCACCCTAAAGGGCACCTCTGGTTAGTGGATCGTTCACTTGTGCGACTCGAATGTTTCCGCACGGTTGCTTGTGAATGCTTTCACGATCACCGTAGATGTCAATAGGTCTGCGGCGCACCGTGGGGGAGATCACGCTCTAGTGGGCACCGCTTGGGCACCCGCCCGGTCCTTTGTACTCGCGTCGGACAGTTCGCGCAGCGCAACGGGGAGATTTTTCTTCGCAAGCAGTGTTTAAGCGGGCTTGGGAGCAACCACATCCAGGGCATCCGGCACCGATGTGAAATGCACCATCTTGCGTTTTCCGATGAAATCCCCATCGATTTGTAAACCGATCTCATCGTCGCATTCGATGCGTACCGAACCGACGTCGTCGGCGCGAAAAAGCATGTCTGACTTAGGGTTTCCGTTGGGGTCCAGCAACTGCCTAGCAAGCAGCAGGGTGCGAGTCACGCTCATCGACCGGACGGCGAAAACTCCCAAACCGGATTCGAAGGTCGTGCCCGGATTAGTGCGAATCGGACGATCTTCTAGATAGGTCCAGGGGCTCGCATTCGTCACAAACGTGTAATGAACATCCTCTACGGAATCATGTCCTGGGGTCTCGACAGTGACGTGCGGCGCATTTGATCGCGCATGAAAGAACTGTCGAATCGTTGTGGCGAGATAACGAAGCGGAGTCGCCTTGTGGCCTTTCGCGCGAGCGGCGTCGATGGCCTCGCAGACATCGGCATCGAGGCCAACGCCAGCGCTAAAGGTGAACCAGCGATCGTCGGCGAGGCCAAGACCGATGCGGCGGTCGGCGTCGCGGGCGAGCAGGTCGATGAGCTGGTTGGTCGCGGTCACCGGATCGGGCGAGATGCCGAGCGCGCGGGCGAACACATTCGCCGAACCGCCGGGGATGATGCCGAGCCGGGGACGCCACATTTGCTCGTCACCCACTTGGGGCACCGGAAGGAACCCGTTGATGGTCTCGTTGACCGTCCCATCGCCACCGTGCACGACGATCAGGTCCATCTCCTGGTTCGCCGCCCACAGGGCAAGCTCGGCCGCGTGACCGCGATGCTGGGTGTGGGCGACGGTGAGCTGCGTGCGGCTCTCCAGCGCATGCGCGAGCAGATCCCGGGTGGCCGGGGTGGTCGAAGTGGCGTTGGGATTGACAATCAGCAGAGTCCGCACGTGATCGAGGGTATCTGTGCGGCGGTCATTAGGCTGGCGGGCGTGGTTGACCCCGAAGACGCCGTGAACGTGAACCCTGATGCGAACCCCGACAACGCCGCCGCTAGCGAGAGCCCTAGTGGCATCCCGCTGACCTTGCGGGTCGCCGGTGGGCTTGTCGCGCTCGAAGGTGCGGCTGGCGTCGTGACCGCGATCGTGCTCGTCATTCGGGCGTTCACCGGCCACGACCAGTCGGTTGCGAGCGGCGTCGGCACCGCGCTGTGGTTCGGGATTCTCTTCGGCGGCGTGCTCGCCGCGGGCGTCGCGCTCGGGTTCGGCAAGCGCTGGGGTCGCGCGATCGCCGTGATCGCACAGGTGCTTTTCCTGCCGGTTGCGTGGTCGTTGCTCACCGATTCGCATCAGCCGGTGTGGGGCACGCTCCTCGCGGCGCTTTCCGTCGGCACGTTGGCCGCGCTGTTCGCGCCCGCGTCGAGCGCGTACATGGCCCGCGATTACGCCGCCGACGCTGACTAGCCCTTATTAGGCTGACGCGGCCTTAGTCGCCTCCCGCAGCGCGGCGCGACACCGTCGATCCGCCTGCCGCGTTGTTTCGGGCTGGCGGAATCCGGCGGTGAGCTTGAGTACCCACTCGCACGCGGTATCCAGGTCGATGAGGTGACCGACCGAGACGAAAAGGGGTTTGACGTCGTCGCGGGTGCGTACCGCGCGACCAACCACTTCGCCGTCGATGGTCACGTCGCTCATGTCGCCGCGTGCTCGACCGGGGTCGCGGTAGTCGCCCCACACCGACTTCGCGACGCCGATCGTTGGCACTTGTGTCAACAGTCCGACGTGACAGGCGAGCCCGAACCGACGCGGGTGCGCGCGACCTTGCGCGTCGCACACGAGCAGGTCGGGTTCGCCCGACAGTTTCGCCAAAGCGGCTACGGTGGCGGGCAATTCGCGAAAAGCGAGCAGCCCCGGCACATATGGAAAATGCGAAACCCCGTGTGCCACCGCGCTTTCGGTGACTTCGAGCGTCTCGGCATCGAGAATCACCGCAGCCGTTGCGACAGTGCCGTCGTCGGCATAGGCGGAATCAATTCCAGCAACTTTCGAAAACTGGGGTGCGCCACCGTTTTTGGGATTGTGTGAGCGAACACAATCGCGCAATTGATTCTGTAGTGCTACAGCCTCGTCGGCGGTTGTGGGCCACGAGTCGGGGACATCAACGCGCATCGATCAGTACGCCCCCGCGCCAAGCTCTTTGAGCGCGACGCCGGAAAGGCGGTAGCCGATCCACTCGTCTTGCGGGTCAGCGCCCAACGACTCGTAAAACTCGATCGCTGGCTTATTCCACGTGAGCACCGACCACGACACTCTGCTGTAGCCCTTCGCGAGCGCCTCGGCGGCCAGTGCGGCAACCAGGTCGCGGCCAAGGCCGAGCCCGCGCGCCTGCGGACGCACGTAGAGGTCTTCGAGGTAAATGCCGTTTACGCCGTCCCACGTTGAGAAATTCAAGAACCAAATCGCGGTCCCGACGACAACGCCGTCCTGCTCAGCGACATGGGCGAACACCGAAGGGGCGTCGCCGAAGAGCGCGGTTGCGAGTTGGGCGTCGGTGAGTGTGCACTCGCGCGGCGCTTTCTCGTAGGCGGCGAGGTCGTGGACAAGCCCGACCATCGCGGGCACGTCGGCGGGAATTGCGCGGCGGACCATAGTGCTCATAGGGCGATCTCCTCGACAGGTTCGGTACGTGCGGTGAGGTTGTGCGCCCAAAGGGTGTGCGCGCCGTGGTCGAAACCAAGCACGCTCACCGCGCCAGTATGCATCGCGAAGCGCCGACCTTCGATGACGGCGAGTTCAAGCCACCGCGCGATGAGCACGCGGGAGAAATGGCCGTGGCCGACCAAGATCACGTCGCGGTCGGTGAGGACCGGGGTGACGTCGGCGAGGATGCGGTCGGCGCGCACCCTGACCTGTTCGGCGGTTTCGCCGCCCGGCGTTGGATGGGTCCAGACGGTCCAGCCTGGCACCGAATCGCGGATTTTGGCTGTCGTCTCGCCCTCGTAGTCGCCGTAATCCCATTCGGCCAGGTCGTCATCGACTTTGCCGTGCGGCAACCCAGCAAGCTCGGCCGTGTGCTTGGCACGCGTGCGCGGGCTGGTGAGCACAAGGGGGTCGCGCAAGTCCAGCGACGCGATCACCGCGGCAGCGCCGATCGCCTGCGCTTCGCCAGCTTCGGTCAACGGCAGATCCGTGCGGCCAGTGTGGCGCCGCTGCTTCGACCAAGTGGTCTCGCCGTGCCGTAACAACACAATTCGTGGGTCCGCGTCAGCCATGAACCCATCATTACAGGATCGCCTAAAGGCCCAGTTCCGCCATGCGGGCGGCGTGCCGTTCCTGCATCCGATCGAACAGTGTCGCGATGCCGTTCAGGTCGCCGGTTGCCGCGAGGACCAGTTCCGCGAGTTCGTCGCGCTGGGCCATAACGTACTGCGCCTGGGTGATGGCTTCGCCAAGCAGACGACGACCCCACAGCGTGAGCCGGTCGCGCTCCGACCGCGACAGGGCGACCGCCGTACGCACCTCATCGACGACGAACTGCGAGTGGTTTGTTTCGGCGAGCACGTCGCGCACGGTGTCGGCGACCTCGGTCGGCAGCGCGCCCGCGATCTCGAGGTAGAAATCGGCGGCGAGCCCGTCGCCGACGTAGAACTTCACCATCGACTCAAGCCACGTCGACGGGTCCGTCGAACGGTGGTAGGAGTCGAGCGCGCCCTCGTAGGCGGCCATCGCGCCCTCGGGATCAGCACCGCGATCGGCAAGCGCCGCCTCAAGGGTTTCGAAGTGCGCGAGTTCGGCGGCAGCCATCTTGGCGACGGCAACGCGCCCGCGCAGCGAAGGCGCGAGCGCGGCCTCTTCGGCCAACCGGTAGAACGCGGAAATCTCGCCGTAGGCGAGCACCGCGAACAGCTCGGTGATACCCGGGTGGTCGGCAGCGAGTGGCTGCGCGGGCGAAAGTTCCGACGTCGGTGCGATGGTCTGGGCTCCCATGCTCATCAACAGTAGTCGCGTTGTGAGCTCTGTCGCGTTCGGCTACCGCTGAGTTAGCGGTCGCCGAGGAATTTGTCCAGGTAAACCCAGGTGGTGTCGCGCGCGGTTTCGCCAGCGAGGATGCCGAGGTGGCTGCCTGGCGCAACCTCGTAGGTCACCGACGGCGAGCCCGTGAGGGTCTTGAGACCGGCTTCGACGGCCTTCTTGGGCGTGATGACGTCGGTGGTTCCGCCGACAAGCAGGACCGGGACACGCACCTCGTCGAGGTGAATGCGCTGGTCACGCAGTTGCAAGAAGCCGTTGCGCAGGTCGTTGGCGAGGATCAGTCGACCCCACACCTGCCCGTAGAACCGACCGGGGTAGCCGGGCATCGCGGCCATGAACCGGTCGATCGACTCCATTTTCGCCAGCGTTTCGGTCTTGGCGATGTTGCTCGCGACAAACCACGGGCGGCTGAGTTCGCGGTCGAACGCGGTGACGCGGTAGGCGAAGCGGGTGAGCGGCGCGGGGATGCCGCCGATCGCGCGGACCGCGGCCGTGACCGCCTTGCCGCCGGTGAGGCTCGCGACCGCGCGCACCTGCGGCATGCCGACCATGTGGTTGTAGTCCAGCGGAACGCCAAGGGCGGTGACCGAGCGAATCGGCAGCGTCGGATTGGCGGCGGCGGTCAGCAGCGAGAACAGGCCGCCGATCGACCAGCCGATCAGGTCGACGGGCGCGCCGCCACGATCGGCGCTCGCGCGCAGGATGGCCTCGGGCAGGATGTCGTTGACCCAGTCTTCGAAGCCCATCGCGCGGTCGGCGAAGGTGATGTCGCCGTAGTCGACGAGGTAGGGCGCGTGGCCGGTGTTCACCAGGTGACGGGCCAAACTCTGGTCGGGGCGAAGGTCGAAACACGTCGCGGGAGCAGCGAGCGGCGGAACTAGCAGAACCGCGGAATCGCTTGTGACACAGTCATTGTCGACGTCGTAGCGGCGCAGCAGGCGATGCGGCTCGTCGAAGAGAACGGTCGACGGCGTCGGCTCGACAGGCTCGATGCCCTCGCCGAAGCTCAGCGCCCACGCGTTGCGCGCGGCAGTGGTGACAGTCTGTGTGATGCTCACCGCACCAATGTCTCATATCTGGTACTCGCGGTACCAGGTGAGGTTGGTTACTCGACACGCCGATAGTCATTGTGTGCGTGCGAAATTCCGCCACGCTAAGCCGGGCAACTGAATTCGCTCGGAATTCGCTAGGCCCGGAATTCGGGTTGCGAACAATATCACGCTACAATCACCTTGGACAACGATTAGTTTCGCGGCAGCTGAGTTTTCCTGCCCGCGCCGCGGCTCGTTCATCGAGCGCGCAAGCGCCCCGGCAAACGGTCACGTCGCTGTCTGAAGACGAATATGTGCGCGCACTACTCCGCATCGCCGATGTGCCGCGCCGAAAGCGCCCCTACCGGCGCACACGGCGCGAGTTCCGGCGAGCATCACAGGCGGAGATGTGGTCGTCGCGGGCCGACCGGCCCGCCCCACCTCGTGCGTGCGTTATGCGATGACGAGGAAGGCACGAACCCTGAGCAAGATCACTGTCGAACCCGAACCCGGATTGGCCGACACACTGTTGACCGCCGAACTCGACGACACTCACATCCCGCCCAGTTTCGCTGAGCTGGGAGTTCGCGACGAAATCGTTCGCGCCCTTGGCGAAATCGGAATCGAACGCACTTTCGCGATTCAAGAACTCACGCTGCCGCTCGCGCTCGCAGGCGAAGACCTCATCGGTCAGGCGCGTACCGGCATGGGCAAAACCTTCGGTTTCGGTGTGCCGCTGCTGCACCGCGTCGCTTCCGCCGACACTGGTACCACCCCGCTCGACGGCACCCCGCGCGCGCTGATCATCGTGCCAACGCGTGAGCTGTGCATCCAGGTTTCCAAGGACCTGGAAAACGCGAGCAAGTACCTCACCAACCACCAGGGCCCGCTCAAGGTCGCCGCGATTTACGGTGGTCGTCCCTACGAAGCGCAGATCGCCGCGTTGCGTGAAGGCGTCGACGTTGTCGTTGGCACCCCCGGTCGACTACTCGACCTCGCGCAGCAGAACCACCTGATCCTGGGCAAGGTCGGCGTGCTCGTGCTCGACGAGGCCGACGAAATGCTCGACCTCGGCTTCCTGCCCGACATCGAACGCATCCTCACGATGGTCCCCGATGCCCGGCAGACCATGCTGTTCTCGGCGACGATGCCCGGCCCGATCATCACCCTTGCCCGCACGTTCCTCACGCGCCCCACCCACATTCGCGCCGAGCTCGCCAACGATTCGGCCGTGCACGACCGCACCAAGCAGTTCGTGTACCGGGCGCATGCGCTCGACAAGTCCGAGCTGGTCGCGCGCGTTTTGCAGGCCGAGTCGCGCGGCGCGACGATGATCTTCACGCGCACCAAGCGCACCGCGCAGAAGGTGGCCGACGATCTCGAAGAGCGCGGTTTCGCCGTTGGTGCCGTGCACGGCGACCTCGGCCAGATCGCCCGCGAAAAGGCGCTCAAGAAGTTCCGTGACGGCAAGATCGACGTGCTCGTCGCCACCGACGTCGCCGCCCGCGGCATCGACATCGACGACGTCACCCACGTCATCAATTACCAGTGCCCCGAAGACGAGAAGACCTACGTGCACCGCATCGGCCGCACGGGTCGCGCTGGCCGCACGGGTGTCGCGATCACGCTCATCGACTGGGACGAACTGCACCGCTGGGCCGCGATCGACAAGGCGTTGTCGCTTGGCATGGCCGAGCCTGCCGAAACGTACTCGCGCTCGCCGCACCTGTACGCCGACCTGGGGATTCCCGAGGGCGTCACCGGTCAGGTGCGCAAGGCTGTCGCGCCGCGCCGTGAGGCGGGCGACGAGGTTGTTGAGCGTGGCGAGCGTACGAAGAGCAGCCGGTCGCGTCGTCGGACGCGGGGCGGGAAGGTCGACGCTGAGGGTCAGCCGGTCGTTTCCGATGAAGCATCGGGCGCTGATACTGACGCAGGCGCTGGCGACGAAGCGGCTGGTGGTCGTACGCGGCGTCGTCGCACGCGTGGGGCGGCCAGCGGTGCCGCTGCCGACGTGAGCGCTGTTGAGGCTGATAGCGCTGCCGATTCCGCTGACGCCGAGAAGCCAGCTCGTCGTCGGCGTTCGCGCGGTGCGAGGAACGCTGAAGCGGTTGCCGACGTGGTCGTCGCTGAGTTGGCCGCAGATGAGGCACAGGCAGAAAAGCCGCGCACGCGTCAGGCTAAGCCGCTCGACGCCGACGCGGCTCCTGCTGAGGGCGAGGAAGCGCCGAAGCGCCGCCGTCGTCGGAAGCCTGCCGAAACCGAAGGTGCTGCCAGCACCGAGTCGGCAAGCAGCGAGGGCGAAGCCGAAGCCAAGCCCGCGCGCACCCGCCGCCGTCGCAAGCCTGCCGCGGACTCAAGCGCCGAGGCGTAGGCGCGGCAACTACACTCGCCTGCGTGCTCGCACCGGAGCGGCGGACGCGCGCCGATATTCTCATCGCCATCACGATCGCCGTCACTGTCCTAGTGGCGGCGATCGTCGTGTGGGCGCGTGCTGATGCCACTGGCACCGATTCAGTTGTTGCCGCCCAAGCCGCGCCCGCGGTTGCTGCCGCTACCGCGCTGCCGACGGCGTTGCGGGAGCGGTGGCATGTGCCAGACGGGGCCAGTTCGCGGGCGTTGACCGGCGGGAATCTGGTCATCACGGCCGACAACGGCACCGTCAGCGGGCGCGATCCGATCAGTGGGGAGCAGCGGTGGTGGTATCGGCGCGACATGCCACTGTGCGGGGTGGAGGCGCAGTACTCGATGGTCATCGCGACCTATCGCGATAAGCGCGGGTGCAGCCAGACCACCATGCTTTCCGCCGACACCGGCCAGCGCTACACCGCGCGCAGCAGCTACATGGACGACACCATTCGGCTCACCGGCGACGGCACCTACCTACTCGCACTGGGCCATGACCGGCTGGAAGTGTGGCGGTCCGACCTGGTTCGCACGCTCGAATACGGCTATGTCGACGCCCCGGTTAATCCAAATACGCAGCCGCGCAAGGGGTGTGCGCTGCTGTCGGCCGCGTCGAGCTCGGCGCGACTGAGCGTGCTCGAACGCTGCCCCCAAGACGCGGGCGCGCGCCTGACCGTCCTCAACCCGGCCCCGAAAGACGCGACGACGCCGGAACAGTACGGCTCGCATGTGCTGACCCTGCCGGGGAGCGACAGCCCCGAGGCGCGCGTAATGGCGGTGTCGGACAACAAGACTGGCGTTTACCTTCCCCCCACTCCGGACACCGCAACCGCCCCCGGCCTGCCAGCCCGCCTCGCGGTTTTCGACGGAACAGGCAACGAACTCGCGACCTACCCCCTGTCAGCCCCGTTCACCGATAAGGGCGTCGGTATCCGAATCGGTAGCACCCCTTACCTTTTCACCGGCAACCAGCTACTCGCACTGAATTCACAAACGCTGCAACCAGTTTGGGCGATCTCCGATGCGCTCGGCACGCCAGCGATGATGGCGGGAAAACTCCTTCTCCCGACCCCGGACACCCTCACGCTGATCGACCCGACAACCGGAACCCCGTTGTCCCAGTTGGGAATTGCGCGCACGGATTACCACGGCGAGCCAATCAGCTTGGCAGTAATCGGCAACACCATCCTGGAACACCGAACCGGCCAACTGTTCGCCCTCACATAATTCCGGCCCGCCGCAACCGCAACTCTTTCGCCGCGTGGGGCAAGTTCCACGCGTTTGTTTCGCGACCCTCATCGAAGGGCACTCACGAAGTTCGCTCACAGCGCAGCAAGGTGCGGTCACCGCCGGTCGCGACCTGCACTAGCCTGGACCCGACAGCAGAAGGACTCAACGTTCGGAGGTTGGCCGTGGAGGTCAAGATCGGTATTTCGGATAGCCCGCGCGAACTCATCATCAACAGCGCGCAGACCCCCGACGAGATCGAGGCGTTGGTGTCCGGCGCGCTGAGCGGGGCGGGTGGCGTTGTGTCCCTCACCGACGAGAAGGGCCGCAAGTTCCTGATCCAGGCGGCGAAGGTCGCCTACGTGGAAATCGGTTCGCCCGCCACCGGTCGAGTGGGCTTCGCCAGCATCTAGACCGCACCAACAGCGAGGGCGCGGTGCTCCGGCTTTTGCCGTGATGCACCGCGCCCTCGCTGTTGCGCTAGTGAACTACTGCTGGTTCTGCAACGGCACGTGCGCCAAGCCGCCCCACGCCAGCGCGACGGTGGTGTCGACGGCCTCATCCTTCGGGATCGGACGGTCGGCTTCCAGCCAGTAGCGGGCGGTGAACTGGCTCGTGCCAACAAGGCCGACAGCGAGGATGCGCGCGCGGTACGGGTCGAGGCCCGAATCGTGGGCGACCAGGTCGTATACGGCGTCGACGCACGCTTCGGTTGCCTGCTCAACGCGACGCTGCACCTGCGGCTCGCTGGTGAGGTCGGATTCGAAGACGAGGCGGAAACCCTGCTGCTCGTTGTCGACGAAATCGTAGAAGGCGGCAACTGCCGCACGCACGCGCTGCTTGTTGTCGGTGGTGGAGCGCAACGCCTGGCGCACACTCGAAACGAGGGTGTCGACGTAGCTCTGCAACACCGCGACGTACAGCTCAAGCTTGCTGGTGAAGTGCTGGTACAGGACCGGCTTGGAAACCCCGGCTACCTGCGAAATCTCGTCCATGCCCGCCGCGTGATAGCCGCGCTGCACAAACACTTCGCTTGCCGCGGCAAGCAACTGCTGGCGGCGTTCGTCGCGAGGCAGGCGGGTGCCGCGTTTGCCGGGGACCGGCTCGGGCACCGATCGGCGCGAGGTCATGCGGTCCACGAGGTCAGTCATCTCGGCTCTCTTTTGATGTTGCGCGCCTGGTATCTGGGCAACGATACCCGCACGCACTTCGACGCGGGTTTTCCCTATAGCTGTCCTACCACCGGAGGCGAGTTCGCCGGGCCGTAACCGGACCACCAATTCTCCCCGCCCCGGCGAGTCGGTTCGCGAGTGTGGGAATCTGGTGTAGTGACCGATCGCGCGGAACGGCAGACAGACGGCGAAGGAGATGCCGTCGGCGACGGGCGTACCGGGGGGCGCGAACTGCAGGTGCTTGGCCCCCTTGAGCCGCCCGCTGATCTCTCGAGGCAGCCGCTTCGAGCACCGTGGAACCCACTCGACGACACCGAAGATGGCCGTCAACGCAGCCCAGAACGGCCAACGAAGAAGCAGAGCGCCGTCGGCCGGTTCGTCCGCACTTACGGTTGGCGCGCGTACGCGCTGCCTGTGCTGCTGATCATCACCGTTGTCGTCGGCGTCGACGCCATGCGCGCTGGCCCAACCCCGCTGCTTGACAATCCTGGTTTCGGCGCGCTCAACCCCAAGATCAAGCAGTCCGGCGTTATCGGTGCCCCGCCCGGCGACGGCAAGTTCCCCGCCGACCTACCGCTAGGCGCGCTCCCGCAGGGCGGCGAGTACGCCGAAACGGGCGCTGGCACCTGGCACATCGTTCCCGGTGGCACCCCACAGGTCGGCCAGGGCACCCAGCGCGTGTTCCGCTACACCGTCGAAATCGAAGATGGGGTCGACACGTCCTCGTTCGGTGGCGACGCCGCTGTCGTGAAAATGGTCGAGACCACCCTCGGCAATCCCAAGAGTTGGACGCACGACCCGCGTTTCGCGTTCCAGCGCGTCGACAACGGCGTCCCCGATTTCCGCCTTTCGCTTACTTCCCGCGACACCACCCGCAAGTCGTGCGGCTTCGAAATCCCCATCGACTCGTCGTGCTACAACGCTGACCTCGATCGCGTCGTACTGTCGGAGGTGCGCTGGGTGCGTGGCGCGCTCGCCTTCGACGGCGATATCGGCTCGTATCGGCAGTACCAAATCAATCACGAAGTTGGGCACGCGATCGGCTATCACAGCCACCAGCCGTGTGAGAACGACGGCGGCCTCGCGCCGGTCATGATGCAGCAGACTTTCGGCACGCGAAACAACGACATCGCCGCGCTCGACCCGCACGGCGTCGTCGCGCCGGACGGCAAGAACTGCCGCTTCAACCCGTGGCCGTACCCTCGCGGGTGAGTGGAAGAAACCGCTCGACGACATCGTTAGCACTAGGGAATCAGCTCTTACACGAACAGGAGTTCTAGCGTGTCTTTGACCGGGACGTTGCCCCCGTTGGTCGAGCCAGCCGCTGAGCTGACCAAAGACGAGATCGCCCGCTACAGCAGGCACCTGCTCATCCCCGACCTCGGCGTCGAAGGACAGAAGCGGCTCAAAAACGCCAAGGTGCTAGTGATCGGGGCTGGCGGTCTCGGTTCGCCAACGCTGTTGTATTTGGCCGCGGCTGGGGTCGGCACGCTCGGCATTGTCGAATTCGATGAGGTCGACGCGTCGAATTTGCAGCGCCAAATCATTCATGGCGAATCGGATATCGGCAGGTCGAAGGCCGAGTCGGCGCGCGATTCGATTCATGAGATCAATTCGGGAATCGACGTGCGACTGCACAAGATTCGCCTCGAACCCGACAACGCCGTCGAACTGTTTCGCGAATACGACCTCATCGTCGATGGCACCGACAATTTCGCGACGCGCTATCTGGTGAACGACGCCGCGGTGCTTGCGGGCAAGCCGTACGTATGGGGTTCGATTTACCGCTTCGAAGGCCAAGTTTCGGTCTTCTGGGAAGACGCGCCCGACGGCCGTGGCATCAACTACCGCGACCTTTACCCCGAAGCGCCGCCCGCTGGCATGGTCCCGTCGTGCGCCGAAGGTGGCGTGCTTGGCGTGCTGTGCGGGTCGATCGGGTCGATCATGGTCACCGAAGCGCTCAAGCTGCTCACCGGCATGGGCGAGACGCTGCTTGGCCGTCTGATGGTTTATGACGCGCTCGACATGAATTACCGCACGATCAAATTGCGGCGCGATCCAGAACGTCAGCCGATCACCGAACTCATCGACTACGACGCGTTTTGCGGCGTTGTTTCCGAAGAGGGCGCACTCGCCGCCGTTGGGTCAACCATTACCGCCGCCGAGCTCAAGGATTTGCTCGACGACGACAAGGTCGAACTCATCGACGTACGCGAACCGGTCGAGTGGGATATCGCCAATATCGACGGCGCGACCTTGATTCCGAAGGACAAAATCCTTTCGGGCGAAGCACTTTCGGGCCTGCCGCAGCACAAGCCGATCGTGCTGTATTGCAAGACCGGAATTCGCTCAGCTGAAGCGCTCGCCGCCCTGAAAAACGCCGGTTTCGCCGACGCGACGCACCTGCAAGGCGGAATCGCGGCATGGACGAAACAGGTTGATCCATCGCTGCCGGTGTACTGAATAGGGCTCGGTCGCAATGTGGTAAAACCCCAGCGTGGCTTCGGTCGTCGGAATGTAAGCCGGGGTTACGGTACGGCTCGTGACCACCGTCATCGAACCTCCCGAGCACGTCCGAGCCACGTTCGGTCTTCGTGAAGTCACCCCGGTCTCGCTTGGCGACTGGGACGGTGGCTGGCGGCTAGGCGACGTGGTACTCAGTCCGGTTGCCGACCACGCGCGCGCCGCGTGGTCGGCGAAGGTGCGTGAGACCCTCGCCGTCGACGGGGTGCGCCTCGCCCGTCCCGTTCGCGCCACCGACGGCCGTTACGTCGTTTCCGGTTGGCGCGCCGACACCTTCGTCGACGGTGCCCCCGAACCCCGGCATGACGAGGTGGTCTCGGTGTCGCTGCGCCTGCATCAGTCGACCGCGCAACTCGAACGTCCGCGCTTCCTCGTCCAGCCTCCGGTCGCGCCGTGGGTCGATGTCGACGTTTTCGTCGCGGCCGACCGCGCGGCATGGGAGTCGGTGCCGTTGCGCACTCTGCGCGCGGGTGGCGTGCAGACGGGCGCGACCCCCGACGCGCAACGGAGTCTGGAGCTGATCGCCCAACTGGCGACGTTGCGCAAACCGGTTCGCAGCCCCGACCAGTTAGTCCACGGCGACCTGTTCGGCACGGTCTTATTCGCGGGCGCCCACACCCCGGGGCTCACCGACATCACCCCGTACTGGCGACCAGCGGTCTGGGCGGCGGGCGTTGTCGTCGTCGACGCGCTGGCATGGGGCGGTGGCGACGACGGACTGCTTGAACGCTGGTCGACGTTGCCCGAGTGGCCGCAAATGTTGTTGCGCGCGTTGATCTTTCGACTAGCCGTCCACGCGCTACATCCGCGCTCGACGCCAGAAGCGTTCCCGGGGTTGGCTCGGACCGCCGACATGGTTCGGTTGGCGCTGTAATAACGAAAGCCGCGCCCGGGGAGGGAAACCCGGGCGCGGCTTTCGTATTCAGTTGCGGGACTTAGACACTCGCGTAAGCGAGGGACTGTGCGCGATCAGTCGCGAAGTTGGTGCGCAGGTAGAACCACCACGTAACCGCGGCCATCACGAGGAACACCACCGCGTACGCCCAGAAGGCGGGGACCATCGTCTTGAGGTGCACGTTCGACAAGCGCAGTGCCTGCTGGACGATGAAGCCGCCCGCCGCGCCGATCGCACCGATCACACCGATCGCCGCGCCAGCTTGGCGCTTTGCCGAGATGGCAGCCTCAGTCAGGTCGAGACCGTGCTCGGAGGCGTGCTTCTTGGCGGTCGCGTTGAAGATCGACGGGATCATCCGGTAGGTCGAGCCGTTGCCGACACCGGCCGCGACGAACAGTCCGAGGAACGAGATGAGGTAGAGCGGGAAGCTCTTCAGGCTCACCGCGAGGACGATGAACGCCACCGCGACCGACATCGCACCGAAGACATACACGGTGACCTTGGCGCCGCCGCCGATCTTGTCCGAAACCCAGCCACCGAACGGACGGCTGAACGAACCGACAAGCGCGCCGAGGAAGGCGAGGTTACCGAGGGTCGTGATCCAGCCGATCTTGGCAAGGTCAGGGAAGTTGGCCTTGATCAGGGTCGGGAAGGCGAAGGAGAAGCCGATGAACGAACCGAAGGTGCCGATGTAGAGGAACGACATGACCCAGGTGTGCCGGTTGGTCAGCGCCAACTTGTAGGACTTGCCGTCGGACTTGGCGTCAGCGATCGAGTCCATGTAGCGCAGTGCGCCGAAGGTCGCGATCAGGATGAACGGCAGCCAGAACGCAACGGCGAGCGTGATACCGAAGCGGTAGCCCGCGGCGTCCTTGGCCATGATCACCGTGCCGAGAGTGATCAGCAGCGGCACGATGAGCTGGGTTTGCGCGACGCCGAGGTTACCGCCTGCGGCGTTGAGACCGAGCGCGGCGCCCTTCTTTCCTTCGGGGAAGAAGAACGAGATGTTGCTCATCGACGACGAGAAGTTGCCGCCACCGAAACCGGCGAGCGAGGCAAGCAGCAGGAACACCCACATGGGCGTCGTCGGCTGGTTGATGAAGTACATGATGCCGAGCGTGGGGATGAACAGCATCGCGGCGCTGAACGCGGTGAACGCGCGCCCACCGAAGCGGGGCACGGCGAAGGTGTAGGGCACGCGCAGGGTCGCGCCGACCAGCGTGGGGATCGAGGTGAGCAGCAGGGCGTTGCTCACCGCGTTCGGGTTGGCCTTGGCCATGAAGGCGAAGCCTGCCAGCCCCATCACGGTGACGATGCTGCCCCAGATAACCCAAATGCTAAAGCCGAGGTTCTCCGCGAATACGGACCAGTACAGATTCTTTTTCGCGGTCTTCGCGCCGCCATTCTCCCAGAATTCTGGGTTATCGGGATTCCAGAAAGTAAGCCAGCGGCCTTTCTTCTGATATTCGAACGACGGGGTTTCTGTCGCATTGCCGGTGGCGGCGATCGCGGTCATCGGCTTCCTCTCGATCGGGCTCGAAGCTGGGTTCGGGCTCAAATCTAGAAGGAACTTGTTGCGTGAGCATGCCAACAGGTGACGGTTACGACAACACGCACTCACCATCGCGAATCCGGCGCGGTGACCTGCTGGTTACGTGGTTTTACGATCGGGGTATTCGGCGATCAACGAGCCGAGGAAACAGTGCGTGGCGCGCATGGCTTTGTCGGCGTCACCGTCGATGACGGCTTGGACGAGTTCGGCGTGTTCGGTGTCGTAAGAATCGTCAGATTTCGCGGTGCGCGCGTGAATGACCTGTTCGATCGCGGGCAGCAGGGAATCGTAGAACTCAAGGTAGACGGCATTGTGGCTGGCGACAACGATCGCGCGATGAAGTTCCACGTCGGCGGCGATCATCGCCGGGTCAGCGTTGGCCCAGCCACCTTCGCCGCGTTCGGCGAGGAGGCGGCGCAACGTGGCGATATCGGCGTCGTCGCGGCGTTGGGCGGCCAAGCCCGCCGCGGTGGTGTCGAGGGCTAGACGCAGCTCAAGGACGTCGCGTTCCTGCGCGTCGGCGAAGTATTTGGCGAGGGTGCCACCGACTTCCGACGTCGCGATCACATACGTGCCCGAGCCTTGCCGGCGTTCGAGCATGCCCGCGTGGACGAGCGCTTGGACGGCTTCGCGCACGGTATTGCGGCCGGTGCCGGTGAGTTCGGTGAGTTCGGGTTCGGTGGGAATGCGCTGGCCAACGGGCCATCGGCCTTCGCGGATTTCGGCCCGCAGCGCTTCGGTGACCTGGGCGATGAGGCTGGTACGCCGGACTGGTTGCACGGCCCTAGGGTACCGCTGCTCACAAATCATTGCCCCGATCATCGGGTCATCCTATGATTTGCGAGTGACCGCGACCCTGACCCCACCTGTCTCCAGCCCAACGATCAGCCCAAAACAACGCCGCCTGGCGCTCGTCGAGGGTCGCCTTCTCGTACTCGCCGCCATTATTTTGTCGGCGTTCACCCTGCGTTCCGCCGTCACGGCCTTCTCGCCGCTATCCGAGCGCATCGGTGCCGACGTTGGTTACGGCACCGCGACCGTCGGTGTTTTCGGCATGCTGCCAACCGCTATGTTTGCCCTCGCCGGCCTTGTCGCGCCGCTGCTCGTCCGTCGCTTCGGACTTGAGCGCAGCGTGTGCGCGGCGATGTTGCTCGCTGGCACCGGTTCGCTGATCCGCGTCTTCATGTCCGATACCGCTGGGCTGCTTGCCTTTTCGGGCCTCGCGCTCATGGGGATGGGCATCGGCAACGTCGTGATCCCGCCATTGGTTAAGCGGTATTTCGCCGACCAGCTCGCCTCGGTCAGCTCGCTCTACATCGTCATGGTTCAGCTCTCCACCGTGCTGCCCGCGTTCGTCGCGGTGCCGCTCGCGCAGTCGCACGGCTGGCGGATCTCGATGGGCGTGTGGGCGATCGTCGGCTTCGCTGCCGCGATTCCGTGGCTCGCCGTACTGCGCGACCGGCGTGGACATGACGTTGTCGACAAGACCGCGGTCAACGCCGTCCCGCAAGCACCCGCGGGCAAGGTGTGGCGTTCGCCGCTCGCGTGGGGCATGGCCGCGATGTTCGGCATGACCTCGCTCACCACGTACGCGATGTTCGCGTGGCTGCCGAAAATCCTGTCCGACGCCGGTGCGAGCGCCGAATTCGGCGGCAGCATGGTCGGGCTGTTCGCGTTGATTGGCCTGATTCCCGCGTTCGCCGCGCCGGTGATCGTCGCGAAGATGCGCAACCCGTTCCCCGTTGTTGTCGGGTGCCTCGTGCTGTTCGGCATCGCGTTCGTCGGGCTGCTTGTCGCGCCGATGAGCGTGCCGCTGCTGTGGGTGGTGTTCCTTGGCCTTGGTCCGAGCACGTTCCCGATGGCGCTGACCCTCATCAACGCGCGTACCCGCACCGCTCAGGGTTCGGCGGCGCTGTCGGGGTTCACCCAAGGCGTCGGTTATGGCATCGCCTGCGTCGGTCCGCTGCTATTCGGCGTGCTGCATAGCGCCACCGGCGGCTGGGGCGCGCCGTTCGCACTACTCGGTGTCGCCCTCGTCATTTTGCTCATTGGCGCGTGGCAAGCGTGCAAACCGCGCATGCTCGAAGACACCTGGAATTAAAATTCTCACCGCAGCGATTGCGCGATTGTGCGGTGCCCGTGATGATAGTCAGATCACACACTCACGGGCCCGCTCGCGCCTTTCTTGCCGCTTGCTAACCTGCGGAAACGGTCACGTCACACGCTTGAAACAAATGCACTAATCTCACCCTGCCGAATTCCCACACGTGAGAAACCGTTGATTCTCGCGACATTTCCCGCAGCATTTCGGCAATACCCGTTTCCTACCGTTGGGGTCATGCGGAAGCGAAGCCACAACATCGAGAACTGGGACGCCGAAGACGTCGTCGCCTGGGAGGCGGGCGGCAAGGATATTGCCAAGCGCAATCTGGTGTGGTCGGTCATCGCCGAGCACGTCGGTTTCTCGGTGTGGTCGATCTGGTCGGTCATGGTCTTGTTCATGCCGTTCGACAAGTTCGGCATCGACCCGGCAGGCAAGTTCTTCCTCGTCGCGGTGCCCACGCTGTTCGGCGCGTTCCTGCGCATCCCCTACACCGTCGCGACGGCGAAGTTCGGCGGCCGCAACTGGACGATCTTCTCCGCGCTGCTGCTGCTCGTTCCGCTGCTGCTCACGCTCTATTTCGTGACTCAGCCGGGCACTTCGTACACGACGTTTTTGATCGTCGCGGCCTTCGCTGGCGTCGGTGGCGGCAACTTCGCCTCCTCGATGACCAACATCAACGCGTTCTACCCGCAGCGACTCAAGGGCTGGGCGCTCGGCATGAACGCGGGCGGCGGCAACATCGGCGTTCCCGTGATTCAGCTGCTCGGCCTGCTCGTGCTCGCCACCCTCGGCCCCGATCACGCGTCGGTGATTTGCGCGATCTACCTGGTGTTTGTCGCCCTTACCGCGCTCGGCGCCGCGCTGTTCATGGACAACCTCACCAACCAGCGCGCCGACCTTTCGTCGATGCGTGACGCGCTTCGGATACCGCAGTCCTGGGCCATCGCGTTTCTTTACATCGGCACGTTCGGGTCGTTCATTGGCTACAGCTTCGCCTTCGGCCAGATCTTGCAGATCACCTTCAAAGCCAACGGCGACACCGCCGCTCAGGCCGCCGTGCACGCCGCGTCGATCGCGTTCATCGGCCCGCTGCTCGGTTCGCTTGCCCGTCCTTACGGCGGCAAGGTCGCTGACCGCGTCGGTGGCGCGAAGGTGTCGATCGCTTCGTTCTTCGGCCTGATGATCGCGACGTCGATCGTTGTTGTCGCGAGCAGTCGCGCTGACGCCGCGCATGGCGTCGCCCAAGGCGCGACGATGACCGCGCTCGTCACCGGCTTCATCGCCCTGTTCCTTGTTTCCGGTTTCGCCAACGGCGCGGTCACCAAGATCATCCCGTCGGTGTTCGACGCCAAGTCGAAGTCGCGTCCCGGTACCGCCGATGAGCAGGCAAGTTGGTCGCAGAACAGCGCGGGCGCGCTCATCGGTTTCGTCGGCGCGATCGGTGCGCTCGGCGGCGTCGGCATCAACCTCGCGCTTCGCACCTCGTATGCGACGACGAACTCCGCGACGACGGCGTTCCTGATCTTCCTCGGCTTCTACGTCGCGTGCGCCGGGGTTACCTGGGCGGTCTTCCTACGCAGGCCAAGCACCTCTCTCATCGACTCCGATGTGGTTGTCGAAGCCGAAAACCTGGTCCGCGCAGCGGAATCCGCTACTACTCGCCGCTGACCGGCGACCACTTCTCTAGGAGGACATCCTCATGAACACTCAGCGCAAAACTGTGGTCGTCGTCGGACACGGCATGGTTGGACACCGTTTCGTTGAAGCTCTGCGCTCGCGTGACGAAGCCGGTCAGTGGCAGATCATCGTGCTTTCCGAAGAAGCACTTCCCGCTTACGACCGCGTTGGTCTTTCGTACTACGTCGGCAACTGGAATCCCGACGATCTAGCGCTGCCAGGCAATACCTACGAAGGCGACGAACTCGTCGACCTGCGACTCGGCCAGCGCGGCGAGTCGATCGACCTGGCCGCCAAGACCGTCACCAGCACCGACGGCACCGTCATCGCCTACGACGCGCTTGTCATGGCGACCGGCTCGTACCCGTTCGTGCCGCCGGTTCCCGGCCACGACCTGCCCGAATGCTTCGTCTACCGCACAATCGACGACCTCGACGGCATCCGCGCCGCCGCCGAAGCAGCCGGTCCGGGCGCGCACGGTGTCGTCGTCGGTGGCGGTTTGCTCGGTCTCGAAGCCGCGAACGCGCTTCGCCTGCTCGGCATGGTCCCGCACGTCATCGAGTACAACAACCGGCTGATGCCAGCCCAGGTCGACGCCGGTGGTGGTGCGATTCTGGAGAAGCTGGTCACCGATATCGGCCTTAACGTGCACACGGGTGTTGGCACGGCGAAGATTGTTTCGATCGACGAAACCGGTTCGGACAAGGTGACTATCCATCTGTCCGATGAGAGTGAGATCAAGGCGTCGCTCGTCGTTTTCTCGGCAGGCGTTCGCCCGCAAGACGCGCTCGCGAAGGCATCCGGCCTCGAAATCGGTGCTCGCGGAGGCATTCTCACCGACCTCGCGCTGCAGACCTCCGACCCGTCGGTGTACGCGATCGGTGAATGCGCCGCGATCGAAGGCGTTTGCTACGGCCTCGTCGCCCCCGGTTACACCACCGCCGAAATCGTCGCTGACCGCATCCTCGGCGGCGAAGGCACCTTCCCCGGCGCTGACATGTCGACCAAGCTCAAGTTGATGGGCGTCGACGTCGCCTCCTTCGGTGACGCGCACGCCACGTCCGAGGGCGCGCTTGAGGTCGTCCTGCATGACGCTGCGAAGGGCACCTACGCCAAGCTCGTCGTTTCCGACGACGCCAAGACCCTGCTCGGAGGCATCCTCGTTGGTGACGCGTCGCAGTACGCGGCGCTGCGCCCGCTCGTCGGCCGCCCGTTGCCCGCCGACGCTGCCGCGCTCATCTCGCCCGCCGGTGCCGAACTCGGTGCCGACGCGCTGCCCGACGACGCCCAGATCTGCTCGTGTAACAACGTGTCGAAGGGCGCGATCTGCGGCGCGATCGCCGACGGTGCCTGCGACATTCCCGCGGTCAAGAGCTGCACCAACGCGGGCACGTCCTGCGGTGGTTGCGTCCCGATGATCAAGAAGCTGCTTGAGCAGAGCGGCGTCGCGCTGTCGAAGGCGCTGTGCGAGCACTTCGGGCAGTCGCGTGCCGAGCTGTTCGACATCATCGCCGTCACCGGCATTCGCACGTTCTCCGAGCTCATCGCCCGCTACGGCAAAGGCACCGGCTGCGACATCTGCAAGCCGACCGTCGCGTCGATCCTGGCGTCCACCTCAAGCGACCACATCCTCGAAGGCGAGCAGGCCGCGCTCCAAGACACCAACGACCACTTCCTCGCGAATCTGCAGAAGAACGGCACCTACTCGGTTGTTCCGCGCATGCCCGGTGGTGAGGTCACCGCTGACCAGCTGATCGTGATTGGCGAGGTCGCGAAGGAATTCGGCCTCTACGTCAAGGTCACCGGTGGTCAGCGCATCGACCTGTTCGGCGCGCGCGTCGAACAGTTGCCGCTGATCTGGAAGCGCCTCGTTGACGTCGGCATGGAGTCGGGTCACGCCTACGGCAAGTCGCTGCGCACGGTGAAGAGCTGCGTCGGTTCGACGTGGTGCCGCTACGGCCAGCAGGACTCGGTCGGCATGGCCGTGTTGCTGGAAAAGCGCTACCGGGGTCTGCGCTCGCCGCACAAGATCAAGCTCGCCGTCTCCGGCTGCGCCCGCGAATGCGCGGAAGCGCGCGGCAAAGACGTCGGCGTGATCGCGACCGAACACGGCTGGAACCTCTACGTCGGCGGCAACGGCGGCCTCACACCCAAGCACGCGGTGCTACTCGCCGGTGACCTCGACGACGAAACGCTGATCCGCTACATCGACCGCTACCTGATGTTCTACGTCCGCACCGCCGACCGCCTGCAGCGCACCGCGCCCTGGCAGGAGGCGCTCGAAGGCGGCATAGACTATCTGAAGGCCGTCGTATGCGACGACAGCCTTGGCATCGCCGCCGACCTGGAAGCGGCGATGGACCGTCACGTCGACGGCTACAAGGACGAATGGGCCGCGGTACTGGAGGACGAGAACAAGCTTTCGCGCTTTGTCTCGTTCGTCAACGCCCCTGACGAGGCCGATTCGACCATCTCATTCGATGACAGTGGTGACCGCAAGGTGCCTGTGCTTTTGGGGCTCCCGAGTGTGCCCGTCGGCACAGCAGTGTCCGGGAAATAGACACTTAACCCTGCGGAAACAGGGTGCCTGTACCAATAGGTAAGGCGCTCGGAGGAGGAACCGATGACCGTTATCGACACACCAACGACCACAACCGGCACGCTCACCTGGACTCAGGCTTGCAAGCTGGACTTCCTAATCCCAGGTCGCGGCGTCGCGGTCTTGCTGAGCGGCGGAGCACAGGCCGCGCTGTTCCTACTCGCCGACGGCACCCTCGCCGCGGTGGGCAACATTGATCCGTTCGGTCGGGCAGCGGTGATGTCGCGTGGTCTCGTCGGTGATCGTGGTGGCGTTCCCGTCGTCGCGTCGCCGCTGCTCAAGCAGGCTTTCTCGCTGCTCGACGGCCGCTGTCTCGACGACGACACCAAGTCGCTGCCGGTGTACGCCGTGCGTCTCGACGCTGGTGTCGTCACTGTTTCGAATGAGCCGGTTTCATGACATCGCTTCCCGACGCTGGTCCTGGACTGGCCGGTTTCACCATCGGCATCACCGCCGCCCGCCGCGCCGAGGAGTTCGCCACGCTCCTCGCGCGCAAGGGCGCGAGCGTGGTTTCGGCCCCGGCCATCCGCATCATCCCCCTCGCCGACGACACGGAATTGCTTCGCGTCACCGAGGGCATCATCGCTGATCCGCCGCAGCTCACCGTCGCGACGACGGGCATTGGGTTCCGTGGGTGGATGGAAGCCGCCGAAGGCTGGGGGCTTGCCGAAACGTTGCGCGACACCCTCGCCTCCACCCGCATGCTCGCGCGCGGACCCAAGGCCAAGGGTGCGATTCGGGCCGCTGAGCTGCGCGAAGAGTGGTCGCCCGCGTCGGAATCCTCAGCTGAGGTGCTTGATCACCTGCTTGCCGAAGGTGTCGAAGGCGTGCGGATCGCGGTGCAGTTGCATGGCGCGACCACCGAGTGGGAGCCCGTCCCCGACTTCTGCGAGGTCCTGCGCTGCGCGGGTGCCGACGTTGTCCCGGTGCCGGTGTATCGCTGGGAACCGCCAACCGACCGTGGTCCGATGGATTCGATGATCGAAGCCATCGTCGCCGGTTCGCTCGACTGCGTCACGTTCACGAGCGCGCCCGCTGTTGCGTCAATGTTGATGCGCGCCAAGGAAACTGGGCTCATCGACGCGTTGCTTTTCGCGTTGCGTGGGCGCGTCCTCGCCGCGTGCGTTGGGCCGATTACCGCCGCGCCACTGGAAGAGCTTGGGGTGCCGACAACGATGCCCGCGCGCGCTCGCCTCGGTGCGCTTGCTCGCCACGTCGCGGAGGAACTGCCGCGTCGCGCTGGTCGCATTTACGCTGCGGGACATTTGATTTCGGTGCGCGGTGGGTGCGTTGTCGTCGACGGTCAGGTGCGCCAATTGGCTCCTGCCCCAATGGCTTTGATGCGTTCGCTGGCACGTCAGCCGGGCCGCGTTGTTTCTCGCGAAGACCTGCTGTCGGCACTGCCCGGCGGTGGCGACGACACGCACGCTGTTGAGACGGCGATCGCCCGTCTGCGCGCGGGTCTTGGCACGCCGAAGGCGATTCAGACGGTGGTGAAGCGCGGTTACCGCTTGGCCCTCGACGCCGCGGATTGCGACCCGCCAGCCCGCGCGGTCGCGGCCCCGCACGCGGCCGGAATCGGCCACCCCACCCGCTCCCCACGCCCCCCGCAGCCGATCGGCGCTTGGTAATGGTTCGCCAGTGTGGCCCGGCCGTGCACGGTGGGCGACGGTCCGCACTGGGTGCCGCAGGTCGCGGCGGGGTGGCAGTTTTCGCCGCTGATTCATTGGGCTGAGTCGCCACGGTGAGGCGAGGGGGTGCTGTCTCGCCGAGCGGTTGTTTGGCCGGTTCGCCATAGCAGGCGAGCGGGTTGTGGGAAATCTTGTTAGCCGATTGGGGCGTGAGCTGAATGTCTGAACCTGCACTAATTCTCGTCGCGCACGGCACTCGGAATGCTCGTGGGGTTGAGCTCATCGCGACGCTCGCAGACGCGGTCGCGGTCGAGCTCGGCGTGGATGCCACGGTGGCCGAACCTAATTCGGCGTTGCGTACGGCGTTCGTCGACGTGCTTGGGCCGACGCCGTCGGAAGTTTTGCGCGATCTTGCCCAGCCCGCGGTGCTAGTCCCCGCGTTCCTCGCGTCGGGGTATCACGTGTACCAGGACGTGCCGCGCGAAGTTGCCGAGAGCGGGCACGCATCGGTTGCGGTCACACCGGCGATGGGGCCTGACCCGGCGTTGGCGAACGTGATGGCGTTGCGGTTGCGGGAAGCTGGGTGGCAGTCGGGCGACGCGGTGGTCTTCGCGGCTGCCGGTTCGTCGGATGAGCGTGCGCTGCACGATGTTTCGCGTGCTGCCAAAATGTTGTCGGCTGCGATCGAGACCCCGGTTGAGGTCGCGTACGTGGCCACAGGGACGCCGCGCGTGCCGGAAGTTGTTGCGGGCCTACGTGCTTCAGGTGCCGCACGCGTTTTCATCGCGAGCTACCTACTTGCCCCTGGTTTGTTCCACAACCGCCTGCACGAAGCGGGTGCGGACGGCGTGGCCGAACCCATCGGCGTCCACCCGGCAGTCGTGCGCCTCATCGCCGACCGCTACCGGACGGCCGCGCGCGAATTGGAGCGCGTCGCTTAGGTTGTCGGCCCTCGGGCGCACACTGGTCGCATGGCTTACGACGAAGAGCTTGCCGAGCGCATTCGGGAAATCCTTTACCCGGTCACCGAGCCCATCGAAAAGCGGGCTTTTGGTGGACTCGCTTTCCTGATCAACGGGAACATGGCCGTCGCGGCTAGCGGTAAAGGTGGGCTTTTGGTGCGGGTTGAGCGCGGTTCGGAGGAATCGCTGCTTGACGGCGAAACCGTGACGCCGATGGTGATGAGCGGGCGTGAGGTTCGCGGGTGGTTGCGTGTCACGGCGGCGGCAGTCGACGATGACGACGCGCTGCGGGAGTGGGTTGAGCGGGGAGTGCGTGTCGCGCGGAGTTTGCCGCCGAAATAGGTGGCATTTTCGTGCAGGTTCGCCGGGTTAGGGTCGATTTTCGGCCCGTGCTCGTCGTAAGTGCACGTTTATGCCAGGTCAGCCGACCCTAAGTCTTGCATCCCGGGCGTGTCGCGGCGCGATCGGCGGTGAACGCCACGTCGGGATAGGGTCGCGGGGTTGGTTTTCCACGCTAGGAGAGTTGTTAAGCGATGTCAGGCCCGCACAACCCGTTGACCGACGGCGAACTCACGGCATACCCGCCCGACAATTTGCCCCCCTCGCATTCGGCGGTCCCCCTTGGCGCGCCCGCGCTGCCCCCGCCGCCGCTCCAAGTCCCGCACGCTGCGCCAACGCCGAGCGTGCCGAACCCACCGCAAGGCGGCGACCTGTACGCGGGCGCGATTCCGCAACCTCCCGCATCGCCGAACTCGTTCGCCCCGGCGCAAGGCGAGAATCTTTACGGGGCCCACATTCCGCAACCGCCGGCAACGCCGAACGCGCCCAGCCCTGCGCAGGGCGGCAATCCCTATGCCAGCCAACTCCCGCATCCGACGGGCTTCCCAACTCAGCCACCGACTGGCCCGTACCCCTACCCGTCACCGCAGCTCGGCTACGCCCCGCCCGCCAAGCCCGAACCACCGTCAACCGTGCGAAACGCGTTCAAGCTCATGCTCGCTGGTGCGGGCGTGACCCTGCTCAGCGGCATCCAATTCGCCGACATCGACACCATCCGCCGGAACTACCAAATCCACGACATGCCGGTCTCGCCCGATGCCGTCGACGCCATCAACTACGTCCTCCTCGCCTTTTCCCTGGTCACGCTGGTGGTCTACGCGGGCCTGTGGACGTGGATGGCGTTCGCGAATCGCGCCGGGCACAACTGGGCTCGCATCACCGCGACCGTCTTCTACGGCATCTACGTCTGCTCAACGCTCTTCACGGCGGTCTCCGCCGCGGTGCTGGAAACTGATCTGCTGCAACCGATTACGCTCATTTTCAGTGTCGCGGAACTCCTCATCGGTACCGCGGCGATGGTGCTGCTGTGGCACCGCGACTCGCGTTCCTTCTTCACCACACCACGTTTCGTCCCGCCGCCCGGTTACCCCCGCTAATCGACACCGGCCCCATGCGCACCGGCGAAAGCCGGTCGATGCCGTAGGTTTGCCGCAACGGTTCGTCAAACACAGCGCGTGATGTCCGGGAGGCCCGGTGCGGCAAAGCGAGGTTGGACTCGACGTGGCGCGTGTCGTCGAAAAAGACGACGCGCGCCTAATCGCATTGTCGGAGAACCAAATTCGATGGTGGGTCGCCGCCCAGATGGCCACCGACGTACCGGCGACAATCGCGATGTACCTCGACCTCACCGGCGAGGTCGACGCTCATCGACTCTCAACGGCGGCGGCAAGCGCGGGGGAGTGCCTCGGTTCGCCACGGGTACGGTTGCGCATCGTCGACGGTCGCCCGTTCCAATTCCAAGACCCCGCCGCGTTCACGCACTGCCCGGAAGTCGACCTCACCGCCGAAACCGACCCGGTAGCCGAGGCGTTGCGGCGCATGGAAATCGACCGCCTGTCGCCACTCGACCTCACCACCGACGCGCTCACCGTCGCGACCCTGTTCCGCGTCGCCGGAGACCGTGCCCTGCTTTACCTGCGCAGCCACCACCTTGTCCTCGACGGCGTCGGCGCGGCAGTCCTCCTGCGCGAAACAGCCCGAAGGTACAGCGAGACAACGACTTCCGACAAAGCGAAGCCTCTCACTATTGCCGAACTCGCCGCCGACGAAGCGCACTACCTCACGTCGCCGCGCGCCGCGAAGGACCGCGAATATTGGCAGCGCGAGGTCGCTGACCTGCCCGAACCTGTCGGCTTATCCGGCCTGCCCGCGCCCGCGTCGACGCGCACGCACCAAACAAGCGCGAACCTCGACGCCCGCACCGTCGACCTCCTCGCCCGCGCCCGCGAACGCTACGACGCGACCTTCCCCGAACTCGCCGCCGCCGCCTTCATCGCGTTCCTCGCGCGCATGTCTGGCACCGATGACGTGGTGATTTCGTTGCCTGTGGCCGCCCGGCCCACCGCCGCGCTGCGTCGCTCCGCCGGTTCGGTGAGCAACGTGCTTCCGCTTCGTCTGCGCGGGCTCAGCGGCCACACGGTCGCCGACCTCATCGCCGCCGTCCGGGTCCGCGTGATCGCGGCGCTGCGCCACCAACGCTTCAACTACGCCGACATCCAAGCTTGCCGAGGTGAAACCCAAGTCTTGCGTGGGGGATTCGGCCCTGTGCTGAACCTGCTCGGCGCGGGTGACCCAATCCGCTTGGGCGACAAGGCAACTGGACAAGCGCACCTCCTTTCCCTCGGCCCGGTCGAAGACCTCCTGGTCAACGGCTACCAACTGGGCGAAACCACCACCATCGACTTCCATGCGAACCCGGCGCGCTACGATCCGGCGACGCTGTCGTGGTACCACCGCCTCTTCCTAACGTGGTTCGCCGACTTCCTCGCTGCCGCACCATCTTCCACGCTCGACCAAATCGCTGGTGCCGACGAAATCGACCGCCAGCGCGCCGCATGGCAACACACCCGCGCCGGTGGTCTGCCGCTGAACGACCTGCTCGCCGGTTCGCCGCTCGAAAGCGGCATGAGCGACGTGATCCGCGCCGACCGTGAGGTCAGTGCCCGGTTGGGCACGAGTCGCGGAGGCGGCCGCGCCCCGACGCCACCGTGGGAACGCGCGCGCATGTCGTCGCCGCAACGGTCGACGGTGGTGCGCACCCTTGCTGACCTGCTCGGTAAGACAACGAACCCGTACGCGGTCGCGGTGGTCGACGCCACCGACCGCAACCAGCTCACCTACCGCGAACTGGACGAACTCACCATCCGCCTCGCCCGCCTCCTACTCGCGACCGGCGTGACCCCGGGCAGCCCGGTCCTGATGGCGATCCCGCGCAGCGCCGAATCCGTCCTCGCCACCCGCGCGATAGCGACGGCAGGCGCGTGCCTAACCCCCATCGACGTGACGGACCCACCCGACCGAATCGCCCGCATCACCCAAACCTTGCGTGGCACAACAGGTTCGACCCCACTAATTGGCCTAACAACAATGGCGGCGCGCCCAGGCGGCGTTCGCCCGCTCGCCGACCCGCGAGTCGCGCGCCCCGAAAGTGCCAGCTCCGCACCTGCAAGCGATGGCTGGCAAGACGCGCATTCCGACGACTTCGCCGCCGACAATCCGCGCACCGCATGGTTCGCGACGCCGCCCGACATCGACGCAGCGCAAGTCGTGACCTCGCCCGATATCAACTGGCTCGTCATCGACGATCCCGGCTTCCCCGAAGTTCTCGCCCGCTTCCCCGCAACGCCGCTGACCGAAGCTGACCGCCGCATCCACCCCGACCTGCCCGCCTACCTCATCCACACCTCGGGCACGACGGGCAAGCCGAAGGGCGTTGCGGTCACCCATCGCGGGCTGGGTGCGCTCACCGATCACCTTGTGCAGCGCTACGACGCTACCCCGAATTCTGTTGTCCTCCACCTGCATTCACCCGCGTTCGACGCCCACCTGCTCGAACTGCTCACCGCCTTCGCCTCGGGCGCGCGTCTCGTCGTCGCACCGGCGACAACGCAAGCCAGCGCCGACCTCGCCAAACTCATCACCGACCACGGCGTCACCCACCTGCTCACCACCCCGGCCGTGCTCAACACCGTCGACCCCGCCGACGTGCCGAGTCTCGACGTTGTCGTTGTCGGCGGCGAAGCCTGCCCCGCGCACCTCGTCGCGCGCTGGGCGCCGCACGTGCGACTCCACAATGGTTACGGCCCAACGGAATCCACGATCATGGTCACCCAGTCGCTCCCGCTGCGCCCGACGGAACCGGTCACCATCGGCCAACCTCTGCCGGAAGTGCGTGCGACACTACTCAATTCGCGACTCAACGCCGTCCCGACCGGTGCGCGCGGCGAGCTATACCTCGGCGGCCCGGGCGTCGCGATGGGTTACCTCGGCGACCCTGGCACCACCGCGACGCGCTTCGTCGCCGACCCGACTGGTGGCGGCGTGCGCGTGTACCGCACCGGCGACGCGGTCGGCCCGCGCGCTGACGGCGCCTACCAGTTCCTCGGCCGACTCGACAGCCAACTCGCACTTCGTGGCCGTCGCGTTGAACCCGCCGAGGTCGAAGCCGCATTACGCGCCGATCCGGCCATCACCGACGCCGTTGTCGACCTCGCCGACGCGGGCACCCCGACCGCGCGTCTCGTCGGCTACTACGTCGCCGCAATGCCGCTCGCCCTCGACGAATTGCGTTCCCGCCTGCGCACGAGCCTGCCCGCCGCGCTGGTCCCCGCCGTCTTAGTTCCGGTCGACGAGCTGCCGCGAACAACCAACGGCAAACTCGACCGCGCCGCCCTGCCATCCCCGCCGACGCGCAGTTACCGCCCGCCCGAGACGCCGTTACAGCAGCTCGTCGCCGACCATTTCGCCGCGACCTGCGAAACACAATCCGTCGGCGCGGATGACGACTTCTTCGCCATCGGCGGTAATTCGCTTCTCGGCGTTGCTGTTTCGGCGGAACTTGCCCATGCGACGGGACTGCCGATCACGGTCCGTTGGCTCTACACCGCATCCACGGTCGCTGAGCTGGCCGCCCGCATCGCCGAATACCGCGCCGACGAAGATCCGGGGGTTGACGCGTTGGCGACGGTACTTCCGTTGCGCCCCAACGGAACTCAGCCACCGCTATTCTGCGTCCATTCCGCAGTCCCGCTCGCCTGGTGCTACGCGGGCCTGACTCGTCACGTGACCGATCGTCCGGTGTACGGACTGCAAGCCCCGATGTTGACCGAAATTGGTGTCGCACAAGAGTTTTCGGTGAAGCTGCTCGCCGACATTTACGCCCAGGAGATCATCACCAAGCAGCCGACAGGGCCGATTCACCTGCTCGGCTGGTCGCTCGGCGGACAGCTCGCGCACGCGGTCGCGGTTGCCCTCGCCGAACGTGGTCGCACTGTCGCGACACTCGCGATGCTCGACAGCGTGGTCATCGGCGACGGTGCCGACGAACCCCCGCGCCCCCGCATGCGCGACCTACTGACCCACCTTTTAGGCGACGAGCCCGACGACGCCGACAACCTTCCCGACGTGACCGCTGAGGAGGCTGCGAAGGAATTGGCAACGGCCGCAGCGAATCTGGGCACGGGTCTCACCGCTGAGCAGTTGACGAACCTGCACGAGGCGTACATCGCGGGCGTTCGCATGTCACACGAGTACCGCCCGGAGGTCTACCACGGCGACCTCCTGTACTTCTCGGCAACCGAGGGCATCACGTCCTTCGTCGACGGCCGCCTGTGGCGCCCATACGTAACCGGCCGCATCATCGAACACCCGGTAGCAACCACCCACGCCCAGTTAACGAACCCCGACGTCCTGGCCCACATCGGCCCGATTCTCTCGTCCCACCTGTCAGCAACCGACGCCGCCCACGGAACGTCAGCCGCGCCAGCCGCCGCCGCGCCCACCGACCACGAGCACCCCTAACCCATGCGCACCTGGACCGGCCCAACAACCAACGCCACCTGGTCGTGCGTCTACGACGACCCCGCCCGCTGGATCGTCGACCACCCGCACGCCAGCGCGGTCGTCGCCTGGTTCGCCGACTCCCTCATGCGCCCCGACCCGCAACAAGGCAGACCCGGCCCCGTCTGCCCGTTCATGAAACCCGCTGCCGCACAACACCGTATCTGGATCGCCGAGGTGGAAGACGCCTCGCACAAACTAGCGAACACCATCGATGACGCCTTTACCCTCTACCGCTCGCTCCCCACGGACCGCCCACCCACGGTCGTCACGGTCTTCCCCGACCTCACCGACACCGCCGAAATCGACCAAGCGCACGCGGAAGCGAAAGATCACATCGTCGCCCAAGGCGCCATGCTCGGCCAGTTCTACCCGGGCTGCCCGGTCGCGGGCCTGTTTAACGCCGACTTCCGCCCACTCAACGCGCCCACCCCGATGCTCGTTATCCGGCCAATGATGAACACCGACTTCCCTTTTCTCGTCGGCCGCCGCGAATGGCTCGTCGCCTACCTCGCCAAACACGCGCCGGGACTACCCCGAAAGCTTCGGGGGCAGATAGCCGAGCGGATGCACGTCGCCGAGCCGAGCCCCGACGCGATACCAGAATTGCGCGCACATTTCGCCGATGAACACGCACAATAGGGACACCTTCGCGCAGATGCCAGACATTGTCCGTGCCGTAGTGCACACTCGTGCGCATGCGTCGGCTCATGAGCTGTGTGCTCGCCCTCTTTGGTTGCGTCCTGCTCGCTTCACCAACGGCAAGTGCCGAGTCGGGCATCCTTGATGTTCGCCCGCTAGGTGGCCGCCAATTCGAAGTTGTCGTCTTCTCGGCGGCGATGAATAAGCCGGTCACGCTGTGGCTTTCGCATCCCGGTGCCGGTGCGCCCGCGCTGTATCTGCTCAACGCCGTCGACGGCGGCGAAACCGGTGGCCCGTGGATGGCACGCACTGACATCGTCAGCTTTTTCGCCGACAAGCACGTCAACGTGGTCGTTCCCATCGGCGGTCGCGCCAGCATGTACACCGACTGGCAACGCGACGACCCCGCCCTCGGCCGCAACAAATGGACCACCTTCCTCACCAACGAACTGCCCCCACTGCTCGACGCGCGTTTCGGCATGACCGGCGCGAACGCGATCGCTGGCCTGTCGATGTCGGCAACGTCGGCGCTCAACTTGGCCATCGCGGCACCGGGCCGCTACCGCGCGGTCGGCGCGTACAGCGGCTGCACGCAAACAAGCAACGCGACGGCCGAAGCGCTCATTCGCTCGGAACTCGCGACCTTCGGCGCCGACGCGACCAACATGTGGGGCCTGCCCGGCGACCCGGCATGGGCGGCACACGACCCGACGCTCAACGCCGACCGGCTGCGCGGCACCGCGATCTACCTGTCATCAGGCAACGGCGCACCCGGCCCGCATGAAGCGCTCAATGACCCGAGCATCAACAACAACGTGGGCGTCCTCGTCGATCGACTGCTCGTCGGCGGCACGATGGAAGCCATCATTGGCAGCTGCTCAGCCCCGCTCGCCGGTCGACTCGCCCAGCTCGGCATCCCCGCTGACGTGCGGTTTCGTCCTGCGGGCACGCACGCGTGGCCGTACTGGCAAGACGATGTGCACGACTCGTGGCCGATGATGGCGGCCGCGTTGGGAATTTAGAAAAAAACTTTTGCGAGATGCGTCGAGAACCGTCGCGCGGCTCCGACCTACGGGTGAACCACTTCAATCAAAGGAGCATCCGATGAGCATCAACACTTTCTTCTGGTACGACAGCGACGCCGAAGCGGCCGCCGAGCTGTACGCGCGCGTGCTACCCAATTCGCGCATCGTCGACATCACTCGGCAAGGCGACGGGAGCGCGTTCATCGTGACCCTCGACCTCGACGGCCAAGCGGTCACCCTGATGAACGGCGGCCCCGACCACCCGCTCACCGACGCGGCATCGTTGCAGGTCATCGTCGATGACCAGGCCGAAGTCGACCGACTCTGGGATGAACTCACCGCCAACGGCGGCAAGCCCGGCCCGTGCGGCTGGCTCACCGACCCGTACGGCCTGTCGTGGCAGATCGTCCCGAAGCGCCTGCCCGAACTGCTGAACGGCGACAACCCGGCGAAGACCATCGCCGTTGGCACCAAGCTGCGCACGATGTCCAAGCTCGACATCGACGCGCTCGAAGCGGCGTACAACGAAGCAGGCTAGACAACACGAAACCGGCCCCCGCGCAACAACATTCGCGGGGGCCGGTTTCGTTGGTTAATTAACCAGCCGAGCCGGTGAGCAGCCCGCCGAGGTCGCCTGAGCCGCTGTCAGCGCCGCCGCCACCGGGGATGGTCGGCTTCGCGGCAACGTCAATGGTGACGGTCTTGGCCGAAATCAGTTCCTGCACGGCCTTGATCTCGTGGGCACCGGCGGTGGTCGGGGTCCAGGTGATGGTCGCCTTGCCGTTCGACACCGCGACGGGCTCGCCGATCTGGGTGCCGTTGTCGGTGAAGGTCACCTTGAACAGGAACGACGTCGCGGTCACGTCGGCGGTCACGGTGTAGGGCGTGCCAACGTAGTGGGTGGTGCCGCTCACGGCGATGGACTGGACGAGCGCCGACGCCTGCGGGGCGACGAGCACCGCTGCGGCGGTGATCGCACCAAACGCCGTCAGACCGAAGCCGGCCCGCTTGATCCCGAAGCTGCTCATGTGGGGTTCTCCTGATTCGCAATGGCCCACAAAAATGGGTCCGCGCGAGATTAGCGAGCGGCAACCGCAGCTGTCCGGAAAACTGAAATAAACGCGTTTAAATCGCTGTGAATGGGGAAAGTGCTGGTGTTCACCCTGCGCGGGTGAGGTCACGCGCCCGGGCAACCACCAAACTGATGGACATGCCCGAACCGGTTCGCTACCAGTTCGTCGTAGACGGTGATCTCACCGAGCGGGCCATCGCGGCCTTCCCGGAACTCACGCGCAGCGATCGATCGGCTGCGGGGACGACCACGCTCTACGGCACCGTCGCCGACGCGACGGCCATGCGCGGCGTGCTCGCCCGACTCGACGACCTCGGGCTTACCTTGCTCGGCATGTCGCAGTTGCCTGACTAACCGCAGCCTGACTAAACGCGGAAGCGCGTCGATCACATAACGCTCGGCACCGGCACCCGGTCACGAGCAAACTCCCAGCGTCGCGATCGCCTAGCGTCGGAGATCCCAAGACGAGCAAGGTGGGAGTTGGCGATGTCGGACAACGTGATCCCCGAACTGTCGTTCACGCCGCTGCCCTGCGCGGCAACGCGGAAATTCGATCAGGCCCGCGCGGGGCAAACCGTGCTGCTCTGCGCGCCCGCGGGAACAGGAAAGACTGTCGCCGCCGTCGCCTACGCGCGCAAGGTGCAGCGCAAATCCGATGCAACCGTTGGCTGGGTGACCGTCACCGAATCCGCATTCGACCTGGTCACCGCGCTAGCCGACGCGCTCGGCCACGACCTGCCACGCGCCGGACTGTGCGCGCCAACCGAACGCGCCGCTGACGTCATCGCCGCCATGACAACGCCAACGGTGCTGATCATCGACGACGCTCACAAACTCACCGACCCCCTTCACCTCGCCGCACTGGAATTCGTCCTCACGCACCTGCCCGACAACGCGACCGTGCTGCTCGCAGGCCGTTTCGCGCCGCCACTGCGCTGGCACACCATCGACCTTGCCGGGCGACTCACCCGCATCGGCACCACCGACCTCGCCCTTTCGCCCGAACGCATCATTCAACTGTTCGCCCAGCATGGCTGCGCGCTCGCGCCGACCGAGGCCGCGCAGGTCAACGAGCTAACCCAGGGCTGGGCCGCGCTCGTTCGCATCGCCGCGCTCTATCTGGCAACCAACCCCGACGACCACGCGACCGCCTTCGCCGCGCTGGCGCGTCCGTCGCACGCGGTTGCGGATTTCCTCGTCGCCGAACTGGTTGACGCGCTCTCCCCGGACACCCTCGCGTTCCTCCTCGCGACCGCTGTCCCGACCGAATTCTGCCTCCCGCTCGCCGAATATCTCGCCGGACCAGGCACTGCGCGCATCATCGACGACCTCCTTCGCGCGAATTTCCCCATCGCGACCCGCGTCCACGACGGCGAACTCTGGCACAGCTATCACCCCATGTTGCGCGCGTATTTGCTTGCCGAACTGGCCCATTCGCACCCCGACGACCTGCCCGGCGCGCATCGGCGCGCTGCCGACTGGTTCGGCATGGCCGGGCTGCCCGCTCGCGCGCTCGATCACGTGCTCGCCGAACCGGGTGCGCCGGGACTTGGCGAATTCGTCAGCAGGTGGGGGATGCGTATGGTGCTCGCCGGGTCAGGGCAGGAATTGCTGGACGCGCTCGACCACGTGCCCGACCTCGCCGCCGACAGTTTCGTTCGACTCCTGCGCGCGGCCGTTGCCGTTGATACCGGTGATGTCGCCGCCGCCGAGGTGTATCTCGAAGCGGCACATGTGAATTCGGATAGCCCGTCGAAACTAGTTGCGCAGGAATGGCATTCGACGCTGGATCAGGCGATTAGCGCGGGCGTCGCGGTGCTTGTTGGCGACGCGGCCTCGCTGCATTGGCCGACCCCGATGTCAACAACGCACGCCGACCTCGACTGCTACGCGGCATTGCATTGTGGCGCGGCCGCGGTGTTTGGTGGCGAACCCGACGCCGGTGCCGTCGCGGTGCGACGCGCGCTCGTGCACGCCGAACAGGCTGGTCTCGACCGCGTTGTCGTCCGCGCCGCGACGGTTCTCGCCTTCGCCGCCGGGCTCGCCGGGAAGGTCGGCGAGATGGCCGCGATGGCCGACTACGCCATCGACCACGCGCTCACGCCGAGCGCACGCGCGAGCGTCGCGACTGAGGAAGCGCGGGTGCTCGCCGCCTACGCCGCCCACCTGCGCGGGGCGTCCATCGACGCGGGCGCGTTGCCGATGCCGACGGTTCGCCCGTCCGATAGCGCGCCCGACCGCTACGCCGAGCTGATGACGGGCCTGCTCACCCTGGATAACGCCCCCGACCGCGCCCTGGCTGCGACCGCTCTGGCTCGCACGTTAGAACGGCTCATCGCCGAAGCGCCGCTGCCGTACACCACCGGCGCGCTCGTCGTCGACCTCACTGGTCACCTGCTGCGGCTGCACCTGGTCGACGTCGCCAAGCATCTGGTTGACCTCGCGCAACGCGAACTTGAGCCCAGCGTTGAGCTGACGATCGCCGAAGCGTCGCTGGCCTTGCACGGTCAGCGCGCCGCCGGCGCGCTCGCGTTGCTTGAGCCGTTGGGGCCTGAGAGTGTCGGCAAACATCCGGTGTCGGCGGTGACGGTCGCGTTGCTGACCGGGGTCGCCGCCGACCGGCTCGATCGCGCGCGACTCGTTGAGGAGTCATTCGAACGTGCCCTGCTGTTAGCAACCGCCGAGCAACTCATTCGACCGTTCCTTGATGTCGTTGGCGTGAGCGACATCGTCGACCGGTTCGGTGGACGATGCGGACAGTACGACAGTTTCGTCGACCGCATCCGCGCCGCTCGGCCGTCGACGCCCGGTGCGCCCCAGCTCACCGGCACGGAACTTGTCGTGCTGCGCCATCTTCCTTCGGGGCTGACCGCGTCGAAGATCGCCACTGACATGGGCGTTTCGGTGAACACCGTCAAGACGCACATGCGCGGGATCTATCAAAAGCTCGGGGTCAACGCAAGGGGTGAGGCCATTGTGCGGGCGAGAGGTGTCGGTCTTCTTTAGCCGGTCCGAAACCGAACTTATGACGCGAGCTAAGCGCCTACTCTGACGTCGTGCCAGCCCGGCTGGCAGCTGATGAGCTAGGAGAGCTGATGACCGACCCCCGTGTTTTTATCGCGCAGGTAGCGGCGGGTCTGACCGCCCCTGGCGCACCGTTTGAGCAGGTCAGCGAGCCGGTGCTCGGGGTTTCGATACCGGTGATGGCCAAGCGATACAAGAGCCTGCCCGAGCTGTTGACCGCGTCGGAGCAGTGGGGCGAGCGCGATTACCTCGTCACCGAGGACCGTCGCGTTTCCTTCGTTGAGCACGCAGCGGCGGCGAGAGCGGTGGCTTCCGTGCTCGCCGATCGCTATGGCGTGAAGCAGGGCGACCGCGTCGGTATCTTCGCCGCGAACGGCCCCGATTGGGTGATCGCGTTTTGGGCGACGCAGCTGTTGGGCGCGGTGGCGGTTGGGTACAACGCGTGGTGGGCACCACCGGAGATCGCGTACGGGGTTGAGCACACGTCGCCCGTTGTGGTTTTCGCTGATGCGAAACGCGGTGCGGTGCTTGCGAAGTCGGGTGTCGCCGTCCCGACTGTTTCGTTCGAAAACGACCTACCGGCCATGATCACCGACGCGACGACCGCCGTTCTCCCTGCTGTCTCCATCGCCGAAGACGACCCCGCTGTCATCCTCTACTCCTCGGGAACCAGCGGAAAACCCAAGGGCGTCACCGCATCTCATCGCAACCTCATCGCCGTCAGCGATTATCACCGCTTCACCGACGCCATGATGGCCGCGTTCACCGGCCAAACCATCGACGGCCCAAGCGAACGCCGCTACCTCGTGACCGCGCCGCTCTTCCACATCGCGAGCCTGCACAACCTCGTCATCCCGCGCCTCGCGACCGGCGCGACCGTCGTTTTCGCGCCCGGCGCGTTCGACGCGGAACGCGTGCTGCGGGTGATCGCCAAAGAGCGCGTCACGAACTGGGCGGCCGTTCCGACGATGGCGGCGCGGTTGCTTGCGCTTGACCTCACCAGTTTCGACCTGTCGTCCCTCGGCGCGCTGTCGCTCAATTCCGCGCCGTCGTCGGAACGGCTGTTACAGGAGGTCGCGGCTGGTCTCGCTGGCACGGGCGCGCAGGTCGCGCTCACCACGAGCTACGGCCTTACCGAAAGTGGCACTGCCGCAACGGTTGCCACGCCGCTCGACCTTGCCGCCGACCCCACTTCGGTCGGTGGTCCGATCATCGGGGTCGCGGTGGAGATTCGCGACGCGGACGGGCGCGTTGTCGACGACGGCGAGGAAGGTGAGGTCTGTATCCGCAGCCCGTACGTGATGCTTGGCTATTGGGCCGACGAAGCGGCGACCAAAGCTGCGATCGACAACGAGAGATGGCTGCGCACAGGTGATTTCGGCACGTTGGCCGATGGCAGGCTCCGGCTCAGCGGGCGACGCTCCGACCTCATCCTGCGCGGCGGCGAGAACGTGTACCCCGTCGAGGTCGAGCACGCACTCGACGCGCACCCTGCCGTCATCGAATCGGCGGTGATCGGCGTCGACCACCCTGACCTTGGGCAAGAGGTGGCGGCGATTGTCGTTGTTGCGGACGAGCCCGTCGACGAGGCAGCGCTGCGCGACTTCCTCGCCGACCGCATCGCCGCCTTCAAAATTCCGTCGCGCTGGCGAATTTCGCAGGAGTCGCTGCCGCGCAACGCAACCGGTAAAGTCACGCGTCGCTCGCTTGCGTTATGAGGAGACCTAACTACATGTTCGACAGCATCATCTCCGGTGGCCGCCACTTCGACGGCACCGGCGCACCAGCTGCGGTGCGCCACTTGGGAATTCGCGACGGACGTGTGGTCGCGGTCTCGGAAACTCCGCTCGACGAGACTGACTGCCCCCGCGTGATCGACGCCACCGACAAGTGGGTCATCCCCGGCATCATCGACATTCACACCCACTACGACATTGAAGTGCTGCTCGACCCGACGCTGTCGGAATCGGTGCGCCACGGTGTTACGACGGTGCTGGTTGGCTCGTGCTCGTTGTCGACCGTGCACGTCGATGGCGAGACGGCGGGCGACCTGTTCGGTCGCGTTGAAGCGATCCCGCGCGAGTACGTGGTGAGCGCGGTCAACGAACTCAAGTCGTGGTCTTCGGCTGCCGAATACGCAGCAGCCCTGGACGCACTGCCGCTCGGTCCGAATATCGCTGGCTTCGTTGGTCATTCGGACATTCGCGCCGCGGTGCTCGGCCTCGATCGGGCGACGCGCGACGAGGTGAAGCCGTCGAAGGAAGAGTTGGCCGAGATCGAGGCGAAGCTGGTTGAGGCGCTCGACGCCGGCTTCGTTGGCATGTCGTCGCAGCAGTTGATGTTCGACAAGCTCGACGGCGAAGTGTGCCGGTCGCGGACGTTGCCGTCGACATATGCCGCGCGCAAAGAGCGCCGTCGGCTTAACGCGATCCTGCGCAAGCGTGGTCGCGCGTTGCAGGGCGGCCCCGACATCGCCGACCCGACGAGCCTGGTTGGCATGGCGGCGTCGAGCATTGGCCTGTTCCGTAAGGGCCTCAAGGTGAGCCTGCTTTCGGCAGCCGACATCAAGGCGATTCCGGGCGCGTCGAAGATGTTCCCGCTGGTCGGCAAGATCATCAACGGGCTTGGTGGCAACTTCCGTTGGCAGCATTTGCCGGTCCCGTTCGAGGTGTACTCCGACGGCATCGCGCTGCCCGTTTTCGAGGAATTCGGTTCGGGTGCGGCGGCTTTGCACCTGTCAAACCAGATCGAAGAGCAGCGTCACCTTTTGCAAGACGAGGAGTACCGTCGCTCGTTCCGTAAGGATTACGACAACAAGTACGGCCCGCGCGCATGGCACCGCGACTTCTTCGACGCCGATATCGTCGCGTGCCCGGACGAGTCGGTGATCGGCAAAACCTTCGGCCAGGTTGGTGTTGAGCGCGGGGGAGTGCACCCGGTCGACGCTTTCCTCGACTTGGTTGTCGAGCACGGCGACAAGATTCGTTGGCGCACAACGATTTCCAACCACCGTCCCGATGTTGCTGACGTGCTGTCCGCCGATCCTTCAGTGCAGCTTGGTTTTTCGGATGCGGGCGCGCATTTGCGCAACATGGCGTTCTACAACTTCGGCTTACGCTTGCTGCGTCGCGTGAAGGACGCACAGTCGAAGGAAAACCCGTTTATGACGGTAGAACGCGCCGTCCACCGCCTGACCGGCGAACTGGCCGATTGGTACGGCATCGACGCGGGACACCTACGCGAGGGCGACCGCGCGGACGTGGTGGTCATCGACCCCGCGCACCTAGACGACTCGCTGAACGCCTACGCGGAGCACCCCATCGAGGTCTTCGGCAACTTGTCCCGAATGGTGAACCGCAACGACGAGACAGTGACGGCAGTTTTGATCAACGGCAACTACGTCTTCGGCAACGGCGAGCGCTCGGAGGCTTTGGGAACGACAAGAAACGGCCGCTTCCTCCCAGCGAAGTAGCGGAATTCAAGATCACCAGGCTCTCCGGGATTTCCCTTCTCGGCGTTTGTTTACCTGAGAGCCTGTTGATCTTGGTCGTACTCTAGGGGTCCAGTGGAGGCGGCCGAAGGCGTAGCACCAGTCGAGGGCCGGGTTGTCTTGTGCCACTTCGATAATCAGCGCCAAGCCGCCCATTGCGGCGGTGCAAGCTAGCGTCACCTCGTCGTCTACCGGCTCGCTCAAGGTGAGGCGCAATGTCGCCGCGGGCAGGCCAGCGTCGGTGCGTGCCCGCGCGGCCAACCCGATCGCGCGACCCGCAGCCGCCATCGTCGCGGCCTGCGCATCACCGCGCGGGTGGTCGGTGTCGGCGTCAAGAAAGGGGCCGTACCAGATCGCGCGACCTTCGTCGTCGCATACCGAAAAGGTGGCCGACACGCTATCGCCCGCCGCGGCCAACGTTATGTCATCTTCAAATACCCTCATCAGTTTGCCTCTTTACGTTAAACAGCGGCCTGATTGCGGACCCCGAGGTAGTACTGAATTCGACCGGGGTAAGCGATGGAATCGAGGCGGAAAAGTCCAACTTCCACGGTGTAATTTTCGCCAGTTTCGATGTCGCGCAACAGCATCGCTGTCTGTTCGCGACCATAGACGGTGTCGCCGTCGTCCCAAATACGTCGGAAGTCGGGGTAGGCGGCCAGTTCGGCAAGCAGTTCGGTGGCCCACGCACCGCTGCCTTGCTGGCCAATCAGCCCGCGCAACCACTGCACGGTGAGCGCCGATTCGCGTTCCCATTCCACCATCACCTGCCGCGAAAGCGGGTTACGGAAGAACCACCGCAGAATGTTGACGTCTTCAAGCAGCCCGGGAAACGCCCGCGCGTAAACCTGGTTGGCGGCCAACACATTCCAGCGCGTGTCGATATAGGCCGCCAGATTCGGTTCCTGCAAGGTGAGCGACCGCCGCATATCGACGGTCAATTCCCCACGCAGATCAGCGATGGTCGGATTGTCGACGGCCACGATTCCGGCAAGGTCGAACAGGTGTCGACGCTCGTCGGAGCTAATCGGCGAAATCTCGTCGAGATAGCGCATGAGCGCCTCAAGCACCGTCCTAGTCGGCCGATCCCGATCTCCGCTTTCCAGATGCGTGATGTAACTCGCGCTAACCCCAGCGGCAAATGCTAGTTTTTCGCGGGAGATGCGCCGGTCATCGCGGAGTTTTCGCAGCAATCCACCGAGCGTGGGCACTCGGGGCACTTCAACTAGCTCGTCTTGCATCGGCTTCGGTAGCACGGCAACCCTCCCTGTCTGCACGAACCCATCCTGGATGACGGCAGACGAACCGGCCTAGGTCAATAACGAAAAGTTGCTGTTTCTTTATCTCAATCGGAAACATCGTCGGATGGTTAATCGGCAGCAAATCGGGATGGTGCAAGCGCCCGCGACCTGGGCGCACGCGAGGTGACGCGGCCGACAACACGCCGTAGGACGCTATGTAAACAAATGTAAAGCGTCGGAGAAGCGAGCGTTTCCGAAGCTTCACGAACGGTAGGGGCGCGGTCGGGGACCAACGACGAAACACCCAACCAAACCAGGGTCACTCCTGGTCACGCGACGAAACCGCCAACCCAACCCAAAAACCCGCGTGACCACGACATTTCCCCGCCCTCACAGCTCACCGACCCCCACAGCGGGTTGTGAAAAGTTCGTTTTGTCCCGTCGTTTCCGCTCCCTACAGTTGGCCCCAATAGCCCGATTCACAAGCTCAAGGGGGCGTCGTGGTTTCCACCGTTTCATCCGCCGACGCAGGCGACGCCTTGCTCAAGCTCGGCAAATACTTTCAGCGCGGCGAGATTTCGGCCGACAGCCGTTCGATCTACAAAGTCGGCGGACGCCAAGCTGACGAGTTCTACCGCGACCGTTGGTCACACGACAAGGTGGTCCGCTCCACCCACGGCGTGAACTGTACCGGCTCGTGCTCGTGGAAGATCTACGTCAAAGATGGCGTGATCACCTGGGAGTCGCAGCAGACCGACTACCCGAGCGTCGGCTCCGACAAGCCCGAGTACGAACCGCGCGGCTGCCCGCGTGGCGCTTCGTTCTCCTGGTACACGTATTCGCCTGCGCGCGTTCGTTATCCGTACGTGCGTGGCACTTTGCTTGAGCTCTACCGCGAAGCGAAGGCCAAGCTCAAAGACCCCGTGCTGGCGTGGGAGTCGATCGTTGAAGATCCCGCCAAGGCGAAGAAGTACAAGCGCGCTCGCGGCAAGGGCGGCTTCGTCCGTGCCGAGTGGTGGGAAGCCGCTGAAATCGCCGCTGCCGCACAGGTTTACACGATCAAGCAGTACGGGCCTGACCGCGTCGCTGGCTTCTCGCCGATCCCGGCGATGTCGATGGTCAGCCATGCCACCGGCGCGCGGTTCATCTCGCTGATCGGCGGCTACATGCTGTCGTTCTACGACTGGTACGCCGACCTGCCGGTCGCATCGCCGCAGGTGTTTGGCGACCAAACCGACGTGCCCGAATCGGCCGACTGGTTCGACGCCGGTTACCTGATCATGTGGGGCTCGAACGTCCCGGTCACTCGCACGCCGGACGCGCATTACATGACCGAGGCGCGCTATCGCGGCCAAAAGGTCGTCGTCGTTTCGCCCGACTACGCCGACAACACCAAGTTCGCCGACGAATGGCTGCCCGCGCGACCGGGCACCGACGCGGCGTTGGCGATGTCGATGGGCCACGTCGTGCTCAAGGAGTTCTTCCTTGACAAGCAGACCCCGATGTTCACCGATTACGTGAAGTCCTTCACCGACCTGCCGTACCTCATCTGCCTCGACGATGACGGCGACAAGGTGACTCCCGGCAAGTTCCTCACTGCCGCTGACCTCGGCCAATCCGGCGAGAGCGTCGAACACAAGCCGGTCCTGCTCGACCAGGCGGGCAACCCGGTCGTCCCCAACGGTTCGCTCGGTCACCGCTTCGGCGAGGGTAACGCGGGTAAGTGGAACCTCGACCTCGACGGCGTCGACCCCCTGCTCACCCTGCTCGGCCACACCGCCGACACACCCGCCGAGATCGCGCTGCCCCGCTTTGACGGCGACACCGCGGCCACGATCCGACGTGGCGTCCCAACGAAAATCGTTGCGGGCAAACGGGTTACGACGGTCTTCGACCTGCTGCTCGCACAGTACGGCGTTGGTCGCGACAATCTGCCCGGCGAATGGCCAACCGGCTACGACGACGCCGAATCCCCGTACACCCCGGCCTGGCAGGAACGCATCACCGGCGTCCCGGCCGTGCAGGCGGCGCGCATCGGTCGCGAATTCGCCGACAACGCCGAACGCTCCAACGGTCGCTCGATGATCCTCATGGGCGCGGGCACCAACCACTGGTTCCACTCCGACCAGATCTACCGCGCGTTCTTCACCCTCACCCTGCTCACCGGCTGCCAGGGCAAAAACGGCGGCGGCTGGGCGCATTACGTCGGCCAGGAGAAGTGCCGCCCGGTGACCGGGTGGGCCACGCTCGCCAGCGCGAGCGACTGGCAGCGCCCGCCACGTCAGATGCAGGGCACCGTGTTCTGGTACCTCACCAACGACCAGTGGCGCTACGACCCGTTCACCTCCGACTCCTTCGCGTCACCGCTGGCCAAGGGCAAATTCGCTGGTCGAACGGCTGCCGACAACATCGCGCTCGCCAGCCGCCTCGGCTGGATGCCGAGCTACCCAACCTTCAACCGCAACCCACTCGACCTCGCCGATGAGGCTGCCGAAGCGGGCAAGACACCGGGCGAACACGTCGTTGACCAGCTCAAATCCGGCGATCTGCGCTTCGCATGCGAAGACCCCGACGCGCCCGAAAACTTCCCGCGCGTGCTGACGGTGTGGCGCGCGAACCTGCTCGGCAGCTCCGGCAAGGGCAACGAGTACTTCCAAAAGCACCTGCTCGGCTGCGGCTCGAACCTGCAAACCACCGACGCGACCGGCGTGCGTCCGCAGGAACTCGAATGGCGTGAAGAAGGCGCGGAAGGCAAGCTCGACCTGCTGCTCGCGCTCGATTTCCGCATGACGAGCACCACGCTGTTCGCCGACATCGTGCTGCCCGCCGCGACCTGGTACGAAAAGCACGACCTGTCGTCGACCGACATGCACCCGTTCGTCCACGCGTTCTCGCCCGCGATTTCGCCGCCATGGGAAGCGAAGACCGACTTCGAAGCGTTCCACCGCATCGCCCGTGGGTTCTCGTGGTTGGCCGAAAAGCATTTGGGCACAAGGAAAGACATCGTCGCTGTCCCGTTGCAGCATGACTCGCCCGACGCGCTCGCCCAGGCCGGTGGCAAGGTGCTCGACTGGAAAGCCGGTGAGTGCGAACCGATTCCGGGCAAAACGATGCCCAAGATCGTCGAGATTGAACGCGACTACACCGCTATCGCCGACAAGCTCGCGGCGCTTGGCCCGCTTGTCGAAAAGCTTGGCCTGACGACCAAGGGCATCACCACCTACCCCGAGGCCGAGGTCGAGTACCTCGCCGGGCAGAACGGCACGATCGTTTCCGGCGTCGCGGCGGGTCGCCCTTCGCTCGCCAAGGACACCCACGCTGCCGAAGCCATCCTGTCGCTGTCGGGAACGACCAACGGTCGACTCGCGGTCGAGGGCTTCGAAGCGCTTGAACGTCGCACCGGCACTGAACTCGCCGATCTCGCGAAAGAGGCTGAGGGTAAACGGATTACGTTCGCCGACACCCAGGCGCGGCCGGTTCCGGTGATCACGTCGCCGGAGTGGTCGGGCAGCGAATCGGGCGGTCGCCGGTACAGCCCGTTCACGATCAACGTCGAACGCAACAAGCCGTGGCACACCCTGACCGGGCGTCAGCACTTCTACCTTGACCACGACTGGATGATCGAACTGGGCGAGCAGCTCCCGATCTTCCGACCACCGCTCGACATGACCGCGTTGTTCGCCGAACCCGGCATCGGCAACGTGAGCGGCGGCGGGCTGACCGTGCGGTATTTGACCCCGCACTCGAAGTGGTCGATCCACTCGGCTTACCAGGACAACCTGCACATGCTGACGCTGTCGCGTGGTGGGCAGACGATCTGGATGTCGGACCGCGACGCCGCGAAAATCGGCGTGGCAGACAATGATTGGATCGAAGCGACCAACCGCAACGGCATCGTCGTCGCCCGCGCGATCGTGTCGCACCGCATGCCCGAAGGCACGGTTTTCATGTACCACGCCCAGGACCGCGCGGTCGACGTGCCGCGCATCGAAGGCACCGAAACAACAACCGAAGAAGCGAAGGGCAAGCGCGGTGGCATCCACAACGCGCTCACCCGCGTGCTGATCAAGCCTTCACACCTGATCGGCGGGTACGCCCAGCAGTCCTTCGCCTTGAACTATCACGGCCCGACCGGCAACCAGCGCGATGAGGTAACAACGATCCGTCGCCGATCGCAAGAAGTGGAGTACTGACGTGCGACGAGGTCACAACGCTGTATCCGATGGCCGATCGCAA
>NZ_BMMW01000001.1:79569-1776071 GCF_014646135.1 Nocardia camponoti | reverse complement strand
TGTATCCGATGGCCGATCGCAAGAAGTGGAGTACTGACGTGCGACGAGGTCACAACGCTGTATCCGATGACCGCGACCAGAACGTGGAGTACTAATCATGCGCGTGATGGCTCAGTTGGCCATGGTCATGAACCTGGACAAATGCATCGGCTGCCACACCTGTTCGGTGACCTGTAAGCAGGCATGGACCAACCGTGGTGGCACCGAGTACGTGTGGTTCAACAACGTGGAAACCCGTCCAGGACAAGGGTATCCGCGTCAGTACGAAGATCAGGAGAAGTGGAAGGGCGGCTGGACGCTCAACAAGCGCGGCAAGCTCACCCTCAAAACCGGGTCGCGGTTCAAGCGGTTGATGAATATCTTCGCCAACCCCGACTTGCCCACTGTCGCGGACTATTACGAGCCGTGGAGCTACGACTACGACAACCTGTTGTCGTCGCCGCCCATCGACACCACGCCGGTCGCGCGGCCGAAGTCGCTGATCACCGGCGAAGACACCAAGGTCACGTGGGGCGCGAACTGGGACGACGACCTCGGTTCCGGTCCCGAGCAGGTCGGCAAGGACCCGTTGCTCGGCAAGCTTGAAGACAAGGTGAAACTGGAGTTCGAAGAGACCTTCATGTTCTACCTGCCGCGCATCTGCGAGCACTGCTTGAACCCGTCGTGTGCGGCGTCGTGCCCGTCGGGTGCGATTTACAAGCGTGAAGAAGACGGCATTGTGCTCGTTGACCAGGACAAATGTCGTGGTTGGCGCCAATGCATCACCGGTTGCCCGTACAAGAAGATCTACTTCAACCACAAAACCGGCAAGGCCGAGAAATGCACGTTCTGCTACCCGCGCGTTGAGGTCGGGATGCCGACCGTGTGCTCGGAAACGTGCGTTGGCCGCCTGCGCTACATCGGCGTGATGCTCTATGACGCCGACGCCGTGCTCGAAGCCGCGCAGGTCACCGACCCGCAAGACCTCTACACCTCGCAGCTCGGGGTGTTCCTCAACCCGCACGACCCGCGCGTGATCGCCGAAGCTGAGAAGGCGGGCATCTCGCCGGAATGGATTGCCGCAGCACAGGATTCGCCGGTGTACAAGCTCATCGTCGACTACCAGTTGGCGTTGCCGCTGCACCCGGAATACCGGACGATGCCGATGGTTTGGTACGTGCCGCCGCTGTCGCCGGTGGTCGACGTGCTGTCGGAGACCGGTCACGACGGCGAAGACGCGCGCAACCTGTTCGGTGCGATTGACGCCCTTCGCATTCCGCTCGAATACCTCGCTGAACTGTTCACGGCGGGCGAGATTGGGCCGGTGCGTGCCTCGTTGCAGCGCCTCGCGGGAATGCGTGCGTTCATGCGGTCGGTGAACCTGGGCGTTGAGCCGGAATCCCACATCGCGCCGTCGATCGGGCTTGAGCCCGAGGAAATCGAGGCGATGTACCGGTTGCTCGCGATCGCCAAGTACGAGCACCGCTACGTGATCCCCACCGGCGCGACTTCCCGTGCGCACGAACTGGATTCGCTGGCAACGGGCTGTTCGCTCGACACCGACGGTGGACCGGGCATGACCGCGTTCGACCAGGTTGTTGAGAAGTTCTCCCTCGCTGACACCAACGCGGCGGCCGCGCCGGAGGAGAAGTCGGGGCGAATCAACCTGTTGAACTGGGATGGGCGGAGTACGTCTGGGTTGTTGCCCACCGCGTCCGCCGACGGGGGTTCGACCGGCAATGGGGCCGGTCACGGCAATGGCGGCAACGGCGCCGCTATTGCCGACCCTGGTACCACAGGTGCAGGCGCGGGCGCGGGCGCGGGTCCGGGCGCGGGCGCAGGTCAAGAGTCCGCTGGTCGGGCCGCACAGGTGGGCGCGGACCGTGCAGGCGCGGTGGCGAAGGGCGATGCAGGCCGCGTTACTGATGCTGAGGTGGCACCGCGATGAGTCTCTTGTCGATCCGGCGTCGGCCGGAACCGGTGACGGTGATGCCGGAGAACGCGCGGCGCGTAGTGTGGCGTGCGGCGGCGTTGCTGCTCGACTATCCCGGCGAAAAGTTGCTTTCCCTGCTCGACCCGCTGAACTCGGCCATCGCGGAACTCCCCGAAGAGGTGCGCGCGCACTTCCTTCCGCTGCTCGACTACCTGCGTACGACGCCGGAAATCGAAGTGGCACAACGGTATGTCGAGACCTTCGACATGCGGCGGCGGTCCAGCATGCACCTCACGTTTTACGCGTTCGGCGACACCCGCAAACGCGGCATGGCGCTGCTGCGGTTCAAACACGCCTATCGCCAAGCGGGCGCGGAATTGGGCGATGAAGAACTGCCCGATCACCTGCCAGTGCTGTTGGAATTCGCCGCGATCGTCGACCCCATCGGGGGCGAGCGACTGCTTGGCGAGCACGTTCCCGTCATGGAACTGCTGCGACTTTCCTTGAGCGACAACGGTTCTCCTTATGCGGGCGCTTTGGCTGCCGTATTGGCGACATTGCCGCCCGTCACCACCGCCGACCGTCGTCGTATCGCCGAGTTGGCCGCCGAAGGTCCGCCGGAGGAAGAAGTGGGCCTCGACCCGTTCGCCATCGACCCCTCCCTTTTCGATTCCCAGGAAGGTCGTCGATGAACGCCACCATCCCTGTTCCGTCTGGCGTGTGGCTGATCCTGCCCTACATCGCCGCGACTTCCTTTGTACTTGGCCATGTTTGGCGCTACCGCTTCGACCAATTCGGCTGGACAACGCGCTCGTCGCAGATCTATGAATCGCGACTGTTGCAGCTGGGTAGTCCACTTTTCCACTTCGGCATGCTCGGGGTGTTCGGTGGTCACGTGATGGGCTTGTTGATCCCCGAATCGTGGACGCACGCGGTCGGGATTTCCGAACACGCGTACCACATTGTCGCGGTTGGCGCGGGTTCCGTCGCGGGCCTGATGGTCGTGGCCGGCGTCGCGATCTTGTGTTACCGCCGCATCGTTGTTCCCGCCGTCCGCAAGAACACGAGCCGCAACGACGTGCTGATGTACACCCTGCTGACCTTGGCGTTAGTGACGGGCTTGCTGAACACATGGGGTTCGAACCTGCTGTGGGGCACCTACAACTACCGCGAAACGGTGTCGCCATGGTTCCGCAGTTTGTTCACGATCACGCCGGAACCGTCGCTGATGGTCGGCGTCCCGTGGACGTTCCAACTGCACGGCCTCGTCGTCCTCGCGTTGGTCGCGGTGTGGCCGTACACGCGCTTGGTCCACATGTTCAGCGCTCCGATCGGCTACTTGACGCGCCCGTACATCGTGTATCGCCGCAAGGAGGTTTTGCCGCGCGATAAGACGCGGTTCGCGAAGGCATGGGATGCGCCGGTGACCCCGGATAAGTGGTAGTTCTGGCGAGGCGTGACGTTGGTGGCGGGTGCGATTCGGCACCCGCCGCCAGCTAATGCCCTACGTCTCGCTCGGCACCTGGATCGACCACCGGTCCGTCGGGTGTTTGCGCAGGTACAGGCCCCAGTACAGGAACGCGGCCGCGATCACCCCAGCCGTGATCGCCAACGGCAGCGGGGCCTGCTGGGTCAAGATGTAGATCAACGCGATCAAGGTCAGGATCGGGACCGTCGGCCACAACGGCATCCGCCACGCGGTCGACTCCTGGTGACCACCGCGACGCGACACCAACGCGCCGATCGCCATCGCCATGTACATGCCGACGATCACCACCGATGTCACCTCGCCGAGCACCGTCAGCTCAACAAAGCACAGCGCAGCGCCCGGCACCCCGACCACCAGCGTCGCGATCCACGGCGCGCCAAGCCGATTCACCTTCGTCAGCGCCCGGTTCACCGGAGCGGGCCACGCCTGGTCACGCGCCGACGCGTACACCACGCGCGAATTCTGAATCACCATCACCACACACGCGTTCACGATTGCCAGCGCGATGCACAGACTCACGAAAGTCGAAAGGCCCGAGCTGCTCCACGCGGTCACCATCGCGGGCAAATCGCCACCGGCGAGCGCGGCCAGATCGGGCGCGCCGAGCGTGATCGCGATCGTCGGAACAATGACAACAACAGCGCCAAGCGCCAACGTCCACAACACAGTCCGCACCACAGTGCGACGCGGCTGATGCATTTCCTCAACCAAATACACCGCTGTCGCGAAACCCTGCAATGCGAAAAGCGCGACGGCGAGACCGGAAATCAGAACCCCGATTGTCATCGGCGACGCGGCGTTGTCGGCAAAGACCTCGGGATGAATCAAGGTCGAAAGGCCACGCTCGGTGTGCGCGAAACCCAGTACTGCCACAATGCCTGCCGCGATCACTTCAAGGACGAGGAACGCGCCGGTCACCCACGCGTTCGTGCGTAAGTGCACCAAACCCATTGCGAGGGAAAGGAGCATCACGCCCGCGCCGACGATCTTCGGATCGGCATCGAAAAGCGGCGCGAGGTATTGCGCGGTGCCGACGGCCATAATCGCCGGAATCGACAACACCGAAACCAACGTGATCGCGAACACGAGCCAAGCTGGTTTGCGCCCAAGCAATTTCGCGGTGCTCGCGTATTCGCCGCCCGCGCTCGGAACCAGGGTGCCCAGTTCCGAATAGCAGAACGCGACACCGATACACAACAGCGCGGCGATGAGCAACGTCAGCGCCGCGCCTGTGCCCTGGGTTTCCAGCAGTCCCGGCACAATCACGAAAAGCGACGACGCTGGGGTGAGGCAGGACAGCGTGAGCATCGTTCCGCCGAAAACGCCAATACTTCGGGTGAGTTTCTCCGGCTCGGCAGGGGGAGGGGGTGGCGTCGCGGTGGACGTAAGGGCTTCAACCATTGTCGGTCCTTGTGGTTGAGGCCGGAGAGAACTCCGGGATGGGTGGGAACCGAACCGATGTGAGGCGGCTCATGACCGAAATGGTGGGCCTCGAATCGGGTTGTGTCTACCGATTCCGACAACCGATTCCGTCGTCAGTCTCCCGTTTCTCCGCACTTATGGGCGCTACGCAGGCATTTTGGTCAACGAAATACGCAAGTTAAGAATTGTTTCTAGCAGATATCGCGCTGACCTGCTGAAATGCGGCTGCCGGAATCAGATTGCCCGCATTGCCGCCGTAAGCGCGTAGCGGATCGCCTGTTCCATCTCGTCGAATTGCGGCTGGTCGCAAATCAGCGGGGGCGCGAGCTGGATTACCGGCTCGGCGCGGTCGTCAGCGCGACAGTGCAGGCCGGCCTCAAACAATTTCTCCGACACAATGCCTTTGAGTACATGATGCGATTCGGCGTCGGTAAACCGTTCCTTGGTCGCCCGATCCTTCACGAGTTCGACAGCGAAGAAGAACCCGTCGCCGCGCACGTCACCGACAATGGGCAGATCACCAAGCTTTTCGAGCGTGGAACGGAAGGCTGGCTCGGTGCGCAACACGTGACCGTTGAGATCTTCCTTCTCCATGAGATCGAGGTTGGCCATCGCGACCGCGCACGAAACCGGATGGCCGCCATAGGTCGACCCGTGCATAAAGGTGTGGCCGTTGCGGAATGGTTCCATGATCTTGTCGCTCACCAGCACCGCACCGAGCGGCGCGTAACCCGAGGTGAGGCCCTTCGCGCAGGTGATGATGTCGGGTTGGTAGCCGAATTTGGTCGCGCCAAAGTCGTAGCCGAGGCGACCGAATGCGCAAATCACCTCATCGGAGACCAGCATCACGTCGTATTGGTCGCAGATTTCACGCACCCGCTGGAAGTAGCCTGGCGGTGGAACGAAACAGCCGCCGGTATTTTGCACCGGCTCAAGGAATACCGCGGCGACCGTATCCGCACCTTCGAACAGGATCGCTTCCTCGATGCGGTCGGCGGCCCAGCGCCCGTATGCCTCGTAGTCGTCGGCGTGTTCGGTGGCACGGAAGAAATTGGTGTTCGGCACGCGAATCGTGCTGGGGACGAGCGGTTCGAAATCGGCTTTGGCACCGGGAATACCGGTAATCGACAGCGCGCCCATCGAGGTGCCGTGGTAGGCCATCGAACGGCTAATCGCTTTGTGTTTGTTGGGTTTACCAGTGGCTTTGTAATACTGGCGAATCAATTTGAATGCGGTCTCGACCGATTCGCCGCCACTGACGGTGAAGAAGACGCGGTTGAGGTCGCCGGGAGCCGCTTCGGCTAAGCGTGCGGCGAGGTCGATCGCGGTGGGATGGGCGTAGCCCCACAACGGGAAGTACGCCAGCTCCTTGGTTTGCCGATAGGCGGCTTCGGCTAGTTCCTCGCGACCGTGGCCCACCTGCACCGCGAACAGACCCGCCAGCCCGTCGAGGTAACGCTTGCCGGTGCTGTCGTAGAGGTACGCGCCCTCGCCGCGCACGATCACCGGGGTGTCGGCACCGGTTCGGCCGGTGTGGTCGGTGAAGTGCAGGAATAGGTTGTCGCGGATGGCCTGCTCACGGTTGGCAGTCACTAGGGCTCCTCGGATCGGTTGCCCTTCGGTTATCTCACACGCCTCCCGTCGCTGCAACCGAATCAGTTGCTAGTTTCGCTTGCGACCGTGGATTTAGCAGTGTTATCGGGATGTTAACTGCGAAATCCGTTGCGGACTATTGGGCTGAACCCCAGCGGTAAGTCTGCTTGCGCAACTCGAGATACATCATGATCTCCGCGCCACGAACGCCAGGCAGGGTGCGCACCTTGTTGGAGACGAGGTCGAGCAGCGCCTCGTCGCCCGAGCAGACGGCTTCGCACAGCACGTCGTAGCGACCAGCCACCTGCACGACATAGGTGATCTCGTCGAACTCGGCCAACGCGTCGGCGACGGGCCGAATGGGCCCGTCGATATTGATCGCGAGCATCGCCTGGCGAAAGAGCCCGATTTGCAGCGGATCCGTCACCGCGACAATCTGAATGATGCCCGCGTCCGACAACTTCTGAACACGTTGGCGCACAGCGGCTTCCGACAGCCCAACCGCCTTCCCAATGGCGGCATACGGCCGCCGCCCGTCTTCCTGAAGCTGTTCGATGATCAACTTGGAGATGTCGTCAAGGGCGGGCGTTGGTTTGGTTTCGCGCTCGGTCACAGGGCGATCCTGTCAAAGGTCGTACCCTGTTGTCATGGTGTGACCTGCTGCGATACTGGTCGTAGCGTGACGCGCGTGCGGGTAAGGCGACGGATCACTGATCCCCACAAAGTCGACTAGCTCACGGTGTTACTTGAATTCCCTTGTCGCGCAACGCTTGTTGCATCTCGGGTGGGAAGAGTTCCTGGGGGAAAACCATGGGGGCGCGGCCTAGGTAGAGCAGCGTCATTGCGTCGTGGGTGGTGATGCGAGTGAGATTTGCGTAGGGGTAGCAGCAGATCGACGTTGCGGTTTCGACTGTCACTGCGTCGCTGGCGAAGTTGGCGGCGAAGCGGGCGCCCGGGAAGGTGTGTGGACGTAGCGCCTTGTGGACGCGCGGGGGCGGGAATGTCACGTACAGGTAGGCGAGCCCACTCATTAGCGCGATGCCAAAGAGCCCGATTGCCACGCCTTTCGCGCCCGCGGCCATCCAGCCGATCACACTGGCTTCGGTGGAGAGCAATGCGACGGCGACGGTCAATGCGATTGGCTTGCCCCGCCATTGCGCCGCGCGTCACGAAGGAGCGGGGTTCCGATGGTTAGACAACCGGGGTTGCGTTGTAGGGAAAGTGCCCGCCTGCTTCTGTCGGGGGTTCTTGACGCGGCGGGTTGTAGACCGCCCGCCATTGCCACGGGTATTCGGTGGAGGGATTCGGTACATAACTGTGTTTTTGGCGCGCTGGCGCGCGCGTGTCGCGGCCCTGAGGTCCGTCCGTTCAGGCACCGTTGCTTGCTCCTTCGTCGCCTACGCAACGGCACCTGAACGGACGGACGGCCGCGACCGGCCCCTGCGGGGCCGCCGCTCCTCGAGGTCGCGGGTGCGGGGCTGGGATTGCTCGAACGTGTCGATTGCAGGGGCGCGACCGCTCGCTTCGCGTCGCGGGCTGCGCGCAACGTTCGAGATTCGGGTGCTCGACGGTGCACGGTCGAATGTATCGGGCCGGGGCGCCCTCGTTTTTTGCGGAAGAGCCGATTGCAGCCGACCGCGTCCCTTCGCTTCGCATCAAGCAACTGCGCGCCACCTCCAAGATCCGGTGTTCGCCACGCACATTCGAATGGCGCGGCTGTTGCATGGGGCATCGCGTTGCTGCGAGGGCGTGCACGTCACCGATTGACTGGCCTTGTTGACTCGCACCGAGCGCCGGAGCTGGGGAGCTTGCAGCGTGGCGGGCATCCCTGGCGTCGGGGAAGCTGACGTCTAGCAGACTAAGTGGTCTGCTCGACGGGCGCTGAGTGAGCGAGGGGCGCACACCGTTGTGCCGTGCCCGCCGCACTACCGCCGCACATCTACCTCGGCAAAGGTCCCACCCCGCACATTTACCTCGGCAAACGTCCCACACGCTGGTGCGGCCGACGGTCGCGCGACTACGGACCGACTTTGGTAAACGTCCGTGCCCGACGGCAGTCACGCGGCGCGGATCAACCCGGCAACGTCGCTACTTCGGGTCCACCTCGGCGAACGTCGACACCCAGCGGTGCGGGGCCCAAGGGGTGTTGGGTTCGCCAGGGCGTGCTACGCCGACTACCTGCCAACCTGCCTCTACAGCTGCGTCCAGCTCGTCTGGATGGTCGGACAGGAACAGTATCTCGGACGGCGGGACCTCGATTGCCTTCGCGATCGACTCGTACGACGCGCGGTCGCGTTTGGGGCCTGCGGTCACTAGGTCGAAGTGGCCTGCGAGTACATCTGACAAGTCGCCGACCTCGGCGTAGCGGAACCAATCTCGTTGGTTGCGTTCGGAACCCGATGAATAAACGTAAAGGGGGATGCCGGACGCGTGCCAGGTGCGCAAAGCTGGGGCCACATCGGGGAAGAAGCGGCCAGCTAGATCGCCCGCTCGAAAACCCTCCGCGCAAATCGCGCCCTGCGCCGCCTTCAGCGGTTCAGCCTTCACGTCGGAATGCAGCCAGTCCGTGAGGATTTCGGCTACTCGTGCCGCTGACGCATCCGGTTCGTTGGCCAGCTCGCGCGTCTGGGAAAGCACCAAATCGGCTGCGCCGTCAGGGTTTTCGGCCAACCAGCGCGGTAGGTTCGCCTCGGTGTACCCGTACAGGTCCGTGCGCACCGAATCGGTGGGGCTCGTTGTGCCCTCGATGTCGATGACGATCGCGCGTACCGTCACGCTGCAAGCAGTTCGTCGAGGGTCGGGAAGCCCGCGCTGATCTTGTCGCCGGTGAAGTCGCCGATCCAGCCGTCAGCTTCCTCGAAGAAACGGATCGCGATGAAGTTCGGGGTGGTGCCCATGTCGAACCAATGCAGGGTGCCCGCGGGGACCGAAAGAAGGTCGCCCGCTTCGCATACCGTCGCCAAAACTTCGTCGCCTACGTGCAGGTAAAAACAGCCCTGACCTGCGGCGAAGAAACGAACCTCGTCTTCGGCGTGGCGGTGTTCATCGAGGAACTTCGCACGCGCACCCGCGGCGATCGCGGGCCACTCCGGGTTGTCGGCGTCGGGGTGGATGCGGGCGACGTCGATGTGCTCGTACCGCCCGCTGGCGTTCAGTTCCGCGATCTGCGGGGCGTAATGCGCGAGCAGTGCGTCGGAATCGGTGCCTTCCGCGTTGTCGACGACGTCCCAGTGGGAGTAGGCGATCCCGAGTTCGGCCAGCACCTTGCCGATCTCGGCGGGGTCGGTGGTGCGGACGCGCACGTCGGCGGCATTGTCAGCGGCCATCACTTGCAACAGGGTCATGGTGTTATCCGATCTCGCGGGAGTTGGTGCGACCGGTCCGAATGACCAACTCGCACAACGCTTCTAGGCATTCGGCGCGGTCGCGCGCCTGCGCCAAAGTGTCGCCCCACGCGGTGATGCCGTGGGCGTGAATGAAGAGAACGGGTGGGGCGGAAGGGGTTTCGCGCAGGTAGGTGTCGATGTCATCACCGATGCGCGCGACGTCGGACCAGTTGGGGAAGACCGGGATGTCGGCGGCGCTTGGGTCGGCGAGCCCGAAGCCTTTCAGTAGCTCATAACCTTCGATGGTCAGCGGGACGACCTTCTCCGTGGCACCAACCTTGGCGGTCGCGAGGGCGGTGGCGAAGGGGGAGTGGACGTGCACGACCGCGCCCGCACCCGTTGTCCGGTAGATCGCGGTGTGAATGCTGGTCTCGGCGGACGGCTTTCGCGTTTGCCCGGGCCGCACCACCGTGTCGACGATGGCGACGCGCACCGTATCGCCTTCGCCCAGTTCACCTTTGGAGAGCCCACTGGCTGTGACCACCGCGTCGTCGCCGTCACGCACCGAGATGTTGCCCGCAGTCCCAGGCATCCACCCGCGCCCGTAAAGCTGTCGAGCGATGTCGGCAATGCGCGTGCCGATGGCGACATCGCTCGTCCGCTGCGCAGGCCCCGCGGTGTCGTTCGTCGCGGGAGCGACCGGTGAATCCTCAAGTGGCGCAACCAGAGTGCTGTCCACTGCGGGCCCACCCCCATAAACGACCCCGTTCTCAGTGACCACAGCCGTCACCAAATCCGCAGGGGTCACGTCGAATGCTGGGTTGAATACCGCCGTCCCAACCGGTGCGGTCTCCACCCCACCAAACCCGGTCGCCGCACCGGCGGTGCGCCGCGCAGCCGCGTGGGATTCGGTCGCCGTATGAACGACGGGCGAATCCCCAAGTGGCGCAACGAGATTACTGGCCACCGCAGGCCCACCCCCGTAAACAACTCCGTTCTCGGTGACAACAGCCGTCACCAAATCCGCAGGCGTCACGTCGAATGCTGGGTTGAATACCGCCGTCCCAACCGGTGCGGTCTCCACCCCACCAAACCCGGTCACCTCACCAGCCGCGCGCTGCTCAACCACGATTTCCGCGCCCGTCGCCATCGACAGATCGCGGGTCGACTCCGGCGCGACGACGATGAACGGGATGTTGTGGTGACGCGCGGCCAGCGCCACCGCGAACGTGCCGATCTTGTTCGCGACATCACCGTTGGCGGTCACGCGATCCGCGCCGACAAGCACCGCGTCGACCTGGCCCGTCGCCATCGCCCATGCTGCCGCCGAGTCGATGGTCAGGCGATGGGGAATCCCAGCCTCGGCCAACTCCCACGCGGTCAAGCGCGCACCCTGCAACAGCGGGCGGGTCTCGTCGACAAGCACATCGGCCACGACGCCCCGCTCATGCAGCACACGCAACGCGCCGATCGCGGTCCCGAACGCGCTCGTGGCGAGCCGGCCGGTGTTGCAGTGAGTGAGCAGGCGTAGCGGACGGTCGCCGCAGAGCTGCTGCACCAGGTCAGCGGCGTGCGTCGCGGCGGCACGGTTGACCGCGCCATCTTCGGCGAGCATGTCGAGCGTCTCGGCAAGTACGGCGTCGGCACCCTCGGCAACGCGAGCGCGCACCCGCTCAACCGCCCACGCGAGGTTCACGGCCGTCGGACGCGCCGCCGCGATGCGGTCGGCGTCGGCGTTCACGGCCGCGACGTCGACAATCCCGCCAACGGTGTGGTCGCGCGTCGCGATCACCACGCCAAACGCGCCAGCGATGCCGATCGCGGGCGCGCCACGAATCGCCAGGGTGACGATCGCGTCGATAATCTGGTCAACCTTGGTCAACCGCAGTTCAGTCACGTGACGCGGCAGCCCGCGCTGGTCGATGGTGACGAGCGCACCGTCGTCCCAGGTCAGAGAGCTGTCGGTCACAGAGCGGTCCTTACGAGAAGTGTGCTGGGGGCTGGTTAACGGTATCGGAGCCCAAAGTTGATCTTGTTGCTTGGGTGGGCAAAAACAGTGGCATTTTCGTGCACGTTCGCGCGATGAAGCCCCAAAATCGACCTCACAGCCTCGAACCTGCACGAAAATGCCAACGGGTCACGTGCGTTTCACTTCATTTCCGACGCTGGGACCTGCGGCGATGCAAGTGCCCCAAGCCCACCGCCGGGCGACCACTACTCCGCCACGTATTCCGCCTCCCGTTCAACAGCGTCGATCACCCGCTGCGGAAGCCGCACCGCACCCGGCGTGTACGTGATCGACCGCAGCGAACCCGTGTACCGGAACGTCCCCCGACGTTCCCGCAGGTCCCACGCCACCGGACCACGCGCGTCGACGCCAACCGAAATGCCCGTCCACGGTGCCATGCCGACCAACTGCACCTGGTCGGTGAGCTCCGCGAGCGGTGTTCCGTCGAGGGAGATGACGAAGTCCCAGCGCAGACGCGGTTCCACCGTCGCCGCGACGGTCACCTCCCGGGTCCCCACCGGCAACGGCACCGCCACCGACGCGTACCGCCCGTAACTGTTCACGCCAAGCACCAGCTCGCCGTTCTCGACGTAGACGAGGTAGCCGCCAAGCGGATCGCCATGCGCGACGAGCACGCCCTCATCCCCAGCGACATACCCCTCGCCCAAATCGGCGGTGATGGTGAAATCGCGGAACGCGATGAGTCGCTGCGAACGGTACCGCTCCAACGTCGGTGTGCCAGGCAACAACCGCACGGGAGCCGAGAACCGCGCTTCCTCCGGGCGACGACGGAACAGGTCAGCGCGCGTCAGCAACGGGAAAACCGTGTTCGCCCAGGCAGATTGGTCCCACGCTTCCGCCAGTTCCGCCGCCTTCAACGGGAACTCAGCCGAAAGATCGTGCAGCTCAGTCGGATCCGCGCGCACGTCGAAGAGCTGCCAGTTCGGCGCGTCGAGGTCGTCGCCCGCCTCATATAGGGAAAGCAACTTCCAGCCGTCGCGGTAGAACCCGCGATGCCCGGTCATCTCCGAGTATTGCTCGGTGTGCAGCGTCGGAGCGCCTGCGTCACGCAACAACTCGGCTGCACTCACACCGTCAAAGTCCTTGGCGGGCAACCCCTGTCGCACCGACGGCCGCGACAGTCCGGCCAGATCCAGCAACGTCGGCGCAAGATCGGTCACGTACGCGTACTCATGCCGAATCCCGTTGTCGCCCTCGCCACGCGGCAGCCCCTTCGGCCACGACACCACCAACGGCACCCGCACGCCACCGGCGAACGTCTGTCCCTTGTAGAACCGGAACGGCGTGTTCGACGCCTGACCCCACCCGCGCGGGTAGTGCACGCCCAACTTCGCGGTACCGATCAGGTCCTCATCGTGCGGGACGTCGCCAATCCACTCGGGGTCGTCGATGTGGGCGAATTCGGCGAAGTACGTGCGCGTGCCCTCGGGGCCGCCCTCGGCCGTGCCGCCGTTATCGGAGGTAAAGACGATGATCGTGTTGTCGAGTTCGCCAAGGTCTTCCAGCAGGTCGACGATGCGACCAAGGCTCTGGTCGATGCTGTCGACCATGCCCGCGTACACCTCCATGTACTTGGCATAGCGACGCTGCTCATCGGCGGTCAGCGAATCCCATTCCGCCGCTTCATAACCCGGCTCAGTATTGCGTTCCTTCTGCCGCGTGCCCTCCGGAAAGAGACCCTGGGCGATCTGCGAAGCGAACCTCCGCTTCCGCAGTTCGTCCCAACCCTCGGCGTAGCGACCACGGTATTTCGCCTGGTCATCGGCCTTCGCCTGCAACGGACCGTGCATCGCGACATGCGCGAAGTACAGGAAGAACGGCTTTTCGGCGTCGTGGGCGCGCAGGTCCTTGATGTAGGAAACGGCCTTGTCGGTGAGGTCGTCGGTGAGGTAGTAGACCTCGGGGTATTCCTCGACGTCGACAACGGAACTGTCGGAGACCAGCTGGTTCGGGTAGTAGAACGAATTGAGCCCCTCAAGCGAACCGTAGTACCGGTCGAATCCACGCTGCGTCGGCCACGAACCACGGGCGGCCGACGGGTTCATCGTCGCGTCCCGCACGAGATGCCACTTACCGACCGCGTACGTGGCATATCCGTTGTCGCGCAAGATCTCTGGCAACGTGAGCACATCATCGGCCAGCTCAAGCCGCAGTCCCGGGTAGCCAGGGTCAGCGTTGGCGACAAACCCGAAACCCGCACGGTGCGAATTGATTCCGGTCAACAGGGCAGCGCGCGAAGGCGAGCACAGCGGCGTGGTGTGGTAGTTCGACAGCCGAACGCCGTTGGCCGCGAGCCGGTCGAGCGTGGGGGTGTCGATCTCGGAACCAAACGGCCCAATATCGCTGTAGCCCATGTCATCTACGAGCACGACGACAATGTTGGGCGCGCCCGCGGGAGCGGTCGGCGGGTAAATCCATTCCGGCGACGAGTCCGCCGACGTGCGACCAATCTTGCCGCCGAACGATTCATAACCGCGTGCATGAGGTGGAACAGCCATCGTCGCAGTAAAGGGCAGCTTCGCGCTGGTCACCAGGATTAAGTGCACGCTGCGTCGAATCGGTGACCCCGCCCCGGCGAATTGTTAGCGTCGCATCATGCCAACGAATCGCGCCTGCTGTTCGTGTCGCGTCCTGTGTAGCTAACCCAGCGAACCTGTCACGCGGCGCGCGCCGCTTCTGTCTCGGAGCCGACGATCGGCCCGACGTTCTTGTATGAGGGACCCCTTTCATGAGCACTACCCCCAGCCGTCGTAACTTCCTGCGCACCAGCGGTATTGCCGCTGCCGCCATCTTCGGCGGTGCAGCGTTGGCCGCCTGCACCTCGGCGGTGTCGGAAAGCAAGGGCGGCGACGACAACGCGACGCCCGTGCGCGGCGGCACCCTCAAGGCCGCGATCCGCACCGACTTGGTCCCGGCGAACATCCTCACCAACACCGCCGCCGTTCCGACGGTCGTCGGCCTTGTTTACGAGTCGCTCGTGCGCTACGGCAAGGACAAGTTCGAGCCCGAGCCGCTGCTCGCGAAGTCGTGGCAGCTCGCCGCCGACGGTCGCTCGATCAGCCTTGACCTGCGCGATGACGTGAAGTTCCACTCGGGCCGCCAGTTCACCGCCAAGGATGTCGAGTTCTCGATTCGCACCTACGCTGACCCGAAGTGGTCGGCCCAGCTGCGCAGCACCGCCGCCTCGGTCACCACGTTCGACATCGTTTCGCCGACTCGCATCGTGCTTGGGCTGTCGGGCCCGATCAACAACATCTTCGACCTGCTCGACACCGTGCCGATCCTCGACAGCGAGACCATCGACAAGCTCGGCACAGGCGACACCTACATCGGCACCGGTCCCTTCAAGTTCGTGCAGCGAATCCCTAACTCGCAGTTGATCTTTGAGAAGAACCCGAACTACTGGGTGCCGGAGCGTCCGTACCTCGACCGCGTCGAGGTGTCGATCATCCCCGACGCGCAGGCCATCGCCAACGCCGTGAAGACCGGTCAGGTCGCCATCGCGAGCGAGCTTGGTTACCGCGACGCCGAAAACCTCGGCAAGGACGGGTTCAAGGTGCAAAACCTTGAGCGCGCCGAAATTCAGCAGTACGTCGGCGTGAACGTGACCGACCCCGTCCTCGCCGATGTGCGCGTTCGCCAGGCCATCGCCTACGCCATCGACCGCGACCGCATCGTCGCCGAGGTCTACCGCGGTGCCGGATACGCGACCAACCTCCCCTGGCCGAAGAGCTCGCCCGCCTACGACGAGGCACGCAACACCCGCTACAAGCGCGACATCGCGAAGGCGAAGGAGTTGCTCGCCGCCGCTGGCAAGCCGCCGAAGCTGCCGCTGACCTTCGCTCAGGGTTTCCAGGAAACCGCCCAGATCGTGCAGGCGAACCTCGCCGAGGTGGGCATCGACGTCGAACTCGACCCCGTCGACGCCGCCACGTTCGTCAAGCAACTCACCGGCCAGGGCTTCCGCGGCCTGTGGGTCACCGACCACTCGTGGGCACAGTTCGTCCCGTCGACGCTCACCGTGAGCGCCTACCCGTTCAACGCGCGTCGCAACGCGTCGCGGTACGAGTCGCCTGCCTACATCGCCGCCGCTGACGGTGCGTGGCAGCGCCCGGTCGGCAACGGCCCGGAGGCGGTCGCCGCGTACGGCAAGCTCTCTGATCAGCTGCTCGAAGGGCTGTTCCTCATCGAAATCGGCGTGCGCTACCAGCAGTACACCGGCTCGAAGAAGGTGCACGGCTTCGACTGGACGCGCCGCCGCGAGCCGGTGCTCACCAACACCTTCCTGTCATGACGCGCTATCTACTGCATCGACTTCCGTCAGCCGCGTTGGTGCTGTTCATCGCATCGATCTTGATCTTCGCGGTGCTGCGGTTGGTGCCGGGCGACCCGGCGACGCTGCTCGCCGGCAACGACGCGTCGCCCGACTCGATCGCCGCGATCCGCCACCAACTCGGGCTGGATCGCGCGATCCCGGTGCAGTATCTGAGCTGGATCGCCGACGTGCTCACGCTCGACTTCGGTCGCTCGTACATGATCGGTGGCCAGATCAGCGACCTGGTTGGGCGTGGGCTCACGAACACGCTGGTGCTCACTGGCGCGTCGATGCTGATCGCGGTGGTACTCGCGCTCACGGTGTCGGTTTCGTCGGTGCTGTGGCCAAGTAGGTGGTTGAAAACCCTTGTCGCCGGGGCGAATACGTTCGCGATCTCGCTTCCCGCCTTCGTCGTCGGGCCGCTGCTCGTGCTCGTTTTCGCGGTGTTGTTGCCGGTGTTGCCCTCGGGTGGCGTTCCGCCGGACGGCTTCATCGCACGGCCCGACATCGCGGTGCAGTACCTGCTGCTGCCCGCGATCTGCCTCGCACTGCCCGTCGCCGCCGCGCTCACGCGCTTCCTCACTGAGTCGCTGCACACCGAGCTGACCAAGCCGTACGTGCTCACCGCCCAAGCGCTCGGCATTTCGCATCGCGAAATCGTCACGCGCGGTGCCCTGCGCAACGCATTGCCGACCCTGCTGACCGTGCTCGGTCTGCAAACCGGCGCGCTGCTCGGCGGTGCGGTGCTCGTCGAGGCCGCGTTCACCTGGCCGGGCATCGGACAGCTGATCGAGCAGGGTATTTCCCGACGCGACTACCCGCTCGTGCAGGTGTTGCTGCTGCTTTCGGTTGCGGTGTTCGTCGCGATTCAGCTGCTCACCGACATCGCGCACGCATGGCTTGACCCGCGCATTCGGATCGGAGGGAAGGCATGAGTACCGCCGTTACTGTCGCGCCCCGGCGGCGCGGGGTCGGGCACGCGCTCACCCACGGTCAGGGTCTCGCTGGCGTGATCCTTGTCGCGGTTGTCGTGCTGCTCGCGGTGTTCGGCAGCCTCTTGACCAGCTACGACCCGCTCGCCCAGATCCCCGGCGCCAACCTGCTTGGCCCGAACGCCGATCACTGGTTGGGCACCGACAACCTCAACCGCGACGTCGCCGCCCGTCTGCTCGCTGGCATCCGCATCGACCTGCTCATCGCGATCGTCGCGGTACCGATTGGCGCCGTCATCGGGGCTTCCGTCGGTCTTGTCGCCACGCTCAACTCCGTTGCCGACGTGGTCGCGCAGCGGGTGTTCGACGTGATTCTCGCCTTCCCCACGTTGATCTTCGCGATCGCGCTCGCCGCCATCACCGGACCCGGTTGGCACGCGGTCGCGATCGTGATTGTCGCCGCCGAGATCCCGATCTTCGGCCGTCATATTCGCACCGCCGTGCTCGCGGTCCGCGAACAGCCCTACGTCGAAGCGGCCGAGGTGATCGGCGCGAACACCTGGTGGACGCTGCGAAAGCATGTGCTGCCCAATGTGATTGAACCGCTGAGCGTGCAGTTCGCGTTGTCGCTTTCCATCGCGGTGTTCGTTGAAGGCGCGATGAGCTTCATCGGCATTGGCGTGCGACCGCCGCAGCCGTCGCTTGGGTCGCTGATCGCGGCGTCGGTCGACAACATGGATGCGAACCCGTGGATGGCGATCGGGCCGCTGACCGTTGTCGTCGCGTTGACGCTGGGATTTCTACTGATCGCTCAGGCATTGGGCCGAGCTAGGAGGCTGGCATGAGCGACGTGGTGCTTGACGTGCGAGACCTGGTCGTGCGCTTCGGTGACCAGGTGGTTGTTGACCGCGTGAACGTCACCGTCGCGCGCGGCGAGGTGGTCGCGCTTGTCGGTGAGTCCGGGTCGGGCAAGTCGCTGACGGCGCGGTCGGTCCTTGGCCTCCTGCCCGAAACCGCGCGTGCCGAGGGGTCGGTGCGGTTGAGTGGCGTTGAGGTCATTGACGCCGACGCGTCGACGTTGCGTGAGTTGCGCGGCACCGGTGCGGCGATGGTTTTTCAGGAGCCGCAGACGGCGTTGAATCCGGTGCAGAAGATCGGTACTCAACTCGCTGCCGCGTTGCGGGCGCACGGCATTCGCGACAAAGAGGCGATTCGTCGTCGCTCGGTGGAACTGCTTGCCGCCGTTGAGATTCCGGAGCCCGAAGCGCGACTGCACTGGTACCCGCATCAGCTTTCGGGCGGGCAGAAGCAGCGCGTGGTCATCGCGTTGGCGTTGTCGGGTGACCCGCAGTTGCTGATCGCCGATGAGCCGACGACCGCGCTCGACGTGACCGTGCAGGCCGAAATCCTGACGCTGCTGCGTTCATTGCAGCGCGACCGGGGCACGGCGATCCTGTTCATCACCCACAACCTGGGTGTGGTCGCCGAAATCGCCGATCGTGTCGTTGTGCTGCGGGCGGGCGAAGTGGTTGAGGAACGCGAGGTCTACGGGCTTTTCGCGCATCCGCAAGCCGAGTACACGCAGTCGTTGCTCGCGTCGGTACCGCGGCTGCCTGAGGTGGGTGAGCGCGCGGACGCGGCTTCGGAATCCGATGAGCGACCGTTGCGCTCGGTGACGGTCCGCCAGCCTGCTGTTGTCGCCGAAAAGGGCGGCGCGGCAGGGGAAGTCGATGCCGAAGACGTCCTGCGCATTGACGATCTGAAGGTCGTCTACCGGGGGCGGAACGGGGTCGCGCCTTTCCCCGCGCTGCAAGGGGTTTCGCTGTCGCTCGCTCCGCGCGAAGTGCTTGGACTCGTCGGTGAATCCGGTTCGGGCAAGTCAACGTTGGGCCGAACCGCACTCGGTCTCGTGCCAGCGACATCGGGAACGGTTCTGCTGCAAGGTGTTTCGCTCGCCGGGCTGTCGGCGCGGGAGCTGCGTGCGCTGCGCAAGAATGTCGCGCTCGTGCATCAGGACGTGAGCGCCTCGCTCGACCCGCGCCGCAGCGTCGCCGACTCGATCGCCGAACCGCTGCACGTGCACAAGGCGGCGACGGGTGCGTTGGCTAGAGCCAAGGTCGAAGCGCTGCTCGAATCGGTGCGCCTGCCCCGCGACTACGCCGACCGGCGTCCCGGGGAACTCTCAGGCGGACAACGTCAGCGGGTCGCGCTCGCACGGGCGTTGGCCCTTGCGCCGCGACTACTCGTCGCCGACGAACCGACAAGCGCGCTCGACGTTTCCGTGCAGGCACAGGTACTCGAACTGTTCGCCGACCTGCGCGCCGAATACGGCTTCGCCAGCCTGTTCATCAGCCACGATCTGGCCGTGGTGCACCAGGTCGCCGACCGGGTGGTGGTGCTGCGTCAGGGCCAGATCGTCGAATCCGGTGCGGTCGGGGCGGTGTTCGGCGCTCCGGCTCAGGAGTACACCCGCCGCCTGCTCGACGCGGTACCCGTACCCGATCCGGCGGCGGCTCGCCGCGACGGGCGGGAGCGGGGCGAATCCTCGGCGTCCGGAGCTCGGTTAGCGCGAGCGTAAGGACACAGCCGAGCCGCCGGTGTGCACACCGGCGGCTCGGCGACGCGGGTAGATCAGTTATGGCCGGGGCGGCGCGAACGCCGGTCGTCGGAGCCATCGCGCATCATTTCTTCGCGCGTCATGCCCTGCATGTCAGCGTTGGAGTCCTGCTCCTTGCGCTGATGCTGCTGCTGATGCGGCATCTGCTTGGGCATTTTCTTCGGCGTCTTCTTCGACTTGTCAGCCATTCTCCACACGGTCCTTTCAGAGGCTTCCGGGGATAAAAATCGCCTGGTGACTTCTCGATCGCGGTCCGCGAGATCCACGATAGGCAGCTGCGGGGCGTGGCGGTAGATGTGGCGGGAAAATCGATGCGCTAGCTGCGGGAATGCGGCGTGTCACCGGGGCAGTGGCAGGAATTCGACCGTGCCGCCGTCGGGTGTGTCGGGGCGGACGACGACGAGGCCGTCGCGGTCGATGAGTCCGGCTAGGTGGGCGGTGCGCAGGTGGGGGTCGCCGAGGAAGCCGCCGTCGGGGGCGTAGCGGGCGGCGGTGATGCGCGTCGCGTTGGTCGCGACCTCGGCCGCGTTGTGCAGCGGACCGACGATGCGGCGTGGGGGCGGGCTCGCGGTGCGCGCGGCGACGATCGACGGGGTCAACGCGGCGAGGACAGCGATGGCGGCGAAGGGGTTGCCGGGCAGGCCGAAAATGGTTGTGTTGCTTGCTGTCTCGGCGACGACTGTGGATCCGCCGGGTCGGAGGGCGAGGCGTTCGACGATGTTGGTCGCGTTGATGCGCGCCAGTGCGGCCCGAAGTTGGTCTGCCGCACCGCCACCCGTCGCGCCAACGACAACAACGAGGTCGACATCGGTTGCGTTGCTGAGGGTTTCGTCGAAGCCATTGGCGGTGTCGCGAAGGTGGACGCGGTCGACGATCTCGACGCCGTAGAACTGGAGGTAGTCGGGCAGGACGGGCCCGATCGAGTCGCGTGTCTGGCCGAGTTGGAGGGGGCCGTCGGCGCGAATCTCGTCGCCGGTCATGACAATTCGCGCTTTCAACGGGCCACGGACTTCGGCATGCGTGACCTCGACCGACGCTGCCGCCGAGCGCAGCGCGGGAGTCACGCGAGTGCCCGCTTGCGCGACAAGGTCGCCAACATTGCGGTCTTCGCCAGCGCGGCGGATGTCGTCGCGGATGGGCGTGTTTTCGGTGCGGGCGAGGATGTCGCCATCGATGGTGGCGAATTCGTCGCGGACGACGGCGGTTGTTCCGTCGGGAACGTGCGCGCCCGTCGCGATGCGGACGGCTTCACCCGAGCGCAGACCGTCGGGACGTGCCCCACCCGCGAAGCCGATGTCGCGGCGCAATTGCCAAGGGCTGTCACCGTTTACGGCGTAGCCGTCCATCGCGGACACGTCGAAGCGGGGGAGTGCGCCCGCCGCGGTGATGGGCTGCGCGAGCGCGCCGCCCTGTGCTTGCGCAAGGGGCGCGGTGTGCGGTTCGAGTGGGGTCAGTCGGGCGATGAGCCCCTCGCGCGCTTCGTCGAGCGTGAATTTCGTCGCGGAGCGGGCGGCGACCGCACGGGCGGCGACGACCTGTTCGGGGGTATCGCAGTCGGCGATGTCGGGGACGGCGACGAGAGTTGGGTTGGTTGGCACGATCGCCTTCATTGGTTGGTTGGCGAGTGAATCCAGTTGGGATAGTGCGTCTTTCAGTACTTCGCGGCGCCAGACGCCGACGAGGTATTGCGGGCGACCGTCGGCGTCGATGGCGAACGTTTCGGTGTTGGATTGTGTTGCGGCGCTGAGTAATGCGTCGATGGCGGATGGCGTGAGGAACGGCATGTCAGCGCCGAGGACGATCACCCAGGGGGCGGAGCCGGAAAGGTCAAGGGCGGCACCAATTGCCGCGACCGGTCCCGCGCCTGCCGGGGTTTCGCGTACCTGTTTGATGGTCGGCTTGAGGTTGTCCCGTTGCGGTCCGACGACAACGATGTCCGCACATCCCGCGACCGCCGCGAGCGCGGTATCGAGCATCGACCGACCGCCGATCTCCAATCCGGGCTTGTCGATCCCACCCATCCTGGTCGCGCGCCCACCAGCAAGGATGATGGCGTTCGCGCTGGTCGATGGGGTGTTCGCGGGGGTAGATGACACGCGGGCCATGCTAGCGGGCGGGGGAGTGCTCGGCGGTTAGGGCGCGGCTAGGCGAGGTAGTTACCCCAGTTGTGTTCGCGCCGTTCGCATTACGACGCGACCGTCGATGATCGGCGCGCCTTCCGCTTTCAGCAGGCGCAGTTGGAGTTCGGCGCGCGGGGCACTCGGGCGGCCGCTCGCGCTGATGACGCGGTGCCAGGGGAGGTCGGCGGTATCGGTGCGCATGATCCAGCCGACGGTGCGTGGGGTGGCGAGGCCGACGGCTTCGGCGATGTCGCCGTAGGTGGTGACCTTGCCGGGTGGGATCGCGGCGACGATGGCGCGGACTTGGTCGATTTGCTCGGGCGTTGTTGCGGCCACCAAGTCAGCGTAAGGGTGCGCGGCGACTGCTGGGCCACGCTGCTCGTGGACCGGCTGTTGCCGTCACAGCAGGGGTGCGATGAGGGCGGCGGTTTCGGCTGGGCGGGCGTGGGTGACCATGTGGCCGCTGTCGAAGTCGTGGGTCGTGATGTTGTCGCCCATGTGGTCTTCGAGTGCTTGACGGAACTCCGGCGTCACGAACGGCGGGTGCACCTTGCTTGCCTGGACCAGGACCGTCGGGAGGTCGGTCGGGGGAAGGACGAACGGGCGCGCTAGCTGACCCCAGTACGAGACCAGCGCGGGCACCGACACGCGCCAGCCCACTCGGCCGTCGCGCGTCGGGATCAGATGTTCGGCGAGTTCGCGTTCGAGCAGTGCCGGGTCGACCTCCTCGGCCGACCAACCGGACGCCTGCTTATCCGACCGCGCTTCGGCGATATCGGTGTAGTCGGCGTCGGTGATCGTCGACGTCGCGATGTCGTCAAGGAACTTCGGGTCGAGCGCGATCGCCGGGTCGAGCAGGACGAGGCCGCGCACTAACTCCGGGTGTCGCGCGGCGAGATGCAGCCCGACCGCGCCGCCGAACGAGTGACCAACGACAACCACCGGGCCTGTCGTTTCCTCGGCGAGCAGTTCGACAAGGTCTTGGACGATCGTCTCGAAATCCCACGGCGGCAGCGACGTGGAACGACCGTGTCCGCGCAGGTCAGGCGCGATCACCCGGGCCTGGGGCAGATGATCTTCAGCGAGGTTTTCCCAGCGGTTGCCGTGGCCGGTGAGCCCATGCAACGCGAGGACAACAGGGCCGTCGGCAGGACCGAAACGTGCGACATTCAGCGCGGACACGACCTCCATTGTCGCCGGTCGCGGGCGTGCGCGCACCCCGGTGCCGCATTGTTGTCGGTGGGGTCTGTTGAAATAGCGCCCGTGGTGCGATCGGATAGCTCAGTGCGACTCGTGCGCCGGAGCCAACGAGCGCCCCGGCCGCGAGCTTGGGGCGCGCCGATCCGTGCCCTCTTCGCCGAACAGGCGCAACCCGCGCCGCCGCGCCCTGGGTGGCTGCCGTGGCAGGTGCTCGGCGGCCCGGGCACGGGGAAGACGGCGTTGATCGTCGACCTGGTTGCCGCACGGATCGCCGCGGGCGAACCGGCCGAGTCGATGCTCGTGCTCACCAATACCAAGCAGGCGGCCATCGGGCTGCGCACCGCGATCACCACCGCGCTCGAAGGCGGCCCCGGCGAGCTTGGGTTCGGTGGGGTGCCGGGGGCGAGTCGCGAGCCGATCGTCCGCACGTTGCACTCCTACGCGTTCTCGGTGCTGCGCCGTCACGCCGACCTGCACGGCAACCCGCCGCCTCGACTGCTCACCGGTGCCGAGCAGGACGCGGTGTTGCGCGAGATGCTGCGCGGCGACGTCGAAGACATTCGCGGCGGCGCGACCCGGCTGTGGCCGCCGCGGTTGGTGCCCGCGCTGGAACTGAGCGGCTTCGTGACGCAACTGCGCGATCTGCTGTTGCGGGCCACCGAGCGTGGTCGCGGTCCCGAAGACCTGATCGCGCTAGGTCGCGAACACGACAACGACGCGTGGATCGCGGCGGGTCGCTTCTTCGAGCGCTACGAGCAGGCGCAAATGTTGCGCTGGTCGGTTGGCGTGACGACGCCCGAGGCCACCGCGCCCGCGTTGGACGCGGCGGAACTCGTCGGCGCCGCCCTCGACGCATTGGCGGCCGACCGCAATCTCCTTGCAGGAGAACGGGAACGGATTCGCTACCTGTACGTCGACGACGCCCAACACCTCGACCCGCAGGCCGCGATGTTAGTGCGCGCGATCGGCAGCGGAAGCGCGAGCACGGTGGTCGCGGGCGACCCGGACCAGGGCGTCTTCACGTTCCGTGGAGCGGACGCGCGCTTTTTGACGGAGCTGGCGACGGTGCGCAAGCGACGAATTGTGTTGCGCCGCAACCATCGCAGCGCTGGCCCGATCCAGGTGGCGTCGGCACGCATCGCGGCGCGGTTGCCCGGCGCGTTCCCGCACCGGGTGCTGCCGGGGCCGGAGTTGGTCGATGTTGAGGATCTGGCGGAAGTTGCTGAGCGGCACGAGGATTCGTTGGGTGGGCTCTTCGACCTAGCCATTAGTGACTCGTTAGCTATCAGCGAGGGTGCGGAAGCTGATGAGCCGGGGGACGGCGACGGATCGCGCGCCGTTGAGGACTGGCACCGGAATGCCGGAAACCGGGGCGACGAAGGTGCGCCAACGGGAGTTCTCGGGGCCGCTGGGGGAGTCGACGGGCTGACGTCGGATTCCGGCTACGCCGATGCACCGCGCGATGCCGACAACAGCCCCGCAGTCCAGGCACTGGGAGGTCTAGGCGACGAAGGTGCGCCGGTGCGGGGGGCGGGGACGCAAGACGCTGGGAGTTCGGGCGACGCGGTGTTGGCGAGGCACCCACGCCTCGCTGAGCCGGGGCGCGGCGACGGTGAATCGGCGAAGGGCGAAGCGCTGAGCGGTGCGGGCGATGCACCCGCAGACGGGGACGCGCCCGTCGATGCCTCGGTTCGCGTGCGCGTGCTCGGCACCCAAGCTAAAGAAGCCGCGCTCATTGCCGACCACCTGCGGCGCGCGCATCTCACCGACGGGGTGCCGTGGTCGGAGATGGCGGTGATCGTGCGGTCGGTGCCGCTGTCGCTCGCGCCGCTGCGTCGCGCGCTGCTCGCTGCCGGTGTGCCCGTGCGGCGGCCCACGGTTGGCGAACCCCTCGTGCGCAGGCGTGGTGCTGCGTGGATGTTGCTCGCGTTGCGTGCGCTGCTGGCCGCCGACCCGAGCCGCCCAGGTTCGCGCCGCGCGATCAACGCGATGTTCTCGCCCGACGACGCCATGGACCTCATCGCGGGCCCGCTCGGCGGCGCGGACCAGATCGCACTGCGCCGCCTGCGCCGCGGCATCCGTCGCGGGGTGCTGGAACTGGAGCGGCTGCGCGATGATGACGACGATCCCTACGCCGACGAGCGCGACCAGTTCACCCTTTGGGGTGAGGACACCCGTACGAGCGGGGTCACGCCCACGACACACCGGGTCAGCGCCCAGACCGTTCGCGACCCGCACGACCTCGCCGACGGCACCGACCGGTTGCGGGCTACCGGCCGCCCGCATGGCCTTGCCGACGACAACGGCCGCACCAGCGGGTTGCCTTCCGCTGGCGACCCCCACGATCTCGCCGACGACATCGACCGGTTGCCCGCCGCTGGCGACCCGAATGGCCTTGCCGACAACAACGGCCGCACCAGCGGGCTGTCCGCTGCTCGCGACCCGCATGGCCTTGCCGACAACAACGACCGCACCAACTCGTCCCCCTCCGCTGGCGACCCCCATGACCTCGCCGCTGGCGACGATCCAATCGACTGGTTCCCCTCCGAAGACGACCCCGACGACCCCCTGCGCCCCGACCCCGAGCGCATCTTCGATCCAATCGAACACCTGCCCGACGACATCGACCTCATCGACGACCAATCCCCGCCGGAAGAACCCCAATCGCGCGGAAAACCGCAGTCCGATCCCGCGCCGATCCCGCTCATCGACCAGTCATCGGCCGAAATCCTGCGCGACCTCATCATCGGTATCGGCGAACCCAAACTCCTCGACCGCCTCACCGAGGTCGAGCAATCGCCCCTGCGAAAAGTGTTGCGCGCCATCGACAAAGCCGGCGAACTTCATCGACGTGGGCAAAGTCTCGAAGACGTGCTCTGGTCGCTCTGGACCAGTTCGGGCCTCGAACGTCGCTGGTTCAAGCAATCGCGACGCGGCGGCGCGGCCGGAATGCAAGCCGATCGCGACCTCGACGCCGCCGTCGAATTGTTCGATGCCGCAGCCGCTTACGTCGATCGACTGCCCCGCGCCAGCATCGAAGGGTTCGTCGAATACCTTCTGCACCAACAACTTCCGCAACAATCGCGGCCACTCACCGCCGACGCCGAAGCCGTCTCGCTGCTGAGCGCACACGCGGCGGCCGGGCGCGAATGGGATGTCGTCGCGATTGCCGCTGTGCAAGAAGGCATTTGGCCCAACCCGCGCGCTCGCGGCACGCTCCTACATGTGGAGGAACTTGTCGACCTGCTCGACGGTGTCGCTGACCCGTCGGCAACGGTGAGTCGCAGCGCGCCGATCCTGGCCGAGGAGCGTCGACTGCTGCTCGTCGCGTGTTCGCGAGCGCGTAGGTCACTGCTCGTCACGGCAGTCGAATCCGCAACGGGCGACCAGGATTTGGTGCCTTCGCGCTTCCTCACCGAACTGCTCGGCGACCCCGACAACGACGCGACCGACGACAACCCCACGCTCGCCGTCGCCGACCCTGGCCGCGCGCTTGTCATGCACGCGCTCGTCGCTGAACTGCGCGGCGTGGTCTGCGACCCCGACCCCAACGCCGATCCGGAACGCCGCGAACGCGCCGCTCACCAACTGGCGCGCCTCGCCGACGCAGGTGTGCCCGGCACCGACCCCACCGACTGGTATGGCACCGCCGAAATCAGTTCAAGCCGTGAGCTTTTCGACGATGACGCACCGATCGGCCTCTCCCCGTCAACGGTCGAACTCCTTCGTACCTGCCCGCTGCGGTGGGCGCTGGAACGCAACGGCGGCACCGACGGCGACAACCCGCACGCCCTCAAAGGCAACCTCGTCCACACGCTCGTCCAGGCGCTTGCGGGCGACGTCGCCGAAACGCAGGTTAAAGCGGCGCTCGACCAGGCGTGGCGGTCGATCGACCCAACGACGAGTTGGCATTCGCGCCAAGAACTTCGCCGCACCGAAGCCATGCTCGAAACCTTCCTCGCCTGGGTGCGCAACACGCGCGGCGAACTCACCCAGGCGGGCGTTGAGGTGCCGGTCGACTGCGTGCTGCCCCCGCGCGGCGACGACGAGCGCGCCGTCCGCATTCGCGGCCGCATCGACCGACTCGAACGCGACGCAGACGGGCGCTTCGTGATCATCGACGTCAAAACGGGCAAGACGCCGATCAGCGAAAACTCCGCCGCCGACCACGCCCAACTCGCCACCTATCAGGTCGCGGCGGCAGCCGGCGCGATCGAGGAAACCCCAGCGCAACCGGGCGGCGCGCGCCTGCTTTACGTCGCGAAGGCCGTGAAGAAAACGGGCGCGGCAACCGAACGCGCGCAAGAACCGTTCGACGACGACACCGTCGAAGAGTGGCGCGACACCATCCATGACGCCGCGAACGCGACCAAGGGCCCCAGCTACCTCGCCATGCGCAACGACGGCTGCCGCCACTGCAAGGTGGCCAACAGTTGCCCAGTTCAGGACACCGGTCGCCAGGTGACCGACGAATGAAAGTCACCCCACAAGAACTGGCCGACGCACTCGGCCTCCCGCCGCCGACCGACGAACAGGCGGCCGTCATCGCCGCACCTGTCGGGCCGACGCTCGTTGTCGCGGGCGCTGGGGCGGGCAAAACGGAGACGATGGCCGCGCGCGTGGTGTGGATGGTTGCCAACGAACTGGTAAGCCCGGACGAAGTGCTTGGGTTGACGTTCACGCGAAAAGCCGCGCAGCAGTTGACTTCTCGCATTCGCACGCGCCTTTCGCGGCTGTCGGGCGCACCGCTGTTGCGCGCGATCGACCCCAGTGGCGCGTTGCGCACCCGCATCGTCGGAGCTGAACCGGAGATCAGCACGTACCACTCGTACGCGGGTCGGCTGCTCACCGCGCACGGACTGTTGTTGCCGGTCGAGCCGTCGGCGGCGCTGCTCACACAGACACAACTGTGGCAGCTCGCGCACGAGGTCGTTCGGTCGTGGGACGGCGACCTGGAAACTGAGCGTTCGCCCCTTTCGGTGACCGAGGCGGTGCTCGCGTTGGCAGGTCAGCTCGCTGAGCACCTGGTCGAACCGGCCCAACTGGCTGACGCGCATGCCGAATTGGAGAAGCTGGTCTTCTCGTTGCCGCCAGGCCCACGTCAGCGGGGCGGCCCGAGCCAGAAGTTGATGGACATCGTCAACGCGCAGCGCGAACGAGTCGCGTTGCTGCCGTTGGTAGGTCAGCTCGCCGAAGCGTTATATCGCCGTGGCGCACTAGATTTCGGCTCGCAAATGTCCCTAGCTGCACGCCTCGCGGTGGAACATCCCGAAGTGGCGGCGGCCGAACGCGCCCGCTTCGCCTTGGTTTTGCTAGACGAGTACCAGGACACGGGCCACGCCCAACGAGTGCTGCTGTCGGCCCTCTTTGGCGGCGGCAGTGCGATTTCGGTCAATGAGCCCGCAGCGGACGGTCCATTCGACGGCGACCTACGACGGGCTAACGCGGAGAGTCTTTCGCCGCCGCACAGTGCGCCTGACCTCGCCGGCGACCTGCGACGAGCCCACGTGGCAAGTGGCCCGGGCGGGGGTGGTCCGGCCGAAGGTGCTGCGGCGAGTGGCGCGCACGAGGGTGCTGTCGCGAGTGGCGCGCACGAGGGTGCTGTCGCGAGTGGCGCGCACGAGGCTGCCGTGGGGAGTGGCGCGCGCGAGGGTGTTGCGGGGAGTGGGCCGCGCGCGGGTGCTGCGGCGAGTGGCCCGCGCGAGGGGGGCGCTGCCGCAAGTCCCGGAGCTCCTGCCGCGAACGAGTCCGGGGCGCGCGGGAAAGCTCGTGTCCGCGCGCTCGCCGTCACCGCCGTTGGCGATCCCATGCAGTCGATTTACGGGTGGCGCGGGGCGTCGGCGGCGAACCTTCCTCGGTTCGCCACTGACTTTCCCGTCGAGCCCGGCGTCCCCGCGCCAACTCTTCCGCTCCTCACCAGTTGGCGGAATCCGCCCGAAGCGCTCGCCCTCGCGAATCTGGTGGCCGATCCGCTGCGTGAGCGAGCGCGGGCTGGTGGCGGCGCGACGGTCGATGCGCTGCGCGCCAAACCAAATGCCGAACCCGGCACTGTCGAACTCGCGCTGCTAGAAACCGTTGCGGTCGAACGGGATTGGGTCGCTGAGCGCATCGCAGGACAGTGGGCCAAGCATCGGGAAGCCGAGCTGCCGCCACCTACTTCCGCCGTCCTCATCCGTCGCAATGCCGACGCCGCGCCGCTCGCCGAAGCGCTACGCGAGCGGGGACTTCCGGTCGAAATCGTCGGCCTCGGCGGCCTGCTCGCGACACCCGAGGTGGCCGACGTCGTCGCCACGCTCCGGCTGATCGCCGAACCCGGCACCGGCAGCGCGGCGATTCGCATCCTCACCGGCGCCCGCTGGCGCATCGGTGTCGCCGACCTCGCCGCGCTCGCTCGTCGCGCCCGCGCGCTGTCGATCGGCAGGATGGGCGGTGATACCACCGATGCCATCACCGACGCGGCAAGTCTCGCGACCGCCTTGCGTGACGTCGCGCCCGAGCCCGCCGAACAGGCCGGGCTCGCCGACGCCATCGCCGATCCCGGTCCGCAACAAGACTATTCGGAGGCAGGTTTCGCCCGCATCGAAGCGCTCGGTGCCGAATTGGCGAGCCTGCGTGAACGCAGCGGACAACCCCTCGTCGAACTCGTCGCCGACGTGGAACGCACCATCGGCGTTGGCGTCGAAACCCAGGCGCGACGGGCCATCGCGGGCGCGGGCGCGGGCCGAGAACATCTCGACGCGTTCGCCGAGGTCGTCGCCAGTTACGCGGCCGACGGCAGGGGCACGCTCGCTGGCCTTCTCGCGTTCCTCACCGCCGCCGAAGACGTCGAAAACGGGCTTGAGCCAGGCGAAGTCGAGGTCGCGCGTGACCGCGTCCAGATCCTCACCGTGCACGCGGCGAAGGGCCTCGAATGGGAGGTCGTCGCGGTCCCGCACGTGAGCGCGTCGGTGTTCCCGTCCGGCACCGCGACGACCACCTGGCTCGGCGCGATGGCCGAATTGCCGACGTCGTTGCGTGGCGACCGCGCCCAACCCGACGCCGCCGCCGAGGGTGTGCCGGTGCTCGACCTGAGCGAAGTCAGCGACCGCGCCGAGCTGGAACGCGCGATCAACCGACACCGCGACGCACTAAAGTTCCGCCGACTCGACGAGGAACGCCGCCTGTTCTACGTCGCCCTGACGAGAACCGAACGGGTACTGCTTGTTTCGGGCTTTCACTGGGCCGAGACGGGCGCGAGTCCGAAGGGCCCGTCGGAGTTCCTGCTAGACCTGCGCGCCGCCGTCGACGCTGACCCAACGATCGCGACGATCGTCCGCTGGGACGACCCGCCGCCGCCCGAAACCCCCAACCCGTTCGCCGACAACCCGGCAACGGCCCTGTGGCCGCGCGACCCCCTGGGCGACCGCCGCGACCCCATCGAGGCAGGCGCGCGCTTGGTAGCCGAGGCCCTCGACCGGCTACGCACCGAACAACGCAAGCGCCCCCCGAAGTCGACAGGTAACGCCGACGACCTCATCGCTGCCCCGGCGACAACTAGGCCCGGATCGGATGCAACCCCGCAAGCCGCCGCCGAGGCGCCTACCCCAAGCGATCCCGCCACCGTTTCTAGCCCGGATAGGCTCGCTGGCGACGACCTCACTGGCGATGATGCAACTGGCGACGATCCCCTCACTGACGACCCGATGGCCGACCGCTCAACTGCTGACGACCCAATCGCCGACGACCCCGACGGCTGGGCCTCCGACGTCGACGCCCTCCTCGCCGAGTTCACCGCGGCAACCCAAGCCGACCAGCGCGTCGAACTGCCCGCGCAACTCCCCGCGACCGCCCTCGTCGAACTGCGCGCCGACCCCGACCGCCTCGCCGCCCGGCTCCGCCGTCCCCTCCCGTACCCGCCGAACCCAATGGCGCGGCGCGGCACCGCTTTTCACGCGTGGGTCCAATCCTGGTACGGCACCGAGGGCCTGCTCGGTGTCGACGAACTCCCCGGTGCGGCCGACGCGGGCGGGCCGCAGGGCCGCGCCGAAGCGGAGCTGGCCGCGATGCAATCGGCGTTCCGGCGGTCACCGTGGGCGCACCGCAATCCCATCGACGTCGAAGTGCCGTTTGAGACGAGCATCGCGGGCACGGTGATTCGCGGACGCATCGACGCCGTCTTCGCCGAACCCGGCGGCGGCTGGATCGTTGTCGACTGGAAAACCGGCGCGGAGCCCGGCCCAGCCGACGTCGCCGCTGTCGCGATGCAGCTCGCCGTCTACCGCGTCGCCTGGGCTCGACTCATGGCCGCCCGCACGGGCGAAACCGAAGACACTGTGCTGCAACGGGTTTCGGCGGCATTCCATTATGTGCGCACGGGTCGCACGATCGCACCGACCAACCTGGCTGGCCCAGCCGAGCTAGCGCGACTGATCCTCGACGCCGCACCCGAGTCACCTGTCATAGGGGAAAGCTAGAGTGACCACACCACAGATGAAGGAGGGGAGATGTTCGGTGCTGGGCGTGACCAAGTCGGGCTAAGTACGAGTCCTGACTACGCGCTGGTCGGAATGCTGCGAATTCCGGCAACGCAAATGAGTCCGTGGATTTCCCTCACGCGACGAGTACTTTTCGCGGTCTTCCTTCTTTTCGCCGCGGCGTTCGTCGTCTATATCGGGCGCGACGGTTACCACGACAACACCGGCAACCCGCTCAGCTTCCTCGACGCGTTTTACTATGCGACCGTTTCGCTTTCGACAACCGGCTATGGCGACATCGCGCCGGTCACGCCGGAAGCGCGCCTGGTCAACATCGTCGTCATCACCCCACTGCGCATCCTGTTTTTGATCGTGTTGGTCGGCACCACCCTCAGTGTGCTCACCGAACGGTCGCGGCAAGCGTTCAAAATTCAGCGATGGAGGCACACCGTGCGCAATCACACCGTGGTCGTCGGATACGGCACCAAGGGCCGCACCGCGATCGACGCGATGCTCGGTGACGGGATGAAGAAATCCGACATCGTCGTTGTCGACACCGACCCCATCGTGCTTGAGGCCGCCGCCGCCGTCGGGCTGGTCACTGTGCACGGCTCGGCGACGAAGTCCGATGTGCTGCGACTCGCTGGCGTGCAGCGCGCGTCAGCGGTGGTCGTCGCGACCAACCGCGACGACACCGCCGTGCTTGTCACGCTGAGCGCGCGCGAACTGAACCCGGTCGCCAAGATCGTCGTCGGCATTCGCGAAGCGGAAAACACCCACCTCGCGCGACAATCCGGCGCGAATTCAGTGGTCGTTTCGTCCGAAACCGCAGGTCGACTGCTCGGTATCGCGACCGCGACGCCAACCGTCGTCGAGATCATGGAAGACCTCCTCACCCCGGAAGAAGGCTTCGCCGTCGCCGAACGCGAGGTGGAACCGGGTGAAGTTGGTGGCTCACCGCGTCACCTCAGCGACATCGTGCTCGGCGTCGTCCGCGACGGCGTCCTGATTCGGGTCGGCGAGCCCGAGGTCGACGCCCTCGATGCCAACGACAAATTGCTCTACATCCGCCGCAGCGGGAAGTAGCGCGCATCCGGCGGTTACCATGCAATCGTGTTCCGGCTAAAGGACGTTCCCGTACTGTCGCGTTCCACGATTGACCGGGCAGAACATGCTCGCCTCGATCCCGACACACTGCGGCAAGGGTGGGGCAAAGCCAAGATTCTGCTCGTCGACTCGCGCGGTCGGGTGCGGGTGGAAGACGGCAAAGTGGTGCTCGACCCGGCTGTGAGTTTCGCGGAAACCACAAGCGCCGCAGCGGTTTTCGTCGGCGAAGCCGATGGTGCGCACCTTTGGGCCGCTCGCTCAGCTGAGCTCACCGGCACGCTGCGCGACCTCCGCGCGCTCGGCGCGACCGACGACTTCACCGCCGACCTGGTTTCCACCGCATACGCCCTGCTGAACTGGCACGACCGTTCCAGTTTCCACGGCGCGGACGGAACGGCGACAACGCCCGGGCGCGGCGGGTGGTCGCGGCTCACCGCCGACGGCGTCGAAGACTTCCCGCGTATCGACCCGGCAGTCATTTGCCTGGTCAGCGACGGTGCCGATCGCGTGCTACTGGCCCGTCAGCACAGCTGGCCGCCGAAAATGTTCTCGCTGCTTGCCGGCTTCGTCGAGGTCGGCGAATCGCTTGAGCGCTGCGTGGAACGCGAGGTGCTGGAAGAAGTGGGCGTCGACGTGCACGACATCAACTACCTCGGCAGCCAACCGTGGCCGTTCCCGCGCTCGCTGATGGTCGGGTTCAGCGCGGTCGGCGACCCGGCCCAAGAACTGGTTTTCTCGGACGGCGAGATCGAGGAAGCGCACTGGTTCACCCGCGCTGAGGTGCGGGCGGCGTTGGCCGACGGCGACTGGTCGACGGCGGCCAACGACAGCACTCGACTGCTGGTGCCCGGCTCAATCTCGATCGCGCGCACCATTATTGAGTCGTGGGCTGAAGCTAGTTAGCTTCGGCGAGCGCCTTCTTCACCGCGGCGAGCGACGGGTTGGTTGCCGTCGAGCCGTCGCGGAACTTGACCGTCGGCACCACGTGATTGCCACCGTTGACCTTGCCGACGAACTCGGCGGCGGCCGGGTCGTCTTCAATATCAATCACCTGGTAGGTGATGCCTGCTTCGTCAAGCTGGGTCTTGAGCCTGCGGCAGTAGCCGCACCAGGTGGTGGAGTACATCGTCAGATCGGGTGTTTTGTCAGTCACGGCATGTGCAACGTTGGGGGCGGTCGCGATGTTCCGGCGGGCTAGTTGTCGGGGGTCGCTGTCATGATGGACGGCGTGCCCGCACTCGATCTCAGCGCCCTCGACCCTGAACAGGCCGCCGCTGTGCGTGCTCCCCGTGGCCCGGTTTGTGTGCTCGCGGGCGCGGGCACCGGCAAAACGAGGACCATCACGCACCGCATCGCGCATCTCGTCGCCAATGGGCACGTCAAAGCCGATCAGGTGCTCGCGGTCACCTTCACCGCACGCGCCGCGGGGGAGATGCGCGAACGGCTGCGCGCGATGGGCCTCGGTGGCGAGGCCGGTCAGGTGCAGGCGCGCACGTTCCACTCCGCCGCGATGCGGCAGCTGCGGTATTTCTGGCCGCAGGTCGTTGGCGATGTGCCGTGGCGGCTGCTTGAGAGCAAGTTTCCGATCGTCGGCCAGGCCGCGCATCGCGCCGGGCTTGGCTCGTCAACCGACCTGATCCGCGATTTGCTCAGCGAAATCGAGTGGGCGAAAGCCATGCTGATCGCGCCCGAGGATTACCCGGCCGGCGCGAACAAGTACAAACGCGACGCGCCAGCCGACCCGATTCGCGTCGCCCAGGTGTACGCCGGTTACGAGTCAGCGAAGACGAGTGCCGACGGTTTGCTGCTCGACTTCTCCGACCTGCTCCTGCACACCGCCGCCGCGTTGGAAGACTTTCCGTCGGTCGCCGATGAGTTTCGCGGGCGGTATCGCAGCTTTGTCGTTGATGAATATCAGGACGTCACGCCGCTGCAACAGCGCGTGCTCGACGCGTGGCTTGGCGAACGCGACGACCTCACCGTCGTCGGCGACGCCAACCAGACCATCTACTCGTTCACGGGTGCGACGCCGAACTACCTGCTCGATTTCTCGCGTCGCTTCCCCGACGCGACGGTCGTGCGACTCGAACGCGACTACCGCTCAACGCCGCAGGTGGTTTCGCTGGCCAACCGGGTGATCGGGGCCGCGCGCGGTCGCATCGCGGGCACCCGACTCGCGCTCATCGGCCAGCGTCCTGACGGGCCGGAACCGGAATTCGCCGAGCACGCCGACCCCACCGCCGAAGCGATGGCCGTCGCTGGACGGATCAAAAAACTCATCGCGAAAGGCGTGCCCGCGTCCGAAATCGCGGTGCTGTACCGCGTCAACGCGCAGTCTGAACCGTTCGAACAGGCGCTCACTGAGCGCGGCATCGCGTTCCAGGTACGCGGCGGTGAACTGTTTTTCCAGCGCCCGGAAGTGCGGCAGGCGATGACCGCGCTGCGGCAAGTCGACAACCGCGACGACCTGCCCGACGACGCACGCGGCGGGGCCGAACTCATCACGCTCGTGCGGGCCGCGCTCGCCCCCGTTGGGCTCACCGCCGAAGAACCAGCGGGCGCACAGGCGAAGGAACGCTGGTCGTCGCTGCTCGCGTTGGTGCAGCTCACCGAGGAAGTCGTTCGGCACGACCCCGAAATGGACCTCACCGGCCTCCTGCGTGAATTGGCGACTCGCGCCGAAGCCAAGCACCCGCCGACCGTCGACGGCGTCACGCTCGCGTCGCTGCACGCGGCGAAGGGCCTTGAGTGGGACGCGGTTTTCCTTGTTGGCGTCAACGAGGGACTGTTGCCGATTCAGCACGCGCTTGGTGACAACAGCGGTTCGGGCGAAAGCGGGATCGAAGAAGAACGGCGACTGTTCTACGTTGGCGTCACGCGGGCGCGCGAGCACCTCACGATCTCGTGGGCGCTAGCCAGGTCCGAAGGGGGGCGCGCCAACCGCCGAAGGTCGCGTTTCCTCGTCGGGCTCGTCCCCGACGATTCGCCCGCGTCGCGGATCGCGTCGAGTGCGAAGGGCCCGAAGGTCGACGAACGCAAACGCCCGCTGTGTCGGGTGTGCCTCAAGCCGCTGATCGGCACCTACGCGACGATGCTCGGCCGCTGCCGACGCTGCCCAGCCGAACTCGACGCCACGCTGCTCGAAGCGCTCACCCAGTGGCGTAGCGAGAAAGCTGAAACGTTGCGGGTGCGCGAATTCGTCATTTTCACCGACACCACGCTCAACGCCATCGCCGAACAGCTACCGACCGACGACACCGCGCTCGCGTTGATCGCGGGCATCGGCCCGAAGAAGATTGAAAGCTACGGTGCCGACGTGCTCGCGATCGTCGCATCGCGATTGCGCGTAACTTCCGGCAAAACCGCAGGTCAAAAATAAGTTGTTCGAGTTTCGATCATTGCCTATGGTGGACATCACGCACTGAGAGCGATCTCGGTGCGTCCAAGATCTATTCGCACACTAGTTCAGGAGGGAGGCAGTCGAAATGAACACCCAAACGGTGAAAACAAGCCAGATGGCTTCGTTTGTGATGTCGGCCTCCCGGGGGGTCCTCGCTCCGCAGGGGACCGGTCTGTCCGGCGTCGATTTCACTCCGATTCGCCATCTGGACAAGCCCAACGCGGGTTGGCAGCCGAACGCCGTTGCGGCGCCGGCAGCAGCAAACGTCGGCAATGCTCTTGAGTTTGCCGGCGAAATCCGCCTCCGTGTCCATCCAGCGACTGTGTACAGGTCTCGACAAAGTTGACCTCCTGGCCACGGATCGCACCAGCGAAACCCGTGGCCATTTTTATTTCGGCTCCTTAGCCGCAGGCACCGGGTTCGCACACCGAACTCAACTACTGCAAACGAGCTGAAGGAGAACGACGTGTTCACCGCCCAGGAATGGCCTAGCGCCACCACTGACGTGACATGCCGCACTACGCCCACCGCGTCGAACGCCCTGCCTTGCCGGGCGGGCAACCCCGACCTGTGGTTCGCCGAGAGCCCCACCGATCTTGAGCAGGCCAAGGAGCTGTGCGCGGCTTGCCCGATCCGCAAGGGCTGCCTCACCGCCGCCATCGACCGTTCCGAGCCGTGGGGTGTTTGGGGTGGCGAGATCTTCGACGGTGGCGTCGTGATCGCGCGCAAGCGTCCGCGTGGACGTCCGCGTAAGGTCGCGATCTCCGCATGATCGCGCCAAAGCTGTTGTCCCGCAAGCGAACCGTTCACCGAGTTTTCTCCGGTGGGCGGTTCGTTTGTTTGTGGCGGTAGTTAGGAAGCTTGATCGGTACGAATGCCGGGGACCCAGGTGCGGACGAGTTTCATGAAGCCAAGTTCGGCATCTAGTTGGGCGAGGATGCCGACCGAACCGCCGAGCACCCGGAAGATCATCAGATACTCGGCCGGAAGTTGTAGTGCGCGTGCGGTTTTCATCTCGGGGCTGGAAAACTGCGTTGCCTTGCCCGCTACCCGTTGCATCCAAGCACGGGTGAAGTGGAAGGTGTCGGTGCGAATGGGGTCGCTGAACGGGCGTAGGTACGCCTCAATTTCCTCGTGGCTCACCTTGCGGCCAGGGATCACCCAACCGTGCTCGTAGAGCAGTTCGGTGAGTGCCGCGTGCTCGTCGGCGACCGCTAGCGCCAGCATGCGGCCAAGCACTTCGGGAAAGCCGCTGGGCATGGGTGCGCACGCGCCGAAGTCGAGCACGGCTAGCTTGCCGCTGTCGAGAACGAGGAAATTGCCAGGGTGCGGGTCGCAGTGGAGCAGGCCGACCACTTCGGGCGAGGAAAAATGGAAAAGGCCAAGCAGGTTCGCGACGCGGTTGCGTAAATCCTTTGTGCCACTTGGGTTTTCATTGCCTGCTTTGATGACTGCCGACACGGACGTGCCTTCGATCCACTCAGTTACGATCACCTTAGGCGCGGCAGCGACCACCTTGGGGATCACGATGTGCGGGTTGCCGTCGAAGGCCGCAGAGAAGCGCCGCTGGTTGGCCGCCTCGTTGCGATAGTCGAGTTCTTCTTCGGTGCGCTCGGTGATTTCCGCGAGCAGCGGCTTCACATCGGCGCCGGGAATCACCGACGACAGCAGCCCGGTCATCCGCGACAGCGTCTTCAAATCCGCACGCAGCGCCTCGTCGGCACCGGGGTACTGCACCTTCACCGCGACCGCTCGACCATCCGACCACACCGCCCGATGCACCTGGCCGATACTCGCCGACGCGGCGGGGGTGTCGTCGAAGGAACTGAACCGGTCTCGCCATTTGGTGCCCAACTGCTGGTCGAGCACCCGATGCACCGCTTCGGTTGGCAACGGCGGCGCGGCAGCCTGCAACTTGGTGAGCGCCTCGCGGTAGTGCTCACCGAATTCCTCGGGAACCGCGGCCTCCATCACACTAAGGGCTTGGCCGAACTTCATCGCGCCGCCCTTGAGCTCGCCGAGAACGGCGAACAGCTGCTCAGCGGCCTTTTGATTCAACGAGGCGTTGATTTGGGTCTTATCACCGCCAACCAGCTTCTTTCCAAAACCGACGGCGGCGCGTCCGGCGATTCCCAATGGGATCTTGGCAAGCTTGGCATTGCGACTGGCACTGCGACGCGCGATCTCGGACACGACACCCATCATGGCTGAATCACGCTCCCCGTGCCACGACTCGGCAACCACAGTCCGGGTGCGGCTGCCACGGCCTGCGCCGCACCTCGTGGGTGTCGAGTTCCAGTTCCAGCGTCGCGTCGATGCTCGCGGGTTTGCGTTGGCGTGAACATGCGATGATCGCCTCCAGTTCGGTGAGTGCGAGTGCCGTTGTGGCGGCGATGCCCGCCGGTGACGCGTGACCGGTGCGACCGAGAAGTTGCGCGGCGAGATGCGGCCAGTCGGCGTCGAGTGCGGAGCGGGTGAGGTCGGCACACCGCAGGCAACTCGTCGCGCCAGGCAGGACGAGCGGCCCGACGACGCCAATCCCGTCGCGCACGCGCACCGGCAGATGCGGCACTCGGCGCAACACCAATTCGACGGACAGCCGTGGGTCGACCATCAGCGCGTCGGCGAGTACGACAAGATCGCACTCGCCTAGTTGTGCCTCGGACTTTCCCTCGCGCGACCGTCGAGGTCGAAAACCCATGCGCCGCAACCCAATCGTGAGCGCGTCCGACAGCGGGCCGATGCCGTGCACGGTGATGTCGCGAATACGTCCCTCGGTCGGTTCGGGCTGGACGAGCAGACCGGCTTGCTCGATCGCGGTGAGTAGCGCGATCGACCGAATCGGCGGAATGCCGAATTCGCCCGCGCGCCAAATGATTTGCGGCCGCGATTGCAGACCGTCGAGTAGCCGCAGAAACGCGAGCACCGTGCCCGTGTCGAGTTCGGGTGCTTCGAGTATCAACGCGCGTTCTGGATCCCACCCCAACTGCACGACCCCGGACGGGCGAACCAGGGTGATCATGCGTGGGTGCAACATGGGACCGCGCAGATGTGGGGTGGTTGTCATGCCTGTCAGTATCGGCATAACGCCCGCCGATCAAGATCACGAAAACCCTAGTTATCCACAGGTTTTCGCCCCGAATCTCGCCTGTGGATAACTTGCACAGCGCCCGCTCGCAACGGCGTTTCGCACACAAATCTGCCCGCGACGATAGCGTCGCGGGCAGATTTTTTCAGGTGGGGCTTGACTACCCCTTGTCAGTGTCGGAATCAGGGTCGGACTCCGGCTTGTCGCCACTCGCAGCGTCGCGCTCGCGTGCCTCGCTCTCCCGGGCTTCGGTCTCAGCCAACTGCGCGAGCGGGTCGTCGAACGCGCCGCCCGTGCCGCCACCGATGATGCTGTCGATGAAGCCAGCGGGCGCGTCGAGGTCGGTGGAATCGGGAAGCAGGTCGGGGTGGGCCCAGACGCCGTCGCGCGCGTCGACGCCCGCGTCGGTGGTGAGCCTGCGCCACAGCGCGGCAGCTTCGCGCACCTTGCGTGGCCGCAGTTCCAACCCGACAAGCGTCGCGAAGGTCTGCTCGGCGGGACCGCCGGTTGCCCGACGGCGACGCAGCGTTTCCGAAAGCGCGCTCGCGCCGGGCAGGCGCTCACCAACCGCGTCGGTGACGACAACGTCGACCCAGCCCTCAATAAGCGCGAGCAAGGTTTCGAGCCGCTCAAGTGCCTGTTTTTGCTCGGGCGTTGTCTGTGGCTCGAACGAGCCCTTCGACATCAATTCCTCAAGCTTGCTCGGGTCCGACAGCGTCATCGGGTCGATGTCGCGCGCGGCTTCCTCAAGCGCGGAGAAGTCCATTTTGATGCCGCGCGCGTAGTCTTCGACCGCGCCAAGCACCTGCTGACGCAACCACGGGACATGCGCGAACAGACGCTGATGCGCGGCTTCGCGAGCGGCGAGGAACACCATGATCTCGCTCTCGGGCTGCTCGAGGCCCTCGCTGAACGCCGAGATCGCGGTGGGCAGCAACGCGCCAGTGCCCGCGGGACCGAGCGGCAGCCCGATATCGGTGGACGTGAGCACTTCCTTCGCGAGCTGACCAAGCGCCTGGCCGAGCTGCGAGCCAAACGCGAGTCCGCCCATCTGCGACAACATCCCGACCATCGGCCCGGCGAACTGTTGCGCTTCGGCAGGCAGCTGCGAGGTCCACATGCCCGAAATCTGCTCAGCGACCGGGTCGCACAGGCGCTTCCACGTGGGGACGGTCTCTTCGATCCAATCGTTCGGGGTCCACGCGAGGGTCTTCGTCGCCCCCGCGGGCAGCACGGTGGCACTGTCGAGCCACAGTTCAGCCAGCCGCGCGGCCTCGCTGACGGCGGTCGCGGTACTGGGCGCCACCGGCGCGACGGACGCACCCAACTGCTGACGGGCGAGCCGCTTAGCAACGTCGTAATTGACCGGCCCCGACTGCGTGCCACCTGCGCCGGGTTGGCCCATGCCGCTGATCATCTGGCCTAGCTGGGTGAGCATCTGGCCTAGCTGTGACGGATCGAAACCGCCCATTCCCGCCGCGTTGAAACCGAACGGATCGGCGCCGCCGGGACCGTTCGACTCGTCACGTCGCTTGCTCGATTCGTCGTCATCACGGTTCGAGAAGCCGAAGGGGAGATCGCTCATACCCTTCACGTTACGCGGGCACCATACGGTCACGGTGTTCGCGCATCGCGAAACCGCGCGCGGGTCAAAAGCGTGGCACCGGCGTCGAAGGACAACGGTGATCATTACTGTGGGCGGAGTGAATCGTCGGATCCTCACCCTGGTCGTTGCCCTGGTTCCCGTTCTCGCGCTCGGCGTGGCAGGCAGTGCGATCAAAGTCCCTTTCGTCGCACTCGGCCCCGGACCAACGGTCAATACGCTGGGCGATGTCGACGGCAAACAGGTGGTCGATGTCACCGGCGTGCCGGTTGATCCCACGAGCGGGCACCTCAACATGACCACCGTTTCGGTGCGCGACGGACTCAATATCTTCGAGGCGTTCGGGTTCTGGGCCAGCGGCGAGCACGGGCTCGTTCCGCGCGCCGAGGTTTATCCGCCGGGCGTGTCGCGTGAGGAAGTCGACGAGTCGAACAAACAAGACTTTGAGGATTCGGAGAGCAATGCCGAGGTCGCCGCGCTGCGCTATTTGAAGATGCCGATCGTCGTGCTCGTGCGCTCCCTCGCCGACGATGGCCCGGCTAAGCAGGTGCTTGAGGTCGGCGACGAGTTGGTGAGCATTGACGGCACCGCGATCACTTCGCCTGAACAGGTGATCGACATCGTCAGCCCGAAAGCGCCGGGCACGGTCGTCAACGTCGCCTACCGGCGGGGTGACGCCGAACGTTCCGCGTCGATCACCCTCGCCCCGCGGCCCAAGGATCCGAACAAGGGCATGCTCGGTTTGACGCCTGCCGAAGGCGGGCGGCCACCGATGAACGTGTCGTTCCACCTCGCCGATATCGGCGGCCCGTCGGCCGGGTTGATGTTCAGTCTCGCGCTGATCGACAAGCTTTCGCCCGGCGAACTCAACGGTGGCCGCTTCGTCGCGGGGACCGGAACGATCGACCACGACGGCAAGGTCGGGCCCATCGGCGGCATCCAGTACAAGATGATGGCCGCGCGCGAAGCGGGCGCCGAAACCTTCCTTGTGCCCGCCGATAACTGCGCCGAAGCGCGACAGCGCGTGCCCGAAGGCTTGCGACTCGTGAAGGTCGACACCCTCGACACCGCCATCGGTGCCCTGAGCATGATCGATCAGGGCCGCGACGCCGTGGGTTGCAGCTGACTTACTCCAGCGTGTTGTGCAGGGCCTCGATGAGCCCGGGTGCGAGATTCGGGTAGGTGCGCAGGTCAAGGTCGCCGAAGCCGTCGTCGTCTTCGGGCCGAATCTGCAACAGCGACAACGACTGTCCGCTGCGCAACACACCTGCGATCAGTCGCGCGTCGCGGCGACCCGGGTGCGCGTGCGCGGCGGCACGCCCGGCCGCGTCGGCGGCGTCATCGTCGGCGAGCAGGGGGACAAGCGCTTCGTCGAGGTCGCTTTCGGCGTCGGGCGGCAACACGACGATCTCCTGCACGAGCACGCAACCCTCGACCGCGGGTGGCCACGTTGTTGTCGCGAGGAACTCGTCGAGCGCCATCGAACCGCCGGTGATGTCGTCGGGGAACGCTTCCTGGGCGATGGGCGTGAGCTCGGCACCGTCGTCGAGCTGATCGAGCAGATCAGGCTCGGCCGCGACTAGGTCGGTGGTCGGCACGAGGGCGAACATCTGCGGCGGATTGCCCCAGCCCTCGGCGTCGGCGAACTCAACGACCTCGCGGACACAGCGGGCGAGGACGACTTCGGCATGCTGGTCATCGGTCACCGCTTCATCCAATCATTTTGTGCCCATGCGCTTGCACAGTGTCCGATTTCCGTAGAGTGGGCCGCAACGGTCCGGTATCGGACCTTCCGCAACATCGACCCTGGAGAGTGGCACCGTGGGCATGCGGCCCCCCACCGGTTTACCTTCGTTGTCCCGACGCAGCCGTGTGCTGCTGGTGACGGCCGTCGTGCTCGCGGCGCTGTTGCTGCTGGGACCTCGACTTATCGACGCCTACACCAACTGGTTGTGGTTCGGCGAGGTTGGCTATCGCAGCGTGTATCTGGGCGTGTTGCGCACGCGGGTACTGCTGTTCCTCGTCGTCGCCTTATTCGTTGGGCTGATCGTGTGGGGCGCGCTGATGGTCGCCTACCGATCGCGACCGGTTTTTGTGCCGGTGAGCGGACCCAATGACCCCATCGCGCGGTATCGCGCGGTGGTGATGGCGCGTCCTCGCCTGTTCGGCATTGGCATTCCGGTGGTGTTCGGCGTGCTTTCTGGTCTTGTCGCGCAATCGAATTGGGCCACTGTGCAATTGTTTTTGCATGGCGGCGATTTCGGGCAACAAGACCCGCAATTCCATCTCGACGTTGGTTTCTACGCGTTCGATTTGCCGTTCTTCCGAATGGTGTTGAACTGGTGCTTCGTTGCCGTCGTTATCGCGTTCATCGCGAATCTGGTCACGCAGTACGTCTTTGGTGGGCTGCGACTTGCCGGACGCGACGGTGCGTTGACGCGTGCCGCTCGCGTGCAGTTGGCCGTGATCCTCGGCATTTTCGTGCTGCTCAAGGCCATCGCGTATTGGTTCGACCGCTACGACCTGCTGTCGAGCACCCGCAAAGAACCCACGTTCGGCGGGCCGTCCTACACCGACATCAACGCGGTGCTGCCAGCGAAGTTGATCTTGCTCGCCATCGCGGTGATCTGCGCGATCGCGTTCTTCGCGGGCATTGTGCTGCGTGACCTGCGCGTACCGGCGATGGCCGCGGCGCTGCTTGTGTTGTCGTCGATCCTTATTGGCGCGGTGTGGCCGATGGTCGTTGAGCAATTCTCGGTGAAGCCGAACGCCGCCGATAAGGAAAGTCCCTACATCGAGCGCAATATTCTCGCGACGCGCCAGGCATATGGGATAACCGACGACAAGATCGACTATCAGCCTTATAAGGGCACAAGTCCGATCAGTCCAACGCAGGTGCCCGCCGACGCCGCCACCATCGGCAACGCGCGTCTGCTCGATCCAAACATCTTGTCGCCCACGTTCACCCAGCTCAAGCAGCTCAAGAACTTCTACGGGTTCCCCGAGTTGCTCGACATCGACCGCTACACGCTCAAGGGCGACACCCAGGACTACATCGTCGCCGCGCGCGAACTGCATCCGCAGGCGTTGTCGGGTAACCAGAAAGACTGGGTCAACGAGCACACCGTTTACACGCACGGCAACGGTTTCGTCGCCGCGCCCGCCAACCGCGTCAACAAGCCGCAATCCGATACCGGCGGCAACGGTGGCAGCGATTCGGGCTACCCGCTTTTCATGGTGAGCGACCTGTTCACCAAGCCCGAAGACGAGCAGATCAAGGTTGATCAGCCGCGCATTTACTACGGCGAGCTGATCGCCAAGTCCGACCCTGATTACGCGATCGTCGGCAGTGCGCCGGGCGAAGCGCCGCGCGAGTACGACACCGACACCGCTCAGTACACCTATCAGGGTCGCGGTGGCGTGCCGATCGGCAACTGGTTCAACCGGATGGCCTTCGCGGCCAAGTACGCCGAGCGCAACATCTTGTTCTCGTCGGCGATTAGCGAAGACTCCAAGATCATCTACAACCGTGGTCCGCGCGACCGGGTGCAGAAGGTCGCGCCGTGGCTCACTACCGACGGCAACGCCTACCCGGCCGTCGTCGACGGGCGCATTCAGTGGATCGTCGACGCCTACACGACGCTCGATAAGTACCCGTACGCGCAGGCAACGTCGCTCGACGGTGCGGTCGAAGACAGCATCGACAAGAAGACCGGCCGCGCGATTCCGCGCACCGAGGTGAGCTACATCCGCAACTCGGTCAAGGCCACCGTCGACGCCTACGACGGCACGGTCACGCTGTATGAAACCGACCCGACCGACCCGGTCCTCAAGGCGTGGCGCGGCGTTTTCCCCGGTACGGTGAAGCCGGAAAGCGAGATCTCGCCCGACCTGCGCGCGCACTTCCGCTACCCGGAAGACCTGTTCAAGGTGCAGCGCGAGATGTTGACGAAGTACCACGTGGATAACCCGCGTGAGTTCTTCACCAACAACGCGTTCTGGTCGGTGCCGTCGGACCCGACGATCGAGGGCGGCACGTTCAACCAGCCGCCGTACTACGCGCTGCTTGGCGATCCGAAGACGGCGAAGCCGGTGTTCAACCTGACCTCGGCGATGGTCGGTTACAACCGGCAGTACCTGTCGGCCTACATCTCGGTGCGTTCGGACCCAGAAAATTACGGCAAGTTCACCGTGCTCGAATTGCCAGCGAACCAGCAGATTCAGGGTCCGCAGCAGACACAGAACACGATGACGACCGCCGACAAGGTGTCGCAAGAGAAAACGCTGCTGTCGAACTCGAACAAGATTCGCTACGGCAACTTGCTCACGCTGCCCGTCGCTGACGGCGGCATCATCTATGTCGAGCCGTTCTACAACGAACGGAACACCGGTTCGTCGACGTTCCCGCAGCTCCTTCGCGTGCTCGTCAGCGTGCCGGACGCCACCGGCAGCGCCCGGATTGGTTATGCGGCGACGCTCGGCGAAGCACTCAATCAAGTGTTGCCGGGCACGGGTGTGCTCGCGACACCGTCGGGCGGTGACCCGGCGACCAAGCCGAAGCCGGGCGCAACGCCAGACACGGGTGCTGGCGCTGGTGGTGGTGCGCAACCGGGCACAACGCCACCGCCTGCGGGCGGGGTCACACCGAATCCGGGCACGTCGCCCGCGCAACAGCAGGCTGCCGCTGAACTCAGTCGCAAGATTGAAGCAACGCGTGCGGCGATGAAGTCGGGCAACTTCACCGATTTCGGTAAGGCGCTTGAGGAACTCGACGCGGCGGTTAAGGCGTACCAGGACGCTGGCGGCCGCTAGTCAGTGCCACGCGTGAAAGGCCCCGCTCAGCTGAGCGGGGCCTTTTTCCTATCTCGTGCAGAGGGCGAACTTAGCCGCCGATGCTGTTGAGCAGCGGGGCGTTCGCGTCGATCACGGCCTGGTACTGACCGCCGAGGCCGTACTGGTTGGCCAGGTTGGCACCAGTTTCCTTGGCCTGATCGAATGCCGACTTCGCGGGCGCGGGCAGCTCAACCGGCGGGATGTTCTCGACCGGGATCTCGATGGCCTGCTCGACGGCGGGCTCAGGCTCGGAGGTACCCGCCTGGAGGTACTGACCGCAGTGCGGCCACGCGCCGACGCCCTGGCTGTTGAGGACGTTTTCCGCGACGCGGATCTGCTCTTCCTTCGACGCGTTGTGCGCCGAACCCTGCCCACCGTTGGCGGCCCAGGTGCTCTGCGAGAACTGCAGGCCACCGTAGTAGCCGTTGCCGGTGTTGATGCCCCAGTTGCCGCCGCTCTCACACTGGGCAACGCCGTCCCAGTTGTGCGACGCAGCCTGCGCGGTGCCGGTGGCGAGGCTGAACGGAACGGCAACCAGGGCGCCGGTGACGGCAGCGACGCCGAGGGCACGGGTGCGGAATTTCCGGGTTTCAGTCATGCCGATGACGCTAACCAACAAATTCACGACGATCACGTCTTGATAACGCGGCCATTCTGTGTTGGAAACATTCGCTTTTTCAATGTTTATGCTGGGTATGTGGGGGTATTCCCGCAATAACGATTGGTCTGTTATTGGGTCGTGATGTGGGTGAGATCACGCGGAGATAGTGATAGCGGTCACGTGAATTCCTCGAATTGCACAATTCGGGCCAATTTTGGTGACCGTCATCACAATCGGGGGTTGACGCGGTACTGGTTGGGATGCCACAAGATCGAACCATCGTTGCTGGAAACTGCGGTTGACCTGGCGATTTGGTTCTGTCACGGCGTGTGTGTAATGTTGTGTTCACACCGACGCGGGGTGGAGCAGCTCGGTAGCTCGCTGGGCTCATAACCCAGAGGTCGCAGGTTCAAATCCTGTCCCCGCTACAAAGACGTAAGGCCCGGAACCACCTGGTTCCGGGCCTTACGTCTTTTTTAGGCTGGTCGCGCCGCAGTCCATTGCGGCGCGTTCCACACCTTCGCGATCCGCGTTGCCACGGCGAAATGCTCGGTAGCCTCGTCGGTTCGGCCCAGCATTAGCGCGAGTTCGCCAAGCGTCAGCGAGACCGGGCGCACCGCCAACGACAGACTTTCGATGCCCGCGGGCGGACCATCGCGGTAGGGGAGCAGTCGCGCATAGATGTCGGCCGCGGCGGCGTGGTCCAACACCGCGATCGCGGCCATCGCGCGCACGCTCATCAAGAAGCTGTAGAAGAAATCGGGACGAATCGGCGTCCGGCCGATGCCAAGCTCATGCGCCTCGGCGTCCCGTCCAGCCGCGACCAACGCGAGAACCAGCAGATCAGCACCCATTTCCCCGAAACTGGCGTGGAGCGCGCGCACCTCGTCGAGATGGGTGCCGAGTGTGCCCTCGTTCAACCAGATAGCCGCTTCCGCGAGCTGAAAGAAACCTGCCGCGTGGGCGGAACCCGCTCGACCCATCCGGTCAGTCGCATCGCGATAGGCGCGGTCCGCGTCGGCGTATCGCCCCTCAACAACGAGCAGTGTGGCGAGCGCGATTTCGGCAGCACCCGTTGCTTCCGGCATGTGGTAGCCGCGGGCCAGGTCGAGTGCCTCCCGCGACAGCTCGCGCATCGCGACTGGGTCGTTGTCGTTCGCCGCGTGCGCGGCATGACTGAGCAGGCCAGTCACCCGGTAGACGGGCAGGTCGTGTTCAACGCTTACCGCGATCAGTTCGCGCGAGTACTCCGCGAGGCCGGGGTCGCGCGCGAGGATCAGCAGCGCGGCCGCGCGCATATGGGCGTTGGGTGCCAGCTCAAGCGCCTCCTGGGCGGCCTTCGCGACCGACGGGTCAGCTTCGCCAACCAGCTCATGCGCGTAGGCGATGAGCAAATGACACCGAACTTGCGGTGCGAGGTCGGTGCGGTCGAGCAGTCGCGTGAGTAGGCCGACGATCGGCTGATCGACGGTCCCGTACGGCCTCGCCTGCCACGGCGTCGGCACGGTCCACGCCGTGAACGAGGCGATGATCAGGTCGTCGCGCCCAAGCGATTCAGCGAACTCGATCGACCGCGCGCGAGTGCGACGCGCCGCCACGAAGTCACCAGCGCGGATTTGCGCGCGCAACAGTTTGCCGAACACCTCAACGCGCTCGACCGGGTCGGTTGCGATCGCGACCGCATCGGTCAGCAGCGTGACCGTGACATCGTGGGCATACCGGGCTTCGGCCAGTTCGGCGGCTTTGACGCAGTACTCGACGGCTTTGGGTGAGCCAGCGCGGGCGTAATGGTGGGCCAGTGCCGCGACGTCGCCGGTCGATTCAAGAGCCGCGCCGATTCGAGCGTGCATGCGGGTGACGCGCAGTTTGCTGACGTCGGTGATTAGGGTGTCGCGCACAAGCGCGTGGACGAACCGCACTCGCCCGGGCGCGGGTTCGTCGAGCAGACCGGCGATCACGCCAGCGTCGAGGGCATTGAGCACGCCGTCTTCGTCGGTGTCTGCCGCGCGCACGATGGTCTCGATCGCGCTTTCCCGACCAGCGACGGCGGCGAGTCGCAGTACCGAAACACCCGCTTCGGGAAGGCGCGCGAACCGGCGTCGCAGCACGTCACGAACTCCGTCGGGCACTTCCGACAGGGCGATCAGCGCGCCTTCACCGTGCAGCAAGCGCGCGCTCTCGCGGACGTAGAACGGATTGCCACCGGTGCGTTGGGCGATTCCGGCGATCGTGGAATCGTCGGCAGCGCATTCGGCGCGCACCACTTCCGCGACCGCGTCTTCGGGAAGTCCTTGCAGCTCAATCCGTTTGGGCCCGACGCGCGCCAGGATACCTAGTGTTTCGGTGAGGTGTTGAGCCTCGTCACCGCGATAGGCGACAACGAGCAAAACAGGGGCGCGCAGCTCGACACACGCGGCGAGCAGTTCCCGTGTTGCCGCGTCGGCGGCGTGGACGTCGTCGAGCAGGATCGCGAGCGGGCGCGTTGCCGCGACGGCCGCGCACCACGCCAACACCGCCCGCCGCAGTCGGAATCGGCCGACGGACGCTTCGGTGTCGCCCGATGTCGCCGCTTCGCTTGAGTCGGTGAGGAACGGAGCCAGCGTGGCTGCGAGGTCTTCGGGCGGGGGCTCGACCGCGGCGACCTCACGCAATGTCTCGACCCACGCCCACGCCGACGGCGCGGTACCGACATCCGGGCAGCGACCGGTCGCGACGAGCCAGCCGTCGCGGGTGAGTCGCGCGGCGAGATGGTCGAGCAACGTCGACTTGCCAAGTCCCGCTTCGCCACTCACGAGCGCGACGCGCAAGCCGCCTAGTTCGGTTTCATTCGCGGTCGCGATCAACGCGGCCAGTTCGCGATCCCTGCCAACAAATACGGTTCGCGTGGGTTCGGGCTGACCGGTTCGCGAACTTCGGTGCGCCCCATCGGTTGTCGTTGACACGGTCGGGCGGAGGGGGACAGCCGCGCGCAAGACCTCGGTGCGTTGGCTCAGGATCGCCTCTTCGAGCGCGACCAGGTCGGGCCCTGGGTCCAAGCCCAGCTCGTCGGACAACATCGTTCGCGCCTGCCGCAGGGCCGCCAGTGCGTCGCCTTGGCGACCGCTCGCCCAGCGTGCGAGCGCGGACAGTCGCCACCCCTCTTCGCGCAGTGGGGCGTCGCGCGTGAGGCGGTCGGCTTCGGGCAGCACTGTCGTTGGGTCGCCAAGGCGCAGCCCGGTGGCGATGCGCAGTTCCCTTGCTACCCACTGCAATTCGGTGAGGCGCGCGACCTCGGCTGCCACCCACGGCTCGTCGGCCACCTCGGCGAACGCCGGGCCGCGCCACAGGGTGAGCGCTTCGGTGAGCATGGAATAGGCCGCTGCGGGGTCATCGGTCGCACGCGCGTCGTCGAGTAGCTGTTCGAAGTGCCACGCGTCGACCGCGTGAGTGGGTAGTCGAATCGCGTAACCCGGTGCGGCGCTGACCAACACGCGCGCTGGCGTGCGCGGCAGCCGGTCCGGTTCGAGTAGCCGCCGCAAATTCGACACGTACGCCTGCAACGACGTGAGCGCGCGAGCAGGCGGTTCGCCGCGCCACAGGTCGTCGATGAGTCGGTCGACCGAAACCACATGACCACGCGCGGCGACAAGTAGCGCGAGCACGCCGCGCTGTCGCGGTCCACCGAGGGGAATTTCTTCGCTCCCGGCCTGCGCCGCGAACGACCCCAAAACCTTGATCAAGACCATGACGTCGCCATCGTACGCCTGAACCCACGTCCAACTCGGCTCCAAGTGGGCTCCAAATCCCAAGCCGCACGCTGGTGAGACCCAACACGGAAAGGACTGACATGACGGTCAATACGCAGGATATGGAGATCGTCCATCGTGCGTTTCGACGCGAGTCGCGGTTGCTCATCGACCTGGTCGCCGCGGTAACGCCCGGCGACACAACGCGAGCGAGGGTGCTGGCCGCTCACTTCCGCGATTATCGCCTCGGACTGAAGAACCACCACGAGGGCGAAGACGAATTGCTTTGGCCCCCACTGCTTTCCCGCGTCGACATGGAAGCCGACATTGTCCTGCGGATGGAGGTGCAACACCAGCGGATCGAAGCGACGTTCACCGCGCTCGACAAAGCTGTCCCCGCGTGGGAGTCGACAGCCGGCATCGCCGAGCGCGACGCGCTCGTCGCCGCGTTGGTCGCCCATCGAGCGGCCCTGATCGAACATCTCGACGACGAGGAAGCAACGCTCCTGCCCCTTGCCTCCCGCTACGTGACCGAGCAGGAGTGGGCTTCGCTCGGCGAGCACCTTGTCGCGAATACGCCCAAGCTCACGCTGCTCACCCTGTTCGGGATGGTGCTCGAAGATGCGAGCCCCCAAGAACGGGCACTGCTGCTCAGCGTATTGCCCGCCCCCGTACGCGGAGTTTGGCGTGTTGTCGGCCGCCCACGCTACGTCCGCCACATGCGTCGCGTTCGCGCCGCTTAACTACCCACTAGAAGGAAACTCTCATGACCAGGAAATTCGTCACCACCGCGCTCGCCGTCTGCTGCGGGCTCGCACCGTTGTTCTTCGGACTCAACTTTCTGTTCAACCCCGCGGCCCCGGATGGATTCGGGATCACCCCGTGGCCGACGGGCAACGCCGATGGCTACTTCATGGTGAAGGCGGGCCGCGATATCGCCGTTGCGGGCGTTACGTTCCTGCTGCTTGGCCTTGGGCAACGGCGAGTGCTCGGGTGGGCGATCCTCATCAACGCCCTCATTCCGGCGTTTGACGGGCTCGCGGTTGTCACGCACGGTGGTGACCTCACTACCGCGCTGACCGTGCACGGCACCGCGTTGGCGTTTCTCGTCGCGACCGCCGGACTCTTGCTGACCGAGCGGCGCGAGACGAGCGTCGTGGTGACGCCGAGTCTCGCGCCCGCTCACTAGTTGGTTACGCGTCGAGGTCGCTCGCGACCAGTTCCGCGATCTTGGCCAACGTCGCCTCGTCGTCGCTCGTGATCTCTACCTCGGTGCCCTGGCCAGCGCCCAAGGTCATGATCATCAGCGACGACGCGGCGTCGACCGGGTCGCCGCCGGCCACCGCGATCGTCACCGGAACGCCTGCGGCAGCGACCGCTTCGGCGATCAGCGCAGCGGGGCGCGCGTGCAGGCCAACCGACGAGCCGACGGTCACGGTGGTGCTTGCCATGAATCTCTCTCCTTATTTCCAGGGAACTACGCGGTTGTCGCGCCCGCGATGACGGGTGCGTCGGGGTGCTTGCGAGTCACTTCCTTCGCCACTGTCACACACAGCGCCGCAATGACGGTGCCAATCAGCAGCGAAACGACAAACCAGATTAGGTTGCCGATCGCGAAGAAGACGAAGATGCCGCCGTGTGGTGCGCTGAGGGTGACGTCGGTTGCCATGATGAGCCCGCCCGTCACCGCGCCGCCGACCATCATCGACGGCAGCACGCGAAACGGGTCGGCGGCGGCGAAGGGGATCGCGCCTTCGGAAATGAAGGACGCGCCCAAAAGCCATGCGGCGACGCCATTTTCGCGTTCAGATGGGGTGTAGAGCTTGGGGCGCAGCGTCGTTGACAGTGCCATCGCCAGTGGCGGCACCATGCCAGCGGCCATGACGGCGGCCATCACCCGCAGCGAGGCGTTGTCGTTGATATTGAGGCCAGCGACCGCGAACGCGTACGCCGCCTTGTTCACTGGGCCGCCGAGGTCGAAGCACATCATCACGCCGAGGATCACGCCGAGCGCGATCGCTGAGGTGCCGGTGAGGCTGTTGAGCCAGTTCGTGAGGCCTGAGGTGGCGGCGGCGAGCGGTTTGCCGAGCAGGATGAACATCAGCGCGCCGACGATCAGCGAGGCGAGCAGCGGGATAATCACCACTGGCATCAGGCCGCGCGCCCACGTTGGCACCGGAATGCGACCAACCCAGAGCGCCGCGAAACCGGCGACAAGGCCACCGACCAAGCCGCCGAGGAAGCCAGCGCCGACGAAGACCGCGATCGCGCCCGCAGTGAAACCTGGTGCGAGACCGGGCCTGTCGGCTATCGCGAACGCGATATACCCAGCGAGTGCGGGGACGAGGAAACTGAAGGCGAGCGAACCTATTTCGAAGAGGACCGCGCCGAGGTAGGTGCCAAGGCCGCCTGCGGGGAGGTCGGTGATCGAATTGTCGAGCACGATCGTTTTCGCGTTCTCGCTGATTTCGTAGCCGCCGAGCAGGAAGCTCAACGCGATCAGCAGGCCGCCGGCGGCTACGAATGGAATCATGTAGCTGACGCCAGTAAGCAGGATTTGCCGCAGTCGCGTGCCCCAGCCGATGCCCTTGGTCGACGTGTCCGCAGCTGTCGGGGTCGCACCGCCCACTCGTGGTGCGTTCGGATTGTGCGCTGCCGCAATAGCTTCCGCGACCATCACGCCGGGTTCGTTAATCGCGCGTTTAACGCCGGACTCCACAACGGGCTTCCCGGCGAATCGCGCCTTGTCCTTGACACCGACGTCGGTCGCGAAGATCACCGCTTCGGCAGCGGCGATGGTTTCGGGACTGAGTTTGGTGCCCCCACTTGACCCTTGGGTCTCGACAACAACCCGCACCCCGTCGCGCTCACCGGCGGCGACGAGGGAATCGGCGGCCATGTAGGTGTGCGCAATCCCGGTGGGACAGGCGGTAACCGCGACAATCAGCGGTTCCTTGTCGCCGCCGGATGCGTCCGCGCTCGCCGATTCGTCGTTGGGGGAATCGGCGCCGCCCGCACCGGCCGCACCGGCCGCGCCGACAGCACCGGTCGTGCCCGCTGAGCCAGCCGCGCCCGCCTGACCATCCTGGCCGGCTGAGCCACCTGCGCCGCCCGGGCTGGCCGCGCCCGCAGCACTGGCCGCGCCCGCGACACCGCCCGCGCCTGGCGAGCTTGCCGAGCCCGCTGAACCGGCTGCACCCGCTGCACCAGTTGCGCCTGCTGAACCCGCCGCAGCGCCGGACGCGCCCGCTGCTCCCGTACCCGCCGCGCCCGCGCTAGGCGGGTTGACCACCCCATCAACCAGTGCGACGACTTCCTCCTTCGTCCCCGCCGCGCGCAAATCGGCGACGAAAGCCGGGCGCACCAACGCGCGGGCCAGTGAGGACAGGAGTTTCATGTGTTCCGCGCCAGCGCCTTCCGGGGCGGCGATGAGGAAAACCAAGTCGGCGGGGCCGTCGGGTGCGCCGAAGTCGACCGGGGGAGTCAGGCGCGCGAAGCACAGCGACGGTGTCACTACCGCTGCCGATCGACAGTGCGGGATCGCGAGGCCGCCGGGCAGGCCCGTCGCGGATTGTCCTTCGCGGGTGAGCGCGGCTTCGGCGACAGTCGCGGCGTTGGTCGCGCGACCGTTCGCGGCGAGCAGGTCGGCGAGTGCGGTGATGACCGACTGTTTGTCGCCGCCGAAGTCGACATCGAGCGCGACCAGCGCGGGAGTAATGATCGGTTCGGTCATGATTGCTTCCTTCGCGAGTGGGAACAACGACAGGCGAGCAGCGACTACGTCCCGGGCGATACTCCAAGCGGAACAGCGCGCACATCATCAAGGCGAACCTGGTCGGGCCCGGGCAACTCGGTGCCCGGCAGCGCCGTGGCCGCGCTCCCGTACGCGACGGCAGCGCGGAGTCGATCGGCAGGACTCGCACCCGCGACGTCGGCGAGCAGATACCCAGCCAGCGCGGAATCCCCGGCACCAACCGTGCTGCGCGCGACAATCCGCGGCGCACTCGCGAACCACGCCCCCTCGGCGTTGACCAGCACCGCCCCGGCCGCACCAAGCGTGGCGAGCACCGCGCCAAACCCGCGCTCGACGAGCCGTGCCGCGGCAGCGGCGACGAGGGCAGGATCAGAGTCGTCGGCAAGGTCAAGCCCACTGAGCTGAGCGAGCTCGGCGGTATTGGGCTTGACAAGATCAGGCAACACCGGCCCTGCGGCCATCGCAAGGAGGGGTACGTCAGAGGTGTCAACGGCAATTCGCACGCCCGCGCCTCGCATCGTCTGCCCGCTCGCGGCCGGGGCTGCCGCAGACAGCCCTAACTCATCGCCCAACCTCAAACCTCCGGCCGGGTCCCCGTCGGCCGCACCGAACCCGCCCGCCACCGCGCCTTCATCGGTTGCACCGAAACCGCTTGCCGCCGCGACCCCGCCCCTCAACGCCGACAACGTCGCAACCAGTTCCGCATACCAATCCGGTGGCGCACCAGGCGGCAGCGAGCCCGACAGCACAACCCAACTCGCGTCCGGTGCCAACTCGACAAGCACCGCCGTGAGTTCCGCGCGTTCGCGTCCATGCAGCGGGCGCCCCGGTTCGTTGATCTTGGTCGTCGTGCCGTCGGCCTCGGCGATCGTGAGGTTCACGCGCGGCTCGCCCGGTACCGGAACGGTTCGCAGCGGCAATTCGCCCACGCGCAACGCGCTAACAACGGGATCGTCGACCCCACCAGGCAGGACCGCGACAACAGCTTGGCCCGCGGCGGCGATCACCCGCGCGACGTTGACGCCCTTGCCGCCGGGGTAGGAAACAACGCTGGTAGCGCGCATTACCGCGCCGCGCTCAAGTGGCTCATCGAGCGTGACCGTGCGGTCGACGCTGGGGTTCGCGGTGAACGTGACGATCATGCGAGCACCACCTCTTGAGCCGACACCCCGCTAAGGATTACTTCCAAAGTGTAGTGAGTGGCGTCACATTTCAGCGGGAAGTCGTCAGTCGAAACCCAAATCCGCCGTGAGCGGGTCGCCGAGCGCACCTTCAGCAGCACGTAGTCGGTCGGTGACCGAGGTGAGCAAGTCCATCGATTCCTCCGACAGACCTAAGGCGAGCTGGGTGAGATACCGGATTTTGGCGCAGCTAATCCGCTCGGCTAGCGAGGCATCTGGATCGGCGGGTGCGGCCGAGTGTTCGAATTGTTCGACGACGGTCACGACAGGCGCTCTCAATCTTCCTACTTTCGAGTATGACGCACCTTACATCTACCCTCGGCCCCGTGACCGGCACCTGCCGTGGGAAAGTGCAGCAATGAGTCAGTTCGCCGACTATCAGAACGAGATCTACCTAGCCGCGCTCGGTGGAAATCTGCCCGAATTCCCCATGGATTACGCGACGTTGGAGCGCAAAGCCACCGCTTCGCTGCCTGAAACCCTGCTCGACTACATCGCGGGCGGTGCTGGCGACGAGCTCACGCAACGTCGCAATGCCGAAGCGTTCGCGGACTGGGGTCTCGTTCCCCGCATGTTCGTCGGCGCGACTGAACGCGACCTCACCGTCGAAGCGTTCGGCAAAACCTTCGCGAGCCCGCTGTTCATGGCACCGGTCGGTGTGATCGGGCTCGTCGGCGAAAATGGCCACGGCGACATCGCCGTCGCGAAAGCGTCCGCGCAAACCGGCGTGCCCGCGATGTATTCGACACTGATGGAAGACCCGCTCGAAGACGTGCGTCCGCACGCGGGCGACACCCCGTCGTTCTTCCAGCTCTACACGCCGAAGAATCGCGAACTTGCCGAAAGCCTCGTGCGGCGCGCCGAGGCCGCCGGGTACGCGGGCATCACGGTGACCCTCGATACGTGGGTGCCGGGGTGGCGGCCGCGCGACCTGGCGAGCGGCAACTTCCCGCAGTTGCGCGGGCACGTGTTGCGCAACTACACCAGCGACCCGGTGTTCAAGGCGATGGTCGGTTCCGATGACCCGAAACTGATTGTCCTGCACTGGATCGCGACGTTCGGCCACTCGCTGACCTGGGACGACCTCACCTGGCTGCGCTCGCTGACCGACCTGCCGATCATCCTCAAGGGCATCTCCCACCCCGACGACGCGCGCAAGGCGATCGACTTCGGCGCAAACGGGATTTACGTGTCGAACCACGGCGGACGCCAGGCCAACGGCGGCTTGAGCGCGCTGGAGACGCTGCCCAAGGTGGTCGAAGCCGTCAACGACGCGGTGCCTGTCCTTTTCGACTCGGGCGTGCGCTCGGGTGCCGACGTGGTCAAGGCGATTGGGCTCGGCGCGACGATGGTTGGCCTTGGCCGACCGTACGTGTACGCGCTCGCCCTCGGCGGCGTTCGCGGCCTCGTGCACCTGCTGCGCGGTTACCTCGCCGAAGCCGACCTGCTGCTCGCGGTGAACGGCTACCCGAACGCCGACGCCGTGCGCGCGAACACGGTGCCGTCCACCTTTGGAAACGCGTCGCGCTGAGCGTGAACTAGTCTGCGCGGTAACTAGATTCGGCCCGAGGCATTCGGCTCGGGCCGAACTTGTCGGTGGGGTAGTGCATCATCGTTGCCACTACCGCACGCCACGCAACGCACGAACCCCGGAGTCCACGATGTCCTCGCCGAGCACTAAGCCCCGCCGATCAGCCAAGCCCGTCCTTTCCGACGACGACCTCGCCCATCTCGCGCGCGAATTAGCCGAGGGTAGGTCGCCGATGGTGTGGTTCACCGCCGCCGCGGTGGGGGTTGCCGAGGGCAAGTCGGGCAAGCTGCTCGCGCTTGGGGATCCGGCCGATGGCGATTTTTTGCAGGTGCGGCCAACCGGGTCGAAGGATGAGCTGTGGTTGGGCCCGAGCGAGATCACCCTCATCAAGCCAGCCAAACCGGTCCCCGCGCCCGCACCAAAGCCCGCTGTGAAAACCGTTGCGGGCGAACCGCTTCCCGAGTCCGTCATTCGAAAGGAACCGCCGGTGACCGAGCCTGTGGCCAAGCCCGTGTCCAATGGAACCCCGCAGCCCGCGCCCGAGGCGGCCAAGCCAGCCGCGCCGCGTCCGGTCAAGGCTCCCGCCGCGCGTAAGACCAAGACGCCCGAGGTCACCGTCACGCTGTCGGGTACTGCCGAAGGTGAATGGACCGTCGATGTCGTGAACGGCAAGAAGCGCAGCGTGCGTGGTGTCGCGGTGAGCAGTGGCGCGGTCGCGCAAGCGGCGCAACTGCTGCACCCCGAGGTCGCCGAGGTGGTCGACGGCGTGCTCGAAGCGGTGCGCGTCGCCCAACAGGCGAAAGTCGAAGCGCTGCAAGCGGAGTTAGAGGCAGCGCGCCAGCTGCTGGCCGAGCTGGGGTAATCGCCGAGCTACACGGCGGTGCTGCTCGGGTCGACGGCGGCAATCACGCGTCGGCGGCGTGGTCGGTGGTGCTCGTCGTGCACCGCAAGCCCAAGCCCGAACTCCTTCGCGTGATACATCGCCGCGTCCGCGTCGCGTAGCAGCGCGTACACGGTTGCTTCGCCGGTGTGCGCGGAAGCCAGCCGGGCCCCGGTTGTCGCGATGCCGATGCTCGCGGTGATGGGCAGTTCGCCGCAACTCAGGTCGAAGGGGCGGATGAACGCGCCGAGGAGCTGTTGGGCGAGGGCGTGCGCGTCGGCGCGACCACGCGCGCAGAGCACAACAAACTCGTCGCCGCCGTAGCGCGCGGTCACGTCGCTGTCGCGGGTGGCGTCGGTGATGCGGCAGGCGACGGCCGCGATCAGTTCGTCGCCGACGGCGTGGCCGTAACTGTCGTTGACTCGTTTGAAGTCGTCGAGGTCAATGAACAACAGGCTCAACGGTTTTCCCGTCCATTCGCCGCGATGAACTTGGGGAGCACGCAGGAGCGCGGCACGGTTGAGTAGGCCGGTGAGTTGGTCGTGGTCGGCTTGATATTGCGCGCGACGTTCACTGCGTGCGCTGCGAGCGATGGCATGTTCGCTGCGCACGAGCACGCCAACAAGCAGCAGCGTCAGCAGACCGCACACGACGATGCGGTCGGCAGGGCCAGGGTTGGTGCCAACCACGCTCACCAGCGAGGCGGCGACCAGCGCCACCGCGATGGCCCCGGCCCTCCTGCGCGCGCGATGCGGTTGCACGTCGGCGGAGTTGCCAAGGTCGACCATCGTCGGGTGCAGCGCCGCAATGCCCGCGAGCAGAATCGCGAACTGACGCGCGATGGGCGCGATTTCGACTGCGGCCCAGCCAAATCCGGCCGCGGCACCACTTTCGAAGAGCCCGCCGATCAGTGCGGCAAGCAAGGCCACCTGCAAAACGCGCAGCGCCTTCTCGGATCGCGCTGCCGTTGCCATCGTGTGCGCGAGCAGCGTGAGCAGCAGCGCGTCGACGACGGGGAAACAGGCGGCGAGCAGGGCGTCTAGCCCGTTCCCGTGTCGAAAAATGGGCGAGATGAGGAAGATCCATGCCGCAAGCAGCGCGCTCGATCCGATCATCGTTGAGTCGAGCAGCAGATCGCGACCAACGCGACGCGGCCGCACCCAGCTGAGCGCGGCTAATCCGATGAGCGCGTAACCGGCTAAGGCGAAGAGTGCGTCGAGCGGCTTACTGACCGTCATCCCGATGGCGAACGCGACGAAACCTGCGGCAAGTTGATACCACGGCAACCGATGTGCTGGCCGATAGCTGTGCAGGCCAATCCCGATGAGCGACAAGCTAATTGCGACGATCGCGATGAGTAATCCGAGGGTGACGGCACGGCTGTGGAACAGCGGTGCGAGCGCGATGCCAGCTGCGACGACCCCTAGGGCACTGGCGAACCAGCGCGGTCGATTTCTGACCATCATTATCAGCCCCCTCGATCAGCACGCGACAAGCGTCGATCGAACGTGAGGCCGTGAATTCTTCGCGCATCGGCTTCGAGGAGCACCGAGTGTCGTTGTCCGAGCAGAATTCCCGGCCGGCGGGCGCCGACGCTCAAAACTTGACAACCACTTCGATGATGACACGTTTTGGCGGTGACTGTCGGAAGAAATCGGGGACCGACCGAGCAGTTGGTAGCTGCTCGGTCGATCTGTCGGTTTCGGCTAGTCGACGGCGCGGGCGCTAAGGCCGATCGCGGTGTCGATGAGCAGGAACGCGACCAGCGGAATTCCGATCAACGGGGCGAACCAGCCGACGACGAGCGTGGCAGTGACCAGCGGGATCACCACCACGAGCGAGGTTTTGCGCAGCGCGCCACGTCGAGGTGCGGAACCGAAACGCGCTGTTGCCGATTCGCGTTCAGGTCGCCGTTGCCACCACATCACGTAGCCGAGGACGAGCACCGCGAGCAGGCCGAGCATCGCGGCCGTCAACAGCAGTTGATTCGGCAGCCCGAAGAGCAGGCCCATGTGGAAGGCGATGCCCCAGTTGGTGAGCTTGGCCATGAGCGGCCATTCGGCGTAGGGGAGCGTGGCGACAACCGCGCCGGTCGTGCCGTCAACGGCGACAGCGTCGATCGCGTACGTACCCGACCTGCGCTGTTCCTTCACGACGAAGGCTTTGGTCGCGGTCGCGGGAATCGTGATTTCGGCGGCGCGGTCGATGCCGTTCGCGCGTGCGGTCGCGTAGACGCGGTCAAGTTCGCTGATGTGCGCCGCCGCGTCGGAGCTTGCTGGGGCGGTGCTGGCGTGGTGGTCGGATGTGGGCGCGGCACTTGGCTTTTCTCCGGGCAGCGTCGACGGCACGCTTGGCGTCGTCCAGCTCATTTCCTCGCGCAATTTCGTGACGTTCTCGCCCGCGTAGGTCGACCAGGTCATGCCGGTTGCCGAAAGCAGAACCGCGATCGGCAGGACCCAGAAACCAATGACCGCATGCCAGGTGAGGTTTCGTCGCTTGGTGTTGCTCAGGTCGGGCGCGGCCAACCAGGCGACGCTGTTGCGCTTCGCGCGTTTACGCACGCGCGAAATCCACAGGATGAGGCCGAAGCCAACGATCACCCACAACCACGACGCTGCCGCCTCGCTGTAAAGGCGACCGGGTTCGCCCAGGTGCAGACTGCGATGCAATTCGCTCAACCACGCGCGCATCGGCAGGGCGCCGCTGCTGCCGTAGACGACGGATTCGCCGACCGGAAGCGCGGTGTGCGGGTCGACGAACACCGCGAGCCGTTCGGATTCGCCGAGCGTGGGGTCGACGAAGAGGACGCGCGTGGTTTCGTTGTCGACCGCTGGCGCGACGGCGACCAGGTTGAGGTCAGGTTTGGTGGCGACGGCGGCGCTCACCTGCTCGGCGAGCGGTCGCGTTGGTCCTGTTGTTTCGACACGAAGGAGGTCGGCGGAAAGGACGTTTTCGATGGTCGGCGCAATCGCGTACAGCGCGCCGGTGAGAGCGGCGATCAGGAGGAAAGGAGCGACGAAGATGCCTGCGAAGAAATGCAGGCGTTGGGCAAGTGGGTAGAGGTTGCGGCGACGAGTGCTGCCGCGTCGGGGCGGGGTCGCGTCAGTTCCGGATGCGGGCGCGACAATGTCGATGATGCTCAAGGCAGGTTTCATTCCTGAAGGTGGAGGAGACATGGGAGCGCGAGAGTGACCGGCGTACGCGCAGGCGCGTACCCGGCTCGAAGCACCTCAGTGCATCCCAGGTGAGGGAATCAGTAAGAAACCAGTGCCGGTGGGCCGCGCGACGGGAGTGGAGCCGCGACCAGCACACGCAGGATCGCGCGCGTGCGGTAAGTCAGGCGAAGGGGCAGCGGGTCGGGGATGCGCGGTGGGCGGTAGCGGGAAGGCAGAACGCGAACCAATGCCGTGACGACCGCGCGGTAAGCGACGGTAACGCCACTGATCAATACGGCAGCGACAGCCGCGGCCGCCGCGTGCGCAAGGCTCATCGCCAAGCCCGGCGACGCGCTCGCATGATGGTGTGCCGACGAAGTCCAGTTCATTGTTGTGTGCCCAAGCAGCTGTCCGCCGAGCAGCACGGCAGCGAGCCCCGTTCGCCCACTGAGCAGGTCGAATCCCGAAACCACCGCCCCAACGAGCGCGGCGACAGCGGCGAGCAACACAACAGTGGTCCCGCTCGGCAGCACCCCACCGGCGACCAGCCCGTGCGCGCCAAGCGCGAGCGCCCCCGACATCGAGGCCGCACACGCACCGCGCACCCGCGCCCCAAGGGCGTGCGGGTGCGCGGCGGCGCCGAACTCGATGGTCACAGCGCAGATATTAACCAGCGCCTACGACACGTTCGCGCTGGGCATTGCGGCCGTCTAGGCGGTCGGCACGTCCATCTCGATCAACGGCTTACGCAGCAACTTGCCGGTCGCATTGCGCGGCAGTTCATCAACAAAGATCACCTCACGCGGCACCTTGTACCGGGCAAGGTTCTCGCGCACGAACTCCTTGATTTCCCGGGCGTCGCGAGCCGACTCCGGGCCAGGAACGACCACCGCGCGCAGGCGCTTGCCGTATTCGCGGTCGTCGACGCCAACGACGGCGGCTTCGAACACGTCAGCGCGACCGGCGATCAGGTTCTCCACCTCAAGCGGGAACACGTTCTCGCCGCCGGAAACGATCATGTCGTCGTCGCGGCCGTCAACGAAAAGCAGCCCGTCTTCATCGAGGTGACCAACATCGCCTGACGACATCAGGTTGCCGACCATTTCTTTATTGCGCCCGTCGGTGTACCCGCTGAACGCGAACCCGTTGTCGACGAAGATCGTGCCGGTGGTGTGCGGTGTGGTGACCGGTTTGCGGTCGGCGTCGAGCAGCGCGATCCGGATGCCGATGGGTGGCTTGCCCGCTGTCGTCGGTGCTTTGCGCAGGTCAGCGGGGGTCGCGACGGTCATTACGGCGCACTCGGTCGACCCGTACAGGTTGTAGAGCGAATCGCCGAAGTAGTCGAGCGCGCGCGTGACCACGTCCGGCGGGATCGCCGAACCGGCGGCGAAAATAACCTTGATCGTCGTCGGGTCGTACTTGGCGAGGATCGCTTCGTCGAGGTCGAGGATGCGTTGCAGCATCGTCGGCACAACGATCAGCGAATCCGCTTGGTAGCGAACAATATTGGCGAGCGTGCGCTCCGGGTCGAAGCGGCGCTGCTGGAAAACAACGCGGTTACCGAGCGCGATGCCAAGCGTGAACTGCGAAAGTCCGGTGCCGTGGAAAATCGGAGCGGCCATAACCATCGTGCCGTTGTTGGGCAGCGGGACACGGTCGACGAATTGTGCCGAAACGAACGGGCTCACCTTGTCGCGCGGCGCGCCCTTCGGGGTGCCGGTGGTTCCGCTGGTCAGGATGATCATCCCGCCCGGCTTCTTGGGGCTGGCCAGCGCGGTCACGCCGCGACCCGACGACAGCGACTCGACGGTCGGGATCGACGCGTCGACGTTGTCGGCTTCGTCGACCCAGGTGAGCACGCGCGGAATCTCCGCCGGAATCGCGCTCATCAGGTCGGTGAATTCGCTGTCGTGCAGGACGACCTTCACCTTTTCGCGCGCGGCGACGTCGGCGAATTGCGGTTTCGCGAACCCGGTGTTCATCAGCACAGCGCGCACGCCGAGCTTGCCAGCGGCAAGCATGCTCAACACCATGCCGCGATGGTCGCGGGCAAGGATCGCGATCACGTCGCCCTCGTTGACCCCCGATGCGCGCAGGCCGCGCGCGAACGCGTTGGACTGTTCGTCGAGTTCGCGGAAGGTGAGTTCGCCGCGTTCGTCAACAATCGCCGGCGAATCAGGTCGACTTTGCGCCGCGTGCATCACGACGCCAGCGAAGGGACCGAACTTGGCGATATGGAGGTACGAGCGTGCGGCGTGGTCGAGGCGCAACGGGTTGAACAACTTGCGGTCGACCATGACCTTGACCCCGCGCGCGAAGTCTCCCGCGCGTTGAGCCGGGCCGGTTAGCGCGGGCAGAGACAGTGACATCGAAGAGCCTTTCGGGCAGACCGATCCCACGACGACCGCGAAACCGGACCGCTTCATCGAGATCCAGTGCTACTGCTAACTCTAGCAAGCATGCGCGAATGAATGTGACCCCGATCGCATGCCAAGGATCGTCCTGTGCCCGTTCACGACCTGACCGGGCTCAGCGTTGGGCGCACGCCAAAGCCACAAGTAACGGCACAACGCGACCTTCCGGCACCTCGAACCGGCCAAGTCCCGCGGTGTGGAGCCAGCCGACGGCGGCGAGGTCGCGCAGGTGTTGATAGATCTCCGGCGATGTGCCGAGTTCGCTGATCGCGGCGAGGTCGGCGGCAGTGCGACGGCCATTGAGGATTTCGCGCAACAAGCGCAGTCTGCTCGGATTACTCAGTGCGGCAAGACAATTGGCGGTCTCGGTCCATTCGGTCCAGTCGTCGCCAACGATCGCGTCGAGTTCGAATTCAGCTTGCCAATCGAACTGTTCGCCCGTCGGTAACTTCAACGCGCCAACGAGTTGCACGCCACCATTGCGCACGCCTTCCGCCGAAAATTCGTTCCACAGTCGCTCGGCGGCCCAGCGTCGATCGACTACATCGGTTTCCTCTAGCGCGGTGACCCGCGCCTCCAAAGCTTCGAGTCGGGCCTCAAGATCCACCGAACCAACCTACGTCACGCGCGAATGGTGATCGGCGTGAACGCGACACACCCCGGCGACCGAGGGCCACCGGGGTGTGTCGTCGAACGAAGGGTTAGCGCGAGACCGCGCCGAACGACGGCTGCTGGATGGTGCCCTTCTGGTAGGCGAACCCGTCCGGGTGCGCGTCGTCCACCGGGACCGACCAACGGTGCCACAGGCTGCCGTACACGGCGGCGACGATCAGGCCGTTGCCGGTGTTGAGCGGGGCGGTGCGGATAGTGGTGTCGACAGGAATGTCGAGATGCTCGTTGAGGACATTGGTTCCGCTCTGACCGGTGTTGAGGTTGAGCCAGATCACCTCAAGCTTCGCGCCAGCCTGGTTCGGCGCGATCGTGCCGGGGCCGCCGAAGAAGCCGAAACGGAACCCGTCGATGTCGAGCGCGATGCCCGAACCGTAAACACCTGGGCCCTGGCCATTTTGGCCGATGTCGGAGGTGGCCGGGATCTGGAACGGTTGCGCGGGCAGCGCGACCGGGATGGCGCCATTGGCCGCGATCTGGTTGAGCGCGGCTTCGGCTTCTGGATTGCCCGCCGCAGGACTGCGCAGACCTTGCACGGCCTGGGCGACGTCGACCGTCGCGGGCTGTTCAGTCGGGTCGGCGACCGCCGGGCCAGCGAAAATAACGGCGACAGCCGCTGACGTTGCCGCGATCGCGGTGGTGAGACGACGGGGGAAACTCAGTTGACGCATAACCAGCTCTCCTTGAGGTCCTGGTACAGCACTCTGTTTCGTGGAATTCAACGGTGGAATTCGTTCCGCTTGTCGCACGGTAATCGACCAGGGTGTCAGAAAGATCACTGGGTTGGGCTCACGGCAGATGCGCGATGGGCACCTTGTATCCGCGATACAACTCGGGGGCGGCGGTGAGCACCGGCATATCGAGATTTTGGGCGGTGAAGATCACCGGCGCGATAAGTGGCCATTCCGTGTGATCGTCAGCGACGGGAACCGTTGTGCCAGTGCGAATAGCGGTTGCCGCATCGAGTTCGGCCCAGCGCACCGCGACGCGGTTATCAAGAAGGCGACCTAATTCGTCGATATTGTCGACCGCGCGCATCGCGGCCATCAGACTGACCGTCGGCACCACCATAATTCGGCGTTGCTGAGTGAATTGGCGCATGAAAACCTGCCCGAACAGGGGCGATCGCGCCAACGAGGTAAGTGCGGTGTGATCGGCTACGCTCACCGGCTGCTCACGCCGGAACCATCAATCGCTGCCATGACCTCGCGCAATGCCGCCTCGGCGTCGGCGACTTCGGCTTCGGAATGCTTGCGGATGCCAGCATCGAGGCGACCGAGGATCTGCTCGCGCAGGTCGTCGTTGAAATAGGCGGGCGGCAACGCCCCATGCCGCAACACTTCCGCTGGGACCACCGCGACCAACTCCTTGCCCTCCCGAGTGACGATCACCGGGCGTCCGCTCGCGGAAACCCTGTCAAAAACACTACCGAGCTGGCCCCGCAATTCGGTGAGCGGCACGGATTCATAATCAGCCATAGCCAACTGTACACCCGGGTGTACATCCCGGCGCTGAGATTCGCGTACCTCGAAGCCGGCATCACCCAGCTCGCCAAGGATTACGGCTCGCTCGACGCCTACCTGCGCACTGGTCTTGGCCTGTCCGATGCGACGATCACCGCGTTGCGCACCAAGCTCGTCGGCTGACCCGCGCGTAGTCGGGCGCGTTCGGCTTGGCTCCTAGCCGAGGTGGTCGCGCCCGACTACGATGGGCATTCGTGTGACGTGCGACAGCCCATTCGATCGGCGACGAGCGGAGTTCGGTGCATGAGCGGAATGCAGTTCGGGATTTTCACCGTCGGCGATCTGACGCCCGACCCCGTTAGTGGCAAAACACCAACCGAACACGAGCGCATCGCGGCTACCGTCCGCATCGCCGAGAAGTGCGACGAGGTTGGTCTCGACGTCTTCGCCACTGGCGAGCACCACAATCCGCCGTTCGTGCCGTCGTCGCCAACCACGCTGCTCGGCTTCATCGCCGCGCGCACCAAGAATCTGTTGCTTTCCACGTCGACCACGCTGATCACGACCAATGATCCGGTGAAAATCGCCGAGGATTTCAGCGTCCTGCAACATTTGTGCGAGGGCCGCGTCGACATCATGCTTGGGCGCGGCAACACCGGTCCGGTTTATCCGTGGTTCGGCAAAGACATTCGCGCCGCCGTGCAGCTCACGGTCGAAAATTACGAACTGCTGCGCGCGCTGTGGGATGAGGAAGTTGTCGACTGGCAGGGCAAATACCGCACGCCGCTGCAAGGATTCACGCTCGCGCCCGCGCCGATGGACGGGGTGCCGCCGTATGTGTGGCACGCGTCGATTCGCACGCCCGAAATCGCGGAATTGGCCGCCTATTACGGTGACGGGTTTTTCGCCAACCACATCTTCTGGCCGTCGGAACACACCGAGCGCATGGTTGGCCTCTACCGAAAGCGGTTCGCGCACTACGGGCATGGCACGCCCGAACAGGCCATTGTTGGCATCGGCGGCCAGGTTTTCATCCGGCCCAATAGCCAAGACGCGATTAAGGAATTTCGCCCCTACTTCGACAACGCGCCGGTCTATGGGCACGGGCCGTCGCTTGAAGAATTCATGGCGCAAACACCGCTCACTGTTGGTTCGCCGCAGGAAGTCATCGACCGCACGCTCGGATTCCGCGGCTACGTCGGCAATTACCAGCGGCAACTATTCCTCGTCGACCATGCTGGGCTGCCGGTGGAAACCGTGCTTGAGCAAATCGAATTGCTTGGCACCGAGGTAGTTCCGGTGCTGCGCAAGGAATTCGCGATTGGGCGTCCCGCCGACGTGCCTGACGCGCCGACGCATAAGTCGCTTGTCGCGAAGAAGGAAATGGTCGACGCGGAGTTCGCCGCTGCGGCTGCCGAAGGCGCGGAGGGCGACGCATGACCAAGACGATTGCCGTTGTCAGCGGCGGGTTGCGTGAACCGTCGTCAACGCGCCTGCTCGCTGACCGGCTCGCCGCCGCTGTCGACGCCGATCTCGACGATGAGGTGAAATTCGAATTCGTCGACCTGCGCAAATATGGTCGCGCGATTATGGATGCGATGCTGACCGGCTTTCCGTCGACGGAATTGCAGGAAGTGTTCGACACCGTCGCCAACGCCGATGGGCTGATCGCCGTCACGCCCGCGTTCAACGCTTCCTTCAGTGGGCTTTTCAAGATGTTCTTCGACGTGCTGCCCGAGGAATCGCTTGCCGATATGCCGGTCCTCATCGCGGCTACTGGCGGCAGCGATCGGCACTCGCTCGTGCTGGAACACGCACTGCGCCCGATGTTTTCCTACCTCCACGCGATCATCGCGCCCACCGGGGTGTACGCCGCGACCGACGACTTCGGCGCGTACGAGGCCGGGGGATTGAAGGCGCGCATCGACAAGGCGGCAGCCGATTTCACCCGGATGCTCACCTCCTGTGGGAAGCGCCGAAAACGCGACGCGTTCACCGACGATCTCGACGCGATGACCCGATTGCTGAATGGACCCGCCCGCGATAAGCCGAGAAAGTGAGCCCATCATGTCTGATCGCCTAACTCCTGACGACGCGGTTTGGCCGTCGTTGCTCGTTGATTCATGGACCGATACGCGCGAAACTCTGCACATGATGACCCAGATCGTCGGCAAGATTCAACTGGGCAGCACCACGTTGGTTAACCAGTGGTGGAACGTGGCTTTTGAGGTGAGCGCGCGCGGGCTACGCACCAACACCATGCACTCGGCTGGGCGTGCGTTCGACGCGGAATTCGACTTCATCGCAAGCGAATTGGTGTTCCGAACTTCCGATGGCGGGCTGCAGAAGGTTGAGTTGAAGCCGCGCTCCATCGCTGATTTCTATGGTGCGGTCCAGGATGCGCTCGGTCAGATCGAGGTCTACGTCGATATTCAGGCCGCGCCGAACGAGGTCGAGAACCCGATCCCGTTCGCCCAAGACACCACGCATAAGGCATACGACGCCGACGCGGTGAACATCTTCTGGAAGCAGCTCATCAATGCTAACCGGGTGCTTGAGTACTGGCGCGCGGGCTTTGGTGGCAAGAGCAGCGACCCGCAATTGTGGTGGGGCGGACTGGATTTGGCGACAACCCGCTTCTCGGGTCGCCCGGCCCCGCTGCACCCGAAGGGCGCACCGCACTGCCCCGACTGGGTCAACATCGAGGCATACGACCGCGAATGCATGAGCGGCGGCTTTTGGCCGGGCGGCAGCGGCGAGGGCGTGTTCTACGCCTACGCGTACCCGGAACCCAAGGGTTACTCCGACCAGGCGGCGGGCGCGGGCCACTGGGACAAGGATTTGGGCGAATTCGTCCTCCCGTACGAGAAGGTAGCCACGTCCCCCGACCCGGACCGCACGGTGTTGGACTTCTTGGAGGCGACGTACCTTTCGGCCGCGAAACTGGCCGATTGGGACACCAAACTCCTAGACCTGAACCCCCGCCGCTTGTCGAAACAGATCACCTCAGCAGACCGCACCCGCATCTAGCACGCGAAATGAATTAGCTAGCGCCAGGAAGGTGGCGATGGTGATGGCGGCACGCGGTCGATTGCTCCCTCTGCTCGCGTTTTTCGGGATCCTGCTGTTGGCAGGATGCGGAAACGACAGCGGGGAACGAACGCCGCCGCCATCGCCGTCATCGTCGACTGCGTCGGCGTCGGCTATCGCGTCGTCGAGCGTCACGTCGACGCCCGAACCGACGACGTCCGAGCCTGCGGGTGCGTCGACCGTGCCGCCGACTACCGTCGCGCCAAGTCAACCTGGCGGTCAGCCGACGTTGCTCTCCTGTGCGGGCGGCACGGGGCAGTATTCGAATCAGACTTTGATCCCGAACGATCCGAATTGCTCGCAGCCGAGCTCGGAATTTTTGCGTTGCGATGCGAAGACGGGCGTTTACGGCGACCACACGGTGCCGAACGATCCTCGGTGCGGTGTCCCATTCCCGGGAGAGCCCACCAATCAGAACCCCGACCCCTACGGCCGTCCTTACGAATGCGTGCCGGGCACGGCGCAGTGCACGTACCCGGACGGCTCACAGGTCCCGGGTGCCGGTCGCTGCGGCACCCGGTGCGGCGAAGGACCCACGTCGGGCGAGGTTCAGCTGCAGCACTACTGCGAGCAAAACCCCGAAGCCCCCGAATGCGCCGGGCGCCAGTCGGCGAATTAGGGGTCCGATTCCGATCCAACCTGGTTGCGAATCAAGCGGATTCGAGTACCGGGCGTACTTCTACCGTTTCGGGGGTAGGGAGGGTTTGGGCCAAAGCTATTGCTTCCGCTCGGTCGGCCACATCAACGATGAACCAACCGCCCAATGTTTCGTCGGACGGGTGGGCCGGGGTGTCGGTCACGGTGGTTGAGCCATCGGGGTACGTGCGGACGGTTGCCGGAGCCGTGTGGTCGGTTTCTAATGCGTCGCCGCCAACCAACTTTCCCGCTGCGGCTAGGCCGCCGATCCATGACTCGTATTGCGCGCGGTAAGCGGCTCGGTCGGCCTGGATTTGGCGACAGGATTCGGGGGTTTCGAAGATCACGAGGGCGAATTTCATTGGGGCCCTTTCCGGAAACTGATAGTTGGTCGGCGATGAGGGCGATGTCGGCTGGGGTGCCAGCCATGATGGTGCGGGCGTGCTCGGTGACCTGGTCAACGGGCCAATCCCACCAAGCAGCGCGCAGCAGCAGCTCGACTTCGGCATCGGAAAATCGCTGGCGGATCGGGCGCGCCGGGTTGCCGCCGACGATCGTGTACGGCGGCACATCGGCGGTGACAACCGAGCCCGCGGCGATGATTCGCGCCGTCGATATTCGGCGACGTGACAAGCGGCCGCAGAAACACGACGCGCTCATGGGCGGGTAGCGGGTGAATGGTGGTTGGATCTGGTGACAAAAGTGAATTCCTTTGGGGGAGAGATTAATTCGATGCGGGGGCGAGCGAAGCGTTCGTCACGGTGACAGCACGCGGAGCCGAATTCGACAACCACAGCCCCGTGAACACGGCGGTGATCAAGGTGATGACGCCAGCAACGAGGAACGCGCTGTTGAGTCCGCTTTCAAACGAGGCACCGTCGGATTCGCGAACCCGCACGATCGCCCCCAACGCGGCGACGCCAAGCACCGCGCCGATCTGACGAGTAGTGCTGCTGATCCCCGACGCGAGACCACCTTCCTGCGGACTCACCCCCTGAATCGCGGCACCGGTGAGCGGCGACATCGTCAACGCGAACCCGACACCAGCCAAACCCAGCCGCCACCACACGTTTTCGTACCCCGTGTCGGCGTGGACCATGCCAAGCGCGAGCAACCCAAGTCCGGCGAGCGTCAACCCAACCGTGACCACGATGCGAAAGCCGTACCGCGCGGCCAGCTTTCCCGCGTAAGGGCTCACGACGACCATCGCTAGCGAAAGCGGCAGCGTCTGCAACCCGGCACGCATGATCGAACTGCCTTGCACGGCAACGAAGAACTGCGAGAAGAAGAACGACGACCCCATCAACGCGAACCCGACAACGATCATCGCCGTATTCGACACGGTGAACAGTCGCTGTTGGAACAGTCGTAGCGGCAGCATCGGGGCGTCGCGCCGCGCCTCAACCGCGACGAACGCGGCAAGCAGCACGACACCAATGGTGAAGCTGCTCAGGATCACCGGCGACGTCCACCCGCGCGCGCCGCCTTCGATCAGCCCGTACGTCAGCGCGCCAACACCGACGATCGACAGCGCGGTGCCCGGAATATCGATGGCGGGTGCATGGGGATTGCGCGTCTCGTCGAGCCCCCGCAACCCAATTGCCAAGAGCACGAGTCCAATTGGCAGGTTCACGAGGAAGATCGCGGGCCACCCAAACGCGTCGGTCAACACGCCGCCCGCCACCGGGCCTGCGGCGAGTCCGATCCCGCTGAGCCCGGCCCACAGCCCAATCGCCTTAATGCGTTCGGCGGGAACGGGATACGCGGCGGCCAGTAGTGCGAGCGACGCCGGGCTTAACGCAGCAGCCCCGATTCCTTGCAGCACGCGACCCGCGATCAACCAACCGAGCGAAGGCGCGAGACTGCACACCACCGACGCGGCCGTGAAAACAGCGACGCCGATCAAAAACACCCGCTTGCGCCCGAATCGGTCGGCGAAAATCCCGCCGGAAAGCAACAGCATCGCGACGAGCAACACGTACGCGTCGACGATCCATTGCAGGCCGGTGAGGTCGGTGTGCAGCCGTTGCTGCATGTCGGGGAGCGCGGCCCCGACGATCGTGTTGTCGAGCAAAACCATGAATTGGCCGAGGCAAGTCGCCGTCAGCAGTACGGCTCGTTTAGTTCCAGGCATGGACACCTCCAGTCGTTAACGCAGTCAGGGACTGCGTTAGGAGACTGTAAGCGCAACAGTCGTCTTAACGCAAGGGGTAACTGCGTTAAGGTGGACGACATGAAGGAGCAGCAGCGAGCAACGCGACCCGGCGGACGCAGCGCGCGGGTTGCCGCGCAGGTGCACGAGGCCGTCACTGCGCTGATCAACGAACGCGGGTACGGCAACTTCACGATTGGCGACGTCGCAACGCACGCGGGCGTCGCCGACAGCAGCATCTACCGGCGCTGGGGCAACATGGAAGCCCTGCTCGCCGACGTGACACTGGCCCGACTCAACGCCCAGTCACCCATGCCTGACACCGGCAGCATCGACGGTGACCTGCGCACTTACGCCGCGAACGTGGCGCGCGAGATCACCGGTCCGGACGGCTTGGCGTTGGTCCGGCTCGCAGTTGCGCTGTCGAGCGACGAGGGCCGAGGACCCTTCGGTGCCCTCGGCGACGACCGCACGCGACAAATGCAGGCGATGCTCGATCGCGCCGCCGCCCGTGGCGAGCAGGTCCCCGAAGCATTGGAAGTGCTCGACCACATCCTCGCCCCGATGTACATCCGCGTGCTCTTCGGCATCGTCCCGCTCACGCCGGAGTACCTCGACGGCCTAGTCGACCGACTCCTTGCCGGAAAATGACGAAAGCCGGTGCGGGACAACCCACACCGGCTTCACGACCAAGCGAACTTACTTCAGTTCCGCGCTCGACTTCCCAAGCAGGCGACGAGCCACGATCAGCTGCTGAATCTGCTGCGTGCCCTCGAAGATGTCGAGAATCTTGCTGTCGCGCGCCCACTTCTCCAGCAACGTGCGCTGCGAGTAGCCGATGGTGCTCGCCAGCTCGACGGCCTTCAACGTGATGTCGGTGCCGGTGCGCCCAGCCTTTGCCTTCGACATCGACGCCTCAAGCGAGTTCGGCTTGCGGTTGTCGGCCATCCACGCCGCGCGCAGCGAAAGCAGGTACGCCGCTTCGTAATCGGCTTCCATCCGCAGGAATTCAGCGGCAGCGGCCGACTGGTTCATCGCGGGCGTGTCGTAGGAAATCTCGACGCCAGCCTCGGTGAGGATGGTGCGCAATTCCTCAAGCGCGGCACGTGCGACACCAACGGCCATCGCGGCGACAAGCGGACGGGTGTTGTCGAAGGTCTGCATGACCCCCGCAAAACCCTTCTCCACGTTCACTTCTGGTGAACCGAGAATGTTGTCGGCGGGGATGCGGCAGTCCTGCAACAGCAGCACAGCGGTGTCGGACGCCTTGACGCCAAGCTTGTGCTCAAGACGCGCGACCGAAAGACCCGGTGCGTCACGCGGCACGACGAACGACTTGATCGCCGCGCGGCCCTTGGTCTTGTCGACCGACGCCCACACCACGATGTGGGTCGAACGCTCGCCCGCAGTGACGAAGATCTTCTCGCCGTTGAGCACCCACTCGTCGCCATCGAGGACGGCGGTGGTGGTGACAGCGGCCGAGTCGGAACCGAACGACGGCTCGGTGATCGCCATTGACGCCCACACCTTGCCGAAGCGCGCGAGCTGCTCGTCGGTCGCAACCGCGGCGATCGCGGCGTTGCCCAGGCCCTGATACGGGATGGTGAGCAGCAAACCGACGTCGCCCCACGCGGTTTCGAGCGTGTTCATCAGCGACGACATGTTGCCGCCGTTGGCGTTGGCGATCAGGTCGACCTGGCTGTCGCCGCGACCGCCGGACGCGCCACCGATCTGCTGGGTGCCCGAGTCGGCGAGGCCCTCGATCATGGCCGACATCGTGTCGAGCTCAACCGGGTACTCGTGCTCGGCGAGGTCGTACTTGCGGGAAATGGGGCGGAAGATCTGCGCGGCCACCTGGTGGGCCTGGTTGGCGCTTGCCTTCAGCTTCTTGGGGAGTTCAAGATTGATCATGAGAGGTTTCTCCTAGGAAGTAAGCGCCGACTAGACCAGCACGATGCCTTCGGCAACACCGATGGCACGAAGGTCGCGGTACCAGCGCTCGACCGGGTGTTCCTTGGTGAAGCCGTGGCCGCCGAGCAGCTGAACGCCGTCGAGGCCGATCTGCATGCCCTTGTCGGTGGCGAGCTTGCGGGCGAGCGCCGCTTCGCGGGCGAAGGAAAGGCCCTGCTCAGCGCGCGAAGCGCCACGCAGCGTGACGAGGCGAAGACCATCGAGTTCGATGCCCATGTTGGCGACCATGAACGCGACCGCCTGCCGGTGCGAAATCGGCTCGCCGAACGCTTCGCGCTCGTTCACGTACGGAATCACGTAGTCGAGCACGGCCTGGCCGGTGCCGATCGCGAGCGACGACCAGCCGAGGCGGGCGAGCTGCACGGCGTCGCCGTATTCGGCGGCGCGGGTGGCGGCGTCTTCGTCGCCAAGCAGCGCGTCAGCGGTGACTGAGACGTTGTCGAGGATCAGGCGGCCAAGGCCAGCGGCGCGCAGACCCATGCTGGGGTCGGCTTCGACGCTCAGGCCGGTGCTGTCGGATTCGACGATGAAGAAAGCGGGACGGCCCTCAAGCTCGGCGGCGACGATGAACAGCTCGGCGTCGGCGGCGGCGGGGACAAGGCTCTTGACGCCGTTGAGCTGGAAACCGCTCGGCGAACGGGTCGCCTTGGTTTGCAGCGCGAACGGGTCGAAAAGCGCGCGCGGCTCGTTGATGACGACGCTCGCCTGCGGAACGTTCTCCCCGGTGAACGCGGGCAGGTAGGTCTGCTGCTGGGCGTCGGTGCCCCACTGCGACAGCGCGACAGCCACACCGCTCGGCGCGAGGATCGGCAGCGCGAGACCCATGTCGCCGTAGGAAAGGGCTTCGGCGACAAGCGAATTGGTGACCGCGCCACGCTCGGCGGCAGCGCCTTCGAGTTCCTCGGGCACGTTGATGAGGGTGATGCCGAGTTCGGCGGCGCGATCGAGCAGGTCGCGCGGGGCGGCGGCGGCGTTGTCGGCATCGTAGGCGGCGGGGCGCAGGATTTCCGCGGCGAAGTCGCGCACCGTTTCGACGATCATCTGCTGCTCGTCGGTGGGCGTGAGGTCGAAGTAGTCCTTGGTCTTCGCCTCGTTGTCGACAAGGCGCTTGGGCTTGTCGCCGCCGGTGACCTTGGCGAAGGTGCGGGTGGCCGCGCCCAGGGTGCGGAACCCGGTCTTGGTGCCCTCGTAGGTGACGCGCTCGATGGGCTTACGCAGGTTGTACTTCTCGGCGAGCTCCGACCCGGTGAGGGTCGTCAAAGCGCGCATCGCGGTACCCATCCAGTCCCGTTTGGGCTGGCTGAGGCCGACTGCGGACGTGTCGTTCGGACGTCGCTTCGTCGCGCTGTCTCGAGTGCTCATCATCACCTGATTTCCTCGGCTGGCGGGGTCCCTTCGACCCCGTCGATCTGACTCTTCAGTAAGACTATCTTACTCCTGAGTAAGATGGGCGTGCCAAAAAGAAATCCCGCCGCGCGGAGCGACGGGATTGCCTCGGAAACAAGATCATTCACGCACGTAATAGCGCAGCGTGAGGTAGGCGGTCAGGCCCGCGAAGACGATGCCGATCGGGGCGATCGTCAACGCCACAACGGCGATGTCGTCGCCAGTGATGCGCGGGAACACGTTGCTGTCGAACAGTGGGCCAAGCGCGCGGTCGATCACCAACGGACGCGCGATCACGAGGCCCAAAATCGCAAGCACCGAACCGACGAACGCCGCGGCGACCGCCTCAAGCAAGAACGGCAATTGCGTGTACCAGCGCGTCGCGCCGACCAGGCGCATGATGCCGACTTCCGTACGACGCGTGAATGCCGCGATCTGCACCATATTCAGCACGAGCAACATCGCGGCAAGCGCCATCACGAGCGCCAAACCGAACGCGGCATTGCGCAAACCGTCAAACAGACTCGTGAGTCTGTCGACGAATTCCTTGTCATTGGCGACAATTCGCACGCCTGGACGCGCCGAGAAACTGTCGTAAATGTGTTGGTACTGATCAGCATTGGTCATCTTCACGCGCAACGACGCGGGCAGCGGCGAGTCGGAAATGTACTGGACCATCTCGGGCTGATCGGCGAACAGTTCCTTCGCCTCTTCCAGCGCGTCAGCACGATTAATGAACTGCACCGACTCAACGCCGGACGTGGTTTTCAGGTCGGCGAGCAGCGCCTTGCATGGGTCAGCCGCGCAGTCGGGATCGCTGTCGGAAACCGTGTCGTCCAGGTAGAACCGCACTTCAAGACGGCCGATGAAGAAGTTCTCGGTTTTGTCAGCCATCCGTACCGAAAGCAAACCGCCGCCGAGCATCATCAGCGAAACAGCCGTGGTGAGGATCATCGCGATGGTCATCGTGAGGTTGCGGCGCAAACCATCGGCAACCTCGTTGAAGAGGAAACTCAGTCGCATTATCGACCCACCCCGTACACGCCGGTCGCCTCGTCGCGGACCAATCGGCCCTGGTCGAGCTCGATTACGCGTCTGCGCATCGCGTCGACAATGTGGTTGTCGTGGGTGGCCATCAGCACGGTTGTTCCCGTCCGGTTAATGCGCTCAAGCAGGTACATGATGTCGGCGCTGGTGTCGGGGTCGAGGTTGCCCGTCGGTTCGTCGGCCAGCAGCACAAGCGGCCGGTTGACGAACGCGCGCGCGATCGCGACCCGCTGCTGTTCACCGCCCGACAGCTCCGACGGCAGTCGCTGGCCCTTGCCGCCAAGGCCAACCATTTCCAGCACCTCGGGCACGGTCCGCTCAATGAACTGGCGACGTTTGCCAATCACTTCCAGCGCGAACGCGACATTCTGTTCAACGGTCTTCTGCTGCAACAGGCGGAAATCCTGGAAAACGCAGCCGACACGCTGGCGCAATTTCGGCACCCGCCGACTCGGCAAGCGGTCGACGCGAAAGTCGGCAACATTCACCTCGCCCGTCGTTGGCGCGTCCTCTTTGATAAGCAGACGCAGGAAAGTGGACTTTCCCGAACCCGACGGACCGATGATGAAGACGAATTCGCCCTTGGCCACGTCGACGGTCACATTGTCCAGCGCCGGTCGCTTCGATGTCGGATACGACTTGGTCACGTTGCGGAGGGTGATCACGGGGAGCCAGTGTAGCCATGCCCCCCGCCCGAGCGACGGCACTTATCAGCGTGACGTGCTCTCGTCCACCCAGGTCGGGACCGCGTTGAGCAGCGAAACCGGGCTTGCCGTTGTTGGTTGGGATGGCTTGACAACCAGGTAGAGCGCGAATGTCGCGAGCCACGTAGCCATCAGAATCGCGGTTGATTTACTGGGTCTCACTGATACCTTCCCTGCGCAGGGCCGCCGCGACGCGCACGCGCAATTCCCTGCTTACTTCGAATTGTTTGCCCGGCAGTGTGCGCGCGACCATGCGGATATTCATCTCATCGAGTGAGAGATCTTCCACTCCCATGACCGACGGTTCGTCGAGCAACAACGGCTCAAGGCGTCGATCTTGATAGGCCTTCGTACACACTTCGTGCAAAATCTCATTGATCTTGTTGATATCGGCCGACGAGGAAACGGGCACGTCGATGGCCGCGCGCGCCCAATCCTTCGACAGATTGGTGACTTTCACGATTTGCCCATTCGGCACGATGATCACTTCGCCATCGGAATTGCGCAGCGTCGTGATGCGCAACGTGACGTCTTCGACGGTGCCCTGTGCCGGTTCGGCAGAACCGGTGACGCTGATGCTGACCACGTCGCCGAAGCCGTACTGGCGTTCGGTGATGAGGAAGAACCCGGCGAGGATGTCTTGGACAATGCGTTGCGCGCCAAAACCGAGCGCCGCACCCAATACCGCTGCGGGCGCGACCAAGCCGGTGACGGCGAAGCCGAGCCTGCGCAGCACTTCGATGCCGACGAGCACGTAGACGATCGTCAGGACCACCCACGTGACGACCTGGGCAAGCGCGTGCCGATGCTTAGCCGCTTCGGTGCGAACGAGCGCGTCGCTAGACCGGAATCCGGCGTCGATTTTCGTCGTGACGCGGTCGCGGACGAACGCGGCCAACCGACCGAAAAGCATCGCGCCGACCACGAGCAGGACGATCTCTAGGCCGCTTGAGCGCAGCCAGTTGGTGACGTCGCTGCTGGTGCTCATCGCGAGCACCGCGGCCTGGCAAGTTTCCGGTCCGATCGAACACACCTGAGAAAGGTTACAGGCTGGTCACGGTCGGGCGCACCATGCGAAAACCTACGCTTCGGCCTGTTCGCGCATGCGCCAGCGGATGCCCGATTCGATGAAGCCGTCGATGTCGCCGTCGAGCACCGCCGATGGGTTGTTGACCTCATGGTTGGTGCGCAAATCCTTGACCATCTGGTACGGGTGCAGCACGTACGAGCGCATCTGGTTGCCCCACGACGCACCCTCATTGGTCTTGAGGGCGTCCATCTGGGCGCGCTCTTCCTGACGCTTGCGCTCAAGCAGCTTGGCCTGCAAAACGCGCATGGCCGAGATCTTGTTTTGCAGCTGCGACTTCTCGTTCTGGCAGGTCACAACGATGCCGGTGGGGATGTGGGTGAGGCGAACGGCCGAGTCGGTGGTGTTGACCGACTGACCACCCGGGCCCGACGAGCGGTACACGTCGACGCGGACCTCGCCTTCGGGAATCTCGATGTGGTCGGTGGTCTCAACGACCGGCAGCACCTCGACCTCGGCGAACGACGTCTGGCGACGGCCCTGGTTGTCGAACGGGCTGATGCGAACCAGGCGGTGCGTGCCCATCTCGATCGAGAGCGTGCCGTAGGCATAGGGCGCCTTCACCGCGAAGGTTGCGCTCTTGAGGCCCGCTTCTTCGGCGTAAGAGGTGTCGTAGACCTCGACGGTGTACTTGTGCCGCTCCGCCCAGCGGATATACATGCGCATCAGCATCATCGCCCAGTCGGCGGCGTCGACGCCACCGGCACCGGACCGAATGTTGACCAGCGCGTCGCGCTTGTCGTACTCGCCGGAAAGCAGTGTGCGGACTTCCATCGCCTCGATGTCTTCGCGCAACGCGGCGCGCTCGGCGTCGGCGTCGGCGGTGGCTTCAGCGGCGGCCGCGTCTTCTTCGGCCTCGGCGAGTTCGTAGAGCACCGGCAGGTCTTCGAGCCGCTGACGCAGATCCTGCACACGCCGCAGTTCGCTCTGCGCGTGCGAAAGCTCGCTGGTGACCTGCTGAGCGTGATCCTGGTTGTTCCATAGCTCAGGATCGGCAGCCTGATGCTCAAGCTCGTCGATGCGACGGCGTAGCTCCTCAACATCGAGCACCGACTCGACCGTCTTGAGCGTGGTGTCGAGTACAGCGAGGTCGGCAATAACGTCAGGATGCACGTTGTCCTACGTTACCGGTCGCCACCGACACGATGAAACACGTCCGCCCATGCGGTCGCGGTTGGCGGAACTGGGCCGCCGAATAGACTCGCCGCCGTGGCTACACATTCAGAAGATCTTGACCTCGCGCTGCGGTTGGCGGACGCGGCCGACGCGATTTCGCGCGAACGGTTTGGTGCTCTCGATCTACATGTGGAAGCCAAGCCCGACCTCACGCCCGTGTCCGACGCCGACCTCGCCGTCGAACGCGAATTGCGACGAGTCCTCGCCGACGAACGGCCCGGCGACGCTGTGCTCGGCGAGGAATTCGGCGGCGACGCGGAGTTCTCGGGCAGACAGTGGGTCATCGATCCGATCGACGGGACGAAGAACTTCGTGCGCGGCGTTCCGGTCTGGGCGACGTTGATTTCGCTGCTTGTCGACGGCGTGCCGGTCGTTGGAGTGGTCAGCGCGCCCGCGCTCGGTCGCCGCTGGTGGGCCGCGGCAGGGTCGGGCGCGTGGGCCCAGGTGCATCCGGGTGCGCCGAAGCCGATTCAGGTGTCGAAGGTGAGCGACCTCGGTTCGGCAAGCCTGGCGTTTTCCAGCCTGTCGGGGTGGCGCGACCGTGGCATGCGCGAGCGGTTCATCGACCTCACCGACGACGTGTGGCGCGTGCGTGGCTACGGCGATTTCTTCAACTATTGCCTGGTCGCCGAGGGTGTTGTCGATATCGCTGCCGAGCCGGAAGTGTCGCTGTGGGACTTGGCCGCGCTCGACATCCTCGTGCGCGAAGCGGGCGGTACCTTCACCGGATTGGCTGGCGAAGCTGGCCCGCATCAGGGCGACGCGGTCGCGACCAACGGACTCCTGCATGATGCGGTCCTGCCCTATGTGACTGGAAAGTAAGAAGTTGTCCACATGTGGATAACTTCACGCTCAATCTCGGTCAGCGGCATGATTCGCCCCGCTTGACGCCTCGGAGCGTCGGCGGTGCCTCCTAAGATGACCGTCGTGAGCAATTCCGGCGCCACAGCCCCCGAACCGCCCGATTACGACGACTATCCGCCCGACGATTTCCCGCCCGACGAGGCGTACACCCGCTCCTACGATGAGTCGGCCGATTTCCACTTCGACGACCTGCCGTCGGTCTCGCGGGCCGCAGTGCGCGTCGGTGCGCCCGCACGCGGCGAAACCGCTGATGAAGTGCTGCATCGCGTGTTCGGTTACGACAGCTTTCGCGGCGATCAGGCCGAGATTGTCGCCCAGGTCGTCGGCGGTGGCGACGCGCTTGTCCTGATGCCAACCGGCGGCGGCAAGTCGCTGTGTTATCAGGTGCCCGCACTCGTTCGGTCGGGTGTTGGTGTCGTCATTTCCCCGCTCATCGCGCTCATGCAAGACCAGGTCGACGCGCTCAGCGCCCTCGGCGTGCGCGCGGGCTTCCTCAACTCAACGCAGTCGCTTGACCAGCGGCGCACGGTCGAAGCGCAGTTCGTCAGCGGTGAACTCGACCTGCTGTATCTGGCGCCGGAACGCCTACGGCTTGAGTCGACCCGCACGCTGCTCGACCGGGGCGAGATCGCGCTGTTCGCCATCGACGAAGCACACTGCGTTTCACAGTGGGGTCACGACTTCCGGCCCGACTACCTCGCGCTTTCGCTGCTGCACGAGCGGTGGCCGAACGTGCCGCGCATCGCGCTCACCGCCACCGCGACGGCCAAGACGCGCACCGAAATCGTTGAGCGCCTTGACCTTTCGTCGGCGAAGCAGTTCGTTGCTAGCTTCGACCGGCCGAATATCCAGTACCGCATCGAGGGCAAGAACCGGCCCGAGCAGCAGCTGCTTGAGTTCATTCGCGCCGAACACGCGGGCGACGCGGGCATCGTCTACTGCTTGTCGCGCAATTCGGTCGAGAAAACCGCCGCGATGCTCAACGAAAACGGCATCCGCGCTGTCCCGTATCACGCGGGTCTCGACCACCGGGTGCGCGCGGAAAACCAGTCGCGGTTCCTGCGGGAAGAAGGGCTCATCGTCGTCGCGACCATCGCGTTCGGCATGGGCATCGACAAGCCCGACGTGCGGTTCGTCGCCCACCTTGACCTGCCGAAATCGGTTGAGGGCTACTACCAGGAGACCGGCCGCGCTGGTCGCGACGGGCAACCGTCAACGGCGTGGATGGTCTACGGCCTCGCCGACGTGGTGCAGCAGCGCAAGATGATCGACTCAAGCGAGGGCGACGCCGCGCATCGCCGTCAGCTGCAACTGCACCTCGACGCGATGCTTGCGCTGTGCGAAACCGTCGGGTGCCGACGCAGTCAGCTGCTCAACTACTTCGGGCAAACCCAACCTGCCTGCGGCAACTGCGACGTATGCCTCACGCCGCCGGAAACCTGGGACGGCACGGTCGCCGCGCAAAAGCTGTTGTCGACGGTGTTGCGGTTGAAACGTGAACGCGGACAAGCGTTTGGCGCGGGCCACCTCGTCGACATCCTGCTCGGCAAACTCAACCCCAAAATCACCCAGCATCGCCACAACGAACTCAGCGTGTTCGGCATCGGCACCGATCTGCGCGACACCGAATGGCGTGGTGTCGTAAGGCAGTTGCTCGCTGGCGGGTTCCTCGCGGTGCAGGGCGAATATGGCGTGCTCGCGATCACCGACGCGGGCAACGAGGTGCTCTTCGAAGGACGCAAGGTCGCGTTGCGGCGCGAAGCCGAACGCGCGCCGCGTCAACAGTCCGCGCGGTCGTCGAAAAGCAAAGCGGCCGTTGCCCTTCCAGTCGCCGACCAACCCCTGTTCGAACGCTTGCGCGCCTGGCGAGCGGCCACCGCGAAAGAACAGGGCGTGCCCGCGTACGTCGTCTTCCACGACGCGACATTGCGCGAAATCGCCGCGCGTAAACCCACCGATCTGTCGACGCTCGGCACGGTCAGCGGCGTCGGCGAGAACAAGCTCGCGAAGTACGGAGAGGGGGTGCTTGCCGCACTGAGCGAAGGATAGCCCGACGAACGGGCCGTTCCCGCGATACCCTCGGCCACATGGCCAACGGCGACAGCCCGAGCGACGATGGTTCCGGCGGGGCGAGCCCCAGCACGGGTGGTGACGCGCCTCCACCACCTATGCCGCATCGACATGCCGACCCCTCCGTCGCCACCGCACTGCTCGGCAGCGGTCATTCGATTCCGCATCTTGGCAGGCCGCGGGTGTCGACGATCGCGTTGATGCTGATCTTCGCTGCCGCGCTCACGTGTTATCTGGCGTTCCGGCCTGGCGGCTGATCCGACCACGGAATAAAGCGGTGGCGGCGTCGCTTAGAGTTGATCGTTATGAAGGAAAAAGGCAGGAAGGTCATCGCGACCAACCGCCGCGCGCGGCACAACTACACGATCCTCGACACCTATGAGGCGGGGATCGCGCTGGTCGGCACCGAGGTGAAGAGCCTGCGCGAGGGCAAAGCGTCGCTCGTTGACGCCTTCGCCACCGTCGACAACGGCGAGATTTGGCTGCGCGGCCTCCACATTCCCGAGTTCAGCCACGGCACATGGACCAACCACGCGCCGCGTCGCAACCGCAAACTGCTGCTGCACAAGCGCGAGATCGAACACCTCGTCGGCAAGTCGCGCGAAGGCAACCAGACGCTGGTTCCGCTGTCGATGTACTTCAACGACGGCAAGGTCAAGGTCGAATTAGCGCTGGCCAAGGGCAAGCAGGATTACGACAAACGCCAGGACTTGGCGCGTCGGCAGGCTGAGCGCGAAGTTACCCGTGAGATTGGTCGGCGGGTCAAAGGCATGCGTTGATTCCCATCCTGCTCGCGCTGGTCGCGGCGACGGGCTATGGAGTCAGCGACTTCTTCGGCGGCATCGCGGCCCGTCGGGTTACGGCGCTGCGGGTTGTTGTCGTTTCGTACCCGTTTTCGGTGGTGCTTGTCGCGCTCATCGTGCCGTTCGTTGGCGGTTCGCCCGACGTCGCGTCGCTGCTGTGGGGTGCGGCGGCGGGCGTTGCGGCCGGGTTGGCGGTGTGGTGGTTTTACGCCGCGCTAGCTGAGGGGCCGATGGCGGTTGTTTCGCCGGTGACGGCGGTCTTGGTCGCAGGCGTGCCGGTGGTCGCGGGGTTCATCATCGGCGAACGCCCAGGGCTGCTCGCGATTGGTGGGATCGCACTCGCGCTTGTCGCGGTGTTCATGGTGAGTCGGGAAGCGCCCGATAAGGCGACCGAGGAGGTCACGGGCGGTCGCGAACTGCGGTTCACGCGTCGCGTCGCGTTGTTGACCGTCGGGTCGGGTGTCGCGTTCGGCTTCGCGTTTCTGTTTCTGCACGAGACGAGCGCGGATGCGGGACTGTGGCCGCTGCTCGCTCAGCGCGTCGCAGCGACGGCGGTGGTGTGGGCGTCCGCGCTGGCCACCGGGCATTTTCAGGGGCTGCACGGCGAGCCGCTGCGGCTCGCGCTAGGCGTCGCGGTGCTCGACGTGATCGCCAACGCCGCACTGCTGTACGCGTTTCACGGCGGAATGCTGTCGGTGGTGAGTGTGATCGGGTCGATGTATCCGGCCGCGACCGTGCTGCTCGCGATGGTGCTGCTCGGCGAGCATGTCAGCACCACGCAGAAGGTGGGCCTTGGGCTGGCGGCCGGTGCGGTCGCGTTGATTTCCGTCGCCTAGAGCCGGGTGCACGGCTCGTGCAGGTTGAGCCTGGTCGCTGTTTTGCCCTGATAACCCACACGGACGGTTCGTGATCCGGCAGGTCCGGCCTGGTCAGGTGCGAAAACCGACGCCCATTCCGTACTCAAATCCGGTGCGACGGCACCCGGTTGTTGTACCGCGACCATGCCTTCACCGTCGGCGGTCGTTTTGGCGATGGCGTTGCGCAGGCCAGCGCGGGTGAGGTCGTTGTGGGCGGCGGCCCGTTGCAGCACCGACCGCATCGGGTACGACAGCGCCCAACCGAGCAGGTAGCCGAAGTTAGTCGGCTCGTGATCGGTGGCCTTGCGCGCGTTGCGCAGGCCGAGGCTGTCGCCGTCCCAGCTGTCGACCGGGGTCAGGTAGTTGTAGAGCGCGGTCAGCGCGGGTGCGGCTGGCGTGCGCAGCAGCGCGGAATTCCAGGTGACGAGTGAGCCGACGAAACGGCCCGTGTACCCGGCACTGACCAGCTTGCCGACGATCTCGGCGGTCTCGGCGGGGCCGGTCGCGAGCATCACCAAATCCGGTGCGGAAGCGAGCACTTCGGCGACCGGCTCGTCCTGGTTGCCGACCTCGCCGTTCGGTCCGGTCCACACGCGCGCGGCGATGGTCGCGTCGTTGGCGACGGCCCACTTCATCGCGCCGCTCGCGTAGTCGCCGCCGAAGTTGCCGCGATAGCCGACGACGGCGATTTTGCGTGGCGCGTAATGCGCTTCGGCGAACCAATCGAGGCCAGTGATCGCCTCGGTGCAGTAGGAATAGCCAGCGCTGAGGACCAGGTTGCGGTCGGCGCTGCGGTAATTCCAGCCCGACCACTGCGTCGCGGCGGTCGCGACCATGTCGTCGCTGTCGAGTTGATCGAGCATGGCGACGGTTTGCGCGGTGCCGAAACTCATCGCGAGCGCAAGCACATGCGGCTCGATGTTGGTGTATTCGACGCGGTGTTTGCGCGGGTCGTACGCGGTGTTGCGGGCGTAAGTGGTGGTGTCGACGTCGTAGCCGCCGATGCCGCCCGCCTCGTTGACGGCGTGCCAGAACGCGGTCTGGCCGTCGTTCATCGACGTGCCGAGCGCGGTGAATGGTCCGTCGGCGAGGTCGGAGAGGACACCCAGATAGAGGCAGCCGCGGTCTTTGTGCGGCGAGTTGGGACAGGGTGCCGTCGTGACACCGGGTGCCGCGCCGCTTTCGCCGGTGGCGCATCCGGTCGCGAAGACGAGCCCAGCCGCCAGCGGTGCCACCGCGATTCGACGTAACCAGCGTTGGGTCATCAATGCCATGCGGTTGCTCCTCGGTTCGTCGCGTGGAAATAGTGCTTTCCCAGACGCGGCCGAGCGGCACATTACCTGCCGATTGCCGGTCATTAGGTGCTTTTCCGGCCGCTGACCGGGGGATCGCTAGCAGATCGCTGAAAACCGTCCGACCAGTCTGGAAAAATAGGGAATGCTTTGCCGTGGTCGCGGTGTTACTATGACTAGCCCGCACGGTGCGGGCACGTACGGGGCTGAACGGTTTCGACTGCGTACGTCGATTCAGGGGAAGCGTGTCGGTGCAGGCAAGAGACCACCGTAAGCGTCATTGCAACCAATTAAGCGCCGATTCCAATCAGCGCGAGTACGCCCTCGCTGCCTAAGTAGCCAGGTCGTCTCTGTCAGACCGAGTTCGTCTCTCGACTCGGACCCTGGCATCAGCTAGAGAGACTTACTGTTCGGCCCGGTCGCGGGGTCGAGCGGAACATCAAACAGTGACTGGGATCGTCATCCGCGCTAGTTCGTGAGACGCGGAGATCCAAGCAGAGACACAACGAACTGCACACGGAGAAGCCCTGGAGAAGCGGCGGAGGACCCGGGTTCGATTCCCGGCAGCTCCACCCCGGCCCCTCACCTGTTACCGCAGGTGAGGGGCCTTTTTCATGCCCCGACGATGTGCAGATCGGGCCGCGTGGGCACATTTTGGGCACACCTCGCGGCAGCCGCGCGGTATCCGGCGCTCATCCGTTCGGCGACGCCGTCGAGGTCGTCGTCGAACAGATGGCCGTAGTTGTCGAGAGTCATGGTTGCGCTCTTGTGGCCTAGCTGGCGCTGAATCGTCTTCACATGCGCGCCGCTGGCGATCATCAGTGACGCGGCGGTGTGGCGCAGCTTGTGAGCGGTCACGCGCGGGAATGTCGGCGCGCCCAATTCGCCGTCCTCGTGCCCGAACGGGCTTTCGTCGTTCTGGTAACGCCTCGGCACCTCGCATGTCGTACATCCGGGCTACGCTCGTACTGTGTCAGGCGGAGGACGCACATGGTGACCAAATTGCTTTTGTGCCTTGCGAATTCGTACAAAGATGGCGACCGATGTGTCGCTGGCATCGATCCCGAGACGCGCAAATGGTTCCGTCTTGTCAGCAGCCGTGAGGGCGGCGCAGTGCATCTGCGGGACCGGCAATGCCCCGCTAAAGGCGAGCCTCGGCTGCTCGATCGCCTGTCTGTGATGCTGAGCGAGCCTTGCCCGTACGGGTTCCAGCAGGAGAACTGGCTGTTTCAGGGTGGGCGGCTCTGGGTGAACATGGGGCGGGCAGGATGGGATGAAGCGTGTTCGCTTGCGGAGCGCCCCGACACACTTTGGCTGAATGGCTGCCATTCGGAACCCGGTGTCAACAACTGCGTGCCGGTCGCGCGGAGGAATGAAGTGCGCGACTCGCTGAAGCTCATCCATCTCGGCGAGGTTGGCATCACGGTGAGCGCGCCTTATGAGGGTCGGCATCGCGCGCGAGCGAAGTTTCAGTACAACGGGATCCGGCACATCCTGCCAGTGACCGATCCAGAATTCCTGGAAAGGTGCAAAATCAGAGGAGCGGGCGATTACCGACTCGGTGAATCGTTGCTGACGGTAAGCCTCGCTGGACAGCACGTCGACCAGAAATTCCACAAGCTGGTGGCAGGAATCGTGCAACGCGGTCACCAGGAAACGGGAACTAGGTTATGACATCCGGATCGATACTCACGATCGGTCACTCCACACACGACCTTGCCGACCTGATTGAGTTGCTTCGTCGACACGACGTGACAGCGTTGGCCGACGTCCGCTCGGTTCCGGCCAGTCGGTTCGCGCCGCAGTTCAACCGAGGCTCGGTGCGAAGCGGTCTGCGAGACACCGGTATCGGGTATGTCTTTTTGGGGAAGGAGCTTGGAGCGCGCACTGACGACACCTCTTGCTATGTCGATGGGCAAGTGCGGTACCGGCGGCTCGCCCGGACTCCGGAATTTCGCGGTGGTATAGGCCGATTAATGAACGGTGCGCGAACCGAGCGGATCGCTTTACTATGTGCCGAGGCCGAGCCGCTGGACTGCCACCGGACCGTGCTGGTAGCGCGCGCGCTAACCGAGCGCGGTGCCGCGATTGGCCACATCCACGCCGACGGCCAGCTTGAGAGTCATACCGATGCGATGGAGCGCCTCATGAGCCGATTTGGGCTGGCGGACCCGGATCTGTTCCGCACGCCGTCCGAGCGGCTGGCGGACGCGCTTAGACGTCAGGAACGCCGAATCGCATACGTCAATGAAGACTATCGCGGCGATCGGGCGGAAGAGTCATGGCGTAGACAACTCAGAGGTGATTCGTAGCCGCAGCTTTAGCACTGATTGGTGTTGACGTCCTAGCCGTGGTCAATCCCTTGGTGCTTGACCGGAAAGTCACGCGATCGCGACGGCTGAAGCCGGGGCCGATAGTGCTGAGTGGCCGACTGACGACCTGGCAACGCCAGAGGCTAAGCGGGTGCGGCAGCCCGTCTCCCGCGGCGCACGGTGACGTTGTCTACGACGCGGCATGCTCGTCGCGCTAGCTGCTCCACATCTAACGCTCGCTACTCGCGTGCGCCACGACGAGTTCCGCCGCGCTGGATGCCGGGTCGTCCCCGCGCCCGTGGTCGCGCAAGCGTGGCGTGCGGGACACGCACGCACCAATCTCGCACGCGCCCTTCATGATTGCGCCATCGTGTGCTGTTACACCGACCACGCATGGCGAAGGATCGGTGAAATGATCGGCCGCGCGACCCCTCGCCGCGAAGAAGCACCCAAGCCCTGCGGACGGCCTGGTCGCGCTCACCGCGGTCGACATCGGCGCGGCCATCATCGCGACCTTCGGCCCAGCCGATCTCCGCGCCTACCTCGACCAGGTGCCGCGAACCAACGTGATCGTCCTGGTCGAGGGGTGACGAAGCGTCAGTCGTTCAGTTCTGCCGCCAATTCGCGCAAAGCGGTCAGGTAGTCGGTGTTCAGGGCCTGGACTGCCACGTGGTTCGCGCCCGCCTTCAGTTGCGCGTTCACGCGTTCGGCGACCTGTTTTGGGGTGCCGAACGGGATGATCGCGTTCAGTAGGCGGTCGCTGCCCGGCGGGGTCACGTCGGCCTCGGTGAAGCCGTGTTCGCGCAAATTCGCCACGTAATTCGTCAAACCCAAATACATGTTCGCCGACGGTTGGGCGATTTCGCGGGCGCGCTCGACGTCGTCCTCGATGACCACCATCTGTTCGGTCGCCAATAGTGCGTCGGGGCCGATGATCTCGCGTGCCGCCTCGGTGTGGTCGGTCGGGACGAAATAGGGGAGTGCGCCGAGTGACCGTTCGGCCGCCAACCGCAACACGCGGGGACGCAGCGCGGCCAACGCGCGCTGGTCCTTGGTCACGCCCGCCGCGTCGAGTTCGTCGAGGTAGGCGACCAACGCCTGGTACGGCCGACCGTAAGGCGAGTTGAGTTCCGGGTGGCCAACGCCAACGCCAAGCAGAAACCGGCCAGGGAAGCGCGCGTTGATCCGGTGAAACGACGCCGCGACTTCGGCGGCGGGAGAAGTCCAAATGTTGACGATGCTCGTCGCCAACACCAACGTGGAGGTCGCCTCCAACAACTCCTCGATGATGTCCAGGTCAGGCGGCGGCGAAGCGCCGATCCACAACGTGGTGTAGCCGATTTGCTCGATCTCAAGCGCCGCTGCCGGGCTGGCTTGGTCGAACCGCTGCCACACCCCATATCGTCCGAGCTCGCTAATTGAGGTCATGCGTCAGGCAACCGCGCCAAACCTGGCACCTATTCCGCAATCGGCGAACTCAGTCCCGGATCGTGACCCCGCCGCGCAACGCCCGCGCTTCGTCGTCGCTCACGACCTCGTGTCCGAGCGGGAACAACGCGAGCGGAACCAGCTTCAGATTCGCCCACGCGAACGGCAGCCCGATGATTGTGATCGCCAGCGCGATGCTGGTGAGGATGTGTTCAAGCGCAAGCCACCAACCTGCGAAAATGAACCAAATGATGTTGCCGATCATCGAGCCAGCACCCGCGCCTGGCTTGTCGATGACCGTGCGCCCGAACGGCCACAGCACGTAGCCAGCGATGCGGAAGGATGCGATGCCGAACGGGATCGTGATGATGAGGAGGCAGCAAATGATGCCCGCGATCACATAGCCAACGGCCATCCAGAAGCCGCACAATATGACCCACAGGATGTTCAAGATCAGCTGTAGGATCTTCATCGCTCCATCATGCCAGGAATATCCGTTTCGTCGGCCGAAGTGAGGAGTCCCCGCATGGTGCACATCAACACCATCGGCTTCACGCGCAAGCCGGCGCGAAAATTCTTCGAGCTCCTGCGCGAATCGGGCGCGAACAAGCTCATCGACGTGCGGCTCAACAACCAATCTCAGCTCGCAGGCTTCGCCAAACGCGATGACCTCGAATTCTTCACGCGCGAACTGTGCGGGATGGATTACCTGCACCGCACCGATCTGGCACCTGACCAGGCGCTACGCACCGCTTATCGCAAGGAAAACTGCGGCTGGGACGAGTACCAGAACCGCTACCTCGACCTGCTGCACGACCGCAACATCGCCGACACGCTCTCGCCGGAACTGGTCGACAACGCCGTGCTGCTGTGCAGCGAAGACCAACCGCATCACTGTCACCGTCGATTGCTCGCCGAATACCTCGCCGACAACTGGGATGACGTGACAATCAACCACCTAAGTTGACGCTCATTCATCGGAACCATCAGCAAGTCAGACTATGCTGGCAAGCGCACGCCCCGTCGTAGTAAGGCAAGTCCGAACAGCCGACGAGAGGATGTGACTCGATGATCTCCGAATCCCTCTACCCCGCGCTGCGTGTTGACGCTGAACGTGACGAGGTCCGCCGCCTTGTTGTTGGAGCCGTCATTCTCCGGCACGGCAGGGTGCTGATCCTCCGGCGAAAATCCACCGATTCGCTGCCTGGCCTGTGGGAATTGCCAAGCGGCGTAGTGGAATCCGGGGAGTCGCTCCACGACGCGCTAGCCCGCGAGGTCGCCGAGGAAACGGGCCTCGAGGTCACCGGCGTCACCGATTACCTCGGTGAATTCGACTACCTAGCGGGCTCCGGCACACGCACGCGCCAGTTCACCTTCGCCGTCGAAGTCGCCGCCACCGGCCCGATCACCCTCACCGAGCATGACAACCATCAGTGGGTGCGGCTCACCGACGAACCGCCGGTCACCGATTCGGTGCGCGACGTGCTCGGCCGATTCCGGCGTCGCACCGCGCCGAAAATCACGCCCGGCTTCGACTAGCTGTAAATATCACTCGCCGAGCACCCGTCGCACGTAATCATTGGTGAAGACGCCGGTGGGATCGAATTGCTTACGCACGGCGGCGAATCGGGCCCAGTTCGGGTAGCGGGGGGCAAGCGTTTCCGCGGTTTGGAAGTGGCGCTTGCCCCAATGCGGCCGTCCCGCATAGCGATTGAACACTTCTTCACACGCGTGGAAATACGGTTCCCACTCCATACCTTCGTACTGGTGCACGGCGATATAGCAGGTTTCGCGTCCGCCAGCGGGCGACAAGAACGCGTCGTCGGGCGCGACCCAGCGCACCTCGATCGGCATCGGCGTCGCGAATCGCTTTCCTACCTCAAGAATTTCGCGCACCGCGTCGGCGGCGTTGGCCCGCTCGATGGCGTATTCCATCTCGTTGAATTTCACGAGGCGAGGTGTCGCGAAAACGCGGTAGGACCGGTCGACTTGGCGGTTATTGCTGCCAGCGAAGGCGGCGGTGCGGTGAATCGACGGGATGGTCGCGGGAATGCGGCGACCGAGTCGACACAGCGCGTCGTAGAAATGGTTGCTCAACACGATGTCGTTGAGCCATTCACTAAATCGACCGCGCGGTTCCTCGGGTGCGTCAACGCGATTATTCGCTTTGGTCATCGCCTGTTTCGCGTGCGGGAAGGCGAAGAATTCGAAGTGGTCGTTGCTGTCGACGAAGTGGTCGAGATTGGTGAGCACTTCTTCGACGGGCACCGGCTTTTCGATGCTTTCCAGCACGAACGACGGTTCGAGTTGCAGCGTCGCCGCGGTGACAACGCCGAGCGCGCCGATGCTCACGCGCGCCGCACGCCACGCTTCGGCGTCGGTTTCGGCGTTGAGTTCAACGCGGGTGCCGTCGGCGCGCAAGACCTCAAGCGACGCGAGGGCGGCGGAGATGTTGCGCAGGCGCGCACCGGTGCCGTGGGTGCCCGTCGCGGTCGCGCCCGCCAGCGTTTGCACGTCGATGTCGCCGAGGTTCGGGAAGGCGAGACCGTGGTCGTGCAGCAGCGGACTCGCCGCGTTCAACGTGATGCCCGCTTCCACGCGAACCTGGCGATTCGCCGTGTCGACATCGAGCACGCGGTTGAGTTTGTGCAGGTCGAGCAGGGTGCCGTCGGTGAGGACCGCGTCGGTGAACGAGTGCCCAGCGCCCGCAACCCGAATGCCGCGCCCAGCTTGGGCGGAGGTGACGACGACCTCGGCGAGTTCGTCGACGTCGCGCGGAACGGCGACGACGGCTGGCGTGCAGCGTTGCCCGCCCGCCCAGTTCACCCACGTGTTCTTGGTCATGTGTCCAGGATAGGGGACGCGATGTGACCTGCGCTACTGGACCGGGCGAAAAGCTACCGCTCGCGACGACGCCCGGGCAGCGGGCAGCAGGCCGACTTCGCCGCTTCAACCTCGCTGTCAGTGAGCGGCGCGTGTAGCAGCGGCCTGCGTTCGACGGCGTCGGTGCGAATGCCGTTGAGCGTGATGGCCATATAGCGCTGCCACGCTTCGGTATTGACCGGGCTCGCGAATTCGGCGAACGCGGTGACCATGTGGATGAGCGAGAAGAAGTCGGTGGCGGTGATCTCGGGCAGGATCGCGCCAGCGTCGCGCGCACGGTCGATGATCGCCGTGATCGAGGGACGGATGCGGTCGCGCACGGCGGCGAAGCGGTTGGGGTCGTCGCCAAGTTCGAGCATGACCTCGCCGAAGCCGCGGTTGGTTGCCAGGTGTGCGCACGCGTCTTCGAAGAACTCGACTAGGGCGAGCCACGGGTCGGGGTTGTTGTGCGATTGCTCGGCCGCCTCGGCGAAGTCGAGCAGATGTTGCTCGAAGACTTCGGTGATGAGTTCCTTCTTGTTCGCGAAGCGCCGATACACGGTGCCGACGCCGACGCCAGCGCGTTCGGCGACGTCGTCGAGGGTGATGTCGAGGCCGTGGTCAGCGAAAAGCTCGCGGGCAGCCGCGACGATGCGCTGCTGATTGCGAGCCGCGTCAGCGCGCAATCGGCGAGGTGGCGCAGCGGTCGTGGCGGAATTCACAAAACCATCCTATCAATCACGGGAAATAAGTGGAGACAGTGTCTCCGTTTATCTGATAGCTTGGACAGCGAAAGCGGAGGGGATATCTCCAATTATGCTCCGCCGAACCGATCTCGCCCACCACTAGGGGAGTTATGACCACCACACTCGACAAGCCCGCCGAGGCGAACGCGGGGACCAACCGACGCGGCAGCCACGCCATGCGCTGGTGGGTGCTCGCCGTGCTCGGCATCGCGCAGCTCATGGTCGTGCTCGACGCGACCATCGTGAATATCGCGCTGCCCGCAGCCCAACACGATCTCGGCTTCAGTGACGCCAACCGCAGCTGGGTCATCACCGGCTACGCGCTCGCCTTCGGTTCGCTGCTGCTGCTCGGCGGCCGTCTCAGCGACCTATTCGGTCGACGCAACACCTTCATCGTCGGGCTTGTCGGCTTCGCGGTCGCCTCCGCGCTTGGCGGTGCGGCGAACAGTTTCGAAATGCTCGTCGCCGCTCGCGTCGGCCAGGGCGTGTTCGGCGCGCTGCTCGCACCGGCGGCATTGTCGCTGCTCACGGTCACCTTCACTGAGCCTGCCGAGCGGGCGAAGGCCTTTGGCATCTTCGGCGCGGTCGCGGGCACCGGCGGCGCGATCGGGCTGCTGCTCGGCGGTGTGCTCACCGAATGGGCGTCGTGGCGATGGGCGATGTATGTGAACCTCGTTTTCGCCGCGGTCGCGCTGGTCGGCGCGATGCTGTTGCTCGCGCGCCACACCGCGACGCATCGACCCAAACTCGACCTGCCCGGCACCGTGACTGTGACGGCCGCGCTGTTCGGCATCGTCTACGGCTTCTCCCACGCCGAATCCGCAGGCTGGACCGATGGCATTACCCTGGCCTTCCTGATCGGCGGCGTCGCGCTGCTTGGTGTGTTCGTCTGGCTGGAAACCCGTGTCGCACATCCGCTTTTGCCGCTGCGCATCGTCGGTGACCGCATGCGTGGCGCGTCGTATCTGACCGTGTTCATCATGGGCATCGGGATGTTCGCGATCTTCCTGTTCCTCACCTACTACATGCAGCTCACCCTTGGTTACACGCCGATCACCACCGGTTTGGCGTTCCTGCCGATGGTCGCTGGCATGGTCGTCTCATCGACAACCGCGCCTTCGTTGCTGCTGCCCAAGGTCGGTCCGAAGGTCGTGATCAGCGGCGGTTTCCTCGTCGCTGCGGCAGGCATGGTGTGGCTCACCCAGATTGGCATCGACACCGGTTACGTCACGCACATCCTGCCCGCGCTCGTGCTGCTCGGGCTTGGTCTCGGTGGCGCGATGTCGACGGCGTTCCAGGGTGCGACCGCTGGCGTGCATCACGAGGATGCTGGTGTCGCGTCGGCGATGGTCAACACCAGTCAGCAGGTCGGCGGCTCCATCGGCACCGCGCTGTTGAGCACGATCGCGGCATCGGCGATGACCGACTATGTGGCCGACCACGGACCCGGTGCGGTCGCTCAGGCGGCGATCGAAAGCTACATCGTCAGCTTCTGGTGGGCCGCTGCCACGTTCGTGATCGGCGCGGTGGTGATTGGGTTCCTCGTTCCGAACAAGGTGCCCGCGCCCGCTGAAGGTGAGCCGGTGCTCGCACACTAATCCGCCACCTCGCAACGGCCCGCGCCACTTAGGTGCGGGCCGTTGTGCTGAGCGTTTGCTGATCGGAAAACGAGTGTCGCGGTAAGCTTCTCGATTCGGACATCTGCGGCGCTGCCCGCCCGTCGAAGTTGTCGGTGGGTCTCGATACCATGGGCAACGACTACCGCATGAATCACAGGGGAGGACTCCGCATGGCTGCCGCGTCGGGTGCCGACCTTCGTAGGATGCTCGATGTCCGTGCGGTCGCGGCCGCTCAGTGGTTGTGCGGATGATCCCGATGACCTCCCGCGCGCAGTCGATACGGAAGGGGAACCCACCCATGGCTCACGATCGCGCAGGACGCCCCGCTCGCCCCACTGATCTGGTTGACGTGGCGCATCTGGTCACGGCCTATTACCGCTACGTCCCCGATCCGGCCGAGCCCAGCCAGCGGGTGGTTTTCGGAACGTCTGGCCACCGTGGTTCCAGCGCAGACATCGCCTTCAACGAGGCGCACATCATGGCCATCACGCAGGCGATTGTCGAGTATCGCGCCACGCGCGGCATCGACGGCCCGGTGTATTTGGCACGCGATACGCACGCGCTTTCCGAACCGGCGTGGGCCACCGCGCTTGAAGTGCTCGCGGGCAACGGCGTTACCGCGATCGTCGACGCGCGTGGTCGCTACACGCCAACGCCCGCGCTCAGTCACGCTGTCCTGCGGCACAATCGGGGCGGCACGCGCCATCAAGCCGACGGCATCGTCGTCACCCCGTCGCACAATCCGCCACGCGACGGCGGCTTCAAATACAACCCGCCGCACGGCGGCCCCGCCGACACCAACGCGACCGACGCGATCGCCGCGCGTGCCAACGAATTGCTGAGCACCGGCTTGGCCGGGGTCAAACGTGTTTCGCTCGCGCAAGCTCTCGCTAGGGCCGAAAAATACGACTACTTAGACGTTTACGTCGCTGACCTGCCAAACGCGTTGAACCTGGACGCTATTCGCGGTGCTGGCATTCGCATGGGTGCCGACCCGATGGGCGGCGCGAGCGTGGATTACTGGGAAGAGATCGGGCAGCGGTTCGATCTTGAACTCGAAGTGGTCAACCCGTCGGTCGACCCCACGTGGCGCTTCATGACCCTCGATAGCGACGGTAAAATTCGGATGGACCCGTCGTCGCGGCACGCGATGGCTGGGCTCGTCGGCATCAAAGACGACTACGACATCTCGACCGGCAACGACGCTGATGCCGACCGGCACGGCATCGTCACGCCCGACGGCGGTTTGATGAACCCGAACCACTTCCTCGCTGTCGCCATCGAATACCTCATCGCCAACCGCATGTGGTGGGACGCGCTTACCAAGGTCGGCAAGACGGTTGTCACGTCGTCGATGATCGATCGCGTTGTCGGGGTGTTGGGGCGCGACGTGTATGAGGTGCCGGTCGGCTTCAAGTGGTTCGTGCCTGGATTGTTCAGTGGCAGTTTGGCTTTCGGTGGCGAAGAGAGCGCGGGCGCGTCGTTCCTTCGTATGGACGGCACGGTCTGGACCACCGATAAAGACGGAATCCTGTTGGCGCTCTTGGCAGCTGAGATCGCGGCGGTCACCGGGCAGACACCATCTGCGCGCTACAGCGAGCTCGAACGTCAGCACGGCAGCCCGGCCTACGCGCGCATCGACGCCACCGCGACCACCGAGCAGAAGGCCAAGCTCGCCGCCCTCGACCCGGCCGCCGTCGGTGGCACCGAAGTCGCTGGCGAAGCGGTCACCGGCATTCTCACCACCGCGCGTGGCAACGGTGCCGCCCTTGGCGGGTTGAAGGTCACCACCGAAAACGCCTGGTTCGCGGCCCGACCGTCTGGCACCGAAGACAAGTACAAGATTTACGCCGAGTCGTTTCTTGGGCATGAGCATCTCGTTCAGGTGCAAGCGGCTGCCGAGGAGATGGTGAATCAGGCGCTGCGCCAGTGACAAAGGCGCGGTTGCCCGCCGAGATTTGGGTACTGATCGCGGCTTCGTTCGTGATCGCGCTGGGGTTCGGACTGGTCGCGCCGGTGCTGCCGCAGTTCGCGCGGGAGTTCGGGGTTGGCATCGCTGCCGCGTCGGCGATCGTGAGCGCGTTCGCGTTGATGCGGTTGGTTTTCGCGCCTGCCAGCGGCAAGTTAGTGCAAAAGCTGGGGGAGCGGCGGGTTTATATGACCGGCATCGCGATCGTCGCGTTGTCGACCGGGGCGTGCGCGTTCGCGCAGTCGTATTGGCAGTTGCTTGTGTTGCGGTCGCTTGGTGGCATCGGGTCGACGATGTTCACGGTGTCGTCGATGGCGTTGGTTATTCGCATTTCGCCGCCTGCCCAGCGTGGTCGGGTTTCTGGGTTGTATTCAACGAGCTTCCTTGTTGGCACGCTGGTCGGGCCGCTCGTTGGGAGTGCGTTCGCGGGTTTCGGGTTGCGTGCGCCGTTCGTCATTTACGCGGTCGCGCTGCTGATCGTGTGCGTGATTGTGTTCCTCGGGTTGCGCGAACCGGCTGCCGAGTTGGCGAGTGAGCGTGCCGCGCCCGCGTTTGGGTTTCGGGAAGCGTTGAGCGTGCCCGCTTATCGCGCGGTGCTGGTTTCGAACTTCGCGACCGGCGCTGCGGTGTTTGGCGTGCGAATGGCGTTGGTGCCGTTGATCGTTGTTGAGGTGCTGCATCACGACGTGTCGATGTCGGGTGTCGCGCTCACGGTGTTCGCCGCGGGCAACGCGGCGGTGCTCTTCGTTTCTGGGCGGCTCTCCGACCGGTTTGGGCGCAAACCGTTCCTCGTCGCGGGGTCAGCGATCTGCGCGGTTGGCATGGTCGCGTTGGGGTTGTCGCCTACCTTGCTGTGGTTGTTTGTCGCGTCGTTCGTCGCGGGGGTTGGGTCGGGGATGTTCACACCGACGCAGCAGGCCGCGTTAGCCGACGTTATTGGGTCGCGGGCGCGCGGCGGTCCGGTGTTGGCTGGGTTCCAGATGGCTGGCGACTTGGGGACCGTCGTTGGGCCGGTTGTGCTGGGCTGGGTTGCTGAGCGCACGTCGTTTGGGATTGGCATGTTGGGCACGGGTGCGTTGCTCGCGGCGTCGGCGGCGTTGTGGGTGGTCACGCCGGAGCCGTCGACGATCGCGCATCCGGAAGACCCTGAGCATGTCGACGGGCATGCCGGGGATGGGGTTGATCCGCGATGTACGTGTGACGGGTGTCCTGATGGGGTGCCGGTTGAGCGCACGGGGGCGTTGCCGGGGTCGAAGGAGTGAGCGGGGCAGCCGGTTTTGTCGGACCGCGCGTGGCGGGTGACGGGCTTGTGCGCGGGTTCAGGCAGAGTGGACACCGTGAGTACAGCAGGTTCCCCGCACACTCCCCGTCCCGTTTCGAGCCGCACCACCTACGCGTTGGCGGCGGTCGCGCTGGTGCTGATCGGCCTTGTGGTCGCGTTTTGGTTGATCGCTGGCCGTCATGACCCGGTCGCCGTCCGCGACGACGGCTACGGCAACGTGCACAACACCGCGGTGGTTTCGTCGGTGCAGCCCGATGGCGTGATTCGAGTTGGCAAGCCCGATGCGGCGGTGACGATCGAAATGTTCGAAGACCCGCTGTGCCCGGCGTGTGGCGCGTTGGAGCGGGTTTACGGTCAGGAAATCGCGAAGAAGATGGATGAGGGCAAGCTGGCGGTGAACTACCACCTGCTGACCTTCCTCGACCCGCAGTCCAAGAGCAAGGACTATTCCACGCGCGCATCGGCAGCGAATCTTTGTGTGGCACAAGGCGGTTCGGGCCCGGTGTACAGCGCGTTCCATTCGACGCTGTTCACCACGAAGCAGCCCGAAGAGGGCGGCGCCCCCGACCTCGACAACGCCGCGTTGGCCGCGATCGCCAAGGAATCCGGCGCACCCGAATCGGTGGCGACGTGCATCACGAGCGGCGCGCAATTAGCGACGGCGAAGGCGGCCGACCATTCGGGCCAGCAGGATTTGAGCAAGCGACTCGACGGCCAGGTGGCGACCCCGTCGGTATTCCAGGGCACGACGCGCATCGACACGAAGGACGAGAACTGGGTGAACAAGGTGGCCCCATAGGCCACTCGGGCGTGAGCTTGCGCACATCTTACGCGTCGCGGAGGATGTGCGCACCCCTCACCCGACTGTTTCGCCGCAGTGAAATCGTCACTTTTCACCCATCTACCAGCCGATTTGTAGTCGCCGCGAAGCATGGTGTAACTTCGTTCAGGTCAGCAGCGAGAGCGGCTGAGACAAAAGAACACGGGGCTATGGCGCAGCTGGTAGCGCACCACACTGGCAGTGTGGGGGTCAGGGGTTCGAGTCCCCTTAGCTCCACTCGTAAGAAACCCTCTCTGACCTGCGTCGGAGGGGGTTTCTTTTTGTCCTGGCCTATGTCCTTCATCAACACGATGTCCTAACTCTGTCCTACCGCTTTCGAGAGTTCGGCCGAAGCGGCAGTCAATCGGTCGTCGCTCACCCGCCCGTAGACCATCTGCGTCATGCGTTCCGAATGCCCGTGCCAGGCTGCGACCACATCAGCGGCGATCCCCATCGCGCGCATTCGAGACACCGAACTGTGCCGCAAGTTCCGCAGCGTGATCGCCGGGAGCTTCGCCGCCTTGCGGCGCTCAGCGAACAGTCGGGTGTAGTCGCGCACCGGCAATTGCTTGCCATCAATCCGAGCCAGGATGAGGTCATTGGCGGCGAGCGGGTGACCGACCGCAAGGCGTTCGCGCTTGTGCGTGATGTGCATCGTCTTGAGCAAAGCCAGCTCGCGCGGCGGGATCGGCAACGTGCGAACGCTGCGCGCGTTCTTGGGGTCGTCGATCGTGTCGACGCCGTTCACATCAACGCGCGCCTGGATGATGCTCAGCGTCGCCTTCGCCAGGTCGATGTCCGACCAACGCAGACCGCCAACTTCTTCGCGCCGCAGACCGAGCAGCGTCAAGGCGAAGCACCCGGCAAGACGATGGTCTGCCACCGAGTCAAGGAACGCCTTCATCTGTTTGGGCGTCCACACGTCACTCTCTTTAGCCGCGACGACGACTTTCTGCGAGGGCGGCTTGAGGTGCGCGGCGGGATCATGCGATAGCCACCGCATCGTGACCGCGTGCGCGAACACCGCCTGCGTGATGACGATCGCGCGCCGCTTGGTAGCGGCGGCGAGCGGTTCACCGGACTTGCGGGTCATTCCGATCGACCAATCGGTGAGCGCTTCGGGCGTGATCTTCTGAATGGCGGTCTCGCCGAAGGCGCGCCTGGCGTAGGCCAACGATTCCCGGTCAGCCCGAACCGAATTCGCGCGCACTCCGTCATCCGCATCACGCAGTTTCAGCCAGTGGTCCGCAGCTTCGGCGAATGTCCGTTCCGAGCGCGCCGCCCATGTCCGTTTGTCCCAGTTCGTCCGCTGCTCGGATACCCAATCCTGTGCGGCCTTCTTGGTGGCGAACACCTTGGTCGGGCGTACCTGCTTGCTGGTGACGGGATCGGTCCCCAAGGTTGGCCGAGCGCGCCAGCCTTTGCCGTTGGGCAGGCGCGTGATTGAGCTATCGGTACGCGCGGCGCGCTGGTCGGTAGTGTCGTCGGTCATGACTGGTCGTTGCCCTTCTGGTTGTTCCGGCGAAGTTCGCCGGGGGTGAGCAGATCGCGCTTGCGGCATTCCTTCAGCCACTTGTCTGCCGTGTGCGCGCTCACGGACTTCGCCTTGGCGATGTGCTGGCGCACGCTGAAGTGACTCGCCGCAGCGAACCGGGCAAGTACAGCAATCTCGGCGTAGAACTCATCGTCATAGCCCCGAGGACCTGGCTTCTGCGGCGGAAGCACTTCCGGTTGACCGAACCGAGCCCAATCGAACTCGCCCCCGCCCATTGTCATCGCGCCAGCAGAAGCTAACCGCTGCAACGGAATTCGATGAAGATCGCGTGCCGTAAGAGCGACATCGGGCAGTAGCGGCTTCACGCGCAGGTCAGTAACTCGGGGGACGCCGTCAACCATGGCCCAGTTGTATTCGTAGGAAAAGAGATGCCCCCAGAGAAGGACATGCATCGGGTGCGGCCCGGACGCGACGGAAATGTCACGGACATCGCCGAGCTTCGCATGTGGCGGTATGAATTCCAGTTGCTCACGCTTCATATTCGTACCGTAGCACGTACTAGACAACGGTATATCTAACGGGCACAGTCAAGGCATGTCGCAGACACCAACGGACACACCGGATATCGAATCGCTTCGCCAACATCCCACGGTCTCAATCGAAGACGCCGGGAAGCTCCTTGGCATCAGCCGCTCATACGCCTACGCGATGGCGCGCAGCGGCCACCTGCCAACCATCGCCCTAGGCGTTCGCCGCCGCCGAGTCCCAACCGCCGCCCTGCTTCGGCTGCTCCAGGTCGCTGACTAGCGCGACGGGATTGGTCTCAAGACCATCGAGGAAGGAATTGGCATGACCCAGAAAGCAACGCGCCCCGGCGCGAGGAACACCGGGGCGGCAATCGGTCGGCGTGACCGTACCCAGGATATCGCGTTCTTCGTCCGACACGCTCGCGCCGAACTTGACGCCTACACCGACCCACCATTTTTCGGTAGCGGCTATGGCCGCTACGTCGGGCAGCACAACCCAACCGCCGTTACTGCCCGACTGCAACAGACAGCGGTGGAACAGCGGGTCGGGCGGCAAATTCGCGAGGTGCTGACCGAAGCCCAACGGCAACTTGATCTCGGCGAAATCGCCGAAGCAGGTCGATGGACCAACGGCGCGGGGTGGATGATCCTCGCCTTGGTTAAGTGGCAGGAGGAACGCGCGTGACGCGCACGGTCGAAAGCGCGGCCGATGTGAAGGCTATCCACCGCAAGCACCTGGGGAGCAGGGTGGAGAACGTTCCGCGCCTAGAGGGTCGGAACGTTCTCCACCCGGAAAACGGCAGCTCAGAGAGTCTTCGAGCTGAGGAACGTGGCAACATCGTTCCTGAGGATTTAGAACGTTCCGAGAACGTTCCTGGAACGTTCCAGCTCCCTACCTACTTCAACGTGGCGGCGATGCTCGGCGGGACGCTTCCCGACCCTCCGACCCCGGATGTGTGCGCCCGAACGGATGGCGTCGGACTCTTCTACCGAAACCAGTACAACGCCGTCTTCGGCGATCCTGAGAGCGGTAAGACCTTGCTCACCGACTACGCCACCGTGACCGAACTCGCCGCCGGTGGCCGGGTCCTGCGCGTCGACCTCGACCACAACGGCCCCGACTCGACGATCCGGCGATTGCTCGCGATGGGCGCACCCGTCGACGTGCTCAGTGATCCCAATCGGTTTCTCTACATCGAGCCCGAGGATCGCCGCGAAATGGGGCTCATCGCCGACCACATGGCGACCTGGGGGCCGACGTTGGTTGTCCTCGACAGCATCGGGGAGTTGCTGCCCCTGTACGGCAGCTCAAGCAATTCCGCCGACGAGTTCACCGACACCCACCGCATCGTGATCAAGCCCCTGGTTCGTACTGGCGCGTGTGTCATCGGCATCGACCACCTAGCCAAGGGCGGCGAGTCACGTGGGTTTGGTCCCGGTGGCACGATCGCGAAAACCCGTGCCATCGGCGGGAGTTCGATCCGAGTGACCGTTGACGTGGCGTTCACACCAGGCAAGGGCGGCAGCGCCCACCTGACGATCAACAAGGACCGCCACGGCGGCCTACGCCAGCACAGCCCGACCGCGGATAAGGAACCGCTCGCGGGCAAGTTCGTCATCTGGCCCAGCGACGACGGGTCGATGCGGCCCGAAGTGAAGGCACCTGACGATGGCGAACGCAATCCCGGAGAAGCCGTGCCGCAAGCCGATATCGTCGCTATCGCCGCCCTCGACCCGCCGCCGAAAACGATCAAGGATGCGCGAGAGTGCTTGCGCTGGAACAACAAACGAGCCAGCGCCGCATTCAAGGCGTGGAAGGCGGCTAGCCAGACCATCGGGCAGAAGCCCGACGCTGCGGCGGCTGGCCCTACGCTGGTCGACTCGCGAACAGTAGGAGCGACCGCCTTCGGACCGGTCAGCGAAAGCGGAGTACGGCCAGAATTGGACGCGCCCCAGGAATCGACCGATGAGGTCGGCGAAACCGCGCTGGATGTGATGCACTGCCTTCACGCCGACGGAATTAGCGATGCCAAGATCGCTGATTCCCTCAATAGCGGCGGGTACCGAACCAAGACGGGTAAGGAGTACAGCGGCAGCTTGGTCTGGAAGCATCGAACGCGCGACGAGAAGCGCCGCGTGATGGTCGGGCAGGGGCCCGCACGGTGACACAGCCCGCACGCCGCCGCACCCGCACCAGCGCGAAGAAGGCGGGAACCGCGTTCGAAACCTCCATTGCCCGCTACCTCGCCGAACACGTAGATGACCGGATCGAACGCAGAGCACGCACCGGACGCAAGGACCGGGGCGACCTATCCGGTGTTCGAGCGCCCGGCGGTGGACGCATCGTCATAGAAGCCAAAAACACCGCCCGAACCGATCTCGCCGGATGGGCAGCTGAAGCTGAGAACGAACGCGGCAATGATGACGCGCTCGCCGGAGTGGTCGTCCACAAGCGGCACGGGGTCGGCGATCCTGGGCAGCAGTGGGTCACGCTCACCCTTGCCGATCTTGCAGCCATATTGACCGGCGTCCGCCACGACGTTGCTAATTGCACTACACGCAATGCTGACAACGAGTGAAAGGATCGACCGTGCCCAAGACCTACTTCGGGGGAACGTCGTACTCGCCTCACCGGCCATTCCACAACCGACCGGGCAACCCCGCTCGCGCCACGATCGCCGAGCAGGTTCGCGCAGCCAACGCCGTTGGGCTGTACCTCCATGGCGCTACCTATCAGGAGGTCGCCGACCGGCTTGGCTACGCCCACCGCGCCAGCGCCTACAACGTGATCATGCGATTCATCGTGCGTCACCAGGCCCTGAGCCGATCATGGCGTCAGCGACGGCAAGCCGAAGCCGTCATGCTGCGGTTGGACAGTTGGACCTGGCAGGAGATCGCCGACGAACTCGGCTACCGCACCCGGTCAGGCGCATACCGGGCCGCCTTCGCGGCGGTCGACAGGGCCGCCAACCGGCTCTCCGTCAGTGATCGCGTTGACAGCATGAATGCGTCGATCATTCCGGCCACCGACCGCGATTTCTGACCGCCGATAAGTGAATTTATCGGGGGTTAGGGCTGCATGATTTCCTACGGAACGGGTACGGCTGGACCCGGACAGTCCGGCGTCCGACACAGCTTCAACCCTGCTACCCATTCAGAACCATCGAAGCTTTCAGCCTTGATGAACTCCTGCCAAAGCGCTTGATCGCAATGCGGACACCGCTCGTCAATTCGACGCACGTCCTTCTGAGTCATTCATGCAAGGCTATGCACGAATCGTCGCGATTCGCCGCTAGGAGCGATCTCCGTTCGGCCACAGGATGGCAGGGTCGCGACCTTCGGCAGCGGTCAGCCAATCGGCCACGTTGTCGAGAGACCCGTGACAGACCACGCGGAACGGGCTGTACAGCTCCCATCCCCACGGCGGTTCGGGCGCGCGACGGATCGCCAGCGAGCGGCGTGCGGCGCGGGCGGATAGGGCCGCAAGGCGTTCCTTGATTGACTCGCTCACTGGTCCCCCTTCAATCGGTCGGTCACTGTGAATGCACCCGCCGCCGAGGAGCTTTCGCCATCGTCTACGCAGCTCACTACACCCGATGTGCCGTCAACGTGACCGGCATCGACTCGGCGGCGGGGCTGGTTTGAACGCTAAGGGTGCGAGGTCGCCGCGAACGGGCATACGGTGTTGACAACGTGTTCACAGCTCGACCGAGCCGAAGGAAACCACCGGGATGGAACCGGGCGCGCAACTACGGGCCGCGCGAGAAGCGGCGCGGGTCACGCTGCGCGAAATCGCTCGGCGTACCCACTACTCTCCCGCGTACTTGTCGCTCATCGAGTCCGGCAAGCGACCAGTACCGCGCGAGGTCGCCGCCGCCTACAATCTCGTGCTCGGCGAACCGCTCGACGGCGAGCAAGCGGGAGCGGAATGGATTGCGCGCGTTGCGGCATCTGACGTTGGTGGCGACACCCTTGATCGGCTAGAGCTGGCGGTCGATGACTTGGCAGCCGCCTATTCGACTACCCCGCCCGCTGACCTTCTCGCCGACATTCGCCGCCATCTCGGCTATACCGCGCGCCTTCTCGACGGGAAGATGACTCTTGTGCAGCACCGCCGTCTACTGGTCAATGCCGGTTGGTTGTCCTTGCTCGCCGGAACCTGCCATATCGACTTGGACGAATTACCTTCTGCCGCAGCACGATTGAAGGCAGCAAGCGATATCGCCAAGGAGTCCGAGCACACCGAGATATCGGCATGGACGTTGGAAACACGCGCATGGCAGCGTCTCATCAACCGCGAATTCGCCGCCGCCGCTGAACTCTCCGAAGCTGCTCGCGATCTCGCCCCCGCCGACAGTTCCGCCTATATCCAGGCCACCGCCCAGCAAGGTCGCGCACTCGCTCGGCTCGGCGACAGCGCGGGAACCTACCGGGCGTTGCGCAAGGTCGCACGACTGGTCTCAGGAATGCGGACACCCGACCGCCCAGAACATCACTTTCGGTACGACCCAGCGAAGGCAGACACCTACGTCGCAACCACGTTGTCGTGGCTCGGCGACCCTGCCGCTGAGGTCTACGCGCGCAACGTCGTCGCCGACTTGGAACGCTCGCCGAGTATCCGCCCGCGCCGTATCGCGATGGCGAACCTAGACCTAGGGCTGGCATTGGTCGCCGCCAACAAACCCGAGGAGGCCGCCGACGTGACGCTCAACGTCGTGGTTGGAGGTCGCCTTGTCCCGTCGCACTATTGGCGAGTATCCGAGATTGTCAGCGGCATCGATCAGCGCGACGAACACAGCGCCGCGACCCTGCGCGAAGCGTTCCACGACACCTACCCAGCATGAGCGCGAAACAGCCCCCGGAACCGCATCACGTTCCGGGGGCTGTTCGCACACCTGTTCGCTGTGTCCTAACTCTGTCCTAGGACGCTCGATTACACACCGACATTCACAGGACGGATAAGCACGAAAACAGCAGGTCAGGCAGACCTATTGATACGCACTGAACACACCAATACAACGAACTTCACACTGGCAGTGTGGGGGTCAGGGGTTCGAGTCCCCTTAGCTCCACTTTAACGAAACCCTCCGACTTCGGTCGGAGGGTTTCGTCGTTTATCGCGCCCTTTGGCTGCGAGTTGGGTGGCGCCACTTCCGACGCGTTACTGTCGCTCATGCGTTTGATCACCACTGCGGCCACTGCCGCGCTCTTTCTCTCCATCGGCACCACAGTCGCTGCCGCGCAACCTGTTTCGACCGACAGTCCCCGTGCGGCCATCGCGCGCACCTACCTTGACGCGCTGGTTTCCCACGACGCGAGCGCGGTGCCGTTCGCGCCTGACGCCACGCGCGTCGAAATGGGCCTGCAAACCGGCTCCTCCGGTCCCGGCCTGAGCAATGAGCTCAACTACAGCATTCTCAATCAGACGATTCTGGGCACCCGCGACATCACCTTCGTCGAGCACGGCGACACCGTCACCGCCTACTACCTGCTTGACGCTGGCCTGGGTGGCACGCGCATGACGACTGTCCGCATCACCGAAAAGTTCGTGATTCCCGTCGACAAGATCCAGTACATCGAGGCGAACATCCAACCGTTCGCGGAGTAGTGGCTCGGTCCTCGCACTGCGTCCCCTCCTGCCGTACGCTCAAAGCATTGCGGAGAGTTTGCTGACGGCTGGTGCACGCGAACCCGAGGAGAGCCAATGAGCGGCAATGACCAGGATTCCTCTGCTCCCGATCTCATCAATCCGGTGACCGAATATCCAGGTCCGCCCTTCGCCGCGCAACCGCAGCCGTGGCCCGGGTTGCAGTCGAAAATGCACCCGGCGCCCGACTGCGGCGAGACGAGTTATCGCGGGTCAGGGCGACTCGCAGGACGGCGCGCGCTCATCACCGGCGGCGACTCGGGCATCGGCCGCGCGGTCGCGATCGCGTTCGCGCGCGAAGGCGCCGACGTCGCGATCAACTATCTACCCGTTGAGCAGGGCGACGCTGACGAGGTCATCGACCTCATTCGCGACGCTGGCCGCACCGGCGTCGGCCTGCCCGGCGACATCCGCGACGAGGCGTTCTGCAAGCAACTCGTCGCCGACGCGGTCACCCAGCTCGGCGGACTCGACACCTTCGTCAACTGCGCGGCCCGGCAGAAGTACCACAATCACATCACCGAGCTGAGCACCGAAGACTTCGACTGGACCCTTAAAACCAACCTTTACGCCCTGTTTTGGCTGATCAAAGCCGCGGTCCCGCACCTCAAGCCGGGCAGTTCGATCATCGCGACCAGTTCGCGCAACGCCTACGAACCCATCGACATCTTCATGGACTACGCCCTCACCAAAGCGGGCATCGCCAACATGGTTCGCGGCCTCGGCAAGCAGCTGCTGCCGCAGGGCATTCGCGTGAATGGTGTTGCGCCAGGGCCTACTTGGACGCCGTTGCAGGTGTACGACGGCGCGCAGCCGGAGTCGTGGCTGGTCGAACTAGGCGCGAGCGTCACCTACGGTCGTCCAGCGCAACCGGTCGAACTCGCGCCCCTGTTCGTGACGTTGGCATCGCCGGAAGCCAGTTATGTGACCGCCCAAATCTGGGGCATTACGGGCGGCAGCGGCGTTCCGGGCTGAGTTAGCCAGTTGGACAGCCGATCCCCGATGCGCCGCCGCACAATTCAAGATCACCAGGCTCTCAGGTAAACAAACGTCGAGTAGAAAAATCCCTGAGAGCCTGATGATCTTGACCCGGGGCGCCACCTCCCCCTGAATCCTGCGGCTGCGCCTAATCAACAAGATCACCACGCCCCCATGGCGGCGTTTCGCGAGAGCGATTCGCCATGAGAGCGTGGTGATCTTGATTGTGCTTACGCCGCGCTCGTGTCGATCAACGTGGCGTAATCGGGGAGCGCTGTCTCAGCCGGAATCTTGCCCTGGGTCTTCGCCCAAGCGCCCAGCTCACCCAACTTCACCGCCAACTCCGGCGACGACTGGAACGTAAAGTCGAACTGCGCCAACACCTTTCGCAGCAATGCCGGGTCCAGCTGGGTTGCCGCCGCCACCGCCGCGACAGCCGGGTCCGACAGCGTCTTCAACGGCTCGTTCGCCTCCTTCAGCGCCGCGAAGAACCCGGAAAGCGCCGCCGACTTGGCCGCGATCGTGTCCTTCGACGCCAGGTAGAGGCTGTGCTGCTTGTACGTTCCGCCGTCGAGTTCCACCGCGTCAGCACCGAGCGCCTGCACAACCTGGGCCTGGTACGGCTGGAAAATCGATACCGCGTCGACGTTCGACTGGGTCGCTGCGGTCACCATCGCCGACGGCGCCACCTGCACGAGTTTGGCGTCCATCTTCTGCGCGGCAAGCACGCTCGACGCGAAGTACGCCGCGCTCGTGCCGATCGGTGTTCCGATCGACTTGCCAGCGAGATCAGCAACGGTGGTGATGCCCGCGCTGCGCCGCGCGACGATGCGCGAACCCACCCAGCGCGACCCGTCGCCGACCACGCGCAGCGACGGCGAACGCGTGAGCACGGCCGATGTTGGCACGTCAGCGGCGGTGGCAACATCGATCTGACCTGCGGCAACGGCCTGCAACGCCTCGACGCCGGTCGGGAAGTTCACCACCTTCACCGTGACGTTATGTTTCGCGAAGTAGCCGCCCTTGTCCGCGACGGGGATCTGCGCCCACGAGGGGTCGACGACGAATCCGACGGTGAGGGTGGTCGGGTCGGCACGGTCGGCGGACGTGCACGCGACCAGCGAAACGGCGAGGGATGCGGTGGTCAGAACGACGGCGGCGAGCCGCGCGATGGAAGGTTTCACGATCGGTCCTTGGTGCTAATGCGCGAACGCGTGGCTAGCGAGTTGGTGGTGGAGCAGCTTGCGGATCTCGCTGTATCCGGGCTGGTCAGCGAGGGAATCGGCGGGTCGGGGGCGGGTGAGTGGGTTGGTGATGTCGTCGACGAGGCGACCGTCGCGCAGCACGTGGACGGTGTCGGCGAGGCGAATGGCTTCGTCGATGTCGTGGGTGACGAACACGATGGTGCGGCCCAGTCGCGCCCAAAGGTCGATGACGAGGTCCTGCATTTTCAGGCGGGTGAGCGCGTCGAGGGCGGCGAACGGTTCGTCCATCAACATCACTTCGGGTTCGCTCGCCAACATGCGGGCGATGCTCACGCGTTGGCGCATGCCGCCGGACAGTTCGTTCGGACGACGGGAACCGACGGTGGCCGAAAGCTCAACCAGCTCAAGCAGTTCCGCGATGCGCTCGACACGATTGCCCGTGTCCTTCGCCGCGCGTAGCGCGAACGCGATGTTGTCGGCGACCGACATCCACGGGAAAAGCACGTCGCGTTGGAAGGCGACGCCGCGGCGCGGGTCGGGTGCGCTGACGACCTCGTCGTCGTGGGTCACCACGCCCGACGTAGCGGGGGTCAGGCCGGCGAGGCAGTGCAGCAACGTCGACTTGCCGCTGCCCGACGCCCCAACCAGCGCGACGAACGCGCCATCGGGAACGCTCAGCTCGATGCCGTTGAGGACCGGCGCGGTGGTGCCGGGGTAGCGGACGACTAGGTCTCGGGTCTTGATTGCCATGTCAACGTTCCTCTCGCGCCCAGCGGGTGATCGGCGTGGTCGCCGCCGCGATGGCGTAGTCACAAAGCGCGCCAAGCACGCCGAGCACGACGAGGCAGGCGATCAGTCGGTCGGCTTGGGAGAACAGTTGGGCCTGGTAGATGCGATACCCAATGCCCGCCGTTGTGCCGGTCATTTCCGCGACGACGATCAGTACGAACGCCATCGCGGCACCGATCCGCAAGCCGGAGATGATGTCGGGCGCGGCTTCGGGCAACACGATTCGCGTGAGCGTCTGCCATCGACTCGCGCCGAGGCACCGCGCGGCCTTGAGGTAGTCGTGCGGTGTGCTCGACAGTCCCGCATGGCTGTTGATCCACACCGGGACGAACACGCCGAGCGCGATCACCATCGCTTTGGAGTCCTCGCCAAGCCCGAACCACAAGATCATCAGCGGCACGAGGCCGATCGTGGGAATCGGCGAAAGCAGCCGCAGCACGGGGCTGAGCAGGCGCCGACCGAGCGTCGTATTGGCGGTCACCACCGCCGCGATGACGCCAACGACGCCGCCAAGTACGAATCCGGTGATGGCACGTTGGGCGCTCGCGCCGACGTCTTCGACGAGCAGCCCGTCGCGCCAGAGCAGCACGCCAGCGTCGAAAATCTCGGGGACGCTGGGAAACAGCTCGCGCGGAAACCGCCCGGACGCGACGACAAGCGACCACACAACCCCGGCGATCACCACACCGGCGACCGTCCACGCCGCCGACCGAGCCCGCCGCCCGAGCGCGAGCTGGCTACGTCGCGATGCGAGCGAGGGAGGGGCGGTCACCTGCGAATCCGCGTGCGCGACAACCATCGAACCCCCCTCGGCACCACCCGCTGCAACTTCGCTCACTCCCGCACCGCGAACACCGCTCGCGCCAGCTGGAGTGTGTGCTGCCGCCTCGCCGGTATCGTCCTGGGCGCGACCCGCAACGTCGGCAACGTCGGAACGGGACGGCGGCACCGCAACTGCCGGCATGCTCGCAATGCTCGACACCGCCGCGTCGCCGCCCCGTACGACTCCACGCTCCGCATGCTCGCCCGACATTGTCGAAGCGATCCCCTCGTTCGACATCACGGATTCGCTTGCGCCGCCGCTAGATTCACCTGTCGCCGCCCCGCGCGCACGCCCAGTCCGGATCGCCGTCATGGCTGCGGCACCCACTCGAACGGGACCGCCTGTGCGCGGTAAACCAACGTGGTCGAGGTCAAACGGTCAACGCCAGGCACCCGCACCTTGCTCACCTCAGGTTCGCCCGCGACGCCGTAGCCGGTGTAGGGGCTGTGGTACTCCCACACCACCTCACCCGCGGGCGTCACCTGGAACAACCTGCCCTGCATTCCCTCGGTGATGAGCGTGTTGCCGTTGGGCAGCCGTTGCGCGTTGCTGACGAACGAGCTGAAGAACGTCCATGACGGCAGGCCCGAATCCTCGGCCGTGTACTGCCAGACGATCTGGCGCGTGCTCGGGTCGATCTCCAACACTCGCGAACCGGCGTAAATGCCAAGGGGCGCAGGGGGATAGCCCGCACCACCCTGGTTGTCGAAGACGAGAATGTTGCCAGCGCCAGGCAGGCCGGGCGCGATCAGGTGCGGGTTGTGCTGACCGGAAATCTGGTCAACCGGACGCGGCACCTTATGTGTATTGATGCGCTGATGCTGAGCGCCAGGCGTGGCATCGAAGTAGGGTCCGAGCCGCCACACGATCGCGCCGCTGCTCTTCTCGATCAACGCGACGATATTGGCTTTGCGGAAGCTGACCAGGATGTTGTCGGGATGAAAAGCGGGGTCGGTCTCGAACCAGCGGTTGGGCCCAAGCGACTTCGCACTGTTCATTTCCAGATACCCCCACGGGTCCTCCGGATCGCGAGCCGCGGTGGCGCTCAACGCTTCTCGTCCTTCCGGCGAGAACCCGAACTCGTCGAGGTGATCGCCAGCGAGCCACTGCCACACGATCTCGCCGTCCGGCGAAACCTCAAGCAGCCCTTGGTCACCCACGGTGTCGGGGATGCCGAGCTGCTCGACCACGCGCGGCACCGTGACCAGGAGCAGGCGGTTGCCGTTGGGCAGTAGCTCCCAATCGTGGTTCTGGCGCGCCGCGCCGCCGGGTGCTTGCTCACCCCACTGCCAGACGACGTCGCCTTCCCAATTGAGTTGGCCGACAGTGCCATTGGCGTAGATGCCGCCGCGGTCGTCGCCGCTGCCGCTGAGCTGAACGCCGATGTCGCCGACGCGACCACCGTTGAGCGCGGGGTCGATCACCCGCGCTGGCACGCCGGCGAACGGCCACTCATGGACGACGGTGCCGTCGAGGGAAATGAGCCGCGAGATCGAATCCGCACCGGTGAAGGCGACCAGGCTCTCGTAGGTGTTGTCAGGTTCGTAGTGGGTGACGCCACGGAGTCGTGTGTAGGACATGGGTTTTAGTTCACCTCTGATTTGTTGCGGGGGTTGGTCGCCCCGGTAACGGATCTAATCGATTAGCGTAACCAGCATTCTGGGCGAGCAAAGGGTAGGAATCTTGGTGAACAAAACCCATCGGAGTCGGTCGCGTACCGTCGATACTGGAGCGAATGTGACCCCCAAACGACCAACCCTCGCCGACGTCGCCGCCCACGCGGGCGTGTCGACCGCTGTCGTGAGCTACGTGCTCAACGACGGTCCGCGACCGGTGTCTGACGAGCTGCGCGTGAAGGTCCTGGCCGCCGCCGAGGCGTTGCGCTACCGCCCCGACCGGCTCGCCCGCGCATTAAGAAGGCCTCGCCGCTGGCGGCAAATCGGGTTGCTCGTGCCGGATCTGACGCTGCCGCTGTACGCGGCGCTCGCCGGCCGGGTCGAGGTGGAAGCACGCGCGCGCGACCACCTCACGATGCTCGGCAACACTGGTTACGAACCTGACCGTGAACAGGAGTTCACTACCGCGTTCGCCGACGTGGGTATCGACGGTCTGCTTGTCGTTGGCGCGGTGGATCCAGCAAAGACCGCGACGATCTGCGCACGCGCGCGGATGCCGGTGGTGTGGGTGCACAACACACGGGTTGCGGTCGATTCGCCGGTGGTCGGGGCCGACCACATCGCCGCGGGCCAGCTTGCCGCCGAGCATCTCACCGGCGTACATGGTTGTCGCACAGCGGTTTTCGTGGGCGGACTGACCGATTCGGATGTCCGGCATGGCGACCACGAAACGGTCGCGCGCCGATTCGAGGGCTTCGCGAAAGTTGTTGGCAGCGAACCGATTCGCACAGACCTCACGCCAGCAGGTGCGTACCGGGCGGTCAGCGAGCACCTACGCGCGGGCCACATTCCCGACGCGATGGTCGTCGGCACCTATGGCCAGGCGGCGGCGGTGCTCCGCGCGATCACGGACGCGAATTTCAAGGTGGCGCAGGATATTCGAGTGGTCGGCTTCGACGCCGACCCAACGCGCCCCTTCGCCCAAATCACCTTGTCGTCGGTACTGCAACCCATCGACGCGATAGTCGACGAGGCACTCACCAGACTGTTGGCTCCCGACACGCCACCGGCCACGCTGGCCCCGTTGCCAGTGACCCTGGCACCCGCCGAATCCTGCGGCTGCACAATTCAAGATCACCAGGCTCTCAGGTAAACAAACGTCGAGTAGAAAAATCCCTGAGAGCCTGATGATCTTGATCAGGCCCAGCTAGTCGTGCAGATCGAAGCGGTCGGCGTCCATCACCTTCGTCCACGCCGCGATGAAGTCGGCCACGAACTTCGGCTCACCGTCGCGCGCGCCGTAAACCTCCGACGTCGCGCGCAGCTGCGCGTCCCACCCGAACGCGAGGTCGATGCGGCCCGCTGTCCACCGCTGCTTGCCCGTTGCCCGTTCGATGCCGACGAAGGTCTGCTTGTCGTGCTCCGACGGCTTCCACTCGTAGCGCATATCAAGCAGGTTCACGAAGAAATCGTTGGTCAGCGCGCCCGGCCGGTCGGTGAGCACCCCGTTGGGCGACTGCTCGTAATTCAGGTTGAGCACGCGCATTCCGCCGATGAGCACCGTCATCTCGGGTGCGCTCAGCCGCAGCAATTCGGCCTTGTCGAGCAGCATGTATTCGGCTTCCATCGGCGCACCGTCGACGATGTAGCTGCGGAAACCGTCGGCGAAGCCCTCAAGGTCGTCGAAGGACGAGATTTCGGTCCAATCCTGCGTCGCGTCGCCACGACCGGGCGTGAACGGCACGGTGACCTGGTGCCCGGCCGCCGCGGCCGCCTGCTCAAGCGCGGCGACGCCACCCAAAACAACAAGGTCAGCGAAGGAAACCGCGACGCCATCCGAGCGCGAATCGTTGAACTTGCGCTGCACACCCTCAAGCGCGGGGACGACCTGGGCGAGCGAAGCAGGTTCGTTGCGTGCCCAATCACGTTGCGGCGCAAGGCGAATGCGACCGCCGTTCGCGCCACCACGCATGTCGCTGCCTCGGTAGCTCGACGCCGCACCCCACGCGGTGTAAAGCAACTGCCGCTGCGAAACCCCGCAGTTGAGTAGTTCGCCCTTGAGCGCGGCGATGTCGTCGGCACCGATGAGTTTGTGGGTTACCGGCTCGATCGGGTCCTGGAAAAGCTGGGGTTCCTTCGGGAACTGTGAACCCCGGTAGCGCGTGATCGGGCCCATGTCGCGGTGGATCAGCTTGAACCACGCCTTGCGGAATTCCTCGGCGAACTCGTCGGGATTGTGCAACCAGCGCGACGTGATCGCGTGATATTCCGGGTCGACCTTCAACGCGATATCCGACGTCAGCATGTTCGGCTGATGATGCTTGTGCGCGTCGAAGGGGTAGGGGACAAGGTCAGCGCCCGCGTTGTCCTTCGGTCGCCACTGCCACTTGCCGCCCGGACCCTTGTAGGGCTCCCAGTCGAAACCGTAGAGGTTTTCGAGGAACGTGTTGTCGAACTTGAGCGGCGTCTGCGTCCACGTGACCTCGATGCCGCTACTCGTAGTGTCGGGGCCAACGCCGGTGCCGAAGCGGTTCTTCCAGCCAAGGTCCTGTTCATCGAGCGGCGCGCCAGCTGGCGGCGGCCCGACCAAATCGGCGGGACCAGCGCCGTGCGTCTTGCCGAACGTGTGCCCACCGACGATCAACGCGGCGGTTTCGATGTCGTTCATCGCCATGCGGCGGAAGGTCTGTCGCACGTCGCTCGCCGACCCGTACGGGTCCGGTTTCCCGTCTGGCCCTTCGGGATCGACGTAAATCAGACCCATGTTCGTCGCGCCAAGCGGCGGTTCCAACTCGTGCGCGGGCGGGATGAACCGCCGTCGCCCATCCACGTGCGCTCAGGACCCCAGAACGTCTCATCGCCCTGCCACCAGTCAACGCGACCGCCAGCGAAGCCCATCGTCTTGAACCCCATCGACTCAAGCGCGCAGTTGCCCGCGTACTCCATGAGGTCGGCCCACGACAGCTTCCTGCCGTACTTCTGCTTCACCGGCCACAGCAGCCTGCGCGCTTTGTCGAGGTTGGCGTTGTCGGGCCAGCTGTTAATCGGGGTGAAGCGCTGCATCGCGTGACCGGCACCGCCACGCCCGTCAAGGGTCCGATACGTGCCCGCCGCGTGCCATGCCATACGAATGAGGAACGGGCCGTAGTCGCCGAAGTCGGCTGGCCACCATTCCTGCGAATCCTTGAACAGCGCGTACAAATCCTTACGCACTTCGTCGAGATCGAGCGTGTCGAATTCGGCACCGTAATCAAAATCCGCACCAAACGGGTTTACCGACGGCGGATTCTGTTGCAGCATTTTGACATTCAGTTGCTGTGGCCACCAGTCCGGCAATCCACCGACGGCTTCGGGCCGCGTGAATTTGCCAGGATGCGCAGGACAACCGGTGTCAGATTCCGGCATAACAGCTTCCTTTCCATAGCAGCGCGGGCGTTACGCGCGTGTGCGGTGGTCGAGCTGATCGCGCATCGAACATACCGCCGCAGGGCCGCGAGCACAGTTACCGAGCTGATACCGCGCGTCGATAACCGCAGATAGCGGTCCTCATCCGTAGGGTGCACGCAGCAACCCGCCGAAGAGCAGAAGGGCCTCGCATGTCGCATCACCTCGACACCCCGCTGGCAGCGAAGAACGGCCAGCTTTACATCGATGACTTCTACGCCTTCCCTAACGATCAGGGCACCGTGCTGATCATGGACGTCAACTCCAACGTCACCGGCGTTTATCAGAAGCCAGGCTTCCATCATGAAGCTCGTTATGAATTCAAATTCCATCTCGGCGACGCCGATTTCGAGTCGTACACGTTCCGTGTTGTTTTCGCCGAAGCTGACGACGCGGGCGCGCAGGCGTACCAATTGTTCGTCGTCACCGGCGATGCCGCCCGCGACGACAGCGCCGACGGCGAAGTGATCCTCGACGGCCGCACCAACGAGATCGCGGCTGCCGATGGTTTCCGCGTGTGGTGCGGGCGCGTCGAAGATCCGTTCTACGCCGACGGTGACGTCCTCGGTCGCGTCAACAGCGCGATGGCCAAGGGTACGGCCGTCGACCTGACCGGCTGGGACCCGAGCAACGCGAAGAACGGGTTCGCTGGCACGTCGGTGGAAGCGATCGTGTTGCAGGTGCCGTCGGGGTACGGCGAGCTGGTGCACGGGCGTGAGGTCGGCATCTGGTGTGCGACCAAACTCGCCACCGACGCGGGCGGCTGGCGGATGATCAACCGTGGCGGTCATCCGATGATGTGGCCGATCTTCTGGCCCAAGGACACCGACTTCACCAACCCGGCCAATACGCGGCTGCCTTCGCAGGATTGGCCGCAGGACGGCGAGCACCTCGCTGGCCACATCGCCGCCGTCGTGAAGGCGACAGGGACGAGCACCGACCCGGAAAGCTACGGCCAGATCGTCGCGCGCCAGCTTTACCCGGACGTGCTCACCTATGTGCTCGGCAGCGTCGCCAGCTACAGCTTCGCGATTATGAACGGCCGTTCGCTCGCCGACAACGTCGAGGAATCGATGATCGCGCTCGTCACGAACATGGGCATCAACACCGGCCTGAAGCCGTCGGTCACCGAAAACCAGCGCACCAGCGAGTTCCCGTACCTCGTTCCGCTGAAGAAGTAGCCACGCCGGTGGTGGCGTATCCGCATCGGATGCGCCACCGACGGCCGCTCTAGCGCCGAGTTCATGAGTTACGAGGTGGCGTAACATCGCCGATAACGCGTCTGTAGCGTGCTTTTGGCACGCTGACCTGCATGTTGCTCACCACTTCCCAGCAAACGCGCAAAGGTATGGCGTGGGTTTCCGGCGGAGCCTATTGGATGGGGTGCGATGACCACTACCCCGAAGAACGCCCCGCGCATCAGGTTCACGTCGACGGGTTTTGGGTCGATACGCACCCGGTGACCGTCGCCCAGTTTCGCCGGTTCGTGAAGGACACGGGTTACGTCACGACGGCCGAACGCGACCCCGATCCGGCCGATTTCCCCGACGCCGATCCGTCGTTGCTCACCGCGGGGTCGATGGTGTTCACCCCGCCGGCAAATCCGGTGCCACTCAACGACTATCGACGATGGTGGTCGTACGTTCCGGGCGCGGATTGGCGGCATCCCGAGGGGCCGGGCAGCAACGTTGGATGCCGCAATCTGCACCCGGTGACCCATGTTTCGTACTTTGACGCCGTCGCTTACGCCGAGTGGGCGGGCAAAGCGCTGCCCACCGAAGCCGAGTGGGAGTTCGCGGCGCGCGGCGGTCTGGATCGCGCCACCTACACATGGGGTGCCGAACGCGAACCGCGCGGCCGACCTGGCGGCAACGTCTGGCAGGGCGAATTCCCTTGGCAGAACCTCGAATTGGACGGGTACGCGGGAACGTCACCGGTAGGCAAGTTCGCGCCGAACGGCTACGGACTGTTCGACATGGCGGGCAACGTCTGGGAGTGGACGGCCGACCACCACACCGCGAGCCACGCCGAAAGCGGCAAAAACGTTGCGCCAGCGAGCAATTGCTGCATCCCGCGCAATCCGGTCCAGACCGCGGCGGCAGACACCGGCGAGACGTATCCGCGTCGCACCGTGAAGGGCGGTTCGCACCTGTGCTCGCCCAACTATTGCGACCGCTACCGCCCGGCCGCGCGCCAAGGTCACACCGAGGACGCGTCGACGTGCCACATCGGCTTCCGCTGCATCGTGCGTGAGGTGACGGCATGACCGCGACCACTGAGCACGTGTACGGCGCGGCGGCGATCACGGTCCTTGAGGGCCTTGATGTGGTGCGCAAACGCCCCGGCATGTACATCGGGTCGACCAGTGCGCGCGGACTGCACCACATGCTGTGGGAAGTCATCGACAACGGGGTCGACGAGGCGATGGCCGGGTTCGCCACGCGCGTTGACGTGCGATTGCTGCCCGACGGCGGCGCCGAAGTCGCCGACGATGGCCGTGGCATCCCCGTCGCCACTCACGCGACCGGCATCCCGACCATCGACGTCGTAATGACCCAACTCCACGCTGGCGGCAAATTCGGTGCCGAAGACAGTGCGTACACCGTCTCCGGCGGCTTGCATGGCGTTGGCGTTTCGGTGGTGAACGCCCTGTCGACGAGGCTGGAAGTCGACATCTGCCGTGACGGTTTCGCCTGGTCACAGCAGTATTTGCGCGCCGAGCCGCAGACGCTGACGCGCGGTGCGGCAACCGAGGCGACCGGCACCGTCGTGCGTTTCTGGGCCGACCCCGACGTCTTTGAGACGACCGAATACGACGTCGAAACTGTCGCGCGCCGGATGCAGGAAATGGCGTTCCTGAATAGCGGGCTCACGATGACGCTCACCGACGCCGAGGGTGAATCGCGGGAGTATTGCTACCCCGGCGGTTTACGCGAGTTCGTCGACCACCTCAATATCGGCCGAAAGGCATTGCACCCCAACATCATCGCGCTCACCGGGGCTGCCACCGGTTACGAGCTGGAGATCGCGCTCCAATGGAACACCGGTTTCAGCGAGTCGGTGCGCACCTTCGCCAACACGATCAGCACCACCGAGGGTGGCGTCCACGAGGAAGGGTTCCGCGCGGCACTCACGACCGTGGTCAACCGGTACGCGCGAAAGATGAAGCTGCTCAAAGCATCTGACGGCAACCTCACCGGCGACGATGTGCGCGAAGGGCTCGCCGCTGTGGTCTCGGTGAAGGTCGCCGATCCGCAATTCGAGGGTCAGACCAAGACACGACTGGGCAACGGTGAGATTCGCTCGTTCGTGCAGAAGGTGTCGCACGAGAAGCTGACCGAGTGGTTCGACGCCAATCCCGCCGAGGCCAAACTGATTATCGCGAAGGTGGCGTCGACCGCGCAGGCTCGCGCGGCGGCGCGCAAAGCGCGAGAGTTGGTGCGGCGCAAGACCGCTAGCGCGATGGGTGGCTTTCCCGGCAAGCTGTCGGATTGCCGCACCACCGATGCTTCGCGTGCTGAGCTGTTCATCGTCGAAGGCGACTCGGCCGGTGGCAGCGCGAAATCCGGGCGCGATTCGATGTATCAGGCCATTCTGCCACTGCGCGGCAAAATCATTAACGTCGAAAAGTCGCGCATCGACCAGGTACTCAAAAACACCGAGGTTCAGTCGATCATCACCGCGCTCGGCACCGGCATCAAGGATGAATTCGACCTCACTAAGCTGCGGTATCACAAAATCGTGCTGATGGCCGACGCCGACGTCGATGGCAAACACATCTCCACCCTGCTGCTCACGCTGCTTTTCCGGTACGTGCGCCCGCTCATCGAGCTCGGGCACGTGTATCTGGCGCAGCCGCCGCTGTACAAACTCAAATGGCAACGCGGCGAACCGGATTACGCGTACTCCGACGGTCAACGCGACGGTCTGCTCGCCGCTGGAATTGACGCTGGCCGCCGCATCGATGCCGCCCAGGGCATTCAGCGATACAAGGGTCTTGGCGAAATGAACCCGCAAGAACTGTGGGAAACAACGATGGATCCGTCGACGCGGTTGCTGCGGCAACTCACCGTCACCGACGCGGCTGTCGCCGAGGAGGTTTTCGCCATTCTGATGGGCGAAGATGTCGACGCGCGACGCGGCTTCATCACCCAAAACGCGGGCGACATTCGTTTCCTCGACATCTGAGACATCTGAGTCGAAGCCCCTTTCGGCCCCGAGCGTGTTACGCGCTCGGGGCCGAAGTCGTATCTTTCGCAGGAATCTAGCGGCGTAACTGGCGTGATTCGCCGTCGAAAATGCCCTGGCCAGCGCGTTAGTTGGTGGCTGAGCTGGCGTAACTAACCGAGAACTTCCAGGTAAAGCAACGGGAATGGCCGCTTGGCAAGCTAATGCCATGACATCAAGGCGGCGCGCCACACCAACGACGGGATTCCCCCGACCTCCGCTCCGCAAATACGCGGGCACCCGCGAAGACGCGGCGCGCTGGGTTCGTGACATTCTGCGGACCCAAATCCTCGATGGCGCATTCGGCGGACTGGCCGCACCTCGGCCACTTTTGCCGCCGGAGACCGCGCTCGCCGCTGAATGGGGCGTGAGCCGCAACGCGATTCGCGAAGCATTCGACCTGTTGCGCTCGGAAGGGCTCATCACGCGAGTGCAGGGGCTTGGCACGGTCGTGACCGGGGCCAAACTGCGTCAGCGGATCGACCGATTGGAAGGGCTCGCGGAATCGCTCGCGGGTCACCAACTTTCAGTGGAGAACAGGGTGCTCTCGGCACGCGAGTCGACGGCAACCGGGTTCGTCGCTGCGCGACTCTCAATCCCCGAAGGCAGCCCGATCCTGTTCATCGAACGGCTGCGTTCGGTTGCCGGCGTGCCGTTGTCGCTGGATACGACGTCGCTGCGACCCGAGGCCATCGACGCGCTCGCGGGCGCTGACCTGGCACACGAGGACGTGTTCCGCCTCCTCGAAGACAAACTCGGCGCACGCATTGGTGAAGCCGAGAACACCATCGAAGCCGTCGCCGCCGACCGAGGAACAGCGCGACTGCTCGACATCAAAATCGGTGCCCCAGTGCTGTTATTGCACCGACTTACCTACCTCGCCGACGGCACTCCCTTCGACCTTGAATCGGTGCGCTATCGCGGCGACCGACTCACCTTGACCTCGGTCAACGCGCGATTCCCCAGCGCCTGACCGCAGTACAACCTGAATTTTCTCACCGTAGAAAGAAATGAGGATCAGTCATGTCCGAATCCGGTAGTAAAAAGCCCAACATCGTCTACTTCCACGTCGATAATCTCGGCCTCGGCGAATTGGGTTGTTTCGGCGGCGGAATTCTGCGCGGTGCCGATACGAAGAATATCGACACCTTCGCTGGCGAAAGTCTCAAGCTGTCGCATTTCGTCGTCGAACCGCAGTGCACGCCAACCCGTTCGGCATTGATGACCGGTCGCTATCCCATTCGTTCGGGAAATCACACCATCGCGCTCGGCGGCAATCCCGGCGGCCTCGTCGCCTGGGAACGCACGATGGGCGACATTCTCTCCGAGGCCGGTTACGCGACAGCGTGCTACGGCAAATGGCACATCGGCGCTGAAGATGGCCGCTGGCCGACCGACCACGGCTTCGACGAATGGTACGGTCCCGCACGCACTTACGACGAGTGCCTGTGGCCCGATGACCCGTGGTACAAGGGCGAGCGCGACGGCTGGTCGTACATGTACGACGGCACCAAGGAAGGTGGCGTCACCACCACCGACGAGCAGCTGACCGTGGCCCTCAAGGGCAGCATGGACGCCGAGTACGACCGGCGCGCGATGGACTTCATGGAGCGCAGCGTCGCCGACGACAAACCGTTCTTCCTGTACCACAACCATTCGCTGCTGCATTTCCCCATCGAGGTCCGTGAGGAATTCAAGGGAACGTCAACCAATGGCGCGTGGGGTGATGCGCTGCTGATGCTCGACTACGATTTCCAGCGCATTCTCGACAAGCTCGACGAATTGGGTATCCGCGACAACACCATCGTCGTTTTCGCCGGTGACAACGGCCCCGAAGATCACCTCGCCGGCCGCGGTACCGCTGGCTTCTTCGACGGTTCCTACTTCAGCTCGGCCGAAGGCGGCATTCGCACCCCGGCGCTGATTCGCTATCCCGGCCACGTCGTTCCGCGCGAAAGCAACGAGATGATGCACGTGACCGACATGTTCACCACGCTGCTTGGCTACGCCGGGTGCGAGATCCCCGACGACCGCGAGATCGACGGCCTCGACCAGCGTGAATTCTTCGAAGGTGCCGAGGAATCGGCACGTGAGGGCCACATTGTGTGGCTCAACGACGAAATGCACGCGGTCAAGTGGTCGCAGTTCAAAATCAGTTTCGTCCGCCAGCAGCATTTCCACGATCCGGAAATTCCGCTCGGCTTCGCACGCATCATCAACCTGCTCGAAGACCCGAAGGAACGCGAACCGGTGAACCAGACGTTCGTGCGCTGGTGGGTGATGCAGCACGCGCACCGCATCATTCGCAACTTCGAAGACAGCGTGGCGCGCGAGGAATTGATCCCGCCGGGCGCACCGCTTGACTTCGTGCCCAAGCGCACTGAGCCCGAATCTGTGGCCGTCTAATCCCAACCACCCCTGAGAAGAGGGCACCGACTAAGGTGTCCTCTTCTCTAGTTTTACGAGGTAGATCATCATGATTGGAAATCCGAGCGCGTTGCGGGTGGAAATTCTCGCGGGGATGGTCACCGCGCTCGCCCTGATTCCCGAAACTATTTCCTTTTCGATTCTCGCCGGGGTTGGGCCCGGTGTTGGTCTGTTCACCTCGATTGTGTTCGCGATGGCGATCGCGATTACCGGTGGTCGACCCGCGATGGTGTCGGCGGCGGCCGGTTCGGTGGCGCTGGTTGTCGCACCGCTTGTGCACGACCACGGCGTCGAATACCTCATCGCCACCGTGCTTTTGGCTGGCGCGTTGCAAATCGTGCTCGCGCGGTGCGGGGTCGCTTCGCTGTTGCGGTTCATTCCGAAGTCGGTGCTCACCGGGTTCGTCAACGCGCTCGCGATCTTGATTTTCACCGCGCAGCTGCCGCATCTGATCGACGTGCCGTGGCCGGTGTATGTGCTGGTCAGCGCTGGTTTAGTGATCATGGTCGTGTTGCCGAGGTTCACTAACGCGGTCCCCGCCGCGCTGGTCGCGACGGTGTTGCTGACGCTCGTCGCGGTCGTGTTCTCCATCGACGTCCCACGCGTGGAAGACGAGGGTGACCCGCGTGGTGGATTGGCTGGCATCGGGCTGCCGGGTGTCGAATTATCCTGGCGCACTTTAGGAATCATCGCTCCGTACGCGGTGGGCGTCGCTTTTGTTGGGCTCATCGAAACCCTGCTGACGGCGAAGTTGGTCGACGACATCACCGGCACGCCATCGAACCATCGGCGCGAAAGTTGGGGCCAGGGCATCGCCAACATCGCGACCGGGCTCTTCGGCGGCATGGGCGGCTGCGCGATGATCGGGCAGACGATGATGAACGTCAAGACGTGCCACGCGCGCACCCGAATCTCGGTTTTCGTCGCTGGCCTCGTCTTGCTTTGTCTGGTAACGGTTTTGGGCCCGGTACTCGCGACGATCCCGATGGCGGCGCTGGTCGCGGTGATGATCGCGGTGTCGGCGGCGACGGCGGATTGGGGATCGCTACGCCCGTCGACACTGCGCCGCACCCCGATCGCAGAGACGGTAGCGATGCTGCTAACCGTCGCGGTGACGGTCTGGACGCACAACCTGGCGATCGGTGTGTTCGTCGGCGTCGCGTGCGCGGGCATCGTGTGGATGTACCGAACTCGAAGTCGCGCCGGGTCGGCGTTGGAGCCCGCGGTCTGAAAATCCCACGGAGAAGCCCAGTGTCGTTGTGACACTGGGCTTTTCTTATGCGCTGGTAGCGAGTGCTGTTGCGAACAGCGTCACGCACAGCAGGATCACCCCGAAGCCCGTCGCGACGATCGCGATGGGGGCGCGCGAACGGGTTCCTGCGAGTAGTCGCGCGCCGCGTCGGTGCCCGATGAGGTAGACGGTCAAAGCGCCCAAAAGTGCTACCGCGCAAGTGATTCCCGTTGTCGCGTGCCAGTCGCCAACGAGCACGTCTCTCCCGACGAGAAGCAGGCCGTTCGCCATCATCGCCAGCGACGTGCGCGTCCACGACAGCGCGGTGCGCTCAGGTTGCAGACCCGGGTCGCGGTCTTCGAGCAGGTGCGTCACGCGACGGCGGCCAGCGACGCGATCACCAGCGCGAACGTGGTGAGCGTGAGCGCCGTGACGGTGACCAGGCGCGGTCGCGCCAACGGGCCGTCGGCGCGGATCGCCCGGTCATTGGCGAACCACCGGTGCAAACTGCCCGCTGAGGTGACAATCGCGACCACGCCGAGCACCGCGGCCAAGGCGCGCGAGAGGATCGGGTCGTCGGGAAAAGGGTGAAAATGTAGCATCGCGACCGAGCCGGCAAGCAACCCGAGTGAAGTCCGTTGCCAAGCTAAGAATGTGCGTTCATTGGCGAGGGTGAATCGATAATCGGGCTCACGAGCGTGTGGTTCGGGCATACGTTTAGCCTGTCGAAAATCGGTGCGATTAGCTAGTGAACGGCCTTGGCGTAACAGAGGTTTCGCCAGGATGACATGGGCCTTCTCGCGATCTTGCTAGCCATAATTCAATTCACCGAAACGCCTTATCGGAGCGTATTTCGTCGATCTTGCCGCTGGATTTTTCAATCCCACCGCCGCGACGATCCTTATTGCGAAAAGTAGCTTAACTACTTGGAAAACGTGGGTTGCTCGGGCGTAACAGAACACGTCGACGCTAGGTGTCATGTTCACCGAGAGAAAACCGCGTGGTGCGAATCCACCGCGCGCGGCCCGTAGCAGCAGGCGCGGCCGAATCATCACCGTCGCGACTGCCGCGTTCGTCGCCCTCTCCGCCAGCCTCACCGGGTGCACGTTGATGGATTCGCGGACCGTCGTCGTCAATGTCGGTTATCAGTCCAAAACCATCAACACCATCAATGTCGGCACCTTGATGCGCGACCGTGGCGAGCTGGAAAAGACACTGCGCGAGGTCGGAGAGAAGACCGGCAAGAAGTATCGCGTTGTCTGGCAAGACTTTTCGTCCGGCGCACCGCTCACGGCGGCGATGATCGCCACCCACGTCGACATCGGTTCGATGGGCGACTACCCGCTGCTCGCCAACGGTTCCAAGACGTCGAAGTACGCCGACGCGGCAACCGAGCTCGTCGCCGTCACCGGCTACAACCTGCGCGGTTCGCTGAATCAGGTTGTCGTACCCAATGATTCGACGGCCCAGTCGATTAGCGACCTGCGCGGCAAACACGTATCGACGAGCCTTGGCTCGGCAGGCGACGGCATGCTGTCGGCGTCGTTGCAGCGAGTAGGAATGACGGCCAGCGACGTCGCCGTCGCCAACCAGGACCCGTCGATCGGCGCTGCCGCGATCCAGGGCGGCCAGGTCGACGCGCTCGCGCAGTTCGTGCCGTGGCCGCAGCTGGTCGTGTTCCGCAACCAAGGGCGACTGCTGCACGACGGCGGCGACAACGGCATTCCCACCTTCCACGGCGTTGTCGTTCGCAAGGAATTCTCTGGCCAAAACCCCGAGGTCACGTCGGCATTCCTGCATGCGATGCGCGCGACGACCGACTACATCACCGCGGAACCGCTGCACGCCGCGTTGCGGATCAGCGCGATTACCGGCATCGAACCCGAGGTCGCCTACCTCTACAACGGGCCGAACGGGCTCGTCTCCTTCGACCCGACGCTCAAGCAGCCCTTCGTCGACGCGCTGGGCAAGGCTAAGCAGTTCCTGGTCAAGCGCGGGTCGGTAAAGGCCGACTTCGACGTCGCCACGTTCATCAACGACACCTACCTGCGCACGCTCATCGGCCCCGACTACGACGCACGCGCCGCCGACGTGACCAATCCGAGCAAGCTCGCAGGCTTCGACGACGCGTGCGGGGTGTCGGCGACCGATCCGCGCACCGCGTCGGAGGTGTGGTTCGCGGGCGCTGATTCGACCGTCGTCGCGGCGACGCCAAGCTGCCTGCTACGTCGCATCGCCGCCGACTCGACCCGCGTGCGCGCCGGATACGTGCCCGACACGGCAACCGCGACCAAGCTGTTCGCGCACAAGGCGACCTGGGTCATCGACCCTGCCGCCGCGCCGACTTCGCGCTACCTACCCTTCGCGACGAGCGGGGCAGCTAACGCCTACGTCGCCGATCACGCCAACACCCGCATCGTGAATTACGAAGCGGCGCTCGCACAGTCGCGGGCCACTTCCTAACCTTCCTCCACGAAAGGAGATCGCAGCTCATGGCGATCACAGCACTTCCTCCCGTTACTCGATTCCGTTCCCGCACAACGTCTTCCACGGAAGCGCCCGCGCCGCGTTTGATTGGGCGTCGTGCCCGCGCGATCGCCGCGACGGTCCTGCTCCCGCTCATTCCGATCGCCACGTTCGTCGTGGTGTGGCATTACCTCACCGCGAATCAGGTGGTCGCGTGGTTGCGCTTCAACCGGATGCCAACCCCGGCCAGCGTGATCGACAAGTTCAGTGCGCGACTGGGTTCGGGCGCCTACTACGACGACCTGTTCGCTAGCGTGCAGCGCATCCTCATGGGCTTCGTGCTCGCCGCGGTGATCGGCGTCGCGCTCGGTGTGTTGATCGGCCGATCCAAGACCGCGCGAAAGACGTTGCGGCCCTTCATCGAAATCGTTCGCCCAATCCCGGCCATCGCGATCGTGCCGCTGACCATCTTGCTTTTCCCCTCAAGTGAACAGGGCATCGTCTTCATCACGTTCTTCGCCGCGTTCTTCCCCGTCGTCGTGAGCACGATTCACGCGATGGATTCGCTGCCCAAGGTGTGGGACGAAGCCGCGCGGACGATGGGCGCTGGGCGCCTGACCATCCTGCGCAGCGTGGTGTTGCCCGGCGCGATGCCCGGCATTTTCTCCGGGCTTTCGGTGGCGATGGGCGTCGCGTGGATCTGCGTTGTCAGCGCCGAAATGATCTCTGGCCAGTTCGGCATCGGCTACTACACATGGCAGGCGTACGGACTGCTCGACTACGCGGGCGTCGTCGTCGGGATGTTGTCGATCGGCGCGCTCGGGCTGATTACCGCGTGGGTCGTCGAACTCACCGGCCGTCGCGTGAACCGCTGGCTGCCGCGCGCTCAGTAATTCCTACTTATCTTCAGGAGCATTTCCCATGACCACAACTCTGGCCACCTCCGGCGCGGCCGTTCGACTCGACGGACTGCAACTCGGCTTTCACGGCAAAATCGCCGCCGACATCACCCTCGACATCGACCCGGGCGAGGTGATCGTGTTCCTCGGCCCGTCGGGTTGCGGCAAGTCGACCATCTTGCGCGCCCTCGCCGGTTTGCTCACCCCGATGGGCGGGACGGCGACCGTCGACGGCTCGTCGGTGACCGGTAACGACGCGCAGTGCGCGATGGTCTTCCAGGAAGACGCGCTTTTCCCGTGGCGCAGCGCGGTGAAGAACGTGCAGTTCCCGCTTGGACTGCGCGGCTTGCGTGGCAAGAAGGCGCGTGCCGCAGCGGCGAATTACCTTGACCGCGTTGGTCTTTCGGCCTACCTCGACCACCTGCCGAGCGCGCTGTCGGGCGGTATGCGTCAGCGCGTCCAACTGGCCCGCACCCTGGCATGCGAGCCGAAGGTGATGCTGATGGACGAACCGTTCGGCGCACTGGACGCCCAGACCCGCCTTGAGATGCAGCAACTGCTGATCTCGGTGTGGGAGCAGACGAAAATGACAGTGCTTTTCGTGACGCACGACGTGGACGAGGCCCTGCTGCTGGCCGACCGGGTTGTCCTGCTGACCCACCGCCCGGCAACGGTAGCGGAGGTGATCACCCTGGACACCCCACGCGACCCCGACGCGGCTTTCACGGAGTCATACCAGCACCGCCGCCGAGCAATCTTGGACTTTCTTGGGCACAAGGGTTAGCGCTCACGCAGGTGGCCCGCAGCGATCGCCTGCGGGCCATTTTCGGTGTCGCCGACATTCAGTTCCAGCGCGCCGATGCCAAGAGGTTGGTGTTCTCGATCGGCGGTAGCCCGTCGTCGAGCGCGCGCAACCGAGCATAAGTGGTTCGCATCGCTGCTCGGTCCGGGAGGTGCGGAGTTGTCGCGGTACGTTCAAGCACTGTCAACGTGCTGACGAGCCCGATAGACCCCACGTTGCGACCAGCCGCGCGCAGTCGGCGAAGTCGGTTGATTTCTGCGGTCGCAATTTGGGCTCCCCTGCCATCATCTATGAGGACTGTGACGGACAAACCTTCCTCGGCGGCAACCACGGCGTGCGCGACGACCATCGTTTCGCCAAGGTCCCTGGGCTGCTTCATCCGCTGTTCCATTTCTTGGCGGGTGATGCGGTGGACGACGGCGGCAAGTTCGAGTGTTGGCGCATCAGAAAGTACCTGCACCCAGGTTGGCGTTAGTTTTCGCCAGATCGCGGCCGCAGGACTGAACCGGCGATCTTGGCTGCACTTCCGAAAAACCTCATCCTGGACGGTTTCTGGGGTGCTAAGCGGGCCTAAGACGCTGAGAAGTAGGCGTTCTTTGTTGATCGAGAAAAAGTTCAGTGCGGGCCCGGCGTCGATGATCGGACGATGGCTCACCCGGCATGATGCCCTTCTGCTCGATGGTTATCTGTCGCGTCGTCCGGCGTATCGAGCGCCTGATCGAGTGCATTGAGATCAATCTGGACCTCAGGCAGTTGGGCCGTATCGACCCAGACGATGTCGGGACGCAGTGGCGTAACGCCAGCCTGCTGCAAATCGGCTTCGGCCTCAGCAAGCGTGACGCCTCGTAACGTGGCGACGGTCTGCGCGGAAACAACACCTTGCTCGTAACCGGCAATCGCGCGGGCAAGGAGCCGTTGTGGTGCCCTTCGCTGGTGGGAGTCAGCTTGCAGCGCGTGATAGTGGTCGCTCCAACCGAATCGTCCGGCCAGTTGCGGCGCGGTGAGCGACATCCACTCGTGCTTGGTGTCGGCGTTGATATAGCCAGCCTGGTGCAATGCGATGGCCGCCAGCTGGGGTGATACGAGAAAGCGCTGGACGACCTCCGACAGCGTGGATTGCCCGACCGACGTTCGGCTGCCGAGGAACTCACGAAGACCCTGGATCGGGACGAGGAGATGGCGAGCAAATGCGTCCGCGCGGACCTCGGTGGGGGTTCGCTCACTCCACCCGGCAGGTTGGGCTTCCGTCCAGTCTTCGAAAAGGACATGGGCGAGTTCGTGAGCGAGGGTACTGCGTTGTCGCATTGGTCTGCGCGTCCGGGCAACACCGATGAATACCGCGTCGCGGACCGGGTCACGCACCGTGAGACCGTGCTCGTCGGCATCAGCGTCGAGGATCGCAACATCGATCCCCATGGCCTGTTCGATGATCGATACCAAGTCGCCGAGCGGGTGCGCTCCCATACGGTGCTCGTCGCGGAAGCGGACCGCAGCTGCCTGCCCCTGGGCTTCGGAGTTCACAACGCCTTCCGGGTCAGAGGGTGGTGGGGATGGCTTGGTCGTCGAGGTAGTCGTTTAGCTCGACAAAGTGCAGCAAGGCCTCACGCATGCGAATCATGTTGGTGCCGTTACTGGCTCGGGCCGCGAACTGCGTGCGGTCGGCGATACTCGTGCCAGCGGTGAGTTGGGCGACGGTGTGGCCGGTGGCCCAAGCGATGGCCACGATTTCCGGCATCTTGGCAGCCCTGTCGCCAGAAATGATGCGCGACAGGGTTGGCTGCGAAATCTCGGCCGCGTCCGCAAGAGCTCGCTGGCTAAGGCCCGCGGCCACGCGCGCCCGCTCAATGAGTGTGCCGATGCCGGAAGTCATGGTTGCCGCCCTACCTCACTGAATCACTGTTGCCGGATATGATTCAGTGTAGGTCGTCAATGAATTTCGCGCCAGGGACGGTTTGACGACATTCAGTTTGCGAGTGCGCCGCCGCCAATTACTAAATACGCCGTCATCAGGATGAACAGGAACCAACCCGCGCCCTGCCAGACCGGCCAGCGGGAGCTGCCCTCGCGGTATACGACGTACGTGCGGAAGAACGCGCCGATGCCGCCTAACAGCAGGACCACCGCGGGGATGATCAGCACCGCTACCTGCGCCGGGCCGTCGCAGAGCCACGTGCCCTTGTCCACGCAGGCCGCGCGACCGTTTGTCCATAAGGTGCCTACCGCGCAGCAGAGGGCGGTCAGGGCGATCACGGCGGCCCCGTAGGTGACGGCTTGCCGATAGGTGTTGTCCATGACGCCTCGATTCGCTCGGGTAGAGCTACGCGATCCGTACTTCCATCACAGCACACTTGCCTTGCGACGTTCCACAATTTCCTCGGCGGCCCGGCGTCCCATGCGCACCGCTCCGTCGATGTGCTGGAAGCCCTGGCCCGCCAGATCGGAGCAGGCGAAGTGGATCGGGCCGAGTGGGGTGCGCAGGGACGCGCCGTAGCGGGTCAAGCCGCCGAAGTCGAAGCTCACGCCGTACGCACCGCCGGTGAATTCTTCGGCGCCCCAATCTGATTCGTAGAACACTGTCGGGTTCGCCGCCTCGGGGCCGAGGTATCGGACGAAGGAGGCCAGTGCTGCCTCCTTGCGTGCGTCGGCGTCCATCGCGAAATACGCGTCCGCCTGTTCGTTCACGATGAAGCCGACCAACGCGCCGTTGTCGGCGTCGTAATTCGTGTTGTCGTAAATCTCGGAAAGGAGGTCGGTGTCGCTGAAACCGGTGCCCGACAAACCCTTTGCGCGCCAGAACGGCTTGTCGTACACCGCGTGGATCTTCACGACGAAGCCGAACGACATGTGCTGATACATCTGGTTGCGCAGGCGGGGGAGCGGGGGAGCGAAGCTGATCGACGGGTAGAGCGTGGGCGGGATCGCGAGAATTGCCTGGTCAGCGCGCACTTCTAGGTCGCCGTCGGCGATCACGGTGACGCCTTCATCCGACCACTCCATCCTGCGGACCGGGGCGTTTAACACCACATCATCGCCAAGCGAAGCGGCCAACCGTTGCGAAACCTGTTGCATCCCACCAACAACGCGCTTGTCGAGCATGAAGGTGTCGGTCGCGAGGTTGGTGTAGGACCCCTGCGCGGCCGCCATGTGCAGGGCTTGCAACGTCGACAGGGTGTGCGCGGGCTTCGTCAGCATCGCGCCGGACACATAAAACGCGACCGTCTCACGCGCGTATTCATCGTCGGATTCGCGTGCCAACCAGAGCGGGAACGGCACCGCGTCGAGCTCGGCGGCACGCGGGTGCGCCCACGGTTGATCGGCACCGACCTCGGCGGCGAGCGTGTCGAGCAGGGTGAGGAGCCGCTGGATTTCCTTCGTCGTCGCTGCGGGCGCGGGGAAGACGTCACCGGTGAACAGGTGCCGTTCGCCGTCGGCGGCCAAATAGATCGACTCACCTATGCGATGTCGTGAAAAGGTTTCCAACCCAAGCTCTTTCACGAGGTCGAGCGCGGCGGTGTGATGCGGCGACAACCACTGCCCGCCGATTTCGATCATCGCCCCGTCAATGTCGCCGGTCCACGTCCGTCCCCCGACCCGGTCACGCGCCTCGACCACGACAACCGATACCCCGGCTTTGCGCAACTCAGTCGCGGCAGTGAGCCCGGACAGTCCGGCACCGATGATGGCGACGTCGCGCGTGAAGGCGGGCATACGAACTCCTTAACGTCACGATCGAGTGGTCGCGTTGATCGTGCCTGAACGCACCCGGACGCGGCCCTTCGACGCGTCATCGGCGAGTCGCGGCGAAATGCCGATTCATGCCCCATGTTTGGGTGCCGTGCGGGCCTGATTATGTGGTTGAGTCAGGGTATGGCTCTCATTCGAAAGCTCCTTATCGCCGTTATCGGCATTGTTCTCGTCGGCCTCGGGGTCATTATTTATGGGCTCCGCACTAAGAATCGGGCGATCCTCGACCCGTTCACGCGGTTGCAGCGCGACCGCCTCAACGCGCCCCAACTCCGCACCGCGGGCGAAGCGGGCACAACCAACGGCATCATCTACCATGTTGGCCGCACGAGCGGTCGCGAGTTCACCACCCCGATCACCCCGTTCCCGAAAGGCGACCAGTTCCTGATCGGCCTCCCGTACGGCCCCGAAACGCAGTGGATGAAGAACGTCCTCGCCGCCGGTGGGGCGACGTTGAAGTACGACGGCGAACTCATCCGCGTCACCGACCCGCGCGTAGTGCCCACCGAGTCGCTGCGCGACCAGCTCGCGACGATGGAACGCGTCTTCCAGCAGGTGTTCGGCGTGAACGAGTACTTGGTGGTGACGCGGGTGGACGCCTGAGGTTGGGGTGACTGCCATGATGGGTGCATGAGTACGCCAGATCAGCGGCGTGACTTCCGATTGACGGCCGCGGAGTTCCTCGACGGGGCTGCCGACGACCTCGGCGACATTGAGGTCGTAGATGGTCGCGTCGTGCGACTGATAGGCCAAAGCGCGCTGCATAGTCGCGTGGTTCGTCGACTTGCTGGGCTACTGGAGGATGCGCGGCGCGACGGCGGACCGTGCCTCGTCGTCGACTCCGATGTCGCCGCGCGTTTTGCCGACACCGACTCGCCCGCTGCGGATCGGCGCCTCAACGTCCGCTACCCGGATATTGGGATCCGCGACTGTGAACCCTACGACGTCAACTCGGTACGCGACCATCTCTTGTTAGTCGTGGAGGTGACATCGGAGGCGACCATCGACACCGACATCGGGGATAAACGGATTCAGTACGCCGCAGCGGGCATTCCGCGCTACCTGATCGTGCGATTGGATCAGAAAGAACAGCGGATCGAGGAAATTGAGGAATATCGACTGGACTGGTCAGGGCGTCGCTATCGCGCGCACGCGGTGCACCGCAGAGTGCTGCTGCTTGATGACCCGGTCGAAGTCACCATTCCGTTCTCAGCGCTGGAGCGGACTTAGGCAGGGTTAGGGTTTTTCACCCTAGGGTGCAAATGTGGTTATCTCGCCTAACAGGGTGCCGAACCCGCTCGATGGACTGGGCATACGCGTGACAGCGCGTTAGCGGATACCAGGGATCGAGGGATCATGAAGTCTTCATTGCGTCTTGGGATGTTGATTGTCGCGGCGGCCGGGCTGGTTGTTGGATGTGATGCGAGTGGGACGCCGCTTGGCGGAACGTCCAGTGCGCCAACGGTTTCCGTTACGCCGGGCGCTGGCGGTGGTGGGGAACAAGCCGGGGAGCCGACGGGCAATCCGGGTTCGCCCAGTAGCCCCGTCGCGACGTCAGCGCCAACCAAGGCAAAGCCGGTCAGCGACATCGGGAGCGCCAACGCCTGCGTCGACACCAATTCCGTTGGCGTGCAACGTGCTCTGGCTTCCCTCGGTGACGGTTGGCGTGCGACGCGGGCGAGTACCGATACCCCCGGCGACTGCGGACAACTCCTGTGGGTCAGCGCGGTCGGCGGCAACTCGGCCGGTTCGCCCGTACACGTACTGTTCTTCCACGACGGAAAGTATTTGGGCACAGCGACTTCCGAGCCGTATGCCTTCACTCGTGTTGTCGCGTCGACTTCTACGGTGACCACCGTCGAATACCGTTGGCTCGCAGGGAATGAACCCTTCGCGGCACCGCAGGGTGGCCCGGCGACGATGACCTACACGTGGAACGGTTCGCGCGTCGTGATGGGCGGAACGTTGCCGACCGAGGTCACCAACCCGCACCGGTAACCGCGTCCCGGCGCGGTCACCTACTCGATCTCGTTGCGGTCGAAGACAATTCCTCGGCATCACCAGTCGCGCGCTATGCTGCCCGACAGGATGTGCCCGCTGTGCGGGTGTGTCGCGGGGATGCGGCGGGGCCGCACAACGAGAGGCGAAATTTTGCGTGGGACAACTCTGGGTGGGGCGCGCAGTCGAGTGCGACGCACCCTCGCTGGCGTAGCGGTCGCGGCGCTCATGCCGCTGGTTTCGACCGCCCCTGCCAGCGCCGATGCGGACCCGTCGGCGATCGACTTCCCGGTCGACTCGTCGATGGGCACCATCAACACTCGCATTGTGCGCGCGGCCGACGGCAACACCGATCGCGTGGTGTATCTGCTCGACGGTGAACGTGCTGAATCCGACCTCAACGGCTGGGAAAAGCACACAACCATCCCGGCTCAATTGGCGAAATTCAACATCAACGTGGTGATGCCGGTCGGCGGCCAGTCCAGCTTCTACGCCGATTGGGACCGGCCGAGCGACTTCTTCGGCGTCAACCCCGACGGCTCGTTCCTGCCCAGCGCCGACTCGGGTTCGGCGATCGGCGGATGGTCCGACACGAACGGCAAAACCACCGCGTACGCGTGGGAAACGTTCATCACCAAGACGCTGCCCGACGCGCTCGCGAAGCGGCTTGGGTTCTCGGCGACGCGCAACGGGGTCGTCGGGTTGTCGAGCGGCGGCGGTGCCGCGCTGATGATGGCGGCGTATCACCCTGAGCAATTCAGTTATGCGGGAACGCTTTCGGGATATCTGAACCTGTCGATGCCGGGGATGCGCGAAGCGCTCGGCGCGGCGATGATCGCAAGCGGCGGCTACAACATCGACGCGATGGCCCCCGCTGGCAGCGACAAGTGGACGCGGATGGACCCGTATTCCTTTGCCGAGAAGCTGATCGCGAATAACACGCGGCTGTATGTGTCGGCGGGGAGCGCCAAACCTGCTGACCAGGACTTGTCGTCGATCGACGCGATCACCCAGGGCATGCCGCTTGAGGCGATCGCGCTGGCGAACACGCGGTCGTTTGAAAAGCGCATCACCGCACTGGGTTACACGAATGTCTCCTATGACTTCCCGGAGATCGGGATTCACAACTGGGGGACGTGGGAGCAGGTCGCGATCCGGTTGATGCCCGACATCGCGCGCAACATCGGCAAGCCCCTGCCACCGGGCGCGCAGCCGCTCGGGCCGCCACCGGGTGCTGAGCCGCCTGCGGGTGCGCCGCCAAAGTAGGGAATTGTCCGGATAGTCACGGTCGCCGCGAGACACGCGGCGACCGTTCTTGTTTGTGCGGGCGCTTGACTGGCATTTTCGTGCGCGTTCGCGCCCTAAACCCCGTTATTGGGGTCTTCGGCCGCGAAGTTGCACGAAAATGCCAATGGAAATGTCCGATTTCAGGGGTTAATTGAGCCTGATCGGGGTGTCGGTTTCCAAGCCCCACGTTGTTTCGGTGCGCGGCGTTATTTCCGCAGGTGGGGCGGTGATAATGCGGGTGAGGCGTTGGAGTTCGCCCCAGTCGCGGGTCCAGTCGTCGGCCAGATACGCCGGGACTGCGCGCGACCGCATTAGCATCGTCGACCACCCAAGCGGGCCACCGCCCGACGCGCCCTGCCAGGTTTCCGATACCTGCGCGTTGAGCTTGTCGGGTTGGATGCGCCAGATGGGTAGCTCGGCGACACCGTCGCGGTGGTTGAACGGACGCTGACACGGGAAGGCAAGGCCGACATGCCAATCCGCGATGACCGGTGTGGTCTGGCCGACGACAGTGTCGAGGGACGACAGCTTCGGCACGCGCGGGGGAGTGAGCGCGAGCCATTGCATGGGGTCAGCTTCGCCTTCCGCGACGAGACGAATCGCGTTGGTATTAGCGGGGATTCGGTCGAGCGCGATGGGGAGGTTGCGCCAACCTGGTGCGCCGCCGACGCTGGGCGGCGTGAGGTCGCCGGTTGGGGTTGTCGTTCCGTCGTCGTTGTGGTGGGCGAATTCGACGCGAAGGCGTTGTCCCGGTTGGGTTTTCCCGTCGGGACCGACGGATTCGATACGGCCCGCGACGGTCAGGATGAGAACTCGGTAATCCTCATGTGCGGGGGCGTCGAGGCGGTACCACTGGGTGGTCAGTTTGTTGCGCTTGGGTTCGCCGGTTGAGTAGCTGCCGAGCACGGGGGTGCGCTCGGGCGCGAGGCCGAACGGGAGGGCGACGGTACTTCCGTTGATTCCCGGTTTCCCCTGCTCATCGGGTGGGCCAGCGGGGCGCGTGTCAGGTTTCGCGGTACTGGCTTGGTCAGCGGGTTTGACTGGGGTACTGGGACTTTCGGGTGCGGATGGTGCGCCGGGAGTGGGCGAAGGTCCGCCTGGCGCGACGGTGCCGTTCGCAGGCGGTCCGCCCGGTGCGGGTGTTCCGTTGGGTGGTGGTCCACCTGGTGTGGTGGTTCCGTTGGATGGTGCGCCGCCTGGTGTGATGGTGCCGTTGAGTGGTGGTCCGCCCGGTGCAGGTGATCCGGTGCCGGGTGCCGAAGGGGCGCCGCTGACGGGAGCTGAACCCCCGCGCGATGCGTCGCCGGGAACTGGACCCGAGCCGGGACCAGTTGGGGCAGCCGAAGGACCAGGTTGCTGAGGGCCGGGGGCAGTGGGACCGGAAGGTGCGCCTACTCCGGGTGAGTTCGTCGGCGCGTTCGGGCCAGGGTTTGCGCCGTTAGCGGGCCCGCCAGCTGGTCCGGGACCTCCGCTACTCGGGGCGCCACCGGCCGGGCTAGCCGAAGGTCCGGCGGGACCACCACTGTTCGGGGTGTTGCTACCGCCGGGGGAAGCGCCGGTAGGTCCGCTGCCGACGGGCCCACCACCGCTTGGGGCACCGCCACTCGGTGAACCACCGGGTCCCCCCGAACCTCCTGGCGGACCCGATCCCGACGGCGGGGCCGTGTTTTCGCCCGGGCCAGGGTCGGGGGTCAGGCTGCCTACTCCGTTTGGGGTGAAGCCGGTGTTTTCGGCGGCGAGGCCGTCGGCGGCCGTGCCGGTGTAGGGGAGTAGGAGTGAGTCGGCGGTGTTCGTTTCGACCAATACCTTGTCGCCGAGTGCGCACGGGCTGCCCGCGAGCGCGCGCAGGTTCGCCAAACCCACCGAGTACGAAGGGAATTGACTGGCGGCTGCGATGCCGAGTGAACCCACTTCGAACGCGACCATCGCCGCCGCCGCGATCGTTAGCGGGGTGGCCGCGCGCGGTCCGGACACAGCGCCACGTCGGAAGGTCCACTGCGCTCGCCGCACCGCCCCTGTCGTGTCGGCGAGATCAACAGACTTCGACTCCGCGCCGACACCAAAGACACCCGAATCTCGTTGCGCCCCACCGTGAAAGAACTGTACGAGCGCGAATGCCAGCGCAACTCCCGTCGCGCACAGCAGCACGGTCGAGACCGAGATGCCACCAACGACCGGCGCACGATCGGGGAACAGCACCCCGTATCCCGACACGTACCACCACCCGTTCGACCCCGTGAAACACACCGCGAGCACGAAAAGCACGGCAGCCGCATAAAGGGTGCGGAAGTAGTTCGGGCGCAACACAACTCGACTCACGGCAACCGTCACGACCGCAGCCAATGCGGCGGCGAGGCCAGCGTAAACGCCGAAATGGTGCGTCCACTTCGTCGGCGTGAACATCATCAACCCAAGCGCCAACGCGACTACCGCGAGCAAGCGCAGCACTGGACCGCGCGCGGTCAGCGGGATGCGACCGCGCCACCACAGGGCCGTCACCGTGCACACAACCAGACTGAGCAGCATCGTCAAAACGCCGAACCGCCGCGCGAGCGAGCCATCCGGGTTCACTGAAAGCAGCGAATCCCAGCGGGTGCGTTCCTCGAACCACGACATGTCCGGGCCGACAGCCTGACGTACGCGGGTCGCTTCCAGCACCGTCGCAACGGTCTGGTCAGCGAAAACCACAACCAAAACGAGCGTGCCGACCGCCGCGATCGGCGCAAGCACCGCCGCGTACCGCAGCACGGCAGGTCCAGATAGGGCGCGGGCTCGCGCGATCACCGTCCCGAGTACCGGCCGCGATCCCGCGATCAGCGCGCCAACGCAGACCAGCCCGGTCGGCCCGGCCGCCAGACAGAACGCCGCGACCCCGACCGCAACCGCGACCGGCAACAGCCGCCGCGTCGCGATCGCCCGCTCCATCGCATACCAGCAGACAAGCACGCCAACGGCAATAATCGGTTCCGGCCGCAGCCCGTTGTTATACGGCAGCCAGAGCGCGAGGAAGACCAGCGCGGCCGTCCACGATGCGGCGGAACCCCGAGTCCCCAAGCGCGGCAACACTTTACGACTCAGCAACCACCAGCACACGACACCAGCGACCAAGGCTGGCAGCCGCATCCACACCCCCGCCTCGCTCACCCGAGCCAGATAGGCGAGCACCTCATACGGCCACCCAAACGGCGCCTCGGCGACCCCGTACCAGCGGTAATAGTTGGCGATATACCCCGACGCCTGCGAAGCGCGCGCCATCGTGAGGATGTACCCGTCATCGGAACTGTTGGCGCCAATGACGTGCCAGATGCCGAGGACCGCAAGAACGACCGCATCGACGGCGCTGAGTCGAGATAGCCGCGCGCGAGCCTCACCCGTTCCCCCACCACGACGCCGCGCCCCGCGACGCCAACCGCCCAACCGCCGGCGTCCACCCTCGCCCCGCGCCAACGCCCAAAGCGCAACCATCGCGCACACAACCGCGGCCCACGTCGCCAGTCGCTTCACCACACTCGGGGTCGACGAAAAGCGCGCGTCGATGTTCGCGTGCAGGAACGCATCGCCCAAACGAGTGCGGTCCAGGTCCGTGAAAACGCCGACTACCTGCGGGCGCACGTCACCGGAAAGTGTTGTCGTATGCGCAGTTCCGAGCAGCGAAACCGTTGTCGCTTCTGCCGAAGACGACACCGTCAACGCCTCGCACGCCCCAAGCTCGCTTACCGGCACGCTCAGCAACATCTTGTCGCGCAACACCACCGACAGCGCGCCGCGCTCGTCGACCCGCGCGATCAATCCGGTCGAACCGGCGCGCGGTGCGGCTGGCGGCACCGTCGCCAGGACCGTCCCTACCTCGGGTGTGATCGCCGAGCACGGCACGCGTGCGGACAAGGTCAGCGGGACGTAATCTACCAGCGGGGCGCTTACCTGAAGTGACTGCGGCTGCGGCCAATTCAGGCTCGGCCTACTCATCTCGACAGGCAGCAGCGGCACCGCGACAGCGAGCAAGCCACCAAGTACCCCCGCCGCGATGCCGATTAACGAAATCCGACTCAGGCCGGGTGAATCTGGCTGCACGACCACCGATGCTAGCCACCACAACGCGCAACCGAACACCGCGTGAACCCCAACAGCTCGGGTGGCAGTCCGGGCGAGGCCTCGTTATGCTCGCTTCCGATCGTGAAACTGCTTGGCGTTCTGGGTATTTGGTCGGATGAAATGGTGGTCGGGGGTTCGTGAGTACAGCGCAGGTCGAACCGCCGAAGTCTGCCCCCGCCGGATATCCGGCGCTCGCGGTGGGCGTCGTCGTCCTCACCGCGGCCGCCGTCACCGCGATCTTCGTGCCACTTGAGATCGGCCTACCCGTCGCGGCGGCAGCTTTCGGCATCGCGTTGATCGGCTGCCCCGCACTGTTCGTCGCCCTGCGGCAACGCGCCCGTGCAAAGGCGAACGCGCTTGCCTTACAGCAGCTTCAAGAACACATCGCGGCCACCGAAGAACACGCGGCCCGCCAGCTCGCTGACGCTGAGCACCGCGCGGCTAGCTTCGAATGGGATGCGCAGGAGAACTCGCGGCGCGGGTCGGCGGCGCTCGCCGCGTTCGCTGGCGCGGCCGGTCGCATCCAGGCGATGACGACGAGCATGCTCGCCGAACTCCGCGAAATGGAACACCGGCACGCGGACCCGCGCGTGCTCACCGACCTGCTTCACCTCGACCACCGGACTGCCCAGGCGGGCCGCCTCGCCGACAGCATCGCCGTCCTCAGTGGGGCGCGCACCGGCAGGCGCTGGGCGAAACCCATCGCGATGGAGTCGATTCTGCGTGGCGCGATGGGTCGCGTCGCCGGGTACCAGCGCGTGCGACTACGCGCCGTCGCCGATGTCGGCGTCGTCGGTCATGCCGCCGAAGGCGTGATGCACACTCTCGCCGAACTGCTCGACAACGCGTGCAACTTCTCCCCACCAACGACCGAGGTCCACGTCTACGCGGCGGAAGTGCCTGCGGGCGTTGTCATTACGATCGAAGACAGCGGCCTCGTGATGAGCGACTCGGCACTGCGCCGAGCGCAATCCGCAGTGTCAGGTGACGAAAGTACCGACCTCGCTTCGCTTTCCGGAACTCGACTCGGCCTCGCCGTCGTGGGCCACCTCGCACGCAAACACGACCTGACCGTTTCGTTCCGCCCGTCGGCCATCGGCGGCACGGCCGTCGTCGTTGTCGTCCCCCGCGACCTCACCGCCCGCGCCGAACCACGCAGTCGCCCAATGCAAGTCATCGCGCCAACGCCACGCGGTCTTATCCCGAACACGATGCCGAACCACCTTGCGACGCAGGTGCCAGGCCAGCCGCAAGCGTCCACGTTGAACGCGCCCATGTCCGAGCAACTGACCGACTCGGCACCGGTCAACGAAACGCCAACGCGCGACTCCCAGCGCACGACCGTCCCTGACCACCCAGTCGTGCAAGTGCCCGAAACAGTGTCGCGCCCAGCAACTTTCGCTGACTACGTCCAAGACCAACCTGTCCCGCGCGCAGCCCCGAAAACCCCCGGTGGCCTCCCCAAACGCCGACGCGGCGTCACTCTCGCCCAGGTCCACCCCGACGGCCTGACCGGCCAAGCTCCCGCCCCGTTCCCGCCGCGCCAAGCAGGCCCGGCGACGAGTCCCGGCTCGCTTGGCGCCTTCCAACGTTCCGCACCCACTCGGCCGCCCACCGCCGCGCGTGACGAGCCCGGTGCCCCGTTCGACCCATTGGAGGACCACCGATGACGACCACCGCTGGAAGCAACCTCGGCTGGCTGCTCGACAACCTCGTCGCGGGCACGCCCGGCGCGCGCCACGCGCTGCTGTTATCGGGCGACGGGCTCAAAATCTGTCACACCCCCGAGCTAGACACCGACCGCGCCGACCAGCTCGCCGCCATCGCCGCTGGCTTCCAAAGCCTCGCGCATGGCGCGTCGGTCGAATTCGGTGACGGGCGCGGCGGAGTTCGGCAGTCGATGACCGAGTTCTACGGCGGCATTCTGTTCGTCATCGAAGCTGGTAGCGGTGCGCATTTGGCCGTGATCGCCACCGAAGACGCCGACGCTGGGCTGGTCGGTCACACGATGCACCAGCTCGTCGAACAGCTCGGTGAGCATTTGGCAGCGCAACCGCGACGGGTGGTCGGCAGTTGACTCGGGCGATCCGCGACGAGGACCCCGATCGCTTCTACACGATCACCGGTGGTCGCGCGCCCATCGCCGAAGACTTCGACCTGGTCACGCTGATTGTCGCCGAGAGCGCGCCCGTGCACGGGATGCCGTCGGAACACATCGCGATCCTCGACATGTGCCGTGCGCCGACGGCCGTTGTTGAGATCGCGGCCGAGCTGCGGCTCCCGGTCGGGGTGACGACGGTGCTGCTTTCGGATTTGCTGCACGCGGGCAAGATCACGCTCCGCCCACCGTTGTCGGCGGCGTTGTCGCTCGATGCTTCCACCCTCAAGAAGGTGCTCGTTGGACTTAGCAGGCTCTGAGACCGCGCCTACCCGCGCGCACGCGCCGCTGCGTGACTCCGCTCAACACGGATTCAAGATCGTCATCATCGGCGGTTTCGGCGTCGGCAAAACCACGATGGTGCGCTCGGTAAGCGAGATCCGCCCCCTCGACACCGAAGCGACGATGACCGACGTTGGTGTCGGCATCGACGACGCCTCTGGCGTGCCAGCGAAGTCGACGACGACGGTCGCGTTCGACTTCGGCCGCATCACCCTCGACGACGAACACGTGCTCTACCTCTTCGGTGCGCCCGGGCAGCAACGGTTTTGGTTCCTGTGGGATCGCCTTTTCGCCGGAACGCTTGGCGCGATCGTGCTCGTCGACCAGCGCCGCATCGAAGACTCCTGGTACGCGATCGACCGGCTTGAACATCAGGGCACGCCATTCGTGGTCGCCTGCAACGACTTTGGGGAAACCTACGCGCCCGACCAGGTACGCGACGCACTCGACCTTTCCCCGGAAATCCCGCTAGTGATGTGCGACGCGCGCGAGCGTGAATCAAGCAAAATGGTGCTGATTGCCTTGATCGAGCACCTGTATTCCCGTGTCGGACAGGATGACTCAGTCGAATGACTACCTCACAATGCCCGGTCGCGCTGAGCGGTCCCGAGTTCCACACCGACCCACACAGCCTGTATTCGCGGATGCGACGCGAACACGGCCCTGTCGTTCCTGTCGAATTGCTCGGCGGATTTCCGGCGTGGTTGATCATCGGGTACCGCGAATTGCACCAGGTGACAAGCGATCCGCTGCTTTTCCCACGCGATGTCTCGCTGTGGAATCAGTGGGGTCGCGTCCCCGACGACTGGCCGCTGCTGCCGATGGTCGGGCGACCACAGCCGTCGATCTACTTCACCGCAGGTCAGGAACATCGGCGGCATCTCGCGATGGTCGAGCCCGCGCTTGAAGCCGTTGACCATTTCGAATTGCGCAGGGTGTGCGAGGACATCGCCGACCGGCTCATCGACCGATTCTGCGGCCGTGGCAGCGCTGACCTCGTCGCCGAATTCGCTGAATCGCTGCCGGTGCTCGCACTGTGTCGCGTGTTCGGTCTGCCCGATACCGACGCCGCCGACGTGGCCGCGACCATCAAAGCGCTCGCCGACGGCGGCGCTGACGCCCATCGCGGCCACCAACGTTTCGGCGAGCACATGGCCCGGCTGCTCGCCGCGAAAAAGGCACGTCCCGGCGGCGACCTCGCCTCGCGCATGCTGCGCGAAGAAGGCCACTTCACCGACGAGGAATACGTCAACGACCTGATGGCGATCATGGCCGCAGGTCAGTTGCCCACCGCCGACTGGCTCGGTAGCGCGCTTCGACTGATGCTCACCGACGAACGCTTCGCCGCAGCGCTCGGCGGCGGTCGTCGCAGTGTTGGCGACGCGATGAACGAGGTGCTGTGGGAGGAAGGGCCGACGTCGGTCCTCGCTGGTCGATGGGCCGCGCGCGACACCCGACTCGCCGAACGCACCATCCGCGCGGGCGACATGCTGCTGCTCGGCCTCGCCGCCGCCAACCTCGACCCACACGTTCGGCAATCCCTGCACGACAACGTCCCAGCGGGCAACAACGCCCATTTCGCGTTCAGCTACGGCGAATATCGCTGCCCGTTCCCGGCACAACAGATGGCCGAGATCATCGCGCGTACCGGGATTGAAGTGCTGCTCGATCGACTCCCAGACGTCGACCTCGCTGTCCCCGCCGACCAACTCGTTCGGCGACCTTCGGCTTTCCTTCGGGGCATGACCGCACTGCCCGTCCGTTTTACCCCAGTTAGACCTGTCGGAGGTTCGTTGTGAGTACCTGTCCTTTCGCCATCAACCCGATGGTGACCAACCTCGATGAGGAGACAACGCACCTGCGTGAAGCTGGGCCGATCACCCAGATCGACCTGCTCGGGGTGCCCGCGTGGTCGGTCACCGATCACGCGATCGCACGGCAGCTCACCACCGACGCACGGCTGGTGAAAGACATCAACGCGTGGGGGCTGTGGAGTTCGGGTGTCGTCACCCGGCAGTGGCCGCTGATCGGCATGGTTGACGCTGGTCGCAGTATGTTTACCGTCGACGGGCCCGAGCACCGGCGGCTGCGCGCCAAGACAACCCAAGCGCTCGCGCCGCGTCGACTTGAAGAATTGCGCCCGGTCATCGAGCGACTAACCGCCGAGCTGCTCGACGATGTCGCGGCGGCCGCTGCGGAAAACGGGGGCGTTGTCGACCTCAAGCAGGTCTTCGCGTACCCGCTGCCGATGCGCGTCGTTGGCGAACTGATGGGCGTCGACCGGGCTGACCACGCGAAACTGCTCGACTGGTACAAGGCGTTCTTCTCGGTAATGACCCCGCAGGACGAACGCCTCGCGATCATCGACGCGATGGACGTGTACTTCACCGACCTCGTGCGCGCCAAGGCGGCCAACCCCGGCGACGACCTCACTTCGGCGTTCCTCACCGCCGACGAAGGTGGCGAACCGCTCACCGAGGAAGAGGTGATCGGCAATATCAAGGCGCTCGTCGCCGCCGGCCACGAGACCACGGTTGGGCTCATCCTCAACGCGGTGCGCGCGCTGTCGAACCACCCCGATGAACTCGCGAAAGTGCTTGCGGGCGAGGTGGAATGGAAGCAGGCAATCGAGGAAACGCTGCGCTGGGATTCGCCGGTGACGCACCTGCTGATGCGCTTCGCGACCGAAGACATCACCGTTGGCGACGTGGTGATCAACAAGGGCGACGGGGTGGTGATGTCCTACCGTGCCGTCGGGCGCGACAAGGGTGTGCACGGCGAGAACGCCGATGAATTCGACGTCGAACGGGCAACGGCGAAGACGCACTTGGCTTTTGGCTACGGACCGCACATCTGCCCCGGTGCCGCGCTGTCGCGACTTGAGGTGTCGATCGCGCTGCCCGCGTTGTTCGCGCGGTTCCCCGGCCTCAAGCTCGCGGTGACCGACGATGAACTGGTGAATCTGCCGGTGCTGACCCAGAACGACCTCGCCGCACTGCCCGTCGCGGTCGGCTGACCTACGGTGCGCGCCCGGTGTTTTCGCACCGGGCGTGCACTCGTTGGTCGTGATTTACAGCCCTAGATCGCGGCCGATCAGTTCCTTCATGATCTCGTTCGACCCAGCCCAAATCTTCGTGACGCGCGCGTCCATCCACGCCCGCGCGACCCGGTATTCGCGCATGTAGCCGTACCCGCCGTGCAGCTGAACGCACGCGTCGAGCACGTCGTTTTGCACCTGGGCGCTCCACCACTTGGCCTTGGCGGCGTCGACGGCAGACAGCTCACCGTCGGCGTGCGCGGCGACGCACTGGTCGATAAACGCCTGCGTCACTTCGACTTTCGTGACCAGTTCGGCGAAGAGGAACTTGTTGTACTGGAAGCTGCCGATCTGCTGACCGAACGCTTTGCGTTCCTTGGCGTAGGCGAGTGTCTCGTGCAGAATCGCCGCCGCGTGCGCCAGGTTGCTGACCGCGGCGCCGATGCGCTCCTGGGGTAGGCGCTCCATCATGGCGATGAAGCCACGGTCGATTTCGCCGATGCTGTTGGCGTCGGGTACGCGAACGTTCTCGAAAAACAGTTCGGCCGTGTCGGATTCGGGCTGACCAACCTTGTCGAGCTTGCGTCCGCGACTGAAGCCGGGCATGCCGTCTTCAATGGCGAACAGGGTGATGCCCTTCGCCTTCTTTTCTGGGCTCGTGCGCGCCGCGACGATTACAAGGTCGGCATTGAAGCCGTTGGTAATGAACGTCTTTGACCCGTTGATGATCCAGTCGTCGCCGTCGCGCACCGCGGTGGTCTTGAGTGCGGCGAGGTCGGAGCCGCCCGACGGTTCGGTCATGCCGATCGCGGTCACGATTTCACCGGTACAGAACTTTGGCAGCCAGCGCTGCTTCTGCTCGTCGGTGGTCAGCTCAACGAGGTACGGGGCGCACACGTCGTAATGAATGCCGAACGAAGACGAAAGTGCCGCACTGGCTTTCGCGAGTTCTTCGCCAAGGACGGCGGCGAAGCGCCAGTCGCCCGCGTCGCTGCCGCCGAACTCTTCCGGAACACCGAGCCCGAGGTAGCCGAGTTCGCCTGCCGCGAGCCAGGTTTCGCGGTCGATCGCGCGTTCTTCGGCGAATCGTTCGGCGTTGGGCTCGATGCTGCGCTTGACGAATTCCGCCACCGACGCCCGGAACGCGTCGTGATCCTCGGTGAAAATACTGCGTTTCATACGGCCGAGTGTAGGTGGAAGAAAAAAACTCCCCGGTCGCGATGACCGAGGAGTTTTCGCTGTAGCCCCGACGGGATTCGAACCCGCGCTACCGCCTTGAGAGGGCGGCGTCCTAGGCCGCTAGACGACGGGGCCGTGGACAACGGCTCACCAGGTGAACCGTGCGGTAGATACGTTAGCCCACGTCGTGCCAATCAACCAAAACGGGTGATGCGAAGCACTAGGACAGTGCCGCCGCGCCAGCCTTGGCGAACTTCTCGTCCTGGTCGCCCGAGGGCGCGCCGGCGACACCGATTCCGGCGACGGGCGCACCGTTGGCCTTCACCGGGGTGCCGCCGCCGAGGAACAGGGTGCCGTCGATGTCGGCGAGGCGCGGGGCCGACTCAAGGCGCTTGCTCAGCTCGGTGGTCGGCGCGTTCCACGAAACGGCGGTGAACGCCTTCTGCTGGGCGGCGGTGTAGGACTGCGGGCCCGCGCCGTCGCCGCGCAGGGTGACGATGACGTTGCCGTTGCGGTCGACCACCGCGACGCTGACCTTCACGTTCTCCTTGGCCGCCGCGTCGAGCGCGGTCTGCGCGGCCTTCGTTGCTGCGGCGAGCGACAGGTGCGTGCTCTGGGTGAGGTTGGGCGCGCTCACATCGGCGACCACCGGCGTGCGGGTGCCAGCGTCGGGGGCCTGCGCCTGCACCGAAACAATGCCAACCGCTCCGGCAGCGACAACGGCGGCCGAAGCTCCCGCGACGATGAGACGCTTGCGAGTGGCGAACTTGGCGGTGGTCATGGTTGCTCCTACAGCGTGAGATTCGTCGTTGGCCGCTCGGTGCGGCCTGATGTCTCCATCCTGTCGCCGGGGCAGGGTCGGCCGAATCGGCAAGACGGATGAAGTTCGATCACTCTTTTGGATGACAGAAAATCAACCGAAAGGATGATTCGCCGGGCGTGATCAGCGACAACAATGGCCGCGGGAGGTGAGTGGGATGGACGAACACACGGCGGCGTCGGCGTCGTATCTGCGGCTGCTCGCGGTCATCGTGCACTGCGCGTTCTATGTGTTGCTTGCCGCGTCGCTGTTGCGTTGGGTCATCCGGCACGGCAGCTCGCCAGCCACGCCGCTCGTCTTGGCGCTCGCGGCGGTGCTCGCGTTCACCTACGCGATGAGCGAACTCAGGCAGTCGCGTCAGCTCGCGTGGTTCGCCGCGCTCGTTGGGGCGTGGGCGGTGCTATGTGTCATCGCGCCCAGTTTCGCGTGGTGCGCGGTGCCGCTGGTGTACACCGGGCTGCGGGTGCTTGCATTGCGGGTCGCGGTGGCGTTGGTCGTCATTCTTACCGGGCTTGTTGTGTTCAGTCAGTTGCGGTTGGCAACGTGGCTCGACCCCAATCTCGTGCTCGCGCCGTTCGCCGTCGCGGCGGTCACCACCGCGCTGTTCCTCGGGATGCGTCGCCAAGCCGAAGACCAGCGCAGGCTCATCGCCGACCTCGTTCGCACCCGGGCCGAACTCGCGGCAACCGAGCGGCGCGAAGGCACGCTCGAAGAACGACAACGACTCGCGATGGAAATCCACGACACCCTCGCACAGGGGTTATCGAGTCAACGCATGCTGTTGCAGGCCGCTGACCGGGTCTTCGACTCCGACCCCGCCCTCGCGCGTGCGCACGTTGTCGCGGCTGCCGAGATCGCCGAACGCGACCTTGCCGAGGCCCGTCGCTTCGTCCACGACCTCGCGCCCGCTGATTTGGCGACGGAAGGATCGCTCGGCGCGGCGCTCACCGCACTCGCTGAGCGCAGTGGATCGCCGACGCTCACCGTGCGGTCTCATCTAGAAGGACCGCCTACGGCGCTGCCGCCGCAGATAGAGGCCACGCTGCTGCGCGTCGCCCAAGGTGCGCTCGCGAACGTGGCCGAACATGCCGAAGCGACAACAGCGACGATCACGCTCACCACGCTCGACGACCAAGTGCTGCTCGACATCGCCGACGACGGAACCGGCTTCGACCCGGCCGCGTCGGCGCGCGCGGACCCAGCGCCGCATCGCGGTCACGGACTCCCCGCGATCCGCGCGCGGGTACACCAACTCGGCGGGACGGTTGTCATCGAGTCGGCTCCCGGCGAGGGGACCGTGTTGTCGGCCGCGATTCCGCTCGGAACGGCACCCAATGCGAAGGTGAGCCAATGACTGAGCAGGCGCACCCAGGCAAGGTGGTCCGGTTACTCCTCTGTGACGACCACGCCGTCGTCCGCGCTGGTCTCCGTGCGCTGTTGGCGAGCGAACCCGGCATTGAGGTGGTCGGTGAGGCCGCCGACGGTCTCACCGCGATCACGCTCGCGACCAGCGAGCAACCCGATGTCGTGCTCATGGACCTCCAGCTCGGCGGCGCGATCGACGGGATCGAAGCCACCCGCAGGCTCACCGCGCAAACCAGCGCCCGCGTGCTCGTGCTCACCACCTTCGACACCGACGCCGACATCACCCGCGCCATCGAAGCGGGTGCCACCGGCTACCTACTCAAAGCCGAACCGCCCGACGAACTCTTTGCCGCGATTACCGCCGCCGCGGCAGGGCGAACCACGCTATCGCCGCCGGTCGCGGCCAAGATGATGGCTCGCATGCGCACCCCAACCGCCGCGCTCACCGCGCGCGAACTCGACATTCTCAGCCAGCTCGCCCGTGGCATTGGCAACCGGGAAATCGCGCGCGCACTGCACATTAGCGAAGCCACCGTGAAAACCCACTTGGGCCGCATTTACGACAAATTGGGCGTTGAAACGAGGGCTGCGGCAGTCGCGGTAGCAACCGAACGCCGCCTTCTCGGCTGAACTAAACGTGACCCATGCCACAAAATCGGCGTGTTCCCCGTCACGATATTGATGCTGAATTTCATCCACGTCATTACGACTTTATTGCGAGTCACCTGGGCGAAACAAACATAATTTAGACAATTGCTGATACAAAGGCGGACGAGACGGGGGCGTGACCTCTTCGCATATTCCCGCTACATTCGATCACGGCTTGAACAACAACCTAAGCCGAATCGAATCGCTAGAACGCCGGAAACCCTGCCCCGCGATTCGAGGATCCCCGACATACCTGAGGGCAGGATGCGCGGAAACGCATGATCTTTCCGAGCTGGCGGGCGCAGGCAGGAATTTTCCCCTATGTCTTTCAATCGTAAGTTCACCACTCGTGCCCTTGGTCTCGCTGCCGTCGCCGGCGCGCTTATCGCTGTTCCGGCTGGCCTGACCACCGCTACCGCCTCGGCCAACAACTGGGACGCCGTGGCGCAGTGCGAGAGCAGCGGCGACTGGAACATCAACACCGGAAACGGCTTCTACGGCGGCCTTCAGTTCACCCAGAGCACCTGGGAGGCCTACGGCGGCAGCGGCTCGGCCGACAACGCCAGCCGTGAAGAGCAGATCCGTGTCGCCGAGAACGTGCTCGCGGGCCAGGGCCCCGGCGCGTGGCCGGTCTGCAGCGCGTACCTGTAAATCGCTGCACCGATAAATACTTTCCTTGTCGGGAAACGAACTACCCGCTATTCGACGATGATGTCGAATAGTGGGTTTTTTCGATCATTAATGCGGCGGCAAGCATGCGCGATTCACTCGGATTCGCTGGATCTAATCCGGTGAGTTCGGCGATGCGCCGCAATCGGTAGGTAAACGTGTTCGGGTGCACGTGAATTCGCTTCGACGCGGTTTTACGATCGGCACCGAAGCGCAAATGCGCGTCGAGCGCTTCGAGCAAATGGGGGCTGCTCAACAGCGGAGAAATGCGCTGCGCCAAGCGTTCTCGCGCGGGGCCCGGTCGGGTGAGTTGGTATTCGAGCAGCAGATCGTCGAGTCGATAACAGCCGCCTGGCCGCCCGAGCTTTCGCGCGAGTTCGGTCAGTTCCGCCGCGTCTGTCGCCGCGACCGGAATCGCTTCGCGTCGCACGTCGGGCATTTCCGCCAAATGCACTGGCACGCCGAATTGTTCGCCGAGCTCGGCGGCGAGTGCGTCGAGCCGATCGGGTGCGAGCACCTCGGTCGCGCTGAGCAGCGCGATGCCCCGCGTGCCGTCGAAGGTGGCCGCCGTCGTCGTGTTGGTTAGGGCGTCGAGCGCGCGTTGCAGCACGCGGATGCGGCGACGCGTCAACAAGTTGGTCGCGGTGCCCGCACCGCGCCGGGGGTCGTCGAGTGCGATCGCGAGCACGGTATAGGAATCGGTGAGCACCGTATCGGCGCGCGCTGCTAATTCTTCGGCGGGCAATCCGCGTACGAGCGCCGAACATAACTCCCGGCGCGCTTCTCGCTCAGCGTGGTAAATCGACTGCTCGACCTCGGCGTATGTCTCGACGACGATCACGTTGATGTGCATGAGTAGCTCAAGCAGTCGCGTACCGACCAGCCCAACCAGTTCGCCCATCTCGGCGGGCTCAGCGACAGCGGCCGACTCAAGCAGCATCGTCTGCGCCGACGAGTGAATCGCGGCGATGAGCATGGGCAACGGCAGGCGATCCTCGGCGTGCCGCTCGGCGACCGGGCCGACAAACGCGGCAACCTCGGCTTTCGTGAAGGGACGCTCGGCCGCGATTGACTCAAGCACCGCGCGACCGCACGCGTAAATCGTCGGCAGTACCTCGGCGGTGAAGTGCCCTTCGGGCAGGTCAGCCGGGGTCGCGGTGCCGAGGCCGTCGGCCAGCATTCGCTCAGAGATCTGCGGCCAACGGGCGAGCAGGCGGGCGGTGAAGTGGGTGGTGCGGTCTTCGACGAGCATGGTTGCTGATTGTGTCGCACGACAGGTCGGCTCGGGTCGCTCTGGCTAAACTCACCCAAATCTTGGTTCACGAACCAATTCGACACCCGGTTTCTCGGCGCTCAGTGCAGTGACATCAGTGTGGCCCAGGTCATAGATTCGCTTGCGGCGCTGCTCCGAGCGCTGCGAGTTGGACGGAATTGATGGATGAACCACCCCCTTCGCCGCGCGCTGTGCGGACTTGGTTTCGCGGCCGCACTCACCTGTGCCGCTGGTATCGGCCCGGTTGCTGCCGAGGCCCCCGCGCTTGAGCCGACCATCGAGTCGCTCGCGGCCTATCTCGACGCGAACGTGAAAGCGGCACCCGACGGTCGCACACCCACGGCGATCGCCGACACCGGCAGTTCGACCGGCTCGGCTGACCGCAGCCGCGCAACCGACACCGTCGGCGAAGGCCCGTCGATGACCGCCCCGCTCGCCGCCTTTGCGTACGGCCTCGCCAACCCGGACGTCGCACCGCCGAACACCAACCGCTGGGACTGCAAGCCGAGCGCCGCGCACCCGCGCCCGGTCGTGCTGCTGCACGGCACCTGGCTCAACGCCTACGACACCTTCGCCTACCTCGCCCCGCGCCTCGCTGAGCAGGGCTTTTGCCTGTTCGCGCCCAACTACGGCAAGTCCGGGGTGCTCGAAGGTGGCGGTGTCGGCGCGGTGTTGCCCGGTCGCAATGGGGTTGGTCCGATGGCTGAGTCGGCGAAGCAGGTCGCGGTGTTCATCGACCGCGTGCGGGCGGCGACCGGCAGCGATCAAGTCGACATCATCGGCCACTCGCAGGGCGGGACCGTCGCCAGTCAGTATCTGAAATATGAAGGGGGACAGGGCAAAGTCGCGCGCCTCATCTCGTTCGGCGCGACCTACCACGGCACGTCCCTGCTCGGCATCGCCACGCTTGGCCGCATCATCACCAACGTTGGCATCGACATTCTCGGGTTCTACCGGCCGATCGTCGGCGCGGCCAATATCGAACAGGCCGTCGGCTCTTCGTTTTACGGCACGCTCAACACGAACGGCGACACCGTGCCCGGCGTCGCTTACACCGCCGTCGGCAGTCGCTACGACGAGGTGATGAACCCGTATGACTGGACGTTCCTGCGACCCGGCCCCGACGCCACGGTCGACAACATCACCCTGCAAGCCGGGTGCGAACAAGACCTGTCCGATCACCTGACGATGATGTACTCGCCGCGTGCCGCGTCGATCGCGCTTCGCGCGCTTGACCCGGTCGCGAATCCGCAGCTGACCTGTGCGTTTAACCCGTGGTTCTTCGGTGGGGGCGGCGGCCTGTGACGCTCACGCTAGCGCCCGACGACACCTTCTACGCCACCGAACCGGGCTTCGAAACGCTCGCGCCGGGCACGATCCTGCGGTCTCGTCCGGTGGAGATCGCCCTAGCTGGCCGCATCACCCAACGCGTGACGGCATTCCAATTGGCTTACCGCACATGCGATCTCGATGGAACACCGGAAGTAGCGGTGACAACCGTGCTCCTACCGTGGGGTGCCGCGTCGTCGCGTCGACCGCTCGTTTCCTTCCAATGTGCGATCGATGCTGTTGCGCCGCAATGCTTTCCGTCCTACGCGCTGAGGCGGGGCGCACGGACAGCAGGGTCGATCGCGCCGCTCGAACTGCCCATCATCGCGATGGCGTTGCGGCGCGGGTGGGCGGTGTCGGTGCCAGATCACGGTGGCGTCGACGGACGGTTTGGCGCGGCACGCGAACCGGGATATCGCGCGCTTGACGGGGTGCGCGCGGCGTTATCGTTTGCGCCGCTTGGACTTTCGCGGTCAACGCCGGTCGGCTTGTGGGGCTACTCCGGCGGGGGACTCGCAACCGCATGGGCCGCCGAACTCGCCGCGACCTACGCGCCCGAACTGAACGTCGTCGGTTCAGTGGCTGGCTCGCCGGTCGGCGACCCGGCTGCCGCGTTCGTTCGCCTCAACGGGGGCTGGTTTGCGGGATTTCCCGCCGCGTTCGTCGCTGGCCTGCGTCGGGCCTATCCCGACCTTGACCCTGTGCTCAACAACCACGTCGACCAGCGTTATCAAGCGTGGCTGACGGCCGCCGAACGTGGCTCGACCTTCGGGCTCCTGCTGCGTTTTCTGCGGCGTGACGTGGCGAAACACCTGCGTACCGACCTGGTCGACTTCCTCGCCGAACCCGCGCTGCGTCGCATTCTCGCCGACATCGAACCGGGGGAGCGCGCGCCCGCCGCGCCGATGTTGGTTGTCCAGGGCGTGCGCGACGAGGTGATCGCGGTCGCCGACATCGACGCGCACGTTGGTCGCTATGAACGCGCTGGCGCTGCCGTGCGGTACGTGCGGGTGCGACGCGGTTCGCATCTGCCGCTGGAATTCCTGATCGTGCCGTTCGTCCTCGACTGGTTGACCGCGCGCTTCGCCGGTATCCCGGCCTCGACGGGGACGTCGACAGTGCGGTCGGTCGCGCGCTCGCCCCGGGCGGTTCGTGGTCATGTCGCGCTGATCATCCTGTTGGCGCGAATGGTGATGGGCGCGCCCATTACCACAATCACGAACAAATCACATAGGTCTGGTTACTCGGGCTAATTACGTGAGTAATAGGCGATAGTAATGGCGTGTATTCGCGCTCACAATGCGCGAAATTCCGTAACTCGACCGGAAGGAGACCCGATAGTCCGGTTGTCATTCAGCTTCGGCTGAACCGCAAGGAAAACGGAGGAACCCTCATGATCCCGATCATCATTGATGCAGGTAGCGCGTCGTTCAACGTCCTCGTTGACACCATCAACGCCGCCCTGCACGGCATCGCGAGCACCCTGTGGACGGGCTCCTTCGGCGGCTGATCTGCCCTCGGTTCTTTGACCGAGTAAAAGCGGCCCCGTCTTCGCGACGGGGCCGCTTTACTTAATTCCCTTGGCCAGAAGACAAATGGTGCGACCCATGTAAATCGTGGGTGTCGCCGCAATTGTCGTCCTTGCGCGCGCCGATATCGAGTACGTCGGGCTGCACATGATCAACCTGCAACGTCACGTGTTCGATATGGCGATCGTGGGCCAACATATGCGCCACCTCCTCGCGGACGGTGTGGCAGTCAAAACCCCGCCTGACCAGGACATGCGCCGACAGCGCGGGCGAGCCCGACGTGATTTCCCAGATGTGCAGATCGTGGACCTGCGCGACGCCAGGCACCGCGACCATGTCGGCACCCACCTTCGCCGGATCGAGATGCGCGGGCGCGGCCTCAAGGAAAATGCGCGACGAGGCGCGGATCAGTCCGATGCCCGCTTTGATCATCAACACGACAACGATCAGCGTCGCGATCACGTCGGCGCGCGCCCAGCCAGTTGCCATGATGATGCCGCCCGCGATCGCGGTGGCGATGAAGGCGAACAGGTCGTTGAGAATGTGCTGGTAGGCGCCTTCGACGTTGAGGCTTGTTCGGTCGGCGCGCGAAATCATCCAGGTGGCGAGCAGGTTCACCGCGACACCAACAAGCGCGGTGCCGAGCACGAGACCGCCGTGCACTTCCGGCGGTTGGAAAAGTCGGCGAATCGCCTCGTAACCCAGCCATATCGCCAGGAGTAGCAGGGTGAGCCCGTTGGCTTGCGCGGACAGAATCTCGGCGCGTTTCCAGCCGAAGGTCATGCGACCGCTCGCCGGGCGCGCGGCCAATCGGATCGCCCACAGCGCGAGCGCGATCGACGCGGCATCGGTGGTCATGTGGGCGGCATCCGAAAGCAGTGCGAGCGAATTCGCGACGATGCCGACGATCACCTCGCCAAGCAGGAACGCGACGATCACCGCGAGCGCGCCAGCGAGCCAACGCCGGTCGCTGTTGGCTGTCACACCGTGATCGTGGCCGTGACCTGCGCCCATATCGGCTACACCTCTTTCGTTGAGATCATTCTCGCCTATCGTATGCAGACATTGCTATGTGTGCAATTCGGTGCAGATCATCTGTCTTTCTCCAGATTAGGCCCGGATGCGGCGAGCCCGGCGGCCCTGCTCCCCCCTCCTGGAGCAGGCCCGGCCGGGCTCGCGGAACAAACTGTGACCCGACCGGCTCGGCAGATTCTGATAGGCCACTTAACGACCTGGTACGCGCCTAGCGTCCTAACCCAACGGTGCCGTCACAGTTCAGCAACGGGTCTTGCCCTGATGTTGTTAGCGTTGCGAGAGTTAACTCCTGGGTTTGGTGTTACCAATGGGAAGGGAGGGGCGCTCCATCCCGGAGTGCCGACCGAACATGCAACCAAAATCCATCAAAGCCGGTCTTAGCTCCGCGGTGAGCGCGGCGGTTCTCGTGTCGCTGGCCGCGACACTGCCCGCATCCGCACAACCAGAACCCGCACCACACAGCCAGCTCGCTGGTCGCACCGTTTTCCTCGACCCAGGCCACCAGGGCAGCGGACACAGCGAGGACCTGAATCGGCAGGTCAACAATGGTCGCGGGGGTACGAAAGACTGCCAGACCACCGGGATGACGTCGCTCGGTGGCGTCCCCGAACACACGATCACCTTCGACGTCGCCCGGTTGGTGAAGGCGTCGTTGGAGGCGATGGGCGCGCAAGTCGTGCTCAGTCGACCTGACGACATCGGTTGGGGCGGATGCGTTGACGAACGTGCTGCCGCGGCGAACGCGTCGGGCGCGGCGGTGGCGGTAAGCATCCACGCCGACAGCGCGCCCGCCAACCTGCGCGGATTCCACCTCATCGTGCCCGAGTTGCCGGTCCCCGATGCCGAAGTCCAGCGCGCCCAGGAAGGTCCGGGTCGTGCGGCGACGACGGCGATGCGCGACGCGTACTTGGCGTCGGGTTTCCCGGCGGCGAGCTACGCCGACAACGGGATTCAGACCCGCGCCGACATCGCTGGCCCGGCATTGACCGAGGTCCCGCTCGTTTTCGTCGAAATGGGCAACGGTGCGAACCCGGAAGACGCGGCGTTGTTGGAGAGCCGGGAAGGTCAGCTCAAGCACGCGATCGCGATCGCGACGGGGATTGTGAGCTACCTGCTTGACAAGCCGGTGACGGCGCCGGGACCGACGACGTTCGTGCCGGGAAGTCACCCGGCGAACGCGCCGTTGCCGGGTGCGGCGACGCCCGCGCCGGGTGGGCAGCCGAGCACTGGCGCGGGGACGGTCCCGCCCGCGCTTGCGTTCCCGAGGCTGGATGAGGTTGCGCCGGGTAATCCGGCAGGGTTGCGCGCGGGAGTTCCCGCGGTGCCGGGGGCACCCGTTTCGCCCGAGGATCCGGGCCCGAGTTCGGCCCGCGAGCCGGTTCCGGCAGGGCCGGGCGCGCCGGTTGTTCCCGCGGTTCCCGGAGCGGACGAGCCGGGCACGGATGTGCCCGTGTCGCCTAGCGCTGCGCCGGACGCGCAGCTGCCCGCTCCGGGTGGGGACGCGGTTGCGCCGAGTGGTGTCGCGCCGGGTGTGCCTGCCGAGGGTGGCGCTTCGCCGGAATCCGCACCGACTCCCGAGGTATTTATTGGTATCGCGCCCGCGCCCAGCGAGCCTGCGGTTCCCGTCGGGCCCGTGCGTAAACCGGTGGCCGACCCCGCGCCGCTCGCGCCCGCACGTGCGGCACCTGGGGTGCCAGGGACGCCCGGTGCGCCGGAGGTGCCGTCCGCGCCGGTGAGCCCGGGAAGCCCTGCGGTCCCGGAGACGCAATCGTTGCCTGGCTCGCCAGCGGTTCCAGCAACGCCGTCAGTCCCCGGCAGCCCGTCGGTGCCCGGCAGTCTCGGGGCGAACACGCCCGACCCTGCGCCCGCTCCCACACCGCGCAGCCGGCCGCAGGCACCGAAGGCTCCTGCCCCGGAGGAAACCGCTCCTGACCTGGCCGCGCTCGGTGGGTTAGCCACGACGGTGCTGGATTTGCTCTCGCCCCTCATCAAGGTGCTTGGGCTGGACAAGAGCGCGATGACCACGCAGATGATCAACCTGGCTTACACGTTGGTTTCGTTGGTCTTCGGTTCGGGGAAGTAGGTTCGAACGCTTGACCGCGCGCCGCTCTGGTTGGAGCGGCGCGCGGTGGCGGCTGTGGGCAAGACGAAACAGGCAACATGAAACAGTGGTCTCGTGATTCCTGTCGTGATTGTCGCTGGCTATCTGGGGTCGGGGAAGACGACCCTGCTCAATCACCTCCTGCGCGCCCATCGGGGGACGCGAATTGGGGTGATTGTCAATGACTTTGGCTCCGTCAACATCGACGCCATGCTTGTCGCCGGGCAAGTTGATGCGATGGTTTCGCTTGCCAATGGGTGCGTCTGCTGTGCGGTCGACGTTTCGGAGTTGGATGCGATGTTCACCAAGCTCAGTCAAGGGCGTAACGCGGTGGATGTGATCGTTGTCGAAGCCAGTGGGCTCGCTGAGCCGCGCGGTCTTATTCGGATGGTGCTCGCGAGTGAGAACCCTCGGCTCACCTATGGCGGCCTCGTTGAAGTTGTTGACGCCGAACACTTTTCGGCGACCAGTGCTGAGCATCCAGAGTTGCTGACACACCTGCGGCTGGCCGACTTGGTCTTGATTAACAAGGCCGACCGCACGGCTGACCTCGACGCGCTCCGGGCTCAGATTGCCGACGCGGTGGGCGACGTGCCGATCTACGCGACCACCCACGGGCAAATCGACCCCGGTCTCCTCTTCGATCAACGCACGCCCGAAGCACCAAAAGTAGCGCAGCAGTTGAGCTTTGACCTGTTAACCGAAGACGACCACGATCACCGCGACCCCACGCATCGCCATCTCCACGACGACTACACCACCTGCCACTTTCAGACCGACCAACCGCTTGACCCGCGCGCCTTCGTCGAATTCCTAGAGAATCCGCCAGCGAACCTGTTCCGCGCCAAAGGTTTTGCCCACTTCGCCGGCGACAACGGCAAGTTCACCGTCCACCTCGTCGGCCACCACATCGTCTTCACCCCGGACACCTGGGCGCGCAACGAGACGCCATCCACCGACCTCGTCCTGATCGGCCCGGGACTCGACGTCGAAGAAGCACGAAACCGCTTGCGCGCCACCGAATCACAAACAGACACTGAATCCCATACCGACACCGACAACCAGGCCATGCTCAGCGTCTGGCGCTACACCCCGCGCTAGCGACCACTCCTACCCGCAGGCGTTAACCCACTCCGACAGCCCGTCAGCGAAAAGCTGCCGCTTCCAAATCGGCACCTCATGCTTAATCCGGTCGACCAGCTCAGCGCACGTCGCGAACGCCTCTGCCCGGTGCGGTGCGGCGACAGCGACCACGATCGCCAAGTCGCCAATCGTCAACGCGCCGATCCGATGCGCCGCCGCAACGGGCAGCCCGCTCTTCTCCGCGACCTCCGCGCACACCTGCGCGAGAAACCGCTCAGCCTGCGGGTGCGCCGAATACTCAAGCGCTGAAACCTCTTGGCCACCATCGTGATTACGCACCTTGCCGGTGAAAACGACAACACCGCCGAACTCGGGTCCGTCGACCGCCGCTTCGACGGCCGACGGGTCGAGCGGCGCGTCGCTGATCACAGCCATCCGCACCGCCGCGTAAGACTCACTCATGATTTCCGCCTCCGGCGACTTGGGCAAGCAAATGGTCAAGCAGCGGTTCAAGCACCGCGATCCCGTCTTTCACCCCGCCGGGGGAGCCGGGCAAATTCACAACGACCGTCCGTCCGACCAGGCCAGCGACCCCGCGACTCAGCGCGGCGAGCGGGAACTTCTCGGCCCCACGCGCGCGGATGGTTTCGGCGATGCCGGGCAGTTCGCGATCGAGAACGGCAAGGGTCGCCTCGGGCGTCGCGTCGGTCGGTGACGCGCCCGTTCCGCCCGTCGTGATCACCAGCGCGGGCCGCAAGGCGAGCGCGTCAGCGAGTCCGGTGGCAATGTCGGCGTCGGCGTACACGAGGGGTTCCGGTACCGAAAACCCTTGGGCGAGAAGCCATTCGACAAGCGCGGGCCCAGTGGTGTCGACTCGCGTTCCCGCAGCGGCACCCGTCGATGCGACAACAACAACGGCGGACCGCGCGACTACTGGCGAATCTTCTACGAAGACAGGCGAACTCGCGGATGAGTCGTTCGCATTGGATGAGCTCGCGACGTCCCGACCGACCTCATCCTCCCGAACCCAATTCCCGCGCTTCCCACCAGATTTCGTCAGCAACCGGACATCGGTGAGCACCGCCCCCGGATCGACCGCCTTCACCATGTCATGCAACGTCAACCCCGCCACCGCGACGGCGGTCAACGCCTCCATCTCAACCCCGGTCGGCCCGGTCGTCTTCGCCATCGCCTCAATCGTGATGGCATCGTCGGTAAAGCCGAACTCCACCTTCACCGTCGACAGCGCGAGCTGATGACACAGCGGAATGAGTTCCGACGTTTTCTTCGCCCCACCGATACCCGCGAGCCGCGCGGTCGACAGCACGTCGGCCTTGGGCATGTCGTCGGCGCGCACTAGGCGCAGCACCTCGGGCGTTGTCCGCAATTGTCCTGCGGCAACGGCGATTCGCGCCGTGTCGGCTTTCGCACTGACGTCGACCATCCGGGCGCGACCTTCGCCGTCGACGTGTGACAACTCGCTCATAGCGTCAAGATTCGCACAGTCGCGCCAACGGGCAACGCGGTGACCTCGGCTGGCACGTCTACAAGCACGTCGGCCCACGCCATGCTCGCGATCAAATGCGATCCCGGTCCCGAAACCACTTCTACTCCTTCGGGTTTCACCACCCCGCGCAGGAACTGCCGTTTCCCGTTGGGGGAGCGCACCGGCGTGAGCAGCGCCACGTCGCGTTCCTCAACTGGCGGAAGTCCGGCGAAGTCCCGCAAGACCGACCGTGCGAAAACCGCGTACGAGACCGTCGTACTGACGGGATTACCAGGGAAACTCAGCACCGGCACCCCGTCGACGACGGTGTACCCCTGCGGCCCACCCGGCTGCACCGCGACCGGCCCGAATACGCCGCCCATCGGCGCGAGCACGTCCTTGACCACCTCAAAGTCGCCTTTGGAAACGCCGCCGGATGTGAAAACCACATCGGCCCGCGCGACCGCGGAGGCAAGAACACGAGCAAACTCGGCAGGATCGTCACTGCTGTGCTCAATCGACACCACATCAACGCCGTCGGCGGTCAACGCGGCAGCGATCGCGATCCCGTTCGAGTCATAAATTTGCCCCGGCTCAAGCGGCGACCCCGCGGGCAGCAGTTCGTCGCCCGTCGTAATGACGATCGCCCGAACGCGCGCCAACACCGGCACGGTCGGCAAGCCAACGGCAGCGAGCGCGGCGATGTGCCGTGGCGCAAGCAGCGTCCCAGCGAACGCGACCGGATCGCCCGCCCGCACGTCGGTTCCGGGCTCGCGTACAAAATCGCCTCGCGCCCTTCCCCTTTCGACGGTGATCACCCCGTCGGACGCCCGCACATCCTCCACTGGGACAACACAGTCGGCACCGGGCGGAATCGGCGCGCCGGTCATCACCTTGATCGCGCTGCCGTCGGGTAGGGGAGTGGCGCCGGGCTTTCCCGCCGCGACCACCCCGTGCACCGGCAACGTGACCGGCGTGACCGCGACATCGGCCGCCCGCACCGCGTACCCGTCCATCGCCGAATTGCGAAACACCGGCAGTTCGATGGGCGCGGCGATGTCGACGGCCAACGTGCGGCCAAGCACGGCAGGTACCGGAACCTCCTCGACCGGTCGCTCAGCGAGCGGGGCAAGCAGGGCGGCGATGGTGGCGCGATAGTCATCGACGCTGCGGAGCGACGCCGTCGCGGGCCGGTCATTCATGTGCTCAGCCTAATCGCGGGTAAGGGGCCATGACATGTGTGGTTCGCTCACTACGGCGGGGCGCGATTGGTGAGGTCGATCAATTCGTGACACATCGCCCGTCGGTCGGATGCTCTTCTGGTCAAGCGGTCATACTGTAAGGATGACGCTGGTCGACATGGGGATTCCCGCGCTGCGGTCAGGTCTACCGTCTCTCGACGGCAGACCCGATACGCCTCTGCTCGTCGACCGCTTCGGGCGTGTCGCGCGCGACCTGCGTGTTTCCATCACCGAGAAGTGCTCGCTGCGGTGCACCTACTGCATGCCGGAGGAGGGGCTGCCGCCCATTCCGCGCGATGAACTGCTCAGCGCCGACGAGATCATTCGCCTTGTCACCCTGGCTGTTCGCGAATTGGGGGTGCGCGAAGTCCGCTTCACCGGCGGCGAACCGCTGATGCGCCGCGAACTTGAGCAGATCATCGCGGGCTGCCACGACGCCGTCCCCGACACCCCGCTCGCGATGACAACCAACGGCGTCGGCCTCGAACACCGCGCCAAAGCACTACGCGACGCTGGTCTTTCGCGCGTGAACGTCTCCCTCGACACCGTCGACCGGCTCGACTTCACTCGTCTCACCCGTCGCGACCGCCTTGAGTCGGTACTCAACGGCATCCGTGCCGCCCGCGACGTCGGCCTCACGCCGCTCAAGGTCAACGCCGTGCTGATGCGAGAAAACCTCGCGGGCGCACCCGACCTGCTCGCCTGGTGCCTCGCCGAAGGCGCTGAACTGCGCTTCATCGAGGAAATGCCGCTCGACGCCGACCACGAATGGGCCCGCGACCACATGGTCACCGCCGCCGACCTGCTCGACGTCCTCGGCAAACGCTTCACCCTCACCGAGACCGGGCGCATCGACCCGTCCGCACCCGCCGAACGGTGGCTCGTCGACGACGGACCGGCGACGGTCGGCATCATCGCCACCGTCACCCGCAAGTTCTGCGACACCTGCGACCGCACGCGTCTCACCGCCGAAGGTCGCTTGCGGTCGTGCCTGTTCAGCGATCACGAATTCGACGTGCGCGGCGCGATGCGCGCGGGCGCGACCAACGACGAGATCGCCGACCTCTGGCGAGGCGCGATGTGGCAGAAGTGGGCCGGTCATGGCATCGACGCCGCCGGTTTCGTCCCCCCCGAACGCACGATGGGAGCCATTGGTGGTTGAGGTTCGGTATTTCGCGGCCATCGCTGACGCGGTCGGCAAGGCAAGCGAATCGTTCGACTTGCCCGCGCAAGCCACCATCGCCGACTTACGCGCGCACCTCGCCGCCACCTACGGCGCCGAACTCGACTCCATGATCGGCGTGTGCGCGTACCTGATCGGCGACGAACTCACGCGCGACCCGGCGACAGTGCTCACCCCCCGCGTCGACGTGTTGCCGCCGTTCGCGGGGGGCTAGAAACTTAGCGCCACCAGGTGTCGAGCGGGGTCACCGGAACCGTGCGCTTGTGGCGGGTGTTGGTGAAGATCTGCTCAACGCGCGCGGCGACGGCATCGGTCACCTCTTTGCCTTCGAGGTAGTCGTCGATTTCGGCGTAGCGCAAGCCAAGCGCGTCTTCGTCGGGCAGGGCGGGCCGGTCGTCTTCGAGGTCGGCCGTTGGGACCTTCGACCAAATCGTCGACGGCGCGCCGAGTTCTTGCAGCAGCGCGGCACCCTGGCGTTTGGTGAGCCCGGTGAGCGGCGTGAGGTCGACGCCACCGTCGCCGAATTTGGTGAAGAAGCCGGTGACGGCCTCGGCCGCGTGGTCGGTGCCGACGACGAGCATGTTCTCCTGACCAGCAAGCGCGTACTGAATGACCATGCGCTCACGGGCTTTGATGTTGCCGCGCACGAAGTCGCGCAGGCGTTCGTGGTCGAGCGCACCGGCCACCTCAGCGGCAACGGCGTCGGCGCCTGGCTTCACGTTCACCACGATCGTGCGATCGGGATCGATGAAATTCAGCGCCGCTTGCGCGTCGGCTTCGTCGGCCTGAATGCCGTAAGGCAAACGCACCGCGATGAATTCGGCGTTGCCGCCTTCGGCACGCAGCTCTTCAACGGCTAGCTGGCATAGGCGACCAGCAAGCGAACTGTCTTGTCCGCCACTGATTCCCAACACGAAGCCCTTAGCTGGAGTGGCGCGCAGATAGTCCTTGAGGAAGTCGACCCGGCGGCGGACCTCCTGCTTCGGCTCAATCTCCGGCGCGACGCCGAGCTCGGCGATGATCTGTTCACGCAGTGTCCCCATACATGCTCACTCTACTGCGGCAACCGGGGCGACCACCCGGCGAACGAGCCATTCGAAGTTGTCGCCGACTTGGTCGAGCGTGAAGCCTTGCGCGTCGGTTTGATGCATGACCAACTCCGCCGACAGCGCCCCGAGCAGCACATCGGCCAGTGGCGCCAGCTGAGTTCGCACGCCAGCTGAGCGAAGCAGATGCACGACATGCGCCTTGTGGAATTCGTACGGCCGACTCCCGAGCCAGCCGCCATTGGACTCGGCGGCGCGGTGCAAGGTGCCTTCTACCGCGATGTCACGCAACCGCGCTCGACCGAAGGCGATGAGTCGGTCAAGGGGGCTCGCGCCTGGGCCGAGTGGGGGCGGACCAAATAAAAACCCTGATTGAAACTGTTGTTCGGAGTGGTCGAGGAGGGCGAACATGAGGCCGGTGCGGTTGCCGAAGCGACGGAACACCGTGCCTTTGCCCACGCCAGCGCGTTTAGCGAGTGCGTCCATCGTGAGCGCGTCGACGCCGCTCTCGCGAACGAGTTCTTGGGCGGCGTCGAGCAACAGCGCGCGGTTGCGTGCGGCATCGGCGCGAGGAGTTGATGCGGGCTGGCCGACAGGCAACAGGCGGCCACGCGACGCGCCATCAGGTGTGGGGTAGCTCACACTGCTCACTTGCCCTCCGGGGAAGTATTCGGACTGCGGTCCGGTTACCGTAATACGAACCGACTCGCTAATTCAGTCACACAACAGGAGTTGTTATGAGCCAGACCCGCATTCTCACCCTCGTCGGCAGCCTGCGGGCGGCCTCGATTAACCGTCAGGTCGCCGAAGCCGCCGTCCAGGCCGCGCCCGAAGGTGTCGAGGTGACGATCTACGAGGGCCTCGGTGATATCCCGTTCTACAACGAGGACCTCGACGTCGCTGGCGACGTTCCCGCCGCCGCCGAGGCGCTGCGCGTTGCCGTTGCCGACGCTGACGCCGTGCTGCTGGTAACCCCCGAATACAACGGCACCCTGTCGGCCGTGCTGAAGAACGCGATCGACTGGGCGTCGCGGCCCTACGGTGTTGGCGCGATCAAGGACAAGCCGGTCGCGGTGGTGAGCGCGTCGATCAGCGGGCGTGCCGCCGAATGGGCGCACGGTGACGCCGTGAAGGCCGTTGGTGTCGCTGGCGGCGTTATCGTCGAAGCCGCGAGCGCGCGCTTTGGCGGCATTGGTGAGCGTTTCGCTGAGACGCACCCGAGCGCCGACGCCGAGGTCATCGCCCAGCTCGGTGCCGTCGTGCACGAGCTCGCCGAGGCGGCCAAGGCTGAGGTCGCGACGGCGTAAGCTGGTCAACTAGTTCCATCGAACGGGCACCACCTGGCAGTTCACGCAGGTGGTGCCCGTTCGCGTGCGTGGGGTTTGCTGGCGACTCGCCGGTGTGGCGAAATCGTGATCTGGACCACTGTTCCGGCGGGTCGTTCTCGGCGCGTCCTGGGACTTACCCGTCCGGAATTACATCAGTGCGACTCGCAACCTGTTGTGTCGTTCCAATCTGTCGCCCACTAGGTGTAGTGTCTGTCGTACTGGAAGACGGTGCGACGCCGCCGCTGCTCAGGCCCAAGGGAAGGGGTTGCGAGCAGGGCATTCACCACCCGATCCAGGAGTTTGCGCACGTAGTGCGAGCAACGTCTTAGTTGGATTCGGGAGAGGGAGAACCTAGATGACTGTCACCGTGTACACCAAGCCCGCGTGTGTCCAGTGCAATGCCACCTACAAGGCCCTTGACAAGGCCGGCGTCAGCTACGAGGTCGTCGACATTTCCGTCAACGACGAGGCGCGCGACTACGTGATGGCACTCGGTTACCTCCAGGCGCCCATCGTTGTGGCTGGCGAGGATCACTGGTCGGGTTTCCGTCCCGACCGCATCAAGTCGCTCGCGACCGTCGCTGCCTAAGGGGCTCGCCATGCCCGAACGGAGCACTCCGGGCGGGCTGGTCTACTTCTCCAGCGCATCGGAGAACACGCATCGCTTCGTCGAGAAGCTGGGTTTGCCCGCCACTCGACTACCACTGCACAGCTCAGCGGAACCACCGCGCGTCGACGAACCCTACGTGCTGATCACCCCCACTTACGGCGGTGGTCGGCACGTTGTCAATGGCTCACGCCCCGACAAAGAGTTCGTTCCGCGTCAAGTAGCGAAGTTTCTTAACAACCCGCACAACCGCTCGCTCTTGCGTGGCGTGATCGCTGCGGGTAACACCAACTTCGGCGACACCTTCTGCGCTGCCGGTGACGTCATCTCGCGCAAATGCGGGGTGCCCTACCTTTATCGCTTCGAACTCATGGGGAACGCGTCCGACGTCGAGCGCGTCCGAGAGGGATTGGGATTGTTTTGGCAACAGCAACCACCGCACCGACCGGCAAGAATGCCCGCCTAGAGCAGGCGCCGGTGCGCGGCGAGTCCACCGACGAGGTCCTCGACTACCACGCGCTCAACGCGATGTTGAACCTCTACGGCCCCAACGGCGAGATTCAGTTTGACAAGGACCGCGAGGCCGCACACCAGTACTTCCTTCAGCACGTCAACCAGAACACGGTCTTCTTCCACAACCTGGACGAGAAGCTCGACTACCTGGTGAAGGAGAACTACTACGAGCCCGAGGTGCTCGACGCGTACAGCCGCGCGTTCGTGAAGGCGCTGTTCCAGCAGGCGTACGCGAAGAAGTTCCGTTTCCCCACCTTCCTCGGCGCGTTCAAGTACTACACCTCTTACACGCTCAAGACTTTCGACGGAAAGCGCTACCTTGAGCGCTTCGAAGACCGCGTCGTCATGGTCGCGCTCACGTTGGCCGCGGGCGACGAAGAATTGGCGACCCGTCTCGTCGACGAGATTATGGACGGCCGCTTCCAGCCCGCCACCCCCACCTTCTTGAATTCGGGAAAGAAGCAGCGCGGCGAGCCCGTTTCCTGTTTCCTTTTGCGCATCGAAGATAATATGGAGTCCATTGGGCGGTCCATTAATTCGGCGCTGCAATTGTCGAAGCGCGGTGGCGGTGTCGCGTTGCTGCTCACCAATATTCGTGAACATGGTGCGCCCATCAAGAAGATTGAAAATCAGTCTTCTGGCGTTATTCCGATCATGAAGTTGCTTGAGGATTCGTTCTCTTACGCCAACCAGCTTGGCGCGCGTCAGGGTGCGGGCGCGGTGTACCTACACGCCCACCACCCCGACATTTACCGCTTCCTCGACACCAAGCGCGAGAATGCCGACGAGAAGATTCGCATCAAGACGCTGTCGCTTGGCGTCGTGATCCCCGATATCACTTTCGAATTGGCGAAGAAGAACGAGGACATGTATTTGTTCTCGCCTTACGACGTCGAGCGCATTTACGGTGTGCCGTTCGCCGACATCAACGTCACCGAGAAGTACTACGAGATGGTCGACGACAAGCGCATTCGCAAGTCGAAGATCAAGGCGCGTGAGTTTTTCCAGACCATCGCCGAATTGCAGTTCGAGTCAGGTTACCCCTACATCATGTTCGAAGACACGGTGAACCGGGCCAACCCGATCAAGGGCAAGATCACCCACTCGAACCTATGCTCGGAAATTCTGCAGGTGTCGACGCCGTCGGTGTTCAACGATGATCTGTCCTATGCCCATGTCGGCAAAGACATTTCGTGCAACCTTGGCTCGCTGAATATCGCGAAGGCGATGGACTCGCCTGATTTCGGCCAGACCATCGAGACGTCGATTCGGGCGCTCACCGCTGTCTCGGATCAGACCCACATCTACTCGGTGCCTTCGATTGAGCAGGGCAACAACGAGTCACACGCCATTGGCCTCGGGCAGATGAACCTGCACGGTTACCTGGCGCGTGAGCGGGTGCATTACGGGTCCGAAGAGGGCATCGACTTCACCAACATCTACTTCTACACCGTGGTCTACCACGCGATTCGGGCATCGAACCTGATCGCGAAAAAACGCGGAACGGCATTTGGTGGCTTCGCCGATTCGAAGTACGCCAGCGGCGAGTACTTCGATAAGTACACCGACCAGGTATGGGAGCCCGCCACCGATAAGGTGCGGCAATTGTTCGCCGACGCTGGCGTGCACATCCCGACCCAGGATGATTGGCGCGAGCTGAAGGCGTCGGTGCAGGAGCACGGCATTTACAACCAGAACCTGCAGGCGGTCCCGCCGACCGGTTCGATCTCCTACATCAACCATTCAACGAGCTCAATCCACCCGGTCGCGTCGAAGATCGAGATCCGCAAGGAAGGCAAGATCGGCCGCGTTTACTACCCGGCCCCTTACCTGGACAACGACAATCTTGAGTACTACGACGACGCGTACGAAATCGGTTACGAGAAAATCATCGACACGTACGCGGCAGCGACCCAACACGTGGACCAGGGTTTGTCGTTGACACTGTTCTTCAAGGACACCGTGAGCACGCGCGATTTGAACAAGGCGCAGATCTACGCGTGGCGTAAGGGAATCAAGACCCTGTACTACATCCGTTTGCGCCAACTGGCACTGGAAGGGACCCAATTGGATTCCTGCGTCAGCTGCATGCTATAACGATTCGATAACGAGTCCCCGGGTGGCGGAGGTCGAATGACGAGCACTGAAGGTGTGATCTACGGAATTCGACTCCGCTCCTCGTGGGATTATCGATATATCGGGCTCACGACTAAGACCGCATCTGTCCGACTCCGGCAGCACTTTAAAACAGCCAGCGAAGGTCGCAAGACGCCCTTCTACGACTGGCTGCGCAAGCAGGATCGCAACGACGTGACCGCAGATGTCTTGGACTGGCTCGAAAACCAGGACGAACTGGGCCGGGCCGAGATTGACTGGATCGCTTACCTCCGCAAGGAGGGCCAGCCGCTACTGAATCTGGCAGCAGGCGGTCTCGGACCGACCGGCGTCGTGTGGACCGAAGAAATGCGTGAGGCCGCGCGCTTGCGCTCAACCGGACGACCAGGTTTGAGCCGGTACGGCGACGACAATCCCTTCCATGGCCTGACCCACTCACCATCGCAGCGCGAGAAGTGGTCGGCCGAGCGGAAGGGGATGTACAGCGGCGAGGCCAACCCGAATTTCGGCAAGTTCGGCCCAGACCATCCCGCCTATGGCCGGGTGTGGTCGGAAGAGACTCTTCGTCGCCTATCCGAACAGAAGATGGGCGCCAACAACCCGAACTATGGGAAGAAGGCGAGCGACGAAACTCGGGCAAAGATGTCCGCCGCCCAAAAGGGCCAACACAAGCCCTCAAGTGCCCGCAGCGCCCACACACGCCACCACACCAACAAGGGCGTCTTTAAGGAGACGTGCGTGCATTGCGTAGACGACTTGGGACGACCGAAGTAGGCGGCCATGACCGGGTCGTTTTATGCGCGCCCGACCTTCGCGCTGGCGCTGTGGCTGGGTTGCCACGGCCGTCCTGGTTGCCGACTTAACGCGTGAGAAGGGCCGAGCTGGCGCCCGCTCGGCCCTTCTTGCTATCGGGTCAGTCGCCGACTGACACCGGTTCCGGTGACTTCGTCACTAACACCGGCTGCTCGCGGCGCGGGCGGGCGGGCCACCAAATTCGGTCGCCCAAATCCAACGTCAGTGCTGTCACCAGGATCGAGCGGACGATCAGTGTGTCGAGCAAAACGCCGACGGCGACCACGATGCCCATCTGCGCCAAGCTCACCAGCGGCAAGGTCGTGAAGACCGCGAATGTGCCAGCCAGCACCAAACCCGCCGACGTGATCACGCCGCCCGTCGACGACAGGCCGAGCAGCGCCGCTTTTCGGGTGTCGACGCGCTGGGATTCCTCGTGCACCCGCGACATCAAGAAGATGTTGTAGTCGATGCCCAGTGCCACCAAGAACACGAAGGCCAGCAACGGCAAGCCCGGGTCGGCGCCCTGGAAACCGAGCAGGTCGAAGATCCAGCGGCTCAAACCCAGTGCCGCCAAGAACGACAGCACCACCGTCAACGTCAGCAGGATCGGGGCCAACACCGACCGCAACAGCAGCATCAAAATGCCCATCACGATCACCAACACCACCGGCACAATCACCCGATTGTCATGGGCGGACGCACGTTTGATGTCGAGGACGGTCGCGGTATTGCCACCGACCTTCGCGTCGGCACCTTCCACCGCGTGCACTGCCGCGCGCACCCGGTCGACGGTCGCTTCGGCCTCAACGGTGTCGGGCCCGTCGGTCAACGTCGCCTGAATCAGCGCGGTGCCGTCCTTAACGACAGGCGGCGTAGGTGACTTCACCCCCGCCGTCCCGGCAACCGCCGCGGCAAGCGCGTCCGCGTGATCGGCCTTACCGAGAATCAACACCGGGTTGCCCGTGCCGATATCGAAGTGCCGTTCCAGCACCTCAGCACCAGCGACAGCGCGCGACTCGCCAATGATGGCGTCCTTCGCCGCGATCCCGTCGGTCTTGAGCCCACTGATCCCGACCGCGAGACCAAGCAGCACAACGGCCGTGACCGCCCACACCGCACGCGGGCGAGGCGAGATGAACGCGCCAATCCGCGCCCAAATCCCGGAAACCGACACGTCAGCCGACCCGAAATCAGGATGCCGTGGCCAGAAGATCCACCGACCGGCGATCACCAGCAACGCGGGCAGCAGCGTGACCATCGCGAGCAACCCGACCGCGATACCAACCGCACACACCGGTCCCATGCCCGCCGTCGAATTCATCCGTGCCACAAGCAAAGCCAGCATCGCGATGATCACCGTGGCACCACTTGCCAGAATCGCGGGCCCCGCGCGACGCAGCGCAACGGCCATCGCCTCGTGCTTGTCCTCGTGTTTGCGCAGTTCCTCGCGATACCGGGCGACAAGCAGCAGCGCGTAGTCGGTGCCAGCACCGAACACCAGCACGGTGAGCACCGCCGCGCTCTGCCCGTTGACGGTGAGTCCCCAATGCGTCGCCCCATAGACCGCGCTTTGCGACAAAACCAGGGCCGCACCTGCGGCGATGAGCGGCAAAATCCACAGCATCGGCCCGTAGGTGATGAGCAAAATGGCGATCACAACAAGTCCTGCCGCGAGCAGCAGAATCCCGTCGATCCCTTCGAACGCCTCACCGAATTCAGCCGCGTACCCGGCGGGTCCGGTGGGGTTCATCGATAGCCCGTCGGGCCTTGGCGCGGCATGATCGACGAGGTCAGCGACGGTTTTCGTCAACTGCGACCAGCCGTCGCTGCCCATCTTGATCGGCACAAGCACTTGCAACGCTTGCCCGTCTTGGGCGGTAATAGGACCAACTACCTTGTCGGCCACGATGTTTGGCATTCCGCGCGCCGCGAGTGCGTCGGCGGTTGCTGCTGCTCGGTCGGCGTCGGTGATGCCGCTTGTCCGCTCGTAAACGAGCACGACCGGGGCTTCGTCGGCGTCGCCGAATGGTTCGGCGAGGTGATAAGCCTGCGTTGACTCAGCACTACTCGGCAGCCAGTTGATGTTGTCGTTTTTCTGTGCGCCAGCGAGTTTGCCAGCGAACGAGCCAAGCGCGATAAGGGCGATGATCCAGACAGCGAGGACCACCCACTTACCGCGCCTGCCACTCGGAATTCTGACCATGCGGTCAATGACATTCGACATCGCTAATTCCCCTTTAGTGGGCGATGAGCCATATCGATGCTATGCCGCGCGAAAACCGTTGCGATACCCTGAAATTCGGCATCAGGGATCACCCTGATGTATACATCCGGTGACCGGCTGAATTATCACCGCAGAGCAGGAATCACCTCACGTTCGAACAGTTCAATGCCGGAGATGTCGTACGCGGCTTCGGGGAAGTTCAGAATGGAATAGCCAAGTCCTAGCTGCTTCACTTTCGAGAGCCGTTCGATGATCTGTTCCGGTGTGCCAACGGTGGCGCTCGACCCGAATTGCTGCTCAACGATCGCCGCCGCCTCCGCCGCGCCAAGGTACGGCGTGAACCGCTCAACGATCGCCGAAAGTCGTTCCTTCACTTCAGCTTCCGTGCTGCCGACAACGGTGTTGAAGTTTGAACTGCGGGTGATCGCGTCGAAGTCGGTGCCAACGTCGGCGCAGTGGGCGCGCAGGATCTCGGACTTGTGCGCGAACTCAACGGGGTCACCGCTGAAGTTGGTGTAGTCGGCGTAGCGGGCCGCGATCCGCAGCGTCTTCTTCTCGCCACCACCGGCGACCCAAATTGGAATCCCGTTCTCCTGCAACGGCTTGGGGTGCACGATCGCGCCGTCGACCTGGTAGTAGCGGCCGTCGAGCGTCGCGCGACCAGTCCGCCACGCCTGTCGGAAAATCTGCACGCCCTCGTCGAGTCGGCCCAAACGCTCACCGGCGGAAGGGAATCCGTAACCGTAGGCACGCCACTCGTGCTCGTACCAACCGCCACCGATGCCCATCTCAACGCGACCAGCCGAGATCAAATCGACCGTCGCGGCGACCTTCGCCAGGTAGGCGGGGTTGCGGTAGCTGATGGCCGTACACATCTGCCCCAGCCGTAGCCGCGACGTTGTCGCCGCGAACGCCGACATCAGCGACCACGCTTCGTGTGTCGCCTCGTCGGTCGGCACCGGCACGGTGTGGAAGTGGTCGTAAACCCAGATCGACTCCCAGTCGGTTCCCGCGTCGAAGCGCTGGGCCAGCTCGCGCATCACCGGCCACTGGTCCGCCGGTTCGATGCCGACTAAGTCGAGCCGCCAGCCCTGGGGAATGAAGATGCCGAACCGCACAGGTTTCTCCTTCGAATGATCTCGCGCGAATGTCGTGCGTCACAACCCACTTTTGACGATCATGCCCACCCCCGGCAACAGTTATGCGCGCCGCGCGCACAACCCTGGACCGGCGGTTATGCGCGGAATGGACTGGTACGCCTGTGCCGAGGTGACCCGGGTGGGGCTGCGGATGTATCCTGCGAATAAGGAAGACGTGCGATCTCGCACAACGACGGCAAGGAGGTGGGGTTGCGATGACACGTAACGAACCCCCGAGTCGAACACCGCGCGGCGTCTTCTGCCCTGTCGGCTAGCAGCCACACCTTGGTGAAGACGCCCGCGGTGCTCCGCCGTCGTTGATTCACCTCACACTTGCGCGACCTCCTGATGATGGCCCGCGCATGTGCCTGCTGCCGAAGGGCTTCTCCCATGTCGCAGATTGAACTTGCTGTTTCGCGTGCCGCCGACGATGTGAATCCTGTTGTGCCCGAGACTATTTCGGATGAGTCGGTCACCGAAGCACTCACGGTCTTGTCGCGCATCGCCGAGACGCATCGCGTCACCGACGCGCTCGGGTGGCTCGACAATCGCGCCCCGCACCAGATCGCCGACGCGCTCGCCCGCATGGACGCTATCGCGGCAGGGCTGGTGTTTCGCCTCCTCGACAAAGACCGTGCCATCACGGTTTTCGAAGAGCTTGAGCCGGTCGACCAGCAGCAAATCTTGCAGGGGTTGCGTGACCAGAGCTTCCGCGACCTGGTCGAAGCGATGGACCCCGACGACCGCGCGCGCATGCTGCACGAGGCCCCGGCCAAGGTTGCGAAGAAGGTGCTTGAGGGGCTGAGCCCGCGCGAACGTCGGATGACGGCGGCGCTGCTCGGCTACCCCGAAGACTCGGTCGGCCTGTACATGACGCCGGAAGTTGTTGCGCTGCCGGACAATTTGACCGTCGCGCAGGCATTGGCGTGGGTGCGCGCCAAGGGCGGCAAGGCGGAGACGGTGTACACGCTGCCGGTTGTCGACTGCGGTCGACGGCTGCGCGGCATTGTCGAACTGCGGGAACTCGTGCTGCACGCGCCCGATGCGATGGTGTCGGAGTTGGTTGTCACCGAGCCGTCGTTCGTGCGGGCCACCGATTCGGCGGAGAAGGCCGCGCGTCTGATGAGTTCGACCAACGACATCAACCTCGTCGTTGTCGATAGCGAGGACCGCGTTGTCGGCTTGCTCACCATCGACGACGCGATGGAGGTGCTCGAAGCCGCTGACAGCGAAGACGTCGCCAAGCAGGCCGGTTCGGCACCGTGGGAAGGCCATTACATGGCCGCGAAGGTGTTCCAGCTCGCGCGGTATCGGGCGCTGTGGTTGATGCTTTTGCTGTTCGCCGCGACGCTCACGGTGAGCGTCACCGACTTTTTCGCGGGGACGCTTGAGCAGGCCGCCGGGTTGGCTCTGTTCATCCCGCTGCTGATCGGCGCTGGCGGCAACGCGGGCGCGCAGGCCGCGACGGCGTGCGTGCGCGCGTTGGCGGTCGGCGAGGTGCGGGTGTCGGACCTGTTCAAGGTGATTTGGCGTGAGTGTCGCGTTGGGCTGGTGCTCGGGGCGATGCTGGCGACCGCTGGGTTGCTGATCGGCACGGTGTTTGTCGGGGCGAAGATCGCGATCGTCGTCGCGATCACGCTGGTGGTGATCTGCGGGTGGGCGGCGACGATCGGCGGCACGATGCCGCTGCTCGCCAAGCGCTGCAAGATCGACCCCGCGGTGGTTTCGGCACCGATGGTCACGACGCTCGTCGATGCGACCGGGCTGATCATCTACTTCACGACAGCGAAGCTGGTGCTGGGAATCTAGCTCGCCGGGAAGAGCGTAAGTGCTTGCCCGAGAACATCTTTGGCGACATCGTCGGTGACGGCAACCACCTCGACGACCGGAACACGCCTGCCGAACGACGTGCTGTTCGGCGGCAGTTCCGGGCCAACAGCGGCGGTGAAGATGGGAATTCGACTGTCGTACAACGAAACTGAGCGATGCGCTTCGCGACCGTTGATGTCGACGGGTGTGCTGTTGGCCGCGAGATATTCGGGCACGCGGTACTCGTAGGCGACCGTCACGTTCTCGCCCCGATATTCGAAAAGGCACTGGGTGAGGCGTTGGCCGCTGCTGAGCGTGCTCGGCCCGAGTTTCGTACGAACCGTGCAGGGGTCGGCGCCGAGCAGGACCGTCGGGACGGTGTCGGGGGAGGTGCCCTGGGGTGGTGACTGCTTCCAGCGGTCAATCATGCCGGGGACTAGGTCGTTGGCGACCTTGCACGGATCGGTGTTGGGCGGGGTGGATAAGCCAAGGTAGAACGCGGCGCCGTTGGGGAAAACGGCCGTCGCGCCGCAGGCTCGGGGCGTGCCAGAGTCGCGGTCGGGGACGATGCGGACGGGCACGTCGCCGACGTTGTGGTTAGTGCCTTTGCCGCCGGTCCCGATGCTGTCAAGGAGGGTGGCGTGCCAGGTGAGGGTGGTGCCGTCGCCGGGTTTGTCGGTGCCGATCACCGCGCGGCAGGAGTCGAGGCCAACGGTGACGCTTTTGATGTTGCCCATCGGTTTGAGCACGTCGCGGGGGAGGATCGCGCAGATGTCGACCTGTCGCGTCGCTTGGCGCACTTCAGCGCGCTGCTCCTCGTTTTGCGGGACCGTCGACCAGAACTGTGGCGGTTGTTTAGGGATGACCGGCGAAGGCGGCGGCGGCAGCTCTTTCGCGTAATCCGGCGGTTTGCTCGACTCGTCGTCGCCACAACCAACGATCGTGCCGAAGGCGAGCAACCCGACAGCCGCCACCACTGCTCTGCGATACATGCACACCCCTGACGTCGCCGAACCGGTCGAGTCACCCACACCCGCTCACCGAGTCTGCCCGCTAGAGCAACGATCGCGCAAACGTCCACGGTGGTCGTTCCCAGAATGTTGTCGACCCCGATGCGTCGATGGCCAACCCGCGCACCGACGTTGGAGTGCGTGCCGGACAATGAGTCTGCGGCGGCTGGCGTCTGATAGCGGGCTAGACCAAGCCGGAAAGTAGCGCTCGACACAACGTGTAGTGGTGTCGAGCGGATCGAGACACAACGCGTAGTGTCATGGAGTAATCGCGGGTCGGCGGAAAGGTGTGGAAGCGCAAATGAAGCTCATCGATCGGACATCTGCCATCAACTGGAATCGGGTGCCGGATGAGAAGGATGCCGAGGTCTGGGATCGGCTCACCGGCAACTTCTGGTTGCCGGAAAAGGTGCCGGTGTCCAACGACATCCCGTCGTGGAACACCCTGACCCCCGATGAGAAGCAGCTCACCATGCGGGTCTTCACCGGGCTCACGCTGCTCGACACCATCCAGGGCACCGTCGGCGCGGTGTCGCTGATCCCGGACGCTCTCACCCCGCACGAGCAGGCGGTATACACCAACATCGCGTTCATGGAGTCGGTGCACGCCAAGAGCTACAGCTCCATCTTCTCGACGCTGTGCTCCACGAAGGAGATTGACGAGGCGTTCCGCTGGTCGGAGGAAAACCCGAACCTGCAGCGCAAGGCCGAAATCGTCCTTTCCTATTACAACGGCGACAGCCCGCTCAAGCGCAAGGTCGCCTCCACGCTGCTGGAAAGCTTCCTTTTCTACTCGGGCTTCTACCTGCCGATGCACTGGTCTTCGCGTGCGAAGCTCACCAACACCGCCGACATGATCCGCCTGATCATCCGCGACGAAGCCGTCCACGGCTACTACATCGGCTACAAGTACCAGCGCGGACTTGAGCTGGTCACCGAGGCCGAGCGCGCCGAACTCAAGGATTACACCTTCGAGCTGCTCTTCGAGCTTTACGACAACGAGGTCGACTACACCCAGGACCTCTACGACGAGGTCGGCCTCACCGAAGACGTCAAGAAGTTCCTGCGCTACAACGCCAACAAGGCGCTGATGAACCTCGGCTACGAAGGCCTTTTCCCGAAGGACGAGTGCGAGGTGAACCCGGCGATCCTGTCGGCGTTGTCGCCAAACGCCGACGAGAACCACGACTTCTTCTCGGGGTCAGGGTCGAGCTATGTGATTGGCAAGGCCGAGAACACCGAGGATGAGGACTGGGAGTTCTAACGGTCCCACGGGGCACGTAAGCCCGGGTCGCCGAACGCTTTTCCCGCCTCAAGGTAAAGCTCGGTGATCCGGCGCTTCACGATTTCGCGGTCGTGGTCGGAGATGTGGGCCTTGTCCAGATCGCCCGCCGCCGCGCTGACCGCGTGGAAGACCTTCGTTGGGCGGCCGTCGATGATGTCGGCGATGGGGAACTTGTAATCGTCGATCGCGGCCGGGTTTCCGCCTTCGCGCCGGTAAATGAAGATCGACGCGAGCTTGATCGGGTCGCCGTCGGCCCAAATTCGCGCGTCGTGACGGGCCTGCTCGCCACTCCACCGATGGTCGCGGGGCGCCCACGGCATTACGACGTCGGCGGCATTGTCGGAGGCAGGGGGCGTGTGATGCGACATCTTGGCTCCTTCGACGGGCGAACTGGGTCGTCGAGCTAGTAGCGCCATGGTAGCAATTTCGCGGCTACCAGCCGGTTTGGTGGCTGGGTCGTTACCGGACAGGGCGCATGTTGTCGGGCGGCGCGCCGTCGATGCGGGTTTACCCTGCGAATGGGGTATCGCGTCGCGGAGGAGTTGCTGATGAACGGGATTGTCGTCGCGCTAGTCGGTTTGCTGCTGTGTTTTTACGGCATTCGCTCAGTCCACCTGGGCATTCTCGCGATCGGCTTCGGGTTGGGGTGGGAGATCGCCGACCTGTTTAACGCGTCGTTATGGACGCTGCTGCTGTTCGCGCTCGTCGGCGCGGTTTCGGCGTGGGTGGTGACGTCGCTTGTCTTCCGGTTCGCGTCGTACTTCATCGGCGGTCTCACTGGCGCGATGGTCGGCGCGAAGCTGGCGAATGTCTTGCAACCGGGTGCCAACAATTGGGCGCTGAGCATGATCGTGATCCTCGCGACCTGTGTGGCTGGCGCTTTCCTCGCCGACAAGTTCCGGGCCCGCGCACTGCTGTGGTTGACGTCGATCGGCGGTGCGTCGATGGTGTTGAGCGGTGTTGGGCGAATGAGCGATTCGCTCGAATTCTTGGTGCACCCCGAGTCAGGTGCACAGGAAGTAGCGACGACGGTGATCTGGATCGCGCTGTCGGCGGCAGGGTGGTTTGTGCAGCGACACCTCTTTGCCGAGCGGCTAGGGATTCAGCGCCTAGCCGTCGACAACCGTCCTGACCCAAGCAGTCGCAATGGTGGGTGGCCGAACGGGTAACTATCCGACGATCACCACAGCGCAGGCCGCCAAGAACAGAACTTGGAGGGCGGCCCTCGCCGGGAGCGGCATTGTCTTGATCCCTGAATCAGACTGTGCCGCATGGACATTCGCTGGGAAGAGGGCGAGTAGAAGGACGAACAAGCATGCTGCCGCCAGGGTGCTCGTCGGCGGGATGAGCAGGCCGATCGCGCCCGCGATTTCTAAGACACCCGTCAGCGTGACGAGTGCGGTCGGGTTGGGGAGCTTCGGCGGGACCATCTCGATCAGCGCGCTGCGACGCGGTTCGAGGAAGTGGGCGCTTGCGGTGAGCAGGAACATCGCGGCAAGGCCGACGGTGACCGCGTGCGGCAAGGAGTCCAGCCACTCCACCCCGGCGAATCCCGCGATGCGGGCAATCAATGTGACGACGACGAGGACGATAAAAGGTGCCATCGGGACACTCCAATCTTGACACCGACAAGATTGCCACCGCGCGGCGAACTTGTCAATGACAAGATTGTGGGCGACTATCGAGGGATGACCAAGACCGGCTATCACCACGGTGACCTGCGCACGGTGTTGCTCGACTCGGCCGCCGAGCAGATCGCGAGCGAGGGAATTGAGGCGGTTTCGCTGCGAGCGCTCGCGCGGCGGGCGGGGGTGTCGCATGCCGCGCCCGCGCATCATTTCGGCGACCGAGCGGGCTTGTTTACCGCGCTCGCGGTGCAGGGATTCGATTTGCTCGCAACGGAATTGGCGGCAGCGGGCCCGGATTTGCGCGACATCGCGGTGGCCTACATCCGCTTCGCATTGAGGAACCCCGGGCGCTTCGACGTGATGTTCCGCCGAGAGGTTTTGCGTGCCGACGACCCGGAGTTGCTCGCGGCTCGTGAGCGATCAGGTGTGTCGTTGCGTGCCGGAATGGAAGGGGCACAAGCGAATCCGGAGGTCGCGCGGCAACGGGCGAGTCAGTTGGCAGCGTGGTCGGTGGTGCACGGATTCGCGACGCTGTGGCGCGAGGGTGCGCTGGCTGACTCAGTATTGGCGGGGACTAGCGATCCTGAGGAGTTAGCGCGCGAGATGATCGCGACGATTCGGTTCGATTAGCGTCCCGCGCGTCGGCAGTGGGGACCTTCGCAACCATCTGGTTGCGTCCGCGATGGCATAAACGTGCACGTTCGCGCTCGGATGGGCCAATTCGGGGCTACCGGCCCTGAACTTGCACGAAAATGCCACTGCTGACGCAACCATACAGTTGCTACCGCGCTAGTCCGTCACGTACCCGTTCAAACTCGCCTTGAGATCGGTCACGAGGGCGCGGGCCGCGGTGAGGCCCCAGCCGTGCCACACGTAATCGTCGACCGCGAATACCCGTTTGTCGCTCGCCGCGCCCAACTCGCCAAACTCGGTCGACTTCAATACTTTTCGGCCGTACTGCTCCGAAGCATCCGACGCGCTCGAGCCGTCGCGGCCGAACATCACGTAGATGATGTCGCCCTCGCCGCGCTTGCTTAGTTCGTCAATGGCGACTGGGGACGAAGGGCCGCGCTGGGGGGTGGGGCGCTGCACACCAACATCGGAAAGGACCTGTCCCGCAAAGGAATTCGTGCCCTGGATCGTGATGGCGTCTGGGGTGAAGCGCAGCACCGACGCCTGGGACTGCGCCGCGTTGATCGCGACACCCGCCTCCTTCGCCTCGGCGCGGTAAGCGCCAAGTGCGGCCTCGGCGACCGAGCGGCGACCAAGGCCAGCGGCGTAAGCGACGAAATCGGACTGCCAGCTGTCATTCGCGCCGACGAGCACGGTCGGGGCGATCGCGCTCAGCTCGGCGCTATTGCTCGCGACATCGCCGAGGATCACGTCGGGCTTGAGCGCGGCGATTTTCGCAGGATCGGGGTTGCCGATCGGGCCGACCGTCGGCGACTTGAGGATGCCGTAGCCCAAATACACCGGCTGCGGACGTTCGCCGTCGAGGGTGACCGCGCCAACGACGCGCTCCCACAACCCAAGCGCGCACGCGGCGTCGATGGCCGCCGGGGTGAGCGCGACGATGCGCTGCGGATCAGCCGGAATCTGCGTGACTCCGTTGGCATTGGTGACGCTGCGGGTTGGTCCCGATGCCGGGTCGGCCGCGCTCGGTAGCGGGCACGCGGTAGTTGTGTCGCGCTGGACGCCAACAACCCCGGCACCGGCGATATTGGTCGTCGTCCGCACGATGGTCGACGCGTCATCGACTTGTTCGGCGCACCCAGCCGTCATCGCGACCGCGCACAGTGCCGTAACCGCAAGGACCGCGCCCCGCGAACCACGCACGCGGACACGACGGAATCGGGTGCTCAGCGCCATGCGCACGAGGGTAATGCGGACCGCCGTAGCCCACGCCCTCGGGGCGATCTTCGCGTAGCGCGGTTGGCGTGCGCCGACGTGACGCGCCCTACCAGTGCGCCGGACTCGCCCCGCCGATCGGGGCCAAACCCAGCCCACGCCCCCAGCATTCTTCGCGCAGCGCTCGCGGTGGGCGCCGACGTGACGCGCCCTACCAGTGTGCCGGGCTCGCCCCGCCGATCGGGGCCAAACTCAGCCCACGCCCCCAGCATTCTTCGCGCAGCGCGCTCGCGGCGGGCGCCAACGTGACGCGTGCGTGCCACGTGCTAGCAGTGCGCGAGGCTGGACCCGCGAGTCGCAGGCCGCCCAGCCCACGCCCCCCCGGGGCGTACGGTCCCACGCACCTACCAGTGCGCGGGACCAAAGCGACGGCTCACGAAGTCGTAGCCGTCCCACCAACACAGAAGTGGGCGCCCGACGGGTCGGCCAAACCGGCCAACTTCCCGTACGGCGTTTCCATCGGCTCGAAAACGACGCTGCCGCCAAGCGCGACGGCTTGTTCGACGGTCGCGTCCACGTTGTCGGATCCGAAGTACACCGTCCACGCGCCCGGTACGCCCTCGGGCAGATGCCCGTTGCCGTCCATGACTCCGCCAACCATTGGTGACGTCGCGTGGATGGTCGTGTACTTGAATTCGGGGGTGTCGGCGATGGTGAGGGTGTCGGTCCAGCCGAAGACATCATGGTAGAACTTCAGCGAACCCTCGTAGTCGCGGGTCATCAGTTCGAACCAGGACGGCAGCCCGGCGGCGTCGCGCCACACACCTCCGGACACGTTGCCGACGGCTCCGAAACCGGGGAACTGGTCGGCCTGCCACGCACCGACGGCGACGCCGCCAACGTCGGTGAGCACCGTCATCGTGCCCAAATCGCCGACGACCATCGGCTCAAGAACAATGCTGCCACCGTCGGCTTCGGCCTTCTTCGCCGTCGCGGCGGCGTCGTTGGTCGCCAGGTAAATAGTCCAGCGGTCCGGGTACGGGTCGCCGTCGTCCTCGCGTCGACCCATTCCACCAGCGACGGCGGCGCCATCTTTACTGAAGCGGATATACCCGCCGAACTCTTCGTTGCTTTCGGCGGACCAGCCGAACAGTGAGCCGTAAAACGCGGCGGCACCGGCCGGATCGGAGGTGTAGAGGTCGACCCAGTTCGGATCACCGGGCTTTGCTTGGTAGCTCATTGCGACTCCTCATGCTTAGTCAACAGGGGGCCGTGCGAGTGGCAAACGGTCGAACGCACGGTCAACGATACAGACGTGGTGAGGCCGCGAAACTCATCGCCGCGAGGGTCCGCGAGCGCCTCACCTGCGGCGTAGCGTCGGGCTGGCATCGACTGCGGCAAGCGCGAATTCCACTACGGCGCGCCGAATACGACACAGAGTAGGACCCGCGCGGAAAGCGGCAGCGCCACGGTTTACGATTCATCCCAACGCATGTCCTGTTGCTGTCTAAGTAGCGGGCGCTGCGAGTGACGTACAGGCATCTTCAGGAGGATCAGTGACTGCGGTAGAGCCCAGGCCAGTCCCTCAGCTGGAAGCGACTCGACCCTATCCGGCTCGGACTGGGCCCAAGGGGTCGTTCCTCTACAAGGCGGTCACCACCACCGACCCCAAGGTGCTCGGCACCATGTACTTGGTGACGGCGATCAGCTTCTTCCTGGTCGGCGGTCTTATGGCGCTGCTTATGCGCGCCGAGCTCGCCCGTCCGGGTTTGCAGTTCCTTTCGCCCGAGCAGTTCAACCAGCTGTTCACCATGCACGGCACGATCATGCTGCTGTTCTACGCGACGGCGATCGTGTTCGGCTTCGCCAACATCATCCTGCCGCTGCAGATCGGCGCGCCTGACGTGGCGTTCCCCCGTCTGAACGCGTTCAGCTACTGGCTGTACCTGTTCGGCGGCACGATGGCGACGGCGGGCTTCATCACCCCCGGCGGTGCCGCGGACTTCGGTTGGACGGCGTACACGCCGCTCACCAACATCCTGCACTCGCCCGGCGTCGGCACTGACCTGTGGATTCTTGGTCTCGCCGTTTCGGGTCTTGGCACCATCCTCGGTGGCGTCAACATGCTCACCACCGTGGTCTGCCTGCGCTGCCCCGGTATGACCATGTTCCGCATGCCGATCTTCACCTGGAACATCGCCGTCACCTCGGTGCTCGTGCTGCTCGCGTTCCCGCTGCTCACCGCCGCGCTGTTCGGCCTTGCTTACGACCGTCACCTCGGTGGCCACATCTACGACCCGGCCAACGGCGGCGTGCTGCTTTACCAGCACCTGTTCTGGTTCTTCGGCCACCCCGAGGTCTACATCATCGCGCTGCCCTTCTTCGGCATCGTCTCTGAGATCTTCCCGGTGTTCTCGCGCAAGCCGATCTTCGGTTACACCACCCTCGTTTACGCGACGCTGGGTATCGCGGCGCTGTCGATCGCGGTGTGGGCGCACCACATGTACGCCACCGGCGCGGTGCTGCTTCCGTACTTCTCGTTCATGACGTTCCTCATCGCGGTTCCGACCGGTGTGAAGTTCTTCAACTGGATCGGCACGATGTGGCGCGGTCAGTTGACGTTCGAAACCCCGATGCTGTGGTCGATCGGCTTCTTGGTCACCTTCCTCTTCGGTGGTCTTTCCGGCGTCATCCTCGCCTCGCCGCCGCTTGACTTCCACGTCACCGACTCGTACTTCGTTGTCGCGCACTTCCACTACGTGCTCTTCGGCACCATCGTGTTCGCCACCTTCGCCGGTATCTACTTCTGGTTCCCGAAGATCACCGGCCGCATGATGGACGAGCGTCTCGGCAAGTGGCACTTCTGGGCCACGTTCATCGGCTTCCACACCACCTTCCTCGTGCAGCACTGGCTGGGCGCTGAGGGCATGCCGCGTCGCTACGCCGACTACCTGCCGTCGGATGGTTTCACCACGCTGAACACGATCTCCACGATCGGCGCGTTCATCCTCGGTGCCTCGATGCTCCCGTTCATCTGGAACGTGTTCAAGAGCTACCGCTACGGCGAGGTTGTCACCGTTGACGACCCGTGGGGCTACGGCAACTCGCTTGAATGGGCAACCACTTGCCCGCCGCCGCGCCACAACTTCTACGAGCTGCCGCGCATTCGCTCCGAGCGTCCCGCGTTTGAGCTGCACTACCCGCACATGGTCGACAAGATGCGCACCGAAGCGCACGTCGGCTGGGGTTCTGCCAAGCACAACGCGCACGCACACGACGGCGCGGTAGCCACCAAGTAAGCAAACCCGCCGAACGACTAAGGTATGCACCTGCTGGGTGACCAGCGGGTGCATGCTTTTTTTGTGGGTAATCGAACGGAGCAGATCGACTTGGCCGACACCACAGTTCTCGTGACCGTCACCGGCCCTGACCGGCCTGGCGTCACCTCGGTGTTGCTGGCGGCGCTGTCACGGCATCGGGTGAGCTTGCTTGATGTTGAGCAGGTCGTCATCAGGGGCAGGCTCACGCTTGGCGTGCTTGTGTCGTGCCCTAACGATCCCGAGGCGTTGCAGGACGACCTCGAAGAGGCGATGAACACCGTCGGCATGCAGGTCGACGTTTCGGTCGACGCGCAGATCGGCAAGCCGCCGATGTCGACGCACGCGATCGTGGTGCTTGGTTCGCCGGTCACCGCGCGCGCGTTCAGCGCGATCTCGCGTCAGCTCGCGAGCCTCGGCGCCAACATCGACACCATTCGCGGCATCGCAGACTACCCGGTCACCGGCATGGAACTGGGCGTCACCGCGCCCGATTCCGGCGCCGACACCGAGGTCCGACTGCGCACGGCCCTGGCCGACGTCGCCGTTTCCGAACAGGTCGACATCGCCGTCGAGCGCGCTGGTCTTGCTCGTCGCGCGAAGCGACTCATCGTGTTCGACGTCGACTCCACGCTCATTCAGGGCGAGGTCATCGAGATGCTCGCCGCACACGCGGGTGTCGAAGAGCAGGTTCGCGAGGTCACCGAGGCCGCGATGCGCGGCGAAATCGACTTCGCCGAATCGCTGCGGCAGCGCGTCGCGACGCTTGAGGGACTCGACGAATCAGTGATCGACGAGGTCGCCGACCGCATCGAACTCACCCCCGGCGCGCGGACGACGATCCGCACGCTGCGTCGCATTGGCTTCCGCTGTGGCGTGGTTTCCGGCGGGTTCCGCCAGGTTATCGAGCCGCTCGCGCACGAGCTTGAACTCGATTTCGTGCAGGCGAACACCCTCGAAATCGTCGACGGGAAACTCACCGGCCGCGTTGTCGGCGAGATTGTCGACCGGGCGTTCAAGGCGGTCGCGCTGCGTAAGTTCGCCGCCGAAGCGGGCGTGCCGATGGAACAGACCGTCGCCGTTGGCGATGGCGCGAACGACATCGACATGCTCAATGCCGCCGGCCTCGGCATCGCGTTCAACGCCAAGCCCGCGCTGCGCGAGGTCGCCGACGCGGCGCTGTCGCACCCGTACCTCGACGCCGTGCTGTTCATCCTCGGTGTCACGCGTGGTGAGGTCGAAGCAGCTGATGCCCGCGACGGTGGCGTGCGCCGCGTGCCGCTGCTCGGTCGCTAGCGCGCCTGCCCGGTTCGCCGACTTCCTCCGGTTACCCTCAGGGAACTCGGAGAGCTAACGGTCGGCAACCGGGAGGTCGCGGTGCGTGCAGTTGGGTTTGTTCTTGTTGTCGGGGTGGTCGCGGGTCTCGCGATCGGATGCGCGAAGGATGAGTCCGGCGACACCGACATCACCCCGTCGAGCTTGCCGCTGACAACGACATCGGCCGTGGTAGCTGGCCCGATCAGCGTCGACGAAAGCGCGAACAACACCACGGTGAACATGGTCATTGGTCAGCGGCTCACGGTCCGGCTGCCGCAAAACCCCGACTCGCTGTCGACGTGGGTACAGGTCAACGAAGACCCCGGCACGCTGATCCCCGACGGCGGTCCGCAAGCCGACGGCAACGCGACCGTGTGGGCCTTCCGCGCGATCCAAAACGGGGTCACGCAGGTCGAGTTCGTTTTCACCGCGGCGAACCGGCCGCCGACCAACCCAGACCCCACGTTCTCGCTGCAGGTCCAGGTGCGCTAACCGCGCAAATAGGCGGGCGTAGCAATCGGTTTCTCGCCGTAAACAAACTTGCGGCGAAGATCGTGATAAGTACTTCGCGTCCCAAAGAAATTCTCGCGCATGCGCGCCATTTCTTCCGCGCGATAAACGCGCAGTGGTTTGTCGGCCTGATCGGCGGCGAGGCGACGTTTCTTTTCGACAAGGCGAGTGGTCAAATCCGGGTCGCGCGCGAGAATGGTTGCGTCGCGATGGACGCGCGCGGAAAATCCCGCAGCGTCGCCTGCGATAACGCGATCAACCAATCCCAGCGCGGCTGCGGCGCGCGCATTGAGCGGAAGTGGTTGGGAGGTCAGTCTTTTCGCTGTCGCGTGTCCCACTCTTCGCGGCAGTGAATAAGTCCAGTATTCCGAACCGTAGAGGCCCATGAGCACGTAGTGCGGATTGAGCACGACGGCTTCGCGGCACCACACCTCGTCGGCGGCGATGGCGAGCATCACCCCGCCGGCTGCCGCGTTGCCCGCGAGTGCCGAGATCACGAGCTTGTCCGTCGTCGTCAAAATCGCTTCGACCAGGTCATTCATCGCGCTGATGTTGCGTAGTGACTCCATCGCGGGGTCGTTCGCGGCTTCGATGGTGTTGAGGTCGATGCCGTTGGAGAAGAAGTCGCGCGGGCCGCCCAGCACGATGACGTCGACGGCCTGTTCGCGAGCCTGCAGGTAGGCGGCGAGTAATTGTTCGCACGCGGCGGTATTCATCGCACCACCGCGGAAGGAAAATTCGAGATAGCCCACGTTGTCGCGTTCGAAATACCTTACGTGCGTGAAGGTTTTGCGACTGGCCGCTTCGGTTGGGCTCACCTTGACCTCGGGCACCTGGCTTAGCTCGATGACCTCGGCCGCAGCCCGCTTGAAAGCCCTTCGGCCAGGGCTTCTTTCGCGCAGTTGAGTCAGCCAGACCGCACCGTCGACGGTCGCGCGACAGATCGCACCCTCCCGTGTCGCGATCACCGCACCGGGCGTGCCGCGCAGGCGATCCTCGGGATGCGCCCCATGCAGGTAGAACTGGCGACCGCAGAGTTCGTCGAGCACACCCGGCTGCGAATCGGCGGCGTGCAGGGTGCGGAGGATGTCGCGGGTTGGCTGGGTTTGCCAGTCGAGCTGCCTGCGGTCCTGGCTGAAATAGGGCCGTTCTTGGCCGCGAATGTCGGGCTCGGTGTAGTCGAGTGGGCGCGGTCGGAAGATGCCCGAGGCGAAGCGCGCGACCGCCAGCAGCACGGCTTCGACGGCCGCGTCTGCCACCTCGGTGCGGTACAACTCGCTTTTGCCGCACGCTGTGACTGGGAACGGGACCGTTGCCCAGACCGGGCCCGCATCCATTTCCGCGACCGCTTGCAGCACGGTGACGCCCCATTCGCGCGCGCCGATGGTGATGGCCCAGTCGAGCGATGACGGGCCGCGATCGCCGAGCGGTCCTGGGTGCACGATCAAGACTGGGCGCGTGCGCCAAATGTCTTCTGGCACTGCGGTGGTGAGCATGGGCGCGATGATCAACTCAGGTTGAAAACGCGTGACGCCAGCGCGAATGATGCTGTCGCTCAAGGCAAGTTCGACCCCGACGACATGATTGCGCGCACGCAACTCAGTGAATACGCGTTGCGAAAGACTATTGAATGCGCTCGCGAGCAAAAGAATGCGCATGATTCCCCCTAGGGAAACGCGAAAATAGGGCGAGAAAGAATGCGACGACGCTCCCCGTCGAGCCTCACGCACCGGGCAATTCTATCCCCGTGTCGCGCTTCGAATTTGGAGTTGGCGTGTCAAAACAATAACGTGGCAACCGGTCGGCAATGGTTCCCGACGGGCGCCCTGGTCGCCGTAGCTGACTGGTCTGATTAGGCTTGCTTGGCGATGAATGAACCACTTCCCGTCCTCGACTACTTCGCGACGTTCCGCGCGCGCCACGCCGAACTAGCGCGCGGCTACGGCGGGTCGGGTGACCCCGACGACCCGCTGCTCGTGCAGGCCATGCAGATGGTGTTGCACCTGCCCAAAGTCGACCCGCCCGCGCGCAGCGATGTGCTCGCCGCCGCCGCGTCGGCCGCGCTGGCGGTGTGCCTCGACCCGCGTTCGGGGCCTGGCGGGGAGTGGGAAGCCCGGTATTTGGCGTGGCAGCGGTCGCGCATCCGCAAAGTCGCGCGACGGGCGCGCGGGGCGCAGTGGACCGCGGCGCAGGACGTGCCCGGCGTGACGGTTGAGGTCAACGGTGCGCAAGCGCGCGCGTTCGTGCCCGGCCCGGTTGGCAAGATCGACCCGCGCGTGCGCAAGCTGCAAATCGGGGGAACCGACCTCGAACACGATCAGCCCGCCGCGCCTCCGGTCGGTCTGCCGGTGCTGTGGGTGAACGAGTCGCTTGAGATGTCGGTTGGCAAGGCCGCCGCGCAGGTGGGGCACGCGTCGATGCTGTTGGCGGGGGCATTGCCGGTTGAGGTGGTCGCCGAATGGGCGAAGCGCGACTTCGCGTGCTCGGTGCGCTCGGCGAGCGCGGGGGAGTGGGCGTCGTTGGTCGACGAGGTGAAAGCGGGTCGCGCGATCGCCGTGCGCGACGCGGGCTTTACCGAGGTCGCGCCTGGTTCGATGACCGTGATCGGTGTGCCTGGTTGACGGGGTGAAGGCGGTCGGGATTCGGCAGCGTGCTGCGGATTTCACCGACGTCGTGCCGGGGTCGATGACCGTGATCGGCGTGCCCGCCCAGAAAGTGAGCCGATGTAAGCGGCCCCGCTCGGGGCCGACGCCGTCCAGGGCGCCGCGTAAACCCCGCGAAACCGGCACTTTCCTGCGGTTTTCCCGACGCGCCGGGCCAGCAACACATGACGCGGCTCATTTGCGGGTATAGCTACTGCGACTTGTACCGAGCTCACAGAGACACGGGGAGGTTCGCAATGACGCTAACAACCATCGTGGTGATCTTGATTTGTTGGGCGCTCATCTCGATCCCGGTCTCGGTGATCGCGGCCCGAATGCTGCGGCGCGGCATCGATCGGCCGGGTTCCCGACGAATCGCTTCGGGGTCGGTCATTCCGCTGAGCCGCGCGGTGGGCCAAGATGGAGCGCGTGTCGCAACCCGATCCCGATCCTGATCTGCTCATCGACTTCTCTGATGTCACCATTCGTCGCGGCGGGCGCAGCCTCGTCGGCCCGGTGACGTGGCAGGTCGAACTCGACGAACGCTGGGTGGTCCTCGGCCCCAACGGAGCTGGCAAAACCTCGCTCCTGCGGATGGCCGCCGCCGAACTGCACCCCACCGCTGGCCGCGCGAACCTGTTGGGCGAGACCATGGGTCGCGTCGACGTCAACGAACTACGGCCGCGCATCGGCTTGTCGTCGGCCGCGGTGGCGAGTCGCATTCCGGTCGATGAGAAAGTCAGCGACCTTGTTGTCTCCGCCGGGTACGCGGTGCTCGGTCGGTGGCGGGAACGCTACGACGACATCGACACTGAACGCGCCATCGACATGCTGGAAACCCTTGGGGCCGAACATCTTTCGGACCGCACCTACGGCACCTTGTCGGAAGGTGAACGCAAGCGCGTCCTGATCGCACGAGCACTGATGACCGACCCAGAACTGCTGCTCCTCGACGAACCCGCCGCCGGCCTCGACCTCGGCGGTCGCGAGGAACTCGTTGAGCGCCTTGGCGATTTGGCCGCCGACCCCGACGCGCCCGCGATGGCGTTGGTGACCCACCACGTCGAGGAAATCCCGCCGGGTTTCACGCACGCACTCCTGCTGAAGGAGGGCCAGGTCGTGAGCCAGGGCCTCCTTGACGACGTCCTCACGGCCGAGAATTTGAGTGACGCGTTCAGCCAGTCGATCGCCCTGGATCGAGTCGACGGTCGCTGGTTCGCCCGCCGAGCGCGCAGGTCGGGAGGGCATCGCAGGCGCGGTTAGCCAGCAATTCGGTCACCGCCGTGTTCAGATCGGCGGTCATGCGCACCTTCGCGGGCTATGGTGCGAAAGCGGCATCGGCGCCGCGCGAAGGAGTGCTCATGAGTTCGGCAGTGGCCAAGGACGCATCAACGGTGATGTTGCTGCGTGACGGGACAAGCGGCATCGAAGTGTTCCTCCAGCGGCGGGTTAAGGGCATGGCCTTCGCTGGCGGCGTCACCGTTTTCCCTGGTGGCGGCGTTGATCCCGCCGACGGCACCGCCGATATCGCGTGGGCTGGCCCGTCGCCCGCATGGTGGGCCGAGCGGTTCGCGACAACCGAGCCCACCGCCCAAGCGCTCGTCGCCGCTGCCGTTCGCGAGACGTTCGAAGAGTGCGGCGTGCTGCTCGCTGGCCCGACCGCCGACACCGTCGTCAGTGATTCCAGCGTTTACCGACAAGCGCGCGGACAGCTTGAGCGACGCGAACTTTCGCTCGCGCAGTTCCTCGCGAAAGAAGGTCTGGTGTTGCGCGCCGACCTGCTGCGGCCGTGGTCGAACTGGATTACTCCGCTCGCCGAACCGCGACGCTACGACACCCGCTTCTTCGTCGCTGTCCTGCCCGAAGGTCAACGCGCCGACGGTGAGACTTCCGAAGCGGCGCAAGTCCTTTGGCGCACCCCAGCCGACGCGATCAACAGCTGGACTTCCGGCGTCGACATCCTCATGCCGCCAACATGGTCGCAACTCGACAGCCTCGCCGCCTTCGCCGACACCGCGGCGGTGCTCGCGTCCGAGCGGGAAATCGCGCCGATCATGCCAACCTATCGGCCCGGCGACGCGGGTCGTCCGCTGAGCGACTTCCCCGACAACGAACGCTATTTCGCCATGCTCCCGGGCGGCGGCATCCTCGGCCCCCGGTAAGTTGGCCGCATGGCCGAATTCGTCACGCTTGAGCTGCCCGACGCGCCCACTCGTGGTGTCGCCGTGTTGCGGATCGACCGACCACCGCTGAACTTGGTCGACGCGCAACTCGCGCGTGAGGTTGAAGCGGCGGCGCGGTCGGCGGGCGAGCACCCGTCGGTCGCCGCGTTGATCGTCTACGGCGACGAGCGCGTTTTCAGCGCGGGCGACGAGATGGCCGAACTCGCCGACCTCGACCCCGCCCAGGCGGCACGCCTCGCCCCCGACCTGCAACGCGCGCTGAACTGCCTCGCGTACGTGCCGCAGCCGACGGTCGCCGCGATCAGCGGATACGCCCTCGGCGCTGGGCTTGAATTGGCGCTGAGCGCTGATCACCGCATCGTCGGCGACAACGTCAAGCTCGGCTTCCCGCAGATCAAAGCGGGCCTGATCCCGCTCGCTGGCATCCGCAAGCTGTCGCTGCTGATCGGGCCAAGTAAGGCGAAGGACCTCGTCTACAGCGGCCGATACGTCGGCGCTGACGAGGCGCTGAAGTTGGGGCTCGTCGACGAGGTCGTCGCGCCCGACGACGTGTTGAAGGCGGCGCGCGCGTGGGCGTCGAAATTCGTTCGCGCTTCCCCGCGCGCACTGGCCGCCGCGAAAGCGGTTTTCGAAGCGGGTCCGCACGGCCATTCGCGCGCGGTGACGGAGTGGTCTGCCCTGTTCAACACCGCCGACACCCGGACCGGAACGGCCAGCGTGCTAGCCGACGGACCCAACAGCGCGGAGTTCACGGGCGAGTAGTCCTCGGTCAATCGTCTAGGAAGAATTCCCGCAAACAAGACCGGGGATCGCGTGCGCGGCCTCTCATATTAGGCTGCACTGTTATGACGGTTCATTCCGACGATCCGGCGCCAAACCCGCACGCCACGCAGGCTCAGGTCGAAGCAGCGCTCGAAGACACCAAGCTGGCCCAGGTCCTTTATCACGACTGGGAAGCTGAGACCTATGACGACAAGTGGTCGATCTCTTATGACGAGCGCTGTATCGCCTATGCCCGTGGTCGGTTTGACCTGGCCGTCGGCGCGGCACCGCTGCCGTATGAGCGCGCGCTTGAGCTGGGCTGCGGCACCGGCTTCTTCCTGCTGAACCTGATGCAGGGCGGCGTCGCCAAGTCCGGTTCGGTCACCGACCTGTCGCCGGGCATGGTGAAGGTCGCGCTGCGCAACGCCGAGCACCTTGGCCTCGACGTCGATGGTCGCGTCGCCGACGCCGAAACCATCCCGTACGAGGACGACACCTTCGACCTCGTGTGCGGCCACGCCGTGCTTCACCACATCCCCGACGTTGAGCTGGCGCTCAAGGAATGCCTGCGCGTGCTCAAGCCGGGCGGCCGGTTCGTCTTCGCTGGCGAGCCGACGACCATCGGCAACCTTTACGCCCGTCGCCTTGGTCAGGCGACGTGGAAGATCACGACCGAGATCACCAAGCTGCCGTTCCTTTCGGGGTGGCGTCGGCCACAGACCGAGCTTGACGATTCCTCGCGTGCCGCCGCGCTCGAAGCCGTCGTCGACCTGCACACCTTTGACCCGAGCGACCTTGAGCGCATGGCGCGCTCGGCGGGCGCGGTCGACGTGAAGGCGACCACCGAAGAATTCGCCGCCGCCCTGTGGGGTTGGCCAGTGCGCACGTTTGAAGCCGCCGTGCCGGACGAGAAGCTCACCATGACCTACCGCCTCACGCAGTACCGCGCGTGGCTTGGCCTGAGCTGGCTCGACGAGAACGTGCTGCGCAAGGTTGTCCCGCGTGAGTTCTTCTACAACGCGATGATCACCGGAGTGAAGCCGGATTCGGCGCGCAAGTAAGTGGGGTACGCCTTTGGGCGCGACGATGTCGCCTACCTAGACAGCGCGGCCGGTGCGGTCGCGCTGTCTGAGGTCGACACCCTCGCGCTCACCCCGGCGTCGCATCTGAACGATTTGCAGCGGGTGCGTCGCGATTACGGCGAGCGTGCCGCAGCGTTGATTGAGACAGTTCGCTTGCGCCGCAAGGCAATTGCGAAGCTGCCCGACAGCGCTGGGTGGTTGTTCACTGACGATGCGATGCAGCAGGCGACGCCCGCGTTAGTCGCGCGACATCGTGCCGCGCGGTTGGGTGGGCGGGCTGTCCACGACGTGACGTGCTCGATTGGCGCGGAGCTCGCAGAGTTGTCGACCATGTGCCCGGCGGTGCTCGGCAGCGACCTCGATGACGTGCGGCTGGCGATGGCCGCCCATAACCTCGCCGCGCGAAAGGTGTTGCTGGCCAAGGCTGATGCGCTCATACCCACGTCGCGCGACACCGTCATCATTGCCGACCCAGCCCGTCGCGCTGACGGTCGCCGCACCCACGATCCGGCGAAACTCCAACCGCCCCTTCCCGATCTGCTCACCGCCTACGCGGGCCGCGATATCGCCGTGAAGTCGGCACCCGGGCTCGACTTCGCCGCGCTCGATTGGCAAGGCGAGATCGAGGTTGTCTCGCTCGATGGTGCGGTGAAGGAGGCGTGCCTGTGGTCGCCGGGGCTTGCTGAATCGGGCGTGACCCGTCGCGCGACGGTCCTCGATTCCCACGGCGGCGCAACAACTTTCACCGACGCGATGCCCGACGACATTCCCGAGCGCGCCCCCGGCGACTTCCTGATCGACCCCGACGGTGCGATCGTGCGCGCGGGTTTGGTCCGCCACTACGCGGCGAAACATGGTCTGTGGCAACTAGATCCGCGCATCGCCTACCTCACCGGCGACACCGTGCCCGACGGTGTGCGCGGCTTCCGTATCATCGACCGGCTTGACCTGCGCGAGAAGACGTTGCGTCAGGAACTCGCCCGCCGAGATTGCGGCCGCCTTGAGATCTTGGTGCGCGGCGTCGACGTCGACCCCGACGCCTTCCGTAAGAAGCTCAAACTCCGTGGGACGCAACCATTTACGCTGGTCCTCACCCGCATCGGCCGCGACGGCGTCGCGTTCCTCTGCGAAACTCCCTAGCTTTCCATCTTCTTCACCACCCGCTGCACGGTGAGCCACGTGCGCGTGGTGATGTCTTTGCCGTAGATCTTTTCGAGTCGGCCCATGAACGGCGGCGTGACCCCGGTGCTGTTGTCGAGCACGGTGAGGAAGGCGCGGGTGGGATGGTCGTAGCCGATCACCTTGGTGAGCGGGTCGTCGGCGAATTCGCTGAGATCCGCTTCGATCACGTCGTTTTTGAAGAACGTGACCGTGAGATAGGTGCCGCGCTCGTGGACGCGCCCGTCGAACGGGTCGCGGTCGAGTAGGTCGCGCAGCTCGGGATAGCTGCGGATCAGCGTGCCGCCGGGAATGCCGAGCTCGGCCGAAAGTGCTTGTTGGATGCGATCTTCCAGCACGGCAGGGTCGGTCGACTTCGTCGCGAACGTGAGATTGCCGCTGGCCAGAATCGACGCGACCCGCTCATACCCAAGCCCTTCGAGCACCCCGCGCAGCTTCTCATTGCGCATATTGGGGTTGCTCGGCATGATCCCGCGCAGCAATGCGGCATAGCGTTCGGTCATGGGTGCGACGCTACCCGCGCCCACCGACAATCCATCAAGATCACCAGGCTCTCAGGTAGACAAACGTCGAGTAGAAAAATCCCGGAGAGCCTGGTGATCTTGGTCGGGCGCTACGCCTCGGCCGGTGCGCTCTTCTTACGTTCGATATCGGCCAGCGCCGCCGCGTACGCCGCCCGCTGCTCAGCCGCCGAATCCCATGCGACCTTGCGGTTCTTCACGACCTTCGCCGGCGCACCGACGGCGATGCTGTAATCCGGCACCTCGCCACGAACCACCGCGTGCGCGCCAAGGACGCAACCCCGGCCGACGCGGGTGTCGCGCAACACGGTGACCTTCGCCGCGATCCAGGTGTCGGGGCCGATGCGCACCGGGCTCTTCACGATGCCCTGGTCCTTGATCGGCATGGTGATGTCGTCCATGCGGTGGTCGAAATCGCAGATGTAGCACCAGTCGGCGACCAGGGTCGATTCACCAATCTCGATGTCGAGGTAGGTGTTGACCACGTTGTCCTTGCCGAAAACCACCTTGTCGCCGATGCGCAGCGAACCTTCGTGGCAACGGATGGCGTTGCCGTCACCGATGTGGACCCAGCGGCCGATCTCCATGCGCGCGAGTTCCGGCGTCGCGTGGACTTCGATATTGCGGCCGAGGAAAACCATGCCGCGCAACACGATGTGGGGATTGGCAAGCCGGAATTTGAACAACCGGTAGTACCGCACGAGGTACCAGGGCGTGTAGGCGCGGTTGGCGAGCACCCAACGCAGCGAGTCGCGGGTCAAGAATTTGGCCTGCTGCGGGTCGCGGCGGCGCGATCCCCGCCACCGCGCGTTCAGGGGCGCACCCCACATGCTCGTCACGAACGTGTTCTCCTTATACCCGGGGGTTCGGTCGTCGGTTACACAGAGTACTTTCGGTTCGCACGCCAACTCACCACAACTGGTGCAACCCCGCCGACCTGACAGGGAGATCAGCAGGTGCGAACTCGGACCCGTGTCGTCGCCTCGCTCGCTGCCGCCGCCGTGCTGGCGTTGGCGGGCTGCGGTACCGACGTAGACGACATTACCGTCGGGGCCGGGACGGGGTGGCCCGCAGTCCACCACGACGGACGCAACAGCGGCGTCACGTCGGTGAGCGGCAGCGACGCGATGTCGTTGCGGTGGTCGCGCCCGGTTGGCGGACCGATCGCGCAGCCCGTCACCATCGCCCGCGACGGGCAGCTGTTCCTTACTACTAACGCCGGGCCGTGCACGGTCGCTTCGTTCCAGATCCCGACCGGGCGCAAACGGTTCTGCAATCCGATTGGGCCCGCGTCGATCGAGTCGCCGACCGTCATTGACGGCATGTCGAACGTGTATGTCGGCGACGACGGCGCGGTGAACTCGTTCAATTTCCTCGGTCAGCCGCGTTGGCGCACGCCCGTTGCCGGGGTGCCGACCGCGCTCGCGTTCACCAGCGACGGCAACGTGTTGTCGGTGACACAGTCGGGTCAGGTCGACGTGCTCAGTCGCCAAACGGGTGAGCGAAAGGTGCCGACCGCGCAGTTGCTCGGCGACGCCGATTTCCTGTCGTATCCCGGGTTGACGCGGCCCGCGTCGGGCGACGGTCTCGACGACTGCGTCACCGGCGGTGCCCGCTGCGCGGTGGCGAACAGTGTGGCAATCGATGCGTCGGATCGGTTTTTCGTGACGGTGTGGGAGCCGGGCCGCCCGGCTGCTGCCCTGCGTGCGATGCGCTACGCCGACGGCAAGGTGAGCCAGCTGTGGTCGTCGGAATTCCTCGTTGACGGCAGCGCGACGAGCCCTGCCCTGTCGGCCGACGGCAAAACCGTGTACGTGGGCGACAACAGCAAGCGCCTCATCGCCGTCGACACCGAAACCGGCAAGCCACGTTGGACCGCCCCGCTTGAGTGGGCGCCACGCGGCCCGATCGCGGTAGCCGACAACCTCCTCATCCCGGCAGGCGACGACGGCTACCTGACGGCAGTACGCGACGCGGGCGACCACGCCGAAACCGCTTGGGCGCGAAAGGATCTCGACCAGCGCGGCACCCCGGCAGTGGCGGCCGACCACACGGCATACACGGTGGCCGCGATCGGCGCTGGCCTGAACCTGATCACCTTCGACACGACAACAGGAAACACCGTCGACTCCGACCCTCTCCCGTCGGCGACGGGCACGACAACGGGCACATCCATCGGCCCGAAGGGCGAGGTAGTAGTAGCCACCCGCGTCGGCGAACTCTTCACCTTCGCCCCGGGCCGTTAGCTATTCAACCTCCACCTGCCGAGGAGCAGCCCCAACCCACTCCCGTAGCGGCTGCATGACAGTGCCATAGAAGCTGTCCGTCGCCGCGGTGACGCTTGCGATGAAACTCGCCGCCGTTCCCGAACGCTTGCTGCCCATCGGGAAGCTCTGTTCCAGCGTGAAGGAGACGATCTCAGCGGCTCTGCCGTCAACGAGCGCCTTGGGCTCGGCGCGGAGGGTCTCCAGTGTTTCGCATGTCTCGCCGCCGCGTTCGGCAAACACCGCCTCAACGCGCAACTGTGCTGGCGCGTCGGCGAGTTGTTTGGTCAACCACGTGACGCGCCGCGTGGCGGTGCCTTCATCGGGTGCGGCGACGGTGGTGCGGCAGCGCACCTTGTTGGTGCGAATGTCAGCGACGACAGTCAGGTCGCCAGCAGTTTCGGGGATTCGCAGCACTGCCTCGAAGGACCCGTCCGCAGCGAGTCGCTCGGCTACCGCCGCCGCCCTGCTCGCCGGGTCGGCCCGATGTTTGCGCGCTAACACGTGCTTGACCTCGACGCCAAGCTCGGCGGTGAGTCGCAACGCGAGGTGGCGACTCAGCGCGACCCAGGTGTCGGCCACAGCCAATGCCTTCTGATCGCCCGCGCGCAGCGTGCCCGCGGTGACGGAGTCGCGGACGGTAACCCAATGCCGCCCCATATCGACGAATTCCGCCGCGCCGGAACGCGGGTGGTCGAGATAGCGCAGGAATTCGGCGAGTACCCAGACCTGCAACGGGTCGTCTAAGTCGCTGTGCGCGAGCAACATTCGTGCCTCGTGTGCGACCTCGGCCCATGAGAGGTGTCGCAGCGCGACCTTGGTCAGTTTGCGACGGTCAACCTGAACTGGCAGCTCACCCGGCCCTGCGGGGATGTCGTTGGACAGGCTTACGACCACGTCATACTTCCGTCGTCGCGCCACGTCAAGGTAGCTTTCGAGCTGTTCCTTTTTGAGGCGTCCGGCGCCGGTTTTGCATTCCAGCAGCCCGGTCCACTGCCTCGCTCCTCTGCTGACTTTCAGTACCGCGTCCGGGATGACCTTGGCTTCGCCAGCCTCGTACTGAACTTCGATGTAGCCCTCGAACGCGCCGACGGGGGCACCGAGTCGCGCGCAGATGGCCCGGGCGAACGGCCGCACCGCTTGCATGGTCGAGATCAATGCCGAAGTAGTACGGCGCTCCTGCTCCTCACCCGCCCCGATGCCAAAGACGGAGAACAGTCGCGCGGGTTGCCACGAATCGGACTCTGCCTGGGTGAAGGTGATCGGCTTCGGTTTCCGCACAGGGCGTTTTGCCGTGCGCACCCCGGCTTTGACCGGTGCGGCGGGCGAGGGAACGGCTTCGGCCACAGGGGTGACGGCTTCGGACGCGGGCGCTTCGACAACCTCTGGCTCGTCCTCGACGGTGACACCGAAATCTGTTGCGAGACCGCTCAATCCGGAGTCCCAGCCCTGGCCGACCGCGCGCACTTTCCACGCCCCGTCACGGCGATAGACCTCGCCAAAGACAAACGCGGATTCCGTGTCGGCGTCCGCGGTGAGGTATTCGGCGAGAGAGCCGCCTGCCGCATCGACGATGTGCAGCGAGAGTTTGCCTAGGGCGCCGAAGGTTCCGCTGCTGACACTGCCCGCGAGTACAACGGAGTGGACCTCGACCGGCACGGCGAGCAAGTTGATCGACAGACGGGCCTGTCGGCCTTCCTCAGTCACGCTGCTGCCGAGGAAAGATACTGCGCCGTCCGGTGATTCAGGCTGGTTGTAGAACACGAAATCGGCATCGTCGCGAACGCGCTTGTCTTGTCCAAGTAGGAGCGCTGACGCGTCGACTTCGATATCGCGTTCAGGCCAACCGATTAGAACGTCGATACGCTCGACATCCACTGGCAGCGCGATGTTTTGACCCTTAGATAACAACAACAGCCCACCCTCCGAGACTTGAACAAGACGGTGGCGCCGACTTTTCCTTCAATTCGGAAGCGCCGTTTAGCGAAGCCGAATTATGTGATCGAAGTCACGTTTAGTTCGTTGGTGGTGCGCTTGCCCGTCACGATCACATCACGTTCCCGCCGCTGATCTGCGGCGATGGTGGGGGTAGTGCGAAAAGCGGGGCTACCTTCGGGCGCATGGGATCACTCAAAGAAGCGGTTGTGCGTCCCGCGGTGCAAGGGGCGATCGTGTCGTTCGCTGCCTCTACCGTCAAGTCGATCACTGAGCCGATGCTGGAGAAAGCGTTTGATCGGCTCTTTCCGCCAACCCCACAACAGCTCAAGTTGGTTGGGGCCGATCCGGCCGGGCACCTCGACAACATGCCGCCCGCCGTCATCGCCAACGAGTTCAGTGAAGCCGTCTACGGCAAACCGCTCGACAAAAGCGAGAAACTCAAAGCTCAGCAGGTGATCCACTACGGATTCGGTGCGGTTGTCGGGGCCGCGTATGGGGTCGCGACCGCGAATTGCCCCGCGATCGGGCGCGGGCTGGGTATTCCGGCCGGGCTCGCCCTCTACGGGACAACGCACGCCACGCTGTTGCCACTGTTCGGGGTGCAGCAACCGCCGTGGAAGATGCCGCTGTCGGCGGTGTGCTGGGAAGCGACGAGCCACGCCGTGTTCGGCGCGACCCTCGAAATCGGCCTCCGACTGCTACGCGGTCGCAAGCTCTAGTTCAACCACGCCACCGCGTCGGCTTCGTCGTCAACCGGGAACACCCGCACCTCGGCGGGCAGCGCGAAGTGGAAAAGGTGGATCGCCTCGGTGATGCCCTTGTTGTCGGTGACCACCGCGATGCGACTCCACATGTCGCGCGGCACCTTCACCAGCTGCAAGTCCTGCCACAGCGCGCCGAGGGAATACCCCTGGTAATCCTTGCCGAGGACGAAAAGCAGGCGAATCGGTTCCTCGTGGTCAACGGCGTTTTTGATCGCCGGATCGAGGACGTTCTTGTAGTCGTCGGCGGTGATGGTGCCGCTCGCGCGGAAACCCAACGTCGCTGGACCGAGGTCGGGGATGGGCTGCAAAGGCACGGCTGCTCCTCACGTTGGCGGGACAACACCGCAAGCCAACCCGAAGCCGCCGCGCCCCGCCTCACCCCGAGCGGGTGAACCGAGCAAACCGGCCGCGCACCCCTACTTCGGATCCCGCTCCGGCAACGGCCGCTCATCAATCACCGGACGACCAAGTCCCGTCCGCACCCGACGTTTCGCCGCCGAGTACACCTGCGCCGTCTCGCTCGCGACGACGTCCCAGGAGAAGTCGGCCGTCAACCGCTCACGCGCGGTGTCGGCCCGTTCCTGCGCGGCAACCGGGTCGTCGAGCACCGCGCACGTCGCTTCCACGATCCCGTTCACGTCGGCAGGCTCAAACGAAGCACCGGTCACCCCGTCGATGACCGCTTCCCCGAGCCCGCCCGCCGTCGACGCGATCAACGGCACGCCAGCCGCCGCCGCTTCAAGCGCGACAATCCCGAACGGCTCGTACCGGCTCGGCAACACGATCGCGTCAGCCCCGTGCAACCAACCAAGCAACTCCGTATGGTCAAGGCTGCCAACGAAATTCACCGCGCGCGCAACGCGATGCACGCGGGCACGCTCACGCAACCACTCGAATTGCGTCCCGACCCCAGCGATGGTCAGCGTGGTGCCAGGGTGCGCGCGACGGATGCGCGGCAGCGCGGCGATCGCGTCCTGCACCCCTTTTTCGTACTCAAGTCGCCCCACATACAGCAATCGTGGCGGCCCGGTGCGCGGCGCGCGAGCGCGGAAGGTCCACGCGCCAACGTCAATACCGTTGCGAATCACCGTGATTGGCGAAAGTTCGGGCCCGTAGAGGCGCTCAACCTCGTCCTGCATCGACGACGAGCAGGTGATGAGTTGGTCGGACTCGTTCGTCAGCCACCACTCAACCGAATGCACCTGCCGGTTCACCCGCCCCGAAACCCACCCGCTGTGCCGCCCAGCTTCGGTCGCGTGAATCGTGGAAACCAAAGGGACGTCATAGAATTCGGCCAACGCGATCGATGGATGCGCGACCAACCAGTCGTGCGCGTGCACCACGTCGGGCGTCCAGCCGTCGCCAACACCAGGCTTGCCCAACGCGACGCCAGCGCGCACCATCGCGTGACCCATCGCCAGCGTCCACGCGAGCATGTCTTCGCCGAAGTCGAAGGCGGGCGGGTCTTCCGCGACCGCGACGACCAAGACTCCGTCGGCGATGAACGAGTGCGTTGGGTGCGTGAGCGCGTCGGTACCAGTTGGGCGACGGGCAAGCACGACAACCTCATGCCCAGCGGCGGCCAACTCGACTGCCAAGTGATGCACATGCCGACCGAGCCCGCCGACAACCACCGGCGGGTACTCCCACGACACCATCAAAATCTTCATGACATTCCTTGCAGCCGTCGCGCGTCCAGCCCCGGGAACAGCCCGTCAGCCGTGGCCCATCCTGCCGCGAGACGCGCTGCTTTGGCGACCTGACCGGCACTAATCGCCTCAGCGATTTCCCGAACGGCGTGCGCGTGTTCGTGGGCGCGGTCGCGCGCGTACCCGGCTGCCGAGTCCTTGGAGACCATGAACGCCCAGTCGCTCGACACCGTCAAAATCGCTTCACGCAACAGTTGATCGGCGACCGGATTACGCGGCGACCCTTCGCGCGGCAGCTTGTCGAGGGTGTCGAGGGCGAGTCGAACGATGTCGGCGTTGAGCTCAACAAGATCAGCAACTTGGTCGCCAGCCCACACCCGCCAGTCCTTGCCCGAACCCCACGACGAGTCAGTGAGCTGCACCGGAGCGCCAACGTAGCCGTTCGCACGAGCGTCGGCGAGGGTGCCAACGTTCACGCCAGCCTCGGGCAGTGCACGCAGTACTTGCTCAAGCCACTGCGGACCTTCGTGCCACCAGTGGCCGAACAGTTCGGTGTCGAAGGCGGCGATGACGAGCGCGTCGCGGCCGATGCGCGCGGACTCGTCGATGAGCCGGTTGCGCACGGTTTCGACGAAGTCAGCGACATCGCGCGTGACGGCTTCCGCGGCCAACGCCGGATCGTAAGGGGCCTTGTCAGCACCGGCGACGGTCTTGCCTGTCACCCGCGACGGCTTGAGTCCGGTCGCGTGGTCATAGTGGTGGAAATCGCGGTAGGCGGCGTGACCGGGGTAGCCCTGCTTGGGCGACCACACGCGGTAGCTCACGTGCAGATCCCGCCCAAACGCCACCACATCGGCGTCGCGAACGGGCCGACCGAGCGAGGAATCGCCGCGCAGCGATGGCCCGTCGACCATGAAATGCGTCACACCCGCGGCGTCGTAACCGACCTCCATGCCGGGCGTGTACCCGCATTCGGGTGCCCAGATGCCGGTGGGTTGCGTGCCCCAGCGCAGCCGCGCGTCGGCGAGGCCTTCGGTGAGTTGGAATTGGCGCAGTCGCGCGTCAAGCAACGGCTGGAATGGGTGCGCGAGCGGACCGCCGAGCAGTTCGATGGCGTCGGCGTCGATGAGCGAGCGCCACACCGGCGAACCGCCATGTCGCCATTCGCGTTCAAAATCGGCCAAAGCTGTTGCGGCTAAGCGATGTTCATGACGACCAAGCGCGACGTTGCCCGACATCGACGCCTCATCAGCGCGCAACTGCCAGTTGCCAAGCCAGTGATGCATGCCAGCGAGGCAGTGCGGATCGTCGAGTTGGGCGGCGAGCACGGGCGTGATGCCCAGACTCAGCAAGTGTGAACGACCTTCTGCCGCAAGGTTTTTCAACACCTTGACCAGCGGAAGGTACGACGCGGCCCACGACTGGTAAAGCCACTCCTCGCCAACCGGCCACCGCCCATGATGGGCGAGCCACGGCAGGTGTGAGTGCAGAACGAAGGTGAACTGCCCGGGAACGCGCTCGCTCACGCCGACGCCTTGGTTGCGATCGCGACGAGGTCGAGGCTGGCGTCGATGTCGTCGCCCGCGCGCAGGTCGAAGTCGTCGATGGTCACGGCGGCGACGTCGGCGGTGAGGTCGGCGGGCCACGGTTCGCCAGCGAGCGCCCGCTCGATTTGGGCGTCGATGAACGAACCGCCGTGCTTGGCGTCGAGGTCGCGCAGCGTTTCGCCGTGGTAGACGCCGAGCATCTCGTCAACGACGAAACCGGCGTCGACCAGCAGCTCGGTGAGTTCGACCGCGTTCAGTTCACGCGTGTGGAACGGGTTGAGAGGGGTGTCGCGACCGGGGGAGAAGGTGATGCGGTTGGGCGTCGAGATCAGCAGCTTGCCGCCCGGCCGCAGCACGCGCAGGCATTCGCGCAGGAACTGGCCCTGATCCCAAAGGTGTTCGATAACTTGGAAATTCACGACGACGTCGACTGAGGCGTCATCGAGGGGGAGCGCGGCTAGGTTGCCCTGAACCATTTCCACGCGCGGGTAGCGCGCGCGTACGTGCGCGACAGCACTGTCGTCATAGTCGAGACCAATAACTCGCGTCGCGACGTCGGCGATCATGTTCGCGCCGTAACCCTCACCGGAACCAGCTTCGAGAACGTCGCGGTCGACACAGTGTCGCAGCAGGCGGGCGTAGGCGATCTCGTGCCGACGGAACCAGTAATTCTCCTCGGCGATTCCAGGCACGGTCCGCTCGCCGGTCAACGGCAGTGGTTGTTGTGTATCGGCCACTGGTGCGGCAGGGATCACAGCCTCGCTCATCCTTTCGACGTTACTGGTACCGCTGGTTCGTCAACACGTCAGGGACCTGTTCCGAAGGTCTTGTGCAACTAGGTTACCCACGAGTAACTTAGCGTAGGGTAGTGTTCTGTCCCGAACTAGACCTGAGCTATACCTGAGCTAGATTTCACACCCGGCGCGTACGGCCCAGCTCGTGCGGCCAACCACCTCACGTGTCCAAGAAGGAGGTCGACGAAGACCGATGCCGAACATCGTCGTACTCATCAAGCAGGTTCCTGACACCTGGTCCGAGCGCAAGCTGACCGATGGTGACTACACCCTCGACCGCGAGGCCGCCGACGCGGTGCTCGACGAGATCAACGAGCGCGCCGTTGAGGAAGCGCTGCTGATCAAGGAAGCCCAGGGTGGCGAGGTCACCGTGCTGGCCGCCGGTCCCGACCGCGCGACCGAGGCCATCCGCAAGGCCCTTTCCATGGGTGCCGACAAGGCCATCCACATCAACGACCCCGCGATCCACGGCTCTGACGCCGTGCAGACCGCGTACGTCCTCGCGGCCGCGCTTGGCCAGGTCGAAGGCGTCGAGTTGGTCATCGCTGGCAACGAGGCGACCGACGGTCGCGCCGGTGCCGTCCCCGCGATCATCGCCGAGTACATCGGCATCCCGCAGCTCACGCACCTGCGCAAGCTGGTCGTCGACGGCGACAAGATCACCGGCGAGCGTGAGACCGACGAGGGCGTCTTCAAGCTTGAGGCTTCGCTGCCCGCGATCGTCTCGGTCACCGAGAAGATCAACGAGCCGCGCTTCCCGTCCTTCAAGGGCATCATGGCCGCCAAGAAGAAGGAAGTTCAGGTCTGGACCCTGGCTGACCTTGGCGTCGACCCGGAGACGGTCGGTGTCGCCAACGCTGGCACCCAGGTCACCGGCGCAACCCCGAAGCCTGCCCGCACCGCAGGCGCGAAGATCACTGACGAGGGCGAAGGCGGCAACCAGATCGCCACTTACCTCATCGGTCAGAAGATCATCTGATTCGGCCCGTCCGAACTTATCTAAGCCACTAGGAGAAAGAACATGGCTGAAGTACTCGTGCTCGTTGAGCACGCCGACGGTGCTGTCAAGAAGGTCACCACCGAACTGCTCACCGCCGCCCGCACCCTCGGCGAGCCCGCCGCTGTCGTGCTCGGCTCGGCTGGCACCGCCGACAAGCTCGCCGCTTCGCTGGCCGCCGCTGGCGCTGAGAAGATCTACGTCGCCGAGTCCGACGACGTTGAGGGCTTCCTCGTGACCCCGAAGGTCGACGTCCTCGCCGGCCTGGTCGACGCCGCCGCCCCCGCCGCCGTGCTCGTCGCCGCCACCGCTGAGGGCAAGGAGGTGTCGGGCCGCCTTGCCGCGCGCATCGGCTCCGGCCTGCTCGTCGACGTGATCGGCATCAACGCCGACGGTTCGGTCACCGGCTCGATCTTCGGTGGCGCGTTCACCGTCGACGCCAAGGCCACCGGCGATGTCCCGGTCATCTCGGTCCGTCCGGGTGCCATCGAAGCCGCGCCGACCGCTGGTGCGGGCGAGCAGGTTGTCGTTGAGGTTCCCGCCCAGGAAGAGGGCGTCGTCAAGGTCACCTCGCGTGAGCCCATCGTTGGCGGCGACCGCCCCGAGCTCACCGAGGCGTCGATCGTCGTTTCCGGTGGTCGTGGTGTCGGTTCGGCCGACAACTTCGCCGTCGTCGAGGCGCTCGCCGACTCGCTCGGTGCCGCCGTTGGCGCTTCGCGTGCCGCTGTCGACTCGGGCTACTACCCGGGCCAGTTCCAGGTTGGTCAGACCGGCAAGACGGTTTCGCCGCAGCTCTACATCGCCCTCGGCATTTCCGGTGCCATCCAGCACCGCGCGGGCATGCAGACCTCGAAGACCATCGTCGCGGTCAACAAGGACGAAGAGGCGCCCATCTTCGAGATCGCCGATTACGGCATCGTTGGCGACCTGTTCAACGTGTCCCCGCAGCTGACCGAAGCGGTCAAAGCTCACAAGGGCTAATTCGCTTCACACCGCTGTCCGAACGGCCCGGTTCCCATTGTGGGAGCCGGGCCGTTGGTGTTTGGCCGCCCTCGAATGCTGATCAGTGGCGGTGTAGTGCGTCCAAAAGGGTTACCAGGATGGGGTTTTCGCGCGCGTCCTCGCGCAGGACGGCCGAGACGGGGATGCGCAAGCGGTGATCGGTGAGTTCCAATGTCGCCAAACCCTTTGTGGGGCCCTCATATAGGACCGTCCACGAGTCCGGGTGGTTGAGTAGCTCCATGGTCGCGGTGTGGTCCGGGGGGATCGGCGGGCCGAAGGTTGGCCCCTTCGGCAAGTCGGCGAACGCGGTGCGAATGAGCGTGTGCAGCAACACCTGTTCCGATTCCGGGGGCAACAAAAGCGGGTACGGGCTCAGCTCGGCGAGGGTCACTTCACCACGCTCGGCGAGTGGGTGCGTGCTCGCGATCGCGATCACCAAGTCTTCCACCCACAACTGCTCGACAACCACCCCCGGCTGATCGACGCTGCCGCGAATCAGCGCCAGTTCACAGTCACCTTCCGCGACGGCCAGAATCCGCTGACGGAACGGCTTGATCACGTACTCGATCTCGGCCTCAGGATGCGCGGCCCGCGCCGCGGCGATCGCCGACAGCGACCGCGCGGCAAACGACATATTCGCCGCCAACCGCACCTGCGGGCCCACTGTTCGCACGGCGGCCCGGATCGCCGACTCCAGGCTCAACATCTGCTTGGCGAGCGGCAGCAGGCGCATGGTCGCGTCGGTCGGCACTACCGCGCGCGTTGTCCGTTCGAACAGTTGCGCCCCGAGGTCACGTTCGAGTCTCGCGATCTGATGGCTGATCGCGCTTTGGGAGATGTAACAACGATTGGCAGCGCGACTAAAACTGAGCTCCTCACACACCGCGACGAAGTACGCCAGTTGACGCAATTCCATGCCTGACCTCCATTAATTAGCAATCAAGATAAGAGTCATCTTCATTATGCGCCTAGCCGGGCGAAACATATGCGTTCCGCATCGCGTTTACTCATAGGAAGAACGAAAACGCCGAATAACTTGTTGGTACGGGAGCACCGATCATGGAAACCACTGATGTCGTCATCGTCGGCTCGGGCTTTGGTGGCCTTGCCGCCGCGAAGCAGCTCGCTAAGTCACGAGTCAATGTCGTGTTGATCTCGAGTACTCCCGAGCACCTGTTCCAGCCGCTGCTTTATCAGGTGGCCACCGGCGTGCTTGACGCCCACGAGATCGCGCCGCCGATCAAGAACGTACTGCGTCGCCACCCCACGATCGACGTCCGCCTCGGCAAGGTCACGGCTATCGACGCCGACGCCGCGGTCCTCACCTACGAGACGGCCGAAGGCACCAAGCAAATCGGCTACGCCTCGCTGATCGCGGCGACGGGCGCGAACCAGTCCTACTTCGGTCGCGACGATTTCGCGGCAAAGACGTTCTCGCTCAAGACCATTGACGATGCGACCCGCCTCCGCGTGCAGATCGCGCGGGTGTTCGCCGAAGCGGAGAAGGCCGACGAGGTCACCCGCCACAAGCTGCTCAGCTTCGTTGTTGTCGGCGCGGGCGCGACCGGTGTTGAGGTGGCTGGCCAGATTCAGGAACTGGCACGTCGCCACTTCCACCTGCCGGTGTCGGTCACGCTGGTTGAAGGTGCGGGCGCGGTTCTGCCGCCGTTCGGTGGCGGGCTTTCGGAGTACGCGAAGCAGTCGCTGGTTGATAGTGGTGTTGAGGTGCTGCTTGGCACGTTCGTCACCGACATTGACGAAGGCAAGGTCACCGTCAAGGACAGCGACGGCATCGAGCGCAAGATCGCGGCCGAGACCGTCGTGTGGTCGGCCGGTGTGCAGGCGGGCGGGTTCGCGACGATCCTCGCCGAGGCGACCGGTGCCGAAACCGATCGCGCTGGTCGACTGCTCATCAACCCCGACCTCACCGTTGGCGGCCACGCCGATATCTACGCCATCGGCGACATGACGTCGCTCAACGGCTACCCGGGTCAGTCCCCGGTCGCGATGCAGGAAGGTCGCCACGCCGCCGACATCATCCGTCGCAAGATCGACGCTGGCACGCCGTTTGTCTACTGGGACAAGGGCAGCATGGCCGTGATCAGCCGCTTCAGCGCGGTCGTGAAGCTCAACGACCGTGTCAGCTTCCGCGGCACGATCGCGTGGGGCATGTGGTTGGCGGTGCACCTGATGTACCTGGTTGGGTTCCGCAACCGCTTCGCCGCTGTCGCTTCGTGGTTGGTCGCGTTCATCGGCACCGCGCGTCCGGGCTTTGACGGGGTCAAGGCGGTTGCCGCCGCGCCGGAACCCGTTGTCGCGGAACGCGAAAGTGTGCTCACGCACTGAGTTAGTGAGACTGTAAGGCCGTCGACCAAGGTTGGCGGCCTTTCGGTTTTCCGGGCGAAAACGCGAGCCTACAACCGCGATGGGAAACCGTAATCGCGCAGGTAGACGAATGTTTCGCGGCGCTTCGGTAAACGAATGGTGTGACGGGTGTCTCGTTCACCGAACCGGCATCAGCGCGACACTTGACGGTCAGCCCGATGCCGATTCGGGCTGGCTTCATTTTCTTTATGACAATCTCGTCCGTGTTGACCACGCCTACACCGGACGCCGGGGTGGGGAAGTCGCGGTACTCGTTGGTCGTCGCCTCCGACGCTGAGCATCGAGAAGCCGCGCAGCGCTTACGTTTTCACGTTTTCGCCGGTGAGCCCGGTTTTCAGATGCCCGACAACGGCACCGGCCTCGACGCCGACGCGTTCGACGAGCACTGCGACCACCTGCTCGTGCGTGACGAATTCTCCGAACAGTTCGTCGGCTGCTACCGAATGCTGCCGCCCGACAAGGTCGCTGCCGCGGGCGGCTACTACACCGCCACCGAATTCGACCTCACCCGGCTCGACCCCACCGGCAACCGCATCGTTGAGATGGGGCGCGCGTGCGTGCTTGGTGAGCACCGCAACGGGTCGGTCCTCACGCTCATGTGGGCCGGAATCCTGCACTACATCCAGCTCACCGGCTACGACTGGGTGATGGGCTGCGTTTCGGTGCCCATGCAGGACGGCCCCGACGACGCGCCCGGCGTGAACGTGCGCGGCGTGCGTGACCAGCTGCTTGGTCGCCACGCGTGCGACCCCGAACGTCGCGTGACCCCGTACAACCCGGTGGTTGTCGACGGTGTCGCGCTCGACGATCTCGTTCCGCCGAGTCGGCCGAAGATGCCGCCGCTGTTGCGCGGGTACCTGCGTCTCGGCGCGGAAATCTGCGGCGAACCCGCCCACGACCCCGATTTCGCCGTCGCCGACTTCGTCGCGTTGCTCGGCCTGGAAACCATCAACACCCGCTACCTGGAGCGACTGCAAAGCGCGGCCGCCAATTTCGACGGGAAGTAATCGCCATGGTGTTCGACGCGCCGCTCGCAGCAACGACCGCACACACTCCGCACGCCTGGATGCCGTCGAGCCCCTGCGGGTCCGGCTGTATCGAACCCGTTGACGAGGTGAGCGGAGCGGTCGCGCTTGCTCGCCTTGCCGGGATGGTTGGGCTGGTGTTGAGCATGCCGCTCGCCACCGTCGCCACCCCGAAAAGTCGCCGTGAGAGCCTGCACCGGCGGTATGCGCACGCCGCGCTTTCGTGCCTTGGAATGAAGCTGCGGGTGATTGACAATCGACCCGAAAACCAGCGCAGTGCAGCGGGATTCGCGGAGGCGGGCTCGCCGATGCTGATCGTTGCCGGGCACATCAGCTGGGCCGACGTTGTCGCGCTCGCCGCCGTGCAGCCGGTGAGTTTCGTCGCCCGGGCCGACATGGTCGACTGGCCGGTACTCGGCAAACTGGCCAAGCTCATTCGGGTGATCCCGATCGACCGCGCGAGCTTGCGTTCGTTGCCGGGCATCGTCGACCAGGTTGGCGAGCGACTTTCGTCCGGCAACCGGATCGTCGCGTTCCCGGAGGGGACGACGTGGTGTGGTCGCGCGTACGGCGGCATGCGCCCGGCGATGTTTCAGGCGGCGGTGAACACGACGACCCCGGTCCAGCCGGTCCGCTTGCGCTACCTAGACGCGACCGGCACCCAGTCGACCGTCCCCGGCTTCGTCGGCGACGACTCCTTCACCGATTCGGCGAAACGGGTACTGCGGGCGAAGGGTTTGGTTGTGGAAATCGTGCTTGAACCGCAGCAACACCCGGGCTTGGACCGCCGAGCTTTGGCGAAGCGGTGCGAGGCGGCAGTGCGCGGAACGGACCGTTCGCGCCACACGGCGGCGGATACGGAATGGATTGAGGCGGGAAACACGAGGGTCCAGGACCCGTCGGTGGACGCGGTACCTGTTTGGTAGAGGTTCGCCGACGTCGTGTGGAATGTCGCTGGGGTGGTTTCCAATCCGATCATTGGGTATGTGAAGCATCCGTGGCCGTCACGTGATGGTTTGGTGCCGCCACCTTTTCCTATTGCTGAGCCGCGATTGAGCTTTGCGGAGGTTCGATCGCGGGCGCAAGTTGTGTTGCCTGGCGTGCGGATGAGGCGGCGCGTGGGTTTTCGGTACACGTTGGAGTGGACGAAGCCCGCTGGGGTTGTTGGCTGACGGCGTGTCGTGTCCGGATTGGGTGGCATTTTCGTGCGGGTTCGCGGCGGGAAGGGCGAAATCGGGGGTGTGAGCTCCTGCGTGCACGAAAATGCCAAGCGACACGCCGGGAAAACATGTGCGGGTGCGCCGACGTCTGTGCCGGGGTTCGGCTGCTCACGTCGCTGAGCGACGAAATGCCAGCGATATGTGTCAGAACGCCAGGCACTAGCCGAAGCGTCGGCTGTCTGCTTTGACCGGCGCGCTAACCTCCGGCGGCGGACAGCGCGAAATCTATTGCGCGCCAAAGGATTAACACCGCGACACCCGCGATGACGTACACGCGGCGGGACGGGCGGAAGCGGCGTTGCAGGCGGCGCACGGTGTCGGGGAGTGCTGCTTCGGCCGCGCGGTTTCCCGCCGCCGCTGTTGCCAGATGGTATGCGCCTTCATGGACGCTCCCGCGACGAATCGCGTTGACGCCCAACGCTCTTTGCGCTTCGCGATTGTAGGGGTTGATCGCCAGCGCCTGACGCAGCAATTGATCGGCCACATCGAAAGCGGCGGGGCCCGGTGCTTCGGCCGCGAGCACAAGGTGTGCGCGCACGACGTAGTTGTCGGCGTTGTTCGGGTCGCGCCACGTTGCCCATTCGAGGGCTTCCTTGGCGGTTTTGTTGTCGCGACCGGTGAGCGCTGCCGCGAGGAGCCGGTAGCTTTCGGCATCGTTGGGGCCAAGTTCGACGCATTTCTCAGCCGCACGCAAAGCGCGCTTCGCGTAGAGGTCGGCGCGCACCACATTGTCGCCCTCAACCCGCCGCAACCCGGCGGCAGCGAACCGCGCACTGGCTTGCCATGCGAGCAGCTCATTCGGATCGGCCCGAACCGCTTCCGCCGCAAGCTTTTCCGCACTGTTAATGTCGCCAGCCCACCACGCTTCGAATGCCGCGTGTGCGGTTAGCGCCGCCGCACTCCGCTCGGCAGCACTCATCATTCCCCCTCGTCAACGTCGGCAAGTTCTCGCGTGATGCTAATCCGACTCGCTTCGCGAAGCAGTGCCGCTGCCCGCGCTGGCCCACTCCGCAGCGTTAGCGAATGGCCCGTTGGAGGCTGTCCGAGCGAGTGCGCGAGCTCAGCCTGGCCGCGCCCATTGCCCAGGACGCTGACGACCTGGCATGGCCGCGCAGGAACGAGAGGGGCGTCGGCGCTCTCGTCCGGACGTGTCGCGACGCGCTGTGCGCCTGGGCGTGCGTGCACCTTCGCCATATCGATCGCGCGCAAGGTCGCTGTGGCTGCAACCCCGCAATATCGACCGCGCACCTTCGCACGCCCCGGCGGAGGGCAGGGACAACGCGCGTGGGTGTCGGCGGGAATATCCGGCTGCGGGAACGGGTTGTTGCCGAGGTGAGGGTAGCCCCGAAGATGACCAGGTCAGCGGTGGTATAGGCTTTGTCGGTCATGAATGCGCCCGAACCGGTTTACCTCGATCACGCGGCGACGACCCCGATGCTTCCCGTCGCGTTAGAGGCGATGACGGCGGCGCTCGCGGGCGTCGGTAACGCGTCGTCGCTGCATGGGTCCGGTCGCAAGGCTCGGCGGGCGTTGGAAGAAGCGCGTGAGTCGATCGCCGCTTCGCTCGGCGCACGGCCGTCGGAAGTCATTTTCACCTCGGGCGGCACCGAAAGCGACAACCTTGCCGTCAAGGGCATTTTCTGGGGTCGGCGCGCCCTCGATTCGCGGCGCACGCGGGTCATTGCTAGCGCCGTCGAGCATCACGCCGTCATCGACGCGGTCGAATGGCTGGAAAAGCATGAGGGCGCGCACGTCACCTGGCTGCCCGTCGACGCCAACGGATTCGTCAACCCCGCTGATCTCCGCGCGGAACTGCGAGCGCACGGCGACGAGGTCGCGGTCGTCAGCATCATGTGGGCCAACAATGAAGTCGGCACCGTGCAGCCGATCACCGAATTGGCCGCTGTCGCAAGCGAATTCGACGTGCCGATGCACTCGGATGCGATTCAGGCCGTCGGTCAGGTGACCGTCGACTTCGACGCGAGCGGGCTTGCCGCGCTCAGCGTCGCTGGCCACAAGGTGGGCGGTCCGCATGGCATCGGCGTGCTGCTGCTCGGCCGCCAGGTGCCGTGCGAGCCGCTCGTGCACGGCGGCGGTCATGAACGCGACCTGCGCTCAGGCACGTCCGACGTCGCCGGTGCGGTCGGCCTCGCCGCCGCCCTTCGCGCGTCAACGACCAGCATCGCCGCCCACGCGGCGCACCTGCGTGCCCTGCGCGACGAACTGATCGCGGGCGTGTGGGCCATCGCGCCCGACGCGGTCCTCAACGGCCCAGCCGACGAGCACCGCCTCCCCGGCAACGCCCACTTCACGTTCCCCGGCTGCGAAGGCGACTCGCTGCTGATGCTCCTCGACGCCGCCGGGGTTGAATGTTCAACCGGGTCCGCGTGCAACGCGGGCGTCGCGTCGCCGAGTCACGTGCTGATCGCGATGGGCGTCGAGCCACGGCAAGCGCGCGGTTCGTTGCGTTTCTCGCTCGGCAACCCGTCTAACCGAACCGATATCGAACGACTGTTGACCGTGCTTCCGCAGGTCATCGACCGTGCCAAGGCCGCTGGCCTGGCCGGGGTCAAGGGAGGTGCCTAATGCGAGTTCTCGCCGCGATGTCCGGCGGTGTCGATTCGGCTGTTGCCGCCGCGCGCGCCGTTGACGCTGGTCATGAAGTTGTCGGAGTGCATTTGGCGCTGTCGGCGAACCCCGGCACGCTGCGCACGGGGTCGCGCGGGTGTTGCTCGAAGGAAGACGCGGGCGATGCGCGTCGCGCGGCCGACGTGCTCGGCATCCCGTTCTACGTCTGGGACTTCGCCGACCGTTTCAAGGAAGATGTGATCGACGATTTCGTCGCCGCCTATGCGGCAGGTGAGACGCCGAATCCGTGCTTGCGCTGCAACGAGAAGATCAAGTTCTCCGCTCTCGCCGACCGTGCCGCCGCGCTCGGTTTCGACGCGGTCGTCACCGGCCACTACGCGCGACTTGAGGACGGCGTGCTGCGCCGCGCGGTAGACGCCGACAAGGACCAGTCGTACGTGTTGGCCGTGCTCACAGCCGAGCAGCTGTCGCGGGCGATGTTCCCTGTTGGTGACACCCCCAAGCCGCGCATTCGCGAAGAAGCCGCTGAGCGTGGGCTCGCGGTCGCGAATAAGCCTGATAGCCATGACATTTGCTTCATTCCGTCGGGTGACACGCGCGCGTTCCTCGGTGCGAAGATCGGCATTCGACCGGGCGCGCTGGTCGACTCCGACGGCACCGTTTTGGGCGAGCACGAAGGCGTGCACGGGTTCACTGTTGGCCAGCGCAAGGGCCTCGGCCTGACCCACACCGCCGCCGACGGCAAGCCGCGTTACGTCACCGGGATCGACCCGGATTCGGGCACGGTCAGCGTGGGTTCGGTCGACGACCTGCTGGTCGACGTGATCACTGCCGACCGCGCGATCTGGACTTCCGGCGAGCGCCCGGCCGGGCCGGTTGAGTGCGTCGTTCAGGTGCGCGCGCATGGTGGATTGTCGGCGGCCGTTGTTGAGCCGGTCGGTGATGGTTTGGTCGCGCGATTGGCTGAGCCGCTGTCGGGTGTCGCGAAGGGCCAGGCGATCGTGCTGTACCTGCCCGATGCCGAGGGTGGCGACCAGGTGGTTGGCAGCGGGACGATCAACGGGACGAGCCGGGCCGAAGCGTCGGTGTAGTCAGCGCGACACGCCGACCCTAGGGTCAGCTAGCGTGGCATATTCGCGCACATTCGCGGGTCAAGGTGCGAATTCGGGCCGTTAGTGCGTGAACTTGCACGAATATGCCACTTGGTCGGGTGACCATTCGACTCTCGGGCGTGTCACACGTCCGGGCTGGGGCATTTTCGGTGACTAGCCCGCGATGGGCGGGTGTTTCGGCCTGTCAGGCGCGGAGCGGTGGGTGCTCGGCAGCGCGTAAGCTCAGCCTGCGGTGATCTGGGATCCGAGGTAAGGATGGGTGAGGCGCGTGAGCGGCGGTGAGCAGGGTTTACCAGCGGGAGTTTTTGCGACGGGGGTTGGGTCGTGGCCTGGTACCGATCCGCTCGAAGCAGCCACCACCATCATTGGGGAGTTAGACTCGTTGCCCCATCTTGTCGAGTTGCCTGACCGTGGCGTTGGGGCCGACATGATTGGGCGCGCGTCGGCGCTGCTCGTCGACCTGCGGTTCGACGCGACTACCCGTGGCTACCGCCTCGCCGACCGACCTGGCGCTGTTTCGCGGCGCGCCAGTGACCTGCTCAAATTCGACCTCGACGCACTCGAAGAAGCTTGGGAGACAGCGGGACTCGTCGGTTCTGGGCGGCCCGTGAAGGTGCAATCGGTGGGGCCGCTTACTCTCGCTGCCGAAGTCGAACTGCCCAACGGACATCGCGCGCTCACCGATCACGGTGCGCTGCGGGATCTTTCGGAATCGCTCGCCGAAGGGTTGGCGCGACACGCGGATGAGGTCGCGCGCAGACTCGGCGCGAATGTTGTTGTGCAACTGGATGAACCGTTGCTCAGGACGGTGCTTGAGGGGTCGCTCAAAGGGCCGAGCGTGCTCAACACGGTACGTGCCCTTCCTTCGCCCGAAGCGGTCCATCACCTCGACACCGTGATCAACGCGGTGGCACGTCCGGTGCTGTTGCACAGCTGCGACTCTCGGCCCGAGTTGGACACGATGCGTCGCACGTCGGCCGCCGCGATCGGCATCGACGCGTCGACCATCCGCCCGTCCGATTACGACGAGTTGGGGGAGTTGCTCGACTCGGCAAAGTTGTTGGCGCTCGGGCTGATTCCCACGTCCGCACCCAAGGTTCCGCTCACGTGGCGCACCGCAGGCGAACCCGCCGCGCGCCTGATCGACGACCTCGGCTTCTCTCGCGGCATGCTCGCGGAGAAACTGGTGATCACGCCCGCGTGCGGATTGGCGAACGCGCCGCTGTCGTGGGCGCGGCAGGCACTGACGCTGGCTGGCGAGGTCGCCAAGTCCTTCGCCGACGACCCAACCGCGATCGAGATAGCCCGAGCACCGCAGACCCGCTGAACTCCCCGCGCGCTCGCTAAATCTGTCGGTGGGGCCGATTACCCTTGACTCGTGGCGAACAGCGAGAATGTCATTGCGGTCAGTGAGCCCTCCACCGGAGCGGCCGCGCAGGTCAGCGCGCCTAAATCCGCGCCTTCCGAGCAGCGTGCCCAGTGGCAGCGGCTCGCTGAAGAGGTGCGTGCGCATCAGTTCCGCTACTACGTGCGCGACGCGCCCATCATCACCGACGGTGAGTTCGACGCCCTGCTGCGCGAACTGCAAACCCTTGAGGACACCTACCCCGATCTCCGCACGCCCGATTCCCCAACGCAGCTTGTCGGCGGCGCGGGTTTCGAGACCGAGTTCACCGCTGTGGACCATCTTGAGCGCATGCTGTCGCTCGACAACGTCTTCGACTACGACGAACTACGCGCATGGGCAGCGCGCGTGGAAAGCGAAGCGGGCGCTGACCTGGAATATCTGTGTGAAGTGAAGGTCGACGGCGTCGCGCTCAACCTCGTATACGAGAACGGCAAACTCGTCCGTGGCGCGACGCGTGGCGACGGCCGCACAGGCGAAGACGTCACGCTGAACGCGCGCACCATCGCCGACATCCCCGCCGAACTCACGCCCAACGACGAGTTCCCCATCCCGGAACTGCTCGAAGTGCGTGGCGAGGTCTACTTCCGCATCGAGGATTTCGAAACTCTCAATGCCGCGATCGTCGCCGAAGGCAAACCGCCCTATGCGAATCCACGCAACACCGCCGCTGGCTCACTTCGCCAAAAAGACCCCGCTGTCACCGCGCGCCGTAACTTGCGGATGGTCACGCACGGGTTCGGCCGCATCGAAGGCTATCGGCCCGAGTCCATGCACGAGGGCTACCGGGCGCTGGCCGCGTGGGGGCTGCCGGTGTCGGAGCACACGCGCGCGGTACGTGGCATCGACGCCGTCATCGAGAGAGTCGGCTACTGGGGCGAGCACCGCCACGACATTGAGCATGAGATCGACGGCCAGGTCATCAAGATCGACGACATGGGGCTGCAACGTCGCCTCGGGTCAACCTCGCGCGCGCCGCGCTGGGCCATCGCCTACAAGTATCCGCCCGAAGAAGCAACGACGAAACTGCTCAATATCGAGGTGAATGTTGGTCGTACGGGCCGGGTTACGCCGTTCGCGGTGATGGCGCCGGTCACCGTCGCGGGGTCGACGGTCGCGATGGCCACCTTGCACAACGCCTCCGAGGTCGTGCGCAAGGGTGTGCTCATCGGCGACACCGTCACCATCCGCAAGGCAGGTGACGTGATTCCCGAAGTGCTCGGCCCGGTGGTCGAAGCTCGCGACGGCACCGAGCGTGCGTTTGTGATGCCAACGCACTGCCCCGAATGCGCAACCGAGCTCGCACCCGCGAAAGAAGGCGACGCCGACATTCGCTGCCCCAACCAGCAGTACTGTCCGGCGCAATTGCGTGAGCGCCTGTTTCACCTCGCCGGGCGCGGCGCGTTCGACATCGAAGCGCTGGGCTTCGAAGCTGCTGCGGCGCTGCTCAATTCGGGTGCGATCACTGATGAGGGCGACCTGTTCGACCTCGATCAAGACCAGTTACTCACCGTCGGGTTTTTCACCAAGAAGACCGCGAAGAAGGACGAGAGCCCGCTCTCGGCGAATGGCGCGCGCCTGCTCACGAACCTGCAAGCGGTGAAGGATCGGCCGCTGTGGCGGGTGCTCGTCGCGCTGTCGATCCGACATGTCGGGCCCACCGCGGCGCGCGCGCTCGCGAGCGAATTCGGCAGCCTCGAGCGCATCGAAAACGCGACGGTAGAAGAACTTTCGAGCACCGACGGCGTTGGCCCAACGATCGCGGCGGCGGTTGTCGAATGGTTCACCGTCGACTGGCATCGCGCCATCGTCGACAAGTGGCGCGCGGCGGGCGTGCGGATGGAAGACGAACGCGACGATTCGATCGAACGCAATCTCGAAGGGTTGTCGATCGTCGTCACCGGCTCGCTGGAAGGCTTCACCCGCGACGGCGCGAAAGAAGCGATTCTCGTGCGCGGCGGGAAGGCGGCAAGCTCGGTGTCGAAGAAGACCGCGTTCGTCGTGATCGGCGATTCACCCGGTTCGAAGGCCGATAAGGCCGAGCAGTTGGGCGTGCCGATCCTCGACGAAGACGGTTTCCGCGCGCTACTCGAAGGCGGGCCGGAAGCGGTTCGACCGGCAGAGGCTGAGCCCGCCGAGCCGGTGCTGTTGGAGGACTGAGCCGGGCCGCCGCTAGTTCGGCGTCACCGTCACCGTGTTGGCGATCTGGGTCTTCATGTCGAATGTCGCGCAGCGCCCGTTGGTCAGTTCGACGTGGCGCGTTCGCGCCTTGCGGAGGTTGGTTTCGATGTCGACCGTGACGTCCGTGCTGGTCATCGCGCACACCTTCGACACCGGGGCGTCGGTGTAGGAGACCGTGCCTGGGCCCTGGCAGCTGTTGGTTTCGTTGCCGAGGAACACGCGCGCGGTGCCGTTGGGGCACGGGTCGGCGGTGGCGACGGGGGTGCTGAGCAGCACCATTGGCACTGCGGAGCCGACCGTCACCGCGGCCGCGACAACTCCGCGAACCGTCACTCGAATCGTCATCAGGCGCAACCTCTTCGCACTCGTCAAGCCCGCGCATCGGGCGATGGCGGTGTCCAGCATGCTAGTTCGCGCATGCCGAGGGACGGGCATTCGCCGCGAAACCGCAACATCGGCGAAACACTCGTGGGCGCAGCTTGTCCCGTCACGCGACGCGCGCGTGGCTTACTCTGGCCCCGTCGCGCTGGCGGCGGAACTGAGAGGCGGAACGTTGCTGCGGAGTTTTCAGGTAAGCAACCATCGGTGCTTGGCGCAACCGCAACAGTTGCGGTTGAGTCGGGGGACGACCGGCCCGCTCGCGGTGCCCGTGACCGCGATTCATGGGGTTGCGGCGAGCGGCAAGTCGAGCGTGATCGATGCCTTCGCCCGCATGCGCGACGCCGTTTTGCATTCGGTGAGTGGGTGGGATCCGTATGCGGGACCGCAGCGTCAGCCACATCTTGAATTCCTTGATGAGCCAAGCGAATTCGTCGCCACGTTTGTCGCCGAAGGTGTGCCCTACACCTACGGGTTCCGCATTGACAGCGGCGATGTGCTCGCCGAGTGGCTACACGCGCATCCGCGTTCGCGTAAGCGAATTGTGTTCGAGCGCAACGCCGATGAGGTCAAGATCGGCCCGATGTTCGAAGCCGCGCGTTACGGCATCGCGCCGTTGGTTCCGCTTGTTCGCCCGAACGCGTTGCTGTTGAGTTTGGCTGGGCAGCTTTACGCGGAAGCGCTCGTGCCCGCGTACCGCTGGTTCGCGACGAATGTGGCTGTGCAGCAAGGGGATTCGACCACTGAGCAGTTGGCGAACGAACTCGGCAGCCACATTTCTCGCTCACCCGACAACGCCGCTCGCCTCCTGATGCTGCTGCGCACGGCCGACCTCGGCATCGAAGATCTGCTCGTCACCGAACCCGACCCGCGCTACGCCGACTACCTCCGCGACCTCGACACCGAGATCGCTGCGCTGGTTCACCACCTTGACCACGGCACGGTCGACCCGGTCCTCGCCGAGCGCGAGCTGGGGACGGTCCGGGCGGCCCGCGACGCGCTGTACCAGCGGATGGTCGAGCGCAGCGGTGCCGGGGTGAGCGTGGTGCATGAGGGCATCAAGCAGGCGATGGAGTTGGCTGACGAGTCGACCGCGACGCGCGCGCTGCTGCGGGTGCTTCCCGCGATGCTCGACGCGCTCGACACAGGACAAGTGATCGCGGTCGACGACCTGGGTGTCGGCTTGCCCGTCGAGGAAACGGACCGTCTCGTGCAACTGTTCCAAAACCCGGAAACCAATTCCCGTGGTGCCCAACTCATTTATACGACGGCGAACCGCGCCCTGATCGATCGCAACAACGGGCGGTCCCAGCGCACCCGGACAGCGGTGTGGCAGGTGCGCCGCTCAGCGGGAGTGAGCGAGCTGGCTCCGCTGTAGGTCATTAAACTCATCCCATGACTTCCGACGTTGTGATCCGCCCCGCCCGCCCCGACGAGTACGCCGCGATCGGCGTGCTCACGGTGGGGGTTTACGTCGGCGACGGGTATGTCGACGCCGATGAGGCCTACGCGAAGGAACTCGCCGACACCGCCCGCCGCGCTGCGGCTGCTGAGGTGCTGGTTGCGGTGCGTGATGAGGAGCTGCTTGGTTCGCTTACGGTTGCCGAGCCTGGGACGCCGTATGCGGAGATTGCGCGGGCCGGGGAGCTGGAGTTCCGGATGCTGGCTGTTGCTAAGCAGGCGCGGGGGTTGGGCGTTGGTACGGCCCTTGTGCGGCGGGTGATTGACGAGGCGGTCGAGCGTGGGTACGAGGCGGTGGCGTTGACGACGATGGGGGCGATGGTTGATGCGCATCGGATTTACTCGCGGATGGGGTTTGCGGCTGTGCCGGAACGGGATTGGGCGACTGAGGATGGGTTGCAGTTGCATGTGATGCGGCGTGAAGTTGGTTAAGAGCCCGCCTGCTTACGTCGGGGGGTCTTTACGCGGGGGTTTGTAGACCGCCCGCCATTGCCACGGGTATTCGGTGGAGGGATTCGGGACATAACTGTGTTTTTGGCGCGCTGGCGCGCGCGTGTCGCGGCCCTCAGGTCCGTCCGTTCAGGCACCGTTGCTTGCTCCTTCGTCGCCTACGCAACGGCACCTGAACGGACGGACGGCCGCGACCGGCCCCTGCGGGGCCGCCGCTCCTCGAGGTCGCGGGTGGTCGGCTGAGTTTTCGCGAACGTGTCGATTGCAGGGGCGCGGTCCCTCGCTCCGCATCGGGGCCTGCGCGCAACGGTCAAGATTCGATTGCTCGACTGTGCACATTCGAAGGTCGCGAACGTTTGTGCTTGGCGCGTTCCCGCGAACGTGTCGATTGCAGGGCCGCGATCCCTCGCTTCGCGTCGGGAGCTGCGCGCGGCCGTCGAGGTCCGATTGCTCGGCCGTGCACATTCGAATGTCGCGAGCGGTCGGGCGGAGTGGGACTTGAAACCCCTCTGTTGATTGGGGACCGCAGCTGGCGATCCCCGTGAACTAGTTCAAAACCGTCGCTACGATGCCGGCCAAATATCCCAGGCGCGCGATCTCCGACGGGCGGAAGTCGGGGCCTCCTGGGCGGCCCAGCAACAGCGACTTGCCGGTGTTGCCAAGGGGGGCCGCTGCCAGCTTCGTGTCCATGTCCCGCCAAATGTCGGGGACCCATGCCGCCTCGCCGTCCAGCAGCGTCGGCTTTTCCAACGGCATCCACGGGGCCGAGCCTGCCTGCGTTTCTGGCGCGCTTGGGCTGCCGACCACTCGGTATGCGCCGCCTGGGCCCATGCCGATGATCGTTGACCAGCCAACGCGCAGTACGCGCGGGACGCCGTCGACGAGTACCTGCAAACGGTCGTCGCGGGCGCTCGCCACCTGGTCGATCAGTTCGAGCTCACGGTGAGTGTCTAGGACGCCCGAATAAGGGCGGATGGAGTCGACGCTCACGTCGCGCACCGATTCGGCGGCGGTGATGAGGGTGTCAGGGAGGGCACCGGTTGGTACCTCAACGACCAAGTCGTCGATTGCGAAACCAGCTCCCCGCTCGACAACGTCGAGCGAAAGTATGTCGGCGCCCACCTCGCCGAGCGCGAGCGCGAGGGAGCCGAGGCTTCCCGGGCGATCCGGAAGTTGCACGCGAAGCAAGAATGACACGTGCGTTCCTTTCCTTGACGGCCGCCGATCTGCAAGCCGATTACCCGGCGACGGCGACATTTACACCCCCACACGCGGGTTATCGCATTGCAGTATGACCCCATGCGGGGCAGATGCGCGAACTTTCGTGATCCGCGACCCTCTCAACACCGGCGAACGGTCGTAAGCCGGGACGCGCCGAGAGCGTGTCGGTCCCGCTCGTTAGGCTGTAACGACTATGCCCAACCGAAGCCGAAAGGGGTCCCGCGGTGCCCGCAATCTCCCGTGACGAGGTCGCTCACCTCGCCCGGCTGTCCCGGCTCGCGCTGACCGACGACGAACTGGATCAGTTCGCCGGTCAGCTGGATTCGATTCTCAGCCACGTGCGGACTATTTCCGAGGTCACCGCCGAGGACACCACCGCGACGTCGTCCCCGAACCCGACCGTCAATGTCACCAGGCCCGACGTGGTCGTGCCCGGCCTCACGCCTCGCCAGGCGCTTGATCAGGCCCCCGCTGTCGAAGAGCAGCGTTTCCTTGTCCCGCAGATTTTGGGAGAGGGCGAATGAGCGACCTCACACAGCTGTCGGCGGCTGAGCTGGCAAGCAAGATTCACGGTGGCGAGGTCACATCGACCGAGGTCACCCAGGCTCACCTCGACCGCATCGCGGCTGTCGACGGCACCTACAACGCGTTCCTGCACGTCGCCAACGATGAGGCGCTCGCCGCCGCCGCCGTTGTCGACGCCGCGCTCGCCGCTGGCGAGACCCCGGCGTCGCGCCTCGCTGGCGTTCCGCTCGCGCTCAAGGACGTGTTCACCACCACCGACATGCCGACAACGGCCGCGTCGAAGGTGCTTGAAGGCTGGATGTCGCCGTACGACGCGACGGTCACCACTCGCCTGCGCGCCGCTGGTATCCCGATCGTCGGCAAGACCAACATGGACGAGTTCGCGATGGGTTCGTCCACCGAGAACTCCGCCTACGGGCCGACCCGCAACCCGTGGGACGTCACCCGCATCCCCGGCGGTTCGGGTGGTGGCTCGGCGGCGGCGCTCGCCTCCTACCAGGCACCGCTGGCGATCGGCACCGACACCGGCGGCTCGATCCGTCAGCCCGCAGCCCTCACCGCGACGGTCGGCGTGAAGCCCACCTACGGCACGGTTTCGCGTTACGGCCTTATCGCCTGCGCGTCGTCGCTCGACCAGGGCGGCCCGTGTGGTCGCACGGTCCTCGACACCGCGCTGCTGCACGAGGTCATCGCAGGCCACGACCCGCGCGACTCCACCTCGCGCGACGTCGCCGTCCCGCCCGTCGTTGAGGCCGCGCTCGCTGGCGCGAACGGCGACCTGTCGGGCGTCAAGATCGGTGTCGTTCGCGAATTGCATTCCGACTCTTACCAACCCGGTGTGCTCGCGTCGTTCGACGCGGCGGTCTCGTTGCTCAAGGAACTGGGCGCGGAAATCGTCGAGGTGTCGTGCCCGAGTTTCGAGTACGCGCTTTCGTCGTACTACCTGGTGATGCCGTCGGAGGTGTCGTCGAACCTGGCGCGCTTCGACGCCATGCGCTACGGCTTGCGCGTCGGTGACGACGGCAGCCACAGTGCCGATCAGGTCATGTCGCTCACTCGTGAGGCCGGTTTCGGTCCAGAGGTCAAGCGCCGCATCATCATTGGCACCTACGCGCTGTCGGCGGGCTACTACGACGCCTACTACGGTCAGGCGCTCAAGGTGCGGTCGATGATCGCCGCCGACTTCGACGCCGCCTACGAGAAGGTGAATGTGCTTGTCTCACCGACAAGTCCGTTCACGCCGTGGAAGTTGGGCGAAAAGGTCGACGATCCGCTGGCGATGTACCTGTCGGACCTGTGCACCCTGCCGACGAACCTGGCAGGCCACCCTGGCATGTCGCTGCCGTCGGGTTTGTCGGCCGACGACGGCCTGCCGGTTGGCTTGCAGATCATGGCCCCCGCGCTCGCCGACGAGCGGCTGTACCGGGTTGGCGCGGCATACGAGGCCGCGCGCGGCGAACTGGCGATCCCGAGCATCTAACGCACGAAAACTAAAGCGGCCGACCCACTTTCGAACAAAGTGGGTCGGCCGTTTCGGTTATATGCCTTCGCAAGCCCGCTTCACGACCGCGTCGGTCATCCCGGCGAATCCCTTGCGCAGCGCCTCGCCATACGACCGCGCCACAATGGGGCTCAACCACCCAGACACCCGGAATCGCGACTCGTACCGGCAACGCCCATTGGGCAATCCGATGAGCGTGTGCGACCGCAGGCTGCTCAGCGCGCCGAGCGGCACCGGCCGCATCCGGTAGCTGAACTCGACGCCCGGCGTGCAGGACGCGATGTATTCGCGCTGCTTACGCAACTCTTTGCCGCCCAAGTCGACGCGCATGTCGATCGGACTGCCTAGTTCTAGTGAACTCGACGCTTCAACGCAGAAGGGATTCCATTCGCCATACCGTGCGAAATCGGTGAGGACCTGCCAGACCCGCTCAGCGGGCGCGTCGATTTCCACCGTCGCGTCGATCACTAGTGCCATGCGAGCAAACTAGGACATGTTATCGCGGCTCGGCAACCGATCTGTGACGGATCAGGAAAAGCGGCGCCGACGCTTGCGAATCGCATCAAAAATCACCGCGCACGCGCCCAAAACGGCGAACAGTCCAAGACTCGTGCGGGCAAGCGGCCACAGGTTTGGCGGGTCGTCGGAGCTCGCGACAGCGAACACGTTCTCAACGACAGGGACGCCGTACTCCTGGCGACGCGAATTCACATCAACGGCCGTGAACGCGATGTCGGCCATCACCCCGCAGCGGGCGCGGGCGAAGTCGTCGTCACGCGCGCCGCACGCGGCGTGAATCCGGCGGTTGAGCGCGCCGTCGACGGCCTTGCGCGCCCACGGACCAAGCGGCTCGTTGAGACGGTCGGCGTAGCGAAGCATGTCGTAGCCGAGGTCGTGGGCCATGCACGCGGTATCGAATTCGGCGGGCAGCGTGACCGGCGACGAGCAGTCGCCCGACGGATTCACCAGGATGCCGTCGCGCATCGCCGGGAGGTAGCCAACCCGCAGCACGAAGTCGTTCGGAATCAGCGACGTCGCGTCGGGATCGTCGTCGGTAATGGCCCGTACGACGGCGGCGGCGGTCGCGTTTTCGGTCGTCACGGTGGTGCCGAGCGCGCCTGGTGCCGACATCACGACAGCGGCCGCCATCGCGAGACCAGCCGTACACAGCGCGATGCCATTGCGGCGACGATGCACCGGATCAGCTTCGGTGGACAGGAAAGCGGGGGAGGCGGCGGTAGGGGCACGGCGAGCGGCGGGTACCGGGCGAGCTGGGGTGTTCATGGCCTCCGACGTTATGAAGCGGGTCACCCTGCGGACATCCCGCTCAAGGACCAGTTGTGCGGACGCGCGAGAGGCAACTCGGCGTCGAGGTCACCCCAGGGTAGGGGGTCGTATCTGGATCGTCGGTATGAGGCCCACCTAGTGAGACATTTCCTACGCTGGTGGTCATGACCCAACCACTGCCCGCGAGCCGTAAGCGGCCGGACGTCGCAACCTGGTTCGACCTGGGCACCGTCGTTGTCGCGCTGATCCTCTACAGCATCGCGTGGCCGACGCTGTTCGTGACCCACGAGGTCGCGCCCGCGTTCGCGCCGGTTTTCGCGGCGTTCGCGGCTTTTCCGATCTTGCTCGTCCGAGTTAATCCGGCGGTTGGTTGGGCCGTCTCGGCCGGGGCCGCGCTGGTGTTCTCGATCGTGTTGACGCCGACTGCTGGCACCGATCTTCCCTTCGAGGTCGTGCACGTCATCGTGTTGTTCGTGCTGCTGTTCGCGGTGGCGCTGCGTTGTGCGGTGCCGGTGATCGTCGCCGCGTGGGCCGCGACATCGATGCTGTTCGCGACCACCATGCCTGGTTCAGCTGAGGGTCCGCTGTGGGGTTGGGTTGTCGGGTTAGGTGCGCTCGCGCTTTTCGGGTATTTGATCCGCACGGTGATCGCGTCGCAGCGGACCCTCGCGCGCCAGGCTGAGGAGAACGAACTTGAGCGCGCCCGCCGCACGGTGCTTGAGGAAAAGGCGCGCATCGCCCGCGACCTGCACGACGTGGTCGCCCATCACATGTCGCTTGTTGTTGTCCAAGCCCAGACCGCGCCGTATCGGCTCACCGACCTGTCCGAGCCAGCGCGGGCGGAATTCGAGTCGATTGGCGTTGCCGCGCGCACCGCGCTCAACGAGGTGCGTTCGCTGCTCGGCGTGCTGCGCAGCGACGGGCAACTCCCCGAGCACGCGCCGCAACCGCGCGCGGTCGACGTCCCGGAACTCTGCGCGTCGGCCAAGCGTGCTGGTGTGCCGATCGACTGGTCGGTCGCCGGACAGCTCAGCGTGGTCCCCGACACCACCGGGCTCGTCGTGTACCGGGTGGTGCAGGAGTCGCTGAGCAACGCGGCGCGGCACGCGCCAGGGGCTGCGGTTCGGGTGCTGATCAGCGTCAACGCGACGCAGGTTCGCATTGAAGTGGTCAACCACGCGGCAGTCGGCGTTCAGCACGCGGCCGAGAGCGGCAACGGGATCGACGGCATGCGAGCGCGCGTCGCCGCGTTGGGCGGCCAGTTCAGCGCGGGCCCAACCCACGACGGTGGGTTCGCGGTAGTGGCGACGATGGCGATGGACACTAGCCTGGTGCCGATCTCGACCTAGACTCGCCATGTGGCAATTACGGTTTTGATCGCCGACGACCAGGCGATGGTGCGCCAAGGCTTCGGCGCGCTGCTCGCGGCGCAACCCGACATCAGCGTGGTCGGCGACGCGGCCAACGGGAAAGTCGCGGTGGCCGAAGCGAAACGGTTGCGACCCGACGTCGTGCTCATGGACGTACGCATGCCGGAAATGAACGGCCTCGACGCCGCACGCGCGATCCTCGCGGGCCACTTCGACCCGCCCATTCGCGTGCTGATGCTCACCACCTTCGACATCGACGATTACGTCTATGAGGCGTTAAGCATCGGCGCGAGTGGGTTTTTGCTCAAGGACGCCCCGGCCGACGAACTCGTGCGTGCCGTTCGCGTTGTCGCTGACGGGCAAGCGTTGCTTGCACCAACCATCACGCGACGGCTGATTGCCGATGTGACCAAGCGCCGCACCACGATTCGCACGCGGGAAACACCGGAGCTGTCGGCACTCACGCCACGCGAACGCGAAGTGCTTGAACTTGTCGCGAAAGGGTTGTCGAACACCGAGATCGCCGACGCGCTTTTCGTCGCCGAGCAAACGGTGAAAACCCATGTGTCCAAGGTGTTTTCGAAGCTCAACCTGCGTGACCGCGCGCAAGCCGTTGTGCTCGCCTATGAATCCGGGCTCGTTGTCCCGGGTTAGCGAGCTAGCCCGGGCACACCCCGCCGCGCAGCTCGGGCAGGTGACGCTCAAGCAGGGCGGCGAGTCGGTCGAGCAGGGCGGTGCTGTCTTCGAAGGTGCCCGAATCCGCTTGTGCGGCAATGGCAACCGCGAGCTTGCCGCTGCCGATGGGTACGAGGCCGAATTGGCGAACCGTGTAGATGCCGGTGTCGTCGTCGGGGCCCCACCCGCCCTTGAACTCGGTGCCGGGAAGCAAACCGAGTCCCCAACCCTGGTCCGGCGTGATCTCGCCCATCAGCGTGGTGACCTGCTGCGAACCGGTGAGGCACGGCAGACGCGAAGCGAAGCGCACCTGGTTGGCAAGCGACCATTCCGTCCCGCCGAACGCGGTGAAGTCGAGCGTGGTTCGCGCGCTGGGTTTAGCAGCGGTGTCGCCGCCCTCATCGAGAATCTTCTGCACCGCGTCGGCAGCCTGTTCGCCGTAACCCAGCGAACCCCACAGTTGTTCGGCAGCGTCGTTGTCAGACACGGTGATCGCGGCTTGGGCCAGCGCGAGCACCGATTCGTCGGAACTCTGCCGCAGCGCGGCGACGGCGAGCGGCACCTTGATGGTGCTCCACGCGACGCCGCTGGTCCAGTCGCCGAAGATGGTCATGCGACCGCCGCCGACGGGCATGAGCGCCATCCCGACCTGACCGGGCAGCTTCGACTGCAACTGCGTAAATTCCGAAGCGAGGGAATCGGGGAGCGCGATCGACAGGCCAGGTTGCCAGCCTTTAGCGCTGTCGACAGTGACCGTTGGGGGGTGGGTTGTCGCGTGGCTTCCGGGGAGGCTGCACGACGACGCCACCACCACGATCGTCGAGAACAATGCCGTGCGAAGCAACCTTTGACAGGCTGCCCGCCCTGTGGACTTCACTACCGAAACCCTCCCACCACACACCGGCGAACTCTGCCCGAGTCCGAAGGTGCAAACTACTTGCCAAGCGCGCCCGGACATTACCGGACGACCACGACCGAGTTTTCCCGATTTTCCGCGAGAATTCGAATGACCGTGGTCACAGCGTTGTGTGATGGTCATGATAGACGGCCAAGTGAAGGGGGTCGCGATGCTCAACAGCGGTGAGGTATTCGCCGGGTTCACCGTTGAACGTCTGCTCGGTCAGGGCGGGATGGGCACGGTCTATTTGGCCCGCCATCCCCGCCTCGACCGATTGACCGCCCTCAAACTACTCAACCCAGATCTGTTCGCCGACACCAGGATTCGCGCGCGCTTCGATCGGGAGGCGGCATTAGCCGCGCAACTCGACCACCCGAGCATCGTCACGGTTTTCGACCGAGGTGCTGAGCAGGGGCAGCTCTGGATCAGCATGCAGTACGTGGATGGGGTTGACGCCGCGACTGTTGACCCGCTCACCCTGCCGCCGGAGCGGGCCGTGCAGATCATCGAAGGGGTCGCCGACGCGCTCGACTACGCGCACAGCAGGGAAGTGTTGCACCGCGACGTGAAGCCAGCCAACATCCTGCTCGCGCGGTCGGGCGGGGGCGCGGGGGAGCGGGTTTTCCTCACCGACTTCGGCATCGCCCGGTTGCGCGCCGACTCGACGCATCTGACCCAGCAGGGGATGTTCACCGCGACGCTGGCGTACGCGTCGCCGGAACAGATGACCGGCCTGACCCTCGACGGTCGCTCGGACCAGTACTCGCTCGCTTGCTCGCTGTATTGGTTGCTGACCGGCACCGCGCCGTTCGACTCGGCCGACCCGAACGAAATCATCAGAGGCACACTGCATTTGGCTCCGGCCCCACTGGCGATGCGGCGGGCTGGGTTACCGCCGACTTTGGACGCGGTGTTGGCAACGGCATTGGCGAAGCATCCGGCGGCGCGATTTGAGTCGTGTACGGCGTTCGCGAAGGCGTGCCGTCAGGTGATGGGGACGATGCCGAGGTTTTCGACGCAGGGTCCGGGAGCTGGAGTCGCGCAAGCCGCTGGCCGCGCGCTGAATCCTGATGCCGCGCAAGGGCCGGGGGCGGCGCAGAGCGCTGGGGTCGAGCAGGGCGTTAGCCACGCACCGGACGCTCGGTCCGCACAGGCCGCCGGGGCCGCGCAGGGCGCTGGTCGCGCGCTGGACGCCGGTGCCGCGCAAGGTGCTGGGGCGGCGCAAGGTGCCGGTCGCGCGCTGGACGCTGGGGCTGCGCAAGGTGCTGGTCGCGCGCTGGACGCTGGGGCTGCGCAAGGTGCTGGCGTCGCGCTGAATGCTGGGGCTGCGCAAGGTGCTGGGGCGGCGGGCACCGGCGCAGCGGCCGCGAATGGGGGCGACCTGGGCGCTTCCGCTGGGGAGCCCGCCAACAGTTCTGCGGCACTTAATGATTCGCGTTCGGTTGACAGCGAGGCGCGAACCGACGTCGTCGCGACCCCGGATCGCGCGGCTGAGGTCGCTGCGGAAATTGCGAACGCGAGCGCGCTGACCGAGGTGGCGAGCATCGCGAAATCGCCAGGCGTTGCGCCGGGTGAGCCTGCTGCACCGGGCGCGCTGAATCCGCGGGCGCTCAGCCACGAGGGCGCCTCGTCTGCGGCTGAGGTGTCCAACGCGTCGGCCGGTCCGCCGCAGGGCTCGGGCGAGCCCGGCGGTCCTGCGCCCCAGGGGAGTCAGCATGCTGACGGTGGCCCCGGGTCGCAGAATCCGGGTGCGCCGGGCCTCGCGCCCCACATTCCGCCGAGTGACGTTGTGCCGGGTGGAGTCGCGCCGGGTGGGACTGCCGCGCCAGGTGGGGCTATCCCCTCGGACGCGCTTAGTTCGCAGATCGCCAGCCACGAGGGTGCTTCGTCCGCGGCTCAAGGTTCCAGCGCGCCGGGCGGATCTCCACAGAACTTGGGCGAGCCCGGTGGTTCTGCGCACCGGGGGAGTCAGCATGCGGGCGCTGGCCCGCAGAATCCGGGTGAACCGGGCCTCGTTCCGCAGAGTCCGGGTGGCCCCGGTGGCCGCGTGCCTCAAGGGTCGGCGAATGCGGGTGCGCCGGGCGTTCGTCCACAGGGTCAGGGTGCAAGCCCACAGGGTGGGGCTGCCGGCGCCCACGGTCAGGCTGTTGGCCCACAGGGTCAGGCGGCTGGTGCCCACGGTCAGGCTGTCGGCCCCCACGGGCAGGGTGTCGGGCCTCAGGGGCCACCACCACACTTCGTGCGGCCCATCATCATTGCCCCCTGGCGGCCGCGAGGGCGCAAGCGCGGGGGGAGGGCCGCCGTCCTCGGGTGGACCTTGCTCTCGCTCTTCGTCATTGGGCTCATCGGGTTACTCGTTGTCGTCGCAGCCGTTGTGGTTTCCGGCGACGACGACGTCGAAAGTGCGCTTGCCCCAGGCGGTTCCACGTCGAAGTCCGCCCTGCCCGCTGTCGCTGGCGGTGAGCCGTTCGCTGGCGGGATGCGCAATTTCCCCTCGCTCGTCACCGGCCCCAATCCTGGGCCGGGAGTGGGGTTTGAGAGTGCCGACTGTGTCGCTGTCCATTCCGTCAGCGAGCTGACCTGGAAAGCGCCTGCGCTGCAATGGAATCCGATTGTCGCTGGCTGGGAATGCGTGCGACGCGGCGTCCCGTCAGTGAGTTACCTTGTCCTGCAATACCCTTCGGCAGCCCAAGCGAAATCCGTCGCGGGCGCGATGCCCGAAGGCGCGCGAGGCAATGCGACCCGCGACGGCGTGAGCTACACCTACCGCCGCTGGGCCGACCCCGAGCAGCCGGGCACTCGCGCGCAAACCGCCCACCAGGTGATCGCCTTCCCCGACGACCCCGACCGGGCGAATTACCTGGTCACGGTGAGTCGGAAGTCGTCGGCCGACCCGGCGTTCGGGCCGCGCGGGCTTGAAGAAGTGGCAGCCTGGTGGGACAGTGTGCCGCTGTAGCTAGATGATCAATCAACCGCCAGCGCCGCGATAATCGGCATCCGCGCCGCCCGCAGCGCTGGCGGAATCGACCCAAGCAACGCCAGCCCCAGCGCGACGAGCCCGTAGACAAGCAGCAAAACGCTTGGGCGATAAACGATGTCGATGGTCATCGCATGCCCAATCGCCAACGTCGCGAGGTACTGCACGATAAGCCCGGTGACCAGCCCGAGCGTCGCACCAACCACGCCGATGCCAGCGGCTTCGGCCAACACTGACCGCAGCAGAAACCGTCGCCCGGTACCAATCGCACGCAGCACGCCCAGCTCACGCCTGCGTTCAAGCACCGAAAGCATCAGCGTATTAAGCAGCGCGACCGTCGCGACGAGCACAACGATCCACAAGATCATGTTGCTCATCGCCGACCCCTGCCGCACCCCGGACGCGATCGCCTCAACTACCTCGGTGCCAGCGTCGACGTGAATGTCAGCGGGCACCAACTCACGCACCGCGGCCCGCACCGCGACCTGGTCCGCACCCGGCGCATAGTCGATCGCCAAGATCGTTTCGCCCGGTCGCTGGTACCACTCGCGCATCTGGTCGAGACTCATCATCACCACCCCAGAAATCGCGGTGAAGTACGGAATCACTTGCAGCACAGTCACTTCGCGTGTTCCGCTTGGCGTCGGCATCGTGATCTTGTCGCCTGCAGAAAGTCCTTGCGCGCGAGCGATATCGCGCGTGATGACGACACCTTCGCCACGCCCCATCGCCTCGATCACCGGCCCGTCGACCGCACCAAGTCGGCTGTCTTCACGCAGCGGCGGGTACCCCTGCAACAGCACTCGCCCGGTCCCGACGGTCGCGAACGCCATCTGCGCTGGCCGAACCGCAGCGACCCCGGGGATCGCGGCGACCTTTGCCGCAAGCTCAGGCGGCAATGCGGGTCCGGTCGGAAACCCTTCTGGTGGAGTCGGACTCACGTACAGGTCGGCGGCGGCGACACTGCGGAACGAGTCGGTCGCCGAGTCGACCATGTTGCTCGACGCCCCACCCAGCGCGACAACGGCGGCCACACCGATCAGCACCGTCATCGCCGTCGCCCACACGCGACGCGGCGCGCGCTCAAGCGAGGTCGCGCCCAACGCGCCGGGCGCGCCGAACAGTCGCGCGACCCACCCTGCCGCACGCACGATCGGCCCGGTCGCGAAGAAGCACAGCAGCACCGTCGCGGCGAACGACGTCGAGATCGCGCCGAGCGAGATGCGGCCGAGGTCGAGCGTGGCGAGGGTGAACGCCACCGCGTACAGCGCGATCGCGCCCGCTAGCGCGGCCCACCGCAGCACGCGCCCACCAGCGGCCGTCGGGCTCGCTTCAACGGGAACCAACGCCTCAACCGGCGCGACCCGATACACCTGGCCTGCGGCGATACCGGCGGCGAGCACCGTCGCGAGCACACACGCTGCCACCGCGACCGGTATCGCATACCCCGGCAGCATGAATTCGGTGCGCGATTCAACCGCCTGCACCATCGCCGCGGGAAGTCGATCGATGGCCGCGCGGCCAATGAACACGCCAATCGCCGCCCCGATCAGGCCACCGACCAGCCCAAGCATCGCGGCTTCGACAAGCATGTCTGCCACCATCGGCGCTCGCCGAGCACCGATCGCCCGCAGCAGCGACAACGTCGAACGACGTTGCGCGACAGCCATACTCATCGCGTTGTAGATCAGGAACGCCGCGACAATCAGTGCTGCCGCCGACGACATCAACGTCGAATACCGCAGGATCTGAATCGCCCCGCCCGCTTGCGCGGTGCGCAGCGTCGGGTCGGCGACGACAGCGCGCCCATCGACGGCTTGCGTGAGCGCACCGCGCACCGCGCCCACGTCAGCGCCGGGTTTTACCACCACCTGCACGGAATCAAGTCGACCGACGCGGTTGGTCAAAAATTGCGCGAGCGGAAGCGGGGCGGCAACAAGGTGACCACCGTTGAGTCGCGCGCTCGCGGGGTCGTCGAGCAGCCCAGCGACGGTCGCCGTCCCGCCGCCGACCGGGATCTGGTCGCCGACCTGATACCCCATCGCCGCGCCAACGAGCACCCCGCGCGGCGTCGTGAGCAGGGCTTTCGTGTGTTTGCCGAGCGGGTCGGCGAGGTCGGAACCGAGCGCGGTGACATTCGCGTCGGCACCAACGAGCAGCGCGCGATTGTCACCAGCACCCAGGGTTTGCCGCAGCATCGGCACGGCCGCCGCGACGCCGGGAGTCGCGGCGATGGCAGGGAGGAGGCTCTGGTCGAAGCCCGCGTCGGTGATGCCGCCGATTTCCAGGTCGGCGTTGCCCGCCAAGCCCATCGTGAGCCGGTCGACCGAGCCGGTGACCGACCCTGAAATGCTCAGCACCGCGACAAGCAGCGCGGCCGAAACGCCCATGACCGCACCCGACATGAGCGTGCGCCCGGGATGCCGCCACAGTTCGCCAAAATTGAAAAGCCACAGTCGATTCCACGCTGCGGCGATCATGCGAGCACCTGGTCGTCGGCACCGATACGACCGTCACGCAAGGTGATCATGCGATCGCAGTACTTCACCGCGCTCATGTCGTGGGTGACCATCACGACCGAATTGCCTTGCGACGCAATGTCACCCAACAGGGCGAGGATCGCCGCGCCGGTTGTCGAGTCAAGGTTGCCTGTCGGCTCGTCGGCAAGGATCAGCGGCGGATCCATGATCAGCGCGCGTGCCACCGCGACGCGCTGCATCTGCCCACCCGACAACTCAGCGGGACGGTGATGCGCGCGCTCACTCAGCCCAACCAGCTCAAGCAATTCCAACGCGCGCGACTTCGCCTTACGTAAACCGGTGCCGTCCAACAGCTTTGGTACGGCGACGTTCTCCCATGCGGTCAGCGTGGGCAGCAGGTTGAAGAACTGGAAGATGAACCCAACCTGGTTGAGTCGGAACGCGGCTTGCTCGTCCTCGGTAAGGCCGCCAATCTCCTTGCCGCGAAACGAGATTGACCCAGAGTCCGGGCGGTCGAGTGCGCCGAGCAGATGCAACAGCGTCGACTTACCTGACCCCGACGGACCGATGATCGAAGTGAACTGTCCCGCTTTAATACTCAGCGACACCTCGTCGAGCGCACGAACCTCCTGATCCCCGACGCGATAGCGTTTCACCACATCGCGTAACTGCAAGATGGGCTGGTCGTGCTCCGACATGTGCTGACCCCAAGATCATTAATAAACGTGGACGGGTGTGCGGCTTGCGGTGTTGAGGTCATCGTTGTGTACGTCGAGTAGGGCGCGCAAGGCCGGTTGTTCGGCGGCCAGCTCAAGGTAGGACTCAACTGGAGTGCGGCCAATCGCCTCGCCCAGTTCGAGTTTCACCGAAAGATGGTTGTTCCAGCGGTACTTGAGCGCGGCGAGCAGGCCGCTCACGCCGCCGAACAGCCGGTCCAGTTCGCCTGGCGGGAACGCGAAGAGGTCTTCCGCGTGCGGATCAACCTCCGCGCGAGCGAGCACGGTGTGCATGATGTCGGTGCGGCGATGAACTTCGGTCCATGTCATGAGCTTCACCTTCCGTGGGCGGTGACTAAAACGCTACGGAGTTCGCGGGGCCGATTCGTCGTCCTCAAGACCCGATTTCGTCTCCTACCCAGGGTGGAGAGCGGGCCCGCTCGCGGACTGATGTTTGTGTCGGTGGGTGCCGCTAGCCTTGAGTGATGGAGGTGGACGCCAGCGGTGCCGTTGAGCAGATCACGGCTGCCCCGCGTCCGCATGGGCTACTTGAGCGGCTGCGGGCCGCGTGTCGCAAGCCCCTCGCGTCGGCACAACGGCGCATCGAGGCGCTGCCGTTCGACTATCCGCCTGGCGTAATCGTCGCGATCGACATCCTGTTGTTCACGATCACCCTCGCCGCGGTGATTCAGCGGAGTTCCTACTTCCCGACGGTCTTGCCGCTGCTCGCGATGCTTACCGCGTTCTTGCCCATCCCGCTTTTCGCGTTCTTCGGTGTGCACCCGCATCTCTTCCTGCTCAAGGCGTGCGGAATGGTGTCTACCGCGCTGTTTTTGTTGCAGCCGGTCACCGTCGACTTCGCGCCGTTCGTGCTGATCATCGTTGTCGGCGAGGTTGCCGCGATTTCGTCGCTGCTGCATGGTTTCGCGTTCGCGCTGCTTGCTATCGCCGAGCTCGTCGCGTTCGACGTGGCTGGCAAAATCGGCTGGCCGGCTGTCGGCGCGCGGCTTGATGGCCTGCCGATGTACGTCATGGGCGTGCTGCTCGGCCTGGCAATGGGCGTCATGTTGCAATACCAGCGGCGTTTCCTGTATCAAGAGCGCGAAAACAACGCCATTCGCGCCGCGCACGTCGCCGACGAGGAACGCCGCCGTATCGCGCGCGAAGTACACGACGTCATCGCGCACTCGCTGTCGATCACCTTGCTGCACCTCACCGCCGCGCGTCGCGCGCTGCAAACCGACGACGATGTCACCGAAGCTGTCGACGCGCTCGTCGACGCTGAACGGCTCGGTCGCCAAGCTATGGCCGACATCCGTCGCACGGTCGGGATGCTGGAAACCGGGGCGGCGGCCAGTGCGGTGCGGCCCGAACCGAGCGCCGCTGAACTCGACGATCTGGTCGCCGACTTCCGCCGCGCCGGACTGCGTATCGACTATCGACGTGAAGGGGATTTGACGCTCGTCGACGGTGCGGTCGGGCACGCGCTCTATCGCATCGGGCAGGAATCGCTGGCCAATGTCGCCAAACACGCGCCGGGTGCGGACGCGGCCGTTGTCCTTGTCGTCAGCGTCGATGTCGCGACAATGACGGTCACGAATTCCGTCGCCGAACCGCACCCGAACTCGCGAAAGGGAACGGGGATGGGCTTGCGCGGGATGCGTAAACGCACTGAATTGCTTGGCGGGGTCATTCACACCGGCATGGCCGACGACGGGTGGACCGTGCGGGCGTCATTCCCGCTCACGGCGGCCGCGTCGTCGTGTTTGCCGCAGTTTTTGCTGGGGTTCGTGCGTTCTAGCGAGGAGGAAAAACGATGACCGCCGCCATCGACGCCGTTGTTTCGGTGCTCGTCGTCGACGATCAGGAACTCGTGCGTGGGGGACTGCGTCGGATTCTGCGGCGCCGCGACGGGTTCATCGTGAACGAATGCGGTGATGGGGACGAGGTGGTCGCCGCGGTGTCGGCCGATCCGCCCGATGTTGTGCTCATGGATCTGCGCATGAAACGCGTCGGCGGGATTGATGCAACGAAGCTGTTGCGCGCGCGTGCCGCGACGCCGCCCGTCCTCGTGCTCACTACCTTCGACGACGACCAGCTGCTCTCGGGTGCGTTGCGAGCGGGCGCGGCCGGATTCCTGTTGAAAGACTCGCCCGCCGAAGACCTGATTCGCGCGGTTCGGGTGGTTGCTGGCGGCGGCGCGTGGCTCGATCCGGCGGTCACTGGGCGAGTGCTGAACGCTTACCGCAGCGTCCGCGCGCCCGGAAATCGGCACGATCGGCGGCTTGGCGACCTCACCGCGCGCGAGTCCGAAGTGCTCGCGTTGATAGGGAAAGGGCGGGTCAACAGCGAGATCGCGACCGAACTTGGCATTTCCGAAGTAACGGTGAAAAGCCACGTCGGGCACATATTCGGCAAGTTGGACCTGCGTGATCGCGCAGCGGCGATCGTCTTCGCGTTTGACCACGGCATAGTTAGCCCCGGAGAATCTGTTACCTAACGAGCGCGCTCTCTCGACGGGTGCGCGAAAGCTGGGAGGCAGACGCCGGTGGAAGCACCTGGGTCACGGACGGGCAGTAGGTTCGGCCCGTACGAGTTGCGCTCGCTGCTGGGCAAAGGCGGCATGGGCGAGGTCTACGAGGCGCTCGATACCGGCAAAGATCGCGTAGTTGCCCTGAAGTTGCTCGCGCCTGAACTCGCGCAAGACCCCGCCTACCAAGTGCGCTTCCGTCGCGAATCCCAGGCCGCCGCGAAACTCGCCGAACCGCACATCATCCCCATCCACGACTGGGGCGTGATCGACGGCGTTCTTTTCATCGACATGCGCCTCGTGCCCGGCACGGATCTGCGCGCGGTGCTCGCTTCCGGCGGACCGTTGAGTCCGGCGCGGACCGTCGCGGTAATCGAACAGGTCGCCGCCGCATTGGACGCCGCGCACGCCGATGGACTGGTGCACCGCGATGTGAAACCGGCCAACATCTTGCTTACGCCCGCCGACTTCGCGTACTTGGCCGACTTCGGCATCGCGCGCAGTGAGGGCGACACCGCCATCACCCAGACGGGTGTGGCGATGGGGTCGTACAGCTATATGGCCCCGGAACGTTTTGACGTCGGCCCGGTCACGCACCGCGCGGACATTTACTCGCTAGCCTGCGTTTTGCACGAATTACTCACTGGCGCAGCACCTTTCGCTGCGAACAGCATGAGCGTGTTGATTCGCGCGCATTTGTCGACGCCCCCGCCGCGCCCGAGCGCCGTGGGTGTGCCCGCGTCCTTTGATGCGGTGGTTGCGCGAGGCATGGCGAAGGACCCGGCGGACCGTTTCGCATCGGCAGGTGCGTTGGCGTCGGCGGCGCGCGAGGCGTTGAGGGGTGCGTCGGCCGACGGTGTCGGCGGGCTGTCCGCTCCTGCTCGCAGTGCGAATTACCGTGGTGGCGGCGATAATTCGGCTGTGCGGCAGGAGGGTGCGGCGTCCAGTCGCGTGCCCGAAGTCGTGCCGGGCGCTAGTGATGTTGACCAAGTGACGAATGAGGCAGCGCGAGCGTCGGCTGCGCGCAATCAGTGGGGGAATGACCGTGGTGCGAATGATGGTGGTGGCGTGAGTAATTCAGGTGAACGTGGACGCAATGGTGGGCCGTTGAGTCCCGCCGAAGAATTGGCCGCGCGCAACCGGGCGGCCGCTGAGGCAGCGCGTGCCGCTGGTGCGCCCGGCTCCGCTGAGGAACTCGCCGCGCGCAACAGGGCCGCTGCTGAAGCGCCAGGACGTGCGACGCCCGTTGGCAAGCGCGCGCCCGAGGCGGAAGCGCCGACGCCGACCGGCGAGTTCCGCGTCGTTGGCGCGGTCACCGCGACCGGTGGGGTGGAAACATCGCGCTCGGTTAGTCAGCCCACTGGCGCGCAGCCCACGCTGATAATCCGCCCGCCCGCCGGGGCAACCGGCTCGGTCGACTCGACCGGCGTGCACATGATCCCCGTCGACGGTTCCGGCGAAGTGGCGGTCCCGGCCGTCATCCAGCCGACCGGCCCAACCGAGGTGCGCGCGGCGGACTTCGAATTCACCCCGCTGCCCCCGGCCGACGCGCCACTGGTCCCCGAACCGGCACCCGCGTACACCCCGGACCAGGGCTTACCGCCCATCCGCCCCTTCCCGGACGCGCACCTGTACGACAACGCGCCAGGCGCACCGGTAGGCCCCCCAACGGGCGCCTTGCCCGCGCCCGCCTTCGCTGCGGACGTGGCCCGCGCGGCACAGGTTGGCCCCCCGACGGGCTCGTACCCGGTGCCCGCGTTCGACGGTTCGCCGGGCAGCTTGCCCGCACCGGCTTTCGCTGCCGATGTAGCGCGTGCGGCGCAGGGCGGCCCGTCGACCGGTTCGTTCCCGACGCCCGCGTTCGCCGGTGGTGTGGGCGACAACGCCGCAGGCGCGTTCCCCGGTAGTGACTCGGCGCAGGGTCGGCCCGCTGGCGCATCGACCGGGCCTTACCCTGCAGCGGGAGGTTCGGCGCGCGGGGAGGATCCTCGCGGAACGCAGGGGGTTGGCCGGTCGACCGGCGCGCACCCGATGCCCGGCTTCGGTGGCGAGCCGACTGGCCCGCAGAGTGGGCCAGTCCGTAGCGCTGCCGGGCCTGCAGGCGACTTTCCCGGCGGCGCGGACCGATCCGGCTCAGCCGGGTTCGGTCCCGCCCAGTCCGCCTACGGTCCGGTTCCGCCGAGGAATGCGGGCGAGTCGGGTGACCCCGGTCGTGGTCCTGAACCCAGGCGCGGCGCATCAGCGACCCCAAATCCTGGTGTCCCACAGGGTAATTCAGGATACGACTACGTCGGGCCGCCCACCGAGCAGTACGTCGCGCCCACCGCGGGCTTCGGCGGTGACGATGACGACGACGACGACGACGATGATAACGCCCGCTTCGCCCAGGGCGGCTACGGCTCAACCCCGGACGAACGCCGCGCCGCACCGACTAAGGGCTTTTCCGGCGAACACCCCGAGGTGAACCCGTTCGGCCCGTACGCGGCTGAGGGTGTCGACCGCCGCGCCGACGTTCCAGCCCCGTACTCAGGCGAACACCCGTTGGCGTCAGGTGCCGCGTTCAGCCGCGGTCAGTCCGGCGACACGTCAGACCGCGCGCCCTACGGCGACCAATCGTCTTCTGGCGCAGCGCCCTACGGCAGCGAGGACTCAGCGAGCGCGTCGAACTCTGCTCCCTATGGTGACGAGTTCCCTTCGCGCACACCAGGTTACGTTCCGCAAGGCACCGGCTCAGCAGGCGTGCGGCCGGGGCAGTCGGGTGGGGCCGACTACGCCCAAGGGGCACCGCTCAACGCGGGGAATTCGGGTGAGCAACCCTTCTCTGCCGGTGGGCTCAATCAGCGCGACCCGCGGGCCAACTCGCTGCGCGCCTCGTCGAACGACGCGGAGCGTTCCGGCTACTCGGGCGAGCAGCCCTACGCCCACCCGGCCGACAGCACTCGCGTCTACCCCAACGACCCCGTGCCCGGCGCCGACGATCCGCAGCGCTACCAGGCAACGCAGCACTACCCGACCGGGCGCGGTGGCGACGGGGGACGTGGCCCCGAGTACCTTCCGCAGACGAACCCGGACGGCCCGGCGACCCAGTACCTCCCGCCAGCTGGCGCGGACGAAGCCGCGCGTCGGGCCAGCGGCTGGCAGGCGCAAGGCGAAGCGGGACCCGCGACGGAGTACCTGCCGTCGGCGGGACAAGGCGACGCAGCGGGCCCAGCAACCCAGTACCTCCCGCCCGCTGGCAACGCCGATCCGACGCGTCGTGCCGCTAACTTCGCTGGCCAGGACCGCGTCGGGCATGGTTACGTAGGGCCTGCCACTGAGTACATGCAGTCGGCAGCAAACGAGGATGCTGAGGGCCCGGCTACCCAGTATCTCCCGCCGACTGGCAATGCTGATCCCACGCGTCGTCCCGCCGACTTCGCCGGGCGCGGCGGCGCAGGCCAGGGCGCTGCAAGCCCAGCCACGGAGTTCCTCCCGCCGACTGGCAATGCCGACCCCACGCGTCGTCCGGCCGACCACCCCGGGCGCGGCGGCGCAGGTCAGGGCGAAGCCGGCCCAGCCACCGAGTTCCTCCCACCCGCAGGCCAAGCCGACCCCACGCGTCGAGCCGACTTCCCCGCGCAGGGTAGGTCAAGCGACTTCCCCCTGCAAAATCCCGACCCGCAGCGTTCCGCCCCAACCCAGCACTACGGCGGCAACTATCCCGACCTGGGCGGGGCGTCCGCGCGCGGGTTCTCCGGGCAGCATTCGGTACCGCAGCAGCCTCAGCCCTACGATGACCGCGCCGCCTACGCGAACTACGGCGAACCTGAGGCCGACAACTACGGCGACCACGCCTACGGTGACCGGCGGTACGCCGAAGCGCCCTACCCCGAGCACCCGTACGGGCAGGGGCAATGGGAAAACCCCGACGGGTACTACGAGCAGCCGAAACGGTCGCTCGTGTTGCCGATTCTCGTTGGCGCGCTCGCCGTCGTTGTCGTCGCGATCCTTGCCCTGATCGGCTGGCGCATGTTCAACGGCAGCGAGAACAACACCAGCGAAACGGCCGCGACCCCGTCGCTCATCCCCGCGACAACCGCACCCCGCGCGACCACAACGGCGGCCCCGCGCACCACGACCGCCGCCCCGGTCACGCTCCCGGCAGGCGCGCAACCGTGCGAAAGCGGAAGCAGCGCAGGCGCATTGAGTCGCGTCGCGGTCGGCACCACGGTCACCAGCTGTGGTTTCGCTGAAGCGGTCCGCGCCGCCTATGCGGCGGGCGGAGTGAGCAGCGCCCCGCGTCCGGTGGTCGCGAGCAGCCCGGTCACCGGCCGTAGCTACACCATGATGTGCACCCCCGACGGCAAACTCGTCACCTGCGTAGGCGGCGAAAACGCGGTCGTTTACGTGTACTAGTCGGCCCGAACATGCGCGAAAACGCGGGACCAAAATTAATGGCCCGCAACCGAAAAAGGTTGCGGGCCATTAACACTCGCGGGAAACCTACTGCGCGGCCGACTCCACCATCACAACCGCATCCCCAAGCCGGTTGATCGTGTTGGGCTCAAACCACTCAGTCGCGATGGATACCCCATCGACAACCACATTCGCCCCGTCCTTGCGCAATTGGTCGGCCAGATGCTGATTGACCACCTCACCGGGCCCAACCGTGATGACCCCGGTCGGCTTATTCACGATCGTCGGCCCCGAAGCGGGCCCAGCAACCCACTTCACCACGCTCTCGGCCAACTCCGGAATATCAGAACCTTCGGTCGTGAACAGCAGCACCCCATCGGCCTCCAACACCGACCGACGCAATTCGTTCGCGATCAACGGCCGCCCATCGGTGGTGTCGACCTCGGCGCTGTAAGCGGGCAGCTTGTCGAGCCCTTCCAAGATCACCACGTCAATGTTGTTGCGCACAGCCACTTTCTGCGCTTCGGTAGCCAACTTCGCCGTTTTCGAATCTGCGGTCGGGTCGGCGACAAGCGCGAGCAGATAGCCCATCGTTCCTCCTACTTCGCCGCGCCAGCGAGACGCTGGGCTTCGGCTTCGAGGGTCGCGTCGTTGGCGGCACTGAGGTCGACGACACCAACACCGAGTACCCGGTCGGCGAGCGGCTTGTTGATCTCGGTGATGCGCGCGACGAAATCGTCTGCCACATCCGACTTTCCAGTCCCGTGCCCGAGCACAACGAACCCCGATGTCCCGATCTCCTCGATCAACGCGACAGCGAGATCGTCGAAGAACTTCAAAAACACCTGCGGGTAGTCGTCGTGCCCGGTGTGCCGCTCCACCGTGCGAATGTGATGAGCGACCGAATCATGGTTGCGCACATCATGTTCGGTGTCAGTGACCGTCGTCGTGTCGAGGTCAAACCGCAGCACGCGGCCCTTCTCGGCGTCGATCGCCAGGGCGAACAACGTGCCCGACCCCTTAGGTTCAGGCTTGTCGCGCAACAACTGTCGCGCGTGCTCGATATCGCCAATCGACACCCGACCGTCGTGCTGCCGGTGAAACACCTCGCGGTGGCCGTTCATTTTCACCGCGAGTCGGTCGCCGGATTCTTGTTTCACCTCGTCGGCGATGTCTTTCCACATCGAGACGAACCGCGTCCACTCCAGATCGCGCGGCGCTGGATGACCGACGATCTCGTCGTAGACCTTCTGTGCGTGCGAATTCATCCGTCTCCCTTAGTTTTTCGACGGCACAACAGTGACCTTGACGCTCTTCATCAGCGGCTGCCGACTTTCGGTGCTGTAGTCGCCAATCGCGCACAGCACGTTCATCTCCGGCATGTATCCGGCGGTGCAGCCGCGCGGCATGTTGTATTGAATGACCTTGTACTTGAGCAGCTGACGTGTCGACCCGTCACGCGCGTAGCTGGTGATGTCGACCTCGTCGAATTCCTTGAGCCCGAGATCTTTCATGTCGTGCTTGTTCATGAAGATCAGCGTGCGCAGGTTCTTGATGCCGCGATAGCGGTCGTTGTCGGTGTAGATCGTGGTGTTCCACTGATCCTGCGACCGCGTGGTGAACAGACTGAACTTGCCTTCGGGCGGCAGCGTGTCGGGCATCCTGACCGAGGAGAACTCGGCTTTACCCGACGGCGTGAGGAAGATCAGTTCGCGCGCTGGCTGGCGAATGCGGAAGCCGAGCGGCAACCGAACGCGTCGGTTGTAGTCTTCGAACCCTTCCAGCACCTTCGACATGGTGTCGCGGATGCGGTCGTAGTCCTCGACGTACCACTCCCACGGCGTCTTCGTGTTCGGCAGCGCCTGCTTGGCGATGCCAGCCAAGATCGCGGGCTCAGACTTGAGGTGACGCGACGCGGGCTTTTTCATGCCCTTCGACAAGTGGACGACGGCCATGCCGTTCTCCATCGAAATCACCTGCTGACCGCTGCGCTGATGGTCGTGCTCGGTGCGCCCGATGCAGGGCAGAATCAGCGCCTGCTTGCCGTGAATCACGTGGCTGCGGTTGAGCTTGGTCGACACGATGATGGTCATGTCGCACTTCTGGAACGCCTCGTAGGTGTACGCCGAGTCGGGCGCGGCCTGGACGAAGTTGCCGCCCATCGACATGAACACCTTGATCTTGCCCGCTTGCATCGCCTCAATCGTGCCGACGACATCGAGACCGTCCTCGTACGGCGCGTTGATCTTGCACACCTCGTTGAGCCGGTCGATCCACGCCTTCGGCGGGTGGTTGTCGATGCCGCAGGTGCGGTTGCCCTGCACGTTCGAGTGACCACGCACCGGCGAAGGACCAGCGCCCTCGCGACCGAGGTTGCCTCGGCACAGCAGCAGGTTCACGATTTCGCGGATGGTCTCGACGCCATGCTCATGCTGGGTCACGCCGAGGCACCAGCTGATGATGCTGCTCTTGGCGTCGCAGTAAATCTGGGCTGCCTTACGAATCTCGGTCTCGCTCAACCCCGACTGCTTCTGGATATCAGCCCAGGTCGTGCCCTTGACCTCGGCCATCCAGTCGTCGAAACCGACCGTGTACCGGTTGATGAATTCGTGGTTGATGACCTTGGGATTGGTGTCGCACTCTTCCAGCGTGGCCTTGGCCATGCCGCGAATGAGCGCGAAGTCACCGCCAACGCGGACCTGCAGATTCAGCGTGGAGGTTGGCGTCGTCTGGAACAGGACCATCGACGGGATGTCGTGCGGAATGATCGTGTCGCGCGCGCCCGCCTCGATGAACGGGTTGATGTGCACGATCTGCGCGCCGCGTTTGTACGCCTTGGCCAGCGCGGTGAGCATGCGCGGCGTGTTCGATGCGGCGTTGAGGCCCATGATGAACAGCGCGTCGGACTGATCCCAGTCGTCGAGGTCGCACGTGCCTTTGCCGGTGCCGAGCGACGCCTGCAAACCGCGACCGCTCGCCTCGTGGCACATGTTCGAACAGTCGGGCATGTTGTTGGTGCCGGTCTCGCGAATCATCAGTTGGTAGAGGAACGTGGCCTCATTCGCGAGTCGCCCGGACGTGTAGTACGAGGCGAGGTTCGGATCGGGCAGTTCGCGAATGGCTTTGCCCGCCATTTCGAACGCGTCCTGCCAGCTGATCGGCACGTAATGGTCGGTCTTGGCGTCATAGACCATCGGGTGGGTGAGTCGACCCTGGTTTTCCAGGTCGTAATCGCTCCACGTCGCCAACTCGCTGACCGTGTGTTCGGCGAAGAATTCCGGCGTTGTGCGGTTGTGGGTCATTTCCCACGTCGTGTGCTTGATGCCGTTCTCACACACGTCAAGAATGAGGCCGTCGCGCGCGTCGGGCCATGCACAGCCGGGGCAGTCGAAGCCGCCCTGGTACTGGTTCATCTTGAACATGCCGTATGTCCCGATGAACGGTTCATGTTCCTTGAGGATCATGAACTTGCCGACCGCGATCGCGGCACCCCACCCGGCAGCCGGGTGCTTGTACGGTTTGGCCTTCGGGACAGCTTCTCGGTCAGCCTCGGCACTGGGCCCGTTGTCGGGGTCCCATTTGGTGAACGGGGCTTCAGAGGCCTCAGTCATGACGAACTTCCCTTCGAAGCTACGAAGCGGGTGAAGTGTCTCGCCTGGAATTCTGTACCGCGTGGTGCGACCACGGACGGAGGCGCGCACACCTAACGTCAGTAGTGGCCTCATTCTCCGTCTTGCCTTCGCTACATGCCAGGACCAACTTCCGCACAGCCGATAGGCCGGAGTTATTACCGCAGGTCCGACGTGGAAAAATGGCGTTCACAACAATGTGGGCAGCTTGCGCGCGCCCGCGCGAATACGCCACCATGGCTACTACCACGCAACCGATTTGGCCCCCCGGGACGATCGACAAGCAGACCGACCCTTCGGAGGACCTCTTGCGCACCCTTGTCGCTCAGGCGCGCCCGCCCATCCGCGCGCTCATCACCGAGGTCGACCACCTGCCTGCCGCGCGCGTGTTCGCCGGACTGGCGATCCCTGGCTTAGTGCTCATCGCCCTCGGCCGCACCGACCTGCTGATCTTCGCCGTTTTCGGGTCGTTCACCGGCATGTATGGGTTCGCCGAATCGGTGCGACAGCGGTTCACCCATCAGGTCGAAGCCGCGATTCTGCTTGTTGTCGCGAGTGCGGGCGGCCTGCTTTTCGGACTTAGCCGGGTACCGCCGCTGGTACTCGTGTGCGCGGTCGCGGCGTTCGCCGCCGTCACGTCGCCGATCACCGACCGGCTCGGATTACGGCCGGAAGGCCCGTTTTTCGGGATTTTCGCCTTCGGCGCGATCGCGATGGTTGCCCCGCATCAACGCGACCCCGGCCTCGCGCTCGCCGTCTGCGCGGGCACGGCCGCACTGTGTGTGCTGGTCGGCTGGATCGAATCGACCCGCCGCGCGCGACGGCACGGAACGCCCGAGGTGTTCCCGATCCGCCCGCATCGCACCGGCGCGGTTTCGCTCGTGCAAGCTGGTCGCTACACGCTGGCTATCGCCCTCGCTGGCGGCGTCGGGCTGATGTTGGGCATGGGCCACGCGAACTGGGCGATGGCAGGCGCGGCCGTTCCGCTCGCCGCCGCCGACTCGCGCGGACGCATCAAACGCGGCGCGCATCGCGTGATCGGCACGTTCGTCGGCCTCGCTGTCACCGCGCCGCTGCTGATCCCCGGGTGGAATCCGGCAGTGCTCGGATTGATCATCATCGCGCTGCTCTATCCGACCGAATTGTTCATGGCACGCCACTACGCCGTCGCGATCGGTTTCTTCACGCCGTTGATCATGTCGATGACCGAATTGGCCGATCCGAGCGATCCGTTGATCATGCTGCGCGAACGCGCGATCGACACCGTGATCGGCGTCGCGATCGGTATCGCCGTCGCGCTGGCGATCCGCGAACCTGCCTCAGCGAGGGCCGTGGCTTCGGCGGCGAGCCCATGCGTTGACGTGCATACTGGCGACATGGCATCAGATGACGACTGGTACTACTGCATCAAGCACGGCACCGCTGAGCAGGGCAAAAACTGCTGGTTCGGCGACCGAATGGGCCCGTACCCGGACAAGGCAACCGCTGAGCGCGCACTCGAAATCGCGAAGGCACGCAATAAAGCCGCCGACGACGAGGACGACTGACCAAGCGGCACATGCTTTTTCGCCAGCTTGAATACTTCGTCGCGTTAGCGCGCGAACGACACTTCGCCAAGGCAGCGCGGGCTTGCTACGTTTCGCAGCCCGCGCTGTCGGAGGCGATTCGCAAACTCGAAGCCGACCTCGGGGTGCCGCTGGTTCGCCGAGGTCGCCAATTCGACGGACTCACCCCCGAAGGCGACCGCCTCGTCCTCTGGGCGCGTCGCATCCTCGCCGACCGTGACGCACTCGAACAAGAAGTCACCGCGCTGCGCACGGGCCTCACCGGCGAGCTGCGCATCGGTGTCATCCCGGCGGCGTCGACCACGCTCGCGCTGCTCACCGACCCGTTTTGTACCGAGCACCCGCTCGTTCGGATCGCGGTGGAGACCGGGTTGCGATCGGCGTCGATTGTCGATCGAATTCGGCGCTTCGAACTCGACGCCGGTCTCGTTTACGCCGACGGCATCGACACCGAAGGCTGCACCGTCACCCCGCTGTATGAAGAACGGCACGTACTCGTCGCCGGTACCGAACTTCTCGCTGGCCACACCGGCCCGCTGACCTGGGCCGATGCGCTCGCGCTGCCGATGTGTCTGCTCAATCGGGGCATGCGCGGCCGACAGCTCATCGACCAAGCGCTGGCAACGCGCGGACTGGTCGCGACACCGCAGGTCGAAAGCGACTCGGTTGTCACGTTGCTCGCGCATGCGTCGACGGGTCGGTGGGCGTGCATCGTGCCACAAACCTGGCTGCACACCGTGCGCCGACCCGAGGGCGTGCGTGCCCTTCCGCTCGACGATCCGCCGGTCATCGCGCACATCGCGCTCGTCACCGCGGCGACGGAACCGGGCTCGGTGCTGTCGCGCGCGTTGGTCGCGACCGCGCGCGCGACGCCCATCGCCGAAGTCCTGAACGCGAGCGCGCCCGATCCGGGCGCGTGGTGAGCGTCGCTTGCCGCGCTGACTGAGTTGCCGAGCCGCGCGCCGCGCGCGTGAGCAACGATCGGGCAAGCGCGCGGCGAAGTTGGGTACTGTCAGCGGTCATGGGCAGAAACTGGCTCCTGTCAGCGGTCGTGCGGCTCGTTATCGCGGTGCTCATCGGTGCCATCGGTGGCACCTTGGTCGGCTTCGCGATGGGCCTGCCCATTGGGTTGATGGCCGGAATCGCCATCTCCGCAACAGTTTTCGTCGTGATGGGCTGGATCGTGATGTGGCCGATGAACGCGGCTGCCACCCGCGACAACGCGCGACGCGAGAATTTCCAGCCGTTCATCGAAGAGGTTTCGGTGGTCGCCGCCGCGTCAGCCGGGCTCATCGGCGTCGTGACGATCCTTGTCCTCGGCCATTCCAGTTCGGTCCATGTGGGTGCCGCGCTCGCGCTTGGCGGTGTCGCGATGGCGTGGGCGGCCGTGCACCTGATGTACGCGGCCCGCTACGCCTACGCCTACTACCAGGCGCCGACCGGCGGCATCGACTTCAACAATGCCGAAGATCCGCCCGCCTACCGCGACTTCCTCTACTTCTCCTACAACCTCGGCATGACGTATCAAGTGTCGGATACCTCGGTGTCGAGCCCAGCGATCCGGTCAATCGTCCTACGACATTGTTTGCTGTCCTATGCTTTTGGTACCGGCATCCTCGCGACCACGATCAACCTCGTGGTTGGCGCGGCCTGAGAACTGAAACGGCCACATCGATGAGCAGAGTTACCGCACGGCGCAAAACCATCCGGCTCTCGCCAAGCGGGCGTGTCAAACGTCCCGACACGCTCGTCGTTGAAGAGCCGTTGCAAATTCGGCTCGATGGCGAATCGCTCGTCATCACCATGCGCACGCCAGGCAGCGACATCGACCTGGTGCATGGCTTCCTCTTCAGCGAAGACATCATCACCTCCGCCGACGACCTTGTCGCCGCGCGATACTGCGCGGGCACCGACGACGAGGGGCGCAACACCTACAACGTCCTCGACGTGACGTTGCGTGAAAAGCGCCAAGCCGCCGCGCCGGCGCGCAACTTCCTCACCACCGGCGCGTGCGGGCTCTGCGGCAAAACCGCGCTCGACGACGTGCGCACGCACACCCATTTCCCCATCGCCCACGACACCCCGATGATCGACCCGGACGTCCTCGCGAAACTCCCCGACATCCTGCGTCGCGAACAGAAGGTCTTCGACGCGACGGGCGGCCTGCACGCGGCTGGGCTGTTCACCGCAGACGGCACGCTGTTGGTGATGCGTGAGGACATCGGCCGCCACAACGCCGTCGACAAGGTGATCGGCTGGGCGTTGCGGGAGAAGCGACTGCCCGCCGACAACCTCGTGCTCGTGGTGAGCAGCCGCGCTTCGTTCGAACTCGCGCAGAAAGCGGTGATGGCCGGAATTCCCGTGCTGGCTGCCGTCAGCGCGCCGAGTTCACTTGCCGTTGACCTGGCGCAAGAGTCGGAGTTAACCCTGGTCGGCTTCCTGCGCGGCGACACGATGAACATCTACAGTGGCGAGCATCGCGTGCGCGGAGCAAGTGACCCAACTGGGAAATAAGTGTTACGCCCAGTACGGTGACAGTCACCGCGAAACCGGGGGACTTCCGAACAAAGATGCGTCACACCATGTTTATTGCTCGACACCGCAGGGTAATCACCCTGCTCGCCACGGCAGCTACGGCATTCACGCTGGTCTCCGGCTGTGCGAAACCCCCGCGTGAAGCAACGCCAACGCCGACCGTCACCGTCCCGACTATCGCGCCCGATCCTGGCGCGGTGGTCGGTCCCGGCGTTTCGATCGCGCTACCGGGCAGCCTCGCCGCCGACTTCGCCGCCGCGCGCGCGAGCTTTCGCGGGACCGCCGGGTTGACGATCATGCCCGTCGGTGGCGACAAGATGGTCACCTTTGGTGACTGGACCACCGGACCCGCGTGGTCGACGATGAAGGTGCCGCTCGCCGTCGCCGTGCTGCGGCGCGGGTCGACCTACGCGAGCGCGGCGAGCACGGCCATCACCGCCTCCGACAACGACGCCGCCGACACGCTGTGGCAGTCGCTAGGTGCTGGTGACAACGCGGCGAAGGCCGTGGAAGAGATTCTGCGCGAAGGCGGCGACCCGGTCACGACCGTGCCACCGACCCGAACCCGAAGTGACGCTTCGGCTTTCGGCCAGGCCGACTGGTCACTCGCCAACCAGGTGCGCTTCGCGGCGAACCTCCCGTGCCTGCCCGGCAACGAGCGCGTTGTTGGGTACATGGGCCAGATCACCCCTAGTCATCGCTGGGGACTTGGCGCGTTCAACAGCGCCGACTTCAAAGGTGGTTGGGGCCCAGACACTTCCGGCAAATACCTGGTCAGACAGTTTGGGCTTATCGACACGCCGAGCGGTCGCGTCGCGGTTGCCTTTGCCGCACAACCAGATTCGGGTGCCTTCAACGACGGCATGACCATGCTCGACAAGCTCGCCGCCGTGATCGGCAAGCACCTCACCGAACTCGGCGGAGGTCGCTGCCCCTGATCGCCGATTGTGCGGCAAGATGGGGCGCATGCGCATCGGAGTCTTGACCGGCGGCGGCGACTGCCCAGGCTTGAACGCGGTGATCCGCGCGGTTGTTCGCACCGCCAACGGTCGCTACGGCGACGCGATCATCGGCTTCGAAGACGGTTGGCGTGGGCTGTTAGAAGACCGCAAGATTCGGATCAACAACGACGACCGCACCGATCGGCTGCTTGCCAAGGGCGGCACGATGCTCGGCACCGCGCGCACCAATCCCGACGTGTTGCGGGCCGGGTTGGATCGGATCAAACAGACGCTCGACGACAACGGCATTGACGCGCTGATTCCGATCGGCGGCGAAGGCACGCTCACGGCCGCGTCGTGGCTCGCCGATGAGGACGTGCCGGTGGTCGGCGTGCCGAAGACCATCGACAACGACATCGATTGCACCGACGTCACGTTCGGCCACGACACGGCGTTGTCGATCGCCACCGAAGCGATCGACCGCCTGCACACCACCGCCGAATCGCATCAGCGCGTGATGCTGATCGAGGTTATGGGCCGACACGCCGGGTGGATCGCGTTGAACGCGGGCATCGCCGCTGGCGCGCATTTGATTCTCGTTCCCGAAGTGCCGTTCGAGATCGACGAGATCTGCGCGTTGATCAAAAAGCGGTTCCAACGTGGGGATAAGCACTGCATCGTCGTTGTTGCCGAAGGCTCGCACCCGGCTGCTGATTCCGGGTTCACGCTGCGCGAAGGCGGCATCGACGAATTCGGGCACGAGCGGTTCACCGGCGTCGCCCAGCAGTTGGGTGCTGAAATCGAGCGAAGGATCGGCAAAGAGGTCCGCACGACCGTGCTCGGCCACGTCCAGCGCGGCGGCAGCCCAACCCCGTACGACCGCATTCTCGCGACCCGCTTTGGCGTGCATGCTGCCGAAGCCGTGCACGCGGGCAAGTTCGGGATGATGGTCGCGTTGCATGGCACCGAGATCACGCTCGTGCCGCTCGCCGAGGCGACACGTCAGCTCAAAACCGTCCCACTTGAGCGGCTGCGCGAGGCTGAGGCGTTCTTCGGCTGACCACCGCTCAACCGTGTCGGTGGGCTTACCTAGACTGTGATGTTATGAGCGCACCCACCGCCGAGTTGATGGATTACGCCGACGTTCTCTCCCGCTACGAGCCGGTGCTCGGCATGGAGGTCCACGTCGAGTTGTCCACGGCGACCAAGATGTTTTGCGGTTGCCCCACCGAGTTTGGCGCCGAGCCGAATACCCAGGTGTGCCCGGTGTGCCTCGGCCTGCCCGGTTCGCTGCCGGTGGTCAACACCAAGGCCATCGAGTCGGCCATTCGCATCGGTCTCGCGTTGAACTGTTCGATCACGCCGTGGGGTCGGTTCGCGCGCAAGAACTACTTTTACCCCGATCAGCCGAAGAACTACCAGATCAGCCAGTACGACGAGCCCATCGCGACCGAGGGCTACCTCGACGTCACGCTCGACGACGGTTCGATCTTCCGCGTCGACATCGAGCGCGCGCACATGGAAGAAGACACCGGCAAGTCGCTGCACGTCGGTGGTGCGACGGGCCGTATCCACGGAGCAAGCCACTCGCTGCTCGACTTCAACCGCGCTGGTGTTCCGCTCATCGAGATCGTCACCAAGCCCATCACCGGGGCGGGGGAGCGTGCGCCCGAGGTGGCGCGCGCGTACGTCACCGCGTTGCGTGAGGTGCTGCGTTCGCTGAACGTCTCGGACGTGAAGATGGAACAGGGTTCGCTGCGTTGCGACGCCAACGTGTCGCTGATGCCCATTGGCGCAAAGGAATTCGGCACGCGCACCGAAACCAAGAACGTCAACTCGCTGCGCAGCGTTGAGGTTGCTGTGCGGTATGAGATGCGTCGTCAGGCCGCGGTGTTGACCGCGGGCGGCGAGATCATCCAGGAGACGCGCCACTTCCAGGAAGGCGACGGCACTACGTCGGCTGGTCGCCGCAAGGAAACCGCCGAGGACTACCGCTACTTCCCCGAACCCGACCTCGCGCCCGTCGCCCCCGACGCCGCCTGGGTCGATGAACTGCGCGCGACCATCCCCGAGTACCCGTGGTTGGTGCGCGCGCGGATCCAGGCCGAGTGGAACCTGTCGGACGAGGTCATGCGAGACCTGGTCAACGCGGGCGCACTCGACCTCATCATCGCGACGGTCGAGGCGGGCGCCCCGGCGAACGAGGCGCGTTCGTGGTGGGTTGCGTATTTGACCGAAAAGGCGAAGGAGCGCGAGGTCGCGCTGGCCGACCTGCCGATCACGCCAGCTCAGGTGGCCGAGGTCATCGGTTTGGTTGAGGCGAAGACGGTCAACAACAAGGTCGCCAAGCAGGTCGTCGACTTCGTGCTGTCAGGCGAGGGAGCCCCGGCCGAGATCGTCGAGTCGAAGGGCCTCGGCATGGTCAGCGACGACTCCGCTTTGCAGGTTGAGGTCGAGAAGGCGTTGGCCGCTAACCCGGATATCGCCGAGAAGATCCGCAGCGGAAAGGTTGCCGCCGCGGGCAAGATCGTCGGCGACGTGATGAAGGCGACGCGGGGCCAGGCGGATGCGGCCAAGGTCCGCGAACTGGTCCTCGCCGCTTGCGCGTGAAATTTGGTTAGGGAGTTGGAGTTGGCCCCGGCAACGGTTGTAGTCGGGGCCTATCCGCTTCTGAGCCGAGACGGCTAATCAATATCGGCGGGCTCGGAAACGCCTGCCTGCTCCAGCGCCGCTGCTACAGCCTCGAATTCGACGAGCGCTGCTGTGAGATCTTCGACGATTTCCCGCGCGATGATCTCGGGCGCTGGCAGGTTGTCAGTGTCTTCGAGTGAGTCGTCGCGGAGCCACGTGATGTCGAGGTTGGTCTTGTCTCGTGCCATCAACTCGTCGTAAGTGAACGATGCCCACCGTTCAGATTTGAAGGTCTCGCGGTCGGAGCGATACGCGGCGACGAACTCGTCCAGGTGCGCACGCCGAAGCGGGTTCTGCTTCAACGTGAAGTGCTGATTGGTTCGCAGGTCGTAAACCCAGAGACGCTTGGTCCAATTGTGTTCGGCCGCAGGCTTTTTGTTGAAGAACAGCACGTTGGCCTTGACGCCGTTGGCGTAGAAGATACCGGTGGGCAGACGAAGCATGGTGTGGAAGTCGAAGTTGTTGAGAAGGTTCTTCCGCAGCGTCTCGCCCGCTCCGCCCTCGAAGAGCACGTTGTCCGGAAGTACAACGGCCGCACGACCATTGATGTCGAGGATGGTCATGATGTGCTGCAAGAAGTTCAATTGTTTGTTGCTTGTGGTGACAGCGAAGTCCGCTCGTGCAATTTCGCGGTCTTCCCGCTCTTCGCTTCCGTCGTCCGCAACCATCGTCAGCGAGGATTTGCGCCCGAATGGCGGATTGGACAGCACCACGCTCCATCGCCGACCTGGGTCAGCGAGAAGCGCGTCGCGCACATCGATCAGTGAATCGCCATTCGGCGTTCCGATGCCGTGCAGGAGGAGATTCATGGCGGCTAACCGCGCGGTACCGGGCACGAGTTCGACACCCGACGCGAACTCATCTTGCAGGTGACGACGCTGTGCAGGCGTGAGGTTCTCCGCACCCTTGGCCGCATGATCGTGGGCGACCAGAAGGAAGCCTCCCGTACCGCAAGCAGGGTCGACGACCGTGTCGGAAGGCTTCGGGTCGATGACATCGACGATGCCAGTGATCAGATCACGTGGAGTGAAGTACTGGCCAGCCCCCGACCCCTTGTCGGACGCGCCTTTGGATAGCAACTGTTCATAGGCGTCGCCCTTGATGTCAGTGCCGGACGCCGACCAGTTCTCCTTATCGATGAGGTCTGAGATCAGCCTTTTGAGCTTCGCGGGGTCCTGAATTCTGTTCTGGGACTTACGAAAGATGGTACCCAGGGTGCCATTCTGGCTAGCCAGGCCGGCCAGGATGTTGGTGTATTCGACTTCCAACTTGCTGCCTTTGGCATCGAGTAGCCGCTGCCAGGAAAACTCATCGGGAACGATCTGCTGGGGGTTGAGCTTCCGCACAGACCGCTCGTGGGCCATCTTGAGAAACAGTAGGTAGGTGAGCTGTTCGGTGTATTCGATGACGCCCACGCCATCATCGCGGAGAACGTTGCAATAGGACCACAGTTTGTCTACGAGGCGGCGAGAGTCAGTCACGTCGAGAAGTCTTCCACGAGGTACTGACATGCTCGTACGCCTGTTGGCCCGAACGCTGTGAGTCACTGTGTCGCGGCGCGGGCCACCATTGCCAGCACGGACTCAAGCGCTGCCGGGATAGCACGAGCGTCGCCGCCGCCACCCTGCGCGAGATCGCGCTTACCGCCGCCGCGACCCCCAAGCGCGCCGACCGCGGCCTGCACCAACTCACTTGCGGCGACGTCGAGACGTCTGGCCTGCTGATTGACCGCGGCCACCACTATTGGTCGGTCCGATCCCAGTGCCGCCAGCACCACAACGGCCGGGCTCCCTTCTAGTACGGCCTTCGTCTGGACGGCCAAATCGCGAAGCTCAGTTGTGGCCGACGGGCCCGCAACTTGTTCGGCGACAACTCTGACGCCGTTGACCGTCACCGCGTGCCCAGCAAGAACCGTCGCGAGATGAGCCCGCTGTTCCGCCCGAAGAGTGTCGAGTTCCTTTCGGGCAGTGCGAAGTTCGTCGATGATTCCGCTGACCCGATCGCTGATCTCCGCCGTAGGAACATGAAGGAGGTCAGCCACTTTGACCGCCATTGCACGTTCGCTCGCGAGAAATCGCAAAGCGTCGAGGCCGACGTGCGCTTCGAGGCGTCGCAGCCCGGAGCCGACGGACGATTCACCGATGAAAGTCAGCGCCCCCACCTGCGCGGTCCGTTCGACATGCGTGCCGCCGCACAGTTCCCGCGACCAATCGCCGCCAATCTCGACAACGCGTACGTCCTCGTCGTAGGTCTCACCGAACAGCGCGAGAGCACCGAGCTCACGTGCGTGCGGAAGCGGCATGTATTCGATGCCGACGGGAAAGTCCTGGCGCACCGCGCGATTCGCGACCTCCTCAATTTCGCTGAGTGTCTCCGAGGACAACGGCCGCTGCCATGCGAAATCAAGGCGCAGGTAACCCGGCCTATTGAGCGAACCGCTCTGGAGCGCCGTAGGGCCGAGGATTTGACGAAGCGCGGCATGAACAATGTGGGTAGCCGAGTGAGCTTGACGGGCCCCCGTGCGCCACTCTGAGTCGACGCGAGCCACGACGTTGCGCCCCTCTGCGATCTCCCCGGCAACGACGCGGACTCGATGTACCCACAGTTTGCGGTCTATCTTTTCAACATCGAGCACCTCCAATTCGACGTCGTCCGCCGTGATGCGTCCGGCGTCGCTTTCTTGTCCCCCGCCTTCGGCGTAGAGCGGGGTGCGATCCAGAACTACCTCGACAATCTCACCAGCTGACGCGGACGAGACCCGTTCGCCATCGCGGATCACGCCTTGAACGCGTGCTTGGGACTCAAGTTCGGTGTATCCGGTGAACTCCGTCGGGGCAGCCGCTAGCAATTCGCGGTACACATCGATGTCGCCTCGACCGCCTGACTTACGACGGCGAGCATCAGCTTTAGCGCGGGCGCGTTGTTCCTGCATCCGGAGCGCGAAGCCCTCCCGATCGACCGAGAGACCAGCGTCCGCAGCCATTTCCACCGTCAAGTCGATGGGGAATCCATAGGTGTCGTGGAGTTGAAAAGCCTTGTCGCCCGGCAATATCCGCGATTCTGCCGCTTTGCTGGCAGCAACATCGAATATCGCGGTGCCCGCTTTCAGTGTCTTGGCGAAAGCCCCCTCCTCGGCCTCGCCGAGGGAGTGAATACGAGCCCTGTCCTCGATCAACTCAGCGTAGGTCGAGCCCATGACGTCGATGGTTTTGGTGAAGAGCTCGCCGACGACGGGGTCGTCGGTGCCCAGTAGCCGCATCATGCGAACCGCGCGACGCAGGATGCGCCGCAAGACGTATCCGCGTCCCTCGTTGGCCGGGGTGACGCCGTCGCCTATCAGCATCGTGCTCGCGAGAATATGGTCTGCGACCACGCGCAGCGAGACGTCGGTATTCACACTCTTGCCGTATGTCGTTCCACTCAATTCGGCAGCGAGAGCGAGTATTTGCCGCGTGGTATCGATGTCGAAAATAGTCGGGACGTCTTGAAGAAGCGCGGCCATGCGTTCTACCCCGAACCCGGTGTCGATATTCCTGGCGGGGAGACCGCCGAGGATCGGGTATCCCTCCTTGGCAGGTCCCTCGCCACGTGTGTTCTGCATGAACACGAGATTCCAAATCTCAAGGTATCGCTCGTCATTGGCCGCAGGCCCGCCGTCTTGACCGAACTCGGGGCCACGGTCGTAACAGATCTCGGAGCACGGCCCGCAGGGGCCAGGCACTCCCATCGACCAGAAGTTATCCGCCATGCCCAGTCGCTGAATCCGGCTGGCCGGTACGCCGACGAGCTTTCGCCAAATGTGCTCAGCCTCGGGATCGTCTTGGTAGACGGTGACCCACAGCCGGTCCTCGGCCAGCCCGAGGCCACCATCGGTAGTTGGAGTTGTCATGAACTCCCACGCCAGCGGGATGGCCCGTTCTTTGAAGTAATCGCCGAAGGAAAAGTTTCCGAACATTTGGAAGAATGAGCCGTGCCTGCTGGTTTTGCCGACCTCCTCGATATCCACGGTCCGCACGCATTTCTGCACGCTGGTGGCTCGCGGGAAAGGCGCAGTTGCCTCGCCGAGAAAATATCGTTTGAAGGGTGCCATCCCGGCGTTGATCAGCAGCAGCGTCGGATCGTCCGCGATCAGTGGTGCGGACGGAACGACGGTGTGGTCCCTACTCTCAAAAAAGTGCAGGGCACGTTTGCTGATCTCGGCCAAGTGCATGATTGCCTTTCTGATTGGTCGCGATGGGTACGCGCGGAGTTAACAATGCTGGCAGCGGTCGAGACCCTCGGTCCAGCGGTTTTACTGCGAACCGATCAGCCTCAAGAGATGCGCCCCGACTTGATCGGCGGAAGTGAGTAACACGTCGGGGCGTTCCGCGCGAAGCGCCTCGATGTCGGCGGCATTCCAACCCGCCCCGACGGTCAGCGAGCCAGCGGCGCGGCCAGCGCGAACATCCGTTGGCCTGTCTCCGACGAACAAGCTTCTCGACGGCAAGACACCACAGCGTGCGCACGCGATCAAAATCCCATCGGGGGAGGGCTTGGCCGCGGCGTCCTCGTAGGCGACGACGACGTCAACGATCTCGGCGACTGGGGGTGGAATCAGTAGCGGCAACCGGCGCCGCGCCTGCGCGGTGACGATTCCCACGGCCGCGCCCTCTCGCGCTATCGCGACCATTCCACGCACAGTGCCATCGAAGACCTTGACCTTTCCGGACGCGAGCTTGAGCGCAGCGTCGAAGCCCGATTCGTAGACGTATCCGGGATCGCTAACGCCGAACAGCGCCAGCGCCTCCACCGGCGGTAACTCGGCTCCGGCGGTCAGGGACGGTTGGTCCACGTTGATGCCCGCGCTCTCGGATAGCGCCCGTAGGGCTTCCTGGATAGCGAGACGGGTGTCGATAATGACGCCATCCAAGTCGAAAAGCGCGAGCGGTCGGCCCCACAGATCGGTCGACATCCTCAGGCTCCTTTCGGTACGCGGTCGACGAGCATCCCGGGCCCAAGCAATGCCTTCAAAGGGATGCCTGCCGCCGAGAGGCGCTCGTTGCCTCCAACACCACGGTCGAGCACACATACAGCCCCGACCACGGTGACGTCGATGCGATGAAGGCATTCAGCCGCATGTAACACCTGCGAGCCACTCCGAACAACGTCATCAACCACGACAACCCGCGTGCCCTGAGCCGGCGCGGCCTCGATCTGGCGGCAGGTGCCGTACGCCTTACGGGTCGGACGAAAGAAGGTGGTGTGGAGTCCGGTGAGGCTCGACATCGCCACAGCGAGCGGTACCCCGCCAAGCGCCATCGCCACCAGACCCTCGACACGCGATGGCAGCTTCTGCGCGAGCGCCCGTGCGACATCACGCAAGAGGACAGGGTCTGCGGCTAGCACGTACTCGTCAAAGTACTCCCGCAACGTCTCGCCCGACGCAAGGGTGAAGTCACCCTCGTGGAATGCTGCCGCTTGGATTCTTGTGAGAAGCTCCGGCGATACCATCATGGCAGTTCCACGAAATCTGCTAGGGCACAGTCGAATTCGCGCGCATTGCGGACCTCGCGGAGGAATGCCAGCGACCTCGTAGGGGATTCAAACAGCCATCGCTCGGCCCTGAGGAATGCCCCTAGTTCCAGCGCTGTCGAACCCGCGAGCCAAATCGGCACGGCGCGGACATTGCCGGAGTACCACAGGGCAGCTGAGATCTCGTGGAGTGTGCCGACGCCGCCGCCCATGGCGACCACCAAGTCGGTGTCGTCGAGGAAGCGGTGAAGGCGGTCGCCCATTCGACGAACGCGCACTACATCGGTGACGTAGGGATTGAACTCGCCCCACTCCACATCGGTGAGCGTCACCGCGACGATCTCGCCCGTCGCGGTCGCGGCACCGCGGGCGGCAGCTTCCATCAACCCGTTGTAGCCGCCGCTCTGCAACACAAATCCCGTCGCCGCTAGCCGATTTCCAATGTGTTCTGCCAGCTCTTGTTCGTCCTCGGAGGCCGGGACGACTCCGCCGAAGAAGGTGGCCTTTTTGTCATTGTTGCCTCGTAAGTTCATGGCAGTTCCAGGTAGTAGTGGTAGGCGTCGAGCGCGTCGCCGATCTCGGCCATCGCCTCAGGTGCCGCTGCTTCCGCGATGGCGAACACCCGGCTGAGCGCATCACGCAGGGATGTGAGCGAGGGAATCCCGGGCAGTGAGATCAACGCGGTCAGGTGCCCGAGGCACGTTCTGCCGATGGGGGTGATGCCCACCTCTGACTCAAGCTGGTACCAGCCGTAGTACGCCGATCTCGGCGCGAGCGCGGTCTTGATGAGATTTTTCGCGGCTGTGTTAAGCATGCCGACTTCGGAATACGCAATGTATTTGTGGCCGCGAGTGATTCGCTTGCGAATCAGGTAGGCGAGAACCATGACCTCGATTAGTAATTCCGTGGCGGAACGTGGCCGAGCGACTGTCTCTGCGATGTACAGCTCGACGTCGGCGACGGGTTCGTAGAGCTGACTAGGTTCGCGTTCAAAAATGGTGCGGCACAGGGTCTTTGATCGGATACCTGCGATCTTGCTCGCTGGGGCGAGATAGATATCGAGTTGGTGCAGACGGCCGGACCAGCCCACTAGATACACAGAGCCTAACCCACCCATGTCGCCCACGATGGTGTCCAACCACCCGGGCAGGATGCTGGAAAGTTCGGTCGCCACCAAGGCGTCAAGAACACTCGCATACTGTACGAAATGCGAATCATCCACTCCCACAACGAAATCCACATCGGAAAGTCGGTCGGCGGTTCCCCTCGCCAACGACCCCCGAACAAGCAGGTGTGTCACGACTTCGCTCGCGGTGAACATCGCCGTCGCGCGCTCAAGCAAGCCGAACTGGTCAGGCCGGTTCGCCGCGACAATCTCGGTCAATGTCATGCCGCACCGCCCAGTCTCGTCAGTCTGTGCTCGCGCCACCGTGCTGCGGCTGCACTGTCATCGAGGCTTTCATGCAACGACGTGATCAGGTCGTAGACCTGTCCCTCCGCCAACGCGTGCACGTAGAACAGTCGCAGCAGATAGGTCTCCGCCGACCCGACGTGGCCAAGTCGCGCAAGGGACCAAGCGGTCCGCGCGTACCCGAGAACGTCGTCCTCCGTCGCGCGCGGGAGATCGACTACGTCAGCGTCGTCGATCCACTCGCCCGCCATCAGTTCGGCCAACCGGTCGTCGGCGTAGCAGTCGATCAGTAGGTGATACCGATCCGGGCCGAGCAGGTTGCACGCGCCGTGGGCGTGGGTGGGTTTCAGTCGCCAAATACGGCCTGGCTCAAGACAAATACGGCGACCGCCGGTCACGAGCACGGCTGAACGATTGGTGACGAGTGGGACGTGGAGTCGGTAGCGCTCGACAGCGTCCAATTCCTCGTAATCACGGTGCTCCCACAGGAACGAGTTGGGTCCGAGACGGGCAAGGCGAACCCACATGTACCGCAGGTCCAGTGTCGACAAGAAGTCCCGTGTCGCTGGCATGTGTCGCAGCAGTGTCGTTTCTGCCGGGTGGCAGTCGCGAATGCGAACGTCTGCCGGGTTGCCGGTGTCGTTCATGAGTGAGACCGTCGACCAGCCACCTGACTGATATTGGGCGTACTCGGTTACCCAGTCGGTCGGGCCTGGCGCCGTCAGCGCCTCGTGTCGCATCCGTTCGAGAGTGGCCGACTCAACGATCCTGACGGCCGCGATTTGGTCGAGCAATGTCGTAGATCCCTTCGTGTGCGCCAAGGTGATTCACCAGCTGCCGGGTGCGGGGTCCGCCGCTCAGTCGACTCTGGCGTGCTCCCTATCGAGTGTGGTGTGGCGATCCCCGCGGAACTATCCCGCTCGATTGCCGTGTTAATGGACACATCCGCGTAACTGGACATCTACTGGACAGGCTGCGGCGAATACTCACTGTTGGAGTCTCATTCGCTGGACATAAGGTGGTCGAATGCTCATGCCTCCCACGGCTGACGAAATCAAGGAGAGCCTCAAACGGCTGCGGCGCGGCTACGCGCTCGCACGACCGACCACCGTGTTGACCGCGCTAGCCGAGCCTGTGCAGACATTCCTTTCGCGCGGACAGGAGTTCGACACGCAATCTCCTGGCCACGTCGAGTACCTCGCGCATCTACTGCACCGCACCGTGCGGCAACTGGCAGAGGGCGAACGGCTGTACCTGGAGGTGGATCTGAATTTGCGCCCGGAACACCGATACGCCACGCTTACCGACCGTCAGGAATCGCTTGCCCAGCAACTGAAGTGCGCGGTAAAGACGGTCCGTAGACGGTCTGACCAGGCGATGGACACCTTGGTGTACTTATTGTTGACGGAATCGCCGACCAATCCCGACGGCATTCCCCTTGATGAGGTCGGCATGCCGTTCTCGGCGCGTCCGCCCTCAGTCGAACCCCTGCATCGCTTCTTGGGCCTGCACCGTGGCGCCAGCGTGGACATCGTCTGCTCGGAGATTCCGCCGGAAGAACGCCCGGATTACGCGGCACCCGAGGACCGAAACTACTTGCGCTACGCCAAGTTCGCTGACCTAGACACGCTGATCTTCGCCCGTACCAAACTGGCTCAGCTTGCCCCGACCGCAGTGGTTCGAGACTTCGCGCCATCCGAGTACTACAGCACCGGTGCCAACGTGTTGATGATCATCGGAGGACCCCCGTGGAACGCGAAATACCGAGAGTTTCTTCCGCAGCTGCCTTTTCATTTTGATCCTCATCCACTTGGACAAGATGATCCGCTGGTCATTTCTCAGCTCAGCAATCTCACGCTCTCGCCACGCTGGACCCTCCGCGGCGAGTTGATCGAAGACCTCGCGGTGCTCACCAGGATCACGCTCCAAAGCACCACCGTGTTCCTGCTTGGCGGCTGCCTGACACTCGGAGTCCTGGGCGCGGCGCGCTGTCTTCTCGATTCCACGCAGGGGACGCCGAATTTCAGCTACCTCACCGACCAAGTCGGCGACGACGACTTCGTCGTCGTAACTGAGGCGAGGCGCGTTGGGGGCATCACCGATATCGTCGATCTCACCACAGTCGAACCGCTACTCCTGATGTCGCGACCCACTGGTGCGGACTGGGAAGTGTTGGCGGACAACACAAAACGATTCACCCGTGATGGACGTCGGACGTCGTGGGTATGATCGATCCAAGGCTCATCGCCACCTATGTGATCAACTTGCCTCGGCGTCCCGACCGCAGGGCATGGATGGAACGGCAACTCCCGCCAGGTTCACGTGCCGTCTTCACGTCCGATCTGAAAATCGACAACGACGGAAACGGCCTCTCTGAGGCAACCCTCGCGGATCGCGGAATCAGCTTGTTCGACTGGCAAATCGACTCGCCCAATCCCTGGTGGAATCGCCCATTGAAGTTCGGTGAGATCGGTTGCACGTTGGCACATCTCGCCTGTTGGCGACACGCACTGGAGAACACCTCGACGCCTTATATCCTCATCCTTGAGGACGACGCGGTGTTCAGTGCTCGCATGGGAAGCGATCTCCTTAGGGGCCTGGCGCTCATCACGGCGGAGCGAGAGCCATTCGACCTGCTGTATCTCGGCCGCTATCTTCTCGAACCTGACACGCCCACAGCCATTCCCGGTGTTGTCCGGCCTGGCTACAGCCATTGCACGTTTGCGTATTTGATGACGCGCGCGGGCACCGAGACAGCGATGAATTGCGGTCTGGACCAGGCGATTATTCCGATCGATGAGTTCCTGCCGTCGCTATATCTGCCGCATCCACGCGCGGACGTGAGGGAGACGTTTCCGCCCCGGGTATCCGCTCTCGCTTTCGAACCGCCGCTGGTCACCCAGCGTCCCAAAGACGAGGCTGGCAGCGACACCGAGGATTCCGACTTCGTAGGCGCGCTAGGTCGACTCCGGCGGAGTAGGTGATCGCCAGACTCGAATCAGTGTCGACAGCCGCTCGCCAGTCCAATTCTCCAGCGGCACATGGATATTCACACCTGTGACGACCTGTCCTTCAGGAACGTCGCGCGACACGATAGCACCAGCCGCGATGTAGCTCCGTGAGCCGATCCGCACACCGCCGACGACCCTGGCCCCAAATCCGACAACCGCGTCGGATTCCACCACCGGCGCGGACTCATCGACACCCCACCACCCGAGATCGGGCCGGGAGTACTCGTGCACCAATTCGCCCATCACGGTCGAACGGTCGCCGATGACCGCCGCGTCGCACACGAATCCCGCTACGCAGCAATCATCGCCGACCCGAACGCGGTCGCCGAGATACGCGCCATGCGCGATCCTGACCCGATCACCGACGACACAGTCGTAGCCGAGACGCGCGCGGTCCTCTACCACGCTGTCGGCACCGACCGTTGTGCCTTCGTTGACGATCACGTGATTGAAGAGCAGCGCGCGGTCCCCGATCAGCACTGGCGCGCCCGCTGACCGGCGCCCCTGTTGCGCGGCACGAATCCTGGCTTCCTTGGGATAGCCGAGTACGCACCGCTCGCCAACGACCACTGAGTCGCTGAGGTAGCACGGACCGTACAGATCGTCGACGTTCATAGAGCCACGTCGGACTGGCCCACGAGCCAGCGCGCGGTAACCACGATCGCCTCATTCTCGCGCGCTCGCGAATCGAATCCGTGGTCTGAGCCCCTGACGGTATGTAGCTCCGTCGCGGGCCTGGCCGCCGCGGCTGCGGCTGACACATCGTAGGAGACTGCGTTATCCCGATCGCCGTGCACGATCAGTGTTGGAATTTTCGCGGCGAGAAGGGCTTTCAGCGGTTGGTGAACGCGTATTTCAGCAAACAGCGTACGACCTAGCTCGAAGTTGCCGTCGACGGTCAAGCACCCCTTCTCTGCCAGTTCGCGCAGTTGGTCCGGTCCGAAGTTTTCCCGACCCCACGCCAACTCTGGCTCGAGGAAGGTTCCGACGAGGTCGAGCACGGGGTTCCACAAGACCAATCGCGTGACCTCGCGCTCAAGCCAAGGCAGCGCCAACAGCGTCGGGACCGCGCCAAAACTCGCAGCAACGATCGAGAGTGGACCGGCGCAGCGTTTGCGCGTGGCCTGGACCGCCGCTTCCAGGTCTAGGCACTCCCCGGCCACGGTGACTCCGCGAGAGGTTCCGCCACTTCTACCGTGCCCACGGAACGAAAAACGCATGACCTCGAAGCCACACGCCGCTAGTTGGTGCGCGAGGCGGATGAACATTCCACCGCCCTCGTCGAGATCGACAGTGATCCCATGCACGAGCAATACCGTCCCGCGCGCCAGGTCACCACCGGCCTGGGTTAGCGTCGCTTCAAGCAGGACCCCGTCTGCCGACTGAATGGTCACTCCGCCCACGCTGCTCCTCGCTTCGTCCGCCCGGCACCGCCCACAATGCGTCCATTGTCTCGTGCGAGACCGGTCGGGACAGCTCTTCCGCACGGGCGAACGCCATATTCACAATTGTCCTGCGGCCCTTGGCAATTGGTGACACCCGGTGCAGTGTGGTATCGGTCCGCATCAGATACACGTCCCCGGCCCCGACATCGAGTCGGTGAACCCGCCGTTCGCGCAGCACTTCACTGATGCCCGGGTCGGCCTTGTCCCACGTTGTGTTCGGGACGAACTCGACGAGACCGCCATGCTGTGGGCTCGGGCATTCCGCGATCCACACCAACGCGAATCCGTAATCGTCCCAATGCCACCCGTGCGTGTCTCCGGGATGTTCGAGCCGGGTGATGACGATGCGCTCAGGTTCGTAAGGGCACGCGTGGAGTTCCTCGCCGGCGATCATCGCGAGTTCAGGGAGTTGTCGCGCCATCTGGTAGGCGGCCACGATCGCAGTGGATGCCTGCGCGATTTCCGAGCACGGGAGGTTCGTCATGCGCCGTGGGGTGAACTCGGTCTCGGCAAACGACATCACGCGGCGCGTACCTGCCCGGTCGACCAAGGCGATCGCTTCCGACGCGACGGCGGCCCGAAGGTCATTGGGGAACAGCCACGAGACCTTCACCGCGCCGTTCGTCGCCAGCTCGGACCGGGGTGAGAAGGAGGCATGGTGGATCAAGGCACGCGCAGGGGTTCTTCGATGAGGGATTCGATGGGGGCGGAGGTTGTGAGTCGGCCGCTAAACGCCGCCGACAACAATGCGCTACGCAGCCTGTCGAGGCGAACTGCGGAGCGGTCGACCTCGGCGCGTATACGAGTCGCAGAGGCTTCCACCGCAGCGAAACGTTCCAGTGCCCGGTTCTGCTCGATCAAAGTTGCCAGCGGAACGCGTACCTGACGCAATGACGCCTGCGAGATATTGCGCATCGAGTCCTTCGTCCCTGTAGCCAACCGGGTTATTTGGCTTCTAGCGGCCGGTGCTTGCAGCACTCTCCACAACCACTCCGCCTGAATGCCCTCTCGGGGAGTTACCTTTAGGCTCTTGTCACTCAGGAGTAGCTTCGGCCGCACATTTCCGACCAGCACGCTGGCCCCTACATAATCGGCGGTATTCGCGCGACTCACTAGGAGGTCGCCCTCACGGATCTCGAATCGAGGATCAATGCGCTCAGCTGCTACCGCTTTGTTTTCCAGCGGGTCGAACACCCCGCGAGTCATCGCGCTGACTTTGATAATTCCCCATTCTCCGTCGGCCGCAGGAGAGTTGCTTGCTCCGAACGACTTGCCAGCGGAAATATCCTCAATGATATCGTTCAACGAATGTGACAGGCCACGGCCGAAGTTCGTATCCAGTGCGCTTCGGACGAATCCGTCAAGCCGTTTACGCGCGCTGTATAGGTTGGCGGCAGCCGCGTCGAGGTGGGAGAGGTGGTCTTCGAGGATGTCGACAATCCGCCGCTGCTCGTCGAGGCAAGGAACCACTAACGGAATACTCTTAACGTCAGTACCGGCGATGCCAGATTGACCTGCCGTTGTCCTAATTCTCGGCTCCAGATGACGTCTCACCGACCCTGACTGCAACTGGTAATTAGCGAAGGCAGGAAGAATGCGGCTCTTATCGAGTACGACGCGAATTAATTTGTCCGGATGGATTACTGACCCGGTGTGGCCTGGAACTATTCCGGCAGTCCCTACCAACTGTCGACTCCCGTTGTACCGAGTAATGAGCAGATCGCCAGATTCGACGGAGTATTTCTCAACGTGGTCGAGTGTCAAACCATCAACGAACTTCGAGTCTTCAAGGTTCACCCGTCCTCCACGGACCGCTGAGATCCTTAGGATTCGGGAGCTGTCAGGCGAACTCAGCTCGGTCGGCCGTTTGGCAAAGATTCCGTTGCGGATTACAAGCGCCACGTCGCCCAAAACAGCCGTCGACCAGTTCATGCAGTCAGCTCCGTACTCAGCTCGTCAATGAGATCCCCGGCGTCGTCGCCAAGGTCTCGCAGGGCTCCTTCCGTTCCACCGCGTTCGGTGAACGGGGCTTCGTCGAGGTCCGTTGTCGAGAACTCGGCCGATGCCGCGATCACGGAGACTATCCGATCGAGCCACCACCGCTGCGCCTCGGTGAAGACGACGCCCGCTTGCGCCTGTTGGGCTAGCCAGCCCGCATAGCGTTCTTTGACGCGGTCGGCGTAGGGCACGAGCTCCTCATCAGCGCCGACGGCGAACCGCACGAGCGAGACCAGGTCGGTCAACTTTCGGTGCCCGGCCGCGTTGCCGCCCACCTCAACGCCGATCGCCCCGTACGCGCGCCACAACGTGTCCGAGGTCCAATTGCGCGGTGGGCGGGCGATGCGGTCGGCCAGTTCTTTGATGTCTTGGAAACTCGCCCGCCGATTTCCGGACTCGGTAAGCAGTTCGATGGCAGTGATCTCGGAGCGATGCGTTTTGAGGTAGTCACTCCAGGACTCGACCAGGGCTTGCGCCCCGGAGGTGTCGACCACCCCGTGCGCGTCGAGCAGCACGTCGCGGCTCACTTCATCGATGACTCGGTCGTGGGTCGCTCGGAGTTCAAGGATTCGGGCACGCAATTCCGGGTTAGCGGCGATGGGCTCGATCGCCCGATCGAGCAATTCCTGCACTTCCCCGTTGTTCGCGGCATGCTTGATCTGGGTGTCGGGATCGACGGCGTCGACCAAGCCACGGACGATGTCGCGCATCGACCGACCCGCGACACCATCCAGTTCAGCGCGTTCGGCATCGGTCAGCGTGAGTTCGAGTTTGGCCAAACGTGAAGCGAGAGTGGCGGTTTCATCCTCTGTGAGCGTGAGCGCGGCGGCCTTGTCCAAGAGCCTTTTCATCCCGACACCGTGCACGCGGTTGAGCGGGGCGTCGCAGAACGCGTGTTCGGTGACGCCGACCGCGTCCACGATCACGAATCGCGTTTTGGTTTCCGCGTCGGGGGTGACCGCTTGAAAGTCGGCGGACGAAATCGTCCGTGCGCCACGGCCTTTCATCTGTTCGAAATACTGACCCGACCGCACATCGCGCAGGAAGAACACGCACTCCAGCGGCTTCACATCGGTGCCGGTGGCGATCATATCGACGGTGATCGCGATGCGCATGGTGGGGCTAGTGCGGAACGCCTGTAGTTGCTTCTTCGCATCGCGGGAGGTGTATGTGATCTTCGCCGCGAAGTCGTTTCCCTTGCCGAACACCTCGCGAACCAGCGTCACGATCTCTTCGGCATGCGCATCGTCTTTGGCGAAGATCAGCGTCTTGGGTACCGTCGACCGGCCCGGAAAGATCTCGGTAAACAGGCGATCGCGGAAAGTCTCTAGGACAGTTCGAATCTGCGACTTGCTGGTTACCGCACGATCGAGTTGCCTTGCGGTGTAAGTAAAGTCGTCGTCGAGCGCCTCCAGCCGTTGCATCCGTGTTCGGCGGTCGACCTTGGGCACGATAGTTTTCGCCGGTATCTCCGAGCCTTGCTCGCTGATCTCGGTCCTGATCCGGTACACGTCGAAGTCAACGTTGACCAGGTCGGCGACGGACTCCTGGTAGGTGTACTCCGAGACCAGGTTCTGCTCGAAGAAGCCGAAGGTCTGCTTACCGGGAGTGGCTGTCAGCCCGACGATGTGGGCGTCGAAGTACCGCAAAACACCTTGCCACACACCGTAAATCGAGCGGTGCGCCTCATCGACGATCACCAAGTCGAACGTCTCAGGTGGCATGTTCGGGTTGTACGAGACGGTCACTGGTTCGTCGGGGATGTAGCCGTCGAGGTGCGGGTCATCGACATCGGCCACGTCATTGCCTTGCAGGACTTTGAAAACCCGCTGGATGGTGGAGACCACCACACTCGATGAGGCGAGCAATCCGGCCTTCGTTAGCTTGTCGACGTTGTAGACCTCGGTGAACTTCCGCCCGTCGCCGGGGGTGTTGTAGTCCTGAAATTCCGCGAGGGTCTGATCAGCGAGGTTGTTCCGATCTACCAGGAACAAGACGCGCCCGAATCCGCCATGACGGAGCAGCCGGTAGGACTCGGTGACCGCGGTGTAGGTCTTGCCCGCGCCGGTGGCCATCTGCACCAGGCTCCGCTTATAACGCTGCTCGGCGAGACTGCGTTCGATGCCTCGGACGGCCTCGATCTGAGCCGGTCGCAAGCGCGTCACGTCGAGTTCCGGCATCGATCGAACCTTGCCGCGCCAGGTGGGTGCCTCTGGGTTGGCGTCCGCGTCGCGCAGGATTCGCGCCAGGGTCTCCGGTCGTGGGAAATGAAACAGTCCCCGCGACCGGGCGTCCGGGTCGAAACCGTTCGTGAAGTGAAGTTCCGAGCCGCTGGACTCGAAAACGAAGGGAAGGCGGCCATCGACAGTCAAGGCTTTCAAACGCACCTCGGCCGGGAGACCTTCGGCGTACATCGCCGACTGCCACTCCACCCCCGACAAAGTGTTGCCTTGCGGCTTAGCCTCGATAACCCCGACGGCCTTCTTGTCCACATACAGCAGATAGTCGGCTCGGCCGTGGCCGGATGCCATCGTGACCTCGCGAACCGCAACCCCTTGCCCGGCAAAGAGATTCATCCCCTGCTTGTCTTGCACCGCCCACCCAGCCGCGGCGAGTTGGGAATCAATGAGAACGCGTGCGCGCTGCTCGGCAGCGAGACGTTCCGCCATGTCGTTGCTCATAACGCGATTCACATTATCGGAGCCCACTGACAAAAGCAGGGGAGCGAGGCTAGTCGTTCGGCCGCACCGAAGTGACAAGGTCACGCCGACGACGAGCGTGTGGGCACTGGCTCGGCGGACTAGCGGATGCCGAGTTCGTCCAGCGTATTGGCGCTAAGAAGTGCGACTGTCCATTCGCGGATCTGCACGATCGATGCCCGACGAATCATGTCGTGGACGGCGGCGCTAGCGTCTCCGAACTTGGCTTGCAGCAGTCGAATGAGGCCAGCGGCTTCGCCTTCAAGGCGTCCTTCGGCCCGTCCTTCGGCCCGAAGCATCTCTGCGGTAGTCACGTATACGCCCTTCGCCTCGGCCCCACCTGCTCGGACGTACTCCGCTGAGTACCTAGTCGTGACCCTCGCCACCACCGCCACCCGGCGGCGGGATGCGGACTACGCGGTCGTCGAATTCCCCTGGGGCACCGTCGGTTTTGTTGATCGTCGTCACCCAAATGCTGCCGTCGGCGCCCGGGGTTGCGCCCAGGAGTTTGCCGTACTTGTCCTGCGACATCAGGGTCGGGGCTGTCGTTACGGCGAACGTGGTTGGGTCGGCGGCCAAAGCGGCCAATGCCTTGCCCTCGCTCAAGGCGACGCCGACGCCATCACCCGTTGCCGCGCAACCGCCGACGCCCGGCTTGTCCGGCCACGTCCACGCCACGCTCAACGTGCCGTCGGCGCTGAGGTGCTGGATACGGTCTTCGGCGGCGGTGCGGTCGGTGACCCACATGCCGTCCTTGGCGTCGCGGCAAATGTCGCCCGCGGTGCCGATGCCCGATGCGACGACCGTCGGGGTGTTAGTCCCCGAGGACGGGTTTTCCAGTTTCAACACCTTGCCGCCAAGCGAGCCGGGATCTGTTGCGGCGGAAGGGTTTCCGGCGTCGCCAGTCAGGATCATCAGCTGCGTCGGGCTGATCCATTCCAACGCGCCGCGATTTCCGTTGGCGCCCTTCGGGATTCCCGTGAGGATCGGTTTCGCCGTGCCGCCCTTGCTAATTCGCACGACGCGGTTGTCGCTCGGCGTGGTGACGTAGGCATACATCAACCCGTCTTCGGCAAACGACGGCGACAGCGCGATGTCGGACAGGCCGCCGTCACCCGCCGCGTCGACGGGGATGCTCGCGATTTCCACGGGCGCTGGCTGCGGCGTGCTCTCGTCAACGGCGGTGACTTCAACGATGCGTCCGGTGCGGCGCTCGGCGACGTACGCGCCGTTGCCGGTGCCGACAAGTCCGCCCGCGGAGTCGAGGCAGGTGCCGACCACCATCGGGTCGGGGTCGATGCACGGACCGGTCGGGCGCGGCGGTGCCTGCTGCGGCGATTCGTCGGGTTTCTTCGGCGCCGCCCCACCAATCGACGGTTCGGTGGTGAACGGGCTCGACGCTGACTCATCGAATCGCGCGCACGCCGACCCCGCAACCAACACGGCCCCGAGTGCGATCCCGATTGCCACCCGGCCCGCTATTCCCGAACTCATAGCCAAGACGTTACCGGCACGCGACCGGGCCGGACACGCCTGATCAAACTAAGCCCTCCCCATCTCGGGCACGGAGTTCTAAGGTGGGACTGGTGACTGACAAGTCGAGTGACCCGTCGGAGTCTGCTCAGCCCAAGTCGAGCGCGTCCGGCGCGCCAACCCCCGTGCCGCCCGCATCGTCGACCGGCAAGCCGGTGACAAGCCCATTCGACTCGCCGACGCAGCAGATCAGCACATCGAAGAACGTGCCGCGCACCGATGATGACCTGGGACTTGATCCCGACGATGTCCCGTCGGCCAAGTCTGGTGCGGCTGGCACTCCCGCCACTGCGGCGGTCGGCGCAACGGATTCGACCAGTTCCGGGTCGAAGTCTGACACTGGCGGCCAGTACTCCTACGCTTCGATCCCGCCAGCGGCCGCGACCACGTCGAGTACCGCGACCCTGCAACGTCGAACCCGCGAAACCCGCAGGGGCACACTAGATTTCGGCCTCCTGATCCTTCGACTCGTCATCGGCGGGACGTTCATCTACCACGGCCTGCAAAAGCTGGCTGGGTGGTTCCACGGCCCCGGCATCGACGGCACGAAGGCCATGATGGAAGGCGGCGGCTGGGATTACCCGTCGCTGTCGGCGGCGCTGCTGATCGCGGGCGAGCTGGGCGGCGGCATCCTGCTCGTGCTCGGCCTCGCGACACCACTTGCCGCGGGCGCGCTGCTGTCGACCATCCTCGGCGCGTGGATGTGGAAGCAGGGCATGCTGCCGGGCTTCCAATACAACATGGCGACGAAAACGGGCACCGAATACGAGTCGGTGCTGAGCGGAGTGCTCGTGGCGATTCTGTTCACCGGCCCAGGCCGCCTGTCTATCGACCGTGCTCGCGGCTGGGCAACCCGCCCGGGCTGGGGTTCGGTGCTGATCTTGGTGCTTGCCGTTGCGGCGGCAATCGCGACGTACCTGTTCTTGCACGGGGGCAACCCGTTGCAAGGCATCGGCCCCTTTGACGCCAAGACCACTTAGCGCCTGATGCCCTTTCCCGGCTTCTTGCCACGCTCTGCGGGCTTCGTAGTCGCCGGGTTAACCATGGTGTTTCTGCTGGCGGCAGCGGCGGCACCGTCGCCGCTGTATCCGGTGTATCAGCAGGCGTGGGGGTTTTCGGCCTTCACGCTGACGGTCATTTTCGCGGTGTATGTCGTCGCGTTGGTGGTCGCGATGCTGCTGCTTGGTTCGCTACCCGACGTGATCGGTCGGCGGCCGGTGCTCATCGGTGGACTGCTCGTGCTTGCGGTGTCGATGTTGCTGTTCATCCACGCCAGTGACGTGTCTGGGCTGATCGCGGCGCGTGTTGTCCAAGGCATCGCCACCGGCGTGTGCACGGGCGCGGCAACGGCGATGATCGTTGATTTGCAACCCAATCCGCAGATCGGGTCGGTTGTTTCGGGCGGCGCGTCGCCCGTGGGGTTGGCGCTCGGCGCCGCGGTTGCGGGGGCGTTGGTGCAGTACGCGCCGTGGCCTCGGTACCTCATCTACTGGGTGCTGTTCGCGTGTTATCTGGTGCTCATTCTCGCGCTGGCCGCGTTGCCGCGCGCCCAGCGTGCGCAGGCGCGCAGCGAGCCGCTGCTTGACGCGCTGCGCCCGCGCGTTGGCGTCCCGGAAAAGGCGCGACCGATGTTCATCGCGATCGTGCCCGCCCTCCTCGCGACGTGGGCGCCGTGCGGGCTGTACCTGTCGCTCGGTCCGTCGATGCTGCAGGAACTGCTCGACGTGCACAACCACTTCGTCGTCGGCCTGATTCTGGCCAGCTTCTTCGCGCCCGCACCCTTGGCGACGCTGGCCGCCGCTCGACTGCACCCGACGACACGCAGGCTCACCGGCTTCGGGATGCTCGGCGTTGGTGTCGCGCTGACGATCGTCGCTGTGCTGACGAAATCGTTGGCGCTTTACCTGGTCGCCTCGGTGCTCGCCGGTGCTGGCTTCGGGATCACGTTCTCGCTCACCATGGCGACCATCGCCGCCGCGACCGCAGCGCGCGACCGTGCGAAAACCTTCGCCCTCACCTTCGCGGTGGCCTACACCGCGTTCAGCGTGCCCGCGGTGCTCGCGGGACTTGCCGCGCAACACTGGCACCTTCGTTCCACTTTTGTCGTGTACGGCGTCATCGAAGTCATCGTCGTTGTGGTCGCCGCGCTTGCCGCTCAGCGTGCCCAACACACACAGAAGGGCGTCACCGCATGAACGCGTCCCGTGTTCCGTTGTCCATCCTCGATTTGGTTCCGGTCGCATCGGGCACCGACCTGCATACCGCGTTGAACGAGTCGGTTGAGATGGCGATCGTCGCCGATTCGCTTGGCTACCACCGGTATTGGTACGCCGAACACCACAACGTGCCAACGTTCGCGTCGTCGGCGACGTCGTTGCTGATCGGGCGCGCGGCCGAGCACACCAGTCGCATTCGACTCGGGTCCGGTGGCGTGATGTTGCCCAATCACAGTCCGCTGATGGTGGCCGAGTACTACGGCACGCTCGCCGAAATCTATGGCGACAGAATCGATTTGGGGCTCGGCCGCGCACCCGGGACCGACCCGGTGACGGCGGCGGCGTTGCGTCGCGGGGCCGCCGCGACCGACACCTTCGTCGACGATGTTGTTGAACTGCACGGTTACTTCACCGGCTCAACCCGGTCGCGTGGGGTGCGCGCGTGGCCGGGCGAAGGTGCCGACGTGACGCTGTGGATGTTGGGCTCAAGCCTCGACGGTGCTGCCGTCGCCGCGCACCTCGGCCTGCCGTTCGCGTTCGCGTCGCACTTCGCGCCGCGCATGCGTCACCAGGCGTTGCAGCTGTACCGGTCGCGCTTTTCGACGCAGTTCGTGACGACGGAGATCAGCGAGCCGTACGCGATGGTCGGGGTGAACGTGATGGTCGCGCCGACCGACGAGGAGGCCCGCTACTTGTTCACGACCACCCAGCAGTTGGCAGCGGGCATCGCGAGCGGTCGCCGAGGCCCCCTGCCGCCCCCGGTTTCCGACTTGGGCGCGGTAGTCGACCCGAACGTGATCCCGTTCATCGAGGACTTCCAACAGGTACGCGCGGTCGGTTCCCCGGAAACCGTTGTCCGCCAGCTAGAGGCACTAACCGCCGACCTGATGGCCGACGAATTCATCATCACGACTTACACCCACGAACCCCACCTACGCACCCGCTCCTTCGAGTTACTGGCTGAGGCGTGGGGGTTGTCTGACAGCTGATGCTGTGCGCTGGCTGGCTGCTACTGCGGATTGTGGTGCCCCATATAGTGTTCGATGCTGGCCAGCCCGCGAGAGAAATCGGCAGGCTCGCGTCGTGCGTCGAATTCCCGCAATGTTTCGAGCACAGGGACTTCGCCCAACGCCTCAAGTTCCTCAATCTTGTACATAAGGTAGTCCGCGTCGGGGTCATCCTCAGTGCGACCAATCTCTATTGCAATGGCCCGCAACCCCGCTTTTCCGCCGTGCCTTGCCAGCGCTTCGGCGGCGTCAACCATAACGGTGACATTGTGATCGTGAAGCATGGAGCTAAGCCGACCAAGAACGGCGGGCTCTGCTAGGTGCTGGGCCAATACTGGTATGGCATCCACTCGATCGCTAACGTGCGGGCTTTGGGAACGACACAGCGCATCCTCGACCACCGCTGAAGAGTCACCTTGCTGAGCCATTACGGGATCCACTCACTCCGGACTGTCCGCCATTCGAGTTACTCGCTGAAGCGTGGGGACTGCCAGGCGATTAAACGAAAGTGGGCGTCCACCCGGTCGGGGGACTCCCACTTTCAGTTCAGCATCACAACAGGCGGCGGACCGCGCCCTTATCTGCCGACGTCGCCAATGCCGCGTAGGCGCGCAGGGCGTTCGTCACCGGGCGCTCCCGGTTGACCGGCTGCCACGGGCGTTCCGATGCTTCCATCTTCGACCGGCGTTCCGCCAGCACATCATCGGCGACCAGCACCTCAAGGGTGCGGGTGTGCACGTCGATGCGGATGCGGTCGCCGTTTTCGATCAGGCCGATAGCACCACCCGATGCGGCCTCGGGGGAGATGTGGCCGATCGACAGGCCCGACGTACCGCCGGAGAAGCGACCGTCGGTGATCAGCGCGCAGACCTTGCCGAGGCCAAGACCCTTGAGGAACGAGGTCGGGTGCAGCATTTCCTGCATACCGGGACCGCCAGCGGGGCCTTCGTAGCGGATGACGACAACGTCGCCGGGCTGGATCTTCTTGCCGAGGATCGCCGAAACGGCGTCTTCCTGCGACTCAAGAACAACGGCCGGACCCTCGTAGGTGAACAGGTCTTCGTCGATGCCAGCGGTCTTGAGGATCGCGCCGTCGACGGCGATGTTGCCACGCAGCACGCACAGGCCACCTTCGACGGTGTAGGCGTGTTCGATGTCGCGGATGCAGCCGCCTTCGGCGTCGGTATCGAGCGACGACCAGCGGTTATTCGTGGAGAACGGCTCAACAGTGCGCACGCCGCCAGGCGCGGCACCGAACAGTTCGAACGCCTCATCCGACGCCTTGCCCGACCGGATGTCCCAGGTGTCGAGGTAGTTCTCGAAGTCGGGGTTGTGGACGGTGGTCACGTCGGTTTCGAGGAGCCCACCGCGACGCAGCTCGCCGAGGATGGCGGGGATGCCGCCAGCGCGGTGCACGTCTTCCATGTGGTAATCCGAGTTCGGCGACACCTTCGACAGGCACGGCACGCGACGGCTGATCTCGTCGATGGTCTGCAGGTCGAAGTCGATCTCGCCTTCTTGGGCGGCGGCGAGGGTGTGCAGGACGGTGTTGGTCGAGCCGCCCATCGCGACATCGAGTGCCATCGCATTGCGGAAAGCCTTGGCGTTAGCCACATTTCGCGGCAGCACCGACGCGTCGTCGTCGGAGTACCAGCGCTTGGCGATGTCGACAATCACCGTGCCAGCCCGCTCGAACAGCGCGCGACGGGCAGCGTGCGTCGCCAGCGTCGACCCGTTGCCGGGCAGCGCGAGACCGAGCGCTTCGGTGAGGCAGTTCATCGAGTTCGCGGTGAACATGCCCGAACACGAACCGCACGTCGGGCACGCCGACCGCTCAACTTCGCTCAGGCCTTCGTCGGAAACGGCCTGGTTCGCCGACGCGGAAATCGCGGTGATCAGGTCGGTCGGCGCCTGGGCGACACCGTCGACGATCACGGCCTTGCCCGCTTCCATCGGCCCACCGGAAACGAAAACGGCGGGGATGTTGAGGCGCATCGCGGCGTTGAGCATGCCGGGAGTGATCTTGTCGCAGTTGGAGATACAGACCAGCGCGTCGGCGGTGTGCGCGTTGGCCATGTACTCGACCGAGTCGGCGATGATCTCGCGCGAAGGCAGCGAGTACAGCATGCCGCCGTGGCCCATCGCGATGCCGTCATCGACGGCGATGGTGTGGAACTCACGCGCGATGCCACCGGCGGCAGCGACCGCTTCGGCGACGATTTCGCCCATGTTCTTGAGGTGCACGTGACCGGGAACGAACTGCGTGTAGGAGTTCGCGATCGCGATGATCGGCTTGCCGAAATCGGAGTCGGTCATGCCGGTCGCGCGCCAAAGCGAGCGCGCGCCCGCGGCATTGCGGCCGATGGTGGTTGTGCGTGAGCGAAGCGGTGGCATGCGTGGTCCTTGGTCGTAAGCGGGTTGACCTGCGCGAAAGGGAGAACGCGCTAGTGCGTCCGGCAACCTTTCACGTTACTCCGGGCCGTCGATGTGATCGCGGGCCGGGCAGGTCTGTACGAGGCGGGGTAGCGCGCTGGGATGGTACGTCACCGCCCGGGTGCGGGTCGGTGCGTCCTAGCCAGCGTACGCGCGTTAGTCGGTGGCCGCGGAATCGTCGACGGCGTCGAGCGCGGCCTGGGCCTGCTCGTCAGCGCGACGCTTGGCGGCTTCGCGCTCCTGGGCTTCCTCAAGCGCCCCGAACACGTCGGGCAGTCGACCGTCGGAGGCGTCGATGAGCTCGCGCAGGCGGTCGTAGCCAACGGCGGGCAGCTTGACCTCGGTGTCATCGGCGAGGCGAGCGCGCACCGGGCCGCGCTTGGGGATGGCGATGCCCTTGATCTGCGACCAGTCGAGATGACGTTTCCGCAGGATCGTCGACAGCTCAAGCCCGGAGGCGGAGATGGTCGTGTAGGTCCGGTTGACCCACAGAATCGCGATCACCGGGAACAGCAACAGCCACCACAGCGCGACGGGCCACCCGACGAACGGGAAGAACACGCAGAACGCCAGCACGAGCACGCCGATGTAGGCGAGCTTCGGCACGCCGATCGTGTAGGTGCCCGGTTTCGGATGACTCGCGCGACGCGGCGTGATCAGCCAGACGACGACCGCGGTCGGCACGATCAGCCCGATCCGCAGCCCAAGCGACCATCCCTGCATCGTGCCGACAACAACGAAAATCAGGTACGCGAGTACCACCGCGCCGATGGCGATGAGCCGACCTGGACCGGCCGCGCGCAGGCCACCGCTGTGCGAGGGGCGACCCGTATCGGTCGGCTCCTCGGCAGTGTGGGACGATTCAGAAGGTGGCACGGACTGATGTGGTGATGACACCCCTCCATCCTCGCATCTCGGTAAACCGACCCACGCAACCACTCGAATCCCACAGAATGGGACAGAAGTGGCAAGCCTGTTTGACTCTCTACTGCTCACGCGCCTAACGTCGTGCGGGTGAACAGAAACGAGTTGCTCGTACTTGGCCAGCGCGTCCAGCGTTGAGCCTGACTGCCTGAGTCGAATACGTCAGCTCGCGTTGCACGCGCCACCCTCGAACAGCCATGTGCTGATCGGGGGCTTTTTTGTGTTCGGCGCAATGTCGGCCGATCTGGCGCCCCGCGCCGGATAGCTCCGGGGTCAACAACGACAAAGTAAGGAAACAAGACGGTGAGCGCACCAACCGCACGACCCGGGCCTTCAGCCCGCAGGTCGACCCCCGCTTCGGGGCAGTCGGCTCAGTCCGGCACCCCTGCCACGCCTTCTCGTCGCCAGGTCGCGCCTGAGCGCGTCACCGGCGCGCAGTCGGTGGTCCGTTCGCTTGAGGAACTCGATGTCGACACGGTATTCGGCATTCCTGGCGGCGCGGTGCTGCCCGTCTACGACCCGCTTTTCGACTCCGTCAAGGTCCGCCACGTCCTCGTGCGCCACGAGCAGGGCGCGGGTCACGCCGCGACCGGTTACGCCCAGGCGTCGGGCAAGGTCGGCGTGTGTATGGCCACGTCGGGCCCGGGCGCGACCAACCTGGTGACCCCGCTGGCCGACGCACAGATGGACTCGGTGCCGATCGTCGCGATCACCGGTCAGGTGCCGTCGAGCCTCGTTGGCACCGACGCGTTCCAGGAAGCCGACATCTCGGGCATCACGATGCCGATCACCAAGCACAACTTCCTGGTTTCCGACCCCGCTGACATCCCGCGCACTCTCGCCGAGGCGTTCTACCTCGCCGCGTCGGGTCGCCCTGGCGCTGTCCTCGTCGACATCACCAAGGACGCGCTCCAGGCCCAGACCACGTTCTCGTGGCCGCCGGAGCTGCGCCTACCCGGCTACCGTCCGGTCACCAAGCCGCACGGCAAGCAGGTGCGTGAAGCCGCGCGCATGATCCTTGAGTCGAAGGCGCCCGTGCTGTACGTGGGCGGCGGCGTTATCAAGTCCGACGCCTCAGCTGAGCTGCTCGAACTCGCCGAACTCACCGGCATCCCGGTCGTGACGACCCTGATGGCGCGTGGCGCGTTCCCCGACAGCCACACCCTCAACATGGGTATGCCCGGCATGCACGGCACCGTCGGCGCGGTCGCAGCGTTGCAGAAGTCGGACCTGCTAATCACCCTCGGCGCGCGGTTCGACGACCGCGTCACCGGTCAGCTCGACTCGTTCGCGCCCAACGCGAAGGTCATCCACGCCGACATCGACCCGGCCGAGATCGGCAAGAACCGCCACGCTGACGTGCCGATCGTCGGCGACGCGCGTGAGGTCATCGTCGAGCTCATCGAGACGCTCAAGGCCGACCCGCAGTCGGGTGCCGCGCCGCTGCTTGAGCTGTCGGAGTGGTGGAGCTACCTGTCCGATATCCGCGACAGCTACCCGCTTGGCTGGAAGACCCCGTCCGACGGCGCGCTTTCGCCGGAGTACGTCATCGAGACGCTCGGTCGCCTCGCTGGCCCGGACGCGATCTACTGCGCTGGCGTTGGTCAGCACCAGATGTGGGCCGCGCAGTTCATCAAGTACGAGAACCCGCGCACCTGGCTCAACTCGGGTGGTCTCGGCACGATGGGCTACTCGGTCCCGGCCGCGATGGGTGCCAAGATGGGCGCGCCGGACAAGGAAGTCTGGGCGGTCGACGGCGACGGTTGCTTCCAGATGACTAACCAGGAACTCGCGACCTGTGCCATTGAAGGTGTGCCGATCAAGGTCGCGCTCATCAACAACGGCAACCTCGGCATGGTCCGTCAGTGGCAGACGCTTTTCTATGAAAAGCGCTACTCCAACACCGACCTCGGCACGCACACCCTGCGCATCCCCGACTTCGTCAAGCTCGCGGAAGCCCTTGGCTGCGTTGGTATTCGGGTTGAGAAGGAAGAAGACGTCGAAGCCGCCATCCGGCAGGCGCAGGCGATCAACGACCGTCCCGTTGTGATCGATTTCATCGTCGGCAAGGACGCGCAGGTGTGGCCGATGGTCGCCGCTGGCACGAGCAACGACGAGATCATGTTCGCGCGCGGCATCCGTCCGCTCTTCGATGAGGACGAGTCCGTTTCGGAACCCGCCGTCATCCACGAGGCCATGGAAAAGGGAACGCAGGCATGACCACTTCCACCCACACCCTGAGCGTCCTCGTCGAGGACAAGCCGGGCGTGCTTGCCCGTGTCGCGAGCCTGTTCTCGCGACGTGGCTTCAACATTCAGTCTCTCGCCGTCGGCGGCACCGAGATTCCCGAGATCTCGCGTATGACGATCGTCGTTACCGTCGACGATCTGCCGCTTGAGCAGGTCACCAAGCAGCTCAACAAGCTGGTCAACGTGATCAAGATTGTCGAGCAGGACGCCGACGCTTCGGTTGCCCGCGAACTGATCCTGGTCAAGGTGCGTGCCGACGCGTCGGTGCGCACGCAGGTGATCGAAGCGGTGCAGTTGTTCCGCGCCAAGGTCATCGACGTGTCCCCGGACGCGCTGACGATCGAGGCGACCGGCACTCGGTCCAAGCTCGACGCGCTGCTGCGCATGGTCGAGCCGTTCGGCATCCGCGAAATCGTGCAGTCGGGCGTTGTCGCGGTGGGCCGCGGACCCAAGTCGATCACCGCAACCCGCTGACCGTTAGCATTCCCCCCGCGAAGCGGGGACTATCCCTCATCTAGAAAGGACTTCCAAGTGGCAGTCGAGATGTTCTACGACGACGACGCTGACCTGTCGATCATCCAGGGCCGCAAGGTCGCCGTGATCGGTTACGGCAGCCAGGGCCACGCGCACTCGTTGAGCCTGCGCGATTCGGGTGTCGACGTGCGCGTCGGCCTCGCCGAGGGCTCCAAGTCGCGCCCCAAGGCCGAGGAAGCTGGCCTCACCGTCGGCACCCCCGCCGAGGTTGCCGAGTGGGCCGACGTGATCATGGTCCTCGCGCCCGACACCGCCCAGGCGTCGATCTTCACCAACGACATCGAGCCGCACCTCAAGGACGGCGACGCGCTGTTCTTCGGCCACGGCCTCAACATCCACTTCGGGCTGATCAAGGCTCCGGCCAACGTCACCGTCGCGATGGTCGCCCCGAAGGGCCCCGGCCACCTGGTGCGTCGTCAGTACGTCGATGGCAAGGGCGTTCCCGCGCTCATCGCCGTTGATCAGGACCCGACCGGCGAAGGCCAGGCGCTTGCCCTGTCCTACGCGAAGGCCATCGGTGGTGCCCGCGCCGGCGTCATCAAGACCACCTTCAAGGAAGAGACCGAGACCGACCTCTTCGGCGAGCAGGCCGTCCTCTGTGGTGGCACCGAAGAGCTCGTCAAGACCGGCTTCGAGGTCATGGTTGAGGCTGGCTACGCCCCCGAAATGGCGTACTTCGAGGTGCTGCACGAGCTCAAGCTCATCGTCGACCTCATGTACGAGGGTGGCATCGCCCGCATGAACTACTCGGTGTCGGACACCGCTGAGTTCGGTGGCTACCTTTCGGGCCCGCGCGTCATCGACGCGGGCACCAAGGAGCGCATGAAGGCGATCCTGACCGACATCCAGGACGGCACCTTCGTGAAGCGTCTCGTCGCCAACGTCGAGAACGGCAACACCGAGCTTGAGGGCCTGCGCAAGGCCAACGCCGAGCACCCGATCGAGGTCACCGGTGCCAAGCTGCGTGGTCTGATGAGCTGGGTCGATCGCCCGATCACCGAGACCGCGTAAGGTTTCACCCTGCTGAAAGGCCCGTTCGCTTCTTGCGAGCGGGCCTTTCGCGTTGGTGTAGGCGGCCGGGTTGTCACCGCACGGTGACCCGCTGGTCCTTGCTCATAGGCGGTCCGAGCGCAAGACTTGGTCGAATGACTACGGCTGCGGAATATGATCGGCGGGCGGAAGAAGTCGGCAAGCAGGCTCGCAAGCGGGTATCGCGCAAGGAGCTGGGGGAATGGGGCGCCGAGCCTGGTCGACCCGACCCCGTTTCCATTCTGGAAAAGCAAAACAAGCAGCGCGTCCCGGAATTAGTGCCGATTCGCATGGCACGGATGGCGATTTCGCCGTTCACTTTCCTGCGTGGGTCGGCCGCGATTATGGCCTACGACCTTGGCTGTCATCCCGATACTGGGCTCTACGCGCAACTCTGCGGCGACGCGCATTTAGCCAATTTCGGCCTTTTCGGCACCCCGGAACGCAACCTCGTTTTCGACGTCAATGACTTCGATGAAACGCTGCCAGGGCCATTCGAATGGGACGTGAAACGGCTCGCGACCAGCGTCGCCGTCGCCGCGCTGGTCAACGGGTGTACCGACGAGGAAGCGGCTTCGGCAGCTGAGGCGTCGGCGAGCGGCTACCGGCGCGGCGTCGAAGCGATGACCAAGCTCGACAGCCTGTCGATCTGGTACGACCGCGTCGACGCCGAAGAAGTGCTCGCCAACATTCCCAAGCACAAGTTCCGCAAAGCGGCCGAAAAAACGATGGAAAAGGCGCGCAGTCGAACCAGTTTGCAGGCGCTCAACAAACTCACCGAGCCCGGCCCGAACGGGGTTCCGCAAATTAAGAACCAGCCGCCGCTGCTTGTGCCGATTGGGCTTTCCGACGAGAAAGCCGTGCACAAGGTGCTCACCGACTACCGCGCGAGCCTGCCCGATCAGATGGACGTGCTGCTCGACCGCTACACCGTTGTCGATTACGCGATGAAAGTCGTTGGCGTTGGCAGCGTTGGAACTCGTTGCTACATCGCGCTTTTGATGGATAAAGAGTCGGGCGCGCCGCTGTTTTTGCAGCTCAAGGAAGCCGATACGTCGGTGCTCGCGCCATATACGAAGCCGAGCAAATACACCCAGCAGGGCCAGCGGGTTGTCGAGGGCCAGAAGTTAATGCAGGCCGCGAGCGACATTTTCCTTGGCTGGGCGACCGGCGTGCAGGGCGTTGACTTTTATTGGCGCCAATTCCGCGACATGAAGGGCTCGGCCGACATCAGTTCCATGACGCACAAGCAGATATCGAATTATGGCGGGCTGTGCGGCGGAGTGCTCGCGCGTGCGCACTGTCGATCCGGCGACCCGATCGCGCTGAACGCCTACATCGGCTCGGGCGACAAGTTCGACAAGGGCATTCGCGATTTCGCGATGGCGTATTCGGATCAGAACGACGCCGACTACCACCGGCTGCTTGCCGCGATCGCCGACGGCGAAGTGAAAGTGGCCGCCAACCCGTACTGATCGCACCCGTTTTAGACTGTTACTGATGAGTAAGTTATTTGCGTCGGTCGACGAGGTGACCCAGCGCCTTGCCGCGTCGGGTTACCTCGGTTCCGTCGACATCGCCACCGCGGTCTTCCTCGCCGACCGCCTCGGCAAGCCGTTGCTGATCGAGGGCCCGGCTGGCGTTGGCAAGACCGAGCTGGCGAAGGCCGTTGCCGCCGCGACCGACGCTGAGCTGCTGCGATTGCAGTGCTACGAGGGCATTGACGAGGCGCGTGCGCTGTATGAGTGGAACCACGCGAAGCAGTTGCTCGCGATTACGGCGTCGGATTCAGTCGGCTGGGACAGCACGCGCGACCACGTTTTCGCCGAGGAATTCCTGCTCGCGCGGCCGTTGTTGGCGGCGATTTCTAGCCCGACGCCGACGGTGCTGTTGATCGACGAACTCGACAAGGCTGACGTCGAGTTGGAGGGTCTGCTGCTTGAGGTGTTAAGCGATTTCCAGGTGAGCATCCCGGAATTGGGCACCGTGCGCGCCCGCCGTCGACCGTTCGTGATTTTGACGTCGAACGCCGACCGCGAGCTGTCCGAGGCGTTGAAGCGTCGCTGCCTGTACCTGCACATCGACTACCCGAGTGCCGAGTTGGAACGCCAGATCGTGGCGTTGAAGGTGCCGGAACTTGATGCGGCCCTGCGTGATTCGGTGGTGACGACGGTAGGCGCGTTACGTCAGCTGCCGTTGCGGAAGGTGCCGTCGATCGCCGAAACCGTCGACTGGGCAAGCACTTTGGTCGCGTTGGGTGCGCGGACTTTGGGTCGTGAAGTGGTGCGGTCGACGCTTGGGGTGCTGTTGAAATACCAGTCGGATCATCGGGTCGCGATTGAGAAGTTGGCTTTGGACCCGCGAGTGGATGGGCTGGAATGAAGGGCCGCGTGCTTGAGCGTGACGCAGTTCGTCGAGTGCGCCGGGCGGACGGGTTTCGCGCGACCGCCGTCGGTGTCGCCGCGCCGACTATGGCCCGGGTTACGCGCAGGGCGTTCGAGGCGGGCGGCGCGCGATGAGTGCTCCTTTGCGCCCGATCGATTCCCAGCGTCTCGTAGACTTCGTCACCCTCCTGCGTGCGCACGGGGTGCATGCCGGGCCGAGCGAGACGATCGATGCCGCCGACGCCATCGTCGCGCTCGGCACCGACGACCCGCGCATTCTGCGGTCCGGGCTCGCCGCGTGCCTACTGCGACGCAACGGTCAGCGCAGCGTGTTCGACCAGCTCTTTGACCTGTTCTTCCTCGACATTCCGCGTCCCGTCGTGCGCGCAGACGCCGACCCTGCCGCGATGCGCGAGAAGCTGACGTCGGCCTTGGTCGCGGGCGAGGACACCGCGAAGCTCGCGCGCGAAGCGCTGGAAACGTTCGGCGCGTACGGGGGTGCGGGGGAGACGGCCAACCGGATCAGCAACGCGTCCGGTGCGGGCTGGTCGTCGTACATGACGATGAAAACCCTTAATCCCGACCGCATTACCGAGCAAGTTACTGAAATGCTAGGCGGTTCAGGGCAATTCGACGCGGCGGTGCACAGTATCGAAGCGCGACGTCGCGTCGAGCGTTTCCGCACCGAGGTCCAAACCGAAGCGAGACTGCGGTCAGCGCAGTTGCGCGGCACCGACTATATCGCGCGACGCGGCGTCCAATCAGGCTCGGAGGCAATCGATTTCCTCGGTGCTCGCGAGCAAGACCTGGTCGAGATGCGCAAGCTCGTGCACCCGCTCGCTCGCAAGCTCGCGACGCGCCTGGCGGCTCGCCGCAAGAAGGCCGTGCGTGGGCAGATCGATATGCGTCGGACACTGCGTCGCTCGATGGCGACGGGTGGCGTCCCGATCGATGTCGTGCTGCGTGCCCGCGCGCACGGTCGACCGGAACTCGTTGTGCTAGCTGATATTTCGGGCTCGGTGACCGGCTTCGCGGAGTTCACGCTCACCCTGGTCCAGGCACTCCAAGACCAATTCAGCCGAGTCCGCAGCTTCGGCTTCGTCGACTCCTGCGCTGAAATCACTGACTACTTCCGCCCGGGCGAACCAACGGAACCGGGCTTAGCGACCCGCATCGTCCGCGAATCCCCGGTCGCCCGTTACGGTTCGAGCAATTACGGCGAGGCATTGCAGGGCTTCGTAGACAACTACCTAGACGCACTGGGCCCACGAACCAGCCTCCTGATCTTGGGCGACGGCCGAACAAACCGCACCGACCCAAACCTCGCCGCTTTGCACGCGATGATGGACAGCGCAAAGCACGCGTACTGGCTGAACCCTGAACCATCACGTTCGTGGGGCACCGGCGATTCAGCGGCCTTGACGTACGCGGAGTCGATCACGATGCACGAATGCAGGACGGTAGCGCAGCTGGGAACAGTAATCACCCGCCTTTTGCCTGCTGGATGAGGTGCAACGCTCGAATGTCTCAGGCCCACCGCCTACCGTGACCCCATGACCAAACCCGCTCTCTCCCAAGAACGAACCGACCTGCTTGAGATGCTTGCTCGGCATCGAGGGTTTTTGATTTACACCACCCGTGGGCTCACCGCCGAGCAAGCCGCGGCCACGCCCACCGTCAGTGCGCTCAGCATTGGTGGGCTCATCAAGCACGTTGCCGAGGTTGAAGACACCTGGGCTCGGTTCATCGTCGAAGGACCAGCCGAGCAGCCCGACTTCAGCAACCCCACTCCCGAGCAGATCGCCGCTTACACCAACGGGTTCAAGATGGTCGACGGCGAAACGCTCGAATCGCTGCTCGCGAACTACGCCGAAGTTGCCGCGCGCACTGAGGAACTCGTCAACAATCTGCCTGATCTCGATGCGACGCAACCACTTCCGGAAGCTCCCTGGTTCGAGCCCGGCGCAACATGGAGTGCCCGTCGCGCCCTCATGCACATCATCGCCGAAACGTCGCAGCACTCCGGGCACGCCGACATCATTCGGGAGGCCATCGACGGGCAGAAGACCATGGGCTAGCGGGCACTGGCGAGGGGCGAAGCCAGCAGTTCGTCGGCCTTCGCGCGGTGCGTTGCGGCGGCGTTGGGGTCGCTCTCCTCAAGCACCAGCGCGATTCCCTGATGCGCCGCCGCTTCCTCGTACCGATGCCCCAGCTCAGGCGCCATTTCCAGCGCCTGCCGGTGCAGCGCCAACGCCTCGTCGGGCTGTCCCGCCAACCGGCAGGTTTCGGCGTAGGCGTTGAGGAAGTGGATCTTCCAATGCTCCTCGAACAGCTCGTCGAGCAGCGCGAACGCTTCGCGGTGACTGGCCAGCGCTTCGTCGTACCGGCCCATCCGACGCAACGCGACGCCCGCGCAGTTCAAACACCATGCTTCGTTGTGCTTGTGTCCGTCTTCGCGGGCGGAAGCCAGTGCGGCGTCCAGGTGGGTTAGCGCGGCGGCTGGGTCGGCGGGGGCAAGCGCGACACCTAGGGCGACATGCGCTTGCAACACGTCCGCATGCGAAAGTGCTTCGGTAGCAAGGGAACTCGCTTCCTCGTACTGGCCGAGTTGCACCTTCGCCCATGCCTCGCTCGCGAGCGCATGCGCCGCACTCGACGGGCAGCCGCCCTGCTCGTATAACGCGCGAGCCTCACGGAACAGGTCGATCGGACCAGCGACATCGCCTTCGTCCCAACGCAATTGAGCACAGCGCATGCTCAACTCAGCGCGCGGAAGCGGATCGCCGAGCCCGGCAACGAGCGGCGCGGCAGCCGCATACGCTTCATGCGCTTCGCTCATTCGGCCCGCGTTGTAACGGGCGAAGCCCAAATCGCTGTGCGCTTCGGCTAATTGGAGCGGATCTCCCAGCGACTGTGCCGCCACTAGCGATTGCTCGAACAGCGCGTTGAGATGCGTTGTCCCACAACGTCTTGCGAAGTAGGCGCGGAGGAACCGCGGCAATTCGCAAACGTGTACTGCCGCACCAACTTCCACTGCCGCGTAGAACGCCGAGATGAGGTTCGTGTACTCGGTGACGAACCAGAAAAACGCGACGTCTTTGTTCGGGAAGGTCGGCATTGCGGCGGGCGGCGACCCCGCCGAGACCGGGCGCGTCGGCGAGAGAAACGGCATCGCGGCGTCAGCGGCGGCGGCGGTGTGCACGTAGTAGTCGAGGACACGGCCAAGCGCGCGTTCACGATCGGCGTCGCTGTCGGTGTCGAAGGTCGCCCGTCGGGCGTGGTGGCGGACCAGGTCGTGCAGGCGATAGCGGCCGTCGGCCGGTTGCTGCACGAGATGCGCGTCGAGGAGGTCTTCCAAGATCGCCTGCGCGGTGCGTAGCGGCACCCCCGCGACGGCGGCGGCGACGTAATCGGTGAAAGTCGAGCCCGGGATGAGGCCGGTGAGCCGGAACAGGCGGGCTTGATCGCGGTTGAGTTGGCGCACCGACATCGAAAACGCGGTGTCGAATTCGCTTGGGCCCTCGGCCATTCTCTCAACGAGGATGCCGACCGACCAGCCCGGCCGGTGCCGCAGCCGCGCCGCCGCCAGTCGCAATGCCAGCGGCAAATTCCCGCACAGCCGCAGCACTTCGGCGGTGTTGTCGGGGTCGCGGGCGAGTCGGCCGTCGGGGCCGCGCGGGTCACCGCTCGCCCGCACCAACAGTTCGGCGCTTTCCTCGGGCGTGAGCACGTCGAGCGTCACGGGCGGTACGTCGTCGAGTTCGACGAGCCGGTTTCGGCTAGTAATGATCGCGACTGACTCGCCCGCGCCGGGCAACAATTGCGCGACTTGGGCGGCGTCGGCGGCGTTGTCGAGCACGATCACCGCGCGCAGCCCGGCCAACTCCGACCGCCAGCACGCTGCCCGCACCTCGACGCCGCCGTCCTGAGGAACCTTCTCCGACGGCACCCGCAGCGCCGACAGCAGCGCGCGCAACGCGGCGTCGGGGTCGAGCGGTGTGCGGCCGTCGGTGAAGCCATGCAGGTCGAGGTAGAGCTGGGCGTCGGGGTAGTCGGCGGCGAGTTGGTGCGCGGCGTGGACCGCGAGCGACGTTTTGCCGACGCCAGCCATGCCGTCGATCGCGACCACGCGGTTCGCCTTCACGGCGGCGAGCACGTCGGCGAGGGCGGTTTCGCGCCCGGTGAAGTCGGGGATGTCGCGTGGCAGGTCGTTGCGTGGCGCGCCCGGCGGCGGGCTCGGCGGTGCGATCTGACGGCTTGTCTTCGGCGGCGCGGGCAGCAGCGTATTCGCGCGCTCCCACAGCGGACGCAATGGACGCGGGTCGCGTTTGACGAACCGGCACAGCTCGACGACGGCCGACCACGGCGGCACGGTCTGCCCAGCCAGATAACGCGACAGCGACGACGAACTCAGACCCGTTTCGCGGGCAAGCGCCCGCACCCCCAGCTCCGACAGTTCCTGCACCATGCGCAGGCGTGACGCGAACTCATGGCGCGGATCTTGCGGGTGGTCCATCGTCTCGCCTTCTTGTCCCATGTGGGCACAAAAATCTTTGCCTGACAACGCGGTGGTGGGACGGTGTCGCACTGTCCCACGGTGTCCCACGCCCATCGTAATCCGTGGCGCGACCGGCTGTTATTGAGTCACACCGCAGCGAGCGGAACGAAATCGAAGGAGAAGAAAATGCAGTCTCGGATGGCGAACCCGGCGATGGTCCTCACCGACGCGATGGGCCCGATTCAGTCGTTGCTGAAGGCGGTGCAGAGTGGCGGTGTTGAAGGGGAATTGCTCGAACTGGTCCACCTGCGCGTCAGCCAGATCAACGGGTGCAGCGCCTGCGTCGACGGTGGCGCGAAGACCGCGCGCAAGGCCGGTGTCAGTGAGGAGCGCCTGCACACCGTCGCCGCCTGGCGCGAAGCCCCGTACTTCAGCGACGAGGAACGCGCCGCGTTGGCGCTCGCTGAGGCGGCGACCCGCTTGGCCGACCGCCCCGACGCCGTCACCGACGAACTTTGGGACACGGCGGCGAGCTACTTCGACGAGCGCCAACTGGCCGCGATCGTGCTCATGATCGGCGTGACGAACATGTTCAACCGGCTCAACGCGACTACGCGCCAAATCGCCGGCCAGTGGGGCTAACTGGACACCTGTTCACCAGGCTCTCATGGCGGAAATTCGACCCCATTTTTCTCCATGAGAGCCTGCTGACCGCCCGCCAATAATCTAGAAAGGGAACACATCATGGGCGCCTTCTCGCGTTGGATGCAGCACACAATGAACAACCGCATGAATCGTAAGATCCGCAGTGGCAACGGCACTTTCATGGGTACGGACGTGCTGATTCTGCACACCATCGGTCGCCGCAGCGGAACGCCACGTGACACTCCGGTCTCCTGGTTCCCGGGCCCGGACGGCAGCTGGGAACTGGTCGCGTCGGGCGGCACCGACGGCGACCCCGACTGGTTCCGCAACCTCATGGCCCACCCCGACCAGGCAACGGTCACGCTGCCCAATGGCGACCCGGTCGCGGTCACGCCGCAGGTACTCACCGGAGCTGACCGCGCGCAGTCGTGGAATTCGATCGTCGAAGCGCAGCCGCGGTACGGGAAATATCAGGCGAAGGCGGGGCGCGACTACAACATCGTGCGGTTGGCAACCAATTAGCTAGCGCATGTCGATTGCGCAACAGAAGCCCGGTGGCCGTGCCGAGAAATCTAAAATACTTGGCAGGCACGGGCGGCTGGAGAGCGGAGGTAATCGTGGGCTACCCCGGTTATCCGCAGTACGGACCACCGCAGCAACCACCTTCGCGCTGGCCGTGGATCCTCGGCATTCTCGTTGTTGTCGCCGCGCTGATGGTTGGCGTGATCGCGGCCGGAATCATCATTATCGGCCGTGAGCGCAACTCACGAGCAAACGATGCGAGCGCGACCGTTGCCACGACGGTAGTGGCGGGCCCGGGTGCGACGGCGGTCGTCCCGCCCGCTGCCACGGCTCCGCCTGCGGATCCGTCAACGCAGACAGTCGGTTCGCTGCGCGGCCAGGCGAACGCCGACCTCCCCGTCGTCTCAGCCACCATCGCCGACCGGTGGGTACCCCAGATTTCGGCGAAGCAGCCGGGTTTGGTCGCCACCGACTTCGACGGTCGCATGGTGAACTGGACCAACAGCGAGATTCTGGCCCAACACCAGCGCTTACGTCAGCAGTTTCCGGGCGCCCGTTTGGTGTGGAGCAACGATTGGACCACCTTCGACTTGGACGGTTGGTGGATCACGTTGGGCGGGGCGTCGTACTCGGACCCGGCGTCGGCAAACGCCTGGTGCGACGCGCACGCATTGAGCGCCGACGATTGCTTCGCGAAGTTGGTGAGCAATAACCGGGGATCGGCGGGGACGACGCAGTATCGGTAGGGGTGCCGTGGGAATTGGCATTTTCGTGCATTCGTTTGGACTTTCGCCCGGAAATCGAGGGCTTGCGCGAACGAGTGCACGAAAATGCCACATGTTTGGCAACCAGGTGGTTGCGCTGGGGACGAGCTTGGTTGTACCCGCGGATCGCGGAGATTTCAGGCATTCTAGGTGGGTGAATGATGTTGTGCAGCAATTGGTTACGGTCCTAGGCGTTCTACTCGGGGCCACAAGCACCTTCGCCTTCGCCGCCGTTAGTGAACGGGCCAAGTGGCGACGGGCGGAGCGCTCAAAGTGGGACGAACGCAGGCTCGTCGCGTACAACGAGTTCGCCCATGCGTTGAAGGGGTACTCGCTGGTGTCTATGCGTATGGCCGCTACGCGGGGATACCCGGCTGCGGCGCAACCCATTGACCTGACCGAGGGTGTCGAGATGCTCGGGCAGGCAACTGAGGCGAAGGCGCTCAAGTGGGAAGCGTTGTTGCTGTTGGGCTCACCTGACGCGGTCGCGGCAGGTCGACGATGGAACAAGGCGGTGTGGGATCTCAGCCATGTCGGAAACGGCATGGAGACCAGCCACGCCGACTACGTAGAGCGGTATGAGGAATGCGGCCGACTCCGTAACGAGTTCTACGAAAGAGCGCGCCTTGACCTGGGTATCGGCAGCGGCGAGCTCCCGGTCGGCGACCAGGCGTGGTTGCCGCCGGGGAGTCTCAGCTCACCCGCGACAAACTAGTCCGGTAATACTCATGCCGCGCGTGGTCCTTCTGGCCAGTGAAGGCGCGAAACTCGCCCAGCCGGTAAGCGAAGCCAGCTGGAAGTTCCACCTTCTCGACGTGGAAGTCCCTGTTCAGCAAGCTAATTCGGCGGTCAATCTCCGGGTCGTCGAGTTCGACGCCCGACTCGCGCGCGATCTGCTCCGCTGTGATGAAGTCATGACGCTCACGCAGGACTCGGTAGATCGGGTCGGTCGAGCTGTCGACTGAGCGGTCGACCGCCGCCCCTTCGTGGCGCAAAGCGGCTGCGATGGATTCACCGATAGCGCGAGCCACCGGGGGTGGGAAGGCATTGCCGATTTGGCGGTACTGCGCTGTCTTTTTTCCAGCGAATTGCCAAAGGTATTCTGGGTCTCCTGCTGGCGCTTCTTTCTTAAGCCGCTTCAACTGCTCAGGCTTTGACGGGTCGTAAAATACCCAGCCCTGCAATCTGGCGACCATCTCGATGGTCAACTTAGGGCCGAATTCCGTCATGGGGCGTTTGGCGTAGGGAGGTGCGGTGTCATGCACGCCGTAGCCGTCGACGCCCAATTCGGCCCAGGCGCGCTTGGCGCGAGTGGGCCCGAGATCGGCTCCGCCGTGTTTTTTCGATCCGCCTACGACGGTGGGGGCGATGCGATTGGCATTGCTCGCCCACTCATCCGCCTCAAGCCATCCGTCCGCGCTCATCAGCGCGTGGAGCGCTTCGCCGACCGTCTGGACATCCGATTGAGGTTCTGGCCACTGGAAGTACTGGAACTCTTCGGGCCGCATTGCGACTAGCACAAAACGCGGTCGCAGTTGGGGAACCCCGTACTCGGACGCCTGGATGAGGCGCCAGTCCGCCTGGTACCCCATTTCGCCCAGGCGATCAAGAACGTGTTGCCGGTACCCTGCGAAGCGAGGCATGCTCAGACCGCGCACGTTTTCCAGCATTAGCGCTCGAGGCTGAATAATAGCGACCTGCTCGATTGCCCAGGCGAAGAGGTCGCGCTCGTCTTCGGCACCCAGCTGTTTGCCTGCGATCGAGAACGGGGGACAAGGCACGCCGCCGGCCAGCAGGTCGATCGGCACACCGTCTCGGCCTTCCGCGTTAGGCGCGAACGATCGGGGATCGAAGACGGCGAGGTCGGCAACGTCGCCAATCGCAACCGTCCAATCCGGCCGATTCAAGCTCAATGTTTCAGCCGCGATGCGATCTAGCTCGACGGCCAGCACATGGTCAAACCCGGCGAGCTCAAGGCCGAGAGCCTGCCCGCCCGCACCTGCGCAGATCTCGATGACGCTGAGTTGCTTCATAAGGTGACCTTTCGCGTGCGGGGGACTGGGTCAGAACTCGCAGCCCCTGACCACAGCCGGTTGAGCGTATCCGAACGTGTGAGCGATAGTATTCGATCCCGTTCCGGTGCGTCGCGCTCACGTCCCACTGCTGGCGCACTCAGTCAAGGCGGAATTTATTGCGGGCGTGGCGCGCGGCGGATTTCACGCGCTAGATGTGCCACATAGGGATGGCATTTCAGGGGCCCGGCTCGGGTGGAAGAAGAGCAGCAAGAACAAGTTGAAGTGGCGTTGGGTGCCCAACACCACCGACAACGCCGCTAGCCTGCGATTGGCAGCGCTGGCGCTCGACTATCTCGGCGATCCGAATCCCAACGACAGCGCGGTCGACCCTATTTCGCTGCCGGACCGAGCCTTGACCCGGCTCGCGCGTGGGACGTCCCGCGTCGGCAGAGCATCGTCAACTATGCGCAGTACCAGCACTTGGCGGCGAGCGACGAGGCCATCGAATCCAACCCGAACTTACGAGTCACGTTGGGTACTGACTATCTCATCAACCCAGATATGCATGTCGGGCTTGCAAACACCCCGACGAAGACCGATCGACTGTGGATGCACGCGGCTCTGGTGTGTGAGTGGACGATCCGCTCCGACCGTGTGGAGGACATTCGCCACGAGAACAGCAACATGATCCGCCACGGCCGAGGTTGCCTGCCGCACCTCGTCACGGTCACGGCTGAACGCCTGCCCGCGCGACTGGCCTCGATCGCACGCGGAACAGGCGAGGTAGACGCGACGTACCAAATTTGCTACGACGCGATGGCGTACGCGATCAAGGAAACCGGCACGTCGGAGCAGAAAGATACGTGGGCTGAGGTAACGGGACAGGCCCGCTTGCTGGATTACGCGGATTTGGCTGAGGCACTCGTAGTTTGGTAGCGCCTCATACGGAACTCGTTGCGCGGGCGAGAATTTCGACCAGAGCGTCACGCTCTTTCGCGCTCAGCAGGCGGCAGCGATCGTAAACGATGTCCACCCTGGACCGTGTCCGATGGCCATGTCGTAACCAGGCGAGCAGCGTTTCCTTCTCTGCGCGCTTGAGCCCCTTGATTTCCGGGTGCAGCTCGTTGAGCTGGGTCGGCAGCCCCGCCTCGTCACGCACGGGCTCATTGCACCGTTGGCATTCAACTTGCAGGTTGTCGAAGTCGTTTGATCCACCGAGACTACGTGGGATGCGATGCCCAATCGTCACGACAGCGGGGCTGTGGGGCGCTTCCGGGTAGGGCTCGCCGCTCCCAGTCCCACAGTGAACGCAGCGACTTCCGCCTTCTTCCAAGACCCGGCGACGCACCCCGCTGCGGATGCTTTCTCCGGCGCTTGGCTTCTTTCCTAGCGCTGGATGCCAGCCCTTACTGCGGATGCGATATTCGTTGGTCTTTAGCGAGCTGTCTTCCTGCTGGGACGGGAGCTGCCATTGAAGCGCTCGTAGCTCGCGAAGGCGGCGTCCGAAGTGTTCGTCGGTGACGGGCCGATCTTCGTCACCGAGAACTTCCCTAAGCTCCCGGATGGTGAATGTGTCTCCCACCTCCTTGTTGAAGTGAAGCCACGCCGCGATGCGATTCGTAGCGCCAAACTTCATCTTCTTGTTGGGGTACTGGGTTAGGTTCCACCAGAGGACACCCTTAACGAATGCGGTGTCCGGGTACTGCGACGACAAATCTTCCCCTGTTGCATTGAGCGCTAAGCACTTTCGATATTGCCCGGTATGTCCAGACTAGGTGGACTCGCGAAAGATATCGAGGAGTTCGTCGCAAGTGCGAGGTTCGATGACGGTGGTTGTGAATCGAGGGTTGCGGGGGCGTGAGTGTCGACACCGAACCGTTCGGCCTTACGCCTGCGAGACCTGGACAGTCCCTCTTGTCGTACCGACCGCGGGTGCGACTCTGCGGGTTGAACCTGTGACGATCAGTCCAAGCAAAACTCGTTTCCCTCCACATCCCGCATCACCAAACAAGATTCGTTCTCCTCGTCCGCGAGCAAGAGTTCGACGCGGGTCGCGCCTAGGGCTACCAAGCGCGTGCATTCGGCCTCCAGTGCGGCAACTCGTTCCTCGCCTACCAGCCCGGTCCCAACTCGCACGTCAATGTGGACCCGGTTCTTGACCACTTTTTCTTCCGGCACCCGCTGGCAGTACAGGCGTGGGCCGACCCCGGCCGGGTCGATGCAGCAGTCGCCGCGTTGCTCGTAGCCCAAGGTGGCAGCCCAAAACTGCGCTACCCGTTCAGGATTGGCGCAATCGAAGGTGACTTGGATCGTTCTTGCCGAGGTCATTAGGCGACCTTAGGGTGCCAGCCAGTTCTGCGACCACTGAAAATTCACGATTCCCGCGGATTGCTCAAACCCGCGCCACGCCACAGTGATTCGAACGTCGTCGCCATCGCCTCGCGCAGTTCGCTTCCCGTCGCGACAAACGTTGGGCAGTCCAATCCCCGCGCCTGCGGCAGGTACGGCTGGAACGCGCACAGCTCGTCGACCCGGATGATGTTCAGCCGTGGAGGTGCGCAATAGGTGCGGGTCGTCAAAGTGCCTGCGGCACTACGGGTTTTGCGGGCGATTCGCTGCATCATCGCGCGATTAATCGCGATCAGCGACGTGAGGGTGCCGCGAACTTGGCCCTCCTCCGCTTCACGTTCGTCCGTGTGCCGGCTTGTTGGATCGAGAAACAAGCAGCGGATCTCGGTGCCAGATTCCAGCAGCGCGGTTATCTGTCCATCGGAGACCTGCTGGCAAAACACGTTGAGGGCGATGCCAAGGAGGTCGATTCGACGCGCGCCGGCGAAGAGTTCCGTTGGCGGGTAGTCGCGGAGGAAGTGGTTGCGGGTTGGGTAAGTCGTTGTCAGGTACCTCGCCGCTGACGGGGCTGGCGACGAATCGGCCGAAAACAGCGTGCGCACCGGATGGCCGGGGAACATCGCCTCAAGCACTCGACAGTGGTGGGGGAGTGGCAAGCCAGCCAGGTCGCCGGACAACCACTTGTAGAACTGTGCCTTTCCGGGGCCCGCGCCGACGAGGTCGGGCTCAACCCGTCGCGCCACCGCGTTGTACTCGCGGCTGAACGCGGAGTGGGTTTGCCAATGGCGCTGGCGGAGCAGCTCTTTCAACGCGGTCACAGCGATATCCCTCCGGCAACAACAGTGAGGACGATCACGAGCGGCTAATCAGGCGCACACGAGACTATGCCGGACTAAAAGAGACAAGAACAGTGCCCCAGGGCGACGCGACGAGACTCCCAGTTTCGCCACAGTGTTCTCATGCCCAAAGATTCGAATTGCCAAGTGGTAATTGACATCTTGCTCCCAGGAGTACCAGCATGAAGACGGTCGCGATCGTTGGTGCGGCAGTGGTTCTCGTGACCTTGGCTGCCACGGGCAGCGCCGCAGCGGTCAGCTCGGGCCAGTGCGAAGGCGACGGCCGGATCGTCACCCGCATGCACGACGGCCATGCGTGGTGCATCGGCGGCTTCTACAACGACATGGAGGTCCTGTTCTCATGACCGAACGCGACAACAGCATCACAACCATCACCGGCTGGATGCCGCCCGGCGCCGAGCGCATTCTCCAGCTCGCCGCCCAAATCTCAGCGGAGCGCGGGTACAACTACCTCGCCGACGAACACCTCCTGCTCGCGATGCTTGACCATGAGCGCTCGTTCCTTCGCCGCATCTGGCCCGCGGACGCCGAGCTCACCGTCGACCAGCTCCGCGAAAAAGCTATCGCGGCACTGCCCCCGGTGCAGCGCCCAGAAACAGGCCCGACGGCACCCGTCCACGTCGAAACTGAGTGGTTCGGCCCCCACGCCGACGAAATCACCCGTCGCTAAACAAGATCAGCACGCTTTGGTGGCGGCGTTCGTCGAGTAGCTTTCGCCACCAGAGCGTGCTCACCGACAACCGTAAAGTTGACCCGGTGGAAGACGCGAAGTATCGCTCGCTCGTTGGCGTGCACCTGGTGTTGATCGACGAGCGCGGGAGGGTCCTGCTTGGCAGGCGGGTCAATACCGGGTTCGGGGACGGGCTGTTTCATGTGCCAGCGGGACACCTCGAAGCGGGGGAGTCCGTGATCGACGGGCTCATCCGTGAGGCCAACGAGGAAATCGGCATCGAAATACCATGTGAGGCATTCGAATTCGTGCACGTCATGCACAGCGGCGCGAAGGATGGTCGCGTGCAGATGTTCTTCCGGACCAGGCACTGGAATGGTCACGTGACGAACCGTGAGCCGGACAAATGCTCGGAACTCCGCTGGTTCGACCCGCAAAACCTACCAACCGACATCGTCGACTACTGCCGCCAAGCACTCGCCGCGATTACCGCAGGCGAAGCCTTCTCCCTCTACGGCTGGGACGAGTCCTAAACCGGGCGCACCTTAATCGCATCGCGCGAAACGAAAACGTCGTAGGTGCCCGGCGACGCGACCACCGCGTTCCCATAGGCCGAACGCACGAAAGGTGCCGTGTACCAACGTCGTTCGTTCATCGACTGAAAGAAGTCGGCGTCGCTCCCGTTCAAGAAGATGTGGTCCTGAGCAACCGCTTTGCCGTCGAGCCGCTGACCGAACAGTCGCGACACCTTGTACCCCGAGTGGAACCCCAGCGCGTTGACCCACGGCTCAAGCTCAACGATGTTGGCCTGCAACGCCCAAATATCGCCTTCAACTCGGTGCACCGACCGAACCGGCCCGTCATCGGTGAACAGCGTCAGCCCCAGATCGAGCAGATGCTGCTGTCCCGCAACAGGTTTCGCGACAACATGCGCCGCCTTAATCTCACCCGTGAGCCCCAAGTAGGTCTGCAAGAGGGTGGCGATCCACAACAGCACCACGGCGACAAACGCGATCACCACACCGGGAATGCCACGCGCGAAAACCATCCGCACATCGCCGCGCCGAAGCGCGACAACCGCCCAACCAAGCAGCGCGATCGAACCAATTATCAAGGCGAGCAGGAAAATCTGCGCGACGCCGAACGTCACGGGAAAACTCATGCAAAGAGTAAACGCCAAAACCCGCGATTTCACGCACCATACGGGTCAACCGGCGCGGGCCGCACCCGCACCAACAACGCGATCGCCAGCGAGCAACCGATCGCGACGCACATCGCGACCGTCGCGGGCACCGGACCGCGTTCATGCCCGATCGCGCGATACCACGACTCCGAATACGCCAACTGGTCCACATCGGGATCGGCCAATGCCACCCCAAGCGAGGGAACGAACAACACGACGAGCCCAACCACCCCCGACGCCGGATCGGCTGGCAGCCCGGTCCCGACGCAATACCCAACGGCAGCACCAAGTCCCATGCACCCGATCACCGCCACCGCGCCCGGCGTTGCCCGGAAACTCGTATCGGATGCCAGCGTCAACGCCGCCATCACGGTCACGCACGCGGCCGCGGCGCTCGGTCGACGCCAATGCAGCCCCGCGTACAGCCCGACGCCGACGAAAATCAACGTCGCGCCATCGACCCACCCCGGCCGCGGCAACGTGACAACCAAACTGCCCGCCACCGAAAACGACGTCATCAGCAGCAGCAAAACCCCGTCGCGCCCGGGCAAAATGAACGCCGCCGCCGTTGCCGCGAGCACGGTCGCCACGCCACCAATTACCAACGTCAGCGCGCTGTCTTTGTCGGCGGCGATCGCGAGCGCACTGACCAAAATCGTCGAGAACAAGATCACCGCGGCAAACACCGGCGCGAGCGGAATCGCATCGTCGGTAATCGCATGCGTCGCGCCCGAGGTGGCCGCGAAGTACCCGAGCGCAAGCACGCTCGCCCCGACGAACCACAGAGGCAACGTGCCGCCGAGGACGCTGTCGAAGCCGTCATTGTCGCCGTCGGTTGGGGTTTCGGTGAGGTCGCCGAGCACGGTCGCGCCGACCATCGCGAACAGATAAACCCCGCGCTGCACCCGATCACGCCAGACGGCGACGGCGATCGCGCCAACCACCGCGCCCGCGAGCAGCGCGTCGATGAAATTCAACGTGGGCAAGGAAAGTCCGGTGAAATGCGACCGGTCGCTGATCGGCAAGATCACCAGGTGGTTGAACAGGATCCCGGCTTGTCCAAGCAGCGCGGTCCATAACGCGGCCCGGGTGCTGCTCGCCGCGACAAGCACGGCGGCGGTGGTGACCGCGACGAACGCGGCCGCGCTCATCACCCGCGGAATATTGAAAACAAGCAGGTCGACGTGCACGAAGCTGCCCAAATTGGAAAAGCTCAGCGGCAGCATGATGCTCAGCACCGCGACCGACGTCGCGATAAACACGGTGACGCTCTCGGCGGCCGAACGCGGAGTCGCAGTCACTCGCGCAGCTTATCGACCTCACCCTGCAAAAAGCGGTAAGCGAGGCGTCAGTTCTGTCCGCTTGGCCAGTACCGGCTCGCGCGCTGGCCGTTTACCGGGCGGGTGAGGTTCGGGTCTTCGGCTTCGGTGATGCCAACCTGCATGAGCAAGATCAGCGTCACCATGCTGATGCCGATGATGAGCGGGGTCAGGAGCTGGGCCGCGGTGGCGCCCGACGCGTGCGCGGCGTGCATGCTCGTGTGCGCCGACATCGACATCATGCCGGTGTAGTGCATGCCCGTGACGGCGACGCCCATCAGCAGCGCGGCCCCGATCGTGGCCCAGATGCCGTGAATATGCAGCGCGAACCACAGCGCGGCCGTCGACGCGGCAACGGCGATCACGAGCGAGACGGCGACGACGAGCGGTTCGTAGATGATCGTGACGTCGGTGCGCATGGCGTACATGCCCGCGTAGTGCATCGCGCCGACGCCGAGTCCGGTGATCGTGCCGCCGACGGGCAGGGCCGCCGAATCCCAACCGCGCCGCACGACGATCGACAGGCCAAGCCAGACGACACCCATTGCGATCACCGCGCTCAACAGCGTCACGGGAACGTTGTAGCGAATAGTCGCTTCGCTGACTGAAAATCCGAGCATCGCGACAAAATGCATCACCCAGATGCCTGTTCCACCAAGTGCGACTGCTGCTGCGGTAAGCCAACCGCCGTGGTTGCCTGATGCGCGCGAGCGAACCATGCAACGCAGCGCCAGCATCGACCCGATGACTGACATCAGATAGGCGAAAGTCGGGGTGACCCAGCCATAAGTGAAATGGTCTATGTTCAGCACGAGCTGCTCCCTATGTGATTTCCCAGCGAGGCGTGTTGGCCCTCACAAACAGGGAAAGTACGCTGGTAGGAAATTTGCCGTACTCGAATTATTGAAAATGTAAAGGGCCGCTGACATGTCAGTGAAAAGTTCGAACTGTTCACCAGGGCGGTAACGGACGCGAGCAGGCCAGTCGGTACGTAATGCGTGCGAACAACAATGGGCATCCCCACAGCTAACTGTCTGGCATATCCCCAGCATCCAGGCGTTTTAGTGGTGTTTGCCAAGGTTGCGACGTTGGCTTCCTCACAATCAACAACCGGATGTGTGGAGTAATTGCCCGAATCGTGGCATTGTGGTCGGCGAGACCGGGACCGGACTATTAGGACCTGGCTCGTCTACAGAAGGTTTTAAAATGGCTCAGGGCATTGTGAAGTGGTTCAACAGCGAGAAGGGCTTCGGCTTCATCGCACAAGACGGCGGCGGCCCCGACGTCTTCGTGCATTACTCCGCTGTGAGCGGCTCGGGCTTCCGCTCCCTCGACGAGGGTCAGCGCGTTGAGTTCGAGATCGGTCAGGGCCAGAAGGGCCCGCAGGCACAGGACGTTCGCGTCCTCTGAGTTCCTGCGCGACCACGTCGTAGTTGAAGCTCCGCACCAGATGGTGCGGAGTTTCCGCGTTTCATGGCCCTTTTCGCCCAGCCGGGTAACCCGGCCGCGACGGCTCCGACAAGCCCCGACTATTCTGGGCCGCGGTAACTGCCGACCCTATTCTTGTTCAGGAGTACCCCACAGTGAGCCAAGCAGGCCGTCCTGTAGTTCTGATCGCCGACAAGCTCGCCCAGTCGACCGTCGACGCACTCGGTGACGGTGTCGAGGTTCGCTGGGTCGATGGCCCCGACCGCGCGGCACTGCTCGCCGCGGTCCCCGACGCTGACGCGATCCTCGTGCGTTCGGCAACCACGGTTGATGCCGAGGTCCTCGAAGCGGGCAAGAAGCTCCAGATCGTCGCTCGCGCGGGCGTTGGCCTCGACAACGTCGACGTGCCCGCCGCCACCGAGCGTGGCGTGATGGTCGTGAACGCGCCCACCTCCAACATCCACACCGCCGCTGAGCACGCGGTCACGCTGCTGCTCGCCGCCGCGCGCCAGATCCCGGCCGCTGACGCGACCCTGCGCGAAAAGACCTGGAAGCGCAGCAAGTTCAACGGTGTCGAGATCCTCGGCAAGACCGTTGGCGTGATCGGCCTCGGCCGCATCGGTCAGCTGTTCGCGCAGCGTCTCGCCGCGTTCGAGACCAAGATCGTCGCGTACGACCCCTACACCTCGCCGGCCCGCGCCGCCCAGCTCGGCATCGAACTGCTGACCCTGGACGAGGTGCTTGAGCGCGCCGACTTCCTCTCCATTCACCTGCCCAAGACTCCTGAGACCAAGGGCATGCTGAACAAGGAGACGCTGGCGAAGACCAAGCCGGGCGTCATCATCGTCAACGCCGCGCGTGGTGGCCTCATCGACGAGCAGGCGCTCGCCGACGCCATCAAGTCCGGCCACGTGCGCGCCGCTGGCCTCGACGTTTTCGAGACCGAACCCTGCACCGACAGCCCGCTTTTCGACCTTGAGCAGGTCGTCGTGACCCCGCACCTCGGCGCTTCCACGTCTGAGGCGCAGGATCGCGCTGGCACCGATGTCGCCAAGTCCGTGCTGCTCGCGCTGGCTGGCGAGTTCGTGCCGGGTGCGGTGAACGTCACCGGCGGTGCAGTGAACGATGTCGTCGCCCCGTGGCTCGACGTTGTCCGCAAGCAGGGCGCGCTGCTCGGTGCCATCGCCAACGAGCTGCCGGTCAGCATCGAGGTGCAGGTCCGTGGCGAGCTTGCCTCGGAAGATGTTGCGGTGCTTGAGCTTTCGGCACTGCGTGGCGTGTTCTCCGCGCTCGTCGAAGATCAGGTCACCTTCGTCAACGCGCCGTCCCTCGCGAAGGAGCGTGGCATCACCGCCACCGTCACCACCGCGACCGAAAGCCCCACCCACCGCAGCGTCGTCGACCTGCGCGCCGTGTTCGGCGACGGTTCCACCCTCAACGTCGCGGGCACGCTCACCGAGCCCAACCTCGTTGAGAAGTTCGTCAACATCAACGGCCGCAACTACGACATGCGCGCCGAGGGCCTCAACCTCGCCGTGCTGAACTACAGCGACAAGCCGGGCGCGCTTGGCAAGATCGGTACCCTGCTTGGCCAGGCCGAGATCGACATCCTCGCCGCGCAGCTGAGCCAGGACGTCGACGCCGAAGGGGCAACCGTCGTGCTTCGCGTGAACCGCGAGGTTCCCGCCGACGTGCAGACCGCGATCGGCGAGGCCGTCGGTGCCGCGAAGGTCGTCCAGGTCGACCTGGTTTAAGAAGTAGTTTTCGACAGTCGCGCGCCGTCCTTGTTCGAAAAGGGCGGCGCGCGAACTGTTTCCGGCGCGGACCGATCCGCCCCATTCGAAACGGAAGGCACACAATGAAACTCGCTGTCATCGCTGGCGACGGCATCGGTCCCGAGGTCATCGCCGAAGCGCTCAAGGTGCTCGACGTTGTCGCGCCGGGTGTCGAGAAGACCGAATACGACCTCGGTGCCGCGCGCTACCACCGCACCGGCGAGATCCTGCCCGAGTCGGTGCTGCCCGAACTCAAGCAGCATGACGCGATTCTCCTTGGCGCCATTGGTGATCCGTCGGTGCCGTCGGGCGTGCTTGAGCGCGGTCTGCTGCTCAAGACCCGCTTCGCGCTCGATCACCACGTGAACCTTCGCCCGTCGAAGCTGTTCCCCGGCGTCACGAGCCCGCTGGCTGGCAACCCCGACATCGACTTCGTCGTCGTGCGTGAAGGCACCGAGGGCCCTTACACCGGCACCGGCGGCGCGATTCGCGTCGACACCCCGCATGAGGTGGCGACCGAGGTCTCCAACAACACCCGCTTCGGCATTGAGCGCGTTGTCCGCTACGCGTTCGCCGCCGCGCAGGCTCGGCGTAAGAACCTGACGCTGGTGCACAAGACCAACGTGCTTACCTTCGCCGGTTCGCTGTGGCAGCGCACCGTCGACGAGGTCGGCGCCGAATTCCCTGATGTCACAACGGGTTACCAGCACATCGACGCCGCGACCATCCACATGGTCAACGACCCGGGTCGCTTCGACGTGATCGTCACCGACAACCTGTTCGGCGACATCATCACCGACCTCGCCGCCGCCGTCACCGGTGGCATCGGCCTCGCCGCGTCGGGCAACATCGACGCATCGGGTGTGAACCCGTCGATGTTCGAGCCGGTGCACGGCAGCGCGCCCGATATCGCGGGCCAGAGCAAGGCCGACCCGACCGCCGCGATCCTGTCGGTCGCGTTGCTGCTCAACCACATTGGCGACACCGAGGGTGCCGCGCGCATCGAGTCGGCAGTGGCGAAGGACCTCGCGCAGCGCTCGGGCGCGGCGTCGACGGTTGAGGTCGGCGACCGCATCGCCGCGATCGTGTAGTTCGTAGTCGAACGCAAAGGGCCCGCCCGAGATCGCTCGGGTGGGCCTTTTGCTGTGCGTGGCTGCAGGATTCGCGGCATCGGCCGCTGCGTCCCCGCTTAAAGCTGCTGCGCCACAACCAAATTAGTTCGCCTGGCGAGACCCAGTGCGCAGCAACAACTCTCGACTACCTGCCGCGCACGCCCGGCACCAACGGCACCGCCACAGCGGCAGCCACTGCGGCCAACGCGAACACCACCGGGAACCCCGTCGCACTGATGATCGCCCCGAAAACCGGTGGGAGCGCGGCCATCGCGAGATTCTGGCCCGTGTTTTGAATCCCAAGCCCGCGTCCCGACCAGAACGGTCCAGCCAGTTCCGCGACGGCGGTGAACGCTAATCCGTTGTCCGACACCGAGATAACTGACGCGACAACCATCAGTGGCACCGCGACCCACCACCACTGCGTCCACGCACACACCGCCAGCGCGGCCATCGCGATCACCGCAGCGATCGCGACCTGACGCAGCGGTCGCAGGCGGCTGCCGACCCGATCCGACCACGCGCCTGCCCCGATACGCCCTGCGGCACCGAGGAATTGGGTGATGGTCATCAGCAATCCGGCGCCCGCCAGCGACCAGCCGAGGTCGACATTGAGCCACAGCAGCGCGAACGTCCACAGCGTGCCCTGCGGGACAACCAACAAGATCGACACCGCGTGAATGCGCCACAGCGTGGAATCGCCGCGATAGGGGTTGGCGCGGTCGGCAGCTTTGGTCGCCGGACGCGGCGGATCGACGATGCCAACCGCGCACCCGATCGCCGCCAAGCCGGCCATTACCGCAGGTACGAGCAGTGCGGCGGGGATGCCGTGATGCGACGCGACCCACGGGATCGCCAGCGCGCCCAACCCAACGCCAAGCGGCTGCGCGGTCTGGCGAATGCCCATCGCGAGCCCACGTCGTTCTGGCGGGAACCACCCGACGATGACGCGCCCGCTCGCCCCGTTTGAGCTGGCCGCACCAACACCACCGATGAACAGCAGCGCCCCGAACACGATGTGGTTGTCGACCAGCGCGGCGGCCGTTCCCGCGACGAACATCAACGCCGTTCCCGCGACCAAAACGACACGTTCGCCGATGCGATCAACGACATAGCCCCACGCGATGAGCGTGCACACGAGCCCGACTGTCGGCAACGCGACGAGCGCGCCCGCCGCGGGAAGTGAATCACCGCGTGCGGTGAGTGCGGGCAGCAAAAACGGCGTGCCGTGGATGAACATCGCCGACGACGTCTGCGCGAAAACGCCTAGCGCCAACATCATCCAGCGTTGCGCGGTGCCAATTCGCCTGTGTTCGGTTGGGGTCACGGGGTGCCTCACTATCGCCAGCTCGCACGATTGCATCTCATTATCTGAGATCCAAGTCTCATGGTATGAACACCGAAAATCACGCTACACCGCTCGCCGCCAAAACCGCGTCCACGTTTGGGTGTCTGGTCGGTCACACGCGGATCGCGAATTGGGGCCGGTGACAACACGCATGACGCCGCGTTCAGCCAGGTAGGCCCGCCTCGATAGACTCGCCGGTATGCGCCTAGGTCGAGTTGCCAGTCCCGATGGAGTCGCGTTCGTCAGCATCGAAGGTGACGGAAGCGACGCTATTGCTAAGGAGATCGCCGAACACCCGTTCGGCTCGCCCACCTTCACCGGCCGCAGTTGGCCACTCGCCGACGTGCGGCTGCTCGCGCCGATCTTGGCGAGCAAGGTGATCGCGATCGGCAAGAACTACGCCGCGCACGCCAAGGAGATGGGCGGCGAAGCGCCGGTCGACCCGGTGATCTTCCTCAAGCCAAACACGTCAATCGTTGGTCCTGGCGCGCCGATTATCTTGCCGCCCAGCGCTTCTCAGGTCGATTACGAAGGCGAATTGGCCGTTGTGATCGGTCGTCCGTGCAAAGACGTGAGTGCCGCCAAAGCGGCCGAGGTGATTCTCGGTTACACCTGCGCCAACGACGTGACCGCACGTGATCAACAACGCCACGATGGGCAGTGGACGCGCGCCAAGGGATATGACACTTTCTGCCCACTTGGCCCGTGGATCGAAACATCGCTTGACCCAAGCGATTTGGAAATTACCACCACTGTTGATGGCGCGGAGAAGCAGCGAAGCCGCACTTCCCTTTTCCTGCACGATATTCCGAAGATCATCGAGTGGATCTCGTCAGTGATGACGTTGCTGCCAGGTGACGTAATTCTCACTGGCACACCGGAAGGCGTTGGTCCGCTGCAAGCGGGCGAGAACGTCTCGGTGACCATCGAGGGCATCGGTACCCTCACCAATCCTGTTGCTACCAAGCGCTGAATTTCGCGGAAGTTGAGAATCGATGAGTGATGTACGGGTCCGTTTTTGCCCGTCGCCTACTGGCACGCCGCACGTCGGCCTGATCAGGACGGCGCTGTTCAACTGGGCGTTCGCCCGCCACAACGGGGGCAAGTTCGTCTTCCGTATCGAAGACACCGACGCCGCGCGCGACAGCGAGGAGTCCTACCAGTCGCTGCTCGACGCGCTGCGCTGGCTGGGCCTGACCTGGGACGAAGGCCCGGAGGTCGGTGGCCCGTACGAGCCGTATCGGCAGTCGTTGCGTCGCGATCAGCACCTCGACGTCGTGCGTCAGCTGCTCGAAGCGGGCGAGGCGTACGAGGCGTTTTCCACGCCTGACGAGGTCGAGGCGCGCCACAAGGCGGCCGGTCGCGACCCCAAGCTCGGGTACGACAATTTCGATCGTGACCTCACGCCCGAGCAAATCGCGGCCTACAAGGCCGAGGGTCGTCCCGCTGTTGTGCGGTTGCGGATGCCCGATGAGGGCCTGACCTGGAATGACCTCGTGCGTGGCGAGACAACGATCAAGGCTGGCGTCGTTCCCGATTTCGCGCTTACCCGTGGAAATGGCGACCCGCTTTACACCTTGGTGAACCCGGTCGACGACGCGTTGATGAAGATCACTCATGTGTTGCGGGGCGAGGATCTGCTTTCCTCCACACCGCGTCAGCTCGCGCTTTACGCGGCGTTGCAGCGCATTGGCGTCGCCGATTTCACGCCCGAATTTGGCCATCTACCATTCGTAATGGGCCAGGGCAACAAGAAGTTGTCTAAGCGTGACCCGGAATCGAATCTGTTCGTCCATCGCGATCGCGGATTCATCCCCGAGGGTTTGCTGAATTACCTTTCGCTGCTCGGTTGGAGTATTGGCGAAGACCGCGATGTGTTCTCCATGACAGAGATGGTTGACGCGTTCGACGTTTCCTCCGTCAATTCCAATCCCGCCCGTTTTGATCAGAAAAAGGCGGACGCTATCAATGCGGAACAAATTCGCCTTTTGACACCGGGTGATTTTGGTCACCGATTGCGTGAGTTCCTCACCAATGCGGGCCACATTGGTGCTGAGGTAGACGAGGAATTGTTCCTCGCGGCAGCCGAGTTGGTGCAGACGCGCATCGTTGTTCTCGCCGACGCGTGGGACTTGCTGAAATTCCTGTTCACCGACGATTTCGCGATCGACCCGCCCGCTGGCGCGAAGAATTTGGGCGCCGAAGCCGACGCGGTGCTCGACGCGGCGATCGCGGCGGTGGAACCGCTGGGCGAGTGGACGACGCCCGCGTTGGAGGAAGCGCTCAAGACCGCGCTCATCGACAACCTTGGCCTCAAGCCGCGCAAGGCGTTCGCGCCGGTGCGCGTCGCGGTGACCGGTTCCCACATCAGCCCGCCGCTGTATGAGTCGATGGAACTGCTTGGCCGCGATACCTCGCTTGAGCGCCTGCGCGCGGCCCGAGGCTGGACCGCGCCGGAGTAGTCGCTAGCCGTGGCTCGAGCCAGACAAGCTCGGGCCACGGCCGGGTGAACAGCCAGAAAACCGCCCAAAAGGTGCCGTTAACCAGGCGATTTGTAGTTCACCCCCACTGATGCGGTAATCTTCTTCTCGCCGCGGAACACGGCCTCGCAACACCGACAACCAGCCGGTGGGCAAGAGAGCGTTTCGTTACATTGGGGTATGGTGTAATTGGCAACACAGCTGATTCTGGTTCAGCCATTCTAGGTTCGAGTCCTGGTACCCCAGCAAGGTTTCACTTCTAGTGAGATCGTCTATGGCCCCGTCGTCTAGCGGCCTAGGACGCCGCCCTCTCAAGGCGGTAGCGCGGGTTCGAATCCCGTCGGGGCTACAACAACGTGAAGACCCCAGCCATCGCGGCTGGGGTCTTTCGTTGTTTCTACAGGCGCTTGTGCAGCGCTTCGGCCGCCGCGACTAGATCCGCGGCCCAGCGCGCACCCGGTCGACGACCCATCCGGTCGATGGGCCCCGACACCGACACCGCCGCAACCACAGCCCCATTCGCATCGCGCACCGGCGCCGACACGCTCGCAACGCCCTGCGCCCGCTCAGCGGCGCTTTGCGCCCAGCCACGGCGACGCACCTCGGCAAGCGCGCGGTCGCCAAAAACCGCGTCGGCTAACACCGTGCGCTGCAACTCCGGATCGGCCCACGCGAGCAGCACCTTGGCCGCTGAGCCCGCGGTGAGTGGCAGCCGCGAACCGACCGGGACGGTGTCGCGCAGCCCCACGGGCGGTTCAAGCGCGGCGACGCACACGCGCGCGTTGCCATCGCGGCAGTAGAGCTGCACGCTTTCGCCCGTAATCTCGCGCAAGCGGGGCAAAATGGCCCCTGCCGCCTCCACTAGCGGGTCAGCAGCGCCTGCCGCTAGCTCGGTGAGGGCAGGCCCTGGCCGCCACATTCCTGAGCCGTCACGGGCAAGGAGGCGATGTGTTTCCAAGCCGACTGCCAACCGGTGGGCGGTGGCGCGGGGGAGGCCGGTGCGAGTGCACAGGTCGTTGAGACCACATGGCTCGTCGGCGACGGCATAAAGCACCGCCACCGCTTTGTCGAGAACACCGATACCGCTATGCTGTCTCATAGAACGATACTAGCGTCTCAAAGCGTGGGATCAAGTACCTGAACCCGAAGCTGAGAACTACGAGCGTCTTCCGTCGAAAGGTGATCAAGCAATGGCCGAGCGCGCCCGCACACTGGCCGAGAAGGTGTGGGACCAACACGTCGTCGCCCCTGGCGCTGGCGAAGGTTCCTCCCGTGAACCGGATCTGATCTACATCGATCTCCACCTCGTCCACGAGGTCACAAGCCCGCAGGCCTTCGACGGTCTTCGCGCGGCGGGGCGGCCGGTGCGGCGGCCTGACCTCACGATCGCGACCGAGGACCACAACGTCCCAACGATCGACATCGATAAGCCGATCGCCGACCCGATCTCGCGCACCCAGGTTGAGACGCTGCGCCGCAACTGCGCCGAATTCGGCGTGCGCCTGCATTCGATGGGCAATCTCGAACAGGGCATCGTCCACGTCGTCGGACCGCAGCTCGGCCTCACTCAGCCGGGCATGACCGTGGTCTGTGGCGACAGCCACACCTCGACCCACGGCGCGTTCGGCGCGCTGGCGATGGGCATCGGCACCAGCGAGGTCGAGCATGTGCTCGCCACCCAAACGCTTTCGCTGCGTCCGTTCAAGACGATGGCCATTACCGTCGACGGCGAATTAGCTCCCGGCGTCACGAGTAAAGACCTGATTCTGGCCGTGATCGCCGAAATTGGCACCGGTGGCGGTCAGGGGTACGTGCTCGAATATCGCGGCGAAGCTATTCGCAAGCTGTCCATGGAAGCGCGGATGACCATCTGCAACATGTCAATCGAAGCCGGTGCGCGCGCGGGCATGATCGCCCCCGACGAAACCACCTACGAATTCCTCAAAGGCCGCCCACACGCGCCCCAGGGTGCCGATTGGGACGCCGCTGTCGCCGCGTGGGACGCGCTCGCCACCGACGAAGGCGCGGTCTTCGATCGCGAAGTTCATATCAATGCGAGCGAACTCACGCCGTTCGTCACGTGGGGCACGAACCCGGGTCAGGGCCTGCCGCTTGGCGCGAACGTGCCCGACCCCGCCCAGATCGCCGATGAGAGCGAACGTGAGTCGGCCGAAAAGGCATTGACCTACATGGGCTTGGAGCCCGGAATGCCGTTGCGTGACGTGTCGGTCGACACCGTCTTCGTCGGCTCGTGCACCAATGGCCGCATTGAGGATTTGCGTGCCGTGGCCGACGTTTTGCGCGACCGTCAGGTCGCCGACGGCGTGCGAATGCTGATCGTTCCCGGTTCCATGCGTGTTCGCGCGCAAGCCGAAAAAGAAGGCCTTGGCGAAATCTTCATCGCGGCGGGCGCGGAATGGCGCCAGGCTGGCTGCTCGATGTGTCTCGGTATGAATCCCGATCAACTTGAGCCGGGCCAGCGCTGCGCGTCGACGTCGAATCGCAATTTCGAAGGCAGGCAGGGCAAGGGCGGTCGCACCCACCTGGTCTCGCCGCTTGTCGCCGCCGCAACCGCGGTGCGCGGCACCCTGTCCTCGCCCGCTGATCTGGCCTGAGCGCCGCGATCACCCCTAGATCGAAAGGGAATCGTTATGGAAGCCTTTACCGTTCACAAGGGCATTGGTGTGCCGCTGCGGCGTTCCAATGTCGACACCGACCAGATCATTCCGGCGGTTTATCTGAAGCGCGTGACGCGCACGGGATTCGAAGATGGTCTCTTCGCCGGTTGGCGTGCTGATCCGAACTTCATTCTCAACACCGAACCGTTCAGTCGCGGCAGCGTCTTGGTCGCGGGTCCCGATTTCGGTACGGGCTCTTCGCGTGAGCACGCGGTGTGGGCGCTGTCGGACTACGGATTTCGCGTTGTGATCTCGTCGCGTTTCGCTGACATCTTCCGCGGTAATGCGGGCAAGGGCGGTCTGTTGGCCGCGCAGATGTCACAGAACGATGTCGAAATGCTGTGGAAGCTCATCGAAGAACAGCCCGGTCTTGAATTGGTTGTTGACCTCAACGAGCGCACTGTCACTGCCGGAACCGTCGTGTTGCCGTTCGATATTGACGACTACACACGGTGGCGTCTGCTTGAGGGTTTGGATGACATTGGGCTCACGTTGCGTGACGCCGACGTCATCACCGAGTTCGAAAAGGGTAGGCCGTCATGGAAACCCGTCACGCTACCGGAACCTATTTCGCAGCCGTAATCGCCTCCGTGACATAGTCTGGCGGCCCTGAAGAGTGGTAGCTGGTCGTGTGCTATGCCGCATGAATTTTGGCGTGGCACATAGACTCTTGACGAAAGTCGGTTTACCGTTGTACCTAGTCGGTCCGACGACGGGCCATTAGTCTGCGGAGGATTCAATGAACAAGGCGGAACTGATCGACGTTCTGACCGAAAAGTTGGGTACGGACAGGCGTACGGCCACCGCGGCAGTTGAGAACGTGGTCGACACCATCGTCCGTGCCGTGCATAAGGGTCAAAGCGTCACCATCACCGGTTTCGGTGTCTTCGAACAGCGCAAGCGCGCTCCCAGGGTCGCGCGTAATCCGCGTACGGGAGAAACGGTGAAGGTCAAGGCCACTTCGGTGCCCGCCTTCCGTCCCGGCGCGCAATTCAAAGCGGTTATCGCTGGCAAGCAGAAGCTCGCCGCCAACGGTCCCGCCGTCAAACGCGGTGTGAACGCCCCAGTCGCCGCTAAGAAGGCCGCCGCGAAGAAGACAGCCGCTAAGAAGACCGCTGCCAAGAAGGCAACCCCTTCGAAGGGTCCGGCTAAGACAACGGCCAAAAAGGCCGCTACGAAGGCTCCTGCGGCCAAGAAGACAACGGCTGCGAAGAAGACAACGGCTACCGCCGCGAAGAAGGCTCCGGTCAAGAAGGCAACGGCCGCTAAGAAGGTCACCGCGACGGCAGCCAAGAAGGCTCCCGCGAAGAAGACCGCCGCGAAGAAGACAACTGCTCGTCGCGCTCGTTGATCTCGCCTAGCCGCGAGATTTGGTCGGGAATGTGTACGTAGACCGCATCACCCACCACAACTTCAGACAACGGCCCCGTTATCCGCAAGCGGATTCCGGGGCCGTTTCGTCGTTTTCACACGATTTCGGTCGACAACGCTCGATCCATATGGTCGGCAGCGACTAATCGGTCGCCTAAGAACGACAATGCCCAAACGCTGCCTTTGCGATTGCGCGCCGAAGGCACTGCGAGTCCGCTCTCGTCGGCGAGCCAGGCGACAAGATCGGGAATCACGCCACCTTGCGAACACACAACGGGCACAGCGTCTTTGGTTATCAATGACCGAAATCGTTGGCGCGCCGCGGCTTTCGCGGAATCGTAACCTTGCTCGGAAAACAGTGTGTCGCAATTGATTTCGACGTCCAACCGCTTTGCTAGCGGGGTAACTGTTTCCACGCAGCGCGCCGGAGTTGCCGAATAGATCTCAGATGCGCCGAGCGCCAACAGATTTGGCACAAGCGCCTCGGCTTGTTCGACACCCGCGGCAACCAACGGGCGCTGCACATCGGGGCCGGCAAAGCTTCCGCGCTTGCCCGCCTTGGCGTGGCGCACGAGCAATATCGTCGACGTGTCGGCGGGCACTCGAGTGAACGCGCGCACGATCTGGCGGTCCATCGGATACGACAGTTGATCCATCACCTGTTCCAGTGGGATCCAACGCATTTCGTCGACTTCGGCGTTCTCAACGAAATCGCCGGTGGTCGCTTTGGCGGCCCAATAGTCGACTCGCTTGAGTTTGCGATGGCCGGGGATCGGATAGGTGACATGGCCGAGATAGCGCCCCAGCGTGCACGGGAGGCCGGTTTCCTCGCCGACCTCGCGCACGGCGGCGACCAACGGTGACTCGCCTGGGTCGAGTTTTCCCTTGGGCAGCGACCAGTCGCCGTACTTGGGCCGGTGAATGACGGCGATCTCGATGTCGTCGGGCTGTCCGCCACGTTCGCGCCACAGCACCGCGCCCGCAGCGTGAATGTTGGGTAGCACCTGCGGATCTCGCAGGGTCGTCATGGGACTCACGGCTGATCGGGCCTCCGCAGACTCATCATGTAGTGCTGATGGTCACGCACCTGATCGGCGTCGGCTTCGGCGTCGGCATTGAGCGGGCTCGCCTGCCATGTCCCGTCGGGGTTGAGCACCCAGCAGCGCGTCATCGGGTCGAGCGCGGAATCGAACATCTCGCCCAATTGCGCGGTGAGACGCGGATCCTTCACTTGCACCATCACTTCCACGCGACGGTCGAGGTTGCGGTGCATCATGTCGGCGCTGCCGATCCACGTTTCGTTCTGCGCGCCGAAGTTGATGACGCGCGAATGTTCAAGGAAGCGACCAAGAATCGAGCGAACCTCGATGTTCTCGCTCAAGCCGGGAACGCCGGGGCGCAGCCCGCAGATGCCGCGCACGACGATCTGCACCGGCACTCCCGCCTGCGACGCGCGGTAGAGGGCGTCGATGATCTGCTCATCGACAATCGCGTTGGCCTTGATGCGAATTCGCGCGTCCTCGCCCGCCTCGGCAAGCGCGATTTCGCGGTCGATGCGTTCGATGATGCCCGCGCGCACACCGAGCGGCGCGACCATCAGATTCCGGTAGTCCTCCTTGCGGGAGTATCCAGTGAGCGAGTTGAACAGGTCGGTGAGGTCGGCCCCGATTTCCGGCGCCGCGGTGAACAGGCCGACGTCTTCGTAGAGCCGCGCGGTTTTGGGGTTGTAATTGCCGGTGCCGATGTGGCAGTAGCGCCGGATCGTCGAGCCTTCGCGACGCACGACAAGGCAAGTCTTGCAATGGGTTTTGAGCCCGATGAGCCCGTACACCACGTGCACGCCAGCCTGTTCGAGCGCGCGCGCCCACTTGATGTTGGCCTGCTCGTCGAAGCGCGCCTTGATCTCGACAAGCGCGACCACCTGCTTGCCCGCTTCGGCGGCTTCGATCAAAGCGTTGATGATCGGCGAATCGCCCGATGTGCGATAGAGCGTCTGCTTGATCGCGAGCACCTGCGGGTCGGCGGCGGCCTGTTCGATGAAGCGCTGCACGCTGGTGGAGAACGAGTCGTAGGGGTGCTGCACGAGCACGTCGGCTTCGCGCAGCGCCTGGAAGACGTTGCGCGGGGTTTCGCGCTCGCCGAACGCTGGTGGCGTCACCGGCACATAGGGCGCGTCTTTGAGGTCGGACCGGTCGACGCCGTAGACCTGCCACAGGCACGACAGGTCGAGCAGCCCGGGCACCTGAATCACGTCGCCGGGGTCGACTTCGAGTTCGCGCAGCAGCAGTTCGAGCATGTGCTCGGTCATGTCGTCGGAAACCTCAAGGCGAACCGGCTTGCCGAACCGGCGACGCGCGAGTTCGCGTTCCATCGCTTGCAGCAGGTCTTCGTCGCGGTCTTCGTCGACTTCGAAATCGGCGTTGCGCGTGATGCGGAACGAGTGATGCTCAACGACGCTCAACCCGGGGAACAGCAGTTCGAGGTGGGCGGCGATGAGGTCTTCCATCGGCAGGAACGCGGCGATGGCCGACGGGGCGTCGGTGCGGCGGACGCGCACGAATCGGTCGACGTTGTCGGGCACCTTCACGCGCGCGAAATGCTCGCCGCCAGTGCCGGAATCCTTCACCGTGACCGCGAGGTTGAGGCTCAGGCCCGAGATGTAGGGGAAGGGGTGCGCGGGGTCGACGGCAAGCGGCGTGAGGACCGGAAAGACCTGGTCGGTGAAGTACCCCGAGAGGCGTTCGCGTTCGGGCGCGTCGAGGTCGTCCCAGCCGATGATCTTGATGCCCTCGTCAGCGAGCGCGGGGTTCACGTCGTCGATGAAGACCTTCGCGTGCCGCTCGGCGAGTTCTTGGGCGCGCGCGGTGATCATCGCGAGCTGTTCCGACGGCGAGCGACCGTCGGCCGAGCGAACCGAAAGACCGGTTTCCGCGCGACGCTTCAGTCCGGCGACCCGAACCATGTAGAACTCGTCGAGATTCGACGCGAAAATCGCGAGAAACTTAGCGCGTTCAAGCAGGGGCAACGATGCGTCCTCGGCGAGCGCGAGCACGCGGGCGTTGAAGTCGAGCCAACTCAATTCGCGATTCAGGTAGCGATCACGGGGCAACCGCTGCTTGCCCGCGTCACCACTTGATGCGTTGGCGGCCGCCGGTGGCGGGGAAATCGGCGGCAACTGCTTGATGGTTTCCGTATCGCTCACCTCGCAATCATCCCTCACCTTGGTTGACGGGAGGTGACGACACTGACCGATTCGCCGGGTTGTTCGGTCGGGTGCGGCAGGACCGCGATCGGCTAGCACACAGCCGAAATAGGAGTGCTCCGTTGCGTTGGGTAGCCGAATTCGGTCAGTGCGGCCGCGGTGTGCGGGCCAACACCGAGGGCGGCGACAGCGGTGAGATCGGCGGGAGTGTCGACGTCATGGCGTAAACCGGGCATGCTGCCGCCCAGACTTACCGCGCCAGAATCGCGATGCGCATCCGCGGAGCTGGGACCGAAGCGCGGGTCGAGGTCGGCGACCGGATCGCCGACCAGTAATGCGGCGGTACCGGTGCCCGTGTGATCGATCACCACGACTCGCTCATGGGCAGTTGATCGCGCGATCACGTCCGCGAGTTCGTTGGGGCGCAGTGCGGGCAGGTCGGCTTGTAATGCGAGCAACCGCGTTGGGCCGAACCGTTCGCGGACCGTGCGCGCCCCGGCGATGAGCGCGGAATTCAACGCGTCGACACCCGGCGTCGGGGTGGCGGGTTCGGCGACAACGTGCGCACCGAATTCGCGCGCCCGCGTCGCGATGACCAGGTCGGGCGTGACGACGGTGATGCCCGCGATCACGTCAACGGCACTCGCCGCGGCGAGGGTGTCGGTGACCATCGCGAGCACGAGCGCGCCGCGTTGAGCGGGCGTGAGTACCTCGGCAAGGCGACTCTTCGCGCGGTCGGTGTGCTTGACGGCCATGACGGCGTGCACGGGGTGCATGGCATCGATCCTTGCATGGCATATTGGGGAAATGACGAGGGCTGCGGTGATGGGGGCGGGGTCGTGGGGCACGGCGTTCGCGAAGGTGTTGGCGGAAGCGGGGACCGAGGTCACCATTTGGGCGCGTCGGCCTGAGGTGGCCAAGGCCATCGACGACGAGCACCGCAACCCGTTCTACCTGCCGAACGCGCAATTGCCACCTGTGCGTGGCACCGCCGACCACCGGGTCGCGTTGGACGGCGCTGATCTGGTTGTGCTCGCTGTGCCGTCGCAGTCGCTTCGCGGCAACCTCGCCGCCTGGCGCGACGCCATCGCCGACGATTCGACGCTGCTGAGTCTCGCCAAGGGTGTTGAGACGGGGACGCTGCTGCGGATGAGTGAGGTGATCGCCGAGGTCACCGGGGCGGCGTCGGATCGCATCGCTGTGCTGTCGGGGCCCAATCTCGCTGGCGAAATCGCCGAGCGTCAGCCAGCGGCCACGGTGATCGCGTGTACCGATGCCGACCGTGCCGCCGCCGTCCAAAAGGCTTGTGCGACAGGCTATTTCCGCCCATACACCAACACCGACGTGATCGGTGCGGAAATCGGCGGCGCATGCAAAAACGTCATCGCGCTCGCCTCCGGTATTGCCGCCGGAATGGGTTTGGGCGACAACACATCGGCGAGCATCATCACGCGCGGGCTCGCGGAAATCATCCGACTCGGCGTCGCGCTGGGCGCGCAACCGGCCACCCTCGCCGGCCTTGCTGGCATCGGCGACCTCGTCGCAACCTGCACGTCGGAACTGTCGCGCAACCGGTCGTTCGGGTACGTGCTCGGCAAGGGCGGGTCGATGCTCGAAGCTCAGGCCGCGACCAGTGGGCAGGTCGCCGAGGGTGTGAAGTCCTGCACATCGGTGCGTGCGCTCGCTGCCGCGCACGGGGTGGAAATGCCGCTGACCAACGCCGTTCACCAGGTCTGTCACAGCGGATTATCGGTGGGCGAAGCCGTCGAAAACTTGCTTGGCCGACGGGTGAAGCCGGAGTAGCGACGGTCCGGGCGCATCGTTAGCCCGTTAACCCATTACGGTTGGCAGTCATGACGAAGCGGATCAGGGTAGCCGTGGTGTTCGGCGGGCGCAGCAGCGAACACGCGGTGTCGTGCGTATCGGCGAGCAGCGTGTTGCGCAACCTCGACCCCGAACGTTTCGACGTGGTGCCCATCGGCATCACCGCCGAAGGCAGTTGGGTGCTCGGCGACGCGAACCTCGCGCAGCTTCACCTCAGCCACGACGCGCTTCCCGCCGTCGACGCGTCGGGTACCGCGCTCACTCTCGCCGCTGACCCGTCGCGGTTGGGTGCGCTCGTCGCGCTCGATGACCCGACCGCCGTGCTCGGCAGCGTCGACGCCGTTTTCCCGATCCTGCACGGCCCGTTCGGTGAGGATGGCACGCTGCAAGGCATGCTCGAACTCGCCGGGCTGCCCTACGTTGGCGCTGGTGTGTTGGCCAGCGCGGCGGGCATGGACAAAGAGTTCACGAAGAAGTTGCTCGCCGCCGAGGGCTTGCCCGTTGGCGTGCAGATTGTCCTGCGGCCGGGCGTTAGCCAGCTCACCGACGAACAGCGTGAGCTGATCGGGCTGCCCGCGTTCATCAAGCCCGCGCGCGGCGGTTCGTCGATTGGCATCACCAAGATTGACGACTGGGCTGATTTCGATGCCGCTGTCGCCGAAGCGCGCGGTCATGACCCGAAGGTGATTGTCGAAGCGGGCATCGTTGGGCGCGAAGTGGAGTGCGGCGTCCTCGAATTCCCCGACGGTGACATTCGCGCGAGCGTGGTTTCGGAAATTCGCATGCCTGATGAGACCGAGGAAACCCCGGCCTTCTACGACTTCGCGACCAAATACCTCGATGACGTCTGCGAATTCGACGTGCCAGCCAAGCTGGACGACGACGTCGCGACCGAGATTCGCGAGCTGTCGGTGCGTGCGTTCCAGGCGCTCGACTGCCAGGGGCTCGCGCGAGTCGATTTCTTCGTCACCGCTGACGGTCCGGTGATCAACGAGATCAACACGATGCCCGGATTCACCCCGATTTCGCAGTACCCGCGCATGTGGGAGGCGACGGGGATCGATTACCCGACGTTGGTTTCCACGCTCATTGAGACCGCGCTGTCGCGGGGAACTGGGCTGCGCTGAGGTTTCGCGTCGCGTTGCGAACCGGCTCGGCTGAAGGTCAAGTCTTGCCCCCGCAGCGGCCCTCTCGCAGGCCGGGCGCGGTTGCTGACTACAGCTCGCCCGGCGACGGTGCCTGGGCAGGCAGCGTCGCGGCGATCGCGTCCGACACCGACTGCACCGCGCCCGTTCCCGAGTTGTCCGGGACGGTCAGCGCGATGTAGGTCTCGCGGTCAACGGCGAACCACGTGCCGACCTTGCTTGCCTCGTCGCGGATCTGGAACCACGAAACCCCGTCGATCACCTGCAACGGCGACGCGCGGTTGAATTCGAGCGGGCGGTCGAGACCGCAGCGCAGCACGATCGCCTCACCACCGTCGGGCCGCTGCCACGCCCGGGTGCCGAGCGGAGCGGGGTCGGCGATGGTCGACGCGGTGAAGCCGCTGAGGTCGGCGGGCAACGTGGGCAGCAGCCGCTGGCACGCCGCACCTTCGGCAGCGGGCGCGGGAACGGGCCCAAGCACGAGTGGCTGACGTTCGACCGGCGTACGCATCACGATCACGGCCGCGACGATCACGCCGACAATCAACACGACCGGCAACGCGACCGCGGTCGCGATGAGCGAGGGGGAGTAGGCGCGGGGTTCGGCCTCGGTGGGGTCTGATGCCGACATTGCTCGCCTCTCCTGCGGTGGTGCTCGTTTGACATAAGCAGGGTACCGTCGGGGCGATTTAGGCCGACAGGTGCATCCAGTGGGAAGGGGCAGGTCATCAGCGAGGACGGCACGGCGCAAACGGTGCGTGAGCTGGGCGAATTCGCGCTGATCGACCGCATCAACGCGGGGCGCGCGCACGCCCGTGAGGTGCTGATCGGCCCTGGCGACGACGCCGCGCTCATCGCCGCCCCCGACGGTCGGTTCGTCGTCACGACCGACATGCTCGTCGAAGGACGACACTTCCGGTTCGACTGGTCGAGCCCGGTTGATGTTGGCCGCAAAGCCATTGCCCAGAACGCGGCCGACGTGGTCGCGATGGGGGCGCGGCCAACGTCGTTCGTCGTCGCGCTTGGGTGTCCCGCCGATACGCCGGTGTCGGTGATCGAGGGGCTCGCGGACGGGATGTGGCAGGAAGCCGCGCGGGCCGGCGGGTCGATCGCTGGCGGGGATTTGGTGCGAAGCAGCGAGGTGGTGATCTCGGTGACCGCGTTCGGCGACCTTGGTGGCGCGGTTGAGGTGCGGCGGTCGGGTGCGTCGAAGGGTGAGATTGTCGCTGTCGCAGGGGAACTCGGCTGGTCGGCCGCTGGGCTTGCACTGCTTGAGCGCGGAACAGTGCGGGCGACAACGGAATTGAGCCGCTTTGAAGCGAAAGCTCTTGAGACGCATCGGGTTCCGCAGCCGGTGTATGACGCTGTCCTAGCCTTAGCCGCGAATCGTCCACGGGCGCTTACGGATATCTCCGACGGGCTGCTCGCCGACCTCGGTCATCTCGCGCGGGCGTCCGGCGTTTCCATCGACATCGACAGGGCGTTGCTCGCCGATCCAGAGCTAGACGCCGTCGCCACGTCCGTGAATGCCGATGCGCCGCAATGGATTCTGGCTGGCGGTGAAGACCACGCGTTCGCTGGCACGTTCGATGCCGACGCACCACTCCCGCCGGGCTGGCGACGAATCGGCACCGTCGGGGTCGGGTCGGGCGTCACCGTCGACGGCACCACTCCGAACATGCGCGGCGGCTGGGATTCCTTTCGAGGATCCGACGAGTCGTCGACGCCGTCACCGCGATAGGTTGTCTCGTCATGGGTGCCAAATCACTGTCGGAGATCATCGATCCGGGCTGGGCGACCGCACTGGAACCGGTCGCCGGCCAAATTTCGGCGATGGGCGAATTCCTTCGCGCCGAGAACGCGGCCGGTCGAGGCTACCTGCCCGCGGGCGACAACGTGCTACGCGCGTTCCAGCGCCCCTTCGCTGATGTGCGCGTGTTGATTGTCGGCCAGGATCCCTACCCGACGCCCGGGCATGCGATGGGGTTGAGTTTCTCGGTCGCCCCGGATGTTTCGCCGGTGCCGCGCAGTCTGAACAATATTTTCGCCGAGTACTCCAAGGACCTCGGCCACCCGACGCCGTCCTGCGGCGACCTGAGTCCCTGGTCGGATCAGGGCGTGCTGATGCTCAACCGCGTGCTCACCGTCGCGCCGGGTGAGGCCGCTTCGCATCGCGGCAAGGGCTGGGAAGCCGTCACTGACCAGGCGATTAGCGCGCTCGTCGCCCGTGACGAACCGCTTGTCGCCGTCCTGTGGGGCCGCGACGCTGGCACGCTCAAGCCGTTGCTCACCGCCGCTGAGGTGCCCTATGTCGAATCCGCACACCCGTCCCCGCTTTCGGCATCGCGCGGGTTCTTCGGGTCGCGCCCGTTTTCGCGGGTGAACGAACTGCTCGATGAGCTCGGTGCCGAACCGATCGATTGGCGGCTACCCTGACCCGGGTGCCACGCAACTAATGATGAAGGAGCACAACCGAATGCATCGCAATACTGTTCGAGGCGCAGTCGCCGCCGCCGCTCTCGCTGGCGCGTTTGCCGTCGCGATGGGGTCGGCCTCGGCCGCTGGCCTCGCGCTTGAGCCCTACAACGAGAATGCCGCGCCGGTGGCGACCACCCAGGTTGGCGAGGAGTGGACCTCGACCGGCACCTCGTCGATCTCGTCCGGCGTGAACGCCAAGGTCACCTGCCTGCTGCAGAACACGTTCAGCGCGCTTGGCGCAGCCTGCTAGTTGCCGCTTTTTCGGCCGCCCCTTTTCATTGTTGGGGGCGGCCGATCGCGTTATCGGGGGAAAACCGGGCGACGCTTGTCGATGAACGCCGCGACGCCCTCGCGGCCGGTCGCGCTGTTGGCCGCGGCGGAAATCGCGGCGCGTTCGGCGTCGAGCTGCTCGTCGAAGGTGTTGTCCGGCGACACCGCGAGCAGCTTCTTGATCTCGGTGTAGGCCTCGCGCGGGCCGTTCACGAACTTGGCGGCGACCTTGAGCGCTTCGGCGAGCACCTCATCGTCGGGCACGATGCGGCTGAGAATGCCAAGGCGCACGGCCTCGTCGGCGTCGAGCACCGCGTCAGTGAGCAGAATCTCCCGCGCGCGACTCGCACCGACGGCGCGCGGCAGCAACCACGACATGCCGCCGTCGGGGGTGAAGCCGATGCCCGGGTAAGCCGGGCGCAACTTGGTCGACGGGCCGCCGATCGCGACGTCGGCGGCGAGCACGAAACTCAGCGCGGCACCAGCAGCCCAGCCGTGCACGGCGGCGACGACCGGCACCGGCGACTCCGACAACGCACGCGCGAAGTCATGCAGTTCGCCCGCTTTGGCGAACAGGTACGCGCCGGGATCGTCGGCGTGGGCGAAGTCGCGGACGTTGCCGCCCGCCGAGAAATTCGCACCCGAACCGGTGAGGACGATCGCGCCGACCTTGGGTCCGAACGCGGCGATCGCTTCGGTTGCCTCAACAACTCGGGCGAAATCCAGTGAGGTGCCCGCGACGTGGGTGGCGAGGGTGAGGCGCAACACGTCGTCGACGACTTCGGCGACGGGCGGGATTTCGGTTTCACTCATGGGCTCACTTTAGCGAGGGGGCTCGCTGCCACAGTTGTTCGGTGAGCAGGGTGAAGGGGTCGACGCGACGGACGCCGGTGTCGGCGAAACCGTGGCGCGTGTAGAAGCCGTGGGCGCGGGGGTAATCGGCGAAAACCCACAGCGTGCACGCGGATTTTCCGGTGGCAGCTTCGATGAGGGCGTCGGCGACGCCGGTGCCGTGCCAGGACGCGCGGACATACAGCGCGTCGAGTTCGGTGGGGGTCGCCGCGGCGAAACCGATGAGTTCGTGGTTGACGATCGCGACGGGAATGCGATGCGTGCCTTCGCGGCGACGACGTTCCCAGCCGCGCGCGGACTGCTCAAGGTCGAACGCGGTGAGCACGTGCGCGGCGACGACGTCGGCGTAAGACTCACGCCACGATGCGATGTGGCAGGCGGCGAGGTCGGCTACGCGCGGTGCGGTGAGCGGTTCAACTCGCCAACTCTCGGCCAAGGTCTTATCCGCCGACGGTTGTTCTGCCAACGACAACGCCCCGGATCACCCACAAGGGGTGCCGGGGCGTAATCGGCAGAATGTACGGGCTGATAATCAGCCGCGGACAACCTTGCCCGCCTTGAGGCAGGAGGTGCACACGTTCATCCGGCGGGTGTTGCCAGGGGCAACCTGCGCACGCACGGTCTGGATGTTCGGGTTCCAGCGACGGTTGGTGCGCCGGTGCGAGTGCGAGACCGACTTCCCGAAACCGGGGCCCTTGGCGCAGACGTCGCAAACGGCAGCCATGTCGCGAGCTCCTTCATGTCATAAGCGGCTGGCGCACAGTTAGTACACCGAACCGGAAACTGATGTCGTCTTAAAATGCCTTGCCGATGGATATCGGCACAGCGCAGACCGGGATGGCCGCACGAGGCAACCGTACAAGGGTACCTGTCGAGGCGTTGATCCCCAAAACCGGGTCTCCGTTGGCACGGGGGAGTAGGCGCGTGCGGCAGGGCCCGGCGGTCCGGTCGAGAGCAAGCATACCGGTGTCGGACCGGAGCGCTAACCTGGCGTGCGGCGCTCGACGCGTGAGCGCCTTCGACGGGGAGAGGGTGGCGTGTCGCAGGTGCTTGAGGCGCTAGACGGCGCCGCGCTGTTGACCTGGGCGCATGCGTGCGTAGCCGAACTGACGGCCCGTCGCCGAGAGATCGACGCACTGAACGTTTTCCCGATCGCGGATGCGGACACGGGAACGAATCTGTTGGCGACCATGCGTGCGGCGGTTGCGGCGGCGCAGGACGCGGTCGCAGCGGGCGGGGTGGGGCTGACGAGTGCCGGTGCTGGAAGCGTGGATGCTGGGCTTGAGCGCGCGGGCGCAGCGTCGGGTGGTGAAGACACTGGGGTCAGCGTGGATGTGGCGCTGACCAGTGCCGGTGCTGAAAGCGTGGTTGCTGGCGTTGAGTGCGGGGGCGCAGCGGCGGGCGGTGAAGGCGTTGGGGTTGGTGGCAGCGTGGTCGATGGTGCTGAGCGCGGGGGCCCAGCGGCAGTCAGTCAGGTCGCTGAAATGGCTGGCGCTGGGCGCATGGGGGCCGATGGCGATGCGGCAGGTCGGGACACCGGAACGGTTGCGCGGGCGTTGGCGCGGGGGGCTACGCGGGGGGCGCGGGGGAATTCGGGGATCATTCTTTCGCAGGTTTTGCGCGGGTTGGCCGAGGCGGTGCCGGTGGGAAATGGACCGCTGACCGGGCGTGAGGTGCGCGCTGCGTTGGTGGGGGCGGCTTCGTTGGCGCGGGCGGGGTTGAGTGCGCCGGTCGACGGGACGATTCTGACCGTCCTCGACCAGGCGGCGTCGGCGGCCGACTACGCGGTACCGGCTTCGGGGCCTGGCCACGTTGCGTCCGCGTCGACTGCGGAACCGACGAGCGTCGACAGTGCTGTGCACGCACCCGGTCCGTCGACAGCGTGCGACGCAGCATCGGCGTCGGGGCCTGGCCACGTTGCGTCCGCGTCGACTGCGGAACCGATGGGCGTCGGGAGTGCCGTGCGCGCAGCCAGCCCATCGACAGAAGGGGCATCGACGGACGGATCGGAGTTGCTCGCTGTCGCTGTAGCCGCGAGTTCGGCAGCGGCGGAAGCGTTGGCGCGCACGCCAACTCAGCTCGGTGTACTGCGAGCCGCTGGCGTGGTCGACGCGGGTGCGCGCGGGTTGTTGGTGCTGCTCGACTGCCTCGTTGCGACGGTCGGCGGCACGCTGCCCGCGCGTCCGGCGTACACGCGTGATTCGCCGCACCGTGCGAGCGTTGGCAATGCGAGTTATGACGCCAGCCTCGGCGGGGGAAGACGCACCGCGATCGGCTCGAACGACAGCGTCCCGCGTGGCGCGGATTTCGACGCGGCATACCCAACATCGGCCGCCGTCCCCCACTTCGAAGTGATGTATCTCATCAGCGGCATCGACGCCACCACCGCCGACGCCCTCCGCGACCGACTCGCGATCCTCGGCGACTCCGTCGTCGTCGTTGGCGACGGCACGGGCACGTTCTCAGCCCACGTCCACTGCCGCGACGCGGGCGCGGCGATCGAGGCGGGCATCGCGGTGGGCCACCTCAGCGCGATCAAGATCGAGAGCTTCGTCGCGACGACCCCACACGAGCACAATCCCGGCGACCATGCGGGCGAGCCTGGCGGCGCGCACCAAACCGCCTCTGCGAGCGACCTCGCGCGCCGATCCGCCACTGCGGGCGAATTCGGGACCGGTCCTGCCCATGCCGGCGGGCCCGGGCGTGCGCCGAGAGATTTCGTCCCCACGGGTGATCCTGGCGGCGCGCACCAAACCGTCACTGCGAGCGACCTCGCGCGCCGATCCGCCACTGCGGGCGAATTCGGGACCGGTCCTGCCCATGTCGGCGGGCCCGGGCGTGCGCCGAGAGATTTCGTCCCCACGGGTGATCCTGGCAGCGCGCACCAAGCCGCCACTGCGAGCGAATTCGGGCACAGAGTCGAGTCGGGGGGCGCGCCCAACGAGGTCGCCGCCACCGGCCGCTCGGACCGCGACGGGCACGCGGGCAACTACTCGGGTGCCGTCGGCGCGCAGGCTGCGGCTTCCTCACCCGCACCGGCCGAACACCCACGCACCCCTCGCGGCGTCCTCGCCGTCGTCGCGGGCACTGCCGCCGCCACCCTCTTCGAAAGTGCGGGCGCGACAACCCTGCGCGGCGACCAGCCAACCTTCGACTCATCCGCCCTCCTCACCGCCATCAGGTCCATGCCACATCGCGAAGTCCTCGTGCTGCCCAACGGTGCGCTCCCCGCCCAGGAACTTGTCGCCGTCGGTATGGCGGCCCGCGACGAGTCACGTGACGTCTTGCTCCTGCCGTCCGCGTCGATGGTCCAAGGGCTGGCCGCGCTCGCGGTGCACGACCAGCAACGCGTTGCCGTCGACGACGTGTTCGCCATGTCGGAAGCCGCAGCCACCACCCGCTGGGGCGCGCTAAGGGCCGCATCCGGGCGCGCGCTCACGATGGTCGGTACCTGCGAACCCGGCGACGGACTCGGCCTCGTCGGCCACGACGTTGTCGTCATCGACCCCGACGTACTCGATGCCGGTCGCATCCTCCTCGACCGAATGCTTTCTCTGGGTGGCGAATTGGTGACCCTGCTCATGGGTGCCGATGCCAGCGCCGAACTCGGTGACGTGCTCACCGCGCACATCGAGGCCGGTTTCCCCGGCGTGGAGGTTGTGGTGTATTCCGGTGGGCAACAAGGTGATTTGTGCCAGATTGGGGTGGAGTGAGCATGGCGACATTGCAGGACCGTCTCGACCACGTACTGGGAGTCAAAGCGGCAGAACGACTTTCAGAGTCCTTCGACATGACAACCGTCGAAGATCTGCTGCGTCACTACCCGGCCCGCTACGCGACGCAGGGCCAGCCGCTCACCGAGGAAGTCCCCGACGAGGGCGCGCACATCACCGTCATCGGCCGCATCACGAAAACCGAACTGCGCCCGATGCGTAACCGTCGCGGGAACCTGCTCAAGGTCCACCTCGACACCGGCGCGTCGACCCCGATCGAGATCACCTTCTTCAACGGCGACAAGGTCCGTTTCCTCGTGCGCGAAGGTGCGCGCGCGATGATGTCGGGCACCGTGCACTGGTGGCGGCCCGACCGCTGGAACCTCTCGCACCCCGACTACCTGATCCTGCCAACCACCCCCGACGGCGGCATCGAACAGCTCACGACCGTGCGCGGCAGTGGCGCGCTGAAGGGCCTCGCGCAAAGTGCCAAGGGCGCGGGCGGCATCGACGCCAGCTTCTTCGAACGCGAATTCGTCCCGGTCTATCCCGCGACCGCGAAGGTGCAGAGCTGGGACCTGCTCGCCTGCGTGCGTCAGGTGCTCGACCAACTCGACCCCATCGACGACCCGCTCCCCGCTGACCTGCGCGAAGAGCGCGGCATGATCGACGTCACCGACGCCCTTCGCCTGATCCACCTGCCCGAACACAAGGCCGACATCGACAAAGCACGCGACCGCCTGCGCTTCGATGAAGCACTCGCTTTGCAGCTTGTCCTCGCCGAACGCCGCCACGAAATCGAAGGCCGCACCGCCCCCGCGTGCCCGCCGCGCCCCGACGGCATCGCCGCCGCCTTCGCCGAACAGCTCCCGTTCGAACTCACCGAAGGCCAGCAACAGGTGCTCGGCGAAATCTCCGACGACCTCTCGCGCACCCGGCCGATGCACCGCCTCCTGCAAGGCGAGGTCGGCTCAGGCAAAACCATCGTCGCGCTGAACGCGATGCTGCAAGTGGTCGACTCCGGCCGTCAGTGCGCGTTGCTCGCGCCAACCGAAGTGCTTGCCGCGCAGCACTTTCGGTCGCTGAAAACCATGCTCGGCGACCTCGGCAAAGCCGGTGAACTCGGTGCCGACGACCGCGCGACCAAACTCGTTCTCCTTACCGGTTCGATGTCGGCGAGCGCACGCAAAGCCGCGCTGCTCGACGCCGTCACTGGCGACGCGGGCATCGTCATCGGCACGCACGCCCTGATTCAAGACAATGTCGAGTTCTTCGATTTGGGCGCGGTGATCGTCGACGAACAGCACCGCTTCGGCGTCGAGCAGCGAGATGCTTTGCGCGCCAAGGCAAAAGAAGGCGTCTCGCCGCACCTGCTCGTGATGACCGCGACCCCGATTCCACGCACCATCGCCATGACTACCCTCGGCGACTTGGAAACCTCTACCCTGACCCAACTTCCGCGCGGCCGAAGCCCCATCACGTCGAAAGTTGTTCCACGCAAACTACATCCAGCATGGGTGGATCGTGCGTGGGAACGCATCGTCGAAGAAGTTGGCCAGGGCAGGCAGGCATACGTCGTGTGCTCGCGCATCGGCGAAGACCCCGACGCGCCACCGGCGAAGGGCAAGAAGAAGGCCGAAGAAAAGGAAGCGCCCAATACCGCTGCGGCCGTCGACCTTTACGAAGCGCTCAAAGCAGGCCCGCTCAAAGACGTCCGCGTCGGACTCCTACACGGCCGCCTCCACACCGACGAAAAAGACCAGGTGATGCGGCAATTCAACGACGGTGACATCGACGTGCTCGTCTGCACCACCGTCGTTGAGGTTGGCGTCGACGTCCCCAACGCGACCGTCATGGCCATCGTCGACGCCGACCGCTTCGGCGTGAGCCAGCTGCACCAGCTGCGCGGTCGCATTGGGCGCGGCAAACACCCCGGCCTGTGCCTGCTCATCACCGACATGTCGCCGGGCGGCACCGCGATGGCCCGACTCGACGCGGTCGCGGCAACAACCGACGGGTTCGAACTGTCGGTGCTCGACCTGCGTCAGCGCCGCGAAGGCGACGTCCTCGGCTCAGCACAGTCGGGCACCGCGCGTTCGCTACGCCTGCTCTCGCTGCTCGACGACCTCGAAGTCATCACTGCCGCACAGGAATTGGCGCGCGAGATCGTGGCCGACGACCCCGGCCTGGTGAACCACCCCGGCTTGGCGACGATGGTCACCGCCGCCGTCGACGGTCAACGCCTGGAATACCTCGCGAAAAGCTAGCGAACCAAGCGCGGGTACGGCAGGTCCGTACTCGTGTGCTCAACCAGCGCCAACGGTCGCCCGATCTGCGGAAACGCACGCTGTGGGCACGCTGGTCGCTCGCACACCTTGCACCCGGCCCCAATCGGAACGACCGAATGCGGGTCGTCGAGTTGCAGGCCGTGGGAGTAGACGAGTTTGTCGGCGTATTCGATGTCGCACCCGAGCGCGATCACGAAGTCCTTGCCCGCGGTGCCGTACCCCTGCGCGGTAGTCGGCGTTGTCCTCGCGATCCACAGATAGCGTCGACCGTCCGACATCTCCGAAATCTGCGTGTGGATGCGCCCGGGATTGTCGAACGCCTGATGCGGCACCCACAGCGGGCAACTGCCGCCAACCCGCGAGAAATGAAACGCCGTCGCCGACTGGCGTTTGGAGATGTTGCCCGCCCGGTCGGTGCGGATCAAGAAGAACGGAACCCCACGCTGACCTTGCCGCTGCAACGTGCTGAGCCGATGGCACACCGTTTCGAAACCCACTTCGAACCGCAGCGCGAGCAGGTCGACGTCGTAGCGCAATTCCTCGGCCGACCGCAGGAACCGGCCATACGGCAAGATCAGCGCGCCAGCGAAGTAGTTGGCCAACCCGACGCGCGCGAGCGTGCGCGATTCCCCAACCAGCGCACGGGATTCCGCGAGGACGTTGTCGATTTCGCGGCTGTACAGCAACAGCGCGAGTGTGGTCGCGATCTGGAACGCGCGCTGTCCCGGCCGCAGTCGACGAGCGAGGGTGAGCGTGCGCGTCTCGGGGTCGTAGTGGCGTTTCGGAATGCTCGGATCGGCACCGTCGCCGCGAACAAGCACCGTGACGCCAGCGCGTTCCTCGGCGATGCGCGCCAACTGTCGGTCGAGCGAACCAATCGACAGTCCACTTTCCTCAAACAGCTGCTCAGCGGCATGATCGAGGGTCGCGATGTGATTGCGGTGATCGTAGAAGAAGTCGCGAACGTCGTCGTAGGGCATCGGGGTGCCCGGCACGCCGCCGGGCGCGTCGACGCGAGAGGAAAGCAGGTCGAGTTGGTCGCTTGCCGCGCGCAGGCGGCGGTGCATCGCGATCACGATCCGCGCGACTTCCGGCAGCCGCGTTGCCAATTCCTCGACTTCGGTGATGGGCGCGGTGTCGCCGCCGCCCGCCGCTTCAACGAGCACCTCATGCAAATCCGAAACCAACCGCGCGTCGGAGTCGGCAGCGAAGAACTGCACATCGAGGTCGAACGTTGAATTCAGTTTGAGCAGAACAGGAATCGTGAGCGGCCGCTGATCGCGCTCAAGTTGGTTGAGATAGCTGGGCGACAGATCAAGTGACTTTGCCAGGGCAGCTTGAGTCATTCGGCGCTCTTCGCGCAGCCTGCGTAGCCTGGCCCCCGCGTACATCTTCCGCACGCCGAAGATCTTAACGCGCTTAGTTCGCAATGTTCGCTGAAAAGTTCGATTGGCTTCGCAGTTGTCCGCTCTCGCAAGGGATTCAACCTGGGACTACTGGTGCGTAATGTGCGAAGTGTGACCAAATGACAGAACCGAGTGGTCGGTTCCCGTGCGAGACCGTTCGCACAGGTCACGACCGGGAAACGAAACTGTTGCCACGCGATCGCCAACGCTCGCCGCCCGGTAAAAAGCCTCCCGTGGCGACGATCGACGAGCCCGCTCATGTGACAGCTTCGTGAACGCAACTTCCCAGGTCGCAGGCGGTGGCTGTGATGATTATCCGCCGGGTACCGTGGTCGAATGTTCTCGAAAGTCTTGGTCGCCAATCGCGGCGAGATCGCCATCCGTGCCTTCCGTGCCGCCTACGAACTCGGCATCGGGACGGTCGCGGTTTTCCCACATGAGGACCGCAATTCGGTGCACCGGCTCAAGGCCGCCGAGTCGTATCAGATCGGCGAGAAGGGCCACCCGGTTCGCGCGTATCTGTCGATCGACGCGATCATCGACGCCGCGAAGAGCGCGGGTGCCGACGCGATCTACCCGGGCTATGGCTTCCTGTCCGAGAACCCCGACCTCGCCGCCGCGTGCGAGGAAGCGGGCATCACGTTCATCGGCCCGTCGGCGCACGTGCTTGAGATGGCGGGCAATAAGGCAACCGCCATCGCCGCCGCGCGCGAGGCGGGTCTGCCGGTGCTCAAGTCGAGCGAACCGTCGGCCGATGTCGACTACTTGCTCAGTGCCGCAACCGAATTCGACTTCCCGGTCTTCGTGAAAGCCGTCGCTGGCGGTGGTGGTCGTGGCATGCGGCGGGTGGAAACCCCGGAGCTGTTGCGCGAGTCGATCGAGGCCGCATCGCGTGAGGCCGAGTCGGCCTTCGGCGACCCGACGGTGTTCCTTGAGCAGGCCGTTGTCAACCCGCGCCACATCGAGGTGCAGATCCTCGCTGACCAGCACGGCAACGTCATGCACCTGTTCGAACGCGACTGTTCGCTGCAACGTCGTCATCAGAAGGTCATCGAACTCGCGCCCGCGCCCAACCTCGATCCCGAGCTGCGCGATCGCATCTGCGCCGACGCCGTCGCGTTCGCCCGCCAGATCGGCTACTCCAACGCGGGCACCGTCGAGTTTCTGCTCGACGAGCGTGGCAAGCACGTCTTCATCGAGATGAACCCGCGCATCCAGGTCGAACACACCGTCACCGAGGAAATCACCGACGTCGACCTCGTGCAGGCGCAGCTGCGTATCGCGGCTGGCGAAACCCTCGCTGACCTTGGCTTGAGCCAGGAAACGGTGAGCATTCGTGGTGCCGCGTTGCAGTGCCGCATCACTACCGAAGACCCGGCCAACGGCTTCCGCCCCGACACCGGCCGCATCACCGCTTATCGCACGCCCGGCGGCGCTGGCATCCGCCTCGACGGCGGCGCGAACCTGGGCGCGGAGATCGGCGCGTACTTCGACTCGATGCTGGTCAAGCTCACCTGCCGTGGTCGCGACCTGCCCGCGGCCGCCGCCCGCGCCCGTCGCGCGCTTGCCGAGTTCCGCATTCGTGGCGTCACGACCAACATCCCGTTCTTGCTTTCGGTGCTCGACGACTCCGATTTCCAAGCGGGTCGCGTGACGACGAGCTTCATCGACGAACGTCCCGAACTGCTCACCTCGCGTGGTTCGGCGGACCGTGGCACCAAAATCCTCACCTATCTCGCCGACGTCACCGTCAACAAGCCCAACGGCGAACGTCCGACGAAGGTGTACCCGGCCGACAAGCTGCCCAAGATCGACCTCACGCTGCCGCCGCCGGACGGGTCGCGTCAGCGTCTATTAGCGCTTGGCCCTGAGGGTTTCGCGCGTGCGTTGCGTGAGCAGAAGGCGCTCGGCGTCACCGACACCACCTTCCGCGACGCGCACCAGTCGCTGCTCGCCACTCGCGTGCGCACCACCGGGTTGCTCGGTGTCGCAGGGCATGTCGCGCGCCTGACCCCCGAACTGCTGTCGATCGAAGCGTGGGGCGGCGCCACTTACGATGTGGCCCTTCGCTTTTTGCATGAGGACCCGTGGGAGCGCCTCGCCGCGTTGCGGGAAGCGGTGCCGAACATCTGTTTGCAGATGCTGCTGCGTGGGCGCAACACCGTCGGCTACACGCCGTACCCCGAAAAGGTCACGCGCGCTTTCGTTTCCGAAGCTACCGCGACCGGTATCGACATCTTCCGGATCTTCGACGCGCTCAACAACGTCGACCAGATGCGCCCAGCCATCGACGCGGTGCGCGAAACCGGAACGGCCATCGCCGAAGTCGCGCTGTCCTACACCGGCGACCTGATGAACCCCGACGAGTCGCTCTACACGCTCGACTACTACCTCAAGCTCGCCGAACAGATCGTCGATGCGGGCGCGCACGTGCTCGCGATCAAGGACATGGCCGGGCTGCTGCGCGCACCGGCCGCCGCGAAACTCGTTACGGCCCTTCGCAGTAACTTCGACCTGCCCGTCCATGTCCACACCCATGACACCCCGGGCGGCCAGCTCGCGACTTACCTCGCCGCATGGCAGGCCGGTGCCGATGCCGTCGACGGTGCGTCGGCCGCGATGGCGGGCACGACGTCTCAGCCCGCGCTGTCGGCGATCGTCGCCGCCACCGCACACACCGACCGCGACACCGGCCTCAATCTCGCGAATGTCTGTGACCTTGAACCGTATTGGGAGGCGCTGCGCAAGGTCTACGCGCCGTTCGAGTCGGGTCTGCCCGCGCCGACCGGTCGCGTGTACACCCACGAGATCCCCGGCGGTCAGCTGTCGAACCTGCGTCAGCAGGCGATCGCGCTCGGTCTCGGTGACCGGTTCGAAGAGGTTGAGGCGCGCTACGCCGCCGCCGACCGGCTGCTTGGTCGCCTGATCAAGGTCACGCCGTCGTCGAAGGTCGTTGGTGACCTCGCGCTCGCACTCGTTGGCGCGGGCGTCAGCGTCGACGACTTCGCCGCCGACCCTGGCCGCTACGACCTGCCTGACTCGGTCGTCGGGTTCCTGCGTGGCGAGCTTGGCACCCCGGCCGGTGGTTGGCCCGAACCGTTCCGCACGCGCGCGCTGGCGGGCCGGGCCGAGCCCAAGCCGGTGGTCCCGCTGACCCAGGCCGACGAAGACGGGCTCAACGGCACGTCGCATCAAACCCGCGCCACGCTCAACCGCCTGCTCTTCCCCGGCCCGACGGCGGAGTTCGAAGCGCATCGCGACAAGTACGGCGACACGACCGGCCTGTCGGAAAACCAGTTCTTCTACGGGCTGCGTCGCGGTGAGGAACACCGCGTGCAGTTGGAGAAGGGCGTCACGCTGCTCATCGGGCTCGAAGCGATTTCCGAGCCGGACGAAAAGGGCATGCGCACGGTCATGGCCATCATGAACGGCCAATTGCGGCCGGTCGCGGTGCGTGACCGTTCGGTCGCCTCCGAGGTCCCTGCCGCAGAGAAGGCCGACAAAACCAACCCCGGTCACATCGCGGCACCGTTCGCAGGTGTGGTCACCGTCGCGGTTTCGGAGGGTGACGAGATCAGCGCGGGCGACACCATTGGCACAATTGAGGCCATGAAAATGGAAGCGGCGATCACCGCCCCGCGCGCTGGCGTTGTCGGCCGGATCGCAACGGCGAAGGTGGCCCAGGTTGAGGGCGGTGACCTGCTCGTCGAGTTGGTCACGCGCGATTCCGAATGACGCGCATCGTCGCGGGCGTAGCGGGCGGGCGGCGCTTGAAGGTGCCGCCCGCCGGTACGCGACCCACGTCCGATCGAGTGCGTGAGGCGCTGTTCAGCACCATCGACGCGCGCTTTGGCCTCGACGGCGCTCGCGTACTCGACCTGTACGCGGGCTCGGGCGCACTCGGCCTTGAGGCACTGTCGCGCGGCGCGGAATCGGTGTTGCTGGTCGAGTCGGACCGCACGGCGGCTGGTGTCGTTCGCGCGAATATCGCCGAGCTCGGGCTGCCGGGCGCGCAAATTCGGGTCGCGCCCGTCGGGACCGTGCTCGCTCAGTCGGGCAGCGGCGACATCGACCTTGTCTTCTCCGACCCGCCCTATGACGTCGACACCGAAACCGTCATCAGCGACCTCGCCGCGCTCGCCACCAACAACTGGCTCGCCGACGACGCGCTCGTGATCGTCGAGCGTTCGGTCCGTTCGCCCGAAATCGTTTGGCCCGCAGGGTATTCCGCGCTCAAGCCACGCAAGTACGGGGAGACGCGAATCGAGCTCGCCACCTACGGTGCTAGCGTCTGACGCATGGCTGCCGCACTGTGCCCAGGTTCGTTTGACCCGGTGACCAACGGTCACATCGACGTATTCGCCCGCGCCGCAGCGCAATTCGACGAGGTCATCATCACGGTGATGGTGAACCCGAAGAAGCAGGGCATGTTCACCGTCGATGAGCGGATGGAGCTGTTGCGCGAGTCGGTCGCGGATCTGCCCAACGTGCGTGTCGCGTCATGGCAGGGCCTGCTTGTCGATTTCGCGAAGCAGGAAAACGTCGGCGCGATCGTCAAGGGTCTGCGTGACGCTGGCGATTTCGGTTACGAACTGCAAATGGCGCAGATGAACCACAAGCTCGCTGGCGTCGACACGTTCTTCATCGCGACCAACCCGTCGCTGAGCTTCCTGTCTAGCTCACTGGTCAAGGAAGTCGCTGCCTACGGCGGCGACGTAAGCGACATGCTCCCGCCCGCCGTCCACAAGGCGTTGCTCGACCGCATCGCCGAACGCAAACAGGGCTAGAACAGTCCCCGGAGGGCGAGAAAGCGTAAGCCCCCTACCACCGCGGTAATCGCGAGCACGGCTAACGCTTGGGCGCTGTTGCCGAGGCTTGGCGCGTAAAGGTCGAGCCCGGCGAGCCCAGCGGTCGTCACGATCAAGCCGATCAGCGCGAGTCCGCCGCCTTCCCATTGGGCGGTAAACCAGCCAACGCGGTCGGCGGCGTGGAAGGTGAGTTGGCGATGCAGTTCGTTCGCGATCACCGTGCTCACAAGCGACCCAACAACATTCGCGACAAGCGGGCCAATGCCACCGATCGCGAAAAACAGCAGAACGTAGGCGATATTGCTGGTCCCGCCAACGAGGGCGAAGCGGATGAGCTGCGGGAACGCGCTGTCGGCACGCAAATAGGTGAGGACGCGGTTCGGGTCGGCCGGAGTGGTTCTGCGGGGCGGAGCGATTGCGGGGAGCGGAGCGATGACGGGAAACGGGCCGGTCCATGCGTTGAACGCGTTCGCGAGAGGGGCCGACGGTGATCTCGGCATATCTAACAAAGTCATGGCGACTCCGAACTCCTCCAGCGACAAACACACTCGCGTATGTCTGGCCGACCACGATGTCGTGCCTACCGATGGTAGCCGAAGCGGAGGGCGGTACTCCACTTCTTTTTTTGTGGGATGCGAGACACTCTGGCGACACACCGGCCCGTCGTTCGGCAGAGTGGGTGACGAAGGGCACACTTGGTGACGGCGCGCGTTTTCGCCGTGAGGCAGCAGGAGGGTAGTGAGCATGTATCGCGTATTCGAAGCGCTCGACGAATTGGTCGCCATCGTGGAGGAGGCGCGCGGCATTCCGCCAACGCGCAGCTGCATTGTCCCGCGCGGCGATGTCCTTGAGTTGCTCGACGACGTGCGCGACGCGCTACCGGGCGAACTCGACGACGCCCAGGACGTCCTCGATCACCGCGACAAGATCGTCGGCGACGCACGTAGCGGGGCTGAGGCAACCGTCACGTCGGCGAATGAGAAGGCACGCGCCACGCTCGAAGGTTCGCGCGCCGAAGCCGACCGCATCCTTTCCGAAGCCAAGGCTCACGCCGACCGCATGGTCGCCGAAGCGACCGCGCACGCCGACCGGCTCGTCACCGCGGCACAAGCCGAAGCCGACCAGATCATCGCCGACGGCAACGCCGAATACGACGAACTCACCGGTCGCGCGCGTATCGACGCCGATCGGGCGATTGAGGCCGGCAAGGCGTCGTACGCCCGCGCGATCGCCGACGGCGAAGCCGAGCAGGCCCGCTTGGTCGCCCAAACTGAGGTCGTTCGCGTCTCGCACGCCGAAGCAGCGCGCCTCGTCGACGAAGCGCAAGCCGAAGCCGACCGCGTGCGCGCCGAATGCGACGCCTACGTCGACGAGCACATGGCCGAATTCGGTAGCCGACTCGCGCAAGTCGAGGAAACGCTCAACTCAACCCGTCGCACGATCACGCGCGGACGGCAGCAGATGCGGGCCGCTGGCCAGCCGGAATACCCCGACTACCCGGATTCGCGCGAATACGCGGCCGAACACCGTCGCTAAACCGAGCGCGTTTTGAGATCGCGCGCTGGTTTGCGTACTGTTGACTGGTTGCCCACGATCCCTCGAATGAAGTGAGTCAGTGATGTCCGCCGGTTCCGGTTCACCATCGCGTCAGCGCTCGACCAACAACGGTCCAGTGTCCGACGCGGGTTTTGTGCTGGATGTCCGCAGTTTCGGCCGCAGGCCTGGCACTATGCGGGAGCTGCATCGCACGGCCACCGAGCACGAGCGCTTGGGTCTCGACCTGATCGCCATCCCGGCTAACGCCGAGGTGGAGCTTGACCTGCAGTTGCAGGCGGTTTCCGAAGGCGTGCTGGTCACCGGCACGGCATCGGGCCCGACGGCGGGGGAGTGCTCGCGCTGCCTCGAACCGTTCACCGATCACGTTGATATCCATCTCACGGAGCTGTTCGCGTATCCCGACAGCACCACCGAGCAAACAACCACCGACGACGAGGCCTATCGGATGGTCGATGACCTGATCGACCTCGAACCGGTGATCCTCGACGCCATTGGGCTTGAGCTTCCGCTCCAGCCGCTCTGCACTCCCGACTGCGCTGGGCTCTGCCCGGAGTGTGGGGTGCGGATGGCGATTGCGGGTTCTGATCACGGGCATGAGATACTGGACCCTCGCTGGGCGAAATTGGCGAGCTTCGGCTCCGATGCGCCTGGTACCGGCGACCCCGCTGAGGGTTCCACCAATCCGAACCACCCCGCTGCTTCAGCATCCGACGATGCTGAGTCGCGCAGCGAAAACCTAGAGGAGAAGTAGCCGTGGCTGTTCCCAAGCGCCGGATGTCGCGTTCCAACACTCATGCCCGTCGCAGCCAGTGGAAGGCTAGCGCCCCCACGCTGGTCACCTGCCCGAACCGCGCTTGCGGTGAGAAGACCCTCCCGCACATCGCGTGCCCGAGCTGCGGCACCTACAAGGGCCGCCAGGTCACCTCTGCTGTCTGATCTGTCTTAACGACGTGACCGTCAAAGACGAAGAAGCTGGGTCGGTGGATCACACCGACCTGCTCACCGCCCTCGGTGTCGACGTACGACCGGAGCTGCTGCGCCTAGCGCTGACGCACCGGTCGTACGCGTACGAGAACGGCGGCCTGCCGACCAACGAGCGCCTCGAATTCCTCGGGGACTCGGTGCTCGGCCTTTCCATCACCGAACGCCTCTACACCGAGCACCCGGAGAAGTCCGAGGGTGAACTCGCGAAGCTGCGCGCCAGCGTGGTGAACATGCACGCGCTCGCCGAAGTCGCTCGCGGTCTCGGTGAAGCTGGTCTCGGTCCCCATTTGCTGCTCGGTAAGGGCGAAGAGCTCACCGGCGGCCGCAACAAGCCAAGCATTCTTGCCGACGGCATGGAGTCGCTGCTTGGTGCTGTGCACCTTGAGCACGGCATCGACGTCGCGCGCGAAGTTGTGCTTCGACTGTTCGCTGAGTTGCTCGATCGCGGTCCCCGCATGGGTGCCGGGCTCGACTACAAAACCAGCCTGCAAGAACTCACCGCCGAGCGCGGTCTTGGTGTGCCCAATTACGAGATCACCTCGACGGGCCCCGATCACAACAAAGAATTCACCGCCACCGCGGTTATCGCGGGCGACGGCTACGGCCAGGGTGTTGGCCGGTCCAAGAAGGAAGCCGAGCAGAAGGCGGCCGGTGCCGCGTACCGCAAGTTGGCTGCCGATTCCGAAGCTCCCGCTGATTCCGACTCATCCGAAGCCTGACTCGTGCCCGAGCTGCCCGAAGTTGAGGTAGTGCGGCGGGGGCTCGCCGAGCACGCGGTTGGTCGTTCCATTGACGCCGTCACCGTCACGCATCCGCGTTCGGTGCGGCGTCATCTCGAAGGGGCCGCTGACCTTGCCGGTCGGTTGGCCGGGTTGCGGATCGACAGCGCGCGGCGGCGCGGCAAGTATCTGTGGCTCACGTTCGATGAGCCGGACACCGCGCTCATCGTGCACCTTGGGATGAGCGGGCAAATGCTGGTGCGGCCCAGCGATTCGCCGGTGGAAAAGCACGCGCATATTCGTGCTGGACTCGGCGATGGGGTCGAGTTGCGGTTTGTTGATCAGCGCACGTTCGGTGGGTGGGCGCTCGGCGAATTGGTTGACGTTGACGGCACGTCGGTGCCGGATTCGGTGGCCCATATCGCGCGCGACCCACTCGATCCACTGTTCGACGTCGACGCTGTTGTCGACGCGATTCGCGCGAAACGCACTGAGATTAAACGGGTTTTGCTCGATCAGACCGTGGTTTCGGGAATTGGCAACATTTATGCCGACGAGGCGCTGTGGCGTGCGCGGTTGCATGGCACGCGCATTGCCGCCAACCTTTCGCGGCCGGTTATTCGCGCACTGCTCGCCGACGTCACCGCCGTGATGAGCGAAGCGTTAGCGGTTGGTGGCACTTCCTTCGACGCCCTCTACGTCGATGTGAACGGGGACGCTGGCTATTTCTCGCGGTCGCTCGCGGCATATGGCAGGGAGAACGAACCGTGCGACCGGTGCGGGACCCCGTTGGTGCGCGAACAATTCATGAACCGGTCGTCGTTTTCGTGCCCGGTTTGTCAGCCGAGGCCGCGCGGTAGGGCGAGGAGCTGATTCGCGATGCCAAGCCTGGATCCTGTTGCGGCGCTTCGGGAAATTGGGTTTTGGCTTGAGCGGGGTCGGGCGGAAACGCATCGGGTGAAGGCGTATCGGAAGGCCGCTGACATTGTGCAGGGGCTTTCTGATGCTGAGCTTTTATCGCACACGCAGGCATGTTCGTGGCGTTCGTTGGCCGGGATCGGGCCTAAGACGGCTGCGGTAATTGAGCAGGCCGTAGCTGGCGCGGTTCCCGACTATTTGGTCGAATTGCGTTCTGCGGCAACGGCTATCGCTCCTGCTGGTGATGCGTTGCGCGGTGTGCTGCGCGGGGATTTGCATACACATTCGAATTGGTCGGACGGCGGAAGTCCGATCGAGGAAATGATGCGAACGGCGGCGATGCTTGGCCACGAGTATTGCGCGTTGACCGATCATTCGCCACGCTTGACCGTGGCGAACGGTCTTTCGCGCGACCGATTATTGCGCCAACTTGATGTGGTCGCTGAATTGAACGCCGAACTCGCGCCCTTCCGCATTCTCACTGGAATCGAAGTCGACATTCTCGACGACGGCACGCTGGACCAGGACGCTGACCTGCTGGAACAGCTCGACATCGTGGTTGCGAGCGTGCATTCGAAACTGCGCGCGGACAGCGAGACGATGACGAAACGAATGGTGTACGCGGTAGCGAACCCCAACGTCGACATCCTTGGCCACATGACGGGCCGTTTGGTTGAGGGTTCACGAGGAACGCGCCCGGAATCGAGTTTCGACGCCGAGGTGGTTTTGGAGGCATGCCGCCGCTTCTCAACAGCGGTCGAGATTAACTCCCGCCCCGAAAGACGCGACCCCCCAGGCCGTTTGATCGACCTTGCCGTCGAAATGGATTGCTATTTCAGTATCGACACCGACGCCCACGCCCCGGGCCAGCTAGCCTGGCAGGGATACGGGTGCGAGCGGGCTTTGGCGCACGGGGTGGTCGCCGAGCGGGTGATCGACACGTGGGAGGTTGAGCGGTTGTTGGAATGGACTCGGGAAACACGAGATTAGCGCCCCGGATGATTGAGCTTGATTTCGATATCAAAGGTTATCCGAGTTCAGGTTGACGGATTGAGCTGGATGACGACCTAACGTCTGTTTATGAGCCGGACCTGGTGCAGGGGGCATTTATGGGCGACGTGGTGCTGGTGATCGAGGGACGCGACTTTAGTACAAGATTCGGCTGGATGACACTTATCCATTGGTGTGTGGGGCTTTGCCATGCCGTACAGCGCCTTGAGCATCAAGACCAGCATGAACTGCTCTCGCCCGAATCAGATGACGTTCTTCGATTTATTAGAGTCAGAGATCGTTTGACTGTTTCGGCTAGCTATGTGGGTCAGGTCGCGGTAACAGGTTTCCCCGAATTTTCCGCCGCGGTGAACCGCTTTGTCGCAGTGAAGTTTGGTTGGATAGAGCAGAACTATTCTCGTGCGCTATTAAATCCAGGGATGCGCGGCGTTTACAGGAGGATCGGTCGGACATTGCCGAGGGGTGCCTGCGGGGAGGGATAGTGCAGCTTTGGTTGAGTCGCGGTGGCCAGCTACTGTTGTGGCACTTCGATGTGCTACACCTGCAACTGGTCGACGTTCGTGGGCCCGACACGGATATCGAAACGTCATGAGGCCACCGATGTCTCCAGCCTCAACGAGCTCATTCGCCGACTATTGGACTGGGTTGGCTGCGCATAATTCGGTATGGTCGTCGCAACCGACTTCACGCTGCTGGTGAAGCTCCAGCCGTAGTTGGCACTATTTGGCCAAAGGATAGGAATGAGCGAGACCTTTATCAGTGAGCGTCGTGAATTAGCTCGAGTGTCGACGATGGTGAATGACTTCTTCCATGTGGAGAGAAGTTTCCCGTCGCAGGTTTTCAAGCATCCTTCCAGGCGTACTTACTTTACTCGATACGGGCTAAGTATTTCTTCGGAGTTTTGGCCCGCACTTTCTTCGCTTGCTGAATTGCACGGAGATGCGGCTGTGTACGTCTCAGAGGTTTCCCACTGTCTGGGCGACTCATTCCGGGCTGCAGATTGCTATCCTGCTTTCAAACTGGACGTGCGCTCGGGACCGGACGACTACAGGCGGATGATGCAATCTGACCGTGTGGCGGGGAGCGAAGGAATAGGGTTCTTTCAATTTCTTTCGACCAAAATCGCCATTACCGCGACGTCGGGCCTGTGGGGGTGTTTCGGTGAACGGGGCGCTGGGATTCTGGCCGTAATTGCTCCTGATACGCACGAAATGTGGGACTGGTCCCGGAAGCACGGACTGTATTCGGCGTATTCGGCACTGGAAGAATTGGCGTTTGCCTACCGGAGCGACCTGATTCCCGACGATCACATTCTAGAATTCATTCATAATTACCGTGGTGGTGCCTGCGCGCAAGATCTAGAGAGACTGGCATCGAGCATGTGGCACATGCGGGCCGAGCTTAGGTCGGAGCCAGGTGAGGACTTCAGTAACGACTGAGGCGCGCTAGCCGTGCGGGAAGGTCGGCTGAGCACTGCCCGTTACCTACATTCCCAACCCATTCATTCCCGAACGATGGTCCCTAGACCATGACCGACAACCGGGCCGACGGCCGATACCAGTTTTCGCTGTATAGACCTGAGCAAACGGATTGCCTCGCGAACTGTTAAATCAACAGCTACCATTTCTACCCCGCCATTCCAATACTCTGCCGCCGCTCCCGGGGGCGGCAGCGGGCTTCAGTGCCAGCGGATGTCGCGGGTAGTTGCCCCCCATAAATGGCCCAATCGCCAGTCACAGACTTCGCCGCGGACCGAATCCTCATTCATGGCGAGCGGCCCACGCTGACGGGATATATGTTACCCAAAGGTGGTCGAGTATGAGCGCCAACTGCCCTCAGTGCAGACGGAATCATTTGAAAGAGGTATTTAGATGAAGGTGGTCTTTGCGGCGGACCCGACCCCGGAGGAGCCTGACAAGTTCCCGCCTGGATACCAATACCCGCTTGCACAGAGAGGCGTCTACTCGGTCCGATCGATGGCGTTGATGGGTCGGCTCCTCACAGTGCTGGTCGTCGACGAACAGGGCTGGCCGAAGTGGTACCCCATCCAGCTATTTGAGATCGCGGATCCGCGTCTGCCTGAGAGTTGGCTGTTCACGCGAAGGCCAGAGAATGTTCTAACTGCCGTGTGGGGATATCCTTCGATGGCCACCGACCTACAGCACATCGTTGAATTAAGGCGGCGGAGCGAGAGTGCCCTCCGCACCTTCCTGGCGGAGTCTGGGGTCGCGGGCTATGACGAAGCTGCGGGCCGCTTTCATGATTTTTAGGGACGTCGTCCAGACCAGCAACCGGTCGCCGCTTGCGGTACTGCTCGACATCGATCCTGCACCTTGGCGAGCCCTGGCCACCTGAGACGGGTGAGCCCCGCGGCCTTCGTCAAGGTAGATAAAGTGCGATTAACTGGTCATTAATTGCCGCAAGAAGCGCGGTAAATCGCTGCCGCACCTCACTACAGGGTTCGCGACACGCAGACCCTCAGGGCGACAGGGGGAGACGGCGGGTGAATGTTGTTCTAACACTTGCCCGCTCGCACGGACTTGTCGGTGGGGTCTGATAAATATCGACGCAAGATCAATGTCGATAGTGGGGGTGAGGCATGGGCGTGGGGGAGTTCCCGTGGGACATTGCGATTTCGGCGGTCGGTCTCGTCGTTGCTGTCGCGGCGTTCCTACGTCAGTTCGTGTTCGGCGAACACCGACAGCTTGGTTATCGGGTGCAGATGAACACACCATCGAGCACCCTCGCGGCGCTAGGTGGAGCTGGTGACCCGCCGGACGGGCTCATGCTCGTGCGCATCGAGAACATCCGCCACACGGCTATTGAGGATGAGCACTATCCCGACAACGGCGGCCCAGCGCTGGTCTTCCCCGAACATACGGTTGTGGCGGCCGCGGTGACCGAAAGAGTCACGCGCGAAGGCACTTCTGTCGAAGCCCTGTCCCCGGCGCTGACGGGTATCGCCGCCACCAACGGCGACGGAAGCGCCATTATTCGGTTGCCCAAGGAACGGCTGGGGCGCGGGGAACACTACAAGGTGCTCATCGCGCTGAAAGGGCCCAAGCCCGACCCTGCCGATCCGAACGGCACCAACGTCGTCGGTGTGAGCGGCAGCTTGGTTGGCGGGGCCGAACTACAGCCGACCAATAGCGGTTCCCGCCGTGACCCAGTCCTGGTCGGGCTCGCGAGCTTCCTCGCCCTAGTCGTCCTCGCTCAGCTCCTGTTCGCGGTCCTGCAACCCGACCCACCCCCACGCGACTGCGCCGCAGGCGATCTCACCATCGTCGGCTCAACCGCGATGGCTCCCATGATTAAAAAGGCCGCGCAAGCCTACGAAAACACCTGCACCGCAGCACATTTCACGTTCCAGTTCTCCAGCACCGAAAACGGGCTCACCAAACTCGCCGAAGCGGGCACCAACGCCTCGATGGTCGCGATCGGTGACGGGAGCAAAGGGGTGAACTTCCCCACTCTCAAGGAAACGCCCGTCGCTCTGTCGTCCTTCACCCTCGTCGCGCACAAAGACGTTGGCGTGCACGACCTTTCGGTTCAGCAGATCCGCGACATCTATCGCGGCAACGTACGGAACTGGAACCAAGTCGGGGGTGTTGATGCGCCGATTGTGCTCGTTGACCGCAAGGCCGACTCCGGTACGCGTAGGGTGATGGAAGCGCAGTTACTCGAAGAGAATCGCAAGGTGTTCCGCTACACAAGCTGCGCGGGCATCCCCGCTGGCGCTCAACAGTGCGAGGTAGACGACACCGAGAACGTGAGCACCTACGTAGCGCGCATGCCCGGATCCATCGGATATGTGGAGACTTCGGCGGTGGCCGCGGGCCTGGTGCCGATCACGATTGACGGCGCGAATCCGACCTCAGGAGATATTCGCGCGCGCCGGTATCCGTTTACCGCAGTGGAAAACGCGTACACGAATGGAACGGTCGCCGGTGATTCGCTGGCCGCTCAATTTATCGAGTACCTCCGGCGCGGCAAGGGCAAACTTATTGTCGAACAGTTTGGCGACATTGCCTGCGTTGAGCTCCCTCAACCCGACGTCTGTACGCCGTAGAGCGGCGATTCGTGCCAAATATTCGGTGAAATAGGCGAATCGCCGGACAACGATTCCGGCAACACGCTGGTTTACTGCCTGGTAGCGGGGTACTTTCCGTAACGGCCCTTGCTCTTAGCCTCCTGGAAGGATGGTCATGAGTGCAGACATGTCGGCAATGACGCCGACCGGGTTCACCGCATCGGAGTTGTTTTCCCTCGATAACGGTGAACCACTGCGGATCGCGATGGTTGTTCCACCGTATTTCGATGTGCCACCCAAGGCGTATGGCGGTGTGGAAGCCGTTGTCGCCGACCTGGTTGATTCGCTCTGCGAGCGCGGTCACCACGTCACCCTCTTCGGTGCGGGCGAGCCCGGCACGAAGGCCGATTTCGTTCCCCTATGGGACCGCATTCAGCCCGAGCGCCTTGGCGATCCGTTCCCCGAAGTCGTTCACGCGCTCCGAGTGCGTCGGGCGATCGAGCAGCTCGCCGAAACCGACGGCATCGATCTAGTACACGACCACACGTTCGCTGGCCCGCTCAACGCGCCCGCGTACGCGAACCTCGGCTTGCCGACGGTGGTCACTGTGCACGGTCCGGTGCAGGACGACTGCTACCGCTACTACAAGGAATTGGGGCAGGAGTGCTCGCTCGTCGCGATCAGCGACCGGCAGCGCGAACTGGCTCCCGATTTGAAGTGGGTCGGTCGCGTGCACAACGCGCTACGACCCGATATGTGGCCGTTCCAAACCGAAAAGCAGGACTACGCGCTGTTTCTCGGTCGCTTCAGCTTCGACAAAGGCCCGCACCTCGCGCTCGACGCGGCGCACGAGGCTGGGATCCCGCTTGTCCTCGCTGGCAAGTGCTCAGAGCCGCCGGAAAAGGCGTATTTCGAAGAGTATGTGCGCCCGCGCCTCACGGAGAACGATCACGTTTTCGGCCTCGCCGACGCGGCCGCCAAGCGTAAACTGCTCTCCGGAGCACGTGCGCTGCTGTTCCCCATTCGCTGGGAGGAGCCTTTCGGCATGGTCATGATCGAAGCGATGGTCTGCGGAACGCCGGTTGTCGCGTTGCGTGGCGGTGCGGTCGAGGAAGTCCTCGTCGAAGGTGTCACCGCGCGCATTTGCGATGATCCGAGCGAATTGCCCGCGGCGCTTGCCGAAGTCGCGCATTACGACCCTGCCGCGTGCCGCGCGCATGTGGAAGCCAACTTCGGTGCCGACGTACTCGGTCGCGGATACGAGCAGGTGTATCGGCGCATTTTGGCGCGCGAGCGCGTTGGGTACCCGCCCTTCGGAATCCCCGTGCCCGTCGGGGCGGCGAGCAGCGGGCGCGCATGAGCCTAGACAGCGTCTCACCGCCCAATCCGCTCAATGCCGGTGAACCTGCCGCGCTCGGCGGCGCGGGCGGCACCGTCACTCTGGTAGAAGGCGGCACGTTCTGCCTGTCCGACCGACTTGGTGATATTGAGCCAGGTAAACCGCAAGGTTTGTTCTTCCGAGACGCGCGAGTTATCTCGCGTTGGGAATTGCTGATCGACGGCAAACGGCCTGAGGCGCTGTCGGTGCTCAGTCCCGAGGCGTTCGCGGCCCGGTTCGTGTTGCGGCGCCCACCGCAGCAGGGCCGGGCCGACAGCACGTTGCTTGTTGTCCGCGACCGGCTGGTTGCCGACGGCATGCACGAGCTGATCACGCTCGAAAACATGAGCCGCGAAGCCACCGCGGTGGTGCTTGAGCTGCATGTTGACGCTGATTTTGTCGACCTGTTCTCGGTGAAGGAAGGCCGGATGGGCGGCCGTCGCGCGGAGATGACCACCTCCGACGGCGAACTGCTCCTGCACGACCGCGCCGACCTGTCGCGGGGGCTCGCGCTCACCTCAACGGTCGAGCCAATGGTGTTGCCCGGCACCATGATTTGGCGCGTTGTTGTGCCAGCGGGTGGTCGCTGGCAGACCGAAATCACCGCGCAACCGGCCGGTGCCGCGCAACGGCCGCGCATGGAAGGCACCCCGGGCGAGCGGTATCGGGCAAGCGAGCCGGTGCGCAAAATTCAGGCGTGGCGGGCAACGGCAACCGACATCACCGCCGACTCAGCCCTGCTCAACCGGGTGTTGCAACGCAGCGAAAGTGATTTGGGCGCACTGCAAATCCACACCGACACCGGCACGGGCAGACCGTTCGTCGCTGCGGGCGCGCCCTGGTTCATGACGCTGTTCGGGCGCGATTCCCTGCTCACGGCGTGGATGTCGCTTCCGCTGGAAACCGACCTCGCGCTCGGCACTTTGCAGCAGTTGGCGGAGTTGCAGGGCCAGACAGTCGACCCGCTTGTTGAAGAAGAACCGGGCCGCATCATGCACGAAATGCGGCGCGGACCCGCGGTCGGCCAGGTGCTCGGCGGGCAGATCTACTACGGAACTGTCGATGCCACCCCGCTTTTCGTGATGCTGCTTGCCGAGTGTCTGCGCTGGGGTGCGGAGCCATCCGCGATCGCGGCCCTGCTGCCCGCCGCCGATGCCGCGATCAGCTGGATCACCGACTTCGGCGACCGCGACGATGACGGGTTCGTCGAATACGTTCGCGCCACCGATCGCGGGTTGATCAACCAGGGTTGGAAAGACAGTTTCGACGGCATCAACGACGCCGAAGGCAACCTCGCGCACGCGCCGATCGCGCTGTGTGAAGTGCAGGGATACGTGTACGCGGCGTATCTCGCGCGGGCTGAATTGGCTGATGCGTTCGACGAACCGGCGGTCGCGGTGCGGATGCGCGAACGCGCGGCTGAGCTGCGCACCAAGTTCGCTGAACAGTTTTGGCTACCGCAGTGCGGGTGGTACGCGATCGCGCTCGACGCCAACAAACGTCAGGTCGACGCGCTCACCAGCAACGCGGCGCACGCCCTGTGGTCGGGCATCGCCACCGACGAGCACGCGGAGATCCTGATCCGCAATCTCGCACGCGCGGAAATGGATTCGGGCTTCGGGTTGCGCACGCTCGCTTCGGATATGGGCGCGTACAACCCGATGAGTTACCACAGTGGTTCGGTGTGGCCGCACGATACGGCGATCGCTGTCGCGGGCCTCATGCGCTACAGCCATGTCCCGGGCGCGGTCGAATTGGCGACGAAGCTGTCCGGTGGATTGCTTGACGCCGCAGCCGCTTTCGACGGTCGACTACCGGAATTGTTCTGCGGTTTCCAGCGGTCGCGGTTCCCCGCGCCGGTGCCGTATCCCACGTCATGCTCACCGCAGGCATGGGCGAGCGCGGCACCGCTGCTGTTGGTTCGTTCGTTCCTCGGCTTGAACCCCGACGTCCCGAACCGCACGCTCACATTGTCGCCTCGGGTGCCACCCGAGTGGGGCTGCGTGCGCATGTCGGAGTTCCGACTGGGCGAAGACGTGACGATCGACCTCGTTGTGTGCGGGGGAGAGGTCACGACGAACGGGTTGCCCGAGGGGTGGGAATTGATCACGGAGTAAACGTTGGCGCGCTGAAAGGCACGGTCCCATGTGCGGGTCCGTGCCTTTCGCGTGATGCCCTCGCGGTTGCCCTGGCACGCACGGTGCTGGGGACGACCGGGAGTCGCGGTCGCGGCACGCACGGTGCTGGGGGCCAGCCGCAGCCGCTGTTGGCGGGGTCGCGGCCCGAAATGTGGCTGGTCCGCTTCCCCCTACCTGACTGGGAATTCCTCGTCGAGCGCCAGGTTCAGCTCCACCACATTGACCGTTGGTTCGCCCAGGAAGCCCAGGGTGCGGCCGGTCGTGTGCGCCGCGACGAAACTCCGCACCTCGTCGGCGGATACTCCACGCTCACGCGCAACGCGCGCCACCTGAAGAGCCGCGTACTCCGGTGAAATGTGCGGGTCCAAACCACTGCCGCTCGCCGTGACCGCATCGGCGGGGATCGTTGGATGCGCGGGCGCGTCACCGAGGATCGGGGTGATGCGACCGGCCGCGTAATCTCCATCAGGCTGCGCGCAGTCGACCCGCACCCCACGGTAAGTCGCGACGAACGGCGTCGCGGGACATACCTGGTTGACGCTGACAACCTGGGTAGGGTGCGCGACCTCGCCGTCAGCACCACGCGGGCCAAGCACCGAAAGGACCGCGCCCACACCATCTTTCGTGCAGAACGGGCGGCCACCAGCGACCCGCTCACGGTCGGCGATGTCGCGATCACGCGCACACACCTGCGTCAGCAGACTCTTACGCGCGGGGGTGTCGATGATGTCTTCCGGACCCAAATTGCTTGCGCCACTAGCTAACCCGTCGTAATCGGCAGCAGAGGGACGGGACTGGAAGTACCCGGCAAGCGGGTTGCCGTGAGCGTCGGTGAACGACTGCCCGATCAGACTGCTCCCAACCACCCGACCGTCGCGCTCGATGAGCGATCCGCCTGCCTTAGCTGACACGAAAGGCAGCTGGCCAATCGCGAAAATCGTTAGTGGATAGCAGATTCCAGCGATAGCCGTGAGGACGACCAGTGCGCGAAACGCCGCGAGGTGTTGCCGAAGCCAAACAGAAAGTCGCATGGTCACGCCATTCCGGGGAGAAGTTGGACGAGCAGATCGATGAGTTTGATCCCGACAAACGGCGCGATGATGCCGCCGAGCCCGTAGATCAGCAGGTTGCGACTGAGCAGCGCTGACGCGTTCGTCGCGCGGTAGCCGACACCACGCAGCGCAAGCGGAATCAGCGCGACGATCACCAGCGCGTTGAAGATCACCGCCGACAGAATCGCCGACTGAGGACTGGCGAGCCGCATGATGTTGAGCGCGTCGAGACCGGGGAACAGGGCAACGAAGAGCGCGGGGATGATCGCGAAGTACTTCGCGATGTCGTTGGCGATCGAAAACGTGGTCAACGCGCCTCGGGTGATCAACAACTGCTTGCCGATTTCGACAATGTCGATGAGTTTCGTTGGGTCCGAGTCAAGATCGACCATATTGCCTGCCTCTTTGGCAGCCGACGTGCCGGTGTTCATCGCGACACCAACGTCGGCTTGGGCGAGGGCGGGCGCGTCGTTGGTGCCGTCGCCGGTCATCGCGACGAGTCGGCCGCCAGCCTGTTCCTTACGGATCAGGTCGAGTTTGTCTTCGGGCGTCGCTTCGGCGAGGAAGTCGTCGACGCCTGCCTGTTCGGCGATGGCCTTCGCGGTGAGCGGGTTGTCGCCGGTAATCATCACCGTGCGGATACCCATGCGACGCATCTGGTCGAAGCGTTCGCGCATGCCCGACTTCACGACGTCTTCCAACGCGATCACGCCGAGAAGGCGCGCACCGCCGTCGGCGTTGACCTCACCAACGGCGAGCGGGGTGCCGCCTGACGCGGAAATCCCGTCGACGATCGCCGCTGCCGCTTCCGGGATCGAACCCCCTTGTGCCCGTACCCATTCGGTCACCGCACCAGCCGCCCCCTTGCGCAGCTGGTAACCCGTCCGCAGGTCGACGCCCGACATGCGCGTTTGCGCGGTGAACTCGACCCAGGTCGCGCCGTCAAGTTCGCCGTCGGGTCGTTCGCGCTTGTGGAACACGTCCTTGGCGAGCACCACGATCGAGCGACCCTCGGGCGTCTCGTCGGCAATGCTCGACAGGTGCGCGGCGTCGGCGAGTTCGTCGTCAAGAATGCCGGGCATCGGCACGAACGCGGTGGCCTGCCGGTTGCCTAGCGTGATGGTGCCGGTCTTGTCGAGGAGCAGCGTGTTCACGTCGCCTGCCGCTTCGACCGCCCGCCCCGACATCGCGAGGACGTTGCGTTGTACGAGGCGGTCCATGCCCGCGATGCCGATGGCTGAAAGCAGCGCGCCAATCGTTGTTGGGATCAGGCACACGAGCAGCGCGACAAGAACGATGCCGCTAATGCCATTTGTGTTGAGCGCCAACGTGTCTGGCACGCCGGGATTGTTTGCTTTCGAGAAGATCGCGAGCGGTTGCAAGGTCGCGACGGCGAAAACGAAGATGATCGTCAGCGCCGCGAGCAGGATGTTGAGCGCGACCTCGTTCGGCGTCTTCTGTCGACGCGCCCCTTCAACGAGGGCGATCATCTTGTCGATGAAGCTCGCGCCCGGCTCGGCGGTGATGCGGACGATCACCCGGTCCGACAGGACGGTCGTGCCGCCGGTGACCGCGCAACGGTCGCCGCCGGATTCGCGGATGACGGGCGCGGATTCGCCAGTGATGGCCGACTCGTCAACCGAAGCGATGCCTTCGATCACGTCACCGTCGCCGGGGACCACCTGGCCCGCATCGACGATCACCACGTCGCCGCGATGCAGTTCCGTTGCGGCAACAGCATTTTCGAGGAGCGGTCCGCCGGGTGCCCAGTCGTGGAGCCTGCGCGCGACGGTGTCGGTTTTCGCGCGCCGCAACGTGTCGGCTTGCGCCTTGCCGCGTCCTTCGGCGACGGCTTCGGCGAGATTGGCGAAAACCACAGTGAGCCAAAGCCATCCGACGATCGCCCACGCGAAGAAGCTGGACGACGCCACCGCGAGCACGGTCGCGAAAGCAGCGCCGATTTCCACGATGAGCATCACCGGATTGCGCCACAGCGTGCGCGGATCGAGCTTGCGCAGCGCATCGGGCAGAGACGCGAGCATGAGTTTGGGGTCTAACAGTGCAGACATCAGTGGATTCCTTCGGCAAGCGGTCCGAGCGCGAGCGCGGGCAGGAAGGTGAGCGCGACCAAAATCAGCGTCACCCCGATGACGAGGCCGACGAACTGCGGTCGATGCGTGGGCAGCGTGCCGATCGATTCCGGCGTTTTGCCCTGCCGGGCCAGCGAACCAGCGAGCGCGAGCACGAAGATGATGGGCACGAACCGGCCGAAAACCATCGCGAGACCTAGCGCGGTGTTGTACCAGTCGGTGTTGCCTGCCAGGCCCGCGAAGGCGGAACCGTTGTTATTGGCTGCCGAGGTGAACGCGTAGAGCACTTCCGACAGTCCGTGCGGGCCGCCGTTGAGCATGCTCGCGCGTTCGCCGGGCAGTGACATCGCGATCGCGGTGCCGACCAACACAACGAGCGGACTGACGAGGAAATAGCTTGCGGCGAACTTGATTTCGCGCGGCGTAATCTTCTTGCCGAGATATTCGGGTGTGCGCCCAACCATGAGGCCGGCGATGAACACGGTGAGCACCGCGAGGATGAGCATGCCGTAAAGGCCCGAACCTGTTCCGCCCGGCGCGATTTCGCCGAGCTGCATGTTGACCATCGTCATCATGCCGCCGAAGCTGGTGTACGAGTCGTGGAACGAGTTCACCGCGCCGGTCGAGGTGAGCGTGGTCGAGGCCGCGAAAGTGGCGGAATCCGCGACGCCGAAACGGGTTTCGACACCTTCCATCGCCGCGCCCAGTGCCGTGGGGACCGTCCCGTGGTGCTGAAGTTGGAACAGGTTCGTGAGCGCGACGCTGGCGAGGGCGAGAATGCTCATCACCGCGACAATCGCATAGCCCTGCTTCACATTGCCGACCAGTCGGCCGAACGTGCGTGGCAGCGAGAACGCGATAACGAGCAGCAGGAAAATCTCGACCCAGTTGGTCAACGCGGTCGGGTTTTCGAACGGGTGCGCGGAGTTGGCGTTGTAGAAACCACCGCCGTTCGTGCCGAGAAGTTTGATCGCTTCCTGACTGGCAACGGGACCGCCAGGAATGACTTGCGTTGTCCCGCTCAGGGTTTGCGCGACGGTGTCATTCAGCGCGAAGTTCTGCACGACGCCGCAGGCAACTAAGACGATCGCGGCAACGAAGGCAAGCGGCAACAGGATGCGCAGCGTGCCGCGCACGAGGTCGACCCAGAAGTTGCCGAGGTCGCTGGTGTCGCGTCGGGCGAACCCGCGCACGAGCGCGACCGCGACGGCCATGCCAACGGCAGCCGAAACGAAGTTCTGCACCGTCAGCCCAGCCATCTGCACCAGGTGCCCCTGGGTCGATTCGCCCGAATAGTTCTGCCAGTTGGTGTTGGTGGCGAAGCTGACCGCGGTGTTCCATGCCAGCGCGGGCGTCATCTCGGTCGCGGGGTCGTGCAGGTGCAGCGGCAGCGCGCCCTGGACCAGTTGGAAACCGAACAGGCCGAGAATGCCGATCACGGAAAACGCGAGCACGCTGCGGGCATAGGTTGCCCAGTTCTGCTCGACATCCGGATTGGCACCGATCGCCCGGTAAATCAGCCGCTCGACACGCGAGTGCTTCGGACTGCGGTAGACGCGATACATGTAGTCGCCGAGTGGAACGTGTACCAGGGCGAGGGCGAGAACCAGGGTCGCGACGAACGCGACCCCGGCGGTAGTCGAGTTCACTAGAACCTCTCCGGAAACAGCAGGGCGGCGATCAAAAACAGCGCGACCCCAACGGCCAGCGCGAGCGCGACCAGATTCGCGATCACAGTCGCTCCACCCCTCGGACGAGCGCCCCGAGCAGCGCGAAGACAGCCACGGTGAGCACCGCGAACACCACGACAGACATCCAGACCTCCTTGCGCCCCGAAGTGAGGCGGCGAGGTTGAGTAAAGGTCCGAAAAACGACTTGAAGTCCGATCCTTACGGTTCCTTAGCGCCTAGCCGCCCGGCCTTTGCGGATTGTTGACAGCGCGCCACGCATGATGAGTGGGTGAAACGCGGACAACTGCGGATCTATCTCGGCGCCGCCCCTGGCGTGGGAAAGACCTACGCCATGCTTGACGAGGCCCATCGACGCATCAGTCGAGGTAGGGACGTTGTTGTTGGTGTTGTCGAGACGCACGGGCGTAGCAAAACGGCAGCACTGCTCGCCGGGCTAGAAGTGATTCCGGGCAAAACCGTGCGCTACCGCGACACTGAACTGCCCGAACTCGACGTTGCCGCTGTGCTCGCTCGCCGACCGTCGGTCGTGCTCATCGACGAACTCGCCCACACCAACGTGCCGGGCAGCGGAAACGAAAAGCGGTGGCAAGACGTCGAGCAACTGCTCGCTGCTGGGATCGACGTCATCTCCACCGTCAACGTCCAGCATTTGGAAAGCCTCAACGACGTCGTCGCCCAGATCACCGGCATTCAGCAGCGCGAAACCGTGCCAGATGCGATCGTGCGTGGCGCTGACCAGGTTGAACTCGTCGACCTCACGCCCGAAGCGCTGCGGCGCAGGCTCTCGCATGGCAACGTTTACGCCGCCGACAAAGTCGACGCCGCGCTGCGCAACTACTTCCGACCAGGCAACCTGACCGCGCTGCGTGAACTCGCGCTGCTGTGGCTGGCCGACCAGGTCGACGCCGCGCTTGCCAAATATCGCGCCGACCACCAGATCACCGAGCTGTGGGAAGCGCGCGAACGCGTTGTCGTCGCGGTGACCGGCGGTGCCGAATCGGAGACGGTGGTGCGGCGGGCGAGTCGGATCGCGTCGAAGTCGAGCGCCGATCTTGTTGTGGTGCATGTGATTCGCGGCGACGGGCTCGTCGGCGTCTCCGTGCGACGGATGGCGCGATTGCGTGAACTCGCGGCGAGCTTGGGGGCGTCGCTGCACACCGTGACCGGTGACGACGTGCCTGACGCGCTGCTGACGTTCGCGCGTGAGGTGAACGCGACGCAGCTTGTGCTCGGCACGTCGCGGCGTTCGCGCTGGGCGCGCATGCTCGACGAGGGCATCGGTTCGGCGGTTGTGCAACGCTCGGGCAAGATCGACGTGCACATGGTCACTCATGAGGAAGCCAATAAAGGCTTGCGGCGCAATCCGTTTCGACCGCGTAACCCTCTCCTTGCGTGGGTTGCCGCACTGGTTGTGCCGCTTGCGGTGAGCGTGCTGTGCTGGGCGGTTTTCGACGGCTGGCTGCAACTCGGTGGGCTGAGCGCGATCTTCGTTGTTGGTGTTGTCGCGGTCGCGTTGCTTGGTGGCGTGTTGCCCGCCGCGATGTCGGCGCTGCTTTCCGGGTTGTTGCTGAACTGGTTTTTCACCGCGCCGCGCTACAGCCTCACGATCGCCGAGCCCGATAACTTCGTCACCGTCGTTGTGCTGTTGATTGTCGCGGTCGCGGTCGCCGCACTCGTTGACGTCGCCGCGAAGCGAACAGCGCAGGCGCGCAAGGCTTCTCGCGAAGCCGAGCTGCTCACGCTCTTCGCGGGCTCCGTGCTGCACGGTGCTGATCTGCCGAATCTGCTTGAGCAAGTGCGGGATACGTATCGACAGCGCGCGGTGAGCATGCGGTGCGGCGACGAGGTTGTCGCTGCCGTTGGTATCGACCCGCCACGTCGCGACCCCGACGCGCAAACCGTCATCGACGCGGGCGACTCGACTAGCACCTTGTTGCTCGCGGGCCCGCTGCTCGATCCGCGCGAGCGGCCCGTCCTCACCGCCGTCGCGAATCAGGCCGCTGGCCTGGTGCGGCAAAGTCGGCTCACTCAGGAAGCCAGCGCGGCGGCCGCACTGTTGGAAGCCGACAAGCTGCGGCGCGCGTTGCTGTCGGCGGTGAGTCACGATCTGCGGACACCACTGGCGGGAGCGAAGGCCGCGGTGTCGAGTTTGCGGAGCGACGACGTCGAGTTTTCGGCCGAAGACACCGCTGAGCTGCTGGAAGCCGTCGAGCAGTCGGTCGACCAGCTCACGGCACTCGTCGGCAATCTGCTCGACTCATCGCGGTTGGCAGCCGGGGTTGTGACGCCGCGCATGCGGCCGGTGTACGTGGACGAGGCGATCCATGAAGCGCTGGTCAGTGTCGGCATGGGCGCGCGCGGGCTGCGCCGCGCTGCCATGTCGCGGGTCGACGTGTCGGGCGCGGTCGATGTCGCTGCCTGGGCGGATGCCGGGCTGTTGGAACGCGTTCTCGCGAACCTGATCGACAACGCGTTGCGCTATTCGGGGACGGCGACGCCGGTGCGGATCACGGCCGAACAAACCGAGGACCGCGTAGTGATCGCGATCAGCGACACCGGGCCGGGCGTCCCTGCTGGAGCGGAGGATCACCTGTTCGAACCCTTTCAGCGCATGGGCGACAACGACAACACAACCGGGGTGGGACTTGGGCTTTCCGTCGTTCGTGGATTCGTCGAGGCGATGGGCGGGACGGTCGCGGCCGAACCAACGCCCGGCGGCGGGCTGACGGTCGTGATGGAACTGCCAGCTCCACCGAAGGAGGTCGGAGGTGCCTACTAACGAGACCGCGCCGATTCGCGTGCTCGTCGTCGACGACGAACCGCAGATCGTACGGGCGCTTCGCATTAATCTGTCCGTTCGCGGGTACGAGGTGTGCACGGCGGGAACGGGTGCTGCCGCGTTGAGAGTCGCTGCGGAAAAGCATCCTGACGTCGTGATCCTCGACCTTGGCCTGCCCGATATCGACGGCGTCGACGTGCTTGCCGGGCTGCGCGGGTGGTCGGACATTCCGGTGATCGTGCTTTCCGCGCGCACGGATTCGGCCGACAAAGTCGAAGCGCTCGACGCGGGTGCCGACGATTACGTGACGAAACCGTTCGGCATGGACGAGCTGCTCGCTCGCGTGCGCGCGGCCGTGCGACGCGGCGCGACCGCCGCCGACAGCGCGAGCGGCGACCCGGTTGTCGTCACCGATTCCTTTACCGTCGACCTCGTCGCCAAGACGGTCACCAAACGCGGCGAACGTGTCCACCTGACCCCAACGGAATGGGCCATGCTCGAAATGCTGGTTCGTCATCGCGGAAAACTGGTGGGGCGCAAGGAGTTACTGCGGGAAGTGTGGGGTCCGGCGTATGCGACCGAAACGCATTATCTTCGCGTCTACCTCGCGCAATTACGCCGCAAACTGGAAGACGACCCCGCCAGCCCCCGGCACCTGCTCACCGAGGCGGGAATGGGCTATCGGTTTCAGGTCTAGTGTCGGCGCTCACGTGGTCGGAATGTCTGGATCGACAGCGACGTTAGGTGGCGTGAACCCGTTCCCTAGTGCAATGGCAGGATCAACGTCATGGCTGAGCAGAACAACCAGACCACCGAACTGTGGGTCGAGCGCACCGGCACCCGCGCCTACACCGGACGCAGCACGCGCGGAGCCGAGGTGCTCATCGCGTCGGCGGGCGTCGAAGGCGCATTCACCCCGGGTGAGCTGCTCAAGATCGCGCTCGCCGCGTGCACCGGACTCAGCTCCGACCTGCCGCTTTCGCGTCGCCTCGGCGACGACTTCGACGCGGTTATTCGCGTCTCCGGCGACGCCGACCGCGAGAACGAGGTCTATCCGCAGCTCGACGAGGTGCTCGAACTCGACCTCTCCGAACTCGACGAAGCCGCGCGCGAACGCCTACTCGTGACCGTGCAACGCGCGGTCGACAAGGTCTGCACCGTCGGGCGCACGCTCAAGGCGGGTACGAAGGTGAACCTGAGCTTCAGCATCGACGCATGAGCGACGACCGCGTTCGACTGAGCGCGTGGGTGCACGGACAGGTCCAGGGCGTCGGTTTTCGCTGGTGGACGCGTTCGCGCGCACTGGAATTGGGCCTCGTCGGCTACGCGCGCAACCAGGCCGACGGCCGCGTGCATGTGGTCGCCGAGGGCACCCGAAGCGCGTGCGAGAAATTACTTGAGCTGCTACGGTCCGGCGGGACACCTGGTTACGTTGACCTGGTTGTCGCGAACTGGGAGCCCGCGCGGGGCGATCTCACCGGATTCGAGGAGCGGTAGTGGAGTTTGCGGGGTCACGGGGGGAACGCAATGAACCCTAACGAGCCAATACCGGGCGGCCAGCCTGGAAATCCGGTGCAGCCCAATAACTTTGGTGCACAACCTGGTCGCATTGAGCGACAAGAGCCCGGTGTCACGCAGCCGCGCCCACCGAGCGTCGGCGAAGCACGCGCCCGCGACAAAGCGCGCAAACAGGCTGCTGAGGCTGAACGCGCAGCCGCTGAGGCCGAAGCCGCGAAGAAGCGGACGCGCAAACGGGTGATGATCGGAGGCGTCGCCATTGTTGGCGTCGCCGCTTTGGTCGGCGGCGGCTACCTCGCCTACCGGGCGATCACCGCGCCGGACCAGGTCACCGCATCATGCGTGCAGTACGACCAGAACGGCAACGAGATCGTCGTTGATGACAGTTACTGCGGCGACGGCAAGCGGAACTTCGTCAACGACTCAGGAAACCACGGTTCGGGCGCTGGGCTGCTGCTGCTTGGGTGGCCGCAGTATCGCTACTACTACGGCGGCACGCCGACGATCGGCAAGCCGCCGACGGGCGGGTCGACGGTCAAACCGAGCAACGCGACGATCACAACAAAGAGCGGAACCACCGTCCAGCGCGGCGGTCTCGGCAGCAAGTCATCGGGCGGGAGTAGTGGTTCGTAATGCGCAGGGCCAGAAGCACACCGCGACCGAGTTGGCAGCAGATCGTCGAGAAGCAGGGGCTCGTGTACGGGGTCCCTGGGCGCGACGCGAGCGGTCAGCCGCGTCCGTACTGGGACGAGTCGATCCACTACGAGTTCTCGATGGACGAGATCCTCGCGCTCGAAGCCGACGTTGAACTGCTGCATTCGATGTGTCTGCACGCGGCCGAACACGTCGTGCTCACCGAGCGTTTCGCCGATTTCGGTCTGCCCGAATGGAGTTGGGCCCCGATCGCCGAATCATGGCGTCGCACTGACCCTTACATCTACGGCCGCTTCGATTTGCGCTACGACGCACGTCGGCCAGCGAAACTGCTTGAGTACAACGCGGATACGCCGACTTCGCTGCTGGAAGCGGCCATCATTCAGTGGCATTGGCTCCAAGAAGTGTATTCCGGTGGGGACCAATGGAATTCGCTGCACGAGAAGCTTGTCGAGAGATGGGCGTCGCTGCGCGGGGTGCTGCCGGGCAACGAACTGCACTTCACCTGGTCGGGTGCCGATCAAACCGGCGAGGACAACGTCACCACCGCCTACATGCAGGAATGCGCGGCTGAAGCGGGCTTCGACACCGTCGCGCTGCCGATCGAAGAAGTTGGCTTCGACACCGAACTGAACCGCTTCGTCGACCTCGCCGACTCGCCGATCGAAGCCATTTTCAAGCTCTACCCGTGGGAATGGATTCTCGACGACGACTTCGGCAAGCGCGTCGTTGGCTCACTGCCCGCGACAACGTGGATCGAACCGCTCTGGACCACGTTGCTGAGCAACAAGGCCATTCTGGCGATCCTGTGGGAAATGTATCCCGGCCACCCCAACCTGTTGCCCGCCTACCTCGACAACCCGCATGAGCTCACCGAATACGTGCGCAAGCCCAAGCTGGGACGCGAAGGCGCGAACATGACCATCGTCGGCGCTGGCATGGAAACCGCGACGGGCGGCGTCTACGGCGCCGAAGGCTATGTGTACCAATTGCTTGACCCACTGCCCGAATTCGACGGAATGCGGCCGGTGCTTGGTGCGTGGATGGTCGGCGATACCGCCGCTGGCCTTGGCATTCGCGAAACCGCGGGGTTGATTACCGACGACGGTGCCGCGTTCGTGCCGCACCGGATTGTTGACTGAGTTCTTACCGAAAGGAACACGATGACCGCCCTTGCCCTGGAATCGGGTTATTGGAGCGTGCTTGGCGAAGGCGTTGGGGCCATCCTGCTCTACGCCGTCATCGGGCTCGTGCTGATGCTCGTTGGGTTTTACGCGATCGATCTGACGACGCCGGGCAAGCTGCGCACGCTGGTAGTCGCGCGCAAGCCCAACGCGATCATCGTGTCGGCCGCGGGCATGATCAGCATGGCGTTCATCGTTGTGCTCGCGATCTTCGCCGTCGGCGGTAGCGGCAAGCTGTGGCAGGGGCTCATCGCCGCGCTGGTGTACGGCTTGGTTGGCATTGTCGCCCAGGTCATTTCGGTGCGCGTGATCGAGCTCGCGACCGGTATTGATATCGGCGCGGTCCTGCACGAAGACAAGTTCACGCCCGACGTGCTGCTTGTCGCCGCGGCGCACTTCGCGCTTGGGCTCGTCGTCGCGTTCGCGATCTTGTAGCGCTTCGTAGCGAGGGCGTCGATCACCATTGACATTGCACAATGGAGGGTGGACGCTAGTTTGCATGGACATCACCCCGGGCACGCGGGCGTCTGACGCCGAACGCAACGCGATCGTCGCGCAGCTGGGCACCCACCTGGCTGATGGTCGCCTTGACCTGGCCGAATACGAGCTACGGGTCGACAAGGTGTATGCGACGACCACCCGCGACGAACTCGCGGTTGTCCTCGCTGACCTGCCCGCACTCGTTGAGCCGCCCGCGCCGCCGAAGCCGGTGAAACGCATCCCGGTCTGGCAGCGCATCGAGGCGGGCAGCTGGCTCGGCGTGAGTTTGATCGTGCTCGTGATCTGGGGACTCGTTTCGCTGAGCGTCGGCGAACTCACCTACTTCTGGCCGATGTGGGTGATCGGGCCGTGGGGTGCCGTGCTGCTGTTTCGCGTGGTCACAGGCTGGGAAGCGGCACCAGGAACCGCGACCCACTTGAAGCAGCTACAAAAGCAGGCGCACCACATCGACCCGCATCCACCGCGCAAGCGGGACTGACGAATCTGGTCCGACACCAAAGTGTGTCGGTGGCGCGGGTTAGCATGGTTGCTCGCGCGCAGAAAGGTCAATGGTCGTGCACCTGAAAAGCCTGACGTTGAAGGGGTTCAAGTCCTTCGCGTCCGCGACCACGTTGCGCTTCGAACCGGGCATTACCTGCGTTGTTGGGCCGAATGGGTCGGGCAAATCCAACGTGGTCGACGCGCTCACCTGGGTCATGGGCGAGCAGGGTGCTAAAGCGTTGCGGGGCGGCAAGATGCAGGACGTCATCTTCGCCGGAACGGCTGGGCGCGCGCCGCTCGGTCGCGCCGAAGTCACGCTCACCATCGACAACTCCGACGGCGCGCTGCCCATCGACTACTCCGAGGTGTCGATCACCCGTCGCGTGTTCCGCGATGGAGCTAGCGAATATGAGATCAACGGCAGCAGCTGTCGTCTCATGGACGTGCAGGAGTTGTTGTCCGACAGCGGCATTGGTCGCGAAATGCACGTCATCGTTGGGCAGGGTCAACTTTCGGCCATCCTCGAATCGCGCCCGGAAGACCGTCGCGCGTTCGTTGAAGAAGCCGCTGGCGTGCTCAAGCATCGTCGCCGCAAGGAAAAAGCGGTACGCAAGCTCGACGCGATGCAGGCCAACCTCGCGCGCCTCACCGACCTGACCACCGAACTGCGCAGGCAGCTCAAACCGTTGAGTCGTCAGGCTGAGGTCGCGCGCCGCGCACAGACCGTGCAGGCCGACCTGCGCGACGCGCGGTTGCGCCTCGCCGCCGACGACCTGGTCACGCGCCGCACCGAACTCGAATCGCAGCTCAGCAAAGAGGCATACGCCCGCGAGCAGCAGATCACCGTGCAAAGCGAACTCGATGCCGCCAACGCCGCGCTCGCGCAACAGGAGTTCGAGCTTTCCCGGCTCAATCCCGCCGCCGAAGCCGCAGGTCAAACGTGGTTCCAGCTGTCGGCGCTCACCGAGCGAACCAACGCGACCATTCGCATTGCGGCCGATCGCGCGCGCCACCTCCACAGCGAAGCGCCGGTCAACGCCGGTCGCGACCCCGACCAGCTTGAAGCCGAAGCCGACCGCGTTGAGGAAGAAGAACTCGAACTGCGCGAAGCAGTCGAGATGGCCGCCGAGACGTTAGAGATCGCGCGGGAATCCCTCGCCGAGCGTGAGTACGCCGCTAAGGCCGCCGAGCAGGCGCATCTGGCCGCGGTGCGGGCGATCGCCGACCGGCGTGAGGGCCTGGTTCGCCTGTCGGGCCAGGTCGACACGCTGCGGCACAAGGCAACGTCGTTCGACGCCGACATCGCGCGCCTGTCAACGTCGATCGAAGAGACACGCGAACGCGGCGCTGCCGCTCAGCGCGAATACGACACGGTGCAAACCGAACTCGACGAACTCGACGAGGGCGAGCAGGGGCTCGATACGCAGCATGAGCATGCCGTCGCCGCACTCGAACTCGCCGACGAACGCGTGCGCGAACTGCGCGAAGCCGACCGCGACGCGAGCAAGCGGGTCGCCTCGCTTGGCGCGCGGATCGAGGCGCTTGGCATGAACCTCGCGCGCAAAGACGGTGCGGCGTGGCTCGTTGAGCATGGCGTTGCCGGGCTGGGGCAGCGGCTGTCGTCGCTGCTGCGGGTGGACGCCGGGTTCGAGGCGGCCGTCGCCGCGCTGCTCGGGCCGCTGGCCGACGCGATTACCGCCAACACCGCCGCCGACGCGGACGCCGCCGTGCGTGAACTCCGTGGCGGCGACGGTGGTCGGGTTGCTTTCGTCTTCGCGACCGACGGGCGAACGCAGGCCGCGCGACCCGAATTGCCAACGGGCGCACGGTGGTTAGCGGATGTGGTTGCTGGCAACGATGCGGTTGCCCCTGCCCTCGCCGCGCTCACCGCGGGCGTTGCCGTTGTCGACGATGTCGCCGCCGCTACCGCGCTCGTCGCGCTGCGACCGGAACTGCGGGTGGTCACGCGCGAAGGCGACCTCGCTGGTACCGGATGGTTGGTCGGCGGGTCCGAACGGATGCCGAGCCAGCTCGAGATTCAGGCCGAAATCGATACGGCGACAAGTGAATTGGCTGCCGCGCAGCGTAGGGCCGAAGAGTTGGAGGCGTCGCTCGCTGGCGCGCTCGCTGAACAGGCCGACCGCAAAGACGCCGCTGACCAGGCGTTGATGGCGTTGCATGAGTCCGATCAGGCACTGCTTGCGATCTACGACCGACTCGCCCGCGTTGGGCAGGGCGCGCGCACCGCGCAGCGAGAGGTGGAGCGGCTTACCGCGCAGCGTGGCGTCGCAGAACGGTCACGCGACGACGCGCTCACCTCGCTCGCCGAGCTCGAAGACCGCTTGCGCAACGCCGAGATCGAACACGGCGACGCCGACGACAGCTTTGGTTCCGGCGCTACCGAGTCAGCGGGTCGAGCGCGTGAAGAGGCCGCCGCCGCGCTCGCCGAAGCCCGCACGATGGAAATGGAAGCCCGTCTCGCTGTGCGCACGGCGGAGTCGCGCGCGGAAGGTGTTCGGGGCAAGGCGGATTCGTTGCGTCGGGCGGCGCGTGCCGAACGGGAGACGCGAGCACGCGCTGAGCGTGCGCAGGCAGCGCGAAAGCAAGCGGCCGCTGTTGCCGCCGCTGTCGCGGAATCGGGCAGGGCGATCGCGCTTGAGCTGGAACGGGTTGTCGCCCAGGCGGTTTCGCGTCGCGACGACCTCGTCCGCAAGCGCACCGAATGCGCTGCCGGGCTCGACGCGTTGAAGGAACGCGCCCGTGCGCTGAATGCCCAACTTGCCCAGCTCACCGACGCCGTTCACCGCGACGAGGTCGCGAAAGCCCAAGCGGCCCTTCGCATTGAGCAGGTTGAGACCACCATTGCCGAGCAGTTCGGCATCGCGTTGAGCGACCTGATCGCCGAATACGGTCCCGAAGTTCCGCTTCCGCCAACGGAATTGGAGCTGCGCGAGTACGAGGAAGCCAAGGAGCGCGGCGAATCGGTCACTGCGCCGCAGCCGATGCCCTTCGATCGCGCGTCACAAGAACGCCGCGCGAAGCGGGCCGAAAAAGACCTCGCCACGCTCGGCAAGGTCAACCCGCTCGCGCTTGAGGAATTCGCGGCGCTGGAAGAGCGCTACAGCTTCCTCTCGACGCAACTCGAAGACGTGAAGAACGCGCGCAAAGACCTACTCGACGTGGTCGCCGAAGTCGACGCGCGCATCTTGCAGGTCTTCACCGAGGCATACGCCGACGTCGAGCGCGAATTCGTCGGGGTGTTCGGCAAGCTATTCCCCGGCGGCGAAGGTCGACTCGTACTCACCGACCCGTCGGACATGCTCACCACCGGCATTGAGGTCGAAGCGCGACCGCCGGGCAAGAAGGTGAAGCGCCTGTCGCTGCTGTCCGGTGGAGAGAAGTCGCTGACGGCTGTCGCGCTGCTTGTCGCGATCTTCCGTGCGCGACCTTCCCCGTTCTATGTGATGGACGAGGTGGAAGCCGCGCTCGACGACACGAACCTGCGTCGCCTCATCGGGCTTTTCGAACAACTGCGCGAGAAGAGCCAGTTGATCGTGATCACCCACCAGAAGCCGACGATGGAGGTCGCCGACGCGCTCTACGGCGTGAGTATGCGCGGCGACGGCATCACCCAGGTGATCTCGCAGCGCCTCACCCGCGCGGAAACGCCGGCGCCGGCCGAAGCCGCTGCCGTCGGGGCGGGTTAGAGCAGGTCGCTGACGTCGTCGGGCACGTCGACGGCGTACTTGCGCAGCACGTCCATCGAGATCACCTCAAGGGCGTTCTCATGCGTTGCGGCGAGCACCACCGGCGATGCGACGCCGTCTTCATGCGCGTGTAGCCAACGGACGGCGACAACACACCAGCGGTCGCCCGGCTGCAACCCGGGGAATTGGTTTTCAGGGCGCGGGGTGCTGAGGTCGTTGCCGATGGACGCCTGATGTTCCAGGAATTCCGCCGTAACAACGGTGCACACGGTGTGGCTGCCGAGATCCTCCGGGCCGGTGCTGCAGCACCCGTCGCGGTAGAAGCCCGTGAGAGGATCGGCGCCGCACTCATCAAGCGGCCCCCCAAGCACGTTTCGATCGGTCACTCGCCCGATCCTATGGGTCACACGCCAGAAGTTCCGCAGGACAACAAATCTCTGTTGTTTCAACCCGCCGCGCTGACCCGCCGAGACGAGCCGCCGACCCGCCCCAAGCGGCCACCCGAATAGACTCGGCCGGGTGAGTTCGCAAGCGTGGATCCTGATCGCCGCGATCGCCGCCGTGCTGGTGGTGGCGCTCGTCGCGGGTTTTGTCCTGTACAAACGGCGCCAGATCTCCCTGACGGCACCTACGCCGGAGAAGGAGCTGACCGACCGGTCCGGCGGTTACGCCGCATCCGGCGGGTTCAACTTCAGCCAAGGTGGCGCGGGCCAAGGTGGTGGCGGCGCAACCACTTTGCCGCGGCCGGAACCACCTAAGCCGCCGACGCCGGGGGTGCGGACCGACACCGAGGGCCAGCCGCACGTTGGCGACGACGCCGCGGTGCCGCGCGATTCGACGCGGCGTGGGTACACCGAGGTGCCGCTGCCGGAGACCGTTGATGAGGTCACCGAGGTTGTTGAGGCGCCTGAGGTAGTTGAGGTACCTGAGGTTGTTGAGACGCCGGAAGCTCCTGCGGTCCCCGAGCTGGTCGAGACCGAGCAGACGGTCACCGAGACCGTTGTCGATGTAGAGCCCGGTCGCGTTGAGATCGTTGAGGTCACCGAGACCACTACCGCCGATGACGTCAAGGTCGTCGATGTCGTTGACACGGTCACCACGGGCGCGGGCACGACGGTCGACGAAATCGTCATCGCTGAGGAGCCGGTCAGCGAAGAAGCGGCGCGGCCCGCGATCGAGGAAATCGAGCCGACCGCTGGCCGACTAGAACGCCTGCGCGGCAAGCTCGCCCGCTCCGAGAACGCCATCGGCAAGAGTCTGCTCGGCCTGCTTGGCGGCGGCGACCTCGACGAAGATTCTTGGGAAGAAATCGAAGACACCCTCGTTCTCGCCGACATTGGCACCGCGAGCACCGCGGCCATCGTCGACCGACTCCGCGAGGAACTGGCGTCGCGCAACGTCCGCACTCCCGAACAGGCCCGCGCGGCTTTGCGTGACGTGCTGATCGAAGCGTTGCGACCTGAGCTTGACCGGTCGATCCACGCCCTGCCGCACGGCGATCGACCTGCGGTTCTGCTCGTCGTCGGCGTCAACGGCACCGGCAAGACAACAACCACTGGCAAGCTCGCGCGCGTGCTCGTCGCTGACGGTCGTCGCGTGCTACTCGGCGCGGCCGACACCTTCCGTGCCGCCGCCGCCGACCAGTTGCAAACCTGGGGCGAGCGCGTCGGCGCCGACACCGTGCGCGGCAAAGAGGCCGCTGACCCGGCCGCTGTCGCGTTCGACGCCGTCTCCGCTGGCATCGACGAAGGCGTCGACGTCGTCCTCATCGACACCGCTGGCCGTCTGCACACCAAGACCGGCCTGATGGACGAGCTTGGCAAGGTCAAGCGCGTTGTCGAGAAGAAGGCCAAGGTCGACGAGGTGCTGCTCGTCCTCGACGCGACCGTCGGGCAAAACGGGCTGATGCAGGCGCGGGTGTTCGCCGACGTCGTCGACATCACCGGCGTCGTGCTCACCAAGCTCGACGGCACCGCCAAGGGCGGCATCGTCTTCCAGGTGCAGCACGAGCTCGGTGTGCCGGTGAAGTTGGTTGGCCTCGGCGAAGGCGCCGACCACCTCGCGCCCTTTGAAGTGGCCGCGTTCGTCGATGCACTGCTCGGCGGCTCGTAACCACCCCGTTCCCCTGCCGACACTGCCCGGTTCCGTTGATAACGGAACCGGGCAGTGTCGTCTCACCTGGGAATTTCCCGGCGCGGGCGAGGCGAATTCCCGCACGGACGTACTAGCCTCACGGTGAGCCCAAACCGTTCGGTGTGAATCGCGAAACACCAAAGCAACACAACTCCGATATCCGTTCACTCAGGTGAAACACCTCAGCTCAACGGATGAAACACCGAGTAGCGACCCTTCTGTGCAGGTCCTTTTGCCGTAATCGGCTGGGCCCGAGATGAGGAGGAAGACAAGGTGGCATTTCCCGTAATCGGTGATCCAAACACCGGTGACACCGCATGGATGCTGGCTTCGGCCGCACTCGTGTTGTTGATGACGCCGGGTTTGGCGTTCTTCTACGGCGGCATGGTCCGCGGCAAGAACGTCCTGAACATGATCATGATGAGCATCTCGGCGATGGGTCTAATCACCATCCTCTGGTGTCTCTATGGCTTCTCCGTCGCCTTCGGCGAGGACAAAGCCCACCTGATCGGTGACCCGCTCCAGTACTTCGGTTTGAAGGGCGTCTTCGGCGGTCAGTACCTCGCGACCACCGACCCCGCGACCGCGGCGGCCGTCCCGCTGTTTGGCACGATCCCGCTCTCGGTGTTCGTTGCCTTCCAGCTGATGTTCGCCATCATCACTGTCGCACTCATCTCGGGCGCGGTCGCTGACCGCATGAAGTTCGGTGCTTGGCTCGTCTTTGCCGGAATCTGGGCCACCGTCGTTTACTTCCCCGTCGCGCACTGGGTCTTCGCTTTCAGCGGCTACACCGCCGAGAACGGTGGCTGGATCGCCAACAACCTCAAGGCGATTGACTTCGCCGGTGGTACTGCCGTCCACATCAACGCTGGCGCTGCCGGTCTGGTGCTCGCGATCATCCTCGGCAAGCGCAAGGGCTGGCCGAAGACGCCGTTCCGTCCGCACAACCTGCCGTTCGTGATGCTCGGTGCCGGTCTGCTGTGGTTCGGCTGGTACGGCTTCAACGCCGGTTCGGCGCTTGCCGCCAACGGTGTCGCGGGTGCCACCTTCCTCACGACGACCATCGCCACCGCTGCCGCGATGCTCGCCTGGCTCGCGGTCGAGAAGATCCGCGACGGTCACGCCACCTCGCTCGGTGCCGCTTCGGGCATCGTCGCCGGTCTGGTCGCTATCACCCCCGCGTGTTCCTCGGTCAACATCATCGGTGCCCTCGCTATCGGCATCGTCTCCGGTGTGCTTTGCGCGCTGGCCGTCGGCCTGAAGTTCCGCTTTGGTTTCGATGATTCGCTCGACGTCGTCGGCGTCCACCTCGTCGGTGGTCTGGTCGGCACCCTGATGATCGGCCTCGTCGCTACTGACGAAGCGCCCGCAGCCGTCAAGGGTCTGTTCTACGGTGGTGATATCGAGCAGTTGAAGCTGCAGGCCATCGGTGCCTTCGCCGTTCTTGGCTACTCGCTGATCGCCACGGCCATCATCGCGTTCGCAATTAAGTTCACGATTGGCCTGCGCGCCAGCGATGAATCCGAGTCGGCGGGCCTGGATGAGTCCGAGCACGCGGAAACCGCTTACGATTTCGCTGCTGTGGGTGGCACGGCACGCTCGCTCGTCAAGGAGGCATGACGAACATGAAACTGATCACGGCAATCGTCAAACCGTTCACGCTCGAAGACGTGAAGACCGGGCTTGAACAGGCAGGCGTGCTGGGCATGACCGTCAGTGAAGTCCAGGGCTATGGTCGTCAGAAGGGCCACACCGAGGTTTACCGCGGTGCTGAGTACTCGGTTGATTTCGTTCCGAAGGTGCGCGTCGAGGTTGTTGTCGACGACGCGTCGGTGGAGAAGGTCGTCGAGGTGATCGTCGAGGCCGCACGCACCGGCAAGATCGGTGATGGCAAGGTTTGGGTCACCCCGGTTGACACCATCATTCGGGTGCGCACCGGCGAACGTGGCGGCGACGCACTGTAATTCGAAGGCGTCAACGCACAACAGTTGATCAAACCCGCGGCCCCGCTCCGTCCGGTCGAACCGGAGGGGGCGGGGCCGTGGCGCATGAATGGGTGGTGGGTCGTGGCAGCAGGAAACGGTGGAGTCCAACACAATGGCGCGGCTGACTTGGTCAAAGCCCGCGCGCAACTGCTCGACGGGGCGCGCACATCACGCCTTGACCCAGAAGCCTTGCGGGCGGCGTTAGTTGACCTGTTCGAACTGTGGCTCACCAGCAAAGGCAACGAACTCGGCATCACCGCCGACAGCGGACTCTCGCTTGTCGCGGTTGGCGGACTCGGTCGCCGGGAGATGCTGCCGTATTCCGATCTTGATCTGGTCCTGCTGCATGACGACATCGACCCGGCGGTGGTCGCCGAAGTCGCTGATCAACTGTGGTATCCGCTCTGGGACGCTCACATCAAACTCGACCACAGCGTGCGCACTGTCCCGCAGGCGCTGCGCGTTGCCGCCGACGACCTCGTCGCTGGGCTCGGCATGTTGGAAGCTCGCCACATCGTTGGCGATGTTGAACTGAGCAATTTGCTTATCGGCGGTGTTCGTCGCGAATGGCGAACCGGCATCCGGACCCGCTTCGACGACCTCGTCACCCAGACCCAGCAGCGCTGGCAGCGCAGCGGCCAGATCGCCCATCGCGCCGAGCCCGACCTCAAGAACGGTCGTGGCGGTCTGCGCGACATCCAGCTGCTCGACGCCCTCGCCATCGCCCAACTCACCGACGCGATGCCCGGTCTCGGTCCTGATGTGCCGGGAGGTGGTCTGCGCCAAGCACATCGGCGATTGTTGGACGTTCGTACCGAACTGCACCGCGTCGCTGGCCGGGCACGCGACCAACTACGTGCCCAGGACGCCGACGAGATTGGCGCGGCGCTGCGGATCGGTGACCGCTTCGATCTCGCTCGGACACTGAGTGATTCGGCCCGGACGGTGAGTTACTCGGTCGATGTTGGGGTGCGCACCGCGGCCAACGCGCTACCGCGTCGCGGACTCGCGCGACTCCGTCGCATGCCGGTGCGACGCCCGCTCGACGAAGGGGTTGTCGAGCATTCGGGTGAGGTCGTGCTTGCGAGAGACGCACGGCCACAACGTGATCCGGGACTGATCTTGCGCGTCGCGTCCGCGTCGGCACAAACCGGACTGCCGATGTCGGCGACCACGCTGAATCGACTATCCGAAGACGCCCCCGAACTGCGCGAGCCGTGGCCCAAAGACGCGCTCAACGATCTGCTTGTCCTGCTCGGTTCCGGTCGCGGAGCTATCGACGCGGTCGAGGCGCTTGATCGAACGGGCTTGTGGGGCAGGCTCTTTCCCGAGTGGGGTGCCGTCCGCGACCTACCCCCGCGCGACGCGGTACACACCTGGACCGTCGACCGGCACCTCATGGAAACCGTCGCGTACGCGAGTGGGCTCAGCACCCGCGTCGCCCGACCCGACCTGCTCGCGCTCGGCGCGCTGCTGCACGACATCGGCAAGGGCCGCGCTGGCGACCACAGTGTCGTCGGCGCGGAACTAGCAACGCATATCGGCCGTCGACTCGGGCTGTGGCCGTCGGATATTCGCACGCTCACCGCGATCGTCCGACACCATCTGCTGCTGCCTGACACCGCGACCCGTCGCGACCTCGCCGACCCGGCAACCGTCGCGCACGTCGTTGACGCGCTGGAAGGCGACGTCGGCCTCCTCGAATTGCTGCACGCGCTCGCCGAAGCCGACTCGCTCGCCACCGGTCCCGGCGTCTGGGGCGACTGGAAAGCCTCCCTCATCGGCGACCTCGTTCGTCGCTGCAAGCTCGTCATGGCGGGCGATCCGCTGCCGCAGCCCGAGCCGATCGACCCCGAGCTGGTCGAGAAAGCGCAGGCAGGAGGCGTGCACGTCACGCTCACGCCTGGTGAGGGCAAGCACAATTTCATCGTCACCGTGATCGCGCCCGACGAACCTGGCCTGCTCGCCGACGCCGCTGGCGTGCTCGCGCTGCATTCGTTGCGCGTGCTGTCGGCTTCGCTGGGCAGTGTTGGCGATTCGGCGATCAACTCCTTTGTCGTGACCCCGAAATTCGGCGACCCGCCCGACGCTGGCCTGCTGCGCGAAGAACTCATTCGCGCGTCGTCGGGCGCGCTGAATCTCGCGAACGTGCTGGCCAAACGCGAAGCCGAAGCGGTCGGGCCAGGGCCCGGTCAGTACGCGCGCGCTGAACCGCGCATGATCTTCTCGACCACGTCAACGCCAGGTCAGGTGATCCTCGAACTGCGTGCCGAGGATCGAATTGGTTTGCTGAACCGCCTCGCTGGCGCTTTCGCTGGTGTCGGCGCGAATGTGCGCTGGGCCAAGATCGTGACGATGGGCGCGGCGGTTGTCGACGCGTTTTGCCTCGACCTCGTCGATGGCGACAGTCCGCACCAGCGCGAACGCATCGAATCCGCTGTGCGGGAAGTGATTCCGCGTCCCGCGCCACCGCCGCCGAAGCCCGAACCGTTCGACGAGTGAAGTGCGCTAGGACACAGATTGCTATCAGGTTGCCCGTGTTGTGTTTCAGCAGCCCGAAAGGTCGACAATGGCCCTATAGCATCCCAAAGGTCCGGCTGTCACTCGAATGAGGGGAGCTGATCTGTGGCTATCGAAGTCGTTTCCGCGTCAATGATGACCAGCGACGCAACCGCGCACATCGCACGGTGTGTCGGGGGTGATTTGTGGGTGGTTTCGTGGTTGCCCGGTCGCACCCTTACTGGCGCGCAGGCGCTGGCGGCGATGACGATCGCGTCGAGCGCCCACCACGGCGCTGATACGGAGTGGTCGGAGTGGGACCGCATCGAAACTCTCGCGCGTGAGGTCGGCCTTACCGGGCGTGAAGCGATTTACCTGGTCAACATCGAGAATCACGAGCTTCGCCGCGGCACACCACCGCACGTGCGGCACTGGGAATAATCTCGATTACCCTGGGAGGGAAATAGACGTCCCCCTTCCATTCAGGAGCGCGATCGGTGTTCGAATCCCTTTCCGACCGGCTTACCGGTGCTTTGCAGGATCTGCGCGGTAAGGGGCGTCTGTCACCGGCCGACATCGATGCCACCGCGCGCGAGATCCGTCTTGCCCTGCTTGAGGCCGACGTCGCGCTGCCCGTGGTGCGCGGCTTCATCGGCAACATCAAGGAACGCGCCAAGGCCGAGACTGTTTCGGGGGCGATCAACCCGGCCCAGCAGGTCGTCAAGATCGTCAACGAAGAACTCATCACGATCCTCGGTGGCGAGACGCGCCGGCTCAACCTCGCGAAGAACCCGCCCACGGTCATCATGCTCGCTGGTTTGCAGGGTGCGGGTAAGACCACGCTCGCGGGCAAGCTCGCGAAATGGCTGCGTGACCAGGGGCATCAGCCGTTGCTCGTCGCGTGTGACCTCCAGCGTCCCGGCGCGGTCACCCAGCTGCAGGTCGTCGGTGAACGCGCTGGCGTTCCCGTTTTCGCACCGCACGGCGGCACGTCGATCGGTGGCGGCGACAACCCGCTCGGCATTTCGGCAGCCGACCCGGTCGCGGTCGCGGCGGCCGGTATTGAAGAGGCCAAGCAGCGCCAATACGACGTTGTCATCGTCGACACCGCTGGCCGCCTCGGTATCGACGCCGAGCTGATGAGCCAGGCCGCTGGCATTCGCGACGCGGTCAACCCCGACGAGACGCTGTTCGTCCTCGACGCGATGATCGGTCAGGACGCGGTCAGCACCGCCGAAGCGTTCCGCGACGGCGTTGGTTTCACCGGCGTTGTGCTCACCAAGCTCGACGGCGACGCGCGCGGTGGTGCCGCGCTTTCGGTGCGTCAGGTCACCGGCGCGCCCATCATGTTCGCGTCGACCGGCGAGAAGCTCGAAGACTTCGACGTCTTCCACCCCGACCGCATGGCCGACCGCATCCTCGGCATGGGCGACATCCTCACCCTGATCGAGCAGGCCGAAAAGGTCTACGACGCGCAGCAGGCTGAGGAAGCCGCCCGCAAGATCGGTAGCGGCGAGCTCACGCTTGAGGACTTCCTCGACCAGATGCTCGCGATCCGCAAGCTCGGTCCCATCGGCAACCTGCTCGGCATGCTGCCGGGCGCTGGCCAGATGAAGGACGCGATCTCGCAGATCGACGACAAGCAGCTCGACCGCGTCCAAGCCATCATTCGTGGCATGACCCCGGCCGAGCGGGCCAACCCGAAGATCATCAACGCGTCGCGTCGTCTGCGTATCGCCAACGGTTCGGGCGTGCAGGTTTCGGACGTCAACCAGCTCGTCGACCGGTTCTTCGAAGCGAAGAAGATGATGACCGCGATGGGCCGCAGCATGGGCCTGCCGGGCGCGCGCAAGGCGAACGCGCGCAAGGGCAAGAAGGGCAAGAAGGGCGGCCGTGGCCCGACGCCGCCGAAGGTGCGCGGTGGTTTCCCTGGCATGCCCGCTGGCATGCCGGGCTTGCCGCCGGGCATGGACCTGTCGCAGATGCCGCCCGGACTCGACCAGCTTCCCCCCGGTCTCGAAGGCATCGACCTTTCGCAGCTGAAGTTCCCCAAGAAGTAGGGCGATTTCTGCCAGAGGTTAGCTGTCTGGCAGAATGAACCACCGTCCTTGTCATTCGATAAGGGCACGTGTCAGCCCGTCTCCGGTTACGTACCGCGCGGCGGTCACGCACTCCAAACGCGAAACCGGACCCGCAAACCGTGCGGGTCGCCGCATCGCGTGGTGACCAAAACTATTGAAAGAGGCAGACCAGCATGGCTGTTCGCATCAAGCTCACCCGCCTGGGTAAGATCCGCAACCCCCAGTACCGCGTCGTCATCGCCGACGCCCGCACCCGTCGTGATGGCCGCGCCATCGAGTCGGTCGGCAAGTACCACCCGAAGGAAGAGCCCTCGCTCATCGAGATCGATTCCGAGCGCGTGCAGTACTGGCTCGGCGTTGGCGCCCAGCCCACCGAGTCGGTTCAGCGTCTGCTTGAGATCACCGGTGACTGGCAGAAGTTCAAGGGCCTCCCCGGCGCCGAGGGCACCCTGAAGGTCAAGGCCCCGAAGCCGTCCAAGCTCGACCTTTTCAACGCCGCGCTTGCCGCTGCCGACAACGAGCCGGTCGCCGAGGCTGTTACGCCGAAGAAGAAGGCCGCTAAGAAGGAAGAGGCTGCCGAAGAGGCGCCCGCCGCCGAGGCTGCCGAGTAATGACGGCTGTTGTTGCCGATGCCGTTGAACACCTCGTTCGCGGCATCGTCGCCAACCCTGATGACGTCCGCGTCGAGCTGATCACCGGCCGTCGCGGGCGCACCGTCGAGGTGCATGTCCATCCTGAAGACCTGGGCAAGGTGATTGGTCGTGGCGGTCGTACCGCGACCGCGCTGCGCACCCTCGTCGCCGGTATCGGCGGCCGGGGCATCCGGGTCGACGTGGTCGACACCGACGCCTAGATGGAACTCGTCGTAGGTCGAGTCGCCAAGTCGCACGGGGTGCGCGGCGAACTGGTCGTTGACGTACGCACCGACGAACCGGACGTCCGGTTCGCTCCCGGTGTCGTGCTGCACGGCAAGATGCCCAAAGACAAGGCGACTCGCGACTACACCGTGAAGTCGGCCCGAGAGCACTCGGGCCGGCTTTTGGTGTTCGTCGACGGCATCAACGACCGCACTGCCGCCGATGCGTTGCGCGGCATGCTCTTCGTCGTTGACTCCGACGCGCTGCCCCCATCCGACGACGATGACGCGTACTACGACCACGAACTTGAGGGTCTGCGCGTCGAACTCACCGACGGCACGCTTATCGGCAAGGTCAGCGAAGTGCTGCACTCGGCCGCTGGCGAATTGCTCGCGGTGAAAGCGGCCGATGATGGTCGCGAGATTCTCATTCCCTTTGTCACCGCCATCGTGCCGACTGTGTCGCTCGCCGATGGTTTGGTGGTCATCACCCCGCCTGAGGGCCTGCTCGATCCGGAGTAATTCGTGCAACTCGATGTCGTCACGATCTTCCCGGAATACCTGGAACCGCTGCGAACGGCGTTGCTAGGCAAGGCGATTGACAAAGGTTTGCTCAGCGTCGGGGTCCACGATTTACGCGAGTGGACCCACGACGTGCACAAGTCGGTCGACGATTCGCCTTACGGCGGCGGTCCCGGCATGGTCATGAAGCCCACGGTGTGGGGGCCCGCGCTCGACGCGGTGTGCCCCGACGACGCGCTGCTCGTTGTGCCCACGCCCGCGGGCAAGCCGTTCACGCAAGAAACCGCGCGACGCTGGGCGAATGAGAAGCATCTGGTCTTCGCGTGCGGTCGCTATGAGGGCATTGACCAGCGCGTTTTCGACGACGCCGCCCGTCGCGTTCGCGTTGAGGAAGTCAGCATCGGCGACTACGTGCTCATCGGTGGCGAGGCCGCCGTGCTCGTGATGACCGAAGCCGTGGTGCGCCTGATTCCCGGCGTGCTCGGCAATCAGCTTTCCCACCAAGAAGATTCGTTCTCCATCGCCGCCGAAGACGGGCTTGGCCTGCTCGAAGGTCCGAGCTACACCCGACCGGTGTCGTGGCGAGGACTCGACGTGCCGCCGATTCTGCTGTCGGGCGATCATGCGAAAGTTGCCGCGTGGCGTCATGAACAGTCGCTTGAGCGCACGCGGGAACGTCGCCCGGATCTGCTGCCCTAATTCAGCCGACAACCACGCGCGTGGTGATGCTGAACGGGTGCCCAGCGGGGTCGAGTAGCACGCGCCAACGCGGATCGGGTTGTGCGGGAGCGGGTTTCGCGCCAATCGCCAGCGCGTGCTGTTCGCACAGCGCAAGGTCGGCGTCGGCGGCGAGATTGAGTTGCACGGACGCGGCTTGTGGCCAGGTCGGCGCTTCATAGTCGGGCACGTACTGCAACGCGACGGTCAACCCGGACGGAATGCGAATACCGACGCTGGCTGGGTCGTTCCACAACACCCGCCCGCCGAGCAGGCCGAGGTAGAAGCGGGCGAGAGTTTCCGGGTCATCACACTCAAGGGCGAGGCCGGCTACTTGAAAAGGCTCCGTCATCTGAGCAACGCTACCGGCCAGTCTTGTTCGCGAGTTTGTTTTAGTTCCAACACTTTTGGGTACGCTTCGAGGTCCTTCAGCACGGGTCATTCGGGGTGAAGATTTCTCTTTCAATCGGAACGGTCGGTACCTTCGGTGATCTCACGTCGGTATTCGGTGGCCTGCTTTGATTCCGAAGGTGGGGTGGCCCTTGGTGATTCGTCCTCGGGGTCGCCGTCTGGTCAGTACTTATGCGCGCCTTGGTGATTCGTGACTGATTTCACCTCGAATCCGCCCGCTGACCCGGGGATCGGATTTGTGTCAGACCGGCGCGGTAGTCTCTGCGGCTGTGACGACAGCGCCCGAGACTGAGCACACGACCCTCCACGCCCTCGCTTCGGTGGGGCGGCGGATCGCCGACGAATTGGGGGTGCGGGAAGCCCAAGTCCGCGCCGCCGTTGAACTCCTCGATGGCGGGTCAACGGTTCCCTTTATCGCCCGTTACCGCAAGGAAGTCACCGACGGCCTCGACGACGCGCAGTTGCGTCAGCTTGAAGAACGCCTCGGCTACCTGCGTGAACTCGACGAGCGTCGTAGCGCGATCATCGAATCCATTCGCAGCCAGGACAAGCTCGACCCGGCGCTGCATCAACAGCTCATGCTCGCCGAAACCAAGGCGCGCCTCGAAGACATCTACCTGCCGTATAAGCCAAAGCGGCGCACGAAGGCGCAGATCGCGCGTGAGGCCGGGCACGAGCCCGTCGCCGACGCGCTGATCACCGACCCGACAACCGACCCGGCCAGCTACACCGCTGAGCAGCTCGAAGGTGCCCGCGCGATCTTGGTCGAACGGTTCGCCGAAGACGCCGACCTGGTTGGCGAACTGCGCGAGATGATGTGGTCGCGCGGCCAGCTCAGCTCCACCGTGCGTGCGGGCAAGGAAGAGGCGGGCGCGAAGTTCGCCGACTACTTCGAGTTCTCTGAGCCGTTCGCGAAGCTGCCGTCGCACCGCATTCTCGCGATGTTGCGTGGCGAGAAGGAAGAGGTGCTCACCCTCAACCTCGCGCCCGATGTCGATGAGCCCGCGCGCGGCGAACGTACCGTCTACGAGGGCCGGATCGCGCGGGCGTTTGGCATCGCCGACCAGGGTCGACCTGCCGATTCGTGGTTGCTCGACACCGTCCGGTGGGCTTGGCGCACCAAGCTGCTTGTTTCGCTCGGCATCGATACCCGCATGCGGCTGCGTCAGTCCGCCGAGCGCGACGCTGTCGACGTGTTCGCGGCCAACCTGCGCGACCTGCTGCTCGCCGCGCCCGCTGGCACCCGCACCACGATGGGCCTCGACCCGGGCTACCGCACTGGCGTCAAGGTTGCTGTCGTTGACGCGACAGGCAAGGCGGTCGCGACCGAGGTCATTTACCCGCACAAGCCGCAGGGCCAGACCGAGAAGTCGCTTGCCGTGTTGGCCGCGCTTGTCGCCCGGTTCAATGTCGACTTGATCGCCATCGGCAACGGCACCGCTTCGCGCGAAACTGATGCTCTCGCAACCGAACTCATCGCGCGCATCCCCGAGAACAAGCCAACCAAGATCGTCGTTTCCGAAGCGGGCGCGTCGGTGTACTCGGCGTCGGCGTACGCGTCGGCCGAACTGCCCGACATGGATGTGTCGTTGCGTGGCGCGGTGTCGATCGCGCGGCGTCTGCAAGATCCGCTCGCTGAGCTGGTGAAGATCGACCCGAAGTCCATTGGCGTTGGCCAGTATCAGCACGACGTTTCCGAGACGCTGTTGGCGCGGTCGCTCGGTGCGGTGGTGGAAGACGCGGTGAACGCGGTCGGCGTCGACGTCAATACCGCGTCGGTTCCGCTGCTCGCGCGCGTTTCGGGTGTGTCGACGTCGGTCGCGGAAAGCATTGTGGCGCACCGAGATCAGAACGGACCGTTCGAAAGTCGCAAGGCGCTGCTTACCGTGCCGCGCCTTGGGCCGAAGGCGTTCGAACAGTGCGCAGGCTTCTTGCGGATTCGCGGCGGTGCCGATCCGCTCGACACCTCGGCCGTGCACCCCGAGGCGTACCCGGTCGTCCGGCGCATTTTGGAAAAGACTGGTCGCCCGATCGCGGAGATCATCGGCAACACAAGCGCGTTGCGCGCGCTGCGACCCGCCGACTTCACCGACGAGAAATTCGGTGTGCCCACCGTCAGCGACATCATCGCCGAATTGGAAAAGCCCGGTCGCGACCCGCGTCCTGAGTTCAAGACCGCGTCGTTCGCCGCGGGCATCGAAAAGGTCGGCGACCTGAAGCCCGGCATGGTGTTGGAAGGCGTTGTCACCAACGTCGCGGCGTTTGGTGCGTTCGTCGACGTCGGTGTGCATCAAGACGGGCTCGTGCATGTTTCCGCGCTGTCGCACTCGTTCGTCAAGGATCCGCGTGAAGTGGTGAAGTCCGGCGACGTGGTGAAGGTCAAGGTCCTTGAGGTCGACGTCGCACGTCAGCGCATTGGACTGTCGCTGCGGCTCGATGATGAACCGGGCAAGCCAGCACAGGCGGACAATCGAGGGGGCGCGCGTGGCGGTCGGGGTCCTGCTCCTCGGCAGAACCGTGGTGGCGGCGCGCAGCAGAACCGAAGCGGAGGTCAGAACAAGCCCGCGGCAAGCGGGTCGATGGCCGACGCGTTGCGTCGCGCGGGGTTCGGGAGCAAATAACCGACAGACAGGGCGGGCGGCATGCGACGGTGGCTCGAAGACGATGTGATCGCGCACGGCCGCCTGCCGCTGCTGTGTTTCTTGCTCGGGTTCATCGTCGGCTTCGTGGTGATCCGGGTCAGCGTGCGGCTTATCCGCGCCCAGGTGCGCTGGTGGCCGGGCAACGTCAAAGCCGGTGATACCCACGTGCACCACATGGTGTTCGGAGTGATCGCGGTGCTGGTGTCCGGGATCGGGCTCATCGCGACCGCGCAGGAACCGAATGTCGTCACGTCGAGCGCGCTCGCCGCCGTGTTCGGGATCGGGGCCGCGCTTGTGCTCGACGAGTTCGCGCTCATTTTCTATCTGCGCGACGTGTATTGGGAAGAGCAGGGGCGCACGTCGGTCGACGCGGTGTTCGTCGCGATCGCGGTCACCGGGCTGCTGCTTCTTGGCGTGCAACCGGGCTTGCTGCTCGACTACGACGACCTGCGCGAGGCCGGGACCTGGGTGCGCATCGGCGTTGTCGCGAGCGCCGCGCTCAACCTCGCGCTCGCGGCCGTCGTGATTCTCAAAGGCAAGATTTGGACGGGTCTCTTCGGCCTGTTCTTCGCGCCGCTGCTGGTCGTTGGCGCGTTCCGGCTCAGTCGACCGGGCGCGCCCTGGGCTCGGTGGCGCTACGGCGGGCGGCCCAAAACCATGGCACGGGCCATCGCACGCGAACGCCGTTATCGGCGGCCAGTCATTCGCGCGAAGATCTTCGTCCAAGACCTCATCGCAGGCAAACCCGACGTCGAACACGCACGGACGGCGGCCGAAGCGGTACTGCGGCGTAAAGTGGTCGCCGCACCGCCCGCGCCACCGCCGACCCTGCATCTGCCACGCAAACGGGCCGATCACCCCGGCTGAGCAGCCCCGATTTCAACGTTGGGTTGCCGTTCTGGCACAATGTAGCGGTTGCCTTTCGACAGCTTGTGAGTTCGAGAGCACCTTCCTGTTCTGAGCACGAACCGGTCGAGCGCGCGGAATCCCGCACGCCGCTAGGTTCCTCTGTTCGCGCAATGAATCCGAAAAGGATGGACCACCATGAACACCCTTGACTTCGTCGATGAGAAGTCGCTGCGCAGCGATGTCCCGAACTTCCGTCCCGGCGACACCCTGAACGTGCACGTGAAGGTCATCGAAGGCTCGAAGGAGCGCATCCAGGTCTTCAAGGGCGTCGTTATCCGACGTCAGGGCGGCGGCATCGGTGAGACCTTCACCGTCCGCAAGGTGTCGTTCGGCGTCGGCGTGGAGCGCACCTTCCCGGTGCACACCCCCAACATCGACCACATCGAGGTTGTGACCCGCGGTGACGTGCGTCGCGCCAAGCTGTACTACCTGCGCGACCTGCGTGGCAAGGCTGCCAAGATCAAGGAAAAGCGCTGATCACGGCTTAGCTTTACCGCTAGCGATTTCCAGCAATAGCCCGGCATCAGACTTCGGTCATGATGCCGGGCTACTCTGTTCGGCGTGGCAGACGAAAGTGGGTCGGTGTCGGTGTCCGATTCGGACGACGAGGGCAACAAGCCCGGACGTAACAGCCGTAAGCGCGGCAAGGGCTCGGCTAAAAAGCAGCGACCATTCTGGCAGGAACTGCCGATTCTGATCGTGATCGCGGCCGTCATCGCCGCGTTGATGGTGACCTTTGTTGGTCGCCCGTATGTGATCCCGTCGCAGTCGATGGAAAACACACTGCTCATCGGCGACCGCATCTACGTCGAGAAGATCAGTTACTACTTCGGGGACCCGGAGCCGGGCGACGTCGTCGTTTTCGTTGGCCCTGAATCGTGGAACGGCCACTACCAGTCGGTGCGCTCGGACAACACCGTCGTGCGTGGGGTGCAGAACTTCCTTTCCTACTTCGGCCTCGTTCCGCCCGATGAGAACGACCTCGTCAAGCGCGTGATCGCCGTCGGTGGCCAGACCGTGCAGTGCTGCGACCAGCAGGGGCGCGTCATGGTCGACGGTAAGCCACTGAACGAGCCCTACATCAAGAAGGACTACCCGTGGTTCACCGATCGCCCTAACGCGGTGTACCCGGCCGGTCGCGTATTTGGCCCGGTCAAGGTGCCCGAGGGCAACTTGTGGGTCATGGGCGACAACCGCAACGAGTCGGCTGACTCGCGCGCCCACGTCAGCGACGATCTCCAGGGCACCGTCCCGGTCGACAACGTGCGTGGCAAGACCGTATTCAAGATTTGGCCGCCGACCCGCATCGGGCCCGTCCGGTCACAGGACCCGCAAACGAACTGACATGGCAGCTGAACGATCCGCGTGGCCGCCGCGCATGGTGATGCGCAAGGCGAACGGCTTGCGCACGCTTGAGGCCGCGCTGATCCGTGGTGGCCTTGGGCCGGTTGCCGGGGTCGACGAGGCTGGTCGCGGTCCGTGCGCTGGCCCGCTTGTTGTCGCGGCGTGTTTGCTCGCGCCCAAGTCCTACGACAAGCTGGCCGGCCTCGACGATTCGAAGAAGCTCACCGAACCGGTTCGGGAAGAACTGTTTCCGGTGATTCAGCGGCTTGCGATGGCGTGGAGCGTTGTCGTTGTCCCGGCGTGGGAGATCGACGCGATCGGCATCCACGTCGCCAATATCGAAGGCATGCGGCGTGCTGTCGCGGGTCTCGACGCGACGCCCGGATACGTGCTCACCGACGGTTTCAAGGTGCCTGGTCTCGCCGCGCCGTCGCTGCCGGTGATCGGTGGCGACGCAACGGCCGCCTGTATCGCGGCAGCCAGCATTTTGGCGAAGGTCACCCGTGATCGGATGATGGTCGAACTCGACGCTGAGCTGCCCGGATACGGTTTCGCTGCCCACAAGGGCTACAACACGCCCGAACACACAACCGCGTTGCGCGAGCTTGGACCAAGCGCCCAACACCGCCGGTCATGGCGCAATGTGCGTGAGCTATTAGTGACTGGTGGTAGCCGAGTGGCTACCACCGGGGCCCATGCGCGATGATGTTGCTAATGAAGTCGGCGCTGCTAGCAGGAGGATGTCCCACCCGATGAGTGCTGAGGATCTCGAGAAGTACGAAACCGAGATGGAGTTGTCGTTGTACCGCGAGTACAAGGACATCGTCGGCCAGTTTTCGTACGTGGTGGAGACCGAACGCCGCTTCTACCTGGCCAATTCGGTGGAGTTGCGTCCGCAGAACGCGGACGGCGAAGTGTATTTCGAAGTACGCATGAGCGATGCCTGGGTGTGGGACATGTACCGGCCCGCACGGTTCGTCAAGCACGTTCGCGTAATTACTTTCAAAGACGTCAATATCGAGGAACTTGAGAAGCCGGATCTGCGACTTCCGGAGTGATGTGGGCTGAGTCTGCGAAGTTATCCACAGGCTCAAAGTTATCCACAGACTTTTTGTTTTCCCAGGTCGCGGTGATCTTGATCTGAGTTGGTAGTCGCACGCTGTGCGGGTGACTGACAAACAAGCGCTGGGCGCCTACGGAGAGCAGCTCGCCGCGCAGTTTCTGCGCGATGCGGGGATGGAAATCGTGGCCCGCAATTGGCGGTGCCGCTACGGCGAACTCGACCTGATCGTGCAAGACCCTGGCATCACGGCGTTCGTCGAGGTGAAGACGCGGTCGGGGCTAGGTTTCGGCACGCCAGCCGAGGCCGTCACGTACGCGAAGCAACGGCGAATACGCCAGCTCGCGTTGCTGTGGCTTTCCGAGCAGGGCGGGCCGTATCGCCGCATTCGCTTCGACGTGATCTCGGTGCTCGTGCCACCTGGTTCGAAGCCGAAGATCGACCACTTGCCGGCGGCGTTCTGATGGCGCTCGGGCGGGCGTTGTCGGTGGCCGTCGCGGGCGTCGATGGGCAGTTGGTCGAGATCGAGGCCGATATTGGGCAGGGACTGCCGTCGGTCAACCTCGTTGGGCTACCCGACGCGGCGTTGCAGGAGTCGCGCAATCGGGTGCGATCGGCGGTGGCCAATATTGGCGAGAAGTGGCCGGATGGGCGGGTGATTCTCGCTTTGTCGCCGGCGACGTTGCCCAAGCTGGGCAGCGTGTATGACCTTGCGCTTGCCGTCGCGGTGCTTGACGCATCCGGGGCCGTGCCGGGGGAGCGGCTGAGCAAGACGGTGATGCTTGGCGAACTGGCGCTCGACGGGCGGGTTCGGCGGGTCAAGGGGATCCTGCCCGCGGTGATCGCGGCGCGCAATGCGGGCGTTCCAGCGGTTGTCGTTCCTGCTGACGCGGTCGCCGAGGCTGCGTTGGTCGAGGGCGTTGAGGTGCTTGGCGCTACCGGACTGCGCGCGGTTGTCGCGTGGTTGCGCGGTGAAGGTTCGTTGCTTGAGCCGGATCGGGTCGTCGCGGGGGCGGTGGTGCCGTGCGGTGATCTCAGCGACGTGGTTGGCCAAGACGAGGCGCGCTGGGCACTTGAGGTCGCGGCTGCGGGCGGCCACCACCTGTTGTTGACTGGGCCGCCTGGTATCGGCAAAACGATGCTGGCGCAACGCCTTCCGGGTTTGCTACCGCCGCTCACTGAGAACGAGGCGTTGGAAGTCACCGCGATTCACTCGTTGGCGGGCACGCTGTCGGCAGAACAGCCGTTGATGACGACGGCACCGTTTGTCGCGCCACATCATTCGGCGTCGGTCACCGCGATGATCGGCGGCGGGTCGCCGATGGCGCGGCCCGGCGCGGTCAGTCGGGCGCATCGCGGGGTCTTATTTTTGGACGAGTGCGCTGAGTTGGGCACGAAAGTGCTTGAGGCACTGCGTACTCCATTGGAGGAAGGCGAAGTACGCATCGCCCGTCGCGATGGCGTCGCGCGTTTTCCTGCGCGGTTTCAACTGGTGTTGGCGGCGAACCCGTGCCCGTGCGCGCCCGCGCGTGATGTCGATTGCATCTGCGCGCCGCTGGCTCGTCGCCGATATTTGGGCAAGTTGTCGGGGCCACTGTTGGACCGCATCGACATTTGGGTGCGCATGCACGGTCACACGGGTGCGGCTTTCGCCGAAACCGAGGCCGAGGGCAGTGCCGCGGTGGCTGAGCGTGTTGCGCAGGCGCGTCAGCGGGCGGTTGAGCGGTGGCGAAGCGACGGGTGGTCAACCAACGCGGAGGTGCCGGGTCACGTTCTGCGCCAACGCATTCGGCTCCCAGCGGAATCGGTGGCCCCGATTGAGACGGCGTTGCGCTCGGGACGAATGTCGGCCCGCGGCGCTGACCGCGCGGTGCGGGTTGCGTGGACGGTATGCGATTTGCGCGGAGGAGATTTGCCCAGCGCACAGGATGTGTTGTCGGCGTTGAATTTTCGACAGAGAGGGGCGCAGTGATGGGGGAGCGTGTGCTCTTGGGGTTTGCGGGCTGTGCGGATCGTCGGTTGCTCGGAGGGGAGCAACCGAAGGCGTTCGGAGGGGTGTGCTTGGCGCAGTTTCGTACTGGGGAGCCGGCGGAACGTGGGGAGTGGGTGATGGCGGAGCGTGTGTTGGTGGGGGTTGTGGGTCGCGTCGGTCGTCGGTTGCTCGGAGAGGATCAACCGAAGGCGTCAGGACCGTCGCGGGCAGGGCGGTGCTTGTCGGTGCTTCGAACTACGAACGCGGCAGGGGAACGTGGGGCGTTGGGTTCTGAACGGGGATTAGCAGGAAAGCGAAGCGACGTGGTGGTCACGGAATGGAGGGTGCTGGGACCTCGGCTGTCGAAGGGAAGTCGACGTGGCGGAAGGTTCCCAGCCGGACCCGCGTGGTTGCGAGGCGAGCGAGCGAGCGTCACTACGCCTCGCCGTGTGGTCAGGGCGCGCATTGACCGGACCTCCGGGCTGGGATCGCAAGTGGGCTGGCGAAGGCGGCCTGCTGCCGGAGGGAATGGGTGGAGGCGGTTCGCGTCGGTAGCTTCGTGCGGGCGGGGTCGGCCTGCGATGGGCGGTGTGCGGTGATAGGCGGCGTGGCGGGAGATGAGCAGCCCGGTTTCGGCGCCGCAGTCGCCTCGACGGGGCAGGTCGGGGGCTCGGGGACGCTCGGTGCGAGTGCCGTTCCGACAGGCGAGGTTCGTGGGGACTTGGGCGTTCTCGCTGCGGGCGTGAGGGCTGCTTCGGCGGGCGAAGTCGGGAACTTGGGGATGGTCGGCGCGGGCGCGAGAGTGGCGTCGGTGGGCGAGGTCGAGGGGTCGGGACCGCCCGGCGTGGGCGCGGATGTGGCGTCGGTAGGCGAGGTCGGGGGTTCGGGACCGTTCGGTGTGGGCGCGAATGTGGCGTCGGTGGGCGAAGTCGGGGGCGTGGTGATGCGCGGTGCGGGGGCGAGAATGGCTTCGGTGGGCGAGGTCGAGGGTTCGGAACAGCCCAGTGCCCGCACGAGAGTTGTTTCAGCGGGTGAAGTTGGGGACGCAGGGACACGCGGCGCAGGCGAGAGAGTGGCTTCAGCAGGCGAGGCCGAGATTTCGGGGGTGCCCGGTGCGGGCGTCAGTGCGGTTTGCGCCGGCCAGGTCGGGCATGCGGGGTCGCCCGACGCGGGGGAGGGTGCGGTTTCGACGAGGGAAGGGCAGGCCGGTGCGGGCCGTGGAGAGGCGGATGCGCGGCGGCTTGCGTGGGTTTATTTGTCGCGGGTGGTCGAGGGGCCGTGTGCGGCACTGTCGGCGCTCATTGAGTCGGTTGGAGTTTGTGAGGCGGCGCGGGCGGTGCGTGAGCACGAACTGCCCGACGCGTTGCGCGGGCCAACCGCCGCGCGTCGCGGATCTGATTCCGCCGCAGCCGATTTGGCGTGCATCACGGCGATGGGTGGGCGTGTCATTACGCCTGACGATGACGAGTGGCCGAGCTGGCGGATGCTCGCACTCAGTCAGCTCGATGCCGAACGCGACCGCGACGCGGCCGTTCCGCTAGTGCTCTGGGCTCGTGGGACGCTGTCGTTGCAGCAAGCATCGGAACGTGCTGTCGCCGTTGTTGGTTCGCGATGCAGCACCGGGTATGGCAATCAGGTCGCCGGGGAGATGTCGGCGGATTTAGCGAGCAGAGGGTGGACCATCGTGTCGGGCGCGGCATTTGGCATCGACGCGGCCGCACACCGCGCGGCGTTGGCGGTCGGCGGCCCGACGGTCGCGGTGCTCGCGTGCGGAATCGATCGGCCGTACCCCGCGCAACACGAGCGACTTTTGGCCGCGATCGCCGAAACCGGCCTTGTATTAAGCGAATACCCGCCAGGTGTCGGCGCGCAGAAGCACCGTTTCCTTGCGCGCAATCGCTTGATCGCCACGCTGGGTGACGGTGTCGTCGTTGTCGAAGCGGGCTTGCGTAGCGGGGCGCGCAATACGGTGAAATGGGCGCGACGGTTGGGCCGACCGGCAATGGCGGTACCGGGGCCTGTCACGTCGGCGGCGTCGGTTGGTTGTCACCGCATGTTGCGCGAATCGGAGACAGTCCTGGTGACCCGCGCCGAAGACGTCATCGACGAGGTAGGCCCGTTGCGCATGCCGGGCGGCGACCCGATGCGCCCCGACGCAGCCGACCAGCTGCGAGGTGCGGAGGCAGACGTGTACGCGGCCCTCCCCGCAATCGGCTCCCGCCTACCGCGCGCTTTGGCAGACCAGACGGGCCTCGACCTGGCAACAGTCCGCGCGGTACTCCCGGGCTTAGAACTACGCGGACTGGTTGGCTGCGATTCGGAAGGATGGTTCAGAGTGACGTCGCGGGCGGCGACGTGATGGACAGCTGTGAGCCGACCAATCATGCTGCACGACAGTGTGACTGGTGCCGGGGGCTCGAAGCCGCGCGATGGTTCCGTGCGTGAGCCTGCCGTAGGGGCACTCGCCGGCGGAGTTTCTTCATGGTTACCGTCAACGTGAGCGGGGACTTGGTTGCCCATGTCCCCGCGCCTCCGTGAGACGGTCCGGTTTCGGTGCGAGCTTTGTGCGGTGCGCGGTGAGCCGCAAAGGCGGGAGGTCGCGTCCATGACCTCGTGCATGCCGATCGCTTAAGCAAACGGTTCCGGCACTCTGTAGCGCTGTGTAGCCGTTTGAGCTTGTGGTTGCCCGACCTGGGATTGGTGCTTCGCCCCAGGATCGAGCCGTCTGATCGGCGGGTGACCAGGGTGACGCCGGGCGTCGGGGGTGGGCGATCGGCGCGGAAGGTTGCGGTCAAGGGCGGGGGGCGTCACGGTGGGGGGATGGATGAGTTGCTGCCCGACGACCTCACCGCGCTCCTCACGGAATTTGGGCGGCATTTGCGGCTCGGGCGGAATCGGTCTGAGCACACCGTGCGGGCCTACCTCGGCGACGTGCGAAATCTGCTGACCCACTTCTATGGGTGTTCTCCAGAAGGGTCCGTTGGTGAGATCGACCTCGCGCTGTTGCGTGGCTGGTTGGCGCGACTCGTCGACGACGATGTCGCGCGCTCCACGCTGGCCCGCCGCGCATCGGCAGCGCGGACCTTCACCGCGTGGCTCACCGAAACTGGCCGCCTCGCCGTCGACCCAGGGCTGCGCCTCGCCGCGCCCAAAGCACACCGCACATTGCCTACCGTGCTCGCACGCAAACAGGCGGAGATCGCGCTCGACGCGGCGGAATCCGGCGCGGCACAACAGGACCCGATGGCGCTGCGTGATCGACTCATTGTGGAGTTGCTCTACGCCACGGGAATTCGCGTCAGCGAACTGTGCGGCCTCGACCTCGACGACCTCGATCGCGAACGTCAGCTGGTGCGCGTCCTAGGCAAGGGCAACAAAGAGCGGTCAGTCCCGTTCGGTCGACCCGCCGACGAGGCGCTAACCGCCTGGCTCCGCGTTGGTCGACCATCGCTGGTGAACGAACGGTCGGGTCGCGCGCTATTCCTGGGTGCAAAGGGTGCCCGCCTCGATCAACGGCAAGCGCGCACCGTCGTCCACGAGGTCACATCGACCGCCCCCGGCGGCGACGTGAGCCCACACGGCCTACGCCACACCGCAGCGACTCACCTACTAGAAGGCGGCGCCGATCTGCGCGTTGTGCAAGAACTACTGGGCCACGCGAGCATGGCAACCACCCAGCTGTACACGCACGTGTCAGCGGAACGCCTACGCCGAGTACACGAACAGGCCCATCCCCGCGCCTGAGGCGGGAGAACTGCTCTGCGCAGGACGAGGGGCAGGTGAGGACGGTAGCGCCAGCAGGGCATGTCGGTGTTTCGTGAGCGAGCACCTGCGCGCCCGTGCGCGGGCCACCGGCGTCGCCTAGTCAGCGACCGAGGGTGAGACCGGTGGGTCGCGGCGCTGGTCCACACCGCGCACCGTCAGGATGGATCGCATGCGCATGAGGTGTAGACGATGACGGTCCCAGCAGAGGCCATGCCAACAGGTGACGACGATGAGGTGGACTACCGGTTCACCCTCGCCAACGAACGCACCTTCCTCGCGTGGGTGCGCACCGCGCTCGGCTTGCTCGCGGGTGGCGTTGCCGTACACACGGTGGTGCAGCCATCGCGGCTCGGCGGTTTCGCAGGCCCGATCGCGACAGCGTGCCTGCTGCTCGCACTGGTCGTCGCCGTCGGCGCGTTCCTCCACTGGCGACGCATTCGCGCCGCTATGCGAGCGGGTGAACCCCTTCCCGGCACCGCGCTCGTTCCGCTGCTGTCGGCTGGCGTGGCGCTCATCGCGGCCTTGGCGTGCTTCGCGATGCTGCTGTCGTGACCGCCGCCGACACCCTCGCGCGCGAACGAACCGCCCTCGCGTGGCGACGAACCGGACTCGGTGCCGCAGGATGTGCCCTCCTTTTCCTCGACGCCGCACTCCGCCAACCCAACGGCACCGGCGTACTTCCGCTGGCAGCCGCGTTCACGGCCTTTGGCTTGACCGGTCTCGGTTGGTGGCGCGCCCAGGCCATCGCGCACGGCAGCTCAACCGCCAGCACAAAGCCGGTGGCAGCGGTGACGACGATGGTCGCGGCCTTGATCGTCGTCGCGCTGATCCGCGTGCTCCAGCTGTAGCGCCAGCCGTGTGCACTCAACTCCCCGTCGGCAACGTCGACAGATACCACCGCGCCGCCAACCGCTGCGCCGCTCGAGCAATTGGCCCAGCCGCGCGCACGTACCAAGCGCCAGGCCGCGAAAACGCCGCTATGACCCCATAAACCGCGCCACTATCCGGTTCATACTCCACCGCGAACAGTTCCTCGCCGATCTCTGGGTGCCCCGGCAACGTGCCGTACGCGAACCCCGCACGATTGGGTTCGTCGATCACGTACACCACTCGACAAGGCGCGTCGACGCCGAACGGCCCAACGGAAATACGAACGGTGATCTCGGTGCCCTGCAACGCGATTCGCGTTTCGGTTCGCGGAAGGAAGCCCACTCCTTTGTGAATGCCGAAGCTCAGGATGTGCGCTGCCGCTCGGTCGAACAGGTCGCGCCCGTGCCCAATCAGCTTCCGTTCGCGAAACTGGTGATAGCCCTGGGGAAATGGCGTCGCGCGGGTAGCTCCGACGTCGGGATAGGTGAACGGCGCATCGGCATCGGGCATGTCCCGATTGTCCACCCACGCGACCGCGATGCGTCCTTGGCTGCGAGGAAGAACTCATGCCAGCACCGGTTTCAAGCGCAATGGCACCTCGTGCAGTAGTCCGAGCGGATCGAGATACTCGCGCCGACTATGCGCGCCTTGGTCGCGCCGCGCACCCCAGTGCAAGCACGCAGCAGCAGGACAACCGGCGTGCCCACTCACTAGCGACCCAATAACCGCCCCGCGCGCGACCCGCTGTCCCACGCGGACCGTGGCCTTCACCGGCTCGTACGTAGTGCGTATTCCGCCCTCGTGGTCGACAGACACCACCGGTTTATCCGCCACTTCGCCCGCGAAAACGACGATGCCCGCGCCAGCGGAATGCACGCGCTGTCCTTCGCTGCCAGCTAGGTCGACACCACGATGCCCGGGCAGCCAGTCGTGCTCAGGTCGGTCGAAGCGCCGCTCAACGGCAGGTCGCGGTTGTAGCGGCCACGTGTACGCGCCCGTCGCGACACCGACCGCTGGTCCCGCACCGGTGACAGTGGTGCCGACCATAACGGCGAAAAACACCGCCAACGCGCCAGCAAGGCGTTTGCGACGAGCGCGACGCAACGCGGCTAGCTCACGACGGGCTTTGGCGGTGTGCCGCCCGGTGCGAACGGGCGGCGGCGGCAGGGCGATGGGCCACTGGCCGATCAGGGTGGTTTGCCTCGCGTACTCGGTCATGCCGTCAACTGTGCGGCCGCCGCAGGGGTCCAAACGCCAAAAAATTACATTTGTGGATAACTTTCTCAATTGTGGATAACGCGCACTTCAAACGCGTTTTCCTGGGCTTTCGCGCGGGGGCGATTTCGGCCTCGGAAGCCCTGCGCGTAGACTGATATCGCGGTTTGTGCCGGGATGGCTCGTTGAGCACCCACGCAAACCGACTTCGCGCGCCACCCGTGCATGTCTCTCGCCGCTTCTGCCAGCCGTTAAGGCCGAGCGTTCGGTAAGGAACAGTGAAATCGTCGGCTGGTCTCGGTCCATGTGACCGAGCCGGGGATTTCGGTGGCGCCAGGGCGGCTGATCACCGATCTACCGCGGCAACCGGCAACGAAAGAAGGATACGAGGGCTATGCCTGTCGTAACTATGAAGCAGCTGCTTGACAGCGGCGCGCACTTCGGCCACCAGACTCGTCGGTGGAACCCGAAGATGAAGCGGTTCATCTTCACCGACCGCAACGGCATCTACATCATCGATTTGCAGCAGACGCTGACCTACATCGACAAGGCCTACGAGTTCGTCAAGGAGACCGTTGCCCACGGCGGCACCGTTCTCTTCGTCGGCACCAAGAAGCAGGCGCAGGAGTCGATCGCTTCCGAGGCCACTCGCGTCGGAATGCCTTACGTCAACCAGCGTTGGCTCGGTGGCATGCTCACCAACTTCTCCACCGTGCACAAGCGCCTTCAGCGCCTCAAAGAACTCGAGGCGATGGAGCAGACCGGTGGCTTCGAGGGTCGCACCAAGAAGGAAATCCTCATGCTCACGCGTGAGATGACCAAGCTCGACCGCACCCTCGGCGGTATCCGCGACATGGCCAAGGTTCCTTCGGCCATCTGGGTCGTTGACACCAACAAGGAGCACATCGCCGTCGGCGAGGCGCGCAAGCTGAACATCCCGGTCATCGCGATCCTGGATACCAACTGCGACCCCGACCTGGTCGACTACCCGATCCCGGGTAACGACGACGCGATCCGTTCGGCCGCTCTGCTCACCAAGGTTGTGGCTTCGGCCGTGGCCGAGGGCGTGCAGGCTCGCGCGGGCCGTGCTTCCGGCGATGTGAAGCCTGAGGCTGGCGCAGGCGAGCCCCTCCCCGAGTGGGAGCAGGAGCTGCTCGCGCAGGCTGCCCCCAACGCGGTCACCGAGGCTGAGGCGACTGCCGCCGAGGCCGACGCCACCGTCGCCCCCACCGCTGGTGGCGAGGTTGTCGCGGACGCCGCTAAGGAAGAGCCGACTCCGGCCGACTTCTGAGCCGATCGCTAGCTCACTGTTCACCTTGCCGACCCATCTGTATTCAGGTGTGGTCGGCAAGGTGGGCTAAGTCAGAAAAACTTGTAGGGCCGACCGAGATGCACCGGAAACGGCCGACAACCCGCGGGCGTTAGCCCGCCACAGACACAGAGAGGGCGCGCCCCCATGGCGAACTACACCGCCGCTGACGTGAAGCGACTCCGTGAGCTCACCGGCTCCGGCATGATGGACTGCAAGAACGCGCTGGCCGAGTCGGACGGCGATTTCGACAAGGCCGTTGAGGTGCTGCGCATCAAGGGTGCCAAGGACGTTGGCAAGCGCGCCGAGCGCGCCACCGCCGAGGGTCTGGTCATCGCTCGCGATGGCGTCATGGTCGAGATCAACTCCGAGACCGACTTCGTCGCCAAGAACGCGGAGTTCCAGGAGCTGGCCGAGGCGATCGTTACCGCCGCCGCTGCCGCCAAGCCCGCCGATCTCGACGCCCTGAAGGCGCTCAAGCTCGACAACAGCACCGTCGACGAGGCCGTGCAGGCGCTTGCCGCCAAGATCGGCGAGAAGCTCGAACTGCGTCGCGTCGTTTCCTTCGACGGCCCGGTCGCCACCTACCTGCACAAGCGTGCTTCGGACCTGCCGCCCGCCGTCGGCGTGCTCATCGAGTACGAAGGCGAAGGCGACGCCGCTGCCGAGGCCGCTCGTGCCGCTGGCATGCAGGTTGCCGCGCTCAAGGCCAAGTACGTTTCGCGCGAAGAGGTCCCCGCCGACCTGGTCGAGGCCGAGCGTCGCATCGCCGAGCAGACCGCTCGCGAAGAGGGCAAGCCTGAGGCCGCCCTGCCGAAGATCACCGAAGGCCGCGTCAACGGCTTCTTCAAGGACGTCGTGCTGCTTGAGCAGGCCGCCGTTACCGACTCGAAGAAGACCGTCAAGGCCCTTCTTGACGAGGCTGGCGTCACCCTGAAGCGTTTCGCGCGCTTCGAGGTCGGCCAGTCCTAGTCGCACCCGCGTAAACGGGCCCTCGTGCACTTCGCACGGGGGCCCGTTTTGCTCGCTGTTGACGTCGCGAATCAGCGTTGACGGCGGGCGTCAACCGCCGCGCGGGAGGGGGTCTGCTACCGCTCCCGCAACCGCATAAGGCAGGATGGATGCCGCTCTGCCCTGCACTGCGCGCCGATTTCCTGCCGCAGTCGCGCTCCCACCCGTTCGCAGCCGAAGGAGACCATCACCCATGACCGACCCGGGTAACGACCGCCCTGGATACAACCGGGTGCTGCTCAAGCTGGGTGGGGAGATGTTCGGTGGCGGGGGCGTTGGCCTCGACCCGGACGTGGTGCAGACCGTCGCGCAGCAGATCGCCGAAATCGTCGAAACTGGCGTTCAGGTGGCTGTCGTGATTGGCGGCGGCAACTTCTTCCGCGGTGCCGAGTTGGAGGAGCGCGGTATGGAACGCGCGCGCTCGGACTACATGGGCATGCTCGGCACCGTGATGAATAGCCTTGCGCTGCAAGACTTTCTGCAGCAAGAGGGCATCGACACGCGCGTGCAGACCGCCATCACGATGGGCCAGGTCGCCGAGCCCTACCTTCCGCTGCGCGCGAAGCGCCACCTGGAAAAGGGTCGCGTCGTCATCTTCGGCGCTGGCATGGGCATGCCCTACTTCTCCACCGACACCACCGCCGCCCAGCGTGCGCTGGAAATCGGCGCCGAAGTGGTGCTAATGGCCAAGGCGGTCGACGGTGTGTACGACGCTGACCCGCGCATTGACGAGAACGCCAGTATGTTCACCGAGATCACGCACAAAGAAGTGATCGAAAAGGGTCTCAAGGTCGCCGATGCGACGGCCTTTAGTCTCTGCATGGACAACCAGATGCCGATGCTGGTGTTCAATTTGTTGACTGAGGGCAATATCGCCCGCGCGGTCGCCGGTGAACCCATCGGCACCCTGGTTCGGTCCTGACACCGCATCCGCGGAAGATGACGATGACGACGCTGTGGAGGAATCGGTCGTGATTGATGAAGCGCTCTTCGACGCCGAGGAGAAGATGGACAAGGCCGTCGCGGTAGCCAAGGACGACCTGGGCACCATCCGCACCGGCCGCGCCAACCCGGGCATGTTCGCTCGTGTGCTGGTTGAGTACTACGGCTCGCTCACCCCGATCACCCAAATCTCCAGCATCACGGTGCCGGAGCCGCGCATGGTCGTGATCAAGCCTTACGAGCAGAGCCAGCTTGGCCCGATCGAAAACGCTATCCGTAACTCGGATTTGGGCGTCAACCCCACTAACAACGGTGACATCCTGCGCATCACTGTCCCGCAGCTCACCGAGGAACGCCGCCGCGACATGGTCAAGATGGCCAAGGGCAAGGGCGAAGACGCGAAGGTCTCCATCCGCAACGTCCGCCGCAAGGCGATGGACGAGCTCAGCCGCATCCAGAAGGACGGCGAAGCGGGCGAGGACGAGGTCGGGCGCGCCGAAAAGGAACTCGACAAGACCACCGCGAAGTACGTGGGCCAGATCGACGAGCTGGTCAAGCACAAGGAAGCCGAACTGCTCGAGGTCTAAGACCGCGGGTAGTCCCGCTCGTGCGGGGGATGAACGGAACGACGAGTTGAGCGACGGGACAATCGTGGCTGAAGACGCTGCCGGCGCGGCACCCGAGATCGGGTCCGACGACATCGAGGCCGCGGTTGGCGACAAAAACAACGGCAAGCCGCCTACTTCGCGCGCGGGCCGTAATTTGCCTGCCGCGTTGGCGGTTGGTCTTGGGCTCGGCCTGTCGCTGATCGCGATTTTGCTGTTCGTTCCGAAGGTTTTCATCGGTGTCGTCGGCGTCGCTGTCGCGGTCGCGACGTGGGAAGTCACGAAGCGCCTGCGTGAAGCCGACGTGCTTGTGCCGCGTATTCCGTTGCTTGTCGGCGGTCAGGCGGTGTTTTGGCTTGGCTGGCCGTTCGGCGCGGACGGCGTACTCGGTGCGTTCGCGGCGACCGCGCTGGTGATTATGGTGTGGCGCCTTTTCGACCACGGACTCACGACCGCACCGAAAAACTTCCTGCGTGACACCGCGATCGCGCTCTTTACGCTGACGTGGATTCCGCTGCTCGCGTCCTTCGCGACGCTGCTACTCCTCGAACCCGACGGCAACCTGCGCGTCCTCACCTTCATGATCTTGGTTGTGTGCTCGGACGTCGGCGGTTACGTGGCTGGCGTGCTGTTCGGCAAACATCCGATGGTGCCCGCGATCAGCCCGAAGAAGTCGTGGGAAGGCTTCTGCGGTTCGCTCGTGTTCAGCGTGATCGGCGGGTTGCTGACCGTCACGTTGTTGCTGGAAGCCAATTCGATGATCGGCGTCGTGCTTGGCGTTGGCCTGGTTGTCGTCGCGACGTTGGGCGACCTGATTGAGTCGCAGGTCAAACGCGAATTGGGCATCAAAGACATGGGCACGTTGCTGCCCGGCCACGGCGGCATCATGGACCGGCTCGACTCGATGCTGCCGTCGGCGTTCGTTTCGTGGTTGGTGCTGAGCGCGCTGCTCTAGCGCGACTTCTTCGCGGCGTGGCGCATTTGCAACATGCGCGCGCCGCCGACCAGTCCCATCACTAGCGCGCCGCCGATCACCGAGAGCAGCACCGTGATGCCGAGCGGCATCGAGAAGTTCCAGAACAGCACGTCGACCTGGGCTTGCTCAAGGTTTTGCAGGATGAAAATCAGCAGCACGATGCCGATAATCGCGGCAATGAGCAGGCCAATCCAGGCGTAACCGGTCCGTGTGTTCGGGACCGCTGGCGCGGGTGCCGGGGTGCCAGCGGGAAGCGGCGGCTCTGGGATTTCACCATTGGGCCCAGACTCGGCATTGGTAGTCATCCTTCGATCATGGCCGATGGCTATGAACAGTGCACGCATCTTCTCGGTAACATGGTCAAACTATGGCCACCTCCGTTCCGCTCGTCTTCGACGCTCCCCGCCGTGGCATGCCGCCGCGACACCTCGCAGATCTCGATTCAGACGAGCGCAAAGTGGCGGTGCAGGAGCTTGGTTTGCCCAAGTTCCGTGCCGACCAGGTGGCTCGCCAGTATTACGGTCGCCTCCAAGCTGATCCCGCGCTGATGACCGACCTGCCCGCTGACGTGCGCGAGAAGGTCGGCGACGCATTGTTCCCGCCGCTGCTTTCGGTGGTTCGCCACATCGCGTGCGACGAGGGCGACACCCGCAAGACGCTGTGGCGCGCCCACGACGGGACGCTGCTGGAAAGCGTGCTCATGCGCTACCCCGACCGCAATACGCTGTGCATTTCGAGCCAGGCGGGTTGTGGGATGGCGTGCCCGTTCTGCGCGACTGGCCAGGCGGGCCTCACGCGCAACCTGTCGACCGCCGAGATTGTCGACCAGGTGCGCGCCGCCGCCGCGTCCTTGCGCGACGGTGAGGTGCACGGTGGTCCGGGTCGCCTGTCCAACATCGTGTTCATGGGCATGGGTGAGCCGCTCGCGAATTACAAGCGGGTGGTGAACGCGGTTCGTCGTATTACGTCGCCCGCGCCGGATGGTCTTGGGATTTCGCAGCGTTCGGTGACGGTGTCGACCGTTGGTTTGGCGCCAGCGATCCGGAAGTTGGCTGACGAGGATATGTCGGTGCGTCTGGCGGTGTCGCTGCATACGCCTGACGATGAATTGCGTGACACGTTGGTTCCGGTGAATAACCGTTGGTCGGTGGATGAGGTTCTCGACGCGGCGCGTTATTACGCGGATAAGTCGGGTCGTCGGGTGTCGATTGAGTACGCGTTGATTCGTGATGTGAATGACCAGCCTTGGCGGGCAGACCTTTTGGGTAAGAAGCTGCATCAGGCGTTGGGTCCGTTGGTGCATGTGAACTTGATTCCGTTGAATCCGACGCCGGGTAGTGAGTGGGATGCGAGCCCGAAACCTGTTGAGCGCGAGTTTGTTCGGCGGGTGATCGCGCAGGGTGTGTCGTGCACTGTGCGTGACACGCGTGGTCAGGAGATCGCGGCGGCGTGCGGGCAGTTGGCAGCAGAAGGCTGAGTTCACCTGTGGCGTCCAGCGATGTTGATGGCTCCGGAAGCCGAGTTGGACCGAGGTACCGGGGCGGGACGTCGTCATCGCGGTTGCGGATGGTCAGGGTGGGGCCGACGCCGACGGTAGGTTTGGTGTATGGATGACGACTCACCTGCGGATCGGCTCCGGCTTGCGGTCGGTATGTTCGAGTTCGGCTTGGGAATGCAGCGCGCTCGACTTCGTCGTAAGCATCCGGACGCGGACGAGTCGGTGATCGATTCAGCGATTGACGAGTGGTTACTGTCGCGACCGTATGAGCCGCTCGGCGGAGGGCGAGGCCGACCGTCGGCCAGGTTTGCATGAATCCGCTCGAGGCTGCGCTCCGGAAGGCTGCTTCCGATCTTGATCAGCGCGGATGTCAGTGGTCAATCGTTGGAGGGTTCGCGGTGTCGGCCCGATCGAACCCACGATTCACGGCAGATATCGACATCGCTGCTGCGGTTTGTGATGACGCCCAAGCCGAAGATCTGGTGCAGTCGTTGATAGCGGCCGGGTAGCAGTTGTTCGCTGTGTCGGCAGCGAGTGGGACGCCAGCCCGAAGCCGGACGAACGCGAATTCGCGCGCCGTGCGGTCGCGCAGGGCGGCGCGTGCATGGTGCGGGATATGCGTGGCAAGGGGTCGCCGCCGCCCGTGGGCGATTGGCGGCGGAGGGCCAGCTTCGGCAGCGTGACCAGCACTTTTTGTAGACGCCCATCTACAGTTTGCGCTTGTCGCAACTTGCTAGCGATGCCTACGATCCTCGCATGTACTGTCTCGCGTTCGCGATTGTGACGCCCGGTTCATATGACTGGGAAGCGTTCTTAGACAAAGCATTCCAGAACCTCCCCAGGGAGGAGCGCCGCGATGGTGCGCCATGCTACGACAGCATCGCGATCGGATGTCATTGGGCGCGCGGGCTACTCTGGCGCGATCGCTTAGGCGAACTTCCGCCGGACATGCCCTTCCCGGAGCCGCCCTTCCTCGAATACGACCGCAACGAGGCCCGCAGAATCGCTGACGTGGCCATCGACGAAAGGTTCTTCCCCACGCCACACGGCTACTTCACCCCTGACGCCGCTTATCACCCGGTAGACCAATACAGCCGCAACGACTGGTGGACCTTCCGAAGCACGGTGCTGACCTATCCAGACCATCTACTGATCCCCCTCGCGTGCCACTGCTGACGACCGCGAGGCGGGCTGGCGAACGTGTCGGCGGGTGTGGTTACCCTGGCGATCGTCGCTGACCACTGTCTCCATCGAACGCTCGGAGGTCGAAGCAAGCGAGAGCCCACTGATCGACGCGGCGCTTCTTCTCTGACGAGCATGCCTGCCAGGGCCTAGTCGGGGTAACGGGTAACGGCATTGGAAAAGTCGACCTCATCCGCTTCAGTACGGTCGCGCTACCGGTGAGAGGCTGACTCGCGCCGCGCAAGTGCTGTCGAGGGTGAGCACAGTCGGTTCCCCACCAACCGACTGTGCGCCAAGGTAATTCGCAGCCGGTCTAGCTTGGGATGGCAAATCCAACTCCAGTAGCACCCATTCGAGCGAAATCGCTTTTGCCAAACGCGACGCCCGTGAACCGCTCAAGTGCGACAAGTCCCTTGGCGATCCGGTGACGGTAGTCATCGAAATCCAGCCCAGACAGGACCGGTCCAAGCGCGGGGTCGTGCTGCGGCTCGCCGAGCTCAAACGCGGCGATAACTCGACCCTCTGTCGCGAAGGACAGTTGCGTAACCCCGTTGACGTTCCAAAACAGCGATGCCACACGCGTTCCCCGCGATAACGCCTCCAGTTCGGGCATCTGGCTGCCTCGAAAACCGTTGTCCTCAACCGCCAAGACCGCGTTGTTGAGCGGAACAACGGTGACCCACGGGTCGCCACCGCTCATCGCACGCTCCTCAAGCGCATCGATCTTCTGCGGCAGCGCGGGGTCGGCACCGAATGCCCGAAGAACGGTGTCGAGATCACTGATTGCCACCAGGGTGATCGTCGCGGCTTCGCTAATCGCCGATTGCTCGACCCATCGATACGCGTCTTCCGGGTTAGCAACGGGCACAGGCTCAGCTTCGCCTCGCAAGAGGTGACCGAGCCGATCCGTGCGTTTGTGCACTTGTGTTTCGGCCAGCGGTGCCTGCCAGACCGTGAGTTGGTAGGACTCCTGGCCGTGGGCATCGTCGCGGCCAGTCGCGTGCACCCGAACACGGTAGGTTCCAGCCCACGGTGGCGTTTGCTCGTCCATCGACCCAAAACCGCCGTGACCTGGCGACGGAATCGCGCCGATGACCGAAGCGAGGCCGCGATCCGCGGTCCACGAGACTTCGACCACCTCGTCCCAGTGGACCGACTCAATATCGACTGGTGGTTTGTCGAAGACCACGACACGCACCGAGACGATGCCATCAGGCCTTCCGGTTCGTACTGCGATTCCGCCGGGAACAACGGCGACCAGGCCGTTCTCACTGAAATCGGCGGTCGCGAGAAACTCAGTCTCTGTCAGCGCAAATTGGTGATCAATGGCGCGTACGGTGCCTGACGAATAGCGCGGGTACAGGTACTGCTCGCGGACTTTGGCGAGGTGCGCGGCAGCATAAGCAGCGGGCATCGGCGCTTCGCGAAGCAGTGGGCAAGCCGCGATAAGGCCAGCGCCGATTACTCTCGTCGGGTCGTCGCACTCGCCGAGTGACCGCAATACGATCGCAGCTACGGCGACTCCTAAGGCCAGGTACGCCCCGCCATGTTCGGCCGCGACCCCAGCCTCGTCGAGCGATCGGCCGGACGTTTGGGTGGAACGCAGTTGTGTGACAACGTCGGGATGCTCGCTGAACCGGGCGGTCATCGCGCTAACCAGCTCAACCGCGCCCGGGCGCAATCGCATCAATCTATCGACCGCGCTGGTTATCTCACTGCCACCCGCTATGTAACTGAACATGACCGCTCGGTCGTCCTGGGGCTTCGGCAGTAACGCGACAACATTCGGCGCTGCTGGCACGGCAAGGTCGGCGACGAGCAACTCAAGAGCGCCGAGTATACGTTCCGGCAAACACTGGCCCAGCATTGAGAGCTCCGCGCTGACACCGCGCTCGGCGACGGCCTGCGCTGCGTATTCGTGGCCGGTCGCCCTCAGTTGCCCGAGCGTCGCCGCGGGCGAGGGCGGGATTCGTGGCCGCACTGCCCGCATTGCTTCGATTACGGCAGGTGAAAGCTGGTCGATGAGCGCACCCGGAATTTCCGTCATCGTCCGAATGTACGGGTAGTGCTCATGCCAGAAGTTTCCGTCTGGCATATTCTGGGCAATGCGTTCCGCGAGCTTGCGAGTAAACCCTTCCGCAGTCGTCGCGGCGGTGACGGGGACGCTGGTCGGCTTCTCGGCTGGTTACCTCATCGAGCATGTGCCACCAACGCAATCAGCTAGCTACTCCGCCGGGTCCGCGCTGTTCGCGACTGGACCAATGACAGTCGTCGGGATCGGGGTCCTCACCGCGATCCTGGCAATGTGTCTGCTGCGTTGGCGGTGCCTTCGTTTTCGATCCGCATCGATCGCCGGGCTGTTCGGTTTCGCAGTGCTCGGTGGGCTGTCGGCGTTGCCAGCACCGCGCGAATGGAATGAGTTGCCGATCGCGGCCGGTGTTGGCGTCGGGCTGCTGATCGTTCCTGCCGTCGCACTGCCGCGCAGTCGGGTCTGGTTCGGGCTGTCCATCGTCATCGGATTGGTGTTGGGTCGCCGGTTCGATGAGCTGCTTGGGTCTGACGCGGGACGACTCATTAACTACGTGGATGGTCCGTTCATCCCCGATGGCGTCGCGTTTACCAGCATCGCGTTGGCGACGGCGCTCGCCATTGCCGTCGCGGGATCGGCGTTCTCGCGTGCTGACGTTGAGTTCGACGCATCGCCTAGGCTCGTCGCGGTGAGCGCGGCAATCCCGCTCGCGATCGGTGTTGCCCTGCGATTGAGTGACCAGCTGGACTGGGCCTCAACGACCAGCGCCCTTGGGTGGATAACGATCCTATTGGCGCTTGTCGTCGCTGCCTTCGTGGCGGTCCTCTGCCGACTGTTGCCGACCCACTCCGGCATTTCGGTGGCAAGTTGGAGCGCGGCGGCCGCGGCCCTGAGCGTCGTATCGGCAGCAACGATTGAACCGAAAAATGTCCTGTGGGGGCACGAGCCGAGTCGGGCGGGGTTTCTAGGTGCCGCTGCTGTGCTTGCTCTCGGTGGCTATTGCGGAAGGCGATGGAGTCGCCCGCTTGTCGCCGTCGGGTTGTGTGCGGCGGCGGTATTGAGTTATGGCGTCGCGCAGCTGTTGTCCGGTGGTCAGGTCGCGGCGTGTGGAGCGGTGTTGTTCGCTGTGGGATTCGCCGTTGCGGCGAGCTTCCCAACGACACCGATATTGCTGATCAGTCTGCCGACGTTCGTGGCATTCGGACTACTTGCCAGCCGCGTTCTCGCCACCTGGTTCGCGCCGCCGGTGCCGCGGATCGCTGACTACTACGGCCCAACGGCAGCGCACGTAACCCTTGGGTTTGCCATTACAGACCAAGGCGGATCAGGTGATTTCGGTTGGACCGCCTACGCCGTTGAGTCCGGAGCGGCGCCCCACTATTCGTGGGTGGGGTTACTCGCGGCCCTGCTTGTCATCGTGACGTGCGCGTTTCTAGTCGCTGTCCGCGCTGGGAACTCACCGCGCACCACAAACTAAGGCGAACAGCAATGCGGCGTTTGCGGGCACGCAACCCCCCATCACCACAAGCTAATCGGCGTCACATTGTCGTCGTAGGGGAGTAGTCCGTCGACCTGCGCGTCTACCGACATCTCCAAAAGTGTGATGTCGCCGCCAAGGTTGTCCAAAAAGGCGATGTCGGCGGCGTCTCGGCCCGTCGCGATGCGCACCATCGTGCTGCGCGGGGCCAAGCAGGTTGGGTCTAACGTGTGCCAACGGCCGTCGACGTATGCTTCGGCGACCGCGTGAAAGTCCATTGGTACGCAGCCCGGCGCGTAAACGGCGGCCACGCGGGCCGGTACCCCAACCGCGCGCAACAACGCAACGACCAAGTGGGAGAAGTCGCGGCACACGCCTGTGCCCGACAGCAGCGTTTCCACTGCCCCGTCGATCGGCGCGCTCGTCCCAGCGACGTAGGAGATGCGACGACCAACGTAAGCGGCAACCCGGGCGGGTACGCCGGGATCGGCTATCCCGTAACCGAATTCGGCCGCGGCGAAGCCAAGCAACTTATCCGATTCCGCATACCGACTCGGCCGACGGTACAGCGCGAGCTCGTAATCGGACCCTCGCTCGAAAAGCGCGTTCCCAACGATGGTCGCCTGGTAATCGACAACAAGCGTCCCCGCGTGAGCGTCAAGCACATGCATCCGGGTCCCGTTCGGACCGAAAATCTCACGCGGCGTGAGCAATTCACCATCAAGCTGACACGTGAGCTTCTCGGTGATGCTCAGTCCCTGCTGCGGCGCGACCGCGATCTGTAATTGCAGTAGCGAATCGGCGTGTACCGCCACGGTCAACTGTGCTGAGACATCCCGTTTCACGGGGTAAGGGTCGCACCAAAAACGTTGATGCGCAGGAGTTATCACGGCGGGACCGGTTCGACGCACTGGTCGGCGATGGTTGGGTATGGCGCGCGACACAGCCGGAAAACCAACGCACACAATCACACTCGAACTTGAGGCGGGCAATGGCTCGCTGATGATCTTGGGCAAGATGCTCGGCGCGACCGGCATCAAACCGTTCGAAGTGAAAAAGCACTACGACACCGTCACCGCACAACATCGCGGCGAGATCATCCCCGCTGTCATTACTATTGACGCGCGCAAACGCTGGACGATGCGCCTGAAAACCCCGCCGACCGCGTCACTGATCCGCAAGGCAGCGGGCATTCCGAAGGGCACACCAGGTCGAAAAGAAGTCGGTGTCCTTACCCGCGACCAACTGCGCAAGATCGCCCAACGCAAGCTGCCTGACCTCAACACTGTCGACATCGAAGCCGCGATGCGCATTGTCGCTGGCACCGCGCGCTCGATGGGTGTGCGCATCGTCGACTGATTTCTGTCATACCGATTTGGTAGGGTCCTGCGCGTCGGGGTGATAAGCGGGATTCGGAGGTCGTCAGTGGTTTCTGACGGGACGGTGTTCGCCGGGTACACCATCGATCGGTTACTCGGGCGCGGCGGAATGGGCTCGGTCTACCTTGCCCGGCACCCCCGACTGCCCAGGTGGACGGCGTTGAAGGTGCTCAATCAGGAGTTGTTCTCCGACAGTGAGATCCGCGCGCGCTTCGAGCGCGAAGCCGATCTCGTCGCCCAACTCGATCACCCGAATATCGTCACGGTTTTCGATCGCGGCCTCGAAGGCGACCAACTGTGGATCAGCATGCAATACGTCGACGGTGTCGACGCGTCGATGCTCAATCCGCAAACCCTGCCACCAGACCGTGCGGTGCAGATCATCGGTGAGACCGCCGCCGCGCTCGACTACGCGCATCGCGCTGGCGTGCTGCACCGCGACGTGAAACCGGCCAACATCCTGCTCGCCCGTTCCGATAGCCAGGAACGCGTGTACCTCACCGACTTTGGCATCGCCCGCCTGCGCGACGACTCGGGTCATCTCACCGAAACCGGTTCCTTCACCGCCACCCTGGCCTATGCCGCGCCCGAGCAGCTCACCGGCGCGCCGCTTGACCATCGGGCCGACCAGTATTCCCTCGCCTGCACCCTGTACTCGCTGCTCACCGGCGCTGCCCCCTATGAAGCGCCGAGCCCGGCCGCCGTCATCACCGGCCACCTCCAATCGCCGCCGCCACCGATCAGCCCTCGGCGTGGCGGACTATCGCCCGCCTTGGACGCGGTGATGAATCGCGCGCTGGCCAAGCGGCCAGCTGACCGGTTCGACACCTGCGGCGAATTCGTTGAGGCCACGCAACGGGCGATGCGGACCAGCACGGGCGCGCGGCCGATCGTTCGACCTACGTCCGGCGCGCATGTGATCGCGACCCCGCCGGTCCAGCCGGTTAGGCCGTCGACGCCGCAGCATCCAACGCCGTTCCGCCCGCCTGTGGTTCCGCAACGCGCACCACAACCTCAGCAACGGGTGCAGCCAAGTCAACCGGCCTGGGTAGCCCCTCAACGCACCGGCCAGCCGATCCCGGTGCAGCAGTTCGCGCCGCCACCGCGCCCGGTTGTCCCGCAACGTCGCACCAACTGGGGTGCGGCCATCGCGCTGTATGTCGGCCTGTTGCTCGCGGTTGGTTTGCTCGCGGCGCTCATCGCGATGCTGGCGTCTTAGCGGGTGGGCATATTCTTGTCCGAATGAGTGACTTCGAGAACCGCGAGTTCGATGTCAGCGTGGCCGAGCAGATCGACCTGACCCGCTTGCGCCGCTTTGTCGCCGTCGCCGAGGAGTTGCATTTCGCCCGCGCTGCCAAGGCGCTGCACATTCCGCGCCAGGCGCTGAGCGCGACAACGATCGAGTTGGAAGCCGAGTTGGGCACGCACCTGTTCGTGCCTGGCGCGTCGCCGACGCAACTCACCGACGAAGGGCGAGCGCTGCTCGACTGGGCGCGCGAGGTCATTCGCGCCGCCGAACAGGCTGAGCGCGAACAAAAGCCCGAAACCGAACCGGGTTTCCGGGTGGGTTTCGTTGACGGTGTCACGGTGTCAAAGTGGGCCCGAATCTGGGCTGACCGACTGCCTGACGTGCCGCTTGAGGTGGTCGGCATCCCGCAAGCCGAGCAGCAGCAGGCGCTGGTCGACGGCCGCGTCGACGTCTGCTTCGTCCGCCTGCCCATCAATCGCGATGTCCTGCACGCGATTCCGCTGTGGAGTGAAACACCGGTCGCGGTGGTGCGCAAGGAAGACGAGCTGTCGCTCCTCGATGCGCTCACCCCGGCCGACCTAGCTGACGAAATCGTCCAGGACACAACCGAACTCGACACCGCCGTCGACGCGCTCGCGATGGTCGCCGCGGTTGGCGGTGCGGCGATCGTGCCGCAGTCGATCGCGCGCCTGCATCACCGTCGCGACCTGGTCTATCGCCCGATCAGCGACACCGACTTCACCGAAATCGCGCTGGCATGGCCGGTCGACAGCGACGATTCGGAATTGCGCGAGGAGTTCGTCGGCATCGTGCGTGGACGGTCGGCGAATAGTTCGCGCGGCGTCGCCGCAGAGCCCGCGCGGGAGTCGAAGCCAGCGGCGAAACAGAAGCAGGCCCCGAAGAAGAAGCCCGCGCCGTCGGCCAAGGGTGGCGCGAAACAGCCTGGGCGACAAGCGAATTCGCGCGGCGCTTCCGGCAGTGCACGCAAGTCGGGCGGACGTCGAGGACGCTAGTACGCGAAAAGCCGCCGCCCGAACTAACTAGGGCGGCGGCTTTTCGGTACTAAAACCTACTTCGGGATCCGGTGCGTGAGCGAATCGACCACGAGGATCAGTGCGATAATGCCCGCGAAGCCGATGAGGAAGATGTCTTCGACATGGCCCTGGTGGTTACCGATGGTCATGGCCAGCAGCGCGACAACCACGATCCAACCCGCGACCTGGGCGGTGCGGCGCGACTCACCACTCCAACCCCATTCGGCGGAAGGAACTTCGGCGGGGTCGACCTTGCTGGTGGCGACGGCGCGCTCGGTCTTGGCTGGTTCGAGGTCCGTGGCTGCCACGATCGCTCCTTAGGGCTTGAGTTTCATCAAAGGAAAGACTGCCCATATCGTGGCATACGACCGTCCGTCGTAGCCAGCAGCCCTGCCACAATGGGGCCGTGTCCGTCCCCGCACCGCGTGCAGCGCACGCTGACTCGTCCCCAGCCGACCGGGTGAAGGTGCTGCTCTTGGGCAGTACAGGCTCGATTGGCACGCAGGCGTTAGAGGTGATCGCCGCCAATCCCGACCGCTTCGAGGTCGTCGGTTTGGCGGCGCGCGGCGGCAACCCGCAGCTATTAGGCGAGCAAATGGCGGCGACGGGCACGCGCAATGTCGCGGTGGCCGAGCCAACCGCAGGGGCGGCGCTGAACATCGACCTCGCTGGCCCAGGCGCGGTCACCGAATTGGTTCGCCGCACCGAAGCCGACGTCGTGCTCAACGCGCTCGTCGGCTCGCTCGGCCTCGAACCCACCCTCGCCACGCTCGAATCCGGCACGCGACTCGCCCTCGCGAACAAGGAATCGCTCGTCGCGGGCGGGTCGCTAGTCACGCGGGCGGCGGCACCCGGCCAGATCGTCCCGGTCGACTCCGAGCACTCGGCCCTCGCGCAGTGCCTTAGAGGCGGGAGCCCCGACGAGGTCGCGCGACTTGTCCTCACCGCGTCCGGCGGACCCTTTCGCGGGTGGACAACCGAGATGCTCGAATCGGTGAACCCCGACGAAGCGAAAACCCACCCGACCTGGTCGATGGGCCCGATGAACACGCTCAATTCGGCGTCGCTGGTGAATAAGGGTCTGGAACTGATCGAGACGCATCTGCTTTTCGGTATTCCCTATGACCGCATTGACGTGACCGTGCACCCGCAGTCGATCGTGCATTCGATGGTGACGTTTACCGACGGGTCGACGCTCGCCCAGGCGAGCCCACCCGACATGCGCCTGCCGATCGCGCTGGCGCTCGGCTGGCCCGACCGCATCCCTGGCGCGGCGAGGTCCTGCGACTTCACCACCGCGTCAACCTGGACCTTCGAACCCGTCGACGACGCGGTTTTCCCCGCGATCACCCTTGCCCGCGCGGCTGGTGAAGCGGGCGGCAGCATGACCGCGATCTACAACGCCGCCAACGAAGTCGCCGTCAGCGCCTTCCTCGACGGCAAGATCACCTTCCCCGGCATCGTCGCCATAATTGAACGGACCCTTGCGGCAGCCGACCAGTGGCGCGACGAACCAGATACCCTGGACGACGTCCTGGCGGCCGATCGCTGGGCACGGGAATTCGCGGCCGCGAGCTTCACGGCCTGACGCGGCGCTGCCGCCGAGGAGACAGAGCACACATGGTATTTGCGCTGGGGTTCGCGCTGTTCGCCCTGGGAATCACAATTTCAATCGCCCTCCACGAGTGCGGGCACATGTGGGCAGCCCAGGCAACCGGCATGAAAGTGCGGCGCTACTTCATCGGTTTCGGGCCCAAGATTTTCTCGTTCCGACGTGGGGAAACCGAATACGGGCTCAAGGCGCTGCCGCTCGGCGGATTCTGCGATATCGCGGGCATGACCGCGCTCGACGAACTCGAACCCGAGGAAGTCGAACGGGCCATGTACCGGCAGTCCACGTGGAAACGCCTGGTCGTGATGTTCGGCGGTATCGCGATGAACTTCGCGCTCGGGTTCATCCTGCTCGTGATCCTCGCCGTTGGATGGGGGCTGCCGCAGCTTGAGCAGCCAGCGGCAACCTCGATCGGCTCGTTCGGCTGCGTCGCGCAGGAAAAGCCCGACAAGACCCTCGTGCCGTGCGCTGGCGAAGGACCCGCGCAGCGCGCCGGACTCCAGCGTGGCGACGTGGTCAAGGCCGTCAACGGCGTGCCCGTCACCACCTGGGCGCAGTTCCAGGCGGAAACGCAGAAGCAGACCGGCCCGTTCGCCTACACCGTCGAACGCGGTGGCAAGACCATGTCGGTCACCGTCACGCCTGAACGGACCACCCGGTATGCGAAGGCGGGCGAAGCGCCACGCGAGGTGAGCGCTGTTGGCGTCGGCCCCGATTTCGCCGAGCCGCAGAAGTACGGCGTGGTCGCCGCGATTCCAGCGACGGCCGTCTTCACCGGCGATTTCTTCATCGAAACGGTGAAGTCGCTGGCGAAGATGCCGCAGAAGGTCGGCGCGCTGTGGACCGCGGTCACCGGCGGCGAACGCGACCCAGAAACGCCCGTCAGCGTCTACGGCGCGAGTCGCATCGGCGGCGAGACCGCCGAACGCGGCCTGTGGGGCGTGTTCATCATGGTGCTCGCGAGCCTGAACTTCTTCCTCGGCGCGTTCAACCTGCTCCCGCTGCTGCCGTTGGACGGCGGCCACATCGCGGTCGTGCTGTATGAGAAGGCGCGCGACACCGTGCGCGGCTGGATGGGCAAGGTCCCCGCTGGCCCGGTCGACTACTTGAAGTTGCTGCCGGTCACGTACGTGGCCGTGGTCATCGGCGGCGCGTTCATGCTGTTGACGCTCGCCGCCGACATCGTGAACCCGATCACCTTGAAATAAGGCGCTTCGCAAACCTTGCCAGTCCACGGTCGCGGTGGGTGCGCCTGGGACTAAGCTCGGAGTCAACACGAAATGAGGCCATGACCGTGACCAGCACCATCGGATTGGGGATGCCCGCCGCGCCCGCTGCCGTGCTCGCACCTCGGCGCAAAACGCGGCAGCTCATGGTCGGCGGCGTCGGGGTTGGCAGCGACTACCCGATTTCGGTGCAGTCGATGACGACGACCAAAACCCACGACATCAACGCGACGTTGCAGCAGATCGCCGAGCTCACCGCGTCTGGCTGCGACATCGTGCGCGTCGCGTGTCCGCGTCAGGAAGACGCCGACGCGCTCGCCACCATCGCGAAGAAGTCGCAGATCCCGGTGATCGCCGACATCCACTTCCAGCCGCGCTACATTTTCGCCGCGATCGACGCGGGTTGCGCCGCGGTGCGCGTAAACCCGGGCAACATCAAGGAATTCGACGGCCGCGTCGGTGAAGTCGCGAAAGCTGCTGCGGCAGCGGGCATTCCGATTCGCATCGGGGTCAACGCCGGTTCGCTCGACAAGCGGATGCTCGAAAAGTACGGCAAAGCAACGCCGGAAGCGCTTGTCGAATCGGCACTTTGGGAGGCAAGCCTCTTCGAGGAGCACGGCTTCGGCGACATCAAAATCTCGGTGAAGCACAACGATCCCGTCGTGATGGTCGAGGCGTATCGCCAGCTCGCTGCCCAAAGCGACTACCCGCTGCACCTCGGTGTCACCGAAGCTGGCCCGGCGTTTCAGGGCACGATCAAGTCGGCCGTCGCGTTCGGCGCGCTGCTTGCCGAAGGCATTGGCGACACCATCCGCGTCTCGTTGTCCGCGCCGCCCGCCGAGGAAATCAAGGTCGGTACACAAATCCTGCAATCGCTGAACCTGCGTCCGCGCAAGCTGGAAATCGTGTCGTGCCCGTCGTGCGGGCGCGCCCAGGTCGACGTTTACACCCTCGCCGACGCCGTCGCCGCTGGCCTCGACGGCCTTGAGGTCCCGTTGCGTGTCGCTGTCATGGGTTGTGTCGTGAACGGCCCAGGTGAGGCGCGGGAAGCCGACCTTGGCGTCGCGTCCGGCAACGGCAAGGGGCAGATCTTCGTCAAGGGTGAAGTCATCAAGACCGTGCCCGAAGCCCAGATCGTCGAGACGCTCATCGAAGAGGCCATGCGCATCGCCGAGGAAATGGGCGAACAGCCGGGCAGCGAACCGTCGGTCATCGTGAGTTAGCGCAGGCCACGGTCGGGCGTCGAATTCTCGCGACCCATACCGCCACGCCAGCTTTCATGGCAGTCTGGGCCTTGTGCGGAGTCTGCTAGAGCCGACGCGACGGTCCAAATCCGTTCCCGCGCGCCCGGTGCCAAACAAGGACCTGGGCGAAGTTCTTCGTGTGCTCGATGCCGATCCCATTGCCTGCTGCATGGTCGCCGCACGCATTCAGGAATTCGGCATCAGCACTCGGGCGGGTATGGGCGAATTGTGGTCGCGCGGCGGCCCCGACGATTCGCTGTGCTTTTCCGGCGCCAACCTGGTCCCGCTGCGTGGTGACGTCGCCGCCATCCGCGCGTTCGCTGAGCGCGCTGGTCGGTGGCCGCGGTTGTGCTCGTCGGTCGTCGGCCGACAGGAACTCGCGCTGCCGCTGTGGGAACTGCTTCGCCCCGAATGGGGACCTGCACGCGAATTACGCGCTGAACAGCCGCTGCTCGCCCTCGCCGACGTCGCGCGGGCGCGCCCCGACATTCGCGTCCGACGCGTGCGTCCTGATGAACTCGACCGCTACCTCAGTGCCGCGATCGCGATGTTCATCGAGGAAGTCGGCGTCGACCCCCGCGCGGGCGATGGTGGTCGCGCCTACCGCAGGCGCATCAAGAGCCTGATCGACTCCGGTCGTGCATGGGCCCGTTTCGAAGACGGCGAAGTGCTATTCAAGGCCGAGATCGGTTCGCTTTCGCGTCGCACCGGCCAGATCCAAGGCGTCTGGGTCCACCCCGACCGACGCGGTTCGGGCCTGGGTACCGCGGGCACCGCGACCATCGCGAATGCCGTTGTAGCAACGGGCCGCACGGCCAGCCTGTACGTCAACGACTACAACCAACCTGCCCGCCGCGCGTACAGCCGCGTCGGCTTCCGTCAGGTCGCGACGTTCTGCACGGTCCTGCTCGACTGACATGCGAAACGCCCAGCCGCTCGAAAGCGACTGGGCGTTGGCAGGAAACTCAGCAAACTCAGAAAACTCAGCGACCAGTCGACAGTGACGCCGGTCGCGCGACGGTGTCGTCGGTGGTGAGCAACCCGCGCACCACCGCAAGCGACGTGTCTTGGGGATGTTCGGTAGCCGGGCGATGCACCACGATGCTGTAATCGGCCGGTCGCGGGCTGGGTTCGAGTCCCTGTCCCTCGAGCGAGTCAATGGCGACAGCGCCGCCGATGATCATTCCCGCAGTGGTCAAAAGCAAGGTAGAACGCCTCATGAATCGTCTCCCTGTCCGCCGAGGCTGCCCATCGGCTGATGCACTCACGGTAGGCGCGGGAGCAGATTCTCAACAGGCGTGCGGACGGAGCGCAACGCAATCGTTGCCCTGTGTGCGGATCGCGATCGAACAGGGTTAGCCCTGGTAGGGGTTATAAAACGCGGCTCAGGAAACGCGCTGCAACGTCGCCGAGAGGTGATGCTGCAGCGGCTCGCCGACGGCGGCCATGCGCAGCGTGTAGTCGATGGTGTCGCCGGTGACGTGAAGCGAACGACCAACGGCCGTCACCGGTTTCGCTGACGCGCTCGCCCCGATGGTCGACGAGTTCAGTTCGAGTCGAATCCCGTCGACGGTTTCGGTGACCGTGCCTTCGCAAATTTCGGTGATTCCGGTCGGGTGGGCGAGCACCAACTCGACGCGACCAGGCGAAGGCGACCTCAAGTAGCCGGTTTCGGCGTGCAACGGCCGACCGTCGGCACCTTTCGTCATCTGCCGATACGTGAAGAACGGTCGACCAGCGTGACCGAATTCGATCTCCTCGCGATAGTCGAACGGCTCGATCGTCGGGTATTCGCCGTGGCCGATGCCACGCCATGTCCCGAGTAGCGGGACCAGCGCCGCGACGCTCGGATGCGGTTCGACGGACGCGAAATTCACTGGTTGGGCCACGTGCGTCAGCCTAGACCGAGCGCTAGCGCCGACTTCCCGGCACGCCGTCAGCGGTACCAGGCTAAGGTGAGCCTTGCCTGAACACCGCCACGGTGATGGGTCGAAAGGAAATGAACGTGAAGCAGAAGTTGGCGCGTGGCGCGGTGCTCGGAATGGCACTGCTCGTCGCGGCGGCGTGTTCGAACTCGAATTCCGAGCACACCGATGACGTGACCCCGGTCGACGGCAACCGCTACAGCCAGACCAACCTGGCCGCGACCGACGATTCCTACCACGCACAGTTCACCTTCCCCGAGATGGTCAACGCGTGGGGCATCGCCGACCGACCCAAGGGCGCGGGCGGCCACTTCTGGATTGGCGCGGGCGGCAAGTCCTACCAATTCCTCGGCGACGTGCACGCATCGGCCGATCCCAAGCTGCAGAAGCTCAGCCAGGATCAGCTCAAGCTCGTTGGTATCCCCGGCGCCGACGCCGACACCTCGGACAAGAGCATCGGCAAAACAACCGGCGTCGCGTTCAACCCCGCGCCGCTGAACTCCGACTCGTTCGTCGTGCGTGACCAGTGGGTCGACGTCGACGGCACGCCGGTTCCGCTTACCGGTTCGTCGCGGTTCATCTTCGCCACCGATTCGGGCAAGATCTCGGGATGGACCGAACAGGGCCCCGAAGGCGCGATCATCCGTCGCGACGGCGGCGCGAACCTCACCTTCGACGGTTCCGCCCAGGGCATGGCGTTCTTCGGCATCGCGCTCGACCCGTCGGGGGAGAAGCTGCTCGCCGCCGATTTCGGCACCGACCCGCAGATCCGCACGTTCGACAAGTTCTGGCAGCCCGTCGCGACGACCGGCTACGCGAACCCCTTCGCGACCGGCGCGCCGATCGACCCCGCCAACCCGGACAAGGGCAAGAAGGCGAAGCCCGGCGATCCCGCCCCGTTTAACGTGACGACGGTCGGCAGCCGCGTTTTCGTCTCGTACGCGATCACCAAGCCCGACGAGGCCGACGCCAAGGCGTTCGACAAGGCCGAGGAAGACGCCCTCGACGCCGACGCCGAGAAGAAGGCCAACGGCAAGCCCGACAAGGGCAAGGTCGCTGAGTTCGACGCCACCGGCAAGCTGGTCCGCATCATCAACGACGGCGGTCGGATGAACGCGCCGTGGGCGGTGACGATCGCGCCGTCGAACTTCGGCGCGCTCTCGGGCAAGCTGCTGATCGGCAACTTCGGTGGCCTCGGCCGCGTGCTCGCCTACGACGACACGACAGGCACCTTCACCGACTACGTGCGTGACGCGGACGCGAAGCCGGTCGAGATCGCGGGCCTGTGGGGCCTGATGTTCGGTAACGGTGAAAGCCTTGGCGATTCGAACGCGCTGTACTTCACCGCCGGTCCTGACGACGAGAAGGCTGGCCTGTTCGGCAGCCTCCGCACTAAGTAATCACTATGGCGTGCCGGGCATTTCGCTGCCCGGCACGCCAAAGTGGTTGGTACTCAAGAGGTTTTACGCGGCCGTCCAGCGACAGCGGGCGGCATTGGTAGCCCCGACCCGGCAAGCAGCTCATCGCGCACCTCGGTGATGAGCCGAGCGGAGTCGCGTGGGCTCAGTGCCATCGCGCGCAACTGATCAAAAATCACGCCGAATCGGCGAATCTCGCTGTGTCCCTCAACCAAATGGTGCAGCGACATGCTCTCGACGTACACCACTTCGGGATCGACCGGATTGCGGAAGTCAAGCAGGGTAAACGAACCGGCCATGCCAGGGTGCGCGCCCGCGTCGAACGGCAGGATCTGCAGGATCACGTTCTTGCGCTTGGTGTCATCGAGCAGTCTGTTGAGCTGTTCGACCATCGTTGCCGGGCCGCCGACAACACGGCGAATCGCGGCTTCATCCATGACAACCCACAATTCGAGCGGCTCGTCTTTGGTGAGATTATTGGCGCGATCCATGCGTGCTTGCGCGCGGTTTTCCATTGTGGGGGAGTCAAGGCGCGGCATGGATGTGTCAATGACGGCGATCGCGTACTGAAAGGTCTGTAAAAGACCAGGGACCGTCGACGTTTGGTATTGCCGAGCCGAAAGCGCTTCGGCTTCGAAATTGATGTAACTGGCGTAGATCTCGGAGACCGCGCCTTCATAAGGTTGCGACATGCCAGGTTTCAAAGCGTCAGTCAGCAAACTGATTGCTTCTTCGCGCGTTTTCTCCGGCACCTCGTAGAGGTCGAGCATCGCGCCGAGCGTTCGCCGCTGCGGCCGAGCCTGTGCCATCTCGATGCGATAGAGCGTTGTGACGTTGATGCCGGTGCGCGCGCTCACGTCTTCCTTGCTCAGGCCAGCGGCTTCGCGAAGTTCGCGAAGCATCGCGGCTAGTCGCCGTAGTCGGACCGTGAGTGTCGGCTTGCCTGCCATCGAATCCCCTTCGCCTGTTGGCGCACTTGGTAAATCGCATTATTGCGCCAAGCCCTTCGCATGTCACGCGATCGATCCAACCACCCTGTCATGCCCTCTTACGCTCGCATGTTACCGCCGGTTCTGTCATCCCTCCTTTACCGCAGGAGTGACAACGCAATCTTGCGTTTCCTGTTGTGAGCGAGCATGATCCAGTTAGCCTGGTTGCGATCAATCCAAACAATGACCGGGATAACCGAATCGAGAGCCAATCATGTTGGTACACAAATCTTGGGTGTCGGGTGAATTCGAGGCAAAGCGATGAGCGCGCCTGTGATGGGGGTTCTGCCAACAGCGCCACAATTGTTGTGCGCGTTTCAGGGCAGGCGTTTTCAGGATCTTGAATTGCTGCGGTCAGCGCACGCGCTCGCCGAACTGCATGAGCGGCGAAATCAGGTGCGAGACGCCGCGTTGATCGCTGAGATTGATTGCCGTCGCCTTGAGTTGGTCGACGACATCAACGACTGGATCGTCGCTGAGGTGCCGCAGCACCGCAATGGCGCTTCCTTGCATACCGAAAGCCTTGGCGCTGTTGTCGATCGAATGGCGCGCAGCTGGGTCGACGCGAATCAGGCGATTGATGTCGACGGCGCGCGCAGCGACAACACCCATAAGCATTGGTATCACTTAGCGGAATTGGTCGACGGGTATACCGATCTCGTTACCGATGTCGCTGGTGGTCGCCGTCGGTTGCCCGAACAATAACCAGCTCAATGATTTTCGGGGCCGAGCTTCGCTTCAAAGGCGATGCGATCACCTCGATAAAGCGAGCGCACCCGTTCGATAGGTGCGCCAGCGGCATCGACACTGCGTCGGTGCAATAGCAGCATCGGCAGTGCGGTCGAGCACTCAAGCAAAGCCGCTTCGCGCGGGGTCGCCAGGGCGGTCTCGATGCGTTCGCGCGCTGCTGCCAGCTCAACGCCGGTGGCGCGGATGGCCCGATAGAGCGACGTGGTTGGGTCGTAGGTTCCGCGCAACGCCGAAAAGCGGTGCAGGGGAAGGTAAGTGGACTCAAGGCCGACGCGGTCACCGTCGGCGAGCAGTACCCGCTCTAGGTGCATCACCGTTGTTTGGAGCGGCACATCGAGGTCGGCTGCCGTTTCGGCGTCGGCCTCGACGTCTTCCCAGGCAACGAGGATGCGGCCCGGGGTGCGACCGAAACTGATCGCGCCCTCGGTATAGGAGCGCAGCGAAAGCGGTTGGGTGAGCTTGGGGCGCGAAACCACAGTTCCGCGTCCTTGGCGCCGAATTCGCCCCTCTACCAAGAGTTCTCGCAGTGCTTGGCGCACGGTTTCGCGCGCGACGCCGAAGCGGGTCGCCAGCTCCCGTTCCGACGGGACCGAGTCGCCTTCGGCGAGATCGGCGAGGATGATGTCGATCTCGGTGCGGACCAGGAAGGTCTTGGGTACTCGCGTCGAGGTCATGTCCGCAAGGGTACACGGATTGGTCTATACCAAAATTTAACCCATCGTTCTCACGGCTAACACCTATCGGTCTAGACCAGTGGGCACAGTGGTCCCCATGCGATTGGTCATCATCGGAGGAGGGATCCTCGGCACGGCGCACGCCTGGACGGCAATTGCGCGGGGCCACAGCGTTATTCAGCTCGAACGTGAACGTGAAGCACGCGGCGCGACAGTACGAAACTTCGGTCTGGTGTGGGTGTCGGGACGCGCACCAGGCGAGCTTCCGCTCACGCTGCGTTCGCGGGAAATGTGGGAGGAAATCGGCGGTCGCGTGAGCGGGGTCGGCTTCCGCCCGGCCGGTTCGCTGACGCTGGTACGCAACCCCGCTGAGCTGGCGGTCGCCGAGGCTGCCGCCGCCGGTCCTACCGCCGACCAGCGCGGCTTCCGCCTGCTCGACGCCGACGAAGTGCGCGCGGTCAACCCCGCCCTGCGCGGCAAGTTCATCGCTGGCCTGCACTGCACCACCGACGCCGCCGTCGAGTCGCGTCAAGCGCTGCCCGCGTTGCGCGCTCACATGGCGGCGACCGGCCGCTACACCTTCCACGAGGCAACCGAAGCGCGTTCGGTGATCGACACCGGCGCTGGCGCGATCGTCGTCGATGATCAGGGTCGCCGTCACGAAGCTGACCTGGTGATTCACTGCCCAGGCGCCGCCCATTCGGGCCTGACCCGCGAACTCGCTGGCGAGCTGCCGGTCCGTCGCGTGCGGTTGCAAATGATGCAGACCGCGCCGCTCGGCGAACCGCTCACCACCGCCATCGCCGACGCCGACAGCTTCCGCTACTACCCGGGTTTCGCTGGGCCAGAACTAGATTCGCTCGCCGCCGAACAGTCGCAGACCGCGATCGCCGCCGAACACAAGATGCAGTTGCTGTGCGTGCAGCGGCTGCACGGCGGCCTGACCATCGGCGACACCCACGAATACGACGAGCCGTTCACCTTCGACGTCGACGAAGCCCCGTACGACCACGTCACCGAGGTGACCGAGGAACTGCTCGGCCGCAAACTGCCGCGCGTCGTCCGCCGCTGGGCGGGCGTTTACAGCCAAAGCCTTGACCCGAACGCGATCGTCACGCGCGTCAAGGCCGACGACCACGTCTGGGTCGTCACCGGCCCCGGCGGTCGCGGCATGACGCTCGGTCCCGCCATCGGCGAAGAAACCATCGATCTGCTCGGAATCTGAGGAAACCCCATGTCTAGCAAGACCATTCAGCTCGCCGTACTCGATATGGCGGGCACGACCGTCGCCGACGGTGGCCTCGTTCTTCGCGCGTTCGAAGCGGCAGCGACCGCCGTCGGCATCCCCGCTGACGGTCCCGAGCGCGCCAAAGCCATCGACTACGTCATTGACACGATGGGGCAGTCGAAGATCGAGGTTTTCCGCGCGTTGACCGGCGACGAAACCGCAGCGCAGTTGGGCAACAAGGCTTTTGAAGCCGCCTACGACGCGCTCATCGATGAGCCGGGCGCGATCGCCCCGATCCCCGGTGCCGTCGAAGCCTTCGCCGAACTGCGCGCCGCTGGGGTGAAAGTCGCGCTGACCACCGGTTTTAGCCGTGGCACCCAGGACAAGCTGCTGGGCGCGCTGGGCTGGGCTGACCTCGTCGACCTCACGCTCGCGCCGTCGGATGCCGGTCGCGGTCGCCCGTTCCCCGACATGGTGCTCACCGCCGCGCTTCGCCTCGGTGCCGACGCGGTGAATCGCGTTGCGGTACTTGGCGATACGACGAGCGACATCGCGACCGGTCTCGCCGCGGGCGCTGGCATCGTCGCAGGCACGCTCACCGGCGCGCACAACGCCGAGCAGTTGCGCGAAGCGGGCGCGACGCATGTGCTCGCCTCAGTCGCCGAGTTCCCCGCGCTTGTGCTTGCGCACTCCTGAACTTTCCGTCCGTCCCCCCGTCCCTGCGATTCCCTTTCTCCACGAACGAAAGTTGTTGTCATCGTGCGTACTTCCAAGCGCCTCGCCCGGGCCGCGATGCTGCTCGCTGGCGTCACCGCTGTCGCGTTCACCGCTGCCTGTGGTGGCACCGGCACCGATGCCGCGAGCACCGGCGGCAAGACCGTCACCGTGTACTCGGCCGATGGTGTCGGTGGCTGGTACAAGAACCAGTTCGACGCGTTCACCAAGCAGACGGGCATCGCGGTCAACCTGGTTGAGGCCGGTTCCGGCGAGGTCGTGAACCGTGTCGACAAGGAACAGTCGAACCCGCAGGCCGACGTCGTTGTCACGTTGCCGCCGTTCATTCAGAAGGCGAAGAAGTCGGGGCTGTTGCAGCCGTCCGGTGTCGACACCGCCGCCATCCCCGCTACCGACAAGGACGCCGACGGTCAGTACGTGACGCTGGCGAACAACTACCTGTGCTTCATCGCCAACCCGTCGGTCGACGCTGCTGGCCTGACGTGGGAAAAGCTGCTTGACCCGCAGTTCAAGGGCAAATTGCAGTACTCGACGCCGGGCCAGGCTGGCGACGGCACCGCCGTGCTCGTGCTGCTGCAGCAGTTGCGTGGCAAGCAGGGCGCGCTCGACTACCTCGCCGCGTTGCAGGCCAACAATGTCGGCCCGTCGTCGTCGACCGGCAAGTTGCAGGCCAAGGTCGACAAGGGCGAGCTGCTCATCGCCAACGGTGACGTGCAGATGAACCTGACCACGGTGAAGGAGAAGGGGTCGAAGTTCAACGTGTTCTTCCCCGCCGCCGCCGACGGCACGCGCTCGACCGTGTCGGTGCCGTACGTGATGGGACTGGCCAAGGGCGCCCCGCACAAGGACGACGCGACCAAGCTGATGAGCTTCCTGCTGTCGACCGACGCGCAGTCCAAGCTCGGCCCCGACGCGTTCGCCATCTCGCCGCGCACGGACGTGAAAGCCCCCGCCGACGGCGGCCCCGCCGCGACGCTCAAGGGCATCAACGTGATCGCCGTCGACTGGAACAAGGTGCTCACCGACCTGGACGCCGACGTCGCGGCGTACCAGAAGGCAACCGGTAGCTGAACGTCACTGTGACGCAAGGGAGTTCGATGATGGCCGACGGTGTGCTTCGCACGAGAGAATCCGCCGCTGTGGTTGCGGCGAATGAGCCCGCGATCGTGTTCGATCGAGTTGGGGTCAGTTACGGCAGGGGCCGCGATACCGCGGTGGCGCTTGCTGATTTCACGCTGCGTGTCGCCGTCGGGGAGACCGTCGCGCTCCTAGGTCCGTCGGGGTCGGGCAAATCGACCGCGCTCAAAGCGCTTGCCGGTTTCGTCCGACCAACGACGGGTTCGGTCCGGCTCGCGGGCCGCGACGTCACCGATCTGTCGCCCGCCAAGCGTGGGATTGGCGTTGTCGTGCAGTCGTACGCGCTGTTCCCGCACATGAACGTGCGGTCGAACGTGGCGTTTGGGTTGAAGTCGCATCGGGTGCCGCGCAGCGAGATTACCGTCCGAGTCGCCGAGGCGTTGGCGATGGTTGGCATGGGTGCTTACGGCGACCGGCTGCCGCGCGAACTATCGGGTGGGCAGCAGCAGCGGGTCGCGATCGCGCGCGCTTTGGCGATTCGCCCGAAGGTGCTGTTGCTCGACGAACCGCTCGCCGCGCTGGACGCGCAGTTGCGTCACTCGATGCTCGGCGAGCTACAAGAACTACGAAAAGCGTTGCCCGACACGGCAATGCTGTATGTGACGCATGATCAGTCCGAGGCGTTGGCGTTGGCTGACCGCATCGCGGTGATGCGCGATTCGCGCCTCGTCGATATCGACACCGCCGAAAACCTGTGGCAGCGTCCGCCAACCGATTTCACCGCCGCTTTCCTCGGTGGCGCGAACCTGGTTGCCTGCACGGTCAATCACGTGACGGGAACCGCCGCGTTGGTGACGGCAGGGACGGCCACGCTGCGTGCGCATGCGCCGCGCGCTGGTGTTGGCCAGTCGGATTGGGCGCCCGACGACGAGGCGTTGTTGTGCATCCGCCCGCACACGGTGTCGATTGGCAAGGTTGGAGACAAAGACGCGCTGCGCGCGACGGTGGTGAACGCGGTGTGGAAGGGAGCGTCGACGCGGGTTGAGGTTGCTGTTGACGGGCTCCCCGAGGTGCTCGCCGTTGACGCGCCTGGTCATTTCACCGGCGACGTTGGTGCGATAGTCGGGGTCGTCCTGCCTGATCCGGCGGGAGTGCTAATCCCGAACGCGGTGGGTCAGCCTGTGGTGCCTTCCGCTGGGAATGGGGTTGCGTCGTGAGCGCGGTAGTCGACGTGCTGACAGGTCCAATCACGACCACGAACGGGAGTGCCGTATCGCGCCGCCAGGCTTCGGCGGGGTGGCTGCGCTGCGAGTCCGGCGCACGCGAGGTAGTGGGCGCTCGCGAGGTAGTCGGCGCTCGCGAGGTAGTCAGCGCGCGTCCAGGTGATCGGTTGACCGACGCGCACGCCGCCGCCGACTCAAGCTGTGTGCGCGTCGCGTCGGGGAGGTTGTCACGATGACGACGGTTCTTGAGCGGCCAGCTGAACCGAAAGAGGTTCGGCCGCAACGTTCTTGGCTGCCCGTTCTGTGGACGCTCCCACCTGTCCTCGTCGTGCTTGGCATCGCCGGGTATCCGATTGTGCGGGTCCTCGCGGAGTCAACGCGCACCGAAACCGGTCGCGGGACCGACGTGTGGTCGTCCGTACTCGGGTCCGCAGCGTTTCGGGACGCACTGTGGCGGACCGTGTCCATCGCGGTTTGTTCCACGCTCGGCTGCCTTGTCCTCGGCACGTTCCTCGCGATCGTGCTCGCGTTCGTCCCGTTCCCCGGTTCGGGCGTAGTCGGTCGACTCATCGACACCATCCTGACCCTGCCGTCGTTCCTCATCACGCTCGCGTTCACGTTCCTCTACGGCACGGCAGGCGCGGTGAACGCGCTGATCAGCGAGCTAACAGGGGCGACGCAGCCGGTCATCGCCTTCCTCACCACCCCGCTCGGCGTGATCCTCGCCGAGATCACCTACTTCACCCCGTTCGTCGTGCGACCGGTGCTCGCCGCGTTCGCCCAAATGCCACGCGAACAACTCGACGTGGCAGCCAGTCTCGGCGCGTCACCGTGGCGGGTGCTGCGCCAAGTTGTGCTACCGGAGGCGTGGCCCGCGCTCGCCGCGGGCGGCAGTCTCGTACTTCTGTTGACGCTCAACGAGTTTGGCATCGTCCTGTTCACCGGAGCGAAGGGTGTCATCACGCTGCCCGCCCTGATTTACACGCGCGGCATCGTGACGTTCGACCTCCCCGGTGCAGCCGTACTCGCGACCGTCCAGGTGCTGCTGTCACTCACGCTGTATCTGGCCTACCGGATGATCTTCGCCCGATTCACCCGCACGAAGGGAGCGTGAGCATGCTCGTCTGGACTCCACGCGGAAAGGCTTTAGTCCTAACAGTTTTCGCAATTGTGGTTGCGGTGGTTTTCCTCGCGCCCATCGCGACGGTGGTCGCCGCCGCACTAGCTGGCAGTTGGACGGGTCCGCTCCCGTCGAACCTGGGCTTCGCGAACCTGGAAAACGCGTTGTCGGGCCAGCAGGCGGCGAGCCTGTCGGTGAGCTTGCAGACGGCCCTGATCGCGGGCGCGATCTCCTTGGTCCTCGGCACATGGGCGGCATTGGCTTCCCGCGAAGCCCCGGCTTGGTTGCGGAAATTGACCGACGCGGTATTCCATTTGCCGGTAGCGGTTCCCTCGGTGGCGATCGGCCTTGGCGTGCTGATCGCTTTCAACGAGCGCCCCATTTTGTTGGGCGGAACGAAGTGGATCGTGATCGTCGCCCACACGGTTTTGGTACTGGCGTACGCCTTTAGCGCGGTCTCGGCAGCCTTGGACCGCCTTGATCCGGCCTACCGTCAGGCAGCGGAATCGTTGGGCGCCAGCTCAATTCGCGTACTGTGCCAGATCACCCTGCCTTTGCTGCTCCCCGCTTTGGGCGCGGCAGCGGGCTTGGCCATCGCGCTGTCAATGGGCGAATTAGGCGCGACAATCATGGTGTACCCGGCAACATGGAAGACCCTCCCCGTCAGCATTTTCGCCCAGACGGACCGAGGAGAAGTCTTCGACGCGGCCGCTGGCACAACGGTTTTGGTGGTAGTGACGCTATTGGTCTTGGTCGTTTTGGGCCGCTTACGGGGCCGAGCGGCAGTGCGCTAATCCGCGTCGCCCTAGACATCCCGCGCTCTCGCCTGTTACTACTCAGCTGTAGTAGTGAATCGGGTTGGGGGAGCCAATGTCATCGTTCGTCCGAGTAGGCGCCGGTGAGCCGGTCCTGCTTCTGCACGGCTTCACCTTGTCTCACCATGTGTGGCGTGGTGTTCTAGCCGAACTGTCCGGCGACTACGACCTCGTTGCGTTGACGATGCCGGGCCACTGGGGAGCCCGTCGACTGCCGTGGCGAAACGCTGGCGTGCGGGGGATTGCCGACGGAATCGAGCGCGACCTCGACGAACTCGGTTGGGACACTTGCCATATCGTGGGGAACTCGTTAGGCGGCCAGGTTGGTTTCGAATTGGAGCGTCGCGGGCGCGCCCGCTCCCTAGCCGCCATCAATGCGGGTGTCGGGACGAAACGGTTCGACTACAACGCGTTTCGGGTGGGCGTCGAGTTCGTCCTGCAATACCGGCTCGCCCTGGCAACCCGTGTGCTCGGTGACCGAGCGGCCACGAACCCTCGTTTCCAACGACCGGTCCTGGCGAACAGTGCGAGGAACATCGCGGCGGTCGCCAACGAGGACGCCACCAACATGATGCGCGCGATAGCGAACTGCCCGACTTACCTCCCGTCGGTCGCGGCGTTCGCCAGGGACGGATTAGTCGTCGATATCGACCGTGTGCGGGCCCCGACGTCGATCCTGCTGTCCGAGTTCGACATCTACCCCAACCAGGCTCCCCACGTCCATCGAGTACTCGACCGCCTGCCGCCCCACATTCGCGAAGTGCGGTTGCCAGGCGTGGGCCACATCCCCATGTTGGAAGCGCCCGCCCAGGTTGGGGCGGCCCTTCGAGAACACTTCGACATCGTCGCCCGGACGGCAACAGACACCGGCAACACGCGATAGCGGGCACACATCTAGCGCGAAAGCTGCAAGGGTGCACGTCCACGCCTGCCACTAAGGGGTGGATGTGGATTATCTGTGACGAAACTATAGTGGGCGGTATGACTGCTCTCGCTCCCACGCGCAACGAACCGGACCTGTCTTTCCTGCTCGACCGCACCAGCCATGTCCTGCGCACGCAGATGGCGGCGGCGCTGGCTGACATCGGCCTGACGGCCCGCATGCATTGCGTGTTGGTGCACGCGCTTGAGGCGGAACGCACGCAGGCGCAGCTCGCGGAGCTCGGCGATATGGACAAGACGACGATGGTCGTCACCGTTGATGCGTTGGAGAAGGCCGGTCTGGCTGAACGCAAGCCGTCGAGCACGGATCGTCGCGCGCGCATCATCTCGGTGACGCCAGCGGGCGCGAAACTCGCCGCCCGCAGCGCCGAAATCGTCGACGGTGTGCATCGGGACGCGCTCGGATCGCTGCCGAAGGCGGAGCGCGAATCCCTGCTGCGCGCACTGAATCACCTGGTCGACGGCCATTTGGCGACGGCGGTCGAGGCCGCCCCAGCGCGTCGCGCCCGGCAATAGTCCGTTGGAGATTGTCTACTACGAAACTATCTAGTAGTGTCCCTCTTGTTCGAAACGAGCAGGAGATGACCGATGACGAAGTCCCAGCGCACCGCCCTCGCGGTGCTGTCGGCAGCGATGCTGATGACCATCCTCGACGGCAGCATTGTCACCGTCGCCATGCCAGCGATCCAGGAAGACCTCGGCTTCTCGCCTGCAGGTCTGAGCTGGACCGTGAACGCCTACCTCATCGCCTTCGGCGGGCTGCTCCTGCTGGCCGGGCGCCTCGGTGACCTGATCGGGCGCAAGACGATGTTCGTCACCGGCAATATCATCTTCACCGCCGCGTCGGTGTTAGCGGGCGTCGCGACCACCCCCGCCGTGCTCGTCGCAGCCCGCTTCCTGCAGGGCGTCGGCAGCGCGATCGCCGCCTCGGTGGTGCTTGGCATCCTGGTCACGATCTTCACCGAACCACGCCAACGGGCAACGGCCATCGGCATTTTCAGCTTCACCGGTGCGGCGGGCGCTTCCATCGGGCAGGTGCTCGGCGGTGTGCTCACTGACGCGCTGAACTGGCACTGGATCTTCCTGATCAATGTCCCGATCGGCGCGCTCACCGTGTTGGCAGCCATCAAGGTACTGCCCAACGACCGCGGTCTTGGCTGGTCCGCCGGTGCCGACGTGCTGGGCGCCGCGCTGGTCACCGCCGGTCTGATGCTGGGTATTTACACCGTCGTCGAGGTGGAACGCTACGGCTGGGTCTCGCCGCACACCCTCGGCCTCGGTGCGCTTGCCGCCGCATTGCTCGCCGCTTTCGTCCTCCGTCAGGCCACCGCGACTAACCCGTTGCTGCCGCTGCGAATCTTCCGTTCCCGCACGGTGTCCGGTGCCAATGTGGTCCAAATGCTCACTCTCGCAGCCATGTTCGCCTTCCAGATCATCGTCGCGCTCTACCTGCAGAAAGTGTTGGGCTACAACGCTTTACAAACCGGATTGGCCATGCTGCCTGCTGCTTTCGCCATCGGCGGAGTATCGCTGTTCGCCTCTGCTCGGCTGATCACCCGCTTCGGTGAGCGCACCGTGCTCATCGCTGGACTGGCCCTGTTGCTGGCAGGAATGTCCTGGCTGACCAGGCTGCCCGTCGACGCCGGTTACATCGTCGACCTCCTGCCGGTGATGGTCGCAATCGCCGGTGGCGGGCTTGTGCTGCCCGCCCTCACCGCACTTGGCATGTCGGGTGCCGACGCCGACGACGCCGGCCTGGCATCGGGACTGTTCAACACCACCCAACAGGTCGGCATGGCGATCGGCGTAGCGGTCCTTTCCACCCTCGCCGCCGCGCGAACCGGCACCGAACTCGCGGCCGGTGCGTCCAACGCTGAGGCGCTGACCAGCGGATACCGGCTGGCATTCACCGTGGCGGCAGGACTACTTGTTGCGGCGCTGGTCGTCAGCGCGACCGTACTGCGCACCCAGAACCGCACCGAAGTTGCGCTAGGCGACCCGGTCCCCGCCCTTTGAGCCGCACTTGTCGGCACCTGTTACCCGGGCGGCAGTGGGCTAATCACCCCTGCCGCCCGGGATCGGGTCTATTCGAACGCCCCCGCAGCGACCGCGGTGAGACCGCCGTCAACGCGAAGATCGTGACCATTGATGTAGGCGGCGTCCGCCGAACCGAGGAATGCGACGGCAGCGGCAACATCGTCGGAAGTGCCGACGCGACCTGCGGGCGACAACGGTGCGACAGCGCGCCTCGCCTCCACCGACATTTCCCGACGGAACGCGGGGGTCTCGATGTAGCCGGGGCTAACCGAGTTGACTCGGATGCGTCGCGGTGCCAATTCCGCAGCAAGACTGCGGGTTAGGTTGTGCACCGCCGCCTTGCTCGCCGAGTACAGAGCGGACCCAGTGACACCCAGATGCAGACCGAACGAAGCGTTGATGACGATCGACGAATGGTCGCGCAGCAGCGGAAGCGTCTTCTGAATAGTGAAGAACGGGGCCTTGAGGTTGCTGCCGATCACTTCGTCGAAGAGTTGACCAGTAACCTGGTCAATGAGTTGGAACGAGCCGATTCCCGCGTTGGCGAATAGTAAGTCGAGCTGTCCGAAACGGTCGGCGACTGCGGCTGCGAGATGGTCGGTCGCATCGAGATCCATTGCATCGCTGATGATTCCATGTGCGGCTGGGCCGAGAGCGGCGACCGCCTCGTCGAGCCGCACCTTATCTCGGCCGGTCACCACGACCGTTGCGCCTTCGGCGATGAGCCGGTGCGCGGTTGCCATGCCCATTCCGCTGCTTCCGCCAGTGATGAGCGCGGTCTTGCGGTCGAAGCGAGAACTGTTGTGTGTCATGTACTTAGCGTGGTCTCGCGGCGAACAACTAGGCAGTGCGTGGTTATCCGGGGTGCGTGACCACCAGGCGAGACACGAGGCCGGCGAGCCTGGCTGCGGAGTCAGTGCCGGGCTTCGGGTTGTAGAGCACTACTGACCAGTTCGGATGGTCGGCGACCGTGAGTGTCGTCGCATCGAAGTAGAGGTCGCCGAGGTCAGGGTGACGCAACGCGTTCACCGCTTGCGCTGGTGCCGCAACGTCGTGGCGGTCCCACAGTTCGGCGAACGCAGGTTCTAATGCGGCGAGTTCACCCGCCACCCGGTGAAATTCGCTGTCGTCCGGTACGAGGGCCGCGTCTGCGCGGTACGCGGCGACGACGCCTGGCGCGGCATCGGCCCACAACTCGGGAAGCGCGCGGTAGCGCGGATTCGTGAAGAACGTGACGAGGCAGTTGTGCGGTTCGCCGCTCTCGCAACCGAACACGTTCTCTGCGGTCGCGTTGAGCGCCAAGATGTTCCAGTATCGGTCCCGCACGATGGCAGGCCCTCGATCCCATCCGTCGATCACCGCGCGAATCTCCGCTGTCACCGTCACAGCGGACCCGGCACTGACGGGCGGATTGAGCCCGGCAAGCACATAGAGATGCGCCCGCTCGACCTCGCTGAGCCGCAAGACGCGAGCAACGGCGTCAAGAACTTCGCCCGACACCGTAATGTCGCGCCCCTGCTCAAGCCACGTGTACCAAGAAACCCCGACCCCGGCCAACATCGCGACCTCTTCACGCCGAAGCCCCGGTGTCCGTCGTCGACCGGCAGCGGGAAGCCCCACGTCCTGCGGCAAAACTCGCGCCCGCCGCGCCCGCAGGAAATCCCGCAACTCGTCCCGTCGCCTGGCCGTACTGCTCATGCATCCACGGTACTGCTGACCGCCTGAGCGCGATGATCCCGATGGACGGCCATGGGCGGGCGAGTAACCCCCAACGCGCACTGCGCTAACCATTAGTGCGGGAGTCGGCGGCCATGCCAACGATCACCAACCCGCACTTGTCGGTACCTCCACCTATCCTGGCGACTGTGTCGGTGCTTCCCCTCATCTTCACCGCGGGCTGGGCCAGCGGGATCAATGCCTATGCGGTGGTTTTCCTGCTTGGGCTCTTTGGCCGTGTCGGGTTCACGGATGCGGTGCCGCCTGGGCTGCAACGTACTGACGTGCTTATTGCCGCAGGCGTGCTGTTTCTGATTGAAGCCTTCGCCGACAAGATCCCGTATCTCGATTCGTTCTGGGACGCGCTGCACACCGTTGTGCGGCCCGCGTCGGGGGCCGTGGTCGCCGGTCTGCTTGCGGGGCAAAGTGATTCGTTGCCCACGATGTTCGCCGCTGCCGTCGGCGGGACGACCGCGCTGCTCAGCCACCTCGTCAAGGCGGGCACGCGCATGGCGATCAATACCTCCCCGGAACCCATCACCAATATCGCGATGAGTACCGCGGAAGACCTCGGTGTTGGTGCGATCCTGGGTTTGGCGATGGTCGCGCCGGTGCTCGCCGCTTCAATCGCTGGCATCGCACTGCTGATCGGCCTAGTCGTCGTCTACCTGTGTTTCAGCCGCATCCGCCGCTACCTACGTCGCCGCCGCGAACGACGCGAGGAACGCCGGGCCAGTCGCCTGACCCCGGCGCTCGAATAACACTCACCGCACTTGCGGCGCCACCTTCGTCCCGAGCAACTCGATCCCGCTACTCACCTGGTCAACCGGCATCGTGCCGACGCTGATGTGCAGCATGAAACGGTCGAGGCCGAGGATGTCGCGGGTCGCGGCGATCTTGTCGGCCACGTAATCCGGCGTGCCCACATACAGCGAACCGTCCGGGCTGCGCAACTGTTCGAAGTGTTCGCGCGTCATGGGCGGCCAGCCGCGTTCGCGACCCGTCGCCGACATTGCCGCTGCGTAAGACGGGTAAAACTCCTCGACGGCCTGCTTGGTCGTATCCGCGATAAACCCGTGCGCGTGCACCGCGACCGGCTGCGGCGGGTGTCCGCCCTCCTCGACCGCGCGGTGATACAGGTCAACGAGCGGCTTGAACCGTGCGGGCTCGCCGCCGATGATCGCGATCGCCAGCGGCAGCCCAAGCAGCCCAGCGCGCACGACCGACTCCGGATTGCCGCCGACGGCGATCCAAATCGGCAGCGGACGGTGGTCGGTGCGCGGGTACACCGTCGCGTTGTGCAGGGGCGCGCGGAAACGTCCCGACCAGGTGACCGGGTCTTCCTCACGCAACTCAAGTAGCAGCCCGAGTTTTTCCTCGAACAGCGTGTCGTAGTCGGTGAGGTCGTAGCCGAACAGCGGGAATGACTCGGTGAACGACCCGCGCCCTGCCATCAGTTCGGCGCGCCCGTTCGACAGCCCGTCGAGCGTCGCGAAGTCCTGGAAGACGCGGACGGGGTCGTCGGAGCTGAGCACGGTGACCGCGCTGGTGAGCTGAATGCGGTCGGTGCGCGCGGCGATCGCACCGAGCACAACGGCGGGCGCGGACGCGGCGAAGTCGGCGCGGTGATGTTCGCCGACGCCGTAGACGTCGAGCCCAACCTCCTCGGTCAACACGGCCTCGTCAACCACCTGCCGCAACCGCTCAGCGGCGGTGGGCATCGGCTCGTTGCCCGCGGGACGGATCTCCGCGAAAGTGGTAAGCCCCAGTTCCATGAATGCAGCTCCTTCGGGTCGTGTGCTGCGAATACCGAGCTAAACGGACCGTAGTCCGCACTTATTCCACGCCGCTTGCTGTCGCGATCCAGGGTAGCCCGCCACAGAGTCGCCGCCCGTGAACCCGCAGCTCAGTGGGTCAAATGGTTGTGCTCCCGTGTTGATGCTCACACGCGGGGGAGCCGCTGCCCACGCACGTCCAAGCGGGCCAACGGCGGGCGCCCACTACGTCGTCACCTCCGTTGGTGCGCTCGGTGCGACGCCAGGCCGACGCGGGTACCAAGGCGCTCAGGGCGTGCTCGTGCGCTGGGTGCAACGACACAACGGTGACGGCACCGCGACGCGCAGGGCGGACGCAGCAGCCGAAGCGCAACACCCCTAGCGCAGCGGCAGCTCAACCAACAGCGTCGTGCCCCGCCCAACAAGCGACTCCACCCGCAAGGCCGCCCCAATCAGCGCGCACCGCTCGGCGATCGACCGCAAACCCACGTGCTGGCGGTCGTCATCGCTGGTGACCGCCAGGTCGAAGCCGCTGCCGTCGTCGGAACAACCGAGCACGATGGCATCGTCAATCCCATGCAGCGACAAGACAATTCGTGCGGCGTCGGCGTGCTTGAGCGCGTTCGCCAACGCCTCCTGCGCCACGCGGTACAACGCGGCGGCGGCGTGGTCGGGCAGGGTCGACACCTCGGCCGTGGGATCAACAAGGAATTCGACGGTCGGGTGGTCGCCGGTGACGGTCCGGACAAGCGACTCGATCGCCGCGACCAAACCCAGGTCGTCAAGCACCAGACTGTGCAGGCCGGAGATGGCCGCGCGTGTCTCGTTGTAGGCGAAGTCGGCAAGCGCGCGAGCCGACGCGAGTTCCGCGCGCGCCCGGGCAAGCGCATCGCGCGCCCACGAATCCGCCTCGCGCTCAGCAAGTTCGGTGACCGTGAGGTCGGCCGCCGAGAGATGAAACGCCATCGACGCTAAGGCCGTCGTGACCCCATCGTGCAGGTCGAAGGCGATCCGCCGCCGCTGCGCCTCCTGCGCCGAGATCGCCGCTTCAACAAGCCGGTCCCGTTCAGTCTGATGTCGATTTACGGTGCGCCACAACCGATGTGCGTGGTGCGACAACCCGAGCAGTGCCGCGAGTTGCTGCGCCGCATCGAGGTCGCCACCGGTGAACGGTCGATCGACGGGCCGATGCGCGGCAAGCACCCCAACCACTTCGCCCTCGACACCCGGCAGCGGCACGCACAACCGTGCGCACGACTCGTCAGAGCCGAGCCGCAAGAGCCTGCGGTGCAAGATGTTTCGCGGTGAATCGGCATCGAGCAGCACAGGTTTCCCCGTCCGCGCGACCAACCCCGTGACCCCGAACCCCACCCGCAACCGCAGCGACGCCGCCGACGGATGCGGCGGCCACAGGTCGACAACGCTGAGTTCCTGCCCGTCGATCGCGTACAGCAGCACGCCGTCAGCGGTCAACATCTCCGACAGTTCCGCGGCAGAGAGCACCTGATTCACCGAAACAGGCCCTCCCGCAACGCAACCGCGATCGCCCCGCTCCGCTCGGAAACACCCAACTTGCGATAAAGCCCGCGCAGGTGCGTCTTCACCGTGTCCTCGCTGACGACGAGCTTGCTCGCCACCGCCCGATTCGAATGTCCCGACACCAGCAGTTCAAGCACCTCCGACTCGCGCTGCGTGAGCCCCAAATGCGCACCCGACCAGAACTGTCCGGCGCTTAACCGAGCCGCCGCCAGCGCAACGCGACCAGCGAGCGCGGCATCGACAACGGTCTCACCCTCGCGCACCCTGCGCAGTTGATTCACCAGTTCCCGCCCGTCGACGCGCTTGAGGATGTACCCCGAAGCCCCGACGCGTAATGCCTGGTAGAGGTAGTGTTCGTCGTCGTAAACGGTGAGCAGGACAACCTTCACCGTCGGCTGCGCGGACGTGAGATCGCGACACAGGTCGAGCCCACTCGTCTTCCCTAACCGCACGTCGCAGAGCACCACATCGGGCACCTCACGGGCCACCACCCGCCGCGCTTCGGCATCGGTAGTCGCATGCCCAACAATGCTGACCTCGTCAGGAAAGTGCGCGAGCATCGCATCGAGCCCACGCAACACCATCTCGTGATCATCAACGAGCACAAGCCGCAGCGGGGGAGTGACCTCCGGCATACCTCCGAGTGTAGGGCGTGACCCCTTGCGCGCCAGCGCGATTCGCGCGCAACGCCAATCCACCTCACCCAACGTTCCACCCGTCCGGGGGAAGATCCGCAAGCGGCGATCAGGTCCGATGAACTGACCCCAGCGAAAGGCCGCCCATGACGCTCTCCGAATCCGCCGCACTTGAGGTCGACCAGCTGCCCGACCAACTCGCCGTCGACACCCTGCGCTTCCTCGCCGCCGACATGGTCGAAGCCGCGAATTCGGGGCACCCCGGCATGCCGATGGGGGCCGCGCCGATGGCGTGGACGCTGTGGAGCAGGCATTTACGCCACGACCCAGCCGACCCCAACTGGCCCGACCGCGACCGCTTCGTCCTGTCGGCGGGCCACGGTTCAGCGCTGCTTTACGGCCTGCTGCACCTGTTCGGCTACGACGTAACCGAAGCCGACCTCCGCGCCTTCCGCCAATTAGGTTCGCGCACACCAGGGCACCCTGAATTCGGCGAAACTCCCGGCGTCGAGTGCACCACCGGCCCACTCGGCCAGGGTCTCGCGATGGCGGTCGGCATGGCCATCGCCGAACGCATGAGCAACGCCCGGTTCCCGCAGATCACCGCCCACCGCACGTATGCGATCGTGGGCGACGGCTGTCTGATGGAAGGCGTCAGCCACGAAGCCGCTTCTCTCGCAGGCACTCTCGGCCTTGGTCGGCTCATCGTGCTCTTCGACGATAACGAGATCACCATCGACGGCGCGGTCGAAAGGTCATGCGCCGACGACCAACTCGCGCGCTTCGCTGCCTACGGCTGGCACACCGTCGCGGTCGCCGACGGCACCGACATCGCCGCGATCGACGCCGCGATTACCGAAGCAAAAGAAGACGACCGCCCAAGCCTGATCGCGGTCCGCACCGTGATCGGCCACGGCGCACCCGATGTGGCTGGCACCGCGAAAGCACACGGCGCACCGCTGGGATCCGACCAACTCACCCGCGCGAAAACCCAAGCGGGCTGGACACTTCCGCCGTTCACTGTGCCCGAACAGCTCAAGCAAACCTGCGCCAACCTCGCCGCTCAAGGTGCACGCGAACACGTCCGCTGGCTCACCCGCTTCGCCGATCAAGACCCAGCTCAGGCCGCCCGTTTCCACCGCGCACAGGCGCGCCTCCTGCCCGATGGGTTGCGAGCCTCCCTGCGCGGCATCATCGGCACCGCCCCACGCGCGACGAGACAGTCATCGCAAGCGTGCCTCGAGGTGCTCGCCCCGATCATGCCCGAATTAGTAGGCGGCTCAGCCGATCTCGCGGGCTCAACCGGTACCAACTACGGCGAAGTGATCACCCGCGACGACTTCAGTCACCGCGCGATCGCCTTCGGCATCCGCGAGTTCGGCATGGCCGCGATCCTTAACGGCATCAGCTTGCATGGCGGCTTCCGTGTGTTCGGCAGCACCTTCCTTGTCTTCGCCGACTACCTGCGCCCGGCCTTGCGCCTGTCGGCATTGATGCGTCAACCGGTGATTTACGTGCTCACCCACGACTCGGTCGCGGTCGGCGAGGACGGCCCAACCCATCAGCCGGTCGAGCACATCGAGTCCCTGCGCATCATCCCGAACGTCACGGTTGTGCGGCCCGCTGATGATGCCGAAACCGCCCAGGCGTGGGAAGCCGCACTCGAAAGAACGTACGGCCCAACAGTTTTGGTGCTCAGTCGCCAGTCACTCCCACAGCTGACAATCGGCAGTTCCGACGCCAACCCCACCATCGAATTGGTCGCGACCGGCTCAGAAGTCGCGCTCGCCCACGAGGTCGCCAAACTGTTGCGCGCAACCGGCGACCGCGTCCGGGTCACCTCGGCACAAGACCGCACCCGCTTCACCCCCGACCCGACGGTCACCACCGTCAGCATCGAGGCGGGCGTGACAGCAGGTTGGGAAGGCACCGTCGACCTCGCGATCGGCCTAGACGAATTCGGCCACAGCGGACCGGGTGCGGAAGTGCTTGCCCACCTTGGCTTCACCGCCGAAGCGATCGCCCGTCGTATCCAGGGCTAACGACGTAGCAAAAGCGTGCACGTTCGCGCGGTTTTGGGCCGAATCGGCCGCAATCGCGCGAACGTGCACGAATATGCCAGATATGCCGACCCTTACTCCCCGCCCAGATCGCCCTGCGGCTTAGCCACTGACAGCGCCGCGGCCCGACAGTTCGCCACCAGTACCGCCTGCGCGTCGGCGACAAGCGAAACCTCACCTGCCCACGTCCGCAACGCCGCGCTTACCAGCGCCCGCCCAAACGAAAACGTGACCGGCCACGGCCGCTGCGTCACCGCCGACAGCTCACGCAGGTACGCGCACACCCGTTCCGTCGGATGCCCACCCGACAGGAACGCGATCCCGCCGACGCTCGCCGGAACATGATCGCGCAGCGCCGAATACGTCACGTCGGCGACTAAGCGCGCGTCCGCTGGCGGGGCAGCTAAGCCCGGTGTGATGAAGTTCGGCTTCAACACCACCGCGCTCACCTCGACCGACGCCTCGTCCAGCGCCGAGAACAACGCGGCAAGCGCCCGCCGCGTCGCCTTCTCCGATGCCGCAAGCGAATGATCGCCAACGCTCAACACTTCCGGCTCGACGATCGGCACGATCCCATGCTCAACGCACAGTGCCGCGTACCGGGCAAGTGCGGCAGCGTTCGCGTCGATCGAGTAGCGACTCGTCGTCGAAACATCAATCACCGCACGCCATTTCGCAAACGCGGCGCCAGCTGCGGCGAAGGACGCCAACCGCTTACCCAGCCCATCGAGCCCCTCGGTGATGAGCGCCCCGTTCTGCCCAGGCAACACGCTCGTCCCGGCATCGACCTTGATCCCCGGCAGCACACCCAACGCCCGAGCGGCAACCGGAAACGGTGTCCCATCAGCGAGCGATTGCCGAAACGTCTCCTCGCACAAGATGATCCCGCTCACGAACTCGGCCAAAGCCGGTGCGGTGAGCAGCAATTCGCGATAGTCACGACGTGAGGTGGCCGATGGCGTGACGCCTTCGGCGCTCAATCGCGCAGACATCGTCGCGATGGATTCGTCGGCGGCGAGAATGCCCCGACCAGTCGCGGTGAGGGTGGCTGCGGTGTTGGCGAGCGGGGGAGCGGCAGGTAGCGCGGTCATGGCTGTGATCGTGGCTGTTGTAGCTTCGGGTGTCTTCACCCGCGCGGGGGAATTACCCCGGTGACCTGGGCGATAATTCTTACTTATCAACCAATCGGTATTTCCGCTTTGACATCAGGCTGGACCGGGGCGACTCTGTGGTCAAAAATTAGCTCTCAAGAAATGCGGACAATGACGTCGATTGATCATCCCGAGGTAGATCCGAAAGACGATCTATCGTTAACGCCGCCAAAGAAGTGGGCGGCTGGCGTGCCCGCCGTCGCGCATGCGATCGAGTACTCACTCTCGCAAACCTCGCCCAAGCGCACCGCGCTCACCCTGCTCAACCTCAACCAGGTCAACGGCATCGATTGCCCCGGTTGCGCATGGCCCGATCCCAAGCATCGGCACATGAATGAGTACTGCGAAAACGGCGCCAAGCACATCAACGACGAGGCAACGAGTCGCCGCGTGACCAGGGAGTTCTTCGCCGCGCACACCATCGACGAACTCGACACCAAAAGCGACTACTGGCTCAACCAACAGGGCCGCCTGACCGAGCCGATGGTCAAGCGCCCGGGCGCGACGCACTACGAGCCGATTGGCTGGGACGAAGCACTCGACCTCTTCGCCGCCACACTCAAGGACCTCGATTCCCCCGACGAGGCCCTGTTCTACACCTCGGGCCGCATCAATAACGAGGCCGCGTTCCTCCTGCAACTCTTCGCCCGCGCCTACGGCACCAACAACCTGCCCGACTGCTCGAACATGTGTCACGAGTCGAGCGGCTCGGCGTTGAGCGAGACGCTCGGCATCGGCAAGGGCAGCGTCTCGCTCGACGACATTTACGAGGCTGACCTGGTCTTCGTCGTCGGCCAGAACCCGGGAACCAACCACCCGCGCATGCTGTCGGCGCTGGAGGAAACTAAGCGCAACGGCGGCAAAGTCGTCGCGGTCAACCCGCTTCCCGAGGCCGGCTTGATCCGGTTCAAGAACCCGCAGAAGCCGCGCGGGGTGATCGGCCGTGGCACCCAAATCGCCGACTACTTCCTCAAGATCCGCCCCGGCGGCGACCTCGCGCTGTTCGGTCTGCTCAACAAACTGCTGCTCGAAGCCGAAGACGCCGCTCCCGGAACGGTTTTGGATCAGGAGTTCATCGCGAGCCAAACCAACGGCTTCGCCGACTTCGCGGCCCACATCCGCGAAATAACCTGGGAGCAAGCACTTTCCGCGACTGGACTGGATCGCGCGGAAATCGAGCAGGTGCTCGCCGAAGTCCTCAAGTCGAAGAAGATCATCGTCTGCTGGGCAATGGGTCTCACTCAGCACAAGCACGGCGTTCCCACCATCCGCGAAGTCGTGAATTTCCTTCTCCTGCGGGGCAATTTGGGTCGACCCGGCGCTGGCGTGTGCCCGGTGCGCGGTCACTCCAACGTCCAAGGCGACCGCACGATGGGCATCTGGGAACGCATGCCCGAGTCGTTCATGACCGCGCTCGGCAACGAGTTCGACTTCACCCCGCCCGCGCATCACGGCCTCGACGCTGTCGACTCCATCCGCGCGATGCGTGACGGCAAAGCGAAGGTATTCGTCGGTGTCGCAGGCAATTTCGCGCGCGCCACCCCCGACAGCGACGTCACCGAAGCCGCGCTGCGCAAGTGCGCGCTCACGGTGCAAATCTCAACGAAGCTCAATCGCTCGCACACCGTGACCGGCGAAACCGCGCTGATCCTGCCTACGCTCGGCCGCAGCGACCGCGACATCCAGGCCACGGGTGAGCAGTTCATCACCGTCGAAGATTCGATGAGCGAAGTGCACGCGTCGCGCGGTCGCCTTGATCCCGCTTCGCCGCACCTGCTGAGCGAAGTGGCGATCATCAGTCGACTCGCTGAGCGCGTGCTCGGGTACACGCCGGGGATGCCGTGGAAGGACTTCGAAGCCGACTACAACATCATCCGCGACCGCATCGCCCGCGTCGTCCCCGGTTTTGAGGATTTCAACACGCGCGTCGAACAGCCCGGCGGGTTGAAGCTGACGAACCCGGTGAACGAGGGCATCTACAACACGGCGAGCGGCAAAGCCGAGTTCACCCGCAACGAAGTGGCTGGCATCGAGGTGCCGCCCGGGTATCTGGTGTTGCAGTCGCTGCGGTCACACGACCAGTGGAACACCATCCCGTACGCCAACAACGACCGTTACCGTGGCATTCACAACGCCCGTCGCGTTGTGCTCATCAACCCCGATGACCTCGCCGAACGCGGTTTCGCCGACGGCGACACCGTCGACCTGGTGAGCATCTGGACCGACGGCACCGAGCGTCGCGCCGAACGGTTCACCACCGTCGCCTACCCGGCGAGCCGGGGTTCGGCGGCGGCGTATTACCCGGAAACGAACGTGCTCGTGCCCCTCGACAGCGTCGCCGACGTGAGCAATACGCCAACGTCGAAGGGCATCATCGTTCGACTGGAACCGGCGAGCTAGTGCGCGCGGGCAGCGTCACTGTGCCGCTGCCCGCCCAACCCGCGCGAACGCGCTACCGCCGACGGCGAGCACCGTCGGCACACTCAGCAGAGTTGGGATGTCGTCGACGACGGTCGGGTGACCGAAGAGTTCGGTGATCGCCTGCGGTGATGGCACGAAATCGGCTGTCTCCGTGGGTGTTTCGCGGCAGATATGCGCGCCGCCACCCACGCGCAGTTGCACATCGAAGTCGAATCCCGACTCGAGGATGTCGTCGCCAAGCCAGCCCTCGTCGCGGGCGATGCCGATCGCGTCGCTGATTACCGCGGCAGCGCGGGGCTGTTCGGCGCACAGGTACAGGTAACCGACGTGCGCGCCGACGGCATAGCCCGCGATCACCATTCCTTCTAGCAGTCGGAACGGATCCCGTTCCAGCACACCGTGATCCGCGACTGAGGTCGCCGAACCAGCATCAGCGTTCCCACAGATGTATTTGTCGCTCGCCGAACTGCTGGCAACGGTCTGCCAGATAATCGACGCGGGCAACCCGGTCCCCGCGTGCCCGCGCAACCCCGAGAGTTCGACCTCGGCTCGCACGCGGGTCGCCCCTAGCTCGAAGGCCCGCCGTAGTCCACGCTGTCCGCCTTGGCGGAGGTAATCTGCTACCGCGGATTCGCGCGGCACATTCACAGTGATCACGACGCTGATGCCTCCCGGCTATCCAGTGAACAGTTGCAGTGCCGCTTTCACGGCGTTGTAGAGCCCATACCCGAGCGGAATCCCGACGACGAGCCAGGAAATCGCGATGCGGGCGCGGTAATCGGTGGTGCCAGATGTGCTCATGTGTTCGGCCTTCCTTGTCGCACTTAGCTTTTCGCGGGAACGGGCGCGCCGTCGGCCGCATCGGCAACCGGCGTCGGCTCATGCCAACGCGCGGCGACGGGCCGAACGAGCAGGTTCGCGACGAAGCCAACAGCTAAGACGCCAACCATGATGAACAGCGCGGGCCGGTAATCCTTCGCGACGAGGTGGCCGGGATCGCCTTGGGCGTCGAGCACCCGGTTCACGATCAGCGGGCCGAGCACGCCCGCCGTTGACCATGCGGTGAGCAGTCGGCCGTGGATCGCGCCAACTTGGAACGTGCCGAACAGGTCACGCAAATACGCTGGGATAGTGGCGAATCCGCCACCGTAGAACGAAATGATGATCACACACAGAATGACGAAGATCGCCGTCGCCTTGCTGCCGACCGTCGCGAGCAGCAGGTAGGCGACCATGCCGACGCCCAGGTACATCATGTACGTGGGTTTGCGGCCAAGGTAGTCCGACGCGCTCGACCACCCGAAGCGGCCAGCCATATTGGCAAGGGACAGCAGACCGACGAATCCTGCCGCGACGGTCACGGTCACCGTTGTCGCCCCAGCGGGGTTACGGAAGAAGTCCTGAATCATGTCGGCGGCCTGTTCGAGAATGCCGATGCCCGCGGTCACGTTGCACAGCAACACAATCCACAACAGCCAGAACTGCGGCGTCTTGATCGCGTTCGCCGCCGACACGTTGGCGGTGGTGACCAACGGCTTCGCCGCGACGCTCGCCGGGTCGAAACCGTCAGGCTTCCAACCAGGTGCGGGCACCCGAACCGTGAAGACGCCGAGCATCATCACGAGGAAGTACACGATGCCAAGGGTGATAAACAATTTCGTGACGGCCGCACCGCCGGCGGCGGCACCACCGAAGTGCGCCAACAGCTGTCGCGACAGCGGCGCCGCGACCATCGCGCCGCCGCCGAAGCCCATGATGGCCATGCCGGTCGCCAGACCCGGCCGATCGGGGAACCACTTGATCAGCGTCGAGACTGGCGAAATGTAGCCGAGCCCAAGGCCGATGCCGCCGATGAAGCCGTACCCGAAATAGACGAGCCACAACTGGTTAGTCGCGATGCCAACTGCCGCGATCAAGAACCCCGACGACCAACAACAGGCCGAGGTAAACATGGTTTTTCGCGGCCCAACGCGGTCGACCCACGTCCCGAAAACCGCGGCGGAAACGCCAAGCATCACGATCGCGATCGAGAAGATCAGCCCGATGGCGGTCAGGCTGGAATCGAAATGCTTGACGAGTGCGTCTTTATAGACGCTTGTCGCATACACCTGCCCGATGCAGAGATGAATCGCCAGAGCGGCGGGCGGGATAAGCCATCGGCTGTAGCCGAGTGGAGCGATGGTGTGTTCCCGGTTGAGGAACGAGAGCGCAGGCATGCGAAAAAGCTAGGGCCGCCATGTGATCAACGTCAAAGTCGAATATTTGATGAGTTGATAATGACTCTTTATGAGCCGAGTTCCTCTAGCCGGATCGCGACCGCGCGTGCTAGCTGGCCTTCGATGTCGAGCTCGGCAACGGTGTCGACGAGCGCGGTGCCGAGCATTGATTGTGGCTCGCGACCTGCGAGAACAAGGCCAACGTGGAACGAGCGGCGCGGCTGCGGCAACGGGATAATTCGGGCGCCGTGCGGCACTTCGAAACTATGCAACCACGCGTGCGGGATGATGCTCGACAAGCCCATTGATTCCACATGAGCATAAATGGCCGACACTGTGTCTGTCTCTACCACCGGCACAACATGTGCGCCGACCTCGGCGAAACAGCCGTCGATGATGCGCCGATTCTGCATGACCGACCCAAGCAGACTTAGTGGGGCGCGGGCGGCATCGACCCAGGTCACGGTGTCGTAGTTGCCGAATTCGCCGTCGCGGGGCGTGAGGAAGAGGTACCGCTCGCGATAGAGCGGAACAACGCGAACGCGCCCGAGCGGGTCGCCGTCGACATACGTCATGCCGATATCGAGGTCGAAATCGTTGAGCCGCGTAGTGATCTCGCGCGACGACATCGAGTCAAGCGCGAACCGCACCATCGGGTGTCGCTCGTGCATTGGCGTGGTGACCATCGACGCAGCCGTCAGCGCCGTCGGAATGGCACCGATCCGCAAAACGCCGGTCAGCTCGCCGCGCATCGTCGACAGCTGCTGATGCATGCGGTCCTGCTCGGCAAGCATGCGCTGCGCCCACGCGAGCACCTCGACGCCTTCGGCGGTGAACCCGGCAAACCGTTGCCCACGCTGCACGATCTGCACACGGAGTTCGCTTTCGAGCTTGCTGATCCCGGCCGACAGCGCGGGCTGGGAAACGTGACACGCCTGCGCCGCCCGACCGAAATGCGCTTCGCGCGCGAGAGCGACCAGGTACTCCATCTGACGCGGCAGCATGTCGTCATAGATACACTGCCTTTTATGTCCGTGCGCACCCGTCAACCGCTCGTCCCCGGCACGATGTCGCCGATTCGGGACGTCCCGCGCTCCATCGAGCGTCCTGAATACGCGTGGAAGCCCACGGTCAACGAGGGCAAAGAACCGTGGGTGCAGACCCCGGAGACCATCGAGAAGATGCGCATCGCCGGTCGCATCGCCGCGCAGGCGTTGGCAGAGGCGGGCAAGGCCGTCGCGCCCGGTGTCACCACCGATGAGCTCGACCGGATCGCCCACGAATACATGCTTGACCACGGCGCTTACCCGTCGACGCTCGGGTACAAGGGCTTCCCGAAGTCGTGCTGCACGTCGCTCAACGAGGTGATTTGCCACGGCATCCCCGACTCGACCGTCATCGAAGACGGCGACATCGTCAACATCGACGTCACCGCCTACATCCACGGCGTCCACGGCGACACCAACAAAACCTTCCTCGCTGGCGATGTCGACGAGGAGGTGCGCCTGCTCGTCGAGCGCACCGAAGAGGCAACGAACCGGGCGATCAAGGCTGTCAAGCCGGGTCGCGCGTTGAACGTGATCGGTCGCGTCATCGAGGCGTACGCCAACCGGTTCGGCTATGGCGTCGTCCGCGACTTCACCGGCCACGGCGTTGGGCCAACCTTCCACAGCGGTCTGGTGATCCTGCATTACGACCAGCCGTCGATCGAGTCGGTGATCGAGCCGGGCATGACGTTCACGATCGAGCCCATGATCAACCTGGGCGGTATCGATTACGAGATTTGGGAAGACGACTGGACCGTCGTCACCAAGGACCGGAAGTGGACGGCGCAGTTCGAACACACGCTCGTGGTCACGGAGACGGGCGCGGAAATCCTGACCCTGCCGTGATGGGTGGCGCGCTTTGCGGGTTGGGCGCCGATCAGAACCACGGTCGTAGGTGCGCGACCCGTCGGTGCCTGCGAGCACCGAGTCGAGCGACGATTCGTTAACGGGAAGGGAATCGTTGTGGGGTGCCTCCGGGCAGATGCGCTGACGCTGGGGTGAGGGTTGTCGCCGGCCGACTTCCTCTAGGTGCGCTGGGTGGAGTGGGGGTTTTGTGGTGTGCGGCGGTGCGAGAGTGACGGCGGGAAGGGAATCATTGCGCCAACGCGATTTGGGGGTGCCCTGGGGCGAATGCGCTGAGGCTGGGGTGAGGGTTGTCGCGCCCGGCCGACTCCCTCTAGGTGCGCTGGGTGGAGTGGGGTTTTTGTGGTGTGCGGCGGTGCGAGGGTGACGGCGGGAAGGGAATCGTTGCGGCAACGCGATTTGGGGGTGCCTCCGGGCAGATGCGCTGACGCTGGGATGGGCATTGTCGCGCCCGGCTGGCTGACGCTAGGAGCAATGGGGTCGTTGTGGGTGCGAGGGTGACGGCGGTGGAAAGCGGCTTGCGAGGTGCGTTACTTGTTGCTGGCACCACCTCCGACGCGGGGAAAAGTGTTGTCGTAGCGGGCATTTGCCGGTTGTTGGCGCGGCGCGGGGTGCGGGTCGCGCCGTTCAAAGCGCAGAACATGTCGAACAATTCCGTGGTCACGCTCGATGGCGGGGAGATTGGGCGGGCACAAGCGTTGCAGGCGCGGGCGTGTGGGCTTGAGCCGAGCGTGCGATTCAATCCGGTCCTGCTCAAGCCGGGGAGTGATCGCCGGTCGCAGCTCGTGGTGCGTGGGCAGGCGATCGGAACTGTCGGGGCGCGTGACTATTTCATGCGTCGCCAGGAACTGCGTGAGGTGGTCGCTGCCGAATTAGCTTCGCTGCGTGCTGAATTCGATGTGGTGATCTGCGAGGGCGCTGGCTCGCCTGCTGAAATCAATTTGCGCCCAACCGATATCGCGAACATGGGGCTCGCGCGGGCGGCGTCGTTGCCGGTGCTTGTTGTTGGTGACATCGACCGTGGGGGAGTGCTCGCGCACCTGTTCGGCACCGTCGCGGTATTGGAACCCGAAGACCAGCAACTGATTTCGGGGTTCCTAATTAACAAGTTTCGCGGCGATGTGTCGCTGTTGCAGCCGGGGATCGACCAGTTGGCGGCGCTCACCGGTCGCCCGACGCTCGGGGTGCTCCCGTTCGCCGAAGACCTGTGGCTCGACGCCGAAGACTCGCTGGGTACCGTCGCGGGCAGCGCGGTAGGTCGCCCGGCCAGCCCGTACGGCAGCGAGTGGTTGACCGTCGCCGCGATCCGTCTCCCGCGCATCTCCAACTCGACCGACATCGAAGCGCTCGCGTGCGAACCGGGCGTGTCGGTGCGCTGGGCCGACAGCGCGCACCAACTCGACGCCGACGTGGTCGTTATCCCTGGCTCGAAGTCGACGGTCACCGACCTGGAGTGGTTGCGTAGCAAGGGAATTGACGCGTTGCTGCGTGAACGTGCGGCGCGGGGTCGCCCGATCCTTGGCATCTGCGGCGGCTACCAAATGCTTGGCGCGACGATCACGGACGAGGGGATTGAGTACGTGCCTTCGGACGCGGCTGCTGGTCGCCGCGTTGAGGTGCCGAGCGCAGGCGTCATCCGTGCTGCGGCGAGACCCGTCGAGTCGGGGCTTGCGGTGGATGGGCTACCAGCTCAGTCAGCGATGGGCGGTGGCACCGTGACACCAGCCGAGCGGAGCGCTGGATCTGGCGTGTCGACGATCGCGGGGCTCGGCCTGCTCGACCTCGACATCACCTTCGCGAACCCGAAGATCGCGCGGCAGGTCGCTGGTCAGCGGGGGCCAATCCCGTTGGGCGGGTACGAAATTCACCACGGGCGTGTCACGCGGTCGGGCGACAAAGCGTGGATCACGGTCGAGGGAGAGCCCGAAGGCAGTGTGCGCGAAGCGGTTTGGGGCACGCACGTGCATGGCGTGATGGAATCCGACGAGTTCCGTCGCGCCTGGCTCACCGAAGTCGCGGCAGCGGCAGGTCGCGGCGGGTTCGTTGTCCACCCGAGCACGTCGGTGGCGGAAGTCCGCGACGCCCAACTAGACCTCCTAGCCGACCTGATCGAAGCGAACGTCGACCTCGCGGCCCTGGAGTACCTCATCGCAACGGGCGCACCCGCAACCCTGCCAACGATCACCAGCCGCCTCAGCTAAGGCTGGCGACGTCGACCACACTCACCCCATCCAGCGACAACCATCACGATCCGGGCGTAGTGCGGGGAGCGGGGGTGGGTGGCAGCGATAACATCACCCAATGAATTCTCGGCGGATCACGGTTGGTGACCAGGCTTGGAACGTGCGGGTGGATGGGCCCGCTTCGCGGCACAACGTGCTGCTGCTACCCGATGCGGCCGACCCCGCCGATGTGTACGACAAGGTGTGCGCGCGCCTGCACGAATCCGACCTGCAAACCGTGGTGATCGAGCCCGGCGGCGACGAACTCACCCCGGCCGCGGTCCACGCGATCCTCGACGAACTCAACCTGCCGTACGCCAACGTCGCGGCCCAGGGCAGCGGCGCGGAACTCGCGTGGCAGCTGTGCTCGGGCCGGTTCGGGCGATTCTCTTCGCTCATCATCGCCGACCACGCGCACCCTGCCGTCCCCGCCGCCGACGGCACCGCCGCCGACCCAACCTGCGCGCCGCTGGAACTGCCGGTCACGATGCTGGTGACCCGCGACCTCGACCGCGCCCAAGCCGACGGGTCCGGCCGCTTCGTCTACGGCGAATTTCGGGTTGTCCCGCTCGATGTCGCCAACGTGGCAGCCGAAGCCGACAACGAGCTGGCAACCGAAATCGTCCTGCGCACCAGTCTGTGGTGAATTAGCCGCGCACCTCGGCGAGCCAGTCGAGCCACGCGTCCAATTCGCGGAAGACGTTGTCGCGCACCGGTTTTTGCGAGAGGAACGTGTCGTGGCGCGCACCGTCGATCGGCACGATGGTGATGCGGTCGCCGAGGCAGCCTGCCCACTTTTGAATCTGCTTCACGTCGAGAATCGCGTCGGCGCTATCGACGGCCGGGCTGTATTCGCGCGCGAATTTCGTTGCGCGCGAACGCAACACGAGCGCGGGCACGCCGATGTTGAGTCCCTGGTGCAGCCGCGCCTGGCCGCGTCGAACGGCACGCAACCAGCCAAGGCGAACCTTCTCGCCACCGAGCAGCTTCCAGTCGAGGTTGTAGTCCCACTCACCCGACCGCGTGTGATGCAGGCTGTCGCCGTAGGAGGTGCTGATGCCGGTCGGCAGCTCGGCGAACGGGCGCACTCGACCGAGGACGTTGATCACCGCGGTGCCGACCGTGCGGTAGTACGACGGGCCTTGCAGGTCAAGCCACGGGCTGTTGAGCACGAGCCCGGCGATCCCCGCCGCCGCGCTGCCGCCAGCCGCTTCAAGCCGGTCAAGCCACAGCGCCGCGACAAGTCCACCGGTCGAATGCGCGACGACCAGCACGTCCTGGCCGGTTTCCTCGCGTGCGATGCGCAGCGCTTCGTTGAGTTCGGCGTCGTAGAGCGCCAGGTCGCTCACGAAGTGCCCACTTTGGCCATCGCGGCGTGACCGGCCGGATTTGCGCAGGTCAAGAGCGTAGAAGCGGTGCCCGCGCGCGGCGAAATGCTCGGCGATGTGTTCCTGGAAGAAGTAATCGGTGAAGCCGTGCAGATAAAGCACCGTCGGCGCGGTTTGCGGCGCGGGATCGGCAGGCGCGTACTTCACGAGCGTGGCGACGACATCGCCGGACTCACCGTCGGGATCAGGTCCAAGCGGCAGAGTTCGCTGCTGATAATCGGGGCCGAGGTGGTCGATTTGCCACTGCGCGTCGGTGCGCGGTGCGTGGACGGACGTATCGTTGGTCACACTGCCCAATCTATCGCGACCTGCGAAGACCGTGCCTGGTTGGTTTACATCACATTCGGCGGTCCAGCTGCTGACCCCGTCGGGTTACAGGTGCACAATTGGTTTCAGGTGAACGGCGGGTAACCTACCTCCCGGCGAATCACCTGCGAGTCGCCGCAACACCAGAGCGCCCGCACCCATGCGACCTCACCCGCCGGTGGGTAGCTGAGAAGGACAAGGAAGTCGATCTACCCGTGCCGAACGCTGCGAAGATTGAAAAGACCGATGTAGTTCTGATCGGCGCTGGCATCATGAGCGCCACGCTTGGCACGCTGCTGCGTCAGCTAGAGCCCGACTGGTCCATCTCGGTGTTCGAGCGCCTCGACGCCGCCGCCGCTGAGAGCAGCGACCCGTGGAACAACGCGGGCACCGGCCACTCGGCGCTGTGCGAGCTCAACTACAGCCCGGCCAACGCCGACGGCTCGGTCGACGTGTCCAAGGCCGTCGACATCAACGAGCGCTTCCAGGTGTCGCGCCAGTTCTGGGCTTCGGCCGTCGACTCCGGCGTGCTGGAAAACCCGTCGACCTTCATCAACCCCATCCCGCACGTCAGCTTCGTGCACGGTGCCGACAACGTCGACTACCTGCGCAAGCGCTACGAAGCGCTCGCCCCGCACCCGCTGTTCCGCGGCATGGAATACATCGACAACCCCGATGAGTTCGCCGCTCGCCTGCCGCTGATGGCTCGTGGCCGCGACTTCAGCGACCCGATCGCGCTCAACTGGACCGACGGCGGCACCGACATCGACTTCGGTTCGCTCACCAAGCAGCTGCTCGCCTACATCGGTCAGTCCGGTGGCGAGATCGCGTTCGGCACCGAGGTCCGCGACCTGCGCAAGCAGGCCGACGGCAGCTGGAACGTCACCGTCCGCAACCTGCGGACGTACAAGTCGCGCGTGATTAACGCGAAGTTCGTCTTCGTCGGTGCAGGTGGTGGCGCGCTGCCGCTGCTGCAGAAGGCGGGCATCAAGGAAGCGAAGGGCTTCGGCGGCTTCCCGATCAGCGGCCAGTTCCTGCGCTCGACCAACCCCGAGCTCATCGCAGCCCACGACGCCAAGGTGTACGGCAAGGCCGCCGTTGGCGCGCCGCCGATGTCGGTGCCGCACCTCGACACCCGCGTCATCAACGGGCGCAAGGGCCTGCTGTTCGGCCCGTATGCGGGCTGGACGCCGAAGTTCCTCAAAGACGGCTCCAACGCCGACCTGTTCAAGTCGATCAAGCCGAACAACATCGGTTCGCTCGTCGGCGTCGGCCTCACCGAGCTTGGTCTGACCAAGTACCTCATCACCGAACTGCTCAAGTCGCAGAACGGCAAGGTCGGCGTGCTTGAAGAGTTCATGCCCAAGGCCGACGGCCGCGACTGGGAACTCATCACCGCAGGTCAGCGCGTGCAGGTCATCCGTCGCAAGGGTGCCGGTGGCGTGCTTGAGTTCGGCACCGCGGTCATCTCGGCCGAAGACGGCACCATCGCAGGCCTGCTCGGTGCTTCGCCGGGCGCGTCGACCTGTGTCACCGCGATGCTCGACGTGATGCAGCGCTGCTTCCCCAAGGAGTACGCGGGCTGGACGCCGCAGCTGCAGCAGCTCATCCCGTCGCTGGGGCAGAAGCTGTCGGAGAACCAGGCGCTATTCTCCGAAGTATGGGATTGGACCAACAAGTCGCTGGCGTTGACGGAAGCCTCATCGCTGGTTCAGGCGTAATTCTGCGGCAAAGCTCGGGTACCGATCTCTCGGTATCCGAGCTTTACGCTTTGCTTCGACTGCGCAGCGAGGTGTTCGTTGTCGAGCAAGAGTGCAATTACATCGATGCCGACGGCCTCGACCTGCTCGCCGACACCCAGCACCTGTGGTTGGAGCGCGACGGCGAGGTAATCGCCGCGTTGCGGTTGCTCGCTGAGCCCGATGAGGTACGCATTGGCCGCGTTTGCACGGCGCAGGCGGAGCGCGGACAGGGGCACATCGACCGCTTGATGAAGGCGGCATTGACCGAAATCGGTTCTGGCGCAGCACATTTGCACGCGCAGTCGTATTTGGTTGGCATGTACGGAAAGTACGGCTTCGTGGTGGACGGCCCAGAATTCGACGACGTCGGCATCCCGCACACGCCGATGCGCCGCGCCGGTACGCACCTGGACGATTGATCACCAGGCTCTCAGGTAAACAAACGTCGAGTAGAAAAATCCCTCAGAGCCTGGTGATCTTGATGGTTGGTCGGCATGGCTCGCGGTGAGCACGCTTTGGTGGCGGCAACGTGCGAGAAGGGTTCGCCATGAGAGCGTGGTGATCAGGTGTCCAGGTGGGATTACCCGGCGTGTTGGGCGTGTCGTCGTCGCCGTAAGGTGAGTGCGTGCCTGGTTTAGCTGATGTCGCTGGTCCGCAGGTTGCCGTCACGCCCAGTGAGGAGGCCGGATTTCCCTTCTCGGCTGTCGTCGGGCAGGAGCGACTGCAGCTCGCGCTGATCCTTTCCGCGGTGCATCCGGGGATCGGCGGCGTGCTGGTTCGCGGCGAGAAGGGCACGGCGAAGTCGACCGTGGTGCGCGCGCTCGCGCAGCTGCTGCCGCCGGTGGTCGACGAAAGTGGTGCGCGGCCCGCGCGACTTGTTGAGTTGCCGGTGGGCGCGACCGAAGACCGTGTGGTCGGTTCGCTCGATTTGGAGCGCGTCCTGCGTGATGGCGAGCAGGCGTTCAAGCCTGGTCTGCTCGCGGCGGCGCATCATGGCGTGCTTTACGTCGATGAGGTCAACTTGCTGCACGACCACCTCGTGGACGTGCTGCTCGACGCGGCTGCAATGGGCCGGGTGCACATCGAACGCGACGGGGTTTCGCACTCACATCCCGCGCGATTTGTCCTGGTTGGCACCATGAATCCCGAAGAAGGCGAGTTGCGTCCGCAGCTGCTTGACCGGTTTGGGTTGACCGTCGACGTTGTCGCTTCGCGCGACGTCGACGTGCGCATGTCGGTGGTCCGACGCAGGCTCGCCTACGAAGCCGACCCCGCCGCCTTCGCCGGTAAATACGCCGCCGCCGATCGTGACGTTGCCGAACAAATTCTCAACGCGCGCGACCGGCTCAGTTCAGTGCGACTCAGCACTTCCGAACTGCGCCGGATCGCCGCGCTGTGTGCCGCGTTTGACGTGGATGGGATGCGTGGCGACCTGGTCGTCGCGCGAACGGCCGCCGCGCATGCCGCGTGGCAGGGGCGCGACGCGGTCACCGAGGAAGACGTGCGAATCGCGGCTTCGTTGGCGTTGCCGCATCGGCGTCGACGTGACCCCTTCGACGAGCCGGGGATCAGCGACGATCAGTTGGATGAGGCGATGAAGGCGGCGGCGGATGCTGTTGCTGAGGCGGGGGATTCGGATGATGACCCCGATGATGATGGACCCGGTGGGGGGCAGCGCGGGGACGGACCGTCTGGGCCTGATGGTCCAGGTTCGCGGGACAGCGGGGGTGACAACGGCGGGCAGAACGGTTCCGACGATCGTGCGGGCAATGAACGCGACGCCGACCGAGATAGTGGGTCGCGAGACGAGGCCAATCGTGATGGGGCGCACGATGACTCGCTCCGCTCCGACAGTGGTGGGCGCGATGCCGACGCCGAGTCGGCGGATGGTCCGTCAGCCGACGGGCCTTCCGTCGACGGCTCCGACTCTGATGGGAACGAGACGTCTGCGCGGCAGGATCGGCCGGGCAAGCGTTCTGGCAGTGACGGCGACGGTGAAGGCGGCGCGGACGATGCCGCTACCTCCGGAAAGCCCTCTGGCACACCAGGTTCCGCGTCACCGCTCGCACGACTTCCCCGCTGGGAAGTACCCGGTATCGGTGAGGGAGCCCCTGGCCGCCGCTCACGCGCGCGCACTCGGTCCGGCCGGGTGGTCCGCCCGGATGCGGACCCAACAACCGGGCTTCACCTCCTCGGCACCGTATTCGCCGCTGCCCCAAAGCAATTCGAACGTGGTCGCCTGAGTGGTCCGCTCGCGCTGGCTGTCGAAGACCTGCGCGGCGCGTATCGCGAAGGGCGAGAAGGAAACCTGGTCGTCTTCGTCGTCGACACGTCCGGTTCGATGGCCGCGCGCGACCGCCTCACCGCCGTCACGGGCGCGATCGTGACGCTCCTGCGCGACGCATACCAGCGCCGCGACAAGGTGGCGGTGATCAGCGTGCGCGGCAGCGAAGCCGAATTGGTCCTTCCCCCAACCTCTTCGGTCGACATCGCCGTCCGCCGCCTCGCCGACCTCCGCACTGGCGGCAAAACCCCGCTCGCCGCCGGTTTAGTGAAGGCACGTGAGGTGATCGCCCGCGAACGCCTCCGCGACCCCCGCCGCCGCCCCATGTTGGTGCTGCTCACCGACGGTCGCGCGACCGGCGGTGTAAGCCCACTGGCCCGCGCCCGCACCGCAGCCCGCCGCTTAGCCGCCGACGGCAACACGGCAATGGTGATCGACTGCGAACGCGGCATGGTCCGCCTGGGTTTGGCGGCCGAATTCGCCAACGAACTCCGCGCTCGCTACGTGCAACTGACGGAGTTGACGGGCGAAACGGTCGCCGACGCGGTCCGCACCCGAACCCCGGACGGCCGCCCGCGCGCCGCGTGAGCGCGCTGGGTAGACGCTCGTTACGTGCGGCTGACGGAGTTGTCCGGTGAGACGGATCGATGTGGTCCGTTCCCGCACTCCGGACGGGTGCACGCGCGTCGCGTGAGTCCGGCTCGCGGGGCAGAATGCGCGGGCACTGCGCCAATGTGGTGCGGTGTCAGCGGACCGGTGCTGGGTATCCGCGCTCGCGTGGTCGTGGGTGTGCTGCGTAATCCACTTGTGGCAAGGCGCGGGTTAAGCCCCGTGATGTATATAGCGGCTTCGGGACTGCCACGAGGCCTGTGGCCAATCGCGTCGACCAGTCCCGCTACGGGTGGGGGAAAGCGCGCTTGGAATAATCACGCACAGTTCGTTGTGCGAGCGCAGCGGTTCCCTCTATTCAGGAGTACACGTGCCCAAAGGCGTTCCCGAAACTGTTCCCGCTGATGGGCTTACCACGCGGCAGCGGCGTAATCAGCCGGTGCTCGCGGTGCACACCGGGCCAGGCAAAGGGAAGTCGACGGCCGCGTTCGGGATGGCGTTGCGTGCCTGGAACCAAGGGTTCGACGTTGCCGTTTTCCAGTTCGTGAAAAGCGCCAAGTGGAAGGTCGGCGAGGAAGCCGCGTTCCGCACCCTCGGCACCCTGCATGACGAGACCGGGGTTGGCGGGGCGGTAGAGTGGCACAAGATGGGGGAGGGCTGGTCGTGGACGCGCAAACACGGCAGCGAGGAAGACCACGCTGCCGCCGGGCTCGCTGGCTGGCAGGAAATCGCGCGCCGGATCGGCGAAGAGCAGCACCGCTTCTACGTGCTCGACGAGTTCACCTACCCACTCAAGTGGGGCTGGGTCGACGTTGACGAGGTCGTGAAAACCCTCGTCGACCGGCCGGGCAACCAGCACGTCGTGATCACCGGCCGCGACGCACCGCAGGCCCTCATCGACGCCGCCGACCTGGTGACCGAGATGACGAAGGTGAAGCACCCGATGGACGCCGGTCGCAAGGGCCAGCGCGGCATCGAATGGTGAGTACTCCCGCTGTGGTGATCGCCGCGCCCGCGTCGGGCAGCGGCAAAACCACGTTGGCGACCGGGCTGGTTGGGGCGCTGCGCCGCGCCGGGCATGAAGTCGCCCCGTTCAAGGTGGGCCCCGACTACATCGACCCCGGTTACCACGGGCTCGCTGCTGGTCGCCCGGGCCGCAACTTGGACCCGGTGCTCGTCGGTGAAGAACGCGTTGTCCCGCTGTATCAGCATGGCACCGCGGGCTGCGATATCGCGATCGTCGAAGGGGTGATGGGACTCTTCGATGGACGAATCGACCCGAACCGTGCCGACGCCGTCGCGGAAGGATCGACGGCCCAAGTCGCGAGTTTGCTTGGCGCACCGGTGATTTTGGTGGTCGACGCACGCGGGCACTCCCAAAGTTTGGCCGCGCTGCTGCACGGTTTCGCGACGTTCGACTCCTCGGTGCGCCTCGGCGGCGTGATCCTCAACCGCGTTGGCAGCGAACGCCACGAGCAGGTGTTGCGTGCGGCGTGCGAGCGAGTGGGCTTGCCGGTCCTTGGCGCGCTGCCACGCATGGCCGAATTATCCGTCCCGTCAAGGCATTTGGGACTGATCCCCGCGGTTGAGCATGGTCGCGCGGCTGACGCTGCGGTGGCGGCGATGACGGAACTGGTCGCGACACACGTCGACCTCGCCGCCGTCGTCGCGCTCGCTGGCGGCGCTGTCCACGGCGCGGCATGGGACCCGCTGGCTGAGCTGGTCACGGCCACGGCTGGCACCCGGACCGACGCAAGCTACGCGGAATCTGCCCGCACTCACCGTGCGGCCGGGTCTGCCGACAACGACCCGGGTGCAAGTCGTGCGGCCGACTCTGCCGCCACCAACCTGAGCACAAGCCGCACGGCCGGGTCTGCCGCCCACCGGAGCACCGGTTCCGCATCTGAATACGCTGCAGCGCAGCAGAACACGACTCTCAGCACGCGCAGTGAACTCGCCGGAGCGCCCTCGATCCCGGCTCCGCACCGCCCCGCAGGTGCTCTCCCGATCATCGCCATCGCCGGCGGTCCCGCGTTCACCTTCGGGTATGCCGAACATCGTGAGTTGCTCGCTGCGGCCGGTGCCGAGATTGTCGTGTTCGATCCCCTCACCGACGAATTGCCAAGTGGCACTGCCGGATTGGTCCTTCCCGGCGGATTTCCCGAAGAGCATGCCGCGCAGCTGTCGGCGAACGAGAAACTCCGGATCGCCATCGCCGAAGGGGCCGCGCGTGGGTTGCCCATTCACGCCGAATGCGCGGGGCTGCTGTACCTCACGCGCTCCCTCGACGGACACGCGATGGCGGGCGTGATCGACGCCGACGCCGAGTTCGGCCCCCGCCTGACCCTCGGCTACCGCGACGCCGTTGCCCTCGCCGATTCAGTCCTGTGGGCGGCCGGTAGTCGAGTGCGCGGCCACGAATTCCACCGCACGCGCCTCACCAACACTGGCTCTGCGACCCCAGCATGGGGTTGGCGCACCGACGCCTCCGTCACCGAGGGTGCGATCCAGGGCAACGTCCACGCTTCCTACCTGCACACGCACCCGGCAGGAAACCCGGCCGCCATCGCCCGATTCGTCAGCGCGGCAGAGCGATTCGCCAACCAATGACGAAGCCGTCGGCGCGTTCCTTCTCGCCGCCGCCTCGCGCCGAGAGCGGTCCCCATCGCCCTTGCGACACGGCAAACCCGGCAATTGGGACACCGGCCGAAGCGCCGAGCACCCTGCTGCGATCGCGCGCCGCGATGCTGGCCCCGTCGGTGGAAGTGCCGAGCGACCAACCGCGACCGCGCGCGGCGACACCGGTGCCCTCATCGCCAACCGAAGCATCGAGCGACCAACCGTGCCCCTCAAGAACGGCTCACCCTTCCCCAGCCGACCACGGCACGAAAATCGTTGTCGGCGTGGGGGTTAGGCCCGGAACCTCACCCCTCCGCATCCTCTCCGCGATCACCGCCACTGTCGCCGAACCCATCGCGCTCCTCGCCACTCTCGACCAACGGCTAACGGAGCTGACCCCCGTGGCGCACCATCTCGGCGTAGAGCTCGTCACCTTCACCGCACGCCAACTCGCCGCCGTTGACGTGCCCACACCATCGCCAACGGTGGAAACGGCAACGGGCACGCCCAGTGTCGCCGAAGCCGCCGCGCTGCTCGCCAGTCGGGGAAACCTCGTGCGACGCAAGGCAATTGTTGACGGCATAGTGATCGCCACAGCGGCGAAATTAAATCAGTAGCGCACATCCCGCACCCCGTTCTACTGTTCTTCTCAGCAGCAACGCACGAACCGAATTCAGCCGGTTACCACTCTGGTTGGAGATGTCGCGGGTTCGAATCCCGCCCAGCACCAATGGTGTTGGTAGCTCAGTCTGGTAGAGCGCTACACGCCGGTTGAAACCACATGTTCGCACGTCACTGCGTTGGTTGAAGTGGACGGACCGAATTCGGTCGGTTATCTGGCGCACATAGGTTCGATTCCTGTAGCGGAAAGAAATTTCCGTCGGAGTGGGGAGCAATTTCCACTCATCTCCGATCGAAAACCCATGTCCGTCCACTCACCAACACCACACACATGTCAGCAAATGAAGGGGGAAGACGATGAGCATTTTCGCACGATTCACCGCGCGAGTAGCCGCGATGAAGGCACGCGAAAAGCAGCCGCCGACGCCCCCGGAAATCCGCAATAACGCAGGCGGTTTCACCTTCGCCGTCACGCCGGAAACCCGCGTGCGCCGCTTCCTCACCCTCGGCACCGAATCGGGCAGCTTCTACGTTTCCGCACCCGAACTTCGCAGGGAGAACGCCGAATTCATCGTCGCCTACGCCACGTCGAACACCGCCCAGCTCGTGCGCGAAATCGTCGACATCTCCACCGCCGGTCGCGCCCCGCGCCCGAACCCGGCGCTGTTCGCACTCGCGGCGGCGGCCTCGGTCGGCGACGTCGACGGTCGACGCGCGGCCCTCGCCGCGCTGAGCAAGGTCGCGCGCACGGGCACCCAGCTTTTCCTGTTCGTCGGCTACGCCAAGCAGTTTCGTGGGTGGGGTCGCGGGTTGAGCCGGGCCGTCGGCGACTGGTACCTCACCAAGTCGGTCGACGACCTCGCCTACCAGGTGCTCAAGTACCGGCAGCGCGAAGGCTGGACCCACCGTGACCTGCTGCGACTCGCCCACCCGGCAACCACCGACGACGAGCGCGGTCGCCTGTTCGACTGGATCTGTGGTCGCACGCCGGAGCTCACGGGCCTGCCGCTCGTCGGCGCGTTCGAGGAGGCGCAGTCCGTCCCGACAACGGCACTGCCAGCGTTGATTCGTCAGCACCGGCTGAGTTGGGAAATGCTGCCGACCGAGGCGCTCAACGACCCGACCGTGTGGGAAGCGTTGCTGGACAACGGCATTCCGCAGACCGCACTGCTTCGCCAGTTGCCGCGCCTCACCCGACTCGGCCTGCTCGACCCGCTCAACGCACGCACCAGCCAGGTATGCGCGCAGCTCATCGACCCCGCGCGCTTGCGTAAGGCGCGGGTGCACCCGGTCGCGGCGTTGATCGCGGCGCGCACGTACGCGGCGGGCCGGTCGACGCGGGGATCGAGCACCTGGACCCCATCGGCCCCGGTGGTCGACGCCCTCGACGCCGCGTTCTATCAGGCGTTCGAGAGCGTGGCGTCGAGCGGCAAGCGGCACCTGCTGGCGTTGGACGTGTCGGCGTCGATGACGCAGACCATCGGCGGGTTGGCGATCACCGCGCGTGAGGCTTCGGCCGCGCTCGCGTTGGTCACCGCGCGCACCGAGTCGCAGCACCAGATCGTTGGCTTCACGTCGCGGTCGCGCAGCGATGAAGGGTTGTCGCCGTTGGCTATCTCCCCACGTCAGCGGCTCGACGACGTGCTGCGAACGGTGTCGGGGCTGCCGTTCGGCGGCACCGACTGCGCGCTGCCGATCCTGCACGCCCTCGCGCACGATATCGACGTCGATGTGTTCTCGATCTACACCGACAACGAGACGTGGGCGGGCAGCATCCAGCCGCACGAGGCGCTCACGGCGTATCGAAAGGCGATCAACCCGCGTGCGAAGTTGGTTGTCGTTGGCATGACCGCGACGAACTTCAGCATCGCCGACCCCGACGACGCTGGCATGCTCGACGTCGCCGGTTTCGACGCGGCAGTCCCGACCTTGCTGTCGGACTTCGCCGCGGCGTGAAGAAAAAGAACCAGCCCGGTCTCTCGGAAGAGGCCGGGCTGGTTCTTGTCAGCGGAACATCGGAGTGTCCCCTCCGGTCCGCTTGGCTTTACTTCGCCGGCGGGGTGAACGGCTCGTTGATCGTGGTGAAGTACTGCGCGGCCGCGAAGATCGCGACGGGCGCGGTCACGAACAGCTGACCGGCGATCACGCCGAGGAAGCCGACGGCCGCCATGCCACCGATGCAGCCGACGACGGCGGCGGGCAGGAACGGACCGAACAGGCCAACGATGGTCGCCGCGGCAACGCCGGCACCGGCGATACCACCGAGCACGCAACCGACGGCCGCGCCACCGATGCCACCGGCGAGCGCGCCGATGGTGGCACCCGCGCTGATGGTCGACGTCATGCGGCTCCACGCGGCCTGCTCACGCTCGTACGGCGTCTTCCACGGCGCCGACTCCTGGAACGGCATCGCGACGGGCTTGTAGACAGCCTTGGTGATGTCGAACTGCGGGGTAAGCACGGCGTGGTTGCCGGTGATCGCGGCGGCGATCGGGAAGACGAAATCGTCGACGCGGAACGACAAGTCGGCGCCCGCGACCACGGTGCCGTCGGCAGCCTTGATCTTGAAAACGCCGTCTTCGTTGACCAGCGAACCAGCGTCGGTGTCGATGATCGTCGAGGTCTCATTCGCGCTCGCGGTGTAGTTCACGACGCCCGAATCGGCGGCGGGCGAGGGTGCGGCGTTGACGGTTCCTGCGGTGACGCCAACGGCGGCGACAAGCATGGCCGAAACGGCGGCGAACTTCTTCAGCTTCATGATGGGTTGTTCATCTTTCGGTGGTTTCACGCAGTGGGTTAAGCGGGAACGACACCATGGAAAACCCGTTATGTGAATGACACATGAATGCGGATTTACCGAATTAGCTAAGCGGTTGCTGAGAAGCGATAAGCGAATCCTTGGGTAAGCGATATCGAATTGGTAGAAACCGTTGTGCGGCAATCGCTATTTGGTAACTACACGCTTGTAATCTGCGGTTATAGCTGATCTTGATAGCGATAAATGTGATCCTGATCGCACTCCCCGCGAAAACAAAGCGCTCCCACGACCTCGTTGTCGCGGGAGCGCCGTTTTCTTCGCCGAGATTAGCTGCGTTCGCCCCCGTCAGGGGGCTACTGCCGCCCAATCAGCGAAACCTGTGGGGTCGTGACGACCCATTGACGCGTGCTCGAAAAGGCCCCAACCCTGTTTGTCACCGCAGCGCGCGAAACCAATGTGGTCGATCACGCCGTACGGAACTCGCGCGGCGATCGCCGGGTCGGTGAGGTCGTAGCCGCTCGACAGCGACCAGTCGCGGCCCATCCAGCGACCGTGCGTCCAATCGGGGTCGGGACCGTAACCGCAACCCACATGCAGCGCGATCCCCGGTCGGGACTCGATTTCCACCTCAAGCGGCTTGCCGTCGGGGGTGGTCATGTCCAGCCGCACCGAGCGGGGGTGTCGGGTGCCTGGCTCATATGTCCAGGTCATGCGCGGCCAACCAAGCTGTTCCTTGCGACCGTCACCGAAGATGCGGACCGCGTTGTTGAGCGTGCGGGTGCCGTCGGGCTCTTCCTGCACGATCACCACGATCGAGAAGTCGTCGAACCGCAGCGGCGCGTAAAGCCACCAAAACCCGCCGAGTCCACCTTCGGGCGGACGGCCAGCAGGCTCAGGCTCACCCGACGGTCGGATGCCCCACGAACGGTCGCGGCTGCCCGTCCACGTCGCCGGATCGACGACGTAGTCGCGCCCGTCGACCGCCAAAGTGCCTGCCCACGAACCTAATTGGGCGAACCGCGACGCTTCGATAATCGGGCGCGTCCCCGACAGGATGAGGTGCGGCTGCTCCTGGACGGCAGGGAAGGCGCCGGTCCAGGTGAGGTCGAACGACAGGTCGTCGTGCTCGCACACCACCCGCAACTTGTGCAGCGGCTCGATCACCTCGATGCGATACCCGCCGACGGCCGTCGTGAGGTCACGCGAGGTGAGCGCGTCCGAAAACCGCACGCTCCGTTGCGAATTCCCATGCCGCACGGTCGCGAACGCGTCAACGACGCCAAGGTTCGGGTAAATTCCGAAACCGGTGACGAGCATCGTGTCGTCGGCGGGGTCAAACGCGTTGAAGTAGTAGCGGTCGTAGAAATTGCGGTCGCTCGTCGCTACCCGGGCCAGCGAAAGCGGACTTTGATGCACCGGATATTCATCGAGCGGCACCGGCATAATCGCGTTCATCGCCTAATTCCTCAGTCCCACTCATACGTTCCGTCGAGCAACGCGGACAAACTCGCGCGATGCATGACGTAATCGTCAAGGTCGTCGGGCACGGTGTCTTCGCCGAAATGAATCATGCGTCGCTTCACGCGAGCCATCACGATCGCGTGGCGCACGGCCGCGTAGATGATGAAGAAGTCGAGGTTGGCGACGGTGTGACCGCTTAGTCGCTCATAGGTGGCGACAACGTCGTCGCGCCGCAGGTAATCGGGCAGCCCAGGCTGATCGAAACGGGTCGCGATGTCCTGGAAGAAGCGGTGGATGAAGATGATCCAGCCGAGGTCAAGCTCACGCGGACCGAGCGCCGCCATCTCCCAATCGAGCACGGCGACCGGGGTGAACCCGTCGTAAAGGATATTGCCGGGACGGGCATCGCCCCAGTTCAAGACGTCCGCGCCGGGATTGGTCGGCCAGTTTGCTTCCAGCCACGCGAACCCGCGTTCGATGAGCGGAATCTCGATCCCGTCGTCGGTGAGCGCCCAGCGGTACCAGTCGCGTTGGGCGTCGAAGTGACGACGCAACGCGCTGCCTTCGCCGTCGAGTTCCGGAAAACGTTGCGGCGCATCGTCAATCGCGTGGATGCGCGCGATCATGTCGACCGCACCGTCGGCGACAAGGGCGCGTTCGGTGGCGGTGGCGTCGAAAAGCCAACCGAAAAACACGTACGGCGGATTGTCGGTTGGCGCGCGCCCGTCGACTCGGTCCATGACGAAAAACGGGCTGCCGAAAACGGATTCGTCTGTTTCCAGCCAGCGCAGCGCGGGCACCGGCACATCGGACGCCGCCGCGACCCCCGACATCACCGCGTACTGCAACGGCAGATCGTAAGCCTGAAAGATCGGGAAGGAGCCGTCTTCGGGAGCCATCCGCAGCACGAACGAGCCCGATTCGCGCACCCCGTCGACCGACCAGGTCGCGTCGAAAAGGATGGTGGTGCTCGACATCCCGCCAGCGCTCGGCTTGCTCAGCTCGCTGACCGTCGCCTCAGCCCCGACCCGCGCGCTCAGCCACGTCGCCAAGCGCTCGCCCAGCTCGTCAACATCCCGCTCAGTGACGGTCAGCGAATGCCGCGCGGACAGGTCCGGGTCATCGGTCATAGACGGCTACCTCAATCAAAAGTGAAACACGTTCACTATGGGACTACCGCACCGAAAGCTGGAATGTAAGAGCGCTGCCGGTGAGTGAGATTGAGGGTTGACAATGCGGCGATCCCGCTCAGCCGATGGTTATGGCGTCGAGTCGGACCCGCAGGAAGTCCGCCGACACCACCGGCGGGCCCTGGGCAACCACCCCGATCGGCGGGGCGAGCGGGGTCACGACCGCATCGTGGTCGAGCTCGTAGAAATAGATCAGCGAGACCAGGTCTTCCTCGGGCGCGTCCGGGTGCGGCGGCAGCACGCGGTGACGGCCCGACGGCCAGCGTTCCCCACTCCAATAGGCAAGCAGGTCACCGATATTCACGGTGAGCGCGTCGGGGTCGTAGGGTGCGTCGGCCCACCCTTCGGCCTCGGTGAAAACCTGGAGACCGCCCGCGCCCGGTTCGCGGTCAAGCACGGTGACGGTGCCGAAATCGGTGTGCGGACCGATGCGGAACTGGCCCGGCTCGGGCGCGCCGGTGACCGTCATCGCCGGATAGTGGTTGATGTTGCAGGTCCACGTGGGACGGGCGGCCAAATCGCGGAACGGGTTCGCGGGAAGGCCAAGCGCGCTGGCGAACAGGGCAAGCAACTCGTCCGACACCGCGCGCATGGCGGCGGTGTATTCGGTCATTAGGTCGCGCAATTCGGTGACCTCGCTCGGCCACACGTTCGGCAGGAACCACTCGGCATCGACGGCCGCGTCGCCGGTGGTTGTCTCGGCGCCGACGGCGAAGGTTTCCTTCAGATCGGGCGGGGTTTCGGTGCCTTCGGCGTACCCGTTGGCCTCCCTACCTGGTCCGATCCAGCCCCGACCACCGACGGTCACCGCGTACTTTTCCTTCACCTCATCAGGTAGCGCGAAGAATCGGCGTGCCGCGGCACGGACCGCCTTCGGCAGCTCGGGGTCGACACCGTGCCCGCGCACGAGCAGAAAGCCAGCTCGTTGCAAGCCCTCGTCGACAGCTCGCTCGACCTCGGCCGCGTCGCCCGCGCGCCACGCGGCGAGGTCGATGGTCGCGATTGCCTCGCTCATGCGCGTTCTCCCGTCCAGCCAATGTCCTCGAACCACAGGTCGGGACGATCGGCGATGAAAGTGGTCATCAGGTCGACGCAACGGGCGTCGTCAAGCAGGACGACGTTGACGCCGTGTTCGGCGAGCCAATCGTGGCCGCCGGTGAAGGTCTGCGATTCGCCGATAATGACTGTGCCAATACCGAATTGGCGAACAAGGCCGCTGCAATACCAGCACGGCGACAGCGTGGTGACCATGATGGTCTCTCGATAGTCGCGGCGACGACCAGCCGCGCGGAACGCGTCGGTTTCGGCGTGCACGCTGGGGTCATCGTTTTGGACGCGACGGTTGTGGCCACTGCCGAGCAGGGTGCCGTCGGCGTCGAAGAGGGCAGCGCCGATCGGCACGCCGCCTTCGGCAAGTCCGCGCACCGCCTCGGCGTAGGCCACGTCAAGAAGCTCATCCGGCTTGGTCATAGGTCAACGATGCGGTGCCCAAGTGCGCGCGGCAACGTACATTTCGTCCACACCCGAGCGGTGCATCGATGACAGGATGACCGCATGTTGCCTACCGTCAACGAGCTGCTCGCCGACCAGTTTCGTGCCGCTGACCCGCTGGTACTCGCTGGTCGATCGAGCCTGGACCGCACGGTCGGGTGGGTGCATTCGAGTGAGATCTTCGAGATCAGCCCGCTGTTGGCGGGTGGCGAACTGCTGCTCACGACTGGGCTCGGCCTTGCTGGCGTCGACGCCGGTACGCGGCGGCACTATGTGCGCGAGATCGCCGCCCGTGACGTCGCCGGGGTGGCGATCGAGGTGGGCCGCACCTTCGACACCGTGCCGCCGGACATGATCGCCGAAGCGTCGCGCGCCCGACTGCCGCTGATCGCGTTGCGTACCGTCGTGCCGTTCATCGAACTGTGTCGGTCGGCCAACACCGCGATCGTGTCGCGTGAGGTGTCGCTGCTGCGGCGCGTTGACCAGCTCACCGCTGAACTGCTAGCCGACCTTGGTGCCGGACACGGTCCAGCGCGATTGCTTGCCCGAGTCGGCGCGGTGACCGACTGCCCACTGGTCTTGACCGCGAACAGCGGGGCGCTCGTCGCCGCGCACGGGGTCGACGATGACCGATCTGCTTGGGCCGCAGTCGATTCCGCCACCGCGACGGCCACCATCCGCGTGCGGGACACCACGTGGGGCACGCTCACCGCCGGGCCCGGCTCCCCGCTTGATTCGGTGACTCTCCGCGCGGTCCTCGCGCGTGCTGCCGAGGCGCTCGCCCCCGCGCTCGTTCAGGTCGCCACCCCGACCGGCGCGCCGCGTCGGGTTGCCGCGCGACTGCTCGCGGACCTATTGGGCGACAAGCAGATTCGCGTCGCCGACCTGCGGACCCGGTTGGCCGCCGCCGGTGCGAGCGGTACGGCGTGGGTGCCGGTCGCGGTTGATGCGCCCGAGCCGAGGATCGCAACGCGACTGCTCGACAGCGCCATGCGCGACCTCGGTCGACCCGCCGTCATCGGCGACGTGCACGCGACGGTCTACGGCCTCGTCGCCATTGAGCACACCGCGACCGATCCGGTCACCGATGTCGCCGATGCCTTGCGAAAAGCACGCGCCGCCAACCGAATTGATGGCGTGACCATCGTCGTTGGCGAACCCGATGGAGTCGACGCCGCCAAGCTGGCCGCCGCGCTTCGCACGACCGGGTCAGCGCTCGCGCTCGCGGTGCGCCGCCGCCGCGACGGCCTGCGCCAACCGGTCTTCACCACCCGCGAACTGGCCGCCGACCTGCTTGTCGCGGCGATCCCGTCGACCGAACGCGCGCACCTCGTGCGCTCGACCCTCGCACCGCTGATCGCGTGGGATGCCGCCCACGGCACCGCGCTCACGTCGACCCTCGACCACTTTCTGCGTAACGGCGGCAGCGCAACCCGGTGCGCCGCCGCCCTCCACATCGGTCGCCAGTCGCTCTATCAGCGCATCGACCGCATCAAGGCACTGCTTGGCTATGACCCGACCAGCCCAGAACTGGCAGGCACCCTGCTCCTTGCGCTCACCGCGCACCGACTCACCGATCAGACCGACTGAGTCGCCTTGTCGGCGTCGATCTGCTTGCGGCCAAGAATCAAATACAGCGCGCCAGCGAGAACGAATCCGACGAAGAAGGTGATGTCGCCCAGCGCGGGGAATTCACGGACAAGATAGCCGGTGAATTTCGCCTGATTCGAGAACAGCAGCACCGAAACAACAAGGCCGACAACAAAAGCGGTGACGCCAGCCCAATTCTGGTAACCGCGTGCGTAAAGCAGCGGTCGAATATCGGTGCCGCGCCGCAAGTATTGGTCAGCGAACATCACGCCGAGCCACGGCCCAATCCAGTACGCGACGATCAGCAGGAACGCCTCGTAACCGGCGGCGGCGTCCGGCAGCGCCCACCAGGCGACGAGGAAACCGACAACACCGAATAACGCTGAGACGAGCGCGCGTTGGGTTCGCACGGGCAATTTCACGCCGATCGTCACAAACGCCATCGCGCCGGAATACACATTGAGCGCGTTCGCCGCGATCGCGCCGACGGTAATCGCCACGAGCGTCAAGTTCGCGAGCGCGCCCGGCAGGTTCGAGGTGAAGATATCGGTTGGGCTGCCGGTCGCCGAGCTGATGATCGTCGCCGACGCAGCGCCAAGCGACGAAAGCCACAGGCAGGAAAGGAAAAGTCCGGTTGCCGCGTAGCCGCCCACCGCACGCGCCGACACCGACGCGGGCAAATAGCGGGAGTAGTCCGCCGCGTAGGGATTCCAGCCGCCCGCGTAACCAAACGCCGTTCCGACGGTCAGCAGGAACCCGGCGACGCCGCCAACTCCGCCGCTCGGCGCGGCACCAGTCAGGTCGGCCTTGCTGAAGATCACGACCGTCACCAGCGCGAATACCACCGCGAGGACGGGGAAGGCGTAGCGCTCGAACGCGTGCACGAGATTATGGCCAACCACCGCGAAGCCGGTTTGCGCGAGCACGATCAGGATCAGCGACGGCGCCTTTGGCAACCCGGTGAGCGTGTTCAACGCGAACGCACCCGACACGCTGTTAGTGGCGAACCAACCAACCCCGCACATCACCGACATGAAAGCGGCGGGCAACGCGTTGCCGCGATAGCCAAAAGCCAAGCGGCCCAACACCATTTGCGGCACACCATAGAGCGGCCCGCGTGCCGACAGCGCGTAATGCGCGCCCGCGCCCAAGCCAATGCCGAGCGCCAGCGCGAGGGTGGCTTGCCAGAAGGACATGCCGAACGCGGTCACCGAGAGCACGCCGATGAAGATCGTCGCGAATTCCAGATTGGGGGATGTCCAGGTCCACAGCAATTGTCGTGGCGTGCCGTGCCGCGCGTCGTCGGGGATGTGCTCATTGCCACCGGGCTCGACCGCGATCACGCGATCGGAGTAGCCCGGCTGGTGTTCGGTCGTAGCCATTCTTGAACGTTCGTCCAAGACTGGAGTCCGGACAACTGACAAAATGTCGGGCTATCGCTGCGGTGGCCTGGACAGTTCGTCCGCGACTGACGCGACGTCGGACCATCGCCCCTGAGGCTCTAGGCTGGTCAACTGTGCCGCACACGTCTGACGCCTCGATTGCCCCGCCGCCCGGCGACCCGAACTACCTCGTCGGGCTCGACCTGCGCGGGCGCAAAGTTGTCGTAGTTGGCGGCGGCACGGTCGCACAGCGCAGGCTCGGACTGCTCGTTGCCTCCGGTGCCGACGTGCATGTGGTCAGCAAAACCGTCACGCCCGCGGTCGAAGGAATGGCGACGGCCGGGCAGGTGACCGTCGAACTGCGGCCCTACGCCGAAGGCGACCTCGCCGACGCCTGGTACGCGATGGCCTGCACCGATGAGCCCGAAACCAACGCGGCCGTCGTCGCCGAAGCAACCGCGAACCGCATTTTCTGCGTGCGCGCCGACATCGCCCGCGACGGCACCGCCGTCACCCCCGCGACCGCCCGCTACGACGGCCTCACCCTCGGCGTGCTCGCCGGGGGCGCACATCGCCGCTCGGCCGCTGTCCGCAACGGGCTGCTTGAAGCGTTGCAGTCGGGTGCGGTCACTGATGACTCCGAACCGATGACGCCCGGCGTCGCGCTTGTCGGTGGCGGTCCCGGCGACCCCGATTTGATCACCGTGCGCGGCCGTCGCCTGCTCGCGCGCGCTGACCTCGTCGTCGCCGACCGGCTCGCCCCGCCGGAACTGCTCGCCGAACTCGGGCCGCACGTCGAGGTCATCGACGCCGCGAAGATCCCGTACGGCCGGTCGATGGCGCAGGAGGCGATCAACCTCGCGCTCATCGAAGGCGCGAAAGCGGGCAAGTTCGTTGTCCGGCTCAAGGGCGGCGACCCGTACGTCTTCGGGCGCGGGTACGAGGAGCTGGAAGCGCTTACGGCCGAAGGCATTCCGGTGACCGTGGTTCCCGGCATCACCAGCCCGATCTCGGTGCCGAGTGCGGCGGGCATCCCCGTCACGCATCGCGGCGTGACGCACGAATTCGTTGTCGTCAGCGGGCACGTCGCGCCCGATCATCCTGACTCGCTCGTCGACTGGAACGCGCTCGCGAAGCTGCGTGGCACGTTGGTGCTGATGATGGCCGTCGAACGCATCGACAAGTTCGCCGCCGCGCTGCTCGCTGGCGGCAAGCCCGCCGACACCCCGGCGGTCGTGATTCAAGAGGGCACGCTGCGCACCCAGCGCGTTGTCCGCGCCGATCTGGCCACCGTCGCCGAGACGGTCAAGGCCGAAGGGATTCGTCCGCCCGCGATTATCGTCGTCGGCCCGACGGCTGGATTCACGCTCGACCAGGTTGCCTACCCCGGCTGATCTGTAGCGCGGGTCACGTCAAGCGCGGGCTGGTTTACAGTGTTCGACGTGCTCGAAAATCCCGCTGCGACGAAGCAGTCCCCGAAGCAGTCGGCCTTCGGGCTCGCCATTCTCGTCCTCAGCGGCTTGCAGTTCATGGTGGTGCTCGACGGCACTGTGGTGATTTTCGCGCTGCCGCGACTTCAAGAGGAGATGGGGCTCAGCAGCTCCGGTGGCGCGTGGACGGTCACGGCCTACGGCCTCACCTTCGCCGGACTGATGCTGCTTGGCGGTCGCCTTGGTGACGTGTATGGGCGAAAGCGCATGCTGATCACCGGTGTCGCGGTGTTTACTGTCGCCTCGCTCGCGTGTGGGTCGGCGCAAGGCGAACTCACGCTGTTGATTGCCCGCGCGTTCCAAGGCGCGGGTGCCGCGATCGCAGCGCCAACCGCGTTCGCGCTGGTCGCGACTACTTTCGCGCCCGGTAAAGCGCGCAATCAGGCTGTCGCTGTTGTGGGTTCGATGGCAGGCATCGGCTCGGTGAGCGGCCTGGTGATTGGTGGCATGCTGACCGAGCTGTCGTGGCGGTGGATTTTCTGGATCAATGTGCCGATTGGCGCGCTGATCGTCGCGGGCGCGATTTACGCGCTGGCCGACACCGCGCAACACCGCGCGCCGCTCGACATTAAGGGCGCGATCCTCGGCACCTTCGCGTGCGCGTTGATCGTTTTCGGTGCTACCGAAGGGCCAACGTGGGGGTGGGGCAGCCCGGCGATCGTTGCGTCGTTGGCACTCGGTGTCGCGCTGCTCGTCGCGTTCGTGTTGATCGAACGCAAGGAAGCTGACCCGCTGCTGCCGTGGTCGCTGTTCGACCGCCGCGACCGCAACGCCACCTTCCTGCTGATCTTCCTGGCGGGCGCTGTGCTCGGCGCGATGACGTTCTTCGTCGCGCAGATGCTGCAAAACTCGCTTGGCTACAGCCCGCTCATGGCCGGTGTCGCGAGCATCCCGTTCACCATTGGTATCGGCATCGGTGGGGCACTCGCGTCAAAGGCCGCGATGGTGATTTCACCGCGCTGGTTGCTGTTCGGTGCCGCGCTCGTGCTTGCCGCCGGGCTGCTTTTCGGTTCGACGTTGGACCGCCACATCGACTACGTCACGACCCTGCTTCCCCTGCTGATCGTGATCGGTTTCGGCGTTGGCGTCGCGATGGTGCTCGCGCCGCTGTGCGTGCTCGTTGGCGTGCCGCCCGCCGATATCGGCCCACTCGCGGCCGTTGGCCAGATGTTCATGAACCTCGCGACCCCGATCGCGATCGGCCTGCTGACCCCCGTCGCCGCGTCGCGCACGTTGTCGCTTGGCGGCGACACGAAGGCGAAGGTCTCCGACCTCAACCCGACCCAACTCGACGCGCTCACGAGCGGCTACACGACGGTGCTGCTGGTCTGCGCTGGCATCGCGGTGCTCGCGGCGATTGTCGCGCTGACCGTGCGCTACACCCCGGCCGACTTGGCCGAGGCGCAGCACGCGCAGGAAGAAGCGCAGAACGCTTAACTGGTCGGCGGCCCGATAATCAGTTCGTGCCACGGCTTCGCCGCGACGCCGGTGAGTTCCGCCATCACATGCTTCACCTGGGTGTACTCGTCGAACGCGTACATCGACATGTCCTTGCCGAAGCCCGACGCCTTGAACCCACCGTGCGGCATCTCGCTCACGATCGGGATGTGGTCGTTGATCCACACGCAACCCGCGGCGATTTCGCGTGCGGCGCGTTGGGTGCGGAAAACGTCGCGCGACCAGGCCGAAGCCGCCAACCCGTACGCGGTGTCGTTGGCGAGAGCGATGGCTTCGTCGTCGGTGTCGAAGGGCAGACACACGAGCACCGGGCCGAACACCTCTTGCTGCACGATGGCCGAATCTTGTTGCGCGTCAACAATTAACGTTGGTTCGTAGTACCCGCCCGAACTGGCGAACTCCGGTGGAATGGCACCGCCGCGAACAACTTTCGCGCCAGCAGCCCGCGCGGCGTCGACCATCGCGGCAACGCGATCGCGATGCCCAGGCGAGATAAGCGACCCGAGATCGGTCGCCGGATCGTCAACCGGACCAATCCGCACCCCGTCCATCAGCTCAGCGGCCCGCGCGACAAACTCATCGAAGAGCGGGCGTTGAACGTAGGCCCGAGTAGCGGCCGTGCAGTCCTGACCAGCGTTAATGAGCGCACCAGCGACAGCGCCACGGGCGGCGGCGTCAAGGTCGGCATCATCGAAGACAACAAACGGTGCCTTCCCGCCAAGCTCCAAATGCACCCGCTTCACGGCACCCGCAGCAGTGGCGGCGACCTGCTTGCCAACCGCCGTCGACCCGGTGAACGACACCATCGCCACCGACGGATGGGCGACCAGCGCCGCACCGGCTTCGGCCCCGAACCCGGTGACCACGTTGAACACCCCGGCTGGAATCCCGGCCTCCACCGCCAGCTCCGCGAAGACCAGCGACGTGAGCGGCGTGAGCTCAGAAGGCTTGAGCACCACCGTGTTTCCCGCGGCGATCGCGGGCAACACCTTCCACGCCGCCATCTGCAACGGGTAGTTCCACGGGGCGATCGAGCCAATCACGCCGATGGGCTCACGCCGAATCGACGACGTGTGGTCGCCCGAGTACTCGGCGCTGGCTCGACCTTCCAATTGCCTTGCGGCACTGGCGAAGAAGCGCATGTTGTCGACAACGCCGGGGATATCGAACCCGGTAGCCAACTTGATCGGTTTGCCACCGCCGCGACTTTCCATCGCGGCCAATTCGTCGGCGCGCGCTTCAACCAGGTCCGCCCATCGCAACAATGCCGCCGATCGCTCGACGGGCGTCGTCGCCGCCCAGCAGGAAAAGGCCCGCGCGGCAGCTTCGACAGCCACCCCGACGTCTGCGGCGGAAGCGGCTGTGCCGGACGTGATTTCAAGGCCGGTCGCCGGTTCGACAATCGTGAGCGGCGCACCCGTTCCAGCGCGCCGCTCACCATCGATGTACTGCAGTTTCATCTGAGAAGTCCTAGCTCGTGTACGCGTCAGCGACGGTGAGTGCCTGATCCAAAATGGCAAGCCCCTCCTTCGCCTCCGACTCAGTGAGCACGCACGGCGGCACCGCGTGCAGCCGGTTGAAATTCACGAACGGGAGCAGCCCGCCAGCACGGCACGCGGCAACAAGCTCGCCCATCGCCGGGCTGGTTCCGCCATAGGGCGCGAGGGGTTCCTTCGTCGCCTGCTCACGCACGAGTTCGAGCGCCCAGAACATGCCGAGCCCGCGTACCTCGCCCACGCTGGGGTGGCGCGACGCCAATTCGCGCAGGCCAGGGCCGAGTACCCGCTCGCCAATATCGGCCGCGTTCTCGACAATTCCTTCGTCGGCCATCGCGTTGATGGTCGCGACAGCGGCGGCGGTGGCGAGCGGATGACCCGAATACGTGAGCCCGCCCGGGTATACCCGATCGGCGAAGGTTGCCGCGATTTCCGCGCTAATCGCGACACCGCCCAGCGGCACATAGCCCGAGTTGACGCCCTTGGCGAAGGTGATCAGATCCGGGACCACATCGAAATGCTCGATGGCGAACCACTTTCCGGTGCGGCCGAAGCCGGCCATCACTTCGTCGGCAATGAAGACGATGCCGTGCCGGTCGCACAGTTCGCGTACGCCCTGCATGTATTCGGGTGTCGGCACCATGATCCCGGCCGTGCCCGGCACCGATTCCAGGACGATGGCCGCGATGGTCGACGGCCCTTCCAACTCAATCGTCCGTGCCAAATGCGCAAGTGCCCGTTCGGTTTCCTGCGCTTCATCGACCGAATGGAACTCCGACCGATACAGGAACGGGCCGAAGAAATGCACTGTGCCCGTGTTGCCGTGATCGTTGGCCCAGCGACGCGGGTCGCCGGTGACGTTCACCGCTGTCTCGGTGCCGCCGTGGTAGGACCGGTACCGCGACAGCACCTTGTAGCGCCCGGTGTGTAGGCGCGCCATTCGCACCGCGTGCTCGATCGCGTCGGCGCCACCGTTGGTGAAGAAGATGGTGTCGAGGTCGCCCGGGGTGCGTTCGGCGATCAGTCGCGCTGCTTCCGACCGTGCCTCGTTGGCGAAATGCGGTGCGACAGTGCACAATTTGGCCGCTTGCTCGGCGATCGCGGCAACTACCTTCGGATGCTGATGCCCGATATTGGTGTTCACCAGCATCGACGAGAAGTCGAGCAACCGGTTGCCTTCGCCGTCGGTCACGTAGCACCCTTCGGCGCTGGTGAGGACGGTCGGGGTGAGCGTGGCCTGCGCCGACCAGGAGTGGAACACGTGCTTGCGGTCGAGTTCGTAGGCGCGCGCCGCTTCGGGAGAGAGTGCCATAACCGAAGAACTCCTTGTCACTTGTTCTGGGGGAAGCCGAGTTCGAGTCCACCATGACTCGGGTCAAGCCAGCGCGTTGTGATGGCTTTCGTGCGGGTGAAGAACTGCACGCCGTCGGTGCCGTGCGCGTGTGCGTCACCAAACAGTGAACTCTTCCATCCGCCAAAACTGAAGTAGGCCATCGGAACTGGGATAGGCACGTTGATGCCGACCATCCCGACCTCCACCTCGTGATGGAACCGGCGCGCCGCGCCACCGTCGTTGGTGAAGATCGCGGTGCCGTTGCCGTAGCGGTTGGCGTTGATCAACGCGACGGCCTCCTCATAGGTGTCGGCGCGTACCACCGACAGCACGGGGCCGAAGATTTCCTCGGTGTACACGCTCATCTCCGGCGTGACGTTGTCGAGAATCGTTGGGCCAAGCCAGAATCCGTCCGGCGCGCCTTCGACGGTGAGGTCGCGCCCATCGAGGGTCACCGTCGCGCCCGCCGCCTCGCCCGCGTCGATGTATTCGGCGACACGATCGCGATGCGCGCGGGTGATGAGCGGGCCCATGTCCGCGCCGGACGTGCCAACGCCGGTCACGATGCTCGACGCCCGGTCCGCGATCTTGCCAACCAATTCGTCGGCGATATCGCCAACGGCGACAACAACGCTGATTGCCATGCACCGCTCGCCCGCCGACCCGAAACCCGCGTTGACGGCGGCATCGGCGGCCAGATCGAGGTCGGCGTCGGGGAGTACGACCATGTGGTTCTTCGCGCCGCCAAGCGCCTGCACCCGCTTGCCCGCCGCCGTGCCACGCTGGTAGACGTACTTCGCGATCGGCGTCGACCCGACAAACGACACCGCCTTGATGGCCGGATTGTCGAGCAACTCATCGACGGCGGTCTTGTCGCCCTGCACCACGTTGAACACGCCGTCGGGCAGCCCGGCCTCCTGCCACAACCGCGCCAACCACAGCGCCGCCGACGGGTCCTTCTCGCTCGGCTTCAACACCACTGTGTTGCCCGCGCCAATGGCCAAGGGGAAGAACCACATTGGCACCATCGCGGGGAAGTTGAACGGCGCGATAATCGCGACCGGCCCGACCGGCTGCCGGATCGAGTAGATGTCGACATCGGTCGACGCGTTCTCGGTGAACGATCCCTTGAGCAAATGCGGGATGCCGCAAGCGAATTCGACAACCTCAAGCCCGCGCGTGACCTCCCCGAGCGCATCAGCGGCGACCTTGCCGTGCTCGGCGGTGATCACGGCCGCGAGTTCTTCCTTGCGCTCATTGAGCAGTTCACGGAATCGGAAAAGCACCTGCGTGCGCTTGGTGAGCGAGGTGTCGCGCCACTGCGCGAACGCGATGGCGGCGGCGTCGATCGCGGCGCGGGTGTCGGCCACGTCGGCGAGGGCGACCTGACCGGTGACTTCACCGCTGGCGGGGTTGGTGACGGGTGCGGTGGCCTCGGAAGTGCCGGTGACCGCTTTGCCGTCGATCCAGTGGCCGATCAGCTGCATGGAGTCCTCGATTCGCGCAGGGGGATAGGTGTCTCTACCTTGCGTGACGCCAACCTATCGCGCGACCGACGAAGTGTACGAAAATCGCGCTTTGATATTACGATCTGTCGATGCTCCTCACCGTTGCTGACGTCGTAGCGACCCCGGTCGTGCAGGCGGGCGAGCCCGAAATCGTGAGCGGGGTCAACCTCGACCGCGCGGTGCGCTGGGTCCATGTCAGCGACCAGGCCGACATCGCGAACGTGCTCGTCGGGGCGGAACTGATCCTCACCACCGGACAGGCACTCGCCGCGCCAGAGTCCGCGCGGGAACGGTACCTGCGTTCCCTCGCTGATGCGGGCGTTGCCGGACTTGTTGTCGAATTAGGTTCCTACGTCAGCGAATTGGGACCGGTTGTCGCCGACACCGCGCGCGAACTTGGCCTGCCGGTGATCGCGCTGCATCGTGTCACGCGCTTCGTGGAAATCACCGAAGCGGTGCATCGGGTGATCGTCGCCGACCAGTACGCCGAACTCGAATTCGCCCGCACCGTGCACGAAACCTTCACCGAGCTGAGCGTGCGAAGGGCCGCGCTCGCCGAAATCGTGCGGACCGCGGCGAGCATGCTTGACGCGTCGGTTGTCCTGGAAGACCTCGCCCATCGGGTGCTCGCCGCGACCGCTCGGCACACCAGCTCGTCGTCGCTACTCGACAACTGGGAGTCGCGATCGCGGATGTTGCCCGAAGGCGATCACGTCGTCGCCGTCGGGCCACACACCCAACGCTGGGGCCGCCTGATCCTGCGCTCCGAACGTGTCCACACCCCGCGCGCGAGGATGGTGCTCGAACGCGCCGCGCAAACGCTCACGCTGCATCGGATGATCGACACCGACCGCTTCGGCCTGCACCGTCGCGCCCAAACAGGGCTCATCGCCGACCTCATCGAAGGTCGCGTCACCAACGAACGCGACGCGCAAGCACGAGCCGCCGCCCTCGGTCTCGCGCGCCGCGCCCGATACGTGCCACTGGCCGTCGAGATCGAAACAACGACCGCTCCGTCGGATCCCGTTGCGGCCCAACGGCATTCCCTCGCCATCGTCGACGCCGTGACCCACGGACTCGGCCTCGCCAGCGCGTCGGCCCTGAGCGCGACGGAACTGGCGACGCCAACGGCAACCGAACAGCGGGGGACCGAGCGCATTGCGATTGTGTTGGCGATGTCGCCTGGGCGCGATGTGGACGATCAACTCGACCGCGTCTGCGCGACCGTCCTCGCCGAACTACGTCGCGTCGACGGCGTGCGTCGCGCGGTGATTGGCGTTGGCGCGGACTCGGACTCGCTTCTCGACGCGGCGCGTGAGCTGGTCGCGGCGGCGAGCGTGGCGTCGGTCGCGCGGTCACTCGCTGGCGGTCCCGATCGAATGTTCTTCCGCAGCGCGGACATTCGCCTGCGTGGTTTGCTCTCGCTGATCCGCGACGAACCGGGCGTCCAGAGTTTCGCCGAAACGGAGCTAAGCGCCTTGTTGCGCTACGACATTCGCCACGCCGCCGACCTCACCGGCACGCTCCGCCGCTTTCTTGACTTGGCGGGCAACAAGACGGAGCTGGCGCGGATCCTCAAGATCAGTAGGCCAACCCTCTATGACCGGCTCGCGCGCATCGAGCGCATCCTCGCCGTTGATCTTGATGACGGCGAATCGCGCACCTCGCTGCACACCGCGTTGCTGATTCGGGAACTGACCGGGGCCGACAAACTGTAAATCGGCGGCGACGAGGCTCATCGGTCTGTCAAAGATGAGACCTACGTCACATGTTTGTGCTCTAGCGGTAACCCCGTTTCACGTCGGCGCAATATTGGCGACCCGACAATCCTCACCAGGTCAAGTGACCAACGATGAGGGAGTTCGGATGGAATCGACAACACCCATTAGCGCGCCGCCGGGCGACGGAGTATCCCGGCTCAAGCCCAACGCGGTCGGTCTGCTCGGCGTGGTTTTCATGGCCGTCGCCACCGCGGCGCCGATCACCGCGATGACCGGCAACGTCCCGTTCATGGTCTCGTCGGGCAGCGGGATCGGCACCCCGGCCGCGTTCATCATTGCGATGATCGTGCTCGCGGTGTTCTCGGTCGGCTTCACCGCGATGTCGCGTCATATCACCGCGACCGGCGCGTTCTACGGCTTCATTTCCCACGGGCTCGGCAGGCGCGTCGGGCTGTCGGCGGGGGTGCTCGCCGCGTTCGCGTACATGGTGTTCGAACCCTCGCTGATCGGCATTTTCTCCAGTTTCGCGACTAACACCGTCGGTGATCAGTTCGGGGTCACCGTGCCGTGGTGGGTGTTCGCGATCCTGATGCTCGCGATCAACGCGTTCGGCACGTGGTTTGGTGTCGCGGTCGCGGAGAAGATTCTCATCGTGCTGCTGGTCACCGAAGTGGCGGTGCTCGCCGTGATGGGTGTCGCAGTCGCGCTGAACGGCGGTGGGCCCGATGGCTTTTCGCTTGATCCGATCAATCCGGTCAACGCGTTCACCGGTGTCTCTGCTGGGCTCGGTCTGTTCTTCGCGTTCTGGTCATGGGTCGGGTTCGAATCGACGGCGATGTATGGCGAAGAGTCGCGCGACCCGAAGCGCATCATCCCGAAGGCGACCATGCTCGCTGTCCTCGGCGTCGGCGTGTTCTACGTTTTCGTTTCGTGGATGGCGATCCTCGGCAACGGGCTTGACGGGTCGATGGCGCTCGCGTCGTCAGCGAGCCCGGCCGACCTGTTCTTCAACCCGACCGAGCACTACGTCGGGCAGTGGGCCGTTGTCGCGATGCAGTGGCTGATGGTCACCGGGTCGCTCGCGTGCGGCATGGCGTTCCACAACTGCGCGGCGCGCTACCTCTACGCACTCGGTCGCGAAGGTGTCGTTCCCGCGCTCAAGCGCACGATCGGTCGCACGCACGCCGCCCACGGCTCGCCGCACATCGCGGGTCTGGTCCAGACGGTGTTCGCCGGGCTGCTGTTGCTCGCGTTCGGCCTCGCGGGCAAGGATCCGTACGCGGGCACCTACACGCTGCTCGCGATCCTCGGCACCGCCGCGATCCTTGTTGTCCAAGCCACCTGTTCGTTCGCGGTGCTCGTGTACTTCCGCAACCATCACCCCGAAAGTCGGCACTGGTTCGCGACGTTCCTCGCCCCGCTCATCGGCGGCGTCGCGATGCTCGGCGTGGTCGCGTTGTTGATCTTCAACATGGACACCGCGGCAGGCGCGGAAGCGGATTCGTTTGTGCTGCGGGCAACTCCGTGGATCGTCGCGGTGATCGCGATCGCAGGCTTCGCCTACGCGCAGTACTTGAAGCAGCGCGCACCCGAGCGGTACGCGCTGCTAGGCAGGACGGTGTTGGAAGAATCGCACGAGCGCTAACTACAGGCGACCGAGGACCCGATCTGGCGTGATCCGCACGATCACGCGATCGGCGTCGTTGACCGAAGCCGGGTTGAACTCCGCATACGGCAACCCGGTGTAGCGCAGCGAAAGTTCGTTGGGCAGAGCCCGTTCCGGGTCGGGCGTCAGCGTGGCGGTGCCGACAATCTCCGCGTACAAAAACGGTCGGTCCGGCGGGTTCACCAACACCGAAATACGCGGGTCACGCACGAGATTCTTCGCTTGGGCGCGCGAGACGGTCGTTGAATAGAGCAGGTCGTCGCCGTCGCGTTTGATCCACACCACCGTTTGATGAGGCTGACCGTTTTTGCCAATCGTGGCGACGACGGCGTAGACGTTCGACTCGTCGAGGTAGGCCTTGAGCTCCGGGGAGAGTTCTGTCATGCCCGTGGGCAACACCACGTCGGCATCGCGCATTCCCAGATGTGTCGGTGCCCCGCGTTATTGTCCTCGCATGATCCGCATCGGGGTTACCAGCGTGTTTGTCGACGATCAGGCCAAAGCCGAAGGGTTTTATATCGACACCCTTGGCTTCGTATTGAAAGATAAAGTGCCGCTTGGTGCTTACGACTGGGTCACCGTCGTCTCGCCCGCCGACGTCAACGGCACGCAGTTGCTCCTTGAGCCCGACCAGCACCCGGCGGCCAAGGCGTACAAAACCGCGCTGTATGCCGAAGGTATTCCGGTGATGTCCCTTGCGGTCGACGACGTCGAGGAAGAACACCGCCGGTTGGAAATCCTCGGCGTGCGGTTCCAACAGCCGCCCACGGTCATGGGACCGGTTGTCACCGCGGTGCTCGACGACACGTGCGGAAACCTGTTGCAATTGGTCGCGCCCGTCAAGCCCTGAAAGTCGCGGGCATGCACAAGGGGATTGCCGTTTCTTTGTGACTTGATATCAGTTGTTTACAAAACCGTCGTGAGGTGTTTGCCTACCGGCGAGTATTGCTCCCGATATCGCAAGATCGGGAGGAACATTCATGAGCTGGCGTCCTATGCGGGCTTTCATCGCGGCAGCGGCCGTGCTCACGATGCTGCCCGTCGCGGTTGGCAGCGCGGCACCGCTGTACCCCGAGCCGGATCCCGACCCGTTCTATGCCCAACCGGCCGACATCGCGTCCTACCAACCAGGCGACGTACTCGCCGTGCGTCCGATGCCCGCCCTCGCGACGTTCCCCGACACCACCGTCACGCTCATTCGGTTCCGCTCAACCAGTTCCGAAGGCAAGCCGATCGCGGCGACAACGACTGTGCTGCAACCGAATAACCACGCGCCCGACGCGCCCGTGCTGTCGTATCAGCACATCATCAACGGGCTCGGCAATCAGTGTTCGGTGTCGAAGGTGCTCTACACCGCCGACCCGAACCTGATGGTGCGCGAGTCGGTGTTCTGGAATGTCGCGTTGCGACGCGGCTGGACGATGGCGCTACCCGACCACCTCGGCCCCAACTTCGCTTATGGCGCGGCCAAATTGGGCGGCCAGATCACCCTCGATGGGGTGCGTGCTATCCGCAAAGTCGACGAATTGCGCGTCGCTGGTTCGCGTGTCGCGATGGCTGGTTACTCCGGCGGCGGCATGGCGACCGCGTGGGCCGCCGCGTTGCAACCCACCTACGCGCCCGACGTGGAAATCGCCGGTGCCGCGATGGGTGGCGTGCCGATGAATCTCGTAGCGATGTTGGAAGGCTTGGGTTTTGGTTCGCATCCGGTGTTCGGGCTCGCGCTCGCCGCCGGCATCGGGCTGGAACGTGAGTACCCTGACCGGTTCCCGATCAGCGATCAGATGAACGCGCGGGGCATCGCCGCCCGCGATGCGATTCGCAACGCGTGCACGAACGATATTCTGTCGACCGGTGCCGGGCACGGCATCGGCGAATTCGCGGCGTCGACGTCGATGATCGCCGACAAGCAGGCGCGCGCCGTGGTCGAGGAGAACAGTCTGTCGCTGTATGACGGCGCACCGAAAATGCCTGTCTTCGAATGGCATTCGCCGATTGACGGGCTCATTCCGATCGGCGCGATCCGCGACACGACGCGCCGGTGGTGCGAAGCTGGCGCGGCGGTGACGACGTTTGAGACGCCGGTGCCCGACCACCTCACGGCGGCAGTGCTTGGGTTGCCGATGGCGATGACGTGGATTGACGCGCGACTCAACGGTCAGCCCGCACCGTCGAATTGCTAAGTGATAATCAACAATTCAGTGTCGGAGGCGATTTCGGTGCGCAGTCCCGCTTTGGTCGCGACCCGAGCGACGGCGCGGATATCGGTTGGCTCGGCCCGCGTGAGCACTAACGCGCGGGCGAGCAGGCCCTTGTGATGCTTGTTGAAATGGCTCACCACGGTGCGTGACCCGTCGGGGTGCTCGGTCAGCACGTTCGCGGTGATCGCCCCGGGTACCCGACCTAACTGCTGGTAGGTGCCTGAGCGCAGGTCGATCACCAGTTCGCCCGCCGCTTCGGCGTAGAGCGCGTCGGGCAGCACGTCGCGCCAGATGGCCGAAAGTGTCGGCAGCCCAGGCAGTTTCGTTCCGCCGGAGAGGCGATAAGCCGGGATCGGGTCGCTCGCGCGCACCGCGCCGAACAGGGCGGAGCCGATCCCGAGCCGCGCGTACGCCTTCGCCCGCTGCGGTTTGGTGAACGACGCGGCGTCGAGCGCGTCGTAGAGGACACCGGTGTAACGCTCAAGCGCGGGGCGCGTCGGCGAGGTGCGCAGGGTCGCGTCGCGGGCGATTTCCGCGTCAGCGCCCTTGCCTAACGCGAGCACTTTCGCCGCTTGCGTGGGGTTTGCCGCGAGGGTGACCACCTCGGTGATCAGCTTGTCGCGCACCGCGCTGAGCTGCGGCATCGCCAAATCAGCTAAGTCGAGTGGGCCGCCTGTGCCGCCGTCGGACTTGGTTTCGGAAGGAGGAAGCAGCACCAGCACGATCGTCAACGGTATATGGCTTGCGGCACCCTACCGACCAGGGACTACCCTGTGCATTCGTGATCACCCGCCTCTCCCGCCTGTTCCTGCGCACCCTGCGTGACGATCCCGCCGACGCCGAGGTGCCCAGCCACAAACTCCTGGTGCGCGCCGGCTACGTCCGTCGCATCGCCCCCGGCGTGTACTCGTGGTTGCCGCTCGGTCTGCGCACGCTGCGCAAGATCGAAGACGTGGTGCGCGAGGAAATGGACGCGACCGGCGCGCAGGAGATCTCGCTGCCCGCGCTGCTGCCGCGCGAACCGTACGAGACAACCAACCGGTGGACCGAATACGGCGACGGTCTATTCCGGCTCAAGGACCGCAAGGGTGGCGACTACCTGCTCGGGCCCACTCACGAAGAGCTGTTCGCGCTCACCGTGAAGGGTGAGTACAACTCGTACAAGGATCTGCCGGTCACGCTGTACCAGATTCAGACCAAGTACCGCGACGAGGAACGTCCCCGCGCTGGCATCCTGCGTGGGCGCGAGTTCGTGATGAAGGATTCGTACTCCTTCGACCTCACCGACGAGGGACTCGCCGACTCCTACGCCACGCACCGCAAGGCCTACCAGGCGATTTTCGATCGGCTTGGTGTGCAGTACGTGATCGTCGCCGCGACGTCGGGCGCGATGGGTGGGTCGGCGTCGGAGGAATTCCTCGCCGAGAGCCCCGTTGGTGAAGACACCTATGTGCGCTGCGTTGAGTCCGGGTACGCGGCCAACGTCGAAGCGGTCGTCACCGCGCGGCCCGAGCCGATCGCGATCGACGGGCAGCCCGACGCCGTTGTCTACGACACCGAAAACACCCCGACGATCGCTTCGCTCGTCGCGTGGGCCAACGGTGCCGACATCCTTGGCCGTCGCGTGACTGCCGCCGACACGCTCAAGAACGTGATCGTGAAGTTGCGCCACCCCGACGGCAAGACCGAGATCCTTGGCATCGGCATCCCCGGTGACCGTGAGGTCGATGAGAAGCGCCTCGGTGCGTCGGTTGAACCGGCCGAGGTTGAGTTGCTGACCGACGCCGACTTCGCCGCCAACCCGTTCCTCGTGAAGGGTTACATCGGGCCGAAGGCGTTGCAGGCCAACGGGATTCGCTACCTCGTCGACCCCCGCGTTGTCGATGGCACATCATGGATCACCGGTGCCGACATCGAGGGCAAGCACGTTGTTGGGCTGGTCGCTGGTCGCGATTTCACCCCCGACGGCACCATTGAGGCCGCCGAGGTTCGCGACGGCGACCTGTCGCCCGACGGCGCTGGCCCGCTTGTTTCCGCGCGCGGCATCGAGATCGGCCACATCTTCCAGCTTGGCCGCAAGTACACCGACGCGTTCGACGTCGATGTACTCGGCGAGAACGGCAAGCCCGTTCGCCTGACGATGGGTTCGTACGGCATCGGCGTTTCGCGCATGGTCGCGGTGCTCGCCGAGCAGACCCACGACGAAAAGGGCCTGCGCTGGCCCGCTGAGGTCGCCCCGTTCGACGTGCACGTGGTGATCGCGAACAAGGACGCGGCGGCACGCGAAGGCGCGGAAGAGGTTGCCGCTGGTTTGGACAAGCAGGGCCTTGAGGTGCTGTTCGACGACCGCACCGCGTCCCCGGGCGTGAAGTTCAAGGACGCCGAACTCCTCGGCATGCCGTGGATTTTGGTGATCGGCCGGGGTTGGGCCGACGGCAAGGTGGAACTGCGCAACCGCGCGACGGGCGAGGCAGAAGAAATCCCGGCCGCCGACGCGGTAGCGACGGTTGTCGCGAAGATTCGCGGATAGCGAGCCGGAAGTCCACAAAATGCCGTGCCCCACCGGGGTGCGGCATTTTTTTTCGCTCACGCGACGGAGGCGTGGGCAGTGCCGGACCTACGGCTACGTAACCAAAGGTGCTGGTCAAAACGGTGGATGGGGGCGGGCGGGTTCGGGGCGCTGATAGTTTTGATCCATGACAAGTTCGACGCGGCCACTGCTCCTCAATCCCGCTACCTACGACCCGCAGCACTTTGACGCCGAGACTCGGCGGCTGCTCAAAGCGACCATTGAGTTCTTTGAGTCCAAAGGTAAAGCGCAGCTGCTGAGTGAGGATCGGGCCGCTGTCTGGACCCAGGACTTCATCGACTTCGCTGGCAAAGAGAAGTTGTTCGCGACGTTCCTGACGCCCGCCGCCTACGCCGATGGCGATGAGAACAAGCGCTGGGACGCCGCCCGCAACGCGGCGCTGTCGGAAATCCTTGGCTTCTACGGCCTCGCGTACTGGTACGCCGAGCAGGTCACCATCCTTGGCCTCGGCCCGATCTGGCAGAGCGCCAACGAAACCGCCAAGCGCAAAGCCGCCGCCGACCTCGAAGACGGTCAGGTCATGGCGTTTGCGCTATCGGAGCAAAGCCACGGCGCCGACATCTACAACACCGACCTCATCCTCACCCCGACCGAACCGGGCAGCGCCGACGCCGAAGCGGGCATCCTGTTCCGCGCCAGCGGCGAGAAGTACTACATCGGCAACGGCAACGTGGCGTCGATGGTTTCGGTGTTCTCGCGACGCGCCGACGTCGAAGGTGCCGACGGCTACGTCTGGTTCGCCGCCGACAGCCGTCACGACAACTACCACCTCGTCGAATCCGTGATCCACGGTCAGATGTATGTGAGCCACTTCAAGCTCGACAACTACCCGGTCACCGCCGCCGACGTGCTTCATGAAGGGCCAGAAGCGTTTTCGGCCGCGCTCAACACCGTCAACGTTGGCAAGTTCAACCTCTGCCACGGCAGCATCGGCATGGTCGAGCACTCGCTGTTTGAGGCCATCACCCACGCCAACAACCGCATCCTCTACGGCAACCCGGTCACCGACTTCGGTCACGTGCGCGGCAACTTCGTCGACGCCTACGCCCGCCTCATCGCGATGAAGGCGTTCAGCGACCGTGCCGTCGATTACTTCCGCAACGCCTCCCTCGACGACCGTCGCTACCTGCTTTTCAACCCGATGACCAAGTCGAAGGTGACAACCGAGGGCGAGATCGCGATGACTCTGCTCCTTGATGTGTTGGCCGCCAAGGGTTTTGAGAAGAACACCTACTTCGCCCAGGCGTCGCGCTACATCAACCACCTGCCGCGCCTCGAAGGCACCGTGCACGTGAACGTGGGCCAGATCCTCAAGTTCATGCCGAACTACCTGTTCAACCCCAAGGAGTACCCGGCAATCGGCACCGAACTCGGCGCTGGCGATCAGGAGTTCTTCTGGGCACAGGGCCCCGCGCGCGGTGCGAGCAAGGTGCAGTTCGCCGACTGGACCGCCCCGTACGAAGCAGCGACCGACATCCCGAACGTCGCGCGCTTCTACGAGCAGGCCCAAGCGCTGCGCACGCTGTTGCTCACCGCAGCGCCCGACGCCGCTCAGCAGAAGGACTTGGACTTCATGCTAACCATCGGCCACCTGTTCTCCACGGTGGTGTACGGCCAGCTGATCCTGGAGCAGGCGGAGCTCATCGGCCTGGACCGCGACCTCGTCGCCCAGATCTTCGACTTCCAGATCCGCGACTTCAACACCTACGCCACCGCACTGCTCGGCAAGAGTTCGGTGACCGAGGCGCAGCGCGAGTGGGCAATTGGCGCACTGCGCAGCCCGGTCGCCGACCCCGACCGCTTCACCCGCGTGTGGGAGCAGGTGCAGTCACTCGACGGCGCATACGCGATGCGCCCGTAGCCGCTCGGGCACCTCGGTCGACTTGCGTCGGCCGGGGTGCGCCCGCGCTACGCCTCGCGTCCAGGGAATGCGACGGTCGGCGGGTTCACGCCCAAAATGCTCTGCCAACGCGCACGCCGAATCGCGCATTCGGTGAGCGCCGTCGTCGCCGCGACCCGCACCGGCTCGTCAACCGCCTGCTCAACTACCGTGTACCACGCTGTCGCGCAATCGCTTTCGGCCGCGACGGCCAGGTGTGCGGCCGGGATCGGGTCGTCGACGGGGAACGGGGGCACGTACGCGGCGGCAGCCGATTCGGGCGCGCCCTTGACGTCCATCAGTTCGATCGTCGCGTCGCGTCGCGCCCGGTGCGCCGCGCTGAACTCGCGCACCAACGCGGCCCGGTCGGCATTCGCGTACGCGGCGATCACCCCGTACGCGTAAACGGCGGCGTATTCGGCGTCGAGGGCGTTTTGCAGTGCCGTTCGCTGGTCGGTCATGCGAGCAGAACTCCTGCCTGGGTGGCGCACGAAGCGCTAATCGACGCCAAAAGTGCTGCGCGATAACCGTTTTGGCCGCGCGCGGTGTCGACGGCCTGCTGGCCCGACGCCGTCAACTGCATGCGCAAACTCGCCACAGTTGGTGGCGCGCTTGGGGTTTCGGTCGGCGACGGTGCCGCGGTGCGGTGCACGGGAGTTGTCCCGTCGCCGTAGACGCCAATCACTCGCTCGATTTCGGCACGCAGCGCATCAGCGTGCGCGGTGCGTTCGGTCGCGATGGTGGTGAGCGCGGCTTGTGACTGAGGTGCCGTCGCGATCGCGGCAGTGGCGGCGGCGGCATCAGCGCGGGCCCGAAGTTCTTGCGCCGCAAGCGGATCCGGTGCGTGGATCGAGTCGTCCTCGGCGCACGCACTCAACGCGACAACAACGGGAACGCCGATCGCGCTCGCGCCGAAAAGTCGCAACGCGCCGCGTCGTGGCAGCGACGAGAGACCGAGCGGTCGCCCGATGACGGGCGGGGCGGGATCGCGTAGAGGCACGGACCCATCGTGCCAGACGAGGCGCACCGCTCTCGTCCCCCGCACGCGGATACGCGAATACGACGAGGTCGGCGGCGCTTCTGCGGCGAAGCGAGCGCACCGCACGGCGACAAACTTCACGACACTCACCTGTCCGGTGCGCGTCGACCGTCGCTCGGTCCTTTACACTCTCTGAGCGCGTTACGCTAGACCTTCGGCGTAGAAGTTTCCGATCGCGTCACAACTGAACCAGGAGCCGCCCATATGCCGATGCCGACCGAGGAAAGGGTGAGCCAGCTTGTCGCTGAGCTCGTCGCACGCCGGGGATTCGACCTTGAGGGCGTCGCGATCGCGGCCGCTGGCAAAGATGAGCTCGCGCCGGTTCGGGTGAAAGTGACCGTCGACAGCGACAGTCCCGTTCCCCTCGACACCATCGCCGAACTGAGTCGCGACATGTCGGAAATCCTCGACGCCGCAAACGATTTCGGCGAAAGCGCCTACCTGCTTGAGGTGACGACCCCCGGCGTCGACCGGCCCCTGACCAAGCCGGGCCACTGGCGCCGCGCACGGGGCCGCAAGGTGCGCGTGACCCTGCACCCCGACGCCGATCGCCCCGAAGGCAAAGCCAAGTTCGAAGCGCGGGTTGGCGCGCTCGGCGAAACCGAAGACACTGTCGCGCTCGTCTTGGGCGGCAAAGTCAAGCCCCATCGCATCCACGTGCCCCTCGCTGGCATCGCCAACGCGGTGGTGCAGGTCGAGTTCAGCACCCCGGGCGCGGCGGAACTCGAACTCGCGGGCGGTATCGCCCCCGGCCGACCTGTGCCGGGCGAAACCCCCGCCGACCTCAGCAGCGACAGTAGTGACAGCAGCGACACCGAAGGGGTTGCGGAATGAATATTGAAATCGAAGCCTTGCGGGCGATTGTCGCCGATAAGGGCATCTCGATCGAGACCGTGATCTCGGCGATTGAATCGGCGCTGCTCACCGCCTACCGGCACACCGAAGGCCACGAGCCCAACGCGCGCATCGACATCAACCAGAAGACCGGTGTCGTTCGCGTGATGGCGCGTGAGCTCGACGCCGACGGCAACCTGATCTCCGAATGGGACGACACCCCTGAGGGTTTCGGCCGTATCGCGGCGACGACCGCACGTCAGGTCGTGTTGCAGCGGTTGCGTGACGCCGAGAACGAGAAGTCGTTCGGCGAGTTCGCCACCCATGAAGGCGACATCGTCGGCGGCGTCATCCAGCGCGACGCCCGTGCGAACGCGCGCGGCGTTGTCGTCGTGCGCATCGGCAGCGAAGCCAACGGCGTCGAGGGTCTGATCCCGCCCGCCGAGCAGGTGCCCGGCGAAACCTACGAGCACGGCGACCGCATCAAGGCGTATGTCTACGGCGTCTCGCGCGGCCCGCGTGGCCCGCAGGTGCAGCTGTCGCGCACCCACCCCAACCTGGTGCGTCGACTGTTCGCGCTTGAGGTGCCCGAGATCGCCGACGGGTCGGTCGAGATCGTCGCCGTCGCGCGCGAGTCGGGACACCGGTCCAAGATCGCGGTCCGCTCGACCGTGCCCGGCGTCAACGCTAAGGGCGCGTGCATCGGCCCGATGGGTCAGCGCGTGCGCAACGTGATGAGCGAGCTCGCTGGCGAGAAGATCGACATCATCGACTTCGACGAGGACCCGGCGACCTTCGTCGGCAACGCGCTGTCGCCGTCGAAGGTGGTTTCGGTCACCGTCGTCGACCCCGAAGCCCGCGCTGCCCGCGTGATCGTCCCCGACTTCCAGCTTTCGCTCGCGATTGGCAAGGAAGGCCAGAACGCCCGCTTGGCCGCTCGATTGACCGGTTGGCGTATCGATATCCGCAGCGACGCGGCTGGCGACGCGGGCGAATCTGTCCGCTCGGGAACCGCCGGATGACATGTTCGTAACTTCGGCAGGGGAGGGGTTCGTCGTTATGGCCGGGTCACCGGTAGAGTGGACAGCGGACCGGCCCGCGCAATCCGTTCGAACGTGTATCGGATGCCGTAAGCGTGAGCCGTCTGCCGATCTGTTGCGGATCGTGGCACAGGGCAATGCCCTGGTTGCAGACCCGCGGCGCAGACTTCCCGGACGGGGTGCCTGGCTGCACCCCGTTTCAGCTTGTCTGAGCTCCGCAGAGCGGCGCCGAGCATTCGGCAGAGCCCTACGAGTGTCCGGACATCTGGATATCTCAGCCCTGGCGCAGTACCTCGAGAACAGGCACGAGCACTCATGAGCACACCGTGAAGCACCAACGATGAACGTCCATCGGAGATAACCCGAGGTCGTGCGGGCCACCGCCCCTTACACGGTGGCGCTGCTCGGCCTCTCAGTGAGGAGAGCAGTGGCAGGCAAGGCCCGCGTGCACGAGTTGGCAAAAGAACTCGGTGTCACGTCCAAAGAACTACTCGCGAAGCTCAAGGAGCAAGGCGAGTTCGTGAAGTCGGCGTCGTCGACGGTGGAAGCACCCGTCGCGCGTCGTCTGCGTGAATCCCTCGCATCCAAGTCCGCACCCGCGGCAGATGCGAAGCCGGCTGCCAGTGGTAGCCCGGCCCGTCCCGGCCCGTCGTCGGCCCCGCGTCCGGGTGCAACCGGCGCCAAGCCCACCCCGGGCGGTCCCCGTCCCGGCCCGCGTCCGACTCCGGCACCTGCGGCCCCGGCCGCTCCTGCGGCACCTGTCGCGCCCGCCGCGTCGGCAACCCCGGCCGCGCCCAAGGTGGAATCCACCGACGCGCGTCCCACCCCGGCACCGCGTCCTGCTCCGGCAGCGCCTGCCGCTCCCGCCGCTCCGGCCGCTCAGGCTCCGGCAACCAAGCCCACCGCACCGGGCCCGCGCCCGATGCCGGGTGCTTCGCGTCCGGCCACGCCGGCCGCTGGCGCGCGTCCGGGTCAGCCCGCCGCTGGTGGCGCTCCGGGTGCTCGTCCGGCAGGTCCCGGCCCGAAGCCCGGTCCCAAGACCCCGCGTGTTGGCAACAACCCGTTCAGCTCGGCGCCCGATCGCGAGCGTCCCGCGCCGCGTCCGGCCGCTCAGGGCGGTCAGCGTCCTACCCCCGGTCAGGGCGGTCCTCGCCCCACGCCGGGTCAGGGCGGTCCCCGTCCGGCTCCCGGCCAGGGCGGTCCCCGTCCCGGTCAGGGCCAGGGTGGTCAGCGTCCCGCCGCAGCCGGTCAGGGCGGTCCCCGTCCCGCACCCGGTCAGGGTGGCCCGCGTCCTAGCCCCGGCTCGATGCCTCCTCGCCCCAACCCGGGTGCGATGCCGCAGCGTTCCGCACGTCCCGGCCCCGCGGCCGGTGGTCGTCCCGGTGGCGGCGGTCGTCCCGGCGGCGCTCCCGGTGCCGGTCGTCCCGGTGGCGGCGGTGGCGGTGGCTACCGCGGCGGCGGTGGCGGTGCTCCCGGTGCCGGTGGCGCTGGTGCAGGTGCGGGCGCTCCCGCGGCCGGTGGCTTCCGTGGTCGTCCCGGTGGCGGCGGCGGTCGTCCCGGTGGTCCCGGTGGCCGTGGCGGTGCCGCAGGCGCGTTCGGTCGTCCCGGTGGTGCCCCGCGTCGTGGTCGTAAGTCGAAGCGGGCGAAGCGCGCTGAATACGAGAACATGCAGGCGCCCGCCGTCGGTGGCGTGCGGCTGCCGCGCGGCAACGGTGAGGTCATCCGCCTCGCCCGTGGCGCTTCGCTTTCGGACTTCGCTGAGAAGATCGACGCGAACCCGGCCGCTCTCGTCCAGGCGCTGTTCAACCTTGGCGAAATGGTCACCGCGACTCAGTCGGTGAACGACGAGACCCTCGAGCTGCTCGGCGGCGAGATGAACTACGTCGTGCAGGTCGTCAGCCCCGAAGACGAAGACCGCGAACTGTTGTCGTCGTTCGACCTCACCTACGGCGAAGACGCCGGTGGCGAGGACGACCTCGAGCAGCGTCCGCCGGTCGTGACCGTCATGGGCCACGTCGACCACGGTAAGACCCGACTGCTCGACACGATCCGTAAGGCGAACGTCCGTGAGGGCGAAGCTGGCGGCATCACGCAGCACATCGGTGCCTACCAGGTGCTCACCAACCTCAACGACGAAGAGCGACTCATCACCTTCATCGACACCCCGGGTCACGAGGCGTTCACCGCCATGCGTGCCCGTGGTGCGAAGGCCACCGATATCGCGATCCTCGTTGTCGCTGCCGACGACGGCGTTATGCCGCAGACGGTCGAGGCGATCAACCACGCACAGGCGGCCGACGTGCCAATTGTCGTGGCGGTCAACAAGATTGATAAGGAAGGCGCTAACCCGGACAAGGTCCGTCAGCAGCTGACCGAATACGGTCTTGTCACCGAGGAGTACGGCGGCGACACGATGTTCGTCAACATCTCCGCGCGTGAAGGCACCAACATCGACGCGCTGCTCGAAGCAGTGCTGCTGACCGCGGATGCCTCGCTCGACCTGCGGGCCAACCCCGACATGGACGCACAGGGTGTCGCCATTGAGGCGCACCTCGACCGTGGCCGTGGCCCGGTTGCCACCGTGCTCATCCAGCGCGGCACGCTGCGCGTCGGTGATTCGATCGTGGCGGGCGACGCTTACGGTCGTGTCCGTCGCATGGTCGACGAGCACGGCGAAGACGTCCACGCGGCGTCGCCGTCGCGCCCGGTGCAGGTCGTCGGCTTCACGTCGGTGCCCGGCGCTGGCGACAACCTCATCGTTGTCGAGGAAGACCGCATCGCCCGTCAGATCGCCGATCGTCGCAACGCTCGCAAGCGCAACGCCCTGGCAGCGCGCAGCCGCAAGCGGATCAGCCTCGAAGATCTCGATGCAGCGCTGAAGGAAACTTCGGAGCTCAACCTGATCCTCAAGGGCGACAACTCCGGTACCGTCGAGGCCCTCGAAGAGGCCCTGCTCGGCATCGAGATCGACGACGAGGTGCGCCTGCGCGTCATCGACCGTGGTGTCGGTGGCGTCACCGAGACCAACGTCAACCTGGCGTCGGCATCGAACGCGATCATCATCGGCTTCAACGTTCGCGCGGAAGGCAAGGCCACTGAGCTTGCCAACCGTGAGGGCGTCGACATCCGGTACTACTCGGTGATCTACCAGGCCATCGACGAGATTGAGAAGGCCCTCAAGGGCATGCTCAAGCCGGTCTACGAAGAGGTCGAGCTGGGCCGCGCGGAGATCCGTGCGATCTTCCGTTCGTCCAAGATCGGCAACATCGCCGGTTGCATGGTCACGTCCGGTTCGGTCAAGCGCAACGCCAAGGCGCGCCTGCTCCGCGACGGTCGCGTCATCGCCGAGACGATGTCCATCTCCTCGCTCAAGCGGGAGAAGGACGACGCCACCGAGGTCCGCGAAGGTTTCGAGTGCGGTATGACCGTCACCTACGCAGACATCAAGGAAGGCGACATCATCGAGGCCTACGAGCTCCGGGAAAAGCCGCGCGACTAGGTTTCACGTAGCACGGTTTCACACGCCGCATCCGACTTCGCTCGGGTGCGGCGTGTGGCCGTATTCTCACCCCCCACTCCCAGGAGGAAACCGCTGTATATCGGTGCGCTCGAATTCGACCTGCTCCTCGGCGACGTTCATTCGCTGAAAGAAAAACGATCGGTAATCCGACCGATCCTGGCTGAACTGACGAAACGGTTCGCCGTGAACGCCGCCGAAGCAGGCGACCAGGACCTCCACCGTCGAGCGTTGCTCGGCGTCGTGATGGTCAGTGCCGAACCGAGCCACCTCAATGAGGTGCTCGATAAATGCGAGCGGCACGTCGCCGCTCGACCAGAGATAGAGTTGCTGGCAGTACGCCGTCGGATCTTCGGACCCGAAGACTAGAAGAGGAGGACAGACCCATGGTTGATCAGGCCAGGGCACGCCGACTCGCCAAGCGGATTTCGGCGATCGTCGCTACTGCGATCGAATATGAGATTAAAGATCCGCGACTGCGCTACGTCACCGTCACCGATGCGAAGGTGACTGGCGACCTGCGTGAGGCGACGGTGTATTACACGGTCATGGGCCCCACCATCGACGCCGAACCCGATTATGCGGAAGCGGCGGCGGGCTTGGATAAAGCGCGCGGCATCCTGCGATCGAAGGTGGGCGCTGGCACGGGTGTGAAGTTCACGCCTACGCTCGCCTTCTCCTTGGATAAGGTGCCCGAGGTGGCGCGCGAGATGGAAGAGTTGCTCGCGCGGGCGCGTCAAATTGATGACGAGGTCGCCAAGGTGGCCGCGAACGCGACGCACGCGGGCGATGCTGATCCGTACAAGACCGATCGTGATGATGAGGCTGACGGAGAGTAGTTGATCCGATGACCGGAACACGTGTCGAGCACAAGGTGCCCGACGCCGCTGTTGGTTTGTGCGCGTCGGCGAACTCGGTCACGGTGCTGTGCCATGTGCAGCCCGATGCCGACACGTTCGGAAGCGCGCTCGCGCTAGCGCTGGTGTTTTCTCGACGTGGTGTTCCGGTCACGGTGTCGTTTGCCGAACCAGCTGAACTGCCCGCCTCGCTGCGTACGCTGCCAGGCGGGCAGTTTGCTGTTTCGCCCGCGCGGGTGCCGCATGAAGTTGACCTGTTGATCGTTGTCGACTGTGGGGCGCGCAATCGCCTTGGCGCGCTTGCGGATCGCCTTGGCGGGGCCGCTTCGGTGTTGGTGATCGACCATCATCGGGCCAACGAGGGTTTCGGGACTGTCGACCTGATCGACGAATCCGCCGCTTCCACAACGGAATTGGTTACCCGCCTGCTCGATGCGTGGGGCGAGCCGATCGACGCCGACATCGCCCATTGCCTTTTCGCGGGCCTCGTCACCGACACGGGCTCGTTCCGCTGGGCTCGGCCGGGCAGCCACGCGTTGGCTGAACGCTTGTTGGCCACCGGAATTGACGGTGGGGAGATCACCCGCGTGCTGCTCGACACGCACCCGTTCGCGTGGTTGCCGATGCTGTCGACGGTGCTTTCCACGGCCACAGTTGTCCCCGAAGCAGCGGGAGTCGGCCTGGTGTACGCGGTGGTGCGGGCCGCGGACACGCATGAGGTTGGTCCGGAAGAAGTGGAAAGCGTGATCGACGTGATCCGCACGACGCACGAGGCTGGCATCGCCGCGGTCTTCAAACAGGCTCGCGCGCAACATGATCGGTGGACGGTGTCCCTGCGCTCCCGCGATTCAGCACCTGGTTTAGCTGACGGCGTTGATGTGTCGGCGGTGGCGAGCAAGTTCGGCGGCGGAGGTCACCGCTTCGCCGCTGGGTACACGACGTATGGGTCGGCGGACGAGGTCGTAGCGAATTTGATTGCGGCGCTGGGAAATTAGTTTGTGGCGGGGAGAGAAGCCACGGCGACTCAGGAGTTGTGGGCAGGGGAGGAACTTGGCGTGCACGCTCGCGGGCCCGGCGCTGGGCCGTGCACGCCGCGTCGACGTCGACTCGGCAGGTGTGGTCCAGGGGAGGGCGCTTGGCGTGCATGCTCGCGGACGGTGCAGGTTAGGGCGCCGGGCTGCGGTGTGTGTCGCGGGTCAGGGGCGGGCGAGTGCGTGTGGGCGGCGCAGGGATAGTGCGAAGGGGATGCCTAAAGCTGCGGCTAATCCGCACAGGGTGAAAGCGGCGGCGGGGTGGTCGACTAGGGCGCCGGTCGCTGCGGCGACGAGGAGGCCGCCCAGGTTGCCCGTCAGCCAGATCAGGCCCGCAGCCGTGCCCTCGGCTTCGCCGGTGTGGCGTTCAGCCAGGCTCAACGCGATCGGCAACGCTGGGAGCAGTGCGATGCCGAGCAGCACGAACGCCGCGCAGCTTGTCAGCAGGCCGGGCACCGCCGCGACGAGGACACACGCAAGCGCGCTCGCCGCGAGGCCAGCCACGATCGCTTTAATCTCGACGTCGCGCCGGAACACAACGACCGGCACCACCGCGCACCCGATCACCCCGGCGAGCACGTTGAGAAGCAACACCACGCTCGCGGCACTCGCACTCACGCCCGCAGGTTCAAGCAGCGCTTGCCCGAAGGTAGCGAGCGCGACGAACGCGCCGAAGGGGAAGAACGCGGTGGCGCAGAGCTTGCGCACGTAGGGGTCGGCGAGGGTCGCGCGGAGTGTCGTGAGTGAGGAAGCGCTGCCCGGCGCGGCGGGTTGGACCGCTGTGGTGAGCGCTTCGCCCGGTGCTCCGAGCGGGGCGGCTTCGCCCGGTGCGTCGAGCGGCGCGGCTTCGCCCGGTGCGAGTGGAGAGGCCTCGCCCGGCGCGGCGGGTTGGACCGCTGTGGTGAGCGCTTGGTCCGGTGATACGAGCGGCGCGGCTTCGCGGGGTGCGAGTGGAGAGGCCTCGCCCGGTGCGTCGAGTGGGAAGGCTTTGCTAGGAGCGCTGAGTTGCGCGGGTGTGGCGTGTGGAGCCGCATTGCCCAGCGAGGTGGCTTCGTGGGGAAGTACGGCGCCAACCCGTGCGGGGCGGCGTAGTTCGATAGCGAGGGCGAAGGCCGCGACGGTCGCGAAGACCGCGCCGATTGCGGTGAGCGTGGTGAGTTGGGTCGGGTTGGGGAAGATCGCGCCCAACACGAATGCCGCCGCCATTCCGGCGAACGTGCTCGCTGTGCCGACCGCGATGCCCGTTGGTCGATCCTTCACATCGAGGTAGCGGCCAGCGACGCCGACGATGGCGTTAAGTACGAGCGGTTGCGCGACCGCGATGACGGTCTGACCAGCGAGGATGGCCGCGAAACTGTCGTGAAGCAGTCGCAGGTCAGCGCCGATCGCGGTGAGGATCGCGCCCGCGAGCAGACTCGGTCGGAACCAGCGGTCAAGCGCGAGCCCAGCAGGGATCGCGAGCACCACATAGAGCAGCGGGAACATATTCGCGAGCCACCCGATCGCCGACTCGCTCACGCCGAAATGCTCGGCCGCCACGGTCGTGACCGGCGCGTACGTGAGCCACAGCAGCTGAGTCGCGGCCCCGACCAGCGCGAACGCGATAATGACGCGCCATCGGTTGAGGAAAGTCATGTGGATCCGATCACAAGTTGGGCGAGCGACCAGTATGGCTACCCGCGCGGCATGCGTCCACCGATTCCGAGCTTCCGCGGCGGTTGGTCAAGCTGGACAGTTGATCACCACGCTGCTGTGGCGGCATCGCGCGAGTGGCTTTCGCCATCAGAGCGTGCTCACCATGTGGGACTTCGGCGCGTCGGCCCCCGACACGCGGCGAACGGCGATACTGGACGCACGCCCATCAGGCGCTGAGGGATTTTCCTTCTCGACGTTTCGTGGCGTGAGAGCCTGGTGATCTTGATCGGTTTCTTGCGAGAGCGGACGGGGGCACGCGTGACCAACGAAAACGGGGTGCAAGCGCACGTTGGGCCTCGGCGGATGCTGGGGCTCGCCGTGCCGACGCTCGGCGCGCTGCTCGCCGAGCCGATCTACCTGCTCTTTGACATCGCGATCGTCGGGCGACTCGGTGTGCTGGCCCTCGCCGGGCTCGCGGTCGGGGCGGTGATTCTCGGGTCGGTCAGCACGCAGCTCACGTTCCTTTCCTACGGGACAACCGCTCGCTCGTCGCGTCGGCACGGCAGGGGGGATCGGGCGGGGGCGGTCGCCGAGGGTGTGCAAGCCACCTGGTTGGCGGTGGTTGTTGGGCTCGGGATTGTCGCGGTCGTCCAGGCGTTCGCCGGACCACTCTGCGCCGCGATCGCTGGCGGCGACGACATCGCCGCCGAAGCCCTGCGCTGGGTTCGCGTCGCACTCTTCGGCGTGCCGTTGATCTTGATTTCGATGGCAGGCAACGGCTGGATGCGCGGTGTGCAAGACGTGCGGCGACCGTTGCTGTACGTGGTCGCGGGCCTCGCGACCTCAGCGGTGCTCTGTCCCGTGCTCGTGTACGGGCTGCTCGGCGCGCCGCGCATGGAGCTTGTTGGCTCGGCTGTGGCGAACCTGATTGGCCAGCTCATCAGCGGCGGATTCTTCGTGTATGCCCTTGTGCGGGAACCGGTTTCGCTGAAACCGCAGCCGTCGATCATCCGCGCGCAGCTCGTCCTCGGCCGCGACCTCATCGTCCGCAGCCTGAGCTTCCAAGCCTGCTTCCTCTCGGCGGCGGCAGTGGCCGCGCGCTTTGGTGCCGCGTCGGTCGCCGCACATCAGCTCGTGCTGCAACTGTGGAACACCCTCGCGCTCACCTTGGACTCGCTCGCCATCGCGGCCCAAACCCTCGTCGGCTCGGCGCTCGGCGCGGGCAAAGCGAAGGTGGCCAAGGCGATCGCCCGCCAGGTGACCCAGTGGTCGGAAATGTTCGCGATCGGGCTCGCCGCCATCCTCGCCCTCGGCTACCACGCGATCCCGCTGCTGTTTACCGACGACGCCCAGGTCCTCAACCGCGTCCACGTGATCTGGTGGTTCTTCGTCGCGATGATCCCGGTCGCGGGCGCGGTCTTCGCCTTGGATGGCGTGCTGCTCGGCGCGGGTGACGCGGCGTTCCTCCGCACAACCACCCTCATCGCCGCACTGGGCGGCTTCCTGCCCCTGATCTGGTTGTCGCTCATTTTCGACTGGGGAGTAGCGGGCATCTGGACGGGATTGGTCGCCTTCATGCTGGTCCGTTTGGTCGCGGTGGTGTGGCGTGCGTACTCGGGTCGATGGGCGCGCGTCGGAGTGTGAGCACTGGTCGCGAACCTGATGGGCGGCAGTCAATGGCAGTCCGCACGGCAGCCGTCTGACGAGCGTCGTCGCGGAAACCCCGCGCGGGCCGCAGGTCAGGCAGTCGCCGGAGACGAGCGCCGCTGCGAGGCCGCGTGGGCGGCGGCTCAGGCGATCACCGGCGACTCCACCCGATCACCCAACTTCCGCGCAATTAGCGAGCACGCGATGAGTTGCAGTTGGTGATAGATGATCACCGGCACAATCACCACCCCCGCAAGGCTCGCGCTGAACAGGATCGTCGACATCGGCAACCCCGTCGTGAGGCTCTTCTCCGACCCGCAAAACGTGATCACCGCGCGCTCTTCCCGCGCGAATCCCAGTGCGCCGGAACCGAAGTAGCTCACCGTCAACGCGACAGCGAGCAACGTCGCGCAGCACACGCCAACCACAACGAGCTGGCTAACCGGCAGCCGCTGCCACACCCCACCCGCGACGGCAGCGCCAAACGCGGAGTAGACGATCAACAGCACCGCACCGCGATCCACCCACCGCACCGCGACGGCGTGCCGCGCGGCCCACCCCCCAAGACGACCATGCAACGCCTGACCAATCGCGAACGGCACAAGGATCTGGGTCAGCACCGCGACAACCTGGCCAAGCCCGATCCCCGCATACGAACCGATCAGCAGCAACACGAGCAGCGGCGTGACAACAACCCCAGCCAGGTTCGAAATCGACGCCGCGCACACGGCAGCCGCGGTGTTGCCGCGTGCCATCGAAACAAACGTCACCGAGGTCTGCACCACCGATGGCAACGCGCCGAGAAACAGCAGCCCGGTGGTGAGTTCAGTACCGACGAGGGGTGCGGTTGCCAGCGCGACCAGCCCCGCGACCACCGGAAACGCGACGAACGTGAGCCCCAGCGTGGTTCCGTGTAACCGCCAGTCGCGCAACCCGTTCAACGTTGCGGTCGGGGATATCCGCAGCCCCGCCACGAAAAAGACGATGGCGATGATCGCCCAGCGCACCTCGCCGAGCGCCGTCGCGTAAGTACCGACGGGCGGCGCGAGCGCGGCGACGACCAGTGTCGCGAGCAGCAGCGCGACGAACGGGTCGAGCCACCCGAACAGACTTCGCAAAGAACGGATCGTGATCACCAGCCTTCATCAGAGCAAGAACGTCTACTGTAGACAATTTGCGTCCCAGCTAAGTTAATCACCTGTAAAGGTTGGCGCGACATGGCGGGATGACTTTTGTAGACAGTAGTCTAAATTCATGGTCGTTCAGGAGAGCCTTGTCGCGATGGCCGCCGCCGATGTGCGGCAGTTGATCGTCACCGGTCAGTTGCCACCCGGCGCGCGTGTGCACGAACCGCCGCTGGCCGAGCAGTTGGAGATCTCGCGACCGCCGCTGCGCGAGGCGCTGCGCATCCTCGAGAGCGAAGGGCTGCTGAAGCAGACGCCGCGACGGGGCTATCGGGTGGTCGAGATGACCGACCGCGACGTTGAGGAAATCTACAGCTTGCGACGCACGCTTGAGCTGTTCGCGCTCGACCTGATCGTCGCCAACTACGACGCGACCGTCTTCGCCCCGCTCGACGAGGTCATGGATCGGATGCGCGAGGCTGCTGCCGCGAACGATCACCCCGGCGTTGTCCAGGCGAATGTCGACTTTCACCTTGGCGTTGTCGCGGCAACCGGCCACAGTCGGCTCCTCGATTCCTACCGAGCGTTGATGGGGCAAATGCAGGTGTCGATGGCGGCGAACTTGGCGACTGAAGCCAAGTCAGCGGGCGACCTCGCGCGCGGCTGTGAACGCCACGAACGCCTGCTCGCGAGCCTCCGTTCCGGCGACAAGGAACGCATCATCAAGGACTTCGACGAACATGGCGAACGCGACTACCTGAACCGCACCCGATGAATTCTGTTCTCGCCCAGCTCAATTCCGGGCTCGATGATGCGACATCCATCGCGGCCAGCGTCCAAGACGGGACGCGAACCGCGACCGAAGTCCTCGCGAACGCGCACGACCTAGGCGATAAACACAACGCCCTCGTCACCGAGAACTGGGCGCGGGCGGAACAGGACGCCGCCGAAATCGACCGCAGACGCGCCGCAGGGGAGCGGCTAGGCCCGCTGGCCGGGGTGCCGATGACGGTGAAGGACGTGATCGCGGTCGCCGGCATTAAGGCAACCGCCGCCTCGCGAGCGTTCGCCGACAACATCGCCGCCGTCACCGCACCGGTCGTCGCGCGGCTCATCGCCGCCGACGCGATCGTGATCGGCAAAACCAACTGCCCCGAGTTCGCGTTTGGCACCACCTGCTCGAGTCCGCTGCTCGGCACGACAGGCAACCCGCGCTACCCCGACCGCTCGCCGGGCGGGTCGAGTGGCGGCGAAGCGGCCGCGCTGGCAGCGGGTGTAAGCGCGCTCGGCATCGGCACCGACTTCGGCGGCTCGCTGCGGTGGCCCGCGCAGTGCGTTGGCATTACGTCCCTTCGGCCAACGGCAGGACGACTCGCGCAACAGGGCCAATTGCCCGGTGCCGCAGGCGATATGACCGGTGCTTCCGCGCCGACCGGCATGCAGGGTTGGGTGCAAACGATCGGCCCGCTGGCCCGTTCCGTGCGCGACCTCGCGCTGGTTTTCGAGATCCTCGCGGGGCCCGCCCCAGCACGAGGCACCACACCGTTGCGCATCGCATGGAGCGACGGCAGCGCGTTGGGGCCGGTGCGCAAGGAAGTGACCGCGCTCCTCACTGACCTCGCTGCCCGGCTGGCTAGCAACGGACATCAGGTCACCGAGCACCGCGTGCTCTTCGCCGACTGCCTCCCGGCTTATAACCGCCTGCGTGACGTGGACCCGATGCGTGACCACCTCGCCGCGATCGCCGGCCGTGAACATCTGATCACCGCACAGAATCGCGCGACGATCGAAAACTCGGTCCGTGCAACCACTTTTGAACTCTATGAAGCCGAAGCAGTCGCTCGTACGATCCAGCGACAAGCACTCGGCATTTTCGCCAACCACGACATCGTCCTGCTCCCCGTCGCGGGTGGTCCGGCGTGTGATCCCGACGGTCAGCTCGACATCGACGGAACCCTTTCCGGCGGTTGGGAACTCATGGCTCAGTGCCGCGCGGTGTCGCTTACCGGCGCGCCAGTGGTGTCGTTGCCGGTGGGGCTGAGCAGCGAAGGATGGCCGCTCTCGGTGCAGATTATCGCTGCGCCACAACAGGATTGGCTCGCTCTGGCCTTCGCCGCCGAACTCGAACAATGCACGGGTTAGCGTGCGTCAACGGCAATCTGTCTACAGAATACAATTTTACATATCCGACATCTAGGACGTCGGTGACCGTCATACGCACTCCCTAATTTCAGTGCTGCTCGTACTCACCTGATGCATGTGGAGTAGCTGATGTTCCGATGGAAGAACAAGGTGGCCGCGGCCACCGCAATGGCCGTGCTTTCGCTCGTCGCCACCGCATGTGGTGACTCTGACGAATCCGCTTCTGGCAAGCCGAAATTGGTGATCGCGACCAGCGGCACCTTCCGTCCGATCACGTTCTCGGACGGCGGCAAACTCACCGGCTATGACATTGAAGCGGGCACCGAGATCGCAAAACGTGCTGGTTACGACGTCGAGTTCGTCTCCGGGCAGCTCTCAGGCCTCCTGCCTGGTCTCAACGCGGGCAAGTTCGACGCGGTGATGTCGGGGCTCACGATGACCGACCAGCGCAAGCAGTCGATCACCTTCTCCGAGCCCTACCTCGCCGACGGCACCGTGGCGGTCGTGAAGGCCGACAACACCAAAGTCAAAGACATCACCCAACTTTCGGGTCTGAACGTCGGTGTGATCGGCGGTTCGGCAACGCAGACGGTGGTCCAGAAGGTCGGCGGATATGCCGAGTTGAAGGAATACCCCGGCGCCCCTGAGGGATTCGCCGACGTCGCCGCAGGCCGCGTCGAGGTCTTCGCCGCTGGCCGCATCGCCGCTGAGGACTTCGTCAAGAACTCGCCGAAGGGCAGCGAGGTCAAGATCGTCGGCAACGTTCACGCGATGATGCCCGCTGGCGTCGGCCTGCCCAAGGAAGACAAGGCCGGACTCAAGGCGAAGTTCGACGCGGCCATCGCGGCGATGTGGTCCGACGGGACGCTAAAGCGCTTGCAGGAGAAGTGGTTCGGCCACCCGATCGACCTGCCGAAGGCATAACCCGATGGATTCGGCACCCGGTTCCGTCGCCCGCGAGTACCTCCCGTTCCTGCTTGAGGGCGCGTGGACCACGTTGACCATCGTGTTGTCGGCGATCGTGTGCGCGAGCTTGCTTGGCTACCTGCTCGCGCTCGCGCGGCTGTCACGCTTTGCCGTGTTGCGCACGTTCGCCGCGACGTATGTGTGGTTCTTTCGTGGTCTGCCCCTGATGCTTTCGCTGTTCTTCTTCTATTACACGCAGCCGTTCGGACTCACTTTCGACGCCTTCACCGCGGGTCTGATCGCGATGAGTTTGAACTCGGCGTCGTTCTTCTCCGAGATCATTCGCGCGGGCTTGAGTGCCGTTGATCGCGGACATCTCGAAGCGGCTGAATCGATCGGGATGAACCCGCTGCAAAAGTTTCGGCGGGTCACCCTGCCGGAGGCGCTTCGCCTCATGACGCCGCCCTACATCAACAACTGCGTCATCATGCTCAAGGAATCGGCGCAGGTGTCGGTCATTACCGTGCCTGACCTGATGTTGCAGGGGCAGAAGGCATACAACGCGACCTACAACGTCACCGAGACGCTGGGTGTTGTCGCGGTGCTGTACATGGCGATGACAAGCCTGCTGATGGGTTTGCAGGTGATCGTCGAACGGCGCACCGGCCGCAAGATGGGCGCGGCCGCATCGAAACGGATGACGTTGGGAACGCCAGCATGATCGAAATTACCTCGCTGACAAAGAGTTACAGCGACAACGTGGTGTTGCGCGAGTTGAGCCTCAAGGTGCTGCCCGGTGAAGTGGTCGCGGTGATCGGGCCGAGCGGTTCGGGCAAGAGCACGCTGTTGAGGTGCGTCAACATGCTTGAGGTGCCCGACAGTGGGCGCATTGAAATCGGCGGCCGCACAGTCGAATACACGCCGAACAAGCGCGGGAAGCTGGGGCTGCTTGATCAGTTCCGGCTCACCTGGCTGCGGCGCGAGATCGCGATGGTGTTTCAGCAGTTCAATCTGTGGCCGCATCGGACGGTGCTGGGCAACCTGCTTGAGGGCGCGACCGTGGTCAACGGGCGTAAGCGCGATGAGGCCGTCGCGGCGGCGCTTGCCAAGCTGAAATCGGTTGGGCTAGGTGAGAAAGCGCACGCGTATCCGGCGGATTTGTCGGGTGGGCAGCAGCAGCGCGTTGCGATTTGTCGGGCGCTGATGATGGAACCGAAGGCGATTTTGTTCGACGAACCGACGTCGGCGCTCGACCCCGAACTGGTTGGCGAGGTGCTTGAGTTGATGACCGAACTCGCGCGGTCGGGGATGACGATGATGATCGTGACGCATGAGATGAAATTCGCCCGCGAGGTCGCTGACCGGGTGATCTTCATGGAAAACGGTGGGATCGTCGCCGAAGGTCCGCCTGATGAGGTGTTCGCGCATCCGCGATTGCAGTCGTACGCGTCGAGGCTTAGCCATTGAGAGTGGATTTTGTCCCGCCACAGTCGGATTCGCGCAGGGTCGCGGTGCTGGCGTCGGGAGTGACGTTGCCCGGCAGCCTCATCGGCATTGGGCGCAACTATCGCGCGAATGGTGATGAGACAGCGCGTGATCCAGCGCGCATCCCGCTGATCTTCGGGAAGTTCGCCAACAGCGTGATCGGGCATGACGAGCAGATCGTCGTGCCAGCGTCGGTCACCGCGGTGTGTGAGGGGGAGCTGGCGTTGGTTGTCGGCACGCGGGTGCGGTCGGTGCGCACGGAATCGGCCGCGCTCGCCGCGTTGGCGGGAGTGTGCCTGGCCAACGACGTGTCGATTCGCGCCTGGCAAGACGCGGACGGGCAGTCGACGCGAGGGAAGAGCGTCGACTCGTTCTGCCCGCTTGGGCCGGAGGTTGTCGCCCTTGATGCGCTGCCTGGTCTTGCTGAGCGTGAGTTGACGACGCGGGTCAACGGAAAGGTGGTGCAGCGGGCGAGGATTGACCGAATGTGGTTCTCGCCCGCCGAACTGGTGATGTTCTGTTCGGAGTTCATGACGCTCTACCCGGGCGACCTGATCTTGACCGGCACCCCCGACGGACCTGACACACCAATTGGCGAAGGCGACATTGTCGAAGTGACGCTGCCGGGTGTCGCCACCTTGCGCAATCCCGTTGTCGAAGCGGTGTCCGAACGCTGCCCACAGTCCGAAGTCACTGTGGGACAAGCACAATGAGCAACTGGATCGTTAGCGCCTACAACGCGGCGCCGCCGACGACCGACCGTGACCAGCATGGGCGGTTCCTCGACGCGATCACCAGACTCCCCGGCGTTGGCGGCCTGGAAATCCCCTATGCGGGTGCGCTTTCGGCTGGTGACGAGCGCTGGCTGTTGCGTCGCGTGCACACGCGCCGTGACTACGTGATCACCACGATTCCCGACACGATGAACCACGTCGAACGTGACGCGCGCAATGGACTCGCGTCGCTCGACGACGCGGGTCGGGCCGCCGCGGTACAGCGTGTTGGCCACGTCGCCGATGTGGTTCGGCGCTGTCACGACGCGGCGGGTGCGCGGGTGGTTCGCGCGGTCACGCTGTATTCGGCTCCGCGCTCGCTCGCGGGTGGGTCGAGTGCGACAGCACTCGCTCGGTCGCTGCTCGAACTGGCCGAATTCGATTGGAATGGAGCGCGATTGGTTGTCGAACACTGCGATGCGCCGATGGCCGCGCGGCCGGTGGTGAAAGGCTTTCTGCCGCTAGAAACGGAGGTGGAGGCGGTCGCCTTAGCGCGCGAACGGACCGGCACCGACTTCGGCATCCTGCTGAATTGGGGCAGGTCGATGGTGGAACAGCGCTCGGTCGACGGGGTACTCGGCCACATCGCGTTGGTGCGCTCGGCGGGATTGCTCGCGGGCCTCACTTTGTCGGGCTGCTCGCCCATCGCGACGCCCTACGGCCCAGCATGGGACGACTGCCACGCCCCACCACGCCCGATTTGCCCATCGTCCGAACTGGACCTGGCAACGGCAACCACGGCACTGGCCGCCGCAGGGTCAGTCCCGTTTCTGGGCGTGAAGGTGTCGGCCCCCGTGGGCGCCGACGTCGCGACCCGAATCGCGACGGTCGCGCGCACATTGTGCTGGGTCCGCGCCGCGCGATTGGAAGCCCGCGCCGAGGTGGCCGCGCGCCCGTCACCTGTCGATTCATGCTGCTGACGCCATCGAATGGGTGGCGCTGGGCCATCGCGACTATGCCCGCGCGCCGAGGTGGCCGCGCGCCCGTCACCTGTCGATTCGCGCTGCTGACGCCATCGAATTGGTGGTGCTAGGCCGCCGCGACATATCCGGCCGCGCCGAGGTGGCCGCGCCCGTCACCCGTCGATTCGCCCCGCTCACGCCCTCGAATGGGTGGCGCCGGGCCAACCCCCGTGTCGACCACACCGCCCCGCTCGCCACTGGCCGGATTTCCGCCTATCACCCGCGTGGCTCGGCGTCGTCCAATTGCCCTGCGTCGCAATCACTTTCGGTCCAGCCCACCGCAATGTTGCTGAATGGTCACCGTGCGCCGACAGGTTCCTCTCGACTTCGGCTCAGTATCGAAGGTTCGGCGAGCTAGCGGCTAGTCTTGCGCTGCCGGGATCGCGTCACTACACCGATTGCTGACGCGCTCGGCACCGCCCGAGGCTCAACGTTGGCCGACGTCCTCGGCCGCGCCGCGAAGGGGTTCGCCATGCAGATCGGCTTCAAACTGATCGCTGAGGCTTTCAGCCCGAAAGACATCGTGCGTCAGGCCGTCCGCGCCGAGCAGGTCGGCTTTGATTTCGTCGAGATGAGCGACCACTTTCACCCGTGGCTCGACGTCCAGGGGCACTCGCCGTTCGCGTGGAGCACGCTCGGCGCGATTGCTGAGCGCACCGACCGCATCGGGCTGGCAACCGGCGTGACGTGCCCGATCATCCGCTACCACCCCGCCATCATCGCCCAGGCCGCCGCGACCACCGCGATCCTCTCCGACGGTCGTTTCACGCTCGGCATCGGCGCTGGTGAGCGGCTCAATGAGCACATCGTCGACGAGGGTTTCCCGCCGACCCCGATTCGGCATCACATGCTGCGTGAGGCGTTGGAGATCATCAGGCTGCTGTGGCAGGGCGGTTACCGCAGCTACTACGGCGAATATCTGTCGCTGGCGGACGCGCGGGTGTGGGACTTGCCCGAGACGCCGCCCGTGATCGCGGTCGCGGCGGGCGGGCATCGCGCCGCCGAGATCGCCGCGGAACTGGGCGGCGCGATGTTCGCCGTCGAACCCGACCCCGCCCTGGTACGGGCGTACCAGGATGCCGGCGGTGACGGTCCGCGCTACCTGGAAATCGGCGTCGCCTACGCCGACACGCCAGAGGCTGGCGCGGAAGCGGCGCTGAGGACCAACCGCTTCGCGCTCGGCGGATGGAAGGTGATGTCTGAGCTGCCCAACCCGGCCAACTTCGCCGCCGCGTCGACCACCGTCCGCGCCTCGGACATGCGCGCCGCGATGGTCTGCGGCAACGACCCGAGCGACTACGTCGACGTGGTCCGCACGGCCCGCGACGCGGGGTACGACCGGATCGCCTTGATGAACGTCGGCCCGAACATGGACGCGTTCTTCGACTTCTACCAAAGCGAGCTGGACGGGGCACTGCGGAAGTTGGCGTGATCGCAACCGCTCTTCGCCGGTATGCCAATCTGGAACCGTGATTCCGAAGGTGATGGCGGTCAGTGATGTGCACATCGGGCATCAAGGCAACAAGCCGGTCGTTGAGAGCATCCAGGCCGACTCGCCGGAAGACTGGCTGATTGTCGCGGGCGACGTCGGCGAGAAGGCCGACGAGGTGCGGTGGGCGCTCGGGTTGTTGCGTGAGCGGTTCGCGAAGGTGATCTGGGTGCCTGGCAACCACGAGCTGTGGACGACGCCCAAGGACCCGGTGCAGATGCACGGGGCAGCGCGCTACGACTACCTCGTCGCGCTGTGCCGCGACCTCGACGTCGTGACGCCCGAAGACCCATTCCCCGTGTGGACCGGCCCGGGCGCGGAAGCATTCGGCGGGCAGGTCACGCTCGCCCCGATGTTCCTCCTGTACGACTACTCGTGGCTGCCCGCGGGCACGTCGACGAAGGCCGAAGGGCTCGCGGTCGCGCGGGAACGCAATGTCGTCGCCACCGACGAGTTCCTGCTGACCCCCGATCCGTACCTCACCCGCGACGCCTGGTGCCACGCCCGCGTTCAGTACACCAAGCGGCGACTCGACGCGCTCGGCGACGCGCCCGTCGTGCTGATTAACCACTTTCCGCTGGTCAGGCAGCCAACCGACATCCTGTTCTACCCCGAATTCTCGATGTGGTGCGGCACCGACCGCACCGCCGACTGGCATCGCACCTACAACGTCGTGTGCTCGGTTTACGGCCACCTCCACATTCCGCGCACCACCTACTACGACGGCGTGCGCTTCGAAGAGGTGTCGCTCGGCTATCCGCGCGAATGGAAGCGGCGCGGCATGCCCGACCCGCTGCTGCGCCAGATCCTGCCCGAACCGGTCTATGCCGACGGCGACCTCAACGAGTGGGGCGGCCACTTCAAGGTCACGCCGGAAATGGAAGCGGCCGCCGCTGAGATGCGGGCCAAAGCTGAGCGTCGACGTGGGGTCTGAGCTGGGGATTTGCGCCGATCGTGGTCGACTGATTTCGTTGGCGTATGGGTAACTCACCGGGCGGCCAGTCGGCGGCCCCACACGTCGCGGCGGGACTGGGCTCGATCCTGCCGTCCGGGGTCGTCGCCGCGGAGCTGTTCGCCTACCCCGATGGGCTCACCGCGCACCCGGCCGAGGAACACCTGATCGCGAATTCGGTCGAGAAGCGGCGTCGCGACTTCATCGGTGCCCGGCACTGCGCGCGCGAAGCCCTGCGTGAGTTGGGCGAAGCGCCCGTCGCGATCGGCAAAGGTGAGCGGGGGATGCCGCTGTTTCCGCGCGGGATCGTCGGGAGTTTGACCCACTGCGACGGGTACCGGGCCGCCGCGTTGGCGCACTCGCTGCGGTTCCGGTCGGTTGGCATTGACGCCGAACCGCACGGACCGCTGCCCGATGGCGTGCTCGATTCGGTTTCGCTTGCGGCCGAACGTGAGTGGTTGACGACAACGTCGTCGGACCTGCACCTCGATCGCCTGCTTTTTTGCGCGAAAGAGGCAACGTACAAGGCGTGGTTTCCCCTCACATTGCGCTGGTTGGGTTTTGAAGACGCGCACATCACCTTTGAGATCGACAGTGCCACTTCCGATTCGGGCGCGGGCACGTTCCATGCGGAGTTGTTGATTCCCGGCACGACGAAAGACGGTGGCGCACCGCTGGTTTCGTTCGACGGCCGGTGGCGGATCGCCGATGGGCTGATCATGACCGCGATCGCGCACGGCTGATGGGGCGCAACCAGCCGCGACGGCGGCCCCTCGTCAACGAGCTCGGCGGGCTCGTGATCGTGGACAAAGAATCGGGCATGACGAGCCATGACGTGGTGGCGCGTGGACGAAAGTTGTTGCGCACCAAGAAGGTTGGGCACGCCGGGACGTTGGACCCGATGGCGACCGGGGTGCTCGTGCTCGGTGTTGAGCGGGCGACGAAACTGCTTGGGCAGTTGATTTTGACGACGAAGTCGTACACGGCGACGATCCGGCTTGGGCAGTCGACGATGACCGATGACGCCGACGGTGAGGTCACCGCGACCACGTCTGCCGCGCGCGTGACCGACGAGGTGATCGCCGCCGAAATCGCGAAGCTGACCGGCGATATCCAGCAGGTTCCCGCGACGGTGAGCGCGATCAAGATCGATGGCGAGCGGGCGTATGCGCGGGCACGTGCTGGTGAGGAAGTGGTGTTGGCGGCGCGGCCGGTGACGGTGTCGCGCTTCGATGTGCTGGCCCGGCGCGACGAGGGCGACTTCGTCGACTTGGATGTGGAGGTCGACTGCTCGTCCGGCACCTACATTCGCGCGCTAGCTCGCGATTTGGGCGCGGCGTTGGGCGTCGGCGGCCATTTGACGGCGTTGCGGCGGACGCGCGTCGGCCCGTTCACCCTCGAACACGCGCGCACGCTTGAGGAATTGGCGACCATCGCCGATGTATTGGACCCGCCCCCAACGGACCCAACCTCCGATGCGCTTCCGAGCGCACCGGCTACGCCAGAAGTGGACGCCGCCGGACCTGCCACCTTCCTTGACGCGGGTGACCCGGAATCCGCTGGCAGCGATGCGCGCCCCATCGCCCCGCTGGTGGCCTCGGCTACGCCAGAAGTGGACGCCGCGCCCCGTAGTACGGGCACCCCCGAATCTGCTGACAGCGGTCCGACCGCCGAAGCTGGCGGGCGGGCAGGTGCTAGCAGTCCTGTCGCCCCCGCGCACGCTGAGCCAACACCCTCGCTGCTGAGTCTCGACATCGATACGGCCGTCAGTACCGCGTTCCCGACCCGCGACATCACCGATGTCCAGGCCACTGACCTCCGCGAGGGCCGCTGGCTAGACCCCATCGGCATCAAGGGCGTCTACGCCGCGATCGACCCCACCGGTCGCGCGATCGCGTTGCTCCAGGAAAGCGGCAAGCGGGCCGCGTCGGTCATGTTGGTGCGACCCAAGGGGATGGGCGACTGAGTCCCTGTTCAGGGGCCTAGGCAACCCCTAACACGCACGGTGCGCCCACCGATAGCCATTGCGTATGGTCATCGGGAAGGGTGAATCGTGACGGCATTCAGAAAGTCCTGGCTCATCGCACTCGCTTGTGCGACAACGGTTCTCGCCGGGTGCGGCGGCGGTGACGCTCCGTCCTCGTCATCGCAAGCGGGCACCCCGCGCACCACGACGGTCGGAACACCCAGTGCCGCAACAACTCCCGTAATCACCAGTGCGGCGACACCCGCACAACCGCCCGTGCCCGGTGCGCCCGCGTCCGTGCCGCCCACCGTCGCGTCCCCTCCGGCTGCGCCCGGCCAGCCAAGCGGCCCGACAACGAAACCCGCTGGAAACGGCACCATCGAAGTCACCACCGTGACGCTCGGCGGCAGCCCGGTTCCCGGTGTCTCCGTTCGCCTTTCACTCCAACGCCCCTGCGATCCCGCGACTCACGACATCCCCCTCGGCGAGACGTCCGAAGTCAAGCGCCTCGACGGCGTGACCAACATGCAAGGCAAGGTGAGCTTCACCGCCGAAACCGGCTGCTACTACCTCGGCATGACCGCCCCGCCCGGCACCAGCCCGGTCCCCGAAGGAATGCACACGATTTTCCTGGTCAATCCAGGCGACACCGCGACCGGGAAACTGCGGTTCAACGATGTGCAACCCCAGGTCGGCGTCTGCGACGAGGCAACGATCGAGACGGAACTCGGTGTCAACCCATCCCCGGTCGCGACGATCGATAAGTGCGACGGCAAGTGGGCGGTGATCCGCTGGGACACTCCGGGCGACAACCAGCGCCTCGTGACCCGCGTCCCCGGCCGCTGGCAGACCTACACGATCTTCCCTCACGACATCTGCTGGTCGGCAGCCGAGCGCGAGGGAGTCCCTCCTGCCCTGCGCACGTACTTCAGCAACTGCTAGGCAGTCAACCAAATCGCTTCGGCCGCAAGCGTTCCCAACTCGGTTGGGCCGTCAGCCGCAGCGAGGCGCACCGCGATCGTGCCCGCGAAATCGCGACGCTCTTCCACGGTGATCAACGTGTCCAAGGCGATGCCTACCGAGTCGAAATAGCGCAGCATCGCCGGGTCGGCATCCGAGATACGAGCCACTCGACCCGACTCGCCCGCCGCGAAATCCGACAGCTTGCGGGCGGGTGGGGTCGGGACGTCGCCGTCGACCGAAGGGATCGGGTCACCGTGGGGGTCGCGGTCGGGGTGGCCCAGTTTCGCGTCGATGCGCGACATCAACAACTCCGACACCGCGTGCTCAAGAATCTCAGCTTCGTCGTGCACTTCGTCCCAGCCGTAACCTAATTCGTTCACGAGGAACGTCTCGATCAACCGGTGGCGACGCACCATCTCGATCGCCGCGCGCCGACCCTGCGACGTCAACGTGATCGACCCGTACCGCGCGTGCTCAACCAAACCCTGGTCGGACAGCTTGCGCACCGCTTCCGAGACCGTCGACGCCGAAACGCCCATCCGCTCGGCGAGCAGCTTCGTCGACACCTTCTCCTGCGACCACTCCTGTGCGGTCCAAATGCATTTCAAATAGTCCTGGGCCACCGACGACAGATCGGGCGCGACACTGGTTTCGGGGTTGGCAGGGTCGAGTTCGCCCTGCTCACCGGGTTGCGTCAGCGCGCGACGGGTGGCGACGTCTCGTTTACCTGGCACCCTGCAATGTTAGGCAGACCTGGCCAACATTCACACATCGGCAGCGGACACCGTCGGCGTGCCACGGTCAGACCCGCCGTCAGGAGCGCACGCCGGAATTCTGTTCGCGGGGCGTTTTGCGTAGGCTTCGCTCTGTGCAGAGGTGGCGAAGTCTCGACGAGGTCCCCGCTGATTGGGGACGCTGCGTCCTTACCATCGGCGTGTTCGACGGCGTGCATCGCGGGCACGCGCAACTCATCAGTCGCGCGGTCGCGGCGGCGAAGGAACGAGACGTCCCTGCCGTGCTGATGACGTTCGACCCGCACCCGATGGAAGTCGTGCGGCCCGGTTCGCATCCCGCCCAGCTCACCACGCTCACCCGTCGCGCGGAACTCGCCGAAGAGCTGGGCATCGACGTGTTCTGCGTGATGCCGTTCACGCATGAGTTTATGAAGCTCACCCCGTCGGAATACGTGGACGACCTGCTCGTTGAGCGACTGCACGTGAGTGAGGTTGTCGTTGGTGACAACTTCACCTTCGGCAAAAAAGCGGCGGGCACCGTCGACACCATGCGCGAGCTGGGGGAGCGGTTCGGCTTCGCCGTCGACGGCGTCACGCTGCTTGGCGAGCACGCGGTCACCTTCTCTTCCACCTATATTCGCGCGTGCGTCGACGCGGGCGACATGGCCGCGGCCGCAGAGGCGCTCGGCCGCCCGCATCGCGTCGAAGGTGTTGTCGTCCACGGCGACAAACGCGGTCGCGAGCTGGGCTTTCCCACCGCCAACATCGCCCCGCCGATGCACGCTGGCATCCCCGCCGACGGCGTGTACGCGGGCTGGTTCACCGTCCTCGACCCCGGTCCCGCGCTCGGGACTGTCGTGCCGGGTAAGCGCGCGATGGCCGCGATCTCGGTCGGCACCAACCCCACGTTCTCCGGTCGGGCGCGCACGGTCGAAGCCTTCGTTATCGACGCCGACGCCGACCTGTACGGCGAGCACGTCGCCGTCGACTTCGTCGAGCAGGTGCGCGGCATGCGCAAGTTCGACTCCGTCGACGAGCTTGTCGAAGAAATGGGCCGTGACGTGGCGAAAGCGCGTGAAATCCTCGCCGAGGCCGACGCTGCCACCGAGCGCGCCTAACCGCGACCCCGATTTCGGGCACGGCGTCACAATCGCGTAAAGTGGCTCTTCGGGTTTGCTGCGGTCCGCGGTGGCGCCCGCTCCGGGTAACCGGCACTTCGAGCGCGGACTGAAAAACAAGGAGTCGAGCCACATGGCCCTGACCACTGAGCAGAAGTCGGCGATCCTCGCCGAATACGGTCTTCACCCCACCGACACCGGCTCGCCGGAGGCGCAGATCGCGCTGCTGTCGAAGCGGATCTCGGACCTGACCGAGCACCTCAAGACCCACAAGCACGACCACCACACCCGCCACGGCCTGCTGGCCCTGATCGGTCGTCGTCGTCGCCTGTCGAAGTACCTGCAGGCCAATGACATCGCGCGCTACCGTTCGCTCATCGAGCGCCTCGGCCTGCGTCGGTAATATGGCCCAGCACGGCTGCGGTCGGGTAATCGTGCTCCCCGCGCTCGCGGGGATGAGCCTCGCCCGATCTATTCGAAGCCGTGACCTAAGGCCGTGACCTAATAGCCAACAGCGAGAAGTATGCTTCTCGCTGTTGGCTATTTGTGTTTTCGGGGACCAACGGGTTCCCGACACGAACAACGTGTGACAGCCGTGGGTGTTCCAACCCGCGTGGCGTCGGTCTTCGGTAGTGGCCTGGCGGCGGCGAGTTGTGCTCGCCGCCCGGCTTCAATCGACGGCCGCCTCCACGACGAACGGGGCCGGGAACTCCCACGACTGACGACAGTCGGTACGCGACGCCTCGCTACGAGGGCAGGCCAAGCGCGCCGACGAGACGAGAGGTTGAGAGAGAAATATGACGCAGACAACTGAACGCCCTTCGACCGCGGTTGAGGTCGAACCCGGAGTTTTCGAATCGGTCGCCCTGATCGACAACGGTGACTTCGGCACCCGCACCATCCGGTTTGAGACTGGCCGTCTCGCCAGGCAGGCCGCAGGCTCGGTCGCCGCTTACCTTGACGACGAGACCATGCTGCTTTCGGCGACCACCGCCGGTAAGCACCCCAAGGATCACTTCGACTTCTTCCCGCTCACGGTCGACGTTGAAGAGCGCATGTACGCCGCGGGTCGCATCCCCGGCTCGTTCTTCCGTCGCGAAGGTCGTCCTTCCACCGACGCGATCCTTACCTGTCGCCTGATCGACCGGCCGCTTCGTCCCACCTTCGTTGACGGTCTCCGCAACGAGATCCAGGTCGTCGTCACCGTGCTGTCGCTTGACCCGGCCGACCTGTACGACGTGGTCGCGATCAACGCGGCGTCGGCGTCCACCCAGCTTGCTGGCCTGCCGTTCTCCGGCCCGATCGGCGGCGTTCGCGTCGCGCTGATCGGCAGCCAGTGGGTCGCGTTCCCGACCGTTGAGCAGCTCGAAGACGCCACGTTCGACATGGTCGTCGCTGGCCGCGTCACCGACACCGGCGACGTCGCCATCATGATGGTCGAAGCCGAGGCCACCGAGAAGGTCATCGCGCTCGTCGAAGGCGGCGCCACCGCGCCGACCGAGGCTGTCGTCGCCGAGGGTCTGGAAGCGGCCAAGCCGTTCATCGCCCGCCTCGTGCGCGCCCAGGCCGACCTCGCCGCGCTCGCCGCGAAGCCCACCGAGGAATTCCCGCTGTTCCCGCCGTACGGCCCCGATGTGTTCGAGGCTGTCGAAGGCACCGCCAAGCGTGAGCTGAACGAGGCGCTGTCGATCGCCGACAAGCAGGATCGCGAAGCCAAGATCGACCAGATCAAGGCCGACGTGCTCGCGCGACTGGGCGAGGACTTCGCCGGTCGTGAGAAGGAACTGGGTGCCGCGTTCCGCTCGGTCACCAAAAAGCTTGTGCGCCAGCGCATTCTGACCGACGGTTTCCGTATCGACGGTCGTGGTCTTGCCGACATCCGTGAGCTTTCCGCCGAGGTCGACGTGATTCCGCGCGCCCACGGTTCGGCGTTGTTCGAGCGTGGCGAGACCCAGATCATGGGCGTCACCACCCTCGACATGGTGAAGATGGCTCAGCAGGTCGACTCGCTCGGCCCGGAGACCACCAAGCGCTACATGCACCATTACAACTTCCCGCCGTTCTCCACCGGTGAGACCGGTCGCGTCGGTTCGCCGAAGCGTCGCGAAATCGGCCACGGCGCACTCGCTGAGCGTGCGCTTGTTCCGGTGCTGCCGTCGCAGGAAGAGTTCCCGTACGCCATCCGTCAGGTCTCGGAAGCGTTGGGCTCCAACGGTTCTACCTCGATGGGCTCGGTCTGCGCGTCCACGCTGTCGCTGCTCAACGCCGGTGTGCCGCTGAAGGCGCCGGTCGCGGGTATCGCGATGGGTCTCGTTTCCGACACCGTCACCAACGACAAGGGTGAGGATGAGGTCCGCTACGTGGCCCTCACCGACATCCTTGGCGCCGAAGACGCGTTCGGCGACATGGACTTCAAGGTCGCCGGAACGCGCGACTTCGTCACCGCGCTGCAGCTCGACACCAAACTCGACGGCATCCCGTCGCAGGTGCTCGCCGGTGCGCTCAACCAGGCGCACGACGCCCGCACCACGATCCTCGACGTGATGGCCGAAGCCATCGCCGACCCGGATGAGATGAGCCCGTACGCCCCGCGCGTCACGGCCATCAAGATCCCGGTCGACAAGATCGGCGAGGTCATCGGGCCCAAGGGCAAGACGATCAACCAGATCACCGAGGACACCGGCGCCAACATCTCCATCGAAGATGACGGCACCGTGTTCGTCGGTGCGACCGACGGCCCGTCGGCCCAGGCCGCGATCGACGCGATCAACGCCATCGCCAACCCGCAGCTGCCCAAGGTCGGCGAGCGCTTCCTCGGCACGGTCGTCAAGACCACCGCCTTCGGCGCGTTCGTTTCGCTCCTGCCGGGCCGCGACGGTTTGGTCCACATCTCGAAGCTGGGCAACGGCAAGCGCGTCGCCAAGGTTGAAGACGTGGTCAACGTGGGCGACAAGCTGCGCGTTGAGATCGCCGACATCGACAACCGAGGCAAGATCTCGCTGGTCCCGGTCGAAGATGGCGACGCGGCCGCTGAGGCTCCCGCCGAAGCCGTCGAGGTTTCCGAGACCGTCGCTGAGTAATCAGCGGTAGTCAGCCAGACTCGCAGCGCCCCGGACCTGGTCCGGGGCGCTGTTCGTTTTGTTCCCGCGCCCGATACGCAGTAAAGTGGTCTGCATCACGGGCACGCAACGATGATGCAACCTTTGTTGTCCTAGTGTTGCCCGACACAGCGCCTCCCCGCGCCGACGACACGCTCATGCGCCTCCGCGCCGCGCATCAGCTTTGGAGTCGGCGCGTCGGTTGTTTCGGGGTAAACCCCCGGGTTGCTGCGACCGAATCGGACGCGCAAATCGTGGTCAACTGACCGAGATTTTGACGCAATCTGGTCCGGTTTATTATCGAAACGAATACGCTTCAGTTGCCTGTGGGCGTACGTGTGTTGGGTGTCGTCAGTTGGTGATGGAGGTCGGGAGATAACCGGGTAGTAGCTGGCGTTTGTTCGCCTATCGAGGCCTCATCCGGTCGCGTTTCCCTGTCCCGCCGCTGCGGGGCGTTGTTTGAAGATTTTGCGAAAGGCAGCACTGCGATATGTCCAACACCACTGGGGCGCGCGCGGAAATCGAGCAGTTGGCAGCGCTGGTGGCGACGGTCGCGATGATCGAACCCGCGCGGATCGCGGTTTCCTTCGATGGCGTCGCGCTCGCATACGGCGACCTCGACGCTCGCCTGACCGCGACCGCGGAACTCACCGGTGGTGTGCTCGATGCCGAAACGCTCGTCCAGGTGGTGCTTGCCGAGATCTTCCCGACGGCCATCGAAGCTGAGGAAGGCGCGTTTGGGCGGCTCATTGGCGAGCTAGCCGCCGACGCGATGGCCGCGCTTGGGGTGGAAGCCGTAGCGGGCATGCCCACGCTCGTTGACCGGTTCCTTGACCAGGCGGCGTTGTCGCCGGACGCGGTCGCGGTGGAGTTCGACGGCCAGACCCTCACCTACGCCGCGTTCGACGCGCGGGTGCGCATCCTCGCTGCTCGCCTGCGCGAGTTGGGTGTTGGGCCCGAATCGCTCGTCGGGTTGGCGATGCGGCGTTCGCTTGAGCTGATCGTCGCCGTGCACGCGATCGTGCGTGTGGGTGGCGCGTACGTGCCGCTCGACCCCGATCACCCGGTTGAGCGGCTGCACTACGTGCTCGACACCGCGCGGCCGGTGGTCGTGGTGACCCGCGAATGCGACGCCCCCGACCTGGCCGACGCGCCGCTGCTGCGCACCGACGACATCGACTGGTCCGTCGACGCGCCCGAGGTCGCCCCGACCGCGCAGGCGGACAACACCGCCTACGTCATCTTCACCTCCGGTTCGACCGGTCGGCCGAAGGGTGTCGCGGTCACGCACGCGGCGATCGTCGCGAACCTCGACTGGCGTCAGCGTATGTACGGCATGCGGGCCGACGATGTTGTCCTGCAGAAGACGCCCTACACCTTCGACGTTTCGGTGTGGGAGTTGTTCTGGCCCTTGCAGATTGGCGCGCGACTCGTTGTCGCCGAACCTGGCCGCCACGGTGACCCGGCCTACCTCGCCTCGCTGATCGCCGCGCATCGCGTCACCATCACGCACTTCGTTCCGTCGATGTTGGCGGCGTTTGTCGCCGAACTCGCCGAGGTCGCCGCCGACCTGTCGTCGCTGCGAATGGTGTTCGCTTCGGGCGAGGCGCTGCCCGCCGCGACGGCTGCGCGCTTGCGGCAGTTGTCGGCAACGGCCCTGCATAACCTGTACGGCCCGACGGAAGCCGCCGTCGACGTCACCGCGCACGAGGTGACCGCCGCCGACGAGGTTTCCGTGCCGATCGGTGCCGCCGCCGACGACACCGATCTGCTCGTGCTCGACGAGAACCTCGATGAAGTGCCCGCCGGTGTGGTTGGCGAGCTGTACTTGGCGGGCGTGCAGTTGGCGCGTGGGTATGTCGCGCGACCGGGGCTCACAGCCGACCGGTTCGTCGCGAACCCGTACGGACTGCTCGGCGAGCGGATGTACCGGACGGGTGACCTGGTTCGCCAGCTTCCTGGCGGTGGCGAGCTGGAGTACTTGGGGCGCACCGACTTTCAGGTGAAGCTGCGCGGGCTGCGGATCGAGCTGGGTGAGATCGAGGCGGTGCTGGCGAGTCATCCGCGCGTTGGCAACGCGGCGGTTGTGCTGCACAAGCCGGTCGCTGGCGAGATGCTCGTCGGCTACTTCGTCACGACTGACGGTGCGCCGCTTGAGGTTTCGGAACTCGCCGCGCACGCGAAGTCGGTGATGCCGGAATACATGGTGCCGTCGCTGTTGGTGCAGCTTGACGCGATGCCGATCAACGCGAGCGGCAAGCTTGACCGAAAAGCGTTGCCCGCGCCCGACTTCAGTGCCATCGCCGCTGAGTACCGCGCGCCGGAAAGCGCTACTGAGCTTCGCGTCGCCGCGCTGTTCGCTGACCTGCTCGGGCGCGAACAGATCGGCCTTGACGACGATTTCTTCCGCCTCGGCGGCAACTCGCTCATCGCCACCCGCGCGATCGCCCGCCTGCGCGCGGAGTTCGGCGTTGCCGTTGACGTGCGCGATTTCTTCGACAACCCGACCGTCGCGGTGCTTGCCGCACTGCTCGATGGCGGTGTTGCCGACGACCGTCCCGCGCTGGTCGCTGGTCCGCGCCCCGACGTGGTTCCGCTGTCGCCCGCGCAGCAGCGCATGTGGTTCCTCAACCGCTTCGACACTGAGACCGGTGCGTACAACATCCCGATCGCGGTGCGGTTGACCGGCGCGTTGGACACCGACGCGCTGCGTGCGGCGGTTGTCGACCTGCTCGCGCGGCACGAGGTGTTGCGCACGGTGTACCCCGCGCGCGAGGGGGTTGGCACACAGGAAGTCCTGACGGTTGACGATGCGGTGCAGGCGCTTGGCGGTGTTCTCGAGCTGATTTCGATTGCGCCGCAAGAACTTCCGTCCGTCCTCGAACGCGAGATCATGGGCGGGTTCGACGTCACCGCTGCCCCGCCGCTGCGCGCGCGTCTCCTGCGCCTCGCTGATGACGAGCATGTGCTCGTCTTCGTCGTCCACCACATCTCCAGCGATGGCTGGTCGGCCGGACCGCTCGTCCGCGACACCATGACCGCCTACTACGCGCGCACCGCCGGGGAAGCACCCGTTTTCGCCGCGCTGCCCGTGCAGTACGCCGATTACACCCTGTGGCAGCGCGAGTTGCTCGGTGCCGAAGACGACGCGACCTCGCGTGCTGGCAAGGAGATCGCGTTCTGGCGTGACACGCTCGCCGGGCTGCCCGACGAGTCGTCGCTGCCGACCGACCGGCCGCGTCCTACCCACGCCTCGCTGCACGGTCAGCGCGTTGACTTCGCCCTGTCCCCGGAACTTGTTGCCGCGCTGGAATCGGTTGCGGCGCACCGGGGTGCGACGCTGTTCATGGTGCTGCACGCCGCGCTTTCGGTGCTGATCGCGCGACTGTCCGGCGTGGATGATGTCGCGATCGGCAGCCCGGTCGCCGGTCGTGGTGCCGCCGAGCTCGACGACGTCATTGGCATGTTCGTCAACACCGCCGTCCTGCGCACCGACGTGCGTTCGGCCGAGCCGTTCACCGCGTTCCTCGACCGCGTCCGCGCCGGTGACCTCGCCGCGTTCGAGCACACCACGCTCCCGTTCGAGCGGCTGGTTGAGGTGCTCGCGCCGCCGCGCTCGGCCGGTCGACACCCGCTTTTCCAGGTCGCGCTGTCGCTGCTGAACCTGCCGCAGACGTCGTTCGAACTGCCGGGGCTTACCGCCGCTGCCGTTGAATTGCCGTACGACGTCGAGAAATTCGATCTGTCGGTCACGTTGCGATCGTCGGATGATCGTGGCTTGTCTGGTGAATTCTCGTATGCGACTGAGCTTTTCGATGCGACGACGGTCGAGACGATGGTGCGTCGTTTTACCGGGCTGCTCGCCGCGATTGCCGCGACGCCGACGGTGGCTGTCGCCGATCTGCCGCTGCTCATCGGTGATGAGTTCGGTGAGTTGACTTCGCGCTCAGGTGGGGTGAGCGTTCCGGCGCCCGCGCTGCCGGAGATTCTCGCGCGAGCAGCCGCCAATCCGAGGGCCGTCGCGTTGCGGGATCGTGGTCGCTCGGTGAGCTATGGGGAACTTGACCTCGCGTCGTCGCGTCTCGCTTCGCAGCTCGCCTCCCGGGGTATTGGTCCGGGTGATGTTGTCGCCGTGAGCATTCCGCGTTCGGCGGAGTCGGTGACGGCGGTGTGGGGCGTGCTGCGCGCGGGCGCGGCTTTCCTGCCGGTCGACCCGACGTACCCGGCCGACCGCATCAGCCACATGCTTGGCGATTCGGGCGCGGTCGTCGGCATCACGGTCGACGATGTGCGTGATGCGTTGCCTGCGATGGTCGACTGGATTGTGTTGGGCGACAACATGATCGACAGTGCTGCGCTGGCAGCCGTCGATGCTCGGCGCCTGCTCAACGAGGTAGTCGCTGGTGACGACTCCGTTCGCGCCGCGAACCCCGAGGTCGCTGGTGGTCGAGACGATGACGCGCGCGTGGCAAGCATTGCCGCACAAGGTGACTCGGCGCAAGTTCCCGCCCGTGCCCTCGACTCACGCGACCCCGCCTACGTCATCTACACCTCTGGCACCACCGGGCTGCCCAAGGGCGTCGTCATTCCGCAGAGTGCCGTTTCCGCGTACCTGCCCGTGCAGGCCGAGCGGTATCGCGCGGCCGCTGATGCCCGCGTGCTGCATGTCGCGTCGCCCTCCTTCGATATCTCCATTGCCGAATTCCTGCTCACCGTGACGGCGGGGTCGACGATGGTGATCGCGCCCGCTGGCGTGTTCGGTGGGGCGGAGCTGGGTGAGCTGCTGCGGGTGGAGCGGGTGACCCATGTGATCATCACGCCGTCCGCGCTCGCGACCGTGCAGCCGGAAAACCTTCCTGACCTGCGCGTTGTCGTCGTTGGTGGTGAGGCGTGCCCGGTCGAACTTGTGCAGCGCTGGACCACCGCGATCCCCGGTCTCGTGTTCCGTAACGGGTACGGGCCGACCGAGACCACCATCGTCACCAACATCAGCGAGCCGCTGCGCGGCGACTCGGCCGTGACGCTGGGCGCGCCCGTTGAAGGAACGACCGAGTTCGTTCTTGATGAGCGGCTGCGGCCGGTGCCGGTTGGCGTTGCTGGCGAACTGTACGTCGCTGGTCCGCAGTTGGCACGCGGTTACCACCGTCGCCCGGGGCTCACCGCTGAGCGGTTCGTCACCAACCCGTACGCGGTCGGCGAGCGCATGTACCGCACCGGTGACCTCGTGCGCTGGAACAGTGCGGGTGAACTGGTTTACCTGGGCCGCAACGATTTTCAGGTGAAGGTGCGCGGCTTCCGCATCGAACTCGCTGAGATCGACGCCGTGCTCGGCAAGCACCCGTCTGTCGACTTCGCCGCGACGGTCGGGCACACCACCGACGCGGGTGCGACCGTGCTCGTGTCGTATGTGGTGCCGGTCGACGGTGCCGCGCTTGGCCCCGCCGACCTCATCGCCCACGCCGCGGCGCAGTTGGCCGCGCACATGGTGCCCGCCGCCGTTGTCGTGCTCGACGAAGTGCCGTTGACGCCGGTCGGCAAGCTTGACCGTGCCGCGCTGCCCGCGCCGGTGTTCGAAGCTGCCGTGTACCGCGCGCCCGAAACCGCGACGGAGCAGGTGGTTGCCGCCGCGTTCGCCGAGGTACTTGGCGTTGAGCGCGTTGGTCGCGACGACAACTTCTTCGACCTGGGCGGCACGTCGCTGTTGGCGACGCGGCTCATGGCGCGACTGAGCACCGACCTCGAAACCGCGGTGCCGGTGCGCCAACTGTTCGACACCGCGACGGTTTCGACGTTGGCCGCTGCGGCGGAGGCGTTGCGCGGCACGGGAATTGGCCGCCCGGCGCTGGTCGCCGGTGAGCGCGCCGACGTTCTCCCGCTGTCGCCCGCGCAGCAGCGCATGTGGTTCATGAACCGCTTCGACCCGGGTTCGGCGACCGACAATATCCCCCTCGCCGTCCGTCTGACCGGCGACGTTGACGTGGCGGCACTGAACGCGGCCTTGGTCGACGTGCTTGACCGCCACGAGGTTTTGCGCACGCGCTACCCGGAAGTCGCGGGCAGCGCGGTCGCCGAAATCCTGCCCGCAGTAGGCGCGGTCCCGGCCCTACTCCCGCAGGTAGTGGACGCGGAAGCCCTACCAGCCACGCTGCGCGCGTTGGTTGCCACGGGCTTCGACCTGACCCACGACCTCCCTGTCCGCGCCACCCTCCTGCGCGCGCGCGCGGAAAGTGTTGGCGGCGAACTGGATAACGGCGCTCGTGGCACCGCTGAAACCTTCGCGTCGAAGATTCCCGATGACCAGGCGTCCTCGCAGTCGACCGCGGCCCCGAGTGGCGCGGCTGGTCTGAGTGGTGTTCACACCACCGGTCTGTCCGGTGAACCCCGCTCTGTCGCAAGCGAATACGTGCTTGTGCTCGTCCTCCACCACATCGCGGGGGATGGGTTCTCGTTTGGGCCGCTGATTCGCGACGTGCTCACCGCCTATTCCGCGCGGATGAGCGGGGGCGTGCCGGGGTGGGCGCCGCTCGACGTGCAGTATGTCGACTACGCGCTCTGGCAGCATGCCGTGCTTGGCGACGACAGCGACGCCGAATCGCTTGCGGCACAGCAGGTTGCGTACTGGCGGGACACCCTCGCCGGTGCGCCCGAACAGCTTGAGTTGCCGACCGATCGGGTGCGTCCCGCGTTTGCCTCGCGGCAGGGCGGTCTGCACCGGCTTGAGCTGGACGCATCGACTCATGCCGCGCTCGCGGAATTCGCTCGCGCACATGGGGTTACGGTGTTCATGGCCGCGCATGCGGTGTTCGCGGTGCTGCTCGCGCGCCTGTCGGCAACCACCGACATTTCCGTTGGCACCCCGGTCGCCGGGCGTGGTGACCGCGCGCTCGACGACCTCGTCGGCATGTTCGTCAACACGCTGGTCCTGCGCACCGAAATCAACCCGGCTGAGTCGTTCGCCGACTTGCTCGCGCGGGTCCGCGACATCGACATCGCCGCGTTCGGCAACGCCGACGTGCCGTTCGAGCGACTCGTCGACGCCATCGACCCGGTCCGCTCGACCGCACGCAACCCGCTGTTCCAGGTGATGCTGTCGCTGAACGAGGCGACGCCCACCCGCGTTGAACTGCCGAACCTCGCTGTCGACGGCCTTGACCTCCCGACGGGTATCGCGAAGTTCGACCTCGAGCTCACGTTGACCGAACAGCGCGACGAATCCGGTTCGCCCGCAGGTATTTCCGGCGCTTTCCTTTTCGCGACGGACCTCTTCGACGCGTCAACCATCGCCGCCTTCGCGACCCGTTTCACCCGTCTCCTGACCGCGGCCCTCACGAACCCGGCCCAGCCGGTGGGCGACGCCCCGATGCTCGATGCCGCCGAGGTCGCCGACGCGGTAGTCGCGCACAACGACACGGCCATCGACTACGCCCCGGCGACACTGCCCGACCTGCTTTTCGCGCAGGTAGCAGCGACGCCAACCGCAGTGGCCGTCCGCGTCGATGCGCCCGACTCGACCACGCCCGGTGCGACCTACCAGGACTTCTCTAACAAGGTCAGCCAACTCGCCCGCCACCTCATCACCCTCGGCGCGGCCCCCGGCACGACAGTCGCCGTCGCCGTCCGTCGCGGCCTAGACCAACTCGTCGCCATCCACGCGGTCCTCGCCACCGGCGCGGCCTACGTCCCCGTCGACCCCGACCACCCGGCAGACCGCACCGAATACGTCCTGGCACTCACCACTCCAATCGCGGTCCTGACCAGCGACATCGCCGCAGCGCGCGGGCACGATGGCACGACCATCAACCTCGCCACGCTCGACCTCACCGACGTCAGCACCGCCCCCATCACCAACCAAGATCGGCGAGTCCCGCTCCACCCCGACCACCTCGCCTACATCCTCTTCACCTCCGGCTCCACCGGTAAGCCCAAGGGGGTCGCTGTCTCGCATCGCGCCGTCGCCAATCAGGTGCGGTGGTTGCAAAGTGCCTATCCGCTCACCGGCGGCGACGTCGTCTTCCAGAAGACACCCTTCACCTTCGACGCCTCGGTCTGGGAGCTGGTGTGGCCCATCACCGCTGGCGCGCAGCTGCTCATCGCCACCCCCGACGGGCACGCCGATCCCGCCTACCTCGCGGAAGCGACAGCGCGCAATGGCGTGACCGTCGTGCAGTACGTGCCATCGGTGCTCGCCGCTGTGATGAACGAAGGGCCGCAAGGGGATTCGCTCACGAAGGTCTTCGTTGGTGGTGAAGCGCTGTCGGCCGACCTCGCCGCGGCCGTACGCGCACAAACCGGCGCGACCGTCATCAACCTTTATGGCCCGACGGAAACGACCATCCAGGTCACCACGCACGAGGTCGTCGAGTCGACCGGGTCCGCGCCTATCGGCCTGCCTGTCGCCAATTCCCGTGTGTACGTGCTTGATTCGCGACTACACCCCGTCCCGCATGGTGTCGCGGGTGAGCTCTACGTCGCAGGCGCTCAGCTCGCCGACGGCTACGCGGCCCGCCCCGACCTCACCGCCGAGCGCTTCGTCGCCAGCCCGTGGGGGACCGGCGAACGCCTCTACCGCACCGGCGACCTCGTTGCCTGGCGCGCCACCGAAACCGGCACCGCCCTGCACTACCTGGGCCGAACCGACTTCCAGGTGAAGCTGCGCGGTCTGCGCATCGAGCCTGCCGAAATCGAAACCGCCCTGCTCAGCGTCGCAGGCATCACCCGCGCCGCCGTGCTCGTGCGCGACAACCAGCTCGTCGCCTACGTCGTTGGCGAAGCGGAAACGACCGTCCTCAGCGGCGCCGTCGCCGCCGCGCTCCCGTCGTACATGGTCCCGTCGGCGTACGTTTTCCTGCCCGCGTTCCCGCTCAACGCCTCCGGCAAGCTCGACCGCGCCGCCCTGCCCGCACCCGAGTTCACCCCGACCGAATTCCGCGAACCGGCAACGGAAACCGAACGCGCCGTGGCGAATACATTCGCAGGCGTGCTCGGCATCGACCAGGTTGGCCTCGACGACGACTTCTTCGCACTTGGCGGCAACTCTCTACTCGCCACCCAGGTCGCCGCGCGCATCGGCGTCGCGGTTGACGCGAAAGTCCCGGTGCGAGCGCTGTTCGAAGCGAGCACCGTCGAAGGTCTCGCGGCTCGCGTCGAACAGGCGCGGGGGACCGGCAGCCGTCGCGGCCCGGTCGCCGGCGTGCGCCCCGAGCGCATCCCGCTGTCGCCCGCCCAGCAGCGCATGTGGTTCCTGCAGCGCTTCGAACCCGAGTCGACCGCGTACCTCATCCCGGTCGCGATGCGCCTCTCCGGCGACCTCAACGTCGACGCGCTCCGCAACGCGCTCGGCGACCTGATCGCCCGCCACGAAACCCTCCGCACGATCTACCCCGAATTCGACGGCGTCGCAACACAACTCGTCACCGATGCCTTCACCCCCGACCTGCCCGTCGCCGAGACGACCATCGACGAGGTGCCGAGCGCGGTGGCCGCAGCGCTGAGCCGAGGCTTCGACATCACCACCGAAGTCCCCGTTCGCGCCGCGCTGCTCAAGCTCGCGCCGACCGAGCACGTCCTCGTTCTCGTCGTGCACCACATCGCCGCCGACGGCTGGTCGCTCGGCCCGCTGACCCGCGACCTCGTGACCGCCTACGCCGCGCGCAACGCGGGCCACCACCCCCAATTGCCGCCGCTCGCAGTGCATTACGCCGACTACGCCCTGTGGCAGACCACCGACCTTGGCTCCGTCGCGGACACCACATCGCCGCTGGCCAACCAGCTGACCTACTGGACCGAGCGCCTCGCTGGCCTGCCCGACGCGCTGACCGTTGCCGCTGACCGTCGCCGCCCGCTCGTCGCGTCGAACCGAGGCGCGACCACCTTGGCCCGCATCGACGCCGACACTCACCGCGGCATCGACAAGCTGGCGAAAGCAACAAGGACCAGCACGTTCATGGTGCTGCACGCCGCGCTTTCGGTGCTGCTCGCCCGTCTCGCGGGCGCGACTGACATCGCCGTCGGCACCCCGGTGGCAGGCCGTGGCCACCGCGAACTTGACGACCTCGTCGGCATGTTCGTCAACACCCTCGTCCTTCGCGCGGAGGTGGCCCCCGACCAGACGTTCGCCGACCTGCTCGCCCAGGTTCGCGACACCGACCTGGACGCCTTCGACCACGCCGACGTGCCGTTCGAATACCTCGTCGACGCCCTGAATCCCGCTCGCTCGCAAGCGTATTCACCGCTGTACCAGGTGTCGCTCGCCTTGCAGAACAAGCGCGTGAGCGCCTTCGAACTGCCCGGTCTTACCCTGTCGGCGGTCGACCTGCCCGACGCGCCGATCGAGACCGACCTCGACTTCACCTTTGTCGACACCTACGCCGCCAACGGCGACGCCGCCGGTCTCGACCTCGAACTTCGTTACGCCACTGACCTTTTCGACGCCGACACCGTCACTGGCTTCGCGGATATGCTCGCGCGCCTGCTCAGCGCGGCCGTCGCCGACCCGCGGCTGCCGGTCGGCGAACTGCCGCTGCTTGCCGAAGAAACGGCGACAACGCTGGTCACCGCGAACAACGGTCCGGTCATCGACTTGCAGGCTTACCTCGCCAACCTCGGTGTCGCGGACGCAACGGTCGGGCATTTCCTCGACGCCACCGCCCAGCGCCACCCCGATGGCGTCGCCGTGCGCTGCGAAGGCGAACAGCTTACCTACCGCGAACTCGCCGCGGCGAGCAACCGCGTCGCCCGCGCGCTCATCGCGTGCGGTGTCGGCCCGGAAATCCCTGTCGCCGTTGCCCTTCCGCGCGGCATCGACCTGCTCGTGATCCTGCACGGCGTGTTCATCGCCGGTGGCGTCTACGTGCCGATCGACCCAGTGCAACCGGTCGACCGCATCAACTCGGTCATCGAACAGTCGGGCCCACGCCTGCTCATCGCCGCCGACCCTGCCGCGCTGACCCACCTCGACGCGGTCCGGGCCACCACCGAATCGGTGCACTTCGCCGCATCGTCACGCGCGGGATTGCCGGTCTTCAGCGCCGCGCAACTGCTCGCGACGCCCGCGTCGAGCGCGCCCGTCGCCGACGCCGAACGCCTCGCCGCGCTGCACCCCGAGCAGCCCGCCTACGTGCTGTTCACCTCCGGCTCCACCGGTAAGCCGAAGGGCGTGCAGGTCACGCACCGTGGCTTGGTGAACGAATTGTCTTGGGTCTGTGGCGAATACGGACTCACCAGCGACGACCGCATGTTGCAGCGTGCCGCGCTGACGTTCGACGTGTCGATGGGGGAGTTGCTCGCGCCTTCGCTCGTTGGCGCGACGGTCGTGCTGTCGCGCGCGGGCGGCCACCTCGACCTCGCCTATCAGGCGCAGGTGCTGCGCGAAGAGCGCATCACGTTCGTTGAGTTCGTGCCGTCGGTGTTGGCCGCGCTGCTCGCCGAAGACCTCGGCGACGCACTGGCTGACCTGCGAATGCTGCATGTGGGCGGCGAGGAGCTCCCGCCCGCGCTCGCGGCGGCGGTCCTTGAGGTGACCAATGCCGAGGTGCACAACACCTACGGCCCCACCGAAGCCGCGATTTGCGCGACCGGTCACGCGGTCACCGCGCCCATCGACCCGGTCGAAATGCCGATCGGTCGCCCGTGCTGGAACACCCGTGCCTACGTGCTCGACAGCCGACTGCATCCCGTCGCACCGGGCGTCGCGGGTGAGCTCTACCTCGCGGGCGACCAGCTCGCGCGCGGCTACCTCGGTCGCCCTGACCTGACGAGCGACCGCTTCGTCGCTGACCCGTTCGGCGTCCCTGGCGACCGCATGTACCGCACCGGCGACCTCGTGCGCCGCAACCGCGCTGGCGAGCTTATTTACCTGGGCCGCAACGACTTCCAGGTCAAGATTCGCGGGTTGCGCATCGAACTGGGCGAGATCGAGGCGGCGCTGAACGACGCGGCCGGAGTGACCCACGCGGTTGTGCTGCCGGTCACCGGGCCGGACGGTCGCGACACGCTGGTCGCGTACATCGGTGGCGATGTCGCGGAAGCGGATGTGCGCGCCCACGTCGCCGCGCGCGTCCCCGCGTACATGGTGCCCGCGCACTTCGTCGTGCTCGACACCATTCCGCTCAACTCGGCGGGCAAGCTCGACCGCAAAGCCCTTCCTGTGCCGGATCTTTCGGCAACGAGCACCTACGTCGCGCCGCGACCCGGCGCGGAAACCGTTGTTGCCGGGGTCATTTCGGAGCTGCTGAGCCTTGACCGCGTCGGCGCGGCGGACGACTTCTTCGCCGTCGGTGGCAACTCGCTGCTCGCCATGCGCCTGATCGCCCGCGTGAATGCCGCCCTCGGCAGCGCGCTTGAGGTCCGCGACGTGTTCGACGCGTCGACGGTCGCGGAGCTGGCCGCGCGTGCGGGCGAACCGGCCGACGCGCTGCCCGCGCTCGTCGCGGGACCGCGTCCCGATCGAATCCCGTTGTCGCTGGCGCAAACTCGCATGTGGTTGCTCAACCGCATTGACCCCGATTCGGCCGTTTACACGCTGCCGATCGCGCTGCGGCTCATCGGCGACCTCGACCTGGGCGCGCTGCGTGCCGCCCTGCGTGACGTGCTTGACCGGCACGAGGCGCTGCGGACCGTTTACCCCGAGGACGCCGTCGGTCCGGTGCAGGTTGTGCTGCCGGTCGACCAGGTGATGCCCGACCTCACGATCGTCGATGCGACCGAAAACGAGCTGGTCGACGCCGTGCGCGGGCTCGTCGGCGCGGGCTTCGACCTCGCCGCGCGACCGCCGTTGCGTGCCGGGGTGTTGCGTCGCGTTGAGGCCGATGCCACTGAGCATGTGATCGTTCTCGCGATCCACCACATCGCCGCCGATGGCGTGTCGACCGGGCCGCTCGCCCGCGACCTCGTCACCGCCTACCTCGCGCGCCGCGACGGCAACGCGCCGTCGTGGACGCCGCTCGCCGTGCAGTACCCCGACTTCACCCTGTGGCAGCACGAGGTGCTCGGCGACGCGAGCGACCCGACGTCGCGGCTGGCGCGTCAACTCGACCACTGGCGTACCGAATTGGCCGACCTCGCACCGGTTTTGGAGTTGGCGACCGACCGCCCACGACAGGCTGCGCGCACCGGTCTTGGTGCTTCGATCGACTTCGACGTGCCCGCCGACCTGGTCGCGGGCATCGCGGAACTTGCCCGCCGCCACGGGGTTTCGCCGTTCATGGTGGTGCACGCGGTGTTCGCGCTCACCCTGTCGCGCAGCGGTGCTGGCGATGACATCGCCGTCGGGACCCCGATCGCGGGCCGTTCCGACGCCGCGCTCGACGACCTCGTTGGCATGTTCGTCAACACCCTGGTCCTGCGCACCGGCGTTGACGCGTCGAAGGGCTTCGCCGACCTGCTCGCCGAGGTTCGCGCCGCCGACCTGCGCGCCTTCGACAACGCTGACCTGCCCTTCGAGCGGCTCGTCGACGAACTCAACCCCGTGCGATCGACGGCGTACTCGCCGATCGTGCAGGTAATGTTGGCGTTTGAGCATCGCGAAGACACCAGCGTTGACCTGCCCGGCCTGACGGTCGCCGAGTTCGAGATGCCCGCGACGACAACGCAGTTCGACCTGTCGCTTGCCATCAACGAAATCGTCGACGCCGACGGTGCGCCCGCGATACGCGGCTGGCTGCGGTACGCGACCGACCTCTTCGATGAGACGACCGTCGCTGACCTTGGCACGCGCTTCACACGCCTGCTCGCCGCCGTGATCGCCGACGACACCGCGCCGATCGGCGATCTGTCGCTGCTCGACGCTGCCGATGTCGCCCAATTGGCGCGCTGGAACAACACGTTCGTGCCCGGTGACCCGAACGCGACCCTGGTGTCGATGTTCGCCGCGCAGGCCGCCCGGACCCCCGACTCGATCGCGCTCGACTTCGAAGGGGCGACGCTCACCTATCGCGCCTTCGCGGGTCGCGTTGCGCGCCTTGCCCGTTGGTTGATCAACGAGGGGGTTGGCGCGGAAACCGTTGTTGGCGTTGGGTTCCGCCGTGGGTTCGACCTGCTCGTCGCGATCTACGCGGTGCAGGCCGCCGGTGCGGCGTACCTGCCGCTTGACGGCGACCACCCGGCCGACCGCATCGCCCACGTGCTCGACACCGCGCGACCGGTCTGTGTTCTTGCCGGACCCGAATTCCCTTCGCTCCCTGGTGTTGTCGACCTTTCGGCCATCGACCTGAGCACCTTCGCCGACACCCCGGTGACCGATGCCGAGCGTCTGCGCCCACTGCGGTCCGCCGACCTCGCGTATGTGTTGTTCACCTCCGGGTCGACCGGCAAGCCCAAGGGTGTCGCGGTGACGCACGCGGCGATCGTGAACCGGCTCGTGTGGATGCAGGACGCCTATCAGCTGACCGGCGATGACGTTGTGCTGCAAAAGACGCCAATCACATTCGACGTGTCGGTGTGGGAACTGTTCTGGCCCTTGCAGATTGGCGCGACGCTCGTGGTCGCGCGACCGGATGGTCATCGTGATCCCGCCTACCTCGCCGACGTCATCGCGCGCGCTCGCGTGGGTGTCGCGCACTTCGTGCCGTCGATGCTCGCGGCCTTCCTCGCCGAACCCCGTGCGGCGGAAGCGGTTTCGTTGCGTCAGGTGTTCGCCTCCGGTGAAGCGTTGCCCGCCGCCGACGCGCAACGACTGCGCGCCCTGATCCCCGGCGTCGCCGTACACAACCTGTACGGGCCGACCGAGGCCGCCGTCGACGTGAGCTTCCACGAGGTTACCGACGCCGACAACCTCACCGTCCCGATCGGCGCGCCCGTCGCCAACACGGCCCTGCACGTGCTCGACGCGCGCCTGCGTCCGGTGCCGGTCGGCGTGCCGGGCGAGCTGTACCTCGCTGGCGTGCAGCTGGCGCGCGGCTACCTGTCGCGCCCCGACATCACCGCCGACCGCTTCGTCGCTAACCCGCTCGGCGAGCCGGGGGAGCGGATGTACCGCACCGGCGACCTCGTCATCCGTACGCGCACAGGCGAATTGGAGTACCTGGGCCGCACCGACTTCCAGGTGAAGCTGCGTGGCTTGCGCATCGAACTGGGTGAGATTGAGGCAGTGCTGACGGCGCTGCCAGAGGTTGAACGCGCGGTGGTGACGGTGCGCGACGACGGCACGGGCGACTACCTCGCGGCGTACGTCGTGCCCACCGCCCCGTCCGGTGTCTCCGAGGCGACGAGTGCGGAGGGGGTCGCTGCGGCTGCCGATACCGCCGCCGAACGTGGCGCGCTGGCCGCATCGGCTGACGCCGGTCGCGACGCGGCCGGTAGCGATGCAGCTACTGCCAACACCGTCGCGGGTACTGCCAACACTGAGGGCGGTAAGCCCGAACCTGTTGACGCGCCGGGTGTCTCGACCGTCACCCTCGATATCGATCTCGATAACGTCCGCGCCCACGCCCAGCGTGCGCTCCCCGCGTACATGGTCCCCACCGCCTTCGTCGTTCTCAACCAGTTCCCGGTCAACGCTTCCGGCAAGCTCGATCGGCGCGCACTCCCCGCACCCGAGGTGACAACGCGCGAATTCCGGGATCCCGCAACCGAATCCGAGCAGCTCGTCGCCATCGTCTTCGCCGACGTGCTCGGTGTCGACCAGGTCGGCGCCGACGACGGGTTCTTCGAACTCGGCGGCAACTCGCTCATCGCCACCCGCGTCGTCTCCCGACTTGGTGCCGCCCTGAACCGGCAGGTGCCGCTCGCGTGGCTCTTCGAAGCGCCATCGGTTGCCGAACTCGCCGCGCGCATCGACGCCGACGACACCGCCGCCCGACGCATTCCGTTGGTCGCGGGGGCGCGGCCAGCGCGAATTCCGCTGTCGCCCGCCCAGCAGCGACTGTGGTTCCTCAACCGGTTCGACCCCGAATCGGCGAGCTACAACGTGCCCATCGCGGTGCGCCTCACCGGTGAACTCGACGTCGACGCGCTGTCGGCCGCCGTCACCGACCTCGTCGCCCGCCACGAAATCCTGCGCACCTACTACCCCGAAACCGTCGACGGTCCGGTGCAGGAGATCCTCAGCACCGATGAAACAGGCATCGCGCTTGTCGTCCGCGACATCGATCCCGTCAACGTCCTCGCGAATGTAACCGCGCTCGCCGCAACAGCTTTCGACGTCACCACCGCCGCGCCGTGGCAGGTCGTTCTTTATCGCCTCACCGGCGACGAAGCCGTCCTCGCCCTCGTCGTGCATCACATCAGCGCTGATGCGTCTTCGATTCCGCCGCTCGTCGGCGACCTGATGACCGCCTACCTCGCCCGCCGCGAAGGCGCGGCCCCGCAGTGGGCGCCGCTGCCGATCCAGTACGCCGACTACGCGCTGTGGCAGCGCGCGGTGCTCGGCGACGAGAACGATCCGACTTCGGTGTCGGCGCGTCAGGTCGACTTCTGGCGTACCGAATTGGCAGGCGTCCCAGACGAACTCGCGCTGCCCTTCGACCGGCAGCGGCCAGCGAACCGTGGCCTCGCGGGCGGAACAGTGCCGTTCACACTCGACGCGACCACCCACACGCGGCTCACCGAACTCGCGCGGGAATCGGGCGCGACGCTGTTCATGGTCGTGCATACCGCCTTCGCCGCGCTGCTCGGTCGACTCTCCGGCAGCGCCGACATCACCGTCGGTACGCCGGTCGCGGGCCGTGGAGAAGCGGGCATCGACAACCTCATCGGCATGTTCGTGAACACCCTCGTGTTCCGTACGCGCCTGATGCCCGGCGAATCGTTCCAGCAGCTCCTTGCCCGGCAACGCGCGACTGACCTCGCGGTCTTCGCCAACGCCGACGTGCCGTTCGAACGGCTCGTCGATGTGCTCGACCCGCCGCGCTCGACCGCACGCCACCCGCTCTTCCAGGTCGGTTTCTCGTTCCAGAACTTCGACCGCGCCGAGCTGGAACTGCCGGGAATCACGGTGTCGGCGCTCGACACCACCGACGAGCAGTCGCAGTTCGACCTGCACCTCATCGTCAGCGACAACTACGCCGACAACGGAACGGCCGCCGGCATGGGCGGCGTGCTCACCTTCGCGCGCGACGTGTTCGACGTCGAAACCGCGCGGGCGATCGGCGCACGCCTCGAACGACTGCTCACCTCGGTTGCCGAAGCGCCCCGCACGTCGCTCGACGCGTTCGAACTCCTCGCGCCCGCCGAACGCGAGCAGGTGCTCGTCGAGTGGAACGCCACCGAGTACCCGGTCGTCAACACCGTGCCGCTGCTCGCCCGCTTCGAAGAGCAAGTCGCGCTGCGACCGGACTCGGTCGCGCTGATCTTCGAAGGCACCGAACTCACCTACGCCGAATTCGCGGCACGCGTGCACCAGCTCGCGCGCTGGCTGATCGCCGAGGGCGTTGGGCCCGATGTGATCGTCACGATCGCGATGCGTCGCTCCGTCGACCTCGTGGTCGCGATGTACGCGATCGTCGCCGCCGGTGGCGCGTACCTGCCGGTCGACCCGGACCACCCGGCCGACCGCATCGCGATGGTGCTCGAAACAGCAACGCCCGCACTGGTTTTGACGACCGATCGCGATGCGTTCACCGCCAGCGACTTCCGCACGGTCTCGGTGGATTCTCTTGCGCTGTCGGAGTATTCGTCGCTTGAGGTAACCGACGCCGAACGCGTCGCGCCACTGCGGGGCGACAACCTCGCCTACGTGCTGTTCACCTCCGGCTCGACCGGCAAGCCCAAGGGTGTCGCGATCACCCACGAAGCCATCGGCAACCAGCTGGCCTGGCTCAATGACTACTTCGCGATCACCGAAGCCGACAGCTACCTGCAAAAGACCGCCGTCACCTTCGACGTGTCGCTGTGGGGTTACTTCGCGCCGCTCGCGGTGGGCGCGCGGATCGTGCTCGCCACCCCCGACGGGCACCGCGACCCCGAATACCTCGCGGAACTCATTGCGACACACCAGGTTACGATCACCGACTTCGTTCCATCGATGCTCGACACGTTCGCCGGGCACGTGACGCGCGAACAGCTCACCAGCCTGCGCGTTGTGCTCGCGATCGGTGAAGCGCTCACGCCCGAGACCGTCGCCGCGTTCGGCGCGCACTCGGACGCGACCGTCTACAACACCTACGGCCCAACCGAAGCGGCCGTTTCGGTGACGGTGTGGCCCGGCGACGACACCAGCATCGGCGGCACGAGCGTCCCGATCGGCGTGCCGGAGTGGAACACGCAGGTCTACGTGCTCGACACGCGGCTGCGGCCGGTCGCGCCGGGCGTCGCGGGTGAGCTCTACCTCGCTGGCGACCAGCTCGCGCGCGGCTACCTGCGCCGTCCTGACCTGTCGGCGGACCGGTTCGTCGCCAACCCGCTCGGCACGCCAGGCGGACGCATGTACCGCACGGGCGACCTCGTGCGCTGGACCCGCGACGGCGTGCTCGTCTACCTCGGCCGCATCGACTTCCAGGTGAAGTTCCGTGGTCAGCGCATCGAACTTGGCGACATTGAGTCGGCGCTGCGCGGCAACGCTGCGGTCAGCAACGCCGCGGTGCTCGTTGTCGCGAGCCCGACCGGCGACCGGCTCGTCGGGTACGTGGTCCCGGTGCCGGGTGCGTCGCCCGCGCCCGCCGACCTGCGCGCGGCCGCCGCGACGGTGCTGCCGTCGTACATGGTTCCCGAAGTCGTTGTTGTCCTTGATGAGTTCCCGCTCAACACCTCGGGCAAGCTCGACCGAAAGGCCCTTCCCGCACCGGAATTCGTCGGTCGACCGTTCCGTGCGCCGGTGACCCCGGTGGAAATCGCGGTCGCGAGCACCTTCGCCGAAGTGCTTGAGCAGGCCGAAGTTGGTCTCGACGACGACTTCTTCGAACTAGGCGGCAACTCGCTCGTCGCGACCCGCGTTGCCGCGCGCCTCGGTGCCGCGTTGGCGACGCGAGTGCCGGTGCGCGCGCTGTTCGAAACCAGCACGGTCGCCGACCTGGCCGCCGCGCTCGCCGGCACGGCAGGAGCGGGCGGGCGACGTCCGCTCGTCGCCGGACCGCGCCCCGCGCCGATCCCGCTGTCGGCAGCGCAGCAGCGCATGTGGTTGCTCAACCGACTCGACCCCGAATCGGCCGCCTACAACATCCCGATCGCGGTGCGGCTGACCGGCAGCGACGTCGACCCGGCCGCGCTCGCCGCCGCCGTTGCCGACGTGCTCGACCGACACGAGGTCCTGCGGACCGCCTACCCGATGGTGGATGGCGAAGGGACACAGGCGATTTGGAATATCGTCCCGACCCCGGTTGTCGAGACGGTTGATCCGGTCGCACTGCCCGGCCTTGTCGCCGCTGAGGTGTCGCGCGGCTTTGACGTCACCGCCGCGCCGCCCGTTCGGGTGCGCATCTTGGTCACCGGGCCGGACGAAGTGGTGCTTGTCGTCGTCGTGCATCACATCAGTTCCGACGGTTTCTCGGCTGGTCCGCTGCTCGCCGACACCGCGCAGGCGTACTTCGCGCGGCACGCGGGGACAGCGCCGAGTTGGACGCCGCTCGCGGTGCAGTACGCCGACTACACGCTGTGGCAGCGCGAGATTTTGGGCGACGCGGCCGACGCCGAATCGCTCGTTTCGCGCCAAACCGCGTTCTGGCGTGACGCCCTCGCCGACCTGCCCGCTGTGCTTGAGTTGCCGCTCGATCGGCCGCGTCCCGCTGTCGCTTCGCAGCGCGGTGCTGTCGTGGAAACGGTTGTGCCAGCTGAGGTTTGGGGTCGCGTGAGTGCGGCGTCGCGGGCGCATGACGCGACGGAATTCATGGTCGCGCATACCGCGCTTGCCGCGTTGCTCGCGCGACTGTCCGGCGGTGACGACATCGCGATCGGCACGCCGGTTGCCGGTCGTGGTGACGCCGCGCTCGACGCGCTGGTTGGCATGTTCGTCAACACCCTCGTCCTGCGGCTCGGTGTCGACCCGACCGCCTCGTTCGCGGAGCTGTTGGCGCGGGCACGCTCGGTCGACCTCAACGCGTTCGAGCACGCTGACCTGCCGTTCGAGCGGCTCGTCGACGCACTCGACCCGGTCCGCTCGACCGCGCACACCCCGCTGTTCCAGGTGATGCTCGCGTTCCAGAACATGGGCGCGACGACGCAAGAACTGTCGGTTGGCGACGTCACGGTGAGCGGCATCGACCTGGCGGGCGCGGTCGCGCGCTTCGACCTCGATCTGGTGCTGACGGCCGCCGACGATGGTGGTCAGTTGGTGACGTTGACGTACGCGACGGACCTGTTCGACGCATCGACGGCTGACCGCATCATCAGCGGCTACGTGGCGATGTTGACGGCGATCGCCACTGCTCCGGCTACCCGAGTCGGCGACGTTGACCTCTTCACCGCGAAAGACCGTACCGCGCTGGAGCTTTGGCACGACACGTCGACGGCTCGCTCGCTTGAGGTGCTCTCGGCTGCCTTCGATCGTCAGGTAGCCGCGACCCCGACCGCGATCGCGGTCAATGCTGAGGAGACTTCGCTCACCTACCGCGAGTTCAGTATTCGGGTGAATTCGCTTGCGCGGCTGCTCATTCGGCGGGGGGTTGGGCCCGACACTCCGGTCGCGGTTGCGGCCCGCCGCTCGATTGACCAGCTCATCGCGGTCTACGCCGTGCTCGCCGCCGGTGGTGTCTACGTGCCGGTCGACTCCGATCAGCCTGCTGAGCGCATCGCGCGGATCCTCGGGCTCGCCCGTCCCGCGTTGGTGCTCACCACCCTCGCGGAAGCCGGGGAACTGTCGGTCGACACTGCCGTCGACGTTCTTGCCGTCGACGACCTCGACCTCGGCGGGTACGCGGCTGGGCCGATCGTCGACGGCGAGCGCATCGAACCGTTGCGTCCCGAGCACACCGCGTACGTGATCTTCACGTCCGGTTCAACGGGCCTGCCGAAGGGCGTCGCGGTCACCCATCGCGCGATCGTGAACCAATTGGCTTGGTTCGCGGGCAAATTCGGGATCGGCGGCGACGACACGGTCCTGCACAAGACGCCGGTTACCTTCGACGCGTCGATCTGGGAGTTGTTGCTGCCCTTGCGGGTTGGCGCTTCACTCGTGCTCGCCCGACCAGGCGGTCACGGTGACCCGACCTACCTCGCCGACCTCATCGCCACGCGTGGCGTGACGACCGCGCAGTTCGCACCCACCCTGCTCGCCGCCTATGTCGCGGAACCGGCGGCGCGGCGCGCCAGCTTGCGTCGCGTCTTCGCCGGTGGTGAAGCGCTGTCGGCCGACCTCGCACAGCGCGTGCGTGCGGTTACCGGCGCTGACGTGATCAACCTGTACGGGCCGACCGAGGCGACGGTGCAGGTCAGCACGCATATCGTCAGCGATCGCGACACCGAGACAGTGCCCATCGGCGCGCCCGTCGCCAACACGCGCCTGCATGTCCTCGACGGACTGCTGCGGCCGGTGCCGCCCGGTGTCGTCGGCGAGCTGTACGTCAGCGGCGAGCAGGTTGCCGTCGGCTACATCGGCCAAGCCGCGCTCACCGCCGAGCGGTTCGTCGCCGATCCGTTCGATAACGGCCGTCGCCTGTACCGCACTGGCGACCGAGTGCGTTGGGTCGCAGGCGAACTTGACTACGTCGGGCGCGCTGACCTCCAGGTGAAACTCAACGGTCAGCGCATCGAACTCGGCGAGGTCGAAGCGGTGTTGCGCGCGCAGTCGGGGGTTGCCGACGCCGCTGTGGCAGTGGTCGCTGGCACATCGGCGGACCGCCTTGTCGGCTATGTCGTTGCCGCGCACGGTGTTTCGCTCGATCCGGCAGCGATCCGCACCGCGCTCGCCGCCGAACTGCCCGGCTACCTCGTGCCCGCGGTCACGCTTGTTCTCGACGAGTTCCCGGTGAACGCGTCGGGCAAGCTCGACCGCGCGGCGCTGCCGATCCCGCAGTTGCGTGAGGTGGTGTACCGCGCGCCGGTGACCACTACCGAGCGCATCGTCGCCGCCGAATTCGCCCGCGTGCTCGATCGTGAGCGAATTGGCTTGGACGACAACTTCTTTGACCTCGGCGGCAACTCGCTGAACGCGGTCGTTTTGTCGTCGCGGTTGGGTGCCGCGCTCGGCGTGACGCTGCCGGTGAACTGGCTGTTCACCGAGTCGACGGTCGCCGAACTCGTCGCGCGACTGGAATCGGGCACCGGCTCGGCCGACGACGCGTTCGGGGTCATCCTCCCGCTGCGCACCGCGGGCACGGGCGCGCCGCTGTTCTGCATCCACCCCGTCGGCGGGGTGTCGTGGTCGTTCGCTGGGCTCACCCGCCACCTCGACGCGAACCGTCCGGTGTACGGGTTGCAGTCGCCCGCGCTCAGCGCCGACGCGCCGCTGCCCACGTCGATCGAGGAATGGGCCGAGATCTACGTCGCGGCCATTCGCTCGGTCCAGCCGGACGGGCCCTACCACCTGCTCGGCTGGTCGCTTGGCGGCCTGCTCGCGCACGCCGTCGCCACCCGACTGCAAGCGCAAGGTTTCGCGGTCGAAAGTCTGACCTTGCTCGACAGTTGGCACGGCGACGGCCCGTCGGCCACGCCGGCGCCGACAATGGGCGACCTGCTTGGCGGGCTCACCATCGACGGGATCGACGACGCCGTCTTCGACGCGGACGGGGTCGCGAGCATCGCCGCCGCCGTCGCGGAACTGGGCGGCCCGCTCGCCGCGCTCGACGCAGGGCGCATCGAGCGCATCGTCGACGCGGCGGTCGACTCGATGCGCATGCTCGACGGCTACGTCCCCAACAAGTTCGACGGCGACGTCGTCTACTTCGCGGCCGCGACCGACGACCCGACCGGTCTCGCCGGTGCCCGGACCTGGACCGATACCGTCACCGGGACCGTGACCGCGTACCCGATCGAGGTCACGCACTGGGCGATGACGTCGGAACCCGCGCTCGCGCGCATCGGTGCGGTCCTCAACCGGGCCGATAGTGAAGAAGTCGGGAGCGCCACCTAGGATCGATCAAACGCGCCGCGCCTTTTGCCAGCGCCGCCTTCGCCCGTTCGAGAGGTCGACAAACCATGTCAACGCAGTGTCCCGGTGAGATCGGGTGACGAATCCACAATTGACTGAGCCCACCGCTACCAGCACCGACGACACAGATCAGCACAGCCCCGGGGGCGGCGTCCGCCGAACCGTGCTGCCCGGCGGCCTGCGCGTTGTCACCGAGTTCGTGCCCGGCGTGCGCTCGGCATCGATCGGCGTGTGGGTCGGCGTCGGGTCACGTGACGAAGGTCCGACCGTCGCGGGCGCCGCGCACTTCCTCGAACACCTGCTGTTCAAGGCGACGCCGACGCGCTCAGCACTCGACATCGCCCAGGGCATGGACTCGATCGGCGGTGAACTGAACGCGTTCACCGCCAAGGAACAGACCTGCTACTACGCCCACGTCATCGACGAAGACCTGCCGTACGCGATCGAAGTCGTTTCCGATGTGGTGCTGAACGGGCTGTGCCGCGCGGCCGATGTCGACGTTGAGCGCCAGGTTGTGCTCGAAGAGATCGCGATGCGCGACGACGACCCCGAAGACCTCGTCGGCGACGCGTTCATGACCGCGATGTTCGGCAACCACCCGATCGGTCGGCCGGTCATCGGCAGTGTTGAGTCGATCGAAGACATGCAGGCGTCGCAGTTGCGTGGCTTCCACCAGCGGCGATACCGGCCCGAACGGATGGTTGTCGCGGTCGCGGGCAACGTCGACCACGATCTTGTCGTCGAATTAGTGCATCGTGCGTTCGAACCCCGCCTTGACCTGAGCGCCGAACCCGCGCCTCGGCGCGAAGGGGTGTTCCGCCAGCAGGGCGCGCCCGGACTTGTGCGCATCAACCGCGACGGCGAACAGGCGCACCTCGCGTTCGGTGTTCGCGCGTTCGGACGGCATGAGGGGTCGCAGCGCTGGCCGTTGTCGATCCTCAACACGGTGATCGGTGGCGGACTGAGTTCCCGGCTGTTCCAACGCATTCGAGAAGAACGCGGGCTCGCGTACTCGGTGTATTCAAGTGTCGACACCTTCGCCGACACCGGCGCGTTCTCGGTGTATTTGGGCTGCCAGCCCGAAAACCTCGCGCAGGTAACGTCTTTGGCGCGCGGCGTACTCGAGGAAGTCGCGGCGAACGGGGTCACCGAAGCCGAATGCCAGCGGGCGAAGGGCTCGCTACGCGGCGGACTTGTTCTGGGACTTGAGGATTCGGCGTCGCGGATGAACCGCATCGGTCGAAGCGAACTGAGCTACGGCAACCACCGCAGCGTGTCGGCGACGTTGGCGCGCATCGACGCGGTGACCTCCGACGAGGTGGCTGAAGTGGCACGGACGGTATTGGCCCGCCCCTTCGGCGCCTGCGTAGTCGGCCCGTACCAGCGCACCCGCGACCTGCCAGCGGCAGTGCGTAAATTGGTGGAGTGAGCTACATGAGCTGGGCGGCGACTGTCGCGCCCAGCTCCCAACACGCTTCGAGTTGCTCTTTGGTTGGTTTGCCCGAAACACTCACGTACTCAGCGACTTTCACCCAACCGAGCCCCGTCGTGATCGCGGCGACGCCCTTCTCCGCACCCTCGCCACCCTCATTCGCGTGCAAATACAGGCCGTAGGGGCGGCCCTTCGTCGCGTCGAGGCACGGGTAATAGATCGTGTCGAACGCGTGTTTCAGCGCGCCGCTCATATAGCCGAGGTTGGCTGGGGTGCCGAGGACGTAGCCGTCGGCTTCGAGGACGTCGGTCGCGGTGACGGCCAACGCGGCCTTGCGGACCACATCGACGCCCTCGATCTCCGGGTCGGTCGCTCCCGCGAGCACCGCTTCGAACATCGCCTGACAATGCGGCGACGGCGTGTGATGCACAATCAGCAACCGGGGCATGGGCTCTCCTAGTTCTCCTGGCTCTCCAGCTTCTCAAGCGCGACAGCACGTTTCATCGCTTCGCGCGCACGACTGCGGTCGCCCGCGATGTCGTATGCCTTCGCCAGTCGATACGACGAACGCCAGTTATCCGGGTCGGCTTCCCACTCCTGCTTGACCTGGGCGAACAGACCGTCGGCCGCTTCGCGCGTGACGCGACCCGACGGCCGACGTTCCAGGTGCGAGGTGTCGAGTTCGCGGCCCTCGTCATGCATCCGTCGCGCCAGGTGCTGATGGGCGAACGCCGCGCGCAAACTAGCCCAAATGATCCACGCGCCAAGCGGAATCAACATCAGCACGCCGATGCCCATCGCCGTCGGCGCGACGCCACCGGCCTGGATGAACTGGATCGCGAAGAACCCAAGAATGCCGAAATACAGGACGATCGCGACCAGCAGAAAGCCGATCAAGCCAAGTGTCCGAAGGACTTTGGCGTTATCTTTCGCCTGGTCAGCGCTCACAGGTCAAGGAACGGGTCGAGCCCGACAGTGAGGCCGGGACGGTTCGCGATCTGCCGCACGCCCAACAGCACACCGGGGGCGAAGGAATTGCGGTCGATCGAATCGTGGCGAATGGTGAGCGTCTCGCCCTGGGTGCCGAACAGCACTTCCTGGTGCGCGACCAGTCCGGCGAGGCGCACCGAATGCACGCGCACGCCGTCGACGTCGCCGCCGCGCGCACCTTCCAACTCGATGGTCGTCGCGTCCGGGCTCGGGCCGACACCCGCGCGTTCACGGGCTGCCGCGATGATCTCGGCGGTGCGGTAAGCCGTGCCCGACGGGGCGTCGACCTTGTTCGGGTGATGCAGTTCGATGACCTCGACCGAGTCGAAGAAGCGGGCCGCCTGCTCGGCGAAGCGCATCGACAGCACCGCGCCGATCGCGAAGTTGGGCGCGACCAGCACGCCGACCTCAGGACGCTGCGCCAACCAGCCGCGCACCTCGGCGAGACGAGCCTCATCGAAGCCGGTGGTGCCGACGACAGCGTGGATGCCGTTGTCGATGAGGAACTTGAGGTTGCCCATCACCACGTCGGGATTGGTGAAGTCGACAACGACCTGGGTGCCGGTTTCGGTGAAGGTTTCCAGCGCGTCGCCCTTATCGACCTGGGCGACAAGTTCGAGGTCCGGGGCAGCTTCTACCGCCGCGCAGATCGCCTGGCCAACTTTGCCCTGTGCTCCAAGTACTCCGACCCGAATGGTCACCCTGCCTCCTCGTTTCGCTCTCGACCCAAGCCTATCGGGTGGTCAGTCGAAGACGATCACCTGCCGCAGCGCGGCCCCGGCGGCCAGGTCATCGAATGCTTCGTTGATGCTGTCGATGCCGATGCGCGCGGAAACGAGGCGTTCGAGGGGGAGTTCGCCGGCCCGCCAGCGGCGGACGTACTCGGGGATGTCGCGCGACGGGACCGCTGAGCCGAGGTAGGAGCCGATGATTGTGCGACCCTGCGCGACGAGCGTGAGTGGCGAGATGGTCGCGGTCGCGTCGGGAGCGGGGAGGCCAACTGTCACCGTGACGCCACCGGGTGCGGTCGCGGCAACGGCGGTTTCGAACGCGCGGACGTTGCCCGCCGCTTCGATGACGGTGTCGGCGACGATGCCCGCCTCGGCTAGCTCGGCCGGGGTGTACGTGGCGGTCGCACCGAATTCCCTTGCGAGCGCGAGCTTTTCGGGCACCGTATCGACGGCGATCACCTCGCCCAGTCCCAACGACACGGCGACAAGGACGGCCGCCATCCCGACGCCACCGAGGCCGACGACCATGATGCGGTCACCGGTTTGTGGTTTGGCGGCATTCAGGAGCGCGCCACCGCCGGTGAGGACCGCGCAGCCGAGGACAGCGGCGACTTCGGGTGGCACGTCATCGTCGACGGGGACGACCGAGCGTCGATCGACGACCGCGTGCGACGCGAAACCCGAAACGCCAAGGTGGTGGTGGACTTCTTCGCCATCGCGAGCCAGGCGGCGACCGCCCGCGAGCAGTTCGCCCGCGTTGTTGGCGACGCTGCCCGGCGCGCACGGGGTGCGGCCGTTGCTCGCGCAGCCCGCGCACTCGCCGCAGCGGGGCAGGAACGTCATGACAACGCGTTGACCTGCGGTGATGTCGTCGACGCCTTCGCCTACTTGCTCAACGATCCCGGCCGCCTCATGGCCGAGCAGCATCGGCACCGGCCGCACCCGGTTGCCGTCGATGACCGACAGGTCCGAATGGCACAGGCCAGCCGCTTCGATCCGAACTAGCAGTTCGCCCGGGCCAGGCTCGGCAAGGTCGAGCTCACCGATGGTGATCGGGCGCGAATCAGCGAACGGGGCGGGTGCGGCGATCCGTTCCAGAACCGCTCCACGAATCTTCATGATCGAAGAACTTACCGCGAGAGCCTTTACAGATTCGGGGATCTGGCGTTAACCTCGATATCGGTGATGGTGCTCCTGTTGGCCGCCTCGTACCGTGCCCAGGGTCGGCGCCATCACGAACAAGGAGAAATCCCCTGTCAGTGCAGTTCAATCACACCATTGTCGGATGTCGCGATAATCGGGAAACGGCCGAATTTTGGGCCGATATCCTCGGGTTGGACGTAGGAAAGCAATGGGGGCCGTTCATTCCGATCGCCCTCGAACATGGAATCGCGTTTGATTTCGCGAACGTGCCGCCGTTCATTTCCGAGATTCAGCCACAGCACTACGCGTTTCTGGTGTCTGATGCCGAATTTGATGCGGCTTACGCCAAGATTCAGCGCTACAAGCTGGAGCATTGGGCCGACCCGCAGAAACATGACGTCAACGAAATTAATCACAATGACGGTGGTCGAGGGGTTTATTTCCTCGACCCCAATGGGCACTTTTTGGAACTGATCACGGTTCCTTACGGTGGTTTCCCGGAGTAAACCGTCTGTGCGAATAGCACCAAGGCCGGCCCCAATTGTGGGACCGGCCTTGGGTTTTCACGCGCACGGTTTCGTTAGGCGATTTTCGCGGCGACCCGAGCGCCTCGAATACCAAGCAATGCGGCACCGATGCAGGCCAGCGCCACGATCACGACGAACCAGGGGAACACCGTGGTCAGGCCCCACTCGGTCGCGGCCCAACCCGCGGCAATTGTCGGCAGTGCCATCGCCGAGTAGGCAAGCAGGTAATAGGCCGACATCGTTTCGCCACGTCGATCGGCGGGAACCACTTCCGACAGGTGGCGCAGTGAGCCACCGAAGCCAAGTCCGAAGGTCGCGCCAAGAACCAGGCCCGCGACGAGCACGACAAGCCAGTTCTTCGTCGCGAGCGCGGGCAAGGTCAGGACAAGCGCGGCGGCCATACCGAGGTCACCGATGATCGCGGCTTTGCGTGCGCGGATGCCCGTCGCGAACAGTTGGGCGGTCGCGCCCGCCAACGCGGTGCCCGCGACGACGGCCCCACCGAACACGAGGTTGTGCACGCCAGTCTTGGCGGCGGCGAGCGACGGGTACAGCGAAAGCAGCACGCCAAGCACCGACCACGCGGCCATCACGCCGATCGCCGAGAACCAGAAATCGGCCCGAATTTCGGCGGGGACAGCGGGTTTCGCGATGCGGATGCGTGCCTTGGTGCGGGCGGTGTGCGGTTCGTTGAGGAAAAGAATCGCGGCGGCAGCGGCCACGCAGAGCACCGCGATCACCACATACGGTGTGCGCAACGGTGCTGGCGCGTACTGCGCGAGTACGGCGGTGCCGAGCACAGCAATGGCGATGCCGACATTGAACGCGACGCCGCTGAGTTGCCCGGACCGCGCGCCGCGCTCGGGGCGAAGGTCGAGCAGAGCGGCGGCACCGGCCACAACGGTCGCGCCGACGGCGGCGCCGTGCAGGGCACGGGCAAGCAGGAGCATGGCAACCGAGTCGGCGATGAGGAAGGCGGCGAGTCCGGCGATCATCGTCGCGAACGCGCCGATCATCACGGGCTTGCGTCCGACCACATCGGAAACGCGCCCCGAAACGAGCACCGCGCCCAGCGCCGCGACGGCGTAGACGGCGAAAACGAGCGTGGTCGTGAGCGGCGAAAGGTGCCATTCGGTCTGGTAGATGCCGTACAGCGGGGCGGGGGCGCCGGAGACGCCGAGCGCGACGCCGGTCGCGACAAGGACGGTGCCGTAGGCCCATCGTTGCGTGTGGTGTTCGGGTTCCACGATTGTTGTCGCCACGAGGGCCCCTATCAGCAGAGTTTGATCTTCATCGAACGGATCGAACGGTACGCCGAGTATGATGGTTATCGAACCCAGAGTGAGGTAAATCATGACATCGGCTAACGATGCGTTGTCGACGGCGTCGGCCCCCGTCGCCGAACTCCCCGCTGTCCTCGGCGCACTGCACGACCCGGTCCGCCTAGAAATGGTTCGCCGCCTGAGCAACGCGGGCGCCCCGGTCCGCTGCTCGGCGCTCTACGACGTGATCAACAAGTCGACCGCGACCCACCACTTCAAGATCTTGCGCGAGGCTGGCGTGATTGAACGCCTGACGATCGACGGCCAGACCTACCAGCGGTTGCGAGTCGACGCGTTGGAACGCGCGGTACCAGGGCTACTCCCCGCGGTCGTCGGAGCGGCGAACGAGGCAGTGGGAGAGTAGGCGAAAGTCGTCGTGCCCCAACTTCTCCCGGCTAACAGGCCGTCACGTGATGCGGTACACCTGTACCATCTGCACAGCGTGACGGGAGAGATCTGTGGACCACGAACGACGGTCGGTGGCCCGGGTTGGGCTCGTTGAAGACCATGAATCGGTCGCTATTGGGCTCGCCGCCATGCTCGGGCCTGAAGCTGATCTTGATCTCGTTGCCACTGCCGACAGCGTGGCGGGGCTGCTCGCCCATCCCGAAGCAAGCAACGGGCTCGATCTTGTCGTGCTCGACCTAAGGCTGCCCGACGGGTCAACGCCCGGCGACAACGTCACCGCGCTGCGCGAACGCGGCATCGAAGTGCTCGTGTTCACCGGGGCCGACAACGCCTTCCTCGTTCGCTCTGCCGCGAAAGCCGGTGTGCTAGGCGTACTTCGGAAGTCCGAAGGGGTCGCCACCGTCGTCGACGCCGTCCGCAAAGCCGCCTCCGGCGAACAGGTAGTCACCACCGACTGGGCCGCCGCCATCGACGGCGACCCGCAGCTGTCGGCAGTCGGCCTTAGTCCGCGGCAAGAAGAAGTACTCATGCTCTACGCATCGGGCGAAAAAGCGTCGCGCGTCGCCCGACTCACCGGCCTCTCCGAACAAACCGTCAACGACTACCTCGGCCGCATTCGCCAGAAATATGCCGATGCGGGCCGACCCGCGCCGACCAAAACCGACCTGTACAAACGCGCCGTCGAGGACGGGTGGCTCCCCGTCCCCGAACGGAATCACCGAGGGTGATCCAGCACGAACTCGCGCGGGCGGCAACCGACCAAATCGTCCGCAGGCTCGGCGTCGCGATCGGCGTCGGCGCACTGATCGTGATGGTGCTCGAACTCCCAGCGGTCCTCACCCAACACACCGTCGACGGGCATTGGCCCGAAATCCAACTCGCCGCCGCGTACGTGATGTTCGCGCCGCTCGTCGCGGTGTCGGCGCGCGGTCCGGCAGCCGCGATTGGTCCCTTCGCGGGCGCGGCCGCCCTCTGCTACCTCGCAGCGACCGTGGCAACGCCCGCGATCTACGCCGCCGTCCACGCGGGCTCGATCGCCTCATGGCCCTACCGTGGACTCGTCCTCGGCACGATGGCGGCTGGCCTCGCCTGGTCGGTCCGCTTCGCCGCCGGGTACGCCGCGATCCTCGCCGTCGCGACCAGCGCGTCGAATTGCTTTGTGATACCGGAAAGTTCGCTCTTCGGCGACATCACCCGCGCACTAGGCGTCGCCGCCCTCTTCCTCTGGTGCGTTGTCTACGCCCGCGCGGCCGCCGACCGTGTTGACCGCGAAGGCGTGCGACAACGAGGCAGAGCCGCGACCGTCGCCGCAGCCGCGGCGACCGAACGGGAGAGCGCGCGCTTCGCGGCGTTGATTCACGACGCGGTCCTGTCGACCTTGCTCGCCGCCGCCCGCGCGACCGAGTCGACCGCCGCGCTGCGCGGCCAGGCCGCACGCACCCTCGAACAGCTCGAACAGTCAAGGGCAGCACCGGCGGTGCTCGCCATCGACGCACCCTCGATCGTGACCCTGCTGCGCGACGCGACCGCCGACGTCGCCCCCGACCTGGTCGTCGGCACGACGCTCGCCGACACCACATTGCGCGTCCCCATCGACGTCGCGCAACGGCTCGCCGCCGCCCTCACCGAAGCCCTGCGCAACAGCCTGCGGCACGCTGGTCAACGGGCGCGCCGCGCTGTCGCCGTCGAGCTCACCGCGACATCGGTGCAGGTCACCGTCTCCGACGACGGCGCTGGCTTCGCCCCCGAGACCGTGCCAGCCGACCGACTTGGCATCGCGGGCAGCATCATCGGCCGCATGGCCGCCGTGGCGGGCGGCGCCGCGATCGTCGAGTCGACCCCGGGACTCGGCACGACCGTCACCCTGCGATGGGAGCCCGATCATGGTTGACCGCGACGTGCTCGGCGTGCGCGAACTGCTCGGGCTCGGCGACGGCCTCGCCTGGCTGTTCGTGCTCGTCTTCGAAGCGACCGTGCTGATGTATATGCGGGTCAATTTCGACCTGGTTCCGTTCTTCCCCGCGCTCGTCGCGCTGGTCATCATGGGCACCGCCGCGCTGATGGTGACGGTGTTTCCGATCGACCCACTGCCCTACCTCGTCACCGCGTTCATCGTTTGTGCTGGCCCGATCGCGATGGGCCTCACCGTGCCCTTTGTCAACAATCGCGCGGGCTTCTCCCCGCAGTTGTGGACCGCGTACCCGACGTCGTATGTGCTCGCGATGCTCGTGGTACGCGGTCGCGTCGCGTCGGCGTGGGCCGGAGTTGTCGCGACCGCGATCGTGCTGCGACTGTTTGGCGTCTTCTCGTCGTGGCAGCCCGAAACGGTGCTGCGCGCGCTCACCCCGGTCGCGACGGTCGCGGTGGTCACCGTATTTATGACGATCATCCGGCCAACGCAACGGTCACTGCGGGAACTGCGCGGCCACGCCAACCAGCGTGCGGCGCGCGAGGCCGCGCTTGAGGCGGTGAACGGCGAACGCGACCGACAGTTGGCGCGACTAGACCAGGCCGCAGGGCCGATCCTCGCGCGCATCGCGGCGGGCGTCGAGCTCAGCGACGCCGAACGCGAGCAATGCCGACTGCTCGAAGCCGAACTCCGCGACGCGCTCCGCGCCCCACAACTGGTGACCGACGCGCTGAGCGCCGCCGCACGTGGCGCGCGTGGGAGGGGAGTGGAGGTCACGCTCCTCGACGACGGCGGCTTTATCGGCGTTCCAGCGTGGGTGCGCGGCAAGGCAATTGACGCGGCGGTCGACCAATTGACAAGGGCCACATCAGGATCGGTCACCGTGCGGGTACTGCCCATCGGCCGACGCTGGGTTGCGACAGTGCTCGCGGTGAGCCCGAGCGACTACCGTCGCACCGAAATCGACACCGCGGGGACCGTGCGAGTTTCGAGCTGAGCAAACTTGTCAGACCCCTCTGGCATGGTGATCGACATGCAGCGGATGAGTGCGGCAGCAGCGCGAAAGATCGCGGTGGCGGCCCAGGGGTTCGGCAAGCGTCCAAGCAGCACGCCCAATCGGCGCGCTGTGCTCGACGTCGTGAGCAAAACCCGGCTGCTGCAACTGGATTCGGTGTCGGCGGTCGTGCGCGCCCATTACGCGCCGGTGTTCGCCCGGCTTGGCTCCTACGACCGTGGGCTGCTCGACACGATCGCGTGGAGCGATCCGCGCGGGTCCGGCCGTGGGCTCGTTGAGTATTGGGGCCACGCGGCAGCGCTCATGCCGATTGCCGACTGGCCGCTGATGCGCTTCAGGATGGACGAATACAGCAAGGGCCGCTGGGCGAACGTGCAGCGCGCGGTCGAACGCAATCCCACCCTCGGTGCCGACATTCTCGACGTTGTCCGGGAGGTTGGCCCAGCGAGCGCGGGCGAGATCGAACGTCACCTTGAACTCGACAAACCGCGTCCCAAGGGCAGCTGGTGGAACCTCAGCGACACCAAACTGCTGTGCGAACAACTGTTCGCGGCAGGCGAACTGTCAACGGGAACGCGCGTGAATTTCCAACGCCACTACGACCTCACCGAGCGAGTCATCCCCGCCGACATCCGCGCGCGCGTGATCGACGAGGCCGAGGCGATGCGGGAATTGGTGCGCAAAGCCAGTCGCGCGCACGGCATCGCCACCGAAGCCGACCTCGGCGATTACTACCGGCTGCGCCGCAAACAAACAACGCCAGCGATCCGCGACCTAGTAGACGCGGGCGAGTTGGTTCCGGTTGAGGTCGACGGCTGGGGTGAACCGGCGTATTTGCACCCGGAAGCCGCGACGCCACGACGGATTTCCGGAACCGCGCTGCTATGCCCGTTCGATCCGCTGATCTTCTTCCGGCCGCGTACCCAGCGAATCTTCGACTTCCACTATCGAATTGAGATTTACACTCCCGAAGCCAAGCGCGTACACGGGTATTACGTGTTCCCTGTGCTGCTCGACGGGCAACTTGTTGGCCGCGTTGACCTTCGGGCCGACCGCGCGGCGGGGGTCCTGAATGTGCCTGGCGCGTTTGCCGAACCAGGTCACGCGAACGCGGCGACAGCCGCTGCCGTGAACACGGCGTTGCGCGAGATGGCGGACTGGCTTGAACTGGAGAAGGTCGTCATCGGCGAGCGCGGCGACCTCATCGAGTTGCTATGACTAGCAGCGTGACTCGCGGTGGGTCACCACCCCTTGCCACCACCGCGCATCTGGTCGCGCAACGCGCCGCTCACCGCGCCCGACAGCCACGAGTTCAGCGACTGTCCGTTTTGCGCCGCCGCGTCCTCCGCCTTGGCCTTGAGTTGCTCGACCAACCGCAGGGTTACGCGGCTGATGTCGCCGGTCATTTCCTCGAAGGTCGGGTTGACGCTGGGGTCGGGCTCGGCCGTCGGGTCGTCAATGGGCGTGTTCTTGCGCACGTCCACCACGGCGTCGGTGTTGTCGAGCCGCACGGTGACGGTTCGGTCGCCGAGTTCGGTACTCACTTCGGCGGCCAGTTCCGACAAAGCCGACAAGAGCGTCAGCCGGGTCGCGCTTTCGACCGCGGCGGCCAGCGCCGCGGCGGTGGCCTGCGTTTTCTCATCGCCCAACGCCGCTGCGGCGATGATGTCGGCACGAAGTCGCGCGGTATACGCGTCAAGGTTCATGACATCAGTATGACGTCATCGGTGATGTCACGCCAGGAAAAGTTTGACGCCATCGGCGCTCATTGGTGGCGTCACGAGGAACACGCGCGGGCGGCGTTCGCGCCGCTAGGGTGTCGAAGCACACTTGGTAACCGGGTAGCCTTGCTGACCATGACGAACGGTGAATCGACGCAGACGCAGCCCCGCGCGTCCGGCACAGTCGGTGTCGCGATGGTTTCCCCTTTTAGCGCTGCGGGCAAGCTCGACGTCGATGCTGGCGTCGCGTTGGCGGCACGTCTGGTCGACCGGGGAGTCGACCTGCTCGCGATCTCGGGCACCACCGGTGAGTCGCCGACCACGTCTGAGGCTGAGAAGGTCGACCTCCTGCGCGCAGTTGTCGACGCCGTCGGCGACCGCGCCACCGTCATCGCGGGCGCTGGTACCTACGACACCGCGCATTCCATCGAACTGGCACGCGCCGCCGAAAACGCGGGCGCGCACGGGTTGCTCGTCGTAACCCCGTACTACTCGCGACCCACCCAGGAAGGGCTGATTCAGCACTTCACCGCGGTCGCGCAAGCAACTGATCTTCCGGTGACGCTCTACGACATTCCGCCGCGCTCGGTGGTCCCCATCGCGATCGACACCATTCGGCGACTCGCCGAGGTGCCCAACATCGTCGCGGTGAAGGACGCCAAGGGCGACCTGGTCACGGGTGCCGATCTGATCGCATCGACTGGCCTGGACTTCTACTCCGGCGACGACGGGCTCAACCTGCCGTGGCTGTCGGTTGGCGCTGTCGGTTTCATCAGTGTGATCGGGCATCTCGTGCCCGAACGGTTGCGCGAGCTTCACCAGTCTTATCTCGCGGGCGATATCGTGAAAGCACGAGAACTGAACGCGACACTGCTGCCGCTGTATGCGGCCATGACCCGACTCGGAGGTGTGGCGATGTGCAAGTCAGGACTGCGTTTGCTCGGTGTTGACGTAGGAGAGCCGCGATTGCCGCAGCTGATGCCTACCTCTGAACAGATTGAGCAATTGGCTGCGGATTTGGCAGCCGCGGGGGTGTCGGCATGACCGAACCCGTCGCACGGAAAACCCGTCGCCGCTCGGCTAGTCGTGCCGCTGGCGCGCCTGCCCCAGTGGCAAAGACCCCGGTCGAGAATGTGCAGGCCGCGATCGACAAGGTGATCCCGCCTAAGGGCGGAACCGCCGAAAAGGCCGCCAAAGCTCCGGAGGCGATCGACGAGCCCATCGCCGTGATCGGCGCCGAAGCCGATCTCGCTGGCGAGACCGAGGTGGTCACCGAAATCGCGACTGAGCGCACGGCAGCGGGCACGTCGACGACCGCGCCGAAGAAGAGCTCACGCCGCGGCGGGCGCACCCGTGGCCAGGGCGGCGGCAAGACTGAGACCGAAACGCGACCGGGCAATGGCGGCAACGCCAACCAGGGCGGCAACCGTGGTCGTCAGGGCGGCAATCGTGGTCGCGAGCAGAACGCGCCCAAGGCCGCCCAGGATCGGCTCGGCGCGCCGCCCGCGCTGCCGAAGAACGGCCTTCGCGTTTTCGCGCTTGGCGGTATCGGCGAGATCGGTCGCAACATGACCGTCTTCGAATACGACGGCAAGCTGCTCATTGTCGACGTCGGCGTGCTGTTCCCGGAAGATCAGCAGCCCGGTGTCGACCTGATCCTGCCCGACTTCGGTCCCATCGCCGATCGCCTCGACGACATCGAAGCCATCGTGCTCACGCACGGTCACGAAGACCACATCGGCGCGGTGCCGTTCCTGCTGCGTGAGCGGCCCGACATCCCCGTGCTCGGTGCGAAGTTCACCCTCGCGCTTGTCGCGGCGAAGGCGCGCGAACACCGGTTGCAGCCGAAGCTGCGCGAGGTCGCCGAGGGCGAGACCACCGTGCACGGTCCGTTCGAGCTTGAGTACTTCGCGGTCAACCACTCGATCCCCGATGCGCTCGCTGTCGCGATCCGCACCGGCGCCGGTGTTGTCCTGCACACCGGCGACATCAAGCTCGACCAGCTGCCGCTCGACGGTCGCCTCACCGACTTGGCCGGTTTCTCGCGCCTCGGCGACGAGGGTGTCGACCTGTTCCTCGTCGACTCGACCAACGCCGAAGTGCCCGGCTTCGTCACGCCGGAACGCGAGATCGGCGGCGTGCTCGACAACGTGATCGGCAAGGCAACCAACCGCGTGATCGTCGCGTCGTTCGCCAGCCACGTGCACCGCATTCAGCAGGTCGTCGACGTCGCGCAGAAGTACAACCGCAAGGTTGCCTTCATCGGTCGCTCGATGGTCCGCAACATGGAGATCGCCCAGGAACTGGGTTACCTCAATGTGCCCGAGGGCGTTGTTGTCGACATGGACCAGGCGGCCAGCCTGCCCGGAAACCGGCTCGTGCTTATCTCAACGGGCTCCCAGGGCGAGCCGCTGTCGGCGCTGTCGCGCATGGCGCGAGGCGAGCACCGGCAGATCAACATTCGCCCCGACGACCTTGTCGTGCTCGCGTCGTCGCTCATCCCGGGCAACGAGAACTCGGTCTTCGCCGTGGTCAACGGGCTCGCGCGGCTCGGCGCGACGGTCATCACCCAGCAGAACGCCAAGGTCCACGTCTCGGGCCACGCGTCGGCGGGCGAGCTGCTCTACCTCTACAACGCGGTGCGCCCGACCAACGCGATGCCGGTCCACGGCGAATGGCGGCACCTGCGCGCCAACGCCAAGCTGGCTGTGGCGACCGGTGTCCCTGAGGACCGCGTTGTGCTCGCTGAGGACGGCGTCGTTGTCGACCTTGTCGACGGCATCGCCTCCATCGTCGGTCGCGTGCCGGTCGGGCATGTTTACGTCGACGGCAACCAGGTTGGCGATGTCGGCGAGTCCACGCTGTCGGATCGGCTCATGCTCGGCGAGGGTGGCTTCATCTCCATCACCGTCGTCATCGACTCGGATTCGGGCAAGGTCGTGAGCACCGAGATCAACGGGCGCGGTTTCTCCGACGACAAGGCCGCGCTCAAAGACGCGACCCCCCTCGTCGAAGCGGAACTGTCGCGACTGGCGGGCGAAGGTGTCACCGATACGCACCGCATCGCCCAGGGCGTGCGTCGGGTTGTTGGGCGTTGGGTCGCCGACACCTACCGGCGTAAGCCGATGATCGTGCCAACGGTCATCGAGGTCTAAGAACGCAAAAAACGCAGGGCGTCAACGAAAACCGTTGGCGCCCTGCGTTTTTGGTTGTTACGCCTGGCAGGCGGCCGAATCGAGCTTGGCCGACTTCACGATGTTGCACGCGAACGTGTGTGACACCTTCCATGAATCACCGTCGGCGACGAAGTCGACGAACGCGTCCTTGACCGGGCTGCCGTCGATGGTCACGTCGGCACCGGCGCGGATCTTGCCGTCCTTGGCGTCGGGCACATTGGTGATCGCCGCCTTGACGTTGTTCTTCTTCGCCGCGTCAACGAACTTGTCGACCAGCATCGGATCCTTGTCGGCATCCTCGATGTAGGTCTTCTTCTCGTCGCCAGTCAGCAGACCAGCGAGCGCCTTGTTAAGGCGCGCGTTGAGCTCCTCAGCGGTCGGCTTGGGCAGGTTGGGCGCGGGCGTGGCGACAGGCTCGACGCCCTCTTCCTTGACCGGTGCCTTGTCGCCGGTTTCGAACTGGCCACCAGCGGGCTTGGCGCTGGTTTCGGTCCCGGTCGACGAGTCGGTCGAACTGCACGCGGCAAGGCCGAGGGTGGCGACAGCGGCCACCACGGCCGCCGCGGTCTTCAGTGAACGATTACGCACGGTTGTTTTTCCCTTGGGAGTGAGCGCGGTCAGAGCGAGTAGTTGCTTGTGCAGTTCCAGTGCTTGATGAACGCACCGGCACCCGGGTTGGCATTCAGTGCTTCACGCTTCGCGCCCTGGAGGGTCGACGCGGAACCAAAACCCCACCAGCCCTTCGAGATTGAGATCGCGCCACATCCGTTGCGGTAGGACACCTTGACCGCGCAGCCACCGCCGCCGCCCGCACCAGCGCACGCGTTGATCGCGGCCGACCGCGCTGCCGAGTAGCTGTCGTAATCCTGGGCGTAGCCATAAACGCCAGCACGGACATTCGCCGCGATCGCGCCGTAGTAGTTGCCGCCCTGCGCCTGAGCGGGCGCGATGTTGCCCGCGAACAGGCCCGCGGTGGTGGCGACCAGCACCGCGGCGCTGGTGAACATTCTCTTCACTTGTTGCTTCCCCTTCGTAAGCAGCCGGGTCGTTGACCCGATGGAGCGCAGTCAACGTACCGACCGAAACGTTGATTGCGCTAGCCGCACAACAGGTCTCGTAGGCGCGCGGCAAGGATTCGGCAAGCGGTTAACCGCGAAACGCAGAGTTTGTCGGTGGGTCGGCAACGCGGCTCACCTGCGCAAACACCGCCCAGCTCGGCTGGTGCCAGTGTTGCCGATGGTCTGGGTGGGGCGTTGACCGTTAGCCTGATGACATGGCAGCAAAGCCCCGTAGCACAACGACGCCGCGCGCGCGGGCGGCATCGACGGCGTCGCGTGGCGCGCGCAAACCCGCGGCACCGGCTCCGCGCGCCTCGACGCGGGGGCGCGCGGCACCTGCTCAGGTACGGAAACCTGCCGCCCGCCGACCGGTTCGCCGGACTACGGGCGCGTCATCGACCGCGCCGCTCGCCGTCGTTGGTCGTGGCATCGGCAGCGGCTGGACGTTGCTCGCGCGGGGCGTCGGCGCGACAACGCGCACGCTCAGCCGCGCTGGCGAACTCGATTCGGGGCACCGTCGCGACGGCTTCGGCCTCGCGTTGATCGCGGTGAGTGTCGTGATCGCCGCGGCGATGTGGTTGGGCGCTGGCGGCCCGGTCGGGCGGCTGCTCGAAGACATCGTGCGTGCGGTCGGTGGATCGGCAGCGGCGGTCGCGCCGCTGTTGCTTGTCGGGCTCGCTGTCGTGTTGATGCGTACGGAGCCGCATCCAGAAATTCGGCCGCGCTTGGTGTTAGGCGGCGCGCTTGTCGTCTTGCCGGTGCTTGGGTTGTGGCATTTGGCCGCAGGCTCGCCGGGCGACGCGGCAGGTCGAGCGCGCGCGGCCGGTGCTGCCGGTTGGCTCATCGGCGCACCGCTCGGGCAGGGGCTTACGCCGTGGCTCGCGTTGCCAGTGTTGTTGCTAGCCATGGTTTTTGGTGTTTTGCTGCTGACGGGGACAACGGTGCGTGAGGTGCCGTCGCGGTTGCGTGAGTACTTCGGGCTTGGCGACGACCAGCATTCCGACGACCGATACGACGACTACGACGCCGACGGTTTCCCGGTGCATCGCACGCCGTCACGGCGTCGACGCAAGGGCGAAACCGATTCGGCCACCCCAGCATTCGACTTCGACACCGACGACATCGGTGAGCCGCCATTGCGCGACGCGAAACCGATGGACGGTCTCTTCGACGCACCAGCTGCCGCGCCTGCCCCAGCGCCCGCGCCCAAACCGGCGCGCAAGCGGCCGACCGTCGCGCCCGTCGACCAAACACCGCCGCCACCGCCCGCGGAACCAGAATTCGTCACCGATCGCGTTGTCGATGGCGACTACACGCTGCCGCCGCTGAACCTGCTCATCGACGGCGACCCGCCCAAAAAGCGGTCGGCGGCCAACGAAACGATGATCGAGGCCATTACCGAGGTGCTCGTTCAGTTCAAAATCGACGCTGCCGTCACCGGATTCGTGCGTGGCCCGACGGTCACCCGTTACGAGGTTGAGCTCGGCCCCGGCGTCAAGGTCGAGAAAATCACCGCGCTCGCGCGCAACCTCGCCTATGCCGTCGCGACCGAGAATGTGCGGTTGCTCGCGCCCATTCCCGGCAAGTCGGCCGTCGGCATCGAGGTGCCCAACGCCGACCGCGAACTCGTGCGTCTCGCCGACGTGCTGAAGTCGCCGCATACGCGCAACGACCACCATCCGCTGGTCATCGGTCTTGGCAAGAACATCGAAGGCGAATTCGTCTCGGCCAACCTCGCCAAAATGCCGCACCTGCTTGTTGCTGGCTCGACCGGCTCGGGTAAGTCCAGCTTCGTCAACTCGATGCTGGTTTCGCTGCTGCATCGGGCGACCCCCGACGAAGTGCGGATGATCTTGATCGACCCGAAAATGGTGGAACTCACGCCGTACGAGGGCATTCCGCACCTGATCACGCCCATTATCACTCAGCCGAAGAAGGCCGCCGCCGCGCTGGCGTGGCTGGTTGAGGAGATGGAACAGCGATATCAGGACATGCAGGCCAACAAGGTTCGCCACATCGACGACTTCAACCGCAAGGTGAAGTCGGGGCAGATCACCGCGCCGCTCGGCAGCGAGCGCGTCTACCGGCCCTATCCCTACATTCTCGCGATCGTCGACGAACTCGCCGACCTGATGATGACCGCGCCGCGCGACGTCGAAGACGCGATCGTGCGCATCACGCAGAAGGCGCGCGCTGCCGGGATTCACCTGGTTTTGGCGACGCAGCGACCGTCGGTCGACGTGGTGACCGGTCTGATCAAGACCAACGTGCCGTCGCGGTTGGCGTTCGCGACGTCGTCGCTCACCGACTCGCGCGTCATCCTCGATCAGCCCGGCGCGGAAAAGCTCATCGGCATGGGCGACGGCCTTTTCCTGCCGATGGGCGCGGGCAAACCGACTCGCTTGCAGGGCGCGTTCATCTCCGATGAGGAGATCGCGGCGGTGGTCGACTTCAGCAAGACCCAGGCCGAGCCGGAGTATCAGGAAGGGGTCACCGCCGCCAAGGCGGGCGAGGTCAAGGACGTTGATCCCGATATCGGCGACGACATGGATGTGCTGTTGCAGGCCGTCGAATTGGTTGTCACGTCGCAGTTCGGGTCGACGTCGATGTTGCAGCGCAAGTTGCGCGTCGGGTTCGCCAAGGCGGGCCGGTTGATGGACCTGATGGAAACCCGTGGCGTCGTTGGCCCGAGCGAAGGTTCCAAAGCGCGCGACGTGTTGATCAAGCCGGACGAACTGGACGGGCTACTGTGGTCGATTCGTGGAGGGGACCCAGCCGCTAACGAGTGAAACGGACATTTCAGGCATGATGGCCTCATGAACGTAACCGCGCTCGAATGGGTGATCACCGGCGTTGTGATCGCCGGCTTGTTCGTCTTCGACTTCTTTGCCCACGTCAGAACGCCGCACGAACCGACGTTCAAGGAGTCGGGAATCTGGTCGGCGGTCTACATCGGGCTCGCGCTCGCGTTCGGTGGCTACGTCGCCTGGCAGTGGGGCGGCACGTACGCGGGCGAGTACTACGCGGGCTTTGTGACCGAGAAAGCGCTCTCAGTCGACAACCTGTTCATCTTCTTGATCATCATGTCCAGCTTCGCGGTGCCGAGGATGTACCAGCAGAAGGTGCTGCTCATCGGCATCGTGCTCGCGCTGGTGATGCGCGGCGCATTCATCGCCGTCGGCGCTGCCGCGATCAGTGCGTTTAGCTGGGTGTTCTACCTGTTCGGCGCGTTTTTGATCTTCACGGCGGTGAAATTGCTGCGCGAGAGCGGCCACGAGGTCGAACACGAACAGCAGGTCGACAGTCGGATCACCGTGCTTATCAAGAAATTCCTGCCGACCACTGATTCTTACGACGGCGACAAGCTCATCACCCGCGTTGATGGCAAGCGCGTGGTGACGCCGTTGCTGCTCGCGCTGGTCGCGATTGGTTTCGCCGATCTGCTTTTCGCGCTCGACTCGATTCCGGCCATTTACGGCCTGACGTCCGAGCCATACCTGGTTTTCACCGCCAACGCGTTCGCGCTGATGGGCCTGCGACAGCTGTTCTTCCTCATCGGCGGCCTGCTTGACCGGCTCGTCTACCTGTCCTACGGGCTTGCCGCGATTCTCGCGTTCATTGGCGTGAAGTTGGTGATGCACGCGCTGCACGAGAACACGTTGCCGTTTATCAACGGGGGCGAGCATGTGACCGTGCCCGAGATTTCGACGCCGCTGTCGCTTGGGGTGATCATCGGCATTCTCGTTGTCGCGACCGTCGCGAGTTTGCTGCGCACGCGCGGCCGTCAAGCGTAGAAATCGAAAAAGCGCGCCCACTTGCTCAAGTGGGCGCGCTTTGTTGTTGGCGGACTATTCGGCGGCGAACGCGCCCATCACCGGCAGCCACTCGACAACGCGCACGGCTTCGATGAGGCCGAGCTTGGCGAACGGGTCGTTGCCGAGGAACTCGGCGAGCGCGGCGGCGTCACCGTCGAAGGAGAACAGCAACAGCGCGCCGCTGCCGTCGGGGTAGGGGCCGCTCGACAGCACGGTGCCGTCGGCGACGAGCGCGTTGAGCCAGCCGCGATGCTCGGGCCGATTCGCGAGTCGATCGGCGGCGGTTGCCTCGGTGTAGGTGTAATGCACGGCGAAGATAGGCACAGCTACTCAACTTTCCTTACAGGGTCAGCAACATGCGGGTATTGCCCAGGGTGTTGGGCTTGACGTAGCTCAGATCGAGGAATTCGGCTACGCCGGTGTCGTAGGAGCGACACATCTCGGCGTACACCTCGGCCGTCACCGGGGTGCCGTCGATCTCGATAAAGCCGTGCCTGGCGAAGAAGTCGGTTTCGAAGGTCAGCACGAACACCCGCTGCAACTGCAACGCGCGCGCGACCGCGATCAGCCGCTCCACGACGATGCCGCCGACGCCACGGCCCTTGACGGCAGGGTCGACCGCGACAGTGCGAATCTCGCCCAAATCGGCCCACAACACGTGCAGCGCACCGCAGCCGACGACGCGCCCGTCGACTTCAGCAACCCAAAATTCCTGCACCGATTCATAGAGAGTGACGAGATTCTTTTCCAGGAGGATGCGACCGGCGTACTCATCGACAAGGCGTTTGATTTCCGGGACATCCGAGGTACGGGCTCGTCGCACAGCGACATCCGACATCGCGCGCGCCCTGGCATGCGGCGGCGATGAGGGCTGTATGTCGCTGGTCGAACCACCCAGTGGTCCCCGTGAGGTCATGGGGTGCACATTAGTCGGCCCGGTTACCGATAGTCTGAACGTGTGCCGCACATCCTGTCGTTCCGCTCACCGCATCGCGCCGGGCAACACGACCGGACATCGCGGCACGACGGGTGCGAGCAAACCGCGCGCGATGAGTCAGATGCGCGGCGCTATGTCGGTGCGTGCCGAGAGGGTGGGGCATGAGCGTGCAGCCCGATGAGATCAACCGTGAGCTAGCCCCGCAGGGTTCGCACGACCGTGCCGAAGCGGGAGTTCCCCTGCTCAATATCGCCAATGTGTTGACCATCGCGCGCATTGTGCTTGTCCCGCTTTTCGTGTGGGCGTTGTTCGTTGACGGGGGTCACGAGACTCGCTGGCGGGTGGTCGCCGCTGCGATTTTCGGGCTCGCCGCGATCACTGATCGCTTCGACGGGCAACTCGCCCGCAAATACGGTTTGGTGACCGATTTCGGCAAATTGGCCGACCCGATCGCCGACAAGGCGCTCATCGGTGCGGCACTGATCGGGCTGTCGATGCTGGGCGACCTCCCCTGGTGGATCACGCTGGTGATTTGCGGGCGCGAAGTTGGCGTCACGCTGCTGCGGCTTATTGTTGTGCGTCGTGGAGTGATACCCGCTGGTCGCGGCGGCAAACTTAAGACGCTCGTGCAGTCGGTCGCCATCGCGTTGCTGGTTTTGCCGCTGTCGGGGGCGTTCGCGACCGCGGGAATGGCGTTGATGTACGCGGCGCTGGCATTGACCGTGGTCACGGGCCTGGATTACGTCGGCCAAGCCGCGCGGGTGTGGGTGGCCGGTGGTCGGGCGCGACGCGCATGACCGGCGCGCCCGTCGTCGAACTTGTCGCCGCGTTGATCGCTGCCTCGCAGACGGTCGCGACCGCTGAATCGTTGACGGCAGGCTTGATCGCCGCCACGATCGCCGACGTTCCAGGCGCGAGCGCGGTGCTGCGCGGCGGGCTGATCGTCTACGCGACCGACCTAAAACACCAGCTCGCAGGCGTATCCGAGGAAGTGCTCGCCACCGATGGACCGGTATCGGCGACCACCGCCGTGCAGCTCGCCCAGGGCGCGCGCACGCGGTGTGGTGCCGATTGGGGAATCGGCATTACCGGGGTTGCCGGACCCGATTCCCAAGACGGGCACCCGGTCGGGACGGTATACCTCGGATTGGCAGGGGCTGAACAAAGCACCGTCATCGGGTTGAAACTGGCCGGTGACCGCGCGACGATCAGAACCGGCGCGGTCGCGGCGGCGGTGCGGGAATTGCTTGCCGCTGTGACCGTCGCGACACCGACGCGGATTCCTGACCCTAAGTAGGGGTACTCGGGAACCAGCGGCGATTGCTCGACGTTGTGCCAGAAAGAGGTAACGCCGCTACGGCGGTGACCCGAGGTGGAGGAGAACGAGATGACGCTGCTGCGGGAGGCAATCGGGGACAGTCTGCGGCGTGCGCGTCTGGCCCAGCATCGAACGCTGCGCGAGGTGTCAACCTCGGCGCGCGTAAGCCTCGGGTACCTGTCCGAAGTCGAGCGGGGGCGAAAAGAGGCGTCGTCGGAGCTGCTCGCCGCCATTTGCGAAGCACTCGACCTGCCGCTGTCGCGGGTGCTGTGGGACGTCAGCACGCTGATGGCGAGCGCCGACGGTTCCGCGCCACGCGAGCCCGCGCTCACCGGGCCAAGTGCGCGTGAAGAGGCCGAAGCAGCGCCCGCCGAACCCGCTGAGGGCCCGGCCGCGGCATCAGCGTCGGCGGCATCGGGCACCTCGGGGCGGATCGGGATCGCGGAGGACACGCGCATCGTCATCCCCGCGCCGCGTGCGGAAATGCTTGTCCTGGTGAAGGGAATGTGAGGCGCCCAGCCCACGATCGAAGTGGGAGCGCTGCGCATAGCCCGCGAGAGCGGATAGATTCTCTCTCGTAGTTAGTGCAAGGTTTTGGAAGTCCCCAGTCGCACGCGCGACGCACAGATGGAGGCGGGATCAATCGATGGCTAATCCGTTCGCGAAGGCCTGGAAGTATCTGATGGCCCTCTTCGACTCCAAGATCGAAGAGCATGCGGATCCGAAGGTTCAGATTCAGCAGGCGATCGAGGAGGCGCAGCGCCAGCATCAGGCGCTGTCGCAGCAGGCGGCATCGGTGATCGGCAACCAGCGTCAGCTGGAGATGAAGCTGAGCCGACAGCTCGACGAGGTCGAAAAGCTCAACGCCAACGCGCGACAGGCGGTCACGCTGGCCGACCAGGCCGCGGGCGCGGGCGACGCGGAGAAGGCGATTCAGTACACCAACGCCGCCGAGGCGTTCGCCGCTCAGCTCGTCACGGCCGAGCAGTCGGTCGAAGACCTCAAGGTGCTGCACGACCAGTCGCTACAGGCGGCCGCGCAGGCGAAGAAGGCTGTCGAGCAGAACGCGATGATGTTGCAGCAGAAGGTCGCTGAGCGCACCAAGCTGTTGTCGCAGCTTGAGCAGGCCAAGATGCAGGAGCAGGTATCGGCCTCGCTGCAGCAGATGGACTCCACCCTGTCCGCGCCGGGCAGCACACCCAGCCTCGACGCGGTGCGCGACAAGATCGAACGTCGCTACGCCAATGCCCTTGGTTCTGCCGAGCTCGCGCAGAACACGGTGCAGGGGCGCATGATGGAAGTACAGCAGGCGAGCATTCAGATGGCTGGCCACAGCAAGCTTGAGCAGATCCGCGCGTCCATGCGTGGCGACGCGTTGCCCGCCGGTGACAACGCGGGTGCCACGTCGGCCACGCAGCAACCCGCACCGCCGCAGATCAACAAGGGCCCCGGCCAGGCGGCCCAGCAGTAACACAACGCACAACCGAATATCGCTCGACGCGACGGCGCGGAAACCCCGGCTCGACCGGTGGTGTCCGCGCCATCGGTCACTTTCGTGAAAGGAACTCGGCAATGAGCGCAAAGCAACGACGCGGTTTCGCCGAACCCGCCGCGCTTTCACGAGCGGCGGCCAGCGGCGGTGTTCCCGCGACGCTGCGTGAAGTTGGTTCGCAAGCGCTTGTCGCCGTGCGGAAGTGGGCCGACCCGCGCGAACGGGAGTTGCGTCGCCGACGGCGGTTGCGGCGACGCAGCTTTCAGCTTGGTACCGCCTCCGGGCTCACGACGGTCGGCGTTGTTGGGCTCGCTGTCGTTTCCGCGCCAGCGTGGGCGGTTGTCGTGATTGGTGGCGGCGCGGTCGCCCTGGTCACCGGCACGGCTGTGAACGCGCGCCGGTATTTGCGCACGCGTGGTCAGCCGTTGCCGCAGGCCGCGTTTATCGCCCCTAAGTCGCCACCGTTGCGGTCAGCGGCACGCGCGCCCATCCAGCGGTTGATTCGCGCGGAACGAGCGCTGTATGACCTCAGCGACCAGATCGCGCGTGGGCGTCGCCTGCCCGAAGACGAGTTGCGCGACCTGCTCGACACCGCGCGCTCGGGTGCTGCCGCGTTGCACGCGCTTGCCGCCGACATCGTCGCGATGGAACGGGCCGCCGACACCGTCGGGCGGGCCAACCCCGACACGGTCGCCGCGCTTACCGCCACGGTCGCGGGCGTTGTCGCGAGGCTGGAAACCGGCGTTGTCGAATACGAACAGCTCGTCGCCGCTGCCGCGCGGATTCTCGCCGTGCCGGAAGACACCGTCGTCGCTTACCAGTTCAACGGGATCGTCGCTGACCTGCGCGAAGCCGCCGACCGCCTCGACGGCTGGGCCCAGGCGTTGGCTGATTTGGCCGAGCCGCCGGTCGATCGTCCGCGCTAAGGGTGGGTGTTCGCGGCGTCAGGGTGAACCCTGAACCTGCCCCGGATATTGGCGCTGACCTGGTGATTTACCGACTTCGCAGTGGCAGAGTCAAAGGTGTTCGGATCACTAGCGAGGAGTCATCATGGTCTGGAAAGTCATTGGCATTGTCGTCGTCGGCATCATCGCGATTTGGTTGATCGGCGCGGTGATCAAGTTGGTGCTGCCGCTGGTGGTGATCGCCGCGATCGGAACGGGCGTTTACCTGCTGTACAAGGCGGTCGCGGGTTCGAACGGGGCGAAGGCACCGCTCGATCAGTAACGGCAACCGTATGGCAGGGTGACCACCATGCGAGTCGCTATTGTCGCCGGACCTGATCCAGGGCATGCGTTTCCCGCTATCGCGCTGTCGCTGCGATTGCTCGCCGCTGGCGACGAACCGGTCCTGTTTACCGGTCCACGCTGGCTCGACGCCGCGCGCGACGCGGGTATCAGCGTTCGGCGACTCCGCGGGCTCGCCCCACGTCCCACCGACAACGACGCCGACGCGGGCGCGCGCATTCACGACCGCGCCGCCCACATCGCGACGGAAAACCTGCCGGAAATCGGCGCGATGCTGCCCGACCTTGTCGTGTCCGACGTACTCACCGCCGGCGGTGGAATGGCGGCCGAGCGACTCGGGTTGCCGTGGGTCGAGCTGTCCCCGCATCCGCTTTACCTTCCCTCAAAAGCGTTGCCGCCCATCGGAAGTGGGCTCGCACCGGGCGAAGGTGTGCGTGGTCGCCTGCGGGATTCGATTTTGCGCACCATGACTGAACGCGACATTCGACGCGGCGGTCGCGAACGCGCCGACGCGCGCGTCAGCATCGGATTGCCTGCCGAAGAACCTGGTCCGGCGGCGCGGCTGATCGCCACGTTGCCCGCGCTGGAAGTCGACCGACCGGATTGGCCGGAGCGCACGCACCTCGTCGGCCCGCTGTTGTGGGAGCCGACCGACGACGAACTGCCGTTGCCACCGGGCGACGCGCCGCTCGTCGTCGTCGCGCCATCGACCGCGCAAACGGGCGTGGCATCGATGGTCGAAACCGTGCTCGAAGGGCTGGCCGGGATGGGCGTGCGCGTCGCGGTGTCGACCCTCGACACTCCGCCGGTTGACCTGCCGAGCTGGGCGACCGCTGGGCTGGGCCGGCAAGACACGCTGCTGGCGAAAGCGGCCGTCGTTGTTGGTGGTGGCGGGCATGGTCTGCTCGCGAAGTCGCTGGCGGCGGGCGTGCCGATCGTGACCATTCCCGGCGGCGGTGACCAGTGGGAATTGGCGAATCGAGCAGCGCGACACGGTGCTTCGGTGCTGGTCCGGCCACTGACCGCCGAAGCCGTCGGCGCTGCGGTGCGCACGGTTCTTGACGACCCGGCCTTCGCGGTCGCGGCAGCCAGCGCCGCCGCTGGACTTGCCGAGGTCGCTGATCCGGTCGACATCCTGCACGCGGCGGTCGGCGACTAGCGAACCTGACGAGTCAAGCCGGGACGAGTATCTTGGGATGCGTGCGATTGACCGAGTTTCAGGAGCTGATGCACACCGAGTTTGGTGTCGCGCGTGCCGACTCCATGCTGATCGACTACGTGATCCCCGCCTTTGGGCGCACGGGATCGGCGGCGATCGACGCCGGTATCGACCCGCGTGAGGTGTGGCGTGCGTTGTGCGCGGAATTCGACGTCCCACGGGTCCGATGGTGATGGAGTGACCACCGCGGCGAGCCCGCCGACCAGGCCGTATCGCTTCGATGAGCGACTGCGGATGATCCCGGTCGACCCCGCTGGTCTCGCCGCTCGCGTCGCTGCCGCGCACCCGGTCGATTTCGCTGGATTTCGTCGCCTCGGGATCGCGTTGATGCTGCTTGGCCGCCATGATGAGGCGCTCGACCAGCTTGATCAGGCGCTCGACCTCGCCGACACGCCTCGCCGCCGCATCACCGTGTGGATCAACCTCGCCGACGTGTACCGCTACCGAGGCGAGCCCGCGTTAGCCGAGCTCCTCTACCGTCGCGCACTGAACGCCAGCCGCGCGCACGACCCCGATGTGGTGTCGTTCGCCGCGCATCACCTTGGCAAATCACTTGCTGAACAGCATCAGCGCGAAGAGGCGCGGCAGTTGCTCGGGGAGGCGTTGCGGTTGCGGGTAGCTGACGGCGACCCCGAGCTCATCGAGTCAACAACGGCTGCCCTTGAGCATCTCGACGAGATGGCGATCGAACTGCCCCTTTCCGTCGCGCGGTTGGTTGGTACCGCGCCTATTTGGGCGTCGAGTGGGCCAGCGCGCGCGGGCGACTATTGGGTTGTGCGCGGACCGCGCGCTATCGCCGAATACCAGCGCTTGCGCTATCTGGCGTCGGTGGGGGTTGCGGTGCCGTCGGTGGTCGAATTCGCCGAAGACGTGCTGGTCACGGTGCATGTCGCGCAACTGTCGTTGGCTGAGCTCGACGATCCCGTGCAGGTGGGGGCCACGATGGGCGGCGTCTTGCGTCGGCTGCACGCGCTGACTGACTGTCCGTTCGATAGTGGGCTTGACGCGATGCTGCCGCTCGCGCAACGTCGGGTGGTTGAGGGGCTGGTTGACGTCACCGATTTCGACGACGACCACGCCGACCTCACCCCGGAACAGGTGATCGCCAGGGTACGTGTCCAGCGGCCAGCCGAGGACGATCATGTTGTCGCACACGGCGATTTCACGCCGGAGAACGTGCTCGCCGACGGCACGATGGTCGACGTCGCGGGCGTCGGCGTCGCCGATCGGGCGCGCGACCTCGCCATCGCCGAACGGGAATTGACGGCGTTAGGTGAGCAGGCACTGACCGCGTTTTACGCCGAGTACGGCGGCGTTCGCCCTGATCAGCGGCTGCTCGACTACTACCGACTGCTCGACGAACTCTGCTGAGCGGCGTAGTGCCGCGCTGCCTTGGCGCGATTGCCGCAGGTCGCCATCGAATGCCAGCGTCGCGTGCCATTTTTTGAGGTGTCGTAGAAGAACAGGACGCAGTTGGGGTGGGCGCACTGACGAATGCGATTCGGGGCGGCGTTGAGCAGGTCGAGGAGATTGTTGGCGGCCAACCAGCCGGGGAGATTGGCAGGGTCAGCGACTTCCGGGATGTCGTGTGGCCCGTTAGCGGCGAGGGTGCGGCGAATTCGACCGAGGTCGAGGAGTTGATTCAGCGCGGTCGCGTCGCCGCTGGTCACGGCTGTGTGGATCGCTTCGCGGGCGGAAAGCAGGGCCTCGCTGGTGTGGTCGTCGGCGGGGACTTCGTCGGCGACGCCGGTGAGTTCGAGCCACCGTCGCACGCCAGCGAGGTCGCTGAGTAGGTCGCCGGGGGAGTCGCCCTGCCAGCGGGTGTTGAGCAGGTCGATGGCGAGTGGTTCGCCGGTGTGGGGGCGCGGATCAGTCGGAGTGGTCACTGCGAACTCCTAACCACTGTCGGGATTTTGCCGGTTGACGAAGGTGTCTGCCGAGCTTACTGTCTAACTGGTAAACATGGTTTTGCTGGTTTGAATTCCGAGTGTGAATCTGAGGAGATCTTCATGCGTCCCCCGCTGCCTCCCTTTGACCTTGACTCGGCGCGCGTCAAGGTGCGTGCCGCCGAAAACGCGTGGAACACACGCGATCCCGAACGGGTCGCCGCCGCGTACACCCCGGATTCGGTCTGGCGCAATCGCGACGAGTTCTTCACCGGCCATGCCGCGATCGTCGACTTCCTCACGCGCAAATGGAAAGTCGAGAACGGTTACGCACTCCGGAAAGAGCTGTGGGCCTACACCGACAACCACATCGCGGTGCGCTTTCAGTACGAATGGCACGACGAAACCGGCCAATGGTGGCGCAGTTACGGCAACGAGCAGTGGGAATTCGCTGCCGACGGCCGCATGGCGCGACGGGAGGCGAGCATCAACGATGTACGCATCGCCGAATCCGAGCGACGGATCTTCGGAACGCGCCCCGAAGGCGACGAATCGGAGTTGCCTCAGCAATAGCTGACCGCGTCAATGTCCTGCGGGAACACTGGTTATCGCCGATGCCGCGCGTGTTGCCAGGCGCGTCGCTTGACTCGAATAGGTGTTCGACTACGCTGAGGCCACAGAACTTGTCGGTGCCGGCCTCTACTGTGGGCGCCAACTTCGAAAGACACCACCTCCAGAGGGGAAAACACCATGGCACCGCAGGCCTACGATCGCGATAAAGCGCTGGAACTGGCACTCGCGCAGGTGGAAAAGAGCTTCGGCAAGGGCTCGGTCATGCGCCTCGGCGAGCAGGCTCGTCAGCCCATCGCCGTCATTCCCACCGGTTCCATCGCACTCGATGTCGCGCTCGGCATTGGCGGCCTGCCGCGCGGCCGCGTCGTTGAGATCTATGGTCCCGAATCCTCGGGTAAAACCACCGTCGCGCTGCACGCGGTCGCCAACGCTCAGGCCGCCGGTGGCGTCGCCGCGTTCATCGACGCCGAACACGCGCTCGATCCCGACTACGCGCGCAAGCTCGGTGTCGACACCGACGCGCTGCTCGTCTCGCAGCCCGACACCGGTGAGCAGGCCCTGGAAATCGCCGACATGCTCGTGCGCTCCGGTGCCATCGACATCATCGTCATCGACTCCGTCGCCGCGCTCGTGCCGCGTGCCGAAATCGAAGGCGAAATGGGCGATAGCCACGTTGGTCTCCAGGCTCGCCTCATGAGCCAGGCACTGCGCAAGATGACCGGCGCACTGTCGAACTCCAACACCACCGCCATCTTCATCAACCAGCTGCGCGAGAAGATCGGCGTCATGTTCGGCTCGCCCGAGACGACAACCGGTGGTAAGGCGCTCAAGTTCTACGCGTCGGTGCGCCTCGACGTTCGTCGCATTGAAACGCTCAAGGACGGCAGCGACGCGGTCGGCAACCGTACCCGCGTGAAGGTCGTGAAGAACAAGGTCAGCCCGCCGTTCAAGCAGGCCGAATTCGACATTCTCTACGGCCACGGCATCTCCAAGGAAGGCTCGCTCATCGACATGGGTGTCGAGCACGGCTTCATTCGCAAGTCGGGTTCCTGGTACACCTACGAGGGCGACCAGCTGGGTCAGGGCAAGGAAAACGCCCGCAAGTTCCTGCTGGAAAACACCGACATCCGCGACGAGGTCGAGAAGAAGATCAAGGAGAAGCTGGGCATCGGTGCCGATATCACCGTCGATGCCGACGCACCTGCCGACTTCTGACCTTCATGTCCCCCTCGGCTAACCCCGCGCGAGCTGGCGCCGACCAGGGCTCCGATGCTGGTTTAACTTCGGGCTTCGACCCGGTGGAAGACATGCGTCGGCAGCTCGCTCGGCGGGGGATCGAGGTGGCACCCGAGCCTGCCGAACCCGGTCGAACTGGACGTTTTCTGTCTCGTTCGGCTGCGGAAACCTGGGGGAATCGGGAAAGGTGGGGCAGCGGGGAGACGCGTTCTCCCCGCGGTGATGACTCCCTGTCGACCACCGTCGGTGGTGACGAAGGTTGGCAGTCGGGCTCGGTGGCGGCCGAGTCCGTGTCGGGAGAGCCCGAGCGGCGAGCCGGCAAGCGTCGGCTCGCCCCGGGTGACCGGCCCGATGCCACGCTCGACCAAGCGAAAGACGCGTGTTTGCGGCTACTCGCGGTCCGTGCGCGCAGTCGTGCAGAACTCGCTAAACGGTTGGGGGAGCGGGGTTTTCGTGTTGACATCATTGAGGAAGCGCTCACGCGGCTTTCCGAGGTCGACCTCATCGACGATGCGGCGTTCGCGCATCAGTGGGTGCATGAGCGTCACACCTACGGGGGTAAAGGGAAAAAGGCGCTACAGCGTGAGCTGAAGGAAAAGGGCGTCGACGAGCTGGCGATGGAGTCGGCGTTAGCGCAGGTCAGCGATCGCGCTGAGCGGGCGCGGGCGGCGGAGTTGGTGCGGCGGAAAGTGCGCACGTTGCCGCCGGGGCTGACTCGCGACAAGGCGGTTCGGCGTTTAGTGGGGATGCTCGCGCGGCGGGGGTATGACCAATCGACGGCGTTCGCGGTGGTGAACTCCGAGCTTGCCGGGGTGGAGTTTGCTCCGGCGAAATCGCCTGTAGCGCTGGCTGATTCGGCTAGCCCTCCTCAGGCTGCTGACGATGAAGAGGCCGCACGAGAACTGGTGCGGCGAAAGTTGCGGGGCAGCACCGAGACCGACCGGGCCAAGCTCACGCGAAGGCTCGTCGACATGCTCGCGCGGCGGGGGTACGGCCCCTCGGTCGCGTACGCGGTGGTCAAAGAGGAACTGGCGCAACGGGATCTCTGATCGAGTATCGCGAACCGCTGTGCTGGTGGGCGAAGGCGCGTAGAATCGCTAAGGATCGATGAAAAGTGGCTGCGCGCAAGGTGTTTCGCGTAGCAAGGTGATGTGGGGACAGGGCCAAAATAGGCCGCCGACAAACCAATTTGTGAGGGGTGGGGACCCTGGACACACTGTGGTCGTTCGTGGTCAGCAGGCGCGAACAGTTGCTTACCGATTCGTACCTGCACGTCTCAGCCGTTGTGCAGTCCGTCATCATCGCCACGCTTATCGCGGTTGCCGTGGCGATTGTGGTGTATCGCAGCCCATTTGGGGCGGCGGCAGCTACCGCGAGTGCCAGCGCGATTCTCACGGTGCCATCGTTCGCGCTACTCGGGCTGCTCATTCCGCTACTCGGGCTGGGCGTCGCACCCACCATCGTCGCGCTCGTCCTGTACGCGCTTTTGCCGATCGTGCGCAATACCGTGCTTGGGCTGTCGTCGGTCGACCCAGCCGTCATCGATGCGGCACGGGGGATGGGAATGGGGCGGCTGCGCATGCTGTCGACCATCGAATTGCCGCTCGCCTGGCCGTCAATCCTCGCTGGCATCCGGGTTAGCGCGCAGATGAGCATGGGCATTCTCGCGCTTGCCGCCTACGCCAAAGGCCCTGGCCTAGGCAATCTCATCTTCTCGGGTCTCGCGCGGTTGGGTAGCCCCAATGCCATCCCGCAGGCGATCACCGGCACCGTCGCAGTTGTGGTGCTCGCGCTCGCACTCGACGGCGTGCTCGTCGCGCTCGGCAAGTTCACTACCTCAAGGGGGATTCGTGACTGACTCAGTTCGCACCGGCGTGGAAATCGTCTTCTACAGCGTCACCAAAAGCTATCCCGCCCAAGCACTTCCGGCGGTCGATAACTTCAGTCTCACCATTCCGGCGGGCGAGATCGTGGTGTTCGTTGGGCCGTCAGGCTGTGGGAAAACCACGTCGCTCCGCATGATCAACCGCCTCATCGAGCCAACGTCGGGCACCATCACCATCGGTGGCAAGGACGCGAGCACCATCGCTCCCGACGAATTGCGGCGCGGCATCGGCTATTCCATTCAACAGGCCGGGCTGTTTCCGCATCTCACCGTCGCCAAAAATGTCGCGACTGTCCCCGCGCTACTGGGGTGGTCGCGTAGCAAGATCAGTGAACGCGTCGACGAGATGCTCACCCTCGTCGGTCTCGACCCCAGCCTGTATCGCGACCGGTATCCCCGGCAGCTGTCTGGTGGTCAGCAACAACGCGTTGGGGTTGCCCGCGCGTTAGCTGCCGACCCGCCCGTGCTGCTCATGGACGAGCCGTTTGGTGCGGTCGACCCGATCACCCGTGCGTCGCTGCAAGACGAATTCCTGCGCCTGCACCGCGAATTGGGCAAGACCATCGTGTTCGTCACGCATGATTTCGCCGAAGCGGTGAAACTTGGCGACCGCATCGCCGTCCTCGGCGCGGGCTCGCGCGTCCTCCAATACGACACGCCCGCGGCCATTTTGGCCGCGCCTGCCGACGCCACCGTCGCGGGTTTCGTTGGTGCGACCGCGACCATCGACCGGCTTGGCCTCGCAACTCTGAGCGACATCACCTTGGCACCAGGGGGAGTGGTCGGTGCCGACGCCGACCCCGCTACTGCGGCGAAAGCACTCCACACCGCAACGGCGAACGGCCTGGTCGACGCGGTGGTTATCGTCAACGAGGACCGTCGACCACTCCGGCGCGTCTCCACCGCCGACCTCACCACCGCGCCGTCGCTTGCCGAAGCAGGCACCCCGATCGCGCGCTCACTCGCCGTCACCGACACCCTGCGCGACGCCCTAGCCGCGCTCCTTGCCGACCCGGCAGGAATCGCGGTCGTCGTCGACGAGGCAGGCCGCTACCTGGGCATCGTGACCATCGACCTCTTGGTTGGTCACTTATCAACGGCCACAACAGCTTCCGCTCCGGCCGAAGAACTCGATGCGGCAGGAGCGCTCCGATGACGGCGATCGCGGCGACGCCCGCACCTACCCGAACTGCCGTCGCGAGCGCGTCAACCCCTCGGAAGCTGCCCACCTGGACGCGCCTGCTCATCCAACCGCTTGTCGTGGCCGTCCTCGCTATCGGCGTCCTCGTCTGGGCGTTCTCCCGCGACCTCACGCTCACTCAGCAGGCCAGTGTCAGCGTCGGCAACGTCGCGCACGTCACCTGGCAGCACATTGTCATCACCGCGACCGTCGTCGCGATCGTGCTCGCTGTCGCGGTGCCACTCGGGACGCTGCTCACCAGGCCTGGATTCCGTTTTCTCGCACCGGTTTTCGTCGGTATCGCCAATATTGGTGCTGCCGCGCCCGCTATCGGGCTCATCGTCTTGTTCTATCTCGCCACGCGGACAACGGGATTCTGGATTGGGGTCGCCCCGATCGCGTTCTGCTCGTTGCTTCCGGTGCTGCGCAACACGATTCTTGGCTACCAGGAGGTCGATCCGCAGCTCATCGACGCCGGGCGCGGTCAAGGGATGTCGACGTGGCAAGTGTTGCGGCGCATCGAGTTTCCGCTCGCGGTGCCCTACATCCTCGCCGGGCTACGCACCTCCCTAGTGCTCGCCGTCGGTACAGCCACGCTGTCGTTCCTGGTCAGCGCGGGCGGGCTAGGGATTCTCATCGACACGGGCTACAAACTGCGCGACAACGTCACCCTCGTGCTCGGCGCGGTGCTCGCTGTCGCGTTGGCACTCGCCGTCGACTGGCTTGGTGCCCTAGCCGAGAACTTCCTCGGGCCTAAGGGGCTGCGATGATGCGCCGCACCCTCACCGCAGCGGCATGCGCGCTCCTCATCGCTTTTACCGCGGCATGCGGCCTCGAATCGGGCAGCGCGGTACCGCTGCCTGTCGCATCGGGCTCGATCAAGCCCGTTCCCGCACTGGCAGGCGTCAACGTGACCGTCGGCTCAAAAGACTTCACCGAAGCCAACATTCTCGGCTACCTCATCGAATTCGCCCTTACCGCCGCTGGCGCGAACGTCCGCGACCTCACCAACATTCAGGGCTCAAATAGCCTGCGCGACGCCCAATTACACGGCCAAATCGACATCGCCTACGACTACACCGGCACCGGCTGGATGAACTATCTCGGCAACGAGAAACCCGTGCCCGACGAACAAGGCCAATTCGACGCGGTTCGTGCCGCCGACCGTGCCGCCAATGGCATGGAGTGGGCGGCGATGGCCCCGATGAACAACACCTACGCACTAGTCGCGAGCAAAACCACGGTCGAACAAACCGGCGTGCGCACCCTGTCGGACTATGCGCGCTTGATCGCGAAAGACCCATCCGCTGCCGCGACCTGCGTCGGTACCGAATTCAACGTGCGCCAAGACGGCTACCCTGGCATGGCGAAAAAGTACGACATCGACGTCAACGCGGTCCAAAAACAAATCCTGCAAGACCCGCTTGTCTATCAGGCAACCGCCGACGCGAAACAATGCCGATTCGGCTCCGTCGCCGCCACCGATGGGCGCATTCCCGCCCTCGGCCTCGTCCTGCTCGAAGACGACCGCGCCTTTTTCCCGAAATACAACGCCGCGCTCGTGATGCGCGCCGACTTCGCCCAAGCGCATCCCGCCGTCATCGACGTCCTCACGCCGATCTCGGCACTGTTGACCAACCCGCGCATCACCGAACTCAACCGCAAAGTCGACGTGGAAGGCCGCGAACCAGCCGACGTCGCCCGCGAATGGCTCGTTGAGCAGGGAATGGTCACGCTGCCCTAACTGATCGCGGCGCGGCCTATTCAGCACGGCTGATCCGGGCAAAGATGGACCACGGCCAAGGTTTTTCCCGAGGTGGGAGGAAACAGCGTATGACCGACAAGACGTTCCCGAAAGTCACGGTGCTCGGCACCGGTGTGCTCGGATCGCAGATCGCTTATCAGACTAAAATCCGCGGTTTCGATGTCACGGCCTACGACATCAACGCCGAGGCGCTGGCTAAGGCGCGCACCCGATTCGTTGGGTTGGCGAAGATCTACCAGCAGGAAGTCAAAGGCGCGGACACGGCCAACACCGAGGCCGCCGCGACGGGAATTCAGCTCACCGACGACCTCGCCGTCGCCGCCGACGCGGACCTCATCATCGAGGCGGTCCCGGAAATCCTCGCGGTCAAACGCGATATTTACACCAAACTTGCCACGCTCGCGCCGGAGCGGACCGTGTTCGCGACCAACTCGTCGACGCTGCTGCCAAGCGACCTCGTCGACGCGACCGGCCGCGGCGACCGCTTCCTCGCGCTGCATTTCGCGAACCGAATTTGGCAGTTCAACACCGCCGAAATCATGGGCACTCCGCAAACCGATCCCAAGGTGTTTCAGCGGGTAGTCGAGTTCGCGAAGCAGATCGGGATGGTGCCGATCGAACTGCACAAGGAGAAGGCGGGCTATGTCCTGAACTCGCTGCTCGTGCCGTTCCTGAACTCGGGCATGGCGCTTGCCGCTGGCGGGTACGCCGAACCCGCCGCGATCGACGCGACGTGGCGCATCGCAACCGGTTCACCGTCAGGCCCGTTTCAAATCCTGGACGTCGTTGGGCTCACCACGCCCTACAACATCGCGAAAAACGGCGACGCCGCGCACCAGAAGTTGGCCGAATGGCTCAAAACCAATTACATCGACAAGGGCAAGCTGGGTCGCGCGTCGGGCGAAGGCTTCTACAAGTACAACGACTAGTCGACCCAACGCGAACGAGCCCGGTCCATCACTGGACCGGGCTCGCGGCGAAACGGCGGAGCGACGAAGCAGGCTACTTCGACAGGTCGAGGCCAGGCGCCCCGTCGACAACGACGGTCGCCGGGTCAACAAGCCCGCCGCCCTTCTTACGGTTACGCAGCCGCTTTTCCAGGGCCGTCGCGACACCGGTGAGCACCAGGTTCAGCGAGATCATGATGATCGCCACCACCATGAGCGCGGGAATGGTGTTTTGCTGCGACGCGCCTTCCTGCTGACCAGCGCGCACCAATTCCACATAGGTGATCTGGTAACCGAGCGCGGTGTCCTTGAGGACAACGACCATCTGCGAAACCAGCGCGGGCAGCATCGCGGTGACGGCCTGCGGCAGCAGGATCAGCCGCATCAACTGGCCCTTGCGCATACCGAGTGCCACCGCCGCTTCGCTCTGCCCCTTGGGGAGTGAGCGAATGCCAGCGCGCACGATCTCGGCGATCACCGACGCGTTGTAGACGACCAGCGCGATGACGACGGCCGCGAGCGCCAGATTGTCGGCGGGGAAGAGCTTGTAGTCACCGAACAGCGCGAACAGGAAGATCATCAAGATCAGCACGGGAATCGCGCGTGCCAATTCGACGATCGCACCAGCGACCCAGCGCACCCACCGATGATCCGACATGCGCAAAATGCCGAAGATCATGCCGAAGAGCAGCGCGAACACGATCGAGATGGCCGCGGCGGTGAGCGTGCCCTTCAAGCCGGGCAGCAGGTAGGTCTCCCACACGCCAGCTTCGAGGAATGGCTTCCATTTCGCGGCAGTGAACTGGCCTTTTGCGGCGAAGGCGTCGTAAAGCCACCACCCGGCCGCGAGTACAGCGACAAGCACCAAACCCGAATAGATCCAGTGCCGGACCCGCGCGCGGGGGCCCGGTGCGTCGAAGAGAACCGAAGCTGAGCTCATCGCGCGACCTCGTATCGCTTGGCCAGCCAGCCGAAGAACAGGCCGGTTGGCAGAGTGAGAATGATGAAGCCGAGCGCGAAGATGGCGCCGACGGCGAGCACGGCCGCCTCGTTCTCATTCATCTCGCTCATCAGGTACGCGGCTTCAGCTACGCCGATCGCCGACGCGATCGTGCTGTTTTTCGTCAACGCGATCAGCACGCTGCCCAGCGGCGCGATGACCGCGCGAAAAGCCTGCGGCAGCACGATAAGTCGCAGGTTTTGCGAGAAGCCGAAGCCAAGCGAGCGGCCAGCTTCGGACTGCCCAAGCGCGACGGTGTTGATGCCCGAGCGCAGTGACTCGCACACGAAAGCCGCTGTGTAGACGCTCAATCCAACGATCGCCCAGCGATAGTTGTTCTCGCGCAACGAATCTCCCGCAAGTTTCCACCCAAGCGTGGAGTACAGGCCGAGCGAGCAGAAGACGATGATCAAGGTCAGGGGGGTGTTACGGACGATCGACACGTACACGGTGCCGACCCAGCGCGCGACCGGGATCGGGGACACGCGCATTCCGGCCACGATCGTTCCGATGACCAACGCACCAATAGCCGAGAAGAACGTGAGCTTGATGGTGACCCAGAAGGCGTCGAGGATTTCGGAGTGATACTTCGAGATCAGGTCGAACACGGACGCGCGTCCTCCGATCGGTGATAGCGAGTGAACGGGGAAAACCCCGACGCCCACGATGATCAGTCACCGCGGGCGTCGGAGGGTGTGGATCAGTAGCGGTCGACGGTGGGCGCCTGCGGCACCGCGAAGCCCGTACCGGCGAAGTTCTTCTCCTGGGCGGCCTTCCACGAACCGTCGGCGATCATCGCCTCGATCGCGTCGTTGATCTTGCCGCGCAGTTCCGAATCGCCCTTCTTGAGGCCGATGCCGTACTTCTCGGTGGTGAACGGCTTGTTCACCAGCTTGAAGGTGCCCGGGCTCTGCGCCGCGTAGCCGGCGAGGATGACGTTGTCGGTGGTGACCGCGTCGATGGCACCGTTGCGCAGCGCGTCAATGCACAGCGAGTAGGTGTCGTAGGTCTGCAGCTGCGCTTGCGGGAAGTTCTTCTCGATGTTCTGGGCCGGGGTCGAGCCCTTCACCGAGCAAACCTTCTTGCCGCCGAGCGAGTCGGGGCCGGTGATGGCAGTGTTGTCGGCCTTGACAAGCAGGTCCTGACCGGCGACGTAGTACGGGCCAGCGAAGTCGACCTTCTCCTTGCGCTTGTCGGTGATGGAGTAGGTGGCGACGATGTAGTCGACCTGCCCGTTCTCAATCAGCGTCTCGCGCTGCGCCGACGGCGATTCCTTGAACGTGACGTTCTCGGGCTTCACGCCGAGCTTGTTGGCAACGTACTTGGCGACGTCGACGTCGAAGCCGCTGTAGGTGCCGTCGGTGTTGCGCAGGCCAAGGCCAGGCTGGTCGAACTTGATGCCGATGGTGAGCTTGCCGTCCTTGGCGTTGTCCAGCGCGGACTTGTCGCTGCCGCCACCACACGCCGCGGTGACCGTGGCCGCGAGCGTCAACGCGACCGCGCCCAAACCGACGCGCATCGCACGATTGATCCTCATCGAGATGTCCTTCTCTCCCATTTGGTGGTGATCGGTTTCGTCAGTGGCTCAAGATCTTGCCGAGGAAATCCTTGGCACGATCCGAAGAGGGGGTGGTGAAGAAAGTTTCGGGGTCGGCGTCTTCGACGATCTGGCCGTCAGCCATGAAGAGCACCCGGTCGCCTGCCCGGCGCGCGAAGCCCATCTCGTGGGTCACGACGAGCATCGTCATGCCTTCCTTGGCGAGCGAGGCCATGACGTCAAGCACCTCGTTGACCATTTCCGGGTCAAGCGCCGAAGTTGGCTCGTCGAAGAGCATGACCTTGGGGTCCATCGCGAGCGATCGCGCGATGGCGACGCGCTGCTGCTGACCGCCCGACAGTTGCGCGGGGTATTTGTCGGCCTGGTTGGCGATGCCAACGCGATCGAGCAACGCGAGCGCGTGCTCGCGTGCGTCGGCTTTGCGTTTGCCGCGCACTTTCATCGGCGCGAGCATCACGTTTTCCAGTATGGTCTTGTGTGCGAACAAATTGAACGATTGAAAAACCATGCCAACTTCAGCACGCAATCGGGCCAATGCTTTGCCTTCGTTAGGCAATGCGACCCCGTCGACGGCGATGTCACCGGAGTCAATTGGCTCTAATCGGTTGATGGTTCGGCACAATGTTGACTTGCCCGACCCGGATGGGCCGAGCACGATCACGACCTGCCCTCGGGGCACGTCAAGGTTGATGTCACGCAATACATGCAGGTCACCGAAGTGTTTTTCCACGTTGCGCATCGAGATCATTGGCGCTGCGGCGGACTTCGCTGCGGCGTCGTCGGTCCCGGGCACGGGTACGGCGTCGTCGGTCATGGTCCAAAACCTTAGGCCCTCTTTGGAAATTTGCCCGGGTTTCGGTGACTCGCCGACTAGCCACGCCGAGATGACACCCGCAAGTAACGCGCCAATAAACTGTTCGACTTCGATTGCGCCCACCGCGACGCAGGTCACCTAACCCCGGCCCGTACTCTGGATGGGTGGATTCGAACGGAGGAAACGCGGTCGCGCAGACTGATGCGCCCGCGCGTAGCTATGAGGTTCGCACCTTCGGCTGCCAGATGAACGTACACGACTCCGAACGCTTGTCCGGCCTGCTTGAAGACGCGGGCTACGTGAAGGCTAAACCCGACGCGACGCCCGATCTGCTCGTCTTCAACACCTGCGCCGTACGCGAGAACGCCGACAACAAGCTCTACGGCACCCTCGGCCATCTCGCCCCGGTGAAGTTGGGTCGTCCCGGCATGCAGATCGCGGTTGGCGGCTGTCTCGCGCAGAAGGATCGCGACACCGTCGTGCGCAAGGCGCCCTGGGTCGACGTGGTGTTCGGCACCCACAACATCGGTTCGCTGCCGGTGTTGCTTGAGCGTGCGCGCCACAACGAAGAAGCCCAGGTCGAGATCCTCGAATCCCTCAAGGCGTTCCCGTCGACGTTGCCCGCCAAGCGTGAATCGGCGTACGCGGGCTGGGTGTCGATCTCGGTGGGCTGCAACAACACCTGCACGTTCTGCATCGTGCCCGCGCTGCGCGGCAAGGAAGTCGACCGTCGACCCGGCGACGTGCTCGCGGAAGTGGGCGCGCTCGTCGAGCAGGGCGTCCTGGAAGTCACGCTGCTCGGACAGAACGTGAACTCCTACGGCGTGAACTTCGTCGACGCCGACCAGCCACGCGACCGTGGTGCCTTCGCCCAACTGCTGCGTGCGGCCGGCCGCATCGACGGCCTTGAGCGCATCCGCTTCACGTCGCCGCACCCGGCCGAATTCACCGACGACGTGATCGAGGCGATGGCCGAGACGCCCGCGGTGTGTCCGCAGCTACACATGCCGTTGCAGTCCGGTTCGGACCGGGTGCTCAAGGCGATGCGCCGCTCCTACCGCAAGGAACGCTTCCTCGGCATCATCGACAAGGTGCGCGCCGCGATGCCGCACGCGTCGATCACCACCGACATCATCGTTGGCTTCCCGGGCGAAACCGAAGAGGATTTCCTCGAAACCCTCGACGTGGTGCGGCGCGCGCGGTTCACCAGCGCCTACACGTTCCAGTACTCCAAGCGCCCGGGCACGCCCGCCGCCGAGCTGCCTGATCAGCTGCCGAAAGCCGTTGTGCAGGAACGCTATGAGCGTCTGATCGCGTTGCAAGACGCCATTTCGCTTGAGCTCAACGAAGCGCTGATCGGCACCGAAGTCGAATTACTTGTCGCCGATGGTGCTGGCAAGAAGAACGCGGCCACCGCGCGCATGAGTGGACGCGCACGCGACGGTCGACTCGTACATTTCCGTCCCGGCGACAACGCGGGCATTCGCCCCGGCGACGTGATCACCGTCGACATCACCGCCGCTGCCCCGCATCACCTCATCGCCGACGGCGTGGTCAAGTCGCATCGGCGCACCGCCGCTGGCGACGCGCATGAGCGTGGCGTCACGCCCAAAACCGCGCCGATCGGCGTGGGCCTCGGCCTGCCGAGCATCGGCGCGCCCGCGCCGGTCGCCGCCGCTGTCGACGGGTGCTCGACCGGCTGCTCGGCATGACTACTACCGGCGGTAGTGGGTCGCCGGAAGAGCCGTCAGACGAGGGTGGCACAGTTGACGGACGCGAATCGAAGGCAAGGAGCGAACCGGTGAACCGGGTAAACGAAGACCAGTTCGAACAGTTCCGTGGCGAACTCGACGCCGTCGAACGCCGCATCGCGGGCGAGATTGATCCGGGCGTACGGGCGATGGTGGTCGCGGGCGCGGTCTTCGTCCTGCTCGTCTCGCTCGTGTTGCTGCCGCACACCGGGTCAGCGCGCGGCTTTGACGTGCTGATGAGCACCGACGCCGCCCGCATCGAACACGTCGGACTGCCGTCGCGACTGTTCGTGTGGTTCGTGATCGTGTTCGGCGTCGGCTTCTCGCTGCTCGCGCTCACCACCCGTCGCTGGACGCTCGCCTGGCTTGCCTGCGCGGGCAGCGCACTGGCCAGCGTGTTCGGCGTGCTCGCCATCTGGCACCGGCAGACGCCGGGCATCGCGAATTACATCGGCGCGGGCCCCGGCATCGGGCTCATCATCGGCACCATCGCGTCAATGGTGTTGACCTTCCACTGGATTCGCGTGGTGTGGAGTCGCACGGCCGTGCAACTGGCTGCCGAAGAACAGCGTCGCAATGCCGCACGCGAAGCCGAGGACCGCGACCGCAAGCGCCTGCGCGGCGAATAGCCCCAAGCACAAGCGAGGCCCCCGACCACATTGGTCGGGGGCCTCGCTGTTTGTTCGAACTCAGCGGTTGCTGACCGCGCCCTCGGCGGCTTCGGCCCATTCACGCCACTGCTTGGCCTGCTCAAGCGCCTTCTCCGCGTCACGCTTCTTGCCCGCGGCGGTGGCCTTGGCCGCCTGCTCTTCGAACTGGGCGACCCGCTCGCGGAACTGCGCGGCACGCGCGACCGCTTCCGGGTCAGTCCGACGCCACTGCTGGTCGACGGCCTCGCGCACACGCTTCTCAATCGCGCGCAACCTGCCTTCAAGCTCGCCCATCCGCTCACGCGGCACCTTGCCAAGCGCGTCCCACTTCTCCTGCAATTCGCGCAGGGCGTTGCGGGCGGCGTCGAGACCGGCGCTGGGGTCGATGTTCTCGTAATGGCTGAGCAGTTCGGCCTTCGCGTCGGCGTTGTGCTCGAACTCGGCGTCGCGCTCGTTGGCCGCGGCGTTGCGGGCCGCGAAGAACACGTCCTGGGCACCCTTGAACCGCTTCCACAGCGCCTCATCGGCTTCGCGCGGTGCCCGACCACACGCCTTCCACTCGGCGAGCAAATCGCGGAAAACCGCGGCCGTGCCAACCCAGTCGGTGGAATCCGACAGTGCTTCGGCCTGCACGCACAGCTCTTCCTTGCGTGTCTTCGCCGACGCGCGTTCCCGGTCGAGTTCAGCGAAATGCGCGCCCCGACGACGGTTGAACGACTCACGCGCCTTCGAGTAGCGCTTCCACAGCGCGTCGTCGACCTTGCGGTCAACGCCACGAATGGACTTCCACTCGTCGAGAATCTCGCGCAACCGGTCGCCAGCGGCCTTCCACTGGGTGGATTCGGCAGCGATCTGCTCGGCCTCGGCAGCGAGCGCTTCCTTGCGTTCGGTGTGCTCGTGGCGCGTGCGGTCTTTTTCTTCCTTCGCCTGCGCCGCGGCCTCATCCGAATGCTCGGTAATGGCCTGCAGGCGCGCGGCGAGTCCGTCGACGTCGCCGATCACGGCAGCGGTCGGCAGCGTTTCCGCGAGCGCGAGCGCGGCGGCTTTGGTCTTGCGCGCGTCGGCACCGGCGGCGAGACGTGCTTCCAGCAGCGCGACCTCGGTGGCGAGATCATCGAAGCGGCGACCGAAGTGCGCGAGGCCCTCGGCGGCGTCGCCTGCCTGCCACGACCCGATCTCGCGTTCCCCGTCGGCGGTTTTCACCCACGCGGTGCCGTCTTCGTCGACGCGACCCCACTTCGCCGGGTCGCTCGCCGCGGCAACGACAACCGGATGCGGATGGGCTTCGGTGCCACCAGGCACCGGTTTCGCGGCGTGCGGTTTAGGTGGCGCGGGTTTGCCGCCGGGCTTCGGTGCGCCGCCCGGCTTGGGGGTAGCGCCCGGCCCGGGAGTTGGCGGAGTTGGTTTCGCGGTTCCGTTGCTGTCGGTCATTGCTCTCCGTCCCTGCCGCGCGTCACGGCTGCCTGGTTACGCCCTAGCACTTCCCATTGAACCTTGTCGGTTCCGCCGAAACCAACGGTCTGGGCGATGGCACCTGGGAAATCCGAGGATTTCGCTGTGCACGACGTGGGTAGTCGCATCAGAAAACAGTAGCAATGGCGACGGGTATCGCCGCGTCGGACACTCGAACACCGTCACGTGGCACGACCGGGACGGATGCGGTCACGACGCGAGTAGGCGACTACCGTGCGAGAGGTGTTGTCTCTCGCGGCCCTGGTCCCGTCACCCCCGATGCTGGTACCGCAACTATGCGGGCGGCCAATGCGTGCTGAGCTGGCGACCGAAGAGCCGCCTACGGCGGTGCGCGCGGCCGCGTTGAGCGCCGCGACTGCGTTGGCGACTAGCGCGCGCGAGTGGGTCGTTGTTGGCGTCGGCGATGCGACGGCCAGCTTTCCCGCCGAGACGCGCGGAACGTTTCGCGGCTTCGGTGCCGATGTGGTCGTCGGCCTTGCGCCCCAAGCACATTCGATTGCCGTTGTTGACGCTGAGCTACCGTTGCCGGTACTGATTGCTGGTTGGTTGCGCGAGCAGGTCGGGCCGGACGTTTCGGTGCGCGCGCACGTACTTGCCGTTGACACTCCCGTCGCTGACTGCGTCGCGTTCGGCGCCCACCTGCGCGCGGAATTGGACGCGATTCCCGAGCCCCAAGGTGTGCTCGTCGTTGCCGACGGTGCAGCGACGTTGACCGAGAAAGCGCCCGGCTACTTCGACTCGCGCGCGGCCGCCGCCCAAGCCGACCTCGACGATGCCCTTCGAACGGGCTCGCGCGCCGACCTGACCGCGCTCGACCCCGCGCTGTGCGCCGACCTGTGGTTGTCCGGCCGTGCCGCCTACCAGGCGTTAGCCGGTCTTTTCGCTGTCGACGCCGCCGATCCGGCCGTGCGTACCCTCTACCAGGGCGCACCGCTCGGCGTCGCCTACGACGTGAGCCTGTGGGAGGCGGCGCGGTGACCGGACCACTCGATCGACCCATCGCGGTCGTTGGACCAACGGCGACCGGCAAATCCGATCTCGCGCTCGACCTCGCCCAGGAACTCGACGGCGAGATCGTCAATATCGACGCGATGCAGCTTTATCGGGGCATGGACGTTGGCACCGCGAAGCTCAGCGTCGCCGAACGGCGCGGCATCGTCCACCACCTGCTCGACGTACTCGACGTGACCGAAACGGCGACCGTGGCCGCCTATCAAGAGCAGGCGTGCGCGATTGTCGATGACATCCTCGCGCGCGGTCGCATGCCGGTGATCGTCGGTGGTTCGATGATGTATGTGCAAGCGCTGCTTGATGATTGGGCCTTCCCGGCAACCGACCCTGACATCCGCGCGAAATGGGAAGCGCTGCTTGACGAACGCGGAGTCGTCGCGGTACACGAGGCGTTGCGGGCCGCCGATCCCGTTGCCGCCGACACGATTTTGCCGACGGACGGTCGACGGATGGTGCGTGCGCTCGAGGTCGTCGAACTCACCGGACAGCCGTTCGCGGCTTCGGCCCCGACCATCGGCGAACCACGGTGGGGGACAACCATTATCGGCGTCGACCGCGAGACAGCGGCACTCGATGCTCGCATCGAATTACGCACCGCGACCATGTTCGAAACCGGCCTCGTCGACGAGGTGAAAGCCCTCATCGACCTCGGCCTACGCGACGGCCAAACCGCGAAACGGGCCATCGGCTACGCGCAAGTGCTCGCCTACCTCGACGGCGAGGAAGACCTCGCCTACGCCCAAGAACGCACCCTCATCGGCACGCGCCGTTACGTCCGCCGCCAGCGTTCGTGGTTCCGCCGCGACCCGCGCGTGCGGTGGGTCGACGGGGCCGATCCCGATCTGGCGTCAACCACACTTTCCCAGCTCGACAAGACAGGACGGACTCCGCAGTGACCCGACGAGTGAGCACCCGCAACGCATCGGTGCAGGTGTGGCAGGCGTACCTGCACAATCGGACCAAGCGCAACCGCGACAACCGGTTCCTCATTCAGGGCGTCCGCCCCATCACCCAGGCGCTGGCCAACGATTGGCCCATCGAAACGCTGCTGTACCGGCTTGGCACTCCCGACCTGTCGAGTTGGGCGCGTGAGGTGCTCGACACCGCCGATATCCCGACCGTCGGGCTCGTCCCAGAACTGATGGCTGAACTGGGCGAGAAGGAAGGGAACGCGCCGGAGATCGTCGCGGTCGCTGAGTCACGGCAACTTGACTTGGCCGACTTCGCGCCCGGTGAACCAGGCGAGGACGCGCCGGTTGTCGTTGTCTTCGACCGACCCAACTCACCGGGCAACCTGGGCACGCTGATCCGCTCAGCTGACGCGTTCGGCGCGTCGGGCGTGATTGTCACCGGCCACGGCGCCGACCAGTTCGACCCGCAGGCCGTACGCGCGTCCACGGGTTCGCTTTTCGGCGTTCCCGTGCTGCGCGCGCCCGGTGCCGCGCAGGTGGTCGAGTTTCGGGACCGGCAGGTCGCGCGCGGAATTCCAACGCGCATCGTTGGCACCGACGAACGCGCGACCGTCGACATTTACGACCACGATTTCACCGACGCGACAATCCTGGTTGTTGGCAACGAGACGACGGGCATGAGCGCCGCGTGGGCAGAAGCATGCGACGACCTGGTCACCATCCCAATGGGCGGAACGGCGAGTTCGTTGGGCGCGCCGTCGGCCGGGGCGGTCGGGTTGTACGAGATTTCGCGACAGCGCCGGACCTTCGCGCGGTAGGGGACGTTCGCGCCGATATCAGGGCGCTGGCGGGGTGGCCCGCACTGCCCGCTGACGGACATGGCGACGTCTATCGATGGTGGTCGCCGCTGACGCACTCGGCGACGTCATGCCGAGGGCGGTCGCCAGCCGCGCCGCACTGCCCGCTAACGGGCTCGGCGACGTTTTGTCGAGGGCGGCCGCCTGACGCGCGCCCGCACTGCCCGCTGACAGGCTCGGCGACGTCTGTCGAGGGCGGCCGTTGGGCGCGCCGACCGCGCGAGGGACAATGGCAGGCGTGTCCGACATCGACTTCACCAAAGGCCACGGCACGCAGAACGATTTCGTCGTGCTGCCCGACCCCAACGTCGCGCTTGACCTGACGGCAGCCCGCGTCACCGCCCTGTGCGACCGGCAGCAGGGCCTCGGTGCCGACGGCGTGCTGCGCGTTGCGACCGCGGGCGCGCTGCTCGCCGCCAACGTGCTCGCCGAGTTGCCCGACGGTATCGCCGCCGACGACTGGTTCATGGATTACCGCAACGCCGACGGGTCCATCGCCGAAATGTGCGGCAACGGCGTTCGGGTTTTCGCGCACTACCTGGTCGCGACCGGGCTTGAGTCGCGCACCGAGTTCGTCGTCGGGAGTCGCGCTGGCGCACGTCCTGTTGTCGTTCACGAGGCCGGTCCCGTCGACGGCGAAGTTACCGTCGACATGGGCACCGTCCGCGAACTCGGTCCGTCGACCGCGACCGTCGGCGGCTCAACTTTCGCGGGCATCGGCATCGACGTCGGCAACCCGCACCTGGCCTGCGCGGGCCTCAGCGCCGACGAGGTCGCCAAGCTCGATCTCACCGTCGCGCCCGGTTTCGACCCCGCGCTTTTCCCGCAGGGCACCAACGTCGAACTGCTCACCTCGCTCACCGAAGGCGGCGTTGACATGCGCGTTTACGAACGCGGCGTGGGCGAGACCCGCTCGTGCGGCACCGGCACCGTCGCTGCTGCGGCGGCCGCGCTCGTCGACGCCGGCGTCACTCTGGCGACTGGTTCGGGCGAGGTCACCGTTCGCGTGCCCGGCGGCGCGGTTCGCGTCGGGATCACCGAGGGCAAAGCGTGGTTGCGTGGCCCGTCGACCCTGCTCGCGACCGGCGTGATCGCCCGCGCCTGGTTCGACGCGCAGTAGCGACGGCTTAACCAGGTGCACGGTGTCGGTGCGACGTGGGAGCATAGAGGGCGTATGACGAAACCAGACGCCACCACCCCAGACACCGACGCCACCGACCAGTCCGCCGAGGCCGTCGACGAAGCCCTGACCCGCCATGCCGAGCGCATGCAGCGGCGCGGTTGGGCACCCGCCGAGCCAACGCGCGGTGAGATGCAGCTCGACGAGCGCACCTCGCTTCGCCGTGTTGCCGGTTTGTCGACCGAGCTCGAAGACATCACCGAGGTCGAATACCGACAGCTCCGCCTTGAGCGCGTCGTGCTTGTCGGGGTGTGGACCTCGGGCAGCGCGGCCCAAGCCGACGCGAGCATGGTCGAACTCGCCGCCCTCGCCGAAACGGCAGGCTCCGAGGTGCTCGACGGCCTCATCCAGCGCCGCGACAAACCCGACAAAGCCACCTACATCGGTTCCGGCAAGGCCGAGGAACTGCGCGGCATCGTGCTCGATTCCGGCGCCGACACCGTGATCTGCGACGGCGAACTCACGCCAGCTCAGCTCACCGCGCTGGAAAAGGTCGTCAAGGTCAAGGTCATCGACCGCACGGCCCTGATTCTCGACATCTTCGCCCAGCACGCCACCTCCCGCGAAGGCAAAGCTCAGGTCGCGCTCGCGCAGATGGAGTACATGCTCCCGCGCCTGCGTGGTTGGGGTGAGTCGATGTCGCGGCAGGCCGGTGGTCGCGCGGGCAGCAACGGTGGCGTCGGTCTGCGTGGTCCCGGTGAAACCAAGATCGAAACCGACCGCCGTCGCATTCGTGAGCGAATGGCCAAGTTGCGCCGCGAGATTCGCGAGATGAAGACCGCGCGCGACACCATGCGCGCCAAGCGTAACGCTAGTGGCGTGCCTGCCGTCGCGATCGTCGGCTACACCAACGCCGGCAAGTCCAGCCTGATGAACGCGCTTACCGGCGCTGGCCTGCTCGTCCAAGACGCGCTATTCGCCACCCTCGATCCAACCACGCGTCGTGCGGCACTCGACGATGGTCGCGAGATGGTGTTCACCGACACCGTCGGTTTCGTTCGCCACTTGCCAACGCAGTTGGTTGAGGCGTTCCGCTCCACCCTCGAAGAGGTCACCGGCGCCGACTTGCTGCTGCATGTCGTCGACGGTGCCGATCCGCTTCCGCTGGAACAGATTCGGGCGGTGCGCGAGGTGATCGCCGACGTCATCAAGGAACAGGGCGCGACGGCACCGCCAGAGTTGTTGGTTGTCAACAAGATTGATGCCGCCGACCCCACGGAACTCACCCGGCTGCGCGCCACGCTGGGTAACGCGGTGTTCGTCTCCGCGCAAACTGGCGAGGGCTTGGACGAACTGCGCGACCGCCTGTCGATCGTGCTGGGCGGCCTCGATGTCGACGTCAGCGTGCTACTGCCGTACCAGCGCGGCGACCTGCTCGCCCGCATCCACGCTGATGGACGGATCATTTCGTCCGATCACGAAGAGGGCGGCACGCGCATTCGGGCGAAGGTCCCCGCGTCGTTGGCGTCGGCACTGTCGCCGTATGCGGGTTCGGCCGAGCCTGCGGAATAAGAGTCGGGGCGGGCTTATTTGCCAGCCAGTTGCCTGCGGAAGCCGGTGCGACACAAGCGTTTTACGGCGCTAGTGTCGAAATCGACAGCAGGAGGGTGTTATGTCAAACGATCAGCGGGGCACATCAGTAGTGCGCGAAAACAAATTGAGCGACGGGGCGCCACTCGAGGTAGCGCCGAGCGCGCTCGACCTGCTCGCCTTGGAAACGGTGCTCGCGCCGTTGAAGGCGTGGACGAGTCCACGGTTCTTCGGGTTGGACAACATTCCGGCCGAGGGCCCGGTGCTGCTTGTCGCTAACCACAACCTGCTCGGCGGCATCGACGCGCCACTGCTGTTCCCGGAAATCCTGCGCGAACGTGGTCGCTTGATCCGTGGCCTGGCCGAACACGTGCTGATGGTGCCGGTGGTCCGCGACATTCTGCACCGCTACGGCTCGGTGCGCGGCACCCGTGGCAACTGCCTCACGCTGCTCGAACGCGGTGAGGCCGTGATCGTTTTCCCCGGTGGCGGCCGCGAGGCGATTCGTCGCAAGGGCGAGAAGTACGTGCTCAAGTGGGAGGGTCGCACCGGTTTCGCGAAGATGGCGTTGCAGGCGCGGGTGCCGATCGTGCCGGTCGCGATGATCGGCATCGACGACGCGTACGACATCGTCTTCGACGGTCAGCATCTGGCGATGCGTCCGGTGCGCTGGCTCGCGTCGATTCTCGGGATCAACCCCGAGCTCAGCCCGCCGCTGGTGAAAGGTATTGGGCCGCTTCCGATTCCGCGTCCCGAACGGTTCTACTTCGCCGCTGGCGCACCGATCGACCCCACGCCGTGGCTCGATCGCGACGACCTCGACACCGCGGCGACCGACTTGCGTGACGTGGTCCGCAAGGCCCTCGAGGAGGAAATGCAATTCCTCTTCCGCGAACGCGACCGCGATAACGGCCGCACCCTCGTTGGCCGACTGAGGGCCGCACTCCCGTTCTGACGCCAGCCGGTTGCTGAGAATGTGACCGATCTCGCTGCCGCACCTCGGTCCGGAATGTCGGGTCGGCTCGCCGCGTTGCTGCGAAGGCCCGACAAAGCGGGCGGCGAGAGGTGGCGGTCATGGCGACGACGGTGATTCAAAGTGGCGAACGCGGCCACTGGTGGAACGAGTGGCTCGACTCGAAACAGTCGTTCCCCGCGACGGGCAACTTCGTGCTGGAAGACCACGCGCACGGGCTGCTGCTCATTCACAACGAGGATGTCGTCGGGCCCGGCGAGGGTTTCGACACTCACCAGCATCGCGATACCGAGATCATCACCTGGGTGCTGGAAGGCACGGTGGTGCACCAGGATTCAGTGGGGAACTCCGGCCTGATCCACCCCGGTCTCGCGCAACGGATGTCGGCGGGCACGGGCATTCTGCATTCCGAACGCAACGGAGCAGGGTATGCCGAACGCGACAAACTGCACGTGGTGCAAATGTGGATTCCACCGGACGCGCCCGGCGCGGTGCCGAGCTACCAGGAACTCGATATCGCCGGTGAACTGCGGCGCAACGTCCTGATTCCGGTGGCATCGGGCATGACGAAGTATCGAGGCGAGGCCGCGATCGGGATCGGCAACAGCAACGCGACTTTCCACGTGGCGCGACTCGACGCTGGCGCTTCGATCACCGTGCCTGACGCGCCGTATGGGCATGTGTTCGTGGCGCGCGGGCAGGTTGATTTCGAAGGAGCGGGCCCGCTGAACCAGGGCGACGTGGTGCGGTTGACGGCCGATGGCGGCCACCGCGTGACCGCCACCGAAGCTGCCGAAGTCCTGGTCTGGGAGATGACCGCCAGCGTCTAGATCTTGCGGATAACCGTGACGACCTTGCCGAGGATCTGCGCGTCGTTGCCGGGGATGGGTTCGAAGTGCGGGTTGTGCGGCATCAGCCACACGTCTTTGCCGCTGCGCTTGAAGGTTTTCACCGTTGCTTCGCCGTCGATCATCGCAGCGACAATGTCGCCACCTTCGGCCACGTTCTGCTGGCGAACAACCACCCAGTCGCCGTCGCAAATGGCCGCGTCGACCATCGACTGACCGACGACCTTCAACAGGAACAGCGAACCGTCGCCGACCAGTTCGCGCGGCAGCGGGAAAACCTCTTCGATGGCCTGCTCAGCCAGGATCGGCCCGCCAGCCGCGATGCGACCAAGCACGGGGACGAACGTGGGCGTTGGCCGACTCGGATCGGCTTCGTCGGTCTCGCCGGGCAGTGACGTGACCGCGCGCACCGCTTCGTCGAGCCCGCGCACATTCACCGCGCGTGGTCGGTTGGGGTCGCGATGCAGGTAGCCCTTGCGCTCAAGCGCGCGCAGCTGGTGAGCGACCGACGAGGTGGACGTGAGCCCGACAGCGTCGCCGATTTCGCGAATGCTGGGCGGGTAGCCGCGTTCGGTGACCGAGGTGCGGATGACGTCGAGCACCGTGCGCTGACGCACGGTGAGGTCGGCGCGCGACTCCGATGTGACGGTGTCCGTACCGCTTTCGCCACCCGTGTCGTCTGTGTGGGTCACCGTATCCCGCCCTTTCGTTCGCCGAATCGCACTGAATCGAGGCTAGTCGGGGCGCGGCCAGTTATCAAACATCTGTTCGAGCATGTCGGGCGTTTCGTGCTGACATTCGGCTTCGCGCGTGGTACAAATCGAACATAGGTTCGAACACGCTGAGCCCGCCCGAGCTCATCTGAGGAGGTTCGTTCGATGCCCACAATGTCCCTGGCACAACAACTTTCGCTTCCACTCCTGTTTGATCGTGGACTCGCGCTCGCGCGTGCTCGCGAGGTCGACGAGGAACTCGATCGTGCGTTCGAATCAATTCCGCGCGATCATTCGATCTGCCCCGGATTTGGCCCTCGCTGGGCAGTGTCCGCAACGCATCTCGCGCGCGCGACCGTTGTCGCGGCCCCCGTGCTATCAAGTTCGGCGGGGTCGCACGCACTCGGGCGGCGCTCGATGTCGGTCGACTCCGAAGCGTCAGCGCGCAAGGCTGCTGGAATTCCCGTCCGGGAAGGCAGGCAAACGCGCGCTCTTCGCACCGACCAGCTTGCGCGCACTCCGTACTCGGTACGTTCCACGTTGTCGACCCCTGTTCCGAACTATCGCGTCGACCAAGCCCGCGTCGGCCTCGCCACCCTTGCGATTTGCTCGCTCACCAGCGCGCTCATCGTCGTTGCCTTCCTCGCGCTCGCCCATCTCCGCGCTGGCGATTTCGCTGGGCAGGCGGAGTTCGGCACCCAAAAACTAGAACGTGTTGCTACCGTGGACGCTCCTCGGTTCGCGGAAGGGGTCGCGTACCGCTGACGCCGGTAGTGAGGTCAAGTGCGCCGTCGCGCGATCGCTCTCGTTATTCCCTTGCTCATGCTCGTCGCCGCAGCGCCCGCGGTCGCCGAAACCCCCTCCTACCAGCCTTATCTCGATCTGCCGGTCACTAACGGCGAAGGAGAATTCGGCGGCGGACTGCACCCAGCACTCCCACTCGACATCGACGAGGCGCTCACCGCGCTCACACAGGCCCGCGCCGACGGCATCGCCCCGCACCGGTATTCGGCACTGCTGCACCAGTATTGGTTCCTTGTCTCGGTCACCAACGCCCACATCGACCCACGCACCTGGTCGCCCACCTCCGGCGTCGCCGCCAACGCCGCCGCCTTCGCAGCGGTGTACGTCAACTACTTTCGCATCGCGGCAGCGCGACCAGACTTCTACTGGGCCGGTTTAGCGGGCATCGCGGGCGCGTCCTTCGCATCCGGTTTCTTCGACATCGGCGACGCCGGCGCGCTCATCGACCTGCCCGGCATCCACGCCCTGGGCAGCGCGGTCGCCGACCTCGTCGCCACCACCCCAGCACCGTTGCGCGCGGAAGTCCCCGCCGACCTCGCCGCGTTCGTCGCGGGCGCACCGCGCCTGACCGGCGCAGACCTCGCTTGGTATCAGACCCGGCTGATGATCATGCAAAAACACATCTTCACCGACCTCGTCCCCATGCACGAGGCGTATGTGGCGGGCGGCATGGCGGCGATCGACGAAATGGCCGCGGCCGGTTTGTTGACGCCAGCGTTGCGCGCGGCGTGGGCGGGCATCGACAGCGGCACCCGCCAGGGCCGTATCGACGCCATCATCGCGATGACCGACCGCGAACAGAACGTGATCGTCGCCGACCAATGGGACGAGACGACAAGCGCACGGGACGGCATGGGCCGCGTCCTCACCTACGTCTCAACACTGGCCGGAAAAGCGGCGGTACCGGGCGTCCACGCGCCCGGCGTCTACGCGCCCGTCACCGTGACCGCGCAGGTCGGGCCCGACATCATGACCCTGCGCGCACCGCTGCCCGCCTTCAACTGGGCCGACCGGGCCGCCCGCTGGGACTACCTCAACGCCGAACTGCTGCCCCGTCACCTCGACGTCACCGCCGACGAAAATCGGGCACGCGCGGTCTACCTTGAGCCGTTCGCAACGAAGATCACGCGCGGCCGACTCGTCGCGCGACTGCCCGACATGCTCGCCGATCTGACCACGCAGTGGCAGGTTTCACGATCATGACCGGTATCCTGTCAAGAGCCATGGAGTGCGCATCGACGAAGGAACCCTCGGATGCATTGCCCGTATTGCCGTCATCCCGACTCGCGAGTGGTCGACTCGCGCGAAGTCGAAGAAGGCACGGCGATTCGTCGACGGCGTTCCTGCCCCACCTGCGGGCGCAGATTCACCACCGTTGAGACCGCGATCCTTTCGGTCGTCAAGCGCAGCGGCGTCACCGAACCGTTCTCGCGCGAGAAAGTCATTCGCGGCGTGCGTCGCGCGTGCCAGGGTCGCGAAGTCGACGACGACGCCCTGAACCTGCTCGCGCAGAAGGTCGAAGACGCCGTCCGCGCGAAGGGTTCACCCGAAATCCCCAGCCACGAGGTTGGCTTGGCGATCCTCGGACCGCTGCGTGACCTCGATGAGGTCGCCTATCTGCGCTTCGCGTCGGTGTATCGGTCGTTCACCAGCGCGGCCGACTTCGAACGTGAGATCAGCGAAATGCGCGCTGCCGCCGCCGAAGCGGTCAGCGGCGAATAGCGGCGATCGCTTTCTCAATGCGCTTCGCCGACACCGGGTAGGGCGTGCCCAATTTTTGGGCGAACGTGCTCACGCGCAGTTCCTCGATCATCCACCAGATTTCGGTCACGTCGCGACCGTGCTTGCGACCGTCGGGCAAGCGTTTGAGCAGGGCGTCGTAGGCGGCGAGCATGCGGTCGATTTCGACCATGCCTTGGCGGTCGCGCACGGCCGAACCGGGGAGCGCGTCGAGTCGGTACGCGGCGGCACGCAGGTAGCGCGGCAGTTCACGCAAGCGCGCGCGACCCCATTCGGCGACGAAACCCTTGAACAGTAGGTCGTCGAGTTGGGCGCTGACGTCGTCGGCGATGTCGCGTTCATTCGTTCGAGTGAGCGCCGATCGAGCCTCTTGTGCGGCGGCCAAAACCGGTGCGACCGTGCGCACTAGCTCGGCGACCGTCCCCGCTAATTTCGGCCGAATCTTAGCGACAAGCTGATCGAAGTCAGCGGGCGTGCGGACTGGACCGCCCTCGGCGGCAATGAGTTCGTCGGCGGCGGCGACACGACAATCCTCAACGAGCGCGTCGAGCGAACCGTCGGGATTTTGGCTTAGCGCCAAGCGATCTCGCGCCGACAGTCCTGCCGTGACAGCGCGCGTCGATGTCGGAATCGCGGCGAGCAGCAGGGTTCGCACGCCTCGGCGCATCGCGGCGGCCTGTTCGGCGGGCGAACTGAGCACGCGAACAGCGACGCCGTCGCCCTCGGGGACGAGCGCGGGATAACCCGTGACTGTCTGACCCGCCACTTTCCGCTTGACCGTCGGCGCGACCGAGCCAAGCGACTCCGACGTCCACACCGTCGCGGGCGCACGTTCGGCCCCGGCGGTCGCGCGGGCGACCGACTGCGAAACCTGGTCGGCGAGACGGGTTTTCAACTGCGCGAGATTCTTGCCTTTCGCGAGCACTTTGCCGCGCTGATCCACGGCGGCGAAGGTCATGCGCAGATGATCGGGCAGCGCGGTCGGGTCGAGTTCCTCGGCCGCGATGGTCACCGAACCCAGTCGGGAAAGTTCGCGGGCGAGGCCGGTGCGCAGCGGTTCCGCGCGTGGCGTGAGTTCGCGCAACGCGGCGGCGGCGAAGTCTGGTGCGGGAACAACCGCACGCCGCAGTGCCTTTGGCAGGGTTTTGATGTAGGCGGCGGCGAGTTCGTCGCGCATGCCGGGCACGAGCCAGTCGAAGCCGACCGCGCGCACGTGCGCGAGTTGTTCGACCGGAATCCGCACGGTGACGCCGTCGTCGTCTTGCCCCGGTTCGAATTGGTAGGTGAGGGGGAAACTCAGCTCGCCTTGGCGCCAAGCATCAGGGAAATCAGTCGGATCGAGCGAACTCGCGTTCGCATTGACCACCGTTTCGGTCGAAAAGTCGAGCAGCTGCGGGTCTGTGCGTTCCGCCTTGCGCCACCAACTGTCGAAGTGACGCACCGAAACCACATCGGCGGGCACACGCTCGTCGTAAAACGCGAAAAGTACCTCGTCGTCAACGAGGATGTCGCGGCGGCGAGCGCGATGTTCGAGGTCGGCAACATCGTCGATCAGGGCGCGATTGCGGGCGAAAAAGCCGTGGCGCGTTTGCCATTCGCCGCCGACGAGCGCGTGGCGGATGAATAGTTCGCGCGACAGCTCCGGGTCGATGCGACCGAAATCGACGGGCCGACCGGTCACGAGCGGAACGCCGTACAGGGTGGCGCGCTCATAGGCCCGCGCCGCACCGCGTTTGCTCGACCAATGTGGTTCGGAATAGGTGCGTTTCACGAGGTCGCCAGCGAGCCGTTCGGCCCACTCCGGCTCGACCCGCGCGGCAATGCGGCCCCACAACCGCGAGGTTTCGACCAGCTCGGCGGCCATCACCCATCGTGGCGGTTTCTTCGCCAATGACGAGCCGGGGAAGATCATGAACTTCGCGTTGCGCGCACCGAGGAACTCACGCGACTCGGCTTCGCGCACGCCGAGATGGGAAAGCATCCCGGCGAGCAGCGATTGATGAATCTGGTTGCTAGGCCAGGGGAGTGCGTCGGGGTCGGCGTCGCTCGCCACAGCGCTGGCATTTAGCCCCTGGTCTGAGCGACGGTTGGCGAGGGCGTCGCCACTTGCGGGAGCGGACTGAGGTCCGCGTCCTCGTCGCCCGCCGCCGCGTCGCGGCTGAGTGGCGACGTCGGCTGGGGCTGACTCACTCGGGGCGGAACTGGTCCACCCCAAGCCACGGGTAATCGTGCGCAACTGGCCGTGCAGGTCCTGCCACTCGCGGATACGCAGGTAGTGCAGGAATTCGTCGCGGCACATGCGACGGAAACGGCTCGACGACAACGACTTTCGTTGCTCGGTCAGGTAATCCCACAGTCGCAAGTACGTGAGGAAATCGGAGCCGTCGACGGTGAAGCGGGCATGCTGGGTGTCGGCCGCCTGCTGGTGCTCGACCGGGCGTTCACGCACATCCTGAATCGACAGTGCCGAGACGATCACCAGCACGTCATCAAGGCAACCATTGCGCTGCGCTTCGACCAGCATGCGTGCCATACGTGGGTCGACCGGCAGTTGCGCCATCTCGCGGCCGGTCGCGGTGAGCATCAGATGGCCGGAATTGTCGTCAGCACCAACGGTTTTCGAACTGCCGTGGGCGAGCGCGCCCAATTCCTCAAGCAACGCGATGCCGTCGCGGATCGCGCGGCGGTCAGGTGCTTCGACAAACGGGAAACTTTCGATATCGCCGAGCCCGAGCGCGGTCATCTGCAAAATCACCGCGGCGAGGTTCGTGCGCAGGATTTCCGGTTCGGTGAACGCGGGACGGGCGTCGAAATCGTCTTCGCTATAAAGACGGATCGCGATGCCGTCGGCAACGCGACCACAGCGACCCGACCGCTGCCGCGCCGACGCCTGCGACACCGGTTCGATCGGCAGTCGCTGCACCTTCGTGCGCATCGAATACCGCGAAATGCGTGCGGTGCCCGGATCGATCACGTAGCGAATACCGGGCACGGTCAACGAGGTTTCGGCGACGTTGGTTGCCAACACAACCCGTCGCCCGGTGTGTGGGGTGAAGACTTTGTGCTGCTCAGCGGCCGACAATCGCGCGTACAGCGGAACAACTTCCGTGCGCGGCAGTCGAAGATCGCGCAGTGCGTCGGCGGTATCGCGAATCTCGCGTTCGCCCGACAGGAAAACGAGGATGTCGCCGTCGCCTTCGTCTTGGAGTTCACGCACGGCGTCGGTGATGGCGTCAGTCGGGTCGCGATCGACAACGCGCGCTTCATCTTCGTCGTCCGAATCATTCGGCAACTCAAGCGAAAGCGGGCGATACCGCAACTCGACCGGGAACGACCGCCCCGACACCTCGACGATCGGCGCGGGATTGCCTTGCGCGTCGGCGAAATGGCGCGCGAACAGCTCGGGGTCGATCGTCGCTGAGGTGATGATGATCTTGAGATCGGGACGCTTGGGGAGCAGCTGCTTCAAATACCCAAGCAGGAAGTCGATATTGAGGCTGCGTTCGTGTGCCTCGTCGATGATGATCGTGTCGTAGCGGCGCAGCAGGCGGTCGCGTTGGATTTCGGCGAGCAGGATGCCGTCGGTCATGAGTTTGACCAGCGTGCGGTCCGACGCCTGATCGGTGAAGCGGACCGTGTAGCCGACAACGTCGCCCAGTTCGGTGCCGAGTTCTTCGGCAATGCGCTCGCCGACCGTGCGCGCGGCCAACCGGCGCGGTTGCGTGTGGCCAATCGTGCCGCGCACGCCGCGTCCCAGCTCAAGGCAGATTTTCGGGATCTGCGTCGTTTTGCCCGACCCGGTTTCGCCAGCGACGATCACAACCTGGTTGGCGGCGATGGCGGCGGCGATGTCGTCGCGCCGAGCCGACACCGGCAACTGTTCGGGGTAGCTGATCGTCGGCACCGCGGCCCGACGCTTCTCCACCCGTGCGGCAGCCGCGGTGATCTCGGCATCAAGTGCTTCGTATGCGGGCGCGTCGTCGGCGCGGAGGCGATCCACCTTGCGGCGAAGCCGGTGTTCGTCGCGCAGGGAAACCTCGGCGAGGCGGGTGCGCAGTGCGCGGGAACGGGAGGTTGTGCTGGTCATCGCGACTCCAGCCTAGCGAAGGTCGCCAGTGATTTTCCCGTCGCGTCGTGCTCACGAGAGGTGCGACACACCACGGCGGGCGCATGGTCGTCGCCGCGTGTCCGCGCTAGCTAGCCCGGGTCGTGGGATGATCCGCGCATGGGTACAGGCATGAGCACGCCGCTGTGGATTCGCGGTTTGCGGTTGGCGTTCGCCATTCTTGGCATTGTCGCGGTGGCGTGGATCCCGTTGCGCAACGTCGACAGCGCGACGTTCTCGCTCACGAACTACTTCAGCTACTTCACGATCGAATCCAATGTGTTAGCCATCGTTGTGCTGGCCGTCGGTGCGATCGCCGCGCCTACCAGCGAAACGTGGCAGCGCTTTCGCGGCGCGGTCACGCTGTACATGACCATCACGATGGTCGTTTACGCCGTGCTGCTCGCCAGCGTCGACGTGATGCTCAACGACAAGTGGATCAACGACGTACTGCATCGCATTCTGCCGCTCGTGCTGCTCGCCGACTGGGTGCTTGTCGCGATGCCGCAGCGGCTGCGGCCCAGCCTCACGCTGATCGGGCAGTGGTTGATCTTCCCGCTGATCTACGGCGTTTACTCGCTCATCCGTGGCCCGATCGTCGACTGGTACCCGTACCCGTTTATCGACCCGCGCACGCAGGGCTACCTGTCGCTCACGATTGGTCTCGTGATTTTGGCTGGTGTTTTCGCGATGCTCGCGGTGGCGATGGCCAGCATCGGTGACCTCCCCGGCCGCATTCGGGCCAAGCGCGCTCAGCCATGACCGGTACCGGCTGTGCGGGCGCGACACGGTTCGGGTAAGTGTGTAGCCATGAATGCGCTCTGGCATGGATTCGCTGATATGGGCGCCGTCACCCGCGACGGCGCGTTTGTCGTCGCACGCGGCGACGGTGCCTACGTCTACGACGAGGCAGGTAAGCAGTACCTCGACGCGACGGCGGGCCTGTGGTTCACCAACGTCGGACACGGTCGCTCCGAGATCGCCGACGCGGTAGCTGACCAGTTGCGCACCATCGCGCACTACTCGAACTTCGGTGACATCACCGAGCCCGCGACGGCCGCGCTTGCCGAAAAGCTGGCCACGATCGCGCCGGTGCCGGGCTCGAAGATCTTCTTCACCTCCGGCGGTTCGGACTCGGTGGAAACCGCGGCCAAGCTCGCGCGTCGCTACTGGGCTGAGCAGGGTAAAACCGACAAGAAGATCCTCATCGGCCGCCGCCTTGCCTACCACGGCATGCACTACGCGAGCACCGCGATCGGTGGCCTCGCGCCCAACAAAGAGGGTTACGACGGCCCGCTTGTCGACGAGACCCGTCAGGTCGAATGGAACGACGCCAAGTCCTTGCTCGCCACCATTGAAGAGGTCGGCGCCGAGAAGATCGCCGCGTTTTTCTGCGAGCCGATCATCGGTGCCGGTGGCGTTTACCCGCCGCCGCCCGGCTACCTCGCCGAGGTGCGGCAGATCTGCCGCGACAACGACATCCTGTTTGTCGCCGACGAGGTCGTCACCGGCTTCGGGCGCATCGGTGGTTCGTGGTTCGCGTCGACGCGGTTTGATCTGCGGCCCGACCTGATGACCACCGCGAAGGGCCTAACGTCGGGGTACCTGCCGATGGGCGCGGTGTTCATCGCCCCGCACATCGCTGAGCCCTTCTTCGCCGGTGGTACGTGGTTCCGTCACGGTTACACCTACGGCGGTCACGCCGGTTCGGCCGCCGCCGCGCTGGCCAACCTGGCGATCATCGAGCGCGAAAACCTGCTCGACGAGGCGCTGCGCCTTGAGCAGACCATCCACACCGCCTTCGCGCCACTGGCCGACCACCCGCGCGTCGCCGAGGTGCGCAGCGGTGTCGGCGCGGTCGCGGCCGTGCAGTTGGCCGACCCGAGCGAAGGCCCCGGCCTCGTGAAAACCCTGCGTGAGCACGGTGTTTCGGGTCGAGCGGCGGGCGCTGGCGCGATGCAGATCTCGCCGTCGTTCGTGATGACCGACGAACAGGTTGGCGAACTCGCGGCTCGCTTTACCCGCGCACTGGGGTAAAGATTCGCGCTAAATGAACGGCCGTCCCGAATGTCGGGGCGGCCGTTCGCATTTGGTGCGCACGGGCTGGTGAACTTGCGCGCCGACAAGGGCTAGCCGAATTGAGGGACGGCGCACGGCCTTTGGTGCGAACATGAACGCACGTGAGTTATCCGCGCGTCGCGGGCAGGGGTGAACGTGCACGAAATTGATGGGTGGCTCACCGTCGTGCGCTGGCTCATGGTCGCGGCGTTGCTCACCGCGACCGTGCTCGTCGTCAGTCGACTGATCGGGGGCAGCAGGCAACATGGCGACTCCGCCGTAGACGCGTCGCATGTCCTGATGAGCGTGTTGATGGTCGCGATGTTCGTCGACCCCACCGCGCTCGCCCCGCACGTCTCGCGCGGTCTCTTGCTCGCGCTGGCCATCGCCCTTGGCATGGTCCTCGTCGACCGGCTGCGCGCGCGTGTCGGACCACCCAGCGGCGCGTCCGACATCGCCACCCACCTCATCGCCGTTGGCGCGATGTCCTACGCGCTCGACCAACACGACCAGCGACCAAGCGTGTTCGCGTACGCGCTGGCCGTATTGCTGCTCGCGGCGGCATTTTCCGGGGCACGACCGTTGCCGGGACAGCGACGCGCATTCACCGATCTTGTTCCGCATGTCGTCATGAATTGCTCGGCCGCGTTCATGCTCATTGGCATGACTGGCACACAATGACCGATCCGACTTAGCCCGCGCTGCGAATTGCCCTAGTGTGGACTCCGAACTCACCGATGAATCGGCAGCCGAATAGGTCTAGCTCTGCCACTGGTGACAATGGTCTCGCCGACGGCAAATGCCAGGAGTTTTACCGTGCGACCGGAGCCGCCGCGTTCGGGCTCGCGCTACGCGTACTGCATCGGCGCGGCCTCGCCGAAGATGTTGTCCGCGAAGGCTATCGACGCAGTCGCGCGTTGATCATGTCCGCGCCGCCATCGGCACCGGAAGCGCCGCCGAACCCGAGCCCGCCCGATTCCGCGCCCGACCTTCAAACTCCTTGGGGCAGAGCGGAATTCGGTTTCCGCACGACCTGGAAAGTGCCGATGCCTCCCGACGGTGGTCAACCAGGCTTGCCGTTCCTGCCCGTTGCGCGACGCGACTACGCCTACGGTCCACCGCCCCGTCCTGAACCCCCTGCGCCAGCACGCCATTCGCACGCGCTGCTCGCGCAAGTTCATCGCGTCGCGATCGAACAACTTCGCGCCGACCGCAACGATCGCAACGACCTGCCATGGTTCTCCGCATCGGCCCGCCTAGGCTTCGCCGACCCGCTCGACCCACACCTTGAAGTGTTCGTCCTCGCCTACTACGGCGGTCGCACGTATCGGGGGATCAGTCGCGAAACGGGCATGGCGGTGCCGACCGTCACGCGACTGCTCGGCGAAAGTATCGACCGACTCGCCGAGCAACGCGCGGTGCCCAACTTCGCGCCGCGGCACCGCTGGCGACCACCCCGGTCGGTACTCGCCCTAGCTGACGCCTACGCGCTCGACGCCGTCGCCGAACTCGAACGCCACCACATCCAAGCCAAACTCGCCACGATCGCCGCCCAAAGCGGCGACGAATTCGACGCGCGTGTGACGGCCGTCCACGACCTACTCGCGCGACTAGCGAAGTCCGACGAACGTCCGCCACCTCGCCATTTGGAAGCGCGGATACTCGCCGACTTCAACGGGGCGGCAAGCCGTCGCGGATATTGGGCGGCGACGCGACCGCCGTGGTTGCGTCGCCCAGGCGACGTCTAGTCGATATCGACAACGTGGTCTTCGGCAACGCGACCACCGAGCCGCACCCAGCCGTCGGAATCCCATTCGGTGAAGAGCTGCGAGCCTTCGCCCTGGGTAATGGTGAGCCCGCGCCGCAACTGCGCGGTGAGCGCGACAGCGGCCGCGCCGGTTGCCTCGTCTTCGACAATGCCCATGGCGGGCGCGAACATTCGCGAGCGCACCGCGCCGCGCGTTTCGTCGACCCAGGTCCAGTAGTAATGCTGACCGTCAGTGATCGCGCTCGGGTCGACGGCGGCGAGCGCGTCGACGTCGTCGAGCTGATGGAAGGTGAACGTCGGGGCCCACGACGCGCGGGCGGTGATCCACGTGATCCCGTCAGCCTGATCAACGGCGACCGCGCCAGCGGGGACGTCGAGCTGCTTGACCGGATGACCCTGCCGGGCGAGCCACCACGCGGTCCCCACCGTCGGGTGACCGGCGAACGGCAACTCGACCGCGGGCGTGTAAATGCGCATTTCGGCAACGCCGTCAACCGGTTCGGTGACGACGGTCGTCTCGCTCAAACCCATTCGGGCGGCAAGCATCTGGTGGTCGAGCGCGACAACATCTTGCGCGCGGGCAATTGCTAGCGGATTGCCGCCCGCACCGGTGGGGTCGGTGAAGACTCGAACGACCTCGACCTGAGTGTGGGCATCCTCGGGCACCTCGTGTGCGTTCTTCATGCCACCGAGACTAGCGCCGAATACGCGTTTCGGCCCTGTCCCAAGATTGGAACAGGGCCGAAAGGCGATGTGCGACTTAGACGGCTGCCGCAGCCAACGCCTGAGTGGACTCAACCGCCTGGCCGACGCCAGCGATGATCGCCGCGGCGCGCAGCGACTCGAAGATCACCTCACGCGAAACACCCGCGTCACGCAGCGTCTTCTCGTGCGCTTCAAGGCAATGCGCGCAACCGTTGATCGACGAAACCGCGAAGCTCCACAGCTCGAAATCGGCCTTGTCGACGCCCGGGTTGCCGATGATGTTCATCCGCAGACCGGCGCGCAGGTCGTCGTAGCGGCCTTCGAGGAACGCGCGACCACGGTAGAACACGTTGTTCATGCCCATGATCGATGCGGCACCGAGCGCGGCTTCGTACGCCTCGGCCGACAGCACGTCGGCGGCTTCTTCGGCGACCTCACGCAGGGTGGTTGCCGAACGGCTCGCCGCCGCCGACGCGAGCAAGGTGCCCCACAGCTGCTGCTCGTTGAGCACCGTGGTGCGCGCGAGCGATGACAGGTTGAGCTTGAGGTCCTTGGCGTACTCGGGCAGGGAGTTCTTGAGGTTCTCGATGCTCATAACGTGTGGGGCTCCTAACTGGTGAAACTAAAAGGGATTAGACGCTTGCCGAAAGAAGCTCGCCCGCGTTGATGGTCGGGTCGCCCTTCTTCCAGTTGCATGCGCACAGTTCGTCGGACTGGAGAGCGTCGAGCACGCGCAGGACCTCGTCGACGTTGCGGCCGACCGAACCGGCGGTCACCGAAACGAACTGCACCTCGTTGTTGGGGTCAACGATGAAGGTGGCGCGGTCGGCGACACCATCGGCGTTGAGGACGCCGGTCGCGGTGGCAAGTTCACGCTTGAGGTCCGACAGGATCGGGAACGGCAGCGTCTTGAGGTCGTCGTGCTGTGCGCGCCACTGGAAGTGCACGAACTCGTTGTCGACCGAAGCGCCGAGCACCTGGGCGTCACGGTCGGCGAACTCCTCGTTCAGCTTGCCGAACGCGGCGATCTCGGTGGGGCAAACGAAGGTGAAGTCCTTCGGCCAGAAGAACACGATGCGCCACTTGCCGGCGTAGTCGTCGCTGGAGATCTGGGTGAAGTAATCGTCGGGCTGCTGAGCGTCGACCTTGGACAGGTCGCCGCCGATGACGGCCTTGAGGTTGTAAGCCGGGAACTGGTCGCCGATGGTCAGCAGAGCCATGCTTGTTCTCCTGGGTGTTGGGGTGGTCGCTCGCGCGCCGCGATGGGAGTAGATAGTGCCCAAAGACTACTGAAAGGTAAAGCCGATCGCTCGTCGTACACTGATAGGCGTGACTGATCAGACTTATCAGCCAACCCTGTCGCAGCTGCGTGCGTTCGTCGCTGTCGCCGAATACCGGCATTTCGGCACTGCCGCAGCGCGATTGAGTGTGAGCCAACCCACGTTATCGCAGGCGTTGGCATCGCTGGAAAATGGGCTTGGCCTGCAATTGATCGAGCGCAGCACGCGTCGCGTATTGGTCACCGCGGCAGGCATGCGACTGCTTCCGCAAGCGATGGCGACGCTCGAAGCGGCCGACCGATTCGTCGCCTCCGCGACCGGCGACGGCCTCGGCGGCGTCTTGCGACTGGGCATCATTCCCACCATCGCGCCGTACGTTTTGCCCGACCTCCTGCCCGAGCTGCGCCGCAAACTGCCCGGCCTGGTTCCGCAGGTAGTCGAAGACCAAACCGCGCGGCTACTCGACGGCCTGCGAACCGGAGTGCTCGACGTCGCGATGCTCGCGTTGCCAACCGACACCCCGGGCTTAGTCGAATTACCGCTCTACACCGAGGATTTCGTGCTCATCACCCCGCGCGGGCACGAACTCGCCGGTCGCGGTGACCTCGCCGCTGACGACCTCACCGCACTCCCGCTGCTGCTGCTCGACGAAGGCCACTGTCTGCGCGACCAGACGCTCGACCTCTGTCGCAACGCCGACATCGAGGTCGGTTCCGTCGGCGACACCCGCGCGGCTTCGCTCGCGACGGTCGTGCAATGCGTGGCGGGCGGCCTTGGCGTCACGCTGATTCCGCAAATGGCACTCGACTCCGAAACCGCGCGCGGCACCCTCGACGTCGCGCGCTTCGCCGCGCCGGTGCCTGGCCGCACGATCGGTCTCGCGTTCCGAGCGTCGTCGGCACGCGCGGAAGACTACGAATACCTCGGCGCGATCATCCGCTCCAAGCGACCGTTCTAACGCGTCACCCCAGCTCGCCTGTTATTTTGAACATCGTTCAATTCTGCTGTGAAGGAAGTTTGTCGTGCCCGAAGTCGAGAAGTCCCCGCAACGGGCAACCGCATTCAACGCACGGGATCTGGCACAGATCGCGGTCTTCGCCGCCCTGATCGCCGCGCTCGGTTTGCCCGGTGCGATCACCGTCGGCTTCAGCGGTGTGCCGATCACCCTGCAAACGCTCGGCGTGATCCTCACCGGCGCGATCCTCGGCGCTCGCAAGGGAACGGCCGCGGTCGCGGTGTTCATCGCGCTCACGATGATCGGGCTGCCGCTGCTCTCCGGCGGTCGTACCGGTCTCACCGCGCTCGCCTCGCCGACCGCGGGCTACCTGATCGGCTGGATCCCGGCGACGCTGGTGATCGGCTGGCTCACCGCCGCGATCCTGCCGAAGTACCCGCTGGTGCTCGGCCTGCTCATCAACGCGCTTGGCGGCATCGTCGTCATCTACCTGTTCGGCACCATCGGTCTGCTCGTGCGCACCAAGCTTGACGTGTGGGCGGCGGTGTCGGCCAACTTCGCGTTCATCCCCGGTGACCTCGCCAAGGTCGTGATCGCGACCGTCGTCGCCAAGGGTGTCCACCGCGCGTACCCGGGGTTGATCGGCACCAAGACGTCGTGAGCGAGATCGTTGTCGACGCGGTCGGCCACCGTTTCGGCGACCGCGTCGTGCTGCGCGACGTCACCCTTCGCATCACCGAACGCCGGGTTGGCTTCATCGGTGCCAACGGCTCGGGCAAATCGACGCTGGCGCGCATGTTCAACGGCCTGCTGAAACCGTCGGCTGGCACGGTGACCGTCGACGGGCTCGATGTCGCGCGCAAAGGCGCGCAGGTGCGCCGCAAAGTCGGGTTCGTTTTCACCGATCCCGACACCCAGATCGTGATGCCGACGGTCGGCGAAGACCTCGCGTTCTCCCTGCGCCGCAGCGGGCTAAGCAAAACCGAAGTGGCCGAACGAGTTCAGCGCATGCTCGACCGTTTCGGACTCGCCGCCCACGCCGACCACCCAGCGCATCTGCTTTCCGGCGGCCAGAAACAACTGCTCGCCATCGGATCCGCGCTCATCCGCGAACCCGAGGTGATCGTCGCCGATGAACCGACCACCTTGCTTGACCTGCGCAATGCTCGACGGGTATCGCAGGCGCTGAACTCGCTCGATCAGCAAGTGATCGTGGTGACGCACGACCTCGCCCTGCTCGATGACTTCGATCGAGTTGTTGTGCTGGACAACGGCACTGTCGTTTTCGACGGACCTCCGGGCGCGGCGGTCGACATGTATCGCCAGCTCATCGCATGATCGGTCTCTACTGCCCGGGCGACTCGCTGCTGCACCGCATGCCAGCGGGAGTGAAGCTCGCGCTGCTGCTCGTCGCGATCGTCGCGCTGACCGTCTTCGTGCGCGGTCCGCTCGGTGTGCTGATCGCGACGGCCCTGGTCACAGGCTTGTACGCGCTGGCCCGCATTTCCTTGCGGGTGGCGTTCGCACAGATTCGTCCGGTGCTGTGGATGACCGCGATCATCGGCGTATTCCAGCTGCTCACCACGTCGCCGACGCGCGCCGTCGCGGTGTGCGGGGTCCTGCTCGTTTCGGTCGCGCTCGCCGCATTGGTCACCGTGACCACCCGGGTCACCGCGATGCTCGACGCGCTCACCCGCGCGTTGGGCCCGCTTCGCCGATTCGGCGTGAACCCCGAGCGCGTCAGTTTGCTTCTCGCCCTTGCCATTCGGTGCGTTCCGCTGCTCGCCCAGATCGTCACCGACGTCGGCGAAGCGCGGCGGGCAAGGGGAGTGTCGTGGTCGGCGACCGCGTTGGTCACGCCCGTGTTGGTGCGAGCGCTGCGGACCGCCGACGCGATGGGCGACGCGCTCGCGGCCCGCGGCGTCGACGACTGACTCTCAGAACAGCCCGTCAAACGGCACCGATGCGTCAAGGACGCACCAGCCCATCAGCTTCTTCTTGCCGTTACGCACGTGAAAGCTTGGGCCAAGCCACAATCCAGGTTCGACCTCGCGCAACTCGTCGTAGATGGCGCGACCCGGGCGACGACTGCCTAGCCGCGCGTCGTCGTAATCCATCACCACCGCGGGGCGACCATCGAGTTCGGAATCTTTGATCGTCGCGACGAAGTTCAACCCCCGCACGCCGCCGAGGAAACGAAAGATGTTGTGGCCGTAGGCAACTCCGGGCTCGGCGTGCCGGAAGGATTTGCCGAGCCAGAAGTAGGTCGGCTTATTCATGAAGCGGGCGAAGAACTTCGCGCCGGTGCAGGGAAAGGACCGCATCACGAGGTCGCCGGAGATGCGAGCGAAATCGCTATCGGTTACCGATGCCGCGTCACCGAACAGCGCGGGGAATTCGGCGATGCCCTTCTCAGAAAGGGCGTCGAGCCGGGGGCGCTCGTCAGCGGGGCGGCGAACCGGCATCACACCGGCGGGGATGGAGACGTCTTGCGGCACAGCGGCACTCGATTCTGTCTGGGAAATCGTTGCCGACAGTACCGGTTCGTTCACGACAAAGGCGGTGCGCCAGGAGAAACCCAGCACACCGCCTTCGGTCAGCTCACGCGCGTCAGCGACGCAGCGCGTACGGCTCGATCGCGCCGCGCTCCAGGGCGCGACCATCGATCGTTTCCGGCTTGTACGGCAGCAACGCCAACCGGTCGAGCATCCCGCGCACGGGCTCGTCGATGGTCTCGTTGAGGCCGAAAAGGAACGTCCACTCGTGCTCGTCACTGCCGTACGGAACGACCGTGGCGAACTGCTCGCGGAAACGGGCGAACGAACGCTTGAGGGTTTCGTTGCGCCACATCGTCGCGCAACCGGCCTGCGCCGACAGCACGCCGCCGGGAGCAAGCAGTGCCTTACATCGCGACAGGAACTCCGACTCGTACAGGCGGTTGTGCTGCGCGTCTTCGACCCGCTCATCAGGCAGATCGATGACGATCACGTCGTAGCGCGTGCCCGCTTCCTGCGCCTGGGCGAGGAAATCCCAGCCGTCCGCGTAATGCACGTGGACCGGGCCATCGTGGGCGACAGCGGCGGCGAGTTCGTCGGTGGTGTAGCCGTAGGGGAGGTGCTCAGCGCACAGCTCCACCTCGAGCTGGTCGATGTCGACGTGGTCGACGAGGCTCGCGCCCGCCGCGACCGACATCTGCGACGCCACACCTTCACCTGAACCGATGATCAGCACGCGATCGAGCTTCTCGGCAAGCACGAACGCCGGGACCATCATGGCCTCGTGGTAGGTGACCTGCGAAAACTCCGTCGACTGACGATCGTCGTCGGAGAACAGCGAAATGCCCTGCTGCGTCCGCGCGATCACCATGTGCTGGTACGGGGTGTTGGTGTCGATGATCACGTCGTGCAGATCCCAGATCCGGGTCAGGCCATCGCCCACCGGTTCGTAGATCTTGCGGGCACCGTGGCCACGCTGCACAACATTCATCTCCACCGTGGTGGGGTTCAGCTTCTTCCGCAGTTCGTCGACTGCCTTGGTCGCGCCAGCACCAATGCTTCCGCAGGTGAAAACGTCGACGAAGATGTCGCCGGACTCCGGATAAGTGTGAATCGAGGCGTGAGACTCCGACAACAGGGCGAGGACGGTCACCCCCTGCGGATCGAACTTTTTGTGAACGACATCGCAGATGGTGACGCCCGCCGAGAGCAAAGACTCGCGCAACGCCGATTCGAGTCGTTCGAGATCGTCACACAAAGCAGTGTCGACACCACCGAACTCGGCTAGCACGTGCCAGCCGGTGAATTCCGCCGTCATGGCAAACTCACTCTCGCTCAGCGCCCGAGACATGAACGGTCAAGGGCGGAAAACCATTGAAGGACACCGACGAATAACTCGCGGTATAGGCGCCGGTGTGCAGGATTTGAATGCGGTCACCGGCTCGCAACGTGGTCGGCAGAAGGACCTTTGTGCGTTGATACAGTACATCGTCTCCGTCGCAGGTCGGACCCGCGACCACCGCTTCAGCAACCGGATCGCCATCGCGATCGGTGACGAAACGGTAGGCGATGTACTCGTTCTCTGTCTCGGCCATACCGTTGTATCGGCCGATGTCGAGATACACCCAGCGTCGGCCGTCGGGCGCGACGCGCACCCCTACGACCTCGGCGTGAATTGTGCCCGCGTTGCCAACCAACGCGCGTCCCGGTTCGACGATGACGCGCACCGATTCGGGGAGGAATTCAGCGGCCGCGCTGCTGATCGCGGCGGCGATGTCGCTGAGTTCGGGGGCGGTGTCAACGTAGGAAACTGGGAGGCCGCCGCCAACGTTGACGACGGTGGCGGCAATGTTCTTGTCCGCCAACGCCTGCACGATCGCGCCCGCTTGCTCGATGCCGATGCGCCACGCGCTCGGGTCGAGTTGCTGGGAACCAACGTGGAAGTACGGGCCGCCGACAATGAGACCAAGATCATGAGCGCGGATGAGCAAATTCGTCGCTTCATCGGGCCGACATCCGAATTTCGTGCCGAACGGCGTCTTGGATTCCGGCGCTGATGACAGGAACCGACACTCGACTTCCGAACCGGGCGCGTGCTCGGCGATGCGCTCAAGGTCGTCTTCGGTGTCGAACGCGTACCGGCGCACACCAAGCGCGTAGGCGCGGGCGATGTGAGCGGCCTTTTTGATCGGATTGCCGTAGCAAAGGCGGTCGGCGGCGATGCCTAACGCGATGCACTGCTCGATCTCGCCGATGCTTGCCACATCGAATTCCGCGCCTTCGTCGGCGAGCAAAACAAGCAGGTCGTCAACGGGTGCCGCTTTCACCGCGTACCTGATCCGGGTGCCCGTCACCGTGAGCGCGGTGTCGAGGGCTCGGTAGTTGGCACGTACCCGCTCGGGGTAGATGACAAGGTACGGGGATTCGGGCATAGTTGAACTTTCGGTCGGCGGCCGAGAGAGACTATCAGCGGCCACTACCCGATTACGAATCCGGCAAACCTGCTTTTGGGGCTAGCCGACGACGAGGGTGACCTCGTCGAACACCACTTCCCCCGCCGCGTCCGATTCGGCCAAGTCCACGATCGCCGTCAACGCCCAGCCGTGGTCGCCAGCGGGGTCGTCGAGAATCTGGCGAACGTGCCAAAACTCCGGTCGCTTTTCCACCTGGAACAGCTGCGGGCCGCGCGCGTCCGGGCCGGCGCCGAGCGTTTCGTACTCCTCGAAGTAGGGTGCGAGGTCGAGTTGCCAGTCCGGGCCGTCGGCCAGCTCGCCAAGCTCGTACCAGCGTTGCCGCGATGCCAACTCAACGCGGCGGAACATCGCGTTGCGCACCATCACGCGGAACGCGCGTTCGTTCGCGGTGATCGGGCGCACCGATTCCGCGCCGAAGGCCACCTGCTCGGTGTCGGTTTCCGCGCCCGGGTTGGTGAGCTGTTCCCACTCGTCGAGCAGGGACGAGTCGACCTGGCGAATGAGTTCGCCAAGCCATTCGGTGAGGTCATCGAGTTCTTCGGTCCGCGCCGCGTCGGGCACGGTGCGTCGCAGCGCGCGGTAAGCGTCGGCGAGGTAGCGCAGGACAACGCCCTCGGAGCGGGCAAGGTCGTAGAAGGCGATCAGCTCGCCGAAGGTCATCGCGCGTTCGATCATGTCGCGCACGACCGACTTGGGCGACGGCGCGAATTCCGACACCCACGGATGGCCGCCGCGATAGGTCTCGAACGCGGGCTCGATGAGGTCAGCGAGCGGCTTGGGCCAGGTGACCTCCTCAAGCAACTCCATGCGCTCTTCGTATTCGATGCCGTCGGCCTTCATTTCCGCGACCGCTTCGCCGCGCGCCTTATGCTGCTGCGCCATCACGAGCTGACGCGGATCTTCCAGCGTCGACTCGATGAGCGAAACCACGTCGAGGGTGTAGGTGGGGCTGTCGCGATCGAGCAATTCGAAGGCCGCGAGCGCGAACGGCGACAGCGGCTGATCGAGAGCGAAATCACGTTGTAGGTCGACAGTGAGTCGCGCCATGCGACCCGTGGCATCGGGCTCGGAAAGCTGTTGCACCACACCGGCATCGCGCAACGCGCGATAGAGGCGAAGCGCGCGCAGGATGTGTTTGCGCTGTTGGGCGCGGGTTTCGTGGTTGTCTTCGAGCAGGTGCCGCATCGCCTGGAAACAGTTGCCGGGTCGCGCGATCACATTGAGCAGCAACGAGTTCGTGACCGAGAACCGCGACACCATCGGCTCGGGTTGCGCGGCGATTAGTCGGTCGAACGTTTCCTCGCTCCACGAAACAAAGCCCTCGGGAGGCTTGCGTCGCACGACCTTTCGTAGCTTCTTCGGGTCGTCGCCAGCCTTGGCGAGCAGGCGCGTGTTCTCGATCTCATGCTCGGGTGCTTCAACGACAACGGTGCCCATCGTGTCGAAGCCAGCGCGACCAGCGCGGCCCGCGATCTGATGGAACTCGCGCGCTTTGAGCCTGCGGGTGCGCACGCCGTCGTACTTGGTAAGCCCGGTCAGCAGCACGGTGCGAATGGGCACGTTGATCCCGACGCCGAGCGTGTCGGTGCCGCACACCACCTTCAACAGCCCGTCTTGGGCGAGTTTCTCAACGAGACGGCGGTACTTGGGCAGCATGCCAGCGTGATGGACACCAATGCCGTGCCGCAGCAGCCGCGACAGCGTTTTGCCGAAGCCCGACGCGAAGCGGAACTCGCCAATCGCCGCCGCGATCGCCTCCTTCTCCGCCTTGCTCGCGAAGTTGGAGCTGGTCAGCGCCTGTGCGCGTTCCAACGCGGCGGCCTGGGTGAAGTGCACGACATACACCGGAGCCTGATGCGTCGACACCAGTTCCTCGATGGTCTCCTGAATGGGGGTGCGCACATACGAAAAGGTCAGGGGGACAGGGCGTTCCGAGCCAGCGACGATTGCCGTTGAGCGGCCGGTGCGTCGGGTGAGGTCGTCGGCGAAGAAGTCGACCTCGCCCAAAGTGGCTGACATGAGCAGGAATTGGGCGTTCGGCAGTTCGATAATCGGCACCTGCCACGCCCACCCACGATCGGGGTCAGCGTAGAAATGGAACTCGTCCATCACGATCTGGCCCACCTCAGCGGCAGCGCCTTCGCGCAGTGCGAGATTCGCGAGGATCTCGGCGGTCGCGCAGATGATGGGCGCGTCCGGGTTCACGGCGGCGTCACCGGTGACCATGCCAACGTTTTCAGCGCCGAATAGCTCACAGAGTGCGAAAAACTTCTCGCTGACCAGCGCTTTAATCGGCGCGGTGTAGTAGCTGCGCTGGCCGTTCGCCATCGCGAAAAGGTGCGCGCCGACCGCGACAAGCGACTTCCCGGAACCCGTCGGGGTAGCCAAAATGACATTGGCCCCCGACGCCAACTCCATCAGCGCCTCGTCTTGCGCTGGATAGAGCGTGGTGCCCTGCTCGCTCGCCCACGCGGCGAAGCTCTCGTAGAGCGCGTCGGCGTCGGTTCCGGGAATTTCCAGCAGGTCGGTCAGATCCACTCCGACCACCCTACTGGGTTGGCCGGTTAGTCCTCGCCGTCGCCGGAAGTGTCGCTGTAACCGCCCTGTTCGGCGAGGAAGCGTTCGAACTCCGCGCCCAACTCCTCGCCACTGGGTAGATCGCCGTCGCCTGCCAACAAACTCGACTGGCGTTCTTGCGCGGTGACGAAACTGTCGTATTGGCGCTCAAGCGCGGTGACAACCGTCTCGACTTCGTCATTGCCCGCGATGTGCTCGGCGACCTGCTCGCGAACACGCGCGGCGGCTTCGCCAAGCGCGGTCAGCGGCAGCTCAAGGCCGGCGTTCTCGGCAACATTTTCCAGCAGCGTTTGGGCGGCCTCGGGGTAATCGGTTTGGGCGAGGTAGTGGGGCACATGTACCGAGAACCCAAGCGACTCATGTCCGTGCTGGCCCATTCGATACTCAAGCAGCGACGACGCGCTCCCGGGAACCTGCAGCTCACCGGGCCAGCGCTGGTGTTCGCCAAGCAGCGAACGGTCCGACGAATGCGCGGTGACGCCAAGCGGACGCGTGTGCGGGATCGCCATCGGAATGGCCGACAGGCCGATCGTGCGACGCACGCCGAGCTGTTCAGCGAGGAGACGCACCGCGGTGGTGAACTTCTCCCAGCGTAGGTCCGGTTCAAGCCCGGACAGCAGCAAAAACGGGGTGCCCGCGGTGTCGCGCAACGCCCACAGGTTCAGTTCGGGTTCGGCGTAATCGGCGAAATGGTCGGTTTGGAATGTCATCAACGGACGACGCGACCGGTAATCGAGCAGCTCATCGACATCAAATGACGCGACAAGTTCGGTTTCGAGACTCTCGCGTAGGTGAGTGGTGGCCAGCCGGACAGCGTGGCCAGCATCGGTGAAACCCTCAAGACCGTGCACGAGCACGGGACCCGCGCCGTCTTCGGAAGACAGCTGTGGGGCGGGGAACTCCAGTTCGTACATGTGCGACTGATCATCCATCGCGAACTCCTTCCTGCGCGGTCCACCATCGCTCGCGGCGCGGAGACAACATCCATTGTCCCCCACGCGCGCCGACGGCTCGCAAACGGCCGGAGGACGGCTCGTTTTGGTGGATAACAGCGAGCGCGGCGAGGGAATTCCCGACTTGGACCGGCGCCGGGACAGGTGGCGTAGCGCGGCGTGGCAACCGGTGCGCGATCGCGCTGGTACGGCACAGTAGACGATGTGCGAGCGGCCGACAAGACATTGCGCGGATTCGGGTTAGTGCTGGTCATCGGCGTCGCGATGGGGTTGACCGTCGCCTGCGGGAACGAGGTGACCGGCATTCCGGTCGCGACGAACGCGGACACGCGCGGTCACGTCGACCGTCCGCTCGGCGAGTTGCTGCCAACGCCCGCGCAATTCCCGGCGGTTTACCCCGCTGTTGTTTTGCCGCCGCAAGCCGCGTCAGCGGCGGCAGGGGACCTTGACGGCGTTGGGACTGGGGCGAGTGTTGAACCCGTCGATTGCGTGCCGCCCGGGGCGAGCGAAACCGAACCGGTCGCGGTGGCGGTTGGCACTAACGAAGCGAGTCGCGTGAGCGTGACTGTCGAGCTCGCGCGCAGCCCGGAATCGGTCGCTCACCTGCGCGAATGGGCGGCGCGATGTGCGGTGATGCGGGTCGTCCGCGCGGGTGCGTCATCGACGGTCACAACGACGCTGTCGGAAACAACTCTCAACGGGGCAGATGACGCCGTTTCGCTGCGCCGAACGGTCGTTCCCGACGTTGGCGGAGCAGGGCTTGCCCAGACGATGCAGACGACCGTTGGCCAAGTGGCCGATGTGCGAATTACCGTGACCGCCATGGGTTTTGGTGCGAGCCAGCCCGACGCCGGTGCTGTTGACGAACTGTTCGCGGTCGCGGTGGGGAACGTCGCTGGGAGCTGATACCACGCCGCACCGACAAACTGGGTCGAAAGTGACTGCGAGAGCGTCAGTTATGCACAGGTTGGCGGTTATCCACAGGCCGAATAAAAGCCCAGGTAAGTCACGCGAGGCACCGACGCCCATCGGCGATGCTCATCGGCATGACCACTCCCGCATCGCACTCCAGTCCTCGCCTGCTTCGGCGATCCGGTCCCTTCACTCGCGCCCTCGGCTGTTCGGAAGCGTCGCCCGCGTATTCGGCGCCACCGACGGTTCGCGTCGACGAACCAGGGGACCTGATCGCGGCGATTCCCGCGCTATTGGGCTTCACCCCCGAACGGTCGCTTGTGCTCGCGATGCTGTGCCCGGGCGGGCATCGGGGTGCTGAGGTGATTGAAGCGGTCATGCGATTCGACCTGGACAGCCTCGTTGAGCCCGGCGCGCTTGAGCAATTCACCGACTGCGTTGTGTCCATTTGTGTGCGCGAACAAGCGGTGGGGGTGCTAGCCGTCCAAGTCGACGATCGGGCTGGACCATCGCTGGCCATCACCCGATTGCGGGTCGCGCTGCTCGACGCGCTAGCGGGCCAAGGCGTGCCGATTCGCGGTGCGTGGACCGTTGGCTCGATCAGCGCTGGCGCGCGCTATCGCGATCTGTTCGATCCAGGTGCAGGCGGGGTGGTACCCGACCCGTCCAGCTCGCTCGTCGCGGTGTCGCAAGTGCTTGACGGTCGGCCCATTCGACAGTCGCGAGCCGACCTCATCGCACTGCTCGCACCCGACGAATTGCGCCGCGCCGGCGTGCAACGGCTGCTGTGCGGGGCAGCGCGCAGTTATCACCGCGACGTCGCCGCTGCTCGACGCATAGGGCGAGACGCCGAACAGCAACGTCAAATGCTGGAATGGATCCTGTGGCAGATCGCCGACGTTGAATCGGGCGAACCGCGTACCAATGCCGACCTCGCGCGTATCGCGGTGCTGGTGCGCGATCAACCGATCCGAGATGTCATGTACGGCATCGCCCTTGGCGAGCACGCCGAAGCCGCTGAGCTGCTGTGGACCCAACTCGCTCGCGCCACCGTCGACCGGGACCGCGCGGAAGCGGCCTCGCTGCTCGGCTACAGCGCGTACGTGCGTGGCGACGGACCGTTCGCCGGCATCGCGCTCGGGTTGGCAGTGGAGGCCGATGGTGACCACACCATGTCGGTGTTGCTGGAAACGTCGTTGCAAGCGGGACTGCGGCCCGACCGGCTACACAAGCTCGGCGAATGCGGGCATCAACTCGCCACTGACCTCGGGATAGACCTCGGCCCGATCACGCGATGAACTGAGGTTCGTCGCGATGACCGGGCCGAGGTTCGACTGCCGAATCAGCGGGCGCTGTGCGCGCGATCGCCGAGTGAACGCAGGAATTCCCAAGCGTCAGAGACGATTTCGTCGAGATCGTTGTGCTCGGGCCGCCACCCGAGCGCGGCGATGGCCTCGTCGCTTGAGGCGATCAACACGGCGGGGTCGCCAGCGCGGCGCGGCGCGTCAATGGCTTCGATGGGCAACCCGGTGACCCGCTCGCACGCCGAAATCACCTCGCGCACAGAGAAACCCGTACCCGAACCGAGATTGAACACGCGATGCGTCCCGGGCTCAGCCGAGGCGAGCGCCAACGAATGTGCTTGGGCCAGATCGCGAATGTGAATGTAATCGCGCACGCAGGTGCCGTCGGGCGTAGGCCAGTCGGTGCCATACACCGAGATGGCCTTGCGATGACCGAGTGCCACCTGCAAAACAAGGGGGATCAGATGAGTTTCGACAACGCGGTTCTCGCCGAGACCGCCGTAAGCACCGGCCACGTTGAAGTACCGCAGGCTCGTCGCGGCCAATCCGTGCGCGACCGCGTAGGAGGTGATGGCGTGGTCGATCGCGAGCTTGCTCGCCCCGTAGGGGTTGGTGGGACGGGTGGCCGCGGACTCGGTGATCGGCACCTGTTCGGGCTCGCCGTACACCGCGGCAGTCGACGAGAAAACCAGTCGCGGCGTACCGGTTTCGCGCATCGCCTCAAGCAGCCGCAGCGTCTTAACGACATTGCCGTGCCAATACTTCTCGGGCTGCTCAACCGACTCGCCGACCAGCGACTGGGCGGCGAAATGCAGGACACCGTCGAAGGATTCAGCGGCGAGCAGGGCGGGGACGGCGTCGGCGATGTCGCCTTCGACGAACCGCGCGCCCGCAGGGACGCCTTCGGTGTTGCCGGTGGACAGGTCGTCGACGATAACGACGTCATGCCCTTGATCGAGCAGCACGGCGGCGGTACCGCCACCCACGTAGCCGGCACCGCCGGTGACCAGAAGTTTCACGAATCAGACCAGCCTCACCTGGACGGCGTGCGCCATCTCCTCGGACAATTCGAACCCGGAATGGCCAGGGACGGTGATGAGCACCGCGCCCGGCTTGGTCTCGACAGTCACGCGCGCGTCCGGAACAACACCGGCTTCACGGAGTTTGCCGATGACCTCGGGGTCGGTCTGGATGTGCTCGGCGAGCCTTCGCACCACCACCGCGTGCAGCGCGCCGTTGGGCAGGTCCGACAGCCGCACCAGCGTCTCCGGGGGCGTAGCGCCATCGGCGAGCCCGAGCTCGTCGAGCCCAGGGATGGGGTTGCCGTAGGGCGAGGTAGTGGGATGGTTGAGCACCTCAATCAGGCGCCGCTCCACCTCCTCGCTCATCACGTGCTCCCAGCGGCACGCCTCGGCGTGCACGTTCTCCCAGTCGAGGCCGATGATGTCGACCAGCAAGCGCTCGGCGAGCCGATGCTTACGCATCACCGCGACAGCCATCGCGCGGCCCTTGTCCGTGAGCTCCAAATGCCGGTCGCCAGCAACGAGCAGCAGGCCGTCGCGCTCCATGCGCGCGACCGTCTGGCTCACCGTTGGCCCGCTCTGCTCAAGCCGCTCGGCGATGCGCGCACGCAGCGGCACAACGCCCTCTTCCTCGAGGTCGTAGATGGTACGGAGATACATCTCCGTGGTATCCACCAGATCCTTCACCTAATACCCCTTCGTCGGTACGAATTCTACCCACGCGCGAACGTCCGACCCTGCGCCGGACCAGCGGGCCTATTTCTACTGCATCTCAACGCACCACCGGCACTAACACTTCCGACTAGCGTGGCGACCATGGTCACCTCGCCTGATCGCGATGCCGCCGCGGCGTTGGTGTGGTCCGAGCGATTCCTCGGCTACACCTGGAGTCCTGAGCACCCGATGAAGCCGTCACGGTTGCGCTTCACTATGTCACTGGCACGCCATCTTGGTGTGCTCGACGGTGTCGAGTTGCTTGAACCGGGCGCGGCGACCGAAGCCGACTTGCTGCGCATCCATCGCGGCGATTACCTCGACGCGGTCCGCCGAGCGGATTCGGGACCGGCTTCGGCCGACGACACGACCTATGGTCTCGGCACCGCCGACAACCCGATTTTCTCGGGAATGCACGAGGCGGCGTCGGTGATCGTGGGCGGCACCCTCGCTGCCGCTGGCGAGATCGCGGCGGGTCGTACGCGAAGGGCAGTCAGCATCGGCGGCGGGATGCACCATGCGATGCCGAACGCGGCGGCGGGGTTTTGCATTTACAACGATGCCGCGATCGCGATCTCGTGGTTGCTCGACAACGGCTTCGACCGCATCGCCTATCTCGATGTCGACGTGCATCACGGCGACGGGGTGCAGCGCGCCTTCTACGACGATCCTCGCGTGCTGACCGTCTCGCTGCACCAACACCCGTCCTCGCTCTGGCCCAATACCGGCTGGCCCGAAGAGACGGGAGTTGGTCGAGGGGAGGGCACATCGATCAATGTGCCACTATTGCCAGGAACACGAGATGCCCAGTGGCTCAGAGCGTTTCACGCGGTGGTGCCGAGCGCGGTCGCCGCGTTTGAGCCGCAGATCATCATCAGTCAGTGCGGGGTCGACACCCATCGCGAAGATCCCCTAGCCGATCTGGAACTCACCGTCGATGGTCAGCGTGCGGCCTTTATCGCTATGCGCGAGCTCGCTGATCGCTATGCCGACGGACGGTGGCTTGCCATCGGCGGCGGCGGGTACGGCGTAGTACGCGTTGTGCCACGGGCGTGGACGCATCTGCTCGCGACCGCGTTGGACCGGCCCGTTGCGCCAGAAACGGCGATCCCCGACGACTGGCTCGCCGAGGTACGCGCCGCGTCGCCGCGCGTCACGCCACCGACCACCATGAGCGACGGCGGAAACGTCAGTTACCAGCCGTGGGATGGGCCAGGCGGGACGCCCGACATCGGCGATCCAGATGACGTCCGCCGACAACGGGCTGTCGACACCGCCATCACAGCAACGCGCCGCGCCAGCTTCGGCCTGCTCGGCCTCGACCCGGACGACCCCCGTGACTGAGCCGCTGCTGCCCGATACGGCAGATACTCCAGCGAATCCGCCTGCGCCGCCCCCACATTGGTCGGGCGACGTGCTCGCCAGCGACGGGGGAGTGGTGCGAATCCGACCCATCACCCCCGACGACGCCGACGCCCTCGCGACGTTCCACGAACGGCTGTCCGAACGCACCCGGTACCTGCGCTATTTCGGCCCGTACCCACGTATCTCGCCGCGCGACATGTACCGCACGACGCACCTGGACTACCGCGACCGCGTCGGCATGGTCGCGGTACTCGGCAACGACATCATCGGCGTTTCCCGCTACGAACTGCTCGACCGCACCGACGAGCGCGCGGCCGAAGTCGCCTTCGTTGTCGCCGACGAACATCAGGGACGCGGCCTTGGTTCCGTGCTGCTCGAACACCTGGCGGGCGCGGCGGCTGAGCACGAGATCACGACCTTCGTCGCGGAAGTGCTCGCCGAAAACGAGCCGATGATCACGGTTTTCCGCGACGCGGGCTATCAGTTACGGCGCAGCCGCGACGGCGCGGAAGTGCACCTGGAATTCGCGATCGACCCAACCGAAGCGCTACGCACGGTGCGCGACGCGCGCGAAGCTGCCTCCGAGGCGCGCAGCGTGGGCAACCTGCTGGCACCCGGCTCGGTCGCGGTCATCGGTGCCACGGTCGACCCCGCGCGCGTCGGCGGCGCGGTATTCGCGAATCTGCTCGCGGGCGGGTTCTCCGGGCCGGTTTATCCGGTGAATCCGAATCGGCAATCAGTGCAAGGTGTTCGGTCGTATGCGACCGTGCGTGACATCCCCGACCACGTCGACCTCGCCGTCGTCGCGGTCGGGGCACCAGCGATCCCGTCCGTGCTCGCCGACTGTCTCGCCAAGGGCGTGAAGGGGCTCATCGTGCTCACCGCGGGGTTCGGCGAAGCTGGGCCTGCTGGCCTGACCGCCGAACGCGACCTGGTCGCCGCCGCGCGCGGACACGGCATGCGGGTGGTCGGGCCGAGTGCGCTGGGCATCGCCAACACCGATCCAGCGGTCGGCCTCAACGCCACCCTCGCCCCGGTGTTGCCCGAGCGCGGTCGGATCGGCTTCTTCTGCCAGTCAGGCCCGTTGGGCGCGGCGATTTTGGGTGAGGCGGCCGCGCGCAACCTTGGTCTGTCGACGTTCGTCTCGGCGGGCAATCGCGCGGACGTGTCGGGCAATGACCTTTTGCAGTACTGGGACACCGCCGCCGACACCGAGGTCATCCTGCTGTATCTGGAGAGCTTCGGTAATCCGCGCAAGTTCTCGCGACTGGCCCGCCGCGTCGCCCGTGCGAAACCCATCGTCGCGGTGAGCAGTGGCAGGCTTGCCGGTGGCGTTGACATGGACCGCACCGTCGTCCGCGACCTGTTCGCCCAGGCGGGCATCATTCAGGTTGAGTCGATCTCGGCGCTGTTCGACTGTGCCGCTTTGTTGGCGACGCAGCCGCTGCCGCGAGGCCCGCGCGTCGCCGTCATCGGAAACAGTGCCGCACTTAATTGGCTAGCAACGGATGCTGTTGTCGCACAGGGACTTTCAGTGCAGCGTCCGGAGCGGGCGGCAGGTCGCGGGACAACGGTGCGTCCAACTGAGCGCGGGCTGAACCCCGCGTCGGCAGCAGCGCCCATCGACCTCGGACCAGAGGCAACGCCCGGCGACTATGAGCAAGCGGTGCGCGCCGCCCTCGACTGCGATCATGTCGACGCGGTGATGGTCATCGTCGCGCCACCCGTCCCGGTCAAGATGGATGGCTTCGCCGACGCCCTCCGAACCGCCGCAGCGCGCGCGACGAAACCGCTGCTCACGACATTCGTCGCCGAATCGGGCATCCCGAGCAACCTCGCGGTCGGTTCGCCCAACGCCGCACCCGCGCGCGGGTCGATCCCGTCCTACCCCGACCCGGAACGCGCGGCAGCCGCACTGGCAATGGTCGAACGGTACGCCCGCTGGCGCGACCAACCGCCGTCACCGATCGCGCGCCCACCGGGCATCGACGTCGACAAAGCGCGCCACCTGGTTACCGACTGGCTCGCCGACGGCGGCCCGCGCTGGCTAGACGATGTGGAGGCCGCGCGGCTGCTCGCCTGCTACGGCATCAACGTCGTCGCCTTCCGCGTGGCGAACAACGCTGACGAGGCGGTCGCCGCGGCAACGGAGCTTGGCTATCCCGTCGCGGTGAAGGCCACAGGGGAAATGTGGCGACAACGGCCCGATCTGCTTGGCGTACGGCTCGATCTGTGGGGCCCGGACGCGGTGCGCCAAGCCTATGCGGATCTGGTTGAGATCTGCGGTGACCCGGTGCTGCACGTGCAGCGCATGGCCGCCAAGGGTGTTGGCTGCGTCTTGCGCGTGACCGATGACCCGTCGTTTGGCTCGGTGATCGCCTTTGGGCTTTCGGGTCGCATCATCGAACTGCTCGGTGACCGCGCCTATCGCGCACTGCCCTTGACCGAGGCTGAGTCAGTGGCCCTGATCCGCGCCCCGCGCGCGGCCCCTCTGCTCGACGGCGCGGACACTGACGCGCTAGTTGAACTGGCCCAACGGATTTCGGCCCTGTTCGACGACATCGCCGAACTGCGCGAACTGTCGGTAGACCCGGTGCTTGCCGCGCCAACGTCGGCAGAAGTGCTTTATGCCCGCGTGCGGATTGGTCCTGAACCGAGCCGGTTCGACGCGGGACCGCGTCGGCTTCCCTGATCGAGGCCGTGGAGGTGGTTAACATCGACCGACCCGGTGGGAGATCTTGTCGCGACCTGATCGTTCGCAGAAAGTAGGCAATCCCATGAAAACCACCGTCGTCGTTGGCTTTTCCGCTCTCGCCATCACCTTCGCCGTGGCCGGGTGTTCCTTCGAGATCGGCGGAGCGAAGGTGAACGAGGCCGACCTCGAACGGTCGGTCTCGGAAACCCTGTCGACGAAGATCGGCACGCCTGTGAGCGAGGTTGACTGCCCAGGCGATTTGAGCGGGAAGGTGGGGACCACCATGCGCTGCACCATCACCGTCGACGGTGAACAGTTGGGCACCAACGTGACCGTGACAGCAGTCGACGGCGACATCGTGAATTACGACATCGCCGTCGATCCGAGTTAGCGACTAGCTGGCGTAAGCCCGCAATCGCTCAGCGCGGTCGCCCTTACGCAGCTTGGCCATGACCTCACGCTCGATCTGGCGAACGCGCTCGCGCGAGAGCCCGAAGAGCTTGCCGATCTGATCGAGCGTGCGGGGCTGGCCGTCGTCGAGGCCGTAGCGCAGGCGGATGACCTGCTGCTCGCGCTCATCGAGGGTGGCAAGCACGCTGCGCACATCGGTGTGCAGCAGGCCAGCGATCACGGCGCTTTCGGCCGACGTGGCTTCGGAATCCTCGATGAAGTCGCCGAGGGGAGCCTCTTCGTCGTTGCCAACCGGCATGTCCAGGCTGACCGGGTCGCGGCTGTGGTCGAGCAGGTCGGCGATTTTCTCGACCGGGATGCCCGACTCTTCCGAGAGTTCGGCATCGGTGGCTTCGCGACCGAGCTGCTGGTGCAACTCACGCTTGATGCGGGCGAGCTTGTTGACCTGCTCGACCAAATGCACTGGCAGCCGGATGGTGCGGCTCTGGTCGGCCATGCCACGCGTGATGGCCTGGCGAATCCACCAGGTTGCATAGGTGGAGAACTTAAAGCCCTTGGCGTAGTCGAACTTCTCCATCGCGCGGATGAGCCCGAGGTTGCCTTCCTGGATCAGGTCGAGCAACGGCATGCCGCGACCGGTGTAGCGCTTCGCGAGCGATACAACGAGACGCAGGTTGGCTTCGAGCAGGTGCGAGCGAGCACCCTGACCTTCTCGAACCAGGATCGCCAGGTCGCGCTTGCGCGTGGCCGACAATCGCTTGGTGGTCTCAAGCAGGTGCTGGGCATACAGGCCCGCCTCGATGCGCTTGGCCAGTTCTACCTCGTCGGCTGCCGTGAGCAGTGCCGTGCGACCGATTCCGTTCAAGTACACGCGTACCAAATCGGCGGCGGGGCTCTGGGCGTCGATATCAGCTTCGCTGGGGCGCACACGAGTTGTGGCGGGGCTTGTCATGACTTGCCTCCTGTCGGTGGTGTCTCATCCAGATCAACGGACCCGACAGAAGGAAAGTTCCCGGTATCGCCCGCCGTAAACGGCCCTGAGCTGCGCATTTAGGTCACGACTGCTGAGAAGTTCCTGAGAAGCGCGGCCAGGTTGGCCGAAAACGGTCGAGCGAGGGCCTCAGACCGGCCGAATCAGCCCGTGCCGCACCAATCCCATAACGACACTCAATGCCTGGGCGGCGAATTCGGGGCTCACCTCGTCTTCGCCCTGGGCGATGGATAACAGTTCGAGCAATTCGGCCAGCGTCAGTCCGTCGGCGCGCATTCCGGCGACGAGCGCGACGGTCGCGTCGTCAACTTCGTGCTGCCAACGCGGTCCGTCGCCACGGTGCAGTCGCGCGACCTGCTCATCCCAACCGAACTCGCCGGGCAGGTAAACGCGTTCAAGCGCGGTCGCCGGACTTGGTTCAAACCGCGACGTCCACGCGAGGTCGGGATCGCGCGCGACCGCACGCAGCCACGCTGACCGGGCGAAGTACGCGCTCGCCTCGGGCCCGAGCGGGTCATCGAAACCGTGCGTGAGGTCTTCGGCGAGCAGTTCGGTCGGCCCATCGATGGCGTGCAGGTAGACGAAACCGAAGCCGATCCCTTCGACGTCGGCGGCTTCGAACGCGTCGAGCCATGCCTGCGCACGTTCCTGGGCGGCCGGGTCGCGCGGGTCGAGGCCAGCATCGCGCAGCCACGTGCCCACATACAGCGCCGGATCAGCGACATCACGCTGCACAATCCAGGCGTCAACGCCGTATTCGGGCAACCACGACGACACGCGCTGTCGCCAATCTTGGCCATCAACGTGCACCCAGGCGGCGAGCATCGCGGCGGTCCCGCCGGGCGCGAGCAGGTCAGCGGCCTGCGAAATCACCAGTTCCGACGCGCCGTCGAGCGCGAGACCGGAGTCGCGATAGGTGTGTTCGATGCGCGCTGGCCCAACAACGAACGGCGGATTCGCGACGATCTGGTCGAAACGCCGACCAGCGACCGGTTCAAACCACGAGCCTTCCAGCAGTTCGAAGTCGAACCCGTTGAGCGCGGCCGTCGCTTCGGCGAGCCACAGCGCGCGTGGATTGACGTCGGTGGCGGTCACTTTGCCCGAATACTCCGCCGCGTGCACGGCCTGCACACCGCATCCGGTGCCCAGGTCTAATACCGTGCCGACCGGTTCGGTCGGGGTCGCCCGCAGCAGCGAAAGCGACGCGTGCCCGACGCCGAGCACGTGATCCTCGGTGAGCGTGCGGCGGCGCATCGAGTCGTCAAGATCGGAAAAGATCCAGCGCGTGCCTGATCCGGTATCGAGCGGACGCAGGTCGATCGCGGCCCTGACCTGGTCAAAGTCGCGAACAAGGAATCCGGCGGCGACTGCATCATCGACGCTCGCAGGCGCGATCGCGGCGGCGACCTCGTCGACCGGCAGCGGGTCACCCAGTAACAGCAGCCGGATCAGCGTGCCCAATTCGCCAGCGGCGAGCGCGGCGCGACGAACCGGAACCGGTTCGGATCGACCGAGCGCGGCGTGCACATCGTCGCCGAGCACGTCGAGTAGGCCGTCGGCGGTGTAACCGACGCGCAGCAGCGCGCTTCGCAGGTCCGGCGCGAGCGCGGTGAGCTGGGAATGGGTGGTCGTTGGGTTGTTCGGCACCCGAACACTGTGCCAGTCCGGCCCCGGCGTGCCGCCGCCGGAGGTGTCGGCGTGTCGCGCGCGGGCACCGCCTTCATACGGGCGGCGAAAATCTCACCCCGCGAACGGGCTTCGCGCCGTCAGACAATACGGGGCACCGGACGGGTCGCGCAGGACGAGCCAGCCGGCCCCGTCGGCGACGAAGGTCGCGCCGAGTAGTTCGTGCCAGGTTGCCGTGGCCGCGACATCGGTGCAGGCGAGGTCGGGGTGGGCGGAGGGAGGACGGGATTCGTCGAGTCGTTGCAGGAGAAACTGCAGCGGCTGACCGGGGTCACGTAGTCGGGTGAATTCGGGGCGCGGTGTCGGCTGTGGCGACCATCCCGTCAACTCGCGCCAAAATGCGGTCTCGTCAACCACATTCGACGCGCTCACATCCAGACAGATCTGATCGAGTCGCGTGACGTTGCCGTCCGGGCTCGCGCTGAGTCCGATCAGCTCGCGCGGTGCGGGGTCTGCGGTGGTGAAGCAAAAGACCTGTCCCGCAGGCGAAGTCATCGACGTGTAGTCGTCGCCTTCCGCAATCACCTTCGCGCCCAGGGCAATCGCACGTTCGACAGCGCGCGGAACGTCGACAACATCAAGGTCGAGATGCGTCCCCGGTGTCTCCGACTCAATCACCTGCATCTTCAACCACGCCGGACCGCTCGCGGGCAGGAGAGTAAGGAACTCGTCGCGCCCACCCCGTCGCGGCGACAGCGTCGACCCGGTGACCGTCGCCCAAAAGTGCGCGCATGCTTCGAAAGTCGATGCGGGACGGTCTAAGAAGGCCCATGTCCAGCTGATCATCCCCTGCGTCCTCCTCGGTTCACCACGTTCACGCGATGTGCACGGTAGTACCACTGCACGACGGTGGCGCCATCTTGTCGAAAGATGGCACCGGGTCGCCTCGCGCACGCCCCATCGCGTCCGTCAAGCTGGACGCGTGACCGAGCTGCGCACCCCGCCGACCGACCAGTCGACCCCGCGTCGCCGAGTCCACCCAGCATGGATCGTCGCGGCGGTCGGGTTCGTGACCCTGCTCGGCGCGGCCGCGTTCCGCTCGGTGCCAAGCGTGCTCATCGACCCGCTGCACGTCGAATTCGGCTGGTCACACGCCACAATCGCGGGCGCGGTTTCGCTCAACATGCTGCTCTACGGCCTGATATCGCCGTTCGCCGCCGCGCTGATGGACCGCTTCGGCATTCGCCAGGTTGTTTGTTGCGCGCTGGTGCTCATCGCGGCTGGCGCCGGGCTCACGGTCTTCATGACCCAGCCGTGGCAGTTGGTCCTGACCTGGGGATTGCTCGTCGGCGTTGGCGTCGGATCGATGTCGATGCCGTTCGTCGCCACGATTGGCGGCCGCTGGTTCGTCCAGAGTCGTGGCCTCGTGACCGGCATTCTCACGGCAGCGGGCGCGACCGGCCAACTGGTTTTCCTCCCGCTCGTCGCGAAACTGGCGAACGAGCACGGCTGGCGGATGCCGTCGCTGCTCGTCGCGGGGGTCGCGCTCGCGGTGGTGCCGCTGGTGTGGCTGTGCCTGCGCGATTACCCGAGCGACCTCGGGGTGCGCGCCTACGGTGCCCCAGCCGACTCGCCGGTCGGCGTGCGCGTGGCCCACACCGGCGGTTCGGCGACGCGTGCGCTGCGCGTGCTCGCGACAGCGGCGCGAACGCGCGGATTCTGGCTGCTCGCAGGCGGATTCGCGATTTGTGGCGCGTCGACGAACGGGCTCGTCGGCACGCACTTCGTCACCGCTGCCCACGACCACGGCATGCCATCGACGACGGCCGCCGGGCTGCTCGCGCTCGTCGGCATCTTCGATGTCGCTGGCACGATCGCCTCCGGGTGGCTGTCGGACCGCTTCGACCCGCGTTATCTCCTCGTCGGCTACTACGCGCTGCGTGGGCTTTCGCTGCTGATCCTGCCGTCACTGCTCGGCCCGTACACCCAACCGAGCATGTGGGTGTTCGTCGTTTTCTACGGACTTGACTGGATCGCGACCGTGCCACCGACGGTTCTGCTGTGTCGCGAACTGTTCGGCGAGGACGGCCCCATCGCTTTCGGCTGGGTCTTCGCCGCGCACCAGGTTGGTGCCGCGATCGCCGCGACGGGCGCTGGCCTGATCCGCGACATCAATGGTTCCTACGATCTCGCCTGGTACGTCGCTGGCGGATTGTGCGCGATCGCGGCGGTGATGTCGCTGCTGATTGTGCGACCGAAAATCATTCGATGATGTTGTGTTTGCGCGCTTCGAGTTGAAGTTGGGCGTCGCGCCCATCCCAGCGGCTCGGCTCAGTCTTGTCGCGCGGCGGCCGGTCGTTGGCGATGAGCACCGCGATCCACGGCAGCGGCACCGACGCCAGCATGATCAAGATCGCGAGCAGCGGACTTTCGAAGGTCACGTACGAAATCGCCGCCAAAACAAGGCACGGAATGCGCAGGCCCATGATCAGCATGTAGCGCCGCACGCGGGCACGATGCTGGTCTTCCAGCGAAGGTGCCGCCTCGGTGATCAAGACCGCATGACGCGGGTCAGAGCTGGCGAAGCTCCGCCGAACGCCGGGGGTGTCGGCGGGCGGAGTGGGTACCGTGACCTCGGGGTTTTCGTCGGCGCCGGGGACATCGCCGTTGTCGCGCATAGCCCAAGTCTTCCACTTTGGTCAGATGCCCGCACAAGCGGCTGGTCTGCGCGCTGTCGCATCGATGCGGCATCATGGATGTCGTGAGTACAGACACCCTGGTGCGCCCGGAAACCACCACTGACGAGACGACGAGCGACGACACTCCCAAGGTCTTCCACTACGTGAAAAAGAACCGGATTGCCGAAAGCGCCGTCATGGGCACGATGGTCGTCGCCTTATGTGGTGAGGTTTTCCCCGTTACCCGCTCGGCCAAGCCCGGTTCGCCGGTTTGCCCAGACTGCAAAAAGGTCTACGACGGCTTGCGTAAAGGCGACTGAGCACGCATTTCCGGCACCGTCGGCTCTGTTGAGTCGACGGATGCGCGGTCGTGTTCATCCGACAAATCGAGACTCTCGATGTCCTCGCCGTTGCGCAGTCGAGTGAGCCAGTCGCGAATCTGTTCCATTCGCGTGGCGCGGGCGGGCCAAAACTCCTGCACAGCGGCGTTGAATTCCGCGCCGAGAATTACCGCGAAGCCGAGAAAGTACGTGAAAAGCAGAAACGCGATCGGCGTCGCGAGCGCGCCGTAGGTCACGCCGGTGTCGGTGATCCACGACAGGTAGCGCCGCAAAACGTCGCTCGCGCCCATGAAAAAAACGCCCGCGATCAGCGCGCCCCACAGCAGCCGATGCCACGGCAGTGTTTTGTGCAACGCGAGCTTGTACAGCGTGGTCAGCCCGACAATCAGCAGCAGGCCAACGATCGGGTAGTAGAACCCATCGATCAGCCGCAGGCCCGGTTCGCGCCAGCTCTCGGGGAGGATGCGCCCCACGATCGTGGGCCCCACCGCGACGAGCGGCAGGATCAGCACCGCCGCGATGAGGAATTGCACGTACAGCAGCAGCGCGAAAATTCGCTGCCACACCGGATTGCGCGCGTCTTCCTGACCGTGCGCGTGCACGATCGCGTCAACGAAGGTTGCCATCGCCGACGAACCGGCCCACAGCGACAACACGAAGCCGATCGACACCACCGCGCCCCGACCGCGACCGAGCACATCGGCAACCGTGGGTTCGATCAGATCAGCGACCACGCTCGGATTGAAAAACTCCCGGCTGAACGTGATGATTTTCGCCTCGACAATGTCGACGGTGTCGGGCCCGAAAAGGCCGCCCAACCAGCCAAGCGAGCCCAACAGCCCAAGCAAAAGCGGTGCCAGCGACATCGTCTGCCAGAACGCCGCCGCCGCCGACTTGTCGAAAATGGAGTGGTCCCAGCACTTCTGCGCGACACGCACGATCAGCCGCCACACCGTCTGAAACCATCGACGATGTTCGCCCGCGCGTTGCCCGCTTGGCTCGGAAGTGGTGGCCTTGTCCTCGTTCATCTCGGGTTAAGCATCTCCCACGTTGGTAACTCGCGTGGGTCGGGCCGCTGTTCGTGTCGGCGCACGGCGGGCAAACGGACGGTGACGCGTTCGACCACCTGTTCGTACGGTGCTCAGTTGTGACGCTTCTCGCCCGCGCCGCGTCGGTTTGGCGACACGCCGGAGCGGGCCGCTAGGGTCGACTGCGTGACTGGGTCGGTGGGCGCCGCTACGGCGATAAATGCGAGTACACCGGGCGAGCAGCCGACCGGTGGTGGTTCGCTGCGCGCATGGCAGCGGCGGGCGCTCACGAAGTATTTGTCGAGCAAGCCGCGCGACTTTCTCGCGGTCGCGACGCCGGGTGCAGGTAAAACCACCTTCGCGCTGCGGGTAGCTGCTGAGTTGCTAGCGGATCGGACCGTCGACCAGATCACCGTGGTCGCGCCGACCGAACACCTCAAGCACCAGTGGGCCGCGTCGGCGGCGCGGTCGGGGATCGCGCTCGACTCGCGCTTCTCTAACAGCACCGGCGGCACGTCAGGCGACTATCACGGTGTCGTCGTCACTTACGCCCAAGTCGCCGCGCACCCAGCCCGCCACCGCGTGCGCACCGAAAACCGTCGCACGCTGGTGATTCTCGACGAGATCCACCACGCTGGCGACGCGAAAACGTGGGGTGAGGCAACCGAGGAAGCTTTTGGCGACGCGACTCGACGCCTGGCGCTCACCGGTACGCCGTTCCGCAGTGACGATTCGAAAATCCCGTTCGTCACCTACGAACCGGACGAAGCGGGCTTGCCGCGTTCGCGCGCCGACCACTCCTACGGATACGCCGACGCGCTCGCTGACGGCGTCGTCCGGCCCGTGGTATTCCTCGCCTACTCCGGCGACGCCCATTGGCGCGACAGCGCGGGCGAAGAGCACACCGCCCGCCTCGGCGAGCCGCTGAGCGCCGAACAGACCGCGCGTGCGTGGCGGACGGCGCTCGACCCGGCAGGCGACTGGATCTCGGCCGTCCTACGCGCCGCCGACACGCGACTACGTCAGCTGCGCGCGTCGGGCATGCCGGACGCGGGCGGTCTCGTGATCGCGACCGACCAGGAACGCGCGCGCGACTATGCCGAACTGCTCGAACACATCAGTGGGGAGCGGCCGACGGTCGTGCTTTCCGACGACCCGCAGTCGTCGAACCGCATTGGTGAATTCGCCGAGGGAACGCAGCCGTGGATGGTCGCGGTGCGCATGGTGTCCGAAGGTGTCGACGTGCCGCGCCTCGCCGTTGGGGTGTACGCGACGTCGGCGTCGACCCCGCTGTACTTCGCGCAGGCGATCGGGCGCTTCGTGCGTGCCCGCGCCAAGGGCGAAACCGCGAGCGTGTTCCTGCCGTCGGTGCCCGTGCTCCTCGACCTCGCCGCGCAGCTTGAGGTGCAGCGCGACCACGTGATCGGCAAGCCGCATCGCGAAAAGGGCGCGTTCGACGACGAACTGCTCGTCGACGCGAACAAGCGCAAAGATGAGCCGGGCGAAGAAGAGAAGTCGTTTGTCGCGTTGGCGGCCGACGCTGAGCTTGACCAGGTGATTTACGAGGGTTCGTCGTTCGGCACCGCGACCATCGCCGGTTCCGATGAGGAAGCCGACTACCTCGGCATCCCTGGCCTGCTCGACGCCGACCAGATGCGCGCTTTGCTTCGCGACCGCCAAACGCGTCAGCTCGACAACCGCACGGCGGCAAAGGAAGTGGTCGCCCCGGCCCCGGTCGCCGAACGTGTCGCGACCGCTGACCGGTTGGGTGAGCTGCGCAAGGAACTCAACAGCTTGGTCGCGATGTACCACCACCGAACGAACAAGCCGCACGGCGTGATTCACGGCGAGTTGCGTCGCGAATGTGGTGGTCCGCCAACGGCTTTGGCGACCGCCGACCAGTTGACCGAGCGCATCGCGGCTTTGCGTCGGCGGTAGGACCCCCAAGCCGCGCTGGAATGTGGCTGTGCGCCAAGCGGATTGATTGGCGTGTGGCGCGTCGCGAATGTGCAGCGGCCGCCACCCGCGTTGGCGGGCGGCTGCCGCCACCCCTGGGGAAGTCAGCCCGACGGGTTCGCGCTCACGCTACTGCCGTGCGGCCGCCAGTACCGTCAACGCCTGGTCGGCGGACGCCAGCAGGTCGTCGCGTGAGACGCCGTCGCGCGCCTGGATCGACAAACCGTTGAGCACCGTGCTGTAGAAGGTGGCGAGGGCGGCGGTGTCGGTTTCGGGGCGGAACTCGCCCGCCGCAACCCCCGCGTCTAAGCGGGCGCGGAGGGCGTCGGTCACCGAAAGGCGTGCGGTGGCGAGAAATTCGCCCACTCCCTCAGTGCGGGTGATCGCCGGGCGCCCAGCGAGGACAACGAGACACCCGCGTTGTTTGCCCAGCGCGGTGTAGCAAACGACGTTGTCGCGCAACATCTTCGACACGGCCGCATATGCCGTCGGCTCGTTGCGCAGGGCTTGGGCGGTAATCGACCCTTCCGACTGCCCGTACAGGTCAACGGCCGCGCGGAACAACGCCTCTTTGTCGCCAAACGCCGCGTACAGGCTGGGAGAGTTGATGCCCATCGCGGTGGTGAGGTCAGTCATCGACGTGCCGTCGTACCCGTGCTCCCAGAACACTTCCATCGCGCGGCGCAGCGCTACGTCGCGGTCGAAGCCCCGGGGCCTGCCACGTGTCGCCGCCATTCGCGCCCTTTCTGTAGTGATCGCTAAATATACCCGCGCTAACTCTTGACGGCGACGGGTGCGGTGCGCTTGGGTACTTATGTAACGATCAATACAAAAAGGAGTTCGTTCATGACAGGCACAACGGTCGCGCTGGTTACCGGTGGAAGTCGCGGGATTGGGGCGGCGATTGTCCGCAAGCTCGCGCGCGCAGGTGCCGACGTCGCGTTTACCTACCAGCGCGACGAGGTTGCCGCGAAAGGCGTTGCCGACGAAGTTGCCGCGCTCGGTCGCCGGGCGCTGCCGCTCAAGGCAGACAGCGCCGATGCGGCTCAGGTGGTCGACGCCGTCGACGCGACCGCGCGCGAATTCGGTCACCTCGATGTGCTCGTAAACAACGCGGGCATTTTCCCGGCGAAGCCTTACGCCGACTTCACCCTGGATGAGATCGACAACGCGCTCGCAATTCACGCCCGCGCGCCGTTTGTGGCTGGTCAGGCCGCGCTCGCCCACCTCCGCGACGGCGGTCGCATTATTTCGATCGGTAGCAACCTCACCGACCGCGCCCTTTTCGGCGGCCTCGCGCTCTACAACCTCAGTAAGTCAGCGCTCACCGGCTATACCAAGGCTTTGGCACGCGAACTCGGCCCACGCGGCATCACCGTCAACCTGGTGCAGCCGGGCTCAACGGACACCGAGATGAACCCCGCCGATGGCGCGCACGCGTCGACCCAACGAGACTTCAACGCCCTCGGCTGCTTTGGCACCCCCGACGACGTCGCGGAACTGGTCGCCTTCCTCGCAAGCCCGGCAGCGCGCTCGATCACCGGCGCGGTCCTGACTGTCGACGGCGGAACGAACGCACAGGTCAGGACTATCCGAAAAAGGCTGCTGGGTCGAGGGTGTTGATTGCGGTCCAGCGTGGCTCGGCGGCCGCCACGTTAGCGGTGGGGGTGGCCTCGAAATAGCCCTGCAGCGACAGGGCCTTGCTCGGCTCGTTGTCCACCACTTGCGCGACCGCGTACAACGTCGCGAGCACGTGCAGGCAGCGTGGAGTGCGGGCCGAGCAGGAGCAATCGCTGTTCGCCAACGTTGGCGCGGGGGAGTGGCCCGCGGCGACCAACGCGGTGTGATCGGCGTCGGTCACCGCCGTAGCCGCGCCCGGGATGATGGTGGCGACGGCCGCGACCACCTCCCGCGCCAGCGGCGCGAACTCCACGTGCGTTACCGAGGCTTCGCCGCCCCGATGTAGGTGGGCCCGGACAACGCGGCCCTCCACTTCCAGCGTCAGCCCGTCGCTCGCCGCGACCCGCCGCGCGCGGGGGAGTAGCGGGTCGGGGCGCGTCTGGTTCAGTGGCTCAGCAAGCCGAACCCAGTCGCGACCCCACCGCGTGTAACCAAAGTCGTTGAGTCCCATCAGTTCTCCCGCTTACGTCGAAGGATATCGACGAGCGCGTCGTCGTCGAGCCGGGCGAGTTCGGCGATCCCCGCGCTGTCAGCGAGATCGGTGAGCGCCGACTTGCGACTGTGCATCGCGGCAATGTGTTCCTCGACCGTTGTCGCGCTGGTCAACGTCGTCACTGTGACGGTGCGCGTCTGCCCAATTCGGTGCACGCGGTCCGACGCCTGCGCTTCGACGGCCGGATTCCACCACCGGTCGAAGTGGATCACGTCGGCCGCGCGGGTGAGGGTGAGGCCGGTGCCCGCCGCCCGCAAACTCAGGATGAGCACCTGAGGACCGTCGCTCGATTGGAAGTCGGCAACGATCTTCGCGCGGTCGGCCGCGCTGAGCCCGCCGTGGAAAAACGGCGCCGCAACGCCGAATTCGTTGGCGAAATGCTCGACAAGGAGTTCGCCCGTCTTGCGGTACTGCGTGAAAACCAGGGTGGGATCGCCAGTTTCGATGTTGGTGCCGACGATGTCGATGCAGAGGTCGAATTTGCCTGAGCGACCGGCGATGTCGCTGAGGTCCCCGGTGATGAGGCCAGGATGGTTGCACACCTGCTTGAGTTGTGTGAGCGCGGCAAGCACGCGACTCTGCCGCTGCGCGCCCGCGCCGAAACCCTCGTCGATGGCGTTGGCGAGCACCCTGTCGTAGACGCGTTCCTGTTCCTCGGTGAGGTCGCACCGCAGGTCGCTATGAATTTTCGCGGGTAGCGCGGTGGCAACCTGAATCTTCTTGCGGCCCAAGACAACTGGCTCGATCGCATCGCGTAGTCGGGCGGCAGCGGTGGTTGAGCCTTCGCTGATCGGGCGCACGAACCGGCGACGGAACTGGGTTCGATGCGCGAACAGGCGCGGTGCGGTGAGGTTGAGCAGGGCGAACAGTTCGTCGAGGTGGTTTTCCACCGGCGTGCCGGTGAGCGCGACACGCGCGTCCGTCGGCAGGGCACGCGCCGCCTTCGCAACCTGGGTGCGCGGATTCTTCAACACCTGCGCCTCATCGAAAACGACCGTGCCCCAATGGGTTTCGCTCAACTGTCCGCCGTGCAACCGCAGCGTCGGATAACCGGTGACAACCACCGCGTTCGCCTCGGTCGGCACGCCGCCGCCCCGCCACGCGACAGGCGCGAGCCCCGGCGCGAACTTGGCGATCTCATGGGTCCAGTTGCCAACAAGCGAAGTGGGGCACACGACGAGCTGCGGACGACCAACGCGCCCAGCGAGCAACCCGATGGTTTGCACGGTCTTACCGAGCCCCATCTCGTCGGCGAGCACGGCCCCACCGAACTCCGCGACGGTCTCGCGCAACCACCCAACAAGCGAAGTGGGGCACACGACGAGCTGCGGACGACCAACGCGCCCAGCGAGCAACCCGATGGTTTGCACGGTCTTACCGAGCCCCATCTCGTCGGCGAGCACGGCCCCACCGAACTCCGCGACGGTCTCGCGCAACCACCCAACCCCGCGCACCTGATAGGGGCGCAACGTGGCCGAAAGTAACCCGCCGAGTTCACCCTCAAGCGCCTCGGTTTCCCGCAACACCCGCCCGGCCCGCTCGGCCGAGACGATCGCGCTGCCCACTGCATCAGGCACGGCATGCGCGGCAACGGGCAGAACCGCTGGACCGGCACCGACATCGCCGACCCCAGCACCGCCGCCGCCCGCCGCCCGCGCATCCCGCCCCGCGACCATCATCTCCCGCAACGCCAACCCTGACGCAGCCAATTCCGTCTCCGGCAGTCCGACTAACTCCGCGCCCGTCACCACCGCGACCGGCGTCGCAACAGGCTCAATCGCCCCACGCGCCCCACCAGGCAACGCGAGCAGCATTTCCTCGCGATCACCAAGGTCAGGTGCGGGTCCCGGCGCGTCGCCTTTCCATGTCCACAGGGCGAAAAGGTGCCGGTCTGGCAGGTACGTGACCTGAATTGATGACAGAACGTTCTCCTCTGCTCGCAACGCCAACCAGGTTAATAACGTACAGTGTACTGAGATTAGTTCCCGATGGGGAAAGGAAAATGTGGCGATGAGCACCCCAGCCGACGACGCGCGCGTCATCGAACTGCTCTGGCGGCACTACCGCCCCGAGCGCCCACCTCAACGCGGCCCCAAACCGGGCATGACCGTCGACGACGTAGTGCTCGCAGGCATTCGTATCGCCGACCGCGATGGCATCGCCAAACTGAGCATGCGCACCGTCGCCGCCGAACTGGGCATGCGACCAATGAGCCTCTACACCTACGTCCCGAGCAAGGAAGCACTGCTCACCCTGATGGTCGACCACCTCGCGACCGAAGACGACCCCCTCCCGACCGGAACACAAGCGCTCATCGCCATCGCCACCCAGGTGCGCGCCGAACTTATCGCCCACCCCTGGCTGCTGGAAATCACCCCGTGGCGACATGTCCTCGGCCCCGGCCGCACCGGCCGCTACGACAGGCAACTCGCTGCCCTCGCCGAGCTAACCGACCTCGACGACCTGGCCGCCGACCGCGCTATCGCCATCCTCACCGACTTCGCCACCGGCAACGCCCGCCTCGCCGTCGGCCGAGCCCGCGCGAGCGAAGAGCTCAGCGATGCCGATTGGTGGGCGACCAACGGCCCGCTGCTCGCCGAACTGGTGCCCGCCGACGCATTCCCGCTGGCAGCGCGCGTCGGTGCGCGAGCGGGCGAACACTACGGCGCCCCCGCCGACCCCGACGGCGCGTTCGTCTACGGCGCACAACTGCTCGCCGACGGCATCCTGGCCAATACATAACGAAAGCGGGTGCCCATTCCGGGCACCCGCTTCGAGGATTCTGTTGTCAGATGTTGTTGTTTTAGGACGCGAGGAGAGGTCAGAGAGCGGGAGCCGAATCCGTGTCGATCACGGCTTCGAGCTCACGCAAACGGTCCATGTGTTCGTTCGCGTGGTGCTGGCAGAAGAGCAACTCGCCACCGGCGGGAAGTACGGCACGCACTTTGGCGGCCGCCCCACAGCGGTCGCAGCGATCGACCGCGGTCAGCGTGGTGCTGGTCAGGGTTGTTGGCATGACTCCTCCGTCCCGGCTCGCGACAATTCGTTGCCGCCGCCTAGGTGTGGGCCCCGTGGTCACTCCACGTGGCTCGCGTCCGCTACTTCCCAGCAGTGGTACGACTACTCTGTCAGACGTTCGGCGTCGCGGCATTGTTCCCAGATGTGAATCTTTGTGTTTTCTCTAACACGACCTGCGGTTTCGCTGAAAGCGAACGCGGTCTTGGGGGCCTTGCGCCGAGCACCTAACACACACTTGTCGATCTTGTCCCTCATTAGTCCTGTCGCTGGCTGGCTGGTTGCCCGTTACGCCACCCGGTATGACAGGCTCTCTCGTAGTCCGAATCCGTTGTCTACCGGGAGATTACCCGTGACCGTGACTGTCCACACGCTTGTTCATCTGTGTAGTTCCGAAGAATGGGACCAGCTCGATAACGACGAGCATAAGGACGGATATCGCCGCCCGCCTTCGCTCGCCGAATCGGGCTTCGTCCACCTGTCGACGCCCGACCAGGTTCACCTGCCCGCCAACCGCCTTTTCGCGGGCCGCGACGACATGGTCTTGCTGTGGATCGACGCGGCCCGACTCACCGATGAAGTGAAGTTCGAACCCGGCGTGGCGACCGACCCCGATTCGATGCGATTCCCCCATCTCTACGGTCCGCTACCGCGCGCCGCCGTGGTGGCGGTCACGCGCTATGTGCCTGGTCACGACGGGATTTACCGCACCCCGCAGCAGCCGTCGAGTGGGGCTTGACACATTTGGTCGGGCTCCGGGCTATGGTCGACAGGTGAACGTCGACGTCACAGCGCTACCGGGCATCGGAGTGCGTAAGGATTTCGAAGTCCGGTCCGGCCGCCGCATTGGCGTTGTCGCGCACCGAGACGGCGATATCGATCTGATCGTGTCCAAAGCCGAAGACCAGGACGCCATCGCCGCGCAGGTTCCGCTCACCACCGACGAGGCGTCGGTGCTGGCCAACCTGCTTGGCGCGCCGCAATTGGTTGCCAAGCTCAACGATGAGCATTCCGATCTGCCTGGCATCACCACCCGCCAGCTCGGCATCGTTGACGAGTCGCCGTACGCGGGCCGCACGCTGGGCGAAACCGCCATGCGCACCCGCACCAAAACCTCGATCGTCGCGGTGATGCGCGCTGGTCAATTGCACCCTTCGCCTGGCCCCGACTTCACTTTCACCGAGGGCGACCTGCTTGTGGTTGTCGGCACCCCCGATGGCCTCGACGCGGCCGCGAGAATTCTCACGCACGGCTGACCGGCCGTGACCTCCCAGGCGCTGGCGTTAGTCGAGCTCGGGGTCATTCTTTTCGGCCTTGGCATCTGTGGGCGGATCGCGGGACGGTTCGGGATGTCGCCGATCCCGCTCTACCTGCTTGGCGGGGTCGCGTTCGGGCGCGGCGGCATCATCGACCTGCACGCTGCCACCGAATTCGGGCACGTCGCCAGCGAGATTGGCGTGGTCCTGCTGCTCCTGCTGCTCGGCCTGGAATACACCGCGCCCGAACTCATGACCGGGCTGCGGCGGTCGTGGCCCGCGGGCATTGTCGACCTGATCGCCAACGCGCTGCCCGGCGTCGCGGTCGCGCTGCTCCTCGGGTGGGGCGTGATTGGCGCGGTGGTCCTTGGCGGCGTCACCTACATCTCGTCGTCGGGCATCATCGCCAAAGTGCTCGATGATCTTGGTCGACTCGGTAACCGCGAAACCCCGGTCGTGCTGTCGATCCTGGTATTCGAAGACCTCGCGATGGCGGTATATCTGCCGATTCTGACGATGCTGCTCGCCGGGTTGAGCCTGCTCAGCGGGCTGTTCTCGTTGGCCATCGCGTTGGCGACGATCGCGGTTGTGCTGTTCGTCGCGCTGCGGTTTGGTCGCGTTGTCTCGGCGGTGGTCGACAGTGCCGATCGCGAAGTCTTCTTGCTCCAACTGCTCGGCGCGGCACTGCTGGTAGCGGGGATCGCGTCGGCGTTGAACGTCTCGGCCGCGGTCGGCGCGTTCCTGCTCGGGATCGCGATCTCTGGCTCAACCGCGCACGAAGCGGCCCGACTGCTCGAACCGTTGCGCGACTTGTTCGCGGCGATCTTCTTCGTCGCCTTCGGCCTGTCGATCGACCCGAGCGCGATTCCGCCGGTGTTCGGTTGGGCGGTCGCCCTCGCCGTCATCACCACGGCGACCAAGGTCGCCACCGGGTGGTGGGCCGCCGCGCATCAGGGCATTCGGCGGATGGGTAGGGCGCGCGCGGGTGCCGCGCTTGTCGCGCGCGGCGAGTTCTCCATCGTCATCGCGGGACTGGCCGTCGCCTACGGCAAGGCCGACGCCCGCCTCGCGGCGTTGGCGTCGGCCTATGTCCTGCTGATGGCCATCATTGGCCCCATCGCGGCCCGAGTTGTCGAGCCGGTCATGGACGCACTCAACGATCGGCGGGTCGAGGTGAAAGCGAGCTAGTCGATCACACGTCGTGGCCACGACCCAGCGACGTCGTACACGAGTTCGTCAGTGCGATATTGATCGGCGGGCGACGAGACGGGAACCGGCGCGGGTGTCGGGCGCAACGGCGCGGCGGAGCCCGCGGGGGCGGCGGGAGTTCGAGGCTGGTGACGCGACGTGAGCCACATGCGCGGCAGCGCTTCCTCGTTCTCGATCTCGGTCAAACTGACACTGATTAGCACGAGCATGGTGACGATGCTGCTGATGCCGATGAGCGGCGCGAGCAGTTCCATCGCGCCGGCGCCAACCGGTGGGGCGGCGTGATGAACGGTGTGCGCGTGCATCGACGCCATGCCGGTGTAGTGCATGCCCGTCACGGCGACACCCATGATGATCGCGGCACCGACGGTGGCGAGAAAACCCTTGACGCGCAACGTAAACCAGAGCGCGACGATCGACGCGACCACCGCGATCGCCATCGACAACGCGACGATGCGCGCGTCGTAGTCGATATCGGCGGTCGACTTCATCGCGTACATGCCCGAGTAATGCATGATGCCGACGCCGAGCCCGGTGATCGTGCCGCCCGCGACAAGCGAACGCAGCGTGGGCTGCGGCTTGTTCACCATGAACAGCCCGATGCCAACAACGACCATCGCCGTGACCGCGCTAAAAAGCGTGAGCGGCACGTCGTAGCGGATCTCACTGCCCCGGATGGTGAAGCCGAGCATCGCGATGAAGTGCATAACCCAAATGCCGGTGCCACCAATCGCGATGGCCGCGCCGATGAGCCAACCAGCACGCCCTTCGGTGGCATTACGCCCACGGGCGGCACATTGGAGTCCGAGCAGACAGCCCGTCACGGACATGAAGTAGGCGAGAACCGGAGTGATCCAGCCATAACTGAAGTGATAAATATCGACCACGCCGCGAAACTCTCAATGCAGATCGGCAAACTGATGACAGTGGAATGAAAATCCGCATGTGACAATACGGTGACAATCGTGAAATTGCTCCATTCAGATCCACGTTCGTCACTGTGGGGTTGATCACGAAATGATTACTCTTGCATACGAGTACGGCCCGTGGACACCTTAGGTGTCCACGGGCCGTACTTTGTCTTGGGAAATTAATCCAGGTAGTCGCGCAAGACCTGCGAACGACTGGGGTGGCGTAGCTTGCTCATCGTCTTCGACTCGATCTGGCGAATGCGCTCACGCGTGACGCCGTACACCTGACCGATCTCGTCGAGCGTGCGCGGCTGCCCATCGGTGAGGCCGAAGCGCAGGCGAACCACGCCCGCCTCACGCTCGGACAGCGTTTCCAACACCGACTGCAACTGGTCCTGCAACAGCGTGAAGCTGACCGCGTCGACAGCGACAACCGCTTCGGAGTCTTCGATGAAATCGCCGAGCTGGCTATCGCCTTCATCGCCGATGGTCTGGTCGAGCGAAATGGGTTCACGCGCGTACTGCTGGATTTCCAGCACCTTCTCCGGCGTGATGTCCATTTCCTTGGCGAGCTCTTCGGGAGTGGGTTCGCGACCCAGATCCTGGAGCAGTTCGCGCTGAATACGACCGAGCTTGTTGATGACCTCGACCATGTGCACCGGAATACGAATGGTGCGCGCCTGGTCGGCCATCGCGCGGGTGATCGCCTGACGGATCCACCAGGTGGCGTACGTCGAGAACTTGTAACCCTTGGTGTAGTCGAACTTCTCGACCGCGCGAATGAGACCGAGGTTGCCTTCCTGAATCAAATCGAGGAAGGCCATGCCGCGACCCGTGTAGCGCTTCGCGAGCGAAACAACAAGGCGCAGGTTGGCTTCGAGCAGATGGTTCTTCGCCCGGTTGCCGTCGCGCACGATCCAGTTGAAATCGCGACGCGTGGTGACCGACAGCTTCTCGCCAGCCTCGGCGAACTCACGCATCTTCTCCGCCGCGAACAGGCCAGCCTCAATGCGCTTGGCGAGTTCGACCTCCTCTTCGGCGTTGAGCAGCGCGACCTTGCCGATCTGCTTGAGATAAGCGCGAACCGAGTCGGCGGAAGCGGTGAGCTCAGCGTCCTTGCGCGCTTGACGCAGCGCTTCGGACTCTTCCTCGTCCCACACGAAATCGCCTGAGGCCTTGTCCTTTTCGGACGGCTCCTCAGTTTCGGCGTCTTCGGTTGCCTCAACGACAACTTCTTCGACGACTACCTCGTCGCCGGTGAGGTCTTCTTCTGAAACCTCAAGATCGCCGAGATCGTCAAGCTCGATCGACTCTTCGTCGGGCTGCGCCTCGCCTTCACCAGCGGGCGACGCTGCCTTCTTCGCCGCTGCCTTCTTGGCAGGCGCCTTCTTAGCCGCGGCCTTCTTCGCAGGGGCCTTCTTCGCCGCCGCCTTCTTGGCGGGGGCCTTCTTAGCGGCAGCCTTCTTCGCCGGCGCTTTCTTAGCCGGGGTAGGGGTTGCTGCGGCGTCGGCCTCGGCTTCAGCCGAGTCGGCGGTCTGACGGGTATTCGTGGCTACCACGTACGCCCTTTCGTGACGGTCTCGTGCGGCGTCACGCCAGAGGGATTTTCCGGCGGAGCGGTCGGTCGGGTTTCACCGGCAGTGCGTTGGTCGGTGGCGCGATCGGCGGTGCTTGCCGATGGCTTGCCGACTGGTCTGCGAACCGGCTGGGGTCACCGGCTCACCGCCGGACGTGTTCCATTGTAACGATCGAACCAGGGTACTCATGGCACGATGCCGCTCAGGCGTTGCGGCGTCGTCATGGCGTGATGCCTTCGGCGACCGCCATGGCCGCTCCGACGATGCCCGCGGTGTTCTTCAGCACCGCCGGAATCACGGGAGTTCGGTTGCTTAGCAAGGGAATCCACTTCCCGTAGTCGCGACTGATGCCACCGCCGACGACGAACACTTTCGGCCAGAACAGGTTTTCCATCGTGACCAGCACTGTTGATACTCGTTCGGCCCATTGCGCGTAGGTGAGGTCCTCGCGATCCTTCACCGACGCGGCGGCCATGTGCTCGGCTTCGACGCCATGAACTTCGAGGTGGCCAAGCTCTGAATTGGGGACGAGCGTGCCGTTGTAGAGCACCGCCGAACCGATGCCGGTGCCGAAGGTGAGCAACAGCGTGAGCCCGTCGAGTTCGCGCGCGGCGCCGTAACGATCTTCGGCGAGTCCGGCGGCGTCGGCGTCGTTGAGGACGCTGACCGTACGCCCGCCCAGCGCCTCGCTGAAGAGCGCGCGAGCGTCGGTGCCGATCCACGATGGGTCGATGTTGGCCGCGGTGCGTGCGTAGCCGTCAAGGACCACCGCGGGCAAGGTGAGCCCGACCGGACCTTCCCAGTTCGCCCGCGTACACAATTCCGCGCAAGCCGAAGCCACGGCGGCCGGGGTCGATGGCTGCGGGGTAGTGATCTTGATGCGTTCGTGGGTGAGCTCGCCAGTCGTGAGATCGACGATCGCCCCTTTCACGCCGCTGCCCCCGATATCGATGCCGAACGAAAGCCCCCGAGCGGACATGGTGCAACCCCTTGTGTGCGCGGCCGATGTGGTGGTGTGGCACAGCGTAGCGGCGATGTGATCCGATTGGGGACATGGTTGACGATGCCGCGATCGAAACTAACGACAGTCTCCGCGAATTGGCCGTTGAGTTGGCCCAGACCGCCGCCGCGCACGTGCGCCGTCGCCGCACCGAGGTGTTCGCCGCTGACGGGCCCGCCGAGGGCGCTGTTCGGACGAAAGGTCACGCGACCGATCCGGTCACCATCGTCGACACCGAATCCGAGCAGGTGATTCGCGAACTGCTCGCGCGACGTCGGCCCAATGACGCGATCTTGGGCGAAGAAGGCGGCGGCGACGTTGGCGCGACCGCGCCCGGCGCGATCACCTGGGTCGTCGACCCGATCGACGGCACGGTGAACTTCCTCTACGGGCTGCCCGGCTACGCCGTCTCGGTCGCCGCTGTGCGCGACGGCGTGCCGGTCGCTGGCGCGGTGGTCGACGTTGCCGCCGACGTCACCTACAGCGCGTCAGCGGGGGGCGGGACGACCGCGGTGAGCGCCGACGGCACGACTACGCCCCTGCGCTGCTCAACCGAGGACACCCTGGGGCTCGCGTTAGTCGGTACCGGTTTCGCGTACGGCCGGGCGCGTCGCGCCGAACAGGCACGCGCGGTCGCCGAAGTGCTGCCCGAAGTGCGCGACATTCGCCGACTCGGTGCCGCCGCGATGGATCTGTGCCACGTTGCGTCGGGTCACCTCGACGCCTACTACGAGCACGGCCTCAACGCATGGGATTGGGCGGCGGGCGCGTTGATCGCCGCCGAAGCGGGCGCGGTCGTGCGAGTGCCCGCGATCACCGTCGGCGGCGCGGCGGGGGAGTTGGCGATGGTCGCCGCGCCGGGCGTGGCCGAGCAGCTCAGCGACCTGCTCACCCGCACCGGCGCGACGAAAGCACTGCCCGACTAACGCGAAAGCCGTTCTAACACTTAGCTTTTCGCGCTGCCTTCAACAGATCAGGGTCGATCTCGGTCGAATTGCTGCCTGGCGCAGGGTTTTTCAGCGCGCGCAGTACTTCCTCGGCGTCGGTCGACGGCCGCAGCGACTCGCCGAAGGCGACGCCGAGGACCAAATCGACGCTGTCGTCGGTGCGCGGATCCTCGATCAGCTCGGCGCATGGCGCGACCAACTGCACCGACGCCGCTGCCGGTCGACCGTTCACGCCGAAGCGAATCTGGCCGGTGCAGGTGAGGTCACCGAGGACATAAACCGGATCGTTACCCACTTGTGTTCCTGGCGCGCCAGCGAAGCCTAAGTCGCCCAACGCCGACGCGATGTGGCCAGCCTGGCCGCTCTTGCCGTTGGCGTTGAACACCCGCACCTTCGACTGTGCGAGCGGCGCCGGGTCGACGTCGTCAAGGCGCGATTGCCCGACTCGGTCGCCAAGGGCGGCCGGTTGCGGCGCGTTCGTCGCGGTTGGGGTGCCGGGGGCGTTGCATGCCATCGGCGCGTTGCTGTCGTCATGGGTCCGAAACGCCGTGATCCACACGAACAGGCTCACCAACGCCAGGACTAGCACCATGGCGAGCCACAGCTCGGGGCGCCGTCGCGGAAAGGGTTTGCCGTCGCGATCGGTCGCGCTGCCTTCGGTGATCAGTGAAACCACGCGCTCACTCTACGAGTCCAACGCACAACCGTGAGGACGGGAGGTCTCGGCGCGTTTGTCTGAAGGTGAAGATTCGTAGTCGGTTTAGCCACCCGCCGGTCATTGATTGCGACTTTTGTCCTCGGGTCCGCTATTGTCTGCCCGCCCAGATCGAATAATCACCGGTCAATCGGTGGTTGGTCGCGGGAACAACCAGGGCATGTCCTGCGTTAACCGAACGCTGTCGGAGTAGATCTTCGCCGATCGACCCTGATAGGCGAGCGGTGTACGTGTGAGGTGCACCACCGGCGGGGCGGTTCACGGGCTCGTTTCCCTCGGGAACCGGGCAATCGAACTGATCCGGGATATACGGAGTAAGGACTTAAGGGGAAGACGACATGGCAACCGACTATGACGCACCGCGGCGCACCGAATCCGACGAGGTTTCCGAGGATTCGCTTGAGGAGCTGAAAGCGCGCCGCAACGAGGCGCAGTCCGCCGTCGTGGACATCGACGAATCCGATACAGCGGAATCGTTCGAGCTTCCCGGCGCGGACTTGTCCGATGAGGTTCTGAGCGTTCGGGTAGTCCCGAAGCAGGCAGATGAGTTCACGTGCTCAAGTTGTTTCCTTGTGCACCACCGCAGTCGACTGGCCGAGGAAAGCGGCGGCCAGCTGATCTGCATGGACTGCGCTGCCTAAGAGGTAACGGGTCGGCCCGCGCTCGGTACTCCGAGCGCGGCCAAGACCCGGTCAGGATGACGCGTGCTGATCACCCAGTACGGCGTCGGATCGTCCGGGTCATCAAGAACGAGCAGTGCGAGCGGGCCGATCCAGGCTCGATGCCGCACATAGGCGGCGGGGTCGAGCTGACGACCTAGCGCCGCGCTTTTCGCGCTGGGTGCCACCGCGGTCGCGCGCGCGACGAAGTTCACCGGCAGGTGGGCTCGGTCGACGCGCAATTCTGTTGTGCCCGAAGCATTTTCGGTGACCTCGACGGTATGCCGGCTCATCCACAACAAAACCCACACCGGAATCGGTGCCATCAGCACATACGGCAACCACGCGTAATCCGCGCGCGTTGCCATCTGGATTTCGGCGGCCAGCAGGCCCGCGATCGCCAGCCCAAGCGGCCACCACCACAGCGGAACCCAGAGTCGTTCGCGATAGCGCGAGACCGGGACCGTGGTTAGCGCGTCAGTGCTGACGCCGTCGGTGAGCGAAGGTTGGGGCTGGTCGGACACCCCTCAACAGTAGGTCACGAGACGAACTCGGTGCCCGCCCGGGCCACCAGGAAGATACGCGCGCGGGCGCGTAGGCTCGACCGATGTGAACGCACTTGCACCGATTCCGCTGCGGCGGCTCGATCCCGGCATCCCCGTGCCGACGCGTGCCCATTCTGGCGACGCGGGCGTTGATTTGTGTACCACCGAGGACGTGATCATCGAGCCCGGTGAACGGGTGCTTGTTGGTACCGGTATCGCGATCGCGTTGCCGCACGGCACGGTCGGGCTGATCCATCCGAGGTCAGGGCTGGCGGCCAAGGCCGGGTTGTCGGTGGTGAACGCGCCGGGCACGGTCGACGCCGGGTATCGCGGTGAGCTCAAGGTGTGTTTGATCAACCTCGACCCACGCACCGCGATCGAACTGCGTCGCGGCGACCGCATCGCGCAGCTGCTTGTGCAGCGCGTTGAGTTGGTTGATTTCGTCGAGGTCGACGAGCTAGATGACACGAGTCGTGGCGTTGGCGGCCACGGATCAAGCGGCGGCCACGCCAGCTTGACGGTTGAGGAGGCGTGACGATGGGGCTTTTCGGCAAGAAGCGCAAGCGCGAAACCGACTACGATTTCGCCGAATCCCCAACGGACGAGCGCATTTACGGCGATTTGGGCAGTGCACCGGACGCAGACGTTGTCGATGAGGTTGACGAGTTCGATGAGTTCGATGAGTTCGATGACTTTGATGACTTTGACGACGACCCCGACACTGATGCGGGCGTCGGCTTCGGCCCGTACGACATCTCCGAGGTGTCGGCGGAACTCATCGAGCAGCGCCTCGATCTGGGTTCGGTGTTGATTCCCGTTCCCGACGGCGGCCAGTTGCAGGTCGAGATGAGTCCCGACGGCACGCCGCAGGCGGTGCACTTGGCAACCGAACACGGTCGACTCACCGTCGCCGCGTATGCCGCGCCGAAGTCGGCTGGCCAGTGGCGCACCGTCGCCGCCGACCTCGCCGCGTCGATGCGCGCTGACGGCGCGACGGTCACCATCGAGAAGGGCCCCTGGGGGCGCGAAATCAAGGCGGTCACTGAAGGGGCCGATCTGCGCTTTGTCGGCGTCGACGGGCCGCGCTGGATGGTCCGCATGGTCGCCGCTGGCCCGACGGGCGCGGTCGAGGAACACGGCCCGCTGATCGCCGCCGCCCGCGCGGTCCTCGGGGCGACGCTGGTCCGTCGCGGTGACGAGCCGCTGCCCGTGCGCGACCCGCTGCCGGTCGTGCTGCCGCAGGAACTGGCCGAGCAGCTCGCCGCCGCACACCAGCAGCAGGCACTCGCCCAGCAGCAGGCGATGGAGGCGGCGCAGGCCGCTCAGGCGGCAGCGGCAGCGGGCCCGGTGTCGGCGCTGCCCCCGCAGCTGCCGGACGAGCCGCGTCGCGGTGCTGACGGTTCAGCGATGCAGCAGTTGGGCTTGAGCTAACCAATCGACAATCGAGCCGCTCCGCACTAACCGCGGGGCGGCTCGATGCGTTTCGCGCGAAGGACCGCGACGCCGCGCCTCAGTGTGCGTATCGGCGACAAAGACCACGCGCAGGTAGCTAGCGCGGCGCGCTCAGTTGCGTCAGTTCGGCTAACATCGCGAGGCCGCGTTCACCCAAAATGCTTGGGTCGCAACCGATTTCGCTCAAGGTCACCTCGGTGACGCGCCCGTTTGGCATGGCGTCGGCCCACTCATGCGCGACAGCGACCGGATGCACGGGGTCGTCACTTGCCCCAATCACCGCGACCGGCACCTCAATCGCGGCGAGCGCGTCCAACGTCGGCCACTGGTACGCGGCAGCCTCATCCAGCGCCTGCGGCAAGTCGGGCCACTGCGTGTGCCACGACCGAGTCAGCGCCTCGGCGAGCCACTCCGGCGACGACGCCCGCATCCGCTCAACCACCGCGGCGAGCCCGTCGGCACGCAGTTGCTCAGCGGTAACCGACGCGCTCAACGCGGCAGGGCACGAGGTCGTATCCGGCCCGGTCCACGCGGGCAACGCGGCGATCACCCCGACGGTGGCGTGAGCGTTGCGCGACACCCATTCCAGCGCGATCGCCGCGCCCAGCGAGATCCCCGCGACAACAACCGGCCCGGTGATAGCCGTCTCATCTAATGCCGTGATGCAGCTAGCAATCACCGCGCGCGGGTCGGGCTCGACCGCGCGAAAACCCATGCCAGCACGCGCTGCGGCCGCGCTAAACGCGCGCGTGGCGAAGTGGGCGTCGGAACCGGTTCCTGGCATGGCCACCACGGTGACCTGGGCGGGGGTCGCTAACACGAGGCGAGCGTAGCGGCCACCCGTTTGCCCATCTACAGTGGCTTTTGTACGGCCAACTAGCGGGAGAAGCGTGCCATGTCGTCATCCACGGGCGGACACAAATCAGGTTCGGGTCCAGACTCGGGGTATTTCCGACGCCTAGGCAGACGGCTGACCGCCGATATCAACCAACTCGACGCCGAAGAGCTGGCCGAAACGGCTGATGCGTCAGGTGCGCGCCGAGCCGTCGACTGTTGTCGCGGTGAGGAAGCAACCATGCTCGGTCGGTTGCGCAGTGTCGAAGCGTGTCCGAAGTCGGTCGGCGCGACGGTGCAAGCCGAGTTTTTCGATGGCACCGACGCCATCACCCTGGTGTGGATTGGCCGCAGGCGCATTCCGGGTATCGAGCCGGGTCGTCGCATCCTGGTACGTGGCCGTGTCGGCGACCGTGGTGGTCGCAAAGTGATTTTCAACCCCTACTACGAACTGCGCGGGAACAGCTAACACATGCCTTCTAGTTCTGAAGCCAACGACGTCGAAGTCGCGGAAGCCGAGCAAACCCTGCTCGAACAACTCGGCGGGCTCAGTGGCCTGATTTACTCCACGCTTCCTGTGCTGGTGTTCGTCCCGGTCAACTCCTTCGCCAATCTCACCGTCGCGATTTGGTCGTCGCTTGGCATCGCCGCCGCGATTCTCGGCTGGCGACTGTTCCGCCACGAACCGATTCAACCCGCGATTTCCGGTTTCCTCGGTGTTGGTCTGTGCGCGTTCATCGCCCACCGCACCGGCGAAGCGAAGGGGTTCTTCCTCTTCGGCATTTACGCCAGCCTCGTTTACGCGGGCGCGTTCGCGTTGTCGATTCTGTTCCGCTGGCCGCTCGTCGGCGTGATTTGGGGCGCGCTCAACGGTCACGGCACCGCGTGGCGTGCTGACCGGCGCATCCGCAAGCTCTACGACCTCGCGACCGCGGTGTGGGTTGTCGTCTTCGGTGCGCGCTATCTGGTCCAGTCGCAGCTCTACGACACCGACCACACCGGCTGGCTCGCCGCAGCCCGCATCGCGATGGGCTGGCCGCTCACCGCGATCGCGCTCGCGGTCACGGTGTGGGCCGTTCGGCGTGCCGGGCATCTGCCGCTCGGTAAGAAAACCGACGACACCTCGGTGGTCTAGCCCACATTCGGAGGTGGGGCACTACCCACCCTGGGGTATCTGTTTTGTGAGCCCGGTTCGACGCACGATCAATGCATAAGCAAACGCATCGTTCGTGAAAGGACCGGCGACAGATGACAATCCAGCCCCGTCGAAGCCCCGCCCAGTCGGAGAGCAAGCGCATCGCCGCCGAACTCGACACGTTGATCTCCCCCGCCGCGCGCGGTGACCGGCACGCCGTCGACCAGATCCTGCGCATCATCTCCCCGCTGATCCGGCGCTACTGCATCGCCCGCATGGGCAACACCAGCCACCTCACCGTCACCGTCGACGACGTGATGCAGGAAATCCTCATCGCCACCGTCGCGAGCATCAGCCGCTACGAAGACCAGGGCAAGACATTCCTCGCGTTCGTCTACGGCATCGCCGCGAACAAGGTTTCCGACGCGTTCCGTCGCGGCAAGCACACCGCGTTTCCGATGGCTGACTTGCCCGATCACGCGGGGACGGGACCGGGACCCGAGGAGTGGACGTTGGCGTTCGAACGTCGCGCCCACGCTCGCGAACTGATGAAGGTGCTCGCGCCGAATCACCAGGAAGTGCTGTTGTTGCGCGTGGTGATGGGTTGGAGTGCCGCCGAGACGGCCGAGGCGATCGGTACGAGCCCCGGTGTTGTGCGCGTGATCCAGCACCGCGCGCTCAACAAGCTGCGCAGGGAATTGCAGGTCGCGTGAACTACGGCGTGATGCCGTGGGTCGCGAGCGAAAGCCGCAGGTCTTCCTCGGCTTCCACCGACGTCACGAACAGCAGTTCGTCGTCGCCTTCGAACGGGTCGTCGGCCTGGGGCACGATCACGCGACCGCCACGCAGGATCGTGACGAGCGCGGTGTCGCGCGGCAGGTTGAGCGTGCGAACCGGCTTGCCCGCCAACGCGGTATCGCCCGGCAGCGTGATCTCAACCAGGTTGGCCTGACCTTGCCGCAGCGTCATCAGTCGAACGAGGTCGCCGACCGACACCGCTTCTTCGACGAGCGAGGCGAGCAGGCGCGGCGTCGACACCGCGACGTCAACGCCCCACGACTCGTCGAACAGCCACTCATTGCGCGGGTCATTGACCCGCGCGACCACCCTGCGCACCCCGAACTCGGTTTTGGCGAGCAGGCTGTGCACGAGGTTGGCCTTGTCGTCGCCGGTCGCGGCGATGACCACCTCGTAGGTCTCTAAATCGGCGTTTTCCAGCAGCGACAACTCGCACGCGTCGGCGTGGACCCACACCGCGTCGGGAATAGCTGCCGGGTCGATGTGGTCGAGCTGACGTTCCAGCAGCATCACCCGATGACCGCCGCGCAGCAGTTCGCGCGCGATCGATCGACCGACCGCGCCAGCGCCCGCAATAGCTACCTTCATGTCAGTCCTCGCTCACGGGGGGATTGGCGGCCAACGCGATGGCCTCGCCGACCGTGCCCGATGCGGCGGCGACGTACACGACGTCGTCGGCTTGGACGATCGTCTTGGATTCGGGAAGCAGCCCCTGGCCGAAGCGCAGGATGAACGCCACCCGCACGCGCAGTTCGCGTTCCAGGTCGCGCACGGTGCGACCGAACCAGTCTTCGTGCAGCGTGAGTTGAGTGACCGCGACCGCGCCCGTTGGGTCACGCCACGTTGTTGTCGAGTTATCGCCGATGAGCGTGCGCAGGAATCGGTCGGTTGTCCACGGCACGGTCGCGATGGTCGGAATGCCGAGGCGTTCGTAAACTTCGGCGCGTTTCGCGTCATAAATGCGCGCGACAACACGGTCAACACCAAACATTTCCCGGGCGACGCGCGCGGAAATAATGTTCGAGTTGTCACCGGAGCTCACAGCGGCGAACGCGTCGGCGCGTTCGATCCCGGCCCGAGTCAACACATCCCGGTCAAAACCGACGCCCACAATTTTCTGGCCAGGGAAATCGTCACCGAGCCTGCGGAACGACGTGGGATCGCGATCGATCACCGTAACTTCATGGCCGACCCTGGTCAGCGCGCGTGCGAGCGACGATCCGACCCGCCCGCAGCCCATGATCACTACGTACACCGTGCATCCTCGTTCCTCGCCGACCGTGGCACCCCGGCAAGGACCGTACCCGGCGTCCTCACCCACCGCCCATTTTCCCCGGCGCGGCGCGGCGCAAACCCTAACGCCAGCACTGAGGGGTTGGATCTCCTGCTCTATGCTCAGCCCAGTGTCCAAGTTGACGACAGCAGCTAAACGTATGCTGCTGGGCAGGCCGTTCCGCAGCGATTCCCTCGGCCATACGTTATTGCCCAAGCGCATCGCGCTGCCCGTTTTCGCATCCGATGCGATGTCGTCGGTGGCGTATGCCCCTGAGGAGATCTTCCTTGTTTTGGGCGCGGGTGGGCTCAGCGCCTACGTGTACGCGCCCTGGGTGGGGTTGGCCGTCGCCGCGGTGATGGCGATCGTTGTTGCCTCCTACCGGCAGAACGTGCACGCGTACCCGTCCGGTGGTGGCGACTATGAAGTCGCGACGAAGAATCTTGGGCCCAACGCTGGCCTGACCGTCGGCAGCGCGTTGTTGGTCGACTACGTGCTCACCGTCGCGGTGTCGATTTCGTCGGCGGCGTCGAATATTGGTTCGGCCGTACCGTTTGTGGCGACGCACAAGGTGTTGTTCGCGGTGGTGGCGATCGCGCTGCTCACGGCGGTAAACCTGCGTGGGGTGCGTGAGTCGGGCACCGCCTTCGCGATTCCGACCTATGCGTTCATTGTCGGCATGTTCGTGATGCTGTTTTGGGGCCTGTTCCAGGTGTATATCCTCGGCGAGCCGTTGCGTGCCGAATCGGCGGGCTTCGGACTCGACTCCGAACACGAGCACCTTTACGGGCTGGCGTTCGCGTTCTTGATCGCGCGCGCGTTCTCGTCCGGCTGTGCGGCGCTGACCGGCGTTGAGGCCATCAGCAACGGCGTTCCCGCGTTCCGCAAACCCAAGTCGCGCAATGCCGCGACCACGCTGTTGCTGCTCGGCACGATCGCGATCGTGCTGCTCATGGGCATCATCATCCTGGCGCAGAAGGTGGGCATCGTGTACGCCCACGACTCCGCCGACCTCGTTGGCGCACCGGCCGACTATCACCAGAAAACGCTCATCGCGCAGCTGGCCGAAACCGTTTTCCACGGCTTCCCGATCGGCTTCTTCTTCATCACCATCGTCACCGCGCTGATCTTGGTGCTCGCGGCCAACACCGCGTTCAACGGTTTCCCGGTGCTCGGGTCGATCCTGGCCCAAGACCGCTACCTGCCGCGTCAGCTGCACACGCGCGGTGACCGGCTCGCGTTCTCCAACGGCATTCTGTTCCTGTCGGGCGCGGCGATCGCGTTCGTCGTGTTCTTCGGCGCTGAGGTCACCAAGCTCATCCAGCTCTACATCGTCGGCGTTTTCGTGTCGTTCGTGCTGAGCCAGACCGGCATGCTGCGGCACTGGACGAGACTGTTGCGCACCGAGACCGACCCGTCGGTGCGGGCGAAGATGAAGCGCTCGCGCGTGATCAACGCCATTGGCCTCACCGCGACGGGCACCGTGCTCGTTATTGTGTTGCTCACCAAGTTTTTCGCCGGCGCCTATATCGCGATTATTACAATGGTCGCGATCTTCATCGTCATGAAACTCATTCGGCGCCACTATGATTCGGTGTCGCGTGAGCTGCACGAGTCCGATTGGGACGGTGTGCTGCCAAGCCGCACGCATTCGATCGTGCTTGTGTCGAAACTGCACCTGCCAACCCGTCGCGCTCTCGCGTACGCCCGCGCGACGCGCCCGGACACGCTTGAGGCCGTCACCGTCAACGTCGACGATGCCGACACGCGAAAGTTGGTGCGCGAGTGGGAAAATAGCGAAATCAATGTGCCGTTGAAGGTGATCGAATCGCCCTACCGCGAGATCACCAAACCGGTACTCGAATACGTCAAACGCGTGCGCAAGGACGCGCCGCGCGACGTGGTCACCGTGTTCATCCCCGAGTACGTGGTTGGTCACTGGTGGGAACAAGTGCTGCATAATCAGTCGGCGCTGCGACTCAAAGGCCGACTGCTTTTCGAGCCGGGCGTGATGGTCACGTCCGTGCCATGGCAATTGAGTTCGTCGAGTAAGGCCAAGCAGGCCGCCGACGTGAACGCGCCCGGTTCGGTGCGCCGCGGTTTCGAACGGCCAGGCAGCCGATGACCCGAGAGGTGGACGGCACGTGAGTGATTGGCGTGGAAACGAATTCGAGATTCGACTAGGCGACCCTGGACACGGTGGATTCTGTGTCGGTCGACACGAGGGTCGCGTGGTTTTCGTGCGACACGGGCTGCCGGGCGAACTGGTGCGCGCGAAAGTCACCGAGGATCGCGGCGGCTCGTTCTGCCGGGCTGACGCGATCGAGATCATCGAACCGTCACCCGACCGGATTCCGGCGACCTGCGTGGTGTCGGGACCGGGCGGCGCTGGCTGTTGCGATTTCTCGTTCGCGAAGCCAGAAGCTCAGCGTGCACTAAAGGCGAAGGTGGTCGCTGACCAGCTGCGCCGCATCGCCGGCGTTGAGCGCGACATAGTCGTTGAGCCCATGCCCGGTGACGTTGCCGGTCCTGATGGTGGGATCGGCGGGTGGCGTTCGCGCGTGCGGCTCGCGGTTGACGCGGCTGGCCGGGCAGGTGTGCACAAGCTTCGGTCGAACGAAGTGCTCCCCGATCTGCGCTGTCCGCAGGCCGTTGACGGCGCGCTCGACGGGATCGCCGACCGGTCGTGGACGCCGGGGTCGGACCTCATCGTCGCCGTTGACAGCGAGGGAACGCGCCACATCGTCGAACTGGCCGCGTCGCCAGACGACGTGCGCCCCGACACCCCGCGTGGTGCGTCGCGTGGACGTGGGCAGCGCCCGGGACGTGGCCGAGGTGGCCGTGACGACCGCGCCGCTGTCCGCGATCACGCCGCCGCGCGCAAGGCCGCGACCAACGCGCCGCGTGAGGAACTGCTGATCGAGGGCACTGGGCGACCGGTCGAAATCGTCGCTGATCGCCGGTGGGAACTGTCGCCGACGGGCTTCTGGCAGGCGCATCGCCGTGCGGCACAACAGTATTCGGATCTGGTTGCCGAATGGGCTGACCTGAAACCGGGTGCCACCGCGTGGGATCTCTACAGCGGCGTCGGTGTGTTCGCCGCGCGACTCGCCGAACAGGTCGGGTCGACCGGTCGGGTTGAAGCGGTCGAGTCGTCGCGCAGCGCGGTCGCAGATGGGAAATCCGCGCTCGCTGACCTGCCGTGGCTCGACCTCACCGTCGACAAGGTCGAGCGGTGGGTGAACAGCAAGGCCGCGGTCGTGCAGCCCGACGTGGTCGTGCTCGACCCACCGCGCGCGGGTGCGGGCAAGGAGGTGATCGGCGCGATCGCCGACGCCGACCCACAACGCATCATCCATATCGGCTGCGACCCGGCATCCTTCGCCCGCGACCTCGGTTTGTACTTGGACGCGGGATACACGCTGGCGCAGTTGCGCGCGTTCGACGCGTTCCCAGGCACCCACCACGTGGAGTGCGTGGCGCTGCTTGAGCGCTGATTCGGGCTAATCCTGCTGGGCGCGCGCGCTTCCTTGGTCGCGGGTGCGAGGCAATCGCGGCTGGTGCGCCCCGATGCGGACTGGTCGCCGCTGGCTAGCGCACGTCTTGCTTGAGCGTGGATGCGAGCGATCGCGGCTGGTGCGCCCCGATGCGGACCGGTCGCCACTGGCTAGCGCACGCTTTGCTTGAGCGCTGACGTTATCCCGCGACGTTCTGGAAGTGGCTGCGGGCGAGTGACCTATCCGGGGCGCGCAAAGCCCAGGTCACGCGCACGGTCGCGTCGACCTCGGTTTCGCCAGCCACTACCGGGACGGCCGAGGCCGACGCCATCAACGCCACTTCGCGCGCCCGCATCGGCGGCGGGGACGCGGTGCCGGTGTGCTCGGTGATTTCCAGTACCGGGCCCAGCGCCACGTCGGCGCGGGTCGCGTACTGCTCGGCCTTGGCACGCGCGTCGTCGAAGGCGAGGTCGCGAGCCTGGGTGAGCAGCGGGGCCGGGTCGGCGACCGTGCGGGTGAGGCCGTCGAGACGGATCGCGTCGCCGCCCGCGTGCACGGCCGCCGCGATGGCCGTCGCCGGGTCGACAACCCCTTCGCGCAGCGCGACTCGGATGCGCGAACTGGCGGCGTACCCAACGATCTCGTTGCCCTTGCGTTCGCTGTAGCGTGTTTCGGGGTCGATGCTCAATCCTGTTGTCGCCGTGTCCTTTTCGTCGACACCGGCATCACGCAGAGCTTGCAGGACCGCCGTGATCACGCGCCCCGCCTCTTCGTACGCGGCGACAACACGCCCGGCGCGGGTCTGTACGGCGAGCGACAACTCGACCACATCCGGCACGGCGCGCACGGTGCCGCGACCCGACATCGTGATGCTCGGGACGAGTGGTTCAGGGTGGGTCATGGCAACTCCTCGTGGCTGTGGCGGTAGCGCGGCACCCGTCGCCACTGTAGGTCCCGCGCGTAGGCTCGTCGAACAAACGCGCGGGGCACCTACCAGCCACCAGACCTCACGGCCCGCACCTCGTGCCACCAAATACACTGGGCGGATTACCCAGGCTGTCCGGAGGGAGCGTGTGCAAAGTGGGAGTGCTGTCGCGGGTGGATTCGCCCGAGGATCTGCGCCAGCTGCGCGCACCGGAATTGCGCGAACTGGCCGACGAGATCCGGGAATTCCTGGTGCGGAAGGTCGCCGCGACGGGTGGGCACCTCGGTCCCAATCTCGGCGTTGTCGAACTCACGATCGCGCTGCACCGCATCTTCGACTCGCCTGCCGACCCGATCATCTTCGACACCGGCCATCAGGCGTACGTCCACAAAATCCTCACCGGTCGCAAGGATCAGTTCGACACCCTGCGCATGCGCGATGGGTTGTCCGGCTACCCAAGTCGCAGCGAAAGCGAGCACGACTGGGTTGAGTCGTCGCACGCGTCGGCGGCGCTGTCGTATGCCGACGGGCTCGCCAAGGCGTTCCAACTCTCAGGCCAGGATCGTCACGTTGTCGCGGTTGTTGGCGACGGTGCGATGACCGGTGGCATGTGTTGGGAAGCGCTCAATAACATCGCCGCCGCGCCCGATCGTCCCGTTGTTGTTGTGGTCAACGACAACGGTCGCTCGTACGCACCGACCATTGGTGGTCTCGCCGACCGACTTACCGCGCTGCGCACGCAACCCGCCTACGAACACGCGCTTGTTACGGGGAAACGCCTGATCAAATCGATTCCGGCAGTGGGGGATTCGGCGTATTCGGTGGTGCACGCGCTCAAGGCTGGGATCAAAGACGCGGTCAGTCCGCAGGAGTTGTTCGCCGACCTTGGGTTGAAGTATGTCGGTCCCGTTGACGGTCACGACCTCGTCGCGCTGGAAGCGGCGATGCGGCGCGCCAAGGACTTTGGTGGACCGGTCGTTGTGCATGTGGTCACCCGTAAGGGCAATGGCTACGAGCACGCCGAAAACCATGTGGCCGACCAGATGCACGCGTGCGACCCCATCGACCCGCTTACTGGTCGCCCGTTGGCGGGCGGCAAGGCGAAGGGGTGGACGGCGGTGTTCTCCGAAGAGCTCATCGCCCATGCCGAACGCCGCGACGACATTGTCGCGATCACGGCAGCGATGCCCGGACCGACCGGCCTCGCCGCCTTTGGCGAGCGGTTTCCCAAGCGCATGTTTGATGTGGGCATCGCTGAACAGCATGCGATGACGTCGGCGGCTGGCCTCGCGCTCGGCGGGATGCACCCGGTTGTCGCGATCTACTCCACGTTCCTCAACCGCGCGTTCGACCAGTTGCTGATGGATGTCGCGCTGCTGAAACAACCGGTCACCGTCGTGCTCGACCGCGCTGGCATCACCGGCCCCGACGGCGCGAGCCACAACGGCATGTGGGATTTCTCGCTGCTTGGCATTATCCCCGGCATTCGCGTCGCCGCCCCGCGCGACGAGGCCACCTTGCGCGAGGAACTGGCTGAGGCCCTGGCGATCAGCGATGGACCAACGGTGGTGCGCTTTCCCAAAGGCAGTGTTGCACACAATATTTCGGCCGTTGAACGCCTGGACGGCGTCGACGTGCTGCGCCTCGCGACACCGAATGTTGGCGGCTCCGAGGCCGCGCTGTTCGGGGCGGGCAGCTCCGCGCAAGATCAACACGGCGACGTCCTGCTTGTCGCGGTCGGCGCTTTCGCCGAGACCGCGATGGTTGTCGCGGAACTCCTTGAGCCGCAGGGCATTTCGGTGACCGTGGTCGACCCGCGCTGGGTCCTCCCGGTCTCGGACACCCTGGTGAAGCTCGCGGAGAACTACCGCTTTGTGGTGACGGTCGAAGATGGTGGCCTGCACGGCGGCATCGGCTCAACCATCTCGGCGCGTTTGCGCGAGTCGGGCTTGAACGTCCCCACCCGCGATCTTGGTGTGCCCCAACAGTTCTTGGACCACGCGTCCCGCAACGAACTCCTGGAAGAACTGGGCCTGACCCCCGAACTGATCGCCAAGCGCATCGGCGGTTGGTTGCAGGGGAGCTGACCTTTCCTAGCTCTTCGGTGTCAGCGCCGCGGTGAGCACCGGCACCGCCAACGTGAGCTGCCACTGCCGAGCCCCGCCGGCGCGCAACAGTGCTTCGATCGTTGCCGAAAGTTCTTCCGGCGCACCGACATTCGTGTAATCGGGAAGCCCATCCCAGCACAGGCGGCGCACCAAATCGGGGGACAGCAGGTTCTCAACGGGGATGCTGTGTTCGGTCGACAGTTCGCCCATCGCCGCGCGAGCCGTTGCCAGGCGCGCCGCCGCCGCCGGATCGCGCCGCTCCCACCGGTTCACCGGCGGCGGGCCATCGAACGGCAAGCTCAGCGGGGGTAGTTGCTTGTCGGGGAGCGCGCGAGCGCGGTCGATGGCGGCGAGCCAGTCGCGGGAATAGCGCCGCTGACGCGGTCCGCCGAAAACGGGCAGCGCGCGCAACTGTGCGATGGTGCGCGGATCGCCATTCGCGGCGGCCACAATCGCCGAATCCGGCAGAATCCGCGACGGGGCAACATCGCGCGCCCGCGCCAATTCATCACGCGTAGTCCACAATTCGCGAACAACGGCCAACTGCCGACTTCTCCGCAGGTTATGAATCCCGGAAGTCCTGCGCCAGCGATCGGCCTTGGGCGCGGGCGGGTCGAGCGTGCGGACGTGCTCGAATTCCTCACTCGCCCAACCCAATTTGCCCTGCGCGTCCAGATCGGCAGCCACCTGGTCGCGCAGTTCAAGCAGCAATTCCACATCGAGCGCCGCGTAATTGAGCCACTCGGCAGGCAACGGCCGCGACGACCAGTCGGCCGCGCCGTGGCCTTTCCGCAACGACCGGCCAAGCAGGTTCTCCACCATCGCGGCCAACCCCACTCGCTCATACCCGGCGAGGCGACCGCCCAGTTCGGTGTCGAACAGCCGCGCCGGCGCGAGCCCTAACTCGGCGAGACCAGGCAGGTCCTGGTCGGCCGAATGCAAAACCCATTCCAGCTCATTGATCACCTCGGCAAGCGGCGCGAGCGCATCAGCGACCGGAATGGGGTCGATGAGGAAACTGCCAGCACCTGCCCGGCGCAACTGGATCAGATAGGCGCGCGCTGAGTAGCGAAAACCCGAAGCACGCTCAGCGTCGACCGCCAACGGACCAGTGCCACCGGCGAGCGTTTTGGCGGCAGCGGCCACCTCTTCAGCGATCGCCAACACAGGGGGAACCCCTTCAGCAGGGGCGAGCAGCGGCTCTGCTGCGGTAGGTTCCTCGGCGACCGACATAACCCTGAACTCTACGTGGCGTCGGCCCCTAATCGGTGCGGGTATAGGACTCCGGGCGCAAATGGGTTATTCCGGCAGGAGGCAGACCCGCCGCGAACGCGAGGACTTCGGCGAAGGCTTCCACGTGAGTGCGCGTTTCGGTGTTCATCGCCGTCCACGACGCCCGCAACTCCAGCTGATGGGCGCGCGGTGGGCCCGCGATGTCGCCGTAGCGCACGGAACTGGTCGCGGTGACGGTCCCGCCGAGCGCGGTGTAGTCCTGATCGCGCGACTCAAGCGCGTCGACCAGCCAGCTCCACGCCACCTCCGGTAGCAGCGGGTCGGCGGCTAGCGCGGCGTCGATGTCGGCCTGGATATAGGCGACAAGGCGAAATACCCCGTTCCAGGTGGCGTCGCCGTCGGGGTCGTGGAGCAGGATTAGGCGACCGAACGCGTCGCCGTCGGAATCAATCGGCACGGTCGGCGCTTCGGGGTGGAGAACTTCAGCACCCAGGGCATACGAGTAGGGCGCTAACCGTTGTGGGGGACGGATAGGCGCCAGCTCGATACGGGGATGCACTGTTGCGGTGCCCATCGCATCGACCGCCGCCCGAAAAGAAGCAGGCTCGCGGGGAGGTCCCCCGGTCGGTGCGGCGCCGTCGCGGATGTCGAGCGGTGTCACGGGGGGCAACGCTAGACCGTGGGCATGCGGCCACGTCGGAGGCGCGCCGCCAACGCGCCGGGGTGAATGCACCCGGGAAAGGCGGTTCTGGGCGGAGTCGACACCGTTTCGGGGCTAATGGGACAGATGGGGTTAGAGGGGCTAAAGGGATTGCCGATGGCGACGAATCGGACGTTCGCGTCGCCGCTTAGGATGAACCCCGATGAGCACTTATTCCCGTCGCCAGTTGCCCGATGCCCCTTTCCTGGCCGCTGCCACTGGCGCGACGCCAACCCGACGCCCGGTCTGGTTTATGCGCCAGGCGGGTCGCTCGCTGCCCGAGTATCGGGAACTGCGCAAGGGCGTCGGCATGCTTGAGTCCTGCTTCAACCCCGAGCTTGTGTGTGAGATCACCATGCAGCCGGTCCGTCGCCACGACGTTGACGCCGCGATTCTGTTCTCCGACATCGTCGTTCCGCTCAAGGCAGCGGGCATCGACCTCGACATCGTCGCTGGCGTTGGGCCCGTCGTCGCGTCGCCGGTGCGGTCGGTCGCCGACGTGCGCGCGCTGCCGCGCCTTGCCGCCGAAGAAGTGGGCGCGGTCGCCGAAGGCGTGCGGCTGCTCACCAAAGAACTCGGCGACACGCCGCTGATCGGCTTCGCCGGTGCCCCGTTCACGCTCGCGTCGTACCTGGTTGAGGGCGGTCCGAGCAAGAACCACGAGCGCACAAAGGCGATGATGCACGCCGACCCCGAAACCTGGCACGCGCTGCTCGGCGCGCTCACCGACATCACCATCGCCTTCTTGCAAGCGCAGCTGGCCGCTGGCATCGACGCGCTGCAACTGTTCGATTCGTGGGCGGGGGCGCTGTCGCTCGCTGACTACCGCGAATACGTGCTGCCGCATTCGCAGCGGGTGTTCGCCGAGGTCGCTGAGGCGGGCGTGCCGCGCTTCCACTTCGGCGTTGGTACCGGCGAACTGCTCGACGCGATGGGCGAAGCGGGCGCTGACGTTGTCGGCGTCGATTGGCGAGTGCCGCTCACCGAAGCCGTGCGCCGAGTTGGCCCGGGCAAGGGCTTGCAGGGCAACCTCGACCCGGCGATTCTGTTCGCCGGTTTCGACGCGGTCGAGTCGGAAACGCGCCGCATCGTCGCGGAAGCGGACGAGGCGCTGACCCTCGGCGCGACGGGTCACGTCTTCAACCTGGGCCACGGCGTCCTCCCCGACACCGACCCGACCGTCCTCACCGACCTAGTCGCACTGATCCACTCGCTGTAGGGCGCGATTGTCCAACCGTCGCCCGCCCAGCACGCGACACCGTCCGCGCTCGTGACGACGGTCCTGTCGGGCAATGCCCTGCCGGCCGGACCTGCGGGCGCTGGCGTGCGACACCGTCCGGTGCTGGTGGCGACCGTCCTACGGGCAACACCAGAGCTCCGGGCCGGTGAGCACCCGTGCGCGTCCGGGTGATCTAGGTCGCGCGACTACCGTTTGTCCCATGCGGATCGCGGTTGTCGGTGGTGGAATTAGTGGGCTCGTCGCAGCGTATCGGGCGCGACAGCGGTTTGGCCCCGACGCCGACATCGTCCTCCTCGAACGCGGCGAGCGCGTCGGGGGAGTGCTGCATACCGGCGAATTAGGCGGTGGCCCACTCGATTTCGGTGCTGAGGCGTTCGTTGGACGACGCCCCGAGGTGATCGACCTCATGACCGAGCTGGGTCTCGCCGACCAACTCGTGCGCCCGGCAGGCAAGCGACCGCTGGTGTGGGCGGGCGGCGCGACGCACCCGCTGCCCGCGCGCACCCTGATGGGCATTCCGTCCGACGCCGAATCCCTGCGTGGATTGGTCGACGACGATGCGCTGAACTGGATCGAGACCGAAGCTGAGCGCCCGTTTAGCTGGACGCCAGGCAGCGATACCGACGTCGCGTCGCTGGTCGTCGACCGTTTCGGTGAGCAGGTGGTTCGCCGCAGCGTCGATCCCCTGTTGGGCGGTGTCTACGCGGGCATGGCGTCGTCGATTGGCGTTCGCGCGGCCCTCCCGACACTGGCGGCAGCCTTAGACCGCGGTGCCCCGAATCTCACCGCCGCTGTCAAAGCGGCGCTGCCCGCGCCAAGCACCGAGCCCGTTTTCGGTGCCCTGCGCGACGGTTACGCGACATTGACCGCCGCACTGGTCGCCGCATCCGACGCACGCGTCATCACCAACACGGCGGTGACCCGAATCGCGCCCGCCGCCCAAAGTGGCTGGATCGTCGACCCACTTGGCCGCGTCGACGCCCTCATCCTCGCCGTCCCCGCCCCGACCGTCGCGCGACTCCTTCGCCCCTTCGCCCCCGAAGCGGCCGCGACAGCGGCGACAATCGAACCCTCGTCCTCGGTCGTCGTCGCCCTCGCGCTCCCACTCGACACCGAACTCCCCGACAACTCCGGCATCCTCATCGCCACCGGAGAACCCTTGCGCGCCAAGGCATTTACCCTGTCCAGCCGCAAATGGCCTCACCTTGCCGACCGTGAGCACCTTCTCGTCCGCGCCTCTTTCGGCCGCTTCGGCGACGACAGCGCGCAACGCTGGTCCGACGATGAACTCATCACCGCCGCAAGCGAAGACCTCGCCACCGTGACCGGCGTCAAGATCGCCCCGGCACACGCTCATGTCCAGCGCTGGCCCGGCGCACTCGCCCAATACGCACCCAACCATGGCGCGACGATCACCGAATTGCAGACGCGGACAAGCGAATTCGCCAACCTGGCGCTTGCCGGCGCCTACCTCAACGGCGTCGGCGTCCCCGCCTGCGTGGCGAGCGGAACCCGTGCGGTGACCCAACTTTCGCAGGTCTAACCACCATTCGGCGTGTCATCGACCACAACCGATAGCCCTCCCGCATGATTGCTCGCTGTGACTATCACCGACCCGCCAACCATGCCCCTGCGCATCCTGTGCCTTGACCCCGAACTGGGCCCCATCGAAATCGACCCAACGCGCGCGGCACGCAACACCGTCACTGGCGTCTTCGGTGCCGACGAAACAAGCCCGTGGCGTGCCCGCAGATCGGCCGAAAACAGCGCAGTGGCACCATAGGACCCATGGCGCGACTCGATTATCAGGAACTCAATTCCACCATTCGCTACCTGATGTTCTCGGTGTTCCAGGTGCAACCGGGCGTCCTCGGCGACGACCGGACTGCCGCGATCAAGGAAGCGCGCGAGTTCTTCGACGGGCTCGCCGACTCGGGTGTTGTGCTGCGCGGCATCTATGACGTTGCTGGCATGCGCGCCGACGCCGACTTCATGCTGTGGACCCACGCCGAGCGCGTCGAAGATCTCCAGGCCGCCTACGCCGACTTCCGTCGCACCACCGAACTCGGCAAGGCGAGCGCGCCGGTGTGGAGCAACGTCGCTTTGCACCGCCCCGCCGAATTCAACAAAAGCCACATCCCCGCGTTCCTCGCTGGCGAAGAACCCGGAAACTACATCTGCGTCTACCCGTTCGTCCGCTCGTACGAGTGGTACCTGCTGCCCGACGACGAGCGTCGCAAGATGCTCGCCGACCACGGCAAGGCCGCGCGCGGCTACCCCGACGTGCGCGCCAACACGGTGAGTTCGATGGCACTGGGCGACTACGAGTGGCTGCTCGCGTTCGAAGCGCCGGAACTGCACCGCATCGTCGACCTCATGCGCGACCTGCGCGCCACCGAAGCGCGACTGCATGTGCGCGAAGAGGTCCCGTTCTTCACTGGACCGCGCGTCGACGTTGAGCAGTTGGTCGCGTCGCTGCCGTAAGGCACACGTTGACACAATGCCCGCCAACACCGGTGCTGGCGGGCATTGTCGTTATTTGCTGTCCGACGATTCCGGCGCGTGCTTCAACGCGATCGAGTTGATGCAATACCGCTGGTCGGTCGGGGTGGCGTACCCCTCACCCTCGAATACATGCCCAAGGTGGCTGTGGCAGTTCGCGCACACCACCTCAACACGGCGCATGCCCATGCTGTCGTCAGGCTTGAGAATCACCGCATCCGAATTGGCCGGGTCGAAAAACGACGGCCAACCGCAGTGCGAGTCGAACTTTTCGGTGCTGCGGAACAATTCGGCATCGCACGCTTTGCACGTGTACACGCCCGGCGTTTTGGTGTCGGTGTACTCGCCGACGAACGGGCGCTCAGTGGCCGCTTCGCGCAACACGGCGTATTCCTCGGGATCCAATTTGGCCCGCCACTCCTGCGGCGTGAGCTGGAAACGCGGGGCGGGGAGCGAAGAGTTAGGCAGCGAAGAGTCAGCACTCATAACTCCACGCTAATGCTTTCTCCGCGCTCGCGCCCGTACCTATTTGAGCGCGGGTTGCCTGTCGTCGATCGCCGATGCGTCATCGTCGATGAGTTCGTCGTCAAGCTGCGGCACTGAGGCGACCGGTTCCGGCTTGGGCGCTGACGTCATCCAGATCGGGTCGATTCCGTACTGCAGTCGACCCTGGCGACGTGCCGCCAAATACCGGTCGCCGACAACGCAGAAGACAACGATGAGCAGCAGTCCCCACCCGAAGGTGACGCGCAGATACTCAAGGTTGCGGCCGATGTCCTGCCAGCGATCCGACAGCCACTTGTCGTAGGTCATGAACCCGAAAATCGCCAACCACGCTGGCCAGTTGCGCAGCACCGAATTGCGCAGGACAACGGTCATGAGGAACGGGAAAAGCATCATCGAGTAGTACATCTGGCCGAGCGACGGCAGCAGGAAGTACGCGGTGAGCAGCACGCCAGAGAACGTGGTGACGAAGAACAGTTCGTCTTGGCGGTAGTAGCGCCACAGCAACCACAGCGTGACCGCGACAACGCCCGCCATGAGCACCCGCACAAGCAACGTGAGCCACTCGGGAAGCCCGTAATAAGCCGCGTTGCCCACGATCGCGCTGTTGAAGTAGTCGCGCGACTCCATCAGATACGGCATCACGTCAGTGAAGAACTTGCCAGCGTCCTTCGACAACGGCCACGCGATGATGTTCAACGCGACCGGCACGCCGAGCCCAGTGATGAAGACCTTCCACTGCCCGCGCACGGCGGCGACAAGCAGCAGCGGTGCGAGCGTGGGTTTCACCGCGATCGATAACCCAAGCGCGGCACCGGCCCACAGGTCGCGTCGTTTGAGCAGCAGATGCAGGAACGCCAGCTCAGCGAGCAGCAAACAGCCGTTGACGTTGGTGAAGACCAACGTGTTGGTGACCGTCTCCGACGCGAACATCGCGAGCAGCAACGCGGGCGCGGCAACGGAGTTGAGCCCGAAGTTGAACAGCTTCAACAGCAAATACCACGCCAGCAGAATCGCCGCGGTATTGAGCGCGATGAACAACCACCGCGACAACTCGTATTCGATCACCGCCACGGGCGCGATCAGCAACGTGCCGCTCGGCGGATAGAGGTAATGGGGGTCGACAGAACTGAAGTCGGCCGTGTACACGGGCCTGCGGTTCAGGAACTCGAACGAGGCGTTGTACACCGGCCGGTAGTCGTCGGTGACGAACCCGTTGATCGCCTTGATGAAGACGCGGTTCAGCACCGTCATGACCGCGAATGGCCACAATGCGAACTTGATCACCTCGGCGGAGGTGCGAGCGGTACGAGGCTCGAGCTGTCGGAACAACACTTGGGCACGGTACACCGAATCGAGACCAACACGTGTCCCCGGTGTCGCTCGACGCGCCGACAAACGCAGGTCGCCGGGGCCGTCAGGCGGGGCAGGCGCCGCCGTCGGAGGGCAATTTCGCGTCAGCGAGATAGGTGGTCAATACCTGTTGCGCACACCCGGAATGTGCGGCGACCGGATGACCCCAGCCCTGCCACGTCATCGTCGCGTGTGTCGCGCCCGCCACACCCAACGCGCCGGTCACCGACGCGGCAGCGCCGCCAACAACGGGGTCGGCCGCGCCCGCGAAGACAAGCACGGGCATTTTCAGGTCACTGGGCAGCGGCGGCGCGGTCGATACCGGCCACGCAGAGCACAGCATCAGTCGAATCGCGGCGTCGCGGCCGAACACCGGGTACTTCGTCGCCCAGGTGGTGGCCAGCTCACGCGCGCGTTCCTGTGGCGGCGCTTGCAGGCTGTCGGTGCAGCGGTTCACGAACTCGCCGTCGGAGTTGATCGCGGCGGTCTCGCGGGTGACGATCGCGCTTAGCGGCCCGCGATCGCCTCGGTCGGCGGCGGCGAGCGCGTCGGCGAGGACGGGCACCCGGTCGGCCTGATCGGCGCGTGGGCTCGACAGGAACCCGGTCAGCGCGGTCGACAGATCGGCGGCGGAAATGTCGCCGAGCTGGTTCGCTGTCGCTTTGCCCATCAGCGACGTGACCGTCGCGCGGGGGTCGGCGCCGAGCGCGCAGTTGATCGCCTTGCAGCGTTGCGCGAACGCGGTGAGCGCGGCTTCGGCACCGGTCACCTGCGCTTCGGCGACGGTGACCGCATCGGATGCGACCGGTTGCGGTGCGTCGAGAACGAGCCGCGCGAGATGGTCGCCGTAGCGACGGGCGTAACTCAACGCGACCTTGCCGCCGTTGCCCGACCCAAGCAGGTTGATCTTGTCGACCTGCCACTGCTTGCGCAGCTGCTCAAGATCATCGGCGGCATGGGTCGCGTCGAACGTGCCCTCATACGGCTGGAGGAAGTCGCGGCAGGCGATCGTGGCGTCCTGGCTGTACTTCGCGACCGCGGCGACCGGGTCGTTGCTGCCAACACCGGTCTGGCCGAGGTCGCTCATCACCGCGCGCAGCTGAGCCGGAATGCAGTCGATGGGCTGCGATGCGCCGATGCCACGTCGATCGACGGCGACAACGGGTTGCGCGGCGAGCAACGCGGTATTGCGACCGATCGCGAGACCGGCGAGCGTCGACCCCGACGACCGATCCGCGCCGGAAGTGAGCACGAGCGGCGGCGCGTCCACCGGCGTCTGTGGCAGTCGCGCGCGCATCGCGGCAGCGTGGAAGGTGCCAATCACCGAGCCCGCAGCGTCGATCGGCGTTGCGAAATCGGCGCATTCGAGCACCAACCCGGCGGGGGGCGCGCCCAAATCCAAGCTGTTGAGTGTCGTCGTGGTGCAGTCGCGCCACGCGAGGTCGGTCTTGGGCTTCTCGGCTTTGGCGTTAGTGGGCGCGTCGGGACCAGGCTGCACCGCGCCACCGGACCCCGGCCGCTCGACCGCGACAGCGGGACGATCCGACGGACCAACCCCGCAACCGGCAACTATCGCTGCCAACATCGACAGTGTCGCGGCCGTCGCGGCGGCCCGAGTCAAGCGCATGGGCTACACATTGCCACCTTTGGCCCGCGCTTTCATCGACGGGCCCAGCGGGCGAGGATGGTCCCGTCGTCGGCGAGCAGCAGGTGCTTGCGTGCCATCGGGGTGTCGAACTGGCGCGACGACAGCGTGATTCGCCCGCCCGTGCCCCCGACCAGCACCGGGGCGGTTGTCAAACACAGTTCGTCGACCAAATCCGCTTCGGCCAACTGGCCGAGCAGCGTCGGTCCGCCTTCACAGAGCACCCGGTTGAGTCCTCGCTCGCTGAGCACTTTGAGCAGGGCAGCGCCCATGATCGTCGCTTCGCCCGCGATCACCACGTCCGCGCCCGCGTTTTTGAGCGCTTCGATCCGGTCGGCCGGTGCCTGTCGGGTGGTGATGATGATCGGCGGCGTTTCGGCGTTCGTGAACAGTCGCGCGGTGGGGTCGAGCGACGCGTGCGCGGTCACCACCGCGATCGGCGGCGGCGCGCCATCTTCGGAACCGCCGATTCCTTGCTGGTAGAACCGCTGCCGGAGCGCGCGGTCGGGGTGCGCGCCGCCGTAGTTTTCGGCCCGCACAGTGCCCGCGCCAACGACGATCACCTCGGCGAGCGCGCGCAGCAACGCGAACACCTTCTTGTCGGCGGGTCCGCCCAACACGCCGGACACCCCGTCGACGGTGAACGCCCCGTCAATGCTGGCGACGAAATTGCCGCGCACCCACGGTCGTTCCAGTTGGCGCGGATAGGCGTAGCTCCTCGCCAGTTCGTCGTCATCAACGTCTGCGAGCTGGGTCACATTGTGGATACGCTGCATAGGTATCCATGCAACCACGTCCGTAAGCTCGGACTATGCTGCAACGCCTCGTCGACCGCCATCCGGAGGTCCCTGCCGACCAACTCGTCGCGCAGATGGTCCCGCCGCCCATGTTCGACGAAGTGAGCTTCGCCTCCTACATCCCCGATCCGGCTGAACCGAGCCAGGCCGCTGCCGTGCGCACCGCCGCCGACTTCGCCGATCAGGTCAATCGAATCTTCAAGGGCAACAACAAAAAAGGGCTCTTCGGCAAGAAGAAGACCGCCCAGGGTGCTGGCCTGTACCTCGACGGCGGCTTCGGCGTCGGCAAGACCCACCTGCTTGCCTCGATCTTCCACAGCGCGCCCGCGCCGAAGTCGTTCGGCACCTTCGGCGAGCTCACCAACCTCGTCGGCGCGCTCGGCTTCGTGAACGCCGTCGAGCGACTGTCGGCCAACAGCCTGCTGTGCATCGACGAATTCGAGCTCGACGATCCGGGCGACACCACGATGGTTTCGCGTCTGCTCACCGAGCTGTCGGCGGCGGGCGTTTCCATCGCCGCCACGTCGAACACGCTGCCGAGCCAGCTTGGCGAAGGCCGCTTTGCCGCCCAGGACTTCCTGCGCGAAATCAAGAAGCTTGGCTCGATCTTCAACCCGGTGCGCGTCGACGGTCCCGACTACCGTCACCGCGACCTGCCGCCCGCGCCCGAGCCGACGTCGTCGGACGAGCTTGTCGAACGCGCCACCGCGACTGCCGGCGCCACCCTCGACAACTTCGACGACCTGCTCAAGCACCTGAGCACGCTGCACCCGTCGAAGTACGGCGCGCTCATCAACGGCATCTCGTCGGTCTACATCGACGGCGTCCACACCGTCTTCGACCAGGCCGTCGCGCTGCGCATCGTCGTGCTCGCCGACCGGTTGTACGACGCTGGCATCCCGGTCACGGTGTCGGGCGCGAAGCTCGACGAGATTTTCTCCACCGAAATGCTCGACGGCGGCTACCGCAAGAAGTACCTGCGCGCGATCTCGCGGTTACTCGCCCTTTCTCGCTTCGAAGCGGCTGTTTAAAGCTCGCGTTGCAGCACGAAATCGTGGTGTAGCTGCGCTCCTACGGTGAAGGTTTTTGTACCGACCCGTACAAAACCCTGCTTGCCGTAGAAGCGCTGCGCCCGCGCGTTCTCGTTATTCACGCCAAGCCACAGCGCGGGCGCGCCGCGATCCCGCGCGACCGCGACCGCCGCGTTCATGAGGTCGTCGGCGATGCCGTTGCCGTGGTGATCTTCGGCGACGTAGAGCTTGCTCAGCTCGACAACCGGCCCATCGGCAATCGCCGCGAGCACATCCGGGTCGGTCGGGCGCGTGGCGACGAGCAGCGCGTAGCCGACGATGTCGCCGTCGATCACCGCTTTCAAGACCGTGCGATTCGCGTCGGCGAGGTAGTCGACGAACCGCTCCTTCGACAGCACGTCGGCGATGAACGCCGCGATGTCGGCCGCCGTGGCGTGCGGGGGACAGGCGAGAGGGAACGTGGCTGCGGCGAGCACGCTCAATGCCGCCGCGTCGGCTGGCTCAGCCAGCTCGACAACAGTGCTTCGGTTAGTCACCGTTCGAGTACAGCATGTCGGGCCACGCACACGCCGGGTATTCTCTGACCCCATGACGAGCGGTAGCCGCATCGGGATCGTCGGTGCGGGAGTGGCGGGCTTGGCCTGCGCCAAGGTGTTGTCCCAGGCCGGGTTCGAAGTCGAGGTTTTCGACAAGACACCGGACGTGGGCGGTGGTTGGAGCGCGACCAGGCGATACCCGGGTTTGCGCTCGGTCACGCGCAAGGTCACCGACGCGTTCAGTGACCACCCGATGCCCGAGGATTACCCAAGCGTCCCCGACGGCCAGCAGATGCAGGCTTACCTCGCCGGTTACGTCCAGGAATTCGGTCTCGGCCCGAAGCTGCGCCTGAACACCGAAGTCATCGCCGCCGACCCCGTCGACAGCGGCTGGCTTCTTGAGATTCGCGACGAAACCGGCGGACATCACACCTCGTGCGACCACCTCATCGTCGCCAACGGCATCGCAAGCGACCCGCTCATGCCGGAGTTCGAAGGCCAAGCCGCCTTCGAAGCGGCGGGCGGTCGACTGCATCACGTGTCGCGCTTCCCCGACGTCGACAGGGTGCGTGACCGGTCGGTCGTCGTTGTCGGCGCGGGCAGCGACGCGTGCGATTTCGCCGAGGCGGTCAGCCACCTTGCCGACGAAACCAGCATTGTCGCCACGTCATTGCCGTGGAAGTTGCCGCGCCGCTTCGGTTTTGGGGTCGACCACGAACAGCTCGTGCTCACCAGGCTCGGCGAGGCGCACCTGGCGTCGCGGCAACCGAGCCGCCCCGAACGCCTGCTGAACTGGTTCCGATTTAGCGAAGCCAACCTCGACTTGATGCAGGAGCGGGTGATCCGTCGCGAAAAACTGCGCGACCTCAACCTCATCCCCGCTGGCCGGCTCGGCGACTCCGCTGGCGCGGGCGTGCACCTGGCGACCGAGGGGTTCACCGCCCAAATCGAAGCCGGGCGCATCGCCGTGCATCGCGACACCGAGATCGTCGAACTGATCGGCGGCAGGCACGGTCCTGCCGTGCGACTGTCCGATGGCAGCCTCAAACTGGCCGAGATCGTCGTCTGCGCGACCGGCTACCGCCAGGCCGTCCCGTTCCTCACCCCGTTCGTCCGTCGCGCGCTCACCGACGACAACGGCGACTTCCGGCTCTACCGGCACCTGTTGCCCGTCGGCGTCGCGAACCTGAGCTTCGTCGGCTACAACTCGTCGGCTGCCGATTTCCTCACCGCCGAGGTCAGCGCGCATTGGATCGCGGGGCTGCTCACCGGCAAGGTCCGCACGCCGAGCGTCGACGACATGTCCGCTGAAATTGACGAGCGCCTCGCCTGGTCGCGCGCGAACGTGCCCGCCGAAGGGCACCTGCACGGAGCGTCTGTCGCGCCGTTCACGCTGGCTTACCTCGATACGTTGTTGCGCGACTTGGGGACGAAGTTGCCGTTGCGCGCGCGGCTGCGGCAGTGGGTGTTGCCGCTGCGGGCGAGTGCGTACCGTGGCGTGCTGCGCGGACCGGTCGGCACTGGCGACGCGGCGCGTCCGCTGATGACCAGTGACCGCGGCTGATCCGACACGGCCGCACGAAGTTCGAGGTCACGGCGTCGACCACGGTGATAATCCTCGCGTGGATGCCCTCGACCTGAACCTGTTGCTCGCGCTCGACGCCTTGCTCGACACCAACAGCGTCACCGAGGCGGCACGGCGCTTGCGCACCTCGACGTCGGCGATGAGCCGCACGCTGACCAGGTTGCGGACCGTCCTTGGCGACCCGCTGCTTGTGCGGTCGGGTCGCACGCTCGTCCCCACGCCGCGCGCACTCGAATTGCGCCACACCGTCGCGACATTGGTTGAGCAGGGACGTGAACTGCTGACCTCGCGTGCCGCGACCCCGCTTCGCACGCGCGAATTCACCGTGCGGGTCGCTGACGCGGTTGCCCCTGCCTTGTCGGGCCCGCTGCTCGCCGCGGTGCGCGCCGAGTTGCCGGGCGTAACCGTGCGACTGCTTGCCGCCGACCGCGCCGACGCGGCCGTCGGTTTGCGCGACGGTCGCGTTGACGTTGAGGTCGGCATGATCAACCACACCGACCCGGAAACCGTGGTGACCCGGCTGGTGACAGATCGCTGGATCGGCATCGCGGCTGCCGACCACCCGTTCGTCGCTGGCCGCCCGACCGTGGCGGCGTACGCGTCGGCACCCCACCTTGAGGTCTCGGCAACCGGCCACCCGCGCGGCCCGATCGACGACCGCCTTGCCCTGCTCGGCCGCACGCGCCGGGTAGTGGCAACGGCCCCGGACTTGCCGACGGCCCTGTTCGCGGTACGCGACACCGAATTGATCTGTCCCGCACCAGAATTCCTGTCCCGCTCGGCGCGGAGTTCACTGGGTTTAGGAATGTTCGAAATCCCGCTCCCATTACCGGCCCCGGTGGTCGCGATGGCATGGCACCCGCGCAACACGGCCGACAGCGGCCACCGTTTACTACGCGACCTGATCGCGGAAGTTCTGCGCGACCACCCGGCCGCGACCCCGGTCCCCGCAGCTTTGGTTTGAGTCGGCGCGCAAGCGTGGGCGACCTGGCACGCCGCACAGTCGGAGAATGCCGAGGCGCAGCGTCTGGACCGTCCTGCCTCGCGTGCGGCCGTTGTCGCTTACGGCGTGCGTCGGCCCGAAAAGGCCACGGGCGCTTCGCAATGTGCCCCCGTTGACTGGCGGGCGCACACGCCTGGGCGAACCCTGCGCATCGCAACGGGCAGCGGATGCCGAGGTGCAGCACCTGGGTCCGCCTGACGTTGGGGCGTTGCTGGCTTACGGCGTTGGCGGGCCGAAAAGGTCACGGCTGCTCCGTAATTCGCACCCCGTTTGACTGGCGGGCACACGCCTGGACGAACCCTGCGCATCACACCGGGCAGCGGATACCGAGGTGCAGCACCTGGGTCCGCCTCAGCTGGGGCGTTGCTCGCTTATGGCGTTGGCGGCCCGAAAACGTCGCTGTTGCTTCGTGATTCGATGCCCGTCGATCGCTTCAGTTCGTTGAGCATTGCCTGCAGCTTGTCGACGTGGGCTGCACGTTCCAGGTCGAAGGCGCGGTAGGTGCCGGTGACCGTCATGCCTGCCTCGTCGACGTCGGTCGGCGGGATGGGGAACGAGCCGATGGAATCGGTGATCGCGCGGCTCGCGGGCATGGTTGGGTCATCGAAACCGGGGTGAACGGGCTGAGTTTCCTTGTGCGCGTTGTTAGTTGAGGGGACGGAGAGGCGAGGAGGTGCGCTTTCTGGCGGAGCGGCGCTGGCGGGAATCCGCTCCGCAGTGAGTTGATCGCGCCGAGTGAACCCGCCAAACAACGAGTCGCCCCGCTGCTCTTGCCGCTCACCTACGTTGGAATCTTCCGCGGACGCACGCGAGCTACCGGCAGGCGCGTTGGGGAACGAGGTTGCACCACGCTGCTCATCGGAGTGAGGGCCGCTCGGTGCGCTCAGCGTGCTGTCGGTATTCGCCACGTCCGAACGTTCCGGCGCGTCGCTGGCGTACGACCAGCCCAGTCCGCCGATCACCGCACCGTTCGGCACATTGTTGTCCGCGACCCCGCCACCAAACGGGCTGTCCCCGCGCGTCTCGCCGCCCACCGCAGGCCCAAACATCCCGGACGAACTCGACGACGGCGGTACTGGCGGCCCAAAACTGTCGTTAGCGCGGAACGAACTCGCGAGCCCGTCGGTCGCGGGGGAGGTGAGCCCACTCACCGACCGCGAATAGGTCGACCCACTCGGTGGCCGCCCACTGGTATCCGCGAACCGCACCCCGCCGTTGTTGCTCCCAAACCCGTTGCCAGACAACCCAATCCCACTGGATGCGGGCGGCGAGGTGAATCGACTCGCACTTTCAGCACTCCGCGAAACCGGCCGCGCCCGCTCAGGAACCTCGCCAGCGTTCGCGGAATCCGCACTGCCACTTGCCGATTCAGCTCCGACCGCAGGCGACTGCGTAAGCCGCGGATTCGGCCCCGGCACCTGCTCGTCGTTGCCGGAGTCGCCCGCGGCGAAGACAGCCATGTCGCCGCCTGCTTCCCATTCGCGGATCGCGGGCCCGGCGTCCTGCTCGGGACTGAGCGACGTCGCAACAGCGCGCTGGGCTTCCCCAGTCCGAGTAGCCGTAGCGTCAACGCTCGGGCCAGGCACCGCACTCGATGCGGATCCAGTCGCAGACCCGGGACCTGTAGTCGCGACAGTACGTCCCGTCGTCCCGTCTTGTGCGGTCCACGCAGCGGCAGGCGAGTCGGCAACCTCGGGTCCCGCATTCGCCCCATCACTCACCCCCGGCCGGTCCAACCGCACACCCGCACTCGCCACCGGCGCCTCGCTCACCGAGTGAGCGTCATCAACGCGATGCCGATGCCCACCGTCCCCGCGCTCGTCCGCAGCACTACCGACCGTGCGGGACGTCGCGGCGTCGGCAGCCCTTGGTCGCCCACCCCTCGCGGCCGCAGGCTCCGCATCCTGATCTGTCGCGGCATCGGCCGCGCTGGGCCGCCCACTCCGTGAAGAAACGGGCCCTGCACCTTCATCTGTCGCGGAGTCGGCACCACTGGGCCGCCAGTTCCGCGCAGACGCGGGCCCGGAACCTTCATCGGTCGCAACATCGGCGACGCTGAGCCGCCCACTCCGTGCAGACACGGTCCCGGCACTCGCATCTGTCGCAACATCGGCGACGCCAGTGCGCCCACTCCGCGCGGACGCATGCCCCACACCCTCATCAGCAGCATCAAAAGCCGCCGCGACAGCCCCAACTCCCACAATCAGCCCGCCCGACGGCGGCGTGTACCCCTGCGTCGGCGCAACCTCAGGCTCAAGCGCGCGACCCGTCGCCCCGTCGAAACGCGGCCCACTCCGCGCGACCGCGACCTCACCTTCCGCATCCGCGACGTCAACGAAGCGCCCGTTCTTCTTCACCACCCCAATCCGAGGCCGCGTCGCCCCTTCGTCGCCCCCGCCCACGAACGACCGCCGCGATCCCTCATGACCCCCGCCGACACCGTGTTTCTCTGGAGTCCCCGACGTCCTCCGCGACTGGCCAGCGTCAGTTCCGCCGACACCGTGCTCCTCGGACACCCCCGAAGGTCTCGGCGACTGACCAGCACCAACCCCGCCAACACCGTGTTCCTCCGCAGCCCCCGTCGACCTCCGCGCCCGCCCAGCATCAACCCCTGCTCCCCAGCCCCTCAAAATGCTGCCAATCGAAGCGGGCTCCGCGAATCCCGCATCATCCCCACCAAACACCCGCGGCACCGGCACGGCCGACAACGGCAGCGGGTCGCCAAGCTGATCGTGCGTAGCCCGCCGACGCTCAAGCGGCGGCTTAGCGGGGGTAGCACTCGAATCCTCTTGCGTCCCAGCGAATTCCGCGAGAGCAGCAGCCCGCTCAGCTGCCTCCCTCACCTCCCGACGACTCGCACCCCCGCGCGGCCGCACCGCAGCACCATCGGCCCCGTCAAGCGCATCCAATCGCGCACCTAGTCGCGAAATGTCCTGTGACGCATGGAAAGCCCACGACTCAAGCCGATGAATACGGGTGCGATCGGGCATGGACTCGTCGCCGAGCGTCGGCGTGAGTTCCTGGGTGACGCGCGCGGCGACCGCATCGAGCTTGTCGCTGACCTCACGCAGCGTCGCGGCGATGCCAGCAAGCATCGACCCGATGGTTTCGTCGTGCTCCGCGTCCTTCATGCACACCCTACTTCCCGTGGTCGGCGAGCGTGTCCGCCTCGGCCGGTGCGATCATATCCACCGGTGTCACTCAGGGTGACTTCGCGCTCTCCGGGCTAGGGTGCGACGAAGTTCGCGAATCGCCCAAAAAAGCGGAGAAAACGGACACGCAACAGGCCCGGTCAGTGTTGCGAAATGGTGAAGATATGACCCCGCCGTCGCGCCGCGCACGCAACGAAAGGGCTTGATATACAAGTACAATCGTCATTGTGATTACGATCACGAGGCCTTCTCCCCACTAAGCCGCACCCGAGCGCGGGTCAAGGGGGCTGGCGGCGTTTTCGCGAGTGGGAGAACCTGGAGACAGGGCGTGTGCGCGCGGCACACGTCAAGTCCCCGATGAGGGAGTGTGGGCGTGAGAACAAAGCGGCGAAGCGACACCCAGGTGGTGTGCGGACGGCGGGCGTTGCTCGATGAACTTGGTATTTCCGAGGGCAGTCGACGCCTCAGTTCCGAACGTCCCGACAACGGCTGTGGTTGCGCGGAATGCTCAGCGGCGCAATGGAATACCCAACGCCTGCAACATTGGCTCACCGGTCGCCTCACCGCGGCGGGTGCGGAAGAGGCAACGGTCGACGCCACCGTCAAAGGCATCAATGTCGACGTGTTCTGGCGCAAAGGCAACCGCCGCTGCGTCATCGAACTGCACAGCGCCGCCCTCGACATCACCGCCGCCCGCGCACACCGCGAACGCCTGGAAGCCGCTGGCATCACCGACGTGCTCTGGATCTGCCCCGCCGGATACTGGGTGCCTCTCGTCCCTGCAGTAGGCATCGCCGATTTCGCTCCGACCGGGCTCGACTACCGCATCGAACAGGGCATGGTCGCCCCTGGCGAATTCGATTTCGCCGCACCGATTACCGATAACACTGAGTTGCGCACGTTCCTCGACGGCTGGGTCGCCGGCGACATCGAGTGGGCGCAGCTAGATATGACGAACGGAGGCTGGGCGCACGTGGGCACCTGGGAACGGCACACTTCGGCGCAGGCCGCGATGATCGAGCACCAACGACGCGAGCTGCGCGATCAGCGCGTCGAGTTGGCCGTTGCGCGTCAGGCGGTCCGCGATAAGCAGAAAACGGTGTCGCGCTTGCATAATCGCATCGACCGCGCGGGTGTCAACGCCGATGCCGACGCCATCACGATGGCGGGCGTGCGCAGTGAACTGCTTGCGCAGCAACGCATTGCGATGGGATTGCGGGCCACGGTCGCGCGCATGGACCGGGCGATCAACCAGTGGCAGTGGCTCACCTGCTGCGCGATGCTGCTTGTGCTCACTGTTGTGGTGGGAGCGATCGTTACGCGTTAACGGTGCTCAGTCGAATCGGCAGCCGGTCGAGTCGTCGTGTCGCTTCGTCACGTAACACGAGACCGGCAAGGTCGAGCAGCCCGGTCTCGGCGCACTCCCGCGCCAAATCCCCTCGGCTCCAGCGGGTTTGACCCAGCGTCGTGGCAAGTCGCGCGACGTCGGGTCGCCCAACAAGCCGATGCTCATCCAGCGAACTCCCCGTCCACGCCAGATACCCCCACCCGCGCTCGGCGGCGAACGCGCGCCCCAGGCTGCGTTGCACGCGGGTGTGATGAAATGCGATGCGCCCCAACGGAAGCACGTCGATCAGCGCCACTCGCCCGTCGGCGAATCCCGCCACCACGCTCGGGTAATGCACCTGCTCAATCCCACCGAAGTCGTAGGTGAGCGCGGTCGGCTCCTCCTGGAACGCAACAACATTCGCGGCACCGTCGAGCATGCGCAACAGTCGCGCGGTCATCGCCGAGTCGTAGCAAACCTGGCGCCCGACCTTCGCGAGATAGAACCGCCCACGCCCGTCGTCATCCCCGTCGAGCACCCGTGCCGACGAATGCGGCAGTGCTGCAACAGGACCCGGCGACCACTCAATGCCGTCAAGCAATGCCGTGAAGTCGCCCGGATCATCAGCCGGATGCAACTTGCCCAAAATGCTCGCGGTCTTCTTCTGCCACCCCAAGATTCGCTGCATCACATATCCCGCAACACGTTTCGCGTCGGTGGGGGAGTGCCCGGCTAGTCGCAATTTGAGATACGACCACTCCGTCGCAACGAGATCGGTGTCAGTGGCATAGGTTTCGGCAAGCAGCGCGGCGACAAGTCGGTTGTCACCCAGGTCGATCGGATAGCGCCCAGCGAACACCGTCCGAATCGGCAACCGCGACGCCGCAGCCTCGATCACAACGCGCCCAACGGCTTTCGTATAAAGCTGGCGCACCCGGTCGCGCGCGAGGTCATACCCAGCGCCAATACGACTTAACGTCTGCGGCCGCTGGCCCCCAATCCCCAAGCGCAGCGCGACAATTCGCGCATCACGAGGGGCCCGCTCGGCATGGTCGACAAGCAGTTCGCCGACGAGGTCGTCGAGTTCCTCAAGTTCGAAGCTCACATCGCGCGCGATGTCATAGCCCGGAGCTGGCGTGGCGTTCATCGCCATGAGCCTAGCTGGGGCACGCGAGAATTCGCGGTTAGAGCGCCGTCAGGTAGTCGCTGTAGAACAATCCGAGCCCACTCGCTGCCGCGATGCCAGCCAACATCCAAAACCGAATAATGACCGCCGTTTCGGGCCAATCATTGAGTTCGAAATGGTGATGGAACGGCGCCATCCGAAATAGTCGCGTGTGCGTGGTGCGGAAAACCACGATCTGCAGCACCACCGACATGATCTCGGCGACGAACAGCGCGCCGAGCACCACCGCGAGCAATTCGGTATGCGAGGTGATCGACACCCCAGCCAGCAGGCCGCCAAGACCGAGCGAACCGGTGTCGCCCATGAAGATCTTCGCGGGCGCGGCGTTCCACCACAGGAACCCAACGCACGCCGCCGCCCCCGCCGCGCACACCATCGCCACGTCGAGCGGGTCGCGCACGGTGTAGCAGGCGCGGCCCGGGTTGAGTTCGCAGGAATGGTCGTACTGCCAGAACGTGATGATCACGTACGCGCCGAGCGTGCAGCCCATCGACCCGGCGGCGAGCCCGTCGAGTCCGTCGGTGATGTTCACCGCGTTCGACCAGGCGACAACAAGCAGACAGATGAACGCGACGAAGAACAGCGAACCGAACGTGATCGTCGGAATATCGCGCACGTACGAGAGGTTGCGGCTGCCCGGCGTGAGCCCTGTCGCGCCGGGAAAACGCAGGATGAGCACCGCGAAAACGACCGCAGCCGCGATCTGCCCAAGATATTTACCGGCGGCGGTGAGCCCGAGGTTGCGGTGTTTGCGCAGCTTGATGGAGTCGTCGAGGAACCCGACGAGCCCCAACGCCGACGCCAGCAGGAGGATCAGAATGCCCGACGCGCTCGGTCCCGGCGCACCCCACAGCGGTCCGAGCAGATGCGCGCCGAGATACCCGGCCCACACGCCAGCGCCGATCGCCAGCCCACCCATGGTTGGGGTGCCGCGTTTGGTGTGGTGTGTCGCGGGCCCGTCGACCCGGATTTCCTGACCGAACCCGCGTCGAGCGAAAACCCGGATTAACACCGGGGTCAGCGTGATCGTCACCAAAAGCGCGATCGCCGCCGACAACAGAATCTGCCTCATCGGGTCCCCTGAGCGCTGGCGAATGGAGCGTTGACCCGCCGAATCCGCGCGGTCTCGCGCAAGCCCGGCGACGCCGCAGGCGAGTGTAGGCGAGGTGACGCGGCAGTGGGGACCCTAGTGGGGGTCGGTAACGACGATCGTCTCGCTGGGCTGGCTGTTCGCCGCGGCCCAGTTCATGACGCAGTCGATCGAGCAGAAGTGCCGAACATCGTCGACGAAGTGCAGTTCGGCCCAGTCGGAGGGCTCGGCGTCAATGTGCTGCCAAGAATCGCAGCCGTCACGATCGCAATGTTTTGCCAGGCTCACGCGCTGACCTCGGTTCCTGATGATGGTGGGGTTCATGTGAAAGGGCGCAGAAACAAGTTTGGCCCCCTCGAAAGGGGGCCAAACTTGCTACGGTGGTGCGCGATACTGGGATTGAACCAGTGACCTCTTCCGTGTCAGGGAAGCGCTCTCCCGCTGAGCTAATCGCGCGAGGTGGAGACGGGAATCGAACCCGTGTGCACGGCTTTGCAGGCCGTTGCCTCACCACTCGGCCACTCCACCGTACAAAGGAGGATGGGCTTTCAAACTGCTGCCTAACCTACCTCTCGAGCGGATGACGGGATTTGAACCCGCGACCCTCACCTTGGCAAGGTGATGCGCTACCACTGCGCTACATCCGCATTACACTTCCGGGAGTAACTCGCTCAGCTCGTTTCCGGCTGGGCTAGCTGCTCTCCGTGGTGCGATGAGAACATTAGCCGACGTTTGCGGCAGACTACAAATCGCCTGGTAGATGGGGGTAAATCGCGATTGCATCGCACGCTTCTAGGTGCGCGGCACCACGGTTGCCCGCCCGATTCCGCTTTTCGTCGTCGTCGCAGTCGCCGAGATCGGCGGCGCGGGCTGATCTTGCGTTGCGTGCGCGAGCATCGCGGTTGGTTGCGGACGGGCGCGCGAATCGTCGCCCTTGGCTCGACCGCCTTGGGTCGAATCTGTCGCGGACCACGCCGCGCCACTGATTTACCCGCCCAGGCTGGCGATTTGGTACCCACCGGGTGCGTCATGCTAATGTTCCATCTCGTTCGAGCGGCATGCGCCACTCGGCTAATCCCGGTCCCATAGCTCAGCGGGAGAGCGTCCGCCTCACACGCGGAAGGTCGCTGGTTCGAAACCAGCTGGGACCACACTCAACGCCCAGGTCACCGCCATCCCGGCAACGACCTGGGCGTTTTTCGTTCCGACCAAGGAGCCATCGGGCCGAGGCCTCGTCGGCGTGGCGCTGGGAAGTATCTACGGTGTCCTCACCCTGCTGGCGATCTAACGGGGTCTTGCGCCTCGTCACAGCCTCGGTCATGATGTAAGTAAGTAGTTACTTTCCTGGAGGTGACGTGGCGCCTACATCGCGCGACCGGATCATGACCGAGGCCTTGCGCCTGTTCGGGGAGCAGGGCTTTGCCAAAACCTCGGTCGCCCAGATCGAACAGGCGGCTGGGCTGTCGGGCGGGTCGGGGGCGCTGTATCGGCACTTCAAATCCAAGAACGAACTGCTGGTGCAGGCCGTGGCGACTCGGCTCGAAGATCGAGCCGAGTGGGATCAGTTTCTGTCGCCGGAGTTCGACCTCGCTGCCGCGCTGGGCTTGTTCTCCGCCGGGGGATCCACCGTCGACATGATCATCGCGCTGTGCCGGATCGGCCTGGATCGCCTCGACCATGACCGTGATGTGACCCGAATCCTGTTGCGGGACAACTCTATTCCCGCCAACCTGCTCGAAGTGTTCCAGCAGCGGGAGTACGCGGTGGTGATGTCGGCGGTCACCCGTGGACTGGCTGAGCTCGCCGGTGACCGCGTGCTCGACCAGGACTGGGACGCCACCGCCGCCGTACTCGTCGGCGCCCTCGCCCACTTCTGGATCATGGGCGACATTTTCGACGGCGGTCATCCGGCCAATGTCGACGAAGACCGCTATCTGCGAGCCATCGCAGAGATGATCGCCGCCCGGCTGGACTGGGCGGGTACCGAGGGAGAGGACCGAGGATGAACACAACCATCACCGTGGTCGGGGGCGGACTGGCAGGCCTGACTGCCGCGATCGCCGTTGCCGAAACCGGCGTGCCGGTGCTGCTGCACGAGGCACACCAGACGCTGGGCGGGCGCGGGCGGGCAACCTCGCCCCCGCATGTCGCCCACGAGGGCGCGCATGTCTTCTACGCCGACGGCCCGCACTACACCTGGCTGAAGGAGCGCGGCTTCGTGGCCGGGCTCGGTTGGCCGGGCATCGCCGACGCGATGAAGGTGGGCTTCCGGGTCGGCGACCGGGTCCGGCACGTGCCGCCGCTCGGGATGCTGCGCGCCCAGTCACGCAAGCGGCTGCAGGCACCGGTCGACGTTGACTTCCACACGTGGGCCGCCGACCGGTGGGGCGAACGCACCGCCATCCAGGTCGCCAACGCGATCAGCGTGGTCACCTACGACGCGCACACGGGCAGGCTCTCGGCCGCCTACGTCTGGGATCTCTTCCAGCGCGTACTTGGCCCGAATGTCCCCGGCGTCCGGTGGGTTCGTGGCGGGTGGCAGCAGGTGATCGATCGGATGATCTCGCGGGCAACAGAACTCGGTGTCGTCATCGAGACCGGTTCGCGTGTGGACGCGTTGCCGACCGACGGCCCGGTCATCGTCGCCACCGATCTCGATTCCGCACGCCGCCTCCTAGGCGACGACTCCCTGCATGGCACCGGCGGTTTCACCGCACTACTCGACCTTGGCGTGCGGAAGGACCGCCGCGATCGTTTCCTGTGCTTCGACCTGGACGAGGGCGGCTTCCACGAGTGCTATACCGCCCAAGACGACACGATCGCTCCCGCGGGCGAATCCCTGTTCCAACTGCAGATGCCGGTACGCGACAACGAATCGCGCGAGGACGCGCACCGGCGCCTTGAGCGTTTCGCCGATGCGACCATCCCGGACTGGCGCTCCCGCAACACCTTCCGCCGCACCTCGACCGCGAAGGGTCGTACCGGCGCGCTCGACCTGCCGGGCACCACCTGGCGTGACCGGCCTGCCATCGTCCGTGGCGACGGGGTTTACCTGGCTGGCGACATGGTCGCGGCGCCGGGGATGCGCGGTGAGATCTCGATCAACAGCGCCCTCACCGCCGCCAGGTCGGCAGTCGCCGCGGTACGGAAGGACTCCGGCGCCTGGTCGAGTACGGAACCCGCCTAGGCCACGTCTGGCAACCGGATCCCCGGTTCTAGCCGTCGCGGTTGGGTGTTCGGAAAACGGTCGTTTTCCGAACACCACGCGCCGGGCTGGTCAGGACGTGAAAGATTTGCTCAACCCCTCGATCGCAGCGGCGTGCGCTGGGTCTTGAGGCGCGGGTAGTGTCGCCGGCCGATCGCCCCGGTGCGGCTGATGCCGAACGGGTCGTCCGGATGCTTCAAGCCGACCCGTGGATGCGGTTCACCGAAATCGGTCGACGGGTGCTGCGCATGCTCGGCGGTCTACCTCAGGATCCAGGCTCGTGGGTCTGTATGGTCGACGCTCTGCCCTCGCACTGCGCCCCGGCGATTGTAGAGCTGGCCCGGAGGCATTCGCAGAACTGGGCGGCGTTCGCCCAGGCCGTCAGCCAGCGCGAGGAACTCCGTCGTAGTCACGAGCCACGGGTCGTCTAGTCGCGGAGCCGTTAAGCGCGGAAGTTCCGCACCCGGCCGCTTGACCATCACGTCGACGTATGAAACGTGTTCTAACTCAATCTGGGTTGCCACATTGGCTGGAGTATCGGTGTTTGCCTGCATGTATTGGAGTAGAGCCGGAAGAACATCGACATGAATGAGAACACGTTCTATTCTTGGGCTGTCAATTGAACAGCAGGAGAGGTAGTCAATGAGTCATAGCGTCGAGCAGGTTCTGTCAGCGGTCGAAGAACTTCTCCCCACGCTGCGGGAACGCGCCGAGGAAGCAGAAGACCTCCGTCGTGTGCCCGAGGCCTCAGTGAAAGCGCTCGCCGACACCGGGTTCTTCAAGCTGTTACAGCCGAAGCGCTATGGAGGACATGAGGCGCACCCCGTTGCCTTCTACACCGCGGTCAAGAAGATCGCATCGGCATGTGGTTCGACGGGGTGGGTCGCTGGCATCCTCGGCGTGCACCCGTGGAACCTTGCACTGTTCGACGACGCGGCTCAGCAGGAGGTGTGGGGCGTGGATCAGAATGTGCTGATCTCCTCGTCGTACGCACCGATGGGAAAGTCTGAGGTTGTTGAGGGCGGATACAAGCTTTCCGGGAGGTGGAGCTTTTCTTCCGGCAGCGACCACTGCACGTGGGCGCTGCTCGGCGGCCCGGTCATGAAGGACGGCGAGCCTGTAGACCTCTGCACCTACCTGGTTCCGATTAGTGACTACAGCATTGTGGACACCTGGGACACTTTCGGCCTTCGCGGTACCGGTTCGAATGACATCGTCGTAAAAGATGTCTTCGTGCCGGAGCACAGAGCATTGAGCTTCCGGCACACCGCCAAATGTCAGGTTCCTGGTCAAGCCGTCAACCCGGGACCGCTTTATCGGATGCCGTTCGGGTCGATCCACCCTTCCGTGATCGCCGCGCCGATTATCGGGATGGCGACTGGCGCATACGATGCCTATCTTGAGCATCAAGGGCAGCGCGTCCGCGCGGCATACGCTGGCGAGAAAGCCAAGGACGACCCGTTCACGTCCGTGCGCGTCGCCGAGGTTGCGAGTGAAATCGACGCCGCGTGGCTACAGCTCACCGATAACATTCGGCAGGAGTGGGAGTTTGCGCAACAGGGCGAGGCGATTCCTCTGGAGTTGCGACTGCGGGTCCGCCGTGACCAGGTCCACGGCACGCAGCGGGCGGTCGCAGCTATTGACAAGATGATGGACAGTTCGGGCGCCCGCGTGATGTTTCGGGGTGCCTCGCTGCAACGGTTCTGGCGTGATGCGCATGCTGGCCGCCTCCACGCCTCTAACGATCCTGAGCGGTCGTACCAGATGTACGGTGCCAGCGAGTTCGAGATCTTCGATGGAAACGGAATGTACTAGCAGGCCAAGACAATGAAGGTTCGTACAACCCTAGTTCGGTCGGTGGTTCGCGCAGGTTGACAGTTGGTGGCGATGCGTTGATCGACCGACGTGAGACCCTGTCAGGGAGGATTCTGCAAGGCTAAGGCCTAGGTTCGAGATATGACTCCCGCCGATTGAAACCAACTGGGTCTACACCCGGCCCCGATCTTCCCGGATCGAGGCATTTCGTTGTCGCACCCTGCGCGCAACGCAGCAGTTTACGTACGGCCAATCCGTCAGGCAGACTAGTCGCATGTCGGATCACCGAGCCGCGCCATTTAGCTTTGCCGAGGTCAGGCCCTATGAGGTCGTTAGCTCCTTGGCGGATCTACACGGCCCGGAGCATGGGGTCCTGCGTCTGCCGACGGAACTCGCTTGGGGCGGACGTACTGAGTTCGATTTGGATGACTCGTACGACCGCACTGCCGCGTACAAGATTGTCCTGGAGGAGGGGACCGACCGTCATTTGCGTGAACTCATCAGCGGTCGGCTCCTCGCCGCGATTTGGGCGCAAATGCGCCCGGCGCGGCAGGTTCGCGCATTGTGGGAAAAGCAATTCCCGCAGCTGCGCGCGGGCGCCTAGTGGACGATCGCCAGCTTGACCTGGTCCGCACCGCTCTCCATACAATTGGCAACCGGGGATTTGTGCTGGGAGGCGGTCACGCGGTCGCCTTGCATGGAATGGGCACCTCGGAATTCGCTTTCTCGCGGGAGATCGGCATGGCACCAGGCCGGTACCGTCGCGGCCACGCGACCTCTGTGTGATCCGGCCGGGCAGCCAAACTCCTTGGTCTCACACTGTCCAACGAGTTTCTCGTTCGGCAAGTATCGGCTCTAGCCGTTACTAACCTCAAGCAGTTCTGGGTAGCCCTTCCCTGTTATCCGCACGGCGGCCGTGTACATTCCGGGCGGAAGCAAGTCTGGACTGACGTAGGTCGAGTCGATCACTTCGTTGCCCTTGAGGAAGACCAGAACATTCCCGCGACTAGTGAACGTCTCCTCCATTTCAACGGCGGTCCCCACTTGTTTTTCGACGTACTCGCGGCTCACCGGGTGTTGAGAAATATAGACTCGGTCCCATCCACGCTTGGTGATCTCAGCAAGCTGCACGACTCCTCCATGGGCGCGGAGTTCGGCCAATTGCCTTGAGAGAGCGGTGTTTTCGCGCAACCCGCTTGAGCATCCGGAGATTGCCAGTGCGGCAATAATGGTTATAGCCCACGCGAAACTATTTGCTCGCACGAATAGTTGCTTCGGTCCCATGGATCACTCGCACCGCGTTCCACAAGCGACGACGTCGACGATGGCGTCGATGTAGCGCGGGTCAATTGCCAACCCGCGCAACACTAAACGTGCCCACAATGCCCCCGCTAACAAATCGATCACCACACCAGGATCGATATCGGCGGAAACCTCCCCGCGCGCAATTGCCCGGTCGAAAATCACTCGCTCACGCTCAAGTCGCTCGCTGAAGAATTGGTGACCAGCGGCGGCCAGTGCGGGGCGCGATGCCGACGCCGACAGCACCGCCGCCGCGATCGCCGCAGTCTCATCGGCGGTCAGCAGCCGGGCGATCTCGCCAGCGAGAGCCGTGAGATCACCACGGAACGAGCCGGTGTCGGGGATAGAAATCTGCAGCGGCGCGGCGGCCGTTAGCGCGGCGGCCAGGAGCGCGTCTTTGGAAGGCCACCAGCGGTACAGCGTCGTTTTGTTCACCCCCGACCGCTGGGCGACCGCCTCCATTGTCAGCTCGTCATAGCCCGAATCGGCGAGAAGGTCGATGGCGGTCAGGTAGATCGTTTCAGCTTTGCGCGGGCCTGCGGCGGGGGAGTCGGGCACGCTTCCACCCTACAACGCAACGTTGCGTTGCATTCCCACCTGAGCTACGTTGAATGCAACGCAACGTTGCGTTGCAATTCGCAAGGAGGGGTTCGCGATGTCAAACCATCGGCCGGTAGTTCTCGTTCACGGAATCAGGTTGAGCGGTGCGGCCTTCGTGGCTGTCGTCGATCGCATCAGCGAGGATCGGGCGGTAGTCGCGGTCGACCTGCCGGGGCATGGAAAGCGTCGCGGGGAACGGTTTACGCTCGACGGGGCAATCGAAACAGTCGGCACCGCAATAGATTCTGTTGGTGGTCAAGCGCTAGTCGTCGGCCACTCCCTCGGTGGATACGTGAGCATCGCGACAGCAGCTAAGGCCCCCGACAAGGTTGCCGGGCTCGTCGTAGCAGGTTCAACCTGCGTGCCGACCCGAGCCCGCACGCTCCCGTTCTCGGTGATGCATCGGGTTCTGTCAATGCGATCCGACGGTGGCGACCGAGCCAGCGCACGCCTTTTCGACGCGATACTTCCGCCGCAGGTGGCAACCGCGATCAGCGCCGCAGGCATCGCGACCGAGGTAATCCCGGACGTTGTCGTCGAACTCAGCCAATTCGATCCGCTCTCGGCGCTCGCCGCATACTCCGGCCCGGTTTCGTTATCAACGGCCGTCGCGATCATTTCCGGATAAACGAAGGTCGCTTCATGCGGGCGTGCAGAGCCGGTCGATTGACCGTGGTCCCGGGCGCAGGCCACTACCTCCCGCTCGCTGACCCGGATCGCTTCAGCAGCCTTATTCTGGCCGAGCAGCGTGCGGAAATCCGTAACCGATGAATTCGGCGGCCGTCCGTCGTCTACACCGCATCGGTCTGGGTTTACATCAGTGGGAGGCGAGCGGTGAGCAGTACCAGGGTTTTGGTGGCAGGGGCGAGTATCGCAGGACCGGCGCTCGCGCACTGGTTGCATCGGCGCGGGGCCGAGGTCACCGTCGTTGAACGTGCGCCCGAACTGCGCCCCGGCGGGCAGGCTGTTGACGCGCGCGGCATCGCCAAAGAGGTGATCCGGCGCATGGGCATTGACGACGCGGTGCGCGCGGCGTGCACGCGAACCCTTGGCGGGCACAATGTCGACGCGGACGGCAACATTCTTGAGACTTACCGCGTCGAAGATAATGAGGGCGACGGCTTTATCGCCGAGATCGAAATTCTGCGCGGCGACTTTTCCCGCGTCCTTTACGACCACACACGCGACAACGTGGAGTACATCTTCGGCGACCACATCGTCGACCTTGTTCAAGACGCTGACGGTGTCGACGTGGTTTTCGCGAGCGGTGCTGAGCGACGCTTCGATCTGGTGATCGGCGCTGACGGATTGCATTCGGCATTGCGCGCCAAGGTGTTTGGCCCGCACGAGCAGTTCGTCCGCCACCTCGGTCGCATGCTCGCGTTCTACACCGTCCCCAACGAGTTTGGTATTGACGGCTGGCTGCTCGACTTTGTCGACGCTGGCCGATCGGCTGGTTTGCGTCCGGTGCCCGATGCGTCCAAGGCGATGGCGGTGCTGTCGTTCGAGTCGTCGGATCTCGACATCGACTACCGCGACATCGCCGCCCAAAAACGTTTGCTCCGTGAGCAATTGGCGGGCCTTGGCTGGTTGACCGCAGACCTCCTCGCACACCTTGACGACGCGCCCGACTTCTACCTTGACCAGGTCGCCCAGGTGGTGATGGACCGCTGGTCGAATGGACGAGTGGCGCTGCTCGGCGACGCGGCATTCAGCTCGTCGCCGATGTCGGGACAGGGCACCAGCTTGGCGTTGATCGGCGCGTATGTGCTGGCTGGCGAACTGGCCGCCGCGAATTGGGACCCGAACGTCGGCTTCGCGGCCTATGAGCAGCGGATGCGTCCGTGCGTTGAGGCGAACCAGGAGATTGGCCGGTTGCACACGCGGAGTCGCGACGCTGACGTCGACTTCGCAGGGGAGTGGTTCGCCGATTTAGTCGACCGCGCTCTGAACGGCGTTGAGTTGCGCGACTATGACCGGGACTAGCTTGCCCAGCGGGTTTCGCCTACCGCTGGGAGCGAGGGAGCGTAGGGAGGGCACGGGTACCCCAGTACCGCGGTACTGGGTGCGCCCCTGAAGCTTTGGGGATTTTCCGCCGGTCGGTCGGTCGCTTCGGTCGGTTCGGTTCGCACAGGACGCCGGGTATTACTCGGCCGGTCCTCGGGACTGGGTACGTTGGGCAGAGTCCTGCCGTTGGACGCGGTGCGCGGGGAACCCGGATGCTGTCCGACGGTGAGTCCCGCAACAACGCGGGAGCGCTCCGAGTCCGCCTTTACGCGCGACTCCACCTCATCGGAAATAGGTGCGGTGGCCCCTCTAACGGGCGACGGCACTGCCAGTGAGGCAGCCCAACCGTGGGACACGACGGTCGCAGCGCGGCAAGGGGGAAGGTGGCTGAATAGCCGAATGCGGTAGGCTGCGCCTACGGCGATCGGACTGCCTGTATCAGTCTCCGCCCAGGGCCTCATGGGAGTTGCAACCTCCCGTGGGGCCTGACTTGTACTGCGAGAGTAGCACATTGGCTAACTTGTGGTTTCGGATGTGGGTTCGCTATCTACGCAGGTGCGGTCCGGTTTTGGGACTGGATCGGGCCGCGAGAAGTTGGACGAGCGATCATCAGGCTCTCAGGTAAACAAACGTCGAGAAGGAAAATCCCGGAGAGCCTGATGATCTTGTCAATGCGTGCGTAGGGCGAAACTAGATCGGCTGAATCCGGCGGCGAAGCTCGGATGCGAGCTGCTCGGGGCCCGTCGGGGTGAAAACCGTGTCAGAACAACCCTCGTCGACGCTGATCAAGTACCGGCCACTCGACCGCGCCCCAGCGACGTCGATCCAGCTCAAGTAGGTCGGGCCGTACGCGCGCGGATGGTCTAAGCGGATCGCACCCTCGGCGGTGCGCGGCTGCCGCAGCAGGACTCGCATACGTTCTTCCACGGTAGGGGCCGCGCTGGCGTACGACGACGGTTGTTCATCGCCGCGAACACGAGGGGTGTAGCCGACGAGCAAACCGGCGTTTCCGGGGTTCGCCTCGGGAAGAGTAAAGGCGAAGGAGCGCAATAGATCTGGGCGCCGGACGACTGCAATCCGCACGTTCGCGCCGAAAGTCGGCTCAGCAGAAGGTGATTGGACGAGAAGTACGTTGCGGTCCCTGGTCGCGGCGGCGATGGAGCGAATTCGATCGCCAGTAGCGTGGACAAACCCACTGCCCGTGATCCGGACTTCGGCTTCGACGATGGCGCGTAGAGCGGGCCGTGGATCGTTCGCGTCGCCACGCGGAAACTTTGCGGCGAGAGCGCGGCAATGATCGTCGTATTCGGCTGCGCTAGTGAGAGATTCGCGTACGTCGATCGGATCAGGGAACGCATCGAGGTCGGCGTCGAACCATAGCCACGCGAATTCGTCCGAGGTTAATTCCCACGAAGTAAAGACGGTCACGGGCGGGGCACCGGGGGTTGCGTGTCGTCGGCCATGACTGGACCGGCGCCGGTCAGTGAAACTGCCAATTCCACCGGAGCAGAACGAGTCTCGCTCGCGTTCGGTTGACGTTCCGCCTCGGGTTGAGGCTGGTCGCTGAGCGCCGGGTCGTCAGAAACGGTGGCTGCGTGAACCGGGATAGGCGGTTCGGTGCGAGCGGGTTCCCCCGTGGTGCCGAGACGCGGCGGAGAGTCGGTTCCCATGTTCAAACGGGGACCAGCGGCACCCGCGGAGGCTGGACTCTGCGCCGACGAGTCAGTCGGACGCGGGTTGAAGCTTTCCGACGGCGGAGGCTGAGCCGCGACGCCCTGCGGTGGCAAATTGAGCTGGCTGGACGGTATGGGGCCAGCTGCTTGCTCGCGCGCGGGCAGGGTCTCGGCTGACGCCGGCGTTGTGGCCGAATCCGCTTCGCCGCCAATCACTCCGCTGTAGGCGACGATCCCGTCGGTCCAATCTGGGTGCACACCGCGCAGGTAGTCGGGTGCGTAATGCTCGGACTCATCGTCGCGATTAGCGCCGCGTCCAGCGGCACCAGGCATTCCGGGCATCATCGATCGCCCGTCTGCCGCCCCTCGGCCTCCGGAGCTCGTCGCACCGACCGGAGTTGCGCCGGGCGCGCCCGCGCCGCCGGGGATCGCGCGACCCGCTGTCGGCGCTCCTATCGTCCCGCCGAGTCCGGGTGACCCGCCAGGGCTGCCTCCGCCAGGCGCCGAGCTTTGTCCGCCGGGGACAGCGGGGCTTGAGCCCGGAGTCGTTGCGCCGGGTTGGGTGGACGCGGGGGTCGTCTCCGCGGGTGTCGTGGCCGGGGCGTCGGAAGGCGTCGAATCTTGTTTCGTATCAGTATTTTTGGGAGCGTTGGTGTCGGCAGGCGTTCCGGTGAGAGCTGTGGGCTGCTCGGGTGTACTGGCCGGTTTCTGGCCCGCGTTGGGCACGCCTGAGCCACCGCCGTCGCCGTTCGCGCCAGGTCCGGCGGGCTGACCGCCTGGGCCGCCCGCCGCAGCGACCTCAAGGAATGCGGGAACTCCCGCGCCAGACGGAGGAAAGACCGGCGTGTACATCGAATCGAGCGCGCGAATCATCGCATCGCGACGTTCTTTTTCCGCGTTGCGGTTCTTCTCGTCTGTTTCGGGATTACTCAATCCGGGCAGAATTGATTGAGTCGGATTGTCGGGGTCGATTGCACCAGTCGTCACAGCGGGGCTCTGTTGAATTGCCACCTTCACCGTTTCGGCGGCCCATCCGACGGCCTCGATCCGATTAAAGACGGATTCGCACACCAACCCGACTTCTTGCACAAGTTTGGCGAACCGTTCGGTAGCAGCTTGTCCAGCGTCGGCGGTCGCGCCCTGCCATTGGCCGCTATTGAAGATGCGGTTCATCCCAATCAGATTGAACGACCCAAGGTTGACCAGCCCCGAATAAACTTCGCGCCAGGTTTTCGCGTGCCCGAGAATGCCAGCGGGATCGAGGCCGCCGCTGCCGTGCACCGCCGCGACGATCTGATCGGCGCTGTAACCCTGAAATCGGTCGGCGCTCGCGACGTAGTCGGGATCAGTGCCGTGACCACCGGTTTGCAGCGCGCGATCGTCGGTGGTCGCGCGGGCACGCGCACCTTCGACCTTCGTTGCCGCCTCGGCGAGGCTCAACACATTCGGCAGAAATCCGCCCGCGCCGCCGGGCTGTTGTGGAGCCATTTCGCGATCCCCCCGGGTCGTTGAGTATGCGTGAACAAGCTATCAGGAGGGTCCGACGTATTGGTAGGGTGCGGCTATCTAACCGAGCAAGGGGGGCGTGTGGCCGCGACATTCGACTACGGAAAACAGAGCGTAGCCGCGTTTAACGAGGCGGCGCGAGCTGGGACTTTGCGGTATGAGCAGGGGGCGGCTGAGCAGGCGGGGCGGATGTATCACGACATGGCGGACGGGTTGCTTGAGCTTCGCGCGAAGATGCAGCAGTTGCCACAGTCCGATGGATACGGCGGCTTCGAGTCGGGGCGGCAACTCCAACAGGGTTTCGGGTGGAAGGCCGCGGAAGCGATCCGCATTCTCGACCAGCTCATTGAGGGCGCGTTGAGGCTCAAGGAAGCGTACTTGCGTGCAGGTGGCATGGTTGAGGCAGCCGACGAGGCCAACCGCGCTGCGATCGCCCATATCAACGAGGGGCTTGACGGGAAATGAACGTGCAACGCGCCTGCGTGACTGCCGTGGCCGGTGTCGCCCTCGCCGGATTATTAGCAGCGTGCGGTCAGCCCGGTGGCGACCCGGAACCTGGAACGGCGTCCGCTTCGGCCAGCACGTCGAAGCAAATCAAGGTCACGGCCGCGCCGCCGACTTCCCAGATCAACGAAGGCGGACGAAGCGATATAAAGTTCGACCCTTGCACCGAGTTTGATGATCTGACTATCACTCGTGCGGGATTTAACCCAGACAGTCGAAAACGCTCGGACCAGATCCACAATCAGTATGCGTTTGTCGGTTGCTCCTTCAACTTGAAAGAGCCTCGGGGCAGTCTCGGCGAAATGACAACCGTTCGGTACTCCACAGTCTGGACCAGCAACATCAGCCTTGCTGAATTTCGGAAACGCTGGGAGGGGAGTGCCACGGACACACAGGTGGCGGGCCGCCCGGCAATCCAGTACACCCCGGAGAGAAAGTCGTGCTCGATGGCAATCGAATTCCCTGGCTTCGTGTTGGATGTGACATCGAGCTCCGGCCTGTACACGCAGGAAGCGCCTTGCGACAATCTCCAAAACGCGGCGACCGTTTTGGAGGCCGCCGCTACGGAGACGGTTGGGCGATAGCCCGATCATTCAGCGAAGGCCGCTACGCCCTCGCTTCACTCCCACCCAGGCGTGAACGGCTCAACCACAGGCGCTTCATCAACGCGACGCTTGGGCGTAGGCACATCGCGCGTGCCCCAACGCTGTTCGAACCACTGAGCGCACGGCGTCTCGTCAACTGCGGACTTGCTGGGCGCGTAGAAAGTCACAGTGTCGATCACGAACACTATCCCAGTAGGCCGTGAATGGCGATTCGGCGCCTCGGGTTTCACTAACGGTGATAGTGGCGATTTTGTTGTTCCTGTCCCGTTCCCGCGATTATCAAACGGGAGCGGGCTGCTCGAAACGAGTACGTCGACGACATCGAACGTCTCCGCGATATTTTCAGCATCCGGATACGGGTACGACGAACCGTCCTTGCGCGCGGTGCCGGTCAGGTCTCGGCATACATAGTACGCCTGGTGGTCCCCGAGCGACTTTCGCTGGATCACATGGAAATAGGCGGTCCCAACACCTTCGACCAGACGAGGGCGTCCGGGCGTGTACCCGCGATTGCGGGACAGGCGAGCGAGATCGGAAAATTCCGGGAACCCAGGGTAGGTGTACTCGACTCCGAGATATTCGCCCACGAGGTTGCTTTCTATCGCTGCGCGAGCGGATTTCAGGCCAGCGGACTGCAAATCAACGTTAGCTTCCGCACTCCACCGGAAAGAGATATTGAATGCTGGGGCGGCTATTTGCTCATCCGATGGCCGGTCGCATGCAGCGGTTAATACGCAGGCGGTGGCCATAGATAGGGTGACAGCTGCTCTCATGAAGCCCTGTTTCTTCATCCGCGTAGAACCTTATCCTCGTACTCTCCCGGGTCGATCGTATAGTCGTCCAGGTGAATGTTCTTTTGAGCCTGCTCGTTCGTGAAATTCACATAGTTCACGCCGGTCGCATCAAGCCACTTTCTCGAAGCCCAACTGAATTCATCAGCTGATCTCGGGCCAGAATCCAGGATCTCTTGAAAGCTGGCGAGCTTGCCGTCGTGCAACCAGGCTGCTGGCAGTGGGCCAGCGCCAGAAGGCGGATTGGTGAAGAAGTCCGGGTCCGAGCGCGCCAAGCCCTGCAGCATCGAGTAGTAGCGTTGGCTCGCGGCAGTGTCGGGATCTACCCGATAATAGGCCTCGGGAAGTTTACCTTTCTCGGGCTCAATTCCCTGCTCGATTAACTGTGAAGCAATGTCGACAGCCGCGCCAGCGCCTGGAACTCTTCCGACGCTCTCGGAGAGGATGGAGGTACCGATACCCAGCGCGAGCGTCTTTTTCTCGGCTGCTTCTTTCTTCGCCTCTGTATCGCTGAGTCCGCGGTCGTAGGCCTCTGCTTTGATTCCCTGATCTTGATATCCGAGTAGCCGGGCGGCCGCGTCTGCGTAGCCGATTTGCCGATTTTCGGATTTATCGTCGAGGTATCCGAACTGCGCGGCGTACTGGTTTGTTTTGTCGTTGAGCGCGGTGTTCCAGATCACCCCCGAATCAGGATCGGAGTTCAGTAGTGCGGACAAACGGATGGCTTTCAGGTCGCGGTTGTCTCCACGACCCAGAATGTCGCCCGATGTTGGGATTTCCGGTGCCTTAGCGATCGAGTCCAGATACGGCACCATCGACTTCGTAATCTGCTGCGTCAGTCCAGGATTCACCTGTCCCAATGACTTATCATCCTGACTACCGATGTTCATGTAGGACTCGAAGTTGCCCTTGCCCGTCATCAGTTCCGTCAAACCTTGCGCAGCCCGACCAGCCAATTTCGACTCATCAACCGTCACGCCCGGATTTCCATCCGTTCCCGGGACCGGAATCGCATCCTTGCCGATCCAACTGAACATCTCCGGCGCAGAACCGTCCGGCTTGCTGTCGCTCCAGTCGTACTGAAGCAGCGGCTTCATCACCTTGTTCGGGTCGTAGTCCTTATCGAGAGGGACCTCACCCGGCTCGGTGTGGCCGGTCAACAACTGCGTCATCGAGGTGTGGTTGCGGGCTCCCGCCTCGACATAGTCGCGCATCGTCGATTCAAGCGCGGGGTTGTCGGGATCGAGTTGACCGAGCGTCGATGCCTGTCGAATCATTTCCCGACCGAACTCGGTACCGGGCGTGTAACCGGGATTCGCCTCTCCGATCAGGTCGCTGAGCTTCGCGGAATCCGCAAGGAATACCGCCTTATTCCAATCGCTTACCTGCGGATATCCAAGCGCGTTTCCATCACCGCCCGGGCCGGTAACTCGCGTGGAAATCACGTCGCGAATTTCTTTCGGCAAATTCTGATAGCTGCCGGGTGATTGCAAGCTCCCGTCGGGATTTCGGCCCGTTCCGATCTTCTCGTTCGAGAGCACCATGAGCCCGTTAGCAAGGGAGTCTCGCCGCCCTGCGGCTGTCACATTGCCTGCGAGCTCTTGCTCTTTCAGCCGTTCGCTCAGTGCGATCACACCGTCTGTTCCAGCGGCCTTGTAGAACTCTCGGTAGTAGTCCTGCACGGACGCGGGCAATGTCGAAACCTCGCCCCCTGCGGCCAGCGCGGTCAGTTGTTCGTCGGTAAGTACGCCGACGGGTAGGTGGCTGGCAACTTCGTCCAAGATCGCGTTGTCGATCTTGCCGTATTTGTCGCCAGCGTCGCGCACGCGCTTGCCGTCTTCTTCGCCGAGTAGGCCGGACCGACTGAAGTCGTCGTCGGTGGCGTCGACGCCGCTGCCGAACTGGTCGCCCCGCACTCGAACCTCTTGTGCGGCAGTACTTATCGCGGTGGCCGCTTCGCTGGCGGCGGTCATCATGCTGTAGTACGCGGTGTTGATCAGACCTTGGTGGTGATTAAGTCGCTCGACAACTTTCTGTCTCGCTTCGTCGTCACTAACCGTCCCGTCAGCAGACACGGCCCATTTCTCATCGACCTTCAAGCGAATGGGCGATTCGGCGTCGTGTTCAGCATCGGCAACGCGGCCAAGGAGAATGCGTCGCTCGTTGGCGAGACGTGTGTCTGCCGCGCGCAGTGCCGCCGCGATGTCGCGAATTTCGATGGAGAGATAACGTCCCTGCGTGTCTTCTTCGGTAAAGCGGTCTGCGGCAGCATCTTTCGCCTTGCCGGTCCACTGCGCGTTCGCGAACTGGCCAGTAATCGTGCCGAGCTTGGCTTCGTATGCTGCGACGTTGGTGTCGATCGCGGTCGCCCATTCCGACAACTTCGCGGTATTCCACGCGTCGACCTGCGAGCGACTCGGCATCAGCGCTCACCCCGCGCGACAAAGTCCATGGTGTCGAGTCGCTTCTTGAATTCCTCGTCGGTGAGTTGCACCGCGCTGGCGGATTCTCGGACGAGCGTCGACAACTTCTGTAGCCGCTGCGATGCCCGCAACCACGCGCCTTCGACAAACTCGCCAGCCTGTGAGCAGGCGGCTCCCAGTTGGCAGCCAGGAAGCGCCGCCCCGATCGTGTCGCCTAGCGTCCGGACGTCGAGGTTGTCGATGTCAGTCGCGGCAGTTCCGACCGTTGTCGCAAGTTGATTGAGATTATCGATATCGACCTTCAGCATGCCCGCCCCGTCTAGTGGTCGGCCCCTCAGTCAGGACCACTCATAGTCGCAGGGCATCGTACTCGCGCGCTATCGGCGTGGCTAGCCCGGCTTGGCGCTTGCCTCATTCGGCGGTTGCCGCTACTTCCACGCTCCCAATTCCTTCACCATCGTGAAGAGTCGACTCGCTAGCTCGTTGGATTGAGCTTGGGCGAGATCGTCGCCGCGCGTGCCGGTTGGGTCGATTCCCTCGTCGTAGAGGTACATAAACCCTTTCCATCCGTTTAGCTCGACGTAGAAGAACCGGTTGCGGGACCCAGAACTGTTCTGGAAGACGGTCTGAACCTTTCCATCCGTTCCACTCGCGGTGACGTCAATTGTTTGATAACCGGCTGGCGGGGACCACGGTTGGCGGCGTGAGAATGTCAGGGTCATGATGCGTTCGGACGTTTCCTCCCGCAGTACCCTGCACGTTGTCTCGCGTGCGATGAGCACATTTGGATCTTGGGTCACATCGGAGATGTCGGATTTAACCTGTGGAATCAGGACCTGCTCCCGCGCAATAGACTCACCGACTGCGCACACTTCGCCCACGGTGTGTTTGGAGTCGACGGCGACTGGTGGTTGGCTGCTGCCACATCCAGCCAGCAAGGTGGTGATGACGCTCGCCACCAGGAGGAGCTTGGTTTTTCGCGGCAAAACGCTAACGGCCGTCGCATCACTGGTGATTTCTACGTCCACGCCCCTAATTCCTTCATCATCGTGAACAGTCGACTCGCTAGCTCGTTGGATTGAGCCTGGACGAGATCGTCGCCGCGCGTGCCGGTTGGGTCGATTCCCTCGTCGTAGAGGTACATAAACCCTTTCCATCCGTTTAGCTCGACGTAGAAAAACCGGTTGCGGGACCCAGAACTGTTCTGGAAGACGGTCTGAACCTTTCCGTCCGTTCCACTCGCGGTGACGTCAATTGTTTGATAACCGGCTGGCGGGGACCACGGCTCTTGGCGTGAGAGCGTCAGGGTCATGATCCGTTCAAGCGTTTCCTCCCGCTTTACCCTGCACGTAGTCCCATGTGCGATGGGCAAGTGCGGGTCTCGGACCAAACCGTCAGTGCGGGACGCAATCTGTGGGATCAGGACTTGCTCCCGTGTAATCGACTCGGCGACCGCGCATACTTCGCTCCTAGCATGTTTGGAGTCGATAGCGATGGGAGACGGGTCGCCGCCGCATCCAACCAGCGGGATGGTGATGACGCTCGCCGCAAGAAGGAGCTTGATGGTTCGCGGCATCATGACTCACCTTCGGATGGAACGAGCTTGCCACTCAAGATAATTGACGCCCGCCACGGTATCAGCGAGGCTCTGCGTCGGCCAAAGTAGTAAGAGTCGTGCGATTAGGCATCGCATGATGGACTTCAGCACATGACTGATCCGGACGAGGTCGCCGAGCAAGTCCTACTTGAAGCGTATATACGTGCTCGCGGCTACGCGCGCACACTTTCGGGCATTGGGAACGAAATGAGTAACTCGCCATCCGTCATCGAGTTCATCGCTGATGCCCTGACGAACCTTGAGAAGCGGTGGCCTGGGCGGGAAACGGACAGACGTCACCTGGCCCGCCTGAGCCTGATAAACGCGCTGAACCGCAAGGAATCACGGAACACCGCTGCGGTCCCCGCCTTGATTAGTCAGTTCGACCACGCGAAGCCTGCGCATCCTGACGTGCGGTGGGCGGCAGGTAACGCGCTCTACAGCATTCCCGCTGGGAAAGAGTATTTCGCAGAGCTGGCCGCGATCGCCAGGGACCGCGGGTTCGGTACGGACCGTCAAATGGTGGTCAACTGGCTCGGTAAATCCCGCCACCCCGACGCCGCCGCAGTCGCCCTCGCTCAACTCGATGACGAGTCAGTCCAAGGGCACGCCTTGGATGCCCTGTCGAAGCTTCGTGCGCAGGGTGTCAGCGAGCGGGTCGAGCCCTTTCTGACGTCAGAGTTCCCCTGGTTTCGCCGTAGCGCCGAGCGTGTCATCCGCTACGACGAAGATTGACAGCGGGACGCAAGCATCCGACGTGGTCAGCTAGCGGTCGCGCCAGCTCACGACCGTTTCGTGTTATGGCGCGGGTACCATAACCAGCATGGCGTTAAAGAAAACTACGGTTATGGTCGATGAGCGCGACCTGGAGCTGATTAAAGCTGCGGCCGCTCGCGAGGGGCGGCCGGAATCCGAGCTTTTTCGCGAGGCGTTCCACCTTGCCGCACTGCGTAGCCAACGGTGGGCCGACGAATGGGATATTCCAACCTTCGACTTCGGCGGGCCGGTTGGTCAGGCCGGAGTGGAGCGGGCGGTCAGCGAGGGTATTAATGAGGGAGAGGGCTCGGTGCGCGAGTGATCGTGGTGGGGGACACTTCGGGTCTTGTCGCGGCCTTCAATCCGGCGGACGAAGAACATTCGCGGGCGCGCGCGGTGTTGCAGGAGGCGGCGCTGACGGTGCTTTCTCCTCTCGTATTGCTGGAAATCGAGCATGTGACAACGCGAAATATCAACCGTGACGCCGCGTACGCGGTCAATGACTGGTTGCTGGCGCAGGAGCGAGGCGGGCGGATCGCGATCGCCGAAGTCACCGCCGAGGTGCTAAGGGTCGCCCGGCAGGTTCAACGTCGGTATGCCGCACTGAAATTGGACCTCACCGACGCGACGAACGTGGCGCTGGCCGAGCGATACGAAACCGCCGATATTCTGACTCTCGACCGCAGGGACTTCCGGGCGGTCGCACCTCTGACGGCACATGACGCCTTTCGCGTCTTGCCCGACGACTTTTAATTGATTGCCCGCCTCGCTCAGCGAGTCGCGACGGACTTCAGGCACATGACTAACACAGACGAAACCGCAGGTGCGCGACTGTTTGTCGACTATCGGCGTGCTGGCGGGTACGGCAACGCCTTCTGGGAGATCGGCGACCAGCTGAGTTACACGCCGCCGGTCATCGAGTTGATGGCTGAATGGCTCACTGACCTCGAACAGCGGTGGCCGGGGCCTGAAACCAACGATCGACGACTCGCGCGCATCAGTTTGACGAAGGCGTTGAACCGAAAGGAATCGCGCACAACCTCAGCGATTCCGGCACTCATCAGTCAGTTTGACCATGAGAAGACGATGGCCTCGTCGACACGGTGGGCGGCAGGCAACGGCATTTACAGCATTCCGGCCGGGAAAGAATATTTCGAGCAGTTGGCTGCCATAGCTGCAGACCGAAGGTTCGGGGAAGACCGCCAAATGGTGGTCAACTGGCTCGGTAAATCCCGCCACCCCGACGCCGCCGCAGTCGCTCTCGCTCAACTCGATGACGAGACGGTCCAAGGGCATGCGCTCGACGCATTATCGAAGCTGCGCGCACAGGGCGTGAGCAAGCAGGTCGAGCCGTTCCTCATTGCGGAGTCAGCCTGGTATCGACGCAGCGCCGAACGAATTATCCGCTACGACGAGGGCTAATCGGGCAGCCTCGAACGACGTGTGCCAGCGGTTAGGTGCGCTAAGTTAGTGGGCGATCGAATGGGGAACCGATGTCTACACCTGAAACACTCACTGTCACACCGACGGAACTCGCCGACGCGGCCAAGGTCATTCGGTGCTTGATGTGACAACGACTGATGACATCGCCGCTATGCGACTCCTCGCGGATTACCGCAGCGCTGGGGGCTACGGCGACACTGTTGCAGAGATTGGCGAGCGCCCAAGCTCTGAGCTTCCTGTCATCGAGCAAATCGCAGAGTGGCTTATCGAACTCGAACTGCGCTGGCCCGGTCCTGAAACGGAAGGGCGGAGAATTGCGCGAATAAGTTTGACCAACGCGTTGAATCGCAGGGAAGCGCGTAAAACCAATGCGATCCCGGCGTTAATTAGTCAATTTGACCTCAAGAAGGAGATAGCTCCCTCTACGCGCTGGGCCGCCGGGAACGGTATCTACAGCATTCCCGCAGGGAAAGAATTCTTCGACGAACTCGCGGTCATTGCTGCAGACAGACGCTTTGGGCGCCAACGTCGAATGGTGGTCAACTGGCTCGGTAAATCTCGCCACCCCGACGCCGCCGCAGTCGCCCTCGCTCAACTCGACGACGAGTCGGTCCAAGGGCACGCCTTGGACGCCCTGTCGAAGCTTCGTGCCCAGGGTGTCAGCAAGCAGGTCGAGCCCTTTCTGACCTCAGAGTTCCCTTGGTATCGGCGCAGCGCGGAGCGAATCATCCGCTACGACGAGGGCTAATCGGGCAGCCTCGAACGACGTGTGCCAGCGGTTAGGTGCGCTAAGTTAGTGGGCGATCGAATGGGAACCGATGTCTACACCTGAAACACTCACTGCCACACCGACGGAACTCGCCGACGCGGCCAAGGTTTTTTGGTGCTGATATGACAACGACTGATGACCTTGGTGCGGCGCGGCTGCTAGCGGAGTATCGCAGCGCTGGCGGACACGGAAGCACCATATCTGGAATAGCCGACTCGCTACACTATCCGCCGTTCGTTATCGAACTCATGGGAGAGTGGCTTATCGACCTTGAGCAGCGGTGGACCGGACCTGAAACTGAAAAAAGGGCATTGGCGCGACTGAGCCTGATTGAAGCGTTGAATCGCAAGGAAGCACGCAAAACCATTGCAATTCCGGCGTTAATCAGTCAATTCGACCATGAGAAGGGGATCGATCCCTCTACGCGCTGGGCCGCCGGGAACGGTATCTACAGCATTCCCGCAGGGAAAGAATTCTTCGACGAACTCGCGGTCATTGCTGCAGACAGACGCTTTGGGCGCCAACGTCGAATGGTGGTCAACTGGCTGGGTAAATCCCGCCACCCCGACGCCGTCGAAGTAGCGCTCGCTCAACTCGATGACGAGTCGGTCCAAGGGCACGCGCTCGACGCATTATCGAAACTGCGCGCACAGGGCGTGAGCAAGCAGGTCGAGCCGTTTCAAAGCTCAGAGTTCCCCTGGTATCGGCGCAGCGCCGAGCGCATCATCCGCTACGACGAGGCCTAATCCCGGCTCACCAAATCGCCCGCGTCGCGGTAAACCCCTCCAAGGGCTCGGCGCGAATCGCCCCGTTTTCCAGCGCATACGGCTTGAGCACGCCGATCGCGGGACCGTTCGCGTGCTCGATGTGCACCTCGATCCCGCTCATCCCAGTTTCGGGCAGCGACACATCGGTTGCGACGGCCGCGGCGCGAATCTCGGTGCGCATGTCCTTGAGCGCGTCGAAGGCGAGCTTTTGCGCCTGTCGCGCGTCGCCTGTTGCGAAACCGAAGAGTTTCGTGCGACCGTCGGCGTCGATAGCCAAACCGAACGGAACGAACTCGCCGCTCTTAGTTAAGTGCTCTTCGGCCAGGTCCAGTGCCGCGTCGAGCAGGTCATCCATGTCGTCTTGGACAGCTTGCGGGGTGGTGTCGCGCCAGGACATCGGTGCGTTCTCTTTCCGTCGGTCTGGTCGCCCCTTGCGGTCAGACGTTGCCAGTCGTCATCGTACGCAACGCCCCGTGGGCGCACGGCCTTGCGACGGGGGCGGGGGAGCGGGGCTGTCGGTCGTCCTCTATACAGTTCTGTTGGGCTCCCTCAAGCAGAACAGGCAGGTATCGGGCTTCGTGATCACCGGTGACATTAAGAACAAGGTCGACGCGGTTTGGGACGCGTTCTGGACCGGCGGTATCTCCAATCCCCTCGAGGTGATGGAGCAGATCACCTACCTGCTGTTTATCCGCAGGCTCGACGACGAGCAAACCCGCGCGCTAGAAAAGGCGAACCTGTTCGGGGAGAAGCTTGAGGGCAACCCGTTCCCCGAAGGCGACGACGAGCTTGGTCGCCCCTACAACGACCTCCGTTGGTCGGTGTTCCGAGAACTCCACGCCGACACCATGTTTGAGATCGTCGGCAACCGCGTCTTCCCGTTTATCAAAGAAATGCGCGGCGAGGACTCCACCTACGCGCACTTCATGAAGGACGCGCGGCTCACGATTCCCAACGCGGGCATGTTGCAGCGGGTGGTCGACCGCCTCGACAAGGTGCCGATGGAAAATCGCGACACCAAGGGCGACATCTACGAATACCTCCTCGCGAAAATCGCGTCGGCTGGGCAGAACGGCCAGTTCCGCACCCCGCGCCACATCATTGAGCTCATGGTCAACATGACCGCCCCCAAACCCGGCGACACCATCGTCGACCCCGCGTCGGGCACCTGCGGCTTCCTCGTTGGCGCGTCGGAGTATGTGCGCGCCAATTACGCCGACGAAATCGGCGCGGACGTGGGCAAGCACCAGTACCACCACGAGATGTTCCACGGCTTCGACTTCGACAACACCATGCTGCGCATTGGTTCGATGAACATGCTGCTGCACGGCATTGAACAGCCCGACATCCGTTACCGCGACTCCCTCGCCGAAGCCAATACCGGTGACGCCGAAGCCTATTCGCTGATCCTCGCCAACCCGCCGTTCGCCGGTTCGTTGGATTACGAGAACACCGCGAAAGACCTGCAAGACATCGCGAAGACGAAGAAAACCGAACTGCTGTTCCTCGCGTTATTCTTGCGACTGTTGAAGCCCGGTGGTCGCGCCGCGGTGATCGTGCCCGACGGGGTGCTTTTCGGCTCATCGAAGGCGCACAAGGAACTTCGCCGCATTCTGGTTGAAGATCAGAAACTCGACGCGGTGGTGAAGCTGCCGTCGGGCGTGTTTAAGCCGTACGCGGGAGTTTCGACGGCGATTCTGTTCTTCACCAAGACCAATTCCGGTGGGACCGACCACGTTTGGTTCTACGACGTGCAGTCCGACGGATGGTCGCTCGACGACAAACGCAACCCGCTGCTCGACGAAGACAAGCTGGGCGTGCTCGCCGAACTGACCGACGCCGAACTCGCTAAGAACAACCTCCCAGATGTGTTGCGCCGCTGGTCTTCTCGTGAAACGAGCGAGCTGGCGCGTGCGCGCACCGAACAGAGCTTCTGCGTGCCGCGCTCCGATATCGCCGCACAGGGATACGACCTGTCGCTGAACCGGTACAAGGAGATTGATCACGAGGAAGTTGAGCACCGGTCGCCTCAGATCATCCTCGACGAGCTTGACCGTCTTGAGAATGAAATCGCCGACGGGATGGCGCAGCTGCGGGAGATGCTCGCGTGAGCACGCCGAAGATCGTGTCTGTCGAACAGATTGCCGAAGTCAAACTTGGGCGTCAGCGGTCGCCGAAGAATCATGACGGCCCCAAAATGCGGCAATACCTGCGCGCGGCGAATGTTGGCTGGGGTGGCCTTCTACTCGATGACGTTAAGACGATGAATTTCACCGACGCTGAGATGGTCCAATTCCGTTTGGAGCCAGGCGACATCCTGTTGAACGAGGCGTCGGGCTCGCCTCGCGAGGTGGGTAAGTCCGCGATATGGGGAGGCGAGATCGACGAATGCGCTTTTCAGAACACACTTTTGCGTGTTCGCCTGCATGACGATGCGGTCGATTCGCGCTACCTGCTGCACTTTTTTCGCCGAGAAGCGGAGACGGGCGCATTCGTGCGGGGAAGTCGAGGCACCGGCATCAACCATCTCGGTCGGGCTGCACTCGCGAAATGGGAAGTGCCGCTTCTTTCGATCGAGGAGCAGCGGCGGATCGCGGCGATCCTCGACCACGCCGACGCCCTCCGCGCCAAGCGCCGCGAAGCCCTCGCCCGCCTCGACGAGCTGACCCAGTCGATCTTCATCGACATGTTCGGCGCGTATCTCGCGGGCGAGCAGAGGTGTGAAGTCCGGCCGCTATCTGCAGCTGTGCAAACTGGAACGATTGTCACTTACGGCATCGTGCAAGCCGGGGAGGAATACCCGGGCGGTGTCCCGTACATCCGCACTGGGGACATCTCTAATGGTCAGATCGCAGCGAATTCATTGCGACGTACCGATCCTGCGCTCGCGGCAAAGTATGAGAGGTCGAAAGTTCAGCGGGGAGACATCGTGATGAGCATCCGCGCCACGGTGGGAACCACTGCAGTAGTTACCGACGAACTGCACGGCGCTAACCTCACGCAGGGGACCGCCCGGATTTCGCCCGGTGACGACGTCGACGGTGCGTACCTGCTGGAGTTTTTGCGGAACGAGAAAACGCAGCACTGGATCTCGCGACAGGTGAAGGGAGCCACGTTTCGGGAGATCACACTTGCAAGACTGCGCGAGCTTCCTGTACCCCTTCCCCCGTTAGAGTTGCAGCGCGCATTTGGGATTCGGGTCGCCAAGTTGGCAGAGGTAGACAGCCGGAATCGGGTGGCTCTAACCGAACTCGACACCCTCTTCTCCTCCCTCCAATCCCGCGCCTTCCGGGGCGAACTTTGACCGAAACCAACGCCTCCGCAAGCGAAGCCAATTTCCTTGCGCTCCAACAAGACCCGTTCTTCGAACCAGCAGCAGACCTTATCGCCGACTACCTCACCGACGCTTTCGACAAGCCGGCGAGCGGTGAGGTCGACCGCTGGACGCTCAGCGCGCTCCCGTCAACGAACCGCACCGCCGAGCGCGAGCGGCTGTTCACGTTGAATGTCGGGCCAATGGAGGTGCTGTTCGTCGAACGGTTTCTTGAGGACGGCGAGATCGTGGATTACCGCGTCGCGCTTTACGTTTCAGCGTCGGCGCTCACCGCGACAACGTCGCGCACCATCGACGAGCTGCGAAATACGCTGCCGCTCTTGCGTTTCGAGCCATCCGGCCTGGCATCGGCGGACGGCGACGGCGTCCTCATCGACTGGTTCGTCTCCGACGAGGGTGCCGACGACCAGTTCTTCACCCTCCCGCTAGCCGCCGCGATCCGCCCCCTCGCCGACCACCTCGTAACCAAGGGTCGCGGCCCCTACGCGCAGTACCACAACCGCCCCTTCGCCTCCGAAGTCCTCACCCGCGTCGGCGGCGCGTACGCGTGATTTGCACCTCGTCTAACGCGTGAAATAGTCTCCCGCTATGGGGGATTCGGTCCATCATCCACACGACTCGGTCGTCAAGCACACCCTGAGCAACCCGGCAACGGCGGCGGCTCACGCACGTCCGCTCGTCGAAGCGGTCGCGCCGCTGCTGGCGAAAGCGATCGACTGGTCGAGCCTGCAACGCCAGTCGACCGCTTACATCAGCCGTGTCCTCGACAACACCGACGGCGACCTACTTTTCCGCGTCAGCCTCTATACCGGGGAAACCGGATACCTGTATTTCGCCCACGAGCACCAGTCGAGCAACGACCTGTTGATGGCCTTCCGTGTGATGGAATACCAGGTGGCTGCCGTCCGCCAACATCTGCGCGAACACTCAAAACCGAAGCCGACCACGATCCCGTTCGTGATCACCATCGTCAGTTACGCGGGCAGCGAGAAATGGACCGCGGTGACCGACGTGGCCGACTTGGTCGCGATCAGCCCGGAGTTGCGTGAGGAGGTCGAGCCGTTCCTCCCGCACTTGCGCTACGTGCTCGACGACATCAGCGCGACACCGTTGGCTGACCTATATGCCCACACCAGCAACGCACCGGCGCTCATCTTGCGCGTCTTGCTCAAGGTGGCGGCGAAGCACGAGCACCTCGTGATCGACCTTGAACCGCTTCTGGTGGCGTTTGCGCAGCTCAGCACAGATGAGCTGATTGGGTTCGTCCGGTATATTCAAGATGTCAGCGAGACAGACGACGATGAGTTGCGCACGTTTTTTGTCCGGGTAGGACCTGAGGCAGAGGAGGCCTTCATGACCACCGCGAACCGGCTGGTTGCCAAGGGTGAGGCGAAAGCTCAGGTGCGCACGCTGCTAAGACTCATCACGCTCAAGTTCGGTGAGGTGCCGCCGTTCATGCGTGAAGCGATCGGCGCGGCCGACGTGGCCAGGCTCGACGAGTGGTTTGATCGGGCCGTCACCGCTCAGTCCCTCGATGATTTGGGGATTGCGTAGCTGGGGTAAGGCCGGGAGGTGGAGGAGACTTTTATGACCACCGCGAGTCGGCTGGTTGCCAAGGGCGAAGCCATCGGCGTTGCTAAGGGTGAGGCTAAAGGCCGGATACAAGCGCTGCTCATGCTGCTCGCGCAGAAGTTTGGCGAAGTCCCCCCGCTTGTGCGCGCGGAAGTTGTCGCTGCCGATCCTGTTCGCCTCGATGAGTGGTTGCGTCGTGTGCTGACGGCCGACTCCATCGACGACATGGGCATCGTCTAAGCCCACCGAAACGGCACGCGGACCCGCACATACATTACGGCAACCGCACGCCGCCGAAGCGCTCTCGCGCAACGACGGCGTATCGGGATCCGTTGGCCACCAACAAGACTCGTCAGTAGGCGGCATTCACGCCGTACTCCGCCTGCTGCTGCGTGAAGCCCTCGTACTTCAACTGGGCGAGCAGCCCTGAGCGCGAGAACGCAGTGAGCTCAAGGTAGCTCTTCGCCTTCTTCGCCGCCTGCTCGTTCCAGTCCGTATCCAAGCTGTCCACGGCGAAGGTGGAGTCCGCGGTGCTGAAACCTTCGTACTCAAGCTGCGCGATGAGGCTCGTGCGGGAGAACGAGGTCAGCTCCAGGTAGCTCTTAGCCTTCTGAATCGCGTTGCGCTGGCTGCTCGTCTGTTCCCTTGCCGGAGAAGCGAATTCGAACGTCGGTGCGCCCGCGCTCGGAACCGCGACATCGGCCGTCGCGACCGCGCCACTCCAAACCGGCGCAACTACGGCGAGTGCCACGACCGACGCGCCGATCGACAGCGACCACTTCTTCGTGAACTGGGTGTGCTTGGTCATTCCTGCTCCTGTTAACGAGGCAAACATTCGAACAAGATGACACGGTACACGCCTAACGCAAGTGACAACAGTGTCAAACAGAAACTCTCTTGAGTGAAGCGTCGAACTTGTCGGACCCCGCAGGTAATGTTCGATAGCGCCGGACAGTTCGGGTTCCGGTGCCAAGATCGAGCACGGAGGACCGGGCAATGGTGGGGAACTTCGATTTTCTGCAGGCCGAGTGGCCGCAGCTGTACGCCGAGGCAAAGAAGGCTGAGCGCGACGCGCTTTTCGACCCGCGCACCACGTGCTTTTACGCGCGCCGCACCGTCGAGCACACCGTCAACTGGATCTACCGGTATCGAAACCTGCCTGAGCCATACAAGTCCGACCTCGCCGCTCACCTCCACGACGGCAAGTTCGTCAGCGCGGTCGGGCACGGGCTCGTCACGAAAATGGACCTCATCCGTCGCCTCGGCAACACCGCCGTCCACGACGAACGGCCGGTCACGAAGGAATCGGGCACCCGGGCGCTCACCGAGTTGTTCCATATCCTGTCGTGGCTCGCGCGCACCCACGCCACGCAGGTATCGAGTAAGCCGTTGCCGCAACAGCAGTTCGACGTCAACTTGCTGCCCAAGCCTGGTGGCGGCGCTGCCGTCGCGAAAACTGTTGCGCAACTTGGCAAACTCGAAGCCGAGCTGGCCGCCAAGGATGAGCTGCTTGAGCAGTCCGAGGCCGAGAAACAAGATCTCATCGCCCAGCTCAAGGCCCGCGACGAGGCAGCCGAGACGGCCGAACTCAGCTACGAGCAGCTCATCGCCGAGTTGCGCGCGCAGATCCTCGCCGCGCAGCAGGCAAGCGCCGCCGCGCCCGATACGCACGATTACGACGAAGCGCAAACTCGGCGCGACCTGGTCGACCTGCTCCTTCGCGAGTCCGGTTGGCTGCTCGACCAGAAGCGCGACCGTGAATTCCCGGTCGACGGAATGCCCGATGGAAAAAAGGGATTCGTCGACTACGTGCTGTGGGGAACCGACGGGCTCCCGCTTGCGGTTGTTGAGGCCAAGCGCACGTCGGTCGACCCGCTGGCTGGTGAACAACAGGCACGCCTCTACGCCGACTGCCTTGAGCAGCGGTTCGGTCAGCGGCCAGTCATCTACTGCACCAACGGGATTGAACACCATTTCTTCGATGACCTGCGCTACCCGTCGCGTGAGGTCGCGGGGTTCCACACTCGCGAAGAACTCGCGCTGATCGTCGCGCGTCGCACGTCGCTTAAATCGCTCGCGGATATCCCCGTCCCGCAGGAAATCGCCGGGCGGCCGTACCAGGAGCGAGCGATCCGCGCGGTCACCGAACGGTTCGAAACCGAAAACCACCGCGCCGCCCTGCTCGTAATGGCGACCGGCGCTGGTAAAACGCGCACTGTTGTCGCGCTCGCCGACATGCTGATGCGCGCCAACTGGATCAAGCGCGTCCTGTTCCTCGCCGACCGCAAAGCCCTCGTGAAGCAGGCGGTTGGCGCGTTCAATACGCATCTGCCGAACTCGTCGCCGGTGAATCTGCTTACCGACAAAAACACCGACAGCCGCATTTACGTGTCCACGTACCCGACGATGATGGGGCTCATCGACGAAATCGAGGGCGGCACAAGGAAGTTCGGCCCTGGCTACTTCGACCTGATCGTGGTCGACGAGGCACACCGCTCGGTGTACCAGAAGTATCGGCACATCTTCCGGTACTTCGACTCACTGCTGCTTGGCCTCACCGCCACCCCGAAAGACGACGTCGACTACAACACCTACCAGCTTTTCCACCTCGAAACTGGCGTGCCGACCAACGACTATTCGCTCGACGAAGCCATCGGCGATGGGTACCTGGTTCGCCCGCGCGCGGTCAGCGTTCCGTTGACGTTCCCGCTGCAGGGAATTCGCTACGCCGACCTCTCCGACGAGGAGAAAGCGCGGTACGAGTCGACCGACTGGGGCGACGACGTTGCTGAAGACGAGATTCCGGCGGTAATCCAGGCCGAGGCGGTCAACAAGTGGCTGTTCAATATCGACACCGTCGACAAGGTGCTCGAAACGCTGATGACGCACGGGCATCGCGTCGCGGGCGGCGACCGGCTCGGCAAGACCATCATCTTCGCGAAAAACGAGCTGCACGCACAGTTCATCGCCGAACGCTTCAACGCGAATTACCCCGAATTCAAGGGTGCTTTCGCGCGGGTGATCACCCACTCGGTGAACTACAACCAGGACCTCATCGACAAGTTCTCGCAGGCCGACAAGGAACCGCACATCGCGATTTCGGTCGACATGCTCGACACCGGCATCGACGTCCCCGACGTGGTGAACCTCGTTTTCTTCAAGCCGGTGCGGTCGAAGTCGAAGTTCTGGCAGATGGTCGGTCGCGGCACGCGGCTGCGCCCCGACCTGTATGGGCCGGGACAAGACAAGACCGACTTCTTCGTTTTCGACGTGTGCGGCAACTTCGATTACTTCGAGCAGCACCCGGATGCGTCGGAAGGTGCTCTCGCGCCGTCACTTTCGCAGCGGCTGTTCAGCACGCGCACGGAACTGCTTGTCGAACTCGACCGATCAGGTGCTTCGCATGAGTTGCGCGCCGCCACCGCCGACACGCTGCACCAGCAGGTCGCGGGAATGCGGCTCGATAACTTCATCGTCCGCCCGCATCGCCGCGAGGTGGAGAAGTATCGCGAGCGAGCGGCATGGGATTCCGTCGTTGAACAACAGGCCGTTGAGATTGTCGAGAGCTTGGCCGACCTGCCAACCACGGTCCGCGACAGCGACGAGATGGCGAAGCGCTTCGATCTGGTGATGTTGCGTGGGCAGCTGGCTGTGGTAGTTGGCGACGATGTGACCAAGCACGCCAATACCATTCGTGGGGTTGCCGACGGCCTCCTTGAGGAGGGCCTCGCGATCCCGAAGGTGAAGGCGAAGGAAGAACTGTTGCGCGAGGTCGCGAGCGACGAATGGTGGTCCGACATCACCGTCGACATGCTCGAACACGCACGCCGCGAGGTTCGTTCGATCGTGGGCTTGCTCGATAAGAAGAAGCGCGTTGTTGTGTACACGGATTTCGCCGACACCCTCGGCGAAGTAGCTGAGCGGGCGATGCCGGAAATGCGCTCGGGCACCGATGTTGAGCGATACACCGCGAAGGTGCGCGATTATCTGCGCCGTCAGCCCGACAACTTAGCGTTGCGGAAGGTGCGCTCGGGCAAGCCGTTGACGGCCGCCGACTTGGCGTCACTTGAGCAGTTGTTGGCGAGCAGCGGGGCTGGTGAGACCGCCGATTTGGAAAGGGCCGCGGCGAACGGCCTCGGCCGCTTCATCCGCTCACTGGTCGGCCTGGACCAGGTGGCAGTGCAAGAAGCGTTCGCGGAGTTCCTGGGCGAGCGCACCGCGACGGCAAACCAGATCGACTTCGTGAACTTGGTGGTCAACCACTTGACAAAGCACGGCGAAATGGACCCCAAGCTCCTTTTCGAGCCGCCTTTCATCGATGCCGCACCCCAGGGACCGACGCATCTCTTCCCACCGGAGCAGACGAAAAGGCTTCTGGGAGTGATCCGTTCGCTGAACGAGGCGGCTGTTGCGACGGCCTGAGGTTTGGCCCGACGCAACCAGCGAAAGGCCTAACTCAAGCGGTATTCCCTGTCGCCGAAGTCAGCGATCACATTCAGCTTGCCGCCGAGCGCCCGCACGTAGGCGCGCAGTGTCGAGAGTGTCACTCCGTCCATGTCGCCGCGCTCCAACGCGCTGACGCGGGCCACGTGCGCTCGGCGGCCGCAACTCCTTGAGGCTGTGCAGAGTGCTGTGATGGAGCGAGACGTTGTGGCTTCGGGTCCGGTGCCGACAGCAGTGCGTCGCGTCGCTCATGACGCCACGCTAGCCCGGGCGATTTAGTCCAGAACGGCTAACGGCCGTGCGGGCCGTACGCTCACTGCTATGAGTTGCGGGACTCGCGGGATTTGAGCCGCTGCCCGCGTGCCGTCCTCGCCAATTAGTGCACCTTCTTCTTATTCGGCTTCTTCTTGTACTTCGGCTTGTCATGGTCCGGCTCCCACTCGTAACCAGCAATCCCCTTCTCGCAGTACGAGTTCGACACCAGAACGTCGCCCTGGTCGCGTTCGCACCAACGCTGGTTTTTGCCGCAGGCTGCTAGACCAGGTAGCAGTACGAGTGCGACCGCGATGGCGGCGATGCGGGTTCGGGTGGTCACGCTGGTTCCTCCGTGTGAAGCTGACGACGTGTTCAACACGGGCCAGCCCTCGTGAAGCGTTCCGGCACCGCGTATTTCACGATAGCGGTGCGGAGGTGTAGCGCGTGCCGTCGTCGGCAAGTTTGTCGCCCAACCCGTCGACCTACGGTTCGATCAATCCCGCCCGAATCGCATACCGCGTCAGCTCAAGTCGGTCACGCAGGCCCAACTTCTGCAGGATGTTCGCTCGGTGGCGGTCGACCGTCTTCGCGCTAATCACCAAAGTCGCCGCCATGTCCTTTGTCGAATATCCCTCCGCGATCAGCTTCAACACCTCTTCCTCACGCGGAGTCAAAATGGCTTCCGGCAACGCCGCGCCCTGACGGGCCAACTGCAAATAGTCACGCACCAACGCCGTCACCGCGCCCGGATACAGAAAGGATTCGCCGCGCATTGTCGCCCGACATGCCTCGATAAGGTCGCGGTCGGCCACTGATTTCAACACGTAGCCCGACGCGCCCGCCTTCAACGATTCGAAGAAATACTGCTCGTTGTCATACATCGACAGCATCAAAATCCGGACGCCAGTGCCTAATCGACTAATTTCGCGTGCCGCCTGAATGCCGGTCATTCGAGGCATCGCGATATCCAGAATAACCAGGTCGAGGGGCGTTTCGCTTACCGCGCGCACCGCTTCGAAACCGTCGGCTGCCTCGGCGACCACGGTCAGGTCCGGTTCATTGTCGAGGATCAACCGCAAACCGCTGCGCACCAAAGCGTGGTCGTCGGTGAGCAGGATTCGCGTGGTCATGGCGCTTCCGTCGGCTGTCGAGTGGGAACCATCAATTCGACAGTAGTGCCATGTTCGGGCGGTGAGGTGATCGTCAGTGCCGCGTTCACGAGCATCGCGCGCTCGCGCATGCCGCGAATTCCCGCGCCCGTCACCTCGACACCGCCTTGTCCGTCGTCGACCACGCGAAGAACGATCCGCTCGGCATCCTGACGCAATTCCAATCTGACCTCGCGGGCGCCGGAATGACGAAGCACATTCGTTAAGCATTCCTGGGCGACGCGATAGCACACTAATTCGATACTGGGGTCAAGCCGGGTAAGTGCGGGATCGATTTCCCGCATCACGGAAACCCCGCTGGCACGGGTAAATTCATGACAGAGCGCGTTGATCGCACTGGTGAGTCCCAAGTCCTCAAGCACATCCGGGCGTAAGCGCCACGCGATTTCGCGCACCTCATCCAGACACCCGCGCACGGTTTCGGTCGCAACCGAAACCTCCGGTCGCAATTCTGCTGGGACGCGATCGCTCACCCGTTTCAACCGCAAAAGCGCGACGGTCAAACTCTGGCCGATTTCATCATGCAATTCCCGTGCGATGCGCTGACGCTCTCCTTCCTGTGCGGCCAACGCCGTCGCGCCCGCTACCGACCGTTCGGATTCAAGCCGGTCGAGCATCGCGTTAAAGGTGTCGATGAGGTGGTGGAAATCGCCGCCCCGCCCGTCGAGTCGGGCCGCGCGCATCGGGGGATCGACGCGCCGCATTGACGCGACCACCTCGTCAAGCGGCGCGAGCGACGTGCGCAACGCGATCGCGTTCGCCGTGAGAATCACCGCGAGCCCGATTACCAAAACAGGTAATTCCGTCGCTCGAACCCGCGCCGACACGGTGGCCGGCGACAGCGCGAGCACGAGCGTTCCGACCGTGAAGATCACGCCGTTCAGCAGACAAACACGCCAAAACAGGGCCGTCACCGGCGTTCGAGCCCACCGCGTTTGTCGCATAGTTCTCAGCTTGCGTGCCAACGGGCGCGGTGTCTATGAGGCTCAACCCCCATTTCGCGACGGGTCGCGGCTCGGCTGACTGGATCAAGATGGGTAGTTGACCCAATAGAACAACAGCCGCTCACCGTCGAGACTGGAAAGCGCATCAAGAGTTCAGACGAGAGAGGCTGCGTGTCGATGGAAATTGGCCGAACAACAGTTCCTGGCACCGGCGTGCTGCACACCTTCGGCACGCGCGCTGGCGCCCGCTTCGCGCTGCTCACCAAACGTAGCGGCGACCGGCACCTGCTGATGTATGAAGCCGACCGCGACGAGCCGGTCGTCGACCTCGCGTTGGCGCGCGAGGAAGCCGACCAGGTCGCCGACCTCATGCGCATCCGCTCGATCGACGACCGCCTCGCGAAGCTGGAACGAGAAGTCCGCGAGTTGCGGGCTGCTGAGCGCTGACGTGCGGCCAATCTCACCGCCCCAGAGCGCATGTTTGTGAACAAAACCGCGTTACTACCATCTAACACACGAGAACATCGAGGGTTAGAGGGATTGCGTTGAACACCGCAAATTTGGACCGCTGGAACGCTCAAGAAGCAGCGGCGGAGGCGATGATCCCGATTATCGGGACCCTGTATCGGGATAAGGGTGTCACCATCCTGCTGCACAGCAGGTCGCTGGTGAATAAGTCGGTGATCAGCATCCTGCGCACGCACCGTTTCGCGCGGCAGATTGAGGGCGAAGAACTGTCGATCGATGAGACGCTGCCATTCCTGCGCGCGCTCGCCGACCTGGATCTTGGCCCGTGCAAGATCGATCTTGGTCAGCTCGTCACGGCGTATCGCGCCAACGGGGCTGGGCTGTCGGAAGCGGAGTTCGCCGCGACCGCGCTCGCCGAGGTGATCGGTGGCAACAAGGCCGAGTCGCAGGGTCCGCGCGACGTTGTCCTCTACGGGTTCGGTCGCATCGGTCGCCTCGTGACGCGCCTGCTGATCGAGAAGGTCGGCTCGGGAAATGGGTTGCGGCTCAAGGCCGTTGTCGTGCGAAAGGGCAGCGACGACGACCTCGCCAAGCGCGCTTCGCTGCTGCGTCGCGACTCGGTGCACGGGCACTTCAACGGCACCATCAAGGTCGACGTTGAGAACAACTCGATCATCGCCAACGGCAACGTGATCAAGTTCATCTACAGCGACAGCCCCGCCGACATCGACTACACCGAACACGGCATCAACGACGCGATCCTCATCGACAACACCGGCAAATGGCGCGACCGCGCCGGCCTCGAACAGCACCTGCGCCCCGGCATCGCCAAGGTGGTGCTGACCGCGCCCGGCAAGGGCGACGTGCCCAACATCGTCCACGGCGTCAATCACCGCGACCAGGACCTTGACCAGCAGATCTTCTCCTGCGCGTCATGCACGACTAACGCGATCGTGCCGCCGCTCAAGGCGATGGACGACCAGTTCGGCATCCTGCGCGGACATGTCGAGACGGTGCACTCGTTCACCAACGACCAAAACCTGCTCGACAACTACCACAAGGCCGACCGCCGGGGCCGCTCCGCGCCGTTCAACCTGGTGCTCACCGAGACCGGTGCCGCGTCGGCCGTCGCGAAGGCGATGCCCGACTTCAAGGCAAAGATCACCGGCAACTCGATTCGCGTCCCAACCCCGGACGTGTCGGTGGCGATTCTGAATCTGCAACTGGCACAAGAGGTTACGCGCGAAGAGGTACTCGCTTACCTGCGTGACGTTTCGCTGTCGGGTCCGTTGAGTCGCAACCTTGACTACACCGCGGCAACCGACGCGGTGTCCAGCGACTTCATCGGCTCGCGCGCGGCGTCGATCATCGACGCGAACGCCGCGATCGTCGAGGGCGACACCGCGATCCTTTACGTTTGGTACGACAACGAGTTCGGCTACTCGTGCCAGGTGGTGCGCACGGTGCAGTACATCTCGGGCATCGAATACCCGACGTACCCGCGCACCGAGGTTTTGACCGCAGCTGCGGGTTAAGTTCGCCGTTGGCGTGAGTTGCCCGGTTGTCGGGCAACTCACGCGGGTTCGGGTGTAGGCGCAGTCGGCCGCTTAAAACATCACGCCCCATCTCGGTTCCGTCGCGAAACGCCGACGTTGACACCCCAGGGCTTTCCTTTTGCTTGGGGTGTTCTTTACTATTGCTCCGACGCTGTGTCGCAGGTCACTTCTCTGAGCTTCTCGGCTTCACCCACCTCCCCGGTTCACCGGTGCATCGGGCCCTGTGCGAAGGAGAGTCAATGAGCGAAGTTTCGGCCGCGCCTCGAATGTCGTTGTGGCACACCCTGCTACGGCACGATCTACCCGCGTCGATCGTGGTGTTTTTGGTTGCGTTGCCGCTTTCGCTCGGGATCGCGGTCGCTTCGGGGGCGCCGGTCGCCGCCGGACTCATCGCCGCTGTGGTCGGGGGAGTGGTCGCGGGGGCGCTCGGTGGGTCGGTGTTGCAGGTCAGCGGCCCCGCCGCCGGGCTCACGGTGGTCGTCGCCGAAGCCATTGCGCAATTCGGTTGGGCGACAACCTGTTTCATCGGCGCTGCGGCTGGCGTGTTGCAAATCCTGTTCGGGCTCAGTCGAATTGCGCGTAGTGCGCTGGCGGTTGCACCGGTCGTTGTCCACGCGATGCTCGCTGGCATCGGCATCACCATCGCACTTCAACAACTGCACGTCCTGTTCGGATCACGTTCGCAGAGCACGGCTTTCGCGAATATCGCCGCCATTCCCGACGGTCTCATGAACCTGCACCTCGGCGGCGCGGCGATCGGCATCGTCGTGATCGCGGTGATGCTCGGATGGAAATACCTGCCCGCTCGCGTCCGCGTGGTGCCCGGTCCGCTCGCCGCCGTCGTGATCGGTACTCTGCTGTCGCTGTTCGTCATCGACATCGAACGCATCACCATAACCGGCTCGGTCTTCGACGCGCTCCAACTGCCACAACTGCCAACCGGCGACTGGTTCGCCGTCTCGCTGACTGTCGTCACCATCGCGCTCATCGCGAGCGTCGAGAGTCTGCTGTCGGCGGTCGCCGTCGACAAAATGCACAGCGGCCAACGCACTGGCTTCGACCGCGAACTCATCGGTCAAGGGTCAGCGAATGTCGTATCGGGCCTGGTCGGGGGTCTGCCGATCACCGGCGTGATCGTCCGCAGCGCGACGAACGTGTCTGCGGGCGCACGCACGCGAGCGTCGGCGGTGCTGCATGGCGTGTGGATTCTGCTGTTCGCGGTGGTGCTCGTCGGGCTGGTTGAGCAGGTGCCGAAGGCCGCGCTCGCTGGGCTGTTGATCGTGATCGGCATGAATCTCGTGAAGCTCGCGCATATCCGCCTCGCGCGCCGCACGGGCGAACTGTTCGTTTACGTCACCACGGTCGTCGCGGTGGTTTTCACGAACCTGCTCGAAGGGGTGCTCATCGGACTCGCCGTCGCGTTCGCGCTGCTGTTGTGGCGCGTCGTGCGTGTGCAAATCAGCGCGGCGGCACTCCCAGACGGCCGTTGGCACGTTCACCTCGACGGCTCAGCCACGTTCCTCGCGCTGCCCAAACTCACCGGCGAACTCGCGAAGGTCCCGGCCGGTGCCGACGTGACCGTCGAGATGGCCGTCGACTTCCTCGACCACGCCGCTGTCGAAGCGATCGAAGACTGGCGACGGCAGCACGAAACCACCGGCGGCGCAGTCGAATTCATCGAAATCGGCAGCGCGCGTATGGAGGGCACCGCCGACGCCCCACCTTCGCGCGGATTCGGCCGCGCCGCGATCGAAGACCTGCTCGGCCCGTGGCGTCCGCACGGCACCGGCGTCGACAAGGTCACCGCGGGCATCGCCGCGTTCCACCGCCGGCACGCGCACGTCGTGCGCCCGCACCTCGACCACCTCCACGACAGCCAAGACCCCGACTCGTTCTTCCTCACCTGCTCGGATTCACGCATCGTCCCGAACGTGATCACCAACAGCGGCCCCGGCGACCTGTTTACCGTCCGGAACGTGGGCAACCTGGTCCCGGTGCGTGGCGACGATTCCGTCGAAGCCGCGTTGAGCTTCGCGCTCGCGCAGTTGTCGGTGCGTTCGGTGGTGGTGTGCGGTCATTCCTCTTGTGGCGCAATGAAATCGCTGCTGCACGACGCCGAGCCGGGCGGCGGGTTGAGCTCGTGGTTGCGGCATGCCGAACCGTCGCTGCGTCGCTTCCGGGCAGGTCACCCGGTGGCGGTTGCCGCGCGGGCATTGGGGTACGAGGAGGTCGACCAGCTCGGCATGGTGAACGTGGCGATGCAATTGGAAACCCTGCACCGCCACCCAGCCGTCCGCCGTGCGCTCCGGGAACGGGGAATCACGTTGTCGGGCTTGTTCTTTGACATCGCGGGCGCGCGAGTGCTTGAGGTGACGGTCGACGGCGTGCGTGCGATTGACGACCGGGCGGCGTTGGCGGTGCGCTAAACGTCGGCGACGCAGAACACGAACTTCGGGATCTGCGGCGCCCCAACTGCTTTCAGCTCCCAGGTGACCTCGGTCTCGGTCACGTCGTTGCATGCGAAAGTGCTGAGGCCACCCTCCTTGCGTTCGAGGACACCGACAAAGTCGTGATTGAGCGGTCAACTACTGTCGTCGACGCCGCTTGCCGTCGGAAAGTTGTTAAGAGAGTTGCGCGTTGACCGAGTTAGCCCCGTTCCCGTTGCCGTTTCGCGTCGACTACCTGGTTGCCGTCGCGCCACCAAAGACGGTGCGTGAGCTTGAGATGACGCGGCTGAGTGCGGGTATTCGCAGCAAGCCGCAGTGGCACGAGAAGATGCTCGATGCGGGGATCGTCGCGCGATGGTCACGTGAGGCGTCCGAGCAGGGCGCGACCGACGACCAAATCGCTTTTGTCCTAGCTGAGCTGGGCTACTACGCCTTGCGGCGTGATGCGGCCACTGGGATTGAGGTCGCGGCGGTTGACGGGGTGTGGCAATCGGACTCGCTGATCGGCGATGAATTGCGGGACCGGCTGCGTGCTGCTGTCGCGGTGTTGGAGGATGTGCCTGCGGCCGAAGAGGATTGGCATCCTGGATCGAAGGGACAGGTGCTCGATCTCGTTCATCCGTCGCTGTATTGCCGGGTGCGCGGAGTGAGTCAACCCGAGAGCGCGCCGTGGCCGCAGCTCGCCGAAGATGAAGCGACGTACGCGCTTTCGCCGAAGTTTCAATGGTTGCCGACCGACGTCGACGTCGACGTCGAGGGTGGTCCGGTCTTCCTGTCGTATGTGAACAACGTCGACCCAGCTCGACATCATGCGCTCGACAAACTGCTGCCCGAGGTATTCACCAAGGTGCTTCCGCTGTTCTCGAACGTTTTGGGTGACTTACAGCACCCGCGACCGCCGCGCATCGAGGTTGACCCGTGGTCGTGGTACGGCGACAGCGAGCCACAGGAGCCAGAAGACGACGACGAAGAGGGCACGTTGTACGAGGCGTATGAAGCCGCGTGGGACGAGTGGTGGGCGAACCGCCGCCCGGCGCAGCCGGATGCACCGGAATTCGTGATGCCCGAGCTGCCGATTCCCGTTGCCCTCAACGGCCGACGCTTGCAGGTAATTGTCAAACTTGCGAATATTCACCTGACGCCTGACAATCCGGAATATCCCGGCGGTTCGTGGCATGTGGAGGCAATGCTGAATGAAAGAATTGTGTCGACAGCGATTTATTACTGGAACAGTTCGAATATCACCGAAAGCAAGCTCGGTTTCCGTGCGGCGATAGACGATCCGGCGTATCAGCAGAGCGATACCAACGGTGTTCGCGACATCTTTGGGCTCAACGACGAGGACCCGCTTAATCAGGAATTAGGGTCTGTGCGCACGCCCGAAGGCCGGTGCATCGCGTTCCCCAACATCTACCAGCACCGCGTCGCGCCGTTCCGACTTGCCGACGAGGCCCGCCCAGGTCACCGCAAGATTCTCGCCTTTTTCCTCGTCGACCCAACCGTCACGATTACGTCGACCTCCGACATCCCGCCGCAACAGCCGTGGGCGCCGACGTCGACGATGTCACGCGCGCAGGCAATGGAATTTCGTGAGCAACTGATGCACGAGCGGAAGTATTTTGTTGACGAGCACAATGACGACATTTACGAGCGCGAATTCTCGCTCTGCGAGCATTGATCGCGGACGTTTGACGGCTTGGGCCATCTGCCTGCTCGTTGGCTGTTCCTGGTAAGTTCGGCTCGCGAAGTAGATAGGCGATGGGAGGGGTGGGGATGAAGCGCAGCGTTTGGGTGCTTGTTGCTTGTGGGTTTGTTGCCGCTGGGTGTGGGGCTGAGCAGGGTGGGAGTGGGGGAGCGACTACCACTGCGGCGGCGGCGTTGTTTGATCCGTGTACGCAGATTTCGGAGGATGCGTTGCGGGCGGCGGGGGTTGATCCGGCGACGAAGGTGAGTGGGGCGGGTGGGGTGCATCAGTCGGGCTGGGAAATCTGCTCGTGGGCTGGCCACAACTTCAGACTGGGCGTGTTCTCGACTGGTCGCAGCGTCGCCGAGTTTGAGAACAAGCCGGGCAATGTTGATTTTCAGGATGTGATTGTCGCTGGTCGGCAGGGTCGGCAGTACCGAGTGGAGGGCGCGACGGACGATCTCGATTGCGACATCGTCTTCCCTGCGCGCCAGGGGGCGGTCGCTCTAAACATCATTAATAGCGCCATCGTCGACGCGGCCAAGCTGGAGAATCCATGCGTGGTGGCCGCCCGGACGGGCGAAGTCATCGTTCCGGCGCTTCCGCGGTAGACAACGGGGGATTCGATAGTGAGTGAGTCAACGGCTTATACGCAGCTGCTCGCGCAGGTGAAGGCTGGGGAGGTGTACCTCGACGACGAGGCTGCGGCGTATCACTGTTTCAAGGCGTGCGACAAGCGGCTTGCAGACCTTGACTCGCTGATGACTGCTGCCAAGTACACCCAACGAGTCAGCGGTTTCGGTGACTTCGTCATGGGTCGCGAATTGGAAGCGAAGTTCCGCAAGCAAGCGTCGGGCGAACCGAACTCGATCGATGCGGTAATCCGGGCGGATATCGAGGTCGTCAAAGAATTGCGCGAAGTGTTCGCCCTGTCGTTTAAACGCTTAACTGGCCAAGACGTCGAATCCGCCAGTGCCATCAAATACGCCGGGCAAGCGTAGAGAGCGATGACCCCCGCGCGATTGGCGTGGGAGTTGGCGAACACGGGAAGCGCTCGGAGCCGTCCAAGGGAGACGTCGGTTCGAAGAGCTCCCTGGTAAGTTCGGCTCGCGAAGTAACTGATCGAAGGTGGGAGGGGTGGGGATGAAGCGCAGCGTTTTGGTGCTTGTTGCCTGTGGGCTTGTTGCCGCTGGGTGCGGGCCTGAGCAGGGTGGGAGTGGGGGAGCGACTACCACTGCGGCGGCGGCGTTGTTTGATCCGTGTACGCAGATTTCGGAGGATGTGTTGCGGGCGGCGGGGGTGGATCCGGCAAGCAAGGTGAGTGGGGCGGGTGGGGTGCATCAGTCGGGGTGGGAAATCTGCTCGTGGGACGCGCCCGAATACAGCCTCGCAGTGTTATCTACGGGGCGCTCCGTGGCCGAGTTTGAGGCTAAGGGTGGCAACGTTGACTTCCAAGATGTCACGATCGCCGGACGAAAGGGCCGACAGTTCCGCGTCGAAGGTGCATCCAAGGATCGCGCCTGTGACGTGGTTTTCCCTGCTCAGCAGGGCGTGCTGCAACTGAACGTCCTCGACAACCCCATCCTTTACCGGTCCAAGCTCGAAGATCCGTGCACTGTGCTCGCACGGGTTGGCGAAGTTGTCGTTCCGGGACTTCCACGGTAATAGCAGGGAATTACTTCAATGACTGAATCGACGGCGTACAGCCAGTTACTTGCGCAGGTGAAGGCCGGGGAGGTCTATCTCGACGACGAAGTCGCTGCGTACTTTTGCTTCAAAGCGTGTGACAAGCGATTAGCAGATCTTCGCGCGCTGGACAGGACAGCGGCGCTGACTCAACGAGTCAGCGGCTTTGGCGACTTCGTGATGGGGCGCGAGCTAGAGGCGAAGTTCCGCAAGCAGGCAACCGGAGAACCCAATTCGATTGACGCGGTGATTGCCGCAGACGTCGAGGTGGTTACCGAACTCCGCGAAGTATTCGCACTCTCTTTTAAACGCCTAACCGGCCAAGACGTCGAATCCGCTAACGCCATCAAATACGCGGGCAAGGAGTAGTAATGACCTACGTCGCCCCCCAACTCCCGTGGCAGAACCTCGTCCCCAACATCACCCACGGCCTCGCCAACGTGATCGCGGGCGGCGAAGCCGAGAACACCCCCGACGCGAACGCCGTCCAAACTCAATACAACAAGCAGCGCGACACCGTGCGCGGCCAAGCAGGTCAACTCGGCTATACCGGTACTTACCGTCCGCTCGAAGTGCTCAACACCGACGAATTCTCAGGCAGCACAGCACAATTGCGGGCCAAGGTCGACAAGATCGACCTTCAAGCTGTCGCCGACTTGAGTGCCGCCTGGCGCAAGATTCAGACCGACAACACCACATCGATCAACGAGTTCCAGAAGATGATCGCTAAAGGCACGTCCGCCGACGTATGGAGTGGTGCGGCGAGCGCGGCTGCGGCTAAGACTGTCGCGGATTACCACGTCACGGGTACGCGGGTGTCGACCGCAGCGGCGTTGACGGGCAACAAGATTGACGAATTGCGGACCGGACTTGAGCCGACGAAGCAGCTCGTTCCGCACGCACCAGACCATCGCAGCGGACTCGACAACGCACGTTCCTGGATCGTCGGGCGCGGCTGGCGCAATGACGATGTGGCAGAGGCAAATTCGGCCGCCGAAGCGCGCCGCGTACTGAAAACGGTGTACGCGCCCGTTGTTCACGAATCCGACAATCAGGTTCCGGTGATTCCTAAACCTGAGTCGCTCGTCAACAATGGCGGCGGGAATCCCGGGGGCGGCAATCCCGGCGGGACCGGTCGGCCGGCTGGGGTGCCCGACAACGGTCAACCGAGCAACCCGAACGCGCCAGGCTCACCGACGAATCCTGGTACGCCGCAGAATTATTCGCCGTCGAACGGCGACGACAACGGCAACGATTCCGACTCCCCGTCGGACGGCACGAACCCGACAACGCCACAAACCACCGACCCGAACGCGACCAAGCCGACAGGAACCACTCCGGCAGGGACCACGCCAGGCGGAAGCCCCGGCTCGCCCGGTGGCACCGGTCCTGGCGGTGGAAGTCCCGCGCAAACGCCGGGAAGTTCCGTCCCCGGAACCCCGGGCAACCCAGGCGGGGCACGTCCTGCGGCCGCTACCGCTGGCGGCGCGACGTCTGGCCGCGCGGGAACGCCGGGCATGGGCATGCCGGGCGCGGGACGCGGCCGCGGCGAGGACGACGAGCGTTCGCGTGGCATCCCCGACTACCTGATCACCCAGGAAAACAGCGACGAACTCACCGGCTTGGGCAACCTGCCCAGCGTGGTGCCGCCAGTGATCGGAGAGTAGTCCCGCGATGCCCGCATACGCTCAATGGCGGTTCACCGCACTGGAATTCCGCACCTTGTGGGAGTCGACTGGCCGCGACGTGCTGCCGTATCCGCTGCATCACGAATGGTCGGTCGAACTACAGTCCGACGCGAATCGTTTACGTGCCGAGGCGGCCAGCGTAGTGGTTCCACAGCTGAATGACGACTTGGCTCACGCTGTGCACCTGCTGCTGAATCCGCAAGTGCGCGTTGAGGTTGCGGGGTTTGTGGGTCGGGAGCGTACGGTGCGTGCGCACGGCGCTATCGGTGATGGTTACGCGAGTCTGGCGTCTCAATCGGCAAACGGCACAGTGGAACTCACGTTGCTCGCAGCCGCGGACCTTCCCGCTGCAACCCTGTCCCTTTTGCCGAGCCGCGCGCCGGGCACCGCACCCCAAATCCAGCTTCCCGCAACGGAACTCGATGCTCCACGTCCTTACGTCCGCGACACGTGGAACCCCACTCCCCGAGAACAATTCGACGCTTTCTTGGCCAGCCGCAAAGACGCGGACTACCACATCGCCGTTTACCCCCACGGCAGCATGGACAACCGCCACGTGGAGGGCCGAGACGATTTCCAGTTAACGGACCGCCCCGACGGCCGCTACGTCCTTTACGGCACAAGGACTTTGATCATCAAGCCGGCAGATCCAGCTCGTGTCCGCGCAACGTTGGCGACGATCGTGAACGAGATGTTGGCGAAGGTGTTAGACGGGACCTACCTGCCGCATTAGACCGACCGTCGCCAACCGTCATTTGTGAGATCGGCGAGGACCGATTGGAGAAGGGGCAGTAGGCGCGCTGACCCATTGTTCTTCCATGATGGCGGCGCGGCGGCGGGCGGCTTCATCCTCGCCTACGCGTTTGTGGTACTCGTCGCGGGCCAATCGAGTAACTGCTCATCGTCGACCGTCCCTCTCTCTTTGCCGTAGGCCAGGACCGGATTGTGTGGACGGTGCGCGTGGCCGCCGACAAGGCCGAATTTCGTGAGGTTCCAGGACCTGGAATCCGTGAGCTGGCATTCCACGTGGTGGGTCGGGCACGGTGTGACGGTCCTGATCAATCGAAACTGGTCTGTCTCGTGGCCTCGACCAAGATCGTCAAGCGGGGGTCGACGTCGGGCGCGGAGGCAAGAGTGGGCAGGTCAGCGCCGTTCAATCCCGCGAGCTCGAGGGCGGCTTGTCCCGAAAGATGTGCTGCGTTGATGGACTGCCCGTTGGCAACTGCGGCGTAGAACTGGGCCGCATAGTTGATCGCGTCGGCATCCTCGATCGCATCAGCCATGCCGATCGCAAACGGCACTACCTTTGCGACGAGGTCATCGATCTGAGATGCGGAATTGCACGAATTCAACAGCACCAGCAGCGGGGGAGTATCGGTCGCCTGAATCGCCCGGGCAAACGCACCAGCACGGACGTCGATCCCAGTGTGGCGCTCGTCAAGATCCTTCTCGAATTCGAGAAAGCCTTCATCGCTGTGACCGGAGAAGTGAACAACGTGCGGACGGAATCGGGAGATCCCATCGAGCAGATCGGCCGCCGTTGCCGCAGGTCGAACGTCGAACTCGATCCTGTCGCGGTGAAGAGCGGACTCGACCGCTGCGCGGATCCGCTTCTGCTCGCGGCCCACGCGAATGTCTCCCTCCGACGAAGCCCCGAGAATGAGCAGGCGCAGCTTCTCAGGCTTGGGTGCCCGCAGCTCTCGAAGGGTCTGCGAAGGCTTTGACATTAGCGCCGCCTCAAGCCCTGCGCTCAGCCGTCGGGTCTGCTGCTCCTGCCGCTTGCGATCACGTTCGATGGTGTCGGCTGCAGTTTTCTCGGCCCTGGACAACTTCAACTGGATCGCCGACTCTTCCCGGGCGTAGGTGCTGGCCTTGGACTGCCAACGGCCAGCGTCCTTTCCGGCGGTTGCAGCGTCCTTGTCTTTGCGCGTGGCCTCGCCGAGCTTGCTCTTTGCTGTGGACGCGGTGGTGGTCTTCGAGGCTGCCGCGCGAGCCGCCGCGGCCTCGGCACGCTTCTTCGACTCCTTCGTCCGAAATTCACCAGCCTTCTTCTCGGCCTCGACGCGCTGTTTACGCTTGTTGTTGAGCTGGCTCCGATACTGGTTCACGCTCATGGTTGTCGCCTCTCCCGGATTTGTTCGCTCGACGACGGTCGGGCGGCGTCACGCTACGCCGCGGCACTGACACATTCTGAACGACTTCGAAGATGCTGAAACCGCCGCCACGATGCCATCATCCGGCACCCGAGCGGCGGACCAAGCAGTTGGCGGCGTTGCCGAATAGCGACAACGAGTATTCGACATTGCATGGCTACTGGGATCTGGACTGACTCTCACCGCGCAGGAGGGCAAGCCTTCAGTGGGGTGGTCGCGCGCGTCTCAACCAGCGGCGAGTGAGCGGGTCAGTGTCGTGATCTGCTCGTCGATCGCCTGAACTGCGGAATCGATTGCGATGCCGCGCACACCTGCATGCCCGCGACCGTGGAACGCCACTCCCCGAAAACAATTCGACGCTTTCTGGGAGAACCACAAGGACGCGGACTACCACATCGCCGTTTACCCTTACGGCAGCATGGCAACGGGCTCGTGGAGCGCTCAGACGATTTCCAGCTGATAACCGCCCAGACGGCCCGCCACGTCCTTTGCGGCACAAGAACTTTGATCATCAAGCCAGCAGATCCGACCCGAGTCCGCGCGGCATTGGCGACGATCATGAACGAGATGTTGGCGAAGGTGATAGACGGACCTACCTGCCGCACCGACGTCGAGGACATGGACTTTTGACCCGCAGCCTCCGAGTTCGACTCCTAATGGAAGTACCAGGGTCTGTGATTCATGCGGCCCAGATAGTAACGACCACGGGCGTGTACTTGCCAGCACTGCCAGTGGGCGTGGTAATCAACGCAACGGTCTGGTTTCCGATGAAGCAGACTGCGCTTCCCGCGCGGAACTGAACCGACTGTGTGTACCGCGTGTTCTTGCTGCAGGACTGGAAAGTCGGCTCGGCGTCGTCGTGGGGCGCTAGTGTCCCCTTCCCCTCGACCACGATGTACGGGTTGTACGAGCGGATCGCAATCCCTGCGGAGGTGTCCGCGATAGGAGTAGGGCACGTAGTTATCTTGCTATGAATATTGAGGGAGTAACCCTCGGGAACGTCGATAGCACAATTCTCAACAATCACGGTTCCCGCCGCGACTGTTGACGTTGGAGGGGCGGACACCGACGGCGACGACGAACCAGGTTGACGCGACGGTGTCGCTGTTACGGACGGACTAGCAACGACCGTGACAGTGCGCGTTTCGGTTGAAGAAACACTTGCCGAGGGCGCAGTCGCACGTCCGACGACGCCTCCCGACAGCGCAGCCACGGATGCAACGACTGCCGCGATAGCAGTGATCCACGCAGGACCATGCTCGCTGAAGCGACGTGGTTGCGACGCCGCAGGCTGCTGCTGATGTGGAGGTGTATTTCCTTGCACCGGGTGATTTCCGTTTGGCGTGAAAGGCTGGTTCGGGACCGGGCTGCCGGGGTGTTGCTGCAAACTCACCGCGCAATCGTACTGCGTTGAAAGAAGTTCTGTAAGAACGTATTTCGGTGAAACATTGCAAGATGCGAGCTGTGATAACGAACTGCGCAGCGGAGTCGGCGCACAGGTAGAGAAGATCCGACGTGGTCTGCGACTATTCGCCGTTGGTCCGAGCCGCAGCTAATTGGATCCTGGTGCGCCCAGCCCTGGAACGTCTGCGGCCGGTTTGATCAAAACGGTCACAGACCGTTCGTCCGAGCCTGCGGCCCCTTCAGGACCACTGGTTTTAGGATCGCTGGGGATCCTCCTTCTCTCGGCGCCACGTTTCCATTGTCATGCGCACTGCCGCAACAGGATTCGTGCCATTTGCTTGGGCGGCGACGGCAACGATAAGTAGCGAAGCCGCCGATGCAAAGACGGGGTCTGCAGAATTCACCACGTCGAAACCGGCGCGATCGATGCGCAGTGTTCCTGGGCGCAACCGGATGGCGAGCGTGCGCGTGAGGCCGCTCATGACTGCTTCAGCGAGATCAGTCGGCAGGCCCGCAGTGAAGGGGAATTTCCAGAGGCGACTCGGACAGGTCCGTTCACCGCCAGCGTCGAGCATTCCGAACGATGAGACACCAACTTCGAGCTCCGTCGACGTGCCCTTGCTAGGAATGAATTCGCAGCCGAGTAGGGCGCGAGGTGCGATCCCGCCCCAACGCTGTTGCACCTCGATACTCATGCGAAAAGCGTTTGGCTGGCAATCCGACAACGCCGGGATCGAGGTCCGTCGGCACTCGTTGACGAGAAAGTCGGCGTCGATGTCGGTGCCGACTTCGACAATTCCCCAGCCCTGCACGTTGACGGTAGTCACGAGCCAACGCTCGGTGGCTGGTGAAATTCGACGGTGATTTCCTCGGCGGGAATTCCCTGCTTGTTCAAGCTGTCCAGGACCTGTGCGGTGAACTCGCGGGCGGGTCGATAGTGGGTGCTGTGGTCGCTGATCAGTACCACTCGGCCCTGGCGCACCTCGATTTCGCCTGCCCCGGCGACGGGCCGGCCAGCAAGGAAACTTGAATGGTGAAACTGGCCGAGGATGTGGTGCGGGGCCGAGTAGATGCGGCCGTTGCGGTCCATCGCGAATATGGCTCGGCCGCCTTCGGGTGACCAAAGCGTCCGGGCGGCGCTAGTGTCGTAAATTCTGCCCTGGCTGTCATATAGCAGGCCGTCGGCAGCTCGAAGCAGATACAGCTGACGTTCCTGTTCCGTCAGGTATTTGACGTGTGTCCCATTCCAAACCCGGTTGCCAGGGACATGCTCCCCGACGAATTCCGCGTTTACTGGAGTAGTCGCGTAGTTCTCTGACCCGGCCGCATCGTCTTGATGGCGGCTTCGACCCGTTATTCGGCTAATGGCTGAGCGCCAGCAATTCGGTGGCATTGTGTTCAAGCGCTCTTAACGTTGATGCTCTGTGTTCGGGCGTTCTGATCGAAAGTGAGGGTTGCCTCGAAATCTGGGCCCGGGATGGTCAGGTGAGACCAATCGGGATTCCAGCTGGGCGTTAGGCCGCGCTTGAGCGCGTAGCTATGCACCGCTCGACGCTGGTCATACAAGGGAAGGGCAGCGATTCCCTGTTCGAGGATTGTCGCCAGATGCGGGCCGGTTGGGGCTGGCAGGGCGAATGATGGGTGCTCGATCACGAGGGAAGCGCGCGAGCCTCGGCCGACCGGCGCGTTGTATGAAGTCCATTTGCCGGTAATGACTTTCGCAGCGTCGGTGAGCAGGGTGACCACACGAACGGGGTCAGTTGGCGCGCCTGGGAGCGCATCGAAAGGAACTTCCGGCTCGCTGAGCTCCGCAATTCCGTGCTCTTTGCCGAACTCGCGCACGGATTGCGCGAGAGCGGTCACTTCGGCGGAATAGCCGCTCGGGTTCGCCCACGCCCACAACCACGACCGCGGGCCCGGTGCCGCTGAACCCAGCAGGTGCACACGGTCGGCGACCAGCGGTTGGTCTCCCGTGAACGAAAACTGGCCGCCGCCAGCAAGATCCACGCTGAACGGACGCCCACTCGCGACCTCCGACAACCGCAACTGGTACTCCAACGACAACAGCGCGGCGTCGTCCAGCAAATTCGTTAACGTGACTTCAGACATGCTCGAACTCTACCTATTTCGTTATTGGCCGACGATCGTCTGCACTGCGGCCTGGCGTGCGGCTTCGCTCACGTCAGGCACCCGATAACCTTGTCGCGCAACGTGTTCCATCAGTTCGGGCGACGGCGGTAGGCCGTATTTGCGCAGGTAGTGCCAGACTGCGCCCGGCCAGATGAAGGTGCCGTCGGTGTGGAAATTCATCGGGACATCGCGGTCAGATGGGGCGAACATGTCGGTGTCGTAGCTGCGGGCGGCGAGCACTACGGGAGCGTTCTGCAGGTAGTGGAGAAGTGAGTTCGCGACCTCGGGATGAAGTTGCTGCCGGTTGACGATGGGGCGTCCGCTCGGGTCTGTTCCGTCTATAACCGCGACTATTCGCATTTGTTGATCCTTTAGGTTTCGTGAATCAGTTATCCGAATGCCGGTACGAACGTCGGTTCCGGTCCCTCACCGTTGTGCATGAGTGCGAGTTGTTCGGGCGTGAACTCCTTGTGAAGTATTTCACTGAGCCAGTCGGGAGTGTGTTCGCGATCACGGGGAAAGAATTCGAAATCGGAGATGAAAGCACTGTCAGGGAATGGCGGCATCGCGTCCGGCTTTGAATCGTAGTCGTATGCCGCGGAAAACTCTCCCGATGGCTCGATCGTGACGGTTAGTGTGTACCAGGTGCCCACCAAGGGCTCGTACATCCCCGAACGGAGACGGCTCATTGAAATCGCCACCCCGCGAGGGCCTCGCACTCTTTTTTCCACGCCGTCTTCCAGAGTTACAGTTGCAAAAATGCTGCTGACATACATTGTGGCGGCCTGGACGTATTTTAGTCGCCGCCAACCCTCTGGTGCGGATTCTACGAACTTGGCCACCAGGTCTTGTAGGTATTCATTCTGCTTCGTGGCGTCTGCCTTGGCGTATTTCTTTACCACGTTATTCTCCCTCCAATGCTGGAACATTTACATAGTGGTTGTGGTACAGCTCGACACCGTCGAGCAGCAGAAGTCCTTCTATCGCAGTCGGTGTTCGCATGTCTGGCCGATCGGGATCGTATTCTAGCGAAATATGGAAGTCGGCCTGGGGTGGCGGAACTCGGCTCAGTGCCTCGGCAATGCTCTGTTCCAGCACACGCCAACAATCGTCTACGGTGCGGTTCTCGCCAATTCGGCGATTCAAAGTCATTAGTTGGGAGACCATATTCAGTTCTTCGCCCGGACCGAGGAACTGCGTAGCGAACAGGTGGCCGCCGTCGAAGCTGACGATTTGGTAGAGCACAACCTCGGCCTCGGATGGCTCGCGGCCGTTCTCCGCTACGAACGTGTCGCGAATTCGCTGGTTGATCTCGGCGTACTCCCGTTGACCCACGTGTCCGACGGGTCCCTGGCCCGGCCCGCGCCGCGATTCCAACGACGGGACCAGGTCCAAGCGGCCTCGGGCCTCGACAACTCGCCGCTGATCGTCGGTCTGGTACGTGAATCGCCCGCCGTCGACCGTGTACGTGCAGTTCGGGAAGGGGGCGCGCAGGTCGGGGTTGAAGGCCGGGTTGTTGCGTTCGCCTGAATCCGTGACGACCTCGATGATGTTGCCGTTGTCGTCGGTGATGAACAGACCACGGTCGCGGCCGGAGGTGTCCGTCACGCGGTATGCGCGGTTTGGTTCGAGCGGGGTCGCAGGGGGAGGGTTGAGGAAAGAGAAGCTGCGGCGGCGTTCGCGGCCGAAAGGGCGCGTTCCCGTCGGCGCGCGTGGATCTGATCGCGTGATGTTCTCAATGGGCAAACCTCGCGCGGCGGCGGTGTAGTCGTTGGGTTGGTTGTGCGCGGGGCGGTGGAAGGCGCTTCGGTCGCGGGCCGAGTCAGTGTTGTAGCTGGTCGGGTCGACGGTGCCCGGCGACGTCGCGGTGTTGTGGGCCGTCGTTGTGCCGTTCGGGTGGTGAGTCTGCCACTGGCCGTCCGGGGGGATTCGGGGGTGGCGGGTGCCGTCGGCGGACGTCAAAGCTGTTGCGGTGTAAACGTTTCCGTTGGCGTCTGTCCACGCGGGCAGCGTTGGGGCTAGGACATCGACGCCCAAGTGGGTTGACAGGCGGGCGGCGAAATCGTTGCTTGCTGCATCACAGCCAATCAGGTGGATGGGGGTTTGGCCGTCCCACGTTGAGCGGCGGAGTAGGTCGCCGTATTCCTCTGGCGTCAGCGTCTGGTCGCCGATGCGCGCGAAACCGTCTGGGGTGACGTGCGTGTCGGCGGTGAAGCGAGTGGGATCGGCGGGGACGCGGTGGGGGAGGTCGCCCATCGCGGGGTCGCCACGGTGATACGAGACGCCCGCCTGCGTGTCATCGGCGTAGCGGGCGTGGAGCGAGTCGAGCTCGACTGCGGAAAGGCTTGGCGCACTGTCGAGTTCGGGCGCGACGTCCGCTAGCTGTCGAAGGTCGCTGTCTGGGGCCAGGCTCCCGTCGCTTGGGCGCGGGCCATCACCCACGACAGGGCTGTCGACGACAGCGTGTCCGTTGGTTGGTAGCGCTGCGTCGCCTTGTCGATCACTAACTGGTGGGTGCGGCCCTGGTCGTTGGGCTGCTGCAGGTTGATCACCGTCATTTGATACGTGATCGTCTGCTGGTCCTCGCTGGACACTTGTAGGTGAATCCGATTCCGAGGTGGGTAAACCTGGTAGCCCTGGACTGGTTGGCCCGAGTCGATCGCTTGGTCGTATTCCTCCCCTATCATTCTCGGCGACAGGCTCGAGTGCGCGGTCACCGTCCCTGTCTGCTTGTTGATCACCAGGTTGCCTTGGCCCAGGCCCGCGCCCGCCGCTATCTGTTCCGGGCTCAGGACTCCGCGGCATACCCACCCGTGCTGGCATTCCAAGATCCGGAACTCGCGGCGTGGATACACCCGGCTGAGCAGTTCCCTGGCCGACTCCCTGGTTGAAATTGGTTCCGCCATGCTGCGCTCCTTCGCTGGGATCGACAATCGTGAATACGAGAGCCGCCGAGTCTGCCACCATTCCGGGTGGCGGGATGTCTGAGGTGGTCGCAGCCTGTGGATCCCACCAGACGGGCCCTGTCGCGCCCGGCGGGAAGACGATGACCGTCGCGTGGCTGCCGTCGTAGATCGGGGTACCGTCGTCGTCGTTGTATCGCGGATTTCCGTTGTCGTCCACCGCGTGCCAGGCGTTGCACACCAATGCTGCTGAACCAGGACCAAGCTCGGTCATGAGGTTGTGTAGCGCGTCGAACTGAGCCGCAATCGGTAGATTCGGGAAATGCTCCGCCTGGCTGGACAGCCAGTTCGCTGCTCGCTCCGACCCACCGCGTTCGCCATTCGACTCGTCGCGCGCCCCGTCTTCGTTCCAATCGGGATACCGCGGCGCGGAGATGTTTGGCACGCCAAAGAAGGACGACAGCGCCGACAGCGAACAGTCAAGGCAGTTGTTGGCGCGACCCGCGACCGCGCGGCCACCGTCGTTGATAAGGCCGCCGTAAGGGTGCGTGCGGGGGTCGGCACCAACCGTGAATTGGTTGCCGTCGCGGAGTGAATCCTCAACGTACGCTTGATAGGTCGCGTCTTCGATGTGTGCCAGTCGAAAGTGGCCGAAATCGCGCGAGTCAGAAGGATCCGAGAATCTCGACGGCGTATTCGCCCGTGCGATGTCATTGCTGATTTCGCGCAGGTCCGTCGGGCTCAACCCTCCGTCGAAGGGCGGGAACAAGCCCAAGTGCTCGCGCAGCGACCGCGCAATGTCGGCAGGAGTCTGCATCGGCGACAACGAGATATCCGCCGCTGCGGGGTCGGCCGTGAAGTCGAGATCGAAGAGGAACTGGTCGCCAGAAAGGAGGCGTTGGGCGTGGTTGAGGGTCGCGTCAACCGTCGCCTGGATGCTCTCCGCAACGCGTTGTTGATCTGTGGGGCTCAACAGGTGCGCGTTCGGGATGTGCGCGCGCACGCTCGCGACCATGACGTGTGCATTCGGGCCGAGCGGGAACCTGCGTACTCGATAGCGTGTCGGGTTCGGGTCGAACGGACTGCGGCGCGCTTCGACGTCGACCGTCCGAGCGTCGGGTGGGGTCTGGGTGCGCAACTGTTCGCGCAGCGCCCTTGCGTTCGGAGCGGTCGGGCTGTGAGGCGGGGCGTGGACCGGGCCGACCGCGGGACCAAAGGGGGTGGACGAAGGCGGAACCGAACTCGGCGTGGTGCCCGGCGTCGTATGACTAGGCGCGGGAGTGTTCGACTGCGGTGCCAGCGTCGAAGGTGCCGCATTCGGCGAGGGCGGACCGGACAGCGGTGACGGGCTGGCCGACGGTGACTGGCTCGCTGGCCGCGCGGGTGCGGCCGCGTCCGTGGTTGGCAGTGCGCTCGGCACTGGGGCGGCCTGTGGGCCGGAGGCTTGGGCAGGCGGAGCGGTGTTGACGGGAGCCGACGTCGAAGGTAGCGAATCAGGGCTAGCTGTCGCCGAAAGGGACTGTGCTGCAACGACTGTCGGCGCAACCGTGGGGGTCGACTGATCGACCGGACCCGGCTGTTGGTTAATCGGCGGCAGATTGAGGGTCGACGGCGGTGCGGGACTGGGTGCGGTGACGCCAAGGTTCGCGTTGGGGTTCGAAGCTGGCGCCGGGGAATCCGTCTGCGGTGCAGCAGGATTCGCCCCGTTGGTCGGAAGTGAGGGAGTTGGCTGTCCAGTATTCGACGGCTGGCCAGGTGGGGTGTCGCCGGGCACGATCGTGGTCGAGCCGGGCGCGTCGGGTGCACCCAGGATGGTGGGATTGTCACTGCCGGTGCTGTCCGGGAGCGGTGCCACAGGACCGGGCGCCCCAGTCGTCGCGGGAGGCGCAGGGTTCGAATCACCCGGCGAGTTCTGGGGAGCGGACGTGTCAGGAGTGGCGCTCAATCCCGTGTCGCCAAGATCCGCAGGAGCGCTTGGCGTCCCGCCGTTCGTCGGGCCTACGGCGGGTGCGCTCGTGCCATCGCCCAATCCTGGCGAGCCAGTTGGCGCGCCCGGGTCGCCCAATCCCGGCGCGAGAGTAGGTGCACCGGTGTCGCCCAATCCTGGTGAGGCGGTCGGCGCGCCCGGGTCGCCCGACCCTGGCGCGGGAGCAAGTGCACCGGTGTCGCTCAATCCTGGTGAAGAGGTAGGCGCGCCTGCATCGCCCGATCCCGGTGCGAGAGTAGGCGCGCCGCTCTCGCCCGCTCCTGGCGCGGAAGTGGGCGCGCCGGTGTCAACCAGACCCGGAGACGGGCTCGCGCCCGTATCGCCCAAACCAGCTGGCGCAGTTGAGGTTCCGCCAAGAACGTTCGATGGGGATCCAGCATTCGAACCGGCATCACCCGGTGCGGAAGGCGCGCCAGGCCCAACAGTTGACCCCACATTCCCGTTCGCACCGGGATCGGTCAGTCCCGCCGGCGCTGTCGGTGCCCCGCCAGCCGAGTCCACCGGTGCCTCAGCACCGGGGTTCGCGGCGGCATCCAATCCCGCTGGCGCAGTAGGATTTCCGCCGTTCAGACTCGAAGGAGCCACCGCAGGAGTCGCGCCAAGCGCCGAGCCTGACAGGTCCCCGACCTCCGGCACCGACGGCGCGCCGTGCTGCGCCGAGTGCACCCCATTCTCAATCGAGCTCTGCACCCCGCCCGCGCCAGCACTGGTGAACGTGTCGACACCGATATCGAGCTTGAAGTCCTGACCCGTCAGCAGCGAGTTCGCTCCGGCAGCGGCGACCTGCGCGGACAGGTCCGCGCCGAGTTCGGTGGTCGCACCCGCGACCGTGTGCCCGACGAACTTGCTCGCAGCACCCGACGCGTTATCAGCTAACGCGCCGCCAGCCCCACCGAGCACGCCGCCCACCGCGCCACCAACGGCACCCGCGCCGGTCGCTAGCAAGAAGTCGCTGACGCCGAATTTGTCGAGCGAACGATTGCCCTGGCCGACCTGAATCAGGCGAGCACCAAGGTCGGTCCCACCTTCTTCCAACGCTTCAAAAGCTGCGCCGCGCAAGGCAAGTCGACCCGCTGCTTTCGCCGCACCCCGGGTCAGCATGCGAGCGATGAGTTGACGGACCGCGATCCGCACCGCGACCTGGGCGGCAACGCGACCAGCGGCCGAAGCGATCAACCCAATCCCGGTCCAGGCGGTTGCCGCGATTTCGATCGCGGCGATCACCATCGTGCCGATGATGACGAGTTTGGTGTGTTCGATGTCGTTGGCGCCGTCTTCGAGAATCTCGGCTTGTTTCTCACACCATTTACGCAGTGATGTGAACCCGGACTGGTCGCCTTTGAGCAACGCGTCGCGGATCGTGGCGAGTTCGGTGTGGGTTTGTCCTGCCGATAACGCGCTCAGCGACGAGTTCAGCGCCTTCAACGCATCGTCGTCGATGGTGTTGAGCGCCGACGCCATCGCCGTCCACCCGTCGGCGACGCGCCGCATCGCGGTCTCATCACCGTCGGGCCAATCACCCGCGCCTAGAACGTATTTCGCGACCCATTGCAGCTCGCCTGGAATCTCAATGCCCATGAGCTAGGAACCGGCCGCCTTACTGATATCGACGGCGCTCGAATTGTCTTGCCCATCAAGGGCATTGGCGATCGTGACGACGTTCGTTCCCAGGTTCGACATCGCCTTAGCGAGTCCCTCGATCGCTTTTTGTGCGGGCTCGACCCCGCCCAAGTAACCCTTCTCGAAGTTAGTGCCGACCTCATCGCCACCCCAGCATTTGCCTTCAGCCGCAATCACTTTCGCGAGCGCTTGACCTGCGGCGGTAATCGCTGACGCGGCGCTGGCGAACGCCGGTTGGGTGGCACGCAGTGCGCCAGTGTTGGCTTCAAAGGAGGTCATCGCAAGTAGCCCCCGTTGCGGTAGTACTCGTCTTCGTCGACGTAGGGGGCGCGATCAGCGGGCAAAACTTGCTCGGCGATCTCCCGCAGCGGCGGTGCGCCTGGGATGAGTTCAGCTAGCTCGGGCATCTCGTCGCTGAGGTCGCCCAGCGCGCCAAGCGCACGTTCCCGCGACAGCGCGACCCGAGCGGACAGTTCACCTAACGCTTCGGTGATCGAGCGGGCGAGAGTTTCCGGTGTTGACCGTTTGAACGCCTCGGGTACTAGGTGCACCTCGGAAACACCGGACGCATTGCCGGTGACGCGCACGAGGTTGTTGGCCGACCAACACTGCACGGGCTCGTCGGCAGCCGCTTTCGCCGCGGCCAGCACCGATCGCTGGTCGGCGTACGCCGCGACCATCGCGTCGACCTGCTGACGCAGCCCGTCATTGCTAGCGCGGGTCGGCCAGTCATCCATGTAAAGCTCACTCACTCGCAGAAAAGATCAACTCACTGGTCTTGGACGTACCCCACCGACCATCCGTTCCACGCTGTGAGTGACGTCTCACCAACAACCCCTCGTACCCTGGACAACGTGAACAGCGAAGTCAGTGAGACCGAGGTTGAGGTCGAAGAGGTCGGGCGGTGGCGGGCGCGTGGGCGCGCCTACCGGGCCAGCATTGCCGCGCGCCCTACGCTCAACGCCGGTTACCGAGTCGGCGTCGCGCTCATTGGCGGGCTCGTGCTGATCGCGGGCATCATCGCCATTCCCTATCCCGGGCCCGGGTGGGCGCTGGTGTTCGCCGGGTTCGGCATTCTCGCCACCGAATTCGTGTGGGCGCACCACAGTTTGCAGTGGGTGCGCGGCAAGTATCGGACGGCGATGGACTGGTACACCTCGCGTGGGTGGTTCATCAAAATTGCCGGTGCCGCACTAACTTTCGCTGTTGTTGTGCTGACGATGTGGTTGCTTGGCACGTTCGCTTTAGTCGATGGGTGGATCGGAGTCGATTGGCCATGGTTGAAGAGTCCGCTGATGTCATGAGTCGCGTGCGCGGCGACGTGCTCGCCGAGCCCGCGTTCGTTGAGCGCGCGATCGCCGCGATGAGCGCGTCGTGGGGGACCGACGCGGCCCGCGTCGGTGGCACGCTCTGGTGGTGCATGCTCGCCTCGGCGCTCGTCGATCCTGTCATTAGAGCGCGGCTAGTCAATACGGCCGAGCCGACGATGGCGCTCGACAGCATCGAGTGCGAACTCCGCCCAGACGGCGGGATCGACCGTGTCTATGGCACCGCGACCACCGAGCCGACCGCGTTGCACCAAACGCTCGCCACCGTCATCGACCAGGTCGCGACGGTGTCCGGCGCGGGCAAGGCGGCGCTCTGGGCGGTCGTCGCCGACGCCATCGGCAACCGCGCGCTCGACGCTGCGGGCACCCAGGCGCATGGCGCGAAAATCGCGACCGAGCTAGCCGCCGACATCGGCACCCCAACGCCGCGCTTCATCGAAGTCAACGCCCGCACCTTCGTGAACCGCATCTCCTGCTGCCTCGTTTTCGAGGTCCCGACCTGCGAGATGTGCACAAGCTGCCCGAAACGGCCGAAAGCCGAGCGCGACGCGCGCCTAGCACGAATCTAAAGAAGCCAGCGGCTGAGCGAAATCCCTGTCAGTGGGTGACGCTAATATTGTCGCGTTCGCAGCATTTGCCTGCACCGGGCGGGATCGTCTCGTCCGGACGAGACGTCGAGGAGTCGTTCCCGTGACCATCTCTGCACCCTTGAGCCCAGCCGCCCTCGTCCGGGTGCAGGCCGGGACTACCGCGGGAGCGGCGGTGCGAGAGGCCGGGTTGCCGACGAAGGGCCCCGACACGATCGTCGTTGTTCGCGACGCCGAGGGCAACCTGCGCGACCTGTCGTGGAGCCCGGAAGAAGACGTCGAGGTCGAAGCCGTCGCCGCCGACACCGAAGATGGCCGCAGCGTCATCCGGCACTCGGCAGCGCACGTGCTCGCGCAGGCCGTTCAGCAGGAATTCCCCGATGCCAAGCTGGGCATCGGCCCGCCGATCAAGGATGGCTTTTACTACGACTTCCGCGTCGACCGGCCGTTCACACCCGAAGACTTGACCAAGCTTGAGTCGCGGATGAAGAAGATCATCAAAGGCGCGCAACGCTTTTCGCGTCGCGTCGTCGAAATCGATGATGCGCGAGTCGAATTGGCGAATGAGCCGTTCAAACTCGAACTGATCAGCGACAAGTCGGGCATTGATGATCCCGAAATCATGGAGGTCGGCGGCAACGAGCTGACCATTTACGACAACCTCGACCCGCGCACCGGCGAGAAGCTGTGGGGCGACCTGTGTCGCGGCCCGCACATCCCAACCACCAAGTTCATCCCGGCGTTCAAGCTCACCCGCAGCTCGGCCGCGTACTGGCGTGGCGACCAGGACCGCGAAGATCTCCAGCGCATTTACGGCACCGCGTGGGAGTCGACCGAGGCGATGGACGAGTACCTGCACCTGCTCGCCGAAGCGGAGCGTCGCGATCACCGCAAGCTGGGTCTTGAGCTCGACCTGTTCTCCTTCCCCGACGAGCTTGGCTCGGGCCTGCCGGTGTTCCACCCCAAGGGCGGCATCATCCGCAAGGAGATGGAGGAGTACTCGCGTCAGCGCCATATCGACGCTGGCTATGAGTTCGTCAACACCCCGCACATCACCAAGGGCACGCTGTTCGAAACCTCCGGCCACCTCGACTGGTACCGCGACGGCATGTTCCCGGCCATGCACCTCGACGCCGAACTCAACGAAGACGGCACCGTGCGCAAGCCCGGCCAGGACTACTACGTCAAGCCGATGAACTGCCCGATGCACAACCTCATTTTCCGGGCGCGCGGTCGCTCGTATCGTGAGCTGCCGCTGCGGCTTTTCGAATTCGGTTCGGTGTATCGCTACGAGAAGTCCGGCGTGATTCACGGCCTCACCCGCGTGCGTGGCATGACCCAGGACGACGCGCACATCTACTGCACCAAAGAGCAGATGCACGAGGAGCTCACCACCACGCTCAACTTCGTGTTGTCGCTGCTCAAGGACTACGGCCTCGACGACTTCTACCTTGAACTGTCGACCAAGGATCCGAAGAAGTTCGTCGGGTCCGATGAGCTGTGGGAAGAGGCAACCGCCACGCTCGCGTCGGTGGCTGAGGCATCCGGGCTCGACCTCGTTCCCGACCCGGGCGGCGCCGCGTTCTACGGCCCGAAGATCTCGGTTCAGGCCAAGGACGCGCTGGGGCGCACCTGGCAGATGTCGACCATTCAGCTCGACTTCAACCTGCCCGAGCGTTTCGAACTCGAATACACCGGTGCCGATGGTGCCAAGCACCGTCCGGTGATGATTCACCGTGCGCTTTTCGGCTCGATCGAACGGTTCTTCGGCGTGCTCACCGAGCATTACGCTGGCGCGTTCCCGGCCTGGCTCGCGCCGGTGCAGGTGGTTGGCATTCCGGTTGCCGCCGACTTCGCCGAGCACCTCGACGGCGTCATCGCCGCACTGCGCAAGGCGGGCGTGCGCGCCCAGGTCGACCGCAGCGACGACCGCATGCAGAAGAAAATCTTCAACCAGACCGCGCAAAAGGTGCCGTTCATGCTGCTCGCCGGCGCGCGCGATGTGGAAGCCAACGCGGTCAGCTTCCGTTTCCGCGACGGCACCCAGGTGAACTCGGTGCCGGTCGCCGACGCGATCGCGACCATCACCGCATGGGTGGGCAACCGCGAAAACGCGTCGCCGACCGCTGAGGGCTTCGAAATCGTCTCAGGCACCCCCGCATGAGCGAGGACGCCGTCACCGACGCGGGCGCGGGCGCACCCGACCGCCTGCAACGGCTATGGACGCCGTACCGGATGTCCTACATCACCGGTGAGGTGAAACCCAAAGATGCGACTGGGCATCCGTTTACCGACATTCCCAAGATGTCGGACGAAGACGGGCTCGTCATCGCCCGAGGTGAGCACGTTTACGCCGTCCTCAACTTGTACCCGTACAACCCAGGGCACATGATGGTGGTGCCTTACCGCCGAGTAGCTGATTTGGAAGACCTCACCGCCGCCGAAAGCGCGGAGCTGATGTCGTTCACCCAGCAGGCCATTCGCGTGATGAAGCGGGTCTCGCGACCTGCCGGATTCAACGTTGGTCTCAACCTTGGCGGCGTGGCCGGTGGTTCGCTTGCCGACCACCTGCACCAGCACATTGTTCCGCGCTGGAGTGGGGACGCGAACTTCATCACCGTGGTCGGCGGGGTGAAAGTCATGCCGCAACTGTTGCGTGAAACGCGACAGTTACTGGCGGAGGCGTGGGAGGAATAACTCAAGTGCTCAGCATCTTCGGCCGCCAGACGTTTGCGAAAGCGACTGCGCCGCTGGGCAAAGCGCTCGTGCGTACCGGATTAACACCGGACACGATGACGCTCATCGGGACCGTCGCGTCGATTGTCGCGGCGGTCACGCTGTTCCCGACCGGGCACCTGTTTTGGGGTGCGATGGTCATCTGGCTTTTTGTCATGTTCGACATGCTCGACGGGGCGATGGCCCGCGCGCGTGGCGGCGGAACGAAGTACGGCGCGGTGCTCGACGCCACCTGCGATCGGGTCGCTGACGGTGCGATCTTCGCCGGTCTCGCGTGGTGGGCGATCTATCACGAGCACAGCAAGTCATTGCTCGTCGCCACGTTGATCGTGCTCGTCACCTCGCAGGTCATCTCCTATGCGAAGGCGCGTGCCGAAGCGAGCGGGCTTTCGGCCGACGGCGGGCTCATCGAGCGTCCCGACCGCCTTGTCATCGGGCTTGTTGGCGCCGGGTTCACCGGCATCGGTGGGTATTTCGGTATCGGCTGGCTCACCTGGTCGGTGTATGTCGCGATGTGGGTGCTTGCCGTGTTGAGCGTGATCACGGTGTTTCAGCGGGTGCTCGCCGTGCGGAATTCGCCCGGTGCGCGCACGGTGATCGCACCTCAGGAGTCAACGGAAGGGTCGGGTTCGTGACAGTTGCCGAGCGGCTGAGTGACCTCGGCTATGCCGCGGGCTGGCGACTGGTGCGTAGCGCGCCAGAATCGTTGGTGCGCAAAGTATTTGATGCTGGCGCGAACCGCGCGGTGCGCAAGGGTGGCCCCGAACAGTTGCGGCGCAACCTCGCGCGCGTGCTTGGCGTCGCGCCCGCTGAGGTGCCTGCCGAGCTGATGAGCGCGAGCATGCGCTCGTACGCGCGGTACTGGCGTGAGGCGTTTCGGCTGCCGAGCATGGACCACACCAAGATCGACTACTACGTCGACGGCCTCGAACACGTCGACGCCGCCCTCGAACGCGGCAACGGCATTGTCTTCGTCCTCCCGCATTCGGGTAACTGGGACATGGCTGGCGTCTGGCTGATTCAGCATTACGGCAACCTCACCACCGTCGCCGAACGGCTCAAGCCGGAGTCGCTTTTCGAGCGGTTCGTCGCCTATCGCGAGAGCCTCGGGTTCGAAGTGTTCCCGCTGACCGGCGGCGAAGCCCCGCCGTTCACGCAATTAGCCGACCGCTTGCGGCACAATCGCATCGTGTGTCTCATGGGCGAACGTGACCTCACCGGCAAAGGTGTCCCCGTCGACTTTTTCGGCGAACGAACCTGGATGCCCGCCGGGGCGGCCAAATTGGCGATCGAAACTGGCGCGGCGTTGATGCCGGTGCACGCGTGGTTCACCACCAACCCCGACGGCAGCGAAAACTGGGGCTTGAAAACCGGTGCGCCGCTTGACGTTTCGCGTGGTGTTGCCGACGCGACCCAACAGCTCGCCGACTGTTTCGCCGCGAATATCGCCGAACACCCCGCCGACTGGCACATGCTGCAGCCGCTGTGGGAAGCGGATCTGTCGCCCGAGCGGCTCGCGCGCATCGCTCAGCAACAGGCCGGGGGCAGCCGGTGAAAATCGGCATGGTCTGCCCGTATTCGTTTGATGTGCCGGGCGGGGTGCAGGCGCACGTCGTCGAGCTCGCGCGCGTGTTCATCGAGCGTGGTCATCAGGTGAGCGTGCTCGCGCCCGCCTCCGACGACACGCCGCTGCCCGACTTCGTCGTTTCGGCGGGTCGCGCTGTCGCGATCCCGTACAACGGGTCGGTCGCGCGACTGTCGTTCGGGCCGATGGCTTACACCCGCATTCGGCGGTGGATCGAGTCGAACGACTTCGACGTGCTCCACATTCACGAGCCGAACGCGCCCAGTTTGTCGATGCTCGCGCTCAAGATCGCCGAGGGGCCGATCGTCGCGACGTTCCACACGTCGACGACAAAGTCGTTGGTGCTCAGCACTTTTCAAGGTGTGCTGCGCCCGTATCACGAGAAGATCGCTGGGCGGATCGCCGTGTCCGAACTCGCGCGCCGCTGGCAGGTTGAAGCGCTCGGGTCGGACGCGGTGGAAATCCCCAATGGTGTCGACGTGTCGGCGTTTACGCGCGGCGAGCCCCTTGACGGGTACCCGCGCGCGGGCAAAACCGTGCTGTTTCTCGGTCGATACGACGAGCCGCGCAAGGGGATGGACGTGTTACTCGGCGCGTTGCCCGAGGTGGTTGAGCGGTACCCCGACGTTGAGTTGTTGATTGTCGGGCGCGGTGACGAAGACCGATTGCGTAGGGAGGCAGGCGATCTCGCGTCGCATCTGCGGTTCCTTGGGCAGGTTTCCGACGAGGAGAAGGCTGCCGCGATGCGCAGCGCCGACGTCTACATCGCGCCTAACCTCGGCGGCGAAAGCTTCGGCATCATTCTGATCGAGGCGATGGCCGCGGGCACGCCCGTTGTCGCGAGCGAACTCGACGCGTTCCGGCGCGTGCTGCGTGACGGTGCCGCCGGGATGCTCACCCCGATCGGCGACTCGGCCGCGCTCGCCCGCGCGATCGACACCGTGCTCACCGACTCGGAAACGCGAGATCGCTTGGTGCGCACCGCAACTCAGGTCGTCGCTGAATACGACTGGCCTGTCGTTGCCGAACAGATCCTGCGGGTGTACGAGACCGTCACCGTTGGCGATTACCGTGTGCGGGCCGCCGGATGATCACCTTCTCCGCAACAACGATCCTGATTCTGGGGATCGTCGCACTGCTCGTGCTCGCGTTGGGTATTTGGGCCGCGTCGACGGCCAACCGGCTCGACCGGCTGCACGTGCGTTCGGACCAGTCATGGCAGGCCCTCGACGCCGCGTTGGCGCGGCGGGCGGTGGTCGCGCGCGCGATCGCGATGTCGGTCGCTGCCGACACCACCGCGCTCGCTTCGCTCGCTGATCGTGCCGAGCGGGCCGATCGCGGGGAACGCGAAACGGTGGAAAACCAATTGTCAGCGGCACTGTCGACGGTGGATATTGGCGATCTGCGACCGCAGTTGGTCGCGGAGTTGGCTGATGCCGAAGCGCGGGTGCTCATCGCCCGTCGCTTCCACAACGACGCCGTTCGCGACACCCTGGCTTTGCGAACGCGTCGACCGGTTCGGTTGCTGCACCTCGGCGGCACCGCGCCGCTGCCGCACTATTTCGAAATCACCGAACGGGCAACGCCCGCCGCGTCGACCGGGCTTGAGGTGCACACCACCCGCACGTCGGCGCGCGTTGTGCTGCTCGATGAGCGCGACCGTGTGCTGTTGCTGCGCGGGCACGATCCGCAGGCGCCGGATGTGTCATTTTGGTTCACCGTCGGCGGTGGAGTTGAGCCGGGGGAGAACCTGCGCGAAGCGGCGGTGCGCGAGCTGCATGAGGAGACCGGGCATCGCGCTGACCCATCGGCGTTACGGGGCCCGATTTGGCGACGCGTCGCGGTTTTTCCCTTCGATGGGGAGCTCACGCGGTCGGAAGAACTGTTCTTCACGCTGCGGGTGTCGCGTTTCGAACCGCGCCCGGTGGGGCTGAGTCAGCTTGAGCGAGACACGATTACGGGCCACCGCTGGTGCGCGCCCGCCGATATCAAGGCGCTCGACGCGCGCGGAGAATCGGTATATCCGTACCACTTGGACGAGTTGGTCGCCGAGGCCGCGTTGGCGGCCGCCGCCGACACGGAACCGGTTGTTCGGTCAATTCGCTGAGCGGTCCAGTCGGGCGTGTCGTCGGCAAATCCGCAGGTTGTAGCAAGGCCAGTGCACTGCAACTGGCTATGAAGGCCGCTTTCGGGCGGCTCTAGAATGGGCGCCATGACATCGACGACGCCTGAAACCACTAACACCGTCGGCACCGCGCGCGTGAAGCGCGGCATGGCCGAAATGCTCAAGGGTGGCGTGATCATGGACGTGGTCACCCCCGATCAGGCCAAGATCGCTGAAGACGCGGGTGCCGTCGCCGTGATGGCGCTTGAGCGTGTGCCCGCCGACATTCGCGCCCAGGGTGGCGTGTCGCGCATGAGCGACCCCGACATGATCGACGGCATCATCGAAGCGGTGTCGATCCCGGTCATGGCCAAGGCGCGCATCGGTCACTTCGTTGAGGCGCAGATCCTGCAGAGCCTCGGCGTCGACTACATCGACGAGTCCGAAGTGCTCACCCCCGCCGACTACGCCAACCACATCGACAAGTGGAACTTCACCGTTCCCTTCGTCTGTGGGGCGACGAACCTGGGCGAGGCGCTGCGTCGCATCACCGAGGGCGCGGCGATGATCCGCTCGAAGGGTGAGGCGGGCACCGGCGACGTTTCCAACGCGACCACGCACATGCGCACGATTCGCGCGGAGATCCGTCGCCTGACGTCGCTGTCGGAAGACGAACTGTTCGTCGCCGCGAAGGAACTGCAGGCGCCGTACGAGCTGGTGCGCGAGGTCGCCCAGACCGGCAAGCTGCCCGTCGTCATGTTTACCGCCGGTGGCATCGCGACCCCGGCCGACGCGGCGATGATGATGCAGCTCGGCGCCGAAGGCGTGTTCGTCGGCTCGGGCATCTTCAAGTCCGGCAACCCCGAACAGCGCGCGGCCGCGATCGTCAAGGCCACCACGTTCTACGACGGCCCGGACGTGCTGGCGAAGGTGTCGCGCGGCCTTGGTGAGGCGATGGTTGGCATCAACGTGGAAGAGATCCCGCAGCCGCACCGCCTGGCCGAGCGCGGTTGGTGATCTTCGCTCACTGAGCGAGTTTCCGGGCGGGTGCTTAGCGGCACCCGCCCGTTTTCTTTGCGCAGGTGTTCCGCGTGACCCCGATCGGGGCCTTTGCGGGACGCGCTGTAGAACCGAGGCGAGTAACGGTGCCGCGCGAAGTGGTTTCGGGGGCTAACGGCCCGGGCGGGGTGAGGCGCGGTGCATACCGTACAGTCGGCTTGTGACTGCGCTCGACTTGTTCTTGCTGGTCGTCGCGGGATTCTTTACCGGCTTGATCGGTTTTGTCACTGGGATGGCCTCGATTGTTTCCTACCCAGCGTTGCTTGCTGCCGGGCTGCCGCCGGTGACCGCGAACGTGACGAACACCGTCGCGATGGTGGCCGTTGGGGTCGGGGCGACCGCCAATTCGGGGCGCGAGCTCGTTGGGCGCGGCAAGACGCTTGTTGTCTGGTCGGTGCTGTCGGCGATCGGCGGGGTGATTGGCGCGGTCGCGCTGCTTGTCGCTCCTGCGGGGGCATTCGAGGTGATCGTGCCGTTCCTTGTCGCGCTCGCGTCGCTCGCGTTGCTTGTGCAACCGGTGGTGCGGCGGCACATCGGTGAGCTGAACGCGCCGTGGGTGGTGCCGCTTGGGGTGTTCCTGATCGCGATTTATGGCGGGTACTTCGGCGCGGGCGCTGGCGTGATCTACCTGTCGATGATGATGCTCGTCAGTTCCGAAACGGTGTGGAGCGCTTCAGTTTTGAAGAGTTTCCTGCTCGGCATCGCGAATCTCGTTGCCGCCGTTGGCTTCGCGATCTTCGGACCGGTGCATTGGGCGGCGGCTGTCGCGCTGGGACTCGGCGCGTTCGTCGGCGGCTGGTGTGGGCCGCCGACGGTAAAGGTGATCCCGCCAAACGCGCTGCGCGTTGGGGTTGGCATAGGCGGACTCGGCCTCGCGCTGTATCTGCTGCCTTAACGCCGTCGCGAGCGTTCGAAGTTGTTCTCGCCGTTGCGCGTAACGGCGACGCGGCCGGTACTGTGCTGCACGTCGACGGCGGTCAAGGCGTGGATCTCAGGGTTTCCACAATCTGACTCGGTAGCGTCGGCGCGCACGACAGCGCGACTCGCGCTGCTGACCGAACAAATAAGGACGAGTGGATGAAGTTTCGTAAGACCGGACGTGTCGCGATCGCTGGACTCGTGGTTGTTGCCGCGCTTGGCATGAGTGCGTGCAGCGACGACAAGGGCACAACCAAGCCGGCCGCCAAGGCCACCACCAGCATCAAGACGACCACGTCAGCGGCGACGAACCTGCCTCCGGTGCCCACGGTCGCCGACCTCAGCGCCCAGCTCACCACCGCGCTCGACCCGTCGGTGCCGAACGAGGAGAAGCTCGACTTCGTGCAGGGCGGCCAGGCCGATGCTGGCCTGCCGAACCGTCTCGCGCAGGCCGCCAAGGACGCGAACGTGCTGGTTGAGGTCACCGAGGTCACCTCCTTCGGCGACGCGGTGAACGCGAAGGCCAACTTCACCGTGAACGGCCAGACCAACGTGGTCGACGTCCCGTTCGTCGCTGAAGACGGCAAGTGGAAGATCCAGAAGGCGTGGGCATGCACGATGCTGACCAACTTCGGCCAGACCTCCCCGGCTTGCGCCTGATGTAGTAGCGAGCGTGGCCCTCATCGATCGAGTCGGTGCGGGCCACCTGGTTAGGGCAGTCAAGGGGAAACGTGTACACATTCGGGTACACTTTAGGAATGCTGATCGAGACGCTCTCGGTGCGTGAAGCGCGCGCGCAACTGTCTGAAGCCTTAGCGCGCTTTCGACGCGGCGACCGCCGCCCCGTACGCGTCGGCTCACATCGCAAAACCGAGGCTGTCCTCGTCCCGATCGGTGTGTTTGAAGAACTCACGGCCGAGCGCGCGCGTTCGCTAGCTGATGCGGACGCCTCCTTGCGGGCCGAAGGCCAGACGGGGAGCGCTCCCGCAGACGCGATCATGCAGAGTTGGTCGCGCGGGGAACTCAGCACCGCGCAAATGCGTGATCAGATTCGCGCGCTTCACAACGTCGCGTGATCACCGACCCGTATCTTGATCCCGAATCCCGTATCCTTCGTAACCTTCTCGGCATTACCGATGCGGAGGCACTGCGGCAAGTCGAAGCCGACCTCAGCAGAGCGGCTTTGGCCGAACTGGGCGTACTGCCGTTGCGGGGGCGATACGACCTCGCGCATCTCTGCGCTTTCCACCGCGAAATTTTTGGCGACATCTACCCATGGGCGGGACAAATTCGCACGGTCGTGATCGCGAAAACTGAGCCGTTTTGCCTGCCGCAGCACATCGATGACTACGCGACCGAAGTATTCGACGGTCTCGCTAAGCAGCGTTACTTGCGAGGGCGAACGCGCGCGGACTTCATCGTCGGGCTGACGCATTTCTTCGCGGAAGTCAACGCGCTCCACCCTTTCCGCGAGGGGAACGGACGAACACAACGGGCGTTCTTCGGACAGCTGGCGCGGGAAGCCGGGTGGCCGATCGACTGGCCGCGTCTCGACGCGACCGAGAACACATTCGCATCGATGAGTTCGTTGCGGGGGGACAACACGGCCCTGCATTCGCTGTTCGAGAAACTGTGCGCGAACTGAGCCTAGGTAACCGCTCGACGACAGCGCTATCTGGAACGCAGTGCTGGGCGGGCCGGGTGGTCCCAGCGGGCCGTCCATGTCGCCTCTTCGCGGGAAAGGCGAGTGTGGGTCGCTAACGCTGGCAGGGTCCAGTGCTCGTCGGGCGGGGTCGTGCGGCGCAGGGCTGGCTCGCTCAGTTCTAAACGCACCGACAGGTCGAAAGGGAGTGCGCGACCTAGCAGCATCGGGCCCGCCACCAGTAACACCTGGTCCTCAGGGGCTTGCACAACGCGGGCGCGCGCTGAGCGGTCGGTCGCCTCGTCCCACAATGCTGGCAACCAGCGCGCCGACTCACGTAGGGACGTGAGCACCTCGCGGTCGATGGCCGCATAGTCGAACCATGCTGTGCGGTAAGACAATTCGTCGGTGCGGCCGTACTCCATCCGCAACGATGCCGGGCGCACGTAATCGTGCAAGGAAACCGCTGCCGCCGATCGGCCCGTCGCGCGGACGGCCGCGACAACCAGCTCGGCAAACTCGGTCGGCCGCGCCGCATCCGCCCCATCGACGGCGACAACGCGACGGCCCGGGAGCTCGGTCAGCCGCTCAGCGACCAGCCCAGCCAACGCGGACGGCGTGATGGGCGTAAAAGTCGGCATCGGAATATCACAGCAAATCTCGCGACGCCGCGTCGAGCCGGACAAACCGATCTTCGCCAAAGGCGATAATCTCTGTAGCTCATGGCGACAATCGAAGAGGCCCTCGCGATCGAGCGGCTCGAACGCGACATCTTCCGTGGTGCGTCAACCGAGTCGCAGCTGCCCCGCACGTTCGGCGGGCAAGTTGCTGGCCAGGCGTTGATTTCGGCCGTGCGCACCGTCGACCCCGGCTTCGCCGTCCACTCGCTGCACGGGTACTTCATCCGCTCGGGCAACCCCGAAGAACCGACGGTCTACCTGGTCGAACGCATCCGCGATGGTCGCTCGTTCTGCACCCGTCGCGTGACGGGCGTGCAAGACGGGCAAGCGATTTTCATGATGTCGGCGTCGTTCCACCACGGCGACGAAGGCCCCGAACATCAGGACGAAATGCCGGTTGTCCCGCCGCCGGACGACCTCCCCGACGCCAGCGTGACCCTCACTCCCGAGCGGCTCTGGGCCATGCGCGAATGGGAACACTGGGACATCCGTACCGTTCCCCAAGACGTGATTTTCCGTCGCGCTGGCGAGGTTTCGCAGCAGCAGGTGTGGTTCCGCTACCGGCACCCGCTGCCCGACGACGCCCTTTTCCACGTGAGCACCCTGGCGTACATGAGCGACATGACGCTGCTCGGTTCGTCGAAGGTCATCCATCCCGATGAGCCGACCCAGAACGCCTCCCTTGACCACGCGATGTGGTTCCTCCGCCCGTTCCGCGCCGACGAGTGGTTGCTGTATGACCAGACATCGGCGTCCGCCGGGTATGGTCGCGCCCTGACCAGCGGAAAGATCTGGAATCAGCAAGGCGACCTGGTCGCGTCGGTGGTCCAGGAAGGTCTGATCCGCCACCTGCGCCACAACTGACCGGGCGTGAGCGGGCGCACAGCCGCTGAACTCGTAAGCTCATCGGCTGTGACTACACGCCCCACCATCGGTGTCCTCGCCCTGCAAGGTGACGTCCGCGAGCACGTCAACGCGCTCGCCCACTGCGGTGCCGAAGCGGTGCTGGTGCGACGCGAGTCCGAGCTGGACAAGATCGACGGACTCGTGCTGCCCGGCGGCGAATCGACCGCCATTTCCAAACTGCTGCAAGCCTTCGAACTGCTTGAGCCCCTGCGCGCCCGGTTGCGCGACGGGCTGCCCGCGTTCGGCTCCTGCGCGGGCATGATCCTGCTCGCCAGCGAGGTCCTCGACACCCGCGCTGACGCCCAGCACCTGTCGGGTATCGACATGACGGTGCGGCGCAATGCCTTTGGGCGGCAAGTGGATTCGTTCGAAACCGACGTCGACTTCACCGGGCTCGACTCGCCCGTGCGCGCGGTGTTCATTCGCGCGCCGTGGGTCGAGCGGGTCGGCGACGGTGTCGAGGTGCTGGCAACCGTGCCGACCGGACCAGCCGAAGGACGCATCGTCGCGGCGCGGCAAGGCGACGTGATCGCCACGTCGTTCCACCCCGAGGTCACCGGCGACCTTCGCGTGCACGATTTGTTCGTCAACGCTGTTCGTAACCGGGTCTGACTCACCGCCGCTAAGCGGCCGAGTAGGCTTGATCAAGCTTGTCCGCCCGGGCATACGCGCAACCGACCTTGAAGGAAGTAGGGCATGAGCGGCCACTCCAAATGGGCCACCACCAAGCACAAGAAGGCGGGAATCGATGCCAAGCGTGGCAAACTTTTCGCCAAGCTGATCAAGAACATCGAGGTGGCGGCCCGCACCGGTGGTAGTGACCCGGGCGGCAACCCGACGTTGTACGACGCCATTCAGAAGGCGAAGAAGTCGTCGGTGCCCAACGACAACATCGAGCGGGCCCGCAAGCGTGGCGGCGGCGAAGAAGCTGGCGGCGCCGACTGGCAGACAATCATGTACGAGGGTTACGGCCCCAACGGTGTCGCCGTGCTGATCGAGTGCCTCACCGACAACCGCAACCGCGCCGCTGGCGAGGTGCGTGTCGCGATGACCCGCAACGGCGGCAACATGGCCGACCCGGGCTCGGTGTCGTACCTATTCGGCCGCAAGGGTGTGGTCACGCTGGAGAAGAACGGCCTCGCCGAAGACGACATCCTTGAGACCGTGCTCGACGCGGGCGCTGAGGAAGTCAACGATCTTGGCGACGCGTTCGAAATCATCAGCGAGCCAGGCGATTTGATCGCCGTCCGCACCGCGTTGCAGGGCGCTGGCATCGACTACGACTCGGCCGAATCGGGCTTCCAGCCTTCGGTTTCGGTTGCCGTCGACGCCGACACCGCGCGCAAGGTGTTCAAACTCGTTGACGCCCTTGAAGATTCCGACGATGTGCAGAACGTGTACACCAACGTCGACATCTCCGACGAGGTCGCCGCGGAACTGGACGACGAGTAAAACTCGCGCTTAACAAGCACCGCCCTGGACATCCGGGGCGGTGCTTTTTAATGTGGCGAGCTGATTTCGCGTACCTCGCGCAGGTGCTGTTCCATCGCGGCGGCGGCCGACGGGCCGTCGTTGGCGTCGACCGCCCGCAGGATTTCCATGTGGCCGTGCAGGGAGACGCGACGGCCGAGTGGGGTGCGGTGAGAAAGGACGCGGGTGCGGCGCGTCCATGCGGTTGTCATCGCGCACAGCGTGACAAGCAGCGGGTTTTGCGCGGAATGTGCGAGGAGCGTGTGGAATTCGATGTCGAGCGCCATCGACTCCTCGGGACTCAGCGACTCGTCGGACCGCTCGATGACGTCGTGCAGTGACAGCAGATTCGACTCAACCGCACGTTGCGCGGCGAGTTGGGCGATGCGGGGCTCGACGAGATCGCGTAGTTCGGTCGCGTAGGCGAGTTCGGTGTCGAGGTCGGCGAGGTTGTCGTGCAGCTCGGTCGCGCCGACGGGGAACGCCGCGACCGTGCTTCCGCTGCCCTGTTTGCGGTCGACGAGCTTCTTGGATTCGAGTTCGAACATCGCTTCGCGCAGCGATGACCGGGAGACGTTCAGGCTGGTCGCGAGCTCACGTTCGGGTGGGAGGCGGTCGCCCGCGCGGAGGGTGCCGTCGATGATGAGGCGTTCCAGGTGGGCGGCCACTTCGGCGCTGACGCTGCCGGTGCGGCGACGCAGTGGGGGAATGGAACTCACGAGCAGCCTCCTTCACATTGGTCCGGCCAATCTTATTTGATGTGTGCGCGATAGCCCGTATTGCCGGGGCGTAAAACCTCCGTTACGCCTATTTCGCCCGGTCGCAACAGCTTTCGACGTCGCTTACGGTTACGGCAAATGGTCCGACCAATAGTGCGAAAGCGGAGGACTCACGGTGACGGCAGTGCAAGGCGCGCCCCTTTTCTCAGTCCTGCAATCCGGCGATGGTGTTCCGGCCGACGCCACGTACGTCCCCGCGGACCCCGCCCAAGTGCTGTGGGGGCGACTGCCCCGGCGCGGCGACGTCCCGGTGGCGACGGTCGAACCCGGCGCGACCGTCGTTGTCGACACGATCAGTCACGAGGGATTGCTCGATGATCAAGGGTCGGATCCGGTTGCCTACTTCGGTGGACACGGGGTCGCGCGGGATCAGGTGCTTGCCGACGCCGTCGAGGTGGTCGCGCGGCGGACGCGGGAACCGGGAGCGGGTCCGCACGTCGTGACCGGGCCGATCGCGGTCGACGGGGCGCGACCGGGGGATTTGCTCGCGATTCGGGTCGACAACCTCGCGCTGCGCGCGCCGTACGGGGTGATTTCGACACGGCATGGTCGGGGGATGCTGGCGGGGACGCCGTATGACGGGTCGTACGGCCAGTTCTGCACGGTGACTGAGGATGGGCGCTTCGGGACGATGCCGATCGCACCGGGAAGCCCGCATCTTGCCCGGTTTCCGCTCGCGCCGTTCCTCGGAATCATGGGCGTGGCGACCGACACTGCCGAGCGCGTCCATTCGGTACCGCCTGGTCGGCATGGCGGCAACATCGACGTCAAGCTGCTCACCGCCGGTGCGACGCTCTTCCTGCCGGTCCAGGTGCCGGACGCGCTGTTCTACGTTGGCGACCCCCACTTCGCGCAAGGCGACGGCGAAGTGGCGTTGACCGCGTTGGAAGCGCCGTTGCGCGCGACCCTGCACCTGGATGTGATCCCAGCCGAGCAGGTTGCTGATGTCGGGATCGGGCCGTTCGCCGCCGGGCATGGCCTTGTCATCCCGACTGGACTCGACCCTGATTTGAACGTGGCGCTGTCGACGTGTGTTGGCAACGCGGTTGACCTTTTGGGCGCGCTGTTTGAAACCGACCCGCGCAGTGCGTACCTCTACCTCAGTGCCGCAACGGATTTCACGATTTCGCAAGCCGTTGACCTGACGCGCGGAGTCCACGGGAAGATTCGCGTATCCGACTTCGCACATACGTCGGGGAGCGCGTTGGCGCGGTATGTGTTGGGGAGAGCGGGGTGAGCACCGTCGGGCGCGGCGAGCGCAAGCCGGTGGGCTCGATGTCCGCGCCGGATAAGACGGTGTGGCGGGTGACGGGTGCTCCGCTCGTCGCGGGGACGCCGGGCGGACCACTGGCTGGCCAAAGTGTCGCGGTGAAAGACCTGTTCGCCGTTGCGGGGCAGCGAGTGGGCGGTGGTGTCGCCGCGTTTCTCGCCGAACAGGCGGTCGAGACGGGGCACGCGGCCGTTGTCGCGGAGCTGCTTGCGGCCGGGGCTGACGTCGCGGGGATCGCGACGACCGACGAGTTCGCCTACAGCATCACCGGTGGTAACGGGCGGTCCGGGATGCCGGTGAATCCGCTTGTCCCCGGAAGGGTTCCGGGCGGATCGTCCAGTGGGCCCGCCGTCGCGGTCGCGCGAGGGGAGGTGAGTATCGGGCTCGGCACTGACACTGCTGGGTCGATCCGGGTGCCCGGCGCGTATCAAGGGCTGTGGGGCATCAGGACTACGCACGGCAGTATCGACACCGCTGGATTGCTTCCTCTCGCACCGTCGTTCGACACAATCGGCTGGTTGACGCACGACTCCGCGACCCTCGCCGCTGTCGCCGACGTGGTATTTGGCCGGAACGCGAGCGACCCGGTTGATAGCGGTTCGCGGGCATACGGCCATCGGTCGGCCGCGACTCAATCGGCCAGCAGCCCTCAGCCCCTTGTCATTGACCAAGCGCTTTATCGCGAAGCCGAGCCGGTGACAGCCAACGAGTGCCTCAGTGCCGCTTCGTCTCTCGGTGCATCGCGGATCTCGCTCGATGCGCCCCTTGATGACTGGTTCATCGCGTTCCGCACCGTCCAAGCCAACGAGGCGTGGAGGCGACATGGTGCCTGGATATCCGCGCATCCCGACGCGCTCGCACCCGAAGTCGCGCAACGGTTCCAATGGGCGTCCACCGTGGACGACGAAAGTGCGACGCGGGCAAGGGAACTCGTCGGCGAAGCAGCCATCCGCATCCGCGACGTGATCGCCGACCGTGTTCTGCTCCTGCCAACCACCGCCGGGCCTCCGCCCTACCGCGATGCCGACGCCGCGACAACCGAAGCGGTCCGCACCGCGACTCTGCGACTGACCTGCCTCGCCTCCATTGCGGGTTTGCCCGCCGTCACTGTCCCGCTTCCCCTTCGCGACGGACCACCTGTCGGCCTGTGCCTCATCGGCGCGCCGAACACCGACCGCGACCTGATCCATCTCGCCGCCCGCTGCGGTGCGGCACTCGTCGAACCTGCTTGCGAAGGAACCCCATCATGAGACCCCAACTGCGCCACCTGCTTTCGATGCTGATCGCCGCCCTCCTGCTCGTCGGTGCGCTGACCGCCTGTATTTCCACCCCCGACGGCGGCGGCAACTCAACCGCCATCCGCATCGGCACCCTGCGCGGCCAACCCCACCTTTACGCGCCCTACTTCATGCAGCGATTCGCGCCGCCCGGCACTACCTACGACATCGTCCTCTTCGAAAACTCACCCGACATCAAGAACGCCATCGCGTCGGGAGCCATCGACTTCGGTGTCCTCGGTGCCCCGTCCATGTTGGCGGGCAGCGCGGGTGGGCAGGACGTGCGCATCGTCGCGTCGGCAGCCAACGGCGGGTCGGCTTTCGTCGGCAAGCCCGAGATCAAGACGCCACATGATCTGCGCGGGAAGAAGATTGGTTTCCCGCCGGGATCGTCGCAAGAAATCGTGCTGAAGCTGACCCTCCGTGCGAACGGCATCGACCCGGCGACCGACGTGCAACTGGTCAACCTGGCCTACTCGGACATGGCCAATGCCTACAAATCCGGGCAGATTGACGCGTTCTTGAGCGCGGAAACCGCGCCGTCGATCGTCAAACAGCTTGGCGCACACGACATTCTGTCGCCCTATGACACCCCGATTGGCGGCGTGAACATCGTCTTCGGTACGCGCGGCACGCTCGTCAACTCCGACCGCGACCGCGTGCAACAGACCGTCCGCACCTTCGTCCAGGCCATCGAATTCATGAAGGGTGACCGCAAAGCGTGGGTCGACGGGCTGGTCACCACCTTCGGGCTCGATCGCACCATCGTCGAGACGGCATCGCAAAACGTCTGGCTGCGTTGGGAACTCGATGACGAATACCGGGGTCGGTTGACCGCGCTCGCCACGCAGATGCGCGCCTTCGACCAGTTGGCGAAGGAGCCGGATCTGGCGAAACTGGTCGATCCGCAGTTTCTCGCACCCGCGAGCCTGGGACGATGACCACCGTCAAACCCGTTGATGCCACCGTGATCGTGCCGCCGGTAGCCGCGCGGGCTAGCCGACGCGCCATCCGCCTGCCGGGTCGACTCGTCGCCGTGCTGTGGGCGCTTCCGGTCCCGCTGCTCCTCGGACTGCTGTGGGACCGGGGCGTCGCTGGCGGGTGGACACTGCCCTTCGGCATCCAAATGCGGTTTCTGCCAACCCCTTACGAAGTAGGCAGACGGCTGGCCGACCTCGCCGCGGGCGGCATCATCAACGACACGTACAGCGGCACCCTCTGGTTGCATCTCTACGCGAGCACGCTGCGCGTGGTGCAGGGTTTCGCTCTCGCTGCCGTCATCGCGATTCCGCTCGGCATCATCATGGGTCGCTCCCGGCTGGTCTACCGCATGCTTGAGCCGACGATCAACCTTGTCCGCCCGATCCCGGTGACGGCGTGGGCACCGCTCTCGCTGCTCATCATCGGCTTCGGCGACCGCTCGACGATCTTCCTCGTGTTCCTCGCCGCGGTGTTCTCGATCCTGCTCAACACCATCGCGGGCGTGCACGCCGTGCCTGAACGACTGTTCGAAGCGGCCGCGATGCTCGGCACACCACGCGCGCACACGCTCTACAAAGTCGTGCTGCCGGCAGCGGTGCCGAGCATTGTCGCGGGATTGCGGATCGCGCTCGGGCTTTCCTGGGTGATCCTCGTCGTCGGCGAGACCGTCGGCATTCGAATTGGGTTGGGCGCGTTGATCACTCAAGCGCGCGAACAGTCGCGCACGGATCTCATCATCGCGGTGATGATCGTGATCGGGCTCGCTGGATTTCTCGCCGACCGGCTGCTGATGCTCGCGGTCCGGCTCATCGCGGGCCGCAGGCCCCTGCTTCGCTAAGGATCGGCATGAAGATTTACACCACGCGACGTCGCCCGCACCGGCCAGCGACGATCGCGATCAACGGGCTCGGCAAGCACTACCCCGACGCGCCGGGGTTAGCTGTCGACGGCGTCGAAATCGATATCGCCGCAGGCGAATTCGTCTGCGTCGTCGGCGCGAGCGGCTGCGGAAAGTCAACGCTGCTGCGCATCCTCGCGGGCTTCGAAGAGCCCACCGTCGGCACCGTCACCGTTGGCGACGAACCCGTGACGGGGCCAGGCCCCGACCGTGGCGTCGTGTTCCAGGACTACGGGCTGTTCCCGTGGTTGACCGTCGCCGAGAACATCGCGTACGGGCCCAAGCAGGCGCGCATGACGCGGCCCGACGTGCGGGAGGTCACCGACCGGTGGCTGGAGACGGTTGGGCTTACTCGGGTGCGAAAGTCGTTCCCGCATCAACTTTCTGGTGGGATGCAGCAACGCGTCGCGATCGCGCGGGTGCTTGCCAACAGTCCGGCGGTGCTGCTGATGGACGAACCGTTCGGGGCCCTCGACGCGCTCACCCGCACCGACATGCAGGCCGAATTGAAACGCATCCACCGTGAGACGGCGGTGACCGTCGTTTTTGTGACGCATGGGATTGACGAGGCGGTGTACCTGGCTGACCGGGTCGTGGTGATGGCGGGCGGCGCAGCGCACGGCGTTCCCGGCCACGTGCGCGAGATCATCGACATCGACCTGCCCGGCGAACGTGATTCGACCACCCCGGAATTCAACGCATACAAGCGACGGATCGACGCGCTGGTGCACGAGGGGACCACGGCTGCCGCATCGTGAGGGCCGCACGGTGCGAACGCCTCCACGTCGCTGCTAGGGTCGGCCAGCGGTTCCGCAGCTAACACCTAACTCAGTGCGGCCCGCGCTGGATGTTTCATGAGCTCCACCACTCGCGTTGTCTGGGCGACAACGCGACCCTCTTTCACCACATAGCACCGATCGGGGCGGTCGAGTAGCGCGTCGGCTACTCGCTGCGTGCCAAGCACGACCAAATCCGCTTGCGCCCCAACGCGAATGCCGTGCCGGTCGGCGATGCCGACGATCGCGGCCGCGTCTGTTGTCGCCATCGACAAGACGCGGCGTAGGTCGGCAGGACTCGACAGGTGGCCTGTTTGGGCGAGGAACAACCCGATGTCAAGCAGGTCGGCATTGCCGTACGGGGTGAACGCGTTGCGAATATTGTTGGACGAGAACGCGGTTCGCACGCCGGCGTCCCACAGTTCGCGCACCGGAGCGACGCCACGGCGTACCGCGACTTCGTCGGCACGGCCGCCCAAGTGCATATCCGTCGCGGGCAGCGGGACCACCGCCACACCTGCCTCGGCCAGTCGCGCCATTGTCGACTGGCGTTCAGCGAACGGGCGGCCAGCGAGTGAAGTCACGTGACCAATCGCGACCTGTCCCGCGAGACCAGCGCGTGTTGTCGTGGTGGCGATGTAGTCGGCCATCGCGAAGCGGGGGTCGGTCGCGTCGTCGGCGAAATCCGCGTGAATGTCAACGGGCACACCGAATTCCGCCGCCATCTCAAAGACTAGGTCGACGTGTCGTTGGCAATCGTCGACATCGACCTCGTTATACGAGCACCCGCCAACCACATCCGCGCCGCGTCGCAATGCTTCGCGCATCAGCTCAAGTGTGCCGGGCGCGCGCAGAATCCCTTCCTGCGGAAAGGCGACGATCTGCAAGTCGAGCAGCCCCCGATATTCCTCGCGCAGCTCAACCAAGACGTCAACGCCGAGCAGTCCCACGATCGGATCGACGTCCGGGTGCGCGCGAATCATGGTGGTGCCGTTGGTTATTGCCTGGTCAAGCACGCGGCGAGCCCTCGCGGCAACGTCGGCGGCGGTGAAGCCCCGTTTCAATTCGCCGGTAACCGCGATCGCGCTGGCGAGGGTGTCGTCGGGTGTGCTCGCGCGACCGTCGAGCAATGCTTTGTCGAGGTGTAGATGCGGCTCGATCAGCCCAGGGATGACAACCCTTGCTGCACAGTCGATTTCGACCGCCGCTGTCGCGGGAACCGCGGGCTCGATCGCGCTGATGTGCCCGTCGACAACCGCGATATCAACCAGGTCGGCATCATCGGCAACACGGGCGCGCCGCAGCACCAAATCGACCACGAAAGCTCCTAAAAACGCGAGGGACCGTCTTTGTATACGACGCTCGTGTTTCCAGTGCGGTCGAACGATGCTGCGTCCGTGTTACACGTCGGGACTCGGCTGACTCCGTAGGCGATAAGCCGAGTCAGCGTGCGCGATGTGCTCGGCAACGACCGCCCGCGCCCGGTCCGCGTCACCCGCTTCGAGCGCGGCGCAAATCTGCTCGTGCTCGTGCCACGAATCCTCGGCGCGACGAGGCAATTCCACCGCGTACACCCACGCGATTTTCCAGCTGAGCTGGGTGATCAACTGCGTGAGCAACGCGCTGCCCGACGCTTCGGCGAGCACTTCATGGAACCGACTGTTCAGCCGCGCCAACTCATCGAGTCGGCCATCGCGGACCGCCTCCTGTCCTAATGACGTGAGTTCTTTGAGCCGACCTAGCTGCTCAGGCGTGCGTCGCGTCGCCGCGCGACTCGCGCACAACGGTTCAAGCAGCGCGCGAATCTCGAGCAGATCGGCAGCTTCGACCTCGGTGAGCTCGGCGACAAAGGTGCCTGCATACGGGCGTGACGAGGCGAAACCTTCGGCCTCAAGCGTGCGCAACGCCTCCCGCACTGGTACCCGCGAAACCCCGTAGCGCTCAGCGAGGGTGTCTTCGGTCAACCGCTGGCCGGAGGTGAAGTCGCCGCGAATGATGTCGTCACGGATGGCTCGACAGACTTGCTGCGGCGTCATCCGGCGCACGGTGCTGCTCACGTCACCTCCAGGTGCGAGTACGGGGGAGTGCCGCTTGTCTACGATCGGCGGCCATTGCCAAGGAATGTGCCATCAAATCTACGGCATTCCGGTGTGAGAGCCGCTCGCTAGGCCGGTCAAGCCGTATTCGTATACGATTTCGCCACGTTGTTTCTGCGACGTGCTCTTATCGAAATGCGAAAGGTTGTCATGGATCCCGTGCACATGGCCCTGCTGCTGGCCGCTGGGGTTGGGGCGGGTTTCTGCAACGCCATCGCTGGCGGCGGCAGTTTGCTGTCGTTTCCCGCGCTGTTGGCGTTTGGGCTGCCGCCGGTCAGTGCGACCGTCACCAACGCGGTCGCGGTGTGGCCCGGCTATCTGGGTGGTGCGGCCGCGCTACGCAAACGCGCCACCGACTATCGAAACTTGTTGCCGCGCTTAGTCATCACGGGGACAGTCGGGGCGGTCGGTGGCGTGCTCATGTTGCTTGCCGCCCCGCCAGCGGTCTTCGCCGCGCTGGTTCCCTACCTGGTGCTCGGCGCGACCGCGCTCTTCGCCGCGCAACCCTGGATTTCCCGAAAACTGTCCGCGCGCCAATCGGATTCGCAGGTGATGCTCTTCGCTGGTGTCTTCCTCGGTGGTGCCTACGGTGCCTATTTCAACGGCGGAATGGGCATCGTGCTGCTCACCGCGCTCGCGTTGGGGCTCGACGCATCGGCGCAACTGCTGAACGGGCTCAAGAGCGTGCTCACCGTTGCGGTGTCGACAACGGCGATGATCGCGGTCGCGCTGTTTGGTCCGGTGCACTGGGTGGCGGTCGCGCTGCTCGCGCCCGCGTGCCTGCTGGGTGGCGTCCTCGGCGCGAAATTCGCAGACCGATTGCAGCCCAAGGTATTTCGCTACGTCGTCATCGCCTTCGGTGCAACCGCTGGTACCGCCATGTTGCTGACCGCCTGACCTCGCCGAACTGAGACAGAACTTTTAAGGAGAACGACATGACCGAACTGCTTCTGCGTGGCGGCAGGCCGTGGACGCCGGGCGAGGTGGCAACGCTGGCCGACGTGCACATCCGCGACGGGCGTATCGCCGCGCTCGGCCCCGACCTTGCCGCGCCCGGAGCCGAGGTGATCGACATCGACGGCGCGCTGGTGCTGCCCGGCCTCGTCGACACGCACTGCCACCTCGACAAAACATTGTGGAGCGCGCCGTGGGTGCCCAACACCGGCGGCCGCACGCTGGCTGGCCGCATCGCCAATGGCGAGGGTCGGCGCGTTGAGCTCAACATCCCTAACGTCGATTACGCGGGAAACTTGTTGGGCGCCATGATCACTGGCGGAACCACCCACGTTCGCAGCCACATCGACATCGATCCCGAAATCGGGCTCAAGGGCGTCGAGGTCGTGCGTGAAGCCGCCGAACGACACCGCGACCGCGTCGACGTGCAGCTCGTCGCGTTCCCGCAGGGCGGGCTCCTGTCTCGTCCTGGCACCGCGAAATTACTGGAAGCGGCGCTGCTCGAAGGTGTCGAGGTGATTGGCGGCCTCGACCCGGCAGGCTACGACAACGACGCCAAAGGTCACCTTGACCTCATCTTCGGACTCGCCGAGCGCTACGGCGCGAAAATTGACATCCACCTGCACGATGGCGGCTCGCTCGGTGCATGGCAGTTTGGCCTGATCACCGAACGCACCCGTGCGCTCGGGCTTGCGGGCCGCGTCGCCATCAGCCACGCCTATGCGATGGGGCAGCAAGAAGCCGACGAGCAGCGGCGGATCGCCGAAGACCTCGCCGACGCTGGCGTCGCGCTGGTGACCTGCGCCGTCGGGGAAGCGCCGGTCGTGCCCGTGCGTGTCATGGACACCGCGGGCGCGACGCTGGCGTTCGGCAACGACGGCATCCGCGACCTGTGGACGCCCTACGGCGACGGCGACATGCTGCGCCGCATCGGCACCGTCGCTTACCGTGACCGCCTTGTCGCCGATGCTGAGATCGAACTCGCGCTTCACGCTGGAACGTACGGCGGAGCAACGGTTCTCGGGCTGCGCGACTACGGGCTCACGCCCGGCGCGTCCGCTGACCTGTGCGTCATTGACGCCGCGACACCCGCGCACGCGGTCGTCGCGGTGCCGACACGTCGCCTCGTGCTTAAACGGGGGCGTGTGGTTGCCGCGAATGGTGTTCTCGCCGTGCTGAATTGATCGTATACGAAACAAGGGTGTAATCCGCTGGACCGCGATCGGCAATGACCAGTCACTAGAAATAGTCCATGAGCGCAACCGCTTCCACCACGTCGCCCGCTGAGGTCTCGTATACGAGCAGTGGCAGCGAGCCCGAACCGGCCCTAGCTTTCGACGGCGTTTCCCTTGTTTTCGACGACGGCACCCGGGCACTGTCGGACATCGACTTTGCTGTTAAGCCAGGCGAATTCGTTTCGCTGGTCGGTCCATCGGGGTGCGGGAAGTCCACGCTGCTGCGGTTGGCCGCCAGCTTCGAGAAGCCGACCGCGGGCAGCGTGAAACTGGGAACCAACCGACTCGGCTACGTCTTTCAGGAGTCGACGCTGCTTGCGTGGCGCAGCGTTTTCGCCAATGTTGAATTGCCTGCCGAGCTGGCTGGCGTCGACCGGGCAACTCGGCGCGCCGACGCCCAAGACGCCATCGACCGGGTGGGGCTTAACGGTTTCGAGAAACATAAACCGGCGCAGCTGTCGGGCGGCATGCGCATGCGCGCGTCCATCGCCCGTGCGTTGACACTGCGGCCGGAACTTTTCCTCTTCGACGAACCCTTTGGCGCGCTCGACGAGATCACGCGGCAACGCCTGAACGAGGAGGTCAGCGCGCTTTTTCGGCGCGACGCCTTCGCCGGAGTATTCGTGACCCACTCGGTGAGCGAAGCGGTGTTCATGTCGACGCGGGTTGTTGTTTTGACCGGGCGGCCAGGGCGCGTGGCGGCTGAGATCAGCGTGCCGTTCGACTTCCCGCGGCTGCCCGCGCTGCGCTACACGCCCGAGTTCGCCGCCGTCTCTGCCGAGGTATCGGCGGCGCTGCGTGGAGCTGAGATGGAGACGGCCGCATGACCGCCGTAGTCGCTGCGGGCGTGGCTGGGGAAAGGTCAAAGATGAAGGTTGCGTGGCCCTTTCGGGTGGCTCCGATCCGAATTCTCGCGCCGATTGTCGTGTTCATCGCGGTGCTCGCGTGCTGGTCGTTGGTCAGTCACGTGCTGCTTGACCCGGCGTCACGGTTTCTGCTGCCCGCGCCGGAACAGGTGATCGCGAAGGGCCTGCTCGACCCGCTCGCCCGGACAACCATTCTCTCGGCGCTGTGGTCGACCGTGCAGGTTGCGCTCGTCGGGCTCGTTGTCGCCATCGCGCTTGGCGTGAGTTTCGCGGTGGTGATGAGTCAGGCACGCTGGGCCGAGTATTCGCTGTATCCCTATGCCGTTGTGCTGCAAACAATTCCGATTCTCGCCGTGGTACCGCTCTTCGGCTTCTGGTTCGGGTACGAATTCTCTAGCCGCGTGATCGTGTGCGTGATGGTGTCGCTGTTCCCCGTCGTGACCAACACGCTGTTCGGGCTGAAATCGGTCGCGCCCGCCGAACACGACCTGTTCACCCTGCACGGCGCGAACCGTTGGCAGCGCCTCGTGAAATTGCAACTGCCGACCGCGCTGCCCGCGATGATTTCGGGCTTCAAGATTTCCGGCGGAATGGCGATTATCGGGTCGATCGTCGCCGACTTCTTCTTCCGACAGGGCGAACCCGGCATCGGTCGCATGATCGACGTCTACCGCCAGCAGTTGGCCACCGAGGAACTGCTCACCGCGCTGCTGCTGTCTTCGCTCGTCGGCCTGATTCTGTTCTGGCTCTTCGACTTTCTCGCCCGTCGCGTTGACCGCGCACAGGGTCTCCGCCGCAACGTCTAACCCTCTCGTACTCGCTCGACCTCGAAGGAAACCCGGTGCAGAAAACACTCATAGCCACGGCCGTCCTGGCCAGCGTCACGGCGCTGACCGCCTGTTCCGGCGCGACGTCGGCGCCAGCGCCTACCGGCAACGGCGCGCTAGCCGGGGTGTGCCCGGCGAACATCGTCATCCAGACCGACTGGTTCGCCACCCCGGAACGCGCCGCCGCCTATCAACTCGTCGGACCGAACGGGACCGTCGACGTGAAGAAGGGCGCGTACTCGGGGCCACTCGGCGACACCGGCGTGAATGTTGAAGTGCGCCTTGGTGGTCCGTTCCTCGGTGGTCAGCCGGTGCCCGCGCAGATGTATCAGGATCAGAGCATCACGTTGGGGTTCGTCCCAACCGACGATGCGGTGCGTGCGGCGGCGAAGTTCCCGGTAACCGGGGTGTTCGCGTCGCTGGACGTGAACCCGCAGATCGTGCTGTTCGATCCCGCGACGTATCCCCAGGTCAAGTCGTGGAAGGACGTGCCAGCAACGGGTGCGCCCGTCGTGTACAGCGAGGGCAAGCTGTTCATGGACTACCTGATCGCGCATGGTGATGTTTCCGCAGCCCAGGCTGACGCGTCGTTCGACGGCACCCCAAGCCGCTTCGTCGCCGAGCGTGGCAAGGCGATGCAGCAGGGGTACGTCTCCAACGAGCCCTACCGTTGGGAACACGACGTGAAGGGCTGGTTGAAGCCGGTGAAGTCGCTGCTCGTGCACGAGTCGGGCTACGAGATTTACCCGCACGCGTGGTCGGTGCGCACCGGTGACATGGACAAGCTTTCCCCGTGTTTGACGAAGCTCGTTCCGATGTTGCAGCAGGCCGAGGTCGACTACGTGCGCAACCCGGAGCCAGTCAACCAGGCGTTGCTTCGGATCGCCCAGACCATCCCGGACGGCCCGCCGATGACCGCGGGCGGCAACACCGATTCGGTGAAAGTCCAACTGGCCCAAAAGATTGTGGGCAACGGCCCCGACGCGACCCTGGGGAACTTCGATACCACGCGTGTTGACCGCGTGATCGGTGTCGTCACCCCGATCCTGCGCAAGCGCGGCTTGGACGTCCGCGACGGCATCACCGCCGACACGATCGTGACGAACAAGTTCATCAATCCGGCAATTGGTCTGCCCGCAACACCGTAAGCGAGGCACGAGACCAGATCCGCTTGAGTCGACATCTCCGACGAGGTCGCTGCGGAAAGCGCCGCCCTAGAAATCTAGGGTGGTGCTTTCGCATGACCGTGTAACGATGGCGACCTCGCCGACCAGGCCGGGCTGCCGCAGGGATTGCTGGAGCGAGTGCGCGTGTGCCGCGCGGACGGTGGCGAGTGAACGGCCGACAGTGCGCGATGGGGCGCCGCAAACCTATTGTGGCCCAATGGAACTGTCTGAACTTGCCGAGCAGGTCGAAAAGATCTCCGCTGGTTATGCCGCCAAAAACTCCATCACCCGCGACGCAACGTGGTTTCTGCTCAAGCTCCACGAAGAGGTCGGGGAGTTGACGCAAGCGTTCCTCGCTAGCACCGGGCAGGGCCGTGCGCGCGGAAAGTCCGCTGATGAGCTAGCTGCCGACGTGCGGGACGAACTTGCCGACGTGTTGTGCCAGACCTTGCTGCTCGCGCGCGACCAAGGGGTCGACCTGCCGGCGGCGGTCGCCGCGAAATGGCTGGTCTGGGGGGAGCGGGGGTAAAAGGCGTTTCGTTGTGTCGGGTGCGGCGGCGGATGGCCTAGACTCTCGAACAACTGTTCGTTTCGATCGGAAGGTGAGCCCGTGCGGGTGATGGGGGTTGATCCCGGGCTCACCCGGTGCGGGCTCAGTGTTGTTGACAGTGGGCCGGGCAGGAAAGTTGTTCCGGTTGCTGTCACTGTGGTCCGTACGCCGCTCGAAAGCGATCTTGCGCTGCGGCTCATGGCCGTTGCTGATGCCGCTGAAGCGTGGATGGAACGGCATCAGCCCGAAGCGGTCGCTATTGAGCGCGTGTTCGCCCAGCACAACGTGAGTACCGCGATGGGGACCGCGCAAGCCGGTGGCGTGATCGCGGTCGCGGCGGCCCGGCGGGGGATCAAGGTGGTTTTTCACACGCCAAGCGAAGTGAAAGCCGCTGTCACCGGCAATGGTTCGGCCGACAAAGCCCAGGTCACCGCCATGGTCACCCGTATTCTCGGGCTCGACGCCCCGCCGAAACCCGCCGACGCGGCCGACGCGCTCGCTCTCGCGATCTGTCATTCTTGGCGCGCGCCGCTCATCGACCGGATGGCCGCGGCCCAAGCTCAAGCCGAAGAGGTGAAGCGCCGGTACGAGGCGCGCCTAGCTCAACAGCGGAAGGTGGTGCGCCCGTGATCGCGTCAGTGCGCGGTGAGGTGCTCGAAATCGCACTCGACCATGTCGTGATCGAGGCAGCGGGCATCGGCTACCGACTCAACGTCACCCCCGCCACCCTGTCGGGCCTGCATCGCGGGGACCAAGCGCGCCTGTTCACATCGATGATCGTGCGCGAAGACTCCATGACGCTCTACGGTTTTGCCGACACCGAAGCCCGCGACCTGTTCGGCCTGCTCCAGACCGTCTCGGGCGTCGGCCCGCGCCTCGCGATGGCGGTGCTCGCCGTGCTCGAACCGGAAGCGTTGCGAAAAGCGTTGGCGGAGAGCAACATCAGCGCGCTCACTCGCGTTCCCGGCATCGGCAAGCGCGGTGCGGAACGCATGTGCGTTGAACTGCGCGACAAGGTCAACGCCGTTCCCGTCCCCACCGGTGCGCCCGGCGCGCAAACCACCGCGACGCCCGTCCGTGAACAAGTCACCGAAGCCCTTGTCGGCCTTGGCTTTCCGCTCAAACACGCCGAACAAGCCGTCGACTCGGTGCTCGCCGAAAGCCCGCTCGCCACCACCTCGTCAGCGTTGCGTTCCGCACTCGGTCTCCTCGGGAAGAACCGGTAGCGCCCGATGACGGAATTCTTCGACCCAGACGAATCAGCGCTGGCCGCAACGCCTTTGGTCGCCGACACCGACGTCGAACCGGGTCTTCGCCCCACCTCGCTCGACGAGTTCATTGGCCAACCACGCGTCCGCGAACAACTCGCGCTGGTCCTACGCGGCGCGCGCAGGCGAGGCGCGACGCCCGACCACGTACTACTGTCCGGGCCACCTGGCCTGGGCAAAACCAGCATGGCGATGATCATCGCGACCGAACTCGGCACCGCCCTGCGCATCACCTCAGGCCCGGCACTCGAACGCGCCGGCGACTTGGCCGCGATGCTGTCGAACCTGGTCGAAGGCGACGTCTTATTCATCGACGAAATCCACCGCATGGCCCGCCCCGCCGAAGAAATGCTGTACCTGGCGATGGAAGACTTCCGCGTCGACGTTGTCGTCGGCAAAGGCCCCGGCGCCACGTCGATTCCGCTCGACATCGCCCCGTTCACGCTGGTCGGCGCGACAACGCGATCGGGCGCGCTCACCGGCCCCTTGCGCGACCGCTTCGGCTTCACCGGCCACATGGATTTCTACGAACCCGACGAACTACTCGCGATCCTGCAACGGTCCGCGCGCATTCTCGGCGTCGCGATCGACTACGACGCGGCCGCCGAGGTCGCAGGCCGTTCGCGCGGCACGCCCCGTATCGCCAACCGCCTGCTGCGCCGCGTCCGCGACTTCGCCGAAGTCCGTGCCGACGGCTTCATCACCCGAGACATCGCCTGCGCCGCGCTTGAGGTCTACGACGTCGACGTACTCGGCCTTGACCGCCTCGACCGCGCGGTCCTCGGCGCGCTTGTCCGTTCGTTTGGCGGTGGGCCCGTTGGGGTTTCGACGTTGGCGGTCGCCGTCGGCGAGGAAGCGGCCACCGTCGAAGAGGTCTGTGAACCGTTCCTCGTGCGCGCCGGGCTGGTCGCGCGAACGCCGCGCGGCCGGGTCGCGACGGCAGCCGCATGGGAGCACCTTGGCCTCGTTCCGCCCCCTGACCTGGTGATTGGCACGATCGAAGTGCGTGGGCGCGAACCACATCCGGGCGTCGACGTTATCGATTAGCCCGCCAGGCGCGCGACCGTTGAGTCCATTACTGTTTTGTCGTGGCTATTGATGCGATCGTGCGGCGAATTCCCGAACCGCTGCGTGCCCGGCTTCTCACGCACCGTGAACTGCTGAAATTCGCCGTCGTCGGCGCGATCACCTGGTTCATCGATACCGGCGTCGTCTACGCGGTAAAACTGACCGTTCTTGGCGAAAAGCCGCTCACCGCAAGGCTTCTCGGTGCCCTGATCGCGACCATCGCCTCCTACATTCTCAACCGGGAATGGTCGTTCAACACGCGCGGCGGACGCGCGCGCAGTCACGAAGCGGCGCTGTTCTTCGCGATCAGCGCGCTGGGTATCGGCGTGACGATGATCCCGCAAGCGATCTCACTTTATGCCCTTGACCTGCGCGTACCCGACGTCGCACCGGTGACCCAGGCCGTCGCCAACTTCATCAGCGGCCAGATCCTTGGCGTGCTGTTAGCGATGGCGTTCCGGTTCTGGGCTTTCCGCCGGTTTGTTTTCCCCCACGACCTGCGCGAAGCCGAATTGCATTCCATCCAAGGCTAATTCGACGTTAATTTTCCTACGCTGACCGCTCGGCGTGCTCAAGCGCGGTGACAACAAGGTCGATGAACGCGTCGACCTCCTCGCGCGCGTAGCCACGCGTGCCGAGACGGGTGTCGTTGAACCGCACGCCGCGCACGTCAGCGACGGTGAGGCTGCCCGGCCCGTTGTGCGCGAGCGTCGCGGCGACTAAATCGAGAAACGCGTCGACCTCTTCCTCGTGATACCCGCGACGACCAACCGCCGACTGGGTGAAGCGCATGCGATGCACATCGTCGGGGGTGAGCATTTGGGTGACGTCGTCGTCGACGCGCGCGGCGGGCACTGGTCGGCCGCCCTTTTGCCGATGCTCAAGCTCGGTGCGGACCCGGTCGAGGAAGTCGTCGACCTGGTCGGCCTGATATCCACGGCCGCCAAAACGCGGCGCGCCGAAATGGACATGGCGAATATCGTCGGCGGTCAGCGCACCCTGACCGTCGAGAGTGGCCGACACCAACTCAAGAAAGGCGTCGACTTCGTCTGCGTGATAGCCGCGATGACCCAGGTTCGGCATGGCGAAGTGGGTGCGGCTCACATCGTCGGGCGTCACGGTCGTCATTGTGTCAGTACTTCTTCCCTCGTATGAACGCCTTCGATGCGCCCAGAAAGATGTTACCGGCGTTACACCTGTCAGGGAGGGCCCTTGAGCAGGCAGATCGGTGGCCGCTGTGGCAACAATGTCAACTACTGGCAGACTGTCAGGCGTACCCGCACGCCCACCCACTCCACTAGGGACTGACTTCGACGATGGACTTCCTGTTTCCGCTGCTTATCCTGGCGCTGCTCGTGCCGATGTTCTTCGGTATCCGCAAACAGAAGCGGGAATCGGAGAAAGTGACCGCCCTGCAGGAGAACCTGAAGGTGGGCGACCCGGTCATCACCACGTCGGGCCTCTACGGCACCGTTGTCGATCTCGACGACACCACCGTTGATCTTGAGATCGCCGAAGACGTTGTCACCACGTGGCTGCGCGCGGCCATCCGTGAGGTGCGCGTCGACGACACCGCGACCACCAGCGAAGATGCCGCCGTCGCGGACACCGCTGACGACGCCGCTCCCGTCGATGAGTCGGCCGACCAGACCGCGACGCGGCTCAGCAAAGACTAAATTCCCACGTTTACCCGTCGGTCCCGCGGTTTGTGGGGCCGACCGGGCACCGCTGTGCCCATTCGTTTCAACCTCGACTTCCGCCTAGGAGATGACCTGCTGTGCCACCTTCGAAAGGATCGGCGCATCCGTACCGGCTGCTCGGCGTTTACGCCGCGCTGCTGGCCGTGATCTACGCCCTGGTGTTCTTCACCGGTGATCATTCGCCGACACCCAAGCTTGGCATCGACCTCCAGGGCGGCACGCGCGTCACCCTGACCGCGCGCACGCCCGATGGCAGCCGACCGAGCCAAGACAGCCTCAAGAAGGCGCAGGCGATCATTGAGAGCCGCGTCAACGGCCTCGGTGTTTCCAGTTCGGAAGTTGTGATCGACGGCGACAACATCGTCATCACCGTCGCAGGCGACGACAGCCAGCAGGCGCGCGCGCTCGCGACCACCGCGAAGCTCTACATTCGCCCGGTGCTCGCCGCTGGTCAGCCGACCGCGGGTGGTGCCGCGCCGACCGCGCCCGCACCCGCCCCGGCAACCGACGCGCCGACCCCGCCGACGACGGGGGAAACCCCGGCGCCGACCGAGCCGACGACGCCCGCCCCGCAGTCGCGCGTGTTCCCCGCACAGGCACCGACCACGCCCGCGCCAGCGCCCGGGAACGGCAATCTCACCCCCGCTCAGCAGCAGGCCAAGGAGATCGCCGACGCGAAGGCCCTGCGTCAGAGCACCGATCAGACGGTCCAGCAGCTGGCGATGCAGTCGCTCGACTGCACCAAGCCCGACCCGCTCAGGGGTAACGACGACCCGGCACTGCCGCTGGTTGCCTGCTCCCAGGACGGCACCGAGGTGTTCCTGCTCGGGCCGAGCCGCATCGATGGCCAGGAAATCGCCAACGCGACCGCTGGCCTGAACTCGCAGCAGGCACGTCAGGAAGTGAACCTTGAGTTCAAGTCCTCGGGTGCTGACGCGTGGGCGGCGCTCACCGGCGAATACGTCTACAAGCGCGTCGCGTTCGTGCTCGACTCCAAGGTCGTCAGCGCGCCGCAGGTACAGCAGGGTCCGCAGCTCGGTGGTCGTACCTCGATCTCGGGCAGCTTCACCAAGGAAAGCGCGACTGAGCTCGCGAACACGTTGAAGTACGGTTCGCTGCCGCTGTCGTTCCAGGTGTCCGAAGCCGAAACCGTCTCGGCGACGCTCGGGTTGTCGTCGCTCAAGGCCGCGCTGCTCGCCGGTCTGATCGGCTTGATCGCGGTGTTGCTGTACTGCCTGCTCTACTACCGCATGCTCGGCTTCCTCGCCGGGTTCTCGCTCATCGCGGCCGGATTCGCGGTGTACGGCATCATCGTGCTGCTTGGGCGCTGGATCGGGTTCACCCTCGACCTCGCCGGTATCGCCGGTTTGATCATCGGTATCGGTCTGACCGCCGACTCGTTCGTCGTGTTCTTCGAACGCATCAAGGACGAAATGCGTGAGGGTCGCAGCTTCCGCTCGGCCGTCCCACGTGGTTGGCAGCGCGCGCAGCGCACCAACCTGTCGGGCAAGACCGTCAGCCTTATCGCCTCGGTGGTGCTGTACGTGCTCGCGGCGGGTCAGGTCAAGGGCTTCGCGTTCACGCTCGGTATCACCACCGTGCTCGACGTCATCGTGCTTTACCTGGTCACCGCGCCGCTGATGATGCTCGCCTCGCGTTCGCCGTTCTGGGCGAAACCGTCGGTGAACGGGCTCGGCGCGGTGCAACAGATCGCTCGCGAACGCGGCGCCGAGGAAGCACGCGCCAAGGAGATGTCACGATGACCAACCCCAACTCCAACGCGCCTGAGCACAGTTTCTTCGAACGGCTCTACACCGGCACCGGTGGTTTCCCCATCGTGTCGCGGCGCAAGTTCTTCTACGCGATGGCGGCGACGTTCCTGCTGATCTCGCTGCTGAGCATCGCGGTGCGCGGGTTCACCCTCGGTATCGACTTCGCCGGTGGGTCGCGCATTCAGTTGCCCGCCGACAACGTCAGCACCCAGCAGGTCGAGGACATCTACTCCCAAACCCTCGGCCACGGGCCGGTCGCCGTGCAGCGCGTCGGTTCGGGTGCGAGCGCGACCATCCAGGTCCGCTCGGACACGCTCGACGCCACCCAGACCGACCAGCTCCAGAATGCGCTTTTCACGCAGTTGCAGCCGAAGAACTCGGCGGGACAGGTTGACCGCGACGCGATTTCGATCGCCGAGATCAGCGAAACCTGGGGTAGCGAGATCACGAAGAAGGCGCTCTTCGCGCTTGTTGTCTTCATCGGGTTGACCATGATCTACATCGCGATTCGCTTCGAACGCGACATGTCAATCGCGGCGATCGTGTCGCTGTTGTTCAACCTCGTCGTCACCGCTGGCATCTATTCGCTCGTCGGATTCGAGGTCACGCCCGCGGCGGTCATCGGTTTGCTGACGATCCTCGGTTACGTGCTCTATGACAACGTCGTCGTCTTCGACAAGGTCGAGGAAAACACGCGCGGCGTGCTGTATCTGAATAAACGCACCTACGCCGAGCAGGCCAATCTCGCGGCCAACCAGACGTTGATGCGCTCGATCAACACCACCGTCATCGGCATCCTGCCTATCGTCGGCATGCTGGTGATCGCGGTGTGGCTGTTGGGCGTTGGCACGCTCAAGGACCTCGCGCTCGTGCAGCTCGTCGGCATGGTCGTCGGCGCGTACTCGTCGATCTTCCTCGCGGTGCCGATCCTGGTTTCGATCAAGGAACGCTGGGGTCCGGTCGCGGCGCACACGCGCAAGGTGCTTGCCAAGCGCGAAGCGGGCGCTGCTGCTCCCGAGCTGGTGAAGTCGTCGGCTGGGGCGCGTCCCGCGCGCACCAGTGCTGGCACGGGCGCGCCTCGTCCCGGCGCACGGCCAAGCGGAAAGCGGCACAAGCGCACCTAACCCACCGAGCACAGGGGTCTCTTCATGCGAACGCGCACGATCCGACTAGTCACCGTGCTCGCCACGGCCGCGACTGCCGCCGGGTTCGTCGTCGGATGTTCGACGACGAACGCGGTCCCGTCGATTGGTTACGCCGTCGACGCCAAGATCGCCAGCTACAACGGCGGCAGCACGGTCGGGGCCGCGAGCGGCGCGACCGCGGTGTTCGGCCGGGTGCTGACCGGGTTCTTCTACACCGGACCCGACGGTCAGCCAGTGGCCGACACCGACGCGGGCACCGCGAAGGAAGTGCCGGGCGAGACCCAAACCGTGCAGTATCGGCTCAATGCCGACGGGGTGTATTCCGACGGGGTCAAAACGTCCTGTGACGATCTGTACCTCACCTGGGCCGCCCGCTCGGGTCGCTTCACGCGGCCCGGCGAGCGGACCGGATTCTTCGATGCGGCGAGCACGGCTGGATACGCCGACATCGAGCGCATCGATTGTCAGCCGGGGTCCAAGGACGCGACCGTCGTCTTCCGACCCGGTCGACGCTATTTACCTTGGCGCACACTGTTTTCCGCTGCTGAACTGATGCCCGCGCACGTTGTCGCGAAAGCGGCGGGCGTGGCTGACGTGGTGACGGCGTTGCAGTCGGGCGACGGTGCCGTGCTCGGTCGCATCGCCGACTTTTGGAACGGCGGCTGGGCACTCGCGCCCGGCGCCCTCGACCTCACCAAGTTCCCGTCATCGGGGCCCTACCGCATCGAATCCTTCAGTGCGCGAGACGGTTTGGTGCTCGTCGCGAACGAGAAGTGGTGGGGCGCGCCACCCAAGACCAGTCGCATCGTTGTCTGGGAACGCGGGACCGACTACGCGGCGAAGGCCAAGGACAACGCGCTCGGCGTTGTTGACCTGGGCGCGGGTTCGGTCGCGAATTTAAAGCTCGACGGGTTCGACCAGCACACCGTCGCAAGTCGTGGCGTTGAGCAGCTTGTGCTCGCGACCGGCGGGGTGTTCGCCTCTGTCGATGTGCGACGCGCGTTCGCGCAGTGCGTGCCGCGTCAAGCGCTGTTTGACACCCTCGGCAAGGCTGGTCAGGTTCCGCCCAACGGGCTCGGCGCTGGACCGTTGAACGCCCATGTGGTGCAACAGGATTCGCTGTATTACGGCCCGGCGTCGCGAGCGGGGGAGAAGTACCTTGGTGCCGATGTCGGTGCCGCGACGGCCACGCTCGCTTCGGCCGGGGCCCGTCAGCCGACGATTCGCATCGGATACCAGGGTCCCGACGCCCGTCGCGCGCAGACTGTCGCGATGATCGCCGAATCGTGTCGAGGCGCTGGCTTTGGTGTTGTCGATGCCGGCGCACCCGACTTCACGCCGTCGCGGCTGGCCGAAGGTGCCGTTGACGTCGTGCTCGCTGGGCAAGGGTCGATGCCGGGACCAGCCGGTTCGGCGACCAACACCACCGCGTTCAGCGCGTTGCGCGCCGGTAGCGGGCTCGATTTCGGCGGGTTCACCAACACTCGCTACGATGCCATTACCGACCAGCTCGCCGGTGAGGCCAACTCGACCGCGACGCTGAATCTGCTGACCGAAGCCGAAAATCTGCTGTGGGCACAGCTGCCGAGCATCCCCTTGTTCGCCACGCCGCGCCTCATCGCGTTCGGCAACGGCATGCGGAACGGAATCCCCGGACCAACGCAGGCCGGAACTGGATGGAACATGGACCGCTGGGTGTTGCAGCGGTGAGTCGTAGTGGAGAGGTGCCGATGAGCAAGCACGCGGTTGTCGAGTCCGGTGAGCACGCGGGAGCACGTGCCGAACAGGCCGCGAAGGCGGTCGAGCGGCTCACCCGCTGGCACGACGACTTCCCCACTCCCGGTGTGCGTTTCGCGGACCTAACCCCGGTTTTCGCCGACGCCGACGGGTTCCGCGCGGTCATCGATTGCTTCGCCGCCGTCGCGCCGGATATCGATATTGTTGCTGGCGTCGACGCGCGCGGGTTCCTGCTTGGCGCGGGTGTCGCGGCCACGCTCGGCACCGGTGTGCTCGCGATCCGCAAGGGTGGCAAGCTGCCTCCGCCGGTGGTGTCGCGCGAGTACAAGCTCGAATATGGTTCTGCCGCACTGGAAATCCCGGCCAACGGGGTCGAGCTTGAGGGCAAGCGCATCCTGCTGCTCGACGACGTGCTCGCCACCGGTGGCACGCTCGCCGCTGCCGCTGGGCTGTTCGCCGAGGTCGGTGCGGTCGTCGTCGCGGCTGCCGTGGTGCTTGAGTTGGAGTTCCTTGAAGGGCGCAAGCATCAGGGCGACTACCCGGTCGAGTCGATCGTGAAGTTGTAGAAGTTTTTTTACCGGCCCCCGTTCATGCAGGTGAGCGGGGGTTTTCCGCATTCGCGGCAGGCGGGAAACTCCTACGCTAGGCGAACGAAGGGGTTGCGTTCGTCGTTGCGTTGGGTGTAGAACTGTCGAGTCTTATTCCCGACGATCGGAGTTCATGCGTTGATCCTCTAAGGCGCTTTCGGGCGGTCCGCACTCGCGCACCGCGTTTTCCGTTGCACCCTTTGAGGCGGTCCGCATGTCTATTTCCTTTTCTGATCTCACTTTTTCCTGGCCTGATGGCACCCCCGTTTTCGACGGGCTCAACGCGGTGCTCAGCGGCACGGTTGTCGGTCTCGTTGGCGCTAATGGCGCTGGTAAATCCACGCTGTTGCGGTTCGTTGTTGGCGAGCTGACGCCCGCGCGCGGGTCGGTCACCGTGGCCGGGCGTATTGGCTATTTGCGCCAGGACCTGGGACTTCGCGTCGGTTCGCGCGTCGACGAACTGCTTGGCATCGCCCCGCAACGTGCCGCGCTCGCGCGAATTGAAGCGGGGGAGGGGACCGAAGCCGACTTCGACACCGTCGGCACGCAATGGCAGGTTGAGGACGAGGCTGTCGCGTTGCTTGGCAGGCTCGGGCTCGATTACGTCGCCGGGTCGGTTGCCGATCTTGACCGCACCGTCGACACGCTGTCCGGTGGTGAAACGGTGTTGCTGGGGCTTGTCGCCGAACTGCTCGCCGAACCCGACGTCCTGCTGCTCGATGAGCCGACCAACAACCTGGATTCGGCGGCACGCGAGCGTCTCTACGAGGTGATCAGGCAGTTCGACGGGATGGTTGTGGTTGTCAGTCACGACCGCGCATTGTTGGATCGGGCCGACGTGATCGCCGAGGTGCGCGCGGGCGAAATCCGTTGCTTTGGTGGCAATTTCACGCACTACGAAGAGGTGATCGAAGCCGAACAGGAAGCGGCGCGGGCGGCGGTGCGCGATGCGCGTGGCGACGTGCGCAAGCAGGCACGTGAGTTGGTTGAGGCGCGGATCAAACTCGACCGACGCGCTCGCTACGGGCAGAAGATGTACGACCAAAAGCGTGAACCCAAGATCGTGATGGGAATGCGCAAGAACAGCGCCGAGGTGTCGGCGGGCAAACTGCGCAACGCCCACATCGACAAGCTTGACTCCGCCCGCGAAAACCTTGATCGCGCAGCCGAATTGGTGCGCGACGACCGTGAGGTGCGCATCGAACTGCCCGCGACGCGGTTGTATCCGGGACAGGACGTGATCGAGCTGGCCGGTCTCGAGTTGGCTAACGGTCCTGTCGTTGACCTGCGGGTGAGTGGGCCGGAGCGGATCGCGCTGACCGGGCGCAACGGGGCTGGGAAGTCGACGTTGCTGCGGCAGATCGCGGCTGCTGGGCCAAAGGTGGCGTGGCGGATGTTGCCGCAGCGGCTCGACGTGTTCTCTGAGGAACTGTCGGTGTTCGCCAATGTGGCTGCCGCCGCGCCGCACGCGGACGCGGAAACCATTCGCGGACAGCTCGCGCGGTTCCTGTTTCGCGGGGCCGACGCCGACCGGCCGGTGGCGGCGCTGTCGGGTGGGGAGCGGTTGCGGGCGGCGTTGGCGACGTTGCTGCTCGCTGATCCCGCGCCGCGCTTTCTGATGCTCGATGAGCCGACGAACAACCTCGATTTGCCCAGCCTCGCGCATCTCACGCAGGCGCTGTCGGGGTTTGAGGGCGCGCTGATCGTGGTGAGTCATGACCAGCGGTTCCTTGCCGATATCGGGGTCACGCGCACGCTTGAGCTCACGGCTGACGGATTGGTCGAGTAACGCGAAAAACGCTCGCACGGTGGGTTTCCCCTTGACGGTTCTTGTTTTAGTCATCTAGACTAAAACACATGGGATACGGAAATTGGGACGACACCGCCTACCGTGCGGGCCAGACTTACCGCGCACGCAACGGCATCGACGACTTCGGGTACACCGCGCGAATGCGCGACCAGGACTACAACACCTGGCACGCGCACCCGAGTCTCGATCCGTTCGACGTCGCGTACCGGGAGAGCCGCGACAGCGCCGAACATGGCAATTCGTTGCCGGTTGTTGTGCTCTTCGACGTCACCGGGTCGATGGGCCGGGTACCGCGCATCATGCAGACCAAACTCGCCAAGCTGCACGGGTTGCTCGCCGCGCGCGGCTACGCCGACGACCCGCAGGTGTGCTTCGGCGCGATCGGCGACGCCGAGTCCGACCGGGTGCCGTTGCAGATCGGCCAGTTCGAATCCGACAACCGCATGGACGACCAGTTGCGCGAGATTCTCCTCGAAGGAGGAGGCGGCGGCCAGAAGTCCGAAAGTTATGAATTGGCAGCGTATTTCGTCGCGCGACACATGGTGACGGACGCGTGGGAGAAGCGGGGCAAGCGCGGTTACCTGTTCCTCATCGGCGATGAGCTGAACAAGCCCCGCCTCACCGCTCGCCACATCCGCGCTGTCATCGGCGACCACGTGGACACCGATGTGAGCGTCGAGTCGATCTACCGCGTGCTCGCCGAGCGCTGGAACGTGTACTTCATCCTGCCGAACGAGTCGTCGTACTACCTCGACCCCGAAATCGCCGACCACTGGAGTGGGCTGCTTGGCGAGCGGTTCCTCAAGTTGGAAGACCCGGGCGCGGTATGCGAATTGATCGCGCTCGCCATCGGATTGGGGGAGCAGCGCGTGAAACTGGACGAGGGTTTGGCGGATTTGCGCGACTTGGGTTCGGTTGCCGAGGCGGATGCGGTTGAGCAGGCGTTGTCGGGGGCTGAGGGTCGCGGGCCGCGTCGGCGTGCTGAGGGTCGGGGCTCGCGTGCGGGGGATGGTGCGGGCGTTGCGGACTTGCGGGATCTTGACGATCGTCGCAATGGGGGTGCGGCGGTCTCGCGTGGTGACGGCGGGACTAGCGCTGGCCGACGTGGTGGCGCTGCTCGTACGGGCTCCGGTGGGGATAGCCACGGGGGTGCGCGAGTGCGGGGCCGTGCCGGTACTCGTGATGTCGCTGGTGGTGACGGGGGAAGGCGCGGTCAGGGCGCGGGTCGGAGCGCGAGTTCGCGAGGGGTCGACGGTGCGGGCGGTGACGCGGGCTCGCGTGGTCGCAGTGGGTCGAGTGCGGGTCGGAGGGGTGACGCTGCTCGTGCGGTGTCGGCTGATGGCGAATCGGGTGATGGAGGTGCGGGGGTGCGGCGCGGCGTTGGTCGGCGCGATGATGCGCGGGGGCGGGCTGAGGCGGCGGGGCGGAAAGCGGTGCGGCGGTTGGTTGCTCCCGACGAGGTGGACGGACCGGACAGGAGGACGCGGTGAGTGCGCATCTGATCGTTGTTGACCTCGGGTTTGGGGATGCGGGGAAAGGGGCGACGGTCGACTGGTTGTGCTCCGCCGAGGCCGGGCTCGGGGTCGCTGGGGTGGTGCGGTTCAACGGGGGCGCGCAAGCCGCGCACAACGTGGTGGTCGACGGGAGGCATCACTGCTTCGCCCAGTTCGGGGCGGGGACGTTCAGTCGGGTGCCGACCCTGCTTTCGCGGTATTGCCTTGTTGAACCGATGGCGCTGGCCAGTGAATCCGAGCGGTTGGCCGCGCTCGGGGTGGTTGATCCGCTCGGGTTGGTCGCCATTGACGGTGACGCCCTGCTCACCACGCCCATCCACATTGCCGCGAACCGTGCGCGCGAGGACGCGAGGGGTTCTTCGCGCCACGGTTCCTGCGGGCGCGGCATCGGCGAAACCGCTTCGTACGCACTCGAATACGATGCCCCGCGCGTCCGTGACTGTCGCGACCCGGTGCTCCTTCGCGCGAAACTCGACCAGCTCGCCGCGCACTACGCGCCCCTGCTCACCGGATCGGCGCACGGGTTCGAACCCATCGACGATCTTGTTCGCATGTATCGCGAATTCACTTGCGCGGTAAGGATTGTCGACGGGGCTGCTGAGTTGGCGCGGATGGTTGCGCGTGGCCGGGTGGTGTTCGAGGGCGCGCAGGGTGTGCTGCTTGACGAGTGGCGCGGCTTCCACCCGCACACCACTTGGTCGACGGTGGAACCGCGCAACGCGCACGCGCTACTCGCGGAAGTTGGCGCGAGCGGGCAGGTGCTCGGGGTGACGCGCGCGTACGCCACGCGGCATGGCGCAGGACCACTCCCGACTGAAGCACCGCTGGAAATACCGGAGCCGCACAACGGTTTTGGTCACTATCAGGGCGATTTCCGCCAGGGTCACTTCGACCTGGTTCTTGCTCGCTATGCCGTTGCGGCATGTGGTCGCGTCGACGCGTTGGTGGTCAACCACCTCGACGCTGTCGTCCCTGACCTCAGGGCCAACCGAGTCAGTCGCAACTCCGGCGCGGCCGACCATCGGCCGGGCTCCAACTCGGTGGCGGCCGGAAGTGTGCGCAGTGCCGCTGGCACAGAGAACGCCACACCCGCTGCGGCTACGTGCAGCAACTCGGCGGCTGCCGGAACTGTGCCCATTGCCGCTGGCACGGACGACCCCACGCCCGCTGCGGGTACGTGGCGCGCAGCGGTCGCCTACTCGACCCAAGAATCCGGTCGCATCACCGAATTACCGCTCGGCACATGGCAAGACCTCGCACACCAACAGCACCTCACCGACCTCATCACCACCGCACAGCCCGAACTCCACGACATCGACGGCGACATGGGCGCCTGGATCAGCACCTCCCTAGACATCCCCCTCGCCCTAACCGCCCACGGCCCAACCCGCGCCGACCGTCGCGCCCACGCCGCGCTGGGCACCGCACCCAACGCCGAGTCCCACACTCGGAGTGGCGCTCTCGCCAGCCCCGGGGCGAAATCGCGCCGACCGACCCGGGTCCAGGTCGCTGCTATGGCCGACGCTAACCACCCCATCGGCTTCGGCGACCACGGGCCAGCCCGCGCAGACAGTCGCACCCACGCTGCGGTCAGCGCTGACCAATCCGCTCGCGGCAGCACTCCAAATGGCAGGCGTTCAAATCGCGCCGAAGTCAAGCTCGCCGCTTCGCCCAATATCGACCACCCCACTCGCGTCAGGCAGGATGTGGCGCGTGGAGCAATCGGTGGTGTCCATTGACGTTGTCGCGTTGCGTCGGTCGACGCGGGAAGCCGACGCGGACGCGGTCAAAGTTGGGGTCGCGCCCCGCGCGTTCGAACCGTTCACTGGGCAACTAGCGCTCCCCGGTGTCCTGCTCGGCAGGGGCGAACGGCTTGCGGAGGCGGCGCGACGGGCGGTCGTCACCAAACTGGGGCTGCCCGACGACGCGATTGCCGCCGTCGGCCAACTCGCCACCTTCGACGAACCCCATCGTGACCCGCGCGGCCCGACGCTGTCCATCGCGATGTGGGCGGTGATCGACCCCACCGCGACAGGCCAGGTCGACTGGGTCGACTTCGACGCCGTTCCGCTCCTCGCCTTCGACCACAACCGCATCATCGAAACCAGCCGTGACCTGCTCGCGGACTTGCTGTGGAAAGACCAGTCGCTCACCCGCGCACTGACCGGCCCAGAATTCCCAGCGAGCCGCGCGGTCGCCCTCGCCACCTCGATCGCCGGCGCGCGCCCCGACGCGGCCAACCTCAATCGCACCCTCGCCGCCATCCCCGGCCTCGCCCGCACCGGCGAACGTCGACGGGTCAAGGCGACCGGCCGCCCCGCCGTCGTGTGGGCCTACGATCAACCCGAGACCAACTCGCCCGATCAGCGTCGAACACACGCGCGAAGCGAGTAGCGTTCGCGCTGGATGCGGCCGGAAAAACGCGCCGCGATCGGCGTGCGGCGCACCCGATGTACAGGCGCGACGGGTACGGCGGACAAGCTGTAAAGTTGGTGATCCGGGCGGGTCCCGGATGCGGCGTGGAAGGCGGTGGCATGACTCGACAACTCGGCGAGGCGAAGGTTGGACAGGAGTTGACTCAAGCCCCGCGCAACAACGACGCTAACGGCACCACCCAGGCTGGCCCCGTCATCCCGCCCCCCACGCAGCCCCCGGTGAAACCGTCGCCTTCGGCATCGGTGCCCAGCTCGGCGTCGCGTCGCGTGCGTGCCCGGCTCGCCCGCAGGATGACCGGTCAGCGCGGAATCGCCGCCGTCAAGCCGGTGCTCGAACCGCTCGCCACCGTCCACCGGGAGCTGTACCCCAAAGCCAACCTCGCGCTGCTGCAACGCGCCTTCGACGTCGCTGACGAACGGCACGCGAAGCAGTTCCGCAAGTCGGGCGACCCGTACATCACCCACCCTCTCGCCGTCGCGAATATCCTCGCTGAGCTGGGGATGGACACCATCACCCTCGTCGCGGCACTGCTGCACGACACCGTCGAAGACACCGGCTACTCCCTTGAGCAACTCAAGGAAGAGTTCGGTCAAGAGGTCGCGCATCTCGTCGATGGCGTCACCAAACTCGACAAGGTGAACCTGGGTGCGGCCGCCGAGGCCGAGACCATCCGCAAGATGATCATCGCGATGGCACGCGACCCCCGCGTGCTCGTGATCAAGGTCGCCGACCGCCTGCACAACATGCGCACGATGCGCTTCCTGCCGCCGGAAAAGCAGGCGAAAAAGGCGAAGGAAACCCTTGAGGTCATCGCCCCGCTCGCGCACCGACTCGGAATGGCCACGGTCAAGTGGGAGCTCGAAGACCTCGCGTTCGCGATCCTGCACCCGAAAAAGTACGACGAGATCGTGCGCCTCGTCGCCGACCGCGCACCATCACGTGACACTTACCTTGCCAAAGTGCGCGCCGAGATCATCAACACGCTCGCCAGCTCGCGCATCACCGCTGTCGTGGAAGGTCGACCCAAGCACTACTGGTCGATTTACCAGAAGATGATCGTCAAGGGCAAAGACTTCGACGACATCCATGACCTCGTCGGCATGCGCATTTTGTGCGACGACGTGCGCGACTGCTACGCCGCGGTCGGTGTTGTGCACTCGCTGTGGCAGCCGATGGCTGGCCGGTTCAAGGACTACATCGCCCAACCGCGGTACGGCGTCTACCAGTCGTTGCACACCACGGTCGTCGGCCCCGACGGCAAGCCACTTGAGGTGCAGCTGCGCACCCACGACATGCACCGCACCGCCGAATTCGGCATCGCGGCGCACTGGCGCTACAAGGAAACCAAGGGCAAGCACTCCGGCGAACAGGCCGAAGTCGACGACATGGCGTGGATGCGTCAGCTGCTCGACTGGCAGCGGGAGGCCGCCGACCCCGCCGAGTTCCTTGAATCGCTGCGCTTCGACCTCAAGTCGCCCGAGATCTTCGTCTTCACGCCCAAGGGCGACGTAATCACGTTGCCGCAGAAGTCGACTCCGGTCGACTTCGCCTACGCCGTGCACACCGAGGTGGGGCACAAATGCATTGGCGCGCGCGTCAACGGTCGCCTTGTCGCGCTGGAACGGCAGCTGGAGAACGGCGAGGTCGTCGAGGTGTTCACCTCGAAGGCGCAAAATGCCGGGCCAAGCCGCGACTGGCAGAACTTTGTCGTGTCGCCCCGTGCCAAGGCCAAGATTCGCCAGTGGTTCGCTAAGGAACGTCGCGAGGAAGCGCTCGAAAGCGGCAAGGACCAGATCTCCAAGGAGGTCAGGCGTGTTGGGCTGCCGCTGCAGCGGTTGATGAGCGTCGACGCGATGACCGCCGTCGCCCACGAACTGCACTACGGCGATATCTCCGCGCTTTACACCGCCGTTGGCGAGCATCAGGTTTCGGCGCATCACGTCGTGCAACGGCTCATGGCTCAGCTCGGCGGCATTGGTGACGTCGAGAACGAACTCGCCGAACGGTCGACCCCGTCGACAACGCCCGCGCGCCAACGCATTACCGGCGACGCTGGCGTGCTCATCCCCGGCGCGCCGGGCACGGTCGCCAAGCTCGCGAAATGCTGCACGCCCGTACCAGGCGACGAGATCATGGGTTTCGTCACGCGCGGTGGCGCGGTGAGTGTGCACCGCACCGACTGCACCAACGCCGGGTCGCTCCAAGAGCAAGCCGAGCGCATCATCGATGTCGAGTGGGCGCCGTCGCCGTCGTCGGTGTTCCTCGTCGCGATTCAGATCGAAGCGCTCGACCGCACGCGCCTGCTGTCCGACGTCACGAAGGTGCTCGCCGACGAGAAGGTCAACATCCTGTCGGCTTCGGTTGCCACCCACGGCGATCGGGTTGCCATCAGCAAGTTCACCTTTGAGATGGGCGACCCCAAGCACCTTGGGCATCTGCTCAATGTGGTGCGCAACGTGGAAGGCGTCTACGACGTCTACCGCGTTACGTCAGCAGCCTGACCCGGGCGAATAGTCGCTTCTGCCCGAAGTTAGCTGCGCGCGTCATGTTTGCTGTACCCCTGCCCTAACGCTGCCCAAGCGAGGATTTCGCCCCGCCGAATCTGTTACCGTTTAGTGCGTTTCAACGCTCGGATGGTCGGCGGAACGGGACTGTGATGCGGATCGAATTGGCTCGGTACACGGCACGGCTCGCGGGAACAATCATCGCGCTTGCCGTCTGCTCAACTGCGGTATCGGCGGGGGAAGCCAACGCTGAAGAGGTATCAATCGACACCTGCCCCGCCCTGTTCGCCCTCGGCGTGCAAGGCACGGGCGAATCGTCGCCGGATGCCGCCCCGAGCACGGATACGGGCATGCTGTCCACCGTCTTTGGGCCCATGCTGTCCAAAGCGGCCGAGCCCGGCCTCGTTGACCGCGCGTACGTCCCGTATCCGGCGGGCGCCGGCGGCGTCACGCCAGGCGAGGCGGTGCCCTACACCCAATCTGTCGACAAGGGGCTCGCGAACCTGCGCGACATGGCCAAGCAGGTCACCCAGCGGTGCCCAGGTACGCGGTTGGCCGTCGTCGGGTATTCCCAAGGCGCACATGTGGTTTCGCTCTTCGCGCAAGAAGTCGGCGCGGGCAAAGGCGCGGTCGCTGCCGACAAAGTCGCCGCCGTCGCGCTCTTCGCCGACCCCACTCGCGCAGCCAACTCCGCGTTGTTCCCCGGCGCTGCCGACCGCACCCGACCCGCGAGCGCGCCGGGCACCTCCGGCAAAGCGCTCGCCGAGATCGCGGAAGTCAAGCAAGCGCCAACGCCCGGCGCGGGCATCGGACCGCAAAGCCAGCAGGCCGCCAATTTCGGCGCGCTCACCGGTCGCGTCGCAAGTTTCTGTGCCACCGGCGATCTCGCGTGCGATGCCCCGCAGGGCGCCCCGATCATGCGCGCGGTGGCCAACCTGGTCAGCCAAATGAAGGTCTCTGGCGGCGATCCCATCGGCTCGCTCGTCTCGATCGCCCAAGCTTTGGCTTTCACGTCGATCAAAACGGCGAGTACCGTCGTTAACGAAGACATCTCGGGTTCCACGTTGGCCGATCTGTCGATCTCGCCGAAGAAGTCGATTTCCCAACGACTTGCTGACGCCGCCGATCCGCGCAGCACGCTCGACGTGAACTCAGCGTTCCAAGCGTTGCTCAAGGTTGGGATGATTGGTCTCAACGCGGTGGTTACCGTGGTGAAAACCGTGCTCGACCCGGCCACCATCGCTCAATTGGCAACGGCAACGCTGGTTAACCCCCTCGCGGGGCTCACGCTGCTCGGCACCAAGCTCGTCGGCGCGATCCCGCAACTGATTCCACCCACCACCGGGGTGCGGCTCGTCAACGAGGCGTTCACGGCGGTGCAGCAAAACATCACCGACAACAAGGAACTGCTCGACGTGACAACGTGGGTGCGTTATTGGGACGCCATGCAACGTCACGACGGCTACTCGCGGATGGGAGTTGGTAGCGATGGCACTACCCCCACCGACTATGTCGCGCAATGGTTTGCCGCGTTGGCGCGCGACGCGTCAAGCGGGCCGGGCGTCGGCGCCAGCGTCACGCCCGTCGGCGGTTCCGACAAGCCGCCCGTCGGAATCTTCACGACGACCGGCGCGTCAGCCACACCAACACCCACTGCTGGGGGACAATTTCCGTTCGGGACAGGAGCCGATGGCGCCTCATCCGGCGGCGCGACGACTCCGCCTGCCGCGACACCCCTCACCACCGCACCAACTAGCCGTCCGTCCTCGGTGAACTAAGCGCCGAGGGGTCAACGATGTCGATGTTCGTGTCCAGTGCCGTGGAGAGGAGGCAATGTTGAAGTCGTACAACGAACTATCGCGGTGGTACACGCCGCTCGAGCCCGAACCTGATGCTGCCGTTGAGCCCTCGCGCGTCGCCGAGCCCGAGCAGGTGGCACCACAGCCCGCCGAACGTGAACCCGAACTCACCCCGCCCGCTCAACTGGCCGATCGCCGAGGCGAATACAGCGGTGGCTGGTCGGACTGGGTCGACCCGCGCGAAGCCGAAGCCGACGCGGGCGAAGCGGCTGTCGTGCCGTTCCCGTGGTCAGCTTCCGTCGACGACGAATACGAACCGGCGCCCGTGCTCACCCCGTCGGGCCCGTTGCGGCGCACCGATGCTCGCCCGAGTCGTGGTCGCGCATGGCTGGTCCTTGGCATTTCCGTGCTCATTCTCGTCCTCGCGGCGACCGGCGTGGTTTTTCTGCTTTTCGGTCGGGGCGGCAACGGCACATCAGCTGATCCGCTGCTCGTCACCGCTGGTGCGGCGACTGCAACGCCAAGCCGCGACTGCCCGACCGAAACCTCAGCAACCACTGTGCGAAGTGCCGCACCGGGCGGCACCGATTCGGGACCGAACGCGATATTGGCTTTCCAGCACGCGTATTACGTCACCCGGTCGGGTGCCGCGGCACGCGCGGTGGTGGTGCCCGACGCGGACGTGTCGTCGGCCGAGCTCATCCAGCGCGGCATCGATTCCATTCCGGTCGGCACAACCCACTGTGTCCGCGTCACCACACTGGCCGCGGACCGGTTCACTGTTGAGGTCACCGAATTTCGGCCCGCCGGGGCCCCTGCGACCTACACGAAACAGCTGGTCCGCACCGAGCGGGTCGGCGACCGCACGCTCATTATCGGCATCGCGGCAGCGTAAGGAGGCAAGCGATGACAGACGACGACTGGAGCCGCTGGCTCGATGAATCAGGCGAAGACGATTCGGTTGAGGCATCGAGCGAGGCGGTAGCAGACTCGGCTCCGGTTGTGCGGTTACGACGCAAGCCTGAGCAAGGCCGGTCGGGCCGACCGATTTTGGTCGTAGGCGGCTGCGGCGGAGCGGGCACGACCACAACCACCTTGGGGTTGGCCGCCGAACTCGCGGCCGACGGCGTCGCGACGGTCGCCGTCGACGCCACCGCCGCAGGCAGCGATCTCGCCTTGCGCGGCGCGGACAAACACCTGCACCCGGTGAATCTGCAGTCCTGGGTGTACGGGCGCGGCGACGACGAACCAGCCCCGATCGAGGAGTGCCTGTCGCGGTCGACGTCGGGCTTCGGTTTGCTCTGGCGCGACGCCACCCCGTTGCGACGGCGCGCGACATATCTCACTGTCGCCCGTGCCCTCGATACCGACGGCTACACCGCGGTTTACGACGGCGGCAACGCGATTGCCGGGCGTCAACTGCGCCCGCTGCTCGACGACGCCGACATCGCGCTCGTGCTCACGATCCCCGCCCGCGTCGACGCGGCCAACCGGCTGCGCGTCACGCTGGAATGGCTCGACGACCACTATGGCGACGACGGCGCTGGTGTGGTTGCCGACACGACAATCGTTGTCTCGCACCAGTATTCGCACGACGACTCCCGAGTTGCCGAGCATTTGCGCGAACACCTTTCGGGCTGGGTGCGTGAGGTCGTCGAGATTCCCTACGATCCGCATTTGGCGCGCGGCGAACTCGTCGCCCACCGAGAGCTGGCCGAAGCCACGCGTTCGGCATATGCGAGCTTGCTCGCGGGGGTGGCATCATGACGGCCGCTATGAATCTTCGTCGTCGCCGTGAGCAGGCGCCCGCAGGTGTTGTCGCCCCGCCCGAGTCGCGTCGCGCGGCGATCTGGGACCGTCCGGTTCCCGGGATCGGCCGTGCCCCGTTGCTGTGGTTGCTTGGTGTTCACGGCGGTTCGGGTGCTTCCACGCTCGAACATGTCCTCGCGCCCGCCGCTGATGCGCGGGGGAAGTGGCCCGGCGGGTTCGATCGCGAGTCGCCGTACGTGGTTCTTGTTGCACGCGAGACGATTTCGGGCCTCACGCGCGCACACGACCTGCTGCGTCAGCATCACGCGGGCCTCGCCGGTTCGGTCGAAGTACTTGGGTTGCTTACCGTCGCCGCGCGGCCTGGCCGCATGGCACCGGAGATTCGACGCTACCGCGACGTCGTCGGCTCACTTGCCGGACACGTGTGGCAGGTGCCGTGGTTCGAAGAGTGGACGCTGGTCGAATCGGCGGAACTGCCGGTGTGGTCGCCCGGCGACGAACCGCCTTCGCGCAAGCGGCGTTCCGACCCCTTCGAGGAAGTGCCGCCCGAAGTTGGCGACTTGGGAATCGACCTGGTCGCGGCGGTGCGCGAGCGGCTGCGCGGCGAGTCTCGCGAGGATCGCCGATGATCATGGAGCGATGGCGATCACCTTGGTGTACAAACGTGAGCGGTGACGGCGTTCGACAAGGTCGAAGTGGTTGTGGCACAACACCTTTACAGTGGGAGAAAGGCACCCGATGAGCATGCTCCTCCTCGCCGTGCAGGACACGTACGGCACCGTGCTTGCCCAGGTGGGCAATCCGACCCCGGAAGCTCCGCCCGGGTCGGAGAAGATCTTGCAGCTCGTTCGCTACCTCACCTGGTTCGTGCTGCTGTCAGGCATCTGCGGGATCACCTATGCCGGTGGCAAATTCGCGTGGGAACGCTGGACCGGCGGCGGCCTTGAGTCACCAAAGATGGTGGCGGGAGCCATGATTGGCGGTGTTGTTGCGACGAGCGCGGGCACTATTATGAACGCGGTCATCGGCACGTGATCACTATGCTCGCGTACAAACAGATTCCGGCCGATGTGCTCGCCCCGATGATGCAGTTGCTCAACTGGCTGTTGTGGTTCGTGCTGCTCACGTGCCTCGCGTGGATGATTCTCTCGGCTGGTCGCCTGTGGATCGCCTTCCGCAGCGACCTCGCCGTCAACGACGCGTCGCATGGCGTGCTGATGAGTCTGCTCGGGGCAGCCGTGGCAAGCACCGCCTCCGGGATCGCGCTGGCGTTCCTGCCGGCGTGAGGTGATCGATGGGAATCAGTGCCGCTTGTCGTGCCGCAGTGCGCCCGGTCATCGTTGGCGTTGTTTTGCTCGCCGCGACGACTGGGTGCGGGCACGACGCTGACGGTCCCGACCTCGCCGCCGCTCCCACTGGCGTGCGTTGGCAGGACTATCAGGGCGTCGCGGTACCGGTCGCCGAACAGGGGCCGACCTCGGTATCATCCGGGGTGGCAACGGGATTCGAGCACTCACCGCGCGGGGCTGGGCTTGCCGCGATCAACCACACCATTCGACTGTCGGTAGCGCCCGACAGTCAGTGGAGCGGAGTGGTGAACGCGCAGGTTGTGCCGGGTCCCGCCCGCGACGAGTGGGCGATCAATCGGGTGCAATTGTCGATTACCGCTGCGGCGCAGGTGGAGTACGCACCAAAATTGTTGGGTTACAACATCACCGAATACGGTGCTGAGCAGTCGAAAGTGGATGTGTACACCGCCTATTCCGACGCATCGCGCGCGGTGAACCACACGACGGTGCGCTGGTATGGCGACGATTGGCGATTACAACTTCCCGATCCGGGCTCAACGGCCCGACCCATCGACGCGATAGACGCACTACCCGAAGGCATCGTTGCATTGGAGGCACCGAAGTGAGCGACAAGGAGTCGAGCACGCGCGAGCGCGCGTCCTTCGGCATGATCGCCTCCGGTGCCTTACTCGCGTTGATCCTCGTTGTCGGTGCGGTTGTGTACTTCACCGGCGGTGATCCCAATGCCGAAGCGGCAGCACCACCTCCGCAGGCCAGTGGCGGAACGGGGTTCGCCGAACCCGAAGTTGATGTGTTGGGTCGCCGAGTGGATATACCCAACAATCCGGTCGGTCAACCGTTGGCGCAAGATCCGAGCAAGCAGCGCGGGCCGAACGACGGTGATTGGCTCACCGCCGCACCAGTCGGCACCACCGCTTCGCATGGGTGGCAGCGCGTTTACGGTGCGTCCGTTCCGTTTTCGACCTCCGACGGCCCGACGCGCATCGAGGGCGGTCAAGTTGTCGGCTACGCGCACACCCCGCAGGGTGCCGCGCTTGCCGCCGCGCAAATCACCTACCGCCTGAACGCGCGGCCTGCCGACCGCGACCTCTACACCAGCCAGGTGCGCGTCAGCGCGACGCAGTTGGCCGCGTACGAGTCGGCGTTGTCGGCGAATCGACTACCCAAGCAGCAGCCCGAGAAGGTCACGCGGTACTTCGTTGCCTCGGATGCGTTCAAAGTTGATGACTACGCCGACGATATGGCGATCGTGCGACTCGCCTCACGTGGGCCCGTAATCGCAGGTAAGCAGACATACGCGGCAATGCGGTTGATCATGGTGTGGGACTCGGGCGACTGGCGGCTCAAGCCATCGACCACGACCAACGCTCAGACGGAGTTCGTCGAATCACTGGCGGGGTGGACGAAATGGTGAATAGTGCTGCTGCTGCCGACTTGCGAGGGGTGCCAACAATGCTGAGGCGGATCGTCACCATTCTCGCGGTGATTTTCACCGTGATGATCGCGACCCCGACGGTGGCGATGGGTGAGCCCTACGGCTTCGATGCCACGTGCAACGAGATTCACGACACGCTCGATAGCGTCGCGATTCCTGGTGTTTCGCTTGGTGATGCCGCGTCGGCGGTGTGCAAGGCGGGCAACGCGGCGTCGCACCCGGGCGACGCGGCCACGGCCGTGAAGGACAAGGCGTGGGATTCGACCTTCGGCAAGGTGGTCGACTCGCTGATGAAGGGCCTTGGTGAGGCGCTGATTTTGGCGCTGACCTTCTGGATGAAGGTGCCGAACGAGGCCGTCAGCAACTCGGGCGAATTGTTCACCAAGATCAACGATTACACGTATCAGATTCAGATGCTGTTGTTGATCGCGTCGGTGATCATCACCGGTGGTCGACTTGCGGAAGCGCGCCGCGGCGCCGCGGTCAGTGAGGCTGCTGAGTCGTTCCGGCTCTTCGCACGGGTGGTTTTCAGCTCGTGGATGCTTGGCGCGGTGATCGTGGCTGGCACCCGCGCGTCGGACAAGTTCTCCGAGTGGATCATCGCTGATGCCACTGGCGGCAACGCCAAGAACATGGCCGAGCTGATGGTGAAAACGTCTAAGCTGCAAGCGTTTTCGCCCGGTTTGGTGTTGATCATCGCGATTGTTGGTTTGCTTGGCGCGCTCGCCCAGATCGTGCTTGCCATCGTTCGACAGGGATTGCTCGTCGTCGCGGCCGGTGTCTTGCCTCTCGCGGCAGCGGCATCGGCGACCGGTACGGGCAAGCAGTCGTATCAGAAACTGGTCGGCTGGATCATCGCGTTCATGCTGTTTAAGCCGGTGGCCGCGATCGTGTACATGATCGCGTTCGTCACCGCTGGTCATGTGGACGAGACGACGCCAGGCGGTGCCGCGCTGCCCGACGGTGAACAGGCGCAGCGCATGTTGGTCGCGCTTGTACTGCTGTGCAGCGTCGCGTTCGTGTTGCCCGCGCTGATGCGACTTGTCGCGCCAGCGGTCGCCACGGTTGGTACGGGCGGTTCGGGTCTGATGGTTGCCGGTGGCACCGCGATTGGCGCGATGGCGCTCGGTTCGATCGGCACGAAAGCTGTTGCCGCACGCGCTCATGCCGCACCAGGTTCGGCGGGGTACTTCGGCGGTGGTGGCGGTGCGGGCGGCCCGCGACCAGGTGGGGTCGGCCCTGCTGGCGGCGGACCGCGAGCCACGCCGCCGCCGCGCGGTGGGGGCGGCGGCACGACCGGTTCGCCGAGTTCGGGGTCGGTGCCATCCGGTGCGGCACGCAACATCGCGGCCGCACGCGCGGCGGCGGGAACCGCGAGTCGAGCCGAGCAGAGCGCGGGCGACATGGCAGGCGACCGCTGGGCCAACCGTTCACCTGACCTGGGCAGGAGCACGATTCCGCGATGAGCAGCACAACGAGCACCTCGGCCGACCTGTACGAACGCCGCTCCTACGGGCTGTGGCAAAAACCGCGTAGCGCTGGCCTTTTCGGCTTGCGCTGGGAAGAAACCGTCATCGGTTTCGTCGTGGTGATCACGGCGCTCATCAGCGCGATGGTTGGTGGATTTTCCTGGGGTTTCGTCGTCGGCGGCGTTGGCGCGCTGGTGATGTTGCCCTTGGTTTGGCGGACGGGGGGCCGCTCGGGCTACGAGACGGGATTGATGATGTTCAACTGGATGCGCACGCGAAGCAAAGGCGAGCACGTGTATCGCGGCGGTCGGTTTTCCAAGATCCCCGGTGGTGTCACGAAGCTGCCCGGGTTGCTCGCGCCGTCGAAGTTGTACGAGGGCATTGATGCTGGCGGCTACCACTTCGGCATGATCCACCTGCCCGCGTTCGCCCAGTACACCGTGGTGTTGCGGGCGTGGCCGCAGGGCCACGAGGCTGTCGACCAGCCGGTCATTGACCGCTGGGTCTCAGCGTGGGGCACCTTCCTCGCCTCCGTTGGCCAGACCAGCGACATCGTCGCTGTCGTCCCGGTCATCGACACCGTCCCCGAAACCGGCAACCGGTTGCTCAACGAGGTGTCGACCATCACCCGGCCCGAAGCGCCGGAGCTCGCGCAGCAGGTCATGTACGAGTTGGCGACCGAGTTGCCGCAGGAGCGGGTGCAATTGCTGCCGCGCGTGGCGATCACGTTCAAGGCGACAACGGCCGAACGACGCAAGAACCCGGCTGAGGAAGCCGTCGAGATTGGGCGTCGCCTGCCCGGTATTTGCGCCGCGTTGGCCGAAGCGGGCGTGCGCGCGCAGCCGATGTCGGCCGAAGAGGTCATCTCGTTCATTCGCCGCAGTTACGACCCGGCCGCGCAGGCCGACCTTGAGGTCGCCGCTGCCGATCCGGGTGGTCATGGGCTCGGTTGGGACGACGCGGGCCCGGTCTCGCACGACGAGAAGTGGGACCACTTCCTGCACGACGGCGGTCGTTCGGTGACCTGGGAAATGGATGCCGCGCCCGAGGGAGCCGTTGACGAGCGCGTGCTGCAACGCCTGCTCGCACCGAATCCCGAAGTGCCGCGCAAGCGCATCGCGATCGTCTACCGGCCGCACTCAGCCGCCGACGCCGCCGAAATCGTCGATGACGACTTCAAGAACGCGCTCGTCGCCCAGCAAAGCGAGCGCGGCGTTGTTTCGGCAGCCGCGACACTGCGCGTCGGCGCGACGCAGCAGGCGCGTGAAGAGCAAGCGCGTGGTCACGGGGTCACCCGGTTCGGCGCGCTCGTCACGATCACCGAACCGCTGCGCGGCGACCTCCCGCGCATCGAAGCCATCACGCGCGACCTGTCGACGCAGGCGCGGTTGAAGATTCGGCGGTGCTACCGCTACCAGGCCGCGGCGTTCGCGGCCTCGCTCGGGTGCGGCGTGATCCTGCCTGAGCACGCGACGATTCCGAAGGCATTGGCGGGGTGAGGCGACTATGGGACGCGACTACGAAGACATCGCGCTCCGGCCTGTGCATCGGCCACCCCGCATTCGCGGTGAAGCCGAGCCACGACCGGCTGGCGGCGCGTCGCGCGTGAGCGACGACGTGCTCGATCTCAGCGAACGGACCGAAACGGCATCCGCGCGCGGCACGCGTTCTCTTTCGGATGCCGAACTGGCAGAACAGGATCGACGCGCACGCGAGGAGGCGGCACGCGCGCGGGCCGAGCGTCGTCGCGCGCTGGAAGAAGAGGAACTGCGCAACGCGGCCGACACTCATCGCGGCGCGGTCGACGATGAGTGGCGGCCGAGCGCGGACCGGCGACGTGACGTCGATCGTGGGCGCGCCGAGGTTGGCGAACCCGGGAGCGGCCGCGTCCGTCGCGGGCGCGATAACCCTGCTGAGCCAGCCGATCGCGAGCGGTCGCGAAACTCAGGCGGTCGCGGACTTCGCGGTGCGCGGGCTGGCGGCGGCCGAAGCGACGGTCGCGAGAGCACCCGCGGGCAGATCGCGGGCGATGTCGACGCGCGCGGCAAGCGCATCCCGCGCCGCACGCTTCCTTCGCTGCGCCCAGAAGACCACGGTCCGCGCCTGCAGCACGAGCGCGCGAATCCGGAAGCGCGCGCGAAGAATGCCGAACCTCGCGCGAAGAAGCCGCCCAAGCAGACGCGTGCTCGTAAACCGCAGCGCGTTGGGAAACCCGATCGCGACACGCTCCACGATGACGTCGCCGATCGGCTGATGGGCGTCGGCCCGACCAAGGCCAAGAAGCCCGAAAAGCGAAGCGGCCCGAGTCTTCTCGACGACGCGGCGCGCGCACGCTACGAGATGATCGCGCGCGAGCAGTCCGGGTTGCGCGCCGCGTGGGCCACCTTCCGCATCCACACCGACGACCTGCGCCGCAACAACGCCCAGGCGCGCAATGAGGCCATCGACAAGGACGGGTTCGAACGCACCACCGCCGAACTCACCGATCGCGGATACTCGGGTGCGGGCGGCGGCAAGATGAACGTGGTTGGCCGCCCGGTCGAATACCGCGCGACCACAGCACAAGTCGCTGGCCTGTGGCCCTGGTCGGTGGGTGCTGGCGCGCCGCTGATCGGAACGCCGCTCGGTTCGCATCTGCATACCGGCGCGCCCGTGTGCTTCGACCCGATGAACTGGTTCATGCGCGGCAGTTTCATCACCGCGCCGAGCTTGTTTGTGTTGGGGCTCAACGGGTTTGGTAAGTCGTCGCTGGTTCGCCGGATCGTGCTCGGTGGCGTCGCGCAAGGGGTGACGCCGCTCATCCTCGCCGACGTGAAACCCGACTACCGCAAGCTCGTCGAACTTGTCGGTGGTCAGGTGATCGACCTCGGGTACGGGCACGGCAAACTCAATCCGCTCGCGGCGGGGGTGCTCGGTTCGGTGGTGCCGATGCTCGAAGACAAGCCCATTTTGCAACGTCAGGTGTTGCAGGATTTGCGCGCGCGGCAGGTCACCCTGATTGCTGGCCTCGTCGAATTGGTCCGTGGCGCACGGGTTGCCGACTTCGAGGAAACGCTTATCGCCACCGCACTGCGCGTGCTGTACGCGCCGGGTTCGGAGTACGCGCCCGACAAGCCGCCGATCATGGAGAACCTCCTCGAGGTGATCGTCGCTGGCGGTGCGGAATTGATGCTCGACGCGGGTGCGGATGACGAAGACGAGTACGCGCACGCGATCAAGAACCTCCGTCGCTCGCTGCGCGCGCTGACCCAGGGTCCGTTCGGCGCGATCTTCAACGGGCAGACCAGCGTGCCGATCGACACCGGGGCCGTCGCGGTGTGCATTGACGTCTCCCACATCCCGACGGGCGACAAAAAGCTCAAAGCCGCAGTGATGCTTGCCTGTTGGGCCGACGGGTTCGCCTCGGTTGAGGCTGCGCACGTCCTGGCCGATGCCGACCTTGGTCCGCAGCGCTACTTCCAGGTCGTCATGGACGAACTCTGGCAAGTCCTCGGACTTGGCGACTTCATGGTCGACCGCGTCGACGAACTCACCCGGTTGCAGCGCGGGTTGGCGACCGCGCTGATCATGATCAGCCACACCATCAAGGACTTGCAGGCGCTCGGTTCCGAAGCGGCCATTGCCAAAGCGCTCGGCTTCCTGGAACGCGCGCGCGCCAAGATCTTTGGGGCGCTCCCCGCCGAAGAACTCACGCGCCTCGACTCGACGGTGCCGTTCACCACCGCCGAAACCGAGATGGTCACCGGGTGGTCGGCACCCCAAGCGCTCACCGGTGAAGCATTGAAACCGGGGCAGCAGCGTCCGTCGCCGCCCGGCACCGGCAAGTTCCTGCTCAAAATCGGTGAGGATCGCAGGCCAGGAATCCCGTTCCACATGGAGTTCACGATGTCGGAGAAGGCAAGCGGCATTCACGACACCAACCAGCGGTTCAGCGAGTTCGGCGACACCCGAACCGACGAGGAGCGGCCATGATGCCGCATCGTTCCTATCGACGCGTGTCGCCGGAGGTGCGCAGCGCGGCGGTCAAGCAGGTGCACGCGCTTACCGAGAAACTGCGCAGCGAGTCCGAAGCGTGCCGTGCGGTCGCCGAACAGATTGGCGTGCATGCCAATTCGGTGCGCAACTGGGTGCGCGCCGCGCAAGATCCGAGCGTCGACCGGCTTGATGCCACCGCGCTGCGTCGCAAAGTTGTTGCGCTACAACAACAACTAGCCGCCGCCACCGAGATGAATCGCGTGCTCGCCGACTCGCTCAACGAGACCAGGCGCCGCACGTGAGCCGGGCCGCGGCGGACCCGGTTCGCCGCGGCCATCCCAACGGCCCGGCGCGAGGTGGTCTCGCATGAGTGTGCGCACGCTCGCGCTGACGGCAATGGTCGCGATCGTTGGACTTGTCGCGCTGATTTTGGTGGTCGTGTTGCCGTCGTCGGATGACACGTGCGAGACCGACGACGTGCTCGTGAACCCTTCCGTTTCGGCGTTGCCGGAGCTGGGCGGGTCGACCTTTGGCAATCGCGCTGCGGCGACGTCAACGGCGGCAACCTCAACGGCGGCGACCTCAACCGCAGTGGTCACCTCGACGGGGAACCCGTCCGTCACCGCGACACCGCAACTCGCCGCTGGCGTCGGCCCACTGCGGCGCACGCTGCCGTTGGAGAGTGGGAAGTTCACGGTCTCTGACGTTTTCGGCGCGCGCGGTGGTCAACACCTCGGCGTCGACATGGCCGCCGCCGACGGCACAACGATCTACTCCGTTTCCGACGGGCGCGTTGTCGCGGCAGGACCGGCGTCGGGCTTTGGCAACTGGATTGTCGTCGATTCGGTCGACACCAACGGCCGCGCGTATTCGGCTGTCTACGGGCACATGTGGGCCACCGGCGTGAAAGTCCGCACCGGCGAAACCGTCACGGCGGGTCAGCCGATCGGCATGGTTGGGTCGGCGGGGGAGTCGAGCGGGCCGCACCTGCACTTCGAAATCGTGCCCGGCGGTCGGTTCACCGGTGGTCGCCAGATCGACCCGCTGCCGTGGCTCGACGGTGCCCCAACCCCGGATGTTGGTGGCGCGCGGGCGTTTTCCGCTGACGCGAACTGTGTGCGCGGATTTGGTAGCGCGGGCGGCGCGTTGGCCGACGGCAAAGTCCCCGCCGAACTCGAAATCTGGTACCGCCGTGCCGGTTCGGTGTGCCCGGAGATCTCCTCGTCGCTGCTCGCCGCACAGGCCAAGCAGGAGTCGGGTTTTCGCCGTGGTCTCACCTCGCCCGCTGGCGCGCAGGGGCTCGCGCAGTTCCTTCCCGGGACGGCGGCAAGCATTAATCCCGATGACGGCAAACCGTACGTGATCGACGCCGACGGCAACGGCACCGCGAGCGTGTGGGACGACGGGGACGCGATCATCGGCCAAGCCCGCTACATGTGCTCGATCGCGCACAAGGTCGCCGGTTGGCTTGCGTCCGGCCAGGTTTCGGGCGACCTGCCGGCGCTCACCCTCGCCGGCTACAACGCGGGCGAAGGCGCGGTGCTCGCCTCGGGCGGCATGCCCAATCGGGTTGCCGCCCACTATTCCGAGACGCAGCCGTACGTCACCAACATTTTGTCGATGGAGCCCCAGTATCGCGCTCCGGGCGCCCAGGGTCGGTTCGTCCCCGAAGACGGTGCGCGCGGCGGGCAGGTCGCCCACGCCGCCGAGGATTGGCTCGGCACCCCGTACGTGTGGGGTGGCGGGGGCGCGCAGGGGCCAAGCAACGGCGGTTTCGACGCGCCCGGCCTCACTGCCGCAGCGGTTTTCGCGGCGTCCGGCGGTGCGGTCACGTTGCCGCGCACCGCCGAACAGCAGTGGGAAGCGGGCGTTGAGGTGTCGATCAGCAAGGTCGCCGCTGGTGACCTCGTTTTCAGTTCGTTTGGCCGGCTCGGTCCGACCCGGGTTGGGATCGCGACCGGCGATGGTCAGGTCATCGAAGCGTTGCCGCCGACCAGTTCCGGTGGCGGTGGCGGCGTTGCGAAAACGGCGCTGCCGGGCGACGCGCGCGCGAGGAGGGTGCTGTGAGGGCACACTGGAAGAGTCCATTCCGCGTGACGAGGGCGGTGCTGCTCATGACTGGTGTTGCGATGCTTGTGCTCGCCTGCGGTGGGGGAACTTCGACGGAATCGCCCGCGAGCGCGGTCACGTCGACAACGCGATTGCTCGAAGCCGCCGCCACCGTCGATACGACCACTCCCGATGGGGTCGCGGTTGCCGCGCTGCGCGAGATTTACACATGGAGGCCCGTCACCGAGCAACCCGGCGACTCGCTCGCTCGCGCGCGGAACCTGTTGGGGCCAAGCATGATTCGGACGCTAGACGCGCCAGCGGCAAGCGAAGCGCCGAAACCTACTCTCCAATGGGCAGAGTGGGCCAAAGCAAAAGCACGCGTCGACGCGTTCGCGTTCGCGTCCGGTGAGCGACCGCCAACCAGCACCGACAGCGCGATCTCCCAGTACAAAATCGGCATCGAACAAACCGTGGTCTACCCCAACGGGCGCACCGAGGCGCTCCCCCCGAACACGGTCATCGCGACCGTCGTGCGCACGCCGCAAGGCTGGCGACTCGACGCGTTCCGCTGACCAACGACGAAACCCTTTAGGAGGCACAGGTGGCGAAGAAGAAGGTGACAGACCCGGCCGCGATCGGGCCTGACATGACGCTGTGGTCGATATATCTGGGTTTCGCGACCTTCATCACCGTCGCCGTCGCGCTGCATCTTGGCAACGCGCTTTCGGCTGAGCCACAGTCGATTCCGCTCAATCCGATCGCCGTCGTTACCGAGCTAGTGCGCGGAAAACTGCACTGGCCGACCATGTCGACGGTCATCATCGCGCTGGTAATCGCGGCGATCATCGGTTTCTTCCTGCTCAAGCGGCACCGGAAGAAGCGGGCATCGGTCGGGCGACTCGCCGTCGACGACAAGGCCGACTACATGGGCAGCGGAAGTGCGATCGCGGCGATTACCGAGGAAGGGGTGCGCGCGAAGGCCAAAGAACTCGGCATCGCGCTCGGTACGCAGGATTCGCCCGGCGTGCCGATTGGGGTTGGTATCGCCGACGGGGTGCCGCTGTTCGGCTCGTATGAGGATCTGCACCTTGATATTTGGGGCCCTAGGCAAGGCAAGTCGACGTCGCGCGTGATCCCGGCGATCCTGTCGGCGATCGGGCCGGTGCTCACCACGTCCAACAAACGCGACGTTGTCGACGCGACGCGAAATGTGCGGGAGAACAAGGGAAGTCGCACGTTCGTCTTCGACCCGCAGGGGGTCGCGGGGGAGCGGGCAACGTGGTTCTGGGACCCGCTCGCGTGGGTTGATCATCTGTCCGACGGGTGCGAGATGCGGGCGGCGCGGTTGGCTGGACATTTTGCCGACAGCGAAGCCGACAGCGGGGACAACAGCGGTGAGGACTCGTTCTTCGACCCCGAGGCAGAGGACCTGCTCGCCGGACTGTTTCTCGCGGCGGCGATCGCGGGAGAGCCGATTACCAAGGTGTGGGAGTGGGTCACCGATGCCCAAAACCACGCGCCGATCGCCTACCTGCGCGAAGCTGGCCACCACTTCACCGCATCGGGCCTCGCGATGCAGTACAACGCCGAAGGCCGAACCAAAAGTGGCATTTTCGGTACCGCGAAGAAGATGATCCGCTGCTTGCAGCTCAGCAATGTGCACCCGTGGATCGTCCCCGGTGGCGACCGGTACGGCTTCGATGAAAGCGAGTTCATCGACCGCAACGGCACGCTCTACAGCCTGTCGCTGGAGGGTCGTGGCTCGGCGGCTCCGCTCGTGAGCGCGCTCACGGAAGCGGTGATCGATGTGGCGATGCGCAAGGCGGCGCAGTCGACCGGTGGTCGCCTGCCGATCCCGCTGCTCGCGGTGCTTGATGAGGCCGCGAACGTGGTCAAGTGGAAGGATCTGCCCAAGCAGTACAGCCACTTTGGTTCGCGCGGCATCGTCGTGATGACGGTGTTGCAGTCGTGGGCCCAAGGAGCGCGCTGCTGGGGCCAAGATGGCATGAACGCGCTGTGGTCGGCGGCGAATATTAAGGTGCTCGGCAGCGGCCTCGACGACATGGCATTCCTGCGCGACCGCTCCGAAGCCATTGGCGAATACGACTCGATTTCGCAATCGATGTCGCAGTCGGGCAATAGCAAGAGCTATTCGCGTTCGCTTTCGTCGTCGGTCACCTTCACCGCGCAAGGTCTCGCGACACTGCCGCGTGGGCGCGCGGTTGTTTTCACCTCCGGCCAGCCAGCGGTGCTCGTGCGGACGGTGCCGTGGTGGGAATCGCCGTACGCCGACGCCGTGCGCAGTTCCATCGAAGCGAATGATCCAACGAAGAAGACGCGGATCACGATTCCCACTGAGCCAGCCAATTTCCCAGAAACAAATGTGGATGAGATCCAGGAAGCGAAGCCACTGTGACCGACGAGAGCCAAGTCATCGCACCCGAAATCACCAACGCTTATCCGAACGTTGTTGAATTCGTCGTGCATTACCTAAGCCGCGTCTTTCGCCGTCAGGTGACCGACGTGAGCGACACCGTGTGGTGCCCGGAATGGCAACGTCACCCAGAAGCGTTGATTCGCCTTGATGCGCTGTGGCAAAGCTGGGAGCACTACCGCTTACAAGGTGGCGTAGGCATCAGCATTTGGTTCCTGCAACATGCGGACCCGCATATGGCCAAGCTCTTTGACCCGAGTGGGCCCTTCAAATACTGCAGCGTCCGCAACGGACACAAAGAGATGCTTGCCAGCCTTCAGGTCGATGAACCCGACCCGAAAGCGATCACTGATCCAAGCCGTGGCGGCGAACCAACATTGCTGCTGCACAAAACAATCGAACCGCGCATCACCGAAGGGGCACGAACAGCTTCTACTTTTGACGTGCTGCCGGAATAGCCCGTAATAACAAAGCCACCGTATCGATTTCCGTCGATACGGTGGCTTTGTCGTCGCGCGCTTAGCGCCCTCGTTCGATACCGCGCGTGCCGCGCTCCCGTTCGCGTGCCAGTTCACGGCCCAGATCGTTCATGCGGCGCGCCTCAGGGTTCACCCGCCGCGCCGTTTCCTCAGGGGAAATGCCACGTCCGATTTCCATCAGCATTCGCGCCTCAGCCAAATCGGGTGCGACGCCTTCGCGCTGCAAATGCGCCGCGATAGCCGAACGCCGTTCCACCGAGTCGTACCCGATTTCCGGGCCCTCGATGGTGCGACCAATCGCCGCACCGACCGATTCTCGCTGAAGTGACCGCTCACCAATCTCGCGAGAGTGAGCGAGCCCACGCAACAACTCGATATTGCGCGGGTCCTTCGCCTTCGCGTCGCGTGCTTCGCGGATTTGCAGTTCGCGGGCCTCTTTCATTTTGGCCTCAATGGCCTTGGCCCGCGCTTCGGCGTCTTTCTGGCCGTGCTCGCGCGATTTGAGCGCGACCAACGTTGCCATTTGGAGCATGGTGCGCATCATGGCCGCTGTTTCGCTGCCGATGTCGTCGAGTTCGGCCATGACTGCTACTCCCCGATGTCGCTGTGCGAGTGGATAACCGAGCCTACCCTGATCAACTCACCTTGACGCTGTTAAACGAGATCGGCATGGCGGGCCCGCCGTCTTCAGCGCCGCCCTTGGTGCCAGCGCCCGCGACCTTGTCCAACGTCTTGAGGCCAGCCTCGTCGATCGTGCCGAAAATCGTGTAGTTCGGCGGCAATGTGGTGTCGCCGAACACCAGGAAGAACTGGCTGCCGTTCGTGCCCGTGCCGTCGGGGCTGATGCCCGCGTTGGCCATCGCGATCACCCCGCGCTTGTAGTTCACCGGCGTCTGGAGAGCGGGGTCGCCGAGCGGGTAGAGGTCGGTCGGGTACTCGTTGTTGAACGCGTAGCCGGGGCCGCCCATGCCGCTCGCCGTCGGGTCGCCGCACTGCAGGATGCCGAACTGGGGCTTGGCGACGATGCGGTGACAGCTCGTCTTATCGAAGTAGCCCTGCTTGGCCAGGCTCACGAACGAGTTCACCGTGCACGGCGCTTCCGCGCTATTGAGCGACAGCCCGATCGGACCCTGCGTCGAGTCGATCGCGACCTTCACCTCAGGGCCGGTCGTCGCGACGCCCGTGGTCTGCGTCGGCGCGGTGACCGGCTTGGCGGGCGGCTCGCCCTGGGTTGCCGGGTAGGTGCAATCGACCGTCGCGGGCTTGGCAGCGGGCGCGGGCGGCCCGGGCAGGTCGAGCGGAGTGTTCACGAATGGCGTCGTCGGCACCTGCGAAGTTGCCGTCGTCGACGTGTCGTCGTCGCCCTTGGTGAGGAAATACACGCCGGTCACCGCCGCGGCGACGACAACGACGCCCACCACCGAGCCCGCGATCATCCAGCGCTTGCGCTTCTTCTCCTGCTCGGCCCGTCGTGCCAGCTGGCGTTCCAGCTTGCGCTTGGCCGCCGCCCGTCGCTGTTCGTTACTCGGCACTACCGCGTTCCTCCCGTGTCGTCAGGTTCGCCTAGAGGGTAACCGGTTGGACTTGAGAGTCGACTGTGAGGAAAACTGAACAATCGTGACCAAGACCAGCAGCTTCAGCGCCCCGAAGGGGGTTCCCGATTACACCCCGCCCGGCTCGGCCGAATTCGTCGCCGTGCGCGACGGGTTGATTCAGGCCGCGCGACTTGCCGGTTACGGGCACATCGAGCTGCCGGTTTTCGAGCAGACTGCCCTGTTCGCGCGGGGTGTTGGTGAGTCAACCGACGTGGTCAGCAAGGAGATGTGGACCTTCGCCGACCGCAACGGCGAAAGCTTCACCCTTCGCCCCGAAGGCACCGCCGGCGTGATGCGCGCGGTGATCCAGCACGGGCTTGATCGCACCGGTTCGCTGCCGCTCAAACTCTGCTACGCGGGCCCGTTCTTCCGCTATGAGCGGCCACAGGCCGGTCGATACCGGCAGTTGCAGCAGGTCGGCATCGAAGCCATCGGCATCGACGACCCGGCGCTCGACGCCGAGGTGATCGCCGTTGCCGACGCCGGGTTCCGCAGTCTCGGCCTCGACGGGTTCCGTCTGGAAATCACGTCGCTTGGCGACGAGACGTGCCGTCCGCAGTACCGCGAGCTGCTGCAGGAATTCCTGCTTGGGCTGCCGCTTGACGAGGAGACGCGGCGTCGCGCGGAAATCAACCCGCTGCGCGTGCTCGACGACAAGCGCCCCGAGGTTCGCGAACTCACCGCCGACGCACCGCTGATGATCGACCACCTGTCGGAATCGGCGAAGGCGCACTTCGATGAGGTGCTCGCCCACCTCGACGCACTCGGCGTGCCGTACGTGGTGAACCCGCGCATGGTGCGTGGCCTCGACTACTACACCAAGACCACGTTCGAATTCGTGCACGACAAGCTCGGTGCGCAGTCGGGCATCGGTGGCGGCGGTCGCTATGACGGGCTCATGGCGCAGCTCGGTGGACAGCCGTTGTCGGGCATCGGTTTTGGTATTGGTGTCGACCGGACGGTGCTCGCGCTTGCTGCCGAAGGCAAAACGGCCGCTGACCCGGCGCGTTGCCAGGTGTACGGCGTCGGGCTCGGTGACGAGGCGCGTGCGCGGATCGTCGCGCTGGCGGGCGAATTGCGCGCTGCCGGGGTGAGCGTTGACCTCGCCTATGGCGGTCGTGGGCTCAAGGGCGCGATGAAGGGTGCCGACCGGTCGGGTGCGAAGTACACGCTCGTCCTTGGCGATCGCGACCTCGCTGACAACTCGATCGGCGTCAAGGAGATGGCGACCGGCGAGCAGCGGCAGGTTTCGCTCGATACGGTTGTCGCTGAATTGCGCGCTGCGCTCGCCGCGTAAACCGTTGGTGGAGAGGATGACCCGTGACTGAACGGGCTGGCGACGCGGTCGGGCTCGACCTCGTCGCGCCGGAACTGCTGTCGCCGATGCTGCGCAAGTTGAGCTTGGTCGCGGCCGGTGTGGGGATCGTTGTCGCGTTGGTTTCGGCGATCTGGTTGTCGGTGGCGTGGGCGGTGGGGCTTGGACTGCTTGTTTCGCTGCCAACGATGTTGTCGCTGTTCGCGTTTAGTCGACGACGGCTGTCGCTGACGGGGAATGTCCTTGCGGCGCATCGGCTTTCGGGGACGCGAAAGTTTGACCTCGCGCAGGTCACCGGTGCGCAGCTGCGGGTATATCCGGGACGGGTGAGTCGCGTTTCGCTGCAACTCACCTTGAGCGACGGTCGGGCCCAGCAGATTCCGCTCGCGCTGTACACCGACGCCGGCGGCGCTCGTGAACTCCACCTGCTCGGGTTGCGCAAACTGGCGGACGCGCTTTCGTCCAGTGAACTCGTTGCCGCCGTTGCCATTTCGGATGTGCTCGTTGGTCAGTTGCGGGCGGAAGCGCGCGACGCCGGGCTTGCGGATCGCCCGCTGTACCGGGCGGTTGGCTTGGCGCGGTCGAAGGACGCGGTGTCGCCGGTGGTGTTGACCGATCAGGAAGTTGTCGAACTCGGTTAGCCGAACAGTGTGAGTTGCGGGGCGACGGTCGGGTCGGGAGCTTCCACGGCGGCTGGGGGTGGGCCGATCGAGCGCGACGAACGTAAGCCGTGGTGGTCGAGCAGGGGAGTTACCTTGGTGCGCAACCAGTCTCGGTACGCTGGCGTCACGTATCCGCCGCGCACATAGAGCTCGCGGTAGCGGGGGACCAGCTTCGGTTCCTCGGCGGCAAGCCAGTTCAGGAACCACCCCCGCGTTGGGCCGCGCAGGTGCATCGCGAACGCCATCGCGGTGCTTGCCCCCGCCGCGGCGACCTCGGCGATGATGGCTTCCAAGTGCGCGTCGCTGTCGGTGAGCAGCGGAATGATCGGCGCGATCATCACGTGCACGTCGAATCCCGCGTCGGCGAGCGAACGCACTAGGGCGAGGCGCGCGGCTGGGGTGGGTGTGCCTGGCTCGATGCGGCGATGCAACGCGACGTCGAGAATCGCGATCGACACCGCGACGCTCACCCCAACGCCGGACGCGGCCACGTCGGTGAGCAGCGATAAGTCGCGCCGCAACAACGGCCCCTTGGTGAGGATCGAAAACGGCGTTCCCGACTCGCCCAGCGCGGAAATGATCCCCGGCATGAGCGCGTACCGCCCCTCCGCGCGCTGGTAGGGGTCGGTATTGGTGCCAAGCGCGACCGTTTCCCGTTTCCACGACGGCCGCGCCAACTCGCGCCGCAGCACCTCAACAACATTGGTTTTCACCACGATTTGCGAATCGAAATCGCGCCCCGCATCGAGCTCAAGATATTCGTGACTGCCCCGCGCGAAGCAGTACCGACAGGCATGCGAACACCCGCGCATCGGATTGATGGTCCACCGAAACGGCATCGCCGAACTTTCCGGCATCTTATTCAGCGCGCTTTTACACAGCACCTCATGAAAGGTGATCCCGTCGAACTCGGGTGTACGCACCGACCGCACCAACCCGGCCCGGTCGAGCCCGGGAAACGCGCCATCATCGACGCCGAGAGTTTGGCTTTGCCATCGCACCCGTTGATTCGAACAGGTGTTCGATAAAATGTCAACTGGCTATCGATGGGCAAGCAGCACGTGTGCTCCCTCGTCGCTGGGAACGCCGGGGTTGACCAGCGCGGCTTCGTCCAGGTCGCGGGTGCGCATCTCGCGCGCTGGACTGCGGTTGTGGATCTGAGAGTTAACGGTCGAATGCCCGCCGGGTGGTGGACCGGCGGGCATTGCTGCGGAGCATGGGCCGCCTATCGGGTCGGGAGTACGTAGTCGACCAGTTCCGTGATCGATTCGGGCAGGGGGCGGGGGTCGTAGCCCAGTTCGCGGGTTGCCTTGCTGTGGTCGACCTGGGGGGCCGAGATCAGGGCGCCCAATGCCGCCTTGGAGATCACGTCCGTGCCGAGGCGGCGGAAAATCGGTTCCAAAACCGGGAGCAAAGTGCCGAGTACCTGCGGGGGGATGGCGAAGCGAGGGCCCGTTTTGCCTGCGTGGGCTGCCGCCTGGCGGCATAGGTCGAGCATCGTGATCATATGGCCGCCGAGCAGGTAGTTTTCGCCGGTTCGGCCCTTCTCGCCAGCGAGGATCAGACCGCGCCCCACGTCGCGCACGTCGACCAAGTCGAAACCGCCGCCGATCATCACCGGCACCCGACCACGCGCGGAGTCGATAGCTGTCCGGTTCAACCGCGACAAAGCGGCCGGGTTGTCGGCAGGGCCGAAGACGCCCGTCGGGTTCACGATCACCGCGTCGAGGCCCTGCTCGATCACCGCGCGCAGCTCGACCTCGCCCTGCCACTTAGAGCGGTCGTAGACGGGCAGGTCGGAATCGGTTGAGCGCGAAGAGGTTTCGTCGATATGCCCGCCCGATCGATACTGGTCGAACGCGTGAATCGAACTCGTGTGGACGAACCGGCGCACCCCGGCGGCGAGCGCGGCTTCGGCGGTCACCCGCACGCCCTCGGTATTCACCCGCCACGCGACCTCGTTGTGGTTGGCAAGCGTGATCAGCGCGACGAGGTGATAAACGACGTCGACGCCGTCGAACGCCGCGCGCATCGCGTCGCGATCGAGCACGTCAGCGGCGACCCAGGTGACGCCCGGCGTCGGCTCGGCGGGCGCGACGCGGTCGATGGCGACAACGTCATCACCGCGATCGAGTAGCTGCGGGATCAGATTGGAACCGAGGTAGCCGGCTGCGCCGGTCACTGCGACCTTCATGCGCCCGAGGATATAGAACATGTTCTAGTTTCGGAAGGATCTCGACGCAGGGGTCGAAACTTGTCGTAGCCCTGGGCTATATTTGGCGCGTTCGCACGATAGAGGTGCCGCGTCGGGAGTTCCGCGGCCAATTACGACGATTCGGGGGGCTTTCGCATGGCCGATGTCTCGGTGGAACCAAGCGCGGTCGCGGCTTTCGCGGCCACTAATGCCGGTGTCGCGGCCGATCTTTCGTCGCGCGCGGGCTTCGATGTAGCGGCTAGCGTCAGCGCCGCAACGCCAACCTTCGGCCTCATTGGTGCCGACTACTTGGCGATGTTCGCCGCCGCGCAAATCTTGCAGGCCAAAGACATCAACGACGTCGCTGGCAAGTTCTCGTCGCTGTCGGACGCGTCGTTCAAGACCTCGGTGGCGTTCGAAACCACCGACCTGAGCAATGCCGCCGACATCGCGCGTCAGGCCGCGGGTATCGGTGGTGCGGCATGAGGCCGCTGAGCTCGCCCGACACGGGCGTTATCGCACCAAGTACGTTGACCGCGAACGAATCGGCCAAGCACGCGCTTACCACCGCCCCCGGCGATGCGAGCGGCCTGCTGTCCGGGCTGCCCGATACGTCGCTGGTGCAGCTGCCCGCCGATGTCACCGATACCGCGGTCGGCTACGCGACCAAACTCAGCGACGACGCGAACGCTGGCATTCCGGTTTCGCCCGCTGGGCTGGGTGGGCTCTCCGGTCTCGGCGGCAATTCGGTTCAGGCACAAGACATTCTGTCGGGGATTCCCGACTCGACCTCGCTGCTCACCGGCGTGCAGTCCACCATCAGCCAGGGCGCTGCCAACGGGTTCGCCGCCGCGCACTCCGCGCTCAACCAGGCCGAATCGGGGCTGGCGGGGGTTACCGGCGGCAGCCTGGGCACCGGAACGGCATCGGCAGGGTCGGGAACGGCGACGGGCGCCACGAATTCGGCAGCGTCGAGCACCATCACCGACGACCCGGTCAGCGCGCTACTCAACGGTCTTTCGCTGCCCGCGCTGCCGGGCATTGAGACCCTATTCGAGCCAATCTTGAGCCTGCTCAGCAGCTTTGGTACCGGCACGTTCGGGTCCATCGATCCAACCAGCATCTTGAGCAACTCGTCGTCGGCTATCGAAACCGCGATGTCGGTCGCCAAGAGTGGCCTCACCACCGTGCAGTCGCTGTGGGAGGGCAAAGCGTCCGACTCCGCGACAACGAGCAGTCAGCAGGCGCAGAATCAGGGCACCGAAGCGAGTCAGCGGGGCATCGACATCGCGAGCCTCACCCAACAGGCCGCCGCTGTCGTGCAGTCAGGCAACGCGCAACTGTCGGCGATCGCCACCACGTTCGCCACCCAAGCGGCCGCGCTCGCGCCAACGATTATGTTGCCGCCCACCCAGGCGGCGCTCATCGCGTTGGCCACCGAACACATCACCGAGGCCGTCACGGTCGTCAACATCACGCGCGGCCAGCTGGCTGGGCATTCCGCGCAGCTCGCGGGGGTTGTCCAGCAACTCGCCGCCCAAAGTGGGCTGCCGTCGCCGCAGGACGTGCTGTCGGTGGTGTCGGAGAACGCCGAGCCGCTGCTTACCCAGGCGCAGTCCGCGCTTACCGGACTCACCCAAGACCTGTCAACGACGCCAGCGGGCACCACGCCAAGCGGCACTACTCCTGGCACGTCGCCCGCTGGCCTCGGTACGGGTGGTTCGCCGGGCGGCGGTTCGCCCGGTGGCAGCTCACCGGGCGGCGCATCGCTGGCCGGTCTCGGCGGCAAGGGTGGCACCACCGGTACCCCGAGCGCGGGCACGCCCAAGGCGGGCACCCCCGCGGCAGCCGTTCCCGCTGCCCGCGTGATGGGCACCGCGGGAACGATGGGCACCGCTGGTGGCGCCGGGACGTCGATGATGGGCGCGCCCGGCGCGGCCGGTGCTGGTCGAGGTAACGGCAACGAGGAACACAAGGGTTCGGTTACGCCGTACCAGAGTCGCCTCGGCAATGACGACCTCACCGGCCCGCTAGGCGAAGGCGCACCCGAGGTCATCGGAGGCGGGTTCGAAGACGACGCCGACTCCGATGAGGCTCGGTTTTAGCTCACGCGAGTTAGTTCACGCGGTAAACGCCTCGACCAGCTTGCGGTACACCTCGGTGAAGCGCTTGCGCGCCGCGGTCTGGTCGGGGTTGAGCCCATCGGTCGAGTTGGGCGAGTACACGATCAGGTGAACTTCGCCTGCCGCGTCGCTGGGCATCAGGTCAACGATCTGCGTGCCCTTGCCGTCGCCAACGGGGATGCCCATGTCAACGTCTTTCAAAGCGACGATCTCGTCGGTTGCCGCCGCGATCACGTCGGCGGCAACGGTGCCTTTTTCTTCCTTGGGCGCGGTGTCGGGTTTGCGGTCCTTCGACGTCGCGTCGGGGGAGCGCAACGCCGAACCGTCGGAATACACCTTCAACACCGGTCGCAAATCGGTACGCAGCGACCACCCCTCAGGAATGGTGGTGAGCGTCAGGACAGGCAGCGGAGCCGGATCAGCATGGGCGACAACAGAAGTCGCACCGGGCAGCGCGAACGCGCAAACGAGCAATGCGGTCACGGTCAGACGCATGAGTTCCCCTCAGTCGAAAGCGGTTGCGGGCAAGCGTGTTCGCGGCTCAGCGTAGTCCGGGGGGATTGTTGAGGTCGTTGGCGGAATAGGTGTCGCAGGAAGACACCGCACCGGACTTATATCCGGCGAGGAACCACTTCTGGCGCTGCTCCGACGAACCGTGGGTCCACGACTCGGGATTCACGCCGCGACCTGCTGAACGTTGGATACGGTCGTCGCCGACGGCATTGGCGGCCGAAAGGGCATCGCGAATGTCCTTGTCCGTCAACGGGTTGAGGAACGGCTGACCGCCACCGGGCGACGGCTGCTTATCGGCGTAATAGGCCCAGATCCCCGCGTAGCAGTCGGCTTGCAGTTCGGTTCGCACCGCGCCCGACTCGGGCCCGCGCGGGTCACGCTGGGCGCGACCAATATCGCCAAGGAGGGTTTGGATGTGGTGACCCCACTCATGCGCGACCACGTATTCCTGGGCCAGCGGGCCGCCGCTCGCGCCGAAGCGAGTGGTGAGTTCTTTGAAGAAGCTCACGTCGAAGTACGCGGTCTGGTCGGCGGGGCAGTAGAACGGGCCAACGTCGCTCGTCGCCGCACCGCACGCGGTGTTGACCTGGTTGGTAAACAACACAACCTTGGGCTTCACGTACTTCTTACCGGTCTGCTTGGGCAGTTGCACCGACCACACGGCGTTGAGGCTTTGGGCGGTGGCGACAACGCGGCAGTCGTCGTACTTGTTGGCGTCGGCACCGGTTTTGCAATGTGCTGGTGCCCCTTCGATCGCGGGCTGGCCAGCACCCGGCTGCGACTGTCCGCCCGACAGCGCGTTGCCGCCGTCGGTGAGATCGACACCGAAAAACAGGCCGATGACAACCACGATGAGGCCGCCAACCCCGCCGAGCGCCATTTTGGGGCCGCGACCGAAGCCACCGCCGCCGGAACTGACCCCATCGGAGTCGATCTGCATACCTTCGTTGAAGGTCATCGCCGTACTCGCCTTCGCTGTGCCCGGAGGATGTTCATGCGCACCGGGAGAATATCGGGTGTGCCGCTGCGGGGCAGCACGATTGACGGTCGCGACCGTGGCCGCGCGACGTCGCGGGCCGGTCCCGCCGCTTAGCTTGACATGAGCCAGGTCGATATCCGTTTTCGTTCGGCTGCCGTGTCTCACTACGATGGCAGTGCACCCGGTTATCTCCGGGGCGACAAGTCCGCGAAAGTCGTCGAAAGGAATACCGTGCTGCGCACCCACTTGGCTGGTTCGCTGCGAAGCGAGCACGCCGGTCAGACCGTCACGCTCACCGGATGGGTGGCCCGGCGTCGTGACCACGGTGGCGTGATCTTCATCGACCTGCGTGATTCCTCCGGTGTTGCCCAGGCCGTGTTCCGTGAGGGCGAGGCCGCTGAGGCGTCGCACAAGCTGCGCGCTGAGTTCGTCGTGCGCATCACCGGTGTCGTTGAGAAGCGGCCCGAGGGCAACGAGAACGCCGATCTGCCCACCGGCGCGATCGAGCTCGACGTCAAGGAACTTGAGGTGCTCAACGAGAGCGCCCCGCTGCCCTTCCAGCTCGACGAGACTCCCGGCGACGAGGCCCGCCTCAAGCACCGCTACCTCGACTTGCGTCGCGAGCGCCCGGCGAAGGCCATCCGCCTGCGCTCGAAGGTCAGCGCCGCCGCCCGTGCCGTGCTGGAAGCGAACGACTTCGTCGAGGTTGAGACGCCCACGCTCACCCGGTCCACGCCCGAAGGCGCGCGCGACTTCCTCGTGCCCGCGCGGTTGCAGCCCGGCAACTTTTACGCCCTGCCGCAGAGCCCGCAGCTGTTCAAGCAGCTGCTGATGGTCGGCGGTATCGAGCGCTACTACCAGATCGCGCGTTGCTACCGCGACGAGGACTTCCGCGCCGACCGTCAGCCGGAGTTCACTCAGCTCGATATCGAGATGAGCTTCGTCGACCAGGCCGACGTGATCGCGCTCACCGAAGACATCCTCAAGGCGCTGTGGGCGCTGATCGGCTACGAGATTCCGACGCCGATCCCGCACATCACCTACGCCGAAGCGATGCGTCGCTACGGTTCGGACAAGCCCGACCTGCGCTTCGGCATTGAGATCACCGAGCTCACCGACTACTTCGCTGACACCACCTTCCGGGTGTTCCAGGCGCCGTACGTGGGTGCGGTCGTGATGCCCGGCGGTGCTTCGCAGCCGCGTCGCCAGCTCGATGCATGGCAGGAGTGGGCCAAGCAGCGTGGCGCGAAGGGTCTCGCGTACGTGCTGGTCAACGAAGACGGCACCCTCGGCGGCCCGGTCGCCAAGAACCTCACCGACGCCGAGCGTGATGGCCTCGCCAAGCAGGTCGGTGCTGAGCCGGGCGACTGCGTGTTCTTCGCGGCAGGCGCGGTGAAGTCGAGCCGTGCGCTGCTCGGTGCAGCGCGTGGCGAAATCGCCCGCAAGTGCGACCTGGTCGACCCGAACGCATGGGCGTTCGTGTGGGTTGTCGACGCGCCGATGTTCGAACCGGCAGCCGAAGCCACCGCGAGTGGCGATGTGGCCCTTGGTCATTCGGCGTGGACGGCCGTGCATCACGCGTTCACCTCGCCTAAGCCGGAGTCGCTCGACACGTTCGACACCGATCCGGGTTCGGCGCTTGCCTATGCCTACGACATCGTCTGCAACGGCAACGAGATCGGCGGCGGCTCGATCCGTATCCACCGTCGCGACGTGCAGGAACGCGTGTTCGCGGTCATGGGCATCGACAACGACGAGGCCCAGGACAAGTTCGGCTTCCTGCTCGACGCGTTCGCCTACGGCGCCCCGCCGCACGGCGGCCTCGCGCTCGGCTGGGATCGCATCACTGCGCTGCTCGCCGGTGAGGACTCGATCCGTGAGGTGATCGCGTTCCCGAAGACCGGTGGCGGCGTCGACCCGCTCACCGACGCGCCTGCCGCGATCACCCCGCAGCAGCGCAAGGAAGCTGGTCTCGATGCCAAGCCGCAGGCCAAGCCCGCCGCGAACGCAGCCGAGGCAAGCACCGAAGACGCGCCGAAAGACGCTGCCGCGCAATAGTTAGCACGCACCCGGTACCTTCTGGTCAGTTCGCTTCGGTCAACCGAGCGACCTGATCGGAAGGACCACCGGTGCTGCACCTGCGCGTCATCAGCCCAGCCGACAAAACGGCCGCGCTGATGCGACTGTTGGAAGATGACCCGGGCGCCACCCACATCACGCTGGCGCGTGGCGTCGCGGTGAAACCGCACGGCGACCTGGTACAGGCCGACGTTGCCCGCGAGGGTGCGAACCAACTGCTGGCGCGTATTCGCGCGATGGGTATCCCCGAGACCGGCGGCATCACGATCGGCCCGATTGACGCGGTGATGTCGGACGCGGCCGATCGCGCGGTTGAAGACGCGCCCGGCGATCCGAGCGACGCGGTGGTCTGGGAAAAACTCCTGTCCGACACCCACGAAGAGTCGAGCCTCAACGCCACCTTCGTCGCGTTCCTCACCATCGCGTGTTTGCTTGCCGCCATTGGTGTTTCGACGAATTCACCCGTGACCGTGGTCGGTGCGATGGTTGTTGGTCCCGAGTTCGGGCCGCTCGCCGCGCTTTCGGTTGGGTTGATGCTGCGGAATTGGGCGCTGGTCCGTCGCTCGGTGACCGCGCTTGCCGTCGCGTTTCCCATCGCGATGGTCGTGACGCTCGGTGCGACGATGGCGTGGGAGCACTTCGGTTGGATCACCACCGAAGGCGTGATCGACGCCCACAACGTCGACTTCATTTACCAGGTCGGGCCATTCTCGCTGGTCGTCGCGCTGCTGGCGGGTGCGGCGGGCATGCTGTCGCTCGTGACCGCGAAATCCGCCGCGCTGATCGGCGTCTTCATTTCCGTCACGACCGTGCCCGCCGCCGGTTACGCCGTTGTCGCGGTGACGCTGGGGCAGTGGCACCGCGCGTTCGAATCGGTTGGTCAGCTCGCGGTGAACCTGCTCGGCATCGTGGTCGCGGGTGTCGCGGTGCTGTTGTTGCGGCCGCGCGTTGGCGAAGAAGAAGGTCTTGTTGGGCGCTTCAAGCGGTTGATCGGGATGCGAACAGTGTTGCCGCGGTAGGCGATTAGACGCGCGCGACCGGACCTTGGGTGAGCATGCGATAGGCGTAGGTGACCGCGATCGTGCATACCGGTGCGGCGACGAACAGCCCGAGTCCACACAGCGCGAGCCCGATCAGGGTGATCAAGGTGACCGCGAGAGCAAGCAGCACCGACGCCCAGAGGTTCGCGAGGACCAGCTGCGCACTGGCCTTGAGCGCGTCGAAGGGGCCGTAATCCTGATCGATGACGAACGGGATCGAGTACATGCAGAAGAATCCGACGACGAGCCCGGGTAGCAGGCACAGCGTGGACCCGACCAGCGTGAGGCCGAAGGCGAGCAGCGCGGTGAGTAACACGTTGCCCGCGTTGACAAACCGGAAGAACGAGCCGAATGCCGGTGGGTACCCGTCGGTTTCATACAGCGCGCCGCGCACCATCGCCGCCTGCAACAGCCACAGCCCAACCATCACGATGAGGAACAGGAAGAGCAGCGTGAACATCGACGTTGGCTCGAACAACTGCACGTAGGCGGTGAAGGCGAGGTAGATCAGCACACCAACGCCGGTAACGCCTAGCCACGGCCCAGGATTCGATTTGAATCGGTCAAAGCCGTAGTTCAGGGCTTGACCAACATCGAGCGCATGTGCTCCCGAATGGTAGTAACCTGGTGTCTGCCCGCCGGTACTTGCCCCTTCGCCCGACACGCCGCGCGCGGGGTCCGGGTAATCGCCCGGTGCTGGGTCGCTGTGTCCGGGTGTGTAACCCGGCCCGGTGCCCGACGGACCGTAGCGCGGTGCCGAGTATCCGGGGCTAGCGACGGGCGGTGCTGGCTCGACGGGTTCGTCGCCGTACTGCGCGGCACCCGGCCCTTCGAACTGCGGATATCCTGCGCCGCCAGCCAATCCGTGTCGACCGCTGGTCGAACTCGGCTGCGGTGCGGGGTGGGCTGACTCGTGCTGACCTGGCGTCGCGGCGAATTCCGCGCTACCCGGTTTTGCTTTGGGTGCTCCCGGTGAATCGTCCGATGCGGCGTACGGAGTGTCGGTCACTGTGGTAGACCTTTCGACTCAACCGGTTTGCGGTGTGGCGCACAGCAGTTCACGTCGAAGAAAACCCGACGAAGCACAACTGTGTCAAGCCCAGCGCGACCCGCGCGCAACCAAGAAGTCAACACGCCGAGCGACGCGGAAAGGTTGTCTAACCGCTCGCAGGAAGTGACGTTGTACGAGTAGCTTGAGAGGCGATGACCGCACTATTGGCCGAACGCGCCGCCGACGTCGTGTCCGCAGCACAACAGTTGCTCACAAAGCGCATGGGTGCTGCGGTAAAGCTGAGCGACCCTGTCGAGCTCAGCGGAAGTGGCAGGACCACCGTCCTGCGTGTGCGTGTTGCGGAAAACGCTTTCTCGTTGCCGCGCACGCTGATTGTGAAGAAGGTGCGCGGCACCGCTTCCGATCGCCGAACCGGTGGCATGGCGCCTGGCGTCGCCAGCATCGACTCGGCATTCCTTCGTGAGGCGGTGAGCTACCAGTTCACCACCGCGCTTAGCCGCGAACTACGCCCTGGCGCTTACCTACTCGCGCATTCGGTTCCCGACCGGTTGCTGGTGCTGTCGGACCTAGGCGACAACGCGTTGCTCACTTCGGTTTTGCGCACGCGCTCCGAACCCAATACCCGCAACGCGCTCATGGCGTTCGCGCAGGCATTAGGTCGCATGCACGCCGCGACCGTGGGCCGTGAACCCGATTTCGTCGCGCTGCTGCGTCGCGTCGACTCGGTGCATCGCGTCGACGGCATCGCCCAGCAAGCCCAAGCGGCCATCGCCGAACTGCCCGCGCTGCTCGATTCCGAACTGGGCATTGAGGTTCCGCCGGAAATCGCCGACCGCATCGTCGCGGGTAATCGACTGTTCACGAGCGGCCGCCATCGCGCGTTCAGTCCGTCGGATCTGTGCCCCGACAACGTGATCATGAACGATGAGGGCGCGCGCTTCCTCGACTACGAGTGGGGCGGCTTCCGCGACGCCACCCTCGACATCGCGTACGCGCTCGTTTCCTTCCCCGGTTGCCTGTGCGACTTCGAACTGTCGCGCGAGCGTGCGCGCGAAATGGTTGAGGCGTGGCGGTCCGCGGTGGTTGGCGTGTGGCCGTCGCTTGCCGACGATGCTGTGCTCGCCGAACGCATTTTGGAAGCCCGCCTGATCTGGGTGTGGCTCTCGACGTATTGGTTCTTGCCCGCCGACCACGCCCGCATCGCCGTCGCGCGCGAGCACGGGCTGTCGGTCCCACGTTCCGAGGCCCTGATCAACCGGTGGTCCGCGCTCGCCGAAGACGCGCGCATCACCGGCGACGACGCGGTTGGCGACTTCGCCGAACAGGTGTCGGCGATGTTCGAGGAGCGCTGGGGCGACTAGCCCGTGAGGGCGGCGAGCTTCGTCCGAAGATGCGCCGCCTCAACGGCATTGGTTGTTTGCATCAAGGCCATGTCGTAGGCGGCCACCGCGGCGTCGCGATGCCCGAGTTCAGCGAGGAACGTCGCGCGGGCCGCTTGCAGGTAGCCGTAGGACCGCAATGCTGGCTCGGTCACCAGCGCGTCGAGCAGCGTGAGCGCGCGCGCCGGGTTGCCCGAAAACCCAACGGCGATAGCGTGATTGAGTCGCGTCACCGGAGTTGGGTTGTCGCGCAACAACAACTGGTACAGCCCGATGATCTCGCGCCAGTCGGTGTCGGCCCACGTTGGTGCTTCATCGTGGACGGCGGCGATCGCGGCGGCGAGCGTGTACGGGTCAGGGGCGGCCAGCGACTGTTTCGCGAGCGCCTGCTTGACGAGGGCAATCCCTTCGGCGATCGCGGCACGGTCCCATTTCGCGCGGTCTTGGAATTCGAGCGTGCGCATAGTGCCGTCGGCGTCGACGCGGGCGTCCCGTCGCGCGTCGGTGAGCAGGATCAACGCGAGCAGCCCGGTCACAGTGGGGTCGGCGGGTATCAGCGCGCGCATCATGCGTGCCACCTGTTTGGCCCGCTCGACCAGGTCGGCGCGCACGAGTTCAGTGCCCGTCGGCGCGGTGTGGCCGGTGGTGAACAGCAGGTGCACGACGCGGCAGACCGCGTCGACGCGGGCGGGTAACTCACGCATCGACGGGACGCGATACGGGATGCCCGCGACGGCGATCTTGCGTTTGGCGCGGGTTAGTCGCGCGGCCATCGTCGACTCGCTGACGAGAAACGCGCGCGCGACCTCGTGAGTCGTCATGCCGCAGACAAGCCGCAGCGTTAGCGCGACCTGGGCGGATTCCGACAGCGCGGGATGGCAACAGGTGCTGATCAGGCGAAGGCGATCGTCGGGGATGGGTTTGTCTAGCGCGAGCAGGGCCAAGTCGGCGGGATCGTCGACGGTGTCGTCATCAACGACCAGCCGCGGCAGCAGCCGTTGCAACGTGCTCTCGCGGCGGATCTTGTCCAGGGCGCGCCGACGGGCGACCGTGGTCAGCCATGCGCCCGGCGAATCCGGGATGCCGTCGGCCACCCATGCCGTGAGCGCGGTCTCGTACGCCTCCTGCACGCATTCCTCGGCCAGGTCGATGTCACGCACGAGGCGCACCGTCGCGGCGAGCACAAACGCCCACTCGCGACGATGCGCCTGCTCAACGGCCGCGGCGACGGCCGTCTCGGCGGTCACGTCAGTTCATCATTTCAATCGGCCGCAGTTCGATCCCGCCGTGCGGCGCGGGAATCTTGCTCGCCAACGCGATCGCCGCGTCCAGATCGGGCGCTTCGATGACGTAGTACCCGCCAAGGGCTTCCTTGGCTTCGGCGAAGGGACCGTCGGTGATGACGGCCTTACCGTCGGCGTCGTGGCGGATCGACGTTGCCATGTTGCTTGGCTGTAGGGGGTGGCCGCCTATGTGCGCGTCGCCCGCGATCTCCTGAAACGCCATATGGCCCGCGAAGATCTCGGCGCCGTCCTCGGCCGACATCGTCGCGCGGTACGTTTCGTCGCCGTAGATCAAAGCGAGGTACAGGCTCATGGGAGCATCTCCTTCGGTGCTGGCACCCGCCGGTCGGGTCGCCTCAGTAACCCGACGGATCAGCTTCGTCGTAATCGACAACCCTCGCCGAACAATTCTGCGCTTTCTTTTGACCTAGCGCATGGCATCACTGCAGCGGCGTCGCCTGTTGCTGGATGCGGCCGCCGCTAGGCAGCGCGAAGGAGGTGCCGTGCCGCACGCCCGTGGCCTTGTCGGTGACATCCAGCACGTAGAACCAGTCCATCTGCGCTCGTGCGGGCGTCACCTCCAAGACGCCGAAGCCGTGCGAATCGAGTTCGACGTAGCGCATGTGGTGATTGACGGCGGTAATCGCGGTTTCGGGCGACCGACGCGGTCCGCGCGGGCACCTTCAACGCGTCGCCAACGCTCGACGACGTCACCGACGGGACGACGAATTCCGCGCCGACGGTCGGCCCGCCCGGGTAGTTCGCCGCGTCGAGCGGCAGGTCAGCGGCCCATGAGCTGTGGATGTCGCCGGTGAGGAAAACGACGTCGCTGATCTTGTGGTCGGCGATCGTGGCGAACAGTTTGCGTCGATCGGCGGTGTAGCCGTCCCACTGGTCGCCGTTGAGCGCGAAGCCGCCCTGCGGGATGCCGAGGACCGCGCCGAGCGCCTCGGTGGTCGCCGGTTCCAGTGGCGGGAAAACGAGCGGCGCGACAATCACCGAGTTACCGATCAACTTCCACTGCGTCGGCGATGACGTGAGACCCGCGGTGAGCCAAGACATTTGGGCCGCACCGGTGAGCGTGCGGTTCGGGTCGTCGATCACGCTGCGCGGGGCGAACGCGTGGGCATCTTCGTCGCGGTAGCTGCGCAGATCGAGCATCGACAGCTCGGCGAGCGTGCCGAAGCGTAGGCGTCGATAGATCTGCACCGCGCCGTCGGCCCGTGTCTCGCGCACGGGCATCCACTCAAGGTAAGCCTTCGCCGACGCCGCGCGCCGGTTCTGCCAGTCGCCTTCGACGCCCGGCGTGTGGTTGTTCGCGCCGTCGCGCCAGGAGTTGTCGGCCGACTCGTGGTCGTCCCAGGTGCAGATGAAGGGCAGCGTTTGATGCAGCGCGGCGAGGTCGGGATCGGTTTTGTACTGGGCGTGCCGGATGCGGTAGTCGGTGAGGGTGATCGTCTCGTTGACCGGGTCGTGCGGGCGAACCGCGCCGTTGCGCCCGGTGTAGCCACCACGCGGGTACTCGTAGATGTAGTCGCCAAGGTGCACGATCGCGTCGAGGTCGGTGCGGGCGGCAAGGTGGCGGTACGCGCCGAACCAGCCAGCTTCCCAGTTCGCGCACGAAACGACGCCGAGGCGCAGGCGGGCAAGGTCGGTGTCGGCGGCAGGCGCGGTGCGGGTACGCCCAACGGGGGACGTCTGGCCGAGCGCGGTGAAGCGGTAGTAGTAGTCGCTGCCGGGGGTGAGGCCGGTCGCGTCGATTTTGACGGTGTGGTCGGTGTCGATGGTCGCGGTCACCGCGCCGGAAGCGGCGATGTGGGCGAAGGTGTCGTCGGTCGCGATTTCCCAGCGCACGCTCGTCGGGGCACCAGCGCCAGAACCGGGGGTCGCGTCTTCGGCGACAGTCACCCGTGTCCACAGGATGACCGCGCTGGGCAGCGGGTCACCGGAGGCGACGCCGTGGGCGAAGACACTGCTGTCGGTCGCGTTCGCGCGGGCTGACGTGACGGCGACGCTCGCCATCGCGGCTACGGCGGCAGTACTGCCTTTGAGAAGGGTGCGTCGCGCGAAGCTGGTGTCGGCTGGCAAAGCGGGGACTGCGGAGTTTTCGACCACGATCGACGATCACAACGCACCGCGACCCCGTGCGCAAGCGGAACGGGAAATAATTGGTCAAACGTCCACCTTCTCGTTTACCGACCGCGTCGGTACGCACGCGTGACCAAATCTGTCGGTGGCCATCGGTAGCGTGCACAACGTGAGCGACAGCCTTTTCGACGTACCCGGCGAACGCGCGTCCACCGACCTCGGTGCCGACGCCGTTTTTCGTCGCGACTCGGGCGCGCCGCTAGCGGTTCGCATGCGCCCTGCCAACCTCGATGAGGTCATTGGTCAGCAACATCTTTTGGGTCCCGGTTCGCCGTTGCGGCGGCTGGTAGAAGGTTCCGGTGCGGCATCGGTGCTGCTCTACGGGCCGCCCGGCACTGGCAAAACCACGCTCGCGTCGCTGCTCTCGCAAGCCACCGGGCGTCGGTTTGAAGCGCTGTCGGCGTTGTCGGCCGGGGTCAAGGACGTGCGCGCGGTCATCGACCTCGCGCGGCGTCGCTTGGCTGCCGGTGAGCAGACCGTGCTCTTCATCGACGAGATCCACCGGTTTTCCAAAACACAGCAAGACGCGCTGCTCGCGGCTGTCGAGAACCGCATCGTGCTGCTCGTTGGCGCTACCACGGAGAATCCGTCGTTCTCGGTTGTCTCACCGTTGCTGTCACGGTCGCTGATCCTGCAACTGCAACCGCTCACGCCCGACGACATTCGCGCGGTGTTGGCGCGCGCGATCGAAGACGAGCGTGGGCTCGGCGGCAAGGTGACCGTCACCGAGGAGGCCATCGAACACATCGTGCGCATCGCGGGCGGCGACGCGCGTCGGGCGCTCACCGCGCTTGAGGCGTCGGCGGAGTCGGCAGCCGACGGCACTGTCGACCTCGAACTGGTCGAAGCCACCGTCGATAAGGCAGCGGTGCGCTACGACCGCGCTGGCGACCAGCACTACGACGTCATCAGCGCCTTCATCAAATCCATTCGCGGCTCCGACGTCGACGCGGCAGTCCACTACCTCGCCCGCATGCTCGCCGCAGGCGAAGACCCGCGCTTCATCGCACGGCGATTGATGATTCACGCCAGCGAGGATGTCGGCATGGCCGACCCAACCGCACTCCAAACCGCAACGGCCGCAGCACAAGTCGTGCAACAGGTGGGTCTGCCCGAGTGCAAGCTCGCCCTCGCGCAAGCCACGATCCATTTGGCGACGGCACCGAAGTCGGGTGCGGTTACCACCGCGATTGGCAAGGCGATGGCCGACGTGTCGCAGGGCAAGGCGGGCGCGGTTCCGCCGTATTTGCGCGACGGGCATTACGCGGGCGCGAAGCTGCTTGGCAACGCGCAGGGCTACAAGTTCCCGCACAATTCGCGCGAAGGGGTGGTCACCCAGCAGTATCCGCCGGACGAGCTGGTCGGCGTCGATTACTACCTGCCAACCGACCACGGCAACGAGCGCACGGTTGGCCCGCGCGTGGAGAAACTGCGCAAGATCGTGCGTGGGGAGTAAGGCAGTGGCGCGTACCACCCTGGGCGATGAAAAACCAGATGCGTGGGGGCGGTAGGCTGGGTATTCGTGCAGACCCACGAGATTCGACGACGGTTCCTGGACCATTTCGTCCGTGCCGGACACACCGAAGTCCCCAGCGCTTCGCTGATCCTGGCCGACCCCAACCTGCTTTTCGTCAACGCGGGCATGGTTCAGTTCGTTCCGTATTTCCTCGGTCAGCAGACCCCGCCTTATGCGACCGCGACCAGCGTGCAGAAGTGCGTGCGCACCCTCGACATCGAGAACGTCGGCATCACCACCCGCCACAACACGTTCTTCCAGATGGCGGGCAACTTCAGCTTCGGCGATTACTTCAAGCGTGAGGCCATTCGCCTCGCGTGGTCGCTGCTCACCAACTCCGTCGAAGACGGCGGTTACGGCTTCGATCCCGAGCGACTCTGGGTCACCGTCTATCTCGACGACGACGAAGCCGAGCGCATGTGGCTCGAAATGGGCATCCCGGCCGAGCGTATTCAGCGTCGCGGCATGGCCGACAACTACTGGTCGATGGGCATCCCCGGCCCGTGTGGTCCGTGTTCGGAAATCTACTTCGACCGTGGCCCCGAATACGGCGTCGAAGGCGGCCCGGAAGCCGACGAAGACCGCTACATCGAAATCTGGAACCTCGTTTTCATGCAGAACGAGCGCGGTACGGGCATCGGCAAGGACAACTTCGAGATCCTCGGCCCGCTGCCGAAGCAGAACATCGACACCGGCATGGGTGTTGAGCGTGTCGCGTTCCTGCTCCAGGGCGTCGACAACGTCTACGACACCGACCTCATGCGCCCGATCATCAACAAGGCCGAGGAACTCACCGGTCGCTCGTATGGCGTCACCCAGGCCGACGACGTGCGCTTCCGTGTGATCGCCGACCACGCGCGCACCGCCGCGATGCTTATCGCCGACGGCGTTAACCCGGGCAACGACGGTCGTGGGTACGTGCTGCGTCGCCTGCTGCGTCGCATTGTGCGTTCGGCGCGCCTGCTTGGTGCCGAGCAGCCGGTCATGGGCCAGCTGATGACGGTCGTTTCCGAGCTGATGGCCCCGTCGTACCCCGAACTGGGCACCGACTTCGCGCGCATCGAGACCGTCGCGGTCGGCGAGGAAACCGCCTTCCTCAAGACGCTGAGCACCGGCGAGACCCTGTTCGACAACGCCGCGAGCGCGGTGAAGTCGAAGGGCAGCAGCCAGATCGCGGGCAGCGACGCGTTCGCCCTGCACGACACCTACGGCTTCCCGATCGACCTCACGCTCGAAATGGCCGCCGAGGCTGGCCTTTCGGTCGATGAGGACGGTTTCCGCGCGCTCATGGCCGAGCAGCGCAAGCGGGCGAAGGACGACGCGCAGGCGCGCAAGCACGCCCACGCCGACCTCACCGTCTACAAGGAACTGGTCGACCGTGGCGCGACCGAGTTCACCGGCTTCGACGAACTCAACTCCGAAGCAACCGTGCTCGCGCTCATTGCCGACGGTGTCCGCGTCCCGGTTGCCCAGGCTGGCGACGACGTCGAGGTGATCCTCGATCGCAGCCCGATGTACGCCGAGTCGGGCGGCCAGATCGCCGACCGTGGCACGCTCACCGCCAACGGGTTGAAGGTGCGTGTCAACGACGTGCAGAAGATCGCCAAGTCGCTGTGGGTGCACAAGGCGACCGTCGAGCAGGGTCAGCTCACCGAGGGTGATGTGCTGCTCGCACAAGCCGATCCGGCGTGGCGTCGTGGCGCGACGCAGGGTCACTCGGGCACGCACATGGTGCATGCCGCGCTGCGACAGGTGTTGGGCCCCAACGCTGTTCAGGCTGGCTCGCTCAACAAGCCGGGTTACCTGCGCTTCGACTTCAACTGGCAGGGCGCGCTCAGCGACGCCCAGAAGGCCGACATCGAAGCCGTGTCCAACGACGCGGTCGGTGCCGACTTCCAGGTCAACACGTTCGTCACCGACCTGCCCAAGGCTAAGGCGATGGGCGCGATGGCGCTGTTCGGCGAGAACTACGGCGACGAGGTCCGTGTCGTTGAGATCGGCGGCCCGTTCTCGATGGAGCTGTGCGGTGGTACGCACGTACAACATTCGTCGCAGATCGGTCCCATCACCGTGCTCGGTGAGTCGTCGGTCGGCTCGGGTGTGCGACGCATCGAAGCGTTCGTCGGCCTCGACTCCTACAAGTACCTCGCGAAGGAGCGCGCGCTGCTCGCCGGTGTCGCTTCGTCGCTGAAGGTGCCGTCGGACGAGGTGCCGGGTCGCGTTGAGCAGCTCGTCGAGCGACTCAAGGTGGCCGAGAAGGAACTGGAACGCACCAAGATCGCCGCGGTGCTGTCGTCGGCGGGCACGTTCGCTGACGAGGCCGAGCGTGTTGGCGACCTGCTGCTCGTCGCCGCTGCCGCGCCGAAGGGCGTCTCGGCGGGCGACCTGCGCACCCTCGCCACCGACATTCGTGGTCGCTTCGGTACCGCGCCCGCGATCGTCGTGCTGCTTGGTGATGTCGACGGCAAGGTGCCGTTCGTTGTCACCGTCAGCAAGGCCGCGCAGGAGATGGGCTTCAAGGCGGGCGATCTTGTTGCCGCCTTCGGGCCCAGCATCGCCGGTCGCGGTGGCGGTAAGCCAGAGATGGCGCAGGGCTCCGGCTCGGACGCAACGGGCATCCCGGCCGGCCTGTCCGCGGTACGCGCGCGGGTGGGCGAACTGGTCGGCTGATGTCGACCAACGACTCCGCGCCCCGGGAAGCCGAACCCGTCGATCGTCCCGATCCGGCGACCGACCCGGGGCGCGGCCGCCGCATCGCCATCGACGTCGGCAGCGTGCGCATCGGGGTCGCTTCGTGTGACCCCGACGGCATTCTCGCCACACCGGTCGAAACGGTCCCGCGCGCCAAAAGCAAGCGTGGCGGGCCTCCGCCGACGGATATCGCAAGAATTGCTGAAATTGTGCGGGAGTACGAAGCCGTCGAGGTGATCGTTGGTCTCCCGCGCACGTTACGCGGTGAAAATGGCACTGCCGCAACGATCGCCCGCAAGTTCGCTAGACAGTTGCGGGCCAAAATCGACCCAATCCCGATACGCCTTTCCGACGAACGTTTGACTACGGTGTCTGCTGCACGTGCGCTGCGCGACAGTGGCGTCAGCGCGCGTGGCCAGCGGCAGATGATCGACCAGGCGGCAGCCGTGTCGATTCTGCAAGGATGGTTGGACGAGCGGAGTTCGGTGTTGAAAGACGATAGAGCGGGCGCGGCGGACGCGAGCGTCGGAGACGATGCATGACGACCGACCGGTGGGCAAGGGCCGAGGAACGCTACCGGGCCCGGGAAGCCGATCGGCGCTACCCCCGCCGCGAATGGGACAGCGAGCCCGCCGCCGAGCCAGCGGCACCGGCCGCGCGGGGGTGGGACGACGACCCCGCCACCGACGAGATCCCGGTCTATCGCGACGACGCGCCGTATTACGAGCCCGCGGCTGAGTACGAGCCTGCGGCGGCGGCTTACGCGGCTGAGCCGGACTACGAGGCCGACTATGCGGGCGCGTACTCCGACGAGCCGGAGCAGGTCGCTGAGCCCGAACCTGAGCCGACGCCGCCACCTCGCCGAGTAGGCAAGCGGGCAGCGCCCGCGTCCGGGAAGGGGCGGGCTGGTCCGCGTCCGTCGCGTGCGTCGGCGCGTAAGGCCGCCGCGCGCCAAGCTGCCGCGCGGAAACGCCGTCGCCGTCGCTGGCTGGTCCTCGGTGTCGCGTTCGTTGTTGTCGTCGCGCTCGCCGGGTTCGGCGGATACAAACTCATGGGCCGGTTCACGCCGCCCGAGGACTTCGCCGGTCCAAGCGGCGCGCCCGTGGTGATTCAGGTGCACAGCGGCGACACCGCGAACGAGATCGCGAAGACGATGAAGGCCAAGGGTGTCGTCGCCAGCGAAGAGGCGTTTTACGCTGCGGCCGTTCGCAATTCGAACATGAACGGCGTCCAGCCCGGGTATTACGCTGTGGCCCAACACAGTCCGGCCGCCGAAGCGGTGACGGCGTTGGTGTCCAAGGACGCTCGTGTCGGCAATTTGGTGATTTCGGAAGGTCGCCAGTTGCATGACACGACCGATGTGAACACCGGTGCGCGCAAGGAAGGCGTGTACACCAAGATCGCCGCCGCGTCGTGTGTCGCGTCGAAGTGCGTCACCTACGAGCAGCTTGATGCCGCCGGTTCGGGCAATGACCTTGCCGCTCTTGGTGTTCCGGACTGGGCGAAGAAGTCGGTCGCCGCCGCGCCGGATCGTCGTCGTCAGCTCGACGGCTTGATCGCCGCTGGCACGCTCGACTTCGACCCGACTGGCGGCGCGGTCGACATCCTGCGCCAGCTCATCACCGACAGCGCCGCGCGCTACGAGGGCACCGGCCTGTTGAAGTCGGGGGCGAGCACGCAGCTCGACCCGTACCAGACGCTCATCGCGGCGTCGCTCGTTGAGCGTGAGGCGTTGCCGTCGGATATGCCGAAGGTCGCGCGCGTGATCGTCAACCGGTTGAAGGTCGACCAGCAGTTGCAATTCGACTCGACGGTCAATTACTCCCTCGACCACACTGAGGTCGCGACAACCGACGCCGACCGCCAGCGCAAGACGCCGTGGAACACCTACGCGATGACCGGTCTGCCTGCGAATCCGATCGCCGCACCGTCGTTGCAGGCGTTGCGGGCGATGGAGAATCCCGAAGCTGGCCCTTGGCTGTACTTCGTGACCATCGACAAGAAGGGCACCACCCTGTTTACCGAGAGCTACGCTGAGCACCTGCGCAACATTCAGAAGGCGCAGCAGAGCGGCATTCTCGACAGCGGCCGATGAGCGGGCAACGTAAGGCTGCCGTGCTTGGCAAGCCCATCGCGCATTCGAAGTCGCCGTTGCTGCACGCGGCCGCCTACCAGGCGCTCGGGTTGGACTGGACCTACGAGCGGGTCGAATGCGACGCGGCCGCGCTGCCCGGTTTTGTCGCGGGGCTCGGGCCGGAGTGGGTTGGGCTTTCGGTCACGATGCCGGGCAAGGAAGCCGCGCTCGCCTTCGCTGACGAGCGGACCGAGCGCGCGGTGCTCGTCGGGTCGGCAAACACGTTGGTGCGCACCGAGACTGGGTGGCGGGCCGACTGCACCGATGTCGACGGTGTGGTTGGCGCGTTGCGGGGGGCTGGAGTCGAATCCGTCGGCGAGTCGGTCGTGCTTGGTGCCGGAGGGACCGCGCGGCCCGCGCTGCTCGCGTTGGCCGACCTTGGTGCTCGCTCGGTGACGATTGTCGCGCGCGATGCTGGTCGCGCTGCCGACGCGGTCGCGCTCGCGGAGAAGCTCGGCATGGCTGTGATGGTGCGTGGCTTCGACGCCGACGAGCTCGCGCCGGTGTGCGCGCGGGCGGGTGCGGTGGTGTCGACGATTCCGGTCGATGCGGCCGCGGCTGTTGCTTCGGCGGTCGCGCTGGCTCCCGTTGTCTTGGACGCGATCTACAACCCGTGGCCAACGCCGCTCGCCGAAGCCGTTGCGGCACAGGGCAATACGGTCGTCAGCGGCTTGGAGATGCTCCTGAACCAGGCATACGGGCAGGTCGAGCAGTTCACCGGGCAGGCGGCACCACGCGCCGCGATGGCCTCAGTGGTCGCCGATCTGCTCTAATCCCCGGCTGAAACTGGCACCGGTTTCAGTTTTTGGTGGTTAAGGTGGGGGACATGAGTGCGGTGGCTTGGCGAGTTGGCGGTTTCGCCATGCTGGTAGTTGTCCTGCGGGTGATTCTTGGGCTCGTGATGGGCGTCGCGCCAACGTGCGGGAGCCTGTGGCGTGGCCTGTGCCTTGTTGCCGTGATCGGTGTCGCTGTCGCGTGGGGATTCCGGGACGCGCGTACCGATTCCTCTGCCGATCTCACCGTGCGTTGGCTGCTCACGGGCTTGGTCGCCGGGTTCCTCAGCGGCGCGCTGAGCTGGGCACTCGCCGAGGGGCTCGGGCTCGAATTGGGCGGCAACGGGCTGCTTTACGAAGTCACTTCCGCCGCGTCGTTCATCACGCTGCTGGTGTTTTTGCCCGCGCTCATCGGGGTTGGTGTTTCCCGATGGCGCGCGGGCAGAACCGCCGTAGCCGCTTAGCGCGCCAGGAACTTGTCCATGCAGCGTTCGGCGAACGCGGCGACCGTCAGCGCGGGATTCACCAGTCCGGCCGTGCCGGGCAGCAGCGATCCGTCGACGACGAACAGGTTGCGGTAACCGCGCACGGTGCCGTCCAGGTCGCACGCCTTGCCGAGCACCATGCCGCCGAGGCCGTGATAGGCCGAGTAACTGCCGAACCCGGCTTCGCGTGGCCATGCGGGAATCCCGTTGGCGGCGAAGCCATTTCGATCGTCGGCGAGTTGCTTGAACTTGCCGACCATCCACTTCGCGCGCAGGTCGGCCTCGTTGTCCTCGCCGAAGCGGTAGTTCAGTTCGGCGCGGCCGAGGTCGCGGTTGTAATCGATCGAGCCACGGTGATGCGGGTCCATCAGCACCAGGTGCGTGGTGAGATTGCTGAGGTCGATGCCGCCCACCGGCGGGACCGCCTGCCACGCCATCGACACCGAGCCGCCGGGGTGGGTGTCGTCGTAGATCAACGCGACGCCCGGTCCGCCATTCGTGCGGCCGTACGGGCGGCGAGTGTTCACGCGGGTGGCGAGGAAGTCGCCATTCGTGCCGTAGCCCTGACCGACGTGCTCGTTGAGGTTGCGGAGTTGACCCTTCGCCTTTGCTTCGACGAGCAACGCGGGCGTGTGGTACGAACCCGCCGCCATGAACAGGTAGTCGGCGCTGAGCTGCTTGGTCGAGAGCGTTGCGCCGAACTCGTCGATCTCGCGCACCGCGACGGTGAATCCTTCGCCGGACTCGCGAATCTCGGTGACCTCATGCAGAGGACGGACCGTGACGTTGCCGGTCTGCTCGGCCCACGCGAGGTAGTTGCCGTCGACGCTGTTCTTCGCACCCGAGTTCACGCCCAGGTTCAACTCGGCGATCGACACCGACGGCACGCGCTCGCCTGCCAATTCGGCGCGGACGATGTCCCAGTCGATGCAGAAGTCGAAGAAATGCGGTTCGTAGCCTGCGTCGGCGACGTCGCGCAGCCATGACTGGCAGCCGATGTAGCTGGGGTGGGCGAGGATGTCGTCGGGCAGTCGCGAGCCGCGCAGGTTTTTGAGGGCGCGCGCGTAGTAGACGCTGACCAGTTCGTTGTAGTCGAGTTCCTTGGGGAAAGCGGCTTCGAAATCGCGGCGACGTGGGGTACCGAGGAACCCGCCGAACGCCACCGAACCGCCACCGACCGCTGCCGCGTATTGCGTGACCAGGCCGTTGCCGTGGATGGCTTCAAGCAAACCGGCGTAGCGCGGGATGCGGGTGCCCGCCTGCAAGGGGGAGAGGACCGGGCTGTCGCTGAACCAGGCCGCGCGGCCGTCGGGGTTCGTGCTGGTGCAGAAGGTGTCGCCCGCCGCGGTGATCGGCCAACGTCGGCCGCGCTCAAGCACTGTCGTGGTGAACCCGGCGGTGCCGAGCCGGTAGGCGGCGATCGCGCCACCGAAACCACTGCCGATCACGATCGCGGTCTTTGTTGGCTTACTCGCCGCAACACCCGCGCCAAAAGCTGTCGCGGTCAACCCCGCAGCGGCCGCACGAAAGGCGGTCCTGCGAGTGAAAACTGGTTCCCTCACATCGAGGGACCCTACTAGTTGATCATGCTCAGCGCCGCATTTGAGCTGAGATGGGCAGTGGTTCTGGACAATTGACCATTCGAGCTGTGTGAAACATCGGGAGTGCTAGGCCGTTCGTGCCGCCCGAACTATCCCGCTAACTCGGAGCGCTCGCCCGATCGTGCCGATCTGGACCGGGTAAACGTCTGGCATAGCTCGCATGCGCCTTGACATCTGGCGAGCGCAGTGTGCTGGGCCGTGTGTGTCTGGTGTGCGCGGGATGGTGTGCTTGGCCGTGCGAGGCCGGCGTGCGCGGGCTGGCATGCCTGGCGAATCGGGACTGGCCCGGACGTCTCATCCGGCCGACTTTTCGGTCGGCCGGATGTGGCGCGTCGGTTTCGTCCACGTCTTCGTCGCGGTGCGCAGTCCGAAGACGGTCGGGGGCTGACGTGACGTGGCGCGGGTGTTCCTAGAGCAGGATCGGGGTTGCGCCGGTGGTCGGCTCGCGGCCGATCGCCGAGTACGCCGCAGCCAGCAGGCTCGGGTCGGGGCCCTCCAAACGACCGGGCTTGCCGAGACCGTCGAGGACGACGAAACGCAGCACGCCCGAGCGGGTCTTCTTGTCGGTCTGCATCGCGTCGAGCAGTTGCGGCAGCGCGTCGGCGTCGTAGCTCGTCGGCAGGCCGATAGCTTCGAGGATTGTGCGGTGCCGGTCGGCGGTCGCGTCGTCCAAACGTCCTGCGAGACGGCCCAATTCAGCGGCGAACATCATGCCGACAGCAACCGCCGCGCCATGACGCCACCGGTACCGCTCGCGACGTTCCACCGCGTGCCCAAGGGTGTGGCCATAGTTGAGGATCTCGCGCAGGCTTGCTTCCTTGAGGTCGGCGGCGACAACGTCGGCCTTGACCTGGATAGCGCGGCGGATCAGTTCCGGCAGCACGTCGCCAGCGGGGTCGAGTGCGGCTTCGGGATCGGCCTCGATGAGGTCGAGGATCACCGGGTCGGCGATGAAGCCAGCCTTGATGATCTCGGCCATGCCCGCGACAATCTCGTTGCGCGGCACCGTTTCTAACGTGGCGAGGTCGACTAGCACCGCGCCGGGCTCGTGGAAACTGCCGACGAGGTTCTTGCCCGCTTCGGTGTTGATACCGGTCTTGCCGCCGACAGCTGCATCGACCATCGCGAGCAGGGTGGTCGGCACATGCACGATCCGCACGCCGCGCATCCAGGTAGCCGCGACGAAGCCGGCGAGGTCGGTTGCCGCGCCGCCGCCAAGGCTGACGATCGCGTCGTTGCGGGTGAGGCCGATGCGGCCGAGCACCTCCCAGCAGAACCCGGCGACAGCGAGGTCCTTGCCATCTTCGGCGTCCGGGATTTCGATGCGATGCGCGTCAATGCCGTTGTCGGCCAACGCCTTTCGCACGACCTCAGCGGTTTCCGCCAGGGGCGGCTGATGGAAGATCGCGACGGTGCGCACCGCGTTGCCCTTGGTGACGTTCTCAACGAGGTCACCGAGAAGTCCGCGCCCGATAATCACCGGGTACGGGTCCGCGGTACGGACATCGATGGTGGTCGGCTCTGTCACGTGCGCTGCTCCGATTCTGTTTGGTCGGTTGATGTGCGTTTGCCGCCGCGCCGACGAGACCGACCGCGCCGCGCGCGCTCGTGCCGTGCGGGTTGATCATGGTGCGCGGAGTTCGCCTGCGCGGGTCCGCCCGGGTTCGGTTTGCCCACCGCCCCTTGCGAATTGGCTTCGCGCGGTGCTGCGGAGGCAGCGTTGCCCCCGTCGACTTTGGTGCTGGTGTGCGCGGCGGAGTTGGGCGCTGGCGAATTCCCGAGTGCGTTGGGCTGAGTCTGCGTGGTGGAGCTCGCCGACTTCCCTGCCGGTCCGGCCTGAGTCGGGGTCGTGGGGGAACTCGCTGACTTTCCTGCCGGACCGGGCTGAGCTGGCGTGGTGGTCGAGTTCGCCGATTTTCCTGTCTGGCCGCGCTGAGTCGGGGCAGTGGGGGAGTTCGCCGACTTTCCTGCTGCGCCGGGCTGACGGTGCGAACTACGCGCGCCTGCTTGAGCGCTCGCACTGTCGTTCGTCCCGACGGACGCGTCGGAATTGCGTGCGGCGCCGTTCGCGGTCGAAGCCCGGCCGCGCGCCCCGCCCCGCCGCGAGCGTCCGCGACGAGAACGCTTGGCGCGCTCGGGATTTGGCGTTCGCGTTCCGTCCGCCGAGGTGCCTACGGACGCTGTCGCGGAGGAGGACGGAGTATCGGTATGGTCGCTGGACCCACGCGTTGCGGTGTCGGGTGAGTGCGCGGCATCGACCTTGCCGTGTGGGAGACCGCTTGCGGCCGACGCCTCAGTCTCCCCACCACGACGCGTAGCCGTGCCCGACGAGTGCGCGTTATCGCCTTTGGCTCGGCGGGGACCTGGGGCCGACACCCCAGCATCGCTCCCACGCCGCGTTGCCGTGTCGGGTGCGTGTGCGGTGTCGCCATCGGTGCGGCGGGGACCACTCGGGGCGGAAGCTGCGGCTTCGCTACCTTTGCGGCGACCGGTACCCGCAGGCGCGTCTGCGGCATCGCTGGTGCGACGGAGTGAACCGGTGGACGTCACCTCGCCGGTCGCACGGCGAGCGGCCGCTGCCTTGGCGCGCGCACGGCGACGGGCGCGTGAGCGGTTCCCGACCTGGTTCGCCGCGCGCGCGGTTGGGGCGCTGCTCGGCGGCGTCGCGCGCGTTGTCTGCGTGGGCGGCAGGTCCGTGCGCACCGACTCAAGACCCAGTTTCGCGAGGATCATCCGCACGACGCGGCCGGGACTGCGGCCATCGGTGCGCACGCGTACGGTCGCTACCTCGCGGTAGAGCGGCCTGCGGTTGCGCATTAACTCGCGATACTTCGCGGCGGCGTCGGCACCGTTGAGTAGGGGGCGACCCTTACTCGACCCGGTGCGCCGAAGTCCTTCGCCCACACTGATTTCCAGGTACACGACCGTGGCACCGCGCAATGCGGCACGAGTGTCGGCCGACAGCACCGACCCACCACCGAGCGAGACGACGCCCTCGTGCTCGCGCACCGCGCGCTGCACGACTTCCTCTTCGATCCGCCGGAAAACGGGCTCACCATCATTGGCGAAAATGTCGGGAATCGTGCGCCCAGTGTCGGCCTCGATGCCAGCGTCGGTGTCATAAAGCTCAAGCCCGAGCTCCCGCGCGAGCCGTCGCCCAATGGTCGACTTACCGGAACCAGGCGGTCCAACGAGAACGACCCGTGCACGTGGCGCTGTCGCGGGTTGGTCCGATCCGGCCTCGGCCACGCCGCGCAGTTTCCCACCGGGCCTCCCAATGGGGTCGACCGGGGCTGCCTCGGTCACGACGTGCGGTTGTGCGTCGCCCGAGCTGGGCTGGCCAACTGGGCTGCCCTCGGCGCGGGGTGGCACGGCGGCGGTCGGGTCGGCGGCTCCCTCCTGCCCCGACTCGGTCACGACGTACGGCTCTCCGCTGGAATGTGCGGGCGATCGCCAATTCGCTTGAGGTAGCTAGTGACATTGTCGAGCGTCTCGGCGACCGAATCGCCACCGAACTTCTCCAACGCGGCCTGGGCGACGACGAGCGCGACCATCGACTCAGCAACAACGGCGGCGGCGGGGACCGCGCACACGTCGGACCGCTGATGAATAGCGACGGCTTCCTCGCCACTGGACATATCGACGGTCGACAGCGCGCGCGGCACCGTCGAAATCGGCTTCATCGCCGCGCGAACGCGCAGCGCTTCACCATTGGTCATGCCACCTTCGAGACCACCGGCACGGTTGGTCGAGCGCAACACGCCGTCGGGGCCGGGACGCATTTCGTCGTGCGCCTGGCTACCGCGACGGCGAGCGGTCTCGAACCCGTCGCCCACCTCGACACCCTTGATGGCCTGAATGCCCATGAGCGCGGCAGCGAGACGCGCGTCGAGCCGGTGCTCACCGCTGGTGAACGAACCAAGCCCGATCGGCAGTCCTTCAACGATGACCTCGACAACGCCACCGAGCGTGTCGCCATCCTTCTTCGCCGCCTCGATCTCGGCGATCATCGCCGCCTCAGCGGCCGAATCGAACGCGCGCACCGGGCTCGCGTCGATCGCGTCAAGATCAGCGGCGGTCGGGGTCGCACCCGAGGTGTCGGCGGCAGCGCCAATCGACACCACGTGCGAGATGACCTCGACGCCGAAAACCTGACGCAGGAAATTGCGCGCGACCGTCCCAGCGGCGACACGCGCGGCCGTCTCGCGAGCGCTCGCCCGTTCGAGCACCGGACGTGCGTCGTCGAAGCCGTACTTCAGCATTCCCGAATAGTCGGCGTGACCGGGACGCGGACGGGTGAGCGGCGCGTTGCGCGCCATCCCCGCGAGCGCTTCGGCATCAACCGGATCGGCCGACATCACTTCAGTCCACTTGGGCCACTCGGAATTCGCGACCTGGATCGCGATGGGACCACCCATGGTCTTGCCGTGGCGAACACCGCCGACCAGCGTGACCTGGTCGGCCTCAAACTTCATGCGCGCGCCACGCCCGTACCCGAGTCGACGGCGAGCAAGCTGTGCCGAGACATCGTTCGATGTCACCTCGACTCCGGCGACCATTCCTTCAAGGAGGGCGACGAGAGCGGGACCATGGGATTCTCCGGCAGTTATCCAGCGCAACACGCCGACCATCTTCCCATGTCGACGCCGCTGCTCCGGCACGTGGTCTGTCGTGGCGAGGCCAACGGCCGCATGGCGGCTCATGCGAACGCCATCGCTGACAGCGTGGCGACGCACATCGCCGGACCGTGCGGGATAAGTATCGGTGTTCGAACGGGATCGCGAGCGCTGGGCCGGCCAAGCATGCGGGCAGCTCCTGTATCGTCCGCGCGGGCGATTTCGGGCTGGCTCGCGCCGTCGTGGCTGGCGACCGGCAGGTCGACAGCAACGCCCGAGCGCAGACCAACAACGCGAACCACCCACCGATGCGCCAGCAACGCGACACCAAGCCCGGCAGTGACAAGCGGCGCGAGCAACGCCGCCCACACCCACGCTCGCGGCCCAGCTAGCGCGGCGGCACCACCCAGCGCGACCGCCAACTTCACGTCGCCAGCTCCTAGCGCGGCGGGCGCGATGAGATGCGCGGTCAAATACGGCACGGTGAGCAGCGCCGCGCCGATCACCGCGACCGGCAGCACGTCGTTGGCGAACGCGAAAACGAACACCGAAGCGGCACCCACGCTCGTGAGCGCGTTCGGCAACCTTCGCGTGTGAATGTCGATGACGCACAGCAGCACCGACCAAGCGATGAACAGGCAAAACGCGGCAGTAGTCATGCCACCGATCGTGCCGTCCCGACAAGGGGAAATCGCCGCCGATTTCGAGAATGTGGATAACTTTCTCGGTTGTGGATAACGCGAATTCCACTCTCGCGTTCGGTGCGCGATGCGCACCGCGTCCAGACGGCGGAGCGGTAGCGTTGTCTCATGTGTGCTGAATACCTCGGGGCCAAACCCGACCACGCCGCGCGACGTGGCGCGTTGCGCAGTCTGCTGGTCGAGAACGGGCTCGACGCGCTACTGGTCACCGACCTGGTCAATATCCGCTATCTCACCGGTTTCACCGGGTCGAACGCGGTGCTGCTAGTGCACGCGTGGGACATGCGCGAAGCAGAGGACCGCACCATCATCGGCACCGACGGTCGCTACGGCGCGCAAGTGGCCGAACAGGTCCCTGACCTGCAAGCCGAGATCGCACGCGCGACCGCGCCGCGAGTGCTCGACCTGGCAGGGGAGTGGCAGCTTGGCCGCGTCGGTTTCGAATCGCACGTGGTGACGGTGGCGCAACACGTCGCATTCGAAGCGCAACGCACCGGCCTTCAGCTCACCCCCATTTCCGGTCTCGTTGAGCAATTGCGCATGGTCAAGGACGACTACGAAGTGGCCCAGTTGCGGGCGGCATGCGCGGCGGCCGACGCCGGCCTCGCGACGCTGCTGGAACGCGGCTCGTTGCGGCCGGGACGCACCGAACGTGAGGTCGCGCGCGAGCTTGAGTGGGCCATGTTCGGCCACGGTGCCGAAGCGATTTCCTTCGAAACCATCGTCGCGACCGGGCCCAATTCAGCGATTCCGCATCACCGACCCACCGACGCGGTGCTGGCGGCAGGCGATTTCGTCAAACTCGACTTCGGTGCGGTCGTCGGTGGCTACCACTCCGACATGACACGCACGCTGGTGCTCGGCGCGCCAGCCGAATGGCAGCGCGAGATTTACGAGCTGGTGGCGACCGCGCAGCGTGCCGGGACCGCCGCATTAGCGCCCGGGGTGGCAACATCGGCGGTCGACGCGGCATCGCGCGACGTGATCGAGCAGGCGGGCTACGGCGCGCAGTTCGTCCACGGGCTTGGCCACGGAGTCGGGTTACAGATCCATGAAGCACCCGGAGTCGCCAAAACGTCTACCGGTACACTGCTTGCTGGTGTGGCGGTGACCGTTGAACCTGGTGTCTACCTTCCCGGCCGTGGCGGGGTCCGCATCGAGGACACGCTCGTGGTGCGTGAAACAGACCCCGAACTGCTCACTCGCACCAGCAAAGACTTGACCGTCGTCGAGTGACGACGTACCCGAACCGCAGTAGAACGAACGAGGAGATCCGAGGACAGTGGCGGACACTAGCGACTTCAAGAACGGCCTTGTGCTCAAGATCGAGGGTCAGCTTCAGCAGATCATCGAGTTCCAGCACGTGAAGCCGGGCAAGGGCCCCGCCTTCGTGCGGACCAAGCTCAAGAACGTCGTGTCCGGCAAGGTCGTCGACAAGACCTTCAACGCGGGCGTCAAGGTCGAGACCGCGACGGTCGACCGCCGCGACATGACCTACCTGTACCACGACGGTAGCGACTACATCTTCATGGATGGCGACACCTACGACCAGATCGCGATCGCCGAAGCCACCATCGGCGACGGTGCGCGCTTCCTGCTTGAGAACATGGGCGTGCAGGTCGCCGTTCACGAGGACGCGCCGCTGTTCGTCGAGCTGCCGGTCACCATCGAGCTGGTCGTGCAGCACACCGACATCGGCCTCCAGGGCGACCGCTCCACCGGCGGCACCAAGCCCGCCACCCTCGAAACCGGCGCTGAGGTGCAGGTCCCGTTGTTCATCAACACCGGCGACAAGCTCAAGATCGACTCGCGTGACGGTAGCTACCTCGGCCGAGTCAACGCCTGATCGTGGCAGATCAGTCGGCGGACAAAAAGGGCCAGTTCAAGAAGCTGGGCGCGCGCCACAAGGCGCGTCGTCGCGCTGTCGACCTGCTTTTCGAGGCCGAGGCGCGTGATATCGACGTTTCGGAACTGATTGAGCAGCGCTCGGAATTGGCTACCCGCGATTCCGGCGTCGCGCCGGTGCACCCGTACACCACCACGCTGGTGGAAGGCGTAGCCGACGATCTCGATCGCGTCGACGGCACCATCGAGTCGTATCTGCAGGACTGGGCGCTCACCCGCCTGCCCGCTGTCGACCGTGCCATCCTGCGGATCGCGGTGTGGGAGTTGTTCCACGCCAACGACGTTCCGCCGGTGGTCGCTGTCGATGAGGCAGTCGAGTTGGCCAAGGAACTGTCGACCGACGACTCGCCGTCGTTCATCAACGGTGTGCTCGGCCAGGTCGTGCAGGTCGCGTCGCAGGTGCGGTCCGCCGCGGCGGCAACGCGTGCGCCGCGCCCGGCTGCCGATGCCGATACCGACGCAGAACAGGACTGATTCGCCCATGCGCAAGTACCTGGTGATGGCGATGCGCACGCCCGCCTTCGTTGATTCCGTCATCGAGCCGCATCGCGATTTCCTCGCGAAGTTGCTCGCCGACGGCGCGTTGTTCGAGAGCGGCAAGTTCACCGACGGTTCCGGCGGTGCGTACGTGATTTTCGCTGAGAACCTCACGGCGGCAACGGAACTGGTGCAGCAGGATCCGCTGCACCTCACCGGCTCGTCGGAGCTCACGGTTTACGAGTGGGAGATCACCGTTTCGGCGTGATCAGCCAATTGTCAACGGCCGCATCCTTTTTGAGGGTGCGGCCGTTGTCGTTTCAGCGACTCGCGCCTACCAACGGGGCAAGGAATCCGGTGACCTGCGCGGCGGAGGGGAGGCCGACGCGGCGACCGAGTTCGTCGGGTGCGTTGGCTGCGGCGGCGCATCGGTCGGCACGCGTATCGGTGGGGTCTTCGGCGTAGCGGTCGCCAATGAGGTTGGCGCGCGCCACTTCTCGGTGCGTTCGCGCTTCGTAGACGATGATCTCGTACTCGGCGCGAAACAGGTTGACCGTGCGCCCGACCGGTTTGCCGGGGAACTGGCACGTTTCGACTAGCTGTCCGAGTGCGCGTTGGTCCAGACAGGCGATCAGCTGCACGTCCGCTGGGTCGGTCGGGTGCCAGACCCGGGAGTTGGTGTCGCCGATCGAATGTCCCAGTGCGCCCGACAAATACACGGGGCTCGGACCGCCGGGCCGGTACTGGGCGGCGCTGTTGAACGTTTTGCCTTCGCGGCACATGGCGTCGTAGTCGGCGAGTTGCAGTCGACTCGCGTGCACGGCGGCAATGGTGAAGAACCCGACGCCGAAGATCGCGATGAAGAGGACGAGTCCGAGCGCGGGCCCGATGCGCATGCCACGTCGTTGGGAGGTAGCGCGCCGGTCGCGTAGGCGGTCGATGAGCGAGGGCTGCACGGGCCGACGGTCGCGCTGGGCACGCCACTGCCTGACCCCACGCGCCGCACGTGGGGATGCGTGCGGATCGACCCAGTCGGCCCAATGCCCGTCGTCGCCAACGGAATTGGCGCTGTCGCGGGAGTGGGCGTCCCGATCGTCAGCGGGACTGAATTGATCGGGGGAGTGCCCGTCGCGGTCCTTGATGCGCTCGTCGCCCGACGGCGCGGAAGTGGCGATGGGACGGTGGTTGGCTCGATCGTTAGCCGGGTCCGAGGGGTAGGTCGTACCCGATGGACTGGCCGCCCGCTGATCGTCAGCAGCGGCTTGGCCGCCAGCTTGGTCGGACGCAGGGGGCATATCCGAAGGGTTCGCTGCCGTGCGCTGATTGTCAGCGGGCGCGGGAGTGTCGCCGGGCTGGAGGCGATCGGCTCGGTCGCCAGCCAGGTCAGATGGGCGGGTCGTATCCGATGGAATGGCCACGCGCTCATCGTCAGTCGGTGCTGAACTGGTGACAGGCGAACGGAGGTCGGCTGGGTCGCCAGCCTGGTCGGATGGTCGGGCCGTATCCGATGGACTGGCAGTCACGCTCGCGGCAACCCCGCGACTGCTCGCGGCACGCGCTGCGGCTACCGCGCCCGCGGCGCCGATGATGGCCGCTGCCGCAGCGGTGCGCGCCTTGCCGGAGTCGGCGACGTCGTTGTCCTCGGCGACATCAGCGCTGTCGCTCGCCGCAGTCGGGTCGTCGCTGTTCCGCGCATCGGACGTGGCGCCCCGACCGGCTTCACCAGCACCTTTGCGCTTCGCGACAGCGACTGCACCCGCGATGCCTACGGCCGCCGCAGCACCCGCGACAGCTACACCCGTGTTCCCGCGATCGTTGTCGACTTTGTCTGTCCCACTTGTTAACTCAGCGCCCTCGTTCGCGAGGGGAGCCGAGTCAGACTTGTGAAGGCTGACCAACTTCGTGCTCGAAGTTGAGTCGTGTGAGTCGCCCGCCAGCGAATCGGTGCCCGTTTCGTCGGGCGCGCGAACGTCGTCAAGATCGTCCTCGTCCGACGCGGCATCGCCACCGTGATCGCCGAATTCCGCTGGCATAGGGGAATTTTCGCCAACTGATCCGGACGACTCCACGTCTTCGGACGACGTCACCGACGCATCAGCACCGGAATCGTCCGCTGCGGCCTGCCCGGGTCCCTCAGCTGGCTTGGCTGACGCACCAGCACTATTCGCTGCGGATTCGCCTCGCGCACTGGCCTTTTCCTGAGGTGCCGATGCTGCGCCCAAGGCGAACGCGAGCTGCGCAGATCCCGTCTTGGCCGTCGGGGCTGTGCTCGCTTCGTCGCCTGCGGATGTCGATGACGAGTCGACCGCACTCGCCGTGTCGGCCTCCCCGCGCGCCGGTGACTCACCGTCAACATTCGATACTTCGGGCGCACCAAAGCCCGCAACTCCCTTGGGCCGCTTGGACAATCGGTCGATCGCGGCCAAAAACGCGGGCGCGGCAGGAGGAGTTTCTTCCGAATCCATCGCGACCTCCTCCGTACTCGTGAGATCGGCGCTCGGGAGATCAGCAACGCCCGGTCCCATCGGTCGACTGCTCGTCGACGGTTCGAGGCGCGCCGGAAAACCCTGATCGGCCAAGGCAACTCGGCTCGGCAGCAGGTGACCGAGGTTGAGTGCTTCGAAAACGCGTCGCACATCGCGCACACTGAGCCGGACGGTGCGGCCGGTCTCGGCCTGGAAATAGTCACGCAGCGCGGTGGCGGATTCGCTGACCAGCACCGCGCGGTAACCGTCGGCGATGCGAGCTTCTTCGAGGGTGATGTGCGCGCCCGGCTGCGGAACCAGCGCGACGACAGCGTTCACCCACCCGAAAATCCCCGCCTGCTGCAGCAAATTCTTGACCGCGAAAACCTGGCGACGGACCTGGACGAACGGATTCGGAACGCGCACAGCGTGATAGAGCGCGGCGTGGGCGCCGTCGACAGTCCACGGGCCGTTAGGCGGGGTGGCTAGCGTGCCGTCTTGGCGAGCCGTGAAACCTTTGACTTCAACAACAGTGACACCTTGCGGCGTGCAGACCATCGCGTCGACTTCGACCCAACCGCCCCGACTTTCGGGCACATGACAGCGCAGAATGGCAACACCACCGACGCTGGTATCCCAGTCGCCGATGGTGGTGCCGACGATCTCTTCAGCGCCTTCGAGTGCGGTCTCGTCCGCGACAACGACGATCACCACGACCCCCTGAGCACCCGACTGCGGACTGACACCAGGATACGACCTCCATCAGTGACATCGAAACCGAATCCTGTTGTCGAACAAGGATTTCGACAATAGTGCTGACCATTTCGCGTGGAATTGAGGAAAGCGGCACGCGGGTAGAAGTGCGCACGCGAATACCCTGCGAAAACCACGGGCGCCGCGAAGATTATCCACCGCGACTGATTAGCCAGTAACCCCGGTCACAGCCTACGGGCGACCACCGACACTTGTCGATGTGCTTGGTGCTCTTAGTGCACTCCGCGCTGACGGAACTGAATGCTGATGCGGGGGCCGACCGGGCGGGTGGTTTTCGGGACCGAGTGCTCCCATGTGCGTTGACATGCGCCGCCCATCACGATCAAATCGCCGTGGCCAGCGCTAAAACGCAGGCTCGCGCTTCCGCCGCCACGCGGGCGCAGCATCAGTGAGCGCGGTGCGCCGACCGACAGGATCGCGACCATCGTGTCCTTGTCGCTGGTGCGCCAGCCACGGTCGCCATGCCAGGCGACGCTGTCGTTGCCGTCGCGGTAGTAGGCAAGGCCCGCCGTGACGAACGGGTCGCCAAGTTCTTCGGCGTAGTACATCGACAGGGTGGCGCGCGCATCGACAAGCACGCGGTCGGGGAGTGGATCGTGGGCCCCGAAATGCGAAACCAGGCGGGGAACGTCGACAACCCGGTCATACATCGGCCGCCGCTCGGCATGCCACGGCACCCGTTCGACAAGCCGTTCGAACAACGTGGTCGCGCCGGTGAGCCAGCCGGGCAGCACGTCGACCCACGCGGTCTCATCGAGCTGGGTGCGCCGGATGGCGCTCAGCGAACCCAGACCAACGGACTCGCCGTCGAACAGTGAACTCTGGAGGGGCAGCGACATGCGAGCAAGTCTACCGCACCGTTCGAACAGGTGTTCGTATACGGTCGAATGCGCTGCCGTTTGCCGAGCGTGCTGCGACGCGGTTTCCGGTCACCGCCGCCTCCCGCGCATCAGCGATCGACCGCGCCGAGGCGCCAGCAAACTGCGCGGCGACCGACAACACCAATGCGGCGACGGCCCGAGTCGCAGGCGCGCAGTAATGGCGACCGCGATCGCCAGCGGCGAGAAGCTACGCCCAGCGACTCGCGGACGCGTCGGTTCGCTCCCACTCACGCGGCGGCTCAGCAACCTGGCCCGCGACGATCACCAGTCCGGTCTTCCGATCGACGGCGAGGAATCCGAACGGCCGATCCAGTTCGACGGAGACGATGGTGGCCCACTCGTAGTAGGGCACCGAGCCCGGCGTCATCGCCAGCGCGGTGACGGCAGCGGCTTCGAATCCCTCCGCGTCGAACCGCGCGATCACATCCTGTTTCGCCTGATCCAGCATCAACGGGACCGGGCTGATGCCGGGCAAGTGACCACGCGGGTCCGGGCGGGTGAGAGCGGTGAGCCCGAACAGTTCCTTGTGCTCGGTGAGGTCGTGCAGGCTGGCGACCTCGAACGCGGGCACGGTGAGGTTGACGGCATCGCCGCGCGTCGTCTTTCCGCGCGCGACGCGCAGGCACGGGCCAGTGGTGTCGACCGTGAAATCCGTGCGGACATCCGCGGCGTCGGCAAGCGCGGCGAACCCCGCTGCGAGCGCGCGCTGCGGGCCGTCGTCGCTGACGAGCAGGTGCACGTCGAGTAACCCGCCGCGCACAATCACGCGCGTCACCGTGTCATCGAGCAGCGCGACGCTCTTGTCGTAGGTCGTGCGGTGCAGACCGGCGCCCTGATGCCCGGCCCAGTCGCCACTGCCCGACAGCGTTGCGGTCCTGCCAAACGGCTTCACCCACCGTGTCTTCGCGACCAATGCCGATGCGATAACGAAAAGGGTTTGCTCGGTGACCTGGACCGGGAAGGCCTTGATCAACCCTGCGGTGTGTTTCGCCGCCCACGCGTCCAAGGCGGCCTGATCGGTGAGCTCTTCTACCGTCCCAGCAGGCAGGCTATCCACCCACTCGGTATTAAGCGGGATCCCGCTTCGCACCCACGCACCCAGCGCGGTGTGCGCCTCAAATGACAAATCGAGCGACCGCAGCGCGTCGACGCCAGCTTGACTGGCAGCATCGGCCGAAACCCCAACGGCCGCAGCCAATTCCGCGCGCGCGTCACCTTGGGCCGCCCCGGCGAGAATCGCCAGCAGCGGCCACAATCCGACACCCGACACCACCGCGTTCTTCTCGCGAAACGACTCGGCACACCAGCGTGCGGTAAACGCGTTAACTAAGGAACTCCCCATGTCCGCGATCGTAACCACGACCCCCGACACACTCAGTTCACGCTCGCTCCCCATAACGAGCAACGCAGTGCCACAAGCGTTTCAACAGTTGAGGGTCGGTGTCAGCAACGGCCGCGCCAAGCACCAACGGGTCCAAAAACCCGTATTCCGCGATCCGCGAACCCAATTCGACTACCTCGGCCCCTCGGTAGTCGCGGTGACGGCGCAACGTGTCGGCCGACAGCTCGTAGCCGGGGTGCCATTCAAGCGGGCACGGCAACAACCGGGCCGCCGCCTCAACCGGCGTCCCGCGATAACACGGGTCCAACACCAGCGCGGCGACATCCAACGCGAGCCGCACCGGCCCGTGAATGTGCGCCTCTACGTAGTCATCGAGCGGATCGTCAGTGCCCGCTCGCGCCAGATCAACCACGCCAGCATGCGCGGCCGTCCCAAACGCGGCTGGACCGAAATGACTGTCGGGGAAACAGAATGTCGTGCGCTCGACAATGTCTTCAACGAGGCGAAAATGGGCCGACCCGAAGCGCGGTGCCGCCCCAAACGGGCTCTTCGCCAAGTCAAGCGCCCCATAAATCGGCCGTTCAGTCGGCGGCGCTTCGTCGTAGACGCCACCGAAAATCGTGCTCTCCCACTGCCATCGGTCGCTGCCGTCGGCGATGAGTCCGCCGTTGCTCGTCCCGGTGGCGAACTGCGAAAGATAGCGCCCGTCGCGTGCCATCGACGTGAGCACATCGGCCCGGTCGGGATGGAAGTTGATGGTGATCGGGAGTGCCCGATCGATCGTCGTCCCGAAGCTGTGCCGGTCGACCCACCGAATGGCCGCATCGATTCGCTTCGCCGCATCGGCCGAGAAAGTGTCGATGGTGTGCTCCCTGCGTTGTGTTGCCTGTTGCCCTCGGCACGCTAGACAACAAGCGCGCCAACGAGAAGGTTTGCGATCGGTGTGCGTCGGAGAAAAAGATCGGTGATCGAATTCACCGTCGCGAGTGATTCGCGACCAAACACCGAAACCTCGACCGCCACACGCGCATTCGCCGATCACGTCCATCATGCCCGCCCACATGCCCGGGTGTCGGCCCTCACAAGCACCCGCTGAGAGCCCCTAGCTGGTTAAAGACCCGCTCAGCCGCTGATAAGCTGGCGCACGGAAGTTAGGCATCCTTTAACGGACCGTCCAGCGAGGCGGGGAAGGAGGTCGGCATGGCTGTGCCCGAACGGGCCGCCAGCACCGGCGCGGAAACATCGCAACGGCACACCCCCGAGTGGGTCGCCGCCGGACGCGAGTTGCTCTCGCCATCCGACGTCACGCGCACCATCGCGCGAATGGCGCACCAAATCATTGAAAAGACCGCGCTCGACGCCCCCGACGCTCCGCGCGTCGTGTTGATGGGCATTCCCACCCGCGGCACCACCCTCGCTCACCGCCTCGCGGCCAAGATCGAGGAATTCTCCGGCGCGCGATCCGCGCTCGGTTCGCTCGACATCACCCTCTACCGCGACGACCTGCGCAGCCGTCCGCACCGCCCGCTTGAGCGCACCTCGGTGCCCGACGGCGGCATCGACAACAGCCTGGTCGTCCTCGTCGACGACGTGCTGTTCTCCGGTCGCACGGTCCGCTCGGCACTCGACGGCCTGCGCGACCTTGGCCGCCCGCGCGCGGTGCAGCTCGCCGTGCTCGTCGACCGAGGGCATCGCGAACTGCCGATCCGCGCCGACTACGTGGGCAAGAACGTGCCGACTTCGCGCTCCGAGGACATCTCGGTGCTGCTGAGCGAGCACGACGGCAACGACGGTGTCTACCTGCATCAGGAGGCGGGCGAGTGAAGCATCTGCTGACAGTCGACGATCTCGACCGCGAAACCGCGACCGAACTGCTCGACGAGGGTGAACGGTTCCAGCAAGCCCTGCTCGGCCGCGAGGTGAAGAAGCTGCCGACGCTGCGTGGTCGCACGATCATGACGGTGTTCTACGAGAACTCGACCCGCACGCGCGTGTCGTTCGAGGTCGCTGGCAAGTGGATGAGCGGCGACGTGATCAACGTGAGCGCGTCGAGCTCGTCGGTGTCGAAGGGTGAATCCCTGCGCGACACCGCACTCACCCTGCACGCCGCTGGCGCGGACGCGCTGATCGTGCGGCACCCGGCTTCGGGCGCGGCGCATCAGATCGCGGGCTGGATGGATAACTGGGCACGCGAACAGGGCACAACGTCGCCTGCCATCATCAACGCGGGCGACGGCACGCATCAGCATCCGACCCAAGCCCTGCTCGACGCGCTCACGCTGCGTCAGCGTCTCGGCGACATCGAGGGCCGTCGCGTGGTGATCGTCGGCGACATCCTGCACAGCCGGGTCGCGCGGTCGAACGTTTCGCTGCTCAACACTCTCGGCGCTGAAGTGGTGCTTGTCGCGCCGCGCACGCTGCTGCCGATCGGCGTTGAGTCGTGGGGCGCGCGCGTTTCGACTTCGCTCGACGCCGAATTGCCCGGTGCCGACGCGGTGATGATGCTGCGCGTGCAAGCCGAACGGATGAATGGCGGGTTCTTCCCGTCGGCCCGCGAGTACTCGGTGAACTACGGACTGTCCGAGCGACGTCTCGGCCTGCTCAGCGACGACGCCGTCGTCCTGCACCCGGGCCCGATGCTGCGCGGCATGGAAATCGCGCCCGCGGTCGCCGATTCGCCCCAGGCGGCAGTTCTGCAACAGGTCAGTAATGGAGTGCATATGCGCATGGCCGTGTTGTTCCGGCTCGTTGGCGCGGCACAGGAAGTGGTGGTCTGACATGAGTGAATTGCTGATCAAAAACGTCAAGCCCTACAACGAGGGCGAACCGGTCGACGTGCTGGTGCGCGGTGGGGTGATCGCCGAGATCGCCGCCGGGATCGACGCGCCCGACGCCGAGGTCATCGAAGGCAACGGCCAGATCCTGCTGCCCGGCTTCGTCGACCTGCACACGCACCTGCGCGAGCCCGGTCGCGAAGACACCGAAACCATCGAAACCGGTTCTGCGGCAGCGGCTTTGGGTGGTTACACCGCCGTGTTCGCGATGGCCAACACCAACCCGGTGGCCGACTCGGCCGTCGTCACCGATCACGTGTGGCGGCGCGGCCAGGAAGTCGGCCTCGTCGACGTGTTCCCGGTCGGCGCGGTCACGGTTGGTCTTGAAGGCAAGCAGCTCGCCGAGATGGGCATGATGGCCAACAGTGTCGGCCAGGTGCGCATGTTCTCCGACGACGGTCACTGCGTCGACGACCCGCTGATCATGCGGCGCGCGCTGGAATACGCGAACTCGCTCGATGTCCTCATCGCCCAGCACGCCGAAGAACCGCGGCTGACCAAGGGCGCGGTCGCGCACGAAGGCCCGACGGCCGCGCGACTCGGCCTCGCCGGTTGGCCGCGCGCCGCTGAGGAGTCGATCGTGGCGCGCGACGCGCTGCTCGCCCGCGACGCTGGCGCGCGCGTCCACATCTGCCACGCGTCGACCGCTGGCACCGTCGAGTTAATGAAATGGGCTAAGGGCCAAGGCATTTCGATCACCGCCGAGGTCACCCCGCATCACCTGCTCCTCGACGACTCGCGCCTGGAAACCTACGACGCGATCAACAAGGTCAACCCGCCGCTGCGCGAAGCATCCGATGCCGCCGCCCTGCGCGCCGCGCTCGCCGAAGGCGTCATCGACTGCGTCGCCACCGACCATGCCCCGCACGCCGAACAGGACAAGTGCTGCGAATTCGCCGCCGCCCGTCCCGGCATGCTCGGGCTGGAAACGGCGCTGTCGATCGTCGCGCAGACGATGGTCGAGCCCGGTCTGCTCGACTGGCGTGGCGTTGCCCGCGTGATGAGCGAACGGCCAGCCCAGATCGTCGGTCTCGACGACCACGGTCGCCCGATCGCCGTCGGCGAGCCCGCCAACCTCACGCTGGTCGACCCCGACGCCGAGTGGACGGTGCACGGCGCCGAACTGGCGAGCATCTCGAACAACACCCCGTTCGAGGACATGACGTTCCCTGCCGTTGTGACAGCCACCGTGCTGCGCGGCAAGGTAACTGCCCGCGAGGGCAAGGCGGCCGGGATCTAGGAGGCCAGACGTGGAAAGAACGCTGTGGGTACTAGGGCTAGCCGCGCTATTTCTCGCGTGGCTGTGGCTCATGTACCGCGCCTGGCAGAAAAAGGCCGCGCGCCAAGCGGGTCGGATCGGTGATCTGCCGACCGTGCCCGCTGAACTGGGTGCGCAACTGCTTGAGCCGACGACCGGCCTCTACCTGGGTTCCACCATGGCACCCAGTTGGCAGGACCGAATCGCCGTCGGTGATTTGGGGTTCCGAGCGACCGCGGAATTGACGCGGTTCGAACGCGGAATCCTGCTCGAACGTGACGGCGCGACGGTGATCTGGATTCCGCAGGAGTCGGTCACCGCGGTGCGAACCGAGCGTGGTCACGCGGGCAAAGTGATGACCGACAATGGTGTGCTGGTAATTCGCTGGAAGCTGCCGACGGGAACCGAGATCGATACCGGCTTCCGCGGCGACGACAAGACGGTGTACCCGGCCTGGACGACGGGAGACGACAATGAGTGATGTGAAAGCGGCTTTGGTGCTCGAAGACGGCCGCGTATTCCGCGGACGGGCATTCGGCGCGCAGGGCCAGACCTTGGGCGAAGCGGTGTTCTGCACCGCGATGACCGGCTATCAGGAAACCCTGACCGACCCCAGCTACGCACGCCAGATCGTGGTGGCCACGGCCCCGCAGATCGGCAACACCGGCTGGAACGACGAAGACGACGAGTCCGGCAAGATTTGGGTCGCCGGGTACGCCGTGCGCGACCCCGCGCGAATCTCGTCGAACTGGCGGGCAACCGGCACGTTGCAGGACGAACTCGACAGCCAGAACGTGGTTGGCATCGCGGGCATCGACACCCGCGCTGTCGTACGGCACCTGCGCACACGCGGTTCGATGAAGGCGGGCATCTTCTCCGGTGACGCGCTCGCCACCGACGACGAGCTGGTCGCCCGCGTGACCGGTCAGCCGTCGATGTTGGGCGCTGACCTGGCCAACGAGGTCAGCACCGACGCGATGTACACGATCGAACCCGACGGTGACCACCGGTTCACCGTGGTCGCGGTCGACCTTGGCATCAAGACCAACACCCCGCGCATGTTCGCCGAGCGTGGCGTGCGCACCCACGTTGTGCCCGCCAACACGAGCATCGACGACATCCTCGCCCTCAACCCGAACGGCGTTTTCCTGTCGAACGGCCCGGGCGACCCGGCAACCCAGACCGGCGCGATCGCGCTCACCCAGGGCGTCCTCGAACGCGGCATCCCGATGTTCGGCATCTGCTTCGGCAACCAGATCCTGGGCCGTGCGCTTGGTCGCAACACCTACAAGATGAAGTTCGGCCACCGAGGCATCAACATCCCGGTCGTAGAAGAGGGCACGGGCCGCGTCTCGATCACCGCCCAGAACCACGGATTCGCGCTCGAAGGCGAGCGTGGCGAGGTGTTCGACACCCCGTTCGGCAAGGCCGAGGTTTCCCACATTTGCGCTAACGACGGCACCGTCGAGGGCGTGCGACTGATCGACGGTCGCGCTTTCTCGGTGCAGTACCACCCTGAGGCCGCGGCTGGCCCGCACGACGCCGCATATCTTTTCGACCGTTTCGCCGCGCTAATGCAAGGCGACACCCGTAGCGAAGCGAAGGGAATCTGACACAGTGCCACGCCGCGAGGATCTAAAGCACATCCTGGTGATCGGCTCTGGCCCGATCGTCATCGGCCAGGCATGTGAGTTCGACTATTCCGGAACCCAGGCGTGTCGCGTGCTGCGGTCGGAGGGCCTGCGCGTGTCGCTGGTCAACTCCAACCCGGCAACGATCATGACCGACCCGGAGTTCGCCGACGCCACCTACGTCGAGCCCATCACCCCCGAGTTCGTTGAGAAGGTCATCGAGAAGGAACGCCCCGACGCGATCCTGGCGACCCTCGGCGGTCAGACCGCGCTCAACACCGCCGTCGCGCTGCATGAGAACGGCGTGCTCGCCAAGTACAACGTTGAACTGATCGGTGCCGACTTCGACGCCATTCAGCGTGGCGAAGACCGACAGAAGTTCAAGGACATCGTCGCCAAGGTGGGTGGCGAAAGTGCCCGCAGCGCAGTCTGTTACACGATGGACGAAGTGCGCGAGACCGTCGCTGAGCTGGGCTACCCGGTTGTTGTTCGACCGTCGTTCACCATGGGTGGCCTCGGTTCGGGCATGGCCTACAACGAGGACGACCTCAACCGTATCGCCGGTGGCGGCCTCGCCGCGTCGCCGACCGCGAACGTGCTCATCGAGGAATCCATCCTCGGCTGGAAGGAGTTCGAACTCGAACTCATGCGTGACCGCAACGACAACGTGGTCATCGTGTGTTCGATCGAGAACGTCGACCCGATGGGCGTGCACACCGGCGACTCGGTCACCGTCGCGCCCGCGATGACCCTCACCGACCGCGAGTACCAGAAGATGCGCGACCTCGGTATCGCGATTCTGCGCGAGGTCGGCGTCGATACCGGTGGCTGCAACATTCAGTTCGCCGTCGATCCGAAGGACGGTCGCCTGATCGTCATCGAGATGAACCCGCGGGTGTCGCGGTCGTCGGCACTGGCGTCGAAGGCGACCGGCTTCCCGATCGCCAAGATCGCCGCGAAGCTCGCGATCGGCTACACCCTCGACGAGATCGTCAACGACATCACTGGCGAAACCCCCGCGTCGTTCGAGCCCACGCTCGACTACGTCGTTGTCAAGGCGCCGCGTTTCGCCTTCGAGAAGTTCCCCGGCGCTGACGCCACGCTCACCACGACCATGAAGTCGGTCGGTGAGGCGATGTCGATGGGCCGCAATTTCTCCGAGGCCCTCGGCAAGGTGCTGCGTTCGCTCGAAACCAAGGCTGGCAGCTTCTGGACCGTCGACGACGGCGAGTGGGCCCCTGCCGACCCGACCGATCCCGCCTCCGTGCGCGCGGCCATCGACGCCATCCTCGCCGACCTGCGCGTGCCCACCGAAGGTCGCATCTACCAGGTCGAACGCGCGCTGCGCTTCGGTGGCAGCATCGAAGAGGTCGCGCTTGCGTCCGGTGTTGACCCGTGGTTTGTCGCCGAGGTGGCTGGCCTGGTCGAGCTGCGTCAGGAAATCCTCGACGCGCCCGTGCTTGACGAAGACCTGCTGCGTCGCGCTAAGCACTACGGCCTTTCCGACCGTCAGCTTGCCGCGCTGCGTCCCGAACTCGCTGGTGAGGCGGGCGTGCGTTCGCTGCGCCACCGGCTCGGGGTGCGTCCGGTGTACAAGACCGTCGACACCTGCGCCGCCGAATTCGAAGCGAAGACGCCGTATCACTACAGCGCCTACGAACTCGATCCCGGCGCTGAGTCGGAGGTCGCGCCGCAGCGTGAGCGCGAGAAGGTCATTATCTTGGGCTCGGGCCCGAACCGCATCGGTCAGGGCATCGAGTTCGACTACTCGTGCGTGCATGCCGCGCAGACGCTGTCGGCGGCTGGCTACGAGACCGTGATGGTCAACTGCAACCCCGAGACCGTGTCGACCGACTACGACACCGCCGACCGTCTTTACTTCGAGCCGCTGACCTTCGAGGACGTCCTCGAGGTGTACCACGCCGAAGCCGAGTCGGGCACCGTCGCTGGCGTCATCGTGCAGCTCGGCGGCCAGACCCCGCTGAGCCTCGCGCAGCGACTCACTGACGCGGGCGTTCCCGTTGTTGGTACGTCGGCCGCCGCGATCGACCTCGCTGAGGACCGTGGCGAGTTCGGTGAGGTGCTTGTCGCCGCCGGGCTGCCCGCGCCGAAGTACGGCACCGCGACCACCGTCGAGCAGGCGAAGAAGATCGCCAACGACATCGGCTACCCGGTGCTCGTGCGCCCGTCGTACGTGCTCGGCGGTCGTGGCATGGAGATCGTCTACGACGAGGGCTCGCTTGAGGGCTACATCTCGCGTGCGACCGAACTCAACCCCGACCACCCGGTGCTCGTCGACCGCTTCCTCGAAGACGCGATCGAAATCGACGTCGACGCCCTGTGCGACGGCGAAGAGGTGTACCTCGCTGGCGTCATGGAACACATCGAGGAAGCCGGCATTCACTCCGGCGACTCGGCGTGCGCCCTGCCGCCAATCACGTTGGGCCGCAGCGACATTGAGGCCGTGCGTCGCTCGACCGCCGCGCTCGCCAAGGGCATCGGCGTCAAGGGTCTGCTCAATGTGCAGTACGCGCTCAAGGACGACGTTCTCTACGTCCTTGAAGCCAACCCGCGTGCCAGCCGCACGGTGCCGTTCGTCTCCAAGGCGACCGCGGTGCCGCTCGCCAAGGCGTGCGCTCGCGTGATGCTTGGCACGTCCATCGCCGAACTGCGCGCCGAAGGCATGCTGCCGCCCGAGGGCGACGGTGGTCACGTGCCGCTCGACGCGCCGGTCGCGGTGAAGGAAGCCGTGCTGCCGTTCCACCGGTTCCGTCGCGCTGACGGGTCGGGCATCGACTCGCTGCTGTCGCCGGAGATGAAGTCGACCGGTGAGGTCATGGGCATCGACGCCGACTTCGGCACCGCCTTCGCCAAGAGCCAGGCCGCCGCCTACGGTTCGCTGCCGACTGAGGGCACCGTGTTCGTCTCCGTCGCCAACCGCGACAAGCGCGCGATGGTGTTCCCGATCAAGCGTCTGCACGACCTCGGGTTCCGCATTCTCGCCACCGAGGGCACAGCGGAAACGTTGCGCCGCAACGGCATTCCGTGTGAGGAAGTGCGCAAGCACTCCGATCCGGAGCGCGTCGACGCTGCGACCGGCATGCCCGAGGCGTCGATCGTCGAGCAGATTCGCGACGGTGAGATCGACATCGTGTTCAACACGCCTTACGGCAACTCGGGTCCGCGCGTCGACGGTTACGAGATTCGTACCGCCGCCGTTGGCGCGAACATTCCGTGCATCACCACCGTCCAGGGCGCGGCCGCGGCCGTGCAGGGCATCGAGGCGTGCATCAACGGCGGCATCGGCGTGCGTTCCCTGCAGGAACTGCACTCGTCGCTGCGAGGCTGAGCCGATGAGCTTCGGTAAACGGCTCAGCGCGGCGATGGCCCAGTTTGGACCGGTCTGCGTTGGTATTGACCCCCACGCCGCGCTGTTGCGGGCGTGGGGGCTCACCGAAGACGTCGACGGGCTTGAGGCGTTCGCGGAAATCTGTGTCGAAGCGTTCGACGGGCGCGTCGCGTTGGTGAAGCCGCAGGTCGCGTTTTTCGAGACCTACGGTTCGGGCGGCATCGCGGTGCTTGAGCGCACGATCGAGGTGCTGCGTGCATCGGGCACGCTCGTGGTCGCCGACGCCAAGCGTGGCGATATCGGCTCGACGATGGACGCCTACGCCAACGCCTGGCTCGGCAACGGGCCACTTGGCTCGGACGCGGTCACGGTGTCGCCGTACCTGGGCTTCGGGTCGCTGGATCCGGCCCTGAGCTTGGCGCGGGCCAACGAGCGTGGCGTGTTCGTACTCGCGGCAACGTCGAACCCCGAGGGCGCGCAGTTGCAGCGCATCACCGCATCGGACGGGCGCACGATCGCCCAGACGATGGTCGACGAAGCGGCGGCGCGCAACGCCGACGCGGACGGCCTCGGCTCGGTCGGCGTTGTCGTCGGTGCGACGCTCACCGAAGCCCCGGATTTGTCGGCGCTCAACGGCCCGATCCTGATGCCGGGCGTCGGCGCGCAAGGCGGGGGAGCGGACTCTATTCGCGCCCTCGTTCCTGCCGAGAGCCTCGCGTGGGTCGTGCCGAGCGTGTCGCGCGAGATCCTCAACGCTGGCCCGTCGGTGAGCGCCCTGTGCGCTGAAACTGAGCGCCTACAGGGGGAGTTCGCCTTCCTGCAAGGCTGAGATTCAACCACATCGAAGACCGGAATCGAGTGCTCGGTTCCGGTCTTCGTCGTACCCGAAGCTCGTGCGTATTTCGCTGCCACTGCGGCCGTTTCGACGCGACACGCAACGCGAAATCACGCGACACGCGCACAATTTTCGGAAAGCCGCTGGTAAGGCGGCATCCCCATCGCGGCCGATTGTCGAGTGTTCAACGCAACCCAGTGGCTAACTTCGGTCGAAGCAGAATAATCGCAGGTGGGCGGCCATTTCCGGGAATCGCCGGTAGGCTCGGTTGAGTGGAATCAGCGGGCAACGCAGCCGGGTCGCGCCCGCTATAGAGCATGGGTAATCCGGCCCTGACCTGGGGGTCGGGTTCGCAATCGGCGCGCACCGTGGGTACGGTCGCACAGACCGTTCGGGTAACCGGCGGTAGATCTAGCAATAAACGATGAGACGGAGGAACCCGTGGCCCTTCCCCAGCTGACTGACGAGCAGCGCGCCGCTGCTCTGGAGAAGGCGGCGGCCGCTCGCCGCGCTCGGGCAGAGCTCAAGGAGCGCCTGAAGCGTGGCGGCACCAACCTGAAGCAGGTCCTCACCGACGCCGAGTCTGATGAGATTCTCGGCAAGATGAAGGTTTCTGCGCTGCTTGAGGCTTTGCCGAAGGTGGGCAAGGTCAAGGCGGCCGAGATCATGACCGAGCTGGAGATCGCCCCCACCCGGCGTCTCCGTGGCCTGGGCGACCGTCAGCGCAAGGCGCTGCTGGCTCGCTTCGACTTCGACGCGTAAGAATCTGGTGGACAACAACACGCGGAAGGGCCGACTGGTAGTACTGGTCGGCCCCTCGGCCGTCGGCAAGTCGACGGTTGTGAAATGCGTGCGGGAACGCCTGCCCGAACTGGTGTTCAGCGTTTCGGCGACCACCCGGGATCCCCGTCCCGGTGAAGTCGACGGCCGCGACTACCGTTTTGTTTCCCGAGCCGAGTTCGACGCCATGATTGAGGCGAGCGAACTGCTCGAATGGGCAGACATCCACGGGGGGTTGCAGCGATCAGGCACCCCCGCGGCACCGGTGCGTGAAGCACTGGCCGCCGGACTTTCGGTATTGATCGAAGTCGACCTGGCCGGAGCGCGGTCAGTGCGACAGGCGATGCCCGAAGCACTGCTGGTGTTTCTCGCGCCGCCGAGCTGGGAAGAACTCGTGTCGCGACTACGTTCGCGCGGAACCGAGAGCCCTGAGGTGATCGAGCGCAGGCTTGAGACCGCCCGGGTTGAGCTGGCCGCGTGTGACGAGTTCGACACTGTCATCGTCAACAACGAGGTGACGACGGCTTGCGAGCAATTGGTATCCTTGTTCGTTAGCACAAATTCGAGTTCTTAGCAGACTAAGTCCGCGACCCAGTCCGCAATTTCTCCCTTCGACTCCCAGGAGCCTCCTCTCGTGAGCACCGACCTCTCCGCAGTGCCTGCCTACGACACCCCGATTGGCCTCACCAACCCGCCGATCGACGAACTTCTTGAGCGCACCTCGTCCAAGTACGCCCTGGTGATCTACGCGGCCAAGCGCGCCCGTCAGATCAACGACTACTACAACCAGCTCGGCGACGGCATCCTCGAATACGTCGGCCCGCTGGTCGAGCCCGGTCTTCAGGAGAAGCCGCTCTCGGTCGCTATGCGCGAGATTCACTCCGACCTGCTTGAGCACACCGAGGGCGAGTGACGATCTTTCTTTCGGAGGCGTAAACACCATGCGGATCGTCGTCGGGGTTGGCGGGGGCATCGCGGCCTATAAGGCGTGTGCCCTCGTTCGCCGGTTCACCGAGACCGGCCATCAGGTGCGAGTTATTCCCACCGAGTCGGCCCTGCAATTCGTCGGTAAGGCCACGTTTGAGGCGCTGTCGGGTCAGCCCGTCAGCACCTCCGTGTTCACTGATGTCCCTGAGGTGCCGCATGTGCGGATTGGCCAGGAGGCCGATCTCGTTGTCATCGCACCCGCTACCGCCGACTTGATGGCGCGCGCCGCCCAAGGTCGCGCCGACGATCTGCTTACCGCCACCCTGCTCACCGCGCGATGTCCGGTGCTGTTCGCGCCGGCGATGCACACCGAAATGTGGGAGCACCCGGCCACCGTCGCCAACGTCGCCACCTTGCGCGCGCATGGTGCGACGGTGATGGAACCGGCATCAGGTCGCCTCACCGGCACCGATACCGGTCCCGGTCGGCTGCCCGAGCCGGAGGAAATCTTCGGGCTGGCCTCGCTGCTGCTCGAGCGGCCCGACGCGTTGCCGCGCGACCTGGAAGGTCGTCGCGTCATCATCACCGCTGGTGGCACGCGCGAACCGCTCGACCCGGTGCGTTTCCTCGGCAACCGCAGCTCCGGCAAGCAGGGCTATGCGTTGGCGCGCGTCGCCGCGCAGCGCGGTGCTTCGGTCACCTTGATCGCGGGCAACACCGTCGAATTGGCCCCGCCCGCCGCCGTCGATCTGGTGCACATCACCACCGCTGAGCAGCTCGCGACCGCTGTCGACAAGCATGCCGTCGGTGCCGATGCCGTCATCATGGCCGCCGCTGTCGCCGACTTCCGGCCAACCAATGTGGCCGCCGCCAAGATCAAAAAGGGCGCGAACGAGCCCGATGTGATCCCCCTCACCAAAAACCCCGACATTTTGGCCGGGCTGGTCACCGCCCGCACCGAAGGTCGGCTTGGTGACACCGCGATCGTCGGGTTCGCCGCCGAGACCGGTGATGAGAACGGCGACGTCCTCACCCACGCCCGCGCCAAACTCGCGCGCAAGGGCTGTGACTTGCTTGTTGTCAACGCGGTCGGCGAGGGCAAGGCATTCGAAGTCGACACCAACGACGGCTGGCTGCTTGGTGCCGACGGCACCGAATCCGCGCTGGATCACGGGTCGAAAGCGCTGCTCGCGAGTCGCGTGCTTGACGCGCTCATTCCGCTGCTGCACTAGCCGCTAGGGATACGCGCAGGGTGCGTGAAATACGTTCCGCGACAACGAAAGTCGCATAGTCTACCGGCCCGGACAAGGTCGCGGTGTTGCTTCGGCCGCCGCGGCGCACAGTCCGGGACAGTCTGTGCGCACTGCACCACCTTGTCGGTGCTTTGGAATAGTCTTGACAACAAGGTCGCGCGACGCGGGCTCTACGAAGGTGGGGTCGGGGTTGTCGCGAACCGAATCGAGTAACCCGTTGAGGGAGAGGGAATAACTGTGCGTACGACAGGTAGTCGGCTATTCACCAGTGAGTCCGTGACCGAGGGGCATCCGGACAAAATCTGTGACGCGATCAGCGATTCCATCCTCGACGCCCTTCTCGCCGCCGACCCGCACAGCCGTGTCGCGGTCGAAACTCTCGTCACCACCGGTCAGGTTCATGTCGCGGGCGAGGTCACCACCTCCGCTTACGCGGACATCCCCAAGATCGTGCGCGAGAAGGTCCTCGAAATCGGATACGACTCGTCGGCAAAGGGTTTCGACGGCAACTCGTGCGGTGTCAACATCGCCATCGGCGCGCAGTCGCCCGATATCGCCCAGGGTGTCGACCACTCGCATGAGGCGCGTGTCGACGGTTCCGATGATGCGATCGAGCGTCAGGGCGCGGGCGACCAGGGCCTGATGTTCGGTTACGCGACCATCGACACCCCTGAGCTGATGCCGCTGCCGATCGCGCTCGCGCACCGCCTGTCGCGCAAGCTCACCGAGGTCCGCAAGTCGGGTGTGCTGCCCTACCTGCGCCCCGATGGCAAGACCCAGGTCACCATCGAATACGACGGCGACCAGGCCGTCCGCCTCGACACCGTCGTCATCTCGACCCAGCACGCGGCCGACATCGACCTCGACAACCTGCTCGCGCCCGACATCCGCGCGAAGGTGCTCGACTCGGTGCTCGCCGACCTGAATGTGCCCACCCTCGACACCTCCGACGTGCGTCTGCTGGTGAACCCCACCGGCAAGTTCGTGCTCGGCGGCCCGATGGGCGACGCTGGCCTCACCGGCCGCAAGATCATCGTCGACACCTACGGCGGCATGGCTCGCCACGGTGGCGGCGCGTTCTCGGGCAAGGACCCGTCAAAGGTCGACCGTTCGGCTGCCTACGCCATGCGTTGGGTTGCCAAGAACGTGGTCGCGGCTGGGCTTGCCGACCGTGTTGAGGTGCAGGTCGCCTACGCCATCGGCAAGGCTGCCCCGGTTGGTCTGTTCGTTGAGACCTTCGGCACCGAAAAGGTCGACCCGGCCAAGATCTCCACCGCCATCTCGGAGGTCTTCGACCTGCGTCCGGGCGCGATCATCCGCGACCTCGACCTGCTGCGTCCCATCTACGCACCGACCGCCGCGTACGGCCACTTCGGTCGCACCGATGTCGACCTGCCGTGGGAGCACACCGACCGCGCGGAGAAGCTGCGCGCGGCCATCCCCGGCCTGTAGGACGCATCGGCACCGGTGCCAGCCGACGCAACGTCGCCTACGACAGCAGCGGGACACCCGATCGCTCGGGTGCTCCCGCTGCTGTCGCCCGCACACCTTGACCGCGACTTCGACTATCTTGTCCCGCCGGAGATGGACGCCGAGGCCCAACCGGGCGTGCGAGTGCGCGTCCGTTTCGCTGGTCGCCTGGTGGACGGCTATTTGCTGGAGCGGCTCCCGCACAGCGACCACACCGGCAAGCTGGTCCCGCTGGACCGCGTAGTTTCCCCGGAACGGGTGTTGACCCCGGAGATCCTGCGTTTGGTGAACGCGGTAGCGGCACGCTACGCGGGCACCCGAGCCGACGTTTTACGTTTGGCGATCCCGCCCCGCCACGCCCGAACCGAACTTGGCTCCGCCCCGAAGAAGAGTGCGAAAAGCGTCGCGCCGCAGGGTGTTTCGCTGGAGCCTGACGTTGCCCTCGCCGCAGCGACTACCACTCGGACTGCGTCGAGGAACGCGGGAACCCCAGTGGTCCAAGACATGTCGGATGCTGCGACAGGAGACTTGGGCGGCCCGGTTAGCTCGGAAGACTCTTCGGCGCTCCACGTGTGTGCGACGCTGAATGCGGAACATGGCGTGCAGCGTGAAGGTCACGCCGCTGCGCACCCGACGCCCTCAGCATATTCGGCGATGCAGGCATTCCCGCCTGAATCAGCGTCAGCGGCGCAGGAGGCGGAGCGAGTTGCGCGGCAGGGCGATCGCACGGTTTCGAGTTCGACGCCCCCAGCAGACTCGGCGACGCAGGCAGTTTCGTCGGACACGGCGTGGACATCGCTGCACACGGAACATGGTGCACCGCAAGCAGATCAGACAGTTTCTGATGAGGCCCAGCAGGCAGCCGCGCCCAAAACCGCGCGGGATTTAACCGACCCTGTGACGGTTGCCAATGATGCGATAGCTGGGCCTGCTTCAAGTCACGTGACGCCAGGTGTCCCACCCCTGCCGTCGCCCGCCGCACGATCGTTGGCGTCGGCACCTGTGGTTAACGCCGGAGCGGACGGGGCGACGGTTGGTCTGCCGTCTAGCCAGGGTGACCCGGGCGATGAAGTCGGCGACGCCCAACGGCAATCAGTGTCCGATCCCGTAGTTCAAGGCGGATCGATCGCCGCCGCCAGCGAGTCAGCCACGCATGGAGGGCGGGGCGAGGAGGACGCGCGACCGGCGGATAACCCCATCGACACCACCGCCTGGCAGCGCTATCGGCACGGCGACGCCTTCCTTTCCGCGCTTGCGGACAAGCGGGGCCCGCGGGCTGCGTGGCAAGCGCTGCCAGGGGAGGACTGGGCTGCTCGGCTCGCTGAGTTGGCCGCGACCGTCGTCAAAGCTGGGCGCAGTGCGGTGCTGCTCGTTCCCGACCAACGCGACCTCGATCGGCTCCTCACGGAATGTGTTGCCCTGGTAGGGGATTCGGCAGTTGGGCTGTCGGCCGGGCTTGGTCCTGCCGCGCGGTACCGTCGCTGGCTGGCGGTGTTGCGGGGGCAGGCGCGCATTGTTGTCGGCACGCGCGCATCCGTTTTCGCGCCGGCCAAGGATCTGGGGCTCATCGCCATCTGGGACGACGGCGACGACACCTACGCCGAACCGCGCGCGCCTTATCCGCACGCGCGTGAGGTCGCGATGCTGCGCGCGCACGAGACGGGCGCGGCCTTCGTTGCAGGCGGTTTCGCGCGGTCCGCCGAAATTCAGGCCGTCGTCGACTCCGGGTGGGCCCACGATCTTGTCGCCGACCGGCAACTGCTCCGCTCGGTCACCCCACGCATCAGCGCGCCCGGTGACAGCGACTACGCGCTCGAACGCGACCCCATCGCCAAAGCGATCCGCATCCCGGGTGTCGCGTTCGCCGCCGCTCGGGCCGCGCTGAAGGAAAACGCGCCGGTACTCGTCCAGGTCCCGCGCCGCGGTTACGTCCCCGCGCTCGCCTGCGCGAAATGCCGAACCCCCGCGCGCTGTCGCCACTGCAACGGCCCCCTTGCCTTGCCGCACACCTCCGACGGGACGGCGGCGAGCCCGCACTGTCGCTGGTGTGGCGTCACCGACGCCGCGTTCCGATGTTCGGCTTGCGGCGGAAGAGCATTGCGCGCCACTGTGATTGGTGCGCAGCGCACTGCGGAAGAACTCGGACGCGCGTTCCCCGGCGTGCCCATTCGCGGGTCCGGCGGGGGCGAAGTGCTCGATACGGTCGACCCCGGCGCGAGCGTGGTGGTTGCGACCCCCGGCGCGGAACCGACGGTGCCCGGCGGCTACGGCGTGGCGCTGTTGCTTGACGGGTGGGCGCTGCTCAGCCGCGCCGACCTGCGCGCCGCCGAAGACACGCTCCGCCGCTGGATGGGCGCGGCCGCCCTGGTCCGCCCGCGCGGCCAGGTGATCGTCATGGCCGAACCCGACCAGCCGACGGTGCAAGCCCTCGTTCGCTGGGACCCCGTCAATCACGCCGCCGCCGAACTCGCCGCCCGCGCTGACGTGGGCTTTCCACCCGCTGTCCGATTGGCCGCGATTGACGGAACAACGGCATCGATCGCGGAATTGCTCGACGCCGCGCAGCTTTCCGACCGCGTCGAGGTCCTCGGCCCGGTCCCGCTGCCGCCGACGGCCCGCAAACCGTTTTCCAGCGCGGAAGAACCCGCCGAAGTTGAGCGAATGCTGTTGCGCGTGACCCGGTCTGACGGCGCGGCGTTAGCCCGGGCCCTGACCGCAGCCCAGGCCGTCCGCAGCACGCACCGCTCAGATGCCCCGCTGCGCGTCCAAATCGACCCGGTCGACATAGGGTGACCCCCCGCGCCGGGCGTGTCCAGCGCGCCCGCTTGGCATTTTCGTGCACGTTCGCGCGCATGCCCCTCGAATCCGCCTGTCGCCCTTCGAACTTGCACGAAAATGCCACTCGACACGCGCGAAACTCAGCGTTCGGGCGGCGCAGCAGGCTGTAGACCTCGTGTCAGGGGCCGCGCGCACGCCGCCAGCGAGTCTGTTGCCGCGAGCCCGTCCTCCACGTCACCGCGAATCCACATTGCCCATCCGCCTGGGCGCGGCAACGGCGTTCGCACTATTCGGGCGTGTCGCGCCGGTCGCCGTTGGCATTTTCGTGCACTTTCGCGCGCAAACGCCTCGAATTCGCCTGTTGCCCTTCGAACCTGCACGAAAATGCCACTCGACACGCGCGGAATCAGTGCTTCGGGCTGGCTCGGCGGGTCATCCGCTAGCGAATGTGGCGTTCGTTGACCCATTCCCCACGTAGGTAAAACGTGTTCTAATGCAAGCTGCTGTTGGCGAGAGGAACGCGGTGGAATTTTTTACGACCGAAGGTGGCCGCTTCCTGCCGAGTGCGCTGTCGATTAGTCGCTGGTCGGACAATCAGCTCAACGGGGTCGCGGTGTGCGGGCTCCTCGCGATGGAAGCCGAAAAGCACTGTCCCGCACAGGGATTCGTTCCCGCGCGCTTCACTGTCGACCTGTTCCGGCCCGTCATCAATGCCCCCATCTCGGTGCATAGCGGTGTGATTCGCGCGGGCAACCGCATCAAAGTCGCCGATTCCTGGCTCGTGCAAGAAGGGGAGATGCGGGCGCGAGCCACCGTCACCTTCCTCGCAACCACCGAAGATGCACCGGGCGAAGTGTGGCGGCCAGCCGAGGAACTCCCCATTCCCGCGCCACGGCCAGAATTCGCCGACGCGGTAGCCGCCCCACCCCTGCTGAAATGTGGTGATGGCGAATGGCTTTCGGATTACGCCACCGCGCGCAACGCTGAACGCAAGGTGAGCTGGCATCACCTGCCTCCGCTCGTCGCGGGCCTCCCGTTCACTCCGTTCCAACGGGCGGCGGCAACCGGCGACATCACCAACCTCGTCACCAACTGGGGTTCGGCGGGCGTCGGCTACATCAATGCCGACATGACGCTCACCCTCGCTCGCCTCCCCATCGGCCCGGAGCTCGGCCTCATGGCCCTCGACCAAGTGAGCGCCGAAGGGGTCGCGGTCAGCACCGCGACCCTCTTCGACCGCGCAGGCCGACTCGGCACCTGCGTCATCAGCTCAGTAGCCAACGCCCGCAGGCAAGTCCACGTCGGCCGCCTGAGCCAGAGCCTCGCGACGGAAGCTTAAAGCCGCACCGAACTGGGCAAGCCGACGTCGTCAAAGCATCGCGACGGAAGCGTGAGCCGCGCAGAACTGGCGAGCCGACGTCGTCAAACGATCGCGACAGAGGCTTGAGCCGCGCAGAACTGGCGAGCCGACGTCGTCAAACGATCGCGACAGAGGCTTGAGCCGCACAGAACTGGCGAGCCGACGTCGTCAAACGATCGCGACAGAGTCTTGAGCCGCACAGAACTGGCGAGCCGACGTCGTCAAAGCATCGCGACAGAGGCTTGAGGCGCACAGAACTGGGCCAGCCGCTGTCGGTCGCCTTCGTCAGGAGTCTCGCTACGGAGGGTCAGGCCGCCTAACAGGATGAGCCGACGTCGGCCGCCCAAGCCCGAGCCTCGCGACGGAGGCTTAAGCCCGAACGCGCGTTCAAAAGCGAGTGACCGCGCGTAGCCGGGCACGCCAGGTCGCGTGACCGCGCCTTGCGAAGAAACGAACACCGCCCGCGAAATCCCTGCCGCCGCAGCCGCTTTCACCACGTCGACAGGATCAGGTCCGGTCATCAGTTGCTCGCCGGTGATGAGCAAGAACAGCGCGTCGCCGCCCGTCAACGCCGAAGCGAAGCTGGTCAGGTCGCCCAGATCGGCCACGGCATGGTCAACGCCCGCGGGCAATTCCACTGGCCGAGCCCCGCGCGAAACCGCCCGAACGTCCTCGCCCGATTCGGCGAGGGAAGTGATGAGCGCGCTGCCGATGTTGCCTGTCGCGCCGGTGACGATGATCATCTGAACTCCCGAGTTAGTTGACTGACTGAGTTTCGGGAGCAACCGTAGCTCCGCTTGGCTCAGGTGTCTATAGTTAGTTGTATGACTAACTCATCGACGCAGGTCACGGCCCCAAAAAAGAAGCGAGAGCGGCTCATCGACGCCGCGATCCGCGTGTTCTACGAGCAGGGCGTGGAGAAAACGACCATCGCCGACATCGCCCGCGCGGCCGACGTCCCGGTGGGCAACGTCTACTACTACTTCAAGACGAAAGATCAGTTCGTCGAGACGGTCATCGCCGCACACGAGGCCATCCTCGACGCGACGATCACCGCGCTAGAACAACTGCCCGCCCCCGCTCAACGCCTGAAAGCCATGGTCGCGGGGTGGGTCGATCAACGCGACATGGCCGCCAACTTCGGCTGCCCTTTCGGCACCCTCGCCACCGAACTCAACAAACGCAACGAACCCTTCGCCGCCGAGCCTGCCCGCGTGATGCAACGCCTAATCGACTGGGCGAGAACGCAATTCGAAGCACTGGACCGCGATGATGCCGACGAACTCGCTATCGCCTTCATCGCCGCCTATCAGGGCATCTCCGTGCTGACCAACACCTTCGGCAACCCCGCGCTGATGACGACCGAAGGAGCGCGACTGCAACGGTGGATCGACGAGCTAGCAGCCTAAAAACTCCTCCTTGCGCCCGATGGATTGTCGATATATCGTCGATACAGTAAAGATAATCCGAGAGCCTGAGGAGGCTGTCATGCGAAACGCAAACGAACGAGAGTTTGGGCACCCGGGCCGACGCGGCTGTGGTCCCGACGAAATGGAATTTGGGCACGACCGGCGGCAGTTCCGTCGCGGCGGTCGACACGGGCACGGCCCGGACTTCGGTCCTGGATTTGGCCCCGGTTTTGGTCCGGGCTTCGGTCCCGGTTTTGGTCGTGGACGTGGGCGCGGCGGCCGTGGTCGACGTGGCGACGTGCGCGCGGCGGTCCTGCTGCTGCTCGCCGAGCGCCCGATGCATGGGTACGAGCTGATTCAGCAGATCCGCGAGCGCTCCGACGACGTGTGGCGCCCGAGCCCCGGCTCGATCTACCCCGCGCTCGCCCAGCTTGAGGACGAGGGCCTGGTCATCATCGAAAAGGTCGCCGGTCGCAAGACCGCGCAGCTCACGCCCGAAGGCACCGCTTACGTCGACGCGCAGCGCGCCGAACTCGGTGACCCGTGGGCTGACGTGCGCGAAGACGTTGGCGCGCAAGCCCTCGACCTGCGTGGCCTCATCGGTCCGCTGGTTGGCGCTGCCGCCCAGGTCGCCCAGGTCGGTACGGCAGCACAGGCGGCGCGGGCTGCCGAGGTGCTCACCGAAGCGCGAAAGGCGTTGTACCGCATCCTCGCCGAAGACGGCATCGCGCCGGAAGACGACGCTGACGACGAGAAGTGATCCCCGGCGACGGGGCGGTAAACCGACCAATCCCCCGAAAACTTAGGGGTGCGCTCAACGTGCGTTTGACGACTGTGTCCGGTACTTGTTTGGTACATGGAACAGCGTTCTCGCTTGTGGGTTCGGGGAAAGACACAGTTTCGGCGCGGCGGGCGTAGGGAATCGATTCCTACGCTCGCGGCGCTGACGATGGCGATGGCCGTCGCCTTCGCGCCTAATGTCGCCGCGGCCCCCGATGGTGTTCCGCCCGCGGTCGTGCCGCTCGCTCAGGGGCCGCGCCAAACCGACCACCTCGCGGCAGCGCGCTACCTCGATGCCCATCCCGATTCAGTTCCGTTGGGGGTCAATAACTTTGACTGTCGGCCGACGGCAGCGCATCCACGCCCCGTTGTGCTCGTGCATGGCACCGATTCGAGTGCCTACTCCGATTGGGCGGCGATCGGTCCGCAGCTCGTTGACGCGGGGATGTGCGTCTTCGCCCTCAACTACGGCGGTGCGCCCGGCGCCGACACCTATGGCACCGAGGACATGCGCGTCAGCTTCGCGCAGCTGTCGGCGTTCGTCGACGACGTGCTCGCGCGCACCGGCGCGACGAAAGTCGACCTTGTTGGGTTCTCCCAGGGCGCGACCGTCAGCCGGTTCTATGTCAACAAGCTCGGGGGAGCGGCCAAGGTCGATCGGTGGGTCGGCGTCGCGTCGCCCACCTATGGCGGCGTGATGTACGGGCTGATGCCGCTCGGACAGGCGGTTCCTGGACTGCTGACCGTCTACGAGAAGGTCACCTCGGTCGCCGCCGTGCAGCAGGGCCAAGGTCAGCCGATCATGGTCGAACTCAACGCGGGCGGCGACACCGTCCCCGGCGTGCGCTACACCACCATCGGCAGCCGCGTCGATGAGATGATCCAGCCGTTCGACAGCATCGCGCTGCGCGGGCCAGGCGCGACCAACCTCGTGCTGCAAGACCTGTGCCCCGTCGACATGACCGGGCACTTTCACATGGTCTACGACCCGTTCGTCGCGCAATTGGTACGCAAGACGCTCGATCCTGACAACGCGCCCGCACCGGTTTGCGTCCCGGTTGCCCTGGGCACCGGCATCCCGGAAGTGATCATCGCGGGCAACTCCTAACGCCGCGCCCACACGCGGCGGTTAACTCTGGTCGCGGCGGAACCTAGAATGGGACGATCCGCAATTCGTCCAGCTGGGAGCCGCCGTGACCATTCAGCCCGTTCGCCTTTTCGGCGATCCGATTCTGCGTTCCCGTGCGGAGGAGGTCACCGAGTTCGGTGCGGAGCTGGCGCAGCTGGTCGCCGACCTCACCGAAACGATGCACGACGACGGCGGCGTTGGCATGGCCGCCCCGCAGATCGGCGTGGGTCTGCGGGTGTTCGTCTACGACACCGGCGACCACGCCGGGCACGTCGTGAACCCGGAGTGGACGGTCAACGGCGAAGAAACCCAGGTCGGTGCCGAAGGCTGCCTGTCGATTCCGGGCGTGCGATTCGATGTGGAACGCGCGGCCAACATCACGGTCAAGGGTGTCGACATCACCGGTGCGCCTATCGAATTCGATGCCACCGAGCTGCTCGCGCGCTGTGTGCAGCATGAGGGCGACCACCTCGACGGCATCCTGTTCATCAACCGCCTTGAGCCGTCGGACCGCAAGGCCGCGATGCGGACGATCCGCGAATCCGACTGGTTCCGCAACGGTGTCACCGTGCGCGAATCCAGCGGTGTGGGCGGTGGCCGCTGATGCGCATCGTCTTCGCCGGCACCCCGGAACCCGCTGTCCCGTCGCTGCGACGGCTCATCGACAGCGGTCGGCACGAGGTAGTTGCCGTCGTTACTCGCCCGGATGCCGTCGCCGGACGTGGTCGCAAGATCATGCGTTCGCCGGTCGGTCAGGTCGCCGACGAGCACGGCATCCCGGTGCTCACCCCGGCCAAGCCGAGCGATCCCGAGTTCGTCGCCGCGCTCACCGAACTCGCGCCCGACTGCTGCCCGGTCGTCGCTTACGGTGCGCTGCTGCCGCAACATGTGCTCGACATCCCCAAACACGGCTGGATCAACCTGCATTTCTCGCTGCTGCCCGCGTGGCGGGGGGCCGCCCCGGTGCAGGCCGCGATTGCCGCTGGCGACGAAATGACCGGTGCCACAACGTTTCTTATCGAAGCAGGTCTCGACACCGGGCCGATGTACGGCCTGATGACCGAGCCAATCAATCGCACCGACACCGCGGGCGACCTGCTCGGTCGACTCGCCGAAGCAGGCGCTGTCCTGCTCGAAAAGACGCTTGACGGCGTCGAGGATGGCGAGCTGCGCGCGGTTCCGCAGTCGCATGACGGGGTGTCGTACGCACCGAAGGTCACCGTCGAAGGTGGGCGCATCAGTTTCGGAATGCCCGCGCTACAAATTCAACGCCACATCCGCGCGGTCACGCCCGCTCCGGGCGCGTGGACCGAGGTCAACGGAATCCGGCTCAAGCTGGGTCCGGTCGAGATGGTGGAGGAAACCTTGCCCGAACACGAGATCGAGGTACGCAAATCCGGCGTGTACGTCGGAACGTCAACCACGGCAGTGCGATTGGGTCAGGTGCAACCACCGGGCAAGAAGATGATGAACGCGCTCGACTGGGCACGCGGCGCACGTTTGGCACCGGGCACGGTGACCGCATGAGCGCCTCCGACCGTCGCCGCCGCCGCGAAGCTGAGGCCCGCAAGGCTGACTCGCCCGAACGCAAAATCACGGGCAAAAACGTGGACGGCGGGTGGGCCGCGCGGGCCGCGAAGCCGAAAGGCGAAGCGGGCGAACAGCGTTGGTCCGGTCGCGACGGCGACAACCGTCCGCGTCGCCGGGACGACCGCGACCGCGCGGACCGCCGAGGTCGGGCGTACCGCACCGACGACGCGAATTCCGCTGGATCACACCAGGATTCGGCAGGCGCGTCGGGCGCGGATCGGTCGGAAGGTGCGAGCGGCGGAGGTTTCCGACGCGACCAGTCCTCGTCGCGTGATGGTGGTGCGAGCGGCAATCGTGCTGGCCAGCGCGACACCGGCGAGCGCGGTGGCGTGGGCGGGGACCGCACCGGGCAGCGCGACAGCGGCGAGCGCGGCGATCGCACCGGCCAACGCGGAGCCGAGCGGGCCGGTGCGGGCGGGGACCGCGCTGGGCAGCGCGATAGCGGCGAGCGCGGCGATCGCACCGGCCAACGCGGAGCCGAGCGGGCAGGTGCGGGCGGAAACCGATCCGGCCAGCGCGACACCAGCGAGCGCGCAGGTGTAGGTAGCAGCCGTACCGGCGCACGCGACTCGCAAGGACGGCGCGGTGGTCCCGCCAGCAGCGCGAGCAACGGCAATGCCCCACGTGGACGCCGCAACCCCGCCAATCGCGACGAGCGCGCCGACCCCAACGTGCCGACCGCGCGCAAGCGCCACGAGTCGATCGACCCCGCCCGCGAAGTCGCGCTCGACGTGCTGCGTGCGGTCCGCGAACGCGACGCCTACGCCAACCTCGTGCTCCCAAAGCTGTTGCGCGAACGCAAGATTCAGGGACGCGACGCCGCGTTCGCAACGGAACTCACCTACGGCACGTCGCGGTCGCAAGGCCAGCTTGATGCCGTGATCGCCGCTTGCGCGGGTCGCCCGGTCGCCGAAATCGACGGTCCGATCCTCGACATTCTGCGCCTCGGCGTCTACCAGCTGCTGCGTACCCGCACCAGCGCCCACGCCGCCGTCGACACCTCCGTCGATCTCGCGCGTGCCGAATTCGGCCAGGGCCGTGCGGGATTCGTCAACGCCGTGCTGCGTCGGGCGGGCGAACGCACCGCCGAAGAGTGGATCGCGGAGCTGTCGCCCGCTGATCCGGTTGGTCGCTTGGCCTTCGAGCATGCCCACCCAGTTTGGATCGCGCAGGCGTTCGCCGACGCGCTCGGTGCCGACGCTGGCGAACTCGACGACCTGCTCGCTGCCGACGACGAACGTCCGGTCGTCCACCTGGCCGCGCGTCCTGGCGAAATCACCGCCGAGGAACTCGCGCTCGTCACCGGCGGCACCGAGGGCACACTTTCGCCGTACGCGGTGTACCTCGACGGCGGCGACCCCGGCCAGCTTGAACCGATTCGCGAAGGCATCGCCGCCGTGCAGGACGAGGGCAGCCAACTGGTCGCGCTCGCCCTCACCCGCGCGCCGCTCAAGGGCGATGACCAGGGCCGCTGGCTCGACCTCTGCGCTGGTCCTGGCGGTAAGGCGGCGATGCTCGGTTCGCTGGCCGCGATCGACCTGTTCACCGTCGACGCGGTAGAACCGGCCGAACACCGCGCGGAACTGGTGCGCAAATCCACCCGCGACCTGCCCGTCACCGTGCATGTCGCCGACGGACGCGACAGCGGCCTTGAGCCCGGTTACGACCGCATCCTCGTCGACGCACCATGCACCGGTCTTGGCGCGCTGCGCCGCAGGCCTGAGGCGCGGTGGCGTCGCACGCCAAGCGACGTGCCCGAACTGGTGAGTCTGCAGCGCGAATTGCTCACGGCCGCATGGGATTTGGTGCGCCCCGGCGGGGTTGTCGTGTATTCGACGTGCTCGCCGCACCTGGCTGAGACTGTCGCGGTGGTGAATGATTTCGTGCGCAAGTCGGGTGCTGAACAGCTCGACACGCGCGAATTACTGCCTGGCGTCAATGATTTGGGTGATGGCCCTTCGGCGCAACTGTGGCCGCACCGGCACGGCACCGACGCGATGTTCGTTTCCGCGTTGCGTAAGAGCGAGTCTTAACGGCAGCGGGCCCTGTCCGACCTGGGAATCACTCCCGGTCGGACAGATCCCGTAGGCGCGCAAGGGTTTTCGCGAGAATGCGCGATACGTGCATCTGGGAGATGCCAAGCTGGTTGGCGATCTGAGTTTGGGTCATTGATTCAAAGAATCGCATGGTGAGAATGCGCCGTTCGCGTTCCGGCAGGCCCTCAAGGAGGGGGCGCACCGCGATGTATTCCTCAACGCGGTCGAACTGCGCTTCTTCTTCGCCGAGAGTGTCGAGCAGGGAAGCGTCGCTGTCGCGACCAACCGAGGCCGCGTCGATCGACGTTGGCTGATAAGCGTTGCCCGCGATCACCGCTTGCGTGACCTCATCGGGGTCAACTTCCAGCTCGGCCGCGATTTCCTTGGCAGTCGGCGCGCGACCGAGTCGCTGCGAAAGCTGATCGACCGCCCCACCGATACGCAGGTGAGTTTCCTTGACACGCCGGGGAACTCGCATCGCCCAGGTGTTGTCGCGGAAATAGCGACGCACCTCGCCCATGATCGTCGGCACCGCGAACGACAGGAAATTCGAGCCACGACTCACATCGAAGCGATCAACCGCGTGCACGAGCCCGACGCGCGCCACTTGGGCAAGGTCATCGAAGGGCTCGCCGCGCCCGCTGAATTTGCGGGCGATGTGGTCGGCGAGCGGGATGCAGCGATTGATCACCACGTCACGCGCGACGGTGTGCGCTACAGTGCCGGGTTCGGTGGCCGCTAGCCGCTCGAATAGTCGCCCGACGTCGTCGTAACCCGAAACGGGCTCCGGCGGCTCGGCCTCGGGTTCGGTGTCCTCGACTACCGCGTCGACCTCATCGACCTCGTCGATCTCAGCCTCGTCGGCGGCTAGCTCGTCGGCCGGGTCTTCGGGGGTGTTCTCGTCGTGCACTACGCCTTCCCCCGGGTTCGACGGAAGCTCACCGTCGTCGGAAAACCGGCCGCGGCGGCGTCGAAAGGCGATTGCTCGGCGGTGAGTTCGTCGGAAAGGGTGCGCAGCACATGCCAACCGAAGCTGCGCTCGTCGGGCATGCCCTCGCGTGCGGCTACACCGTCGACACGGACGCGTAATTCGAAGTCGCCCACGGTGAATTCGCAGGTGAGGTGGGAATCGGGTGCGGCGTTGGCGATGAGCGTGGAACACACCTCATCGACGGCGAGGCGCACGTCGGCCACCTCGTCGAGGGTGAAATCGCTTAGCAATACCAGGGTTTCGGCTAGCCCACGCAGAATCGGCAACTGCGACAAGGTAGCCGCCACACGAATCTGCACTGGGGCGCTGAAGAGCCCATGCTCGGCCGAAATGTTGGTCACTCCGTGCAGACTACCCACATTCGGCGCGCCTACACGCCGCTACACTTCCTTAGTGTCTACTTCGACCTTCCCGCGCCCGGCCGAGCCGATGATTGCCCCCTCCATCTTGTCCGCGGATTTCGCGCACCTGGCGAGCGAGGCCAATGCCGTCGAAGGCAGCGACTGGCTGCACGTCGACGTGATGGACGGCCACTTCGTGCCGAACCTCACCCTCGGCCTGCCCGTGGTGGAGAGCCTGATCAAAGCCACCGACATTCCGCTCGACTGCCACCTCATGATCGACAACCCCGGCCGCTGGGCACCCAGCTACGCCGAGGCCGGCGCCTACAACGTGACTATTCACGCCGAAGCAACCGACGATCCGGTCGCGGTGGCCCGCGATATTCGCGCTGCCGGTGGCAAAGCGGGTCTTTCGGTGAAACCGAATACGCCCATCGAGCCGTACCTGGAAATTCTGCGCGATTTCGACACCCTGCTGGTAATGAGTGTCGAACCGGGATTTGGCGGCCAATCCTTCATTCCCAGTGTGTTGGAGAAGGCGCGTATTGTGCGACGCCTTGTTGACTCGGGTGAATTGCGTTTGGTTGTCGAAATCGACGGTGGCATCAATTCCAACACCATCGAGCAAGCCGCCGAAGCCGGTATTGATTGTTTCGTCGCCGGGTCGGCGGTATACAACACCGCCGACCCCGGCGCTGCCGTGCGCACGCTGCGTCGTCAGGCCGCGAGCGTCTGGGCCCCGTAGCCCCGGCTACAGCGTGCGCAGTTTGCGTGCGCCGACCGAACGGGCCGCGTCGATCACCGCCGCCATCGTTGGCCGGTGATCGACGTGGTCGGGCGGGTTGATCCACAGCCGGTAGCCGGTTCGTTCGTCGTCGGGCGAAGGCAAGACGATCTGGCTGCCCGCGCAGGCGACCGTCGCATACAGGCGAAACAGTTCCGCTGACGCGCTCGCACTCACCGGTTCGCCGACGCTGCCCGTGGTGAGCAACGTCCAGCGCTTCGCGCGTGGATGCGCGACCACCGGGCCGCTCACGCCCACCTCGCTAAGCCGCGCGTGCACGCGCTCGCCCAGTTCGCTCGGCATCGTGACCGCGCCGAAAGCGGACCCAATGCGCAACAGGATGCGACGCGAATCCGGATCGATCGAGACAGGCAAGCAGAATTCGCGGCGATACCGAACGCAACGCAATTCCAGAGTCGAATCGGTGACAGTGCGCACGCGGCCCCCTTACTTGTTCTTCGACGCGGCATCGGCGACGTAACGATTCTCCCGACTCACGCGGTTGCGTCGCAAGGATTCGGATCATCGTGTTTCGAGTTCGTAATCCAAGGGTATGGCGCCGAAAGGACCGCCCGATGAATGTGCGATTAACGGGTGCGGTTTGTCATGGGAAAATTCGCCATTGCCGACCATTCGCTGCGCGCCCGTTTGTTCGCGGTCGCCATCACGCCATCGTCTAGGCTGTGGCCCGGGCGCGGCCCCGGGAGTCGTCTCGGCGCGGGAATAGCGCTCGCTTGCCCGCTGTTGGGCCAGCAGTACCGCCGACGCGACAAGGGAGAGTTCAGCGATGTTCACAGGAATCGTCGAGGAGTTGGGCGAGATCGTCGCCAGCGAGACGCTCAGCGACGCCGCCCGGCTGACGATTCGCGGCAAGCTGGTGACTTCCGATGCGCGACACGGTGATTCGATCGCTGTCAACGGGGTGTGCCTCACCGTTGTCGATGTTGTCGATGGCGACAGCTTCACCGTCGACGTGATGGCCGAGACGCTCGACCGCTCGTCGATCGGGGCGCTCGTGCCCGGCTCCCGCGTCAACCTTGAGCGCGCGGCCGCCCTCGACAGCCGCCTCGGCGGCCACCTCGTGCAGGGCCACGTCGACGGGACCGGCACCGTGCTGTCGCGGACGCCGTCGGAAAACTGGGAGGTCGTCCGGATCTCGCTGCCCGACGCCATCGCGCGGTATGTGGTGGAGAAGGGTTCGATCACCGTCGACGGTGTTTCGCTCACCGTTTCGGGACTCGGGATCGCCGACGAACCGGCGGCCGACGGCAACCGCGACTGGTTCGAGGTGTCGCTGATCCCCACCACCCTCGCGCTGACGGTGCTTGGTTCCGCCCCGGTCGGAACAGTGGTCAACCTTGAGGTTGATGTGATCGCGAAGTATGTGGAGCGGTTGGCTCAGCGGGGATGAACCGATAACGACTCACACCGCAGCCCCGGGCACTGAGAAGTTCGGCGCGGGGTGGGTCGTAATGTAGTGAAGAGACGAAAACTTCTCGACCTGCGGGCACCAGCCCGCCAGAAATTACGGAGCGGCGTGACCAGGTTGGACAGCATCGAGCGCGCGGTCGCCGATATCGCGGCCGGTAAGCCCGTCGTCGTCATCGACGACGAGGATCGCGAAAACGAGGGCGACCTCATCTTCGCGGCGGAGAAGGCAACCCCTGAGTTGGTCGCGTTCATGATCCGCTACACCTCCGGCTACATCTGCGTCCCGCTCACCGGCGACGACTGCGACCGGCTCGGCCTGCCGCCCGCCTACGCGATGAACCAGGACAAGCACGGCACCGCTTACACCGTGTCGGTCGACGCGCGCGAGGGCATCACGACGGGTATTTCCGGTGCCGACCGCGCCGTCACGATGCGACTGCTCGCCAGCGCCGAGGCCAAGGCCGACGACTTCAGCCGCCCCGGCCACGTCGTTCCGCTGCGCGCCAAGGACGGCGGCGTGTTGCGTCGCCCCGGCCACACCGAAGCCGCTGTCGACCTCGCCCGCATGGCTGGGCTGCGGCCTGCTGGCGTGATCTGCGAGATCGTCAGCCAAAAAGATGACGGCCACATGGCCCGCACCGACGAGCTGCGCGTGTTCGCCGACGAGCACGACCTCGCGATGATCTCGATCGCCGACATGATCGCGTGGCGACGCAAGCACGAAAAGCACGTCACCCGCATCGCCGAAGCGCGCATCCCCACCGCGCACGGCGACTTCAAAGCCGTCGGCTACCAGAGCGTGTTCGAAGACGCCGAGCACGTCGCGTTGGTGCGCGGCGACATCGGCGACGGCGAAGACGTGCTCGTGCGCGTGCACTCCGAATGCCTCACCGGCGATGTCTTCGGCTCACTGCGCTGCGACTGCGGCCCCCAGCTTGATGCCGCGCTGGAAATGGTCGACGCCGAGGGGCGTGGCGTTGTGCTCTACATGCGCGGGCACGAGGGCCGTGGCATTGGGCTGATGCACAAGTTGCAGGCATACCAGTTGCAGGATTCCGGGCGCGACACCGTCGACGCCAACCTCGACCTCGGCCTGCCCGCCGACGCACGCGACTACGGGACAGGCGCGCAGATCCTCGTCGACCTCGGTATTCGCTCGATGCGGCTGCTCACCAACAACCCGGCCAAGCGCGTCGGGCTCGACGGATACGGCCTCAAGATCACCGACCGGGTCCCCATGCCGTTGCGCGCCAACGCCGAAAACCTGCACTACCTGCGCACCAAGCGCGACCGGATGGGCCACGAACTCGTCGGCCTCGACGATCTGGATCTGGGCGAAACCGCGCAGTGACGATTCCCCGTTTCGAAAGGCAGCAACGATGAGCGGTACCGGCGTCCCGACTTTCGCCCTGGCCGAAGCCAAGGATCTGCGACTGGGCATCGTCGCTTCGCGCTGGCACACCGAGATTTGCGACACCCTCGTCGCGAACGCGGTCCGCGTCGCCAAAGAGGCTGGTGTGGAAAACCTCACTGTCGTGCGGTGCGCTGGTGCGATGGAATTGCCTGTTGTCGCACAGGAATTGGCGCGCACCCACGACGCGGTTGTCGCGCTCGGTGTCGTCATCCGGGGCGGCACACCGCATTTCGAATACGTCTGTGACGCGGTCACCGCCGGGCTCACCCGGGTATCGCTTGACGCGGCGACCCCGGTCACCAACGGCGTACTGACGACGAATAACGAAGAGCAGGCCCGCGATCGGGCCGGGCTGCCCGGTTCGTCGGAAGACAAGGGCGAACAGGCCGCCGCTGCCGCGCTCGACGCCGCGCTCACGCTCCGCCAGTTGCGATCGGCGTGACCGTGCCAGTTGAGCGGATTCGTCGTCGCGGCCCTGCGGAACCGGCCTCCGAATGGGAGTTGATTGTGCGGCCCCGCAAGGCGATTCGCACCTCGGTGATCATCGCGGTAGTGATCCTCGCGTTCTTCACCGTCGGTGGAATTTTGTTGCGCACGGGCTCGACCGGCGTGAACTTCCGGCTCGCCGACCAGGTCGCGATGATCATGATCGGCGTGCTCGGCGCCGCCGCAGTGTTGCTGTTCACGCGCCCACGCCTGCGCGCGGGCGCCCACGGCGTTTCGGTGCGCAACATCCTCGGCGACCGCGACGTCCCTTGGTCATACGTCCGAGGCGTCAGCTTCGCCGACCGAAAGGCTTGGGCGAGACTGGAACTCACCGACGACGAGTACATCCCGGTACTGGCGATTCGCGCGAACGATAAGGCGCGAGCGGCCGCGGCACTGGAACAGTTGCGCGCCCTCGGCGCGCGCTACGCCCCTGCCGAACCGGAGTCGACTCCGAAGCCTGAGCGCGCACCCGACACCGAAAACTGACCGGGTCGTGTGCGCCGGCTGACCAGGATGATTGCCGACGCACTGCCCGTTGGCGGCTAGCGCGGTCGCCTAAACCAAGTGGCGGCCGACCGCTGCGAGAGCAACAGCAACACGGTCGCCCCAACGATTAACCCCATCAGGCCGGGTGCCTGCTGCGACGCCGCGCCGCCGAGTCCACAGAGGCATTCAAGCGCACCGATACCGATGGCCCAGCCGCGCGTTGCTGGGCCGCCGGAACCGTAGGCACAGGCGAGTCCGGCTAGCACGACGAACGGGATGAAACCGGCCACGGCTCGCCCTGCGGCTTCGCCTCCGCCGACGGCGCCGATCGCGATGATCAGCACGATCCCCAGTGCGCCCGCGATGAGCGAAATCACCTGGGCGGCACGGACAGTTCCGGGCATCGAGGTGGGGACAGCCGGACCGTAGTAGGCCGCGTACGGGTGCTGACCCGCGTACAGCGGCTGCCCAAACTGGTCAACCGGGACCGGTTGCGGATAGGGCTGCTGACCGGGAGCGAAGTGAGCTGATGGGTCGGGCTGCTGGCCTGGGTACAGCGGCTGACCGGGGTAGGGCTGAGCCGGATACGGCGGCATCGCCGCATAGTTAGGCTGCGCGGGATTTTCGTGGTTGGGGCTAGTCAACGCCCGTTCTCCTCATCGATCGGGAGACGCGCGATCGACGATCGCATGGTGAATCCCCCGAACGCTTCATTCAAGATCATCTAGCGGTATCCCGCTAGTTGAACGCTGGGTTGCTAGGCGGGAATCCGCCAGTGTGGGCGGGGGAGGGTCGATACTCTCGAAGCATGGCTGTCGACGCGGTGCTCTTCGATTTCTCCGGCACGGTCTTCCGATTGGAGGACGACACCACCTGGGCCGACGAGCTCGTCGACGATGACGGCACGCCCTTTGACGTGGCGACCAAAGCCGAGATTCTGCGCCGCATGACCTCGCCAGTGCACCAATTCATGACCTTCGGTCCCGACGACCAACACGCATGGGACAACCGCGACCTTGACCCGGCGCTGCACCGGCAGGCGTACCTCGCGGTTCTGCGCGGGTCCGGTGTGCCCGACCGATACGCGGCGCGCCTTTATGACCGGCTCATCGACCCCCTCGCCTGGACGCCCTACCCCGACACCGGCGAAGCGCTGAAAACCCTTGCCGCCCAGGGTATTCCGGTCGCCATCGTCAGCAATATCGCCTTCGACATCCGGCCCGCTTTCGCGAGCAGAGGGTGGGACGCACTCGTCGGGTCGATGACGCTGTCGTATGAAATCGGCGTGATGAAACCCGACGCGGGCATCTTCGAACATGCCGCCGCCGAACTCGGTGTCGACCCCGCGCGCACCCTGATGATCGGCGACAGCATCGAAGCCGACGGCGGCGCGACCGCCCTTGGCGCACGCTTCGCCCTCGTCGACGCCATCACCACCACCGAGCGGCCAACGGCGCTGCTCGACGCGCTCACCGACCACGGCGTGTTGTCGCTGCCCTAGGCCGCCCGTTCCTGTCAGACCCGCTCGCTAATCTGAACGGGTGGCAGATCCCGCGAGCTACCGGCCTGCGCCGGGCACGATCCCCGTCGAACCCGGCGTCTACAAGTTTCGTGATGCCCACGGTCGGGTCATTTACGTCGGCAAGGCCAAGAGCCTGCGGTCGCGGTTGAACTCCTACTTCGCCGATGTCCTGTCGCTGCACGCGCGCACCCGCCAGATGGTCACCACCGCCGCCAGCGTGGAGTGGACCGTTGTCTCCACCGAGGTCGAGGCGCTGCAACTCGAATACAACTGGATCAAGGAATTCGATCCGCGCTTCAACGTGCGCTACCGCGACGACAAGTCCTACCCGGTCCTCGCGGTCACCCTCAACGAGGAATATCCGCGCCTGTTCGTCTATCGCGGTGCGCGCAAGAAGGGCGTGCGCTACTTCGGGCCCTACGCCCACGCCTGGGCCATCCGCGAAACTCTCGACCTGCTGCTGCGCGTTTTCCCGGCCCGCACCTGCTCAAACGGGGTTTTCCGCCGTCACAATCAGATCGGTCGCCCCTGCCTGCTCGGCTACATCGATAAATGCTCGGCCCCCTGCGTCGGACGCGTTGACGCCGCTGAACACCGCGACATCGTCGAGGAATTCTGCGACTTCCTCGCAGGCCGCACCGACAAAATGGTTCGCACGCTGGAAAAACGGATGCACGAGGCCGCCGACGACCTCGACTTCGAAAACGCGGCCCGCCTGCGCGATGACGTCCAAGCGCTGCGGCGCGCGCTGGAGAAACAGGCCGTCGTGCTCGGCGACGGCACCGACGCCGACGTCATCGCCTTCGCCACAGACGAGCTAGAGGCGGCGGTCCAGATCTTCCACGTCCGCGACGGCCGCGTGCGCGGTCAACGCGGCTGGGTGGTCGACAAGGCGGGCGACGCGCTCGACCGGCCCGCCGAATCGGGCACCGAACTGGCCGCGCTTGTCGAACAGTTCCTCACCCAGTTCTATGGCGAACAGGCTGCCCTCGCCGAGCAAAACGGCGACCGCTCGGGCGTCGTGCCCCGCGAAGTGTTGGTGCCCGACCTGCCCGGCGATGCGACCGAGGTCCAAGAATGGCTCTCGGAATTGCGCGGGTCGGCGGTGTCGCTGCGCGTGCCGCAGCGCGGCGACAAAAAGGCGCTCGCCGAAACCGTGCAGCGCAACGCCGCCGAGTCGCTGGCCCAGCACAAGCTCCGTCGCGCGGGCGACCTCAATTCGAGATCCCAAGCGCTGCAAGACATTCAAGAAGCACTCGAGCTCGACAGCGCCCCGCTGCGCATCGAATGTGTCGACATCAGCCACGTGCAGGGCACCGACGTTGTCGCGTCGCTCGTTGTCTTCGAAGACGGCCTGGCGAAGAAGTCCGACTATCGGCATTACGCGATCAAGGAAGCGGCGGGCGAAGGCCGCTCCGACGACGTTGGCTCGATTCGCGAGGTCACGCGACGACGCTTCGCCCGGCTGGCTCGCGAACGGCAGGAGCTGAGCGAACAGCCGACGCCGGTTTCGGGTCCGGCGGACGACCTCGACGAACCGGGTGGCTCGGGCCCCGGCATCGACCCCACCACCGGCAGGCCGCGCAAATTCGCCTACCCGCCAAACCTGTACGTCGTCGACGGTGGCGCGCCGCAGGCGGCCGCCGCCGCGGAAGTGCTCGATGACCTCGGCATTACCGACGTCGCGGTGGTCGGCCTCGCCAAGCGACTTGAGGAAGTGTGGGTGCCGGGCGAACCAGATCCGGTGATCATGCCGCGCAACAGCGAGGCGCTGTTCCTCCTTCAACGCGTGCGCGACGAGGCGCACCGATTCGCGATCACCTTCCACCGCAGCAAACGGTCGCGGCGCATGACCGCGTCCGCGCTCGACTCGGTGCGCGGCCTCGGCGAATCGCGGCGCACCGCGCTGGTTCAGCACTTCGGTTCGGTCGCCAAGATCAAAGAGGCCAGCGTCGATGACATCACCCAGGTGCCTGGTATCGGCGTCGCGACGGCGAAGGCGGTCTTGGCCGCCCTCGGCGCCGCGCCCGAGGTGCCACCGGAAGCGCCCGAAACGCCCGAAGTGACGGATGGGGCGAACGCGAATGATGTTGCGCATGAGGCTGATGTGAACGAGCTCCTTGAGCGCGTTATCGAAAACATCACGCGCCCAAGCGAATTCGCGGCAATCGAGCTGGCGGAACCTGAGATCACCCCGCCCGGGCGCGAACTCGTGCCCATCGCGGCCATGCCTTCTCGGGAGATTGTCGGGCCGATCCCTCGAGTGTCTACGCCCGATAGTGCGGCCAGTACTGCAATGATCGCAGGGCACCCAGAAACGGATCCGGTAGGACATGACACGCGTCGAATCGAATAACAATGCGCCGACGGTACCCGGGCACGCCGGATCAGACGTCGCCGCTCAACAACAACCAGTAGAAGTGGTGATCGTGACCGGCCTGTCCGGCGCGGGCCGCGGCACTGCCGCGCGCGTGCTTGAGGATTTGGGCTGGTACGTCACCGACAATCTGCCGCCCGAACTCATCGGCCGCATGGTCGAACTCGGCGCGGCAACCGACCCACCCATTCGGCGCTTAGCGCTGGTGATGGACGTGCGAAGTCGCTTCTTCACCGGTGACCTATCCGGCGTAACCGAAGCTTTGCGCGCCGCGGGCATTCGTACGCGCGTGCTGTTTCTCGAAGCGTCCGATGACGTGCTCATTCGCCGTTTCGGCTTCGCGCGTCGTCGGCACCCGCTGCAAAGCGACAGCCCCGACGGCACGTTGTCGGCCGGGCTCACCGCCGAACGGGTGCGCCTTGGCTCAGTGAAAGCGGCCGCTGACCTGGTGATTGACACCACCGAGTTGTCGATACACCAGCTACACCGCAAGCTAGAGGAAGCCTACGGCGCGGGCGCGCCAGCGGCACTCGCGCTCACGGTGCAATCGTTCGGGTTCAAGTACGGTGTTCCACTCGACGCCGACATGGTGTTGGATGTGCGATTCTTGCCCAATCCGCATTGGATTCCGGAATTGCGCGAGCACACGGGACAGGAATCGGTGGTCAGCGACTACGTACTGTCGCGGCCGGGTGCGCAGGACTACTTGGGCACCGCCAACCACCTGGTCGACCTGACCACGACCGGATACCGGCAAGAGGGGAAGCGATACATGACGGTGGCAGTGGGGTGCACCGGCGGCAAACACCGAAGCGTGGCGATCGCTGAAGCGCTCGGTGAACGCATCGGTGCCGACACGGCGAACACTGCCGTTGACGTGGTGCGCGTCGTGCACCGAGATTTGGGGCGTGAATGACAGGGGCTTCGCCAGCCGTCGTCGCGCTAGGCGGCGGACATGGGCTTTACGCCACGCTCACGGCGTTGCGCAGGCTCACGCAGCGCATCACCGCCGTGGTCACCGTCGCCGACGACGGCGGCTCATCGGGTCGGTTACGTGCTGAGTTAGGCATGCTGCCGCCCGGTGATCTGCGCATGGCGCTCGCGGCGCTGTCCGCCGACGCCGACGGGGTGTGGACCGAAACGCTGCAGCACCGCTTCGGCGGTTCGGGAGCGCTCGCCGGGCATTCGGTTGGCAACCTGATCTTGGCGGGACTCACCGAGGTACTCGGCGATCCGATCGCCGCGCTCGATGAGGTTGGTCGCCTGCTTGGCGTCACCGGTCGGGTGCTGCCGATGGCACCGGTTGGGCTCACCATCGAAGCCGATGTTTCGGGGTTGGAAGCCGACCCGCGCGTTGGTCGCACGATTCGCGGTCAGGTTGCGGTCGCGACAACGCCCGGTAATGTCCGGCGAGTGCGGCTGATTCCGGCTGATCCGCCAGCCAGCCCCGAAGCGACAGCGGCGGTGGCCGACGCGGATGTTGTTGTGCTAGGGCCTGGTTCGTGGTTCACGAGCGTGATCCCGCATGTGCTCGTTCCCGAACTGTATGCGGCACTGCGCGACACGACAGCGCGCAAAGTACTTGTGCTGAATTTAGCGGCCGAACCGGGCGAGACGTCCGGCTTTTCCGCGGAGCGTCATTTGCATGTATTGTCCCAGCACGCACCGGATTTCGCGGTCGACGATGTGTTAGTCGATTCGGCGTCGGTGCCCGAGGGACGGCAACGAGAACATGTCGCAAGAGCCGCCGAACAGTTGCGTTCCCAGGTAACCTTCTGCGATGTCGCCGAGCCGGGAACGGCACGGCATCATCCCGGAAAACTCGCCGCCGCACTGGATCAACTGATCCGGCAGCCGCGGTCGCAACTGGCAGGGCTTCGAGTCGAGGGACGGCACATGGGCCAGGGTGTGCGTTCCGGGTCGGTGGGAAAGGAGCGCGTCTCGTGGCGATGACAGCCGAGGTGAAAGATGAGCTGAGCAGGCTCGCGATCACGCAGGTCAGTTCACGGAAGGCGGAATTGTCGGCGCTGCTGCGTTTTGCGGGCGGGCTGCACATTGTCGGCGGTCGAGTGATCGTCGAAGCCGAAGTCGATATGGGATCCATCGCGCGCAGGTTGCGCAGGGAGATCTTCGAGCTCTACGGCTACGGGTCCGATGTGCATGTCCTTGGTGCTGGCGGTTTGCGCAAGACCTCGCGGTATGTGGTGCGAGTGTCGAAGGAAGGTGAGGCGCTCGCTCGACAGACCGGGTTGCTCGACGTGCGTGGTCGGCCGGTGCGTGGGTTGCCCGCGCAGGTGGTCGGCGGCAGCATCGGCGACGCCGAAGCCGCTTGGCGCGGAGCGTTTCTCGCGCACGGGTCACTCACCGAACCGGGCCGCTCGTCGGCGCTGGAAGTGAGTTGCCCCGGCCCGGAGGCGGCGCTCGCGCTTGTTGGTGCGGCGCGCAGGCTCGGGATCACGGCGAAGGCGCGTGAGGTGCGCGGTACCGATCGCGTCGTTGTGCGCGACGGTGAGGCCATCGGCGCGCTGCTTACTCGGATGGGCGCGCAAGACACGCGGCTCACCTGGGAAGAGCGTCGGATGCGGCGCGAAGTGCGCGCCACGGCCAACCGGCTCGCCAATTTCGACGACGCCAATCTGCGTCGGTCGGCGCGCGCGGCCGTCGCGGCGGCGGCCAGAGTCGAACGGGCGCTGGAGATTTTGGCCGACGACGTCCCCGACCATTTGGCTGCTGCCGGGCGCTTGCGCGTCGAGCATCGGCAGGCTTCGCTGGAAGAACTTGGTCAACTCGCCGACCCGCCGATGACGAAAGACGCGGTGGCTGGGCGCATTCGGCGCTTGCTGTCGATGGCTGACCGCAGGGCCAAGGACCTGGGCATTCCCGATACCGAGTCGGCGGTTACCGCGGAACTTCTCGACGACGCGTAACAACCGTTCCGTTTGTGGGGAATCCGACGTTTGGGGCAGAGCGGTCAAATGCGACCGTTCTGCCCCTTATTCTGTTGTTCCCCGACTCGCCTCACCGTGGCGGCAACCGCCAGGTGAGTTCCCTGTGCGTCGGCATGGCTACTAATGTGGTCGTGGTCGGAATTAATCCGCCTGAAAGCTGAGGAGCGATAACGTGACTGTCCGGGTAGGCATCAACGGCTTCGGTCGTATCGGACGCAACTTCTTCCGTGCGGTTGAGGCGCTGAAACTGGTCGGCAAGACCGACATCGAAATTGTCGCGGTCAATGACCTCACCGACATCAACACCCTCGCCACCCTGCTGAAGTACGACTCGATCCTCGGCCGCCTGCCGCAGGAAGTCTCCGTCGACGGTGACTACATCGTGGTCGGCGAGCAGCGGATCAAGGCGCTCGCGATCAAGGAAGGCCCGGCGGCGCTGCCCTGGGGCGACCTTGGCGTCGACGTGGTTGTCGAGTCGACCGGCATCTTCACGGCCGCCGAAAAGGCCAAGGGCCACCTCACCGGTGGTGCCAAGAAGGTCATCATCTCGGCGCCCGCCACCGGCGACGACATCACCATCGTGATGGGCGTGAACCAGGACCGCTACGACGGCAGCCAGAACATCATCTCGAACGCGTCGTGCACCACCAACTGCCTCGGCCCCGTCGCCAAGGTGCTCAACGACGAGTTCGGCATCGTCTCGGGTCTCATGACCACGGTTCACGCCTACACCCAGGACCAGAACCTCCAGGACGCGCCGCACAAGGATCTGCGTCGCGCCCGCGCCGCCGCACTCAACATCGTGCCCACCGGCACCGGTGCCGCCAAGGCCATCGGCCTCGTGCTCCCCGAACTCGCTGGCAAGCTCGACGGCTACGCGCTGCGCGTGCCCGTCCCCACCGGCTCGGTCACCGACCTCACCGTCGACCTGGCCAAGGAAGCTTCCATCGAAGACATCAACGCCGCGATGAAGGCCGCAGCCGAGGGTCCGATGCAGGGCATCCTGAAGTACAACACCGACCCGATCGTGTCCTCGGACATCGTTGGCGACCCGCACTCGTCGATCTTCGACGCGCCGCTTACCAAGGTCATCGGCTCCGAAGCGAAGATCGTCTCCTGGTACGACAACGAGTGGGGCTACTCGAACCGTCTCGCCGACCTGGTCGACCTTGTCGGCCACTCGCTGTAAGAGAATTGGCCCTCGTGTCCGAAAAAAATCCGTCTGTCAAAACTCTGCAAGATCTCCTCAACGAAGGGGTCGAAGGTCGCGGCGTGCTCGTGCGCTCTGACCTCAACGTTCCCCTCGATGACAACGGCGAGATCACCGATCCCGGCCGCATCATCGCGTCGGTTCCCACGATCAAAGCGCTCGTTGACGCGGGCGCCAAGGTCGTCGTCGCCGCGCACCTTGGTCGGCCCAAGGGCGAACCCGAAGCCAAGTACTCGTTGGCGCCGGTCGCCAAGAAGCTGAGCGAAATGCTGGGCCGCAACGTCCAGCTCGCTGGCGATGTTGTTGGCTACGACGCGCTTTCGCGTTCGGAGGGACTCACCGACGGTGATGTCCTGCTGCTCGAAAACGTGCGATTCGACCCGCGCGAGACAAGCAAGGACGAAGCGGAGCGCGCCAAGCTCGCCGCCGAGTTCACCGAGCTGGTTGGCGACGACGGCGCGTTCGTTTCCGACGGTTTCGGTGTTGTGCACCGCAAGCAGGCGTCGGTATACGACGTGGCGAAGAAGCTGCCGCACTACGCGGGCAACCTCGTCGCCACCGAGGTCGAGGTCCTGCGCAAGCTCACCGAAGACCCCACGCGCCCCTACGCGGTCGTGCTCGGCGGTTCCAAGGTGTCCGACAAGTTGGCCGTGATCGAGGCGCTCGCGCCGAAGGTTGACACGCTCATCGTCGGTGGCGGCATGTGCTTCACCTTCCTCGCCGCCCAGGGCTTGCCGGTCGGCAACTCGCTCGTGCAGCCGGAGATGATCGACACCTGCAAGGATCTGCTTGAGCGCTTCGGCGACGTGCTGCACCTGCCGGTCGATATCGTCGTCGCCGATAAGTTCGCCCCCGACGCGGAAGCAAAGACCGTGTCGGCCAGCGAGATTCCCGATGGTTGGATGGGTCTCGACATCGGTCCCGAATCGGTGAAGCGTTTCTCGGCGTTGCTCGCCGAAGCCAAGACGATCTTCTGGAACGGCCCGATGGGCGTTTTCGAGTTCCCGAAGTTCGCCGAAGGCACGCGTGGGGTCGCCGAAGCGATCGTCACCGCGACGGAGAAGGGTGCCTTCACCGTCGTCGGTGGTGGCGACTCGGCCGCCGCGGTGCGCGCGCTCGGGCTGCCTGACGACGACTTCTCGCACATCTCCACCGGTGGTGGCGCTTCGCTCGAATACCTGGAAGGCAAAGAGCTGCCCGGTATTTCGGTGTTGGAGGGCTGACGGGTGGCGCGTAAACCGCTTATCGCGGGCAACTGGAAGATGAACCTCAACCACCTTGAGGCCATCGCGCTTGTCCAGAAAGTCGCCTTCGCGTTGCCGGAGAAGTACTTCGACAAGGTCGATGTCACCGTCATCGTGCCGTTTACCGATCTGCGCAGCGTGCAGTCGGTCGTCGACGGCGACAAGTTGCTGCTCACCTACGGTGCGCAGGACGTGTCAGCGCACGATTCGGGTGCCTACACCGGCGAGATCAGCGCGGCGATGCTGGCCAAGCTCGGGGCAACGTATGTGGTTGTCGGGCATTCGGAGCGTCGCCAGTACCACCTGGAAAACGACGCGACCGTGCTCGCCAAGGCCAAGCAGGCGTTGAAGTACGACCTCACCCCGATCGTCTGCATCGGTGAGGGCCTCAACGTCCGCGAAGCCGGCACGCACGTCGAGTACAACCTTGAGCAGCTGCGTGGTTCGCTCAAGGGGCTTTCGGCCGAGCAGATCGCCAAGGTTGTCGTCGCCTATGAGCCCGTGTGGGCCATCGGCACCGGCAAGGTGGCATCGGCTGCCGACGCGCAGGAAGTCTGCGGCGCGATTCGGGAGGAGCTGGCGAAGCTGGCGTCGCCCGAGGTTGCCGCCGACGTCAAGGTGCTCTACGGCGGGTCGGTGAACGCCAAGAACATCGGCGAGCTCATCGCTCAGCCCGACATCGACGGTGCGCTCGTTGGTGGTGCTTCGCTCAAGGCCGACGAGTTCGCGACGCTGTCGGCGATCGCCGCTGGTGGTCCGCTGCCGTGAGCTGAGTAATGCTCTGATGAAAGGCCGAGAACCGAAAGTGGTTCTCGGCCTTTTGTTTTCGCTTATTCGGCTCAGCTTGCGGTCAGCGTGAGGCCGTAACCGTTGTCGTTGCGCAAGGTGAGGGTATCGGCGTCGACGGTGGCGTGCGCGGTCCCGTCGAGTGCACGCAGCACGTTTTGTTCGACGTCCATCACTTCGGGTGGGCACGCCATGCGCGTTGTTGTTGTCGCGAAGGTCACCGTGTCGCCGGGGCCGACTTTCGCGGTGCCGCCAAGGTGATTGCAGCCAGCGGTGCCGGAGATGCTGCCGTCTTGAGCGATGCTGAAACCTGGCTTGATGTCGTCGATGACCGCGGAACGGATGTTGCTCTGCGGGGTGAGGAGCGCCGTGACCGTCCACTTCGTGCCGACAAGCGGTTTGTCGGGGTGCAGAATCTCTTTATCGGTCAGTCGCACGGTCGTCGCGGGCGTGGTGAGCGTGAGTTGGCCCTTGGTGAGCTGCCAGGTAGGGCTGGCTTCGAGGAAGTCCGACTGCCACGCGTCGGCGCCGGAAGCGTCACCGCCGCACGCCATGAGCGTGCCAGCGAGTCTGTCGACGTGGATGACGTTGCCGGTCAAGTCGATTGGGCCGCTGGCGGTGTTGCAGCCCGAATTAGCGCTCACCCGACCATCTTTGAACGTAAGGGTCATCGGGCCCCCGCCAGGAATCGCGGTGCCATCGACTGCCGTCGACTCATAAACGTGGCCCATCGGGGTGCCGTCGCTCGCTGGGGCGGCCGAGGTGGTTGGCGGGCTTGAGGAATCCGACGAGCACCCGACGGCAGCGAACACCGCTCCGGTTGCGACGGCGGTAACGACGATGCGACGGAACAGAGTTGCCGACATGACGCCATCCTAGGCACGTTGTCGCCTCCGGTTGGCGGGATATGCTCAGCCGGTGACGTCCACGACCGCACATACCTCGACGTGGGCGCCGCTTCGCTCGCGGGTTTTTCGGGCGCTGTGGGTCGCGCAATTGGGCTCCAACCTGGGCACCTGGATGCAGACGGTCGGGGCGCAGTGGATCCTCGTCGACCAACCCAACGCGGCCGCGCTTGTGTCGTTCGTGCAGACGGCATTGACGTTGCCGGTGATGTTGCTGGCGATCCCGTCGGGGGTGCTTGCCGATCTTGTTGACCGGCGCCGCTTGCTGATCGGCGCGCAGTCAGGCATGGCGCTCACCTCGCTCACGTTGACGGTCTGCACCGCCACCGGCCACACCACGCCCGTCGTGCTGCTCACGCTGCTGTTCGTCCTTGGCTGCGGACAAGCGCTCACGGCGCCCGCGTGGCAGGCGATTCAACCCGAACTCGTTCCACGCGGCGAGATCGCGTCGGCGGCGGCGTTGGGCAGCATGAACGTCAACCTGGGACGTGCGATCGGGCCTGCGATCGCGGGCGTGCTCGTCTCGGTGGCGGGCCCGACGGTGGTTTTCGCGTTCAATACCGTGTCGTTCCTGGGGATTGTCGCGGTGCTCGCGCTGTGGCATTCGCCGGTGCGTGACGTGATCTTGCCGAGTGAACGCCCGCTCGCCGCACTGCAAGCGGGCACGCGGTTCATTCGGGCCGCGCCCGCGATTCGTCGAACGTTGTTGCGCACCATCATGTTTGTCGCGCCCGGCAGCGCGGTGTGGGCGCTGCTGCCGGTTATCGCGCACGATCAACTCCACCTCGGGTCCGGCGGTTACGGTCTGCTGCTCGGTGCGCTGGGGCTTGGTGCGGTTGTTGGTGCGCTCGCGCTGTCGCGGGTGCGACGGTGGCTCACGCCAACGCAGCGGCTGGCGATCGCGGCCACGCTGTTCGGAGTCGGCGCGGTGACGGCCGCGCTGGTGCCGAATCCGGTCGCGGTGTTTGTCGCCCTCGTTGGCGCTGGCTTGGCGTGGTTGCTCGCGCTCGCGACGCTCAACGCCACGATGCAACTGCTGCTGCCCGCGTGGGTGCGGGCGCGCGGGCTTTCGGTATACATGCTCGTCTTCATGGGCGGGCAAGCGCTCGGTTCGCTCGGATGGGGTTTGGTCGCGGGCACGGCGGGCGCGGTCACGGCGTTGCTCATCGCGGCCGGGCTGCTCGCGGTGTGTGCGGTGAGCACGGTGTGGTTGCCGATCCGGCATAACGTCGAAGACATCGACCTGTCGCCTGCCGCGTTCTGGCCAGAACCGCAGCTCGTTGTCGAACCCGACGCCGAAGATGGGCCGGTGCTGGTGATGCGCGGCTACGACGTGCCCGCCGCCGACGTCGTCGCGTTCACCGAGGCGATGGCGTTGGTTGGCCGGTCACGGCAGCGAACGGGCGCGATGGAATGGCGGCTCTACCGCGACGTCGGCGTCCTCGATCGGTACGTCGAAGCGTTCGTCGTACGGTCCTGGGCTGAGCATATGCACCAGCATCAGGTGCGGCTCACCGCCCGCGACCGAGAGATCGAGGCGACCGTCGCGCACTATTCAGCGGGCCCGGACACGGTCGCCCATCTGGTCGCGGTCGAGGCTGGTTAGACCAGCGCGGCGGTGTGCCCCTAGGATGGACGCCATGTCGCTGTTCCTCGATATCCTCCTGGTCATCACCAGTGTGTTGCTGGTGCTGCTGGTGCTGCTGCACCGTGCCAAGGGCGGTGGCTTGTCCAGCCTGTTCGGTGGCGGCGTGCAGTCCAGCCTGTCGGGTTCGACCGTGGTGGAGAAGAACCTCGACCGCATCACCGTCTTCGTCGGCATTGTCTGGCTCATCGCGATCCTCGGCATCGGCCTTGAGATCAAGTTCAGCTAAGTAGCGTTAGCGCGGCCGCTTTGATCGCGGCTTCGCTCAGTAGCACCGTTTCGGCCGCCGGGCCGAGCGGGATAAAGCTGTCTTCGCTGGTCACGCGACGGATTTGGCCGCGAAAGCCCGCGTCGATGAGCGTCGCGATCACTGATTCGGCGACCCCGCCGCTGCGTCGCGTTTCGTCGGCTATCAATACCCGTCCGGTTGCTTCGGCTGCCGCGATGAGGTCCTTCGTCGGCAGTGGTGACAGCCATTGCAGATCGACGACCCGGGTTGCGATGCCGCGTTGGTTGAGGGTCCGCGCGACGCGCAAGCTCATCGGGACGCCGTTGCCGAACGTGACGATCGTGAGGTCGGTGCCGTCCTGGTAGGTGCGTGCCTGACCGATAGGGACGTGCTCGTCGGATGCTGGCGCGAGCCATGCGGCGTCGTCGGGGAACAGGTCGCGGGTGTGATAGAGCGCGATGGGTTCGATGAAGACGCAGACGCGACCGTCGACCCTGGCCGCCGCGACGCACGTGCGTAGGAGTGCGGCGGCGTTGTCGGCCCGGCTCGGCACCGCTACGACGACGCCCGGAATGTCGCGGAGCGCGGCTAGCGAATTGTCGTTGTGAAAATGCCCACCGAAGCCCTTCTGGTAGGCGAGGCCGGCGATGCGCACGACCATCGGATTGCGGTAGCGACCAGCGGAAAAGAACGAAAGCGTCGCCGCTTCGCCGCGAATTTGGTCGGCGGCATTGTGCACGTAGGCGAGGTACTGGATCTCAGGGATGGGGACGAAACCGGCGAGCGCTGCGCCGAGTGCGGTGCCGAGGATGGTTTGTTCGTCGAGCAGGGTGTCGAACACCCGCCGCGCGCCAAACCGTTTCCGCAGCCCTTTGGTGACGCCATAGACGCCGCCTTTGCGCGCGACGTCTTCGCCGAAGATCAGGATGTCGTTGTCGCGGGTGAGAAGGTCGGCGAGGGTGGTGTTGATGGACTGGGCGAGGGTGAGGCTGGGGCGAGAAGTGTTGGGCACGTTGATAATTGCTGCTGCCTCGTCGATGCTGGCGCTGGGTGAGATGCGGGCGACCTCGGTTGCGACGGCGTGTGGGCGGGCCGGTGCTAGTGGGCTGATCACTGATGCGGCGGTATCTAGGCGGTGTTCGGTGACTACCTCGTCGGCGATGTCGCGTACTCGGGTGCCGATACGGATGTAGCGGGCGAGCAGGTCCGCCGGGGTCGCGATGGTGGCCTCGACAAGCGCGCGTGCGGTGCCGATCAGGGGGTCGCGGGCCAGGTCAGCGGCGATGTCGGCCGGGCTGCGGTAGCCCGATTCGACGTCTGAGCCCGCGTGGCCGCCTAGTCGCACGGTGCGCATGTGCAGGAACACGGGCACGCGCCAGGTGCGGGCGATGGCGAACGCGTCCTGCGCGGTGCCGAGAACGTTCGGCAGGTCGCAGCCATCGGCGGATAGATAGGTGAGGCCGGGGCGTGGGCCGTAGGCGCGTTCGATCCAGTCGGGTGGGGTCGGGACGCTGATGCCCCAACCGTTGTCCTCGCAAACGAACACTATTGGCATCGGCACCCCGCGCGTGCTCGCGTGCACGGCCGCGTTCACCGCACCGACGGCGGTCGAATGGTTGGCCGACGCGTCGCCGAAACTGCACACCACCACCGCATCGTGAGGCCATGCGTTCGAAATCCCTTGGCGCGCAGCGTGATCGATCGCGAAGGCGAGGCCGATCGCGCGGGGGAGATGCGAGGCGACGGTGGAGGTTTGCGGAATGATCGAAGCAGGGCGACTCCCGAATACCTTGTGTCGACCGCCCGAAATGGGGTCCGCAGCAGCCGCGACGACGCCGAGCAGCACGTCGCGAACAGGGTTGAGCCCGGGTAACTGCCTGCAGCGCTGCACGAAAAACGCGCCGGAGCGGTAATGCGGCAATGCGGGATCGTCAACGCGACTTGCCGCGGCGACCGCGGCGTTGCCCTCGTGTCCCGACGACCCGATGCTGTAGAAACCCTGGCGCTTCGCACCTAATCGGCGGGCGTTCAGGTCGAGATGCCTACTGGCGCACTGAGATTCGAACAGCTCAAGACCAAGGCCGGGGTCGAGCCGGGTGTGCGGTTCGGCCGCGCCGCTGACGGTGAGCTCGGCGAGTGCGGCGCGAAAATGCGCGTCGAGGTCCGTGGTGTGCCCTGCTGCAATTCCGTCACCCACCGCGACCCCTCTTCGCCGTTGAGAGCTATCTGTGCACCGCCGATGATCTGCTTGCGATGGTAGGCGCAGTGAGCAGCGCGTGCCCGCAATTGGTGGTCTCACCGCTTTAGCGACCGAAGGGTGCGAGTCGTTGAACGGAGACGGGGCCGGGCCATGATGGCCCAGCCCCGCTGGCTTACTCCGAGTGCCGGTTCGAACTACTTCGCGGCAGTGTCGTCCTCGTCGTCCTCGTCGTCTTCATCGTCGAAGTCGTCGAAATCCTCAAGGCCAAGGTCGCTCGCTGCCGCCTCGTCAATGACCCAGGTGGTGGACTCGATGCCGACCGCGCCAGCGGCGGGGACGTCGTCGGGTGACGCGCCGTTCACGGCGGCCGCAACCGCCGCCGCCTTGCCTTCGCCCGTGACGATCAACGCGACGTGGCGCGCGCGATGAATCGCCGGGAGCGTCAACGTGATTCGCGTGGGCGGCGGCTTCGGGCAATCGTGTACGGCGACAACGTATTCGGTGGTTTCCCGCACGGCGGGGGAGTGCGGGAACAGTGAGTCGATGTGGCCCTCGGGGCCCATGCCGAACAGTTCGAGGTCGAAATCGCCAGCTTCGGCGAGGAACCCAAGCACGATCTGCCCGTACGCGGCCGCCGCCGCCTCCACCGTCGGGAAATTCCCATCCGACGGCGCCATCGGGAACACACGCGCCGGGTCGAGCGGCACATGGTCTAGCAACGCTTCGCGCGCCTGCAACTCGTTGCGTTCCGGGCTGTCAGCGGGGACGTAGCGCTCATCGCCCCAAAACACGTTCAGCATGCCCCAATTGATGTCGCCGGGGTTCTCCCGTACCTTCACGAGCGTGCGGATGCCGTCGCTGCCACCGGTGAGCACCACCGACGCCACACCGCGCGCGGCCTGAGCCGCGACGATGGTGTCGACGAACCGCTCCGCCGCAGCCTCGGCGACCTGTTCGGGATCGGTGTGTACCTCGATGGTGTTGGCGGGGAAATCGGCGCCCAGGTCGTCGAATTCGTCGATGCTGTCACTCATAGGTCACCTTCTCGATTCCGGCGAGCGCTTCGGCGTAGATCTCGTCGGCGTCGAGACGCCGCAGTTCTTCGGCGAGGCAGTCGCGAGTTTCCCGGCGGGCCAGCGCGATGTGCTGGTCGGGTTCACCGGTGCGGATAATCGTTGCGGTTCTTCCCAATTGCGGTCGGGCGATCGAAATGAAATCCGACGCTCGATGCAACTCCACCTTCAGTTCACCCGACTTGCGGATGACCGGGCAGTTCAATCGGCTGGCCAACCAGCCCGCCAGCATGTCCAGCGCGGGCTCGCTCGCCAACCCCGACACGCTCGCTGACGTGACCGGTTCATACGGTGGCACGTTCAGCGACGCCGCCAACAGCGCTCGCCAGTAAGTGATGCGGCTCCACGCCAGGTCGGTGTCGCCGGTGGCGTAGGTGTAGCGGCGATGCTTGATGGTGGCTTGCGGGTCGGGTGCGAACGTGGCATCGGTGATGCGGCGTTTGGCGAGTTTGCCGACCGAATCGAGCGACGGGAATTCCGGCGCGCCACGCGGCCACCACGCGACAACGGGCGTGTCGGGCAGCAGAAACGGTGTGACGACGCTGCTCTCATGGTTGACGAGCGCGCCCTGCATGCGCAGCACGATGACCTCGGCCGCGCCCGCGTCGCCACCAACGCGGATCTGGGCGCTGAGGCTGGTTTCGGCTTCCCGGTCGCCGCGCGCGAGCACGATCACGCGACACGGATGTTCGCGACTTGCCTCGTTGGCCGCTTCGATCGCGATCTCCGCCTCGGACGAGTCGAGCGTGCACACCACGAGCGTGAGCACGCGGCCCTGGGTGATGACCCCGTTGGTTTCCCGAAGCTGCAACAACCGCTTGCTGACATCGACGGTGTTGGTGTCGGGCATGTCGACGATCATGGGCGCCGCCATTCCCGCCCGCTGATCGCGAGCATCTCTTCGGCCGAAATCGGACCCCAGGTCCCGGCCTCGTATGGTTCGGGTTTGCCGCCTGCCGCCCAGTGCGAAATCACCGGATCGAGGATCTCCCAAGACAATTCGACTTCGGCGTTTACCGGGAACAGCGAAGGAACGCCAAGCAGCACGTCGAGGATGAGCCGCTCATAGGCTTCGGGGGAGGACTCGGTGAACGCTTCGCCATAGCTGAAGTCCATATTCACGTCGCGCACTTCCATGCCGGTGCCGGGCACCTTCGACCCGAACCGCATGGTGATGCCCTCGTCCGGCTGCACCCGAATGACGAGCGCGTTCTGCCCCAATTCCTCGGTCATCGTTTGGTCGAAGGGCAGGTGCGGCGCACGCTTGAACATGACCGCGATCTCAGTAACCCTGCGGCCCAAGCGTTTTCCGGTGCGCAGGTAGAACGGCACGCCCGCCCATCGGCGGTTTTCCACCCGCAGCGTGATGGCCGCGTAGGTCTCGGTGCGCGAATTCGGGTCGAAACCCTCCTCCTGATGCAGTCCGACGACGTGCTCGCTGCCCTGCCAGCCCTCGGTGTATTGCCCACGCGCGGTGGTCTCGTCGAGCGGATACACCAGCTTGGTCGCCGAGAGCGCCTTGATCTTCTCGGTCGTGAGCTGCTTCGGTTCGAACGAGGTTGGCTCTTCCATCACCGTGAGCGCCATCAGCTGCAGCAGGTGATTCTGGATCACATCGCGGGCGGCGCCGATGCCGTCGTAATACCCAGCGCGACCGCCAAGGCCGATGTCCTCGGCCATCGTAATCTGCACGCTGTCAACGTAATTCGCGTTCCAGATGGGCTCGAACAGCTCATTGGCGAAGCGCAGCGCCAAGATGTTCTGCACGGTCTCTTTGCCGAGATAGTGGTCGATACGAAACACCGTCTCCTCGGGGAAGACACGGTTCACCAGCGCGTTGAGCGCTTTCGCGCTCGCGAGATCGTGGCCGAACGGCTTCTCGATCACCACGCGCCGCCACGGCACCCAACCGTCAGGTTCTGGACCTGGTTGCGCCAGTTTGTGTTTCGACAACTGGTCGAGCACCACCGGGAACATATTCGGCGGAATCGACAGGTAGAACGCGCAGTTACCGCCCGTGCCGCGTTCCTTATCGAGCTCGGCGAGAGTGCGCGCCAGCGTCGCAAACGCGGCATCGTCGTCGAAACTGCCTTGGACGAACCGCAATCCGGCCGCCAGCGAATCCCACACTTCCTGACGGAACGGCGTGCGCGCGTGCTTGCGCACCGCCTCAATCACGACCTTCTCGAAATCCTCGTCAGCGTAATTGCGGCGCGCGAACCCAACCAGCGAGAACCCCGGTGGGAGCAAACCCTGGTTGGCAAGGTCGTAGATGGCCGGCATCAGCTTCTTCCGGGACAGGTCGCCGGTGACGCCGAAGATCACCATCGCGCACGGCCCCGCGATCATCGGGAGCCGCTTGTCTCGAGGGTCACGCAGGGGATTGACCCAGTGCCGTGCCGCCTGCTCCACCGAAACTGTGCCGGCCATCAGGTCAGTTACCTGAGTCCGCGCGCAGCGCGTTGGTCGTCGCGTCGAGCAGTTCGGTCCAAGCGGATTCGAACTTCTGCACGCCCTCGGCCTCCAACACCGCGAACACATCCGACAGGTTGACCCCGACGGCGGTGAGCGCGTCGAAAAGCGCAGCCGACTCGACCGCGCGCCCGCTGAGCGTGTCGCCAAGGACCTCGCCGTGATCGGCGAACGCCTGCAACGTCTTCTCCGGCAACGTGTTCACCACGTTCGGCGCGACCAACTCGGTAACATACATCGTGTCGGAGTACGCCGGATTCTTCACACCCGTCGACGCCCACAGCGGACGCTGGCGATTGGCACCCTTCGGCGCGAGCTCGTCGTAGGTGACCGTGTGCGCGCCACCGTCGAAAATGTCCTGGTAGGCCGCGTACGCGAGCCGCGCGTTGGCGATACCCGCCTGACCACGCAGTGCCAACGCCTCCGGGGTGCCGATGGCGTCGAGCCGACTGTCGATCTCAGTGTCGACACGCGAAACGAAGAACGAAGCGACCGAATGGATCTTGGCCGCATCATGCCCGGCCGCGATCGCCGCGCGAATGCCGTCGAGATACGCGCCCATCACCGCGCGGTAGCGCTCGACCGAGAAGATCAGCGTGACGTTGACGCTGATGCCTTCGGCGAGCACACGCGTGATAGCGGGCAAGCCCTCCGCGGTTGCCGGAATCTTGATGAACAGATTCGGCCGGTCGACGATTTTCCACAGCTCAATGGCCTGGGCCACGGTGGAATCGGTGTCGAACGCCAAGCGCGGGTCGACCTCGATCGACACACGCCCATCGACGTGACCGGTGTCGGCGAACACCTGCGCGAACACGTCGCACGCGGCGCGGACGTCGTCGGTGGTCATCGTGCGGACCGCGCCTTCGGCGTCGGCGCCCTGGGCGGCGAGCGTGTTCAGCTGTGCGCTGTACGCGTCGCCTTCGTTGAGCGCGGCCTGGAAAATGCTCGGGTTGGTCGTGACGCCCTCAACGCTGCGGGTAGCGATGAGGTCGGCCAGATTGCCCGTCTCGATGCGGGTGCGCGACAGATCGTCGAGCCACACCGACACCCCCGCCGCCGTGAGCGCGGCGAGATTCGGATTCTGCGTTGTTGTCATGGCACTACCCCTTCACGTTGTCGAGCGAACGCTTAGCTGCGGCGACGACGGCGTCGGTGGTGATGTTGAACTTCTCGAACAGCACCTTGTAGGGCGCGGAGGCGCCGAAGTGCTCGATGCCAACGTGCTCGCCCGCATCGCCGAGGAAGCGGTGCCACGGCATCGCGATACCGGCTTCCACCGACACGCGTGCACGCACGTTCGGCGGGATGACGGAGTCGCGGTACGCCTTGTCTTCGGCGTCGAACCACTCGACACACGGCATCGAAACCACGCGAGCACGGATGCCTTCACCCTCAAGGACCGTGCGCGCGTCGAGCGCGAGCTGCACCTCGGAGCCGGTGCCGACGATGACGACCTGCGGGTCGCCGCCGGTGGCGTCGGCGAGCACGTAACCGCCGCGCGACGCGCCTTCGTAGCTGGTTCCTTCCAGCGTTGGCACGTCCTGACGAGTGAGCGCGAGCGCGGTTGGGCCGTCGGTCTTGGGCGCTTCGTACACCTTGTAGTGCGACTTGTGCTCGTCGGAGCCACGTTCCAGCAGCGAACGCCAGATGTAGGACGTCTCGTTGGCGTCGGCGGGACGGGCCACGTTGAGGCCCGGGATCGCGCGCAGCGAGGCGAGGTGCTCAATCGGCTGGTGGGTGGGACCGTCTTCGCCAAGACCAATCGAGTCGTGCGTCCACACGTAGGTGACGGTGGTGCGCATCATCGCGGCGAGACGCACCGGCGGACGCATGTAGTCGCTGAACACGAGGAACGTGCCACCGTACGGACGGGTGGGACCGTGCAGCGCGATGCCGTTGAGGATCGAGCCCATCGCGTGCTCGCGCACACCGAAGTGCAGCGTGCGGCCGTACGGGTCGGTTGTCCAGTGCCGCGTGGTGATCTCGGTGGGACCGAACGACTTCTGCCCCGGCATCGTGGTGTTGTTCGACTCGGCGAGGTCGGCGGAACCGCCCCACAGCTCCGGCAGCACGTCAGCGAGAGCCGCGAGCACCGCGCCGGAAGCCTTACGCGTGGCCATGCCCTTGGCGTTCGGCTCGAACTCGGGAAGCGACTTCTCCCAGCCCTCAGGCAGCTTGCGTGCCTGCAACCGCTCGTAGAGCGCGTGGTTTTCCGGGTTCTGCGCGGCCCACGCTTCGAACCGAATCTGCCACTCGGCCTGCGCTTCCGCACCGCGCACGAGCGCCTTGCGGGTGTGCTCGATGACTGCGGGCGCGACGTCGAACGACGAATCCGGGTTGAACCCAAGCTCGACCTTGAGCGCGGCGACCTCTTCAGCACCAAGCGCGGCACCGTGGGCGGCACCGGAGTTCATCTTGGTTGGCGCCGGGTAGCCGATGACGGTGTGCAGGATGATCAGCGACGGCTTGTCGGTGACCGCCTTAGCCGCGGTGATGGCCTCTTCGATCGCGACGACATCCTCACCGCTGGTGACGTTCTGCACGTGCCAGCCGTACGCCTCGTAGCGCTTGCCGACATCTTCGTTGAACGCGATGAGCGTGTCGTCTTCGATGGAGATGTTGTTGTTGTCGTAAATCACGACGAGGTTGCCCAGTTGCTGCGTGCCCGCGATCGACGACGCCTCCGACGTGACGCCCTCTTCGAGGTCGCCATCGGAAGCGATGGTGTAGATGAAGTGGTCGAACAGGCTGGTGCCTTCGGGAGCAAGCGGGTCGTAAAGACCGCGCTCGCGACGCGCCGCCATCGCCATGCCGACCGAGGAAGCGAGACCCTGGCCGAGCGGGCCGGTTGTCATCTCGACACCGTTGGTGTGGCGGTACTCCGGGTGGCCCGGGCACAGCGAATCCCACTGCCGCAGGGTTTCCAGATCGTGCAGCTCAAGGCCGAAACCGGCGAAGTAGAGCTGGATGTAGAGGGTGAGGCTGGTGTGGCCACACGAGAGAACGAAGCGGTCGCGCCCCGTCCACCACGGGTCGGCCGGGTTCTGCCGCATCACGCGCTGGAACAGCACGTACGCGACGGGAGCCAAGCTCATCGCGGTGCCGGGGTGCCCGTTGCCCGCCTTCTGCACCGCATCCGCTGCCAGCACCCGCGCGGTGTCGACGGCTTTGGTGTCGAGTTCTGTCCAGTCGCTCGGGTAATTCCGGCGAGTGTGGGCGCGAATGTCGTCTGTGACTGACACGACCGTGGTTCTCCTGACCTAGGTTTCGTCGACGGCGATACGTGGCAGGGGCGATGAAGTTGTCTCAATCGACCGCATGCCAGGGTGCGTACCGATGTTCATGAATACCCTAGTGGTGGTGCAACACCGGACTGGCGCGAACCCTGCGTCCGAGTCTAGTTCGCGATTTTTCAGATCGCTTCGCACTTTTGATGGATTGCGCGATCGGGCGCGGTGCTATCTCGTTCACTCCGGCGTTATCGAAGGTTCACCAGACCCTGACGCGGAGCGACTAGGACGGGGTGTCTACCATCGTCTGTAGTAGTGGCCGCGTCGCAGCCGCGCGCTGCTCGTTCCAATGCCGGATGCGAAGCACAGCGTGCGAGGAGAAATAGTGCGGATCGGTCACCAGCCGGGTAATAGCGGTGCGCACGATTCCTCGACGGCATTGGCCGACCGCTTCGGCGGCGATGGAATCGCGGCCAAAGTCATGTCGTCGCCAGTCGTGCGCAAGCCGCTCGCTTATATCGCGCTCACCAAACCGCGGGTCATCGAGCTGTTGCTTGTCGCAACCATCCCCACGATGTTGCTAGCCGATCGCGGCAACGTCGACATTCGCCTCATCTTGGTCACGCTTTTCGGTGGCTGGATGGGCGCGGCGAGCGCCAACACGCTCAACTGTGTTGCCGACGCCGACATCGACAAGGTGATGAAGCGGACCGCGCGTCGCCCCCTCGCCCGCGACGCCGTGCCAACGTCGCACGCGTTTGTTTTCGGTGTGGTGCTCGGCGCGTTGTCGTTCGCGTGGTTGTGGTGGCAGGCCAACCTGCTCAGCGGCATCCTCGTTGTCGCGACGATTCTGTTCTACGTCTTCGTTTATACGAAGGGCCTCAAGCGTCGGACCTCGCAAAACGTGGTCTGGGGCGGTGCTGCCGGCTGTATGCCCGCGCTCGTTGGGTGGTCAGCGGTCACCGGCACGATCGGCTGGCCTTCGCTTGTGCTTTTCGCGGTGATTTTCTTCTGGACGCCGCCGCACACCTGGGCGCTCGCGATGCGCTACAAGGAGGACTACCGCGCGGCTGGCGTGCCGATGCTGCCGGTTGTCGCCACTGAAGAGCAGGTCACCAAGCAGATCGTGATCTACACCTGGCTCACGGTGCTCGCCACCCTCGCGCTGATCCCCGCGACCGGCGTGATCTACGCGGCCGTCGCGATCGTCGCCGGCGCGTGGTTCCTGCTGATGGCCCATCAGCTGTACGCCGGGGTGCGTCGGGGCGAATCGGTGAAGCCGCTGCGTCTGTTCCTGCAGTCGAACAACTACCTCGCCGTCGTCTTCTGCGGCCTCGCCGTCGACTCGGTGCTTGGCTGGAACACCCTCGGCAGCCTGGTCGGGCTGTAGCCCTCAGCGGGCACGCGGACTGACCAGCCCTGATTCGTAGGCGAAAACCACCACTTGCGCACGATCCCGCGCGCCCAGTTTTGTCATCGCGCGATTGACGTGCGTCTTGGCGGTCAACGGGCTGATCACCATATGCGCGGCGATCTCGTCATTGCTCAAGCCGCGCGCGACTAACACGACGGCTTCGCGTTCACGCACGGTCAACTCGGCCGCGTTCTCGACGCTGGTTAGGGGCGGTTGCGTGAGGTAGCGGTCGATGAGCGCGCGGGTGATCGTCGGCGCGAGCAGGGCGTCACCGCGTGCGGCGACCCGAATCGCGTGCAGGAAATCCCTTGGTTCGATGTCTTTGACTAAGAACCCGCTGGCACCCGCCCGCAACGCCTCGTACACGTACTCGTCCATGCCGTAATTGGTCAGGATCACCACGCGCACGCTGGCGAGCGTCGGGTCGGCCACGATGCGGCGCGTGGCTTCGATGCCGTCGACGTGGGGCATTTGGATGTCGATGAGCGCGATATCGGGCACATGCGTGCGCGCGAGGTCGACGGCCCGCGCACCATCGGCCGCTTCCGCGACAACCTCGATGTCGGGTTCGATGTCGAGCAACGCGCGAAAGCCGCTGCGAATCAGGGGCTGGTCGTCGACCAGCAGCACCCGAATCACGCTGGACCACCGGTGAGCGGGAGCTCGGCGTGCACGGAAAAGCCGCCGTCAGGACGACGACCGGCATGCAACTGCCCACCGAGCGCGTGCACCCGTTCGCGCATGCCGATGAGGCCGACGCCGGAGGTTGACGCGGTGGATGCTGTTGCGTCCGGGCTGTTGTCGACGCGGATGACCAAGGCGTTAGCTCGCTGGTCAAGCTGGACCGTCGCGGTCGCGTTGCCCGCGTGGCGGGCGATGTTGGTCAGCGATTCCTGCACGATGCGGTAGGCCGTTCGGTCGATGGGGCCGGGGAGAGCGGTGCGGGCGGTCACGCTCAGTGTCGCGTCGACGCCAGCGCCACGCGCCTTGTCGACGAGATCGGCGATCTGGGCGAGTCCACGCGGCGGGTGTGGGTGGTCGTCGCGCAAGGTTTGGACGGTCGCGCGTAGTTCGGCGGTCGCTTCCCGCGCGGCGTCGCGGATCGCGACCAACGCCGGTGAGGTCTCGTCGCCTCTGCGTTGCGCGACGTGGGCCGCCGCCTCAGCCTGCACTTTGATCACCGAAATGTGGTGCGTGAGTGAGTCGTGCAGTTCGCGCGCGAGGTGGAGGCGTTCGGCGTCGGCTCGTCGGCGCGCGGTTTCCTCACGGGTGCGTTCGGCCTCGTCCGCGCGCGCTTCGGCCTGGCGAAGCGCTTCGCCAGCCGCACCGGCGGCCACTAACCAGGCGATTTCCAACGCGCCGCGTGCCTGCGCGAGCGCGGCGGGCAAGTCGGCACCGGTCACGAGGACGGCGAACGGCAACGTGACCACCAACAGGACCGACGCGACGAGACCGACAACGCGATACCCAGCGCGGACCGCTGCATACACCGCGAACAGAAACGCGACAGCCGCCACATCGAAACCGATTGCCTGCCAAGCCAATGCGCACAGCCCGGTGCCGATCAACACCGCGACTGGTTCGCGCGCACGCCACAACAGCACCGCGCCCCCGACGGCCAGCAGGGCGAACCCGAGCAGCGGACCGTCTGGGTTCGCTGCGTAACCGGCGACGAGCTGGGTGACGGCAACGCCGAGCGCGACGGCCCAGTCGCTTGGGCGCGGTCGGGTCATCGTTCCACGGTAGGCCGAAAACGCCCGCGCGGCATCCGCGCTCGACGGTAGTTAGCGACTACTGCGAACGCGGTAGTGGTCGCGCCGCGCTGCCCCAGAAACGGCAGCATGAATTGTCCACGCTCGCACGATGATTCGCGCCGCAGATGCGCCGACGATGGAACCGTCCCCTCGTAAGGAGCACCACGATGCGCGTCGCCACCTCAGCCATCCTCGCCAGCTATGCGACCGAACTGCACGCCGCCGCCGAGGCCAGTCGCGGCCGCGCACCCACCACCATCCTGGCCTTGTTCACCCTGACCGGCATCGTCACCGCGATCCTCGTCCTGCGTGACCCGACCGGCCGCCTCGCAACGAGTCCCGCCCGTTGGCACGCGGCGATCGCCGGGCTCATCGGGCTCGTCGGTGGTGCCTACCTCGCGGCGACATCGCCCGGCGGCCTCGGAACGGGCAATGGAATCGCCGCCGCTTATTTCGCAATAGTGTTGGGCGCGTTCAGCATTGGCTTAGGCGTGCTCGGGATGGCCCGAGTACGCCGTGCGACCTAGGGCAACAACACGATTGACCCCGTTGTCTTGCGCGACTCCAAATCGCGGTGCGCCTGTTCGGCGTCAGCGAGGGGGTAGGTCGCGCCAATGCGGAAGCGGAGCTTGCCTGAGGCGATCCAATCGAACACATCCGTTGCGCGCCAAAGGAATTCGGTGCGATCGCGGGTGTAGTCGCCCAATTTCGGACGGGTTAGGAACAGGGAACCGTCGCGCGAGAGCTGCTGCGGGTCAAACGGCGGAACTGGGCCGCTCGCCGCGCCGAACAGCGCCATCATGCCGCGCACCCGCAACGACTTGAGACTCTGTTCGAACGTCGCCGCGCCGACACCGTCATACACCACCGCGACGCCGACACCGCTCGTCAGGTCGCGTACCTGCGTGGCGAGGTCGTCGTGGTAGCGCAGGACAACGTCGGCGCCTGCCTCGCGCGACAGCTTCTCCTTCTCGTCCGACGACACCGTCGTGATCACATACGCGTTATTGGCCTTCGCCAACTGCGTCAGCAACAGCCCAACACCACCGGCACCCGCGTGAATCAACACCGGATCGGCCGGTCCCGGCGTATAAATCGACTCGATCAAATAGTGCGCGGTCATGCCCTGCAACAACGCCGACGCGGCAACCTCGGTCGAAACGCCTTCGGGAACGAGCACGGCATGCGCCTCGTCGACGGCAACCTGGTCGGCATAGCTGCCCGGCGCCGCCGCCCACGCCACGCGGTCGCCAACAACGAATTCGGTGACCTCAGCGCCGATCGCGCTGACAACGCCGGTCCCTTCCGAACCCGGAATATAGGGCGTGGCCTGCGGATACGCGCCGGTGCGGAAATAGGTATCGATGTAATTGACGCCGATGCCCTGGGTTTGGACGAGAAGCTGCTTGGGTCCGATCACCGGATCCGCAACCTCGACATAACGCAAAACTTCGGGACCGCCGTGGGAGGTGACCTCAATCGCATGCATGCCCGCAGTTTTACACGTAACCGGGGGTGGACTCGTTACTACTGGTCGGTAAACTACCGGTCATGAGTGCAAACGCCGTCGCCGTCAAGGTGCCCGCCGGGGTCGAGAAGTCCATCGTCAAATTCGTCGCCGACCACGGTGATTCGGCCACGGCCGTGTTGCAGTACGTGGGCAAGGAAGGCGTGCGCATCACCCTCGTTGGTGCCGACGGCATCCTCGGCGACCGTGTTGTCGCCTCGATGGACATCGCGAAAGCCATCGTTGAGCGCGTCAACGGGCTCGCCGAAACCGAGCACTGGGACCGCGAACTGGTGAGCAAGGCGAGCCCGGAGCCTGGGCACTGGAAGAAGATGGCCGCGTGGGTGGCGCATCAGACGAAGTTCCCGAAGGCGCGCAACTGGAAACTGGTCGAGAGGCTGTAGTTTTTGCGGCTGGCGCCGCGGAGTTTTTGGCCCAGTGACCTCTCATTTGCGGCACGTTGCTCCGGCTTCGCCGTTACGCAACGCCTTTGTTTTTGGCGGCTGGCGCCGCGGAGTTTTTGGCCCAGTGACCTCTCGCTTGCGGCACGTTGCTCCGGCTTCGCCGTTACGCAACGCACCGCAAACGAGAGGGGGCCAAAAACTTGCCCTGTTCGCTTGACGGGGGGATCCCGCGTTGGGAGCCGTAGCGGCTGTCAATTGCCGCGGCAGCCAATCGACTGCGGCAGTCAATCGACTGCGGCAGCCAATCGCTAGTGTGCGGCTACTCGGTCGGCAACGTTGGCGGGCAGCAATTCGCGGGTTCGTAGTGAGGCCCACAGTGCCGCTGTTGCCGCTGTGCAGGCCGCCGCGCCGCCCACATGCACCGCGACGAGCGCGGCGGGTACGTCGGTGAAGTACTGCACTACGCCAACGGCACCCTGGGCGACAACCAGGCCGAGCAGCACGAACAGGCGCTTGCGGATCGCCGGAGTAATCCCGACCGCGTACAGGCCGAACGCGAGACCAACTAGCAGCGCGAGGTACCCGACGAGCAACTGCGCGTGCAGGTGAACCAGCGTCACGATCTCGACTTCCAACCGCGCGACGGGTCGGTCAATGCTCTTGTCGCCCGCGTGCGGGCCAGCGCCGGTCACCAACGTGCCCGCGATCAACACACCAGCCAGCGCGACACCGCTGAGCGCGGTGAGCCAGCGCAGGGGAGCGGGCACCTGAACGGTTTCGACGCCGTCATCAGGCTCGCCGATCTTGGCGTAAAGCACGACAGCGAGCCACACCATCAGCATCGACACGAGCAGATGCACCGCGACGGTCCACCACAGCAACCCCGTGCGCACGGTGATGCCGCCGATGATGGCCTGCAAAACAGTGCCGCCGGGCATCAGCCACGCGTAAACGACCACTTCACGTCGACGTCGCGCGCGCACGACAGCCAGCACGATCAGCGCGGCGCACAACGTGACCGCGAACGTGAGCATGCGGTTGCCGAACTCGACGGTCTGGTGAATGACCGGAACTTCCGACACCCCAACCGGCGTGAAACTGCCCGGGAAACATTGCGGCCACGTGGGGCAACCAAGGCCCGATGCTGTGACCCGCACGACCGCGCCGGTGACGGAGATACCCGCCTGGGTGAGGATCACCGCGAACGCGAGGATGCGCTGCACCCGCAACGAGGGCAGCGGCAACCGGTCGACAAGTGCGAGGAAGGCGCGATTGAGCACGTCACGATGGTACTGGCCGGTGATAGCCGACCGGAACCCGGTGTACTACAACGTGTCGTTGATCTCAGCTGAAGCGGAAGAAGTGCGTCGCGAGCCAGCCGCAGACGAGGCCCCACACCGCGAGGACGGCGATGCCGAACCAGTCGATTGACCCGTCGAGCGCACGCTCCAGCGCGTAGGCGAGCGCACCCGACGGCAACAGCCGAGCCGCGACGGTCACCGCGGTCGGCAACCCGGACAACAGCACGAGCCCAGCGCAGCCGAGCATGATGAACCACGCGATATTGGCCAACGCGAGCACGACCTCGGCCTTGAGCGTGCCGCCGAGCAGCAGGCCCATCGCCGCGAACGTCGCGGTACCCAGCGCGATCACGACCGCGCCAAGCGCGAGCCCAAGCAACCCCGGCCGCCAGCCAAGCGCGACACCAATCAGCCCGAACAGCACCGACTGCAAAACGACAACGATCAACACCGCCGCCGACTTGCCCGCGATCACCCCCCACCGCGGAAGTGGTGTTGCCCCAAGTCTTTTCAGCGCCCCATACCGTCGATCGAACCCGACCGCGATGGCTTGGCCGGTGAACGCCGTCGACATGATCGCCGTCATCATCACCATGGGCACGACCTTGTTCACCCGGTTGTCGCCGAACTCGCCGAACGGCAACAGCGTGAGCCCGACCAGCAACGCGATCGGAATGAACATCGTCAACAGCAGTTGTTCGCCGTTGCGCAGCAACAACTTCAGCTCAATGCTCGTCTGCGCGCGCAACATCACCGCACGTGAGGCCGGGCGCGGATCGGGCGTGAAAGTGCCAGCGGCGAAGCGGTTGGTTTCGGTGGTCATCCGCGCAGGTCCCGTCCGGTCAGTTCGAGGAAAACGTCTTCGAGGCGGCGCGTGTCGATGCGAATGTCGGTGGCGAGCACATCCATTCGCGCGCACCACGCGGTCACGGTCGCCAGGACCTGCGGGGTGATCTCGCCTTCGATGAGATAGGCGCCGGGTGCTGTCTCGCAGGGCGCGAACCCCTCGGGCAACGCGGCGGCAAGCAGGCGCAGATCGAGTTTCGGCGGGGCGCTAAAACGCAGCTGACCCGCCGCGCCGTGGGCGGTGACCTCGGCGGGCGAACCCTGGGCGACAACGCGACCGTGGTCGATGATCGCGAGATGGTCAGCGAGCTGTTCGGCTTCGTCCATCATGTGCGTCGTGAGGACCACGCTCACACCGTCACGTCGCAGCGCGTCGATGAGTTCCCACACGATCAGTCGCGCTTGGGCGTCGAGGCCGGCGGTCGGTTCGTCGAGAAAAACCAGTTCCGGCTTGCCGACAAGAGCGCATGCCAGCGCGAGCCGCTGCTGCTGACCACCGGAAAGTCGACGGTAGGGCGTGCGGCGGTGATCGCCGAGGCCAAGCGTGGTGAGGAGCCAATCAGGGTCGATCGGGTCGGCGGAATAGGCGGCGACGAGGTCAAGCATCTCGCCTGCCCGCGCGCCCGGATACGCGCCGCCACCCTGCAACATCACGCCGATACGCGGGCGCAACTGCTCGGAATCGGCGATCGGATCGAGGCCAAGAACCCGCACGCTGCCCTGATCGGGCGCGCCGAACCCCTCGCACATTTCGACGGTCGTCGTCTTGCCAGCGCCGTTCGGGCCAAGCAGCGCGAACACCTGGGCGCGCTCGACCTCGAAGGACAGGCCATCGACGGCGGTCGTATCGCCAAAGCGTTTGACGACGTCATCGACGCGTACCGCGGGTACCGAGCGTGCGTTCACGATGTCACACGGTAGGGCGTGCCCTCCTGTGACGGAGCTGACACCCCCGGCTGTGCCCGCCAGGGCAAGCTGTTGCGGGTCAGCAGGTAGAACAGCCCGAAGCACACGGCTGCCGCCACGGCCGCGCCGATGATCTGGAACACCTGGAACTCCGCGCCGCGCGGCATCACCAGCATCGACACCACCGCCGAGAACGCCACAGCGGGCACACGGAACACCGGCTGAGTTGCCCACGCGGCGAGCGGAACGATGGCCCACAGCAGGTACCAGGGCTGCACGACGGGGAAAAGCAGCACGATCGCACCAAGGGCGACGCCGAGCGCACCGACTGGGTGCAGGCGTCCGAGTCCCGTCGCGACGAGCATGCGAATAGTGATGTACCCAGCGACAACGGCGGCGATCGGACGCGTGATCGACAGCAGCGCGGTCGTGTGGTCGCCCAACCCGAGCAGCACGCCGCCAAAGCCGGTGATGATGCCGATGACCGTCGGCAACGACATCCAACTGCGCACCGCGTTGGCGACGCTGAGCGTGTGCACCCAGCCGAACCCGAGCCCGCTCGCCTCGCTGACGATCAAGGTCGTCGCCCCCGCGACCACGCCGAGAACCACAGCGGCCTTCGCGACCGCCGACACCGACGCACCCCAGCGCCGCGCGAGTGCCATCCCAACGAACCCGAGCGCGATGATCGACGTGAGTTTGATCGACGACGACAACGTGATGACCACGGTTCCCGCCGCCAAAAACGCCCAGGCTTTCGCGTTAAACGGCGGCAATCCGGTGGCGTTGAGCCGATCCGGTCGACCACCCGGCCCGTAAATCGCGCGCAGCGTCAGCTCCATGCCCGCAAGCATCAGCCCGAGCATCAGCGCGTCGTTGTGGACGCCGCCGACCAGGTGAAACAGCACGAGCGGGTTGGCAGCGCCGAGCCACAGCGCGCTCACCGGCGCGACGCCGCAGCGCACCGAAAGACGCGGGAGCGCCCACACGATCAGCGCGACTCCAGCGAGCGCGAGCAGTCGATGCACCCAGACACCCGCGATGATGTTGTCGCCGGTCAGGTGCGCGATGCCACGTCCGATCCAGAGAAAAAGCGGCCCGTAAGGCGCTGGCGTATCGCGCCAAATCGTCGGCACGTTGTTGGTGAGGACGTTGTCGATACCCAGTCCAGCGACCGGACCTTCCAAATACGGGTCGACCCCACGCGCGGCGATCTCGCTTTGCGCGAGGTAGGAGTACACGTCGTTGGAAAACATCGGCGGTGCGATCGACAGCGGAATGATCCACAACAACAGCGTGCGATCGAGCTGCGATCGACTCAACCGCCGACGCGGCGAGCCGTTCAACCCACCAATGGCGAAGCGCCCCAACAACAACCACGCGCCGATCACCAACACGGTGCCGAACATGCACATCGCAAGCGACCCGGTGTGCGCGCGAGCGAAAATGCCGAACACTCGCATGCCCGACACCGGATTTTGATGCACGGGCTGCGCGCCGATGCCAAGCGCGGCGATCGCCATCAACACAGCGCCGGTCGCGCCCATCAACCGAATGCGGTCGAGTTGCGCGCGTTCGGGGCCGTCGAGACCGGGGACGCGCGGTTCGTCGCGGTGCAGCACCGCGACGGTGTGGTCAGGCGCGGGGACGTCGAGCCCTAGGGCTCTTCGCCCGAACGCCTGTATTTTGCCTTCCAGTACCGACACGGAGGGTGAGCCTATCGGCCGCGCCGCGTGACCATCAGAAGCCCGCGCTTTGGCTCAACATCGCCGCCATGACCGGCGGGTTCGCGCGCAGGTAGACGGCGGCACCCAAGGTGACAGCGATGCACACCACCGCGACAACGGCGACCGACAGCCACCCGAGGCGCGCCGCCTGTTGCGACGTGCGGGCCGAAAGCCATTCGGGGACAAACAAAATCCCGACCGCGCAGGCCGTACCAGCGACAAGTCCGCCCAGATGTCCCCACAGGGAAATGCCAGGCAGCGAGAACGTGATGACGAGGTTGATCGCGATGAGAATCAGCATGGGCGTTGGGCTTTGCTTGAGTCGAAGCAGCGCGACAGCCACCGCGCCGAACACGCCATAGAGCGCCCCGGATGCCCCGGCCGTCGCGGTGAGCGCGCCCGACCCGACCATCACCGCCGCCGATCCACCAAGCAGCGCGACTAAGTACACCGCGAGAAACCGCGCCCAGCCAAGCACGCGTTCTAGATCGCGCCCGACCACCCACAGCGCGAACATGTTGAACGCCAAGTGCACGGCCCCGAAGTGCAGGAACCCCGACCCGATGACGCGGTACCACTCGCCTTGCGCGACGAGGTAGGGGACAAGCGCCATGTCCCAAAACAGGCTCGACCCGCGCTGGTTGTTCATGAGGTCATGCGACTGCGCGGCGGTGATCGCGTAGAGGGCGACGCTGATCGCGATGAGTCCGTAGGTGGCGACCGGTCGCGCTTTCGCGACGAGCGTGCGCGCGGACTGCACGGGCTGCGCTTGGAAACAGTCGACGCAATGCTGACCCACTGCGGCGGGCCGCAGGCACTCCGGGCAGGCTGGTCGACCGCAGCGTGTACACGCCAATCCGGTCGGACGATCAGGATGTCGGACGCACGTCGGCGGCACAGGTTGACCCACGGTTCCATCGTGTCATGAATCCGGTCGGGCGCGTCCTGGGCGGCGTTGGCGACCAAACAGACACTGTGTGGTGGGTCACGCATGCGACGTCGCGCACGTATTTTCCGCGTCCGGCGACCTGGCGATTTGTCACGGACCGATCGGTCTTGCCGACGACGACGCAGGTCAGGGCACCCTTTGCAAGGGGACCCTTATTAGATTTACGGAAGTAATTCCGACACACTGGTGTTGTGAAAACCATGGGTTTGCGGACGGAAGCACAGGGAGCGGGTCGAAAGACCGACTCCGCGGCTTCCCCTGTGCCCACCTCACCGGCTCCAACGCAAGGACATGAAGGGCAAACCCGCGCCGCGATCGTTGGCCTGCTCCTTGAACAGGGCCCCATCACCGCCACCGCGATCGGCGCTGAACTCGGCCTTGCCCCCGCTGGCGTGCGTCGACACCTCGACGCGCTCATCGAGGCTGGTCAGGCCCGAGCTAGTCGGTCGGCACCGTGGCAGCAGAAGGGTCGCGGTCGGCCAGCCAAGCAGTATCAGCTCACCGCGGCAGGCCGGGCTGGTCTCGGTCACGCCTACGACGACCTCGCCGGTGCGGCAATCCGGCAGTTACGCGAAATCGGTGGCGAGAAGGCCATCGCCGAATTCGCACGCAGGCGCGCCGCGGCGATTGTGGAAGGCATCGAACCGGTGGTCGACCACACCGCTGGCGAAGTGGAGGCGAAAGCCGCCGAGATCGCCAGCGCGTTCGCTGAGGCGGGATTCGCGACAACGACCCGCGAGGTTGGGTCGGGGGTGCAGATCTGTCAGCATCACTGCCCGGTCGCGCATGTGGCCGAGGAGTTCCCGCAATTGTGTGCCGCTGAGCGCGAGGTCGTTCGCGACCTGCTTGGCACGCACGTGCAGCAACTGGCCACCATCGCCAACGGTGACTGTGCCTGCACCACGCACGTCCCGCTTAATTTCCCCGCCGCCGCATCGCCCGCGAGCAATGCGACGCACGCTTCGAATGACTCCGGAAGGAGTGCGCAATGACGACTGCCGCGACAGGCCGCGACGCTGGCGCAAGCCAGGTGCCGCAGCTCACCCAGGAAGAGACCATCGCGTCGCTTGGCAATTACGACTACGGCTGGTCCGACTCCGACGCGGCCGGTGCCGCGGCGACGCGTGGCCTGTCCGAAGACGTCGTGCGCGATATCTCGGCGAAGAAAAACGAAACCGACTGGATGCTTGAGCAGCGCCTCAAGGCCCTGCGCATCTTCGATCGCAAGCCAATGCCGAACTGGGGTTCCAACCTCGACGGCATCGACTTCGACAACATCAAGTACTTCGTTCGCTCGTCGGAGAAGCAGGCCGAGTCGTGGGAAGACCTGCCCGAAGACATCAAGAACACCTACGACAAGCTGGGCATCCCCGAGGCTGAGAAGCAGCGTCTCGTTTCCGGTGTGGCCGCGCAGTACGAGTCTGAGGTCGTCTACCACTCCATCCGTGAGGATTTGGAGTCCCAGGGCGTGATCTTCCTCGACACCGACACCGCGCTCAAAGAGCACCCCGAAATCTTCGAGCAGTACTTCGGCAGCGTGATCCCCGCTGGCGACAACAAGTTCTCCGCGCTCAACACCGCGGTGTGGTCGGGCGGCTCGTTCATCTACGTTCCGCCGGGCGTCCACGTCGACATCCCGCTGCAGGCCTACTTCCGCATCAACACCGAGAACATGGGCCAGTTCGAGCGCACGCTCATCATCGTCGACGAAGACGCCTACGTGCACTACGTCGAGGGTTGTACCGCGCCGATCTACAAGTCCGACTCGCTGCACTCGGCCGTTGTCGAGATCATCGTGAAGAAGGGCGGCCGCTGCCGCTACACGACCATCCAGAACTGGTCGAACAACGTCTACAACCTCGTCACCAAGCGGGCCAAGGCCGAAGCGGGCGCGACGATGGAATGGATCGACGGCAACATCGGTTCCAAGGTCACGATGAAGTACCCGGCCGTGTGGATGACTGGTGAGCACGCGCACGGCGAAGTGCTTTCGGTCGCCTTCGCTGGCGAGGGCCAGCACCAGGACACCGGCGCGAAGATGCTGCACCTCGCCCCGCACACCTCGTCGACGATCGTGTCGAAGTCGGTGGCGCGTGGTGGCGGTCGCGCGTCTTACCGTGGCCTTGTCCAGGTCAACAAGGGCGCGCACGGTTCGAAGTCGACGGTCAAGTGCGACGCGCTGCTCGTCGACACGATCAGCCGTTCCGACACCTACCCGTACGTCGACATCCGCGAGGACGACGTCACCATGGGCCACGAGGCCACGGTCTCGAAGGTGTCGGAAGAACAGCTGTTCTACCTCATGAGCCGCGGCATGACCGAGGACGAGGCGATGGCGATGGTGGTGCGCGGCTTCGTTGAGCCGATCGCCAAGGAATTGCCGATGGAATACGCGTTGGAACTTAACCGGCTCATCGAGCTGCAAATGGAAGGGGCCGTCGGCTGATGTCGTCGCTCGAGACACCGATCCAGAACCCCGGAGCTGGGGCAGCGATCAACAAGGGCGAGGTTTTCGCCTCGTTCGACGTCGACCAGTTCGAGGTGCCGTCGGGCCGCGACGAGGCGTGGCGGTTCACCCCGCTGCGTCGCCTGCGCGGCCTGCATGACGGCACCGCGGTCGCCGATGGCACGACCACGGTCGAGGTCACCCCGGTCGACGGCATCACCGTCGAGACCGTCGGTCGCGACGACGAGCGCCTCGGTCAGGCGGGCACGCCTACCGATCGTGTTGCCGCGCAAGCGTATTCGAGTTTCACCTCGGCAACCGTGATCTCGGTTGGCACCGAAGTTGTTGTCGCTGAGCCGGTTACCGTCACGGTGACGGGACCGGGCGAAGGTAAGACCGCCTTCGGTCACCTGCAGATCCGCCTTGCCAATTTCGCGTCGGCGACGTTCGTGATCGACCAGCGCGGCAGCGGAACCTACGGCGAGAACATCGAATTCGTGCTCGGCGACAGCGCGAAGCTCACCGTGGTCACCGTCCAGGACTGGGCCGACGACGCCGTGCACCTCACCACGCACCACCTGAAGGTGGGTCGCGACGCGACCATTCGCCACACCTCGGTCACCCTCGGTGGCGACCTGGTCCGTCTGTCGGGCACCGTGCGCTACGCCGCGCCCGGCGGCGACGCTGAACTGCTCGGCCTGTACTTCGCCGACGCCGGTCAGCACTTCGAGCAGCGTCTGCTCGTCGACCACTCGCAGCCCAACTGCAAATCGAACGTGCTCTACAAGGGCGCGCTGCAGGGCGACCCGAAGTCGCCCAAGGGCGACGCGCGCACGGTCTGGGTCGGCGACGTGCTCATCCGCGCCGCGGCGGAAGGCACCGACACCTACGAGGCCAACCGCAACCTGGTGCTCACCGACGGCGCGCGCGCCGACTCGGTGCCCAACCTTGAGATCGAGACCGGTGAGATCGCGGGCGCTGGCCACGCGAGCGCAACCGGCCGCTTCGACGACGAGCAGCTGTTCTACCTGCGTGCGCGTGGCATTCCCGAGGAGGTGGCCCGTCGACTCGTCGTGCGCGGGTTCTTCCACGAGATCATCTCCAAGATCGCTGTTGCCTCGGTCCGTGAGCGCCTAGAAGCGGCTATCGAAGCTGAGCTCGCCGCTATCGGTGTCTGACGCGCCCCAACTACTTACTTACTTCACAAAGGAATTCGATGACGACTCTGGAAATCAAGGATCTGCACGCTGAGGTCACCACGCCTGAGGGTGAACAGAAGAAGATCCTCAACGGTGTCGATCTCACCGTGAAATCCGGCGAGACCCACGCGATCATGGGCCCGAACGGCTCGGGTAAGTCCACCCTGTCGTACGTGATCGCGGGTCACCCCAAGTACACCGTCACCCAGGGCACCATCACCCTCGACGGCGAAGACGTGCTCGCGATGTCGGTCGACGAGCGCGCTCGCGCGGGCCTGTTCCTCGCGATGCAGTACCCGGTCGAGGTGCCTGGCGTTTCGATGTCGAACTTCCTGCGCACCGCCGCCACCGCCGTGCGCGGCGAGGCCCCCAAGCTGCGCACCTGGGTCAAGGAGGTGAAGGAGTCGATGAACGAGCTCGAAATTGATTCCGCCTTCGCCGACCGCAGCGTCAACGAGGGTTTCTCCGGTGGCGAGAAGAAGCGCCACGAGGTGCTGCAGCTCGGGCTGCTCAAGCCCAAGATCGCGATCCTCGACGAGACCGACTCGGGCCTCGACGTCGACGCGCTGCGCATCGTTTCCGAAGGCGTCAACCGCTACAAGGAGCGTGAGGACGGCGGCATTCTGCTGATCACGCACTACACCCGCATCCTGCGCTACATCAAGCCCGACTTCGTGCACGTGTTCGTCGGCGGCAAGATCGTCGCCGAAGGCGGTGCCGAGCTGGCCGAAGAGCTCGATGCCAATGGCTATGTCCGTTTCACTCAGAACGCTGCCACAGGAGCCTGACATGACCGCCGCACCGTTGGTCGCCCACGAGCCAGGTCGCACTGTCGACGTGGCGCGTGTGCGTGCCGATTTCCCGATCCTGCACCGCACGGTGCGCGATGGGAAGCCGTTGGTGTACCTCGATTCGGGTGCCACGTCGCAACGTCCGGTGCAGGTACTCGACGCTGAACGCGAGTTCTTGCTCACCAGCAATTCGGCGGTGCATCGCGGTGCGCATCAGCTCGCCGAAGAAGCGACCGACGCCTACGAGGGCGCGCGTGCCGACATCGCGCGCTTCGTCGGTGCCGATGTGGGCGAAATCGTGTTCACCAAGAACGCGACCGAGTCGCTCAACCTCGTCACCAACGCCTTCGGTGACGCGCGGTTCCCGTACCACGTCGGCCCCGGCGACGAGATCGTTGTCACCGAGCTTGAGCATCACGCGAATTTGGTGCCGTGGCAGGAACTCGCGCGTCGCACCGGTGCCACGTTGAAGTGGTACGGCGTTACCGACGACGGGCGCATCGACCTCGACTCGCTCGAATTGTCTTCGGCGACAAAGGTTGTCGCGTTCACGCATCAGTCCAACGTCACTGGTGCGGTCGCGCCGGTGGAAGAACTGGTGCGCCGCGCTCGCGCGGTTGACGCGCTTGTCGTGCTCGACGCGTGCCAGTCGGTGCCGCACATGCCGGTCGACTTCGGCGCGCTCGACGTCGACTTCGCCGCGTTCTCCGGCCACAAGATGCTCGGCCCGTCCGGTGTTGGTGTGCTGTACGGCAAGCGTGCGCTGCTTGAGGTCACGCCGCCGTTCATCACCGGTGGGTCGATGATCGAGCAGGTCTTCATGGAGGAATCCACCTACGCGCCGCCGCCGCAGCGGTTCGAAGCTGGCGTCCCGATGACCTCGCAGGTTGTCGGATTGGGCGCTGCTGTGCGCTACCTCGAAGCGCTCGGCATGGATGCTGTTGCCGCGCACGAGCATTCGCTCACCGTGGCCGCGTTGGAAGGGCTCAGCGCGATTCCCGGTGTGCGGATCGTTGGCCCCACCGAAGCCGAAAACCGTGGTGGCGCTGTCGCTTTCGTTGTCGATGGCATCCACGCCCACGATGTTGGCCAGATCCTCGACGACCAGGGCGTCGCGATTCGCGTCGGGCACCACTGCGCGTGGCCGCTGCATCGCCGCTTCGGCATCGCCGCTTCGGCGCGCGCGTCGTTCGCCGTTTACAACACTCTTGACGAGGTCGACGCGCTCGTCGCCGCCGTGCGCGAAGCGCAGCGGTTCTTCGGCGTCACACACGATGAGGTCGCCTAAGTAATGCGCATGGAGCAGATGTACCAGGAAGTGATCCTGGACCATTACAAACACCCACACCACCGTGGGCTGCGTGAGCCCTACGGTGCGCAGGTGCATCACGTCAACCCCACCTGTGGTGACGAGGTCACGATGCGCGTCGAGATCGACGACGCGGGTTCGGTTGCCGACGTTTCCTACGACGGGCAGGGCTGCTCGATCAGCCAGGCCGCGACGTCGATCCTCACCGACCAGGTCATCGGGTTGCCGGTGCGCGACGCGCTCAAGGTGGTCGACTCCTACAGCGAGATGATCTCGAGCCGGGGCACGGTCGAAGGTGATGAGGACCTGATCGGCGACGGCATCGCGCTAGCTGGTGTCGCGAAGTACCCGGCGCGCGTGAAGTGCGCGCTGCTGGGCTGGATGGCGTTCAAAGACGCTGTGGTACAGATCAGTTCGGCTGAGGAGGCCGCGTCGTGAGTGAATCTGCTGAGAGCACCCAGACCCCGGATACCGCCGCTGAGGCTGTTGAGGCGTCGCCGCCGGTCGAGCTCACCCCTGAGCAGGCCAAGCACATCGAGGACCTCGAGGAGGCCATGCGCGACGTTGTCGACCCCGAATTGGGCATCAACGTCGTCGATTTGGGCCTCGTCTACGGCATGTCCGTCGATGACGACAACATCTGCACGCTCGACATGACGCTCACATCGGCGGCGTGTCCGCTCACCGACGTGATCGAGGATCAGTCGCGAAACGCGTTGGTGCGCAGCGGACTTGTCGATGACCTCAAGATCAACTGGGTCTGGATGCCCCCGTGGGGTCCGGACAAGATCACCGACGATGGGCGAGAGCAGTTGCGCGCGTTGGGCTTTACTGTCTAACGCTGCTACTTGAGAGCCCGGGACCGCGATGGTCCCGGGCTTTCTCAGTGATAGGTGAAGGCGGATGTTTGTGATCTTGATCGGTTGGGTAGAGCGAGTCTAAGTCCTGCGCGATGATCTTCAGTCGGCCTCATTCGGGGCCGAATGATGAGGAGAAACAATGAGTTTCATGGGTAAGGCGACGGTCGCCGTCGCTGCCCTTGGTATGGCGGCGGGTTCGGTTTTCGGCGCTGGTACTGCCAACGCCGCAGGTGACCTGTACGGTGCGATCGCGCTCGGCGACGGCTGGGACGACTTCGGTGGCGGAATCAACTTCTCCACGCGCGCCGACGCTGAGGCGAAGGCGCTGGAGCTGTGCGCTGCGGATACCTGCACGATCCGTGCGTCGTGGTCCAACGGCTGCTTGACCATCGTCGAGAACGATGAGTACACCGCCTGGGGTGTTGGCTCGACCCGCGCCGAGTCCGAGAAGGACGCGTGGGCGAACCTGGTCGAGGGCTCGCCGCAGGCGCTGCTGTTGAACGTCGGTTCCTCGCAGTTGGCAGGCCAGCTCGCGGGCGGCGAGGTTGTCGCGGTGCACTGCACCGACAACGTGCGCTAGTCACGCACCGCACGAAGGCCCAATTCCCTTATGGGACTTGGGCCTTCGTCGCTATCCACGTCCCGATCATCTCCGCCGTTTGGGCAATGACCGTTTCCCGGTCAAACCCTTCGTTTTCCAAATACACCGACCGCAGCGTGACAGCGAAGCCCGCGTTGAGGGCGACGAAGGCGATCGTGTCGACGTCGACGCCCGGTTGCAGGCCGATCGCGTTGAGGATGTAGACCTTCAGAATGAAGCGGAAGCGCGGTTCGAAATCGGGGATGCCGCTGCCGTAAAAATTCAGGTCGGTGACTAACGCGCGGACCAGCGGTCCTTCGGCGACCAGAATCTCGACAGCAGCACGCAGGATTTCGGTGACCGCCTCCTGCGGCGTCAAGCCGGTTATGGCGGGCAACAGCTCGCCGTAGCGCGTTTCGACCCGCGTGAACAGTCCGTCGTTGAGTTCTTTGACGATTTCTTCGCGATCGGCGAAATACCGGTACAGCGTCCCCACGCTGATCTCGGCTTCGGCGGCGATGCGGTTGGTCGATGTCTCGGTGATTCCGCGCTCGCCAAAAAGGTGAGCTGCTGTCGCGAGAATGTGGGTTCGCGTTTCCTTCGCGCGGTCCTGTCGTGGGCGTTTCCGCTGCTTATCGGGCTGCGGTGGCATCATTTCCCCTTCGAAAAAAGTAGAGTAGAAGGTGAGCGGGTGCTCATTCTAGAGTCATCGTTACATCGACAACCTGGCGCTGTGAAGGTTTCGGTGGAACAGGGAAGAAGGTGGACAACGATGACTACTCGATCCGACGTGAGTGTCGTGAGTTCGGCGACGGTGACCGCGACGCGGCTGTGCAAGTCGATCATCAGCGGCCTTGTCGCAGAACAAGATTGCGCGCACGAGGTCGCGGTGCTCAGTCGCGCGGCAGCCGGGTGGGCGCGCGAAGGTGTGCCGCTGGATTCGGTGTTGCGGGTGGCCAACGAGGCGCTGCGCGACTGCGTTGACGAGGTGTACGACTACACCGGCGGCCACGACAGAGGCGATGTCACCGAAGGTTTCCGGCGGGCGGTGCGCGCGTTGGACATGGTGTCGAGCACCGTTGGTCGCGCTTACGGCGGCAGCGGTGACCTGCCCGCCGAACGCGACGAGGCGTGGGCGCTGCGAGAACTGGCGAACGCGCTGATCGCGGGCCGACCCACCGAGACGCTCGCCCGTGCATGCGGTATTCAGATCGCCGATCACTATGCGGTGCTTGCGATTTCGTTCGCCTCACCCGAGTCGAGCAAGCCGGGAGAGGCCGCGCGGATTCTCGCGCGCATCGGTGCCGCGCTGGCCCATCACAGCGGCGGGCAGGCGCTGTCGATGTTGTCGATCGAAGGCGGCACGGTGCTTATCCCGACCAACGGCGACGACGATCCGGCCGGACTGGCTCGCGTTGTCGACGCGCTCGCTCGCGTCGCTGGTCGCGTGACCGTGACCGCCGCCCACGTCAGCGGGCCGCGCGAGGAAATCCCTGCCGCGACCCAGCGCGCACACGAGGTGCTCGACATGGTCGAACAGCTCGATTCCGCACCCGGGTTGTACCACTTCACCGACCTGGCGTTGGAATACCAACTCACCCGCCCAGGACCCGGTCGCGCGCGGTTGCGTCAGCTGCTCGCCCCGCTCGACGCGCACCCGGAACTCTTCGAAACCCTGCGTGTGCACATCGGCAATGAACTCAACCGGCAACGCACCGCGCGCTTGCTTCACGTGCACGCCAACACCGTTGATTACCGGCTGCGGCGCGTCGCGCATCTGACCGGGCTCGATCCGACCCAGGCGTCGGGGTTGTGGCAGTTGCGTTCGGCGATGATCGCCTGTGGCGGAAGGACTTTGGCGCGAATAGACCAGGCTGGCTGAGCCGCGCGCACAGCGAACGCGTAATGAGCTAGACAAGGTGAGCGGGAGTAGACCAGACTCCCGCTCAACACTTGTTTTTGAAGGGGGAGAACCACCGTGCGAATCGAATCCGTGAGCGACCTGTGCGCGACCATCACGTCGGGCGTCACTCCGAAGTACCTGCCGTTCTGGGGGCACACGCCGCGCCCCGACGGCACGCTGGGTGCCAGCTGCCTGAGCCAATGGTGGCCCGCGCGGTTCCAACTCGACGGCGTGGAATTCGCGACCGCCGAGCATTACATGATGTGGCGTAAAGCGTTGCTCTTCAACGACGAGCAAACCGCCGCCGAGGTCGTTGCCGCTGGGCATCCGAGTGTGGCGAAGAAGCTGGGCCGCAAGATCGCAAACTTCGACGAAGATCGTTGGGTCGCAGCGCGATTCGACATCGTCGCCGAGGGCAACGCCGCCAAGTTCGGGCAAGACCCGGCGTTGGCTGACTACCTGCGCAAAACGGGGGAGCGGGTGTTGGTTGAGGCAAGCCCCGTCGATCGAATTTGGGGCAACGGGCTTGCCGCCGACGACCCGCGCACCGAATCTCCCAGCCAATGGCTGGGACTGAACCTGTTGGGGTTCGCGTTGATGCGGGCGCGGGCCGAGCTTGCCTAACCTGAGCTGACTAACCCGAGCTGATCTGACCCTTAGCGGCGCAGCACCTTGCGGGCCAACCAGTTGCCGAAGAACTGGATTGCCTGCACGCCGATGATGATGATCACCACCGCCACTGCCGTTGGCTGCCACTGGAATTGCTGGTAGCCGTACACGATCGCGAAGTCACCCAGGCCGCCGCCGCCAATCGCGCCCGCCATGGCCGAGATGTCGACGATGGCGATGATCACAAAGGTGTAGCCCAAGATCAGGGGGCCGAGCGCCTCGGGGATCAGCAGGGTCGCGATGATGCGCAGCGGGCCAGCGCCCGCCGCGCGTGCCGCCTCGATCACGCCCGGTTCCACCGTCACCAGGTTTTGTTCGACGATGCGAGCGATGCCGAACGTCGCGGCGACCACCATCACGAACAGGGCGGCGTCGCGGCCGATGGTCGTGCCAACCACCTCAAGCGTCACCGGGAACAGCGCGGCGACAAGCAGGATGAACGGGATGGGACGCACCACGTTCACAATCACGTTGAGCACCAAGTTAATTGGCGCGTTCGACAGCAGCGAGCCCTTGCGAGTGCTGTAAAGCGCTGTGCCCAACAGCAATCCGAGCGCGCCCGCGAACAAGAACGTGAACCCGACGAGGTAGATCGTCGTCCCGATCGATTCCCACAGGATAGGGCTGAGTTTGCCCCAATCGGTGCTCATGCCGACCGCCTTTCCAACGTCGCGACCACGTCAGCGACCGCGTCGTCAGGCCCATCCAGCGCGACGGTGAGACTGCCAAAAGTCTTGTCCTGCACCGTCGAAACCCCGCCGTAGACAATCTCGAACCGTACCCCGGCCCGCGTCGCCGCGGCGAGCGCGTCACCAATGCCGTGCTGATCGTCGACATCAACGGTCACCAATCGCCCGCTATGCACGGACGACAACCGCGCGACCTCGCCACCGTCGGGCCGGTTATGCAACACCGTGCCCACAAACGACTTAGTCGGCGCGGCCTGCGGATCAGCAAAAACGTCGAAGGTGGAAGCCAATTCGACGATCTTGCCGTCCGCGAGCACCGCGACCCGATCAGCGACAGCGCGAATCACATCCATCTCATGGGTGATCACCACAATGGTTACCCCGAGTTCGCGATTGATCTTGCGCAGCAGCCGAAGCACCTCAGCCGTCGTCTCGGGATCGAGCGCCGACGTTGCCTCGTCGGCAAGCAACAGCGAAGGCGACGTCGCGAGCGCACGCGCGATGCCAACCCGCTGCTTTTGCCCACCGGAAAGCTGGTCGGGGTACGACCGCGCCTTATCCGAAAGTCCAACGAACTCAAGCAGTTCCGCGACCCGCGCCTTGCGTTCGGCCCGCTTCCAACCAGCGACCTTGAGCGGGTACTCCACATTGCCCGCCGCCGTTCGCGACCGAAACAGGTTGAACTGCTGAAACACCATGCCGATGTCGCGGCGCAACCGACGCACGGCCGACTCGGGCACCCCGGTAATGGGGGTGCCCGCGATCGTGACCGTGCCTGACGTCGGTTTTTCCAGCGCGTTGATCAACCGAACAAGCGTCGACTTACCCGCGCCCGAATACCCGATGACACCGAAGATCTCGCCGGGCTCGATGCGCAGGTCGATGGCATCCAGCGCGACCTGCGCATCATCACCCTTACCGAAAACCTTGGTGACACCGGTGAATTCGACTGCGGCAGCCGCACTCACTTGGTCGCGCGGATGCCCTGCTGCACCCGATCCAAGATGGCCTGCAACTCCGGCTGCGTGCGCGTGACGGCCACCGCGGTGCCCTTGGTCACTTCGGCGTGCGCGGCGGCGACGGCCGGGTCCTTCCAAATCTGGGCGAGCTTGAGGTAGGTCGGGTTGGCCTTGTCTTCGGCACGCGACACGATCACGTTGATGTAGGGCTCAGCGCCGGGGTTCTTCGGATCGTCCTTGTAGAGCGCCGACTGCGGGTCGATGCCCGACTTCGACAGGAACGTGTTGTTGATGATGCTGCCGTCGACCGACGCGAGCGAAAGCGCGGTCTGGGCGGCGTCAACCGGCGTCACCTTCACCTTCGACGCCGCCTTGTCGAGGTCGGCGGGCGTCGGCTGGGTCGGGGTGCCCGACAGCTTCACCAGGCCAGCCGCCTGCAGCACGAACAGCGCGCGTGCCTGATTGGTCGGGTCGTTCGGGATCGCGATCTCGCCGCCAGCGGGGATGTCAGCGAGCGCCTTGTGCTTCTTGGAGTAAAGGCCAAGGGGGACAATGTAAGTCGACCCGATCGGGGTCAGGGTGTCGTTGTTGGCGACGTTGTACGCGCCGAGGAACTGAAGGTGCTGGAACAGGTTCAGGTCGATCTGCTTCTGCGAAAGCGCCGCGTTGGGCTGCTTGTAATCGGAGAAGTTGGTCACCTTGAGCGTGATGCCGTTTTCCTTCGCCTTCTGTTCGAAGACGTCCCATGCCTTGTCGCGATCGGTGGTGCCGATGCGGACAACGGTGCCGCCGTCGGCTTTGTCGGCGTCGGCGGAGCCGCAGGCGGTGAGGGAGAGCGCCGCGGTTGCTACCAACGCCACGGCAGCGAAAGTCCGAGAGAAATTCATGAGGCAAGCAAACCGTGCCGATAATTCCTGGACAATGGTTCAGTTCTGGGTGAGTAAAACTCATTCGCCGAGGAAACGGTGCACGAGCATCACCGCCATCGACCCCTCGCCAACAGCGGCGGCGACACGATGCCCGTTGAACGCGCGCACGTCGCCTGCCGCGAACACGCCAGGCACAGTCGTTTCGAGGTGCAGGGGAGCGCGGACGAGGTTCCACCGCGTGCCTTCGGTGACGATGATGTCGGGGCCGGTGAGCAGGTAGCCCTTTTTATCGCGCGCGTAGTCGGGCCCGAGCCATGCGGTTTGGGGTGTGCCGCCGATGAAGGAGAACAGCCAGTTGGTGCGCACTTTTTCTTCGGCACCGGTTCGCTTGTCGCGCAAGGTGAGTTGCTGCAGATGCGAATCGCCCGCCGCGCCAACAATTTCCGTCGACGTGCGCACATGAATACGGGGATTCGCTTCGACCTGCTCGATGAGATAGGTCGACATATCTTTGGCGAGATTGTCGGCTCGCACCAGCAGAGTCACACTGGCGGCGGTGTTGGCGAAATAGATCGCCGCCTGCCCCGCCGAATTCGCACCGCCGACGATGTACACGTCCGAATTCACGCACTGCGGCGCTTCGGTGAGTGCCGAGAAGTAGTAAACGCCCGCGCCGAAGAACTCTTCGACCCCCGGTGCGTCGAGGGTGCGGTACTGCACGCCGGTCGCGACGATCACCGCTTTGCCGCCAACCGAACCGCCGTCGGTGAAGCGCAATTCGAAGCCGCTGTCGGATCGGGCGAGGTGGTCGACGTCCGGGCTGATCACCAACTCGGCCCCGAACTTATCGGCCTGCCGGCGTGCGCGGTCGGTCAGCTCCGCACCGGAAATCCCGTCGGGAAAACCGAGGTAATTCTCGATACGGGAAGTGAGGCCGGACTGGCCGCCGATCGCCCACTTTTCCAACAACACGGTGTGCAGGCCTTCGGACGCGCCGTAGACCGCGGCGGCCATCCCAGCGGGTCCGCCGCCGATGATGACGAGGTCGTAGTCGGGGTCGGTTGGTTTGACGTGCAGGCCAACGAAGGAGCCAAGCCGTTCTTCGGTGGCGTTGCGCAGGGTCTGACCAGCGTCGTTGACGAGGACGGGCGTATCCCCGTCGGTGAACCCGTGTCGCGTCAGCAACTCGTGGCCCTCAGCGTCGCTGGGTTCCAGCCATCGGTAGACCACGCTATTGCGCGTGAGGAACGTGCGGATCGCCGCGCACTCAGGGTCCCACTGATTGGCAATCAGCGTAAGCATCATTCACGCGCCCTTACGGGTCGCGGTAGCTTTCTTGGCGGCGGCTTTTTTGGCGGGTTTCTTCGCGGGGGATTTATCGTCGGCCGCGCCACGTCGACCACCCGCTTCAAGACTGCGTTGCAGCGCGGCAACCAGATCGACCACTTCCGCATCGGGCGCTTCATCCTCCGCTGATGCCGCGGCAGGCTCGATCGTCCCCGTCCCACTCGCGATCGCCGCGTCAAGCACCTTCTGCAATTCGATCTGATATTCATCGGTGTATTCGCCGGGATCGAAATCGCCCGACATCGAATCAACAAGTGTCTCCGCCATTTTCAACTCTTGCGGACGTGGCGCTGGCGCGTCGTCAATGCTGCCGAATTCGACAGCGCGCACTTCGTCGGGCCACAGCAACGTTTGCAGCACAAGCACCCCGTCGCGCACACGGAGTGCGGCCAACCGAGTTTTCTGACGCAGCGTGAAATGTACGAGCGCGGTTTTGTCGACGCGCTCCAACGTCGCGGCCAGCAACACGTACGCCTTAGGTGTCGCGGAGTCCGGTTCGAGGTAGTAGCTCTTGTCGAACAGGATCGGGTCGATTTGTTCCGACGGCACGAATTCCAACACCGGAATCTCGTGCTTCTCGGCGGCGGGCAGCCCGGCGAAGTCGGCGTCGGTGAGGACAACCTGCTCGCCGTCGGGTGACACGTACGCCTTGTCGATGTCGGCGTACTGCACCGAGTTGCCGCAGACCGAGCAGACGCGGTCGTATTTGATCCGACCACCGTCCTTGCCGTGGACCTGGTGGAACCGGATGTCATGGTCCTCGGTCGCGGTGTACACCTTGACCGGGACGTTCACCAGCCCGAATGCGATCGAGCCTTTCCAGATCGACCTCATGGTTTCCATCTTGTCCGCTCGCTGCCACCAGGTCGAGGCGTCGCGGCCGAACCGGTGTGCGTCCGTGACACGGCGGTGGTTGAAATCGCCCCATCTGATCCAATGTCGTGATGCGCGCCGAGTTGATTGTCTGCGGGCTCGGCCCAGCTGGTCGAGCGCTCGCTCATCGCGCGCTCGCGCGGGGGCGTCGGGTCACGGTGATCGACCCGCACCCCGACCGCGCGTGGACAGCAACCTACGGTGCCTGGGCCGATGACCTTCCCGCGTGGCTCGACCCGCGCGTGGTCGCTACCTCGACCAAGCCGGTCGCCTACGCACGCCAACGCTGGACCATCGACCGCGATTACCAGATGTTCGACACCGAAGCCTTGCGCGCGAGCTTGTCGCTCACGGGTGCGCGGGTGGTTGCCGATCGGGTTATCGGGCTTGACGCCGACACCGTCCGAACGGCAGGCGGCCAGACCTTCACCGGCCAGGTTGTCGATGCGCGCGGCCTCCCACGTTCCCCTCGGCACGCGGAACAGACGGCGTACGGAGTCGTGCTGCCACGCGGTGACCACGAAACGGTCTTCATGGACTGGCGCGACGACAACGGTGCGCTCGACGAGCCGCCGTCCTTCCTTTACGCCGTCCCACTCACACGCGACACCATGCTGTTCGAAGAAACGTGCTTGGCCGGCCTGCCCGCACTCGACCCCTCGGTTCTGCGCGCCCGGCTCGAACACCGGCTGCGTGGACGCGGAATCGACGCCGATTCCGCATCCACCGTCGAACGCGTGCGCTTCCGCGTCGATGGCGGCCGTCGCGGCGCGTTCGGTGCGGCGGGCGGATTCACCCATCCCGCAACGGGTTATAGCGTCGCCACCTCGCTCGCCCTCGCCGACCCCTTCCTCGACGGGGTGAACCTTTGGTCGCCTCGCGCCCGCGCCGTCACCGCGCTACGCCGCGCGGGCCTGCGCACCCTCCTGCGCCTGCGCCCGGACCAAGTGCCCGCGTTCTTCGACCTCTTCTTCGCGCTGCCACCTGACACCCAGCGCGCCTACCTCAGCGGCTACGACGACCTCGCCGGAACCGTAGCCGCGATGCGCGCGCTGTTCGCCGCGGCTCCCCTGTCTTTGCGCACCACGATGGCTACCGCGTCCGCGCGAATCAGTCGCGGTCACCGCTAGTTTTCCCATGCGGCGCGCGTGTCACCCGGAGTTGTTACCATCGCCGGGCGAATGCGCGGCCGGGACAAGAGCACTCGGGTTCGCACACTCGCAACCCCGCGTCGGTTCGCCCGAACCCGCGCGTGCCTTATCGAAGGGGTATATCCGGTGTTCGTATTCACCAAGCGGCGCAGTCGCTGGGTGCTCGGGGTTTTCGCGGTGCTCGCGGTGGTGCTTGGCACGCTGGGAGCCACGCTGTTCGAGCGGGTGGAAGGCGGCGGATACACCGATCCGGGCAGCGCGTCGAGTCGGGCAAGCCAGGTGCTGCGCGACGAATTCGGCCAGGCCCCACCGAACGTCGTCTTCCACGTCGACACCGAATCCTCGGTCGACGACGCGAAAACCGTTGACGCGGCCAAACGCATCACCATCGACCTCGCCGCACGCACCGGCGTCACCCACGTCGTTTCCTACTGGACAACGCCGCTGCCCGCACTCCGCAGCGTCGACGGCAAACAGGGCTTGATCGTCGCTGGCATCGTCGGCACCGAACGCGAGATCGATGCACGCGCCTCCGCGATCGCCGACGAATTCGCAGGCCAACACGGGCCGCTCACCGTACGCGTCGGCGGCTTCGCGATGCTCATGCACGAGACCGTCGAGCAGAGCAAAACCGACATCGCCAAAGGTGAACTTGTCGCCTTCCCGCTCACGCTGATCGCGCTGCTTTTCGTTTTCGGTGGCCTCGTCGCGGCCAGTCTGCCGCTGCTCACCGCCATCGTCACCGTGCTCGCCACGATGGGCGCGCTGTGGTTGCTCACCCTGTTCACGCCGCTTTCGGTGTCGGCGACCAACGTCGCGACGCTGCTCGGGCTCGGCCTGGCGATCGACTACAGCCTGCTGATCGTCAACCGCTACCGCGACGAACTCGCTTCCGGCGCACCTACTGCGCGCGCGGTCGCGATCACGATGCGCACCGCTGGCCGCACGGTCGCGTTCTCGGCGGTTACCGTCGCGGTCGCGCTGTCGGGCCTGCTGTTCTTCCCGCTCTTGGCCATCCGCTCGATGGGGTACGCGGGCATTCTCGTCGCGGTGCTCGCCGCCGTCGTCGCGCTGACCGTGCTACCGGCCGCACTTGTCTTGCTGGACAAGCGCATTGACAAGGGCCAGCTCGGTTGGTGGTTCCTGCGCGCACCCCGACCCGCGCCCGGCGAAGGCGCGTGGCATCGCCTCGCGACGGCGGTCATGGCCAAACCGATTCCGATCGGCCTCGCCGTCACCGCGCTGCTGCTCGTGCTCGGCACCCCGTTCCTCGGTGTGCACCTTGGCTTCCCCGACGAGCGCTCGCTGCCGGAATCGATGAACGCGCGCCAGGTCACCGAACTCGTGAATCGCGACTTCGCGGCAAGCGACCAGCAGGCGCTCTACGCCGTGCTCCCCGAAAGTGCTTACAGTGCAACTGGGTTGGACGCCATCGCCCGTCGTCTGGCCGATCTGGACAACGTCCGTCGCGTCGACACCGCAACCGGCAGCTACGCCCAGGGCGGCCTCGTGCAAACCGCCACCGCAGCCCATGCCCAGTTCCGCGCACCCAACGCGGCTTACCTCACGGTCGTGCCCGAGGCCACCGACACCGATTCGCTCGTCACCCTCGTCAAGGAAGTGCGTGCCGTCCCGACGGCGACGCCGATGCTGGTCGGCGGCATCGTGGCAGGCAACGTCGACTCGGTCGCCGCGATCGAAAACGCCGTCCTGCCCGCGCTCGCGTTCGTAATCGCGGTGATGCTCGTCGTGCTGTTGCTGCTCACCGGCAGCGTGGTGTTGCCGATTCTCGCGGTCATCCTCAGCGCGCTCAGCCTCACCGCGACCTTCGGTGCGCTGGTCTGGATTTTCCAGGACGGACATCTGTCGCGGTTCCTCGGTTTCACCGCGACCGGCGAACTCGCCGCGACCGTGCCGGTCATGCTCTTCGCCGCCGGTTTCGGTCTCGCGATGGACTACCAGGTGTTCCTGCTCGCCCGCATCCGCGAGGAATACGACCGGACCGGCAAGAACGACGTCGCGGTCGCGCTCGGGCTGGAACGCGTCGGTCGGATCGTCACCGCGGCGGCGATCTTGATCTCGGTGGTATTCCTCGGCTTCCTCGCCTCCGACATCACCTTCATGAAGGCGTTCGGCATCGGCCTGCCGCTCGCGGTGCTCGTCGACGCGACGCTCGTGCGTGGCTTCCTGCTCCCCGCATCGATGAAGCTGCTCGGTGACACCTGTTGGTACACGCCGGAATTCGTGCGTCGTATCCAGGACCGCTGGGGGCTCGATGAGCGTCACGACGTGCCGGTGCGCGACCCGCTTGGCATGACGACCGGTCGCGTTGTTGTCGATGACCACGCGGCGGCTGATGCGTTGCTCGCGAGCGCGTCCGCTGGCGCGGGTGAGCACACGGACTCGGTGGCAACGCGCAGTTCGTCCTAACGAAACGGGCTGGGCGAGACCATGATTCGGTCTCGCCCAGCCCGTGTTCTTTACAGCGAGCCCGTCGCCAACAACCCACCATCAACCCGCACTACATCACCGGTGATCCACGCCGCCTCGTCAGAAACGAGGAACGCGATCAACCGCGCCACATCCTCCGGCTCGCCAAGCCGCTTGAGCGGATACCCGCTCGCCGCCCGCTCTTCGTCGGCCGAATACAGCGCGTCAGCGAATTTCGTCTTCACCACACCCGGCGCGACCGCGTTCACCCGAATCTTCGGCCCCAACTGCCATGCCAATTCCTCGGTGAGCCGAATCAGCGCCGCCTTCGACGCCCCATAAGCCGAGATCACGCCCGACGACCGAATCCCCGCCACGCTCGCCACATTCACCACCGCGCCGCCGTGCTCAGCCATCCACGCCCGGTACGCCTCCTGCACATACCCCAGGGCCGCAACGACATTCACGTCGAAAATCTTTGACACCGCGTTCAGGTCGGCGTCCATCAGCGCGCCGAACACCGGGTTGATGCCGGTGTTGTTGATGAGAATGTCGAGCGAGCCGAACTCGGTAACCGCCCGCGCGACCGCCTCAGCGCGCGCGGCGTCGTCGCCCGCGTTGCCAGCAACGGCACTCACCTGACCCTTGTGGCCAAGCGCGCGCAATTGCTCGGCGGCGGCTTCGAGTGGCTCGGGTTTCCGTGCGGTGATCACCACGTTCGCGCCGCGCGCGAGCAGTTCGGCCGCCGTCGCCAGTCCAATACCGCGACTAGCCCCGGTCACGAGGGCGGTGCGGCCGGACAGGCTCGATAAATCAGTGCTCATGGCAACGAGAGTAATCGGGCTCACACCGCCCGATACCGAGTTCGGTCAGCGGGTTCCTAAGCGGTAAAATTGGAAGTTCTTGCGATCTTTCCGCCTACCGGCGCGCGCCCCCTTCGGTGCCCGGCAGCAACCATGAGGAGTACTCACGTGATCACGGCGACCGACCTGGAGGTCCGGGCCGGTGTCCGCACCCTGCTCTCGGCCCCCGGCCCCGCGCTGCGCGTGCAGAGTGGCGACCGGATCGGCCTGGTCGGACGCAACGGCGCGGGCAAGACAACCACGCTGCGCATCCTCGCTGGCGAAGGTGAGCCGTACGCGGGCAAGATCACCCGCTCGACCGACATCGGTTACCTGCCGCAGGACCCCAAAGAGGGCGACCTCGACGTCATCGCGCGCGACCGCGTGCTGTCGGCCCGTGGTCTCGACACCCTGATGCACGACCTGGAAAAAGCCCAGGTGCAAATGGCCGAAGCCGTCGACGACGCCGCCCGCGAGAAGGCCATTCGCAAGTACGGTCGCCTCGAAGATCAGTTCTCCTCGCTCGGCGGGTACGTCGCCGAAAGTGAGGCCGCGCGCATCTGCAACAGCCTCGGGCTGCCTGACCGCGTCCTCGACCAGCAGCTACGCACGCTCTCCGGTGGTCAGCGTCGACGCATCGAACTCGCGCGCATCCTGTTCTCGGCGTCCGACGGTTCGGGTGGGCGTTCCGACCGCATCCTGCTGCTCGACGAGCCGACCAACCACCTCGACGCCGACTCCATCACCTGGCTGCGCGGGTTCTTGCAGAACCACGACGGCGGCCTGATCGTGATCAGCCACGATGTCGAACTGCTCGAAGCCGTCGTGAACAAAGTGTGGTTCCTCGACGCCGTGCGCGGTGAGCCCGACGTGTACAACATGGGTTGGAAGAAGTACCTCGACGCCCGCGCCACCGATGAGCAGCGCCGCGTGCGGGAACGCGCGAACGCGGAGAAGAAGGCCAGCGCACTGCGTCAGCAAGCCGCCAAGCTCGGCGCGAAGGCAACCAAGGCTGCCGCCGCGCACCAAATGGTCCGTCGCGCAGAGCGATTGATCTCCGAGCTCGACGACGTGCGCGTTGCCGACAAGGTCGCCCGGATTCGTTTCCCGGAACCGGCCGCGTGCAGCAAGACGCCGCTCATGGTGTCGAACCTGACCAAGCTGTACGGCTCGCTTGAGATCTTCACCGGCGTGAGCTTCGCCGTCGACAAGGGCAGTCGCGTTGTCGTCCTTGGGCTCAACGGTGCAGGTAAGACCACGATGTTGAAGCTGCTCGCTGGTGTTGAGCAGCCAACATCCGGCGGTGTGGAACAGGGTCGCGGGCTCAAGGTTGGCTACTTCGCCCAGGAGCACGACACCCTCGACGACAACGCGTCGGTGTGGGAGAACATTCGCCACGCGTCGCCGGATGCGGGCGAACAGGAGTTGCGCAGTCTGCTCGGCGCGTTCATGTTCACCGGCCCGCAGCTCGACCAGCCCGCTGGCACACTCTCCGGTGGTGAGAAAACCCGTCTCGCTCTCGCCGGACTTGTCTCGTCGTCGGCGAACGTGTTGCTGCTCGACGAGCCGACTAACAACCTCGACCCGGTTTCGCGTGAACAGGTGCTCGACGCGCTGCGCACCTACGCGGGCGCGGTTGTGCTCGTCACCCACGACCCGGGCGCTGCCGAAGCTCTCAACCCCGAGCGCGTGATTTTGCTGCCCGACGGCACCGAGGATCACTGGTCGGCCGAGTACGCCGAGCTCATCGATTTGGCTTAACTCACCTGCCTCGCTGGGCGTGTCGCGAGCGGACGCGCAGAGGACAGGTGAGTTTCCTCACTCGTTTCGTTGATCACTGAGCGCGGAGTGTTTAGCCTGGAGTGAGTGCTCGGGCGATTCCTGAGCGACTCGGAGGAAGCCATGAGCGACAGGGCAGGCACATCGGCCGCACGTTCGGCCAAGGGTGTTAAAACGGGTACCAAGACCACGCTGGGTAAGGGCACCCGCGTCACGGGCAAGTCCCGCGACCGGTTGCAGAACCAGCTGAAGAAGCAATACGAGGCGGGCGCGAGCATTCGGTCACTCGCGCGCGCAACGGGACGTTCCTACGGATTCATCCACAATGTGCTCGTTGAGTCGCATGTGGAGTTGCGTGGACGCGGCGGGGCCAACCGGCGCAAGAGCACGGCCGACTAAACCGGGCTCTACCAGCCCGGCACCGCGCCGTCGCCGCGCACCAACAGATTCGCCAGGCTCGCGAACAGGGGCAGACCTGTCTTGATTTCCAAGTAGGCAAACTGTCCCTGCGGGTTGACCTCAAGGAAGTAGTACTCGCCATCGGCGCCGAGGCGCAGGTCGACCACACCGAAGCTCAACCCGAGCGCGCCCATCAGCGTGGACAGCGACTTGCTCACCGACGCTGGTAGGCGGTACGGCGTGAAGTCCACTGAGGTGTCGAGGCGCGAATCGACGCGGCCTACGCCCGCTTGGGAATCGATGCGCACCGTCCATTCGATGCCGTCGACCCACACCACGCGCAGGTCGCACGCGGCGGCGATGTAGTCCTGGAACGTGGTTGGCGTCGACCGAATCGACATCAGGCGCCCGAGGTCGGCGTCGGCGATGATGCGTGTCTCGGAAAACTCGCCACGCCCCGTGCCCGTTCGTTTGTAAACGACTGGGCCGGAACGGGATTCGACGAAACTGCGTGCCTCGTCGGGGTCGTTGGTGATCAGCGTTTCGGGGACAACGAACCCGGCGCGCTGCGCGGTTTCGAGCTGCACGATCTTGCGTGCCGCCGTGCGTTCGGCCGCCGGATCGTTCACCCAATACGCCGGAATCGACCACAGCATGCCCTGGAGGAAACCGTCGCATTCGGCTTGGCGAAACTCGTCGTCGGCCGCGCGCACCCCATGCGGCACCGCGCACGGATGCGCGCGCCGCCACCACACCGCGCGCACGTCGTCGAGACCGTGCACGTGGGCGAGGGCGCGGTTAGTTCCGCCCTTGTCAAGGCGGAAACTGCCTGTCTGACAAGGGAAGTCGCGCAGATCGAGGCGAATGGGGTCGAGGCGATGCTGTTCGCGCAGGGTGGCGGCGAGCGCGTCGCCGTGCAGGTCGTCGCTTTCGGTGACGACGAGCACGGTGTCGGTGGACAGTGCCATCTCGCTAGTCGAGACTGTCGCAGTTGATGCCGTCGTCGCTGCCGTTATGCGATTTGGTTTGCGCGAAAGTGAAGGTCGCGCCGTTGCCGCGCCGCTCGGCGATGCCCTTGCGTGCGGCCCAGCGGCGGGTTGCCGTGGTGAGCTGATCGTCGCCGACCGCTTCGGACGGTTCGGCGGCCAGCGTGATGGGGCGGTCGACCAAGTCCACGCGCCTGCGCTGAGTGAAGTCGGCGGTAGCGCCGGGACGGATGTCGACCCGAACCGCTTGCACCGCACGCGAATCCGGCCGCTGGTGGCGTTCAGGGATTACCCGCAACACATCGGCGCGGTCGAAAGTCCAAGTGCCACCGTCGACTTCGAGTGAAATGTCGCGGGCGGACTCGGCCACCAGAAGACCGCTCAACGCCGCGCCACGGTAACTGGGCGCACTGCTCGCGGAACGGTGGATAGCGTCGGTCATGTGCTCTCACTCCGATCATCTCGACTGCTAGTGATTTGCCAGAACCCCCGAAGGTGCTTCGGATCATAGCTGGTATGCACGATCGTGATTGCGGCTTCGCGAGATTCGCGGCATGGAGAGGGGAGTGCGGAGCGGCGCGTGCTCGGTCAGCGGGGGCAGAATTTGCCGCCACCGGCCCGCTGGTCGATGCGCATCGATGGCAATCGACCAGCAAACGGGCGCGCGTGGTTACAGGCCGAGCAGTTCGGGGCGTTCGGCGAGGTTGCGGAAGTGCTCGTCGGGATTGGCGATGAGCTTGCGCGCGGTGAGGTCCATCGCGCCAGCGACAACGACGATCTCCGCGGCGAGGGTGCCGTCGAGCTTTTTGATCTCATGGTGGAAGCGGAAAACCTTGCCGCCGGTCCATTCGAAGTCGCACGAGACCGACACTTCGTCGCCACCAATGAGCTCGTTGCGGTACTTAATCGTGGATTCGAGGACAACGGCGCCAACGCCCGAGGCGATGAACTTGTCCTGGGCGATCCCAGCGGCCCGCAACAATTCCCACCGAGCATGCTCGCCGTACTGGTGGTAAACGGCATGATTCAGGTGCCCCTGAGTATCAAGCTCGTAGCCGCGGACAAGGATAGGCACAGTAAAGGTCATAACCCCTATAACACCAGGTCAACGCACCGCTGTTCCCACCGCGTGTGCAATCTCGGCCACAGTGCTGCGCCCAGTGACATAACCACGGTTGGGTCAGCGCCGGCCTGCCGCGCGCTCGGCCCACCAGTGCGGTGCGTCGACGAAGTGGTTGTCGAATTCGTCTTGGGCTGCGACCAATTCGTCACCGGTGGCCTCGCCTCGGCCCAGTCGATCGAGCAGGCGGAAGTAGTCGAAGCGCTCGACGCCCGGCATGAGTGCGATAAGGATGCGGGCGCCGCTGTCGGGGATTGCGCCGAAGGCATGCGGCATCAGTTTGGGCACAACGAGCGAGCCGCCCGCCCCGATGGTGCGGATATGGTCGCCAGCCAGCACTTGCAACTCGCCGTCGGCGACGTAAAACAGCTCGTCAGACAGGGTGTGGAAGTGGGGTGCCGCGCCATCGACACCCTGGGCCATGGTGACTTCCACGGTGCTGACCGCGCCGCCGCTGGCGCTGGAATCGGTGAGGAGCCGCACCCGCATGGACTCATTGCCGAGCACTTCGGCATCTTCGGGCAGGCACAGGGCGATGTCGTTGAAGACAGGCATGGGAGCATTCCGTTCGCTCGTTGATAATTCGTCACCGAACTATATCTCAGCGAATAGAATCCTGTCTATGGATGAACCGGATGCTGTCGACGCGATCGCTGACCAGTGGCGAACCGAGCGCCCCGACCTCGACCTGACGGCAATGGCCGTCTTCGGCCGCCTCGGCCGTCTGCTGACAGTTGCCACGGCCCGAATCGAAGCGGTCTTCAACGCGCACGGCCTGCGTGCGGGTGAGTTCGATGTCCTTGCCGCCCTGCGCCGTTCGGGCGCGCCATTCGAACTGACCCCATCCGTCCTCGCCGACACACTGATGTCGTCTCGAGCAGGAATGACCGGCCGCCTAGACCGCTTGGAGGCCGCTGGCCTGGTAGCCCGAACGGCAGACCGAGTGGACCGCCGAGCAGTCCGCGTGGCACTGACCGACGAGGGGCGAGCACTGGTCGACGAGGTAGTGGCCGCCCACACCCGGAACGAGACAGCAATGCTGTCGCCGTTGACGGCGGAAGAAGTCGCGACACTAGACACCCTGTCGCGCAAGCTTTTACGCGATTGGGAGAGGTCTGAGTGCTAGTCCTTGCGGCGGACCGATGCCTCTACCAAGTCGAGGACCGCCGATAAGTTCGCGTCCGTCTGGCCTGAGGCCAAGCGGGCGATCAAGCCGTCGAGAACTAAGTCCAAATAGCCGAGCAGCACGTCGGTGGGGACGTCGTCGCGCAAGCGGCCTGCGGCCTTGCGGCGTTCCAAACGCGCCAAGGTCGCCGCGGTCAGTTCCGCTGAGCGTTGGGTCCAACCGGCGCGGAAGTCGGGGTCGGTGCGTACTCGGCGCGCGATCTCAAGGCGCGTGCCAAGCCAGTTGAATTCCTCAGGGCGAGCGAGCATATCGCGCATCACCTGCACGATGCCCTGGTTAGCCGCGACCTCAGCCATGCGCTCAGCGTCATCTTTGGCGAGCGCGAAAAACAGGGCGTCCTTGTCGCGGAAATGGTGGAAGATCGCGCCACGAGACAGGCCGATCGCTTCCTCAAGTCGTCGAACTGTCGCGCCGTCGTAGCCGTACTCGGCGAAACACGCGCGGGCGCCATCGAGGATCTGGCTGCGGCGGGCGGCGAGGTGGTCGTCGCTGACCTTGGGCATTGCTCCTCCAACTAGCGCCATATACGGGGTGCCCCCGCCCCGGCGAACCGAGACGGGGGCATTCGCATTATTCAACGGGTCCGAAAACCCTTGTGGGACAACAACTTACGCCCCACGGTCCAGGAATTAGCCGCGGATCATGTTGCGCAGCACGTACTGGAGGATGCCGCCGTTGCGGTAGTAGTCGGCCTCACCGGGGGTGTCGATGCGGACAACCGCGTCGAACGTGGTGACCTTGCCGTCTTCGGCGGTGGCGGTGACCTTGACCGTCTTCGGGGTCACACCGTTGTTGAGTTCGGTGATGCCCTCGATGTCGAAGGTCTCGGTGCCGGTCAGGCCGAGCGAAGCAGCCGACTCGCCCGCCGGGAACTGCAGCGGCACAACGCCCATACCGATGAGGTTGGAGCGGTGGATACGCTCGAACGACTCGGTGATGACGGCCTTGACGCCAAGCAGGCTGGTGCCCTTGGCAGCCCAGTCACGCGAGGAACCCGAACCGTATTCCTTGCCACCGAGCACGACAAGCGGGATACCAGCGGCCTGGTAGTTCTGCGAGGCGTCGTAGATGAACGCCTGCGGGCCACCCTCGATGGTGAAGTCACGGGTGTAACCACCCGAAACGTCGTCGAGGAGCTGGTTGCGCAGTCGGATGTTGGCGAAGGTGCCACGGATCATGACCTCGTGGTTGCCACGACGCGAACCGAGCGAGTTGTAATCCTTGCGCTCAACACCGTGGGCGTCGAGGTACTGCGCAGCCGGGGTGCCGGGCTTGATCGGGCCAGCGGGCGAGATGTGGTCGGTGGTGACCGAGTCGCCGAGCAGCGCGAGCACGCGAGCGCCCTTGATGTCGGTGACCGGGCTCGGGTCCATCGACATGCCGTCGAAGTACGGCGCCTTGCGAACGTAGGTCGAGTTGTCGTCCCACTCGAAGGTGTCGCCCTCGGGGGTCGCCAGACCCTGCCAGCGCGCATCGCCATCGAAGACGGTGGCGTAGGAGTTGCGGAACATGTCCTGGCTGATCGACGCCTTGATGGTGTCGTCGATCTCCTGCGCGGACGGCCAGATGTCCTTCAGGAAGACCTCGTTGCCCTCGGTGTCAACACCAAGCGCGTCGGTCTCGAAGTCGAAGTCCATCGTGCCCGCGAGTGCGTACGCGATGACCAGCGGCGGCGAAGCCAGGTAGTTCATCTTCACGTCGGGGGAGATGCGACCCTCGAAGTTGCGGTTACCCGACAGCACGGCGGTGACCGAAAGGTCGTTGTCGTTGATCGCGGCCGAGATCTCCTCGGGCAGCGGGCCGGTGTTACCGATGCAGGTGGTGCAGCCGTAGCCACCCACGTAGAAGCCGAGCTTCTCGAGGTACGGCCACAGGCCAGCCTTCTCGTAGTAATCCGAGACGACCTGCGAACCCGGCGCCATGTTGGTCTTCACCCACGGCTTGGTCGACAGGCCACGCTCCACCGCGTTGCGGGCGAGCAGGGCGGCGCCCAGCATGACCGACGGGTTGGAGGTGTTGGTGCAGGAGGTGATGCCCGCGACGACGACAGCGCCGTGGTCGAGCACGAAGTCACCGCGCTCCTCGGAACGAACCTCGACCGGCTTCGACGGACGACCGTTGGCACCCTTGGCGGCCGAGTGGGCCGGGGTGTAGGTGTCGTCGGCGGCGTCAGCGGAAACGGCGACCGAATCCGAAGCGGGGAACGACTCTTCGCCAGCCTCGTCGAGCGCGGTGAGTTCACCTTCGCCGACGTAGTTGACGATGTCGGAACGGAACGCGTTCTTCGAGTCCGACAGCAGGATGCGGTCCTGCGGGCGCTTCGGGCCAGCGATCGACGGCACGACGGTGCCGAGGTCGAGCTCGAGGTACTCCGAGTACGCGGGCTCTTTGTCGGCGTCGTGCCACATGCCCTGTTCCTTGGCGTACGCCTCGACGAGCGCGAGCTGCTCGTCGGTGCGGCCGGTCAGGCGCAGGTAGTTGATGGTCTCCTCGTCGATCGGGAAGATCGCCGCGGTGGAACCGAATTCGGGGCTCATGTTGCCCAGGGTCGCGCGGTTCGCGAGCGGAACCTCGGACACGCCAGCGCCGTAGAACTCGACGAACTTGCCGACAACGCCGTGCTTGCGCAGCATGTCGGTGACGGTCAGCACCACGTCGGTGGCGGTGACGCCCGGCTTGATCTCACCGGTGAGCTTGAAGCCGACAACGCGCGGGATCAGCATGGAGACCGGCTGGCCGAGCATCGCGGCCTCGGCCTCGATGCCACCAACGCCCCAGCCGAGCACGCCAAGGCCGTTGACCATGGTGGTGTGCGAGTCGGTGCCCACACAGGTGTCGGGGTAGGCCTGACCGTTGCGGACCATGACGGTCGGCGCGAGGTACTCGATGTTGACCTGGTGGACGATGCCCATGCCCGGGGGGACGACCTTGAAGTCGTCGAACGCGCCCTGGCCCCAACGCAGGAACTGGTAACGCTCGCCGTTGCGCTCGTACTCAAGCTCAACGTTGCGCTCGAGGGCGTCGGCGCGGCCGAAGACGTCGAGGATGACCGAGTGGTCGATGACCATGTCGGCGGGCGAGAGCGGGTTGACCTTGCTCGGATCGCCACCGAGGGTGGTAACGGCCTCACGCATGGTGGCGAGGTCGACGATGCAGGGCACGCCGGTGAAGTCCTGCATGATCACGCGCGCGGGGGTGAACTGGATCTCAACGCTCGGCTGCGCCGAGGGATCCCAGTTCGCGATTTCGCGGATGTGATCGGCGGTGATGTTGGCGCCGTCTTCGGTGCGCAGCAGGTTCTCCGCAAGCACCTTCAGTGCGTACGGCAGCTTTTCGGTGCCAGGGACAGCCGAGAGACGGAAGATCTCGTAGGAGTTGCTTCCGACCTCAAGCGTGCCTTTGGCGCCGAAGGAATCGATACTCTTCGTCACGTCAGCTCCACTCATTGGTGAGGGTGTGCCGCCGGCGGGGCTGTGCCGGCGACTCGCGTCTTCGGAGGTTAATCCGGCGGTGTAGTGCCGGATTCCTCGCGGTGGCACCTTAACAGTACGCTTGTCCTATGAGAATGGCAGGGGGCGCATGAGTGTAAGGTGCGTTCTCGACCCACCCCTGCCCTGCTGGACGCCCCGTCGCGATACTAGGCGAACGCGGCTCGACAGACCGGATGGAAGATGACCGTCTTGCACACCTTCGCGCCGATGGCGGCTGAGTTACCGCCGAACGTCGTGCTGGGCTCGATCGCCTCGGATCTCGCCGACAACCATGTCGCCGCGCCCAAGGGTAAGGATCAGGCGAAGCTTGCCACCATCGCCGCCGATGCGCGCGAGGCTGGGATCAAGCTCGAGATTGTCGTTGTTGAAGGCAATCCGGGGCACGAATCGGCGTTGCGCGACCTGGCGACGGCGACGCAGCAGCGCACCGGCGGCACCGTGGTCGTGCTGTCGGACGATTTCATCGGAACCTCGAGCGACAACGTCAGCCGGGTGAAGTTGGAGTGGGCCGAAGACGTCGCTAAGTATCGCGGCAATCATCCCGAGGAAGCGGCGCAAGCGTTCGTTGGTCGACTTGCTCAGCCCGAAGGGCTTTCGTGGGGCGCGATCACCGGCGTGCTGCTCGTCCTGACGATCCTTGTCATCGCGGGGCTGGCGTTGGTGAAGGCGCGACGCAGTCCCGAAGAGGACATGGCGTTGTTCGGCCCCGCCGCCGACTAGGTAACTCCCGATTCTGGTTGGCCCCGAGTGGCACAGCCCTGTCGTTGATCAAGCTAACCGTTGGCAATCGATGAAATTGCCAGTGCGGCATGCCGTGGCGAATGTTTCCTTTGGGAACTATGTGACGTACGGTTGCTGAGGTTGTGCGTGAGAAAGCAGTGGTGGTAGGGGCATTAGTCGACGTGAGTGGTCGATGGATCGGCTGATGCGCCCGTTGCTGAATTCGAGTCGACTCACTCGGAGGTACCGGTGCTCGGGGCTCACAGGCGAGGTCAACTAGGTCGACTACGGATAACGGCTGGTTTGCTGGCGGCGGGCGTGTTGCTCGCCGGACCCGCTGCTGCGCAGCCGCTCACACCACCACCCAATCCCTCCGACGCTGAAATCGGCAGGGCCAACGCCGATCTCACCGCCCAGGTCAACGAGGTGAGCACGCTCATCAATCGCGTCGCCGCCGCCGATCAACAGTTGCGGGCACTCGACGACGCGCTCGCGCTCAAGCGAGAAGCCGTCAACCGTGCGTTAGTCGACTTGCAGGTCGCGCGCGATGCTGCCGACGCCGCGGCTGCTGCCGTCGCCGACACCAAAACTCAGCTCGACGTTGCCGGTGCGAAAGTGGGACAGGCCCGGCACGATTTCGACCAGGTCGCTACGCAGGCGTATGTGCGACCGTCGTCGAGTTCGGTGGTCACCTACCTCGCTTCGTCGAGCCCCGATGTCGCGCTTGACCGTGCGCAGGTGCTCGCGATGGTGTCGAAAACGCAGCGCCAAGCGTTGGACGAGTTGCGCCGCACCCAGATTGAACAGGCAAATCAAAATTCGGCCGCGCGCCAAGCGAAGACGGTCGCCGACGGGGCGGCCGTGGCTGCCGAACAGCAGAAGAACGCCGCGTCGGCGGCCCTGACCGCGGCGAAGGCCGAGGTCGACGCCCAGGCCGCGTCGCGGGCGAATCTGCAACGCGAACGTACGAACGCACAGCAGGCGCTCACGGTCGCGCGCGCGAAAGTTGTTGGGCTGCAAACACAGCGGGAAGTTTTCCTCGAATGGAATGAGCAAACCGAATCCGCGGCCGCTTCGCTGCTTGCCGCCGCGAACGCGGCCGCGCAGCGCGCGCTTGCCGACCGGGAAGCTCGCGAACGCGCCGCCCAACTCAACCAGGGACAGCGTCCGCACACCGAGTTGGAGGCGGGCGGGCCGTCGACGCCGCGTCGCACGCTGCCCGCGCCGCCACGGATCAACGGTCCCGCCGCGATTGAGACCGTTGTCGACCGGGCGATGTCGCAGTTGGGCGTGGTTTACGCGTGGGGTGGCGGCGACGAACGAGGCCCGACGCTGGGTATTCGTGATGGCGGAATGGCCGATGCGCATGGCGATTTCAGCAAGATCGGCTTCGACTGCTCGGGGCTGATGCTGTTCGCGTTCGCTGGCATTGGCGTTTCGCTGCCGCACTACAGCGGCTACCAGTACAACGCGGGCACGCGGGTGGACGTGAACGAGCGCCAGCGCGGGGACATGCTGTTCTGGGGGCCGGGCGGCAGCGCGCACGTTGCGTTGTACCTGGGCGACGGGCAGATGATCGAAGCGCCGGAGTCGGGTGACGTGGTCAAGATTTCGCCCGTGCGCGAGGATGGGTTGATGCCTTACGCGGTGCGGATTATCAACTAACGGAAATCCCCGCACGGGAACGGGATTCGCTCCTGAGCGAGCCCCGCTACGGCTGATGCCGCCTTGGCCCTGGACAGAACGCGCAGGTCAGCCGCGATGAGGGGGAATGGCTAGCGCGGTGGCCTATCGACTCGCGCGCCAGGGGTCGGCGTTGGTGGGGAAGTCGGTGCGGGATTCGGTGTGGACACGTTGGGCGCGGTTGAGCATCTGGGCGATGCCGGTTGTCATACGAGCAGCGTCGAGGGGTTCGGCGATGATGGGGTCGCCGGTGCGGACGTAATAGCGGCCGTCTGGGTAGTCCATCCACCAGAAGGTGCGGATCGATGGGGTCGGGCGGGAGTCGATCGCGCCGCCCGCGTAGGCGGCGACCTCACCGAAGCTGGAGCGAGGACGGTCGACGACGCGGGTGAGATGCTCTGTCGCATACGACATTCCGAGGTGGTATTCGGCGTCGTCGCTGCCACGATTGAGGCGGTCACGCCGAATCTCGATGGGCGGCAACGTACCTGGCCGACACGCCGGTAGCGCGTTCACCGCCTCGCTCGCCACCTCCTCCGCGCGTCCGAAGCCGATCACCACGTCGCCGCCGATGTCGCTCGCCGGGCCCGGTAGTTGACGCAGCGTCGTGCCCACGTTGTCACGGATCGCGCCATGAAAACGGATCACCGTCGAATCATCAACGTCGGCAAAGCCTTTGATCTCCACGCGGGCGTCGGGGGCACGCAGGGCGACGAGCGCGCGTTCGACGAGGGGCTCGTAGTTGGCGAGCAGTGTCTCGACGGCTCGTTCGCGTTCGCGTTTGAGCGCGTCCCATTCGTCGATGAGCGGGCGGTATTGGAGCGGGTAGGGGAGTCGGTCGGTGCCGTAAGCCGCCCAGAGGATGTCGAATTCGAGCGCGGTGAACCGGACACGATGCATTAGTCGCCGCCAATGACGGGCGGAACCGCGCGGACGTCGTTAAGTCCGGTGAGCAGGTCGCCGTTTTCCTGGGTGATGAGGTAGTCGGGAATGCCGCGTCGCGACTCGTCGTCGGAACCGCCGCCGCGGCCCATACCGGGAGCGCCCATGCCGGGCATGCCATTTCGGCCAGCGGCACCGCTCGTCGCGCCCAGCGCTGCGGCGGCTGGGCGTGCGGTTTGTCCCGCGCCGCCAGGGATCGAGCGACCTGGCGTTTGTTGCCTGGGTGTGTTCGCGCCGCCGGGCGACCCGGAACCGCCTGTTGAGCGGCTGCCCGGGGTGGTGCTCAGCGGTGTACTACCTGGAGTGTTCGGGTTCGTTGGGCTGCTCGGGTTGGTAGTGGGCGTGGTCGACGGTGTCGTTGAGGTTGGCTTCGTCGAGTCGGTGGTTTGGGGTGTTGTCGTGTCGGTGCCTGCGGGGTTGGGTCTGTCGCCGGGGGTTGGTGTTTCGTTGGTTGTCTCTGCCGGATTGGTGTTGCCCGGCGTGCTGGTATTCGGTTTGGCGGTGTTGTTCGGGTTGGCGCCTGCCGGATTGCCGGGATTGCCTCCACCGCCCGGGCCGCTCGAATCACCGTCTGCGCCAAGGAGTTTCGGTGCGGTCGGCATGTAGGGGACGCCGGTATCGGTTTGGCCTGCGACCTGGGAGTACACCGTGCGAAGAACCCGGCGCGCTTCGGCTTCCGCTTCCTCGCGCGTGTAGTCGCTTGTCTTCATTACTCCGTCGGCCGGAAGTGACTTGCCTTTGAGTTCCGGCCGGGTCGTGAGCCCAGGCATGAGAGCTTGGGTCTGCTCAAGGCCCGTGCGCATTTCAGCGAGCTTGAGGCTGACGGCGAGCGCCGCCGCCGAAAGCGGAGCCGATTGCGTCGCATAGTTATTCACCGCAGTGACCGCCGCGGTCGCGGCGGCGCCGACCCACCCCTTGTCGGCGACAACCGACTTCTTAAACGCGTCATTGAACCCGGTGACGCTGGTCGAAAGATCAGTACTGAGCTGTTTCCACACTTGCGCGGCGGCATCGACGGTGGCGGGTTTCATCGCCTGGACGGCCTGCTGCATTTCCTCAAGGCTGAGGCTGTCGAACACGTCGGGGGTGGCGATCTTTGGTGGTTGGGTATCGCCGGCGAAGAGCGAAGAGAACTGGCCGACCTGTTGCGCGGTATAGATCCCGCTGCGCTCAGCGTTCCACTGTTCTTGGGCGGCAATGATTTTCGCTTGGTATTCGGCGTAGGTCATTTGCTGGCCCCTGCGGCGGCGATGCGAACGGCGGAGTATTCGTCGAGGGTTTGGTAGTTCTGGATCGCTTTGGTGACAACGGCTTTGGCCGTGGTTGCGGCTTCGATGTGCGCGTTGATCGTGTCTTCGAGGGAGCGCTCGCCGCCGCTCGCGGTGAGGGAGAACTTGGATTCGAGGACGGCGCCTGAGGGGAAGCCGCCGAAGCCGGTGATGTTCTCGATCACTGCGATCCGCTGCAGGCAGATTTCAAGGTGCTTGATGTGGTCGTCGCACGCGCGCGACAATTCATTGCCAACGTCAGGAGACAGAGCGAGCTCGCCCGCATCAGCTCGCACCTGGAGGTTCTTCCATTCGGACGCGTCGATGTTCGCGATCATGTCAGTCAGGCTCCTGGCACGGAACGGATGAGGGAATCGGCGAGACGCTGCACTTCGGTGCATGCGTTGAGAGTGGCTTTGGAAGCTTGCGTGAGCCCGAGGATGAACTCGACGACGCCGTTGGCGGTCTGCGTGGCGATAATGCAAGTGGTCTGTCGCGAGCTGCTTTTCGCGAGTGGCTGCATGCGTAACGACGGCAGGCCGCCTACGGACAGGTCGACATAATCGGTGTAGTCCGTTCGGCTGCGCGCCTGCTCAAGGGTGATGGGAGTCGACGCCAAGCTCAGCCGATAGGCGGTACCGGAATTATCGACCCAAGTGCAAACCCGCCAGTCGGGAAACGCGATGCCGGCAACATCGCGGTCTTCGACAGCAGGGTTTAATCCAGCCGCTGATAGCGCGGATGCTGGCGCCGTGCAGGGATCCCACATCGCTACGTTCGCGCCAGTGGAGGTGCTCGTTGTTAGCGCCCCAACCGCCGCAGTTGGCTCGGCCTGGCCGGTTTCCCCGCAGCCGGTCGCGAGCAGCGCAATCGCGGCCCCAGCCAGGCAAAGTTCAGTCAAACGCTTGCGCATGATGTCCCCCGTGTGAGTTGTGCTCCCCAAGCAACGATCCGCGCGGTAACGATACCGCATCGTCGCTGCCCACTAAACCCTTCACCTGCCAATAACTCCTGGACAACCGCTCACCACGCTGTGATGGCGAACCCTTCTCGCGAAACGCCGCCACCAGAGCGTGCTCACCGTTCTGGACGGGTGATCACTAGGCGATTAGGGAGAATCCTTCTCGGGCAATGTCTCCCTCATAGCCTACTGATCGTCCGTCCAGGATCTGGCTGCGCTACCTCAGCCAGGAAGTGCGGCGGTAGTACGGGTCGTCGTCATCGTCGATATCAGTTGGGCCGACTACCTGGTCGCGCTGGTACGTCGGGCGTGACGGAGTCGAATTGTGGTGGTGCGCAGCAGGATTCGGCACGTCCGCACCCGGGTGCGACCAACTCTCAAGCGGGGGCGGCCAAGTTGACTCCTTTAGCGGCGCGGGAGTCTCGGTGACAGGTGTTGGCTCAATGAGTTTGCGCATGGCCGAAGCCATCACCGGGTCGTCGGCCAGTGCGCGCCGTATATCGGCAACTTGTTCTTGCGCGGCAGCGAGCGCCTGAGTATGCGCGAAGCGCACCGCTTGCGTGATGGCGGGATCGCTCGATTCAAGGGCGATGATCCTGCCATTCGCATCAACCTCAATCCGCACCCCGGCGACATAGGCTTCGCCGCGCACTTGCGCGATCTGGTCGGTAGCCACGCGTGCCCTTTGCGCGACGTGCTCGAACCGACCCTCAATAGAGTCAGACATGTGCTGTCCTAGGGGTGATCAATGCGATCGGGGAGGTGGGGTTTCTCGTCGGCGGAAGGGCGTGGGAAGCAAGGCGAGGAAACGGACACAGAGACTTCGTTTTGGGCGTTATGCCCAACGACAAGGCGGTAGTCGTCGGGTGTCGTCGCGTAAATGTCGAGGAACGCGCCCTCCGGGCGGCGATCGACGCGCCGAAGACCACCCTTTTCCCAACTGTCGCCCACAGCGTTCACCACTCGATTGGCCTCTGCTCGCTCGACCCCAACCACCCAATACGTCGTCCCGAGATTCTTCGGTCCGGATGAATCGCTGGCGTTGTCATCGCACGTCAGCGTCGTCGCGACAAATCCGCTGTCTGTCGGGGCTCCGGGATACCGCGTCGACAGATAGGTTCCAGGCGGCATCAGCCGCAAGATTTCGGTGAGATATTCCACCGACCGGGTCTGAGCTGTTTGAAAGGTCGTCAGTTCTGCCATCGATCGTCCCCTCTCACATGCGGTCATAAGGCACGTCAGCGCCATGACAGTAATGAACCAACGCGTCGATCGGACGGGTCTCACGACTGCGCTCCTGCGATAATTCGACCTTGTGACCTGAGGCCAGGATTGTTTGGATCCCAATAGCTGCCGTGCGCGTCAGACCCCTGCGGGAAATCGCGGATAATCGGCAAATCGGCAACAGATCCGCTGCTCGACTCAAAAACTGTCGCACCAAAGTATTTTTCTGACGGTGGCATACCATGCGCGATGCCTCCGATTTGCGGAACGGGATCCGCGCTGGCTGCCGTCGCGAAGATACGGCCCTTGTTCTGATCGGTAGGCACGCCGTCGAGGTGCAGGTCGGTCGCGCGGTCGACGTCGACGCCGGGGCTCCCGACGAACACCACGTTGTCCACCGCCAGCGAGTTCCCGTGACTCGCGGCATGCCCGATGACCGTGCTGCCGTAGCTGTGTCCGACCACTGTGTTGTTGGACGCGGGGCCGTCGTGAGTGGCGCGCAGTCCATCCTGAAAACGGTCAAGTGTGGGGGCACCGTTGTCGGCGAAACTTTCCTGCGCGGCTTGGGGAAACAGCGATTGTGGTGCGTCGTAGCCGTACCACGCGATGACCGAGGTATTTCCCCGCCCACCAGCGTTCTCGGCAGAATTGAGCATCGCCTGTGACCGCTCTACCCCGTCCCCAATCTCCTCCAACCTCGCGAACGTTCCCGGTACATACGTCGCCACGTTTTTCGCCGCATCGGGGTTATTCAAGGCAATCGCGCCATGTCCCGCATCGTCAACGCTCAACAAATAGCGCGGCGGCGTTGTCTGGTTGATTTGGGTATCGACCGCCTTGTACCCATTCAGCAGGTTCTGCTGCTTGGTCCGCGCCTCATTCCACAACTCGTATTCCGCTGCGGCAGAAGCTTTCACGGGCGGATTCTGGCCTGCCGCCCAGTCGGGGTGTTGGCCGTTGAGGTTGTCCAAGGTCGACTGAGCGCTCGTTTGCAGGTTCACCAGGTTGAGTCGGTTGTAGTGGTCTTTCTCGACGGCCGGGATACCGTCGCGATTGCCGACATTGGGGTCGTAGGCGAACAGTAAATCCTTATCCGATGGGGAAAGGGATTCCCAGAATTCGTACATTCCCTTCGGATCATCGGGCAGGAAGGCGTTGCCGTTGATGACGTCGGTGACCTTGGAACTCGCTGGCGTGCCCTGCGGATTTTGGGCGAGGCCAACCAGCGACGCGATGGCCGCCGAAAGCTTCGCCCCAGCCTTCTCATCGGTCGTTCCCGCAGTGACCAACAGTGGCTGAATGCGCGCTTGGAATCCGGCGGCCTCATTGTCGAGGCTGGCCTGAAAGACGGTGTCTAACACCAGGTCTCCGGTGTTGGAGACCGCGGCTGTCACGGTGCCGTCGTCGTTCACCGCGCAGCCTTTGGCTTTGGCCTCGGTTTCGATCGCCAAGATAGTGGTGCACACCGTGGTGAGTGTCGCGGCATCAGCCAGCGCGTCGGCCGCGTCGATGACGGCGGCGGAAATATGGTTCGCCGACAGCTCGTATTCGAGTCGGCGCAGGTCGGTCGCGGTGGCGGCGTCGCCCTGCCAGCCAGCCAATGCGGTGTCGACGGCCCGGCTGGCTTGGCTCATCGCCGTCCGAAATTCATTGTTCACCGCAACCACGCCGGTGCTCGCGGTGGCTGCGGCGGCGGGCGACCAACTGCGGATCTGACTCATCGTCGCAGCCATCTATGCCCCCGGATGCAGGTAGCGCTCAAGCTGAGCTTTGAACGCGGCGTCCATGTCTTCGTAGCTGGTCGCACTCGACGTCGCCGCGTCCGCAAGCGAATTCAGCTGCGCCGCCATTCGGAGAAACGAGCTCATGATCGGCTCACCCGCCCCCGCGGCCGCCGCCCCAATCACGGAATTGGGCATGCCCGCCGCCACCGCACTGATGGCTTCGGCCGGACTTGGCTTCCCGATTTTGCCCGCTTCGCCCCGCACCGCGCCCGCCATCGTGCGCAACGCCTCCGCGTCGGCCCGCAAGATTTCCCCCACCGCACCCCTCCATAGAATCGACCCGCGCAAGCGGATCACCCCTTGATTGAGGTCGTAACAATAGCGTCTGGTCATCGGTTATACCAGTCGTATATCGCCAATCCGCACGCACAAGATATTGGACCGACAGCGCGACGGAATTATCCACTGCCACTCCGACGCGGGGGGGGGCCGGAATTGTCGCCCATCGACCAGTGACTTCCGGGTCGTCAGGGCTAAGGTTGCCGCATGTCGAAGGTGGATGTGAGCGCGCTTTCGCCGGAACTTTCCCCGTTGTGGCACGTCCTGCACCACCGGCTTGGCTGTGGTCGCCCGGTCTCGACGGTGAAGGTCAGATTTACTTGGGATGGAACGGAATTGGTCGCCACATCCGAGTAGAAGGATTCGGGTGCGACTGCGCTATCGCCAAGAGTCGACGACCTCGTCTGCCGTCCAGACCACCGCGTTGGAACCCAGATCTACGTCACGGGAAATTCCCGATCGGCTAACCACCATCAATCCTGCCGAGTCCGCGCCGGGGACCTCCGCGCCGCCACGGGTCGCGGCTGCGGCGTCGTGCGCGTCGAACGGGGTGTCTAACCACTTAATGGAGCCGGTAAAAAAGACGTTCTTCGCGACAGGAGAGCGGTCCGCGCCAACGAGGTCGACTTCGGGGTCGAATCGTCGATTCCACCATGCGCCAACGGCTTCGACATCAGGCCACGGCAGTTCGCCGCCCAGTGCGGCAAGCTCGACGGACTCGCGGATAAGCGGTTCGACGGCCCGACCGCGCCAGGTGGACCAACGGCGTTGAAATAGGCGCAGGGCCATGTCTGAACGGCCGCGGCTCACGAGATCCTGCGCTGATCGGCCAACCGCGAGATACAGGCGCAAACTCGAATCGCTTACCCGGTACAAACCGGGTTTGCCCGCGACAGTAGACAGGGGCGTGTCCAACGCGAGAATGCGTTTGTCCTCGGTGAGTCGCCGCAAGACTGGTGAGAGTGTGCCCGAGGGAACGTCCCCTTCACGGCTGCCTGCCGCGGCCGCGATGGTGGCGTGAGTGCGATCGCCGCCGCCGATAGCCTCCAAAACGCGTCGTGAATGGTCGGGTGACGGAAACTCAGCGAGAAGTGACGACTCGGGAATGCTGAAAATCGCTGCCGCGGGGTCCGCGCATTCGCGTTTGACAAACTCCATGGGTGGCATCGCCGATGGCCAACCACGCAAGACGCCGGGCAGCCCCCCACTGATCAGGTGGGCATCGATCGCATCCGCAGGCGAAAGGTCAAGGGCGGCACCAACTTCGGCGGGATTCAGCGGGCCAAGGGCGAGGTTGTCCGCACGCCCGAAAAACGGGCGGTCGTAGGCCGTCATCCGCTCCATCATGTGAATATCGCTGCCGAGCAAAAGCAACAACGTCGGTGACTGCGAAAGTAGGCGATCCCAGGCGTTTTGCAGCGCACCGTCGAACATGCTGTCTTGTTCCGACAGCCACGGCACCTCGTCTAGGACAACGATGCTCGGTTGCTGTGGAAGTTGGCCAGCAAGGATGCGGAACGCATCGACCCAGTTCGCGGCGTGATCGGGGATGGACGCGGGATTTCGCGCCAAGGAGGAGTCCCGCAAGTCAGCGAGAAACATCGCGATGGATTCGACCGGAGACGCGCCTTTATTCGCGGTGAAATAGACATACGGCACATCCGCGCGATCGCAGAACTCTTGGACGAGCCGCGATTTGCCGACCTGGCGCCGTCCGCGGATAGCCAACGCCGCGCCGCTGCCGGATGCCGCCGCACGATCCAGCCGCTTCCGCAAGACCGCGAGCTCGGTTCCACGTCCAACGAACGATGTCATCGCGATCTCCTCGCGCTGGGTAGATTGGATCTACGTAGATTGTATCTACACATCTGGAGGCCTGCAGGCAAGGGTATTCGTTGCGGTCGCCGCGCGTGGGCGGTACGCATGACTGATGGGCTTTGTTATCGGAATGGCCGCCGTGGTTGGGTTTTTCGTAATGGTCGACCGTGCGGGGGTGTGGGCCGAGAAACGCGGCTGGGTTCACTGGCGCAAGACGGGCGGGGGAGGCGGCGGTGCGGGGCTGTTCAACGCCGCACAAGAGCTGATCACCCCATCAACGGCACACACGATCGCTGAACAGCACCGCTTGAAGACCACCCGGCTCACGCACACCGCCGACGGTCAACCGCAATTTTCGATTGAGGCGCCGTGCGGGACCGTGCGGTTTGCCGGGCCAACGCAGGGCTAAGTTATGGCGCCTTGTCGGCCAGCGACCCCGCGAATGCCGCTGCGGGCGGGCATAAGTATTTAATGCTCGCGCCCGCGACTACCTCCAGTGAGTGATAATCGTCGCGCCGCGTATTGGGCAGGGCGGCACCGCTCACGTCGCCCTTTCCGGCGTAAATCTGATAGCAAACTGTGCGCCCCTTAATGGCGAGGTCCGCATCGGAAATCCCACCCCGGTCAACGCCCGCGAGTTCGATCGAGCGCAAGAAGCCGGGCACATTCTCGGTCTGCGCGTCGATCTGCCCCTGCACCCACGGATCGGGCCGAGGCGCGGCGTTCGCTGTCGCACCACCGACAAGCAGCGCACCGCAAGCCAACGCGGCGAGGACCGAGTACCGCACCCGCCGTCAGCGAAAAATCGGCCCGTGATCAGGGCAAGTGCGCGGCGAAGGGAACCGCTAGCCCTCGCGTGAACGGAGCGCCCGGGGTCAGCGCTGACGTAAAACGCCCGCCGCTGCCTCGCGTTCCGCGCGGACCGCCGCCCAACCGAAGCGGACCTCGCGCGGTTTCGCTGCCAACTTCGGACGCGCTGCCGCGGCGCGCACTGTCGCGCCGAATTCGGCCAATTCCCATTCCAATCGGTAAGCGGTGTTATCGAAAGTGCTTGTGCGGTTATAAATCATCGCGCCCGTGCCAGTTGGCCAATCGCAGCGGAAATCGGTGCAAAAACGGACCCAATCTCGGTGCATTCGTGCCGCCAATTCGACGGGCGGGTGCTCGCCTAACCGCGCGGCCACATTCGATAACGCATTCCACACATAAGGGACTTCCGCGCCGTGGGCGGCGGCATTGTCGACGGGGGAGCGGTTGCGGTAGTCATACATCCAGGTCGCATCGCCACGACCCGCAGCCCGGCGGGCATTCACCACCTGTACGGCAGGTCTACGGAAAACAGCGGTCGCATGCAGCTGACTCGTCAGCCGACGCGCCCCCAAAACCGGGCCAACACCGAGGAATTGGGTGATGCACGTCCGGCCCACCCCATGCGCGCGCAACGCCGCCATCGCCGACTCTGGCGCACAATCGGTGGCGCGCTCGAACACGCGCTCATTCGCCGTGCACCCGATTAGCAGCGGAGTATCAGCGCCCTCTTCGGCTGACAGAAAAGCCGTTCCGTCGACAACCGGCGCGAACGGGCGACCAAGCAGGTCGGCAAACGGGTCAACAACGCGGTCAAGCAGCGCGTCCGCCGACGTCGGTAGCGCCGAGCACAGCGCACGCTCAGTGAGCGCGGGCACGTGCGCGGCGATCGCGGCGTCGTCAACGTCAAGCCAGCCGCTCGGCTCGCGAACGCCGAGCATCGCGCCCAACGCGTGCGTCGTCGCGGCCGCTTGATCCACGCTCATTCGACTAATTTCGGCCGACTGCGCGATCGCCGCCCCAAACAGCCCGCGCGCGGCAGGCGTCGCCAGCAGCGCGACCACACATCCGCCGCCCACACCCTGCCCAGCGACGGTGACCCGGTCGGGATCGCCGCCGAACGCGGCGATGTTGTCGCGCACCCAGCGCAACGCCGCGAGCTGATCGAGCAACCCGCGATTGAGCGGAAATCCATCGATCATCCCGAACCCAGCGAATCCGCCACGTGACGACACGACGACGGTCACCACCCCCGACCGCGCGAAACTCGACCCGTCAAACCACGATCGCGGCCATGCCCCCGCCGAGTCGCCAAGCAACCACACGAGGACCGGCCACCGCGCATGCAACCCATCGACGCCAGCGGGCGTGAACACGTCAACGGTGAGCACCTCCTCGGTCGCCCGGTCCGCCCCGCTCCGTTCGCCGCCGCCACCCCTAGCAGAATCCCCACGCAGCCCGGTCGTAGGGCCGATAGTCCCCGCACCCGCACCCGAGTCGCCCGCCGTGCGATCACCCGGCGAACCTCCGCGCACCCCGCCGACCCCGCCCACCACCAAAACCCCTTCCGGCTCCCCAAACCGCGGCGCTACCGCATAAGGAATCCCGACAAAAGACGCGATTCCGCGTTGCCGGACCCCGCGCACCACCCCACTCGCGAGCTGAATTTCCGGACGCGCCGCGGAATCCGACACCGACATCACCCACCACTTTCGCCGACAGCACCGAACGTGCACCTGAAAAAGCCGCGCCCGAAATTCCCCCTCAGGTCGCGGAGGGACCAGGCTAGCCCCGCAGCACGCGAAATCCCGGTATTGACACTGGTAGCGAGCGTCTAGCCCGCCGAAAACGAGCAAAGCGATGTCAGCGAATTCGGCTCTAGTAGTGGCCGGTTGCGGCACGTTTGGCGATTACCTGGAATAGTTGGCACGGCACGCACAGGACCAAAGCGAAAGCGGGGATGTTGGTGACTTCGACGGAAGGTGTGAGCGGGCCGAAGCTGGCGAAAGATGCTGGTACAGGTGCGCCGAACACCCTTGAGCGTGACGTCGCGACTCTCGAGAAGGCGATTTACGAGGTCAAACGGGTAATCGTCGGACAGGATCGTCTCGTTGAGCGCCTGCTCATCGGCGTGCTCGCCCGTGGTCACGTGTTGCTCGAAGGCGTTCCCGGTGTCGCGAAGACGCTTGCGGTTGAGACGTTCGCGAAGGTCGTCGGTGGTTCGTTCTCGCGCGTGCAGTTCACGCCCGACCTCGTGCCGACCGACCTCATCGGTACCCGTATTTACCGGCAGGGCCGCGAGGAATTCGACACCGAGCTTGGCCCGGTTGTCGCGAACTTCGTCCTCGCCGACGAGATCAACCGCGCACCCGCGAAGGTGCAGTCGGCGCTGCTTGAGGTGATGGCTGAACGCAAGCTGTCGATCGGCGGCAAGACCTACCCGATGCCCGATCCGTTCCTGGTCATGGCGACCCAGAACCCGATCGAGAGCGAAGGCGTTTACCCGCTGCCCGAGGCGCAGCGCGACCGCTTCCTGTTCAAGGTGGTCGTCGACTACCCGTCGATCGAGGAAGAACGCGAGATCATCTACCGGATGGGCGTCAGCGCGCCCGAGCCGAACCAGGTGCTCACGCCGAAAGACATCATTCGACTGCAGAAGGTCGCCGCGAACGTCTTCGTGCATCACGCGCTCGTCGACTACGTCGTTCGCGTCATCTCGGCCACCCGCACTCCGCTCGAATTCGGCATGCCGGATGTGGCGAGCTGGATTTCCTACGGTGCGTCGCCGCGCGCGAGCCTGGGCATCATCGCCGCTGCCCGTTCGGTCGCGCTGATTCGTGGGCGCGATTACGTTGTCCCGCAAGATGTCGTCGAGGTGATCCCCGACGTGCTGCGGCACCGTCTCGTGCTGTCCTATGACGCACTCGCCGACGAGGTTTCGCCCGAAGACGTCATCAAGCGCGTCCTGCAAACCGTTGGCCTCCCGCAGGTCGCCCCGCAGGCGGTTCAGCAAGGTCAGCCGCAGCATCCCGTTCCGCAGCCGCCCGCTGTTCCGCAGCCCGTTCCCCATTCGGCGAACGGCCAGGCCCAGCCCGTCGGCAACGTCGCGACCCAGTGAGTTCGCCCGAACCCGTTGCCCGGCGGTCGATTTCGTCGAGTGGTCCGCCGTCGTTTCAGGCTGGCGAGCTCACTGATCCGAAGCTCACCGCCGCGCTCAAGACGCTCGAACTCACCGTGCGTCGCCGCCTCGACGGCGTGCTGCACGGCGATCATCAGGGGCTGATCCCGGGACCGGGGTCGGAACCGGGTGAGGCGCGGTTGTATCAGCCGGGCGACGATGTGCGGCAAATGGATTGGTCGGTCACGGCGCGCACCACGCATCCGCACGTCCGGCAGATGATCGCCGACCGCGAGCTGGAAACGTGGCTCGTCGTCGACTTGTCGTCGAGCTTGGATTTCGGCACTGGCCGAATTCACAAGCGCGACTTGGCGATTGCTGCAGCGGCGGCCATCACGCATCTCACGTCCGGTGGCGGCAACCGCATTGGTGCCGTCGTCGCGACCGGCCAAGACCTCGTTCGCATTCCCGCGCGCGCTGGTCGGATGCACGCGCAGAGCCTGTTGCGCACCATCGCGACCACCCCGCACGCCCGTGACGGTGTGCGTGGCGACCTCAAGGCGGGCATCGAATCGCTGCGGCGTCCGCAACGCAAACGTGGTCTCGCCGTTGTCATTTCGGACTTCCTCGGCGATGTCGACTGGCAGCGGTCGCTGCGCGCGATCTCCGCGCGTCACGACCTGCTCGCCGTCGAAATCCTCGATCCGCTCGACCTCGCGCTGCCCGGTGGCGGCGACGTGGTGCTGCACGATCCAGAAACGGGCCGCACCCGCGAGTTCAGCGTCACCCCCACCCTGCGCGCCGACTTCGCCGCCGCCGCGCAAGCCCAACGCGCGCAAGTGGCGCAAGCCCTGCGTGGCTGCGGCGCACCGGTGATGACGTTGTCGACGGACCGAGATTGGATCGCTGACGTGGTCCGATTCGTATCAACCAGGCGCCACGGCCTCGGCGCCCCGAGTGGGCGGGCAGTTCGTCAGTGAGTATTTCGATCTCCCATTTCGCGCACGGCCCCTGGCTCGCCTTCCTGCTCGTTGTGTTGGCGCTGCTCGGCGGCTACATCCTGGTGCAGCGCGCCCGGCATAAGCGCATGCTCAGCTTCGGCAATATGGCCGTGCTTGAGAAGGTCGCGCCGACGCGGGCGAGCATCATGCGCCACGCGCCGATCGCGTTGATCCTCGTCGGGCTTGTCGCGCTGACTGTCGCCATCGCGGGACCGACCGCGGTGCAAAAGATTCCACGCAACCGCGCGACGGTCGTGCTCGTCATGGACGTGTCGCTGTCGATGGAGGCGACCGACGTCGAACCGTCGCGGCTGGAAGTCGCGCAACGCGCGGGCAAGGAATTCGTCGACGGGCTGACCCCGGGCATCAACCTGGGTTTCGTCACGTTCGCGGGCACCGCGTCGGTGATGGTGTCACCAACAACCAACCGTGAAGCGGTCAAGCACGCCATCGACAACATCAAGCTCGCCGAACGCACCGCGACCGGCGAGGGCATCCTTACCGCGATGCAGTCGATCGACAATCTCGGTGCCGTGCTCGGCGGTGGCGAAACCCCGCCGCCTGCCCGCATCGTGCTGATGTCGGACGGTAAACAGACCGTCCCCGACGACAAAGACACATCGAACCCGCGCCACGGCTTCACCGCCGCCGCGCTCGCGAAAAACAAGAACATCCCGGTCTCAACGATTTCCTTCGGCACCGAATGGGGCACCGTCGAAATCCCCGACGCCGACGGCAAGGGGTCGCAGCGGGTCAAGGTGCCCGTCGACAACACGTCGTTGCGCAAGATCGCCGACCTGTCCGGCGGCGAGTTCTACACCGCGTCCTCGCTCGCCGAGCTGCGTGCCGTCTATGACACCCTCGAAGAGCAAATCGGCTATGAAACCACCCGCGGCGACGCGAGTAGGCCGTGGCTGCTGCTTGGCATCCTCCTGATCGCCGGTGGCGTCACCATCAGCTTGCTCTATCGTCAACGCCTGCCCTAGCTAGCGTCGCGTTGTGAGTCCGCCCAAGCGGTAGACCCTGACGCCCAACGCATCATCGTCACCAGATAGGTTGTCCCGTATGTCGAACGTCACATCCCGGTCGGTCCTGGTCACCGGCGGTAATCGCGGTATCGGTCTCGCGGTCGCGCAGCGCCTGCTTGCCGACGGCCACAAGGTCGCTGTCACCCATCGTGGTTCGGGTGCGCCCGAAGGTCTGTTCGCCGTGAAGTGCGATGTCACCGACTCGGATTCGGTCGATCGGGCGTTCACCGAGGTCGAAGAGCATCAGGGCCCGGTCGAGGTGCTTGTCGCGAACGCGGGCATCACCGACGACACGCTGCTCATGCGCATGACCGAAGAGCAGTTCGAGCGTGTCATCGACGCCAACCTCACCGGCGCGTTCCGCGTCGCGAAGCGCGCCAACCGCGCGATGCTGCGCGCCCGTTGGGGTCGCATGATCTTCCTCGGTTCGGTCGTCGGTCTCGGCGGCGGTCCCGGCCAGATCAACTACGCGTCGTCCAAGGCCGGCGTCATCGGTATGGCCCGCTCGATCACCCGCGAACTGGGTAGCCGCAGCATCACCGCCAACGTCGTCGCGCCCGGTTTCATTGAAACCGATATGACCGCTGAGCTGCCCGAAGACCTCAAGGAAACGGCGAAGAAGTTCATTCCGCTCGGCCGTCTCGGCCAGGCTGAGGATGTCGCCGCGGTCATCAGCTTCCTGGCTTCCGAAGACTCCCGTTACGTCACCGGCGCGGTCATCCCCGTCGACGGCGGCATGGGCATGGGCCACTGATCCGCTAGCGCAGCGCTAACGGCTGGGCCGCCGCCACCGACACAGTGGCGGCACCACAAACTTGATCTCAGGGAGAACCGAAAACTCATGGGCGGACTGCTCGAAGGCAAGACCATCCTGATCACCGGCATCATCACCGATTCGTCGATCGCGTTCCACGCGGCGGCGATTGCCCAGGAACAGGGCGCGCGCGTGATCATCACCGGTATCCCGGAGCGCTTGCGGCTCATTGACCGCATCGCCAAGCGCCTGCCGCAGGAGGTGCCGCCCGCGATCGGCCTCGACGTCACCAACGAAGAGGATCTGGCCGCGCTCACCGAGAAGCTGCGCGAGCTTGCCCCCGAGGGCATCGACGGCGCGCTGCACTCGATCGCGTTCGCGCCGCGCACGCTGATGGGCCCCGAAGCCCTTCCGTTCCTCGAAGGCCCCGGCCCCGACGTCGCGAAGTCGTTCGAGATTTCGGCGTGGAGCTACGCGTCGCTCGCGCGCGCGGTGCTGCCGGTGATGAACGAGGGCGGCTCGCTCGTCGGCATGGATTTCGATCCGCGCGTCGCGATGCCGTACTACAACTGGATGGGCGTTTCCAAGGCCGCGCTTGAATCGGTGAACCGCTACGTTGCGCGAGAAGTGGGCGCTGCCAAGCGAGTTCGCTCGAACCTCATCGCCGCCGGCCCGATCAAGACCCTCGCGGCCAAGGCCATCGCTGGCACCGCGACCGACGACGCCAAGCAGCTCAAGGCGCTCGACAACTACTGGGATGGCGCTTCGCCGATCGGCTGGGACGGCAACGACGCTCGCGCTGTCGGCAAGTCGATCGTCGCGCTGCTGTCGGACTGGCTGCCCGCCACCACCGGCTCGATCATCTACGTCGACGGTGGGGCCAGCCACAACATGTGGTTCCCCGAGGACTTCGTCGCGAACTAATGCCGCAAGCGCTGCTGCTGCTGTCGTTTGGCGGCCCCGAAGGCCCCGATGACGTGCTTCCGTTCCTGGAAAACGTCACTCGGGGCCGAGGTGTACCGCCGGAACGGCTGGCTGAGGTCGCCCAGCATTACCTGCATTTTGGTGGGGTTTCGCCGATCAACGCGCTCAACCGCGAGCTGATCACCGCGATCGAAGCCGAGCTTGCCGCGTCGGGGCGGGACCTGCCGGTGTATTTCGGCAACCGGAACTGGCATCCAATGGTCGAAGACACCGTCGCGCGGATGACCGCCGACGGCATCGACTCCGCGCTGGTTTTCCCGACATCGGCGTGGGGCGGGTACTCGGGATGCCGACAGTACGACGAGGACATCGCGCGTGCTCGCGCGGCAGTAGGCGAAGGTGCGCCGACGCTGACGAAGCTGCGACAGTACTTCGACCACCCGCTTTTCATCGCCGCGTTCGCGGATGCGATAACCGCTGCGGCGCAACAACTTCCGGCTGACAAACGCGAAGGCGCGCGGCTGGTTTTCACCGCGCATTCGATTCCGGAATCCGCCGACCGATCAGCGGGACCGCCCGCCGATGGGGGTCGCCTTTACAGCAGGCAGGTCAACGAGGCAGCCCGATTGGCCGCTGCCGCAGCAGGTTTCGCTGACTTTGACGTGGTGTGGCAGTCACGGTCGGGTCCGCCGCAGATCCCGTGGCTTGAGCCCGACATCGTCGACCATCTAGATGTGTTGCACGGCAAGGGAATTGACGCCGTGATCGTCTGCCCGATCGGATTTGTCGCCGATCACCTCGAAGTGATCTGGGACCTCGACAACGAAGCGGCGACCCGCGCCGCCGAACTTGGCATGGCGTTCGTTCGCACCGCGACCCCGGGCACCGACCCCCGCTTCGCGCGGATGGTCGTCGACCTCATCGCCGAGCATCTCACCGACGCTCCGGCTGCCGCGCTGGGCGCCGTGCCCCGCTACGGCTGCACCGTCGACGGCGCGCTCTGCGCCCCCGGCTGCTGCGCGCTCCCGCAACGTCCCACGCGCTAAAACCGCACGGGGCTGAGCACAACCGCATAAAGATTGGCGGTTTGTCGGGTTTCGTTCAGTAGGCTTTCCCGACAGGTGCGCTCGTCAGGGCTCGTCAGATCGGAGGACTTCCGATGCGTTCGACTCCGCTGCGATGGGACAAAAGCCGTCGGCAAGCGGCAGCGATGAGCTTGACGGCTGTCGTGCTGATGAGCGGACTTGCCGGGTGCGCGAAAAAGGGCTTCGAAACCGAACCGCCAGCCCCGACCGAACCAGTGATCTCGACGGCGTCCGTCAACGAGGTATGCGGCATTTTCGCCGGGCAAAAAGGCACGTGGAAGGCCATTGGCCCATCGGTCGCGCGGGTGGCGTTCCTCGGTGCGGTTCGACTGTGGACCACGCTCGACCTCACCGCCAACGCCGCTATCGCCTACAACCGAGGCATAGTCGACGAACGCACTAGCGAACAGTGCCCGGAAGTGCGGGCGGCGACGTTGTCGGTGCTTAACGTCTCGAAGCTCGAAACGGTGCTGAACGCGTTCTAGCGTTGACCGGCCGCCGCATGAACGGCGGCGAGGCGTGCCGCGCGAATGGTGTTCCACAGTGGACGCAACAGCGACTCGTGGGCGCTAGCCGCGCTCGCCGACGTGGGCGACGACGCTGGCTCGTGCTCGGCGACGGTGAGAATGGCCGCAACGTGGTCGGCGGTATCGAGTATTCGCTTGGCGCGCAAGGGAATTGCGTCGGGATAGGCGTGCCGTGAATACGCGGCCAGTTGGTTTTCGATCTGCTCGCGCGGGTCGGCGTCGCCGGGGCCGATGCCAGTGGTGTGGAGCTGCATGAGGGCGTCAGCGGCGTCGCGAACAGCTTCGCGCATCGTGTATTCGGCTTCGCCGAGGGTCATATCGTCGCCGATGGGCGGGGGAATGACGACGCTGTAGACGGTCCATTGCAAGGTGTCGTGGTCGTCCCATTGCGGGATCAGGCCGGTGCCTTCGCGGCCGGGCACCCCGATGAGCAGCCCTTCGCCCGCTTCCATCGCGTCGGCGGCGAAGGCGGTGCCGATTGGCAGGCCGCGCACGTCGCCGGGCGCGGGTAGTACGAGGCGCAGCTGCGCGCCCGGCTCAGCGAGCGCCTCGCGGATGACCTTCAACAACGGCATGGCACCCGTGCCCGCGGTGTGTCCGTGCGCGGTCCACGGCAGGTCGTCGCGCGCACCCGTTGTCGGGTCGCCCGCGGCGATGGTGTGCAGCGGGGACCACGCGGCTAGCGCGGCTAGAACGTCGTCGGGCGCGCTCGCGCCAGCCAGCCATGAGCCGGCCCACACGGTGAGCGTTGCGCTGGGGGAGCACATAACTATCGAGCATAAAGGGTGTTCGGCGTGCGGGTCTGGGGAGTTGACTAGTCGACTTCGGTGACGAAGTCGATCAGCCGTTCGACCGCGCCGATGAGCGGAGCTTCCAAGTCGCGGAACGAGGTGACCGCGTTGTAGACGCGTCGCCAGCCGTCCTGAGGCGTGCCCCAGCCCAGTCGCGCGCAGATGCCGGTTTTCCAGTCTTCGCCGCGCGGAACCGTGGGCCACGCGTCGATACCGACCGCTGACGGCCGGACGGCCTGCCAAACGTCGATGAAGGGGTGGCCGGTCACGAGCACATGCGGGCCGAGTCCGGTGGTGAGCTGGGTTTCTTTTGACCCGGTCACGAGGTGGTCGACCAGCACGCCAACCCGTGCGCCCTTGCCGGGCCCGAATTCGGCGAGACGCGGGCTGAGGTGGTCGAGCCCGTCGAGTTGCTCAACGACAACACCCTCAACGCGCAGGTCATGGCCCCACACCCGCTCGACAAGCGCGGCGTCATGCACACCTTCGACCCAAATCCGACTACCCCGAGCGACGCGAGCACGCAGTCCTTCGACCCTCGTCGAGCCCGACGCGGACTTCGTCGCGGCTTTCGGTGCGGCCGTCGGCTTGGTCAACGTGACCGGCTTGCCGTCGATGAGGAACGCCGCTTCGCGCATCGCGAACAGTCGAACCCGACCGCGCCCGTCATCGAGGCGGACGAACTCGCCGTCGTAAGTGCGTTCGAAGCCGACAACCGCGCCGCAGAATCCGGTCGCGGCGTCTTCGACAACGAGATCGCGCTCAGCGGCAACGACGGGGATCGCGACTTTGGCTTTGCGGCGATGGCCAGAATAGATGTCGCCATAGTTCTCGCTTCTCACCCGGGCGAGCTTAGCGTCGTGAAAACGCTTGGGGCCCCGCGATTCCGGCGTGGCGTCTAGGGTGGAGTTTGTGGCCGCACTCATCTGGCTCGTCGCGGGGTTACTGCTCGCGGCAGCGGAAATGCTCACCGGCGACCTCACGCTGCTCATGCTCGGTGGGGCCGCACTCGGCACCGCGGGCGTCACCGGCGCGTTCGACCTGCCGGTGTGGGGACAGGCGTTGGTATTCGCGTTATCGACGGGGCTGCTTTTCCTCGGCGTGCGCCCGATGCTACGGCGCAAATATTCGACGCCGCCGCCGTTCGCGACGAATGCCGATGCGCTGCCTGGCAAGTCGGCGTTGGTGCTCGACAAGGTCACCGCGCAATCCGGTCAGGTCAAGCTCGGCGGCGAGGTATGGACCGCGCGACCGCTTGATCCCGTCGACGTTTACGACGAAGGCGTCACCGTGTATGTCATGAAGATCGACGGCGCTACCGCCGTTGTCTGGAAGGGCCCCTAATGCTTGTCCTTATCGCTGTTGCCGTGTTCATCGTGGTGATCGCGTTGGTCGCACTGCGCGCGGTCGCGCTTGTTCCGCAGGCCGAGGCGGCGGTCATCGAACGCCTTGGTCGCTATCAGCGCACGGTTTCCGGTCAGCTCACATTCCTCGTTCCGTTCGCCGACCGCGTGCGCGCCAAAGTCGACCTGCGCGAGCGCGTTGTTTCGTTCCCACCGCAGCCGGTGATCACCCAAGACAACCTCACGCTGCAGATCGACTCGGTGGTGTATTTCCAGGTCACGAGCCCGCAGGCAGCGGTGTATGAGATCAGCAACTACATCGCGGCGGTCGAGCAGCTCACCGTCACCACGCTACGCAACGTCGTCGGTGGCATGACCCTGGAAGAGACGCTCACCTCGCGCGATCAGATCAACAACCAGTTGCGCGGTGTCCTCGACGAGGCAACGGGCCGTTGGGGTTTGCGCGTCGCCCGCGTTGAACTCAAGTCGATTGACCCGCCGCCGTCGATCCAGGAATCGATGGAAAAGCAGATGAAGGCCGACCGCGAGAAGCGCGCGATGATCCTCACCGCCGAAGGCACGCGCGAGTCGCAGATCAAAACCGCCGAAGGTGCCAAGCAGGCACAGATTCTCGCCGCGGAGGGCGGCAAGCAGTCGGCGATTTTGGCGGCCGAAGGTGAGCGGCAAAGTCGCATTCTGCGCGCGCAAGGTGAACGCGCCGCCGCGTATTTGCAGGCGCAGGGCGAGGCGAAAGCCATCGAGAAGACCTTCGCCGCGATCAAAAACGGCAAGCCAACGCCCGAACTGCTCGCCTACCAGTACCTGCAGACACTGCCCGAGGTCGCCAAGGGCGACGCGAACAAAGTGTGGCTTGTGCCAAGCGATTTCGGCAAAGCGCTCGAAGGGTTCGCCCAGAATTTCGCCACCAAGGGTGCCGACGGAGTGTTCCGGTACGAACCGACTGTCGAAGACACACCGCCGGTGAAGATCGAAGACGATTCCGATGTCGCCGACTGGTTCACGACGGCATCAGATCCGAAGATCGAGCAGGCGGTGCGGGCAGCCGAAGCGACCGCGCGCACGTCGGTCGACCAGTTCGACGCGGTGCGGGCGCGCCCCAGCACCGAGTTGCCGGTGCCGCCGCCGATCACGCCGCGGGAACGTCACTAACTGTCGCGGTACTTGCGTACCTTCGCAAGGTTGCCGCAACGTTCCATCGAGCACCAGCGACGTCGGCCCGGACGGGACGCGTCGACGAAAAGCAGCCCGCAGTTGTCCGCGGCGCAGACCCGGATTCGGTTGGCCAAGGGGCCGCTGAAGAGGTCGATGGCGTCGCGGGCCAGGGTGGACAGGGCGGCGCGTGCGGTCGGGGCGACGAACGTGAGCGCGCCGTCGGGGGAGAGCGCTGGTATGAGCGGCGGTTCGGCGGCTGCGGCGTTGATGACCGCGATGTCGGCAGGGCGCACGGGGTCGCCAGCAGCGAGGCCGTAGGCGGCGTGCGTGATCGCGGCGCGGAGCTTGCGCAGGGCGGGCAGGTCGGCTGCGGTCGCGGTGAGGTCGGCGGGCTCGGCTAGCTCAAGCACGACCGAAAGCCAGCGGCGGATGTCGTCCGCGTTATGCACGATTTCCCAGGCCGCGAGTTCGCCCTCACCGCCGGTATGCACGAAATCCAGTGCGCTCCTTCCGCTTTGGAAGCGTCTGCGTAGTTCGGGGGAAAGTTTCGCTCGTGCTTGCATGACACCAGTTTAACTGGTTACAGTGATGGCATGGCAATCGCGACCTACCTCAATCCCGAATCCATGCTCAGCAACCCCGCTTTCACGCAGGCGGTGCGTGTGCCAGCGGGAATGGACACCCTCTACATCGGCGGGCAGAACGGCTTCGATAGCACCGGACAGTTAGGTGACACCCTGGCCGCCCAGGCCGAGCAGGCACTGACCAACCTGCAAGCCTGCCTGGCCGCAGCGGGCGCGACGATCGAGAACGTCGTCAAATGGACCATCCTGGTCGTCGACGGCCAAGACGTCCGCGCTGGCTTCGCCGCGTTCCAGCGCGTGTGGGGTCAGCGCCCGAACCCGCCGGCCATCACCGTCGCCAAGGTCGCGGGTCTCGCGGTCCCGGGCGCATTGGTCGAGATTGAAGCGGTCGCGGCGATCCCGGGCTGAGGGAGGGTTTCGCACGGTCGGCACGTCTAGCTAGCCGCCCGAGTTCACGGTCGCTGCGGGCTCGGATCTTGCAGTCCCGGGCGCGTTCATCGAGATCGCGGATCTGGCTGCCGGTCGAGACTTATCCCGTGCCTGACTGAGCTTCGCGACCGCTGGCGGCTAGCACCCTGGGTCGAATTCCGCTCCCGACGACAACCACACGCGCTGGAAGTGGCCGACCGGTGCACAGAGCGCGATTTCGTCGGGGGAGTGCCGCACGTAACCGGTGGCGAGCGCTTCGTCGAAGTCGGCCGTTGTCAGCTCCGACCACGGTTCCCACGCGATGAGCACATGGTCACCGGGCGCGATAATGTGTGATTGACCTGCGGGTTCGAACCGGATGGTCAGGTCGTGGTCGGCACTGTCGATGCGAAAACGCACGCGGTCCTCCTTGCGGATCAGTGAGGCAACGGCAGCAGTTCGACGAGGCTGCCTCGGCCGGTGCCGGGCGGGAGCACGGCGAGCGCTTGACTGCCGATCAGCCCGGCGAGGTGCGGGGTGTGCGCGGGGCCGGTGCTGCGCCACACGCCGCCGGGCTGTTGGCCGACTGGGACGAGGCGGGTCGCGTCACCGGCCATCACGCCCGCGTCGGAAAGGCGGCCCCAGTGGGACGGATTCGTCGTGCGGCCGGTGAGCGCGGTGACGATGGCGGGCGCGAGCGCCACCAGCGCGGCCACGGCGGCGAACGGATTACCAGGCAGTCCGAGCAGGATGCGGCCGTCGGGGAGCCGCGCGATCAGGGTGGAGCCGCCCGGGCGAATCGCGAGTCGGTCGAGCACGATGTCCGCGCCGATTTCGGCGAGCACGCGGCGGAGGTGGTCGGCCGCGCCGCCGCCCGTCGCGCCAACGAGGACAACAAGGTCCGCGCGCGAGGTGAGCCCCAGCCACGCATGCAGCAGGTCGGGGCGATCGGTGACGTGCCACAGTCCCGTCGACTCGATATCGCAGCAGCGCAGGAATTCCGGCAGGACTGGGCCAAGCGCATCGCGCGTTTCCCCCGCACTGAGCGGCCCAACCGCGCGAATCTCGTCGCCCGTCATCACCACGTCAGCACGAATCGGACCGCGCACCTCGACCGTTTCGACTTCCGCGCTCAACGCCGCCGACGCCAACGCCGCGCAGACGCGAGCGCCTGTCGTCGCCAAAGTTGTTCCCGCCCACCAGTTTTCGCCCTGGCGACGGGTGTCGTCGCGCGACGGTGCGTCGGGGTCACGCTTGAGTACCAGCTCGCCGTCGACCGCGCTGACCTGGACGTACTCGTCGCGAAGGGTCGATGTCGTGCCAATTGGCGTTGCCGCGCCCGTCGCGATACGCACCGCTTCGCCCTGGGTCAACGCGAGAGCGCTGTGCGGGCCAGCGATCCGTACGTGCGGACGCAACCGCCACGACGGGCCAGGTCCGGCGACGGCATACCCGTCCATCGCGGCGGTGTCGACGCGGGGAAAGGGCGTTGTCGTGACGACGGGCGCGGCAAGCGTGGCCCCGATCGCGTCGGCGACCGGGCGCGCCATCACCGGTAGCGGCTTGAGTCCAGCCGCGATTCGCGCACGCGCACGGGTCAACCCGCATTCCGTTGTCACCATCGCGTCCGTCACTCCGCCAATGCTGCGGACCCGCGATTGCCTGCGATTTTCCGACCAGTTGCGCCAGCATCACGTTGTGCTCACCTGCCGCGACGTCGCTCGGTGCGGCCGAATATCACGGTTAGGCGGTGAGTCGCTGCCCACTTTCTGGTCACCTGTCGCGTTACGGTTGCGTGATTGCGGAGTGTTTCCGCGCTGCGGTGAACTGCTGTGCTTGGCGATCGGAGAGGACCGGAATCCATGTCCAACGCTGTCACCGACGGGGTTGCCGGAAATTCGCGAAAGCGACCGCCTCGCTTAGATCGCCCCATTTTCTGGGTGAGCGCGCTTGGCACCTTAGCTTTCGTGCTCTGGGGCGTTTTCGATCAGGACAGCCTCGCGTCCACCGCGAGCACCGCCCAGCGTTGGGTCATCACCAACACCGGTTGGCTGTTCGTGCTCGCGTCGAGTTCCTTCGTCGTTTTCGTGATCTGGCTCGCGATCAGCCGGTACGGCCGCATTCCGCTCGGTGACGACGACGAGAAGCCCGAATTCCGCACGGTGTCGTGGATCGCGATGATGTTCAGCGCGGGCATGGGCATCGGCCTCATGTTTTGGGGTGTGGCAGAGCCGCTTTCGCATTTCGTCGCGCCGCCACCGCACACGTTCGCGCCGGGCTCGCCGCAGGCAGCCGAATTGGCCATGGCGACAACCCTTTTCCACTGGACCTTGCACCCGTGGGCGATTTACGCCGTCGCCGGGTTGGCGATCGCGTACGGGACGTTCCGTAAAGGCCGTTCGCAATTGATCTCGTCGGTCTTTCGGCCCCTCCTCGGCAAACACACCCACGGCTGGGCCGGTCGCGCGATCGACATGATGGCGATTTTCGCGACGCTGTTCGGATCGGCCGCCTCACTTGGGCTTGGCGCGTTGCAAATTGGCGCTGGGATGGAATTCAACGGCTGGATCGACGCGATCGGCAAAATCGGGCTCGTCGCGATTATTGCCGGGCTCACCGTCGCCTTCGTGATCTCGGCGGTGTCGGGGATTGAGCGCGGTGTGCAGTGGCTGTCGAATATCAATATGGTGCTCGCGCTCGCGATCGCGGCGTTCGTCTTCCTCGCCGGGCCGACTTTGTTTGTGCTGAACATTATCCCGACGTCGCTGGGTGACTATCTCGAATACCTGCCGACGATGGCGTCGCGCACGGGCGCGGGCGACCCGGCGATGCAGGCATGGTTGTCGAAGTGGACGATTTTCTACTGGGCGTGGTGGATTTCATGGACCCCGTTCGTCGGCATGTTCATCGCCCGCATTAGTCGTGGTCGCACGATTCGCCAATTTGTCACCGGGGTGCTGTTGGTGCCAAGCGCGGTGAGCCTGCTGTGGTTCGCGATTTTCGGTGGGTCAGCGATCTTCGAACAGAGCGAACACCACAACCTGACCGAGCCCGATGGTTCCGTCAATTCCGATTTCGCGCTCTTCCATTTGCTTGACAAATATCCGCTCACCACGATTACGACCGTGGTCGTGATGATTTTGGTCGCGATCTTCTTCGTCTCCGGCGCTGACGCGGCGTCGATTGTGATGGGGACACTGTCGGAGCGCGGGAGCATCGAACCGACGCGCCCGGTCGTGATTTTCTGGGGCGCTGCTACCGGCGCGGTCGCGGCGATCATGCTGGTGATCGCGGACCCGAGCGACCTCGGCGGGGCGCTGAACGGGTTGCAGGCGTTGACGACAGTGGTGTCGCTGCCGTTCTTGGTGGTGATGGGTGGGATGTGCGTGTCGCTGTATAAGGACTTGCGCGAAGACCCGCTGATTTTGCGCCTTGACCGGGGGATTGAGCTGGTTGAGTCGGCGGTCGACAAGGGCAACGCGGAGCACCCTGGCGACTTTGAATTGGTGACGGAGGCGCTGCCGGAGATTCCGGGAGGGCCGATGGCGCCGGAGGCGGGTGCGCCGGGTGTTGGGGATACCGGGAAGTAGTTGCTGGTAGGGGCGTCGCGCTGCCTTAGGTGATCGTGCTCGTGAGGGTGGCGCACGCCTCCGCGAGACGGGTGCGCACGGCCCCCGCACGCTCGGCGATCTCGGCCTGACGCCGCACGTATTCGGCTCTGCCGCTTGGGGTTTCGATCTGTATCGGTGCGTAGTCGTAGTCGCGTAGGTCGTACGGACTCGCGCGCATGTCGAGTTCGCGTGCCGCACAAGCTAATTCGAAGGCGTCGAGCAGGAGTTCGGAGTCGACAAGCGGGGTGAGTTTGAACGCCCACTTGTAGAGGTCCATGTTGGCGTGCAGGCACCCCGGCTGTTCGCGACGCACCTGGTCTTCGCGCGTGAGCAGCTCCGCATTATGCGGGACAGCGTCCGGGGTGAAGAAGCGGAACGCGTCAAAGTGGGTGCAGCGCAACTGCATCGACTCAACAACCGCATCGGTTCCCGCACTACCGAGCCTTAACGGCACCTGCTGATGACGAACTTCATCGGTTTTGTAGACCATCGCCCATTCATGGAGACCGAAGCAGGAGAGCTGCGCGGGACGGGCAGCGGTCGCTTTGAGCAGCCCGCTAACGAACGCGATGGTGTCGGCCCGTTTGGCGAGGTAGGCGGGATCGGCAGTGACGAGGTCGCCAGTTTGGTGGTACCCGCGCAGCCGCGCATATTCGTCCGCCCCTTCGAGCGCAACCCCAAACCCGGGGTGCCACCGCTTAAGCTGCGCGGGTTTGTGCCCGTAGTAGGTGAACAAGAAGTCCACGACCGGATGCGCGGCCCCGCGCGCTTTGCGTTCGAGATAGGGCCCAACGAGCGGATCAACCCTGTCTTGATGCGCCCGCGCGATCTCCCGCCACTCACCTTGCGGAAGAACCCGCAGGTTGAGCGCATGTTCGGAAGAGGGCGGCACAGTCACGCATCTATTGTCCCGCATTGGCTACAGGCGATTCAGGGGTGTCGATGATGACGCAAACTCGGTACGGTTAATTCCTGGTTTGAGTGCGGAGTCGCAGATAAGAGGTCCTCCGATGATGTACGAAGGCTACACCGGCAACATCATGGTTGATGGCGATGTGCTTGTCGTCGACCGCGAAACCAGAGCGGGTCGGCTAACGTTCGGCAAGAACTTGGAGCCTCGTCGCATCCCGCTGGCCGCAGTGTCAGGTGTCGCGTTGGCCCCCGCGACCTACTTAACCAATGGTTCCCTTGATGAGTTCGGTGCACTTGAATGACGCTGACTCTCGGATCGATCCTGGATAGCGCTGGCATCGACCCCGCGGACGCACAGGTGATCCGGCACGCGTACGTCAAGGAGCACGAGGACACCGGCTTACAGGGCATCCACGCAGACTCATCGGATGAAGAGATCCTGGCGTACACGAGGCAGCAGTCGACGAGTCCCCGAATCTTCCCTGTCACCCCGCCGCGTATCTGGGTCGTGTTCATCCGCGAAGGCGGCGACCGTGCGCGTCTGTGGTCAGTCGTGGAAAACCGCGGCGAGGTTCCGAACGACGGTGCACTGCGGACCTTCGACCTGGTCGTCTCGAACCACATGGCGGATCTCAGGAACCGGCTCGTCATCGGCTGGAGGTCGCCACGCACCTGGAGGCTCAACGGGCCCACGGCCGCAGGCTATCCGGTCACCGAGATCGCGGATGCGCAACCCGTGCCCTTCCCGGGCTTTGACCGGCTCGTCCTGAATTACGCGCAGCTGCAGGCAGTTATGCGGGAGCAGCGATACGCCTCGTGGCGCACCGCACTCTCATCGGTGATTGGCATCTACCTAATCACCGACTCTCGGGACGGTCGTCAATACGTCGGCAAAGCTGATGGCACGGAAAGCATTCGGCAGCGGTGGAGTGCGTACGCGGCCAACGGTCACGGTGGCAATGTCGAGTTACGCGGACTCGATCCAGACGGCTTCCTCTTTTCGGTCCTGCGGGTCTTCGATCCCGCGATACCTACCCGCGAAATCGACGCGGCGGAGAGCCACTTCAAGGTTGCCCTCGATACGCGAAGACACGGCCTGAACCGGAACTGACGGCAGACCAGGACCAGGTTCACGCCTGGGCGTGAGTCTCCGTGAAGGGGGAATTTGCGGGAGGAACCGAGCTCGGTCGATGACACTCACTGAGCTTTCCCACCACCGAGCACGAGGCGAAAAGCGGCCGAGCTCATGGGGCTGTGGGCTTGGCTCAAAGCAGGCCGTGAGTTCGGCGAAGGGAGTCTTCCAAGGTTGGCCGGCACAAGCGTGGCTCGTCGGCCGTGACCCAGTACTCGCCAGGGTGATGCGATCTCGTGTCGGTGGGCTCAGATCCTCGCAGTGAGTCAGTTCAGGTTGAGGTGACAACCGACGGCCTCGTGATCGCGGTGACTGTTCCTCCAGCAACAGTTGCTTGTGTCACGATCGAGGCTATGAGTTCACAGGTGACCGCTGAAGCGATTGTCGCTGAATGGAAGTCGCGACTGGTCGCCCTTGCCGACAATCCGGAGTACGTCTTCGTCGACACGCCACAAGCGTTGACCGACGACCATCGCGCCCGGCTCATCACCTTCTGCGGCTGTCACGTCGAGGAACTCGAAGCTGTCGAGGCACGGGTTGGCAGCCAGTTCCCCGCGGTGTTTCGCCAGTATCTGCTGGACATGGGTGAGGCGTGTGGAGATTTGTTCCGAGGCAGCGAGCGCGCAGGCATCCGCGGCTTCGACCGGTTCCGCGAGGATGCTCGCGAGATCGTCGACGATGTCCGTGGCTCATGGACCTTGCCCCCGGACGCGGCCATTGTTCTGACTCACCAGGGCTACACGTTCGACTACGTGCGGGCGATCGGCGGGTTCGACGGTCCGGTGATGCGGTGGAGTGACGGGAAGCCCCACGAGGACACGCAGATCGCAGCCATCTTCGCCGGCTACGTCGACGCGCATCGGCGGCTCATGGAGCGCAACCACCGCAGCGCCCGCGAGAGACGCGCATATCTGACACTGCACCCCGACGGCGGAGGCCAGTGGGTGTACCCGGCCCGCAGCTCAGGCGACCACCCACTCGATTCCGGGCGATAGACGAAACGTGTGTCCGAACGAATACGCCCAGATCCTCCGCAACCGGTTTGCGTGGCTATCGAACCGAGTTCGCGGCCTCGACGATGGTGTCGGCGACGGTAACCGGCTGGGATACCAGTGAGGCGTGGGAGGAATTGATCTCCTTCGTCGTGTTCGACGCTGCCCGCCCGGCCATGAATCGTTGTGCGGCGGGGGGAATGACGCGGTCCTCGGCGGAGATCAGGTACCAGCTGGGAGTTGTCGCCCAGGACGGTGGGCCGGAGGGCTCCAGGTTGGCGTTCAGTGCGGCCGAGAGCTGGTGTGCGTACATGTCGGCGGCGGTTTCGGTGCTGACGTCCTGGGCGAAGATATTGTGGAAGTACGGCGCGTCGATGTAGCCGTCCACGTTGTGACCAGCGATTCCGGTGGCATCGTCCACGACCCGGACCTGCAGTGCGGGTGGCAGGAGTTGGCTGCCGGGGAAGCGGATCGGGTCGAGCAGTCCTTGCACGAATTCGCCTTGCGCCGGTGCGAAGGCCGCGATGTAGACGTTGGCTTTGACCTTGGGGTTGTGGGTGTTGGTGATGACGGCACCGCCGTAGGAGTGCCCGACGAGCACAACGGGTCCATCGATGCTGTCGAGAACACCCCGCAGGGCGGCCGCGTCATTGCGGGGGCCACGCAGCGGATTGTTCACTGCGACAACAGGATAACCACGTCCGCGTAGCTCGGCGGCGACTCCGTCCCAGCTGGTGGCGTCGGCGAATGCGCCGTGGACCAGTACCAGGGTGGGTTCGCCGGGATCGGCGGTGGCCAGCGCCGGGACGACTGGGCTGACAGCGACAACGGTCGCGGCCAGCACGCTCAGCAGCCGACGCCGGCGTTGATTCGGGACATCAGTAGACATGATCGATCACCTTTTCGGGAGCGCTCAGGGCGCGAGTGGTGCTGTGGGCGGGGGAAATTCGACGGGCTTTCCGAGCGGCAGCCACCGCACCCGGTGATGCACGCCTTCGGACTCCTCGAGCAACCGCACGCGAGCACGGTCGTGGCTCTCGCTGAAGTGGGTCCAACCGTCGTAGTGCACCGGCACGGCGATGCGCGGTTCGAGGAGCCTGATGAATCGGGCGGCGTCGCGGGCGTCCATCGTGTACTTCACCGGCCCGGTGAGCCCGAACCGGACGGCGCCGAGATGCAGCAGCGCGATATCGACGTCGAGGCGGCGCGCGACTTGCTCGAGGCCTTTGAAGTAAACCGAGTCGCCCGACATCCATACCGCCACACCGGATTCCGATGGCCGTTGGATCGCGAAGCCGAGGTTTTCACCCACGAGCAGCCGGCTGAACGGCGGCCCGTGGCGACTGGGGGTGGCGATCACCCGCAGTGGTTGGCGGGCCGGCGAGGCCAGTACGGTCTCCTGCCAAGGCACCATCGGTTCGGCGTGGGCGAGGCCGAGCCGGCGGCTGCCGCTCATGGTGGTGATGACCCTCGGCACGGTGCGCAGCAGTGCGCGTCCGACGTGGTCGAGGTTGTCGGCGTGGTGGTCGTGGGAGAGGAGCACGACGTCGATCGCGGGTAGGTCGTCCACCCGTATCGCCGGGCCGATCGTCTTCACCGAGTAGGTGCCAAGGGCGAAGTCGTAGCGCGCCCCCGGCTCGTCGAAGGTCGGATCGGTGAGGATGGTCCACCCGTCGATCTCGATGAGCGTGGTCGGCCCGCCGATGTGGGTGATTCTGACGCCAGTCATGGTGAGCGCTACGTCGCCTGCGGGAATCGGGTCGCGGCGTGGCGCAGCGCCCAGTCCAGGGCGTAGTCGGCGATTTCCTCCCACCCGTCCTGGCTCACCAGTCGGTGCGTGCGACCGGGGAACTCGATCCGCTCCACCAGTGCGGTGCCCTTGGCGTACTTGCGCAGGGCGGCCTTCTGGATGGCGGGTGGGGCGACGTGGTCGATGCCACCGGAGATGAGCAGCAGCGGTGCCCGGTCTGCCTTGCGGAAGTCGACCGCGGTGATGCCCGACTCCTTCTTCGGCAACGACAGCACGCCCTCGAAGAACACCCGATTGGACGAATTCACCGCGCTGGCGGCCCATTCCAGGTCGGAGTCGGCGCGGCTGAGGTCGTTGCCGAACGTGTAGTGGAAGTGGCGCTTGGAGATCGGGCTGGCTTTGCCGAAGCGGAACGGGTTGGACAACACCGGAAGACCCGTGCGCAAGGTCGAGAACGGCAGGGCGAGAACACCGGCCGGTTGGCCGGGCGCCACTCCGACCCCGGCGATGCCGAGGCCTCGATCGAGCAGCATCTGGGTGAAGATCCCGCCGAACGAGTGGCCCATGATGATGGGCTGTTCGGGCAGCGAGGCGATGAGATCGGCGTAGAAGTCGACGATCTCGACGATGCCGACGCCTTCGAGCGAGCGCGGATCCTCGCGGATGTCGGCAGGGGGGCGATCACCGATGCCGGGCCAGCCCGGAACAATCACCTGGTGTCCGAGGTCGCGGTAGCGCCGCGCCCAGGTGTCCCAGCTCGACGGAGTCATCCAGAGTCCGTGGATGAGCACGATCGGCGGCTTGTGGGTGTGTTTTGGTTGGCTCATTGCGGTGTTCTCCGTTCCGGTGTTCACGATTCGATGAAGTCGAGCAGGTCCTTGGACAGTCGCTGCTTCTCGGTGTCGGGGAGCGCGTGACCGGCGCCTTCGTAGACCTTGAGGTCGGCACCGGCGACGAGTTTCGCCGAGCGCAGACCACCCACGTCGATGGGGACGATCTGGTCGTCGTCACCGTGGATGACCAGTGTCGGCACGGTGATCTCGGCGAGGTCGCCACGGAAGTCCGTGGCGGAGAAGGCGGCGATACATTCGTAGGCGCCGCGATGGCCTGCGGCGAGGCCCTGCAACCAGAACGCGTCGCGCATCCCCTGGGGGATGTCGCCGCGCCGGTTGTGCCCGAAGAACGGCCCATCGGCGAGGTCGCGATACAGCTGTGAGCGAGACGCGCGTTCGCCGGCGCGGATCGCGTCGAAGACCTCGATCGGCAGCCCCTCGGGATTGTCGTCGGTGCGCAGCATGAACGGCGGAACAGCCGAGACGAGAACAAGTTTCGCGACCCGCGAGGATCCGTGGCGGGCGATGTAGCGCACCACCTCACCGCCGCCGGTCGAGTGCCCGACCACGGTCACATCGGTCAGGTCGAGGGTGTCGAGCAGCGTCGCGAGATCGTCGGCGTAGGTATCCATGTCGTTGCCGTTCCAGGGCTGAGTGGAACGGCCGTGTCCGCGTCGATCATGAGCGATGACGCGACAGCCGTGCTCGGCCAGGTACAACGCCTGGCTCTCCCAGGCGTCGGCGTTCAGCGGCCAGCCATGGCTGAGCAGGACCGCACGTCCGTCGATCGGACCCCAGTCCTTGTAGAAGATCTGAATTCCGTCATCGGCGGTGATCGTGGGCATTGCGGCCTCCTCGCGAGTGGGTGCTGAGCACTGTGTTCACGATGGGCCACAACGGACTCCGCGCGAATCACGTGTCGCACGTAGTCCTGAGGTCAGTTCGCGGTCGGCGGCAGGTGCTCGCGCAGTTGGCGGCGCGAGGAAATACCGAGTTTGCGGAAGACTTTGCGCAAGTGGTAATCGACGGTGTTGGCACTGAGGAACATGGTGGCGGCGATCTCGGCGTTGGTGTGGCCTGTTGCTGCCAGCGCTGCCACCTCGGACTCCTGGGCGGTCAACTCGACCGACCTGGCAGTGCCGTCGACCTGTGCCCGCTCGCCGAAGGCATCCAGCTCGCGTGCTGCCCGCTCAGCGAAGGCGACTGCGCCGAATCGTGTCAATCCCTCTGCTGCGGTGCGTAATTGGACCTTGGCGTCGGTGCGGCGACGTTGTCTACGCAGCCATTCGCCGTAGAGGAGATGGGTACGATAGAGGTCGATCGGGGTGTCGGTCTCGGTCAACGCGGCAATAGCGGCCAGATAGAGTTCCTCGGCGTCCTCGGTCGGCGCGATCAGCGCTGAGCACCGCAGGGCAACACCCTGCGCCCATGGCGACCCGATGTCGTCGGCGAACCTCGCGAATTCGACAGTGACTCGTTCGGCGTCGGCGGTGTGGCCCGCTCGGGCGGCCGCTTCGATGTACTCGGGGAGTTGGTGCGGCGAGACCTGCAGGAATCGATCGGCTTCGAACGGCGTCAGCAGCGCGTAGGCGTTGTGGTAGTGCCCCTCGGCGAGGTTGCGGATCGCCAGGGCGTTGATCGTCGCGGTGTGGACACCGCCGAAACCCGCGGCCAGGGTCGACTCGGCGATCTGGGTGACCACCGCTGCCGGCGCTCCCGTCCATGCGAGGTATGAGCCGTTGACGACATGTTCGGCCGGATAGCCCATCGCTTGGCGCAGCTCTCGGACGCGTGCGACCGCCCGCCCGGCGGCGGTGACATCGCCGCGATCGAGTTCGGTCAGCGACCGCATCCAGAGCAAGTAATCCAACTCCCGGAGGGCGCCCGACTGGGTGGCGATCCGCTCCCCACGATCGAGCCAGTTGTTGCGTGCCCGCTCGTCCCATAAGGCGCTGGTGAAGATCACCCCTGCGATGCTGAACTCCAGCGCTCGACGATCGTCTAGTTCACTCAGGACGTGGGCCGCCTTCCGCATCGGAGCGACCGCTTCGGCATAGGTATCGAGGAGCAGTGCCGCGACACCGATGAGGACTGCGCGGGTGATCGGTTCTGCCTCGGCCGCGGCGGCCCGCATCCGAAGACCGAGACCGCGCATGGTGTCAGCGGTCACCGCGCGTTCGGCGCTGTGGGCCACATCGAAAGCGCGCAGCAGCGCGAGGTGCTCGCGGCGTGTGTCCCGGCCGTGGAACAGGTCCGCCGCCGCGGTCAGTTGATCTGGTGCGAGTCGAATCGCCTCGGGATCGCCGAGAAAGGCGGCAAGCGATGCCCGCACGAACAATCGCCGTCCGGCGGCGACCGGCTCGAGCGCTTGCGGGTCGGGGATCCGATCGGTCAGGTCCACGGCGAATCGCCCGGCCCCGGCCTCGGAGGCCGACTCGGCGGCGGTGAGCAGGCGATCGTCGCGCAGCACGGGATCCTCGCTCAACTCAGCCGCCCGCGCCAGCAGACTCGCCCTGGCGATCAGGCCACCACGCCGCCCGGCACGCTCTGCCGCATCGACCAGGCGTTGCGCGATACCCTCGTGGGGGCGCGCAGTCGCCGCTGCGGCGTGCCACGCCCCGACATCGGCCGACCCGGATGCCTCGGCGGCCTGAGCCAGGGCACCGTGGACGCGACGACGCGCGGCAGCCGTCGCGGCACGGTAAACGGCCGCGCGCACCAGCGGGTGCCGAAATCGCACTGCCCCATCGATGACGACCAGTCCGGCGTCGTCGGCCGTTTCACCCGCGCTTTCGTCGATATCGAGGAGTGCGGCCGCGCGATCCACCAGCTTCAGATCTCCGGTCGATTCCGCGGCTGCCACCAGGATCCAGTCCTGGCAGGAATCGGGCAGCAGATCCAGCTTGCGCCGATAGAACTCTTCGAGTCGTTGGCTTGCGCGGAGCGGGCGGGGGACGAAGGACGAGTCCGTGAGTTCGCGGATAGTGAGATCGCGCGCGAGATCGGTCAAGACCAGCGGGTTTCCGCCGACCTCGTCGACGATATCGGCGGCGACCCGCGGCTCAAGCACCCCGTCGAATGAGTGGGTCAGCAATGCGATGGCATCGATACGGGCCAATTCGTTGATCTGAAGCGTCGGCACTCCCGCGAGTCGGACATCGATGTCGTCGTCGGGACGTGCCGCGAACACCACCACTGCCGCGTCGGCACGCAGTCGTCGCGCGACAAAACCCAACGCGTCCAACGATTCCCGATCCAACCACTGTGCGTCATCGATCGCGCACAGCACGGGTCCGCCGCAACCGACGATCGCGAGCAAGCTGAGCACCGCTCGCCCGACCAGGAAGCGATCCGGCACCGCGCCCGCCGACACTCCCAGCGCGACCCGTAGCGCCTCCCGCTCCAGGTCGGGCAACTGCGCGCTGTCGACTTCGATGGATCCGACCAACCGCTGCACGCCCGAATAGGGCAGGTTGGCTTCGGTCTCGTAGCCGTCCGAGCGCAGGATTCGGAACCCGTGCGCTGACTTGATCAAAGACTCGATCAGTACCGACTTGCCGATTCCCGGCTCGCCGCGCAGCACTACCGCGTGTCCGAGACCGTTGCGTGCGGCGGCGATGAATCCGTTGAGGTGGTCGAGCTCATCGGCTCGTCCCATGGGCTTGAACACGGAACCCCTCCTGCTCGGGCATATGCCCAGTCATATTGCCGAGCGTAGGGCGCCGTTTCCAGGCAAACTGGGCTGAGCGTGCACGATTTCTGGGCTGATGGTGCCGCACGGATCAGTCGCGATCAGGCTGTGAGTTTGACTGGGGGAGGCGTGTTATGGCCACAGTGTTCGAGACCGGTGCTTTGGTACCGGCGGAACGTGCCGCGGCGATCACCGCTGCCATGCAGGAAGCATCCACGCCCTGCCATGTGGTGCACGAGAATCCAGGCGTTCCCGCGCACGCTCGGTTCGATGTATGGGAGTTCGGGGATGCCAACATCTTTCGTGCCGACATCTCCGGTATTCAGCTGATCCGGACGGCGAAACAGATCCGGACGAACCCCTCGCCCATGCTGGCTCTCGCGGTGCATCGCAAGGGTTCGGCCCGCTACGAACAGGATGGTCTCCAGCGCGAAGTCGCCGTCGGCGACCTCCATCTGATGGACCTCAACGCCCCGTACGACTTTCGTTGGGACGGCGACGGCGGGTCGACCTGCCTGCATGTGCCCCTCGATCAGCTCGATCTCCCGGTCGAACGCATTCGTCGCGCCGCGCCGCACCTGCATCGCAGCCCCTACTACCGACTCGTCGCCGGGCATATCACCGAAATGACCCGGTGCGCAGACGATCTCAGTGCCGATCCCACCGCGCGACTGTCCGGCTCCGCCAGTATCGACCTGATCCGCGGGCTATTGCTCTCGACGAGCGAACCCGACAAACACGACGGCGCGGTGATCCCCTCGGAGATCATGCTCGCCGAGATCCGCAGCTATGTGCGACGCAATCTCGCCGACCCCGAACTCGATGCCGCGCGCATCGCCCGCGCCCTCAACATCTCTGTGCGTCACCTGTACAAGATCTGTGCCGCCGCCGACTACAGCCTCGCCCAGTGGATCATTGGCCAACGTCTCGACCGCATCCGCGACGACCTCGCCAGTCCTGGGCTCCGCCACCTCTCCATCGCGATGATCGCGCTGCGCTGGGGATTCCGCGACGCCTCGCACTTCACCCGACGGTTCCGCGTGACGTACGGCGTCACACCCCGCGAATGGCGCCGCACGACGGCCGAAGACGGTATCAACGGCGCGTTCGGTGACCTGCAAAATTGACCTGCCAACCGCGGTATGAGGGCTTCGAACCGCGTGGCGCTGGTTGGTCGGCAACCAGAATTCCGACTGCGGACCCAGGGGCGCCCAAACCCTAGTAGGTGAACAAGAAGTCCACGACCGGATGCGCCGCCCCGCGCGCTTTGCGTTCGAGATAGGGCCCTATGAGCGGATCCACTCTTTCTTGATGCGCCCGCGCGATCTCCCGCCACTCACCTTGCGGAAGAACCCGCAGGTTGAGCGCATGTTCGGAAGAGGGCGGCACAGTCACGCATCTATTATCCCTGCCTCGGTTGCGGTGGCTGGAAGCGGAGACCGTCAAACGAGGCGAGAACAGCGACGATGCGTTGGTGGCGGACGTCGCGGAACGCTCAGATACGGCAACTATAGGGTCGATCGAAGGTCATCCTCAGGATTCCCAGTCGTCAAATTGACAATTCCGTGCATGGATCTGACCGTCAATATCACCCCGTGCAACTCCCATGAGGCGAATTTAGATGGTCTTGCCCGAGCTTTCGTCGGCGCCCCCAATTCAGGCTCAAGGATTGAAGTCAATTCAGAAACGAAGCCAGAGAGAATTTTGGGAGATTTCAGTTGTCCCCGTTCAGCGATCGACAAATTTATATGCATTAGCGTTCTCGGAGTACCCTCGAAATACGCCAGTGCAGACCGATGTTCCACGTTTAGATTAGATTGCATCGTCGCGCCCTCCGGCCAAAGATCAACGAGTTCCCAACCTGCCGCTCTGCAGAACTTCGGCAGGTCATAGACCCGCCACTTCCAGTCGAACCTGGCAGCAGCCAGGACGAGAGCCGCCGCGCCATCTAAATCGAGGTGGGACACGGGGTCTCCTTGTGGATTGAATAATGCCAACAGCGTTTCGAACCTCGCAGCGGCCAAGTTCGCGCCGATCCATGTCAGCCTAGTCTTATCGGCTTGCACTGGTCAGAGCACGGTCGCACCGCTTACACCTCGGATTACTCGCAGTACACTTTCCGCTTCATCTGCTTGGATTTCGACGAGATGAATCCGCTCCGAACCACGCGGATCGAGGTACTCGACAACGCGAGCCATTGGAACCCATTGACTGTTGCGATCGAAGAGTTCATCACGAACCCACTCAGGACTTCGTCGCCTTCGAATGACAGAGGTCGGAGGCGCCCCTTCGGCCCAATCGTCGTAGTGAGAATAATACGACCAATATCGCACCCATCCTTGTCCGCTTCGAGTTCGGCTGCCCGCGCACCAGTAATGGGGTGGAGGTTCGCGATTGGCGGCGACGTGTAGTCCTTGATGGAGGATTCGTGCCAGTTCCAATCGATCAACGACAGGTACTGCCACTTCGGGCCTCGCCGACGCCATAGACCAGACGGACGTTCCACCGTGTACGGCCAGGTGGGCTCGGCCAAATACTCCTCAGCCGCAGCGAAGTATTCGACCGCGTCTCCAGCAGACCATGCGGTCGTGTCTGTCATCGTCATATAGTCACCTATCTGGGATTTCATGGCCGACTCGAAGATCCGCCGCCTTGATTATCCTGCCGCAGGCAAACCAAAGCTGTTGCAGCACAACGCTCCGGCTCTCCACCAGGGCTCCAGCCGAGCTTCTGGTAGGACTCCGCACCGTCGCCAAAGTCGCTGTAGCGTCGCCCGAACCGGGGTGCTGACCTCTCGCTCGCGCCTAAGATGCTCAGATGCTGATACCCGATGAGGCTGTCCTGCTCGACATCCTGGAGCGTGCGGTCGGTGGGAAGGTAGGCAGTGACGGTGTGACGGTCTTTTTTCCCAACGGGGTTGTTGCGACGCAGCGCATGAACATTGTCCGGAAGGGCCACACTGCTGTTCTGCGGTCGTGGGTTGGCGAGCTGAAACCGCAGTACACGCACTTCTATTCGCGACCCAAGGCCGTTGCGGGGTTGCTCGCGCTGGCTGATGATGGCTGGCGGGTAACGGCCAATCTGCATCTGGCCTACCACAATTGCCCACCGCTGCGGCGTTGGTATCCGACGATGCAACTCAGCGCGAACGAGTATGCGAACTACTGGATGGGTTCCCTCGCTGCCGCCGGGCGCAAAGACCGAGACGAGGTCGCTAATCCGGCGTTCGAACGGTGGCTTGTTGACGAAGGCTTCGTCAGCGCCGCTGAGGCCGCCAATCTCCGCAAGTGGCTCGCGGGCCACGCGCGCCAGAAGATCGATATTCGACCGAGCATCGCGCTGGAACGGGTGTGCGGGCCAGCCGAGCTGACCGTACCCGCCATCCAGCGGGTCACGAACGCCTTCCTGTCGGCGATCGGCGAGCCACTCGTGCGGTGAGTTCACGCGCGGCGGGCGTGTCGCTACCAATTTCGCCGTTCTAGAGAGCATTTTCGTGCACTTTCGCGCGCCCACGGGCGAAATTCAGCCTTCGCCGTCGGCACGTGCACGAAAATGCCACTCAACACGCCGATGGCGTTCGCGCCCACGCCCGACGTCGTAGCTCGTGCGTAACACCTGACATCGGATGCATGCCAGCAGGCAGCCGAAAGCTGTTGGCGCTCAATGGCATAACGGAAAACCGAGGCACACCGCGATAGTTGCCGTACTCTGCGTCAGCCCGAAAGTCGCGGTAGCGTCGCCCACATGCTCGGGTGCGTGATCTGCGCATCTTCACTCGAACGTCCGAAATTGCACGAGATGTGCCGTGGCACAACGCCGATTCCGCCGACGCACCCCAAATCCCCGCGGCGGAACTCCCCGCGCTGTGTGCGGCCATCGCGGGGAAGGTCGGCAACCGAACGATGTTGCCCTAAGCGGGGCGGTTGTCCACCCGGTGCGGACGCCGTGCCGCCGACCACATCACAACGCGCGTTTAAGTCCGATGTGGTCGTTGGCGTAGCCGAGGCGGGCGTAGAAGGTGTGGGCGCGTTCGCGCAGGCGGTCGGTGGTGATCTGGGCCAACGTCGCGCCTCGGTTGCGGCCGTGGATGTGGGCCCACTCGAGCATGGCGGTGCCGATGCCGAGGCCGCGGTGGGCGGCGGCAACACGGACGCCCTCGATTTGCAAGCGGGTGGTGCCGCCGCGCGAGAGGCCGGGGATGATCGTCAACTGCATTGTGCCGACGATGACGTTCGCCTCGTCGCGGACAACGGCGAGGTAGTGCACTTGGTCGCGAGTGATCGCGTCGAACGCCTCCTCATAACGCGCGAGGTCGGCTACTTCACGGGTGCGGCTGATCTCGTCGTCGGCGAGCAGCGCGACCAGGTCGGGCACGTCGGCGCGTTCGGCGCGTTGGACGGTGAACATCCGCTCGCCGACACGGAGTCGCGCGCCGATCGACGCGCGTGCTTTGGCGCGCAACCGGGCGATGAGGGTGTCGAGCCAGGCGCCGACATGCTTGCGTGCTTCCGGGGTGTCGGGGTAGCGGCAGCGCAGGTGCAGGCCGGTCTCGTCGAGGATGAACCACAGCATCACGCCGTCGGTGCGGATGGTCGCGCCCACATACTGCGCTGCGAGCCCGGCCGAATCGACCCGCACCGGTAGCCGACGCAGGTCGAGCCAGGAAATCGCGAACATTCCAGGGGCCTCCGGCATCCCGCCCCACGGCCGCAGGATGTCGGCCAACGGCCAAGAACCAAGTCGCACCGCGTCTTTCACCGCGTCAGCACACGCGCGTGGGTCGGCGTCACCGGATTCGAGGACCGAGTTGGTGATGAACCAGCCAACCGAGTCATGCCAGGTGGTGTCAAAGCGGCTGTGCACCGGGAACACCGCGCGCAACGCCGTGCCAGCGAGTTCGGCCGTCACCTCGGTCATCGCGCCGACAACCAGGGCCAACGTCGATACACCGTCGCCGCGGGCTTGTGCGGAGAACGCGGCGCTGTCGTCGACATCGAGTACATCACGGACCTCGACCCGCTCGCGTTGCAATCGCGCGGTGCCGAGCGGCAGCGGGAAACGCGGCATCATGCCGCCGCTGTTGTCGAGCACCCGCGTCCACTGCTCATGCACTTCGGTTGGCGCTTGGGGCAATTGGCGCAACGCCTCAGTGTGCTCGGCGAACGCCGGCGCGGGCGGCAGCGTGGGCGCGTTACCTCGCCGGACCGCGTCGAGGGCGGTGAGTAGATCGCGCACGATCACCAGCATCGACCACATGTCGACGTGCGCGTGGTCGGCCGCGATGACAACCGTTGGGCCAGCGGCGGTTTCGAGCACGCAAAGCCGATGCGACGGCCGGTTGTAGGGGGAGCAGGCGTGGTCGAGCACGTCGCGCAACGCGTCGTTGACGGCCTGACCAGGGCCGATCTCGTGTTCGACCCAGCCACCTTCGGTGACATCGACGGAGTGCAGTGCCGGACCGTCTTCGCCCGGCAGGAAAACCGAGCGGAGCGTGCCGTGGCGGGCGACCACCGCGAGCCACGCGGTCGCGAGGTCGTCGATCGAAACAGGCCCAGTGAGCTGGAACGACAACGCCATCCACGATCCAGGGCGATCGCCCGACCCCACATGCCGGTGCTGATCGAAGGAGACGGGAAGGGCGTGGCCGAGCGGGCCGACGGTAACGTCGTAGCCAAGGAGTCGGCCGAACGGGAGGCGCAAATGCGCGACGTTTGTCAGCCGCATAACGGTTATCCTATGCACCTTCCCGAGCGACTTACCAAAGCATCTTGGAGCCCCTGTGTCGACCTTTCGTGTCCCCGGCGCCGATCTTGACGTGGAATTGAGTGATGAGGGCGGCCATCCCGTCGTGCAATTGCATGGACTCACCTCAAGTCGTCACCGTGATCGGCTGATGGATCTAGACCTTGGTCGAGGGCTCAGCGGTACCCGGCTACTGCGCTATGACGCGCGCGGCCACGGACGGTCAACCGGTCGGGCCGTCGATACCGACTACCAGTGGCCGGTACTCGCCGACGACCTGCTGCGACTGCTTGACCAGTGGTTTCCCGGCGAGCAGGTCCACGGCGTCGGCCCATCGATGGGCACGGGGACCTTGCTGCACGCCGCTGTCCGCGAACCGGACCGCTTCGCCGGTCTCACCCTGCTCGTCCCCGCGACGGCGTGGGAAACGAGGGCGGCGAAAGCGCACACTTATCGCGACAACGCACGCCTGATCGAGGAGCAGGGCATCGAGGCTTTCCTGCGCGCCGACCTGCGCACCGAGCGCCCGCCGGCGACCGTCGGCACGCCCGAAACCGTCCCCGATGTCGCTGCGGAACTGCTGCCGTCGCTGCTGCGTGGGGCCGCGCTGAGCGACCTGCCCGCGCCCGAGTCGATCGCCAAACTCGACGTGCCGACGACGATCTTGGCGTGGACCGACGACCCGGGGCACCCGGTTTCGACCGCCGAGGCGCTAGTCGACCTGCTGCCCACAGCCACACTGTCGGTAGCGAGTACGCCAGCGGACCTGGCGACGTGGCCCGCGATCCTCTGCGACGACGTCGCACGGCACGGGTAGATCCGCCAGGCACACTGCCCTACGCGACCCCCGACGCAACCGACCTCGCGCGGCGATTGACCGGCCTACCCGGCCAAACCGAGGTACACCAGTTCAATGATCGCGGGCTCGACCATGGCGCGTTCATCCCGCTCATGGCGATGTACCCGGCCGCGGACGTGCCGGTCGTGCAGCTCTCGATGCCAACCCTCGATCCGACGGCCCTGCTGACGCTTGGCGCTCGACTACGCGCGTTGCGCGACGAGGGCATCCTGGTGATCGGCTCGGGTTTCATGACCCACAGTTTCGCGGTGTTCCGGCAACCCGAATTGGTCACGCACAACCGGGCTTTCGACGAGTGGGCCGTCGACGCGCTGTCGCGAGGCGACGTCGACACGCTGGCCGACTACCGAGCGAAAGGGCCAGGTGCCGCGGTGGCGCACCCGACCGCTGAACATTTCGTTCCGCTGCTGCTGACGATGGGCGCGGCCGACGACCCCGCGAGCGCGGTGAGCGCGATCGACCGAGTGGTTATGGGCAATTCGATCCGTTCGCTGCAATTGTTGTGACCACGTTGCAGAATGTGTCTGTCGGATCCCTGGTACACAACAAGCGGCGGATTCGACCGCATTAACGCGAGTTCGGCTATCGAGTATGGGGTGATGGGCGCGTGACGGCCGGTCGGATCAGGCGGACAGTCATTATCGCTGGAATGGTCAGCGCTTGCGGCCTGCTCGGCTACGGAGGGTCCGGCTCCGCTGAGCCGGCGGAGCAACTCCCTATACCTACCCCAACCCCACTCCCAACGCTCAGCATCGAACTCGGTGGCGACGGCACGCGCGTCATCGCCGAGCCCGGCGGGCACGGCAGCGGCGGCAGTCATGGCGGTCATGGCAACCCGAAAGACAGCGGCGGGAATTCCAACGGCAATTCCAACGGCAATTCCAATCCTGGCAGCGGCAACGGTAATCAAGGCAATGGCGGGGGAAATCAGGGCAGCAATAACGGGAATGCCAATCCTGGCAGCGGGAATGGCAACCAGGGCAATCCCAACCCTGGGCATGGCAATGGGAACCAGGGCAATGGGGGTGGTAACGGGGGTAGTAACCCGAACCCCAATCCTGGCCCGAATGAGCCACCGCCAGTTCCCACCGCCGATGCGCCCGCGCCCGCGCCCGATGCACCGAGCCCCCCGGCTGTGCCCGACGTGGCATCGCCCGCCGAGCCAGCCGTCCCGCCGAGCGACCAGGCGCCAGGGGACACAAGCCCGTCGCCAGGATCCTCCGCTTCCGGTGGCGGCTCGCCCGGTGGCGGAGGGGGCGCGGGTGCGGGAGCGGCATCGCCCGACGCGGGCGGCTCGCCTCCCGCACCGCCTGCTGTCGCCACTCCCGCTGATGCCGTAGCGCCGACCAGCAAATCGAGCCTGCTCCCTGAACCGAACTTGTTGTCGGTGATCGGTGGACTACTCGCCCTCGGAATCGCGGGCGGCGGCTCTGCGGCGGTCAGCTTTCAAAGCGCTGGGCAAGCGCAAGCGCGCGTCGACGCGGCCCGCGCCGAATTCTTTGGCCCACGTACCTAATTCGCCTCGGCGTGTTTAGCCCGCGGCAGCCGGTGTGGTTTCCCATCGGTGCCATGCCGCGAGGAAAATCAAGGACGCGATTACCGAGCCTGCTGATGCGAATGCCGTCGCGCCAAGGTAAATGTTCCATTCGTCGTCGGTGGTGGCGCCCGCGATTCCTTCCTCGCCTAGCGGCGCACCCCACAACACGGCACCGGTGGCGAGGCTTGCCACGGCGGACAACGTCGCGAGGACGGTCACGATTACCGCGATCACCTTCGGGCGACCGGTGTAGCGCCGCACGCCGCCGCGCGCGACCAACCACCACGACGCGAGGCATGCGAGTGCCAGCGAGATCGCGTCGGCGGCGATGGTGTCGCTGAGTCGGTGCCATTTCGCGGTCAGTGTGTACTGCCCAATCCCGACTGCCCACGCCAGCGTGACAACCAACGCCAGCCCACGCCAGCGATACGGGACGACGATGATCGTCGCGAAAAGTACCGTCATCGCGATCGTCGTGTGCCCGCTCGGCAGACTGTTCTGCGCGTATTGCCCAGTCAGCTCGACCAATTCGGGTCGAGGCAGCACGTACCGCTTCAACGTCTGCACCACCACCTGACCGGCGACGATCACCCCAACAGCCGCGACCAGCAAGTCGAAACGCCTCCGCAGCACCGCGATCACCGCGACGGCAAGCACTGCGAGCGCGAGCGAATACACCGTGATCTGATCCAGCGCCCCCGACGCCTGACTCACGTCGCGCTCAGGCACCTGGTCCGCGCCGCGCAACGCCGCGTTCTCAATGGCTTGGCCTGCGCCGGTGCGCACCGCGAGCAGATACGTCGCCGTCGCAACGAGGACGCCGCCAATGGTGATCACCGGCCAGCGGGTGGTGGGTAGCACGGTCGGGGAGTCGGTCACCGCGTCACGATACGACGCAAGCGATAGCGAATGCGGTCAGCCACGCCAGGGTTAAGTAGGCCACCTACACCGCTCACCCGGAACTGGATTGCGCGTCAAGGGAATTCGAACCAATCGAGCGGCCCAGCTTCCTACCGCGGCAACGTGATCGACGCGACAAGTGGGCCGACGATCAGCCCATACATCAGCCCCAAAAAGATCGTGTACATCGCCGTAAACAACGCGAAGCTGCCAACCGCCGACCACGAGTCGAAGTGGGTTGCCACCTTGGTCCACATCCGGCGCGGCGATCGCACGTCCCAACTGTTGAGCCGCAGATAACGACCAAGGTAAATCCCGACCGACACCGCGGCGATGATGAGGATCGCCAACGCGGCAGCAGGGGCACCTTCCATCGCTCGATCGTCGTCGTCGCCGAAAAACGCGACAACGAAACCGATTTGCACGAGCAGCACGTTGAAGACGGTGTTCACCACCCCGGACATGGCGAACGACAGCACCGCGATGATGTCGTACCAGAGCGGCACTGAGTCGTCTTCGCGCCGATGGTTCAGGTTCAGTTCGGTGATCAGATAACTGGCGTTGGGCAGCGCGAGTAACCACGCCAGCAAACCAACCGCAGCCACCGCGATCCCGGCCCAACGCCCCGCGAGTTCGTCAGCGAGCCCGGCAACGACAAGCGTGACAAGCAAAATGCCTAACGGCAGTACAGACAGGAAAAAGTTGAGCACCATCGGCCGATACACCGGCACCTGATACAACCACCCGCGCAGGTAAATGAGGCCCAGCGCGTAGATGTTGAAACCGACCACATACAAGAACAGTTGCTCACCTGGCTGCATACCAGCAACCTAGTGTGCGCGGCAAAGTTGGGATCGGTAGGCGCGCAACGGCACCGTCTACTTACCGCATGACAACTTCGCTCGACAAAAAGACCAGCGCCATCCTGTCGTATGCCTTCGGCTGGCTCACCGGCACCGTGTTCCTCTTCATCGGTAAACACGACCCCGACGTGAAATTCCATGCGGCACAGTCGATCATCTTCTTCGGAGCGGTGACCGTCGCGAACATCGCGCTCAGCATCGCCGCCGCCGTCCTCGGCCCGCTCGCCTTCATCGCGAGCCTCGCCAGTCTGGCGCTCGGCGTTTTCGCCCTCGTCATCTGGGTGCTCGCGATGGTGCACGCCAACAGCAACGGCGGCGTCCGCGCGGCGTTGCCGGTGGTCGGCAAGTTCACCGTCCCCTACGCCGACCAACTCGCCAACGCCGTCAAATAATCGAAAACCCAACGGCCCGATGAGGATTCATCGGGCCATCAGCCTTATTCGGGGTCGCGGTGCGTCGTATCCCGCACGGTCCCAACGAATTCCTCGACGAGATCCTCCAACGCCACCACCCCAACGGTGTTGCCGCGCGCGTCAACAACGCGACCAAGGTGGCTGTTCGTCCGACGTAACCGGGCCAATGCCTCATACAGCGGCGTCGTCGCGGTGACCGTCGGCAGCGGGCGGATGTCGGTGCGGGGGATCACGGTGTCCGGACCCGCCGCGTCATCGGCGACCTTGTCCAGGACGTCCTTGATGTGCAGGTAGCCGACCAACGAGCCGTCGGCGGCGCGCACGGGGTAGCGCGAATAGCCGGTCTCGGCGACGGCCTTCTCGACGTCGCCGAGGGTGGTCCCGTTGCCGCGCAACGGCACCGACCGCGCTTTCGCCAGCGGCACCATGACGTCGCCGACGATGCGGTCGGAGGTATCAAGGGCCTGGGTGAGGCGACGATGTTCCTGCTCGTCGAGCAGACCTTCCTCCCGCGACTCACCAATCATCTCGGCCAATTCCACCGAAGACACGGTCGCGTCGAGCTCATCTTTTGGCTCGATGTGCAGCATCCGCAGTGTCATGTTCGCGGCGAAGTTGTACAGCGCGATGAGCGGTCGCGCGATCCGCAACCACATCAAATGGATCGGCACTAACAGCAACGCCGAGCGTTCCGGCCCAGCGAGCGCGATGTTTTTCGGCACCATTTCGCCAAGCAGAATGTGCAGAATCACCACGATGGTCAACGCGAGCGTAAACGCGACCGGGTGCAGCAGTTGATCGGGCAGCCCAACCAGGTCGAACGGCGCTTCGAGCAGATGCGCCACCGCCGGTTCACCAACGCGGCCGAGCAAAATCGAACAAATGGTGATGCCCAACTGGGCGGCGGCGAGCATCATCGACAGGTTCTCACCGGCGGCGATCACCACGTTCGCCTTCTTTTTCCCTTGTGCGGCAAGGGCTTCCAAGCGGTCGCGACGCGCGGAGATCAGCGCGAATTCGGCAGCGACGAAAAACGCGTTGCCCGCGAGCAGGAGGAACGTGAGCACGAGCCCGAAGAGGTCACCCATGCGCGTGCTCCCATGCTTGCACCTTCGCCTCGTCGATGGGCATCAGCCGCACCCGATCGATGCGTCGACCGTCCATCCGCTCGACCTTGGCCAACCAGCCGCCGTCGCCTTCCCAACCACGCGAGTCGGGCAGGATCACCTCGTCGCCGGAATGCGGGATGTGGCCGAGCTTGTTCATCACTAACCCGCCGAGCGTTTCGTATTCGCCTTCGGGCGCGTCGTAGCCGGTCGCGCGCGCCACTTCGTCGATGCGCAGCAGACCGGAGCAGTCCCAGCCGTCCGAAACGCGCCTGACCTCGCGTTCTTCCTCGTCGTGCTCATCGCGCACGTCGCCGAGGATTTCCTCGATGAGGTCTTCCATCGAGACCATGCCTGCCGTGCCGCCATACTCGTCAACGACGAACGCGACCTGCATCCCATCGGCGCGAACACGTTCCAGCACCTCATCGCCGTCGAGGCTCGCTGGCACGATCGGCACCGCCTTCGCCAACTGACTCAGCGGAATCTGCTTGCGCATGCTCGCCGGGTGGGTGAACGCCTGCTTGACGTGCACAACACCGAGCGCGTTGTCGAGGTCGCCGTCGATGACCGGGAACCGCGAATAGCCGGTGCGCGCGGCGGCGGCGATGAGGTCGGCGATGGTGTCGTCGCGATCGAGGGATTCGACCTTCACGCGTGGGGTCATGAAATCCTCGGCGGTGCGGTCGCCGAATTCCAGCGACCGGTCGACAACCAACGCGGTGCGCTGATCAAGCGACCCGCGCTGCGCCGACGTCCGCACGAGCGAACCGAGCTCTTCGGGTGAACGCGCCGACCGCAATTCCTCGGCGGGCTCGATGCCCATCCTGCGGACCAGCCAGTTCGCGGTCCCATTGAGAAATTTGATCAGCCATTTGAAGAATGCGGAAAACGCGATCATTGGGCCCGCGGTGAGTCGCGCGACCTTCATCGGCTCGGCGATCGCGATGTTCTTCGGCACGAGTTCGCCGTAAATCATCGACAGCGATGTCGCGACGATGAGCGCGGTGACCAGCGCGACGCCATGCGACGCACTCTCGGACAGGCCGATCGCACTCAGCAGCGGGTCGATGAGCTTCGCAAGCACCGGTTCGGCGATAAAACCGGTGATCAGTGTGGTGATCGTGATGCCCAACTGGGCACCGGAAAGCTGAAATGACAGCGTGGAATGCGCTTTTTTGACGAGCCGCGAGCGGGCGTCGCCTTCGCGCGCTGCCGCGTCGACAGTGCTGCGCTCCAGCGCGGTGAGGGAGAACTCGGCGGCGACGAACAACGCGGTACCGAGGGTGAGTGCGGCGAAGCCGAGCAGGCTCAACACCGTGATGACAACAGTCATCGTCGGCACCGCCCCTCCGGTGACCGGACTAGATCGTGCAGGCGAGACGACGCCGAGAAAAGGAGGACGCCGGGTTTGTCACCCGGCTCCGTAGAGGAGCCCTCCTTTGTGGCGCCCTGAGACGCGGGTGACAACTGGGTCCTTTCGAAGAACGACGATGTCGTATCAGGATAGTGGGGCGTGCGCTCGCGCGTCCACGCCCCACCCTCGCAAGATCACCAACCGCTGGGCAGCGGGCGACCTTCCGCGAAACCGGCAGCCGACTGCACACCGAGCACAGCCTTCTCGTGGAACTCGGGCAGCGAACGCGCACCGGCGTAGGTGCAGGAGCTGCGGACACCCGAGGTGATGTGGTCGATGAGATCCTCGACGCCGGGACGCTCGGGGTCGAGACGCATCCGCGAGCTGGAGATGCCCTCTTCGAACAGCGCCTTGCGGGCACGGTCGAAACCGCTGTCGGCGGCGGTGCGCGCGGCGACGGCGCGCTTGGACGCCATGCCGAAGCTTTCCTTGTACGCGTTGCCGTCACGGTCGACGCGCAGGTCGCCGGGCGACTCGTAGGTGCCAGCGAACCAGGAACCGATCATCACGTTCGACGCGCCAGCGGCGAGGGCGAGAGCCACGTCGCGCGGGTGGCGGACGCCGCCGTCGGCCCACACGTGCACGCCCAATTCCTTTGCGGCAGCGGCACATTCGGCAACGGCGGAGAACTGCGGGCGACCGACACCGGTCATCATGCGGGTGGTGCACATCGCGCCGGGGCCGACACCGACCTTGATGATGGTCGCGCCCGCTTCGGCGAGGTCGCGGGTGCCTTCGGCGGAAACAACGTTGCCCGCGGCAAGCGGAACACCGAGGCCGAGGTCGGCGATCGCGCGCAGCGATTCGAGCATCTTGGTCTGGTGACCGTGCGCGGTGTCGATGACGAGCATGTCGGCACCGGCGTCGACGAGGGCCTTCGCCTTGCCAGCGACGTCGCCGTTGATGCCGACGGCGGCGGCGATGCGCAGCTGACCGTTAGCGTCGGTGGCCGGGGTGTAGATGCCAGCGCGGATCGCGCCGGTACGGGTCATCACGCCTGCGAGGGTGCCGTCGGCGTTGGTGAGGCCGGCCAGGTCAGTGCGTGCTTCGGCGAGGAGTTCGAAGATGTCACGCGGCGACGTTTCGACCGGCGCGGTGACGAAATCGGTGATCGCGACCTCGCGCAGGCGCGCGAACCGGTCGACGTCGGCGCAAGCGGCCTCGGTGACAACGCCGACGGGCTTGCCGCCTTCAACAACGACGACAGCGCCGTGCGCGCGCTTGTGCATGAGGGCCATCGCGTCGGAGACCGAGCGGTCGGGATCGAGCGTGACCGGGGTGTCTGCGGTGAGCGACCGGCTCTTGACGAACGCGATGGTGTCAGCGGCGGCCGAGAGGGGCAGGTCCTGCGGCAGCACCACGAGGCCACCACGACGGGCGACGGTCTCGGCCATGCGACGACCAGCGACAGCGGTCATGTTCGCGACAACGAGAGGAATGGTGGTGCCGGACCCATCGACGCTGGCCAGGTCGACATCGAACCGGGACGCTACCTCGGTCCGGTTAGGGACGAGGAACAGGTCGTCGTAAGTCAGGTCGTAGGCCGGCTGGGCTCCGGGAAGAAATCGCACTGGGCCAATGATAGCGGGGTGAGGCGCGAGTCGAGTAATCCGGCCCGGCGCGGGGAATTCGCGTGTCCCATGGGGCAGGTGAGAAACGTGTGGCCGAACCCAATCGGGTTCGGCCACACGGACTTTCAGTTAGCCGAGCGGTTGCGGCCACCCGACGCGCCCGCGGGACGCGCGGTGCGACGCCGCGAATTCATCGGCGTGTCGCCCGTACGGGCGTGTCCCGCTCCTGCGGGTTTGCGCCCACGCGACTCGCCCGTCGGCCGATCGCGACGCTCACCGGTCGCCGGACGATCCCGACGGGCACCGCCGCTCGCGCCACGCGCGCTCGACGCGGCCTCAGCGGCGGTCTTGCCGCGACGCGGTCGACCGCCACCGGCCGTGCGGGTCTTGGCGGGCTGTTCCTGGGCTGGAGCGCCCGGGGTCGCGAGCGGCACGCCACTCGGCCTGCGCGCGCCGGTGATGTCGATGAGCTTGCGGTCGCCCGGTCGCACCTCGACACCGTCGACCGAGATGCCCGCCTTGCGGGTCATCGCGTTGACGTCCTTGCGCTCTTCGCCAGTGACCAGCGTGACGACGACGCCTTCCTCACCAGCACGGGCCGTACGACCAGCGCGGTGCAGATACGCCTTGTGTTCGGCCGGGGGATCGAAGTGCACGACCAGCGAGACACCGTCGATGTGAATACCGCGCGCGGCAACGTCGGTGGTGACAAGCACCGGAACCGAACCGTCAGCGAACGCCGCGAGCGTGCGGGTGCGGTTGTTCTGCGCCTTGCCGCCATGCAGCGAACCGGCGGCCACACCAGCGCCACGCAACTGCTTGGCAAGGCGGTCAGCGCCGTGCTTGGTGCGCACGAACATGATGGTCAGACCGTCGCGGGCCGCGATTTCGGTGGCGACATCGCGCTTGACGAACTTGTCACGCACGTAAAGCAGGTGATGCGACATCGTCGAAACGGCGGCAGCGGGCGGCGCGGTGGAATGCGTGACCGGGTTATGCAGGTACCGCTTGACGAGCTTGTCGACGTCGCCGTCGAGAGTGGCCGAAAACAGCAGGCGCTGGCCCTCTTTCGGCGTGCGGTCGAGCAGCTTGGTGACCTGCGGCAAGAAGCCCATGTCAGCCATGTGATCGGCCTCGTCAAGGGCGGTGATCGCGACATCCGACAGGCTCGCGGCACCCTGCTTGATCAGGTCGTCGAGACGGCCCGGGGTGGCGATGAGCAGGTCGACGCCACGCGCGAGCCGGTCAGCCTGACGCTTGATCGGCGCGCCGCCAACCACCGAGTACACGCGAAGGCCGAGCGAAAGCGCGGCTTCGTCGAGCGCCTTTTCGATCTGGCTCGCCAGTTCACGGGTGGGAACGAGGACGAGACCGCGCGGGCGGCCCGGCTTGGACGACGAGCCGGTGAGGCGGGTCAGCATCGGCAGCCCGAACGCGAGGGTCTTGCCCGAGCCGGTCGGCCCGCGACCCAGCACGTCGCGACCAGCGAGCGCGTCGCCGATGGTGGCCGCCTGGATCGGGAAGGGCGCGGTGATGCCCTGGTTGCGCATGGTCTGTACAAGCGCGACCGGCAGGCCTAGCTCGGCGAACGTCGGCGTTTCGATAGTTGTCGTGTCAGTTTCGGTATCTGAGGAGGACAAGGGTGCCTTTCGTTGGGCTGCGAATCGCGCCGGGAGGATCCGGCAGTCGATCACCCGAACGACGCTCGTTGGCGCGGACGGGGCGCGGCCCAGCAGGAAGGACCGGGCTCCCACGATAGGCGTGTTACGCCACGGTTGGGTAAACCGCCAGCTCAGCGGAACAGTCGAGTGAGCTCTTCGAGCCACGGAACGGCAACAGCGAGCGTCGGAACGACGAGGATCGCGGCCGAGCCGAGATAGGCGGCAGTGGCCACGCGCACGTCGCCGGTGGGGCCGGCCAACCGTTGAATGCGGATGAGCGTGGTTGGCCCGCCCGCGGCGAGCGCGCCCTGCGGCGCTGTCGATTTCGCACACGCGACAAGGGCACGCGCGAGCGGTTTCGGACCGGTCGCCTTGACGGCGGAATCGTCGGCGAGCAGTTCGATGAGCAGCTTCACCGAACCAAGCGCGGCCTTGCTGCGGACAACGCGCGGAAATGCCTCGTGGACGGCGGTGAACGCTTCCAAAACGAGGTCGTGGCGGGCGCGCAAATGCGACCGTTCATGGCTGACGATGGCCGTGATCTCGGCATCGTCGAGGTTGGTGAGCGTGCCTTCGGACAGCACAACGCGCTGGCGCAATCCGGGCAGGCAGTAGGCGATGGGTTCGGTCGCGGCGAGCACGCGGATGTCAGCGGCACGGCGAACAGGACCGGACTGGTCAAGCAAATCGACGAGCATGCGATGCCGTGACCTGCGGCGACGCGTGTGAATACCGACGCGCACGATCGAGAAAATCAGGCGCGCGCCGATCATGAGGGTGAGCGCGAAAACCAGCACGTACACCACCCACAGCGGCAACCCGAGTGCGTCGATTTCCTTGGTTGGTGAGGTGGTCGGTCGGCCGTCGGGGCCGGGAACAAGCAGCATCGACGCGATCGCGAGACCTGAGCCGAAGGCGCTCAGCACAGCGGCGAGCGCGATGGCCTGCCAGAGCACAAGCGCGGCGCGTGGCGTGCGATGGACCCACCTGGCGCGACTAAGCAGCGCTGGTACCGGCCCTGCGAGAAGCAAGGCGAGCCCGGCGAATACTGCCGCGGTTGCGTTCATCGACTCTCACTGCGTCGTCATTTCCGAACCCCCGAATCTGGAAGATCTAGGGGATGGCGCTCACCTCATTGTGAGAGCCGCCAGGGAGTCTAACCCCTGTTTTCGTCGGATTCGAGCTTCGCGAGGGCCTCGCGCAACGCATCGGCCTCGTCTTTGCCCACTTGTTCGACGAAGTGGACCAGCGCGGCGGCCCGCGAGCCAGCCTCGTCGGCCTGCTGCAACGCGTCGACCATCAGGCCGGCGACCAGTTCGTCGCGGGTGTGCACGGGTGCGTAACGATGAGCGCGATCGTCGCGGCGTTGCACGACAAGATCCTTCTTCGCCAAGCGCTGGAGCACGGTCATCACAGTCGTGTACGCGAGCTCGCGTTGCGCGGCCAACGCTTCATGTACTTGCCGCACCGTCAATGGTTCGTCGGCCGACCACAACTGGTCCATGACCGCTTTTTCGAGTTCGCCCAGTCCTGCCATTCCCTGATTTTACGGACTCAACGACGGACGTGCGTACTACGGGTCGTCGTAACTCGGTATTTGCTGTGTGTTATTGCTCATATCCGACAGCACCACGCACATGACGCCGCCCGATCGGAATGATCATCGGCCGGTCAGAGACCGGATCGGTGAGCACAGTGGCATCGAGACCGAAAACCTCGGCGAGCAGTTCGGCGGTGATGATCTCGGTCGGGCTGCCCTGAGCGACGATGCGGCCTTGCGCCATCACGATCAGCTGGTCGCTGTAGCGGATCGCGAGGTTGAGGTCGTGCAGGACCATCACGACCGTGCGGCCGTAGTCGGCGTGGAGTTGGTCGACAAGGTCGAGCACCTCAAGCGAATGCGCGAGGTCGAGGTAGGTGGTCGGCTCGTCAAGCAACAGAATGTCGGTGCCCTGTGCCAGCGCCATCGAGATCCACGCGCGTTGGCGTTGGCCGCCGGACAGTTCGTCGAGGGTGCGGTCGGCGAGGTCGGCGATGCCGGTTTGGGCCAGCGCGGCGGCGACCTCGGCTTCGTCGTCGGCCGACCACTGGCGCAACCAGGACTGATGTGGGTGCCGACCGCGCGCGACGAGGTCGGCGACGGTCAGGCCCTCCGGGGCGATCGGCGTTTGCGGCAGCATGCCGATGACCCGGGCGACGTCTTTGGTTTTCAGCGACGAGATCGCTTTACCATCGAGGACGACCTGGCCGTCGCGCGGGCGAAGGAGTCGGCCAAGAGACTTCAGCAGCGTCGACTTACCGCAGCCATTCGGCCCGATCACGGTCGTGACCACGCCCGGCGCGATGGTGACGCTCAGGTTGTCGACGATCACGCGGTCGCCGTAACCGAGGCTGACGTCCTCGGCGGCGAGGCGATGCGAGGTCGTTGTCATGCGAGGGTGGCCTTCCGATTCATGCGAACGAGCAGGTAAAGCAGGAACGGGCCGCCGAAGGCCGCCGTGACGATGCCGACGGGCAGGTCAACCGGCGAAACACCGCGTGCGACCACGTCAGCGCCGGTCACGAGCGCGGCCCCGACCAGCGCCGACGCGATCAGCGGTTCGCCCGGCGTGCGGAACGCCATGCGGGCGATCTGTGGTGCGGCGAGCGCTACGAACCCGACCGGTCCGACCGCCGCTGTCGCGACCGAGGCCGCGACGACCGACGCGCCGATCAGCAATGCCTGCTGAGACTGGATCGAGACGCCGAGCACCCGCGTTGACTCCTGCCCAAGCTGCAATGCGGCGAGCGTGCGACTCGACCCCAGCGCGACCACCGCGACCACCGTCAGCGCGACCGCAGCGGGAATGAGCCTGCCTGCATCGGCCGCGTTGAGCGACCCATTGAGCCATTGCTGCGCGCGGGTGGCGTCGGTGAGGCTCGCCCGCGTGAGCAGCCAACTGATCACCGACATCAGCAGTGCGTTAACGCCAATGCCGATGAGTACCAAGCGAATTCCGCTCGCACCTCGTTCGGCGCGACCCCACGCGAGCGCGTAAATCGCTACCGCCGTGAGCAATCCGCCCGCCAATGCGGCAAGCGGTGTGCCGACGCTGACGAGCAGCCCGGTGGTCGCGCCACCCGCGCCGACGAGCACCGCGACCGCGCCCACGCTCGCGCCGGTGGTGATGCCAAGGACGTCGGGTCCGGCGAGGCGGTTGTGCAGGATCGACTGCATCAGCGCACCCGAAAGGCCAAGTGCCGCACCGACAATCGTGGCCGTCAGCGCGCGGGGGAGTCGGGATTCCATGATGATGAACCGCTGCGATCGGGTGCCGCCACCGGTCAGCACGTCGATCACGCGCGACAGTGGAACGTGCGTTTCGCCGACGGCGATGTCGAGGCAGAACAGGGCGACGACGCCGATCGCGAGCGCGAGGACCGCGAGCGTGAGGCCGGGGCGGAAAACCAGTGACAGCGGGCCAAGGCGCAGCGCGGGTCGAACGGCCCGCACCGCTGTTGCCGCGTCGGCGCGCACACCAGTCGCTGGCGAGGGTGTCATGCTGCCGATGAGGTCGGCGCCGCCCAGTTTCGCGTCCAGCGGCGTCGGCTTAGCAAGGCCGGGGCGGTCGGCTTCGGTGCTCATATCGCAACCACCCTCTTGCGACGGACAAGCGCGAGGAAGAACGGTGCGCCGATCGCGGCCAGCATCACGCCAACTTGCAACTCGCCCGGTCGCGCGACAACGCGTCCCGCAATGTCAGCGACAAGCAACAACAGCGCGCCCATCACCGCCGAATACGGCAGCAACCAGCGGTAATCGGGTCCGGTGATCGTGCGCGCGAGGTGCGGAACAACCAGCCCGAGGAACGCGATCGGCCCAACCGCCGCCGTCGCCGCCCCGCTCAACAGCACCACCGTGACCAACCCAAACGCGCGCGCCCGTTCGACGTTCACCCCAAGCCCGCGCGCGACGTCGTCGCCGAGTCCAAGCAAGTTCAGCCCGGGCGCGGCGGCCAGTGCCATCACCGCGCCGACCAGCAGAAACGTTATGACCTGCCAGAACACGTTCGCCTCGCGACCGGCGACCGTGCCGACCACCCAGAAGCGGTAGGTGTCGAGCGCGGAGTTGTCGATGGTGATCACCGCGTTCGTCATCGCCTGTAAAAACGCCGTCACCGCGGCACCGGCGAGGACGAGGCTCAACGGTCCCGCTTTGCCGCCACCGGCTGAGGCGGCGCCGAACACGACGACGCCCGCGATCGCCGCGCCCGCGAAGGCGAACCAGATGTACTGCGAAGGCGCGGTGAAGCCGAACAAAAAGATGCTCAACGCCGCGAGAAACCCCGCTCCCGCATTGAGTCCCAACAAACCGGCATCAGCGAGCGGATTACGGGTATACCCCTGGATGAGCGCGCCCGCGATGCCAAGTGCCGCCCCGGCGGCGATGGCGAGCGCGGTGCGAGGCAGACGCAGCTCACGCACGATTTCCTCGGCCACTGAGGTGGCGGGGCAGGTGAATGGCCCGCCCGCACAGCCGAGGGCGTGGGTGAGCGCGTCGGTCACCGTCACTGGCGACAGCGAACGGGTGCCGATGGCGATACCCGCTATCGCCGCGACGGCGAGCAGTACGCAGAGCAGGAGCAGCCCAGTCAGACGACGACGTCTGATGGCGCCAGGGACTATCACGGCGAACAAGCACTCCTGACTCGAACCAGACACGCGTTAATAAAGTCTGGTAAGCCTAACCTATGTTCCGTGACAGCATCGTCGCGGGAACCGAGCGTTCGAGGAGGTTCGATGTCCGAGCCGGTCACCATCGTTTCCACCACCGCCCCTGCGGCGTTCGACACCGCGTGTGCCCAGGTGCGTGCGCTGCAACCCGAGCATGTGCGGGTGTACGCGGTCGCCGCGATGGCCGACCAATCCAAACGCCGATGGTGGCAAATCAACGCGGGGCTCCACGAGGGTCGCGTCGAACTGATGTTCCGTCGCCACGCCAGCGAGATGGCCAGTCGCGACATGGCCGCCGAGGTCGTCGCCACCGCGCTCGCGCACGCGATCGTCGGTCGCGTCACCGCGCTCTATGTGCTCTCGGCCCGTGCGTGGGATCCGGGCCGCGACAACATGTGGATTCACCACGACAACGACGGCGGCATCGACTGGGCTGGCGTGTCCGACACCATGATTCGCGTTGTCGACGGCGACCCGTGCGTCGGCGAGGAAGGTGTCGCGACCCTGCCGTGCGAGGCCGCGATGGCGGTGTGGCTCGCGCAACGCTGCGCCTCAGCGCTAATCCCGTTGCAGCAGGTGCTAACTCGCGCATCGGGGTTGCCGCCGCGTCGCTTCTGGGCGCTTGTTGGCGAGTCGGTGATCGGTGCTGCCACGTACGCGCCCGCGCTCGGCGGCAGCGACGCGGTCGCGGGCGCGCGCCGAGGTCAGTTGTTGCTCACCGCTTTTGAAGATCGCGGGCTGCCGGTGCGGCGCACTGGACCAACTCGATAAGCGTCAGCTGATGCCGAGCGCGGTCGCCATCATCGGCCACGACTGATGCAGGTCGTCCTGCCAGTAGCCCCATGAGTGCGAGCCGGTCGGCTTGATGTTGTACGTAATGTTGGTTCGCCCAAGGGAATTGGTGCGCTGTTGCATCATGACCGTGCAGTAGGCGGCCGCCGCTTCGATGGTGCCGCCGACGAGCATTTGGCTGTTGAGCATTGTCTGCGCGTCTTTGCCGCTGATGTGCACGCGGGGGTTCGAGAGCGAGTCGTACTGGCCGGGCAGGCCGGAACCGGTTGCGATGTAGATCGGAATGTTGGGCAGTCGGGCGGCTTGCACGTACGGGTCGTGCTCGGCCCACGCGGCGTCGCCCGCTTTGCCCCACATGTTGTCGACGTTGCCGCCGCCCATGCGCACGACGGTCGAGACGAACATGCGGCCAACGGGATCCGACGTCATCGCGCATCCGCTGTAGGCGGCGACGCTGCGGTAAAGGTCAGGGGCCTGAATGGCGAGGTCGAGCACCGAGGTGCCTGCCATCGAAATGCCCGCGATCGAGTTCACGCCAGTGGTGTTGAGGGCGGCGTCGATCACCGGGGGGAGCTCTTTGGTCAGGAAGGTCGCCCACATATTGCGACCGTTGTTCTTGAGGTTCTTCGCCAGCATCGCGTCGGGTGCGTGCCAGTCGGTGTAGTAGCTGAACGCGCCTTCCATCGGCATCACGACGTTGACGTGCTTATCGGCGAAGAAGGTCGCGGCGTCGGTCTGGGCGTCCCAGTTCGCCTTGTCCTCGCCACCGCCCGCGCCGTTGAGCAGATACAGCGTTGGCGCTGGTGTCGACGTGTCGGCGGGGCGCATCACCCGCAGAGCGATCTCACGGTCCATCGACGGGGAGTAGATGCGAAGCTCGGTGCTCTGCCCGGTGTCGGTGCGACTCACCACCGTTGCCTCAGTCGCCGCGGCGGCGGGCGCGACATCGACAAGCACCGGCGTGGTGGCGATGGCGAGGGCGCACGCGGCGGCCATGACGCCACGCAGCATTTCGTTCTTCATCAGTTGCGAGCCTGCTGACTTCTTCTCGATGACGGGCGAAAACGGGAAGGAGGCGACCGTGTCGGCGGTCGCCTCCTCAACCACACTTACTCTCTGAGCACTCTTCTTACAGCGGGGTGGGCGTGCCACCGCTGAGGGTGATCAGGCCATGCACAAACGGCATACCGAGGTTGCTGAGGTTGGACGAGCCGGTGATCAGCAATTCGCCAAGTGATCCCATGTGGTGAAACTCCTTGTGATGGTGGTGTTTTCAGTGATTGGCGAATCCCCTACTGGGGGAAAACGCCGGTCAGCGAGCCCAGGAAAATGCCGCCGAGACGGTCGGCTTCGCCTGCCGACTGCATTCCGAGGAGGGTGGCGATGAGCAGATCAGCTGCGGAACCCATGGGGTAACTCCTAGTTTCGAGATGTCGTGCGGGAGGACGTGGTTAGAACAGGCCGTAAGGGCCACCACTCATCGTGGTCAGCGCGTTGACGATGGTGTTGCCAACGGTGTTGGCGCTGCCCAGGGTGATGTCGAGGATTTCGTAAACCGAACCCATTTTTTAGCTCCTTGGTGATGGAAGAATCCGCCGAAGTGCGGATTATTTGCCCTGAATCGAGCCCATGAAGGTCTCGCCCAAGCCGTCGAATCCCATCAGCGAGCCGATGTTCATGGCGAAAATCAGGACCAGGTCGTCCAGTGAACCCACGTGTTTCTCCTTGTGGCGCTTGCACGTTTTGCCGCTTATCAGCGACGGGTCAGAAGTCTGGCAAGCGGTTGTTTCACTCAACCTGATTTGTTCTTTTTGTTCTTTCCTGATGGAAAGATTCGTTTAGGCAAAAAGAAAACCGGGAGGCCACCTGCTCGCCTCCCGGTGTGAATTGTGGTGCGGTTATTCGACGACCTCAACGATGTCGCCCGGCTCCAACCAGTCGAAATGCGCTTTCGCGCCCTCGGGGGTCAGTCGAATGCACCCGTGCGATTGTTCTTCGGTCGGCCCGATGTGGTAGGCGATATCGCCGTTGAAGAACACCGCGTATTCCATCGGCGCGTTATGCAGCGTCGACCAGTGGAACGGCTTCTTGAACGCCACCCGGAACACCCCTGGCGGCGTCTCGTAACCGGGCCGTCCGTGCGACATCGGCGACGGTCCGAAGGTGGTCTTGCCGTTGTCCATCAACCACGCGTTGTTGGTCGACAACTGAAGGCACGCACGGGCTTTCTCACTGCACGGCGCGACGGCAGGGGGAGGTGCGGGCGCGGGTGCCGGGGGCACGATCGCGGGAACACCGGGCACATCAGGCCCGCCCGGCCACAGTGGTTCGGCATGCGCGGGACCGGCGATCACCGACCCGAACGCGACCAGGCACAACGCCGCCCGAATGGCCAAGCGGGGAATGGAACGACTACTCACGAAATCTTGCCTCTCTCGCTGCGCGCACGGCGGGTTTCGGGCCCGGATCGCACGCTTTGACAACATCGACACAAGCCTCGAAACATAGAGGTCACCGTTGATCATGGATGATGGGTTTCCCGCCGTTTCGTCCGGGTCGCGAAAAGGGTGCGGGGGACACGGGATTGGGCGAGGTTGCCTACGCGGCTCCCGGCGAGCCAGGGCGAAACACCCGCGCGGCGATCGGTCCGAGTGCCATCACGCGGGTGAGCCGGTTGCGCAACCAGATCGCGGTGTCGCTGCCCGGAATCAGCAGCGCACCAGCCGTTGTGACCGAGCGTTGTCGGGCACGGACCGTCGGTCGCATCGCAGTTTCGTAGCGGGCGAACGCGGTCGGGTAACTGTCGCCGACCGCGAGTTCGGCGGCGAGACGATGCGCGCCTTCGATCGCGAGGGTCGCGCCCGCGCCGGACAGCAACGTGGCGCAGTAGGCGGCGTCGCCGACGAGTCCAACCCGTCCAACTGCCCAGCTGCGCAACCGCATTTGGGTGATGGCGTCGAGGTAGAAGGTGGGGTCGGCGGTCGCGGCGTCGAGCAGGGCGCGCGTTTCCCAGCCGCCGTCGCGAAATTCGCCGCGCAACAGGGCGCGTTGGGCGTCGGCGTCGCGGGGGATTTCCTGGTCGCGCGCGGTGCGGAAGGCGAAGAACGCGGTGCCGTACGGGTGGTTGCCCGAGCGTGAAATTCCGGCGGCGTGACCGGGGGTGTTGTACAGGGTGACGGTGCGATTGGCGCCGATGTCGCTGGGCACGGTCGCGGTGGCGAAGGCGAAGCCGAGTGGATGCGCGCCGACCGATGCTGGACCGAACGCGAGCCGACGGACATTCGAATGTAGGCCGTCCGCGCCGATGACGAGGTCGAATTCGCGTTGCTCGCCTGAGGAGAAGGTAACGCTGACCGGGCTTTCCGTGGGTGTCGTTCCGGAAGCGGTCGGTAGCGCGGTGATCGTTTCGCCGAAGCGGTATTCGACGTCGTCGGCAGTGGCGCGGTGCAGTACGGCGGCGAGGTCGCCGCGCATGACCTCAAGGTCACCAGGATCTGACAGCGCGCCGATCGGAATGCCGCCAACTCGCCGCCCCCGCGCATCGACGAAGGCGAGCTCGGCGATGTCGGTGGCGAGGCCACGCAGGGTCGGCAGGAGGCCCATCGACTCGATGACGTCGAGCGCGCCGCCGCGCAGGTCGACGCCGTTGCCACCGGGGCGCGGTTCGGGATGCTGCTCGACGATGGTTGGCGCGAAACCCGCGCGAGCGAGCCAGTAGGCGAGGGTTGGTCCGGCGATGCTCGCGCCGGAAATAAGAACACGAGTGGGCTGACTGCGCGGCATGAGAACTCCTCTAGAGCTGACCGATGGTCAGTTTCAACGCTAGAGCCCTGACCGTTGGTCAGTCAAGGGCTAAACTGGCAGCGTGAGTGACAGGCCAACTCGTGAGCGCATCCTCGTCGTCGCGATGGAGCTGTTCGGTGCGCACGGGTACCACCGCACCAGCGTGCGCGCTATCGCCGAACAGCTCGGTATCTCGAAAGCTGGTGTGCTCTACCACTTTCCGAGCAAGTACGACATTCTTGCTGGCCTGGCCGAGCCGCTGCTCGAAGCGATGGCGGCGACCATTGACGACGCGGCCGAAGCGGCCGCTGCCGACCCCGTCGTCGCTCGCACGCGGGTACTTGAAGGGCTGCTCGACGTCTTCATCGCGCATCGCTATCTGCTGCGCCTGAACGTCAACGATCTCGCGCTCGCCGCGCCCGGCTCGATCTTCGACCGGTTCAGAAACACGATGATGGCGGCGAATCGGCTGGTAGCGGGGCCGCGCCCGACCTTGCCTGAGCGGGTGCGGGCAGCGCAGGCGCTTGGCGCGCTGTCCGATCCCGTCGTGTTGTACGCGGACGAGGACGTTGCCCGGTTGCGTGCGGCCGTCCTGTCGGGGTTGGCCGCGTTGTATCCGCCAGCGACCGCCCCCGGGTCGCGTGGGCGTGGACGGCCGAAAACGCTTGACGCCGAGGCGATTTCGCAAGCGCATGCGATGAGTGCCGCCGGGTGCGGTGCGGACGAAATCGCCGCCGAACTGGGGATTTCCCGCGCGACGGTCTATCGCTATCTCAACCTGTCATTACGCGACTAATTATGAGACTAGTGAGACAGTACGGAAACGGTTGACGACTTAGGTAAGCCTGACCTATTCTAACGGCGGCGTACAGGCGAGCCGGTGGTCCCGAGGGCTGCGGTTGACCCCCTTGTCGGTGCCGCGGCGGGTTCGCTCATCAGCGAGCCCGCCGCTCTAGTCCAGTCCCGTTCGGTGGCGGTGTAGAACAGACACCATGAGCGAAAAGCCACTGTCTCTGGCCAACGTCGACGCCGAGTTCATGAACAAGGCGGCCGAAGGCACCTTCACCGACCTCATCGGTTTGCGTTTCACCGAGGTCGGCCCCGACCTCGTGCGCGCCGAATGGGAGGTCACGCCCAAGCTCTACCAGCCCGCTGGCATCCAAAACGGCGGCGTGTACTGCACCGTCATCGAAACCCTCGCCAGCGTTGGCGGTGGCGTGTGGTTCGGCGACCGTGGTCAGGTCGTTGGCGTCAACAACAACACCGACTTCCTGCGCGCGGTCAGCAACGGCATCCTCACCGCCGAGGCCACCCCGATTCACCGTGGCCGCAGCCAGCAACTGTGGGTCGTCGTTGTCACCGACGCGGAAGGTCGCACGATCGCGCGCGGCCAGGTTCGTCTCCAGAACCTGACCGCCTGATTCGTTAAACCGGCCGCTTGACCCCACCGTGGCTTGAGCAGGCACCACTTTCGTGCTTGCTCTCGGAGTAGGTGCCGTCATTGCATTCGAAGGTGTCGCCCGGCTCGGGCGCGGGTTGCGACTGCGGCCGGGTCACGCACACGCCGTCGCTATTGCGGTAGCTGTCCTCGCCGCACTCGAACGGATCGCCTGCGCTGGGCGGGGCCTCGGGCTCCGACTCGGGCAACGAGTCCGGCGCTAATTCGGGCGCTGGCCTCGCTGCGGTCGTCCGCAGGGGCGGCGGTGGCAGCGGCGGCTCCGACGAGGGCGGTGGCAGCACGGGCGGAACCGACGGCACGGCCGGTTCGGAGAGGACCGTCGACGGCGGTCGGACCGGCGGAACCGTCGGGGCGGGCACCTGTTGTTTCACATCCCCGCCCTGATCGGGCACGGTCGTCACCGCACTGGTAGTCCGCGAAGTGCTCGACGTGGGCGCCGGATCGTCATCGGTCGTTGATGTCGAGCACCCCACCGCCCCACCAACGAGCACCGCCGCCGCGGCGGCCACAACTACGTCTCTGATTACCTTTCGGATCATGCGTCATCACCTGGTTGATGTCGACAAACTCGGCCGTAATGCGCCCCCCATTCTGCGCCCCCCAAGTCTCGTTAACATCTCGTTAACCCCCCGGACAGCGCAGCCTCGAAACGCCTCAGTCGGCAACGTCGGCAATCCTCTGGCAAGATCCCGCCAAGCGTTTCAGGCGATTTGGGGGATTTGGGTGTTGCGAGGGTTGCGGGCGGGCGTGGTGGTCGCGATCGGGCTTGTTCTCGCGGTGACGTCGGTCGGGTCCGTCGCGCACACCGCGAGACATACCCCGCCGAATCCGGCGCTCGCGCGGTTCTATCACCAACAACTCACGTGGCAGTCGTGCGCGGCCTATGTCGAACTAGCTGATGAACGCGCCCGCTGCGCGTGGGTGCGCGTACCACTCGACTACGCGCGACCTAGCGGGCAGACGATCGAGATAGCGATCTCCCGCATCCCAGCGAGCGGGAAGCGCAAGGGCGCGTTGGTTTTCCTGCAGGGCGGCCCCGGCTACTCAGGCTTGTGGCTCGCCGATCAGGCGCGCGACACCGAGGTCGCGCAGCGGTTCGACCGCATCGGCATCGACCCTCGCGGCATCGGCGCGTCCCGGCCCGCCGTGCGTTGCGTGAGCCATGCGGAAATCGACGAGATGCGCGCGGAATTACCGATTCCCAACACCCCGACGGGAATAGCCCATGCGGAGGCTGACGCCCGCGACTACGTCGACGCCTGTCTCGCCGAGAACACCCCAGACCTGTTGGCTCACATCGGTACTCGTGAGGGCGTCCAGGATCTCGACATCGTTCGCGCGGTTCTCGACGAAGAAAAGCTCACGGCGGTCGGCTACTCCTACGGCACCTTCACTGCGACGATGTACGCCGAACGTTTCCCCGACCGCGTGCGCGCGCTTGTGCTTGATGGGGCAGTCGACCCGTCGCTGCCCGCCGACGAAAGAATGGTCGCGCAAATCGCCAGTTTCCAGTCCACGTTCGACGCTTTCGCCGTGGCGTGTACGCGGCTGGCAGTCGACTGTCCGCTTGGCGACGACGAGGCGCGAGCCAATGATGTGCTGCGCCACCTTCTTTCGCCGCTGCTCGCCGCGTCGGCACCCACGCTCGACCACCGCGGACTGAGCTATTACGACGCCGAGCAGGCTATCATCGGCGCGCTTTACCGCGATGCGAACTGGGAACTGCTCACTGACGCGTTGCGCGAACTCCGGGACGGGCGAGGCGATCTCCTGCTCAAGCTGGCGGACTGGCAGTGGGAACGCCGCCCCGACGGCACCTACCCGGGTCACGGCGATGCGGGCTCGGCTATTTCCTGTGTCGACAACCGCGCCGCCGCCGACCGGGCGAGTCGAGCTCGCGTCGACGCCGCCTACCGCCGCGCTGCTCCGTTCCTCGACGACGGCAGAGCGACCGGGCAAGCGCCACGCGACGTCTGCGCCTTCTGGCCAGTACCAGCCACTTTGCGAGCGCATCCGGTCGACATCAAGCACCTCCCACCCACCGTCGTTGTTTCCACCACCGGCGACCCGGCAACTCCGCACGCCGAAGGCATCGCCCTCGCGAAGCAGCTGAACGCGCGCCTGCTGACTTTCAGTGGCTGGCAGCACACGGTCGTCTTCGATGGCAACGTCTGCATCGACTACGCGGTCACGCGTTACCTTGTTGATCTCGTGCTGCCCCCACCGGACATCGTCTGCGGTTAGCCCGGCCCGCGTTACCGTCTCGTTAACATCTCACCCGTCTGGCCAGGTCAGCTACCGATGACGAACCACACCTGTCGGTATCGCGTGCCAGAATGTCGCAACTACCGACCAACGAGGAGACCTGATGCGCCTGTCCCCGCACGAGCAAGAACGGCTGCTGCTGAGTTACGCGGCCGAGCTGGCCCGCCGCAGGCAGGCGCGGGGGCTCAAGCTCAATCATCCCGAAGCCATCGCGCTCATCACCGACCATGTGCTTGAAGGCGCGCGTGACGGGCGCACGGTTGCCGAGCTGATGTCGTCGGGGCGCGAGGTCCTCACCCGCGACGACGTCATGGACGGCATCCCGGAAATGATTCACGACGTGCAGGTCGAAGCCACCTTCCCCGACGGCACCAAGCTCGTCACCGTCCACCACCCCATCGGATAGGGCAAGCCATGATTCCTGGTGAATACCTGTGCGCTGAGGGCACAATCGAGCTAAACCCCGGCGCCCCGCGCACGTCGCTTGAGGTGGTCAACACCGGCGACCGGCCCGTTCAGGTGGGCAGCCACGTCCACTTCCCGCAAGCCAACGCGGCATTGAGTTTCGACCGCGCCGCCGCCCACGGCCTGCGCCTCGACATCCCCGCTGGCACCGCCGTGCGCTTCGAACCTGGTATCGCCCAACAGGTTTCGCTCGTCCCGATCGGCGGCAGCCGTGAAGTGTATGGCATTAGCACCACCCCTCCGGGCCGTCTCGACGCGCAGGAAGAGAACTGATGACCGAACTGAGCCGCGCCCGCTACGCCGAACTGTTCGGCCCAACCACGGGTGACCGCATTCGCCTCGCCGACACCGACCTGCTCATCGAAATCACCGAAGACCGCAGTGGCGGACCGGGTCTCGCTGGCGAGGAAGCGGTGTTCGGTGGCGGCAAAGTGCTGCGTGAGTCGATGGGCCAGTCGCGCGCCACCCGCGCCGACGGCGCCCCCGACACCGTCATCACCGGCGTGATCATCATCGACCACTGGGGCATCATCAAGGCCGACGTCGGCATCCGCGACGGCCGCATCAGCGCGATCGGCAAAGCGGGCAACCCCGACACGATGTCGGGCATTCACCCCGACCTGGTCGTCGGCCCGTCCACCGAAATCATCGCGGGCAACGGCCGCATCCTGACCGCGGGCGCGATCGACTGTCACGTCCACTTCATCTGCCCCCAGCTCCTCGACGAAGCGCTCGGCGGCGGCATTACTACCCTCATCGGCGGCGGCACCGGCCCGGCCGAAGGGTCGAAGGCAACCACCGTCACGCCGGGTTCGTGGCACCTGGCGCGCATGCTCGAATCGCTCGACCACTGGCCGATGAACATCGTGCTGCTCGGCAAGGGCAACACGGTCAGCGAAGAGTCGATGTGGGAGCAATTGCGTGCTGGCGCTTCCGGTTTCAAGCTGCACGAAGACTGGGGCTCCACCCCCGCCGCGATCGACGCGTGCCTCACCGTCGCCGACCGCGCTGGCGTGCAGGTGGCGCTGCATTCCGACACCCTCAACGAGGCCGGCTTCGTTGAAGACACCCTCGCCGCCATCGCCGGTCGCGGCATCCACGCGTACCACACCGAAGGCGCGGGCGGCGGGCACGCACCCGACATCATCACTGTCGCTTCGCATCTCAACGTGTTGCCGAGTTCCACCAACCCGACCCGCCCGCACACGGTCAACACTCTCGACGAACACCTCGACATGCTCATGGTCTGCCACCACCTGAGCCCGTCGATCCCCGAAGACCTCGCCTTCGCCGAATCCCGCATCCGCCCCTCGACTATCGCCGCCGAAGACCTCTTGCACGATCTTGGCGCGATCTCGATGATCGGTTCGGATTCCCAGGCGATGGGCCGCATCGGCGAAGTTGTGATGCGCACCTGGCAGACCGCGCACGTCATGAAGCGCCGCCGCGGCGCGCTGCCGGGCGACGGTAAAGCCGACAACGCGCGCGTCCAGCGCTACATCGCGAAATACACCATCTGCCCGGCCGTCGCACACGGTCTTGACGATGAGATTGGCTCGGTTGAGGTCGGCAAGCTGGCCGACCTTGTCCTGTGGGAGCCCGCCTTCTTCGGCGTCCGCCCGCACGCGGTGCTCAAGGGCGGCATGATCGCGTGGGCGGCGATGGGCGACGCGAACGCCTCCATTCCCACGCCGCAGCCGGTGTTGCCGCGCCCGATGTTCGGTGCGGCAGCCCCTGCCGCTGCGGCGACGTCGGTCCACTTCGTGGCCGAACAGGCCATCGAATCAGGGCTTGCCGATCGTCTCGATATTCGGCGAAAGTTGGTGCCGGTCAAGAATGTTCGCCGCGTCACCAAGGCCGATATGCCGCGCAACGACGCCATGCCGCACATCGAAGTCGACCCCGACACGTTCACCGTGCGCGTCGACGGCGAGGTGTGGGACGAACAACCGGCAACCGAATTGCCCATGGCCCAGCGGTACTTCCTGTTCTAAGCCGGATGGCCCGCCGACTTCGGTTGGCGGGCAACGGGTTTAGATCTGCAACCTACTGCTGCCAGTCGCGATCGCGGTGGCCTCAGCCAGGTCCAGTCGCACTTCGTGATCAGGCGAAGCGGCGGCCCCATCGTGGTGCGTCACGCCGTCGGCGCTGATCACGTAATGCAATACCGTTTCGCCGATGTGGACGGTGACGGTCCCGGCGGGAATCGCCTCGGCAACCGCGTGCCCGAGGGGGAGTGCGAGCCAGTGCGCCCGCACCGCGTCGGTCGGGTTGCGCTCACCAAGGCGCGGCATGCCCCACACCGAAAGCGCGTCAAGCACCGGACGCAACCCCAGCCCGTCTTCGGTCAACTCGTAGCTCGACCGCATCCCATTGCGGTGGTGCACGATAAGCCCTTCGCGCTCAAGGTCTTTGAGGCGAGTGGCGAGCATGTCGGTGCTGATCCCAGGCAGGTCGGCGAACAGGTCGCTGTATCGCCGTGGGCCAGCACATAATTCGCGAACAACGAGCAGCGTCCATCGGTCCCCGACGAGGTCGAGTGCGCGACTGACCCCGCAGTAGTGGTCATAGCTTCGGCGTGGCACAACCCCAGCTTAGCCCTATGCTTGGAAAAACCAAGTGAGATCTTGGAAAAACCAAGTAGTGTGGTCGGCAACGAGACTTCGGAGGGATAACCATGCAGTTCAAGCAGTCGTCCAAGCTGTCAGGTGTGTCGTATGAGATCCGAGGACCGGTCGCTGAAGAAGCCGCGCGGCTGGAGGCCGAAGGGCATCACATCGTCAAACTCAACACCGGCAATCCGCTGACGTTCGGCTTCGAAGCGCCGCCAGAGTTGTTGCAGGACATGGTCAGATCGCTCCCGACCTCCACGGGGTACACCTCATCCAAGGGCCTGCTGCCCGCTCGGCGCGCGGTGGTGCAGTACTACCAAACGCTCGGCGTGAACGACGTGACCGTCGAAGAGGTTTTCCTCGGCAACGGGGTCTCTGAGCTGATCATGATGGCGATGACCGCCCTGCTCGAAAACGGCGACGAAGTGCTCGTTCCCGCGCCCGACTTCCCGCTGTGGACGGCCGCGACCGCGCTCAACGGCGGCAAACCGGTCCACTACGTGTGCGACGAAGGTGCCGACTGGTACCCCGACCTCGCCGACATCACCGCCAAAATCTCCGACCGCACCCGCGCGATCGTGCTGATCAACCCGAACAACCCCACCGGCGCGGTGTACCCGCCCGATGTGTTGCGCGACATCCTCGAGATCGCCCGCAGGCACAATCTCGTTGTTTTCGCCGACGAGATTTACGACAAGATCTACTACGACGACCTTGAACACACCGCCGTCGCGTCGTTGGCTCCCGATCTGCTGTGCCTGACCTTCTCCGGTCTGTCGAAGAACTATCGCGCGTCCGGTTTGCGTTCGGGCTGGCTCGTTGTGTCGGGTCCGGTGAAGCATGCCGCGAGCTATCTCGAAGGTCTCACCATGTTGGCCGGGCTGCGGCTGTGCGCGAATGTTCCTGCGCAGCAAGCCATTCAGGCCGCGCTCGGCGGCTACCAGAGCATCTACGACCTCACCCTGCCCGGCGGCCGACTGCGCGAGCAACGCGACCGTGCGTGGGAAGCGCTCAACGCGATTCCCGGCGTTTCCTGCGTGAAACCGAAGGGCGCGCTGTACGCGTTCCCGCGCATCGACCTCGACATGTACCCGATTCACGACGATGAAAAGTTCGTCCTCGATTTGCTCCGGCAGGAGAAGATGCACATCGTGCAGGGCACCGGCTTCAACTGGCCGCGCCCCGACCACTTCCGCATCGTCACCTTGCCGCATGCCGATGAACTGGAGGCGATCATCGAGCGGATTGGTCGCTTCCTCGCGACTTACCGACAGTGATCACGCGCGAAATTCACTGGTCGTTCGGGCAGACTTGCTCCCATGACTACTCCCACCGCCGCTGACGTTGACCGCTACCTCGTCGACAGCCTGATCGGCGCTGACGCCGCGCCCGCGCTCGTCGCCAATGCCGAAGCCGGATTGCCGCCGATCGACGTGTCGCCGCCGCAGGGCAAGTTGCTCAACCTGTTGGCGCGCAGCATTGGTGCACGTCGCGTGCTCGAAATTGGCACGCTCGGCGGGTACAGCACCGAGTGGTTGGCGCGGGCGGTTGGCGACGGCGGCACGGTCGTGACCTTGGAGTTCGAACCGCGCCACGCCGCCGTCGCCCGCGAAAATCTCGATCGCGCTGGTGTTGGCGACCGCGTCGATATTCGGGTTGGCGCCGCCCTCGACACCCTGCCGGAGGTCGCCGAAGACCTCGGCGACCCCTTCGACCTTGTTTTCATTGACGCCGACAAGGTCAACAACACCAATTACGTGCAGTGGGCGTTGCGGCTCACCCATCCGGGCTCGGTGATCATCGTCGACAATGTCGTGCGCGGCGGTGCGGTCGCCGACGAGCAGTCGGCCGACCCTAACGCCCAAGCTGGGCGCGATCTTGTCGAATTGCTCGCTGCCGAACCAACTTTGGATGCGACGGTGATCCAAACCGTCGGGTCGAAAGGCTGGGACGGTTTCGCCTACGCGGTGGTCGTCTAACTACCGCAACAGCACCGGTAACGACGTCAAGCCGCGAATCAAAGTGCTTGGCTGATAAGACAATTCGGCGGCGTCTGGGTCGATGCGCAGGTTCGGGTACCGCTCAAGCAACGCGGTGAACGCGATCTGCGCTTCGAGCCGAGCCAGCGGTGCGCCAACGCAGAAGTGGATGCCGTGGCCGAAGGCGAGATGGCCGGTTGTTGGCGCGTCGAGGTCGAGTTCGTCGGGGTTGGTGAAGTGGGCGTCGTCGTGGTTCGCTGACGGCAGTGCGACGAAAACCAGTTCGCCAGCGGGGATTTCGGTGTTGCCGATGGTCACCGGCTCTTCGGTGTAGCGGATGGTCGACAGGTTCACCGGGCCGTCGAAACGCAGCAGCGACTCCACCGCGGCGGGCACCCGGTCGAGGTCGGCGCGCAGCGCGTCCCACTGGCCGGGAGCGCGCAGCAGCGCGGTGACACCGTTGCCGATCAGGTTCACCGTCGTCTCATGCCCGGCGACAAGCAGTAGGAACGCCATCGCGACGAGTTCTTGCTCGGACAATCGATCGCCGTCGTCAGTGACACGGGTGAGTTCCGACAGTAGGTCGTTCCGTAAGTACAAGGCCATTTCGAGGACGGAAGTGCGGCGGGCATCCTCGTCGCGACCGACCACGCTGAGAATCGACGACGTCCACGCCTGGAACTTCGCGCGGTCTTCGAACGGCACTCCGAGTAGTTCGCAGATCACCGTGATCGGCAGGGGTTCGGCGAAAGCTTTGATGAGGTCGACTCGTTCGGCGTCGCCGATGTCGTCGAGCAGCGATGTCGCGATGTCGACGATGTGCGGGCGCAGGCCAGCGACGGCGCGCGTGGTGAATGCCTTGGTGACGAGCTTGCGAAGGCGCGTGTGCTCGGGTGGGTCGGTGGCGAGCATGTGGCTCAGCAGGGCGACGGCGCGCGGGTCGGACGCCGCCGTTTCGTCACGCTTGGTTTTGATTACGGCCAATGCACCCGAAAATGATTTGCGCAGAAGGGGATTCGCGAGCGTCGCACGGCCATTGGCGTAATCAGTGACGATCCACCGCACGACTCCATCCGGGAAACGCACCGGATGCGCGCCTGCCCCGGTGGCCCGCCAGCGGCGGTAATAGGAGTGGGGGTCGGCGAAGAAGTCGCTATCGATGGACTCAAGCATGTTTCGACGCTACCCGCGCTGGTCGTCGGTCGACCGGCCCTGATCGACGACCAGCGTTGTGCGAGTGGGTAATTCAGTGCACTCCGCCGCGAAGCATTACCTTTCCGGTACGCCCTGGCGTCTCGGTGAGCACGGCCGCCTCGGCTGCTTGCGCGAGGTCGAAGATCGCTTGCGCATCCATGCGCAGCACCCCCGACGACGCGAAAGCGACCAGCTCCGACATCAGTCGAATACGGTCTTGCGGGGTGAGTTCGGCGTTGCGTTGCTGGCCCCAAAATCCGCGCACCACAGTCTCTTTGAAGATCACCGGGCCCGATGGGATGATCATCGGTTCGCCCGAAAGCGCACCGAAGGAAATCAGTTCACCGCGTGGTGCGAGCAATGCCATCAGGTCGGTTGAGGCGACACCGCTCACCTGGTCGATGGCACGCACAATCGGTTCGCCTGCGGTGGCTTCGACGACGGTGTTGCCCCAGCCGTCGATGGTGGTGTCGATGACCGGGCCGTAGCCCTGTTCGGTGAGTGCGGCGACCGACGCGGCGCCGCGCACCAAACTCACCACGCGCACGCCGCGTTGCTGGGCGAAGAGGTTAAATAGGCGCCCGACGGCACCGTTGGCGGCATTGATCGCGACCCATTGGCCGGGCAGAACATGCAGGTCATCGAGCAAAATCAGTGCGCTGAGTGGCATCGCGAAGAGCTGCGCCGCCGTTTCGTCGGGCACTTCCTGCGGGACCGGGACTACGCCAGCGGCAGGCGCGATGAAGTAGTCGGCCCAGGAGGAACGCGCCCCCGCGACGGCGACGCGCGTCCCGAGCTCAAGCCCACTCACGCCTTCGCCGACCGCTTCGATGACACCGACAGCCTCGGTGCCGGGGATCGCGGGCAGCGGGGGACGGTAACCGTAGATGCCGCGAACGATCGCCAAATCGTGGTTGTGAATGGGCGAGTACGTCATCGCGACGCGGACCTCGCCGGCCCCGGGATCGGGTGTCGGCACGGTGGCGGCGTGCAGCACCTTGCCCGGCTCCCCAAATTGATCAATCACCACTGCCTGCATGTGCGCCTCCGCTGTAGTCGCGAGTACTGGCACGAGCCTTGGATCAGGGACCATTCTCGCACGTGGATAGGACGATCCTGGTTGCGCGCTTGCGCGGGAATTGGCGAGGGTGGCTGGTCCGGCTGGGCCGCCGTGGTGGTCTCGGCCCGGAGCGCGCCAGCATGCGTCGAGCGCGTCGATTCCGGCTGCCAGCTTGTGCAGGACTGGCGGAGGCGGCTAGTGCGGCGGGGTTGCCGTGGCAGTCTTGCCCCGCCGCGCGAAGGTGCGCGTCGTCGCGGGGTGGGTCGGCGATCGTGGTGCGGTGAGTGCGTCGGGCGCGCGGGCTTGATCGCGTGGGTTTGCCGGATTTGGTGATCGCGGCGTCGAGCGCGTCGAGCTTGCGTGCTCGTGCCGGAATTGGGGGCGGCGCCGCGTTCGTCTGGTCGGATGGCGTCTTGCTGCAGGCTGCTCGTGCCCGCACCAGCGGACGAACGCGCGGGACACGTTGTCGCGCGTGGCTCGGCGGCTACGTGCGGTGGGGGATCGGCAGCTATGGGGCGGTGAGGGCGTTGATTGCGGCGTCGAGTTTGCGGGTTGCTTCTCCTGCGATGCCCGACATCATGGAGTCGTTGGTTGCCTTGATCATGACGTCGGGGTTCACCGCTTCGACGACAACGCGGGCCGGATTCGTTGTGTCGCGCCGCACTGCCACGTTGCAGGGCAAGAGCAGGCCGACGCGGGGGTCGGTGCTGATCGCGCGGAAGGCGAGGTCGGGTTCGCATGCGCCGAGGATCAGGTACTCGCCGATGTCCTGGCCGAGTTTGTCGCTGAGGGTGGCACGCATGTCAATTTCGGAGACGATCGCGAAACCTTGGTCGGCCAGGGCATGTCGGGTGGCGGCGACCGCATCGTCGAAACTCGATTCCAGAATGGCGGACAGAGCGAAACTCATTGGTGCCTCCTGTGCAAATCGTTCCAGGTCACGCCCATGTTAGGCGTGCGCGTGGCGAGCAGACGTGTTCGCGGTCAAGCGGGCGATGCGTGGCGTTGCGTTGTGTGGCGATGCGTGGCGGTGCGCGGTGGTCGTCGGCGGCGCTCGGCCGGGCGGATCCCACCGCGCGTGCGGGCGTTAGCTCACGCGTCGATATTCAGCGACCCAGCGCGCACCGAGAAAGTGTCCCGGCTGGGCGAACGCCTCCACCGCGATGAGTTCCAGTTCAGGGGACGCGATGGCGTCGATGTCGGCGCGGCTCAACGGCCACGGCGGACTTGGCGGCACGCCTTGCGCGACATTGGCGATCACCAGCAGCGTTCCGCCGGGCGCGACGAGAGAACGAACGCCCGCGATCGCTTCGGCGCGGATCTCCGGCGGTAGCGATTGGATGGTGAGTGACTCGATCACGAGATCGAACGCTCCGGCCCAATCTGGCGGCAGCGCAAGCAAATCCGCAGCCCGATATTCGACACGTGACGATGGAAACCGTTCGCGCGTCGCGGTGATGGCGCTGGGGGAGATGTCGAACGCGACTGTCGGAATCCCTTGGGCCGCAATGTATTCGGCGTCGGTACCATATCCGCTGCCGACAACGATAGCCCGCGTCCCGGGAGTAGGCGGGTGCGTTTCGACCCACTCAACGAGCAGCGGATTGGGTATGTCGCGGTGCCACGGCACCGCGCTGAGCGGGTCCGACGACAGGGCAGCCTCGGCATACAGCGGCTCAAACCACCCGGTCGGATCCCCTTCGGACAGGGCCCGCGCGGAAAGACGACGATCGGCGGATTCAGTCATCCCCCCAGTCTGCCGCACGTTAGACACGCGGCCCGCGTCCTGACCCGCCGGAAGTCTGGCGCGTGGTGGGTGCGGAGTACGGATGTTCTGACCCGCCGTAAGTTTGGCGCGGTGAACCCGGCGTACGGAGGCCCTGACTTGCCGGAAACTTGGCGCGTTGACCGTCGACAGTGGGCGTTCCTGGCATGCCGAACACTGGGCGCGCCGTCAATCCGTGGCACGCGCCATGTCCACTGGGCGTGTCGCGCCGAAAAGGGTGGCATTTTCGTGCACGTCCACAGGCGAGCAGCCGAATTGAGCGGATCCCCCTTGAACGTGCACGAAAATGCCATGCGACACGCCAGGTTCTACGGCACGAGCACCACCTTCCCGGTCGTGGCACCCGACTCCAACGCCACATGCGCCGCCGCAGCCGCGCTCAAGGGGAACGCGGTGATGGCCGGGCGCAGCACACCTTCGATACCAAGGGCAAGTGCCCGGCGCGCTAATATTCGCAGGTCACCGCCCGCTTTCTCCACCATCTTCGGCCCCAAAACGGTTTCCGACGCGATTCCCGCACCCGGGTCGACCTCGGTAGCCGATCCGGCCGACCACCCATAGATCAGATGCTGACCACCCGGCGCGAGCAACCCCACCGCCGCCGTTCCCACCGCACCGCCAACCCCGTCGAAGACGACGGTCGCAGGCCGCCCCGCCAGGTGCGCGCGCACCTTCTCAACCCACTCCGGTTCCGTGTAATCGACCGCGAGGTCGGCCCCATTGGCCGCGACGAGCGCCGCCTTGTTAGCCCCACCAGCAATCCCAATCACGGTGGCGCCCAACGACTTCGCGTACTGAACCAGCAACGTCCCGATTCCGCCCGCAGCCGACGTCACCGCCGCGACACTGCCCGGACCAAGATCAGCGAACTGCGCGATACCGAGCATCGTGCGCCCGGTTCCGGCGAGCGCCACCGCATCAGCGGCCGACAGCCCGGGCCGCGAAAGTGCCTGTGCCGCATCAACAACGGTAAGTTCGGCATACCCACCCGGCGCGTTTCCCAGGTGCGCGACAACCGGCTGGCCGACCAGCGCCTCATCAACTCCCTCGCCGACTCGATCGACGATCCCGGCCACCTCACGTCCCGGCACGGTCGGTAATTCGGGAAGGGGGAATGGCCCGGCTTCGCCTCGTCGCAGCGCGGTGTCAACGAGGTGAACGCCGTTGGCCTCCACCCTGATTCGCACCTGACCGGGACCAGGCTCGGGATCGGGCACCTGCTCATAACGCAGGTTCTCCGCTTGACCAAAGCTATGAAGTCGAATCGCGTGCATGCCCCCACTTAACAACCTCAAGCACGCTTTAGGTCAAGTGCTTGCACCGTGGCGCACCGCGAATCCGTCACACAGCGCGGTCAAGCCCAGGAAAAGAAGATCCTCCGACGTCAACTCGCTCACGCCCGCACCCTCCAACTCCGCCAGTCCGGCGGGCACCGGAAACGTCGGGTGACCGTCCAAGATGTCGCGCAACCCATTGCGGTCATCAGCCGCCGACGTGCTGTTATCCGCCAACAACGCCCCACTCACCACCGGCAGCGACGCACCGGAAATGTAGTTCCACACGCTGAACGCCATCGTCGTCGCCTCCCGCGCCGACACATTCAACTCGCGCAGCCCCTCAACCAGCCAAGCGAGCGAGGTGAGCCCACGCGGGCCAAAGCTGTAGCGGGGGATCGCGAACGTGAGCAGCACCCACGGATGTTGTTGGTAGAGCAGCCAATCCACTTCGGCAGCGATGCGAACCCGGTCGCGCCAGGTGAGGCCGGTGGGGTCGGGGTAGGGGTAGCGGCCCGCGATTTCGTCGGTCATCGCGGCGATCAGGTCGTCCTTATTCGCGACGTGCCGGTACAGCGACATCGTGCCGACGCCAAGCCGGTCCGCAATGCGACGCATCGACAGCGCGTCGAGCCCATTCGCGTCGGCAATGTCGATGGCGGTGTCCACGATGGCGGATTTGCTAAGGCGCGGCTCGGTCATCCTATGACTCACTTCCTGTATGCCCGGGCGTATGCGTACACTGTACCCATTCCCCGCGTACGCCGTACGCAAACAGGAAAGGGCGTAAGGAATGACCAAGCTGGAACCGGCGGTCGCGGACGCGCACGCCGGTGGGCGTCGCGCATGGCTTGGCCTCGCGGTGCTTTTGCTCCCGGTGCTGTTGGTGTCGATGGACATCTCGGTGTTGTTCCTTGCCATGCCGACGCTGACCGTTGATCTCGATCCCACAGCGGCCCAACAGCTGTGGATCCTCGACATATACGGATTCATGCTGGCTGGTCTGCTCATCACGATGGGCAACCTCGGCGACCGCATCGGCCGGCGCAACATCCTGCTCATCGGCGCGACCATCTTCGGCCTCGCCTCGATCCTCGCCGCGTTCGCACCCAGCTCCGGCGTCCTCATCGCCGCCCGCGCGCTGATGGGCATCGGCGGCGCGACGCTGCTGCCGTCGAGCCTCGCTCTGATCTCGACCCTGTTCCCCGACGCGCGTCAACGCGCTCGCGCGATCGGCATCTGGACCGCGTTCTTCGCAGGCGGCTCGGCCGTCGGCCCGATCATCGGCGGCCTGCTCCTGCACCACTTCTGGTGGGGCTCAGTCTTTTTGATCAACATCCCGGTGCTGGCGATCCTGCTGATCTTCGGCCCGATCCTGCTGCCCGAACACCGCTCAACCGAACTTGGCCGCCTCGACTGGCCAAGCGTCGTCCTGTCGATCGGCGGTATTTTGCCGCTGGTTTACGGCATCAAACACATCGCCGCTGAAGGCTTCGACGTGTGGTCGCTGCTGATCGCGCTGTTCGGCCTCGCGCTGCTCGTCGTGTTCATCCGGCGACAGCGTCACCTCGCCGATCCGCTGCTCGATCTGAAGCTCTTTACCCGCCCGTTGTTCCGGGTCGCGATCGGCGCGAGCACCGCCGGCATGGCGTCGCTCGCCGCGATGAGCTACCTGACCAGCGTGTATCTGCAATCAGTCACCGGACGTGACCCGTTGCAGGCGGCGTTGCTGGGCATCCCGATGGCCGTCGCGGTGTTCGGTTTTTCGATGGAAGGAGCGCGGATCGGGCGCGCGCTTGGCATTCGCGCCACCTTCACCCTCGCGTTGGCACTGTCTGCGGTGGGCAATCTGATGCTGCTTGGTGTCGGGGTCGACGCGGGCATCGGCTGGTATGTGGCCGGTTCGGTGATCGCGGGCGTTGGGTATGGCATCTCGTTCACGCTGGTGTCGGACGTCGCGGTGTCGGCGGTGCCGCCCGAGCGCGCGGGGTCGGCGGTCGGCATTTCCGAGACCAGTTTCGAACTCGGCAACGCCCTTGGTCTCGCACTGCTTGGTTCGCTCGCGGCGCTGGTCTTCCGGTCAAGCGGCGACTTCGGCGACACGATCGGCGAGACCATCGCCCACGCCGACGGCAATTCGGCGCTCATCGACGCGGCACGCGAAGCGTTCGTCGACGGTATGCACGTCGCGATCGTCGCTGGTGCGCTGCTGCTGATCGCGATGGCGATTACCGCATGGCGTGATTGCCGTCCGCGCTAACCGTGTCATTCGCCTGCAACATGGGGTTGCCTAGGATCGCAGGATGCGTGATCAGCCCACGGGGTTAGCGACCCTGCTCGCCCTCGCCGACTCTCGGCTGCCCATCGGAGGCCACGTGCATTCCGGTGGGGTCGAAGAGGCGGTGGCCTCGGGGTTGCTGCGTGACGCCGACAGTGTCGAGCGGTACTTGCGTAGGCGCGTCGCGACGACGGGGCTGGTTACCGCGTCGCTCGCGGCGGCGGTGTGCGCGGGCGACCTCGCGCCCGACCGTGCTGAGCTGGAAGCCGATGCCCGCACCCCGTCGCCCGCTGCCCGCGCCGCATCGCGCGCGCAAGGGCGAGGATTGCTCCGCCTCGCGAAACAGCTTTGGCCGCACCAGGATTGGACCGTCGTCGGGCCCAAGCCGCATCTGTCGACCGTGTTTGGCATGGTCGGCCGTGCCTGCGAAACCACCCCCGACGAACTCGCTGGCGTCGTCGTCTACACGACGCTGACCGGTGCCGCGACCGCTGCCCAGCGCCTGCTCGCGCTCGACCCCGCCGTCATCGCCGCGGGCACGATCGCCATCGCGCCACTCTGCGACGCCACCGCCGCGACCGCGGCCCAGGGCCTCGTCGCCCTCTCAGACCCTTTGCAAGATGTCCTCGCCGAACGCCACCAGGTGCGCGACATGCCCCTGTTCGCGTCATGACACCATCCAGGAACGGAGAAACTCCATGCCACCCCATCTGATCGACGGCGAACCGCACGACCACAGCCACGATCGTCCCAAGCGGCACCGGGTGCCCGGCGAAGCGCTGCGCATCGGCATCGGTGGCCCGGTCGGGTCCGGCAAGACCGCGCTGGTCGCGGCGCTGTGCCGTCAGCTGCGTGACGAACTGTCCCTCGCGGTGCTCACCAACGACATTTACACCACCGAAGATGCCGACTTCCTGCGGCGCAACGCGGTGCTGCCCGATGAGCGCATCACCGCTGTCCAGACCGGCGGGTGCCCGCACACCGCCATCCGCGACGACATCACGGCCAACCTTGACGCCATCGACGACCTCGTCGCGGCCAACCCGCCGCTCGACCTGATCCTCGTCGAATCCGGCGGCGACAACCTCACCGCGACCTTCTCGTCCGGGCTCATCGACGTGCAGATCTTCGTCGTTGACGTCGCTGGCGGCGACAAGGTGCCGCGCAAGGGCGGCCCGGGCGTCACCTTCTCCGACCTGCTCGTCGTCAACAAGACCGACCTCGCGCCGCTCGTCGGGGCCGATCTCGGCGTGATGGAAGGCGACGCGAACCGCGTGCGCGAGGGTCGACCGACCGCGCTCGTCTCCCTGACCGCCGACCCGGCCGCCACCCCGGTGCTTACTTGGGTGCGCGAACAGTTGCGGATCGCCGCTGAGCAGGACACGGCCAGCCTCGGTGCGCACTGAGCTACACATCGTCGCTGAGGCGGGCCGGCTGCCGCGTATCCACGCGGTCGGCGGCCTCGCCGCGCGCCTGACCGGGCGCGACACCGTCCACCTCATCGGCACGGCGGCGACGCCGTTGGGCGGGGACGAACTCGACATTCGCATCATCGTCGGTGCGGGCGCGCGCTTGACCGTGCGCTCGGTCGCCGCGACAATCGCGCTGCCGAGTCGCGAGACGCCAAAGTCGGTGGCGCACTGGCACTTTGAGGTCGGCGAAGGTGCCGAGCTTGACTTCGATCCCGAGCCGACGATCATCGCGGGCGGTGCCGAGCACTACGCGACAACGACGGTGGCGGTGGCGTCAGATTCACGGCTGCGGTTGCGCGAACGCGTGCAAATCGGCCGAGCGGACGAGGAAGTCGGCTGGTGGCGCGGCGACCTGCACGCCGACATCGGCGACGTCCCGCTGCTGCGGCACCGACTGGAATTGGGTGCGTCGGCGGTCACCGACGACGCACTCACGTCGCCTCGCGCGGTCGACAGCGAACTGCGCTACCCGGACGAAAGACCAACGGCGACAACGGGTTTACACGCGGGCCGCTACCCCCTGGCGGCGGGCGGATCCCTGACGACGTGGACGGGCACCCGCTTGCTTCTCGGCACCGAAACCGACACCGTCGCACTGGCGAACTGACCGCGCCTGAACACCAAGGTGGGGCCTGCCATCCGAGCAGGCCCCACCTTCGAACTCCGGGCGGCAATCAGGCCAGCGCGGGCGCGACGTCGGCCGCAACCGGCGCGACACCTTCCGGGCTCACTCCGTGCGACGGCGCGATCATTCCGCCTGCCGCACCGACCGCAGCGCCAATCCCCGCGCCAATGATGCTCGCGGGCACCGACACCGCCATATACCCGACCATCCCGCCCAGGATCGGTCCGGCGACCAAGCCGATCGGCAGCAGCGGCACGCCCGCGACCAACCCGGCGACCGCGCCGATTGTGCTCGACATCATCGCCACCGGCATCGCCAACGTCGACCCGACGGCCGCACCGCGCGCGGCTGAACCGATTGTCGACGCGGCGACCAAATCGGACCGACTACGTTCCAGCCCTACGGAATCCAGGAAGGTCGCGAGTTGCGCCTCGGTCTGCGCGGAGACGTCGTTGATCTGAATCGACGTGTCGACCGGCACCCACTCGGGCACCGGAACCTGCTGATCGCCGAACCGGAACTGGCCGGGCGGCGGCAGGATCGGCGCGACCGGCGCGGCAGCGGTCGGCGCGTGCAACGGCCCAACCGGCGACAGATAACGCGACTCGGGCCCCGACCGCGACCACGCGAGCGAACTGCGCGTATTCGCGGGAATGACTGGGCCAGCGGGCGCGGACATGTCGATTTCCGGCGTCTCGGGTTGGCTGACCGTCGGCTGCTGACCGGGGTCGGCCGACGCCGTGCCAGTGCCGATCAACGCAAGCACCAACGGCACCGCGCCCGCAACGACCACCGAGCCGACTTTCTGCCGTTGCGCGCTCACCGCCCGGTGTTTTCCGCTCGCCATAGGTCACCTTTCGTCGCTGGGAATTCGGGAACACACAAACCTGTCGTTCCACATTCGGACCAGCGACGTGCGTGGATGGACACAATCGCGCTACGACAAAGGCCGGACCCCTAAAAACCGCAGGACCCGGCCTTTTCCACGTGCAAGGGTGCTAGACGATGTCCCGATTGTCGGTGCCCGTGAGCCTGCCGTCCTTGTACAGCTTGGCGGGCGGCGGCGGCGCACCGAGCGCGGCGGCGAGTTCGTCGGCATCGGCTTGATCGGAATTGACTTGCTCAACGGCAAGTCGCGCGAAGATCCACTGCTCGGTTGCCGCCATCTGACCGCGATCGCGACCAAGGAACGAAACGAACCAGCCGATCATCGTGACCAGACGATTGCGGTAGCCAATCAGGTAGTACAGGTGCAGCCCAAGCCACGCGAGCCACGCGAAGAACCCGCTGAACTCGAACTTGCCAACCTGGCACACCGCGTCGAAACGCGAAATCGTGGCCATCGAGCCTTTGTTGAAGTACTTGAACGGCTTGCGTTCTTCCGGTGTCTGCCCTTTGAGCCCAGCCTTGATGGCCTTGGCCGCATAGGTGGCACCCTGGATGGCACCTTGGGCCTGACCTGGCACGCCCGGCACGGCCATCAGGTCACCGACCACGAAAACGTTCGGGTAGCCCTTCACCGTGAGGTCGGGCTGCACGATCACGCGACCAGCGCGGTCCACCTGGGTGCCATCAGAGCGTTCGGCGATCATTTTGCCGAGTGGGCTGGCCTGCACGCCCGCCGACCACACCTTGCAGACCGACTCAATGCGGCGCGTGCTGCCGTCCTTGTCTTTGACGACAACGCCAAACGCGTCGACATCGGTGACCAGCGTGTTCACCTGAATCTCGACGCCCATCTTTTCCAGGCGTTTCGCGGCGGCGGCACCGAGCTTGGGGCCCATCGGCGCGAGCACCTGATCGGCACCTTCGACCAGGATCACGCGGGCGTCGCGGGGGTCGATGTTGCGGAACGCGCCGTCGAGCGTGCGGTCGGCGAGTTCGGCGATTTGACCGACCAATTCGACACCGGTCGGGCCAGCGCCGACGACAACGAACGTCATCAGCCGGTCGCGTTCTTCCTTGGTGACCGCCAACTCGGCCTGCTCGAACGAACCGAGGATGCGCGCGCGCAATTCCAGCGCGTCATCGATGGTTTTCATGCCGGGCGCGAACGTCGCGAAATGGTCGTTGCCGAAATAAGACTGCTGCGCGCCCGTCGCCACGATCAGACTGTCGAACTCGGTGACGGTGTCGCGGTTGAGCAACGTGGACGTGACCGTGCGCGACGCCAAATCGACATCGACAACATCGCCGAGCAGCACCTCAGCGTTCTTCTGCTTGCGCAGGATCAGCCGGGTGGCCGGGGCGATCTCGCCGGTAGACAGAATGCCGGTCGCCACCTGATATAGAAGCGGCTGGAACAGGTGGGTTGAGGTCTTCGAGATCAAGGTGATGTCCACGTCGGCGTGACGCAGATGGCGGGTGCCGAACAGGCCACCGAAGCCAGAACCGATGATCACTACCCGGTGACGCTTGTTCTCGACAGGCTCAATGCTCATCGTCTGACTCCTCGAAAGTACCGACGGGCTAGCCCCGCACCGGTGGACAACGACGACAGATTCGACAATACGGGAACGCGCCGATTAGCGACCGGCAAGCAACAATTCCGCGATCTTGGTGTCGGTCTCGGCGCCATCGGTGTAGCCACCTTGGTTGCCGAGCGCGCTCATAATCGCCAGGGTGTAGCGCTCGCCTTGCCCGGCGACGCCGACCGAATTCACGACCCAGCCATCGGCTTCGGCCGACCAGCCGTTCTTGAGCCCAGGCTGCACCCGCGCGCCCGCGCCCCACACACCCCAGTGCTGATTCGAGTCGACCGAGCGCATCCGGCCAAGCAGATACGCGAGGTCGTCGGGGTGCATGGTGTCGAGGATGGTGTTCATCAACCGATCGAGGTCGGCGGCGGTGCACTTCTGGAACGACCAGTCGGGGAACAGCGCGGTCGCGGTTGGCTGCGGGATCAGGCTGACCATCCCGTACATGCGAAACGCGTTGTTGTAGGCCATGCGATCGAAGCCGATGTATTTGTTCCACAGCACGTCAGCGGCGTGGTCGTTCGACGTCGCGAGCATCGCTTCCATGTTGAAGCGGTCATCGGGGCTCAGCACGATCGCGCCAACACGGGCGCGGTTCAGCAGGTCGGCGGCGATGGCGAGCTTGATCGTCGACGCGGTCCATATCTGGTCTTCGGCATGGGCATTGGCGTAAACGCCGCCGGTCACCCGGTCGCGCAACACGTAACCGACGACGCCAGGACGGCCGGCGAGGTAGCTGTCCACTCGCGCGATGCGCGAACTCATGTCGCAGTCAAAGCCGGGCAGGCACGCCTGGGTGAGTGCGGGCGGCGCGGCGTTCGCCGAGCCCACCGCGCCAGGAACGGCCGGGCTGATCACAAGGACAGCGGCAGCCAAGGCGACAGCGGTACTGGTAGCACGGGAACTAGCTCGGACAGCAAACGGAGAACGGGCACGCACGAGGGAACACGTTCGCACACCGACGCCCAATTCGCACTACTCGTAGGCAAATCGATACTTTTCCGGACTTGCGGTCCAGGCGATTTGGGTTTTAGTGATGCGCGGCGTGCGGGGTGGCGATCGTGCAGCCGTTGAGGCGATGACAGTGTTCGAAGGCCTCGGTGTGTTTATCCGCGGGCCATGAGTGCAACACTGTGGCTGGGCCGTAGCGACGTGAGTTCACCAGATCCCAGCGGCTACCCGCGCGGCGAACGATGAACCCGCCGCGCGGAACAAGAGGAATCACCTGCGCCATGCGTTTCACCATCGCACGAGGTGAGGCCGGTTTATTGCAGGCGCGTCGCGACTTAGTTGCAGTGTGGTGTATTTCACTTTGGGGCCGAATGATTGCGGGCCGGTCGCTGGGCGTATAAGTAACGGATGCCGCTGTATCTGCACCGCGCCGAGCGCGCTGACGCGTTAGCGGCGCATTTGGCGACATTGCTCGCCGACACTCCCGCCGATCCGTTCACACCGGACGTGGTTGCTGTCGGGGCGAAAGGCATCGAGCGGTGGTTGGCGCAGCGGTTGTCTGGGTCGCTCGGGGCCGGTGCTGGCGTCGACGGCATCGCCGCGAATATCGCGTTCCCGTCGCCTGCCGCGCTGGTCGCGCAAGTAACTCGGCCCGACGCTGACGACGCATGGGCGGCCGACGCGCTCGTGTGGACGGTGTTGCGCGTGCTCGATGAAACCGCCGACGAGCCGTGGGCGGCCGTGCTCGCGCGTCACCTTGGCGTGCCCGCCGACGACGTGCGGCGCGGTCGCCGGTATGCCACAGCCGCGCACCTTGCCGCGCTGTTCGATTCCTACTCCGCGCAGCGGCCGCAGGTGTTGCGCGACTGGTCAGCAGGCAGTGACACCGACGGTGTTGGCGCGCCGATCCCACCCGACTTGGCATGGCAGCCGCCGCTGTGGCGTGCGGTGCGCGAGGCGATAGGGACACCGAGCCCAGCCGAACGACTCGTTGACACCTGCGCGCGGCTGCGCGCCGACCGGTCGCTGGTCGATTTGCCGGACCGCGTGGTGATCTTCGGCCTCACGCGCCTCACCGCCGACCAGGAAGCGGTCATCGCCGCCCTAGCCGAACACCGCGACGTGCACCTGTTTTTGGCGCACCCGAGCGCGGCGATGTGGGCGAAAGTGTCTGGGGGACAGAGTGATTCACCGCATCGCAGCGCCGACCGCACCACCGATCTCGTCACGCATCCGCTCCTCGCCGGCCTCGCGCGCGATGTCCGTGAACTTCAGCAGCGCATCTCGCCGCTGATCGACAGCGACCAGTACCTGCCGTCTAGCCCAGCCTCGACCGACTCGCTCCTACACACCCTCCAACGCGCGATCCGCGACGATGGCGACCCTGCCGACTATCCCGCCGAAGCCGACGGCAGCGTCGAAATCCATTCCTGCCACGGCAGCCCACGCCAGGTCGAAGTGCTGCGTGACGTCCTGCTCGCCGCGTTCGCCGCCGACGACACCATCGAACCGCGCGATGTCGTCATAATGTGCCCCGACGTCGAGGCGTACGCGCCGCTCATCCGCGCCGCCTTCGGGCGACGGGCGGCGGGCGAAGCGCCCGAGCCGGGCACGCACCCCGCGCACGAGTTGCGCGTGCGGCTCGCTGATCGGGGGCGCGCGGTGACGAACCCGGTGCTCGCGGTGATCATCGAACTGCTCGACCTCGCCGACGGTCGCGTCACCGTCACCCAGGTGCTCGACCTTGTCGCGAGCGAAACCGTCCGTCGCCGTTGCGGATTCGATGACGACGACATCGAACGCCTCCGCGAATGGGCCGCCGAAACCGGCGCGCGGTGGGGGATCGGTCAACGTCAACGCGAAGCGTTCGGGCTCGCCGACTTCCCGCAAAACACGCTCAACGGCGCGGTCGACCGCATCCTGCTCGGCGTGACCGCTGACGAGTCGGCTGACGACTGGCTCGACTTGGTCCTGCCGCTCGATGATGTCGACTCCAACGACGTCGACCTCGCTGGCCGTTTCGCCGAGTTCGTCGATCGGCTCGCGGTCTGCCTGCGTGACCTGCGCGGTCCGCGTCCAGCGACCGAATGGACCACCGTCCTGTTGCGTGCGGTCGACCTGCTCACCGACGTTCCGCCCAGCCAATCGTGGGTGCTCGCCCAGGCGCGGCGCGACCTGGTCGCGGCCACCGAACGCGCGGGCGAAACACCGTTGCGGCTCGCCGACGTGGCCGCGTTGCTGACCAGTGGCCTTGCCGCCGCACCCGGTCGCGCGAACTTCCGCACCGGCGATATCACCGTCTGCGGGCTCGTCCCGATGCGTTCGGTTCCGCATCGCGTGACGGTGCTGCTCGGACTCGACGACGACGTTTTCCCGCGCCCCGGCAGCGTCGACGGCGATGACCTGCTCGCGCGCGACCCGCAGCTCGGTGAGCGCGACGCCCGCAGCGAAGACCGGCAGCTGCTGCTTGACGCGATCATGGCGACCACTGAGCGGCTGATCGTGCTGCATACGGGCGCGGACCCGGTCACCGGCACGCGTCGACCGCCTGCCGTTCCGGTCGCGGAGCTGCGGGAGACGCTCGCCGCGCATGTGGGGGCGGAGGCGATGGGTGCCGTTGCGATCCGACATCCCTTGCAGCCCTTCGATCGCCGCAACTTCGAACCGGCGCGCCCGCGCAGCTTCGACCTCGGCGCGCTGGCCGGTGCACGTGCCGCGGCCGCTGAATCATTAAGAGCTAAACCACTTTTGGTTGAGCCGCTACCGCCCGTGTTGAGTGGGGAGGTCGCGCTTACTGATCTCATCGCCTTCGTTGAACACCCCGTGCGCGCGTTCCTCTGGCAGCGCCTCGGTCTGCGGATTCCCGAAGAAGCCGACGAGATCGCCGACCAACTGCCTATCGAACTCGATGGTCTCGCCAAATGGGCGCTGGGCGAACGGATGTTGAGTGCTCGGCTTACCGGCACCGATCCCGCGACGTTGCGTGCGGCCGAATGGCGTCGAGGGACGTTGCCGCCGTTTGGGTTTGGTGCGAAGGTGCTCGATGAGATCGAAGAGAATGTCGAATTGCTGACGCGGGCAGCGCAGCCCGACTACGAGGGCACGCCACGCGCGGTGGACGTCGCCGTTGACCTCGGCAACGGCCGCACGCTGGTGGGGACGGTGCCCGAGGTGCGTGGGGAAACCCTTGTCCGTGCGACGTATTCGCGTCTCGCCCCGAAACATCGACTGGCAGCGTGGGTTTCGCTGCTCGCCCTCGCGGCGACAGAGGACCGTTCGTGGCGAGCGGTCAGCACTGGGCGGGGTGGTTTCCGGTCGCGCCCGGTGAAACGCAGCGTGCTCGTCGCCCCCGAGCCGCCCAGTGCGCGTGAGCTTTTGCGCGACCTCGTCCGCCTGCGTGACGAGGGTCTGTGCGCGCCGTTGCCCGTCGCCGCGACCGCGACGGCCGACTACGCGGACCGCCGCTTCCGCAACGACAGCGTCGCCGACGCCCTCATTGCCGCTGAACATGCCTTCGACGGCGGTGCCAACGGCCCCGACAAGTTCGGCGACCACACCGACCGCTACCTCCGCTTCATCTGGGGCCGCACCCCCCGCTTCGCCACCCTCGCCGCCGCCCCGCCCCCACCGGGCGCCCCCGAAACGACGCACTTCGGCGCCATCGCCCGCCGCCTTTGGGCCGCCCCGCTAGCGGCCGAGCGCGCGGGCGAACAAGCGGATCGGGGACAGGGATGAGTGGGTTGGCGCCAACGAGCAGCATCGGCCGTGTTTGCGCGTCGACTGGCTGGAACTTGGTGCAGCGCAGTCTGGTGGAGCCGACTGCGGCTGCCGCGGTGGGAACGATGGTCGGGCGTCGTTTCTCGACCGCGCCCATGATCGCGGGTCAAGTGAAGCGGGGGCGACGATGACCGGGACTCTTTCCGCTACAACCACATTCGCGTTCGACGCCGCAGGGCCGCTGCCCACCGGCACCACCGTGCTCGAAGCCAGTGCGGGGACCGGGAAAACCCATGCCATCGTCGGGCTCGCCGTGCGCTACGTCGCCGAAGCCGGGATTCCCCTCTCGCAACTGCTGCTCGTCACCTTCAGTCGCGCGGCGACCCTAGAGCTGCGCGAGCGTACCCGCGACCGATTCGTTTCTGTCGCAACAGCTTTGGCGTCGCCGGAGCAAGCGCGCGACAACGCCGACGAGGTGGTCGCGCTCCTCGCCGACGCCGACCCAGCCACAGTCCGCCTGCGTCGCCACCGCCTGCTTACCGCCCTCGCCGAATTCGACGCGGGCACCATCGCCACCACGCACTCCTTCTGCCAACGGATGCTCGACGAACTCGGCATCGCCGGTGAACATGACCCGCGTGCGCGACTTGTCGAATCCGTCGATGACGTCGTCGCCACCGTTGTCGACGACCTCTACCTCGCCCGCTACGCGCGGCTCGGGGTCGGCGAACGGCCGCCCGTCAGCTTGCGCGACGCCCACGCCATCGCGCTCGCCGCCGTCGGTGACCCCCACGCCGAACTCGCGCCCCGCACCGACGGCGCGATCGGGGAACGCGTCAGTTTCGCGACGGCCGTGCGCGCCGAAACCGAACGCCGCAAACGCCGCGACGGCCTGCGCGACTTCGACGACCTGCTCGTCCTCCTGCACGCGGTCCTCGCCGATCCCGTTCACGGCGCTCGCGCCCGTGCCCGCATTCAGGCGCGCTACCAGGTCGCGCTCGTCGACGAATTCCAAGACACCGACCCCCTACAATGGGACATCCTGCGCCTCGCATTCCGCGACGCGGCGACGCTCGTGCTGGTCGGCGACCCGAAACAAGCCATTTACGCGTTCCGGGGCGCGGAAGTCCTCAGCTACCTCGATGCGGTCCGCGTGGCAGGCACCCGCCGCGAACTGACCCGCAACTGGCGCAGCGACGCCGGGCTGCTGCGCGCGCTCGACCACGTCTACGGCGGTGCGGAACTCGGCCACCCCGACATCGCGGTGTACCCGATCACCGCCACGCGCGGCGAATCGCGACTGCGCGGTCCCGCCGAGGTGATCACGCCACTGCGCCTGCGCGTGCTGCCCAATCAGGGTGCGGCGCGCGGCAAGAAATACCCGACCGTCGGAGTGCAGCGCGCGGCCGTGGCCGCCGACCTGGCCGCCGACCTCGTCACCCTGCTCGAATCGGGCACGCTCATCGAAGTCGACCCGCGCCGCGCGGCAGGCCAGCCACTGACCGACCTGGGTGACGGCCGCGTCGGTCGGCCCGTCAGCCCCGGCGACATCGCCGTCCTCGTCCGCACCCGCACGCAACTCGACATCGTGCGCGCCGCCCTCGATCAGGTTGGTGTCGCCTCCGTATTAGCCGGTGGCACAAGCGTTTTCAGCACCGCGTCGGCCACGGACTGGCTCTGGGTGCTGCGTGCGTTGGAGCAGCCGCACCGGGGCGACCGCGTGCGACTCGCCGCGACCACCCCCCTGCTTGGCTACACCCTCGCCGACCTCGACGCGGGCGGCGCGGACCTCGTCGGCCGCATCTCCACCCGATTACGTGACGCCGCACGCCTTTTCGCCCGCGCGGGCTTCGCGTCCATGTTCGACGACCTCGCCACCGCGACCGACCTCGCGCCGCGTTTACTTGCCCGCGACAACGGCGAACGCGACCTCACCGACCTGCGCCACGTCGCCCAACTACTCGACGAGGCCGCGCACACCGAAAGCATGGGCCTCACCGCGCTCACCCGCTGGCTCGCCGACCGGGTGCGTAAACCCGAAACGGGCAGCGTCGCGAGCCGGTCACGTCGACTCGATCGCGACGCCGAAGCCGTGCAAATCGCGACCGTCCACGCGAGCAAAGGACTCGAATTCCCGCTCGTCTACCTGCCTTTCGCGTGGGACAGCGCGAAAAACCCCTACCCGGCGACACTGCTCTTCCACGACGACAACGGCACCCGCGTGCTCGACATCGGCGGCAAAGAAGCGCCCGGGTACGCCGAACGCAAAGCGCGCAGCGAAGCCGAGGAAGCGGGCGAGGAACTGCGACTGCTTTACGTCGCGCTCACCCGGGCGATGTGCCAGGTTGTCGCGTGGTGGGCGCCGTCGGCGAGCACCCGCACCGCACCACTGCATCGACTCCTGCTGGGCCGTCGACCTGGCGAAGGCGCGGTCGCGCGCACCGCTGATGTGCCGAGCGACACCGCGCTGCTGCGCGCACTCACCGACTGGGCGGCGCCGGTGGCCGACGTGGTTTCGGTGAAGCCCGTTGAGTTGGGTGGCGAAGTAGCTGTCGCGCCGCGCAGGCTGCGGACCGAGCCGACAACCGGCGACCTCGCCGCCGCCATTTTCGATCGTCCCATCGATCATCAGTGGCGACGCACGTCGTATTCGGCACTCACCGCGAGCGCGCACGACACCGTCGGCGTTGTCGACAGTGAACCCGAAGAAGGACCCGGCCCCGACGACGAACCGACCGAAGTGCCCCTCACGCCGCCCGCGCCCGTGACTACAGAGGCCGCGCCGTCGCTGATGAACGCGCTCCCGTACGGCGCGGAATTCGGCACCCTCGTGCATAGCGTGCTGGAAACCGTCGACACCTCAGTCGATGATCTGGGCGCCGAAGTGCGTGCGCGGTGCGTGGACGCGGTCGCGCACACGATGGCCGACCTCGACATCGACGTTCTCGCGCACGCGCTCACCGAAGTTCTGCGCACCCCAACGGATTTCGGGTCACTCGCCGCCATCCCGACCCGCGACCGACTCAACGAACTCGAATTCGAACTCCCTCTCGGCGGCGGCGAAACGCCTGGGCCAAGCGCCGGAGTGCACGCGATCGCGACACTGCTGCGCGAGCATCTGCCCGCCGACGACGACCTCGTTACCTACCCCGCGCACGTGGCGGCGCTGCCCGATACCGCGCTGCGCGGATTCCTCACCGGCAGCATCGACGCGGTGCTGCGCGTGCCCGATGCCGTTGGTGGACAACGCTTTCTGATTGTCGACTACAAAACGAATCGCCTCGGCGCGGGCGACCTCACCGTCGACCACTATCGGCGCGAACACCTCATCGCCGAGATGATTCGCTCGCACTACCCGTTGCAGGCATTGCTGTATTCGGTTGCGCTGCACCGGTATTTGCGGTGGCGGCTGCCCGGCTATGACCCGGCGAAACACCTCGGCGGCGCGCGCTACCTGTTCGTCCGTGGCATGGTCGGGCCATCGACACCGGCCGGGGTGGGGTCGTTCGACTGGCAGCCATCAGCGGAACTTGTTGTCGCACTGTCGGATTTGCTTGCGGGGGAGTCGCGATGACGTCGATTCAAGTGGCGCAGCGCGGCACCGGACGGCTGCGGGAATTCAACGAAGCCGGGGTGCTGTCGGCTGCCGACGTGCACGTCGCGGTCCGGCTCGGTCGACTCGGCCGCGAAACCAACGACGACGTGCTGTTCGCGACCGCGCTCGCCGTGCGCGCGATCCGGTCCGGCTCGGTGTGCCTCGAACTGGCACGGATGCGCGAGATCGGCGTCGACGTCGACGAAAACCGGGACACCGCAACGGGTATCGACCCGGCGATGCTGCCGTGGCCTGACCTCGACCAGGTGCTCGTCGCGCTGCGGAAGAGTCCGCTCATTACCGGCGGACAAGCCGGTCCGTTGCGCCCGCTCCGGCTGGTCGAGGCCGATGCCTCCGGCGGTCCGCTGCTGTATCTGGATCGCTATTTCCAGCAAGAACAGGTGTTGCGCCGGGTGCTCACTGAGCGGGCGACCACCCATCCGCTCGTGAACGTTGACATCGCCCGCGCCGAACTCGACCGCCTCTTCGCCACCCCGCTCGGCGACGGCCCCGATCGGCAACGCGTCGCCGCCGCGCTCGCCGCGACCCACTGGACCACCGTCGTCGCGGGCGGTCCCGGCACCGGCAAAACCCACACAATCGCGCGCATCCTCGCCCTACTCACCGCCCACCGCGCCAAGGCGACCCCGAAACTGCCCCCGTTGCGGATCGCGTTGGCCGCGCCCACCGGCAAAGCCGCCGCGCGACTACAGGAAGCGGTGCGCGAGCAGGCGGCCGAGGTTGGCTTGCCCGAGCTGACCGCGTCGACGTTGCATCGTCTGCTTGGGTGGCAGCGCGGGCGCGGCACGCGGTTCAAGCATCACGAGCACAACCGGCTGCCCTATGACGTGGTTGTTGTCGATGAAACGTCGATGGTTTCGCTGACGATGATGAGTCACCTTTTCGCCGCGCTGCGGCCCGATACGCGGCTCGTGCTCGTGGGCGACCCCGATCAGTTGGCGTCGGTCGACGCGGGAGCGGTGCTCGCCGACCTCGTCGCCGGGCCGGTGAGCACCACACCCAATCCCGCGCTCAGCGCGTTGCTCGACGAACCCGATCAGGGATTGACCGCGCTGGAGCAACATCGGTTGAGTGGGGGCATCGTGCGACTGACGCGCGGTCGTCGCTTTGGTGGTCGCATCGCGGATTTGGCCGTCGCGGTCAGGGCCGGTGACGCCGATGCGGCCGTTGAGATCCTGCGCGCGGGCGGCGACGAGGTGTCGTTGTGCGGGGCCGATGAAGTGGCGGCGGTGCGTGCCGATGTCGTTGCCGCCGCGCGTGCGGTCACCGAAGCGGCGGTCGCGGGCGACGCCGTTGGCGCGTTGACCGCACTGGAGTCGCACCGATTGCTGTGCGCGCATCGCCAGGGCCCCTTTGGTGTCGCGCAGTGGGATCGGCTCGCGGGGGAGTGGGCCGCTGCGGCAGGCGCGGGGCCGGAAACCGGTGCGGGCGTGTGGTATCCGGGCCAACCGCTGCTGGTGACGGCCAATGATCATGAGGCGCGGATCTACAACGGCGACACCGGCGTGATCGTGCGCCAACCGGACGGGAGTTTACGGGCGGCGGTGCAGCGGGGCAGTGAACCGTATTTGGTGCACCCGACCCAATTCCCTTCCGTGGTCACAGTTTTCGCGATGACGATCCACCGAAGCCAGGGCAGTCAGTACGACACGGTGTCGGTGGTCCTGCCCGACCCCGAATCGACTTTGCTCACCAGGGAATTGCTCTACACGGCGATCACCCGCGCGCGCTCGCACGTGCGGGTGATCGGAGGCGAAGAATCCATTCGCGCGGCCATTGGTCGGCGCGTGTTGCGCGCGAGCGGGTTGTCGCGGGCGATGCCGGAAAACTAGCGCGAGCGCGACCAGTTCCACGAGCGCCACGTGTCGTCGTTCAGGTCGGCGCGGACCGCGTCGGCGATCTCGCGGCGCTTCTCTTCCGGGAGTCGATCGAGGGCCGGGAGAATGTCGGTCGAAAGGCGGCGCAGGTAGTCGATGTCGAGCGCCTGATGCGAGCGACCGGTGCGCGCGTCGTAGGACTCGGTAGGTACGACGGTCGGGCCCTGGTCGGCCCAGCGGTCAATATTGCGTTGGGCGATAACGTATTCCGGGTTCAGAATCGCGAGACCGATCAGCGTCACCATCGCGGTGCCAACGGCAGCGCGCGGCAGCCAACTCCACCGCAGTCGAAGCACGGCCGCGATCGTGAGCAGGTAAAGCAACCCGATCCATAGCTCGCAGGTGGCGACAAGCAGCCGCAGCACGGTGAACCCGTACGCCTGCTGGTAGGTCCACATGCGACCAAGCGCCGAGCACACGATCACCAGCGAAAGCGCGCTCGCGACGCAGAGCAGCACCCGCAACCAGAGCCGATCGGCGACGCTTTCGCGCGACGCCCAGCGCAGCACACTCAAGATCACCGCGAGAGTCAGGACGCTGACGGCCGACAGTTGCCAGAACCCACTTCGCGCGTACTCGGCGTAGGTGAGCCCGGCGGTTTCCTGGACGTAGTCATCGCCGCCGAAGAGCGCGACGGCTTGCGCGGCGAGGAACACCGCGAACAGCACGGTGAGCGCGCCGACCGGAAGCACCCACTCGCTGCGCGCCCACACCCGGCTTGGCTTCACGCCAGCACGCGCGGCAGCGGGCGGCCCGGCGAGGAGAAACAGCGCGCCGAGCGTGGTGGTGACGAGAACAGCGAAGAGGATGACCCACTGCCACACCAGCGCCGAATCAACCTTCGGCACAAGGTTAGTGAGCATCTTCGCGAACGTGGCGTCGGCACCGCCGAGCAGCGGAACGAAGATCAGCAGCACGAGCACGGTGGCCGCGAGCGACACCCCGTACTTGCGGGCGGCGGAACTTTCCGACACTTGCCGATCCCGCACCCCGGCGACGGCCCACGGCGCTGCGGAGAAAGTGGCGAGCGGAACGGCGAAGAGGTCATGCGCGATCCCGCGCGCAGTGGGCCGCCCGAGCACCGCGAGCGACCCGGCGACACCGGCGGCGAGAACACAGAGCGCGAACAGCCACCCGGCAGCCCGAACCGTTCCGACGCCGAGCAACACGAGCGCCGCAAGCGTCCACCAGACCCGAGACCCGGCCCACCACGCGCGCTTCGCGGTTGCTACCGCGTCATCGGAATGAGCGACGGGCGACGGTGCCGGGTCGGCCTGGCTGTCCGACGCTGAGTCGGTGGCTGCGGGGTTGGGGTTGTCCGACACTGCCTCCGCGACAGCGGACGCATCGGCGGTCGCCGAAAGCTCGTTATCTTCGCGCACATCGGAAGTCGTTGCGCTGCTTGCCAATTGCGACTTGCGTGCGCGGCGGTCGACAATCGTCAGCCCCGTCAGGGCCGCACCTCCCGCGATCAACCAGCCGATACCGGGGCGGTCGAGCGGAACGACGGTCGCGCCGATCGCGCCGACCGCGAGCGCTGCGGGCAGCACCCCAGCCGGGCGCGCTACACGCCGCCAAGCAGGTTGTGCGACAGGCAAAGTCGGGATCGGGCGCGGCCCTCTTGGGATCGGCGGCATCGGCCCCACCCCCGCAGACGTCGCCGCGTCCGCGTCGCCGCCCTCCGGCAACCGCCAACTCGGCACCCACGGGCTCACCGGCGACGGAGTTGAGCGCGCCTCCATCGCCTTAACGAGCGTGGCGACCTGACTAGGCGCCGCGCCCTGTGGCGCCGCTTCGGTCCGCGCCTCGCCAGTCGAATCAGCTTGCGCCCCGGCGGGACTATCAGCCGCCGCAGAGGGCGCTCCAACGCTGGCCGCAGTAGGCGAATCAGACTGCGCTTCCCCGGAATTCGTTGCGGAACCGGCCGACGAAGAGTCGTCGCCAGCAGCGGCAGGCACGACGTTTTCGTCGACCGTTGGTGACTCGTCCCGACTCTCGGGAGTCTGCTCAGGCATGTTCTTCCCCTCATGTAGGTATGCGTGATCCTCACTCGGCCACCTTGGCGAGCGGTTACAGGTTGGTTGGGTATGGGAGCTAAGCGGGGCTAGGCAACGTGACGCGGATGCGGGAGCCGGGAGCGGCGACGGCGATCGTTCCGCCGTGCAGTTCAACCACCCACCGGGCGATGGCCAGGCCGAGGCCGGTCCCGCCGTCGCCCGCGCGGCCACCCTGGGTGAAGCGGTCGAACACTTTCGCGCGTTCGGCTTCGGGGATGCCAGGGCCGTCGTCGGCGATCTCCAGCACGATGTGGTCGGCCTCCGCGCACGCCGACACCCGCACCTCACCGCCGCTCGGCCCGTGACGCGCCGCGTTATCGAGCAGGTTGAACAGCACCTGATGCAGGCGGGCGCGGTCGGCGGGAACCACCGCGTCAGCGGGCTCCACCGACGTCGTGAACCGCACCCCACGTCCCAGCGCGGCCGTCATCACTTCCGCTTCGGCAATCACCTCGGCGAACAACGGCGCGACCGGCACCAGCTCCCGGTCGAGCGGGCGCGCACCAGCCTCAATGCTGGACAGGTCAAGTAATTCCGAGACAAGCAGCCCAAGCCGCTCGGTCTGGGCAAGCGCGGTACGAAGGGTGGCCGGGTCCGGCTGCGACACCCCATCAACAAGGTTCTCCAGCACGGCATGCAGCGCGGTGACCGGCGTGCGCAACTCATGCGACACGTTCGCGATCAACTCTCGGCGAGCACGATCGGCGAAGGCGAGGTCGGCTGCCATCTGATTGAACGCGACAGCGAGCTGACCAACCTCGTCGCGCGAGGTGGCACGCACCTGAAAGCTGTAGTCGCCGTGGGTCATTCGACGCGCGGCCGCCGTCATTTCCCGCAGCGGGCTCGTAATCCCATGTGCGAGCACCTGCGACAGCACGAGTGCGATCAGCATCGCGGTGAGCGTGGTGAACAGCGGCAGCCAGCCGATCCGCAACCAGAAGTACCCAAACGCGACCGCGCCCGAAAACACCATCAGCAGTGCGAGTTTCACCTTGATCGAACTCACCGGGTCAAGCGGACGGGGAAGCCACCTCATGAGCGCGCGTCCAACGCGTAACCGACCCCGTGCACAGTCCTGATCAGATCGGCACCGAGCTTGCGCCGCAACGCTTTCACGTGACTGTCCACCGCCCGCGATCCCGCCGCATCCGACCACTCCCAAATATCGGAAAGCAACCGTTCCCGCGCCAACACCGCACGCGGCCGACGGGCAAGCCGCACCAGCAAATCGAACTCAAGCGGCGTCAGGCGCGCTTCAGCGTTACCCCGCCACACCCGACGTTCGGTGAGGTCGATCCGCAAATCGCCAACCACAATCCCGGGCGCGTCCTGCTCGCTCGACCGCTCAACCCGCCGCAACAACGCCTGCACCCGCGCCGCAAGCACCCGCATCGAAAACGGCTTCGTCAGATAGTCGTCAGCACCGACCCCGAGCCCGACCAACTGATCGGTTTCGTCAGTGCGCGCGGTGAGCATCAACACCGGAATCGGCCGATCAGCCTGAATCCGCCGACACACCTCAAGCCCATCGAAACCGGGCAGCATCACGTCGAGCACGACGAGGTCGGGGGCGTCGGCCAGGACCGCGGCGACTGCCGACGGTCCATCGTGTGCGGTCTCGACGGTGAAGCCCGACGCCGCCAACCGCGCGGCAACCGACGCGGCGATCGTCACGTCGTCATCAACGACCAGGATGCGGCGGTTGGGGCTGGGTTCCATGCGTTGACCCTAACCAGCGACTGTGGAGAGCTCGGGCGGCAGTTGTGGAGATTCTGTGTGGATCTCCACCACTGCCTTATTCGGCGATCAGCCCGGGCAGTTCCATCGCATACGCGAGGTCGTCGCGGGTGCCGAGCGTGACCAACAGGACGCGAATCATCACCAGGCGCGCTTCCGCGGTCAACGCGGCGTCGGGCTGGGTCGCGGGTTCGGTGCCAATCGCGAGGCGATAAACCAGGTACTCGCACACGTGCAACGCGGCGTCCATGTCAAGGGGGGACGGCGCTCGCCTGCCTAATTCGGCGAACGCTTTGCGGACAAGCGCGCGGATGTCGTCGAGGGCTCGCTCGCGATAGGCCGACACCGGCGAGCCAGGGTCGTGCAGCTCGGCGAACAGCGGCCGCAGCATCGTGCCGTGCCCGCGCGCCCAGTCCATGTAGGCGTCGATCAGCCGAATGCCCAACTGCACCGGCTCGTCCGACCCGCTCAGCGCCGTCGCGATAGCGCTGACCAGGCCATCGTTCGATGCGTCGAGTACCACGTTCAGCGGCTCGGTCGCGTTCGGGAAGTAGCGATAAAAGGTGGGCCGCGCCAAGCCTGCCTGCTCGATGATCGACGCCACCGACAGCCCACGTGACCCGGAACGGGCGAAAACAGCGGCCGTCGCGTCGATGATGCGCTGGCGCACTTCTTCGGCCTGTTCAACGGTTTGCGGAGGACGTCCACGACGCACCGCGGCGGTTTCCCCTGACACCACTGCTGCCACACCTTTCCTCACCGTTGCCGCTTTTGGGCGGAAAGCTTGACACAGGACCGGACTCAGCTATTAATCTAACACTAGTGTTCAGCAAATAGCTGAAAGCCATGCCATCCTCTCTTTTAGGAAGGGCCGACAATGACGACAGCCCCCGAGCTGACCGCCGAACCCACCGCCCTGCCGACCGCGCTGGTTCGGCCGCTGTTCGAACGCGCCGTCGCCGGTGGCGCGCCCTCGGTTCCGGTCCTCGCGCCCGCCACCGGTCACAAGATCGGTGACCTGCCGCAGTCGTCGATCGAAGACATCGAGCGCGCGTTCAAGGTCGCGCGCCACGCGCAGCGCGACTGGGCCAAGGTGCCGGTCAAGCAGCGCGTTGAGATCGTGCGCCGCTTCCACGACATCGTGCTTGCCGAGCAGGACGCGATCCTAGACATCATCCAGACCGAAACCGGCAAGTCGCGCCCGCACGCCTTCGACGAAATCGCCGACGTCGCGTTGAACGCCCGCTACTACGCAACCGTCGCGCCGAAGCTGCTCGCCGACCGCAAGCCTCGCGGCGTGCTGCCGGTGCTCACGTCGGTCGAGGTGCACAACCGGCCCAAGGGCGTCGTCGCGGTGATCTCGCCGTGGAACTACCCGCTCGCGCTCGCCGTCTCCGACGCGCTTCCCGCCCTGATCGCGGGCAACGCCGTCATCGCGCGTCCCGACAACCAGACCGCGCTCACCACGCTGTGGGCACTCGACGCCGCTGAGCGCGCTGGCCTCCCGCGTGGTGTGTGGCAGGCCGTCCTTGGTCGTGGTCGCGAGATCGGTGGCGACGTGATCGCCCGCGCCGACTACGTCGACTACACCGGTTCGTCGGCCACCGGCCGCACGATCGCCCAGCAGGCTGGCGAGCGTCTCATTGGCTACTCGCTTGAGCTTGGCGGCAAGAATCCGCTGCTCGTCCTCGACGACGCTGACGTGTCCAAAGCCGCGAAACTCGCTGTGCGCGCGTGCTTCTCGTCGGCAGGCCAGCTGTGTGAGTCGATGGAACGCATCTACGTCGACGCCAAGGTCTACGACCAGTTCGTCGCCGAATTCGTTGGCAACGTCAAGAACATGTCGCTCGGCGGCGAGCTCGACTACAGCCGCGACATGGGTTCGCTCACCTTCCAGCGTCAGCTCGACACTGTGCGCGCCCACGTCGACGACGCCGTCGCCAAGGGCGCGAAGGTGCTCGCTGGCGGCCGTGCGCGTCCCGATCTTGGCCCGTACTTCTACGAGCCGACCGTCCTCGTCGACGTGGCCCCTGGCATGACGCTCTACCGCGAAGAGACCTTCGGCCCCGTCGTTTCGGTGTACAAGGTCGACTCCGATGAAGACGCGATCGAAGCCGCCAACGACACCGCCTACGGTCTCAACGCCAGTGTGTGGAGCCGCGACACCGAGCGTGGTCGCGCCGTCGCCGCCCGCATCAACGCCGGTTCGGTCAACGTCAACGAGGGTTTCTCGGCCGCGTGGGGCAGCATCGACGCGCCGTCGGGCGGGCTCGGCATCTCCGGTCAGGGCCGTCGCCACGGTCCCGAGGGCCTGCTCAAGTACGTCGACACCCAGACGGTGGCGACTCAGCGTGTGCTGCCACTCGCGCCGCTGCCCGGCATGTCCGAGCAGACGTGGGCCAAGACGATGACGCTGGTCTTCGGCGTCATGAAGACGCTGCGCCAGAAGTAACCGAGCGCGTAGCGAAAAACCAGAGCAGGGGATCGACGTATGAAGTTGGAAACTGTCGCGGGCAAACGAGTGCTCGTCACCGGCGCGGCCATGGGCCTCGGCCGGTTGTTCGCCGAGCACGCTGTGCGCGAGGGCGCCGACGCTGTTGTGCTGTGGGACATCAACGAATTGGCGTTGCGTGACACCGCGGCGCAGCTCACCGCCGAAGGCGGCAAGGTGCACACCCACATCGTCGATGTGTCGTCGCCCGACAGCATCCGCGAAGCCGCCGAGCAGGTGCGCAAGGAGATCGGTGGCATCGACATCCTCGTGAACAACGCGGGCATCGTGCGCGGCAACACCTACTTCTGGGAAACCGAGAACCGCACCGACATCGACAAGACGATGGCGATCAACACCCTCGCGCCGATGTATGTGACGCTCGAATTCCTGCCTGGCATGGTCGCCGGTGCTGGTGAGGCGCGCGTGCTCAACATCGCGTCGTCGGCCGGCCTCGTCGCCAACCCGCGCATGGCCGTGTACGCGGCGTCGAAGTGGGGCGCGCTCGGTTGGTCGGATTCGGTGCGTATCGAGTTGGAACAGGCCGGTCACGACCACGTGAAGGTCACGACGGTCTGCCCCACCTACATCAACACCGGCATGTTCGAAGGGGCCAAGGGGATCCTGTTCACCCCGATGCTCGACCAGAACGAAGTGGTCGACACGTCGTGGGACGAGATGAAGAAGGGTGGCGCGCTTGTCGTGCTGCCGTGGACGTCGCGGATGAACCGGGCACTCACCGGTTTGCTGCCGATCAAGGTACGCGACTTCTACCTCAACGCGGTTGGGGTGTACCACTCGATGGACCACTTCACCGGGCGTAAGTAGTTCGGTTGACCCAGATTCCCGTCGTCGGCGCGTAGGTGTCGGCGGCGGGGATTTGTGTTGTCGGTCAACGGGTTCCGACGACGACGGTCGCGTAGTACTCGGCCGAACGCTCGATGCGTGCGCGCATGCCTGCGCGGGTAATCACGTCGGCCGCGAGTTCACCCTGGTCGGCGCTCATTTCGACAAGCACGCGGCCCCCGGGGGCGAGCCAGTCGACCGCGCCGTCGATCACCCTGCGAAAAATCGCGAGGCCGTCGATGCCGCCGTCGAGCGCGTGGGGTGGCTCGTGATCGCGCGCTTCGGGCGGCAGGGCGGCGAGGTGGGCGGTTGGCACGTACGGGGTATTCGCGAGGAGCAGGTCGATGTGGCCGCGCAGGTGCGGTGGAAGGGCGGCGAAGAGGTCGCCTTCGTGCACGTCGCCGATGCCCGCGAGGTTGTCGCGTGCGCAGGCGACGGCGACAGGGTCGATGTCGGCGGCCGACAGTGCGACGTCCTTACCATTGGCGCGCAGTTCGGATGTCGCCGTGAGCCCCAAAGCGCCTGTGCCACAACACAAGTCGACGAGGGTCAACGCTGCCTCGCGGGCGCTCTCTATCGCGATGTCGACGAGAAACGCCGTCCGCTGACGCGGCACGAACACCCCGGCCCGCACCCCAACGCGCACCCCGCGAAACTCGGCCCACCCGAGCAGGTATTCCAGCGGGACCCCGCTCACCCGCTGCGCGACGAGCGCGCCCAGCACGTCCGCGTCGTTGGTCGCCTCAACGAGCAGCGCGGCCTCGTCCTCGGCGAAGACACACCCGGCCGCCCGCAGTCGCGCGACGATCTCGCCCTTGCACTCCCAGACGCCCTCGGCTCCGATGAATTCCCGCTGCTCGATGTTGCGCTCCACGCGGCCCAACTCGCTCATCAGCTGATTGTGCATCGCGTGCGGGCGGCGCGGTTGCGGTGCCCTTCCCGGTGGCGATCCGGTCAGACGATAGGGTTGGCGACCGTGGATACCGCTTCGCTGACCGGCAAAGACCTCGCCGCCGCCATCAACTCCGATACCGCCAAGCGCGCCGCCGCCCTCGCCGACGCCGGTGCCGCGCCAACGCTCGCGTTGGTTGTCGCCAATGACGACTCAGCGAGCACCTGGTACGTGAACTCCCTGCGCAGGGCGGCGAAGAAACTCGGAATCGAGTGCGACCGAATCGATTTGGGTGCGTACGCCAGTGCCGCGCGGATCCGTTCCGAACTCACCGCGCGCAGCGCCGACCCCGCCGTCGACGCGATCATGCTGCAAACGCCGCTCCCCGCTGGCGTGACCCTTGACGACGTGAGTAGCGCGATCGACGCCCGCAAAGACGTCGACGGCGTGAGCCCGCTTTCACTCGGCCTGCTCGCCGCCGGCCTCGACGGTTTCGTGCCAGCCACCTCCGAAGCGGTCGTGGAACTGCTTGTCCACCATGAGATTCCGCTCGAAGGTCGCACCGTCACCGTTGTTGGTCGCTCCAACATCGTCGGCAAGCCGCTCGCCCAACTGCTGCTCGCCAAAAACGCCACGGTGACGGTCGCGCATTCGCGCACCGCCGACCTCGCCGCCGCCACCTCGGCCGCCGAGATTGTCGTCGCCGCCGCTGGCCGCATCGGCCTTGTCACCGGCGAGCACGTGAACGAGGGCGCGATCGTCATCGATGTCGGCACCAACGAATCCGCTGACGGCAGCATCGTCGGTGACGTCGACGCCGCGACCGTGACCGGCAAAGCGGCCGGGCTGAGCCCGGTCCCCGGCGGCGTCGGGCCGGTCACCACCGCGCTGCTTATGCGCCACGTGGTCGTCGCCGCCGAAAACGCGCGCGGCTAGCTACTGCCCGCGAACCGGCCCGATCGAGCTGATCACGGACTTGTCGCCCACCTTGGTTGTCCCAACCAGTTGGGCGTTGTACTGAATCGGCACCGAATCGGGTCGGTACTCGGTGATCACCACGTAGTACTGCCCGGCGAATGCGGCCGGGGTGATGTTCAGACAGTGCGTTGTCCCGACCGGAATCGTGTCGATGCCCGCCTGAATATCGCCACTCGACGGCGCGGTCATGTCCGGCGCGACGGACGCGCGAGCCAGTTCACCGGAGCGGGCAACGTAGTAGGCATGCTGAAACGCGAGAATCGCCGCGATCCCACTGTCGCTGCCGCCGGGGCCGTTGCTTTGGAACCGACTACCCACATGTTCGGTCGGACAGGTGCCCCCAGCGACAACCTGATTCGGCAGCGGCGTGCTCGATGACGTGGATTCTGGTGCGGGACCGCCGAATTGGAGATACGCCCCGCCGATCAGCGCGGCCGCCGCGACGGACGCGGCGAGCGGCGCTGCCCAGCGGGGGAGGCCGAACGGACCGGTTTGCCGCGACCGGTCGAGCATGCGAGCGAAGGCGTCGTCGCGATTGGTCGGTTGGAACGGGTGCTCGAAAGCTGGTGCGCGCGACGAGGATTCGCTGACCGCGCCCGAATCTGGCTCAGGCTCAACCCAATGCGCCCACTCGCCCCGAAAATCGCCTGGCCCGTCAACCCGCACGGCCGCGAAATTGTCCGTGTCTGGCCCATTGTCGGGCGCCCCGAACGCATATTCGCTCGACGAACCCGCTTGCCCCGCAGGATCAAACGGCCCGCCGACTACCGGCAACCGATCCGTGACGTACCCATCGCACTCGCCGGGGAGCCCGCCAATCCGGTCGTATGGCAACTCAGCGTGCCGCGATGGGGAGAACGCGGGAAGAACCGGAATACCTGCCGGAGTTGTTGGCCCCGAAGGCAATTGGGGCTCCGGGGCGCGATGCCGTGCCCGTCGACCCGTGGGCGCGGCGTCGCGAGCTTGGCGCCTTCGCCCGGATGTCGAAGTAGCTGAGGTAGAGAACGGATCACTGGCCGACCCGGGCGCGGGTGAATGTTGTGCTCGCGCAGCCCCGGTCGGCCTGTGTGTATCCGGTCGATCCATCGCCCCACCTTCATCAAGGGGAGTCGCCGTCAGGTCGGTCCCGCAACGATTTCGTTACGGGCACGATACTGCGACCAAGGTGGGTTCGTGCAAGGGCACGGCGAATCCGTTGTCGCGGAACCACTCAGTAGTGGACGTTGACGATGTCGCCGATGCCGACGTTCTCGTAGTACCACTGCGCATCGCCGGGCGCGAGGTTGATGCAGCCGTGGCTGACATTGGCGTTGCCCTGCGAATCAACCGACCACGGTGCGGAGTGAACGAACACGCCGCCCCAGGTGAGCCGCTCGGCCCATTCGCCGTTGATCAGGTAGCCCTCGGGTGAATCAAGCGGGATGCCGATCGTGCGTGAATCGAACACCAGCGACGCGAACTTTTCCAACACCGGGAAGCTGCCGGTAGGCGTTTCCCAACCCGGCTTGCCCATCGAGGCGGGCATCACCCGAACCACGTTGCCGCCCTGGCTCACCGTGAACGTATGCGTCGACAGGTTCGCATCCGCGTAAGTGCCACTGTTGGTTTGGAATTGGGTGTGCAGGCCACCGAAACCGACCGAGATCGGCGAATTCGTCGGCAGCGTGCCCTGTGGGGTCCATTGCAACCGCGAGTCGTTGAGCCAGGTGAACGAGCCCGCGAACGCCGAGTCGCCGTTGGTCACCGCGAGGGCGCTTTCGGCCTTGGCCCGGTTGGCGACCGGCGCGGTGAACGTGAGGGTGACCGGCGCGCCGATACCGACGGTCTGTCCGGGTCGCGGCGACACGGCGGCGACAGTCGGAGTGGCAGCAGAACCGGGAATCGCGGCGAACGCCGATCCCGACCACACCGCCGCGAGAATCGCGGCGATTGCCGCGATGAACAGGAAACGAAGTGCGTTTCTCATCTGATGCCACCCCTAACTCAGTTACTCGGTGCACCCACGGTGCAAGCGGAAACCAAGTCTAGGCCGAGATGATCATCAAGACCTCTCGAAAAGGTAACGGCGACCGGCCCATTCGGCGTGTCGACTTGTCTTTGCCCAGGTGGTGCGAACGAAACCGTTGCCGCTTCGATATGTCAGCCGCGAACAGCGCGCAGCACGTCACCGTGCAGGCCGTCCGCGCGCGCGGCGATCTCGTCGATCCGCAGGAGCACCTCGGCGAATTCCACCCCGACGGCGGGCGGTAGCGCGCCCACATTGATCTCGATGTTGAGCTGGGAGCTCAGCGTTGCCGCGCGCGCCGCGTCGGCAGCCGCACCGATATCGGTGACCACATTCGGGTTGCCGATCGGCAGCAGTTCGGCGGCGAGGCACAGCACCTCGTCGGCCTCGTCGATGACAGCGGCGGGTACCCGCGCTGCCTCAATGAGCGCGGCGTTGATCGCGGCAGTGCGCTCGGCGACCTCGTCCTCGGTGTCCTTGGGCAGCTTGTAGGCGGCACCGACGGCGGTGAACGCGGCGGCGTCGGCATCGGCGAGCGCGAGCGACCGGACCCGTGACGCGTCAGCGGCTTCAATGATGCGGTCGATAACGGGACGGTTGTCGGCATCCTTGGCGCGCGTCGTGTAGCGCCCGACCATCGCGACCAACGCCGCCGCCTGCGCCGCGTTCAACGCCGCCGCCGCACCGCCACCGGGTGCGGGCACTTTCGCCGCGAGCTCGCTGAGGTAATGCTCGATCGGCACCGAACCGAACGACGGGGCGAGCTGGGGCGAAGTGGCTTGCTGCGTCACGACAATGTGCCTTTCGGTGGCGACCGGGGAACTGCTGTCAACGCTACCCGGAAGGCCCGGTCAGCTCCTACTCACACCCGGCCCGACCAGCGTCGCGATGCACTAACCGACCGGTCGTTCGGTGCTCGGCGGCGCGCGACTATCTTGAAGGAATGCGGATCGGATTGAGCATCAATTACTCGGGCGGGTTCAAAGAGGTCGCGGCCGAGGTCGCCGACTTGGAGAACGCGGGCCTCGACATCGTCTTCGTGCCGGAGGCGTACTCGTTCGACGCCGTGAGCGCGCTCGGCTACCTCGCCGCGCGCACCGAACGCGTCGAGCTGGCATCGGGCATTTTGCAGCTCTACACCCGCACGCCAAGCCTCACCGCGATGACCGCCGCCGGGCTCGACTTCGTCTCCGACGGCCGGTTCACCCTCGGCATCGGCGCATCAGGCCCGCAGGTGATCGAAGGCTTCCACGGCGTGCCCTACGACGCGCCCATCGGCCGCACCCGCGAGATGATCGAGATCTGCCGTCAGGTTTGGCGCCGCGAAAAGGTCAACTACCAGGGCAAGTACTACCAAATCCCGCTGCCCGCCGAGAAGGGCACCGGCCTCGGCAAAGAGCTCAAGCTCATCAATCACCCTGTGCGCGAATCGATTCCGATCCTGCTCGCCGCGCTCGGCCCGAAGAACGTCGAGCTTGCCGCCGAACTCGCGCAAGGCTGGCAGCCGATCTTCTACCTGCCGGAGAAGGCAGCCGACGTCTGGGGCGACGCCCTCGCGGCCGGTAAGGCCAAGCGTGACGCGTCACTGGGCGACCTCGACGTATTCGCCAGCCCCGCGCTCGCCATCGGCGAAGACGTCGAAGGGCTGCTCGAATTCGTGAAGCCGCACCTCGCGCTTTACATCGGCGGCATGGGCGCCAAGGGCAAGAACTTCTACCACACCCTCGCGACCAAGTACGGCTACGGCGAAGCCGCCGACCGCATCCAGGAGCTGTACCTGTCGGGCGACAAAGCCGCTGCGGCACAAGCGGTTCCGGACGACCTGGTGCGCGACGTCTCGCTCATCGGTCCGGCCAGCTACGTCAAGGAACGCGTCGCCGCGTTCGCCGAGTCGGGCGTGACCACGCTGAACGTGACCCCGATCGCCGCCGACGCTGCCGGTCGCGTGAAACTCATCGAGCAGCTGCGCGAGCTGGTCTAACCACACAGACGCGAAACGCCGCTGTCGGAAAGTGTTCCGGCAGCGGCGTTTTCGCGTTTTCTCGCTTACACGGTGAGCGAGGCGATGGCGTCGGCGAGGGTGGTGTGCATCGCGAAAACCTGGTCGAGGCTGGTCATTTTGAGCTGACGACTGGTCGCGGGGCCATCAGCGACAACGGCGATCGCGGTGTCGCCGCCCGCGCGCTGATGCGCGGCGACAAGGGTGGCCATGCCAGCTGATGCGAGGAAGCCGACGGCGGTGAGATCGATGACGAGCGCGTCGGGTTTCGCGGAAAGGATGGACTCGATCGCGGCGTCGAGGGCTGGCGCGGTGGCCAAGTCGACTTCGCCGCTGACGGTGAGCACGGTCACCCCTTCACGCACCTCGGTCTCGGTCGTCATCGTCTCGGTCACTGGATAGGCGTCTCCGGGTGTGTTGGTCACCTCCCCACCCCACCTGACTTGACGCGAATACGCAAGCTGCCCTTGTCGGCGCTGATCCGTTCATTCCCAACGGTAGGTAAAGGAACGGTAAGGTGATACCGGCTATGAATGAGGTGCAGGAATGAACGTGGACGTGACCGCGCTGCCGGGAATCGGTGTGCGCAAAGAATTCTCGCTATCGAAAGTGAGTCGGCGCATCGGCGTTGTCGACCATCGCGATGGCACAACCGATTTGATTTTTACCAAAGTGGGCGACCCCGACGCGACGGTGCAAATCCCATTGACGCCAACCGAAGCGACGACAATGGCGAGTTTGCTTGGCGCGCCCCAACTTGTCGCGCAATTGCGTGCCGAACATCGTGAACTCGACGGGGTAAGCACGCGCGCGATTCCGGTCCCACCCGGTTCCCCGTACGCCGGTCGCGCGCTTGGCGATACCGAAATTCGCACCCGCACCCGCGCGTCCATTGTCGCGGTATTGCGTGGCCCGGAAGTACACGCTTCGCCCGGACCGGAATTCGGCTTCGTCGGTGGCGACACTGTCGTGGTCGTCGGTACCGATGAGGGTCTGGCGGCCGCTGCGGCAATTCTCACGGACGGCTGATCGACATGCAGCTCACCGGAACAACGCTCGCGCTTATTCAATTGGGCGCGGTCTTCTTTGGCCTTGGCGTACTCGGTCGCATTGCCGCGCGCATTGGTCTTTCGCCCATCCCGCTCTACCTCATCGGTGGCCTGATTTTCGGCACCGGCGGACTTATCCAACTGCATGAGGTCGAAGACTTCATTCACATCGCCAGCGAGATCGGCGTTGTGCTGCTGCTGTTGTTGCTCGGCCTCGAATACACCGCTGGCGAACTCGTGACCGGCATGCGCAAGTCGTGGACGGCGGGCCTGCTCGACCTCGCGCTCAACGCGACGCCGGGCGTCATCGTCGCGCTCCTACTCGGCCTTGGCCCAACCGGGGCGATCGCGATGGCTGGCGTCACCTACATCTCCTCGTCGGGCATCGTCGCCAAAGTGCTCAACGACCTCGGTCGCCTCGGCAACCGCGAAACGCCGGTCGTCCTGTCGATCCTGGTGTTCGAAGACCTCGCGATGGCGGTGTATCTGCCGGTCCTCACCGCGGTGCTCGCGGGCGTCGGCTTCCTCGCTGGCATGACGACGGTCGGGATCGCGCTGGTCGCGGTAACGATCGTGCTGGTCGTCGCGCTGAAATTCGGCAGGTACGTCTCCGCGATCGTGGCCAGTGAAGACCGCGAGATCTTCCTGCTCAAGCTGCTCGGCTCGGCGCTGCTTGTCGCCGGGTTGGCCTCGGCGGTTCAGGTGTCGGCCGCGGTCGGCGCCTTCCTGCTTGGCATCGCGATCTCCGATTCCACCGCACACAGCGCGACCAAATTGCTCGAACCGTTGCGCGACCTGTTCGCCGCGATGTTCTTCGTGCTGTTCGGACTCAGCACCGATCCGGCGAGCATTCCGCCCGTCCTCGCGTGGGCGGTGCTGCTCGCGGTGCTCACCACCGCGACCAAAATCGCAACCGGGTGGTGGGCCGCCGGTCGCGCGGGAGCGTCACAATTGGGTCGCGCGCGAGCGGGCACCGCGCTGGTCGCGCGTGGCGAATTCTCCATCGTGATCGCTGGGCTCGCGGTCGCCGCCGGGGCGGTGCCGGATTCCTTCGCCGCGCTCGCGACGACCTACGTGTTGCTCATGGCCGTGATCGGTCCGATTGCCGCACGCGTGGTCGAACCGGTAATGCGGTTGGTCGTTACCCGTCGAGTAAGGGTGCGTCCGCGTCAACTCGCCGAGTGAGTGTTAACGCTTGGCAAATTCCTGGCATCCGGTCATAGTGCTTACGCCTATGGCCGGATTTCCTTTTTGTCGGACCGCGAAATTGCGTCCGATACGCGCAATCACAATTGTTATGCGATCTGAATAAAAAGCCCGCTCGGAGAATATGTCGCAACCGATGAAATACCAGGTGACCTGCATAATCTAGATACCACTGAGGAGGGAGTTAATTTCGGTGGTCACTGTTTCGTGACGGATCACTCGAAGCAACCCGTGTGCGATGTAGGTTGGGGATTCCGGTGGTCGACTGAGTTCCTATCGAGTAACGGAGAGGGCGGAAATGGCAACAGTCCGGCAAGGCTTCCCCGCAACTGATTCCAAATTGACACCGTCGACGCTCGTCACCGTGGGGATGGTTTTGTTGATCCCCGTGCTCGTGATCGTCGGACCGGTTGTCGCGTCCGCCCTGATCGCCCGTTACTCCGGGCCGGGTGACAGCAGCGGAATCGGTTTCGCCTTGATCATCGCCATCGTCATTGGCGTGCTGGCTATCGCCGCCGCCTTGATCGCCTTCGGGCTCGCCCTGTGGCGTCGCGGCGCCACGCACTCACGCACGTTCGTACGGTAAATAAGGGGGCACCACGATGCAGAATCGGACAACCTTGTCAGTTGCCGCGCCAAGGATTGCCGCGCACACCGACGAGCTCGATCAATGCCTATGCCTGCGGGTTGTTGGGCATATCGACGACCACCGAATCTGGTCAAACACCGTTTCCCGGCTGCTCGACTGCGCGCACCGTCGCTGGCATGACCGCGACGACGTCGCCGACCATCCTGCGTTGCAGCGCTGGTCGCGCGTCCAAGCCGCGAATCCGAGCCCTGACCAGCCAAGTTTGCGCGCGGTGTTCGCCCTCCCCGCCGCTGGTCAGCGCATCGACACCGGCGACGCCCTCGCCGACTTCGCCACCGCGATCATGCTGTTGTCGAGCTGCCCGGCCACCGCGACGCCCTGCGCCGACACCCAGCAGCCGCCGGAATCGATCGACTTCGCGGTGTACGCGTACCGCGACGACGACCTACCCCTCGCCGAGACGCTGATAACGACATCGCTGGCCGCATGCGGCATCGTTTTGGCGCGCACGTGCGTCGCGGTGCTGCCGAGCCGTCGAGTGCCCGCCGCGATGCCTGCTGCGGAACCGGTGCCAGCTTACGAGCGACTGCGGGCCGGGTCGCCTGCGGCGTAGACCCGACCTCGGGGTTGGCAGTGATGCCGACTGACTGCGGAACTGTGCCAATCGACGAGTGAGCGTGCAGGGGGTTAAATCCGCTGCGTGGTGGACCGCAGTGCTAACCGGCTAGCTTGTGGCACTGGACCAGTGGGCGCGTGTGGTCGCCCGGCGTACGTTGCCGCGCGTTGAGTCTGCGCAGTCCGATGGGCGAGCGTCGGTAGTGCTAGTGGACCGCCGCTGCCCGGCGCGACGGGGCGCGCAGCGGGTTGGCGGTGGGGAACGTGATCGCGGGCAGTGTCACCCACATACGCACGGTCGTTCCCTCATCGGTACTCGTGAACGTCAGATCTTCGGTTAGTGCCCGCATCATCTCAACGCCACGCCCTCGGTAGCCAGGGTCGTCGGCGGCCGGGATCCACTTGCCTGTATCAGTGATGTCGAGGACAACGCGGTCGCCTTCGCAGGTCGCGGTCAGCACAACACGGCCCGGTTCCTGATCGCGGTACGCGTGTTCGACGCTGTTGCTACACGCTTCGTTCGCGGCGGCGACGAGGTCGGCGGCGAGGTCGTGGGGGACCGCTGCCGAGGCGAACCACGTGTGCAGCAACCGGCGCAGATTCACCAGTTCGGCAGGGTCGGCGGGAATGTCGACGTGCAGCGGACCTGGGGGCTGCCGGTAAACGACCATCGCGACGTCGTCGTCATACCCGGCGGGCGGGCACAGTCGCGACAACACCGCGTCGGCGACGTCGCGCGGCAGCGCGGTCGCGGTCTCGCAGAGGACGTCGGCGATCTTGTCCAACCCCTCGTCGATGTCGACACCGCGCTGTTCAACGAGTCCATCGGTGAACAGCACGAGCGTCGCGCCCGGCGGCAGCGCGGTGGTTGCTTCGGGCCTGCGCGGGGTGTCGAAGGTCGCGAGCGGAACCGCACGTCCGCCTTCGAGAATCCGACCGGGCCCGCCCGGCGGCGCGACGATCGGCGGCATATGCCCGGCGTTGGAATAGCGGACGACGCCACGCGCGGGGTCGAGCACCGCGGCGCAGACCGTCGTACACATGGCCCCGGGGATGCGGGCGGCGACCGCGTCGAGTTCCGTGAGCAGCTGCGCGGGACCTGCACCGCGCAGCAGCAAGGCTCTTGCCGCCGTACGCAATTGGCCCATCACGACCGCCGCCGACAGTCCGCGACCAACACAGTCGCCAACGACAACACCGATGGTCCCGTCACGCAGCGGAACGACGTCGTACCAGTCACCGCCGATTTCCAACGGCGGCAGCGCGGGTTCGTAATGCACCGAAAAACGCGGTGGTAATTCGATGGGACCGAGCATCGCGCGTTGCAGCGTCAGCGACGTCGCGCGGGCCTGGTCGAAGTTGCGCGCACGCTGCAACGCGACACTTAAATGCCCGATGAGCAGCGAATAGAGCGCCCAGTCAGCGGCATTCACCGCGCGTGTTGTCGAGAAACGCACCCAGATCGCCGCATCGCCGGTCTCGCCCAGTGGCGCGACGAGCGCGTCGGTGCCACCCGCATCGCCAGGGATGGCGGTGAGCCCGCGCCTCGTTTGTCTGCGCGCGCGGTCGAGCAGGGCGATCTCTTCGGCGTCAAGCGGCTCGCTGGCGTCGCCTGACGCCGCCCTAAAGCGTTCCGACACAAAGGGATTGGCTTCGCACGCATACAGCTCGGGCCGACCGGTACGCCCCGGCCACACCGCGACAGCCGCCGTTTCCGCGCCCATCGTGCGCCGAATTTCAGCGAGCCCGACTTCCAAGACTTCGACCATGCTCGTCGCCGCGCCGACCGCCGTGACGAGCCGCGACGTGGCCTGGTCGCGGGCTTGCGCGTCGTGCTCGGCGGTGACGTCGCGCACGGTGCCAACGAAGATGCGCTCGTTGTCTTCCTGCTTTACCAACGAACTCGCACTCACCGCGAGCCAGCGTTCACGCCCGTCGCGGTGATGGATCGGCGTCACGAAATGTGAAGCGGCAGTGCCGATTTGGGGATAGCCGATGCTGCCGGAAAGCACCCACGGATGGGGTTGCGGGTACGGCAGATCGGCGGCACCGTACCCGGTGAGTTCGCCGAACGCCGAATTCACCTCAACGATCGTGCCCGCCGCGTCGGCGACGAAGAACCCATCTTGGAGCGACTCGACAAGCGCGGTGCGAAACGCGTCGCGCCCTTCCAAATCCTCTGCGCGCGTGCGCTGTTGCTCATATCGGCGGGTGCCGTCGAGGTAGCCGCGCGTGGCGATGTCGAGCGCGGCCATCGTCTGCAACAAAAATTCCAGCGCCACCTCGGCGCTGCGCGAATCCGTCGGCGCCCCAACGAAATCCGCGACAGCGCGATGATGATGCTCGGTCAGATCAAGCAAGCTAATGCCCTCGACCAAGGCGCGTCGGCCAAGGTCATAGCCGACTGATAGCCCGTCCTGGCCAGGGTCGGCTAGGTGCGCCCGCAAGGCCGCCGCGTAGTCATCAAGAAACGCGGACAGAACAGAGTTGGTCGGCGCCATCGCCTCGCCTATCCCGGGCAGGCGCCGCGGAAACGTGCCGCGAGCACGAGCGCGTCGTCAGTGTCTTTGGCGTCGCGCGCGAGCAGGTCGCCCGCGATCGCCGTTGCTGGTCGAGCGAGGTCAACGAGTTCGGGACCGACCGAAACGATGCCGTCGGTAGCCATGAGCAGCAGGTCGCCCGGTCGGATCGGCAGTGTCTGCGGTTGGAGATGCGTCGGTAGTCGATAGCCAACAATGCCGCCGGTGAGCAGCATCGTCGCCCGGAGTTCGGGACCAGCCGGGCCCAGCGTGAGCAGCCGCGCTTCAACGTTGCCAACGCCAAGCCACTGCATCGACTCGTCGGGGCCGATCAGCGCCAAAGATACTGCGGCACCGCGTGTTTCGACCATCGCCCGATGGCACAGCACCATCAACACGTCGAGCGGTTCGCCGCGATTGTCAGCGAGAATGCTGGTCGCTCGGTCGGCGGCTTCGGCGGCGGCGGTGCCGTGGCCAAGTCCGTCAAGCACGGCGAAGAGCGCGCCGCCGTCGCCGGTATCGAGTACCACCGCGCGGTCGCCGGAAATGTCTTGCCCGGGCAGTGCGCGACCGGCTGACGACCATTCGGTGCGACCGATGATTCCGTCCTCATGCACCGTCGGGTACCCACTTCCACATTTCGATCAACGTCCCGCGACCGGGAGCGGAATCGATGGTGAGCCGATCCATCAGCCTGCGCGCGCCCGGCAATCCGAGGCCGAGCCCGCGTCCGGTGGAATACCCGTCTTCGAGTGCGCGCGGAATATCGCGAATGCCCGGACCCTGGTCCTCGGCCTGCACGACGAGCGCGCGTCGCCCTTCCCGCAAGTCGACGAGCAAACGGATCTCGCCGCTGCCCGCGTAACTGGTGATATTGCGGGCGATTTCGGAGATCGCGGTGGAAATCATCGTGCGATCAGTGAGCGTGAAACCGAGGTCAGCGGCCAGTTCGTGACCAGCCTGTCGGGCGATGACGATGTCGCCCGACACCTTAACCGCGATCGCCACTTGCTCAACGGCCACTGCCACGACCATCTCGTCGACGCGGGTGCCGGTTGAGCCAGGCCAGCCCTTCTTCCAGATCGAGCGCGGTGTGCATGTCCTCGAATGTCAAGCCCAGTTGCACCATCGCGAACGCGACCTCGGGCTGCAAACCAACGATGACCGTCTCGGCACCACGCAACTGCGTCATGTGCGCGATGGTCCGCAGTGAACGCGCGGCGAAGCTGTCCATCACATCGATCGCGGTCACATCAACGATGATGCCTGTCGCGCGGTAGCGACTGACCTGTTTCATAAGGTCTTCCTGCAACCGCTCGGTGTCGGCGTCAGTCAACGCCGACTGAACCGAGGCGATCAGGAACGTGCCCTGCTTGAGTATGGGTACCGGCATGGGCGACGGCTAGCGCCCGTCCCGCTCGACAAGGCGCTCGGTGCCACGCGACACCTCGTAGCCCAGCAAGCGCTCAGCTTCTTCGATGCCGCCCTGCAGGTCGCCGACCGCGTTCATCTTCGACAGGTCGAGACCGATGGTGACCAGCGTCAACGCGATCTCCGACGACAGGCCGGTGATGATGACGCTCGCGCCCATAAGGCCCGACGCGTCGACGGTCTGAACGAGGTGGTTGGCGACAACGGAGTCGATCGTTGGCACACCGGTGATGTCGATAACGACCACCTTGGCGCGATTGTTGCGGATCGCGCGCAGGAGCTGTTCGGTGAGCTGACGGGCACGCTGCGAGTCGAGCACACCGATGATGGGCAGAATGAGCAGCTGCTCGCGCACCTGAAGCACCGGCGTCGACAGTTCGCGGATGGCTTCCTGCTGCTGGCGGATAACGCGTTCGCGTTCCTGGACGAACGAGATCGCCACGGTGCTCGCGATGCGGTTGGCCGCCGGTTCGTAGGCGTCGAGCACCTGGTTGAGCAGGTCGAAGTCGGCTTGGTACTTCTCGAACAGCGAGCGGGCGAGCACGTCGCGCAGCAGCAGGACGATGCCCAAGACCTCGTCGGTCTCGACACCTCGGGGGATGATGCGTTCGGACAGGTCGCGCGCATAGGCCTGCAGCGCTTCGACGCTACCGGTGACCAGCACCTCGACGTAGTTGTCATACATCGACGTTGCTTCGGAGAAGATTTCCTCCGGCGTCATCGCGGTGAGCAGCTCGGCTTCGGTGATCCGGCGTGCCCATTCCTCGCGCAGTCCGGTCCGGTTCTGACGCAAGTGCTCGACCAGCTGCGGCAGCAGATTGTCTACTGGTCGCGCGGTCAGCGAATCCGCCGAAAGACCTATGGACACCTCGGACATGGAAACTCCTGCCCCTTTCGACGACTTTTCGCTCTCCGCACACGACGCGCGGCGAACCCGAGCCTAGTCATACCCGCTTGACAGTGCCGTCCAAACGTCAGGGTTGGTTCACTCGAAGATTGCCAGGGGCGGGGTTCAGCCGACGGGGGCGTCTTCGGGTGCGAACCCGCGTGCCAACGCGGCGAGCGCTTGGTCGAGGTAGATGGTGAGGTCGGCGTCGCCCCGAGACAGCCACGCGTCGAAAGCCGCGCGCGCGGCGGCGAGGGTGGTGCGTCCGACGGCGAGGGGGAGCAGGTCGTCGGGGCTGGCGCCGAGGCGTGATGCCGCGAATTCGCCGACGGCGCGCTCCCACGCGTCATAGTGCGCCCCCGCGCCCGCCGCGAGCGCGGGCACCGACGACAGGAGCTGCATCCGATTGCGCAGCTCAGGCACGTCTTCGGCGCGATAGTGGTTGGCTTCCACCACGATTCGACGCACCGCCGACATCATCGGTTCATCCGCCGGCACGGCGGCGAACGCTTCGCGTAGTCGCTTCACCTCGTAGTCGAATTGGGCCCACAACACCTCGACCTTGCTGGGAAAATAGCGAAAAAAGGTGCGTTCGCTGACCCCTGCCTCGCTCGCGATGCGTTCGACGGTCGTTTCGTCGAAGCCGTGTTCGGCGAAGAGGTCGAGGGCGATCTCTTCCAGTGCGCGCCGGGTGGTGCGCGGTGGGCGGCCGCGAGTGGGACGGGCAGACATAGGGATCAGGATATTCCGTCGATGCCCTATTGATTATGTCAGTGACTGACGTTAATGTTGGCGCATGGAAGTGGCCCAGCTCACATCGCCTGCGGTTGCCGCGCTGAATTCCGGTGTCATCCTGGCCATTCCGCTGGGGGCCACCGAGCAGCACGGCCCGCATTTGCCGCTGTCTACCGACCTAGACATCGCGGTCGCCCTGTGCGCGCGCCTCGCCGCCGCGCGTGGCGATGTGGTTGTCGCGCCAGGCGTGCCCTACGGCGCTAGCGGCGAGCACGCTGGCTTCGCTGGCACGTTGTCGATTGGGCAGTCCGCGCTTGAGCTGCTTGTTGTCGAGCTGTGCCGGTCGGCCACCGCCAGTTTTTCGCGGATCGTGCTGGTCAACGCGCATGGCGGCAATGTCGAAGCGCTGCGTCGCGCGGTCGCGTTGTTGCGTAGCGAGTCGCGTGATGTGCAGATGGTCTGGCCGGATTTCGGTGCGGGCGATGCGCATGCTGGCCGCACCGAAACGTCAATCCAGTTGCAGCTCAACGGACTTCGCGTCCGACTTGGCGAGGCAGCGCCGGGCAATACCCGGCCGCTCGCGGAGTTGCTGCCCGAACTGCGCGCTTCCGGTGTCGCTGGTGTGAGCGCGAATGGCGTTCTCGGCGACCCAACCGGTGCCACCGCCGCCGAAGGCGCGCGCCTACTAGACCACGCGGTCACCGCGTTACTCACCACGCTGGGCCGCTGGTGGCCCCTTGTCGAGGAAGGACCTCAAGGATGAACCCCTGGTTCGAAACCGTCGCCGAAGCGCAGCGTCGCGCGCGCAAACGGCTGCCGAAGTCGGTGTACGGCGCGCTCATTGCCGGCTCGGAGCGTGGGCAGACGATCGAGGACAATCAAACCGCGTTCAGCGAGCTGGGGTTCGCACCGCATTGCGCTGGTCCCATCGGTGAGCGCTCGCAGGCCACAACTGTTCTCGGACAACAGGTTTCGATGCCGGTGCTCATTTCGCCCACGGGCGTGCAAGCGGTGCACCCCGACGGGGAGGTTGCGGTTGCGCGCGCTGCCGCCGCCCGTGGCATTGCGATGGGACTCAGTTCATTTGCGAGCAAGCCCATTGAAGAGGTCATCGCGGCCAACCCGTCCACGTTGTTCCAGCTCTACTGGTGTGGGTCGAAAGATCAGATTCTCGAACGCATGAGTCGCGCGAAAAGTGCTGGGGCCGTCGGCCTTATCCTCACTCTCGATTGGTCTTTCTCGCATGGACGCGACTGGGGGAGCCCGGTGATCCCCGAGTCATTGGACTTCCGCACCATGCTGCGCTTCGCCCCGCAAACCCTCGCGCGGCCGCGCTGGCTTGCTACGTACCTGCGCTCCGGCAGCATTCCCGACCTCACCGCCCCCAACATGCGCCTCGGTGAAGCACCCGCGCCCGGGTTCTTCGGTGCCTATGGCGAATGGATGGGCACGCCGGCACCCGATTGGGACGATGTCGCGTGGATTTGCGCGAACTGGGACGGCCCGGTGCTGCTCAAAGGTGTGATGCGGGTCGACGACGCCCTACGCGCGGTCGACGCGGGCGTCGCGGGCATCTCGGTGTCTAACCACGGTGGCAACAACCTCGACGGCACCCCCGCGGCTATCCGTGCGCTCCCGGTTGTCGCGGACGCGGTCGGCGACCAGATTGAAGTGCTCCTCGACGGCGGTATTCGCCGAGGCAGCGACGTGGTGAAGGCCGTTGCTCTGGGCGCGCGCGCGGTCCTCATCGGCCGCGCCTACCTGTGGGGTCTCGCCGCGAACGGTCAAGCGGGCGTGGAGAACGTCCTCGACATCCTGCGCGGCGGAATCGACTCGGCCCTACTTGGCCTACGCAAGACCGCGATCACGGACTTGGACCGCGACGACGTCATCATCCCCGCCGGTTTCGAACGTGCACTTGGTTTGTCGGCAGGAGTCCCCAGCCCTCAATTAGCCGAGCGATGATGGTCGACTAGCACGTCGTAAATGTCTGCGAGAGCGAGCAATTGGTTGCGGTCGAGCACGTCGATCATGTGTTTGCGCACGCTGCTCACATGAGCGGGGGCGGCGGTCGTCAGTAACTGTGCGCCCACGCTCGTCAGGCGGGCCACCGTGCGACGAGCGTCGTGCGGCATGGTCTCGCGGCTCACCAGGCCCCGCTTTTGCATGCGGGTGATCTGGTGAGACAACCGGCTTTGCGACCACTCAAGCGCGGTCGCTAGCTCGGCGAACGTAAGGCGCTGTCCAGGCGCATCAGCGAGGAAGGTCAGGACGGAGTACTCAACATGACTGAGATTGGCCACGCGGCCGGCGTCGCGACCGATCGCGGCGGCGATCACGTCACGGGTGCGCACGTAGCCGAGCCAGGCGCGCATTTCGACTTCGTCGAGCCATTGTGGATCGTTCACAATCGAGCTCCAGATTCTCCGGTGCAGGCGTCGGGTCGAGCGGTGCACGCCCACCACCGCCCAGGAGATGGGTAGCACCGTTTGGGTTGAACGTGCAACCTCGACAATGGTTTGGGTCACCGTAGCCCCGGTCAGCGCAGGGGAGATAGGGTTGCCTAACCATCGCGACCCTCGGCTGTCGCACTAGGCTTCCAGTTGTTTTGCCCACCTGCCTTGAAGGAGTCTGATCCGTGACCGCGGCTGAGACGTTCCGCTATTCCGATCTGCTGCCCATTGGCGCGGACGACACGCCGTACCGGCTGCTGACCACCGAAGGCGTCAGCACGTTTGAACACAACGGCCGCACCTTCTTGCAGGTCGACCCGGAGGCACTTCGCCTGCTCACCGAGACGGCGATCCACGACATCAGTCACTACCTGCGCCCCGCGCACCTGCGGCAGCTGCGCAAGATCATCGACGACCCGGAGTCTTCGGGCAACGACCGCTTCGTCGCGCTCGACTTGCTCAAGAACCTCAACATCTCCGCCGGTGGCGTGCTGCCGATGTGCCAGGACACCGGCACCGCGATCGTGATGGGCAAAAAGTCCGAGGGCGTACTCACCGGCGTCGACGACGCCGAATGGCTCAGCCGCGGCATCTTCGACGCCTACACCAAGCTCAATCTGCGCTACAGCCAGCTCGCCCCCATCACCATGTGGGAAGAAAAGAACACCGGCTCCAACCTGCCCGCGCAGATCGAGCTGTATTCCACCGAGGGCGACGCCGACAACCCGGTCTACAAGTTCCTCTTCATGGCTAAGGGCGGCGGCAGCGCCAACAAGTCGTTCCTGTACCAGGAGACCAAGGCCGTCCTGAACCCCGAGCGCATGCTCGAATTCCTCGACGAGAAGATCCGCTCGCTCGGCACCGCGGCCTGCCCGCCGTACCACCTCGCGGTCGTTATCGGCGGCACCAGCGCCGAATTCGCTTTGAAGACAGCGAAATACGCGTCGGCGCACTACCTCGACAACCTGCCGACCGAGGGTTCGATCACCGGTCACGCCTTCCGCGACCTTGAGCTTGAGGAAGAAGTTTTCCAGCTCACCCGCGAATTCGGCATCGGCGCGCAGTTCGGTGGCAAGTACTTCTGCCACGACGTGCGCGTTGTCCGCCTGCCGCGTCACGGTGCGTCGTGCCCGGTCGCCATCGCGGTTTCCTGCTCGGCCGACCGCCAGGCGCTCGCGAAGATCACCAAGGACGGCATCTTCCTCGAACAGCTGGAAACCGAACCGGCGCAATACCTTCCAGAGCAGACTGACGAAATCCTCGGCGGCGACGTCGTCAAGATCGACCTCAACCGGCCGATGGACGAGATTCGCGCCGAACTGTCGAAATACCCGGTGAAGACGCGACTTTCGCTCACCGGCCCGCTGGTCGTCGCCCGCGATATCGCCCACGCCAAGATCAAGGACCTCCTCGACGCTGGCCAGCCGATGCCGCAGTACCTCAAGGACATGGCCGTCTACTACGCCGGTCCGGCCAAGACCCCCGAGGGCTACGCGTCGGGTTCGTTCGGCCCGACGACGGCCGGTCGCATGGACTCCTACGTCGACCAGTTCCAGGCGGCGGGCGGTTCGATGATCATGCTCGCCAAGGGCAACCGCAGCGCCCAGGTCACCAAGGCGTGCAACGAGCACGGCGGTTTCTACCTTGGCTCGATCGGCGGCCCTGCCGCGCGTCTCGCGCTCGACTGCATCAAGAACGTCGAGGTGCTCGAATACCCCGAGCTGGGCATGGAGGCGGTGTGGAAGATCGAGGTCGAAGATTTCCCCGCGTTCATTGTGGTCGATGACAAGGGCAACGACTTCTTCGCTGAGACGTCTAAGCCAATCGCCCTTCGGGTGCGCACACGTTCGAAAGAACGCGTCTAGCTGCTGAGCCCGCGACGGTAGGGTCGCGGGCATGGCACACGCATTGCCGCGCGGCAGAGCTGCCCGCAGCGCGAAGCTCGGCACGTTCGCCGCAGCCCAGGCGGCGCGCGAAATCGGGCGGCGGCTTTCCGTTGTTGGTCGCACCGAGGAAGCGCGTCGCGTGCTTGCTGAAGAGTCGTCGTTGCGCACCGCGCAGCAGTTGGTCGCGGTGCTGGGCGCGCTCAAGGGCTCGGCGATGAAGCTGGGCCAAATGGCGTCGGTGCTGGATTTGGACTTCGTTCCCGAATCTCATCGCGAACGGTTCCGCCAACAGTTCGCGACGCTGCGCGACAACGCGCCCGCAATCGACTTCAACCGCATCCGGCCCGTCATTGAGGCCGACTTAGGCCCGCTCGCAACAACTTTCGCCGAATTCGACCCGACGCCGACCGCCGCCGCTTCGATCGGTCAGGTGCACCGCGCGATATTGCATGACGGGCGCGTTGTCGCGGTGAAGGCGAAATATCCCGGCGTCGACGCGGCCGTTGCCGCCGACATCGACAATCTCGAATTTCTCGCCCGCATGGCCAAATCGGTGTTGCCGAGCATCGCCGACAGCGCGCTGTTGGGCGAGGTTGCCCGCAACCTGACCGCCGAACTCGACTATCTCCGCGAAGCCGAGATCCAGCATCGCATCGCGGCGCAGTACCGGGGCCACCCGTTCATCACCGTCCCCGACACGATTCTTTCGCTATGCGGGCCGAACGTGCTGGTCAGCGAGTTCGTCGACGCGCGGCCGTTCAACGATCTACGGACCATGCCGCCAGCGGACCGGGCGCATTACGGCGAACTCATCTACCGCTTCTACCTCAGCAGGATGTTTCAGGAACGCGAGTTCTGCGGCGACCCGCACCCGGGCAACATTCTGCTCACCCACGATGGGCGACTCGCCTTCCTCGACTTCGGGCTTTACCACGAGATGGACGCGACGCACGTCGAGTTCGAACGGTCCTGCATGATCGCCGCGATCGACGGCCGAGCGGACGACCTGTATGCGGCGTGGGTGGGTCGCGGCATCATCGACCCGACCTCGGCGGTCACGCCCGCTGAGACCCTTGAGTACGTGTGGGCCGTCGCTGGCTGGCATTTGCTTGACGAGGAAATCGAGGTCAGCCCGGCAACCGCGACGGCCGCGCTCTTGCTCGCCGCCGACCCGCGCTCCACGCGTTTCGACGCCGTGCACCGGCAACTATTGCCGCATGAGCACGTGTTTTCCCGTCGCGCCGACCTGTTCACTTTCGCGACGCTCGGTCAATTGAACGTGCGAACGAACTGGCACCGCATCGCCCGCGAATGGCTTTATGACGAAGCGCCGACGACACCCGTCGGACAGGCAATTGCCCGCTGGCGCACCCGTCTAGGTGACTAGACTCACTGCCATGAGCCACCCCGCGCCAGGGCGCATAGTCGGCCGTTTCCTCACGAGCACGGTCGCGGTCGCGGCCCTGCTCAGCGGCGTTGTCGGGATCGCGAATGCCGTCCCGCACGAGGTCGCCCAGTTCGCCGCCGGCACCGAGGGCCTCGACCCGGCGTTGGCCGCCGCGTATACGTTGGCCGAGCAGCAAGCACATGCCGAGGGCGTCGAATTGTCGATCACCTCGGGTTACCGCAGCCATGAGCAGCAGGAATGGTTGTGGCAGGACGGCCTGGCAACGTACGGCAGCCCCGACGAAGCCCGCCGCTGGGTACTCCCGCCCGCCGAGTCAACGCACGTGAGCGGCCGCGCGATCGACGTCGGCCCGCAGTACGGCGCGGCGTGGCTTGAGGCGAACGGCAACCGGTGGGGACTGTGCCGACCATTCGACAATGAGTATTGGCACTTTGAGCTGCAAACGTCGCCGGGCGGGGTGTGCCCGCCGCGCTTGCCGGATGCCAGCTTCCGCTAGTCCTGCCGTGTGCGCGCGCAGGTGAGCGCGCGCTCACGGGGATCAGATGCGGCCGATTTCCTTCAACACGCGACGCGACTGCGCGAACAGCATGCCGACGTTGACCGTCTTGCGACAGACCACGACAACAACGAGGTCGTCGCGGCTTTCCGCGCGCAAGAACAGGTGGGTCAGGTTGTTGGAGTTGACCAGGATTTCCTGGAAGTAGTGCTCGTCGGAGCGGATGCCGCGGCGTTCTTTCCAAATGTCTTCGATCATCACCACGTTGCGGCCCTGGAACAGGTCAAGGGTGGCGGCGGCGAGGAGGTCGAGCACTTCGGCCGGGTGGTTGTCGACGGTTTCGACCGACAGCAGCATGCCAGTCGACATGTCGATGATGCCGGTGGCGACGCAGTCGGGCACCTCGTTGCGCAGTGATTTGACCAGTCCGCCAAGGCGTTCCGTCATCGAAGCAGGGCCGGGGTTATTGGTATTCATGAGATCCTCTCGGTGCTCCGCGAGTACGGAGTGTCTGGCCCGTCCACGACGGTCGTGGGCGGTCGAGCCGCTTGGGGTGGGCGTGGGCGCAGCGTGTCATTGACGCCGCTAGCCCCGCGCTGGCGCTTAGGGAGCGCGGGATTGGTCGAGTTCGGGGCTTCGGCGGCGGCTGTTGGCGCGACGCGCAGGATGTCGTTCGCGAGCAGTCGCGCGACCTCCACCGTCACCGGGTAGAGGGGGCGGCCAAGCAGGAACGCGAGGTCGCGGCACGTGCGGTTACCGTCGGCGAGGGTGACGATCTCGTTAGTGCTTTCGTCCTGCAGGTGTAGTCCAAACAGGGTGGCGTACAACCTATTTCGATACGGCGAAAGGCCCACGCCCGCGAGCGCGGTCAATCGACGTTCGACTTCGGTTAGCACCCACTGGCCTTCATAGCCGTCTTCTGTGTCGATGCCGGTCGTGGTGTGCCAGTCGCACGTATCGATCCAGCCCGCGGCAATCGCGAAGATTCCGTCGACGGTCGCGGTCATCCGCAGCAATCGGGTGTGCGCCGCGCCGACGGGATGCTGACTTAGCGCGCCGAATCCTGGTGCGCCGCTGGTCTTTACGTCGACGATGCGACCTTGGCAGAACAGCACGTCGCCACCCGGGTCGCCACTGACGCGGAGCGTGCCCGACGAGCACTGCTTTTCCGCGTCAAGGATGGCGGTCTCAAGTGGTCGGGTTGGGTCCCGTGAAATTCGCGGATCCCGATCCCGACGCAGGCGGGCCAGCAACGGCAACACTCCAATTCCGGTGAGCAGACGCGACACCTTCACTGAACTGGGTTGAGATGAGTTACGGCGAACTCAGCGCATCCGCAGTCGCGCGGACGGAAACAGGGTGAAGAAGTGGTGCTGATGTGCTGGCGACGGGCATCGAAAAGTTCGTTCTCGCACGACAAATCCCCTGGTTGAGTGCAGTTTCGGCGCGCGGTTACCTGCGCGGTGAGCGCGGCGTGCCGATCATCGGCTGCTCGTCGCGTGAGCAAAATCCTGGCAGCACAAGGGTTTTCGAGCAACCGATTCCGCGAAATTCCTAGGTGCGTTACTTGGCGGTATTGCTCGCGGGTAGGAGCGATGCGTGGCAATTGCCTGGATAACGCTGGGGATCGCCCGTTGTTGATATGTCAAGCGAGGTTGACCATGAGCATTCCTCACGACGCGCGAAACCTAAGCGAGGGCAACAGCTTTCGGATGTTTTCCGTGCGGCTTTTCGCCGCGCGCCCTGTCCGGCTACCTCTGCGTCGCCGGGTTAGCTTCCTTGATGCTGGTGTGGCTCGATGACCGACGCGTATGACTGGTTGACCGGTTCGCGGGCTGAGGGAGCGGACTCGACCGATATGTCCTCGGTAGCGCGAGGTTGGTGCATGTCCTTGCGTCGGACGCTCGGTAGGAGGTAGCGCTCCGGGCGCCTGGGCCCGTCGATATCACCCAGGTCTTGGGCGAAGATCAAAATGGCGAGGCACATGGCGGTCATCGCTCCGAGGAAAGTGCTCACTAACCACGCTGCCAACAACCATCGTGCGCGCGGATATACGCCAGTATCGCGGTCGATAATCACTAGCCCGAAGATCGCTTTTCCCATTGTGGTGTGCGTGGCTGCCTGAATGATGACGCGGTCGAAGAAAGAGACGGCGAGAAAGAGCCCGACGACTGCGAGCGCGTTGATGTGGAGGTGCGTGAAATCGTGTGGCGGAAACGAAGCTTCGCCAACGACATACGCGATCGCGAAGGCGATTCCACCATGCAGCAGGATATCCACGGCGAATGCCAGTGACCGGCGGAGGCGACGGGATGATGGGAATCGGGTGTCGTCTAAACCGCCGTATAGGACTGGTTCCGGTTTCGGTTCAGGTGTCGGGGGAGCGGGTTTCACCCAGCGCTCTCGGTCGGGCTGTTCAATAAAGGTGAATCCTTCTTTGCGATACGACCCGTCGGGATTAACTCGCGCGCGACCGAAGGGCGGCGGCGTGTACCACAGCGACCGGTATGCAAGCACCGTTCGACGACCACCCGGCATGGCGATGAGCCCGCATTTATCGGGTCGCCCGGCGAACCAGACAACGGTGTCGTCGTCGGTAAAGGTGCGCCTCATCCACCGCCGAAGGATCAACTCACCGGCAACAGTGCCGTCGGCCCGAAAGAGCCGAACCCATTCCTGAATCCGATCACGGTGGTGCTCAATAGTCATGATTTCCCACCGCTTCCGCGACGCGATAAGGCGACGGAAGGAGGTTCGCGTCATGACGAACCCGGTAATCAGGAGGGGGAAGAAGAGGAAGAAGCATGACAAAGCGACAGCATCGGCTGTGTCGTAGTTCGGATCCCGTTTTGGAACGCTGGTGCAGTAACTGAACACTGGCACACAAGCGACCGCACTCGCCATCACGACCAGCGACCGCACGGTCGTCCAAACCAAATTCCACAGCGTTCGCGGCGTGAAGCAAGCGCGCGGAAGACGCAAATTGGTGGCGTCAGTCATCGCCACCACCGAACGCGATGAGCGAAAGCAAGCACGACGGAAATTGCGGGTCGTCGAAACCGCCGAACAACGGCGTGGCACCGTTAGTGCCCCGTGGCGGTTGGTTGTCGGTCACTGTTATTTCCCCCCTAACTAGGCTCAGCGCTGCTGAGCGCTAACGCGCCATCCAGCCCGGCGTCGTCCGCATCGCCGCCGCTCCCACCGGCGGTCAATGCATGCCAAGCATTGGTCTGGCAGCTTACCTAACGCGGCGAGCAGCCGCTTCCCCAGATAACGACAACGCGCGCGGTTCGCGAACCGGCACGCGTGCGCGCGAAGGGGGCGCCGCCGGGCAACGGCGGCGCCGCCAGCTCACCCCACACTCAACCCCTTCAACTGCTCAAGGAAGCGCTGGGTGCGGGGGTCGCCCGGGTAGCGCTCGATTAGCTCCCGTGCCGCCTCGCCCGCGATCCATGCCAAGGACGGCAACGACTTTCGGCCGGAGTCGAACGCCGACAAGCCCTCCTCTACTGCCCGTTCCAAATCGCGGTCGCGTACTGCCACCACGGCCAACGTCAAGCGTGCTTCCGAAACTCGCATCGGGTTGCGGATTGAGCCGTCCGGGCGGGTGGAATCCCTAATCACTTGCTGCGCATAGCGTTCGGCCATGCGGTCCTGGCCGGATACCCGGCAGCAGTCCATCGCGTAGAAGTCGAATTTCGTTGAGTCGACGACGAAGTGGTTGTCCAAGTCGGCGGGGTGGCCCATGCGCGACAGGATCGCGCGACCGTCGTCCAACGCGGCGGCCACCGCGCGCCGATCGCCAAGGCGCGCCCAGGCTTTCGCGCGTTGCGCGGCCAACTGCACGCCAACGCTGACCTTCGACGTGCCCGCCTTCGCCTGCTCGGACACCTCGATCGCGCCGCGAAAGTTGCCCTGCGTCAACGCGAACCACGCCGACATCTCCGCCGCCCACCCCACAATCTCGGGGTTCCCCGCTTCGCGCCCAAGCGAATCAGCCGCTCGCCGCGTGGCTTCGGCGGCCGCGCGCCGCCCAAGATCGTATTCAACGCAACCGACCAGCAACGCGACCCATCCTGCGAGAACGAGGATTTCGCGATGCTGCCCCAAACTCAGTCGACCGTCGAGCAAAGAGGTGATGCGACGCAACCATGCGGTGCCGTCGGCGTGTAGGAGGTGGGGGTCGGCGTAGGCGTATTCGCAGCAGAGTCGTTGGGCGGTAATGCGGACAGCGTCGAGGGTGGCGTTGTTGACATCTGACATCCGAAGGCGGCCAATGAATTCCAATGTGTCCATACCGGTCGCCGATAACAGCTCGTCATCGCGGTTAGGACGGGACTTGGGAAAGAATGCGGCAGTGACGGTTTCGAACGCGGCCGCGATGATCGGCGCGTAAAACTCGTCAGGGCGCGATTCGCCCGATTCCCAGCGGCGCCAATTGCGCAGCAGCGTACTGTCAGTGGGCAGATTCTGGGACGACTTGGCACGCATCGCACGGACGGCGTCAGCTTGCGACCACCCCCTCGCATCACGTTCCGAGCGCATCCGGACAGCCCATACGGGTCGATCATCAGTTGCGGTCACGGCGGTAGTATCCCACCAGTTAACGTTTGGCGTACGGCAGTTACCATTCGGGCTCACGAAGAGGGCACGTAGATGTCATCTAGTTGACATCTGCTGCCAGCAGCCACAAATGCGCACACTGGAAGAGATCGCATCAACAGGCAGTCCCCAATCCAACGGAGGTTCGGGTGCAAGCGTTGATTTATGGATATCTACGTGACGATCTGGCCGACGGTCACGGTGACGAATTGGAGGATGCGCTACGCACTCTCGCGCACACCGCGGGGTTGTGTTTCGCCGCTACCTTCCACGAGTCAACCGCGGGCGACGGGGCCGCGTTCGCTGAGCTCACTCAAGAACTCAAGCGTGCCGACGCGCACCATGTTGTTGTGCCTTCACTCGATCACCTTGCTGGTCAAACCATTCCGCGCGACCTGCTGATCGCCAAATTGGCGCACGAGGCATCGGCTCAGGTGTTGACCCTGGACCATTAGCCACGGGCTTCGTCGCCGCAGCAACACGGTGGCCTGGGTGGCCGCGATTCCCACAAGCAGGCATGCGATAAGCGCGGCGCGCTGGTGCTCGCCGAAGAGCGGATACACCTGCCAATGCAGCAAATACACATACATCGAACTATCGGCAACGGCTACCGCGACAAGGGCGAGCACACCGGGCACCCGCAGTGCGGGCAACCACACCAGCAGCAGCAAACCAACCATCACCATGCGTTCGCGGTCGGTGACCCCGAAATAGCCGGGCACACTCGCCAACACCACCGCGCTCACCAACAGCCGCTGCCACAGGTTTGTCGCTTTCGCACCCGCCCACCCGAGCGCGAAAAACCACGCGGCCATAGGCGAGAACGTGGCCTGCTTGCCGGGGTACATGTCGAAGGTTTCCCAGCGCAGCGCGAGCGTAAACACCAAAACGGTGAACGCGATGCCGAAGGGCGCACGCCGCTCCCACCGCGCGACCATCGGGATGCGCAGCAGCAACGCGGCACCGAGGATGAAGTACACGAGTACTTCCAAAAACCACAGGTGACCCGCGGTGTCGTTGTTGGGGCCGAGGATCTTGTTGAGCAACAGCAGGTTTTGCCAGCTGTAGTAGTCGGGTTGCCACGCCATCACGATCGCCACCCACGCCACGGTCGGCACCGCGATCGCCGCCACGGCTGTCAACGTCGCTCGCAGCCGTCGCGCGGGAGGCGCGTCCATCACCGCGAACCGCGCGAAGTTGTACCCGGCCACCGCGAGAAGAACGTGCGCGGAACCCCACAGCTCCCACAGTTGAATGTGTGAGCCGACGATGAGCACGATGCCGATCGCCCGCAACGCGGTTGACGTGTCGAGGGCGCGACCGAACATCGACCGGCTGCGCGGACTCTGTTGCAGCTGTCGCACCGACAATTGCGGCCAGTCGGTGGGGAGACGCCCAATGACCCGTTCGAGCCGAGCGGCCGTGGTCACGTAGGTGAGGGAAGTGCCGCCAAGATCAACGAAACTCGCCTCGCCTGACACTCGTGCGAGCGAAAGGCCAAGGGCCTCAGCATAAATTGCGCGAATCCGTTCGCCAGCGTCGAGGTCGGCGGCGTCGCGGTCGATGTCTTGGGCAACGACAAGCGACCGTACGGCGGGATAGTCGACCTTGCCATTGGCGGCGCGGGGGAGTTCGTCCACCGCGATCGCGGCAAGCGACGTGCGTGGCAGACCAGAAGCGCGAGCCAACGCGTCAACAACCTCGCCGGGACGACCAACGATCGCGGCAACCAGTCGCCCGTCGTCCTCAGCGCACGCGGCCGGATAACCGGCGGCCGCCAACTCCGACTCGACGTGCGCCAGATCAATCCGCAACCCCAGGATTTTCGCGAACTGGCTGCGTCGCCCAACCACCTGCATCAGCCCGTCGGATGTCAGCCGGCCAAGATCACCCGTGCGCAACGACGTCACCGTGCGGCCCAACGCCAAATCTGTTGGGGCGCAAGCATATCCGAGCATCACATTCGGACCGTGGTACACCAGCTCGTCGCCACCATCGACCGGTTCCAGGGTGAAGCGCCCGCCCGGCACCGCGACGCCGATGCAGTCCGGATGCGACGACGCCAATTCCGGCGGGAGATAAGCCATCCGAGCCGTCGCCTCGGTCTGGCCGTACATCACGAAGAATTGCCAACCAGCCCGCGCGCCCAGTTCGGCGAACTCCCGAACCCGCTCCGGCGCGAGTCGACCACCAGCTTGGGTGACGTACCGCAGTCGCGGCAACGACATCGCGGCGAAGTCGACGCGGTCCAACAGCTCAATCGTGTACGGAACGGTGGCGAACGAAGTGGCCGCACAAGAAGCGAATTCGCGCCAAAACTCCGGCTCAGTCACCGATCGTTCGGTAAGCAACAGACTCGCGCCGCGCAGCAAATGGCTATGCACGACCGACAACCCGTAGCAGTAGAACAACGGCAGGGTCGTTGCCGCGCGATCGTCGGCGGTCAACGACAAATACTCGGCGATCGACTCCGCGTTCGCGACGAGATTGCCGTGCGAAAGGCGAACCAACTTGGGCGACCCGGTCGACCCAGAAGTGCTCAGCAACAGCGCGAGCTCGGGATGTAAATCGTGCTTCGCATCCGGTCGCGCGAAAACAACGCGCCCGAATTCGACAATCACGTCCGGGTCGTAGGTGGCACGCACGTCACCGGACAGGTCGCCGGTCAGCAACACAACGCACCCCGCGCGCAGCGCACCAAGATAGGCAACGAGTGAATCGACGTCATTGCGCGCGACCACCGCGACCAGCCGACGCACGTCGCCGAGCTGCGCGGCGAAGCCGTCGACCCGCTCGGCTAGCTGCGCATAGGTGATGTCGCCATCGCCGGGCGTGACCACCGCGACCCGGTCGCCAAACCCACGCAGGTCATCGACGATCGAGTTGCTCGGCACCCCGGAAGTCTAAGCCAAGGCTTGCCTAAAGTCCGAAGCTGCCCGGCCCGCGCCGACGCAAGTACTTCTCGAACTCGGCCGCGATCGCGTCACCGTCGATCTTCGACATCGTCTCGTTGAGGTCCAACGCCGCGTCGCCGCGCTCCTCAAGTGAACGCACGTACTCGCTGATCTCCTCGTCGCCGAGCGTCATCTCGTTCACGGCCGCTTCCCATTCCTCGGCCTGATTGGGCAGCTCACCGAGCGGAACCTCGATGTCGAGTACCTCTTCAACGCGATGCAACAGCGCGATCGTCGCCTTGGGATTCGGCGGCTGCGACACGTAATGCGGCACGGCGGCCCAGAACGAAACGGCAGGCACGCCCGCGCGCACGCACTGATCTTGCAGCACGCCGGTGATCCCGGTTGGGCCTTCGTAACGGGTCTGTTCCAGTGCGAAACGCTCAGCGGCTTCGGGACTGTACGCCGAGCCGGTGACCGGAACCGGGCGCGTGTGCGGGGTGTCGGCAAGCAGCGCGCCGAGAATCACGACGGTCTGCACGCCAAGCTGTTCGATGAACTCAAGCAGGTCCGAGCAGAAACTCCGCCAGCGCATATTCGGCTCGATGCCACGCAGCAGCACGACGTCGCGGTCGCTTCCGGGCGGCGAGCACACCGACAACATCGTCGACGGCCACTGAATCTCGCGCGTGACACCATCGACCTGACGAACCGTCGGCCGGTTGACCTGATAGTCGTAATAGTCTTCGGAATCGAGTTCGGCCAGCGGTTCGGCGTCCCAGATCAACTCCAAATGTTCCACCGCGCCACTGGCGGCGTCACCGGCGTCATTCCAGCCTTCGAAGGCCGCGACCAGCACCGGATCACGCAACGTTGGCAGCGCGGTCTCCGGGATCTCGGGGTTTTCACTGGCGTCCACTCGGTCAGCCTAGTGTCTGGCGCAACTTTGTTTGTGGCGACTCTCTTGTGGTCGAGGCCACTCGAATCACCCACAGTGGTCCAAGACGTCGCACTCGACCACTAGTCTTGAAACCATGTCTGCGTCATCACCCACGGGTCCCACCGGGTTCGACACCACGCTGCTCGACACAATGCGACGGCGCGTTGTTATTGGCGACGGTGCGATGGGCACGATGTTGCAGGCAGCCGATCTCACGCTCGACGATTTCCGCGGCCTCGAAGGCTGTAACGAGATTCTCAACGACACTCGCCCCGACGTGCTCACCGCGATCCACCGCGCTTACTTCGAAGCTGGCGCCGACGCCGTCGAAACCAACACCTTCGGCTGCAACCTGCCTAACCTCGCCGATTACGACATCGCCGACCGCATCCGCGACCTGTCCGAGCGTGGCACCCGCATCGCGCGCGACGTCGCCGACGAGATGGGCCCGTCGGCCGACGGCACCCCGCGCTACGTGCTCGGTTCGATGGGCCCAGGCACCAAACTGCCGACCCTCGGTCACGCGCCGTTCGCCTCACTGCGCGACGCCTACACCGAATCGGCGCTCGGCATGCTCGACGGTGGCGCCGACGCGATCCTCATCGAAACCTGCCAGGACCTGCTGCAAGTCAAGGCCGCGATCACCGGCAGCAAGCGCGCGATGGAACTCGCGGGCCGTCGAATTCCGATCATCACCCACGTCACCGTCGAGACCACCGGCACGATGCTCGTCGGCAGCGAGATCGGCGCGGCGCTTACCGCGCTTGAGCCGCTTGGCATCGACATGATCGGCCTCAACTGCGCGACCGGCCCCGACGAGATGAGCGAGCACCTGCGGCATTTGTCGCGGCACGCGCGCATCCCGGTGTCGGTGATGCCGAACGCGGGCCTGCCCGTGCTTGGTGCCAACGGCGCGGAATACCCCTTGACGCCTGCGGAACTCGCGGTCGCGATGAGCGGGTTCGTCAATGAATTCGGTCTTGCGATGGTCGGCGGCTGCTGTGGCACGACGCCCGAGCACATCCGTCAGGTCGCTGAAGCGGTGCGCGAGACCGAAAAGTCGTTGCCGCCCATCGCTGACCGGCGCAACCCGGAACATGAGCCCGCGGTGTCGAGCATGTACACGGCGGTGCCGTTCGAGCAGGACGCGTCGATCATGATGATCGGCGAGCGCACAAATGCCAACGGCTCCAAGGCATTCCGTGACGCGATGCTCGCCGAAGATTGGCAGCGCTGCCTGGAAATCGCCAAGGACCAGACCCGCGACGGCGCGCACATGCTCGACCTGTGCGTCGACTACGTTGGCCGCGACGGCGCGGTCGACATGAACGAACTCGCCTCGCGTCTCGCGACGGCGTCGACGTTGCCGATCATGCTCGACTCCACCGAACCGCCGGTGCTGGAAGCGGGTTTGCAGCACCTGGGCGGTCGCTGCGCGGTGAACTCGGTGAACTACGAAGATGGCGCTGGCCCGGATTCGCGGTTCCAGCAGATCATGCGCCTGGTTTCCGAACACGGTGCCGCCGTCGTCGCGTTGACGATCGACGAGGAAGGTCAGGCGCGCACCGCCGAACACAAGGTCGCGATCGCCGAGCGTCTCATCGAGGACATCACGACGAACTGGGGTCTCGACGAGTCCGACATCATCGTCGACACGCTCACCTTCACCCTTGGCACCGGCCAGGAAGAGTCGCGCAAGGACGGCGAGGAAACCATCAAGGCCATTCGCGAGCTGAAGCGTCGGCACCCGAATGTGCAAACGACACTTGGTCTTTCGAACATCTCCTTCGGTTTGAACCCGGCAGCGCGCCAGGTGCTGAACTCGGTGTTCATGCACGAATGCGTTGAGGCTGGCCTGGATTCGGCGATCGTGCACGCGTCGAAGATCCTGCCGATGAGCCGGATTCCCGACGAGCATCGTCAGGTCGCGCTCGATCTGATTTACGACCGTCGCAGCGAGGACTACGACCCGCTGCAGAAGCTGATGGCGCTGTTCGAAGGCGTGTCGACCGCGTCGTCGAAGGCGTCGCGGCAGGAGGAAATGGCGGCGTTGCCGCTGTTCGAGCGCCTCGAACGTCGCATTGTCGACGGCGAACGCAACGGCCTCGGCGACGACCTCGACGAGGCGATGCAGACGGTGCCGCCGCTCAAGATCATCAACGAAACCTTGCTCTCGGGCATGAAAACCGTTGGCGAGCTGTTTGGTTCGGGCCAGATGCAGCTGCCGTTCGTTTTGCAGTCGGCTGAGGTGATGAAAGCCGCTGTCGCACACCTTGAACCGCACATGGAAGCCACCGACGACTCGGGCAAGGGCCGCATCGTGCTCGCCACCGTCAAGGGCGACGTGCACGACATCGGCAAGAACCTCGTCGACATCATCCTGTCCAATAACGGCTACGAGGTCGTGAACCTCGGCATCAAGCAGCCCATCGCGAGCATTCTCGATGCCGCCCAGGACAAGAAGGCCGACGTGATCGGCATGTCCGGGCTACTCGTGAAGTCGACGGTCGTGATGAAGGAAAATCTCGAAGAACTCAACAGCAAGGGTGTCGCCGAACAGTTCCCCGTGCTGCTCGGTGGTGCCGCGCTCACCCGCTCGTACGTCGAAAACGACCTCACCGCGGTCTATGACGGCGACGTGCACTACGCCCGCGACGCCTTCGAAGGCCTGCGGCTGATGGACGAGATCATGACCGTCAAGCGCGGTGGTGGCCTCGACCCGACCAGCCCCGAAGCGATTGCCGCCGCGAAGAAGGCCGCCGAGCGCAAGGAACGCCACGAGCGCTCCAAGCGCATCGCGGCTGAACGCAAGGCAGCCGAGGTGCCGATCGTGGTGCCTGAGCGCTCAGACGTTGCCGCTGATCTGCCGGTGCCGACGCCGCCGTTCTGGGGCACGCGTGTAGTGAAAGGTCTTCCGCTAGCGGAATATTCGGGTCTGCTCGATGAGCGCGCGCTGTTCCTTGGGCAGTGGGGTTTGCGTGGTCAGCGTGCGGGCGACGGGCCGACGTACGAGGACTTGGTCGAGACCGAGGGTCGGCCGCGGCTGCGCGCGTGGCTCGATCGCCTCGCCACCGAAGGGGTGTTGCAGCACGCTGCCGTGGTGTACGGGTACTTCCCGGCGGTCTCCGAAGGCGACGAGGTCATCGTGCTGACCGAGCCGAAACCTGATGCGCCAGAACGGTATCGGTTCACCTTCCCGCGGCAGCAGCGCGACCGATTCCTGTGCATCGCCGACTTCATTCGGTCGCGTGAGCAGGCAGTCGAAACCGGTCAGGTCGACGTGCTGCCGTTCCAGTTGGTCACGATGGGCCAGCCCATCGCCGACTTCGCCAACGAGCTTTTCGCGGGCGACAACTACCGCGATTACCTTGAGGTCCACGGCGTCGGCGTGCAGCTCACCGAGGCGCTCGCCGAGTACTGGCATCGCCGGGTGCGCGAGGAACTCACGCTCGACGGTCGCGCGGTCGCCGCCGACGATCCCGCCGACATCGCCGACTACTTCAAGCTCGGCTACCGAGGCGCTCGCTACTCGTTCGGCTACGGTGCGTGCCCCGACCTGGAAGACCGCGCGAAGCTCGTTGATTTGCTTGACGCTGGCCGCATTGGCGTCACGCTGTCCGAGGAGCTGCAACTGCACCCCGAACAGTCAACCGACGCCTTCGTTTTGCTGCATCCGGAAGCGAAATACTTCAACGCGTAAGCGTTTTCACCCCGATACACACCGCGTGATTGTGAGACTGCTCACGATCACGCGGTGTTGTGTCGGTATCGCGTGGGAGACGGTAGGGCGCGCACAGGTTCAGCACGTAGGATTTTCCAAAGTTTCATCCCGCTTTTAGCGCGGAGGGCGAGACGACTCAGCGGTAATGCAGGAGGGGAACACGCAATGACATCGGATCGGTTGATCGCGGGCCGCTATCGACTCACCGAACCGATCGGTACTGGCGCGATGGGGGTGGTCTGGCGGGCCACCGACGTGCGGTTGCGCCGCACGGTCGCGGTGAAGCAGGTGCTGCTCGCGCCCGGCCTCACTGGTACTCAAGCGCTGGAAGCCAAGCTGCGCGCGATGCGTGAAGGTCGCATTGCCGCGCGTTTGCATCACCCCAATGCCATCACCGTTTTCGACGTCGCCGAAGAAGACGGCCAGCCGTGGCTGGTCATGGAATACCTCAACGCACCCAGTCTCGCGGTGAAAATCGCGGGTGGACACCGACTTCCGCCCATTGAGGTGGCGGGTATCGGCGCGCAGGCGGCGGCGGCGTTGTCGGCGGCGCACAACGCGGGGATCATGCACCGCGACGTGAAACCGGCGAACCTCCTTGTCGCCGATGACGGCACGGTGAAACTCACCGACTTCGGCATCTCACACGCCACCGGCGACGTCACGGTGACGGCAACCGGGTTCCTCGCTGGCACGCCCGCCTACCTCGCGCCGGAGATCGCGCGCGGCGATAGCCCGAATGCCGCCGCCGACGTCTTCGCTCTCGGTTCGACGCTGTACGCGGCCGTGGAAGGGCAGCCGCCGTTCGGCGAAGGCGACAATCCGCTTGCCGTTTTGCACGCGGTCGCGCGGGGAAAGGTGCCCGAGCCCAAGCACGCTGGCCCGCTTGGCCCGGTACTGATGTGGTTGCTCACCGCCGACCCGGAAACGCGCCCGACGATGGCCGAGGCACGCCTGGCATTGGAAGATGTTGCGGCAGGACGTGTTCCGAAGCTGCCGACGCCCGCGACGATGATCATGCCGGTCAGCGAATCAGCGACCGAACTGATCGCGGTACCGAAGTCGAACGCGCGCACAGCCGCTGGCCGGTTGGGTGACAGTCTTAGTCGGCTTCGATCCGCCGCGTCGGCGATTTCGGGCGGGGGGAGTGCTGGCCCGCCGAGCGCGGCAGCACGCGCGTTAGCCGTGGGGGCGGCCGCGTCGGCGCGGGCGGCAGACGCATCGGCGAACGCGAACAACAGCGCGAATGTCGTTCCCGTGCACGATGATTCGGCAGCGGCCACGGACGGCGTCACTACCGCGCTCCCGCAACAGAATTCGCCGAATCCCAAAGCGGCGGGACGGGGCAACAATCGCGCCACCCTGTTGCTCGCGGCCGCTGTCGCCGCGTTCACCGTCGTGCTCGCGGTCCTCGTCGTGACCCGAGACCGGGATAAGTCGACCGACGAACAGGCGCTCGTGCCGTCGACCCCGATTACGGTCACGACGATGATCGACGGCGAGGTGAGCACTGTCGTGCTCGCGCCCGAACAGCAGACCGTCACCGTCCCGGTCACCGTGTCGGGCTCGCCAGCGCCTACCGGCACGGCACGACCGACCTCAAGCGCGGCCCCGACCACCTCGGGTAAGCCAACGTCGACCCCGAAGCCGACTAGCGCGACAACCACGATCACCACCACCGCGTTCGGCCCGCCCACTCCCGACCGCATTAGCCAGTTCATCAGCGGCTACTACTCGATGCTGCCCGGCAACATCGGCGGGGCGTGGGCGCAACTGTCGCCCGCCTACCAATCCCAGACTGGCGGTTTCAACCAGTACTCGGCATGGTGGTCGACGGTGCGCTCGGTGACTGTCGGATCGGTCACCCCAACCGGCCCCGACCGCGCGACCGTCACGCTCACCTACGCGCTCAGCAATGGCACGGTGACCTCGGAAAATCGCTGGATTCAAGTCACCGGCGACAGCGCCCACCTGCAAATCGCTGGCTCCGGCGTGTAATGCCAACCCGCTAGGGTGTCGGCGACTACCGGCCAGAGAGGTGAATGGGATGAGGGCACGGCCCGCCGCAGTGCTGTGGGACATGGACGGCACACTGCTCGACTCGGAGAAGCTGTGGGACGTCGGCGTCCGTGAGCTAGCGCTCGAACACGGCGTCGTCCTCACCGACGGGCTGCGCCACGCGCTCATCGGCGCGTCCGGACCCAACGCGCTGCGCATCCTCTTCGACGGCATCGGAGTCGAACTCACGCCCGAGGTGCTCGCCCATGCAGGCGAGTTTCTGGAAAACCGCATCACTGAGCTGATGCATGGCCCGATCCCGTGGCGACCGGGTGCCGCCGACGCGCTGGAGATGGTGCGCGCCGAGGGGTTGCGGTGCGCGCTGGTGACCAACACCAAGCGCTCGCTCGCCGAATACGGCCTCGACACCCTGGGTCGCCACTTCTTCGACGCGTCGGTGTGCGGTGACGAGGTGCCGCACGGCAAACCCGACCCGGCGGTCTACCTGCGCGCCGCCGAACTGCTCGGCGTTAAACCCGCCGAGTGCGTCGCCATAGAAGACTCACCAACAGGTGCCATCGCCGCGCAAGAGGCGGGGTGCGGGCTGATCGTCGTGCCCTGCGAGATCGCGGTTGACGCCGTGGCTGGTCGGGTATTCCGAGAGTCGTTGGTTGGGCTCGATATTGACGCGCTTTCGGACGCATTGGCCGCGCGGGTGTGATGGCACCGAGATTGGTAAGCCCCGCTCAGGCGCGCTAAAAGTGTTGGCGCACAACTGAATTCGCAATAGTGTGTGCGATTTGTGATCTGCCCGATTTAGCCAAACCCGGCGTGTGATGGGCGCGGTTCCCGCAAAATGGCTCTATGACGGGCACCCGGGGGATCGACGAAATCATCGATATCGCACGGTATCCGCTCACCGACGCGCACTCGCCAGGCCGGGCATCGGCCATCGCGGCAGCGCGCGCGGAACTGGCGGAAACCGGCTGCACCGTGCTGCGGGAATTCCTGCGGCCCGAGCTGCTCGAAGACCTGCGGCGTGAAGGAGAAGCCGTCGCGCCGCACGCGTACTACCGCGTCGAGCGCGTCAACGCGTACAACATCCCGCTCGACACCGAGCTGCCGGACGGCCACCCTGCCAAGATCGTGCTTGAGCGCGGCAATGCCTTCGTTGCCCGCGACCACATCGGCGTCGACACGCTCATTCAGCGCCTCTACGTCGATCCGGTGTTCAAGCGGTTTGTCGCCGACTGCTTCGACCTTGACGAGCTACACGAGTTCGCCGACCCGCTAGCCGGGTTGTGCCTCAACGTCGTTGAGCCCGGCATGTCGCACCCGTGGCATTTCGACACCAACGAATTCACGGTGTCGATGCTGACCCGCCGCCCCGACGCTGGTGGCGTCTTCGAGTACTGCCCCAACATTCGCGACCCGCACAACGAACACCTCGACGACGTGTCAGCCGTGCTTGAGGGTCGCGGTGATGCGCTCATCCGCGCGCTCGAACTGCGCCCCGGCGACCTGCAACTGTTCAAGGGCCGCTTCTCCCTGCACCGCGTGACCGAGGTTGACGGTGCGGGACAACGACATTCGGCGATTTTCGCCTACACCGATCGGCCGGGCGTGATCGGCACGGTCGAACGCACACGCCAACTTTTCGGTCGTGTGTTGCCTGATCACGTGGCCGCCGCGGCCAGCGCCGTCCGAGGAGACCAACTGCTCGACTGAGAGGACCCCTCATGTCCGTTCCGTTGCACACCACCGGCAAAGCATCCTTCGACGATATTTACGAAAGTCCCGATCCTCGTGCGTATTTCGCGCGGATGCACGAACTCGATTACCGGATTCCCGAACTTGCCAAACCGCATTTCGAAGCCGAACTTGCCGAACTGCGCGCCCTTCGTCCCGATCGCATTCCCACCGTCGTTGATCTTGGTTGCTCCTACGGCGTGAATCCCGCGCTCATGCGCACGAATACCGGTGTCGCGGACTGGGCGCAGCACTACCGCGACCTCGACGACACCGACCACGTCGGCATGATCGCCGCCGACCGGGAGCGGTTGCGCGCCGACGTTTTGCCCGACGTACGCTTCATCGGGATGGACGCCGCACGCCCGGCGCTGATCTACGCCCACGCCGCCGGATTCCTGCACGACTACGTGCACGCCGACCTCGAGGCCACCGAGCCCACCGAGGCGCAACGTCGTGTGCTCGCCACCGCTGACCTGGTGATTTCCACCGGGTGCGTCGGCTACATCACCGAAAAAACCCTGTCGCGAGTAGCCCAAGCCGATCCGCATAAGCGTCCGTGGATGGCCCATTTCGTGTTGCGCATGTTCGATTTCGAGCCCATCGCCGCCGAACTGGCCGCGCTTGGCTACGTCACCGAAAAGCGTGCCGGGCTGTTCGAACAACGTCGGTTCGCCTCAGCGGAAGAACGCGAACAAGTGCTAGACGCGTTGGCCGCCAAGGGAATTGACACCACCGGCCACGAATCCGAAGGCTGGCTGCTCGCCAATCTGTTCATTTCTCGACCACAGTCCACCTAACCCCACCGAGATCTGAGGAAACCGGATTGAACCAACCCACGTTCGCCGCTGAAGACAGTTTGCCCCGGGTGCCGCTGCCGACGCTGGCCGACAGTGCCGCTCGGTTCGTGCGCTGGTGCGCGCCGCTGTTGACCGAGGCCGAGCTGGCCACCACCGAGGCCGCGGTCGCTGACGTGCTGCGGCCCGGCGGGGCGGGCGTCGTGCTCAACGACGCGCTCATCGCCTACAACGACACCCCGGGCGTCGCGAGCTGGCTCGATGAGTTTTGGCCGTCGCGCTACCTCGGTCGACGCGACCGAATCGCGCTCAACGCGAACTTCATCTTCCTGTTCCGCGAAGACACCCCGCTCGCGTCGTCGGCGCAGGCGGGTCAGGCTGAACAGGCGGCCGCGTTGATTGGCGCCGCGGTCGATTACAAGCTCGCGCTCGACGAGCAGCGGATTCCGCCGGTCACCCAGCGCGGGACGCCGCTGTCGATGTGGCAGAACGAATACCTGTTCTCCGAAACGCGTATTCCGGGTGCCGTGCAAGACACCGTCCGCAAGCCCTACAGCGAAGAGTGGCCAGGGCCGTCGGATGCCCGTCATATCGTTGTGTTCTACCGGGGCAACATCTTCCGGATGGACGTCATCGGGCCCGACGGTGCGCCGTACGCGTTCGACGACCTGGTCGACGGGTTGCGCGCGGTGATTAAGGGCGGCACCCGGCCCGCCGCCACCGACACCGCCGTTGGCCATCTCACCACCAAGGCGCGTGCGGAGTGGGCGAGCAGTCGCGAAGCGTTGCGGACCGAACCCGCCAATGTCGCGGCGTTCGATGTCATCGAGACCGCGCTGTTCACCGTGGTACTGGAAGATTTCGCGCCGCGCGACGAGCTGCACGCGTGTGATCAACTGCTGCACGGGGATTCGGCTAACCGCTACTTCGACAAGTCGGTGTCGCTGTTGGTTTTCGCCGACGGTCAAGCCGGTATCAACATCGAACACTGCGGGCTCGATGGAACGACCGTGCTGTCGTTTGTCGACGCGCTGCTTGAGCGGTCCGTCGCCGATCACGCCGAAACCAGCGGTGCGCGGGCCCAAGGGTTGCCGCCGGTTGAGCCGGTCGAGTTTGTGCTCGACTCGGCCGCGCGTGCCGACATCGCCGCTGCCGGTGCCGATTTCGCGCGTTACGCCGCCGACACCGCGACGCAGATCGTGTCGTTCAACGACTTCGGGACCAGCGATGCGAAGAAGCTCGGCATTTCGCCAGATGCGTTCGCGCAGTTGGCTTATCAGCTCGCTCATCGGCGCAGCAAGGGCATCACCGGTGCGACGTACGAGTCGATCGCCACGCGTCAGTACCGGGGTGGCCGCACCGAGGCGATGCGCGTGATCACCCCGGAGATGGTGGCCTTTGTCGACGCGATGCTCGACGAGGCGGTCAACGACGACGACAAGACCACCGCCGCCCGCACCGCCGCCGCCGCGCACGTGCAGCGGGCGAAGGAGTGTCAGGCCGGTCAGGCTCCCGAGCAGCATCTGTGGGAGTTGCAGTGGATCCAGCGCCGTCGCGGTGCTGAGCTTGGCGTTGCCGATGAGCAGATCGCGCTCTTCGACAGCCCGGGCTGGACGATCATGCGCGACGACTACCTGTCGACCAGCTCCGCGCCATCGCAGTACATCCGGTACTTCGGTTTCGGCTCAACGAGCCCGAAGTGCATCGGCATCGCGTACGTGTTGCTGCCGGATCGCTGGAACATCTACCTGGCAACGCCGAAGTCGGTGGCAGGGGAAATGCGCTCGTTCGCTGACCACTTGCGTGACGCGGTCACCGAACTGCGCACACTGCTCGCACCCGTCGAGGCGTAAGCGCGTCCCGGCGCGACCCCAAACGGGTGTCGCGCCGGGTGCGTGAAACAATGACGAACCGTGAAGAACTTCGAATCCCTGTTCGCCGAGCTGACCGAGCGCGCCAAGACCCGTCCCGAGGGTTCTGGCACCGTGGCCGCATTGGACGCCGGCGTCCATTTCCAGGGAAAGAAGGTGCTTGAGGAGGCGGGCGAAATTTGGCTCGCCGCCGAGCATGAGAGCGACGAGGCGCTCGCCGAGGAAATGTCGCAGCTGCTGTATTGGCTGCAGGTGATGATGATTGGCCGTGGGCTCACGTTGGAGGACGTGTACCGACATCTGTGAGCAGATGCCGTGAACTTCCCCTCCCGCTCATCCCACTGAAAGGCCATTGCCATGTTGCGCGTCGCTGTCCCGAATAAGGGCTCGCTGTCGGAATCCGCGGTTTCCATCCTGTCTGAGGCTGGCTACCGCAAGCGCACCGATTCCCGCGACCTCACCGTCCTCGACCCGGCCAACCAGGTCGAATTCTTCTTCCTTCGCCCCAAGGACATCGCGATCTACGTCGGCTCGGGCGAGCTTGACCTCGGCATCACCGGGCGCGACCTCGCGCTCGATTCCGGCGCCAACGTCACCGAACGGCTGTCGCTCGGCTTTGGTCGGTCGACCTTCCGCTACGCCGCGCCCGCTGGCGAGGAATGGAAGGTCCAAGACCTCGCTGGCAAGCGCATCGCCACCTCGTACCCGAACCTCGTGCGCGCTGACCTGGCTCGCTTCGGCATCGAAGCCGACGTCATCCGCCTCGACGGCGCGGTGGAAATCTCCATCCAGCTCGGCGTTGCCGACGCGATCGCCGACGTTGTCGGTTCGGGTCGCACGCTGCGGCAGCACAACCTCGTCGCCTTTGGCGATTCGCTGTGCGACTCCGAAGGCGTGCTGATCGAACGCACTGGTTCCGACCAGTCCGACCGTGCGCGCAACCAGCTCATCGCCCGCATTCAGGGCGTGGTTTTCGCCCAGCAGTACCTGATGCTCGACTACGACTGCCCCAAGGCACTGCTTGACGAAGCCGTCGCTATCACCCCTGGCCTTGAGTCGCCGACGGTGTCGCCGCTGACCGACCCCGACTGGGTTGCCGTCCGCGCGCTCGTGCCGCGCAAGCAGGGCAACGAATTGATGGATCGCCTCGCTGACCTGGGCGCCAAGGCGATCCTGGCCACCGACATCCGCTCCTGCCGAGCCTTCTAATTCGCGGGTAGGCTCGGTTCATGTCCAACAAGAACGAGCACGAGGAAAAGATCGAGAAGGAACAGGTCGAGCGCGAAGAAGAGCGCCGCCGACTGGAAGAGGAAGAAGAGCGCCGCTTGCGGTAGCGCTTCCCCCGAGATCTATTCACGCTGAACACAATCGGTGTGCTCAGCTAGTTGCCGTTGCTACCTTGCGTTTCTTGATGAGGGAAACGCAAGGAGTTCGTTGTGTCCGATACGCAGGTTGAGCCCCGCCCGGGGAGCACCTTCCGCTTAAACGAAGACTGGTTAGCCACCATTGTCGGGCTCGCGCTGATCGCGCTTGTGCTCGTCGGTGCCATTCCCGCGTGGTTGGTGCCGTAATGAGCGACAAGACCATCACCGCAACCACTACAACCACCGAAACCGAAGCGCTGCAAGCGAATCCGCGTCCCGGCATCGTCGACATCGTCGCCGGTATTCTGCTTGTGCTCGCGCTTGGCGCGCTTACCCGCTACTTCGACGTCCACGTGCCTAAGTGGTCGGTCGACACCCCGTTCAAGCGCATCGCGAAATCGATCGAATACCCGGTTTACGCCATCGCGATCGGGCTCATCGGCAACGTCATCCTGAGCAAACTCGGTCTGCGGGAACGACTTTCGGCCGGGTTCCGCACCGAGGTCTTCATTAAGACCGGCGTGGTGCTGCTCGGCGCGTCGATCAACCTCAAGATCCTCGTCACCGCCGCCGGTCCGTCGATCGTGCAGGCGCTCGCGCTCATCACCATCGTTTTCGGGTTCACCTGGTGGATCGGCGGACGGCTCGGCCTCGACGACAAGCTGCGCGCGCTGCTGTCGTCGGCGGTGTCGATCTGCGGCGTCAGTGCCGCGATCGCGGCGGCCGGTGCGGTGCAGGCCAAGCGTGAGCAGATCGCGTACGCGGCGTCGCTGGTGATCATCTTCGCGCTGCCGTCGATTTTCGTGCTGCCGTGGGCCGCCGACGCGCTTGGCCTGTCCGACGCCGTCGCTGGCGCGTGGATCGGCGGCAACATCGACACCACCGCCGCCGTCGCGGCATCGGGTGCCATCGCGGGCGAGAAGGCGTTGCAAATCGCCACGATCGTCAAGACCACCCAGAACGCCCTGATCGGCCTGGTTGCGATCGCGCTGACCGCCTACTTCGCGCTGCGCGTTGACCGCAGCGGCGAATCGACCCGCCCGAGCATCGGTGAGTTCTGGACTCGGTTCCCGAAGTTCGTGCTCGGCTTCATCGCCGCGTCGGTGATCGGCACCCTGTATCTGCAGTCGGTCGATAAGAAGACCGGTGCCGCCCACATCGCCATCATCAACGACCTGCGCACGTGGGCGCTGATCCTGGCGTTCGTGTCGATCGGACTTGAGTTCTCGCTACGTGGGCTCAAGGACGCTGGCTGGCGGCCGATCGTCGTGTTCGGCTCGGCCGTGCTGGTGAATCTTGCTGTTGGCCTTGGTCTTTCGGTGCTGTTGTTTAGCGACTTCACCGTCTGAGCGTGACCACGAGCTGCCCGGATCAACGCGGTCCGGGCAGCTTTTCACATATCTTCACTAACGCCCACGTCGGGCATCCCCAAGTCGGCACTCCCAGCCGACGCACCCGGCCAGCCCGGATACGCAGGCGGCGTTCCACCGAACTCCGGGCACATCGCCTTGAAATCGCAGAACTTGCACATCGAATTGCGGGTCGCGGGGAACTCGCCGGTCTCGCCCGCTTCGATAATCGCCCGCCACAGCGCGACCACGATGCGCTCGAATCGGTCGAGTTCATCGGCCTCGGGCACGTAGGTGAGCACGTTCTTGTCGGCCAAATACACCAGCCGCAACTGCGCGGCCAGAATCCCGCGCGTGCGCAAGATCATCAGCGCGTAGAACTTGAGCTGAAACAGTGCCCGCGCTTCGTGCAGCGGACCGGGGGAGCGGCCCGTCTTGTAGTCGACCACGCGCAACAGCCCGTTTGGCGCGACGTCGATGCGGTCGACGAACCCGCGCAGCGGCACATCACCGGCGAGGTCGCATTCGACGCGCTCTTCCAACGCGTGCGGCTCGAACCGCCGTGGGTCTTCTAGTTCGTAATAGCTCGCGACGAGCTTGCGTACCTGGGCGAAGAAGGTGTCCCGCCCGGTTTCGGCAACCAACGCGTCGACACCGTCGCGTTCACCGCGCACCCGGTCGAACGCCCCGGCGACCAACTCGGCCGCCCGTTCCGGCTGACGTTCGCCCGCGGGCAGCCCGAACAAATCCTCAAGCACCGCGTGTACGACCACCCCGCGAATCGCCGCGAGCGACGGCGGCTCGGGCACCCGGTCGACGGCTCGTAGCCGATATTTCAACGGGCACTGCTTGAAGTCGGCCGCACGCGAAGGCGAAAGCGCGGGCCGCGATCGAGCTGGCTCGGCGGCATCGGGTGCGAGGGGGACGGTCAACGACATGAGTCGCAGGTTAACGGCACCCTGTGACAAGTACTGCCGACAAGTACCCCCTGCCAGGTTCGACCACCCCACCTGGCAGGGTTAGATACCCCAACACAGAACGGAGAACCATGACGGCCAGACGAACGGGCCCATTCGCCATCGGGGACCGCGTGCAGCTGACCGACGGCAAGGGTCGCCTGTTCACGGTAGTGCTGGAAGAGGGCAAAGAGTTCCACACGCACCGGGGCGGAATTAAGCACGATGACCTGATCGGGGCCGATGAAGGCACCGTCGTGAAGTCGGTCAACGGCACGCCCTACCTGGCCTTGCGCCCGCTGCTCACCGACTACGTGCTGTCGATGCCGCGCGGTGCGACCGTGATTTACCCCAAAGACGCCGCCCAGATCGTCCACGAGGGCGACATCTTCCCCGGCGCGCGTGTGCTTGAGGCCGGTGCCGGTTCCGGCGCGCTGACGTGCTCGCTGCTGCGCGCGGTCGGCTCCGAGGGCGAAGTGATCTCCTATGAGATTCGCGACGACCACGCCGAGCACGCGATTCGCAATGTTGAGACGTTCTTCGGCGCGCGACCCGAGAACTGGAATCTCACCGTCGCTGACGTCGCCGATTACGACGGCCCGCAGGTCGACCGCGTGATCCTCGACATGCTCGCCCCGTGGGACGCGCTGCCCGCCGTGTCGAAGGCGCTCGTGCCCGGCGGCGTGCTGATCGTCTACGTCGCGACGGTGACGCAGCTGTCGAAGGTCGTCGAGGCGCTGCGTGAGCAGGAATGCTGGACCGAACCGCGCTCGTGGGAATCGATGGTGCGTGGCTGGCATGTGGTCGGGCTCGCGGTGCGACCTGAACATCGGATGCAGGGCCACACCGCGTTCTTGGTGAGCGCGCGTCGACTCGCTGAAGGTACGGTGACCCCGAAGCCGCAGCGTCGCCCGTCGAAGGGCTGACACCTCAGCTAGCAAAAACCTGGCGTTACTCCAGCGCGACGCGGAATTCCTTTGGCACACAAAGGATTTCCTGCGTCGCGCTGCGTTTTTTGTAACCGCGAATTCACGCAAGCGACCCGTTGGCGGCGCATATTTCGCACTACGGTGGGTAAGCGGCATCAGGGGCGATGTGCGCGACCTCAGATCCCACTTCGGGACCACGCCAGGGGGATTGGATGCTGTCGGCTGTACTTGTTGTGCTCTCACTCGCGTTGTTCGCGAATTCCGTTGCCACCCTGAGTTGGATGCTGCACGCGTGGCGAACGCCGGAAAACCTTGCGGCAACACGCTTTCCGGACCCGGATGGGCCAGGCAAACTACGGTTCTCGCTGCTCGTGCCCGCCCGCCACGAAGCGGCGGTCCTTGAGCACACCCTCGTTGGGTTGCTAGCGACACAGCACCCGTATGTCGAGATTCTGGTGATCGTCGGTCACGACGACCCCGACACCGCGGCGGTCGCGGAGATGGTCGCGCTACGCGCACCAGACCGGCTACGCGTTGTTGTCGACCATCACGACGTCAAAAACAAGCCGAAGGCGCTCAATAACGCTCTCGCGGTGTGTACCGGCGACGTCGTTGGCGTTTTCGACGCCGAAGACCACGTGCATCCCGAGTTGCTCGACCACGTCGACTACGCGTTCCGATACACCGGCGCCGACGTCGTCCAAGGTGGCGTGCAATTAGTGAACTTCCATTCCAGCTGGTACGCGCTGCGCAACTGCCTCGAGTACTTCTTTTGGTTCCGCAGTCGACTGCACCTGCACGCCAACCAGGGCTTCATCCCGCTCGGCGGCAACACGGTTTTCGTGCGCACGCCGCTGCTGCGTGAGGTTGGCGGCTGGGACGAGAACTGCCTCGCCGAAGACTGCGAACTCGGTACGCGCCTGTCGAGCCGGGGCGCGCGCACCGTCGTCGCGTACAACCCGGCGCTGGTAACCCGTGAGGAAACTCCCGGTTCGCTGTACGCGCTGTTCAAACAGCGCTGCCGCTGGAACCAGGGCTTCATGCAGGTCTATCGCAAACGCGAATGGCGGCACCTGCCCACGTTCACGCAACGCATTCTCGCGCGCTACACACTCGCAAGCCCGTTCCTGCAAGCGTTTTCGGGCATCGCGATGCTGCTCGGCATCGTCGTCGGCCTGTTCGTGAAGGTGCCAGACGGGATCGCGCTCATCACCTTCGTTCCGCTCGTCCCCACGCTGGCAACCTTGGCGTTCGAACTGGTTGGGCTGCACGACTTCGGCCGCCAATTCGGCGTGCGGGTCCGATTCAGCCATTACCTGAAACTCGTTGTGGGCTCGGTGTTTTACAACCTGATGCTCACGGCAGCAGCGGCACGCGCGGTGTGGCGCGAATTCACCGGTCGCAACAACTGGGAACTCACCAAACATGTCGGCGCGCACATCCCGCACGTGCGCCCGACTGAGGTAGTGGAGGTGGCGTCATGACCGTAACCGCGTTGCGGCCCGTACCCGACATCGTCGAATCGACACCGCTAGCACCCCCCATCATCAACGCACCCACCGGACTTCGCGCCCGCGTCGACGGAGTGATCTTGGCGGTCCTGTTGCCGCTGATCGCGCTGGTGCAGGGGACCAACATCGGCAACTACCCTGGCCTCAGCGACGACGAAGGTACCTACCTCGCCCAGGCGTGGGCGGTCGGCACCGGGCGCGGGCTCACCCATTACACCTACTGGTACGACCATCCGCCGCTCGGCTGGCTGCAACTGGGCGCGGTGTCGTGGCTGCCCGACCTGATCAGCCCGTACCCGGCGGCGGTCAGCAACGGGCGCTTCGTGATGCTCGGCGTGACCCTCGTCGCCGCCGCGTTGCTCTACACCCTCGCGCGGCGAATGAGCATGCGGCCGTGGGCAGCTGGCGTCGCCGTCGCGCTGTTCGCGCTGTCGCCGTTGGCCGTGGAGTTTCAGCGCCAAATCTTCCTCGACAGCATCGCGGTGTGCTGGATGCTCGGTGCGTTCGTGCTCGCGTCGTCGCCTCGACGCGGACTCGGCGTGCACATGGCCGCCGGGCTGTGTGCGGCGGTCTCGGTGTTGTCGAAAGAGACGATGGTCGTGATCTTGCCCGCGCTGATCTACACGCTGTGGCGGTCGAGTCATCCGGCGACGCGCAAGTTCACTGTCGTCGGCAGCGGCGTCGCGTTCGGGCTGCTCATCGCGTTCTACCCGCTCTACGCGCTGCTGAAGAACGAGTTCGTCCCCGGTGAGGGGCACGTTTCGCTGCTTGGCGGTGTCGCGTGGCAGTTGCACTCACGGGCAGGCAGCGGCGCGGTGTGGTCGTCGGATTCGGCGGCACGACACCTCGTTGAGTGGTGGCTCAGCATCGATCCTGTCCTGCTCGGTGGCGGTGTATGCGCGCTGGTCATCGCGGTCGCGGTGCCCCGGCTGCGCGGCATCGCGATAGCTGGGCTGATTCTGATCGCCGTTGCCTTGCGCCCCAACGGGTATCTGCCCGCGATGTACATCATTCAGCTGCTGCCGTTCCTTGCCCTCGCGCTGGCTGGCGTCGCCGAGATCGCGGTCGGCGCGGTCACGGGAGCGTTGACCAGGTTTGACGTGCCTCGTCGGACCGCCGTGCTCACCGTTGGCACGGTCGCCGCCCTCCTTGCCCTCGCCGTTGTCGCCCCTCGATGGGTCGAAGGCGATGCCCGTGCGATGACGGACCGTCGCGCGGACGCGTTCGTCGAATCGGTGCGCTGGGTCGACGCCAATATCAGCGACCCTGGCACGAAGAAAATCGTTGTCGAGGACGCGATTTGGCTCGACATGGTCGATGTCGGCTTCCAACCGGGCATGGGCGCGATCTGGTTCTCCAAGCTCGACGTTGACCCCGCGATCCACCTCGACAACGGGTGGCGCGACATCGATTACGTCGTCGCGAGTCCGCTGGTACGCGATTCGGCGCGCGAATTGCCAACGCTGCGCGCCGTTTTGGAACATTCCCGTCCGGTCGCGGTCTTCGGCAACGGGGACGGGCGCGTTGAGGTTCGGGCCGTCGATCGGGAGAGCGCTGAATGATCAATCGGGTTTCGCGGTGGGCACTGTTGCTCATCGTCCTCGCGGCGGTCGTCGTTGTCCCGCCGGCGACCGCGCAGCCGAATGTCCTGGTGAATCCTGGCGTGGAAACCCTTGGTGCGGACGGGTTTCCGCAGTGTTGGGAGAAATCGGGCTGGGGTGTTCACGACGCGACGTTCAGCGTGGTACCCCAGGCGCACAGCGGAACGAACGCGATGCGCATCACGATGGCCAACTACGTCTCGGGCGACCGCAAGGCGATGATCCTCGAAAGCACCACGTGCGCACCGACGGTCACCGTTGGTCATCAATACGACCTGTCGGTCTGGTACACCACGACCACCCCGAATACCGTGTTCACCGTCTTCCGCCACGACACGGTCGCCGGATGGCAGTACTGGACTGACCTCGCGAGTTTGCCCGTCGCGGGCACCTACACCGCGGCGCAAGTGCGCACGCCCGCCGTGCCGCCCAACACCGACCAAATCACGTGGGGCGTCACGATTTACGGCAACGGTGAGCTCACCACCGACGACTATGCGATGTCGGATGCCACCGCGACGCCCCCGGCACCGGTGTGTACCGGCACCGCAACGCAATGCGAAAAGGGCAGCTGGGACGTGCTCGCGATGCCCGCCCCGGTGCGCGGTGTGCATGCCGCTGTCCTGCCGACGGGCAAGGTGCTGTTGATCGCCGGCTCAGGCAACGACCCCGCCGCGTTCGCCGCTGGCACGTTCAGCACCGCGCTGTTTGATCCGGCGACCAACCAGTTCACCACCGTGGCGACGCCCTGGGACGTGTTCTGCGCTGGCCACGCCCAGCTCCCCGACGGGAAACTGCTCGTCATGGGCGGAACGAAGTCCTACACAACGCCTGAGCACGGGTATCAGGGCCTGCCTGATTCCTACATTTTCGACCCAGCGACAAACGCCTACACCCGCACCAACGACATGCTCGCTGGCCACTGGTACCCGTCGGCGACCACGCTCGGCAATGGCGACATCCTCTCGCTCGGTGGACTCGGCGAAGACGCGAACGGAACCGTCGCCACCGAGCTGTTCTCAGCGGCGCAAAACCGGTGGCTCGGCTTCGGCGAAACCAATCAGACGTGGAGCTGGTGGGGGCTGTACCCAGCCATGATCCTCATGCAGGACGGTCGCCTTTTCTATTCTGGCGCACACGTTTTCGGCGACGGGCTCGCTGGCTCGGGCGCGTCGATCTATGACTACGCGGCGGGCACCATCACCGATGTGCCGGGACTGCGTAACAAAGATCAGCGCGACCAAGCGATGAGTGTGCTGCTGCCCCCAGCCCAAGACCAACGGGTGATGACCCTCGGTGGCGGCAATATCAACACCAACCCCGACGCGCACCGCCACAACGACATCATCGACTTGAAGCAAGCGGCCCCGGCGTATCAGCCCGCGCCCGATCTGCCATCGGGCACGCTCACCGGCGGCGTTCCGCAGACGGCGGCGCAGGGCAAGATGTATTTGTCGGCGGTGATCCTGCCGGACGGGACCGTGTTCGAAACCGGTGGGGCCCTGCATAATCGGGCCGATCCCGTGTTCGAAGCGTCGCTGTTCAACCCCGCGACCAACACCTTCACCGCGGGCATGGCGACCGATCCCGTCGCGCGTGGGTACCACTCGTCGGCGATGATGCTGCCCGACGGTCGCGTGCTCGCTGTCGGCGACAATCCCGCCGACGGCAGCTTCGAGCAACGGCTGTCGATTTATTCGCCGCCGTACCTGTTCAAGGGTCCGCGTCCGCAGCTCTCGGTGGCGAGCCAGCAGTGGACCTACGGCAGCGCGCAACAGCTCACCGTCGACGGTGCGGTCGTGAAGGCGTCGCTGATTCGTCCTGCGGCAGTGACACATTCGTCAGATCCGAATCAGCGGTACGTTGATCTGCCGTTGACTGTCGCCGGTGGCACGGTCACCGCGAACGTGACGTCGAACCCGAATATGGCACCGCCGGGCTGGTACATGCTCACCGTGGTTAACGCGGCGGGGGTTCCTTCGGTCGCGCAGTGGGTACACCTCGGATGAGAGGGAAGAGGATGCGACGCAATCTGCGAACGGGAGCCGCGACGGTGGCGCTCATTGGAGCGTTGTCGATGGTGATGCTGGGCGACGCTGAGCAAGCGGCGTTCGCCCAGCCAACCAAACCCGTTCCAGGACAACCTGATCCGCACATTCTGCCGTTCGCTGAGAAACCGAACGGGGAGAAAAAGGGACCGGGCGACAAAAACAAGAAGGTCACGTTCCCGGTCAGCGTCGACGGGTGCGATCACCGCTATGGCACCGCGGGGCAATGTGTTCCGTGGACGTTCCCGGCCGGGATCAAGGACAAGGAACGCTGCGACTGGCTTGGCAAGCGTGGTCTTGCCTCGCTGAAACTGGTCGGCGAAGACCGCTTAAACCTGGACCGCAATCGCGACGGCATCGCTTGCGGCAAGGGCGACTAGTCGACCCAGGTCGCCCATCGCGCAACGCCGAGCGCGCCAACGAACACAACCAACCACGCGAATCCGTCAACGAGGCCGTTGCGCGTCGCGCCAAAAAGCGCTGCGGCAGCCACCGCGACGCCGACAACGGCCACCCCCGACCGAGCACGCGAACTGGCCTGTGCGGGCGCGTCCCAGCCGCGCACGGGTGTGTTCTCCACCACACGAAGTCGCGTGAACAAAACTAGTGTCAGCACGCCTACCGCGACGAGTTGCGCGACGGTGAGCGTCCAGAACCCCGACTGCGCGGGCCCCGATCGGTCGCCGTCGAGCAGGTGCGCGACAACCAACACCGTCAGTAGCGCGGGCATGTGCCACAGGTAGAGCGTCATCGCGCCGGTGTTGCCGACGACAACGGCGAACCACACCCGTGGCCGCCGCGCGAAGGCGCGAACCCAGGGTGCGACCGCGACAGCCAGGCAGCACAGCACGATCGCGTGCCCAGCCAGCAGCAGCGACGGCGGTGCCATGTTCGATAGTCGCTGCCCTGGCACGGTCACCAGCGCGACCTCGTATGGGCCGAACGCGACAAGCGCCACGTCGATCGCGGCGACCACCACGGCGACGGCAACGGCCGCCGACCGCGTGAGCAGCCCGCGCACATAGGCGATGCCGAGCACGCCGGGAATGAGCCACGCGACGACATTGACGTACCCGAGCTCGGCGGGCGCGCCAGTCAAGCGGGCCGCGTCAACAGCGGCGACCACCCCGACCAGCACGGCGATCGTCGCCCACACGCGTAGACCGGAACGCACCCATCGGATCAGGGGCGGCACGGCGACGAGCACGAGCAGATACATTCCGAGAAACCACAGCAGTTGCACGCTCGTCACGGCAAGCGGCCGACGCCACGCGGTGCCCAAGACCGCGACCGCCGCCTCAACCAGCACAAACGCGGCGATGAGGTACACCCCAAGCGGCCGCATCAACCGCTGCGTGCGGCGAAAAACCCACGTGCCCCACCGCGTGTCGTCATGCCAGCCAAGCGTGCCAGCGGCGACGCCAGCGAAGAAGAAAAGCGGGAGAACCTGCAGCACCCACGTCAAGGCTTGGAGCAGCGGAAAGTCGGTCAACGCGTTGCCGAAACGCACGGTCGAACCGCTGACGCTGACGGTGAGCATGAGGCAATGCCCGACGATGACAACGAGCAACGAACCGAGCCGAATCACGTCGAGGAAGCGGTCGCGATCGGCTGGCGTGTGGGCGGCAACGTCGGTGCGCGTGAGCACGGATTTACGCATGGCTTCGACAATCGCAGGTATCGGCCGCCCACACAGCCGGAAAACTACTTAGTTCACTGCGGAACGCACGGTGCTTGGGCGAGGCCCATCAGCAAGCAGCCGCTGACATCGGAGATCTTCCACGACCCGTCGACGTACTCCCAGGTGAGCGGGAACGCGGGCGGGGTGCCGTGCGGTGAGGTGACCGTGACGTCGGCGGTGGTTGTCGTGCCGTTGGTGTTGACGTTGGCGATCGCGTAACTGAGCGTGCCGTAGTTGGCGAGCAGCGCGTTCATCTTGTCGATGTTGCCCTTGCGCGCGTCGCCGTTGACGATGAGTTTGGTCTTGGCGTCGGTGGGAATAGTGGGGTCAGAGAACTGTGTGAGAGTGGCCTGCAACGCCTCGGCCGTCGGTGCGGTTGCCGCTGCGGCAGCCGAGGTCGACGAATTACTTGGTGCCGTCGCGGAAATGCTGGAATGGTTCGTGTGGTTGTTGTCATCATCGGAGCTGCCGCACGCGGCCACTCCTGCGGTCACGGCAAGTGCCGCGCAAGCGGTGGCGAAGGTGCGACGGAAGGCGGGGAGCATACTCTCACAACCTTTCAACTCGATAGCGAGCGAGCTCGCTGGAGACCCCGATTGGGATGTTAGGCGAGCCTAACACGGCCAATTTGGCGGTCGATGTCGTACCGACCGTACAAGATGTGATCACGACGAAACCATGTCGGAAAGCGAGAACGGACCGCGCCCGGTAGCGTTGAAAGACCGGGACTGGGAGGAGCAGCATCATGAGCCCCAACGAGAATTCGGATTCGGCGGCCTGGCGAGAACTCGAGGCGGTACGCGCCGAGGCGGCTGCTCTTCGCAGACAACTCGCCGACTCTCCGGATCACGCACGCGAATTGGAAGCGCGCATCGATTCACTAACCATCCGCAACGGCAAGTTGATGGAGACCCTCAAAGAGGCTCGCCAGCAGCTCATCGCGTTGCGGGAAGAAGTCGACCGCCTTGGGCAGCCCCCGAGCGGCTACGGCATTGTGATCGACACCTACGAGGATCAGACCGTCGACGTCTTCACCTCGGGGCGCAAGATGCGGCTCACCTGCTCGCCCAACATCGAAGCCACCGGCCTTGAGTACGGCCAGACCGTGCGGCTCAACGAGGCGCTCACTATCGTCGAGGCGTGCGCGTTCGACGCGATCGGTGAAATCGGCACGCTGCGTGAGATTCTCGACGACAGCCGCCGCGCGCTCGTCGTCGGTCACGCCGACGAGGAACGCGTCGTTTGGCTGGCCGGCCCGCTCGCGAAGCTGGCCGACGCCGACGATCTCGAAGACCCCGATTCGCCCATTCGCAAACTGCGCCCAGGCGATTCGCTGCTCGTCGACACCAAGGCGGGCTTCGCGTTCGAGCGTGTGCCCAAGGCCGAGGTGGAAGACCTTGTGCTGGAAGAGGTTCCAGACGTCGACTACACCGACATCGGTGGCCTTGGTCGCCAGATCGAGCAGATCCGCGACGCGGTCGAACTGCCGTTCTTGCACAAGGACCTGTTCCGCGAGTACGCGCTTCGCCCGCCCAAGGGTGTGCTGCTCTACGGTCCGCCCGGCTGCGGTAAGACGCTCATCGCCAAGGCCGTCGCCAACTCGCTCGCGAAGAAGATCGCCGAAGCCCGTGGTGAGGATGCCAAGGAGGCTAAGTCCTTCTTCCTCAACATCAAGGGTCCCGAGCTGCTCAACAAGTTCGTCGGCGAGACCGAGCGCCACATTCGGATCATCTTCCAGCGTGCGCGCGAGAAGGCGTCCGAAGGCACCCCGGTGATCGTGTTCTTCGACGAGATGGACTCGATCTTCCGTACCCGTGGTTCCGGAGTCTCCTCCGATGTGGAGACAACCGTTGTGCCGCAGCTGCTTTCGGAGATCGACGGCGTTGAGGGCCTCGAGAACGTCATCGTGATTGGCGCGTCCAACCGCGAAGACATGATCGACCCCGCGATCCTGCGGCCCGGCCGTCTTGACGTCAAGATCAAGATCGAGCGGCCGGACGCCGAGTCGGCGCAGGACATCTTCTCGAAGTACCTCACCGAGACGCTGCCGCTGCACGAGGTCGACGTGCGTGAGTTCGACGGCGACAAGCAGGCAACGGTTGAGGCGATGATCGAGAAGGTCGTCGACCGGATGTACGCCGAGAGCGACGAGAACCGCTTCCTTGAAGTCACCTACGCCAACGGCGACAAGGAGGTCTTGTACTTCAAGGACTTCAACTCGGGCGCGATGATCCAGAACATCGTCGACCGTGCCAAGAAGTACGCGATCAAGTCGGTGCTCGACACGGGCAACCCGGGTCTGCGGATTCAGCACCTCTTCGACTCCATCGTCGACGAGTTCGCCGAAAACGAAGACCTGCCCAACACGACCAACCCCGACGACTGGGCGCGGATCTCGGGCAAGAAGGGCGAGCGGATCGTCTACATTCGCACGCTCGTCACGGGCAAGAACGCGTCGGCGAGCCGGGCGATCGACACTGAGTCCAACACCGGTCAGTACCTGTAAGTCGGGTCGAATGGTGGTCGCGGCTGTGGCCGCGACCAACATTTGGTGAATTTAGTCCGTATTTTTCAGCGAAACGCTCGCCGCACCTGGTGTGAATAGGGCATGCTTCACTCGACCGAGCCGATCTTGCGGGCTCGCCGATGAGGAGATGTGATCATGACCGGTTCCGCCGCGAACTTTCTGGCCGAAGTTATCTTGCTGACCATTCAGAACCTGTTCAGCTCGATCAGCGCGGGTTAATTCCTTCGCGCTAACGCCAGTGCCAAACGGCCGCACTCCAGCATACGGGAGTGCGGCCGTTGCCGTTGGTTAGCCGCGTGCGGTGGTGACCGCGTTCAGCGTCACGTCAGCGACCGGGGTGCCGTCGGGCACTGGGCCCTTGACCCCTGCCGCCGCGACGGACGTGAGTACCTCAAGTCCCGAGGTGATGCGGCCGAACGGGGTGTAGTTCGGCGGCAGCGTGGTGTCGCGGTAGACGAGGAAGAACTGGCTGCCGTTGGTTGCCGGGCCCGCGTTCGCCATCGCGACGGTGCCCGCCGGGTAGACCGCGCCCGCGAGGTTCTCATCGCCGAACTTGTAGCCGGGTCCGCCCATGCCGGTGGCGGTGGGGTCGCCGCACTGCAACACGTAAATGCCGTCGGTGACGAGGCGGTGGCAGCGGGTGTGGTCGAAGTAGCCTTCGCCTGCGAGGAAGCTGAACGAGTTCACCGTGCGCGGGGCAGCGGCGGCGTCGAGGGCGATAGTGATTGTCCCGCACGTGGTTTCGAGGTTGGCGGTGTAGGTGGCGCTCGGGTCGATGGTCAGCGGTGGCTCGGTTGGCCACTGCTTGCCGTTCGGGGTGCCGGGCGCAGCGGCGACGCAGTTCGCGACGGCCTGGGCGGGCGCGGTGCCGCCGGGAACGAGCCCGAGGACCGCGGTCGCGACCGCGCTCATGGCTAGCGTCACGCCGACTGCGCGTCGGACAGTGCGGGATTGGCGGTCAAGCGATGTGGTGCTCACCTTGCTGGGTTCTCCCTTTCGGCGGCAGTGATGTCACGCGCATCCTGCCAGGTCCGCGTCCGCGTTGGGAGAGTTCACCAGATTGCTGATGCGCGATTAGGCGCGACGGACCCGGCGATAGGTTGGCGTCGCTTTCGCCGCCGTCGCCAATTCGGTTGCGAGCCAAGCTAAGTCGACGGTGTCGTCGAGCGCGCCGAGGGTAAGGCGCAGGTGGTCGAAATCGGGGTTGGCGCTGACTTCAAAGGGGCCGCCAGGTGCGGCCTTGACGCCCGCTGCCGCGAGGCTGATCATCGCCGCGTTCTCGTCGTTGACGGGCAACCACACATTAATGCCGTCGCCTGCCGCTACCTCGACGCCTTCGCGGGCGAGCGCGCGACGCAACGCGGTCGCGCGGGCGCGGTAGCGCGTTGCGGCGGCGGCGACGGTCGCGCACGCGTCGTCGTCGCCGAGCATGGTGAGCAAGACGCGTTGTAGGAGTCGACTCGACCAGCCAGGCCCGAGCATCCGCCGCTCAAGGACCGGATCGAGCAGCGCGGCTGGCCCGCCGACGACGGCAAGGCGCAGGTCAGCGCCATGCGATTTCGAGTACGAGCGCAAATACACGCCGCGATCGGGGAAGCGTGCGGCGAGTGAGCGCAGGGGAGTGTGGGCGATGCCCGCCGAGTGGTCGTCTTCGATGATGAGGGCGGGGTCTTCGGCGAGGATGGTCGCGAGTTCACGCACGCGGGTTGCTGAGAGTGACGCGCCGGTGGGGTTGTTGGCGCGTGGCTGCAAGATCACCGCGCGCGGGCTCACCTCGTCGAAGGCACGGGCGAATTCGGTTGGGCGGAAACCGGATTCATCTAATGGGACCGCGACCGGTCGCGCGCCGATGCGGGCGAGAAGGTCGAGAAACGGTGGGAAGCAAGGGTCTTCGACGATGACGTGGTCGCCGAAGCGCACGTGGGCGGCAAGGAGACGGTCGACCGCGTCGAGCGCGCCGTCGAACACCGCGAAACGTTCGGTGGCCCAAGGCCAATCGCGCGTCACCGCGTCAACGAGTTCCGGTAGTACCGCTTCGCCAAGGTAGTGCGCGGACAGGTCGCCGGGGGCGGTGTCGCGCGACAACGCGCGCAGGGCTTCGGCGAGGTCGGGCAGCAGTGCGGGGTCGGGGGTGCCGCGCGAAAGGTCGACGCGAAAAGCGTTGTCGGACGGGGAATGCAGGCGCTGATAGCGGCCGACGGCTGGTTCGCTCGGCACCTCGCCAACAAAGGTGCCCGCTCGCCCGCGCGCGACGATCGCGCCGGTAGCCGACAGGGCGCGCCACGCCTGGCTGACCGTGGCGGGGGAGACGCGCAGCTCACGTGCGACGTCGCGGACGGTGGGCAGGCGGGTGCCGGGGCTGAGGCCACCGGAGCGAATGCGACGGCTGACCGCGGCGGCAATGCCCGCCGCGGTGCGGTCGTCGAGATCGGAGACGAATTCGCTCGGTAGCGCACTGGGCGATTCGTCGGTCATGACCTCATTCTGCTGCCGCGCGCACGGCGGTTTTACCCGCGACGCCAAGATTTACGATTGCGAAACTGTTTCCGCCTTCTTGTAACACAACGGAATCAGTTATTCGTGCAGTATAACAAAGCATGGGAATCGTTAGAGCAGCGCTAGTTCAGACCGAATGGACTGGCGACAAAGAATCCATGATCAAAGCCCACGAGGACTACGCGAGGCAGGCCGCGGCGCAGGGCGCGCAGGTGATCTGCTTCCAGGAGCTGTTCTACGGGCCCTATTTCTGTCAGGTGCAGGACCCGCAGTATTACGAGTACGCCGAATCGGTGCCCGGCCCCACCACCGAGCGCTTCGCCGCGCTGGCGCGTGAGCTGAATATGGTGATGGTGTTGCCGGTCTACGAGCGCGAGATGGACGGGCTGCTCTACAACACCGCGGCGGTCATCGACGCTGACGGAACGTATTTGGGCAAGTACCGCAAGCATCACATCCCGCAGGTCAACGGCTTCTGGGAGAAGTTCTACTTCCGCCCGGGCAACCTCGGCTGGCCGGTGTTCGACACCGCCGTCGGCAAGGTTGGCGTCTACATCTGCTACGACCGCCACTTCCCCGAAGGCTGGCGCGCGCTTGGTCTCGCTGGGGCGCAAATCGTGTTTAATCCGTCGGCCACCTCGCGTGGACTGTCGAGCTACCTGTGGAAGCTCGAACAGCCCGCGTCAGCGGTAGCGAACGAGTATTTCGTCGGTGCCATCAATCGCGTTGGTATTGAAAGCGAATACGGCGACGACGATTTCTACGGAACCAGCTATTTCGTTGATCCCGAAGGCAAATTCGTTGGTGACGTCGCCTCCGACACGGCCCCGGAACTGGTCGTCCGCGACCTCGACCTCGATTTGATCAAGACCGTGCGTGAACGATGGGCCTTCTATCGCGATCGGCGCCCGGATGCCTACGGCCCGTTGGTGGCACCGTAATGCGTACTTTCATTCGCGGCGGAACCGTGGTGAGCTCCACCGGTTCCCAGCTCCTTGACGTGCTCATTGACGGCGAAACCATCGTCGCGGTCCTGCAACCTGGGTCGACGGCGCTTGGTGCCGACCTCGCCGCCGACGCTGACGTGGTTATCGACGCGACTGGCAAATACGTGATCCCCGGCGGCGTCGACGGCCACACGCACATGCAGTTGCCGTTCGGTGGCACCGAGGCAAGCGACACCTTCGAAACCGGCACGCGCGCCGCGGCATGGGGTGGCACGACGACCATCGTCGACTTCGCGGTGCAGAAGCCGGGTCAGCGCGTGCAGGACACGCTGGCCGAATGGCACGGCAAAGCCGCGGGGCAGTGCGCGATCGACTACGGATTTCACCAGATCATCGGTGAGGTCAACGACGAATCCCTCAAGGGCATGAGCGAACTCGTTTCCGAGGGCGTCACGAGTTTCAAGCTGTTCATGGCCTATCCCGGTGTTTTCTACTCCACTGACGGGCAGATCCTGCGGGCGATGCAGTCGGCGGGGGAGTTGGGCGCGCTGATGATGATGCACGCCGAAAATGGCATCGCCATCGACGTTTTGGTCGAACAGGCGCTCGCCCGTGGCGACACCGCGCCCTATTTCCACGGCACGTCACGGCCGTGGCAGATGGAAGAGGAAGCCACGCACCGAGCCATCATGCTGGCCCAATTGACCGACGCCCCTTTGTATATCGTGCACGTCTCGGCCAAGCAGGCGATGGAACAGATCGCGACCGCGCGTGGCAACGGGCAGAACGTCTTCGCCGAAACATGTCCGCAGTATCTGTACCTGTCGCTCGAAGAACAGTTGGGCGCACCAGGTTTCGAAGGCGCGAAGTGGGTGTGTTCCACGCCGCTGCGCTCGCGCGCGGAGGGTCATCAGGACGAACTGTGGCGCTACCTGCGCACCGGTGACGTCACGGCGGTCAGTACCGACCACTGTCCGTTCTGCATGAAAGACCAAAAAGAGCTTGGCGTAGGCGATTTCAGCAAGATTCCCAACGGGATCGGCGGCGTCGAACATCGGATGGACCTGCTGTTCCAAGGGGTGAAAAACGGGTTGATCTCGCTCGAACGCTGGGTCGACGTGTGCTGCACGACGCCAGCGCGCATGTTCGGGATGTATCCGCGCAAGGGCGTCATCTCGCCCGGTGCTGATGCCGACATCGTGGTGTATGACCCCAACGGCCACACCAGCATTGGCGTTGGTCCGGGCAAAACGCATCACATGAACATGGATCACTCGGCGTGGGAGGGCTTCGAAATCGACGGTCACGTCGACACCGTGCTGTCGCGTGGGCGCATCGTCGTTGACGACGGCGCCTACCTCGGCAGTGCCGGTCACGGTCGCTTCATTCGCCGTGACCTCTCGCAGAACCTCATCTAACGCGAACGAAAGGGACAGTGCCCCATGGACATTGGTGTGGTCCTTCAGTGCACGCCGCCCTCATCGCGAGTGATCGAACTCGCCAGAGTGGCAGAGACACACGGCTTTTCGCACGTCTGGACCTTCGACTCGCATCTGCTGTGGCAGGAACCGTATGTGATCTACAGCCAGATTTTGGCGGCAACCCGCAAGGTGATTGTCGGGCCGATGGTCACCAACCCGGCAACGCGCGACCAGACCGTCACCGCGTCGACCTTCGCGACGCTCAACGAGATGTTCGGCAATCGCACGATTTGCGGGATCGGGCGCGGCGACTCGGCGGTGCGCACCCTGGGGCATCGCCCGACAACCCTTGCGGCACTTCGGGAATCGGTCAACGTGATCCGCGAACTCGGCAACGGGCGCAGCGCGGTGATCGGCGAAACCGAGGTGCGATTCCCGTGGGCGGGCGATTCCCGACTCGACGTGTGGGTCGCCGGATACGGGCCCAAAGCGCTTGAGCTCACCGGCGAGGTGGCCGACGGGTTCATCCTGCAACTGGCCGACCCCGACATCACCGCGTGGACCATCGCGAAGGTGCGCGCGGCGGCGGCTGCGGCCGGGCGTGATCCGCTGTCGGTGAAAATCTGTGTCGCGGCACCGGCGTATGTGACCGATGGGTCGGCCGAAGGGTTGGCGCATGCGCGCGAACAGTGTCGCTGGTTTGGCGGGATGGTCGGCAACCACGTCGCTGACATCGTCGCGAAATACGGTGCGGACGGGGAGGTTCCGGCCGCGCTCACCGACTACATCGCCGGGCGCGCGGGCTATGACTACAACCAGCACGGCCAAGCGGGCAACACCCACGCTGACTTCGTTCCCGACGAGATCATCGACCGGTTCTGCCTGCTTGGCAGCCCGGATGAGCACGTCGAGCGACTGATCGAACTGGAGAAGCTCGGGGTCGACCAGTTCGCGGTATATCTGCAGCACGACGCCAAGACCGCGACGCTCGACGCCTACGGCGAGCGGGTGCTGCCCCGGCTTAAACAGCCGGTCACCGCGACGCGCGAGGTGACGCGATGAAGCATCGTTGGCTGCGGAGGCGTCGATGACGGCGAACGCGGTAGAGGTAGCGGTCACCCCGGTCAGCACGGTTGTCGGCGGGTGGCGACCATCCGCGAATCACGCTCGCATCGGCTACGCCATCGCCGCGTTCGTCGCGGTGGCCGCGCTGTGGGAGTTCATCAAGCTGGTTGTTCCTGCGAACGGCATCAGCATCGGGGAAACTCGCGTGCTGCCACGAACCACCGACGGCGCGCTGCCGCACGTGTGGTCGGTTGTCGCGGTGCTCGGTGAGCGCGATGGTGCCGGGACCGTTGGTGCCACGTTGCTGCGCACGGGTGGGTTCACCCTGTCGCTCGCACTGGGCGCACTGGTTGTCGGCACGGTCATCGGCATCGCGGTAGCTGTTGCGATGCAACGGTTCTCGGTGTTAGAGCGCGGTCTGCTTCCGTATGTTGTTGCGTCGCAGACTGTTCCGCTGATCGCGCTCGCGCCGCTTGTTGCGGCGTGGGGCGGCAAACTCGCCATCGGTGGTCAACCGTGGCAGCCGTGGATGAGCATCGTCGTGATCGCCGCCTACCTCGCGTTCTTCCCGGTCTGCCTCGGCACGCTGCGCGGGTTGTCGAGTCCATCGACGGCGTCGGTCGAGTTGATGCACAGCGCGTCGGCTAGTTGGTGGGCGACGTTGCGCAAGTTGCGTTTTCCCGCAGCGGTGCCGTCGATGCTGCCGGCGTTGCGACTGTCAGCCGCGGCTGCGGTGATCGGCGCGGTCGTCGCGGAGATCTCCACCGGGACTGCGGGCGGGATCGGTCGCCAGATCATTGTCTTCTCGCAACAGGCGACCGGCGACGCCGCGCGGCTTTACGCCGCTGTCGCTGCCGCCGCGCTCCTTGGTCTCGTCCTCACCGGTGTCGTCGGGTTGGTCGAACGCGCGTTGCGGCGCTACAACCATCCGCCGGGCACCTCATCGCAGGAAGTTCGTCCATGAGTTCTCCCACCCCGCCCGCTGTTGCCTTGAGCGCGGTAGGCAAAACGTTCACCGCTGGCGCGGTCACCGCGCTGACTGACATCGAATTGACTGTTGCCGCAGGCGAATTCGTTTCGCTGATCGGCCCATCGGGCTGCGGCAAGTCGACACTGTTGCGCATCATCGCCGACCTTGAGCAGCCATCGACCGGCAGCGTCCTCGTCGGCGGCAAGACCGCCCGACAGGCCCGGCTTGACCAGGACTACGGCATCGCCTTCCAGCAGGCTGGTCTGCTCGATTGGCGGACCGTTGCCGCGAATGTTGAACTGCCGCTGGAACTGCACGGCGTCGACAAGAAAACGCGACGGGCCCGCAGCGCTGAACTGCTGAAGATGGCCGGGCTCACCGACTTCGCGAACCGCTACCCGGCTGAACTGTCGGGCGGGATGCAGCAGCGCGTCGCCATCGCCCGTGCGCTCGCCCGCACGCCGGGACTGTTGCTGATGGACGAACCGTTCGGTGCGCTCGACGAGATGACGCGCGAACACATGCAGGGTGAACTGCTGCGCATCGCCCGCGAAACCGGCGCGGCGGTGGTGTTCGTGACGCACTCGATCCCCGAAGCGGTGTACCTGTCTGATCGCGTTGTCGTGTTGTCGGCGCGGCCAGGGCGCATCAGCGACATCGTGTCGACCGGCGGGTGGGGGCGTTCGGCCACCGACACCGACGTTCGCTCATCGACGGAGTTCTTCGCCTCCGTCGCCGCCGTGCGCGCCGCGTTGCGGGGCGACGAGGTAGCCACCGTTGGTGGACGGGATCTGCGATGAGAACGTTCCTGCCGCCAATTGTGGTGGGCGTGACCATCATTGGGCTCTGGCAGCTACTCACTGTGGTCGCTGGTGTGCCGTCGTTTCTGTTGCCCGCGCCGACTGCCATCGCGACGCAACTGGTCGACAACGCCCCGCGCATCGTCGACGCCGCGCTCGCGACGGGGGCCAACGCGCTCATTGGATTCGTCATCGGCGCGTTCCTTGGGCTTGTCGCGGCGATGGTCGCTGTCCGGTTCCGTCTGGTCGACGGGCTGCTGAGCCCGCTCGCCGCCGCGGCTGCCGCCGTGCCGATCGTCGCGCTCGCACCTCTGTTGAACTCGATGTATTCAACGACGACCGAAACCCCGCGTCGCCTCGTTGTCGCGATCGTCGTGTTCTTCCCGGTGTTCGTTTCCGCCGCACGTGGGCTGCGTCAAGTGCCCAAGGTGCACACCGATTTGATGACCGCCTACGCGGTGACCGGCTGGCAGTTCACGCGCACCGTGCGGCTCCCCGCCGCGCTGCCGCAGCTGTTCACCGGTCTGCGCGTCGCCGCCCCTGGTGCGGTGATCGCGGCGATCATCGCCGAATACTTCGGCGGGCTCCAGAACGGGCTTGGCTCGCGCATCACCTCGGCGGCGGCGAACACCGCCTATCCACGCGCATGGGCGTACGTGGTTGCCGCGATGGTGCTCGGCCTGCTTTTTCTTGCCGCCGTCGCGGTGGTTGAGAACCTCACCCGCCGACCACGCACTGCCCGATCCACCGTGTTTTCGAAGAACTGATGAGGGAGTTCCACCGATGACCATTTCCCGCCTAGCAACGATGGCCGCCGCTGTCGCGGTCGCCGTTGCGACCCTGACCGGCTGTTCAACGACCGAGTCAACCACCACGGCCGACGGCCTCACCAAGGTGAAGCTGCAACTGCAGTGGTTCAAGCAGGGCCAGTTCGCCGGGGACCTCGCGGCCGTTGACCAGGGGTTTTACAAGGAGCAGGGGCTGTCGGTCGAGATTCTCGACGGCGGCACTGACATCGTCCCGCAGACGGTGCTGGCTCAAGGCCAGGCCGACTACGCCGTCGCGTGGGTGCCCAAGGCGCTCGCCTCTCGTGAAGCGGGCGCTGGCATCACCGAGATCGCGCAGATCTTCCAGCGTTCGGGAACCAAGCAGGTCGCTTTCGCTTCCGACAACATCACCAACGCCGCCGCATTGCGCGGCAAGACCGTCGGAAACTGGGGCTACGGCAACGAATTTGAGCTTTTCGCGGGCATGACCAAGGCTGGTCTCGACCCGGCCAAAGACGTGAAACTCGTTCAGCAGCAATTCGATATGAACGCGTTCCTCGCCCACGACATCGCCGCCGCCCAGGCCATGTCCTACAACGAGTACGCGCAACTGTTGGAAACGAAGAACCCCGCGACCGGAAAGCTGTACACCGCAGCCGATTTCACCACGATCGACTGGAACGCCGAGGGTGTCGCGATGCTGCAAGACGCGCTGTGGGCCAACACTGACAAGCTCAAAGACAAGGCGTACCAGGATCAGACGGTGAAGTTCCTCGTCGCTTCGCTCAAGGGATGGGCGTTCTGCCGCGACAACCTCGACAAGTGCCGCGACATCACCGTCGCGGCGGGCGCGACCTTGGGTGCTGGCCATCAGCAGTGGCAGATCAATGAGGTAAACAAGCTGATCTGGCCGTCGCCGTCGGGCATCGGCACCATCGACAAGGCGTCGTGGGACCAGACCGTGCGCATCGCCCGCAACACCCGCAACGCTGAGGGCGCGACGGTGCTGACGAAGGACCCCGACGCGGCCGCGTCGACGAGCGAGTACGTGACCAAGGCGCTCGACCAACTCACCGCCTCGGGCGTTGACGTGCGGGGCACGAACTTCGTACCCACGACCGTCACGCCCACTGAGGGCGGCAAGTAGCAGCGAATCGGTGCGTGGGCCCGGACTAGGCTTGACGCCATGACATCCGGGCCCACCACCGAGATTTGGCACAACCCCCGCTGCTCGAAAAGCCGCGCCGCACTGGCACGTCTGGACGAGAACGGCGTCGACTACACGGTGCGCCGCTACCTCGACGACGCACCCACCGTCGAGGAATTGCGCGCCGTCGTCGACCGCCTTGGCGTCAACCCGTGGGACATCACCCGCACCGCGGAGCCGGTGGCGAAGGACCTTGGCATGGCGAAGTGGTCACGCGATCCCGCCGACCGCGACCGCTGGCTGACCGCATTGGCCGAGCACCCCCAACTGATCCAGCGCCCGATCGTCCTGACCCCCGACGGTCGCGCGGTGGTTGCTCGGGATGAGGAATCGCTGGAAAAGTTGGGGTGATGCGGGCCTGGCGTTAGGTTGCCCATCGGTAACTATTGGGATAAAACGGTAACGTCGATCGCCTAGGATATGACATAGCTCACATCAGACGAACCAACTCTCGTTGGAGGTATGTCATGAGATCTGCCGTTGGACCGCTTCGTAAGATCGCCATCGGTGCGGGTGCGGCCGCGCTGCTTGGGGCGTCGACTTTGCTCGTCGCCGCGCCAGCTCAAGCAGCGGGACCCGGTCATTGCACGGTCAACCCCATCGCCGGCACCGGCGCGTTCTCCGAATGCGGTGGTTCCCTGGTGTGGCATCAGGTGCACGTCAGGTGTTGGGCGTGGTGGAATTGGACTAGCAGCTACGAGCGCTGGGGTCAGCCCGCCTTTGGTGGCTACCACTCCGAGACCGCGTGTGACCTGCCCTTCAGCATGCAAGCGTGGTACGTCGAGTCCTGGTGACGGGCGCATCGCCGCGCTGGATGCTCGTTGACCAGGCGGCAAGATAGTGGAACGGGGCGTCTCGGTCAATGGTGCGCACGGGTATCGTTGGGGCCGTGACAGCAGCATCTGCCTCCGAAGACGAGTCCGTCGGTGATGGACGGGCGACGCGCTGGCGTGGGCACAAGGAGCGGCGTCGAGAGGAAATGGTCGACGCCGCGATCGAGGTGATCGAAGAGCACGGCCACGAGATTTCCGTGCAGTTGATCGCCGAACGGCTCGCGTTGCCGCGCCCGGTCGTATACCGGCACGTGGGCGGTCGCGCTGAACTCGACGCGCTCGCCCGCCGCCGCATTCTGTCGATGCTGCTCGCCGAACTGCTGCCCGCGCTCCAGCCCAAGGGCACGTTGCGTGAAGCTGTGCGCGGTGCCATCGGCACCTACCTGCACTGGATCGACGCGCACCCCAGCCTCCACCGGTTCCTGGCCGACGCGGCCCCGGAGGGTGGGGCCGCGTTGTCCGGTGCCGGGCGCGCGGTGGGCGGCCAACTCGCCGACCTGTTCGCGGCCACCCTCGCCCGATTCGGGATCGACAAGGCGCGTGCGCGCCCGATGGCGTTCGGCATGGTTGGCCTCGTCGACGGGGTGGTCGCGAGTTGGCGCGCGGAAACCGAACCCACCCTGTCGACCGAGCAGGTACAGGGCATTCTCACCGAATCGGTGCTGTCGCTTTTCGAAGGCAACGCGCGCAGTCTTGGTGTTCCGCTGCAACGAGATTCGCTGATCGCCGACCTGTTGGTCGCCCCAGACGCGGCCCCCGCGCCCGCCGACCGCCTGCGCTAAATTAGCTGCGCGGTAGCTATATGGCTGGATTGGTTGCCAATATTACGATTTGGAACGACTCGGGCACGAGCGCCGCTGTCGGATTGCTAGCGGTGCCTATATTGGTGCCAACCCGAGGAATAGCGGCGAATTTGCGCACTCGGGAAGGCGGAAATACCGGCTAGCAGACGGGACGCGCGTGAGGTTCACACCATCCGTGACCGATGTCGACGAGTCTGGTCGAGTCTCATGAGTGCCGAGACGGTGGCGTCGGCCACGCCCAGTCGGTTCGCGCGAAAACTGCCCGGCGCCTTGAGTTCTGGCGGACTCGTCGGCGCGTTGGTCTTCGTATGGCTCTCACTCACCCCCTCCCTGTTGCCGCGCGGACCGCTGTTCCAAGGCGTGGTCACCGGGGCCACCGGCGCGCTCGGCTATGGCGTCGGCGTGGCCGTCGTCGCGGTCGCGGTCTGGCTGGTCGAGCGACCGCTGCGCCGTCCGTCGAATCTCACGCTCATCATCAGTTCCGTTGTCGCCGTTGGCATTTCGATCGCCGTCCTGGTCTGGTACTCCTCGTGGCAGCGCGAGCTGCGGTCGCTGATGGGTGTGGCCGGACTGTCGTGGACGGCGTACCCGATCATCGTGGTGATCTCCCTGCTGATCTTCGCGCTGCTGATCGTCGGCGCGCGGGCCGCGCGCACCGTCGCGCGGTGGGTCAGTCGCGGGCTCTCCCGTATCCTGCCGCGGCGGATCGCGGCCGTGATCGCGGGCATCCTCGTGATCGCGCTCACGATCGCGCTGCTTAACGGTGTGGTCGCCGAAGTGGCGATGGCCGGGCTCAACAACATCTTCAAGTCGGTCAACGACGAGACCTCCGCCGACACCCCGCAACCCACGTCGCCGCTGCGCTCGGGTGGCCCCGGCTCGCTGATGAGCTGGGACTCGCTCGGCAAGCAGGGTCGGATCTTCGTGTCGAACGGGCCGACCGAAACCGAGCTGACCGCGTTCAACCACCGGCCAGCGCGCGAGCCGATTCGCGTCTACAGCGGGCTCGACCCGGAGACGAACCTGCAGGCCGAAGCCGTGCGCGCGGTCGCCGAGTTGCGCAGGACGGGTGGTTTCGACCGGGCGGTGCTCGCCGTGGCATCCACGACGGGAACCGGCTGGGTCAACGAGTCCACCGCCGCGGGAATCGAATACATCGCCAACGGCGACAGCGCGATCGTCGGGATGCAGTACTCGTTCCTGCCCAGTTGGCTGTCGTTCCTCGTCGACCAGGAACGTGCCCGCCAAGCCGGTCAAGCGCTGTTCGAGGCCGTGCACGCCGAATGGGACGCCCTGCCCGCCAACCACCGACCCAAGCTGGTTCTCTTCGGTGAGAGCCTCGGCTCCTTCGGTGGGGAGGCCGCCTTTTCCAGCATCGCCGACATGGCCGCCCGCACCGATGGCGTGCTCTTCGTCGGACCCACCTCGAACAACCCGGTGTGGCGCGACGTCACCGCCCGCCGCGACCCGCGCTCGCCGGAGATCCTGCCGATCTACCGCGACGGCCGAACCGTGCGCTTCGCCGCCGACGCCCCCGACCTGGGCCGTCCCGCCACCGCGTGGGACCGCCCACGCGTGGTGTATCTGCAGCACGCGTCGGACCCGATCACCTGGTGGACGCCGCAACTGCTGTTCCAAAAGCCCGACTGGCTCGCCGAACCGCGCGGCGATGACGTGCTGTCGAGCACCCGCTGGATCCCGGTCATCACGTTCTTGCAGGTCTCGGCCGACATGGCCGTGTCCATCGACGTCCCTGACGGCCACGGTCACGTGTTCCGCGCCGACATCGCCAACGCGTGGGCCGCGATCCTCGACCTACCCGGCTGGACCCCCGCCGACACCGAACGCCTGCGCTCGGTGTTGAGCGGCGACAACTGAATTCGCGCTGATCTAGGAAAGGAACTGCCCATGTCGACGTCCACCTCCCGTTCCGACGCGCAGATCGCCAGCGAGGTCGCCGCGCTCCTTCCCGACCTCGTCGCCGACCTGAAAGCTCTCGTCGCCATCCCCTCGATCGCGACCGACGGCTACCCGACCGAACCGCTGTTCGCCGCCCACGACCTGATCGTGGACATGTTGCGCGACGCGGGCGTCGAGCGGATCGACGACTTGGTGATCGAGGGTAAGACCGCGCCGGTGATCCTCGCGACGGTCCCCGGCCCGTCGGAGTCGGCGCCGACAGTGCTGATGTACACCCACTACGACGTGGTGCCCGCCGACGACGTCGAACTGTGGGACACCCCGCCGTTCGAACCGGCCGAACGCGACGGCGCGATCTACGGTCGCGGCAGCGCAGATTCGAAAGCCAATATCGTGAGTATCCTTGGCGCGCTGAGGGTTTGGGGTGGCAAACCGCCGGTCACGGTGAAACTCGTCTTGGAAGGTCAAGAGGAGTTCGGCAGTCCCTTCGACTTCTACCCGGTGAAAAACCCCGAGTTGTTCGCCGCCGACGCGATGGTGATCGCCGACGTGGGCAGCGTGCGTCCCGGCGTGCCCACGTTGACCGTCGCGCTGCGCGGGTCGGCCCAGGTCAGCGTTGAAGCGCGAACTCTGGAGGCAGACAAGCACAGCGGGCTCTACGGCGGTGCCGCCCCCGACGCGCGACTGGCGTTGATTCGGGCGTTGGCGAGTCTGCACGACGACAACGGTGATGTCGCGGTCCCCGGGTTGCGGCGCGAGGAGTGGACCGGCAGCTCCTACACCGAGGCGGAATTCCGCGAACTCGCCGAGATCCTCGACAACGTGGAGCTTCAGGGCACCGGCAGCATCGGCGAGCGCATCTGGTCGGGCCCGGCCATCACGGTGATCGGGTTCGACGCGCCCAATGCCGACGCCGCCGTCAACGCGGTCGCCGGGGCGGCGCGCGCGGTGCTCAACGTGCGCGTTCACCCAGGTCAAGACGCCGAGGAAGCGCAGCGCGCGGTGATCGACCACCTGAAAGCCCTGCGCCCGTTCGGCGTGGAACTCACGGTGACCGCGGGCGAGACCGGCAACGGTTTCGCGGCGACCACCGGTGGACCCGCCTTCGACGCCGCCGAAGCCGCGCTGACCACCGCGTGGGGCGCCCAGGCAGGGGAAATGGCAGGTGGCGGCTCGATCCCACTGGTCATGGCACTCGACACCGCCGTGCCCGAGGCGGAGAAACTACTCTTCGGCGCCACCGACGGCTACGCCAACATCCACGGCCCCAACGAGCGCGTGCTCATCGACGAACTCGCCAAGGCCACCGAAGCCAAGGCCCTGTTCTTCCGCAACTACGCGGAGGCGATGCGATCATGACCACCGAGACCCCGACCAAGAAGAAATTCGAATTCCCCGGTGCCGTCACGGTTTTGACGATCGTCATGATCCTGGTCTGGGTCATGGCGCTGTTCCTGCCCAGCGGCACCTTCGCCACCGACGCCGACGGCGCGCCCATCCCTGGCACCTTCACCGAGGTGCCGTCGCCGCTGTCGTGGGGCGAGCGCGTCCAACAGTTGATCCTCGCGCCCGTCAACGGGCTCTACGGCACCCAAGACCTGTTCACCGGCTTCGTCGACCCCGACAACCTCGGCCGCCTGTCGGTTCGGTCGGTGTCGTGCTGTTCATCATGGCCCTCGGCGCGTTCATCTCGGTCAGCTTCGCCACCCGCAGCCTTGAGGTGGCCGTCGGTCGACTCGGCGCGCGCCTGCACGACAAGGGTTGGCTGCTCATCACCGTGATCATGGTGCTGTTCTCGGTGCTGGGCACCACGATGGGCTTCTCGGTGGAGACCTTCGGGTTCTATGCGCTGATCATCCCGCTGATGCTGGCACTGGGCTACGACCGAATGGTCGCGGCCGCGACGATCATCGTCGGCGCGCTGATCGGCTGCATGGCCTCGACGGTGAACCCGTTCTCGATCGGTGTCGCCTCCGGTGAGGCGGGCGTGTCGATCGGCGACGGCATCGTTTTGCGTTTTTTGCTCTGGGTGGTGCTCACCGCCGTCGCGGTGGCGTTCGTGCTGCGTTACGCGGCCCGCGTCCAACGCGACCACTCGAAGTCGCTCGTCGGATTCGACAGTGACACAAGCGAATCCGACGAGCTCGCCACGCCGCAGGCCGACGAGAACCTCACCGGCACGCAGAAATGGGTGCTCGCCATCACCGGGTTCACCTTCGCGCTGATGATCTTCTCGGTGATCCCGTGGTCGGCCATCTTCGGCGGCGCCACCGGGCCCGCCGAATACGACGACTTCCACGTCACCGCCACCGAGCCGTACTGGTTCGAACTGAACTGGTGGTTCCCGCAACTGTCGATGCTGTTCGTGATCGCGGCGATCGTGGTTGGCGTGGTGGCCCGGATGGGCGAGAAGGACATCGTCTCGCTGATCACGCGCGGCGCGGGCGACATGGTCGGGCCCGCGATCGTGATCATGCTGGCGCGTGGTGTCTCGGTGATCATGACCAACACCGAGACCCTCGACACCGTCCTCAACGCGATGGAGTCACTCGTCAACGGGGCGTCGGCCGCGGTGTTCGCGGTACTGGTGATGATCGTGAATATCCCACTAGCTGTGCTGATCCCGTCGTCATCGGGACATGCCACCCTGGCCATGCCGCTGCTGGCACCCCTCGGCGACTTCGCGGATGTGCCTCGCTCCCTTGTCATCACGTCGTTCCAGATGGGCCACGGCCTGGCGATGCTCGTCGCGCCGACCAACGTGGTTGTTGTGGGCGGCCTCGCGATGGCTAAGGTTGGCTATGACCGATTCCTGCGCTTCATCTGGCCCCTGGTCGCGATCAACTTCGTCATCGTGTCGGTGGTGTTGGCGGTAGCCGCGCTCACATGACGTCAGCATTCGCGATCGAAGCCGTCGATCAGCGCGCCTTTTCCGACGCGTTCGATGAGTGGACGACGCTGATCGCCGCCAGCTACTACCCGCTCAGCTTCACCGCGACGCCGACCCGGCCGTTTCATGGCCGGGTCACGCAGGGCCAATATGGCGTGCTGGGCTTGTCGACGGTGGAAACCTCACCGCAGTTGGTGCGGCGTACAGCAAGCGATATCGCGCGCAACACCGACGAGTACGTGATGGTCAGCATCCAGACCGAGGGCAACGCGGTGATGAGCCAGGATGGTCGGTCGACGACGCTGTCGGTGGGCGACATGGCGTTCTACCTGTCCTCGCGGCCCTATCACTTCGACCTGGTCACCGACGCGAGCCAGATCATCGTGCAGGTCCCGGTCGAGCAGATGCGGGCCAACGGGATCGAGAACATCTCGGCGCTCAGCGGCGTGAAGATCGCCGCCGCGAACGAAACCTCGCTCGTTTCACGGTTTCTCGTCGACCTCGCCGCGATGCAGGCCGCCGCGCCCGAGCAGGCCGCCGCGTTCGCGTCGCCCGCGATCCCGTTGCTGGCCACGGCCGCGCGGCTCGGATTGGGCGGGGAGGTGCGGGCGTTGTCGCCGGAATCGCATACGGCGCTCATCATCGAGCAGGTCGTCGCGTTCGTGCGCGGCCACTACCGCGACCCCGACCTCACCGCCGACACCATCGCCAAAGCGTGCGCGATCTCGCGGCGCACCCTCTACCGGCTCTTCGAATCCGACGGTGGCATAGGGCAGTTGGTGCGTCAGCTTCGGGTGGAGCGGGCGTGCGCGTTGCTGCGCCAATTCCCGGACCGGCCCACCTGGACGGTCAGCCACCAAGCCGGGTTCTCCTCGGAGCGGCAGTTCTTCCGAGTGTTCCGCGCGTCGGTGGGGATGACGCCGAGCGAGTTTCGGCGCAGGAGCGACGTCGGGCGAATTCGCGCCTGCCCCAACGCCATTCCGGGAAGATGAGTGCCAGGTAGCCGCGGATTCGCTACAGTGGAAGTCAAGCGTGTGCGACCGTTCGTGTTGTGGTGAATCCCGTTGTCAGACTCTCAAAGAGATCGGAACAGCGTGCTATGCGGCTCAACCCATCCGATACCGACAAACTCCTGCTCAGCGTCGCTGGTATGGTCGCGCGCGACCGTCATCAACGCGGCGTGCGGCTCAACTATCCCGAGGCGGTCGCGTTGCTCTCGTGCTGGGCGATCGAGCGAGCCCGCGACGGCCGCACGGTAGCTGAGGTGATGAGCGCGGGCCGTCAGGTGCTCACCCGTGGCGATGTGATGGACGGAGTGCCCGAGATGTTGGGCGATGTCCAGGTCGAGGCCACCTTCCTCGACGGGCGCAAGCTCGTCACGATCACCGAGCCGATCCGATGATCCCCGGTGAGTACCGGTTCGGGCAGACCCCGTTGCCCGACGAGGATTGGCGCGCCCAACTCACCCTCGTCATGGTCAACACCGGCGACCGTCCCATCCAGATCGGGTCGCACCTGCATCTGCCCGAGGCGAACTCGGCGTTGCACTTCGATCGCGAGGCCACCGTTGGCTACCACCTCGACATTCAGGCAGGCACCTCCATCCGGTTCGAGCCCGGCGTCAGCAAGAACGTGGCGTGCACCCGCTTCGGTGGGCGCGTCGGTCAGGAGTCGACGCGATGAGCGCGATCTCGCGGCACCGGGCCGCCGAACTGTTCGGCCCCACCATCGGCGACCAAATCCGCCTGGGCGACACCGACGTGTGGATCGAGGTCGAGGCCGACCGCACCAACCCCTACGACGCCGTGGTCTTCGGCGGCGGCAAAACCATTCGCGATGGGATGGGCCAAAGTCGAGTCAGTCGCGATCAGGGCGCGCTCGACGTCGTCGTGACTAACGTTGTGGTGCTTGATCATTGGGGCATCGTCAAAGCCGACGTCGGGATTCGCGACGGCCGCATCGTCGCGGTCGGGCGCGCCGGCAACAGCGAGATCATGGACGGCATCGATGAGGGCATGGAAATCGGGCCGAGCACCGATGTGATCGCGGGGGAGGGACGTATCCTCACCGCGGGCGCGGTCGACACCCACGTGCATTTCCTCTCCGACATCGAGATTCGCGAGGGGATCGCGGCCGGGACCACCACCATGATCGGCGGCGGCGCCGGCCCGACGAAGGGCACCAAAGCCACCTCCGTCACCGCCGGGGCATGGGCGTTGGAGAAGGTCCACCACGCCCTCGACGAATTGCCCGTCAACATCCTGCTGTTCAGCAAAGGCAGCACCACCAGCATGGAAGCGTTGCGCGAAGACGCCATCGCGGGCGCTGGTTCGTTCAAGATTCATGAGGACTGGGGGTCGGCGCCGCCGGTGATCGACGTCGCGCTGCGGGCCGCCGAGGAATTCGGGGTGCAGGTCGCGCTGCATAGCGACAGCCTCAACGAGACCGGCTACGTGCGTGAGACCATCGACGCGATCGGCGGGCGCGGCATCCACGCGTTCCACTCCGAAGGCGCGGGCGGTGGGCACGCACCCGACATCATGGTCATCGCGGGGTTGCCGAATGTGCTTCCCGCATCAACGAATCCGACGATGCCCTTCAGTTTCAACACCGTCGTCGAACACCTCGACATGCTCATCGTGTGCCACGCCCTCAACCCCAAGGTGCCCGAGGACCTCGCCTTCGCCGAATCGCGGATTCGGGCCACCACGATGGCGGCTGAGGACCTGCTCCACGACATGGGTGCCATCTCGATCATGTCGACCGACGGGCAGGCGATGGGCCGCATCGGTGAGATGATCTGTCGCACATGGCAAACCGCGCATGTGATGAAGACGCGGTTCGGGCGCGGGGAGTCGTCGCTGCCCGCCGACAACGAGCGGGCGCGCAGGTACGTCGCCAAGTACACGATCTGTCCCGCCGTCGCGCATGGGGTCGACCATGAGGTTGGCTCGATCGAACCGGGCAAGCTGGCCGACCTGGTGCTGTGGAAGCCCGCGTTCTTCGGGATTCGGCCCGAGGCGGTGATCAAATCCGGGGCTGTCGTCGCGGGGCCGCTTGGCGATCCGGCGGCGTCGATCACCACGCCGCAACCGGTGTTAATCCGGCCGGGGCTGTTGGCCAACGGGCCGTCGGCAGCGCGGTTGTCGACCACTTGGGTCGCGCCGATCGCGCTCGAACATGGTCTCGCGGAACGACTCAACCTCACCCGCCGCGTCGCGACGATGCGGCCAACGCGCGAGATCGGGAAGAAAGATATGCCGCGCAACACCGCGTTGCCGAGCATCCTCATCGACCCGGAGACCTTCATCGTGTCGATCGACGGGGATCCGGTGCCGCCGGTTCCCGCCGTGGAACTGCCCCTCGCGCAACGGTATTCGCTGTTTTGACGCCGCTGATGGCCTTGCTGTTGGCCGATGGGCGGTTACCGGTGGGTGGCCACGCGCATTCGGCGGGCCTCGAACCGGCGCTGTGCGCGGGGATGGCGTCGGCCGAGATCCCGCGCTACCTGGTCGCGCGGCTGCACACCGTTGGGCGGGTGGAGGCGGCCACGGCGGTGCTGGCGCGTCGGGTTGCGCTGACATCGGGCGATCTCGATGAGGTGCGGTTTGCTTATGTCGCACGCACTTCCAGTGCCGCCGCGCGCGACGCCTCAAGTCGGCTTGGTCGCGGCATCGCCCGGTTGGCGTCGCGACTGTGGCCCGACGCGCCCGCGGTGCGGGTGCTGGCCGCGATGCCGGCGCCCGCGCGACCGGTCGCGTTCGGGGTCGTCGCCGCCGTCGCCGGGCTCACCGACCTCGACACCGCCCGCACCACCCTCTACGACGACCTGCAAACCGCCGCGTGCGCCGCCCCGAAGCTCATCGCCATCGACCCAGTCGAACCCGTGCGCTGGGTGCTCGACCTCGCTGACGCCATCGACCGCGTGGCCGCCAACGCCGTGACCGTCACCGGCTGCGCCGACCTCCCCGCCCGCACCGCCCCGCAACTTGAGCTGTGGTCCCAGCAACACGCGAACCGACATCGGAGGATCTTCCATGCATGACACCGTCGAAAACCGCACGCGCGCACTGCGCATCGGAGTCGCGGGCCCCGTCGGCACCGGCAAGAGCACGCTGATCGCGACCCTGTGTCGTCAACTAGCCGACGAACTCCAGATGGCGGTCGTCACCAACGACATCTACACCGACGAGGACGCCCGATTGCTGCGAGCGGCGGGAGTGTTGCCGGTCGAGCGGATCGTGGCCGTCGAGACCGGCGCGTGCCCGCACACCGCCATCCGCGACGACGTCACCCCGAACCTGCTGGCCGTCGAAGACCTGGAACGACAGTTCGCGCCGCTCGACGTGGTCCTCGTGGAAAGTGGCGGCGACAACCTCACCGCCACGTTCAGCCCCGCGCTCGTCGACGCGCAGATCTTCTGCATCGACGTCGCGGGCGGGGGAGATGTGGCCCGCAAAGGTGGGCCCGGCATCGAACGCGCGGACCTGTTGGTAGTCAACAAGACTGACCTGGGCGTGCACGTCGACGTCGACCCGGCGCAGATGGTGACCGACGCGCGGGCGGTGCGCGGCGGGTTGCCGGTGGTCGCGCTGTCGCAACGCGACCCGGCCAGCATCGACGCCCTGGTCCGCTGGGTGCTGTCGGTCCTGAACGCGCACCGCGGGGGCGGCCACACCCCCACCGACCCGGGCCCGATGGCACCCCACTTCCACTTCCACGCCGACGCCGACGCCGACGCCGACGGCGAGCATGAGCACGGTGAGGGCGGGCATGGTGAGCACGGGCATGTGCATGGTGAGCCTGCGCGTGGGGTGGGTGAGTCCCACGATCACGCCCATGCGGGGAACGAGCACGGGCATGTACATGGTGAGCATGCGCGCCGGGTGGGTGAGCCCCACGGCGAGCACGCTCATGCGGAGGGCGAGCAAGGGGACGTGCGCGGTCAGCGCGAGCATGGGTGTGGCGAGCCGGGGCACGCGGGCGATCACGGGTGCGCGGATGACACGGCGAGTGGGCTCCATGAGCGTCAGCACGCTCACTAGCGTCGTGCCCGCGGTGAGCGTGGACGGGGGTGTGGTGTCCGGCGTGGGAGTGGGCGCGGGCGGGAAGGAGGTCGGTGTGCGGGGGAGTGCGTCGGGGCTCGTCACGCGGGTTGTGGTGCGACGCAACGGCTCTCACGTGGACATCGAGTGTCTTGATCGGGGGGAGTTCCTCGTTCCCCGCCTGCTCGACGTCACCGGGCACCAGGTGCGGGTCGCGTTGGTTGGGTGCTGCGCGATGCTCGTCGCCGGGGACGCGCTGGAACTCGACGTCGTCGTCGGCGCGGGCATCGACCTCGAACTGGTCGAGCCCTCCGGCACCGTCGCCTACAACGCCCGGGGCGGTCGGGCGAGTTGGACCGCGCGGGTCACGGTCGAATCCGACGGCGTCTTGCGGTGGCGCACCGCGTCTATTGTGATCGCCAGCGGGGCTGATCTGACCCGGGACATGCGCGTCGACCTCGCCGACGGTGCTCGCGCGGTGCTGTCGGAGACGGTGGTGCTTGGCCGCAGCGGTGAGGTGGGTGGGGCGTTGCGGTCCCGTCAACATGTCACCTACGCGGGCACCCCGCTGCTGATCGAGGACCTGGACCTCACCGACCCGACCCTGCGTGACTATCCCGGAATCCTTGGCGCGCACCGGGTTCTGGGCACCGTCCTCGCGTTGGGTTATCGCCCCGGCGCGCTCCCGACCCCGTCGGCGACCGCCCTCGCGGGCCCCGGTGCCCTCGCCCGCGCCCTCAGCGCCGAGGCCCACACCATCGACGACGCGATGCACGAATGGTGGACGGCCTGGCAGCCGTGACGTGGCCGGTGCGCTAAGCCGACGGGACCGGCTGGTCGGGCACGTCCGGTTTCCTGCGCGGATGCGCCAGCAACGCCGCTGCGGGCGCGATCACCGCCGCGACCAATCCGGCCGCGAAACCGTTGCCGTACAGGTTCAGTCCCGCGACAAGCACCCCGGTTATCTGCGCGGTCGACGCGTGGAAGAACCCGGCAACGACGCCCCACTGCGGCCCGAACCGGCCCGCGATCGGGGCCAGACACGTGCCATAGAGCGCCGCCCAGATCATGCCGGGCGTGGCGAGGTCGAAGGGCTTCAACAGTCCAGCTAGGGCCACCCCCAGGATCACCGGCGTGATGTTGAGCGCGTGCTTGCCACACGCCCCGAACCCCATCACGCTCAGAATCCCCGCCAGGACCGGGCCGTTTATGTCGGCCCCGATGAGCAGGATGTAGGCGGTGGCGATGGTCCCGATGACGGCCATGTTCAGCACCACCGCGGCCGCGCCGTATTCGGCGAGGAAGTTCGTCGGCGCGCGCCCGGTGTTGTTCATCAGTCGGCGCAGCGCGGGCCACGGGTCCCGGTCCAGGTAAAACGCGAGCGCGACGAGACCCACCCCCATCGCGCCGAGCATGATCAGCAGCGCGGTGCCGTCGCCGGAGGTCCAGATCATCTCCGGCTGCGGTTCCAACCCGAACGACCGATACACCGCGACGAACACCGCGCCGACGACACCGGCGACGAAGCCCATGTTGTACAGGGTGAATCCGGCGTGCGCTTGAAAGAGCCTGCGTGCGATCGGCGAGACGACGAACCCGATGAGCACCGACGTGCTGATGCCTAAGGCGAACCCCGCCCAGGTTGGCAGACTCGTGGTGAACGCGAGCGCCGAGAAGATCGGCGACAACGCGGTGGCGAAGAACGCGGTCGAGACGTAGTCGGCGAACCGGTCGTGGCGCACCCACGCATACAGCGCCACCCCGGCGATGATCGGCCACACATTCACCAGCGTCTTCCCATACAGCGCGGTGCCCAACACCAGCAGCAGACACGCGACGGCGTCGCCGTCGACGGGCGCGCCCGTGAGTCGATAGATCGCCAGCGCGACCAAGGTCAGCAGCCCAGCCTGCGTGAACGCCGCACCGAGTCCGCCAACGCCAACGAAATCGGTGATGATCAAATCGCGCGCGAAAAGAATGTCACCGAGCCCGCGCAGCAACTGCCCTGGCGGATCGGCGAACACCCCGAAAACCACGAACATCAGCGACATCACCGTGATAACGCCGAACATCGTGTTGTCATCGCCTTTCGCGGTTCTCATCGGTTCATCTTGACCGCCGCGCGGCCACATTCGCCGGATCGACACCGCCCACGTCGCCAGCGACCGAACGCCTTTCGCGTACCGGTCGGAACACCCTCACGCCGAGATGACGATGTGGGTTGGGCGCGTCGCCTAGGCTCGACCTATGCAGCGCATCATCGGAATCGAGGTCGAATACGGCATCTCGACCCCCACCGAGCCGACGGCCAACCCCATCCTCACCTCGACGCAGGCGGTGCTCGCCTACGCCGCGGCGGCCGGGGTGCCCCGAGCGAAACGGACGCGATGGGACTACGAGGTGGAATCACCGCTGCGTGACGCGCGCGGTTTCGACTTGAGTCGGATGAGTGGGCCAGCGCCGGTGATCGATGCCGACGAGGTTGGCGCGGCGAACATGATCCTCACCAACGGTGCTCGGCTCTACGTCGACCACGCGCACCCGGAGTACTCCGCGCCCGAGGTCGTCGACCCGCTCGACGCGGTGATTTGGGACAAAGCGGGCGAACGCGTGATGGAAGCGGCGGCGCGGCACGCGTCGAGCGTGCCTGGCGCACCGCGTTTGCAGCTCTACAAGAACAACGTCGACGGCAAGGGTGCCTCCTACGGCACCCACGAGAATTACCTGATGGCGCGTGAGACGCCGTTCAGCCAGATCATCGCGGGCCTGACGCCGTTTTTCGTTTCGCGCCAAGTGATTTGCGGTTCGGGCCGCGTCGGGATCGGCCAGTCCGGCGACAAAGCGGGCTTCCAGCTCTCGCAGCGCGCCGACTACATCGAGGTCGAAGTTGGCCTGGAAACCACCCTCAAGCGCGGCATCATCAACACCCGCGACGAACCCCACGCCGACGCCGACAAATACCGTCGACTGCACGTGATCATCGGCGACGCGAACCTCGCGGAAATGTCGACCTACCTCAAGGTCGGTACCACCGCGCTCGTGCTCGACCTGATCGAAGCGGGCGAAGACCTTTCGGAGTTCCAGCTTGCCCGTCCGGTGACGGCCGTGCACCAGATCAGCCACGACCCCACGCTGCGCGCCACCGTGGCCCTCGCCGACGGCCGCGAGCTGACCGGCCTTGCACTGCAACGGCTTTACCACGAGCGCGTCGCCAAATTCGTCCAGCGCGAAGGCAACGACGACCCGCGCGTGCTTGACATCGTCGACAAGTGGGCGATGGTCTTGGACCTGCTTGAGCGTGACCCGATGGAATGCGCTGGCATGCTCGACTGGCCCGCCAAGCTACGCCTGCTCGAAGGTATGCGCAGCCGTGAGGGCCTGGGCTGGGCCGCCCCGAAGCTGCACCTGATGGACCTGCAGTACTCGGATGTGCGCCTCGACAAGGGCCTCTACAACCGTCTCGTCGCGCGCGGGTCGATGCAGCGGCTCGTCAGCGAGCAACAGGTGCTCGACGCCATGACCAACCCGCCAACCGACACCCGCGCGTACTTCCGTGGTGAGTGCTTGCGTCGTTTCGGTGCCGATATCGCCGCCGCCAGTTGGGATTCGGTGATCTTTGACCTCGGCGGCGACTCGCTCGTTCGCATCCCCACTTTGGAACCGCGTCGTGGCACGAAAGCGCACGTCGGACGGCTTCTTGAGGCAGCGCAGTCGGCCCGCGATCTCGTCGATTCGCTTACGCACTGAGTCGATTCGAGACCGAGCCCGGCGACAATCCGATCGCTAATCGACCACCTTGTCGGTCGGGCTCGGTAGGGTTGTGGGACGAGCACGAACATCGCTCATGATCTCGACCGTGCTCATCACTGAGGTCGCGGTCATGATGAGGAAAGAGGAGGTCGGCTGCCATGGCACAAGAGCAGACCAAGCGCGCCGGGGGTGGCGACGAGGACGAGGGTCCCGAGGGCGTCGATGCGGCGGGTCAGGAACGTCGCGAGAAGCTCGCGGAAGAAACCGACGACCTGCTCGACGAGATCGATGACGTGCTCGAAGAGAACGCCGAGGACTTCGTGCGAGCCTATGTGCAGAAGGGCGGCCAGTGACCCAAGGTGACCACTTGCGCCTGGATGCCGGTCAGGCGCTCTCCTCGTTCACCGAACATCTGCGATCCCACGCGCCAAACCTGTTGCCGCTCAACAGGTTTCCCAGCTCGGAGCTGAACGCGGCGAAGGATATGGCGCCTCACGGCACCACCATCGTCGCGATCGGTTTCCGGGGTGGCGTGCTCATCGCGGGCGACCGTCGGGCCACCATGGGCAACCTGTTGGCCAGTCGCGACACCGAGAAGGTCTACATCACCGACACCTACTCGGCGGCGGGCATCGCTGGTACCGCTGGTATCGCGATCGAGATGGTTCGCCTGTTCGCGGTGGAACTGGAGTACTACGAGAAAATCGAAGGTGTGCCGCTCACCTTCGACGGCAAAGCGAACAAGCTGTCCAAAATGGTGCGCGACAACCTGCCCGCGGCAATGCAGGGCCTCGCTGCGATCCCGCTGCTCGTCGGCTACGACGACCAGGTCACCGATCCCGATCGGGCTGGTCGCATCGTGTCCTACGACGTCGTCGGTGGTCGCAGCGAGGAACGGTTCGGCTACACCGCGGTCGGTTCGGGTTCCACCTTCGCGAAGTCGTCGCTGAAAAAGCTGTATCAGCGCGGCATCGACGAGGATCGTGCCCTGCGGATCGCGGTCGAATCGCTCTTCGACGCCTCCGACGACGACACCGCGACGGGCGGTCCCGACATGTTGCGCGGGATTTTCCCCACGGCGGTGCTCATCAACGCCGAAGGTGCCGAGGAAGTCGCTGACGAACGGCTCGCCGAGATCGCCCGCGGCGTGATCGCCGACCGCACCACCGAAGGGGGTGTTGTGCTGTGACGCTGCCGTATTACGCGTCAGCTGAGCAGATCATGCGCGACAAAACCGAGCTTGCCCGCAAGGGCATCGCTCGGGGTCGCAGCGTGATCGTGCTTGTCTACGACAAAGGCGTGCTGTTCGTTGCCGAGAACCCGTCGGCAACATTGCACAAGGTCAGCGAACTCTATGACCGCGTCGGTTTCGCCGCTGTCGGTAAGTACAACGAGTTCGAGGCCCTGCGTCGCGGCGGCATCTTGCAAGCCGACCTCAAGGGCTATCAGTACGACCGGCGCGATGTCACCGGTCGCGGCCTTGCCAATCTCTACGCGCAGACGCTGGGGTCGATTTTCACCGATCAACTCAAGCCGTATGAGGTCGAGATTTGCGTCGCTGAGGTTGGCTATCCCGAGCAGTCGCCGCAGTCAGTGCTGTATCGGATCACCTTCGATGGGTCCATCGTCGACGAACGCGAGTACGTCGTGATGGGCGGCACGACCGAACCGATCTTGTCGAAGCTCAAGGCCACCTACCAGCCCGGATTGTCCCTGGACGAGGCGATGAAGGTCGCGATCGGGGCATTGCAGGCGGGGTTGCCGGAGGCCGACAAGGACAAGCGCACGCTCGGTGGCGCTTCGCTTGAGGTGGCAACGTTGGAACAGGCTCGTCCGCGTCGCGCGTTCCGGCGCGTGCAGGGGGCGAACTTGGAGCAGTTGCTTGAGCCGGCGAAGGTCGGCGCGACGAAGACGGTCGAGTTGCCCGATTCCGACAGCGATGGCACCGCCGAAGCTGGCGAAGACACCGCCGACAAGTAATTCCGCTCGAGGTAATTCCATACCGAAATCGAGCCCGTGAACCGTGCTGGTTCATGGGCTCGATTTCGCTTGTGACGGCGCGCTGGGTCCGTGCCGAATTGTTGTGAACACGTATGCGGATCCGAGTTCAATGGCCCCGCGCGAGGCCAGGTTGTGGCTGTACTGTCGGTAGGGTGCAGCGACGAATTATGGGGATCGAGACCGAGTTCGGTGTGACATGCACCTTTCACGGTCACCGTCGGCTGTCCCCCGACGAGGTAGCCCGGTACCTGTTCCGCCGGGTCGTGTCCTGGGGCCGTAGCTCTAATGTCTTCCTTCGCAACGGTGCCAGGTTGTACCTCGACGTCGGATCGCATCCTGAGTACGCCACCGCCGAATGTGACAGCTTGGTGCAGTTGGTCACTCATGATCGCGCCGGTGAGCGCGTGCTTGAGGACTTGCTCATCGACGCCGAGCAACGCCTGGCCGAAGAAGGCATTGGCGGCGACATTTACCTGTTCAAGAACAATACCGACTCGGCAGGCAACTCCTACGGCTGCCATGAGAACTTCCTCGTTGTCCGCGCGGGCGAGTTCTCTCGCATCTCGGATGTGCTGTTGCCGTTCCTTGTCACCCGCCAGCTCATCTGCGGCGCGGGCAAGGTTTTGCAGACGCCGAAGGCGGCAACTTTCTGCCTTTCCCAACGCGCCGAACACATTTGGGAAGGCGTCTCGTCGGCAACAACGCGGTCGCGCCCGATCATCAACACGCGCGACGAGCCGCACGCCGATGCTGAGAAGTACCGGCGTCTGCATGTGATCGTTGGCGACTCGAACATGGCCGAGCCGACGACGATGCTCAAGGTGGGCACCGCGTCGCTGGTGTTGGAGATGATCGAGGCGGGCGTTTCGTTCCGCGATTTCGCGCTCGACAACCCGATTCGTGCCATTCGCGAGGTCAGCCACGACATGACCGGGCGTCGTCCGGTTCGCCTGGCTGGCGGTCGGCAGGCTAGCGCGTTGGAGATTCAGCGCGAGTACTACGCGCGCGCGGTCGAGCACCTGCGCAACCGCGACCGCGACCCGCAGGTCGACGCCGTTGTTGACCTCTGGGGTCGCCAGCTCGACGCGGTGGAGTCGCAAGACTTCGCCAAGGTCGACACCGAGATCGACTGGGTGATCAAGAACAAGCTGTTCCAGCGCTACCAGGACCGCTACAACATGGAGCTGTCTGATCCGAAGATCGCTCAGCTTGATCTGGCCTACCACGACATCAAGCGTGGTCGCGGCGTGTTCGACATCTTGCAGCGCAAGGGTCTCGCCAAGCGCATCACCGAAGACGACGCGGTCGACGCGGCAGTGGAAACGCCACCGCAGACCACCCGCGCGAAGTTGCGTGGCGACTTCATCACCGCCGCGCAAGAAGCCGGTCGCGATTTCACCGTCGACTGGGTGCACCTCAAGCTCAACGATCAGGCTCAGCGCACCGTGCTGTGCAAGGATCCGTTCCGCTCGGTCGACGAACGCGTCGACCGGTTGATCGCCTCGATGTAGGGCGGTCCCCCGAGCGGGGGGAGTGCGAGAGGGCCGGTGGCGGATGGGAGCGAAGCGTAACCGCCACCGGTCCTTCTCGTAGGTGCATTACGTTGCGCGCCAACACTTTTCAGGAGAACGATGACGGTCCATTTCGATACCCTCGATGCCCTCGCGGCGGCGGTCGGACAGGAGTTCGGACCAAGCGACTGGATCACCGTCAGCCAAGAGCGCATCGACGAATTCGCCGAGGCGACGGGCGATCGGCAGTGGATTCACGTCGACGCCGAGCGCGCGGCAGCCGGTCCGTACGGCACCACCATCGCGCACGGGTTTTTGACGTTGGCGCTCACTGTCCCGATGACGGCGCAGGTGATGACCGTCGGCGGCATTAGCGCGGCGATCAATTACGGGCTCGATCGCGTGCGGTTTCTGACTCCGGTGCCGTCAGGCAGCCGCATTCGCGGCACCGTCACGCTGCTGGAAGTGCACGAGGTCGAGGGCGGCGCGCAAGCGACCCGTCGCGTGACAGTCGAACTCGAAGGGGCGACGCGCCCGGCCTGCGTGGCCGACGCCATCACGCGCTACGTGCGCTGATCGGTCCGGCGTCTCATTTACCGCCGTCGACCATTACCCTCTATCGGGTGGCGATATCCAAGGTCGAGCGGCTGATGAATTTGGTCATCGCGCTGCTGTCGACCCGGCAGTTTCTCTCGGCAGAACGCATTCGTGCCAGCGTGGCGGGCTATGAGGATTCGGTAACCGACGAAGCGTTCAGTCGCATGTTCGAACGCGACAAGAATGAACTGCGCGATCTGGGCATTCCGCTCGAGATTGGGCCGGTTGGCCGGTTTTCCACGCTCGAGGGCTACCGCATCAACCGCGACGCCTACGAACTGCCCGACATCGACCTGTCGAGTGAGGAAGCCGCCGCTGTCGCTGTCGCGGTGCAGATGTGGGAATCGCCCGAACTCGCGACGGCGGCTGAAGGCGCGTTGCTGAAGTTGCGTGCCGCTGGGGTGAGTGTCGAAACCGACAACGTTGGTGTTTCCGTGCCTGCTGTGCCCGCCCGTACGCGTGGGTCCGAGCCGGTGCTCGGCGCGCTACTCGCCGCCATCGACGCTGGCCAGGCCGTGCGGTTCGACCACCACAGCGCCGTCACCGACCCGTGGGTCACCCGCGATGTCGAGCCGTGGGGTGTCGTCACGCGCTTCGGTCGCTGGTACCTCGTTGGCCACGACCGTGAACGCGACGCCGTGCGCACCTTCCGGCTCTCGCGCATCGGCGACAACGTGCGCGCCTACGGCCCAGAGAACGCCGTGCGCAAACCCGACGGCACCGACCTACGCGCGATCGTCGACCGAGTCACCGGGTCAACCCCAGTGACCGGCACCGCGACGCTGTGGGTCGCCAAAGGCCGCGGACGCGAATTACGCCGCATCGGAACCGAAGTCGAAGACCGCGACCTCGGTGGTCGCCCGGGTTCGGTCATCACCGTGGCGGTGCGGTCACGAGATTGGGTTGCCCGTTTGATCACCGGGTTCGGCCCCGATGTGTTGGTATTGGATCCGCCCGAGTTGCGCGCTGACGTGATCGCTCGCCTAGCGTCGGTGCTCGACCACACGGAGGTCGGATCGTGAGTTCGCGCCTGTCCCTTCGCCTTTCGCGCCTGTTGAACATGGTGCCGTACCTCCTCGCGCACCCCGGCATCAGCGCGGCCGAGGCCGCCGACGATCTTGGTGTCACCACCAAACAGTTGATGAGCGACCTCAATCAACTGTGGATGTGTGGGTTGCCGGGGTATGGCCCGGGCGATTTGATCGACCTGTCATTCTCCGAAGAGAGCATCGAGGTCGTTTTCCCCGCGGGCATGGAACGCCCGCTGCGGCTCACCTCAACCGAGGCGACGGCGTTGTTGGTCGCGCTGCGGTCGATTGTCGAAATGCCCGGCATGGTTGACCCGACCGCCGCGCACCGCGCGATCGCCAAGATCGAATCGGCCATTTCCGGCACCGACCGGCCCGCTCCCACGCAGCGCGTCCCCGTCGAAGCGCCCGCTGTCGCGACGGTCCGCGCGGCCTTGGCCGATGAGCACGCGCTGCGGCTCGTGTACTACTCGGCAAGCCGTGACGAGGTTTCCGAGCGCATCGTCGACCCGATTCGGGTTGTCCTCGTCGACAACAACAGCTACCTGCAGGCGTGGTGTCGCCAGGCCGAAGGGGTGCGACTGTTCCGCTTCGACCGCATCGAAGAGGCAACGGAGCTGGACGAACCCGCGCAAGCACCCAGCGACGCTGCCGCCGACGACACCGCGTTCGACCTGTTTTCCGACGACACCGACCTGCCGCTCGCGCGACTACGCCTGCGCTCGGACTATGCGTGGGTGCTCGATCAGTACCCGATGGAACGCATCGAGTCGGCCGCTGACGGCAGTATTGAGGCTGGCATGCGCTACGCGTCGGCCGACTGGATGGCCCGGCTCTTGCTTGGCTTCGGGACGGGGGTCAGCGTGGTTGGGCCGCCTGAACTGGTCGATGCGGTGCGCGACCGCGCTGATGCCGCGTTGCGGGCGTACGCCGCAGCAGGGCTAGCCGGGGCCGAGTCGGCATGAGTCAACGGGTACTCGTCCTCGGCGCGGGCAATGTTGGTGTCTTCATCGGCGGTCAGCTCGCCGCCGCTGGGCTCGATGTGATCTTCGTGGGCCGTCAGCGCGTCCTCGACGACATCGCCGAACACGGCCTGCACCTGACCGACCTCGACGGCGGCGCGATCGAGGTCACGCCCGATCGCTTCGGGCTCGCGCTCACCCCGGATGAGCCCGAACTCGCAGACCTCGTGCTTGTCACGGTGAAATCGGCCGATACGGCTGCCGCGGTGCGGTCGGTCGCGGGCAAGCTGCGTCCCGGCACGCCGGTCGTGAGCCTGCAAAACGGCATTGGCAACGCGTCGGTGATTCGCGAGATTCTGCCGTCGTGTGTGGTGTTGGCGGGCATGGTCATGTTCAACGTCGTGCACCGCGACAACGGGGTGTTCCACCGCGCGAGCGACGGCGTTGTCGCCATTGCTGACGACCCGGTTGTCGACCGGTTCGCCGGGCCGTTCCGGGCCGCTGGGCTGCCGTTGCGTCGTCATCGCGACCTGCGCGCGGTGCAATGGGCGAAGCTGCTGCTCAATCTCAACAACCCCATCAACGCGTTGTCGGGGCAACCGTTGCGCGAACAGTTGGGGGTGCGTGATTTTCGTCGCTGCCTTGCGCTCGCTCAGTCCGAAGCGCTCGCGGTGATGAACAGCGCGCGAATTCGGCCCGCACAATTGACGCCGATTCCGCCCGAGTTGATGGTCCGCCTCCTGCGCGTGCCAGACCCGATTTTCCGTCGCGTTTTCGGTCGCGTGCTCGCGGTCGACCCGCTCGCGTACTCGTCGATGGCCGACGACCTGACACGCGGCCGGCGCACCGAAATCGCGTGGTTATGTGGGGAAATCGTGCGATTGGGCGAGATGGTTGGGCAGCCAACGCCGGTCAATCGGCGGCTCACCGAACTTGTTCGCGCGGCCGAGGCTGGCGACACCCGGCGCTACTCCGGCAGCCGGTTATTGGCGGAGCTCACCACCGCTGCGGCCGCTGTCCAGGGTTGAACTCATGGCGAACACCGCTGCGGCCGGGCAATCGATAACCCCGGTGTGCAGGTAACATCGGTCATCACCACAGTCTTTGGAGGTATCTGATAATGGGCACGTTCAGCTGGACGCACCTGCTGATCATCGCGTTGCTGTTCGTCCTGCTCTTCGGCGCCAAGCGGCTGCCGGACGCGGCGCGCGGTCTCGGTCGGTCGCTGCGCATCTTCAAGAGCGAGGTCGGCCAGATGCAGGCCGAGTCGAACACCACGGCCACCCCGGCCGCGCCGGCACAACCGCAGCAGCTTTCGGCCGCTCAGCAGCCGCAGCCGGTGCAGCCGTCGACCCCGATCGTCGAGCCGCAGGCCAGCCCTAAGACGCTCTAAGTTCGATGTCGACCCCGGAGTGATCACTCGCTCCGGGGAGCTGTGCTGTCTTTGAGAGGCGACCAACAACCCATGCGCATTCCGTTCGACCCGCGCCAACGCAAGCGCGTGACCAACCCTGACGGCACCATGTCGTTGGTCGAGCATTTGCAGGAGTTGCGTACCCGGTTGCTGCTCGCCTTGCTTGCGGTGTTCGTCACCACGATCTTCGGCTTCATCTGGTACTCGCACTCGTTTTTCGGGGTCGAAAGCCTCGGTGAGATTCTGCGCGGCCCCTACTGTGCGTTGCCAGCGTCGGCGCGAGCGCAACTGTCGGCCGACGGCGCGTGTCGCTTGTTGGCGACCGCGCCCTTCGAACAGTTCATGCTGCGGTTGAAGGTCGGTTTCACCGCTGGTGTCGTGCTGGCCGCGCCGTTCTGGCTGTACCAGCTGTGGGCGTTCATTACCCCCGGTCTCTACGCCAAGGAACGCCGCTACGCGGTCGGGTTCGTGAGCGCGGGCTCGGTGCTGTTCGCCACCGGCGCGGTGCTTGCCTACGTGGTTGTTTCGCACGCGTTGTCGTTCCTGTTGACCATCGGTGACAACGTCCAGATCACCGCGCTCTCGGGCACCCAGTACTTCGGTTTCATCATTCAGCTGCTGATCATTTTCGGCGTCAGTTTCGAGACCCCGCTTGTCGTTATCGGGCTCAACCTTGTTGGGGTGCTGCCCTACGAGAAGCTCAAGAAGTGGCGTCGCGGCATCGTGTTCGGCCTGTTCGTTTTCGCGGCCATCGTCACCCCGCAGGACCCGTTCTCGATGCTCGCGCTCGCGGTCGCGTTGACGGTGCTGTTCGAATTCGCGGTGCAGTTCTCGCGCTTCAACGACGCGCGTCGGGCGAAGCGGGAAGCGGCCGACTGGGGTGCGCTCTCCGACGAGGAAGCGTCGAGCGTGGACACGCCCGGCCCGATCGGTGCGACGGAAGGTGTCGGAGCGGCCGAGCCGCTCGCTGACGCGCAAAAAACGGGGCGGTCTGTGTCGGACTACTCCGATACGCTCTGAGGGGTGAGCGAAACTCCCGTTGGGACCCAAGAGTTGGCGGTTTTCGCCGACGAGGTGTCGTTCGATCTCGATCCCTTTCAAGAAACCGCGTGCGCGGCGCTTGAAGAGGGCCACAGCGTGCTTGTCTGCGCCCCCACCGGCGCGGGCAAGACCATTGTGGGCGAGTTCGCGGTACACATGGCGCTGGCTCAGGGCGGCAAGTGTTTTTACACAACGCCCATCAAAGCGCTGTCGAATCAGAAATTCGCCGATCTGACCGCCCGATATGGGCGCGACAAGGTTGGTTTGCTCACGGGTGATCAGTCGATCAACCCCGACGCGCCGGTGGTCGTGATGACCACCGAGGTGCTGCGCAACATGCTCTACGCGGGTTCGGACGCACTCGACGGCCTGTCGTATGTGGTCATGGACGAGGTGCACTACCTCGCCGACCGGTTCCGTGGCGCGGTGTGGGAAGAAGTCATCCTGCATTTGCCGCCCGAGGTCAAGCTGGTCAGCCTGTCGGCAACGGTCAGCAACGCCGAGGAATTCGGCGCGTGGATGGAGACCGTGCGCGGCGACACCGCCGTTGTCGTCGACGAGACGCGCCCGATCCCGCTGTCGCAGCACGTGCTTGTCGGCAAGCGACTTTTTGACCTGTTCGACGCGAAATCCAGCGACCAGAAAGTCCTCGTCGACGAAGACCTGGTTCGCCACATCAAGCAGCGCGAAGCAAGCGACCGCATGCACGGCTATGGCGGCGGTCCGCGCGGGCGCGGCGGTCGCACGTCGTTTCGGCCGATTTCGCGACCCGAGGTGCTTGCCCGTCTCGACGACGAAGGTCTGCTTCCCGCGATCACGTTCATTTTCAGCCGCGCGGGCTGCGATGGTGCGTTGGCGCAATGCGTGCGGTCGCGGCTCGATCTGTCCCGCGAAGGCGAAGCCGAACAGATCGACGCGATCATCGAAAAGCACACCGGCGACCTGCCCAAGGCCGACCTTGAGGTCCTTGGGTACTGGGAGTGGCGCGAAGCGCTGCATCGCGGGTTCGCGTCCCATCACGCTGGCATGTTGCCCGCGTTCCGCCACACCGTCGAAGAACTGTTCGTCAAGGGGCTCGTGCGCGCGGTCTTCGCCACCGAAACGCTCGCGCTCGGCATCAACATGCCCGCGCGCACGGTCGTGATGGAACGGCTGGTCAAGTTCAACGGTGAATCGCACGCCGAACTCACCCCAGGCGAATACACGCAGCTCACCGGCCGTGCTGGGCGGCGTGGCATCGACGTCGAAGGCCACGCTGTCGTGTTGTGGCAGCCCGAAGTGGATACGAGCGCGGTCGCAGGGTTGGCGTCAACGCGCACCTACCCGCTGCGCAGTTCGTTCCGGCCCGGCTACAACATGTCGATCAACCTCATCGACCGCCTCGGCACCACCGAAGCACGCGAACTGCTTGAGCGGTCGTTCGCCCAGTTCCAGGCCGACCGTTCGGTTGTCGGGTTGGTGCGTGGCATCGAGCGCAATGAGGGCGCGTTGCGCAAGCTCGAAAGCCAGCTCGGCGGCGTTGAGGGTTCGTTCTTGGAGTACATGAACCTGCGGGAACGGCTCAAAACCCGCGAGCGCGAGATTCAGCAGCAGGGTCGCGCTGATCGGCGTGGCGCCGCGGTGAAGTCGCTGATTGGGCTGCGGCGCGGCGATGTTGTCGCGATTCCGGTCGGTCGGCGCGCTGGGCTCGCTGTTGTCCTTGAGCCTGATCAGACGCCGGGCGACCCGCGTCCGCTCGTGCTCACCGAAGATCACTGGGCGGGCCGCGTGTCGGCCGCTGATTTCCCCGCGCCCGCCGAAGCGCTCGGCCACATGGCGTTGCCGCGTCGCGTCGACCACCGCACCGCGCGAGTCCGGCGTGATCTCGCGTCGGCGTTGAAGGGCACGGGCATTTCGCGACCGCGTCGCCGTCGGGAAGACCGTGCGCGCGGCGGTGAGGATCGTGAATTGTCGACACTGCGGCGCAGTGTGCGGTCGCATCCCGCCCACGCGCGTCCCGACCGCGAACAGCTCGCCCGCGTCGGCGAACGGTATCTGCGGTTGCAGCGCGAGACCGAGTCGATGCGCCAGAAGGTTGCTGCGACAACGAATTCGCTCGCGCGCACGTTCGATCGGATCGTCGGGCTGCTTGAGGAGCGCGGTTTCGTCGCTGATGGCGAGGTCACGCCAGCGGGTCGGCGACTCGCACGCATTTACGCCGAAGCCGATCTTGTTGTCGCCGAAGCATTGCGGGCGGGCGTGTGGAAGGGCCTTGGCCCGGCGGAATTGGCCGCGGTCATCTCGACGCTGGTGTACGAATCACGCCAGGAGACCGGCTATCTCAGCGTCCACGGCCCGACTGAACCGATTCGTCGCGCGATCGGCCAGACCGTCGATATTTGGACGCAGTTGCGTGCCGATGAGTCGCGGCACAAGTTGCCGCCGACCAAAGAACCCGACCTTGGTTTCGTCAATGGCGTCTACAAGTGGGCACGCGGCGACGAGTTGGCCGACTCGTTGCTGGCCAGCGGCGATGGCGGTACGCCTCTGTCGGCGGGCGACTTCGTTCGCTGGAACCGGCAAGTCATCGATATGCTGGATCAAATTCACAACACCGCCGACGATCCCGAGGTCGCGAGCACCGCGGGCAAAGCGGTGCGGGCCATTCGGCGTGGGGTGGTCGCCGTCGACGCCGCATAGGTCACCTACGGTGTGATTTGATTTCTTCGCGTACCGACCGTGCATGGCGCGGGGGGCTATCGTTTGTATAACTATGCGAGTGGAGGCGAGTGGATGAGCGGCCCGTATGGACCGAATGGCCCTGGGGAGGGGAACAACGATCCGACCCAGGTGTGGGGCGGGCAGCCAGGCGCTGGCGCGGCACCGCAGTGGGGTGGGGCACCGGGGCAGCCGCAGGCGCAGCCCACCCAGCACTGGGGCGATCCGAACGCCCAGCCCCAGCAGCAGGCACCGAACCCGTGGGGTCAGCCGCAGCAGGGACAGCCGCAGCAGCCCGCTCAGCAGTGGGGTGCGCCCCAGCAGAGCGCGCCGCAGCACCCGCAGCAGCAGTGGGGTCAGCAACCGCAGCAACAGGATTGGGCCGCCCAAGCTGCCGCCGCGCAGGCGCAGCAGTGGGGTCAGCCCCAGGCGCAGCCGCAGCCGGGCCAGCAGCAGTGGGGTGCGCCCCAGCAGCCGCAGGGTCAGTGGCCGCCGCAGCAGCCCCCGCTCACCCCGCAGGGTGGCAAGAAGAGCAAGGGCCTGATCATCGGCCTAGGCATTGGTGCTGTCGCGGTTATTGCCGCGATTATCGGCCTGATTCTGGTCGTCATGTCGTCGGACGAGCTCGATTCGGCTGCCGTGCAGTCGGGCGTCGCGCGAGTGCTCAAGGATTCTTACGGCATCGCTGATGTCGCTGATGTGAAGTGCCCGTCGGGTCAGCAGGTCGAGGTCGACCACACCTTCAGCTGCGACCTCAAGGTCAGCGGCGAGCAGAAGAAGGTTCAGGTCAAGGTCACCAAGGACGACGGCACCTACGAGGTCGGTCGCCCCAGCTAGGCTGTGGCACAACGCTTTTCGGGCCCGTTCACGTTCGCGTGGGCGGGCCCGACGCGGTTAGCGACGCATGGCTTTGATGAGTCGGTTCACTGGGCTTTCGGCGTTGAACTCGGTGGCGAGTTTCAGCAGGCGCTCCCTGTCGACGGGTTCGCTCGGCAGGGTGTCTGGGCGCGACAGATCGACGTCGGCGTCGGTCACGACACGCACGACGGGCGCGGCGGCTGCTAAATAGTCTTGCGCGGCAACAAGTTTCGCACGCACGCCCTTCGCGAGGTCTGACGACGGATCGTCGACGGCGGCCATGAGCGCGTCGAGTGAACCGAATTTCGTGATCAGCTGGGCCGCCGATTTGTCGCCGATGCCCGCGACGCCGGGCAGGCCGTCGGATGCGTCGCCGCGCAGCGTCGCCATTTGCGCGTAAGCCGGGCCCGCGTTCACCTCAGGCACATTGAATTTCGCGGCGACTTCGGCTGGCCCGAACAGTTCGGCTTTCGCTAGCCCGCGCCCCGCGTAGAGGACCCTGACCTGCGGCGTTGGTTCGTCGCGGACGAGTTGGAGCAGGTCGCGGTCGCCGCTCACGACGACAACCGGCGACGTGCGTTCCTGTGTGGCGAGGGTGCCGAGCACGTCGTCGGCCTCCAGTCCGTCGGCGCCGCCGGTCGCGATGCCCGCCGCGTCGAGGATGTCGAGAATCATCTCGACCTGGGGCGTCAGGCGATCGGGTACTTCCTCGGTACCGGGAGCGGCGTCGGCGGCGAGACGATGCGCTTTGTACGACGGGACGAGGTCAACGCGAAAGTCGGGGCGCCAGTTCAGATCTAGGCCGACAACAACGCGACTGGGTTCGAACTTCGTGATGAGCGAAGCGACCATGTCGGTGAACCCGCGCACCGCGTTGACGGGCCTGCCGTCGGCGGCGCTGAGTTTGTCGGGGATGCCGTAGAAGGCGCGAAACCACAGGCTGGCGCCGTCGAGCAGCAGGAGGGGGCCGGGCGTTGACTCGTCGATGGTCACCGTTCGATTGTGCCCGTGCGTGTCTGGAAACAGCGTGCTGGCCCGTGCATTGGTAGCGTCGGGCCCATGAGCGCTTCCGATGCGAGGTTCGATGTGAAGGTTTACGCCGACCGGCTTGCCCGTGCCGCTGATGCCGCGCGCGCCGCAAACGTCGACGCGTTGCTCATCACGCCGGGCCCTGACCTGCGGTATTTGGTTGGTTCGGCCGCCGATTCCTTCGAACGACTCACGGTCTTGATCATTCCGGCTGACGGGTCGACGCCGACGGTTGTGCTTCCGACGTTGGAATTGGCGTCGCTGAACGGGTCGGCGGTTGGCGAGCTTGGGTTGCGCGTTGTCGATTGGGTTGATGGTGTTGACCCGTATGACCTCGTGCGTGACGCGCTGCCCGCTGACGCGCGCGTCGCCGTCACCGACACCATGCCCGCCCTGCATTTGTTGCCGCTCGCTGCCCGTTTCGGCTCGCTGCCGGTGTCGGCGACGCCGGTGCTGCGCACGTTGCGGATGACCAAAGACGACGCGGAACTGGACGCGTTGCGGCGGGCCGGTGCCGCGATCGACCGTGTCCATGCGCGCATGGGCGAGTTCTTGCGCCCTGGCCGCACTGAGGCCGAGGTCGGTGCCGACATCACCGCCGCGATCATCGAAGAAGGCCACACCGAGGCCGCGTTCGTGATCGTCGGGTCCGGCCCGCACGGTGCTGATCCGCACCATCTGGTGTCAGATCGGGTGATCGAAGCGGGCGACGTTGTCGTCATCGACATCGGCGGCCCGGTCGAGCCTGGCTACTACTCCGATTCGACCCGCACCTACGTGCTTGGTGAACCGAGCGCTGAAGTGGCGTCGAGGCTCGCGGTGTTGGAGGCGGCGCAGGCGGCGGCGGTCGCCGCTGTGCGCCCGGGTGTGACGGCCGAGTCGATCGACGCCGCCGCGCGCGACGTGCTGGTCGAAGCGGGTTTCGGCGACGCGTTCGTCCACCGCACCGGCCACGGAATCGGGCTTTCGGTGCACGAGGAGCCCTACATCGTCGCGGGCAACGACCTCGTGCTGGAACCGGGCATGGCGTTCAGCATCGAGCCGGGGATCTATTTCCGAGGTGAGTGGGGTGCGCGAATCGAGGACATCGTTGTCGTCACCGATGACGGGGTTGAGTCGATGAACAAGCGCCCGCACGGGTTGACGCAGCTCTAATACTCAGGCAGGCGGAACGTCCCAGACCACCGGGCAAGCGACCGGGAGGGCGGCGTATCCCGCAGCGGACTGACCGCTCGGTCGGTGTCACGCCGGGCGGCCAGCGCAGGCCGCACGGCGACCGGGCGACGAGAGGGCGGCGTATCCGCAGCGGACTCATCGCTCGGCGGGCAGACACACTGACCAGCGCGCGACTGGCAAGAGGCGGCCGACCGTCGCCAGGACGCGTGGCAGTCCGCCGCAGGACTACCGCAAGCTGGGGGACGCGAGGACCTTGCGGACCTGTATCGCGACGACGACGCGCGTCGGGTTCTCGCGTGGCACGCGGTAGCGCTGGGTGTAGCGCGCGACGGCTTCGCCGACGTCGTTGGGTTCGGTGAGGACGGTCGCGGGGCCTTCGAGGGTGATCCAGCGTGCGCCGTCCACCTGGCTGACCGCCGCGTAGCCGCTCTTCCGCGCGTTGCGCGCTTTGACTGACGCACCGTCGGTGATCACGCGCGCGATGCCGGTTTCGGGGTCGAAGGTGAAGCCGACCGCGACGACGTGCGGGGTGCCGTCGGCGCGCAGGGTCGTGAGGGTGGCGAGGTGGCGGTCGTTGACGAACTCAAGCGCGGCGGGGGAGAGGTGCACGGACGGGGTCGACATGGGGTTGACGGTAGTCGCCCAGACAACCGGTGGCTTCTGCCCGTTGTCGTACGGGTGGAAGACTGGCACGCATGGGTACGCAACGTAGTGGGCCGGTGCTTGTGCTCGGTGGGCGCAGCGAGATTGGGCTTGAGATCGCGGTTCGGCTCGCACCAGGTCGGTCGGTGATTCTCGCCGCGCGCCGCTCCGATGACCTCGCCGCCGAAACCGCGCGCGTCGTTGCGGCGGGCGCGTCGGCCGTGCACCCGGTCGAATTCGATGCCGACGACATCGCCAGCCACGCGCCGCTGTTCGACAAGCTCGTCGCCGAACATGGCCCACTCGCGACGGTGGTCCTCGCCTTCGGTGTCCTCGGCGACCAGGAGCGCGCTGAGGCCGACCCCGCGCACGCGGTCGCGGTGGTCAACACCGACTACGTAGCCCAGGTCAGCGTGCTCACGACGCTGGCGAACCTCATGCGAGCGCAGGGCGCTGGCCAGCTCATCGTGTTCAGTTCCATCGCGGGCGTGCGGGTGCGGCGCGCGAACTACGTGTACGGGTCGGCGAAGGCGGGACTCGACGGGTTCGCGTCGGGCCTCGGTGACGCGTTGCACGGCACCGGCGTCCAGTTACTCTTGGCGCGACCAGGTTTCGTGATTGGCCGCATGACAACCGGCATGACGCCGGCGCCGCTGTCGAGCACCCCCGACCAGGTCGCTGACGCGGTAGTGAAGGCACTGGGCAAGGGGAAGGCCCGCGTCTGGATCCCCGGCCCGTTGCGTGTGCTTGCCGCGATCACTCGCGTTGTCCCACAGTCGATTTGGCGGCGGATGCCCCGGTGAGCGAGGTCGATTGGACGGGCAAGCCGATCGCGGTTGTCGGGATCGGCGCGGACGGTTGGGCGGGATTGGGTGAGTCAGCGAAAGCGGCACTTGCCAACGCGGACATCATCTTTGGCGGTCGACGTCAACTCGACCTCCTGCCGTCCGAGCTAGCGGAATTCCGGACCCGGACGTCGCGTGCATCGGGCAGCGAGTCCCTGACGATTCCCAGCAGCGCAGGTGGTGCGCCCGCCGAATGCGAATCCGTCGATGCGCCCCCTCTGCCGACGCCCCGAGACTCTGCAGGCAGCGACGAGCGGGCCGCAGCTTCGCACGGATCACCCGGCATTCGGCCCGTGCGCTTCAGCTGGCCGACTCCGCTCCTTCCCGCGCTTCCAGACCTGTTGCGCCAGAACAGGAATCGCGTGATCGCGGTCCTCGCTAGCGGCGACCCGATGTTCTTCGGCATCGGCACCACCCTCGCGCGACTGGTCGGCCCCGCCGCGCTAACCGTGTTCCCGCACCCGTCGTCCGCTTCGCTCGCCTGCGCGCGCCTGGGCTGGTCGCTCGCCGATACCCCGGTGCTCAGCGTCGTCGCGCGACCGCTCGCCGCCATCGTGGCAGCGCTCTCCGACGGCGCTCGCCTCCTCGTGCTCAGCGAGTCCGAGCAGAGTCCGGCCGAGATCGCGAAACTGTTGTGCGACAACGGTTTCGGACCGTCGACCCTCACCGTTCTCGAACAACTCGGCGGTCCGCGCGAACGCCACCTGCTCGGCACCGCGAGCGCCTGGCCCCACGCGCCAGGCGACCCCCTCAACCTCGTCGCGATCGAAGCCACCGCCGACCCCGCCTTCCCGCGCCGCACGCGCACCCCGGGTCTCCCCGACGACTCCTTCACCGGCGACGGCCAACTCACCAAAGCCGAAGTCCGCGCGCTCACGCTCAGCGCCCTCGCCCCGGCTCCCGGTGAACTGCTCTGGGACGTAGGCGGCGGCTCGGGAACGATCGCGATCGAGTGGTGTCGCACGAACCCGTCCTGCCGCGCCGTCACTTTCGAGCGCGTCGCGAGTCGTCGCGGTCAGATCAGCACCAACGCGACGGCGCTCGGCGTCCCCGCCATCACCGTCGCGGGCGAATTCCCAGCTACCGCAACCGAATACCGCGCCGACCCGGACGCGATCTTCCTCGGTGGCGGCCTCACCCAGCCTGACGTGTTCGACACCTGCTGGGCGCGTCTGCGCCCCGGTGGCCGCTTTGTTGCTAACGCGGTGACCGCTGAGTCGGAAGCGCGGCTGCTCGACTGGGCCCGCGTCCACGGCGGCGCGCTACGCAAGTTTCAGATCTATCGCGGCGAAGCTCTCGGCGGCTTCACCGCGTGGCGTCCGCACCTGCCTGTGGCGCAATGGGTCGTGACGAAGCCGTCCCAATAAAGTTCATAAAGTTCATACGCGATTTCCCGATGGTCGAAACCGCGCGCGAAACCTACCTGAATGTGACTCCAGATACGGTGTAAAAGGTGCTGGTGAGACACCGCTTCGGCGCGTCGCGACGGTCACGGAAAGGTCACACGCAGATCACGGCGGACTCGTTGTCCCAGCCACGGGGCATTGTCGAAAGTCACGAACCGGAGGTGTAGTTCGCATGACTCAGGGGTATGGTCGGGCGCGTTCCGAGTAACTACCCTCGGTTCGATTTCCACGATGGAGAGTCGTATGAAGTACTCGAAGTTCACCGCTCCCGCGTTGCTGGCCATCGCCGCGACGGGCATCGCGGCCGCCCCCGCCTTCGCTGAGCCAGCACCCGCCCCCAGCGTTTCCGCCCCCGCGGCGCCCGCGCCCGGTGTGCGTGGTGTTGATCATGGCGTCAACTACACGACCGCGTTGGCCGACGCGGGCAAATCCGTGGTCACCACCGTCACCGGCGGCGCGTTCACGCTCGACACGGACAAGGCAACCGCCACTCTGCGCAACGCCGACGGCGCTGTCGTCGCGTCGGTGCCGCTTACCGCGAGCCTCGGCAACCAGCAGGTTCCGATCGCCGCAGCAGTTTCGGCCGACGGTACCCAGCTCACGCTCACCCCCACCGCCGGCGAGTCGAAGCTCAAAGACATCAGCTCGCAGGAATGGTTCATGGCTGAACTGCAGCGCGCGTCGACCGGCGGTATCACGGGCGCGCTGATCGGCGCGTTCATTGGTGTGTTCGGCCTGATCGTCGGCATCGTGCCCGGCGCGATCGTCGGCGGCGTGATCGGTCTGCTCGTCGCGGGCGGGCAGCCGCTGATCGACTCGGGATCGGCCTACTTCAGCGGGCAGCCCTGAAAGTCCTGATCCTCGGCGGCACGAGCGAAGCCCGCGAGCTGGCTCGGATCTGTTCCGACGAGCGGGGACTCGACATCGTGTCCTCGCTCGCCGGTCGGGTTGCCAACCCGCGGTTGCCTGTCGGCGCGGTTCGGATCGGCGGTTTCGGAGGCGTCGAGGGTCTCCGACACTGGCTGACCGACAACGCGATCGACGCCGTCGTGGACGCGACACACCCGTTCGCCGCGCAAGTCACGGCCAACGCCGCCGACGCCGCAGCCCTTGCGGGCGTCCCCTTGCTGCATGTGCGCAGGCCCGCGTGGCGACGTCAGCCGGGCGACCTGTGGACCATCGTGCCCGACTTGGCCGCTGCCGCAAAGGCATTGACGCCGCATGGGGAACGTGTGCTGCTCACCATCGGCAGGCAGGGCGTTGGCGCGTTCGCCGACCGTGCCGACCGCCACTTCGTGATTCGCGCGATCGACGCGCCGAGCGCCCCGCTGCCGCCCCGGCATAAGGTGCTGCTCGCGCGCGGGCCGTTCAGTTTCGACGACGAGCTTGTGCTGATGTCAGACCATCGCATCGACGTGATCGTCACCAAAAATAGCGGCGGCGACCAAACCGAAGCGAAACTCGCCGCCGCACGCACCGCTGGCGTTCCGGTGATCCTGATCGATCGGCCGCCGCTGCCCGCTGGGGCGCGCAGCGTGGAGAACGCTGCCGACGCGATGAGCTGGCTTACCGGGTTACTGCCCCGCTAAGTATTCGGCGCGCGAAGCAGTACCGCTGTCACTTGGTGGTGATCCATCCGCGAGCAGACGAGCGCGCTGATATTGGCGAGGCGTGTGCGACCGTGGTGTTCCACTCGTTGATTGCCCGCTGTGCGAGGCCGCGGCGGTCCCCAGCTAGCGCCGGTCGTTCGCGAAAATCGTGGGCAGCTGGTCAAACCACTCGAGGACCGCGCGTTCGTAGGCGATGCCGAACGCGAGCGTTGCCTGCTGGTTCGGGCCGAGCGCGCTGGCATCTTCGTCGAGGTAGCGGTCGAGTCGGTCCTGGTGGACGTCTTTGTTGGCGGCGATGATGCGGTCGCGGTGTTTCGGGTCGAGATGGTCGCCGAACGACAAGGTCAGCAGCAGCGGCACCCGAATCGTTTCCGCGCCCGGGTCGCGGCTCACCCACTCAGCAAACGCTTCGCGGCCCGCCTCGGTGATGCGGTAGGGCGTGCGTTCGCGCGCACCCGGTTCGCCTCGGGTGACGAGTCCTGCGGTGTCCATCGCGCCCAGTTCGCGATAGACCTGGCTTTGCGTGATGGTCCAAAAGTCGCCGATGCGGTGCTGGGCCTGGGTCGCTAGGTCCCAGCCCGACATCGGGCCCTCGTGTAGGAAACCCAGTAGCGAGGCCGCGGTGGAGTTCAGCGGGCGGCGTCGAGTCGCGGTGTCGGTCAACGGTCTACTCCCTTCGAACTATGTTCCTTTGTGGAACGTTACGCGGGGGTCGCGGGAACTCCATAGCGGCGCGCGGTGAAGACACGGGTCCCGTCGGGGCTGGTGAACGCGGTGGTCGTTGACGCGCCGATGATCAACAGCGTGCGCATGTCGACTTCGTCGGGGTTGAGGTCGGCGAGGGTGGTGACGCGCACGGATTCGGTCGGCCCGCCGACGTCGCGGCCGACGACAACGGGGGTTTCGGGGTCTCGGTGTTCCAGGAGCACGCTGCGCATCGCGTCGACCTGCCAGCGCCGTTGCGTTGACGCGGGGTTGTAGATCGCGATCGCCATGTCGGCGGCGGCGACAGCCGAAAGTCGTTGGGCGACAACGTCCCACGGCTTGAGTCGATCCGATAGCGAGATCATCGCGTAGTCGTGCCCGAGCGGTGCGCCGACCCGACTGGCCACCGCGTTCGCCGCCGTCATGCCCGGCAGCACCCGTACTGTGACGTTGGCGAACTGAGGTTCGGCCGACACCTCAAGCACGGCGGCGGCCATCGCGAACACGCCGGGGTCGCCGGACGAGACGACAACGACGCGCTTGCCGCGTTTGGCGAGGTCCAAAGCCATTGCGGCACGCTCGGATTCGACCTTGTTGTCGCTGGCGTGGCGCTGCTGGCCGGGGCGCGGGGTCACGCGATTGAGGTAGGTGGTGTAGCCGACGAGGTCGGTTGCGGCGTCGAGGGCGACGGTGACTTCGGGGGTGGTCCACTCTTGCGCGCCGGGGCCGAGGCCAACGACGACGACTTCGCCCGCGCGCGAAGGGGTTTCGTGCGTGACGACGGCATCTGTTTGCTCGACGACAGGCCCCGTGCGCGTGTCTGTCGCGGCTCGGTGCTCCAACGGCACAGCGCTCAGATCACCTGTGTCCGAACGCTTTTCGTTCGCAGACAAGCTCGCCAACGGCAGAGTCGGGGTCGGCCCGGGCACCAACGTGATCGCGAAGTACGGCACCTGGGACTCGTCCACCTCCGCGACCGGCAACACCCGCTGCCGCTTCGTCGACGCCCGTTCGACGTAATACGCGTCGTCAAGGCGGCCCGAGTCCGAAAGCGCTTGCCGCACACCGGGAAACGTGCGACCGAGCTTCATGATCGCCGCCGCTTCGGTGTTGCGCAGCCGCTCGGTGAGTTCGTCGACCGGCATCGTCCCTGGAAGGACTGTCAGCACCTGTTCGCCCTCAACCAGCGGTGTCCCAAGCGCGGCCGACGCGGCGCTCACCGACGTCACCCCCGGCACGATCTCGGCTTCGAACCGGTCGGCGAGGCGGCGGTGCATGTGCATGTAGGAGCTGTAAAACAGCGGGTCACCAGCGGCGAGCAACGCGACATCGCGCCCAGCGGCCAGATGCACCGCGAGCCGTTCGGCGGCTTCGGTGTAGAACTCGTCGATCGCGCCCTGGTAGCCGCCGGGGTGATCGGTCGTCTCGGTCGTCACCGGGTAGACCAGGTGTTCTTCGAGCTGACCTGGCCGGAAATACGGTTCGGCGATCGCGCGGGAAATGCTGCGGCCGTGGCGCGCGCTGTGGAAGGCGATCACGTCGGCCGCGCCGATAATGCGCGCGGCTTTGACGGTGACGAGTTCCGGGTCGCCGGGTCCAAGCCCGATGCCCCACAGTTTGCCGGTCACTCTGCCTCGCTAGCGATCGCGTTCAGCGCGGACGCGGTGATGGCGCTGCCACCCCGCCTGCCGCGCACGGTCAAATATTCGATCCCACCGAAGTCGATCAATGCCTGCTTGGATTCGGCAGCACCGATGAACCCCACCGGAATGCCAATCACCGCAGCGGGTTTCGGCGCACCGGCGTCGAGCATGTCGAGGAGGTGGAACAGCGCGGTCGGCGCGTTGCCGATCGCGACGACGGCACCGTCGAGTCGGTCGCGCAGCAGGTCAAGCGCGGCGACCGAGCGCGTGTTGCCCAGTTCGGCGGCGAGCGCGGGCACGCGGGGATCGGTGAGGTTGCACAGCACCTCGTTGTCGGCGGGCAACCGCTTGCGCGTGACACCGGACGCGACCATATTCGCGTCGCACAGAATCGGTTTGCCAGCACGCAACGCCGCGCGGGCGGCGGCGACAACACCGGGGGAGTAGGCGATGTCGGGCGCGAGGTCGACCTGTCCGCACCCGTGGATCATCCGCACCGCGACCCGCTCGACGTCGGCGGGGAAGCCCGACAGGTCGGCTTCGGCGCGGATCGTCGCGAACGAGCGCCGATAGATCTCGGCCCCGTCGGTGAGGTAGCTGGCACGCACGTCGGACATGGGCACAACCCTAGAACCTGCCGTAACGGCGGCGTGCAGGTGGTTCAGGTGCGGGAGCGTTCAAGCAACCGCGACATCACCAGCGAACTGCGCGTGCGTCCTACCCGCGCGTTCTCCCTGATCCGCTCCACGGTCACCTCAATCTCGGCCATATCGGTCGCCATCACATGCACGAGCGCGTCGGCTTCGCCCGCGATCGTCCACACGCCGACGACCTGTGGAATCGGTTCCAGCGTGCGGCGCAGCTCGGCGGGGGAGATGTTGTCGCGGTAATACACCTCGACGTAGGCCTCGGTTGTCCAACCGAGCGCGGTCGGGTTGACCTGGGCGGTGAAGCCGGTGATATGCCCGTTCGCGACCATCTTGTCCACGCGCCGTTTCACCGCGGGCGCCGATAGCCCGACCACTGAGCCAATGTCGCCGAAGGTGGCGCGCGCGTTGGCGAGTAATTGGCCGAGGATGCGTCGGTCGAGGTCGTCCACGCAACAAATATGCGCTCAATTGCCTCGACACGCAATAAAGTGGCCTTCCTCGTGCAACGGAGTGGAGATTATCGTCGTAGCACCCGGTCTGTACCGTCCGTCGCCCCGCTTGCCGCCAGGAGTATTCGATGACCGCCATTGCGCCCTCACCTGACCCGGCCGCCGCACGCGTAGCGACACCGCGCCGCTACGTGATGTGTCGACCCGAACACTTCACCGTCAGTTACACGATCAATCCGTGGATGGACCCGAAAACGCCGGTAGACCGGCCGCGCGCGCTCGCGCAATGGGACATTCTGCGGGCGAAGTTGGAAAGTTACGGCCACACCGTCGACGTCGTGCCGGGCGAACCGGGCTTGCCCGACATGGTGTTCGCGGCGAATTCGGGCGTCGTCATCGGTGGTCGCGCGCTGTCGGCACGGTTCGCGCACGAGGAACGAGCGGCCGAAGGTCCGGCGTATCACCATTGGTTTTCCGGCCGCGACCTCGCTGATTTAGCGCCAGCGTCGGAAACCAATGAGGGTGAGGGCGATTTCGCGTACGCGGGGTCGCGAATTCTCGCGGGCGTGGGGTTCCGCTGTTCGCTGTCGGCGCATGCGGAAGTCGAGCAGTATTTCGGGTTGCCGGTCGTTTCGCTTGAGCTGGTCGATCCGCGTTTCTATCACCTCGACACCGCGCTGATGGTCCTCGATGACGACACCATCGCGTACTACCCGGCCGCGTTTAGTCCTGCGGCCCAGGATGTGCTTGCCGCGCTGTATCCCGACGCGATCGTGGCTGACGAGAATGACGCGCTGTCGTTTGGGCTCAACGGGGTCAGCGACGGGCAGCACGTGTTTCTTGATCCCGGGGCCACGCACCTCATCGCCGCGTTGCGGGAGCGGGGTTTCCAACCGGTGCCCGTCGACATGTCCGAACTGCGCAAGGGTGGTGGCGGCGTGAAATGCTGTGTGCTCGAACAGCATTCGCGGCGCGATCGCGTGGGTGGCGCGTAGCGACTAAACTAGGGGCGATGGTTTCGCTGTCACACGCGGCCGCTTTCGCTCTCGCCGCGACCATCATCATCGTCATCCCCGGCCCGAACGTGTTGTTCGCGATTGGTCGCGCGTTGGCGCTGGGCCGCCGCTCGGCGTTGTTGTCGGTAGCGGGCGGGACGTGCGGGTCGATGGTCCCGCTGCTCGCCGTGGTTGTTGGGCTCGGCGCGTTGGTGATGGCGTCGGCGGTGGCGTTCACCGTCGTGAAAGTCGTTGGCGCGTGCTACATGGTGTATTTGGGTATCACGACAATCCGGTCGCGCAAGAAACTCGCTGAGGTTGTCAACGAGGCACCCGCTGGTCACGCCTCCCGCGTCTTCCGTCAGGGTGTGATCGTCGGCGCGACGAACCCGAAAACGATCGTGTTCTTCGGCGCGGCGTTGCCGCAGTTCACGACCCCGGAAAACGGCGCGCTCCCGCTACAGATGCTGACGCTCGGTTTGATTGCCCTGTCGATTCAGGTGTTGTCGGACAGCATTTGGGCGTTGACGGCAGCACGGGCCCGCACGTGGTTCGCGTCGTCCCCGCGCCGATTGGAGGCGGTTGGCGGTACGGGTGGGGTGATGATTGTGGGCGTTGGTGCGGGCATGGCGATGAGCGGGGCGCACTGACCGGGTGGACACCCGTAGGCGCCATTCGTTACCGTGGCGAGCGATGTCCGAGGGGAAGATAGGAGCGGACATGCTCGATTTTGTTGTTGATGCCGACCGGCTGCGTTCGGAGATCGCGGCGTTCTACGGCGGGTTCGGGGTCGCGAACGAGTTGGTGGCTGCATTCGACGAGGCAGCGTTGCTCGTGCCGTTGCTGGGCCCAGAGGACAGGTTGTTCACCCTGGACGTGGGTGGCGTCGCGTGGGTGTGCGCGTTCACCGGGCTGACTGAGTACGCGCGATTCATGGTTGCGCGCGGGGTGGCCGCCGATGACCAGTACCGCTTCCACACCTTCCTTGGTCGGCGGCTCAAAGCCTTCGCCGATGAGCAATCAGTGCCGACCGGGGTCGCGGTCGACATGCTCAGCTCGGCGCCGATGACGTTCCCGCCCGCCGTCGCTGAGGCTGCCGATGGCTGACAATCTCAACGTTGATCCGACCCTGCTTACTCAAGCTGCGACCGGCATTACCTCGATCATCGGTGAACTCTCTGCAATGGGGATTGGGGAGACCGGCGCGGTGGGTCGTGGGTTTTCGCTGTTGACGATGTCGTCACTTGAGATCGGGAAACCCAACGCGCAAGCCAGTTTTGAGACCTTCACCGAGCGTTGGTCATGGGGTGTGCGGGCGTTAGTGCAGTCAGGCAACTCGATCGCGCAGATCCTGAATTTGTCGGCTGGCCGTTACTACATCATGGACGAACAGTTCCAATCCACGTTCAAGGAAATGTTCACTCACGTTGCGGGTAACCCGCATGCGAGCGATGCTGACATCGACAAGATGTCGTGGGGCGAAGTGTTATCGAATAATTCCGTCAATTTCGTTCTGAACCACAATTACAGCAAAGAATCCTTTGTTGATGCGGCGAACCACGTGGGCAATAATGTGTCGACGCTTCACCAAGTCGGCCAGTACGCGATAGATAATCCAGGCAAGTTCGGGCCTGGCGTCGCGTGGGATACCGGTGTCGCGGCCAAGGTTGCCGAAATTCAGCAAGCACAGCAGGGTGGGGCGGGGAAATAGTTCGTGAGTTGGTTAGACGGAATCGGCAATGCGGTCAACAGCATTGGCGACAAGATCGAAGATGGCCTCGAAACCGCGGCAGAGAAAGTCGGCGGTGTTTATAACACCGTCCTCGATGCCGAAGCCGCTGTCGCCAAAGCGCTGGGTGCGGACGGCCTCGCTGACACCCTCGACAGCCTCGGTGACCGGATCGCGGCGGCGCTGGGCGCGGCGGTCCCGGAGAAAGAGCTCGGCGAAACGTCGGACCCTAAAGAGTTAATTCAGGGCGATCCGGCCAAGATTAACGAGGTCAAGGGCCACGTTGAGACGATCGGCACCGCGATCAACACTACCGGCGACGCGCTGCGCAAAATCGACGTCGCCGACTGGACTGGCGACACCGCGACGGCCTTCGACCAGGAGTACTCCAAGCAGCCCAAGCTGTGGTGGGACGGCGCAGACGCGATGGGCAAAGCGAAAACCGCACTTGACGCCTGGTATCACGAAGTTGTTGCCGCGCAAGCGAAAGCATCGGAGGCGATTGCGAAGTGGGAAGCCGCCGATCGCGAGGAACGCGACCGTAAAAATGAGTGGAACGCCAAGTCGGATGAGGAGAAAAAGGGGCGCAACCTCACCGACACGTGGACGGATATGCGCAATGCTGCGCGGGCGATTCTGACTGCCGCGCGGACACAACGTGATAATGCCGCGAATTCTTTCGTGACCGCGATTAACGCTGCGACATCGACCGCGCCAACGGAACCGCCATTCCTTTCGCGGTGGGGCTCGAATTTTGATGACCTCGACGCGGCAATGGAACAAGCGAAATTGAACTTCACGTCGGGTTTGTTGACGTCGTTGACGGGGATTGTGCAGTTCGTTCGTTCGGTCAATCCGACCGATATTTACAACATGACTCATCCCGCCGAATACATCAAGTCGATGTCGGATCTGGGGACGGGCATGGTCGTCGCCGCCGCGGACCCGAAAGCGACTGTGTCGGCGCTTGTTTCGGGGTTCCGGACCAATCCTTCGGAGGCATTGGGTGCGTTGACTGGCGACCTGGTCACCACGTTGGCCACGGGTGGCGCTGGCGGCGCTGCCAAGGTTGGACTGACCGCCGTGGACAAGGTGACCGATGCGGCCAAGGTCACCAACGCCGCGCGCAATGTTGTCCAAGACGGTGCGAGTGTCGCGGGCAAGAATGTGGCTCATGCGCCGAATCTGACGACGGCGGCACCCAAGGTCGACGCGCCAGCGGCCCATCCCACCGGCACTCATCCGGAAGCGCCGTCATCAACGCGTCCTGACGCGGCGGCGAAGCCTGCTGATTCGCCCGGCACCAGTCCTGCCGACAACGACCCGGCCGCATCGGGAACGCATCCGGACGCTAAACCCGAGGGTGCGAGCCCGGATGCCCCTGGGTCGAATCCCGCTGGCGCACACCCGGATTCGCCATCAACGGCCGCCGACGGGGCCCCGAACAGTCCCGCGCCCGCGCAGACAGACGGTGCTACGCCACATGAGTCGCCGACACCGGATCGACCAGCCGCTCCCGCCGACAACACGCCCGCTCACACCGACGGGCCTGACAATGCGCGCCCAAACGATCCAGATTCGCCTGTCGCACATCCCGATTCGGACGCACCCGCACGACCCCACGACGGTGACGCCCCGGCCGCGCACCCCGACGGTGGCGAGCACACGCCCGACAACACCGCACACGATCCCGACCGGGCGCCGGCGACCGATCCCGGCAACGCGCACCCGGATGCAACCCACCCCACCGACAACCTGACCGGCACCCACGACACACCTGACCCCAAGCCCAACCCCGAGGCCAACAACAACCTCAACACCGCCAACGAGCACGACAACAACGGCAGCGGCGGCAACAACGTCCACGACACCGGCAAACAGGATGCGCCAGAACATAATTCGACCGATGAGCAAACCTGCAAAGGTCGCGACCCGGTCAACATGGCCACCGGCGAGTTCCTGCTGCCGCAAACCGATGTCGACTTGCCTGGCATTCTGCGGCTTGTGCTGCGTCGCGGTCACTACTCGAACTACCGGTTCGGGCGTTGGTTCGGCCCGTCCTGGTCAGCGACGCTGGATATGCGCGTCGTTGTCGGCCCCGAGAACGCGACGGTGGTTTTCGAAGACGGCATGTTGCTGCCCTATCCGCACAGCGAAGTTGGTGTCGGGGTCGAACCCGTCACCGGTGGTCAACGCTGGAAACTCACCCGCACCGAAACCGGCGGCTACCGCCTGTGGGATCCCGACCGGGAACTGGTGTGGCACTTCGCTCCTGAGCGCGTACTCGACGGCCTTGATACCCAGCTGGGCAACTTCGCGATCTCGGCGATCACCGACCGTCATCACAACCGCATCCGGTTCCACTACGACGCTCTCGGCGCCCCGACGGCGATCACCCATTCAGGCGGCTACCGACTAGAGCTGACTACTCACGCGGGTCGCGTCACCGCGATTTCGGTAGCCGGCGAGGAAACAGTCACGCGGATAAGGGAATTCGCCTATACCGATGGTGCGCTCACCACCGTCACCAACGGTGTCGGCGGGCAAACACGCTTCGCCTACGACGCCCACCATCGGATGGTGTCGTGGACGGACTCCAACAACAGTTCCGTGGTCAATACCTACGATGAACATGGTCGGGTGGTCGTCCAGCGCGGCACTGACGGTGTCTTCAACGGCGAACTTGACTACACCGAATTCGGTGCTGGCACAGGGCGTTTGACTCGTTCAGTCAATTCCCAAGGTGCGGTGACGTCCTACGGGTTTGACTCCGACCTGCGGTTGCGCGATCTGCTCACCCCCGATGGCGGTCACCGCCACATCGACTACAACGCGTTGCGTAAACCTCTAGCCGTTACCGAACCCGACGGTGCCGTCACCCGCTACGCCTACACCGCAGATGGCGACGTCGCGGTGATCACCCGCCCGGACGGTTCGCAGATTTCGATCGATTACGCCTACGCGAACCGCCCGTCGCGCATCACCAACCCCGACGGCACCGTCCTCGAACGCGAATGGTCGAAATCCGGTGATTTGGCCGCGACCGTTGACGCCCTCGGCGGTCGCACCACTTTCGCCTACGCCGATAACGGTGCGGTACAGCAGATTTCCGATCCCGACGGTAACCGGACCCACGTTGAGGTCAACGCTGCTGGGTTGCCGATAGCGATTACCGATGCCTATGGTGCGACCACTCGCATCGTGCGCGACCATTGTGGTCGCCCGATCCACGTCACCGACCCGATCGGCTCGACCACGCGCTATGAGTGGAACGCCGAAGGCCGCCTCGCGGCCCGCGTCGACGCCCAAGGACACCGTGAGACCTGGACCTACGACGGTGAGAACAACCTGCTCCGCCACGTCAATGCGATCGGCGCGGCAACGACCTACACCTACGGCGGATTCGACAAGGTAGCCGCTCGCACCGACCCTGATGGCTCAACCACCCGCTACCTTTACGACACCGAACTACGCCTGACCGCGGTGATCAACCCGCTCGGGCATCGGTGGAGCTACGAATACGACCCGACAGGCCGCTTGATCGCCGAAACCGACTACACCGGCGCGACCACGACCTACACCCACACCGCCAGCGGCCGCATCGCCACCGTCACCCCCGCCACCGGCGTGACGCGCAGCCACCGCTACGACATCCTGGGCAACCTCACCTCCATCACCGCAGACACCGGCGAATACCTGTCCTACACCCATGACGCGGCCGGTCGAGTTCTCACCGCACTCAACGGCGTCGACGAAACCCCAACGCACGCACTCGAATTCACCTACACCGCGACCGGTGCTGTCGCCACGCAAAAACTCGACGACCAGCCCGCGATGGTCAACGACTACGATCATCGAGGGCGCCGCACCAGTCGCACCACCCCAACTGGATCGACCACGACGTGGTCGTACAACAGCTTGGGCCAAGTCACCGCGATGACCGCCGACGACCAACCCATCACCTTCACCCATGATCGTGCGGGCCGATTGGCGGGTTGGCGCATCGGTGAAGTGGAAATCGACCGAACCTTCACTCCCACAGGACAACTCGCGACCCAACAGGTAACCGGTTTCCCAGCGGCGACGTTGAGTTTGAATTTGGGCTTCGGCGACGCCCCCGCGCGACCGGACCCATTCACGATCCGCCGAGACGAATACGCCTACCGCCCAGACGGTTTCCTCACTCACCACCGATCCACCTCCCAAGGCGCGGCCCCGACATTGGCGGAGTACGCCCTGGACGCGCTCGGCCGGGTCACGTCCATCACCCGCGACGCACAACTGTCGGAGGCGTACGAGTACGACGGCTTGTCGAACATCACCGCCAGCCTGCCGTTCGACCCCGCCCCTGAAACTCCGTCGGTGCCACCGCAATTGGAGGGTCGCGAATACCACAACAACCTGCTGGTACGCGACGGCCGAAACCACTATTACTATGACCCAGCAGGCCGCCTGATCCGCAAGGTAACAACGCGCATTTCCCGCAAGCCAGCGGTATGGCACTACCGGTACAACGCGTTCGACCAACTGACCGACGTTTACACGCCGGAGGGGGAGTGGTGGCAGTATACCTATGACGCGCTTGGCGATCGGACGTCAAAATGCCTTCTTGACCCCACAGGTAATCGCACGAGCGAGCTTGTTCGCTTCGTATTCGACGACAACACTTTGGTTGAGGAGATCGGGCCGCACTGCTGTGCTCGCTGGAGTTACTTGCCTGGTACGCGCATCGCTCTGACCCAGTCCGCCAGTTCGACGCTTGCAGCGATTGTGGTCGACCAGTCCGGGTTGGCGCTCCAATTGGTGCACCCGTCGGCGGAAGCTAAGGGAACTGGGCGCTACAAGCTGTGGGGCGATGCTGTGTGGCGGGGCATTTCCACGCCGCTGCGGTTCGCAGGCCAGTATGCCGATGATGAGACTGGCTTGCACCACAACGGGTTTCGAGTCTACGACCCTGCTGTCGGACGTTATACAACGTCCGACCCATGTGGGATTTCGCCATCGCCAAATCCGTACGGCTATCCTCGCAACCCCACACATTGGGCCGACCCACTTGGTCTAGCACCTGATGCATGCTCACCCGGGTCGCGTGTTCCAGAAGTTGTTGATCCCAGCACGGTGAGGTTCACTCAGGACTCGATCAGTCAGAACTTTCGAAACGGCGACTCGGTATTCAGCCTGGCGGACGCGCTTAGGTCGGGTCGTGTACTCCCGGGTGAGGTGCCAGCGATCAGAGTCTTCGAGCGCGACGGGAACGTCTTCTCTCTCGACAATCGTCGCCTTGCCGCATTTCAGATGGCTGGGGTGGAGGTCCCAGTTGTTCCCGCCACGGCAGCCGAGGTCGCAAGAGACGCGTTTAAGATGACGAGTAAGACCGATGGTCAAAATATTCGTATTCGAGGAGAGGGTGGACTAATATGGCCGAACTGAGTTATCGGCATGTATCCGACAAAGCCGGTTTGGTGGCCATGATCACCAAGCTGGTTGCGACACTACAAGAGGATCCTGGCGCAGTTGAGAATACGACCCTTGAAGCATTTCTCGAAGCAGCAGGAGCGTGGCTCACCGATATAGATGACGCATACCTCGAAGAGCTCGGAATCGTACCCGAGGCCAGTAACTGGAAATTTCTGGCACTCTTTACCCAAGCCGGATCGTCATATGAGTGACGACGCTAGGCGAACTAATAACGCGCTTCACCGAAAGCCGGAACACGCGGGCTGAGAACAGCGCGCCCCACCCGGCGAAATTTCGACCAACGACGCGCGCATCAGTGAGTTGCGGAAGATAAAGGAGGACACTATACGGGTTAGGGACTGCTGCACGCTTAGGTGCAACCTGACCTGTGGTGCCAGGTTGCACCACAGCAAGGCTGTAAACAGTGCCAAAGCCCTACCCTAAAGAGTTCCGCGATGATGTCGTGCGCGTGGCCCGCAAACGTCCTGAATCCTCCCCGGTTTCTATCCAGGAATGGCTCGGTACCAGACACATGGGCTGAGGCGCTGGAGAACCGAATAAGCCGCCAGAACTCTTCATATCGGAATGCTTGCCCAAACGGCTCACGACTGACATCGTGGGATGGAGAATGATGACCTCGCTGCTTGATGCGAACGAGCTACCAGCTGGCTTCAGCTATCCGAAAGGGTTTGAGCATATCGTCGAACTCAATCTCGTGAATCTGGAGCCATGGGAGATAATGTTCGGCAGCCTGCTTCAGGCTCGCCTCCACGGCACGGAGAAAAGGTACCCAGGGAAGGGTTATATCCCATTCGCGAGGAGGGGAGACAATGATGACGTTGAATGTTGGATTGCGCCCGGAAACCAAGAAGTGGTGATAGTTCACGACTTTGCGAGCCTCGGATACGAAGTCCGGCGCACATTTCCACACTTCTATGATTGGTTTCGTCAGGCGATCGATGATCTGATCGAGTTCGACGAACTCGGGTGACTTCTCGCGCAAGGGGCGGGTGCCGAACAGCTTCCGGCGTGAACAGCTGCCGTCATTTCACCCGGTGGCATACAACGTCTCAAGGTCAACCAAGAGCACATCACCCCGAGCCTGCTATAGCGGGACCGAAACCCGCCCAGCTATAGCAGGCAAGCAATGGTGAACGCACGTCATAGCCCTTGCCTCTCAACAACTCTCGGGCCCATTCAAGCCGCTCAACGTGGCCGATGTCCATCACCCTGTCCCACTTCACCTCACCCGGCGAAAGCACACGCTTGGGGCATGCCGGGTTCCTCGGCCGAATACGATTGCCTTTTCCTCCAGCCTATCCCGTCGATCATGAGAGATCGGACGAATTCGCAGAGCATACGCAGATTGCTCGTTGCCCTAACTGTGACGGGCCTCGGCGCCCGGGCGTTGTGCTCGTGCTCAACCAGTTAACCCAAGGAATATGATGAATAACGTGAGTTCCGGTGATGATTGTGGGCGTTGGGGCGGCCATGGCGATGAGCGGGGCGTACTGACCGGGTGTACGCCCGCAGGTGTCGGTAGAAAGGACTGCCAAGCATGAAAAATGAAGGGGAACTTGACGTTGATCATTTCCACTCGACTGTTGGAGACCTGACAGTGGTCACCGTGCGCTGCATTTCTGGACGAATCCATCGCGGAGATTTCCTTAGCCCGGCCGCAGTCAGTCCCTTGTGGGAGCTTGCCATTGAGTCGATAGTCAAGTACGGGCGCGAGTGGGAGTTTATTGATCAAGCGCACCGCGCCGAACTGTACCTAAGGGGTTCCGACACATACCGTGTGGGACAGGGGCAGCGACTCTACGCATTTTCGCAGTAGAGGAAAGTCCTATCAGGGATAGGGCGGAGGAGTGTGGCGTTTCCGTGACGGGCCTTCGCGCGTGGCGTTCTGCTCGTGCTCAACCGCTTAGCCCGAGGAAGATGATGAATAAACTGAGTGCCGGTGACGAATCGGCTTCCGACAAAAATCGGATAACTGAGGCAGCGAAAATAAGACCGTCTGCCATCAATATCATTAAGGCAGGTGCCAGTCTTACCGAATACGTTGCTTACGCCCGCAGTCGACTTCCCTTCGAGGTGGAAACGGTGCAAGCTTTGCGCGTCTTGCTTTTGACGGCGTCGCCGTTCGAAATGTGGGATGCATTGTCGGTGACAGTGGGCTACGATAATGGCGACCGCCTCAACGTGGATAATATCGGTGTGATGTCGCAACGTTACGATGAGCTGGCTGGGGAGTTTCGGGCTGGTAGCGCCGAGTAGTGTTGTCAACCTTGGTTCTTGTGGATCCCGAAAACACGGAAATCCTTCATCGAGCGGTAGAGTGTGACTGTGACCCATGATGATCGACTGTTCAGGCAGCTAGCGGCCGACTCCCCGGTAACTCGACCGGAGATTTTAACCTTCATTCAAGAATTCGTCGACGCGGGTGAATACGGCCTGGCTTTTGATACCTTGTGCGCATGGATTCAGGAGGATGAATTACCAATAACGCGCGCTTACTTTGCACGGTTAGTCACCGCGGCGGACGCGTTGTACCACCCGCAGTTAATCGAGCACTATCAACTTGACAAGTTCATAATTCCTGGCTTCGGGGAATAGCCTTGAGATCATGATGTTAGTGGCATCGACTCGGTCCTGAGGGACCGGAAGCAGGTAACGGACGGAAAGTAATGCTTGGCCGTAGAGAGTTAACAATAAACAGAGTAAGGGTCGTTTACTACCCCAGATCAAGCGCCACACAACGCACAGGGCACCTTAAGCCCTCCAAACTGGAGGAGTTATCCACCTTCGAGAACTTTGCTGACGTGGTGCGAAAGATCGATGTCATGAACCCATCAGGTTCTATACTCGTCCCGGCATTTTTGCATTGGAGCGATGGCACCGATCTCGACGAAGTTGATCGAGTCCTTTCATCTAAGTCTCCCGATCTTTCTGTAGTGGGAAGTCCGGTGACCGCAAATGAGATCCCTGTTAAATGCCCGAACTGTCAGGCAGTCTATGACTGTTTAGTAATGGAGACCATGGTCTCAATTAAGGGCGACTGGACCGAATATCCTATGCATAGGCGAGTCCTGAACTGCCCACACTGCGGGGTCCGCTGGAACCCTGAGGTCGTTCTAGTCATCGAGCAGGTACGTCCTCCGGGATCCGCAGCCTGACTGGCAATTGTTGGCGCTATTTCTCCAAGCCGGAACGTCATACGAATGACGAAGGGCCGTTCCCGACCCTCGCCGGGTCCAAGTTGGAGTGGCCGCTTTGGATCCGCTACCGAACGATCCCCAAGCTCACGAGCAACCTCCACACATCGGTCGACGGGTCTCGTCCCAGAATCGGGCAGTGGTCCGCGTGACCGGATCGTCCCGACCATTGTGCCGGCGTCCACGCCGTTTCCCGGTTACGCGGGACGAAGCGATGTTCCGCATTGCTCGCCTTACAAGCTCCGTGCTCGCACTGTCCTACCAGTGCGCGCGCGTTTCGGACGGCCGTTGCTTCGTTTCCGAACAACGCCTTCTTACGGTCTTCGCCGATACTTTTGTTGTTTCGTTTGTCGTAATCGTGAAACTCGCCGGAGGTGGTCGCTCTGCGCAATTTCTCGACGATCAGCTTGCTGCTCCCGTGCTGCGCACCCGAGACACTCCGAAAGTGCAGTAACAACCACAGATCGAAAGATGGGTGCGAGAAAGCTAATTCAACCTGAGCTTTCGCTGCGGCTCGAACCGCCCGTTCGATGTCGGCATCTCGGTCGGTCCCATCTCGGTCGAACAACACCCATGCCTCACAGTCGTCGGCACGCTGCTTAACCTTGGCCACTGTCTGGAGTGGCAGCAGGCCGTTCTTCTCCCATACAGCGTGGATGAGGAAAGGTTTCCGGTCGTCGGTGCCGCATCCGAACCGCTCGTTGAGGTAGTCGAGGTAGTCGGGTTCGGTTTGTTCGCCTTCACACGCGACGTAAATGATTCGCTGGCCGCGATCTCGGCCGGCCTGTCGGTGTAGGTCCCGGGAATCGTCTTCGTGTCCACGACGTCGACTGGGACGAAAACCCGCGGGGTGCTTCCCTTTCCGCGAGTTCACTCGGAACCTTCCGCTATCTGCCGCGACCGTTCGCGCGAGATTTTGCCGATCGAGATCCTAGGAATGCCGCCATAGCGTCCACGGAGGTAACCGCGCTCTAGGTTGTCTTCCTTTCGTGGCTTCGCGTCGATCAAGGGGTACAGCTCGGTCTCGCCTGATCGTTGCTTCGCGGTCAACCACACCTGATCGCGGTCGAGTGGCCGCTCAAGCACGTTGTTGCCTAGGAGCGTCGCGTCGTGCGTGGTGAAGATCAGTTGTGCGCCTTCAGGATTGGCGTCTGCGTCCTGGAACAGGCGAACCACTTCTGCGGCCAGCGTGGGATGCAAACTTGAATCCAGTTCGTCCACCAGCAAGACCGCGCCGGACTTCAACACGCTTAACAACGGGCCGAGGAACGCGAACCAGGCATGCGTGCCTAAGGATTCCTCGCTGAGGAAATCTAAGGCTACGTCGCCGTCTTTCGCTTGATGGCGAAGCTGGACTTGGTCGGACTCTGGGTCGATGTCGACTCCGGTCAAACCCAGGTCGGCGACAGCGAGCAGGCGGGTGACGTCCTCGGCGAACTGTGGTGAGTCTTTGACGTCGGTGAGTAGGCGTTGGGTCCATCGGGTGCGAGCGGCGATATCGGTCGCGGGAGAGACCAACCAAAAATTGTCGTTGAACCAGGCATGGATCGCGCGAAGCTGCGGGTCGTTGAACGTCGCGCCGACCGACAAAAACAGGGCGTTGGGCCTGGTAAACGCGACCAAATCTTCCCTGCGGCCCTTGAATCCTGTTCCGCGGAAGACGAATTCGTCGCTGCCCGCGTCGCCGCGTGCAGCATCCCGGTCGAACCAGATATTGCGTTTGCCGTGCGGGTAGGCGTGGAGCCACTCGGCTTCGACGCGTTCATCTGACAGTTCGAATCCATACGTGTACCGGATCGGCGGGGTGCCGAGCAGAAGATCGACTTCAAAAAGCGAGCTTTGGTCGCGGGATTCGGGATCGAGCTTGAATGGTTCGCGCGGTATAAGCGTGGGAGTTTTGGCCCACTCGGCCACCGAGTCGCGGATGGCGGTGCGCATGAATCGGAGAGCGCTGAGCAGATTCGATTTGCCTGATGCGTTCGCACCGAAGATGCCCGCGACCGGCGATGCGGTGACGGGACGCCCCTTGCTGGTCAGCCCCGTCTCACGTGCGGTGCCCTCGTTGAACTCGGTGCCGATCAGCGACAGTTCGTACTCATCCCGAATCGACCGATGATTGGCCACCCGAAAACGCAACAGCATGCCCAGCCTCCTCGTGACGCAGAGCAGAACTGCGTTAAACCGTGCTTTGTGCGGAAAACCTGCACAAACGAGCTTATTGCATGGTCTTGTGTTCCGCCAGTGTTCCCCAGCTGTCGGCAGGTTTGTGGGAGCTCAGCGGCGCTCGCCATAGGCTTCCGCCGCCTCGCGGAACACGTCCAGCCCCTCACCACCCAAATGCGGCCCGCTCACCTCCACCACAACATTCGACGTCGCAACCAGGTCCGCGCACGTCAGGTCGAAGCGGGTGCCGGAAGGCAGGATCGCACCGAATTCGGCTGCCGCAGCGGCGAAGACGATCCTTCCAACGCCCGCCCACACCATCGCCGCCGCGCACATCGGGCACGGTTCGCCGCTCGCGTACACGGTGGCACCGCGCAAGGCTTCGGCGCGACCGGCCGCAGTCGCGACCGTGATCGCGACCAGTTCGGCGTGGGTGGTGACGTCGCCGGTGGTGTTCACCGCGTTCACCCCCTCGGCGATCACGGACCCATCGCGCGCCACCGCTACCGCCCCGAACGGTCGGTCGCCCAGGGCCAGTGCTTCGCCAGCGAGTTCGATGGCGCGGCGCAGATGGGTCGCGTCAACCTCGGTCAGGTCGCTCATAAGCTGAGATCCACTTCCGTTCCAATGCCGTTGGCGCGGGCCTTGTCGATCAGCAGGCGGGCGGTGGCGAGGTCTTGCAACCCGATGCCCACCGAGTTGAACAGCGTGATGTCGCGTTCGGTGCGACGGCCGGGTGCCCGGCCGGAAAGGACGTCGCCCAGTTCGGTGCTCACCGCGTCCTGGGTGATCGCGCCCTCGGCGATGGCGAGCAGGCTGTCCCCGGACTTGGTGAGCGTGGTGCCCACCGAGTCTACGACGACCCTCGCCCGACGCATGGCCTCCCCGTCGACCTCGCGGTGGTCCGCGCGCGGCGGTGCGCCGACGGCGTTGACGTGCACCCCTTCGCCGAGCCACGCACCGCGCAGGATCGGCTCGCGCGACGGGGTCAGCGTGCAGACGATGTCGGCGGCGCGGGTAACCGCTTCTGGACTGTCGACGGCGTGCACCTTGAGATCCAAATCGGTTATCGCACTGCGGAATCGGTCGATCGTGGCCTTGGTGCGCGACCAGACGAGCACCGTGTCAAGCTCGCGTACCGTCGCGATGGCGCGCGTGTGTTCGATCGCGAGATTGCCAGCACCGATCACGCCGAGTGTGGAACTCCGTTCTGTCGCAAGGTATTTGGTGGCAACCGCGCTGGCCGCCGCTGTGCGCACAGCGGTGACGAGGCGACCGTCGATCAGCGCCTCGCACGCACCGTCAGTCGCCGAGGTCACCACGATGACCGACCGCTGCACCGGCAGGCCCCGGGCCTGGTTGGCGGGCAGGTCGGCGAGCAACTTCACCGCGACAGCACCCGCGGACTCAGCCGCGGCGACCATCGGGATGAACGCCGCGCCACCCAACGCCACGGCTGGCGGCGCTGGCACGAACGCGGTGCCCGCTGCCAATTCGGCGTGCGCGCGTTCGACGGCGGCGAGCACCTCGGCGCGGTCAAGCAGGGCACCCACATCAGAGTGCGACAAAATCAGCGTCAACGGTGACTCCTCAAAAGCAGTGACAGGTCAGGAAGTTCGGGCGAAGGCGACGGTGAGGTCGCGCGGGGATCGGCTGTTGCCGACCAACCCGCTGACGGCGATGATCGCGATCACATACGGCAGCATCACCAGCAGCGCGAACGGCACGTCCACGCCAAGGGCGGGCAGCGCGAACTGCAGCGCCTGCGCGAGGCCGAAAAACACCGACGCCCAGATCACGCCGAGCGCGCGCCAGCGACCCGCGATCACCGCGACCACGGCGAGGTAGCCGATGCCGCCAGTCATGTTGTCGCTGAACGAATGCACCTCGGACAGGGCCAGTTGCGCGCCGCCCAGTCCCGCCGCGAACGCGGCAAGCAGCACGCAGCCGTAGCGCACGGCGCGCACGGGAAGGCCGGTGCGGTCGGCGGCGACGGCGTCTTCGCCGATCGCATCGATGATCAGGCCTAGTTTGGTGCGGCGCGAGAACGTCACGGCCAAGACGGCGACCACGGCGATGCACAGATACCCGAGCGCGGTCTGCCCGAACAGCGCGGGTCCGATGACGGGAATGTCGTGCAGAAGCGGGATTTTCAGCGGGTCGAAGCCAGTCACGCTGTGCCCCTTGCCATCTGACAGCAACAGCCGTGCACCGTACGTGGTTGCCCCTAACGCAAGCGCGTTGCTCGCGATGCCGACAACGATCTGGTCGGCTCGCAGCCGAATACTCCAGATCGCTTGCAGCGCACCGAAAATCAGCGCGGCAACGACGGCGGTGACGGTGCCGATCACTGGTGAGCCGGTGCTCACGGTGCCGAGCACCCCGGCGAAGGCACCGGTCAGCATCATCGCCTCTAGGCTCAGATTGAGCACGCCAGCGCGTTCGCTCACCAGTTCGCCACTCGCGGCAACGAGGATGGGCAGGGTGAAACCGATTCCGCTGGTTGCGATGTCGGTGACCGTGTCGAGACTCATCGTTGTGCTCCCGCGAGTTCGGTGGTGTCAGGCTTGGATCTGCGCACACTTCTTGTCCAGATGGCCGCCCCCGCGATGAAGACGATCATCAGCGACTCAACGACCGCGATGGTCGACGCGGGCACATTCGCCGCCAACTGCAGGTTGATGCCGCCCGAAACGAGGAACCCGAGCAGCAGCGACACCGCGACGACGGCCGACAGCGAGCCTCGCGCGAGCAGGCCGACCACGAGCCCGGAGAACCCGTAGCCCGACGACAGTCCTTCGGCGAGCACGAAAGGTGCTGTCGCAACGAGTAATCCACCCGCAACGCCCGCGAACGCACCCGCGCTAGACAAGCTCAGGAAGCGCAGTCGACCGACCGACAGTCCGAGTCGGCTGGCCGCGTCGGGGTTGAGGCCGACCGCGCGCAGTCGGGTGCCAAGTGCGGTGTGCCGGAGCAGAATCGCGGTTCCGATGGCGGCGATCACCGCGATCCATAGGGCGATCGTCGCGGGGGACCGTTCGATACCTAGGAGCGGCAAATGTGCTGCGGCAGTGAGAGGTTCGGATTGTGGGAGCGTCTCCGACGAGGTCACCGGTTGACGCAGCAGTGCGGGTTCATGCACGACCAACAGCACCATCGCCAGGCCGACGAAGTTGAGCAACAGGGTGGTGATGATCTCGCTCGTGCCGCGCGTCACCCGCAGGTACGCGGCGATCGCGGCCCACAACCAGCCCGCTGCCGCCGCGCCGATCAACACCGCTGGCAACGTGATCGCGGCTGGCGCGCCGGTCAGGGTGGTTCCGATCGTGGTCGCGGCGATCGCGCCCGCGCAAATCTGACCTTCACCACCCACATTGACCAGCCCAGCGCGATGCGCGATGGTGAAGCCCGTCGCGACCAGCATCAGCGTGGCCGCGACATTGAGGGAGGCGCCGATCGCGTAGTTGCCGCCGAACATTCCTTCCCACAGCGCGGTGATGGTCGCGCCAGGAGCAGCGCCTGCCGCCGCGGCCAAGATCAGCCCGACCGAGCCGGCGGCGACCACAGCCGCGACGGCGACCGCGAGGGGATGGTGGGCCACCTGCCCGAACCCGAGGCGCGTGCTGGGGACGGTGAGCAGGTGCCTGCGCCCGTCTGCCCGGTGGCTATCCGGCGCGCTGGCCACCGACACCGGGGCCTGATCGGTCATGCCGAAACTCCCATCATGAGTTCGCTAATCTGTTGTTGCGCATCGGGATTGGCGACCGCGACTGGACCGCTCATCGTGCCGCGATAGGCGACAACCACGCGGTCACACACGGCAAGCAACTCGGGCACTTCGCTCGACACCACAAGCACCCCGCAGCCGCGCGCGGCGGCATCGCGTAGTTGGGTGAGCACGAAATCGACCGCGCCAATGTCTAATCCGCGTGTGGGCTGCGCGGCGACAATGCACCGCAAGTTCGCCGCCGACAACTCCCGCGCGAGCACCACCTTCTGCTGGTTCCCGCCCGACAGCGAACCCATCCGCACCCAGGGCCCCGCCGCGCGCACGTCGAACCGGTCGAGTTCGACCTGCGCCGCACGACCGATCGCTCGTTTGTCGAGGAGACCGAAGCGGCGAAAGCGGTTGAGCTGGCCCAGAAACAGGTTCTCGGCCAAGGTCATGTCCGCGACCATGCCGTCACGGTGACGGTCCTCGGGCACGATGCCGAGGCCACGTTCGGTGCGTTGCGCTGGTCGCGCGGTGGTGATGTCGACGCCGTCGAGCGTCACAGTGCCAGCGTCGACGGGGGTGCTGCCCGCGAGCACCGCGACCAGTTCGCTTTGCCCATTGCCTTCCACGCCCGCGATGCCAACGATCTCGCCGGGCCGCACCACCAGGTGCGCGTTGTCGAGCGCGGCGCTCCCGTCGGCGCGACGAACCGTGACGCGATCAACGGTGAGAACTGGTGCGTGCGAAGCTGTTTCGCGCGTCGGCCGGGCGATGTCTGACGGTGTCGCTGGCGCTAATCCGATGGTCGCGGCAACGGTCGGATTGAGGTCAGCGGCGGTGCGACCCACCATCGCCGTCAGTAACTCGGCGACGTTCGTCTCGGACATCCGGCCACCGCCTGCCACCGTCCCGCGACGCAACACCGTCGCCGCATCAGCGACCCTGGCGACTTCGCCGAGCTTATGCGTGACCAGCACCACCGCTTTGCCGTCGGCGGCGATGGCGCGGCAGGTGTCGATCAGCGCGTCGATCTCGGCGGGATCGAGCACTCCCGTTGGTTCGTCGAGCAGGATCAGCGACGGGTCGCGCAGCAGCGCCTTCACGATTTCGACCTTTTGCCGCGCGCCGACCGGCATCGATGCGACGTTGCTGTCTGGGTCAACGTGTAGCCGGTAGCGTCGCGCGATGTCGTCGAGTCGATCGGTGAGGTCTTTGCGGCGCATCCGCAAACCCTGCTGGGTCAACAGCAGGTTCTCCGCGACGGTCATGGTGGTGACGAGGCTGAAGTGCTGGTGCACCATCGCTACGCCCGCACGCATCGCGGCGGCGGGTGATTCGGGTCGAAAGTCGTTGCCGCCCAACGACATTGTCCCGGTGTCGGGTCGGTAGCTGCCGAACACCAGATTGCACAGCGTGGACTTGCCAGCGCCGTTCTCGCCGAGCACGCAATGGACCGTGCCAGCCTCCACGACGACATCAACATCGTGGAGCGCCCGCACGTCACCGAAGCGTTTACCGACCCCGTGCAGGGTCAACGCGGGAGTGCTCATGATCGTCAGTACGGCTTGATCGCGCCGGTGGACAGGGCGGTCTTGGCCTTCGCGAGCGCGTCGGCGACGCCAGCGTCCTTGCTGCACAACACGAAATCGGTGCCGTGGTTGGGCGAGGTGAGCCCGAAGCGCACGTTCTCAGCCTTCCACGACTTGTCCAGCGCGGCGTTGACCGCGAACTCCACTTCGGCGCCAATGTCGGTGTGGACGTAGCCGAGGTAGACGGGGTTGGTGCAGTCGCCGGGGATCGGGCCGCCAACCAGGGCGGCACCAACCTGAGTGGCGGCCTGTTCGATGCCCGCCTTGCCGAGGTTCACGATCTGACCGAGTGCGCCAGCGCCAGCGCCGTAGTCCGCGAGTGCGGCCTGCTTGGCCTTGGCGGGGTCGTTGAAGTCGCCCAGATACTGCGGAGTGAGCACATTCGCGTCCGGCTTGACGAAGCGTGCTCCGTTGCCAAACGCCTTGGCGGCGTTGACAATCGCGGGCAGCTCAACGCCGCCGATGAACGCGACAGCGCCTGACTTCGAGCCCGCCGCCGACACCGCGCCGCTGAGGAATTCGGCTTCGGCCTGCTGCGGGTCGTAGTAGGCGAGGTTCGCCAACGGCTTGGCGTCGGCGGGGCCGCCGATTTCGACGAACTTCACGTTCGGGAACTGGGGTGCCACTTTGCGGACGTCGGCGTCGGTCTGACCGCCGAGGGAAATCACCAGGTCATTGGCGGAGGCGAAGCGAACAAGGGCCTGCTGGTAGTCGCTGGCTGGCACCTGTTCGACCTTGCTGAGCTCCACTTTGTCACCGAGTTTGTCGGCGATGCGTTGGTAGCCAAGGTATCCCGATTGCATGAAGCCGGTGTCGGACAGCGAGCCGGGGAAGAACACGCCAACTTTGAGTTTTCCGCCAGCCGCCGAGGTTTCCGTGGAACCGCAGGCCGACAGCAGGGCAGAGGCGGCCAGTAAGGCCGAGCTGACGGCGATCGCGCGCCGAGTGGACTTGTGCACGGGGTACTCCTTGGTCGAACGAACCGCTCACTTAGCGGTATACCGTTAAGTGTGAGCGTGATGGTCGTTGATGACCGGCGGATTACCGAAACGTAAGAAACGGTCGCGTCCCGCGCGCGGGCTACCGTGGTGGGCGTGTCAGAGCCGAAGGATGGGGAAGTGGCTGCGGAATCGGCGAAGAAGTCGCTGCGGGATCAGGCGTATGAAGAGCTGCGGGACCGCATCATTGACCTGCGGTTAAGCCCGGGCCAACGGCTCGTAGAACGCGATCTTGCCACCGAACTGGCTATCTCGCGCATTCCCTTACGCGAGGCGTTGCAGATGCTCGAACGCGAAGGTTTGGTCGTGATCGTCCCTCGCCAGGGCGCGATCGTCGCGCCGTTCACCGTCGCCGACGTGCGCGACCTGTTCGACGTGCGCGAAAGCCTCGAGGTGCTTGCCGCGCGACTAGCGGCGGAACGCGCCGAACCGGCCGACCTCGCCGCCCTGCGCGAACAACTCACCGCCGCCCGTAGCGCCACCGCGCGCGCCGACCAGTCCGCGATCGCCGCCGCTAACGCGCGGTTCCACTCGGTGATCGTGGAAATCTCGGGCAACCCGCTGCTGCAATCGCTCCTGCGTCCGCTGGAATCGCGCGTTCGGTGGTTGTTCCACCTGACGAAGGAGCGCGACCCGGGCACTCAATGCGACGAACACGAAGCGCTGTACGCGGCGATCGCGGCTAACGACCCGGATGCGGCGGCCGAAATCGCGTACGGCCACGTGCGCTCAGGTCGCGAACCGAGTTTGGCGTTGTCGGCGGAGTGGTCAATGCCCGTCATCGACCCAATTTCGGCGACGCGCACCCGGCAGCGGGGGAGCAATCGGGAAGCGTCTGCGTGAGCAACCATCCGGTTGCCACACTCGTGGCATTTTCGTGCATGTTGGTGCGTCGGCCCGCCGATTTCGGTCGAATGCCCGCGAACGTGCACGAAAATGCCACCCGGCACGGTGAAGCTCGCGGCGGGGTTCACGTAGTTGGAGGGTCAACCCGGTAGGTGGAGGGGCCCGTGGCGATGACATCCGTTACCGGGCCCGGTGGGCGGCCGCATCGTCGTTCACAGCCTGACCAATGCTGGCGGCCCGCAACCTCAACTTCATCGGCTGGAATGTCTTCTCCCGCAACGGATTTGGGCGCACCAACCTGCACGCGACCGCTCTCCACTGCCGCGTCCGCTTCGCCGCGCACGTCGCTCAACGCTTTCGCGCACCCCGGCTGACCTGCGCACGCGCTCACCTCCAGCCACGGCGAATTCGCATCGAAAACCATGCCCATCGGGGCCAATACGCGCACAACCGTTTCGGCTGGGCCTTCGTCGAGGTCGGTGATGACGATGCTGCGCCACGGGGTGAGGAAGATCGGGCGGTCGATCGCGGCGAGGAATTCCGCCGTGCGCGCGGGGAGCGTGCCGAGGGGGACGCCCGCGCCTAAGCTCACCAGGCCGTTGTCCTGGTCGAGCCAGCCGATCGGAATCTGGTGTGTCGCACCGAATTTCAGCGGTTCGGTGACGGGGGAGTGTTCGAGTGTCTCGATAATCGACTCGACCGCGCCGTCGATCTCATGCAGTCGCCATTGCCCTGCGGCGTCGTCGCCGCGCAGGTCGAGAAACCCGTGCGCGGCCGCGAGCATCACGTCGACCGCTTCGGAAGCGTTCACCCGCACACCGGTATCTACTCCGGCGAGCACGAGCGCGAACTCATCGTCGGCGACGGCGTGAATACCGATGTCGCCACGCAACGTGGTGACGTCGCCGCGCCCATCGTCCAGGGTGAACAGGACCCGACCGGGCAACTCCGCCAACGCGGGATCGGCTTGCAGTCGCTCGTCCAAATGCGAGGCAAGGCCGGTCACGTCGGCCCAACCGCCGACACGCCCCGAAAGCGGCGACGCGACGATATTGCGCACCCGCTCATGCGACCGACTCGGCAGCAGCCCCACCGCATCGAGGCGAGCGGCGAGTTCGTCGGCGTCGCGCACCTGCCGTAGCTGAATATTTCCGCGTGAGGTGAGTTCAAGATTGCCGTCGCCAACGTCACGTGCTGCATCGGCGAGCGCCTGCAACTGCGCCGGTTCAAGCCGACCGCCCGGTACGCGAATGCGCGCGAGCGGCCCATCGGCGGCCTCATGCAGCCGCAGGACGCCCGGGCACGAATCGGGGGAACGCCTGGTCATGCAACAACCCTAATAGGGGCGTTCACCAAGAGTGCGTGCGCACGTCGACGGTTGCCTGTACGGCCAACTCGTCGCTGGGTCCGTGGGCGGGATGGGCGGTCGCGGTCCCGGGTCAACGCCGACGTCACGCGCTCGCCCGGCGGAGACATCGACCAGTCCCTGCCCGCTCGCAGTATGGCCGTGCGGCTGAACTTGGCGGCGACAGCGCGGTGCCCGTCGGACGGACGATTCCTGGTCGCGGCCCCTCTTGTGGTCTGTCGGGGCGCGCATTGCACGACGGGCACGTCTGCATTGTTAGCGGGCAGATGGCCCCGCATCGGGACGTGACCAGCGCAACGTGCATGTCTGCCCAGTTCGCGGGTAGTCGCTTAGGGTGAGGGCTTCGCTGGCTTAGCACGGACCTAAGGAGACGCCTATGTTGCGCAAGTTCGTTGACAAGCGAGTAGTTCCCGCGCTCGACCGGGTCGCGAAAGCGCAGGCGCCGGTGGTTGACCGGTACGTCGACTGGCTCAGCAGCAGGCATCCCGACGATGCCCCGGTCGAAATCGTGCAGCGGTTATCGCGGCAGTACCTCGTTGTTGTCACCGCCAGCGGCGTGACGGTTGGCCTGACCGCGGCGGTCCCCGGCGTCGGCACGTTGATCGGGCTGGCCGCGACCGGCGTCGACACGCTCGTGTTCCTCGAAGCGTCTTCGGTGCTGTCGGTCGGCGCGGCCGCCGCGTACGGGCTTGATCCTGATGACCCGCGCCAAGCACATTTGGTGTCGAAAGTGGTGCTCGGCGAAGCGGGCACGGAACTGCTTGACGAGACCGCCGGCCACAAGACCGGCAAGTGGCTTTCCGTCGTCACCGACCACATCCCTGTCTTATCGTCGATGCCTGACTCCCCTGCCAAGCGTTTCATCGTGAACTACCTGGTCAAACGTGGGCTACTCCTGTTCGGCACCCTGATCCCAGCCGGAATTGGCGCGGTGATCGGCGGCGTCGGCAACAACGCCCTCGGCCACCTCGTGATCGCCAACGTGTACCGCAACCTGGGGACGGGCACCCCGGAGATGGTTGATGTGGGCACCGAGCCGTCACTCGAACCCCGAAGCTAAGCAGGGGCGCTGCCCGGTGTCGGGCCGCCGCTGCCGTCGCCGCACATGGTCAGGGGTGCGCGTTCAACACCAAGATCAGCAGGCGACCACTCGGTGCTGATCAACTGTCCAGCAATCGGTACGGGCTGGAAAGTTGCCTGCCGGAGGCGCCCAGTAGCATCGTCTTGCTCGGCGGGCGTCGAGGAAACCGGTGGGAATCCGGTGCGGTCGCGCCACTGTGAACAGCCAGACCCTCTCCGGCGAGCACCCGCCAACCCGATGGGCGCGTCACCCCAGGAAGGTCTCACCTCGTGATTCTGCTGCTATCTACCTCCGACACCGACCTGCTCAGTGCCCGCGCGTCCGGCGCCGACTACCGGTTGGCGAATCCGGCTCGCCTGCTTGTCGACGACCTGCCCGCGCTGCTCGACGGCGTCGACCTGGTGATCGTGCGCATCCTCGGTGGCAAACGCGCGTGGGAAGAAGGACTCGCGGCGCTCATCGCATCGGGCAAACCGGTTGTCGCGCTGGGCGGCGAACTCGCCCCTGACGCCGAGCTGATGGAATGCTCAACGGTCCCGCTTGGTGTCGCGACGGACGCGCATAACTATCTCGCCGCAGGCGGCGCGGACAACCTCGCGCAGCTGCACAACTTCCTCTCCGACACCGTCCTGCTGACCGGCGAAGGTTTCGAGCCGCCCGTGCAGTTGCCGTCGTGGGGCGAACTGACCCGCACCGCACGTCTTTTGGAGCCCGGCGCGCCGACCGTCGCGGTCGTTTACTACCGCGCCCAGCATCTCGCGGGCAACACCGGTTACGTCGACGCGCTGTGCACCGCGATCGAAGCGAAGGGCGCGCGTGCGCTGCCGGTGTATTGCGCGTCGCTGCGCACCGCCGAACCCGAACTGCTCGACGTGCTCGGTCGCGCCGACGCGCTCGTGGTGACGGTGCTCGCGGCTGGCGGCAGCAAGCCAGCGACCGCGTCGGCCGGTGGCGACGACGAAGCGTGGGATGTCGCCGCGCTCGCCGCGCTGGATGTGCCTATCCTGCAAGGACTTTGCCTGACCAGCGGCCGTGAGCAGTGGGTCGCCAACGACGACGGACTGTCCCCGCTTGATGTCGCGACGCAGGTCGCGGTGCCCGAGTTCGACGGCCGCATCATCACTGTTCCGTTCTCGTTCAAGGAATTTGACGCCGACGGCCTGTCGACCTACGTCGCCGACCCTGAGCGCGCCGCGCGGGTTGCTGGCATCGCGGTGCGGCACGCGAAGCTGCGCCACATCCCGAATGCCGAAAAGCGGTTGGCCATCATGCTTTCCGCGTACCCGACCAAGCACGCGCGCATCGGCAACGCTGTCGGTCTCGACACCCCGGCTTCCGCGATTCGCCTGCTCTCCGAATTGCGCAGTGCCGGTTACGATCTCGGCGACTCGGCCGAAGTGCCCGGTCTCGATGCCGAAGACGGCGACGCGCTCATCCATGCGCTCATCGCCGCGGGCGGGCAAGACCCCGACTGGCTGAGCGCGGAACAGTTGGAGGGCAACCCCATTCGGCTCGGCGCGGCCACCTACACGCGCTGGTTTGAGTCGCTGCCGGAGGAATTGCGCGAGGCGGTTATCGAGTCGTGGGGGCCGCCGCCGGGCGAACTGTATGTCGACCGGTCCGCTGACCCGGCGGGCGAAATCGTCATCGCCGCACTGCGTTTCGGCAATGTGGTGCTGATGGTGCAGCCGCCTCGCGGGTTCGGCGAGAACCCCGTCGCGATCTACCACGACCCCGATCTGCCGCCAAGCCACCACTACCTCGCCGCTTACCGCTGGCTCGCTGCCACCGACGGGTTCGCCGCCGACGCGATGGTCCACCTTGGCAAGCACGGCAACCTGGAATGGTTGCCGGGCAAGACGCTGGGCATGTCGTCGGCGTGTGGCACTGATGCCGCCCTCGGTGACCTGCCGCTGATCTACCCGTTCCTCGTCAATGACCCGGGTGAGGGTACGCAGGCGAAGCGTCGCGCGCACGCCACTCTCGTGGATCACCTGATTCCGCCGATGGCCCGTGCCGAGTCCTACGGCGACATTTCCCGCCTTGAGCAGCTGCTTGACGAGCACGCCAACATCTCCGCGCTCGACCCGAGCAAACTGCCCGCGATCCGTCAGCAAATCTGGACGCTGATGCGCGCGGCGAAGATGGACCACGACCTCGGCCTCGCCGAACGCCCCGAGGAAGACGTCTTCGACGACATGCTCCTGCACGTCGACGGGTGGCTGTGCGAGATTAAGGACGTCCAGATCCGCGACGGCCTCCACATCCTCGGCCAGGCCCCGGAAGGGGACACCGAACTCGACCTGGTGCTTGCCATGTTGCGCGCGCGCCAGCTGTGGGGCGGCGAGCAGAACGTGCCGGGGCTGCGAGAAGCGTTGGGGCTCAGCGAAGCTGGCGACGAGTCACGCGACCGCGTTGACACCGTCGAAGCGCGCGCCCGCGACCTCCTCGCCGCATTGCAGGCCCGCGATTGGGCCGTCGACGCGGTCGACGAGGTGGTCGACACCTACGCCGCGACGCTGCTCTCCGAGGTGGCCACCTCAGGATCGCCAGCCGCTCCCGACACCACCGCCGACGAGGGCTCCCTCGACGCGCACCCGACGACCACCGGGACCGCGCAAGCTGGCAGCGCGCCCGTTCCCACGGTGCCCACCGTCGCGGAGACTGCGCACCTGACGGCCACCGTCCCCGGGATCGCGCAAGCCGACGGCGCGCCCGTTCCCACGGCGCCCACGGTCGCGGAGACCTCTGAGACCGCCGCCAGGACAGCAAACCCTGGCGACATGGCCGCCGCCGCTGCCGCCGTCGGGGCGGTCCCCACCACGTCCGCCCAGCTCACCGCCGTCAAAACCGTCCTGCGCTTCGCCGCCGCCGAAGTCGTCCCCCGACTTCGGCAGACCAACATCGAAATCGAGCGCGTCCTCCACGCCCTCAACGGCGGCTTCATCCCCGCCGGGCCCAGCGGTTCCCCCCTGCGCGGCTTGATCAACGTGCTGCCGACGGGCCGCAACTTCTACTCCGTCGATCCGAAAGCCGTTCCGTCGCGGCTGGCGTGGGAGACCGGGCAGGCGATGGCCGAATCGCTTGTCGCCCGCTACCTCGCTGACCACGGCGAGTACCCGAAGTCGGTGGGGCTGTCGGTGTGGGGCACCTCCGCGATGCGCACCTCCGGCGACGACATCGCCGAAGTCTTTGCGCTGCTTGGTGTTCGGCCGATCTGGGATGAGGCGAGCCGTCGCGTCACCTCGCTTGAGGTGATTTCCCTCGACGAACTCGCGCGCCCCCGCATCGACGTGACCGTGCGCATTTCCGGTTTCTTCCGCGACGCGTTCCCGCACGTGCTCGCCCTGCTCGATGACGCGGTGCGCCTCGTCGCGAACCTCGACGAGCCCGCCGAATCCAATTACGTTGCGGCCCATGCCAAAGCAGACCTGCAAGAGCATGGTGACGAACGCCGCGCGACCACCCGCATCTTCGGTTCCAAGCCTGGTACCTACGGCGCTGGTCTGCTGCAACTCATCGATTCGAAGAGTTGGCGCACCGACGACGACCTCGCGCAGGTGTACACCACGTGGGGCGGCTACGCCTACGGTCGCGACCTCGACGGCATTCCCGCCGCCGACGACATGCGCACCGCCTACAAGCGCATCGCGGTCGCGGCGAAAAACACCGACACCCGCGAACACGACATCGCCGATTCCGACGATTACTTCCAGTACCACGGCGGCATGGTCGCCACTGTTCGCGCGCTGACTGGCAAGAATCCCGACGCCTACATCGGCGACTCGACCCGGCCCGACGCTGTCCGCACGCGCAGCCTGTCGGAGGAAACCGCCCGCGTGTTCCGTGCGCGCGTGGTGAACCCGCGGTGGCTTGAAGCGATGCGTCGCCACGGGTACAAGGGCGCGTTCGAGATGGCAGCGACCGTCGATTACCTGTTCGGCTACGACGCGACAACCAACGTCGTCGCCGACTGGATGTATGAAAAGCTCGCGGAGAGTTACGTTTTCGACGACGAGAACCGCAAGTTCATGACCCAGTCGAACCCGTGGGCCCTGCACGGCATCGCCGAGCGTCTGTTGGAAGCGGCCCAGCGCGAACTGTGGGAGCACCCCGAGCAGGCCACCCTCGACCGCCTTCGCGAGATCTACCTCGAAACCGAGGGCGAGCTTGAGTAGCAATGAAATAAGAAAGGCGGCCGCGATGACCCCGGCGTACTTCACCACCGAAGCGGGCACCTTCGAGCCAACACAGTTCGCGCAGAGCCTGTGGGCGCCCGCGACGCTGTCCGGGCCGCCGGTGTGTGGGCTGATGGCGCGCGAGATCGAAACGCGCTACTTCACCGACGGCTTCGCGCCCGCGCGCTTCACCGTCGACCTGCACCGCGCGGTGCCCGCTGTCCCGATGACCGTCCACAGCACGGTCGTGCGCGACGGCAAGCGGGTGCGCGCGGTGGAGGTCGAACTCCGCGCCGACGGTGCCGTGATCGCGCGGGGGAGCGCGCTGCTGCTCAAGCGCTCGACCCAGCCGCCCGGCGAGCTGTGGCAGGCCAACCACGACCGCCCGCTGCCACCGCCGAATGTGCTCGCGCTGGTCGGGGAAGGCACGCACCTGTTCGGCAGCGACGGCCAAGGCTGGTCGACGACGATGTCTGACCACGAAAACACCACGCGGAAACGCAAGTGGGTGCGCAATATTCCCGTCGTCGCTGGCGAACCGGGCACGCCGTTCTCCTTCGCGGCGATGACCGGCGAACAGACGAGCCTGGTCACCAACTGGGGCACCGAAGGAATCGGCTTCATCAACACCGACGTGTCAATCACGTTCTCGCGCTTGCCGATTGGCACCGAGATGGGTTTGGAAGCCGACAACCACTTTAGCGACGACGGCATCGCGGCAGGCTCAGCCGTGCTGTATGACGCTCAGGGCGCGTTCGGCATCTGCACCACCACCGCGCTGGCCAACCCGCACGCGCAGATCAGCGGCGCGGTGATCGACGCGATGTCGGAACACTTCGCCAAGACAACGGGTTAACCCGCCGTCAGCGTCACGATCAGCTCGTCGGCGATCGACTCGGCCTTCACCGAATGCGCGCCGAGATAGAGCGTCGCGGCTTGCGGGCGACCGTCGGGCAGCGGAACCACCGACACCGCGTCGACGCACGCGCCTCGGAGCAGTCGATACGGCAGGTCGTTGGTCACGTCGAACGCCGTGTATTTGCCTGAGGCAGCGACGTATTCGATGTTGACCGGGTCGACGAGCGGTTCGAAGGGGTCGCGCCACGGTCGCGCGCCGATGCGCAGTTCGGCACCGTCGACCCCGGCGTCGAGCAGCAACGTCGACCCGTCGGCGAAGGTGAATTCGATGGGACCTTCGGTGCGGTCGACGGTGTCGCCGTGCGTGTAATACATGCGGCGCACGCCGACCACTGTCGCGTCGACGGCGGCGGTGAGTGCCGCCCGGCCGCCGTCGGAGTCGGCGTCGGCGGCATCAGAATCTGACATGGCCGCCATCATCGCGCCGCGCGCGGACCGCTCGCAACTCCCTCGCTCGATTCGTCGGTCGCTTGTGCTGGTCGCGGTCGTTCGGCGGCAACGAATCTCGGGCGAATCGCCAGTAACTTGATCCCTCGTTGTCGGTGCGGAATTCGGAGTGGGTAAGCTCGCCGGACCAGTGCAACAAGAGTTCAACCCGCCCGTGGCGGGGTTGTCGGCCCTTGCGTGGGTCGAATGATCGTCACCCATCTGCCAGCCGATCAGAACCAGGGCATTTCCATGACCGATACTGTCGCTGTCGAACCGCGCCTCACCCATCGCCGCACGATGACCATTTTGTCCGGTCTGTTGCTAGGGGTGTTTCTAGCGGCGCTAGACCAAAACATCGTGAGTGTCGCGATTGTGCGGATTGCCAACAGTCTCGATGGTTTTGACGAGCAAGCATGGGCGACAACGGCGTATCTCATCACCGCGACGGTCACCACCCCGCTCTACGGCAAACTCGCCGACATTTACGGCCGCAAACCGTTCTACCTGCTGGCCATCGGCCTCTTCGTTGTTGGCTCTGCCGCGTGCGCGTTCGCGTCGACGATGTATGAGCTCGCCGCGTGCCGCGCGTTCCAGGGATTGGGTGCGGGTGGCCTGATGTCGTTGGCCTTCACCATCGTTGGTGATCTTGTGCCCGCGCGCGAACGGGTGCGGTACCAGGGGTACTTCCTCATGGTGTTCGGCATCGCGACCGTCCTCGGTCCCGTCGTCGGCGGATTCCTTTCCGGCTTCGAGCAACTCGCTGGCGTCGACGGGTGGCGGTGGGTATTTCTCGTGAACGTGCCCGTGGGGGTGATCGCGTTCGCGGTGGTCGCGCGGGTGCTCAACGTGTCGGTGCCGAGGCGCGCTAGCCGGATCGACTGGCTAGGCGCGGCCACGCTCATCGTGGCGGTTGTGCCGCTGTTGATCGTCGCGGAACAGGGGCGGCTCTGGGGCTGGACCGCACCAAAAGCGTTGGCCTGCTACGGCATTAGTGCCGGTGGCCTCGCGCTCTTTTTGATTGTCGAACTGATGATGGGCGCGTCGGCGTTGTTGCCGCTGCGCCTGTTTCGCAATTCGACGTTCAGCATTTCGATCCTCGGCGGTTTCGTCGTTGGTGTCGCGATGTTTGGCGCGATCACGATGGTTCCGCAGTATTTGCAGGTGGTGCGCGGTTTTTCGCCGACCAAGGCAGGGTTGCTGATGCTCCCGCTTGTCGCGGGCATCATGGTCGGTTCGCAGCTGTCGGGGCTCATCACCAAAGCGACCGGCCGGTACAAGGTGTTGCCGGTGTTGGGCGCGATGATCCTCGCCATCGGTTGCGCGCTGTTCGCCCGCGTCAGTTACGAAGGGCCGCTGTGGCAGCCGCTACTGTATAGCGCGGTCATGGGGTTCGGCCTCGGTGGCTGCATGCAAACGCTCGTGATCGCCGCCCAAAACGCGGTGCCGCGCACGGAAATGGGGGTGTCGACCGCGTCGGCGACATTCTTCCGTCAGCTCGGCGGGACGCTCGGCGTCGCGGTGTTCCTGACCGTGCTGTTCGATCTGCTGCCCGGTTCGATCACCGACGCCTTCGGCGGCACGCTTCCCCCCGGTTTCGATGCGAGCCACCTTGAGGCGCTGCAGCAGGATACGAGTGGGATCGCCACATTGCCCGACGCGGTGCGCATCCCGATTCTCGCCGGTTTCACCGACGCGATGGGCGGCGTTTTCCTGCTTGCCGCCGACCTCGCGCTCGTCGCGTGTTTGGTGCTCGTTTTCATGAAAGAGCTTCCGCTGCGCGATGATTCGCCGGTTAAGTCGGTAATCGAAGACGACGACGCGTCATCGGTACTGCGTGACGTGAGCTTGCATGACGCGCACGAAATGGCCGACCAACTGCACCCGGGCAGTCCGCGCGTGATCGCCGGATTGCTGCGTCGCGAAGACGCGCGGCCGGTGCCCGCCGCGACGTTGACGCTCATCGACGGGTTCGGTCATCAGGTCGCGCGCGGCAACGGCGACGCCGACGGCGCGTATTCGATCGAAGCGCCGCGCCCCGGCAACTACGTGCTCATCGCCGCCGCGCCAGGGCATCAGCCGGAGGCGATGAGCGTGTCGATGGGGGAGCGGGCGTTGCATGTCGACCTCACGCTCGTCGGTGCGGGCGAACTCACCGGCATCGTGCGGTCAGCGCGGCGGGGTGATCCGATCGCGGGCGCGACGGTCACGCTCACTGATTCGGTGGGCGACGTAGTTGGCGCGTCGATCACCGCCCACGACGGTGGATACGTGTGCCGCGACGTGGTGACCGGCACGTACACCCTCGTCGCGGTGGCCGACCACATGCGCCCGACCGCGGTCACCTTGACCGTTCCTGATACCGGTTCCCTGCGTCGTGACGTTGACCTTGAGCCGATGGCGATGCTGGTTGGCTCGGCGCGCGTCGACGGCGACCGGCTCGTTCCCGATGTGGAGATCACCGTGCTGGATGCGGGCGGCGACCCTGCCGCGACCGCGCGGACGGACGAAACGGGCCGCTATTTGGTGCCTGACCTGCCCGAAGGGGAGTACACGATCGTGGCGCGGGGGTATCCGCCGGTGGCGAGCCAGGTGCGGGTCACGCGCGGTGAGGTTACCCATGACGTGACGTTGACGTATGAGTCGGAGGACTCGGTTAACCGGCGGTGAGCGAGTTCAGGTAGGGCCGCGACTGCTGCGGGGGTTAGGCGTAGGTCGGTTCGGCGCGGGCGGGCAGTGGGCGCGACTGCTGCAACGTCGGGTGCACGCGGTCGGCGTTCATGTGCCGCCAAATGTTGAGGGCCGTGGTGCGGACCGGTGCGGCTAGGCGGTGGTCGAGGTGCATGCGGTCGGCCGGCCCGCATACCGAAACGGCCGCGATCGGGGCGACGGGGTCGCCGATCGCCGCGGCGACGCAACCAATGCCCGCCAACCCGCGTTCCACCGCGTAACCGTGTGCGTGGACCTTCGCGAGTTCGTCGGCGATGGCACGCGGGTGGGCGTCGTTCGCGGCGAGCAGTGCTTTGCCGAGCGCGGTGGTGTGCGCGGGACGTCGACCGCCGACGCGACTCGGCACCGCCGTGTTCCATTCACCGCCGACCTTGTCGAGGTACACCACGTCATCGCCGTCGAGGACGGCCAAGTGCACGACGAAACCGGTGGCGCGATGCAGTTCGCGCAGGTAGGGCAGCGCGGCGCGATGTAACCGATCCTGGTGCACCGCAAGCGAACCCAGCTCAACGAGGCGCAGCCCGAGTTCGTAGTCGCGGCCGTCGCGGCGCAGCCAGCGCAACTGCACGAGTTGGTCGAGCATGCGATGCGCTGACGAGCGGGGCAGCCCGGTGCGGCGGACGATGTCGGCGAGCGTGAGCCTGCCGGGTCCATCGAACGCGTCGATGAGCAGCGCGGCGCGCTCAAGTCCGGCGCTTGGCGTCGTCGCCATCTGCCCTCCCAGCTGTCGAACAGGCACGTGTTCCATTGATAACACCGTGGTGGGTGCGCGCGGGCGGAAACGTTTGTCCCGGTGAGCGGGAGGTTCACCGCGCGCGGGCGATCGTCGGTGATGCCATGGGCGGTGAGATCAGGAGGCAACCATGCGACGGTTCGAAAATAAGGTCGTGTTCATCACCGGTGCGGCGCGCGGGCAGGGCCGTGCCGAGGCGGTGCGTTTCGCGAGTGAGGGCGCTGACGTGATCGCGATCGACGCGTGCGTCGACTTCGCGAGCACCTCGTACCCGGGCGCGACACTCGACGATCTTGCCGAAACGGTGAAACTGGTCGAAGAAGCGGGCGGCCGGATCGTGGCTTCGCAGGTGGACGTGCGCGACTTCGACGGCGTCGCGGGCGCGTTGGCAGCGGGAGTCTCGGTGTTTGGTCGTCTCGACGCGGTTGTCGCGAACGCGGGAGTGTGTTCGGCGGCGATGTCGTGGGAGATCACCGCCGAACAGTGGCGCGAGACCATCGACGTGAACCTGACCGGGGTGTTCAACACCGCCAAGGCCGCGATTCCGCACCTGATCGAACAGGGCACCGGCGGGGCGATGGTGTTCACGAGTTCGGTGGCCGGGCTTAAAGGCACGCCGTTCACCGCGCATTACGTCGCGTCGAAGCACGGCGTGACGGGCTTGGCGAAGACGATGGCGAATGAGCTTGGCGCACACCGTATTCGGGTGAACACGGTGCATCCGGCGGGCGTCGCGACGGGCATGGTGATCACCGAAATGGGTCCGCTGTTCGAAAAATACGGGTCAACGCTCGCCCCGATTTTCATGAACTCGTTGCCCGACTACATCATTGAGGCCGAGGAGATCGCGGCGACGGTCGCATGGTTGTGTTCGGACGAGGCCAGCAAGATTACCGGCACCCAAATCGCCATTGACATGGGCAATCTTAATCGATAATCGCTGAAAGCTGTTGTGTCTCCCAGGAATCCGGTGAAAACTTAGTTATTGATCATAGCTATGGCGCATCATGGTGAGGTCACGCTGGTCTCGGGCTAGTCGGGGCTGGCACTTCGGAGGGAAAACTCACATGAGGTTCAACAAGTTGCTCGCCGTCGGTGCGCTCACCGTCGCGGCCACGGGAATCACCGCCGCGACGGCCTACGGCGCGCCAGCCGCGGGACCGACCATCGCGGGCATCGACCAGGGGGTGGAGTACAAGGCGGGAGTGGCCGCGGATGGGTCGGCCGCGACCGTGCGACTGGTCGCAGGCACGTTCGAACTCACGCCCGACAGCGGCGTCGCGGTGTTGTCGCCCAACGGAACTCGTATTGGGTTCATCCCCACGACGGTGCCGTCGGTGGCGGGTCCGGTCGCCCAAGTTGTGCCTCGTATCGACGCGGCGGCGACCACGTTGACGCTCACCCCGATCGGCACGCCCGCACTCAATCCTGTTGCGCTGCAACAGATTGACTCGACAGGCAACATCGTCGCCGGGATCGCGATCGGCTGCGTGATCGGCGCGTTGATCGGGTTGATCTTCCTGTTCGTTTCCGCGATCCCGGGCTGTGTAATCGGCGCGGTGATCGGCGGGATCATCGGCGCTAATCAGTAGGAGGTAACGGGGCGGGGCGTGATCGCGCGCCCCGCACCGGCCGCTGCCCGGAACGCCCCATCTACCAAAACCGGAACCGTGAGGTCCGCGTCGATCTCGATCGCGAGGGCGACGTCGTCGGCGAAACCGCCCGCACGCAATTCACGTCCGGATGCACAATCCCGCACTGCGGCAGTGATATTCGGCGTCGCCCGGGCAGTAGCGGCGGCAGCGTGCGCCTCGGGTGACAGGTCCGTGCGCCCACTATCCGCGAGGGCAGCGGCGAGCAACCCCGCGCCCAGCCAGTCTTCGATCGCGGGTCGTAATCCGTCGCCGTTGGGCCAGTGCTCGCCCGCCGCGATGATCGCGATTGGTGCTTCACGAGTGCCGAGCTGGTGCTTGATAAGCCAGTCGGCGACGGCGCTCACATTGCGTAATGCACTGGCTGCCACCGGAGTTCCGCGCACGCTCGCCGCGATAGCCGACCCGTTCGGAGACGGCAGCACGAGCCGTTCGACGGCCGGTGCGCTCTTGATTGCGGCGGGCGAAAGCGACCACGGATTGTCTTCGGTCACTTCCCGTCGCCCGACCGCGAGCTGGGCGTTGTTGGCGGCGGCGAAGTCGCGCGCGGACGCGTCGCGCCACGGATACGGGTACACCGTCGTTCCGCGTGAGGTCGCGATGCCGACGGTGGTGGTGAACGACAGCACGTCGATCACGACAAGGCAGGCGACGCCGTGGCTGATGGCGTTGGCACCCGCTCGTCCCCAGTCGACCCGGAGCCCGTACTCGCGTTGTTGGGCCCATTCCGGTGCGGATGGCATTACTGAATCCTGTTCTATTGGAACGATAATCGCGATGTGGTCTCGCTGATGGTGTCGAGCGTTCGAGTCAACCAGGTCGTCGACTAGGCCGTAAGACTTGTGCGCGGACTGACCCGAATCGCGCCGATGAGTCGCCTGTCTATCGGGAATTTCCCCGATGTGGCCGACCAGGTGTCGCGACTACGCTTGCTCACATGACTGACTTGGGCGCCCTGGCCGACGCTAATTACGTGCAGCTCACCACTTTCCGCAAGGACGGAACGCCGGTGGCCACGCCGGTGTGGGCCGTGGCCCGCGACGGCAAACTCTTCGTCTGGACCGAAGCTGAGTCGTGGAAGGTGAAACGCATCCGCCGCAACCCGGCAGTGACACTGCAACCGTGCAACGCGCGCGGCGCGCTGACCGAGGGAACAACGGCGGTCCCCGGCACGGCCCGCATCCTTGATTCCGCCGAAACCGAAACCGTCCGCAAGGCATTGCAACGCAAGTATTGGTTGCTTGGCCCACTGTTGATCCTGGCCAGTCGGATCCGTCGTGGCAAGGACGGAACGACGGGCATCGAGATCACCCTCGACTAATCGCGCCGCGTTGTTGCGCGGCTAGTGCGCGTTGATCGCGTCGCGCACTGTCGTCTCCTCACGCCCCAGGAACGTGGGTGTCGGGTCGACGACGATCTCGTACACCGCCTTGGTCGCGGCGAGTTGGTCTCGCAGCCAACACTTTTGGTAAACACCGTTGTGCGGTTGGGTGTCGTCGGCGATGCCGGTGGCGTCGATTCCCGCGTCTCGGCAGAGCGCGATGGTGCGTGGCAGGCTGAAGTCCTGGGTCACGACGATCGCGTGTTTCACCCCGAAGATCTTGTTTGCTCGCGCGCACGATTCGTAGGTGCTGAATCCGGCGTAGTCGAGTGCGATCTTGTTCGCCGGGACGCCTTTGCGAATGAGGTAGTCGCGCATCGCGGTTGGCTCGTCGTAGGTGGCGCGCCCGTTGTCGCCGGTGAGGAGCAGCGCTTTGACTTTGCCCGCTTCGAGCAGTTGACGGCCCAGGTCGAGGCGCGCGGCCAAGTACGGCGACGGTTGCCCGTTGGTATAAACCTGCGCCCCAGGCACAATCGCGACCTCCGACGCTGGCACGGTCGCGAGTGAGTAGGCGTGGTCGCTCGCGGCGAAGCGGATCCAGACGATAGCGCCCAGTCCGACGATCGCGGCAACGCTCACCGCGACGGCACCCATGCGCAGCAGAGTTCGAACCCGAAGATGACCGCGCACGTGGCTCCACGCTTGAGCCGTCCGACTACGAATTCCCATGCGACAAGTATGGCGATGGCACGCCCGACCCGACGGTCGCCTCAGCGAACGCACGAATGCGGGCGTTGCTGCGTTCGGTTGGCCACACCAGTCCCCATTCCAGCATCGGGGTGTCGCGCAGGATCACGTAGGTGATGTCGGGTCGGGCGTGGTAGCGCTGCGCGTGCGCGCCGATCGGCAGCACGCCCCGGCCGACGCCGACGAGCGTCAGCGCTTCGTGCAGGGTCGCTGCCGCCGGTCCCGCCGCCGGGTTCGCGACGGGGTTGACCGCTCCGGCGAGCTGGATAGTGGGGGTGTCACCGATGTCGCTGACCGACAGTTCGCGCAGGTCGGCCCAAGGGTGCGTCGTCGGAACCGCGAGCAGGAACGCCTCGCGGACCAGCACGGGCCCGCGCGCGAGGGTGGCGGGGAGTGCGTCGCTGAACGGGCACAGGCACACCTCGACCGTGCCCGCGCTCAGCAGTTCGGGCACCTCGGCGAGCTGCGCTTCGCGGATCTGCACTTCGCAGCCGGGCACCGCGTGCCGGAACTGTTCGGTGGCGCGGATGAGCACTTGCGCGGCGGCTGGCCCAACGAAGCCAACGCGCAGCGTCCCGGTTAGTCCCCGGCCAGCGTCGACCGCGTGACGGACTGCGGCCTGAACGTCGTGCCAGGCCGGGCGTAGTCGTTCGACAAACTGCGTCCCGATCGGTGTGAGCGCGACTCGCCTACTTGTGCGCTCGAACAGCGGCGTGCCGACTCGGCGTTCCAGCGCTCGAATGGTCTGGCTGACGCGCGCGGTCGAAACATGCAGGCGCTCAGCGGTCCGGCCGAAGTGGAGTTCTTCGGCCAGCGTCAGCACGGTTTCCACTTCAAGTCGGTCGATCACGCCCGCTCCCATCGTTAAGTCTGACGTAACGATCGTGGCGGATTCGACCGTTGTTCGCGAATTCGCAGCGCGCCACAGTGGATTTAGCACCCCACCCGAGATCCACAGGAGTTTCCGTGAGCACCGCTTACCAAGCATTGACCGCGACCGATACCGACGCGGTGGTAGCCGAACTGCGCGACCGCGCCGAGATCGTCGACGCGCTGTACCGGTTCGCGCTCGGGCAAGACACCAAAGACAGCGAGCTGTTCGCCTCGGCGTTCACCGCTGACGCCGAAGTGGACTTCCGGCCAGCTGCCGCCCGCTGGGGTGCGACCCCACCCGTGATGAGCGGCCGCGACACCATCGTGACGACCATCCTTGCCCTGTTCACGGGCCGCGTGGACACCACACACCAGGTGACTAATCCGCGGATCAGCATTGACGGCGACGTCGCCCACCTGACCGCACTGGTGGAAGCTCAGCATGTGCTTATCGCCGATCCGGCCGTGCACGCGCTCCTGAAAAACCCCTACACCGTCGAACTTCACCGCGACGGCGAGGCGTGGCGTATCCACCGGATGCGTATCGACAACACCTGGCTCACCGGCGACCCCATCGCCATCTTCGGCTGACCGTGGAATCCGACCGTAAGGACTGCATCATGCTCACTCAACCTCTTCGGATCGCCGTTTTCGGCGGCACCGGGCTCATCGGCCAACACATCACCGCTGAGCTTCGGGCTGCGGGCCACGACGCCCGCCCACACGCCCGCGCTACCGGCGTCGACCTGATGACCGGTGTCGGTCTCGCCGAAGCGCTGATCGGCGTCGATGTGGCGATCGACGCAACGCAGGCGCCCGTGCCGGACTTTTCCGCCGCGAACTTCTTCCAGACGACGGCGTCGAATCTGCACGCCGCAGCGTTGGAAGCGGGCGTTGGCCACCTGGTGTTGTTGTCGATCGTGGGGGTCGACCAGGTGCCGAATCTTGGTTATTACCAGGCGAAAACGGTGCAGGAGAAACTGTTCGAGTCCGCACCGGTCCCGTTCTCGATCGTGCGCGCAACGCAGTTCTTCGAATACGTTGACGAAATCCTTGCGTGGACAAGCGATTCCGATGTGGTGCGGTTGCCGTCAACGCGACTCCGGCCGATCGCTGCTGACGATGCCGCGTCGTTCATCGCCGATATCGCGACCGGATCGCCGTTGGGTGGCACGATCGATGTCGTCGGACCTGAGGTGCTCGGCCTCGACGAAATTGGCCGCATTACCTCGATCGCGCGCCGCGACACCCGGCCGATTCGCATCGATGACAGTGCGGGGCCGTTCGCCTTAGCGGCGGGTGATGTGTTGACGTCGCCTGCGGCGGAGCGTGTCGGCGCGACGCGCTATCGCGATTGGTTGGCGACACGATTACTTCCGACTTCCAGTACCTGATACGCCAAGTACCGGATACAGTCGGGTATGGCTAATTCTCGTAATCGCGCCGTCATCGTCGCTGGCGTCCGCACGCCGTTCGTTCGCGCGTTCACTGATTTCACGCAGCTCGACAGCATCGCGCTCGCTGGTAGCGCCGTTCGTGGGCTGCTCGCGCGCACCGATATCGACCCGAAGGCGATCGAATCGATCGTCTGGGGTGGGGTTGTGTTGCCCAGTCACGCGCCGAATATCGCGCGGGAAGTCGCCCTCGATGTGGGCCTCGATTTCGGGTGCGAGGGGTACACGGTCACGCGGGCGTGCGCGTCGGGGTTGCAGGCCGTGACCTCGGCGGCGGCGGCGATTGAGCGCGGCGAATACGACATCATGATCGCCGGCGGTAGCGACTCGACAAGCAATGCCGAGATCAAGCTCCCGCAAAGTGTGGTGCACGCGCTCGCGCCCGTCGCACTCGGAAAACCTTCTGCCCGTGATTATTTGGGTGTCATCCGTCAGCTTGCCCCGTTCACCGATGTGCTGCCGCGTCAGCCGAAGATCGCCGAGCGCACCACCGGTGAGGTGATGGGGGAGTCGGCTGAGAAGATGGCGCGGATCAACGGTATTTCGCGCGAAGACCAGGACGTCTTCGCCGCTCGATCGCATCATCGCGCGGCCGCGGCGATCGCGTCGGGTCGCTTCGATGACGAGGTGGTGCCGGTCCGCACGGCTGACGGTCGTGAGATCACCACCGACGGGCTGGTCCGTGCGACGACGAGCGTTGAGAAACTCGCGACGTTGAAGCCGGTCTTCGCCGCTGACGGCACCGTCACGGCAGGCAACGCCAGCCCGCTCACTGACGGCGCGTCGGCGGTGTTGCTGATGAGCGAGGAGAAGGCGCGCGCGCTCGGTTTCACGCCGCTCGCCGCGTTCCGTTCGTGGAGTTTCGTGAGCGTCGACCCCGCCGACCAGGTGCTGCTTGGCCCGGCGATCTCGATGCCGCGCGCACTCGACAAGGCGGGCATGTCGCTGGCCGACATCGACCTGGTCGACATTCACGAAGCCTTTGCCGCCCAAACCCTTTCGGTGCTGCGCATGTTGGAAAGCCCGACCTGGGCGAAGGAACGCCTCGACCGAACCGATGCGGTTGGCAGCGTGGATATCGACCGGTTGAACGTGCATGGCGGCTCGATTTCGTTGGGCCACCCGTTCGGTGCGACGGGCGCGCGCATGGTCACGACCATGGCCAACGAGTTGGCGCGCACCGGCAAAGAGACTGCGCTGCTTGGCATTTGCGCGGCAGGCGGCATCGGCGCATCGGCGGTGCTTGAGCGCGTGTGAGCGCGTAGGGCCGCCGCGCTTACGTCCGTGACGCGGCCTGCTCCGCGATGAGTTGCTCCAAATACTGTGCGACGCCGTCCTCGTCATTGGCGGGGATGACGAGGGCGGCGAGCGCGCGCACCTCCGGGCGAGCGTTGGCCGGGACAACCGCCGTGCCCGCCCAGGTAAGCATCGCGACGTCGTTGAACGCGTCGCCCGCCGCGGCGACCTCCGTCGCATCAATGCCGAGTCGCTGGCAAACCCGTTCCAGCGCACTAGCTTTCGAGACCCCCGCCGCCGCCATCTCCACGTAGGGCGCGCCGGAGTGGGTGACCTCAACGCCCGCGATTCCGGCCCCCGACACCAGCGTGAACAGGTCGGCGCTCGGCACATCGGCGTGCCGGGCGACGATTTTCACAAGGGGGTGATTGGCGACGGGCAGCACCGTCGACACGGTCATGTCGTGCGGGTGCCGGTGATGGTCGGTGAAGTCGCACATCGCCACATACTCGGCTTCGGCGACGAACTCGGTTGCCCCAACATTGGCGAACGCTACCCCAGGCACAAGCTCGCGCAGATGAGCCATTGCCGTGCGCGCGTGGTCGGCGTCGATGGTGACTGTCTCGACAATCTCGGGTTCCCCGGTGGCGAGGTCGACGATGACAGCACCGTTCGCGCACACCGCTTTCCCCCGAAACCCGCAGGTCGCCGCAAGCGCACGCACCGAATGCCGAGCACGGGCCGTCGCCCACACGACCTCAACCCCAGCTTCCCGCGCCGCCGCCATCGCGGCAGCGGTGCGCGGCGAAATGGTGCCGTCGGACCGCAACAGGGTGCCGTCGAGATCAGTGGCGAACATCCGAATCCTGGTCACCGGCCCATGCTGTCACAGCCAGCCGCCGACAAACCGGCCGCTTACGTCGCCTTGCTCACCGACGACATGTGGAAGTCCGGGATGCGGATTGGGGGCATGGCCGTTCGGGTGAACCAATCCTTCCATTCGCGTGGCAGGGTGATTTCTGTCGCGCCAACTTCCGATGCGCGGCGCACTAGGTCGAGGGGGCTTTCGTTGAAGCGGAAGTTGTTGACCGCGCCCGTCACCTGGCCGTCCTCGACCAGGTAAACCCCGTCGCGGGTCAGGCCGGTCAGAAGCAGCGTTGCCGAATCCACCTCGCGGATGTACCACAGGCACGTGAGTAGCAAACCGCGTTCGGTGCTGGCGATCATCTCGTCCAGTGACGCGCCGGAACCGCCTTCTAGCAGGAGGTTGTCGCCGGGAACCGTTGCGGCAGTGCCGAATTCGGCGGCGGTCGCGCGCGGGTAGACCAGCGAGTTGATGACCCCGGACGAGATCCAGTCAACGCGCGAGGCCGACAGCCCGTTGTCGAAGACCGAAAGCGACTCCGACGACGACGCGGTGCCGACGAACGGCTGGTAGGCGAGTCCGGCGGCGGTCGGGTCGGAATACAGCGTGAGCGGCAGCTCGGTGAGACGCTCACCCACCCGCGTTCCGCCAGCACGCGACAGCGCGTTGTGACCCTCGTGCGCGCCACGCCCCTCCATCGACCAGGCAAGGTAAATCATCAGATCCGCCACCGCCGACGGCGGCAGCAACGTTTCGTACCGCCCAGCAGGCAGGTCGACGCGCCGCTTCGACCAATCAAGCCGACGCGATAGCTCCGCGAGCAGGCCCGGCGCGTCGACGTCGGTGAAGTCGGCGGTGCCAACGCCAACCCACGCGCTCGCGAGATCGCTTCCCGCACCGCGCTTTCCGTTGATTTCCACCGACCCCGTCGGCTGCCCGAACCGGCGACGAACCCCGGTCGACGTGCCAAGCCAGGTGGTGTGCGCCTGATGCTCGGCGAAACCGTAAAGCTGGTCGGACCCGTCGAATCCCACCGAGAGGTCGCGCGCGAAGTCGGCGAACACCTCGATCCCGGTGCTGATCGGCGCGGCATCCCAGTCCGGCGCGGAAGGCGAGTCGGGCAACGGCAAATCTATCGCGTCGCGCGCGGGCGTCGCGGTGCGCGCGGCTTCCTCACTCGCCCGGACGACGCTCTCAATATCGGCGGGGTCGACACTGGTGGAACTGATACTGCCGACCCGCGCCGCACCGGTGGCGTCGCGGAAAATCGACACCACCGACCACGACCGTGACACCGACGACCCGTTGGTTGTCATGGAATTGCCCGCCCACCGCAACGACGCATCATGCGCGTCGGTGACGATAACGATGGCCTCGTCGGCGCGTGACGCCGCCAACGCGCGTTCAACGACCGCGCCTGCTGGGAAAACGCTCACTGCCCGGCCTCCGATCGGGTGTTGAGAACATTGACGCCGCGCACAAGCACCGACGGGCTCCCGTGGCTGACCGCAGCGACCTGCCCCGGCTGGGCTTTACCACAGTTGAACGCGCCGCCGAGCTGCCAAGTACTTTGTCCGCCAACGGCTTCCATCGACCCCCAGAAATCGGTGGTCGTTGCCTGATATGCCACATCGCGCACCTGCCCGACCAGCTCCCCGTTGCGAATCTGGAAGAAGCGTTGCCCGGTGAACTGAAAGTTGTAGCGCTGCATGTCAATCGACCACGACTTGTCCCCGACGATGTAGAGCCCGTTCTCCACGCGACTGATGAGTTCGGCCGTGCTGGTGTCGCGGTCGGGGTCGGGTTGCAGCGACACATTCGCCATCCGCTGGATCGGCACGTGATGCGGCGAGTCGGCATACGAGCAACCGTTGGACCGCTCAAGGCCCAGGCGCGGCGCGAAAACGCGGTCAAGTTGGTAGCCGACGAGCACGCCGTCGCGGATGAGGTCCCACCGCTGACCGGCGACGCCTTCGTCGTCGTAACCGACGCTGGCGAGGCCGTTGCGTTGGGTGCGGTCGCCGGTGACGTGCATGATCGGCGTGCCGTACCGCAACGTGCCCAACTGGTCGGGGGTTGCGAAAGACGTTCCCGCGTAAGCGGATTCATAACCGATGGCCCGGTCGTACTCGGTGGCGTGGCCGATGGACTCGTGAATGGTGAGCCACAGGTTCGTCGGGTCGATCACGAGATCGGTTGGGCCAGCGACGACGGTGGGCGCTTTAACCTTCTCCGCCAACCACTCTGGGATCCGGGCGAGTTCATCCGACCAGTCCCACACCCCGTCGGCGCCGGTGACGTACTCCCAGCCCCGGCCGGCGGGCGCGGCGAGGGTGCGCATGGTTTCGAACTCGCCAGCCGACGCGTCGACGGTGGTCGCTTCCAGTTGTGGATGCAGACGCACCCGCTGTTGCGTGATGCGCGACCCCGCGGTGTCGGCGTAAAAGGTTTGCTCTTTGACCTGCAACACCGACGCGCTGACGTGGTCGACGCCGTCGGCCGCAGCCAGGCGATCCGAATAGTCTTGCAGCAGCGCCACTTTGTCGCTGGTCGCGACCGTGAACGGGTCGACGTCGTACTCAGACACCCACGACAGGTCGGCGTAGACGGGCTCGGGTGCCAACTCAACGCGCTCGCGATTCAACGACCGCAACGCCCGCGCGACCTCAACCGCCCGCCGCGCTACCTCAGCGGCAGTCGCGGGGGTGAGTTCGGCATGCGAGGCGAACCCCCACGTGCCATCGACGACGACACGCACCGCCAGGCCCAGCTCAACGCTGTCGGTGACGGCTTCAACGCGCCCGTCGCGCAGGCGAATGGACTGGGTGACCAGCCGGTGCACCCGTAGGTCGGCGTGCTCGGCCCCTGCCGCTTGGGCCGCCGCCAGGGCGGCATCGGACAACGCGCGCAACGGCAGCGCGCGGAATTGTTCGTCGACAACCCGGGATGTGCTCACCGTGACCACGCTAGCCGCTGGCACCGACATCAACCGAACTGTTGGAATCCCAATCGAATCACCATCCCAATAACCACCACCAGCAACACAATTCGCACGAACCCCGCGCCCTTGGCCAGCGCCATCCGCGAACCAACAAGGGCACCACCAATATTGGCGACCGCCATCGTCAACCCGAGCGCCCACAGGATGTGGCCGGTCGCGCCCAAATACACGAGCGCGCCCAGGTTCGATCCGCAGTTGATCACCTTCGCCATGCCCGCCGCCCGTACGAATTCGGTGCCAAGCAGGGTGGCGAAGCTGATGATCAAAAACGTGCCAGTGCCGGGGCCGAGGAGTCCGTCGTAGAGCCCGATCAGGCCGGATGCCAGCGCGACGACAAGGATCGTTTTCCGTCGCGTCGGCGGATGCTTTGCCGCCGTCATCCCAATGGACGGGCGCAGCGTGACGAACAGCGCCACCGCGACAAGCACCACCATGATCAGCGGAATGAACAGCGCCCGGTCGATCAACGACACCGCCGCCGCACCGAACCCGGAGGTGATCGCGGCGATCACCGCGCCCGGAACCAGCACCTTCCACCGCATCTTCAGCTTGCGGGCGAAGGTGGCCGCGGCCGTCGCGGTGCCAGCTAGGGCGGCCAACTTGTTGGTGCCCAACGCCGTCTGCGGCGCGATGCCGGGCGCGACGAGAAACAGTGTCGGCAAGATGATGAGCCCGCCACCGCCGACCACCGCGTCGACCCACCCTGCCGCACCCGCGGCGACCAATAGCACCGCCCAATCGCCCAATTCCACCCCGTCAGGCAACCAAGATCACGACAAAAGTGCCAGTCGGGAGAAAATTCGGCCGCCCGTTCGTTGCGCAAGTGGATCGTTCGGAAAGGACCCCGCCATGCCCGCCGCCCTGTTTGTCACCTACCTCGTCGTTGAACTCCTCGCGCTCATCGGGCTCGCCCAACTCACCGGCATCGGGTGGGCGCTGCTCATCCTCGTCGCCATTTCCGGCGTGGGACTTGTGCTGCTTGGGCGGCAGGGTCGGCGCGTGTTCGACCGGTTCCGGCGCGCGTCGCGCGGGGAAGTCACCGCCGAAAGCGCGCTCGCTGACGGCGTGATTGTCGCCACTGGATCGGTCCTGCTTTTCGTCCCTGGTCTGGTCACTGGCGTGCTCGGGTTGCTCGCGTTGTTCCCGCCCACTCGTGCGCTGATGCGGCCGCTTTTGGAGAAAATCGCGACGCGACGCTTCGGTCCGCTGCCGTCGTTCGCGCCGTCGCCGTATCGGGGGATGGTCGTCGACGCCGACAGTGGCGACGTTGTCGACGGCGCGGTTGTCGGTCAGTGGTATGACGACGGGCACACCCCTGGTCGACGCGCGATCGGCCCTGCCTGAGAAAAGGGGTACGGTGGCCCGATGGTCACCGAGCAGATCACCGTCACGGTGAGCGCTGAATTGGCTGACGCGGTACGCAGGGCAAGTACCGCCGCCGGCCAAACCCTGTCGGAATTCACCGTCGCCGCGTGGCGACTCGAACTCATCGCCGCCGAAATCGGCGGGCATCGCGGTGTGGTCGACAGCGAGGTGCGCGCCGCGCTGTCCCTGCCGACCTGATCGGTTGCCGATACGGCAGACTGGGCCATCGTGAGTACCCAGTTGCTGATCGGTGGCCGTTTCTACAGTTCCAGCTCCCCAGACGCGACCGCGATGGCCGTCACCGACGGCACCGTGGTCTTTCTTGGTGCTGAAGCGCCTGGTCGGGCCATGCACCCAGACGCGGAGATCATCGACCTCGACGGTGCGTTCGTCGCACCGGCATTCGTCGACCCGCACGTGCATGTCACCGCGCTTGGGCTGCGGTTGACCGGGCTCGACCTCACCGACAGCGCCTCACTCGCCGACGCGCTCGCCGCGCTGCGGGCCTACGCGAGCACGCACCCCGACGGGGTGATTATCGGCGAAGGCTGGGACAACACGCGGTGGCCCGAACACCGGCCGCCGACGGTTGCTGAACTCGACGAAGCGGCTGGCCCAGGTCGACTTGTTTACCTCGCGCGCGTGGACGCCCACTCGGCGGTGGCGTCGAGTGCGCTGCTTGCTGCTGCGGGCGTCGCGGGAACGTCCGGTCCGGTCACCGCCGACGCACACCACCGCGTCCGTCGCGTCGCCCTGGATTCCCTCACCCCCGCTCAGCGGGCAACCGCGCGCACCGCCGCTCTCGATCACGCGGCGTCGAAAGGCATTGTCGCCGTTCATGAGAACGCGGGCCCCGACATTTCTGGCCGCGCCGATCTCGCGGAATTGCTCGCGTTCGACCACGGCGTCGCGGTGCGCACGTACTGGGGTCAGGCGGTTCGCACCGCCGACGAAGCCCGCGCGCTGATCGCGGAACTCGGCGTTGACGCCCTCGGCGGCGACCTGTTTGTCGACGGTTCGCTCGGCTCACACACCGCGCTGCTGCGCGACCCCTACGTCGACGCCGCGACCACCGGCACCAGCTACCTCGACGTCGACGCCATCACCGACCACCTGCGCGCCTGCACCCAAGCTGGGATTCAGGCGGGCTTCCACGCGATCGGCGACGCTGCCATCGACCGGGTCGTCGCCGCGTTCACGCGCGTCGCCGACGAACTCGGCGGACCTGCCGTCGCGTCACTCGGACACCGCGTCGAGCACGCCGAAATGGTCGATCAAAACGCGATCGACACCTTCGCGCGCCTCGGGGTAATCGCCTCGGTCCAGCCCGGTTTCGACGCCGAATGGGGTGGCGGCGACGGGATGTACGCCGCGCGACTCGGCACCGAACGGGCCGCGACGTTGAACCCGTTCGCCGCGATGGCCGCCGCTGGCGTTTCGCTGGCGATCGGCTCGGACGCACCGGTTACCTCGCTTGACCCGTGGGCCGCGATCCAGGCCGCCGTTCACCACCGCACGTCGGGGCACGGGTTGTCACCGCGTGCCGCGTTCGCCGCGGCGACGCGCGGGGCGTGGCGTGCGGGCGGCGTGCGTGACGGCCTCGCGGGCACCCTCGTCCCCGGTGCTCCCGCCTCGTACACGGTGTGGGACGCGGGCGACCTCGTCGTCGCTGCCGCCGCCGACACCGTGCAGCGGTGGTCGACCGACCCGCGTTCGCGCGTGCCCGGCCTGCCCGTGCTTGACCCTGGCGCGAAACTCCCGACCGCACTGCGCACCGTGCGCGACGGCGTCACGATCTGCCGCGCGTAATCGCTTCGAATCACAGAGCAGGACACCATGATTGACCCCGCGCCGGACAACGCTCCCGCAGACCCCACCGACGCTGACACCCTGCCGAAGCGTGGGCCCAATGCCGACGCGGACGCGCGCGTCACCGCCGACCACGCTCCGAGCGAGAACGCCACAACTGCGGGCAGGACAGCCGAATCTACCGACGGTAGTGCGCCGACAAAGCGCGGATCCGAAGGTGCTGCGCGCGCCGACCGGTCCGGCGCTATTGACGCGACCGACGGTGCGTTCGCGCTCCCCGGTTGGGCGGTGCGCACGTTCTGCGCGGTCGTCGGCGGGCTCCTGCTGTTCGCCAGCTTCCCCCCTCGCCCCTTCTGGTTCCTCGCGCCGATCGCCGTCGCGCTGCTCATCGTCGCTGTGCGCGGAACGGCGAAAACGCGTGCGAGTTTCGGCTACGGCATGCTCGGCGGCCTTGCGTTCTTTCTTCCGCTGCTGCCGTGGACCGGTATCTACGTCGGGCCGACGCCGTGGCTAGCGTTGTCCACCGCGTGTGCGGTCTTTTTCGGACTCTGGGGTGTCCTCACTCGCCTCCTGAGCACCCTGCCTGGCTGGCCGGTGTGGGTCGCGCTCGCATGGACGGCGACCGAATGGGCGCGCTCCACCTTCCCCTTCGGTGGATTCCCTTGGGGCAGAATCGCTTTCGGCCAAGCCGACGGCTGGTATTTGTCGCTCGCTGCCTACGGCGGCGCACCGCTGATCGGGTTCGCCGTCGCCCTGACGGGCGCCGGCCTGGTCGCGCTGGTGTCCCAATTACGCACGTGGACGCGCACTCGCGACTTCACACATATCCGAACCGGACTTGCCTTAGCACTGGTAACTGTGGCTATCATGCCCATCGCCGGAGCGATCCTCCGGACGACGTTGCCCACCTCGGAAAACGGCTACCGGTCGATCACGGTCGCCGCGATCCAGGGCAGCGTGCCGCGACTGGGGCTTGATTTCAACGCCCAGCGTCGCGCGGTGCTGGACAACCATGTTCGGCGCACCGAGGAGCTCGCCGACGCCGTCAAGCGCGGTCAGGTGGCCAAGCCAGACGTGGTGATCTGGCCGGAAAACTCCTCCGATATAGATCCACTGCGCAACGCTGATGCCCGCGCCGAGATCACGCAAGCCTCGGTTCGCATCGGCGCGCCGATCCTCGTCGGCGCTGTCCTGGTGAATGGTGACCGCACGACCACCAATTCGGTGATCGTGTGGGACGGCACGCACGGACCCGGCGACCGGCACAACAAGAAAATCATTCAACCCTTCGGCGAATACCTGCCGATGCGTGGTTTCTTCCGTTTGTTCTCTTCTTACGCCGACCGCGCGGGGTATTTCGTTCCCGGCGATGGCGATGGCACGGTCACCGCGGCGGGCGTCCGCATCGGCGTCGCCACGTGTTATGAGGTGGCGTTTGATCGGGCATTCCGTGATTCGCTTGCCGCTGGCGCGCAATTGCTGACGGTCCCGACCAATAACGCGACCTTTGGCGAAAGCGAGATGACCTACCAGCAGTTGGCGATGTCGCGGGTGCGTGCCGTCGAACATGGCCGTGCGCTCGTTGTCGCGGCAACCACCGGCGTCAGTGCGATCATCACCGCGAATGGCGAGGTAGCGCAGCAATCGCAACAGGTTGTGCCCGCCGCGCTGGTCGCTCAGCTACCGTTGCGCGACACGACGACCGTCGCGACGCGAATGGGCGCTGGACCCGAGATCGCGTCCGTTATCCTGACCGCGCTCGGGCTGGGATTAGTGGGATACCGCCGCTACGCCCTAGCTCGCAAACAGTCGCCAAATGCGTTGTCGGGCCGCGTTTCTGAATAAGAGGTTTGTTTTACTCCGGGGGAAAGTTCTTTAGGAATAATTCCATCCCAACGGCAATCCAGCCGTCGTATCACTCCGAATCAAGGGGCGTGGATATCCACGCCCTGGGCCTTTCTGTGTCCGGGCAAAGCTCGGCGAACTTGTGACACAAAGGCAGAACGGAGTGCTTGATGAGTTCAGTGGCCACCGACCGCGTCGGCTCATGCGTCACCGACCCGGATTCCGGCCAACCGTTCGCCCTTTCCCCCGGGCAGACGGCTCTGTGGTACGCCCAACGCATTCGCCCTGACATCCCGCTCACCATCGCCCACTACGTGGAACTGCATGGTGATCTCGATGTTGGTCGCCTGCTGTATGCGAACGAGCGCTACGGTGCCGAATCGCAAGTCGGGCATGTGCGACTGCTGGAGATCGACGGGCAGCCCTACCAGCGCGTCGACATGAGCCACCGGCCTGGCTGGGCGCGCATGGACCTGCGTGCCGAAACCGACCCGCGTGCCGCGGCGCTCGCGTGGATGAACAGCCACGCCAGCAGCCCCATCGACATGGAAAACGATTCGCTCACCATCAACGTGGTGCTGCGGGTCGGTGACCGCGAATGGTACTGGTACCAGCGCGGTCACCACATCATCATCGACGGCTACGGGGCGATGAACGCGCTCACCCGCACCGCCGAGATCTACACCGCCATTGGCGAACAGCGTGAGCCGTCGGCGTCGCGCGCGGCCGCGCTCGTCGACCTGTATGCCGAGCAGTCGCGTTACGCCGAGTCGAGCCGCATGCTTGCCGACCAAAAGTATTGGACCGAACAGCTCGCTGGCGTTGGCGAGCCGATGACGCTGTCGTCGGTCACCGCGCCGGGCGATACCCACACCGCCGAGCGGTATCGGGCAACCGCGGTGCTCAGCGACGAGGTCGACACGCTGCTCGCCGACGCGATCAGCGCACACAATTCCGCCAATTCCGCGCTCATCGTCGCCGCGCTCGCGGCATATGTGCGCTCGATTACTGGCGACGCCGATGTGGTCCTGAGCCTGCCGGTGTCGGCGCGCACCACGATGGCGCTGCGTCGCTCGGCGGGCGTTGTCTCGAATGTGGTGCCGCTGCGCGTGCGGTTTAGCGACCACACCAGCGTCGGCGATGTCATTCGACAGGTTGAGCTCGCGATCACCGGCGCGCTGCGGCACCAGCGCTACCGCTCCGACGACATCCGTCGCGACTGCGGATACTCCCGCGACGCGCGCGGGTTCTTCGGGCCGATGGTCAACATCATGCTGTTCCACGACGAGTTGCGCTTCGACGACATCGCGGGCCAGATGCACGTGCTCGCGACGGGTCCCGTCGAAGATCTGTCGATCAACATCTACAACGGCGACGGCGGTCGCGTTCAGCTCGACTTCGAAGCCAACCCGAAGCTTTACGCCGAAGCGGAAGTCACGGCCCATCACGAGCGCTACCTCGACTTCCTCGCGCGCTTCCTCGCCGCCGACGCGGCAACGCCCGCAAGCGAACTCATCGCCGCCACCGATGCCGAACAGCAGCGTGTGCTGCGCGAATGGAACGCGACCGAGACTGCTGTCGCGCCCGCGACGCTGGTTTCGGCGTTCGAAGATCAGGTGCGGCGCAGTCCGCACGCGGTCGCGCTGGAATTCGGCAACCTCGCTGTCGGCTACACCGAACTCAGTGACCGGGTGAATCAGCTTGCACGCGAACTCATTTCGCGTGGCGTTGGGCCCGAAACCACGGTTGGGCTGTGCCTGCATCGCAGCACCGAGATGGTCATCGGCATGTACGCGATCTTGGCTGCGGGCGCGGCGTACCTGCCACTTGATCCCGAACACCCCGCTGACCGCATCGAAGCCGTTGTGTCCCAAGCGAAACCGGTGTGTGTGCTCACCGCGGCGCGCGACGCGGTGCGGCTGCCCGATGGGGTGGCGCGGGTCGAACTCGACCTGCTCGACGTCACCGGCCACGCCAGCAGCCCGATCACCGACGCTGATCGGTTGTCTCCGTTGCTGCCGAGTCAGCTCGCTTACGTCATCTTCACCTCCGGCTCCACCGGCAAACCCAAGGGTGTCGGCATCACCCACGCCGCGATCATCAACCGGTTGCGTTGGATGCAGGCCGAATACCCGCTCGATCACACCGACGCGGTGTTGCAGAAAACCCCGGCCACCTTCGACGTGTCGGTGTGGGAGTTCTTCTGGCCGTTGCAAGTTGGCGCGCGCCTGGTTGTCGCCGCGCCCGATGGGCATCGCGATCCCGCGTACCTCGCGCGCATCATCACCGAAAAAGCCATCACCACAGCGCATTTCGTGCCGTCGATGCTGTCGCTGTTCGTTACTGATCCGCGTGTTGCCGGGGGAGCGCGGTTGCGGCGCGTGTTCTGCAGTGGTGAGGCGCTGCCAGGCGCGACGGTCACCGATTTCTATGCCGCGCTGCACGTCGATGGTGTGGGGCCTGAACTGCACAACCTGTATGGCCCGACCGAAGCCGCTGTCGACGTCACGTACTGGCCGTGCCCGCCGGATGCTACGACCGTGCCGATCGGGTCGCCGGTGTGGAACACCCAGACCTACGTTCTCGACGCCCATCTGCGTCCCGCCGCGCCCGGTGTCACGGGTGAGCTGTATTTGGCGGGGGTGCAGTTGGCACGCGGCTACCTGGGTCGCCCCGACCTCACCGCCGACCGGTTTGTCGCGAACCCGTTCAGCCCGGGCGAGCGGATGTACCGCACTGGCGACCTCGCCCGCTGGCAGCTCGACGGCGCGGCCCTGGAATACCTGGGCCGCACCGACTTTCAGGTCAAGATCCGCGGGTTGCGCATCGAACTGGGCGAAATCGAAGCCGCGTTGCTTGCCGATCCTGGGCTCGCACGGGCGGTGTGTGTCGCGCGCGCTGGCCGTACCGGCGACGACGAGTTGGTCGCCTATGTTGTCGCCGCGCCGGGTGCGGCAACACCCGACCTCGCCACGCTGATGGCCGGGCTGCGTCGCGCGTTGCCGTCGTACATGGTGCCGTCGGCGTTGGTGATCCTTGACGAATTGCCGCTCAGCGCGAACGGCAAGGTCGATCGGAAGGCCCTGCCCGCGCCAGAGGAGTTCCAGACCGGTTCGGTCGGCGCGACGAAGCCGACAACCGAGACCGAACGTGTGTTGGCCGAGATCATGACCGACGTGCTCGCCCTCGGCGACACCGCGATCGGCATCGACGACAGCTTCTTTGACCTTGGCGGTAACTCGCTCATCGCGGCGCGGGCGATCGCGCGAGTGAACGCCACCTTCGAAACCGCGCTCACCATCCGCGACCTGTTCGAAGCGCCGACCATCGCCGAACTCGCCGCGACGATGGGCACGCGTCGCCCCGATGCGACGACCGCCAAATTGGTGCCCGCGGTACGGCCCGCGCGGATTCCGCTGTCACTCGCTCAGCAGCGGCTGTGGATCCTCAACCGGTTCGCCGAGCATGCCGCCGCCTACAACATGCCGCTCGGTTTGCGGTTGACCGGTCGACTCGACCCGGTCGCGTTGCGTGCCGGTTTGCGTGACGTGCTTGACCGGCATGAGAGCCTGCGCACCAGCTTCCCCGAAGCCGACGACGGCCCGTACCAGCTGATTCACCCCACCGACGCGGTCGACCTCACCCTTGACGCGGTCGACGTGATCGCCGCCGACATCCCCGTGCTCGCCGCCGAAGTGGCGGGTCGCGGTTTTGATTTGCGGACCGAAACGCCCTTGCGGGTGGTGCTGTACCGGGTTGGCCACAACGACCACCTGCTGCTCGTCGTTTTGCACCACATCAGCGGCGACGGCTGGTCGGTCGCGCCGCTCGCACGCGACCTGATGGTCGCCGTCGCCGCCCGCGCCGAAGACGCCGCGCCCGAGTGGGTGCCGTTGCCGGTGCAGTACGCCGATTTCGCTCTGTGGCAGCGCGAAATCCTCGGCTCCGAAACCGATCCCGAATCGCCGGTCAGCAAGCAGCTCAGTCACTGGGCTGGTGCGCTCGCGGGGCTGCCCGACCAGCTTGACCTGCCCTTCGACCGCCCGCGTCCGCTGCGCCGCGACGCGGGTGGCGACACCGTCGCGTTCACCATCGCTCCCGACATCCGCAGGGCGGCAAGCGAACTCGCTGCCGCGCGTGGGGTCAGCATGTTCATGGTGTTGCACGCGGCGCTCGCCACGTTGCTCGCCCGCGTCTGCGGGGCAAGCGACATCACGATCGGCACCCCGATCGCTGGTCGTTCCGACCCCGCACTCGATGACCTCGTCGGCATGTTCGTCAACACGCTTGTCCTGCGCACCCAGGTCGACCTGGGCGCGGGCTTCGACCGCATGCTCGACGTCACGCGCGAAGCCGACCTCGACGCGTTCGCCAACCCGGACGTGCCCTTCGAACGGCTCGTTGAACTAGTCAACCCCGACCGCACCACAAGCAGGCACCCCTTGTTCCAGGTGATGCTGTCTTACGACCACACACCGGAACTGAAAGTCGAATTACCCGGTGTGACAGCCGAATTGGTGCCGATCACGGCTGGTGTCGCCAAGTTCGACCTCCAACTTGAGGTCAGCGACGCCACCGGCGACGGCCCACTGCATGCCGAATTCGGGTTCGCCACCGACGTTTTCGATCGCACCACCGTCGAAGCGCTCGCTCGCCGATTCACCGCGCTGCTGGGTGCGGCCGTGCTGTCGCCGGAAACGCCCGTGGGCGATCACGAGCTGCTCGACCGACGGGAAATCGCTAGATTTGTCCCGATCGCTGGCGCACCGGCCGAGCCTGCCGCCACGCTCGCGCGTCTGCTTTCCGACACGGCTCAGCGGATGCCGGACGGGGTCGCGGTGCGCTACCTCGGTTTCGACACCACTTACCGGGAACTCGACGAGCGGTCAAACCGCTTGGCACGCATGCTCATTGCGCACGGGGCAGCGCCGGAAACGGTGGTCGCGGTGGCGTTGCCGCGCAGTGTTGAGTCGATCGTGGCGATTTGGGCGGTCGCGAAAACCGGTGCCGCGTACGTGCCGGTCGACCCGGCTTACCCGAGCGACCGCATCGAGCACATGATCGCCGATTCCCGTGCGTCGCTTGGGCTTACGCAGCCCGAGCACGTCGCCGCCCTGCCCGATCACGCGACGGGCCGCCACCGCGCCACACCGGAGTGGTTGGTTTTCGGCACCGCCGAGTTCGAATCCGAATGCGCCGCCAACTCAGCGTCGCCGCTCGCCGACGCCGATCGGCGGGCACCGATGCGGGCCAGTCAGCCCGCTTACCTCATCTACACCTCCGGTTCGACGGGCAAGCCGAAGGCTGTCGTCGTCACGCACGCGGGCATCGCGTCGCTGGCCAGCGAGCAAACGCAGCTGTTCCGTGTCACCGATGCCGCGCGCACGATGCACTTCTCATCGCCCAGTTTCGACGCGTCTGTTCTTGAGTTGCTGCTCGGATTTGCCGCTGGCGCAACGGTTGTCGTCGCGCCCGCCGACCTCTATGGCGGCGCGGAGTTGGCGGCGTTCCTGCGCTCAGAGCGCATCACGCACGCGTTCATCACCCCGGCCGCGCTCGCGACCGTGCCCGTCGGCGAATTCCCCGACCTGGGCACCGTCATCGTCGGTGGCGAAGCGTGCCCGGACGAACTTGTCGCAGCGTGGGCGGTCAAGCAGCGCATGCACAACATGTACGGGCCGTCGGAAGCGACGGTCGCGGTCACCGCGAGCGCAGCCATGACACCGGGCGAACCAGTGCCCCTCGGTGGACCGGTGCGCGGCATGCGGTTGTTCGCGCTTGACGCGCGGATGCGGCCGGTGTCACCCGGAACGCCGGGCGAGCTGTATGTGTCGGGGCCCGGGCTCGCGCGCGGTTACCTCGGCAAAGCCGACCTCACCGCGCAACGGTTCGTCGCCAACCCGCATGGCCGCACCGGCGAACGGATGTACCGCACCGGCGACCTCGTCGTCGCCGACGCGCACGGGCGACTGCGGTTCCTTGGTCGCGCTGATGATCAGGTCAAGATTCGTGGTTTCCGCATTGAACTGCGTGAAATCGACCACGTTCTGCGTGAACACCCCAGTGTCGCAACGGCTTTGACGATCGTGCACATCGACAGCCACGGTCAGCAGCGGTTGGCGTCGTATGTCACCGCGAGCGGGCCCGTTGACCCGGCTGAGGTGATCGCGACCGCGCGCGGTCGACTGCCCGGGTACATGGTCCCGGCGGCGGTCACCGTGCTCGACGCGTTGCCGGTCACGCCAGCGGGCAAGGTCGACCGAAAAGCCCTTCCCGCACCGGAATTCGCGCCCGTCGGTGGGTCGCGCGCGCCGCGCACACACCTGGAGTTGCGGGTCGCCGCCGTGTTCACCGATGTGCTTGGCAAGCCGGTGCCCGGTGCCGAAGACAGCTTCTTCGACATCGGCGGCAACTCGCTGCTCGCCACCCGGCTCGCGGCGGCACTGCACGCCGATTTCGATGTCGACCTGCCGGTGCGGCAGATTTTCGACGCGCCAACGGTGGCGGGCATTGCCCGGCTGATTACGGAAGCGCCCCGGACGCATCGGGTGGCGCTGGCGGTACACACCCCACGCCCGGGACGCATACCACTGTCGCTGCCGCAGCAACGGCTGTGGTTCCTGAATCGATTGTCCCCCGAATCCAGTGCCTACAACATCGCGTTCGTCTTGCGAATCGGCGGAGATCTGAACATCACCGCGTTGCGGGCGGCGTTGGTCGACCTCGTTGAACGGCATGAAGTGTTGCGGACGGTGTTCCCCGAAGACCTTTCGGGGCCGCAGCAGGTGGTGATGCCGCTCGACCGTGCGCCGCTCGACATCACCGTGGTCGATACCGACGCCGACAACGCGCACGCCGACCTGGTCGGGCTCGCACGCCAGGGTTTCGACCTCACCCGCGAAACCCCGCTCCGCGTCCGGTTGCTGCGCACCGCGCGGAACGAATACCTGCTCGGTGTCGTCGTGCATCACATCGCCGCCGACGGGTGGTCGCTTGGACCGCTCACCCGCGACCTCGCGCTGTCGTATGTCGCGCGGTGCGGCGGCATCGTCCCCGCGCGACCCGCGTTGCCGGTGCAGTACGCCGATTTCAGCCTGTGGCAGCGCGCGGTGCTCGGTTCCGAAGACGACCCCGATTCGATCGCCGCAACCCAACTCGCGCACTGGCGTTCGGTGTTGGCTGACCTGCCCGACGAACTGCCGTTGCCGTTCGACCGGCCGCGCGTCGCCGAACCAACCGGCGAAGCGGGCACGGTGGTGTGCGCGGTGTCGATGCCGCTGCAGCACGCGCTCGACGAACTGGCACACGAAGCCGGCGTGAGCCTGTTCATGGTGCTCCGGTCGGCGCTCGCCGTACTGCTGCGCGGGGTCACCGGTGGCCGCGATATCCCGATCGGGACACCGGTCGCGGGGCGCACCGATATCAAGCTCGATGACCTTGTCGGCATGTTCGTCAACACCCTGGTGCTGCGCTCGGATGTCGACCCTGACCAGCCCTTCATCGACCTGATCCACGTCGACCGCGACACCGAACTCGCCGCACTCGCCAACGCCGACATCCCGTTCGAACGGGTCGTCGACGCGCTCGGCCGTGACCGAGGAAATGCAAACCGGCACCCGCTGTTCCAGGTGGCGTTGAGCATGCAAGACGACGCCACACCGGTCCTTGAACTGCCGGGGTTGCGGCTCGCCGCCGAAGAACTCGATATCGCGCTCGCCAAGTTCGACTTGGAACTGCGGGTGGCTCCCGCCGCGCAGGGGCGACGCTACGAATTCATTTACAGCGCAGAGCTTTTCGATGTGGAAACCATCGAGACGCTCTCGACCAGGTTCGTGCGGCTGCTCACCACCATCACCGCCGACCCACGGCAACGCATTCGCGACCTCGACCTGCTCACCGTGCCGGAACGTCGCGCGCTTGTGCCCGCGCAAGGGCCTGCCGCGCTGAGCCCGGTTGTGCTCGCGGACATCATCGCGCGCGCGGCGGATCGGTTCCCGACCCGTCCAGCGTTGCGGTGGTTCGCTGGCGGCAGTGTCGCGGGCGAGGTTGGCGAACTCGACTACGCCGCGGTGGCGGATCGGGCGAACCGGCTTGGGCGGGCGCTGATCGAGCGGGGCATCGGGACCGGCGACTTGGTCGCGGTGGGGCTCACCCGCTCGCTCGATTGCGCGCTCGCGATCTTCGGTGTGGCGGCAAGCGGTGCGGCGTTCGTGCCTGTCGACCCGCGTTACCCAGCCGACCGCGTCCGGCACATGCTCACCGATTCGCGGGCCGTCGCGGTGATCACGTCGCGCGCCGACGTCGACGGGTTGCGTGCCGCCTCAGCCAACCTTGACGCTCGCTGGTTGCTCACCGACGACCCCGAACTGCACGCCGAACTCGCCACTTACAGCGGCGACCCAGTCACCGATAGCGAGCGGCTGCGACCCATCCGACCCGCTGACGTGGCGTACCAGATCTACACGTCCGGGTCGACCGGCCTGCCCAAGGGCGTGTGCGTCACCCACACTGGTTTAGCCAGTCTCGCGCTGGACATGCATGAACGGCTGGGAGTCGACCGGTTCGCCAAAACCCTGTTCTTCTCGACGCCGAGCTTCGACGCATCCGTACTCGACATGATGCTCGCGGTGTACTCGGGTGCGGAAATGGTCGTCGGCCCCATCGACGTCTACGGCGGCGACGAACTGGGCGCGCTGCTCGACAAGGAGCAGATCACCCACACGTTCCTCACCCCGGCTGTGCTCGCGTCGATCGACACCGAACGCTGGCCGCTGCCGCATCTGCGTGGCCTGATGGCGGGCGGCGAAGCCGTACCACCGGATCTGGTTGCCAACTGGGCACCCGGTCGTCGGTTCATGAATGTGTATGGCCCAACGGAATTCACCGTGCTCGCGGTCATGGCACGCGTTGACGTGGGCGAACCCGTCGCCATCGGCACGCCGGTGCGTGGCGCGCGGGCACTCGTTCTCGACGACCAGCTCCGGCCTGTCGTCACCGGGGTGCCCGGTGAGCTGTACCTCGGCGGCCCCAGCGTCGCGCAGGGGTACCACCAGCAGTTCGGGCTCACGGCGGCGCGATTCATCGCCGACCCGTGCGGGCCCGCTGGGGCACGGATATATCGCACCGGCGACGTGGTGCGGTGGACCCGCGACGGTCAGCTCGAATATCTCGGCCGCAGCGACCACCAGGTGAAGGTGCGTGGTTTCCGCATCGAACTCGGCGAAATCACCGCTGTGCTCGGCGCGCATCCGCTCGTCCGGTTCGCCCACACTGAGGTGCGACGCTTCGCCGGCGATGACCGCATCGTCGCGTGGGTGCAACTTGCCACCGACACAACGGAACTGGCTTCGGTCCGTGACCATGCGGCCGCGCACTTGGCTGGCCACATGGTGCCCGCGTCGTTCACGATCCTTGACGAGGTGCCACTGACCCCGGTCGGCAAGCTTGACCGCACCGCACTGCCCGAACCGGAGTTCGCGGCATCGGCGGTGGGGCGGGTGCCGGGCACGGCGTCGGAGCGACTTGTCGCGCGCGTGATATCGGAACTTGTTGGGACACAGGGTATTTCGGCAACCGACAGCTTCTTCGATATCGGTGGCAACTCGCTGCTCGCCACGCAACTTGTCGCGCGACTTGCTGCCGCGAGCAATGTGCGACTGGAAGTGCGCACGGTGTTCGCCTCGCCGACCGTCGAAGAACTCGCCAGCCTCATCGACAGCGGGCCGTCGGGCGTCGACGCACGGCCCGAACTCGTGAAACAGCTTCGCCCAGAACGTATTCCGCTGTCGGCGGCGCAACGTCGACTGCTGTTCCTGAACCGGTTCAACGAAGGCGACACCGCGTCGGCGGGCGCGTACAACATTCCCGTCGTGTTGCGTCTGCACGGGGCGATCGACCTGTCGGCGCTGATCGCGGCCTTGCACACGGTGCAGCGCAGGCACGAAACGCTGCGCACGGTGTTCCCCGACAGCGACGGCGAACCCGAACAGCTCATCCTCGACCCCGACATCGCCGCGATCACGTTGTTCCACGCGAGCGCGCGGCCCCAGGAAGTCGACGCGGCCGTCGCTCGATTCGCCGCACCCGGCTTCGATTTGGCGGCGACCGTGCCCATGCGGGCGGCGCTGATCACCGTCGACAACACCGCGACGATGCCGGTGGCGATGCGGGCGAAGTACGCCGTCGCTGGTTCGACTGAGCACGTCCTTGTGCTTGTCGTGCATCACGCCGCGATGGACGGGTGGTCGCTCGAACCGCTCGCTGGCGAGTTCGCGATGGCCTACCGCGCGCTGCGGGCGGGGGAGTCGCTCGACGAGCACATTCCCGAGATTCAGTACGCCGATTACACGTTGTGGCAACGCGACCTGCTCGGCACCGAAGACGACCCCGATTCGGTCGCGGCCAAACAGCTTTCGCATTGGCAGACCGCGCTCGACGGATTGCCCGAACTGCTCGCGGTGCCCGCCGACCGGCCACGTCCACCGGTGCCGTCCTATCGCGGCGGCACGGTCGACAACCTCGTCGACGCGGCAACCCATCGCGCGCTGCACACCATCGCTACCGCCAACAACGTCAGCATGTTCATGGTGTTGCACGCCGCGCTCGCTGTGCTGCTGCATCGGGTCACCGGGGTCGACGACATCGCTGTCGGCACGGCGACGGCGGGACGTGGGCATCCGGCGTTGGACGCGATGATCGGCATGTTCGTCAACACTCTCGTGCTGCGGACCGAGGTCACCGACGAGGTCGCGTTCATGGAACTGCTGCGCGGGGTTCGCGACCATGACCTCGACGCGTTCGCCAACGCCGACGTGCCGTTCGAACGCCTCGTCGAGGTGCTCAACCCGGCCCGTTCGCAAGCGCATCACCCGCTGTTCCAGGTGATGTTGTCGGTGCGCAGTGCGCCGGTGCGGATGCTGGAACTGCCCGGGTTGCGGATTGAAGCGGTCGAGCACGACGCGGGGATCGCCAAGTTCGACCTGCAGTTCACCTTCACCGAAAACCACACCGCTGACCGGGTACCCGACGGCATCGAGTTGTCGGTGAATTACGCGGCAGACCTGTTCGACGAGGTGACCGCCCGCCGCCTCGGCGACCGCCTCGGTCGACTGCTCACCGCGGTGGCCGCCGACCCCAACACCGCTGTCGGCGACCTCGCGCTGCTCGACGCGGTCGAGTGGACCGCGCTCGCCCCAGTCCGTGGTGCGCGCGCGGATAGGCCGGTGAGTTTCCCCGAGGTGTTCCGTGCCGCGGTCGTACGGTCCCGCGACGGGGTCGCGTTGAGTTCGGGCGACACCGTCGTCACCTATGACGCGCTCGACCGCTGGACCAACCGGCTCGCCCGTGTGCTCATCGGACGCGGCATCGGACCGGAAAGCCTTGTCGCCCTTGGTGTTCCGCGCTCGGTCGAATCGGTGGCGACGATGCTCGCCGTCGCGAAGGCAGGTGCGGCGTTCGTCCCGGTCGACCCGAACTACCCGCCGCAGCGCATCAGTCACATGCTCGCCGATTCGGGTGCGGAACTGGGTCTCACGCTGCTCGAACACCACCCGCGCCTGCCCGGCGACACGCACTGGCTTGTCCTCGACGAGCCGCGCACCCGGGCGATGGTGTTGGGCACCGATGACGCGCCGATCACCGACGCCGAACGGGTGCGGCCGCTGCGGATCGACAACCCGGCGTACGTGATTTACACGTCCGGGTCGACCGGCACGCCGAAGGGTGTTGTCGTGACGCACGGCGGGTTGTCGAACTTCGCGGCGGAAACGGCCGAGCGGTTCGATGTGCGGCCGGGCAGTCGCATCCTGCATTTCGCGACGCCTAGCTTCGACGCTGCCCTGCTCGACATCCTGTTCGCGCTCGGCGGAGGGGCAACGCTGGTCATCTCGCCGCAGGGCGTCGTCGGTGGCGAAGAACTGCGTGAGGTGTTCATTACCGAACGCATCACCCACGCGTTCATCACCACCGCCGCGCTCGGCACGGTCGACCCGGCTGGCGTGCATTCGCTCGCGCACATCCTCGTCGGCGGTGAGGCGTTGCCGCCGGACCTGCTGGAACGGTGGGCGCCGGGCCGCAATTTCTACAACGTGTACGGGCCGACCGAAACCACCATCGTCACGTTGATGCCGCAGGCGATGGCCCCGAACGCGCCCATCACGATCGGTGGACCGATCCGGGATGTCGCGGCGACCGTCCTCGACAAACGCCTGCACCCGACCCCGATCGGGGTCACCGGCGAATTGCAGTTGGCGGGTTCGGCATTGGCGCGTGGCTATCTCAACCGGCCTGGTCTTACGGCGCAGCGGTTCGTCGCCAACCCCTACGGTGCGCCCGGCGAACGGATGTACCGGACCGGCGACCTCGTGCGCTGGCGCGACGGCGCGAAGTCGGCGCTCGACGTCGAATACGTTGGTCGCACTGACCATCAGGTGAAGGTGCGTGGGTTCCGCATCGAACTCGGCGAGATCGACGCCGCGTTCGGCAGGCACACCGACGTGGAATTCGCGCTCACGATCGGCCACCACACCGCGGCGGGTGTCACCGCGTTGGTGTCGTATGTGAAACCGCGCGCGGGTTCGGCGGTTACCGTCGCGGAACTGCTCGACCATGTGAGCGGCCACGTGCCCAATTACATGGTCCCGCAAGCGGTGATGCTGCTCGATGACGTCCCGTTGACCCCGGTCGGCAAACTCGACCGGGCCCGCCTGCCCGAACCGGTCTTCGCTTCGACGGGTGGGTACCGCGCGCCCGTCACACCAACCGAAATGGCGTTGTGCGCGGCGTTCTCCGAGGTGCTCGGGGTCGAGCGGGTCGGTGCTGACGACGGCTTCTTCGAACTGGGTGGCAACTCGCTGCTCGCGACGAAAGTTGTTGCGGCCCTTCGTGATCAGGGCATCGAGATGCCGGTGCAGGTGATGTTCGGTGACGCGACACCCAGCGCCATCGCGACCAAGCTCGACGGCACCGACGCGGGCGCGGTCATGGCGGCGGCGTTGGCACCGGTATTGCCGATCCGCGCCACCAACGACCCACTCGCGAAACCATTGTTCTGCGTGCACCCGGCGATCGGGTTGTCGTGGTGCTACGCCGGACTGCTCGCCCACCTCGCACCGGAACGCCCGGTGTACGGGTTGCAGGCACCGCACGTGTCGGGCGGGGTTGGGTTCGCGACGATTCCCGAAGCGGCGGCGGCCTACATCGACCACATTCGGTCGATCCAGCCGACCGGGCCGTACCACCTGCTCGGGTGGTCGCTCGGCGGGTTGATCGCCCAGGAAATCGCGGTCCAGCTCCAAGACGCTGGCCACGAGGTCGCGGTGCTCGCCATGCTCGACAGCTACCAACTTGGTGACCGCTGGCTCGACACCGCGATGCCCAGCGTCGCCGACATCATCGGCGAGTTCGGTGCCGACTTGCTCGACGGGGCAACCCTGCCCGCCGATCTCGACCTGTCCGAAGCAGCCGAACTGTTGCGTAGCCAGCCCGGCCCGTTCGCGGCGCTGTCGCTGGACAACCTGCGTCACCTCTACACCGGCTATGCCGACGGCACGGTCATGGCCAACCATTTCCGTCCTCGCGTTTTCGACGGCGACCTGCTGTTCTTCACCGCGACCGCCGACGAGATCAACGCCGCTGACCCCGACCGCAACGCCCAGGCGTGGCAACCGTTCGTCACCGGCACCATCCACAACAACGATCTGCCCTGCCGTCACTCCGGTATGACCTCGCCCGAATCGCTCGCGGTGATCGGCCCTGTGCTGCATCGCCACCTCGACGCGGTTCCTGAGATCACGGCGTGCGGCAGCGGCCCGAAGGAGATGCGTCCGTGAGTCTCGCCGTCGAAGTACGCGGCCTTGCCAAAAGTTACGGCAAGGTTCGGGTACTCAAAGAGATCGATTTAGAGATCCCGTCCGGCACGGTGTTGGGACTGCTCGGACCCAACGGTGCGGGCAAAACAACCACCGTCCGAATCGTCACCACGCTGCTGCGACCCGACGCGGGTTCGGTGCGCGTCGCCGGTGTTGACGTGCTCGCCGACCCGGCAACCGCACGCACGCGGCTTGGGCTGTCGGGTCAATACGCGGCCGTCGACGCCAACCTCACCGGGTATGAAAACCTGCGGATGGTCGCGCGACTGTATGGGATGTCGCGCAAACAGGCCGTCGCGCGTGCTGATGAACTGCTGTCGGCGCTTGGCCTCACGCATGCGGCTGGTCGTCGGGCTGGCACGTACTCCGGCGGTATGGCCCGCCGACTCGACCTCGCGGGCTCGCTTGTCGCGCGGCCGCCGGTTGTTGTTCTTGACGAGCCGACGACCGGGCTTGATCCGCGTGGTCGGTTGGAGATGTGGCAGGTGATCGGCGACCTCGTCAATGACGGGACAACCGTGCTGCTCACTACCCAGTACCTCGAAGAGGCTGACCTGCTTGCCGACCGCATCACTGTGATCGACAAGGGCGGTGTGATCGCGCGCGGATCGGCCGACGAACTGAAAACCTCGATCGGCGGTGACCGCCTCACCGTGACGCTCGCGACGGGGCAAAGCGCGTGGCCCGCGGTGTCGGTGCTCGCCCAGGTCGGGGTGGGTGAACCGGTGCACGAGCCGGGCACCGACACCGTTTCGGTGGTCGTCGGCAACGGGTCGCGCACGATGGTCGAAGCGCTGCGCCGACTCGACGACGCGGGCGTCCACATTGTCGACGCTGTCGTTGTTCGTCCCACGCTCGACGACGTTTTCCTTTCCCTCACCGGCACCCCGGCTGCTCCCGCCGCCGAACCGGCAATCGACGACGTGCAAGAGGAGGTGCTGTCGTGAGCATGGCCCCCGAAGTTTCGCCCGCAACCGACGACTACGCGACCCGCGAACTGCCGATCCAACCGACAACCCCCCGTCCCACCGCACCGGTGGAGTCGGCGCCGCGTTTCCGGTTCATCCGCGACAGCGCGATCGTGGCTTACCGCAACCTGCTCACGATCCTGCGGGTGCCGACACTGCTTGTCACCGCGACTGTGCAGCCGTTGATGTTCGTTTTCCTTTTCGCCTACATTTTCGGTGCGTCGCTCGGTGGTGACCAGTACCGCGAATTCCTGCTTGCCGGCATTTTCACCCAAACCGTGGCGTTCAACGCCGCGTTCACCACCGTGGGTCTGGCGGGCGACTTGCAGAAGGGCATCATCGACCGGATGCGGACGCTGCCGATGTCGCGGCTCGCTGTTCTCATGGGCCGCACGTTGTCTGACCTGGTTGTCAACATTTTGAGCCTGGTTGTGATGGCGATCTGCGGTTACGTCGTCGGGTGGCGCATCAACGGCAGCATCGCTGACGCGGCGTTGGCGTTCGCGATCATCCTGCTTTTCGCGTTCGCGATGTCGTGGGTTGGCGCGCTCACCGGGCTCATTTCCCCGACCGTCGAAGTGGCGCAAAGCGCGGGCCTGATCTGGATGTTCCCACTGTCGTTCATCTCCTCGGCGTTCATTTCCGCGCAAACCCTGCCTGGCCCGCTGCGCACGATCGCCGAATGGAATCCCATTACCGCGGTCTCGGCGGCCGGTCGCAAGCTGTTTGAGAACGGGTCGCCGCCCACCTTCGCCCCGGCAACCGGGTGGCCCGCTGAGCATTGCGTCGAGTACGCGGTGATCTGTTCGGTCGTGATCCTCGCGCTCGCGATGCCCGCCGCGTTGTTGCAGTACCGCAAGGTGGCAAGCCACTAACAGCCCCGAACATGGCGAAGGCCGCCTCCCGAAAGTGGGGAGGCGGCCTTCGCCATGGCATCGGTGGGGTTCTTAGCCGCGCCGACGCGTCTTCAGCAGGTCGAGACGCTCCTTGAGCAGCTCTTCGAGCTCTTCCTTGCTGCGACGCTCAAGCAGCATGTCCCAGTGGGTGCGCGGCGGCTTGACCTTCTTGGTCTCGACCGTCGTGCCTTCCATCAACTGACCTTCCTGGCCGTTGCGGCACAGCCAGGTGGGCGGAATTTCGGCATCGTCAGCGAAGGGCACATCGAACTCTTCGCCATTGTCGGTGCGGTAGCGGGCGATCCGGCGCGGAGCCAGGTCGTGGTCGCGATCGGTCTCGTAGCTCACCGCTCCGAGCCGACTGCCCCGGAGTACGCGATCTGCCATGGGTGTGCTCCTGTGTTGTTGGGCGGCTGGCGCCGTGGTCGGCAATCCAGGCGGGGCCGGGAACCGCAGTGGTCCTGATGGCAACGCACGGGAAGTCTGAACTGTTCCATTGTAGTGCCCGGCTTGGTGACGTTGATGAGACCCGTGGCTGCTACTAACAGATTTGCCCACTCAGCGAGACCTGAACCGGCGGACTCGCCGTGCGCCCGCTAGGGTTTCGCAGCATGTCGCGCAGCCGCTTGCTGTCTTGCACGTGGTGCGGACGGGAGATCGTTGACTCCGAGTCCGGCCGCCGCCGTCGTTATTGCCGTCAGTCGTGTCGTCAGCGTGCTTACGAGCACCGCACGAACCTCAAGGGCACCGGGATCGCCGAAGACGCGGTTGTGCTGACCGCGCAGGAGGCCACCGATCTGGCTGATCGGTGGTTCGCCGCCCGCTGCGCGGCCGAAGATGTGGCGACCGCGATCGCCGAGGGTGCCGATCCGGGGGAATTAGCTGAGCTCAGTGTGGCTCTGGTGCAGCTGACGCGGGAAGCCGAACGGTTGCGCTGACCGGTTCGTCGTCGCGTGCGCGCAGATACACCGCACTCACGCCCGCGGCGAGGAACGCGAGCAGCGCCGCGCCCGCTGTCGCGGTTGCCGTGTCCGGGTGGATGAGCGACTGGCCGCGCAACGCCTGCCACAACACGAGCGTGAGCAGCCCGGCATAGGTGAGGGCGGCGACACCAACCAACGCCGCTCGGGTGCTCGCCGCGTGGAGCCAGTGGTAGCGACGCGCCAACACCGCGAGGGCGAACGCGAGCAGCAACAGCACCTGAATACCGTGCAGCCCAACGAAATGCGGGATGCGCAGATCACCGCCTGAGGTCGACCAGTGCGTGAGCGGCATCGTGGTGACCCCGTCGCGCGCGGCGTCGACGGGCGCGCCCGGTTGCACGGTATGCCCGGCAACCAGCCCGACCACGGTGCCGTCGGCTTTCCGAACCAGTTGCGCCCCGGTGAAACCCATCAAATACCCGAGCGCCATCCCGACCACCGCGGTCCATATCCCCGCGCGCAACGCGACGAGCGTCGGCCGATCGGCGACACGCTGCCACGAAATGATCAGGGCGATAACAAGATTCGCGAGGAACAGCCCGGGCACCCCGGACATAAAGACCAGCTGGCCGATGCTGTTGACCGAATCGGTTTCGGTATTGAAATGGCTAAACGTGCCGCGCGCTGCTTGCAACGCGATGAACCCGACGTCGACGACGCCGGTGATGGCGAAGATCGTGCCGAACCACCAGGTCACGCGCGCGCCACGATGCGGCAACCGCAGCAGCCATGCGAGCGTGACCCCGTAGGTGGCGAAGGCGAACCCGAATTTCGCGGGTTTGAGCCACACGGATTCGCCGAGCAGTGCACGGTCGTCGACAACCATGCCGATCAACGAGACAACAACGAGGCCGAGCATGAGCGCGCTGTTGACTAAAAGCGGTGCGTGCCAACGGTTTTTCGGGTTTTTCGCGAGAGGAAGTGTCATAAACCGACGGTAGAAACGCCGGGTCGGCGCCCGCCTCGTCCTGCGGAGCGGTTCCGGTGCTAGCTCCCGGGTAGGGGAGCTCATACTCCGGAGGGGTGAAACACGAAATCGGCCCGCACCTCAGGTGCGAGCCGATTGTCGAGCAATTAGTCCTGCGCGATACCGACGTTGATGCCGCGCGCCGACAGCCACGGGTGCGGGTCGATCGGCTCGCCGTAGAGGCTGCCGTCGGGCACGTGCACTTCGTAGTGCAGGTGGGGGCCGGTCGAGTTGCCACGGTTACCGACAGTCGCGATGACGTCGCCCGCGTTCACGTGCTGGCCGGTCTCGACCATGATCTCGTTGACGTGGCCGAACACGCCGATGGTGCCGTCGTCCTGCTGGACACGGACCCACAGGCCGAAGCCGGTCGCGGGGCCGGTCTCGATGACGGTGCCGTCGGTGACGGCGAAGACCGGGGCGCCGATCGGGTCGCCGAAGTCGATGCCGTTGTGGGCGACGCCCCAGCGGGGACCGAAGTAGGAGGTGAGGCGGCCGTTGACCGGACGAACGGTCTTCGGGCGCTCAGGGGCGACGAAGGGCAGGTTCAGGCCAACAGCTTCGCGGTGGTCTTCCCACGCGACCTGGTTGCTGTCAGGGGCAGGCGTAGCCTGGGCACCCGGAGCAGGCTGGAAGGCGCTGAAACGGTAGGCGGCCTCGGAGCCGGGAACGGCTTCGGCGGCACTAGCGGAAATGACGGTGTCGGCAGTGGGGTGGGTGGGCGTGCCACCAAAGGTGGCGACGGAGGTGCCGACAAGCGCGGCCACGGCCACCGCACCCGCGACAACACCGCTCCGACGGCCAGCGAGGGCGTCGGAGATGCGGGCGGATAACGGGTTGGTCACGAACATGTCTCGAACGTATCGAAACGATGACGGACGCGGCGAATCCTGTGGGGGTCATCACGGATCGCTATAAGGCCAGTTGATCTTGCGTGACGGACTCTTGACGATCCGATTTCCGAAAGCCGACCGGGCGAAATGCCGAACGTTCATGATCATTGCCTGACCAGCGAATTTCCAGCACACTTGTTCAGTGGACACTAACGGAGTTCGCGCGATAACCGCGTTATCGGACCCCACCCGACGCGCCATCTTCGAGCTACTGCCCCAAGGCCCGCGCTCAGTCGCTGACCTCGCCGCCGCCGCCCAGGTGACTAGTTCGGCGGTGTCGCAACACCTGCGCATCCTGCGCGAAGCGCATCTGGTGACCATGCGCCGCGACGGCAACCGGCACTACTACTCACTCGACCCACGCGGTCTTTCCGACGCCCGCGACTACCTCGAACAGTTCTGGCCGAGCGCGCTGGCCGCTCATGCCGCCGCACTTCGCGCTGCCGCCGCCGAGGTCGACCAGCATCCGACTCCGCCGACCGGACCTCAGCCGACCCTGCGGTAACGCGACCGCGTCGATTCGGCCCCTTCGTGCTTGCTCAACTGCGCGTCGGTGGCCGCGATGACCTCACGCGCGCCGATGCGCAGCAGCCCTTCGTCTGGCGTGAGCCCGTCGGGATCGCCGGTCTGGCCCGTCCACAACACCGCGTGGCGGCCAAGCAGGTGCGTTGGCGGCCCGCCGAGACGTGGGGGAGTAGGCCCGAATAGCAGGACCGTGCGGGTGCCGAACGCGGTAGCCAAGTGCGCGACCCCGGTATCGCCGCTGATGACGAGGGCGGCCTCGGCGACGGTGGCGGCCAGGTCGCTGAGGGTTTGGCGTCCGGCGAGCACCCGGTCGTCGGGCAGCCCTGCCTGCTTGGCGACCTGCATGGCGATATCGCGCTCAAACGCGTCGCCAGTGACCACCACGGACCGATCAAGGACAAGGAGGTGTCGGATCACGGCGGCGAACCGTTCGGCTGGCCAGCGACGCGCTGGCGCGCCCGCGCCGATATGCACAACCACGCAATCGCGTCGACTGATCGACGCGACCGGCGGCACCAACCCCAGGTTCCGCCGATCCGCCGCGATGCCTTCGGCTTCGAGCAGCCCGCACCACCGGTCGACAATGTGGCATTCCGGGTCCCAGCGCGGCCCTGACGGCTTCGGCCAGCCTTTCGTGCGGAACCCGATGACCCGGCCAGGCTGCGTATCCGCCAACGCGCGCGCACTGGCCACATCGTTGCCGTGCAGGTTGACCGCCAATTCCGGCGACGTCCGATCCCACAACAGCGCCGCCGGATCGGCGGTAGGCACCAACTCATCGACAGCACCGGTGAGATCAACTACCTGCTCAAGCCGGGCGGGTGCGGCCAACACGATCCGATGACGCGGGTAGGCCCGGCGCAACGCACGCAAAGCGGGCACCGCGGCGAGCAACTCACCGAGGCCCCGAGCTTGCAAAACCAGGACAACCGACACCACAACGACTTACCCGAGCACAGCGGGATCAAACGTTGCCAAGTCGAAGGAGTTGGGGGATTTTCCGGTGATTCCGACACGGTCACAGCTCCAGCTAATATCGAGGAAACCGGACCGTCCGGGCATAACATCGCGTCATGACCACAAATACCGTGTTGGAGAGCCCGCTCGCGGCTCTTGCCAAGAAAACCTGGCAAACCATTCTGGTCACCGGTCTGCTCGCGGTGATTTTGGGCATCATCGTGCTCGTGTGGCCCGGTCCGTCACTGTTGGTGGCGGGCGTGCTCTTCGGCATCTACATGGTCGTCAGCGGTATTTTCCAACTCGTTGCCGCCTTCACCCATTTGCCGAGCACCAGCTTCCGCGTGCTCTCCTTCATCAGCGGCATCCTGTCGCTGATCATCGGCGTGTTCTGCTTCCGCGACGATGTCACCTCAATTGTGTTGCTCGCCTTGTGGATTGGCATCATCTGGCTCTTCCGCGGCATCGCCGTCCTGTTCTCGGCCGCCTCGGACCAGGGTGTTCCAGGACGCGGCTGGCAGATCTTCTACGGCATCATCAGCGCCATCGCGGGCGTGATCTTGATCGTGTGGCCGATCGCGTCGATCACCACCCTGATGCTCGTCGCCGGCATCTTCCTCATCGTGATCGGCATCATGGAAATCATCACCTCATTCGGGGTGCGCAAGGACTCCCACGTCATCGACCGGGCAGTGCACGGCAGCTACCCGAACTACGCGGCAGTGCAGGGCTAAGGAAAATTCTGCCGAAGCGGCCACTCCTTACGGGGGTGGCCGCTTGGTTGTGAACTACGCTTTCCCTTCATGGAATTCGTGTACAACCTCGTCGTTGTCGCCCACCTACTCGGCATGGCCGCTGTCGTCGGCGGCTTCGTCGCATCCCGCCCAGCCATTTCGAACCTGATGCTGTGGGGCGCGCGAGCCCAGATCATCACCGGCATCGTGCTCGCAGGCATGGCATCGGGCATCGACTCCCTGCACAAGGACCCCGACACCGCCAAACTCGCCGTGAAACTGGTGATCGCGCTGATCGTCGTCGCCCTGTGCGAAATCGGTCACGCCGACGCCAAGCGCGGCAAGCAGATCACCTGGATGACCAACGTAGCGGGCGTGTTGGCCATCGCCAACGTGTTCGTCGCCGCACTCTGGCACTAAAACTGGGATCTCAGTTCGCTTGCGCGCTTATTGTTCGCGCGCGTTTCGCCAATTCGACTGTCGCCGCGCGCAATCCGGTGATGTCGTTGAGCGGTTCGGCGTAGCCAACGCGGGTGCGTGCCACCCCGCGCGGGGTTTCGACGCGCAGGTCAAGGCCGTAGCGGTCGGCGCGTTCGCAGCTCGCCGCTGTCGCGTCTGGGAAGCCGCCGAGGGCGCGGGCCATGTCGGCTAGGGCGTCGGCGTGGTCGGCGTTGAGGTGCGCGACGCCGGGTGCCGCCGACGCCGTGACCGGATCAGCTTGCGCCGCAAGGTAATCCGCCGCCGAAGCCGAATCCATCCGACCGTAACCGCCGACCCAGCGCACCCGCTCAACCCGCAACACCCACAGGGTGAAATCGCTGTAATCGATGTAGTACTTCGCGCCCGGCACCGCTAGCAGATGCGCCTCGCGTGCGGCGGCGAGCTCCGCGCCCTCGGGGCGCTCAACCACGCCCGACAATGTGATGCGGCCGCCAGCGAGCGGGTCGGCGGGCATGTCGGGCGACACGATCGCGATACTCGCGCGCGGGTCACGAGCCAGATTGCGACCATGCTCAGCCAACCGCGACACACTCAAAACCGGTGCGCCATCGAGCAATCCATAGGTGACGAACGACGCCCACGGGCCACCATCAGCGCTCAACGTGGCCAGGGTGCCCGTCGTTGTCGAAGCGGCGATGGTGCGCGCTTCCTCCGCGGCGGAGGGGCGCGCCTCGTTGGCCAGCGGTGCGGTGGGCAGGGGAATCGCGGGTGCGTCGCCGGGGTCGCCGTGGTCGAGAGTCATGAACTTAGGGTAGCGACAGCCAGCTACGGAGTGCTTGATACACCGAATCATGGTTGAGCAGCCCGAAGTGGTGCGCACCAGGCACATGCATGCCGTTCACCTCGCCCAAGCCCATGCGCCGCGCGTCGCCACGGCCCGAACCGCTGCCCGACAGCACGAGCCCGTCGCCGATGAGCCTGCCAAGCGGGTGGCGTGGGCTGCGGGTGACCGTCGCTGTCACGAAATAGTGGTCGATCGACGGGAGGAGCGGAACTTCGGCGGCCACCCGGGTGCGGAGGGCGTCAGCGTCGAGGTCGGCCCAGTCCTCATCAACGAGCGAACCACGCCGAAGGTCGCGAATGCCCGCGCTGCGACGTTTGAGCAACCGGGACAGTGGTCGGGTTTCGGGGAAGTGGTCGAGCGCCGCCGCCGCGTAATGCACCGCCTGCTCAAGCGGCGCGCCGAGATGCGGCGAACCGAGGCAGATGATCTGGCGTACCCACGACACCCAGTCCGCACCCGCTTCGGCCGCCTGATGACACGCGCTACGCGCGACGAGCCCGCCCATCGAATGCCCGATCAGGCAGATTTCCTCGACGGGAACGGGCCAGTGCGCGACGACGTCGGCGAGCAGTTCGCTGAGCTGGGCACCGTTTTCGGAGATGTGCAGGCCACTGTTGTAGCGAAGGAACAGTGGCGTGTAACCGAGGTCAGTGGCGAGGCGGTCGCCGTAAGTTGCTTCGCCGCCGAGCCGCCACGCGTGCTCGGTTTCGACGAGGCCGTGCACGCTGACCACGAGTTTCGCCGTCGGGGTGGGGGAGTAGGCGGCGAGAACGTCCGGGCGAATCGGGGCGCCGTCGACGCGAAAAGTCATGGGAGTAGACAAGATTGGCGCGTTGTCGGCGAGAGTGTCGCCGATCAGGCCCTGTACGGCGGCGAGCACGCCCGCGCCCCACACCGTGCGTGACGGCGCTGGCACCCCGGGCACCGCGACCGCGCTCGCCACCTCACCGACCACGGACCCGCTACCGCTGACGATCGCGTAAACGCCATCGGTGATCGCGTCATGCACGATTTTCACCGGGTCAGCAGCGGGGCCGAGGCCGAGGCGGAGGGTGGCGAAGACGCGGTCGGAGATGGCGCGGTGGATGTCGGCGATGCCGTCGACCGCGCTCACAAACTCATCGCCCGCGAGGCGGGTCAGTGCCTGCACTTCGGCTTGCGATTGGGGGAGCTGCTGCGTCACGGATTGAGAGTACAACTGTTCACTGAAATGGGGAGGGTTAGGTGCGAGATTGATGAGCGGTCACGGCCGGGTGCTTGTCTCGCTGTAAGAAAACATCAACTTACCGAGATATGCGCATCTACGCATGTTGCGCGGCGGGGGTAAACCAACCAACACACACGCTGTTGGCTCGCCACCCGGATGGGGTGGCGAGCCAACGACGCAGGCGGCAACCAGCTTGCGGACCGTCATCGGCTCAGCGAGAACGAAACTGAGCACCTGTTCCACATGCGCGAAGTGCGCGGTAGCGAAGTGCGCGGCCAAGGCGTCCGCGTCGGTCCATTCCTCAACGATCACCATCCTGCCCAGCTGATTCAGATCGGCGTATGGGCGGTAGGACAGGCAACCGGGTTCTTCCATCGAAGGCTCGATCATCGCCTCCAACGCGGTGCGCAGCCGGTCCTCATACCCTGGTGCCGCCAGGCATTCCGCGACAACGGTTAACGACATCGTCTGCTCCTGTTAGGGCTGGGCGGGGCCAGCGCCCGCGCCCGAAGCGGTGATCGCGGCCGAGATCGCGAGGAGGTCCTCAGGTGTCAGCGTCACCTTGTCCGCACCGATCCAGCCGTCAACCTGGGCAGTTTTGCGCGCGCCGACGATGGTTCCGGTGATGCCGGGCCATGCCAGCGCCCACGCGATGGCCACCTCGGCAACGGTCGCGTTGTGCCGTGCCGCGATGGGTCGCAACGCCTCCGCCAACGCCAGATTGGCGGCAAGGCCGTCGGTGAAGTCGTGGTGGGCCGCGCGCCAATCCTCAGCGGGCAGGTTGGCAACGCGCTCAGCGGAAAACGTGCCGGTGAGCAGGCCCGATTGCAGCGGCGAGTAGACGATCACGCCGGTGTCGTGTGTGCGGGCCCACGCGATTTCGGCCGCGGCCGACCGGTTGATCGCCGAGAACGGCGGCTGGATCACGTCGACGTGGGCGATCTGCTCGGCCTCTTCCAGCAGGTCGGGCGTGTGATTGGACAGTCCGATGGCACGAACCTTGCCTTCGGCCTTCAAATCGGCCATGACCTGCCAGTACTCCGACAGCGGCGTGGCGTTCGGCGAGACCTCACCGAACCCACCGCCCGCGTACTCCAAGGATTCGCCCGTGTCGGGGTAGTGCACCTGGTAGAGGTCGATGTGGTCGACGCCGAGTCGACGCAGCGAGTCTTCGACCTCGCGGCGCACACTTTCCGGCTTCATGATGCGGCGCGGCGAGGCCGCCGGGTCAGCGGGATCCCAGACGAGGCCGACCTTGGTGAAAACGTAGGGCCGGTCGCTGGCAGGCAAGTCGGCGATCGCTTTGCCTACCAGCTCTTCCGAATGTCCAAGCCCGTACACCGCGGCGGTGTCGATCCAGTTCACGCCCGCATCCAGTGCGTGGCGGATAGCGGTGACCGACTCGGCGTCGTCGGTCGCGCCCCAGCTGAACTTCCAGCCCGCGCCGGATACGGCCCACGATCCGAAGCCAAGTCGGGTGATGTTCATGCCCGTGGTGCCGAGTGCGGTAGTGGTGAGGTTGCTCATTTCGCGGTACTCGTTTCTCGTGTTGGTTTTGCTTACGCCACTACTTTCGCCGCCGCGTGACGCGCTACCCAGTGCCAGCCTGAGCCTGGGCACCGCATGACTTGCTTAGCGTCGGAAATGGTTGGCATAGTTGCCTTATGGCACTAGATAGGCGGGCCGAGCTAGGCGAATTTCTGCGATCGCGGCGAGCCCGCTTGCAGCCTGAGGAACTGGGGCTGCCGAGCTATGGCGGTCGGCGCCGCGTTCCCGGGTTGCGCCGTGAGGAACTCGCCCAGCTCGCCGGCGTCAGCGTCGATCACTACGTTCGCCTCGAACAGGGACGCACCCTGCACTTCTCCGAAGAAGTGCTCGACGCGGTCGCGCGCACGTTGCGGCTCAATGACGTTGAGCGGCAACACTTTTACCGCCTCGCCCGGCCGTGGCCGACAAGCGAACGCGCGGTGGCGCCGCAGCAGGTCAGGGCAGGGCTGCAACGGCTGCTTGACTCAGTCGGCGACGTGCCCGCCTACATCGTCGGCCGCAACACCGATGTGCTGGCCTGGAACCCGCTCGCTGCCGCGCTCATCACCGATTTCGGGGCGCTCGCACCCGCCCAACGCAACCTAGCCCGGCTGGTCGTCCTCGACGAAGGGATGCGCGCGCTCTACGCCGACTGGCCACAGAAGGTGCGTGATGTGGCGGCGTACTTGCGCCTCGACGCGGCACGTCACCCCGACGACCCGGCAACGACCGCGCTGCTCGACGACCTTTCCCAGCACAGCCCCGAGTTTCGGACAGCGTGGGCCGAGCACCACCTGCAGGACAAAACCCACGGCCGCTATCGCTACCGGCATCCGGTGGTTGGCGAAGTGGACCTCGGTTTTGAAACCCTCCGGCTCCCCGACGATCCCGACCAGGCGCTCATCGCGCACACCGTCGAAGAAGGATCGCCGTCGCACACCGCACTGCGACTACTCGCGACCTGGGCGCAGGAGACGCGGCAGGTCGGGCCGCCTATCGCGACGTAGCGTCGCCGAACCATCGGCGCAACGCCGCGTCTAGTGCGACCTCGTCCGATCCCGCCCACACCACATGCCCATCCGGGCGGATCAGTACCGCCGGGGCGTCGAGTTCCGGGCTGACGTCAACGACATGGTCGACTCGGTCGGCGTAACCGCCAACCGACAGCTCGCCCTTCTGGTCAAGCAAAATGCCTCGACCAGTGTGCATGTGCCCGTACAGGCTGCCCGCCGACAACGCGATGTCGCGCAGGCGCCGCCCAACGAGGTCGTCGCCGCTGCCGAAGTCGTAGCGCAGATCGAGTGCGGTGATTTTGTTGGTCAGCAGCTTGTTCACCTCGTCGATGTCGATCAGCTCGGTGAGCAACCTCCGCACGGCCTGTGCGCCTGGGTCGAGCGACGCGAGGTGCATTTGCGCGCGTGTGTTGTCGAGCACGGCAGCGCCGACGGGGTGGCGTTCAGCTTCATAGGTGTCAAGCAAATCCGTTGGTGCCCAACCCTTTACGGCGGCGGCGAGCTTCCAACCAAGGTTCATCGCGTCCTGCACGCCGAGGTTGAGGCCCTGGCCGCCCATCGGCGGGTGGATGTGGGCGGCATCGCCTGCGAGCAGCACACGACCGTCACGGTACCGCTCTGCCTGCCGCGTCGCGTCACCGAAACGCGAAAGCCAGCGCGGAGAGTGCGCGCCGAAATCGGTGCCAGCGGTCGCGATGAGCTGGGCTTTCACATCGTCGAGCGTCGGCGTCCACGCGCGGTCTTCGGTGACACCGGCCGCGGGCACGATGACGCGGTAGTACCCGTCGCCTAATGGCATTGCGCCAAAACGGATTTGGGTCTTGCGCACCTGTGTCATGACCCGCATGAGTTCATCGGCACTCACGTCCAGCGCCATCTCGCCAATCAGTGTCTCGACGCGGGCAGCTTCGCCGGGGAAGTCGATGCCGACGAGCTTGCGGACCGTGCTGCGCCCACCATCGCAACCGACGAGGTAACGCGACCGCAGTTCGCGCCCGTCAGCAAGCCGGACGGTCACGCCCGTCGCGTCCTGGGCGAGGTCAACGAGTTCGGTGCCCCGTTCGATGCGTGCACCCGCTGCCGCCGCGTGGTCGGCGAGCAGGCTGTCGATGACGGGTTGGCGCAGCCCGAGGACGTAGGGGAGGGTGGTGTCGAGTTCGGGTGCTTGCTTCGGAATGCCCGCGAAGAATCCGCCGACGGGGTGCGTGACACCCGCGTCGATGAACGGTTTCAGCATGCCGCGCTGCTTAAGCACCTCGAGCGACCGCGCGTGCATGCCGAGCGCGCGCACGATCTTCGTCGGTTCGGCGTCGCGCTCGATGACGGTCACGTCGACCCCATGCAGTCGCAGTTCGCTCGCCAACATCAGCCCGGTCGGTCCTGCTCCGGCAATCGTCACGTCGATCATGAATCTCCCAATATTCGCAGGTCACCGCTTTGCGAGAGAGATTGTGCAGCAAAGATGGGGGCTTGCCGCAAGCCCCCATCCGCGCTATAAGTTAGAAGGGGGTACGAAGATCAGTTGGGGTGAATGGTGCTGCGAATCGTCGCTTCCGCTTGCGCCCGCCCGGTGTTTGGCTCGATCACGAGCAGTCGAAGCGGTTCGTCACCGGTGCCGTAGATGAACATCACGTGCAGGGGTTGGTGGGGGAGGGGGTTGGTTACCTCGATGCCGTCGGGTCCGTCGATGCGGCGTTGCCAGCGGCTCAGCGAGTTCCAGTCGAATGTGATGCGGGTGGTTTCGCCCAGTCGGCCGGTGAGTGCGGTCACGAGATTGTGCAGCTCAGCGGTGAGATTGCCGGTGCGCGGCCACCACACGCCGTCCAGGTCGACGTGGGCGTCGTCGCGTTCGCGCAGGAGCAAACGTGGGGTGCGGGTGGGGGTGTCGAACGGCTGACCGCCGCCCGGGGTGGCGCTGAAGTTCCCGAGGCCGTGGTCGGCCGCGTGCTGTGGCGTCGTCATGACGCTCCTGACCGGGACCGCGCAGCGGGCCCTGTGACGCGCCGGGTGACGGCGAGACCACGGATGGCTTCGCGCGAAGTGCCCCCGACTCCTCAAGCCTACGCCCACTACAAAACATCCCTGTATAGCGATATGCGCATCTGTCGCGATTCCGCCTCAACGGGTGGCCAACTCGCCGACCACGCGCAGGCGAAAGAAAAACGGCTAAAGGCTGACTACACGTGATGGGTGATCGTGTACCACAGCGCACCGAGTGCGCCGAGCACGAAAAGTGGTGAAAGGACCCAGGTTTCGACGCGATTGCCCGTTCGTTCGATCACCGGCACCCGGGTGCGGAAGGGGAGTGGCCACAGTAGGCGGCAGCCGCGTTCAGTGAGGCAGTCACCGATGAGGTGGGCGAGGCAGCCGAGGCCGACGCAGATCGGCAGCCACGCCGGTCGGTCGACGATCCACTGGTCTACAACGAAAGTACCTGCGACCGCGAGGACGATCACGGTCCCGTAGGTACGGAGGCTTTTGCCAGGCGGACACAAATTCAGTGACCGCACCGCGAGCGCGAGCAGGAAAAACACCAGGCCAAGTGTGAATGGCCTGCCGAGGTAATGCTCGCCCGCCCACGTCGCCGCCACCGCGACAACAACAAACAGCAGCGAATGTGTCCCGTGCCGATGCCCGCCGGACAGGAAGGAGATCAGTCGACACATCGCATGCGACACCGGCCCAAGCACATGCGAAATGGTGCCGTGCGGGTGGTCGGCATCGGGCAGCAACGCCGCGCCCGCGGTCAGGAAAGTGCCCATGATCAACTCGGCGATGCCGAATCGGGTGTTCTCACTATCAAATAAGGGAAACGCGGCGACCGTGAGCGGGAGCGCCGCGGCAGTCGCCGCCCACGCAAGCGCGCCCGATGTCGCGTGTGAATGTCCAAGCACCCCAGCACGTTAGACGAGCGAACCAAGATCACGCATATCCCCAGCACGCGCACGGAATGCGACACGGCGGCGCGGGGTTAGCAAGGGCATGACTAATTCGTTCAATGATCAGGTGATCGCGGAGTTCCGCGCCAACGGCGGCAAGGTCGGTGGGCCGTTCGAAGGCAACGAGCACATGATCGTGATCACGACGACCGGCGCGAAGACAGGGCGCGCGATCACGAATCCGCTTGTCTACCTGCCCGACGGTGACCGCATCGTGCTGATCGCGTCCAACGGCGGCGCCGACAAGCACCCGGCGTGGTACTACAACCTGATCGCGAACCCGGAGGTTGTCGTCGAACTGCCGACGGGCACGTTCAGCAGCAAAGCTGTCCTCGTCGACGAACCGGAACGCACCCGCCTGTATGACCGGATGGTCGAGCAACTTCCCGGCTTCGCCGAGTACCGCGACAAGACGTCGCGCGTGATTCCCGTTTTCGCGATCGACCGCGTGAATTAGCAACAGGCGTGAGCTGAATCGTTGCCCGCTGGTGCGATGGGCTGGTTTCATCGCCCGATGACCGAAACCACCGTCCCCCGCATCGTGCACGCGTCACGCGAGATTCCCGCGAACGCGGCTGTTCTGTTCGACCTCATCGCCGACCCGGCCAAGCAGCCAAGTTTCGACGGCAACGACAATCTCGCTGAGGCCGCGCCCGGCCAGCGTGTCACCGAGGCTGGCGCGGTGTTCACCACCACGCTCACCGGCGACGTCGTGCGCGAGAATCACGTTGTCGAGTTCGTTGAGGGCAAGGTCATCGCGTGGACGCCCGCCGAGCCGGGCAAGACCCCGCCGGGGCATCTGTGGCGCTGGGAGCTTGAGCCGATCGACGACAACACAACGCGCGTCACCCACACCTACGACTGGACGAACCTGCACGACGAGCGTCGTCAGGTGCGGGCGAAGGCGACGACCGCCGACAAGCTGCAAGCGTCGGTCGACCGCCTTGCGAGCCTGTTCACCAAGTAAGTCGCACAAAGCGGCCCCCGCGAAAGTGCTTCGCGGGGGCCGCTTTTGGTTGAGCTAGACCAGATCGAACCGGTCGGCGTTCATGACCTTCGTCCACGTCGCGACGAAGTCGACGACGAACTTCTGCTTGTCGTCATCGGTCGCGTACACCTCAGCGACAGCACGCAGCTGCGCGTTGGAACCGAAGACCAGGTCGACGCGGCTTCCCGTCCAGACAACCTTGCCGGTTTCCCGATCGCGACCCTCGTAGAGGTTCTCGTCGCTGTCGACAGGCTTCCATTCGATGTCCATGTCGAGCAGGTTCACGAAGAAATCGTTCGTGAGGGTGTGCGGCTTGTCGGTGAACACGCCTGCCTTGCTGCCCTTGTAGTTCACGCCGAGCACACGCAAACCGCCGAGCAGCACGGTGAGTTCGGGTGCGGTGAGGGTGAGCAGGTTCGCCTTGTCGACAAGCAGATACTCCGCTGGCAGACGCGCGTCCTTGGCCAGGTAGTTGCGGAACCCGTCGGCGATGGGTTCAAGCACCGAGAACGACTCGATGTCGGTCTGTTCCTGGGTTGCGTCGGTGCGGCCCGGCGCGAACGGCACCGTGACCTCGTACCCGGCTGCCTGCGCTGCCTGCTCGATACCGACCGAACCGCCGAGCACGACGAGGTCAGCGAACGACACCTGCGCGCCGCCCTGTGCGTTGAACGCCGTTTGGATTTCCTCAAGCGCGCGAATGACTTTCGCGAGCTCGTCGGGTTCGTTGACCTGCCAGCTGCGCTGCGGTTCCAACCGGATCCGGCCGCCGTTGGCGCCGCCACGCTTGTCGCTGCCACGGAACGACGATGCCGCCGCCCACGCGGTCGAAACGAGCTGTGCGATCGACAGCCCGGATGCCTGAATGCGGCTCTTGAGCGCGGAGATGTCGTCGGCGTCGATCAGTTTGCCGGTGTGCGCGGGGACCGGGTCTTGCCACAGTTCCGGCTCCTTCGGCACGAGTGGGCCGAGGTAGCGGGTGATCGGGCCGAGGTCGCGGTGGGTGAGCTTGTACCAGGCCTTGGCGAAGGCCTGCGCGAACTCATCGGGGTGGTCAAGCCAGCGACGGGTGATGCGCTCGTATGCCGGGTCGGCGCGCAGCGCGAGGTCGGTGGTGAGCATGACCGGCTGGTGCTTTTTGTTCGGGTCGAACGCGTCGGGCACGGTGTCGGCGCCGCCGCCGTTCTTCGGGATCCACTGGTGCGCGCCGGCGGGGCTCTTGGTGAGTTCCCATTCGTAGGCGTAGAGGTTCTCGATGAAGCCGTTGTCCCACTTGATCGGGTTGGACTTCCATGCGCCTTCGAGACCGGAGGTGATCGCGTCGGGGCCGACGCCGGTGCCAAAGTTGTTGCGCCAGCCCAAACCCTGCTCTTCGAGGGGTGCGCCTTCGGGGGCGGCGGCGACGTGGTCGGCAGGGGCGGCACCGTGGGTCTTGCCGAACGAGTGGCCACCGGCGATGAGCGCGGCGGTTTCCTCGTCGTTCATCGCCATGCGCCCGAACGTCTCGCGAATGTCAGCGGCGGCGGCGAGCGGGTCCGGATTGCTGTTCGGCCCTTCGGGATTCACGTAGATCAGGCCCATTTGCACTGCGGCAAGCGGCTTTTCGAGCTGACGGTTGCCGCTGTAGCGTTCGTCGCCGAGCCAGGTGTGCTCGGGGCCCCAGTACACCTCGTCGTCGGGCTCCCACGCGTCGACGCGTCCGCCGCCGAAGCCGTAGGTTTTGAAGCCCATCGATTCCAGCGCGACGTTGCCCGTGAAGATCATCAAGTCAGCCCACGACAGTTTCTTGCCGTACTTCTTCTTCACCGGCCACAGCAGGCGACGCGCCTTGTCGAGGCTCACGTTGTCGGGCCAGCTGTTGAGCGGGGCGAAGCGCTGCATGCCGCTGCCCGCGCCACCGCGACCGTCGCCGACGCGGTAGGTGCCCGCCGAGTGCCATGCCATGCGGATGAACAGGGGGCCGTAGTGGCCGTAGTCGGCGGGCCACCACGACTTGGAGTCGGTGATGACGGCTTCGATGTCGCGTTTTACCTCGGCGAGGTCGAGGGTGGCGAAGGCGGCCGGGTAGTCGAAGTCAGCGCCAAGCGGGTTCGATTCGGCCGGATTCTTTTGCAGCAGCGAGAGATTGAGCTGGTTGGGCCACCAGTCCTGGTTGGCGCCCCGACTGTCGGGTGAGGAGAACGGGCACGCGTTGACGCCGCTGTCGGCGATCGGTTCGGCAACCAGGGGATTCTCGTCGGGCACGATTGTTCCTTTCAGCGAGGTGATCGTGTTGTCGTGCAGTCGGGGCAGTAGCCCCAGTAAATGACTTCGGCCTCGTCCACAACGAACCCTTGGTCATCGGAAGTGGTCAGGCAGGGCGCTGCGCCGGTTTGGCATTCCACGTCGGCGATCGCGCCACAGGATCGGCAAACCAGGTGATGATGGTTGTCACCGACGCGGGTTTCGTAGCGGGCAACGGAGCCCATGGGTTGGATTCGACGGAGTAGGCCAGCGGTGGTCAGTGCGCGCAGCACGTCATAGACCGCCTGTTGGCTGACGCTGCCGAGGGAGCGTCGGACCTCGGTGATGATGGTGTCGGTGTCGGCGTGCGGTTGCGCGTCGACGGCGACGAGCACAGCGAGGCGGGGCGCGGTGACCCGGAGGTTCGCCGTGCGGAGGCGATGCTCGAAATCCAACGTGTTGGACACAATCCAAGAGTGTAGTGATTCCAGATTAGTGCGGCAAGGGTTTCGTTGTATCTGGTACGGGAACTGGTTCAACGTGCCGCGCGAGTCGCCGCACTCGACTACCCTGCCGAGAGTTATCCCCTCGAACAAAGGTGAACCGCGGTGACTTCCACGCTCGATGCTCCCGATGTCGCGTCGAAAGTTGGGCATTACTACCAGGTGGAAGGCACATACGATGTCGGCCGCGAGAAAATCCGCGAGTACGCGCGCGCGGTGCAGGACTACCACCCTGCCCACTGGGAAGAAAGTGCCGCCGCCGAACTCGGCTACTCGGGCCTGCTCGCGCCGCTGACCTTCGTGTCGATCCCGGCGATGGCGGCCAACCGCACGCTCTTCGAATCCGTCGTCGTCGGCTACGACATGTTCGTGCAGACCGAGCAGGTTTTCGAACAGCACCGCGCGATCGTCGCGGGTGATCGGCTGATCACCGACGTCGAGTTGTCGTCGGTGCGGCGCATCGCGGGCAAGGATCTGATCACCGTCACCAACACGTTCCGTGATGAGGCCGGCGAGACGGTGCATGTCATGCACACCACCGTCGTCGGGATCAGCGGCGATGAGGTTGATCCGGCGATCACCGACGCCGTCGCGAACACCATGATGCACGGGGTCAACGTGTTCGGTGGGACCGCTACCGACGACGTCGACGCCGAGGTGCCGTTGCGGCCCGAAGGCCAGCTGGTCTTGGCGTCCGGTGCGCCTTCGGCGACCACGCTGTCGTTCGACGAGCTCACCGTTGGCGACGAACTGCCCTTGCGCGCGGCTCGACTGTCACGTGGCGATTTGGTCAACTACGCCGGGGTATCCGGTGACGGCAACCCGATCCACTGGAACGACGCGGTCGCCCGGCTGGCCGGTCTGCCGGACGTGATCGCGCACGGCATGCTGACAATGGGCCTTGGCGCCGGTTTCCTGTCGGCATGGTCGGGCGACCCGGGTGCGGTGCGCCGCTACGGCGTGCGGTTGTCGAACACCGTTGTTGTCGACGCGGTCGCTGGCGGCGAGATCGAGTACACCGGTCGAGTGAAGTCGCTTGACGCCGAGGCGCGCACCGCCGTGATCGCGATCGTTGCGAAGTCGGGTGGTCGCAAGATCTTCGGCCTCGCGACGAGCGAACTGCGGTTCCGCTAAAGCTGTTGGGCCAGGGCCACGGTGATGCCGTCGGGCCCGCGAACGTAGGCCATGCGCCACGCGTTCTCATATTGGCCGATGCCGCCGACGAGCGAATAGCCGTCGGCGGCAAGCTGATTCACGGCCGCGTCGATGTCGTCGACTTCGAACGCGATACTTCTGAGCCCGATCTCATTGGCCAGCGCTTGGGTTGACCCTGGGGTGTGGTCAGGGTGGTGGAAGCTCGACAATTCGACGGTGGTTTCGCCGCCGGGCGCGGCGAGCATGACGATTTCCGACCGGGCATTGGGGATGCCGGTGACGGTGTCGATGAACTCGCCCTCGATGGTCACGCGCGGGCCGGTGGGTTCCAGCCCAAGCTTTTCGAAGAAGGCGATGGCGGAATCGAGGTCGGAGACGGTGACGCCGACATGATCAAACCGTTTGATGGACATGCGAATGAATTTAGCCCTGGTCGGGTGCGTTTCGCCGGTGTTCATTCGGCGCGGGCTGTGGTGCGTCCCGCGTATCGCGCCCGCTATTCGATATAACTCCGTAGTAACTGCTCATGTCCCCTGAGTCTGGACGCCCGTCACGATCGGAGCCACGTTGCTAGGAACGTCTGCTGCGAGTCGGTTCCGGTGACCGGCGTCGTTCCCACGGGGTGGGCGGTTCGGGCGTGGAGTGTGCAGCTCATCGGGTATGTCTGCGCGTTTGGGTCGGCGATTGTGGTTGCCGTTGTGGCGTTGGTGACCCGTCGCATCCCACACACCGACGGGACGCTGTCGAGCCTGTATCAGTGGTCGCAATGGTTGATGTGGCCGGTCGCGGCGCTGACTTTCTTCGTCGCATGGCGTTGGCTGCGCCTCAGCCCGTCCGAGTTGGGGCTGCGTCAACCGCTGCCGGTGCGCTGGGGGTTTGCCGGGGTGGTCGCGGCGGCGTTCGCGGCGCAGTGGGTCGCGAAACTGATCACGGGAATCGTGCCGGGATGGCCCGGCACAGCGCCCAGCGACACCCCCGTCAGCGTTTGGCAGGCCGTGGAGTGGAGCGTGCGGATGGGGGTGGTCGAGGAGACGATGCTGCTGGCGTTGCCGCTGGCCATCATGCACCGCCTGCGCATGCCGTTGTGGGCGCAAATCCTCGTCCTGACCGGCCTGCGAATCCCGTTCCACCTCTACCAGGGCCCAGCGGTGATCGCGGAGTGCCTGGTGTGGATGGCATTGCTGTTTTACGTGTACACGAGGGTGAAACTGGTGTGGCCGATCGTGGTTGCCCACATCATCAACGACCTGACCATCACCGTATTTCCGCTTGGCTTGCGGTTGCTCACCACGGTCGCACTGGGCGCGACCGGCATTGTTGTGCTGGTCTGGTGGTGGCGTGGGCATGCGCCGGGATGGAACGGCAAACCCACCTAGCCGCGCTTGCGCGCGTTCTGACCTGCATCGGGGCGAGTCCGCGTGGCTTTCGTGAGGGTGTCAGAGTGCTTGTCAGCCCACTGCCACAGCGGTTCCAGCGCTTCGCCCAGTGTCGCGCCGCGGTGAGGGGTTAGCGAGTACGACTTGTCGGGGTGTTTTTCGAGGATGCCGACTTGCGTCAGCGTCGCCAGCCGTTCGGCGAGCATGCTTGATGAGCAGTTCCCCATGCGTCGACGCAACTCAAGGAAACCGAGGGGACCGGGTTCGAGTTCCCAGACAACGCGCAGCACCCAGCGTTGGCCGAGGAGTTCCATCGCGGCGTAAAGGGCTGTCTCCGAACCTGGTTCGTCGGGATCAGTGGTTGCGCTTCTCATTTCGAACTAGCATACTCGTGCTTCGAAATCAGAAGTGCTTCTGAATGAGAAGGGGTGCGCTGTGGCTGAGCAGAAGAGCATCTTGGTGACCGGGTCGTCGCGGGGGATTGGCGCGGACGCCGCGCGGGTGCTCGCGGCACGGGGGCATCGGGTCGTGGTGAACTACCGCGAAAAGCGAAGGCGCGCTGAGGGATTGGTCGCGGAAATTGAGGGCATGGGCGGTTCGGCGGTCGCCTTCGGGGCCGATCTAACCGTGGATCTGGAGGTCGCCGAGATGGTTTCGCGCATCCTCGCGGATTCAGGCGGCCTCGACGGGTTGGTGTTGAACGCGTCTGGCGGACTTGAGCGCGGCGCGGATGCCGATTATGCAACGAGGATCAATGTCGACGCGCAGTTGCGGGTGCTCGATGCCGTGTTGCCGCATTTGCGTCGCGGGTCGCGAGTGGTTTTCGTGACGAGCCACCAGGCGCATTTCGTTGACAGCCACGGTGTGCCCGGCGACTATGGGCCGGTCGCACGCAGTAAACGGTTGGGCGAGAACGCAATTCGTGCCCGCGAACCTGAACTGGCGGCGGCGGGGGTTGGACTGTCGGTGGTTTCCGGCGACATGATCGAAGGGACGATGATCGTGCGACTGCTTACCCGACGCGATCCGGACGCGGTGAATTCCCGTCGCGACGTCGTCCCGCTGCCGACGGTCGAGGAATTCGCGGAAGCCATTGCCGACGAGGTCGTCCGGACGGGAGTGGGTGCCCGGACGGTGTTTGTTGGCGGCAGCGATTACCTCGTGGGGGCCTGACAGGCCGCAGGCGCGAAATTCAGCCGGTTCAATCGAGGCGGGCGGGAGTAAAATTAGGCTCCTCAGGCGACAGGAGTTGGCGATGTTTACCCAGTTCAGGGCTGTGATTGTTCGGGGTGCCGCGGTTGTGGGGGTCGTGGGGGCTGCCGTGTTCCTTGGCGGGGTTGGGCAAGCGGCTGCCGATGTTGAGCCCGGCAACTACACGTCAACGACTTTGTCGGCGGGGGTCGTGCTCCTGCAACGCGATGCGCGGGTTGAGGGTGGGGAGCTGGTCTTGATCGGGCGTTATCCCATCCATCCGACGCCCACCGGCGGCTATATCGACCTGTTTCCCGGGCACCGCGTCGTGCTCAACAGCGACGGGAACGGCGGGTACTCGGGGCCTGCGTATTTCGGTGACGTGGAAATCGGCGGGATCACGCTGACACCGCGCTGAACCGTCACACAGGTTGCGTGAAGATGCCGTCGAGCACCGCACTCAGCTCGGTGTGGGCGTCCGCCAACGCCTTCTCGCGCGAGCGTGATGCGGCGACGAACATCGCGAGCTCGTTCAGTCCGCCCAACAGCAGGTGGGCGAGCACTTTCGGATTGTGCCGGGGGAGCAGATCGCCCTCGTCGTGTGCGGCGACGAGCAGGCTTTTGACCAGGCCAAGTGATCGGCCGCCGTCGATTTCGCGCCAGCGTGCCCAGCCCAGGGCGGCGGGAGCTTCGACGAAAAGGATCTGACGGATGGTTTCGTCGGCGAGCTGATCGACGAAAGCGTGGCTCACCGCGCGCAACCGTTCGGCTGAGGTTCCGGTGACCGTGTGCGCCGACAACGTGTCGACAACCCCGTGGTCGACGGCGGCGAAACAGGCTTCCATCAACCCGACCATGCTGCCGAAGTGGTGGTACAGCGCCCCTCGAGTGACCCCTGCGGCTTCGCATACCTGCGCGGTCGTCACCTCAGCGAAGCCCTTTTTGGCGAACAACGCGGTGCCGACCTCGATCAGCGTCGCCCGAGTCCGTGCTGCGGCTGCTTCGCGAACCGTTGACATCTTGCCTTCTCTCGTTCGATGACGTACACATTGTATGTGACATACATTTTGTATGTGAGAGCGAGGGAGTGCCCGCCATGTTGAAGATGAAGTCGACTTGCGAAACCTGTTCCGCGCCGTTGCGCGACGACGGCGAAGCGTTCATCTGCAGTTACGAGTGCACCTACTGTGCAGGCTGCGCGTCCGCCCACGGGGTTTGCCCGAACTGTGCGGGGGAGCTGGTTCGGCGACCGCAGCGCACCACGGGGGTGGCTGAAATCGCACGACGAGCACCGGCTCGGCTGCTCCGCAAAATTCAGGGGGCGACCCGATGATCACCTTGCCCAATAGTGCTGTCGCCCACTGGTTTTCGGGAAAGCCCGGAGCGGCCACGCTGGTGGTGTTGCCCGCACTCGGGGTGGACGCGCGCTACTATCAACGCTTCGCCGAAGTCGCGCAAGCACAGGGATTTCATGTGCTGACCCTCGACTATCGAGGGCAGGGTGACAGCCCGCTTGCCCTCTCGCGCGCGACGCGATTCGGGTACGCCGATCTCATCACCGGCGACCTGACCGAGGCCATCGCATGGGTGCGCGAGCGCGAAACCGGGCCGCTGATCCTGGTCGGGCACAGCCTCGGCGGACAGTTGACGGCCGGACTGGAGTCGCTGACGCCGGGGCAGTTCGACGGACTTGTCCTCGTCGCGGCAGGAACACCGCATTGGCGGGCCTTCAACGGGCGCGCACGCATGGTGCCGCTGGTGCTGCCGACCGTGTTCGCCGGAGTGGCGCGCGTGCAGGGAGTTTTCGACGGCCGCCGGTTTGGCTTCGGGCGACAGTCGGCGAAGCTGATCGGCGACTGGGCGCGGATGACTAGGACGGGATGGTGGTCGAGGGAGCCTCGGTTGGCGTTGAATCGAGATTTCCCGCTGCTCGCGATCTCGTTCGACGGCGACACACTCGCGCCAGCGTCATCCGTCGACGCCCTTGCGCGGTTGTTCGAGGGTGCCGCACCGACGCGCGTGCACTTCGGAGAACCCGCGGGCCATACCGCATGGTTGAAGCGTCCCGACACGGTCACCGAAGCAATCGCGCGGTGGATACCGAGCTTCGCGTCGCCGACTTCACCCGCGTCGCTGGCGACCCCACAACCGGAGCTGCCAAATCAACCGCGGCAGTAGCCGCCACGACCGTCAGCCAAGTCGCCAGTGCGCCAGTGAAGTTGACGCCATGCCGAGGAATCGATGAATAGTTAGCTGAAAGTGTGCTGCGGGTAGGTTGGTGCGTACGAGCAACAGACAAGTACGACGATCGTTCGTCTCTTGAGGAGGTTGTGCGCACATGGTTGGGCATCACTCGGTCGCGCGTCCGCCGGAACTCGCTTCCGGCACAGCGACAGCACGGTTTCGCCCGATGCTGTTCGATGCGAGTAGCGAGGAAGGGCTCAGCGAACTACGCGCACTGATCGCGTCATCGAAAGTCAACGCGGTATACGACACGATCGACGATCAACTCAATGAGCTCATCAGCTGCGCGAACCCATCCGTTGATCACTCGACGACATCACTCGCGGAAGCGCGACAGCGGATCCTGGGTGACACCCCAGCGTGGCGGTGGGGGACCTGGGTATTCTATCCGTGGCGTGGTGAGCTGGCACATGTGTTGCCCCGCACCAGTTTTCACCGCGTCCGCACCGACCGCAATCGCGGCAAACTCGATCAACCAAGCCAAGAACGGTTGCGCGAGCGCAGAATTGGCGTGATCGGACTTTCGGTCGGCAATAGCGCGGCGTTGACTTTGGCGATGGAGGGCGTCGGCGGATCCTTTCGCCTTGCCGATTTCGACACCGTCGGGTTGTCGAACCTGAACCGGCTGCGCGCCGCGGTCACCGATCTCGGGGCATCAAAGGCGGTACTCGCGGCACGCCAGATGTACGAGATCGACCCGTACCTCGAGATAGAAGTGTGCCCCGATGGGGTGACTAGCCAATCCATCGCGGCGTTCTTCGACGGGGTCAACGGCGACGCACCGCTCGACCTACTGGTAGAGGAATGCGACACCGTGTGGGTGAAGCTCGCCGCGCGCGAATTCGCTCGCCGCCGAGGCATTCCGGTGCTGATGGACACCAATGATCGCGGCATGCTCGATGTGGAGCGGTTCGATATCGAACCGCTGCGGCCGCTGTTGCACGGGCACGTTGGCGCGCTTACTTCGGCTGACGTCGCACAGATGAGCGAGCAGGAGCAACGGTCAACACTGCTCAGTATGGTCGATGAGCGAGGATTGAGTCAGGCGATGCGTGACGCCATCGGCGCGATCGGCACGTCGCTGTCGAGTTGGCCGCAGTTGGCCTCGGGGGTGATGCTGGGCGGCGCGGTGCTCACCGACACGGCACGGCGCATTCTGCTTGGCGAAGCGGTCGTGTCAGGTCGCACCTATATCGACCTCGATGAACTCATTGGCGCGAAATCGGCTCGCTTGCTTGAGGTTATCCGGTGAGGGTCGATCTGCGTGATGTCAACATCGTCGGTGCCCGACTGCGCCTACGCGACCTGAACGCCGACGACCTGGCCGTGTATCAACGGATCTTCACCGACCCTCGGCTCACGCGATACATGGGCACCGACGCCATGGATATCCCGACTGCCACCGCCGCGTTCGACCGCGCGCTCGTCTCGCGGCTGGACCATCAGCGGCGCAAGTACCCACTGGCGATCACCGCGCCAGACGACAACACCATGGTCGGCACGATTTCTCTGCTAGTTGAAGAGTTCGGCAGCAACGCGATGATCGGCGGACTCGTCGTTCTCCCCGGCGGGGCGCTACGCGCGGGTGGCATCGAAGCAGGACGAATGATGGCCGCGTTCGCGTTCGGACCGCTTCGGATTCACCGGGTTTGGGCTGGGCATCGCCACGACCATCCGGTGATGGACACCGTGATGGCCGGCGTCGGTTTGGTGCGGGAGGCTCGGCTGCGGCAGCTTTATCAAACTCAGGGACAGTGGCGCGACGTGTGCACGTATGCGGCGGTCCGACCGGAATGGACCGCGACGGCCTCGGCAGCCGAGCAGAGGATCCTAGCGTTACGGCCAACGGAGACAGCGCAACCGGCCGTGCGCGTGGGGAAATTAGTGGCCAACCCTGACGAATCGGGCTCACGGAGCGTTGCCGCGCGATAGCATCGCCGTCTATAGGCCCCGAGTGAGTAGTTGTGCTCGGGTCGGCCTGTGCGCAGCGGCCGGCGAAGGGGAGCGGCCCCCGTCGGCGAACTTCCGAAGTGGAGACCACCGATGGCAGTGCTGATCGACTCTGACGCTTTCACACCCGCCGAGCGACCCGAAGCGGTTACCGCGATCCTGCAGGAAGCCGACATCGGCGCGAACTTACGACTGTGGGACGCTCCGGATCAGGTTGTGAGCAGGCACCAGGCGTGGCTGTTAGGGCCCGTCGCGCTGACCCGATCGGAGGTGTCAGGTCACCAGGTGTGCCGCACGCGCAGGCACGAGCGTATCGCGCCGAGTGACACGCTCACGGTGACCGTGCAGAACGGGCAGGTGCGCCAGCATGAGCAATTCGGGTCGCAGACCTTGATCGAGCCCGGCGCGTGCGAGGTGATCGACCTGTCAACCGCTTTCGCCTCCGGCTGGCATGGTCTCGGTGGCACTCTGTGTCTGCAGTTCTCGCGGGAGCGTCTTGGCATTTCGGAAGAGACTGTTGTCTCCGCGCACGGGCGGCTGGCGGCATCGCCGCTCTACACGATGGTCACTGCCCAGATTCAACACCTCGTTCGGATCGCCGACGACCTCGAAAACGACCCGGCCGCACCGTCAGTGGGCGAGGCGTGTTTGGAAATGGTTCGGGCGCTGTTGATTTCGGCGGCGGGGCGTGGACCTGGTGACGGCGCTGCGATACCCGAACAGCTGCTGATCGAGCAGATCCTTGGCTATGTGCGCGCGAACTTGTCAGATCCGACGCTCAGGGTCGCGGGCATAGCCGCGGCCAACAATATTTCGGTACGCCACCTATACAAGGTGTGCGCGAACTCGGATATCAGCCTTGAGCAGTGGATCATCGAGCAGCGCCTGGTTCGTGCCCGAGACATGTTGATCGACAAGGGTTACGCGCATCGATCCATCGCGGCGGTGGCTGGTGCGGTCGGTTTCCGTGACGCGGCGCACTTCGCCCGACGCTTTCGTGCGGCATTCGGGATCACCCCGCGCGACTGGCGCCGTTGCGACGGCATCACTTCGAAGCCCTAGCTGACTACCTGCTGTGCGCGTACGTCTGTGCGTGCACAGTCATGGGCAGTGCACGCACAGCCTCCCGTACCGACTCGATGCGCTTTATCGTTCGAATGTGGTTGCGCGAGACCGCTTCACAGCGTTCGCGCCGAGGGCATCGACAGAGAGGGGAGACCATGTCCACGATCGGTAAAACCATTCGAGCGGCACGGATGGCCTCCGGGTTTACGCAGGCGGAGTTGGCGGACTGGATCGGCATCAAGAACGGCGACCAGATCAGCCGGTGGGAGCGCGATGTGGTCAAGCCGAGTGCCGACAGCGTCGGTGAACTCACGAGGGTCCTCGGGGTGCGGCTGGACAGTTCGCTGGGAGGCTCCATTTCTTGCTGAGCGGGGGCGGGAGTTAGCGTCTACTTGACATAATGTGCATTATCGGCGCGCGAAACCGGTTCGGCGAGAGGGGTTTTCGGTGCGTTCGCGCGTGCGTTCAAGGCGGTGTCGTAACCGTAGCGATGGCCGGTAAACCCTGAGCGCACCGGTGACGCGCGGCGGAAGAGTTTCGGGTTCCAGCCGAGGAATCCGGGAACCACTCCCTCGTTTTACGTCACGTGACATTAAATCGGTAGATCGGCTACGGCAGCCCGTTCCCGGTTATCAACGTGAATTCGTCACTGTGACAAAACAATTCGCGCCAAACCCCTCCACTGCTGAACTACCGCCAGGCGCGGACACTAACGTGGGACCGTGATTCCCTCATCTTTGGCCGCCGCACTCACCGGGTTCGGGTTCGGACTTTCGCTCATCGTGGCTATCGGCGCGCAGAACGCGTTTGTGTTGCGGCAAGGGATTCGTGGGGAGCATGTGTTGCCGGTGGTCGCGATCTGCGCGGGGTCCGACATCGCGCTGATCGCGGCGGGTGTTGGGGGTTTCGGTGCGGTCATCGAAGCCGCGCCCATGCTCGTCACGGTGGTCCGCTACGCCGGAGCCGCGTTCCTGTTTGGGTACGCGGTACTCGCCGCGCGCCGTGCCTTCCGTTCGTCAGCGTTGATCGCCGACACCGCGGGGGCTTCGACAGCGCTCGGCGCGACCATGCTGACCTGCCTCGCACTGACCTGGCTGAATCCGCATGTTTACCTCGACACAGTCGTGTTGCTCGGCGGGTACGCCAACGCGCACGCGCACAAATGGATGATCGCGCTCGGCGCGATGATCGCCAGCGTGGTGTGGTTCGCGGGGATTGGGTTCGGCGCGCGACGGCTCGCGCCGCTCTTTCAACGACCGGTGGCGTGGCGGGTGCTTGATGGGGCTATCGCGGTGGTGATGGCGGCGCTCGCCCTCAGCCTGGTGCTGGGGTAACTTGACCGATCACGCGTGCGACCGCTTACGTCCGTCGAGGCCGAGACTCAATACCGCCGTCACGAGCAGGACGATGACGGTCGCGACCAAGCCGATGCGCATACCTGACATGAAGGCCGTATGCGCGGCGATCACCGCGCCGATGCCTGCCACACCGAGCGAGCCGCCGACCTGGCGGAAGGTGTTGAGCACACCGGACGCGGTGCCCGCGAGTTCGATGGGTGCGTGGTCGAGCACGATCGACGTGAGCGGCGGAACGGTGAGCGCTCCCCCACCGCCGACGAGAATCATCGCCGCCGACACCGTCCAGATCGACACGGATTCGGGGAGGAACGCGATCACGAGCAAACCGGCCGCTTGCAGGGTGACGCCGCAGGTGATGAGCGCGCGGCGACCAAATCGGTCGATGAGGGTGGCCGCTTTGGCGCTCAGGATGGTGACGAGCGCGGTCATCGGGAGGAACAGCACGCCGGTCATCAGCGCGCTTTCGTGGCGTTGGTTTTGGAAGTACAGGCTTTGGACGAAGACGACGCCGTAGAACGCGGCCATCGTGGTGAACGCGACGACCAGCACGATGCAGAGCTGCTTGTCGGTGAAGAGTCGGAGCGGGACCATCGGGTGGGCGCCCCAGTGCTGTGCGGCGAGGAATCCCGCGCCGGCGAAGACGGTGACAATGAACAGGCCGATGATGATCGGGCTGGTCCAGCGGAGTTTTTCCCCTTCGATCACGGCGAAGGTGAAGCTGCCGAGCGCGACGATCGCACAGAGTTGGCCGACGACGTCGAAGGGCACTTTGCGGCGCGGGGAAACGACGGTTCGGGTCGCGCACAGCAGGGCGAACGCGACGACGGGGATGTTGACCCAGAAAATGAAGCGCCAGTCGATGATGGTGAGCGCGCCGCCGACGATCGGGCCCGCGGCGGCGGCGACGGAACCGCCGACGGCCCACAGTCCGATCGCGCGGGTGCGTTGGGCTTCTTTGGTGAATCCTTCGCGGATGAGGGCGAGCGACGTTGGGGTCACCAGTGCCGCGCCCGCGCCCTGGACGAGGCGGGCGGCGACGAGCACGCCGAGGTTGGGTGCGAGCCCACAGGCTGTTGATGCGACAACGAAGAGGACCATGCCGAGCATGTAGGTGTGGCGGGCGCCGATGCGGTCCGACAGGGTGCCCGCGAAGAGGATCAGTGCCGAGAAGGTGAGGGTGTACCCGGTGATGATCCATTGCAGTGCTGAGAGTCCGCCGCCGAGCGCTTTGCCAATGTCGGGGAGCGCGACGTTGACGATTTGGGCGTCGAGGCCGACGACGAAGAAGCCGAGCATGGCAGCGCCGAGAGTGGCGAGTTGGCGGTGAGTGAACCCGCCCGGCCCGTTAGTCATAACTAAACGCGCCGCACCGGCGGTGGGGTCCAGCTGCCGTCTAGTGCTTCGGCGTCGGGGGCGTAGAGGCGCAAGGTGATGCCCATCGGGCCGAGTTGTGCTGGGAGCCAATTGGATTCGCGTTCTGGGCCCGGGTTGGTGTGGGAGACGTAGATGTCGAGGGAGCCGTCGGGGTTGTATTTCAGGTTGTCGCGGTCGCCGATGGCGTAGCGGTTGAGTTCGTTCGGGACCTGGTAGCCCTCAAGGTCATACATGGTGACCGACCAGAACGCGGCGGCTGGCGGGAGCTTGCCTTTAGCGAAGTGGATCACGTAATTGTTGTCGCCGAGGAGCGGGTTGCCGTCAGCGTCGGCGACAAGCAGCGGGTAGACGGCGTCTTCGGCGCTATTGGCGCCGAGGCCGATCAGGGTCACCGCTGAGCGGCGGAAGTAGTCGTTGCCGTACACGCCGATGCTGTAGAGGATGCTCATCCAGCCGTCGAGCGGCGGGATCATTGTTTGGCGGGCGGCGAGCAGGTCGGCGCGTGCTTTCGCGACACCTTCGGAGATCGCCTGTTGTTCGTCGGCGGAAAACCGGGTGCCGTCGAAGTCGTCGCCGGGCACGATGCCGAGCAGCGCGATGCGCGCGAGGATCGCGTAGTCGGTCAGGTGGGGTGGGATGGTTTTGAGGATGTCGGCACCGCGGGCGAAGAAGTCGAGCGCGGGCATGTCGGCGACTTGGCGCAACGGTTCGACCGTGCTCACCTTTTTCGGGTCGGGCTTGAACGGGGGCGGGTCGCCAAGGACTTCGAGGCGTAGCCCGTGTTGGAACTCGTTGACGGCCGGGTAGTCGTCGGGGCCGTCGGTTTGGGTGCGGCCGATGATCCACACGATCGGGGTTGGCGCGGTGATGACCGGGATGCCTTCGGGCAGTTCACCGATGTATTCGGGGCCGACGATCACGTAGTCCTGTTCGTCGGTGCCGGTGGTGCGTTTGCCGGGAGAGGCGAAGGCGTCGGTCCATGCGTCGAGCATCGGCATCATGTAGAAACGGTCGTTGCTGTTGGGGATGTGGAGCTTGATCGGCCCGTTCGACAGGTCGAGCCATGCCGACGAGTAGAGGGTGTCGAAGTTGGGGCGCACGACGGCACGGAAGTCGACGTCGGGCAGCGTGAGCATGTGGTGGAACTCGTTGGGCGGCCCGAACGCGGGCGTTGACCCGACCGGGGAGTTGGTTTGCTGTTCCCGGGTGATGTCCATGGTGACCAGGGAGTACAGGTAGACGTACGCCTCGTAACTGAGAGTGCTGAGGTCATCGGACAACACGGTCATGGGTCCTCCGTCGTCGAGCGCGGTCGGGTGAGCCCATCGTGTCCGACGTTGGGGGTTGGGTTGCTCATCCGAACCGGGTGATTTCCCGGCCCGGACGAGCCCCAACGGGTGGTTATGCGCCCACGTAGTCGGCGAGGTGTTCGGCGGTGAGGGTGTTGCGGGCGGCGACGAGGTCGGCGGGGGTGCCTTCGAAGACGATGTTGCCGCCGTCGTGGCCCGCGCCGGGGCCGAGGTCGATGATCCAGTCGGCGTGGGCCATGACGGCCTGGTGGTGTTCGACGACGATCACCGATTTGCCGGCGTCGACGAGGCGGTCGAGGAGGCCGAGGAGTTGTTCGACGTCGGCGAGGTGCAGGCCGGTTGTTGGTTCGTCGAGGATGTAGGTGCCGCCCTTGTCGGACATGTGTGTTGCCAATTTCAGGCGTTGACGTTCACCGCCGGACAGGGTGGTGAGGGGTTGGCCGATGGTCACGTAGCCGAGGCCGACGTCGGACAGGTGGGTGAGGATCTTCGCGGCCGCGGGGGTGCGGGCCTCCCCCTCGCTGAAGAAGGCGAGTGCCTCGTCGACGGGCATGGAAAGTACTTCGCTGATGTTCTTGCCCGCGAAGGTGAGTTCGAGCACTTCGGCCTGGAAGCGTTTGCCTTCGCACACCTCGCACGGGGTGGACACGCCCGCCATCATCGCGAGGTCGGTGTAGACCACGCCCGCGCCGTTGCAATTGGGGCATGCGCCTTCGGAATTGGCGCTGAACAGGGCGGGTTTCGCGCCGGTTGCTTTGGCGAACGCTTTGCGGATGTGGTCGAGCAGACCGGTGTAGGTGGCGGGGTTGGACCGGCGCGAACCTTTGATGGGGGCTTGGTCGACGGAGATGACGCCCTCGTCGATGGGAATTGACCCGTGTACGAGCGAGCTCTTGCCGGAGCCTGCGACGCCGGTGACCGCGACGAGCACGCCAAGCGGAATGTCGACGTCGACCTTGTTGAGGTTGTTGGCCGTGGCACCGCGAATCTTCAACGCGCCCTTGGGTTTACGCACCGCCTTCTTGACGGTGGCGCGGTCGTCGAAGTGGCGACCGGTGACGGTGTCGCTCGAGCGCAGCCCGTCGACGGTCCCTTCGAAACAGATCGTGCCGCCACCGGAACCGGCGGCAGGCCCGAGGTCGACGATGTGGTCGGCGATGGCGATGGTTTCGGGTTTGTGTTCGACAACCAACACCGTGTTGCCCTTATCGCGCAACCTCAGCAACAGCCCGTTCATCCGTTGAATGTCATGCGGGTGCAGGCCGGCGGTCGGTTCGTCGAATACGTAGGTGACGTCGGTGAGTGACGACCCGAGGTGGCGAATCATTTTGACGCGCTGTGCCTCTCCCCCGGACAACGTGCCTGATGGCCGCGACAGCGACAGGTACCCGAGACCGATTTCGACGAACGAGTCGAGGGTGGAACGCAACGATTCGAGCAGCGGCGCGACTGAGGGGTCGTCGATGGTTTTGACCCATTCGGCAACGTCGGTGATCTGCATGGCCGACACATCGGCGATGGACTTGCCCGCGATTTTCGATGACCGCGCGGTCTCGTTGAGGCGGGTGCCATCGCAATCCGGGCACACCCCGAACGTGACGGCCCGCTCGACGAACGCGCGCACATGCGGTTGCAGCGAGTCAATGTCTTTGGACAGCATCGACTTTCGGATCTTGGGGATCAACCCCTCGTAGGTGAGGTTGATGCCTTCGACCTTAATCTTGGTTGGTTCCTTGTACAGCAGGTCGGCGAGCTGCTTTTTGGTGTACTTCTTGATCGGCTTGGCGGGGTCAAAGAAGCCGGAGCCCTTGAAGATTCGGCCCATCCACCCGTCCATGCTGTAGCCGGGGATGGTGAGCGCGCCTTCGTCGAGTGACAGGTTTTCGTCGTAGAGGGCGGTGAGGTCGATGTCGTTGACGGTGCCTTTGCCCTCACAGGTGGGACACATGCCGCCGGTGATGGCGAAGCTGCGGCGTTCCTTCACCGTGACGCCGTTCTTTTCCACTTCGACCGCGCCCGCACCGCTGATGGAGGCGACGTTGAACGAAAATGCTTGCGCTGAACCAATGTGCGGGGTGCCGAGGCGGGAGAACAGGATGCGCAGCATGGCGTTGACGTCGGTTGCGGTGCCGACGGTGGAGCGCGGGTCGGCACCGAGGCGGGACTGGTCGACGAGGATCGCGGTGGTGAGCCCGTCGAGGACGTCGACATCAGGGCGGGCCTGGCTTGGCATGAAACCTTGGACGAACGCGCTGTAGGTTTCGTTGATGAGGCGCTGCGATTCGGCGGCGATGGTGCCGAACACGAGCGACGATTTACCCGACCCGGATACGCCGGTGAACACGGTGAGGCGGCGCTTGGGGATTTCTACGCTCACGTCGCGCAAGTTATTGACTCGCGCGCCGGTGACGCGGATCAGATCGTGGCTATCGGCAGCAGCGATACTCATGCCGACCATAGTGCCGCAAGGGTGTGACAAAAACCGCCCGAACTAGGCCAGGCCAGCGGCTTTGCGGACACTGTCGAACCACGCTTGGGTGTTGGGAAGCCCTTTGGCGATGTCTTTGCGGCTGTCAGTGAAGCCGTAGAGGTCGGCGGCGTAGCGGGTCAACACCTGGGCTTCGGTTTCGTCGAGTTCTTTGAGCACCTCAGCGTCGTTCAACACGGCCGCGACGGCGGCGACCACGCCGGCTGGCCAGGTGTCGCGGTGGGCAGCCCAGCCTTCGGTGCGGACGAGGCGGGCGCGGTCGGCCAGATCGGTGTGGAGGGCGGCTCGGTCGGCATCGGTTGGTTGCCGGGGAGCGAAGTTGGTCCAGGTGATGCGGTCGCCAGGCATGGCAGTCAGCCTACTCGCGGGTTATCGAGGTCGGAGGACGACGACACCGGGCACAGTCGCGAGGTAATCGCTCAACGGCTGGTCGACGACCCTGTTGTTGGCGACCAGCGAGGACGCGTTGCGGAACATCGGGCCCGCTGGGGTGTTGATGAGGATGCCGACGTGGGTGACGTCCAGTCCGGCGGTCGGGGTGTACGCGCCGAGGTAGTCGCCGGTGCGCAACCCACCGGTCACCGCGGCGTCGACGGCCGAACTGGGCAGGTACGTGATCGCCCGGTCGACCGTCGGCAAACCGGGAAGGTACAGCGAGCCGTCGCCCTTGGCGTTGAGCGTCTTGGCGACGGTGGTCGCGTCCGCGCTCAGCGTGGCGGTGATGTCGTCGGCCAGCGGTGCGGTTCCGGTTGCCCAGTCGGTGAAAAAGTGCTTGCGCGAAGCGAATTCGACGCGACTGTCGCGGTAGCGGGTGGCGATGAGCGCGGTGGTGAAGGTGTCGGGGTTGGTCGCGGTCGTCGCGGCGTTGACGTAGTCAAGGAAGGTGAAGCAGTCAACGGCGCTCAGGTCGATGACGAGCTGTTCGGGCTCGCTCGCTGAGCCGATGAGCATGTTCGCGCGGTAGGGCGTGCCGAGCAGTCGCCCCGAAAGGCGTTCGATCAGTTCACCTTTCGCTACCGGACCGGCCGCGGCGCGGGTGGCGATGAGGTCGTTGATCACCGTCGATGTCGTCGCGTTGAGCGCTGGCGTCGCCGACGCGGGCGCACAGGTCAGTAGGGCGGCGAACAGGGTGATGACCGCGACAGCGATCCGCATGGTGCCTCCACAACAGCAACGAGCTTTCCGGCGATGACGTCCGCCACGGTAACCGATCGCCGCCCGGTCACGTCCGGTGCGGCAGTGTCACAGGTCACCCTTGTCGCGAATTCGAGTACCGTTGATGCAGGTAATCCGCGCGTGCGGCGGGTTCGCTCAAGAGTTGCCCGGTCCTGAGGTTTGGTCGCTTGCGAGAAGGAGAGCCGAATGCGTGCGCTGACAGTTATCCCGCATCAGCCCGGGTCATTGCAGGTCCAAGAGGTGGAAGACCCGGTTGTCGGGCTCAACGAACTGCTTGTCGAAGGGATCTCGCTGGGCATTTGCGGCACTGACCGCGAGATCGCGTCGGGACTGTATGGGTGGGCTCCCCCTGGCAAGCAGCAGCTGATCTTGGGCCACGAGTCGCTTGGTCGGGTGAAGGCCGCGCCGAAGGACAGCGGGTTCGCCGAAGGCGACATCATCGTCGGGATTGTGCGCCGCCCCGACCCGGTGCCGTGTGGTGCGTGTGCGCGCGGCGAGTTCGACATGTGCCGCAACGGGCTTTACGTGGAACGCGGGATCAAGGAGGTCGACGGGTACGGGTCGACCGGGTGGACGGTGTTGGCTGATTACGCGGTGAAACTGGACCCGAGCCTGGGTGAGGTTGGGGTGCTGATGGAGCCGACGACCGTCGTCGCCAAGGCGTGGGACCAGATCGACAACATCGACAAACGCGCGTGGTTCGATCCGACGCGGGTGCTCGTCACCGGTGCGGGCCCAATTGGGTTGCTGGCGGCCATGATTGGCAAACTCAAGGGTCTAGATGTGCATGTGCTTGACCGCGCGACCTCAGGCGTGAAACCGAGACTGGTGGAAGAACTCGGCGCGACGTATCACACCGGTTCGGTCGCTGACGCGGCCAAAGCGGTCAACCCCGACATCGTGATCGAAGCAACCGGCGCGCCCGCTGTGGTGGTGCAGGCCATGCAGCTCGATATTCCCTGCGAGATCGTGTGCTTGACCGGGGTGTCTTCGCCGGGCAGCAGTTCACCTGTCGACGTGGGCGCGCTCAACCGCAACATGGTGCTCGGCAACGGGGTGGTCTTCGGATCGGTGAATGCGAACCGGCACCATTACGAGCAGGCTGCCGCCGCGCTAGCCAAAGCCGATAAAAAGTGGCTTTCGGGGCTGATTACGCGGCGGCTGCCGTTGTCGCGGGCCCTGGAGGCGTTCGATATCACCGTTCCGCACGACGACATCAAGGTCGTCATCGACCTGCAGAAGTAGGTCAGTTCTCCGGCAGCGCGCACCCGTCGGGCCCGCAGGTTGCGTCGGTTTCTTGGTCGACGAGCAGCTGCGGGCGCGGCGCGTCGTTGTAGGCGGTTTCGAGTGCGCGCGTGAACACCGGCACCGGTTGCGCCCCTGACACCGCGTATTTGCCGTCGAAAACGAAGAACGGCACCCCGTTCACCCCGAGTGCGGCGGCTTCGGCTTCGTCGGCGCGGACAGCGTCGGCGTAAGCGGTTGGGTCGGCGAGGACGGCTTCGGCGGCGGCTTTATCCAGGCCAGCGTCGGCGGCGATGTCGGCGAGGCGGGCGGTGTCGCCGAACGCGGGTTTGTCGTCGGCGAAGTTCGCCGCGTACAGCGCGTCGAGTAGTTGATCTTGTTTGCCCTGTTCAAGGGCGAAGTGCAGGAGTCGGTGCATGTCGAAGCTGTTGCCGAAGTCGCGGCCGCTGATCTGATACGGCAACCCAAGCTCGGCGGCTTGTTCGCCGATGGAGCGTTCGTTGGCGGCGGCTTGGTCGGTGGAGATGCCGTACTTTTCGGCGATGTGGTCGACGACGGGACCGGTGTGGTCGGGTGCGATCGTCGGGTCGAGTTCGAAGGACTTATGCACGACTTGCACGTCGTCACGGTGCGGAAACGCCTTCAACGCTTCTTCGAAGCGGGCTTTGCCGAGGTAACAGAACGGGCAGTTGATGTCGGTCCAGATCTCAACTTGAGTGGGCACAGCCGCCTCCTTGGGGCCAAACTCTTGAAGTGGACACGCGTGTGGATGGGAACGCCGCGGGCGTGGTTCGCTATTCCCAGTTTTCGATGTTGTTAGAGGGTTGATGGGGTTCGAACAGCGCGGCAGGGGTTGGGTTTCGGTGCCGCAAGGGTTGACAATCCCGCATACGATCGGCGGATTGTGGGCGGTGCGGCACGGGCAAAGCGAGGCCAATGTGTGGTTCGCCGACCCGACAACGAACATCCGGCACATGCGCACCACCGACGCCGACGTCGAGTTGACCGACGTTGGCCGGTGGGAAGCACGCAAACTCGGGCAATGGCTTGCCGGGTTGGGTAGCGTGCAACGCCCCGATCTTGTTGTGTGCTCGCCTTACTTACGCACCCGGCTCACCTGGGCGTTGATGGCGGCGACAGCGACCGAACGCAACCGGCATCTGCGGCCGATCCGCACCGTCGTTGACGAACGTATCCGCGACCGCGAGATGGGGATTTTCGACCTGTTCCCGCAACCGGCGATCCGGCGGGCCTCCCCCAGCGAAGCCGCCCGCCGCGAACGGCTCGGTGATTGGTGGTATCGCCCACCCGGCGGCGAGTCGATTGCCGATGTGGCGATGCGGGTGCGCAGCTTCCTCACCGAGCTTGATGCGGTCGCGCCCGGTGAGCAGGTGCTGTTGGTGACCCATGACGCGGTGCTGTCGGCGTTGCGGTACGTCATCGACGGCTTCGGTGCGACCCCGGATTTGGTTTCGGTGCCGACGGCGTCGGTGTCGCAGTGGCGGCGCGAAGGGAACCGGTTGGCGCTTCGGGTGTGGGGGTCGGCTGATCACCTCGCCGAAGGCAAGGACGCGGACTTCGTTGAAGCTGCTGGTTAACGACTTTCTGCGACAATCTGAGCCGTGCATGTGGCGATCGGGTTGGTTGTGCTTGTCGGGGCGGCGGTCGCGTTAGCGGCGTTCGCGCGACGCTTCGGAATTTCTGAACCGCTCGTCTTGACCGTCGCCGGGGTGGCCGCGTCGTATGTGCCGATGGTTCCGCAGGTGCACTTGGAACCTGAGGTGGTGCTGCTCGGTCTGTTGCCGCCCCTGCTCTACACGGCCGCACTGCGAACGTCGCTTGTCGATTTCCGCGCCAATGTCAGAACAATCGTGTCCCTGTCGGTCGGGCTGGTGCTTTTCACCACTTTCGTTGTCGCCCTTGTTGTTTGGTTGCTGTTGCCGGTGCCATTCGCGGCGGCCGTCGCGTTGGGCGCCGTCGTCGCGCCACCGGATGCGGTCGCGGCGACGGCGGTGGCGCGGCGCACCGGCATGCCACGTCGCATCGTGACCGTGCTCGAAGATGAGTCGCTGTTCAACGACGCGACCGCGCTTGTCGCGTTGCGTGGGGCGATCGCGGCGATGGCCGGGGCGGTCACCGTGTGGGACCTCGGTGGCGACTTCCTCCTGGCCGCAGGCGGCGGCGCGGCGATCGGCGGGCTGGTCGCGCTGATGTTGATACTGCTGCGCCGCCGCATCACCGACCCCGTGCTCGACACCGCCGTGTCGTTCCTCGCACCGTTCATCGCGTATCTGCCCGCCGAACGTGTCCACGCGTCCGGGGTGATCGCGGTGGTGACATGCGCGATGATCCTGGGCCACGGTGCGCAACGCTGGCAGAGCGCGGCGTCGCGGGTCGCCGAAACAACGAACTGGCGCACGATCCAATTCGTCCTCGAATCAACGGTTTTCCTCGTGATCGGGTTGCAGGTGCGCTGGATCGTCGAAGGCGCGTGGCACTCGGGGTTGTCGCATTCGCTGCTGGTGTGGACAGCGATCGCGGTGTTGGCCGCGGTCATGGTCGCGCGCCCGATTTGGGTGTGCGCGCCGACGTTGTTCGCCCGGTTGACCGGACGGCAGACGGTGCCGCTGCGGGTGCTGGCGGTGGTGTCGTGGGCGGGCATGCGCGGGGTGGTCACCCTCGCCGCAGTGTTGTTGCTGCCCAACACCACCCCGCAACTGCAAGTCCTTGAACTGCTCGCGCTGGTTGTCGTCGGCGGAACGTTGCTGGTGCAGGGCACGTCGCTGCCGTGGTTAGTGCGGCTGCTCAAGTTGCACGGGCCGAGTCGCGCTGAGGACGCGTTGGCGAAAGCGGATCTGTTGCAGCAGGCGGCGACGGCCGGGTTGGCCGAGTTGGATCGCCAGATCCGCCCATCGACACCGGAGCCGGTCATCGAATCGTTGCGGCAACGCCTGGTGTGGCGTTCGTATGCGGCGTGGGAGCGGCTCGGTCGACCGGAGGCCGAAGTGGAAACCCCGACGGCCGAGTATCGGCGGTTGCGGTTGGCGATGCTCGCCGCCGAACGCGACGTCGTGCTCGCGGTCCGTGACGCCGGTGGCGCCGATTATGAAGTGCTGCAACATGTTTTGTCCCGGCTCGATCTTGAGGAATCGATGATCGACCGTTTCGACGAGGATGACGAAGTCGAAGAGCGGCGGGAACTGTCCGCGGCGGCAGGGCTCGAAGAAGGGTGCGCGCATCTGCGGTGTGCCCCGCTTGTCGCTGAACCGACCGGCGAATTGGTGTGCGCGACGTGTATCGCGGAAGGGTTGCCCTGGGTGCATCTGCGGATGTGCACCGCGTGCGGCCACATTGGGTGTTGCGAGTCGTCGATTGGCAACCACGCCAACAAACACTTCCGGGCGAGCGCGCATCCGGTGATGCGCAGCGTCGAGCCCGGTGAGGTGTGGCGGTGGTGCTACGTCGACGAGCTGCTTGGTTAGTTGCGGTGCGACTCGATCAGTCGCGCGTATTGGGCGAGCAGCGGGTCGAGTTGGGTTGCTTCGCCCGCGGCGGCGAGTTGTTGGTAGCCGATGAGCATCGCGAGGCCGAATTCGGTGACGACAGCGGCCGTTGATGAGTCGGCGACGACGCGGTCGATGACGCGGTGCACGGTTTCGCGACGGGACGCGTCGACGCGCTTGATGGTGACGTGGACTGATTCGTCGTTGGCCGCCCAGGCGCGCAGTGCGGCTTCAGCGCCGTGTTCGAGGCCCTTGGCGAGGGTGGAGAAGGCGACGACGTCGGCGGCTGGGTCACTGCCGACGTCGAGGGTGGCTAGCTCGTCGAGTTGGCGGGTTTCCCAGTGTTCGAGCAGGGTGTCGACGAAGCCTTGCCAGCTGCCGAAGTGGTGGTAAAACGACCCACTTGTGACGCCGAGCCGACGACACAGCACACCGATGTTGAGCCCCTTGAAGCCGAATTCGGCGAGCACCGTCACGGCGGTGTCGTAGTACTGCTCCTTGGTGACCACTCGGGACATCGCGATGCCGATCTGTGCGTGCGGGCGGGGGTGGAGGATGCGAACAGTACCCCATCGTAACGATGATCCGCTTGGCCGTTATCTAGTTGTCCGATCATCCCATCTGAGCGGTGAGGCCGCGAATTACCTAGTGCGCCAACATTATTGGTGATCAGACGGTCAGCTGGCGCAAGCTTTAGCGTTTCAGAGCAAACGCTCTGTAAAGTATTGTTCATGGCTCGGCCCAGAATCCACGACATCGAGACCATGCTCGACGCGACCGAACGGCTCGCCGCCCGCGACGGGGTCGCCACGGTCACGATGCGGGCGGTCGCGACCGAAGCTGGCGCGTCGAACGGGGCGCTCTATCACAGTTTCGAATCCCGCGCGGAGCTGTTGGCGCACACCTGGTTACGGGCGATGGAACGGTACGTGACGATCGCGGCGGAACCGGTCGCGCGCACCGTCGCCACCGGTGCGCATGTCGCCGATGGTGCGTTAGCGATTGTGGTTCTCGGCGAGCGTTTTCCCGACAGCGCGCGGTTTCTGGCCGCCGTCGGTGTCACCGAGCTTGCTGAGTTGAGTGCGCCGCTGCCCGTCGACGTCGCCGCGGCTGTCGCGCGGGCGATGCGGGCGTGGTCGCGGTTGGTCGCGTCGGTGGCGCGGGCGTTGTGGGGGCGGGCCGACCGGTACGCGATCGCCACCGTCACACTATGTCTGGTCGGTTTGCCCGCGACGATCGTGTTGGCGCGGACCGACGACGCGGCCGCGCGCACCCAGCTGCGGGTCGCGGTTGAGGCGATTGTGGCGAATGGTCGCCGCTGACCATGTGGTGGAAAGGACCGGTTCGTGCCTAGTTTGCGTTCGTACGGCGATGTTGGGGTGCTCGATCTGGGCGACGGGCGCAACGTTTTCTCCCATGACTTCATCATCGACGTCCACGAGCACCTCAGCGAAGCGGTCGAGCGCAACGACCGCGCGCTGATCATCACCGGGTCGGGCAACTACTTCTCGGCTGGGCTTGATGTGGAGTGGCTCAACGTCAACCGGGATCGCGCTGCCAGTTACGTGCAGTCGGTGCACACCCTGTTGGGTCGGGTGTTGACGTTGTCGATGCCGACGCTGGCGGCGATCAACGGACGCGCGACCGGTGCGGGGGCACTACTCGCGCTCGCCGCTGATCTGCGGGTGATGGACAACCACGGCCGTATTGGTTTCACCGAAGCCGACACCAAGGTGCCCTTCACTAATGCGATGGCGGCGCTGATTCAAGCCAAGGTCACCCCGAAGGCGGCGACGTGGATGATGGTGATGGCGTCGCAGCTCAACGCCGACCGCGCGATCGAGTACGACGTCATCGACGCGACAGCTAAGGCGCACGATCTGATCCCGTTCACCGCTGGTTTCCTCGCCGAACGCAAGCGCAAGGATCCGGCGACGATGACGGCGATCAAATCGGTGATGTATGCCGATGTGATCGCGGCGCTGAAAGGTTAGGGCAGCCGGGGGCCCTTGCCCAGGTAAATGTCGCCTCGGTCGTCGGATGCCCAACCACCGCCGGTGTAGTCGGTGAGGTCGAAACACGCTTCACAGAACTGGGTGCCGAACACCGACAGGTAGATGCTGCGGTAGTGGCTGATCGCGTGCATTTTCACCGATTTGTAAGCGGTTTGGGCCGCTGGTTGGGCTTCGAGGAACGCGTAACGGCGGAAATCAGCGACGGGTTCGGTCGAAAACCGTACTAGCCCAAGGCGATTGAGGTTGCCGAGGTAGTGGTGGTCGCGGTCGGGCATCGCGCAGCCTGCCATGTTCGCGATCATCGTGATGCCGTCGGCGATGCGTTGCGAACCGATGCCGAACGGGGTTTTCGTGCGAATGTCGATGGCTGGTTGCGGGCCAGCGACGGCGAGGAATCGGAGGATGCGGGCTTCGTCGGGGGTGAGGTCATGCAGGATCGGCACGAACGACGGGTGCAGGTTGGACGGTTGTTGGGCGCTGTCCCAGCCTTCGGTGATCATCGCGCCGCCGATGTGGCGCAGGTCGTCGGCGACGATGTCGTGCGGGTGGGTTGGGCCGTACATGCCCGTCGGGGTTGAGGTGAGGCCGAGCACCGACAGTGCGGTGCGGCGCAAGCTGTCGACGCGGGTGTCGATGATGGTCGACAGTGGGTCGCCGGAACGGACGTCGTCGATGAGGTCGGTTGCGGTGTGGAACGCGCCGCGCGTGAGGCCCGTCGCGATTTGGCGCAGCGAAAGGCCGGCGACGCGGGCGAGCCCTACCAGGTCGGTTGGGGTGACCGATTCGGCGGTGCGGCGGACCGGGGTGATGTCGTCAGGCTGGTCGGTTGGCATCTCACACCCCAAAGATCACGAGGTGAAGGGCACCGATCGCCGCACCGAGCACACCGCCGTGCAGATACAGCAGCCACGCGTCTTGTTCGATGGAGGTGTAGAGCATTTCGACGAATTCGCCCGGTGGCAGTTCGCGGAGTTTTTCGGTGGCGAGCCGGTCGACGCTGGCGGCGGTGGATTGGGAGAACGCGACGTCGTCGACGAGCCACGGTTTCATTTCCGTCGCCAAACTCGCGCCCGCTGTCGCTTGAATGGCGTCGAAACGGCGTGGGCCCACGGCAAGTCGGGTGACCGACCGCATCGGGCCGAGGATGCGGTCGATTTCGACTTTGAGGAAGTGGGCGATCACCGCGCGAGTTTTGTCGCCGGATGGACCTTCGAGTAATTGTTCGGTGACGACGTCGAGGGTGACGATTTGGTAGCCGATGGCGTGGCCGAGGTCGGCCGCGGCTTGGTGTTGGCGTTTGGCGAATTTCGCGACGCCCCACGGGTATTTCCAGCGCGGACCCGGCGTCGCGGGTTCGAAAACCACTTTGATGGCGATGATATTGACGAGCACCCCGACCACCGCGCCGCCGATGAGCACCCACAACCACGCGGGTACGAAATGGATAACGGCGTCGAGCCAGGACGGCAGCGTGATGTTGGCTTCGCGCCCGTCGTGGGGGCGGGTGTACCAGAGCAGCGACAGCCACAGCGCGACGATCACGCCGAACGGGAAACCGAGGAGTCCGCTGCGGGTCATGAACCGCAATTCGGGCGCGCCGAGCCCGTAAATGACGTCTTTGAGCAGCTCAGGGCGACGTCGCAAATATCCGACGACCATCAGTTTCACATCGAGGAGTTGGTCGATGTTGGCGCCGATGAAGTCGAACGCGCGGTCGGTGATCGCGGGCAATTCGGCTTCGACGCGCGAATAGATGACCTCGCGTGCGCGTGGCGGCATATCCGCCCACAGCTGGGGGTGTTCTTTGGTCATGATCGAATCGACCATCGCCCGCACGTTCGGCAACGCGACGCGGGCGACTTGCGCTGAGATTTTGCGGGGGTCCATTTGGTCGAAGAAGTCTTTGGCGGTGCCGATTTTCGCGACGGCGTTGTCGACCATCAGGCTTGCCATCTTTTCCGAACGGGCCGGGATGAATCCTTGGAAACCGAGCATGCCGCCGGGGGCGAACGTGGGCAGGATCTGCACTTTGCGCGGCAGAAACGGGAAAATGGTCTTCAAGCCTGGCACGTAGAAGCCGGTGAAGCGCACGGGTGCGAACAGCATGATGACGCCGGTGTAGTTGGTGAGCAGCCCAGCCAACGCGGAGAAGATAGGGATCGAGATCATGTCGACCCAAAACTTGCTTAGCCCGGTTGTGTGCTCCCAATCCACTCGGCCGAAGAAGCCGGCCGCCTCGATTCCAGCATTCATTCGGCGTCCACTCCGTCGTGTTTCCGAATATCGCGCGTGGATTCGATGATATGTGAGGTTTGGTTAAATTCGGGCAACCTTAGGTCTCGTCGGCTGTGTGGGTGGTGTTGACGAGCAGCAGGTTGGTTTCGATGTCGTGGGTGACCTTGTTGGCGACCGAACCGAGCAGCCGCGCTGGGCCGCTCATGCCACGGTTGCCGATGACGACGAGGTCGTATTTCCATGCCGCGTTGCACAGCGCTTCGGCGGCGGGGACACCGGTGATGACGTCGTGGCCGAACAGGTCAGGGTCGGTGACGTTGAGGTGGCCTTCGACGTCGATGAGGGTGTTCGCGCCGTCGTCAACGGTTTTCGCGGCGATCACGAGGAACGGTTTCACCCCGAGCGCCACGGCGAGGTCGTAGCCGTGCCGTACCGCGATCATCGAGCTTTCCGAACCGTCGGTGGCCAGGCCGATGGTGGTCCAGCGTTTGGGGACTTTGCGGGTGAAGACGACGTCGCCGAGGCTGTGATGCGAGATTTGGTTCGCGGTCGACGCGGTCAGGCGCGCTTTCGATGAGGCGAGGCCCTCGCCGCCGACGACCAGCAGCGTGTCGGGGGTAGCTTCGGCGGCCGCGAGTAGGGCGGTCGCGGCGTTGCCCGCTTCGGCGATACGGGTGATGGGCGTCTCGACACCGCGTTCCGCCAGGACCGCGACCGCCGAATCGCCGACGCTCAAGGCCCATTGGTCGTCGGTGCCCGGCAGGAAGGTGCCCTCTTTGTAGGCGGTGAGCACGGTGATCGGCAGGTTCAGGCGGGAAGCGATGTCGCCGCCGACAACGACAGCGGATTCGGCGGCGGGTGACCCATCGGTGCCGATCAGAATGGCCTGGTAATGCCGCATGCGACGCGCTCCGATCATGGGCGGACGTGAGCTGGCCGTGGTGGTCACAGTATAGGCGGGCGCATTTCCAGCAAACCGCTTATGTTTTCGGCGGTTCTGGTAGCGGAAGGCGTTTGAGCGCGAGCGCGTTGAGCGCGACAATCACCGACGACCCTGACATCAGCATCGCCGCGACCTCGGGTCGCATCACAATCCCCCACGGCGTCAGCACGCCGGCGGCGACGGGGAGCGCGAGCCCGTTGTAGCCGACGGCCCAGGCGAGGTTTTGGTGTTCCTTGCGGACGGTGCCGTGCCCGATCCGCAGCGCGGTCGGCACGCCCCACGGATCCGAACGCATGAGGACGACGTCGGCGGTTTCGATCGCGACGTCGGTGCCCGCGCCAATTGCGATGCCAAGGTCGGCTTGGGCGAGGGCGGGCGCGTCGTTCACGCCGTCGCCGACCATCGCGACTTTGCGGCCGCGTTTTTGCAGTTCGGCGATGCGATGAGCTTTGTCGCCGGGCAGGACTTGGGCGAAGACTTCGTCGATGCCAAGGTCTTTGGCGACACGGTCGGCGGTGCCTTCGTTGTCGCCGGTGAGCATCACGACCTGCATGCCCATCTCGTGGAGTGCGGTGACGGTGGCTTTCGAGGTGGGGCGTGGGGCGTCGGCGAGGGCGATCACGGCGAGCGCTTTGCCGTCGACGGCGACGAAGACGGTCGAGTGTCCGGCCTTGGCCAGGTGGTCGCGGGTGGCGGCGAGGTCGTGGTAGTCGATGTGATGTTGGCGCAGCAGCAGGTCGTTGCCGACGAGCACCGATTTGCCGTCGACCTGGCCGCGCACGCCCCGGCCTGGTTCGCCCGCGAAAGCGGTCGCATTGCACAGCTTGAGGTGTTGTTGGTGGGCGTAGGCGACGATCGCTTTGGCGAGGGGCTGTTCTGATTCGGTTTCCAGCGCGGCGGCGAGCGCGACGACGGTGTCCTTATCCGCGCCCTTGACGACCGAAATGTCGGTGACGGCCGGTTTGCCTTCGGTGAGGGTGCCGGTTTTGTCCATGACGACGGTGTCGATGTGCGCGGCGGTTTCCAGCGCGGTCGCGTTTTTGAACAGCACACCGCGTTTCGCGCCGAGGCTGGTGCCGACCATGATCGCCGTCGGTGTCGCGAGGCCGAGTGCGTCGGGGCAGGTGACGACGACAACGCTGATCGCATACAGAATCGCGCGACTCGTCGACGCGCCAAGCAGCAACCACACGATCAGCGTGCTGACGCTGCCGACGAGCGCGACCAACGTCAGCCAGAACGCGGCACGGTCGGCGAGGCGTTGACCAGGTGCTTTCGACGCTTGGGCGGCGCGAACGAGTTTCACGATCTGGGCGAGCGTGGTTTGCGAACCAACCTTGGTCGCTTTCACGCGCAGCGCGCCGGTGGTGTTGAGGGTCGCGCCGATGACGTGGCTGCCGGGGTGTTTGGTGACGGGCACCGATTCGCCGGTCACCATCGACTCGTCAACGTCACTGGTGCCCGCGATGACAACGCCGTCGACGGGGATTTTCGCGCCCGGGCGGACGAGCACGATGTCGCCGACTTTGAGCTGGTCGGTGGGGACTTCGGCGGTGGTGCCGTCAGCGTGGACGAGGACCGCGTGCGGTGGCGACAGCTTCAACAGTGACGTCACGGCGTTGCTCGCACTGCCCCGCGCCCGCATCTCGAACCAGTGCCCGAGCAGCACGAACGTCGCCAACATGGTTGACGCTTCGTAGAACACTTCGCCGTGCCCGCCGGTCAGGGTGATGTAAAGCGAGTACAGCCAGCCGGTGCCGATACCGACGGTGACGAGCACCATCATGTCGAGGGTGTGGCGTTTCAGTGCGGCGATCGCGCCGGTGAAGAACACCGTTGACGAGTAGCAGATCACCGGCAAACTCAAAATGAGCATCCACACGTCAGGCCGCAGCCCAAACGGGACACCAAGGTGCAGGTGGAAGGTGTTGGTCGCCAGCGGTGACCACAGCATCACCAGCGACGAGAAAACGAGGGCGACGAGGAACCGGTTGCGCATGTTGCGAGCCATGTCGTCGGTGCTCATGTGCATGTGGTCATGGGCACCGTGATCGGCGCTGGCGTTGTTGTCGGAGTGCGTGTCGGTCGAATGCATGCCCGCGGCCCCTTCGCCCAGTCATCGCGGTTCTCGCGCGCGACCTGCGGCGAGCGCCACACCTGCGCGCGACGCTACCGCGCGCAGATCACAGCGACGCTTCGACACGTGCGTGTCATCGACAGTGCGGGGGTCTCACGTCCGCACGCGTGCCGCATGATCACGCCGACCTGGTTCGCAGCGGCCAGAATTCGTCCGCTGCGCGTCATGAACCGCGATTCGGGAGCGCCGAGCCTCCGGTGTAGAGGTCGCCCTGCTGTTTGCCGACAGAATTCGCGTCAGGTGCGGCGACTAGGGCGCGGGGTGTGCCGGGATGCCGAGGAGGGCGTCGATCGTGGTGCCGATCAAGGCGGGGGCGGCCGGGTCGGTGCCGCCGTAGTTGAGTGCCTGGGTTGCCCAGTTGTCGAGCGCGTCGAGCGCCTTGGGGGTGTCGAGGTCGTCGGCCAAATGTTGGCGGACCCGCGAGACGGTCGCCTCAGCTGACGGGCCCGTCGGCAACGCGATCGCCTCACGCCAGCGGGCGAGGCGGGTCTGGGCGGCGGTGAGGACTTCGTCGGTCCACATCCGGTCGGCGCGGTAATGCCCGGCGAAAAGGCCGAGGCGGATCGCGGCCGGGTCGACACCCGCGTGACGCAGCTTCGACACCAAAACCAGGTTGCCGCGCGACTTCGACATTTTCTCGCCATCAAGCCCGATCAGGCCAGCGTGGACGTAATGCCGGGCGAACCGGCGTGCGCCGGTAATCGCTTCGGCGTGGGCGGCGGAGTATTCGTGGTGCGGGTACATCAGGTCCGAGCCGCCACCTTGGACGTCGAATTCGGTGCCGATGCGGTTGAGCGCGATCGCCGCACACTCGATGTGCCAGCCGGGCCGACCAGCACCGAACGGTGCGGGCCACGACGGTTCGCCAGGACGCGCGGCCCGCCACAGCAGCGCGTCGAGCGGGTCGACTTTGCCTGGCCGATCGGGGTCGCCACCACGTTCGGCGAACAGGGCGGCCATGGTGTCGCGGTCGTAACCGGATTCATACCCGAAGGCCGCGGTGGCGTCGGTGCGGAAGTAGATGTCGGGGTACTGCGCGTCGTCGACGGTGTAGGCGGCGCCGAGGGTGAGCAGTTTGTCGACCAGTTCAACGACTTCGTCGACGGATTCGATCGCGCCGATGTAGTCGCGGGGCGGCACGACGCGCAGTTCGGTCATGTCTTCACGGAACAGGTTGATTTCGCGGGTGCCGAGGTCGCGCCAGTCGATGCCGTCGCGGTCGGCGCGTTCGAACAACGGGTCGTCGACGTCGGTGACGTTTTGCACGTAATGCACGTCGTGGCCAGCGTCGCGCCACAGTCGGTTGACCAGGTCGAAGGTCAGGTAGGTCGCGGCGTGGCCGAGGTGGGTCGCGTCATAGGGGGTGATGCCGCAGACATACATTTTCGCGGTGTCGCCGACGGTCACCGGGCGGATCTGACGGTCAGCGGTGTCATACAACCGCAACGGCGGTCCTGCTCCGGGCACGGTGGGGACGGTGATATCGGACCAGGACTGCATGGTGGTCAAGGGTAGTTGGCGTGTGCGGTGACGATGTTCGCGGCCCAACACTGCGAGCGTTGCGCATCGATGTGACGCGCCCGCTACCTGCACACAAACGTGGTCGGCCGCGGTGGTCAAGGGTTTGGTTCTGCCCGGTTGTTGCCTGTTTAGAACGCGGGCCAGGGAATGGGTCGTTCGGAATCGGGCAGCGGCATCACCGGGTCGGCGAGCAACGCTTGGGTGCGTGCGGACAGGGCGTCGATTTCGGCGTCGGTGATGTGCGGCGCCAGCGAATCGGCAACGGGCCCAGCCAAATTCGTAGCGAAGGTGGTGATGTCGTCGATCAACGATTCATGCACGGGCGTACCAGCCCACCCCCACAGCACAGTCCGCAGTTTGGGTTCGCTGTGGAGGCAGATGCCGTGGTCGACACCGTAGACCTGCCCGTCGACCCCTTCGAGCGCGTGACCGCCTTTGCGGTCGGCGTTGTTGAGCAACACGTCGAGTACCGCCATGCGTTGCAGGCGTGGGTCGTCGGCGTGGATGAGGCTGACCTCGTTGCCTTCGCCGTCGTAGGCGCGCAGCACTTCGCAAAATCCTTCGGGGACATCGCCGGGCGTGCACAGGTCGACAAGGTCGCGCCGGTGTCGTAGCTCAGCGTGGTTGTCGACCGACGACACCCACCGCTGCACCATCCCGACCCCGTAGGGCCCGTCGCGCAGAATCGTTTCCGGGATCACACCCCAGCCAAGATGTTGAGAGATCAAGTAGGAGGCAACTTCTCGGCCCGCGAGCGTGCCGTCGGGGAAGTCCCACAGCGGTCGCTCCCCCTGCACCGGCTTGTAGACCACCCGCAACGGCGTGCCGTCGGGGTTGGGCGCGTCGATTTCGCAGACGAGGGTGAGGTTCGACGCGACCCCGACGCGCCCAAGCACGCCGAGGTCGCCTTCGGAAAAGGCGCTCATTCCTCGTCCAGTTCTGCCGCCCCGAAAATCTCGCCACGTTTGTAGCCGTTGGTGCGCACGCACATGTGTCCGCGCGCCGACAGCGGTTCCCCGCACAGCGGGCACGGTGGTCGACCTGCCGCGATCACACGTGCGGACCGCAACGCGAATTCGCGCGCCTGAATCGGGGTGAGGAACACCCGGACCGCGTCGGGGCCTTCGTCGGTGTCGTCGAGCACGACCGATTCGTCGACTTCGGTTTCGGTGATGGCGAGCAGTTCGACAACGACAGCGCCCGCGTCGGCGTCCCAGCCGAGGCCCATCGTGCCGACCCGAAATTCGGTGTCAATCGGGGTGACGAGCGGCGCGACATCACGCACGTCTTCGCCCTCGGGTGGGACCGACGCGCCGAATCGTCGCGCGACTTCGTCGAGCAACAACCCCATCCGATCGGCGAGCACTTTGACCTGCTGCTTTTCCAACAGCACGCTCACGACGCGCGGTTCCTGCACGGCTTGCAGGTAGAACGAGCGGTCGCCGGGTTCGCCGACGGTGCCCGCGACGAATCGATCGGGGGTGCGAAAAACATGGATTGCGCGTGACACCTGCACCTCCTGGTACTGACGGACCTTCGCCACTATGCGCGAAGATCACTGTCTGCTAAGCGGAATCGCGGTCGGTCGCATTCCCATTATCGGTTGCCGCGGTCGTTGGCACTTCCCCACCGGGTGTCGCGTGTGCTGTTTTAGGGCTCGCGGCGAGGGCGGACAGGTCGGTGCCGGTGTCGTTGAACTTCCACACTTGCGGCCCGTGTGGGCCGTATCGGACGACGCTGACCGATGCGGGTTCGACGGCGATGCGTTGAAAAGCGTCGAGATGGAGGCCGAGGGCGTCGGCGAGGATGGCTTTGATGATGTCACCGTGGGCGCATCCAACCCAGAGGACATCACGTCCGTCCGCATTGTCGCGCAGGTTTTTGTCGATGTCGCGGATGGCGTTGATCGCGCGATGCGACACCGCGGCGAGCCCTTCGCCGTTGGGGAAAACCGCCCCCGACGCGTGTGCTTGGACGGTTTTCCACAGCGGTTCGCTGACGAGTTCCTTGATGGGACGGCCCGTCCACGTGCCGTAATCGACTTCGATGAGCCGTTCGTCGGGGGTTGGTTCGATCCCGAGTTTGTCGGCGAGCGGGGCGACGGTGCGTTGGCAACGCAGCAGCGGTGAGGTCGCGATGTGTTCGATGGGCAGGGTCGCGAGGCGTTCGGCGACGGCGGCGGCTTGTTCGATGCCGCGTTCGGTGAGTTCGACGCCCGGGCTGCGACCTGCGAGGGTGCCAGCGGTGTTGGATGTCGACACACCGTGGCGCAGCAGGATCACCGTCATTGTTCCAGCCTAGCCATGTTGGGCGGTTCCGCTCAGGTCGCCGAGACGACGCCCGCGGCGAGCAGCCCCATCATCACCAGGCCGAGGATGACGCGGTAACCGACGAACCAGTACTGGGAGTGGCCGCTGACGAACTTGAGCAGCCACGCCACCGACGCGTACCCGACGATGAAGGAAACCAGGGTCGCGACGATGAGTTGAGCGCCGCTCGCGTTGAGTCCTTCGCCTGCGGGCGCGAACGCGTCAGGCAGGCTGAACAGGCCCGACGCGGTGACGGCGGGGATGGCGAGCAGGAACGAGAACCGGTAGGCGGCTTCCCGGTCGAGGCCGAGGAAAAGGCCAGCCGTCGATGTCGCACCCGAGCGGGAAACGCCGGGAATCAGCGCCAAGCACTGCGCGAAGCCCATGATGATGCCGTCGCGGGTGGTGATTTGGTCGAAGGTGCGGTTTTTGCGGCCGTAGTACTCACCGGCGGCGATGATGAGGGCGAAGAAGATCAGGTTGAACGAGATCAGCCACAGGTTGCGCGCCCCGGTGCGGATCTCGTCTTTGAACAGGTAGCCGAGCACGCCGATCGGGATGGTCGCGAGGATGACATACCAGCCAATGCGGTAATCGAGTTCGCGTTGCTCGTCGCGTTCGTACTGCTCACGGACCGATCGGTCCATCACCGGCAGTTTGGTGGTGACCCGGTCCGCGACAGCGACCGCGGCTTGGGAGCGGGCCTGCCACCGCAATCCGATGGTGGTGAACCACGCGACAACGATGCGCGCGATGTCTTTGGCGAAGTAGATCAGAACCGCGAGTTCGGTGCCGAGTTGGGTGACGGCAGTGAAGGACGCGCCGGCGTCGTCGCCGAAGAACACGCCGGAAACGATGCGCAGGTGCGCTGAGGAGGAGACGGGCAGGAACTCGGTGAGTCCTTGCACGAGTCCGAGTACTAATGCCTGAATCCAGGTCATTGACTCGCCCACCGGAGATCCTCCTGCTCACTGGTCCGCCACGCGAGAACGCCTCGCTGGGGCGGGTATTCGCCGATAACGGCAGCGACCCTACCCCGCGAAGCTGTGAGGTGGCGCGCTGACCGCGAGTCGCCGCCAAGGTCGCGGGGATGTTGCCCGTTAGGGTGGGCGGCGTGACGAAATCGCGGGTGCGGTGATGGAACAGCGGACGGTGGGGCGAAGCGGGTTGCGGGTGTCGCGCATTGGGTTGGCGACGCACACGTGGGGCACCCATACCGATGCCGACGAAGCGTCGGTGCAGTTGGCGGCGTTCACCGAGGCCGGCGGCACGCTTGTTGACACGTCACCGGCGTATGGGGATGGGGCAGCGCAACAGATTCTGGCCGACTTACTTGGCGATCTGGTGTCACGAGACGAATTGGTGTTGAGCGGATGTGCCGGGGTCGTCACGCACGCACCCGGTGGTGGCGTTGGTGATTCGGTGCCCGCGCCCGCTGCGGTTGGCCCGGTCGTTGACGCGTCCCGTCGCACGTTATTGGCCCAGCTCGACGCGACATTGGCGCGGTTGGGCACCGACCACCTCGACATTTTCAGCGTTGCCGCGTGGGACCCGTTCACCCCATCGGATGAGGTTTTCGCGACCTTGGAGACGGTCATTTCGTCCGGTCGCGCCCGATATGCGGGGGTGCGCGGGTTTTCGGCATGGCAGTTGGCGAGCATGGCGGCGTCCGCGCCGATTACCGCGGCACAATCGCCGTATTCGCTGCTCGCGCGTGGAGTGGAGAATGACGTGATTCCCGCGGCACGTCATCACGGGGTCGGGGTCATCGCGTCCGCGCCGCTCGCGGGCGGGATCTTGACCGGCAAGTACCGCGACGGGGTACCCGCCGATTCGCGTGGTGCTGATGAGGCGACGGCCGCCGAAATTCGTCGCCGCCTCGACGATGACCGCGCGTCGCGCGTCGTTGACGCCCTCGTCACCGCCGCCGACGGGCTCGGCACCTCCCCGCTGGCCGTCGCGCTAGCGTGGATCCGCGACCGACCAGGCATCGCGAGCATGATCGTCGGTGCCCGCGATATCGGTCAGTTGACCGGGGTTTTAGCCGCTGAGACCCTCGAATTGCCGCGTGCGATCGCCGCGGCCCTAGACGATGTGAGCGCCCGTTCGGAATGATGGCTAGCCTTACCTGCATGAAGTTGCGTGGAGTGGTGACGGCGTTGGTCGCGGTGACCGTCGCGGTCGGCGTTGGTGGTTGTGCGCAGGGCGTGGACGGTGGGACAGCTCCTGCCGTGGAGAACGGCCCGCGCACCGCCGTGCTTGCGGACACAAACCCGGTCCCGCTGACGCCGTCACCCACTCCGGTCCTGCCCGCGACCGTGCGGAGTTTCGACGGCGGCGATGTCACCGTCACCGACTCGTCGCGCATCATCGCCGTCGACCGTTACGGCACGCTCGCCCAAACCGTTTACGCGCTCGGCTTGGGCGCGAATTTGGTGGGTCGCAGCACGTCCGCATCGTTTCCCGCCGTCGCCCATGTGCCGAACGTGGCTGGCGGCAACGGGAGTTTGAGCGTGGAAGCGGTGCTCGCGTTGCGGCCGTCGGTGTTCCTGACCGACACGACAAGCGCGGGTCCGGCGGTGCGCGACCAACTCAAAGCCGCCGGAGTGACGGTGGTGTATTTCGACCCGAACCGCACGATGGACGGCGTCGTACCGCAGATCAACGCCGTCGCCGCCGCCCTCGGCGTTCCCAACGCCGGTGCTGAACTCGGCCAACGCACCCAAGCCGAGATCGCCGCTGCTACGGCCGCGGTTCCGCCGCACGATCCCAAACCGAAGATCGCGTTCCTGTACCTGCGGACGGCCGCGATCACCATGATCGCCGGCCCAGGTTCTGGCGCGGACTCGCTGATCACCGCGATCGGCGGCATCGACGCTGGCACGGCAGCCGGGGTGAAAGAACCGTTCGTGACGATCACGAGCGAAGCGATGATCACCGCAGCACCGGACGTGCTGTTGGTGATGTCGGACGGGTTGAAATCGGTCGGTGGTGTCGACGGGTTGGCGAAGGTGCCCGGCATCGCGCAAACCCCGGCTGGGAAAAACCACCGCGTCGTCGACATGTCGGATGCGGCATTGCTGAGCTTCGGGCCTAACACGGGGCGAGTGATCAGCGCGCTGTCGACGACTGTGTACGGCCCGAACGCATGAGAGTGGATGCCGCACTGGAGGTCGCTTCACTGATGCGCCGCGTCCCGCGCGTTGATCGCTATTCGGTCGCCACTGAGGCTGCGGTCGACCGTCGGGCGCGCAGGGTGACGCCTGTTTCATCGAACGCGCTCACGGTGGTGTGCGCATGACCGCGCCCGACGTCGCTCAACCGGCCGTCGACCATCGAACACGCAGGGTCACGCTCGTGTTCGCGGTGTCGATCGCCGCGCTCATCGCGTTGGCGTTGCTTTCCGCCGTACTCGGTCAGGTCCCGACAACCGCGGTGGAAGTCCTTGGCAGCGTCGCGCATCGCATCGGGCTCGATGTTGGGCCGCTGCCCGCGCACCCCGCCGGTCAGGTGACATTGTGGGAGGTGCGGTTTCCGCGCGTCGTGCTGGCGATGCTCGTCGGTGCCGCGCTAGCAACTGCGGGCGCGTTGTTGCAGGGCGTCTTCGCCAATCCACTCGCTGAGCCGGGGATTATCGGCGTGTCAGCGGGCGCGGCGGTTGGGGCGGGGACCGCGATCGTCATCGGCGGCGTGTTTGTCGCGGCCTGGTCGGTCGCTGGTGCCGCGTTCCTCGCTGGGCTGTTCACCACCGCGCTCGTGTACTTCCTGTCCAGGGCGGCGGGCCGCACCGAGGTCGTCACCCTGATTTTGACTGGCGTCGCGATCAACGCGTTCGCGGGCGGACTCATCGCGCTGCTGCTCTTCGTTGCGACCCCGGCCGCACGCGATCAAATCGTTTTCTGGCAATTAGGCAGTTTGAACGGTGCGACCTGGCAGGCCGTTGGCGTTGTCGCGATACTCGCGGCGATCGGCATTACGGCGGCGGTCCTGATTGCCCCGCGCCTTGACCTGCTCGCCCTCGGCGATTCCGCCGCGCGACACGTCGGTGTCGACGTGGAACGCTTGCGCCGCAACGTGATTGTCATCGTCGCGATCCTCACCGCCGCCGGCGTCGCGTTCAGCGGCATCATCCTGTTCGTCGGGCTGATCGTGCCGCATTTGGTGCGCATGCTCGTCGGCCCAGGTCACCGTGTGCTCGTCCCGTTGAGCGCGATCATCGGCGCGGTCGTGCTGTTGGGCGCCGACGTGGTCGCCCGCACCTTGGTCCCGAACGCCGACCTGCCACTAGGCATGCTGACGTCGCTGATCGGCGCCCCCATCTTCTTCGTGCTGCTCCGCAAAACGCGCGCGCGGGCGGGAGGATGGGGATGAACGCACCGTCCGGCCAGCACAGAACGCCACATCGCGCTCCGGCGTTCTCGAACGCGGTGTCGGCGGCGCGACGAACCTCGCACGCCGTGGACGGGAGACTGCGATGAGCACCTTCACCGGCCTGTGGTCGCGACGACGCGACATCCCGCCGACCCCATCGCCCGGCGACGTCACGTTGCGCGCGACCAGCGTCACCGCGCAACGCGGCACATCCACAGTGCTGCGCGAAGTCGATTTCACTGTCGCAGCAGGCGAAGTGGTGGCGCTGGTCGGTCCGAACGGCGCGGGCAAGTCGAGCCTGCTCGCCGCGTTAGCTGGCGAATTAGCCGTCACCGCAGGCGAAGTCACCCTCAACGACCGCGCACTAGCCCGCTGGTCGGCCGCCGACATGGCCTTGCGTCGCGCGGTGCTCCCCCAAACCCATTCCGTCGGCTTCCCCTTCACCGCACGCGAGGTAGTCGCGATGGGCCGCGCACCGTGGGCAAACACCCCCGCCGCCGACCAAGACGACGAGCTCATCACCACCGCGATGACCGCGACCGACGTCACCCATCTAGCCGCCCGCCCGTTCCCCGCGCTGTCCGGCGGCGAACGCGCCCGCGTCGCCCTCGCACGGGTACTGGCCCAACACACCGCGACCCTACTGCTGGACGAGCCCACCGCAGCCCTCGACCTCGGCCACCAGGAACAGGTGCTGAAATTGGCCGTCGACCGGGCTGCCGCCGGAATCGCGGTAGTCGTCGTAGTCCACGACCTCGGGGTCGCGGCCGCGTACGCCGACCGGGTGACAGTGCTGGACAGCGGCCGCGTAGTCGCGGACGGCCCGCCACGCGACGTCCTCGAGCCCGCCCTCCTGACCCGCGTCTACCGCCACCCGGTCGACGTCTTCGACCACCCCGAAACCGGCCTACAACTAGTGCTGCCCGGTCGCGACAAACGCTAACGCCAAATGATCTTCAGCAGTGCAGGGGTCAAAACCATGCGGATGACCGTCGCGTCGATGAGTAGCGCGACGATCATCCCGTAGGCGATGTATTTCATCAGCACCAAATCCGAGAAACCGAACGCGCCAGTGACGACGATGAGGATCGCCGCCGCTGAGGTGATCACGCTGCCGGTGTGGGCTACGCCGTAGCGGATCGACTCGGTCGCATCCGCACCCGACGCCCGCTTTTCGGCGATGCGCGACAGCAAAAACACCTCGTAGTCAGTCGACAACCCGAAGATCACCGTCACGATCAACGCGACGACGGCGAACATCAACGGCCCCGGCGTAAACGCGAACACCTCACTGCCGTGACCTTGGACGAAGATCCACGTGAGCACGCCCAGCGTTGAGACGAGGCTCAGCGCGCTCATCGCAACAGCTTTCACCGCCAAAATCACTGACCGGAACGCCAGGATCATCATCGCCAACGCCGCGATAACCAAAATCGCCAACAGCAGCGGCAACCCGTTGATCAGCCCGTTAATCGAGTCACGTTCCAACGCGGGAATACCGGCGACCATGATCTGCACGCCCGGCGGTTCCGGCAAACTGCGCAACGCGTTAATCACCTGGTCAGCGTCGCGTTTATCGGTCAACCCGGCGGCAAGAACGTTCACATTGTCCTTGGTCACCGAAGCGGGCTCGAATCGTCCAGTGAGCCCCGGTATTTGGTTCGCCTCATACCGAATATCGGACAGCTGACTCGAATTCGCGCCGACCACAACAAGTTTCAGCGGCTCGGTGCGGAAGCCCGGGAAAAGTCGATCGAAATCCTGTTGCGCCACGCGCGCAGGATTATCAGTGGCGAGATATTTCTCGCTAATCCCACCAAATTCGATCGCCCGCAACGGGATGCTCAGCAACAACAGCCCAGCGACGATCGGAATCACCACCGCCCACGGCCGTTTCATCGCCCATTGCGCCAGTCGGGAGAAGAACGCCGCGTCGATCTGTTCCTCAGTCTTGGTGCGGGAGAACCGTTTCCAGCCAAGCCAGTCGATCTGTCGCCCGACGATGCTGAGTGCGGCAGGCAACGCCGTCACCGACAACACCGCGGCCAACATCACCGCCGAAATACCACCGTAAGGCACCGACCGCAGCACCCCATTCGGGAAAATGAACAGGGCGGCCAAGCTCAGCGCGATAATCGCCGCCGAGAAAATCACCGTGCGCCCCGCCGTCGCGACCGTGCGCGCGGTCGCGGTTTCCACATCGTGGCCGGCGGCTAATTCCTCCCGGAACCGCGTCACCGTGAAAAGCCCATAGTCGATCGCGAGTCCGAGACTCACCAATGTCATCACCGCACTAGCGAACACGTTGATGTCGATGTGGGTAATCAGCCCGCGCAGAATTCCCGACGTGCCAAGCACCGTCATCGCGCCAATGAGAACCGGCAACAGCGCGCCGATCACCCCACCGAAAACGAAGTACAGCAGAATCGCCACGATCGGCAACGCGATCAATTCCGCGCGCCGAATGTCGTGCTGCATCCCGATATTGATGCCTTCGACAACAGGTTGCAGCCCGGCGAGCTGCACCGTCGTCCCGCCTGGACCACCACCGTCGACGCCGGCGTCGAGGTGCGGCTTCAACGCGAGATAGTTGTTCACCGTCGCGGTGCCACCGCCACCGGCGAGACCGATACTCGCGAAGGCGTGCCTCTTTGTCTTATCGGCGGCCTCGGCGGAAAACGGGCTGTCCCAATAACTGTCGATCTTGTGAATGTGCTGCCCGTACTGCCGATTCAAATCGGCGAGAGCGGCGGTGACCGGACCGCGCACTTCCGGGTCGTCCACGGTTTTGCCCGGCGGCGCGGTGTAAATGACGATGAGGTCGCCGTCGGTGTCGCGACCGAAAATGTCGTCGGCAATTTGTGAGGCGGCAACCGACTCGCTCGACTCGTCGAACCAGCCTTCTTGGGTGTAGCGACCAGCGAGGTCGCGCCCAAACCACCCCGAAAGGGCGACAGCGAAAACACAGACAGCAAGAACTAGGAAGCGGTGGCGGTAAACGAACCGGCCCCACCGCATCGAGCGCGGTTCAGCCATGTCAGCCGCAGGCAGCAGTTCGGTAATCAGCCGAGCGCAGGATGCCGCACAGGTCGGTGCGCGAAATCTTCCACCTGCCGTCGAGCAGCACGAAATGCACGATCGTGGTGCGGATATTGGTGCCCGAACCATCCTTGTCGAGGCGCATGGTCGCGGTCAGGGTGCCGTCGCGGTTGTCGAAAACCGGGTCGACAACGCCATAGACAGCGTGCGGGTTGTCGCGCAGCGCCTTGTACATGTCGGGGATGGCGTCGGAGAACGCGGCGCCGTCTTCGATGAGGTTGGTGCGTTCGCTGTCGGGCAGGTTCGGGTCGAGCGCCTTTTTGATCTGGGCGTCGAGTTCGGTGGCGTTCGGCAGCGGGGCGTGCGCCTTGCTTGAGGAGATGGAGACCGACGTCGACAGTGACGCGTTCGCCGACGAACGGGCGGCGTCAACGCTCGCCTCGTCGGAAGAGTTCGCGCACGACGAAGCGAGCAGGACAGCTGAGAGGCTCGCGGCGACCAGTAGGGCGCGGGCGGCAAATGTGGAAGACATCACCATCTACATACCATCAATGACGGCACTGATTCGGACCAGGAGTCCTTTCACCGAGGTCAGATCACGGGGAGTAGAGGGTGCGACCGGGGTCGCGCGTGCGACGAGGTCGGCGACGTAGGCGCTGATGCTGCGTTCGTCGCTGGTGTCGATATCGACGATGCTGCCGGTGGCCTCAGCGACAACGTCGGCGGTGGTTGGCACGGTTTCGCCCAGGTCAGCGCGGTAAATCTGGACGGTCAGCGTGGAGCGACGGGTGCGGAAAGCGAACGCGCGGCCGTCGTCGGTGGTGCCGAAACCGTGTGCGAAGGGCCCGACGGTCACGTCGTCGATGCCGAACCGCCTTGGGGTGGCCTCGGTCATCGGCGTTCTCCTCGTCGAGTTTGTTGACATCAGTTGCTGTCATGTCAACAGTAACCCGCGTCACTACCTGGCAAACCTGGGCCGACCCGGTCGAAGCTACTGGTGGGTCAGCATGGTCAGATGGTGGAAATGGTGTCGTCTTGAGGACAAGGAGTCCGGTACATGCGCTCTCGCGGCTTAGTCGTTGGCGCGCTGTTGAGTTCAGTCGCGCTGCTCATCGTCGGATGCGGTGACCGCGACGGTTCCCCCGACGTCCCCACCCGCCCCGCCGCGACGGCCGCCGTCTCTCCCCCGACAACGACAGCGCCCGCTGGCCAGGTCACCCCGATCAGCGCGAGCAAAGCCGTCTTGGCCGAAGCAGCAACCGGGACCGTCGCCGTTCTCGACACCGTGGGCACCACGCTGACACTGCTCGGCAAAAAAGAGCTGAAACTGCCCAGCCCCGGCGCCTCCCTCGCTCAAGGCGCACCGGGAACAATCCTCGTTCCAGCGCCCGGCAAGGTCATCACCGTCGACGCGACGACCGGCAGCACCAAAGAAACCCCGATCGACGGCGACGCCCGCAGCGCCGCGATCCGCCCCGACGGCTCCCTGATTGTCGGCACCGCCGTCGGCAAGGTCATCGAAGTCAACCCCGACGGCACCGTCGCACGCACCGTCAGCGGCCTGGTTTCCGCCGACGTCATCGCCCTCACCGGCACCAACATCAGCGTGCTTGATCGTCGCCAAACCGCCATCGTCGCCATCTCCGACGACCACCTCGGCCTCATGCTCCGCGCGGGCGACGGCGCCGCCAACGCCATCACCGACCCCTTCGGCCGGATCATCGTTTCCGACCCCGTGGGCGGCGAACTGCTCGTTTACACGGCCGGTCCACTCGTCCTACGTCAACGTTTCCCGGTAGCATCATCGCCTTACGGCCTCGCCTACGACCCGCGTTCGGACACGGTCTGGGTGAGCGCCACCGAGAGCAATGAGGTTGTCGGATTCGATCTGTCGACGGGAATCGGCGTCGAAGTGGCCCGGTTCCCGACGGTGCGTCAGCCCGACGCCATCACCGTTGACAGCCGCACCGGTGAGCTGGTGGTCGTTTCGGCCGTCGGTGACGGGGTGCAGCGGATCAGCACGGGAAGGGGCCCCCGATGACGCGATCAGCACCTGCGAGCTGGGATACCAGCGACAGCGATCACGAGTACGACTATGTGCGACTGCGGTTGCCTCGGGAAGTGACCCGGGTGTCCGCGTCGATGCGGTTGGCGATTCAAGCGGAGTTCGGTGGGTGGGAGTTGTCGCGGGTGCGTGCCTACACCGACGGCAGTCGCCGAGTGTTGCTGCGTCGCCGCAAAAATCCCCTTCTGCCCGCGCCCGAACCCCGATTGTGAGCCGCGTATGTATGCCCTTCTGCTACGTCTGATGTTTCTGCTGCCGCCTGAGCGCGCCCACCACGTGGTGTTCTCGGCGTTGCGCGCGGCGACCTTGTTCCCCCCGACGCGGTGGCTCGCGCGCAAGCTCACCAACGTCAACGACCCGATCTTGGCGACGACGGCGTTCGGGGTCGACTTCCCCGCCCCGGTCGGGCTTGCCGCCGGTTTCGACAAGAACGCCGACGGCGTAAACGTATGGGGCCCACTGGGTTTCGGGTTCGCCGAGATCGGCACCGTCACCGCACAGGCCCAGCCAGGCAACCCGGCACCGCGCCTGTTCCGGCTGCCCGCCGACCACGCGCTCATCAACCGCATGGGTTTCAACAACCACGGTGCCGCCGCAGCCGCGTCACGACTACACGCCGCGACCCCGACGGTCCCGATCGGCGCGAACATCGGCAAGACCAAGATCGTTGAACCCGACGCTGCCGCCGCCGATTACGCGACGAGCGCGCGGCTGCTTGGTCCGCTCGCCGACTTCGTCGTCGTGAACGTGTCGTCGCCGAACACTCCCGGCCTGCGCGATTTGCAAGCCGTTGAGTCGCTGCGCCCGATCTTGCGCGCGGTGCAAGACAGCGTTTCGGTGCCGGTGTTGGTCAAGATCGCCCCCGATCTCGCCGACAACGACATCGACGCCGTCGCCGACTTGGCCGTCGAACTGGGCTTGGCGGGCATTGTCGCGACCAACACCACGATCAGCCGCGCTGGCCTGAATACCCCCACCGCGGAGGTCGACGCGATCGGCGCGGGCGGCCTGTCGGGTGCGCCGGTGGCTGACCGGTCCCTAGAAGTGCTGCGTCGCCTGTACGCGCGCGTCGGCGACAAGCTGGTCCTGATCTCGGTCGGTGGCATCGAAACCCCCGAACAGGCGTGGGAGCGGGTGCTCGCGGGCGCGACGCTGCTGCAGGGCTACACCGGCTTCATTTACGGTGGCGCGTTCTGGACCACGCGCATTCACCGCCATTTGGCGAAGAAGCTGCGCGAGAACGGCTACAAGTCGCTGAGCGAAGCGGTAGGGGCCGAACACCGTCAGTAATGTGTAACCTGTGCCACAAATCCTGTTTGTCCGGTTAAGCTGAAGTGAGCCGCGCCACACTTTCAGGACAGGGTTACATGACAGACATCGAGTTCGCGCACGCCTCCGGGGTCACGGTCCACACCGTGCCCGCCGCTTTCCAGCAGACCGCAGCTCAGCGGCCTAACGAGGTCGCGCTCCGCACGGTCGGCGGCACACAACAAATCACCTGGGACGAATACGCAACCCGCGTGCGTGCCCTCGCCGCCGGACTAGCGAAACTCGGTGTCGCCCACGGTGATTCGGTGGGGATCATGCTCACCAACCGGCCCGAGTTCAACCTCGTCGACACCGCGGCCCTGCACCTGGGTGCCACCCCGTTCTCGGTGTACAACACCAGCTCCCCCGAGCAGATCGCCCACGTTTTCGCCAACGCCGGCAACCAGGTAGTCATCACCGAACAGGCGTTCCTTGGCGTGATCGCCGAATCCGGCGCGAAAATCCCGCACCTCGTTGTCGTCGACGGCACCGCCGAAGGCGCGATCACCCTCGACCAGCTTGAGAACGACCCGGCCGAAGGCTTCGATTTCGACGCCGCGTGGCGTTCGGTCAAACCGACCGACCTGGCCACGCTGATCTACACCTCGGGCACCACTGGCCCGTCCAAGGGTGTCGAACTCACCCACGCCAATGTCCTCGCGCAGGTGTCGGGCCTGGTCAGCGGGCCGCTGCCGGTCGACGGTTCCGACCGCGCGGTGTCCTACTTGCCCGCCGCGCACGTCGCCGATCGCATTTCCGCGCACGCGATGAGCCTGCTCACCGGCATCCAAATCACCACTGTGCCCGATCCGCGCGAGATCGCCGCCGCGCTGCCCGACGCGCAACCAACGGTGTTCTTCGGTGTGCCGCGCGTGTGGCAGAAAATCAAGGCGGGCATTGAGAACAAACTCGCCGCTGAGCCGAGTCCGGTGAAGAAAGCGCTCGCGAACTGGGCCATCGACACCGGTGTCGCCCGCGCACGCGCGAACCTCGCAGGCAAGTCCATCTCGCCAGTCCTTGCCGTGCAGCACAAGATCGCTGACGCGCTTGTCCTGTCGAAGTTGCGTGCGGCGCTTGGTCTTTCGCAGTTGCGTGTCGCCTCGTCAGGCGCGGCGCCGATCCCGCCGGAAACTCTGGAGTACTTCCTCGGCCTCGGTTTCGCGGTCAGCGAGGTGTGGGGCATGTCGGAAACCTCCGGCGTCGGCACCTACACCGAGCTCGACAAACCGCGCCCCGGCACAGTCGGGCGCGTCATCGACGGCTGCGAACTGCGCCTTGACGCCGACGGCGAAGTCCTCATTCGCGGCCCCATTGTGACCGGCGGCTACCGCAACATGCCCGACAAGACCGCCGAGGCGATCGACGCGGACGGGTGGCTGCACACCGGCGACGTCGGCACCATCGACGCCGACGGTTACCTGAGCATCATCGACCGCAAAAAAGAACTCATCATCAGCGAGGCAGGCAAAAACATCGCCCCGTCGAATATCGAAAACGCAGCCAAGGCGGCGTCGTCGATCATCGGTCAAGCTGTCGCCATTGGTGAGGCGCGCCCGTACATCACCGCGCTGATTATGCTCGACCCCGACGTAGTCGCGTTGCGCGCCAAAGACTTTGACGCGACCGAACTCACCCACGCCGAACTCACTCGACGGCAGGAAATCATCGACGAGGTCAAGGCCGCGATCGTCGCGGGCAACCGCAAACTGTCGCGCGTCGAACAGATCAAACGCTTCACCATCGTCGAAACCCTGTGGGAGCCAGGCGGTGACGAGCTGACGCCGAAGATGTCGCTCAAGCGGGTGCCGATCGCAACGAAGTACGCCAGCGTGATCGGCGACCTGTACGCGAGCACTCCCCCGGCCCACGTGGTGGAAGCCAAATAGACAGCGAACGGCCCCAGATTGTCTGGGGCCATTGCCTTTTCACTCCACTTCGTAGGTCCCGATCAGGGTCGCGCGAGCGAGGGTGTGGAAGAACAGGTTGAACCCGAGCACTGCCGGGGTTGTCTCGGCGTTAATGTCGAGTTCGGCGACGTCAACGGCGTGGACAACAACGTAATACCGGTGCGCCCCATGACCTTTCGGTGGTGCGGCACCGACGAACCCGGGGAAGCCCGCGTCGTTGCGCAAGCTCACCGCACCGTCGGGCAGCTTTCCACCCTTGGACCCCGCGCCCGCGGGCAGCGACGTGACCGACGGCGGGATATTGCCAACCGCCCAGTGCCAGAACCCCGATGCGGTCGGTGCGTCTGGGTCGAAACAGGTCACCGCGAAACTTTTGGTCTCGACCGGGTAGCCCGACCAGCTCAGTTCCGGCGACACATCTTCGCCGCCAGCACCGAGCACGCCCGAAACCTGGGCGTTGTTGAGCGGGGCGTTAGCGACGATGTCGGTTGAGGTGACGGTGAAGGTGGGCACCGACGGCAACGGTGCGTACGGATCGTGACGGCTCATATCACTCCGATTCGGTTGACTGGGCTCAGCTGTTCAGCAGGAAATGTTCCAACACTCGCGTGCCGAATTCCAGCGACGCGACCGGAACGCGTTCATCAACACCGTGGAAGAGCGCGGTGAAGTCGAGGTCGGGCGGCAGTTGCAGTGGCGCGAACCCGAAGCAGCGAATCCCTAAGCGGGCGAACGCTTTCGCGTCGGTGCCACCGGAAAGCATATAGGGCACGGTGCGACCGTTGGGGTCGTTGGCGAGTACCGCGTCGTTCATCGCGTCGACGAGGTGACCGTCGAATGTTGTTTCATACGAGTCGAGTTTGGTGATCCACTCGCGTTCCACGTCCGGGCCAATGAGCTCGTCGACTTCCCGTTCGAACGCGGCCTGGCGACCGGGGACAACCCGGCAGTCGACGACGGCTTCGGCGGTTTGCGGGATCACGTTGGCTTTGTAGCCCGCTTGCAGCATCGTCGGGTTGGCGGTGTCGCGCAGGGTCGCGCCGATGATCCGCGAAATGGTGCCCAGTTTCGCGAGTTGACCTTCGATATCGGGGCTTTCCGGATCGAACTGCAACCCCGTTTCCTCGGTGACGGCGGCGAGGAATTCGGCAACCGAATCCGAAAGCACAACCGGGAAGGTGTGGCGACCCAGCCGCGCGACCGCTTCGGCGAGGATCGTCACGGCGTTGTCGTCATGCAGGAACGACCCGTGCCCGGCACGCGCTTTGGCGCGCAACCGCATCCACCCGAGCCCCTTTTCGGCGGTTTCGACCAGGTAGAGACGCTTTTCGGTGCCGTCAGGGCGCGGGACGGTGAGTGAGAACCCGCCGACCTCACCAACGGCTTCGGTGATCCCGTCGAACAGGTCGGGACGATGCTCGACAAGCCACTGCGACCCCCACTTGCCGCCGTTCTCCTCATCGGCGAGGAACGCGAAAACCAAATCCCTTGGCGGAACGGTCCCTTCGGCTTTGAACTGGCGGGCCAACGCCAACGCCATGCCGACCATGTCTTTCATGTCGATCGCGCCGCGGCCCCACACGTATCCGTCTTGAATGGCGCCTGAGAACGGGTGGACACTCCAGTCGGCCGCTTCGGCGGGTACCACGTCGAGGTGGCCGTGAATCATCAGCGCGCCACGTTCGGGATCGGCACCGCGCAGCCGCGCGAACACGTTGCCGCGTCCGGGCGCACCCGATTCGACGTATTCGGTTTCGTACCCAACCTCGTGCAGTTTTTCCGCGACCCACTCCGCACAGGCTTTTTCGCCCTTGGTCGTCGCGAGTTCGCCGGTGTTGGACGTGTCGAACTGGATCAGCTTGCTGACCAGCTCAACAACTTCTTCTTCCGCACGTGAGCGCTTCTTTGACTGCGTTTGTTCGCCAGTTGCCGACACGCCCCCTTTCCTACCACCGTCGGGTCACGGTCGGGACGGCACGCCCCGGCAGCCGGGCATTTCTTCGCTGCTAGCGAATTACTGACGCGCGTGATCGCAATTACCCGCCTCCCCGCGCCCGCTCACTCGCACCTATTCCACTATGCGGTAAACGCACCGAACCTCGGGCGATATCGCACCGGAGATTCGCTGTCAATCTTTCCGATCTGCGAAAAAGTGGTCATGGTTTCGTGGGCAGCGTCGACTTACGCTGCGAATCGTGATTGCTGTGAGCCCCACCGTTTCTCGTCGCCGATTCCTCTGGGGATCGGCCGCGCTCGCCTCCGGACTTGCCGTAGGCGGCGCCCTCACCGCGTGCGCCCCCGGCGGCGACACCGCAACCGTTGGCGGTGATACCCCGGTGCGTGGCGGTCGACTGCGGATGGGCGTGCTCGACGGCAACCAAAAGGGCAACCTCGACCCCCACATCGCCATCGGATTCGGCAGCATTGTGCGCGGTTTCGCGCTGTATGCCAAGCCGTGGGAGTGGGGCCCGACGATGCAGCCGCAGCTCGCCTTAGCCGAATTCGCCGAACCGAACGCCGACGCCTCGGTGTGGACCATCCGCCTGCGCCAGGGCCTGGAATTCCATCACGGCAAAACCGTCACCGCCGACGACCTCATCCACACCATCCGCCGCATCCAAGACCCGAAAACCGGTTCGGCCGTGCGTGATCCGTTCGTCGACGCCGACGCGCTACGCAAAGTCGATGACCGCACCGTCGAAGTCCGCTTCGTCGGGGGCCGTGGTTACCTGCCCTTCCCCGCTGTCTTCGTCAACTTCGGCGGCGTGATCCCCACCGATTTCGACCCGGTCACCAATCCGGTTGGCGCGGGCCCGTACAAGCTCGTCGACTACACGCCCGGACAGCGGTCGCTCTTCACCCGGTTCAACAACTACTTCCGCCCCGGCACGCCCTACCCGGACGAGCTGGAGATCATCGACTTCAAAGACGACGCGGGCCGGGTCGCCGCGCTGCAAGCGGGCCAGATCGACACCGCCGACCGCATCAGCTCCGAGCAGTTGCGGGTGCTCGAAGGTGATAAGCGCGTCAGCATTGTCGCCAACCAGACCGGTAACGCCGCGAGCATCAACCTCAACCTCGCGAAAGAACCGTTCAATAATCCCAAAGTTGTTGAAGCCGTTCGGCTTATCCTCGACCGCGACGAACTCGTCGCCCGCGCGCTCGGCGGACGAGGTCGCGTCGCCAATGACGTGTTCTCGCCGAATGATCCGACGTTCCCCACCGGCATCGCCCAGCGCAAACAAGACATCACGCGTGCGAAAGCCCTGCTCGCCGAAGCGGGTGCGCAAAACCTGTCGTTCGAACTGACCGTCGGCCCGGTCGCCAACGCGTCGGCCACGGCCGCGATCGTCGCCGAGCAGGCACGCAAGGCGGGCGTGAAAGTGACTATCAATCAAGTGGATTCGGCCACGTTCAACGGTCCGCAACGCGACCAGTGGGTTGCGTCGATCCCCACCTCAGCACCGGAGAACCCGTTCGCGAGCCGCGCCCGCTACTACACCCCGAACGCCCCGGTGAACCCCACGCACTTCGACAATCCGCGCTTCACCGAACTCTATGAGCAGGTCGTTCGTCAGCCCGACACGGAAAAGCGCAAGCCGCTTGTCGCGGAAATGGAACAGATTTTCCACGACAAGGGTGGCGAAATCATTTGGGGCTATATCGATTCCGTTGACGCGGTCGCCTCGCGCGTCGGTGGGGTTGTCGAAGAGAAGTCGATGTTCCCGACGTGGCGGTTCGACAAGTTGTGGTTGCGCCAGTGACCGCGTGGTTGCTGCGTCGCGCGCTCGCTGGCGTTGTCGCGATTTGGGTGGTTTCGCTGATCGTGTTCGCCGCGACGGTGGCGCTGCCGTCGGATCCCGCACGCACGATCCTCGGTCCCGACGCGCGCCCTGAGGAAATCGCGAAACTGCACCACCGACTCGGTCTCGATGACGGGCTGCTTGTGCGTTACGGGCGTTGGCTTGCCGACGCGGTGCGGTTCGACTTCGGCAAGTCGCTCGACACGTCCGTGCCGGTGACGACGACCGTCGGCGGGTGGTTGTCGAACACGCTCGCGCTGCTGCTTGTCGTGTTGGCTGTGTCGGTGCCGCTCGCGTTGTGGCTGGGCACGGTCGCAGCGCTGCGACGGGACAGTTGGCTCGACCGTGCCGTGGTGAATGTCGCGGTGCTGTGCAAGGCGATTCCCGGGTTCGTGCTGGCTGTCGTGCTGATTTTGGTGTTCGCGACGTCGGTTTTCGAGTTTCTGCCTGCCGCGTCACTGCTCGACCCCCGTCGCTCCGCGTTAGCGCAGCCGACGTATGTGGTGTTGCCCGCGATCGCGTTGATCGTCTCGACCGTCCCGTATTTGTTGCGGCAGGTGCGCGCGGCGGTGGTCGCGGCACTCGACTCCGACTACGTGCTCGCCGCCCGACTGCGCGGCCTGCCCCCGCGTGCGGTGCTGGCCCGTCACGTGCTGCCCAACGCGCTCGTGCCCGCGATCCAAGGGTTGGCGTTGACGACGAGCGTGCTCATCGGCGGAACGGTCGTTATCGAGGTCGCGTTCAGCTACCCGGGTATCGGCTCTGGCCTCGACGGTGCGGTCGGGATGCGTGACCTCCCCGTCGTCCAGGCGTCGGTGCTCGCGATCGCGGCCGGGGTAGTCGCGGTGAACCTGGCCGCTGACGTGGCGACGGTGTTGCTCACTCCCCGACTTCGCACCGCGACTGACCTGGGAGCGTTGGCATGAACCGACTGTCCGGACAGGCCGTATTCGGCGTCTTCGCAACAGCTTTCGTCCTCATCGTCGGGTTAGTAGGCCCGTTCCTCGCGCCCCACCGCGCCGAAGAACTGCTTGGCCCCACCTACGGTTCACCCGACGCCGTCGCCCCACTCGGCTACGACTTCCTCGGCCGCGACGTGCTGTCACGCACCCTGCATGGCGGCTTCACCCTCATCTGGATGACGCTCGCCGCGACACTGGCCGCCGCTGTCATCGGCACCGCCATCGGGATGCTCGCCGGGTATCTGCGCGGACCGCTCGACACCGCGACCACGTGGATCGCCGACATTGTCTTAGCGTTCCCGATCATTGTCCTTGTCCTGCTTGTTGTTTCGATGCTTGGTCATCACGAAGGGCTTGTCGTCGCGGTGGTCGCCGTCGCGTTCCTGCCCGGCGTCGTCCGGTTGGCGCGGGCGGCGACGCTCGAAGTCACTGGCCAGGAGTACGTGGAGGTCGCGGAAATGCTCGGCTACCCCCGCACCACGATCCTGCTGCGCGAGATCCTGCCCAATATCGCCGCGCCGCTGCTCGTTCATGTCGGCAGCATGCTCACCTGGGCCGTCGGGATCCTCGGCGCGATCGGCTTCCTCGGATATGGCGTCGCCGCACCCGCCGCCGACTGGGCGTTGATGATCAACGAAAACCGGTCGGGAATCCGGGTGCAACCGTGGGCCGTGCTCGCACCGGTCGTGATGATCGCGCTGTTCGCGCTCGGCACGAATTCTTTCGCGGAGGGCCTTAGCGGTGCCAAGCGTAAGCCAGCCAAAGTGAAACAGGAGTTGTCATGAGCGATGTCGTGACCGTGACGGACTTGCGCGTCGCCCTCGATGACGACACCTCGATTGTGAGCGGGTTCGAACTCACCCTGGCCGCTGGCGAAATCGTCGGCCTCGTTGGCGAATCGGGGTCGGGCAAGACGACGGCGGCGATGGCGTTGCTCGGCTACACACGCAGTGGTTCGCGCATCGTTGGTGGTCGCGTTTCCGTCGACGGCGTCGATGTGCTTGCCGACGCCACCTCGGTGCGTGGTCGGCGCGTCGCCTACGTCGCGCAAGATCCCGGGTCGGCGCTCGACCCCCGACAACGCGTCGGGGCGGTCCTCGCCGAAACGGTGCGCACCCACTTTCCTGACCTCGCCAGTGCCGGTGTGGCTGAACGGGTGTCGACCGCGTTGACCGACGTTGGGCTCCCCGCCGACGCCGACTTCACCCGACGATTCCCGCATCAACTGTCGGGTGGACAACAGCAACGGTTGATCATCGCGACCGCGTTCGTCACCCGTCCCGCCGTGGTCGTGCTCGATGAGCCGACAACGGCGCTGGACGTCACGACCCAGGCCCGCATCCTCGACACCCTGCGCACGCTGTGCGCCCGATACTCCACCGCGGCGGTGTATGTGTCGCATGACCTGGCTGTTGTCGAGCAGATCGCCGACCGCGTTGTCGTCCTCTACGCGGGGCGCATCGCCGAAAGTGGTTCGCGCGACGACATTTTCGACACGCCAGCGCATCCGTACACGCGGGGGCTGCTTGCTGCCATTCCCGACGTGGCGTCGTCGCGGCCGGTGCGGGCCATTCCGGGTCGAGCGCCGCAGCTCGGTCACCTCACGGACGGATGCGCGTTCGCGCCACGCTGCGCGTTCGCCACCGATGCCTGCCGGGCGAGCATCCCCGTGGAAGTGGCGCTGTCGCAGACACATTCGGTCGCGTGCGTGCATCAGGGTGCACTGGTTGACGTGGGTTCCGACGACGTTGTTGACGCGCCGCGAACCGCAGTCGCCGACGCGTTGCCCGTTCTTCGCGTGCACGAAGTCGACGCGCGGTACGGCAAGTCCGCTGTGCTGCACCAGGTTTCGCTCGAGGTCGCTCGCGGCGAATGCGTGGCCGTCGTTGGCGAATCCGGTTCCGGGAAAACAACTCTCGCACGCGGGCTCGTCGGACTCGGCGCGCGGCTGTCGGGCACGGTCGAACTCGACGGTGTCGCGCCAGCCCCGACTGCGCGCGGCCGTTCCCAAACTGAGCGCGCCGCACTGGGTTTGGTGTTTCAGAACTCGCAACGCGCACTGAACCCGCGTCGCCGCATCGGCGCGACCCTGCGTGACGTCGCCAAGCATTTCGGCGCGGGAGCCCAGGCCGATGAGAAGGTGCGCGCGACCTTGACGCGCGTCGCTCTGGCTGATCGGGTGCTCGACCTGTTCCCGCGCGACCTGTCCGGCGGCGAACGTCAACGTGTCGCCATCGCCCGCGCCCTGCTCGGCGACCCGCAGGTGCTCATTTGCGACGAAATCACTTCCGCGCTCGACGTTTCCGTGCAAGCGGCGGTGCTCGACCTGCTCGCGCGGTTGCGCGCTGACGGTGTCGCGTTGCTGTTCATCACCCATGACCTCGGCGTCGTCCGTGCCGTCGCCGACCGCGTTGTTGTGCTGCGCGACGGTCATGTTGTCGAAGCGGGCGCGACCAATGCCGTGCTCGACTCCCCCACCCACGAATACACCCGGGCACTGGTGGCCGATTCCCCCAGCCTGGCAACGCGACTAGGAGTGCGTTCATGAGTCCCGAGATTTACAGTTTCCTTTCCTCGTCGCCCGCGCAATATCCGTGGGAAAACAATTCCGGCGGCTACCCGCATTTGGTCCGCGACGCGCAAGCCATTGATGACGGTGGATACGCGGGCGCGCTTGTCGCGACTGGTATCGGCGCAGGTCCTGACCCGTGGGTCACGTCGGCGTCGGTGATTGGTGCGACCAGCCGCATGAAGTTTCTGCTCGCCATCCACCCCACCGTGACCACTCCGGCGACACTGGCGAAGCAGGTCGCGACCTTTGATGAACTGTCGAATGGTCGCATTCTCACCAATATTGTCACCGGATCGCTGTCGAATACGGCTGGGCGCCTTGGCGGTACGGCCGCTGCGGGTGTCGCGCTCGACCACGATGCCCGTTACCGTTACACCGATGAATTCCTGCACGTATATAAGGAATTGATTTCCGGGCGCGGTGTTGATTTCGCTGGTGAATTCATTTCCATTACCGGGGGTTTCATCGGTATTCGGCCCGTGCAGAAGCCGTATCCGCCCATTTGGTTTGGTGGTTCGTCGGACGCGGCGATCGAGGTCGCGGCCAAGCATGCCGACGTGTACGCCACCTGGGGTGAGCCGTGGGAGTTGTTGACCGACAAGATCTCTCGCGCCCGCGCCGCCGCGGCGAAGCAGGGTCGCACCATCAAGGTTGGCTGCCAGTTCAACGTGATCGTGCGTGACACGAAAGAAGAGGCGTGGGCGGCGGCACAAGAATTGCTCGACCGCGCCGACGACGGGTTCATCGAGAAATTCCTCGCCAATTTGGCGGCAGGCGATTCGGTTGGCCAGCTCCGTCAGCTGGGCTTCCACGCGGGCAAGCGCCCAACGCACGCGCGTGAACTGGAAATCGAACCGGATATTTGGTCGGGCTTTGGCCTGCTGCGGGTGGGGCCGGGGCTGGCGATTGTTGGCGACCCGGAAACCGTCGCGGCGCGGCTGCGTGATTACGCGGCTGCGGGGATCGACGCGTTCATCTTGCAGAACTGGCCGTACGTGGAAGAGACCGAACGCATCGCGCGCGACGTATTGCCGCTGCTCACTGATTCCCTCTCTAGGTTATAACGCACCCGGGGCCTTGCGGCAAGGCCCCGGTCATGCCGCACAATCACTGCTCTTGGTTGATTGCCGGTGATTGGGAGGGTGCGGTGCGAGAAAACACGTATGCCGATGAAGTGGTTGCTGAGCGCGCCTATGTTGGTGAGCTTTATGCGCGGTTAGATACCGAGCGGGCGCGGGTCGGCGAGTTGTATGCCGAGACGTTGCGTGAGCAGGGTATTTCGCCGATGGAACGCGACGCGCAGGTTCGGGCGTTGGGGCGTGAGGTCAGTCGGTTGAATGTGGCCGACAACGGTCTGTGCTTCGGCCGCATCGACGGCGTCGACGGCACGCGCAGCTACATCGGTCGCATCGGGCTTTTCGACGAGGCGGACGAGTTCGAACCGCTGCTACTGGATTGGCGTGCGCCCGCCGCGCGCGCGTTTTATGTCGCGACGGCGGCGAGCCCGGAAGGGATGAGTCGGCGTCGCCAGTTTCACACGCGCGGGCGCGAGGTGGTCGATTTCACCGACGAAGCGCTGGGCAAACCGGATGCGAGCGCGGGCGGTGACGCGGCGCTGCTCGCTGCTGTTTCGGCGCCGCGTGGCGAGCACATGCGCGACATCGTCGCCACGATTCAGGCGGAGCAGGACGAGATCATTCGCCTCGACAACGCGGGCGTTGTTGTCATCGAGGGTGGCCCGGGTACGGGCAAGACGGTCGTCGCGCTGCATCGGGTCGCCTACCTGCTCTACACGCAGCGGGAGCGGATGCAACGCCAGGGCGTGCTCGTTGTTGGGCCGAACCCGGCGTTTCTCGACCACATCGCGCACGTCTTGCCGTCGCTGGGCGAGACGAACGTGGTGTTCACCACGACCGGCGGGTTGTTGCCGGGGTTGGTCGCGACCGCCGAGGACGCGCCGGAGGTGGTTGCGTTGAAGGGCTCGTTGACGATGGTCGACGTGCTCGCTGCCGCCGTTGCCGACCGTCAGCGGTTGCCTGCCGAGCCGGTGGTGATCGAGTTGGCCGACGTCGCGCTGCGGGTTGATGCCCCGACGGTCGAGTGGGCGCGCGACGAAGCGCGGGGATCGGATCGCCCGCACAATCAGGCGCGCTCGGTGTTCCTCGACGTGCTCACGTGGGCACTCACCGAACGCGCGATCGGCAAAATCGGCAAGGGCTGGCTGACGCGCGATGACCGCGAAGCATGGGAGCACATGCGCGCTGACCTGCTCAGCGAGTTGGCCGAGCACGCGGACTTCCGCGCGCTCATCGACGACCTGTGGCCGCTGCTCGAGCCGGAAGACGTTCTCGCTGAGCTACTTTCGTCGCCTGCCCGGTTGGCATCGGCAGGTGCCGATCCGATCCTGCACCGCGAAAACGGCTCTGCGTGGACCGTTTCCGATGTTGCGCTGCTCGACGAACTGATCGAACTGCTCGGCCCGATCCCGGTTGACGACTCCGCGGCGAAAGCCGAAGCCAAGCAGGAAGCCGCCTACGCCGCGGCGGTGTTAGACACCCTCGTCCAGCGTGAGGATCACATGGACGACGAGGACCACCTCTTCGCCCAAGACATGCTGTTCGGCACCGACCTGGCCGACCGGTTCGTCGAACGCGACACCCGGGTATTGGCGGAACGTGCTGCGGCAGACCGGGATTGGACCTACCGCCACATCGTGGTCGACGAGGCGCAGGAATTGTCGGCGATGGACTGGCGCGTCCTGATGCGCCGCTGCCCAGCGAAGTCGTTCACCATCGTCGGCGACCTCGCCCAGCGCAGGTCAGCGGCGGGAGCGACGAGCTGGGGTGCGATGCTCGACGACTACGTGCCGGGCCGCTGGGCTTACCGTCAGCTCACCGTGAACTACCGCACCCCGGCCGAAATCATGGCGGTGGCCGCCGACGTGCTCGCCGAATTCGCCCCCGACCTGAAACCAGCCGAATCAGTCCGCGAATGCGGCGTCCAACCGTGGTCGCGTCAGGTCACCGACCGAATCGAAATGGCAACAGCGATAAAGCAATTCACTGAAACCGAGGCGGCACTGCCTGGCACCAGCATCATCATCGGCCCGCCCGACATCGAAGGTACGACCCCTGCCGCCGCGACGAAGGGTTTGGAATACGACTCGGTCCTCATCATCGACCCGGACCACCTTCTCACCGACACCACCCGAGGCGCAGCAGACCTTTACGTGGCCCTAACCCGAGCAACCCAACGCTTGGGCGTACTCCACACCGCCCCGCTGCCCCCGATGTTGGCGGGACTAGCCGAGGTACCTGCCGCCTGAGCAACCACGTGGTTGCGTCACAAGTGGCATATTCGTGCACGTTCGCGGCCCTACGCCCCAAATCCGGGTGGTAGGGCCCGAACGTGCACGGTTATGCCAAGCGGCGTTCAAACGCCGTAGCCGCGTGCCCGGTCGCCGGGTCGACCGTCATCACTTTCAGCCCAAGCGACGACGTTGTCGCGTCCAGCACCATGAAGCCCAATTCGCTTTGGGTGTAATACATTTCGGGGTTCGTCCCCGCACCGACGCGCGGCATACCGCTCGATGTCTTCGCCGCGGCGCCCGACACAATCTGACGCGTCCCCTTGCACGCGACCGTCGGCTCAAGCACCTGCAACGTGTGGTCGTGACCCGACAGCAGCAGCGAAACCTTGCCAAGGACATGGTCTTCGAAGAAACGCTTCGCGTGCACACCGTTGAGTGGCTCGATCGGCAGACCTTCGTAGTTGCCCGCGTTGCCGTGTGGGCCGTTGCTCAAATACGGCTGATGCGTGCAAGCGATCTTCCACTGCGCCGTCGACGACGCTAACGCCTGGTCAAGCCACGCCCGCTGCTCGTTCATAAACGTGCCGTTCACCGCCCAGTACGGGTCGAGCAGCGGCGGAATGTAGGCGGCGAGCGGGTTCACATCGAGGATGAAGAACTCGACAATCGGCGCCACCTCGGGCACCCGCACCGAGTAGTAGCGACTCGGCATCCACCACCGCGCCGACTTCGCGTGATAAGCGACCTCGTCGTTGCCGCGCGCCAACCAGCCGCCGTCGCCAGGGAAGATCGACGACGTGTCGTGGTTGCCCAACACCATCGCCCACGGGAAATCGAGTCCCGCGTTGGGGTTTTCGAATTTGTCAGCGAATTGGGTGTCATCGGGACCGTTCGGGCCCGTCTCATAGATGTTGTCGCCCAACCCAATCGCCAGATCGAAGGGGGTGCGCGCGTGCACCGACCGCGCGGCGTCGGCGACGGTCCACTGCGTGCGCGTGCCGGTGCCCGCGTCGCCGGTCAACAGCGCGCGCACCGACGAACCACGTTGCGGCACACCATATTTCGTGACCTCGGCGGGCACGGCGGCAGCCGGGCTCAAGCCGAGAAGCCCACCGGCCAGCCCGAGCCCAGCGGCCATTCCGCCCAGCATCGCCCGTCGATCAATCCCGGGAGAAACGTCGCGCATAATTCCCTTTCCTAAGTCGCTCATCAGACCGCGCACATCGACTGCATCACACCACGCACAATCGGAGCACCGTAGTCGGTCGGTGCGAACAGCAATTTCTGCGCGATCGAAATCGGGGTGGTGACCGATTCCGCCGCCCCCGACAACGAGGTGCCCGCCGAAATCAGCAGGCTGGCGATGTCGAGCGACAGCGTCGCGAGGTCAAACGCGTTCTCCACCTTGACTTCGGCGAGCGGAACAGTGTCGAGTGCTTTGCCTTCGGCAACGTCGGCACCGAAGTTCGCGAGGAACGTCAGCGGCCCCAAATCGAGCGCTTCCACCAGCGGGCCAAGATCATCGGAGCGTCGCATCAACAACACATGCGCCACACGGTTGCTCGCAAGGAACCCTTGCAGTGCGTCTGCGGTTTGATTCATCGCGGCCACATCAACAGCGGCGCCACCCGACGCAAGGAACGCCCGGGTTCGCTCAACGACGGCCGCGAGAGTCAGTTCGGCGATCGGCACGCACGTCCCGTCCGCGCGAATCACCTGGCGCGCCAGGTCAACGATGGGTTGCGGCACCGCGACCGGTTCCGTCGGACTGGGCTCAAGCACCAGCGGCGGATACACGTTCGGCGCGACACACCCTGCTTCAATCGAATTCTGCACCCCGCGCGCCAGCGCCTTCACGCCGGTGAAGGCGGCACCGACGAGCGGCTTGAGGAACAGCCCAACGGTCGGAACCATGCCAGCGGCGAGCTTGGCCGGGATTTTCACGATGCCGGTCGCGAGGATGAACACCTCGATCACGTCGTTGACGGTCAGTTGCGACACCGACATCGTCTCGTTGATGCGCCCAGTATGGACGGCGTCGAGGCCGTTGACGAGGTAGGTGACGATCGGGTCGTCGAGTTCGGCGGTCCGCGCGGTCACGTCGGCGGGATGCTGCGGCAGCCCGTCGCGATGCACGCGCACCGCGGCGACCTGGGCGCGGAAAGCGGCGACGCGCGCGTCGAAGTCGGCCCATCCGGCGGCGGGGATGGCCGCGCGGAGCACCGACGCGGACGCGGTGACGATGTCGTCGAAGGTCGGCGCGCCCTGGTCGCACAGGCCGGCGGTGGCGACGGGTGTCGCGCCGAGGAGGTCGGTTTCGGTGGCATGCGCGGTCGCGGGGGCGAGCAGCCCTGCGCAGAGGGCTGTCATGACGGCGACTGAGCCGAGGGCGGGGGCCAGCGGGCGTGGCTTACGCATATGCGGTGTTCTCCGAACGGGGTGGCGCTAAGTGCTTGCAGTCGCAACATACTGACAGTTACACCGTGACGAAGGATGTAAAACATGAACATTTGACCAACTTGGACGAATGTCCATGTCGCCGGGTTGAGATCAACGCCACCTACTCTGGATAAACCAGTCAGCACGGCACCGGCGCGGGAGGCCCGATGGTCCATCAACCGTTTACCACCGCGACACCAGGTCCTCTTACCGTCGCCGATATGACCCAAGCACAGGCCCCGACGCAACTCCGTCGCGATCTGAGCGAGATCGCCGATCTCGCGAACGCCGTCGACCTCAGCGACACAACGGCGTTCACCGTCGACGACAGCGACGACGACGACCCGATCCTGCTCACCCACCCCGACGGCCTCGTCGTCGACACCTGGCGCGAGGGCTACCCCTACGACGAACGCCTCGGCCGCCCCGAATACGAAATCAATAAGCGCTTGCTCCAAATTGAGCTGCTCAAGCTGCAAAACTGGGTCAAAGCCACCGGCCGACGCGTCGTTATTGTGTTCGAAGGCCGCGACGCGGCGGGCAAGGGCGGCACGATCAAACGATTCATGGAACACCTCAATCCCCGTGGCGCCCAAGTGGTCGCGCTCGAAAAGCCGTCAGCGCGCGAAGAAACGCAGTGGTATTTCCAACGCTACGTCGAGCATCTGCCTGCCAAGGGCGAGATCGTGCTCTTTGACCGCAGTTGGTACAACCGTGCGGGCGTGGAACGGGTGATGGGTTTCTGTTCGCCCGAAGAACATGAGCGATTCCTTTCGCAGGCACCACTTTTCGAGCAGATGCTCGTCGACGACGGCATCGACCTAGTGAAGTTCTGGTTCTCGGTCTCCCCACTCGAACAGCGCACCCGTTTCGCTATTCGCCAGGTTGATCCGGTGCGGCAGTGGAAACTGTCGCCGATGGACCTCGCTTCGCTGGACAAGTGGGACCAATACACGGCGGCGAAAGAAGAGAACTTCGCCCACACCGATACCGAGCACGCACCGTGGACGGTCGTGAAAAGCAACGACAAGAAACGCGCGCGCATCAACGCGATGCGCCACGTGCTCAACCGATTCGACTACGAGAACAAAGATCCCGAGATCGTGGGAATGGCCGACCCGCTGCTGGTAGGCCGTGCGCGCGACGTCGCTGGCTCCTAACCACGCGCGTTGCCACACATTTGCTCGGAGTCGATCAATACGGCCATGACCGGCGTTAGTTAGCGCCGATTATCACCCATTACTAAATCGTGACATAGCCGCGATTATTGCGGATGGATAATCGGCGCGCGCGCCGTCGTCCCACTCTGAGAACCAGCCAGTATGTTCTTCGGCATTGCCAGGCAGCGGGTATTGGATCGGACAGCGAGAGGGCGACATGCGCGAACAGCAGCGGGTTATCGATCCCCACGTGTGGAGCGAAGTCGAACGCATTCGAACTGAGTGGGCTGTCCTGGATGAGAAACTCACCGACGACCAACGGAAAATGCGAATAGCCATAGAGTCGCTGCATTTGACAACGCTCATGGAACGGCTCGTCGATATCACTTTGCCGTCGATGTTGGAGAATTGGCACGAGTTTCATCCGCACTGCCGCATCGACGCCAACCGCAAAGCCTCGCTGACCGAACTCGCGCGCGTGCTCGCGCGCCGCGACATTCTGCGCCTGCACCTGTATCCGGAAGTGACCGCTGAGATGCTCAGCGCACGCCGAACCGATCATCGTGTCTTCATTCGCAATTCGCCGGGCAGTCCCGATCCTGAGCGGTGGCGCGGCGGTGCGGTGCGCAGTTCGCAAGAGGCCGAACGCATTACGGTGATGATCTGGGGTCCGATTCGTTCGCTTGATTTCATCGTGCGCGCGCTGTCGCTGGTGCAGGTCCGCATCGACGATGGACTGCCGCTGCCGGTGACCCCACTCGACCCGCTCGCGCAGCTGCTGACCGATCAGATCCACGCTCAGCTGATCGCCGAATCACTTCCGCCCGCCTAATATCCCGGTTCCGGCAACTATCACCGTCGATAGTTGCCAGAACCGGGATTTACTAGTGTTTGGGCCCGGTCGCGCCTTCCATGTCCTCCAGCGACATCCCCTTCGTCTCCGGCACGAACCGGGCGACGAACAGCAGCGACAGCAACGCGAACACCGCGTACATGCCGTAGGCGAAGCCAAGCGAGAAGCTCTTGAGGCTGGGGAAGCTGACGGTGATCGCCCAGTTCGCCGCCCACTGACCGGCCGCCGCCAGCGACAGCGCGGCCCCACGAATGCGGTTGGGGAACATCTCACCGAGCAGCACCCACACCACCGGCCCCCAGCTCATCCCGAAGAACACGACGAACAGGTTGGCCGCGACCAGCGCGATCGGCCCCATCGCCCCGGTGAGGTGCGGTTCCAATTCGCCGTCGGCGTTGGCGATTTGGTCGGCGGTGCCGAAGCACACCGCCATTGTCGCCAGGGTGATCGTCATCCCGATCGACCCGACAAGCAGCAACGGGCGTCGGCCGATGCGGTCGACAAGCAAGATCGCGACGATCGTCGTGACGATGTTGACCACCGAAGTGAACACCGAGATCTGGAACGACGACGACTCGCCAAACCCGACGGCCTCCCACAGCACGTTCGAGTAGTAGAAGATCACGTTGATACCGACGAGCTGCTGGAACACCGACAGCATCAAACCAACCCACACGATCGGGTACAGCCCACCGTCGGGTTTGACGAGGTCTTTCCACGACGGTTTGGTGTCGCCTTCGAGGCTGTGTTGAATGCGCCCGATCGTCAGGTCGACATTCTTCTCCCCGAAAAGCATGGTGAGGACCTTGCGTGCTTCCGGAATGTGTTGTGTCGCAACGAGATACCGCGGCGATTCCGGGATGGTCGATGCCAGGATGCCGTAGACGATGGCGGGAACCATCATCGAGAAGAACATGAACCGCCACGCTTCAAGCCCGAACCACAGCACCTCACCCGCGCCACCGGCGAGGTGGGCGAGCACGTAGTCGACAAGCAGCGACAAGAAAATACCGAGCACGATCGCCATCTGTTGCAGCGAACCGAGTCGACCACGAATTTGCGCGGGCGACGTTTCGGCGATGTAGGCGGGCGCGATCACCGACGCGATACCAACACCGAGACCGCCGATGATGCGCCCAATCACCAACGTCCACACATCGGGCGCGAAGCCGGTCCCGATGGCACTGATGAGAAACAGCACGGCCGCGATCTTCATGACCTTCAACCGGCCGATGCGGTCGGCGATGCGACCCGCCGTCATCGCGCCCGCGGCGGCGCCGAGGAGCGCGGACGCGACGGCGAAGCCGAGAACGGCGTCGTCGACCTCGAATTCTGTTTGAATCGCCCCGACAGCGCCGTTAATCACGGCGCTGTCGTAACCAAACAACAGCCCGCCGAGGGCGGCGACACTGGCGATGCGGACCACTTTGTTGCCGTGTGCGGGCCCTGGGTCCGGCGCTGCGGCCGAGGAATCGGTGAGCGAGCCTCCGTCATTCATCGGCATGCAACCTCTCCGCGCGGGGCATCAATGCCCGATGGTGCGAAAGTGATCCGAACCACAATTAAACACCATCGACGGAGCCGGTTAGGTCACGGTCAGATAGATCAACACCACGTTGAGCAGCGAGATTATGCCCGCGACGGCCCATGCGAGCGCGGTGGTAATCGGGTGGTTGCGGTCGTCGCCCATGAGCGTGCGATCGCTGGTGAGGCGCACGAGCGGGATCAGCGCGAGCGGGATGCCGAACGACAACACCACCTGCGACAGGATCAACGCGCGAGTGGGGTCGATGCCGATCATGAGGATCACGAGCGCGGGAATGAGCGTCACTAGGCGACGGATAAGCACCGGGATCTTGCGGTTCAACAGCCCCTGCATGATCATCGACCCCGCGTACGCGCCGACCGACGTGGACGCCAGCCCCGAGGCGAGCAGGCCGATGGCAAGGAGCAGCGCGGCAGCGGGCCCGAGCGCGTCACGTACGGCCGAGTGGGCGTCGGTGAGCGATTCGATTTCCTTGTCACGCAAGGTGCTCGCCGCCATGAGCAGCATCGACATGTTCACCGTGCCCGCGATTACCATCGCGAGCCCGACGTCGATCTTGGTCGCATGCAGCAGCCGCACCCGTTTGGGACCGGCTTCGGGACTGCCATGCCGGTCGCGTGCCAGGCCGGAGTGCAGGTAGACCGCGTGCGGCATCACCGTCGCGCCGATCATCGCGGCCGCGAGCAAAACGCTTTCGGCGCCGTCGAAGCGGGGAACGAGCCCGCCGATTACCCCGTCGACCGACGGCGGCGACAGCACAACACCGGCGACGAACCCGACCGCGATCACCGCGAGCATCGTCGTGATCACCCGCTCGAACGGGCGTTGCCCGAACCGGTCTTGAACGAGCAACAGCACCATCGACACCACACCGGTGATCAGGCCGCCTACCACGAGCGGCAGGTCGAAAAGCAGATACAGCGCGATCGCGCCGCCCATCACCTCGGCGAGGTCGGTTGCCATCGCGACCAGCTCCGCCTGGGCCCAATAGGCAAGGCGCACTGGCTTACTCGCACGCGACCGCACCGCTTCGGGCAGCGACATCCCGGTGACAAGCCCCAGCTTCGCCGACAAGAACTGCACGAGCCCGGCCATGATGTTGGCGAGCACGATGACCCACACGAGCAGATACCCAAACTGGGCACCCGCGCTGATATTGGACGCGACATTGCCGGGGTCGACATAGGCGATGGCCGCAACGAAGGCGGGACCGAGCAGGACCGCGACAGCCCTTGCTCGCTGCGCGCGCCCCCGCAGCGTCCCCAAGATTTCCGTACTCACCAACAGAAGTTTACGGGTACCCGAACTTTTATGTCGGTCGACTGGGTGAATCGGACAGCGGACCCGCCTGTCCGCGCCCGCGCCGCACGTAGTGAAATAGATTCGTTATACGTAAAGCAGTGCGATGTTGGGAGTGATGGCAGTGGAGTTGATCGGGATTATCGGTGGCGGCACCATGGGTGCCGGTATCGCCGAGGTGTGCGCCAAGGCTGGCAGCTCGGTGCTGGTGTTGGAGACCAAGCAGGAGTTCGCCGACGCCGCGACCGCGCGCATCACCGCATCGATCAACCGTGGCGTCGCCAAGGGCAAGATCAGCGCTGAAGACGCCGAAGCGGCCATCGCCCGCGTGCGCGTGACCCTCGACATCAACGAGTTCGCCGACCGCGACCTCGTCATCGAGGCCGCGCCCGAGATCGAAGCGCTCAAGTATGAGATCTTCGGCAAGCTCGACAAGATCGTGAAGCCCGAGGGCATCCTCGCGACCAACACGTCGTCGATCCCGGTCATCAAGGTCGCCGGGGCAACCTCGCGCCCCGAGCGCGTCGTCGGTGTCCACTTCTTCAACCCCGTCCCGGTGATGCCGCTCGTCGAGATCATCTCGACGCTGGTCAGCGACCCCGACGCCGTCGCCGCCGTCACCGACTACGCCAAGAACACCCTCGGCAAGACCACCGTCCAGGCGGGCGACCGGTCGGGCTTCATCGTCAACGCGCTGCTCATCCCGTACCTCACCTCGGCGATTCGCATGCTTGAGTCGGGTTACGCCACCGCCGAAGACATCGACGCGGCCATGAAGGGCGGCGCAGGCTACCCGATGGGCCCGCTCACCCTGCTCGACACGGTCGGCCTCGACATCGCACTCGCCGCGTCCGAGTCGCTTTACGCCGAGTTCGCCGAGCCGCACTACGCTCCCCCGGCCCTGCTGCGTCGCATGGTTGAGGCTGGCCGTCTCGGCCGCAAGTCGGGTCGCGGGTTCTACGACTACGCCAAGTAAGGCTTGAACGCTCGTCTCGGCGTATTTCTGCTGGATCGGCGAGAATTCAACTGTTGACAGCGGCGGGTTCGCGCAGGGTGGCGCGAACCCGCCGCTGTTGTTTCCGCGTACTGCCACTGTCGATGCGCGGCGAGGTGCTCGTTCCGCGTGCCTGCGCGGCTGTGCGGCAGTCCGGTCCCGCTAGGTGGGGATCGGTGTAGGCGAATCGCTCGCGTTGCACCTGGCATGGCATCGAAACCTCTGCATGTGGGTGTCGCACTCGACGGCGCGGGCTGGCACCCCGCCGCCTGGCGCGAACCCTCTTCTCGCCCAACCGAATTGCTCGACGCGTCGTACTGGCTCGACCTCGTCAGCACCGCTGAACGGGGCCTGCTTGACTTCGTCACCATCGACGACAGCCTGCGCGTGCCCGGCGGTTTCCCCGGTGTCCCGCTCGCTGACGACGTGGTCGACCGGGTCGCCGCCCGCCTCGACGCACACCTCATCGCGGCCCGCGTCGCCCCGGTCACCCGCCACATCGGCCTGATCCCGGTGGTGACAACCACCCACACCGAGCCGTTCCACGTGTCCAGCGCGCTGGCCACCCTCGACTACACCTCGGGCGGTCGCGCGGGCTGGCAGGTGCGGGTGTCGCCGGGCGCGGCCGAGGCCGCCCACTTTGGTCGACGCACCATCGGCGACCTCACCGCCGACGAACTCGCCACCGCGATCGCGACCGGCGTCTTCCCCGAGCACGCGGGCGAACTCTTCGACGAGGGTGCCGACGCGGTGGAAGTTGTTCGCGCCCTGTGGGATTCGTGGGAGGACGACGCCGAGATCCGTGATGTGGCAACGCGCCGATTCATTGACCGCGCGAAGCTGCATCGGGTGAATTTCGAAGGCCGGTTCTTCTCGGTGCGTGGTCCGTCGATTACGCCGCGGCCGCCGCAGGGGCAGTTGGTGGTCACGACGCTGGCGCATTCGCCACGCGTGTACGAATTTGCCGCAACCGCAGCCGATTTGGTGTTCGTCACGCCTTCGTTGTCGGAAGGCCCAGCGCGGATCGTGAGCGAAGTGCGAGCCGCGAGCACCGACTTGAAGATTTACGCCGACCTGGTCGTCTTCCTCGATTCGGCCACCGAGACCGGTGCTGAGCGGTTGGCGCGCCTCAATTCCGTTGCCGAATTGGCCTCCGACGCGGCCATTTTCGCTGGCAGCGCTGACGAGCTCGCGGACCTGTTCGTCGAATGGTCAGCATTGGGCATCGACGGTTTCCGCCTGCGCCCCGGCGTGGCCGTCGACGACCTCGACGCCATTTCCGGCGCGCTCGTCCCTGCCCTGCAACATCGCGGACTGTTCCGCACCGCCTACCCCGAAACGTCGCTGCGCGGTCTGCTTGACCTGCCGACAACCGTCCCCAACCGCTACGCCACCGTGTGAGGTCACTATGAGTCGTAAACAGGTCATCCTCGGCGCCTACCTTGGCGGCGTCAACCATCACACCGCGTGGTGGCATCCCGAAGCTGGCAGCCAGATCGCCTTCAGCAGTTTCGAACACACCGCGCGCACCGCCGAACGCGGGTTCTTCGACTTCTTCTTCCTCGCCGAAGGGCTCGCGCTGCGTGAACGCGCAGGCGAGGTGTTTGACCAGGACATCATCGGTCGCCCCGACACCTTCACCGTCCTCGCGTCGCTCGCCGCCGTCACCGAACACCTCGGGTTGGCTGGCACGATCAACGCCACCTTCAACGAGCCGTACGAGCTGGCGCGCAAGTTCGCGAGCCTCGATCACCTGTCGGGTGGTCGGGCTGCCTGGAATGTGGTGACGTCGTTCGACGCGTTCACCGGTGGCAATTTCCGTCGCGGCGGGTTCCTCGACCCAGCCGACCGCTATGTGCGCGCCGAAGAGACGTTGAATGCTGTTCGCGCACTGTGGGATTCGTGGGGCGTCGACGATGTGGTCGCTGATAAGGAGTCAGGCAGGTTCCTCGCCCGGGGCAACGCGGGCGAATTCGCCATCAGCGGAGCACAATTCGACATTCACGGTCGCTTCACCGTCCCGCGCAGCCCGCAGGGTCGGCCGGTTGTGCTGCAGGCGGGGGTGTCGCCGCAGGGTCGCGACTTCGCCGCCGCTAACGCCGACGCGATCTTCTCCCCGTTCGGCAAACTGCCCGAAGCGGCCGATTTCTATCGCGATGTGAAGGCGCGCGCGGTGAAAGCGGGCCGCTCGGCTGACGACATCAAGATTCTGCCGTCGGCGAGTTTCGTGCTCGGCGACAGCGCTGCCGACGCGGCGGAAAAGCATCGGGCGATCCTGCACGAGCAGGTCACTGGCCAGACCGCGCTGATCTTGCTTGAACAGATTTACAACCGCGACCTGTCGGCATACGACCCCGACGGCCCGGTTCCCGATATCGAGCCAGACCCGGAAGCGCCGCCGATCATCCAGGGTCGCGCGTTCATTCACCAGGACCGGTTCGCGACGGTGAAGCGCCTGCGTGAGGTGAGCGAGGCGAAGAAGTTGTCGCTGCGTGAGGTCGTGATCGACCAGTTCGAACGCGGCCCACTGGTCGGCACACCCGCCCAGGTGGCCGAGCAGATCGACACGTTCGTGCAGCACAACGGGTCCGACGGGTTCATCCTCGGTTCGCATTTGGTGCCGACCGGCTTGGATGAGTTCGTCGACAAGGTAGTTCCGTTGTTGCAGGACCGCGGCGTTGTGCGCACCGAGTACACGGGGACGACGTTGCGCGACAACCTGGGTCTCGCCGCCGCGCCGGCTCCGGTGCGGGTGTAAGAAACGGGTGTGGAGTCTGTCGGCTCCACACCCGTTCACCGCTCGACGGCGTAGCGCGTCATCACGACCGTCTTGAAGTGACGAGTCTCGATGAGCCGCAACGGGATTCGCTCGCCGAGCGGCGGGAACATCGGCGTGCCGCCACCGAGGATGATCGGCGCGGTGAACAGTTGGAACTCATCAACGAGGCCAGACGGCAGGATCGAGGCGGCGAGATCAGCGCCGCCAATCTCGATGATCCCGTCCCCTTCCTCTTTCAGTTTGCGCACTTCGTCGACGGCGTTGTCCCGGACGAGCCTGCTATTCCACCCGACTTCGGGCAGCGTCCGCGAGAACACCACTTTGGGCTTGGCCGTCCACAGCTCCCCGAATTCGCGCATGATGGGCGGCGCGTCATCGGGCACGGTAGGCCAGTAGTCGGCCATCAGCTCATAGAGGCGTCGCCCGTGGAGCGAGACCTCAATCTCGCGGTAGCGGTCGTTGTGAAACTGGTGGAGTTCATCGTCGGGTTCGGTCCAGTCGATACTCCCGACCTGGTCGTTAATGAACCCGTCCACCGAGACGCTGAACCCATAGACAAGTGTGCGCATACCGGATTAGACGCCGCACGGGCTCGTTTTTCATCGCCGACACGTCCAATGGCCCGTTCATGCGCGAGTTGGACGGTTGCCCACCAGGCTCTCAGGTAAACAAACGTCGAGAGAAAAAATCCCTGAGCGCCTGGTGGGCGCGCGACCAGTTCGGTGTTTTTCAAGATCAACACGCTCTGGTGGCGAATGCCACTCGCGAAACGCCGCCATAGCAGCGTGTTGATCTTGAATCTCTACGCCGGGTAAGCCCGGATTTCCGTCGCTTTCACCGTCGCCCATACCTTCATGCCGGGCGTTAAGCGCAGGTCGGCCACCGTCGCTGGGGTCACCTCGGCCAAAACCGGTGGCGTGCCGTCCAAGCGCACGCGCGTGGTGTGCGCGTGCGTTTCCATCCCAACCACCGTGGTTTCCCAGGTATTGCGCGGACTGCCTTCGGGTCGTTCGAGATACAACCCGACCGCGTTCGGCGCGAAGGTCGCATACACCGCGCCCGCAGCCGGTTCGGCGATGAAAAGGGTTCCGCCACGTGACAATTCGACGGTGGTGTCGCGGGCTGCCCCGCGATACAAATTCAAGCCAACCAAGTCGGCAACGTAATCGGTGCGCGGGTGCCGTGCCACCTCGGCCGGAGCGCCCTCCTGGACTACTTTCCCGTTTTCCAGGATCACGAGACGGTCGGCGAGCACCATCGCATCGAGCGGGTCGTGGGTCACCAACACCGTGTGCCCGCCGTACTCCCGCAGGTGTTTACCCAGCTCAGCCCGCACATGCAGGCGGGTGCCCGCGTCCAGCGCGGCGAGTGGTTCATCGAGGAGCAGCAGCTCAGGGTCGGTCGCCAGCGCGCGCGCCAACGCGACACGCTGCGCCTGCCCACCCGACAGCTGCCTCGGTTTGCGCGACAGTTCGTCCCCGAGCCCGACCCGCTCAAGCCACGATGCGGCCAACGCACGCGCCTCCCGCCGCCCCACGCCCCGCGCGCGCGGCCCAAACGCCACATTCTCCAGCGCGCTCATGTGGGCGAAAAGCAGATAGTCCTGGAACACCACCCCAACCGAGCGATCCTCGGGCGCGACAAAAATCCCGGGCGGCACGTCCCAGTCGACAGTGTGCAAAGGCGCCGCGCCTTCGGAGCTGTCGACCGACGTATCCCAGGCACCGGCACGACCATTCCGCGCGACGACAGAGTTTTCCGCACCCCAACTCGACGTTCGGTCAGGTGCGGCAACGTCCGGCTCGCCGTCGGACAACTGGCGCGTGCGACCCGCGTCGTTTGTGACGGCCTCATCCCGGCTGCCCGCAGGTTTCCGCACGCCATCCCGGTTCCCTACCCGCAAATGCCCGTCCGTCAGCGGCGTTAGCCCGGCAAGCGCGCGCAATGCCGTCGACTTCCCTGCCCCGTTAGGCCCAAGCAGCGCAACAACTTCCCCGGGCTCAACCGAAAGCGGGAGGTCAAGGTTGAATCTTCCCCGCGAAACGCGCAGCAGCGCATCGATGCTCACATCGGCCCCCGCACCCATTTATCCCGCAACGCCGCCAGCACGCCAACCGACACCGCAAGCAGCACCAAACTCAACACGATCGCGTCGGCCGGGTCGGTTTCCAACGCCAAATACACCGCCAACGGCATCGTCGTCGTTGTCCCGGGGAAGCTGCCCGCGAAGGTGATCGTCGCGCCGAATTCGCCAAGCGCACGCGCCCAACACAAGACCGTCCCCGCGACGACACCCGGCAAAATCGACGGCAATGTCACGCGCCGAAAGGTGGTCCACCGCGAAGCGCCGAGCGTCGCGGCCGCTTCGTCGTACCGAATGTCGGTGCCGCGCAACGCCCCCTCGACCGCGATCACCAAAAACGGCATCGCGACGAACGCTTCGGCAATGATCACCGCCACCGTCGTGAACGGCAGCGAAATCCCAAACCACGCGTCGAGATACCGCCCAACAAGTCCACGTCGACCGAGCACGAGCAGCAACGCGACGCCCCCGACAACGGGCGGCAACACGAGCGGAACCGTGACAAGCGCGCGTAACAACCCAAGCCCCGGCACCTTCGACCGCGCCAACAACCACGCCAACGGAATACCAAGCACGAGACAAATGACCGTTGCTGATGTCGCGCACACTAGCGAAAGGCGAAGTGCCTCACCAACTCCCGGGCTCATCAGCCGCTCAGGCAGACTCGCCCACGGTGCCCGCACTAGCAGCCCGACGAGCGGCAAGACCAGAAAAATCAACGCGCACACCGCGGGCAGCACCAGGATCAGCGGTTGCCGTCCCCGAACCGCCCGTCGGCGTGCGCGCGTGGTCACTTGGTATCGAATCCTGCCTTGGCGAAGACCTGCTTAGCCTGCTCCGAGCGCACAAAATCAACAAACAAGGCAGCGGCGGTTGCGTTGCGCGCCTTGGCAAGTGGCGCGATCGGGTACTCGTTGACCGCCTTATCCGCTTCGGGGAATTCGATCCCCTCGACCTTCTTGCCTGCCGCGTTCACATCCGTACGGTAAACCAGGGCAGCGTCAACTTCCCCCAAGGTGACCTTCGTGAGCACCGCTTTCACGTCGGCTTCGCGGGTGTCGGGCTTGGGCGTGACGCCGGCCTTCTCGAACACCGTCTTCGCCGCCGCACCGCAGGGCACCTGCTCGGCGCAGAGCGCGATCTTCGGTTCGGACTTGCCAAAGTCGGCGAGGCCGGTGATGTGGCCGGGATTGCCTGCGGGAACAGCGATTTCGAGCCGATTGCGCACGAAGACCGATGGCGTTGCGGTGACGTCGCCAGCGTCGACGACCTGCTGCATGTTTTTCGGTGCTGCCGAAGCGAAGACGTCGGCGGGCGCGCCCTGTTTGATCTGTTCGGCGAGCGCGGAACTGGCCCCGAAGCTGTAGGCGACCTTGACGCCCGGATGCGCGGCTTCGAACTGTTTGCCCAGTTGGGTGAAGGTTTCGGTAAGCGAAGCGGCGGCCAGGACGGTGACGGTGCCGCTAATCTGCCCCGCGTCAGCCGGTTTGTCGGTGCCGCACGCGACGAGCGAGAGCGCGACGACGCTTGCGAGCGCGGTCGCCGGCAGGGCACGAATCTTGTTCATTCTCATCAACTTTCGGGAACATCAACCACGACGTGTGTCGATTTCACCGAAGCGACAGCCAGCGAGCCAACCTCTAGCCCAAGCTCGTCGACCGATTCCCGGCTCATCAGCGAAACCAGCCGAAACGGCCCTGCCTGCATCTCGACCTGCGCCATCACCGTGTCCTTGACGATGCGCGTGACGATGCCGCTCATCCGGTTGCGCGCCGACGTGGCGACGGTGGCTGGCACTTCCGGTCGGTCGGCTCCGCTGTGCAGGAATTCGGCGAGCTCGCGCCCGTCGACCCCTTTGCGCCCGTTGTCGAGCTGGACGGCGGTGAGTTTGCCCTGGTCGATGTACCGCCGAACGGTATCGTCGCTGACACCCATCAAGGCAGCGACCTCGCTAATCCGCAAATACGACACGAGTTAACGATAACCGACGCAGATGCGGAGCAACAGACAATCTCGCGCCGCATCTGTCAGCACCACTTGCGGCCCACCTTGCGCCATCGCGACACGCCGGAAGGGGGCGAGTCGGCGTGAGAAATGGCATTTCCGTGCACATTCGCGCGATCTCGGCCGATTTCAGCCGTTAGGCCGTGAACGTGCACGTTATGCCACATCAGGCGGACCTAACCGCTGGGCGCTGGTCGGCGAGTCGCCCTTCCTGGCAAGATCGGACCGTGCCTTCCGCCAACCTCACCCGCGCCGAGACCGCAGCGCGGTCGGCCGCGATCACCGTCGCCGATTACCGCGTTGACCTGGACCTGAGCGAAGCCCCCAACCTCGACCAGCCCGGTTTCGCAACGAAGACCACCGTCGAATTCACCGCGAGCACCCCCGACACCTGGCTCGACTTCATCGGCATCGACGTGCGATCGGTGACCATCAACGGCGAAGAAGTCCCGGTCGACTACGACGGCGCGCGTATCCGTCTTGCGGGCCTTTCCGAAAACAACATCGTCGTCATCGACGCGATCGCCGCCTACAGCCGCTCCGGTGAGGGCCTGCATCGCTTCACCGACCCCGTCGACGGCGCGACCTACCTCTACACCCAGTACGAACCGGCCGACGCGCGCCGCGTCTTCGCCTGCTTCGAGCAGCCAGAAATGAAGGCGCCCTTCACTTTTAGCGTGACCGCGCCGAAGGGCTGGCAGGTGGTGTCGAACCGCGCGGCACTGTCGGCGACGGTGACTGGCGACACCGAGACAGTCGACTTCGCCCCGACCCTGCCGATTTCGACCTACATCACCGCCATCGTCGCTGGCCCGTACCACCGAGTCGAATCCCATTGGACGCGTGACGACCTCAGCGTCGACCTGGGTCTGCTGTGCCGGGCGTCGCTCGCCCCTTATCTCGACGCCGACGCGCTGTTCAGCGTGACGAAGAACGGCCTCGACTTCTTCGCCGACAACTTCGGCTTCCCCTACCCGTGGGGCAAATACGACCAGGTTTTCGTTCCCGAATACAACCTCGGCGCGATGGAAAACCCGGGACTGGTCACCTTCACCGAGGCCTACCTGTTCCGTGGTGCGGCGACGGCCGCCCAGTACGAGGGCCGCGCCAACACGATCCTGCACGAGATGGCGCACATGTGGTTCGGCGATCTGGTGACGATGGTGTGGTGGGACGACCTGTGGCTCAAGGAGTCCTTCGCCGACTACATGGGCGCACTCGCCGCCGCTGAAGCGACGGAGTTCACCGATGCGTGGGTGTCGTTCGCGAACCGCAGGAAAGCGTGGGCGTACCTGCAGGATCAGTTGCCGACGACGCACCCGATCGTCGCTGACATCGTCGATTTGGAAGCGGCGAAACTCAACTTCGACGGCATCACCTATGCCAAGGGTGCGAGCGTGCTCAAGCAGTTGGCCGCGTACGTGGGGCGCGACGCGTTCTTCGCGGGCGCGCGCCGCTACTTCCAGGAACACGCGTACGGCAACACGACCCTCGCCGATCTGCTCGCGGTGTTGAGCGCGGAATCGGGCCGTGACCTGGCGGAATGGTCGCGCGCCTGGTTGGAGACCACGGGCATGTCGACGATCTCGTTCGACGGCAACGCGATCGTGCAAACCAATCCGCGCCCCCATCGTATTGGCGTTGGTTTCTACGACTTTGACGATGCGGGCGACCTGGTTCGCCGCGAGTTCGTTGAACTCGACCTCGCCGACGAGCGCACGGCGGTCACGCTCCCGTCGGCCCCGCTGCGCTTGCTTAACGACGGCGACCTCACGTACGCGAAGGTGCGCCTCGACCCGACTTCACTTGCGACGGTGGAAGATTCGCTCGACAAGGTCGTCGATCCGCTCGCCCGCGGGCTCATCTGGTCGGCACTGTGGAACGCGGTGCGCGACGGCGAACTGGCCGCCACCCGCTATTTGGCGATGGCGCGCGCGTTCGCCCCGGCGGAATCGAACCCAGGCATTCTTTCGTCTGTCCTCGCGAACGCCAGCTACGCGATCGAGCACTACCTGCCCGAATCCGCTCAGGTGGAGGAACGCACCCGCTGGCTCGAATCCGTCTGGGCAGCAACGCTTTCCGCTGAACCCGCGAGCGACGCGCAACTGGCCTTCGCCCGCGCGACTGGCGTCGCAGCCGCCGTCGATACCCGCCGCGCGAGCGACCTGGTTGCGATCTTGCGCGGCGAGCAGCCAGCTCCCACCGGCTTGCCGCTGGACCCTGACCTGCGTTGGCTGTGGTGGACCGCGCTCGCGGCGACGGGCGTGGCGACTACCGCCGATCTTGCCGACGAACTCGCCAACGACGACACCGCGTCGGGCCGCACGGCCCACTTGCGCGCGATGGCCGCGCGTCCACTCGCGGAGGTGAAGGAGCAGGCGTGGACATCGGCGCTGACCGACACGTCGTTGACCAACGACCACCTAGACGCGGTCATCACCGGCTTCGGCGCGGGCCCGACCCGCACCCTGACCGCCCCATACGACGCCGCCTATTTCGCCGCACTCGGGGAAATCTGGGACACCCGCAGCATCGAAATCGCCCGCCGCATCGTCGTCGGTTTGTTCCCGCGCGGCGAATCCCTGACTGACGTCGACACGTGGTTGGCGACAAACCCGGACGCCCCTGCCGCACTTCGCCGATTGGTGGTCGAACAACGCGACCACCTCGCCCGCGATCTGCGAGTCCGCGCCGCATACCAGTGACGGACCGCACCCCAGGCCTCGGTCAGTCGTCATGACCGCGTCGCTTTTCAGCTGTCACATTTCCTGTTGAACCGCCGCAAAATGGGCACCCCACCAGCACGAATGAGTTCATGAGACCGCATTTTCCTGACGATGCCTGGGTCGGGCTCGCGTTGGTCGGGCTCGGATTCATCCTCGTTGTCGTCACACTGGCCGCTGTCAGCTATGGCTTGGTCAGTGTGGCCGTTGTTGTTGGCGTGCTGTGTGGCGTGTGCTTGGTTGGCGGCGTTGTGCTCGCGGTGAACGAGCACGAGCACGCGAAACGAACGCGGCGGCGTTAGGTTCGGGCGACGGACGCACGCGGGGTTGTCCCCCGCGCGGACCCGTCCGTGCTTACCGCTTGTCTCGCTGCTTGGCCAGCTCGTTCTTCGCGAGCGCGTTCTTATGCACCTCGTCCGGGCCGTCGGCGAACCGCAACGTGCGAATCCCCGCATACGCCGCCGCCAGGGGGAAGTCCTGGGACACGCCCGCCGCGCCGTGCACCTGAATCGCCTTGTCGAGGATCCACTGCACCGTCGCAGGCGTCGCGATCTTGATCGCCTGAATTTCGGTGTGCGCACCCTTGTTGCCGACGGTGTCCATCAACCACGCGGTCTTGAGCACCAGCAAGCGCAACTGCTCAAGCCGCACGCGCGACTCGGCGATCCAGTCGCGGATCACGCCCTGCTCGGCCAACGGGCGACCGAACGCCACACGGGAATCCGCACGCGCGCACATCAATTCGATTGCCCGCTCCGCCAACCCGATCGACCGCATGCAGTGGTGAATTCGGCCCGGACCTAGTCGCGCCTGGGCGATCGCGAACCCAAGGCCTTCTCCCCCAATGAGATTCGTCGCGGGCACGCGCACGTCGGTGAAGGTGAGCTCGGCGTGACCGCCATGATCGTGGTCGTCGTAGCCGAAAACCTCCATGCCACGGTGGATTTCGAGGCCGGGGGTGTCGCGCGGGACGAGGATCATCGACTGCTGCCGGTGTCGACTCGCCGAAGGATCGGTCTTGCCCATCACGATGAAAATGCGTGTGTTCGGGTTCATCGCGCCGGTGATCCACCATTTGCGCCCGTTGAGCACGTAGTCGTCGCCGTCGCGTTCGATGCGAGTGGAGATGTTGGTTGCGTCTGACGATGCGACGTCGGGTTCGGTCATCGCGAACGCTGACCGAATCTCCCCATCCAATAGCGGCGAAAGCCATTGCGCCCGTTGCTCATCGGTGCCGAACTGAGCGAGCACCTCCATGTTGCCGGTGTCGGGGGCGGCACAGTTGAGCGCGGCAGGCGCCAGATTCGCACTGCGCCCGGTCAATTCGGCAAGCGGCGCGTATTGCAGATTGGTGAGCCCGGCGCCTTGGTCGCCTGGTAAGAACAGATTCCACAGCCCACGCTTGCGCGCCTCGGCCCGCAATTCGGCGAGCACCGGCACCGAATCCCACGCCCACCGGTTATCGAGCTCACTGACCTGCTGCTTGAACACCGACTCGGCCGGGTAGACCTGGGTGTCCATGAAGTCCGTGAGGGTCGCGATCAGTTCTTCGGTGCGGGCGTCGTAGGCGAAATCCATAGCGGTAGTGAACACGGTGAACGACCGTTGCGGGTGCTAATTCACCCGCTGCTGACCATCCGGTGGTGCGCTTCGAGGACCATCCAGCCGCTGAGCTGCACGGACAGGTCGCGATGGGCAGCGTTGGTCATCGAAGCTGGGCGCGCCCATTCGGTGCCGAACAGGGGGTGGCCGTCGCCGCCGTCGACGCGATGCGCCCACGCCGCTTCGGCCGACGCGGTCACGATCGCCGCCGCGGTTGTGTCGCCGCACACCCGGGCGACGTCGGCGAGGTAGCGCGCGAGGATACCCATGAAGAGGCCCTCGTCGTTGCCTGCCGCCCCGACGATCACGCCGTGCGGGGTGGTGAGGTTTTCCGCGATGGCGGCGACGAGGTCTTCGATGCGTTTGAGGTACGTGGATTGCCCTGTGCGCGTTGCTAATTCGAGGTAGAGGCCGAGTGCGACGCCCTGGTTGTAGGTGTGCCGAGTGTGGTTGATGCGGCCGTCGGGGTGATGGATGCCGTCGGCGATCAGGCCGGTTTCGGGGTCGCGTAGCCGCGTGTGCAGGAATTCCGCTGCCTTTTCGGCAAGGGCAAGGTCGCCTGTTCGCGCGAACGCGACACCGGCGGGTCCGGTGGCGGGAGTGTTGTAGTAGTTGTCGTCGGTTCGCCACGGCACCGCGCCCACCTCGGTCGACCAGCCCGCTCGCAGCGCGGACATCAACTGCCCGACGGGGTTGGCGAAATCAGCGCCAAGTCCTTGCGCGCGGTCGAGTGCCAAGACGAGCCAGGCCATGTCGTCGTAGTACCGGTTGGTCCAGCCGGTGAAGTTGCGCGCGCGGATGCCTGCGGCGAGTGCGCGAATTCGCTTGGTGCGTTCGGTATTTGGCTCTCGAATCGCCGCGTCAACCGCGCAGTCGAGTAGGTGCGCCTGCCACCAGTAGCACCACCGGCCGATGGTGCGTGCGCCGAGCGGTGCGGGCCAGGTGAGTAGCCCCGTCGCGTGACCGGGCAGACCCCACAGTGTCCCGACGTAACGGTCAACGACGGCGGCTTCCGCAGCGGCGGCACGCTCGGCGGTGAAGGTAGTAGAAGCGCTGGTCAGAGCAACGCCGGGACTGGGTGTCGCGAGGCTGCCAACCGGCAACGGCCCGCTCACCGCACCAAGCGCGCTCGCTCCCACTCCAAGCAGCAGCGCACGCCGACTGAACACCACACCCACCGTCGCGCACCTCTCACTCACCGCGCGCGGAGCTTAGCCGACGGTGCCCCGCGCCCCGGCGACCCCAGCGTGAACGCCGTTCAACGTGTTCCTTTCACGCTGGTTTAGTCCTTGACGACCTGCGTGCCGCCCGCGAAGTCGTCGTGCCAACCCTGTTTCGTCGGGCTGTTCGACACCGTCACCGCGATCGCGATCGCCGCGATGAACCACAGCAGGCCGCCGACCCACGGGATGAGGTTGAGCAGCATGTACGCGTTGCGCTTTGCCGATTCGAGCAGGTCTGGTTTCGCCGCCCCGTCAGCGCCGTTGACGTGCAGGTTGAGGATTTTCTTACCCGGCGTCGAGCCGGTGACGACTTCGAAGAACACGAAATAGAGGAACCCGAATCCCGCGCCCGGCAGGATCGCGACCCAGTCGGGCAGGTGCAACGTGTGGTTGAACACGAAAAACACGATGCTGCCGATAATTCCGGCGACGATCCAGTCGATCAGCCGGGCCCCCGCCCGAACTCCGAGACCCGCCGGACTGACCCCAACCGCACTGCTCATGACTATCTCCTCAGTGACGTACACGCCACCGCCATCTCGAAAACCAGTGGCCTAGTGAGGATCTCACGCGTAAGTAGCCGCAGGGGTAGGTGCACGGAAACGTTGCGACAACGCGACAACCAACTTTGCGCTTTCATGTCGGAGCCTCGGCGAACTGGGATGCCGGTTGCGCGACGACGCTTGTCGCGGGCACAGTGCGACTCGTGTCGAAGATCGAAGAATTCCCGCTCCCCGACGCCGGTCCGTACGGAATCACTAGCGGTGCAGACGGGGCGCTCTGGCTCACGCTCGTCAATAGTGGCGAAATCGCGCGCATGACGACCGACGGGAAAGTGGAGACGTTCCCGGCCGGTCCCAAAGGACGTCGCCCGACCATCATCGCCGCCGGTGTCGACAACGCGGTGTGGTTCACCCGGTTGGGCGACGCCCACCTCGGCCGCATCACCTACGACGGCGTTGTGAGCGCGTTCCCGCTGTCCGACGGCGCGAACCCGTTCGGGATTTGCGCAGGCCCCGACGGTGCAATGTGGTTCACCGAGATGGCGACCGACCGGATCGGCCGCATCACGCCCGACGGCGGGATCACGCACTTCGACATCGGCGTGCAAGGCGGCTTCCCGTCGATGATCACGACCGGCCCCGACGATGCCCTGTGGTTCACGCTCAACCAGGCCAACGCGATTGGCCGCATCGACCTCGACGGCAACGTTTCCCTGCACCAGCTCCCCGACGCGGGCGCCCCCGTTGGCATCGCGGCTGGCCCCGACGCACTGTGGTTCGTCGACATCGCCGCGGGCCGAGTGGGCCGACTGACCGTCGACGGCGAAGTGACCCTGTATCCACTCCCCGATCCGACGGCAAAACCACACGCCATCACCGCCCTCCCCTCAGGTGACTGCTGGTTGACAGAATGGGCAGCGAACCGGCTCGCCCACGTGAGCGCGACCGGCAACATCACCGAACACCCCCTGCCCACCCCATCGTCAGAACCTCACGGCATCACCTTGGGCCCCGACGGCGCAATCTGGGCAGCGTTGGAAATCGGCTCAGTGGCCCGCATCGCGCCGTAGGCCAGTCGGCTCAGCGACGTCTCTGGTCGGTCACCGCGTCGCAGCAGACGGCTGGACGATCGCGGTGACCGAGCTCGATCGACCGCGCTCCGCACCGCTCAGTTCGGCGTCGAGCGTCTCCTGCGCGACGCGCATCTGGTCGCGATAGCTCGGTTCAGCTAAGCGACGCATGCCTTCCTCCGCCGACACCGTCTCGACATTGGCGGTGACCCACCAGATGTTTCCGAAAGGGTCACGGACGCGGCCGCCGCGTTGACCAAACGCGTTGTTCGACAACGGCGTCACCTCGCGCGCGCCCGCGTCGATGGCGTTCGCGAATGCCACGTCGGCATCAGGGACGAACACGCGCAACAGCGACGGGAGAGCGGGCCAGTCCGCGCGTTGATCGAAAGCAAGGAGAACGGTGTCGCCGACGCGGATCTCAGCGTGTCCAATGCTGCCGTCCGCCAACGGAACTCGGCCCAGCTCATGCCCGTCGAAGGCGGCGGTGACGAAGTCGAGTAAGGCTGCGGTATCGGGCGTGACGAGCCAGGGGGCGACGGTGGTGTACCCGGCGGGGGTCGTATCCATGAGGGGTCCCTTCTCCGTTGGTTGGCCTCACAGTACGACCGGGGTACGACAAGTTTTCGTTCGCGAAACCGCCGCAGCCGCTACGTGCAGCAGTTCGGATCGAGCACCGTGCACAGTGCCGACAATGCGTCGCGGCGGGCGCGGTGAAACGTGTTCATCCCCCGACGTTCCGACTCAACCAGCCCCGCCTTGCGCAGTTGGGTGAGGTGGTGCGACACCGTCGACTCGCCGATGCCCACGGCAACAGCCAAGTCGCCACTGTTCTGTTCGCCCGCCGGGTCGGTGAGGAGCAATGACATCAGGCGCACCCGCACCGGGTCGGCAAGCGCCTTGAGGCGCAGCGCCACTTCTAGCGCGGCCGCGTCGTCGACCGGCGCCGCCGCGACGGGCGTGCAGCAAACCGGGGCGGACATGTCGATGATCGGTAGCGCCTTAGGCATGAAACCAACCTTACCGACTTTATTGACATATGTCGAAACTCTGGCCACACTCGATTTCGATATATGTCAAACAACAGGAAGGTTCGCTCATGTCTCGCGTTCAGCTCGCCCTCAACGTCGACAACCTCGACACCGCCGTAGCGTTCTACTCCACCCTCTTCAACACCGAGCCAGCCAAGCGCAAGCCCGGCTACGCCAACTTCGCCGTCGAAAACCCGCCGCTCAAGCTGGTGCTCATCGAAAACCCAGGCCAAGCCGGTTCGCTCAATCACCTTGGCGTCGAGGTTGATTCGTCGGACACCGTCCACGCCGAAATCGCGCGACTCTCGAACGCTGGCTTGTTCACCGAGGAAGAAATCGCGACGACCTGTTGCTTCGCGACCCAGGACAAGGTGTGGGTCACCGCCCCCGACGCGGAACGCTGGGAGGTCTACACCGTGCTCGCCGACAGCGAAACCTTCGGCGCCGCACCGCACCTGATCAGTGAGCACGCTCTGGTGGCGGCATCGGCCGAGAGCGTTTCGCCACCAGAGCGTGCTGATCAAGCGCCCTGCTGCAACTAAGCCACCCATTTGCCCTCTGATTCGATATCTGTCAATATCGACGAATGTCGAATCAGGACCTCACGCTGAGCGTGGGCGCACCACCGTGTGCGCCCACGCCCCGCACCCGACCACCGATGAGCGGCGAAACCGCGATCGAACTCGCGTCGCTGTTCAAAGCCCTCGCCGACCCCGTCCGCCTGCGGTTGTTGTCGGCGATCGCGGCCCGCATCGACGGCGAAGCGTGCGTGTGCGACCTGTCCGAGGGCATCGACGTCTCGCAACCCACCATCTCGCACCACCTCAAAGTGCTGCGCGAAGCCGGACTGCTGACCAGCGAGCGCCGCGCCTCGTGGGTTTACTACCGTGTCGTCCCGCAAGTTCTCGCCCGGCTTGCCGACACCCTGAAGGCGGAAACCGCGTGAACACCACCGCACCTGTCGTTGGCAAGCTCTCGACACTCGACCGTTTCCTCCCGGTCTGGATCGGCGTCGCGATGGCCGTCGGTCTCCTGCTCGGCCGCCTAGTCCCCGGGCTCGGCGACGCGCTGGGCAAGGTTGAGGTCGATGGCATCTCGCTCCCGATCGCCATCGGCCTGCTGATCATGATGTATCCGGTGCTGACGAAGGTCCGCTACGACCGCCTAGACAGCGTGACGGCTGATCGCAAACTTCTCGTCAGTTCGTTAGCGCTGAACTGGCTCGTCGGCCCCGCGCTCATGTTCGCGCTAGCGTGGCTTTTCCTACCTGACCTGCCCGAATACCGCACCGGCTTGATCATTGTCGGACTCGCGCGCTGCATCGCGATGGTCATTATCTGGAACGACCTAGCCTGCGGCGACCGCGAAGCCGCCGCCGTGCTCGTCGCGTTGAATTCGCTCTTCCAGGTAGTGATGTTCGCCGTGCTCGGGTGGTTCTACCTGTCGGTGTTGCCGGGTTGGCTTGGGCTGGAACAAACGTCGATCACCACGTCACCGTGGGAAATCGCGAAATCGGTCCTGATCTTCCTCGGCATCCCGCTGCTCGCGGGTTATCTCACTCGCTACTTCGGCGAACGCGCTAAAGGTCGCGACTGGTACGAAACGCGCTTCCTGCCGCGCATCGGCCCCCTCGCCCTATACGGCTTGCTGTTCACGATCGTGATTCTGTTCGCCCTACAGGGCAACCAAATCGCTTCGCGCCCTTGGGATGTCGTGCGCATCGCGCTCCCGCTGCTCGTTTACTTCGCGCTGATGTGGGGCGGCGGGTACGCGCTCGGCGCGGCACTGGGCATCGGTTACGCCCGTACCACCACCCTCGCGTTCACCGCGGCGGGCAACAACTTCGAACTGGCCATCGCCGTCGCGATCGCCACGTACGGCGCGACGTCCGGCGAAGCGCTCGCCGGCGTTGTCGGCCCACTCATTGAAGTGCCCGTGCTCGTCGCACTCGTCTACGTCTCGCTCGCCCTTCGCAATCGAAAGTTCAACGATGCCAACTAAACCCAGTGTGCTGTTCGTCTGCGTCCACAACGCGGGCCGTTCGCAAATGGCGGCGGGCTTCCTCGCCCACCTCGCTGGCGACGCGATCGAAGTTCGCTCGGCAGGCAGCGCCCCCGCCGCGACGATCAACCCCGCCGCTGTCGAAGCGATGGCCGAGGTCGGCATCGACATCTCAGCGCAGTCACCCAAAATCCTCACCGCCGACACCGTCGAAACCTCAACGGTGGTGATCACGATGGGCTGCGGCGACGCGTGCCCCTACTTCCCCGGCGTCACCTACCGCGACTGGGTACTCGAAGACCCAGCGGGCAAAGGCGTCGAAGCGGTTCGCCCGATTCGCGACCAGATCGAGCAGCGCGTTACCGCGTTGATCGCTGAGCTAGTCGCCGAGTAATGGCAGCAGGTGGTCGCCTTGGCGGCCGATCTCGCGCAAGTACGGGGTGTCCGATAGCACGAAGTGCGTAATGCCAAGGTCGCGATACTTGCGCAGCGACTTGGCGACGTCGCCGGGTGACCCAACGAGCCACGTCGTCGCCGCGCCTCCGCCGCCAACGCGGCCGGGCGCGGTGTAGAGGTTGTCGTCGAGCACGTCACCGCGAGCGGCCAGATCGAGCAGTCGCTGTTGCCCAACCGCCGTGCCGCGATGACGGTCCGCGACGTGCCCAACCGCCATCTCCGCGACCCGTGCTTCCGCGTCGGCCCACGCCTGCTCGGTGGTTTCTCGCACGAAAGTCGTTATCCGCAAACCGAATTCCAGCGGAGCGTGTTCGCGCCCGAGCCGCTGACTCAACGTCCGCAGTCGGTCGATCCGCTCGGCGATCCCGTCAAGCGGTTCACCCCAAAACAGTTGTACGTCAGCCTCGGTCGCGGCGACGGTTTCGGCGGCCGCTGACGCTCCACCGAAGTACAGCGTCGGGTGCGCGCGTCCGCCGCGCCGCGCGATGCGTGGCGTGACTGTGGAACCCGTGACCTGGAAGTGCTCGCCGTGATAGGTGACATCGTCGCTGGTCCACAGCTTGCGGACAAGCTGCATGAACTCTTTAGTACGGGCGTACCGATGCGCTTGGTCGCCTTCGCTGTCGCCGTAGGCGGCGAGGTCGTCTTGGCCGGACACAATGTTGACGCGCACGCGTCCGCCGCTGAGATGGTCGAGCGTTGCCGCCGCCGACGCGAAGTTCGCTGGTCGCCAGTAGCCGGGACGCACCGCGATCAACGGCTCGAAAGTTGTTGTGCGCGCGGCCAACGCGGTGGCGACGGTGAACGTGTCGGGGCGTCCCCACCCGGTGCCGAGCAGCGCGCCTTTCCACCCATGACGCTCGAGCGCTTGCGCCTGGGCGGTGAGGGTGTCAATGCTGTTGTGGTCGGCCGTAATTGGTTCACCGCGATGCCCCGGGACCACCTGATTCGGGATGTACCAAAGGAATTCGAGACTCATACGCAGCGCCTTCGGGTTAGTCAGTGCACCCATTGTCCGACCGTCCAACCACCCTGCCGCCGACCTCGCGAGCGCGAGCAGATGAGCGAAACCCGCTGACCTGGTATTTCACCGACGGTCGGCAAAAGAATCTGCGCGAGCAAGATTTCCGGCCTCTTGCCGAGCACGGAACGACACGCGTGCCCGAAATCGGGCAAAGTATTTGGTTCCGGCGAATCCGACAGGCAGGATCTGTCGAGTGACAGACGGGGCATCGGAGGAACTGGTGCGCTACGTGGTCGCGTCGACCGGGCTTCCCGAGCCGGTTGCTGCTCGTCTCGTCGCCGACATTGTCGGGTATTTCGACGAGACGGCCGAGCAGTTCATTCGACGTCGCCACCGCGAACTGCAGGCACGCCAGTTGCGCAACGCCGAGATCTGGCAGCGGTTGTCGCGCGAACTCGCGCAGCGGCCAGTCGCGGCCCCGACCTTCAGTGAACGGCAGTTGCGGCGCATCGTCTACGGGTGAGGAGTTAGAGAATATGTGTGGAATCGTCGGCTATGTCGGACGTCGGCAGGCGGAATCGGTGCTGCTAGAGGGCCTGCGACGGCTTGAGTATCGCGGCTATGACTCGGCAGGCATCGCGCTGCCCGAAAACGGCGGCCTGCGGGTGATCAAGACCCAGGGCCGCGTGCAGGATCTGCGCGACAAGGTCGAGCCCGTCACGATCGTCGGCACGACCGGCATCGCCCACACCCGCTGGGCCACCCACGGCGAACCCAGCGACCGCAACGCCCACCCACACACCGACAGCTCCGGCCGCATCGCGATCGTGCACAACGGCATCATCGAAAACGCCGACCAGCTGCGCGCCGAACTGATCGGCCAGGGCGTCGCGTTCGCCTCCGACACCGACAGCGAAGCGATCGCCCACCTCATCGCCGCCGCGCTCCCGCACACCACCTCGCTCGAAGCCGCTGTCCGTTCCGCGCTCGCCCAGGTGCGCGGCACCTACGGCCTGCTCGTGCTCGACGCCGACCGCCCCGACGAACTCGTCGTCGCCCGCAACGGCAGCCCGATCGTGTTGGGCATCGGCGACGGCGAGATGTTCATCGCCTCCGACGTGGCCGCGCTCGTTCACCACACCCAGCGTGTCGTTTTCCTCGACGACGGCGAGATCGCGACTGTTCGCGCTGACGAATTCCGAACCAGCACAGTCGGATTCGACGCCGAACACACCACGAAGGTGCCCACGACCATCGACGTCACCGCCGCCGAATACGCCCTCGCAGGCCACCCCGATTACCTGCGCAAGGAAATCGCCGACCAGGCCGAAGCCGTGCGCCGCGCGTTGCGTGGTCGTCTCGATCACCGCTTCGCGACCGCGCATCTCGGCGGGCTCGCGATGGATCCGCGCGAACTGCGTGGCGTGAGCAAGGTCGTTTTCCTCGGCTGTGGTTCGGCCTACTACGCGGGCCAACTCGGTGCCGCGTTGGTCGAAGAGCTCGCGCGCATCCCCGCGACCGCCGAACCCGCGTCGGAATTCCGCTACCGCAACCCCGTCGTCGACCCGGATGCGCTGTATGTCGCGATCAGCCAGTCCGGCGAAACGATGGACACCCTCGCCGCGGTACAGGAATTGCAGCGCAAGGGTGGTCGCGTGATTGGCGCGGTGAACGTGGTTGGCAGCGCGATCGCGCGGCAGTGCGGCGCTGGTATGTTCCTGCATGCTGGCCCGGAGGTGTCGGTCGCGTCGACGAAGGCCGTGACCAACATGGCGGTGTCGTTCGCGATGCTGGCGCTGCTGCTTGGCCGCGTGCGCGACCTTTCCGCTGCCGACGGCAAGCGCATCGTCGACGGACTGCATTCGCTGCCGGATGCGATCGACGCGGTGATCGCCGATGAACCGGCGATCGCGCAGATCGCGGCCCGTTTCGCCAAGGCGCAGAACATGTTCTTCGTTGGCAGGGTGCGGATGTGGCCGACCGCGCGTGAGGGCGCGCAGAAGCTCAAGGAAATCTCCTACATTCACGCCGAGGCGTACCAGGGTTCCGAACTCAAGCACGGCCCGCTTGCGCTGATCGACGCCGAAATGCCCAGCGTGGTCCTGCTTCCCGACGACGAACTGCTCGCCAAGAACCTCACCACGATCGAGCAGATCAAGGCGCGTGGCGGCGCGGTGTTGGCCGTGACGAACGCCGACGTGCCCGACGACTGCGCCGACGCGGTGATCCGCGTACCGAAGACAACACCGGAACTGGACCCGATCATCTTCACGATCCCCCTCCAGTTGTTGGCCTACCACACGGCATTGACGCTAGGCCGCGACGTGGATAAGCCGCGCAACTTGGCGAAGAGCGTGACGGTGGAGTAGTCGGTTCGCGCAACCGCGCCAATCGCTCGTGATTGGCGCGGACAGTCGCACAGTTGCGTGCCGGGTCGCCGCCTACCCTGGAATCACGCGGGTGAGCGGGTCGTAAACCCAGTTCAGGATCTTTTCGGCGTCCCGCGTTGCTTCTCCCGAGTTGGCGTCGTGCAGGACGACACCGATCAGCGGGACACCCGCGCGCACCGCTTCGAACAGTAGGCAGTAACCGGCGGCGTCGGTGCTGCCCGTCTTGATGCCGATCGCGCCCGGGTAGCGGGTGAGCAGCTCATTGGTTGTCGCCCAATGATGTTCAGCGTTGGCAGGGCCATCGGGAACGAAATGTGTTCGCGCGGCGACGATCTCGCGGAACAGTGGCAGCATCATCGCCCGCACGCCCATCGTCACGACATCGTTAGGCGTTGACGAATTGGAGAAGTCCGTCGGCACCGGCAGACCGCTCGGGTCGGTGAAATTCGTTCCGCCCAGCCCCATTACGCGCGCCGCGTCGTTCATTCGACCGATAAACGCGTCCTGACCTGGTCCGAAAGACTCAGCGAGGGTGTAGGCGGCATCGCACCCGGACGGCAGCAACAGTCCGTAGAGCAGTTCGCGTGCGGGCAGCACCTCGCCAGCGCGGAGCCCGGCGGTGCTGCCGTCGTTGCGCACGCAGTAGTCGATCGCGGCGGTTGGGACGGTCACGGGGCGTTCCAGGTCGCCCGAGGTGATCACGACGAACGCGGTCATCACCTTCGTGATGCTGGCGATCGGGCGAGGGGTGTTTGCGTCACGTGACCAGAGGACGGTGCCGGTGATGCCGTCGGCGAGCGCGGCGCCCGGCGCGGCGACGTCGGCTGGGCCAGGCCCGATCAGCGGTGTCAAAATTCCGTCGGCGCTGCCGGTCGGTGCGGCGGCGGTAACGCCGTGACCAACTCCGACGAGCACAACCCCGGCGACGACCGCGTGCAACACCTTGGCAAATGTCCGCATTGCCGAATTCTGTCGCACGAAATCGCGAGAACGCGGGATTTCGGCGTCTCAATTCCGCCCGTGCGGCGTCCGTGCGCGGGTTCTGCGACGATGATTCCCATGAGCATCACCACCCGACCGGGTGTTATCACCACCAGTACGGTGATCCTGTTGACGTCGTTGTACTTCGCCCAGGGTTTGCCGTACGGATTTTTCACGCAGGCGTTGCCGGTGATGCTGCGGGAGTCGGGCTATTCGCTTACCGCGATTAGTGCGTCGGGACTGCTTTTCGCGCCATGGGCATTGAAGTTTTTGTGGGCACCGTACGTCGACCGGTATAGCTCGCGGCGCACGTGGTTGCTTGTGCTGCAACTACTTTCGGCTTCCGTCGCGCTGGTAATGGCGTGCCTTGATTTGTCGTCGTCGCTGCGGTTGTTGTTTGTCGGCATTGTGGTGGTCAACCTGTTTTCGGCGACGCAGGACGTCGCGACCGATGGTCTCGCGGTGCGGCTGCTTGGCCCGCGCGAGCGTGGGCTCGGCAACGGGATTCAGGTCGGCGCGTATCGCATTGGGATGATCGTCGGCGGTGGCGCGCTGCTGTGGCTTTTCGCGCTCACGAACTGGCGTGTGCTGTTTGTGACGATGGCGGTGCTAATCGCGGTGACCTCGATTCCAGTGTGGTTGTTTCGCGAACCTGCACGTGAGCCGCTGCCGCGTCCACCGGCGCACCAGCTGCTCGGTGCGTGGGTTTCGCGGCTGCGCCGACCCGGGGTGCTCGCGTTTGTTGGGTTGATCGCCGCGTTCAAGTGGGGCGATTCGATGGCCGCATCGGTCACGGGGCCGTTCATGTCGGACGCGGGGATGAGTTTGGCTCAGATCGCGTTGGTGAAGGGTGCGTTGTCGTCGGCGGGTGCACTCGCCGGTGCGGCGGCGGGAGCGTGGGTTGCCCACCGGTTCGGGCGTGGTCGCGCGTTGCTGATCGGTGGCGTCACGCAGACGGCGAGCATCGGGCTTTATGTGATCGCGTCGTTCGGCACGGGCGGGTACGGGATGCTTGTCGCCGCGAGTTTGGCTGAGCAGGTGTTTGGTGGTGCTGCCACCGTCGCGGTTTTCGCGCTGATGATGGACGCCGCCGACCGCGAATACGCGGGCAGCGACTACACCCTGATGGCGTGCGCGATCGTTTTCGTCCAGGGTTTCGCGGGTTTCACCGCGGGCCTGCTCGGCGACGCGGCTGGGTATTCGGTGCTGTTCACGACCAGTTTGGTCCTGTCTGGGATTGGCTGCGCGGTGTTGTTGTATGGAATGCGGCGTCGAATCGGCCCGGCCGTTTTGCATGTCGAGGATCGCGTCGCGGTCGGCTAAATCTGGAACACTCGATGACGTGGCCGACGACAACATGGGCAGTTACGTAGAGCCGGGCGAATTTCGCCGCGACACCAACTACATCACCACCCGCATTACCGCCGACGGGCGCGACGGGTACGCCGTCGAACCCGACCGGTATCGCCTCGTTGCGGCGCGGGCGTGCCCGTGGGCGAACCGCACGCTGATCGTGCGACGGCTGCTGGGACTCGAACCCGTGTTGTCGCTGGGTTTGGCGGGGCCGACGCACGACAAGTTGAGTTGGACGTTCGACCTCGACCCGGGCGAGGTCGACCCGGTGCTCGGCATTCATCACCTGCGCGACGCCTACCTCAAGCGGTTCCCCGACTACCCGCGCGGCATCACCGTGCCCGCGATCGTTGATATTTCGACCGGCGAAGTCGTGACGAACGACTACGCGCAGATGACCCTCGATTTTTCGACGGAATGGACCGCGTTTCATCGTCCTGGCGCGCCCGACCTGTACCCCGAGCATTTGCGCGCCGAGATCGACGAACTGAATCGCGAGGTGTTCCGCGAGGTCAATAACGGGGTGTACCGGTGCGGTTTCGCTGGTTCGCAAGACGCCTACGACGCCGCCTACACCCGGTTGTTCGCCGCCCTCGATCGACTGAGCACCCAGCGCTACCTCGTCGGCGACACCATCACCGAAGCCGATGTGCGCCTGTTCACGACGCTCGTCCGCTTCGATCCGGTCTACCACGGCCACTTCAAAACCAACCGGTCGAAGCTGACCGAGATGCCGGTGCTGTGGGCGTACGCCCGCGACCTGTTCCAGACGCCAGGCTTCGGCGACACCGTCGATTTCGGCCAAATCAAGGAGCACTACTACGTTGTGCACCGCGATGTGAACCCGACAGGCATCATCCCGGCGGGCCCGGACTTATCGAACTGGTTGACCCCGCACGGTCGAGAAGCGTTGGGCGGCAGACCATTTGGCGACGGCACTCCCCCGCCGCCCCCAATCCCGAGTGAGCGGGTGCCGGTGTTGGCGTAGCGCGCGCTCGCTGCCGCGTGGTCGAATAGCGGACGGAACTTGGCCGACGGTGTCCAGGTTCCGTGCGTAGTGGATGAGCTTGAGGTGCGAACGATGACAAACGCCGTGACGAACGTTTACCTTGCCGGGATCGGTAACTCGGAACCAGAGCATTGGCAGCGACTGTGGTTTGCCGATGATCCGCGCGGGGTGTGGGTCGAGCACTCGTCGTGGGACGCGCCGGTGCGTGACGCGTGGGTGAAGGAACTTGACGAGACGCTGGCGTCAATCACGGGCCCGAAGTTCCTGATCGGGCACAGCTTGGGTTCGGCACTGGCCATTGAGTGGGCGGTCACCGCAACGGCGACCGACGTTGTCGGCGCACTCCTCGTCGCGCTCCCCGACCCCCGTGGCGAGAACTTCCCTAGTGCCGCAACAGGTTTCGTCGAGGGCTACGGCAGCTTGTCGCACCCAACCTACGAACTCCCGTTCCCGACCGTCGCGATCGCGAGCACCAACGACCCCTACGACCCGGAGGGCCGCGCCGCCGCCGCAGCAGTGGGTTTGGGCGCCTCAGTGGAACACGTTGGCACCCAGGGCCACCTGAATTTGGCATCGAATTTGGGCACGTGGCCGCAAGGCCGCTCAATCTTGACCCGGTACTTCCCGTAAATCGGTCGCCTCGCGACGCTGCCGACGGTCACCATGAACCCATGACCCTCGCTGCGCACTGGCCCGTTGTTGATCTGCGTATCACCACGCCCACGCTCGAACTGCGGTGGCCGGATCTTGATGACCTCACTGCGCTTGCCACCCTCGCGGCCAAAGGGGTGCATGATCCTGCGGTGCAACCGTTTTCGGTTGAGTGGACGGACGGGACTCCCGAGGAGCGGGCTCGGCGGGCCTTGACCTGGCACTGGCGGTGTCTTGGCGAGTGGCGGCCTGAGGCGTGGGCGCTCAACTTCGTTGTCGTGCAAGACGGGGAAGTCGTGGGGAGCCAGACGGTCGCCGCCGACAACTTTGCGATTCGACGGGAAGTGCGCACTGGGTCGTGGCTCGGGATCGCGCATCATGGGCGTGGGATCGGCACCGAAATGCGTGCTGCCGTACTGCACTTAGCGTTCGCGCATCTCGGTGCCGAAACCGCTGTTTCGGGCGCGTTCCTCGACAACGTTGCGTCGACCAGGGTTTCGCGCAGGCTCGGGTACGAGGTGAACGGGGTCGACGTGCATGTCGTGCGCGGGAAGCGGGCGCTCCAGCATCGCTTCCGCCTCACGCGCACGAATTGGCAACCACGGCACGATATTTCGGTGTCGGGAGTGTCCTCGTGTCTCGACTTCCTTGACGCGAGGACCTAACTTCTTACCGCTTCAGCTGGCGCGCGAAGAAGCCGGTCTCCAATCGCCCGTCAGCCGGAATTTGCCGGTGATGACCAGGGAAGCCGAGCAACACTTTCTCCGTCGACGCGAACGCGTCGAAAACGGCGAAGCCCACTTCGCGCGGCAGATCCTGGTCGTCGAGCGGGAGCAGGAACTCGACCGGGATGTCGGCCTTGCTCGCCGCAGTAAGCAACCCGTCGTGGGCCGAAACAGTGCCTAACACGGCGGCGGTGATGCGTGGTTCGGCCGCGATCAGCCCGATCCCAATCGCGCACGCCATCGTGATGCCGAGGTACCCGACTGGGGCGTCGTCCTCAAGTTCGAGCAACGCGAGTAGCGCGTCGAGCGTGGCCTGCCACTCGGGTACCGCCCGCTCGACCACCGAGGTGGTGTATTCGCCGAGGAGTTGGTTGAACAGGGGCTGGTCGCCCACTCCCCTCGCCTCCTGGAAAGCGGCGACGCGCGCGGCGTCTTCCGGTGTCCGGGGGCGCTCGCCTTGACCGGGTGCGTCGATTGTCGCGACGTGAAAACCTTGCCTGACCAGCGCATGCGCCCGCGCGACGTGCGGCGGGAACGACTTGTCGAACCCAGCCGGATGGCCAGCGAGAATGAGCGCGCCAACCGGGTTTTCCGCTGGTGACCACACCACGCCGGGCACGGTTTCGTCGGCGGGACTGACGACGCTAAAGGTGCGTTCAATGATGTTCATGATGGTGCCTTTCGGGATGCCTACTAACGCGGCGCTCCCGGCGACAGCTACCTGTGTCGCGGCTCGACCGTGCACGCGTGTGGGAGCACCCACCTGGTTGCAACGTTCATGGGTCTCACCTCCTTGCGTGATGTCACGGTCGAGCGAAAGAGTACGCGGGTGTCGCCGAAGGAGTCCAACGAATTAATCAGTAGGCACGAACCCGCAGTTCATCGTGCAAATCCCGCGCCACTTTCGCCATCACCGCTTCGGCGCTGGGCTGGATCGTCGCGGCAACGTGCGACGACGTGAACGCGGCGACGGCGATCGTCTGACCATCAGGGTGTTCGATCACGCCAACCTCATGCCGCAGGTTCAGCAACGTGCCAGTTTTCGACGCCCACCGGGTCGCGTCGGCGGCGAAGTCGGGGGTGAGGCGTTGCCGATTCACGTTGTCGCCCATCAGCTCTCGCACGCGCTCGGCTGCTGATGCCGTGATCGTCGTTGGCCGCCACAGTCCCTGCGCGAGGTCGATGAAGGCGCACGCGGTTCCGGTGTTGGCTGTGCTGACATCGAGCTGACCAACCGCGTGCCCATGCCCGTCGGTCGCGCCTTCGATCGCGAGACTTTGCGCGAGGTGACCTTGCGACTGGTCGAACCGCTCAGCGGGAGTCTCCGACAGGGGCCGCACCGAATGGCGAATGTTGATGCCGCCGTAGCCCATTCGCGCTAACTCAGCCTCGACCATCGCGGGCGGCGTGAGCCCGAACAGCACATCGCCAGCGGTATCGTCGCTCACCGCGACGCTCAAATAGAGCAGATCTTCAAGCGCGATCGTGACCGGCTGACGGAACTTCGTTAGTCCAGCGGGTCCGGGTGTTGCGATGCGACCAGGTTGCACCTCAAGTCGCCGCGCGGGATCGAGCTCGCTCCGGGCGACGCGTTCCAAGGTTGCGAGCGCGAGCGGGATCTTCACCAATGACGCGATGGGCCACTCGGTTTCGGTGTCGAAGCCGATTTCTTCGCCGGTGTCGAGGTCGCGAACGAGAAACGAACCACGGAGGCCGACGTCGCGAAGGTCGCGGTGCGCGGTTCGCAGCGCTGTTGTCATCGGTCGTCTCCTGTCGCGCCCAAGCACCGGGCGAGCGTCGTCGACGCGGCCGCGCGCACGCGTTCGGCGTCGGCTCGGTCATCAGCGAGTAGGTCATATCCGCGCGTGAGCGGGTGTTCGCCGATCGGCCGCCACGCCAGACCCAAATCGGTTGCTTGCGCAGGTGAACACAGCAGCAGGTCACGCCCGTCGAGGGTGGCCGCGATCGCGGTGACGAGTGTGTTGGCGACAACGACCTGGCTCGGGTGCAGGCCAAGGGCGTCGCGGGAGCGAGTCAGTCGGTCGCGCACGTGCGGCACATCGTCTTCGGGCTGGACCCAGACCCGGCGGGGCGTGGCAGCTCGGTTGGCGCGGGTTGGACGCAATGCGGCCAGATGCAGCGGTTTCGCGGGTGGGCCTGAGGTGTCGGCGACGCCGAGCGGGACGCGCCACGTCGCACGGTCGGGTGGGGTGGCGATCACCGCGACCCGCACTTCGCGTGTGCGGGCGAGTTCGGCGCGCTCGGCAGGACCGGCTTGGGTGACGTCGAGTTCGAGCTGGTGCGTTTTGGCATCGGCGACGAGCCGGGCCAGGCTCAGCGACGCGCAGATGGTGGGGACGGCGATGCGCAGTGGACGCGTTTTGGCGCGCTCAGCTTCGTCTTCGAGGGCAGTGGCAACGTCGACGAGGCGGCGCGCGGTGGGCAGTAGCGCTTGGCCGACGGCGGTGAGGGTAGCGCTGCGTGAAGTGCGGTTGAGCAGTCGCGCACCGAAACGCGCTTCGAGCGCGGCGATACGTCGACTCGCGACCGACTGCGGAATGCCAACGGCCGCAGCACCATCGGTGAAACTCCCGCGCCCGCTGACGGCGACGAATGCCTGACAGGCGGCGACGAGATCCACGGACGGCAGTGTATGCCAAGGTGGCATAGATGCGCGCTGATCTATCTTGGACAGCATAGAAGCTGGCCGCGACGCTGGGAGTTCGTCAACGAAAGGTTCGAAAATGATGTTGCGCAGGACAGCGTTCGCGGTCGCATTGGTGACGTTGGTTGCCGGGTGCGCGAGCGAGCAGGTCGAGCAGGCACCCGCACCCGTAGTGGTCACGAACGAATTCGCTCCGCTGGAAAGCGAATTCGGCGCACGGCTCGGTGTTTTCGCGGTCGACACCGGTTCGGGTAAGACGGCCGAATACCGCGCCGATGAACGCTTTCCGTTCGCGTCCACATTCAAAGCGCTTGCGGCAGGGGCGATTTTGACGACAACGCCCGTGGACGCGCTTTCCGAACGCGTGAAGTTCAGCGCGGCCGACGTGGTCGTCAACTCCCCCATCGCCGAAAAGCACGTCGACGACGGGATGACGCTGCGCGAGGTGATCGACGCGGCCCTGCGTTACAGCGACAACACCGCTGGCAATCTGATGTTCGCGCGGATAGGAGGGCCGGATGGTCTCGAACGAATCTTGCGCGGCCTGGGCGACACCGTCACCGAGATGGACCGCATCGAACCCGCGCTCAACGAGGCGCTTCCCGGTGATGTCCGCGACACCAGTTCGCCGCGCGCGCTGGCCGCTGACCTGCGCCAATACACATTAGGTGACGTACTGCACCCCGATGCCCGCACGGTGCTCACCGACATGATGCTCGCGAACACCACCGGCAACGCGCTGATTCGTGCGGGCGTGCCTGGCGATTGGGCCGTGGGCGACAAGACCGCTGGCGCGGCGTATGGCACGCGCAACGACATCGCCGTCATCTGGCCGCCCAACCGTGCCCCGCTTGTCGTCGCGATCATGACGACCCGCGATCAGCAGGACGCCGAATACGTCCCCGCGCTGGTGGCGAAGGCGACGCGTGTGGCGGTGCGGGCGCTCGGTTAGGTCAGCGCGCGGGTGAAGAACACGCTGTTGGAGTCGGGTACGTAGGAGCCGAAAGGTTCGCATTCGGTGAAACCGTTGGCGGCGTAGAGCTTTCGTGCCGGCGCGAAGAAATCCTCCGCGCCCGTTTCCAAACTCACGCGCTGAAATCCGCGCTGTTCCGCTTCAAAGAGGATGTGCGCGAGCATCTTTGAAGCCAAACCGCGCCGAGTGTGTTGTGGCGCGGTGCGCATCGACTTCAGTTCACCGTGCCCGTCGCCGAGGTCCTTGAGCGCGCCGGACGCGACCACCTCGTCGCCGGACCACATCGTCCACATGGTCACCTCCGGGGCGCGCAACTCGTCGACGTCGAGGGCGTGCATGCTCTCGGCGCACGAGGTAATGGTGCGCATTTGGGCGAGGTGCTCGCCGAGGAAGGCGACGACCGCCGGGTCGGTGATGGTGTCGAGGCGAATCACGAGATCTTGCAGCACCGGACCACGATATCGCCCTGCTTGTTGTGCCGCTCAGCGGCCGACCGACGGATTTACGGCAACACTCCCAACGCGAATTTGCCGATCACGTCGAGGATGGCGTCGGTGTTCGGCGGGTGGAGTTGGCCGGTGCGGACGTCGCGGTACAGACGTTCAAGTTCGTTCCGGCGACTCACTGCTGCCGCTCCGGCGACCTGAACAGCGATGTCAACGACCTCCTTCGCCGTTCGGGTGGTGAATTCCTTCGCCGAAAACAGGCGCGGGACAGCCCAATTGCCGAGGTCGACACCGGAATCCGCGTCACGCGTTGTGGTTTCGAGCAGCGCGTGCGCGGCGTCCAGGAGAATCTCGGCTTCGGCGATTTGCCGTTGCACCGCGGGCTTCGACGCGTGGTCAGCGACGCCGGGAACCAGCGACGGGCGCGCCTGCGCGGCGAGAATCGCGACGTCCAACGCGCGGCGCGCGATGCCGAAATACACATTCGCGACCAGCGGTAAGTACCAGCCGAGGATGCCGTTGATGTAGGGCGGGTAGGGCGCGCCGGGCGCATGGGTGCCAACCACCGTCGACGCTTCCGCACGCGCGTTCTCGAAGACGGTGTCGTCGCTGCGGGTGGCGCGAACGCCCAGCGTGTCCCAGGTTTCTTCGGTGCGGACGCCAGGCTGGTCGCGGTCGACGAACAGGTGGACGACCACCGGATTCGCGGGGTCGGAGTCGTCGAGCGCGTGAATGCCAATCGACGTCCACGCCGGGCCGAGGGAGGTGAAGGTTTTGCGGCCGTTGACCAGATACGACCCGTCAGGTTGGGGAAGCGCGCGGACCTGGGCGTTGTCGAGGCCGACGTCGTTGCCGCGTTCGCCGTGGCCAGCGGCGAAGATCTGACCGTCGCGCAGAGCTTCGAGCAACCAGGTGAGGTCTTCGACGCCGGCGGTGGTGAGGGCGGCGGCCGGGCCCGTCCAATACAGGTGCATGTTCACCGCGAGGGCGGTGGCGGGGGCCCAATAGGCCAGCTGACGCTGTTCGCGCGCCACTTCCGACAGCGTGAGCCCGCGCCCACCGTATTCGGCGGGTAGCGCGGCGACGAGGTAACCGGCGGCGCGGAGGTCTTCGAAGTCCTCGGTGAAGAAAGTGTTGTCGGCGTCGTAGCGGACAGCGCGCTCATGGAAGCGCGAATAGTCCTCAGCCGAAAAGTACTGGCTCGCCGGGTAATTCGGTGACAGCGGCGATGTGGTGCTGGCGATGGTCGTGCGTGCGACGGTGCTCGTCATGGGGGAAGTATTCGCGCGAGTGGGGTCGGGGTGAAGGCTTACGATCGCGTCGATCAGATGTCGGCGGTCGAGCTGTTTCGCTGCTAAGGAGTTCACATGACTGTGCTTGTTGACCGGGACGGGCCGCTCACCCTGATCGGCATTAACCGACCTGCGGCGCGTAATGCCGTCGACGGGCCAACGGCTGCCGCGCTGGCGTCCGCCTTCCGCGATTTTGACGCCGAGTCCGATGCGCTCGTCGCGATTCTTTACGGCGTGGGGGAAACCTTTTGCGCCGGTGCTGATCTCAAGGCGATCGGTACTGAGCGGGGTAATCGGGCTGAACGCGACGGGGACGGGCCGATGGGACCGACGCGCATGCGGTTATCGAAGCCGGTGATCGCCGCGGTGAACGGGTATGCGGTCGCGGGCGGGTTGGAACTGGCGATTTGGGCGGACCTGCGGGTGGCCGAGGAGGACGCGGTGCTTGGCGTGTTTTGTCGGCGCTGGGGCGTGCCGCTGATCGACGGTGGGACGGTGCGGTTGCCGCGACTGATCGGGGAGAGTCACGCGATGGATCTGATTCTTACCGGGCGCGCGGTCGGTGCAGAAGAGGCGCTGCGCATGGGGTTGGTGAATCGGGTTGTGCCACATGGTGAATCGCTGACGGCCGCGCGTGAACTGGCACGTGAGATTGCCGCGTTCCCGCAGACGTGTTTGCGTGAGGATCGGCTGTCGATGCTTGAGCAGGCGGGGTTAGATGAAAGTGCGGCGCTAGCAAACGAATTCGAGCATGGGATCACGTCGTTGACCACTGACACGGTGGAGGGTGCGGCGCGATTCGCTAACGGAGCGGGGCGGCATGGGGAGTTCTGACACGAGGAGGCCGGGCTAGGCACGCCGTGTCGTGAGGTCCGCCGGGGGTTACGGTCGCCATGACCATCCCCCGGTACCCACCGCCTCGGGAAGCCGTTACATCCCCAGCCGTACGACGAGGCCGCCTACGTGTTCATGCACAACATGGGGCGCATATGCCGCGTATGTCCGCCGAGGGCAGATCCGGCCCGCATCAATCTAGGCCGGCGAAACGCGGCGGTACCAATCTCGGTCGGCAAAGACGGTGTGTCCCAACAGTTTCGTCGTCATATTGAATAGTCGCGGGCCGTGGATTCCGTTGAACTCGGTGAGGTCTAGTCGCCGACCTCGCGCGATCGCGGTTAGCGGTTCATCCGGCGGGCTCGCGATGACGTCGAGGATCGGGAGTACCGCGTGTTCGACCGGCTGTGCGGTGATGCGCATCGCGGCAATGTGGGCGGTCATCTGCGGGTCGTAGTCACCGGACAGGCCGCTGTCGACGATGCCGGGATGCACGAGCACGTATCGGACGCCGGTGCCGCCGAAGCGCCGCGCGAATTCGAGACCGAGCAGGTCATTGAGTTGCCCGCCTTGGGAGAGGGCGGTTAGTCCGTGGTAGTCGTTGGCCAATCCGAGGTCGTCCCAATGGATTTGACCCGTTCCGGTGCCAGGTCCCGCGACGTTGACGATCACCGGTCGCGACGCGGCAGCGAGACGGTCGAGGAGGGCGTAGCCGAGGATGAACCGGCTCAGATAGAACAGCGCGAAGGTGTATTCGAACCCGTCGGGGGTCACGAGCCGCTCGGACCGGTAGTGCCGTGCGCAGAACACAAGGGCGTCGATACGGGGAACGTCGTCGCGGATGCGGTCAATAGCCGAGCTGATACTGGTCATCGAACTGAGGTCGGTAGCGATGAACCGCAGCCGACCCCCAGCACCGAGCGCGGATGCGGCTTGCATGAGCTTGTCGCGTTTGCGCCGATCGCGCCCGAGCACAACAACCCGATCCCCTTTAGCAAGCCGATCAAGAGCAACGGCCCTCCCCAGCCCATCAGTCCCTCCCGCAACAACGCTGTACCGCATGCCTTGATGCTAGGACGTTGGACTGTGCACCGACAGCTACGGTAAACCTCATGGGCGACAGCGAACACCCGCTTTCCTACGAAGAGGCGCTGTACACGGCACAGCGAGAAGCACGTAGTACCACGCCCGTTCGACGGTATCGGCATGCTTTGTTGGAGTCGGCGGTCCATGGTCGCGGTTACGCCTTCGAGCACGACGTTGCGCCCGAATCGCCTGCGGGGAGCGGTTACGTGATCGTCAGCGCCGGAGGTTCGGTGCGGTCGGGCGTGCTGGGTTTCGATGGGAAATCGCTCGATCAAGTAATTGATGATCACCTGGCACACATCGCCCACATCAACCGTGAGATAGCCGACGCCGAGTTGGGAGAAGCGCAACTGCTGGCGATCGCGGCCTACGATGCGCAGGTTGCGCAAGTCAGCGATCTGCGTGGTCAGGAAATCGTCGACGACGAGGTGCGCGATTACGCCGACTACATTCTCCTGGTGCTGCGTACGGCAAAACCGAACCCATCGGCGCGGCGGCTGCTGGCTCACTTCGATTCTCTGCTCGCTGAACGTGATCCACGGCGACGCCAATACACACACCCCTGCCCGCACTGTGGCCGAATCACGGGACTTTCGGAGCGATATTCGCGAGCCGTGTGCGCGCGTTGCGTCGACCACATGACTGATGGCAGCGGGCGACCGGTCCGGGTCTTCAACGCGAGTTTGAGCGGCGGTCGGATCGCCTACTTCGTCCCGCACGTGGCAAGCCATACGACGCTTGACGAATGCGTTGAAGTAACGAAGTCAGGCGTCGCGTATCTGGCGGACGGGACCCCAGTGACGGTGAATGAGGCGCGCTTCGTGGCATCGTCGCGGAACTAGCGTACTGGGAGCCGCTGCCGCCTTCACTGAGTCAATGAGGGAGGGAACCGCAAGGCTTCGAGGGGTCGTCGTCGAAGGTTTGGGCACTCACGCTGCATGCCGTCGATTCCCCTTGGCCGGCGAGCGTTGCGGCGGACGCCAGAACCGTTGTCGGTCTTGTTGTTTGGTTGTCGATCGCGTTCGCGATGGCTGGCGCACCGCTAATCAGTCCTCAGGCCCGTGCACATCGTTGGCGGCTGCGCGGTGATGCGCATCGAGGCAAGCGCGGCTTAACGGTTCTGCGGTTCGCCAAGTGGTGGCAACTAAGCGGTTGCGACGCAGGTGGCATTTTCGTGCAGGTTCGCTGGTGAAACCTCGAAAATCGGCTGTTCGTGCGCGAATCCGCACGTTTATGCCACGTTTTCTGCAACCGCTTGGTTGCTCAGTCAATGAGGGAGGCAACGTAAGGCCTTCAAGGTCGTTGGGCGGGCGGCCTCTATCGACGGGGTTAACGGTGTTATTGAACCCAACGGTGCTGAGATCGCGAGTTCGCCGTTCTTGAAGTCGAAGGCGGGGGCGGCCACGCTCCATGCTGCCGATTCCGTTTCGCCGGTTGGTGTTTGGAGGTGGAGGCTGACGATGTAGTACTCGGCGTGCGGAGTTGAATTCGTCGATCGGGCGAAGGGGTCTTCGACTGCGGCGGACGCGAGAACCGTTGCTGGGCTTGCTGTTTGGTTGGCGATCGCGTTCACGATGGACGGGCTCACTGCCAAACAGTCGTCAGGCTCGCGCACATCGTTGGCGATGGCGACAGCGGACCATCCAACCGCGCCGAGTGCTGCCGCACCCACTGCGATCACGCGTAGCCGCACGCAATTGCCCATGGCGACTATTTCATCACGTGACGGCGCAAAAGAAAGCTGGGCTTGGGTCGTTGACCCAAGCCCAGCTTTTTGTGTCCGAAGGGGGACTTGAACCCCCACGTCCGTTAAAGGACACTAGCACCTCAAGCTAGCGCGTCTGCCATTCCGCCACCCGGACGAGTGTGAAACGAGCGTAACTGATGAGGGGTCGATTCTAAAAATCGGCTGGTGGGAGCACCTCGCAGAGGGCTGCGAGAGCGGATGCGTAGGTGTGGTCTGACGGTGTCGCATACCCAACCACCAAACCGTCGAACTGGGCCGCGGCATCGGGGTGCCGGTAACCAGCAAGGCCGTCCAACGCGACCCCGCGCCAACTCGCCGCCTTCACCGTTGCCGCTTCCGTTCCTGGCGGGAGCCGCAAAACCGCGTGCAGCCCGGCCGCGATGCCGGTGACCTTAATATGCGGAGCCCGCTCAGCGAGTACCGCGACTAGGCGGTTTCGACGGTCCCGGTACCGCTGCCGCATCTGCCGGACATGGCGGTCGTACGCGCCCGAAGTGATCAGTTCGGCGAAGGTGAGTTGGTCGATGATGCTGGTCCAGCGTTCGCGCATGCCTTTCGCGACGAGCACCGGGTCAACGAACTGTTCGGGCAACACCATCCACCCCAGCCGCAGCGCTGGCGAGATGCTCTTGCTCGTGGAACCGAGGTAGATGACGCGTGCGGGGTCGAGCGCCTGCACCGCGCCGATGGGCTCGCGGTCGTAGCGGAACTCGCCGTCGTAGTCGTCTTCGATCACGATGCCGCCGGACCTGCGCGCCCAGTCGACGGCAACGTTGCGCCGGGCCGACGTGAGCGGACCGCCCATCGGGAACTGATGTGCCGGGGTGAGCAGCACCGAACGCGTCCCCCTGCCCAAATCCTCGGTTCTCGTGCCGTGCTCGTCGAGGCCGAGCGCGACCGTCTTCACCCCTTCAGCAGCCAACAGCGCACGGTGAAACGCCAACCCATACGCTTCGACGGCCAACGGACCGTGCAGCACGCCGCCCCCGAAAAGCAGCCGAAGCGCGTCGGCGAAACCCGCGCAGATCACGATGCGGTCCGGGCTCGCCCGCACGCCGCGCACCCGAGCGAGGTAGTCGACCAACGCGACCCGCAACTCGATCCGACCTTGCGGGTCGCCCGGCCCGAATGCGTCGTTGGGCGCGGCCGCGAGCGCGCGCCGCGTAGCCGTAGCCCAAGCGTTTCGCGGGAACGACGACGCATCTGGTTGCCCTTGCATCAAGTTATATGCGGGTGCAACCACCCGGGCGGGCACTTTCTTCGGCACACGCGCGGCCTTCGCGGGTGCCGCGCGTTCAGCGACGCGCGTACCGGATCCTTGCCGCGCAATGAGCCACCCTTCGGCGACGAGCTCGGCATAGGTGTCGGCGACGGTATTGCGGGCGATACCGAGGTCGGCCGCGAGCGAGCGGTACGGCGGCAGCCGCATGCCAGGCGCGAGTCGGCCGTCTTGGATGGCTTCGCGCAGCGCGCGGGCGAGAACGGCCCGTCGCGACCCCGTTCCAGCGAGGTCAAGGTGCAGATCGACACCGATACGCTCAGCCAAATTGACCCATGATTTCGACAGGGAAATGCACCTCCTGAGCAGTCACTATCGGCCATAGATTAGTTGGCATGAGCAACAACACCCGCATTAATTTCGCCGCTGCCGCCCCGAAGGCCTTCAAGTCCCTGATCGCTTTCGACACCGCCGCGCGCGACACCGTCGACCCAGCGCTGGTCGAATTGATCCAGATCCGTTCCTCGCAGCTCAACGGCTGCGCCTATTGCTTGCACATGCATGTAAGCGACGCGCGTAAGGCGGGCGAGGACGACCTTCGTCTCCACATGGTCGGCGTGTGGCGTGAAGCGAAGAATTTCTTCTCCCCACGCGAACAGGCGGCACTCGCCCTGACCGAAGCGGTGACCCGCATCGGCGACGCTGGTGTTCCCGACGAGATCTACGCCGAAGCGGCAGCCCAGTTCGATGCGACCGAATTGGCCCATGTGCTCGCGGTGATCTGCACGATCAACACGTGGAACCGGGTCGCGATCGCGACGGCGAAGATTGCGGGAACTGACGAACGACGATAAAAGAAAAAGACCCAAAGTCATTGAGTTACAATGACTTTGGGTCTTGAACGTGTCCGGAGGGGGACTTGAACCCCCACGTCCGATAAAGGACACTAGCACCTCAAGCTAGCGCGTCTGCCATTCCGCCACCCGGACTTGCTGGTGTGGGAAAAGATTATCCGACACTCGCCGAGTCTTCCAAATCGGGTGGTCAGGGCAGGTTTTTCCGGTCAGGCGGCAGGTACGCGAGCTGTTTCAGGACTGCCGACGAGCGACGTCGGTTCGGCGTCACGCTGCCGACCAGTGACCAGAAACAACACAACCAACGCGACGGCCAACCACACGTAGGTGTCGCCGATGAGGTGCTGCGACCAACTCCACAGCGTCTCCCGATGTTCGGCATCGGGCAGGAAACTGTGCGGCGCGATGATGAAGACCAATGCGACACCGAAGGTGGTCGCGTACCAGCCGCGTGCGCTCGCCGCAGGCAACGTGCGGGCGTGACACGCCATCGCGAGCAGCGCGGGCGCGATCCAGATCCAGTGGTGCGACCACGAGATCGGCGAGACGAGCAGCGTGAAGACCGCATTGAGCGCGAGCGCGATGGCGGGCGCGTCGATAGCCTTGCGCATCGCCGCGACAACAAGAGCGAGCAGCAGCAGGCTCAACACGACCCAGAGCAGGTCGAACGCGAGTCCTTCGATCCGCAGTCGCGCCATGACCGCCTGAATGGACTGGTTGGTGTGGAAGGCCGATCCGCTGAGTCCCGAAACGTTGCCGAGGCCGCCGAACCAGTACCGCTTCGACTCCGTCGGCAAGAAAACGAACGCGAGCAGCGTGGCACCCGCACCCGTTCCCGCCGCCCACGCGGCCGCTTTGTAGTCCTTGCGAATGAGGAAGAACAGCACGAACGCGGCCGGGGTGAGCTTGATCGCAGCCGCGATACCGACGAGCATGCCGCGCGGGTAGCGGGTGCGCGGTAGCAGGCAGTCGGTGGCGACAAGCACCATCAGCAGCAGGTTGACCTGCCCGAAGTCGATAGTTTCGCGAACCGGTTCGAGCATCATCGCCACCGGCAGCGCGCACGCGGTGACGAACAGCGCGGCTTGGCGACTGCGTTCGTGGTAGCGCCGCGCGACCAGATACAGCGTCCAGGCCACCGCACTAATCGACACCACCACATACAGCGTCTTAGCGATCCCCCACGGCAACAACGCGAACGGACTCAACGCAAGCGCGGCGAACGGCGGATAGATAAACGGCAGCCCGATGCCCGCGGTGGTTTTCGGGAGCTGGCCATACATATCTGCACCGTTGCGCATGGCTTCAATGCCGAGTCGGTAGACCTGAAGGTCGATGAAACCGCCGGAGTAGGACCGGAATGGCCACAGCGGCACCTCGACGCACGCGATCGAGAAGGCGGTGAGCAACACCGGCACCAGCCACCATGCTCGGTTGACCGGGCGTGGCCGTTGTTCTTGCGTGGGGTGGGTGGCGTTACTACTCATCCGCGGCGACTATACCGACCTGCCGCTGATGTCGCTCGCGCGGTTTACCCGTCCTGGTTGTAGCGCGCGAGATAGTCGGCGAAGGCGGCGACGTCGGTGTCGGTCCAGTCGGCGAAGCGGGCGGTGAAGGCGGCGCGACGTTGTCGGTCGGCGGCGGCGAGCACCGCACGGCCCGCGTCGGTGACACGCAGGAGCTGGTTGCGGCGATTGGTCGGGTCGACTTCGCGGGTTAGGTAGCCGCCGTTTTCGAGCACGGTGACCTGCCTGCTGATCGTTGACTTATCAAGCAGGAACGCTTCGGCGAGGTCAGTCGCTTGGCAGCCGTCACGTTCGCGAGCCAGATCCAAAATGCTGTAGGCGACCAGGCTCAACTCGGGGTGCAGTTCAGCGGCGCGACCGCGTGCGCGGCGCGCGAAGGCGGTGAGTTCGCGCTGGATGGTGTCGACCGCGCTGCTTCTTGCGTCGTGCCTCTTCATAGTTGTATCCTACAACAGTTATTAGTTGCATTTACCAACTGTTGGAGAAGCTTGCGATGACGCTTAAGCAGTTCCGGCACATCGCCGGACACCTGTTGACCCCCTTGTTGATGTGCCTCGGCATGGCGTTGGCCTACCTTGGCGCGTTCCACCAGCCCACGCCCGACCACCTGAGCCTCGCGGTGGTCGGGGACTCCCCGCAGACGCTGGTGATGGCGCAAACGATGAAGGACAAGGCGGGCGACGGCATTGACATCGTCACGCTGCATTCCCGCGACGACGCGGTCACCGGGTTGAAGAACCGCGACATCCTTGGCGCGTACGTTCCTGGCGAGCACCCGGAACTGCTCGTTGCCAAGGCGGGCTCGGAAACCTCTGCCCAGGTCGCCGAGCTGGTCTTCCGGCAAGTGTCAGATCATCAGGGCGTCCCGCTGACGGTCACCAATGTCACGTCAAGCGCCCCCGGCGACCCGACCGGCCAGGGCATCTTCTTCTTGCTCGTCGCGCTGAGCGTCGGTTCCTACGCCAGCGTCGCCGTGCTTGGCGCTGCCGCGGCGACCTTGCGCATGCGAGTGCGGGTCGCCCTCGGCATCGGGACGGCGTTCGTGGTGAGCGCGATTTCGCTCGTTGTCGCCGGTCCGCTCTTTCACGTGATCGACAGCGATTATCTGACCGTGTTCGGCATGGCGTGGCTCTACTGCGCGGGCATCATCACCGTCGGCATCGGCCTGCACACCTTCCTCAAGCGCTGGACCACGCTGGCGTTGATCACGTTGTTCGTGATGCTGAACTTCACGACCTCCGGTGGCGTGTACGGGCCGCAGTTGCAAAACGGGTTCTTCGCCGCACTGCACTCGTTCTGGAACGGTGCGGGCTTCGTTGAAGGCGTGCGCGATTTGCTCTACTTCGATGCCGGCGCTGGTTTCGGCGGACACGTCCTCGCGCTCGTTGGCTGGTTGGCGGTCGGCATTGTGGCCGTGGTCGCGGCAGCCGCGTACGAGGCACGCAACGCACCTAAGCCGGTCTCGCCCGCTGCCGTCGAGGAGGAAGTCGGCGAGTCAGCGGCTGTTTGAGCGCAAAGTCGCACCCGCGCAAGGTTAGGCGAGTACGGTGTAGCGCGCAATGAGCGGGTACCGGCGGAAAGGCTGTGGGCTGCACCGATGAATCAACCCGACGCGCCCGATCGCCATGAGCGGCCGCCACTTTCGGCGCGCTACACCGGCGCCGAGGCCATCGACTGGTGTGGGGCACAGGTGTATCCGATGTACACCGAGGCGCTCGCGGTTGGCGCCACAGCGGTGCGGTTGCAGGCGCTCACCGCGGCGCCCGGCCAGGAGGTGACGCGGGTCGGGCTCGGGTTGAGCGTGCAGGATGGGCACCTTGTGCTCGGCGGCAAAGCTGTTGCGGGCGTTGATATTTGGCAGGAAACGTTGCTTGCCGGAACCGCCATCACCGTGATCGCCCACTCCCCCGACGCACTATTGACGTTGACACCCGTCTGGGCGACTGCCACCGGCGAATGCGAATCGTGGACCGGCAATTACGGACTCGTCGTCGACCTGATGCCCGATGGGCCCGTCACGCTGTGGTGCAGCACCGGACCTGGCACGCCGGATTTCAACGAGTTGGTCGTGCAGGTGAGCACCGACGTCACCGCGCTACTTGGTCCGGACGACGCACGCGTTTTCCCACCGACAATGCCGATGGTGCGTCCGACCACGGCACAGTCCCGAAGCGACCACCCTGCCCCCGCGCCGACGCCGCAGTCCAGTCCGGAGTCGTCGCAGTCCCCTGCGGCGAAACCGCCCAGCGTCGGTCGCGCTCTCCACGACCTCGGCACCGCGATGTATGAACGCGGCGAACATGATTCGGCCCGCATGCTGTGGACTCAGGCCGCCGAAGCAGGTCACCCCGGGGCCGCGTACGACCTCGGGGTGACCTTGATGCGTTCGGGTGAACACGCTGGCGCGCGGATCTGGTTGGCGACGATCGCCGACACCGATCCGCGCGCGAGCGAATTGTTAAGCCAGCTCGGCTGATTCGAGGATCAGCGGGTACACGCCGTGCTCGTCGTGCACTTCACGTCCGGTGACGGGCGGGTTGAACACGCACAGCATCCGCAGCTGGGTGCGGGCGGTGACCCGATGCCGTTCATGACCGTCGAGCAGGTACATCGACCCAGGTCCGAGCGGGTAACTGACCCCGTTGTCGAGGTCGTCGAGCGAACCTTCACCTTCCACGAGCCACACGGCTTCTACGTGATTGGCGTAGTGAAACTCGTGAACAGTGTTGGCCGCGATCGTCGTCTCGTGGAACGAGAACCCAACTCGATCGGACGCGAGGATGATGCGTTTGGAACGCCACCCCGCGTCGGCGACATCGCGATCGGTGCCCGAAATTTCGTCGGTGGTGCGAACAATCACTGGTTATCACCACAGACGAGGTTGATCGAATCGGCGAGCACGCCAAGGCCGTGATTGAGTTCGTCGCTCGAAAGGGTAAGTGGCGGAAGCAGTTTCACCACTTCGTCCATCGACCCGGACGTCTCGACAAGCAAGCCGCGTTCGAAGGCGGTACGGCACACCTTGCCCGCCTGCGACGGGTCATCGAAGACGATGCCAGCGACCATGCCGCGACCGCGCGTGCTGATGCCTTCGTGCCCGGCGATGATGTTCGACAGCGTGTTGGCGATGTAGTTGCCGTTGGCGGCGGTGTGTTCGGCGAGTCGGTTGTCGGCCCAGTACTCGCGCAACGCGGCTGTCGCGGTGACGAACGCGGGGTTGTTGCCACGGAAGGTGCCGTTGTGCTCGCCCGGTGCCCACTGGTCGAGTTCGGGCTTGAGCAGCACCAACGCCATCGGCAGGCCGTACCCGCTAATCGACTTCGACAGCGTGACGATGTCGGGGGTGATGCCCGCGTGTTCGAACGAGAAGAACGGTCCGGTGCGTCCGCAACCCATCTGGACATCGTCGACGATGAGCAAGATGCCACGCGACTGGCACAGGCTGGCGAGATGCCGCAACCATTCGGGGCGCGCGACATTCACGCCGCCTTCGCCCTGCACGGTTTCGACGATCACGGCCGCGGGCCGGTCGAAGCCCGACGAGCTGTCGTCGAGAACACGCTGCATCCAGCCGAAGTCCTCGGTGGTGTTGTCGAAATAGCCGTCATACGGCATGGGCGTCGCGTGTTCGAGCGGAACACCCGCACCCGCGCGCTTAGCCGCGTTGCCGGTGACCGACAGCGCGCCAAGGGTCATGCCGTGGAAGGCGTTGGTGAAGCTGAGCACGGTTTTGCGGCCGGTGACCTTGCGCGCCAGTTTCAGTGCGGCTTCGACCGCGTTCGCGCCGGTCGGGCCGGGGAACTGCACCTTGTAATCGAGGTTGCGCGGGGTGAGGATCAGGTCGCGCACGGTTTCGAGTAGCTCACGCTTGGCGACGGTCGACATGTCGAGACCATGCGTAATGCCGTCGCTGGCAATGTATTTCAGCAACGCCGACTTGAGCACGGGATTGTTATGGCCGTAGTTGAGGGCGCCCGCACCAGCGAAGAAGTCGAGGTAGTGGCGGTCGGCCTCATCGCGCAGCCACGCGCCGGACGCGGTGGTGAACACCGTTGGCCAGTCGCGGCAGTAGCCGCGCACATTGGATTCCATCGCGGTGAACACATCGAGTTCGGTCGTTGTCATTATTTTTCCTCCTGGCTGTGGCGTCGCACGGGCACGATGACGTGCAGTTGCTCGGCCTCGTGGGCGTCGGGGAAGTCAGTTGCGTCGAAAAGGTCGACGATGCGAAGGTGCGCGCCGCGCGATCGGGCGACCGCTGCGAACAGCGCGCGTGAAGCTGTATTGCTCGGGGCGACCGTGGTCTCCAGGGTGGTGATGCCCGCGTCGGCGACGGTGTCGAGCAACGCGTTGAGCATGTCGGCGGCAACGCCACGTCCGCGTTGGGCGGCGTCGACCGCGACCTGCCACACGAACAACGTGTCCGGGGCGTCGGGGCGGACGTAGCCGATCACGAAGCCGACCACCGCGCCGTCGCGGTCTTCGGCGACGACGCAGGTGGCGGCGAAATCGCGACACCACAGCACGTAGGCGTAGCTGGAGTTGAGGTCGAGCACCTGCGAGTCGCGGGCGATGCGCCACAGGTGCGCGCCGTCACCGAGTCGGGGTGCCCGCAGCCGCAGTCGGGGTTGCGACGCGGTTGCCGCCGTTGCGGCAGCCGGATCGAGGGACATGGTCTGCGTTGGCATGTCTTCTACATTTGCCGACCCAGTTTGCGGTCATCATGTCGAGCCCTTTGCGGTTACGTGACGATCGTTTTACCGCGCTGGCGGGTCGAAACGATAGCCAAGACCACGCACGGTGACGACGATGCGCGGGCGCGACGGGTCGCGTTCGATCTTGGTCCGCAGCCGACGCACGTGGACGTCGACGATGCGTTCATCACCGTAAAAGCCCTGGTCCCACACTCTTTCGAGCAGTGTTGTGCGACTGAGGACACGCCCAGGCGTCTCCGCGAGTTCACACAGCAACCGGAATTCGGTGACGGTGAGATGGACTTCGGTGTCGCCTCTACGGACCGCGCCCGCGTCGACAGCGAGCACAAGTTCGTCATCGACGGTGTCGTCTAAGACGACTTCGACGTGGTCGTCACGATCGGCGGCCAGTCGGGCGCGACGCCGCAACGCCCGCATCCGCGCGGTAATTTCCTTGATTTCGAAAGGTTTGCTGACGAAGTCGTCGGCACCCGCTTCGAGTGCGGCGACCACATCGTGGGTGTCGTAGCGGGTACTGATCACGATGATCGGTACGTCGTGATCGCGGCGGATTTCGCGAATGCAATCGAAGCCGTCGGTCTCTCCGCGCATGAGGTCGACGATCATCAGGTCGGGCACGCCGTCGACGCGGAGTTGGTCGAGCGCGTCAGCTGGCATGCCCGCTTCAGCGACGGCATACCCTTCGTCTTCCATCGCGCGGCGCAGATTGCTACGCATCGCGATGTCGTCATCAATGATCATGAGGTTCGCGCTCATCGGCACATCCTTTACTGCTTCGAGCTTGTTACCGATCCGTTATGTACCCCGGATCGGTAGAGCGCAAACCCGTCGTAATAAATCTCAGTGCACGAGGTCGTTCTTTTTCGCGTAATTCGTCATGACCGCGTTCATGCCTCGCATCGCCATGTTGTACCCGAAGGGGAAGTAGCGCTGACCCCAATGCGAGAGGCGAATGTCTTGTGACGTGTACACGTAGTAGCGGTTGCGTTCAACACCGCGAATAACCGCTTTAGCTGCTTGTTCAGGGGTCACCGCGTGCCGCAGAAACAGCTTGAGCGCCTTCTGCACGGCGTCGCTATCGCGGTCGACGCCAGCGATGTCGATCGAGTCGGCCATCGGTGTCGCCATCGCGCCCGGGCACACCAAACTCACCCCGATTTTGTGGCGCGCAAGATCGAAGCGCAAAACTTCCGACACGCCGCGCAGCCCGAACTTCGACGCGCTGTACGGTGCGTGCCACGGCAGCCCGAACAGCCCGGCCGCCGACGACACATTCACCACATGACCGCCGCGTCCGGCGGTGATCATCGGCGGAACGAATTCTTCGATCACGTGGATCGGGCCCATCAGGTTGATGTCGACGGTGCGCCGCCACTGTTGATGGGTGAGTTTGTCGACCGTTCCCCAGGTCGCGATGCCTGCGACGTTCATCACCACGTCAACGTGGGAGACGGTGTCGAAGGTGTGGGCGGCGAGCCCGACGACAGCGGAATGGTCGCTGACGTCGGCGGCGTGGGCTAAGTGGACGGTCGCGCCGGTGGCGCGCAGTTCGGCGGCGGTGGTCTCCAGCGCGTCCGCGGAGATGTCGGTGATGACGAGCGATGCGCCTTTGGCGGCGGCGGCGAACGCGGTGGCACGGCCAAGACCGCTGGCCGCCCCGGTGATCAGGCAGGTTTTGCCGTCGAACTTGGTCATGACCGAGACCATAGGCGGCGGCAAAGTGTCCTGTCTATCACTTGGCTTCGATCACGATCGTCGTCCAGCCGCCGACGTGGATGCGACTGCCCGAGGTCAACGCGACCGGTACCTGCGGGCGAATGGTGCGTTCGGTGCCGTCGAGGCAGGTCCCGTTCGTTGAACCAAGGTCGGTGACCGACAGCGCCCCGGTTGCTGGGTCGATGCGCAGCACCGCGTGCAGTCGCGACACCCCGAGGTCAGTTGGTGCGATACCCAAGTCGATCGCGGGGTCAATGCCTTGCGACACCGACTTCTTTCCGATGAGAAACTCGGTGCCCTGCAACGGGATTCGCCGTTCCGGATAGGCGTCGGGAAACGCGACCCGGGCAGCGTCAGGGCCCTTATGTGATTGCACGCGGGCGTAATAGGCGCGGTCGGCGAAAATACGGGCGAACCACACCGGCGGCGCGCTCACCACGACGGGTGCGCTCAGCGGGGGCGGCAGTTCCGAATCGTGGCCGCATGATTCGCAGAATCGGCCAGGCGACGGCCGCTGACAGGACGGGCATAGTCGCAGCACAACGGGGTCGACGGCATGCAGTGACGACCCGCAGACATCGCAGTAGTCGGTGGCGGCCGATAGGTGGCCGTCGGTGCATACGGGCACGTCACGCCCCTTCCGGTCGCACGCGCGCGGTCTTGGTCGAGCGAATGTCGAGTGCGAGTTCCTCGGCGGCGCCGACGTGGCCGCGCAGGCGGACGGTGCCGTCGCGCGGGTCGACCTCAACGACGGCGCGCAGGAGTTTCGCGGTGTCGTCGTGGCCGGACGCGGCGGCGAGTTCGACAGCGCGCTTGAGTTTGGCGGTCGCCGTCGCGGTGTCGCCAGCGCGACGCGCGGCAAGCCCTTCCTGCACGGCCTGGGCCAATTCGACCTGACCGGTGTAGTGGGCAACACGGGAGCTAATGCGCGTCGACAGCGACGAGTCGGTGGTCCACACCGCGCGCACGAGCCCTTGGCCGAGTACTTCGTCGCCCGCCAGCACGCTCAACCTGCCAACAAGTTTCTCCCGACCGACGGGCGCGGGGTCGACCTCGATTTGCAGGTGATATTCGCGTTCCTCGGCTGCCCACGACGACAGCGGGTACTCCCCCACCTGCGCGCCGGTATCGGCGCGCCGCCCCGTCAGGTCCTCAAGCACAGGTGAAACCTGTTTAACGATGCGCACTTTCGCGCCTGCGGGGGTCCACACGCGCAGCGTGAGTTCAGGGATCACCCGCGCCGCTGACGATCGCATCATCGCGGCGAAATCGGCGGACAGGTTTTCCGGGTTGGCGACAATGTCGGCGCTGCCAGACAGTTTCGCCGAGATTTTATGCACGTCGGCGGCGGCCCAGTCGGCACCGACACCGCGACAGTCGCAGACGAAAAGTCCTTCGCACCGGTCGAGTTCGGCCGCTAACTGCTCGGGCTTCTCGTGTTCGTTTTTGCCGTCGGTGAGCAGGATCGCGTGTGCTTGGGTCCCCGGGTTGCTGGCTACGATCTGGCGGGCAAGTGCCAGCCATGTGCCCATCGCGGTGCCGCCGTTGGGGCGCAGGTTATCGAGTGCGCGACGGGCGCTGTCGCGGTTGGCTGGATTGGCTTGCACCGCGAGCGAAGGCTTAGGCGGGTAGACCAGGCGTGCGGTGTCGGTGCCCGCGATGATCGCGAAGGCGGTGCCGTCGGCGATTTCGGCGAGCGCGGCTTTCGTTGCGGCGCGGGCGTTTTCGAATTTACGCTGGCCCGCCATCGATCCGGAGATGTCGATGATGAGGATTTCCAGGCGTGGCGGTGGCGTTGCTGCAACGGCGAGCGCGTCGCTGGTGGTGACGGTGAGGACCGCGTCGACCACGTTGCCGTCTTCGGGCAGGAATTCGTTTTGATCGATGGCGATCGAAATGCCCGCGTTGTCGGCCGAACTCATGCTGCTCCTGCTATCGGTACCAAGGCGATGGTGATGTTGTCGCTGCCGCCGCGATCGAGCGCGAACTCGGCGAGCGCGCGCGCTGCTGCCTGCGGGCTGGTTTCGACGGTGAACCCGGCGAGGCTCACGGCTTCGGGCAGGTAGTTCCACAGGCCGTCACTGCACAGCAGCACGGTGCCAGGGTCGGTGATCACGACCTGTTGAAGGCATTTCTCCGACCACGGTTGCTCGCCGCCGTCCGCGCCGAGCCATCGTAGGAGGGTGTGGGCGCGTGGATCACGCATCGCCGCTTCGGGATCGAGCGCGCCCGCGTCGACGAGTGCTTGCGCCCACGAGTCGTCGGTGCTGAGCCGACGCGACGTGGTGGGGTCGCCTGCCGCGAGCCAAAATGCCCGGGAGTCACCAACATTGGCGACGGTGATCTCGGTGCCCGCTGGGGTGTCGCGGATGACGGCGGCGACGTAGGTGCACGACGGGGCGTAGTCACGGTTGCGTGACATGCCGCGCACGGCCGCGGTGGCGGCGGCGAGTCCGGCCATGACAGCGACATCAGTCGGATTGCCCGCCGCGAGCGCGGCCAAGGTGCCGTCGACGCCGGTGCGTGCTGCGGTGCCGGACGCGGCTTGGGGGTCTTGGGATGTCGAAACGCCGTCGGAGACAACAACAACCCGGGTGCCGTCGCCCGCGTGGACCGCGGCAGCCACGGCATCTTCGTTGCGCGAGTGGCTAATTCCGCGATCGGTCAGGACGTAGACGCTGCCAAGGTCGTCTTCGAACCGGTCGGGCACGGGGCGTGCGCTGCCGCATCGCGTGCAGTAACCCTGCTCGTACTCGCGTTCCCCGCAGGTTGAGCATTGCGGGACCACGGTCGAATCATGGAGGGGCAGTGCGGTTTTGCGCACGTGGAGCTCGGTGCCGCATCCTTCGCAGAAGCGATGTCCGGCGTGTGCTGACGTGGCGCACTCACCGCAGCCCGGGGCGGTCATCGCCGTGTCCTCGGTCGTACCGCGTTCGCCTGATCGACAAGGGCGAACCTCGTCCACATGTCGTCGGCCTCGCGCGCCAGAATCCGCCAGCATCGTTCCAATCCTGTTCGCACACCTGCTTCGGTGAAATCCACATCTAACAGCTTGCCCGGTCCGGTTACGCCCCCGCCAAGCCGGAGCCAGCTAAGCGCCGCGTCGAGGACGGTGATACGCACTCGGGCAGCCTCGCCGCGCGCCTCGATCGTCAGCCGGGCGACGCGGTCAGCGGCGGTTCGGATCAGGTCTTCGGTGAGTTCCGTTGCCGGGCGGTTCGTCAGCAGCGTGTTCACGGCCGCGATGGCGGCGGGCAGGTAATGCGCGGACGTCTGCTCGACTTGATCGAGGACGGCGACCGCGCCCGCTCGATCGCCACGCGCTCTGCGCAGGCGCGCGGCCCCGAAGGCGGCGGAGACGAACTGGTGATCGGTGCGCCAGACCAGCTCGTAAAGCGCGAGCGCGTGGTCGTTATCGGTGTGCTCTAACGTCGCGGCCAGTGCGAGTTTGGGGGCGGCTTCGCCGGGCAGCGCGGCGTAGACGGCGTCGAAATCGGGGACTTGCTCGGTAAGGAGCGCGAGTTGGGCGCGGTACCAGCGGCAGCGCCAGTCGTCGGGAATGACGGATTCGATTTTCGTGAGTCGCGCTGACGCCGCCTCGACGTTGCCCGCCTCGATTTCCGCGCGCACCAACCGAAGAGGGATTTCCACGGAGTCGCCCGCGTTGCCGAATGCCTGTTCCAGATCGTGCGGGTTTGCGGCATTGGTCGTCGCGAGGAGAGCGGCGCCAGGGTCGGTCGGGTCGACGAGGGGCGCTGGCAGCGTCGCGATGAGCTTGGCTGGTTCGGGGGCGGTATCGCCTAATGCGACGACCCCGCGAGGTGGGCCGAAGCTCGTCGACATCGCGGGGCGGGCGATATTGTCGTCGGTCGCGGCGACTTCGCGCAGGACACCGGTGAGTTGCTCGGCCATCTCGCCCATCGACGCGAACCGCGCGTCAGGGTCGGGGTCGGTGGCGCGAAGCAGGAAACGGTAGAGCGAATCATGCTGGGCGAGAACCGGTTCGGTGTCTGCGGTGGGCAGCGGACCTAGTCGGCCGTTCACCACGGGTAGACGCATCAGCAGCACAGCTAGGGTGCGGCCGACCGTGTAGACCTCGGTCGCGACGGTGGGGCCGGTTTCGCCGATTTCGGGAGCTTGGTAGCCGATGGTGCCGTAGATGGGGCTGGTGTCGTCGTCCATGGCGATCACCGCGCCGAGGTCGATCAGTTCTAGGCGTTCCTCGGTTTGCATCACGTTGTCGGGTTTGAAATCGCAGTATGCCCAACCGCGGGCGTGGAGGTAGCCGAGGGCGGGCAGCATTTCGAGCACGTAGGCGATGGCGCGGGCGGGCGGCAGGTGGTTGCCTGTTTCGGTGCGGTAGTCGCGCAGGATCTGTTTGAGCGAAGTGCCGCCGACGTATTCCATGACGATGTAGCCGACGGGCGCATCGACGTCTGGGTCGATGTGTTCGGTGAAGTTGTGGATTTTGACGATGTTGGGGTGGTCAACTTCGGCGAGGAACCGTCGCTCGGCGACCGCCGCGGTGAGGGCGTCGGCGTCGCCGGTGTCGATGAGGCCCTTGAGGACAACCCAGCGGCCGTTGACGCGGTGGTCGGTGGCGAGGTAGATCCAGCCGAGCCCGCCGTGGGCGAGCGCGCCCGCGACCTCGTATTGGCCGCCGACGAGGTCGCCGGTTTTTAGGCGCGGCTCGAAGGAGTAGCGGGTGCCGCAGTCGGGACAGAACCCTTTCACGCGCGCCTCGGCGGTCGCGGTGGTACGCCCTACCGGTTTGGCGCATTTGCCGCAGTACCGGTCTGCTTCGGGCACTTGGGGATTGGCGAGGATGGCGGTGGCGGGGTCGATTTTGGGGATCGACGGAATGTCGATAACGCCAGCACCGAGTCGTCCGCGCCCGGCCGACCTCGACGACGCGGAACGGGTGCGCACGGACCGGCGCGAAGAGGAAGAACTGACCGTGGGCGCCGATGGACTGTGTGCGGTGGCCGCGATGGGTGCGGTGCCGCAGATTTCGCAGTAGCCGTCGAGAATCGCGCCGCCGCAACCGGATTCGGTGCACACAGTCGGGTTTGGCCCGACCGCGTTTCCCGAAACCGTCGGAACTGGGCTGCCGACCGACGCGCTAGGTGCGCGATTGCTCGGCCACGCGGGCGCGCCGGGCGCGGTGCCGCACACGTCGCAATAGCCGTCGACAATCGTTCCCGCGCAACCGGTTTCGCCGCATCCGACCGCCGCACTTGGTGTTGGCGCGCTGCCTGGCGCACCGGGATACGCAGCGGGTTGGGCGACCGGTGCGGTGCCGCACCTCTCGCAATATCCGTCAGCGATCGTTCCGCCGCACCCTACTTCAGCGCATCTCATGCTTGCCTCCCCGCTTTCTCCCCGATGATCGAACGATAGTCGGCGATCGCGCGGGTGAGCAGGGCGAGATCGCATGGGACACGGGTGGCTAGCCCGGCGGCGATGCGGTCGGCGGCGGTCACGTCGCTGTCTTCGATCACGCCGAGGCGCACCGCTTTCGCACGATAGGCGCGGTGGCGGCCGCGTAGTTCTTCGCGCCGCTCGAGCAGGCCCGTCGCCAATGTTGCTCTGCGCGTTGCGTTCTCGATGGACTCGGCGAGTTGGGCGCGCAGTTTCACGACAGCGTCGCCAATCTTACTGGCCGGTGCCGCGGACACGAGCGCGTCCACGTCGGCTAACAGTTCGGCTGCGGCCCGACCGCCGGCAGGCAGCGGCGCGGTGCGCACCTTTGCTTCGGCTTCGCGAGCTGCGGCGTCAGCGCGGGCTTGAAGTTCGGCGAGCCGGGCGCAGTCGGCGCGCAATGTGGGTGCGCCAGCCCGCAACTCGGCGATCACACCCGCGATCTCCCGCTGGCGTGCGGCTTCGACTTCAATTGCCGCCCTGAGGGATTCGATCGAAGACGCGAGTTCGCCAGGCGCGAAGCCAAGCGGATCGGTACCCGCGCGCCCGAGCAGCGATGCGAGCGCGTCAGTAATCGCGGCTGGAGTACCGGCCCGTTCAATGTCCCGCTGCATCTGCGCGGACGCTTCGATCACCTTCGCGTGAATCTCCGCGACCGCGTCGGTGAACGGGCCGACAACGGCGAACGCCTGTTCCATCCTGACGCGCAGGTCAGCAATCCCGATCGCGACCACGGTCTCGTACGGCCCAACCAAACCCCGTTGCGCCAATGGGATTGGGGTGCGCGCGATTTCGTGCGGCTGCCCGATCAGCAGCGTCGTGAGGCGCGCTCGCGTCGCGTCGTCGATGCGCGAGCCGTGTCGGCTTCGCACCGCGGTCGCTTCGTCAACGATGGACCGCAGGATCGCGACGTCGTCCCACAGCGCCCCGAGCGCCTGCTCAACGGGCACCCACCGCCGCGCGGTTTCACCCGTTGGCCGATACCGACGGACGAGCGCAATGCCCGGATGGTGGTCGAGCTCAACCAGCGTCTGCGCGATTTGCGCCAATTCGGTGGTACGCGAAGCTAATTCGCGGTCGATCTCAGCGACGCTGAGCGGTGTTGGCGTCACGCTCACCGCACATAGTGAGGTGCTGGCGGTCCCTGCGACGGGCCGAGCGCGGCGAGGTGGGTTTGGTAGAGCCGCTGCCATGTGCCGTCGGCGCGGGTGCGGTCGAGGACCCCGTTGACGAAGCGGACGAGGTCGTCGGCGCCTTTCGTGACGCCAACCGCATACGCGCCCGAGCTGACCGGTGCTCCGACGACGGTGAGGTTACGGTCCTGGGCGACGAGCCCGGCGAGGATGGGTTCGTCGCCGCTGATCGCGTCGACGAGCCCTTCCTGTAGGGCAACAAGGCAATCGGTCCAACTCGTGACGCCAAGCACCCTGGGTTTGGCCGGTGCCGACAGCATCGGCGCGCCCGCCGTGGTCCCCTTCGCGACGCAGACCCGTTTACCAGCGAGCGAATCAAGCCCGGTAATGCCCGAGCCGCTCGGCGCGGCAATTCGTTGCGCCGCACGGTAATACACACTGGAGAAGTCGACATCGCGGCGACGTTCACACGTGGCCGAGAAGGTGCGAACGATCAGGTCGACGTCTTTGTTGCGCAGCAAATCAATGCGTTCGGCGGCAGCGACGGACCGCAACCGCACCTTGTTCGGGTCACCGAAGAGGTCGCGCGAAATCTCACGCGCGAGGTCGATGTCGAACCCTTCGAGCTGGCCGGTCGCCGGATTACGGAAGCCGAACAGGTAGGTGTTCTGGTCGACCCCGACGCGCAACTGCCCGTTGGCGACAATCGCGGCCATCGTCGACCCGGTCGGCATCGCACCTGGTCGTGGCTGCGCACCGGGCGCGAGCGGCGCTTCGGTATCGCATCCACCGGACCCTTCGGCATCGGGTGCGTTCGTGAGCCACTCGGCACCGGGCAGCGCGTGCGTGTTGGGCACCGCTTCGATACCGGTAGGCGTGGACGCGGCCGTGCAACTACTCAGCAGCGCGGCCAACCCGATCGCGGCGGCGGAGAGGATCAGCCTCACAGGAACTCCTTCATCCGCGGCCACAACCCGGCGACGACAGCACCGGCAGCGGCGAAAAGCAGCACGAGCACGCCAATCGGCGTTGGCGCCAAAACTGTTGCTGTTGAATCGAATCCGTCACGCAGGTCAGTGCGGGCGTCGGTGAGCCCGGCCTGTAGATGATTGTCGAGCCGGGTGAAGCTGGCCGCCGACCCGTCGCCGCCACCGCCGATGGCTTGCGCGACGGCCTCGCCGTACTTCGCGTTCTTGTAGGCGGTGAGCTGCGTGTGGTGGCCCGCGCGCCAATTCGTGAGCGCCCGTTCGGCTTCGGAGTCGCTGGCACCCACGGCGACAAGCCGCGAACCGAGCTCGTCGACATGGGCGGTGAACGCCGCTTCGGGCGCGGTGATGTCGCCACGCGTGATCAGCGCTAGCGTTTCCTCAGTGCGAGCCTGATGCGCGAGAATGCGTGCGCGCGAGAGGTTTTCGACCCGGTCTCGCGCGTCGGAGCCCAGGTTGAGGAACTGCGCGGCGCCAGCACTGGCGACAATCCACCCGAACGCGATCACCGTGAGCCCTAACGCGGCGAAGACACCCCGGTTGACGGTGCGGTTAGTGCGTCGCAGTAGTACGAAAGCCAAAGCGGCACAGGCGATAAGGACGAGGACAAGCAGCACGACGCTGGGCGCCGACACGCTGCTCACCGCCCGCTGATCGGCCCGCACCGCAGCTAGTCGCGCGTTCGTGAGCTCTTCAGCTTGGGGCAGCAGCGATGTCTGCATAACGTTCGACGCCTGCTTCAAATACGCCGATCCAACCGGAAACCCTTGGCGGTTGTTGGCACGCGCGGTTTCCACGTAGCCGGTGTAGGTGGGCAAGTCAGCGGCGATCCGCGCGACAGCGGTACGCGTAGCTAGGTCGGTCGCACCGGTCGTCGTTTCGGCAAGTGCCGCAGCGGCTTCGGCGAGGGCTTGCTCGTAAACCGCACGCACCTGCGGAGATTCGACCCCACCGGACAGGAACGCCGCCGATGCGCCCGCGTCGGCGGCAGACAGCGACACATACAACCGTTGCGCCGCGTGTGCGAGGGGTTCGCTGCGTTCCAATGCTTGGTCGGCACGGGCAACCCGCTCCTGTTGTGCTTGTGCGGCAACGATTCCCGCACTTACGCACAGCACCGTGGTGACGACCAGCCCGATCCCAAGAACGCCCGGTGTTGTGCGCGCGAAGCGGCGCAACCAGCTACCAGCACCCACACCGGCCTCCTTCGTCTCCCCCGGCGGTGTTTCGCCCGCGATCTTACGTGAGCGGCACCGGTCGCGCGCAGGGAAAAAACGCGAACCGGCCCCGCACATTATTGATGTGCGGGGCCGGTTCGTTAACGGTCAGCCGACCGTGAATTGTTAAGCGCCGACGGCCGTTTCGCCCGGCTTCACGGCGGTGCCGGTCTTGCTGAACTGGAGCACACCATCTTCGATGGGCGCGTCGTGCATCAGCTTGCGGTCGCGGTAGTAGTTGTTGATCAACTTCCACGCGCCACGCGCACCCTGACGCGGCATTTCACCGTTGCCGCGCTGGATGTAGCCGGAGGTGAGCGCGCCACCCATCAGCGACTCTTCGGCGAAGTCTTCGGGGTTGGCGTGTACCTCGAAGGTGGTGTAGCCACGGTCGCGCATGATGTTGAGTACGCGGCACAGGTACGCGGCGGCGAGGTCGGCCTTGAGCGTCCACGACGCGTTGGTGTAGCCGATGATCATCAGGAAGTTGGGGACGTCGGAGTACAGGACGCTCTTGTAAGCGACCGTCTCGTTCATCTTCAACGGCTCACCGTCGATGCTGAGGGTGGCGCCGCCCAGGATCTGGACGTTGAGGCCGGTCGCGGTGACGATGACGTCGGCCTCAAGCTCCTGACCCGATTCGAGCAGGATGCCCTTCTCGGTGAACTTGGCGATCTTGTCGGTGACGATGTCGGCCTTGCCGCTCTTGAGCACCTTGAACAGGTCGCCGTTGGGGACGACGCACAGGCGCTGATCCCACGGGTTGTAGCTGGGGGTGAAGTGGCGCAGGTCGACCTTCTTTCCGAGCTGCAACCGCACCTGGGCGAGCATGAGCTTCTTGGCCAGCTCCGGGTTGGTGCGCGAAAGCTGGAAGCTGGCGCGCTGCAGCGCGATGTTGCGTGCGCGACCGATCTTGTAGGCGACCTGGTCGGGGACGCGCGCCTTCTTGAACCCGATGGCGACCGGGTCGTCCGACGGCAGCGCCTGAATCCAGGTTGGCGAACGCTGCAGCATGGTGACGTGGCTCGCGGTGTCGGCCATCGACGGGATCAGGGTGATCGCGGTGGCACCGGAACCGATGACGACGACCTTCTTGCCCGAGTAGTCGAAGTTCTCCGGCCAGTGCTGCGGGTGCACGATCTGGCCCTTGAAGTCTTCCTGACCGGGGAAGTCGGGCTGGTAGCCCTTGTCGTAGTTGTAGTAGCCGCTGGCGCCGACGAGGACGTTCGCCGTCCAGGTCTCGGTTTCGCCGGTGGCTTCGATGACCGCGGTGACCGTCCACAGCGCGTTGGCGCGGTCGAAGTCGGCCGAGACGAACTTGCGGCCGAAGTTGATGTGGTCGGTGACGCCGTATTCCTTGGCGGTGTCTTCGACGTAGTTGCGGATGCTCGCGCCGTCGGCGAGGACCTTGGTGCCGATCCAGGGGCGGAAACCGAAACCGAAGGTGAGCATGTCGGAGTCGGAGCGGATGCCGGGGTACTTGAACAGATCCCACGTGCCACCGATGCGCTCGCGGCGCTCCAGGATCGCGTAGGTGCGTCCGGTCTGCTCGCGAGTGAGGTGACAAGCCGTGCCGATTCCGGACAGGCCAGCGCCGATGATCAATACGTCGACATGCCGCGTCATTGAGGAAACTCGTTTCGTAAGGGTCGTCGAGGCCGAGCACCGTCGCCCGCGCCTAAGTCGAGGTTACGTGTTTCGCATAGTTACGTCTAGTTGCGGGGGTCGGTCGGGAATTACGCGCACCGTGATCGGAATCGGTGACGTGACCCGACCGTGCGGTCAGCATCGACGTATGACCGAACAACAACTGTCGTTCCACTGGTTCCTGCCCACCTATGGCGACTCGCGCGGGCTCATTCCAGGCGGACACGGCAGCTCGATGTCCGGCGACCGACCCGCGACGCTGCGCTACCTCAACCAGATCACCGCCGCTTCCGAATACGTCGGTTTCGAGGGTGTCCTCACCCCGACGGGCGCGTGGTGTGAAGACGCGTGGCTCACCACCGCGATGCTCGTGCAGACCAGCGAGACGCTGAAGTTCCTTGTCGCGCTGCGCCCCGGTCTCGTGAGCCCAACGCTGGCCGCGCAGATGGCGGCGACGTTCCAACGCCACTCCGACGGGCGCCTTTTACTCAACGTCGTGACCGGCGGCGAGCAGCGTGAACAGGAGGCGTACGGCGACTTCCTCGACAAGACCCAGCGCTATGCGCGCACGGGCGAATTCCTGCACATCGTGCGCAAGCTGTGGGAGTCGAGCGAGCCGTTCAGCTTCGCCGGTGAGCATCTTCGCGTAGAAAACGCGCAGCTGTCGGCGCGTCCTGACCCGATTCCGCCGGTGTTCTTCGGTGGTTCGTCGGGCCCGGCTGGCCCGATCGCAGCCCGGTACGCCGACACGTACCTGACCTGGGGTGAGCCGGTCGACGCGGTCGCGAAGAAGCTGGATTGGATTCGCGGTCTCGCCGCGATCGAGGGCCGCACGGTCGACTTCGGTCTGCGCATTCACGTGATCTCGCGCGACACCTCCGAGCAGGCGTGGGCCGAGGCCGACCGACTCCTTGAGTCCATCCCGGCGGGCACCATCGAAGCCGTCCAAGCCAACCTCGCGCAAAGCGATTCCGAAGGTCAGCGCCGCATGGCCGAGCTGCACAACGGTCGCAAGGACGGCCTGGAAATCGCGCCGAACCTGTGGGCTGGCGTTGGCCTGGTTCGCGGTGGCGCAGGCACCGCGCTTGTCGGTTCGCACGCTGAGGTGGCCGATCGACTCCTCGAATACGCCGCTGTCGGTATCGACCACTTCATCCTGTCGGGGTACCCGCACTTGGAAGAGGCGTACTGGTTTGGCGAGGGTGTGCTGCCGATTCTGGAACGCAAGGGTGTGTGGCAGCACCCGGCGCGGCCGCAGCGCGTGACCCGCGCGGGCCTCGCGACGCCGTTCACCACGCGCTAACCAGACAGCGAATCCGACGGTTGACTAGGCTCGCGACCGTGCCCATCACCGTCGGATTCGACCTGGATATGACGCTCATCGATTCGCGCCCCGGCGTCGCCGTCGCGATCGACACTCTCGCCGCCGAATTCGATCTCCCGATGGACGGTTCGCGATTCGCCGAGCATTTGGGCCCGCCGCTTGCGACGTTGCTTGGCGACGCCGGCGCACCCGACGACCTGATCGCCATTCTGGTAACGCGCTACCGCGAGCTCTACCCCGACGTCATCGCCCGCATCCCCGCACTACCGGGCGCGACCGAGTCGATCGACGCGGTCCGCGCCGACGGCCGAGCGCTGGTGGTGACGGGCAAATTCGAACCGCACGCCCGCCTGCACGTCGACCACCTCGGCTGGACCGTCGACCATCTCGCTGGTGACCTGTGGTCGACCGGCAAAGGCGACGTCCTGCGCGCCCAGCACGCCGATGTTTTCGTCGGTGATCACGCGGGCGACATGCAGGGCGCGAAAGCGGCCGGTGCGTATGCGGTTGGGGTCATTACTGGCCCGCATGACGAGGCGACGTTGCGCGCGGCCGGTGCCGATGTGGTGTTACCCGGCTTGACGGACTTTCCGGCGTGGCTCGCTGACCATCGAGGGTCAAACTAGCTTCGACGCGGCGCGCGGGAAAAACGGACACGCTGACTTACAGTGGACAACACTCTCTACCAGCGTTGTCCCGTTGTGTGTTACTCCCGCAGGAGGCATCATGTCGCCCACCGCGCCGCTCGATCCCGCTGTCGAGGTGTTCATCGACGCGCTCAACGCGCACGACACGGACCGCTTTTTCGCGGTGCTAGCCAGGGACGCGACGATGTCGGACGACGGGGTCGAACGTGACCTCGCCCAGTGGACCGAGGCCGAGATTTTCTCAAGCAACGGCCACATCCGGGTCGAAACGATCTGTGCCGACGGTCTGTCGTTTGTCGCTGACTACACCAACACCCGAGGCGGGTCGATGCGAACAAATTGGCAGTTCGTCGTCCGTGACGGCCTGATCGCGCGTTTCGAAGCTGAGCAAGCGTGAATCGTCTGCTTGTCCCGCGCTATGGCGATTCGCTCGCCGACGTTTTGCCCTCGGTACTCGCCTGCCTCGGCGTGGCGGGTGCGACCGACCAGCTACGGCTACGCCTCGACGTCGACCATGTTTGCGTCTTCGTCGTCGATGGTCTTGGCGCGGAAGCCCTTGCCGCCCACGCCGATTCGGCTCCCTTCCTCACGAGCCTGCCCGCGCGCAGCATCACCGCGACGTTCCCAACAACGACGGCGACGAGTCTCACCAGCCTCGGCGTCGGGGTTGGTCCTGGCGAGCACGGCATCGTCAGCTACCTCATGCGCCTGCCCGGCGAGGAGCGGTTGTTCAACACCCTGCGGTGGCGCCTCACGGGCGAGGGCCCGAAAGTGGATGCGCTGCTTGCCTTTCCACCCGAACGCATCCAGCCACACGAGACCATCTTTGAACGGTGCGCGAGCGCGGGGATCGCGGCGGTGCAGGTCGCGCCGGGGTATCAAGAAGGGTCGGGGCTCAGTCGAGCGGGCTGGCGTGGCGGTGGGTTCCGTGCGACGTATTCCGTCGGTGACCTCATCGACGGTGTCTTGAGCGCATTGACTATGGCCCCGAAAAGCCTTGTCTACGCCTACCATTCGGAACTCGACTCCACCGGTCACGTCCGCGGACCACGTTCGCGCGCATGGGATTTCGAGCTCACCAATACCGACCGCATCATCGCCGATCTGGCACAACGCCTGCCCGCCCGCTCCGCGCTAATCGTGACCGCCGACCACGGCATGGTCGAACTCACCGACCCCATCGACTTCGACACTCACCCGCATTTGCGCGAAGGCGTGGTCGCGCTCGGCGGCGAACCACGCGCCCGCTTCGTTTACACCGCCGACGGCGCGACCGACGACGTCGCCACGACCTGGGCTGGCGCGCTCGGCGACGCCTTCGCCGTCCACACCCGCGCCGAGGTGATCGACGCTGGCTGGTTTGGCCCGACCGTCACGCCGGAAGCGGCGTACCGGATTGGCGATCTCGTTGCCGTCGCCCGCGACGGTGCCGGGGTCGTTCGCACGCACGCGGAACCCAATTCGTCGCGCATGGTTGGTCATCACGGTTCGCTGACCAGCGCTGAACTGCTCGTTCCGCTACGGATCCTCCGAAGCTGAGTGTGTCGGCCTAAGCTGTCGGAGACTGCACCGTAGGAGGACGTCTCATGGCCGCGACCGCTCGCCGAATCAGTGTCATCACAGCGGGTTTGGCCGCGCTTACCCTCGCGACGAGCGCGTGCACCGAGGTGGCTCAAGCGCTCAACCAGGGTGGCGACACTCCGTGCCGCGACTATGTGAACCAGGACAACGACACCAAACGCGTCACGGTGACAAAAGCGGTGAAGCAGAAGACCGGCACCAGCAACGAACCGTCGGGCACGCTTGTCGACAGCGTGATGGTCCAGCTCGACGTCCTTTGCGCAGGTCAGCGCAACCCGGATACCCCGATCAAAAACGCTGATATCGCGGGCCTGCTCATTCCTCGCTAGGCGCGGTCGTCAACCGGGCAAGACAATCCTGGCCCTGCGAAGCCGCCCGGTCGATGGCCGCACCTGCTAAACAGGAAACCGCCTCCCCGAGCGCAGGAGTGGTCTGTGGACAAGCCAAACGAACCGGCCCGTATCGGGCGGGGTGACGAGCTAGACGGCTACCGAGTCGAACTCGAAAAGGATTGGCATCGGCTTGCCGCAGGTCCCGCACGCCCGTTGCGCCTACCCGAGGATACCGGCGCGGTCCGCTCGCAGGTCGCCGCGTCGTGGCAACGGTCGCTGCCCACCGTCGACCCGTCGCGTACCGAAGCGCCCGGTTTCAACAACGTCAGCGACCGTTGGTCGGAGTCGCCGCTGCGGCGACCCATCACCGAAATGGCCGGTCACCTGCGTGGCATCGCCGAGGATTCGGGGTATCTCGCTGTCGTCAGTGACGAATCGGGGACCATCTTGTGGACCGCTGGCGATCGCGCTTTGCGTCGTCAGGGTGAAGCGGTGAACTTCGCGCCGGGCGGGGTGTGGGACGAAAGCCATATGGGCACCAACGGTTTATCGCTCGCGTTGCATGACGATCGTGCGGTCACCGTGTTTTCCGCCGAGCATTTGGTCGCCGCGCTGCATGGGTGGGTGTGCTATTCCGCGCCGATCCACGGCCCCGACGGCCGCCAAGTTGGGGTGCTCGATTTGTCGTCGACGTGGGAGCGTTCCCATCCGATGGTGATGACGTCGGTGCGTGCGCTCGTGACGGCGGTCGAGACGATGTTGCGTGCCGAAGCGCCCGCGCCAGCACCGGGTGTGCGGTTGGAATGCCTTGGGACAGCACGACTTCTGCGTGACGGTCGACCGGTGCCGTTGCCGCCGCGTCAGTTGGCGATCTTGGCGTTGCTCACCCTCGAACCCGACGGCTACACCCCCGAACAACTCCAGGCCGCTGTTTACGGCGACCGCGCCATTTCGTTGAGCACGCTGAAATCGGATGTGTCGCACCTGCGTCGGGCCACCCGAGGCGAAATCGCGAACCGCCGCTACATGCTCACCGCACCTATCGCGTGCGACGCTGTCGAACTGCTCGCCGCGATCGAAGGTGGCGACCTCACCTCAGCGCTATGGCTGTATCGCGGTCCGCTGCTTCCTGGTTCGGATTTGCCCGGTGTCGAGCAGTGGCGCGACCACCTCGATGTCGGTATCCGTAACGCGGTCCTTGCCAGTGACCGACCCGAGCACGCGGTCGCGTTCGGGCAGCGCTGCCCCGGCGATGTCGAAATCCATGAACACGCCCTCGCTTTGCTGCCCCCTGACGACGTGCGGCGTGCTGTCGTTTCGGCCAGATTGTTCACCGCGAACCGGTCTTAACCTGCCGCTGACGTGCGCAAATAGGTTTGCCAACCTCGTACCAACCTTGCCCGACCATAGTGTGAGCCACCACGCACAGGTCGCGAGGAGCGAGACGCATGATTTACGGCAAGCCCGGATCGGGAACAGGCATCGTCAGTTATGCCGCCCGGTACGACAACTTCATTGGTGGTGACTGGCTCGCCCCGGTCGAAGGCCGCTATTTCGACAACACGTCTCCGGTCGACGGAGAGATTTTTTGCCAGGTTCCCCGCTCAACGGCGGCCGATATTGAGATGGCGATCGACGCCGCCGAAGCGGCCACCGAGAAATGGGCGGCAACACCGGTAGCTGATCGCGCCGACATCCTGCTGAAAATCGCTGAACGCCTGGAAAACAGCATCGAACCGCTCGCGGTCGCCGAAACGTGGGACAACGGCAAACCCGTCCACGAAACGCTTACCGCCGACCTGCCGATGGCGGTCGACCATTTCCGCTGCTTCGCCGCGCTGCTGCGTGCACGCGAAGGCGCGGTGTCGGCGCTTGAAGGCAAGACCGTCGCCTATCACCTGTATGAACCGTTGGGTGTTGTCGGTGAGATCGTCGCGTGGAATTTTCCGATTCTGCTTGCCGCACGCAAAATCGCCCCGGCGTTGGCCGCGGGCAACTGTGTTGTCCTCAAACCGTCTGAGCTCACCCCGGCATCGATCCTGCTTGTCATCGAACTCATCGCCGACCTGCTGCCGCCGGGAGTCCTCAACGTCGTCAACGGCTTTGGTAGCGAAGCGGGCAAACCGCTCGCTGCCAGTCCGCGGCTCGGGCTTGTCGACTTCACCGGTCGCCCGGCCACTGGTCGGCGCATCGTCGGCTACGCCGGAGCCAACATGGTGCCGGTCGCGTTGGAGTTGGGCGGCAAGTGTCCTGCCATCTTCACCGCCGACATCCTCGCGAACGACGACGAATTCCTCGACAACGCCGTCGAAGGGTTCGTGATGTTCGCCCTGAACCAGGGCGAGGTGTGTCCGTGCCCCGCACGCGCACTGATCCACTCGTCGATTTACGACGAGTTCCTCGCCCGCTGCACCACCCGCACCGAGGCCATCGTGTCTGGGCATCCACTCGATACCCGGACGATGATCGGCGCCCAATCTGGCAACGATCAGTACGAAAAGATCTTGTCCTACTTCGATATTGGTAGGGCCGAAGGCGCCCGCGTGCTCACTGGAGGGGAAGCACGCAAGGTCGACGGTCTGCCCGGTGGCTATTACATCGAGCCAACCATTATCGAAGCGGCGGACGAGATGCGCGTCGTCGCTGAAGACATCGTTGGCCCGATTGTCACCGTGTCACGCTTCGACACCCTCACTGAGGCAATCGATGCGGCGAACGATGCGCGATATGGCCTCGGTGCGGGCGTGTGGACCCGCGACCTCAACACCGCCTACGAACTCGCGAATGGGCTTAGCGCGGGCCGCATTTGGACTAACCGTCATCACGTCTATCCGGCGCATGCCTGGGAGAACAACGCCATGATGCTCGATCACTACCAGCGCACCAAGAATCTGCTTGTCAGTTTTTCCGCGACGGGGAGGCGGTAATGCAAAACCGCATCCATCGGGTCGAAATCACTGATCGCGCGGAAACGTTACTGCGCAACCTCATTGAGGAACATGGCCCGGTGCTGTTCCGCCAAGGCGGCGACTGCGTCGACGGTCCGCCCGACCCACCGGTGTGTTTATCGACGCGCCAATTCCGGGCTGACCAGGCCGATCTGCTGCTAGGCAGACTCAGCTGGCACACTGAATTCTGGATCAGCGCAGACGCTTTCGAATGTTGGAAGCACAGTTTGCTGACCCTTGACGTGATGCGCGGCGAAGCCACCGCCGACTCGCTAGAAGCGGGCCAGGGGTTGCGTTTTATCCTTCGCCATCGCGATCTCACCCCCGAAGAAGACGCGGCGCTCGCCGCGGCGCCACCGCCACGCACCGGTGCTGATCGCGCGCTGTAATTCCCAGACTTGACCTGGTCGGTGACGACCAGGTCATGGTGAGCCCCCGCCGATTGGGCGATCGACTACTCGGTCGGCGGGGTGAGCTCTCCGGCGGAGAACCCTCAATGTCTGTCTCGCTCAGCGAGACACGCACGACAAGACTGCAACGATTCCGTTACGTTATGGCGATGTTCTTAGCGAGGCTCGGTGTTCGAACCCGGATCTTGGCGATCGCCCTGATACCCAGTTTCACCCTGGTGGCAGTTGGCGTAGGGACCGCAGGTTATCTGATCAAGGAAAGCAACACCGCTAAGGACTGGTCCTACCAGCTCCAAGCCATGATTGAGCCCAACCTTGAATTGGTCGCGGCGTTCCAATCGGAACGTTCACTGACCCTTGCGGTTTTGGCTGGCGACGACAGCGCCGCCCCCGCGCTCCCGGCCGCACGCACCCGCGTTGACACCGCGTCGTCGGCGCTCAACATCGCGGTGCAGAAAGCGCGCGCGGTCAAAGGCACCGACATCGGCGACGACCCCGCCGGATTCGAGCAATTGCGCGCTGGGCTGCTTCAGGTGCGCGGCGCGGCCGACGTGGGCATGATTCCCGTGCCCGACGCCTACGGCTTCTTCGCCCAGGTCCTCGACAAGTTCATTGTCGGCAGCCTGGTCGCGGCGTTGAATTCGCCAAATGCCGAGGTGGCCGTTGGCATCATTCAAGGTCAGCGCTTCCTCACCGCCATTGAGTCGATGTCGCGCAGCAACTCCCTCGCCACCGCGATCGTCGCGGCCAACAGCGCCCCGACGGGCACCTTCGACGAGTTCGTTCGCCAGAGCGGCCACTTCCCCACCGAATTGGCGTTGCTTGCCGCCGAATTGGCGACCAGCGGCAACAGCCAGGTCGCCACGCTGCTCGCGTCACCGCAGTACAACCAGGTCATCGCGATGAACAACGCGATCGTTGCCAGATTCGCCAATCCGGCGGCGGCCGTGAAACCGGCGCCCCTGCCGATGACGAGCGCGGAATGGCATAGCGCGACCGACATGGTCAGCGCCTCGCTGCTTGATATCTACACTAAGCACAACCGCGCCGAGCAGGCCCACGCTGGCGATGTCGCGCGACAGGCCGAGGTCACCGCGGCGCTGGCCGGTGGCGGCATCGTGGCGCTCAGCGCCCTGGTCTTCCTCGTTGCCGTCATCCTCGCCAACCGCATCATCCGCCGCCTGCGCCGCCTGCGCACTGAGACGCTGATGCTCGCCGACAAGCAGCTGCCCGCGACGATGCAGATCCTGCGCGACGGTGGCGACGTCGACTCCGACCGCATCGCTCCGCGCCTCGATTTCGGCATTGACGAAATCGGCCAGGTGGCCAAGGCGTTCGAACACGCTGCCGCCGCCGCGCTCAAAGCCGCTGTCGACGAGGCACGTACCCGTGAAGGTGTGCGCGCGGTGTTCCTCAACATCGCCCACCGCAGCCAGATCGTGGTGCATCGTCAGCTCGAAATTCTCGACGAAGCCGAACGGCGACAAGAAGATCCGGCACTGTTGGAGACACTGTTCCGCCTTGACCACCTCGCCACTCGCGAACGCCGCAACGCGGAAAACCTCATCATTCTCGGCGGTGGTCGCCCGGGTCGCCAGTGGCGCAACCCCATCCCGGTGATGGACGTGGTGCGCTCGGCGATCGGCGAAACCCTCGATTACGCCCGGGTGCGCGTCAACAAGCTGCCCGAGGTGATGGTGATCGGCACCGTCATCGCCGACCTTGTGCACCTGCTCGCCGAACTCGTCGACAACGCGACGGCCTTCTCGCCGCCGCAGTCGCGAGTCGAAGCCAGCGGCAACATCGTTGGCAAGGGCGTGGTCATCGAGATCACCGACCAGGGCATGGGCATGAGCGACGATGACCTCGCCCACTACAACGAGATGCTCGCCGCCCCGCCGGACTTTGGTGTTGGCACGCTGTCGTCAGATTCGCGCCTCGGCCTGTTCGTCGTCGCCCGCCTCGCGCTGGCGCACGGGGTTACGGTGCGACTGAGCGAATCCGACTACGGCGGCATCAAAGCCATTGTCCTCGTCCCGACCGCGCTGCTCGCCGGCGAAGCCGACCTGCCCGGCGTCGCGCCCGTGACCACCGGACCGCTGCGTCGCGGTTTGCCGCCGCAGGCGCAACTGCCCGCCGCGCCCGTCGCTGAGGCCAGCCCGTCGCCGGTCGCGACGTTGGTCGCCGAACCGCCCACCCCGGCCCAAGATCCCGTTACTCCCCCTGCACCGCAACACTTTTCGCGTGAAGAGGAACGTCCGGCCCTGCCGCGGCGCAATCGTCAAGCGAACCTGGCACCGGAACTGTCCGAAGACCCAACCCCGACCGCGACGCATCCCGCGCCCGGCCGACCACGCACCGCCGAACAAGCGCGCGACATCATGTCCGCGATCGAAAACGGCACACGGCAGGGGCGCAAGCCGCTGTCGAATCCGAATTCCGACGAACAGGAAGGCTGAGGTGAACTCCTCTCACCCAGGTGATCTCAACTGGCTGCTAGACGATCTCGTCGATCGACTCGCCGGGGTCCGTTACGCGGTCGTGTTGTCCACCGACGGGCTCATGCTCGGTCGTTCCTCGCAAATGAAGCGCGAGGACGCGGAACACTTCGCGGCGATGTCGTCGACCCTGTACGGGCTAGCACGTAGTGCGGGAAGCCGATTCGATGGCGGCGGTGTCCGCCAAGCGGTGATCGAACTCGACCGCGCGGTCCTGTTCGTCACGTCAGCGGGCGAAAACGCCTGCCTGGCATTGCAAGCGAGTGACACGGCCAACCTCGGCATGGTCGCCTACGAGATGAACCTGACCGTGCAGCGGGTTGGCGGCTACTTGTCGACCGAACCGCGACACGGGCTGGCCGAACTATAGAAAGCGCGACCCATGTCTCGACTCGGTGATCCGTGGTACGACGACGCGGCCGGACCTCTTGTCCGGCCTTACGCGGTGACCCGCGGCCGCACCATGGGTGCGGCGCACGACCTGGACATGCTCACGGTGGTGATCGCGGTTCATCCCGCGCCCACTTTGCGTCGTCCTGAACCCGAATACGCGACGATCGCGCGCCTGTGCAAGCGTCCGCAGTCGGTGGCCGAGGTGTCGGCCGTGCTCAAACTGCCTCTGGCGGTGACCAAGATCCTCGTCGGTGATCTCATCGGCGAGGGTCACCTCATCTTCCGCGCGCCGGTAGTGACCGATGCGGGCGCCGGCGACCTCAACGTATTGCGAGCGGTTCTCGATGGCATCCGAAAACTTTGACCAAACCTCCCCCGGTGGGCCGCATTTGGCCGCGTCGGTGAAGATCCTCATCGCTGGCGGCTTCGGCGTTGGTAAGACGACAATGGTGTCGTCGATCAGCGAGATCGCGCCGCTGCGCACTGAGGAACTGATCACCGAGGTCAGCACCGGCGTCGACGATTTGTCGGGGGTGGAGGGTAAGTCGACTACCACGGTGGCGCTCGACTTCGGTCGCATCACCATCGACCGCGACCTTGTGCTGTACCTGTTCGGCACGCCCGGTCAGGACCGATTCTGGTTCCTGTGGGACGAACTGTGCCGTGGTGCGCTCGGTGCGATCGTGATCGCTGACACGCGCCGACTCTCGAATTCCTTTGCCGCCGTTGACTTTTTCGAACGGCGGGGGCTGCCGTTCCTGATCGCGGTGAACTGTTTCGACGACGCCCCGCGCTACACCGAGGCCGAGGTCCGCGACGCCCTCGACCTGGATCTGACGACGCCGGTCATGCTGTGCGACGCGCGCGATCGCCCTTCATCCAAGGCGGTGTTGACGCACCTGGTTGAGTACCTCATCGATCGCGCGACCCGCACCCCGGTGAGGACTTAACCCGGTTCGGCGACTGCCCTTCCACAGCTTCCCACGCTCGCCCACGTGTCGGTTTTCACACGGGCGAGCGTGAGGCTGTCGATCGGCCCACTGTGCGGGCTGTATTCCGGCTAATGCGCGCGAGTGCGGGCATTGCGGCCCGTCAGCGCAGTAGTCCGGCGGCGGCGAGGTCGTCGAAAAGGAGCTGGTCAACCGGTGGGACGCGGTCGCGGTCGGCGAGGCTGAACCACGCGAGCGCCTCGATCTCGCTGCTCGCGGTGAGCACGCCGCGGTAGTCGGCGGTGTAGCACGCCATCGTGACGATGAGATTGTCGTGACCGGGCACAGGGGCGGCGTAAGTGCCGACGTGAGCGGCCGATTCCGGGTCGATCGCGACGGACAACTCTTCGGCCACCTCCCGCACCAACGTTTCGGTGTCGGTTTCGCCGGGTTCGCGTTTGCCGCCGGGGATGAAGAACACATCCTTGCCGCGCGGTCGCCCGCACAGAATGCGGCCGTCCTCGATTAGGACCCAGGCGACGGTATCGACGACTTGCTGAGCGGAGTGGTCTGCCACAACGGCAAGCCTATGCCCCCATCAGTGGCCCGGCAGCACGCAAACCGCGTCAAGGCCGAGCACGCGGTTGAGTCGGCCGAACGCCAACCACGACCCAATGCTCATGCTCAACTCAACAACTTCGGCTTGGCTGTACTGGGCGAACATGCGTGCCCAGAATTCGGCGTTGATGCCGTGGTGATCGGTGGCGTACCGCTCGGCATATTCGGCGGCAAGTCGGGCGCGATCGTCGAGCGCGTCGCTGGTTCGCCACTTAGTCACGGCGTCAACGAATTCCGGCTCGACCTTGATCCCGTCGCGTTCGGTGCGCCAATCCAAACAGAACAAACAGCCGTTGATCTGGGCGATCCGCAACCGTGCCGCTTCGAACTCCCGCAGCCCAAGCGTCGAATGTTCGTACACCGCAAGCGAATACCCGGCGGCAGCGACGCCAATGCCGGGAACCATTTCGCCCCACACGTAACCAATGGGGTCGGATCCTTCGGGGACGTCAATGATCACGTCGAGCTCCTTCCGAGCTTGCCAACCGCTGGTCGCAGCGGCACATCTAGCGCGTCGTAGAGCCCGGGTTCGGCGGCGACGAGCCAGTCGATGGCGTTCACCAATCTGCCGACGGCCGTTGCGTTTCCGCCCGCCGACCGATTCCCGCCTTCGTCGCCCGCCTCCACGTTGATTTCGATACGCGGGCTGCCCTCGATGATCACCCGATGCGCGCCGACCCCGTCGGGCGGAGTTGGCCAATCAGGCGCGGCGCTGGGGTGGATGCGGGTGATGTGTTCGATCACGATCAGCGGTTCACCGTTCACGATTCCTTGGACTTCGAAGCGCACCGCGCCTTGGGTGCCCGTCGCGAATTCGCCCATCAGTTCCGTGACCACGGTCGCGTCGAGTTTCGCGCGGGCGACCGTTTCGACGATGTCGTCGAGCTGCACCCCGAGCCCACGCGCGAGGAGCCGAATTTGCCCGCCCCACACCATCGTTGGCACCCCTTGTGCCAGCATCGGCGGCGCGTAGTCCATCGGTTGGCCCATCCCAACGAGGTAGCGCACCGCGTCGGGTTGGTCGTAGGTGGAGTAGTCGAAGATTTCTTGACACCGCACCGCGTCGATGGTCGAACTGAGCCCGCTCATCAACAGTGGCAACACATCGTTGCCCCACCCGGGATCGACACCGGACACGAAAAGGGAACCGCCACCCGCTTCGATCGCGGCGAGCACGGGGTCGCGGACTTCGGGCGGCGCGCTCGCGGGGTCGTAGAGCGCATAAAGCGCGGGGGTTACCACGACGGCACCAGCGCGGATGGCGGTGATGATGTCGGCGAGCGCGTCGTCGGGGCGGATGTCGCCGGAGGCGGCGTAGACGACCGCGCGTGGTTGGATGGATAGCACGGCGGCGATGTCGTCGGTTGCCGCGACGCCGAGCGAGCGTTCTAGTCGTGCGAGGTCACCCGCGTCTGTGCCAACTTTGGCGGGGTCGTGGACAACCACCCCGGTGAGTTCGAGCTCCGGGTGAGCGGTGACCGCGCGGATCGCGGCGCGGCCAACGTTGCCGGTGCCCCAGACGAGCGTGGGGATCATTTCCCGAGGGTAGCAAGCGCTTGGTTTAGTGGAGGCGGATTGCTGTTGTCGAACATCGACGCGACCACATCACCGTCGACGAGTTCCCACGTACCGGCAACGCGACCGTCAACGAGCACTACCGGCGAGATCCAGCCCGCCGCGCGACTGACCAATTTCCGTGCGGTGGTCGGGATAAGCACCGAGTCGGCGGTGCCCGGTCCGAGCACGTACTGATCGAATGGCCCGAGCAGCCGAACCACGCCGTCGAGTTTCGCGTTGACGAGGTCGTCGACGAATTCGGTGGGCACCCATCCCACGCGACCTTCGACGTCAACTTCGGTGATCGCGTCGCCCAGATCAGCGAACCAGCCGCGAAGCACGGTCTTGCGCAAGCTATTTCGACTCAGCCACGCGTCAAAGACCTCCGGCGTCGCGGGACCGTACGCGCCCAGATACGCCATGATCAGTTCGCGGGCTGCGGTGTCGGGGTCGGGTAAACCGGGCCACTTGGGGATCAGCTGTCCGGGCGAGCCGAACGTCACCTTCGTGCCGCGCATCGGGCCGTGACAGAGCGCGCCTTGCCAGGCGAGCGGTTTGAGGACGGTGCCCCAACCCGAGCGCAACGTGTCGCTCAGGTGCGCGAACCGCGACTCGGCGACGATGGCGTCGACGAGTTCGTCGCGGGTCAGTGGCTGGTCAGCGAGCACGTCGCCGACCGCGTCAACGAGGGCGGCGATGTCAGCGGGGCTTGCCCCGAATGTCTTCTGCCATGACGGCTTTTCCCAGGTCCGCGCCGACCCGATCAACGACAGCGCCGCCGCCGCATGGCTCGGTGTCATCGCGTGCAGCGTGCCGCGCATCGCCCAGGTTTTCACCAGCGCACCGATGTCGAGCGCGTCGGCGACGGCGCCCCCGCCACGTAACGCGACCGCGGTTTCGGCCGCTGACGCGACTTGCGCCTGCACGCCAGCAAGCCGCCGCGCGACCGAAGCCGCCGATCCGCCGTCAGCGTCGGTGATGAACTGGCGCGCCATGCGCCACGCGAATACCTGATCCCACGTGAGAGTCACCATGGGCGACAACCTAATTCGTTTCGACGCGGCGAGCGGCCTCTCGCCGCAACGCGGCACGCAATCCGGCGAACTCGTCGTCGCTGATGCGGTCGACGAAGTGGCTCAGCACGAGGTCGGATCGGCCGCCGATGCCGAGGGCTTGGTGCATGAGTTGCGCGCTGTGTTCTTCGCGCGTCATCGTCGGCCAATACCGGTAGGCTCGGCCGTCGCGTTCGCGGCCCAACCAACCTTTGCGATGCAGGTTGTCCATCGTCGACATGACCGTCGTGTACGCGATATCGCGTTCGGCGGCGAGTTCATCGAACAACTCGCGCACCGTTGTTGTGTCGACGTCTCGATCCCAGATTCGATCCATCAGCACCGTTTCGAGCTCACCGAACCCACGCACCGCCGCCGAACTCCTCCTCGCGAACCAGACAAATCGGCTTCACACTACCGCGAGTCATGAGGTGAGCTATCGATGTCTTTTTGTCATACCCCGATGCGAACATATGTTCGTGTCCGATTCCACCGGTAGTTCCCGTCGTCCCCGCATCTGTTCGCGCGACGATGCGTCGATCCTGCATGCCGACCTGGACTCGTTCTATGCATCAGTCGAACAACGCGACCACCCACGCCTGCGCGGCCAGCCCGTCCTCGTCGGTGGCGGTGTCGTGCTCGCGGCCAGCTACGAAGCCAAAGCGCGCGGCGTGCGGACTCCCATGAATCTGGGCCAAGCGCTGCGACTATGCCCCGAAGCTATTGTCGTTCCACCGCGCATGTCGGCCTACGCCGAAGCGAGCAAAGCCGTGTTCGCGGTGTTCGCCGACACCACCCCGATCGTCGAAGGCATCTCCATCGACGAAGCGTTCCTCGACGTCGGCGGCCTGCGGCGCATTCGCGGTGAACCACGGGCCATCGCCGAAACCTTGCGCGCGCAGGTCCGCGCGCAGGTCGGGTTGCCGATTTCCGTCGGCATCGCGCGCACGAAATTCCTCGCCAAAGTCGCGTCGGCAGTCGCGAAACCCGACGGGCTGCGCCTAGTCGAACCCGATCGTGAACTGGACTTCCTGCACCCGTTGCCGGTGGAACGGCTGTGGGGCGTCGGCAAGGTCACCGCCGCGACGCTGCACGAAAACGGCATCACCCGCGTCGGCCAACTCGCCGAACTGGGCGAGCCATACCTTCGTGCGCTCCTCGGCCCCGCCGCCGCGCGCCATCTCTTCGCGCTGTCGATGGCGCGCGACCCGCGCCGGGTCGAAACCGGGGTGCGTCGCCGCTCGATCGGCGCGCAACGCGCACTCGGTCGCCATCATCGCGACCCCGCTGAACTGGCCGCGTTCGTCGACGGCCTCACCGACCGGCTCGGCCGCCGATTGCGCGCGGCAAACCGCGTATGTCGCACGGTAATTCTGCGACTGCGATTCGACGACTTCACCCGCGCGACCCGCTCGCACACCCTCATCGAGGCCACCGACGCGAACACCGAGATCCGGCATGCGGCCCGCCTTCTGCTCGACACGGCAGGTCCGATCATCGCCGAACGCGGCATCACGCTGATTGGGTTGTCGCTCACCAACCTGGAGAATGCCGACGCCGTGCAACTCACGTTGCCGCTCGAACCGCGCGCCGACAACACCCTCGACGCCACGCTCGACGACCTTCGCCGCCGCTTCGGTTCGGCGGCAGTCACGCGCGCGGCACTGTTGAAGTCCGGTGAGGGCTTGTCAGTTCCGCTCCTGCCCGACTGAGTTGCCGCCCGACTGGGCACATTCGCGCGCGATAAGGCATCCTCTTCGCATGCCGTACGCGATTCTGGGTTTGCTCACCCTCGCACTGTGGATTTACTGCTTGGTCGACATCGTCACCAGCCCCGACGGCGGCATCCGGTATCTGCCGAAAATGGGGTGGCTGCTTGTCGTGATCCTCATCCCGACCATCGGCGCGCTGCTGTGGCTTTTCGCTGGCCGCCCGCTCGACGAGTCCCGGCCCAAGTCCACCACCCGGTTCGGCGAATACGATCGGCCGGGCCGCTACGTCGCGACCAATCCCGACGATGACGAGGCTTTCCTCGCTGGCCTGCGGGAACGCGCCGAACAGCAGCGCCGCGAAGCGCGTCGTCAGCAGGCCGAACTCGACAAAGACACCCCTTAGAGCAGTCGTTTGGGCCGTTTGTCCATTAACCGCAGGATCAATGGGGTGAAGATCAGTTGCATCGCCAACTCCATTTTCCCGCCGGGGACGACGATGCAGTTCGACCGTGACATGAACGAATCGTGCAGCATCGACAGCAGGTACGGGAAGTCGATCACCTTCGGATCAGCGAAGCGGATCACCACGAAACTCTCGTCCGCCGTCGGAATGGACCGTGCGATAAAGGGATTCGACGTGTCGACGGTCGGCACGCGCTGAAAGTTCACATACGTGTGCGAGAACTGCGGACAGATGTACTTCACGTAGTCGGGCATGCGCCGCAGGATCGTGTCGATCACCGCCTCGCTGGAATAGCCGCGATGCGTCTTATCGCGGTACACCTTCTGAATCCATTCGAGATTGATGATCGGGACAACACCAACGAGCAGGTCGGTGTACTGGGCGACATTCACCTTCTCGGTAATCGCCGCCCCGTGCAATCCCTCATAAAACAGCAGGTCACTGCCCGGTGCTAGGTCTTCCCACGGCGTGAACGTGCCCGGCGGCTGCCCGTACGGTTTGGCTTCGATTTCGTCGTGTAGATATTTGCGGGTGCGTCCCACCCCGGTTTCGCCGTATTCGCGAAACAGTGTTTCTAGTTCTGGCAGCAAATTCGCGTCTTCACCGAAATGGGAGAACGTGTGGTTGCCCATTTGTTCAGCTTCGGCCATCGCGATCTTCATTTCGCTCCGGTCGTAGCGGTGAAACGAATCCCCTTCTACCACAACGGCACTCACGCCTTCGCGCCGAAATATTTCCTCGAACGCCCGCGTGACGCTTGTCGTCCCCGCACCCGAGGAACCGGTAATCGCGACAACGGGATGCTTGACCGACATGGTGCCTCCTACGAGCTATGTGCGCTGTTCATGCTTAGCGGGGCGAAAAAGCGACCGCGTCCCGAACAACGACGAATCGAAACTGGGACCCGCATCGGGTTCGGCGTGATAGCGCTCGATCCGCAAAACCTCGTTGCGTGACCCGAAAATGAAGGGCACCCGTTGATGCACTTCCGTTGGCGTCACCGTCATCACCCGGTGGTGTCCGGTGGTCGCCGCACCGCCTGCTTGTTCGACGATGAACGCGATCGGATTCGCCCCATACAGCAACGAAACCCGCCCATCCTGTGCGTGATGTCGGGTGTCGCGCGGGTACAAATACACGCCGCCGCGCGTGAGGATGTGGAACGTGTCGGCGACGAGGCTCGCGACCCAGCGCATATTGAAATCGCGCCCGCGCGGTCCATCGACACCGTCGAGACATTCCTGCACATAACGACGGACGGGTCGTTCCCAAAACCGTTCGTTGGCCGCGTTAATCGCGAATCCCGCGCTGTCGTCGGGAATACGCATTTGTGGGTGCGTGAGCACGAACGCGCCGATTTCGCGGTCGAGAGTGAACCCGTCGACACCGCTTCCGGTCGTGAGCACGAGCATGGTCGCTGGCCCGTACAGGGTGAACCCGGCGCATACCTGCTGCACGCCGGGTTGCCGGAAGTCGGCTTCGGTCGGTTCGCCTTCGCCGTCAATCACGCTCGTCGGTGCGCGCAGAATGCTGAAAATCGAACCGACGGGCAGATTCACGTCGATATTGCTCGCCCCGTCGAGGGCATCGAAGGCGAGCAGGTATTTCCCGCGTCCGGGTGCGGCTGCGATCGCGAGCACCTCTTCGCGCTGCTCGGAAAGCAACCCGGATAAATGCCCGGTCCACTGCGTCTGCGCGACCATCACCTCATCGGTGAGCGCGTCAAGCCGACGCCCGCCCGAATACCCTTCGCGCGCATCCAGAATCGCACCGCGCATCACCTGATTCGCGATGATCTTCGCCGCCGTGGCAACAACATTGATCAGCGCGGAAAACTCACCTGATGAGCCGGGATGGAGGTGTTCTTGTTCAATCGTGTAGCGGGTTAATGTCGTTAGTCGATCGGGCACGGCGCCACCTGCACCTCCTGTTTGGCGTCCTGTTTGGCGTCCTGTTTGGCATCACTGAACACGCTGCTGCCGTAAATATCGGCATCGCAGAGCGTCACGAGATCGGACTTCGACAGCGGTCGCGCCAGCTCAACCAGCCGTTTCGCCTGCCGCAGCCGCGCACGGTCGATCGCGTTGCGCACGCTGCGCGCATTCGAAAACCGTGGTCGCGTCATGCGCGCGGTGAGGTACTGACCGAACGCGGTACGCGCTGCCGAATCGAACCGGAAGTTCTCCCCGGCGACCATCAATTCCGCGATGCTCATCAATTCGCCGTGGGTGTAGTCAGCGAATTCCAGATGATGCGGCACCCGCGACGACAGCCCGGGATTGGCGGAGAAGAACCGGTCCATCCGATCCGGGTAGCCCGCGAAAATCACGACAAGGTTCGCGCGCTCGTTTTCCATTTCTTGCAGGAGAATCTCAATGACTTCCTGCCCGTAATCGCGCTCATTCTCGGGTCGAAACAGGTAGTACGCCTCGTCGATAAACAGCACGCCACCAGCGGCTTTCGCCAATGCTTCTTTCGTTTTCGGCGCGGTGTGCCCGATGAACTGGCCAACGAGATCGTCGCGAGTCACGGTGTGCACCTTGGGCTTTCGAATGTAGCCAAGGGCGTGCAGCATGTGCGCCATCCGCAACGCGACCGTCGTCTTTCCGGTGCCGGGGCCACCGGTGAAACTCATGTGCATCGTTGGCCGTGACGACTCCAGCCCAAATCGCCGGCGCGCACGGTCGATCATCAGCAGCGCCGCGATTTCGCGCACCCGCTCTTTCACATTGGCGAGCCCGATGAGTTCCGCGTCAAGGCGGGTCAGTGTTTCTTCCACATCGTGTCCGGCCAGGTCGAGCGACAAATCCAATAACGCGTCTTCGCTCAGTGTTTCCTCCGGCGACGTCGCCGCATCGACGTCGCCGGGGCGCGAAGGCCGGGCGCTGGTGGCGCCCGGCCTCGCTAGCTGGAAACCACTGACCGCACGGTCAGTCGCCATACCGTTGCCCCTGCGGGCGATCAGTGGCATACGACCGCACGCTGTAGCGCTGCGTACGATCGGCACCTTCGGTGCGGGCCAATTCGAAACCCGGTTCAACGGCTGGGCGCTGCACCAGGAAACTCAGCGCCGTTGTTTGCTTGGTGTAGGTCGCGTCATAGGCCGTGACCCGCACATAGTGACGGGGGAAGGTGGCGCGGCACGCGTTGATTTCGGCGAGAACACCGTCGGGTTCGTCGAGGTCGAAAAGCGGCAACCCCCACATTTCCCAGTACGTATTACGCGGGTGCGGGTCGTCGGTGTATTCAATCGACACCGGCCAATTGTTGAGCAACGCGTAGCGCACCTGCGCCGCGATTTCTTCGTCGGTGAGCTCGGCAAGATACGAGAAGGTGCCCTGTCGCAAATACATGCCAACTCCTATCGGGTCGCCGTCGGGACCGCGTCGGGCGCGTCGGTCGACGTGTAGTTGAACGTGACGTCACCCCAGGTCGCGAGGGCGACCTCAAGCGGGCGATTCACCGACGCCGCCGCACGCAGCACGTCGGGACCTTCGCGCAGCAGGTCGCGACCCTCATTGCGGGCCTTGACAACCGCTTCGAGCGCGACGCGGTTGGCTTCCGCACCCGCCGCGATGCCGAGGGGGTGACCGATGGTGCCGCCGCCGAACTGCAAGATCACGTCATCGCCAAACAAATCAAGCAGCTGATGCATTTGCCCCGCGTGAATACCACCGGACGCCACCGGCATCACACCGGGCAAGCTGGCCCATTCCTGGTCGAAGAAAATGCCGTTGCCCAGATTCGCTGGCACGGAATTGTCGCGCAGCGTGTCATAGAAACCGCGCGTGGTCGCCGGATCCCCTTCGAGTTTGCCAACGACGGTGCCCGCGTGCAGGTGGTCGACGCCGATCAGTCGGCACCATTTGGCCAGTACACGGAAGCTCACACCATGCGTTTTCTGCCGGGTGAACGTGGAATGCCCGGCCCGATGCAGGTGCAGCAGCACCCCGTTGCGGCGCGCCCACTTCGACATCGACTGCATCGCGGTGTAGCCCACGGTGAGGTCGATCATGATGACAACCGAACCGAGTTCCTTGGCGAATTCAGCGCGTTCGTACATGTCTTCCATCGTCGCGGCGGTGACGTTGAGGTAGTGACCCTTAACCTCGCCGGTGTCAGCCATCGCCCGATTCACGCCCTCCATCGCGAAGAGGAATCGGTCGCGCCACCGCATGAACGGCTGCGAGTTGATGTTCTCGTCGTCCTTGGTGAAATCGAGGCCGCCCTTGCATGCCTCGTAGACAACGCGCCCATAATTGCGCGCCGACAAACCAAGTTTGGGTTTCACCGTCGCACCAAGAAGGGGGCGACCGTATTTGTTGAGGTATTCCCGTTCCATCACCGTACCGTGCGGCGGGCCCTGGAAAGTTTTGACGTAGGCGACCGGAATGCGCATGTCTTCGAGTCGCAATGCGAGCAGCGGTTTGAACCCAAAAACATTGCCGATGACCGACGACGTGAGATTGGTGATCGACCCTTCTTCGAAAAGGTCAAGATCGTAGGCGATATAGGCGAAGTATTCGCCAGGACGCCCCGGAACCTCGTCGACGCGGTAACACTTGGCCTGGTACTTGGTGTGTGCGGTGAGCCGGTCGGTCCACACGACAGTCCAAGTGGCAGTGGATGATTCGCCCGCGACGGCGGCGGCAGCCTCGATCGGGTCGACGCCGGGTTGGGGCGTGACGCGGAATACCGCGAGCACGTCGGTATCGCTTGGCACATAGTCGGGTGCGTAATATCCCATTGACGCATACGACTGTACGCCCGGATCCCAACGATCCCGTTCGGTTTCTTCTGCCATGGTTCCTCCTGTGGAATCCGGGGGCGCTGCGGTTAATTCAGGATGAGGCCGGGCGATGCGACAAACAATCTGAATGTTTCTCGGAACGCTCAATCGAAAAGTTGAGTTTGCTACCGTCGAGTAGTGGGCAGAGTTAGCGCGGGACGAATGGAAACCTTCCTCGCGGTGGCCCGCCTAGGCAGCATTCGCGCCGCTGCGGCCCGGTTACACGTCACCGAAGCCGCCGTCTCTGCCGCCGTCGGCCACATCGAAAAACAGTTGGGCGTCAAGCTCATCGCGCGCTCAGGCCGCGGGATCGCGCTCACCGAAGCGGGCCGCGTCTACGCCGAGTACTGCCGAGGCATCCTCGGGATGATGAAAGAAGCACACGCCGCCGTACGCCAAGCCGAGGTCGGTCGCCTGCGTATTGGGGTGGTCGCGACCGCGGGCGAGTCGGTGGTGCTGCGGCCGCTCGCGTCGTTTCGCCGCCGCTACCCCGCGGTGGAATTGAGCCTGTCGATTCATCCGCGCGACGTGCTGTTTCTCGAATTACAGCACCACGAAACCGATCTCGTGATCGCGGGCCGACCACCGCACACAGCGAATCTGGTGATTCAGGCGCGCCGACCGAGCACGCTCGTGGTCGTTGGCGACAGCCCCGACGTCGACCCGACGACAACGACGTGGCTGTTGCGTGGCACCGGTTCGGGCACCCGCGAAGCGACGCTCGCCCTGCTCGACCGCCTCCAAATCGACCCGCCCACACTGACGTTGGGCTCCCACGGCGCGGTGATCGCGGCAGCACGCGAAGGCTTGGGCGTGACGCTGATCCACAATGACGCGGTCGGCGAGCACATCGAATCCGGCGCGCTGACCGTTATCGACGTCGCGGGCACCCCATTGGACCGGCCGTGGCACGCGGTGACAACGCCAACCCCCACTCCGGTCACGCGACTTTTCCTCGCCCACCTCATCGACCCTGCCGAAACCGGCACTGCCGCTTTCCATGCCGCAGGTCCGTAAACCGGCGAACGCGACCAGTTCCGGCGAACCCACCACGGGCTCGGCGCGCGCGGACGTACCATCGGCAACGTGGCCGAATCGACAGGTTCCACCCCGCTTCGCGTACTGGTCTATAGCAACGACGCCGACACCAGACAACAGGTGATCACCGCGTTGGGGCGACGACCACGTGCCGACCTGCCCGAACTCGACTTCTTCGAAGTTGCCACCGCGCCGGTGGTGATCGAACAAATGGACGCTGGCGGCATCGACCTCGCCATCCTCGACGGTGAATCCGCGCCCGCGGGCGGTCTCGGGATCGCCAAGCAGCTCAAAGACGAAATCGACGAATGCCCGCCGGTCGTTGTGCTCACCGGTCGCCCCGATGACGCGTGGTTGGCCAACTGGTCACGCGCTGAGGCCGCCGTCTCGCATCCGATCGACCCGATGCAGCTCACCAACGCGGTTACCAGCGTTCTGCTCGCCCGCTAGTCGCACCCCACGGCGATAGTCCCGCGCTCGCGGATAGTTCGCACGTCACCAACTGGGCATTTCGCCCAGCTAGTGGCGTGCGATTCGGCGTTTCCGGACATTCCCGATTACCCCCGTCTTGCTCATAAGTCTTGGTACCTAAATCGATCAAACGAGCATCGGAAAACGTGCGGCGGTCATCGATATCAGCGGTAGTCTGTGCTCTAGCTCACATGATCGCGGGCCGGTGCATAACCTTTCCGCGCCGGGCCCGCCTCAAGCTCGCCCAGCTCCAGCCAGGAGGGGAAGTGCAGTCGTGAACATCGAGGTGCCCGCACTCGTACTTGGGGGGATCGCCGCCGCATTCGCGGTCTTCTCCGTCGCCGCGGCCGCGTTAATCGGGCCCAAACGGCGCAATCGCGCCAAACTCGAACCCTATGAGTGCGGTATCGAACCCACTCCCCACGCTATCGCTGGCGGGCCGGGAAATGCTGCTGGCCAGCGCTTTCCGGTGAAGTACTACCTCACCGCGATGCTTTTCATCATCTTCGACATTGAGATCGTTTTTCTCTACCCGTGGGCGGTGCGCTTCGAAGCGCTCGGCCTGTTCGGCTTCGCCGCGATGGCGTTGTTCATCGTCAATGTGTCGGTCGCCTATGCCTACGAGTGGCGTCGCGGCGGCCTGAGCTGGGAATGAGTGGGAAGTTATGGGTCTAGAAGACAATCTGCCAAGCGGATTCCTGCTCAGCACCGTCGAGGATTTCGCCGGTTACCTGCGCAAAGGTTCCGTCTGGCCAGCCACCTTCGGTCTCGCGTGCTGTGCCATCGAGATGATGGCAACGGGCGCTGGCCGCTTCGACATCGCGCGTTTCGGCATGGAAGCGTTCCGTGCGTCGCCACGCCAAGCCGACCTCATGATCGTCGCAGGCCGGGTCAGCCAGAAGATGGCCCCGGTACTGCGGCAGGTTTATGACCAGATGACCGAGCCCAAATGGGTTTTGGCGATGGGTGTTTGCGCGTCGTCGGGCGGCATGTTCAACAACTACGCGATCGTTCAGGGCGTCGACCACATCGTCCCGGTCGACATTTATCTGCCCGGCTGCCCGCCGCGTCCGGAGATGCTGCTCAACGCCATCCTCGCGCTACACGCCAAAATCGCCGAAACCCCGATGGGCGTCAACCGCCAAGAAGCCATCCGCGCTGCGGAAAAGGCCGCGCTCGCAACCACTCCCACCATCCGGATGGAGGGGTTGTTGCGATGACCTTCGACTCCCCCGGTTCAGCCGAAAGCGGTGCCGAACCCACGCCGGAAGAAACCCCAAGCCCGGCGCCTGCACCCCAGCCTGAACCCGACGAACCAATCAGCGTGCGGCGCGGCATGTTTGGCGTGAGCGGCACCGGCGACACCTCCGGTTACGGCGGTCTCGTCGAAACTGTCACGATCCCGTCGAGCACACCGTCGCCCTACGGCGGTTGGTTCGACGCGTTCGTCGGCACCGTGCGCGCCGCCCTCACCCAACGCGCGATCCCGTTCAACGTCGCCATAGCCAAAGTGGTCGTCTTCCGCGACGAAATCACGTTGCATGTGCGGCGCGGTCACCTGCTCGACGTCGCCCAAGCTCTCCGCGACGAACAGGCGCTGCGCTTCGAACTGTGTCTCGGCGTCAACGGGGTGCATTACCCCGACGACACCGGCCGCGAACTGCACGCCATCTACCACCTGCTGTCGATCACCCACCGCCGTCGCGTGCGGCTAGAAGTCACCGCACCCGACAACGACGCGCGCCTGCCATCGCTGTTTTCGGTGTATCCCACCGTCGACTGGCACGAACGCGAAACCTACGACTTCTTCGGCATCGTCTTCGACGGTCATCCGTCACTCACACGCATCATGATGCCCGACGATTGGCGTGGTCACCCGCAACGCAAGGACTACCCGCTCGGCGGGATTCCGGTGGAGTACAAGGGCGCACGGATACCGCCGCCCGACGAGCGGAGGACCTACAGCTAATGACCGACACCGATTTCCGCCACGCGCAAGCGCGCGTGGTCACTGTCGCGGGCCAAGATTGGGCGCAGGTCACCGAAGCCATCGAAGGTGCCAGCGAAGAACGCATCGTGGTCAACATGGGCCCGCAGCACCCGTCAACGCACGGGGTGCTGCGGCTCATTCTCGAAATCGAAGGCGAGACGGTTGTCGAGGCCCGGTGCGGCATCGGCTACCTGCACACCGGGATTGAGAAGAACCTCGAATTCCGCACGTGGGCACAGGCCGTCACGTTCGTCACCCGGATGGACTACCTGTCGCCGTTCTTCAACGAAACCGCGTTCTGCCTTGGCGTAGAGAAACTGCTCGACATCACCGACGACATTCCCGAACGCGCGACGATCGTGCGAGTCATGCTCATGGAGCTCAACCGCATCTCCTCGCATCTCGTCGCCTTGGCAACGGGCGGAATGGAATTGGGTGCGCTCACCCCGATGCTGTTCGGGTTCCGCGAACGCGAACTGGTGCTCGATGTGTTCGAAACCATCACCGGCTTGCGGATGAATCACGCCTACATTCGCCCCGGCGGCCTCGCGCAAGATGTCCCCGACGAGGGCATCACCAAGGTCCGCGAACTGTTGGCACTCATGCCAAAACGGTTGCGCGACTTGGAAGATCTGCTCAGCGCCAACCCCATCTGGAAGAAACGCACCCAGGACATCGGCTACCTCGACCTCACCGGGTGTATGGCGCTCGGCATCACCGGCCCGGTGCTGCGATCGACCGGACTCCCCCACGACCTGCGGAAATCGGCACCGTACTGCGGGTACGAAACCTACGACTTCGATGTCCCGACCACCTCGGGTGCCGACTGTTTCGGCCGCTACCTCATTCGCGTCGCCGAAATGCACGAGTCGCTCAAGATCATCGAACAATGCGTCGACCGGCTCCGCCCGGGCCCGGTAATGATCGACGACAAGAAAATCGCCTGGCCCGCTGACCTGCAACTCGGCCCCGACGGGCTCGGCAACTCGCCGCAGCACATCGGCAAAATCATGGGCACGTCGATGGAATCGCTCATCCACCACTTCAAGATCGTCACCGAAGGCATCAGAGTGCCTGCGGGACAGGTGTATTCAGCTGTTGAGTCGCCGCGAGGGGAACTGGGCGTCCACATCGTCAGCGACGGCGGCACCCGCCCCTACCGCGTGCATTACCGCGACCCCTCGTTCACCAATTTGCAGGCAGTGGCCGCGATGTGTGAGGGCGGCATGGTCGCCGACGTCATCGCCGCGGTCGCCAGCATCGACCCCGTAATGGGCGGAGTTGACCGATGACTGATCAGCCGATCCTGCTCCAATTATCAAGCAGGCCAGAACCGTATCCCCCGCACGTGCGCCAGCGCATGGAAGTCGACGCGAAAGACATTATCGCGCGCTACCCGCAGCCTCGGTCGGCGCTGCTGCCGTTGTTGCACCTCGTGCAGGCCGAAGACGGTTACGTCGGCGGCACCGGCATCGACTTTTGCGCCGACCAACTCGGCCTGACCGGCGCCGAAGTCACCGCGGTTGCCACCTTCTATTCGATGTACCGCCGCGTCCCCACCGGCGACTACCACGTTGGCGTGTGCACCAACACGCTGTGCGCGGTGATGGGCGGCGACGCTATTTACGAAGCGCTGCAACAACATTTGGGTGTCAAACACGGCGAAACGACCGACGACGGCACCATCACGCTCGAACACATCGAATGCAACGCGGCGTGCGATTACGCGCCGGTCATCATGGTCAACTGGGAGTTTTTCGACAACCAAACCCCCGAATCCGCGCTGGCGATCGCCGACGCGTTGCGTGCGGGCCACCGTGTTCGGCCCACCCGTGGCGCACCGCTGTGCACGTTCCGTGAAACCGCGCGCATCCTCGCTGGTTTCCCCGACGACCGCCCGGGTGCGCTCGACGGTGCCCCAGGCGCACCGACGCTCGCCGGATTGCAGTGTGCCACAACGGAAGAGGAGGCGTCGTGACGCTGACTCCCGTCCTGAGCAAGCACTGGGCCGACCCGCAGTCGTGGACACTCGACGCCTACCGCGCCACCGGCGGCTACGAAGGTTTGCGGGCCGCGTTAAACACCGACCCCGACGACGTGATCGCCACCGTCAAAGCCGCTGGCCTGCGCGGTCGTGGTGGCGCGGGCTTCCCGACTGGCATGAAGTGGTCGTTCATCCCGCAGGGTCCAGGCCCTGATGGCGTCACGAAACCGCACTACCTCGTTGTTAACGCCGACGAGTCGGAGCCGGGGACCTGCAAAGACATCCCGTTGATGCTCGCGAGCCCGCACACCTTGATTGAGGGCGTAATCATCGCGTCGTACGCGATCCGGGCCAACACCGCGTTCATCTATGTGCGCGGCGAAGTGGTGCCCGTCCTGCGCCGGCTGCAAGCAGCGGTCGCCGAAGCGTACGCGGCCGGTTACCTCGGTCGCGATATCGCAGGATCGGGCTTTGACCTGGAGTTAATCGTCCACGCCGGTGCGGGTGCTTACATCTGCGGCGAGGAAACCGCGCTACTCGACTCGCTCGAAGGTCGTCGCGGTCAACCACGATTGCGACCCCCGTTCCCCGCCGTCGCAGGCTTGTACGCGTGCCCGACCGTGGTCAATAACGTCGAATCCATCGCGAGCGTGCCATCGATCATGCGCAACGGTGTCGACTGGTTCCGGTCGATGGGCACCGAGAAATCGCCCGGATTCACGCTGTACTCGCTGTCAGGACACGTCGCGCGGCCGGGCCAGTACGAGGCCCCACTGGGGATCACGTTGCGTGAACTGCTCGACTACGCCGGTGGCGTCCGCGCTGGTCACACGCTGAAATTCTGGACACCGGGCGGTTCATCGACCCCGATTTTTACCGCCGAACACCTCGAGGTCCCCCTCGACTACGAAGGCGTCGCGGCGGCCGGTTCGATGCTCGGCACCAAGGCACTGCAAATCTTCGACGACACCACCTGCGTGGTCCGCGCGGTCCTGCGCTGGACCGAGTTCTACGCCCACGAATCCTGCGGCAAATGCACACCCTGCCGCGAAGGCACGTACTGGTTGGTTCAGCTGCTCAAGCGCCTCGAAGCGGGCGAAGGCACCGAGGGCGACCTCGACAAGCTCGCTGACATCGCCGACAACATCAACGGCAAATCGTTCTGCGCGCTCGGTGACGGTGCCGCGAGTCCAATCTTTTCGTCGCTCAAGCACTTTCGCGAGGAATACCTCGACCATCAGCGCAACGGCGGCTGCCCGTTCGATCCGGCGCGCGCCACCGCGTGGGCCAGCGCAGGGGAAGGCACCCAATGACCGCGATAGCACCCGGCAACAGCAACCCCGTCATGCCAACCGACATGGTCAGCGTCACCATCGACGACACCACCATCGAAGTCCCGCCCGGCACCCTCGTTATCCGGGCGGCCGAGTTGATTGGTGTCGAGATCCCACGTTTCTGCGACCATCCCCTTCTCGCCCCGGCTGGCGCGTGCCGCCAGTGCCTTGTTGAGGTGGAAGGTCAACGAAAACCGGTCGCGTCCTGCACGATTCCCGTCACCGACGGCATGGTCGTGCGCACCCAGGTCAGCTCACCCGTCGCGGAAAAAGCGCAGCGTGGCGTCATGGAGTTGCTGCTGATCAACCATCCGCTCGACTGCCCGGTGTGCGACAAGGGTGGCGAGTGCCCGCTGCAAAACCAGGCGATGTCGACCGGCAGCGCGGAGTCGCGGTTCGACGGGGTCAAACGCACCTATCCCAAGCCGATTCCGTTGTCGTCGGCGGTGCTGCTCGACCGGGAACGCTGCGTCCTGTGCGCGCGGTGCACTCGCTTCTCGCAGCAGGTCGCCGGTGACCCGTTTATCGAATTAATGGATCGTGGTGCGCTGCAACAGGTTGGCACCGCCCAAGCCGAGCCACTCGATTCCTATTTCTCCGGCAACACCGTCCAAATCTGCCCGGTCGGCGCACTGACCGGCACCTCGTACCGGTTCCGCGCCCGCCCGTTCGACCTGGTCTCGTCACCGAGCGTGTGCGAGCACTGTTCATCGGGCTGCGCGCAACGCACCGACCATCGACGCGGAAAAGTGTTGCGTCGCTTGGCTGGTGACGACCCGCAGGTCAACGAGGAATGGAACTGCGACAAGGGCCGGTGGGCATTTGCCTACACCACCGAACGTGACCGCCTCACCACCCCGCTTGTGCGCGGATGGGATGGCAAACTCGCGCCCGCGTCGTGGTCGGAAGCACTCGCCGCGGCGGCCGCGGGGCTTAGCGGCGCGGTCGGCAACGCGGGCGTGCTCGTCGGTGGGCGAGTTACTGAGGAAGAGGCATACGCGTACGCGAAGTTCGCGCGAATGGTGTTGGGCACCAACGATATTGACTTCCGTTCCCGCGAGCATTCCGATGAAGAAGCGCGTTTCCTCGCGGCACGCGTCGCGGGTAGGGGTGTGCGTGTCGACTACGCGGCGCTCGAAACCGCGCCGGTGGTGTTGCTTGTTGGGTTTGAACCCGAAGAAGAATCCCCCATGATTTACCTTCGCCTGCGAAAAGCCGCACGCACCAACGGGATTCGTGTAGTCGCACTCGCCCCGTTCGCGTCACGTGGCCTGGAACGCATGTCCGGTTCACTGATCCAAACCCTGCCGGGCGGCGAGGCCGACATGCTCGACGCGATCGCCGCCGAACCAACCAGCGACGCCGCCGAGCTGATGGAGCTGCTGCGATCGGGTGGTGCGGTGATCATGGTCGGCGAACGACTCGCAGGCAGTATCGGCGCACTATCGGCGGCGAGTCGGTTGGCCGACGCAACGGGCGCCGCGCTGGCGTGGGTACCTCGGCGAGCAGGCGAACGGGGCGCGCTGGAGGCGGGCGCGCTGCCAGAGTTGTTGCCTGGCGGTCGGCCGGTAGTGGATCCGATTGCGCGCCAACAAGTTCGACACCAGTGGCAGTGCGACGACTTGCCTGTCACGCTGGGGCGCGACACCGCAGCCATCCTCGCTGCCGCACCCACTCTGGGCGCACTGATCGTCGGCGGCGTCGACCCCGACGACCTGCCTGACCCAGTCGCCGCGCGCGCGGCGATCGACGCGGCCCGTTTCGTTGTCAGCATCGAACAGCGCGCAAGCGCGGTCACTGAACGCGCCGACGTGGTGTTCCCCGTCGCGACCACGTTGGAAAAGTCGGGCACGTTCCGCACATGGGAGGGTCGCCCGCGCTCGTTCAAAGCAGCGTCGATCGACACCACGCGTCGCGTCGCGCGGCCGCTGTCGGATCTGCGGGTACTCGACTCCCTGTCTGTCGCGATGGAAACCCCGCTCGGCCTGCCCGACGAGGTCACCGCGCGCACTGAACTCGACGCCCTCGGGTCGTGGACCGGCACACCTGTCGAATCGCCCGACCTCACCGGCCAATCACTGCCCGGTCCGGGTCCCGGCGACGCGATCCTCGCTGGCTGGCGCATGCTGCTCGACGCCGGTCGCATGCAGGACGGCGAACCGAACCTGGCAGGCGTCGCACGCCCGCCTGTGGCGCGACTGTCCGCTGCCACCGCCGCCGAAATCGAAGCCGACGACGCCGATCACGTGATCGTCTACACCGACCGCGGCCAAATCACGTTGCCGCTGATGATCACCGATTTGCCCGACCGCGTCGTCTGGCTGCCGCTGCATTCGCCCGGGTCGACGGTCACCGCCACGCTCGGCGTCACCCCAGGCGCGGTGGTACGTCTGCGCCGCGCCGACGACAGGATGAAGGAACACCGCCATGAGTGAGTCCCTGTTCGGCTCCGACCCGTTCTGGCTTGTCGTCGCCAAAGCGCTCGCGGTGTTCGTGTATTTGCTGATGATTCCGCTGGTCGCGGTGTATGCCGAACGCAAGATCGTCGCGCGCATGCAGATGCGCATCGGGCCTAACCGAATTGGTCCGTGGGGCAGTCTGCAATCGGTCGCCGACGGCGTGAAGATGGCGCTCAAAGAAGACATCATCCCGGCGATCGTCGACAAACCGATCTTCGTGCTCGCCCCGATCATCGCGGTGATTCCGGCGTTTATGGCGTTCGCGGTGATCCCGATGGGCCCCGAAGTCTCCATCATGGGCCATCACACCGCTTTACAGCTCACCGATATGCCCGTCGCTGTGCTCTACATTCTCGCGATCACCTCGATCGGGGTGTACGGGATCGTGCTCGCGGGCTGGTCGTCCGGTTCCACTTACCCGCTGCTCGGCGGGTTGCGGTCGACCGCGCAGGTCATTTCGTATGAGATCGCGATGGCACTCACGTTCGCGACGGTGTTTCTGTTGTCAGGCACGATGTCGACTTCGGGCATTGTCGGTGCGCAGGAAAGCACCTGGTACGTGGTGTTTTTGCTGCCGTCGTTCACGATCTACTGCGTGTCGATGGTCGGCGAGACCAACCGCGCCCCCTTCGACCTCCCCGAAGCCGAAGGCGAACTCGTCGGCGGCTTCCACACCGAGTACTCGTCGCTCAAGTTCGCGATGTTCATGCTCGCCGAATACGTGAACATGGCAACGGTTTCCGCGCTCGCGACCACGCTGTTCCTCGGTGGGTGGCGCGCCCCGTTCCCGGTGAGCATCTGGGACGGCGCGAATTCAGGGTGGTGGCCGCTGCTGTGGTTCACCGCGAAGGTGTGGACGTTCCTTTTCGTCTTCATTTGGTTGCGTGGCACCCTGCCCCGACTGCGCTACGACCAGTTCATGAACCTCGGCTGGAAGCTGCTGATTCCCACGTCGCTGGTCTGGGTGATGATCGTCGCCGCCGCGCGTTTGCTGTCGGTGGAGGGCCTGCCGGGGCAAAACCCGATTCTGATCGTGGTCGGGTTGATCATCACCGCCGCGCTCATCGCGACGTTCCTCCGAGCTGGTCGCGCGAAAGGGTTGCCGCCGCTCGAACCGACACCCCCGTCGAATTCGGCTGTGTTCCTTGGCTTTCCGACACCACCGATGCCCGACCGCACCGACCTGGTCAACGAACCCGGCTTCCTCGACCCACTCGCCGGTTTCGCCGTCACCGCGGCGACAATGTTCAAAACGCCGACAACCGAGTCCTATCCCGAGCAGAAGGTGCCGACCGCGGCGCGCTATCACGGTCGCCACCAACTCAACCGCTACCCCGACGGCTTGGAGAAGTGCATCGGGTGCGAACTGTGCGCGTGGGCGTGCCCGGCGGACGCGATTTTCGTTGAAGGTGCCGACAACACCGAAGACGCCCGGTACTCGCCCGGCGAACGGTACGGCCGGGTATATCAAATCAACTACCTGCGCTGCATCGGTTGCGGACTGTGCATCGAAGCGTGCCCCACTCGCGCGCTCACGATGACCAACGAGTACGAACTCACCGACGACAACCGCGCCGACCTCATTTACGAGAAGGACCGGCTGTTGGCGCCGATGGCCGAGGGAATGGTCGCGCCGCCGCACGCGATGGCGCCGGGCACCGACGCCGCCGACTACTACCTTGGTCGCGTGCAGGCACCGGATGTGTCGGACGAGGGGGCGTTGCGATGACAACCACCTTGCTTGCGGCGAACGTCGTCAACACCTCGACCGGCGAAGCTGTCCTGTTCTGGGTACTCGCGCCCATCACCGTTCTGGGCGCGCTGGGCATGGTTACCGCTGCGAAAGCGGTCCATTCGGCGGTGTGTTTGGCCGCGACGATGATCGCGCTCGCGATGTTCTACATGGCCCAGGGCGCACTGTTCCTCGGCGTGGTGCAGATCGTGGTGTACACGGGCGCGGTGATGATGCTTTTCCTGTTCGTCCTCATGCTCGTCGGCGTCGATTCCGCTGAGTCCTTGAAGGAAACCCTTGCGGGCCAACGTATTTCGGCGGCCATCGTTGGCATCGGGTTCGGTTTACTACTGATGGGCGGTATCGGCGCCGCGCTACGCGACTCGCGCACTAACCTGTCCGGGCGCGGTTTCGGCGACCGCGACGTGATCGCGGAACTCGCTGATCTGATCTTCTTCCGCTACGTCTGGGCCTTCGAACTTACGGGCGCCCTGCTGATTACCGCGACGATCGGCGCGATGATCCTCGCGCACCGCGACCAACTCACGCCCAAACGTGGGCAACGCGAAATGTCACGTGACCGCTTCCGCACCGAGGGTCAACGCGCGACGCCGCAGCCAACGCCCGGCGTTTACGCCCGGCACAACGCTGTCGACTCCCCCGCCCAGTTGCCCGACGGCACCTTCGCTGAGCTGTCGGTGAGCACGATCTTGCGGCACCGTCGCACGCGCGCGGTGATGTCGGCGGCGGCAACCCCGGGCGTCACGCGCGGTCGCCACGCTGCCGCCGACGACAGCGACACCCATCTCGACGAGGAAGGCAACCGGTGAACCCCCAGAATTACCTGTTCCTGTCGGCGATCCTGTTCACCATTGGTGCCGCCGGAGTGTTGTTGCGGCGCAACGCGATCATCGTGTTCATGTGCGTTGAACTGATGCTCAACGCGGTGAACCTCGCGTTCGTCACCTTCGCTCGCCTGCATAGCAATCTCGATGGGCAGGTCATCGCGTTCTTTACCATGGTTGTCGCTGCCGCCGAGGTTGTTGTCGGGTTGGCGATCATCATGACCATTTTCCGCGCCCGTCGGTCGACCTCGGTCGACGACGCCAACCTGCTGCGGCTCTGACATGGGTACCGCGACGCTGTGGCTCACGCCCGCGATTCCGCTTGCTGGCGCGGTCGTCCTGTTATTGGGCGGCCGACGCACCAATAGTTGGGGCCCGTATTTCGCGACCGGTGCGGCGCTCGCGTCGTTCGCCGTTGGGGTTGTCGCCTTCGTCGCGATGCTTGGTCGGAGCGAAGGTAACCGGGCGCTGCACCTCGACCTTTTCCCCTGGGTTGTTGTCGGTGACCTGCACGTCGACTTCGCGTTCCAACTCGACCAGCTGTCCATGTGTTTCGTGTTGCTGATCACCGGCGTCGGCTCACTCATTCACGTGTATTCGCTCGGTTACATGAGCAAAGACCCCGGTATCCGCCGTTTCTTCGGCTACCTCAACCTGTTCCTCGCGGCGATGCTCGTGCTTGTCCTCGCCGACAACTACCTTGTCCTGTTCCTCGGGTGGGAAGGCGTCGGCCTCGCGTCGTATCTGCTGATCGGTTTCTGGTACCAGAAACCGTCGGCGGCCACGGCAGCGAAGAAGGCGTTCATCGTCAACCGCATCGGCGATCTTGGTCTCGTGATCGCGATGGCGGTGCTGTTCACCGTGTTTGGTTCGCTCGACTTCCGCACTGTTTTCGCTGCCGCACCGCATGCGAGTGAAAGCACCCTCACGTGGCTTGGCCTGCTGTTGTTGCTCGCGGCGTGTGGCAAGTCCGCGCAGGTCCCGCTGCAATCGTGGCTCGGCGACGCGATGGAAGGGCCGACCCCGGTGTCGGCGCTGATCCACGCCGCGACCATGGTCACCGCTGGCGTGTATCTGATCGCCCGTTCGAACGCGATTTACGACCTTGCCCCGGGCGCTCGCGCGGCGGTGCTTGCCGTTGGCGCGGTCACGCTGCTGTTCGGCGCGATCGTCGGTTGCGCGAAAGACGACATCAAGAAGGCGCTCGCCGCATCGACGATGAGCCAGGTCGGCTACATGATCCTCGCCGTCGGGCTCGGCCCCGCCGGGTATGCGGTCGGGATCATGCACCTGCTCACGCACGGTTTCTTCAAAGCGGGACTGTTCCTCGGCGCGGGCTCGGTGATGCACGCCAACAACGACGAAACCGACATGCGCCGCTACGGCGGCCTGCGCAAACTCATGCCCATCACGTTCATTACCTTCGGCATCGGTTACCTCGCGATCATCGGGGTTCCACCGTTCTCCGGCTTCTTCTCCAAAGACCGAATCATCGAAGCCGCGTTCGACCACGGCGGTTCCGTCGGCATCCTCCTTGGCGGCGTCACCTTGCTCGGTGCGGGCATCACCGCGTTCTACATGACGCGCGTGCTGATCATGACGTTCTTCGGTGCCCCACGGTGGAAGCCAGACACGCACCCGCACGAAGCGCCCGCGGTCATGACTGGCCCGATGATCCTCATCGCGCTCGGTTCGGCGGCAGCGGGCGGGATTTTCGTGTGGGGGTCGTCGCTGCAACATTGGCTCGCGCCGGTCGTCGGGGAACACCACGGGGAAGCCGCCATCCCAGCATCGGTTGTCACCGGGCTCGCGTTGACCGTCGTCCTGATCGGCGTCGCGATCGCCTACCGCATGTACGCCGAGCAACCGATCCCCGAAACCGCGCCGCAAAAAGTGGGGCCGCTGGTCAAGGCCGCGCGTCACGACCTCTATGCCGAAGCGTTCAACCGCGCGGTGTTCGAACGGCCCGGTCAGTACCTGGTTCGCGCGCTGGTTTTCCTTGACGCGCGCGGTGTCGACGGCGTTGTGAACGGGATTTCGGCCAGCATCGGTGGTCTGTCGGCCCGGTTGCGACGTGTCCAAACAGGTTTCGTTCGCTCGTATGCCCTGTCCATGTTCACCGGCGCGGCCCTGGTTGCCGCCGCCCTGCTCGCGGTGAGGTTCTGGTGAACTCGTTCCCTTGGTTGACCACGTTGTGGCTTGCTCCCGCTGTTGGCGCGGTCGCGGTACTCGCGGTGCCCCCGGGTCGTCGCACGATCGCGCGGGTGCTCGCGTTCGCTGTGTCGGTCGGCGTCCTCGTCCTCGCGGTGGTGCTCGCGATTCGGTTCGTCCCCGGCGGCGACCACTACCAATTCGTTGAATCACACGAGTGGATCCCGGCATTCGGCGTTGGGTACACGCTGGGTCTCGACGGGATCGCCGCTGCGCTCGTACTGCTCACGACGGCGTTGATGCCGGTGTTGATCCTCGCCGGGTGGCGTGACGACCAGGCTGCGGGCGACGGCCGTCGAACAACGCAGATTTATCTGGCGCTGATGCTGCTCGTCGAGTCAATGGTGCTGATCTCGTTCGTCGCGCTCGACATTCTGCTGTTCTACGTGTTCTTCGAAGCGATGCTGATCCCGATGTACTTCCTCATCGGCGGTTTCGGCCCGCGCACCGACGACGCGGCGGTCCGCGCGCAACGGTCCCGCGCCGCGGTGAAGTTCTTGCTGTACAACCTCTTTGGTGGCCTGATCATGTTGGCCGCTGTGATCGGGCTGTATGTCCTCACCGCTAAAGCACACCTGGGCACTACGTCGGCGGGCACGTTCGACCTTCGCACTATCGTGACCGCCGCGAACGACGGCACGCTCGGCGGCAGCGCGGTCCTGCTCAACGCGTTGTTCCTCGGGTTCATGTTCGCGTTCGCGGTCAAAGCGCCGCTGTGGCCGCTGCATACGTGGTTGCCCGACGCCGCAGTCTCGGCGACACCGGCGAGCGCGGTGCTGATGATGGCCGTCGTCGACAAGGTCGGCACGTTCGGCATGCTGCGCTACTGCCTGCTGATTTTCCCTGTTGCCTCAAGCACTTTCGCGTCGTTGATCATCACGCTCGCCGTGATCGGCATCATCTACGGCGCATTGCTGGCGATCGGCCAAACCGACGTGATGCGACTCATCGCTTACACGTCGATCTCGCACTTCGGGTTCATCATCCTCGGTATCTTCGCGATGACAAGCCAATCCCAGTCTGGCGCAACGCTTTACATGGTCAACCACGGGCTTTCGACGGCCGCGTTGTTCCTCATCGCTGGCTTCCTCGTCAGCAGGCGCGGCACCCGGATGATCGCCGCGTTTGGCGGCGTACAGAAGGTCGCACCGGTGCTGGCGGGCACGTTCTTCATCGCCGGCCTCGCCACGCTTTCGCTCCCCGGGCTCGCCCCGTTCATCAGTGAATTCCTTGTGCTCATCGGCTCCTTCGACAAGTACGCGGTCGCGACGGTGTTCGCCGCGTTCGCGCTGGTCCTCGCCGCGATTTACATCCTGTGGACCTACCAGCGGATGATGACCGGCCCGGTGAAGGAAGGCAACGAGGGAATGCGCGACCTGCGACCGCGCGAGCTCGCCGTTGTCGTGCCGCTGCTGGTCGCGCTCCTTGTGCTCGGTTTTTACCCGAAACCCATCCTGGACCTCGTCGACCCCGCCGTGGGCAACACCCTGTCGACCATCGGTAAACACGACCCGAAGCCAACGGTCCCGACGCCTGAAGCGGGCGCGGTCACTCTCGCACCGACAGGTAGCCACAAATGAGGACGGACGCCGTGACCTTGCTCGCCGCACCCCTGCCCGCCCCGAGCATCGAATACCACCTCCTCGCCCCGATGTTGATCGTGTTCGGGGCGGCGGTACTGGGTGTTCTGGTGGAAGCCTTTGTCCCACAGTCCTTTCGGTTCCGCATTCATATCGGGATCGGGGTCGTCGCGATTGTCGGCGCGCTCGTCGCGGTCGGGTTGCTTTCGCACACCCAAGCCACCGCGATGATGGGGGCGGTCGCGATCGACGGCGTCTCCCTGTTTTTGCAAGGCACGATCCTGGTGATCGCCCTGCTCGGGCTGTTGCTCATCGCCGAGCGCGGCGCGGTGCCACGTCGACCGGTACGCAGCGGGCCCGGCACGTGGCGTGCGGTCGCTGTCCTCGACCGTGACGGTGCCGACGCGTTCACTCCGCAGGCGTCGTCGGTACCGGGCAGCGCGCAAGAGTTGACGGCCGTGCGCGCGGGGTTGGTGACCACTGAGGTTTTCCCACTCACCCTGCTCGCGCTCGGTGGACTGCTGTTGTTCCCGGCGGCGAATGACCTGCTCACGATGTTCATCGCGTTGGAAGTGCTGTCACTTCCGCTGTACTTGCTGTGTGGGCTCGCACGCCGCAAGCGGTTGTTGTCGCAGGAAGCGGCGCTGAAGTATTTCCTGCTCGGCGCGTTCGCGTCCGCGTTCTTCCTGTACGGCGTCGCACTGCTGTACGGGCACACCGGAACGGTGAGCCTGCCCGGTATCGCCGCGGCGTTGCAGCGCGAACCCGACGATGCGACGCTCGCGGTGCTTGGCATGGCGATGTTGGCGGTTGGTTTGCTGTTCAAGATCGGTGCCGTGCCGTTCCAGGCGTGGGTGCCCGATGTGTATCAGGGTGCGCCGACGCCGATCACCGCGTTTATGGCGGCGGCAACGAAGATCGCGGCGGTCGGCGCGACCATGCGGGTGCTGTTCGTCGGGCTCGACGCGTTGCGGTCGGATTGGCGACCCGTCCTCGCGGCGATCGCGATCGCGACGATGGCGGTCGGCGCGGTCATGGCGATCACCCAAACCGACGTGAAACGCCTGCTCGCGTATTCGTCGGTCGCGCACGCGGGCTTCTTGCTCGTTGGTCTCGTCGCCGACGACGCAGCTGGCATCGCCGCTGTCCTGTTCTATTCCGCCGCATACGGGTTGAGCACGGTTGGGGCGTTCGCGGTGCTCACGCTCGTGCGGGATTCGGCGGGCGACGAGGTCACCGCGCTGTCGCAGTGGGCGGGATTGGGGCGCCGATCCCCTTGGCTCGCTTCGGTTTTCGCGCTATTGCTGCTGTCGTTCGCCGGTCTGCCATTGACGAGCGGGTTCATCAGCAAGTTCGGTGTCTTCGCGGCAGCGGCCGGTGCGGGGTACATCCCGATCGTGATCGTCGGTGTGGTGTGCAGCGCGGTCGCCGCGTTTTTCTACCTGCGGGTGATCGTGCTGATGTTCTTCACCGACCCGCCCGCCGACGCCCCGGTCGTCACGGCGCCGTTCGCGACCACGCTCGTGATCGCGTTCAGCGCGGGCGCGACGCTCCTGCTTGGCATTTTCCCGCAACCCTTGCTCGACCTGGCCGATTCGGCAGCGACGTTGCTCCGATAGTGAGCGGTTGGCTAGTTGTAGGACTTCGCGACGCCGTCGAGTAGGTGTTCCAGGGTGTCGTAGGCGGGGGCGTCGACGACGTCGATGAGGTCGGTCGGCACCGTCACGTCGCGCTTGGCGGCGAGGGCGGCGAACTGGGCGTTGTCGCCGGTGCGGAACCCGTGTTCGACGGCGAGGCGGCGGAGTTCGGCGTTGTCGGTGAGGAGTCGACCAAGCTTGTCGCCGCCCGCGTTGAACGGCACAAGTGTGTGGTTGGACAGCACTGTCGGCGACGGGTAGGTCAACACCATGCCCGGTTTGATCTTGTTCTGTCCTGCCGCTTCCACGAATTGTGCTTCGTAAACGCACACCATCGGGGTTGGCCCCATGCCGCCAGTGAGGTACTGACTGAACGGGCCTTCGCTGGAGGTGTCGGTAAACCCTTGTGTGAGAAACAGTTTCGTCAGCGCGGGCAGCACGTGTGCCTCGGCGTTCGCGCCACGCACGATCGTGTGCTCGTTAGCCACATACGCCGCGATCGACAGGAACATCGCCGCGGAATTGGAACTGCGCGGGTCGGTGGTCGACACCAGAATGTTTTTGGCGACCGGGTACGTCGTGTTGTCGGGCAGCGCGTCCCACTGCACGCCTTGCGCGACGAGGTCGAGGTAGCGGTCCATGTCGAACGTCGCGACGGGCCCGGGTTTGATCACGCCAGCGCTGGTGAGCAGGTCAGCGATGGGCTGGTACGTCGCGATCGCGATCGGCGACGAGAACGGCGTGTATTTCGTTGTGACGTTCCGTTGGCGGGCGACTCGTTCAGCGGCGGGCCCGCTCGACGGGAACGCGAAGTCGTAAGCGGCCAGGTCGACGGTCGTCGCGATCTGGCGCGACCCCGCTGGTTCGACGTCGACGCGTAACCCGTTGTCGGCCAGGATTTTCACCACGTTCGCGTCGTGGAAGAACGCGACCTTTTCCGACCCGACCACCCCGTGTACGCCGACCAGCGCGGGCGCGGCGGAGTGTTCGCCTCGGTCAGGAAGCAACGCGACACCGGCGGTCGCGGCGGCGACCACTCCGGCGGCGCCGAGCGACAGTTGCACGATGCCGCGACGCCCGACTCGACGCGGCGACGCGGTGAACGGCAAAACTTCCGGCGCGACTTCACCAGGAACCGCGCGTGGGGTCGGGGTCGCACCAACCCGCACGGTGGGGTCGGGGTCGGCGAGTTCGGTCCGCACGATGCGTTCGACCAGGATCGGCACGAATTCGCGGATCGGTTTGCCTTCGAAGCGGGTGTGCGCGGCGCCGATCGCGGAGCTGACCTGTTCGGCGGGGACGCTGGCGGCGAGGTCTTCGACCAGGCTTTCGGTCATTCGACGCATCGCGAGCGTTTCACGCTCGACGGCATCGGTTGCTTCGTCGGGGGTCACGCGCGACACGTCTATTCTCCTGGTTCACTCGGGGGCCTCGCGCCACGCTACCGGCGTGCAGCACAGTTGCCCGCACCGTGAACCGTCGAACACACAGAGTTCGTACACCGCTAGTTTTCTCGCAAACTGATGTTGGGTGATTGTTCGTGAGTAAATCGAAAACCGCTGTGCGCGTTTGCATTTCGTTCGAATCCTGCGTCGGCCACCGCTTGCCGGATAGGGTCGGGGTCGGATATTGCCGGGCAGTGGGGGAAGCATGTCAGACGTGAGCATTGTGTGGCCGTCGAGCGCGAACACACCGCCGCTGCTCGCGGTCAACGACGCCGCGCTGCACGACTTGCACATCGACGAGGTGATCAACGCGATCTTGGGCGCCGACGAATACGATCTGCGGCCGATCTTCGCGCACCCCACCTCCGACGTCGCGACGGTGCGGTACCGCCACGAAGTGTTCGCTGACCTCGCGGTCGAGGACATTCGAACAGCACTGACCGGCTTCGCCGCGAATATGCGCCAGGTGCGCGACGAACTCGCGACAGGCGCCAGTCGCGAGCACCCGCATCAGCGGGGGTGGTGGGAGCTAACCGCTGCGGCGCATTACCTTGACGCACTCACGGGATTGGCTGCCGAACTCGACGCGGTGCCGATCCGTTCTGTCGCGCTAACTCGTTGGCGCACTTGGCTTCTCGCCTTTCTCACGACACAGGAGCTCACCGATTTCGCACGTGTCGTCGCCGAGGTGCGGGCCGAGCTCGACCACGTGCGCTACACGCTGCGCATTTCGGGCCGCACGATCGAGGTGATGCCAGCGGCCGAGCTGCTCGATCACAGCGCGGTGATCGCGAATCTGTTCGCTCGCTTCGGGGTCGTCGCGCCCGCGCCTGCTGGGCAGCCGCGTTTCGATCCGGCGGCGAACTTGCAAGAGCAGTTGCTTGACGAGGTGGCCGCGGTGTCGCCGTTGGCGTTTGGTCGACTTACCGCATTCGGGCGTGACTACCGCGTTTTCCCCGGGTACGCGGCGGTCGCGACGTTTGATCGCGAGCTCGCGTTTTATCTGACCTATCTGCGGTTCGCCGACCGCGTCGGGACTAGTCGACTGTGCGTGCCCGAGTTGGCTGACGACACCACCGCGATCCACGCTGACAACGCGTTCGACCTCGCACTAGCCACCCAGTGGCGCGCCCAGCCGACCGAGGTGGTTGCCAACGACTGGCAACTGTCGACTGGGGAACTCGCGATCATCGTCACCGGACCGAATCAGGGCGGCAAGACCACGTTCGCGCGCGCGTTCGGTCAGCTGCTCTACCTCACCGCGCTCGGCGGTCTCGTGCCCGCGAGCAGCGCGCGGTTGCCGCTGGCTGACCGCATCGACACTCATTTCGCGGCAGCCGAAGCGATCACCGATCCCACCGGACGGCTTGCCACCGAACTGCTGCGCGTCCGCGACACCCTCGACGTCGCGACTGGGAGAAGTGTCGTGATCCTCAACGAAACGCTCAGCGCGACGGGCAGCGCCGACGCGGCCACTATCGGTCGCGACATTCTCGCGCGCATCGCCGAGGTCGGGGCGGTCGCGTTGTGGGTCACGTTTTTCGACGAGCTCGCCGACATGGGTTCGTTTGCCGTCAGCATGGTCGCCACGACCGACCCCGACGACCCCGGGCGCCGCACATTCCGATTGGAACGCCGTGCCGCTGACGGTGACGCGCAGGCGGTCATGCTCGCTCGCCGGTTCGGGCTCACGCGGGAACGCGTCGCTGACCGGGTGAACTCATGCGCGTAAACCTTCTCGCCCCGGCCACTGTTGCGGTTGCCCCGATCGTCACCGACGCGACCGCCCTGCACGACCTCGGTCTAACAACGTTGTGCGACAACGCTTCTGATGATCCGGTCATGCAGGCGGCGCTGCGGTCGGCGTTGTTGACCGCGTCGGCCGATCCTGACGTGATCAGCTACCGGCATGCCGTTCTCGCCGAAACTCATACGCAGCACGCGGTGGTGCGCGAACTGTATGACATCGCTACGGCCGCCACGCTCGTGCGCCGCCGCAAGGTAGGTCCAGCGCACCGGGCCAGCGGCAAACTGTTGTTAGCCGTGGACGCGCTCACCGAGTTGCTCACGCATGTGCGTGCGCTGCGAAAGCTCGTGGTTCGCCACGCGCACCGATTCAGCTCCCCCGGTTTCGTCGACTTGATGAACACCGTGACGACCGCGCTGACCGAGAACTACCTCGATGAGGCCGAAGCGCAGGTGCGGGCCCTCAATTACGACGCGGGCATTCAGCTCAGTGCGCGCTTGGGCGACGACAACGGGATCGCCGATGTGGTGTTGCATGCGCCGACGCGTCGGAAGTCGCCGTTCGCGCGCCGCGACCGCGACGTGCGGGCCTTCCACGTGGCCGACGAACCGGACCCGGAATACGATCCGCTCGCCCGCCTGCGTGATTACGCGGTGTCGATGGTGGCGGCCGTACTCAACGATGCTGCCGCCCACGTTCACGACTTTTTCACCCGGTTGCGCGATGAGGTCGCGTTTTATCTCGGTTGCGTCAGCCTCCACGACCGGCTTCGCGCCACCGGTTACCCGCTCTGTCTGCCGACCGCGCTCCCCATCGGTTCGACGCGGCTGGCATCTCGGCAGTTGCGCGACCCGATGCTGTGTTTGACGATGACCAATCCGGTAGTCAGCAATGATCTCGACGCCGACGCGCGGCACCTGATCGTGGTTACGGGGGCAAACAGCGGCGGCAAGTCGACGTTGTTGCGTGGGATTGGGGCAGCGCAGTTGATGATGCAGGCCGGGATGTACGTGGTCGCCGATTCGTTTGCCGCCGACGTGCGCACGCAACTGCTGACCCATTACACCGTCGATGAGGACCGCGGATTGTCGCGTGGTCAGTTTGTCGATGAACTCGCCCGAATGAGCGCGATCGTCGACAAACTCAGCCCCCACGGCATGCTGTTATGCAACGAATCCTTTTCCACCACCGGCGAATACGACGCCGCGCAGATCGCGGGTCCGTTGCTTGATGCCCTCACCGAATCAGGTGTGCGCGTTGTTTTCGTCACGCACCTGCATGGTTTCGCCGCGAAACGTTATCGCACCGGGGTCGGCACGGATCTGTTTCTCGGTGCCCGCACCGAAACCGACGGCACCCGCAGTTACGTTTTCACGCCCGCGGTGCCGGAATCGACGAGCCATGCGATCGACATTTACGAACAGATCTTCGGGCCGACGCCGGGTCGGCCCGAAGATCGTTAATCAGTGAGCCGGGTGTCGGCGTAGACGGTCATCGCGTCACGCTGGTACTCGGCGAGGCCGGTCGCGATCTGCTCGTAGTTCTGTTTGAACCGTTCGTCGTCGACATACATTTGCCCAACGCATTTGTACGCTTCCCGATTGGGTGTCCAGAATCGGGAAAGCCACTGGTAGTGGGCGTCGATTTCGGCTTGAACCGCCTCGTTTTCGACGGGTGTGCCCGCAGCGTAGAACTCGGCCATGCGCACCATCGCCGCGGTGATTTCACGCTGCAGCGCGGTCACGTCTTCGGGGGTGAAGGTGCCCGCGCGGCGGCGCGACTCGGCGAATTCCTCGGGCCACCTTTCTTGTGCTTCGGCGTCGTATTGGGTGTGGTCGAAGCCTTCGAAGAGGTTTTCGGGGCGATTGATGTCGATTCCCACGGTCGTTCCTTCCAGTTCAGCGATGGTCCGCGCGACGGTGTTCGCGACCAGCCCGAGTCGGTCGCGTTCTTCGAGCAACCGCTCGTGCTGGCGTTTCAGCGCGGCGATGGTGTCGGGTTCGGAGTCGATGACGTCCCCGATTTCGGCTAACCCGAGCCCCAGTTCGCGTAACACCAGAATCTGCTGCAACCGCAGCAATTGGCTTTGCTCGTAATACCGGTACCCGTTGGCACCGACGCGCGCAGGCGTGAGCAGCCCAATGTCGTCGTAGTGACGCAAAGTGCGGGCAGTGACCCCCGACATCTTCGCCACGTCCGCGATCGCCCAGCTGCTCATAGCCCTCTCCCTCGTTTGGCCGGTCGTTCCGGCCCGCACTCGACGGTAAAAGCTGCCGTTACGTCAAGGTCAAGTGTTAGTGCGGCCGGGCGGTCAGGACAAGCGGTCCGTCTTCGGTGATCGCGATCGTGTGTTCACTGTGGGCGGTGCGTGAGCCGTCGGCGGAGCGGATGGTCCAGCCGTCGGGGTCAAACACGATCTTGTCGGTGGTGCGGGCGAGCCAGGTTCGGTGTTACCTGAGCGGGCGGTGGCGGGTCATGGCGATCGCGCCGTCGGAAGTAGTCGTCACCGTCGCCACACCACCGAACGAGGTCAGCATCTCGTCGAGTTGGCGTTCCGCGCGTTCGGCGCGGGCCAAGGTTTGGGCGCGGGCGTCGTCGATCGCCGCTACCCGCTGTTCAGCTTCGGTGCGGACCTGTTCCAGTGCGGCTTCATTCGCGGTGCGGCGCTGCTCGGCTTCGGTCGCCGCGGTCGTGCGTAGTTCTTGCAGTTCCGCCCGCACGCGATCCAGTTCCGCGCGGGTGGCGTCGAGTTCTGTTCTCGCCCTTCGCCATTCGTCGCGCGCTTCGGCTGCCGCTTCGACGCGTTCGGCGGCCGTTGCTTCGGCGCGTTCGGTTGCCCGGTCAGCGTCGGCGGCGCGTTGCACCGCCAGATCACGTTCGGCGGTGATGGCCGCGACCTGGGCGTCAGCTTCGCGTCGGTAGGTGGCGAGCTCGTCGCGGGCGCGCTGCTCGGCGGCGGCGATCGCGGCAGCCGCTTCCTCCTGTACGGCAGCGATGGTGGCTTCCGTTTCGCGTTGAGCTTCGCGGATCTCGGTCTCGGCGGCGCTGCGGGCGGCGAAAACATCGTCGGCCGCGGTTTTGGTGACTTCTTCGATAGCGGCTAGTGCTTCGTCACGAGCGGTGTTGGCGGCGGCGATCTTTTCTTCGGCCTGTTCGGCGGCGGCAGCAGCATCTTCGGCGACGGACTCGGCGAGCGCGCGGGCGGTTTCGGCGTCGCGACGGGCTTGTTCAGCGGTGACGGCGGCCATTTCCGCTTCGGCGATACGCCTAGCGGCGTCGGCTTGCACGGTTTGGACCTGGGCTTCAGCGACGGAAGGGTCAGCGAGAGTGGACAGTTCGGCGACAGCGGCGGTGAGCGTGGTGCCGAGTTGGTCGGCGAGTCCACGGAACTGGCCGAGCAGTTCGTCGGCGCGCAGGCGGGCAACGGTGACTGGCCCTTGAGTCGTCACTGTGACGGCTTGCGTCGCGGTGTCGGTCTCTTGTTGTTGGCGTTGACGTTCGCGCCAGGCACGCCAACGGGTGTGGTCGGGGTGGTCGCAGTATTCCGATGGTCGGCCGGGGCCGCCGTTGCGCGGAATGGGTCGGGCACAGCCCGGGTAGTTGCAGACGCTCGACATGGGTGAATCGTAGCGTTTGTTTCGTCATTCTGTTACGTATCAACCGAAACGAATTACGTGCCGCAGCAAGGCAACCCGTTTCCCCGCCGCCGTTTCTGACCGCCGATAAGTGAACATTATCGGCGGTCAGGATCAACGGGATTCGTTTCGTGGCTGCTCTTATTTTGTCCTGGCTCAGTGAATCTGGTCCAGGCGCAGTTGATCTGGTATACACCTCGTCTACCTGGTCTGCGACTCAGTCTTTCTGGTCCGTGTGGCATGATCACCGGGATTCTGCTGGGGCTGGGTCGATTTGGACGGATGGTGGCGGGTGTCTGGCAGTGATGCTGGGTTGCAGCTGCTGGTCGGCGGGGTCGGGGCGGCTGGTTTCGCGGGTTTCCAGGTAGCGTTCGTCGGCGCGGATCGTGAGCTGGTGCGTGAGAGGTTGGCCGAGGCCGCCGGGATGGCGTTCGAGGCGGTGGCGCCGGTGCGGTCGATCCCGTCGTTTCGGGGGCAGCGCAACAATCCGGGTCTCTACTACTCGGCGACGGTGGGCGCGCACCTTGAGTACGAGTCGTGGCTCGAGCGAGACGAGGCGATGGCGCTGGACTTCGATCCAGGCGTTGTTGGGTACGCGGCGCAACCATTTTGGCTGTTCTGGATGGACGGGGTGAAGCAGCGATCGCATGCGCCGGACTTCTTCGCGCGCCTCGCGGACCGAACCGGTGTGGTGATCGACTGCCGTCCGGCGGCGCGGATCAAGCCCCGCGATCAGGCGGTGTTCGACACGACCGCGAAAGCCTGCGCGGAGGTGGGCTGGTCGTATCGGCTCGTGACCGGCCATGATCCGGTCTGGCTGGCGAACGTGCGGTGGCTGGCGGGATATCGCGCCGGGCGGTTCCGGGTCGAACCGGTGGCGTCGATGCTTCGTGGGTTGTTCGCGCGACCGCGCCCGTTGATCGAGGGCGCCCAGGCTGCGGGTGATCCTGTCGCGGTGCTGCCGGTGCTTTATCACCTGCTCTGGCGGCGGGAACTGGTGACGGACCTGGAGATACGGCTGGAAGGTTGGTCGTTGGTGACTGCGGGAGCGAACCGGTGACGGGCGTGATCCGGATCGGAGACCAGGTGTTGTTCGACGAAGTCGAGCACGAGGTGGCCGCCATATCGGGCACGAAGGTGCGGTTGGTGAGCGTGGCGGGTGAGGCCACGGTCGTTTCGCTGGTTCATTTGGTCGCCTCGCAGGGGTTTCGCCTGCTCACCAACCGCCAAATCCCGGCGCGAGGAGGGGGTTTGGTCGGCCAGAGTCTGGACGATTTGCCATCGGCGCAGGCCGAGCTCGCACGGTTCTGGGAACGGCACCTGATCGAGCTGGAAACCGGCGTGCGTCCCGGCGGCGAAACCGCTGTTGCGCGACCGGAATACGACCCGGTCCGGCCTATCGCTGAGCGTGATGCCGCGAAGGCCGCGGAGCTGACGGCGGCTGGGAGGCCGGTGAACGCCCGCATGGTCAAACGGATGCGTCTGCGCTACCGCGCCGGTGGTGTCCGGGCGTTGGTCGACGGCCGGGTGCTTCGGTCGGGGTCGCCGTTCGGCCGCGCCGACGAGCGTCTGGTGGCCGCGCTACAAGAGGCGATCGAGAGCGAGACCAATCGCTCGACGGGCACCCGGGACCGGTTGCGGCGCCGCGTCGAGGCGATCCTCGCCGAGCGCCACGGCGAAGGCGAGGTGGAGTTGCCGTCGAAGGCGACGTTCAACCGGTTGGCCGCGACCGTGTCGGCGGGCCGGCACACGTTCGGGTCGGCCAAAACCCGCCGCTCGGCGGCGAATCGTCCGGCGGGACCGTTCACGGCGACGTGGGCGGCGAGGCCGGGCCAGCACGTTCAGATCGACACGACTCCGCTGGATGTGTTGGCGATGTTCGATGACGGGGTGGCTCGGCGGGTTGAGTTGACCGCTGCGGTCGACGTCGCGACCCGCACGATCACTGCGGCTCTGTTGCGCCCGGTCGGGACTAAGGCGGTGGATGCCTCGCTGTTGTTGGCGCGGATGCTGGTGCCCGAGCCGATGCGTCCTGGCTGGCCGGAGGTGTTGCGGATGTCGGTGTCGCGGCTGCCGCACCGCAGCCTGTCCGATATTGATGCCCGGATGGCCGATGCCGCGGCCAAACCGGTGATCGTTCCGGAGGTGATCGGCTGCGATCGCGGGAAGGTGTTCTTGTCGGAGACCTTCGAGCGATCCTGCGAGCGGCTGGGTATTTCGGTGCTGCCTTCGCATCCTCGGACTCCGACTGATAATCCTGTGATCGAGCGGACCTTCCAGTCCATCAATTCCTTGTTCTGCCAGTATGTTTGCGGCTATGTCGGCCGGGACGTCACCCGTCGCGGCGCGACGGTCGAAGCCGAAGCCCTATGGTCACTGGCGCAATTGCAGGATCTGTTCGACGAATGGGTGATGCATTGGCAGCGCCGCCCGCACGAGGGCTTGCTCAGTCCCGACACCGCTCGCCCGGTGTCGCCGAACGAGATGTATTCGGTGCTGGTCTCCGCGGCCGGGTATCTGCCGTTGGTGTTGACCGGCGAAGACTACGTGGAGTTGCTGCCCGCTCAATGGCGCACGATCAACGACTACGGGGTTCGCATCGATCGCCGTACTTACGACGATATGGCGTTGAACCCTTACCGCCGCCAGAATTCTGGGGTCGCGTCCCGCAATGGGGCCTGGGAGGTCCGCTACGACCCCTACGACCTGTCACATGTGTTCATCCGGAACCACCGTGAGGGCGGTTGGATCCGCGCCGCCTGGACTCATCTGCCGATGGTGACAGCGCCGTTCGCCGATTTCACCTGGCGTCACGCACGCCGGGTGGTCGCTGAGTCCGAACCGACCGGTGAACCGATCGAGACAGCGACCGCGCGGGCGCTGGCGGATCTGCTGAACAGAGCTGGCGCCGGTCCCGGCACAGGCCCGGAACAGTCGAAGACCGACCGCAAGGTCGCTGCCCGAACCCGCGCCGCGACACCGCATCTGGATCAATTCGCGCCGGTCGACCTGCGCGATATCGACCCCGATGACGACTTCGACAACAGCGCAGACGACGGCGACCTGGGCACCGTGATCCCGTTCGGCGTCTATGACGCCGCCGCCGAGGCCGAGAGGTGGCCGTGAGTCGCGCCAGCGAATTCGATCCTCCACCGGACTCGCCACTGACCACCAAGGAAGGGTGGAGACTCTGGACCGGCCGCAACAGGACCCCGCCGCAGCTGCGCGAGGACTGGCGTGAGCTGGCGCCAGCCGAACGCCTGGAATACGACGATGAGCGGTTGAATTACCACTCCGATCTGATCGTGGTGAACACCCCGACCATCCAGGACATCACCAAAACAGTGAGCCGCCTATTGGTTCTGAACCGGCGCCAGATCTCGGCGCGGCGCGGGCTGATCGTCACCGGCGGCGCGGGCACCGGCAAGACCACCGCGCTGACCCAACTCGGGCTGACACACGAACTACGCACCCAACTGCGCAATCCGCGCCCGGGCCCGCGGATCCCGGTCGTCTACATCACGCTGCCGCCCGCGGCGACCGCACGTATGGTCGCCGTCGAGTTCGCCCGGTTCCTCGGGTTGCCGATCCTGGCCCGCGCCAACCTCACCGACATCACCAATTCCGTTTGCGCGGTGCTCTGCGATGTCGGCTGCGACCTGGTCCTGGTCGATGAGATCCACAACATCTCGCTGACCACTCGCGCCGGAGCTGAGGTATCCGACCAGCTGAAATACTTCTCCGAACGGATTCCGGCGACGTTCGTCTATGCCGGAATCGATGTCGAGCACGCCGGGCTGTTCTCCGGCATCCGGGGCAGACAGATCGCCAGCCGCTTCGCCACGATCTCCACACGCCCGTTCGCCCTTGGCAGCCCTCAACACCGCGGTCATTGGCGATCGTTGATCGTCACCTTGGAACAAGCGCTGCGCCTGCATCAGCATCGGCCCGGATCTCTTGCCCGCCATGACCAATACCTCTATCAGCGGACCGGCGGCATGCTCGGCAGCCTGTCGCACCTGATCCGAGGCGCGGCGATCGACGCCATCCATGACGGCAGCGAGAAGATCACCAAAGCCCACCTCGACGCCCAGCGTCTGGACCACGCCGCCGAACAACAGCCCGAAACGACCCCCAGGAAGCGTTCTGGCAGGCGAAAAGGCGTCGCATGAAACAGGGATGGCGAGCGCCGGGTTTAGCGCGTCAGCTGCCCATTCCGATCCCGCCCGCACCGAACGAGACCACTGCCTCCTACCTGGGTCGACTCGCCACGGTCAACCACCTCGCCATCGACGAGCTGAAGATACATCTGGGCATGAATCCCACACTGCTGGAGTTGCGGATGCGGCCGCCCAACTTAGGCAGGCTCGTCGTGATCACCGGCTATTCGCGTGATCAGCTGACTCGCGCACTTCCCGAGCTCACCAGCCGCCACCGCGATTCCACGCATCTGGCGAACTGGGCCCGCCCGGCCTGCCCTCGTTGCATCCGCCGCCACACCGGGGGACGAGTGATTCGCTACTATCCGTCCTACGTCCACGCGTGTCCGAAACATCGAATTTGGCTCAGCGACAAGCATTCTCACCGACATAGACTGCTCGATATCAGCGCCGTTCCCGAGGTTTTGGCTGCTCACACCACTCATCGGCGCCTGGCTCGCCGTCATCAGCCCCAACCAGCTCAATACGCGTTCAGAACCGCCCGAAGGCTCTTCGAGGACAACGACTTCTGGAACAGCTTCGCCGACACGACGGCCTTCGCAGGCATCAGCAACCGCCTCGACATCCTGAATCCAGGCGAGACCCGCGTCCTCATCGACGACCCCTCATTCCTGGCCGCGATCTACCCCAACGCTGTCGACACTGCGGCTCTCCTGGCATCACCGCACTGGCGACGAATCGCCTCCAGGAAAGAGACGGTCACACGGTTCCTGATCGAACTCGGAACACGGGTGAGCGGCCAACGGCGAACCTATTGGCCACGGCGCAACCGAGACCCCATCGCGAACTGGATCGAGGGCCTCAGCCGCGAACACATCGACTGGAAGAGGATCGAGCTACCCTCACGGCGGATTCCTCGACCCCTATGAACATCTCAGACCTGACGCCTTCGGCGCCGCATCATGGAACCCACCTCTCGGACCGCGTCATGCCAGCGAACGGAACACCGACCGTGGGGACGGGCCATTCGCCGATAGAAGGTCGCTACTTCTGCGGCCAATCACATGGGATACCGAGTACAGCGCCGACGCTGTGGATTGCCGACATCAACGCCTGTACCTCGTCGATCCCCTCGACATAGGCATCGGCTCGATCACCGATGCGGTACGGGCATAGATACATTCGCGGTCGTGCCGCATCCTCGCGCGGGCGCCCGATGGCGACATCGCCCGGACCGAAAGCAGAATCCACGGTCCTGGTTCCCAACGACGGCCCGAACTCGCGGGCGCTCACCGCGCACCCGTCGCAGCGCCTGATGATGGGCGCACCGGCCAGCCACAGCGTAAGTCGGTCGGGACCGGAGGAACAACCTCCGATCCCGACCGACGTTCCCGCTATGCGATATGAAGACCGAAGGTTTGGATGGGCGGACCTTTGGGACCTGATAAGCGACGGACGTCGAGACGATGAGTCGACTCGAAAAGGGCCAACTCACCGCCTCCCTCCTTCAAGAGCCGCCAGTCGAACATCCAGGTCGGTACCCAGAACGACACCTTGGCCTGATGATTGGAAGCGCTCGTAGATCCGCCACCGATGTAGTGCTTGTTCCCACCATGATGGATTTCCGCTTCGAGGTAGTACGGCAGAACGCCGATCTCAAGAGGCGCTGCAGGAAACGCGATCACCGTGAACAACAGCCCGTCCGGAAACAACGCCATCGGGGTGATCCAAGCCTTGGTGTCCGGGTTCAGAGTCGCGATCGCGACGACTCCGGTGGTGGGTAACTGTGTTGTCAGGTTCGTCATCGTCACCAATCCAGGTCAGCTATCTCACTGTCAGGGAACCGATCTCGCTGGCGCCGGTGTCATCGTATACCGACAGCCGTGTACCCGAATCGGACTTGTTCGCAAGGTCGCCGCTTCGGACGTAGCCGAACTCTCCCTCGTCGCTGTAGGCGGCGACAAAGTCGGGGTCCGGCTCGTCTGGTGACTGGCTCGCCGGGCCGAAGGTTTGACCGCCGACAGTGAAGGTCTTGCTGGTGTCGGCCGCCGACTCCTGCTCGATTCGTTGCGATCGCGCACTTGCCGCTCCGGAGTAATCGATCGGATTCGACGGGAACGTAACGTACTCGTTGAACCCAGAACCGTTGTACACCCGGACGAAGCCGTGGCTGTTGTAGGAGCCGGTTCCACAGACCGCCGAGGTGAAAGCCTCGTGAGTCGAGATCCACGCGGTGTTGTGCTGGTAGCCCGCGACTTCACATATTACGCCGCTCTTGAACAGGCGAGCGCGGACGCCCATAATCCCCGGCGCTACGGTGGACCCGGTGGATGTCCAGATCTTGCTCGACGCTCGGAGCCCACCGTCGTCAGTGATCGTCGAATTGTGCAGATAGATGACACCACCGATCGGCGGTGTGCCGCCGGTCCAGCCAATCTGAGTAGCAGCGCCAGCCTGTCCCGGAATCATGAGCGCGGCCGCGCCCGCAGTCAGGCCGATACACGCAACGCGGCGCAGCGTACGAGCAATTTTGGTTGCAGACATAATCCTACCCCATTAATTATGTGATGGACTGAAACGTGGTTCGGTTCGACGCCAATCTTAGGTCTCGACTCCGCAGTACAAGGTGAATTCCTCAGAAATTCCCGTAACTTCATTTTCGCCCGCGGTAATCGTCCCTTCGAGTCGGTAGACAGTTTGGTCACTGTTCGCGCAGATCGTATTATTGTGCTCAAGTAGGCTGATGTCTGCCCACCCGAACTGGTATGACTCACTCGCCATGGTATCGATATCATCGAAGAAGATGTCGGGGAACCACGGGGTCTTGCGCTGCTTCTGTAGCGTGACACTGATATGGTGCGGAAACCAGCCGCTACCAGCGCAATGACTTTCTAGCCCCCACTCGAGGAACCCGTTCACCGCCTGAGGATCATGAAAGAAGCCAGAGCAACTACCAGCACCGATCGACCGATTCTGAGGATCACCGACCTGCAATTCTAGATCCGGTTGACCCTGATTAGATTGCTGCGCAGAAGCAGGCCCCGCCAAGAGTATCGCGACCACCAGCACGCCGGTAGTGAAGAACGACATCCATTGGGTATATCGCCCCAATTGGCCAGAGGTAACGCGCTGTCGATACATAAAATCAGCCTTCCTGCTGTACTTCCGAGTAGAAGTATCCCCCGATAGTTGCATCTTCGAGGCAAAATGCCCTTCCGTTACGAAAAATGTCAACCCCCGCTTACGCGCGTTCGATAGGTGAGTTCATCCGGTTCAGGAGTTCCATTATGAAATCTTCAAATAGGAACTCAATCTACGAATTATTCGGTTCCGGCTTCAGGATCGCTCGGCGAACATGAGTACGGCAGGCGCAAGTCCGTGACGAGTGAATCAACCGAAGTCACGAACGGGAACGATCCAGCCTGGCCGCGGTTGGCCATCACTACCGGACCCCTGGTCACCGGACCCCTGGTCGCTACTGGACCCCCTCGTTGAGCGGCCCTGAGGCCAGCTCGACAAGACTCCCGGAGGACCCTCTCCGCAAGGACGCGCTACTGATCCTAACGTTCCACGCAGACCAGAAACACTGAGCCACTTTCCTCAATTCCGGCTCAGTTATCCTGGTCCATCGCAGGTCGCAGTCAGCCTCGCAGACCAGAAATATTGAGATGGGACATATTTCCGTTTACGTTTGGTCGCAGCCAACGCAACGTATCGCCTACGAAACCTCGCAAAAACTGTGCACCCCTGTACGGACGTACCGGAATGCGGCTGCCACCGCCGATTGCGTTGCGCCGCTTCCCTGAGCAGCCCCGGTTAACCCCAAGACCGGGTCGACCAAAAACAGCCGGGGCGGGTCGAAACCGTCGATCTGTCCGGTCGCACTTTCATGATTCGTCGCAAGCGGCGACATCCAGCGCGTCGCGTTCACCGAGATGCCCGCACATGGTCGAATGACCAAACGCGTACGGGGACAGGACGAAACGCTCGGCCGCCCGGCCGCAACATCTGGAGGCACGATGATCGTCAATCGACGCACCGTCAGCGTCTTCGCCGCGTGCGCCGCGGTGGCTGTCACCGCGGCGTGCAGTAGCGACAAATCCGGTGACCACGCCGCGCATTCGTCAACAACCACCGCATCAACAACCACCGCATCAACGACGGCAACGACGGCGGTGAAACTGACTGGCACCAGCGCGGCCCCACTCCCGGCGCCCAGCCCGAGCCATCCGCCAGCACCGAAACCCCTCGCTGACGTGAACTGTGGACCAGTCACCGGCGGAAACGGCGGAACAGCCGACGTCATCGCCTTCGCTTCCGACGCGGGCCGACCCGGCTGTACCGAAGCGTTCAACGTGGTGACCGACTACCTGACGGTCCCCCGCACCGGCGACGCGGCCACCGTCGACGGCTGGACCTGCGAACCCCAACCTGACACCACCGTCCCGCATGTCTGCTTCAAAGACGGCCTGATGATCGGCTTGCGCGGCAACGCGGCTCCGGCGAATCCGCCGAGCCCGGCCCCGACCCCTATTCGCACGATCATCCCGACCAGCACCCCGGTCACGACAACAAGCAGCGTTCCGCCCGAACCCGCCCCGGTCGTCGACGACGTGAACTGCGGCCCCGTCACCGACGCGGGTGGCGGCACGAGAACCGTTATCGCCGTTGGCACTTCGGCTGGACGCCCGGGTTGCACGGAAGCGATCAACGTCGCGACAACCTACGTAACGACAGTCAGCCCGTCCCCATCGATGACCGTCGACGGCTGGCAGTGCGACGCTCAAGCTGACCCGACAACCCCGTCGGTGTGCAAAAAAGACGGCCTCGTGATCGCACTGCGCGCGTCCTAGCGCACGAAAAACGGAGCAGCCCCTGGGAATTCGCGGTATCGACACGGTCGACAGAGTCGAGGCGATACCGCGAATTCCCTCGCCCGAATGGTGACAACTGACAGGCTTTTAGCGCACGGACGTCGTACTAAGGTCGCCAGCGCTATTGGCCATCGTCATGCCCACGCTGAACGGCACGACGAGCAGCACCAACGTGGCCAATCCACACACCCAGATCTGCCGACGCGCGATGACTGCGGCAACGACACCGGCGATAACGCCGCCGACCACAACCGTCGCGATCCCGCCCGCCGAAATCGCCCCAGCCTGGTTCACGCGATCCAGGCACGGGCTGGGCGACTGGCAACTATCCGCCGCCATCGCGAACATCGCGGTCATGATCAACAGGAACGCGGCGGTCGAGAACGCGAGACCGTAGCAAACGACAGCGAGCACGATTTCCCACCACGAGACGGTCGATCGAAGCTGCGGAACCTTGGTTGATGTGTCACCCATGGACTAAGCATCGCGTCACACCGACCTCCGCGGATGCGGGCAACTACTCAGTCGCGGGTACCTACCTCGTCTGCACGGGCGCGAGCCGGGGCGCGACCCGCACGCAAAGTCAGCAGCGACGGCGCGGGCGTTGGCTGGCGGCGACGGCGAGCGCGGCCATCACCGCACCAATCATCAACGCCAAGAACAGCTTTCACCGTAATACCCAGTATCGGCAGTCTCACACAACGCACGTGCCTGAGCTGTTCCACCACCATCCACTTCATCGCTGCTCAAGCAGCCTGCGACGACATTCCCCCACTACCGACTCGGGCGCGGTCCGATGATCGACGCGCGTTCAACCACCCGGCGCTGCGGCCAATAATCGCTTGCCGCGTAGTGCTGGACCGCGCGGTTGTCCCAGAAGGCCACCGTGTCCGGCTCCCACTTCAAGCGCACCTGGTGTTCGGGGGCGTCGGCGCGTCGGGCCAAACGGTCGATCAGCTCGCGGCTGCGGGACTCGTCGTAACCAACGATGCCCTCGGTGAAAATCCGGTTCACGTAAAGATGCTTGCGGCCGGTCACGGCGTGTTTTGCCACCACAGGATGGACCACCGACGGGTGCTGCTTGCGCAGTTGTTCCTGCTGTTCCGGCGAAGCACCGCGACCGAACGCGCGCGTGAAATCGTGCACGGCGTCGAGCGTGTCGATCTCGGCGCGGGTCTCGTCGTCCAGGGAGTCGTGCGCGGCGTACATATCGGCAAAAAGGGTGTCGCCACCGATTTCTGGGACATCGACCGCGTGCAGGATCGCACCCAGCGACGGCCGCTCGCGCCATGTGACGTCGTGATGCCACGCGTTCTCGACGCCAACCATGTTGTCGCCCTTCTCAAATCGCACCAGCTCGGGCTGGTCAGCGCTCGCGGCGAGGGCCGGGTGGATTTCGAGTTCGCCGAAACCCCGCGCGAACCGCACATGCTGGGCCGGGGTCAGCGGCTGGTCGCGGAAGAACAGCACCTTGTAATCGTGCAGCGCCTGCGTGATTTCGGCGATGACTTCGGCAGGCTGCTCGACGGTGAGGTCGACGCCGCTGATTTCAGCACCGAGCGTCGCGCCGACGAGGCGGGCGTCGAAGTGCTGCCACCGCAAACCACGCAGACGGTCTCGCTCGGCACGCAGATGCCCGTAGGGGCCGACGACCAGCGGGTATCCGAAAAGTGGGAATGGCCCGATCGGCGCGGTCAGGGTGGTTGATGCCGACATCTCACGATCTCCTTCGCTCATGTAGTCGCTCGACTACAGCAGGACTACCGCTAATGTAGTCAGGTGACTACAGGCGAGACGACGGATCGAATCAACCCGATTCCAACCCCGGTTGGCCGCGCCGCCATCCGCGCCGCCGTCCTCGAACACGCCGCGCACCTGTTCGCCGAACGCGGCCCCAACGCGACATCAGTCCGCGACATCGCCGAACGCGCGGGCATCAACCACGGTCTCGTCTTCCGCCACTTCGGCGCGAAAGACAACCTCATCGGCGCGGTCCTCGATCACCTGGGCGACCAACACGACCCCAACGCCAACCTCACCCCCAACCCCGGCGCGCAACTACACGTCCGAGTGCTGGTCCGCTGCCTGCTCGACGGCTACCCCGTCGGCGAACTGCAACACCGATTCCCCATCATGGAAGCCTTGATTGAGCGAGCGAAAGCCGGAGGGGCCGAACAGCATTCAGCCTCACTAGCGGCCGCCAATGCCGCCGCACTGCTCATCGGCTGGGAGATCCTCGGCCCGTTCCTCCGGGCCGCAACGGGGCTCGACGAAGTATCGGAATCGGAACTGCGCGCCAACGCCACCACACGCGCGGCCGCGATGCTGGACCACCCAGAGACAATCGTCGAAGGCCAGCCGCGCGACGACAGTTAGCTTCCCTCCGTCACAAAATCAGCGCCGACGCGATCCGCGCCACCGCCTCGTCGTCGTCATCGACAAGCTCAGTCAACATCGAACCTGTGCCCGGGATCTCCGCCAGCGCCTGCGTGAGCCGGATCCGCTGAGCTGAATCGGCAGCGGGCGCAGCCAACTCGACCGCTAGCGCAGCCCGAATCCGATCGCCCTCGGCACCACTTGCCAACGCGCCCAACAACTCCGCCGCTTCCACATCGTTCGGCCCATCACGCACGATCGCAACAAGTTCTCCCACCACGTAAACATCATTACGAGCACCCAACGCCAACACCGCACGCCTCCGCACGACCTCGTCGGAATCATCAAGCGCCACAACAAGACCCGCTGTCGACTCCACTCCCGGCAGGCTCACCAGCGCGTCAACAGCCCGACGCCGCAACACAACGTCGTCGGAACTCAACGCCGCGACCAACCCCGGCACCGCATCGTCGCCCGCACGGGCCAACGCCCACCGCAGCGCACCGGCGACGTTCGGAACGTCCTCGGCGAGCACGGCCTCTACCAGCGCGTCAGCGGGCACAGACTCGGTCAACACCGTGCGTTGCCGTCGCCCCGCATCCGGCGAAGCGAGCCCACGCAGCAACCCGACAACGTCAGCCACTTCCTCCCACGAAGCAGGGGCGGCCGTGTCAACCGCACGCAGACGGGCAAGCAACTCACGGTCGGCCTCGAGTCGCCGCTGCGTCTCGACGATCAGCTCACCAACGAGTCCAGCCGGGGTGAACGACGCGTCAGCCAACGCCGCCCCAACCTGACGAAGCGAAAGACCAAGGGAGCGAAGCCCTTCCACATAAAAGATGCGACGCAGGTCGGCTGGCGCGTACTCGCGATACCCACCAACCGTTCTCCCGGTGGGCACAACCAACCCGAGCGAGTCGTAATGCCGCAACATCCGCGCACTGACCCCTGTGCGCTCGGCAACGTCACCGATCAGCACGAAGCACCGCCCCTAAGGCAACCGCACGCCGCGCAGCAGCGACATTCAGCTCAAACGCCGCATCCGGATCATTCAGCAACGCCCGCGTCGCAACCGCGTGCGCGCGCACAACCGGATCGGCACTCGCCTCGAACCCAGCGATCACCACCGACGCATGATCACCCAGCTCAACAAGCGCCCGACTCAAGCTCCGCTGAGTCTCGGTCGCCCCACGTCCCAACTGCGTCGTCAACTCCACCGCCAACCACCCCTTCTCCGCATCGGGAACGAGCACGACCGCGGCCCGCCACGCACTCCGCGCCACTTCCACATCGGGGTCACGCAGCAGCGCCGACGTGATGTCTGGCCACACCGACGCATCGCCAATCTTCGACAGCGTATGCAACGCCTGACTCCGCGCCTGCGCGCGCGCCGAACGCAACTCAGCCCGCAACGCGGGCACAACCGAAGCACGGGGATAGCGCGTCAACGCCCACGTGAGCATGTCGCGGACGTAGAAGTCCGGCTCAATCGCGCACCGCTCAACCAGTACCCCGACCAGCCCGTCAGGTACGTGCGTACCAATCGCGAGCGCCGTCGACAACCGCACCGACGAATCCACCGCCGTCAACCCAGAAATGTTCATCACCCCAGTGAACGGCTTGACACAGTGCGAAGGTCAAGCCCCGCGCTCGGCAATCGCCATCGCCCACCGATACACCTCAGCCGGGTCACCCAACGATCGGCGCGCCCTACGCGACACTCGCGACCACACCAACGCCGACAACAGGTCGTGCAACCCCAAATGCACCCATTCCCACAGCATCGTGTCGAAGTTGTACGACTCCATCAACGGCCCAACGCGCGCCCGAATCTCAGCGACCTCACCAGCCGAAAACCCCACCGAACGCAGCCGCGACAGTGTGAAATCCTCGTGCGTCGCGTCGAACTGGGTATCCAGGAACGGTTCAAGCAAATCAGCCCACACGTCGACGCGATAGACCTCGACAACCCCATTGCGCCGACAAAATTCCGCTAACTCAGCGCGCGAACCCCCATGCACGAACACTGTTTCGCCAGCACGCGTGCGGATCTCGGGCGGCCACGCCGACACATCGACATCCCGAATGTCAGCGACGGGCAACACCCCAGCCGGATACACCGACGCGCCGACGAACGGATACGCGACGAACCGAATCTCGTCGGCGGCGAAGGTGATGTCCACCTGCCCATCATGACGATACCCACCGACAACTTCGCTGAGTTCGCTTATCGCACCGGCGATCTCGCGCACGAAGCATGCGGTTATGCGAGCATGGATACTCATGGCGTGCGTTGGCTAAACGTGTCGGTCGCCACTGAATATGTCGATGTGTTGGCAAGGGCCGTAATCAAACCGTTAGGGTTCATATATGGGACACACCGGAGCAGCAACTACCGAGCCGGATGAGCCGTACGTTCCGCTACCCCGGCACACATCGACTCACCTTGAGTTAGTCACCCCGGCAACCGAGCCGTCGCCAGCGACGGAACCTGCCGAAACCGCCGACGAACCGGCGACACCACTCAACCACGCGGGCTTCCCCAGCATCGGCGAAACGAGCCACCTCACCACCGCGGCACGCCACCGCCTCGCCGCCTACATCCACACGAAGCTCGCCGAACTCGCTGAAATGCCATGAGCTAACCCCGATCACCTAGGGTTGATCGGGTGACCAACCGCGATGCCGCAGTCGTCCTGCCGGAACGCGTCCGCACCGAACTACGCAGGGGTGTGCGCAGCGTCCTCGTCGACACCGCCGCATTGCGCCTTGTCCGCGAACGCTTCGACGACAACCAAGCGTCCGCGCTCCACCGCTACCTTGAGGCGTCGCAATCCGAGAACACCTTGCGCGCCTACCGCACCGACTGGGTCGCGTGGGCCGCATGGTGCCTCGCCGAGCACCGTCAGGCGCTGCCCGCCGACCCGCTTGACGTCGCGGTGTACCTCGCGGCCGCCGCTGATGCGCGTAAAGCTGACGGGCGATGGGCGTTCAGCCCCGCGACTCTCGACCGGAAAGCAGCCGCGATCGCCGCTGTCCACGCCGCGAACGGCCTGCCGTCACCAACCCGCTCCGACGTCGTCCGACTCACCCTGCGCGGCATCCGGCGCACGCGACGCACCGCACCGACCCGCAAACGCCCGGTCATGCTGCACACGCTCGACCAACTCCTCGCCCAGCTGCCCGAACCGGGCTGGCCTACCGAACCAGCGCGTCGTCGCGACGCCCTAGCCCTGCTGGTCGGCTTCGCTGGCGCACTACGCCGCAGCGAACTGGCTGGCCTGCGCATCAGCGACGTCGAGGTCCGCACCGATCATGCGACCGGCGAGCCGCTGCTGGTCATCGCCCTGCCGACAACCAAAACCGACCCCACCGGCGCAGCCGAACAACGCATCGCGCTCCCCCGAGGTCAGCACCCGCACACCTGCCCGGTCTGCGCGTTCGCCGACTGGATCCGCCTGCTCGAAGCACCGGGCAACGAAGAACCAGTCGACCCGAAAGTGCACCGCTGCCACGGCTTCACCGGCACGCACCTCACCGACGACGAGCAACGCCCCCTGTTCCCCACGATCAACCGACACGGCGGCATCGGCGACACCGCGATCTCCGGCCGCGCGGTCGCCGAGCTGGTCAAACGCTATGCCGCACGCGCTGGTCTCGACCCCGCCCTGTTCTCCGGCCATTCCCTACGTGCCGGCTTCGCCACCCAGGCCGCGCTAGGCGGTGCGAGCGACCGCGAAATCATGCGCCAAGGCCGTTGGTCCAACCCTCGCACCGTCCACGGCTACATCCGCACGGCCAACCCACTCGACGACAACGCGGTGACGAAACTCGGCCTCTAGCTAGACCCGGGCCAGCCGGAAGATCCGAAACTCGCGCCCCTGTGCCAGCCCGGCTTCCATCTCGTAGCCCGGCCAGAACTCGACGACCTGGTCCCAATACCGCTTGCGCTCAACCCCGGTGAACTCGGTAACCGACACCTTGAAGGGCGCGCTTCCCTTGTACACGGCCGTCGCGGTTGTCGCCGCGCGCAGGTTCGCCGACCAGGCGGGATGCTCGGGCCGACCCCAGTTCGAGCCGACAAGCAGAAAACCATCACCATCGGGCACACACAACAGCGACGTCGTGCGTTCCAGTCCGGACTTCCGACCAACAACGGTGATCTGAATCGACGGCAATCCGCCTATGTCGAGCACGCCGAACCGCCCACCGGTAACTCTGCGCAGGAACCGTTCCGCAGGCAAAACCACGCCTGCTCCCCGCATCACCCACGGCTGACGGGCGAACCCCCTCGCGAAGCGCTGAATCGAATTCCATTCCCACATTCTTCGAATCCTGGCTCACACGAACATATTTGGCGCATTCGGCGGCTCATCGAGAGACTCACATCACTTTTCTCTGTCTCTTAGAGTGGTTTTTTCTTCCTTTTGGCTTTTGTCGGTCGCGCCCAGCCATAGGGCGAGCAACATGCGTAGATGCGCATATCTACCTAGCTTCATGTAATAAAGTGCGTTTTCAGCTCCCCGCCCCACGAACCCGGTACTCGACCTGCCTCCAAGCCCATTCCTCTAAACTCGGGCCGGTGACGAGCGCAGCTTCCCCTCCCCCTCCCGCGATGAGCGGGCGCAAGGAACGCTGGAAGCCGCACAATGAAAGTCGCCGCGAACGGCTGATGCTCGCCGCGATCGAACTGCTTGAGGAAACGCCCGCGGGCGTGGAAGTCCCGGTCGTGCAGATCGCCGAACGCGCGGGCCTCGCCAAATCAGTGATGTACCGACAGTTCGCTGGCCGCGAAGAACTCGACCGACTCGCCCGCCGCGACATCGCCGAACGCTTCACCAACGAGATCGAAGACGCCCTCGACATCAGCGTCGGCTCGATCAACGAAATCCTTTACCGCACAGTCGAAGCCGTCGTCGCCTGGGTGCAGGGGCATCCCCGCCTGCATGAATTCCTCAAGACCGGCCCGTCGGAGGAGAACTCCGACACTGACGCGCTCAGCTCGCTGATCACGTCGATCTCATCCTCGGTCACCTCGCTCGTCACGGGGCTGGCCGGCGTGGTCGGCGTCGCTGACGACGACGCCGCCGACACGATGACGTTCGCGATCGTGTCAATGACCGAGGCGACGGTCACGCGCTGGGCAACCGACCCCTCCCCCGCGCTTCCGCGCGAACGACTGATCAGCGAAGTCGCCTCGTACGCATGGCATGTCGTTGACGGGGTCGCGCGTCAACACGACCTCGTCCTCGACCCCGACCTGCCGCTCACCACGATCATCAGCCAGCTGGCGGCCCGCGCGTAACGACTACGCCGCGCGCACCTTGCGCTCGGGTTCGCTGCGGTACCGCGAAACCGGGCCGTCAACGCCAAGCATTTTCCACAGTCGACGCGCCACCGGATTCACCAGACCAAGCTCATCGACAAGCTTGCGCATATCGCCGAAGTAGCTCGCCAGAATCTGGCGCGAATGCGGTGAGTCCCAGAACGCTTCGCGCATCACTTCGCGGGGGATGTCGAACTCACGCGCGAACTCCTTACCGGGAGCCATGATCTCGCCCGCGAGCCACCGCATCGCGATGGGGAACGCCACCGAACAGACGCCTCGGTTGAACTTGCCCATCCGCGCGACGCGACTGGCAAGGAAGTCACCAGCGAAGGAGATATGGCGTGCCTCTTCGGCGATGTGAATCTCCATGGTGCGCAACACCATTGGTGGGATCGAGCCACCTTGGCGGATGATCGCCTTCTGGTAATGGTCGATCGGTTCTTCGCCGCCGAGGATGCCGATGAACAGAATCACGTACGCGTAACCGCCAGCGAGGCCGATGAACGGCGAAAGCCAGCGGAAGTGCCGCTTGGGGCCGGGCACGTCGACGCCGATGCGATTCACCAGTTCCTGGAACATCTGGATGTGGTTGCACTCTTCGGTCATCTCGTGCATCGCGTAGCGGAATTCCGGCGACCCGTTGGGCAGCGTCATCGCGAACTGCATCATGCCGCGGATGAGGATCGACTCGAAGGCCGCGCCGACCTTAACGGCGTTAGCGACGCGCCATCGGCCAATCGCGATCTGCCGCTCAAGGGGCTGATCGCGGTACCACCGCGTCGCCCCAAGCGGGTCGACGGCGGCGGGCAGCACCCAGCGCACGTCGTTGGGGTCAAGGGCAAGCTCGGGCGAATCCCAGTCGATGTCCAGGTACGGGTCGAAACGTCGATTGACCGAACCCTCGGACAGGGTGGTCAAAGCGTCACGGTACGTCTGGCTCAGGTATTCGCGGCTTGGCTCGGTCAGCGTCATCGGTGCCTCCTCAAGATCACGCGAGGCGGCGTGGGTGTATCCCACGTCACATCGTATCTCCAGAATAACCGGGACAGACTGTCACACACAAGCCAGGCACAGCGAGTCACTCAACAAGCACGACGACCAGCTGCCTAGCCAGTTCCTCATCAACAGGGCCACCGAGCCAGACCAGCGGTCGACGCGGATCAAGGCGGTCGAGCGCGTCAGGAAGCGATCCGAAGACGCGATCGGTCCGCAACACGCAGACCTGCGGAATCGTGCTCGACACGTCGGGACCACCGTCGACTTCCAACGCAAGCGAGCCCGTCGACGCGTCACCGGCGACGGCGTCACGGACGACGACCTGGCCAGCGTCACCGGAGTTTCGGCCGCCATGCAGCACCTGATGCCCGGGCGCGCTTGCCCAGTGGTCGAGCCACGCTGGCCCCGGTTCGGTGGCCGCCGACACCGACGACACGCTCATCCCATACAGCAGATCCGCGATCGCGCTGGGCAACCCGACCAGGTCAACCGTGCGCACGAGCGAGCCATTCGCTCGCAGTCGGTCGGCGAAGCGCTCGAGCACCTCTCCCCGATCATCGATCCCCGGGGCCGACGACCGGCCGCGTCGCATCGGCACGCGACGCTCGTCGTCGGGTAATTCGAGCAGCCCGTCTCGCACGCGACGCAACATCTCCTCGCGAGAATTCACTCGGGCACTCCCATCAACACGCACACGGTCCACACCTACCGTGGACAACACCTCGTTCGCTACGGTACCGATCGAGTCCGGAATGCGAGGTATTGGCTGGCTATTTTCGGGCAATCGGGCCCATGCCGAGGAGGCCGACCATGCTGTCGACCTGGAGGTCGAAGATCTCGCCACGATCGGTGAACGTGTCCGTGCCGTACATGTCGAAGACGTCGAAGTTGATCGCGCCGAACAGCGTGGTCCAGACAGTCAGCGCGACGGCGAGAAGCGCGTCGGGAATGGCGAGGTCGAACTGCGCGCGGATGGTGTCGAAGTCGCGTGCGGTGGTCGCGCTGACGGCGCTGTCGACCAGCGGGCCCGAGAGCTGCCCATCGCGGTACGCGCGATCGACGATGCCGATAAGCGCGCTGACCACCCGAACGCCGGGCGTGACCGTCGTTTCGGCGGGTGCCGCATAGCCGGGCACCGGCGTACCGAAAAGCAGTGCGTACCAAGCGGGTTCGGCCAGCGCCCACTTCCGCACCGTGGTCGCGAGCGCGCGCACTCGCGCTGCGGGCTGGTCGCCAGCTTCGACGAGCGCCGCGTCGACCGCGTCCCCTAGAGCGTTGTAACCGTCGACAACGAGCATGGTGAGCAACTCATCGCGACTACTCACGTACCGATACACCGCCGACGAGACCATCCCCAGTTCCCGCGCGACCGCACGCAACGACAACGCGGCGGCACCGTGCTGGGCCAGTTGCTCGCGGCCGACCCGTTTGATGTCGGCGATGGTCTGCGCACGCGCCCGCGCGCGCGGTCCGGTCTCGGCGGTGGTCATCGGGAAATCATCGCGTATCGGCTGAAGCGTCGGTGTCCTCGGAGGCACCGTTGCTGTCGGACACGTTCGCGGCGTCGCTTGCCGCGCGTTCGACCTCGGCGGCAAGCGTGGTCCCGCCGACTTCCCACGCCATCGCGAGGAACTGTTCGCGAAAGCGCGTGAGGTCGACCGCGACGCCCTCGCCGCCATATCCCGTCCCGGTCGCGGCGCGCACGACGTCGACAAGGTCGTCGGCCAGTTCGGCCATCCGTTCGCGAATAAGCGTGCGCAACGTGCCGCTGACGGTGATGTCGGTGCCCACGTCATAGAGCACGAGCGCGCCCTTGAGCATGGGTCGATCGGGGACGTACCAGGCGTCGCCTTGCCGCTCAAGGTAGCCGGCTTCGACGAGTTCGGCGACGGCCTCACTGCGATCGCCGAGCAGCCTGGTGAGCTCGCTGTCGCTGATGAGCGCCGATCGCTGCGCCGCCCCCGCGCGCGGGTCGAACAGCGCGTGCCAGCTCGGGTCGGCCGCGTCGGTTTCGGCGGCGAACACCTCACGGATGGCGTCGAGGCGCAACCCGCGCGCCCGCATGGCGGCGATGTCGCGCAGTCGGTCGCGGTGGACTTCGCCGTAGACCACTTCCTTGCCCGCCCGTTCAGGCGTGGGGAGCAGGCCAAGCGTGTGGTAGTAGCGGATGGTCCTTGCCGCGACGCCGCTGACGTCGGCTAATTCGGCGCGGGTGTATCGAGCCACGCGACCAGCATAGGGCCATTGATGCCAACGTTGACAGTGCCCGCTGTCGGCGTTAGCGTTGCGGCGTCACCGCCGACACCGATCGAAGGGCCCTTTCATGTCCGACTCACCCACCGATTTCGACGTCATCGTCGTCGGTTCTGGTTTCGGTGGCAGTGTCACCGCACTGCGTCTGGTGGAGAAGGGCTACAAGGTCGCAGTCATCGAAGCCGGTCGCCGCTTCGCCGACAACGAACTCCCGAAAACCAGCTGGGATCTGCGCAAGTTCATCTGGGCGCCCAAGCTTGGCTGTTACGGCATTCAGCGCATCCACCCGCTGCGCGATGTCTTGATCCTCGGCGGCGCTGGCGTTGGCGGCGGGTCGCTGAACTACGCGAACACCCTCTACGTTCCGCCGGAGCCGTTCTTCCAGGACCCGCAGTGGCGCGACATCACCGACTGGCGCACCGAACTCACGCCGTACTACGAGCAGGCCAAGAAGATGCTCGGCGTGGTCACCAACCCGCACATGACCCCGGCCGACGAGATTTTCAAGTCCGTCGCCGAAGACATGGGCGTTGGCCACACGTTCGTGCAAACTCCCGTCGGCGTGTTCTTCGGTGAGGCTGGCAAGAAGGCCGAAGACCCCTACTTCGGCGGCGTCGGCCCTGAGCGCACCGGCTGCATCGAATGTGGCGACTGCATGGTTGGCTGCAAGTTCGGTTCGAAGAACACGCTCGTCAAGAACTACCTCTACCTCGCGGAAAAGGCTGGCGTACAGGTTATTCCGATGACGACGGTCACCGCGCTTCGCCCGCAGCCCGATGGTGGCTGGGAGGTCGCGACCGAGCGCACGGGCGCGTGGATTCGCAAGGAGCCCAAGACCATTACCGCCAAGCACGTGGTGCTTGCCGCTGGCACGCTTGGCACGCAGAAGCTGCTGCACTTCAACCGCGACGCTGGCCACCTGCCCAAGCTGTCGAACAAGGTTGGTCTGCTCACCCGCACCAACTCCGAGTCGATCGTCGGCGCGGCAACGAAAACCCTTGCGCCCGGCCAAGATTTCACCAAGGGCGTCGCGATCACCTCGTCGATTCACCCCACCCCCGACACGCACGTCGAGCCGGTTCGCTACGGCAAGGGCTCGAACTCGATGGGCCTGTTGCAGACGCTGATGGTCGACGGTGGCGGTCGCGTGCCGCGCTGGCTGCGCTTCCTTGGCGTTGTCATTCGTAACCCGCTGCTGTTCTTCGGGTTCATGAGCGTGCGGAACTGGAGCGAGCGCACCATCATCTCGCTGGTGATGCAGCATCTCGACAACTCCATCACCACCTATTCCAAGCGCGGCGTGTTCGGGCGCAAGCTCACCTCGAAACAGGGCCACGGCGAACCGAATCCCACGTGGATTCCTGCCGGTAACGACGTCACGCGCCGGGTCGCGGAGAAGATCGGTGGCGTCGCGGGCGGCACGTGGGGCGAGGTGTTCAACATTCCGCTCACCGCGCACTTCCTCGGTGGCGCGGCGATTGGCGCCGACGCTGACCACGGCGTGATCGACGCCTACCACCGCGTTTACGGTTACCCCACGCTCAGCGTGGTCGACGGTGCCGCGGTGTCGGCGAACCTTGGCGTGAACCCGTCGCTCACGATCACCGCGCAGGCCGAGCGCGCCGCCGCGTACTGGCCGAACAACGGCGAGGTCGACACCCGCCCGGAGCAGGCGGCCGGGTACGTCAAGATCGCGCCGGTCGCGCCCAAGCAGCCGGTTGTCCCGGCGAATGCGCCTGCGGCGCTTGTTCTCCCGATCGTCGAGATCCGATCCGGGCAGCCGAACGCGAGCTGATCCTCGCCGTTCACCTTCGGCCCGGTCCCGCGGTTATCGCCGCGCGACCGGGCTGTTTCGTTTTACAGCGCGTTGATGCGGGCGAGCAGGTCGAAGGCGAGGTCGGCGGCGGTCCACAGCGCCCAGACTTCGGTACGGACGGTGGGTGCGAGCGCCGGATCTTGGAGAGCGAGCCCGTTGGCGAAGATCACGGTGTTGGCACCAAGGTCGGCGGCAATGAGCAGTTGCTCGGTCGCGACGCCCTTGCCGAACAGTTGGTCGAGCCCTTCGCCGACGAAGTAGAACCGCCAGAGCGGACCGAGGTCGGCTTGGTAGGCGGCTTTGGTGCGGTCGACGATCACGTCGCCCGCGGCGGCGATGGCCGCGACGATGGTGAAGTAGTCGCGGGCATTGTGGGGCTTACTGTTTACGGCCGCAACGGAATTCGTGAGGTCGACAGTGAGGTGCGCGTTGTAGCCTGCCATCGCCGCGCGGGCCCGGGAGCTGTCGCAGTCCATCGCGAGGGCGAAGTAGCGCTGCCACTGCGGTTCGACTGGTCCGTCGGTGAATTCGCCGTGGATGTTGGTGAGGAAGCGGCTGAGCAGTTCGAGGCTGATCGCGTGCGCGTATTCGGGGTCGTCGAACGCGCCTGGGTCGCGTTGCAGCGGCATCACCGCCGCGTATTCGACCCCGTCTAGCCCGATCGCGAAGAGTCCGCGTGGATCATGGTGGGCGACAAGCAGTTCCGTGAGCTCGTGGTTACGCGCGACGGCGTCTTCGAGTAGCGCTAGGTTGTTGTCGCCCTCGAGTGTGCTGATGTCGGAGAGCCGCGCGATGGTCGCGGCGTCGGCCGCCGTCAGCGTTGAGCCGCACCCGGGTTCAGCGAGGGCGTGAGCCGGTACAGCCAACGTAGCCGGGAACAGCAGGGCAACCGCGACCAGCAGGCCGCTTGTTATTCGCACCGGCCGATTCCACCACCTCATCCCGGAATCACCGCTTCCCGACGCGCGTGTCGGTGTACCCGCGTCACGGTGTCGTCGCGGCTTAACCTTGTCCCATGTCGGAAACCATCGCGATCTCGGGGGCTAGTGGACACATCGGCGGCCACGTTGCGAAGCTGCTCGCGGGCACCGGCCCGCACCTGCGCCTGTTGAGCCGCAACCCCGATCACCTTGTCGTGCTGCCCGACTCCACCCCGGCGCGCGTCGATTTCGCCGATCCGAATTCCGTCGCCGACGCACTTAAGGGTGTCCAGACGTTCTTCTTCGTTTCCGCGACCGAGAGCGAGCACCGCGCACGCGAGCAGGAAGCGGTGGTCGCGGCGGCGAAATCGGTTGGGGTGCAACGGATTGTGTATCTTTCGTTCGTTGGTGCCGCACCGGATGCGACCTTCACTTTCGCCCGCGACCACTACTACACCGAGCAGGCCATTCGCGCGGCCGATGTCGACTTCACGTTCCTGCGTGACAACCAGTACCAGGACGTCATCCCGCACCTCGCCGACGGCGACGGCGTGATCGCGGGCCCGGCGGCCGACGGCCTTGTCGCCGCGGTGACCCGCACCGACGTAGCCGATTGCGCGGCGGCGGTGCTCCGCACCACCGACTACTCCGGCGAGACCTTCGACGTCACCGGCCCACGCGCTTTCACCCTCGAAACCGCCGCTTTCGAACTCACCCAGTTCTTCGGCCGCCCGTTCCGCTACGAAAACCAAACGGTCGACGAGGCGTACGCGACGCGCGCGAAGTACAACGCCCCGAAATGGGAAGTCGACGGCTGGGTCAGCACGTACACCGCGATCGCGAACGGGGAGATGGCCCAGGCGACCGACACCGTGACCCGCTTGACCGGTCACCTGGCAACAAGCTTCCGCGAGTACTTGGCGAGCTTGCCCGCCTAAACCACCTTGCTCGAAACGGTCGCTGTCTCAACGGGTTTCGCTGGTTTTGGCATGAGTGCGTAGCCGAGGCAGACCAGCGCGAAGAACGCGTACCCGAGCGCGACTTGCGGCGCGGCAGCCCACCCGACGGCGTGGGCGTGGATGAGACCGAACCAGCTCAACAGCGCGCCGATGGTCGCCGCGACGGTGGCGGCGACGAAGCGTTTGTCAAGAATGAACGTGACGATCGCCCCGAGGACAAGGCCGGCGAGCACCGCACCGGACCCCAGCGTCTTCAAGCCGTCGTAAACCACGCCCGCCTGTCCAAGGGCGACCGAACCGACCTTGTCGGCGGACGTGCCCGCGGCCGCGAGCGCGTTGTCGATCTGACCGACGGCCCACTCAGCGAGATTCGGCAGCAGCGCCGCGACCACGGCGACGGCGTGCAAACGCGGCACGGCTTGGAACGCTTGCGCGCCGATCAGCAGGCCGATGTAGAGCAAGATCGGCACGATCGCGGGAATCGGGAGCAGGGTCGCGAGCACGCCGAACAGCCCAAGGAAGCACATGATGCCGATGCTCACGCCGCTCGCAAGCGAGTAACCGGTGCGGCCGCCCGCGTCCTTCCATCCGGGGTGGCCGATGTAGACGGCGGGCGGGAACGGCGAGCCGAAGCCCGCCCCGATAACGGCACCGAACCCGTCAGCGAGCAGCACGCTGCGCAGGTTGTAGTTATCGCCCGCGGCAGCGGCACTTTCGACGTTGCTCATCGCTTCGGTGAAGTTGTAAATGCCAAGCGGGATCGCGGTGGCGAGCAGCGGTGCGAGGTTGCTCAGCCCGTCGAAGAGCAGATCGAGACGCAGATGCGGTAACCCGATCGCGATGTCGTGTGCGGCTTGGGTGACGTCGGGCGCGGACATGAACCCGCCGATCCAGCCAATCGCGGTACCGACCAGCAGTGCGACGAGGCCAACGGGAAGATTGCCAGGCAGCTTCACATCAGTGAAGAAGCCGATAAGAATGATCGCCAGGACGGGCAGCCCGATCCACGCCGCTTCCCACATTTGCGCTGCCGGTCGCATCGCGATGAAGGTGATCGAAATACCGGCGAGGGTGCCCAGCATCGCGGCGCGGGGCGTGACTTTGCGGATGTAGGGTCCGACGAACGCCCCGATCATCACGATGATGCCAATCATGAACGCCCACGCGAGTCCCGCCGCCCACGCTTGCAGCGGGTCGTTGGTTTTGAGGTAGATGGGCAGCATCACGACGAAGACGACGATGAACATGTGCGGCACGCTCGGCCCATACGGCAGCGCGGTCACGTTCGTCCGACCCTCACGTCGGGCGAGACGGCGCGCGAGCACCATGTAGTAGAGGTTGCCGAGGACAAGCGCGACGCCAAGCGCGGGCAACACGGTGCCGAGCACGTCGCCGCTGGGGATCTTCACGACCGCGATCGTCAAGGTGGTCAGCGTCAGCACATTGACGAGGATGTTGAAGCCGAGCCCGAAGAACGCGTTGGTGTCGCCGCGCGTCCACCACGGCAGGCGTTCGGGGACGGGGTCTGGTGTCGCAGTGGGTGATTCGACGGTGGTATCGACAGACATTGTCTCGTTCTTTCGCTTAGGCCGTGACGGATGTCGCGGTCGCGCCGGTAAGTGCGCTGATCAGCGCGGCCGAGTCGGCGACCCAACCGAAAATGCCGCCTTGAGCGCTGATCATGTCGAGCCCAACGCGCTGGAATTCCGGGAAGTACGAGCCAACGCAGTCAGCGACGACGAGGCAGTCGTAACCGCGGTCGTTGGCTTCGCGCGTGGTTGTGTGCACGCACACTTCGGTGGTCACGCCGGTGACGATCAACCGTTCAATCCCGTTGGCACGCAGCACTTCCTGTAGCCCGGTGGCGTAGAACGCGCCCTTGCCCGGCTTGTCGATCACCACTTCGCCGTCGATGGGCGCGAGTTCGTCGACGATGTCGTGGCCGTATTCCCCGCGAATGAGGATGCGACCGAAGCGACCGGGATCACCAATCCGCTGCGACGGGTTCCCTCTGCGCAGTTTCGCGGGGGGACAATCGGAAAGGTCGGGCAGATGTCCTTCGCGGGTATGAATCACGAGCATGCCCGCCGCGCGTGCGGCGGCGAGCAGCGCGGAAAGCGGCTCGATCACGACGCGCAACAGGCTCACATCGTTGCCAAGGCTTTCGCCAAAACCGCCGGGCAGCAAGAAGTCTCGTTGCATGTCGATCACGACAAGCGCGGTCGTTGCTGGGTCGAAAGGGAAGGGGCCGGGGGCGGCGGGCACGGTGGTCATCGGCGGTCCTCTTGGGGTACGACGTGGAGTCGGTGGGCGAACAGTGGGGCACGTGGCTCGTCGATGAGACGGGCAGCGCTGGCAAGAACGACGTCGTCGGACAGCGCGGGGCCAATCACCATGAGCGACACCGGGCGTCCGTCGCTGGTGGTGCCCGCGGGGACGGCGATGGCGGTGAGGTCGAGGAGGTTGCCGAAGTGGGTGTAGTGGCCGAGGGTGGTGTTGGTCGCGATGGGGTCGGCGAGGACTTCGTCGACGGTGAAGGTGGTGCCGATCGTGGGAACGATGAGCACGTCGAAGTCGACCCACGTGCGCCCGACTCGTGCGCGCAGTTCTTGGAGACGCTGCTGTGCGCGGAACACATCGACGGCGTCAAATCGCTTGCCGCTGTTGAGAATGTCGCGGATGACGGGCAGGATCGACTGTGGTTTCGCGGCGAGGAAGTCGGCGAATTCGACAAGTCGTTCGGCCACCCACGGACCTTGGTAGAGCAGTTCGCCCGCGGCGAGGAACGGCTCGATTGTCGTCGCGACGGGGGCAAAACCTTTGCCTTGCAGGTGTTCTCGCGCGGCCACGTGGGCCGTGCGCATCGCGTCGTCGCCGAAGAAGTCGAGTTCGTCGACAGCGGGCAGCCCCACGCGGATGGCTGTGCCCGCGTGATGCGGGCCGCGCGACCGCGACCACGGGTCGTTCTCGTCGAGCGCGACGATCACGTCGGCGACGAGATCGAGATCTTCGACGGTTGTCGCCATCAGCGTCATGCAGTCGAGTGACTTGCACGCGGGCACCAACCCGACGGTGCTGATGAGCCCACGCGAAGGTTTCCAGCCGAGAATGCCGTTGAGGGCGGCCGGAACTCGACCCGAGCCCGCGGTATCGGTGGCAACGCAAAACGGCACTTGGCCGAGCGCGACCGCGCGAGCAGAGCCCGAGCTGGAGCCGCCACAGATGAGGTTGTCGTCAAAGACGCTGCGCGGGATGGTGTTTGGGGTGCGGGTGCCGTTGAGGCCGGTGGCGAACTGGTCGAGGTTGGTTTTGCCGACGAACAGCGCGCCCGCGTCAAGCAGCCGCTGGACCGCGGGTGCGGTCACTTCGGCGACGTACGCGTAGTCGGGGCAGGCGAGCGTGGTCGGGTAGCCAGCCACGTCGATGCTGTCTTTCACCCCGAACGGCACGCCGTAGAGCGGCAGCATGCGCGCCCCCGGTCGCGCTTCGAGTTCCCTTGCCGCAGCGAGCAATTCGTCGCGAGGGACCGGGGTGATCCAGGTGCCGTCGTCGCCACGGGCGGCGATGTCGTCGGCGACGCGGGCAGCGGTTTTGGAGGGTGACCCGCTTCCGCTTTGGTGGGAGGTCAGGATTTCCGCGACGGTGGGTCCAGTGGAACCGAGCATGCTGTCGATTGTCGACAAAACATGTGACGCCTATTCGCGTCGTCTGTATCGGATGTGTTAGGAGCGGGCGAGTTTGAGGTAGGTGCGCTCGCCGTGATCGGTGAGCGCGGCGGTCGCGGTGGCTGGATCGTTCGTGGCGATCGCGGCGAGTAATTCCTCGTGGCGGCGGACGCCTTCCCGGTGGTGGGCCGCGTCGGTTTCCGATTGCAGATTCCATGCCATCGCCAACTGCAGCTTCATCAGCACCTGGCTGTAGATGAGGTCGAGTTGCCGATTGCCCGCGACGGCAACGAGCGCGATGTGGAAGCGTCGGTGCGCGTCGTCGCGCGCTTGCCAGTCGCGGCGCTCGGCGGCTTCGGCCAGCTCAGCGAGCGCGGTGCGGGCCGGTCGCAGTCGTGTCGGGAGGTCGGGCGTGGGCAGCGCGGTCGCGAGCGCGTGGAGTTCCAAGGCGCGACGCACCTCGAACAGTTCAAGCACGTCGGTAGCCGACCAAACGACAACACGGTAGCCGCGCCGAGGCAGATGCTCGACAAAGCCCTGCTCAGCGAGCCGCCGCAACGCCTCCCGTACGGGCGCCCTGCTGATCCCCAGCTTCGCGCACAGCGCTTCTTCGCCGACCCGCTCCCCCGGCGCGAGTACCCCACTGAGCACCTCGCCGCGCACATGCCCAGCGGTGAGTTCAACGAGGCTGGCGGGGAGCGGGGTTGGTTCGGCGGCCGACGCGGTCATGTCCTTAGTCTACGAACAGTTTTGGTGAGCATTGTCGGGCGGCGGTTTCCGCAGGTCGACCGCCCGCGAGCTTGCCCGCCTATGTCCGCGACTCGGGTTGGGCTCCCTTGCCGACTCCATGCGGGCCGTCGACGAGGTCGGCGGTGACTGTGGCGGCGGCCGTGGAGGTGTTGGTGCCTACGGCCGTCAACGCATCGGCCGTTAGGCGGGTGTCGGGGCACACGACCAAAGCCGCGATGACCGTGCCCGTCGCATCGCGAACAGGGGCCGCTACCGTCACGACCGGGTTGTCGTCGGTCAATTCGTCAGGGAGGTAGTCGATCGTGATGAGGTCGGCGATCGCCGAGCCCAGCTGGGAGCGCAGCGGTGCCGTGACCGTCGAATTATCCAGTCGCGCAAGGACTTCCAGCATCGTTCCCGAATCGCCGACGAGGCGTTCGACCGAATAGCCGCGATCACGGATCGTCGTGAGGACTTCCGTCAAGCGCGGGCGCACCAATTCGTCCGCCTCGTCGAGCCAATCACGTTGTGCCGCAGGCGAAGACCACGCGACGAACTCCCGCGCGAACGGCGGCGCCACCGGCAACCTGCGGCCCACCCGCAACCACGATGCCGACGGTTCGCCAACCATTTCGGTAACCACGATCGCGTCGCCCTCCCGTTCCGCCAGAAAGGCCGGTGCGCCAACCATTTTCGCGAGTGCACGCAGGTGCGGCAGCGCGACATGACGCACCGGGTACGCGACCTCGGCGCGTCGCGCGACGACGAGCAGGCGGCGGCCGATGCCGTAGCAGCCGTCCTCGTCGCGCACCGTCCAACCCTGTGCGGTGAGTTGGGCGAGCACTGCGTGTGCGGTGGCTCGCGAGATGTCGACCTCGCGGACGATGCGCGCAAGCGATAGTCGCTCTGTCGCATGACGCGACAACAGTTCGAGGATCGCCAGCACACGCTGCGTCGGCGGCGACGCGACCGCGTCCGAAAGATCCCCTTGACCGTCCGACGCGGCCGCCTTTATGGTCGGTGTCACACTTTCGAACAATAGCGTCGAATATTCGACAATGCAAAACCGGAGGCGACATCGTGCGAGACGGGCACGCCCTACCTACCCACGCCGTGGTCTGGCACGCGTCGGCCGTGCGTCGCGCCGACCGCAAACAGCTGGGTGCCACGCTGTGGCTCACCGGGCTGTCGGGGTCGGGCAAATCCACGGTCGCGGTGGAGCTCGAACGTCAGCTCGTCGCCGCTGGTCGCGCCGCGTACGTGCTCGACGGCGACAATCTGCGCCACGGCGTCACCGCGGGCCTCGGGTTTTCCCGCGCCGACCGCGACGAGAACGTTCGCCGCATCAGCGAGGTTGCCGCCTTGTTCGCCGATTCGGGCACCGTCGCGATCGTCGCCGCCATCAGCCCGTTCGCCGCGCAACGCGCCAACGCGCGCACGGTCCACGCCGACCGCGGGCTCCCGTTCTACGAAGTCTTCGTCGACACCCCGCTGCCCGAGTGCGAAAAGCGTGACCCCAAAGGCCTTTACGCGCGCGCCCGCGCCGGTGACCTGCCGGACTTCACCGGCATCAGCTCGCCCTACGAGCGCCCCGACCACCCCGATTTGGTCGTGACCCCGGCGCTGGGCTCCCCCGTCGACATCGCCGTCCACCTTCTTCGACAGCTAGGAATCACCGCACGATGACCGTGACCGAACCGTTTACCCACGCGATAGCCGAAGCCGAAAAACTCGTCGCCAGTGCCGATTTCGTGCGAAGCGACGCCGACCTCGCCGAAGGCTACGACTACCTCGCCGCGAGTATCGCCGCCTGCCTTCGCCTTTCGGGCGCGCATGGCACGAGCCACCCGTACTTCGTGTCGTCGACGGGCCCCTACGCGAAGATGGGCCTCGACAATCCCGACACGCTCTACTACCACGCGAACATCGAGCCAACGGCTGAGTACCTGGTCAGCGGGGTGCGCGGCAGCACGGTCGACCTCAGTTTCCAAGTACTCAAAGGCGATTACACCGCGTCCGAGGTGCCCGGCGGCGAAGACGCGTTCGACGACCGACGTATCCCGATCGCCGATGACGGCAGTTTCGCGATTCGCTTCGGCCCGGCGAAAGCCGATCCCGAGCCCAACTATTTCGCGCTCGGCGATGGCGCGTCGATGCTCGCGGTCCGCGAGGTCTATAGCGATTGGACCGAGCGCAAGGGCTCGATTCGCATCGAACGCGTCGACACGATCGGCACCGCGCCCGTTGAGCCCGACACCGAACGCCTGCGCAAACGCTATGTGGCGGCGGCGAAAATGCTCCTCACGCGCGTGCACACGTGGTTCAACTTCCCGAAGTGGTTTTACCTCGACCTGCCGGTCAACACGCTCACCGCGCCGAGGCTCACACCGGGTGGGCTGAGCACCCAATACTCCTCGGTTGGTCACTTCGAGCTGGCCGACGATCAGGCGCTGGTGATCACCGTGCCCGCGTCGGACGCGCCCTACCAGGGGTTCCAGTTGGGCAGTCGCTGGTACATCTCCCTCGACTACGTCAACCACCAAACGAGCCTCAATCATGCTCAGGCACAGGTGGATTCGGACGGAATGATTCGTATGGTCGTGAGCAAGCGCGACCCGGGCATCGCCAACTGGATCGAGACAACGGGTCGCACCAACGGCATTATGCAGTTTCGGTGGCAGCGCGTGGATAAACCAGTCACCGAAGGGCCAACCATCACCGTCGTTCCGTTCGACGAAGTGAGCCAGCACTTGCCTGAGTACGAGACCAACAAGATCGACGCCGCTGGCTGGCGCGATCGCATCGCCGCCCGTCAGCGGGCCTTCGCCGACAGGATGCTCGGATGAACATGACCGACAAGGTGATCGTGGTTTCCGGGGTCGGCCCGGGGCTTGGGCGCTCGATTTGTCTTGAAGCGGCTGCGGCGGGCGCCCATGTGGTGCTGTCGGCGCGGACCGAGTCGCGACTGCGCGAGGTCGCTGCCGAACTCGATGGCGTCAAAACCCTGTGTGTCCCAACGGATATCACCGACGACGCCGCGGTGGAGCGGTTGGTCGCGGAAACGATCGACACGTTCGGTCGCGTTGACGCGCTGGTCAACAACGCGTTCGCGATGCCGTCGATGAAGCCGCTCGAACGCACCGATTTCGAGCAGATTCGGTCGAGTCTCGACCTCACTGTTGTTGGTGGACTGCGGATTACGCGCGCGTTCGCGCCCGCGCTCGCTGAAACAGCGGGGTCGGTCGTGATGATCAACTCGATGGTGCTGCGCCACTCCGAACCTCGGTACGGCAGCTACAAACTCGCCAAAGCCGCGTTGCAGGCGATGTCGCAGACGCTGGCAACGGAGTTGGGCGGCAAGGGCATTCGCGTCAACAGTGTGGCTCCCGGCTACATCTGGTCCGACCAGTTGAAGTGGTATTTCGGTGAGATCGCGGCCAAGTACGGGATCACCGCCGAACAGGTCTATGAGCAGACGGCGGCGAAGTCCGACCTTAAGCGGCTGCCCGAGCCGGACGAAATCGCCCGCGTAGTGCTGTTTCTCGCATCGAACGCGGCGAGCGCGATTACCGGCCAAACCATCGACGTGAACTGCGGCGAATACCACCACTAGGAGCTTTCATGACCGTGCGCACTGACGTCGGCACCATCGACGACTTGCACGCTTCGGCGACCAAACTCACCGGACTCACCGACTTCGGCACCGACGACTACCTTGAGGGTCTCGGCGTGCTGCTTGACTCTTACCGTGACGAGGCGGGGCTCACCGAATTCGGCAGCAAAATGTCGCGGTTCTTCCTTCGCGGCGCACTGATCGCGCGGGCATTGAGCGAGGCGGCGTGGGCGGCACAACCGCCCGAAACTCCCATCACCGCACCGATTTTCGTCACCGGACTGCCGCGCACCGGGACGACCGCGCTGCACCGTTTGCTCGCCGCCGACCCCGCGCACCAGGGGCTGGAGATGTGGCTGACTGAATTCCCGCAGCCACGACCGCCGGTCGACTCGTGGGCGAGCAACCCGGCCTTTCAGCAGATCGACGCGGGGTTGCGCGCGCAGCAGGTGCGCGACCCGGACTTCATGGGGTTGCACTACATGAGCGCGGGCGACGTGGAGGAGTGCTGGCAGTTGCTGCGCCAGTCGTCGATGTCGCACTCCTACGAGTGCCTCGCGCACGTGCCGAGCTATTCACGCTGGTTAGCGGCTCAAGATTGGACGCCCGCTTATGCGCGGCACCGGCGCAATCTCCAGCTCATCGGGCACAACGACCCTCGACGCTGGGTGTTGAAGAACCCGAGTCACCTGTTCTGCCTCGACGCGTTGCTCGCGGTGTACCCCGACGCGATCGTGATCCAGACGCACCGCGACCCCGCGACCGTCCTCGCGTCGGTGTGCAGCCTCAACGACCATGCGACGCGCGGCTGGTCGACGGTGTTCACCCCCGACGTGATCGGTCGAACCCAACTGGACCTGTGGGCGCGGGGTGCGGCGGAGTTCGCTGCCGCGCGGGCACGTCATCCGGAGGCGACGTTCCTTGACGTCGACTTCGCTGACTTGCGCGCGGACCCGGTCGGGGTTGTGACCAGCATTTATGCCGCACTCGGAACGGAGTTTACTGACGCCGCCCGCGCCGGTGTTCTCGCACTGGATGCTGAAAGTCACAGTGGCGCAAGGAAACCCACGCATAACTACGCGCTCGCGGACTACGGATTGACCCCGGACCTGATTGGCGAACGCTTCGCCGAGGAGGTTAGTCACGCTAAGTGAGTAGCATTTTCGTGCGCGCTCGCGGCCTCGGTGCCGAAAAACGGGGGTCGAGGCGCGAACGTGCACGAATATGCCACCCCTTCGTTTCGTGTCGCAGACAGCCGGGCGCGTCGCGAAGTGGCCCCTACGAGGGCAGGATCGCGGGGTTAAGCAGCTTTGCCGGGTCTAACGCGGCGCGCACCGATCGCATCACGTCGATGTCAATCTCGGTGCGGCTCAACCCAATCCACTGCGCCTTCGCCCGACCGACCCCATGTTCGGCGCTGATACTCCCCCCGTGCGCCGCGACCCGCGCGAGGACCAGGTCGGTGAGTTCCTCTCGTCGGTCGTCGGGGACATCGAGCAGGTTCACGTGCATATTGCCCTCGCCGAGGTGACCGAAGGTGATCGCGCGCGGGGCGGGATCGAGCGCGGCGAGGTCAGCGTCGAGGCCGAGCAAGAAGGACGCAAGCTCGCCAACCGGGGTCGAGATGTCCAATTTCAGTGGAGGCGTTGCGGATTCGGCACTGATCGACTCCGTGTGGGCTTCGCGGTACTCCCACAGTCGCCGGGCAGGACCTGGTTCCACCACCGCATCGATGACCAGGTCTGGCGCCTCAGCAAGCACCTCAGCCAGGGTGCCACCGGAAACCTCAACCAGCAGAACGAATTCCGTGTCTTCGCTGAGCGGGGCGCGTAAACCGTGCACGGCACGCACCAGGGCGATACCGTCCGCTGTCATCAATTCGGCAGCCTCAAGTGTGCGGCCCGCTCGTTCTAGGCGATCGAGCAGGGTTAACGCGCTCCCCACGTCGAGCACCCCGACCAGGGCGACCTGCGTCTCCGTCGCGGGCACAACCAGCCGCATCAGGACGCGCGTGATCACGGCGAGCGTCCCCTCCGAGCCGGTGAGTAGGCCCGGAAGGTCATATCCCACATTGTCTTTCGCGAGATGCTTCCACCGCGTCAACACACGACCGTCAGCAAGCACCGCCTCAACGCCGACCACCTGGCGACGAGTATCGCCGTGCTTAACGACCCGAATGCCGCCCGCGTTGGTCGCGACAATCCCGCCCAGCGTCGCCGACTCCCGCGACGCGAGGTCGACGCCGAAGTCAAGCCCGTGCGCCCGCGCGGCTGCTTGTGCCCGAGCGACGGTCACGCCAGCGCCAGCGGCGATGGTCCGGCCGACCGGGTCAACGGTTTCCACCTGATCGAGCCGGGTGGTACTGAGCAGAATCTCGCCCTCCATCGGAATCGACCCACCAACGAGCCCGGTATTGCCACCTTGCGGGACAACGGGCCACCCCGCCCGATGACAGGCAGCGAGCACGGCGGCGACTTCGTCCGCATCCCCCGGTCGCACCACCGCGGCAGCAGCCCCGCGCCACTGCCCCGTCCAATCCGTGACGTACCCGGCGACGAGGTCAGGATCGCTGAGCACGTGCGCTGCCCCCACAATGTCGGCGAGTTCGGCGAGCAGCGGCGCAGCGGCGACTACCTGGTTATCCCTTGACTCCACGGCCGCCATGCTAAGCGGCGAAGTCTTTACGACACCCCAACCGCCCGCACCACACTCCGCTGCGCGTACCAATCCAACAGCGCGGGGTGATCAATCGACGCCGGGTCAACCACCTCACGCGGCGGCGCACCCTGCAGAATCCGCTTGATCGGCACCTCCACCTTCTTCCCCGTCCGCGTGCGCGGCACCCCGGGTGCGGCGATGATCTCGTCGGGGACGTGGCGCGGCGACACCTCCGTCCGGATGGTGTCGACGATCCGAGCGCGCAGCTCGTCGGTCAGCACCATCGACGGCGGTAGCACGACGAACAGCGGCATCCAATATCCGCCGTCGGGCAGTTCAGCGCCGATCACCAACGCGTCAAGCACTTCCGGCAGCCGCTCCACCGCCTCATAAATGTCAGCGCTACCCATCCGAATTCCGTTGCGGTTCAACGTCGAATCCGAACGGCCGTGCATCAGTACACTGCCGTGGTCGGTGCGGGTAATCCAGTCGCCATGTCGCCACACACCGGGGTACGTCTCGAAATAGGCTGCGCGATACCGTGATCCGGTGCGGTCGCGCCAAAACCCGATCGGCATCGACGGCATCGGCGCGGTGACAACCAACTCGCCAACCGCGCCACGCACCGGCAACCCTTGGGCGTCCCACGCGTCGAGCGCGACACCCAAATACGGTGCCGACAGCTCGCCCGGCCACACGGGCACCGTCGGCGTCCCGCCCGCGAACGCCGACACAATGTCGGTGCCCCCGCTGATCGATGACACCGGCACCCCGACGTTGTCGCCAAGCCACCGCGAGGTCTCGGCAGGCAACGCCGACCCGGTGACCCCGACGAGGCGCAATCGGCTCAGCGCATGGTCTCGACGCGGCACGTGCCCCTTCTTCGCACAGGCAAGCGCGTACCCCGGACTCGTGCCCAGCACCGTTGTTCCCGTGCGAGCGGCTAACTCCCACAACGCATCTGACGCTGGCGCTGCCGGACTGCCCGGGTAGCACACGATCGTCGCCCCAACCAGCAACCCAGCGACTTGAAAGTTCCACATCATCCAACTGGGACTCGTGTACCAAAAGAACGTGTCATCCGCGCCGATATCACAGTGCAGCGCAACGGCTTTCAGGTGTTCAACGACCACGCCGCCGTGCCCGTGCATGATGCCTTTCGGCTTGCCCGTCGTCCCCGATGAGAACAGCACCCACAGCGGATGCTCGAATCCCACCTGCTCGGTAACCGGCACCGCGTCCGGCGAACTGGTCGCCACATCCCAGTCGACCGCGTCGGCGAGGTCGCCGCCCAGCCGTGAGACAAGCACCGTCGCACGCAAGTTCACCAACCCCGCTCGAATCGCTTGCACCTCATCAAGTTTCGCGTGATTGCGACCGCCGTAGGTATACCCATCGGCAGCAACAAGCACGACCGGATCGAGCTGCGCTAACCGGTCCAACGCGGCTTGGGCGGAGTAATCCTGACCGCACGCGCTCCAGATCGCGCCCACGCTCGCGGTGCCGAGAAACGCGATCACCGCCACAGCGATATTCGGCACATAGCCGACAACACGGTCGCCCGGCCGCACATCAAGATTGCGCAAGCTTCGAGCGAATCCAGCTGCGCGCGACAGCATTTCCGCCCATGACAGTTCCACGACGCTGCCGTCTTCTTCGACCGACAGGATGGCCGGTCGGTCTTCGCGCGCCTGACTGATGACCCGGTCAACGTAGTTCACTGTCGTTCCCGGAAACCACTGCGCACCAGGCATTGTCGCCGATGCCAGGACGGTCGACGAGCGCGGACCCAGCGCGAAGTAGTCCCACAGCGTGCCCCAGAAGTCGGCGAGGTTGTCGAGCGACCACTGCCATAACGCTTGATAGTCGTTCACCACCACGTCGTGACGCTGCGCGACAAACTCGGCGAACGCGGTAATCTGCGCCCGCGCAACATCATTGGCGCTGGGTGTCCACTGCGGTTCGGTCATCGGGCGCTCCACCCCCCGTCCATCACATACGACGCACCGGTCACCATGCCTGCCTCGTCGGCAGCAAGCCACGCGACAAGGTTGGCCACTTCCGCTGGCTCGATGAGTCGTTTGATCGCACTCTCGGTGAGCAGCACCTTCTCGATGACCTCCTGTTCGGGGATCCCGTGCGCGGTCGCCTGGTCGGCAATTTGCTTGTCCACCAAGGGGGTTCGTACATACCCGGGGTTCACGCAGTTGCTTGTCACGCCATGCGGGCCGCCCTCAAGCGCGGTCACCTTCGACAGTCCTTCCAGCGCGTGCTTGGCCGTGACATAGGCGACCTTGAACGGCGACGCCCGCAACCCATGCACCGACGACACGTTGATAATGCGGCCAAAACCCTTGGCGTACATGTGTGGCAGCGCCGCCCGAATCAGCAGGAAGGGCGCTTCGACCATCAGCGTCTGAATCACCCGAAACCGTTCTGGCGGAAAGTCTTCGAGCGGACTGACCGTCTGCACGCCCGCGTTGTTGACGAGGATGTCGACCTCAAGCGACAGCGAAGCGAGCGCGCCAACTTCGAGCAGGTCAACGGCCCACGCCTGCCCGCCGATGTCGGCGGCAACCGACTTCGCACCGAGCTCGTTGACGTCAGCGACGGTGACCTGCGCGCCCCGCGCGGCCAGCGCGACGGCGCACGCGGCACCGATCCCGCTGGCCGCGCCGGTGACCAGCGCCGTACGGCCGATCAAATCGCTCATGCCGGAGCCACTTTCGCGCTCGCACCTGCCGGAGCGGGCTGTTGCGTGAGCTCGGTATCCAGCGATTCCAGGTCGATGCCCTTGGTTTCCTTCGCCGACAGCACCGCGATCACGGTGACGCTCGCCGCGAGCGCGAGGTAGATCGCGATCGGCACCGACGACCCGTAGGAACTCAGCAGCTTCACCGCGATGATCGGCGCGAGCGACCCCGCGACAATCGACGTGACCTGGTAACCGAGCGACACCCCGGAGTACCGCATGCGCGTCGGGAACATCTCCGCCATGATCGCGGGCTGCCCGGCGTACATGAACCCGTGGAAGACAAGACCGATGATGATCGCGGACAGAATCAGCAGGCTGTGGCCCGAATCCATGAGCGGGAATGCGAAGAAACCCCACGTCGCCGCCGCCAACGCGCCAATCAGATACACCGGCTTGCGCCCGATGCGGTCACCGAGCGCACCGGCGAGCGGAATCACCATGATGTGCACGGCGTGCGCGGCGAGCAGCCACCAGAGAATGGTTGTGGTGTCCGCGTGAACCTTGACCTTCAAATAAGTAATCGAGAACGTCACGACGAGGTAGTACATGATGTTCTCGCCGAACCGCAGTCCCATCGCGGTGAACACGCCACGCGGGTAGCGACGCAGCACCTCGAAGACGCTGAAGGAGCTGGCCTTCGCTTCGGCCATCTGCTGTTGTGCCGCAAGGAAAATCGGTGCGTCTGTGACCTTGGTTCGCACGTAGTAGCCAACGAGCACGACCACCGCCGACAGCCAGAACGCGACACGCCAGCCCCAGCTCAGGAACGCCGCATCCGACAACGTCGAGGTGAGGACGAGCAGCACGACCGTCGCGAGCAAGTTGCCAGCGGGCACCCCTGCCTGTGGCCAACTCGCCCAGAACGCACGGCTGCGGCTCGGGCTATGTTCGGCGACCAACAGCACCGCACCACCCCATTCGCCGCCGATCGCGAAGCCCTGGATGAACCGCAGCGTCACGAGCAAAGCCGGTGCCCAGTAACCGATTTGGGCGAACGTGGGCAGACAGCCCATGAGGAAGGTCGCGCCACCAACGAGCACGAGGCTCAGTTGCAGCAGCTTCTTACGACCGTAGCGGTCACCGAAGTATCCGAAGACGATGCCGCCGAGCGGGCGGGCGGCGAAACCGACCGCGTAGGTGACGAACGCGGCGAGGATCGCGTCTAGATCACTTGTGCCCTTCGCGAAGAACACCTTGCTGAACACGAGCGTCGCCGCCGTGCCGTACAGGAAGAATTCGTACCATTCGACGACGGTGCCTGCCATCGAGGCAGCTACCACGCGACGCAGTCCTTGCAGGGGTGTTCCCCCGCCGGACCGCGTTGCCGCATTGCGGACGCTCATCAGAAACTCCTTGGTGATCAAGCCCACATCACGCGGTAACTGTGATGTGGACCACTAGCGATGCTGCGAGTATCCGCGCAGATCGAATTCGGTCACAATGCCCAAACCCGCACCCAATATCTGCGAAACTGCACAAATGCTTCCGACCTCGCACGATCCAGCTCGCCGGCCAAGTGCCGATGACCTGCTGGTTTTGCTTGCGGTCGGGCGATCGGGCCGGTTCGTGACCGCCGCCGACGAACTCGGCATCAACCACACGACCATCTCGCGCCGCATCGCCGCGTTGGAGCGCGCGCTGGGCGGCCGGGTGCTCACGCGAGGCGCGGCCGGGTGGGAACTCACCGACCTCGGGCGAACCGCGTTGACCGTCGCCGAAACCATCGACGGCGCGGTGCGCGCGCTCGGTCATGCGGGGCAAGCGGGCGATCTCGAAGGGGTAGTGCGACTTTCGGCAACCGACGGGTTCAGCGCCTACCTCGCCGCGCCCGCAGCGGCGCGGGTGCAGCGCGCGCACCCGCGCGTCGCAGTGGAGATCATCGCGACAACGCGGCGCGCGTCGACGCAACGCAGTGGGCTCGACCTCGAAGTGGTCGTCGGCGCGCCGCAGGTTCGGCGGGCCGAGGCGATCCGGTTAGGCGACTACACACTTGGCCTATACGCGACGCGCGCCTACCTCGCCGACCACGGCGTCCCCGCGACCATCGACGACCTGCGCAACCACCGGCTCGTGTACTTCATCGAGTCGATGTTGCAGGTAGACGACCTGGATCGCGCGACCGGATTCGCTCCAACGATGCGCCAATCGGTGTCGTCAACGAACGTCTTCGTGCACGTCGAAGCGACGCGGGCGTCGGCGGGAATCGGGTTGCTGCCCAGTTTCATGGCCGATAAGCACGCCGACCTTGTGCGCGTCCTCGCCCCTCAGGTGCGCATCCGACTCACGTATTGGCTGGTCGCCCGGGCCGAGACGCTACGCAGGCCAGAGGTCGCCGCGGTGGTTGCCGCGTTGCGCGCGACGGTCGATGAACGTCGAGCGGAACTGCTCGGCGATTGACGGACTGCTACCGGGCCTCCGGGCAGCGCCCTTCGTAATGGCTCAATCCCAGTCCGCTCGCCTTCTTGCTTCGTCCGGTCGGGCCGCCTTTGAACGACCGCTGCCACTCGCCGCGCGTGTCGAGGACCGGCATTTTCTCGCTGAACGCGCGGCTGTAGCGGGTTGTGCCGTCGACGGTGAGGATGCCGTCTTGGACGTCGATGTGGGCGACGGTGGCCCAGAACGAATTCTTGCCATTGCCGATCAGCACGGTGATTTGGTCGGCGTCGGGTCCGGGCAGGCCGTCTGGGCCGGGACGTCCGTAGCGAACACGCACGCGGGGGCGGCCGAAGGTGTCGATCGCGCCCGCGCCGTTGTCGACGGATTGGTACACGTTGAGCAGCAGGTCGCCGTTTTCGGTTGGCCGCACGATGACCTGTTCCGACGCTGGCGCGTTGCCCGCGCCAGGACCGCGACTGTCGCCTTGGTGGTGCATGAACGGCCACGCGTCGATGGTGCCCTGGTGACCTTTTTCGCCGCTGATGACGACGAACTCGCCGGTGACCTCGTTGCGGCAGAAGAAATAGACGTCCAAATCGCCGGTGCCGTAAGTGGTGACGTTCCCAGCCTTGTCGTACTTCGCGCCGCGCCCGTCCCACTCAAGCCCGACGGTGAGCACGTATCCGGGGTCGCCCTTGCGTAAATCAATCCGAGCCCGCTTGTCCGGCGAATCTTTGGTGAGCACGACATCGACTTTGCGCAGGTCGATAGCCGGGCCGGGCGTCCCAGGAGATCCGAGGCCCGGCGCAACCGACGCCGGTGGTGCGACGGGCGCGCGCACAGTTGGCGCGGACGAAACGGTATTCGCGGAGGCCGCACCAGTCGCAGGCGCGGCGAAGGCGGGCGCGGGCTGTTCCGGCTCGTCGACCACAATTCCGTGATCGGTCGCGAACGCCGCCAACCCCGCGCTGTACCCCTGCCCGATCGCGTCGAGTCGCCACCCATCGCCCCGCCGATACAGCGCGACGCCCTGCAACACTGTTTCCGCCCCCAATCCTGTTGGTGCGAACCGGATTTCCTCTTCCGAACCACTCACCGTGATCCGCACCCCGGACACCTCACCGAAGCGCAACCCCTGCGCCTCAGTGCTGCCCGCGATCACCACCCGTGCCACGTCGGCAGGCACCGACGAAAGGTCAACCGTCACTGCCGAATCCGCGACGACAGCAACGCCCGGCGCGGTCGGGTTATTGAAGAACACCAGGTCAGCGTCGGACCGCACACGCCCGTCCGCGGTGACAAGCACCGCGAGCACATCGACCGCACCAACGGGATGGTCGACGTCGATCCGCACCGAATATCGCCGCTCAGCGAGGTCGGTTTTGGCGCCTTTGCTTACTTCAAGCACCCAGCACTCCTAGATTCGGTCGAGTTTGCGGAACGGCCCAATCGGTGGTGTCGCCACGATCGCCGTACCCGCGCGCACCACCCCACCTGCGACGACGATACCCATCACCCCGGCGCGACGAACAAGTTCACCCGAATCATCGCGTCCCACAACCTGTTTCAACAGCCCGGTACGGAAGTTCTCGATCTGTCCGCAGGGATTGCGCAGCCCGGTGACTTCCACAATCGCGTCGGGGCCAATGCGCAGCCGCGTCCCCGCCGACAGGGCGAGCAGGTCGATGCCGCGCGTGGTGATGTTCTCGCCCAACATCCCTGGAGCAAGCGAGAAGCCGTGCGCGGCAAGATCATCGAACAATTCGGTCGCGATCAGATGCACCTGCCGATAATTCGGCTGCGTTGGATCTTGCGCGACCCGCGATCGGTGCCGCACCGTGACACCCGCGTGCGCGTCACCCTCGACGCCGAGCCCGGCGAGCAACCGAATGCTCGACCGCACCTGCTTGCTGAACTCGTGCTTAGCCGCGCTGCTCACCGAAACAACGGTCGAATTCATCTGTCCCCCTTGAGAACACGAAAGGTGCGGGAGGCAATGAACACTCTCCCGCACCCACCGTAGCGACCTACGCCGCGACCATCCCGAAATCGAGCTTCACCAGCTGGTCAGCGAGGTCGAAGTAGCGGTCGTCGTGGGTGATCACGATGACCGTTTTGCCCCGGCGTTTCAGGTCGGTGAGGATCTCGCGGTAGAACACCTCGCGGAAGCGCGGGTCCTGATCGGCTGCCCATTCGTCGAAGACGTAGATCTGTCGATCTTCCAGCAGCGCGGTCAGCAACGCCAACCGCTTGCGCTGCCCCTGCGACAGATCCACCGTCGACAGCCGTCCGTCGCGCACCGTGACCTTGTGGTCGAGCTGCAATTCGACAAGGTAGCGCCGCACTTCCGCGTCGATGCCAGGCCGGTCGAACCCGAGGTAGTCCTCGAACAGGTGGAAATCGGTGAACACGGCCGACGAGTTCTGCCGGAACCATTCGATGTTGTCGTGGTCGATCCTCTCCCCGTTGAGCGACAACGACCCGGCGCGCGGAACGTACAGCCCGGTGATGAGCTTGGCGAGCGTCGACTTCCCGCTGCCATTGCCACCGACGATGAAACTGATTTGCCCGGGTTCGAAAACCAGGTCGATCGGCCCGAGTCGGAACCCGGATTCGCCTGCGGGATCGGCCAATTCGAGTGTTGCCAACGGAACGGGACGATGGTCGCCCGCACCGTGGTCGACCCAGTTCTTGCCGTTGACGTCCGGTCCGCCGGGTGCCGCACCAGGATGCGGCGGATGCGGATGGTTGCCAGCGGGCCCACGGTGCCCGGGCCGACCGCCCGGGTGCGGCGGGTGTCCGCCACCAGGCGGGGGCGGCATCATCGACGGCGCTTCGGCCCGATACACGTAGCTGACCCCGGCCAGTTCCAGCTTCGCCTCGCCGACGGCGGCCCGCTCCACATACGGCAGCAGTTCCTCGTTATGCATCGTCTCCATCGACAGATTCATCATGCGAATCTTCGCCAGCGCCACGTCACCGCGCAACAGGTCGGGAATGCGGTGCATGAAGTTCTGCATCGGCATCGCCAGGAACGTCGTGACAAGCACGTACCCGACCATCGTGTCGCGCGGCAGGTTCAGCGCGGCGGCGATGACAAACAAAATCAACGCCATCGTCGCCAGTTGCAGCGCTTGGCCGAATCCTTGCGCGTAGGAGAACTTCGAGCCCGCCGACGTGTTCTGCTCGCGCAGCACCTTCGCCGAACCGAGCAGGTGCCGGTCCATGAAGTCGCGGCGCCGACCGCGATGCAGCTTCAATTCTTTGATACCGAGCGTGACCGCCTGGAACGACCGCAGCAACGCGTCTTCATGCTCACGCGCTTCGCGGTAAATCCCACGCACCCGCTTGAGCACCAGCTCAACACACGCGATGCCGACCAGCGTGCCGCCGACGGTGACCGCGAAAATCGGCCCGGATACGATCGCGAGGAAGACGAAGCACCCGATGATGGTCGCGACGTCGACGCAGATCGACGGAATCGCGGTGACCGCCTGCGACAGCGACCGCACATCCTCGGTAAGCGTCGCGATAAGGCGATGCGTCCCAAGGCGTTCCAGGTGTTCGAGCGGTGCCGAGACAACGCCGGTGCTCAGGTCGGCACGCAACTTGTAGATCGCGTCCTGCGACAACCGAATGAGCAGCACCTGCGACAGCACCCCGGTCACCAAGATCACCGCGCCGGTCGCGCCGAAGCGCAGGAGCAGGTGATCCGGTTGCGGCCGAGGCGAAACGACCGCGTTGATGAGCGTCACCAAGTACGTGTTGGCAGCGCCGCAGATCAGGCCAGCCGCGACAACCGCGGCGATCCGAGCTGGCGACAATGCCGCGAGAAAACGGAGTAATTGCATGATGTGCTCTCAGCTACCGATGACATCGAAAACGATGCCCTCAAGGACGACGCCGGGCGCGAACGAGAACGCGACACCGGTGGAAATGGCCCGATGCGACTCGGCGGCTTCGGCGACCATCCGCTGCAAAACAAACAGCAGCGACACGCTCAGCATGTTGCCGTACTCGCCCAACACTTCCCAACTCAGCGGGGCCGAATCCGGGGAAATGCCAAGCGAATTCGCCGACTCCTCGATGATGCGCGGGCCACCGGGGTGGATGGCCCACAGGTCGATGTCGTCTTTGCCCAAGTCGTTGCGCGCGAGCACGTCGACGATCACCGGGTCAACGCCACGGTAGATGTAGTCGGGCAGGTCGGTCGCCAACTCGCACGTGATGCCCGCCTGCTTCACCCCGAGCACAATGCCATCTTCGGCATCGTCGAGCAGGTGGCTGAACCCGTCGCGGATCACGATGCTGCCGCCGTCGAGCGGCTGCCCGACCGACCGCGCGCCGATGACAACGGCCGCGCACCCATCGCCGAAGAGGCTGTGGGTGATCACGTCGTTGACGTCGTCATCGAAAACCGCGTTGACCGAAGACAATTCGATGCACAGCACCAGCGACTTCTTGTCCGGGTGCGACTTCACGTAATCAGACGCGGCGCGGATGCCGTTCATCGCCGCCGCGCAGCCCATGAAGTTGATGACAAGACGATTGACCGTCTTCGACAGCCCGAGTTCCTTGATGACCGCGACGTCGATACCCGGGGCGATGAACCCGGTCGACGTCACGAAGATGAGCTGACCGATCTCTTCGGCCGGGTCATCGAGGCCCGCGATCGCGCGGCGCACCACGTCGATCGCGAGCGGCGCGCCGTGTTCGAAGAACAGGTTCATCCGATCGCGAATCGTGCCCGGCTGACGCGAGAACGCGAGGAACTCGGGGTCGAGTGGATCGAGCACGAGATGTCGCGTATTGATGCGCGTCTTAGCGTAAATGCGCGGAATGCGTTGCTGCTGAACGGGATCGGTAAACAGGGCGGCTACCCGCGCCGCATTGCTTGCCTGCGGCACGACCAGTTCGGGCGAGCCGGTCGCGATGGCTTCGATCACGCCGACCGTGCTCGGCGGGGTGGGAGGAAGCAAGTCGTGCCCGTGCTCGACAGCGCCTGGACGGAGAAGAGGGGAAATAGACACGGGCACAATTCCTTTCGATTACCAGATGACAGGCGTCGGACCGGGTCAGACGGTTCCGATGCCGGTGAAGCCCTGCACGGTGTAGGTGACGCAGGTCTTCAACGCTGTGGGTGCGCAGTGTTCGCGCACGAAACCCCACCGGTTTTCCTCGGCTTCACGCGACGGCGCGAGCAGATATGTCCGGCACAGCTTGGGGAATCGGTCGCCGAAGAAGCTTTTCGCTGGAAGCCACTCGACGCCGAACTTCGCCGCTTCCTCGCGGACAACGGTTTCGGACGCGATGTTCGCGAAACCACTGCGCTGGAAGGGCAATACGTGATGCACCCGGTGCGAACTCAGGCCCGCTGACAGGAAGCAATCGACGTATTTATTGCCGACCACAGTCAGATCGTATGCCTGCTCCAATTGGTTAACAGCCCAGTCATCGGTGTCGGTATGCAGCTCTTCAGTAGGCACTTCGAAGTCGTGGCTCGCGACAACCATGAACGTCGAAATCCACAGTGTGATCACGAATTGCAGTGCCCAGGCCCAGAAGTCGCCTGCGAGAGTGAACGCGATGACCTCGGCGACAAGCAGGAACCGCACGCCGAACGAACCGATGAAGTGCGGCAGCGCGCCACGCCACGTTCCGTACATATCCTTGATGCCGACCTTGCGCGTGAGTCGGCACACGTCGAGCAGGCGAATGATCATGCCCGTCAACAGATGTCCGAACTTGTGCACGGTATGCACGGGCACACGGTAGAGCCTCGGGATCTGCATCATCATCGTGAAGACGTTCTTCTTGATGTCGACTTCACTTTGGGTGTGCGGGTGATGCAGCAGCGCGTGCCCGTCGGCGGTCACGAACGACAGCGCGACGTAGTTCATGTCAAAAGCGTTGACGGCGTACTTGTTTAAGCCTTTTTGCGCGCGGTGAATGGCGTAGTGCCCGAAGCCGGCGAGCGAACTGCGCAGCAGCACCATCGCAATCACGAAGGCGGGCAACGGCATCCATGAGGTGTTGTAGAGCCGCAGGCCCTGCACCGCGAAGTAGGCGAGGACAAGCAGCACAACGACAATGTCGAAGGCGCGGTCCATGCGCTTGAGTTTGGCGGCGAGCTCAGGCTCTTTGATGCGCGCCTTCACCTTGTGCAGCAGGTCTTCTTTGTTGTCGAAGGCGTACTTGGGCGTGTCGTCCCAGCTGTTGAAGCCCTCTTTGAACAAGAAGTCCGGCGCGTTGTTCTTCGGGTGGATGTCTTCGGGCGTCGCATCGCGATGGAGGCTGTAACGCTCGATCATCCGCGCGATTTTTTCCGGATCTCGGTGGTAGGAACCGATAATCGACGTGATGTCGCGGTTCTTTGTGCGGCCAATGAAGAATTCACCGCCCGGATGCTTGGAGATCCAGTCGCTGAGGTCGTAGGCTTTGCCGTTATACACCCAGACGTTGTTGACGGGAGGTCGTCCACCCGGTCCGGGCGGTGGCGGGAGCTCGCGCTCGTCTTCATCAGGTCGATCGTCGATCGTCATCAGTTCTTCCTTCGTGTCCGATCGGCTCCGCCTACGATTGGCGTGGGTCGACCAGTGTCTCGACACGTAATAGTCCTTGCAGCGCCTTGCGTTTCACTGAAGGTTCGCTAATTACGGCACAACGGCCCGGGGCCGAGAAAGAGCCTTAATGCTCAATCCCTATGGCCCCGGGCCGATTTCGGTGTGTCGCCCGGGACATGCCGGGCTAGCGCACTAGCTTGCGGGCTTGACGATGTTGACTGGCTTGGCCCAATTTGACAGGCCGACAGTCACGGTGCCGCTGTCCTTCTTCACTACGGCGCGAACAAGATTCGGGCCATCGCCCGTCGACGGTGCCTCCGACGGCTTGACCGAATCCGTGGCGGGCGGCGCGACGTCCTTGATCCACACGGTGATCGGGAAGGTGCCCGCGTTCTCGCCAAGGCGCGGCACGATCGGGTCGATCACGGCGGCGTCGATGGTGCCCGAAACCTTCACCGTGGCAACACCATCAATGGTTTCGCGCGCCTCGGCCTTGGGGTTCTGAATGTTGGCAATCACGTTCGCGATGCCCTTGTCCTTGTCCAGGATGACGCCCGGATCGTAGACCTTCTCGGCTGGCCCGGCGGGCACGTAGCGGCCACCCTGCTGGGTGTAAAGGACCTTGTCGACGACGAGGAACTTGGCTTCGGCGAAGGCGGCGTCGGGAGTGATCTTCACCTTGGCGTCGCCCATCGCCGCGCCCTTGCCCTGCGTCTCGTTGGTGACGTCGGCCGACACCTTTTCAACGGGCAGGTTCGGCAGGTTCGCCGCGTTGATGTTGAGGTGGACCGTGCGCAGAGTCTGCGTGGTCTTGGCCGACTCCTTCACGATCTGCGCACCATCGGGCAGCGCGCCGGTTGCGGGCGCGGTGGGGGCCGCCTCGTCCTTGGAGCAGCCAGCGACGAGCGCGCCCGCGAGCGCGGCGGCAGCGACGACAGTGGTGAGACGGCGGTACCGGTTCATGTCGATCAAGTTTTCATCCCCTGGGAAGGTGGTGAGTCTGCAAGTGAGGCAGCCGAAGCTGGCACCTGCCATCTCGCGCGCTCCCCCGGACGGGATCCTACCCGAGGATCACACTTTGTGAGTTCTCAGTTGGCCGAGCAGGTTTCAGCTCGCGTGCGCTTGGGCAAGGTGCGCGAGGATTGGATCGTGGCGTTGTTGTTCGGGCATGGCGAGCAACGTGGCGAGCTTGGCGGCCTCGCCGTCGTCGACCGGCGTGAAGATCTGCATCCACGCGCCTTCGATGGTGGGCAACGACATGCTCGTCATGTGCGCGGCAACCGAACCGATGGCTGGATGCCGAATGATCTTGACCAAATTCGCGGGAACGGCAACGTCGTTGCTCGCCCACATTTCCGCGAAAACTGGGCTGGCCGAAGACAATTCGTCGACGAGCGACGTCCATGCGGGGTCGTCGAGGTGCTTGACGTAGGCAGCACGCAGATAGGCGACCATCCGCCGCAGATCCTGCGGGCTGCGCGCGTAAGGGTTACAGCATTCCGGGCTGAGGAACACCCGCCGCAAGACGTTGCGCTCGCCCTGCAGGAAGCCTGGGCAGAGTTTCGCGTACGCGTCGTTGTGCGCGAGCACGTCGTAGCAACCGTTAAGCAACACGGCGGGAAGCGGATTGAGTTGTTCGAGAATGCTCGGAATGCCGGGCGGCATCGCGGTTTGGCCCGGAATATTAGGCACGGTCGGCACATCGGCGAGGCGATAGAGATGCGCCTTTTCGGTGGGGTCGAGCGCGAGAGTGCGGGCGATCGCGTCGAGCACTTGGACGCTGGCATTGATGGGTCGCCCCTGCTCAAGCCAGGTGTACCAGGTGACCCCGATCCCCGACAGTTGCGCGACCTCTTCACGCCGCAACCCCGGCGTGCGCCTGCGCGGACCGGGCGGCAGGCCGACGTCGCTCGGCGAAATCTTGGCCCTGCGAGTTTTGAGGAACTCCCCGAGCTGGGCGCGCCGAGCGGTACGCACGACGGAAGAACCGGTGGCGGTCGACATCACTTCATCATCGCGCACCCTGGTCCTGGTATCCAGGTGCTAGCAATACCAGTGTCAGTGGACTCCTGTTGTCGCCAAAGCGAACCCGGCACGATCGAACACATGTCCGAAACGCTGATCGCCGCACCACCCCGGCCACCTCAACTCGACGGTAAGCGGTCGCTTGCCGTCCTCATCGTGATTCTCACCGGCCAGTTCATGGCCGTCCTCGACGCTTCCATCGTCATCGTCGCTATCCCGTCGATCCGCGACAGCCTGCACGCGTCCGGCGCTGGCCTGCAACTCATCGTCGCCGGCTATGTGATCGCTTACGCGGTCCTGCTCGTCACCGGAGCCCGACTGGGCGACCGGATCAGTCAGCGCACCGCGTTTATCAGTGGCCTGACCATCTTCACTGCCGCCTCACTCGCGTGCGGTCTCGCGTGGAATGAACCGTCGCTCATCGTGTTTCGCTTCCTGCAAGGCATCGGCGCCGCCGCGATGGTGCCGCAGGTGATGACGCTGATCCAACGCACGTTCGCCGACGCGGCGCGTGCTCGCGCGCTCAGCATCTACGCCGCGATCATCTCCGGCGGCATGGTCGCTGGCCAGCTGTTGGGCGGCCTCCTTGTCGACCTCGACATCGCGGGCAGCGGGTGGCGCGGGGTGTTCCTCGTGAACGTCCCCATCGGCATCGCGCTCCTGATCTTCGCGCCAAAGACGTTGCCGCGCACCGACACTCGCGGCGACCGCGCGATCGACGGACTCGGCCTCGCGACCCTGACCGCGACCGTCTTACTCCTTGTTGTCCCGCTTGTCCTCGGCCGCGAACTGGGTTTCCCCGTGTGGTCGTGGATCTGCTTGGCAGCGGGCGTGATCGGGGTGTTCGCGTTCGTGGCGGTGCAGCGTCGCGTCGCGGCGAGCGGGCGCGATCCGCTGTTCTCCCCCACGGTCATTCGCGCACCGGGCCTCGTCGTCACCGCGGCCACGCTGTTTCTCATCATGCTCAGCTTCGGCGGGTGGCTCTTCGTCATCGCCATCCACATGCAGTCCGACCTCGGCTACACCGCACTCGAAGCGGGCGTGCGGATCGTTCCGATGAGCGTCACCTTCGCCGCGGGCGGCCTGTACTGGAATCGCGTTCCCGCACAGTGGCATCCACGCATGATCGTCGCCGGACTGGCGCTGGCCGCGATCGCGATGGCATGGCTTGGGCTGCTGCTGCGCGACGGTTCCGGGTTGGACACGTTCGAACTCATCGCTTCGGCACTGATCGGGCTCGGTAGCGGATTCGCGTTCAGCCCCTTGATGACGCGCGCACTAGTGAAGGTGCCGATCACCGTCGCCGCCGACGCAAGCGGCATCCTGGTCACCTGCGTGCAGCTGGGCATTGTCGCCGGCATCTCAATTTCGGGTTCGCTGCTGTTTACCCTGCTCGACCACACCTCGCCCGAGGCCGCGGTGGCGTTGGCCCACGGGCTGAGCGCGCTGGTGACCGCGGGCGCGACGGTGACCGCCGCGCTCGCGGTACGCGCGACATCCCGCTAGAGCAACGCCTCGATCGCGCTCGTGACCTCGGGCGCGGTCGGCGCGGTGCGCGGACGGAAGCGAGCGGCGACGGTGCCGTCGGGCGCGATGAGGAACTTTTCGAAGTTCCACTGCACGTCGCCCGCGGCACCTTCGGCGTCGGCGGTCTCGGTGATGGCGGTGTAGAGCGGGTGGCGCTCGGCACCGTTCACGTCGCCCTTGGCGAGCAGCGGGAAGTCGACGCCGTAGTTCACCGCGCAGAACTCGGCGATTTCGTCGGCCGAGCCGGGCTCTTGGCCGCCGAACTGGTTGGACGGGAAGCCGATCACGGTAAGGCCGTCGTAGGTCTTGTTGAGTTCGACCAATTCGGTGTACTGCGGGGTGAGCCCACAACGTGAAGCGACGTTGACGAGCAGGATCGGCCCGTCGCCCGCTAGGTCGCCCAGGGTGGTCGGTTCATCGGTCAGGGTACGCACCGCGATGTCGCGAATGTTGCTCATAGTTGGCCACCGTACCCGAGTCGAACATCCCGGTCACCGGTCCAACTCGCCCCGATTTCTGCAACACGTTCCTGTTTTGTGGCACGCTGGGAACCAGCACCACGAACCGGAGGACAACGTGACCAAGGCCAAGCCGCAGACCGACACCGTTCGCCCACTTCCCGCGAGCAGCGTCGAAACATGGGACTTTGAAGCCGATGTCGTGGTCGTCGGATACGGGATCGCGGGCGTCTGCGCGGCCATCGAAGCGGCGCGCGCGGGAGCGAGCGTCCTCATTCTCGAACGCACCGGGGGCTGGGGTGGCGCGGCGGCATTGGCGGGCGGTTTCATCTATCTCGGCGGCGGCACCGCGTTGCAGAAGTCGCTCGGGTTCGACGACACCGTCGAGAACATGACCACCTTCCTCACCGCCGCGCTCGGGCCCGGCGTCGACACCGCGAAAATCGCCGACTACTGCGCGGGCAGCGTCGAACACTTCGACTGGCTCGTCGACTGTGGTGTGCCGTTCAAAGAGTCGTTCTGGGGTGAACCCGGCTGGGAGCCGCCGCACGACGAAGGTCTCATGTACTCCGGTGGTGAGAACTCCGCCCCGTTCCTCGATCTCGCGAAACCCGCTCCGCGCGGCCACATTCCGCAGCTTGCCGACAAAAAGATCGGCCAGCGCAGCGGTGGCTACATGCTCATGAAACCGCTCGCTGACACCGTCGCTTCCCTGCCCATCGATGTCGAATACGACACCCGACTGCGGCGGCTCATCGTCGAAGACGACCGCGTCATCGGCGTGCTCGCCACCCACTTCGGCACGCCGGTCGCCGTCCGAGCCAAGCGCGGCGTCGTGCTCGCCACCGGCAGTTTCGCCTACGACACGGCGATGGTCGAGCGCTACACCCCTAAGCTCAGCGGCCGACCGGGCGCGGCGATCGAAGAACACGACGGGATCGGCATCCGTGTCGCTCAGGCGCTCGGCGCCGAACTCGCGCACATGGACGCGAGCGAGGTCGCGATTTTCGGCGACCCGCAGATGATGGCACGCGGCATCCTCGTCAACGGGCGAGGTCAGCGCTATATCCCCGAAGACACCTATCCGGGGCGTATCGGTCAAGCGACCCTGCTCGACAACGACAATCAAGCCTTCCTCGTCATCGACGAAACGTCATTAGAGGAAGCGCTCGCCACCGAAAGCGCGACGCCGTTCTTCCGATTCCCCCCGAAATGGGTTGCCGAATCGGTCGCTGAACTCGAAGCCGAGATGGGCCTGCCCGAACAGACGCTGCAAACAACGATCGCCACCTACAACCGGCACGCCGCATCCGGCAGTGACCCGGTGCTCGGCAAGAAAGCCGAATGGGTGCGGCCCATTTCGACGCCGCTCGCCTGCTTCGACCTGCGTGGCTTCACCGCGGGCTTCACCCTCGGCGGCCTCGCGACCGACCTGGACTCGCGCGTCCTGCACGTCACGGGCGAACCGATCCCCGGCCTTTTCGCGGCCGGTCGTGCCACGTCAGGGCTGTGCGCGGGCGGGTATGTCAGCGGCGCTTCGCTCGGCGACGGCAGCTTTTACGGTCGACGCGCCGGTCGCGCCGCGGCCGCCAACAACGCCGTCTGAACGCACGCGTGAGCGGCGGCCAGTACGCTGCACCCAACACCACGCGCAGCGACGAGTCCGGTTGAGATAGCTGGGATTTCGCTCGATCGCGCGCGGTGGAATCCAGTTCTTTCTACGACTGACGCAGTGCAGGATCGGAGTGCAACAGTGCAAGCAGGTGGGATGTCCGCGGACTACGTCATCGTCGGCTCGGGCTCGGCGGGGGCGGTCATCGCGAACCGGCTCAGCGCCGACCCGGCAACCACTGTCGTTGTGCTGGAAGCGGGGCCAGCCGACGACGACAAGTTCGCCCACATTCCGGCCGCGTTCTCGAAGCTGTTCCGCAGCGAACGCGACTGGGACTACCTCACGACGCCGCAGCCCGCGCTCGCTGACCGCGAAATCTACTGGCCGCGCGGCAAAACCTTCGGTGGCTCGTCGTCGATGAACGCGATGATGTGGGTACGCGGGTTCAAAGCCGACTACGACGAGTGGGGCTTGCTCGCGGGCGACGAATGGAACTTCGCCGCCGCCGTCGAGCAGTTCCGCAAGATCGAGAACGTTCAGGACGCGCAGTTCCCCGACGAAGGCGCCAAAGGCCCGCAGCACGTGCAGCGCCAGCGCAGCCCGCGCGCGTCGACCCACGCCTACTTGGAGGCCGCCCGGCAAGCGGGATACGAGCTGGAAGCGCCGAATCGTCCCGCGCCAGAAGGCTTTAGCCAGACGATGGTCACCCAGCGCGACGGGTCGCGGTGGAGCACCGCCGACGCCTACCTGCGCCCGGCGATGAAGCGGCGCAATCTCACCGTCAAGGCCGAAGCTCTCGCCACCCGCGTGATCTTCGACGGCGACAAGGCCGTCGGGGTGGAGTTCACCCACAAGGGCAAGACCGAGATCATCACCGCCAAGCGCGAAGTGATCCTGTCCGGTGGCGCGATCAATAGCGCTCAGCTGCTTCAGCTTTCGGGCATCGGTGATCGAGAAGCGTTGGCTGAGCACGGAATTGACACGATCGTGCACGCCCCCGAGGTTGGCGCGAACCTGCAGGACCACCTGATCGCCGCGCTCGGTTACGGCGTCGACGGCGACTCGCTGTACGCGGCGGAGAAGCCCCTAGAATTGCTGAACTACCTCATCCGGCACCGTGGCATGCTCACGTCCAATGTTGGTGAGGCGTATGGGTTTATCCGCTCTAACCCTGAGCTTGAGCACCCCGACCTTGAGCTCATTTACGCACCAGCCCCGTTCTACAACGAGGGGCTCGTTGAGGCTGAAGGCCACGGTGTCGTGCTTGGCGCGATCCTGTTGCGTCCGCGCAGCCGGGGTTTGATCAAGCTCGCCTCGGCTGACCCGACGGCTAAGCCGGTCATCGATCCGCGGTACTTGGCTGACCCTGCCGACCGCGAAGCGCTCGAAGCTGGCCTGCGGGTGTGTGCGAACCTGGCTGGTCAGCCCGCGCTCAAGGCCGCTCTCGGCGACTTGATCTACCCGCCGAACTCCCCGGCCGAGCTGGAAGAGACGATCGCGCTCACGATCGAGAAGTTCTCGCACACCCTGTACCACCCGGTCGGCACCTGCCGGATGGGTACCGACGCGGCGAGCGTTGTGAAGCCGGACCTGAAAGTTCGTGGGGTGCAAGGACTTCGCGTCGCTGACGCGTCGGTGATGCCGCTGATCATCCGTGGGCACACGAACGCCCCCGCCATCTTCATTGGCGAGCAGGCGGCGAAGTTCATCCTCGCTGAGTCCGAGCCCGAAGAGGCCCAAGAGGCCGAAGAGGCTCAGGACGCGTAAACCGAACGTGCGCCCGATCTTTCGCGATCGGGCGCATGTCCCTTACCGAGCGGGCACCCGCTCGAAACCAAGCGGCGGTGTTTGCATCGGCCCCCGCCGCGTGAACGGCGCACGCGCGGTGCGCAGGTCGTGCCGGAAATCCGGCAGCAGCGGCAGCACGTCGATATTGCGCGCCGCATAGCAGCGCACCATCGGCAATGCCCGCGCGACTTCGGCGCGCTCGACCGGTTCAGCGTCAACGAAAGCTAACGAGTCGAGCCCAAGACCCAGCGTCCGCGCGATGCGCACCAGCGCGGCCGACTTGCGGCCCCAGCCCACCTCGATCGCGCTGAACATTTCGTAGCACCCGTGCCGGTACAGCGCGGGCAGGGTGCGCGCGCTGTCGCCCCGCGCGGCGACCGCGTGGACGACGCCTCGCTCGCTGAGCTGAGTCAGCGTCCGCACTGCGGGTTGGCGCAGCGCCGTGATGGTCTGGTCGGCGACCACCCCGTCCCACAGGGTGTCGTCGAGTTCCCAGACCAGACAACGCACGGCAGGTCGCAACATATGGGTGCCCCTATCGGTTTGCTTCCGGCTGCGGCAACTCTACAACCGTCATAGCCTGCCGACTAGCCTTGTGACCGGCCACCAGTGATAGCGGAATGACTATTGCCGATGACCATAAACACTGGTTTGGTCACCGCTTACCCAAGCGTTGGTTAGGGTGGACGGGCTACACAGCGGGGGAATTAGGTGAAGGGATCTACACAATGTCGGTCGACAACCCACCACGTTCTTCGCTGACCATCTCAGGAAAGCCCATGTCAGGGCCTTTGCAGGATGTGCGATCGGTGTCGCGACAGATGGTCGGTCACTTCGTCGCCAATGTCGCGCCGTGCGGCACCCTGCCCGGCGATGCGATCTCCGGTGATGTCACCACGATCACACGCATCTGTCTTGAGTTCGCCGTCGGCATGCTCGACGGCCGCGATATCTCAACGAAATTGCAGCGTCTCCAAGACGCGGCGAGCGCATGGGCGCGCGAAGGTGTGCCGATCGACACGATCCATCATTCGATCGCCGAAGGCTTCAAGATGGGCCTCGATCTCGTCGTCTCGGCCGCCTCGGGCAAGGATTTCGACGACCTGCTCAGCGGTGTCCGCATGGTGATGGAAATGCTCGACACCATCACCGCGCAAATCTCGCTTGCCTATGTTCGCGAATTGCGCGGCGTGATCAGCGAGCATCACACCGCCGTCCACACGCTCACCTCGGCTTTGCTTGGCGGCCACAGCACGTCGACGATGGCGCGGGAGTGTGGCATCACCGTCGCCGAGCAGTACGCGGTGCTCGCGCTGTCGATCCCACCGCATCGCGAAGAGGCCAACCCCGCGCTCGACGCGAAGGTCGTCGCCCGACGCAAGCTGCGGCGCGTCCAGGCCGAACTGGCGAAACGCTGTACGGAAACGGCGCTGTCGCTGCTGTCCGTCGACGGCGGCACTGTACTGATCCCCATCGACACCCTCGACCGTGCCGGCCTCACCACGCTCGTCGAGCAGCTCTCGCAGGCCGCCCAGGTCGGGATCACCGCCGCGGTGGTTGAAGCGCCGACCACCGGCATCCCCGACGCTGCTGACCAGGCACACGAATTGCTCGACATGGTCGGGCGACTCGAAGTCACCGCCGGGCTCTACCGCTTCGACGAGCTCGCGCTCGAATACCAGCTCACCCGCCCTGGCCCGGGTCGCGAATTTCTCGGCTCGCTGCTTGATCCGCTCGACCAGTACCCGGAACTGCTTGAGACGTTGCAGCGCCACATCGCCAACAATCTCAACCGCCAGCGCACCGCGCGCGTACTGCATGTGCACACCAACACCGTCGATTATCGACTCAAGCGCATCGGTCAGCTCACCGGTTTCGATCCGACCCAACCGTCGGGGCTGTGGTACCTGCGGTCGGCGCTCGTCGCGCGCACCTATCGCAACCCAACCACGTCGGTATAGCGAAAAGCGCTGTCGGACAAGGGGTTCCGACAGCGCCTTCGGTCCGCATCCGGCTCGCTTAGATCGAGCCGCCCCCGCCGACGACCCACGGGTTAAAGGTGCACGCGAGCGGGTGGTTGCCCGCGGGGTCAAGCGCGCGCAACGCGATCGACAGCGCGCGTGGCGAGTAGAGCATCGTCAGGTGGTCGGAGATGTCTTGTTCGCACCCCTCCTGCAACGTGATGTTGTTGACGGTCGCGCCCGGCACCGCCTTGAGGAACGTCAGTTCGTACGGGTTGGTGATCTCGTCGTAGCGGGTGCCAACGACGGTGTAGTCGACGCCAGCGATGGTGTCGCCCTTGGCGTTAAGGGTGTTCACGAAGTCCGAGCCAATGGTCTGCTGAATCCCCGCGTGGCCGACGAAGATTTCGATGGGGCCAAGGATGTCGATGCCCATGTTGTTGATCATGCGACCGAGCGCGCCGATGCCGTCGAGGCTGGTGCCGTGGTGCGTCGCGCCGAAGGTCACGAGGTTTTTGACCTTGGCCGCACCGCCGTCGAACTTGGTGTACCAGTTGGCGAGCGCGCCGCCCTGGGAGTGGGCGACGATGTCGACCTCGCCCGCACCGGTCGCGGCGAGCACACGGTCAACGAAAGCTGCGACCTGCTTCGACGAGTCCTGGATGTAGCCGGTGCCCATCACGCCGGGCAGGAACGAACCGAGCCCGCCGCCTTCGATGATGTTCGAGCGACCGTAGTTGAAGGTGAACGTGCATAGACCCGCGTCTTTCATGGGCTGACCCATGTAGGCGAAACCGTTGTAGGCGTTCATCCAGGTGCCGTGCAGCAAGACCACCGGGCGCGGGTGCGCGGCTGTCGGTTTGCAGTTCCAGTCGTTGGCGCCGGGCGGGTTGGCGTCGGGGTTGGCGAGCCCGTAGGCAAACGCGCCAAGCCACGACGTCATTTCCGGGCCGGTTGTCGTGGTGTCGGTGGCCGTGCCGCCCGAGGAACCCGAGCTCGATCCCGAGCCGCCGTAGCAGTTCCCCGAGCCGTTGCCCGAGCCAGCGCCGCTGCCGGAGGTACACGCGCTGCCCGACGATCCGGCGACGTCGCGGCCGTTGTGGACGATGGAGCCAAGGTCGGCTTCGGTGGGTGCGGCCGCGCCGACCCCGCACGATAACGTCATCGCGAGAGCGAACGTCGCGCCGCTGACCGCGTTCTTCAATATGGACATGCGAGGAAGATAAAGCTGGTTTTCCCGCGAAAAATCACCGTCGAAGAGAATTACCAACGACTCATTAGCTATTCGAGAAACTCGCGTGATCGAGCACAGGAAGAATTACGGCAATTAGCATTCTGACCGCGCTGGCACCCCTTGCAGTCGCTCGTCGAGCCAGAGCATCGCCTCGGGATAGCCGACGGCGGCGGCAATGATGTGCTCACCAAAAACGCTGCGGTACACCGCGTTGGCCCCGAGCGCACACTGTTCGTTGTACAGATTTCGCGCACCCGCCGCTGGAATCCACCACTCTTGTTCGCCGTTGTAGATATAGAGCGGCGTCACAGCCGCCATTCCCGACATTCGGGTGATCTCATAGATGCTTTTCGCTAAATCCGAATGCAGTGGGTCAACGATGTTGGCGCCAATATCAATCGGCAGTTGCGCGATGCCGGGAATGGCGAAAACGCTCGCGCACTGATCCTTCATCGGCGAGGTCGCGACCCATTGCGCGAGGTTGTTCATCGCGGCGAGAATCTCGGTTCGCTCGCGCCCGATCGCGAACACCGCCGCCATGAAAATGCCGGACGCGAGGTTGGCGTTCATGCTGCGCGAGAGCACTTCGAAGTCGGCGGGCACGCCTCCGTAGGCAGCGCCGACAACAACGTCAGCGAGTTCTGGCGCGTACGAGCCAAGGAGTTTCGCCGCGCCGTTGGTCGCGATCGCCCCGCCCGAATACCCGTGCATGGCGAATCGACTGCTGCCGAACGAGGTTGGGTCGTAGCCACGCACCGCGCGAATCGAGTCGAGGACGGCGTGGCCCGCGACGTACGGTTCGGCATAGGCCATGCGCGGGCCTTGGTGGTCGGGAATGAGCACCGCGTACCCGCGCAGGGCCGCGAGTTGTGTTGTGGGCGGGATGAATTCAGTGGTGCTGGTATGGAAGTTCAGTCCGTGCGAGAAGGTGTAGCCCGGCGTACATGCTTGCCCGAGCGCGTCGATGGGCAGGTTGTTCACCAGCACGGGTCGGTCGCCGGGGCCGGTCCAGTCGGTCGCCGGGACCAGCAGCGTGGCCGTCGCGAAAGACGGGGCACCGAGCGCGTCTTCGGTGCGAAACTTCAGCTGCGTCGCCTGCCGGATCGGGATCAGGGTCAGCGGTGCGGCCGTCGCTGTGACGTCGCGGGTGGTGATCACCTCGCCGGGCGCGAAGTCAGCGAGGTTGGCTGGCCACTCATCAAAAAGGCTGTCGCCCACCGGCGATGGCAGCACGGCCGCGCGCAAGGCGGCTAGATCGGTGGCCGCGGCGTCGGGGTCGGTCGGGTCGCCCGTGGTGGGAAGTGGCGGCGGCAGAATAACGTCGATCCAACGCTGCACGTCGGGCAGAAAGTTGGGTGAGCCGGGCTGAGGGATCGGCGGGGGTTGCGCTGCGGCGATACCGCTGGCTGACCCGACCAACAGCAGGAGTGCGCACGTCGCGGTGGCTACGAATCTCATGGGATGCCCCCCGGTTTCGTCAAGTGACGACATCGTCGTATTCACGGTAGCGATGGGGCGCAATCGGATTGGGCTGCTTCGCGGCGTTGTGGCCGCATCGTGTGTGCAATGCCGCGCTATCGCAACAACATCGGACGGCCGCGTGTCGTCACGCGGTGGTAGCGATGCCGACGCGTACCGTGTCGGCGGAACCTGCTCCCCACCCCTTTTCACTGTGACATTTCCACGTGGCGAACCAGAACATGTTCTTCTCGATGGTGATCGACCTACCGTTGAGTAGAAAGGCGTTGACCAGCGCCTTGGCCTAAGGAGCACGTCTATGATTCCCGCCGAGAAGAACCCTGCCGACCCTGCGGATCAGCCAACACGGCGCATCACCGTCTACTTCGATGGCCCCACTCCCGACGACGCGCTTGTGCTCGAATACGCGGCAACACAAGCCGAAGCAGGCGAATTCACCACGGCGGCGGTGCACGCGGGACTCATGGTGACCGTCGATGCCGAGGTCGACCCCGCGCTGCGGCGATTGCCGTGCCGGTCACTGTGGCATTGACAGCACGCTAGGCTCGCGGCGTGGAATATCGCTGGGCAGCAACGGGACTCGCGGCGACGGTTATGCTGGCCGTCGCTGGCTGCTCGACCTCACCTGTTGTCAATGACATCGCCGAGCCGACAACCACGACGGTGTCCACGAGTCACACCACCACCCCGCCGACACCGACGATCGACCCTTATCTCGGACTTCCCCTCATCGATCACGTGACCTGGACGTCCAATGTCGACGGTGACCGACTTCTCGTCTTCCCTACCGTGGCCGGGCGAAAAACGGCAGCACCCGATGGCGAAGCGCGCGCATGGCAGGAGGTCGTTGCTCTCGATGGCAGCGCCGACTCCCCCGGCATGCGCGACCAGTTCCGCTGCCACTGGGTGTGGGCGCGACTCGTTGCCCCGGACAAGCCAAGCTGGAACCTGGAACCGTGGCGACCTGACGTTGGATACGACGCGGTGGTCGCGGCCAACTGCAATCCCGGCGGGCCCGAACGCTAACGACACGACCACCAGTAGCCAAAGATTAACTGATACCGGACAATTCGCCAGCTTCGCAGCGAAAATCGCTAGCCCGCACGATCTTCAGATGAAGTACTTCCGAGAGGAAGTGCCGGTCAACGACGGTTTCGGCACACCTACGCCCGGGCGCGGAACCGGCATTCACCGATTCGCCGCCGAGAAGCCGGAAAATGGCGTGGATCGAGACCAAATCGATCGCACAGATGTGCTTGCATCTCAAACTGGCCGCGTCCTAAACTCAGGGCCGCAACACAATTGAAGGGGACAGTCAGGGGAGGCCGCGTGCGGCAGATCCACGGCGATATTTGCCGTAGGTTAGCTGCTGCCTAGATACAGGGGCGTTAACATGAGCAACACCATCACCAGCAGGCTCGACCTCACCAACCAACTCCAGCCGGGGTGGTCACGCGAGACGGCCGTGGCCTTTGTCATCGATGCCGTCGAATCCACTGGCGCGGCAACGCGCAACGATTTCGACATCGACCGCATCGTGAGCACCGCACACGACCTCGCCGACGATTGGGACCTGCAAATGCTTGCCCCCGACGCCTTTTGGCGTATCGCAGCGGGCTGCATCCGCTAACGTTCGCGCTTATTGCTCCGCGTAGGAACTCAACAGTTCCCGCGAGCGGTGCGGCGCCTCGGCCACCACACTGAGCTGGTCCATCACCGAGAGATAGCGCGCCAGGTCGGCTTTGCGATCCAAATACAGTGCGCTGGTGAGCTGTTCGAGATACACGATGTCGGGCAGCTCCGCTTCGGCGAAACGCAGGATCGAAAACGAACTCCCCGCGCCCGCGTGCGCGCCCGCCGCATACGACAGCACCTGCACGGTGACATTAGGCAGCTTCGACATCTCGACAAGATGCCGCAATTGCGCCCGATGCACCTCGATACCGCCGACTGGCCGGTGAAGCACCGCCTCGTCGATAATCGCCCACACCGTTGGTGGATCCGTGCGACTGAGCACGTCTTGGCGCAATTGCCGCACCTGAACGCGTCGTTCGGCTTCGTCGTCGGCCAGCCCAGTCGTGACGATCGCGCGAGTGTATTCGGGAATCTGCAATAGTCCCGGCACCAATTGCGCTTCGTAGGTACGGATTTGGCTCGCCGCCTGCTCTAGCCCGAGATAGGTGCTGAACCAGGATGGCAGCAGATCGCTGTAGCGGTGCCACCACCCCGGTTCGTTGGCTTGGCGGGCTAGGTCGAAGAAGGCGTCGCGTTCGGCGGGATCGCGGACGCCATAGAGGGTGAGCAAATCGCGAATGTCGCGTTCTTTGAAGCCCGTTCGGCCCAGCTCCAACCGACTGATCTTGGCGTGCGAACCGCGAATCGCCTCGCCGGCGGCCTCGCGCGTAATCCCCTTGGCCTCGCGCAACTTTCGCAACTGACCGCCGAGCGCGATCCGCAAAACCGTGGGACCGCGATCGACCACCGCTGCATCGAGCGTGCGTTCGGGGTCATGGGGCACCAGTTCCGCCGTCATGACCGCCGATATTACCGATCAGCGGGTCAGATAGTCGAACTCTCCCGCCTTAGCCCCCCGAATGAAGGCATCGATTTCGGGGCGGGTGTAGTGCAGGACCGCACCGTGGGGGTCGCGCGAATTGCGCACTGCCACTGACCCGTCAGCCACCGCGGCGACCTCGACGCAGTTGCCGCTGGCATTGCTGAACGTGCTCTTGCGCCACGCGTAGTCCTGCACGGATTCGCGCTGCTCATGCTGGTTTTCGGACATGGTCCACTCCTCAGATGTAACTGCAAACGTACTTGCATCTGCACACGCGGTGGGGAGGTTAGCACGGGGAAACCGCTTGCGCACCGGTCGGTACTTTCCCTGACTCATCATTAGTTAAGTCCCCTGAATTGTGCAGTGTCCCAATCGAATCCGGGATGGCGTAGATGAAAACGCGCGCACAGATGTTCTTGCATCTGCAAACGACACGGCCCTAAACTCGTCGGCACACCCGCCAGACGTAAGGGGCAACCATGAGTGGCTCGATATCCGCACCCCCTACGTCGAATGCTGCCGCCTGTTCGTACGAGCCGAGCACGTTGACGTACCGCCAAGCGCGGGAAATCTTGCGTGACCACGACGTTCATGGGCCGCAGTGCCGTCAATGGCTCGCTGCCGCCGCGTATCTGTCGGCGGGACTTGACGACGAGTGAAACCCGTTGTGTGCCAACAATCGTGACGCTCGCCCTGGTTTTCGTGCGTATCCTCGAATAGGTGCAGCCAGCGCCAGCACGCATCGCCATCCCCGCATCGATCCGGGACCGCTTCCCCGCGCTTTCTCCCGCCGCACCGATTTATCTCGATAGCGCGGCAACCACGCAAAAGCCCGACACCGTTATCGCGGCGGTCACCGACTATCTGTCGCAGCGCACCGCCAATGCTGGTCGCGGGGCCTATCCGTGGTCGACGAGCCTCGCCCGGCGCATCGCGGAGATACGCGCGCGGGCGGCAAGCTTTATAGGCGCGGGCAGCCCCGATGAGGTGGTGTTCACGAGTGGCGCGACTGCCGGACTCAACGCGGTCGCGTTGGCGTGGGGGTTAACGAACTTGGCCGATGGCGATGAGATTCTGTATCGCGCTGACGATCACGCGGCCAATGTCGCGCCGTGGATGGTGTTGCGCGACACGCTCGCTCACTTCGGCAGGCGCATCGCGTTGCGGCCGTATCGCAGTACCGCCAGCGGCGAGGCCGATCTCGACGATGTCGCCGCCGCGCTGAGTTCGCGAACGCGGTTGATCACCGTCAGCCACGTCCACCACGTGTACGGGGCGCGCAGCACGCTTGAGGAACTGCGGCTGCCCGCATCGACGCTGCTGTGTTTCGACTGCTCGCAGAGCGGCGGCCATCTGCCGGTTGATGTCACTGAACTGGGTGCGGATTTCGCGGTTTTCGCGGGGCACAAGATGTTCGCGTCGCCCGGTGTTGGACTGCTGTATTGCGCACGGCGCGTGCACGATCAGCTGCGACCATTTCTGCCCGGCGGCGAGTCAGGTGCCGCGATGCCCACGCTGCTTGAGGGCGGCACGTACGACATTGGCGCGGTGTTGTCGCTCGCGCCCGCGTTCGATTTCCTCGACGAGGTCGGTCGTGCGGCGATCGCGGAACACAATCTCGCGCTCACGCAACGATTGATCGCCGGCCTGCGCACGATTCCCGGACTGGAGTTCACGCCGGGACCAGCCTTCGCCGGGTGCGCGGTGGGCTACGGCATCGTGGCGTTCACTGTCGCTGAATTGTCCAGTGCCGACCTGGGTTTCGCGCTTGCCGACGCCGGGTTCTTCGTGCGAACGGGCGCGCATTGTGTGCCGACTGCCGCGTCGGACGGGTCGGTGCGGGTGAGCACCCAGGTCTACACCAGTGCTGACGATGTTGATCGGTTTGTCGATTGTCTCGGCGCACTCGTTCGCTAACGCCCATCGCTGTCGATGCTGGAGGAGTACCCATGTATGACCGACGAGCCGCCGCGAAACTGCTTGCCTCGGTTGCGGCGCGGGGTTTGTTCAGCCCACGTAAACCCGTTGTGCCCGTGTCGCTTTCGTACCGCGCTAGCGCCCTTACGCCGGAGCCGGGTTCGGCGCTCACGCAGTCGCAACGGCTCTATCTTGCGGGATTCATGCGGCCCTGTTCGCCCGATCAGGTCACGAGCGCGACGCATCGCATTACCTGGACCGACAGTGCTGGGATTCCGAACACCGGGTACTACCGCGTCGGTGGTGCGGGACCGGAATTGAGCCTGCTTGTGCGGGAAACTATTCTCGCCCTGTGGGATTCGCTTGCCGTCGAAGGAGCGATTTCTGACGTCGATCGCGCGGTCCTTGAAGGGACGACCACCGATCATGACCTGCGGGAAATCTTCCGGGTTGGCATCGAGGCGGCGGGTCGCGCGATCGCGCAACACGGGCTGATCGCGGACGACGTCGGATACGGCGGCCCCGTGGAATTCGCTCGGCTGCTTGGCGATTCGGGCGTTCTCGCTACGGTCGCCACGAGCTGGTTCTGGGAGTTGCAGGCGTCGACCTATCGGCGGGGCATGATTCCGGTGCGACTACGCGCCCAGCCCGACGGCGGGGTGCGGTACACGGCCGATTCGGTCGCGGTGCTGCGCGCGATGAAGGAAGCGACGATCGCGGACGCGCATGCGGTGATGGCGCGGGCGACGACCGAGGAGGGCCTCAGCGTCGAAGCGGCGATCGGCAAGTATCACGACGACCTTGACCTGATCTCTCGGCAGTACGCGTTGCTTCCCGCCGGGGCGCACCCGGCGTGTTTGGCGGCGTCGACGCAAGTCGTCGACGGCGGGTCGGTGAATGTTTTGTCGCTGGTCAGCGCCCGTTTTCTGGAGGTGCTTGGCGAGGTCGCCGACGCGGTTCGCGTTGTCGCTGACTCGTCGCCGCATCCTGATGTGTCGGCTGATGTGGACCTGGCAGAAGATTCCGTGTTCTTCGTTCCCGACATGAGTTGCCAGCATTGCGTGCGCACCATTACCGCGGTGCTGACCGCGATGGACATTCCCCTCGTGTCGATCGACCTTGGCGAGAAGCGCGTGGTTGCACGGTTTCGCAGCCCGCGCAACCGATTTCGTGCGTTTGAAGCGTTACGTGACGGTGGATACAACCCTGTCGACGCGGCACCGACGTCGGTCGCGTGATGGTCGACGTACCCGCTGTTCCGCCCGCGCTAGCCAAACCGGTCGCGAACTTCCTCGCCTCGCGTGCCCAAGTGCGTGCGGTGACAACGGAATTCGGGTCGCCGGTGCACCTGGTGTTTCCCGAGGTGTTTCGCGACAATCTCGCCCGATTGCGTGGAGTGCTCGACGCAGCCCCGATGCGGTATCGAATCCTCTACGCCCACAAGGTGAATCAGGCAGCGGCGTTTGTCCAGGCGGCGCGGGAGGAAGGGATCGGCATTGATGTCGCTTCCCTACCGGAATTGCGATCAGCGCTAGCGGCGGGATTCTCATCGGACCAGATCGAGGCGACCGGACCCAAGGGCGCGGCGTTCTTGGGTGAGTTGGTTTCCCGGGGTGCGCTGATCAGTGTCGATAATCTGTGGGAGCTGGCGTTTCTCGTCGATTCCGGCGTGCCCGTCGCGGTGCTGCTGAGGGTCTCCGGGTTCACCGCGAGCGCGCCGAGTCGATTCGGCATCGACCTCGCCGAGGTGCCAGCCGCGCTACTCCGCGTGGCAGAGAGCCGGGTTATGTTGCGCGGCTTCGCCTTTCATCTCGACAGTGAATCCATGAGCGAACGGGTGCGCGCGATCGGTGAGTGTCTTCCGCTGTTCGAACTTGCCTACGCGCGGGGGCTCTCGCCCACTGTCCTCAATATCGGCGGCGGACTGCGCCAGGTTTTTGGCGCGGACCCCTTCGCGTTCGACACCTACGATGCCGCTTTGCGTGCGGGGTTCGCGGGGACAGGCCCCCGAATGCAGTGGGCCACTAGCACTTTCGGCTACACGCGAGAAGGGACCGGGACGCCGGTGTTCCACAAGTACGCCAACACCGTCCCCGCCCGGACCATGCTCGCCGACCTGCTCGCCACTCCGCTGCCCGACCACGACGGTCGCAGTGTCGCCACGGTGCTCGCGGATAATCTGCTTGAACTGTGGCTTGAGCCAGGGAAGTCGCTGGTCGATGGCGCTGGAATCACCTTAGCCACGGTCGAATTCGTGAAGACGTTGGCGAACGGGGACGTGATGGTGCACCTCGACTTGTCGCGCGACACCGTGACCGCCGCCGACCAGGAAATCCTGCTCGACCCGATCATTCTCGGCCAACCCGCACCCACCGAAGCAGGCGTCGGGGTGTTTTTCGCGGGCCATCTTTGCCTGGAACGCGACGTCATCACGCGTCGCCGTGTCCGCGTCCACGCGGTTCCCGACCCCGGCGACATCGTGGTTTTCGCCAACACCGCCGCCTACCACATGGATCTGTCGGCAGCGCACGCCGCGATGCATCCGCGCGTCCCGAAACTCGTTGTACATGAAGACCATTCGGTGACGCCTGATGCTGTCGAAATCGGGCACCTGTCGTGATCTACTCCCACATCACCGAACTCATCGGCAACACTCCCCTGCTCCGGCTCGACCCCGCCGTCCACGGACTCGCTGGGGTTGAGTTGTACGCGAAGTTGGAGTCGCACAACCCTTTTGGTTCCGTCAAGGATCGTGTTGCGTGGGCGATGATTCGCGATGACATCGACGCTGTCGCAGCACGCGGGCAGTCGTTCATCGAAGCGTCCAGCGGCAACACGGCCAAAGCGTTGCGGATTCTCGGCGAACTGCACGGCATCGGGCTGCGCGCGGTCACCAATCGGGTGCGCGTCACCGAGGTCAGCGACCTGCTCCGACTGCTCGGCACCGACATCGTCGAACTGCCCGGACTGTCCGAATGCCCCGATCCCCAAGCGGCCGACGATGTTTCGGCCGTCATCGCCACCTCCATCGCCACCGAACCTGACCGCTGGTACCACCCGTCGCAGTACACCAACGAACGCAACATCACCGCCCACCGCGACGGAACCGGCACCGAAATCGCCGACGACCTCGCCTGCGCGGGCGTGAGCCACCTCGACCTGCTTGTCGGCGGACTCGGCACCACCGGCTCGACCAGGGGTGCGGCGACCGCGCTGCGCGAAAAGTACCGCGACCTGCGGACCGTCGGGGTGGTGTCGGATCGGTTCGACTTCATCCCGGGCATTCGTTCCGAACGCGAGATGTGGGAGGTCGGGCTGTTTCAACCAGACTTCTACGACGAGATCGTCACCATCGACTCGGGCACCGCGATCGACGCGACGATGACGCTGGTCCGCGGCTACGGCGTCCTCGCCGGGCCGACCAGCGGAGCTGGATACGCGGCCGCGCTGCGGGTCATCGCCGCGACGCCGCGCCCCGTCGACCGGCCGCTTGTCGCGGTGCTGATCGTGTGCGACCGGCTTGAGCCGTACCTGTCGTATCTCGCCAAGCGGCGGCCCGACCTGTTCGGCCGCACAACCCCGCCCGCGCCAACGCCCGCCGAACTCGCGACCGCGCCAACGATCACCCCGACCGCGCTCGCCGAACGGCTGCACGAGGTGACCATCGTCGACACGCGTGGCGCGATGGCCTACCGCGTCGGGCACGTGCCGGGCGCACTCAACATCCGCGACGACCTCCTCGACGACCTGCTCGCCACCGGGCTGCCGTTCCCACGCTCGCGCCCCGTCGTATTCGTGTGCCCAGTCGGCGAGACCTCGGCACGGTTTACCGCCGCCGTCACCCGGGCCGGGCTGACCAGCTACAGCTTGGCGGGCGGCATCCTCGCCTGGCGTGACGAGGGACTGCCCATGGAGCGGGGCTAGCGAACGCGGCTCAGACCAACAACCGCAACGCCTGCCGCGCCACCGCACACGATTTGCTGCGGCGACCCGGTCGCACCAGTCCCGTAAGAGACCCGCGATAGCCCTCGGCTAGTCGCTCGACCACCGAAGTGAAGTGGGCGAGAAAGGCTTTGCCCGTTGCTTCATCGAAGCGTGCGAGGGGGTAGAGGAACGCGCCGTCGATGCCTGCCGGCGCGCCGTGCTCGTCGTAGTGATCGGTGAGGCTGAATTCGAGGTCATGTTTGGCGCGCACCACGTCGATGGGGACGTCGCTGATCCACGATTCCGACGGCGCATCCGACGAGCGTGGGGTGTCGGCGCGTTGCAAGATCAGCGTCGCCTGGAAAAGCGGGTGAGCCGCGTCCTGCGGCAGGCACCGCTTCAAGCGTAGATTCGGGGTGTCGGCGTGCGCGTAGGCGGCAAGCGCGACGCGACGCACCTGGTCGACGAGGTCATCGACGTCGGCGGCGCGGTCGAGCCGAACTCGCATCAAGACATCGTCGGAGAAATTGCCAACGAGATCGTTGAGTAAGTGGTGATCGCGGCCCGACACCGCCGTCGCGACCGTGACATCCGAACAGCGCGCGAAGGAACCGACCGTCACCGCGAACGCCGCCTGCAACACCATGAACAGACTCGCGCGACGATCTTGTGCCAACCGCAACAGGCCAGCTTGCGTCGCCGGGTCCATCGCGACCGGCAGCAACGCGCCAGCGACCGGGTCGACCGGGCCGGGGCACTGCGGCCGACCGGGCAGCTCAAGCACAGCGGGACGGCCAGCGAGGGCGTTGGCCCAATAGCGCAACTGCTGCGTCGCGCGGGAGCCCTCGTCGGAGAACTCGCCCAACTGCGCGTGTTTCCACAACGTGTAGTCGGTATAGGTCACCGGAAGGGGTTCCCATGCGGGCGCAACGCCTCCCACGGCAGCCAGATACGCCGTCGTCAGATCGCGCAGCAGCGGGCCCATCGACCGACCGTCCACCGAAATGTGGTGGACGACTAGCGCGACAACCACATCATCGGGGCCGAGAACATACAGTCGCGCGCGAAACGGCAGGTCGTGGGCGAGATCGAAGGGCCTGGTCGCGAGTTCGGCGAGCGCGGCACGCAGGTCGGTTTCGGCGAGCGGGCGGTCGATGATGTCGGGCGGGCACGCACCGGCGTCAACGACTTGCTGCGCGGGTCCGTGCTCGGTGAGCGGATAGCGGGTGCGCAGCGGTTCGTGTCGGGCAACCAGCAGCTCAAGCGCCTTCCGCAACGCGCTGACCTGCACCGGAGCGCCACGCAGTCGCACCGCGCGTGCCACATTCCAGTTCGCGCACAGGCCACCGCGCGCGGCATGCCACATGCGTTCTTGCGCGGGTGCGAGCGGCACGAACGCGGGCCGGACGACCGGGCCGAGTTGAGCGATTGGTGGCGGCGCGGAAGGCCGACACGCGGTCGCGCTCCCCACTGACCTTCCCCCCACCTTTATCCCCCACCCGGGGTCGATCACTCGCTAACCTCCACACATCGAACAGCTTCGGAAGGCTAACTAGGCCGAGTTACCGTCGAGTTACCGGACAGTGTCGGGCGGCGGACAGGCGGCGAAAAAACGGACGGGAAATCGTGACCCGCGCTACAGTGACGACGCACGTCACGCAATGTTGGGCGGGCAGTGGAGTTTTGGAGGAGTGGTTAGGTGAATACCGGGAAACTGGTGTCCTTTGATGGGTCACGTGGGTTTGGGTTCATCCGTCCTGATGACGGTGGTCCCGATGTGTTCGTCCATGTAAACGACATCGGACTTGATGAAGACCAATTGCGTCAGGGTCGCCTGTTCGAATTCGACGTCACCGAGGGTGATCGCGGTCCCAAAGCCATCAATCTCACGGCGGCTGGTGGCGCGCCCGCACCCCGCGCTCGGAAAGAACGCGCGACCCCATCACACGGTGCCGATGATGTTCGGCAACAAATCACCGAACTGCTGTTAGCGGCGTCGCCCGCGCTGACCGCGGGCGAGATCATCACGATCCGCGACCGGTTCACCACCTACATCGAAGAAAACGGCTGGCTCGACTAACCTCGCGCCTGCGTTGTCATGCCGGACGCAGCGCTTAAACTGCCCACTGTTCACGAGCAGCAGGCGCTGCATGGCATGACCACGAAGGGGTCCGGTGACGACCACCACCGACGAGCACTCGCGCTCGCGCTTTACTCGATGGCTCCTTAACGGAACCGAAGATCGCCACCATGCCCAGCATCTCGGGCCAATGCGCGCGGTACAGGACGTCGAGCCACACCAGCGTTCGTGGTGGAAAGTCATGTGCCTCACCGGCGTTGACTACTTTTCCACGCTGGGTTACCAGCCCGGTATCGCCGCGCTCGCCGCAGGGGTGCTGTCGCCGATGGCGACGCTGGTGCTGGTGTCATTGACGCTGTTTGGCGCGTTGCCGGTTTATCGACGGGTCGCGCGCGAAAGTCCTGATGGCGGCGGTTCGATAGCGATGTTCGCCAAAATCATGCCGCACTGGTCAGGAAAAATTTTCATTCTGGTGCTACTCGGTTTCGCCGCAACGGATTTCATCATCACGATGACATTGTCGGCAGCCGACGGTGCCGCGCATATTGCCGAGAATCCCTTCACTCCGCATTCGTGGACCGACCATCGCCTCCTGATCACCCTGATTCTGCTCGCGTTGCTCGCTGCGGTGTTCCTCAAAGGGTTCGCTGAGGCGATCGGGATCGCGGTTGTCCTTGTCGCGGTGTATCTCTCGCTGAACGCGGTCGTCGCCGTCGTCGGGCTGTGGCATGTGTTCACGGCTGAATCGCGGGTCATTGACTGGACGCACGCGATGACCACTGAGCACGGCAATATCTGGATGATGATCGCCATCTCGCTGCTAGTCTTTCCTAAACTGGCCCTTGGGCTTTCGGGATTTGAAACGGGCGTCGCGGTGATGCCGCTCATTAAGGGTCAGCCTGGCGACACTCCCGCCCATCCCCGCGGTCGCATTATCGGTGCCCGGAAATTGCTTACGACCTCCGCGCTCATCATGAGCGTCTTTTTGCTTGTCTCCAGCTTTATCACCGTCGTGCTGATTCCAGAAAAGGACTTTGAAGAGGGCGGACCGGCGAATGGGCGTGCCCTCGCCTACCTCGCGCACGAATACCTGGGCAATGTCTTCGGCAGCATTTATGACATTTCCACCATCGCGATCCTGTGGTTCGCCGGTGCGTCGGCGATGGCCGGTTTGCTCAACCTCGTGCCGCGTTATCTGCCGCGCTACGGCATGGCACCGGAATGGGCGCGCGCGGTGCGGCCCTTGGTACTGGTGTTCGCGGTCATCGCGTTCGGCATCACCTGGTATTTCGACGCCTCGGTCGACGCTCAGGGTGCCGCGTACGCGACCGGCGTGCTCGTGCTGATCACCTCCGCCGCCATCGCGGTGACGGTGTCGGCGCATCGAAAAGGTCAGCGCAAAGCCGAGATTGGCTTCGCTCTCGTGAGCCTTGTCTTCGTGTACACGACCATTCTGAATATCTTCGAACGGCCCGAAGGCGTGCAATTGGCTTCGCTGTTCATCATCGCGATCATCGTGGTGTCGTTCGCTTCGCGCGTGCATCGCGCGTTCGAATTGCGCGCGATCACGGTGACCTTCACCGAGTCGGCAGCGAAACTGATCGAAGAAGCCGCGCGCACCGGGGTGATTCGAATCGTGGCCCACGACCACGACGAACGCGAACCAACCGATTACGACCGCAAGGAATTGGTGCAGCGCTGGGAAAGCCATATCCCGCAAACAGATTCGATTGTGTTCCTTGAGGTGAATGTCATCGACGCCTCGGATTTCAGCACCGATTTGGTGGTGACTACTGCCGATGTCGACCGTCATCACGTGCTCGTCACCGATTCGGCGGCCGTGCCCAATTCCATCGCGGCGATCCTGTTCGCTATCCGCGAGCGCACCGGGCTGCAACCCCACGTGTACTTCGAGTGGTCCGAAGGCAATCCCGTGCTCAACCTGCTGAAATTCCTGTTTGTCGGGGAAGGCGAGGTCGCCCCGGTGACGCGCGAAATCATTCGCCGGGCCGAGCCCAATCCCGCCGATCGCCCGCACGTTCACGTCGACAGTTAGTCAAGCTCCCGGAAGTTGTCGGTGGGTGGCCCTACGATCGTCGACATGGACCTGCCCGTACTGCCGCCAGTGCGTCCGATGCTGGCCAAGTCCACGCCGGAGCTCCCGCGCGAGCCCGGTCTCAGCTATGAGCCCAAGTGGGATGGGTTCCGCGCCATCGTCTTTCGCGATGGCGACGAGCTGGAAATCGGGTCGCGCAACGATCGCCCGCTCACGCGTTATTTCCCTGAGCTAGTCGACCTCTTGAAAGAGGCGCTGCCGGAGAAGTGCGTTGTTGATGGCGAGATCGTGGTTGTCGGGCCGGACGGGCTCGACTTCGACACGCTGCAACAGCGGCTGCATCCGGCGGCGTCGCGGGTCAACAAGCTCGCGGTAGAGACGCCCGCGAGCTTCGTGGCATTCGACCTGCTCGCCGTCGGCGATCGCGACCTCACCGGCGAATCGTTCACCGAACGGCGGCGGGAGCTGGAAAAGCTGCTCGACGCCGCGCCCGGGCGCATCCACCTCACGCCGCTGACGCACGACCCGGACGTCGCGCAAGACTGGTTCAGTCGCTTTGAGGGCGCGGGGTTCGACGGGGTCATGGTCAAGTCCGACGATCAGCCGTATATGCAGGACAAACGCGTCATGCTCAAGGTCAAGCACGAGCGCACCGCCGACTGTGTCGTTGCCGGGTACCGCATGCATAAGGACGGCGAGGGCGTCGGGTCGCTGCTGCTTGGCCTATACGACGACACGGGCAGGCTCAACCATGTTGGGGTGGCGTCGAGTTTCACCGCGAAGCGGCGGCGCGAATTGCTCAGCGAGCTAGCGCCGTTGCGGGAGAACGCACTGGTTGACCATCCGTGGCGCGAGTGGGCCGATGCCAGCGCCCAGGCCAGTGCCGAGGGCACGATGCCCGGCGGGGTCAGCCGGTGGAGCGGCGGCAAAGACCTGTCGTGGGAACCACTTCGACCCGAACTTGTCGCCGAGGTGCGGTATGAACACGTGCAGGGTCGCCGATTCCGTCACGGCGGTCGCCTCGCCCGGTTCCGCGCCGACCGCACCCCCGATTCGTGTACTTACGCCCAGCTCGACGAGGTTGCCCCCGCCGAACTCGACGCGATCTTTGGAGCATCGTCATGAGTGAGAAGGTCGAAATCGAAGTCGATGGGCACGTGCTGCCCATCTCGCATCCGGACAAGATTTACTTCACCAAACGCGGCGACACCAAGCTCGACCTGGTGAATTACTACCGTGCGGTCGAAGAGCCACTGCTCGCCGCCATTCGCGACCGGCCGGTCCTGCTTGAGCGCTATCCCGATGGGGCGTCCGGGAAGTCGTGGTTTCAGAAGCGCGTGCCGTCGTCAGCACCGGACTGGTTACAGACGGTAGAAGTGTCGACGCCGAATGGCACCACAAGCGACGCGCTCGTCGCACACGATCTCGCGCATATTCTCTGGGCGGTCAATCAGGGGTGTCTCGGTTTTCACGTGTGGCCCAATCACGTTGACGATCTGCGCATTGCCGACGAATTGCGAATTGATCTTGACCCGTCACCGGGCATTAGTTTCGACGACTTGCGTGCGGCAGCCGTTCGTACGCGAGAGTTGTTGGCGGAGTTGGGAATTGACTCGGCGATCAAGACTTCGGGCTCGCGTGGGTTGCACATTTACGTGCCGCTCCTGCCGGAATGGGACGGGTATCAGGTGCGGGCGGCGGCCGTCGCATTGGCGCGTGAATTGGAACGTCGGTTTCCGGAAGAAATTACCGCGCACTGGTGGAAAGAGGAACGCGGTCAGCGGGTGTTCGTCGATTACAACCAAAATGCCCCGCACAAAACAGTTTTCGGGGCTTGGAGTGTCCGGCCGAAAGTCGGCGCGCAAGTCTCGACGCCCATCGCCTGGGACGACCTAGCCACCGTCGTTCCCGACGAACTCACCATCGCGACGGTGCCCGCGCGCGTCGCGGAACTCGGCGACCCGTGGGCCGGCATGCAACCGCAGTCGATCGCACCATTGTTGGCCATGTCGGACGCCGACATGGCCGCTGGTCTCATGGACGCGCCGTGGCCGCCGCAATATCCGAAGATGCCGAACGAACCGCCGCGCGTCGCGCCGAGTCGGGCGAAGAAGGACTAGGTCACTCCAGCCAGGGCACCCATGTGGCCGAACTGCCCTTGCCTTCACACACGAGCGCGCGGTTGTCGTTGGTCCGGCCGGACTTATCAGTCGACGGATCGCACTTGGTGCCCTCGGTGTAGTACGAGCCCGACACCCGGAACGGTCCCGACCATGTGTACGCGCCCGCCGACTTCAGACACAACAGCGTCGCACCGTCGGCGGAAACGCCAACCAAACCAGCCTGCGCGTTGGTGCATGCGCTGCCCTTCACCACCACCGTGCCAACCGGCGCGGTCACGGGTGCCGCTGGCGCGGTCGGTGCGCCATGCGACGGCGCGTTGGGTGCGGCGGCAACCGTCGCGGTGGTCGTTGTCGCCACGCTCGACTCGGTCGACTTCGCCAACGCGGGCAGCCCAACATCGAAGCCGCCGAAGACAGTGAGCGCTACCACCGTGGCAACAGCGGCCTCGCCGATGCCGAGCAGCAGCGCGAAGGTCGCCATCGCACGCCCACGCGGATGCGCGAAAGACAGCAGCCCGAAGACCAGCGCGATCGGGAAGAGCGCGATGAGCGCGGCGGCAAGCGCGACCATCGCGTAGGGATTGGTGCGTGGTGCGTCGTCGGGTTCAGCGTGATCGAACGGCTCCGCGGTCGGCCACCGTTGACCGTCCCAACGCTCGTCGTCGAACTCCTCCTCGGGGCCGTTGTCCCACTGCTCGTACCGTGCCATCAAACCCCGGGTCCCTCTCCGATCTCGCCCACGGCGACAGCGAACGTGGCCGGGGTATGGCGACGAGGATAGAGACTTCGTCACCTTCGGTCACCCGCAACGCGCAAACCCATCACATTGCCACTAACGCTCGGTTCGCGCGCACCACACTGGTAACGAACCAGCAACTCCTTTTGCCTCGCCCTAGCAGCGGGTCCATCCTGGTGGGGAGGAGGCCAACATGACCCACAGTCCCGCGTCCCCATCGGCCAAACGTTCTTGGCACGCCCAGGCGGGCGATCTGCTCGCTGACGACTACAACGTCCCCGGCATCGTCATGATCTCCATCTCGGTGGCCGGGCTCGCTTTCGCGCTTGTCGCCGCAGGCACCGACCATTGGGGCTGGTTCACTGCCGCCGTGATCCTCACCGTGGTGACCCTGGTCGGCGGGATCGCCGCGCTGGTCATCGAACATCAGCGGGAGAAGCGGATCGAGTTAGCGATCGGTCGCGCTGGTCATCCGGTCGGCAAGTCCGTGCCGATCGAGTACGGGCCGGACGAAATCCGCAAGAAGCAGCGCAATAGCGGTTCGGGGACTAGCTAGCTTCCCCGGCGGGCAACGTTTCAGCTACCGTCATCAGCGTTTCGGCGAGCAGGCGATGTACCTGCTCGCGCGACAGTGTCGCGCGCACAATCCACTCGCGGCCCGCGACCTTGACCATGCCCGCGTAAGCCAGAATCTGCGCACGCGCGGGTGCGCTGTCGGCTAGGTCGGGACGGCCGATCATCAACAGCATCCGCTCGGCTGCCGCGTTGTCGGCCAAGTCGAGAATGTGCTGCACCTCGGGGTCGTCGCCAACGCCTTCGTGGCTGGTTACCTTCACCCAGGTGCTGCCGTGTTCGGCGATGGTGTCGAGCAGCCACGCCACGATCCCGTCGACCCGTTCGCGTCGAGTGCTGGCAGCGGGTACCGCGATGCGGTCCTGACGCGGCAGCGTGACCATCCGGCGCACGACCGCCAAATACAGGTCGCGTTTGGTGCCGAAATAGTGGTTGATGAGCCCGCGCGCGACGCCAGCGCGGGCGGCCAACTCGGCCGTCGACACCGCCGCGTACGGCCGTTCCCCGAACATGTCGATGGCACACGCCAAGATCTGGGCTCGACGCTCATCGGGTTCAAGCCTGCGTCGCCGTGGCGGGTCCTGGGTGTCGGTGTCGAGCGGGGAAATCGCACTGCTCCGTCGCGTACTTGTGGTCGCGGCGTGGTTGCGGCGACGTCGTACCACGATACCCAGCAGGCCGCGCTGACGCCGAATGCGACAATAGATGCTGCCCCCTGCTCCCGTATGAAGGAATGTCGCGCTCACCGATGGCCGAGAACAAGATCGATCCGGACGAGTTGGCGACCTGTTTGCGGGTGCTTGACCAGGCGGGTGCGCTGGAGAAAGACCACCCCGATTCCGTCGCGGTCCAACGCGCTGTCGGGCACATGTTCAAGAAGTTCAAGCAGGCGCGTCGCATTGCCGCGCGCGAAGTGGTTTCCGACAACGATCGCGCGGTCATCGCCGCGACCGCGACCGGATCGCCGCAGCGTATCGACGACGAGACCGCTGGCATCCCGATCAGCTCGTCGACGTCGGGCGCGAGCGCGGGCACGCTACTCAAGCCGCGACCCTGCTACATCTGCAAGCAGCGCTACACCCAGGTCGACGCGTTCTACCACCAGCTGTGCCCCGAGTGCGCGGCGTCGAGCCACGCTAAGCGCGACGCGCGCACCGACCTCACGGGTAAGCGGGCACTGCTGACCGGTGGTCGCGCGAAGATCGGCATGTACATCGCGTTGCGGCTGCTGCGCGACGGCGCGCACACCACGATCACCACGCGTTTCCCCAACGACGCGATCCGCCGGTTCGCCGCGATGGAAGACAGCGCCGACTGGCTACATCGGCTGCGCATTGTCGGCATCGACCTGCGTGACCCGGCGCAGGTCGTCGCGCTTGCCGACGACGTCGCCGCGCAAGGTCCGCTCGACATCCTCATCAACAACGCCGCCCAGACTGTGCGTCGCTCGGCCGGTGCGTACAGCGCGCTCGTCGATGCCGAGACCGCGCCGCTGCCCGCTGGCGACCTGCCGGAAATGATCACGTTCGGCAAGACGATGCAGGCGCACCCGACCGCGCTCACCGCTTCGCTCACCCCGTCGTTGTCGGCAGCTGATGTCGCTGAACTCGCGCTCGTAGCTGGGTCGGCAACGCCGGAACGCATCGCAGCCGGGGTCGCGATCGACGCGGGCGGACTGGTTCCCGACCTCGCGCACACCAACAGTTGGGTGCAGACGGTCGGTGAAGTGGACGCCACCGAACTGCTTGAGGTGCAGCTGTGCAACTCGGTCGCGCCGTTCATCCTGGTCTCGCGTTTGCGGCCCGCGCTCGCCGCTTCGCAGGCGCGACGCAAGTACGTGGTGAACGTGTCGGCGATGGAAGGCCAGTTCAGTCGCGGGTACAAGGGGCCCGGCCACCCGCATACGAACATGGCCAAGGCCGCGTTGAACATGCTCACCCGCACGAGCGCGGCGGAGATGCTCGAAGCCGACTCGATCCTGATGACCGCCGTCGACACCGGTTGGATCACCGACGAGCGCCCGCACTACACCAAGGTGCGGCTGGCCGAAGAGGGCTTCCACGCCCCGCTCGACCTCGTCGACGGTGCCGCCCGCGTCTACGACCCGATCGTCCAAGGCGAGAACGGCGTAGACCTGTACGGGTGTTTCCTCAAGGATTATCAGCCGTCACCTTGGTGAATTAACCCTGGCTGGGGTAGCCGCTTCGCCATCGAGTCGATGCCGAAACGCCGCCGCAGGCGACCACTTTCGCCTGCGTACGCCCCTACCCTGGAGAGGTGCTGTATCGAGGGATCGTCGATGTGGTCGCCGCGACACATTTCGCGTTCATCGCCTACGTGGTCGTCGGCGGTTTCCTCGCGTGGCGTTTCCCGCGCACGATCTGGGGCCACCTCGTCGCTGTCGGCTGGGGCTTCGGCACGATCCTCGTTGGCTTCCACTGCCCGCTGACGTACGCGGAGAATTGGGCGCGGCGGGGGGCCGGAATGCCGGAATTACCAGACGGTTTCATCGCCCACTACCTCACCGGGGTGCTGTACCCGGCGAGCGCGTTGGGCACCGTCCGCCTTGTTGCCGCTGGGTGCGTTGTTGTGTCGTGGGTCGGGTACGCGGTGTTGGCGCAGCGGCATCGGCGGGTGGGATCGGAAGCGGTTTAGGGGCACGTGGGGTGGGTCAGCTCAGGTGTCGCGTGATTTCAGCGGCGACCGAGGTGGGGTCGGTGTCGAAGTAGAAGTGGCCGCCGGGGAAGGTCGCGAGTGAGAACGCGCCCGTGGTTACGGTGTGCCACTGCTCGGCCTGCTCGATCGTCGTTGTTGGGTCGTCGGTGCTCACCAACGTAACGACGGGGCAGGCGAGTTTCGGCGTATTTGCTTGCCGCACATAGGTTTCCACAGCCTGGTAATCGGCGCGCAATGGCGGAAGGACGAGGTCGGCGAGGCCCGGTTCGGTGCGCAGAATCGCGACCGACGACGGGTCGGCGGCGAAGCGTTCGAGACTTTCGATGAGCGCGGCGTCGGTGTCGAGGTGCAGGCGGCTGGTTTCGGGGATGGTCGGCGCGGGGCGCCCCGAGACCATGAGGGTCGTCGGCGGGTGGCCTGCCGCGGTGAGCCGAAGGGCGGTTTCGTAGGCGACGGTCGCGCCCATGCTGTGGCCAAACAGTGCGGTCGGGAGGGTTGTCGGGCGGGCGAGAAGATCGTCGGCGATGCGGTCGGCGAGCTCATGGAGGTCGGTGATGAGCGGTTCGCCCAGTCGGTCTTGTCTGCCCGGATACTGCACGGCGGAAACCGCGACAGCAGCGCCGATGTGCTTGGCGATGGCGCGATACACCGGTGCTGAGCCGCCGCCGGGTGGTAGGCAGACGAGGCGAAGGCGCGCCGCCGAATCGGGGCGCAAGTCGCGGAGCCAGTTCGAGGTGGACGTGGTCAAGATCGCACTCCTATTCGGGTTTCGCTCGCTACCGTGAGCGGAGTGAAGGGTCATCTGGAGCTGGTGGGCGAATACGAGCGGAGCATCGGGGTTGAGCCGTCGGCGGTGACGTCGTGTCCCGAGCCCGGCGCGCGCTTGGCGGCCACGTTACCGGTGTGGGCGTTGGCGGCAGGGTCGGTGGCGACCGTCGGTGCCGCACTCGACCGGCTCCGCACCGCGCTCGGCTTACCTGTTCGCCCTGTTCACCTTGACCCCGACCGGGTGACCGCCGCCTTCGCGAGTGACCGCGTTTACCGCGAAAATGGCGAAACCCCAAGGGCTTTCGCTGAGCTCTCGGGTTTCTTCGCCGCACGCGACGGGTGGGTGCGCACCCACGCGAACTACCCGCATCACCGCGCCCGCTTGTTGACCGCGTTTCAGTTGCCGGAGTCGACAACGGCCGACGAGTTAGGCGCGTGCTTCGCGGATTTGCCCGCGCAGGAGATTGAGCGGCGCGCGGTAGCAGTGGGCGCGATCGCGGCGGCAGTGCGCACGGAAAGCGAGTGGGCGGCAACGGAACCCGGCCGGTTCGCCGCGCAGGGCCCGCTGGTGCGGTGGACGCCTCGGACGACGTTGCCCCTCGGCACGCCGGGGCAAGAGGACGGAGAGGCGGCAGCACGCGCGGCGACCACGCCGACCACGCCAGATGCGACAGACGCGACGGCGACGGCGAGCGCTATCACCGCCGGGCGTTGGCTCCCGCGCACCAATCCCACCGTCGATCGCCCCCTAGGCAGAGTGCGCGTGCTCGACCTCACCCGCGTGCTCGCCGGGCCCGTCGCCACCCGCACGCTCGCGCTTTTTGGTGCCGATGTCCTGCGCATCGACCCGCCGCACCTGCCCGAGATCGGGTTCCAGTTTCGCGACACCTGCCAGGGCAAACGGTCAGCGATTGTAGATCTACGCGAGAATCCCGCCCTGCTCAACGCACTCCTTGCCGAGGCCGACGTCCTGGTGACTGGCTACCGACCGGGCGCGCTCGCGACGCTGGGTGTGCACCCGGATCGGCACCCACACCTGATCACCGCATCGGTGTCGGCGTGGGGCACGACCGGCCCGTGGGGCGAGCGGCGCGGTTTCGACAGCATCGTCCAAGCCGCGTCTGGCATCGCGCTCATCGAGGGAGCGGGCCGTCCAGGCGCGCTCCCCACTCAGGCTCTCGACCACGCGTCGGGCTACCTCCTAGTGGCGGCCGTCATCGACGCACTGCGCGCCCGCAACACTGACGGCATCTCCTATGACGTAGCGGTGGCACTAGCCCGCACCGCCGCATGGTTACTGGCCCACCCCACCCGCACCCCGAACCACCCACCCGCGACACCACCAACGCCCAGCGCGACAGTCACCCACGGCGACTTAACAACGGCCACACCAGCTTTCGCCGAACACGCCGACTACCCTCACCCCGCCCCCGGCTACGGGTCAACAGCACTCATATAGCGTGAAACCCCGTTCTACGACGTGAGCGAGTCGTCATAGTTTGCGGTCAGCGGGCCACCCACATCGCCGGTGTTCACGACCCCCGCGGGCTCGATGAGCATCGCGTGCACCTCCCCATCAGCCACCGGGCAGTGTTCAACACCCCTGGGCACAACGAACAATTGGCCCGGCCGAACATTGACGTCGCCGTCCCGCATCTGGATAGTTAGCTCACCCTCGATGACGAAGAAGAGTTCATCGGTTTCTTCGTGTGTGTGCCACACGAACTCGCCTTCAACCTTGACAACCTTGATCTCGTAGTCGTTGAGCCGAGCGACGACTTTCGGCGACCAGTACTCGGACACCAACGACAACTTCGTGACTAGATCTACCGGATTCTTCGACATCGTCCGATCCTGGCACTACTCGAATCCTCGCGCTTGGATTAGCTCCCCGCCAATGCCCGCACCGCGACGGCCAGTTGGTCCCCACTCGGCATCGCCGCAGGGTTTAGCAACCACATCAAGCTCAAACCCTGTACCAGCGAGAACATTAAACGCGCGATTGAATCCGCCTGCACCGCATCAAGTTCCGGGTGGGCCTCGCGCAAGTGGGCGGCCAAATCCGTGTATACCTCTGGCAGCTGGTCGCCCAATTGCGCGCGCGCCTCAGGGGACCGCACGATGCGGACCACGTTCTCCAAACTCGCCAGCATCGCCTCGCGGTTGTCCGCGAACACGGTCGGCATCGCGTCCCACATGCGCGCGAACGACGTCAGCGGCTGCTCCCCCGCGCCGTCGCGGATCAGCGACTCCATCGCGTCGCCAATCGCATTGCCCAGCGCGTCGGCTAATGCCTCGGTGACGAGGCGTTCCTTCGACCCGAAGTGGTAGCCGATCGCGGCCAAGCTCACCCCGGCGGCAGCCGCGATGTCGCGTGCGGTGGCTTTCGCGACGCCACGCTCCATGATCACCTTGCGCGCTCCCGCCAACAGGTCTTCTCGATTTCCCATGTCAGCGAGCCTACCCGACCGTCTTAGACATTTGTTCTAGACATCCGTCTTAACGTCTGTTAGACATATGTCTAAGACATTCGTTCTTCACCAGATGGGACTTCCCGACATGAGCACCACCTCTCTTCGCGTTCTGGTTTCCGGCGGCGGCATCGCGGGCAACGCGGTGGCACTTCAGTTGTTGCGCAACGGCATTCGCACCACCGTCGTCGAGCGGGCGACCGCTCCCCGACCCGGCGGCCAAGCCGTCGACCTGCGCGGGCCGAGCAAGGAAGCCGCCGAACGCATGGGCCTGATGCCCGGCATCGCCAAGCGGCAACTCGACGAGCGCGGCATGTCCTACGTCGACGGCGACGGCAAGATTTACGCCCGAATGGCGATGGAGGACTTCGACGGCGAAGGCGCGGTCGCCGAAATCGAAATCACCCGTGGCGATCTGAACCAGGTGCTGCTCGATGCGATCGACACCACCGACCAAACCCTGCTCGACTACCGCTACGGCGACCACATCACCGCACTCACCGAGGACGAAACGGGCGTCGACGTGACCTTCGCCAGCGGCGCGACGGGCCGATACGACCTGGTCGTCGGCGCGGACGGCGTCCATTCGGCGACCCGAAAACTCGCCTTCGGCCCCGAAGACCAGTTCGCGACCTACCTCGGCGGCTACTGCTCGTACTTCACGATGCCAACGCCGGCGGGCGTGCGGCCGGGCTGGTTCGAAATGCGTTCGGTGCCCGGTGCGATGCTCGGCCTGCGCCCCGATCGCGATCCGGCGACGTCGAAAGCGATCCTCATTGTCCGTGCCGACCACGACCCAACGCTGCGTCGCGACGTCACCGCGCAGCACAATCTGCTGAACTCGTTCCTCGCTGACGCGGGCTGGCGGTCCGCTGACATCCTCGCCGCGATGGAAACAACGCCCGACTACTACTTCGACGAACTGGTGCGCATCGACATGCCAACCCTGTCGGCAGGCCGCGTGACGTTGCTCGGCGACGCGGGCTACTGCGGCTCACCGATGACGGGCATGGGCACGGCGATGGCGATCGTCGGGGCCTACGTTCTGGCAGGCGAAATCGCAAGCACCCCAACCGATCTCACCGGCGCGCTCAAGCGGTACGAGGAAACGCTGGTCCCGTTCCTGGACAAAGCGCGGGAAATCCCGGGCGGCAGCATCAAGGTGATGCTGCCCAAGAGCGCGTGGATGACCGCGCTCGCCCGGGTGAACATGCGACTGATGCTGTCGGCCCCGATGCGCCCGCTGACGAAGAAAATCTTCTTCAGCAACAGCACCGGCGACTTCCCGCTGCCCAACTACTAGCGATCAGCCCGGCACACCGTTGCCGCCGGTGATGCCCCAAATCTGCGCCGTCACGTAACTGGCTTCCGGTGAGGCCAAGGTGACATAAACGGGCGCGATCTCGACCGGCTGTCCGGGCCGCTTGTACACAACGTCGGCACCGAATTCAGCGACAACCGACTGCGGCTGGGCCCCACACACCTGCAACGGGGTCCAGAACGGGCCGGGCGCAACACCGTTCACTCGAATCCCTTGTGGCAGAAGCTGTTTGCCAAGCCCACGCACCATGTTCGCGATGCCCGCTTTGGTGAGCGCGTAGTCGATGAGAATGTCGATGGGCTGGTACGCGTTACGCGAGGTGGTCGCGATGATCGAACTGCCCGGTTTCAGGTGCGGCACAGCGGCTTTGATCAACCAGAACAGCGCGTACAGGTTGGTTTTGAGCGTCCAGTCGAAGTCTTCGGTGCTCAGTTCTTCGATGTGTCTGGCGTAGTGCTGGCGGCCAGCACAGTTGACGAAGGTATCGATGCCGCCAAGCTGGGTGACCGCGTCGGCGACGAGTTGCTTGCAAAACGCCTCTTCGCGAATGTCGCCGGGCAATCCGACGGCGGTGCGGCCGGCGTCGCGAATGAGGTTGAGCACCTCGTCGGCGTCGCTTTGCTCAGCGGGCAGGTAGTTGATCGCCACGTCGGCACCTTCACGGGCGAACGCGATCGCGACCGCGCGGCCGATGCCCGAGTCGCCGCCGGTGATCAGCGCGCGCTGCCCGGCGAGGCGGCCGGACCCGCGATAACTCGTCTCACCGCAGTCGGGGATCGGCCGCATTTTCGATTGCAGACCCGGCCACGGCTGGGGCTGTTCGGGGAAGGGCGGCGCGGGGTACTCGGTCATCGGATTGATGAGATCCGGCCGGTCGTTGTCGCTCATCGGGGCTCCCTTGACGATCGTCGTTTCACCAGAACGAACTGCCATGCAAGCAAACTCTCCGCAACTGGCATCCAGAATACGGGACCTGGGGTGCGTCACCGAGTACGCGCGTCACGTTCGGCGCGGACGGCTAAGGTCGGCGAGGTGGCCAAGCGCATCCTCCTCGACGTAGACACCGGCATCGACGATTCCCTTGCCATCCTGTATTTGCTCGCGTCCCCCGACGCCGAGCTGGTCGGCATCGCCGCGACAGCGGGCAACGTGCCAGCGCCACAGGTAGCGGCCAATACGCTCGCGATCCTCGACCTCGCCGATGCCGACGACATCGAAGTCGCGCTCGGTGCGGCGGAACCGCTCGCGATCCCGTTGCGCACCACCGAGGACACGCACGGCCCGCAAGGGCTTGGCTACGCCCAGCTACCGGCGTCGCCGCGTCCGCTCTCGGACCGGTCGGCCGCCCAAATGTGGGTCGATCAGGTCCGTGCGCACCCCGGCGAACTCACCGGCCTCTGCACCGGCCCGCTCACCAACCTCGCGCTGGCCCTGCGCCTCGAACCGAACCTGCCGCTGTTGCTTGATCGCCTGGTCATCATGGGCGGTGCGTTCAACCACCCGGGTAATACGACGCCGACCAACGAGTGGAACATCCACGTCGACCCCGAAGCCGCGAAAGAGGTTTTCGACGCGTTTTCGGCGGTCCCGCCGGGGCGTCGCCCGGTGGTGTGCGCGCTCGACATCACCGAGACCATTGAGATGCGCCCCGACCACCTAGTCGCGCTCGCCGAAGCCGCGCGCAGCACGCCACCCGAGCTGGTCAACGAAGACTTCGACACTGAATGGCGTTCGGCCGCAACGAATCCGGTGATCGCCTACCTCACCGACGCGATCCGCTTCTACTTTGACTTCCATCACTCCTACGACCTCGGCTACCTCGCGCACGTGCACGACCCGTTCGCTGCGGCGGTCGCGCTTGATCCCGGGCTCGCGGTGACGAAGCCCGCGACGGTCGATGTGGAACTCACCGGTCGCCTCACCCGCGCGACTACTGTTGCCGACTGGGCGGGGATGTGGGGCCGAGAACCCAACGCCGACATCGTGATTGGCACCGAGCCGGGCATTTTCTTTGACCGGATGATCACCCGCGTCGGCGCGCTTGCCCGACGTCTCGATATGGAGCACCGCAGCGACATGGAACACCGCCGATGACCGACACCGCCGCGTACCTCGCTGACGTTCGTGACCGCCTCGACCTGCCCGGCATCGTCGATATTCACACGCATTTCATGCCCGACCAGGTGATGCGCAAGGTGTGGGCGTACTTCGATTCGGCCGGTCCGCTCACTGGTCGACCGTGGCCGATCACCTACCGCGACGACGAGCAGGTGCGACTGAAAACGTTGCGCGACTTCGGGGTTCGCGCATTCACGTCACTGGTGTACCCGCACAAACCGGGGATGGCCGAATGGCTGAACAGCTGGACGGCTGATTTCGCCGCCCGCACGCCCGGCTGCCTGCATACCGCAACGCTGTTCCCCGAACCGGACGCGCCCCGCTACGTGACCGAGGCGATCGACGCTGGCGCGCGAATCTTCAAGGTGCACATTCAAGTTGGCGCGTACTCGCCCGAGGATCCCCTGCTCGATCCGGTGTGGCAGATCCTCGCTGACCGCGACGTGCCGGCGTTGATTCACTGCGGAAGTGGGCCTGCCCCAGGCGAATTCACCGGTCCCGCACCGGTCGCACGAGTGCTTGAGCGCTTCCCGAACCTGCGCCTGATCATCGCGCACATGGGCACCCCCGAGTACTCCGCGTTCCTCGACATCGCCGACCGGTTCCCGCGCACCTATTTCGACACCACAATGGTCTTCACGCGATTCTCCGAGGCAGACGCGCCGTTCCCCACCACCGAACGCGATCGCCTGGTGCGCATGGGCGACCGCATCCTCTTCGGCAGCGACTTCCCGAACATCCCGTACGACTACGGCGAGGCCGTCAACGCACTCGAACGCCTCGATCTAGGCGACGACTGGGTCCGAAAAGTGCTGTCCACCAACGCGGTTGAACTGTTCGACCTGAGCTAGTCACGAAAGCAGCTTGGCCTTCGCCGCAGCGAACTCCGCGTCGGAGAGCACACCTGAGCTGTGGAGCTTGCCGAGGCGCTCCAGCTTCGCGACCACGTCATCTTCGCCTGGCGCAGCCTGCGGTGGTGACGGCGGCGCGTACTGCGGCTGCTGATAGGCGGCCTGCTGTTGAGCGTACGCGGCCTGCTGTTGCTGGTCGGCGTAAGCATCCTGCTCAGCCGCGCGCCTGCGCGCACGATTGTTGACGGCGTTCGATGTCGCTGTCGCCGTACCCGCGACCACCGCGGTGCGCGCTGCCGCGCCGAGCAGGCCGGGTCGACCCATGCGTCGTCCAATGAGCGGCATTTTAGTTCTCCGTTTCTCGGCTAACGCGGCTAGACGGACGCGGCGAGTGCGGCTTCCACCGACTCGCGCGGAACTTGGACGTGGAGCATCACTTCGCCACCGCTGTCGCGAACGGCGTTCGCGAGGCGACGCGCCCATGTTTCCTCGAAGACAAGGACAACGGCGGTGGTGTTCGGGGCGAGCGAATCGCGCACCACGGTGATGTCGTCGTCGCTGACCAGGTCGATGCTGGCCGCCGAGACTGGACTGAGCCCAAGCTTGTCTAGGTCGTCGTCGAGTTCGAACTCAGTCAGCTCGCCAGCCGCGTCGCGCACGACGACGACCAGGTCAAGAATGGTCACGTCGCCGCGCGCGATCACCTCGGTCAATGCCGTCACCACGGCGGCGTCTACGCGCGTGCCGGGAAACGACAGCGCGACGAACTCAACGGGTCCCAACTCGGGTAATGGCGACATGGGCCAATACTGCGCGGCCGAGCGCCAGCAGCACCTCGCCCAATTCGGATGAAAGACACCGCTGGCGCGGGTTAGGGCAGCTTCGACGCGTAAACGGCGAGGCGTACTCGGTTGTCGCTGTTCGTTTTCGCTAGCAAGGTCGCCACGTGCGATTTCACGGTGCTCACGCCGAGGTGCAGGCGGTCGGCGATGTCCTGGTTGCCGTAGCCCTCGCCAACCAGCCGCAAAACGTCGCGTTCGCGTGGGGTCAGTGGTACCTCGGCAACGGTCGGGGCCGGGGTGAGGAGCGCGCGATCGACGAGACGGCGCAGTAAGGCGGGAGAGAAAAGGAGGTCGCCGTCGACGGTGCGGCGGATCGCGTCGAGCAGCACGCTCGGTTCGGTGTCTTTGACGAAGTAGCCGCTCGCGCCCGCGGTCAGCGCGGGGAAAAGGTGGTCGTCGTCATCGAAGGTGGTGAGCACCAGGATCTTGGCTGTCGGGGTCGCCGCGCGGATCTGGGCCGTCGCGGCGATACCGTCGAGGCCGGGCATGCGCAAGTCCATGACGACCAGGTCGGGGGCCAGTTCGGCATGCATGCGAACGGCTTCGACCCCATTTGTCGCCTCACCCACCACGGTTAAGTCGTCGGTGTCATTGATCAACATGCGCAGGCCCGCGCGCACGAGACGTTGGTCGTCGGCCAAGAGAATCGTGATCATGGCGCCTCCATCGGCAGTCGACCTTCAACAATCCAGCCGTCGGCGGTATTGCCGATCACTAACGTCCCACCAGCCAATTCGGCCCGCTCGCGCATGCCGATGATGCCGTGCCCCGGCGGGTTCGCGACGCCACTGCCGCCACTGCGGACCCGCACGGCGACCTCGTCACCGTCGCGCACGATCCGCACCAGCACGGGTGCGCCGCGATCAGCGTGCTTCATCACGTTGGTGAGCGATTCCTGCACCAACCGCAAGAGCGTCAACCGACCGATCGCATCCAAACCGGTTATCTCACTGTCTAATTCGACGTCGACGGCAAAACCTGCCGCCCGCACCCGATCGGCTGCGGCCTCAACCTCGCTGGCCACCGACATCGGGTCAACTAAGGCGACCGTCGCCAGTGTCGGATCACGCAGGGCGACAAGCAGTTTGCGAATGTCGGCCAGCGCGGCGGTCGCGGTCGCCCGCACATCATCGAGAACCTCAACCACGCGCGGGTCCGCCTCGCGCACAACATGATTGGCGACGGCGATCCGCAAGATAATCGACGCGATGTGGTGCGCGACGAGGTCGTGTAGTTCCCTGGCCAGCGCCGCCCGTTCGTCGACGCGAGCGCGCGCTTGCGCATCGGCTGCCCGCAGGCGCAGGTTGTCAGCGAGGTCGCGTTGGCCACGCAAATACAACCCCAGCAACAACGGCAACCCGACGTAGGCAAGCGTTTCGACCAGAATCGACACCGCACCAATCGAGGTGTCGTGCGCGCCCTGCCTACCGACGACCACTGCCGCGCCCCACGCCACGGTCGCGACAACGACGATCGTTCGGCGATGGGTTCGCGCGATCACGTCGATCAGCGCGACAGCACCAAGAAACGGGACGAGCCCCGACAAGCCCCACGCTGGCGTCCGCAGCATCGGCACGGCGAGCGCGGACAGGGTCAGCGAGACCGGCAACGGCCAGCGCGCACCCGCGACAAAGACGGCAGCGGCACCCATCGCCAGCGCCCAGTAGTGCGGCGGCACCCGGTAAAGCCCCGGGTACGTGCTCGCGAGCAGCAGCACCGGGACCAACACCAGGGGCAGCCAGCGCAAGGCGATGCGCAGGTCACGGCGTGTGCGGAGGTCGATCACGACCCCACAGTAGGTGACCGGCACCCCGCTGACGTGCAGCAATACCAGACGACCGGCGCGTCCGCAACGGTCGCGCGGGCGGAAATGTGGCGGGTTAGTCGGGCCGCGCGACGGAGTCGCCAGGCTGCCGAGGCAACAAGGGTGGAGGGACACGGACAAACTAGGAGCAGATGTGGTTTCGCGACGAGGATTTCTGGCTGGCCTCGCCCTCACCCCGGTCGTCTACGCCGTAGGTTGCGCGGCCCGCGTCACCGAGACAGCCGCTGGGAGTCGGCCGTTGCCGATTCCCCCGCTGGCACCGTCGACGGTCGGGGCCGACGGCGTCCGCCGCTTCGCTTTGCACGCTCTGTCGGGGACGACGGAGATGGTGCGTGGCAAGCAAACGCCGACGTGGGGCTTCAACGGCGCGATCTTGGGACCGACGCTGCGCGCTCGGCGCGGCGAACAAGTGGCCGTCGACATCACCAGTGCCCTCCCCGAACCGACGACGGTGCACTGGCACGGCATGCACCTGCCCGCGCGGTTCGACGGTGGCCCGCATCAGCCCGTCGCCCCGGGCGCGACGTGGTCGCCAACATGGACGATCGAACAGCAGGCGGCGACATTGTGGTATCACCCACATCCGCACGGGGCGACGGAAAAGCATGTGTACCGCGGACTTTCGGGCTTTTTCCTCCTCGATGACGATGCCGCGGACGCGCTCAACCTGCCATCGACGTACGGCGTCGACGACATCCCACTCGTCATTCAAGACCGACGCCTGACCCCGGCGGGCGCGCTCGACGAAACGAAATCGACGGGCATCGGCATGCTCGGCGACACCATCATCACCAACGGCATCGCCGACTCGCATTTCACCGCGACCACCGAACGCCTCCGACTACGCCTGCTCAACGGCTCGGCAGGCCGCATGTACAACCTCGCGTTCGCCGACAATCGCCCGTTCCAGTTGGTCGCGACCGACGGCGGACTACTCACCAAACCGGTCGAGGTCACCACGCTTCAACTGAGTCCCGGCGAACGCGCCGAAGTGGTTGTCGCGATCCATCCCGGCGACACCGTGGCGCTGCGGTCGTTGCCGGTCACCGACCGCGCGGGCATCGACCGCGCCAAGGAATTCGGCTTCGACGACACCTTCGACATCCTCACTCTGCGTGCCGCGCCGACCCTGCGCACCTCCCCCGCCGTCCCCGCGACCCTGATCCCGATGACGCCGCTTGCCGCACCCGGCACCCCAGCGACCCGCACCTTCGACCTGCAATGGTTCATGATCAACAACCAGCGCATGGATATGGCGCGCATCGACATGTCCATCCCAGTCGACTCCACCGAAGTCTGGGCCGTCACCAACAAAGACAACTGGCCGCACAACTTCCACATCCACGACGTGCAATTTCAGGTGATAGCCGTCGACGGAAACCCGCCTCCCCCAACGCTTTCGGGGTGGAAGGACACCGTCTACACCGCACCCAACCACACCTACACGCTGGCCATGCGCTTCGCCGACCACACCGACCCGACGTTCCCGTACATGTACCACTGCCACCTGCTCCACCACGAAGACCAGGGCATGATGGGCCAATTCCTCGTGCTCGCACCGGGACAGGTGGCAGCGCCCATGGCCGGGATGAGCCACCACTAACGGCGGCTCAGGCGTCGAACGCGTCAAGCAAGCGTTCGGCTGCCAACGCCGGGGTAAGCGTGCCCGCGCGCACGTCGGCTTCGACCCCCGCGCGGAGTTCTTTCACGTTCGGGTTGTCGGCGAGGCGGCGCAACAGTTGGTCGTGCACCATCGTCCACGTCCACTCCACCTGCTGACGGCGACGCTTCTCATCGAACTCACCCGCGTCGGTGAGCACGCGACGGTGGTCGAGGACGGTGTCCCAAAACTTATCTAACCCAACGCCTTCCAGCCCAGACATGGTGAGCACCGGCGGTTTCCACAGCGCGTCATGTGGATGAATCAGCCGCAGCGCGCCGGCAAGTTCGCGGGCCGCCGACTTCGCTTCCATCTCGTGCTTGCCGTCGGCCTTGTTGACCGCGACTACCTCGGCCAGCTCAAGCACACCTTTTTTGATGCCTTGCAGCTGGTCGCCGGTGCGGGCGAGAGTGAGGAAGCAGAACACGTCGACCATGTTCGCGACGGTCACCTCCGACTGCCCAACGCCGACGGTTTCGACCAAAATCACGTCGTACCCTGCGGCTTCGAGCAGCACGATGGTCTCGCGAGTGGCCTTCGCGACGCCGCCGAGCGTGCCCGCGGTGGGCGACGGTCGGATGAACGCGTCGGCCTCTAGCGACAGCCGAGCCATGCGGGTTTTGTCGCCGAGGATCGACCCGCCGGTCCGCGTGGACGACGGGTCGACGGCGAGCACGGCAACCCGATGCCCCTTGCCGATGAGGTGCATGCCAAGCGCGTCAATGAACGTCGACTTGCCGACACCCGGAACCCCGGTGATACCAACACGATTCGACACGACACCATCGCCGGGCTCGGTCCCCAACCGCAGCAACAGCTGTTGGGCGAGTTCGCGGTGATCCGACCGCGTCGACTCGACGAGCGTGATCGCCCGCGCGAGCGCGGCCCGCTGACCGGCGCGAATGCCGTCAGCGAGCGCGTCGACGTCGATGAGCCGGGGCGCGGCGGCAACCGCTCCCCCTTTGCGCGTGGCACCCACACCAGACGTAGTGAGCAACCGGGGATGCCCGTCGCCGACCCCCGTGCCGGGAACCACGCCGTCCGCACCGGGGACGCGCGCACTGGCCGCGCCGGGTGCGTTCGACTTGCCTTGCGCGGCAACGGCATCACGCTGTTCGTCGGCCGTGACACCGCGATGGGAATCCCGCGCCGCGCCGCCCGCGCTGGGCGAGCGCGTGGGCTGATCGCCAGCCGACACACTCGGCTGATCGTCAGCCGCACGTCCCGTGCTCATCGCCGATCGGCCCATCGCAACTCGCGCCTCATTCCTCAGCGCCGCCACCAATCTCATGCCCCAGCGACGCGCCAAGCTTGCGCAGCAGGTCGATCGCCGCGTCCGCGATCACCGTGCCGGGCGGGAAGATCGCGGCGGCACCCGCTTCATACAGCTCGTCGAAGTCGCCCGGCGGGATGACGCCGCCGACGATGACCATGATGTCAGGGCGACCCACGTCAGCCAGTGCCTGCCGCAAGGCGGGCACCAACGTGAGGTGACCCGCGGCGAGCGACGAGACGCCGACGATGTGCACGTCGTTGTCGGCCGCTTGGCGGGCAACCTCTTCGGGGGTCTGGAACAGCGGGCCAACGTCGACGTCCATGCCGAGGTCAGCGAACGCGGTCGCGATGACCTTCTGGCCGCGATCGTGGCCGTCCTGGCCCATTTTCGCGACAAGGATGCGCGGTCGACGACCTTCGGCTTCAGCGAACTCCTCGACGAGCGCGATGGCCGCGCCGATGTTGGATGCCTTGCCAGCTTCGTCACGGTACACACCGGAGAGCGTACGGATTTCGGCCTGATGGCGACCGTAAACCTGCTCAAGCGCGTCCGAGATCTCGCCGACGGTGGCCTTGGCGCGCGCGGCGTTGATCGCGAGCGCGAGCAGGTTGTTCTCCATACCACCTTCGGAAGAGGCTGCGGCACGGGTCAATTCGGCAAGCGCCCGCTCGACCTCAGCCGAATCCCGGTCAGCGCGAAGACGTTCCAGCTTCTCGATCTGCTCGGCGCGCACGCGCGAGTTCTCGACCTTGAGGACCTCGACCTGCTGGTCTTCCTCGACCTGGTACTTGTTGACGCCGATCACCGGCTGCTGACCGGTGTCGATACGCGCCTGGGTGCGTGCGGCGGCTTCTTCGATGCGCAGCTTCGGAATGCCTTCCGAAATCGCCTGCGCCATCCCGCCATGCGCCTCGACTTCGGCAATGTGTGCGCGAGCGCGCTCAGCAAGCTGATGGGTGAGCCACTCGACGTAGTACGAACCACCCCACGGGTCGATCGGGCGCGTCGTGTTCGACTCCTGCTGAATGAGGAGCTGGGTGTTGCGGGCGATGCGCGCCGAGAAGTCGGTCGGCAGCGCGAGCGCTTCGTCGAGGGCGTTGGTGTGCAGCGACTGGGTGTGGCCCTGGGTCGCTGCCATCGCCTCGATGCAGGTGCGCGCGACGTTGTTGTAGGCGTCCTGCGCGGTGAGTGACCAGCCCGACGTCTGCGAATGTGTGCGCAGCGAAAGCGATTTCGCACTCTTTGGCTCGAACTGCGAAACCAGTTCGCTCCACAGCAGACGCCCCGCGCGCAGCTTGGCGACCTCCATGAAGAAGTTCATGCCGATCGCCCAGAAGAACGACAGGCGCGGCGCGAACTTGTCGACATCCATGCCCGCGTCGATACCCGCGCGCAGGTACTCAACACCGTCGGCAAGGGTGTACGCGAGCTCCAAATCGGCTGTCGCACCGGCTTCTTGGATGTGATAGCCCGAAATCGAGATCGAGTTGAACTTCGGCATCTTGGCGCTGGTGAAGGCGAAGATGTCGGAGATGATCCGCATCGACGGCTTCGGCGGGTAGATGTAGGTGTTGCGGACCATGAACTCTTTCAGAATGTCGTTCTGAATCGTTCCGGCCAACTGCTCAGGCGCGACACCCTGCTCTTCGGCGGCGACGACGTAGAGCGCGAGGATCGGCAGAACAGCGCCGTTCATCGTCATCGACACCGAAACCTGGTCGAGCGGAATCTGATCGAAGAGCTGACGCATGTCGAGGATGGAGTCGATCGCGACACCGGCCATGCCGACGTCACCCTGGACACGCGGGTGGTCGGAGTCGTATCCACGGTGAGTCGCGAGGTCGAACGCGACCGAAAGACCCTTCTGCCCGGCCTGCAAGTTGCGCCGGTAGAACGCGTTCGAATCGGCGGCGGTGGAGAAGCCCGCGTACTGACGGATTGTCCACGGCTGATTCACATACATCGTCGGGTAAGGACCGCGCAGGAACGGTGCGACGCCGGGCACCGTGTCAAGCGGATAGCCTTGTGCGACAACAGCATCGCGGTCGGCTTTGGTGAACACCGGCGGCACATCGATGCCTTCGGGTGTCGCCCAGGTGAGCGCGTCGGCGGTGGTCTGGTTCGCGGCGGCAGCGTCAGCGATGAACGCCTCGGTGTCGACGGCGGCAGCAGAAGCCAACTCGCCCGTCAGTGGCACGTCGGCGAAACTGCCGACCTGCTCGATTTCGGATGTCGTCATCAGGCTCCCACCTTCTCCAAAAGCTCGGAAAGCACGGCGACCGCGTCGATGCGCAGGGTCAAGAACCCGTCGGGACGCTGGCTTCCTTCGTACTGCGCGACCGACTTCTCCGGACCGGCGAGCAACACCGTGCCCACGCCTGCGGCGCGCAACGCGTCGATGGCCGCGCCCGCTTCGTCGCCGTATCGGGCGTCCGACCCGCACAGCACCGCGATCGGCGCGCCCGCGTCGGTGGCGGCGGCCGCGATGGCGTCGATGGCGAGCGGGCCGGGGTTCACCGACTCAATGCCACCGGACGCGAGCACGTTCGCCGTGAAAATCGTGCGTGCGTTGTGCTCGGCGACCGGGCCCAACGCGACAATCAACGCCTTCGGACGCGCGCCCGTGGCGGCAAGATGCGCGTCGGAGCGGTTGCGCAGCGCTTCGAACTCCGCGCCGTAGCGAACGACACCAGCCTGGTCGCCGCGAGCCGCTTCCGACAGCGGGGTCTCGCCCAGGTTCGGGAACTCGTTGACGCCGGTGACGGCGGTTTTGCGATGGGCGACGTCGCTCGCGCGCTGCGCCGCGGTGGTCGCGATGCGCTCGGTGACCAGGTCATGCGCGGCGACAAGGCCGCCCGCCGCCTCGATCTCCCGCAAGAACTCCCACGCCTTCGCGGCGAGTTCGTCGGTGAGTGAGTCGACGTACCAGGAGCCCGCTGCCGGGTCGGCAACGTGTCCGAGTCGCGATTCCTCAAGGAGCAGCAACTGAATGTTGCGTGCCATGCGGTCGGCGAACGAGCGCGAAACGCCAAGCTCATCCGAAGGCAATGCCGAGTCGAACGGCGCGACGGTCACCGAATCAGCGCCGCCAACGCCAGCGCCGAACGCGGCGAGCGTGGTGCGTAGGAGGTTCACCCACGGGTCGCGCTGGGTCATCATCGCCGCGGAGGTGACCGCGTGTTGCGGTGCCGAGCCAGCGTCGGGTGCACCGAGCACTTCGGCGACGCGGGCCCAAAGTCGCCGTGCCGCACGGAATTTCGCGATGGTGGCGAACTGATCGTCGGTGGCGGCCAAGCGGAACTCCACCTGCGCCAACGCGGTCGGCACGTCAAGGCCAGCGGCGACGAGCGCGCGCAGATAGATAAGGCCTGCGGCGACGGACGCGCCGAGTTCCTGGGCGTCGGCGGCACCGATGTTATGGAAGGCGGTGCCGTCGACGGTGATGGCGCGCACGGTTTCTGATCGTGCGGCAGCCGAAACGGCAAGGGCGACAACAGGATCGAGGTCGACGTCCGCGCCAGTCCCGACGAAGGCATCGGTCAATACCGTTGCGCCCAAACCGATCTGGATCTGGGTGCGGTCGTCAAGCGCGTAGCCGTCAAGCACGCTGTACAGCGCGTCGGCAGCGGCGGCAACGTCGGTACCCGCGACCAACCGCAGCGGCGCGAGTTCGAACAGCAGGCCGTTCAGCGCGGCAGGCACGTCAGCGACCGGAACACCGTCGGCGCCCACAGTCAGCGACAGCGCGCTGACGCCATTTTCCAGCCAGGTCAGGATCGTGCGATTCGCGGCAGCCGCGGCGGTGGCGACCACGTCAGCGGCGACAAACCAGCCGCGCTGCGGGTCGCGCGTCGCGCTGGTGCCGCGCACGAACGGGAACGAGCCGGGCAACGGCTGCTCAGGCAGCTCATCGCGGCGCGTATACAGCGGGGCGACCGTGAGCCCGTCGTAGGTGGTCTCGTCGAGCAGCCGTTCGGGCTCGTCGGGCAATGTTGACGCGTCGACCCGTCGCGCTTTGGCGAGCACGCCCGCGACGCCTTGGCGCCACGCGGCGAATTCCGGGACCGGACCCGCGTCCGGTTGGGTTCCCGAACCACCTGAACCAATCGGCATAGTTGTCGTTCCCTCTGCTACCGCCGACCCGTGCCAACTCGACATCGCTGGGATGTCTCACAGTGCACGGCGAACCAGGATGTGCCCGGTTCGTCACTGATGCTAACTGTGACAGGGTGTCCGCTCACTCGGGCCATCTGTTACCGCCCGGTACGCTTGCCCGGTGCTGCGACTTCTCCGTTCTCCCCGCGTGCTGTTGACCCTGGTCGGGGTAGCGGCCCTGTTCGTCGTCGCCGCGCTCGTTCCCCTTCCTGACGCGCAGCAGATCCGCGACTGGGCAGGCGGCGTCGGTCCGCTGTTGCCAGTGCTGTTCTTTGCCTTCTACGCGCTTGTCGCGACCGCGCCGGTCCCGCGCACGGTGCTTACCGTCACCAGTGGTGTCTTGTTCGGTCCCGCGTTGGGCGCGGCCATCGCGCTTGGTGCGTCGGGCGTGAGCGCGGCACTTGCCCTGTTTGGCGTCCGCGCGATCGGTCGGGACCGCGTCGCCGCGCATCTGCACCACCCCGCCGTCCAAGCGATCGATACGCGGCTGCGTCAACGCGGTTGGTTGGCTGTCGGCGCGCTGCGGATGGTTCCGCTTGCCCCGTTTTCGGTGGTCAGTTATTGCTGTGGCCTCTCGTCGGTTCGACCACTTCCCTACGTCATCGCCACTGTCGTCGGGTCCGCTCCTGGCACCATTTCGACGGCCATTCTCGCCGGGTCGCTGACCGAATCGGCCAACCCGGTCGCGGTCACGATCTCGGCCCTGTGCCTGTCGATCGGCGTAATGGGCCTGCTCATTGACGCCCGATTGCCAGTAAATGAACAGCACCGCGACGAGATCAGCATCACGCCTCCCGTGGAGGCAGCGGCTACGAATGGCCGTTAGGCTGAGCGAGCAATCCTGGCAATACCCTAAGAAACGGGTCTTGACTTTGGTTTGAACGAGAATTGTGAAAGTGATCTTCTTCACACGAAATAAATGTGACTAAGCGCTCTTTCAGAAATCTCTTAGAGTTATAGACTCCAGCGGTAGCCGAGGATTCGCCAGCTTCACCAGGTGCGGGCAACCGGAGCAACTCATCGATGACGCGCACCAGCTCACCGATTCATCATTTCGCACTCTGAGGTAACCCGGCATGGAATACACCCATCTCTCCGAATTTCAGATTCGTTCCGGCGACCTGACGATCTGGACTCCCGAGACCTCCGCCCCGGGCACCTGGGCCGACGACGACCGCCCGCTGGCGAGCGTGCACGCGCAGTACCTGGGCTTCCTCGACCCCGAAGACCCCGCGCCCGGCCGTGGCCGCTGGATCGGCACCATCTTCGAAATGGACGCCCCGCTTGATGCGAAGCAGTGGGCGCGCACCCTTGAGCTGTGGCATGACCGGCACGAGGCGTTCCGCACCACCGTCACCCCGACCAGCGGCGGCGACTACCGCCGCGTCACCACCGCGCCGGGCACCGTCCGCGTCGCCGGTGTGCCCGTTGCCGACCTGACCGACGGCGACGAGATCAATGAATTCCTCTCCGGTGTCCTTGAGCTGCGCCTCTCCGCGCTCGTCTGGCCGCACCTGCTTGTCGCGACCGTCGCCCACGACACCAACGACTTCACCGTGCTCGTCGGCGCTGACCACTCGGTCATGGACGCCTACTCCCAGGCCGTTCTCATTCTTGAGCTGCGCAAGCTCTACGCCGAGGTCGGCACCGACAGCGTCGAGGAAGCGCCCGCGATCTTCGCGAGTGCCGCCGACTTCGCCGCGATCGAACGCGCCGCCGCCGAGGAGCTGACCCCCGACTCCCCCGCGGTGGGGGTGTGGCGCGACTTCCTTGGCGGAGCCGGTCAGCCAACACCCCGTTTCGGTGCCGACCACGTCGCTGAGCTCGACGGCGAGCACGCGCAGCCAAGTGTGTCGCGCACGCTGTTGACCCTCGATCAGCTCGAACAGGTCGAAGCCGCGCTCAACGGCGTGCGGCATCGACTGTCGACGGCGGTGTTCGCCGCCCTCGCTGTCGCCTCGTATGAGGTGTTCGGCGAAGACCGCTTCCGCACCGTGATGCCGATCGCGACCCGCCCCGACCTCAAGTGGCTGATGTCGATGGGCTGGTTCGTCAATGTCGTTCCGCTCGACATCACCGTGCCCGCCGGTGCCGACATGCACGCCGCGCTCGACGCGACCCGCACCGCGCTCAAGCGCGCCCACACCTGCAACGACGCGTCGTTCGGGCGCGCGATGGCGATGGCGGGCGCGCTGAGCGGCCCTTCGTTCGGGTCGTCGTTCCTCGACATCCGTCTGCTTCCCGACTACGAAATCGTCGCTGACCTGCGCGGACGTACCCTGCGCGCGGTGTCGTACTCCACCGACGAGGTGTACTTCTGGGTCGTGCGCGGCCCTGAGGGCCTGTACGTGTCGACGCGCTACCCGGCCGGGATGCCCGCCGAGATCATGGACGCCTACCTCGCCGCGTTCGCGCGGGCGATCTACTCGGTCGCGACAACCACGCAGCCGGTCGACACCGCGACGACCACCGCGGTCAGCGCGGGCTGATCGTGCGTGCACTGCTCGCCTTCACCGGCAGCCGAGGCGACGCTCAGCCCGGCATCCTGCTCGCGCGCGAACTCATCGCGCGCGGGCATGCCGTGACGCTCGCGTTGTCGCCCAACCTGGTCGACTTCGCCAAAGCGCACGGTGTTGACGCGGTCGAATTCGGTTGTGACAGTGCCGAATTGCTTCGCACTCAACATGAAGACGAGCGGTTTCGGAGTCCATCGCCCCGGCAGCGGATGGCGGCGGTGCTCGATTTGCAACGACGCGGCGTCGCCGAAGGCGCGCGTGATCTCCTCGCGCTCGCCCCCGGTCACCATGTGCTGGTGACCGGGATGGCGGGCGAAGAGGCGGCCGAAACGGTCGCGCGTCGCGTCGGGTTGCCGCTGGCGGCGGTGCATTTCTTCCCGATTCATCCGTCGCGGTCGGTGTCGGTGATCGCCGCGCCGTGGGGCGACCGGGTGCCGCGCGGGCTTAATCGACGGGTGTGGCGCGGCTTGCGCTGGGCGCGCGACGCCGCACTGAAGAAGCCGCTCGCCGAGTTCGGCATCGTGAAACACGAACTGCCGCACCGGCTTTCCATCCAGGCTTACGACATCGACCTGTTCCCCGGTCTGGCCGCTGAACTGCCTGACTTTCATCCGGTCACCGGTTTCCCGGTCGATCGGGACGGGCTGTTCGGTTCCCCGGTCGACCCCGAACTGCTTGCCTGGCTCGACGCCGGGCCCGCGCCCATTTACGTCGGGTTCGGGTCGATGGCCGTCGACGATCCCGCCGCGCTTGTCGCGATGGTGCGGGCGATCTGCGCGCGACGTGGCCGCCGCCTCCTGCTCGCGTCGGGCTGGGCGGGCATTGACACCGAACTGTCGGCCGATGTCGCCATTGTCGAGCAGGTCAACCACGCCGTTGTCTTCCCGCGCTGCGTTGCCGCCGTGCATCACGGCGGCGCGGGCACGACAGCGGCGGCATTGCGCGCCGGCATTCCGCAGGTCATCTGCTCGGTGCAGGCCGATCAGCCGTACTGGGGGCACGCGCTGACCAAGCGTGGCCTCGCCGCGACGATGCCATCGACCAAGCTCGCCGAGAACACCCTCACCGCCGCGCTCGACCAGATCGCCGACCCCGACGTGGTCGCCCACGCTGCCGCTTACGCGCATCACTTCACCGACGATGGCGTCGCGCGCGCTGCCGATCAGGTGGAAAGCATTGCGCCGCTTCGCTTTCCGACTGTCGAACTCGATCACGCTGGGAGAATGCAGTGACAACCACCGAGATCGCCGTCCGCGCGACCGGCATCGGCAAGTCCTATGGCGACTTCACCGCCGTCGGCAGCGTCGACCTGACGATCGAAGCGGGCACGGTGTTCGCGATGCTCGGCCCGAATGGCGCTGGCAAGACGACGACGGTGCGCATGCTCGCGACCCTGCTTCGCCCCGATCGCGGGAGCGCCGAGGTGTTCGGCTACGACGTCGTCCGTGACGCGACAGCGGTGCGGTCGATGATCGGGCTCACCGGCCAGTACGCGTCGGTCGACGAAACGCTGAGCGCGGCCGAGAACCTGAAGCTGTTCGGTCGACTGCTCGGGCTTTCCCGTCGCGAAGCAGCGGCGCGGTGCGATGAACTGCTTGAGGAATTCGAACTCAGCGCGGTCGCGTCGCGGTCGGTGAGCGCGTTCTCCGGCGGTATGCGCCGTCGTCTTGACCTGGCTGCCACGCTGATTACCGTGCCGCCGCTGATCTTCCTCGACGAGCCGACCACCGGTCTCGACCCGCACACCCGCGACCGGATGTGGGGCGTTGTGCGCGGGCTCGTCGCCCGAGGCGCCACCGTGTTGCTCACCACGCAGTACCTCGACGAGGCCGACGCCCTTGCCGACCGGATCGCGGTGATCGACCGCGGGTCGCTCGTCGCCGAGGGCACCGCCGCCGAGCTGAAGTCGTCGATTGGTGAGCAGGTGTTGCGCCTCGACATTCCCGACGTCGCCCAGATGCGTCACGCCGAAGCGCTGATCGAAACACTGACCGGCGAGGTGCCCGAGGGCTCATCGACGGGCACGCTCACCGTGCCGCTGAGCGACGTTGCCGTAGGTGCCGACATCGTCGCTGGCTGTCGCGCTGCCGGAATTACCTTGCGCGGCTTCGCGATTGACCGTCCTGACCTAAACGAGGTCTTCCTCGCCCTGACCGGGCACGCGCAGTCGACTGCCAAAGCCGACGCCGCCGCGTGACCAGCAGAAAGTTGCTTTGATGACGTCCACTCTCACCCCCGCACAGGTTGTACGCAAGCCTCGCGTGACCCGCGTTGGCCCGATGGCGGCGCTGAGCCACTCGCTGATGATGGCGTGGCGCGGGCTGCTCACGTTCCGACACAGCCCGCAGTTGCTCTATGACGCGCTGCTGTTGCCGATCGTTGGCCCTGTGCTGTTCGGCAGCATTTTCGGCACCGCGATCGCGGGCAGCATGGAGGCGTACCTGCCGACCATGATTCCGGGCGTACTTGTCCAGATCGTGCTTACGTCGTCGGTTGCCACGGGTGTTTCGCTGTCCGAAGACATCCATTCGGGGGTATTCGATCGCTTCGTCGCGATGCCGATCGCCCGCAGCGCGCCGGTTGCTGGCGCATTGCTCGCGGGAGCGGTTCGGTATGTGCTCGCCGCGACGACGGTCGTGATCGTCGGCCTGTGCATGGGCTACCACCCGCCGCACGTTGGCGGTTTCCTCGCCGGCGCGGTTCTCGTTGTTTTCGCGACGACCGCGATCAGTTGGCTGTTCGCCTTCATCGGCGCGACGGTCGCGAAACCCGCCGCGGTGCAAGGCATGTCGATGCTGGTGCTCACCTTCCTCGGCTTCGCATCGAACGCGCTTGTCCCTGAGGAAGCGATGCCGACCTGGATGCGGCACGTTTCCGACCTCAACCCCGTTTCCTACCTGGTCTCGGCCGTGCGCGAGCTGGCCAACCACGGCACGGTTGGCACCGACGCGGTCCTGTCGCTTGTCGCGTCGATCGTCGTTGTCGTGATCTTCGCGCCGCTCACCGTCCGCACGCTTCGTTCCCGTTAGTCGCTAGGAGTATCGCGATGACTGTCACCGCGCCCGCGCAGGTGTCGGCAACCGAGACCGGCCTCAACCGGATCACCGCCGACGACGACCTGTTCTTCAAACTGCACAGCCTGTACCCGAACGCACTGGTCAACCAGCTCGCCTACCGCTTCGAAACGCGACTTGATCGCGAGTTGCTTGAGCAGTGGCACGCGCATTTGGCGGTCAGCTCGGTCGCGCGTCGAGTGCGGACGACGCGGTTCCCGATCGCGCGTGCGCACTGGGAGCCCGCGACCTCGACGATGCCGCTTGTCTGGTCGGACGAGCCGGTCGCTGACGAAGACGCGCTCGACTGGTTTCTCGCGCGCGCCCAGGTCGAATTCGACCCGGAATCCGGCGAAGTGTGGCAGTTGGCTGGCGCGCCCCTGGCTTCCGGCGGCACGCTCGTCACGTTCGTCGCGTCGCATGTCGCGTGCGACGGCGGCGGGGCGATGGTCGCGCTCACCGACTCGCTCAACCGCCTCAACGCGGGGTTAGCGCCCGACCGCGACAGTTCGTCGGGTCGGCTCGTTGGTCCGGTCGCTGGTCGCGGTCGGCTCGCCGCTGATCTTGCCGATGCGCGACATCAGCTGCGCGCGGTCGCGCGTGGGGTGCGCGCGGCGCGCAAGGCCAAGGGCGTGAGCGAACCCGCGCGCAACCCGCGTCCCGTCGAGCCCAAGCTCGACCTGCCCGAGACGTACCGGGCCGCCGATGCGATCGTGCAGGTCGACTTGGCGGAGTGGAACGCCGTCGCGCACGCGGCGGGCGGCACGACCAACGGTCTGCTGATCGGGCTCGCCGTCGGCGTCTTCGGTCGCACGGGCCGTATCGGTGACAGCGCCAAGGTCCGCGTCGACATCCCGCATTCGATGCGCGAAGCCGACGACCGTCGCGCCAACGCGACCACCGGTTTGCCGATCAGCGTCGACTACCGCGCGGGCGAACGCGCCGATCTGCCGACGATCCGCGCCGCGCTCAAGGCCGCGGGCCTCGCCTACCGCAACCCCGAAACGATTCCGCCGATCCAGCATTTGCAGCCGGTGCAGATGTTGCTGCCGAAGTTCGTGCTGCATAAGTTCGCGCGCACGGCGAAAGCGCCCGAGTGCCTGTGCACGAACATGGGCAGCACCGCACAGCAGATCGCGACCATCGGCGGCCATCGCGCGACCGACATCGTGATGCGTCCCGTCGTGAACCCGGGCCCGATCGAGTTGTTCCGTGGCATCGAGGTTGGCGTGAACTTCGCGTTTTCCCACGACGAAACCACCGCGCGACTGGTCGTCACGGGCGCCGACCCCGACCGCTTCCCCACCCGCGAAGCCCTGCAAGACGTGATCGCCGCCGAATTCGCCGCATGGGGGTTGACACCTCGCTTCTGGTGAGCTTCTGGTGAGCTTTTGGTGGGCCCTGCCCGAGTACCCTCGACTGGGTGGGCATTATGGGCGAACTTTTCCCTGGTCAGAAGCTGGGTAGCGAAGCTGGCGGGGACAGCGACGGGCAGGATCACCCGCGCGTCGACTTGGATCTGAGCGCGGGCGTCATCCGGATTACCCCGGTCGCCGAGCAACCAGCTAGCGCGCCGGACGCGCCGGAGACTGACGAGACATGAAACGCCTGTGGCTCGTCGCCTTGGGCGCGATCGTCGTTGTTGGCCTGATCGTCGCGCTGTCGCTGTTCCAGCCGTGGCGACTGTTCACGACCACCCGCGTCGATGAAGCCCCGATCGCGGCGGCAACCAACTCGGCTGGCGCGCCGGTGCCACCGCTGGCGCATGGCACCTTGATCTCGCACGAGCACGAAACCTCGGGCACCGTCACCATCGCGTCGACCGTCGACGGCACCGTGTTGCGTCTCACTGACCTGCGCACCTCCGACGGTCCCGCATTGCACGTGTACCTCACTGACCAGCCGGTCACCCCCGACGACTGGCACAACGCCGACGACGGCACCTACCTCGATTTGGGGCCGCTGCAAGGCAACGAGGGCAATCAGAATTATTCGATTCCGCCCGGCACCGACCTGTCCCGGTTCACCGGAGTCAGCATTTGGTGCGCCCGTTTTCATGTGTCGTTCGGCGCGGCGACCCTGGTCAGCTAACACCGCGCGGCGGGTCGGTACGATCATCAACTGAGCAGCGGCATCCCGCTACCGGCAACCGACTCGGAAAGAGATTGATTTGAGCAAGGTTCTGACGTCCCTCCCGAAGGGCGAGCGTGTCGGTATCGCCTTCTCCGGCGGCCTCGATACCTCGGTGGCAGTCGCGTGGATGCGTGACAAGGGCGCCATTCCCTGCACTTACACCGCCGACATCGGCCAGTACGACGAGCCCGACATCTCCGGCGTCCCCGCCCGTGCCATCGCGTACGGCGCTGAGTTGGCGCGCGCGATCGATTGTCGCCGTGAGCTGGTCGAAGAGGGTCTTGCCGCGCTCGCGTGCGGCGCCTTCCACATCCGGTCGGGTGGCCGCACCTACTTCAACACCACGCCGCTTGGCCGCGCGGTCACCGGCACCATGCTGGTGCGCGCGATGCGCGAAGACGGCGTTGACATTTGGGGCGACGGGTCAACGTTCAAGGGCAACGACATCGAGCGGTTCTACCGTTACGGTCTGCTCGCCAACCCGGCGCTGCGCATCTACAAGCCGTGGCTTGACGCCGATTTCGTCACCGAGCTGGGTGGTCGCGCTGAGATGAGCGAGTGGCTCGTCGCGCACAACCTGCCCTACCGCGACTCCACCGAGAAGGCGTACTCCACCGACGCCAACATCTGGGGTGCCACGCACGAGGCGAAAACCCTTGAGCACCTTGATGTTTCGCTTGAGACTGTCGAGCCGATCATGGGCGTGAAGTTCTGGGACCCCGAGGTCGTCATCGACACCGAAGATGTCACCGTGACGTTTGAGGCCGGTCGCCCGGTCGCGATCAACGGCGTTCGTTTCGACGACCCGGTCGCGCTTGTCATGGAGGCCAACGCCATTGGCGGCCGCCACGGTCTCGGCATGTCGGATCAGATTGAGAACCGCATCATCGAAGCCAAGTCGCGCGGCATCTACGAAGCGCCGGGCATGGCGCTGCTGTGGATCACCTACGAGCGGCTGCTCAACGCGATTCACAACGAAGACACCGTCGCGGCCTACCACACCGAGGGTCGCCGCCTTGGCCGCCTGATGTACGAGGGCCGTTGGTTCGACCCGCAGTCGTTCATGCTGCGTGAGTCCATTCAGCGCTGGGTTGCTTCGCTGGTCACCGGCGAGGTCACCGTGCGCCTGCGTCGCGGCGACGACTACACCATCCTCGCCACCGACGGCCCCGCGTTCTCCTACCACCCCGACAAGCTGTCGATGGAACGCACTGAGAACGCCGCGTTCGGTCCGACCGACCGCATCGGTCAGCTGACCATGCGCAACCTCGACATCGCCGACAGCCGCACCAAGCTTGAGCAGTACGCCGCGCAGACCGAGATCCTGCTCGGCCGCTCGGCGCTGTTCGGCGACCCGGAACTCGACACCCTGTCCGAGGAGTCGGGTGGCGATCAGATCGCGATCAACTCCGGCGTGGACGCCGGTGAGGGTGCCGCGCTCGACGAGGCCGCGATGGACTCCGGTACCGACTAGTCTTTTCACTTCCGAGACTGCCCACGGCGTGCCGCGCCGTGGGCAGTTTTGTGTGGGTAACTTCTCGGTGAATTAGCGTCACACCGATTTCAAAACGCTGATAGCTCAGCCACATTGGGCACACTACGGTGCATGTCAGCCGCTTATCTTGTCTGCGCTTCTCAGCGCAGCGGCAGTACGCTCCTTGTCGAATCGCTCGCCGCAACCGGGGTCGCGGGCAAGCCCGAAGAGTTCTTCCAATACTTCGCGTCGTCGTCGTTATCGCCGCAGCCGCGCGAATGGTTCGCCGGTGTCAGCGACCCGTCGTTGCTCGATTTGCTCGACCCAACCGACCCCGGCACAGTCGATACCCGAACCACCGACGAGTGGCGTGCCGACCTGCTCCGCAAGGGCGCAACGCCCAACGGCGTGTGGGGCGGGAAGCTGATGTGGAATCAGACGCCGCTGCTCCTCGCGCGGACACGCTCGGCGACCGGGTCGGTCCGCACGGCGATTCGGTCGCTGTTCGACGGTGCTGACCCGCTTTATGTCCACGTCCACCGGCCCGACCTCGTCGGCCAGGCGGTGTCGATGTGGGTTGCCGTGCAAACGCGGGTGTGGCGCGGCGACGCGGGCGAGGCGTACCACCGCGCGCGGTATCGCGCCGACGGCATCGCGCATCTCGCGGGGGTCCTGCGTGCGCAAGATCAGGCGTGGCGCGACTGGTTCGCCGCCGAAAACATCACGCCGCTGGAAGTCGACTTCCCGACGCTCACCAAAGAGCCAACCAAAGCCACCGCGCGCGTGCTGGAAGCGCTCGGTCAAGACCCTGACCTGGCTCCCCCGCCGCCGCTGCATCGTCAATCCGACGGTCGCTCGGCTGAGTGGGCCGCGCGCTATCGCGTTGACGCCGCCGAGAACGGATACCCGTTATGACCAGTAGTGATCGCGTTGACGAACTGCGCGTACTCGAAGCCGAAGCCGTCCACATCATTCGCGAGGTCGTCGCCGAGTTGGAGCGACCCGTGCTGTTGTTCTCGGGCGGCAAGGATTCGATTGTCCTGCTTCACTTGGCGGAGAAGGCTTTTCGGCCGTCGCCGCTGCCATTCCCGATCCTGCACGTCGACACCGGACACAACTTCGACGAGGTAATCGCCTTCCGCGACGCCCGTGTCGCGCCGAGCGCGCAGAACCCGGACGGGATCACGCTGGTTGTCGCGTCGGTGCAGGAGGCGATTGACGACGGTCGCGTCGTGGAGTCGACCGAAAAATCGGGCTCCCGCAACCGATTACAAACGCGAACGTTGTTGGACGCGCTGGAAGCGGGCGGTTTCGACGCCGCGTTCGGCGGCGCGCGGCGCGACGAGGAGCGGGCGCGGGCGAAGGAACGCGTGTTCAGCTTCCGCGATGAGTTCGGGCAGTGGGATCCGCGTGCGCAGCGGCCGGAGCCGTGGTCGCTGTATAACGGGCGGATTCGACGTGGCGAGTCGGTTCGTGTTTTCCCGCTGTCGAATTGGACCGAGCTCGATATCTGGCGGTATATCCAGGTGGAAAAGCTGGCGTTGCCGTCGATTTACTTCGCCGCCGAGCGGGAGGTGTTCGAGCGCGACGGGCTGTTGCTCGCGGTCTCGGAGTTCACGAAACCCCGTGCGGGCGAAGAGGTTCGAACGCTGTCGGTGCGGTATCGCACTGTTGGCGACCTCACCGTCACCGGCGCGGTTGAGTCGACCGCGACCGACATCGATGCCGTGATCACCGAAATCGAAGCGGCGACCGTCAGCGAGCGGGGTGCCACGCGCGCCGACGACCGCACGTCGGCCGCCGCGATGGAAGACCGCAAACGCGAGGGATATTTCTGATGAGCAGACAACTTCTTCGCCTCGCCACCGCGGGCAGCGTCGATGACGGTAAATCCACGCTGATCGGGCGGCTGCTGCACGACACCGGCAGCCTGCCCGCCGATCACCTTGACGCCGTGACCAGCGGTGATGGCGACATCGACCTCGCCGCGCTGTCGGATGGGTTGCGCGCTGAGCGCGAGCAGGGCATCACCATCGACGTGGCGTATCGGTTCTTCTCGACGCCTACGCGCAGCTACATTCTCGCCGACACGCCAGGGCATGAGCGGTACACGCGCAACATGTTCACCGGGGCGTCGACCGCGCACGTCGCGGTGTTGCTTGTTGACGCGCGCGCCGGGGTGGTGCGGCAGACGCGTCGGCACGCGCGCATCGCGTCGCTGCTTGGTATCCCGCACATCATCGCGGCGGTGAACAAGATCGACCTGATCGACTACAACGCGTACCAGATCGCCGCTGTCGCACGGCAATTGACCGAACTCGGTGCGCAGATCGGGGTGTCGGATCTGCTGGCGATTCCGGTCGCCGCTAGGCGCGGCGACAATGTGGTGACGCGATCGGTGCATACCCCGTTCTATTCGGGCCCAACGCTGCTTGAGTACCTGGAAGATGTTGAGCTGCACGCACCTTCGCCAGTGCAGTCGCATTTGCGGTTGCCGGTGCAGTGGGTGTCGCGGCCGACCGGGCAGCATCGCCGTCGCTACACCGGCCGCCTCGCCGCTGGCACGCTTGCCGTTGGCGATGACGTGCGCGTATTCCCTTCTGGCGCGCGGACAACCGTGCTTTCGCTCGACACGCTCGACGATGATCGGAGCGTTGCGGTCGCGCCGCTTTCGGTGTCGGTGGAGTTCGCTGATGAGATCGACGTCGGCCGTGGTGATGTGATTGTCAGCGGCGCGGCCGATGCCCACTTGCCCGTTCCCGCACGGGAATTGGAGGCGACGGTGTGTTGGTTGTCGTCGCAACCGTTGCGGGCGGGCGATCGGATCGCGGTGAAGCATTCGACGTCGACGGTGCGGGCAACCGTGCAGTCGCTTGATCGACGGCTCGACCCCGAGTCGCTGATTGAGCAGGTGAGCCCAAGTGAGTTGGGGCTCAATGACATTGGCACGGTCACGCTGCGGACGTCATCCATCGTGGTCGCCGATCCCTACGCGGACAACCGCGACGGTGGGGCGTTCATCCTCATCGATGAGGCATCGAACGACACGGTGGGTGCGGGCACGATCCGTGTTGCCCGAGAAGTGGTGCCGGGCAAGGCGACTCGCAACGACATCAAGTGGCATCCGAGTTCGCTTGGTCGCGCTGAACGGTGGGGCAAGACGGGTCAGCGTGGGGCGACGGTGTGGCTTACGGGCCTGCCCGCGTCGGGGAAGTCGACGGTGGCGGTGGCGCTGGAACGCGCGCTTGTCTCACGCAAGCACGTGGCGTACCTGATCGACGGCGACAACATCCGCCACGGCATCTCCGACGATCTTGGCTTCTCCCCCGGTGACCGCGCCGAGAACATCCGCCGCGTTGGCCACCTGACCCGCTTGTTCGCCGATGCGGGCGTGATCGCGATTGCGTCCATGGTGTCGCCACTGCGCTCGGACCGCACCATCGCGCGCGAGCTGAACCAGGCCGCTGACCTACCCTTTGTCGAGGTGCATGTGAGCACCCCGGTGGAGGAATGCGAACGCCGCGACCCGAAGGGTCTGTACGCACGGGCCCGCCGAGGTGAGCTGCGTGGCTTGACGGGCATCGACGCCCCTTACGAAGACCCGCTGACCCCGGACCTGTCGTTCGATACAACGGGCGCGGAGGTGGAGGAATTGGCGGCCCGCATCATCGCCCTACTGATTGAGCGCGGGATAATTCTGGAGTGAGCTGTTGCACGCCCAGTCGTGGTTGGCCTCGTCGAGACGATGACGGGGTCGATCTGGGCCGCCTGCCCACGCCCCGTTTTCCGACGGGGCGAGTCCGGCACTCTATTGGTCAGGCGGCCCTCTCAGGCGGCGACTTCTTGATGGGCGACGCGCACGACGAGGGGTATCGCGCTGACGGGGAGTTGCCGGTGCATCGAGTTCGGCTGTCGCCCTTCGTGATTGACGTGACGACGGTGACCGTCGCGGACTTCGCCGTCTTTGTTGATGCGACGGGGTATCGCACGGACGCGGAGGAATTCGGGGCGTCGGCGGTGTTTCAGGCGAATGCCGGGGCACCGGGCACGCCCGTTCCGGGAACGCCCTGGTGGTTGACGGTGTCGGGGGCGAACTGGCGAAACCCCGGCGGGCCTGGAACGCACGCCGACTCCCTGCACCCCGTGGTCCACGTCTCGCACCGCGACGCCCTCGCCTATTGCGCGTGGGCTGGTCGCGCATTGCCGACGGAAGCGCAGTGGGAGTTCGCGGCGCGCGGGGGTTTGCCATCGGCTCGTTTCCCGTGGGGCGACGCAGCCCCAACGGCAAGTGACTGCAACATCTTCCAGGGCGATTTCCCTTCGTCCCCGACCGCCCCGGTCGGCACGATGCCCGCAAAGTCGTTGCAGCCCAACCCTTTCGGCCTGTACCACACGGTAGGCAATGTCTGGGAATGGTGTGCCGACCGCTTCAGCGCCCGCTACTACCGCGCCTCCCCCGAACTCGACCCACAGGGCCCGGAACGGGGCGCATCCCGCGTCCTACGCGGCGGCTCCCACCTGTGCCACGACAGCTATTGCTACCGCTACCGAGTAGCCGCCCGCTCCCACAACACCCCGGAGTCAACGGCAAGCAACATCGGTTTTCGCACGGTTGCCCGCTAGCGTGACGCGCCTGCGGAAGGTGCGCTGGCCCGTGCTGCCTTGCAATTACCCGCCATCGTCCGATCCAGTGGTCGAGAGCAGGCTAAATGCGTTCGGGCGCGGCGATTCCCAGCAACTCCAACCCCTTCGCGAGCGTGTTACCAGTCTGTTGGCAGAGCGCGATACGGTTGCCGCGCACCTGCGGATCGTCCGCCTTCAACACCGGACAAGCCTCGTAGAAGGTGGTGAAAGTCTGCGCAAGTGCGAACAGATATCCCGCTAAACGGTGCGGCTCAAGCGTATCGGCGACATCAGTGACCGCTTTGCCGAACTCGTCCAGCAGTAGCGTGAGGGCGCGCTCGGCAGCCTCGGGTTCGTGGTCGGTGACGACCGTGGGCGTGGACTCCTCGGCTGGGACGTTACGCAGGATGGATTGGATCCGCGCATGCGCGTACTGCAGGTAGACGCCGGTGTTTCCGGTGAAACTCACCATCCGGTCGACATCGAACACGTAGTCTTTGATTCGGGATCCGGATAGGTCCGCGTACTTGACCGAACCAATTCCCGCACCTTCGGCAACCTGATCTAGGGTCGCCGCATCAAGGTCTCCCGCCTTTTCGGTGACGATGTCACGGGCACGGCCTACGGCGGAATCGAGCAATTCGCTCAGCGGAATCGTCGATCCAGAACGCGTTTTGAACGGTCGGCCATCGGCACCAAGCACAGTGCCGAACGGCACGTGGATCGCTTGGACATCCTCGGTCAGCCAGCCCGCGCGGCGAGCGGTCGCGAAGACCATCTCGAAGTGTTGCGCCTGCCGGGCGTCGACGACATAGAGGATCTTAGTCGCGTTCAGCTTGTCGACGCGATAGCGGATCGTCGCCAAATCTGTTGCGGCGTAACCGTATCCGGCGTCACTCTTGCGCACGATCAGAGGCACGGGCTTGTCGTCGGGGCCAGTGAACTCATCGAAGAAGACACACAGCGCCCCATCGCTTTCGACCGCGATACCCGCGCGGACCAGCTCATCGGTGACTTCGCCAAGGTATTGGTTGTAGGTCGACTCGCCTGCGGCATCGTCGGGTGTGAGGAGGACACCGAGTCGGTCGTACAGCGCCTGAAACGAGACCTGCGATTCGGTGACGAGGTCGCGCCATACTCGCAGCGTGTCGGCGTCACCGGACTGTAACGCGACGACCCGAGATCTCGCGCGGTCAGCAAAGCTCGCCTCTGCTTCGAACTTCGCTCGTGCGGCGCGGTAGAGACGATCGAGAGCTTCGATGGGAGCATCCGCACCGCCAGCCAGGTCGTCGTGATGCCATTTTGCCTCAGGGTGCTCGTCCAGGTACTGAATGAGCATCCCAAACTGCGTCCCCCAGTCGCCGTAATGGATCTGCCGCGTCACCTGCGCACCGAGAAATCCGAGAACCCGTGCGAGTGCGTCGCCGATAATCGTGGTACGTAAGTGCCCGACATGCATTTGCTTGGCGATGTTGGGCGACGAATAGTCAATGATGATTCTCTCGCCCTCAAGCGGGGTACCGATGCCAAGCTCGGGCATTTCGGCACGGTTTGCGAGCTGAGCCCACACCGCCGGTCCGGTGACCGAGATATTGATGAATCCGGGACCGGATAATTCGGTCGCCGCAATTGATTCGGCAGCCAGATGCCGCATGATCGCCTCGCCGACCGCGCGAGGCGGCTGCCCGATCTTATTCGCTAGTGATAGTGCGACGTTCGCTTGGAAATCGGCACGATCGGATCGTCGGACCAGCGGATCTGCTCCCGACACATCGGTCGGCAACGCGGCGGACATAGCTTGCGCTACCGCGTCAGCGACCGTGATTGCCAAGGGCCGCACAGATTCCCGCACTGGCCTGATCCTCTCGTCGAATCTAGTGCCCATGAATTGGGCGCACGATCAGTCCAGCGTACGCAGCTGAGCAAGCGGGTTTTACTGGGCGACCGCTGCACCTGCTGGCCAGCCCGCTGACTGCTTAGCCGGCTGCTTGGTCCGCACTCGCCGTCGCGCCCGGCGGCACCAATTCGCGCCGCTCACCCTGCGGGCGGCGGGACGGTAGTTCCTCCGCGTCCCTCTTCGCCGCCGCCTTCGCGAAGAACGCCGCCATAAAACGCTGCGCGATCGCCGAACCCGTTTTGTCGTCCGGGACCACGTCGCGGGTCTCCGCCCGCCACTGCGCCAACAGCCCCGACAGGCGGCGCGTCGTCCACTGGTACGCCGGTTCGTCGACCACGTTGTGACGCTCATACGGGTCGACGGTCAGGTCGTACAGTTCGCGGCGCGGGCGCGGCGCGGCGAGGGCGTGCGGGTCCAAAGCTTGGGCCGACAAGCTGTCCGCGATGTCGAGCGGAAGCACCAAAGCGTCACGCGGGGCGAGGTTTTCGATGTAGGCGAACTCTTTGGTTCGCACGGCGCGGATCGGATCGAACGCGTCGTGGTAGGTCTTCTGCGTGAACAGCTCGCTGCGCACCGGCTCGCCCGTCGGGGCTAGCAGTTCGGCAGCGTGCGAATCACCGTCGATGTCATCGGGGATCGCGACCCCGAGCAGGTCAAGGATCGTTGGCGTGAGGTCGACGCCGGAAAACAGGTCGTCATACACGCGCGGCGCGAGCCGACGTCCCCGCGGCGGCCGCACGATCAGCGCGACCCCGGTCCCCTCGGCATACAACGTCGACTTCGCACGCGGAAACGCCAGCCCGTGGTCGGTGACGAAAACAATCCAGGTGGTCTCGTCGAGGCCCAGTTCGGCGACAGTGTCGAGCAACCGGCCGACCGCCGCGTCGGCCTTGGTGATGCTGCCATGCAGTCCAGCCAGGTCAGCGCGCACCTCCGGCGCGTCAGGCAGGAAGCCAGGCACGCCGATCGCCTCCGGGTCAGCGGGTTCATATTCGTCAACCGGATACGGCCGGTGCGTTTCGAAGAACCCCGCGGTGAGGAAGAACGGCTGACGAGAGTCGTTGTCGCGCAACCACTCCTGTGACCGCGCGACCACGTAATCGCACAGCGAATCCGAGACATCAACGGTGTCAAAGCCCAACCGCGACGGGTCAGCGCTCTCATGCTGCATCCCGAACAGCGCCGTGTCGTACCCACTCGCGCCGAGCAGCGCGGGCAGCGTGCGGACGTGGTCGTAGTACTCGAACCCGTGATGCGCGAGCCCGACGAGCCCGTTCCGATGCGGGTGCAACCCGGTGAACAGCGAACTGCGCGCGGGCGAGCAAAGCGGCGCGGTGGCGTGGGCGTCAGTGAAGCGAATCCCCTCGGCAGCGAGCCGGTCGAGATGCGGACTTTCCACCCCTTGAGCCCCGTAGCAGGTGAGATGGCGTCCGAGGTCGTGCCAGTGCACAAGAATCACATTCTCGCGAACCGCCCGGTTCTGCCCGCTGTCCCCATTGACGCTCATCTCCCGATAATGCCCAGTTCACGCCCATAGTGGACCGATTGCGATCATGCTGAATCCAAATCGACGCGCGCTAGCGCATGGCTTTTCCAGCAACGTCCGCGAGGGGGCTGGCGAGCGTGGACACGCAGCTAGGCCCACGCGAGTAGCAGGCGAACCGTGCCGCTCCGACCACTCGCCCCCTGAGGCTGCGCCCGCTCGCTCAAACGATGGTCGGCAACAGCTCACCGGGGTCCGCAGCGCGCCCGTTGTCGACCCAAAAAGCGTACTCACGCAGCGCAGCTTCCAGCCCGCCGCTCAAATAGCCGCCGTATGCGCGCAGACCGAAGGCCGCGTCCCGCTCCTGGTCGCGAGGGAGCACCGACCACGCGGCATACTGCTCCTCGATCCACTCCGCGACTCGCGACCTGTCTGCCCACCATTCCCGAATCAGCGACACAGTCCAATGGCTGTCACCGTCGCACGCGTAGCACTGGTACGGATCGTTGACCGCTGCGGCGAGCACTCGCCGCGTCTCGATGGGGTTGCGCGGCTGACGAAACACGACCTCGCTCCCTCGATCGTTCTCGTAAACAATGTGATCGGGCGCGACGAGGCGTCCGACCCAGCAGGAATCGGTGAACGCGCCGTAAAACGGGCCGGGCACGTTGCGCCAGTCTCGGTTAGCCCACTCACCGCGCAGATACGTTGCGGGCTCCGCAAGCACTGTCCGCTCGGACCCGATGAGCGGCGTCCCGGCCGACTCTTCCCAAACAAACCGCGTCGGATCCCAATACACCAAGAGAACGTATCGGCAGCGGCGCGAACGCGCATGTTGTCAGACCCCCTTGCTACCTTTCGGCGCACAAGTGTCGACGAGTTTTGCGAGGGCGGATGACCCAGGCTATGGGCGAGGTACCACAGGTCCTTAGTGATCGGGTCGCGGAATTGCAGGGTGCGTTGCGGCGTGCGGTCACCGCGGGAGATCACTCCGCCGCGCGTGAGCTGCGTGCCGAACTGCGGGCAGTCGATCGGGGCGCGCACAACACCGTTGCCCGCAAGCCACGAACGCCCAATCCCGCGCGCAATCACATCGCCAACGCACTCACCCTGCTCGGCCATCCCGCCACCCCGAAGCTAATCACCCAGGTGCACAACACCTTTCAGAAGACACCGCTCAACCCCGCCCGACTCCACAACCTCCGCCGCGACGAAGAACGCGCCTTCCGCGCCGCCCCACAAGCACGTCCCTACTTTCTCTGCGCCGCCCTCACCGTCGACTCCCTCACTGCCGCTCGCGGTTTGCTCGCCTTGAGCACGTGGCCACTCGAACAACGACTAGTCGGCCCGCTCACCCCCCGCGTACACTTGCTGAGCATGGTCACGCGCCTAGCCGACAAAGTCAGCGCGCATCCGTCCCCGGAAGCCCGACGTTTGCTCTGGCAACTCGCGAAGACCGTGCCCGACGTAACAGGAACCCCCGACACGCTCGATCTCCAAGCATGCAAAACCGCCGCGCAACGAGAACTCGCGGTACACAGGGAAGCGGATGCGCGTCATCGGGAACAAGCGCGTCGGGCGGCCGAGCAACTCGACGCCGCCGCACAGTTGTTCGGCTACAGGAGGTGAGATGAACGCGCTGACGGATCGACTCAACCAATTGCGCGGTGCCGCACCGGCAATGCGCCATAACGCGCGCACCATCGCCGCGCTCACAGCTAACCCTGGCTGCGCACGCCGTGCCCTACTCGACGCCGCCGCTGTCGACAAAGCCGCCATCGCCCGCGAATTGGGGTACCCGCCGCAGTTCGGTCAGTCGAGTTTCGCGATCACGCGCGGCAATTCCTTCGAAGCGATGGTGAAAGCGAACGGGTGCGCGGAACTGCTTGCGCTGCTTCGCGATACGCTCAACCTCACCATTCCCGAAGTGGCGTATTACGACCTGAATTCCGACGAAGACCTCATCGACAACGCCGCCCGGCACGAACGCACGCGCCAACTCCTCGCCCAAGCGCTCGACACCGGCGTCGGCACGTTGTTCGACCACCCGCTGCTGCGCCTCGATATCGCTGGCGCGGACGCCTACCTCGAACCCGACGTTGTCGCCTTGCAAATCGACGGCATGTTCCACGTCGTTGAGATCAAGTCGTTCCCGGTGGTCGACGGTCAAGCCGACCCCGCGCAAGTCGCCGCCGCCGCGCGTCAGTCGGCGGTGTATGTGGTGGCGCTGCGTCGTATCCTCGAAGACATCGGTGCCGACCCGGAAAAGCTGGTGTCGCACAACGTGATTCTCGTGTGCACGCGCGATTTCACGAACCGTCCTGTCGCCACGATGGTCGACCTGCGCAAGCAAATCGCGGTCATCTCGCGACAGCTGTCGCGCCTCACCGCCATCTCCCGCCTCGTCGACCTCGTGCCCGCTAAAGCCACGTTCGAACCGGGCCCGCAGCTTGAGCACGTCATCGCCGATATCCCTGCTCGCTTTGCGCCAGAATGCCTTTCGGCATGCGAACTCGGCTTCGCGTGTCGCGCGGAAGCACGCGCGTGCGGTTCGGTCGACGCGCTGGGTCGCGGTGTCTGCGACGAACTTGGCGGCCTCACCGACATGGCCACCGTCGAAGCGCTCGCGCGCGGCACCCAACAGCCAACCGAGGACCAGGCTGACATCGCCGAAATCCTGCGCACCGCACAGCGATTGCGAGCTGAACTCGGATGAGCGTCTTGTCCGCGCTCGCGAAAGTCGAAGCCGCCCGCACCGGCCGCGCGCAACCGAAAGCCACTGTGCGGCACTGTCATATCGCCGAGCGCCCGCTCGTTGTCATCCCGTTGAAACTGGCAGGCGAAGCTGCCGCGCCGCTGGCGCTACTCGCGGGCACCAGCCCCGACGACGCGCGGCTGCTGATCGTCCCGCAGCCCCGCGACCGCGTGCTTCGCCTGCGTTTCGCTGAGCAATTCGCCTCGGTCCTGCTACCGATGATCGCCCGGTTCACCGACGACACCGAGCCAGTGATTGTCGACAAGAAGACCAACGAGACCGTCGACCGATGCGTTGACGCCCCCCAAATCTGGGTGCCGAACCCGGCGGGCGTGAGTTTCCTTCGCCTGCTTGGCCGTTCGCTGCGGTTCCGTCGCACCGAAGGCGACGACGCCGTCGCGGAAGCGATTCCCGCCCTTGGCCGTTGGCTTACCTGGTTCTGCGATCGCGCCGAACACCCTGGCTCCACCGCGCTTTCGCCGCTCACCACGCACCTGTCAACGCACTGGACCACCGGCCAATCCGCGCTGGAAGACGCCAACCTCAGCGCGCTCCTCGGCTGGATCGCCCCGCCGAACGGACTGTCCGGCCCCGAAGCCGCTGAGCGCGCCGAAGACCCAACCATCTGCCCGCCGGCTGGTCCCGCCACGGACCCTGGTTTCGACAATGTCGTGCTCGCGCCGCTGATCAGCGCGTACAACACGGCACCGGATGAGGTGGCGCGCGGTCGTGCCGTTCAGCGTCTTGAGCAGGCGTTGCGCACGCAAGTCGAACCGACGTGGGCGCTGATGTGGCAGGGCATCGCGTTGCTGCGCGCGCTGCCCGAAGGGTCGTCTGTGCCGAATCGGTGGGCCGAGGATGTGCGCTCGTTTTCGTTCTATGCCGAAACGCTGGCGGAAGGAACGCCGCAGCCACGTCGCGATTCGGCCGTCTCGGCGGTGCGGCGACTGCTGGGGCGCGAGCAGGCGCTCGAAAAGCTCACTGCCGCAATGGCTTACGACGACCCGTACGTCATGATGGAAAACCGCCTCGCCGGCACGGCCTGTCTCGCCGACGTTGTCGATACCGAGCCAACGCGAACCACGTTGAGCGACAAGGGAAAACGTATCCTGCGCCCGCTGCTGCGTGTCGCGACCACTGACCCGTTCACGCCGGTTGTCGGCGAAGTCCTGCACAACACGGCGATCAAGGGCCAGAAGGCAACGGTGCTCGAACTCGAAGACGACATCATCGTCGTCGAGCTCAGCGGCGGAATGGGCCGCAGCACAACAACTCCCGCCGAGGGCACGGTGAATGTCGAAGGCGACCGCATCGTGCTCGCGCGCTTCGGCCCCGACGGCAACTTCCGCCCCGCCGGGCTGCCCGCAACCGAGGAAACCCCGTGGACGCATGGCGGACCGCCCGAATTCGATGAGGAGCCCTGAGTTGTCGACCGCAGGCCACGCCGCCGACACCACCGTCGCGGCCATTCTCACCGACCTCGCCGACACCACTCACAAGGCGATCGTCGTCGACTCGCCGCCGGGTGCTGGCAAGTCGACCTTAGTCGTGAAAGCGGCACGTCAGCTCGCCGCCGACGGCACCCAGCGCATGATCGTCGCGCAAACCAACGAGCAGGTCGACGACCTCATCGCCCGCCTCGCCGCCGCCGAACCCGAGCTGCGCATCGGTCGACTGTCCGCGCAGGGATATCGCCGCGCTGAACGCATCGACCTGCCGACCGTGCGTGATGCGGCGAAAGTCGGCGACCTCGAAGACTGCACGGTCCTCATCGGCACGGCGGCCAAGTGGGCAACGCTCACCGAGGGCACGTGGGAGCACGCGATTGTCGACGAGGCGTACCAGATGCGCTCAGACATGTTGTTGCGCATCGCCCGTCGCTTCGACCGTGGGTTGTTCGTCGGCGACCCCGGTCAGCTCGACCCGTTCGCGACCGTCGAAACCGACCGCTGGGCGGGCTTGGACTGGGACCCCACGATGAGCGCGGTGTCGGTGATGCTCGCCAACAACCGCGACCGCCACATCCCGCTGCATCGTCTGCCGGTGTCATGGCGGCTGCCCGCGAGCGCGGCTCCCGTTGTCTCGCGGGCGTTTTACCCGTTCACGCCGTTCGACGCGGGCACAGCACCGGGCACCCGCCAGCTCGATTTCTTCACGCGCGGTTCGGGTTCGTCGGTCGATCAGTGCCTTGATGAGGCGGCCGAATCTGGTTGGGGCTTTTACGAATTGGCAGCGCGCAATACGTTGCGCACCGATCGTGAGGCGGTCGCGGCAGTCGCGGCGCTCACGGTTCGGGTGTTGGAGCGGGGTGCGAAGGCGACGTCGGAACAGGGCGTGCAGTCGGTCACCGCCGAACGTTTGGCGGTGGGCACCGCGCACCGCGACCAGGCGGAGGCCATCCGCCACGCGTTGCGCGGCACGGTCGCCGAGACCGTCACCGTCGACACCGCTAACCGCCTCCAGGGCCGCGAATACGACGTCACGGTGGTTTTGCACCCGCTGTCGGGCCGTCGGGATGCGAGCTCGTTCCACCTTGAGGCGGGCCGGCTGTGCGTGTTGACCTCGCGCCACCGCCACTCCTGCATCCTGGTTGGCCGGGCGGGCATCCCGGAACTTTTGGACGCGCACCCGTCGTCGGAACCGGTCCAACTGGGCGTCCCGGTGAAATTCCCGGATGGGTGGGAGGCGAACCAGGCGGTGCTGAGCCACCTCGCGGCTCACACGGTCCGGGCATAGATATGTAAAGTTTTCGCCGATTTTCGTCGGATCACTCGCTCACCACGGCTTCTGTGACCAGACGGCACGAGCATCCATCCGCAAGCACCACTATTACGAATCACTGATATTATGAATATTGGTGACGCGAAATATGGAGGCGGCATGGCGACAACAGTAGACATTCCCGACGAGGTACTAGCCGAGGCCCTGCGACTTACTGGCCTGACTACGAAGAAGGCCGTGATCAACCTGGCGATGTCAGAGCTTGTTCAGGGTTACCGCCAGCGTGAGGCGCTGACCAGGCTCAAGCGGATGGACCACAACCCATTCATGACGGACGAGGAACTCGCAGGCGAGGAGCGCAAGTGACCACCGTGCGCCCGCGCTACCTCGTCGATCACTCGACTATGTCGCATTACCGGACCAGCGCTCAGGTCGAGCAAACAATCGACGCGCTCGCGATCACCGGAGCATTGTGCGCTTCAGCTGTGACGATGGACGAGGCCCGATTCAGCGCGCGCAACGCCCAAGACCTTGCCTACATCACTGAGCTATACGGATCAGTGATGCACTGGTTGCCGTTCGATGATGTTGCCGAGGCTAACGTCAGGCGCATCCGCACCGCGCTTTGGAAGATCGGAGCTGGACGCGGCGCCCAAACCACTGATGTCCACATCGCCGCAGTCGCGCTGACCCACGACGCGACAGTGGTTCACAACGACACTGACTTTCAAACAATCTCGCGGGCGATTCCGGATTTCAAACAGCAACGGGTAAAGCCGGAACACTCTTAATCATCGCAGCGGCGCAAAGCCTTGTCCGGCGTCAACAAGCACCCGGTTCGCCGTACTTCACCACCGAAAGCACCGCTTCGCCCTCGCCGAAAGGCGCTCCCGCAGATGGTTGTGAGGCGAACCAGGCGGTGCTGAGCCACCTCGCGGCCCACACGGTCCGAGCATAGATATGTAAAGTTTTCGCCGATTTCTTTACACGTCCCGGGGCACATGCAAAGTTTCTTTACATGTCCTTCGAGGGGCACGATCGGGTCTAAACTTGGCGATAAATGCGGCCTGACCAGGGAAGGGACGTCTAGTGACCCCAGTTCCCCGGTGGATGCGCCCGCCGCGCGCCAGTGGCTGGGAGGCCGACGACCTTGACCTGCTCCCGCCCGAGGCTCCACGCCATATCGAACTTCTCAACGGGGCCTTGATCTTCGATGCAGCCCCGCGGCGGAGTTGGCATGATCGCGTCATTCGCCGCCTCGCGGCGGCGCTGGAACTCGTTGTCGAGCCGGGTAGCACCGTCGAGGCGCAGATGACGATCAAACTAAATAACCGCAGCCGCCCCGAGCCGGACGTGATCGTCGCTCAAGTCCCCTACGCCCCCGAACGGACCCGTTTCCTCCCAGCCGAGGTCGACCTCGTTGTCGAAGTGGTGTCGGCCGAGTCCGAACACCGCGACCGGCGCTACAAACCGCGCCTGTACGCCGAGGCCGGTTTGCGTCACCTGTGGCGCATCGAAGACGAGGACGGCCAGCCGGTGGTGCACACCTACGAATTGGACGACACCACCGACTCGTACGAGGCAACCGGCGTCTACCGGGACCGATTGACAGTAACGGTCCCGATCGCGCTAGATCTCTCGTTGAGCACACTTACTCGCTGACGAAAGGGGCCTGAGCAGTGGCAATCGTTGAGGTACCAGACCAACTGCTGCGCGATGCTCTGCGACTAACCGGGCTGCCGAACGCCGCTGCCATAGTCAGTCCAGTTTCGAGGTCATTGCTCACCTGGTCTCAGCATTGGTGTGGGACGCGTATCGGAATCTGTTGCCCTGCAGGAGGATTACGAAGGTCGGCACGACGATTCGCTCCCACACGGTGTTGATCGCCTCCGGCAGACCTTGAGCCCGTCGCGGACCGCGTTACACACATCGGCTACGCTCCGCCGCGTTGTTCGGCGTCAGCCGGCTCAGGATCGGCGACCCGTGCAGCCCAGGACGCTTCAGAGCGCAATGTTGCCATCGGCGGCGCTTTGACGCCGCGCTGGGCGATCGACGTGAGGGCCTCAGAGTTGGTTGTGGGGGTACTCAGACAGCCAAGGAGGAGGCGGCCGACTCACGAAGTCTCGCGTGCTCAATAGCGCACCGCCGTAATACTCGAAAGCTGAATACTCGAAAGCTGATTGTTCGCCGACAAGAGAATTCCACGGCTTTTCGGGCTCGCTGCGCTCTTGCAGACGTAGCTAGCGTGGGCAAATCTCAACGAATGGCCGGTTAACTGCGCAAGTGCGCAATAGATCTAAATGTGTATCCAAAGCGCGTATACACTGCATGCCTACGGTCGTGTAAACGGTCCTGTGCAGCCGGTGTATACAGCAGCGTATACAGTTCATCGCAACGAAAGATATACGCAGCCCACAGTGATTTGAATCACACACTCGCCGCGCAGACGGTTTTTGTGAATAAGCTGAGCCAGGAAGGCTGCAGCCTCAAATACCTGGCGCAAGGAGCTTTAACTGCTACGCATTTCGGGGACTCAGAGACTGTCTAACTAACGTCAGGGAGAAATTGTGCGCGCAGCGGATGCTCGCAGAATATTCCGTCGAACATGAATGCAATGACCGGTTCTGTATGAAACTAGTCAGAACTTCACCTGGTGACTAATTGAGGAAATTTTCCCTGCCGCCCTTGCGCTGTATTCGCACGACTGGGACGTTGCCGCCTCGAGTCAGCAAGCAACAAACTGGTGTGGTCAAAGCCCGGCTCAGTCGCTGTACTGCCAGTACCCCGGTCGGTATTCAGATGCTCAGCATAGAAGTGTGGGGACGATGGTCCCCCTAATGTCAGATAGGGATACCTGCGTGGACTTAGCGATTCCGCCGCATAGCAAAAAAGACAGTAATGCGGGCTCACAACCAAGAAAATTCAACTCGGATAGACTACTGAAGCTAATGGACGAAAATGATGTTGGCGCGCTGGTGGCCACCAGTGTCGAGAACGTCTTCTATCTGACGGGCATTCATAGCGTAGCGTTAGACATGTTCCCGCATTCCGGAAACTGTTACGCAGTTGTCAGTCGCGATAATATTCTCCATCCGTATTTTATCTGCTCACGGTGCGAAGTTGATCAGTTTCTGGATGCTGATGTCCAGCTATCGGGGGCAATGGCATACGGGGAATTCGCCCGCGTTTTTGATGACCCAAGTCTTACTGACCAGGAGTTTCGCCTCAAGGAAGTTTCTGGCGACGACAATTTCACAAACGAGCCGGTCGAAGCGCTCGCCACGATCTTGCGCGATATTGGGGCTCAACATTCGCGGATCGCAATTGACAGAGGCGGGTTCCGCCAACATCAAATATCCAGTCTCGCAGAGCACCTGCCGAGAGCCGGCATTATCGAAGGCGCGGAGCTACTTCGTGCCACTCGGAAGGTCAAAACCCCTTCCGAAGTCGACGCGATCTCCTGCTCTGCGTGGGTAGCTCAAATGGGAATCAAGGCAGCGATTTCTATTGCGCGCCCAGGCGTTACGGAGCGTGACCTGGTTCGGGAGTTTGAGATTGAGGTCGCAAAGCACGGGGGGCGTCCACGATTCACGTTGATTAAGATTGGGCGAGCCGCTGTGGCTGGCCAGACCAAGCCCACCAGCATACCCCTCAAGCGAGGCGATTCGATCTGGTTCGATGTCGGCGGGGTCGTAAACGGCTACTGGTACGACATCGCGAGGGTATTTACCATCGGTGATCCTCCGGGCAAGACGCTTGCATACTACAACGCGATGCTCGCTGGCGAGCAGCGAGCGATAGAGGAGGCCCGACCTGGAATGTCCGGGAGGGAGCTCTTCGAACTGACCGTTGAGGCCGTGAGGGACGCTGGCGTTCCCCACTACACCCGACACCACGTAGGCCATGGCATCGGAGTTGAGGTATACGACAAAGTTCTAATTAGACCAGACTCTAATGAACTCATAGAAGAAGGAACCGTCGTAAATATCGAGACACCCTATTATGAATTCGGCATGGGTGCGGTGCACGTGGAAGACCCGTTTGTGGTAGGCAGGACTGAAAATCGCCTTCTTACGACACTAGACAGAACCATTGGAATTATCTAAAATGATCCATAACACAGTTCTGGACCTGATCGGAAATACGCCAATTGTGCGACTCAGGAATCTCGCAGTCGACAATGGATCAGAAATTCTAGTTAAGCTGGAAGCTACCAATCCAGGTCGCAGCATCAAGGATCGTTCGGCGCTGTATATGGTTGAGCAAGCCGAGCGAGAGGGCAGGCTTTTGCCTGCCGGGACGATCATTGAATCTACCTCTGGAAATCTCGGAAAGGCGCTCGCCTTGATTGGAGCAGTCCGCGGGTACCGAGTGATACTAGTCGTTGATCCGAAGGTGCCAGCGTCGGTGCTTCAGTTTGTCAAAGCACTCGGCGCGGAAATCGAGATGGTGACAGCGCCAGACTCCTCAGGCGGGTTTCAAGGCCCGCGAATTGAGCGTGTAAAGTCGATGTGCGGTGAGAACCAAGACTTCTTTTGGCCTGACCAGTACAACAATCCCAACAACCCAATCGCGCACGCGATCTCCACTGCAGCAGAAATAAAGCGTGGCGCAGGGAAGATCGATGCTTTGGTGTCTACGGTTAGTACCGGTGGCCACATCAGTGGAATATCTCGGGCCCTTAAGGACGCGTGTCCATCTCTGACGACAGTCGCAGTTGATGCGTTCGGCTCTTCGACATTCGGTCATGCATTTAGCACCTACCGTATGCGGGGTCTAGGGCTAGCCTGGAAGCCAGAAAACCTCGACTATTCTGTAATCGACTGCGTACATTTGGTTACTGATATCGAGGGCATTGCAACAAGCCGCCTTCTTGCTCGGCATGAGGGAATTTTCGTTGGGGAGTCGGCGGGCGCGGCTGTATTCGGCGCGCTGCACTATGCCCATTCACATCCGGGCCAGCGAATCGTTGTTGTGGCCGCAGACGATGGCGTTAACTACTTAAGCGAGTCCTTCGACGAAAGTTGGTTACGAGCCCACGAGCTAGCCGCTGTTTTAGACCTTCCAGAGTATCGAGACTTTAAGTCTCTAGTCGCGGCGGCACTGAAACCTACGTGCGAGCCAGCCGAAATCGGCGATATTTTGTCAGTGCGATAATCCCATCTATATGCACGACTAACCAGGGGAATTTGAGTGTCAATCAGGGCAGGTAAACAGTATCTTGAAGGTCTGAAAGATGGGCGCACAGTGCGGTTGGGCGGCCAAACCGTTGATGATGTCACAGAGCACCCTTCGCTTGCCGCTCCTGTTCGAACGATCGCAGGACTATACGACCTCCAGCACGAACCGGGCTTGCAAGCGATACTCACGAGGGAAGTCTCAGGTGAGATAATCCCGTGGTCGCTTCAGTCGCCATTGACGAGGGGCGATCTAAAAAATCGCGGATCCGCCTTCAAGGTCGCCTCAGACGAGACGTTCGGGATGATGGGCAGGTCACCCGACTTCGTAAACGTGCTTATCACAGCATTCGACTCCGCAGCTGACTATTTTGGCGATCTGGACGCCCGCTTTGGGAACAACATTAGAGAATATTACCGATGGTGTGTTCAGAATGACAAATTCATCGTACATGCGTCGATCAATCCTCAAACAGACCGATCGAAAGGTTCGGCCGGCCAGAGCGATCCCACCTTACATATGAAGGTCGTCGACCGTGACGTAAATGGAATTGTTGTTCATGGTGCCAAGATGATCGGGACGTTGGTGCCGATAGCAGACGAGTTGCTGGTCTTTCCTATGCCAGGATACCGACCGGGCGACGAAGACTACGCCGTCGCATTTGCGATACCAGTGAACACAGACGGCGTCACGATCGTCTGCAGGGAACCGTTCGGGTCGGGTTCGCCCCGAAACCCCTTTGATCATCCGTTAGCGCGCTATGACGAAATGGATGCGACAGTAGTATTCGACAATGTTCGTGTACCTTGGAACCGAGTATTTCTCGACGGCGATGTCGCGAAAGCCAATCGACTCTACCCCGAGACAACTGGCATGATCCACACCGGTCACCAAGGTATTATCCGGGGTCTGTCCAAGTTGGAACTTCTGTGCGGGATCGCAGTAGAACTGGCTGAATCGGCTAATACGTCAACGTTTCTTCACGTGCAGGAAATGCTCGGCGAGGCTCTTTCCCTAATTGAAATATATAAGGGTGCCGTTCTGCATGCGGAATACTCTGCGTCATTGTCCAGCTGGGGCACGATGACTCCCCCAATTCAAACAATAAGAGCTATCCGATATCATTTCCCGCGGGCATGTTCACGCATAATCGAGATTATTCAGATACTTGGTGGGGGCAGCCTACTCTCTACCCCTTCCTACGCCGACCTTACCGCAGAGGACGGACCCGAGTTGAGCCGATACTTCAGCGGTTCCGCGGACTTCGGTGGAGATGAGCGGATCCATTTGCTCAAGCTAGCTTGGGATGTTTCGGGTGATGGATCGGGCCAACGCCAGTCATTGTACGAACGAAACCTCGCCGGAGACCCCGTCAGGCTTGCAGCAGCGCAGTACCTCAACTACGACGCCACGTCAGTCAAGTCTGCCGTAAAGCGCGCGATGGAAACCTCTGCGCGCGATATGGCGATATTCGAACTCTAACTGGCGAAACGCAATTTGAAGGGAACGTGAAAATGTGCGGAATCACGGGATGGGTCTCTTTCTCTGACGACCTAGGGACTTTGGGGAACGAAATTTCGGCAATGACCAATACACTCGACTGTCGAGGGCCAGATGGCAGCGGTACCTATGTTGACAAACATGTCGTATTAGGCCACAGCCGATTGGCCATAATTGACCTAGACGGCGGTGCTCAGCCGATGTCTGCAGAGGTGACTGGAGGGCGAGTCACACTGGTCTACTCAGGCGAGGTCTATAACTTCCAGGAACTCCGTGCCGAACTTGCGCTGCTGGGCCACAAGTTTGTCAGCAGATCTGATACAGAGGTCGTCTTGCGCGGTTACATTGAGTGGGGTGCGAAAGTCGCCGACCGCCTTAACGGCATGTACGGCTTTGCCATTTGGGATTCACGTGATTCGAAGCTCTTGATGATTCGTGACCGAGCAGGTGTGAAGCCATTTTATTACTATCCCACCTCTGACGGTGTCGTGTTCGGGTCGGAGCCGAAAGCGATCTTCGCGAATCCGCGCGCGAGCCGCAAGCTCACTGTTGATAGCTTTCGGGAATTGTTCTCATACATCAAAAGCCCAGGCCACGCGATCTGGGATGGCATGCTTGAGGTAGAGCCAGGCACTATCGTCACAGTCGATGTCTCGGGTATCAGGACGGCCCGATACTGGTCGCTCGAAACTACCGAGCACCAGGACGACCTAAAAACAACGGTGGCGACCGTGCGCGAGCTGCTGCACGACATTATCGTTCGGCAACAAGTCTCTGATGTTCCGACGTGCACGTTGTTGTCAGGCGGTTTGGACTCATCGACGATTACCTCGATTGCGGCGTTTCACCTTGCGAGTGCAGGAGAGAAGGTCCGCAGCTTCTCCGTGGACTTCGTAGGCCTCACGGAGAACTTCGTGGCAGACGAGCTTCGCGGTACACCTGACACTCCGTTTGCACATGACGTAGTGCGCAAATGGGGTACAGAGCACCAGGACATCGTACTGAGCTCGGCAGCCATGACCGCGCCTTCAGTCCGTCATGCCGCGATTGCTGCACGGGACTTCCCATCGTTGCTCGGCGACCTTGACCTCTCCCTGTATCTGTTCTTCCAAGAGCTGAGAAAGCACGCGACCGTCACGCTCACTGGCGAGTCTGCAGATGAGCTATTCGGAGGCTACCGACAGTTCTTCGATCCAGCAGCGCGCCAGGGAACGACCTTCCCGTGGCTTTCAAACGGCCACCAGTTCTTCGGAAGAGGAAATGCGGACCTGAGAAATCAGAGCCTTCTTGCTCGCTCATTCGAGCAGTCCTTGGACCTTCCAAGCTACATACAGGACAGCTACAGTGATGCTGTCCGCAGAATCGACCGGTTGCCAGCGGAGAGCGACTTCGAATGGCAGATGCGGAAGATCAACTACTTGCATCTGACTCGGTTCGTCCGGATATGGCTTGATCGCAAGGACCGGATCTCAATGGCGCATGGGCTTGAGGTTCGGGTTCCATTCTCAGACCATAGGCTGGTGGAGTACGTCTACAACACTCCATGGGCCATGAAGACGTTCGACGGCAAGGAGAAGTCGCTACTTCGCGCGGCTGCGTCTGACATCCTCCCGCAATCCGTGATCGAGAGAACGAAGGTCCCGTATCCATCGACACAAGACCCTCGGTACGCTCAGGCTCTTCGAACGCAGTGCCAAGAGCTACTTCTAAACCCGAATCACCAGGTATTCGACGTGGTAGATGCAGATCTGCTGCGGGTCTCTGCCAAATCCGACGACGTGCAGATTGACCAGGCGTCGCGTCGGGAACTGGAACGAGTCCTTGACCTTGCGGTCTGGTTCGACACACACAAACCTACGCTGAGCTTCGGCTAAGACCGGTCACGAAGCGGGGGAAATCCGCCCGCGTTTCATCTATCTGAAGTGTTTGGCATCAACGTAAGATACGCCGCTTGTATGGGAGAGCGTGGTGCAAACGGAGTCTCTCGACACCGATCTGGAAAAGCAGTTCCTGCAGTTTATGGGCTCGTGTGTTACGACCGTATCTATTGTGACCGCATTCGATGCAGCTCAAGTTCCACACGGGTTGACCTGCACATCGTTAACAAGCGTCACTCTGGACCCGCCAATACTTCTGGTGTGTCTCAACAATACGGCAGGCACCTTAAAGGCGGTGTCCGAGACTCGACAGTTCGCCGTTAATATTCTGGGAAGCTCGGGGGCGGAAGTGGCTCGGTCGTTCAGCTCCAACTCTCCTGACAGATTTGGCGCCGTTACCTGGGAGCCGTCGCCAACCACAGGTCAGCCCTGGCTCACCGCGTGTGCCATTGCAATGGCGGAATGTGAATTAGAGTTCACAAGCAACGTCGGTACCCACGTGGTCGTGTTCGGTCGGGTTACAAGCTTGCGAGTTGAAGGAGACTTGCCATTATTATACGGACGCAGGTCGTTCCGGAGTGCGGGCGCGGTGATATCGCAGTGACTCTCTCTCAACGTGAGTCTTCCGCATTGTCTCCAAGGGAAGTACGTGCCCTTAATCGGGCGAATAGGCTAGACAGAAACACGTCGGGGTTATGTTCCGAGTTCGTTCAGGCAAACCTCGTTGTGTTGCCGTTGGCCGACGCATTCGACTTCCTGCGGTTCTGTCAATACAATCCGCGGGCCTGCCCCGTAATTGATGTGACCGAGCCCGGAGACTTCGAACCAAAAATTGCGGCTCCGGGTGCTGACCTGCGAACTGACATTGCTCGTTACCAACTCTACCGGGATGGTGAACTGGTTGCCGAGCAGCGTGATATTCTCGATATTTTCAATGGCGATATGGTCTCGTTTCTGATTGGCTGTAGCTATTCCTTCGAGCATCGGCTTGCGAAAGCGGGCGTGCCGCTCAGGCATCACGAACAACGAATCGACGGTGCGCCTATGTACATCACGAATCGCAAGTGCGTGCCAGCCGGCAGGTTTTCTGGGAGGTTGGTCGTGACCATGCGTCCAGTACCGAGCTCTCTAGTCTCGGAAGCGGTCTCTGTTACTGCTCGGCACCCCGAGAGCCACGGAGCACCAGTATCAGTAGGCAACCCCCAGTCATTGGGGATAACTGACCTTCGTAAGCCCGATTGGGGAGAGCCCGTGCAACTCCATGCAGGTGACGTTCCGGTGTTCTGGGCGTGCGGTGTGACTTCACAACAGATTGCACTGGAATCAAAGGTCGATTTCATGATTACGCACTCCAGCGGGTACATGTTTGTTACCGATATTTCAATCTAAGGAAAGCCAGGGCGGGCATGACGGATGGACTCGGGTTGAACTCAGGGCCGGATGCAACCGCGTACCAACCCGCAACTGGCAAGAACTGGTTGCCGGTCTGGGCTGTGGGTTTGACGGTGTTCGTTGTCACCACCACTGAAATGGCGCCAGTGGGAATCCTGCCCCAAATTGCGCACGATCTCGGTGTAAGTAGCGGCACGGCAGGCGTCGCAGTTACTGCGTTTGGGCTTGTTGCAGGACTGTTGGCGCCGATAAGTACCATTGTGAGCAGCCGCATTGACCGTCGTACACTGCTCCTGGCGATCCTTATCGTATTCACCGCCGGAAATTGTTTGTCCGCGACTGCGCAGAACTACTGGATGTTCATTGTTTCGCGAGCGGCTACGGGGGTGATTCACGGATTACTATGGTCGATAGTGGCCGCAACTGCAATTAGACTTGTTCATCCGAAAGACAGTGTTCGGGCAACGTCTATAGCTTTCTCTGGAATTTCCCTGGCTCTCGTATTCGGCGTCCCTTTTGGCAGCTTGCTCGGCACCGCCACGGGCTGGCGGTCGGTTTTCGGCGCGCTGGCGGCACTGAGCATAGTAAATATCATGGTAGTCTGGCTCTTTATTCCCCGTTTGACGCCGGTGGAAACGGTTGGTGTTGCTGATTTCCGGAATCTTTTGAGGTCGTCGGCACTTGTTGCGGCGCTCGGCATCACCCTTGTCGTGGTAGTCGGAAATTACGCCGCGTATACCTATATTGCGCCGTTTATCATCGGTGAACGTGGAATAGATCCATCGTTGGTCGGTCCGCTGTTACTGCTCTACGGCGTAGCTGGCGTATTCGGAAACTTCCTTGCCGGGTATACCCTGGATAGGGTCGGGTCAGCACCGGCGGTACTCGGAGCATTGGCATTGACAGTGTCCGGTTCGCTCGTGTTGCTCTTCTCGATCGATTCCACACCCGGCATGATTATTCTGCTCGCCCTATGGGGTCTATCTTATTCCGGCCTACCTGTTGTCTTGCAGACGATTGTTTTAAGAGTTGCAGGAAAGAACAGTCAGTCCGCCACATCAATCTATGTGCTTGTTTTCAACTGTTCGATTGCGCTCGGCGCATTGTTCGGCGGCGTCGCGATTGACGAGATCGGATCCCGCGCGCCAATACTGGCGGGAGCCGCGCTTTGCTTCACGAGCGTAATTTTTAACATCATGATGACAGGTAAGCTGCGAGTGCGAAACTGCTCCTTTACGACTGCCACGTCGCTGCCAACGCCGACGGCGGGGCCGGAGCGGTGAGGTGACCTGTGCGATTCCGGCGTAATATTTGAAGTCTTTCAACGGTCGGCCTTGGCTCCTCGGGGTCTCGGTCCAGACGAACGGTTACGCTGGGGGTTCCAGCCGCTGATGAATTCGCGGATCTTCGTTGTCAACTCGCGGACATCGCGGAAGGTGCCCCGCTGGATGGCTTGGCGTTCGATGATGCCGAACCACACCTCGACCATCTTCATCCGCGATGCTGAGGTCGGGATAAAATGGACTCGGATGCGCGGGTTTTCAGCGAGTCAGTCACGTATTTCGACCTTATTGTGCGCGGCTACTTGTCCATCACCAGGCGGAGTTCACCGACTGGATAGGCGCGAGCGACGTGCTTGGTACCGATCCGCGAACCCCGAACAAATCCGATCCCGGGCCAGCCAGCGATGAAACCGCGGAGCAAGAACCCGCTCGCATGCGGGGGCAGAGGTCGCCCACGTCCAGGCCGAGAAAGCCAAGCCCGAGCCACAGCGCGACATCCTACGATCGGCGGCCAATATTTCGCCGAGGAGACCCGCTGGTGACCAGCTTCCAGTTCGTCGCCGACCACTCTCACACCTTCGAGGTGAAGCGGTTACGCCAGGTCGACGAGGTCGCCCGGGCGTCGTACTACGCGTGGAGCGGTGCCGCCGACAAACGAGCCGCGCGCCGACGCCGACGCCGACGCCGATCTCACCACCAAAGTCCGTGCCGTCCATGACCAGGACAACAACGTACGGGCGACCTTGGATCGCAATCGAGCTCAACCACGGCACACCCGCCGGGCAGCGGATCAACCACAAACGAATCGACTGCTTCTTCCGCCGCCTGGTCGGGGTGTTTGCCGTGGGCGACAATCGCGTCCAGCGGTGCGCTGGAGACGTTCTCGCTGGAGGCGCCGGAGGCTGAGCGGGCGATTCTCGATGCTCTGCGGTGATGACATCACGCAAATAGGCCGTTTCACCAAGCTAAGGAGCGAGATAACCGGATCGTTAACTGCGGCAGGAGGTGTCGGGGTGTCTGCGGATGGTGGCTGGCCCCGAACAGTTCGCCGCGTTACGAAGTTGCCTGTCGAGCGGTGCGCGTCATATTGATGCCCTCATCTCAGCTGGCTTTGATGCCCTCATCTCAGCTGGCTCCGGGCAGCCCTTGGCCGCTGCCCGCGTGGACCTGGCCAGTCTCCCTGCATCAACTTTTCTGGACGTGGCACCCCAACCTCGGTGCTTGCGACGTCGATCCGTCACTGCGTCAGCGAGCTCGGACCTCCGAGTGCGGTGACAATATGCAGCGCTGTTCCTGTCACCATGCAGTTCTCATTGATGACCATTTTGGAAGAGTGACATGGCTCAGCATTCACCGGGTCCGAGACTCCTTCAGGACATGCACCGACGAGCACCAAGGTGCCCGGCGCGTGCTGGAGCATAATGCCAAAATCCTCAGATGCCATGATTGGGCTCTCCATCTCGACAACCTGTGAGGCACCGAAAAGCGCAGTAGCGTGCTCAAGAAAACGGCGGGTAGTCTCCTCGGAATTGACAGTCACCGGACTGGAGTACCGAATAATTGAACTACCAGTTAGCCCCTGCGTGGTTGCGATCGAAGAAGTAAGATGAGTGATTTTGCTCCACGCCCTGGCTTGTACATCCGCATCGAACGTTCGAAGGGTTCCTCGGATCGTTGCTGTATCAGGTATCACGTTAGAAGTAGTACCGCTGTTCACTGCTCCAATGCTAACGACGACTGGGCTGAACGGGTCGAAGCCCCGAGCAACTGTTCCGAGTAAGGCTGAGCCTAGTGCGAAAGCACCCGGGATAGGATCAATGCACGTGTGAGGCATCGATGCGTGGCCTCCACGGCCAGTCAAGACTATTTCGAACTCATCGCACGACGCGAAGAACGGTCCAGACCGAGACGCCACCATACCGGTGGGAATATTCGGAGTAACGTGCAGCGCGAAGGCTTCATCAGTTGCTTGGCTAAAAAGACCGTCGTCGAGCATCGCCTGCGCCCCACCGCAGGCTTCCTCGCCCGGCTGAAACACAAATCTAATGGTGCCCGAAACTCTGTTTCGTAGATCGGTCGCAAGTATTTTCGCGGCAGCTACTAACATCGCGGTGTGCGCGTCGTGTCCGCAGGCGTGAGCCGCGTCAGGAACGCGACTGCTAAACGAAAGACCGCTATCTTCGGCCATAGGAAGTGCGTCGGTATCTGCGCGAAGCAGAATATTTGGCCCCGGTTTAGATCCGTGTAGCGTCGCCGTTACCGACGTGCATGTCCGACCGACCTCGATGTCAAGGCCGATGTTTCCTATCGCGTCGAGGATCTTCTGCTGAGTTCTAGGATTGCGAGTTCCAGTCTCCGGGTGTGAATGGAGGTCACGTCGAAACCTGATCATCTCTGGCAGTTCTCGGTTGACGATCGCCAGCAGCATCTCTGTCGGGCTACTTTTCATTGCTTGCCGCCGAGCGTGATAGGGATCGGGGAAGAGCGAGAACGACGATCAGGAATGAGATGATCGCGAATACGGCTGAACCGACCATTGTAGGCGTGTATGAACCGACGAGATCGTATCCAATGCCGCCGAGTTGACTCGACAGGAAGGCGCCGATCTGATGTACAAACCACATTAGTCCGAGGGCAAGGCCCTTGCTCTCGATATCGGGCGCATTCAGCAGAAACATCGTCCCTGCAATCACGGTGCCCAGATAACTGACACCGAAGAGTACACCGAAACCCCATGCGGTGAGAACGGTCGGTGCAATAGCCAGGGCGATAAATGATGCGGCGCGAATTAGGTAGCTTCCTGACAGGACTGCAACGCCAGCACCTCGGTCACATAGGAAACCAGCGAGGAGCGCGCCGATTATTTCTGCGATACCGAGCATTGCGACTGTAAGCTCTGCATTGCTGCCGCCTAGGTTGACATGGTCAAGATGAGCAACAAAGTGGACATCGATAAATCCCATGGTGACGCCGCAGCCGAAGAAGGCGATGCTGACAGACCGGAAGACAGGCGATTTAAATACGCCGATAAGTGGTCGGGTATCTCCCGACACCGGCGTTTTCGTCGATTTTTTCGTAAGCTGCCCGCTCCGTTCGCGCATGAATATCAGTACGCATAGGGTGAGAATCACCATCGCAGCGCCCAGCAACACGAACACCGTACGCCAGGACACCCTACTATCTAGGTAGATCCACAGGGGGAGCAGCACGATGAATCCAACAGCAGCGCCGTTCATCAGAATTGCATAGACGATGCCGCGGCGGTTGGGCGGAAATAGCTCGTCGACCAGTACCCCCAGCGGAACAAACGATACGGCGGTATAGGCAATCGCCATTCCGATGCCATAGACCGCGGAGAACAATGCGAACGAGTTGACAATGCCGCCTGAGACGAAGAGCGCGCCACCGAGAAGCAGCCCACCGGCGAGGGTGCGTCTGGCGCCGAACCGGTCGGCGACATAACCCATGGTTGGCGATGCCACGGCGTACGTCAGCATGAAGATCGAGGGGGCGACGGCGAAGACCCCTCGGGAGACATCGAACTCCGTGGCCATCGATACGAAGAATGCAGACACAGTGTTCTTTATCGAAGACGAGGCTAGTGCTACTAAGAAACCAATACCAACCGTTATCAGCAACAACATCCGTGCGGCCGGTTTACGTGTCGTCGCTTCCTCGTGTGTCCGCTCGGCCTGCACGAGTGCCTTTTCCCCATCTTTGGTCATGGTATTGCCATCCTCTGGTTTCTCCTGCCGACGAAAGTCGTGCCGGTATCTGTACCGCACGTAACGTTGTACTCGTTATCATCATCAGCTAAGACAACTGATGGTTGCCAAGATTCTTGCCGGGTATATCTGGGGGAAATGCCGGGTAGGCGGGACCCGACCGTCCGACGCGATCGGGAACCCCGTTACCTGGCGATGAACACGTCTATAAAAGGTGACGCTTGGCTACCCCGTCGTACATTCCTTGGAATAGTTTGCAAGTGTGCGTCACAACTTCTAGGGCGTCTTGTTGCATCTTCGGGTCATTGCACAGGTCTACAACCAGGGCGACTCCTTCGCGAACGTGACCCACGTCCTCTTTCGCATGTACGGAGAAAAACAACGTATCCTTTTCCGACAGGCCGTATACCCCACCGAGTAATGAATGCCGGTTTTGCCCAGCGGTGTCCTCAAGGTTCTGACCTTCGCTTGCAATAGCGACGGCTGCGGCACCGAGGTGGTATGTCGCGGTGTCCTTTACCAACTTCATTCGGTAGTCGATTAGTTCTTGCGTCTCTGGGTATGCGACGGCGCCATCCCTTTCGGAATCTGAAATGCCGATTGCCCGAATGAAGTCCTCCATCAACCGGACGTGGTTCTTTGTGTTAGACAGTCTGCCAGTCTCCTCTTCGTACATATTTACCAACAGGGCCTTCTTGTGCTTTGGAAGAGGGCAGTAGAAGAAAAGATATTCTATGTATGTCAAGAAGTTTTTGGTGAGCTGATACCCCTGTAAGGTCAGCGCTTGGAGAAGCTCCAGGTTCTTCTCTGGTTTCACCAGTTCCGATACCAGCGGGTGCATGACCGAGGTATTTTCATGAATGGCAGCATACAGCTGGTCTTTAAATTCGGCGCGAGACAACATTGCTTTCACCTAATCTGGGTTGAGAGAATTGAGTTCAAGCTACGCACCGACTGCGCAAGATAGACGCCTGTATAACGTTCTTCATTGCATCGGCCGTAGTCTTCCAGGCGTCCGTATTCCATGAAGCCAAATCTTCTCCAAATTCTTTCCGAATCGGTGCCTTCTCTAACATCTAGTCGGAGGATGTCAATGCCCTCCTCTGAACATCTGTCGACAATTCCGCGAAACGCTACTGCTACCACGCCTCGCTTGCGATGCGCTTTGTCGACCACCCCTGTTGTCAACTCCGCGATGTGGGCTTGGTTAGCGGTCGCAGAACGATTCATGCACACCGCTCCCACGATGGTCGAACCCCACAGCACTGCTAGGACGCCGGACCGATCAGAAGACAGCCCCTGGATGAGTCGTCCGCGTAGCATGTGGATGTCGGATTGCGAGGGTTCCGACGAAACCCCGATGAAAGGTTCGCTCTTCGATGTCTCCACGACCATATCTACGATCTGGTCCACATATACTTTGTGGGAATCGCTCAGCCATATAGGTTTGTAGCCTGTAGTGCAGTCGATTTCATTTGCCATGTACGCCTACTCCAAACCTAGGGGATTCTGTATCATTCGCAGAATAGATTCCCCCGGCATACCTTAACGTTACCGGTGACGAAACTTATCGTTCAGCGAATCGGGTAGCCTTCGAAACCCGCATCTTCCACGCGGTCTGTCTGCGATGGCATGAACCCAGGCAAACAGACCGGAGACAGCAACCGCGCCCGCGGTCATCTTTGGAATAACGCCTGCGCCGTTGTGATTACATGATCTAATCCCGTCCGTGAGTAAGTCCCCGCGTCCGTGCTACAGAAGCCATGGTGATGCGGAAGGATCTCGACGGTAACCCGATCAATATTCCTAAGCTGTGACGCAAGTTCACTCGGCGAAAAGCTTGGTTCATGCTCCGCGAAGACGAGATGAGCGCGACCGTACGGTTGAACGTCCATGTGGTCACGGATCCGCGAGCCATACACCGGAACGACCGCACTGAACTGGTCAACGCCCGAAGCTATCCACGCAGCAGTCGCACCTACGCTGAGGCCGAGACAGTGGACGACTTGATGATCTGCGGTATGCAGGGCGGTGAAGTCGAGAAGTCTCTCTGCTAGGCCGCTTGGTCCCATCGTGGTCATGAACTGCGTGTAGGCGGTGTGTTCCTCCGACCGGCGGAACGGACCAGTGGTCAGAAGATGCGGCGCGTAGACCGTCGCCCCTGTATCGTGCGCAATCCGCTCGGCGAGATCTGCAATCGTGCCAGTTAGCCCAAAGACTTCATGACACAGGACAACTGCCGAATGTGTATCGTCCGCGGGTCGAACTACGAGCGCCGTACCGGCATCTTGGCCAGTCCGTGAAAGGTAGGGTTGTTGGTCCACGTCGGCTGCCTTGGGTCGTAGGAAGGTGTCAGGTTGCCGTGTCGTTCGAGTACCTGGGCAAGGATTACTTCCACTTCCATCCTCGCGAATGCGCCAGCGATGCAGGCATGGTATCCCCCGCCGAATGCGAGTGACCGTTTGCCGCCGCCCCGTAGCCGGAACTCCTCCGGGTCGTTGAACTGGGTCTCGTCGCGACCCGCGGATCCCAGGAAGAAGTACACTGAGTCGTTAGCTTTGATCTCAGCTCCATGCAGGACGAGGTCATGAGCCGCATGCCGGGTGATGTACTGGATGGGGCTCTCAAGTCGCATGGTTTCCTCGACGACTTGGGGTACAAGTGACAAGTCGGCTTTGACTTCCTCCAGAATGTTTGGGTAGCAGAAGAGCATGTTCAGACAGTTGCTAAGCAGGAACTGAGGAATCTTGTGGCCACCGAAGATCAGGTGGATGACCTGATTCATCAGCTCGATGTCTGAAAGCTGGTCTCCGCTCTCGGGATTAGTCGAGATGAGTCGCGTAAGGAGATCGTTGCGGGGCGTGGCACGGCGATCAGCGATGGCCGCGGTCAGGTAGTCGCGGATTTCGATCACTGCTTGGGCGGTATCGCGACTGATCTTCTCGTCGGGGATTGGGGAAACCACGAAGTCCTGCATGAAGAGCGCGATTGAGTCGGACCACCCGATGAACCTGTCGACGTCGTCCCCCGAGATCCCGAGCATCTTGCACAAGACGAGCGCAGGTGTGGGATGTGCGATCTCCGTTACGAAGTCGAATGAGGGAGCATCGGTGAGACGGTCTAGTCGCTGTCCGACGATGTCCGCGATCTCCGGTTTGATCGCCTCAAGTTCGCTCGCCCAGAACGCCCGGCTCATGTGGCTTCGGAGCCTAGTGTGGTGCGGTCGATCGTTGTAGATCATCCAGGTGGAAATCACCCGGACGATCTCATCGAATGCGTCAACGGATCCCTCGTCGACAGCGGCCATCTTGTTGCCGATGAGAGGGCTTGTGATGAAGTCGTCACCGACAAGGCCCTTAGCGATGTCGTTGTAACGGGTCACGAACCACGACTGAGTTTCTTCATGCCACCGGACCGGTGCCTGTTGCCGGAGCGCGGCATAGAGGTTGTAGCGCTTGCTGGCGAACTCGGCGCCATAGATGCTGAAGTCGAGCGTGGGCGTTGTCATGTGATCCCCCTAAGAGATTGAAGGTTGGGTTCTAGTCCTGCGAACGTGAGTAGGTCAGCGTCGTTGAGGTGGGCAAGATCAGCCGCCGTTGTCGGTACTGGACTCTTCGAGCTCTCGAACTTCCCTTGGCTTCCACCAGGCTGGAGCAGCGGGTTTGCCGCCAGTAAGCCACCTGCCGAAATACGCTCCAACGCCACGTCATAGGCGCGGGTGACAAGCTCGTCGATAGCGACGTTCACAGGCGAGTGAAGAAAGCCGCGCCTGATTGGCTTTTCAAGCTGATCCAGCAGGGCGGCGCTTTTGGGCGGTACAACAAGTGGTGCGCTCCGGCGTCGAGCCTGATTAGAGGCGATCAGTTCTGCGCACAAGACATTTCGGACTCGCTTTGCCCAAGACCGTACGTCAGCTTCTGACCGCCATTCGACCGCGGCGGTGCTCATGTAAAAGGCGCACGGCGGGACTGTCCTGGTCCACTGACGGTAGAGCTGAGTCGCCCGGACGGGCCCCAACATGATCGCGATGTCGACGTAGTCACCAACGGCATTCGATACGCGGTCGGCAACATCAACCACTGTGCGCTGTAGGGTTGTTGCGACCATCGTTTTTTGATGGTCGCGCAGGATCATCGCTTCAGCTCGATAGAGACCCTTGACAACCGATTCGTACTCAGATCGCGTGTCTGGAATGACATTCTGATGCTTCGCCAAGATGGCGGCCACCTCTATTCTCCTGGGGTCCTCGGTGGCGAGTACCCGGCGGATTCCCTCAGCGTTCGATTCGAAGCCGCCGTGACCGCAAAGTTTGCGATCAAGGATTCGTTCACCGACATGGCCGAATGGCGGGTGGCCCACATCGTGAAGAAGAGCTGCCAGCGTGAGGTGGGAAACCTGCGCGTCGTCAGGCGCATCTGCAGTCGCTAGATAGATCTTTCTGGCTAGCTTCGCAACGTGGCGGCTGTGTGTTCTCCTGTCACGCACTCGGGATGCTACAAACACCGGAATTATTTGGGTAACGCCGGAGAGTCTGTTGAGGAGCGGTTGAAACTGGCTGGCAGCGATAACGTCCTCCGGGCTTGGTACGGGGGCGAGGTCTGTCGGGTCACAGTGCATGGACGATCCGGGCAAGGAGGCGTCCATTCGACTCTGCATGAGCGTCTGCTGAGTGCAGGACCGCGTCATGGTTGACTGTCTCACTGGAGAGACCGGGCGCCGAGTTAGTTACAAGCGACAGCGCGAGGAGCTCCGCGCCGTAATGCGAAGCGGCAATCGCCTCGAGTGCTGTTGACATGCCGACCATGTCGGCACCGAGGATCTTCGCCATTCTTATCTCGGCAGGGGTCTCGTATTGTGGTCCAATGAACTGGGCGTACACACCGGATTTCAGATCAGGGGAAATCGACCTAGCGATTTCGGCAAGTTTGGGCGAGTACATCGGCTTGTCGGAACCATGCTCGCTGCCGGTAAGCGGCGAACTCGCCGTAAAGTTGATGTGGTCATCAATGATGGCTGGCCGACCGAGGTCCAAGGAGGGGTTTATCCCTCCCGAAGCATTCGTCAAGATGAGATGCTCGCAGCCAAGCGAAATAGCTACCCGGATATGATGCGTGGCCGAGAATGCGTCACGCGTTTCGTAAAAGTGAGTCCGTCCCATGAAGAGAAGAATTGAGCCAGAATCGCGCCCTATTGAGTACGCGTGAGATTTGTGTCCGGCCACTCCTGCTGCCCGGAATCCGGGAAGGTCCAAAAGATCAATGAATCGGCTCTCGTCGGCACCCAGATATTCCTTCGCTGTTCCCCATCCGGATCCAAGCACGACTCCGATGCGGTGGTCTCCGAACCGGGCACGAATGGCATTCGCTGCGGTGATGGCGTCTGCGTCTACAATCTGCGGGTACATTTCTCCCCTTAGAACGAACTTGAGCACTACGGCACTACGTTTGCACGACTTTAGAATCAGCGGACGAATGAAATCGAGGAGATTCGCCCAACCACACTGCGAGACCGAGCAACGGGAATAACGAGCCGCAAAAACAGACTGCGCGCCATCCACCAAGAGAGTATGCCACTGCAGCTGTTGCGGAGCCGACTGCTCCTGCGCAGAAATACGCGGTCATGTAGGCAGTATTTATTCGACTCTGCGCGTTTTCTTCGAGCGAGAACACGACCGATTGATTCGTTACCTGCAAACCCTGAACGGCGAAGTCAAGCAACACCGCACCGACGAAGACCCCTATCATTCCCGTAATGTTGTCGGTTCCGAGAACAGCGAATGATATCGCAATCACTGCGAGGAATCCCCCGGTCAGACCACGCTGCCAGTTCATGTCAACCAGGCGTCCCGCGACCCTCGCAACAGCTATGCCAGCAACACCGATGAGCGCAAACAACCCGATTGAAGCATCTGACCACCCATACCGATCCCGCAGCACGATGCCAACCGTTGACCAAAACGCACTGAACGCCGCGAACTCAAGACCGCCGTACAGCATGCGCACACGCAGCTCCCGGTGGCGTTTGACTAGCTCGAAAACCGAGCTTACGAGGTCGCGATACGATAGTCCGGCGGTGGGCTGGGAGCGCGGTAGGCGTGCAGTCACAACGGCGGCCTGAGTGAAGGTCACGGCTGCGGCGACACCAAAGACCCACCGCCACCCGTAGTAGTCGCTGATGAGGCCAGCGACAGTGCGGGACAACAGGATGCCCGTGAAGAGACCGGTCATAACTGTCCCAACAACCGCGCCACGCTGTTCAACGGGCGCAAGCTTCGACGCATATGGCACGAGAATGTGAACCACGGACGACGCGACACCGGTCATTACGCCGAAGGAAACTAGCAAATAAATATTCGGTGCCAGGCTCATCCCCAACAAAGACACACCGCAGGCGATCAAGAGAATCGAGCATAGTTTCCTACAGTCAGAAATATCGCCAAGAGGCACCACGAAGGCAAGCCCTACTGCAAAACCAATCTGAATGCTGGCGAGAACGACACCTATCGCCAGTGCGCTCACGTGAAATGCGTCCATCATTGTCCCGGACAACGGCTGGGCGTAGTAGATATTTGACACGGTAGCACCGACAACAATGGATAATGTTAAGACTATTCCGCGCAGACGCATATTGCGTTCGACCATCTATCACTCCTGGCGTACTTCTAGACGCAGTGGTGCGTAAAGTTTGGCTGGCATGAACTAACCTTGGTGCCTTAATTAGGAGCCAAGTGCCCGCACGACTTTCCGGTGCAGATTTTGCATCGATCCCCTGTAGCCCGATTAAGTTCCCTCCCGGCGATAACTACAGGTGACCGTAGCCGATGGTCGAGCAACCGTGCAAGCGAGGGAATTGCACCCTTACTTGATCCCCCGGGGCGGCTAGGTCGTCGAGCAAGCTTGATGCTGCCATGATCACGGGTTGTTATTGCTCACGACAGGTTGTTAGCAACTGTTCGAATTGCGAAAAGATTGCTGCGCTGGCAGAAAATACGATCGTGTCGTGGCCTTTTACAGCCTCAGCAAGCATCATCGAGACGATTTTGCTTAGTAGCCCCAGAAGTGCGGAGAGACGCCCCGGGTGTATGCATGGACCGTGCACGTCGTTGCTTTTTCTCCATACTAACTCGGTGTCGACAGAGTTGTATACATCGTTTGTACTCTGCCAATCCGTGCACACGTCGGGGAGGCATTAAGTGACTCAGATCACAGCTGATGACTGTGCGGCGCCAACTGCAGGATGTGGCGCTCCTCGGGCTAAGGCGGGGTCTTGAGGCGGGCGCCAATCCTGAAACCGGCGATGGAGGAGGCGTGTCTGGCGCAGATGCGCGCTCGCCCCCACACTGATGGACCGCCGCCATGTCGTTCGGCACGGCGACCCGGGTAGCCCTGGAGCGGTGGAGGCCGTTGATCGTCGATGCCAACAGCCGTACTCAGCCGGATGTTTCGCCTGCAGAAGCACACAAGCTCACATGGTGTGGTCACCTGTGCCGGATCTAGCGATACCTGCAGCGGCTGGATACCGTCCGGGGATGTAGCTACGCCTACCACGGGCAACGTCTCGCATAGGAAGCGTCGCGGTTCCTGGCTTCTGATGATGCGTTGATCGGCGGCGTGGGGTTGCGGGCGGGAATCAATTCCCTGCTCGCGGGTACCCGTCACTGCCCGACTATCGCGCTCTTAGGCCACGTCGGTGATGTTGACCGGATTGGTGAGGATCGCCCAATACCGTCTCCAGACTGGACACTTCGTGTTGCGCCAACTCGTTGCCGCCCGCACCGACGCGACAAATCGGATCACCGCCGTAGCGAGGGAAGGGCGGCCACGCGGCGAGCGTCAGGGCCAAACCTGTCGGTGCCAGCTGGTAGTCCTTGCCAAACAACCTATCTGCCAAGGACTTACATGCCCAACGATCCTCGCCTCACCCGACCCATGCTTGTCGGTGCGCTCGCGGCCACAGCCACTCTCGCAGTCGCGTACCTAGCTCGTCCAGCGGTTGTCCAATCCACAACCAATGAAACTCCGGGTGGACTCACCGTGCTACCCACTCTCGATTCAGAAGTTGCGCCGATGGTGCTTGATCACTGGGATACGGCGACGACCCGCGCGCTGAAGCTGCTGTGTTCGGGTGTGTTCGGCTATCTGGTCATCGGCGTCAGTTTGTGGGTGGCGCAAAACCACATGGCATCGCTAGGGCTCCGGTTCCACGTCCCGCTCACGATCAGCCACTCGACAGGCATCGACTTTCTCGCCGCGATCGGAACTGCCGTGATCGCGTTGAACGTCAGTGCGCGGCTGACGGGAACAGCCGAAGCGCCGGACGTGCTCATGCAGACGCCCGAGGCGCGTGCACGCGCGTATGCGCGCCACTTCTTTCTCTCAAACACGGCCGAACTCATGGGATTCGCGTCCATCGTGATTGGGTGTGCGTCGTTTGCGGACGCGATCAACGGCAACGCCGTTCTCGCCGCCTTCGCGGTTCTTTCGCTGGCGATCGTCATTTCACTTGTCAGCCTTGACGCGAAGCAGGGCCTGTATAACGGCGACGCTATTCGGCGCGAAGTCGTTCGCGCCCAACGCAACTCAGACGTCGAGCGATTGCGTCGCGTCACTGCCGACACCACGCCACCGCCACCGTGGTCGGCGAAAGCAACCCAGGCACGCTATCCAGCCACGAGTGTGTCGTCGACATCGTGGTGGGTCTACGAGATTCTTGCGACCGTCGTGCTTGCTTTACTCGGGCCTGCCACGGTCGTCGCGGTCCAGTGCTGGTTCGCGGACAATTTCGACGGCTACTGGTCCGGCCTTGCCCTCCTATCGGTGGGCGTCCTACTACTGATTCTCACATTCAGCGGATCGGTCGTCGCTCTCGCGTTCGCGGTTATTGCCCGCCCGACGCCACTATCCGTGGTTCTGTCGTCGCTAGTGGCAGTGGCATTGCTGATCGTCGCAGCGTTACCGATCGCTAGCTACCTAGAGGATGCGCGCAGGCCAGACGATCTGGCACTAGCCGTCGCTGGAGTGTGGACAATCTTCGGCCCGATTTGTCTCACAGTCTGCGCGTTGGCAATCCAACGCGAGCGCGCGAGTTGGCTGCCCACCGGACTCGCCCGGGCAACGGTGCGAAGCTTGATCCTCGGGCAGATCAAGCGCCTTGAGTCGTTGCTCGGCGTAAGCGCGCCCACTCCTCCCACTGTCCCCACCGCATACCGATGGTGGCATGTGTGGGCGTGGCCGCATCGGGCCAGCGCAGCCGTGCATCGGTGGTACCAGCGGTCGGCTGGAAGAACCGCGTAGTAGATCCAGGTACCGGCACCCTACACTGCGAGCGCACTCACCGTCACGTTCAGCCGCTGTCTCAGGTCGGGCTCGGTGCATCGCTCACTCGGTGTCACGGAGCTTGTGAGATGTGGACGGAGTACGTCGAAAGCTTGTAGGCGCGGGTTCCTGGATTAATGGGGTGACTCGCTTGGGGCCGTTCAGCGCGGTTCCGCGGGAAGATGACACCGATTCGGTGTCCATAGATTCCTCCATCCCGACCACAACCCTTGTCCGCCCGCGAACCGCTGGCGATAGTGACCTATGACCACCACCGAGCCCCCACGTTCGGGCGCGCAAGCTGTCGATAAAGCCGTCCACGTCCTCAACTGCTTTCGCGGTGGCGACTTCGAGCTCTCGGTGAGCGAGCTTGCCCAACGCGCGGGCCTGCCGGTCAGCACCACATTCCGACTCGCGCAAGCCCTGGTCAGGGGCAGGCTGCTTGAGCAGAATCCGGCCAATGACCGCTACCGCATCGGGCACGGGCTCGCCTGCCTCGCCAAGCCCGCGCTCTCGCGGCTCGGGCTCGACGCCGCAGCGCCTCACCTCTATGCCCTCGCCGCAGGCATCAAAATCACCGTCAGCCTGAGCGTCCCCGACGCCGACGAAGCGTTGACCGTCTTTCAAGCACGCCCGCCCGTCTCGTTCTGCTCGCACCAGGTCCCCGACGAACGCCGCTCCCTCACCACCAGCGCCGTCGGCCACGTCCTGCTCGCCCACACCGACCGCGCACCCGGCGAAGTGTTCGACACCGTCCGCCGACGCGGCTTCGCCGTCGAAGCCATCGACCACGCGGATCCCATTCGCGCCCTTGCTGTTCCGGTTGTCGGACCCGACAAGCAGGTGTGGGGCGCGCTGGGCGTCCAAGCCCGCGCCGCGCGCCTCGACGCCGACCTCGTGCGCGCCGTTGTTCCCGCCATGCACCAGATCGCCGTCCGCATCGGCCCGTACTTCCACGCCGCGGCAGCAGGCGAGGGCTTCGACGCATCGTGATTCATCGTGATGCCGGTTCTAGACAGTCCCCGCCGCGTCGGTCGATGATCAACGCATGGGCTTGCGCAGCGGTCGAATCCTCCCGTATGTGGCTGCGGTTGTTGCCGCCGTAGCAGCTGTCCTGTTCGTTGTCGCCCCAGGTCCACTCGCTTCGACGACCACGGCCCACTTCGATACCGAAGCCGATCTGCGAGTCGCGCTGGGGTCGGCTTTCGTGAAGTACTGGGACTCTGGGCGGGGAGAGCTCAGCCCTGATCTCGCGGCGATCACCGACTACTGGCTGCGCTACCACTGCGTGAAGGCGGTGCTGGCGTCCGCGTTATTCGCGGCGCTGATCGTGGTCGGCGTTCGGGTCTGGTCAAGCGTGCTCAGCCCCGCCGGACTGGCAGCCAAAGTCGTCAGGTCGGTCGCTGGTGTCGCGGTCGCGCTGTTGGGGCTCGTCGCTTTAGTGCTTGCCATGGTCAACGTTCAAGGTGCCATCGCACCGCTTGCCTCGCTGCTGCCGATGCTCGTTACTGACACCACCGACCCCGAACTGGCGGTGACGCTCGACCAGGTCAAAAGTCTCGCCGATTCGCCGGGCTGGCATGGCGTGCCCGCGATCGACCGGATGGTCGATGACTTCACGCGCTACCACGTCGCGATGGCCGCGCTCGCCGCCGCCGTCACCCTGGCGGCACTAACAACCGCCGTGGTGTTGTGGCGACGGGCAAGACGCGCCGAGGGCCGCGAAACCCGTTGGGCGCTCGGCTCATTCGCGGCCGCCTTAGGCGTGGTCGCCCTTTCGATGGCGGTGGTGGCCGTCGCTAACACCAGCACCGCAACGGACCCAGCGCCCGCCCTGCTGACGGCCTTCCACGGCCAGTGGTGAGGCCGCGGATTCAGTCCAACGCCGCCGCCGATGCGGGATTCGGCGCACGGTGATTTCCACGATGTGAAAACACCATTGTCTCAACGATAATCGTTGGCGCAGGATGTAATTCGAGCCGATGCCAGTGAGTGCGTCGCCGCTAGCCGAAAGTCCAGTCATGATCGAAACCCCCGCGCTCGTCCGCCGCCGAACGGTGGACCTGATGCGCCTCGCACCCGGGTTCTGTCGACGCTGATTTCGTTTCCGCTTCCCCCACACCACCTTTCGAGGGGTGTGTTCCTTTCGCGCGCCTAATTAACGAAAGAGTGCGCGCTCACGTGGAAAGAATGACGTCAACGATGTTTCCCACCCTTTCTCGTCGCCGAACGCTGCGGGCGTTCGCTGCGGCGCTAGTAATCCCGGCCGCTCTCGCATTGAGCACCGCATGCGGACATTCCTCAACGGCAACTACCGCTGAAGGTAAGACAGTGCTGCGTTACCAGGGGTCGACCGGCCAGGTTATGTCCTGGGAACTTGCCGAGAACCTCGGCTACTTCTCAAAGGTCAAACTCCAGTGGGAGGGCGACACCACGAGCGGCCCCGCCAATATCCAGGCGGCAGCGACGAAACAAATCGAATTCGGCGGCGCGTTCAACGGCGCGGTCGTCAAGCTCGCGGCTGGCGGCGCGCAGGTGCAGTCGGTGATCTCGTACTACGGCTCTGATGACCAAACTTTCACCGGCTACTACGTCAAGGACGACGCGAATATCAACTCGGCTCGCGACCTGATCGGCAAGAAGGTCGGTGTGAATACCCTTGGCGCGCACCACGAATTCCTCACTCGTGAGTGGCTCCATCAGCAGGGACTCTCAGAAGACGAAATCAAAAAGGTCCAGCTCGTCGTCGTTCCCCCAGTGAACACCGAGGAAGCACTGCGCAGCGGGCAGATCGATCTTGCGGCACTGAACGGCGTATTCCGCGAAACCGCGGTCGCGCGCGGCGGCATCCATCCGCTCTTCGCCGACAAAGACATCTTCGGCAAATTCAGCTACGGCACCCTCGTCTTCCGCAAAGACTTCATCGCGCAGAACCCCGACGCCGTGAAGGACTTCGTCCAGGGAACAGCCCGGGCGATCCGCTGGCTGCAAATCACCCCACGCGACCAGGTAATCGCGAAATTCACCGAGATCATCACCAAGCGTGGGCGCAACGAAAACACGAAGCTGCTGGAATACTGGCGCAGTTCGGGCCTCCCCGTCGCCGGCGGGGTAATCGCGGAGAAAGAGATCCAAATCTGGATCGACTGGCTCGAACGCAACGGCGAACTCCCCAAGGGCAAGGTCAAGGCAACCGACCTGTTCACCAACAAAGACAACCCCTACTCCAACGGCACCTTCGGCCCGACCACCGGCCCAACTGGCGAAGCGGTGGCCGCGAAATGACGACCAAACTGGCGCTCAACGGCGTAAGTAAACAATTCGCGGTGCGCGGTTCAACGGAACGTTTCACCGCCGTCGACAACATCACCCTTGATGTGAAGACGGGCGAATTCCTCGTCCTCGTCGGCCCAAGCGGTTCTGGCAAATCCACCCTGCTCGACCTGCTCGGCGGCCTCAGCAAACCGACAGCGGGGGAAATCCTGCTGGACGGCAAACCGATCACCGGTCCCGGCCTCGATCGCGGCATTGTTTTCCAGCAATACGCCCTACTCCCCTGGCGCACCGCCCGCGCCAATATCCAGTTCGGCCTTGAGGCAAAAGGCATTCCGCGCAAACAACGCCGCGCACTTGCCGACGAATACCTTGAATTAGTCGGTCTTACCGGCTTCGGCGACCGCTACCCGCACGAACTCTCGGGTGGCATGAAGCAGCGTGTCGCGATCGCTCGCAGCCTCGCGTTCGACCCCGAGGTCTTGTTGATGGACGAACCGTTCGCCGCGCTCGACGCGCAAACCCGCGAGTCGCTGCAAGACGAACTGCTGCGCATTTGGCGGACCACCGGCAAAACGGTCTTGTTCATCACGCATGGCATTGACGAGGCCGTGTATTTGGGCCAGCGCGTCGCCGTGCTCACTTCGCGACCAGGCCGCGTGAAAAAGCTCATTGATATCGAATTCGACCGCAGCGCAGCCGATGTCAGGTCAAGCGAGGCGTTCCGCGACTACCGCCACCTGATCTGGACCGAACTGCAAGACGAAGTGGCTCGCGCCCAGCGCATCGAACTCAACGCGCCGTCATCCGAAGGGACGCCTGCTCATGTCTAGCGCATTGCAAGCACCGCCCCGCGTGATCGCTCCGGTCAACGACGTTATCGCGCCCATAATCGAAACGAAGAAGCCGAATCCCGTTGGCCGAGTTGCGAATACAGCAGCCCGTGTTCTCTGGCGCACAGCCAAACCCCTCCTCGCCTTCGCACTTCTGCTCAGCGCATGGGAAATCGCCCCTCGCGTCGGCATCGTCGACGAGGTTTTCCTTCCACCGTTCTCGACGGTCATTGGGGCCCTCGCTGAACTCGTCGCCAACGGCCAACTGGCAGAGCATGTTTCAGCCAGTCTCACGAGGTCGCTGACCGGCTTCTCCATCGCGCTAGCCCTCGCGATTCCGATCGGCATCGCCATCGCCTGGTACAAGCCGGTGTCGGATTTCCTCAATCCGGTACTCGAACTGTTCCGCAACACCGCCGCGCTCGCGCTGCTGCCGGTTTTCGTGCTGATCCTCGGCATCGGCGAGACGTCAAAGATCGCCTTGATCGGCTACGCGACGTTCTTCCCGATCCTGCTCAACACCATCACCGGTGTTCGCACGGTCGACCCATTGCTCGTGAAATCCGCTGTCTCGCTCGGCTTCTCACCATTGCAGCTGTTCCAAAAAGTGATCCTCCCCGCTGCGATTCCACAAATCTTCACCGGCATTCGCATGGCGGCGGCGGGCTCGATCCTCGTCCTGATCGCTGCCGAAATGGTCGGTGCGAGAGCCGGTTTGGGCTACCTCATCACCGCGGCACAGCAGAACTTCCAGATCCCGCAGATGTATGCGGGGATCGTCGCCATCTCACTCATCGGTCTGAGCTTCAACTTCGCCCTCGTCGCGCTGGAACGTCGCCTTTCGCGCTGGCGCACCACGCCCACCTTCTAGGAGTACTCGAATGACCTTCCACCTCAACGCTTTTCTGATGGGCGTCGGCCACCACGAAGCCGCGTGGCGGCACCCGCGCACCACCGCGACCGACGTTCTCGACGTCGCTCACTTCCAAAACCTCGGCCGCATCGCCGAACGCGGCAAGCTCGATTCGATCTTCTTCGCCGACGGCCTCGCCGCTGGCCCGCGCATCGAACGCAACACCCTCACGATCTTCGAGCCGATCACCCTACTGAGCGCGATCGCGGCCGTCACCGACCGCGTCGGCCTGATCGCGACCGCGTCAACCAGCTACAACGAACCCTTCAACCTGGCCCGCAAGTTCGCTTCGCTCGACCACATCAGCGGCGGCCGCGCGGGCTGGAACATCGTCACCTCGGCCAATGCCGAGGAAGCCTTCAATTTCGGCCTCGACGCCCGCCCCGAGCATGCCAAGCGGTATGAGCGTGCTGGCGAGTTCGTCGACGTCGCGCTGGCACTGTGGGACAGCTGGGAGGACGACGCGATCGTCCTTGACGAAGAAGCGGGCCGCTTCGCCGACCCGACCAAGGTCCACGCCATCGACCACGAGGGTGAACGCTTCCGCGTGCGCGGCCCGCTGAATTCGCCACGCAGTGTGCAGGGTCGCCCGCTGCTCGTCCAGGCGGGTTCGTCGGAAGCGGGTAAGGAATTCGCAGCTCAGCATGCCGAAGCGGTGTTCACCGCGCAGCGGACGGTCGAAGAGGGCGTCGCGTTCTACCGTGACCTCAAGTCGCGCCTTGCCAAGTACGGTCGCGCCGAGCACGACCTCAAGGTGCTGCCGGGCCTCGTCCCGTTTATCGCTGAGACGCAAGAGGCCGCCCGCGCGCTTGAGCAGGAGTTCACCGACCTCATTTCGCCCGATTACGCACTGCGACAGCTGTCGACGTTGCTCGGCGTCGACCTCACCGAACACGCGCTCGACGCGCCGCTCCCGCCGCTGCCCTCCGAGAGCCAGATCGAAGGCGGCAAGAGTCGCTTCACTCTGGTTAAGGAACTCGCCGAAAACGAGCAGCTCACCGTGCGCGAATTGATCGGCAAGCTGGGTGGCGGACGCGGGCACCGCACCTTCGCTGGCACCCCGGAACAGGTCGCCGACGAACTGCAGACCTGGTTCGAAGCGGGCGCTGCCGACGGCTTCAACATCATGCCGCCGTACCTGCCGGGTGGGCTTGAGGACTTCGTTGACCAGGTCGTGCCGATCCTGCAAGAACGCGGCCTGTTCCGCACTGACTACGAATCATCAACGCTGCGTGGACATTACGGGCTCGGCCACGCCGAGAACCGCCACACCGCCCACCCGGTCGCGGTCGGCGCCTAATGCTCAACCCGCGTCGCGGGCTCGTCATCGCGCTGATGCGCGCGACAGCCAGTTCCTGTTCGAGGTGACCGCCGGTAGGACACCTCCAATCAGAAAGCACAGCACATGACCACCATCGAAAACCTCGCTGCCACACAGAGTTTGACGATCACGCCGGTCGCAGGACACATCGGTGCCGAAGTCACCGGCATCGACCTGCGCACCGACCTCGACGACACCCAGGTCGCCGACCTCACCGCCGCGCTGCACCGACACAAGGTCCTGTTCTTCCACGACCAGGAAATCGGGCACGCCGAACAGATCGCGTTCTCGCGGCACTTCGGCGCGGTGACCCCTTCGCACCCGTATGACGACGACGCGCCGACCGAGTACCCGGAAATCCTCGCCGTCGACAGTCGGCTTTACGAAAAGCGGTTCGGCCGAAAGAAATTCAGCTACACCAACCACTGGCACACCGACATCTCCCCGCTGATCAACCCGCCCGCAGCGTCGATCCTGCGGGCCGAGATCGCCCCCGCACAAGGTGGCGACACGCAGTGGACCAACCTGGCCGCCGCCTACGCGGGCCTGCCGGAATCGCTGCGCACCTTCGTCGACGGGCTGCGCGCCGAACACCGTTTCGGTGGCCGCATCCCGCAGTGGGAGGCCGACAGCGACTACGCGCGCAAAATCGCCGCATCACCGCTGGTCACCGAGCATCCGGTGGTGCGGGTGCACCCGGTGACCGGCGAGCGACTGCTCTTCGTGAACCCGGGTTTCACCACCCGCATCATCGGGCTCAGCCCCGCGCAAAGCGACGCGGTGTTGCAGCTGCTGTTCGATCAGATCACCCACCCCGCCTACACGGTCCGGTTCCGCTGGCGGCGCGGCAGCATCGCGTTCTGGGACAACCGGGCGACCGCGCATCTCGCCCCTAGCGACCTCGACGACCTCGATGTCACCCGGGTGCTCTACCGCACGACCCTCGCGGGCGACGTGCCGGTTGGCGTCGACGGTAAGCAGTCGACGTCCGTCGCTGGCGCGGAATTCACCGGCGCCTGAAAGTTCTTCTCCGGGGCCCGGTTTCGCGACCGGGCCCCGCCTTTTGCAAGGAGCGACAATGCGAGAACCGTGGCATACGAGCACCGACGTGCTGGTCATCGGCGGCGGACCAGCGGCCGCGTGGGCGGCGATCCACGCGCGGGAAGCGGGCGCGCGGGTGGTCCTCGTCGACAAGGGTTATTGCGGAACGAGCGGCGCGACCGCCCCGGCGGGCACCGGCGTCTGGTACGTGGCACCCGAAGCGACGGCACGCGCGAACGCGAAAGCCAGCCGCGAAGCGCTCGGCGGATACCTCGCCGACCACTACTGGATGGACCGCGTCCTCGACCAGACCTACCGCAACATGGAGCGACTCGCGGTCGACGGTCGCTACCCATTCCCCGTGAACGCCGACGGCACCCAGTTGCGCACCGGCGTCCAAGGTCCGGAGTACATGCGACGAATGCGCGCGTGGCTCAATCGAATTGGCGTTGACATCCACGACCACTCCCCCGCGTTGGAGCTTCTTGTCGATGCCGATGGGGCGGTGCGCGGCGCGGCTGGTTATCAGCGCCAACTCGACCGCGACTACCGCGTCACCGCGGGCGCGGTCGTGCTCGCGAGCGGCGGCTGCGCCTTCCTCGCCGGTGCGTTGGGCACTAACGTCGACACCGGCGACGGCACGCTGATGGCCGCCGAGGTGGGCGCGCGGTTCTCCGGCATGGAGTTTTCGAACGCGTACGGGATCGCGCCGAAGGGGTCAACGATCACCAAGACCGCCTACTACAGCTACGCGACGTTCTTCGGCGAGGACGGGCGAGTGCTTGAGGAGGCCGGTTCAAGCAAGGGGCGCTCGGTGATCGCGCGACATCTGCTGCACGAGAAGGTTTTTGCGCAACTCGACCGCGCGGACGAGGCGACGCAGCAGCAGATGCGGGTTGGTCAGCCGAACTTCTTCCTGCAGTTCGATCGACGCGGCATCAACCCGTTCACGCAGAAGTTCGAAATCGACCTGCTCGCGGAAGGCACGGTGCGGGGCACCGGCGGCATCGACGTGGTCGACGATGATTGCGCCACAACGGTTCCCGGACTTTACGTCGCTGGCGACGCTGCCACGCGCGAACGGATCTGCGGCGGGTTCACCGGCGGTGGTAGTCACAATGCGGCATGGGCGATGTCGTCGGGCACGTGGGCGGGCGCTGGTGCCGCGAGGTATGCGCTTGCTTCGACGGTAGGCGACGTTTCGGGAGCGGGTCGGATTGCTTTGGATGACAACGAAACTGGCGCAGTCTCTCCAGAAGAGGTGGTTAGCGCGGCGCAAGCCGAGCTGATCCCGTTCGAGAAGAACTTCCTCCGCGACGGCACAACCCTCGCTCCCGCGCTCGCCCGTCTCGACGAGCTTTGGCGTGACGGAGTGAGTCAGTTACGGCCCGTTTCGGGCGACGACCGGGTGCGGGCGCGCAGTGCGGCGGCGATCGTCGCGGTCGGGCGGTTGATGTATCGATCGACGTTGGCGCGCACGGAATCTCGCGGCATGAGCAAGCGCGCCGACCATCCAGAACTCGACGCGAGCCAGCACCATCACATGCACTCGGGCGGTCTCGATGATCAGTGGACCGCGAGTGCGCCCACTCGCAACTCAGGATTGGCGGTCGCATCATGATCGAACTGCTGCGCGCCGACGACTGCATCGGCTGTGACAAGTGCGTACTCGCGTGCCCAACAAACGTTTTCGAGCCAACGGCGAGCGGAATCCCGATCATCGCCCGCCAGTCCGACTGCCAAACGTGCTTCATGTGCGAGGCGTACTGCCCGACCGACGCGCTGTATGTCGCGCCGCAGACAACGCCGCTCGCCGCTGAGGATGAGGTGCCCGTCGAACATATCGGTCGCTATCGGGAGAAGCTGGGCTGGGGACACGGTCGCGTGGCGGGTGCGCGCGTGGCGGTAGGCCCCGAACTGCCGAGGGGGACGCCGCCGCCGCGACTCAACCGTTGAAAACGCCAGGCGCGGGCAGGCCGCCGAACAGCAGGTCGTCGACCATCGATGGCTTCGGCGGCTCTGGCTCGCTGGCGAGGTCGGCACAGCTGACCTCACCCCAGTCGTAGCGGCCGTCCACACACCGCAGCTCGACCATCGCGACCGTGGAAATACTGTCATCGATGTGGAAGTCCGCGAAATCATCGGCAGCGAGCGCTTCGCGCACCGCCCGCAACGATCCAGCATCCGTTGCGTGCGCGATCGTCAAATACGGTTTGAGCGGTTCACCGAAATCGGGGATGCGTTCGCGAATCCACACGTCGAGCAGGGTGGCGGTGAGGGATTCACGAATCCGCAAGATGGGGTCGGGTGCGGTGACGGGCAGGCGGATCGAGTCCGCGAGCACGACCGGCGGCCCGAACGACAGTTGAAATGTTGAGCGCGCGCGCACTGATTCGCGTGCGCCCGCGACCAAGGCGGCCAGGTGCACGCCCTTGATCGCGTCGGCAAAACCGATGCCCTGCACGGGAATTCGCAGGCGCGGGGCGTCGACCTGCTCGAAGGTGCTGATCCGCGACAGCACCGGCGCGAAGATCTCAACGATCTTGTCGGCGATGGGCTGGGTCGGGGTGAGCTGCCATTCGTAAAACGACCGACCCGACGTCCAGCCTGGTCGCCACCACCACCGACTCGGCGTCGTGACTTCACTCATGTGCCGCCAGCTCCTCCCGCACTGCCCTCAGCTATCTCTCAGCGACGGTATGCCCCGGTGCGGGCGCGAGCAACCGCGCGAGACCGTTCCGTTGTAGGTTCGCCACCGTCTAGACTCGCGGCATGCCTGCTCGTCGGCTGCTTGCCGTGTGCGCGTTCGCGCTGTTGTCGTTGCCCGCCCTTTCCGCATGCACGATCAGCGGCCAAGGGACAACCACCGAATGCAAAGTCTCGGGGTGCACCATCACCTTCGAACGAGGTGTCGATGCGAAAGCGTCGGTGCTCGGCGTCGAAGCGCAGCTCGTTTCTGTCGACGGACAAAACGTGACGTTGTCGGTGGGCGGTCAGCAGGTGGTTGTGCCCGTCGGGCAGTCGCAGCAGACCGACGGGATGAACGTGCGGGTCAACGAGGTGACGGCCGACAAAGTGGTTGTCGTGCTCTCCACCGGGGTGAACCCGAACTAGCCAAGGATGTTGGGTTGGTCGAGTATCCAGCGCCAACTGCCGTCGGGTTGTCTGCGCGCCACCTCGGCCGTCGCGCCCGGGCCACCCGGCAATCGCGACGACGTCATCGCTAAATCGCCTGCTCGCAGCGCGGGCGCTTGGGGACCGAGTTGGAAAACGGGACGGTCGGCGACTAGGCGCGTATAGGCTTCGCGGATCTCGGCAAGCCCGGTAGCGACCACCCCATTCGGCAGCGCGAGCACCGCGTTCGGCTCATATAGTTCGATGAGCCCGTCGATATCGCCCGCGTTGATGCGTTCGACGACAAGCCTGCTCAGATCTTCCGGCCGCAGCGCCCGTTCGCGCGTGACTTGGTGCTCCATCGCACACCCTCCCTCTGCTCGGATTACGTGATTAACGCTAGCGAGGGGGTACGACAGGTTAGGTGCTTGCGCTGCTGTTGCATTCGCGTGGGTGGTGCGGCGGGTTCGCGCTGGATCGCGTGAGTTGCTGCCTGCGAGACTAGCGCCACCCAGGTGATCGGGCTGCAGGACTCCCGAGCGGGCGATCGCGCGGCGTATTCATCCGCGCTGGGTGAGTCGCGGGCGGGCAGGTGATGCTGTGCTTGGTCCACGCAGCCGAGGAGGACGTACGTGAGCGCATATCCGCCCATCGATGAGCACGGGATTGTCGGGGATTTGCAGACGGCGGCGTTGGTGTCGTCGGCGGGCACGATCGATTGGTGGTGCGCGCCGCGGTTCGACGCGCCGAGCGTATTCGCGTCCCTGCTCGACGCTGAGAAGGGCGGGTCGTGCACGCTCGCTGTCGACTCCGCGCACGAGATGACGATCCGCCAGCTCTACCTCCCCGACACCGCGATCCTGCTCACCCGTTTCTCGGGGCCCGACGGCGTTGGCGAGGTTGGTGACTTCATGGTCCCGCTGCCAGACAGTCCGGCTACCGACCGCCACCAGCTCATTCGCGTTGTTCGGGCGGTGCGTGGGGAATTGACGTTCGCGCTCGATTGCCGACCCCGCTTCGACTACGCGCGAGCCACCCACACCCTCGATGCGATCGACGACCAAACCGCCGTTTTCCGGTCGCCCGTCGCCGACCTACACCTTCAGACAACTGAGCCGATCAAGCTTGAGGTTGACGGGACCGACAGCGTCGCGCGCTTCACGCTCTCGGCGAGCGAATGGGCGGCGGTGGTGTTGACGACGACCGCGCCAGGTGCGCCCGTCGCGCCGCCACCGACGTGGGAGGAAATCGGGACCGAATTCGATCAGTGTCGTCGCTTTTGGCAGACGTGGTTGCGGTCGTCGACGTATCGAGGTCGCTGGCGGGACATGGTGAATCGGGCGGCGATCACGTTGAAGTTGATGACCTACGCACCAACGGGCGCGCCGATCGCGGCGGCAACGATGGGGTTGCCGGAACAGGTTGGCGGCGAACGCAATTGGGATTACCGGTACACGTGGATTCGGGACGCTTCTCTTTCCGTACGGGCGCTGATGGACCTCGGATTCACCGAGGAGGCATACGCGTTTCGGCGTTGGTTGCGGGCGCGGGTTGAGGCGGGCGACAGTGCGTCGGGCGATCCGTTGCAGATCATGTACCGCGTCGATGGCGATCCGCATTTAGCGGAGGAAACGCTGGATCATCTTGCCGGGTACGAGAATTCGTCGCCGGTGCGCTTGGGCAATGGCGCGGCCGACCAGCTTCAGCTCGACATCTACGGCGAAGCGACCGACGCGCTTTTTCAAGCGACCGACCTGCCCGGCGTCGACGCGTGGGACACCTTCGCCGGCCTGCTCGATTGGCTCGCCGACAATTGGGACCGCCCCGACGAAGGCATTTGGGAAACCCGAGGTGGACAACAGAATTTCACCTACAGCCGACTGATGACGTGGGTCGCGTTCGATCGCGGCATCCGCATGGCGACCGACGCCGCGCGCCCCGCCGACATCGACCGTTGGCGAACCGAGCGTGACGCGGTGTTTCGGCAGATTGTCGACAAGGGTTGGAATGCCGAGCGGCAGGCGTTCGTGCAGCATTACGACACCGACGTACTCGACGCGTCACTGCTGTTGATGCCGCGCATGGGATTTCTCGCGGCATCGGACCCGAGGTGGCGCAGCACGCTCGACGCGATGGACAAGGAATTGGTGAGCGACAGCCTCGTTTACCGATACGACCCGGCCGCGTCGCCGGACGGATTGCGCGGCACGGAAGGCACGTTCAACCTGTGCAGCTTTTTGTACGTGGAGGCGTTGGCGCGAACGGGCCGCGTGCAGCAGGCGCGCTACGCGTTCGACAAGATGCTGACGTACGCGAACCACGTCGGTTTGTTCGCGGAGGAAATAGGCCCGTCGGGCGAACAATTGGGCAACTTCCCGCAGGCCTTCACCCACTTGGCCTTGATCGCGGCGGCGATGGCATTGGATGAGGAACTTGATCGTGAGGAGGGATTGTCCTGAGCGTCGCTGTGCCCCACGGTATTCCGTAAGCCAGGTACGGTGGATGCGGTGAATTCATCAGTGATCGAGCAACGTCGCTTGAGTGGGTGGAGCCGAACGGCTTCCACGGTGGCGCAGGTTATCTCCACACCAGACCTGGATGCGGTGGCCCGCGCGGTGCGGGAGGCGGGCGAGCGGGGTGTCATCGCGCGCGGTCTCGGGCGCAGCTACGGCGACCCCGCGCAGAATGGCGGCGGGCTTGTCGTAGATATGACGGCTTTCAACGTCATTCACGACATCGACGTCGACAGCGGCATTGTCGACGCGGACGCGGGTGTCAGCCTGGATAGCCTCATGAGAGCTGCGCTCCCGCATGGCCTTTGGGTGCCGGTGTTGCCCGGAACGCGCCAGGTGACCATCGGTGGCGCGATCGCCGCCGACATCCACGGCAAGAATCACCACTCGCAGGGCAGTTTCGGCAACCATGTCCTCTCGCTCGACTTGCTGATGGCCGACGGTGAAGTACGGACGCTTGGCCCCGACAGTGACGTGTTTTGGGCGACGGTCGGCGGCATGGGGCTTACCGGCATCGTCGTGCGCGCCCGAATTCGGATGAAGCGCACCGAAACCGCGTACTTCTACGTCGACAGTGACCGCACGAACAATCTTGACGAGACGATGGAATTGCTCACCGGCGGTTCTGACGACGGGTACGAGTATTCGGTGGCCGTTCCCGACACCATTTCCACTGGGTCGAAATTGGGCCGCGCGGGATTCAGTCGCGGTAATCTCGCGACGCTCGACCAGCTGCCACCGAAATTGCGTCGCGATCCGCTGCGATTCACCGCGCCGCAATTGCTCACCGTTCCCGACATTTTCCCGAACGGAATGGTGAATGGGTTCACGTCGCGCCTTGGCGGTGAGGTCACGCATTACACCTTCGCCAAGGGTGGGCGCGGCCTGATTCAGAACATCACGCAATTCCTGCACCCACTGGACCTGCTTGGCGAGTGGAATCGCGGCTACGGCCGACGTGGATTCTTGCAGTACCAGTTCTCGATGCCATACGGGGCTGAGCAGCAGCTCGCGGACGCGGTGCGAGCCATCGCACATTCGGGACACCGGTCGTTCCTGAACGTGTTCAAACGCATGGGTCCGAGCAGTCGTGCCCCGCTTTCCTGGCCACATCCCGGTTTCATGCTGAGCCTGGACTTTCCGATCAAGCCTGGCATTGACGATTTCTGCACGGCGCTTGACGAGCGCGTTCTTGACGCTGGCGGGCGGTTGTATTTCGCGAAGGAATCGCGAACGACACCAGAAATGGTTCGGACGATGTATCCGAGGCTTGATGAGTGGCGTCGGATTCGGCACACGGCTGACCCGGACGGCGTGTTTGTGTCGGACCTGGCGCGGCGGTTACGGCTCATCGCCGACTGACGCGCTACCAAACGCGGTAAGGGGTTGATGCGGCGTAAGCCGTTGTTTGGTCGAAGGTGACGGTTAGAGCCAAGCGCCAGTCGCCCCTTGCCGCGCGTAGGTCCGCTACGAAGTAGTCGGGGCCTCGGTCTTTCGGCGTGACTCGTCGGAAGTCGAGGTTTTGGGGAAGGGTGTCGTCTTCTTTCGCCAACTTTCCTGTTAGTGAACGAATTTCGATCGGGGCGTCGTCTCGACGAACGTGGACGGCCACTGTTTGGTCGCCTGCTGCCATGCCGTCGACGGTCACGTCGGCCTGCGCGTCGCCGAGGTTGAGGGTGGCGTGCAGTGGCGGGTCGTAGGCGTCGCGGGCGGGGACCGCGCCAGCCAATAGCGCGCTCAGCAGCACGATTACCGAGAGGGTCGCGGTTTCGGCGATGAGCAGTCGGCCAGGGTATTCTGAGCGGCGCGCTCGGTGGCGGAGCACTGCGGCCAGCGCGAGGGTCACGGCGACCAGGGCGAGTTTGGCGAGCAGGAGTTGGCCCCAAGCGGTCGTCCAGAGTGCGTCGAGCGGGGTGATGGCGGGGACGGCCTGAATGGTGCCGGTGATCGCGAGGGCGATCACCGCGCCGACGGCGATGGGGGTGAATTGTCTTAGCGCGGAAGCACGTTCGGGACCGCGCCAGATTGCGACCACCGCCAGCAAGCCGCCGCCCCACAGCGCCATCGCCGTGACGTGCACGGTGGCACTGACGAGGGTGAGACCGAAATCTGAAGCGGCGCTTGCATGTCCGGCGAGGGCGGTGCCTAGGACGGTCAGCGCTGCGCCCGCGCGCCAGGCGAGGTTGCGCGGCGTTATCGCGCTAGTTTCGAGGACAACGGGCCGAGCGAGCAGTGTGACGGCCGCACCTGTCAGTCCAAGCAGTGCCGCGATACCGGCGTTCGACGTGAATGCCGCAGTCCACGAGGCAGATTCGACCCACGATGCCGCGCCGCCGAGTCGCGCGGGAAGAAGCAGGAGGACGGCGAGCGAGGTGATCGCGACGGTACTGGCCCCGACCCGCGCCAGCGAGCCAGTTGCTGCACCCACTTCGCCGGATGCACCTTGAGCCGGACTTGCGCGCAGGGTCGGCCGCGACGGCTCCGCACCGCGCCTCGTGGCGATGAGGGAAAGGAAGCGTGGCGCTGCTACCGCGACGTGTCCGGCGCGAACGATGCGACTCTCGGTGGGCGGCAACGGCGGCCGCCCGGTGGTCGACAGACGGACTGCTCGCCGTTGCCCGACTGCGGCAGCGTGGACGCCGGACCCGTCGTGAGGGGCGTGGGAGCGCCTCGCGCTGCACCAGGCCACCACTAACGGGAGGCCAACGGCCGCAACCACTCCGAGGTAGGTCAGTGCGTGGAGCAAACGGGTCATGGTGTCGAGCGCGCCGCGCAGCGGGTCCGGGGTTGGCTTCGACAGCGTCGTATCTGGCGGCACACCCAGTCCGAACACGCTCGATCCGCCGACCGTGTGCCCGTCGGCCGAAAGGATCGCCCAGCTGATGAGGTACGTCCCATCCGGTAACGCGGCGGGGAGCGTGGTCGCGATGGTGTGGTCGCTGTCGCGGTACGTCGGCCGCGGGGTTTCCACGCGATTCCCGTCGCGGTCGAGGACAGCGAGCCCGGTGTCGGCCACGGTGACCGCTTCATCGAAATGGATTGTGACGTCACCCTTTTCGCCGCTGACAACGGTTGTCCCATAGGCGGGCGCTACCGAAACCACCGTCGCGTGGGCCGCCGCGAACCCCGTCGCCGCCCACCCGAGGACGAAGAGCGAACTGACGACCGCCGCCAACCGCCCCGCCGTCCTCCGCTCCTTCCTGCCGAGCACCGCACGCATCCGACTTTCACCTCATTCGACTAGATATTTCACAGCGCGCCGCGCCTCTTACTTCCAGGGCTGCCACTGTGAGCGCGTCGGCAGGCCACGTCCACGGCGTGCATGGCTGCGCCGAGGGCTGCGCTCCCTCACCTAACGTTGCGACGCGCGTAATCACTGCCGCGCCCCGTGCACGCCCAGTGCTGCCGATGCGAGCGCGTGAGCAGGCACCTCAGCGGCGGGGTCGACATCACTTCGCATTGCGACGCGCGGTAACCAATGCCGCGCCGCTCGCGCCCAATGCCGCCAACACCAGGGCGTAAGCCGGCCACGTCAACGGCGTCGACGGCTGCGCGCCCAGTGCCGCACGGCTGTCGTGACCGTGTTCGCCTCCGCTCGGTGCGACCGTGATCTGCGGGGCCGGGTGGTCGGTTTTGGTTCCGTCGGTGCTCCGGTCGATCCAGCTGACCTCGGTCCCGTCGCTGTAGCGCTGCTTCGTCGGCAGCACCAACGCACCGCCCCGAAGCAGCGGGCCGACGAGCAGTCGGAACTCCGCGAACTCCCCCGGCGCGATCGAAACACCGGGACTAGCAGTGAAATTCACTGTCGAAACCGCTTGGTCGATGCTTTTGCCGTGTCCGTTGTCGACCGGCTTAGCCAGCGCGGTTCGCGTGAGTGTCGTCGTCCAGCCGGGCGTGGTTTCCGCGCGTACCGACGCGAGCGGCGAGTCGGTAGGCAACGAAACCTGAAGTCCCACAGTGCCTGCCGTTTCCGACTCGGTCGGCACCCGCAACGTGACAACCGCGTAGCCGCCAACCGCCGCGTCCGCCGCACTCGCGGTGACGTGGGCGGATGCGGGACCAGCGCCGACCAGCGAAACAACAAGTGCCACAACGGCACTCGTCGCAATCTTTAGTTTCGTCATTGAACTTCGCCCGGGATGTTGACGGAGTCACCTGGGGCGACGTCGTCACCCGAAGCAACAGCCAAGGCCGAAACATCCTGCACCCCAACGACAATTCCCTCATGCACCACCAGCACAGCACCGTCGGGCACCCGCGCGAGCACGCTCACCACCGATTCCGTCGTCCCGACTAACGGCAGCGGCGCATCGAGGTAGTCCGCAATCGGCGCTTCACAGTCAACACCCACGAGCCGATCCGCGCGCAGCGTCCCAACAACCTCGGCCGCCACAACCGAACCCCCACGCTCGCGAGCGAGCCGGACCGGAGCGAACCCCAAGTCGCCCAACACTTCTCGCGCCGAGGCAACGGTCGCGCTCGACTCAATCACCGTCGGCGTATCGGCGAACGCAACTACGTCGCCGACAGTCGGGCCGTCAGCAGGCGTCAACAGCTGAAATCCGAAGCGCCCCAACCATTCATCGTTGAAGTACTTCGACAGGTACGCCCGCCCGGAGTCCGGCGCGACGACAACAACCACGTCGTCGGGCCCAAGCTCACGCGCCACCCGCAGCGCAGCGGCAACGGCAGTGCCCGACGATCCGCCGAGCGGCAACCCTTCCTCCCGCCCGAGCCGGTGCAAAACGCGAAGGGCTTCCGCGTCCGGGATTCGCTCAATCCGGTCAACGGCGTCGAGGTGGTACGACTGCGGCCACTCGTCGAGTTCCGTTTCCGGATGCACGTAGTGTCCGACCGCCTCGATGTACCACGCCCGACCGTCACCGCCGCCATACACCGACGAATCCGGGTCGGCCCCAACGACGGTCACGTCACCCACCGATTTGAGGAATTCCCCTGCGCCACTGACGGTTCCGCCCGTGCCGATCCCCGCGACGTAATGCGTGACACGCCCCGCCGTCTGCGCCCAAATCTCCGGGCCCGTCGTCGTCCGGTGCGCCTCGGGGTTCGCCGGGTTGTCGTACTGACCGGCGAACCACGCGCCCGGAATCGACTCGACCAGCCCCAGCGCGACCGTGCGCAGATGCTCAGGGTGCCCGACCGGGCGACCAGCAGGCGTGATGTGCACCGTCACCCCAAACGCACGCAGCAACGCGATTTTCTCCGCGCTCACCTTGTCGGGGACCACCGCGATCACCGGGTAACCCCGCGCGGCCGCGACGAGCGCGAGTCCGGTCCCGGTGTTGCCCGATGTGGCTTCGACAATGGTCGAACCCGGTCGCAGCTCCCCCGCTGCTTCAGCGGCGTCAATCATCGACACCGCAGCCCGATCCTTCACGCTTCCACCGGGATTCAAGTATTCGAGCTTCACATACACCGTCGCGGCAATGCCCTCGGTGATCCGATTCAGCCGGACGAGCGGGGTGTTGCCGATGGCGGCGTCGACCGAGGCGAACACGCCGCCGGTCACCGATTCGGTCGCGGTCACGATGCCGGCCTTTCTGTCTGTCCAAGCAGCCGCAGGATTTCTCTGCGCAGCCGCAAATTTTCAGGGTTGTCGAGTTCGCGCGGTCGGTTGATGCGCACCGCGAGGTCGGCAACGATGCGACCGGGTCGCGGCGTGAAAACCACTACGCGGTCGGCTAATTGGAGCGCTTCGTCGACGTCATGGGTGACAAGCACTGCGGTGAAACCCTCTTCGCTCCACAGTCGCGCGATCTCGGTTTGCAGCGTCGCGCGAGTGAGTGCGTCGAGTCGGCCGAGTGGTTCGTCAAGCAGCAGCAGACGCGGCCGGTTCACCAGCGCCCGTGCCAACGCGACGCGCTGAGCCATCCCGCCCGACAGTTGCGCGGGCAGCGAATCCCGAAACCCTTCCAGTCCAACGAGTTCCAGCGTTTGGTCGACGCGCTCACGATCCTGCGCCGATGTTCCCCGGGCCTGCGGACCCAGCGCGACATTGTCGAGCACGGTCCGCCACGGCAGCAGCGTCGGATCTTGAAACATCAACGCGCGGTGCGGATCTGGTCCGACGATCTCGGCGCCGTCGGCGCGCAACGACCCGCGCGACGGCTTGTCCAGACCCGAAAGTAGCCGCAGCAGTGTCGATTTCCCACATCCCGACGGCCCGAGCAGCACAACGAACTCGCCTGGCTCGATGCGCAGCGAGATGTCGGTCAACACCCGAAGGCGACCCAACTCCTGCGCGCGAGTGAGTACCGGCGCTGGCTTGCCGAGCAGTCGATCGAAAATGCTTTGCCCGCGCGGTTTTTCGACAGTGAACTGGTGTGAGACCCCGTCAATGTCGATTGTCGCGCCGGTCGCGACCGCGTTCACCATCGCACCAAATCCTTCTGCCACGCCAGCGCCCGATTGCGGACCCTGAACAGCACCAACATGAGCACCCGACACACCACGACCATGATCAAGATCGCGACATACATGCGCGGGTACGCGGCCCACCCCTTCGTCCACTGGATGTACCAACCGAGCCCGTTCTTGACACCGAGCAGTTCCGCGACGGCGAGTGCGGCAAGTGACGCGCCGAGTCCCATGAACAGGCCGGTGAAAATGCTCGGCAAAGCGCCGGGCACCGCGATGCGCCACACGAGGAAAGACGGTGAGGCGCCGAGGGTTTGGGCGACGTCGAAGTACCCGCGTGCCACGCCGGCGATGCCCGCGCGGGTGAGGACGGCGACCGGGAACCACACCCCGAACGCGACCATGAACACGCTGCCGGAGTAGGTGGTCGGCGCGAGGACGAGCACGAGTGGAAGCAAGGTCGCTGCCGGAACGGGTCCGATGAACTGCAGGAACGGATTCCCCCAGTACGACGCGACTTTCGACCACCCCATCGCCAGTCCCGTCGCGAATCCCGCGACCGAGCCGATCCCAAACCCGATGAGCAGCAACAACAGTGAGTGATACGTGCTCGAAACCAGCAACCCGAAGTCGGAAACGCCCGCGCTCAGCAGGTGCTGCGGCGAGGCGAAATGCGGCGGAATGAGCCACGCGGTTTTCGCCGTCGACCATTCCCAAAACAGCGTCCAAAGGCCGAGGACGATGATCCAGGGTTGCCACTTGCGCAGTGCCGCAGCGGCATTGAAGTGGAAATAGCCCGCCACGGCCCAGCCAGCGAGGAACACCGTCCAGCCTGCGAACCCGATCCCGACGTAGCGCGGGTCGGCCGCGTCGAGCTTGTCCGGGACCGCCAGGGTGAGTGCCGCCGTGAGCGCCCAAATCGCCCATCCCACTGCGAAACTCACCCCGGGTTGGTTGCGACGGACGACGCTCACCGGCGCTGCGGTCGGCGTGACCGGCCGCGTGATCGTCGCGGTCACGAGCTCACCACTTCAGCCCGAGGTCGACATAGACCTTGTTCGCCAGCGCTTCGGGGTCGGTTTTCGCGTCGAGGTAGCCGGTCTTGGCGAACTTCGCGATGCCGGGCGTGATTTCAGCCTTGAGTCGCGACGCCGACGGGTTGTAGCCGTATGTTTTCAAAATCGCGTCGACGGTGGGCAATTCGGCAGCGACGTACTTGTTGTCGACCTGAATCTTCGCGGCCGCCGAGGTGTTCGCACCGACCCAGCGACTCCCCTCAGCCCATGCGGTGACGAGCGAACGCGCGACATCGGGGTCGTCGCGCAGCAGCTTGCCGCTGATCGCGGTGGCGCAGCAGTAGTGCTGCTTGTTGATGCCCTGCGAGTTGTTAGTGAGCTCGCGCGCCTTGCCCTTGAGAGTGGGCAGCAGCGCGACCGGGTCGCTCGCCGCGATCGCGACGATCTCACCGCGGGCCAGCGCGTCCGGCAGCTGGTCGGCGTCGAAAACGCGCCAGTTCACGTCCTTGGTCGGGTTGAGCCCGGCGTCGAGCAGGTCGAGCGAGAAGAACGACATCGCCGAATCACCAATGGCCCCAACGCCAACGGGCTGCCCGCGCAGTTCGCTGACGTTCTTGATCGGGCTGTCCGGCGGGACAACAATGCGGAGGCAGCCTTCGTGCAGGCCAGCGGCGAGTTTCGCGTCGATGCCCTGTTCGATTGGCTTGAGCCAGGAGAAGAAGATGCCAGGCGCGGCGTCGAGCTTGCCGGCGCCAACGGCGTCCTTGATCTCGCCGCCCGCCGTCTTGATGATCTCGACGTTGAGCCCGTGCTTTTCGAAGATCCCTTGGTGCAGAGCCGCATACAGCGGCGCTTCACAGATGCCGCCGCCGTGCCCGATCTTGAGCGCGCGGTTAACGGCACCGGAGCCGGGTGTGCGCCGCAGCGTCAGCCAGGCCCCGAGCCCGCCGCCCGCGACGACCGCAGCGGCAGCCCCGGCCCCGATGAACAACCCGCGCCTGGAGAGGCCGGAACTGGGCAATTCCGCAGGGGCACTGAGGTCTTCGTCGTCGCTGGGAACGACTGCGGGGTTCGAGTCGGACGCGTCCAACTCGCCCTTGCCGGAATCACCTGATGGAGTTTCGCTCATCGAAATCCTAATTCTCGCAACGTGTTTCGCGACCCGCGATGCGGCGGGCCATGCGAACAAGCGTCGCGCGAATAGGTTCCCCCAACCAGATTTGGCCTCACGTGGATTTGATGATGATCCCCCGCTCCGCCGCGCTACTAAGCGACCTTGATCGTGTGCGGACCAACGCTCACACTGATGTCGACGTGCCCACCAAGCGCGCGTGCGTAGGCGCGCAAAGTTTCGAGCTCCATGGCCGCGAGGTCGCCATTTTCGATCTGCGAAACGCGCGCTTGACTGACGCCGAGCGCAGCGGCGAGCTCAGCCTGGGTGACACCTACCCCTTGCCGCAGCTCTTTGAGATGGTGACCCGCGATGCGCCCATCGAGCTGCGCGGCCGCTTCAGCGCGTAGTTCAGGGTTAGCGAGATCCGGGTTCAGGCGATGCCCTTCCGCTTTCACCTCACGCCAGTTGCGTGCGCCAGTCATAGTCATTCCTCCTTCAACGTCGTCGCGAGATAGTCCGCGAAGCGGAGCTCCGCCAGCGGAATCGCGTCGTCGTACCACCTGGCCCATAGCCCGGCCTTATCGCCAGCGACCAGGATGATCGCGCGCCGACGGGGATCGAATGCAAACAGCATTCTGATCTCAGAACGGCCGCGAGAGCCCGGTCGCAGCTCCTTCAAATTTCGTAGGTTGCTGTGCTCCAGAGTATCGACGAGCGGACGGCCGAGCGCCGGACCGAGTGCGGCGAGTCGGTCCACGGCCTGCTCGATCAAAATCGCAGACTTCGGGTCGGATTCGCACAGCTTCAGGTACCAGCGGTCGACTGGTTCGAGTAGCACGACTTCCCATTCCACACCTGCGAGTATAAGTCAGCACTTATGTGGATGCCACCACTCGGCGTAGGCGTCCGTTCATTGGCGTAAAACGCGGCCTGGTGGCCTGGCGCGCTTCAAGATCATGCGACCACGTGGCATATCCGTGCACATTCGCGGGCCGAGGGCCCAAAATCAGGGGCGGAGGCGTGAGCATGCACGAAAATGCCACGTATCTGCATACCTGTCGGTCCGGTTGCCGTCGAGAAAGCGGCGAAACACGGCCAGCGGCGAGGACTGCATCGCGCGCGGAGGTGCGTAATGGACCGGCGAAACCTACTTCGCCCGTAACAACTGGCGGGCGATCGCGTACTTGTGCACCTCAGTCGGGCCGTCGTATAGGCGGAATGCGCGTAGGTCGGTGAAGATCGCCGCTACCGGGGTTTCGTCGCTGATGCCCATGCCGCCCAGTACCTGCACGCAGCGGTCGGCGACCTTGAATAGCTCCTCCGACACCATCGACTTCACCATCGACGACTCGTGCCGTCCCTTACCACCCTTGTCCAACGTCCAACATGCCCACCAGATCATCAGTCGGCATTGTTGTAGCGCAATCTCGTTGTCTGCCAACATGAATCCCACGCCCTGATGTTCGCCGATCGGCTTGCCGAACGACATTCGGGTCTTGGCGTGCTCGACCGCGATCGACTGCGCGCGTGCCGCAGCGCCGAGCCACCGCATGCAGTGGGTGAGTCGCGCGGGGGCTAGGCGAAGTTGGGCGTAGCGGAATGCCTCCCCTACCGCGCCGAGGACCGCCGACTCCGGCAGCACTAAATCCTCGAATCGGACGACGCAATGGCCTTCAACATAATTGCGGTCCATGGTGTTCATGACCCGTTCGATCACAATGCCCGGCGCGTTCCCGTGGCAGAGAAACAGCGTCGCGCCTTCGTCGACAACGTCGGCCATGATGATCCACGTGTCGGCGTTAATCGCGCCGGTGATTAACCATTTACGCCCGTTAATGACGAACTTATCGCCGTCCCGCACGGCCGTCGTTCGCAATTGGCTTGGGTCAGAGCCAGCACCGTCGGGTTCGGTCATCGCGAACACTGAACGTCGCGCACCGTCAATAATCGGCTGCAAAAACTCCGCCGCCTGTTCCGGATTGGCGACTTTCGACAGCAAAAACATATTGCCCTCGTCCGGTGCCGCACAATTCATCGCGACCGGACCAAGTGTCGACCAACCAGCAGCTTCGAAAACCACCGCTTGCTCCAGGTGCGTCATGCCGCCGGGGCGCTGTTGGATGGACAGCAGTCCGGCCGCACGAGCCTTCGCGATCAACTCATCGCGTAATTCGTCGGACGGGCCGTGGGCGGTGACGCGCGGGTCACGCTCATACGGCACCACCTCGGTTTCAACGAAAGCACGCACCCGAGCACCTAATTCGACGAGCTCAGCGGGTATTTCGAAGTCGATCATCATTCTCCACTCATCAAAGTTTGCGCCCGTTCAAACAGGCGCAGCGTTGTTCCGTGTAGTGCTTCGCCGACGCTCATCGGTGCCTTACCCGCCAACGCTCGCGCGTAACTGCCTTCCAGGATGATGCCGAGTTTGAAGCAGGCGAGCACGGTGTACCACCGAATCGCGGTGACGTCGCGCTGCGATTGCTCGCTATACCGCGCGACCAATTCGGAAGGCGTCGGCAAACCGCCCGCGCGGGCCAATTCACCACCGAACTCGGCGGGCGAGCCGGGCAGTTGCCAGGTAGCTAAAAGCCAGCCCAGGTCGAGCAGCGGGTCACCGATCGTGCACATTTCCCAGTCAACAACCGCAACGACGTCAGCTCCGGCGCGGGAAAACATCACGTTCGACGCGTGGAAATCGCCATGCAGAATGCCGGGCATATACGACTTCGGCCGGTGCTCATCAAGCCAACGCGCGACCTCATCAACGGCACCAATCGCGGGACCGGGATATTCGGGAAATGCCGCGTAAGAATCAAGTTCGCGAAGCCACCTTGGCACCTGACGCTCAAGGAATCCGTCGGGCCGACCGAGCTCAGCCAGGCCCACCGCGACATGGTCGACAGCACCGAGGCGAGCCTGCGCGTCGACAATGCTGAACCCCATCTCCCGGCGCAGAGCAACGTCACCCGCATGCAGGGCAGGCAGTTCAACCCCCGCGTTGAACCCCGCAACCGGCTCCATCAGATAGAAAACCGCGCCACCAAGCACCGACGTGTCACCACACGCGCCGATCAAACGTGCATGCGGCACATCGGTTTTCGCGAGTGCGTCGAGAATCGTGAACTCACGCCGGATCACGTCGTTGCTGCGTGGCCGCAGGTGGCGCGGACCGCGCCGCAGAACATAACCGCGACCCTCACGCTCGAACCGGACCATCACGTTCTGCGTCCCGCCGGTCACCGGCTCAACCGCGCCGAGAGGTCCCGAGCCGAGGCCCCGCGCGTCCATCCAGGCCGCAAGCGCGGCTAACTCGCCCTTGGTAAGCACCGTGCCGCTCGGGTTATCGCGCACCGAACCTCTTCACTTCCGACGAGAATACCTATTAACTTAGCGAGAATTTTTGTTAACTTAGCTGGGTTGGCGCGAATGTGTCAACGGTCACGTTCGAAGGAGAACGGTCAGATGGGCGTCGAATTCAGTTCCGAGCAGCAGGATTTCGCGGCCGCCGTCGCCGCGTTCGCCAAGCGGGAAGCCGGCACACGGGAAAAGCGCGACGCGCTCACCAAAGACGATGCGGAACAACACAATCCGGCGGTTTACGCCAAGATGGCTCAGCTGGGTTGGCTCGGGCTGACCGTGCCCGAGGCCTACGGCGGCTCGGACGCCTCAATGGTCGACATGTGCATCCTGCTTGAGGAAAGCATCCGAGGCATGCTGCCCATCGGCGCGATCGGACCGACGCTCATCACCGGCGGTGCCTACGCCAAATTCGGCACCGACGCACAGAAGGAAACGGTGCTGCGCGGCATCGTTCGCGGTGCGTCGCAGTCGATTTCGATGTCCGAGCCCGAAGCTGGGTCCGACGTCGGCAACCTCACCACCCGCGCGGAAAAGACCAACGATGGCTGGTTGATCAACGGCCAAAAGACCTGGTGTTCGAACGCCCACATCTCCGAAAACATCCTGCTCGTCGCCCGCACCGATCGCAGCGGCGGTAAGCATGAGGGCTTGACGATGTTCCATGTGCCTGCGAACACCCCCGGCCTCAAGATCAACCCGATCGAGCTGATGGGCAACCAACGCGAGACGAACGATCTGTACTTCACCGACTGCCTGCTGCCCGACGACGCGGTGGTCGGCGAGGTCGGCAACGGTTGGCGTCAGCTGATGACCGGGTTGAACTTCGAACGCCTCGTCCTTGCCGCGATGAGCCTGGGCTCGGCCGAGCGCGCCTTCGAAGACACCCTCCAATTCGTCAGTGCGCGAAAGCAATTCGGTCGACCAATCGGCACCTTTCAGGCGCTCCGGCACCGGATCGCCGACCTCGCGACCGAGATTGAGTGCACGAAACTCCTCGTCTACAGCGTGGCGGACGCGGTCGACGCGAACCCAACCAAGATGTTCGCGCGGGAAGCGTCAATGGCCAAGCTCAAGGCAACCGAGACCAGTAAGGCGGTCGCGTTGGCGGGCATGCAGATGATGGGCGGCTACGGTTACGCGCGCGAGTTCGACATGGAAAAGCATGTCCGCGGCGCGCTTGTCTCCACGATCTTCGGTGGGACGAGCGAGATTCAGCGCGACATCATCGGCAAGACCTACGGCCTGTAGGCGACTGCTTCAAGGATGCGAATGACCTTGCCCCGCTTGCAGATTCCGGTGTCTCTGAAGATCCAACCGAGGTCGACGACGAGGCTGAAACAGGCATGTACGAGCACGCGAGCCTCGCTCATCGTCAGTTCCGGCCGTGCTTTGACGACAAGCGCGGCCCACTCGGTGACGACCGCTTGCTGCATCTGCCGCAACGTGACCTGGTCGGCGGCGTCGACGTTGCCGAACTCGGTGTAATAGACGAAGGTCAACGCGCGTTCGGCGAAGCAGTCGCGAACGTAGCCGTCGATCAGCTCGGCGAGGGCGGCTTCGGGCGGGCGTTCGGTCGACGTCGCGGCGGTGATCGCGGCTGACGCCCGCTCGGCCGCCCGGCGGAACGCGGTCGCGAGCAGGTCGCTCTTGCCCCGGTAGTACCGATACACCGCCGACGCCGCGACCAGGTTCGCCGCGCCAGCGATATCTTCCATGCTGACGTTCGGGTAGCCCCGTTCGTGGAAGAGGGTGACCGCCGCGCGCAGCAACTGCTCCTGTCGGAAAAGTGGTGCGTCGCTACTAGTTTCGCTAATTTCGGGGGTCGCGCTTTCCGGCGTTGTCAGGTCGGCGTCGATGATGGCCCAACTCGCCGAATGCAGCAGCGGCGCAAGGACTTCCGAGGAGACCTTCACGTGGTGATCACCAATGCTGCTGGTAAGCGCGAAGATAGCGACCGCACGAACAGCGCGGTCGTGTCCGCTGAGTTCGGGGCGAACCTGGGCGACCAGCGCGCGCATGAGGCGGATCGGTCCGGTTAGCTCTTCGATGAGCTGGTGGTAGTCGTCGGGCTCAAGGTATCGGCGTTCCCAGCGGGTCAACCGGACGGTCGCGCGATTGGCGATCGTCATCGCGATCACCGCATCAAGTAGCTGGTCGATGCGCTCACGCGGTGACCCGTCGGCCTCCGCCAGCGCGGTCGTGCCCGCGATGAGCCCCGACAAACGCAACAATTCTTCCCGGAACAGCGCGTATTTGTTCGGGAAGTGGCGGTAGAGCGCGGTTGAACTGATGCCGAGTCGCTTGGCGATGTCGTCCATGCTCACGCCGTGGTAGCCGTTCGCGGCGAACGCTGCCGCCGACTCCGCCGCGATTTGGGCTCGCCGGTTCTTCGGCCTGCGCCTTACTTCACGTTGCGGCACGGTCGTACTCGGGGGATTTGTCTGTGTGGTCATGCTCGGTTGTCATGGTATCGCGGCGTGCGGGCCGGTAGCTGGGCGGATGCGGTCACGGTGCCGGCGTTGCCAGTGGCGAGTTCAGCTTGTCGACGAGCCACTTGTCATCGACTTTGCGCAGATGCAACACCATCGACAGCTGCCCGGGTTTGGGTTTGTTGTCGGTGCCGACGCTGCTGATGGTCTGGCCGATGACCACGATCGCCTCGGCGGATTCGGTGTCGGCGGTGCGGATCGCGCATTGGGTATCGGTGACCTTGGACGTCACCGCGCCGTGCACGAGAACGTCGCGCAGCTCGGTGCTCGTCGAGCTGAACTGTTTCTTCCAGTCGCCGGTCGCGCCGTCGAGCACGGCGGTGAAGTAGGTGTCGAGGTGTTTGCTGTCGTAGTCGGCGAGCACCGGCGCGTAGCGGCAGGCCGCCTCCCGCGCTTCCCGCTCGGCGGTGAGGAGGTCCTGGGTATTGCTGTTTTGGACGAAGAAGAACACCGATGCCGCGATCGAAGAGCCGAGCACGACGGCGATCGCGCTTCGAATGGCGAGTTTCTTCCGTGCGGTTTCGTCGTTCATGACAGTCCTTATCGGGGTGCGGGTACCGCGGGCTGGGACAGTTCGTTGCCGGTGACCCCGGGCGGCGGACCAGCGCCATTGTCGGGACCGGCGGGTCGGGGCGCGTTCGCCGAGCCGCGAACTTGCAGCGCGGGATTGTCGGTGACGCAGTAGTTGTAAAGGCGAACCCGGGTGTCGGTGGTTGGGACAGCGGGCGCGACGGGGATCGTGTCGTAATCGCAGGTCGGGCGCGGCCACGGGTCGACGAGGGTGAAGTACGCGTTGTCGTGGGCGGGGACGCCGAGCGCGTCGGCGAAGCGACTCATCGACGGGAACAGCGCTTCGAGCGCGGGCTGACGCAACTTGGCAGCGCGGGTGATCGCGACGAAGTTCGTGACCAAATCGGTGATCGGGTCCTGGGTGGTGGAAATAAATCCACCGAGCGTGCCTAGCTGACCCGGTGTCTGCTCAAGCAGTCGACGCACTTCCGCGTCGGCGGCACTGAACTGGCGAAACAGGGTGCTGCCCGCGTGCGTGAGCGTGCCGAGGTCGGGTTGGGCGTGCGCGGTCGTCGACGCGATCACTTCCAGATTGCGCAGGAGTTGCTGAGTCTGCGGGAGGAGGCCGCTGAGTCCGGCCATCGCCTGGCTCATCCCGGAGATCATGTTGCGCAGACTGTCGGGTCCGCCCGCGAGCGCCTTGTCGAGTCCGTCGACGATCACCGTGAGCCGATCGGGGTTCATCCCGTCGAACAGCGCGCTCACGTTGCCGAGCACCGACTGGATCGGCACCGGCACCGCGGTACGGGCCCGGTCGACAATGGCACCGTCGCGCAAATACGGTCCAGCCTCGGATTCGGGCCGAAAGTCGAGGTACTGCTCCCCCGCCGCCGACAACCGCGCGACCGAGACCGTTCCGCTCGTCGGAATCCTTGTCTCACTGTCGATTTCGGCGATCGCAACAACGCCGTCCCCTTCAGCGCGCACGTCGCTGACCCGACCTACCCGCACCCCGCGATAGGTGACGTCGTTATTGACCGTGAGGCCGCCCGACGTGGCCAACTCGACGGTGACGTGCATCCGCGTCTTCGTCGGGTCAACCCGCAGAACCGCGACGCCCAGGTACGCGCTGCCCAGGATCATCACGACAACAAGGCCCAGGTTGGCGACGGTGATCCGTCGCCGGACGAGCCATTGCCACAGCGGTGGGTTCATCGCGGACCTGCCGGTTGGCTGCCGACTCGGCCAAGCACCTTGGCGAGCACCTGGGTAAGGCTGCCGACGAACGCGCCAGCGTCGCTCCCCTCCGGCCACCGGCTTCCCGCTGGATCGGTGATCGCGCCGATGTCGAGATACGAAAGTATCGCTCCGACAGCGAGATTCGGCCCACGCAGGGTGTCCATGAGGTTCGGATAGAGCTGATGCAAGCCGGTGAGCGCGCCGGTGAGGTCATCGCCCATCTGCGCGAACCCGGACATCAAATTCTGGACGCTCTGAAACAGACTGGCGAACTGCGGACCGTTCGTCGCGGCGAAATCGCCAAGCGCGTCGGTAGTGACCGCGAGCTTGGTGATCAACTCGACCATCGCCTGGTTGTTCTCGGCGAACAGCCCAATCAACTGCGGGAAGCTATCCGCCACAGCACCCAATTCGGTTTTGCGCCTTGCCAATTCACCGGTTAGGCCCGACAATCCCGCCAGTGTCGCGTCGAGGTCGCCGGTCCGCTGGTTGAGCGCGGTGATCACGCTCGTCGTCTCCCCGACGAGGTGCCGCAACTGCGGTGCCTTGCCCGCGAAGATCGAATCGAGTTCGGACGTCACCCGCGCGACCTGGTTGACGCCGCCGCCGTTGATCAACATCGAAATCGACATCATCAACTGCTCGACGGACGCGGCCGACGCGGTGTGGTCTGCACCGATGGTCTCGCCAGCGCGCAGCGCGGGGCCAGCCTCGGCGGCGCTGGGCAGGGTCATTGCGACGAAGATGTCACCGAGCGGTGTCGCCTGGCGCAGTTCCGCCGTTGTGCCCCTTGGTAATTCGATGTCGGCGCGGATGTGCATTTCAACGTCGGCGAGAAACGACGTGGTCGAGATGGCGGTGACCACCCCGATGTCGGTGCCGCCGATCTTCACGTGCGCGCGGTCGGGCAGGTTGAGCGCGTCACGGAAGGTGGCGTGCAGGGGGTAGCCGGGTCCGCCGATGCCAGGCTCGGGCATCGGCAATTCGGCCACGCTCATCGAGCAGGAACTGCTGATCAAGGCAGCGGCGAGCACCGCGCGAAGTTTCATTTCGTCAGTCCCAACAGTGCTGCGGTGAGCCCGAAATCCGGTCCCATGTCGGCGATTTTGCCGGTGCGACACCCGTCGAGTCTCAGTTGAACTCGCTCGCAGAAAAGCGAAAGCGCCTCGCCGTCGAGCACGGCCTTATCGAGGAGTCCATGCAGGCGCAGCGCTTGCCGGTCGCGGCTCATCGCGTTGTCGACGTTCTGGAACAGCAGCGGACCAACGTCGACGATCTCGGTGAGATTGCGTGCGTTGGAACGCATTTGGGTGGCAATCGCGATGAACTTGGTGATCGCGCCCGCGAGTTGGTCCTGGTTTTGCCCGACAACGGCCGAGGTATTGGCGACGAAGGTCTCAAGTTGGGCGAGCACCGCTTGCAGTCCGGGTGACTGTTGCGCGAACAGCGCGATGAGTTCGGTGAGCCGTCCGCTGAAATCGCGCACGGTTTGGTCGTTTTCGGCGATCACCTGGGTGATTTCGCCGAGTTTGATGACCGTGTTGGAGATTTGGTCTTTGTTCGCCAGCGTCACTTCGAACGCGCCGGACAACTGGTCGAGGATGGTGCGCAGTCGGTCACCGTTGCCGTCTAGCAGCGGGAACAGCACTCGGCTCGCCATCGGCCCGGACGCCCTGTCGCCTTTGAGCGCTTGGCCGAGTTGGTCGAAGGTGGCGAGGATGCGGTCGAGTTCGACGGGAGTTCTGGTGCGTGCCAACGGAATATGCGCACCGTCGGCAAGTTCGGGACCAGAGCCGGAGTAGGCCGGGGCTAGCTCAACGTGCCGGTTGGTGATGAGCTGTGGCGAGACCAGCGCCGCCATCGCGTCGGCGGGGACGCGGACGCCGCTGTCGATCGACATCACCACTTCGACATAACCACCGCGCGGGGTAACCGAATCGACGACGCCAACTGGGACGCCGAGCACCGAAACCTCGTTCCCCGCATACATTCCCGCGACATTCTCGAAGTCGGCGGTGATCGTTTTGCGGTCGCCGAGCCCCGCGATGCTGCTTGGTAGCAGCGCGCAGCTGGCGATCGTGAGCACCGTGAAACAGACGGCGGCGAGCTTGCTTTTCCGACGCATCGTCATCACTTGCACCCCTGCACAGCTTGGGCGAAACATAGCCAGTTGTCGGGGAAGATCCACGGCGCCCACACGTCGCCGTAGGGGCCGTTGCCAACCACGTTGTTGAACTGCCGCATGGTGACTGGTGCGATTTCGTAGAGTCGGTCGAGGTTCGCCTTGTTTTTGGTGAGCCCGTCGGCCATCGTGTTGAGATTGTGGATTAGCGGGCCGAGCTGGTCATTGTTATCAATGCCCATGTCGCGCAGCAGTTTTGACATTTCCGCGACATTGTTGAGTAGCTGAGTCAGCAGCGTTTGCCGTTTTTGCACCGCGGCCCCGATCGCTTCTCCCCTAGTGAGCAGGACGAGCACGCTGTTGCGGTTGTCCGAGGCGAGTTGGGCGACCTGATCCATACTCTTGAGCAGCGTGTCGACCTCGTCGCGCCTGCTGTTGATCACCTGGGCCAGCGCGCCGATGCTGTTGAGGGCTTGAACGGCCATCGCGGGCGAGTCGCCGAGCTGTTTGTTGAGCACGTCGAGTGCGCCGCGCAATTTGGTTGGGTCGATGCGCTCGATTCGCTCGAATGAGGAGCTGTATTTCGGGTCCTGGATGACCTTGCTGAGATTGTAGGGAACCGAGGTGTTGGCGAGCGCAATCCTATTGCCGGGCAAGCCTTTTCCCTTGCCAGGCTGCAAGTCAATGTGTAGTCGGCCGAGGATGGTCGATAGTTTGATGGCCGCGCGTGCGTCGGGGCCCAGCTTGATGTCGCGGCGGATGCGCAAGGACAGGTCGACGCGGTCGTTGACGAGCTTGACCGACTGGACCGCGCCAACTTCGATGCCGGCGATGTCGACCGACGCGCCCGCCCTGATTCCGGCCGACTGCGCGAACTCAGCGTGAATGGTGCGATCACCTAATCGCAACTGGGACAACAGAGTTGAGCCGCCGAGCAGCAGCGCCACGGCGAGGCCAGCGGTGAGACCGAGCCGCAGATGGCGGTTGTCGCGAAGGAATTGTGGCCCGATCATCGACACACTCCTGACTGCGCGTTGCCACCGACTTGGGAGAACAGGCCCTCGGGCAGCAGCACGCCCCAGAGTGAAATGTCGAGCCTGCAGAAGTAGGCGTTGCCGTAGGCGCCGTAGCTGGTGAAGCGGGCGATCCCGTTGAGCACGTCCGGTAATTCGACGGCGGCGCGGTCGAGCATGGCCCCGTTGTAGAGCAGCATCAGCACTCCGGATGTCGCGTTGGTTTGCGCGGCGTCGATGCTGGGCTTGACGGTGCCGATCAACGAGACCAGCGCGTCGGTCGTTCCCGCTATTCGTTCCACGGAACGGCCAAGCTCGTGACCCTGGGCGTAGAGGCCGTCCATCAAGCTGCGCGTTTGCGTGATCAGGGTCTCCAATTCGCCGCTGCGCCTTGCTAATCCGGCCATCACCACACTGAGGTTGCTCAGCACATCGCCGATGATTTGGTCGCGCTCACCGAAGGTTGATGCGAGCTGCGCGGCCTGGGTGATCAGTGCGGCGAGCGAGATGTCGTTGCCCTGCAACGCCTGGATCAGCGTCTCGGACAGTGAGTTGATTTGGTCGGGTTGCAGCACGCTGAACAGTGGCTCGAACCCGGAGAGCAGCGTTGACACGTCGAAGGACGGTTCGGTGCGTTCGAGGGGGATCTGGGTGCCGGGGGGAATGACCGTGCCCGCAGTCGCGCCGGGTGCTAGAGCGACATAGCGCTGACCGATCAAATTCTGGTAGCGCACAAGGGCTTTGGTTGTGGTCGTGAGGTGCTGGCGATCTTGGATATGGAAGTCGACCTGTGCGGCGTAGTCGGTGGTGAAGTCGATTTTGTCGACGCGCCCGACCCGGACGCCTGCCATGCGCACGTCGTCGCCAACTCTTAGGCCGAGGACGTCGGTGAAGACGGCCGAGTAAGTGGCGGTTGGGCCGGGGACGGTGCGTTGGAGGGTTGACCAGATGGTGTAGGTCAGGACGGTGGCGACTACGGCGAAGAGGGTGAAGCCGATGAGTGCTTTGGCGGATTTCATTGTGCGACACCGCCTTCGACGTCCGGGACGATGGGCGTGGCGCCTAGGACTGAGCCGAGCAGGAGCAGTTGGGTGACGGTTGGTCGGCCGCCGACGAGTGCGGATATGGCGGCGACGCCGGTTAGTCGGGTGGGCTGCGTCGCGGTGGGTGCGGGGTCTTGCGCGGCGGCGGGGGCGGTGATGCCCGGGATTAGCGGAAGGCCGGGGATCGTGGGGAGGCCGGGGATGGTCGGCAAGCTGGGAATCGACGGCAGCGCGGGGGTGGGGATACCAGGGATGGGCGGCACCGGCGCGGTCGGCAATGGTCCCGCAGCGTCAAGCCGCTGAGGCAACTGCTGCACCGGAAACTCTTGCGGTGGCGCAACTTCCGGGATGCTCGGCCCACCACAGCGCGGTCCAACCTGCGCTCCGTAACTCGGGCAATCCTTCGCTGTGTACTGCTGGAACGGCGTGAAACTCACGTCCATCCGCCACGTCATCTGCTTGTGCGGACCAAAGTTGAAGACCTGCTGCAGTTTTCGCAGCGACGCGTTGAGGTTCACCGCTGTCGACCGCAGGGTCCCAGGGTCTTTCGCGATCCCGCCAAGCAATACATCCAATCCCGCCGTCAACTCCTTGCCTGAATTCGGGTTCGCGGCGAACAGGGCGTTGACCGCATCGATAGTCGATGTCCCCTGCGTAAGCAGCGCAACCAGTTGCGCGCGCTTTTCGGTGAGCGTGCGCGCCGTCGTCACCGAGTCACTCAGCACCCCAACCAGTTCCGGCGCCGACTGGCTCAACGCAGTCGCGGCCTTACCGAAGTCGCCGAGCAGATCACCAATGCCCGGGGTGTGGTGGATGGTGGTGAGCCAGGTGTCGAGTCGGTCGACCGTCGACCCGGGAACGCGCGCGCTGGGATCAAGGGCGGCGGCCAATGTGGCGAGAACGCGACCGAGCTTTTCGGGCTGGATTTTGTCGAGGACATCACGCAGGGTGGTCAAGGTGGTTTGGAGTTGAATCGTCGCGGCGCTGGTGTCTTCGCGCAGGGTCACCCCGTCACGTAGGTGGCGGGGCGATTCACCGTTGTCAACGAGTTGGATTGAGGAAACGCCGAAGATGTTGTCGGGCACCACCCGAACGGTGACGGTGTCCGGAATCGTCGCGGCAGCAACGGGTTTGAGTTCGAATGTCGCATGCTGGCGCGCGCCCTTCGCCGCCATGTCGACCGAGCTCACCGCGCCGACGAGCATGCCACGGTATTTCACGTCGGCGCGCGCGGGGAGTCCGTCGCCGGTGCTGGTGAGGTCGGCCGCGACGACGACCTTCGCATCGAACTCGCCGTTGTAGCGCAACGCCAGCAAATACAGCGCCGTGACCAGGGTCGTGATCACCGCGATGCCAGCGAGGGCGAGCTGATACGGCCTTGGCCCGCGTCCACTGAGATCCAAAATCATGCGACTTACCCCGAAATCCGAATGCCCGGATCAATTCCCCAAATGGCAAGCGTGAGAAAAAGATTCGTGAACACCATCACGACGATGACCATCTTGATCGCGCGCCCCGCCGCCACGCCGACCCCTTCGGGACCGCCGGTCGCGGTGAAGCCGTAGTAGCACTGGATGAACGCGGCGATCAGCACGAAGATCACCACTTTGAGCAGGGAGAAGAACACGTCGCCCCCGATCAGAAACTGGAAGAAATAGTGGTCGTAGGTGCCAACGGTGGTGCCGCCGAGCACAAGCACGGCGACCTTGGTTGACAGGTAAGCGACCGCGAGCCCAACGGTGTAGAGCGGGACGATCGTGACGGTCGCGGCGATCATGCGGGTGGTCACCAGGTAGGGCAGCGGGCGGATCGCGATGGATTCGAGCGCGTCGATTTCTTCGGCGATGCGCATCGACCCAAGTTGCGCGGTGAATCGGCAGCCCGATTGGATGGCGAACGCGAGAGTGCCGAGGATCGGCGCGATCTCGCGTGTGGTGGCGAAACCGGAGATCGCGCCGGTCAGCGGGCCCATCGTCAGCATGTTCAGCGCGGTGTAGGACTCAACACCGACGGTGATGCCGCCGAACGCGCAGAGCACGATCACCACGCCAACCGTGCCGCCGCCGACGATGAGCGACCCGTTGCCCCACCCCACATCGGCGATAAGCCGACCGACTTCTTTGCGGTAGTGGCGCAGTGTGAACGGCACCGCGAGCAGCGCTTGGAAGAACACGATGGCCTGGTGCCCGAGCCGCTGATTGGCGCGCCACGGGCCGCTCGTCGCCGCCGCGATCACGCGGACCGGACGTAGCGCGGGCCGGGTGTATTCGGCGGCCATGTCAGGCCACCTTCGATGGAAAGAAGATGTTGTAGAGCTGCGTGACAATGATGTTGGTAGCGAACAACATTAGCGCCGACGTGACCACCGCCGAGTTCACCGCGTTCGCGACCCCGCCGGGTCCGCCTTTGGTGTGCAGGCCCATGTCGCAGGCGATGATCGCGGTGAGCAGGCCGAAGATCGCGGCCTTGACCAGCGCGACGATGAGGTCGCTCGCGACAGCGAACGACGCGAACGAGCTGATGAACGACCCCGGCGTGCCGTGCTGGGCGTAGACGTTGAAGAGGTACGCGGTCGCGAAGCCGACGAACACGATGAACCCGCACAACAGCATGCTGACCAGCACCGCGGCGGCAATGCGTGGGGCGACGAGTCGGCGGACCGGGTCGACCCCCATCACCCGCATCGCGTCGACTTCCTCCCTGATCGTGCGCGAACCAAGGTCGGCGCAGATCGCCGAACCGACCGCGCCTGCGATCATGAGGGACGTGACGAGCGGCGCGCCTTGGCGGATGATGCCGAGCCCGGCGACCGCCCCAATGAAGGTGGTCGCGCCGACTTGATTGACGAGCGCGCCGATCTGCAACGAGACAACAACCGCGACCGGGATCGCGACGAAAATGGTCGGCAGCGCCGACACGTTCGCCATAAACGCGCACTGTTTGATGAACTCGGTGAACGGAAACCGCCGCCGCACAAGCGATTCGACCAGCGCCGCGATGGCGACGCGGGCAAGCAGGACTTGCCTGCCGAGCGTCTCAATGGATTGTTGGGGATGGCGCCGCCACAGCCCGGAAGCGACGTTGACGATCTGGTGAACCTCTGCCGATCGGGATTGGCTCACGCCGCACCGACCCTTCCTGCCGGTCAGCGACTAGCCCCACGTGCCCGGCGACCCGCTGCCCGATACTCGTCTGCGATGAGAATCCTCGGTAACATAACGCAGAGGTTGGGGGTTACTCGTGGGTTTTGGAAACAAAGAGCCGTAGAAATTCCCCGACGAGATGCTGTGCCGTCGTGCATATTTCATGCACGACGCGCCGTCGTTGCAACGAAGGACTCGGCACGCACACGCGTTTCGCGGCTGCTCTATGCACCCGTGTTATTCACGATGTCGGCCTTTACCGTGGTATGGCCACCTTGAGGAGCGTCCGCCAGCACCGCGCGTCGTCATCCAGCCAAACGGTAGTCCCTACTGTCGACGGCGACGCCCGTGCCACGAAATCCATTGCGTCGCAAACCGGGCGGCTTGTCAGACCCCCTCGCTAACCTTCGCGGCGGAGCGCCTCGTCTGCAGTGTTCCGTGCCTCAACAGAAGGAGATCCGCCGCGTGCCATCACTGACCGAGCTTCTAGAGCAATTGGACCCCGATAACACAGTCCGCCGGGGAACTCAGTTCGAACGGATCTGCCAGTGGTTTTTGACCCACGATCCGTCCTACGCCAGCGAACTTGAACAAGTGTGGCTTTGGGACGATTGGCCCGACAGGTGGGGTAGCGACGCCGGGATTGATCTGGTCGCGAAAGGCCGCGATGGCAAGCTTTGGGCAATCCAGGCCAAGGCGTACTCCGAGACGACCTCAATCACCAAACGCGATATCGACACCTTCATCTCCGAGTCAGCCCGCTCGGTCTTCTCATTCAGACTGCTTATCGCCACGACCAATCAGCTGGGAGCCACCGCCAAACGCACGCTCGATGCTCAGGAGAAGCAGTCTGCCGTCCTGCTTCGTGGGGATCTCGAAGCATCGCGGCTCGACTGGCCGACCTCGCCCGACCACCTGCACGCCCGTCCCGTAGCAGGTAAGCGGCCTCGGCCGCACCAACGGTCTGCGATCGATGCCGTATTGAACGCGTTCAACGAAGGTGGTGATCGCGGCCAACTCATCATGGCTTGCGGTACAGGCAAGACCCTCACGAGTGTGTTCATCGCCGACGAACTCGGCACGGAGCGAGCCCTTGTCTTGGTGCCATCGCTTGCGTTACTGGCCCAAACCCTCCGGGAGTGGGCTGCCAACAGCTCGTCAGAGTTTGCCTCATTAGCTGTTTGCTCAGATGACACTGTCGTCAGCCGGGACACGGCAGCAACGACAGTCAGCGATCTCGGACGCCCGGTGACGACCGAACCGGCAGAGATCGCGGCGTTCCTACGAGGCTCTGGGCGCCGCGTCGTATTTACGACGTATCAATCCTCGCCACAGGTTGCCAAGGCTCTGGAGCTTGCCGGTGTGCCAGCGTTCGACCTCGCTGTCGCGGATGAGGCGCATCGTTGTGCTGGGCGGTCATCTACGGAGTTCGCGACGGTCCTCGACGATGGACTTATCCGGGCACGGCGGCGCCTGTTCATGACCGCAACCCCGCGTTTCTTCACAGGCGGCGTTGTGCGAGAGGGCCACGAGGCCGAGTTCGAGATCGCCTCGATGGACGATCACGCGAAGTTCGGTCCGGTGTTCCACCGGCTCGGGTTTTCCGAAGCGATTTCCGATGGTTTGCTGACCGACTATCGCGTTGTTGTCGTAGGTGTCGACAATGCCACATACCGGTCCTGGGCCGAACACGGGCGCTTCGTTACGACCGATGGGGTCAAGGTTACGGATGCTCGCACACTTGCCAGCCAGATCGGTCTGGCGAAGGCCATGCACCGCTACGACTTGCGTCGCACCATCAGTTTCCATTCTCGGGTCAATCGTGCGCGCGAATTCGCTGCGAATCTTCCTGCAGTCATCGATTGGATGCCGCCGGAACAACGACCGACAGGGAAAGTGTGGGCTGCACACGCCTCTGGCGATATGTCGACCGGCAAGCGTCATGCATTGCTCCAGAAGCTGTCTGATCTTTACGACTGCGACAGGGCACTGATGACGAACGCTCGGTGTCTCAACGAGGGCATCGATGTTCCAGCCCTCGACGGAGTTGCATTCATCGACCCTCGACAGTCTGAGGTCGACATCGTGCAGGCAGTCGGTCGCGCGATCCGACGTGTTGAGGACAAGACGCTCGGCACGATCGTCATCCCTGTGTTCGTTGACTCCGAACAAGACCCGGAAACCACTCTCAACGAATCCAGCTTCAAACCTGTGTGGAATGTAATCCAGGCTCTTCGTTCCCACGACGACACGCTGGCCGAGACTCTCGATCACCTGCGACACGAGCTCGGCAAACGAAGCGGGCCCGGATCGATCCAACTTCCCAGCAAGATCGTTGTCGATCTGCCCACGACTGTCTCCGGCGAGTTCGCTGAGGCGTTCAACGTACGTCTGGTCGAGAAGACGACCTCCACATGGGAGCTCTGGCTGGCGTTGCTTGAGCAATTCATCGAACGCGAGGGACACGCGCTGGTTCCCGCAACCTACACGACCGACGGCCACGCTCTCGGATCTTGGGTGGCTACTCAGCGGCACAAGCGCGCCACGGGTCGACTTACCGTTGCACGCGTGCAACGACTCGATGCAGTCCCGGGCTGGACCTGGGATGCGCTCACTGCCCAGTGGGAAGAGGGATTCGCGCGACTGGTCACTTTCGTCAGCGAACACGGCCACGCTCGAGTCCCACAGTCCTTCACTGTTGACGAGTACAAGCTCGGTACATGGGTGACGATCCAGCGCACGAATTATGCCGCTGGCCGCGGGCTACCCGACCGTGAAGCGCGTCTCAGGAACCTGCCGGGGTGGTCGTGGGATCCTCGCTCTGACCAGTGGGAAGCCAGGTTCGAGCACCTTGTGGGATTTACCGAAGCACACGAGCATTCTCGTGTGCCCAAGGACTACACAGTCGACGGATGCGGTCTCGGCGGCTGGGTCCAGATTCAGCGCAGCAGATACAACAAGGGGATTCTCGAACCAGTCCGAGCCGATCGCCTGCAGGCTCTGCGAGGCTGGACCTGGACCCCTGATGCGGACCAGTGGGATAAGTTCTTCGCGCTACTCGTGACCTATGTCGATAAGCACGGGCATCCTCGTGTTCCGCAGACCTACGTCTTAGACGGTCATCGCCTCGGGAGTTGGCTCAGTAATCAGCGCCACAGTCTCGCGAAGGGAACTTTGTCCGCTGACCGAGCCAAACGACTCACAACGTTGCCCGGCTGGACAGCGATCGACCCGTGGGAACAGGCGTTCACACTGCTCGGGAACTACGCCAAAGAACACGGCCACACCCGCGTTCCGAAGGGCTACACCGTCGGGCACGACCGCCTCGGCAACTGGGTTGCCAAACAACGCGACAAGTACTCTGCCGCAACCTTGGCTGTAGACAAGATCGAACGACTGAACACTATGCCGGGCTGGACCTGGGACCCATACGCTGATTCGTGGGAAGACAGCTTTCGTCTGCTAGAGGAGTATGCCCAGGCCAACGGTCACGCTGCGGTCCCCCGGCCATACACGGTGAATGGATCCCGCTTGGGGCAGTGGGTCGGGGTGCAACGCTCCTCCTTCAGCAAAGGACGGCTCGCCGCTGGTCGAGCAGCGCGACTGGAAGCGCTGCCGATGTGGTCGTGGGACCCGGCGAGTGACCGATGGGAGGCTGGCTTCGTGCAGCTGACCGGCTTCGTTGGCGAGCATAGGCACGCACAGGTTCCCAAGTCGTATGTGGACGAATCGGGATTCCCGCTGGGAAGTTGGGCCGCTACACAACGTAATCGACGTGCCAGAGGTACCCTGCCCGTGGATCAGGAGCGGCGCCTCAACCATCTTCCCGGTTGGGTATGGGATATCCGAATTGACCAGTGGGAGCAGGGATTCCGGCACCTGACTGCCTACGTAGACCAACACGGCCACGCTCGCGTCTCTAGTGGTCACGTCGACCACGCCGGGTACCGGCTCGGGCAATGGTGCAAAGTTCAGCGCCGTAACCGGAATCTGTCTGCCGAGAGACGGCGCCGGTTGGAGGCGCTGCGGGACTGGACGTGGGATGCCGTTGCAGACCAGTGGGGGCAGGGATTCCGGCACCTGACTGCCTATGTCGACCAACACGGCCATGCCCGAGTGCCGGACGCATTCCAATCAGAGGACAAATTCCGGCTTGGGCAGTGGGTGGGAGTACAACGTCGCGCACAGTCCACGGGCAGCCTTTCCACCGACAGGCAACGGCGACTGACGACGTTGCCTGGTTGGACGTGGAACCCAGTCGCCGATCAGTGGGAACACGGGTTTGCTGTGCTCACCATCTTTGCGGAAGAGAATGGCCACGCTCGCGTCCCCAGCGAATGCCTGGCCGGAGACTTCCCTGTCGGGCAGTGGGTCCTCACGCAGCGCGCCAGGTACGCCAGTGGACGAATTCCCGACGAACAGATCCAACGGCTTGAAGAACTAGCGGGGTGGAGCTGGGACACCCTCGCGGACCAGTGGGAGGCTAGCCTCGCTCGCCTTATTGATTACGTAACCGAACACGGCCACGCCCTCGTGCACCAGGACCACGTCGACCAGACCGGCTTTCGACTCGGGACGTGGGTAGCGACCCAACGCAGCCGATACACCAAAGGCATCCTCGATGCTGCACGAGTGCGTCGGATAGAACAGTCCGTACCAGGCTGGAGCTGGGATCCCCACACCGACCGGTGGGAACAGGGATTCCAGCACCTCACCACGTACGTTGAAAAGCACGGCCACGCGCGCGTGCCTAGAGCCTACGAGGTCGACGGTTACCGACTCGGCGGATGGTGCAAGACACAGCGCACCGCTCGCGCCAAGGACAGCCTCTCGATCGAGAGGTACGAGCGACTCAACTCTCTGACGGGCTGGGCTTGGGATGCTAACGCCGAAAGCTGGCAGCAGGGACTGGCCCAGCTGATCGCGTTCGTCGATCAGCACGGCCACGCGCGCATACCCCGCGACTGCATCGTCGATGGATACCCGCTCGGAAACTGGGCATCCAACCAGCGTGCAGCACGCGCCCGGGGCGCACTCTCCGCCGCCCGAATGAAGCGTATTGAGGAAGCTGTACCTGGCTGGAGTTGGGCCGCGCTCAGCGACAGGTGGGCCGAGGGCTTCGCTCGGCTGCTTGCCTACACGGCAGCGCACGGCCACGCCCTCATCCCTCAATCGTATGTCGACCAGACCGGTTTCCGCCTCGGCACTTGGGTAGCGACCCAACGAACGAGGTACACGAACAATGCTCTCTCCACCGACCGCATCGAACGACTCGAATCTGTCGACGGCTGGGCATGGAAAGCATAAGGATGACACAACGCGATCGGTGCACCCGCCGTGCCAAGGAGCGCTTCGTGCGCAAGTCGAACAGGGTGCAGACGTTCCACCCAATGGAGAACTAGCGGCCCTACGAACCGGTAGTTCGTTGGTCCCGATGTGAGGTTGCCGATCACAAATTCGGGCTGAGTAGCGCTGCGAGACAGAGGGGGCACGGTCTCGCAGCGCTGGAACAACCACACCAGGTCTGCAACCGGTCGCCGCAGGCAAAGCGGCCGAGTTGCTACGGGCGCCCTCGGCGAGGCTGCGGCACCGCTCCGCGAAGGAACGCTGTTTAGGTCCGGAACCGCAGTTGGAGCGCTCGGTGTCGCAGCGTTCTTGCTGGGCGTGCGGTCATTAGACCGCTGCGCGCGGACCACTGAGGTCAAGCCTGCATATGAAGCGCGGGGAGCTCGAATTAGCAACAGCCATGCGGCGTTACACATACGATTGGCGGAAACCTTTACGTCCAAGTCGATGCGGGGGCCAGATGCCACAAGCGCGAGCATGGACCGGCTTCGAAGCGGTTGCGCTGCAAGAAGCGATGCGATTATCTGTGCGCCAATTCGCTGACAAACTCGGCGTCGAGGTGACGACGGTGAGTCGTTGGCGCAGCGGGCTCGGGTCGACGCCTCTGCGCGCCAGGACGCAGCAACTACTTGACGTCACCTTGCGACTTCACGCTGACGAGCACGTCAGGGCGCGCTTCGACGAGATCGTCGCCGCTGGTGAATCCATGTGGCGCGCGTCGAATGGCAAAAACGCCAGTCGGCATCGAAAGGCCGCCGCCCCCAACGGTTTTGGCGAAGTTCATTCCTTCGAGCGTCCGGCAGGGATTATCGAACGGATGCGAAAGCTCAGCAATGGGAACGTAGAGGAGCCCGTGCTTATCGCATTAGACATTGCTCTGCGTGACCTTCTGTCCCGATATGAACTCGAAGGGCCCGCTCAGCTTGTTCCTGACGTACTCGCCCTACGCCATCAGACAGACGAACTCGTTCAGCAGTGCCGTCATCCCGATCACCTAGCGCGACTTTACCGAATTGCGGGCCAGACTTCGGGTGCTCTCGCCTACATGGCAGTAAACGTCGGGCGATTCAGACACGCCGAGGTGTACATCCAGGAAACCGTCGGTCTCGCCAAATTCACCGGTGACCAGCAGTTAATGGCGTGGACACGCGGGACAGAGAGCTTCGCCTATTATTATCAGGGCGAATATTCTCGGGCCGTTGACGCCGCCCGAGAGGGAATTCGGGTAGCGGACGGAAGCCGGGAAGCCATTCGGCTCTATTCGAATGGTCTGGCACGCGCCCTGGGAAAGATTGGTGATTCGGAGGGCGTGAAGCGGGCCGTCGCGGACGCCGTGAAACTCGGCGAAACTTGCGACGCTCCATCGGGACTCACCCCGGCGCTGTCATTCGAGCCGTACGGCGCCGCACGAGTAATGGCAAACGCTGCCACCGCACATTTGTCAGCCGGGGAATTTCAGCAAACGCTGGATTATGGACAGCTCGTCTCCGAGTTGGTCGATACCTCAGATTCTGTATGGAGCCAGGCCCTCGTCCGCCTCGACGTCGCGACCGCGTTTGCTAACCAAACGAACAGAGAGGTCGAACATGCGATGAAGCTAGGAATGGAAGCACTCACCGCCTGCCGAGAACAACCAATTCGCTCGGTGTGGCAGCGCGCGCACGACCTGGCTTCGAGTGTCGCGACTGCAGATACCGCAGCGGTTTCCGAATACACCGAACAATTGCGATCATGGTCGAAGGCTAATGCGGCGGTCGTCCAGGACCGGCTCGCCGTAGCGGGATAGACGCCTGTTCTTCCCACTCGTATGCGGTCTCAGTGCGCCACAACCGCACCAGCTTGACTGCGTTGACGACCGTTGGGACTGGCGCCAATGTCCTAAGTTCCGAGACTGTTTCACGAATTTTGGTTATCGGCTGGCGCGCCGAACTATACGCGATGCCGATATGCGGGCGAAGATCTTTCTGCGGCTTCGCTGAATTGGTGTTCAGAACGATTCCTTGAGCGCGACGGAGCTGCTCAACCAAATCAAGAACCGGAGACCACGGTGTTACGGAGAACCGGATCGCACCGGCCGAACCGGTCAGCGGACCGACATCGAGCTGGAACTGGTAGGTCGACCCTAATTCCTCGGCCGCATTCGTGATGATACGTTCCAACATAGAATTGCTGACCACATCAGGCGGTCCAACCCGAAGCAACGTCATATGTAGGCACCCAGTTGGCACTGGACGAAGGTCAAATTCCTCCAGCGCCACTTGGCACGCATTGGCGGCAGCCGCGAGAGAATCATTCTCGAAGGTCAAATACCAATAATAGGCCGACGCACCCTTTGGCCAGGGCTTCATCACCCAATGGTCCCCCATCTCATGTAGCGAGGAAAAAGCCTCCCAATCGTTTCTTCTTATTTCCTCGGCTTGGTCGACAGCGTGTGGATACCTGGGGGGAAACGTCATGCTCGTCAAGACTCTCCGTCGCGTGCCTGGCTGGGTGCAGCAATCGTATCCACGTCTAGCGCAGCTTTCCCACGGACCGGCAGCAGACGCCGTCGGGCGCCCTCTCACCGCCTGCCCTGACCTGGTTCCGCCTACGGTACGCCCACGCTACGCCTACGTTGCGCGATTCCTTCCGCACCTTTCGCAGGCCACGATGGAAACCAACGCCCGTTCGACTAGGACGGCCAACTCCACAGCAGGGAGGAGGGAACGATGGAATTCGAAATTGACTCGATCGATGACAGCTACATCGCGGAAGTTCAGCACACCATGCAGTCAAGCTAGAAGAAAGCGAGGCGTCCGGGGCTATGCTCACGAAACCTGAAATTGAAAACTTGTTCTCGGCGGTTCCGGACGCATCGCGGTCTGCGGTTCTGCGCACCCGAATGAACGAACAGTTGCTCTCCGATTTAGCTAAATACACCACGATTGCGGCCAAGGTGTTTCCCGTAGCCGCAGAACGCGTCGAAGCCATACTTCCGGTGGTCGACCCGACTGCCAAGCTCTCGCCGTTGCTTTACGTGATTCACCACGATGTGCGAAACGGACTGCAAAATCAAAATGCCCCTGCGGTTGGGTCGGCTCTTAGTCGACTCATCGGTGCGATCGAAAAGGGAAGCGGTTCAGCGCCTTCGCGCCTCACTGCAGGAAACATCGTGGGCGACGCACTCGACGGATCCTTGATCGAGACCATCGTTCGCGAACTGCCCGCTGACGGCGATGGGCAGTTGGCACAGGTCCTGCCAGCACGTTCCGCCGAATATCGGCGGGCGCGCCGATGGTTCGAGGAGGGCTTAACCGTGATGCAAGACGTGGATCCGGAACTGTTCGGCGAGCTCGGTCAGTACGGTGCCGAGTTGCGCCTTTTCACGGGAACTCACGCACGCGGCGTAACCAGCGTCAAGGCATTCGGCCAGATATTGCTCCGCGTACCAGACGAGTCCGAGTACGAGCAAGGCCCGCTGTACTTTTTGGATCACATCACTCACGAAACTTCGCACCTGGCGCTTCACTCGATGATGAATGTCGACAGATTGATCAGCAACGGGTTTACCAGCGTGCACGATGCACCGATCCGAAAGGACAAGCGTCCGCTCTACGGCATATATCACGCGACTTTCGTTCTCAGCCGAATCGTGCGGGTGTTAGCGCGGGTTGCCAAGCAAGTTCCATCGGAAAGGTGCGATCGACTTAGAGATATCCAACTAGAACGGTTCCGCAAGGGGCACGCGACTGTCATGGGGAACGCCGAACTCACCGTCGCAGGGCGAGCGGTCATGGATTCCTGTGCACGACTGGTCGAAGATGCAATCGGATAGTCGGGGTTTGCCGGAACTTGCAGAGATTCCGGTTCGGTACTTTGCGCGACGTTGCCAGGCCGACCCAAACCTGTGGGGCGTTAAAGCCGGGATTCGCGTGACCCACAGCGGCCAGAGTCGACCGGTAGTCGGATTTTCGTGCGGCGAGGAACCCGAGGCGGCCTGGCAGAGAGCACGGTCAGAGCTCTTCGAACGCCTACTCACCGCCTGGCTCAAAATGTCGTGGGCTGAGGCATCCTTCCGCGAGAGTGTCGCTCCCAGCACTGCTGCCGCGATCGAGAGCCTGATCGGTCGTGACGCCACTGGACTCGCATTTCATCCCGATTCATCGCAAGCTCGTGCACATGCGACCTTCGAACTGATGGAGCGTCATATCCTCGGGCGTATATGGTACGACGACCTACGCATTCAGCCATTGGAATCTTCCCCACGCTGGAGCGCCCCAAACGTGGAAACGGCGCTCTACACAACTGTGCGGCAGGTCGAATTGGGCCACTTTGTTCTGTCGTCAATTTATGACAAACGCAACGAGATATTCGTTGTCGGTTCTGCAATTCGCGAAACTATGAACGAAGCGGCCGAGCATGCGTGGGAAGAGGCTGCGGTCATGCACGATTCGCAACTGAACGACTCTCAGTCTCCCTATGTCCGGCCCCAGTCGCGGGAGCGTCACAGGTCACTTCGCGGAGCGCTGAGTAAAGACCGTTTCCGGCACTTGCAATCCAAGGTTGGAAGTACGGGAGAAGGCGGCATGCGCGCGATCGCCGTACCGAGCAGGCTTGCTAGGGAACAACTTGTCCAAACCAGCGTTGGATGCCTTGTTCGGAGTTGGGTCCCGACTGGGGATTTCGCGTTGGTCTCGGATTACCGCGCCGCGAACACCGATATCGTCCGAGATCCGTTCTGCTAGCTGCGGACCCAGCACCGACCGCAATCCGCCGCAGGTAGCATGGCGGCCACTCCACCACCATCCACGAGGGGACTGCCAGGATGACTAGGCACCTGATCACGAGTGCCCTGCCCTACATTAACGGCGTCAAGCACCTGGGGAACCTGATCGGCTCGATGCTCCCCGCCGACGCCTACGCCCGCTATCTACGCGCGCGCGGCGAGGATGTGCTCTTCATTTGTGCCACGGACGAACACGGCACGCCTGCGGAGTTGGCGGCCAAGGAGGCCGATCAATCTCCGGCCGAATTCTGCGCCGAGGCGCACGATATGCAGAAATCCATGTATGACGAGTTTGGTTTGTCGTTCGATCACTTCGGTCGTACCTCCTCAGCGCAGAATGCGGAACTGACCCAGCAATTCGCGCGGACATTGCACGCCAACGGGTTTATCGAGGAACGGTCGACCCGGCAGGTCTTCTCCATTGCCGACGACAGATTCCTGCCCGATCGATACATCGTGGGCACGTGTCCGCATTGCGGATACGACCGGGCGCGTGGCGACCAATGCGAAAACTGCACGCGGCTACTGGATCCCACTGACCTGATCGAACCGCGCTCCGCAGTCAGTGGGTCCACGGCGCTCGAAGTGCGCGAGACCAAACATCTGTATTTGCTTCAGTCGAAGCTGCAGGACGAGGTCGAGGGTTGGATCAACCTTGCCGGGGACGCTTGGCCACACCTGGCCACCTCCATCGCAAGGAAATGGATCGCGGAGGGTCTGCGCGACCGGGCGATTACGCGGGACCTGGAGTGGGGCGTACCCGTCCCTGACGACACGTGGCCCGAACTCGCCGCAGACGGCAAGGTTTTCTACGTCTGGTTCGACGCACCGATCGGGTACCTGGCGGCGACCAAGGAATGGAGCGATGCCGAACCGGCGGCGCGGGACTGGAAGTCGTGGTGGCACGATGCCGACTCGGTGTATCACACGGAGTTCATGGGCAAGGACAACGTTCCGTTCCATACCGTCATGTTCCCGGCAACAATTCTGGGAACACGCGAGCCGTGGACCATGGTCGGCAACGTCAAATCCTTTAGTTGGTTGACGTACTACGGTGGCAAATTCTCGACATCACAACACATCGGCATTTTCATGCGGGATGCGCTCGACCTGCTGCCAGCCGACTACTGGCGTTACTTCCTCTTGGCGAATGCGCCCGAGTCCGACGACGTTAGCTTCACCTGGGAGCTGTTCGCCGCGCAGGTGAACAAGGACTTGGCCGACGTATTGGGCAACTTCGTGAATCGCGTCCTTACCTTCTCGCACAAGCGTTTTGGTGATCAGCTGCCCGCAGGACACGAGCCTGGTGAGGCCGAACGGGAATTAGGCGGCCAGCTGCAGGAAATGCTGCGCGAGTACGAAAGCTGCCTCACGGCAACACAATTCCGCAAGGCAGCTCACGTGCTACGCACGATGTGGAGTCTGGGCAACGAGTATGTCAACGACAAAGCCCCCTGGGTTCAGGTTAAGACCGATGAGGACGCAGCGGCCCTTACTCTGCGCACCGCGGCCAACCTGATCTACCTGTTCGGAATGATTTCCGAGCCCTTTATTCCGACAACCGCTTTAGCGCTGCGCGCGATATGGGGAACTCCTGTCGCGGAACCAATGGACAATCAGTTCCCCGACGAGAAAGCCGTTCAACGACTTGACTGGTTGCCAGCGGGAACCAAGTTCACGGTGCCGGGCGTCCTGTTCCGCAAGATTTCCGACGACAACGTGGCAGCGTGGCGATCTCAATTCGGACCGGATGCGGAGAGCTGCCTCCGCTGAGCAGCGTGGGGCGCGACCCGACCCCACACCGCCCGAGCGAGCTGGTCTCCATCGTTGCTACACACCGTCGGGCAACAACGTTGAGCCGAGGTTCAGCGGCTCAACAAACCTGCCAAGCCCCCGCTCACCAAGAGTTCGTCCGCACGATCGAGAGAGGAGAACTGGACAGATGAGCCACAACCGATGGAAGACCCTGCGAGAACGCCAACTTACCGAGAGCTACACCGAACCCGCCGACGTCACCGAAGCCCGCCGCGAGATCCAACTCTCCATGGCGCTTGCTCAAGCCGTGTACGACCGACGCACCGAACTCGGCCTCACCCAAGTCGAACTCGGCGAACGAGCGGGGCTCACCCAAGCCAAAATCTCACGTATCGAGGGCTCCGACACTGTGCCCACCCTGCCCCTGCTCGCGAAACTCGCCACGGCGCTCGACGCTACGCTCAACATCGCCCTCGACGCCGAGGAAACCAAGGTCACGTTCACCAGCCACCACACCGACGCCGCCTGAGCTCAAGAGCTGCGGCACCGGCTGTTCAATCGGCCGATCGATCGACGGAACCCGGGGCAGCCGGGTCGGGAAGGCTTCCTGCGGCTGACCTGTTCGTCGCGCGCTCCGCCGACGAGGCACGCCAACTCGCTATGAATTGCTCGGCCGACTCAACGGAAATCTCCTCGTGCGGCCCATCCGTTCGGGGGTTGTAGCGTCGGAGATAGTCGGTAGGACGCCATGTGAAGTCGGCGCCGAGCGCTTCGTCGGTGGGTACCGTGCGGGTGTCGGTGCGGCGCACGAGGCCAGTAATCCGACGTGCACGCACGCCATCGAGGTAGCCCCTCTCGTCATCGATCAGTGCGAAGTAGCGCACTGCGGGTTCGTTACCGCCAGGCATCGTCGTTGTCCTCCAACGGGATTCGCGTCGTCGTCCGTACTGTATTGCCACGCCCCGCGCGGCCGCGCTCCGCACAGCACACTGGCACCGGGACCGCTGACTTCCCGTCGAGATGCCGTGCAGCCGTGCATATTTCCTGCATAACGAGCCTCCATCGTTATCATTGGTTCCCTCGGCTCGCCGTATTCCCGGAAAGGCCCCCGCGCATGACGCACAGTTCTGCCGCATCACAGTTGCCGAGCGTCGTCGTGATCGGTGCGGGATTCGGCGGCATCGCGATGGGAGCCACCTTGCTGCGCGCCGGTAGCTACACCGCGTAGTAGGCCGTCGATTGTCGCTGGCGGGCCCAACTGATCCGCGGCTAAACCTGGTGCACGGCAGTGATATTCGAACGGTAAGCGCTATTACCGCCACCGTTCACCGCTATCGTGGGGCCCATGCATACGGAGGGTCCCACCGCTGACGCCCTGCTCGCTGCAGGCCAGCCGACCGCGCCATCCTTGAAGGCCAGCTCGCCAGCGGCAGAGTAGACGGAATGATCGCGGCCAAAGCCGTGTTAGGCATACTGCTCACCGCGGTTTTGGACAAACGCAACAGCCGCCGCGTTCCGTATCTGGACCAGCGAGACCGACAAGACTCACATCGGCATTCTTATGCTTGAGCGCGCTCAAGCATCACCGGGCGATTTGCTCGTCTACCGCCTAATTGAAGCCCATCTGCACTCACTGAGCAGTGGCGATCCCGATACCGCAGCCAACGCGGTCGATTCGATCATGCAGTCCTGTGTGAACTTTGCCGCCGAGCACGACCCGAGGCTCATCCCTCGCATTTTGAACAACTGGGCGCTGCACCTGGCCGAGGTCTACCAACCCGCGATTCGGACCCCGGCACTCCAAGAGGCCGAACGCAAGTGGGGCCCTAGCCAGCCGGGCGCGCTGTTCTTCCCGCACCCGATGCCTTGGGTGACGTGAGATCCCTATGAGCCACGGGCGAGACAAGTCGCCACCAATGACGCGGCAATCCTGTAGCTGATCCCACCCATTCCAACCAGTTCGCGACCCGCTAAGGCCGTCGGGCTCCTCGCAGAGGAGCGCACCGAACTCGGGATGCCGCTGTCACGGTCGCTCGGCAAGCGAGTCTGGGAACTTCGCGGTCCGGCGTGCGGATACCGCTGGACCGAGGGCGATCTCGTCATCCGTTCGCCGTGAGCGTGGGCGCGGATTCCACTTCGGCCGAGCAAGTTCTCGGCAGGCCACACGAACGGTAGCCTCTCTCAGCAAACCTATTGCACGACAGCATCTTCCGCTTCCGCCGCAAGGTCGTGCTCGTCGAATATCAGTGCTACGCAACACTTCCCAACGGCGCGGTCCAGGCGTCGTACTCGTACACCCAGTCACCGTTGCCCGCCGTTTTCAGCCATTCGTTGGACCGAGAACCACGCTGGATCTGTGCGGTGCGGTCCATCCGTGTGTTCGCGTACGCGGCGAGGGCGTCAGCGGGGTTGGCATAATCGTTCGAGCCCAAGCAGCGGGCCAGCACTACCGCGTCTTCTATCGCCTGTCCTGCGCCCTGGGCCATGAACGGCATCATCGGATGACACGCGTCGCCAAGAAGTGCGGCTGAGCCCTCGGTCCACGCGGGCAGTGGATCACGCACGTACAGAGCGGATTTCAGTACGGTGCCGCAGGCGTCTAGCAGGGCGCGAGCCTCAGGGTGAAAGTCGCGGTACAGACCGCGCAGTTCGTCGGCACTGCCGGGCGTTGTCCACGACTCTTCGGTCCATTCGTCCTGCGCGCAGGTGGCGAAGATAAAGATGTCCTTGCCCTGGCGCAGCGGGAACGTCACGATCTGCGTCGCCGCGTCCGGTCCCCACCATTTGGTGAAGCAGTCCAGATTCGGCACGGACGCGACCGCCTCCGCCGGAACCACCGCCCGAAATGCCACAACACCGGTGAAGGTGGGCCGTTCTGGGCCAAACAGCGCGGTACGGACAGCCGAATGGATCCCGTCCGCGCCGATAATCACATCGGAGCAATGAATGTCGCCATCAGCGAAGTGGATTGCCCCGTCCTTGACGTCGACAACCGGGCGACCCAGCGAGACGTTTTCCCGTGGCAGCGCCGCTTCAAGGGCAGACATGAGGTCGCCCCGGTGCATGGTGAGCTGCGGAGAACCGTAGCGAGCCTCCGCCGACGATCCCATTTCGAGTCGCGAAGTCTCCTCGCCCGTATCCCAGGTTCGGCTAATCCGGAACTGCGGACGGGCCGCTGAAGCCCGCAGCGCTGCCCCCACACCGAGCCCGTCGAGGGCGCGGACCGCATTCGGGGTCAGATTGATGTCGGCGCCGACCCGGGCGAATCGGCTGGTCCGCTCGAAAACGCGCGCGTCGATACCGACCTTGCGGAGCGCGAGGGCTGCGGTGAGCCCGCCGATACCCGCACCGCAGATGGCTACGCTGGATGCCTTGCTCATGATCTCTTCCCTCGAACCTTCGAACCTATGAATCCGACCCACCAGCGGTGAATCAGCTACGCCTTCGTGACCCAACGACTCCGGCTCATGCCGATTCGCCCGCCAGGATCGCCGCCTGCTTGCTCGCGTCGGCTCGGTAAATACGGCGGATACGCGAAACACCCAGATCGTGCTGGTACAGGTGTTCCTGGTGATCAGCGTCGGCTGCGAGCGCCTCAAGCACCTCGCGGTCCTGTTCAAGAACCTGCCAGTGTCGGGCTTCGAGCCGAGTGCGGTAAAGGAAGCGCCACACCTCACGCTCCCAGCCGTCGACCCGGCGGGTGCGCCAGTGGAAAACCGCGGAATTGCCCTCGTCGATCGGCGTGGCCATGCCGACGATGCCGAATACACCGCCAGGTCCGGCATTCGGGGCGTAGGGAATTTCCAAGTCGACGTAGTCCATGGACCCGCGCACATACTCGACCCAGTCGAAGTTCACGCCGACCTGATCGGTCTTTTCGAAGAAGAAACCACGGTCGGTTTCGCGGATTCGGAAGCGCGCCGAGATGCCGCCGCCCGACATCGAATGCGAATCGCGGTGCAAGAACGCACCATGCATCGGATCGAGGACGTTGTCCATATAGAAGCGCCAAGGCCCGGCCCATTCGGCGAAGTTCGGGAACCAGGAGACAGCCTCGTCGGTGAAGCGGTCCGGCAGAACAAACGGTGTCGGCCGCGAATCTGGGGTCAACGGGACGAACGCGAAGATGGTGTCGACGGCCTCAACGACCTGCAAAGACACTGTCGCTTTCTTACCTTCAAGCGCGCAACCCGGCATGCCAGGCACGGCAACGACGGTTCCGGTGCCGTCGACCTGGACGCCGTGATACCTGCACGCGAGCCGGTCGCCGAGATGTTGACCGACCGACAACGGCGCGCTGCGATGCGGACAGCGGTCCTCAAGCATGTAGACGGTGCCCTGCGGATCCCGGAACAGTACCCAGTCGACCGACAACCGGGTGACCTTCTTGGATTCCCCAGGCTTCACCATGCGAGACGGCAGGATCGGATACCAACGGTCGCGCAAGCCGGTTGCGGCGATATCGGCGGCGGTCAGGTCCCTGCGGACGCCGACGGCGCGTTTCTTCTGACCGCCGCCTGAGGTCGGGGTGGCAGTGCTCATCTCAGGCTCCCAGTCGTCGCATCTCGGCGCGGAAATTGTCCTCGTTCCATGCCTGCCCGTCGGGGGCGTGCAGACCCAGCTCGTTCAGTCCCGCGATCAGCCCGGGCAGGTCGTGGGTGCCCTGTCCGAAAATCTCCATAATCGAACCGGACAGCTTGGCCTCGTAGGGGCTGATCGGTCCGGGGTGTGTTTGGTGCGGTTCGAGGTAGTGCGCGGCGTTGTCAGGCATTGGCTTTCTCCTATCGTCCCGATGCCACGGCGTCGAGACCCTCGGCGATAACGGTGAATGCGGTGATCCATTCGTTGAATGAAGCGGCGCATTCGCGGTGGACGGGGACTTTGCCGCCGTCGATGATCACGAACAGGCCGTTGTCGATTCCGCCGGCGATTCTCTGGGCATGTCCGAACTCGGTGTGCGCGTCGGGGGCTGCAGCTACCACCAGAGTCGGGACGGCCACGTGCGCCAAAAGTTCGGCGTAGCCGGGGATTTCCGGTTCGATCTCGGGGTCGCCGAGCACAAGGCTGGTAATGAGCGCGGGGCAACGGCCAGCAAGTACGAGTGCACCAAAAGAGCTTGCGCCCGTCGCTAGCAGGTGCACGCGGTCGTGGCCCAGAGCTGTTACGGCTAAGGCGACCTCGTCAACCCATGCCTCGACGGACTGCGCGTCAGTCGAAGGGACTGCGCGGACGGCGAACGAGATCGCGCCAAGCGCGTCGACCTGGCCCGCGAACGAGTGTGCTGGATCTTCTCCGGTGTGCAGGCATAGCAGCGGTTGCGCCGGGACTGCACCGGCCCATTCGTCACCGGTCATCGGATCAACGGTTTCCGACCGGGATGTGCACGGGTGGCGTAAACGGGCCGGGCCGCGGTTCGACGGCAGCGACGTCGACTTCGACAATCGCCGGACCGCGCGTCGCCACCGCGTCCGCGAACGCATCCTCGAAACGGCCCGGGCCCTGGACAAGGGCGTAGGGAATGTCGAGCGCGGCCGCGAGCAGGTCGAACCGCGGGGTGAACAGGTCGACCCCTGCCCGGTCAAACCCATTGGCCGCCTGCATGTTCCGTAGGACTCCGTATCCGCCGTCGTTGAAGATCACCACGACGCACCAGGCGCCGCTGCCTGCAAGCGAGGCGAGTTCGCCGAGATGGACGGCGAGGCCACCGTCTCCGGCGATCACGGCGGTCGGCACTTCAGGTCGGCCGAGCGCGGCACCGAGCCCCATGGCCAGCCCTTGGCCGATGCCGCCGCCGAGGGGGAAGATGTTGGTCTCGCGTTCGTAGAAGGGGAGCAGTCGGTTGCCCCACTGGCTGGACGGGATGGTCACATCGCGTGCCACTACGGACTCGCGCGGCAGCACCGACCGCATTGCTTCACAGATCTCCGCATAGCCGCCGATGTAGGCCGTAAGCGCCGCGCGGACTGCCACCCTGGTGTCAGTTACTCGGCTTGACCATCCCGGATCCACTGATGTCCGCGTCAAGCTTTCGTTGATCGCACGCAACGTCGCCGCAGCGTCTCCCACGATGCCGACTTTCGCTGGGTAGACACGGCCGATCGCCGCCGCGTCCACATCGATCTGGATTTGCACCTCCGGTAACCGCAGGTGGTAACTCTTGGTTTCGTTGGAGCGAAAGTGTGTGCCGATCGACAGCAGCAGATCGGCATCGGCGAGTAGCGCCGCAACCTCCGGCGTCGTTGCGAAGTTCCCAATGACTAGCGGGTCGTCCTCTGGCACGATCGCCCGCCCCGAATTACTGGTCAACAGGCCAGCGCCGAGGGTGCGCAGCACAGCCGTCAGCTCGGCCTTCGCTCCCGCCGCTCCCCCACCCACCCACAACAGGGGCCGCTTGGCCGCCGATAGCAACGTGACTGCCTCAGCGATCTCTTGGCTGTCCGGTACCGGCGCTTCAAGGGTCGGCAGGTCGTATTCGCGTTGGTCGTCAGGACGTGCCAAATACTGGAGGTCCGACGGCCATTCGACACTGGCGGGCCCTTGCGGAGCGGCAAGAATGTGAGCGATAGCGGTTTCCAAATCCGCTTCGACGTCTTCGGCGCGGTTAATAGTTGCCGCATACCCGGAGACGGCATCGAGCATCTGCAGTTGTTTAGGCACCTCGTGGATGACACCGCGCGTCGACCCTCCACCGCCGAGGTACTCGCTTTCGATTTGACCGGTGACGTGCAGCACCCGGCTCCCGCAGTGAGCGCTTCGAGCATAGAGCCTGCGGCGTTGCCCGCGCCGGTGCCGGTGCTAGTGATCGCGACACCGATCTTTCCGGTCGCGCGCGCGTACCCGTCGGCCGCGTTGACTGCGGCCGCTTCGTGGCGCACCGCTACGAAGTTCAGCTCTCGTGCCACCGCTTCGACGAGGGGCAGATTGTGGATACTGATCACCCCGAAGGCGGTATCGATGCCGTGCCTGCGCATTACCGCGACGAGCACGTCGCCCCCGGTGGGCTCCTTCGTGCCGGGGCTATCGGTGGTCGTCATGGGGTGTCCTCTCAGCGAAAGATGGGGCCGGCGGAAGGCCTGACAGTCAGATGTAGCGGCCGACGCCGCCGCCGACGTCGATGCTCGTGCCAGTGGTGTAGCCGCTCAGTGGCGAAAGCAACGTGACGATGTGGAACGCAACTTCCTCGGCGGTGCCGAATCGGCCGAGGGCGATACCGCTGTCGGCGGCGATCTGCGCGCTCCACGCGTCGTAATCGAGTGCGGTTCCCGAGGTCTCGAAGCGGCGGCGCCACTGGCCGGTGTCGACGAGCCCGAGCAGTACCGAGTTGACGCGGGTCCCGTCCGCAGCGAGATCTTCGGCCATGGAGTGGGTCAGGTTGAGCAACGCGGCGCGTGCGGCCGAGGTGACGGCCAGCCGAGGCTCCGGCTGGCGCGAAAGAATCGCGTTGACGTTGACGACGGCGCCGCAGTCCGCGGCCGCAAGGGGTCTCCTTGCCGCGCGCACTAGGTTCCAGGATCCGAAGATCTTCAGGTCGAATTCCGCGCGTATCTGCTCGTCGGTTGTCTCCGACAGAGATGACATCAACGAGCGCCCAGCGTTACAGACCAACCCTTCGATACCGGCGAAACGCTGCATGGTGCTGCCGATGAACGACTCGACCTCGTCACGGTCGGTCACATCGCAGGCACGGAGATGGACCTTATCGGGATCGACCCCGTCGATCGTCTCGATCGCGGCGCGCAACCGATCTAGATCGCGCGCACAGGCGGCAATCCGGGCACCCTCGGCGAGCAGCATCCGCGTCGTCGCCAGTCCAACACCGGAGCTGGCACCGGTGACAACGACAGTGCGGTCAGTGAGTTGCAGATCCATCGAGGTTGATCTCCTTGCGCGGGAAGGGGTTTCGGGAAGCAGCAGAGCGACGGTCAGTTCATGACGAATCCGCCGTCGACGACCACGGTCTGGCCGGTCAGATAGCGCGCCGCGTCCGAGAGCAGAAACTGCACGGGTCCCGCGACATCGCCGGGGATTTGTTCGCCTACCAGGGCCCGGTTGTCGGCATAAAGCTGAAACCGTGATGCCGGAACTGTTGCTGTCGCCTCGACCCGGGTCAAGCCAGGTGCGACGGCATTGACCCGCAGCCCGTGCGGGCCACCGTCACGCGCCATCGTGCGGGTCATCGCGACGACTGCGCCCTTGGAGCCGACGTAGTGCACGAGCCGAGGCAAGCCGTAGAGGGCGGCGTCAGACGCGATATTGACGATCGCGCCATTGCCGTCGCGAACCAGCTGGGCGAACAGATGCTTACTGACCAACCAGGTACCAAATGCGTTGACAGTCATCACCTTCTGGAAGAACGCTTCATCGAGTTCCCAAAACGCATCGCCCCCGACACCGTCGGCCAGTGCCGCGTTGTTGACCAGCGCGTCCGCGCCGCCCAGCTCCTCCACCCTGCTCGCGAGGGCCATCACCGAATCACGATTGGCGATATCGGTGACCACCGAGGTGACGTCACATCCCTTGTCCCGCAACGACTTCTGTGCAGCATCTGCCAGCTCGGGGCGCATCTCCGCGATGACGACGCGGTCACCCGCAGTAGCGAGCCGCTCGGCAATCGTGAAACCCAGCCCGCGACCAGCCCCCGTAACAACAACGAGCCTGCTCATTCGTCCAGTGTCTTCCAGAAACGCAGGATGTGCGCGGCCGTCTCGACAGGCTTCTCCTGCACGGCCGCGTGGCCTGCACCCAGGATCAGCCCGAAGCTCGCCCCAGGAATCGCGTCGGCTAGCAGCCTGGATTCGTCTACCCCGGTGATGACGTCTTCGGCTCCGACCAGCACCAGCGTGGGCGCCGACACGGCGGCCAAGCGGCCCCCGGTGTCGGTGCGGGCCATGAATTCGGCGGCGGCACTGTAGCCGGGCAGGCGCACTCGTGCCATTTCCGATTCCACGGCCCGCGCGACTTCGACCTCGCAGGAAGCAGAAACCAGGCGTTTCGCTCTCGCCGCCGCAAACGCGGGTCCACCGAGCTCGCGCAGTTCACCGATTCGTTCCCGCATCGCCCGCACACGCTCCTCGTTCACCGCAGAGCCGCGGGTGCTGTCGGCCAAGACGAGCGAACGGACCAACGTCGGATTCGCGGCGGCGACCACGGTCGCAATCACCCCGCCCCATGACGTGCCGACCAGATGTACGGGCTCGGCGCCCAACTTGGTGATCAGATCCGCAACCACCACGGCATGGTCATAGTTCTCGGCGGCTCCGTTAGCGCTCACAGTCGGATCGGCAGACCGGCCGTATCCGGGCGCGTCCCAGCAGTAGGTGCGGTAGCCGCGCGTGCTCAGCACCTCAGCTAGCGCACCGCAGGCTGCGGCGCTTCCGCCGATACCGTGCAGGAGTAGGACCGGATCGCCCGCGCCACGAACTTCAAGTGCGATTCCCCGTGTTGAAACCCACCTGGTCGCATGGTCGGGCGACCCGGCCATCGCTGTCACGGCTGCGCCGCGGGGACATCCCCGCCACCGTAGAAGTAATGGTCGATTCCAGCGGTAACCCGGTTACGGTGCCCGAGGTCAGGCACACCCGCCATCGCGGTCCGAACAGCAACTGTCGGCGGCCCCGCCGTCCCCCACTGGTCGGAGAGTTCGGGCGTGCGTTTCCACGTCCGACACAGCCACCGGTCCTCATCGATCTGGGCTACCTCGGAGGTGTACTCGCACACCAGGCCAGCCGGGTCGGTGAAGTAAGAGAAGGTGTTATCGCCTGGCCCGTGTCGGCCCGGCCCCCACTGCGGGACAATGCCGCTGCGCTTCAGGTTGCCGAGGCCGCGCATGAAATGGTCGAGACTCTCCATCTCGTAGGCCACATGGTTGATCGATGGGAAGTCCGCCTGATTCAAGGCAATGACGTGATGGTCGGAGTTGCACCGCAGGAAAGCCATCTGGTGTTCGGACCAGTCCGAGATCCGCATGCCAAGCACCAGAGTGTAGAAGTCCGCAGTGCGGTCGATATCGGTGGTGTTGAGCACGATATGGGCAAGCTTGCGGGGAACTGCCCGCCGACCTGCGGGCTCCTGCGCCGAAACGGCGAACGTGTCGGCGGATAGTTCCAGGCAGCGTCCCTCTGGATCGAGGAGTTGCAGACCGTAGCCGCCGCCCGCGTCGTCGAGTCGGCCCGGCTCGCGCAGAAGCGGGATGCCGAGCTTTTGCAGTACACGGGCTGCGTCGTCGACCTCGCGCGGTGTCGCGAGCGCGAACGAGATCCGGTCCAATGCGTTGCTTTTGCCTGCGCGCAGCTGCAGTACGTGGTGCTCGGTGCCCGTGGCACGTAGCCAGAAAGTGTCGCCGTCTTCGTCGACGGTGCTCAAACCCCATGCTTCGTGATAAAAGTCGCGCGAGAGAGCAGGATCGGGCACCGTGACCGATACCGACCGCAACGCGCGAACGCTACAGATCGGTGCTTCGGGGAACCGCATGATCGACCTTTCTGTCGAGGTTGTTAATTAAAGGTCGAGGACGAGCGCGGCGCAGCGGCATCGTGAGACACAGACGGACATGGTGTCGCCCGTCTGCTATTCCTCGGGCGAGAGCAGGAAATCGCGGTGATCGACGTCAGCGCGTGACACCGAACATCTCCGAGCTCGGCGGATAGGTGGGCAGTTGCGGCTTGGGAGTGCCGATGATGACGCAGAACAGCGCGTCGGCGTCGGAGACGTTCGCGAGGCTGCGCGGTACCCCCGCGGGTACGCGGATCAGGTCGCGGTAGCCGAGCGTGCGCACCGCTTTCTTTGTCCCGTCCTCGACATCGTGGACGGCGACCTCGATTTCACCCTCAAGGACGTAGAAGACCTCTTCGACGTCGTGATGGGTGTGCTCGGGGCCGACCGCCCCTGCGGGGAGTCGCATGTTGGAGAAGGTGAAGTGGTCGGCCGCAATGATGTTGTTGTCGGTGTCGTGGTTGCCGGTGGCCCCTGAGCCGATGTAGCGGATCTGTGCACGCTTGAAGCGGTCGCCGCCCTTTGCAGCCTGGAATCCGAGCGTGTCCCAGTCCTCGTAGCGGGTTTCGGCGGAGGCGATGCAGGAGTCGATCAGAGCGTCGAGATCGACGCCAGCGTTTTCGGTGCTGGACATGGTGTGCCTTCCTCTAGGGGTATTGGTTGTGTTCTGGTGGGCTAGCCGCGGTGGGCGATGGCCTCGATCTCGACCGTGGCGCCGTAGGGCAACGCCGCGACCTCGACGAACGAGCGGGCCGGACGTGGTTCGGCAAACACCGCCTCGTAATGCCGGTTTGCCTCGTCTCTCAAGGTGACGTCGGTGACGAAATACGTGGTCTTCACGACGTTTTCAAGCGTCATGTCGATGGTCGAGAGCCGCTCACTGAGGCGGGCCATCGCAGCTTCGAGGGCTGTCCTGCGACCATGCACCGCGGCCCCCGATTCGTCGACTGACAGTGCGCCAGAGACGAATCCGAAGTCTGCGACGATGAAAGCCGGGCTGTAGGGGTGAGCGCTCATGAGGTGATTCCTTCTCACAGACCGGCCCAGGGCAATGGCTGCCCAGACATGTCGAGGTAGATGCTCTTCTGGTTCATGTAGGACCGAATTCCATCTCGGCCCTTCTCGGTGCCGAGACCGCTGTCCTTGAGCCCGCTGAACGGAGTCGAGATACTGAACTGCTTGTAGGTGTTGATCCACACCGTTCCGGCCTGCACGGCGCGGGCCGTACGCCAGGCGCGTCGGTAGTCCGAGGTCCAGACTCCACAGGCCAGACCGAAGACGGTGTCGTCGGCTTGGGCGACGACGTCGCTCTCATCGTCGAAAGGGAGCACGACCGCTACCGGTCCGAAGACTTCTTCCTGGCAGATCCGCGCACTGTTGCCGACACCGGTGAGTACCGTGGGCAAGTAGTACGCGCCTTCGGCGAGTGCGGGATCCGCGGGGATCGCGCCGCCGCACAGCGCCGTCGCTCCCGCGTGCACCGCCTCGTCGACCATCGCCGCCACCCCGTCGCGGTGTTGGCGCGTGACCATGGGTGCTACCTGGGTTCCCGGGTCGGTGCCTGGTCCTACCCGTAGCGCCGAGGTCGCCGCGACGAGACGGTCGACGAACTCGTCATAGACCGTGCGCTGCACGAAGATTCGGGAGCCCGCGATGCAACTCTGGCCGGACGAGGAGAAGATGCCGAACAGGACACCGGCAAGCGCCTGATCGAGGTCAGCGTCGGCGAAAACGATGGTGGGCGATTTGCCGCCAAGTTCGAGCGTGATCGGCATCAACTTCTCTGCGGCGATATGTGCAAGCACACGACCGGTTTCGGTACCACCGGTGAACGAGATTTTGCCGATACCCGGGTGCCGGGCGAGCGCGTCACCGACAGTCCGACCCGGTCCCGGCAGCACAGACAACAAACCAGCCGGTAAGCCTGCTTCCTCCGCCAGCCGCGCCAGCAACAGCGTGACCCAGGGGGCCCACACCGGCGGCTTGGCAACGACGGCATTTCCTGCTGCGAGCGCAGGCGCGATCTTCTGCGCATCCGAGGCGATCGGCGAGTTCCAGGGGGTAATGACGCCGACAACGCCGATCGGCTCGTAGGTGGCGAAGGACAGGAACGAACCGCGCCGAGGAGTGATGGCCTCCTCCATGGTCTCCAAAGCGGACGCCATGAACCGGAAAGTGCCTGCGGCGCTGTGCGCGAGCGCGCGAGTCTCGGCCAACGTCTTTCCGGTATCGACCGTTTGCAGCGCGGCGATGCGGTCGGCGTTAGCGTCGATGGCCGTGCCGATCCGATGCAGTATTGCGGCACGGTCGTGTGGCATCAGCTCAGCCCAACCTGAGCTCGCTATAGCCCGCAGGCCACCGTCGACGGCCGTGTCGACGTCGCCTTCGGTTGCGCCGTGCAAGCGGGCGAAGACACGTCCTGTAGCCGGGTCGACTGAGTCGATGACCGTGCCGGTACCGCGGACCCATCGGCCTGACACGAAGATCTCGTCGGTCGTATCAGAGACCGGGGTGGCGCCCCGCGCTCGCTCAATAGCTGCGGCATCGGCAGGCGCTGTCTCCGACCCGAACGCACCCATGCCGCGCATTGCCTGCGGCGAGCGGGAATTGATGCTGCTGTGCATGTCCATCGGAGTCTTCATCCTTTCCGTCTGTAGCAGCACTGTCCGGCGCGGCGTGCGCTCCGAATACCTCCGGCGAAGATCCCTCTGCCCAAAGAGTCTGAGCTAAAAGATAATTACCGTCAAGGGGTCTGCGTTAACTAGTTGTCTCTGGCCCGTGCTGGGCATTTCGGATATTCGACGCCGAACTAGCAATCAGGCGATGAGGTTTGGGTAGCTGGTCAGGTGCGCCAACGTCCGCAGGATCGAGTACGGCACCACCGCGCTGGAACGCGGATTAGCCGCACTCGGCAGATTTTCGATCTTGATCGAGTATCGGCCAATCGGACCCGAAGCCTCAATCTCGTGGCAGGTCATCTCCGCATCCGGATCGGCGTACAACTCCACCGACACCGTATCCCAGTCACGCACCGCGAAACTGACTGCTGCAGCAACGTTGAGCGACTTCGGAAAGAGTCGCGCCGCTTCGGCCGGGCTCCCCGCGAAGACGCACAAGCGCGCCGCCGTGCTGCTGATCCGTTCTCGCTGCGGGGCGTCCATCCACGACTGCACCAGCGATGCTGGCGACTTCGTCGACCTGACGAGCACGTGGTCGAAAGGCGCTGCGTCGCGGGCTGCGGCGAGTAGATCGAGGCCGCCGACCGCGCCGTGCGTACACACGACCCGCCCCGGACCACCGCCAGCAATTCGCTGGGCGAAGTCCGGATCCGACAGCGCGCCCACTGACGAGACCAGCAGATCACAGCCCGCGTCGACCACTCGCTGGCCGACCTCCCATACCGCCTCTTGCGAGGCACATTCGACTACCACATCAGCGATTTCAAGCGCTTCTGCGAGCGACAGCGACGGCGCAAGCAGGTCCCCCACCCGCGATCGATGGACGATTCCGACCAACTCGGCGCCAGGCACAGCGCCACGGCTGAGCCGGTCGGCAACTACCGTGCCGATACTTCCGTAACCGAGCACGCACACACGCGCCGGAATCCTGCCGTCGGCCGTACGGCTTGCCGCGATGCCTCCGGATCCGTGAATGGTGGCTCGCATCAGGGCGCCTTGCTCACTGCAGGACTGGGCGCATCGGGAGCAACCGCCCCACCACGCAGCAATCTGGTCACGTGCGAACGGATCTCGACGAATCGCGGATCCGTCTTAGTGGTGATGTGATCACGCGGCCGCGGCAAGTCGACCTCGATCGTTTCGGCAACGATGCTCGGCGACTTAGACAGCACGATGATGTGGTCGGCGAGATAGACACTCTCGTCGATATCGTGTGTGACGACCAGGACGGTTATCCCGAGCCGTGACTGGATCGTCAGGAGCAAATCCTCTAGCTCGGCGCGGGTCTGGGCGTCGACCGAAGCGTATGGCTCGTCCATCAGGAGCAGCTTCGGGTGGCTGGCCAACGCCCGGGCGATCGCGACGCGCTGCTGCATCCCGCCCGACATCTGCCATGGATAGAGCTTCTCCTTGCCCGACAGTCCGACCGCGTCGATGGCTTCCTGCACCCTCGCGGCGCGCTCGTGCCGCGGCAGATGACCGAGTGGAAAGGCGATATTCTTGTCCACCCGCATCCACGGGAACAGCGAGCGCGCGTAGTCCTGAAACACCATTGCTAGGCCATCGGGTACGCCGGAAACTTGCTGTCCGTCGAAAGTCGCCGCCCCTCTGGTCGGTACATCGAGACCGCTGATCACCCGCAGGAGGGTCGACTTGCCGCAGCCTGAAGGTCCAACGATCACGCTAACCTTGCCAGCCGGGGCGCAAGCGGTTATGTCACGGATCGCGACATTGGATCCATAGGACTTCGAGATACCGGTGAGGACCAGCTCCGCCGACGCTGTCGCCATACCTTTACTAGTCATTTTGCTGAGTCACTCCTCGGTGCCAGGCCAGCGCCCGCCGTTCGGCGAACACGAAGATGGAGTTGAGTGCGACGCCGAGGACGGCCAGCACGATCAAGACCGACCAGAATCCCGTGTAGTCGAAGTCGCGCTGTGTACGGATCAACAGATATCCCAGACCGTTCTCGGACTTCTGCAGCTCGGAGATGATCATGATGATGAGCGACAGCGACATCGCGGTTCGCACACCGGCGAAGATCTTCGGCCCCGCTCCGGGAAGGATGATGCTCGTCAAGACCTTGCGGCGAGGAATCTTGAAAACCGCTGCCGCCTGCATCCGGCCGGCTCCGACGCTCTGGACACCGTCGATGGTGTTGAACAGAATCGGCCAGATCACGGAAAACGCGATCAGGAAGATCTTCGGACTGTCTCCAGTCCCGAACAGGAAGAAGAACACCCCGAGCAAGGCCGGGCTCGGCAGCGACCGCCCGAGGTGGATGAGCGGTTGGAACAGCGCGGTGAGTACAGGAACGACACCGAGCGCGACGCCGATCACAATGCCGATCACCACGGCCAACAGAAGTCCCGCCATCGCACGGTAGATGCTCGGGAAGAGATGGTCGAAGGTCGCGTTGCCGAGAAACAAGCGGCTAACGTCGCCGCTGAAAAAGTCGGTAAATACCCGTTGAACGGCTTCAAGTGGCGGTGCGACGATCAGTGACCCGACCTCCGACTGAGACAGGGCCCACCAGCCGATGAGTATCAGCGCTGGAACCAGCAGGCGGATGCCCGTGTTTCCTAACCTGCGAGCAAGCGAATCGCGGAGACTCGCGGCCGCGGTGACGGCGCCAGCTTTACGCCCCGAGGGCAGGACCGACGCGGCGGGTAGTGTGCCCTCGGTCGATGCGACCATCACTGGGCCAGTCCCTTCTTCCATGCGAACACCTTGTTGTCGAGCGAGCTGAAGATTGTGCTCACTATCAGGCCAAGGACCCCGGCCACCAGCGTCGCGGCGTACACCGTGTCGAGGTTGGTCGCGTTCGCGCTGTTGAGCAGGATGTACCCGCCGATCCCCTGCCCGTTGCCTATCAGCAGTTCCGCGCTGACGGCGACGATGAGTCCGATCGATGCGGCGGTGCGGATTCCTGTGAACGCGAAGGGGAGTGCGCTAGGAATCTTTATTCGGCGCAGGATCGCGAGACTGGACAGTCCGAACGTACGGGCCGTCTGGACCGCGGTGGCATCGGTGGCGCGGACTCCATACAGGGTGTTCAGCAGGATGGGCCACATACAGGCAAGCGCCACCGTGATCGAGAGCGGCATCATTCCCGAACCCAACAGCAGCACAAGGACCGGGCCAAACGCGACCGAGGGCAGGACTCGAAAGACCTCAACCGGGAGTTCGAAGGCCAAGAACGCCTTTGCAAACGCGCCCATCAGGCCGCCAAGCACCATCCCAGCTACGGTCGCGATCAGCAGGCCGAGCATCCATTCTCGGAGCGTGAACCCGATATCGCGCCAGAAGACGTGATCGCCCATCAGTGCTCCGGCTTTAACCAGCACCCGACTCGGAACTGGCAGCCCTGGCGTCGAGATCAATCCGGTCCGGATGACCGTTTCGGCCAGCGCGCAAGTCCCGATCACTCCGGCGACTCCGTAGGCGATTCGCTGGTTCTGGCCAAGCGGCTCGCTGAGCAGACTCATCTCAGTGCTCAAGCGTGATGAGATGCGAGGTTACGTCGAAGCCCTTGGGGATTCGACCCTGGGCCGCGAGCATATCGGCGACGGCCTGCATTTTAGATGGATCCATTTTCGACGCGAAGATCGGCAGAGACATCGACCGAGCCACTTCCGCAGGTACCTTCGCGACACCTGGCAGCCAGCTGCGGAAATCTGCTTCGTTGGCAGCGATATCGGCTCCTGCCGCATAGATCGCACGCGCGAACGCGGCGGTGGTGTCTGGATTCGCGTCCACAAAGCGGTCACCCGCGACGAAGATCGATGCGGGCAGTGCGTTATTGGGCCCCGTCGTGAGATCCGCGATCTCACGCATACCGGCGTTCCGCGCGGCTGAGGAGAACGGCTCGGGCGCGTATCCGACATCGATCGACCCGGCCTGTACTCCCGGCAGCATCTCGGGGAATGGCACCTCAACGTAGCGAGGCTTGACATCGACGCCCTGCGTCTTCGCGAGGTTGGCGATGGTGACATCGCCGATGTTATTGGTGGTGTTCACGCCGACGGTCTTGCCGTCAATATCGGCGAGCGAAGTCACCGGCGAGCTGGGTTTGACGTACAGGATTCCACTGCGGTCACCGAGCGAGGACGTGTGGGCGACGATCGTGATCGGTGTCTTGCGGGACTGTGCGATCGCTGCGGAGATCGAATTGCCGATGCTGAAGTCAAGTTCTCCCGATGCGACCTTCTGGATGCCGATGGGCCCGCCCTGAATTGGCTCAAGTTTCACCGTCAGGCCCTCCTTCTTGAAGAAGCCCTTTTCGTCTGCCCAATACACAGCCGCATAGTCAGACAGCGGGAGAACGCCCACCGAAACTTCGGTCTTCTCAAGCTTCCCGTCGGTCGCTGCGGCGGGGCGCTCCCCCGGACCACTACACGAGCTCAGAACCAAGGCAGAGCCGGCCAACAAGGCTGCGACCGCGAGGCGGATTGTGGTCATGAACGTCTCCTGTCGGGACGATGGTGGCTACCGCGCTGGTTCTACCGCGGGTTCCAAAACATCTTGGCTGTAAGAGATTTGTACTTCCTTACCGCTAAGAGGTCAACGCCGGGCAGCGACAAATTCGATGATTAACGGGTGGTTAACTCCCCCGGAATGCATCAGCCGAGATAAGAGACGCAGGTCACTACCGGCGTCAAGTTGTGATATGACGCACATCGCGCTTGAGAAAGTTTTCCCCGCAAACGACAAACGCTCCCAGATCGTGAGATCCGGGAGCGTGCAGAGCTAATACTCAGGCGGTGCGATCTGCCGTGGCGGTCTGTTCAGTAGGCAGCTCAGTCATTCGTAGCGACCCCTCCAATACCGTGAGGAGCCCGGCCAGCTGAACCTTCTGTGCAGGCCCGAGGCCCTCAAGCATTCGCGTGAGCTCGGCGAAATGCACATCGGCGACTCGGTCAACGAGGTCGCGCCCCGCATCCGACAGGCTCACATATACGACCCTATTGTCCTCTGAGTCGCGTTCCCGGATAACCAGCCCTGCTTCCTCCAGCCGATTAACCCGCAGCGTCAGCCCACCCGTTGTCACAAGCGTCTGCTGGGCCAATTCACCCGCCGTTCGTCGGAACCCCGGCTCGGCGCGACGTAGACACGCGAGGACGTCGAAGCCCGCTTCGTTGGTACCGAATTGCTCGAACACACCGTTAATCCGCGATCGATAGAGCAGAAAGCTGCGATGCATTCGCCCGAAGATCTCTAGCGCAGAGACGTCAAGTTCGGGCCGAGCCACGGCCCATTGCCGGATAATCTCACCGACACCGTCCGAGTTTTCCGTCACCGCTTGTCCCACAACCCATCCCTGTCGCCGAACTTACCTTTGCGCAAAGGTACCGCACGATCGTTTCTGCCAGTCGACCGCCGCGGACCTGCGGCGATTCGTCTCGCCGCACAGCCCGATCGCAGCAAGCGACAACACGTTGCCGCGAGTGTGGGATGCCTGGTCGGAAGGGGTTTAGCTGGCGTATAGGTCTTCGAGTAAACCCATGTAGATCGTTTCCGCGTGGTAATCCTGCACCATCTGGTCGAACGCGGTACTGGTGGGGATCTTCGCTGCGGCCATCGCTCGGGTACGGGCAATGGCGAGACGGTGCCCGGCACTGTCGGTTCCGATCTGACTGGTGACTCCAAGGTTGGTGTCGTCGTCAGTCCAGACGATGCCGTGGTTGACGCCACCGACTTCCAGCGCCGCCCACCTGCCACGGCCGATCATCCGGCACCCGTACTTAACGATGCCCGTATCGACAACGACGAATTGTGCGTCGTTCCAGTATGCCGCCCGTTCAGCTTCAGTTTTCCGTCTCTCAGACACACTGTCCCACAATCTCGCAAACGACGTCATACACCAGCAGTCAGCCTATTCAGTCCCTGCTTCGGCTTGTTGTCCATGTAACAGCATTTCGTCCCCGGTGGTGAGGTTGACACCTTCCGTGAGCGACGCCGAAAGCCCCTCTGTCGGCAGCGCATTGGTTAGGCAGCGCCTTCACACAGCAACTGTGTGACCAGGCTGGCGAGCGTGGCCGACCACAGCCTAAAGAACTACTCCGCCATCACCGGTCAGCTGCCTGAGATTACCACCGGTGAGGCGATGTCTACTGCTGCTCAACGACTTACGGGTGATCCCAGCGCCAGGTTCCACCGAAATCCGCCGACATCACGAAATGTCACCTGGACACCACGGAATTCCATTCAATTCCACGCTGGTCGACTCCTCGACGTCGGGAACCATCATCCGATCCACGCACGGTTGACGGCACGATTGCACCCAGACGATTCGAGCGAAATCAGCAGGCACATGCCCAGCACGAACGCGGCCCACACCCGCCATCGACCGCGCCACGCGCGCTGCCCACCGACTGAGGCGAGTGTCCTCCCACTGTGTGACCTTTGATGCCTGAAGCGGTCCCGGCGACGGCGAAGGACGAAAAGCACTGCTGCAAGCGCGCTTTCAGATCCAAGCAACCGTACTTCCGCGCAGCCTTAAACCATGCCGCACCTCAAGAACCGTCGGCGGCCGAAGAAAGGCCACGGTCTGAGCCCTAGGCAAATGCGGAAAGCCATTCAATGGCCCGCAGCGCGTTCGATCGAAACCTCTCATCGACGGTGTGTAATCTTTGCTCGATCAACTTCGTTTCGACGAGGTTGGCCCGCAATAGCGCGTCAACGAAATTCTGGTCCTTCTCACGCAGCGCGCATAGCTTCGCAACGCAGAGGTCTTCCTTATCAAGGCACCAGCCGGTGAATTGCGGCTCGCCTGAAGGGGCGGCGGTGTTCGCGTTAGAGACTTTGACTAACCGGTCACGCCACCCTGCAGGCAGGGCTGAGGTAAGCATGTCAACGCCGTCGATGCTGAACCCGTGCATCTCCTCGAAAGGCGAAAACTCCCCCGCGACGCCCTCGATTGCATCTGCGAGACGCGCGACCTCAGAGTTGCTATCAGCGATCGGCAGAATGTCGACCTCAAGGGACATCGTTGCGTCCGCAGGCAGTCGTTCTTCGTCAAATGTCCCCAGGATCGACTGCGAGCCAACCACGATCACCGCTGGGTGACCAATAATCTGACATGCCGTCCGAATAGCGTGTTCCAACTGGTCGCGACGCATCAGCTCGCCTCCCGCAGCACAGCAGCCCGCTCGTCCTGCGGCAGCAAGCCAGCAAGCGGGGAAACTTCCCGCATTTCGATCGCATGGCGGTCGAGCCCGGTGAGCACGCGGTGCAGACCCGGCACATCCTCACGCGCAAGCAACAATTCCCATTCGGCAAGGTTCCGGACATGTGGCTCACCAACAATGCCAGCGCGTAGACGAGCAAGATTCTGCTCGATGCGTGCTCGCGCGCAAGCTAGCGTGGTCCGGTTCAGGTGGGTGGCAAGTTGACGATGCAACCGCCATGAACGCATTTCCGACCGCGTCAACTCGGCCGGCACGGGTCTCCGCACGACTTCAAGGCGAAAGCCCATGCACGAAAGCAAGCGGTCCAGCTGCTCATCGCTCAAATTGGTTTTGCGCGAAAGGAACTGACTGATGCTCGACTGCCGCACCCCACTCATGCGCGACAACGCGGACTGGTTGGTCCCAGTATCGCGCATCACTTGGTGCAGCACGTCCCGTCGTTCCGACATGAGAAAATTATAGCATGGGGAACTATAGGGAGTCGCGACAGAAATCTGCTGGTACCACCTCCTGCGGGCGGCCGCCGAGTACCTCGAATCTTGTGACTGTTGGGCGACCTCGCCGAAACCGGTGCGGCGCACCAGATGCTGTGGGACAACACCCATCCGTTCGACAATCCCGTCGGCCGTCGCCGCACAACACGGATTTCGGAACGTGCCGAAACTTCCTGGGGTGCCGTAGACCGCTTCGTATTCGCTCGTCGAATCGAAGTTCGGGTACCGCACCGGCGTGGTGCTGTCGTCCGCGAATTCCTCGAACCCCGACGTGATGCCGTCCATGAGCGTACCGGTGGGCCCGGTGACGCCGGTCTTGTCGATTGTCTCCAACACGACGGTCGGTTTATCGAGATAGAACCATTCCGGCGCGGACTGCTCGTCCTCACCCGGCAGGAAGAACCGCGCGGTCAAAACATGACGCCCGAGTCCTTCAGCATCGGTTGAAGAACTGAGCAGAGCACAAATAGTCCCACGTCCTCTGAGTACTCACGAAGAGTCAATTCTTCGAAAGTTGCTATCAGTGGAATTTCCCGGAGCGGACAACTTTGTGTCCCAAATTTCACACGTTCAGGTAATCGCTACCTGGGGCAACGGGTCCCAAATCCTAGACTTCCGCGTCACTCCCGAAGCATCAACAGGCCCTGCCGGAGATGGCGAGCTGCCGGTATTCGGAGAAGTCGCAGGCTCTAACGGGACCGAGCCAGGCCAGCTGCGGTCGCCATTCCGATCATCCTAACTATGAAATGCGTCCTAACTATGAAATGCGAGGCATTCTGCCCTGATCGATCTTCTGATCCTGCAGTTCTCGATTACCAGGCCTTCTCAGGGTAAGGCGGATCATCGCACTGATGATCAATGAAGATATAGTGGTACGCTTGCTCCAGAAATTCGTACAGATCATCTTCGTTTTTAAAGAATACCTCCGTCATGCTGTCATAATCATCAACAGTCATCGCTCGTATCCGCAGCATATCTAAATACTGAGCCTCCGCCCTCGCCCGGAGGCCCGGATGTAACTCCTGAATCCGTGGCGAACTCAATAGGTCCCGGGCAATATCGGGCCAAACATAAAACGTGTCCGGGACCATGGTCTCTAGCACCATTCGCAATTCTTTTTCAAGTTCCAGTGAGATCACCTACATCTGATGTGGATTTGGATACATTGTATATAGGTATGGCAGCGAATTTAAGTCCTTTTAAAGATCGCGATGATGGAGCCTCCCCGCAGATCGACATATCCATCCGTATCGGGCATTTGGGCGAAAGCCCACGGCCAAGGCTGGAGCGATGCCATGGGAAAAGGCGGCGTGTAATGTAGAGCATCAGTTCTGGGATTACCACCTTGGAGTGAAGCCAAAATGAAGATACGCGCGAGAGATCGCTGGGTGAGGTGTTTGGTTGCCATAATAGATAGTGGTTCCACTGAAGGGCTGTCGTGTGAGTCCTGCAGCGCGTCCACTCTCGCGTATAAGTTTATCGGTTTTCCGCAGACGCGGTTGGGGTCCTATCTTCTCTGGTGCGAATCGTGCTGGCGAGGAATTGAGGTATCAAGAGCCAAAGCTCCAGAATTTGTTACGGTCTGGCCGATTGACGACCCGAATTCATCGGTGCCGGATTTTGATCGAGTGCGGTAGGTGCGGAAGCTGCGGGCGACGAGTTCAGCAAGAGAACTTCAGTTGGCGAACTCGCGCGAGCACGCTATGACGGTGGATAGCGAAGGCCCACCTCATCTCGTCGATGTTGCGGATCTTGTCATGACATGGAGCCCGGCACTGTATCTGCCGTGTTGGACTGAGGCCCTGGTCGGAGCGGTTGAGATTCTGCCCAGCTTTTGTGCGTGGCGCTGCCCTGCGGCTGCAGGCGCCGAGCACACCTGCCGCGCGGTCACCATTGATCGACGTGGCCCGCGCGGCTAAACGCGGACGACGTTCGAGTGCCCCGATGTGTGACCGTTTTTGTGACCGTTTTGAGCGTGACACGCCGGTATCCGGGGTGACTTCCGGTGACGACGGAGGGCCCGCCTCGGATGTCTCCGAAACGGGCCCTCGTCCGAAAAGTACTGCTAGAAGCTACTTTTCAATCACTGCAGATCACTACTTCTGTGCGGCCTTAAACTCGCGACGACGACGGTGCAAGATCGGCTCGGTGTAACCGTTCGGCTGCGTCGTCCCCTCCAACACCAGTTCCTTCGCCGCCTGGAACGCGATGTTGTTGTCGAAGTCCGGGGCCAGTGGGCGGTAGGTCGGGTCGCCCGCGTTCTGGCGGTCGACCACCGGGGCCATCCGCTCAAGGCTCGCGATCACGTCGGCCTCAGAAACGATGCCGTGGCGCAACCAGTTCGCCACCAGCTGGCTCGAAATGCGAAGGGTCGCACGGTCTTCCATCAAACCGATGTCGTTGATGTCGGGGACCTTCGAGCAGCCGACGCCGTGGTCGATCCAGCGGACAACGTAGCCGAGGATGCCCTGGGAGTTGTTGTCGAGTTCCTGACGCTTCTCCTCGTCGGTCCAATCCGTGGACTGAGCGAGCGGGATTTCCAGGATCTGGTCGACCGTCGCGCGCGGGCCACCCTTGGCCAGCTCGGCCTGACGCTTGAACACGTCGACGAGGTGGTAGTGGGTGGCGTGCAGGGTCGCCGCGGTCGGCGACGGCACCCATGCGGTGTTCGCGCCAGCCTTGGGGTGGCCGATCTTCTGCTCAAGCATGGCGGCCATCAGGTCGGGCATGGCCCACATGCCCTTGCCGATCTGCGCCTTGCCGGGCAGACCCTTCGACAGACCGGTGTCGACGTTGAAGTCCTCGTAGGAGGTGATCCACGTCTGGGTCTTCATCTCGGCCTTGCGAACCATCGGGCCCGCCTCCATCGACGTGTGGATTTCGTCGCCGGTGCGGTCAAGGAAGCCGGTGTTGATGAACACCACGCGGTCCTTGGCGGCTTCGATCGACGCGGCGAGGTTCACCGTGGTGCGGCGTTCCTCGTCCATGATGCCGACCTTGAGCGTGTTGCGGGTGAGGCCGAGCACGTCTTCGATGCGACCGAACAGTTCGTTGGTGAACGCGGCTTCGTCGGGGCCGTGCATCTTCGGCTTCACGATGTAAACCGAACCGGTGCGGGTGTTGGCGCGCTGGGTGTTGCCGTTGAGCGCGTGCACCGCGATCAGCGATGTGATCAGGCCGTCCATGATGCCCTCGGGCACCTCGTTGCCTTCGGCGTCGATGATCGCGTCGGAGGTCATGAGGTGGCCGACGTTGCGCACGAACAGCAGCGAACGACCGTGCAGCACCAGCTCAGAGCCGTCGAGCGCGGTGTAAACGCGGTCGGGGTTCATGGTGCGGGTGAAGGTCTTGCCGCCCTTGCTGACCTCTTCGGCCAGGTCGCCCTTCATCAGGCCGAGCCAGTTGCGGTAGCAGACGACCTTGTCGTCGGCGTCGACAGCGGCGACCGAGTCTTCGAAGTCCATGATCGTGGTGAGCGCGGACTCAAGCACGATGTCCTTGACACCGGCGGTGTCGGTGGACCCGATCGGCGACTCGGGATCGATCTGGATCTCGATGTGCAGGCCGTTGTGCTTGAGCAGGATCGACGTGGGCGCTTCGGGGTCGCCGATGTAGCCGACGAGCTGCGACGGATCGGCGAGGCCGATGTCGGTGCCGTCTTCGAGGCCGACCTCAAGTTCGCCGTCGACGATCTTGTAGTACGACGAACCGATGTGTGAACCGGTGATCAGGGTGACCGCGTCGTCGAGGAAGTTGCGACCCCACTCGATGACCTTGTCGCCGCGCACGCGGTTGTAGCCGGTGCCCTTCTCCGCGCCGTTGGCTTCGGAGATGGCGTCGGTGCCGTAAAGCGCGTCGTAGAGCGAACCCCAGCGCGCGTTGGCCGCGTTGATCGCGAAGCGCGCGTTCATCACCGGGACAACAAGCTGCGGGCCGGCAGTCGTTGCGATCTCGGCGTCGACGTTGCCGGTGCCGAGCTGGAACGGCGCGGGCTCGGGACGCAGGTAACCGATTTCGGTGAGGAACTGCTTGTAGGCGCCCTTGTCGTAACCGGTGCCCGGGTTTTCGGCGTGCCAGGCGTCGAGCTTGCCCTGGATCTCGTCGCGCTCGGCGAGCAGCGCGCGGTTGCGCGGGGCGAGGTCGTTGATGACCTGCTCAGCACCAGCCCAGAACGCGGCGGAGTCTACGCCGGTGCCGGGGAGCGCTTCGTTCTCGATGAAATCGTGAAGAACGCTCGCCACCTGGAGCCCGCCGACCTGAATCCGCTCTGTCATCTACTGCCTCACTTTTGTGAAAACCGGGTGGGAAAGTCGAGTGTCATGTTAACCGTGGGTAGGCATGCCGCCGCCGTGCGGGTTGGAACGCGGCGCGGTCGATAACCATTCCCGGTGGTCGTGAATTAAATGGGGCGACGGCGACCCGGGTGCTCTGTCACCATGTTCTCACGCCGGTTGATCAACTAGGCGGCCCGCGACGAGCAGTACCGAGAGGAGGAATCGGCCCGTGAAAACTATTGCGATGCAACGACAGTCAGTCAAGCTCCCACGCATGGAGGGTTATCTGGCCGGTTCCCTGTTCGCAGCCTGACTGCTACCCCCTCTCCCCTCGTTCGCACACTCCCCTTTGAAACATGGTGATCCCCATGCCCATTTCCGCTGTCGCACCCACGTCTGACACCTGGATACGCAACCGCGTGCTCGTGCTCAACGCCAGCTACGAGGCACTCGACGAGATCGGCGCTGACCGCGCGGTCACCTTGCTGTTGAGCGGCACGGCCGAGACCGTTGTCGAGCACGCACCCGCGTTCCCGATTCGCTCGCAGCATCTGACCATCGCGTTGCCCGACACCATCCGACTCGTGCGCTACGTCTACCTCGCGCACGTCGCCGCGATCGGCGACGACAGCCGCGCGACGTTGCCCGCGATTTTGCGCCGCGACCGGCACCGCTGCGGTTACTGCGACAGCTGGGCACAGACCGTCGACCACATTCGGCCACGCAGCCGTGGTGGACCGAACACCTGGAACAACCTCATCGCCTGCTGCGCGCCGTGCAACGCGGGCAAAGCTGACCGCACGCCCGAGGAGGCCGGGATGCGGTTGCTGTGGGAACCGAAAGCCCCCGATCCGCTCGCCCGCAAGCAGCGTCGCATTTGGAAGGAGTACGCGCCATGACCAGGGCACTTACCGACTTGTTGACCCTCTCCGATTCGGGTCGCTGGCACCAGGCTGCCTGCCGTGGCGACACCAACCATCAGGCGTGGTTCCCGTATCCGTCGGAGGACTTCGCCTACGCGCGGGCGATTTGTGCGGATTGCCCGTTGCTCGCCGGGTGCACGGAGTACGCGGCGACCACCGGTCAGTCGGGGGTGTGGGGCGGGCGTGAATACGACCGTGGCCGGGTGATCCGGGAGTAAATCCGCAGTGGCCCCGCATCATTGCGATGCGGGGCCACCTGCGCTTATCGGTCAAATTGGGGACTATGCACCGCGGCTGCGCGTTGTCCCTAAACTGACCGCGTGGGTACACATCGCGACGGGACCAGATCTCGAAGTATTAGCAAAGGTCCGGTTATCGCCGCGGTGGTGATTGTCGTGGTTGTCGCGGCCATCGTCGCGTGGTTCGCGCTTAGTGATCGGGCGTCGTCGACCGATGTTGCCGCCGCCGCTGAATGCGTCGAAGGGCCCGCTTCGCTCGACGTTTCCGTCGATCCCGCCATCGCCAGCCCCGTTCGCGCTGCCGCTGAGCGCTTTAACGCGACCAAGCCGAAGATTCGCGACCACTGCGCGTCGGTGAAGGTGACCGCGCGCCCGTCGAGCACCGTCGGTGCCGCGCTCGCTGGCACGACGCCGTGGGACTCCGGGCTTGGCCCGAAGCCGGGACTGTGGATCGCCGATTCGAGCAGGTCGATCGAACTCGTGCGCGCGCCTGGCCTTATTGAGGGAACGCCCGCGTCGATCGCGATTAGCCCGATCGTGCTCGCCGTTCCCGAACCGCTGAAACAGGCACTTGAGCAGCACAAAGTCGGGTGGGGTGAGTTGCCTTCGTTGCAACAGGGCACCCTCGATTCCCTCGGTCTTGCTGGCTGGGGTGGGTTGAAGATGGCGATGCCCGCTGGCGACGCGACGACGGTCGCCGCTGCCGCGATCGGCGGCGCGATTTCGGGCACTGAGCCGCTCAGCGACGCGGCCGCCAACTCCGGGCAGGTCGTCGCCGCGATTTCGGTGATGGCCGCCACCGCGCCCGCCGCGACCGACGCGCTGACCGCGCTCGCGGGCATCACCGCCGACCCGACCAACGACGCGATTCACGCCGTCGCGACGACCCAGCAACAGGCTGCTGGCCTTTCGTCGTACCGACCGGTTGGGGCGAATCCGCTCGCCGACTACCCTGCCGCGCTGCTGTCGGGGCCGTGGGTCGACAAGACGCAAAACCTCATCGCGTCGCGGTTCATCGACTTCCTGCGCGCGCCTGAACAGGCCGCCGCATTCGCCCAGGAGGGCTTCGGACCGGCGATCGGTTCCGCGCCAACCAACCCGAGCAAGGCCGCACTCACGAAAGTGCAAGCGACGCTGGCGAATCCGGTGCTGGGCGTGAATGCGACTGTGCTGCTTGATGTTTCGTCGTCGATGGCGACGCAGGAAGGGTCGATGACGCGCATGGCCAACACCATCGGCGCGCTCACCTCAACCCTGACGGTAATGCCGTCCGACTTCGGCCTTGGCGTGTGGAGTTTCGGCAAAAACCTCAGCGGCACAACGCCTTACAAGACCGACGTCGCGACCGCGCCGCTGACCGATGCCCAGCGCAACGCGGTCGGCAGCGCGCTCACCGCGATCAAGCCGACCCAGACCGCGCAGGACCAGGCGTACCCGAGCTTGCTCGCCGCGTACAAGGCGGCCGTCGCCGGCTATTCGCCGGGGCGCACGAATTCGATCGTGCTGATCACCGACGGTCCCGAGGACGATTCGACCCTCACCGGCGCGGCCCTACTCGCTGACCTCGCGAAAGCGGCCGACCCGAGCAAGCCGGTGCGCATCGACGTGATCGCGATCGGCGGTAACGCCCCGCAGACGCTGTCGCAGGTCGCGCAGCAGACCGGCGGGACGCTCACCAAGGTCGCGACAACCAACGACCTCGCGTTCGGCACCGCCGTCGCGACCGCGCTGACCACGCCGTAGCTTGAGCCGCCGCGGTTAGTCGCGCGTGGCGTACACCTCGTGCAGTTCAGTGCCCGCCAACGACGGGTCTTGCCGCGCGCGTGTGGTGAACCCGCGCGCGGTGAGCACGTCGCAGAATCGGGCGAGTCCGTTGTTGCGGTCGTGCACTTCAGCGACAACGGAACGGATACGCGGCCAGTCGGCGTCGTCGATGCCCATGAGCACGTCGAATTCGGCGCGTTCCACGTCGATTTTCAGTACGCCGACCTCGGCGGTGGGGTCGTGTTTGGCGAGGAGCGCGGAGACGGTCGTGACCTCGACGTCGATCTGCTCGCCATCATGCAGGCCCTCGGTGATCATCGTGATGGCGTCGTCGGGCAGGCCGCTGTTGCGCAGAAACACCCTGGTCGCTTCGTCGTCGGCGGCTTTGTCGGCGTAAAGGCTGGAGTTCGCCGTCGCGCGCGGGTACACGGTGAACGGCAGCACGCCCGGTTCCGCGCCGATCGCGGCTTCGAGCGCCAACCCGCCGGGCACGTGCGCGGACATGTTGCGGTGCAGGCAGTCGTAAGTGAGCGGGGCCGGTTCGGCGGCGATCACCCGAACGCCCGGCGCGGTGTCGGCGAACATCATCGCCGACAGGCCGATGTTGGCGCCGATGTCGAGCGCGACGTCGCCGGGTCGCAACGTGGCCGCCGCTTGCCGGTAGAACCCGTCGTCGACCATCTCGTTCCACAGCATCCGCGCCTCGGCGGGGCTGATGCAGGCCACCGAGCGACCATCGTCGAGGCGAAGCTGCTGTGCTGCCGTTGTCATGAGGTCAGGAACCTTTCGATGATCGGGCCGATCTCGGCGAGCGCGGCCGGGTGGGTGAGTTCGAGATGTCGGGCGTCGAGCACGGTGTTGTGCACGGTGCCGCTGATGAACGGGGTCCAGGTTGCGGCGATCGCGGCGGTGTCGGGGCGGTCCTTACCCGCGGTGAAGAACACGAGGTCGCCGTCGAAGACCTGTGGTTGGTATTGCTCGGCGATGGTGCCCGCGGTGTCGAAACTGCGCATCACGCGGTCGAGTTGGTCGGCGGTGAAGAGGCCGGTGTTGGCGATTTGGCCGCGAATCACCTGCCACGCCTCGTCAGAGGTCCGCGCGGTGACGGTGTCGCCGAGTTCGAAAAGTTCACGCCAGCCGCCGAGGAGGTCGGCCATGACCTCGCCGGGGCCCGCTTCGCTCGTCGACTCCGGCGCGGCGGCACCGGCTGCCGCGTCCATCATGGCGAGCAAGCCGACCTGCTGGCCCTGGGCTTGGAGCGCGGTCGCGACGGCGTGAGCGATTTCGCCGCCGAGCGACCAGCCGAGCAGGTGATACGGCCCTTCCGGTTGGACCGCGCGGATTTCTGCGACGTAGCGGTCGGCGAGTTCTTCGATCGACGTCGCCAGTTCCTCCCCCGCGACAACATGCGGGTCTTGCAGGCCGTAAACGGGTCGCGCTGGGTCGAGGTGGCCGACGAGGCCGCCGTAGAACCAGGCGAGACCGCCCGCTGGGTGAATCGCGAAAAGCGGGCTCGCGTCGCCTGCCGGTCGGAGTGGAAGCAGTACTTGCAGACCCGAAGCGCCGGTCGCGTCGTCGGCGCGTTGGGCGAGGGCGCGCGGGGTTGCGTCGTCGAACATCCACGGCAGCTCGACACCCACTCCGCGTGAACGCAATTCGGTGACGGCGAGGGTGGCGAGCAGGGAGTTGCCCCCGAGGTCAAAGAAGCCGTCGGTGCCGTTGACGTGCGCGACGCCGAGGGTAGTGGCGAAGACTTCGGCGATGAGGGCCTCCGAACGTGTTCGGGGCGCATCCGTTTCGCTCTTCGCTGTCTCAAAACTGGGGGCTGGCAATGCCTTTCGGTCCAGCTTGCCGTTGACCGTCATCGGGATCGTGGGCAGCACCATGACCGCCGACGGGACCATGTAGCCGGTGAGCACCTCGGCTGCGGTTTCGCGCACCTCATTCGGGCCAAGCGCGGTGCCGTCGGCGGCGACCACGTAACCGACGAGTTGGTCGACGTCTTGCGCGTGCCGGACCACTGTGGCCGCCGCCTGCGCGACGCCCGGATGCCGGAGTAGCGCGGCTTCAATCTCGCCCAATTCGATTCGGAATCCACGCAATTGGACCTGATCGTCGGCGCGACCGAGGTAGTCAAGTTCGAGCTTGTTGCCTGCCGTGCGGCGCCAGCGCCCGACGTCGCCGGTGCGGTAGAGGCGGCCACCGGGCGCGCCGAACGGGTCGGCGATGAACCGGCCTGCCGTGAGCGCGGCCTGGTCGAGGTAGCCGCGCGCGAGCTGGTCGCCGCCGACGTAGAGGTCGCCGCGCACCCCAACCGGGACTGGGTGGAGGCGTTCGTCGAGGACGTGGACCGCCAGCCCGGGAAGCGGCCGACCGATGCCGTGTGTGCCCGCGCGATCGACGTCGGCGAAACTCACGTGAACGGTCGTTTCGGTGATCCCGTACATGTTGATCAGTCGCGGAGCGGAGGCGGGTGGGGCGTCGAACCAGTCGGCGATGCGGGTGGCGTCGAGTGCTTCGCCGCCGAAAACGACGTAGCGCAGGGCCAGATCGTCGCGGGCGCGGCGGCGGTTCGCGTCGACGAAACCGTAGAAGGCGGAAGGGGTTTGGCTTAGGACCGTGACGCCTTCGTTCGCCACCAGTTCGGCGAACGCGTCAGGGTCGCGGCTGGTTGGGTAGTCGACAACGACGAGTCGACCGCCCGACAGCAGCGCGCCCCACATCTCCCAGACCGCGAAGTCGAACGCGTAGGAGTGGAACAGGGTCCACACGTCGTCGGGGCCGACATCGAACCGTTCAGCGGTGTGGGTGAAGAGGGTCACGGCGTCGCGATGGGTGACGGCGACGCCTTTGGGGCGGCCGGTTGAGCCGGAGGTGTAGATGACGTAGGCGAGATTGTCGGGGTGGGCAGCGGTTGTCGAGCCAGCCTGCCCGCCTGCTGCGACCCGGCCGCCCTGAGCGCCGGCTACGCCAGCCGGGCCGGTGGAAGCTGGGCTCGCCCAATCGTCGGCTGCGTGAGCTGGGCTGGCCGGAGCGTCGGCTGCGGTTACCTGGTTGCCCCGTCCGTCGGCAGTGCGAACTGGGCTGGACAGAGCGTCGGATCGGGTTACTCGGCTGCCCCGAGCGTCGGCTGCGTGAGCTGGGCTGGCCGGAGCGTCGGCTGCGGTTACCTGGTTGCCCCGTCCGTCGGCAGTGCGAACTGGGCTGGACAGAGCGTCGGATCTGGTTGCTCGGCTGCCCCGAGCGTCGGGTGCTGGGGAGGTGTGAGCGTCCGATGTGCTCACTAGGCCGACCAGCCTGTCAAGCAGGACTGTCGGACCGGCGAAGTGGGGTACCTGGCTGACGGTCGACGAATTGGCAAGCAGCGCAACCGGGGTCGCGTCGTTGAGGATGTAGGTGAGGCGGTCTGCGGGGTAGGTGACGTCGACGGGGAGGTAACCCGCGCCGGTTTTGGCTACGGCAAGTAAGCCGACTACCAAGTCCGTCGAACGCGAGAGCGCAACGGCGACAAGGGTTTCCGTGGTCGCTCCCGCGTTGATGAGGGCGGCTGCGAGTTCCGTTGCGCGACTGTCTAGTTCGGCATAGGTCAGGGTGCTTGTTCCGTCCGTGACCGCCGTCGCGTGCGGCGTCCGCGCGACCTGCTCGGCGAACAAGTCGGCGAGCGTCGCTTCGGGGACGGCCGCGCCCACCTCGACCGTCGCCTCGCCGATCAGCGCCCGTTCCCGCGCATCGAGGAGCTCAAGGTCGCCAACGAGGGCGGCCGGGTTCGCCGTCACCTGGTCGAGTAGTCGCACGAAGGCCGCGCCGAAGCGGTGCATCGACTCTTCGGCGAACAGGTCGGTCGCGTAGGTGAGGTAGCCGTCCAGGCCGAGCGGGGTGCCGTCGGGGGCGAGTTGTTCGGTCAGCTTCACATTGAGGTCCGATTGCGCCTGTTCAACCGCGTTTTCGATGGCTTCGATCGTGAGGTCATCGAGGGTCAGCTTCGCGTCGCTGAGGTTCTGGTAGTCGATACTCACCTGGTAGAGCGGCAGGTGCGCGGTGGAACGCGGCGGGTTGATCGCGTTGACGACCTGCTCGAACGACACGTCGATATGCGCGAGTGCGCCCAGGTCAGCGGCACGAACCTTGGCTAGCAGGTCGGTGAACGACTGCTCGGGGCGCACCTCGGTCCGCAGCACGATGGTGTTGACGAACATCCCGATCAGGTCGTCGAGTTCGCGCTCGCCACGCCCGGACACCGGGGTGCCAACGGCGACGTCGGTCGTCGCGGCAAGCCTGCTCAGCAGGACGGTGAGCGCGGCGTGCACGACCATGAACGGGGTGGTTCCGGTGCTCGCGGCAAGCTCGGCGATGCGGGCGTGTAGGGCGGCGTCGACCGTGAAGGGGCTTGTCGCGCCGCGCATCGACGCCACCGCTGGGCGCGGGAAATCGGTTGGCAGTTCTAGCAATTCAGGCAGATCGCTGAGCGTTTCGCGCCAGTAGTCGAGCTGGCGGGACAGCAGCGACGTCGGGTCGTCTTCGCTGCCGAGCACCTCGTGCTGCCACAGGGCGTAGTCGGGATAGTGGACGGTGAGCTCGGGCCACGCGGGCGCGTCGAGATCGGCGGTGACCGCGTGATAGGCCGCAGCGACGTCGCGAGCCAGCGGCGCCATCGACTGGCCGTCGGTGCAGATGTGGTGCACCGCGATCACGAGCACGTGGTCGTTGCGGCCGAGTTCGAAGAGTTCAGCGCGGATCGGCGGCGCTTCGGTCACCTGGAAACTTTGGTGGACAACCGCCTGAATTGCCTTGGGCAGCACCGATTCTTCGACAGCCACTGGGCGCAACGCTGGCACCACGTCGGTCGCGTCGACGACCACCTGATGCGGGACGCCGTCGATCACGGGGAACTTGGTGCGCAGCGATTCGTGCCGCTCAACGACCATCGCGCACGCGGTTTGCAGGGCGTCGATGTCGAGGTTGCCGGTCATGCGGATGACGAGCGGAATGTTGTAGGCCCCGATCGAGGAATCGAGCTGATTGAGGAACCACATGCGCTGCTGCGCGGGCGAAAGCAGGACGGGGTCGTCGGTGGTGCGCCGGGTGAGCGGCGGGCGATCGTGTTGCGTTGCGGTGCTGAGGGTTTCGGCAAGGTCGGCCAGAACCGGGTTCTCGAAAATGTCGCGGACGGCGACGCGAACGCCAAGGACAGTGCCTAGTCGGGCGGCGAGGCGCGTCGCGGTGAGTGAATTGCCGCCTAGGTCAAAGAAGTTGTCGCCCATGCCCGTTCGCGCTGTACCAAGCACTTCGGCACAGATGGTGGCGACGGCTTCTTCGGTTGGACCGACAGGAGCGCGGTAGTCGGCCGTCACGAAGTCCGGTGTCGGCAGCGCGGCCCGGTCGAGCTTTCCGGTGGTGGTGAGCGGGAGGTCATCGACGAAGACGCAGACGTCGGGAACCATGTGCGCGGGGAGTCGACGTCGTGCGGCGGTGCGGATATCGGCCGGGGTAACGCTGGCCGGGGTGTCGTCGGCAACCAGGTAACCAACCAGGTGGTCCACGCCAACGTCGTCGGTGCGCAGGCCAACCACCGCGCGGCGCACGCCTGCCAGGTCGGCGAGCACCACTTCGATTTCGCCCAGTTCGATGCGCTGACCTCGGATTTTGGTTTGGTGGTCGGCGCGACCCTGGTAGTCGATGGTGTGGTCGGCGGTCCAGCGGGCGCGGTCGCCGGTGCGGTACATGCGGGTGCCGGGGTCGAAGGGGCTGGCGACGAACGCGGTCGCGGTGGTCGCTGGCCTGCCAAGGTAACCGCGCGCGAGTTGGTTGCCGCTGAAGTACAGATCGCCGGTGACGCCGGGCGGCACAGGGCGCAGTCGGTGGTCGAGGACCATCGCCGACATGCCGCGAATCGGTCCGCCGAGCGTCACCGGTTCCGTTGGCGACAGCGCGTCACTGATGGCGACCATGATCGTGGTTTCGGTCGGCCCGTACCCGTTGTGCAGGGCGCGGCCCGGTGCCCATGTGGTGGCGAGTTCGGGCGACACGGCTTCGCCGCCGGCGACGAGCACGTTGAGGTGGTCCGCGATGTTGTCGGGCGACATCGTCGCGAGCACGGTCGGGGTGAGGAACGCGTGCGTAACGGCGTGTTCGGTGATGAGCTCTTCGAGTTCGGCACCGGCGTACACCTGCGGTGGGGAAATCACGAGCGCGGCCGAATTTGGATGTGCCATGAGGATTTCGAGCATGACGGCATCGAATCCTGGTGCGGCGCACTGGAGTACGCGCGAGTCGGGTACCACGGCGTACCGTTCCCGTTGCTCGGCGACGAAATTCGCGAGCCCGGAGGTGGTGACCGCGACGCCCTTGGGTGCCCCGGTCGTGCCGGAGGTGTAGATGACGTAGGCGATGTCGGTGGGGTGTACCGCACGCGTGCGCAGGTCGGCGGGGGTTGGCTGAAGGGCGGCAAGGGCGACGGCCGTGGCGGGGTCGTCGAGCACGGTAAGGGACCAGCGCCCGTCGGGTGCCGCGGTGCTCACAGTGTGCGTACCTGCGGCGACCTCGCTGAAATCGAACCCGCGTTGCTCAGTACGTCGCCGCGCCGCGCTTACGGTGTGCGGGCCTGCCGAAGCCTCACCGGTCGCATCAGTGTCGGTCGCGTTCGCACCGACGTCGCCTGAGCCGGGGACGTCAGTGCCGGACGCGTTCGCACTGACGCCGCCTGAGCCGGGGACGTCGTCAATGCCGGTCGCGTTCGCACTGGCGCCGCCTGAGCCCGGGACGTCGTCAATGTCGGTCGCGTTCGCACCGACGTCGCCTGAGCCGGAGACGGTGGCCGCAGCCCCAACTTCGCTGAGGCCGGACATGTTTGCGGCGGAATCGGCCGAAAGTTGCCGCACGACATCGGCCACGGTGAGTACCTGCTCTGCCCCGCTGTCGGCGAGCATCACCGCCAGTCGTTCGGCGGGGTTGCGGGGGTCGAGCAACGCCGGGGCCGCGCCCAGTTCGGCAAGCGCCCAGATCGCGGTGATGAGTTCGGTTGAGCGAGGCATCACGACGCCGACGACGTCGCCGGTCACGACACCCTTGGTGTGCAGGTGCACAGCGAGTTGCCGTGCGCGCGTTGACAATTCCGCGAACGCGAGCGAATCAACTCCGCCGGTCACCGCGATGCCGTCGGGCCGCGTCGCAAGTCCTCGCCGCAGCAAGTCGATCAACGGTTCCGCCGGTTCGCCGCGACGGCCACGTGCTGGGGCGAGCGCCGCGCGGTCGGCGGGCGACAGGAGGTCGAGGTCGCCGACACGGCTGGTGCTGTCGCTGGCGATGGCGCGCAACACTCGCTCAACACGGTCAGCCATCCCGGCGGCGATCGCTTCGGCGACGCGCGACGGCTGGTAGCGGACGCGCACGTGCAGCGTGTCGGTGTGGTGCGCCTGCACGGTGATGGGGAAGTGCGCGGCATCGGTGCCGGTCACGTCGGTCACGCGCACGCCGTCGATGGCGGTGTCGCCCATGCCGGTGCTGTCGACCGGGTAGGACTCGAAGGCGACAAGCGTGTCGAAAAGCTGCCCGCGCCCGAGCGCGCCGAGGATGCTCGACAGTTCAACGTGATGGTGTTCGAGCAGTCGCGTCTTGTCGTGCTGGAGCTCGCGCAGCGCGTGCGCGATGGTTTGGTCGGGCCGCACCCGGACTCGCGCGGGCAGCGTGTTGATGAAGAGGCCGATCATGGATTCCACCCCGGCGAGGTCGGCTGGCCTGCCCGACACGGTTTCGCCGAACACCACCTCGTCGCGCCCCAGTTGCGCGGAAAGTACCGTACCCCAAGCGAATTGGACGATGGTGGACATCGTCACGCCGGTGGTTCGCGCCAGGTCGACGAGCGCGGCGGTCACGTCGGCAGGCAGGTCGACGGCGAGGTCGATGGGCACGTCGACGGTGGTGTCGACGCCGGTCGCCCCGATGAGCGTGGGTTCGTCGACGTCAGCAAGTTCGTTGCGCCACAACTCGATTCCGGCGGTGAGGTCGCGTTGCCCGAGCCAGGAGAGGTAGTCGCCGTAGGACGGCGCGGGCGGAAGAGCGGCACCGTCGACGGCGTAGAGCGTGACGAGGTCGCGGAGCATGAGCGGAAGCGACCACCCGTCGAGCAGGAGATGATGCGCGGTGATGATCAACTGATGCTCGTCGGGACCGGTTTCAACGAGCACGAACCGCACGAGCGGGGCGTCGGCGGGATCGAACGGGAGGGAACGCTCGGCAGCGAGGATCGCGTCGGCAGCGTCGGCCACGTCCCCGTCCAGACTCCTCACCGTGCGCCACGGCACGTCAACCTCAGCCGGGACGACCTGCGCCAAGCCTCCCTCAGCTGTTCGTGCGAAGGCCGCACGCAGGTTCGGGTGGCGGTGCAGCAATGCTTCGGCCGCGCGGCGCAAGCGGGGCGCGTCTAGCGGGCCCGTCAACGTCATTGTCGACTGCGCGGTGTAGACGTCCAGGTCGCCCTCGGCCAGTTCGGCGTGGAACAGCAAGCCCGTTTGTAGTGGGGCAAGCGACCACACTTCGTCGAGGGGGCCGTAGCGGTCCGCGAACATCTCAAGGTCAGTGGTGGTGAGCGTGACTAGTGGGGCGTCCGATGGGGTTAGGCCCCAATCCTGTTCCGCTTCAACCACTTCCACGATCTCCACAAGCGCCCGCGTCCATTCGGCGGCGAAATCCTCGATCTCCTGAGCGTCGAAGAGCCGGGTCGCGTACCCGATGCGACCCGAAATCGCCGGGCCGTCGGTGGTGTCGACCACGCTGACGTCGACGGTCAGCGGCGCGGCTGCGGGCATGTCGGGGTCGAAGGCGCCCTCGCGGTCGAATTCCTCGCTCGCAGGTACCCACGCGACACCACTGAGCGCGCTCAAGTCGACGCCAGCACGACCCAGGTTGTTGAAACTCACCTGCGGCTGCACACCCCCGGCCAGGTCAGATTCTGGATCGAGGTAACGCAACATCCCGTAGCCAACGCCGTTATCCGGCACGGCACGCAACTGCTCTTTGACGACCTTCACCGCAGCACGCGCGTCGCCATCAGGGCCGACCGTGAAGTCAACCGGGTACGCACTCGTGAACCACCCAACCGTGCGCGAAAGGTCAGCGCCGGGAACGAGTTGTTCGGTGCGCCCATGACTTTCGAGCAGAATCCGCGCGCCATCGTGTTCGCCGCGCCCATGCGCACGCCGCCACCGACCAAGCGCCCGCACCAGCCCGGCAAGCAACGCGTCGTCCACCGTGCCGCGCACCACGCGCCCCATTTCGCCAAGCAGGGTGGTACTCAACGCGACCGGCAACCGCAGACTCGTCTGCGCGACACTCCCCTGCACGTCAAGCGCGGGGTCGAACTCGGCCCGCCCAAGCAGCGGCTCAGCCCGCTCCCCCATCGCCGCCCAGAACTCGGCCTCGCCCCGTCTTGATGGCACCGCCGCAGTCAGCGCGTCGGCCCAGGTCCGCATCGACGTCCCCACCGGCGGCAACTCAACCGTCTGCCCGTCAACAAGCTGCTGCCACGCACTGACGAAGTCCGGCAACAGGATTCGCCATGAGACGCCGTCCACCGCAAGGTGATGAACAACGATCAGCGCGCGACCTTCCGCCCGCGAACCCGCCGCTGCGGACAGCTCCCCGACGAGCCCGTCGACCACAGCACTCCCCGGCCCAGAACCGACCGCAGCCTCCGGCACCAGCCGAACCACCTGGACCATCACGCCAGCGGCCGGATCAAGCCGCTGAGTCGCCGCCGCGAGCGCCTCCTCTGCCACGGCTGCGAAACCCGGTGTGCCCGGCGCATTTTCGCGCGAGAACGTCCGCGTCGTCACCAGCGAGTCCACGTCAACCGAACCCACCGGCCCAACAACCAGCCCACCCGACGCAACCCGCGCCCGTAACACATCGTGGTGGTCAACCACCGCGCGTACCGTCTCCACCACCTGCGAAACCGGTGCGTCGGCGGGCAATTCGACCAATACCGACTGCGCGAAGCGGTCGCCGCCGCCACGGCCGAGGAACCACGCGACGATCGGGGTCGGCGCGACTTCGCCCACTCCCCCACCAGGCAGTTCAGCCAAGCTCACGCGACGCGCATCCGCCGCCACCGCGGCCAACCCACGCACCGTGCGGTGTTCGAAAATGTCGCGTGCGGTGACCGCGATGCCCGCCGACTTCAATCGCGACGCCAACTGAATCGACATGATCGAGTCGCCACCCAGGGCGAAGAAGGACTCATCAACGCCGACCACCTCAACGCCAAGCACGTCAGCGAAGACGCCAGCGATCGTTTCCTCGTCGGCCGTCTCGGCGGGCGCCACCGAAACAACCTCGTCCACAACAGGTTCCGGTAATGCGCGTCGGTCGATCTTGCCGGTCGCCGACATCGGCAACGCATCAAGCACCGTCACCGACGCGGGCACCATATGCTCGGGCAGCCGCGCCGCCAACTGCTCACGCACTCCGGCTATATCGACCGAAACCCCGTCGGCGGCAACCACATACGCGGCCAAGAGCGGTTGACCAGCTGACCCACGCGTACTCACCGTCACCGCGCGCACCACTCCCGGGCACGCGAGCAACGCCGCGTCGATCTCACCCAACTCAACCCGCTGCCCGCGAATCTTCACCTGGAAATCGGCGCGCCCCACGTACTCAAGCGTGTGTTCCGGCGTCCACCGCACGAGGTCACCCGTGCGATACATCCGACTTCCCTGCGGTCCAAAGGGATTCGCGACAAAAGCGCCTGCCGTGATCGCGGGCCGGTTCACATACCCACGCGCGACCGGCTTGCCCGACACATACAGCTCGCCAACCACCCCAACGGGCACCGGTCGCATCCGCTGATCCAGCACCGCCGCGTGCACCCCGACCATCGGCGCGCCGATCGTGATCGGGTCGCCCGGCCGCAGCGGCGCGCTGATGCTCACCGCGATCGTCGCCTCACTCGGCCCGTACACATTGTGGAAGCGACGCGCGGGCCCAGCCCACGTCTCAACCAGTTCGGCGGGCAACGCCTCACCACCGACAGTCACCATCCGCAACGCGTCCAGCCCAGCGGGCGACACCGTCGCCGCAACCCCGGGCGTGAGGAACGCGTGCGAAATCTGGTGATCGGCAAGGAAATCCGCGAGCGGCTGCCCGGCGTACACGTCCGGCGGCGCGATCACCAATGCCGCGCGCGCGGTGTGCGCCATCAGCGACTCCATCAGCGTCGCGTCGAACGCTGGCGCCGACACCTGCAACACCCGCGACGTGGTGTCCATCTCGTAGTGCACGTGCTGGGCGTCAGCGAACCCGGCCAAGCCCTCGTGCGTGACGACAACACCCTTCGGCACGCCCGTCGAACCGGAGGTGTAGATCACATACGCCGCGTCGTCAAGCCGAATCGGTCGGGCCGGACCGGCGAAAGTGCCAGCAGCAGCGGCGATTTCGTCAACAACAGCAGGATCGTCGAGCGACACCCACGGCACCCCGTCCGGCACACTCTCGAACGCCTCCGCCGACGTAATTCCGAACAACGCACCCGAGTCGCGCACCATGTGTGCGAGCCGGTCCGCCGGATACCGCAGGTCAAGCGGTACGAACGCCGCACCCGTCTTCGTGATCGCCCACAGCGCGACGTGATAGTTCAGCGAACGCGGAAGTCCAACGGCGACAAAGACACCGGGTCGCGCACCCCTCCGCGCAAGCAGCACCGCGAGTCGGTCCGACAGCTCATCCAACTCGCCATACGTGAGCGTCTGCCCGTCGCCGATCAACGCGATCGCGTCGCGGTCGGCGGCCGCGTCTCCCGATAGCAACTCCGGCAGCGGCCGGGCGCGCACCGGACTTTCCTGCCCGGCGGGAACCAGTTCGACCCGCTCTTCCTCGTTGAGCAGCGCAAGGTCACCGATGGGCAGCTCAGGATCCGCGCATACCTGGGCGAGCACCCGCAGGAACCGGTCGGCGAAGCGTGCGGCAGTCTCTTCATCGAAAAGGTCAGTGGCGTAGATGATTTCGCCGACGATGCCCGCATCACCGGCCTGTTCGTTCAACAAAACAGTGAGGTCAGTCTTGGCTTGGGCGACCTCGGGATCTAGGACGTCGACCGTCAAATCGTCAAGCTCAAGGTGCGTCGTCTCCGCATTACGGAACCCGAGCATCACCTGATAGAGCGGGGAAAATGCCGTCGACCTGCCGCGATCCAATACCTCAGCGATGCGCTCGAACGGCACGTCCGCATGAGCGAGCGCTTCGAGGTCGGTCGCGCGCAGGTCGGCGAGCATCTCCCGGAACGGCTGGTCGTCGGTGAACCGGGTCCGCAAAACGACGGTGTTGACGAACATCCCGACGAGTTCGTCCAGTTCCGGCCGACCACGTCCCGCGACGGGCGTGCCGATGCTGACATCGTTGGTGTGCGCGGTCCGCGCGAGCAGCAGCGCAAGCGCCGCGTGCAGGACCATGAACACCGTGACGCCCTCGCGCTGCGCCACCTCTCCCACGGCCGCCGCCAGCTCGGGGCTCACCGTAAACTCAACGCGCCCACCATCATTCGACAACACGGCGGGCCGTGGTCGATCGGTCGGCAGTTCAAGCAGCTCAGGTGCGTCCGCGAGCGTCCGCGACCAGTACGCGATCTGCCGCGCGGCCAGCGAAGTCGAATCCTCTTCTGCCCCAAGCAGATCACGCTGCCACCGCGCGTAGTCGGTATAGGTGACCGGCAACGTCGGCCATTGCGGATCGGTGCCGGTCCGGCGCGCGCGATAGGCAGCGAAAACGTCACGCGCGAGCGGTGCCATCGACGCCCCGTCGGCAGCGATGTGATGCACGACGACAACGAGCACGTGCTCATGCGAACCGACAGCGAACAACCGCGCCCGCGCCGGAAAGTCAACGGCCACATCGAAACCCGCGTCCACCTCGGCGCGCAACAACCGAGCCAGCTCGTCGTCATCGCGCGGCCTACTCACCGGCAGGTCAGCGATGCCGGCACGCACCACCTGGTGCGCGCTCCCGGTCGCGGTCGCCGAATACACCGTGCGCAACGGCTCATGCCGCTCCATCACGTCCAGCATCGCCGACCGCAAGGCGTCAACGTCGAGTTCGCCCGTGAGTCGCGCGGCGAAGACGATGTTGTACGCCGACGACGCCGGGTCGAGTTGGTTGAGAATCCAGATTCGGCGCTGCGCCGCCGCGAGCGGAATCTCGTCGGTGCCGGTGTGATGGACAAGCGGCACGCTCGAATAGCGATCACGCACCGCGAGCTGCTCCGCGAGCTCGGCGATAGTGGTGTTCTCGAAAATGTCGCGGACGGTCACGCGCACCTGCAACGCGGCTTCGGCGCGGGCGGCGAGCTGCGCGGCAGACAGCGAGTTGAGACCAAGGTCGAACAGGTCCGCTGTCACGCTAAGCTTGTCGATGCCAACGATCTCGGCGACGATCTTGGCCAGCACCGCCTCCCGATCGGTGCGGGCCTCGTAGTCGGCGAGCAGACGTTCTTGCAAGTCAGTGGGGTCAATTGTCTCGTCGTGCCGGACGGCGGCGAGCGCGGCCCGGTCGAGCTTGCCAGTTGCGGTCAGCGGGAAACCGTCGAGCACGATCACGCTCGCGGGGACAAGATACGCGGGTAGCAGCCGACCCAACCGCTTACGCAGCTCGCGGCCATCAAGGTCGTTGCCCGCCGTCGGCGTGACGTAACCGGTGATGCGGTCGGCGGTCACGATCGCGACCGCATGGCCCACATTGGGCAGTGACGCGAGCGCGTTCTCGATGTCGCCTGGCTCAACGCGTTGGCCGTGGTACTTCGCCTGGAAATCGACGCGACCAACGTACTCAAGCACTCCGTCGCGAGTGCGGCGCACCAAATCGCCTGTGCGATACAGCCGTTCGCCCGGCGCACCGAAGGGGTTGGCGACGAACCGCGCGCTGGTCAGGTCGGACCGGCCGTGATATCCGCGCGCCAGCTGAATCCCCGACACATACAGTTCGCCGACGACCCCGGCGGGCACCGGGCGCAGTCGCGTATTGAGCACGTGCGCCGCCATACCGGTGACGGGCGAACCGATGGGCACGGCGGGAGCAAGCGCACCCGCACCACAGCGGTGCGACGTGATGACCTCAGCCTCGGCGGGGCCATACCAGTTCGCGAGCGTGGCCCGCACAAAAACAGTCCGCGCCCGCTCAACTGTGCGCTGCGCCAACGCCTCTCCCGCGACAAACACCCAGCGCACGTTCGGCAGCGCCGTCATCGACGGCTGTTCCAGCAGCACGTCGAGCATTGACGGCACGAAGTGCACCGAGGTGATTCCTTCGCGCGCAATGGTTTCGGCGAGGTAGCGCGGATCGCGATGACCGCCCGGTTCGGCGAGCACGATGCGCGCACCAATCTGCAACGGCCAGAACAACTCCCACATCGCGATGTCGAATGTGAGCGGGGTCTTGTGTAGGACAACGTCGCAGCCGTCATGCGGGAATGCTGTTTGCGCCCATGCCAATTGGTGCATCGTCGCGGCGTGGGTGAGTGCGACGCCCTTGGGCGTGCCGGTCGACCCAGACGTGAACAGCACATAGGCGAGGTGGTCGGCGCGCAGGGGCGCGATGCGATCCGCGTCGGTCACCGGCGCGGTCGAGAAGTCGCCGCCCGGTTCATCGACCACGATCACTTCGGGCCCATCGACAGGTAGCGCCGATCGACTCGCGGTCGTGGTGACCGTGAGAACCGGCTTGGCAACCTCGATGGTGTGCGCGAGTCGCGCGACCGGATTCGCCGGGTCAAGCGGCACAAACGCCGCACCCGACTTCACCACCGCGTACACCGCGACAACCAGGTCAATCGAGCGTTCCACCGCGACCGCGACCGTGGTTTCCGGTCCCGCACCCGCCGCGATGAGGCGTCGGGCGAGCTGATTGGCGCGCGCGTCCAACTCGCGATAGGTCAGGTTTTCGCCAGCCGCGTCGACCAGTGCGACCGCATCCGGCGTCCGCGCGACCTGCGCGTCAAAGGCATCAACCAGGGTGTGATCGGGATCGACCAGCGCCGCGAATTCCGGTGTGCCCGAGTCGCTTTCCACCAGCGCAATGTCGCCTGCGGCGATACCTGGGTTCGCCGTGACAGCCGATAGCACCGTCACGAGTTGGTCGGTGAACCCGCGCGCGGTCGTTTCATCGAAAAGGTCTGTCGCGTAGGTGAGCCGAAGGCCAAGTCCCCCTTCGTCTTCGGTGACCATCAGCAGCAGATCGCCGATCGCCGGATCGCTGCCCACATCGATCGAACGGATCGCCAACCCGGGCAGCTCAAGTACCGCCGGTGCCATGTTTTGGTAGGCAAGCATCACCTGGAACAGCGGGGCGTGGGCGGTCGAGCGGGCCGGGTTCAACACCTCAACCAGCTGCTCGAACGGGGTCGCGGCGTGGTCGAACGCCTCGACGTCGGTGCGGCGGGTGAGGTCAAGCAGGTCGGTGAACCGCTGGTCGGGGCGCACCCGGGTGCGCAGCACGAGCGTGTTGACGAACATGCCGACGAGGCGGTCCAGGCTGCGGTCGCCGCGCCCGGCGAACGGGACGCCGATCACGATGTCATCGGTGCCCGACAGCTGCGCGAGCAGAACAGCAAAAGCCGTGTGCAACACCATAAATGGGGTGACCCCGTGTCCGCGCGCGAGGTCGGCAACGGCCGACGCGACGTCGGCGGGCACCCGGGCGTGCACCGTCGCACCCTGGTGCGTTTGCGTGGTGGGACGTGGTCGGTCGCTAGGCAGGGTGAGCACGTCGGGGAGGCTCGCGAGCTGGGTGCGCCAATAGGTGAGGTCCGCGTCGCCTGTTGTCGCGAGTTGGTCGCGCTGCCACAGCGCGAAGTCAGCGAACTGCACCGGCAGCGGCGACCAGTTCGGCGCGACCCCATCGGTGCGGGCCAGGTAAGCGGTCATCAAGTCGGCGACCAGCGGTTCGACCGAGAAACCGTCGCAGTTGATGTGGTGCACCGCCATCGCGAACGCGTACGCGTTGTCCGCCGCACCGATCCGATAGAACGCGACGCGCAACGGAGCGCCCGCCGAGACGTCGAAACCTTCGCTGAAGAAGGCGCGTAATTCCTCGGCGAGCGCGTCGTCCGACTCGACCGCGCGCGGGGTGAGGTCGGCGTCGGCGAGGGCGGTGTCGACGGGCAGGACCGCTTGCGTTGGAGTGCCGTCGTAGGCGGGGTAGGTCGTGCGCAGGATCTCGTGACGTTCGACAACGTCACGCAAGGCAGCGCTCATCGCTATGACGTCAACGGGCCCGTCGAGGCGAATCGCAAGCGGCACAACATAAGTCGCCGTGTCGGGCTCAAGTTGGTTGAGTAACCACATACGCGACTGGGCGGGCGAGAGCGGAACCCGGTCAGGCTTGGGCCGCGCGAACGGGCCAGCGGCGGCGGCACCGATGAGCCTGCTGCGGTCGATCCAGTCGGCCAGCTCCGCGACCGTCCCCGCTTCGAACATGGCTCGCACCGCGATGTCGACGCCGAGTACCGCGCCGATGCGACTGAGCGCGCGGGTGGCGAGCAGCGAGTTGCCGCCGAGGTCGAAGAAGTTGTCGTCAGCACCGACGACGGGGCGGTCGAGAAGTTCGGCGAACACGCTCGCGATGGTCTGTTCGATCAGGCCGTTCGGCGCGCGATACCCGGCGGTTGTCGCGGACAGGTTCGGCTCGGGGAGAGCGCGGAAGTCGATCTTGCCGTTGCTGGTGAGCGGGATCGCGTCAACGGCCATCACCTGCGTCGGCACCATGTACGCGGGCAGTCGCGTGCTGAGGAACGTGCGCAGTGGATCGGTTGTGCCGCTTGAGGTTACGACGTAGGCGACAAGCAGCGGCTCCCCCGCGACCGTCCGCACACTCGCCACCGCGGCCCGCACGTCCGGGTGTTCGCGCAGGGCGGCTTCGATGTCGCCGAGCTCGACGCGCAGGCCACGGATTTTGATCTGCGAATCGCGGCGGCCGACATAGTAGAGCTGCCCGTCATCCTCAAGGCGTACGAGGTCGCCGGTGCGGTAGAGACGCTTGCCGGGTGTCGTCGCGAAGGGGTCGGCGACGAACGTGGTCGCGGTGAGCCCGGGCCGCGCGTAGTAGCCGCGCGCGAGTTGTTCACCGCCCAAATACAATTCGCCGATCGTGCCGACGGGCACCGGGTGCATGCGGGAATCAAGAACGTAGGTGGCGACACCCGCTTCGGGCGTGCCGATCGGGACGGACGCGCCCAGGTCCTCAATCTCGTGGGCGGTCGCGCTCACCGCCGCTTCGGTCGGCCCGTAGAGGTTGTCGATGCGCGCGGAACTCACGTCACGGAAGCGACCAACGGTGACCGCGTCGAGCGGTTCGCCGATGCAGAGCACTTGGCGCAGCGAAGCGAGGTCGTCGGCTGTCGCGGTGTCGAGGCAGGCGGCGAGCAGTGACGGAACGAAGTCGGCGATCGTGACGCCGTGCCGCGCGATTAGCCCGGCGACGGCCATCGGGTCGTTGTGCGCCTCCGCGTCGGCGACGACGAGACGCGCACCAGAAGTTAAGGGTCCGAACAACTCCCAGATCGACAGATCGAAGGTGACCGGCGTGCGGAGCAGGCCGGTATCGTCCGCGTCGATCGCGTAATGCTTGGTAAGCCAACGCAATTGGTTAGTCACGGCCCTGTTGGTGACCGCGACGCCCTTGGGCACGCCGGTCGAACCCGACGTGAAGATCACGTAGGCGAGGTGCTCGGGACGCAGCGAGGCGGTTCGGTCAGCGTCGGTGACTGGGCGGGAATCACTTGCCCGACTGGATAATTCGTCGAACGTCCACTGCGGCTTGTCGAAGGGCAGCGGGGTACTGGCAACCGCCGCATCCGGTCGCGCGGTGTCGAGAATGGTGCGGACCCGGTCTGCTGGATGATCGGGGTTCAGCGGAAGATACGCAGCGCCCGCGGTCTCGATGGCATACAGGGTGACGAGCAGGTCGACGGAGCGTGGCAGCGCGACCGCGACCAGCGAGCCTGGACCAAGACCTACCCCGATGAAGGTACGTGCGAGCGCGTTGACGCGATCCCCAAACTCGCGGTACGACAGACGTTCTCCGGTCACGTCGTCGATCAACGCGGTGCGTTCGGGTCCCCCGTTGACCTTGGCGGCGAAAAGGTCGGCAAGTGTCGAAGGCCCGGGGACCGGTGTCCGACCACGCGCGTGACCGGCGAGCCGCACCTCTTCGTCGCTCGCGAGAATCGCCAGGTCACCGACCGGTCGCGTCGGATCAGCGAGCACACCCGTCAACACCGCGACGAAGCGGTCAAAGATCGGCACGATCGATTCGATGTCGAAAAGATCAGTGGCGAAACCGAATTCGACGCCCATCTCCGCTGGTTGTCCATCGGCATCCACATTGTCGACCAGCGTGAGATGCAAATCGTATTTGGCGACACCGGGATTGAGCAGTTTCGCGTCAACGGTGAGCCCGGCCATGCTCAAGGTCGGGATGTCGATGTTCTGGTAGGAGAAACCGACCTGAGTCAGGGGCGCGTGGGCGGTGCTGCGGGGCGGATTGAGCACTTCAACGAGTCGTTCGAAGGGCACTGACGCGTTGTCGAACGCGCCAAGGTCGGCTTCGCGGGCGTGGTCGAGCACATCGAGGAACGACGCGGCGGGCGCAACGGGGACGCGCAGGACGAGGGTGTTGACGAACATGCCGATGAGCGGGTCGAGCGCGGGCACGCCACGACCGGCGACCGGGGTGCCAACGGCGATGTCGTCGCTGCCGGACAGACGAGCGAGCAGCACCGCGAACGCGGCGTGAGTCACCATGAACACCGTCGTGTTGTGTTGGCGGGCAAAGTCGACGAGCGCGCGATGCAGGGGCGCGGGGATGCTCGCGGTCATGGTCGCGCCGTCGAACGACTGCTGCGGCGGGCGCGGGCGGTCAGTGGGCAGGTCGATCACTTCGGGCAGGTCAGCGAGGGTGCCGCGCCAGTAGTCGAGTTGTCGTGCACCCGCGCTCGCGCCGTCGGTGTCGTCGCCGAGCAAGGCCTGTTGCCAGATCGCGTAGTCGGCGTACTGGACAGCCAGTGGCGACCAGATCGGCGCCTCGCCTGCGGCGCGCGCAGCGTATGCGGTGGCGATGTCGGCAGCGAGCGGTGCGAGCGACGAGCCGTCGATGGCGATGTGGTGCACGGTGAGAATCAGGACGTGCTCGCTTGGTGCGGTCTTGAGTACCGAAATACGCACGGGCACTTCGTTAATCACGTCGAATCCGGTCGCGATGATCTCGCGGATGCGGTGGTCAACGTCGGCCGTGACGGGCTCAACGATGATCTCCGGCATGGCTTCGTCGACGGACAAGATTTCTTGGTAGGGGCCGGTGTCGCTGTCGGGGTAGCGGGTGCGCAAGGTTTCGTGCCGTTCGATGACGTCGGCGAAGGCCGCGCGCAGAGCGTCGATATCGAGGTGGCCGGTGAGGCGAACCTGGACCGGGACGTCGAAAACGGCAGCGCCTGGGTCGAAGCGGTTGAGGAACCACATTCGAGATTGGGCCGGGGACAACGGGATTCGCTCGGGTCGCGCTTGTCCGCCGAGGACGGCGTGCGTTTCTGTCGGGGTGAATCCATCCAGGCTGCGGGCGAGGGCGTCGACGGTCGGCGTTTCGAAAAGGGCGCGCACGCCGACGTCGGCGCCGAACAGCGCGCCAAGTCGAGCGGCGACCTTTGTCGCGCTCAGGGAATTGCCGCCCAGGTCGAAGAAGTTGTCGAGCGCGTTCACGTGCGCGACGCCGAGCACATCGCGATAAACCTCGGCGACGAGCACTTCCGTCGGGGTGCGCGGGGCGAGGTCGGTGACGGAGGTGAATTCCGGCGCTGGAAGCAGGGCACGGTCGAGCTTGCCGCTCGCGGTGAGGGGGAAGCGGTCGAGCACCATGATGGCGTCGGGGACCATGTGCGCGGGGAGGTGGTCACGCGCGCCCGCCCGGACCGCTTCCGGGTCGATGTCAGCGGAAGGTGCTGTGCGCGAACCATTTCCGACGACGTAGCCGACAAGGTGTTCGCCGTGATCATCGGAGCGAAGGACGACGACGGCGTGCGCGACGGCGGGATCTTGCGCGAGCACCGATTCGATTTCGCCCAGCTCGGTGCGCTGGCCGCGAATTTTGACTTGGTTGTCGCTGCGGCCGAGGTATTCGATGGTGTGGTCAGGGGTCCAGCGCACGCGGTCGCCGGTGCGGTACATGCGCGTGCCCGCGCCGGTGGGGTCGGCCACGAACGCACCCGCCGTGCGGGCTGGTCGGCCGAGGTAGCCGCGCGCCAATTGTACTCCGCCGACATACAATTCGCCTGTTACGCCGACAGGAACCGGGCGTAGTCGGCTGTCGAGAATCTGGGCGGTGACGCCACGAATCGGGCCGCCGATTGTGATCGAGCCGTCGGGGGCGATCGCGTCGCTGATCGCGACCATGATGGTTGTTTCGGTCGGCCCGTACCCGTTGAACAGGCTGCGGTTCGGTGCCCACGCGGCGCGCAGTTCGGGAGTCAGCGCTTCGCCACCCGCGACCAGGACACGCAGGTTGGGGACCGCGCCCGGTTCCATGGATGCGAGCACGGTTGGGGTGAGGAACGCGTGCGTAACCCCTTGGGCGGCAATGAGTTCGGTGAGCTCTTCACCCGCGTACACCGTCGGTGGCGAGACGACCAACGCCGCGCCGCCGGGGTGCGCCATGAGCAGTTCGAGGACGACAGCGTCGAAGCCGGGACCTGCCGCTTGGAGCACGCGCACGTCGGGGTCTACCGCGTAGCGTTCCTGCTGTTCGGCGGCGAAGTTAGCGAGACCCTGGTTGGTGACCTCGACGCCCTTCGGGACGCCGGTCGTGCCGGAGGTGTAGATCACGTAGGCGACGTCAGTGGCCGAAATCGCCCGTCCGCGTTCATGATCGGTGATCGGGTCGGGCGAGTACGTGGCGGTGACGGCGCGTGATGCTGGATCGGCGACGACCAGTTCCACCCAGGGGCCCGCTGGCACCGTTGCTTCGACATCGGTGCTGGTGAGCACGACGGTCGGGCGGCTGTCGGCGAGCATCGCCGCGACGCGATCGGACGGGTTGCGTGGGTCGATAAGGACAAGGGCCGCACCGGTTTTCGCGACCGCCCACATCGCGATCACGAAATCGGCCGAACGCGGGAGGACGAGTGCGACAACGCCGCCCGGCCGCGCGCCGTTCTCAATGAGCCTGCGCGCGAACCGGTTTGACTGTTCATCGACGTCGGTGAACGTGAGGGTGTCGGTGCCAGCGATGATCGCGGGCGCGTGGGGCGACGTGGCAACCCCGCGTGCGAGCAAGTCCGCGAAGGCGACGCCGGGGACGGCAGCGGCGCCGCGTACCGGCTGCAGTTCGGCGCGTTCGTCGCCTGCGAGCAGGTCAAGGTCGCCGACGGCGGCGGACGGGTCGGCGAGGATCGCGGTGAGCAGGCGAAGGAGGCGGTCCGTCATGCGTTCGACGGTGGGCGCGTCGAAGAGGTCGGTCGCATAGTTGACCCGCAGCGCGATGTCGCCGCCGGTGCCGTTGGCGCCAACGGTGAAGACGAGGTCGACCTTGGCCGGTTCCGCGCCAGGGTCGAGCACGTCGACGCGCACGCCGGGCAGGGTGAGCTGCGGCAGTTCGGTGTTGTCGAACGACAAATACACCTGGCAGACGGGCGCGTAGGCCGCGCTGCGCTGCGGTGCGACCGCGTCGACCACCTCGTCGAAAGGCAGGTCGCCGTGCGCGAACGCGTCGACGTCGGTCTCTTTGACGCGGTCGAGGAATTCGGCGAACGACTCCCCCGGGTCAACCGACGTGCGCAAGGCGATGGTGTTGACGAACATGCCGATGAGCGGCATGAGGTCGGCCTCACCGCGCCCCGCGATGGGTGCGCCGATGACGATGTCGTCACTGGTTGACAGCCGCGCGAGCAACACGGCGAGGGCGGCGTGGACGACCATGAACGGCGTGACGTCAGCGGAATGCGCGAGATGTTCGATGCCGGCGAAGAGCGGGGCGGGAATGCGGGAGGTGACGAGCCCGCCGTCGAGCGATTGCCGCGGCGGCCGCGGCCGGTCGCTGGGGAGGGTGAGCGCGTCGGGGAGGTCAGCCAATTGCGTTCTCCAGTACTGCAATTCGATGGCGCGAACGGAGTCGGGGTCAACGGCGCTACCGAGAAGCCGACGATGCCAGTCGGTGTAGTCGGCGTATTGGACGGTGAGCGGGGCGGGATTCGCGGCGGGAGTGTTTGTCGCACCCTCGCCGTTCACGGCAGCCGCACCATTCGTAGCAGACGCGAGGTCCGCAGCGACCTCGCCATTCGCGGCAGTCGCGGCGTTCGCGGCAGCCGCACCATCCGCAGCGGGCCTACCATTGGCGGCAAGCTCACCGTTTGCCGCAGATGCACGGTCTGCGGCAGCCCGGCTATTCGCGGCAGACACACCGCCGGCGACAGACGTACCACCCGCAGCAGCCGCGATGTCTGCAGCGGCCTCGTCCTTCGCCGCGGAGACACCGTTCGCGGCGGCAGCGGGGTTCGCAGCAGACGCGGCGTTCGCTGCGGTGGCGGCGTTCGCGGTGGCGGCGCCGGGGCTGTGGGTGCCATGCGCGATGTTTTCGCCAGTCGCGGAGCCAGTGCTGAGGGTGGCTGCCGGTGCGGACGACGCGCCCGTTCGGGCCGCGTATGCCGTTGCGAAATCGACCGCGAGGGGTGCTAGGGACGCGCCGTCGCAGCAAATGTGGTGCAGGACAAGGACGAAGACGTGGTCGTTCGGGGCCGTGGTGATCACCGTCGCGCGGAGTGGCGGGCGCGCGGCCAGGTCGAAGCCCTCGGCCGTCAGCTCGGCGATTCGGGCGTCGAGTGCGTCTGGGGCGACAATTTCGGGTGCCTGAGCACAGCCCGCGAGCGCGGCCGCTGTGGTCAGAATCTCTTGTGTCCCTTCATCGTTCACCGTGGGATAGCGCGTGCGTAGGCTCTCGTGCCGCTCAACAACATCGCCCAGGGCCGCCCACAGCGCGACGTGGTCGAGTGCGCCGGTGAAACGCAGGACGACGGGGATGTTGTAGACGCTCGACGAAGGGTCGAGGCGGTTCATCAACCACATCCGCTGCTGTGCGGGAGCGAGCGGGATCAGTTCGGGCCGGTCGACCGGGGCGAGGACGGGCCGCTGATGCTGCCGTGCGTTGCCGACTCGCGCCGCGAACGCCGCGACGGTCGGCGCGGCGAACAGGTCGCGCACCGACACCGCGCACCCGGTTACCTCGGCGGCGCGCACCACCGCGCTCGCCGCCGTGAGCGAGTTGCCGCCGATCGCGAAGAAGTTATCTTCGGCCCCAACGCGCTCAAGGCCGAGCACATCGGCGAAAACCCCAGCCAGCTGGCGTTCCATCTCGGTGCGCGGCTCGACGTAAGCAGCCGCCGTGGTCTCGGTGGGCTCCGGCAACGCGCGCACATCGAGCTTGCCGTTGACCGTGAGCGGAAGCTCCGCGACCACCATCAGCACACTGGGCAGCATGTACTCGGGAAGTCGCGAACTCGCTTGCGTAAGAACACTTTCCGTGTCGATCACCGCGCCCTCGTTGGGCAACACGTAACCAACGAGCCGTGCGGCGTCCGTACCTGCGCCGTGCACAATCACCGCCGCGGCAGCGACGGTGGGGTCGGCCAACAGCGCGGCCTTCACCTCGTCCAGTTCGATGCGGTAGCCACGCAGCTGGACCTGCTGGTCGGCTCGGCCGCGATAGTCGAGTTCGCCGTCGTGATTGTGGCGCGCCACGTCGCCGCTGCGGTACATCCGCGCGCCGGGTTCACCCCACGGGTCGGCGACGAAGCGCGTCGCGGTGAGCCCCGGCTTGCCGAGGTACCCGCGCGCGAGTTGGTCGCCCGCGACATAGATTTCGCCCCAGGCACCAATGGGCGTTGGGCGAAGCCTCCGGTCAAGGACCGAGGCGCGCAACCCCGGCAGCGCGGTGCCGATGCGACTCGCGGCGTCGGCGGTCGCATCATCGGGGGTGAGCGCGGCGTGGGTGACGAAAACCGTTGTCTCGGTGATGCCGTAACTGTTGACGACCACCGGGCGGTCCGGGTGGTCGGCGAACCATGGCGCGAGCGCGGCGGGATCGAGCGCTTCGCCGGAGAGAACGACCAGCCGGAGAGTGAGGGCGTCGCGATCGGCACCCCGCCGCGCCGCCGCCGCGAACTGGTAAAACGCCGACGGGGTGTGGCTGAACACCGTGACACCTTCGGCCGCGGTGAGCGCGACGAGATCTTCCGGCGCTCGCGCGGTGGCCTGGTCGACGACGACAATCCGCCCGCCCGTACTGAGCGGCCCAAACACTTCCCAGATCGAGTAGTCGAACGCGATGGAATGCAACCACGTCCACACGTCATCGCGCCGAACACCGAGGGCCGCAACAGCATTGGCGAGATAAGTGACCGCCGCGCGATGAGTGATCACGACACCCTTGGGCTCCCCCGTCGACCCGGATGTGAAGATCACATAAGCGGCGTCGTCACTCGACGGGCCGCTCTCGCCGTGAGCAGCAACCGCACCGCCGGACCCGGCACCCTCGCCAACGGCCGACCCAGTTCCGGCAGTAGCAGCCGCACCTCCATACCGCGTGCCCTCGCTAGCGGCCGAGTCTGCTCCGGGAGCACCAGCCATATCGCCCGACCGCGCACTCTCGCCAACAATCGAGTCCGTTTCGGGATCACCCGGCGCCCGTACCTGCGCAGACGGGTCCGTTCCAGCACCAGCAGCCGCCGGACCCTGCACCGACGAAGCGGGCACACCAGCACCGCCGGACCGCGTTCCCTCGTCAACGACCGAATCCGTTCCAGAATCGCCCGCCACCCCCGCTGGCGTCGACGAAACGACCTCGCCGGGACGGCGAGGCGCCTCCTGCGAACCTTCATCAGCAGGCTCCGCATGCACGGAAACCAACAGTTCAGGGGCCGACGGCACCACTGTCGCCGTCCGCGAATCAACAACAACCGCGATCGGATTCGACTGTCGCAGAATCGATTCCAACCGCTCACGCGGGTGCGTCACATCCAGCGGCAAGAACGCGGCCCCGGTCTCCAACACCGCGATTTCGGCCACGATCGCCTCGATCCCGCGCGGCAGCGACACCGCCACGATCTTCCCCGGCCGCGCACCCAACCCGCGCAGCACCGAAGCCAATCCCGCAGCACGCGAATGCAATTCGGCATACGTGACCGACGAAGCACCCTCGGTCACCGCAACCGCCGACGGCGTCGCGTCCCGCTGCCGCGCAAGCACATCGACCAACGTCTCAGCGGGCCGCACCCCGGGCGCAACCACGTCGACCACCTCATGCTCAGGCGCGAGCAACGGCAGATCGAGCAACGGCTGGTCGTCCGGAGCGGCGACGAACCGCCGCAAAAACTCGATGAAGGTGTCGGTGTGCACGTCGATATCGCGCTGATTGTAAAGCCGCTCATTGCCATGTAATTCGATCAGTAGCGGCGCGGCGGCCCCGGTGCGATAGAGGTTGATCTGCAGGTCTTCGAGCGCACCCGAGGTGAGCGCGTGATAGTGACCAACCGCGTCGCCGATCCGGATGTCGGAGTCGAAGAAGACGATATTGACAACCGGCCCAAAAGTGTTGGCGGAGTTGTCGATATCCGGCGAATCACGGCGCAAATCCTCGAAGCGATACCGCTGATGCCGCAGCGCCGAAACCAGCTCGGTGTTGGTGGTGCGCACCACCTGACCGACCGTCGTTGTCGCGTCGAGCGCGGTGCGGATCGGCACCATATTCGCCACCATCGCGGCCGAATCGCGCAGCCGTTTGGTGACACGCGCGCTCATCGGCACCGACAACGCGACCTCGTCAACGTCGAGCATCCGCGCGAGAAACACCCCAAACGCGGCGACAATCACCTGCGCGGCGGACGCGTCTAGTTCCCCAGCACGACGGTCAAGCAACGCGCACAACTCGTCAGGAAGCCGCCGTGCCGCGATCCGATCAAGCACGCTAGGCAATGCGGTGCGGCCGGAAAGCCCTGCGGGAGCGGGCAATCCGCGCACCTTGTCGAGCCAGTAAGCGCGGTCGGTCTCGAATCGTGCGCTGGCGCGGTAGTTTTCGTCGTCGGCGGAGATGTCGCGCAGGCTCGCACCCGTCCATTTCGCCGGAGCGCGACCTTCCCGCAGCGCGTTGTATCGCTCCGCGATCCGGCTAACGACGGTGAACGCGCCGTAGCCGTCGATGATGAGGTGATGACCGCGCGCATACCAAAGGTACAGGTCATCGCGTACCCGCAGCAGTCGGGTGACGACAAGTTGGTGGCGCGTGATGTCGACGGGTGCGGTGTAGTCGTCGCGCATCCACGCCAGCGCGGCGGCGAGTGGGTCGGCTTCGTGCCGGAAGTCGATAACGAGTTCGTTGAAGCTAATCCCACGGTCAACGAGCTGAAACGGCCTGCCATTGGCCTCAACGATCCGCACGATCAACGATTCGGTTTCTTGTGCGGTCTCGTGCACCGCCTCGTTGAACAGCTCAACGTCGAGTTCGCCGTCAATCTCGACGTACTGCGCGATGTTCGTGCCGCTGCTTGGCCCGCTATTGACGCTGTCAGCGAACCACATGCCTAGTTGTGCGGACGAAAGCGGAATCAGATCCTCGTTAGCGGCACAGCTGTCGACAAACTCCATAAATCTTCGACCCCTCGCATGTCCAGCGTCGAACCTCTGCCAGGGACTTTCCCTGCGGACCACTCCCGACCATAGCCCGACAGCAAATATCTGGCATCCAGATTGCCGGAAACACCCTAGTAACAATTACTCGGTGCCCCAACACAATTCGACATTCCTCGCATAGCGCATGATTTTTGTCGATTTTCTAGTCATGAACTGGTTTTTTACGCCCCGAATGACCCAACTGGACACTCACGGGAATCGGAAAATAAAGTCATCCAGTTTGTTTTGCCGGGCAAATCTGGTCCGCCAATTTTCAAACCAGCAACTTTGTCGCGACCGTTACCACATCGTCCCCCTATATTGATGCGCACAACAAAAACGGGCCCCACCGTGATGCGATGGGACCCGTTTCGGTTGGACTAACGACTAGCTTTCGTAGGCTTCCAGCGGCGGGCACGAGCAGACCAGATTGCGGTCGCCAAACGCGCCGTCAATGCGGCGCACCGAGGGCCACACCTTCGCGCGCGAATGCCCCAATCCCCGTGGGTAGACGGCGGTTTCGCGGCTGTAGGGGTGATCCCACTCGCCGACGAGGCTCGCCGCGGTGTGCGGTGCGCCACGCAACGGGTTGTCGGTGACCGGCCACACGCCAGCCCCAACCTGGTCGATCTCGCCGCGGATCGCGATCATCGCGTCGATGAATTCGTCGATCTCTTCGAGGTTCTCGCTCTCGGTCGGCTCCACCATGAGCGTGCCAGCGACCGGGAAGCTCATCGTCGGCGCGTGAAAACCGTAGTCCGCCAAGCGCTTTGCCACATCGTCGACGGTGACGCCGGTCTGCTTGGTGATCTCACGCAGGTCGAGAATGCACTCGTGGGCCACCATCCCGTTTTCGCCGGTGTAGAGCACGGGGAAGTACTCGTCGAGGCGACGGGCGATGTAGTTGGCCGACGCGATGGCCGTCAGGGTGGCGTCCCGCAGTCCCGCCGCACCCATCATGCGGATGTAGGCCCAGGTGATCGGCAGGATCGACGCCGACCCGTACTTCGCGGCCGACACCGCGTGCGAACCAGCTTCGAGCGGGTCGCCCGGCAGGTACTGGGCAAGATGCGAACGCACAGCGACCGGACCAACACCGGGACCACCGCCACCGTGCGGGATGCAGAAGGTCTTGTGCAGGTTCAGGTGGCTGACGTCGCCGCCGAAGCGACCCGGACGGGCAAGTCCCACAAGGGCATTGAGGTTCGCACCATCGACATACACCTGGCCGCCCGCATCGTGGACGAGCGCGCACAACTCGGCTACCTCATGCTCGTACACGCCGTGGGTCGACGGGTAGGTGATCATGATGCACGCGAGCCGGTCGGCGTGGTCGGCGATCTTGGCGCGCAGGTCGTCCAAATCGACGTCACCGTTGTCGCGGCACTTCACCACCTCAACGCGCATCCCCACCATCGCCGCCGACGCCGCGTTGGTGCCATGCGCGCTCGACGGGATCAGGCAGGTGTCGCGGTGGGTGTCGCCACGGTCGAGGTGGTAACGCCGAATGGCAAGCAGCCCAGCGTATTCGCCCTGGCTGCCCGCGTTCGGCTGCAAGCTCACCGCGTCGTAACCGGTGATGTCGGCGAGCCAGGACTCAAGATCGGCGATCAGCCGCAACGAACCGGCGACATCGTCGACCGGCGCGTACGGGTGCAGTCGCGCGAAACCGGGCCAGGTGATGGCCTCCATTTCGGCGGTCGCGTTGAGCTTCATCGTGCAGGACCCGAGCGGGATCATGCTGCGGTCGAGCGCGATGTCCTTGTCCGACAACGCGCGAAGGTAGCGCAGCATCGCGGTCTCGGTGTGGTAGCGCGTGAACGCGGGATGGGTGAGGTAGTCCGACGTGCGGGTCTCGATCGGGGAGAACGTGGCGGTATCGGCGTCGGGATCGATTGCGGTACCGAAGGATTCGATGACAGCGGCAACGTGATCGGGCGTTGTCGCCTCGTCGCACGCGATCGCGACGTGGTCGGCGTCGACGAGGCGAAGGTTGATCCCACGCGACTTCGCCTTGGCGACAACAGCTTCCGCACCGCCGGGCACGTTCGCGAGCACCGTGTCGAAGAACGTGTCGTGCACGACGGCCGCACCGAGCCCGGCGGCGATAGCCACCGCGTGCTCGTGCACCCCACGCGCGATGGCACGCAGGCCATTAGCGCCGTGATAGCTGGCGTACATCGCGGCGACGATGGCGAGCAACACCTGCGCGGTACAGATGTTGGACGTGGCCTTCTCGCGACGGATGTGCTGCTCGCGCGTCTGCAACGCGAGGCGGTACGCGCGCGCGCCGTCGGCGTCGACCGACACGCCAACGAGGCGGCCGGGCAGCTGACGGGCGAGGGCCTGTCGAACGGCGAGATAACCGGCGTGCGGGCCACCGAAGCCCATCGGCACACCGAAGCGCTGCGTTGTCCCGAAGCACACGTCGGCGCCCTGTTCGCCGGGCGGCGTGACGAGGGTGGCCGCGAGCAGGTCGACCCCGGCAGCGACGAGCCCGCCGCGCTCGTGGGCGGCCGCGAACACCTCGGTCCAGTCAACAACGCGACCCGACGCACCCGGCGTCTGCGCGATCAGCCCGAAGAAATCGCCGTCCGGCAGCCCGTTGGCCGCCAGGTCGGCCTCGACCAGTTCGATGCCGAGCGGCTCAGCGCGCGTGGCAAGCAGAGTCTTGGTCTGCGGGAACAGGTCGGTGTCGATGACCAGGCGCGACGACTTCGACTTGCTCGCGCGATGCAGCAACGTCATCGCTTCGGCGGCCGCGGTGGCTTCATCGAGCATCGACGCGTTGGCCACGTCCATCCCCGACAGGTCGGCGACCATCGTCTGGAAGTTGAGCAGCGCCTCAAGGCGACCCTGGCTGATTTCGGGCTGATACGGCGTGTAAGCGGTGTACCAAGCCGGATTTTCCAGCAGGTTGCGCACCAAAACCGGCGGCGTGAGCGTGTCGTAGTAGCCGAGGCCGATCATCGACGTCGCGACGGTGTTGGCGGCAGCGAGTTCGGCGAGCGCGCCAAGAACTTCGTGCTCGGACGCGGCGGGCGGCAGCGCGGAAAGACCCGAACCGTCGAGGATCGTCGCGGGAAGCGCGGCCGTGGCGAGAGCGTCGAGCGAATCGACGCCGATCACGTCGAGGATGCGGGTGAGTTCAGTGTCGTCGGGTCCGATATGGCGGTCGGCGAATGAACGGGTCACGGCAGCTCCAGGTCGGGCGGGTCGACACCAAGTCGACGAAAACCAGCCCTCCCCCTCTGTCGTGGCGCCTGAGAGATTCGGTCACCCGACCAGCTGGTCGCGCGCCTTTCCCCGTGGGCGGGCGGCTTCGGATGCCACCGCTTTCCAGAGGCGTCGAATCATCGCGCGGTCCTTGGTGCCTGAGAGATTGACGGGGAGGTGCTGCTCCTTCGGCGCCCGAAATCTGGCTGAATTCGAGGCTCTCCCGCGCGACGGCGACGCACGCCCGAGTCTAGTCGGCTCGGCGGACCCGGCGCGACACCGGGCGTGACCGTCCGGTGTCGCGATCGCCACTATGTGGCGTTAACCAGTCTTACGGTTTTCCCGTTCCCGCCGTCGAAACGACAGTTCGTCTTCGGGTCGATCGGTGATCGCGGTTGCCCGCTCGGCGGGGAAGTCGGCGATCGCACCGGTGAGTTCGCGCATCGCCCCACTGACCGCGATGCCGAAAACGCCCTGTCCGTCTTTGAGTAAATCGACGACTTCCTGCGCCGATGAGCACTCATAGACCGACGTGCCGTCGGAAAACAGCGTGATCCCCGCCAGATCGCGGACGCCACGACTGCGCAAATGGTCAACGGCGATGCGGATGTTCTGTAATGAAATCCCGGCGTCGAGCAGGCGTTTCACGATCTTGAGGACCAGGATGTCCTTGAACGAGTAAAGCCGCTGGCTGCCAGACCCTGCCGCGCCGCGAATCGACGGAACGACTAGCCCGGTGCGGGCCCAATAATCGAGTTGCCGGTAGGTGATTCCCGCGACCTGGCACGCACTCGGTACGCGATAGCCGACCAATTCGTCGGGCAGCGAGTCGTCAGGAAACAGCCCAGGCTGCATCTGCTCTGCCACTACAACGCTCCTTGCTCCGGAAGTTGCCCGGCTGCTTGGTCCTGCCTTGCTCAGACTCTGCTTCGATTGTCCGGCCATGACCCTCGTCACACCAAGCACCGCGCCCGGCGATTCCCTCGACCTCTACTTCAGGGTGAAGTAGCGTTTCAGCTGTCCGTTGCCTTGAAGTCGTCCGGCGACACTGATTCAAGGAATTCCTTGAACTTCTCGACTTCGTCCTCACGCTCATCGGGCATCACCAGGCCTGCTTCGGCCAACACCGGTTCCTCAGCGAAGATCGGGCAGCCAACCCGCAACGCGATAGCGACCGAATCCGACGGCCGCGCCGATACCCGTAGATCGCCGTCGAAAACCAGGTCGGCGTAGAACGTGCCTTCCTGTAGATCGACGATGCGAACCTCTTTGAGCGTGCGCCCGAGTTCGGTAATCAAGATCTTGATGAGATCGTGGGTGAGCGGACGGGCTGGAGTGACGCCCTCCTGCTCAAGCACGATCGCGGTAGCCTCGCTCTGCCCGATCCAGATGGGCAGGTATCGCTCCCCCGCTGCTTCCCTGAGCAACAGCACGGGCTGGTTCTGTGGCTGCTCGACACGGATACCGATCACGCGCATCTCGCTCATTCTTCGCCCTGCCTCCCATACTCGCCGCCGGCCGGCACGACCGCTGCACAGCTCGCCGTAAGTTGAGTCTAGGCGAATTTCGGGCCACGCAAGCGGGTGTAACCGACCCGAAGCGGAGCGTGTCAGCCGCCGAGTGCGGACCGCACGGCCGCTTTCACCAGCGCCGCGTGCAGATTCAACGACAGTGCGGCCAGTTCACGCACGGTCTCGTCGGCGCGAGCGCGCGCATCGGCGTCGCGACTTTTCGCAATCGGCGCGGCAATCTGGGCGACAAGGGCCGCTTCACGATCGGCGGCAAGCTTGAACGCCCGCAGATGACGGGCCTCAAGCCCAAACTGGGCCATCGCCTTAGCGGCGACAGCAAGAGTGACGGTGTCGGGTTCGAAGAAACCGCCGCCGCCGGGAACGATGAGCCCAGCCGCGACGAGGTCGTCGAGAAAACGGCCGTCGATCTCAGCTTTGGCGAGCACGTCTTCGCGAGTGAGCCGCGCTTCCGGATCGAAACGCAGTTCCTCGGGCGTGATCTCGCCGGGAACGAGCCCAAGTCGACGCGGCGCTGCCTGCTCGATGAGTTCGTCACTGACGGGCATCGACTCGCCCGAAGCGGTGGCGTAGGCGCCACCCGCGCGGGCGCGCGCTTCACGCACGCCCAAGGTGGCGGCCCCGCTGTCGATCGCTTCGAGCTGTTCTTTAATCACCTTCAGCGGCAAGTACTGATCGCGCTGCGCGGTGAGGACGAACCGCAGCCGCTCGTAATCGGCGACCGCGAAACGGCGGTACCCCGACGGCGTGCGTTCCGGCCGAATCAGGCCCTCAGATTCGAGGAACCGGATTTTGGAAATGGTGATATCGGGAAAATCTGGCCGCAGCAGGTCGAGTACGGAGCCGATCGACATACCCGTACGCGCCCACCGCGCCGCTTCCGTCACAGCACTGCGCCCTTCGCGGGCACCAGCACCGCGTGGTTCATCGCGAACCCGCACCCGTCGACGATTCGGTCACCTGCGCGCGCGGACCGGTAAGGAACACCAGTCGGAACTTGCCGATCTGCACCTCGTCGCCGTTCTGCAACTCCGACGAATCGACCGGCTCGCGGTTGACGTAGGTGCCGTTGAGGCTGCCCACATCGACGACCTGGAACGAATCTTCGTCCTGCCGGAACTCCGCGTGGCGACGGCTTACCGTGACGTCGTCAAGGAAGATGTCGCTATCGGGGTGACGGCCAGCCGACGTGGTCGGCTGGTCGAGCAGAAAGCGCGAACCCGCGTTGGGGCCACGCTTGACCACCAGGAGGGCCGCGCCCGCGGGCAGACCCTCGACACCCTGCACCGGCTGTTCACCGGCCGGCTCTGAGGAGCGCGACGCGTCGACCTCGTTGAGGAAATCCGCGCGGAAGACCGATGTCGTCTCGGCCGCGGTCTCCCCGTAACCCGGGTCCCTGTTCTCGCTCACCGTTTCTCTCCTCCTCGAACCTGATCATCCATGCAAGCAGGTGCTGTGCTTTGACCGTACCCTGCCGGGGCGCACCCGTGCAGGGAGAACTGCGAAGGCATCGTCAGCCCCCGATAACTCCTTGATAACCCGCCGCGTCAAGCAATTCCGCGAGTGCGGCGTCGAGTCCGGCCTCGTCCGCGAAGGCGAGATCGAACAGCCAGGCACCCTCGTACGGGTCGGTGTTGAGCGTCTCCGGCGACGTGACCAGATCCTCGTTCACCGCAACGATTTTGCCGGTGAGCGGGGCGTAGATGTCGGACACGCTCTTGGTCGACTCGACCTCGGCGATGCTGTCGCCCGAGGTGACGTCGGTGTCGAGCTCGGGCAGCTGGACGAACACGACGTCGCCCAGTTGCGACTGGGCGTAGTCGGTGATGCCAACGCGGACCGTTGTCGGTCCGACGCGCCGCACCCATTCGTGTTCATCGGTGTAGCGCAGGTCATCAGGGGTCCGGGTCACTGGACGTCCTTTCCGTCGTGAACGTTGCGCGTAACAGTATCGACTAGCTTCGTTGGTGCGGCACAGGCGGTATCGATCGAGCGACCGCCAACGCGAGCCCGGTGTAGAGCGCGCCCGTCCAGACATACAGGGCGGTACCCCAGATCAACAATGCCCAACCGAAGGCCCATCCGAAACCCGCGCCGACCCAATCCATCTCCCCGGTGAGCATCCACGGCAGGGCCGACATCAGCGCGAAGGTGGCGGCCTTGCCCAGGTAGATCACGTCCGGCGGCGGCAGATCGCGGCGTTTGTAGACCGAAAGGGTGAGCGTGAGCAGCCCGTCGCGCCCAATGAGAATGGCCGCGATCCACCACGGCATCAGCCCGCCAATGACGAACGTAACCAAGGTGGTGACGAGATAAAGCCGGTCGACGAGCGGATCGAGCAGCGCGCCAAGGCGCGACGACTGATCGAGCAGACGCGCGAGTTTGCCGTCGAGGAAGTCGGTGAAGCCGCTCGCGATGAGCAGAGCGAACGCCCAGCCGTTGGCATGGCGAACAAGCAGCAGCCACACGAAAACAGGGATGCCGATGAGTCGGATGATGCTCAAAACGTTGGGCACGGTCAGCACTCGGTCGCTGAAGACCCCGCCGTCGGCGGATCCGGCTTCGTGTCCCGATTCGGTTGCCACGCCCCTGCTTACCGCACCGAGGTGTCGGCGCGCTATCCGGGCGCGCGGAAAGTCGGCCCGGCGGCGCTGCGCGGGTGGACTGCGAACCGCTGTGGCGCGCGGTCCGGTCTGTCGGCATTAAACTTCGTTTTCGTGTTCGACGGTGGTAGTAGCGGGGTTGATTTGCGCACGTACGTGTCGGCCGAAGAGGCGACGGCGCGCGGGCGAGCCGCCAGGGAACGGGTGCCTGCCGAATCGCGTGACCGGGCCGCGGTCGGGCCGCGTCGACCTACCGTCGCCGAGTTCATCGCGGCGAGCAATCGCGGTCGGATTCCCGAGCTGGTCGGGCTGCGGGTTGGTCGCATGCTCGCTTCGCCTTTTACGTTTCTGCGCGGTGCCGCCGGGCTGATGGCCGCCGACCTCGCTGACGGCCCACACAGCGGCCTGCCCGCGCAGCTCTGCGGCGACGCGCACGCGGCCAACTTCGGCCTGTACGGCACCCCGCGCGGCGATATCACCATGGATATCAACGACTTTGACGAAACGATCGTCGGGCCGTGGGAATGGGATCTCGAACGTCTCGCCGCGAGTTTGGTACTTGCTGGCCGCGAAGCGGGCGCGAGCGCTGAGGACTGCGAACGGGCCGCCTACGACGCGGTCGCGAGCTATCGCCGCACGATCGTCGAGCTCGCTCAGTTGCCGTTTATGCAGTCGTGGACCGCACTGGCTGACGCGTCGATTCTCGATCACGCGCGTGCCGACGGCCTCGTCGACGACTTCCACAAGGCCGTCAAAAAAGCGCGCAAGAACACCAGCGCGAAGGTCGTCAAGAAGTGGACCGAACACCTCGATGACCACGAAACCGGCATCAGTCGCCACCGCTTCATCAACGACCCGCCGGTGCTCACCCATGTCACGCCCGAGCGGGCGGACGCGGTGATCGACGGCCTTGAGCGCTACGCCAACACCATCCGCGAATCCCGCCGCAGCCTGCTCGCGCGGTTCGCGGTGTCGGATGTGGCGTTCCGCATCGTCGGCACCGGCAGCGTCGGCCTGCACAGCTATGTCGCGCTGCTGCATGGCAACGATGGCGAATCCCTTGTTTTGCAGGTCAAGCAGGCGAATCCGTCGGCGCTCGCGCCGTATCTGCCCGCGCAACCCAAGCGACATGAGGGCGAACGCATCGTCGTCGGGGCGCGCACCGTGCAAGCCGAGACCGATATTTTGCTCGGCTGGACGACCATCGATGTGGGCGACGACGGCCAGTTGCCGTTCATCGTCCGCCAATTCCGCAACCTCAAAGGCGGGATCGACCCGGCTGGCCTTTCCGACGACCTCGACGACTACGGCCGCCTCGCCGGCGCGTTGCTTGCCCGCGCGCACGCGCGTTCGCTCGACCCACGCGCGCTCGCCGGGTATCTCGGCGACGACTTCGACGACGATCGGCTCGAAACCGCCATCGCCCGCTTCGCGGTGCGCTACGCCGACCAAACCGAAGCCGATCACGCGACGTTGGCCGCCGCGGTAGCCGCGGGCGACATCGCCGCCGACGTGAGCTGAGCGCCCGCGAGTTTCTTGGCCCGCATCGTCGAGTACGCGAGCTACGATGTAGCCCAACGGTTCTCGGCCCGTGGCGCCCTACATCCGAAAAGGACGGCTCACCATGCTCGTGCGTGTGCAAAACGCGGAAGGCACCGACGCCGAGCAGGCGCTCATCGATTGGTTGCGCGGCTGGCGCGGCCCAACGAGCCCGCAAGGTATCGCCACGATCAACCCGCAGGTGCACCACGACGGCGCGCATCAGTTCGACGCGATCGTGTGGACGCCAACGGGCTGCATCGTGCTTGAGGTTGAGACGTTCGCGGTTCGCCAAGACGGTGTGCTTGAGATTCCGCTGAACGGGCCGTGGCAGGTTTCGGGTGAACCGGCGCAGTTCACCGGCGGCGAGAAGTCAACGCCGCTTGAGCGTTCCCGCGAGCACACCTACGCGTTGCAGGGTTACCTCGACGCGCGCGGCCTCGGTCAGCGCGCGATCCACGGCCTTGGCCTGATCGTGCCAAAGCCCGGCGCTGACATCGACATTCATCAGGGTTGGAGCGATCCGAGCTTCGACGTGATCGTCACCGACGACCCGCATCGCCTTGAGCAGTACTTTGAATCGTTGTCGGCGCGCGGCGCGCATTTGTGGACGGCCAACGACGTCGCGATCGCGTTCCGCGGCCTCGGCCTGCTGCCCTATTTGCCGCCGCCGCAGGACCTGCTTGACGAAGGGTTCCTCGGCCCGGTTGATGTGACGCTCTGGCACGGCGGCCCCGCACAAGCTCAAGCCGAAGCGTTCGCCGAAGAGCAGGCCGAGCTGGCCCGTCGCGCCGAGGAACGCCCCTTCGTCGCGCCCTGGTACAGCCCGTGGAAGCTGTACCCGAAGGTGCCGGGCGACGCGGACTTTGGGCGCGCGTTCCTGCGCCTTTCCCTCGCGCTTGGCATGCTTCTCGCCATCGCGTGGGTGCTGTGGTTCATCGTCACCGCCGTCGTCACCTACGGGCCAGCCTGACCGTTACGCGCGCTTGTAAACGCTTGCGTCCGTGAGCATTTCGGCACGCAACATGGATTCGGGCACGCCCATCGCCTCGACGAGCGTCAGCGCGTCGGGACGCAGCCGTTCGACAAGTTCGTTCACGCCGCGCCGCACCGCCTTCGCGCGTTCGACCGAGAGGAACTTGTGCATGAGATACCAGCTCAAGTTCTCCTCCAACGTCGAATACACGTAGAGGTCGCAGACGGTTTCGGCGAGTTCGCGGGCATCCGGGTCGTCGATGTCGGCGATGCCATCGACGAAGGCTTCGAGCACGAGTCGGTCGATGTGGGCGGCACCTGCGGCGAGGATGTGGTCTTGGGCGTTGTTGAACGCTTCGAACGGGGTGGTTTCTTCGGCTCGCGCGCGCAGTCGATGCGCGGCGGTGCGCAACAGGTAGTCTTCGCGGTCGGCGAAGAGTTGCAGTTGTACTGAGCGTTTGCCGAGGTCGGCTTCGTCGACGGTTTCGTCGCCGCGATCGCGCAGGGTTTGAATGAGTTGCCTTACGCCAGAACGCTTTCGGACGACGTCGGCGGCGCTGGTCGCGGCGAAACGGACCCAGCCGAGCGCGTCGAGGTCGCGGACCTCTTCGGCGTAACCGCTGAGGATTTCCTTCGCGACGAGCTGGGTGAGCACCACATTGTCACCCTCGAAGGTGGTGAACACGTCGGTGTCGCCCTTGAGCGTCACGATGCGGTTCTCGGTGAGATAGCCCGCGCCACCGCATGCTTCGCGCGCTTCGGCGATCGCGCGGCTCGCGTGCCGCGTCTGCGCGACTTTCAAACCGGCAGCGCGCTTTTCGAGTGACCGCTGTGCGTGCGGATCGGTCTCGCGACCGGTTTGGATCGCGTCCATGCGGACAACAAGATCGTTCTGCGCGAAGGCGAGCGCGAACGACTTCGCGACAAGTGGAAGTAGGCGACGCTGGTGGCTGCGGTAGTCGAGCAGCAGCGTTTCGGTTCCCGTGTCGGGGTCGGCGAACTGTCGCCGCGCGAGCGCGTACCGCACCGCGATGCTCAACGCGACGCGCGCGCCCGCCGACGCCGCACCGCCGACACTCACGCGGCCACGCACCAGCGTGCCGAGCGTGGTGAAGAAGCGGCGGCTTGGGTTCTCGATTTCGGAGCTGTAGGTGCCGTCCGGCGCGACGTCGGCGTAGCGATTGAGTAGGTTTTCACGCGGGATGCGCACCTGGTCGAAGGTGATGCGCCCGTTGTCGACGCCCGGCAGCCCACCTTTGCGACCGTCGTCGGAGGTGGTGATCCCGGGCAGATCATTTCCCTCATCATCGCGCAGCGGCACGAGGAAGCAGTGCACGCCTTTGCCCTCGCCGAGGGTATTGAGTTGCGCGAAAACCGCTGCAACACGGGCATGTTCGGCCGCACCGCCGATGTAATCCTTGCGCGCCGACGGAGTTGGGGTGTTGATGACAAACTCTTCGGTCGCCGGGTCGTAAGTCGCGGTCGTTTCCAGATCGGCGACATCGCTGCCGTGCCCGGATTCGGTCATCGCGAAGCAACCGAGCAGGTCGAGGTTGATGAGTTCTTTGAGGTAGCCGCGATGCCGCTCGGTGCCAAGATTCTCGACCGCACCGCCGAAGAGACCCCACTGAACGCCCGATTTCACCCACAGCGAGAGGTCGGCGTAGGCGAGCATTTCCAGCCCGGTGACCGCGCCACCCGGGTCACCCGTGCCGCCGTTTTCCACCCGGAAGCCGCGCTCCGGGTAGCCGAGGGCGGCAATGGTGCGCATCTGCTCAAGCACACGGGCACGTGCTTCGGGAAGGTCAAGATTGGGGTCGCCCGCGAATTGCTTGTCCGCGAACTCAGTTCGTGCTTGCTCTCGAATCGCGCGCCACGGCCCGTCTAGCGCCGCGCGTAGATGCTCTGCCGTCGTCGGTGTGCCAGCCATGCCATCGACCTTAACCATTGCGCTTAGGCTGAACGTTCGTTTAACATACTGAACATGTGTTCAGCCGATCTCACGGCCGCCGCCCGCATCCGCGATGCGGCCATCACGTTGTTCGGTGAGCAAGGCTTCAGCGTCGGGGTACGCGCGATCGCGACGGCAGCGGGCGTGTCCCCGGGCCTGGTCATTCACCATTTCGGGTCGAAGGAGGGGCTGCGCGCTGCCTGCGACGCCCAAGTACTCGCCCAGATTCGCGATGAGAAACTGCGCACGATTCGCGCGCAAGGACCGGGCATGCTCACCGCGATGGCCGAGGTGGAGGATTACGCGCCGCTCGTTGCCTACTTGCTGCGCAGTTTCCAAGCCGGTGGCGAACTCGCGGTGTCGATGCTCGACCACATGGTCGACGACGCTGTCGCCTACACCCAGGCCGCTGTCGAATCGGGGATGATTAAGCCCAGTCGCGACCCGCGCGCCCGCGCACGCTACCTCGTGCTTTGCCACGTTGGTGCGATGAATCTCTTTCTGCAACTGCGCACTTCGGGCAACGAGGTACCCGACTTCCGCGCGGCCATTCGCGCATTGGCCGACGAGGTCACCTTCCCGGCCCTTGAGCTCTACGCCCAGGGCATGTTCACCGACCCAACCATGCTCGACCAGCTCAGCCAGGAGTGACCCCATGTCGCCATCATCAATCGAGCCCGTGATCGATATCACGGGGCTGCGCAAGGTATTTGGACGTTCAACGGCTCTCGACGGTCTCGATCTCACCGTGCGTGCGGGCGAGATTCACGGCTTCCTCGGGCCTAACGGCGCGGGCAAGTCAACGACGATTCGCGTTCTGCTTGGCCTCCTTCGCGCGTCCGGTGGGCAGGCGCGGCTGTTCGGGCGCGACCCGTGGACCGACGCGGTCGCGCTGCATCGCCGAATCGCTTATGTCCCAGGCGATGTCACGTTGTGGCCAACGCTGTCGGGCGGCGAAACCATCGACCTACTCGGCCACATGCGTGGTGGCATCGACGCGGGCAGGCGCGCTGACCTGATCGAACGGTTCGAACTCGATCCGACGAAGAAGGCGCGCGCGTATTCGAAGGGCAATCGGCAGAAGGTCGCACTCGTTTCCGCGTTCGCCGCGACCGGCGATCTGCTTGTGCTTGACGAGCCGACGTCCGGGCTAGATCCCTTGATGGAACGCGTCTTTCAGGAATGTGTGCGCGAGGCGGTGGCGCGCGGCGTCACGGTGTTGCTATCGAGTCACATCCTGTCTGAGGTCGAGCACCTCTGCGACCGGGTCACCATTATTCGCGCGGGGCGCACGGTCGAAACCGGTTCGCTCGCGGAGTTGCGTCATCTGAGCCGCACGTCGATCACCGCCGAATTGTCCGGCGAGCCAGGCGATGTGGCCGCGCTGCCCGGAGTAGCCGACGTCCACCGCGAAGGGCCAACGATCCAATTGCAGGTTGACTCAGCACATTTGGGTGACGTCATCGGTGTACTCGGCGCCGCTGGGATCCGCAGCCTCACCAGTTCGCCACCTACGCTGGAAGAGCTTTTCCTCAGCCACTACCACCTTGCTGATACCGATATCACGAACTCCCCGGTGACGGCATGAGTACGCTCGTGCGCCCAGGACGTGAATCCCGGTCCGCGACAGGCGAATTCGTGGGAACAATGCTGCTGTTGCGCCTCTACGCCCGCCGAGACCGTGTGACCGCCCCGCTCTGGATCGCCGTGCTCGGCCTGATGCCCGCACTACAGGTCGTGTCGATCAAGGACCTCTACTCGTCACCTGACCAACTGGCCCGCTTCGCGCGCACCACCGCCAACTCCCCCGCGCTGCTCGCGATGTATGGCCCGGTTTTCAGTTCCGCGCTCGGGTCGATCGGCACGTGGAAGGCGGGCGCGATGTATGCAGCGATCGCGATCGCGGCCATCCTCACCGTCATTCGGCATACCAGAGTCGAAGAAGAAACCGGTCGCGCCGAACTTGTCGGTTCGACCAGCGTCGGCAGGTTCGCCGGACTCACCGCCGCCCTGCTGCTCACCTTCGGTGCGGCCACTGTCGCGGGCATCGCGTGCGCGCTGTCGCTTGTTGCCGCCAGCCTTCCGCTCGCGGGTTCGGTGGCGTGGGGGTGCGCTCTCGCCGCGTCGGGCATCGGGTGGGGTGCGGTTGCCGCCGTCGCTGCCCAGCTCAGCGACAGCGCGCGTACAACGCGGACCATCGCGTTTGGCGCGCTCGGTGCCGCTTTCGCGCTGCGTGCCGTCGGCGACGCTGGCAACGGCGTGCTGTCGTGGTTGTCACCGCTCGGCTGGTGCTTGCAAGTGCGGTCCTTCGCCGACGAACGCTGGTGGGTGTTCGTCCTGCTCGCCGCATTCGCGACGGCGGCGACGGCTTCGGCGTACTGGTTGCGCGACCGACGCGACCTCGGGGCTGGGCTGTTCGCCGATCGACCTGGCAAACCGCAGGCGGGACCGGCGCTGTCGGGACTGATGGGCCTTGCCTGGCGATTGCAACGTGGGTCGATGATCACCTGGGGCGTCGGTTTCGCGCTGTACGGCCTGCTCATCGGTGGTGCCGTGAACAGCGTGAGCGGCATGCTCGGCGACAGCGCGACGATCAAAAACGCGGTCACCTCCCTTGGCGGCTCAGTCGATCTCACGAAGTCGTTTATCGGCTACGCCGTCGCGATGCTCGCGGCCGCTGCCGCCGCGTTTTCGATCTCGTCGGTATTGCGTTTGGCGGAGGAAGAACGGTCCGGTCGGGCCGAGCTCATCCTGAGCGCGGCGAGCCGCTATCGCCACCTGGGTGCCCACGTGCTCTTCGCGGTAGTGGGACCCGCGGTGGCACTTGGCCTTTCGGGCCTGGGCATCGGCGTCGTGTGGGGTGCGACAACCCATGACCTCGCGGGAAAAGTCGCCGAATCGCTTGCGGCCGTTGCGGTTCAGCTTCCCGCGGTGTGGGTGGTGACGGCCATCGCACTGCTGCTGTACGGCGCGGTGCCGCGTTTCGCCGCGCTCGCGTGGGCGGCCCTGAGCGTGATGATCCTTGTGCTGCTTGTTGGTTCGCTCGGCACGTTCCCGCAGTACGTGATGGATCTGGTGCCGTTCGTCCATCCACCGAAGCTGCCCGGTGCCTCGTTCGACGCGGTGCCGCTGGTCTGGCTGACGCTGATCGCGGTCCTGATCGCGGCGGCAGGCTCAGTGGCATTTCGTCGGCGCGACCTGCGCTGACTAGTACGCGCCGTCGCCCGACGTGACCACGCCGATCGTGCGGGCGATCAAGCTTAGGTCGAGCACCATCGACCAGTTCTCCACGTACGACAGGTCGAGGCGGACCGAATCCTCCAAGGACAGGTCCGACCGTCCGCTCACCTGCCACAAACCGGTGAGGCCCGGCTTCACCAACAGTCGGCGCCGCATCGCTCCGTCGTAGCTGTCGACCTCGCGCTGCACCTGCGGGCGCGGGCCGACCACGCTCATTTCGCCGCGCAACACGTTGAAGAACTGGGGCAACTCGTCGAGGCTGTACTTGCGTAAGAACGCGCCGACCGGGGTGATGCGTGGGTCGTCTTTGAGCTTGAAAAACACTGGGTTGCCGCCATGTTCGGCGATCAACTGGTCGGCAAGCTGATCGGCGTTGACGAACATGCTGCGGAATTTGATCATCTTGAACGGCACGCCGTCGCGGCCGATGCGCTCCGATCGATACAGCACGGGCCCGGGGCTGGTGCACTTCACCGCGATGGCGATGGCCAGCAGCGCCGGGGCCGCCAGCGCGACCACTGCCGACGCAAACACCAAGTCGAACAACGCTTTTCGCCGCGACTTCGCGAGGCTGTAGCGCGGGCCATCGATATGGAGCATCGGCATGCCAGCGACAACGCGATGGGTGAGCCGCACGCCCGCGATGTCGACGACGCCGGGCGCGACGATGAGGTCGACGCCAAGTTGGTCGAGCTCCCACGCCATTTGGCGCAACTGCGCGGGGCCGAGGTGTTCGGTCGAGGTGATCGCCACTGACTCCGCGCCCGTGCGTGTGACCGCTTCCACCACGGAGCGATCGTCGCCAAGCACAGCGAGATGGCTTGCGCCCGTTGCTGATTGCGCGCCACCGGCGGGAACGCACACCCCGATCACCCGATACCCCGACCCGGGGTCGTCGGTAAAGGCCGTCGCCATCGCGTGCGCGGCCTCGGGCGACCCAACCGCGAGCACGGTGGTGAGGCAACGACCGCGAGCGCGCCAGCGGCGCAACACCATTCGCCACGACAACCGGCCCGCGACGAGCCCGATCATCCCGGCGGGCAACGCGATCGCCAGGTAGCCGCGCGCGAAGTCGACCCGCAACACCAGTGCGACGATCGCCAACAGCCCAAACAGCCGAAGCGTGGCTGAGCCGACTCGACGGAATTCATCGACGCCGACGCCAAGCACATGGGGAGCGCGCGATCCGGTGCCACCAAGCAGCACCAACCAGGTGATGCCAAGGGCGATCGACACGACCGTGTAGCCGACATTCAGCGGAACCGGCCACGCCAACGATGGTTCGTCGGGGCCACCAAAGCGAATGGTCTGAGCAGCGCTGACGGCGACAGCGATCGCGGCGGCATCGGTGAAAAGCACCCTTGCGAGGTAGCGGGCGCGCCAATGGACCGCATCACTCGCGCGGCTTTCTGCTGATGGATAGGCAGCATCGAGATCGCCGCCACTGACGAGCCGGAAACTCATGGTCGAAGCACCTCGCCTAACGCCAGAAACACCGGATTGACCGGCACGCCCATTACCCCGTCGATTCGGTGTCGTCGCACCGATTGTTACACGCGACCAGCGCGTCGACATTCTCAGCAACTGTCGGGTGATAGGGGCATAACGTTAGCTGGGCGGACGCCCTTTCTTATCCCGCAAAGCGTTGCGCCGATACGGAATTCGCATGATGCCAGTTGGTCGCTGACCGGGAGTGAGTGAACTCACATGTTTAGCAATCAAAATGACGTCGCTCGACGATAGCTATTCGCTCTAATCGCAGGCGAATTTTTAAACGTACCATGAATATCGTTTGCTATGCGTATGTTTCCAGTTCGCAGGGAGCGCGTGACCACGGTATTGTCTGCCCCGATTCGTTTTCGGGTGCGGGAAAAGTGGGGCTGGCGTGCGTTGTCGACTGTGTGATTCCGAGCGGCTGACAAGCGTGCTCGATTTGGGTGCGACGCCGCCTTGTGAAAGCTTCCTCGCGCCCGAACAACTCGACATTGCCGAGGCCACTTATCCGCTGCACCTGCGGTTATGTGAAGAATGCTTGCTGCTGCAGATCCCGGCGCTGATCACCCCGGAAGACACCTTCACCGAATACGCCTATTTCTCGTCGTATTCGCGGTCCTGGGTCGACCACGCGCGCACCTTCGTCGAGACCGCGGTCGACCGACTCTCCCTCGATGGCGACTCGTTCGTCGTTGAAGTCGCGAGCAACGACGGCTACCTGCTTGGCCACGTTGTCGAGCGCGGGATTCGCTGCCTCGGCATCGAGCCGTCGGTGAATGTTGGCGCCGCCGCCGTCGCGGCCGGCGTGCCAACCGAGACCGCGTTCCTCGACGAGGAAACGGCAGCGCGGGTGCGCGCCGAGCACGGCCCGGCGAACCTCGTCGTCGCCAACAACGTCTACGCGCATATTCCCGATCTACGCGGCTTCACCCGGTCGCTGCGCGGCCTACTCGCCGACGACGGTTGGCTGTCGATCGAGGTGCATCACGCTCTGAATCTGGTCGAGCTCGGTCAGTTTGACACGATTTATCACGAGCATTTCCAGTACTACACCGTGCATTCCGCGCAGCGCGCGCTCGCGGTTGCCGGGCTGACCGTTGTTGACGTCGAACTGCTCGACACGCACGGCGGTTCGATTCGCCTGTGGGCGCGCCCCGATGCGGTTGCCGTGCCGACAGCGCGCGTGACCGAGGTACTCGACCTCGAACGTGCCGCTGGCCTGCATGAACCCGCCGGTTATTTGTCGCTCGCGCCGCGCACCGAAGGTGTTCGCCAGGAATTGTTACGCTTCCTGCTCGACTGCAAAGCCGCAGGCAAACGCGTTGTCGGCTATGGCGCGCCCGGCAAGGGCAATACGCTGTTGAACTACTGCGGAATTCGCCCTGACCTGCTCGAATACACCGTCGACCGGAACCCGTATAAGCATGGCCGATTCACTCCGGGCACCCGCATTCCCATTCACGAACCCGAACGCATCGACCTCGACCGCCCCGACGTGGTCGTTGTCTTGCCGTGGAATCTCGAAATCGAACTCACCGAACAGCTTCGCCACATTGGTGACTGGGGCGGCGAATTGGTCTTTCCGCTCCCCGTGCTGCATCGGGCCGCGCTTGAAACGAAGGTGAACCAGTGAAGGTCGTTTTGTTCTGCGGCGGTTACGGCATGCGGATGCGCGGAAGTTCCGGCGACATCGTGCCGAAGCCGATGCAGTTAGTTGGTCCGCGACCGCTGCTGTGGCACGTGATGCGGTATTACGCGCACTTCGGTCACAAGGAATTCGTGCTGTGTCTTGGTTATGGCGCTGAGCACATCAAGAACTATTTCCTCACGTATCAGGAATCGGCATCAAATGATTTCGTGATTCGCAACGGGGAGGTCGAATTGCTTGGTGCTGACATCAGCGATTGGACGATCACCTTCGTCGACACCGGCGTTGAGTCGGCGATTGGCGAGCGACTGCGCCGCGTGCGTGAGCACCTCGACGGCGATGAGTACTTCCTCGCCAACTACGCCGATGTGCTCACCGACGCACCGCTGAACACGATGATCGACAAGTTCCACGCGTCCGGTGCCGCGGCGTCGATGATGGTTGTGCCGCCCCAATCTTCGTTCCACTGTGTGGATATCACTCCCGACGGCGTTGTCAAAGACATCATGCCGGTCGCCCAGATGCCGCTCTGGGAAAACGGTGGCTTCTTCGTGCTGAGCCAGGAGATCTTTGATCTCCTGCCGCCCGGCGGCGACCTGGTCGCCGACGCGTGCGGTGCGCTCGCTGGCGAAGGTCGCCTGTTTGGCTACCAGCATCACGGCTTCTGGAAGCCCGCCGACACGTTCAAGGAACGCGCCGAGCTCGACGATGCCTACCGCAACGGCACGCGACCGTGGATGGTGTGGGAGTCGGCGTGATCAGCCTGTTCCCCACGCGACCGCGCGAGGTCGCGCTGCTCGGCGCGCATTGCGACGACATCGCGATCGGCATGGGCGCGACGTTGCTTTCACTCTTGCGCGCTGTGCCTGACCTGCGGGTTCGCGCCCTTGTGCTGTCTGGTGGCGGCACGCCGCGCGAGGCTGAGGAGCGGGCGGCGCTAGCGGCGTTCTGTGCCGGTAGCGACCTTGAGGTGACGATTCTCGACGTGCCAGACGGCCGGTCGCCTGCCCATTGGGATCGAATCAAGGACGCGCTCAAGGACTTTCGCGCGTCGTGCGAACCGGACGTGGTTTTCGCGCCGCAACGCGGGGACGCGCACCAGGATCATCGGCTGCTTGCCGAACTGGTGCCGACAGAGTTTCGCGATCATCTGACGCTGGGTTACGAGATCCTCAAGTGGGAGACCGACACCCCGCGCCCGACGGTGTATCACCCGCTCGACAAGTCGCTGCTGACCGCGAAATCCGCACTGCTGCACGAACATTACGTGTCGCAGGTGGGTCGGGACTGGTTTGACGAAGCGGCGTTCCTTGGTCTCGCGCGGGTGCGTGGCGTGCAGTGTCACGCCGCCTACGCCGAGACTTTCACGCTCGAAAAAGCGATCATCAATTGGGAGTGAACAACATGCGGGTACTTGTCACCGGCCACCAGGGCTACCTGGGCACCGTGATGACGCCGATGCTGCGCGCGGCGGGCCACACGGTCGTTGGGCTCGACATCGGTTATTTCGCCGATTGCCTGCTTGGCGACTTCGCGGGCGACCCGGACGGCAGTTTTCGCGTTGACCTGCGCGAAGTGACCGAAGAGCAGTTGCGCGGGTTCGACGCGGTCATCCACTTGGCCGCGCTGTCGAACGATCCGCTTGGCGCGCTCGCACCCGAGATCACCTACGACATCAACCACCACGCCTCGGTGCGGCTTGCTCGTCTCGCCAAAGCTGCTGGCGTGCAACGGTTCTTGTACGCGTCGACGTGTTCGGTGTATGGCGCTGCCGGTGCCGAGCTGGTCACCGAGGACGCGCCGCTGCGGCCGATCACGCCGTACGCCGAGAGCAAGGTACGGGTGGAAGACGATGTCGCCGCGATGGCCGACGACACCTTCACGCCCGTATTCCTGCGCAACGCAACGGCTTTCGGCTTCTCGCCGCGGCTGCGCGCCGATATCGTGCTCAACAATCTGGTTGGTTACGCGGTGCTGACCGGCGAGGTGCGGGTGCTGTCGGATGGCACCCCGTGGCGTCCGCTGGTGCACGCGCGCGATATCGCCACCGCGTTCCTGACGTGCTTGACCGCGCCCAAGGCCGACATCGCTTGCCGCGCTTTCAATGTCGGCACCGAGCGCAACAACCTGACCGTCGCCGAGATCGCCGGTGCGGTTGTCGACGCGGTGCCGAACTCGACGTTGGTCATCACCGGTGAGTACGGTGCCGACCCCCGGTCGTATCGGGTCGACTTCTCGCTCGCCAGAACGGTTTTGGGCTTCGAAGCCGAGTGGACGGTCCCGGCTGGCGCTGAGGAACTGGCCCGCGAATACACCGCGCGTGGGCTCACCTCGGAGGCGTTCTTCCAGCGCTTCACGCGCCTGCCGCACCTGCAAAGCCTGTGCGACGCGGGCGAACTCGACGCGAACCTGCGGCGGGTGAGTGCGCCCGCGACCGCTTAGCGCTGCCTGGGTGGCGCTGTCCGCACGCGACAGCGCTACACCGAGCCGCGCCACCCAGGCGACCACCGCCGGGCCCCGGGTCCCCCAGGTGACCACCGCCGTCCCCTGGCTCGCCCCGGGGACCACTGCCGGGCCCCAGCTCGCCCCGGCGACCACCGCCGGGCCCCAGCTCGCCCCGGCGACCACCGCCGGGCCCCAGCTCGCCCCGGCGACCACCGCCAGGCCCCGGCTCGCCCACGTGACCACCGCCGGGGAACCGCTCGTCAAGGCGAACGGTGCTCAGGCCCATGCCGCAGAGGGGAACGCCGCTCGATCGCCCGGTCTCCTAGCCCGTTCCGCCGAGCTTGGTCCGCAGGTCGGCGTAGCTCGCCGCGCTCGCGTCGCGCGGGGACACGATGGTGACCGGCAGCGGCCACTCGATCGCGAGGTCGGGGTCGTTGTAGGCGACGCCGATGTCCTCGGTGGGGTCGTGGGGGCGGTCGATGCGGTAGCAGACGTCGGCGACGTCGGTGATGGCCTGGAAGCCATGCAGGAAACCCGGCGGAACGTAGAGGTGGGTGAAGGTCTCGTCGTCGAGGGTGAACGCCTGCTGTTTACCGAAAGTGGGCGAGTCCGGGCGGATGTCGACGAGCACGTCGTGAACGGTCCCCCGCGCGCACCGCACCAGCTTGGCCTCACCTCGCCCGCCGCGCCCGTGCATCCCGCGAATCACCCCGCGCACCGACCGCGATTGCGAGTCCTGCACGAATGCCGCCGACGCACCGGGTTTGCCAAGGTGAGTGTCGAATTCCGTGGCGTCGAATGTGCGGGTGAACAGCCCGCGCTCGTCGCGGAATGGTTCGGGAATCAGCACTACAACGTCGACCAACTCGGTCGCCTCGATACGCACAAGGACATCCTGTCATGACCCGCACGTGCCGCGCCTGCCCGAGCACCGACCTGACCGTGCTCCTCGACTTGGGCGCCGCGCCCGCAGCTGACTACTTCCCGCCCGCCGACGAGCCTGTCGCCGCGAGCGAAGTCGGCCACCCGCTGCGGATGGACCGGTGCGCGACGTGCGGCCTAGCGCAGCTGGCTGACGACGACACCGTCACGTCCGAACCGCGCGGCGTCGAACCCCTTGCGTTGCGCGAGCAGGCGACCGACGCGGTGAAGCGAGTCGCGGCGGCCGGGCTGCTGGACGGCGCAACCGTGCGTGAATTCGGCAGCCCGCATGGCGGCACTTGGGTTCCGCTGCTCACCGCGCGCGGGTTCACCCAGGACGACAACTCCCCCGCTGACGTCGTCCTCGACTGCTTCGGCATCATGCACGAACCCGACCAACGGGCCGCCTTCGCGCACCGCGCCGCCGCGACAAGCGACACCGGAGTCCTTCTCCTGCAATACCATTCGCTCGCCACGATCGTGCGTGATGGGCAGTGGAACGCGCTGCGGCATGGGCACTTCGCCTACTACACCCTCGAGGCGGTCAGGAAATCGCTTGCCGCCGTTGGCATGTCGATCGTGCGCGCGTGGGAATTCGACCTCTACGGCGGCACCGTCCTCCTCGCCGCCCGCCACGGCGACCACCCCGCACATGCGAGCGTCGAGCGAGTTGACCAGGCCGAGCGAGCCGCGCTCACCCCGCAAGCGCTCGCCGGCTTCGGCGACAGCGTCACCGGGCACGTCACCGCGCTCCGCGAGTGGCTGAATGCCCAACGGGGCCAACGGGTTTACGCCTACGGTGCCGCGTCACGTGCGGTAGCGCTCTTCGCGCTGGCTGGCGCGAATACGTCGCTCCTGACAGCCGTGGCGGATGCTTCGCCAGCGAAGGCCGGGCGGCGCATGCCAGGCACCGACGTCCCCATCATCACGCCCACCGAACTCGTCGCGGCCAACCCCGACGCGGTGCTGCTCACCCTGCCCGATTTGCTTGCCGAAGTAAGCACCGCGCTACCGGGTCTCGACGGCCGCTGGGTGGTTGACGATCCGACCGGTCCGATCACAGTTTCCGCAGCTAACGACCCAAATCGTGTGGGGTAACGTACTTTTCGTTACCGTGCACATGACGGCCGCGCGTGCCATAATTCTGCGAGCCAAGATCGCGCCGTGAACGGTCCAGCGGGTCAGCAGCGTCGCTGCCGCTGCCAATTGGGGTTGGTGCGACGTCTTGTGGAGAAATTCGTTTTCGCTGAGGGGATCCCTACTGTGTTTACTTCCCGCGCGCTGCGCATCGGCACCGTCGCGTCGGCGCTCGCCATCGCCCTTACCTTCGCCACCGCACCCGCTGGCGCGGGCGTCGACAGCGTCAGTTCGGTGCGTGACGGCCACGATCGCACCATCGAAGCGGTGCAATCCGACACCCGCGTCAACTTCGTCGCACCACTCGACGGCAACCCGCTCACCCGTGAGTGGTTCCACAGCGGCGAAGCCGGTTTCGTCGTTTCCGGTCCCGATGCTGAGCAGTGGTCGGGCCACGTCACCGTCGGCTACCAGATCGGTTACCCGGCCACGCTGGACGGTCGCATCAAGTTCGAATGGTCAACGCCCTCACTGGGTCTCGAATTCGGCGGCGACGGCGGCACCCTCAAGCTCGACGGTCTGATCCCGCGCGCGGGCATCGAGGTCACGGCGGGTTTCGGCCCCGGTATCCGCGAAGTTGAGGTGGCCGGTGCCGACGTGTCGGGCGCGAACGGCGTCCTGCGTCTGTCGGGCTTCCACGGCACGGTCACCGGGGTGCTCGGCCAGACCAACGTGCGCCCGTTCGTGAAAGTTGTTGGCGCGACGGGCGATACGGTCGTGACGTACGGCCCGACGTTCTCGAACTAGCACAAACTAAGCGGCCGCCCACCTGCGCATAGGTGGGCGGCCGTTCGAGTCCCATCCGACGCCCGAATCTGGCACCAAGCGAGGGTCGCCCGCCTGCTGTGCGCCGTCGATTACTCGCGCACCAAGGCGTCCAGCATGGCCAGCACCGTCACCGAACGGTCATGTGACTCCCGTACCCGCGCGCGCCCTGCCAACGAAAGCCGTTGGCGCAGCGCAAGATCCGTGACCAGACCGGCGATCCCCTTCGCCAACGCGCCCGCATCGTTCGGGGGCACGCACACCATTACGCGCTCGTCGGCGTATCCCCCGTGGTCGGTCGCGATCACGGGTATCCCCACACTCATCGCCTCAAGCACAACCAGCTGACCCGCCTCGGGCAAAACGCTCGCTGAAACCAGCGCGTCCCATCCGCGCAGCGTCGGCAGCGCATCGACGCGGCCAAGGAATCGCACCCGGCCCGCAAGATCAGGTTTTGCTGCGCGCGTACGCAATTGGGCGAGATACTCCTCGTCGCCAGGCAGCGCCGATCCCGCGATTTCGACGACAACGTCAGGCACGCGCGCGACCGCGTCGAGCAACACGTGGTGACCTTTCCATTCGGTGATCACCCCGAGAATCCCGATCACGGCGGGTTCCCTAACCGCGGGCGCGGACGCGGCGTCAACCGGCCACGTCACTCCGTTCACGGCGACCGACACCGAAATCCCTTGTGCGCGAACCGGAGTGGCCGCCGCTTCCGACACCGCGACCGCGTGCCGAACCGCCCGACGTCCCGCGCGCGCCGCCGCGTACTGACGCCCGCTCGCGAGGATGTCATGAACGAGCCACGTTGTCGTCGCGCGATCCGGCCGCGCCAACGCGACGGCGGGCAACGCCATCGTCGAGTTGATGATCACGTCAACTTGACTGGAGCGCAACGGTTTCCGTAACACGAAAGCGGCCCGCGCCCACCGCGCGAACATCACTGAGGCGGCGACGAGCCGTCGCGCACCCCGCTCACCGGTCAACCCGAGCGGGGGGATGACAACACGCGAAACCCCGTCAGGCAGCCGCGCGCACAAGGGCCCATCAGGGCACGCGACCCGTACGCGATCGCCCCGCATGAGTGCCACCTCAACCAGCGACAGCATCACGTTTTCCGCACCCGACGCTTGGCCGGTGTGCGCGATGAACAGCAGGTCACGGCTAGCGTGGGACATCGAGTGCCTTCGCGTTTGCCCGCAGCACCGCGAACGCGGGCTTGGCGGAATAGTCACGGCGCAGCATGCCGAAATTGTCCTCCTGATCAGCGCGGTCATCACCCGCGTCAACAAGCGAATACACGAAAACCGGACCAAGCCCGCGCATTGTCGCCATCACCCCAAGACCCTCGGCGACGATGCGCGCCTGCGTTTCCTCACTGACGGCACTCGATGCGGTGCCCGTTGGTGCGCCAAATTCGGTGGGCCACACCCGTTTACCGATATCACCGTGCCTGTCCATGATCGCGCGGACCCGGGACAGGTTGCCAAAAGCATTGTCCCGACCCGACACCGACGGGGGTTCCGGATACGAATAGGGATGCAGGGCGACAGCATCGAAATCCGACTCGGCACCCAACGCGTAAAGCCGTTCCAGGAACGTCGTCGGTGCGATGTCGGTCCCGTCGTCGGCGGCGGGGGCGAGCCCACCCACGATCACCTGGCCACCCGGTTGGCGCACCCGCACCGCCATCGCGGCTTGATGCAGCAACTGCGCGTACAGCCCGACGTCAGGTTTCGGTCGGAAAAAGGTGTCGATATTGGGTTCGTTCCACACTTCCCAGTGCCGAATCTTGCTGCGATACCGTTCAATTGCGTCAGCGACGAACTGGCCGTAAAGCGCGGGATCAGGTGCCGCCTTGTCGTCGCCGGTCCGGTCGCGCATCGCCCAGCGGGGCGTGTAGGTCAGGATCGCAAGCACGTAAAGACCATGTGCGCGTGCGGAATTGACGACCCGATCGGAGTCGGCCCAATCCTGGTGTCCGCGTCGCGGTTCGATACCCGACCAGTCGAGGTCGATGCGAATCCATTTCGCGCCGGTGTCGGCGACGATGGTGAGCTGACGGTCGAGCTCGGTTTGGCTCAACGCCTGCCAACCGTGGCCGCCGGAGATCCCCAGCCCCGTGGGATTAATGATCTCCGGGGCCGCATTAGAACGACTCGGTGCGCCGCAGCCAACCACGGTCACGGCGACAACGGCGACAAGGAAGGAAGCGACACCGCGCAGCCTAGCGATCCGCCACAGTGTCATCAGGTTTGTGCCCTCGCAAGCGCGTGATAGTGAGTCCAACAGTGAAGTGCAGCACCGCGCTGGCGAGAACAAGGTAACCCACGCTGACCACCGCCGCGGTGAGGAGCCACGGGGGTTCCCACTGCCGCGCGACAACAGTACCGGCCCACGCGACGCCCGCCGCCGCGACGGCAAGGAGGCTCATGGGCCACAGCGGAATCAATCGGCGAATGCCGACGGCGACCCGCAGCGCAACCCATATCGCGACAAGCAGCACAACCTGGGCAACCAGCCCGGCGACGGCCGCGCCGGTGAAGGAATCGGCGGCAATGAGCGGCCACGCGACAACGAGATTCACCGCCAGCGCCGCGGCGGCCACCCCTGGAATGAGCGTGCTTCGCCCCGCCGCCATCAGCGCTACCAACGCGAGGTGAGCTAGCGCGCCGAATAGCGCGGCGACGATCTGGACCCGGCTCGCGGTGTCGGCGATGGTGAACGCTTGCCCGAAAAGCAGCGCGATCACGTCATCGGCGACGGGCCAAAACGCGACAAGTGCGAGGAACATCAAGGCGGCAAGCGCGGCGGTCCCCTGCCGGAAGTACTGCCGGAATCGGGTTGGGTCGGCCGGCCAGACCGCGACGAGCAGCGTCGTCACCGGTGCGATCACCGCGACCGCCGCGGTGTCGAGCAGGTCGGCGAACTTCATCCCGACAGCGAAATGACCAACCGATTCGAAGGTGTCGAAGTGGCCGAGTAGCAGCAGCCCGACCTTCTGCAACATGATGATCAGCGCGAGCCCGATGCTCAGCGGCAACGCCTCACGCAGCATCGGCCCCCACCAACTGAACTGGATGTGCCGCGCGGGAATCGGGCCGCCGAGTCCACGGGCGACGCCGACGATCTTGATCCCGATCGAAACGAGCTCATAGATCAGCGCGGGAACGATCACGACCAGCAATGTTGGTGCCCACAGGACGGCCAGCACGGTCAACGCGACCTGCACCGCGCGCGCCAGCGCCTCGCTCGCGGCGACCACGGTCATGCGCATGGTCGACTCGAACAGCACGGTCAGCGCGTGGCTCGGGGTCGCGATGACAACGACGATGCCAGCGAGCGCGGTCGCGACGATTACTTCGCGCGGACACCCGGACACCACCACGTACCCGACCGCGATGACGTAACCGAGTAACCCGAGCAGGGTGCGCAGCACGATGAACGAGGTAGCGATCTCGGCGACCTCGTCGGGTTCGCCATGTACGAGCTTCCCGATGACCGCGCGACCCACCCCGAGATCGGTGATGATCGCGAGCATGCCAAGCAGCCCGAAAACGAAGGAGAAATAACCCCATTCGACGCCGGGCAACATTCGCGCGATCACCATGGTCGCGACCAACCCGAGTGCCGCGCAGAACACGCGACTCGCCAGCATCGCCACGGTGTTGCTCACGGCGATGCGGCCGGTGAGCCGACTCTTCGGCGGGGCGTCGGCGGTCATGACAGCAGTCCTGCCGCGCGATAAGCGACGACGGTCGCCTCAGCGGTACTACGCCAACTCAACTTCGACATCGCGGCGACGGCGCGGTCGCGCAGCGCGAGGTTGGCTTCGGCGTCGGCAAGCAGCGGGCGCAGCACCGACGTCCACGCGTCGACGGTTGTTGATGCGACAAGCACCGCGCCGTCGCCGCACACTTCCGGCAGCGCGCCGACCGCGCTGGCAACCACCGCGCCGCCACACGCCATCGCCTCGACCGGTGGCAACCCGAACCCCTCGTATTGCGAGCAGTACGCGACAACCGTGGCCGCGGAATACAGCGCGGGCAGGTCAGCGGTGTCGACGTAGCCGAGGCCGACCGTTCCGGCAGGCGCGTCCGGCCCCGTCGACCCCGCACCCGCGAGGACGAGCGGAACGTCGAGCGCCTTGGCCGCGTCGGCGAGCATGGCAACTTGCTTGCGCGGTTCGACCGTACCAACCTGAATGATGAATCGACTTGGCAGCGAATACTTTTCGCACACCCTAGCGACGGTTTCCGCGTCGGGAACGGCCGCCCAACTCGCGGGCGCGAGCGGCACAACAACCGCGTCACGCCCAAACCGGTCAGCGAGACGGGAAGCGGTGAACTCCGAGACCGCGATGAGCAGGTCGGCGCGCGCGAGCGCGGTTCGCACCAGCACCTGTTCGCCCCGGGCGCGGTAGCGGCTGAACGCCCACGGCACGTCGAAAACTGACAGGTCATGCACGGTCGCGACACACGCACGCGGTCCGAACAACGGCACGTCGACGTCAAGGCCGTGGAAGACGTCAACCCCGCGCAGCGGCGCGATGCCGTGCCACGCCCGCCGCGCACCCGCAGCGACTGGTCGGGTGAGCGGCGTTATCGCGCTTGGCAATTCGGCGGCGGCGTCGGCTTGGATTAGCGCTGACAGCGGCGTTGTCGGCAACAGCGCGGGCAGTTCGGCGAGCAGTTCGCGCTGGTAGGTGGCCACCCCCGCCCCGTTGGGCCGGTACGCGAGCGCGCCGAAACACAGTGCGCTGCTTGGCTTTTCGTTGCTCATGAAACCTGCTCACGTACGAAAGAACGCGCGACGACTGGCTCGCCGTCCGCGCTGTTGTGTTGAGTGGCGATGCAACCGACGACGGCGGCGAGGAGCCAGAAATAGAAATCACTGGGGAAAATCTCGAAGTAGCTCGATGCCACCGAGGCCACCGCGCAAGCGAGCACCGAAGCACCGACGCCGAGCGCCAGCGCGGAATCGTTGCCGCTCACCGTGCGCGCGGTCCGCATGCTTAGCAGGTAAATCACGACCATGATCGCGACGAACAGCCACACCCCGACCGGGCCGAGTTCGATCAGCAGCTTCACGTAGTAGTTGTCTGGCTGATACGGCCTGCCGTAGATCTGCACCTCGCCGGTCGCGTACGGCAGGTTCTCGGCCATCGGTCCGAGTTCGGCGACCAGTTGCGCGGCCTTGGCCGCACCGGTCGAACCAAGCCCGTCGCCGAAAGGATGACTGCCGACCGTGCGGGTGACAACGCGCCACCCCATCTCACGAGCGGCGAGACTATCCGACGACAGCAGTGAACTTCGCGCGCTTGACGACGCCGCGCCGCCCGCGATCAGGACAAGCACGCCCGTGCCAATAAGGAGCGCTTTGAGGTGCTCGCGATAGCGAACAACCGCGAGGACAAGCGCGCCGACGACGAGCCCAACGATGGCGGCGCGCACGACGCTCGCCGCGACGCCCGCGACCAGGATCGGCGTGCAGAAAAGGAAGGCCCGGTTGCGAGCGCGACCCGGCGCCGCGAGCGCGACCGACCCGCCGACCAGCAACACCATGACGAGATAGAACGCGAAGGGGAACGGCTGGTTGAAGGTGCCGAACGAGCGCAGCAAGCCGCCAGCGAACCGGATCGTCACGTTGTGCTCGTAGCCCATTTGCGCGAGCCCGTCGGCACCAATCGCCTGTTGGGCAAGACCAAACAGCGCGATACCAACGGATTCGATCATCATGATCGTGACGAGCACGTCGCGGTCACGGCTGGTGAACGGTCGCAAATAAAGGATTAGCGGAACGACAAGCAGATAGAAGAACGTGATCTTGATGCCGAACAGGCCGAGCTTGCCCGCGGTGAGAAATGCCGACGAAACGCCAAAGACCAACAGCGCGGCGGCAATTGGCCACCACGGCAGCGCGGGGCGCGGCTGATTGTCGCGATGCGGAACGAACGCCGCTACCGCGAGCGTGAGCAGCAGCAGCCCTTCCTTCCACCCGTCGACCCGCATCCATTCGGGCGCGATCAGCAACAGACCGTTGAAGGGCACCAACGCCGCGACAAGCAGAACCCCCCGTTGCGGACGGTCCCAGATCCAGCGCAGGAACATCCAGCCAACAGGCAGAGCGGCGAAGTACGCGAGGGTGCCCACCGTCGTCAGCCTCTTCCGGCTAACTGCCGCAGGCGCACGCCAACCCGGGTGAGCGCCTGCTTGCCAACGCGGCCGTCGCCAGCGATCACGTCGACGAGACGGACACCGGGGGCACGTCGGTGGTGATGGTTGAACCGCACGACGTCAGCGAACTTGCTCAGCGATGAGGTGGCGCTTGAGTGGTTGAACGCCGACGCGCGATTGGTCGCCAGCGCTTGACCGTGGCCGTAGAAGGCGCCGTTGGCGCACAGTCGCGCGATCAGGTCGATGTCCATCGCGTACAGGAAGTCGGCCCGAAAACCCGTGGTCGCGGCAAAATCAGCACGACGGAACAGGAACGCGGCGGTAGGGCACACGTCGTCGGGCAGCTTGCGAACGAGCGCACGCAGCGCCGCCGCCGACTCGTGCCGACCAACAAGACCGGGCAAGCCGAGATGCTGGGCGAGCGTCGCGCCGTCGTCGTCGATCACGCTGAACTTGCTTGCCGCTACCGCGATCGTCGGGTCGGCAAGCGACGCGACCTGGGCCGACAGACAATTCGGCGCGATGAGGTCGTCCGCGCAAACGAGCTTGACGAGGTCGCCGCTCGCCAGCTCGATTGCCCGATTCCAATTGTCGACCATCGGTAAAAGGTCGGCGTTGGTGTGCAAGCGAATGCGCGGGTCGTCAATGGCGGCGACGAGGTCGCCAGTGCCGTCGGTACTCGCATTATCGACAACGACGATTTCGAAGTCGGTGAAATCCTGGGCTTGGATGGACGCGAGCGTCTGAACAATCGTCCGCGCGGCATTGAAGGCCGGTACACATACCGAGACCTGAACCCCCACCACATAACCCCTTTACTTAAGCTAACTTTGCGCGGGTCGCCCACTGACAGGCGCTGCCGCGCGAGAATCGGCATTACCCTACCTGGTGACCCACTACCGCGTTCGATGAGAATCAGCACCGACTTAGCTAACGAGACCGATCCCGTCCGGTGCGCTATCGTAGACGCGCCTACGTCGGGGGCAAGGTTTATGGTTGGAGCGTTTTTGTCGTGGAGTTTGGGGGAAGAGTGACCGACACTCAATCGCCGGTGTCAACCGACGAGCACAGTCGCGGTGAACGGTCGATGCCCTCGGTCAACATCGCCGCCCACGTGCGCAAGTTGGTTCGGGTGTTGCCCTTCGCCCTGATCGCCGCCCTGCTTGTCGGCGGTGGCGTGTGGTTTGTGCGCGAGAGCAGCCCGCGCACCTACGAGGCAAGCATCACCGCCCAGATCTCCCAGCAGTCCATTGGCGCGGTGTTCAACGAACTCACTCAGCCCTACATCGTGATGCTCACCGATACCCGCGTGCTGTCGGATGTGGTGAAGAACGGGCTGGCACCGTCCGAAGCCGACTTACGCAAGCGCGTTTCGGCGATCACCGGGCCGTCGCCGTCGCTGCTGATCATTAAGGCGCAGGCATCGACGCCCGAGCAGGCGGCGAAACTTGTTGTCGCCGTTGAAGAGTCACTCGACAGCTTGGGCTCGCAAATGCGCAGCGAGGCGATCCGAAGGTCGGCGACGGACCTAGAAAGCCACCGTCGCACCCTTGAGGATTCCTTCGCCAAGGAACTCGTTGCCGATCCCCTGCGTCCTGAGCTCAGCTTTGACGGGCGTGATGTCGCGCGCGAAACCGAGTTCCGCCAGATCGTCGGGCCAGCTCGACTCACGGTGATCGCCGCGCCAACGTGGGAATTGGTCGCGCCGCACCCGATTCAAGAAGCGCTGTTTGCCGCGTTGGCGACCTTGATTGTCGTTGCCGAGGGGTTGGTGATCGCGGGTGTCGCGCGAGGACGTCGTCGGACCAAACCCGCCGAGCAGAAGTCGGTTGAACCGACGGTTGACGAAAAAGACGTGCCGACAGTGGCGACGCCAACAACTCCCACCCCTCCCACCCCTCCCCCGACGTACCGACCAGCTCCCCGCGCACCGCTGAACGACCGGGTGCTGCCCCCACACAACGGTTGGTCAGCAACGAACGAGCGCGGGCTCACGGCGAACGAGCGCGACTCAGCATTGACAAAGCGCCCGCCCGTCGCCGAGCAGCGCGGACCGGAGCCAAAGGAGTACGGGACCGGCGCGAAAGCGCGCGACCTCGGCGCGAATAAGTCGGTACCTGTGGTCAAGGACCCGGCAGCGCCCGCGTCCGGGGAGGCGCCGACGGCACCCGCGCCGACGGCAGGTCCGCCAGCACCGGAGGTTCCGCTACCCCCGCGACGCGCGACGCCGGTCGCCCCGCGATCGACAGGACGGGCGCTGTCCCCGACCGAGGACCCGGAAACGACGGCATTGCCGCGCAACCTGTTCAGCCAGTCTGGCAAGCAGAACGGCGCGCCCGACGACAAACCGTCGACAAAGTAGGACCGAGCACCGCCAGTGCCGCGCGGCCGGGGTTGCTTGGGCGCGCGGAGTCATCGAGCCGTACCGGATGGTGTCGTTGCCGAGCCACGCACCAGTCCGCATGACCCGAAAGTTCACTACTGATGCGCGATTTCACCCGCAGTAACGCTCTCAACGATCGCCTGCACGATCTGATCCCCGGTGGTGCCCACACCTATGCGCGTGGCGCCGACCAATATCCCGAGCAAATGGCCCCAGTCTTGGTACGCGGCAAGGGTTCTCGGGTGTGGGACGCCGACGGCAATAGCTACGTCGAATACGGCATGGGCTTGCGGTCGGTGACTCTGGGGCACGCTTACGCGCCGGTGCTCGACGCGGCAGCGGCGGCAATGGCCAACGGCATGTCCTTCACTCGGCCCACCGAGCTGGAAGTGCTTGCCGCGCAAGACTTCTTGGACCTCGTCCCTGGCGCGGATATGGTGAAGTTCGCCAAGAACGGTTCCGACGCGACGACGGCCGCCATTCGACTCGCCCGCGCGGTCACCGGCCGCGAGCGCGTCGCGATCTGCCAGCAACCGTTCTTCTCGACTGACGACTGGTTCATCGGCACCACCCCGATGTCGGCGGGCATCCCCACCGTCAGTTCCGCGACCTTCCCGTACAACGACATCGCCGCCCTTGAGCGTGTCCTCACCGAATCGCCCATCGCGGCCGTGGTGATGGAACCCGCGACCGCGCTCGCCGAGCCAGCGCCTGGTTACCTCGCCGCCGTGCGCGACCTGTGCGACAGGCATGGCACACTGCTGATTTTCGACGAGATGATCACCGGTTTCCGCTGGTCAGCAGGGGGCGGGCAGCAGGTGTACGGGGTCGCGCCCGACCTGTCGTGCTGGGGCAAGGCGATGGGCAACGGGTTCCCGATCTCGGCGCTCGCGGGCAAACGCGAGTACATGGAACGCGGTGGCCTGCGCACCGACGACGATCGCGTCTTCCTCCTTTCAACCACGCACGGCCCGGAAACCGCGTCGCTCGCCGCGTTCCGCGCCGTCGCGCACGCCTACCGCGCTGGCGACCCGGTGGCACGGATGGAAGCGGCGGGTCGGCGCCTGATCGAGGGCTTTGCCGCGCTGGTCGCCGATCTTGGGATCGCTGATTACCTCATGCTCAGTGGTCGCCCTTCGTGCCTGATCTTCCGGACGCTTGACCCCAATCATGAACCGTCGCAGGCGTTCCGCACGTTGTTCCTGCAAGAGCTACTCCAGCGTGGCGTGCTCGGGCAGTCGTTTGTCACTTCGGCGGCCCATGATGACGCCGCCATCGACGAGACCATCACCGCCTGCGCCGACGCCGCGCGCGTCTACCGCACCGCCATCGAACAGGGCAGCGTCGACGGCTTACTGACCGGTCGCCCGGTCGCCCCCGCCCTGCGGCGCACCGCCGCGCCCCGACAGCTCGAAGCGAGAATCAGCCAATGACCCGAGTCGCGCTTGTCCACGAACGGTTCACCGAGTTCGGTGGATCGGAAGCTGTCGTTGGTGAGTTCGTCCAAACCTGGTCGAACAGTAGGGTTTTCGCGCCGATCGTGGAACCGTCCGGGGTGCGTGAACCAGTGCGCGACGTGCACGACAGTTGGTTGAGTAAGGCGCATCGCCTCACCGGTGGGCGCCACGCTCCCCTGCTGCCGTTGGTCTCGCGTGAATTTCGGCGAATGCCGTTGCGCGACTTCGACGTTGCCGTGGTGAGTCACCACGCGTTCGCGACCCAAGCAGCCCTCGCGGCAGGTGCGCCACCCACCGTCGCCTATGTGCACAGCCCAGCAAGATGGGCGTGGGACAAGGACTTTCGCGCGCAAGAAGCCGGTGGCCGTGCCGGCCAAACCGCGCTCGCCGCCCTCGGCACGCTTGCCCGTCGCGGCGAATTACGCGCTGCCCCGCGGCTCGCCCATGTTGTCGCGAACTCGCACGCTGTCGCTGACCGCGTGCGCGATTGGTGGGGCTTGCCCGCCACCGTGGTGAATCCGCCCGTACGCGTCGCTGATTTCACCCCAGCGCCGCAGCTGCCACGCGAGGATTTCTTTCTCTGCGCGGGTCGCCTCGTGCCCTACAAGCGTGCCGATCTCGCGATTCGGGCAGCGCAAAAAGCCGGTGTTCGCTTAGTTGTGTTGGGCGACGGGCGTTTTCGCACCCAGCTTGAGTCCATCGCCGGGTCAGAGACCACCTTCCTCGGCGCGACATCGGCGGCACTGCTGCTCGACATGTACCGCCGCTGCCAAGCCCTGCTCATGCCCGGCATTGAGGACTTCGGCATTGTGCCGGTCGAGGCAATGGCCTGTGGCACACCGGTTCTCGCGGTTGGCGCTGGCGGTGCGCTCGACACCGTTCGCCCTGGCGTGACCGGGGAATATGTGCCCGCGGGCACCGACGATGACGTTGTCGACGCACTCGCCGAGACCATGCGTTCGTTCCGCTCGGATCGATACGATGTGACCAAGATTCGCGCCCACGCCGACTCCTTCGCGCCGGAGGTGTTTCGCGCGAAGATGGCCGCCACCGTCGACAAGGTGCTGGCGAACCAGTAGCGACAAGTTATCTGACACTTCAAGTAACTGAAATTCCTTGTTACACATACCCTTTGACCTGCGTCGATGGTGACCGTTCCCACACTCCGCCAGCTTGCCGTCGTACGTTACTGACGAGTATCTTTGGACACAGTCGAGCCGTCGATGACGATGTGCTCGGTTTCCAGGAACTCGTTGATGTGCGCATTCATTGCCGCATGCCCATTCACCGTTTCCGACTGCGAATCGATGAAATCTTTTGGAGGGGCGATGGTTTCCTACCTTGTAACCGGCGGCACTGGCTTTCTTGGCCGTCGAGTGGTCGCTGGGCTGCTCGCAGCCGACCCAACCGCGACAGTGCACGTGCTCGTGCGCGCGGAATCGGTCGACAAATTCACCGCGCAAACGGCAACCCACCCGCATGGCGATCGCGTCTTCGCCGTCGTCGGTGACCTCACCGCCGAACGTCTCGGCATTGAAAACGCGCCTGAGCACATCGATCACGTCCTGCACCTCGGCGCGGTCTATGACATGACCGCCGACGAACAGACCGCGCACGCGGCCAATGTCGCGGGCACCGAATCGGTTATCGCGCTCGCTCGCGAGCTCGATGCCACGTTGCATCACGTGTCGTCGGTCGCCGTCGCTGGCGACCATCGCGGCAAGTTCTTTGAAGACGATTTCGACCTCGGCCAAGCGCTCACGTCGCCGTATCACCGCACGAAGTTCGCCGCCGAGAAGTTGGTTCGCGAAGCGGAAGGGCTGCGCTGGCGCGTCTATCGACCCGCGATCATCGTTGGCGATTCCCGCACCGGCGAGATGGACAAGATCGACGGACCGTACTACTTCTTTAGCGCCATCGGTGCGCTCGCCACCGCGCTTCCCGCCGAATTGCCGCTTCCCCTACCGGATTTGGGCGCGACGAACGTGGTCCCGGTCGACTACGTTGCCGACGCGATGGTCCGCCTTGTCCGTCGCGACGACCTCGATCACCGCACGTTCCACCTCGTCAACCCGCGCCCGCAGCCGTTCAGCGAGATCTACGGGGCGCTCGCGGCAGCGGCGGGCGGCCCGGTGGGCATCGGCACCGTTCCCGGGAGCGCGAAGGCGCTCAGCGGACTCGGCCACCTCCCGTACGCGCCCGCGGTGCGCGACTTCCTGTTCGAGCGCCTCGGCATTCCCGCCGAAGTGGCGCCGCACGTCAGCTTCAGCGCCGAGTTCGTCGCCGATTCCACCCGCGCGCAATTGCACGGGATGGTCGTGCCTAGTTTCGACACCTACGCCGCGCGACTGTGGGACTACTGGCGCAGCAACCTCGACCCGCAGCGTGGTCGCGCGACCAGCGACGCACTCACCGACCGGATCGTGCTGATTACCGGCGCGTCGGCGGGCATTGGTCTGGCGACGGCGCACGCGGTGGCGAGCCGTGGCGCGACCGTGCTCATGGTCGCGCGTGGCGTCGACGAACTCACCGCTGCCCGCGACGCGGTCCGCGAAGCCGGTGGCCGCGCGTTCGCCTACCCGTGCGACATCACCGACGCCGACGCCGTCGACACCCTGGTCAAGACCGTGCTCGCCGACCACGACCACGTCGACTACCTCGTCAACAACGCGGGCCGCTCAATTCGGCGGTCGGTCGCGAATTCCGTTGCGCGCATGCATGATTTCGAGCGCACGATGGCGGTGAATTACTTCGGCGCGGTTCGACTGATCCTCGGCCTGTTGCCGTCGATGCGAGAACGCGGGTTCGGCCACATCGTCAACATCTCCTCGATCGCGGTGCAGGCTAAGGTGCCGCGCTTCGCCGCGTATGCCGCGAGCAAGTCGGCGCTCGATAACTTCAGCGAAATCGCCGCCGTCGAAAACCGTGGTGCGGGAGTCACTTTCACGTCGGTGCGGATGCCGCTGGTGCGGACGGCGATGGTCGCGCCGACCGAGGTGTACCGCGCGCTGCCGCTGCCCGCGCCCGAACGCGCCGCCGACGTTGTGGTTCGCGCACTGATCGAACGTCCCGACCGCATCGACACGCCGGTCGGCACGTTCTCGCAGGCGGTGGAGATGTTCATGCCGTCGCTCAAGCGCACGATCATGCACACCGGATTCCGGATGTTCGGAGAATCCACCGCGGCACAAGGGAAGTCGACCGAAGCCTCGTCGACTGAACCGTCTCGCTCGGCCCTGTCGATGCTCGGGCCCGTCCTGAGTCCGTTGATGGTGGTCCCGAGCCCCGCTGCGCGGATGAGTCGCGTGCTGCCCGGAATTCACTGGTAGACACGCGAAAGTCGGCCGCCGAGAACACTTCTCGGCGGCCGTCCTGCTTCTAGAGCCGCGACTCGACCAACCCCGTCGCCGACGTGAACGCCCACTGGTAGCTCCCGTGTGCGGCGGGGAAGATCCCGCCCGCGCAGATCGGGTCACCGGAGGTGCAGTAGTTGGCGGTGCGGTCGGCGTACGCGCCAGCGACGCCCTGCCCTACCAGCCGTAACGGGTCACCGAACAGCAGCACCGCTGTTACCCGCCACGACAACTCAGCGGGCAGCACCCACATGCCGGGCAGCATCATCATCGCTGGCGTGCCGAGCACCGCGTGCGTCACCGCGGCGCCCTGGGAGTAGCCGACGAGCACAAACCGCTGATCCGGGCACGCGGCGGCCTGGTTGATCACGTGGGTCACCATGTCGCGGGTGCCGTCACTCACCGACGTCGGGACAAGCAGATCGGCCGGGTAATTCACCCGATATGCCGAAGTGTCGACCGAAAGTTGGCTGCTTAGCACCCCATAAAGCGGGTCGCCGACGGCGGCGCCGAGATAGCCAGGTTCGGTTGTTCCTCGCGCGACGACGACATCGATAGTGGCGCAATAGTTTTGCGCCGACGCCGTCGCGCCTAGATTGGTCGTTGTTGTGATCCCGACGGTCAGTAGCAGCACCGATAGTGTGCGAACTGCGACGATACGAAATACCTTCCGGTTGAACATGATGGCCACCCACTCACGCCGTTGTGAGAATAAAGAAAGAGCGATTCGCGTCTGCCGCAACAACATTCGCGCTCGCTCATGTGGTTGAATACCCGGATTTCAGCATCGAGTAAGCACACGGCGCGCATCGCTTGTGCGGCGAGTACGTCTCTTTTCGCACTATCGCTATTAGTGCCGCCAACAATGCCGCCGGTGCTAGTTTCTGGGGCATGTCGAGCACCACTGAGCAGACCTCCGAAGGCGACTTCGCCCCCGACGCGATCGTCGTTGGCGCGGGCCTCGCTGGCCTTGTCGCCACGCATGAACTCGTCCTCGCTGGCCGAAAAGTCCTGGTCATCGACCAGGAGAACCGGGCGAACCTGGGCGGGCAGGCGTCTTGGTCGCTCGGCGGACTGTTCCTGGTCGACACCCCCGAGCAGCGTCGCCTCGGCATCAAGGATTCGTTTGAACTGGCCTTGCAGGACTGGCTCGGTTCGGCCGGTTTCGATCGCGAGGACGAAGACCGGATGGCACGCGAGTGGGCGCGCGCGTACGTGCGCTTCGCCACCGACGAGAAGCGCGACTACATGCGTGCGCTGGGCTGGCGGTCGACGCCGGTGGTCGGCTGGGCCGAACGGGGCGGCGGTTTAGCTGACGGACACGGCAATTCGGTGCCGCGCTTTCATCTGACGTGGGGAACTGGCCCCGAGGTGGTCCGCGTCTTCCTTGAACCGGTGCTCGCTGGCGAGGCAAAAGGATTGGTGCGCTTCGCTTTCCGTCATCAGGTCGACGAACTCGTCACCGACGACAGCGGCGCCGTTACCGGGGTGCGCGGCACCGTCTTGGCACCGAGCGATACCGAGCGCGGCTTCGCATCGAATCGAGATGCGGTGGGCGACTTCAGTTTTGCCGCCCCGACGGTGCTGGTGAGTTCCGGCGGGATCGGGCACGCGCACGACCTGATTCGGCGCAACTGGCCCACCGAGCGCCTCGGGCCGTGCCCGGAAACGATGATCTCCGGCGTTCCCGCCTACGTCGACGGGCGCATGCTTGGCATTTCCGAAAGCGCGGGTGCCGCGCTGGTGAACCGCGACCGCATGTGGCACTACACCGAAGGCATCATGAACTGGGACCCGGTGTGGCCAGACCACGCCATTCGCATCATCCCCGGCCCGTCGTCGCTGTGGTTCGACGCCACCGGAATCCGCATGCCCGCACCGTGTTTTCCCGGTTTCGACACCAACGAGACGATGAAGCGCATCCTGTCGACCGGGTACGACTACTCGTGGTTCGTGCTGGATCAGTCGATTATCGAAAAAGAGTTCGCGCTGTCGGGATCGGAGCAGAACCCGGACATCACCGGCAAGGACCTCAAGCTCACGCTGCGTAGTCGCCTCGCGAAGGGTGCGCCCGGACCGGTTGAGGCGTTCAAAGAGCACGGGGTCGACTTCGTCGTCGCCGACTCCCTTGCTGAGCTGGTCGCCGGGATGAACAAGATCGCGCGCGGCCCGCGGCTCGACGTCGCTGAGCTGGAGCGGCAGATCGTCGCGCGTGACCGCGAGGTCGGCAATCCCTTCACCAAGGACGCGCAGATCGCGGCGATCACGAACGCGCGCAAGTACTTTGGTGATCGCGCGGGTCGCGTAGTGAAGCCACATCGCATTCTCGACCCCGCGCACGGCCCGTTGATCGCGGTGCGCTTGAACGTGCTTACCCGAAAGACCTTGGGCGGCTTACAAACTGATCTGGACTCGCAGGTGTTGCGTCCTGACGGAACGGTTTTCGACGGGCTCTACGCGGCGGGTGAGGTCGCGGGGTTCGGCGGCGGTGGCGTGCACGGGTACAACGCACTCGAAGGAACGTTCCTCGGCGGCTGCATCTTCTCGGGCCGTGCGGCTGGCCGTGCGATGGCGGCGGCGACCGGAAGCTAGCGGAGGCGACCCTGGCGCGGTGCCAACGCGCGCCCCGCCTCGGTCGCTACCTCCGACAGTGCCCGCGCGAGGCGGACTGTGTCGAGCGCGGCGCGTTCTCCATCGACGGTGCCCGACAACGAGATTGCCGCGAGCGCGACCCCGCGTCCCCGGATCGGCACGGCGACGCACCCAACGCCAGTCATGAGTTCTTCAGTGTCGACCGCGACACCCTGGCGGTTGCGAATACGGGCCAATTCGCGGTGCAGTTCAACGCGATCGTTGATCGAATGCGGGGTACGCGGCCCGGTGCCCGCGCGCAGTGACGCTTCGGCGACACCGGGGTCGAGCGTGGCGAGCAGGGCCTTGCCGACCGCCGTACAGTGCGCGGGTAGTCGGCCGCCGACGCGAGTGGGGATCGCCGACCGCGAACGTCCGCCCGCGCGTTCGAGCACGAGCACTTCGCGGTTGTCGAGCACGGCGAGGTGGCCGACGAGGCCGGTGCGCTGGCTGAGGTCGTACAGCAGCGGGCTCACCACTTCACGCAACTCATTGTGTTCGGCGGCGAGCCCACCGAGTTCGAGCACGCGCAGGCCGAGGCGGTAACCGCCGGGAGTGTGTGCGAGCCAACGCAATCGGATCATTTGGTCGAGAATGCGATGCACGGTCGACCGGGGCAGACCCGTGCGTTCAGCCAGCCCGAGCAGGGTGAGGGTGGGCGTTGCCCCGTCGAAGGCGTCGAGGATGAGCGTCATCCGTTCGATCATCGAAGCGGGCGGCAACCCGACAGGTACCGCCGACTCGGCCACGATCTCGACCGTCATTATTCACCCTCCACAGCGTGCGTAGCGCTAACAGACTAGAGCGCGAAGCCTCGCGAACGCACCATTTCGCCCGAGGGTGGCGGGTTAGCCAGTAATGACCTCAGCGGTGAGCTGGTCGATATTGTCGAGTACCACGTCAGCCAGGGCCAACGCGTCGGGTGCTGGCGGAAATTCCGGGCGCGGAATCGCGATCACCCGCATGCCCGCCGCGTGCGCCGAGATGAGTCCGTTGGTCGAGTCTTCGACGGCGGCGCATTGCGCTGGTTTCAGCGTCAACTTCTTCGCGGTTTCCAGGTACACGTCGGGCGACGGCTTGCCGCTGCCGACATCCGCCGTTGAGGTGACGGCGGAAAAATCGTCGATAAGACCGAGTCGGTCGAGCACGAGATCGATGAGCGTCGCGGGCGACGAACTCGCCAACCCCAGCTTGAACTGGGTGGATAGGCGCTTCACCGCGTCGACCGCGCCCGGAATAGCCGGAACGTGATGCAGGTACTGGGCGGCCATGAGGTTGATGATCGAGCCCGAGATCGCGTCGAGCGGTTTGGCGACACCGAGGTCGTCGCTCATGTAGGCGGCCCACTCGTCGGTGGACATACCCATCATTTTGCGTTGCGCGTCGGGCTGCCAGCGGCCGTCTTTCAAGACCACGTAATCGTGACGGACCTTCTCCCACACAGGTTCTGAATCGATCAGTACGCCGTCCATGTCGAAAATTACCGCCGCGATACTCATGCGTCTTGGCCTTTCGCCGCCGATGCCGGTGTCGTTGTCGATCCTAATCGAGAGACGAGCTTGGCCAGTGACGCGCGACACACCGGGCGAAAAGGAGTCGTCCCGTGTGCGAATGTCCAGCTCGACAGCGATAACGTGTTCCACATGCACGATACACAGGCGGACAATTCGCGACCCAACGCCGAGCATCACGAGGGCGGGTTCCGGCCGATCGCCGAGCTGATCTCCGCGGGCAAGAACAACGTCACCGACGGTCCGGCTGGCGGCGAGTTCTACGGCGACCTCATCGAGCGCACCCGCGACCTGATGGACCGCGTGCGCCTGATCAGTCCGTCCGACGAATTGGCGAAGGACGCCATCGCGACGCTGGAAGCGCTCAACGCGCGCCTCGACGCCGGTGTTGTTGACGAGTGGTCGTCGCCGAGTTGGAGTCGCACCGACCTGCCCGCGCGCGGCAACGTGACGCTGCCGCCGTACACGGTGTCGAGCGCGAGTGCCACCGAAGGTGTTGTCGCCGAAGTGGTTTTCCGCACCTTCCACCTTGGCGGCAACGGTGCCGCGCACGGCGGTCACATCGCGCTTGCCTTCGACGATCTCATCGGCATGGCCGCCGCCGTGCACACCAAAGACATCACGCGCACCGCGTCGCTGACGGTCGACTATCGCTCGATCACGCCGCTGAACACCCCGCTGACGCTGCGCGCGTGGGCCGAACGCCGCGACGGCCGCAAGGTGTACCTGCGCGCCACGCTGCATGACGGCGAGCGGCTCTGCGCCGAGGCGCATGGGCTGTTCATCGTGCTCAACCCTGGTCAGCCGTAACGAGCAATGCTCCCAGCATTGGAATCCGCGTGAATTCAATGCCCGCCGCCAACGCCAAGGTGGCGCAATAGCGCTGGGCCGCCCGAGCAACGCAGGTCGTAGCGATCGGCGACCTGGCCCGACTGGCGGAGAAACATCCCCTGATTTCGGCCTCGGTTCGCTGGGCTGAACTGGCCGCGTAAGTGCCGCTATCGTCGCTATCTATGCAGGTCAGCGATTCGCCAGGCGAAACAGGTCAGGTACGAGGCGGCGGTGCGCGCGCCGATCGGGCACGCCGCATCGCCGACATCGTGCGACACCAGATTCTGGCGGGTTCGCTCACCGGCAGCCTGCCGACTGAGAACGAGCTGGCCGCCGAGCACAACGCGTCGCGCAACACCGTGCGGGAAGCGCTTGGCCTGTTGCGCGATGAGGGGCTTATCGATCGCGCGCCCAAGGTCGGCACCCGCGTCGCGGCCCGTAAGTTCGATCACGGCCTCGACGCGCTGCTCGGTTTGCAGGAAACCTTGCGTGAGCACGGCACTGTCCGCAATGAGGTGCGCGCGGCCACCTTCATCACCGCGCCCCCTGCGGTGGCGCGTCGACTCGACCTCGACCCGGGCGCGCAGGTGGTCTACATCGAGCGCCTGCGCTACCTCGCGGAATTGCCGCTGAGCCTCGACCTCACCTACCTCGCGCCCGACGTCGGCGCGGAAGTGCTCGCGCACGATCTCGCGACGACCGATGTGTTCGTCCTCCTTGAACAGGTGACCGGTCAGTCCCTCGGCGGTGCCGAAATCGCACTGGAAGCTGTTGCGGCAGATCCACATACGGCGACCACCCTCGATGTGCCGACGAGCGCACCCCTGCTGATGCTCGAACGCCTCACTCACCTCGATGACAACCGCCCTGTCGATTTGGAATACATCCGCATGCGCGGTGACCGAATCACGATGCGCGGCAGCCTCACTCGCAGCACCCCCGAATGGAAGGTCCTCTGATGGCGCTCGTTCCCCAACGCGCCGACGTCCCCGTGACGATCGACGAATCCCTTTGCATCACCGGCTGCACGCTGTGTGTCGACATGTGTCCGCTGGATTCCCTTGCCATTAAGGAAGATTCGGGCAAGGCGTACATGCACGTCGACGAGTGCTGGTACTGCGGGCCCTGCGCCGCGCGCTGTCCCACCGGTGCCGTGACCGTCAACATGCCCTATTTGCTCCGCTGACCCTTTTTCCAGAATTCAGGAATCGCTCGCATGAAGCTTTCGCTGTTTCCCGCTTTGCTCGCTGTTGCCCTCACCGCGTCGGCCTGTTCACTCGACTCCAGCTCTTCCACCGAGGCTGGCACGGTCAAGGTCGTCATTGGTTACCAGTCCAAGACCATCAACACCGTCACGGCAGGAACGCTGTTAAAAGCCAAGGGGTACTTGGAATCTCGCCTCAACGACCTCACCAAAGGGGGCGGCGCGAAGTACCAGGTGGAGTGGCAGGACTACGACACCGGCGCGCCGATCACCGCGCAGATGGTCGCGGAAAAGATCGACATTGGCTCGATGGGCGACTACCCGCTGCTGATCAACGGTTCACGCACCCAGGCCAACGAGCGTTCGCGCACCGAACTGGTCTCGATCACCGGGTACAACCCCAAGGGCGCGCTGAATATGGTTGTTGTCCCCACTGATTCGCCAGCGCGCAGCCTCACCGACCTCGCTGGGCAGAAGATTTCGGCAAGTGTTGGGTCCGCCGGTCACGGCACGCTGGTGCAGGCGTTGACCCGCGCCGGTGTCGACCCGGTCAAGGGTGTTGAGGTGCTCAACCAGCAGCCGCAGGTGGGTGCGACGGCGCTGGAATCGCATCAGGTGAGCGCGCTTTCGCAGTTCGTCGCATGGCCGGGTTTGCTTGTGCAACAAGGCAAAGCGAAGCTGCTCTACGACGGTGCCGAGTTGAATGTGCCGACGTTCCACGGGGTAGTCGCGCGTCGCGCTTACGCCGCTGAACATCCCGAGGTGCTGCAAGCGTTCCTTGCCGCACAGCTCGACGCGACGCGGTTCCTCAACGAAAAGCCGTTCGAGGCAGCGGATCTGGTGGCGAAGGGGTCCGGGTTGCCGCAAGAGGTGGTGTACCTCTACAACGGTCCCGGCGGTACCAGCTTCGACACCACGCTCAAGCCGAGCTTGATCGCCGCGTTGAAGGACGACGTCAATTACCTCAAGAGCATCGGTGACTTCGCCGAACTCGACATCGACAAGTTCGTGCAGGACGGTCCGCTGCGGCAGGCGTTCGCGGGTCACGGCAACTACGACACGGCGTTGGCCGAGCGAACCAACCCGAGCAAGGTCACCGGGCAGGACACGACTTGTGGTGTCGCCGTGACGGATTCGGCGCTCGCGGGTGAAATCTGGCTTGATGGTGCGGCAGCGCCGACGCCCAGCGCTGACCCGACGTGCCTGCTGCGTGGGGTCCAGGCGGCGAAGGCCGCGGGCAAGACCGTGCGCGCGGTGTACGTGCCCGACGCCGAGCTGGGCACGCGCTGGTTCGCTGACAAGGCAAGTTGGCTGCGCGAGGGCGCGCGCTACCTGCCCTTCACCACCCCCGCTGCTGCCGATCGGTACCGGGCGGCGCACCCGAGTGCGGTCGCGGTGAGCTATGAGCAGGCGGTTACGGAGGTGCGCGGATGAGCGCGGTAGTCGCCGAACCCGTCTCGAATGAAAACGCCGTTGGCCCAACGGCTTCCGTGTGGCGATCGCGTGCGCTGCGGGTTGCGTCGGTGCTCGTCGCGCTTGGTGCGTGGCAGCTGCTCACGGCAGGCAATGTTCGGTTCGGGTTGCGCTTTGACACCCTGCCGACGGTGAGTGAGATCGTCGCGGAGTTCGGTCAGCACCTCGGTACGAGTCAGTTCTCTCTCGATGTCGCGCAGTCGCTCATTCGCATCGTCACCGGGTTCGGTCTCGCCGCCGTTGTCGGCGTTGCCGCTGGCATCGGGCTTGGGCGGTCGCGGCTACTCGCCGACACGTTCGGGCCGCTCGCCGAGTTGATCCGGCCCATCCCGGCGATCGCGTTGGTGCCGGTCGCGATTCTGCTGTTCCCCACCGACGAGGCGGGGATCGTGTTCATCACCTTCACCGCGTCGCTGTTTCCCGTCCTGGTCAGTACCCGGCACGCCACCCGCGCATTGCCGACGATCTGGGAAGACGCCATTCGCACCCTCGGTGCGTCGCGGCGGGAAGTGATCACCCGCGTCGTCGTGCCGGGCATCCTGCCTGGCGTGTTCAGCGGCCTGTCCGTGGGGATGGGCGTCGCATGGATTTGCTTGATTTCGGCCGAGATGATTTCGGGTCGGCTTGGCATCGGCTACCGGACGTGGCAGTCCTACACCGTTGTTGACTACCCGGCGGTGTTCGTCGGGATGATCACCATCGGCGTGCTCGGCTTCGCCACGTCGGGGATTGTCGAGCTGGCTGGCCGTCGCATTACCCGTTGGCTCCCGCGAGAGGTGACCGCATGACGACCTCGGTTCTTGTTGAGCACACCGCCGGGATGGGGTTGCGCATGGACGGGCTTCGCGTGAACTACGGTCCCAAAACCGTTGTGCGCGAACTCAATCTCGATGTGACCCCGGGCGAGATCCTCGTCCTTGTCGGCAAGTCCGGGTGCGGCAAGTCGACGTTGCTGCGCGCGATCGCGGGCCTGCGCCAGCCGAGCGGCGGCACGATTCTCGCTGACGACACGCCGGTGCGTGGGCCGTCGGCCGACCGCGCGCTGGTCTTCCAAGACGACGCGCTACTGCCGTGGCGGACCGCACGCGCGAATGTCGAACTGGCACTTCGTCTTCGGGGCGTTCCCCGCGCTGAGCGCGGTGCCGCTTCACTGCGCTGGCTTGGCGAGGTCGGTCTCGTCGACTACGCCGACTACCTGCCGCGTGACCTTTCCGGCGGCATGCGCCAGCGAGTTCAGTTGGCGCGCAGCCTCGCTGGCTCGCCGCGCGCCCTGTTGATGGACGAACCGTTCGGCGCCCTCGACAGTCAAACCCGTGCTGAGATGCAACGCCTGCTGATCGCCACCTGGCAGGCTCACCCGACCACGGTCGTTTTCGTCACCCACGACCTCGATGAAGCGCTGCTGCTCGGCGACCGCATCGCCGTCCTCGGTGATGGCGCGCTGCGCGGCGTCTTCGCCGTGCCCGCGCCGCGCGAGCCGCTCGACCGTGCTGACCTGCGCAATACCCTGATGGAGTCGCTGTGAACATTCCCGAACTGGCCGACCGTATGCGTCTCGATTGCGACGTGCTCGTCATCGGCGGTGGCACCGCGGGCACGATGGCCGCGCTGACGGCCGCCGAGCAGGGCGCGAACGTGCTGCTGATGGAGAAGGCGCATGTGCGGCATTCGGGTGCGCTCGCGATGGGGATGGACGGCGTGAATAACGCGGTCATTCCCGGCAAGGCCGAACCCGAGGATTACGTCGCCGAAATTACTCGCGCCAACGACGGCATCGTGAACCAGAAGACGGTATATCAAACCGCCACACGGGGTTTCGCGATGGTGCAGCGGCTTGAGCGGTATGGCGTTAAGTTCGAAAAGGACGAGTACGGCGAGTACGCGGTGCGACGGGTGCATCGGTCGGGGTCGTATGTGCTGCCGATGCCCGAGGGCAAAGATGTGAAGAAGGCGCTGTATCGCGTGTTGCGGCAGCGCACGATGCGCGAGCGGATTCGGATTGAGAACCGGTTGATGCCGGTGCGGGTGCTCACGTCGGGCGGGCGTGCGGTTGGTGCGGCCGCATTCAACACGCGCACAGGCGAATTCGTTGAGGTGGCCGCGAAAGCGGTGATTTTGGCGACCGGGCCGTGTGGGCGACTTGGACTGCCCGCTTCGGGGTATTTGTATGGCACGTACGAGAATCCGACGAACGCTGGCGACGGCTATTCGATGGCCTATCACGCTGGTGCGGAACTGTCGGGGATTGAGTGCTTCCAGATCAATCCGCTGATCAAGGATTACAACGGGCCCGCGTGCGCTTATGTCGCGAATCCCTTTGGGGGGTACCAGGTTAACGCCGAAGGCGAGCGCTTCGTTGATTCGGATTACTGGTCGGGTCAGATGATGGCCGAGGTCAAGGAAGAGATCGAATCCGCGCGCGGGCCCATCTATTTGAAGGTGTCGCATCTGCCCGAGGAGACGCTCTCGACGCTTGAATCGATTCTCCACACCACCGAACGGCCGACGCGTGGCACGTTCCACGCCAATCGCGGGCACGATTACCGCACGCACGATATCGAGATGCACATCTCCGAAATCGGGTTGTGCAGTGGCCATTCCGCGTCGGGCGTGTGGGTTGACGAGAACGCGCGCACCACGGTACCGGGGCTTTACGCGGCGGGCGACTTGGCGTGTGTGCCGCACAATTACATGATTGGCGCGTTTGTGTACGGCGACCTTGCCGGTGCGCACGCCGCGTCGACGCTTGCTTCCGTTGACGCGCCGGATTCGTTGCCCGCTGACCAGTTGGCGGAGGCGCACGAGTTGATCTATCGGCCGTTGCGCCAGCCGGAAGGTCCGCCGCAGACGCAGGTTGAATACAAGTTGCGTCGATTCGTGAATGACTATGTGGCACCGCCTAAGACGGCGGCGAAGTTGTCGATCGCGGTGGAAACCTTTGAGCGGATGCGCGCTGAGGTCGACGGGATCGGCGCGGTCACGCCGCACGAATTGATGCGTGCGGTCGAGGTGCAGTTCATTCGCGATTGTGCGGAAATGGCGTCGCGGAGTTCGCTGACGCGCACGGAGTCGCGGTGGGGTTTGTACCACGACCGTGCCGATATTCCGGATCGTGACGATGAGTCGTGGAACTTCCACCTCAACTTGCGCAAGCGCGCCGATGGCGAGATGGAATTCGTGAAGCGTTCTGTCGCACCGTATTTGGTTGCGGTGCCCGGGTTGGATGAGGTGCCGTCGGCGTCGCCGATCGAAGAAGTGATTCCGCAGCCGTCGCTGGTCGGGACGCGGGCACCAGCGAACTCCGCGCCGCCGCGTGTCGCCGCCGCGCCTAGCGCGCCGTCGTCGCCGCAGTTGGTCACGTTGCTCGCGTTGGATTCGCCTGCGGTGTCGGATCTTTCGGTGTTCCTGGCCGACGCTGATCCGGTGGTTCGGGTCGCGGCACTGTCGGTGTTGACGGAGAACACGCCCGAGGGTTTCGCGGTGGAGTTGGTGCGTGCGCTTGGCGACGACGCGGCATCGGTGCGTCGCGCGGCGACGGAGAGTTTGCGTGAGTTGGTTGAGGTGCTGCCGGGTGCGGGCGCTCTTGCCGACCACTTGACGTCGGTTGACCCCCTAGTGCGTGCGACGGTGGTCGACTTGCTGCGTGCGTTGAAGGCGGGTTCGGCGGCGGATTACCGTGCGGCACTTGCCGACTCGGACCATCGTGTGCGGATCGAGGCGGTGCGTGCGTTGGTTTCGCTGGACGACGCGGTTTCGGTGGCGTCGATCGCTGGCGATGCGAACCGCGAGGTCCGCATTACCGTCGCGCACGGTTTGGCGTCGATCGGCTCGGGCGGAATCGAGGTGATCCGCACGTTGACCTCGGACGCGGATCCCCTGGTGCGCGCGGCAGCTTTGGCGGCGCACGCGGCGGTGGGCGTGGAGTCGGAAGACATCACCACTTTATCTGCGGCTCTACGCAATTCGGCATGGCAGGTTCGCGTAGGCGCGGCACGGGGCTTGGCCGCGGCACCGTCTTCGACCGCGGTTGATGTGTTGGCCGGCGCTTTGTCTGACCAACACCTGGACGTCCGCAAGGCAGCAGTACTGACGTTGACAACGTGGCAAGACGACGCTGCCGCTTTGTCCGCTTTGTCCTCGGCAGTGACCGACCCCGACGCCGACGTCCGCGCGTACGCCCGCCGAGCCTTGACTGCCGCAGGCCTGTCGCCGGATGCGCGCCCGGTAGAACTGAGCACCCCATGACGAAACGCCAGGTTTAGCTATGACTCCCCGTCACCTTTGGTGTGCGCAGTCGGCAGCGTCCCCGCGATTGACCCGCCTCCGCGCACCCCAAGAACCGAACCAGCTCAGCACTCCACCGACCCCATGCGGCCCAGATTGCGCCTCTTCCCCGCGCAACCGCCCCCACTGACCAAGATCACCAGGCAATGGTGCAGAAACCTACTCGGCCGATGCCTCCCTGAGAGCCTGGTGATCTTGGTCGACCACCAACACCAAGATCACCACGCTCTGGTGGCGAAAGCCACTCAGGCGATGCCGCCGCAGTAGCGTGGTGATCTTGATTGGCGGTGGCCAATCCGCGCCTACAGTGGGGGCATGAGTTTCGGCGTAGACAATCTCGTTGCGGTTCCTGCCGACCTCGACAGTGTCATTGACGTCGGGAAAGAGGATGACCCGCTCGGGGTCGGCGTCGATCCGCTCGTTGTTGACTGGATCTGGGCGGCGGTTCTCGAGTGGTATCGGCTCGGGACTACGCCCGCCATTCAGGTCTGTGTCAGGCGCGAAGGGGCCGTGCTGCTTAATCGCAGCATTGGGCACGCGAAAGGAAACGTGCCCGGGGCCGCTGCCGACGCTCCTACCGAAGCGCTCACGGTCGACTCACCCTTCTGCGGGTTCTCCACGGCGAAAGGGGTCGCGGCGACGGTGATGTTCATGCTGATCGAGCAAGGGTTCTTCCAGCTCGACGATCCGGTCGCCAACTACCTCACCGAGTTCCAGCGAAACGGCAAGCAGCACATCACCATTGGCGACATCCTCGCCCACACCGCTGGCATCCCGTTCCTGCCCGCAGGGTATTCCGGCTCAGCGGTCGTGTTCGACGAAGACCTCGCCGCCGCCGCCCTCGCCGACCTCAAGCCGAGCTGGCCGCGCCGCCGCTTCCGCATCTACCACGCGCTCACCGCCGGGCTCGTCCAACGACTGCTCGTGCACCGCGTCACCGGCAAACGAATGAACGACCACCTCACCGAGCAAGTACTCAACCCACTTGGGTTCCGCTGGAACAGATTTGGCGTCAACGCCGAAGACGTCGCGCAGGTGGTCCAGAGCGTGAAAACCGGTCCGCCGCCGTCGCGAGTCCAGACCTACCTCACCGGCAAAGCCGTCGGCAACGGCTTCAGCAAGACCGACAAGGCAACCACCGGCGCGTTCCTGACCGCCGAACTCCCCTCCGGCAACCTCGTCACCACCGCCAACGAACTGTCCCGCTTCTACGAAATCCTCACGCGCGGCGGCGAACTCGACGGAGTACGCATCCTCAACCCCGACACGCTGCGCACCGCCATCGCCCCCGACGCCCCACTCCCCCGCGTCGGCGGCCGGGTGAGCCGAGGCGGATTCGAAATCGGCGGCCAACGCAGCAAATTCGGCCGCAACACCGAAACCCATTTCGGCAGAAGCGGATTGACAACCCAGTATGGCTGGGCCGACCCCGCGCGCGCCCTGTCGGGCGCGATCCTCACCTCAGGAAAGTCAACGGCAGACACCGACCGACCGTGGAAACTCGTGGCGCAGATCTCGAACGCGCTTCCGCCGATCACCAGCCCGCCGTTCGACGCCAAAAACCCACGCTGACTGCCACGCATCGCAGCGTCACCCGTTGGCGTTGAGCCAAACACCTTTCTCAGAAGTGTGTCCCGCTGAAGGGCAGTCGATCAGTGGTAAACAGCGCGTCCGCCGCCAACGCAGCGCCCGCAGTGACCTCGACAGCACGTCCAGCGAAAACGAGGTCGGCCCACGACGTCGCCCCGAGATAGGTGGCCGATAGTGCCGCCACCTCCACCGATAAGTCAGCGGCGTCGTCGGTTCGCACCACCTTGTCCGGCGTAATCAGGTACCGCCCGGAATTGTGGGGCAGCAACGCATCGCGAACCTCGACAACCACCGGTGCGGCGTTGCGGTACCCCCGAGCCGACAGCGCGGACTCGACGTCAATGAGCCGTAGCCACGTTTCGTCCCGCACCCGCTCAACCTCGAGGGCCCGCTCATTTACCAACAACTGCCGCAATGGCGTATCCACGGGGAGACCAGCGAAAACGATCGTCTGAACGAGATCGAGTGACAGCAGGTGTCGCACGAACGCGACAAACGCGGCAGGAGTCGACGCAACCAGGTCGTCGACAACGACGGTCTTATCGGGCTCGGCAAACCAATTCGCCGAATGCGCGGCGTGGTAGCGCAGGAACCCGTCCGCGGCACCGGGCTCCCCGTGCACCATCGTGTAGACCGCGCCCTGCGCCGATCGCTCCTGCCCGGCCCACCAATAGTGCGGCCGCGCTATCGCACCCGCGCGACTGGGCGTGAGCCGCTCGTACAGCGCGGGGAAGGTTTTCCATGCCTCGACCGGATCAACAAAGCGCACCGGTCCAGCGGCGGCAACCGATTCACGCACAGCAGCGGAGACCTTCCGAAGCCGAAGTCGCGCATAGGAACTCGCTATCCCGTAACCGAAACGTTCGTAGATCACGCCCTCCGACGCACGCAAACTCGCGACAACCTCACCGCGCGCGGCGATGTCGGCCAACTGTGCCCGCATCAACGTGCTGATCACCCCGCGACGCGTATGCGTCGGCAGCACACCCACATGCGTGACCGCCGCGTGCGGCACCCGCGTACCGCCGGGGACGGCCATCCAACTCGTGTAGGAGTCGACCGTGCCAACCAGCTGTCCATCGAGATGCGCGCCAAGCGTGCGGCCGACCTCGCACAGGTGGTCCTGATCTGCGGGAATGGGCGGCAACCCGACCATCGCTGTGCGAAAGAGCCGGTTGGCGGCGCGGATGTCGTCGTCGAGGTCGAGGGTGGTCACGTGGATCTGGCTCACGCGACCAACTCTATTTAGCCGCCGATCACGGCGTTCATGATGGTCCCGGCGCTAGTGGCGACCGCGCCGCCCGCCATCGCGCTCGCGATCATCTTCGGCGACTGCAACCCGCCACCACTCCACTTCTCCCAGGCGAACCGGCCGCCGCCATACGTAATCGCGGTAACGCCGGAAAGCAGCACCATCCAGGTGAAGTAACGACCCAACTGCAAGACCTTCTCCGCCATCGGCGGTGCCTCCGGGGTTGGATTGCCCACCTGCGCGAAAACGGCGCTGACGCTGTCCGACACAGCCAGGATCATGCTCACGATCGGTGCTCCTTCGTCGGTTGCTCGTGGAGTAAAAGCCGTTGACGAGAACTTCGTGACGCGGTGAAACCCAAACCATTGAACATTCAACCTCAGGGCCCAACTGTGATCCAGCAGACACTCCGCTAATAAAATGGGCGGCGTCACACCTGTCAGACCGTGCCCAACGCGGCGCACGGACCTAGGATCGATTACGCGGGGCTCGTTCATTCTCGGCGCGACGAGGCGCTGACCACCACCTTTATCGCAGATCCACCCTATCGCGAGGAGGGCACATGAGTTTTGTACTCGGGTTGATCGTCGCGTTTCTGTTGATGACCGCGGCCGTGGTGCTCGCTTCGTACGCCACGGTTTCGCTGACCTATTGGTTTGAATCTCGCCGTATCCGTCCAGTTTCCACCGACCCGCACCTGCCCCAACTGGTTCGTTAGACCCCGCCAGCAAACGCCAACGATGCCCGGTACCAATTAGGTATCGGGCATCGTTGTTCGTGTCTTTACCTAAACCGCGGCACCCAACCAGGGCAGCGCGGCCGATCGCACGTCGACGGTCTTGGGCAGCAGTCCGTTGGCGAACAGGAGGTCAGCCGCTGCCTGCTGTTCGTCGAGGAACTCCTCGGTCACCGGGTTGATGCCGAACGGGCGGCCGCGCAGCGCGGCTTCCCATGCGTCCAGGTCGGCGGGCAGCCCGTGCGCGTTGGCGTCGTCGACGAAGAACTTCGCCGCTTCGCGTGGGTTGGCGATGATCCACGCGTCGGCCTCGGCGAGTGCCGAAAGGACCGCGCTCACGGCGTCGGGGTTGTCATCGACGAGGTCGCGGCGGGTGAACCACAGCGACGGGTGACTAAACAGCGACGCGGTGTCGACAAGGGTCACCAACTCGGTCGCCGCTTCGACGTCGCGCAGGCCGGGGTAGGTGCCGACCCAGGCATCGAGGTCGCCGCTGAGCAGCGCGTTGCCGCCGCCGCGCACGTCGACGTCGACGGGTTCAATGTCGTTCCAGCCCAGCCCAACTCGATCGAGCGCGAGCAACAGCAGGGTGGTCTGCCACGACCCGTGCGCGATGCCGACGCGCTTGCCCCTGAGGTCAGCGGCGGAGGTGATGCCGCTCGCCGCCGTAGCGACGAGGCGACCGTTTTCCACGCGCGGGCCCGAGATGCCGAGGTACACGATGTCGCGGTTGTTGGCGAGCGCGGTGAGCGGCGGAGTGAAGCCGGTGCCGATCACGTCATAGCCGCCATCGGTGAACAACCAGTCCGAATGCTCGCTTGGCAGTGCGGTTTTCACGTCGACGTCCGGCGGCGCGGGCAACTCGCGCAGGTCGACCCACTCGACGTCGGGCAGTGCCCGTTCGAGGATGCCGAGGTGACGCAGGACGAAAAGTGAGTTGTTGTGCGGGAAGTATCCGACGCGCAGGCTCATCGGGCGTCCCCGATCAGGCCGAGGCGACGCGCTTCGTCAGCGAGCCCGCTGCGCTTCCACTGCACCGCCAGGTTCGACGGATCGAATTCGACTGAGCCACCAAGTGTTTCGGCGATCGCCTGGTACTGCGCGCCCTCTTCGAGGAGCACGACGAACTTCGCCAGCTCAAGCAGCCCGTCGCGGCCGATCACGTTGGCGCCACCGTTGGCTTCGAAAATCGCGACCAGGTGCGGGTCGGATTCGAGGCGGTCGAGGATGAAGTCGCCAGCGCCGATGGTGCGGTCGATGTGCGGCGGAATCTCGCGCGACAGGGTGAGGCGCTGCGACGCGGCGTAGCGGATGGGCAGCGTGCGGTGGGTCTGCGCCCAGCCGCCGAGCCACGGGCTGTGCACGTGCACGACCGAGGTGATCTCGGGGTGCGCGCGGAAGACCTTGGCGTAGCCGGTGACGAAGCCTGCCGAGCCGGTGCCGGAGACGACGTCGCCGTCGAAGGTGGCGACAACGGGTTCGACGGCCTGGTTCTCGGCCCACGGGCCGGGCGCGTTGAGCGCGATGGCGAGTTCCTTGCCGGGGATACGCTCGACGAAATTGACGGTGCCGTTTCCGGTCACGGTGCCGGTTTCGCGGAATACGCGGAAGGCGGTTTCGGCGGCGCGGGTGGCGTCGGCGATGAAGGTGGTTGTCGCATCGTCGAGCTCGACGGGACGAGTTTCGGTGGTAGTCATGGGTTTTCGCTCTTTCTAACGTGCGGTCGCGAGGACGGAAGCGGGGGCGTCAGGTTGGGTGAAGCGGGAACGGCCAAGCAGCGGGAGGACTTCCTCGCCGACGCGGTAGGCCTCTTCGAGGTGCGGGTTGCCCGCGAGGATGAAGGCGTCGACGCCGAGGTCGAGCAGTTCGTCGAGACGTTGGGCGACCTGTTCGTAGCTGCCGACGAGGCCGAAGGCGGGGCCGCCACGGATCAGGCTGAAGCCGCACCAGACGTTGGGTTGGACTTCGAGGTCGCGGTAGCCGGTGATGGTTTCGGGCACCCAGCCCGAAATACGCGCCGCGCCGACCGAATCCCCTTGTGCCGCACGATTAGCCGCATCGCGGTCGACGAAGGCCCAGCCCTTTTCGATCTCGGCCCATGCCGCTTCTTCGGTGTGGCGGGCGACGATGTCGATGCGGACCGCGAATTTCGGTGTGCGGCCGAGGGTTTCCGCGTTGCGCCGCACCCCGTCGAACTTGGCGCGCAGGTCAGCGAAGGGCTCAAGCCAAGACAGGTAGTAGTCGGCGTGGCGGCCAGCAGCGGCCACCGCCGCACCGGACGACCCGCTGAAATACACCTCGGGGAAGGGTTGACCGGCCAGTCCGGGCGGCAACGCGGCACCTTCGGTTTGATAGAAGCGGCCAGCGTGATCGAACGGTTCACCGTCCCACACGCCACGCAGCACGTCGAGGAATTCGCTGGTCCGCGCGTACCGGTCGTCGTGGGAAACCTTGTCGCCCCACCACAATTGGGCCGGGCCGCCACCGCCGGAAATGATGTTGTACACCAGGCGACCGTTGGTCGCGCGTTGCAAACTGGCCGACATCCGTGCGGCTTGCACGGGGTGCAGGAAGCCGGGCTGGAAGGCGACCATGAACCGGTAGGTGCTGGTCTCGGCGGCGAGTGCGGCGGCGAACGCCCACGGGTCGTCGGTGACCGGGAACGACGGGAGCAGCCCGCCGAGGAATCCGGCCGATTCCGATGCTTTCGCAACGGCGGCGACGTGGTCGAGGTAGGTGTAATCATCCAGTCCCCCACCACGAATCGCGGGGGCGATGTTGCCGGGGCCGTAGGTGCCCGCGTTGCCTCGGTTGTAGCGGCGCGGGGTGCGCAGGGAGGCGTGGTCGCCTTCCATGCCGATGCGCCAGTAGACGTCGACGGTCATGCGGTGAGTTCCTCTCGGGCGAGGGTGCGATTCGAGTCGACAAGGAACAGGAGGTGCTCGGCTGCCCGATGAACTTCCTCGATGTTCGGGTGGCCCGCGAGGATGAACTCGTCGATGCCAAGCGCTTGGTACTGCGAGAGTTGTTGCGCGACTTGCTCGTAACTGCCGACGAGGCCGATCGGCTGGTCGTAGCCGAGCGCGGCAAAGCCAGCCCAGCGGGTGCTGTCTAGCCGGTGATCGTTGGCCGCGTCGGGGCGGTCGAGTTCGCCCCACTGGCGTTCCACCCGCGCCCATGCTTCGGCTTCGGTTTCGCGGGCGATGATGGGCAGTTCGAGTGCGAGCCTCACGTCGCGGCCTGCTTTGGTCGCGCGCTCGGTGAGATCTGTTGCGAGCGAGTCGATTCCGTCGCGCTGCTCGGTGAAGACGTGGACGTCGCCTGCCTGCGCTGACAGGTCGAGTGCCGCTGACGAGGTGCCGGACAGGTACACCGTTGGGAACGGAATGCCCGACAGGATGCCGCGGAATCCACCGTCGATCGCGTTGTAGTACTCGCCCGCGTAATCGAATCCAGTGCCCGCGAAACCTGCTGCCGCAACATCGGTTTCGTTCCACACGCCACGTGCGACGGTCAGGAATTCCTTGGCGCGCGCGTAGCGGGCATCACCGGTGACGCGGTCGCCGCGATTGCGGGCTTCGGCTTCGTCGGTCTCGACCGCGATGCGCCAGTTCAGGCGACCAGCCGAGTGCCGTTGCAGCGTCGCCGAGACCTTCGCCGCGTAAACGGGCGTGCCGAACGCGGGCTGGAACTCGACCGTGACGCGGCTGTATCGGGTGGCACGCAGCGCGGCCCCGGCGACAATCCAGGATTCTTCGCCGAGCGGATCGTAGGGCGCGAGCACGCCGTCGAAGCCGCCGAGTTCGGCGGCGTTGACGACCTGCGCGAGGTCATCGAAGGGGCCGAACACGCCGGGGCGCAGGTCAGTGGCGATAGTGGTGGGCGCAGCAGGCCCGAACCCGCCGCGCCCGCGCAGGGCGGGGTTGGCACGTCGACCATCACCGCGCGTGGGGAGTCGCCAGTGAAACGTCGTCATGCGACACCTCGTTCGATCCGCCCGAGGACGCTCACGCCCGAGCGCGCGGCTGCGGCGATGTGCGCCGTGGGACGCTGTCCGAGGAGCCGACGCCCCTGATGCAGCGCACTCATGCCGAAACCCTCTCTGCCGCAACGATTTCCCGTGCGCGCTCAAGCGGCTCGGCCGCGACCCACGCGTCCAGGTCGAAGTCGGCGGCCAGGAAACCGTGGGTGTAGAGGAACTGCTTCTGCACGCCAAGCAGCTCGACGCGCTCTTCTGACAGCGACGGGTGCAGCCCACGGTGGAAATCCTCGCCGTATGCCGCGATGACTCCGCTTGGGCCGGAAAGGGTTTCGCGGGCGAACACTTCCCGCACGCCGTCGAGGTTGCCCGCCGCCCAATCGGCGGCACGCAAGCTCTGCGCGAGGAACCCCACGACCACTTCGGGGCGCGATTCCAGCAGGTCAGCGTGCACGGTGATCGGGCGCGGCGTTCCGTTGTTCACGCGACCGCGCTTGGTTGTCGCGGTGTCCAAATCGACCGCGATCCGCAACCCGTGCTCGATCGCGACCTCCCGCGCCCGCGCGCCCTTCACATAAATCGCGTCGACCTTGCCGGCAAGCAGCTCGTCAACACCCCAGGTGGTCGAGCGACGCTGATCCTGAATCTCAGTGCGCACCTGCGGGTTTCGCTCGACCGCCAACTCAACGACACGCACGTCAGCGAGCGTCAGGCCAGCCAGCTTCAGCGCGTTCGCGAAACCGTGCAATGCCATCGCGCGGGGAAAGCTGCGCGCCTGATCGTCGGCCCACGCGGGCACGCCGATCCGCAACCCCTCCAGCGCAGCCGGTCCGTCGACCGTCGAATCGGGGCCGACGAGAATCGCCTGCGCCTCATCGATCCAGGTCAGGCCAATAAGGCGGGTCGGCGAACCCTGCGCGCGCGCCGCGATCGCGGGCACGTTGCCGCCTTCGCGAATCAACCCCGACAGGTCGTGCAGGAAGTGGTGCCCAGCCAGCTCGGGGCCCGCGTCCTGCAAGACGCCGAACTCAAGGCCTGCGTCGTCGGCGGTGTCGCCAAGCCAGCCGAGGCTGTGCGCGAGACCGCTGGCGGTCGGCACGGGGCAGCGGGTGTACCAGAGGGTCTCAGTCATGACTTGCTCCTTGTGTCAACGCCCAACTGGGCGAGGAAACGCGTTCGGTAGCGCAGGGTTTCGGCATCGGCGTGGTCGCGGGGGCGCGGAAGCGCGATGGGTTCGTCGATGGCGAAGCGGCCGTTGTCGAGGATGATCACCCGGTCGGCGAGGCGAATGGCTTCGTCGACGTCGTGGGTGACCATGAGCACGGCAGGTTGATGTCGTGCGACGAGGTCGCCGACGAGGTCTTGCATTCGCAGCCGGGTGAGGGCGTCGAGCGCGGCGAACGGCTCGTCAAGCAGCAGCAATTCGGGTTCGCGGACCAGGGCACGTGCCAACGCGGCCCGCTGCGCTTCGCCACCCGACAGCGTCGCGGGCCACTGTCGCGCTTTGCCGTCGAGCTGGACTTCGGCGAGCGCACGCAACCCGGCTTCTTGTGTCACTTTGCCGCGCCGCAACCCGACAACCACATTCGGCAGCACGCGCTTCGACGGGATCAGGCGCGGTTCCTGGTAGACGGTCGTGCGGCGCGATGGCACCAGAACCTCACCGCCATCCGGAATTTCGAGTCCGGTGAGCAGTCGAAGCAGTGTGGTCTTGCCGGTGCCACTCGGCCCGAGCAGGACAACGAACTCGCCGCGTCGGATTTCTAGGTCGATGCCAGCGAGAACAGTCTTCTCGCCGAAGGACTTTCGCAATCCGTTAATCGAAACCGCAACGGGTGTGTCTGTTTTCACCAATACCGATGTCATCGGATCGCCACCTGTTTCCGCCACGGCATCGCGAATCGCTCAACGAGCCGAACGAGTACGTCAAACACCAGACCAAGCAGCGCGTAAAGGACAACGCACAACACCATGTAGTCGGTGCGGTTGTATTCCTGGGCCAAGGTGACCAGGTAGCCGACGCCTTCGCGGGTGCCGACCTGTTCGGCGGCGATGAGCGCGGTGATGCTGATCGACAAGCACACCCGCAGCGCCATTAGAATGCCGGGCAGTGCCGACGGGATGATAACCTCGCCGACAAGTCGCGGTCCGGTGAGGCCGAAACTCCTTGCGGCTTCGACTATTTTGCGATCGACGTTGCGCACGCCGAGGTAGGTGTAGGCGTACATCGGGGCCACGGTCGCGACCGCGATCAACGCGATCTTGTAGCCCTCATCGATGCCGAACCACGCGATGAACAGCGGAACCAGCGCGAGGAACGGCACCGCCCGCACGATCTGCAACGTCGAATCAAGCAGTTCCTCACCGAGACTCGACAAACCTGACGCGAGACCAAGCGTGAGGCCGATCGCGACCCCGACCGCCACGCCAGCCGCCGCGCGACCGAACGAGGCGGTGGCGAAGTCCCACAGTTGGCCGCTGCGACCAAGTTCGGTAAACGCCGACCACACCGCGCTGGGTCCAGCGATCACGCGAGGCGAGATCGCGCCGCTCGCCGTGCCCGCCCACCAGCCGACAACGAGCAGCGCTGGCAGTAGTGCGCGCAACGACAGTGACAGCCACCGGGGCCGCGCGCGCACCACCCGCGCACGCGGCGGCGCTAACTCCAGCGTGGTCACGCTACTTTTCCTTCACTGCGGCAAGCTGTTCGGCGTTCAGCTTGGCTTTGAGGTCGTAGAAAATGTCGGCCGCGGTGATGCGATTCTTGATCACGCCGTTGTCGGCGAAGACGTTCACGACGTCACCGAGCGCGACGGAGTCGGCTTCGCGTGGCAGGCGGGGAATCGTCACCTGGCCGCCAACCTTGATCGCGTCGGCGAGGCGGTCACCGGACAGTGCGCGCGGGCCGGTCTTGTCGAAAACATTCTCGAAATCAGCGGGCGACGCCTTCTGCTTCGCGGTCAAACCCTGAAGTACCTCAAGGTATTTCGCGGCGACGGCGGGGTGCTTGTCAAGTACCTCGGTACGGAAAACGACGACGGTGTTGTCCTTGGAGCCGATCGACCCCTCGGTCACGATCTCGCGGGCACCAGCGGCTTTAGCCTCCTGGTACGGCACGAGGAACGAGGCCCACGCGTCGACCTTGCCGGTCGCGAAGGCCGACGCGGCGTCCTTCTGCTGCAACGGAACTCGCGTGACCTTGTCTGCCGGAACACCGGCCGACTGCAACGCCTTGAGCGTGATGTATTCGCCCTTGCCCGCCGGGTTCACCGCGACGCGCTTGCCTACCAGCCCGGCGACCGACGTGATTCCCGAATCCGGGTTCACGATGATGCCCGCCTGGTCGAGACCAGCGGGGTCGGCGACGGCGACGATCTTGACGCCGACGTCCTTCGACAGCGCACCAACAACAGGGCTGAACGCCGCGCCGGACACGTCGAGTTCGCCGGTGTTGAACAACTTCAGGTTCGAGCTGAAGCCGGGCGTGATGTTGACCCACTGCACTTTCGCGCCGAGGGACTTCAACGCGGCATCAAAGGTGCCATCCCGTTTGCCGACCGCGAGCGCGCCACTGTTGCCGGGGTCGGCGACCTTGAGCACGATCGTTGGCTCGTTGGCGCTGGAGCCGGGCGTCGAGCCGGAGCCACAGGCCGCGACAAGCGCGACGACAGGGGCGAGTGCGAACGCGACTCGCGAGAAGGTCGACAACCTGCGGGACATGGATGCTCCTGTTCGAACGATGTTTACGACTAGGAGCACCGTAGAAGCGAAGACGGTGACAAACGAGGTATGCCTTTCCGTGGATCGGAAAGCTTGACAAGACGGTAGCGCGGGGTCTACCGCGCTTGCGGCGCATTGCTTTCCGCATATCGGAAAGGCTTGCGGCTGCCGCTGACGTTTCCTGTGCTAATTTCAAACGGTGGAATCGTCCAGCGTGCAGACCGTCACCCGCGCCCTTTCGGTCCTCGACTGCTTTCGCGGCGGCGAGGAACGCGGCGTTTCGGAGGTCGCGCGTGCGCAGGGACTGGCCGTGAGCACAACGCACCGCTTGCTTGGCGCGCTCGTGCAGGCTGGCTTTTTGGAGAAGGACGCGACGTCGAGCCGCTATCGCATGGGCGGGGCGCTGGCCGAGTACGGGCAGATCGCTTACCGCCAGCATCGGATTTACCTCGCCGAACCGTTCCTTGAGCAGTTGGCGGCCACCACCGGCGCAACGGGGTCGGTCGCGATTCGCCAGGGCATTCACGCGGTCTTACTCGGCACGAGTCGGTGGCGCGAAAGCGACGGGCACGAGCTCCAAGGGGTTCGCCTGCCCCTGCACGCGAGCGCGCTCGGCAAGGCGCTGCTTGCCTGGTCGGACGTCGATGACGACGAATTGCGTTCGCTCCCTTACGAAGAGGGCACCGAACGCTCGGTGTCGTCGGCTGAGGAACTGCGCGCCGAACTCACCCGCACCCGCGAGCGGGGGTACGCGTTTAACGACCGCGAACTCGATCCGGGCTTCCGCACAATCGGGGTGCCGATCCTCGACGCCCAAGGTGCGTGCCGCTTCGCGCTAGGCATGCGCGGGCCAGCGACGTTGATGATCGACGAGCGAGTGCCGTTCTTCGTTGAGTTGGCGAAGGTGACCGCCGCCGACATCGCCGCGAAGTTCGCCGCCGACTAACGCTTCGCGCACGGTGCGAGAAACCAGGTGCGGAAGGTACTTCCACCTGGTTACGGTTGAGGTCCGGTTGCGGAAGAGGGGGTGCGGTGGCGACAACAGCTGTGCGACGCGAGGCCGTCGGGTTGCGATCGAACCGGGGCCGTTTACTCGCCTCGCTGATGCTGTCGACCGGGTTGATCGCGCTCGACACGACGATTATCAACACCGCGATCCTCACGATCAGCGACCGCCTCGGCGGGTTCGCCCTTTTCCCGTGGGTGTTCTCGATTTACCTTCTCGTACAAGCGGTTACGGTGCCCATCTACGGCAAACTCGCCGACACGTTTGGGCGTAAACCGGTGATGCTCTTTGGGGTCGCGGTCTTCGCGCTCGGGTCGCTCCTGTGCGGGTTGGCATCAAATATGGTGGCACTCATCGTGTTTCGCGCGATTCAGGGAATTGGTGCGGGCGCGGTGCTGCCGATGACCGTCACGATCACCGGCGACGTGTATTCGCTTGAAGAACGCGCGCGGGTGCAGGGGTACATGGCGGGCGTCTGGGCAGGCGCGGCGGTGCTGGGGCCGCTAGTCGGTGGGATTCTGGTCGAATTCGTCGGGTGGCGTTCGATATTCCTCATCAACGTGCCGCTGTGCGCGGTCGCGGCGGTGATGATTGCGCGCAATCTGACCGAGACCACGCCGACCAGGCGGACCGGGCCAATCGACTTCCTCGGCGCGGGATTGCTGACTGTGGGCGCGGGCGCACTGCTGCTCGCGCTCCTCGAAGGCGGGCACGCGTGGGCGTGGACCTCAGCAACATCGGTATGGCTGTTCGTTCTCAGTTTCGCGATGATCTGCGCGTTCCTTCTTACTGAACTGCGCGCCGTGAATCCCCTTCTGCCGCTGCATCTTTTGTCACGAACGGTCGTCGCGACCGGGTGCGCGGTCTCGATGATGGTCGGCGCGCTCATCACCGGAATAACCGCGTACGTGCCCACCTTCACCCAGGGCGTACTTGGCGCTAGCGCGATGGTGGCTGGACTCACCATCGGCGCGGTGAGCATCGGCTGGCCGTTGACGTCGTCGCAGTCGGGAAAGATCTACCTGCGCATCGGTTTTCGCGCGTGCACGCTGATCGGCGGCGTGGTCAACGTCGCCGGGTGTGTCCTGCTCTGGGCGATGAGCGACAGCGTGGGCGCGCCGTGGCGAATCGCTTTGGCGTGCTTGATTATTGGCCTCGGACTTGGGCTTGTTTCGACGCCCAGTCTCATCGCCGCCCAGACCAGCTGCGAATGGGACGAGCGCGGCGTGGTGACGTCGTCGAACATGTTCGCGCGGTCCGTCGGTAGCGCGATCGGTGCGGCGGTCTTCGGCGCGATGGTGAACGCCCACCTGACCGACCCTGACCATCCGCAGCCCGCGGAACTGTCGTCAGGGATCACCACCGTTTTCTTGGCGATGACCGGGGCGGCAGTACTGACGATGCTCGCCACGGTCACGTTGCCTGGTAGGGCAGGGATGAAAGCTCAGCTCGCGCGTTCCTGACGCTGGCCGACCACCTCAACCACCTCATCGGCCGCGAATTCAACAACGCGACGCACGCGCGAGTGGGCGACCGGTGCCAGGTCGACCAGCACCGGCCCGCCGGGTGCCGACGGCGCGATCGCGATGATGCGATCTTGCAGGCCGTCGGGCCCCGGAACGCGGATGACGTCGCCCACCGCGAGCGCCGACGCGCGGATGCCACCTTCGCGCTCGGTGAGCACGCCCGCGACCGTGGTGCCACCCCGCGCGCCGAGCGACCGTTCCGCGATGGTCCACCACGGCGTCGCGTCGGTACTGGGCGAGGACACGCGGGCGTGCCACGCGAGCACCCGGTCGCGTTCCGCTTCGGCGGCCCGACGGGAATCGTGCACCGAAATATGCCGCGCGACCGGCGCGTTTCGCGGTTTCGACACCCCCGACGCACCGTCGACAACGAGCACCCAGCGGGCTGTCGCCGAGCTGTCGCGGGCGGCGGCAACGCGCTTGGCGAGCGCCTGACCGGGCGTGGCGCCAAGGGCGTCGACCACTTCGGCGATCGAGTCGACATAGCCGAGCGACCGCAGCAGTTCAGCCACAGCCAACTCCGACGTACCGACCTGCGGCGCGAGCACCGCCATCGGAGTGCGACGACGCCACCCGATGCGCACAATGTGCTCGTCGGTAGTGCGCCACAACCCGGAACCGGAATTGGCGTGCCGCTCCACGACAACGGCGAACCAATCCCATTCCGGTTCGGCCACCAGCCGAGCACGAAGGGACCGCTCGCGCGAACCGGCCGGTACGCTTTCTTCGGGCGGCACGAGGTTGCGCAACGCCGCCCGCACGGCCGATTCGGTGCGGCCCACCCGCCGCGCGGTTTCGGCAAGTTCGACCCCGGCGCGCAGATGGTCGACCAAAAGCCGGTATTCGGATTCGCGCCACGTGGTGCCGTGGTTGCGCGGTGGAAGTAATTCGCCGTAGCCGATGTTGTCGCTCATAACGTGCCCCGCTTATTCAAGAGTGTTCAACACCTTCAACGATAGCCCTGGGGTATGACACGAAATTGCTTCTCCGCCAACGCAACTTCAGGAGGCTCCGTCGATGAGCGCACTCGCCCTCTCGGTCCTCGATCTCGCACCCGTGCAGGCCGACGCCACCGCAACCGAGGCGCTCGCCGCGACAACCCGGTTCGCGCAAACCGTCGAACGGTTCGATTTCCTGCGGTTTTGGGTGGCCGAGCATCACAACATGCCGGGCATCGCGTCGTCGTCACCGCCGGTCGTGCTCGCGCATCTCGCATCGGCGACGAAGAAGATTCGGGTCGGGTCGGGCGGGGTGATGTTGCCCAATCACGCGCCGTTGGTCGTCGCCGAGCAGTTCGGGACGCTGGAATCGCTGTATCCGGGACGCATCGACCTCGGACTTGGGCGCGCGCCCGGCACCGACCCGGTGACCGCGCGGGCGTTGCGACGCGGGGCGCGCGGGGCTGGCGGCGACGAATTCCCGCAGGAACTCACCGAGTTGATCAGCTATTTTCGCGGGACAGCCGACACCGTCGCGAGCCCGGGTTACGGCGCTGAGCCCGAGATTTTCCTGCTCGGTTCGAGCGGGTACAGCGCGCAGGTGGCCGCGATTCTTGGGCTCGGGTTCGCCTTCGCCCACCACTTCTCCCCCGACAACACTCACGCGGCACTCAAGCTCTATCGCGACAATTTCCGGCCATCGGCCGAGTTGTCTGAGCCTTACGTGATCGTCGCTGTGTCGGCGATTACCGCCGAAACCGATGCTGCCGCAGACGAACTCGCGAAACCGCGTGACCTGGCGATGGCGAACTTGCGCTCGGGCCGTCCGCAAGCGCTTGCCACGCCAGCCCAAGCCGCCAGTTTCGGCGCGACACCCGAGGAACGCGCGTTTTCCGCGCATCGCAAAGCCGGGCAGTTGCAGGGCTCGCCGCAGACGGTAAGGGCGCAAGCCGCCGACTTGCTCGCGACGACCAAAGCCAACGAACTCATGATCAACACGATGATTTACAACATCGACGACCGCATACATTCACTCGAACTCACCCGCGACGCGGTGCTCGCCGCCGCCGACCCCACAGCCTAACCGCCCGCTGACCAGTATTCGACTCGCCTAGACTTGGGGTAGGGCTCGCCGTGCGGCGAGACGAAAGGCACGTCGTGGCTAAGGTTTTCGAGCGCATTGACGACAAACTGCGTGAATTCATCAGCGAGCAAGCAATGTTCTTCGTCGGGACAGCACCGTCGACCGGTGGGCACGTAAACGTTTCGCCGAAGGGGTATCGCGACACGTTCGCCGTCGTTGACGACACCACCGTCGCCTATCTCGACCTCTACGGCAGCGGCGCCGAAACCATCGCGCACTTACGTGACAACGGCCGCATCACCATTATGTTCTGTTCCTTCGACCGCAAGCCGCGCATCCTGCGGTTGCATGGCTCGGGGCGGATCGTCCGGCCCGACGACAACGGATTCGCTTCTCTGCGTGAGACTTTCGGCGACGACCATCCCGGCACGCGCGCGATCGTCGTTGTCGAGGTGGAACGGATTTCGGATTCGTGCGGGTGGTCGGTGCCGTCGATGGAATTGGTTGAGGAACGCTCAACGCTCGACGATGTGCATCGCACGCGCAAGGAAAGCGACTACGCGCGGATGGTCGCCGGGTCGAACGCCGAGAGCATCGACGGGCTGCCCGCGCTTGAGCCTGACCACCCGGTGCCTTCGCTCCCCGCCCCGGAGCCGTCGCCAGCCCGGTAGGGTGCGGCGGTGAACACCGGATCCGCCAGCTCGTTTTTCGACCATCTCCTCGCTGTCCAACCCGCGCCCGGCTGGCCGTTGCTGCTTGCCACCGCGTTCGGCGCGATTGTCCTTGTCGCTTATCGCCCGCTGTGGCGGCTCACACGCGCGGCCGTCACGGTGGTGCACGAGGGCGGGCACGCGTTCGTCGCGTTACTCAGTGGACGGCGGCTGCATTCGATCACCCTGCACACCGACACCTCAGGACTCACGGTGTCGAGCGGCAAACCCACTGGTCTTGGCATGATTTTGACGGCGGCAGCCGGGTATCCCGCGCCCGCGTTGCTTGGCCTCGCGTACGCGTGGTTGCTGAGCACCGGGCACGTCACGCTGATGCTGTGGGCCACGTTGGCGATGCTCGCCGCGGTGTTGATCAAGGTGCGCAATTTTTACGCGCTGCTGACCGTTGTTGTGCTCGGCGGGTTGGTTTTCGGCGTTTCGTGGTTCGGTGGGCCGATTTTGCAGGGCGCGTTCGCGTACTTGACCGCCTGGTTCTTGCTGGCGGCCGCGGTGCGCCCGGTGATCGAACTGCAGCGCGGGCGCAAGCGTGGGCGCGGCGATTCCGATGCTGATCAGCTCGCGCGGTTGACCCACTTACCGGCGCTGTTGTGGGTCACGGTGTTCGCGCTTGGGTGCCTCGTCGCTGCCGTTGTCGGTGCGTTTTTACTGGTCACGCCCGTTGCAGAGCTGCATCCGCTGGGTCAGGATTGGGGATGAGCGAGCTTCCACGCGTCGATGGCTTGGTTGGCGAGTTCGTTGGGCGAAACCATCGCGTCGAGGGTCACGCCGGGCTCGTCGGGTGACAGTGGTTGCAGCGCTTCGAGTTGCGAATCGAGCAGCAGTGCGGGCATGAAGTGGCCCATGCGGCTGGTCATGCGGCGCAGCAGTTCCTCGCGGGTGGCGGCGAGATGCACGAAGAACACGTCGGGCGCGATGGCGAGCACGCGCTCGCGGTAGTCGCGTCGCAGGGCCGAACAGGCGGCAACGCCGCCGGTGTGGTCGTGCTCGGCGAGCCATTCAGCGACGATCACCAGCCACGGATAGCGGTCCTCATCGGTGAGCGGAATCCCCGCCGCCATCTTCTCGATGTTGGCGGTGGGATGGAAGTCGTCGCCGTCGGCATAGGGCAGCCCGAGCCGTTCAGCGATGATCGCGCCCACCGTCGACTTCCCGCACCCGGACACACCCATCACTACGATTACGGGCTTCGCCACGCCAACTCTCCTCAATCCTGAACGACCCTTGGGCACACAAATGACCACGCCGCTGTCCAGCATTCCAGATACCGGCCCGCAATCGCGGGGAAGTCTTCGCGTCAGTCGAGGCGTCGCCGAACCTCAGCCGAGAACGTGGGCACTCCCGTCCGCTCCAGCACGTCGAGCAGTCCCTGGATGTGCTTCGGAGGACGCTTATGCTGGGCGACCTGTCGATGCAGCAACCGATAAATCTGCCCCGGTGCCAGATCCAGCATGTCCAGTAGAAAGGCGTCCGGGTGCATCGGCTCAGGAAAGCCCTCGCCAATGGGCCGAACACGAAAATCCTTGACATTGAAGGTTATGTAGTACGTCGGCGTTTCCTTGGAGCGCTGCCGCAAGAACGTGACGGTCCTTGGGATCGTTCTCCATGCGGTCGATTAACTGCGAATAGCCATCGACCATGGAATCGGGAAAGAAGGTTTGCAGGGTCGTGATCAGGCGGTCGACGCTGGCCGTTGCTCGTTCGTCAACGTGGCGCCTGCACAGGTTGCGCCTTGACTCTTCGAGGATGTGGGTCGACCACAGAGGTTGGATCAGGTCAGCTTCAGCCAGAGCACACATGTGTCGAGCAACACTCGCTGCATCAGCTCTGCCGCCCAGGGTTTTCGTCGTAGTTGTCAACGTCGTACAGACCTAGATCCTCGGAGATCTTGGTCAGCTCGGCCAAACCCAAGGTTCGTTCGGCACGTCGGTACTCTCGGTAGGCCAAGACGTCGGCCAGTCGAACCCGGCGATGGCGGCCAGGGCGCGTGTAGGGGATCGCGCCGTCATCCAATAGCTTCACAAAGGTCGGTCTGCTCATCCCCAGCAACTCCGCCGCCTCCTGGGTGGTCAGGGTGGTGTGCAGCGGCGCGACGGTGACAGCTTTGCCCTCGGCGAGTGCAATAGCGACTAGACGCAAACCCGCAAGCAATTCGGCAGGGAGTGTTATCAGCTCCCCATCGGGCGACGCCAACGTGGCTGACTCGCTCCGACCAAATCGAGTGTCGAGAAACGCGCGGACCTCAGCGAGTTGGTCCGGATGCTCGGGCAGCAGGGTGCGTTCCGGTAAGGCTTTAGTCACGATGCCTCCTCAGTCACCACAAGCGTCGCATACTTTCGAATTATTCGAAAGTATGCGACGAACGTTTTGGAACCCGCTCACACCGCCTTGCGGAGGCCCGCGTCTACCAAGACGTCGGTTCCTGTTGTGCTTGCTGAGCGCGGGGACGACAGTAGGACGACAACGTCGGCGATTTCTTGCGGGGTGATGAGGCGGCCGGTGGTCAGGTTCATCATCTCGGCCGCGCCGCCGTTGAGGACGGTGTCGCGGTCGGTGCCGGACGCGGCGGCGATCACGTCGGCCGCGCCGCCTTCCTCGGTCCACCACGGGGTCATCACCGGGCCCGGCGACACCGCGTTGACCCGGATGCCCTGCGGCCCGAATTCTTCGGAGAGCGCCTTCGTGAGGTTGCCGATGCCCGCTTTCGCGACCCCATAGTCGACGTTGATGTTGCTCGGCACGTGGGCCATCGTCGACGAGATGTTGACGATCGAACCGCCGCCGCGCGCCAGCATCGCCGGGATTACCGCGCGGATCGCGCGGACCGTCGCCATGATGTTGAAGTCCAGCATGGCGAGCCAGTCAGCGTCGGTAAGCGCGTTGAACGAGAAGCGCGGCAGGACAGCGCCCGGCGGCGGGCCGCCTGCGTTGTTGACCAAAATGTCGACGCCGCCGAAGCTGCGTTCGACCGCTTCCACCGCTTGAGCTGGCCCGTCCGGGGTCGTGAGATCGGTGGGGATGTGGAGGAATCGGTCACTCATGAGGTCGGTGACCTCGGGCGACGGTTTGCGTGAAACCACCGCTACGAGAGCACCTTCCGCGTGCAACGTGCGCGCGGTTGCGAGCCCAATGCCCTTCGACCCACCGGTGACGATCGCGATTTTGTTCTGCAATTGAAGGTCCATGACGAACAGCCTGCTGCGGTTCAAGCAGCACGGCTGGCGGGTTTCAGCCACCGCTGCCTGACCTCGGCGGCTACGTATCGTCAGGTCCGAAAGCCGCCAGTTGGAGGTGGAGGAGGGCGCGGTCGGCTGCCGACGAGAAGGACAATCCCGTGATCGACTCGATTCGGCGTAAGCGGTAGCGCAAGGTGTTGGGGTGGATCGCCAAGGCCGCTGCCGCGGTGCGGATGTCGCCGCATGCCGCGATGAATTGGGTTGCGGTCGTGCGGAATTCAGTGTGGTGCGTTCGGTCGTGGGTGTCTAACGTACGTACTCGCGGGTCGCGTAACGACGGGTCGTTGCGTATGGACGCGACTATTTCGCGCAGCAGCACCGCGGTGCGTGCGTCGGCCAACGTGGTGACACCCGCGCCTGGCGGCAACGTGGCGAGCACTCGGTCGACTTCGGCACGCGCGGCCGCCACGTCCGCCAAACCTGGGACGGGACAGGCGATTACCGCACTCATCGGGATCGAGCGGGTGGTGTCGAACTGGGTGACCAGACGGCGAAGCCAGGACGTGACGCTCTGCTCGCTCCGGTAGCCGGGCAGCAGGACGTAGACGCGGTCGCCTTCGGACTCGGTGAGCGAATCAGCGCGAAAAGCGCTCGCGTGCAAGCGAATTGTCGCAGCCAACGACGCATCAGCTGGCGGCGCGAACCCGATCACGGCCGCCGGACCGACCCGAGGCAGTTTCATCGCCGCCGCGATCGACGGCACATCCACGCTGTCGCCATCGAGACCGAAGAGACGGCGGGCGAGCAGCGATTCCGTCGACAACGCCTCCCGGCGGCACGCGATGATGCGAGCGGCGACCGAGGCCGCGCCACGGAGAATATCCTGGGCGTCGGCGCGCAACGGAGTCTCGGCTTCCTGCAGCCAGATCGTGCCGAGGGCGTCGGCAGTTCGGTTAGCGACGAAATCGCGGCGGATGCCAACAACGAGGCGGCGCCGCATGTCCATCTCCGGGTGCGGCGCGATGTCGACCACCTTGTCTGGCTCGCGCGCGAGCTGGTCGAACACTCCCCACTCGCGCAACACGCGCAGGTAGTCGCGCGGACCCTGGCGGCCGAGGATCGACCGCACCCGCAAGTCGTCGGCCGCGCCCGCCGACGCGGAGTACGCGAGCACCCGCGACGTCGGGTCCTCGATCGAAACAAGCCCACCCGTTTCGCGCGCGAGTTCTTGGGCGAGGTCGAACAGGCCGGTGTCGGCGATGTCGGCACCCCACTCAGCCGATCCAGCACCCGGCACCTGAACACCCATGCCGCCGAACCCACCCGTCATCGCGAAACCCCTGGTCGCGCCCAGCCCGTCGAACCCACTACCCATCACGCCCAACCCTTCCGAAACGGAACCCTTTGGCCGATCGAACCAAGCGCGAACCCTAGCTTTGTCCGATCCTCCGATTATGCGCCCTGATAAACGGAGTTGACTACGTCACATGGATGCCATCACCGGACCCCCACTTCCGGTCAACGAACCTGTCGGCACCTTCGCCGCTGGCACACCGGAACGCGCACGCCTCCATGCCGCCCTCGCCGACCTAGCGGCCAATCCCGTCGACATCCACAACGTGATCGGCGGACAACACACCCGAGGCCAGGGCGCGCTGACCACCGTCGTCCAACCCCATCGCCACGCCGCCACCCTCGGTACGTTCACCGAGGCGACGCACGCGGAGGCGCAGCAAGCCGTCGACGCCGCGAACGCAGCTGCCCCCGCCTGGCGCGCGATGTCCTTCGACGACCGCGCCGCGATCTTTCTCCGCGCCGCCGACCTCCTTGCCGGACCCTGGCGCGAACGCATCGCCGCCGCAACCATGCTCGGCCAATCCAAAACCGCCTACCAGGCCGAAATCGACGCGCCATGCGAACTCGTCGACTTCTGGCGATTCAACGTGGCCTTCGCCCGCCAGCTCATGGCCGAACAACCCATCTCCACGCGCGGCGTGTGGAATCGGATGGAATACCGTTCACTCGAAGGGTTCGTTTACGCGATCACGCCGTTCAATTTCACCGCCATCGCGGGCAATCTCCCGACCGCGCCCGCGCTCATGGGCAACACCGTCGTCTGGAAACCGTCGCCAACCCAGGCCGTCGCGGCCTACCTCACCATGCAATTGCTCGAAGCCGCTGGTCTGCCGCCGGGGGTGATCAACCTGGTCAACGGCCCTGGCCCGGCGATTTCGGACGTGGTTCTCAACGACCCGCGCCTGGCGGGCATCCACTTCACCGGTTCGACCGCCACGTTCCGCCACCTCTGGCAGTCGGTCGCCCAACGCCTCGACCGCTATCGCACGTACCCACGCCTTGTCGGCGAGACCGGCGGCAAGGATTTCGTGCTCGCTCACCCGTCGGCCAATCCCGACGTACTCACTACCGCTCTGCTGCGCGGCGCGTTCGACTACCAGGGGCAGAAGTGTTCGGCGGCCTCGCGCGCGTTCATTCCAAAGTCGGTGTGGCAGCACATGTCTGACGACTTCATCGAGAAGACAACGCAATTGCGTTACGGCGACGTCACCGACTTCACCAATTTTGGTGGCGCGCTCATCGACCAACGCGCCTTCGATCGCAACGTCGCCGCGCTCGAACGGGCAAAGGCCACACCGGCTTTGACGGTCGTCGCGGGCGGTCACAGTGACGATTCGCAAGGGTGGTTCATTGAACCCACCGTCATCGTCAGTGACGATCCGACCGACGAAGCGTTCAGCACCGAATACTTCGGCCCGATCCTGGCCGTGCACGTCTACGACGACGCGACCCCGACCGCGTTCGCCGACATCATGGACACCATCGACAACGGCGCGCCGTACGCGCTCACCGGTTCGTTCATCGCCGACGATCGCACCGCGATCGCCACCGCGACCGAGCGACTCTCCTTCACCGCGGGCAATTTCTACATCAACGACAAACCGTCGGGCGCGGTGGTCGGGCAACAGCCCTTCGGCGGCGGTCGCGCGTCCGGCACCAACGACAAAGCGGGCTCCCCACAAAACCTCCTGCGCTGGACCTCAGCGCGCACGATCAAGGAAACCTTCACTCCCCCAACGGATCACCGCTACCCGCATCAGGAGGCGTGATGACCACACTGCTGCGCACGTCGCTGCTGGCCGCCGCACGGTCGGACCGCATGCGCGAAGCGATCACGAAACAACGATTCACCCGAGGTGTCGTCGACCGGTTCGTCGCGGGAACAACAACGACCGACGCGCTAACCACAGCCGAAACCCTGCTCAGCACAGGACATTTCGTCAGCATCGACTTTCTCGGCGAAGACGTGACCGACGAAGCCACCGCACGCACCACCGTCGACCACTATCGCGAGCTCATCCACGCCCTCGCCGCACTCCCCTGGGCCCAGCACGGCACGGGAGCCGTTCGCCCCGTTGAGGTTTCGGTGAAATTGTCCGCGCTCGGTCAAGCCATCCCCGGGCACGGCAACGCGCTAGCGCAAGCAAACCTCACCGAACTGTGCCGCGAAGCCGAAGCGGCGGGCATCTGGGTGACTGTCGACGCCGAAAACCACACAACAACCGATTCCACGCTCCACATCGTGGGCGAGGTGAGAGCCGAATTCCCTTGGCTGGGCACGGTTTTGCAGGCCTATCTCCGCAGGACCGAAGACGACTGCCACGCCTTCGCCAGCCCCGGCTCGCGTATCCGGCTGTGCAAAGGTGCCTACGCCGAGCCCGAAGACCACGCCTTCCAAACACGCGCCGAAGTCGACGCTTCTTACCTGCGCTGCCTCGGTATCCTCGCGGCAGGCGCTGGCTACCCGATGGTCGCTTCGCACGACCCGGCCATCATCGCCACCGCCGCCGTCGCGATGACCGCCGCACACCGCAAGTCGACCGAATTCGAATACCAAATGCTCTACGGCATCCGCGCCGACGAACAGCGCCGCCTAGTCGACGAAGGCAACCCCGTGCGCGTCTACCTGCCGTACGGCACGCAGTGGTACGGGTACTTCATGCGCAGGTTGGCCGAACGCCCAGCCAACCTTGCCTTCTTTTTACGAGCGTTGAAGCCGACTAGATCGTCGCATCGGGCCGAACCAGCACTCGTTTGAGAATCTTGCCGGTCTCGCCGCGCGGCAACGACGGCAGGAAGGTCACGTCGCGCGGCACCGAAAACCGGCTCAGGCGATGGCGGATGTAGGTGCGCACCATGTCCGAATCCAGACCAGCGTCGTCGCGTCGAACGACGAAAGCCGCTAAGCGCTGGCCGAATTCGCGATCGGGCACGCCAACCACGGCAACCTCGCTGACCTGCGGTAGGTGCGCGAGTGCTTCCTCGACCGGGCGAGGGAAGACGTTCTCGCCGCCGGAAATAATCATCTCGTCGTCGCGGCCTTCGACAAACAACTGCCCGCCCGCGTCGAGATAACCGAGGTCGCCGGTGTCGAGCATGCCGTCGGCTTCCTCGGGCGGCGCGGAGTTCACGTACCCGTCGAAGAGCATGTGGTTGGCGACGAAAATATGGCCGACCGTGCCAACCGGAACCGGCCGCAGATCAGGACCGAGCACCGCGACACGTGTCCCGAGCGGTGGGCGACCTGCCGTGGTCGGGGCGACACGCAGTTCGTCGGGAGTGGCGACGCTCGCCCACGACACCTCGGTTGACCCGTAAACGTTGTAGAGGGTGTCCCCGAACACCTCAAGGAAGCGCAGCACCGTCGCACCGGAAAGTGGTGCGCCACAACTGATTACGAAGCGCAGGCTGCTCAAGTCGTATTGCGCGCGCACCTCGTCGGGCACGTCAAGTAGCCGTTCGACCATCGTCGGGACAACAAACAGCGTGGTGATGCGATGCTCGGCGATGCGACCAAGGCACGCGACCGCGTCGAACCCGTCGCCGAGCACGACCGTCGCCCGCAGCGCGGTGCACAACTGCAGCGCGGCCAGTCCCCACGTGTGAAAAAGCGGCGCGGGAATGAGCGCGATCTCCTCTACCCGGAGCGGGATACGCGACAGCAGCGCCGCGATGGTCGCGAATCCGCGCGCGTGCGGACGACGCGCGCCCTTCGGCGAACCGCTCGTACCCGAGGTGAGCACGATCAGGCGACCGGGATGGGTCGCGATCGGGAACTCGGCGGGCGCGGCGGCGATGCAGTCGTTAATAGTTGGGCGTTCAGGAACCGGTGGTCGCCCGTCGGTGTTGACGCGCGGGATGCTGGCATGCAGGTAGCGAATCAGCACCTCAAGCTCACCGTCGACATACACCGCGGCGAGCCGGTGTCGCTGCACGATTTCCTCGATGCGTCTGCCCGACAATCCCGCGTTGAGCAGTGCGACGTCGACGCCGAGCTTGCCTGCCGCGACCATCGTCTCGACCATGCCGACGTGATTACGGGCGAGCAGCCCGATCGCGTCGCCCGCGCGCAGCCCGCTGGCGTGCATCGCGGCGGCGAGTGCGCTGGATCGGGTGTCGATCTCGGCGAAGGTGCGCACGCCACCGCCCAAATCGATCACCGCGGGCGCGTCGGGCGTGAGCACCGCGCTCGCCGCATAGCCCCCGGCGAGGTTGAAGCCCCACTTTTGCAGCGTGCGGACCTGACGCATCATCGCGAACGGGTCGGCGCGAACCAGTCCGGTCGCGGCGATGCTGCGCGCGACGGCCGCGTTGCGCCGCAGCGGCGACCGTTCGGCATTCACGACCACCGAGGACCGCGTGCCCGAAAGCACGTCGGCGGTGCGTCGCAAGCCAGCCTTGACCCAGTCGGTCGCTGTCGCGTCGGGACGACCGTCGAGTGCGGGATGGATGCGCGCCACGCCGAAGAGGGTGATGTCGAGTCGCGTGCGGTCCTGATCGCCGCGCAGCCGCACGGCAACGTAGGAACCTAGCTCTGAGCAGCGCAGTTCGAAACTTTCATACCAGCGTCCAACGCTGAGGGTAAGTTCGATATCGCGGACGCCGGTGGCGGGCGACCCAGCTCTGACCTGCCACATCACCGTGCCGTCGGTACCCTCGACACGGGTGCAGCTGCCAATACCGGTGAACATGCGCGGATAACTTTCCGGATCGAGCAGCACGTCCCAGAGGGCTTGCCGCGCGATCGTGAATTCCGCGGTGACATCGATGACGTCGGTGACCAAGGTGTGTTGCTCTTCTCGTCGGTGAGTTCACGCTAAGAATCGGACAAGACGGGCGGTTTTGTCGCCGTTTCGCGGAACTTTGTTTTGTTGGCCCAGGGCTGTCCGTTGCGAATGTGAAACTCTCCAACTCCTTGCTTCGAGGCCAGGTATGCCGAAAGATTGCTAAGCAGTACCGACCGGATCCCACGGTTGCCGCCTCGTCGCGGCGACGACGAGCGAGAGGTGTGGACAACAATGACAGCCAGCTGGCCAGGTTCGATGGATTCCTTCGACGACATCTTCAACCGCTTTTTTGGCTCGGGAATGTCCGCGAAACCACCGGTACAACGGATCGACCTCGGCAGGCTGATGACCGAGAGCGCCAAGGAACTCGTCGCCGACGCGCGCCAAGCCGCCCAAGAATGGGGTAATCCGGAAATCACGCCCGAGCATTTGCTCTACGCCGCCGCCGAGAGCGAGCCGGGCCAGAGCATCTTGGAAGAGCTCGGCCTCGACCCGGAGATGGTCGCCGAGCAGATGCAGGATTACCTCGACACCGGTCACCCCAGCGATGAGGATTTGGCCGACATCACGCTCAGTCCGGCAACGAAATTGGCGCTACGCGCGGCCCAGCGTCAGGCCGCCCAGCAAGGAAGCAGCTACATCGGCCCGGAACACATTTTGCTCGGCATCGCCTCGCTGCCCGACAGCGTCGCCGCGCAGACCCTCGTTTCCGGCATCGACCGACGGCAGCAGAGCTCGCGCGCGGGGGGCGGCGCCAGCGCGCCGTCGGCACCGCAGGGTGGCGGCGCGCCGCAGCAGTCGCGTGGCCAGAAGACCAAGGGCGGCGGCAAGTCCGAAACGCCCACGCTCGACGAATACGGTCGCGACCTCACCGCCGAAGCGCGCGAAGGGCTCGTCGACCCGGTTGTTGGGCGCGCGCCCGAAATCGAGCAGACCATCGAAATTCTGTCGCGTCGCCGCAAGAACAACCCGGTCCTCATCGGCGACCCCGGCGTCGGTAAGACCGCGATTGTCGAAGGGCTCGCGCAGCGCATCGTCAACGGCGACGTGCCGTCCACGCTCACTGACCGTCGCGTGATCGCCCTCGACGTCGGTTCGCTCGTCGCGGGCAGCAAGTACCGCGGTGAGTTCGAAGAGCGCGTCACCAAGATCCTTGACGAGGTCAAGGCGCACAAGGACGAGATCGTGCTCTTCATCGACGAGCTGCACACCATCGTCGGCGCTGGCGGTGGCGGTGAGGGTTCGATGGACGCCGGTCAGCTGCTCAAGCCCGCACTCGCGCGCGGCGAACTGCACACCGTTGGTGCGACGACCATCGACGAATACCGCAAGTACATCGAAAAGGACGCCGCGCTTGAGCGTCGTTTCCAGCCGGTGATGGTCGACGAGCCGTCGGTGCTCGACACCATCGAAATCCTGCGCGGCCTGGTCGACGTATACGAGGAGCATCACCAGGTGCGCTACTCCGACGACTCGCTGGTCGCGGCCGCGCAGCTGTCGGATCGCTACATCACCGACCGGTTTATGCCCGACAAGGCCATCGACCTGGTCGACCAGGCGGGCGCGCGGGTGCGGCTGCGCTCGGGCACGCCGTCGCCGGACGTCAAGGCCAAGGAAGAAGCCCTTGCCGCGCTGCATCGCGAAAAGGACGCCGCCGTCGACCGTGACGATTTCGAAAAGGCCAAGGCGCTCAAGGCCGAAATCGCTAAGGCGGAAAAGGAATTCGAAGAGTCGGGCCTCGCGCGCAGCGAACCCGAGGTCGAGGTTGTCGACATCGCCGAGGTCGTTTCGCGCCAGACCGGCATCCCCGTCGCCGACCTGACCGCTGAGGAAAAGAAGCGCCTGCTCAAGCTTGAAGAGGTGCTGCACAAGCGGGTCGTCGGGCAAAACGAGGCGATTATCGCGGTGGCGGAAGCGGTTCGGCGTGCTCGCGCCGGGCTCAAGGATCCCAACCGGCCGATCGGGTCGTTCCTGTTCCTCGGGCCCACCGGTGTTGGTAAGACCGAGCTCGCAAAAGCGTTGGCGGAAGCCGTCTTTGGTGACGAGGACCGACTCATTCGCTTCGACATGAGCGAGTTCCAGGAGAAGCACACCGTGTCGCGTCTCGTTGGTGCGCCTCCCGGATACGTCGGCTACGACGACGCCGCGCAGCTCACCGACAAGGTACGCCGTCAGCCGTACTCGGTGATCTTGTTTGACGAGGTCGAAAAGGCGCACCCGGACGTGTTCAACGTCTTGTTGCAGCTGCTCGATGACGGTCGCGTCACCGATTCGAAGGGCCGCACGGTCGACTTCAAGAACACCATCGTGATCATGACGTCGAACATCGGCTCCGACATCATCCTCGCGGCCCCTCCCGGCGACCTCGACGGCATCATCCCGCAGCTCGAAGAGCGGCTGCGTGCGCACTTCCGGCCCGAATTCCTTAACCGTATCGATGAGCAGATCGTGTTCCATCGCCTCGACAAGGAACAGCTTGAGCAGATCGTCACGCTCATCCTCGACCGCACTAAGCGCATGTTGGGCGGCCAGGACATCGAGATGGACATCTCGAAGGCGGCCATCGACTGGATCGGCGAGCGCGGTTTCCAGCCCGAGTGGGGTGCGCGCCCGCTGCGCAGGACCGTGCAGAAGGAGCTCGACAACCGCCTGTCGCGGATGTTGCTCGATGGCGCGTTGACGCCGGGCGAGACGGTCAAGGTCGACGTGCATGACGACGATCTGGTCTTCACCGCCGACAACGGCACGACCAAGATCACCGACACGATCGCCGAACCCGCCACCTCAGAGAAGGCGGAGTCGAATGGGGCGTCGGCGAAGAAGACCGACACAACCAAGAAGGCGACGAAGAAGCCGGGCAGCGGAAAGAAGCTGGCCGACAAGTAGTTTCGCGTGAACTCAAGGCCCGGTCGCTGGTGAGCGGCCGGGCCTTCGCGCGGCTTAGCCGCCGGTGACCACGCAGGAGTAACCGAATAGGAATCCGCGACCCACCTGCACGGTTTGGCTAGCGGCGACGCCGTCTTGCACGGCGGTCATGGTGTGGGAGCCCTCGTAGCTGGGCACCCACCCCAGGCGCGCGATGCCGTCGGTCGGGGCGACCACCGCGAGCAGCGTTCCGTTGTCGTAGAACGCGACCGGGTCGATGCCGACGCTCAACCGGGCGAGCAGTTGGTGGAAGCAGCCGACGCCGTAGTTCGTCGACGAGCCGACGCTGATGTTGGCCTGCACGGTCAACTGCGAAACGCCTGCCGATGCGGGCGGTGCGAACGCCGCGACCGTGGCGCAACCGGCGGCAACGGCTAGCGCGAATCTGGAATAACTCATCTCTCACGTCCTCGAGCAGCACGGGCCGACCGAACGCGCGAGGTCGGCGAATGGGTCCCCATCGTCACACGCCGAGCACGGGACGCACTCGAAATCGGCCGAGTGTCCCGGGATCGGCACGGACCCGCCGCTCAGCGCGCGGGAATCGCGCTACTAGAAACTCTCCGGCACCGGCAAGGGCGGGGTGCGCGGGAATTCCACCGGCAACGCGGCAAGCGAGCGATGGAACGGGCCGGGCCGCCACACCAATTCCTCGGCAGGCACGGCGAGGCGCAGTTCCGGCAACGCGTCGAGCAGCTGGTCGATCGCGTCTTGGACGATCAGATACGCGACCGAACGCGCGGGACACCCATGCGGGCCCGCGCTCCACGCCAGGTGCGCACGGTTGTCGAGCATGTCGCGCCCAGCGATCGCCGGGTCGTTGTTGCACGCCGACATGCTGATGACGACAGGTTCGTTAGCGGGCAACCACATGCCGTCGATGAGCATGGGTCGAATCGGATACGTCATGCAGAAATTCGCCAAGGGCGGGTCGGTGAAGAGCACTTCGTCGAGCGCGTCGCGGGTAGAAAGGCTGCCGCCCAACAGATTTCCGGCGAAGCGGTCGTCGGTGAGCATCAGTCGCAGCGTGTTGACGACGAGGTTGAGCATCGGTTCGATGCCCGCGCCGTAGAGCACGAGCAGTTGATGCACCATCTCCTCATCCGACAGCGCGGCCGGGTGATGTAGCAGGCGGGTCGCGACGTCGTCGCCGGGCTCGGCTTGACGCAGCATCACCAGGGCGTGCAGCGCGCTCGCGAGCAGGTTGTTGCCCGCTTCGGCGTCGTTGCCTTCAAAGATTTGCGCCATGCCCTGGGCGACCTGCGCGCCGATCTCGGGCGTGCAACCGAGCATGCGGTTGAGCGTCTGGAAGACGAGCGGAAAAGCGTACTGGCTCAACAGATCTGCCGAGCCGGTCGCGCAGAAGGTGTTGATGAGCCCGATGGCGTATTGCTCGACGATGCCGTGCATCGCATATAGATCAACGCCCGCGATGCCAGCGACATTCGCCTGCCGATACCGCGTGTGTTCGGCCCCGGTTGTCCGCAGCGCGGCAGGCCGGAATTGCAACATCGGCAGGACGGGGCAGTCGGCGGGGATGTTGCGTTCCCATTCGCGCGGGTCGGCGGGAAAGTGCTCGGGATCGTTGAGAATCCGCACCGCGGTCGCGTAACCGATCACCAATGTCGCGTTGATGCCAGGCGAAAGTTCAACCGGCACAACGGAACCGAAGCGTTTGCGCATGTCGCGGTAGGCCGACTGCGGGTCGGCGGCGAACTCGGCCGAATACATCGAAACGCGATCACCGAGGACGTGCGTACTCACCGAAGAACCGCTTCCTGACGACGAAACAGAAACTCCGCCAACGTGATCAGCGCACGCAGGCCATGTTCGCGGCGGCGCGCGTCGACGGCGATCACCGGCGTGCCCGGCGCGAGGTCGAGTGCTTCCCGGACTTCGTCGAGCGGGTAGCGGCGAAATCCTTCAAACTCGTTGACCGCCACCGCATAACCAACGCCGCGCTCTTCCAGCGCGGACAGGATTTCATCGGCGGCTTCGATGCGCCGGGTATCGACGAGAACGAGCGCGCCGAGCGCACCCCGCGCTAGTTCGCTCCACAGCGGCGCGAACCGCTGCTGGCCCGGAGTGCCGAAAAGGTAAAGGGCCAGTTCCGGATTGAGCGTGAGCCGCCCAAAATCCATCGCGACCGTGGTCGACGATTTCGTGCCGAGGCCGGCCAAATCATCAACCCCGATGCTGGCCTCGGTGATGGTTTCCTCGGTGCGCAGGGGTTTGATCTCGGAAACGCTAGAGACGAACGTGGTCTTGCCAACCCCGAAATTGCCCGCGACCAAAATTTTGACCGATCGCGTCACCGACTCGGGGACGTAGTCGATATCAGCCGGCGATGGCGCGAAGCCCATGCAGAACCTCCTTGATCAACGCCAGTTCCGGCTTCACCTCAATGGTGTTGCGGCACTGGAGATGACCACTGTCAAGCAGATCAGCGACGATGATCTTGCACACCGACGCGGGCAGATCTAAGTAAGCGGATAACTCCGCGATCGACAGCGCGCCGCGCTTGCTGGAAAGCAGCAGCAGTCGTCGTTCGTCGGGTCGATGGTCGGGGCGCGGTTCGGCGACCGCGCGCACCAGGGTGACTAAGTCAAGGTCGCGCGACGCGCGGGTGCGGCCACCCGCGCGCACGTACGACCGGACGAGGTCGGGATCGCGACGGCTCATCAGTTGCCACCGCGGCGTGGGGCGGCACCGAGTTCGTGGCCGACGCGGCCAGCGAGTTCGTTCATCCGATGCGCGACGAGCGCGACGTCGACCTCCATCGTTGTCGCGACGCCGAGCAGTGCGCCTTGACCGGCGGCGGTGATCATCAGCATGCCCTCGTCATACTCAGTGATGTTCTGCCGCACCGCGTTTGCCGGTCCCCCGCAGAATTCGGCGAGGGCTTTGCCTAGCGAACGCAGCCCCGACGCGGCGGCCGCGAAGCGTTCAGCGTCGTCTTTGCTGATGTCGTGGGAGTGCGCGATCCGCAGGCCGTCCTCGGATAACAACACCGCGAATCGGACGCCGGGGAGCGCGAGATCCTCCAGTAACCACGCCAATCGGTTGGTGCTGTCGGCCACCGGTGTGCTCATCGACTGTTCCCTTCCGTGCTTGCCTGCGCGGCGGCCGCTCGTCCGCTACGCGAGCCGCTGTACCAGGCAGCGGCGAGTTCGGGCCGCCCAGACGCGGTTTCGCTTGGCGAACGGTCGTCGGAGGCGGTGCTGACGTGCGCGGTTGCTGGCGCGACGGCGCGGCGACGCCGTTTCGGCAGGCCACCGCTGGTGATCTCGTGTACTTCGGCACCTTCGTTGTCGTCGGGGGCGACCCGAACGGGAACGGGGTGATGCGCTGGGGCGGTGAGCTCGGGTTCGGGTAGGCGAGGCGCGGCACCGCTGACGAGCAGCGCCGACGGCACGTACACCATCGCGCGCATGCCGCCGTAGATGTTGGGCCCGTCGATGTGGACGGAGAAGCCGTATCGCTTGGCCAGCGCCGCGATGCCGGGGAAACCGACCTTGGGTGCTGGGCCGAGGTCGTGAATGTCGACCGCGCGGCCGCCGGTGAGGATGGCGCGGGCGTCGTCGAGTTGTTCGGGACTCATCCGCATGCCAGCGTCGTCGACGATCACCGTGACGCCGTGATGGCCTTCTTGGAAACCAACTTCCACGAACGACGACGGCGGCGAGTAGCGCAGCGCGTTGTCGAGCAGGGTAGCGATGGTGTGCACGAGCGGTTCGACCGCGCGCGGCTGATGACGACGCGGTCGCATTGCGCTGACCGGACCCGCACGAAGTCGCGCACGCGGCCCGTCGCGCCGCCGACCACGTCGGTGAGCGACTGCTGCGGCCAACGTCGACCGGGCAGACCGCCCGAGACGATCACATACGACTGGGCTTGGCGGATCATCTGCTGGACGGTGTGGTCGAGGCGACTGAGCGTTTCGTAGACGGCGTCGTCGCGGTGCTCGCGCAGGGCCGAGCTGAGTGTCTGGCCGAGGTCAGTGCCCAGGCTGACGAGCGAGGTGCCGAACGAGCGAACCGCCGCGCTTGTCGCAGCGCGAGACGCGGCCGACAGTTCAGCGCGGGCTCCTTCGGCGGCGGTCGCGGCGTCGATGCGTGCCTGTTCGGCGGTGGCGGCGACTTCGGCGCGCGCCTGCTGTGTGGAGGCGGCCAATTCGGCGCGCACGCTTTCCACCGCCGCCGCGACATCGGCTTGTCTGCGTTGTTCGGCGTAGCGTTCGACGGTCGCGCGGGTGTCGTCGGCGATGGCCCGCAAATCTTCAGCATAAGTCGACGCGATCCACCGCACCGACTGACCAAACGCGGTTTGGGCGAGCTCGCCGGGCAGGTCGATGAGGACCGACGGAACCTCGTGTTGGCGAACCGCTTCGGTGATGTTGGGCAGCGTGGTCTGCGCCAACGCGGTGACCACCTGCTCGTAGGTGGCGCGTTCGCGCACCGCGAGCTCGGCGCGCATCCGCTGTTGGCGCTCATTGCGCATCGCGAAAACCGCGACACCCATGGCGAGTACAAGCAGTGGCGCACCGATGATGAGCAACAGCACCGCGATTCCTGCGTTCATCGGATCTTTCGTCGTTGTTTCGCCGGACTGCTGGAACCTTCGGTCCCAGTGACCCGGCAAGATTAACAGCACCTTGCGAACTAGCGAAGTGGATCTGGCAGGTAATCCACCTAATTCCGGCCTGTTTGAGCCACGGCCAACTGAGGCCGAATTATACTGCCGCGCTATTTTCCGTAGCTCATGTGATGGTGGATTCCCCGATGGCGTTACGATCGCGACCGTGGCGAAACTCAAGCTCTCCGTCAATGTCCCCGTCGCTCCTGACGTGGCGTGGGCGCACGCGTCCGATCTGCCTCAGCTGGGCGAGTGGCTCACCATTCATGAGGCGTGGCGCGGCACGCTGCCCGACGGGCTTACCCCGGGCACGGTTTTGGTTGGCATCGCGCGGGTGAAGGGCTTCCGCAACAAGGTCACCTGGACGGTCCGCACGGCGGAACCGCCGCGCAAGTTGACGCTCACCGGCGCTGGCATCGGCGGCACGAAGTTCGGGCTCAGCATGCTGGTTGAACCCAGCGGCACCGGTTCGAAGGTGACCGTTGACATGGATCTGGGCGGCGCTCCGCTGTTCGGGCCGATCGGGTCGGCTGTCGCGAAGACGTTGCGTGGGGATATCGAGCGGTCGTTGGAGAACTTCGTCAAGCTGTACGGATAGGGATATCGAAAAGGCCCGGGCGCGAAGGACATTCGCACCCGGGGCCTTTTGTGTTGCTTAGGCGTGGACCGACACCGCCGCGTCGACCGGCGCCTTCGGCTTGCTGCGTGGCAGGAAGAGCGCCGGAATGAGCGTGAGTGCCGCCAATGCCAGTGCTACCCAATAGGTGTGGCTGAATGCTTCGGCGGCGTAGTCGAGACCCTGACTGATCACGGACGGCGGAACCTTCTGTGCCACTTCAGGATTGAAGTTCGACGCGATACCAACCTCGGTTTCCGGGTGCTCCTTGAGCTGGTGGGCCAACACAACCGACATCGTCGCGGTGCCGATCGACGCTGCCGTCTGGTTGATGATGTTCATCAGCGTGGAACCACGCGCCACCTGGCCGTGCGTGAGGGTTTGGATCGCGGCGGTCATCACCGGCATCATCGTGCATCCCATGCCGAGGCCCATCACGAACAGCGCGCCCGCGATCCACCAGTACGACGTGTCGGCTTCCAGCACCGTGAACCCGGCGAGACCAAGGGTGATGAAGCTGACGCCAAACAGCACGATCTTGCCGGGGCCGATCTTGTCGACGAGGAAGCCCGCGACTGGCATCGTCAGCATCGCGCCAATACCCTGCGGGGCCATCAACAGACCTGCTTCGAGCGCGGTCTCGCCACGCACTTGCTGCAGGTAGTTGGGCAACAGGAAGCCAGCGCCGAAGAACGCGGTCGCGAACAGCGACATCGTGATCACGGCCCAGCGCAGCGACGGGTTGCGGAACAGGTGCAGGTCGATAAGCGGGTGCTTGGTCCGCAGCGCGTGCAGGACGAACGCGGTGAGCAAGATGATGCCGATCGCGGCGGGCACGAGCACGCGCGCCGACTTCACCGTGCCCATTTCGGGGATGGACGAGACACCGAAGAGGAAAAGGGCGAGGCCGGGCGAAGCGAGCAGCATGCCGAGGAAATCGAAGGATTCCGACGGTTTCGGCTTGTCGGAGGGGAAAACGATCCAGGCGAGCGCGACGGCGAGAATGCCGAGCGGCACGTTGATAAGGAAGATCCAGTGCCAGCTGAACGCGTCGATGAGCCAGCCGCCGAGGATTGGCCCGCAGATCGGACCGAGCAGCATCGGGACGCCGAGCACGGCCATCACGCGACCGATGCGCTGCGGGCCTGCCGCGTGGGTCATGATCGTCATGCCGAGCGGCATGAGCATGCCACCGCCGAGCCCCTGGATTACGCGGAAGGCGATGAGCGACTCGATGTTCCATGCGGTCGAACAGAGCGCCGAGCCGAGCACGAACAGCACGAGCGCCATGATGTAGAGGCGTTTGGTGCCGAAACGGTCGGCGGCCCAGCCGGTCAGCGGGATCACCGACGCCAGCGCGAGCGTGTAGCCGGTCATCGTCCAGGCGACGACTTCGACCGAGGAGTGGAAAACCTCCATAAAGGTCGGGATCGCGACGGTGACGACGGTGATGTCGAGGATCGACATCACCGCGCCGAGCACGACAACGCCAGCGACCTTGAAGACGGCGGCGTCGAGTTTGTCGGTACTTGGATCGGACACAGCTGTCCCACTATCCGGAGGATTAGTCACCGGTTAAGCCAAGCACTTTCGGTTGCGAAAGACCAGAGGTGTTCACCGTTCGTGACGATCTAGAGGTAGTTACTTGATGGCTAACCGGGCGGTCCGGGCTGCTTCCGCCGATGCGGGCAGCAGCGGAAGCCGGACATGCGGTGTCGCGATCTCGTTGCGCGCGGCGAGGACCGCTTTGATGACCGTCGGGTTGGGTTCGGCGAAGGCGGCCTTTGCCAGCGGGTCGAGTTGGTGATGCAGGGCGCGACCGGTGGCGAAGTCGCCGGTGAGCCACGCGTTGATCATCGTCGCGTAGGTGGCGGGCGCGAGGTTGGCGACAGCGGCGATAGCGCCTTGCGCGCCGAGCGCGAGCAGGGGCGCGATGAAGCGGTCGTCGCCGGAGAGGACCTGGGCTGACGTTTGCGCCGCCATCAGTTCGACCGTCGCGTTGTCGATGCCGCCCACCGCGTGCTTGAACCCGACGACGTTGGGAATTTCGGCGATGGTGCGCAGGGTGGTTCCGCTCAGCGTCAGGCCGGTGCGATGCGGGACGTGGTAGACGATTAGCGGGAATTCGCTTGCGGTGGCGAGGTTTTCGAAGTGGGCGATGACGCCTTCTTCGCTTGGTCGGGTGTAATACGGGACCACCGCGAGCACCGCGCTGACCGACGGGCTGAGCGCGGCGATGTCGCTGATGGACTGCGCGGTCGCGTTGCCGCCCGCGCCGACGATCAGCTGCGCATGGCGTTCGGCGCAGATTTCAGCGCAGATCGTGCGGACTTCGGCGCGTTCGGCAGCGGTGAGCGTTGCCGGTTCGCCGGTGGTGCCGAGGGCGACGAGACCTGCCGCGCCGCTGTCGAGCATGCGGCGTGCGTGGGCTTCGAGGGACGCGGTGTCGAGCGCGCCCGTTTCGGTGAAGGGGGTGATCAGTGGGACATAGAGGCCGCGCAACGTGGTCATGTCTTGGAGCTTGGCCTCGTTGATGCGTTAGGTCTAGTTCACGTTGATGATGCTGAACGTAAGCTGAACTGATGCTCGATGTGCGAAAGCTGCGGTTGCTGCGCGAACTGGCCCATCGCGGGACGATCGCGGCGGTGGCCGACGCGCTCACGTACACCCCGTCAGCGGTCTCGCAGCAACTGTCGGCGTTGGAGCGCGAAGCCGGGGTCGCGCTGTTGTCGCGGACGGGTCGACGGGTGGAGTTGACCGCTGCCGGTCGCCTTTTGGTTGACCACACCGAGGCGGTGCTTGTCGCGTTAGAGCGTGCCGAAGCCGAGCTTGCACGGGCGCGCACGGAGCTACTTGGCGTGGTTCGCATCGGCGCTTTCCAGACGGCATTGCCGACGTTGGTCGCGCCCGCATTGGCGCGATTGTGCGCGGAGCATCCGGGGATTGAGGTGCGGGTGCTGGAAATCGACCCGGCTGACGTGGTTGAGGCGGTGCGCGCGGGCGCGGTCGACGTGGCATTGACCCACGATTACGACCTGATCCCGACAGTGGACGACCCGGCGATCCGCACGGAACCGTTGCATACGGAGACGGTGTATTTGGCGACGACGGGCGGGGCGAGGATGTCGCTGGCATTTGGCGACGATCGGGCGGCTGCGGAGTTTGCGACGACGAATCCCGTTGCCGCCCTGCGCAATACCCCGTGGATCGCGGCGACACCAGGAACGCTCTGCCACACCGCGACGCTACGTGCTTGCGCGGCAGCGGGTTTCGTCCCGCGCATCCGCCACCACACCGACGACTTCGCCACGGTACTCGCCCTGGTAGCGGCAGGCGCGGGCGTGGCAATCGTCCCGTCCCTTGCCGTGTCGACCCCACCCGCAACGGTGACATTGACGCCACTACCAACCCGCCGCTACACCCGCTTGGCGTACCGAGACGGCAGCGAGTCCCACCCCGTCCTGGCCGCAACAACGGCGTCCCTACACCTGTCCGCGGCAGCGATCCCGAATTAGGTTGAATGGCACCAGACTTCGCTCATCCTGGCCGGTCAACAATCCAATTTCGGGTGTCGCTTTGCGCGGACACCGGGTCCGACGGCAACGCTGGCAGGGCTTCGAAAATACGGGATCGCGAAATGTCGGCAATGCACTTCGCGTCGCCGCCAACGTAAGTGCATGGGAAGTCGTCTGGGGTCGCGACGAGCCATGCGCGATCTTGTGGCCACCACAGCGTCGGTGAAAGTCCGTGGAAAGGGCTGCTAGCGTTAACAACAGGGCCCTTCACGACGAAAAATCGCATCCCCTGGATGGTCAACTTCGGCGTTTCGGGGGCGATGTCGTCGAAAGCGCTGTTGCCCTCCCAGAACGCGAAGTAGCAGTCGTCGGGCGTGCTCGTGTGGCGTCCCAGGATGGAAGCGAGCTCAGGTATCTGGCTCTCCCACGATCCTGCTGGAACTCGCCGCTCGGGCGGACTAGTCCGCAGATCTTGTCCCGATGGCCGCGAAAGGATGGCAACGAGTTGCATCTGACGGTGCACATCAGCTCCGAGCGCCCGCGCGGCATCCGCCCACCGAAGCCACACTTCGTCGCCTGCGGAATCCGTGCACGACAATGGGTGCAACAGTCGGGCATAGGCAGCGAAGCCCAGCGGAACGAAACTGCTCACCTGAGCGGGAAACTCAGCACGCATCCCGCCTGCAACCCACTCAAACCCACTGTCGATGATGTCCTGGTCGCGCCACCGCATGACGCGATTATGCTCGCGGCTCATCAAGGGATTTGGTCCGCTAAAGCTGCCGCGAGGAACTTTGCTGTTTTTCCCGCCGCCGGGTTGTCCGCTACTTCGCGCGGTGTTCCCTCCGCTACTACGCGACCGCCTGCCGCTCCCCCGCCTGGGCCCATGTCGATCACGTGGTCGGCCGCCGACACTATGCGCATGTCGTGTTCGGCCATCACGACCGTTCCGCCCGCTTCAACCAAGTGCTGCAACTGGCGTAACAGGACGTCCGCGTCGGCTGGGTGGAGGCCCGTTGTTGGTTCGTCCAGCAGGTACAGGGTCTTTCCTCGGCGGGCGCGGCTCAGTTCGGCGGCCAGCTTGATGCGTTGGGCCTCGCCGCCGGACAGTTCCGTCGCGGGCTGGCCCAGACGCAAATAGCCAAGGCCGACGTCCTGCAAGGTCTGTAGCGGGCGGACGGCGGCGGGGGTGTCGGCGAGGAAAGCGCTAGCCTCGTCCACTGTCATCGCCAGCACGTCGGCGATGGTCTTGCCGAGGTACGTCACCTCCAGCGTCTCCGGGTTGTAGCGCGCCCCGTGGCAGGTGGGGCATGGCGAATACGTACTCGGCAGGAAAACCAGTTCGACCATGACCTGCCCGTCGCCCTGACACGTCGGACACCGCCCGCCCGCCACGTTGAACGAGAATCTGCCAACGTCGTAACCACGTTCGCGCGCAATGTCGGTGCCCGCGAACAGCTTTCGGACCACGTCGAACATCCCCGTGTATGTCGCCAGATTCGAGCGCGGCGTACGGCCGATCGGCGCCTGGTTCACCGTGACAACCCGACTAATCGACGAATCCCGTTCCGCCTCAGCACTAATCGCCTGCAACAGCGTGGACTTGCCCGACCCGGAAACTCCGGTTATCGCCGTCGTAACCCCCAGCGGCACATCGACATTCACGTCATGCAGGTTGTGTTCGGCGAGCCCACGCAACTTGAGCTGGCCGGACGGACTGCGCGGACCGAGCGAGGGAACGGGCGGAGTGTCGAAAAGGTAGCGCGCGGTGACCGAATCATCAACGGCGGCAAGACCATCCACCGCACCGCTATACAGCACCCGCCCGCCCGCCGTCCCCGCGTGCGGCCCAACGTCGACCACCCAGTCGGCCCTGCGCACCACATCAAGATCGTGCTCGACCAGAAACACACTGTTGCCCGACTGTGTGAGCCTGCTCAACACCGACGTGAGCGACACCGTGTCGGCAGGATGCAACCCCGCCGACGGCTCATCAAGCACATAAACCACCCCGAACAACCCGGACCGCAACTGGCTAGCCAGCCGCAACCGCTGCAATTCCCCACTCGACAGCGACGGCGACTCTCGATGCAGCGACAGATACCCAAGCCCCAGCTCATCGACCACGTCGATCCGCCCAACCACATCCTTGGTGAGCAACGCGACAGCGGAGTCGCCAATTGTGAACGGCCGCAAGGTCTCTGAGAGCTCACTCATCGGCATCGTCGCCATATCCGCGATGCCCAACCCGGCGAAACGCACCGCGAGCGCGTCCGGCCGCAGCCGATGCCCTTCGCATGTCGGACAGTCCTCGGTGACCAACCACCGCCCCGCCCGTTCGCGCCGAGCTGGCCCGCTGGCGTCGGCGTAAGCCTTGAGCGCGATGCGCTCCGCACTGCTGAACGTGCCCTGATACGTGCGCTGCACCTGATGCGCCGCCCGCTCGGGATGCACGGTGACCACCGGCTGGTCTTCAGTGAACAGAATCCATTCCCGCTGCTCAAGCGGCAGATCTTTCCACGGGGTGTCGATGTCGTAGCCGAGCGTGACGAGAATGTCGCGCTGATTCTTGCCATGCCACGCCCCCGGCCATGACGCGATCGCCCCGTCTCGAATGCTCAAACTCGGATCGGGCACCATCGACTGTTCAGTCGCGTAATGCCGCTGGCCAAGTCCCTGGCAGTCCGGGCACGCGCCACGCACGGTGTTGGGCGAGAAATCGTCGGAATGGCGAAGCGGCACCTGGTCGGGCGGATTGTCGCCCGCACGCGCGAATAGCAAACGCAGCGAATTCGAAATTGACGTAATTGTGCCAACCGAGGAACGCGACGAAGGCACTCCACGACGCTGACCGAGCGCGACAGCGGGCGGCAAGCCGCTGATGTGGTCGACTTCCGGCAAATCGGTATGCGGCAGCAACCTTCTGGCATACGGGGCGACCGATTCAAGATACCGGCGCTGCGATTCAGCGAAGATGGTGCCGAAGGCAAGCGATGACTTCCCCGAACCGGAAACCCCAGTGAACGCGACAAGCCCGTTGCGCGGAACAGCGACGTCAACGTCACGCAAGTTATGGACGCGCGCGCCTTCGACCCGAACGAGCCCGTCGTCGGCGGGGATGTCGAGCGGCCTAGCCTCCGTTTCGGTCACGGAATACGTCCTTCCACGAGGCTTTTGACCAGTGTGCCATCGCAGGTGAGCAAACTTCTAGACACCACAAGGAAACGCTCACTGTTAGGGCCGCTCACCGGCAAGCAGTACACAACATGAACTTCGCCCGATTGCGAAGTTCGTGAAGGACGCGCGAATTTCCGTTCCCTGAATGATTGCTGCGCTACGGTTTGCCGCATGGACGACTTCGAGTTGGATTTGCCGAGCGTCACGCCACCGGAAACGACCGGTCGGGTTCTCGATATTGACGCTGTGTGTTTACATCATCCGCTTACCGATGGCGCACCCGAAGGCGACGAGCGTTACGCCTACGTCTGCTGCGTCGACGGCACAACCGTTCGCCTTCCGCATTCGCTCGACGAATGGGCAAGCGAAACTCTGGCCGTGAATTTCGATCTTCGCGCCACCGGGTTGCCGTCGATTTTCCCGTGCCGCATCGAATTCGGTATTCGCGACAGCGGCCCGTACGCGATTCCCGCCGAGCACGGCAGGGCACCGCGTCCGAGTCGCAACCCGGGCGTTCCCGCCGTGTAGCCGCACTGTTATCCGCTCCCGCCGGACACGCGCTGGCCCTTCGCCTCCGCGGTCCGGCCAGCTAAGATTTGGCTACTTGCTCGGTACACACTCTGGTTGCGACGACTACGAAAGTAGGTTCGCCAATGTCGGGATTCGTTTACAACGACGAGGTAGTCAAACTCACCATCGACGGCGGCGATGCGAAATTCCTTACGCATTTGCAGTTGGTCACCGAAGTGCGGTTCCAAGCTGATCTTGGCTTTCAGGTGGGCCTCATCGGCAGCGACGGCGCGGGTGGCTCGCTGCGCAACTTCTACTGGTTTCATCCCAGCATTCCGCTCAAATTCTTCTACGACGAGCCCGGTCAGATCGACTTCGACCAGGACTACTACGACACCATGCTCGAAATGGCGCAGGGCCCGTTCGGGGTGTTCCTCGGCGAGGTGCGCGATCTGCCGCTGCGCTTCCCGCAGATCGAGGAAGAAGCACCCGCGCCGTCGGAGTAGCAAGCGTCCGCGTAACAAGCTTCCGCACCGGTTTTCAGCTCGGAAAACAAAGCGCTGAGCGGCGTCCGCGTACCATTGAAGGTGGCGTCGTGAGTTGGCTCACCCTGCGTGCTTTCACCTTGTGATTCCTCACTGCGGGTCCGGTACTGTGCGGACACGCCACGGGCCAGTCACCGCTCGCCAACGGCGCCTCGTTCGAGCTTTCCAGGAGCACCCGGTGTCGCAACACTCACGTTTCGAGTCCATCGGCGCGTATCTTCCGTCGAATTCCGTTTCGACCGAAGAATTGATTTCGCGCTTACAAGCGCCGCCTGCCTTCGATCTGGAGAAGATCACCGGCGTCCGCGAACGGCGAGTGCGCGATACACGACCCGGCCACGAAGAAGACTCGTTCACCCTGGCCATCAACGCCGCACGCGACTGCCTTTCCCGCTCGCGCTACGCCCCCGCCGAGCTCGACGTGATCATTTCCTGTTCGATCACCCGCAGCAACGACGTCACCAAGATGTACATGGAGCCCGCGTTCGCGTCGACGATCGCCAAAGAGCTTGGCGCGACGCGCGCGATCACCTTCGATGTGTCCAACGCGTGCGCTGGCATGCTCACCGGCACCTATCTGCTTGACCGGATGATTCGCGCTGGCATCGTTCGCACCGGCATGGTGGTCTCCGGCGAGGCCATCACGCCCATCGCCGACACCGCGGTCAACGAGATTTCGGCGAAGTACGACCTGCAATTCGCGTCGCTTTCGGTTGGCGATTCCGGTTGCGCGGTGGTGCTCGACCAGGCGGTCGACAGCGCCGACATGATTCATTACGTCGAATTGTTCACGGCCAGTGAGCATTCCGGTCTTTGCCTTGGCATGCCGAGCGACAAGTCGTCGGGGGTCGCGCTCTACACCGACAACCGCAAGATGCACAACGAAGCACGGTTCCTGCTGTGGCCGGACGCGCAAGGCGCGTTCCTCGCCGACCGTGGTTCCTCCTTCGCCGATGAGCGTTTCGATTACCTCATTCATCACCAATTCGGTGCCGCCGCAGTGCCGTTCATCAACGCGGTTGCCGAGCGGGAATTTGGTGCGCCGATGCCGCCGGACCTCAACGTGATCGAGAAGTACGGAAACACGTCAACCACTTCGCATTTCATCGTGCTGCACGATCAGCTGTCACAAGACCGCATCGAAGCGGGCGCGAAAGTGCTGATGGTCCCCGCTGCTTCCGGTGTCGTCGCGGGCTACCTTTCCACCACCATCTCGTCGCTAAAGGTCTGAGTCACATGGGAATTCGCATTCGTTCCACCGGTGCCAGCGTTGGTGGCGATTCGCACAGCGTTGTTGAGCACAGTGGTCGCGCCGCGCGAGAAGCGGTGGCGCGCGCCGGGATTCGCCCCGACCAGGTTGGCGTCTTCATCAACACGGGCATCTTCCGAGATAGCAATACGGTCGAACCTGCCGTCGCCGCGCTCATCCAGAAGGAAGCGGGGATCGGGCTCGATTACGTCAAAAACGATTCCCACACTTTCGGTTTCGACCTGATGAATGGTGCGACGGGCGTGCTGAACGCCGTGCAGGTCGCGTCGGCGATCGTCGCGACCGGCACCGAGCACGTGCTGATTGTCGCGGGCGACACGCACCCGTCGTTGACGCGTTCGGCCGCCGATGCGGCGTTCCCGTTCGCGACGTCGGGCGCGGCGCTGTTGCTTGAATCATCCGACGACGCAATCGGTTTCGGCCCGGTGCACTTCGCGACCGCGCCTGGGTCGCCTGCCGAATCCGCGTACGTTGACACCGCGAAAATGGGCACAACCGGCCGCTCGATGATGACCGTTGAGCGCGACGCCGACTACGAGGACCGCATCCTCGACGTCGCGGTTGAGGTGGGCCGACTGGCATTGGCCGACGCTGAGCCAGACGCGCGGGTGGCGGTGATCGCGTCGACGCCGTCGGCGGAATTCCCTGCGCGCGTTGCCAAGTCGCTCAACCTTGGCGATGTTCGCTTGCCTGATCTCGGCGCGGGTGACCCGCACACGGCCGCGCTGCCGCTCGCCTACGACCGCGCGCTCGTCGACGGCACCCTCGACGGGTTCACCCACGTGCTGTTCGTCGCCGCGGGCGCTGGCCCGTCGGCGGCCGCGAGCCTGTACCGCCTACCCGAGCCGACCGCGTGACAACGGGGACGTACTGGCAGACCGTCGACTCCTTCCGCGCTTTCGCGGCCGCGCATCCCGACCGGCCCGCCGTCTTCTCCCCCGACGGCACCCCGGCCACTGACCTGCCGGAATACCAGTGTCTGACCTACGGCGAGCTCGACGCGTGGTCGGATGCGATTGCCGAGCACTTGAGCGCGTCCGGCGTGGGGAGCGGCACGCGCACGATCGTGCTCGTGCTGCCAAGCGCGGAGTTGTACGCGATTCTGTTCGCGCTGTTGAAGATTGGTGCCGTGCCAGTGGTCATCGACCCCGGCATGGGTATCCGTCGCATGGTGCATTGTTTGCGTGCCGTTGAGGCCGAGGCGTTCATCGGGATCCCCGCCGCGCACGCAGCGCGGGTGATTTTCGCGCGCAGTTTCCGTGGTGTGCGGACGACGCTCACGGTCGGGCGACGGTGGTTTTGGCGTGGTGCGCGGCTGGCTGAGGTGGGGCGGACGCCGTCGCGGCCCGCGCCCGACCGGTTGCCGGCCAACCCCGATGACGTGCTGATTATCGCGTTCACGACCGGCAGTACCGGCCCGGCGAAGGCTGTTGAGCTCACGCACGGGAACTTGGCCGCGATGGTGGAGCAGGTGCATTCCGCGCGGGGTGGTGTTGCGCCGGAGACGTCGCTGATCACGCTGCCGCTGGTTGGCGTGCTTGATTTGCTGTTGGGGTCGCGGTGCGTTTTGCCGCCGCTGATTCCGTCGAAGGTGGGATCGACCGATCCCGCCCACGTAGTTGACGCGATCACCCGATTCGGGGTCACGACGATGTTCGCGTCGCCCGCGTTGCTGATCCCGCTGCTCGCGCATTTGCGGACCAACCCAGCTTCGCTTGACTCGCTGACCAGCATTTTCTCCGGTGGCGCACCGGTGCCGGACTGGTGCATCGCCGGGTTGCGTGAGCAATTGCGCCCGGATGTCGAGATTTACGCGGGATACGGGTCGACCGAGGCGTTGCCGATGTCGACGATTGAGTCGCGCGAGTTGCTCGGTGGGCTGGTCGAGCGGGCGCGATCCGGTGACGGGACGTGCATTGGCCGACCCGCCGACCGAATCGAAGTGCGGTTGCTCGCGATCACCGACGCGCCGGTGCCGACGTGGTCGTCGGCTGAGACCGTCAGTGGCACAAGGCAAGTCGGCGAGATAGTTGTCGCTGGCCCGAACGTGAGCACGCACTATTACTGGCCGGATTCGGCGAACGCGCTCGGCAAGGTCGTTGATGGCGACCGGGTGTGGCATCGCACCGGCGACCTCGGCTGGATCGACGAGCAAGGTCGAATCTGGTTCTGCGGGCGCAAGAGTCAGCGGGTGCGCACTGCTCAAGGGGACATGTTCACGGTACAGGTCGAGCAGGTGTGCAACGTGGTTACCGGTGTTGCGCGGACGGCGCTGGTTGGGGTTGGATTGCGCCCGGTGCTGTGTGTGGAACTGGAGCCGGACGCCACGGCAGCCTCCGTATTGGCCGAATTGCGAACGCGCGCACGGGAATTCGACCTGACGGCACCGATCGAGGAGTTCCTGGTTCATCCGGGATTCCCGGTCGACATCCGCCACAACGCGAAGATCGGCCGCGAGCAGTTGGCCGTGTGGGCGCGAAAGGAGTTGGGGGCGTGAGGGTTCTCGTCACCGGGGCGTCGGGGTTTCTCGGCGGGGCGCTCGTGCGTGACCTTGTCGCGCGCGGCGAGCATGACGTCACCATTCTCGTGCGGCCGACGAGCAATCTCGCTGACCTCGGCGATGCGGTCGAGCAGGTGCGGGTCGTTTACGGCGACCTCACCGATCCAGCGTCTCTCGTTGCCGCGACAAGCGGCGTCGACGCGGTGATTCACAGCGCCGCGCGAGTGGATGAGCGCGGGCGGCGTCAGCGGTTCATCGCTGAGAACCTCACGGCCACTGAGCATTTGCTCGAGGGAGCGCGGGCAAATGGGGCACGGCGGTTCGTCTTCATTTCCAGCCCAAGCGCGCTCATGGATCGCGACGGTGGCGACCAGTGCGACGTCGATGAGTCGCTGCCCTACCCGACACGATATTTGAACTTTTACTCCGAGACGAAAGCGGCGGCGGAACGGGCCGTATTAGCCGCTAACACAACAGAATTCGCGACTACCGCGCTGCGGCCTCGAGCGATTTGGGGTGCGGGCGACCGGTCGGGGCCCATTGTCCGTCTGCTTGGCCGCACTGCTGCCGGGAGCTTGCCCGATCTGTCGTATGGACGCACGGTTGAGGCGTCGCTGTGTCACGTCGACAATGTTGTCGTCGCCTGCCGACTTGCCCTCACCGCGCCTGATGTGGGGGGTCGCGCGTACTTCATTGCCGACGCCGAGAAGACCGACGTGTGGGGCTTTCTCGGCGACGTCGCCGGAATGCTCGGGTACGCGCCGCCGTCTCGTCAGCCGAACCCGCGGGTCCTGGCGGCGATCGTCGCGGCCGTCGAAACTGTCTGGCGCGCACCGTTTATCGCCGAACGGTGGTCGCCGCCGTTGTCGCGCTACGTGGTGGCGTTGATGACGCGCACGGCCACCTACGACACCACCGCCGCGCTCACCGACCTCGGCTACGTACCTGTCATCGACCGTGCAACCGGGCTGGCAGGTTTGCTCGCGTGGATTGCCGAGCAGGGTGGGATCGAGAAATTGACCCGGAACTTGTAGTGAAACGGGCCGCCAACTGCCGCGCATCGCACGCAAACGAAGGCCGAACGACTCCCCGAGGATCGCGACCGTCGGCACCGCACCGCAGTCCACATCATCGGGTGACCGTCTCGCACGATCAAGCCTTGCACCGCTAGGAACTCTCAAATGCCCCGTACCACAAAGACGTTCACACGCCCCATCTCCACCACCGAGCGCATGTACTTCCCGATGCGCGACCTCGCACCGCCCTTCCTCATGCAACTCGTGATCCCCGGCACGGGCACGATCGAACCTGCCGAACTTGACCGCGCGGTGAAGGTCGCGGCCGAAGCCACCCCCGGCGCGCGACTTGTCCGCGACGGGAAGCTCTGGGTCGACAGCGGTGTCGCTCCCGCCGTTCGCGTGATCGCTGGTCACCAATTCCACACTCCCGCATTGGAATCCGATCCGGTACTCAGCAGTCCGATCGGCCCGACCCCCGAGCGCACCTGCGAAGTTGTCCTGCTCACGGGCGAGAACCCCACACTTGTTTTCCGCGTCTTCCACGGCGTCATGGACGGGGTTGGCATGATCGACTGGGCTCGCAACGTCCTGGCTGCCCTACGCGGCGACGAACCCCAACCTTTCCCCGATCCGATCGCCGACCACGAGCTAGTCACCCGCATCGGCGCGCCGGGCAAGCCAACGCCCCTTGTCCCGCGCTACCGCAGCGCCGTCGGCAAAGGCAGGCAACGTCGGGGCGAAGCGCGACACCTGTTGCGCCACCGCACAATTCCCACCGCCGGCCCGGGCGCGCTCGCCCGGATCTGCGCACTCCTCGCGGCAGAAACGCGCGGCCCGTCGCGCATCATGATGCCGACCGACCTGCGCCGCCATGACCCAGCGCTGCGCTCCACCGCCAACCTCGCGCTTCCCCTCTTCCTCGACATCACGCCCGGCGAAGACTGGCGCGCGGTCACCGACCAGCTGAAAACCGGCCTCACCGAACGTCGCGAACTCAACCAGCTCGCCAACACCCGCGTCACGTTGGTCCCCGACGCGATCAATCGCGGCGTCCTCCACACCACCAACTGGCTTGGCTCACGCATGGGCCGCAACTTGGCGTCGGCCACCGTGTCGCACATGGGCCGCTTCACCAGCGCCGAACTCGCGGTCCCCGGCTTCACCCCAACAGGCCTGTACGTCCTGCCGCAGCACAGCGTGGCGATGCCGCTGCTGTTCGGCATCACGGAATTCGACGGCCGCACCGAACTCACCGTCTCGGCCCGTAACGGCGACGGCATCGAAGAGCGCCTGGAAGCCCTCATCGACCGCATCACCACCACCCTCACCGCCGCCTTCACCACCTAAACCGCCGCGCTCACCGCAGCCCCAGCGCCGCACGTGACCGGCGCTTCGTCGAGACCCAAACGCCCAACTCCGCCGCCCCACGCACTGCCAACGCGCCCCACATGACCTGCGCTTTGCCGACCAAGCGCCTTCAGACGCACGCACGCACGGATACACGCCACCCGCCCCTCCCTTCGACCTCCGCGCGTGCAACCCCGCGAACTCGGTAGCTCTATTTGGCCCCGCCGCGCTCCCACTCCCCCTTACAGTGAACCCACTAAGTTAATGGCGGTTCTCGCGGACCAGGACCCGGAGGCAGCAATGAGTCTCGACATCGAGCGCCGCGACGGCGTGCTGCGGCTGTGTATCAACCGCCCGGACCGGCTCAACGCCCTCGACCACACCGCGATGAACGCGCTCACCGACGCGATCATCGGCGCGCCCACCGACCCGTCGCTGCGCGCGATCGTCATCACCGGCGCGGGCCCCGCGTTTTGCACCGGTGCCGACCTCGCCGCGATGTCAACGGCAGACACCGCAATTCCGCCGCAGTTGGTCATGTCCACCGCGGCACGCGGCATTCGCGCGATTATCGACTCGCCACTGCCGGTGATCGCCCAGGTCAACGGCGTCGCCGCAGGCGTCGGTGCCTCGCTCGCGCTCATCGCCGACCTCATCTACGCGGCCGAAAGCGCCTACTTCCTGCTGCCCTTCACCGGCATCGGCCTTATGCCGGACGGCGGCTCAACGGCCGTTGCCGCTGCATCGGTCGGTCGCACGCGGGCGATGGAAATGTCGCTGCTCGGCAAGCGCATCACGGCCACTGAGGCCCAAGCGACCGGCCTCGTGACCGCCTGCGTTCCCGACGCGGAGCTAAGCGCCGCCGTCGACGCCGCAGCCAGCCGCATCGTCGCTCGCCCCCGACGCGCGCTCGAATTGACCAAAAGAGCCATTAATGACGCCACGCTAGGTGAACTCGATAACGCGCTCGAACGCGAAAGCGTCGGACAAAGCGAACTGCTCATCGGCGCGGACTTCGCCGAGGGAATGTCGGCGATGCTGCAACATCGCAAACCTCGATTTAGCTGAATTCGCCCCGACCAGGTTGCCGGGTTTAACGCGTTTGCGCACTTAAACTCAGCCCATGACGGAGCAGCGAAAGTTCACCAAGCCGATTGCGCCCGTATTCATCGCCATTGCCGCGGCGGGCCTTATCGGCGCGTGCAGCAGCAATGACGACAGTTCGGACGCGAGCGCGAGTTCGACAACAAGCGCGAGCGTGAGCGCCAGCGCGACGACCTCAGCCGAGGGCACCACAACGTCGGGCTCAGCCTCGGCGACATCGACATCGGCGATTCCGCCGGTCACCACGTCGCCGGTCATGCAGGGCACCCCGGCCGCCATCCTCGCGTCGACCCCGTGGGAGACCACCGGCGCGACCGACGCCGCAGGCAAGACGGTGTCGCTCGACGACTCGAACGTCAAGGCCTACGTCGGTTGGGCGTACTACAAATCCGACGGCACGTTCACCATCTACAACCCCGACGACAGCCCGAAAATGCACGGCAACTGGACGGTGTCACCCGACGGCAAAACGCGCACCATCACCGCGAAAAATGATGCGGGACAAGACCAGTTCACCCGTACGGTCGATATTGTGACGCTGACCGACCAAAAATTCACCTACCGCGTTTTCCCGAAGGCCGACGACAAAGCGGTGTACTTCGACATTATTCACACGCCAACAACGCACCCCGAACCCAACAACTAACAGGCTCGAAAGTTTCGCCGC
>NZ_BMMW01000001.1:0-79527 GCF_014646135.1 Nocardia camponoti | reverse complement strand
CTGCGGCGAAACTCAGTTAAGCAGTTCCACGATCGCATCTTGGCCGCGGCGTTGCGCGTTCTGTAGCGCGGTTCGCCCGTCGGCATCACGGATCTGCGGGTCGGCACCGGCGGCGAGCAGCGCGGCGACGGTTTCCTGGTAACGCCGCGATCCGTCGCCATAGACGATGGCCTCCTGCAACGCCGTCCACCGTGGCGTATTCACGTGGTTCACATCCACGCGTGCCGCGATCAACATCCGCACCGTGCTCACATGCGCGTGTTCGCTGGCGGGAATCAGTGCCGTGCCGCCGAAGCGGTTCACACTGCGCAGATCCGCACCGTGGCTCAAGGTCGCGGCGAGAATCTCGTCGAGGCCCTCCGCGCCCGCGTAGAGGTAGGCCGAATCCTGGATGTCGTCCTTGGCGTTCACGTCGGCACCCGCGTCAATCAGCGCCACAGCGGCCGCCGTCGACCCGTTCTTGGTAGCGGCGACCAGCGGAGTGCGCGCGTGCGCACCACGCGACTCAAGGTCAGCGCCGCGCGCGATGAGGTCACGAACCCGTGCGGTGTCGTTGGCGACAGCGGCGGCGTAGAGCTCGCCGTCCAGCGCGGGGTCGACGGTGATGATCTGCGGTGCGGTCGCCGATGTCATCGACGATGGCCCAGGCGCGGGCACGACGGTTGCCGATTCGGACACGTCAGGATCCGCCGAGCATGCGCCGACGCCCACCGCGAGAACGGCGAGCGCGAGCACGGGGCCACGAAGGATCGAGCGGACCGGGTTCATAGTTTTCTCCTCAAAAAACCTTCGCCGCAGCGGGCGAACCGCTGCGGCGAAGGTTTTTAAAGCTCGGTCTAGGTGAGCGGGCCGGTGGCTTCGCTGACCTGGACCGGCCCATCGAAGGTCTCGGAGGCTGGCAGTTCCTCAAGAACCTTGATCACTGCCGGGGGCGCGGAGTGCTTCTTCGCCGTGGCGACCAGCACGTCGCGACCTACGGGGTAGTTAACTCCGCCGAGGTACTTCTCGATCTGGATCGGGTTGGTCTGACCAGCCATGGAGACACTTCCTTTCGTCTGACGACTTCGGGACACTCACGAACAAGACCCACCGTACTCACCATTGGGCAGCCGATGAGCAAACTGGGGAAACAGTGAACGACGTGAGTCCCTACCGTGACCCGGACGAAGTCATTTCACCCGCAAACTACGCGTTGACCTGCTCTTTTGTCCGATTGCGAGTTAGCACACACAGCAGGTGCACGATCACGCCGACCACGGCGGCCATCGTGACGCCACTGCCCAGCAACAGGCGAAGGTCAGCGGGGAACCCACGGTAGAGCGTCGGGACCAAGATCGGCAGCAGGCCCGCGGTGATCGCGGCGGTCGCGGTGAGCAGCGCGCCGTCGTTGTCGAGATCGACCTGCTGGAACAGGCTGATCGCCGAGACGATGATGGTCGCGAAAACGATCGCGGCGGTCGCGCCGACAACGGGGCCGGGCAACGAGTTCACGATGCGACCGACGGGCGCGAGGAACGCGGCGAGGATCAGCATGACGCCGGTGATCGCGGTCACGTAGCGGCTACGGACGCCGGTGAGGCGAATCAAACCGATATTTTCGCCCGAGGTCACCATCGTCGGGCCGCCGAAGATGCCCGACAGCAACGACGTCACCGCGTCGCCACGAATCGTGCGACCCACCGTCGGAGCCGTATCGATCTGCGCGCCAACGACTTTCGCGTTCAGTACGGTCTGGCCGGTGGCTTCGGCCATCGAACCGATCGAGAACACCAGCAGCGGAACGGCAGCGAGCAGGTCGAAGTGCGGCGCGCCGAACAGGAACGGTTCGGGCAACTGCACGACACCACTGCTCGGGCGCAGCGAGAACTGCCCAAGCGCGGCAGCGGCAGCGGTGCCGACGCCCATGCCGATGAGCACCGAAACGCGACGCCACCCGGTCGGCAGCAGGCGATGCGCGAGGATCGTCGCGGCGATCGTCACGCCGGCGATCGCGACCGAACGCAAGGGGTGCTTGTCGTCGGCACCGGTGATCAGGTTCGCGCCGACCTTCACGAGGTTCACGCCGATCACCAAGATCATCGACGCGATCACAACCATCGGAACGAACCGCACAAGTCGCTGCGCGATCGGCACGAGCGCGATGCCCGCGACGGCGGTGATGATGACCGCGCCGGTGGCCGTCGCGGGGTTGTAGGTCTGGGCGATCTGAATGAACAGCACGACGGCGGCACCGCCGGGCAGCATCACGAACGGCAGACCCGCGCCGAGTCCATAGCGACCGCTCGACTGGAAGATCGTGCCGATGCCGCTGAACAGCAGCGCGCCACACAGCAGCGCGCGGGTGTCGCCGTCGTCGAGGTGCAGGCTGCGGCTGATCAGCAGCACCGAGGTGAGCGGCATCGCGATCATGACGACCAGATGCTGCAGGGCTGCGAGGAACGCGCGACCGGGCGGCGGGACCTCGTCGACCGGCGCGACTACGCGGTCTTTCACTTCTGTAGCCACGGAAGCTCCTCGGCGGTGTAGCGGTACGCGCGGAAGATGGCGTTGGAGATGCCGGGGAAGACCTGCGCGGTGTCGGGGTCGGGGTATTCGGTGAACGACGGGACGACGTATTCCCACACGATGCGGCGGTCGGTCGTCACCTCGAAGATGCGGCCGAAGGCGGCTTCGGTGATGAGGGTGTTGCCGTTCGGCAGCCGCTGCGCGCCGCCCATGAACGGGGTGAAGAACGCTTCGCGCGGCGAGTCCTGGTACACCCAGGTCACTTCGCCGGTCTTCGCGTCGAGTTCGATGACGCGGCTGTAGGTCACCGATTCGGCGGTGCGGAAGGTGCCGTTGTCGAAGACGAGGAGTTTGCCGTCGGGCAGCGGGGTGGCGTGATGCTGCTGGGCGAGTGTCGCGCGGTCGGCGACGCGGGTCGCGACACCGGTCGCGCGATCGATGAGGATCACCGCCGACACGCTGCGCAGACTCGCGACAACGGTGTTCTCGTCGAGCGGGAACACGCTGTTGATCAGCGGCCAGTGCTCACGCCAGTAGTGCGGCTGCAGGCCGAAATCGGCGGGGTTGAGGTGCTCGACGGCACGCCATTCCCAGGCGAGGGTGCCGTCGGCGGCGGTTTCGCGGATCACGTCCGACCACACGATGCCGTTCGCCTCGGAACCTTCGACGCCACCTTCGATGCGGGCGGCGTCGGCACCGGTGAGCGGTTCGACGGCGGTGTAGAGCACGCGGCCGTCGTCGTAGTGGTGCGCGTCGTGATGCTGGAAGTCGTCGCGGACTTCGCTGAGCACCTTGCCTGCTTCGTCGTAGCGGGCCATCGAGCCGCCGGAGTACTTGCGCCACATGGCAAACAGCGGCGGCTGGTTCAGCGTCGCGCCGTTGTAGGCGAGGCTGCCGTCGGCGAGGATGCGCGCGTGGCGGCCCGGACGGAACGGCAGCTGCCACTGGTGAGCGAGTTCGCCGTCGAGGTCAACGAGGTCGACGCGACCGTTGGCGGCAAGCGGCGCGTACAGCGTGTAGCCGGGCGATGCGAGCTCCGGGTCGCTGCCGATGAGCCCGATACCTCGACGCTTGAGCGTGTTCTGTTCCATGCCGCCTCTCCTGAATATTCGACTCCACTGAATATTCAGTACCGGACGACAAACCGGAACAGTTGCGATCACGGTGCGTTTAACCCATCGATCGCCAGGTCACACGCATGCTCTCCGCACCCCGACCTCGCCATGCGGCAGCACGGGTTCACTACAGTCAGGCCAAGACAGGCAACGGTGGAAGGGCGGATCAGCAGGTGACGCGCAGTGCGGAAGTTCCCGATGCCCGAGCGCGCCAGCTTGGCGCGGTCTTGCATGAGCGCCGCCGCGCTGCGGGAATGACGTTGGCGCACTTGGCAATTCAGACCGGACTGTCGCAGTCCTTTCTCAGTCAGCTCGAAAACGGGCGGACCAATACCAGCCTGCGTTCGCTGCAACACATCGCCGACGCGCTGTCGACGACGGCGACCGCGTTGCTCGCCGCCGCCGACGACATCGCGCCAACTCCCCTGGTCCGCGCCAGCGACGACACCGCCCGGCCGCAAGCCGAACCGGGCGGCGGCACCGTCCGCGCGCTCGTCAACGGCGACCGCGACCTGCGCGCGCTCGCCTTCACCGGCGGCACCGATCGCGGTGATCGCGACTTCGCCCACCGCGCCGACGAGATCATCCACGTGATTTCGGGCAGCATCTCCCTCGTCGCCGATGACGTCGAATACACGCTGACCGCGGGCGACACCTACTACTGCCAAGCAGGTGAACGACACCGCTGGTCAGCGCATACCGACGACACGCAAACGCTGGTGATCGCCGTTGCCGACGATCGAACGGTCCGACGAACCCGCTAGGGGCTGGCCGCCAGAAACAGGAACGCCGCGAAGATCGACAAGTGGACGCCGCTTTGCAGCAACGTCGCGCGACCGGGCACGACCGTCAACGCGCCGACAACAACGGTGACGGCGAGCAACACCATCTGCGTCGCCCCAAGACCGAGCACGAGCGGGCCAGTGAGCCAGATCGTCGCCAGCGCGATCACCGGAATCGTCAGCCCAATACTGGCCATCGCTGAGCCGAGCGCGAGGTTAAGGCCGATCTGCACGCGACTACGCCGCGCCGATTTCACGGCGGCGATCGTCTCCGGCAACAGCACGAGCATCGCGATCACCACACCAACCGCCGACTGCGGCAGCCCAACCGAGGCGATGCCTGACTCCAGCGCGGGCGACACCACTTTCGCGAGTCCGACAACGCATACGAGCGCGAGCATCATCAGACCAAGGCTGACCAGCGCGGCTTTGCCGGTTGGGCGACCGTGGTCGTCCGGTTCGTCGGTGTCGTCGACGACGCCCGCGTCTTCGACAGGCAGGAAGTCGTCGGGGTGCCGCACGGTCTGGACCATCACGAACAGGGCGTAGAGCGCGAGCGAAGCGACAGCCGCGAAACCGAGTTGCGCTGGCGAGAATTCGGGGCCGGGCTTGGACGTAGTGAACGTCGGCAACACCATGCTCAAGGTCGCGAGGGTGGCGACGGTCGCGAGCGCGGCACCGGTGCCTTCGGCGTTGAACACCGCGACCCTTCGCCGTAATGCCGCGACCAGCAACACAAGTCCGACGATGCCGTTGCAGGTGATCATGACCGCGGCGAACACGGTGTCGCGGGCAAGCGTCGCGGCTTTCTCACCGCCGGACAGCATCATGGTGACGATAAGGGCCACTTCGATCACGGTTACCGCCACCGCGAGGATGAGCGAACCGAACGGCTCGCCGACGCGATGCGCGACGATTTCCGCGTGATAAACCGCGGCGAGCACCACCCCGATCAACGCCGCGGTGACAACCGCGACGATCACCCCCGGTATGTCGCGCCCCCACGTCAATGCGAGAAGCACAGCGGAAATCAGCGGAAGGTAGGTCGTCCATCGGGAAAGCAATGTGGCGATCATGCCCTTCATGATTCCTCATCGATCTCGGTGCGCTTGAGGACATCGCTGGTATCAACGGTGATCATGTCGCGGCCTTCCTGCACGAGAACGTCCAAAAACCCTGGTGATACCCGCATTACGTAACCAATGATGGGACCGTCTTTGGTGTCGATGCGTTCCATCGGGGCCCACGGCACGCGCAGCACTGCGGCGAAAACAAGCGCGAGGATCGTCGCGATTACCGCGGTGCCGGTCACGTACCAGTGCGCGACTTTCGCGGCGCGGTGTCCTCGATTCTCGTCGCCGAGGCGCAGCGCCCCGATCACGACGACGGTGATCGCCACGGTCACCGCGAGCACCCACCACATGTGAAACGACCACAGCAGCGAGATGCCGAAGAGGCTCACAATCAGCAGCCAGCAGAGGTTGCCCACGTTTTCCCACGCGGGCGCGCCCATTCGGAACCGGGTGATGATCGCTTCGGGCCACAGCAGCGCGATCGCGATGCCGCCGAGAATGGGGTCGGCCATGAGGGTGCCGAGGCCCATGCTGACCGCGTCGCCGATGGTCAAGACGTCGACGAGGTTGAACGCGCTGTTCCAGTCGTATTCGGTCACCGCGAACAGGCGCAGCAGCAGAAAAACCGCGGCGACGGCGGTGAGCGAGAACCCTTTGACGAACAGATAGCCGTCGTTGAGGTTGTCCTTGACGTCGCTCATCGGGCGAGGATATCGCCGGGACCAGCGGTGATGGCGGACCCTGCACGCCAAGCGCGCGATGTCGGCCACAATGGCCGCGACACCGAATGAGGAGCAGACGATGATCGCGGGTATTTCGATGGAACCGACGCGGTGGACGCCGCCTGCCGCGCCCGCTCGCGCCCGGGATGCGCGCGGCACTCCCCCGCTTGCGACGCCCCGGCGCATCGAATTGTCCAGTGCGGGACCGGAAGACGTCGTTGTTGGTGACGACGGGTTCGTGTACGCGGGGCTCGCTGATGGTCGGATTGTGCGGGTTGATCGCGAGAGCGGCAGCGTTGTCGATGTGGTGAACACCGGCGGGCGCCCGCTCGGGCTGTGTGCGGAACCTGGTGGGGCACTGTTGATTTGCGACGCGCATCGCGGGTTGTTGCGCTGGTCGGGCGAGCAGCTCACCACGCTTGTTGACACCGTCGATGGTGTGCCGTTGAACATGGCGAGCAACGTGGTTGTCGACGACGACGGCACGATCTACTTCACGACGTCGTCGCGTCGGTGGGTGCTCGATGAGTGGATGAACGATTTGCTTGAGCACTCGGGCACGGGTCGGTTGTTGCGACGGTCGCCCAGCGGCGAGGTCGAAACCCTGTGTGACGGACTGCATTTCGCCAACGGCGTCGCGTTCACGGCCGACCAATCCGCGTTGATCGTCGCCGAAACCGGCGGTTACCGGCTGCACCGCTACTGGTTGCGCGGAACTCGCGCGGGCACCTTCGAACCGCTCGTCGACAATCTGCCTGGCTTCGCCGACAACATCTCGCTCGGCAGCGACGGGCTGATTTGGGTCACGCTGGCGTCGCCACGCAATCCGTTGCTGGACTTGCTGCTGCCGCGCGCCCCGTTTTTGCGCAAGCTGGTGTGGCGGTTGCCCGCGGTGTTGAAGCCGAAGCCGGTGCGGACGGTGTGGGTGCTCGGTGTCGATCCGACTGACGGGCGCGTCGTCCATGACCTGCAATGCGATGCGACGAACTACGGCATGGTCACGGGCGTGGTTGAGGTCGACGGGACGCTCATCCTCGGCAGTCTCGACGAGTCAGCCATCGCGGTCACGACTGTCAGCGGGGAGCAGAACTAGAACAAGTTTCAGTAATCGGGCAACATCCGAACGCGGGTGTCTTACCGTGAAGCGATGAGCACACCGACGTCTCATGCCCGGTTCGAACTGTGCTCGGGCACGTCATGGGGCGACCCGTTTCCGATGTATGCCGCGCTGCGCGAGCACGACCCGGTGCATCACGTCGTCCCGCCCGATCGTCGGACCGACGATTACTACGTGCTTTCCCGGCACGCCGACGTGTGGGCCGCCGCGCGTGATCCCGAAACCTTTTCTTCCGCTTCGGGATTGACGGTCGACTATGTCGATTTGGCGGCGGCCGGGTTCGGTGGGGTGAAGCCGTTCGTATTCATGGACCCGCCCGAGCACACCGATTTCCGGCGACGTGTCGCGCCGGGTTTCACTCCGCGCCAAGTGAATTCGGTCGAACCCTTGGTGCGCGAGTTCATTGTTGAGCGAATTGAGGCGTTGCGCGCGGCAGGCGGCGGTGACATTGTCGCCGATCTGTTCAAGCCACTACCGACGATGGTTGTCGCGCATTACCTCGGCGTTCCGCCCGCTGACCACGGCAAGTTCGATGAGTGGACCGACAACATTGTTGGCGGCGCGGTCGCTGGCGCGGGGATCGCGGCGGGCGACCAGAACGCGTTCGCCGCGGTCGGTGAATTGGTCGGCTATTTCAGCGAACTCATCGACCGCCGAAAGGTAGAACCGGGCGACGACACCATCTCGCACCTGCTCGCATCCGGACTCGGTGCCAACGGCGACAACGAGGGTCTGATCGCGATTCTTGGGTTCGCGTTCACGATGATCACCGGCGGCAACGACACGACGACCGGCAACCTGGGTGGGGCGGTGCAGTTGTTGACCGCCTACCCCGACCAGCGTCGCTTACTGATTGACGACCCGAGTTTGATCGTTGGCGCGGTTGAGGAATTTCTGCGGATGACGTCGCCGGTGCAGGGCCTCGCCCGGACCGCGACGCGGGACGTGACGATCGGTGATACGACGATCCCCGCAGGCCGACGTGTGCTGTTGCTGTACGGGTCGGCCAACCGCGACGAGCGCGAATTCGGTGCTACCGCAAGCGAACTCGACGTGCTGCGCGAGCCGAAACGGATCATGACATTCAGCCACGGCCACCACCACTGCCTCGGCGCCGCGGCGGCACGTATGCAGGCACGGGTTGCACTGACCGAACTGTTAGCGCGATGCCCCGAGTTCACCGTTGATCTGGATGCGGTGACGTGGTCGCAGGGGAACTACGTGCGCTGGCCAGTTTCGGTGCCGTTCTCGGCGGGAGCTTAGGTGCGCTGACCGTGGGTGGCGCTCACGGAACCGCGCTTTGGGGTGTTCGGCGCCGTCGCGGGGCGTTGGCGGAGCGTCAACACGCTGTGGTGGCGAAAGCTACTCGCACGATACCGCCACCCCAGCGTGCTCACCGATTTACAAGCCCGTCGGGTATGTTTCGGGGACTACGCCCTCTTCCCAGTGCGACGTCGGGTCCAACGGCTGCAGTGCCGTGGTCTCATCGATATGGATCACCGCGTCGAATTCCCGCGCCAATTGTGCTGCGTAGTAATGACTTTGGCGTTCAGTGTCCGGGCGGTAGATCACGCCGATCGCGCGTTGGAGTCGGTCGTGGGAAAGAACCTCGTCGACCGGCGTCGGCGCGTCACCCAAGCGCAAGGCGAATTCGGGAATTCCGGTGTCGTGCAACACTTCTTCGAAACTCGCGGGCAGCGGGAACCGCACGGTTTCGCGACGCGCTGGTCCGTCCCACACCTGCGCGGCGGTCACCGTCCCCGTGCTCGTTGTTTGTCCGATCAACCGCACTTGCTCGCCCCAGCGCTGGCGACCAAGCTGCCCGAGCGTCACCTCGCCCGCCGCGCCCATTTGCGTCGCACGAGCGTCGCCGACGTGAGAGTTGTGCGCCCACACCACAATTCGCGCCTCATCGGTGTGGGCGTAGAGCGCGGCGAGGGTTTCGGTCATGTGTTGATCGCGCAGGTTCCATGACGTCACCTGGTCGCCGAACATCGCGCGGTAGTACGCCTCGGCGTCGACGACGGTTTGGGCGTTGACGAGCGCGTCGAACGCGTCGTCGTCGGCATGCGCGTTCATCGAACGTTGTTGCAGCTCAAGCAATTGCAGCACCGCCTGGTCCTCGCATGCCGCCCCCGCGCCGAACGCGGCACCGAAACCGTAGGACTGTCCGTCGTCGCGGGGAACGTGATCGAAGCAGCTGTAGCGTTCGCGCGCCCGCGCGGCGGCTTGCGGGTCGACGGTGTCGAGGTAGGCGATCACCGCGTCCATCGACGACCACAGGCTGTAGAGGTCAAGCCCGTACATTCCCACCGGCGGAGCCGAGGAATTGTGCGCGCGCAACCAGGCGACGAAATCGCGGACCACGGTGTTGCGCCACATCCACGTCGGAAACCGTTCGAAGCCGCGCAGCGCTTCCTCGGCGGTGTGGTCGTCGCCGTGACCGCGCACGAACCGGTTCACGCGCGCCATGTCGGGCCAGTCGGCCTCGCACGCCACAGCGGTAAACCCGCGCTGCTCAATCAACCAGCGCGTGACCTCGGCGCGCCCGGCATAAAACTCCTGCGTCCCGTGCGAACTTTCCCCGATCATGACGATGCGCGCGTCACCGACCAGGTCATTGAGGAACTCCGCCGACGGCACCCCGTCGGTCGTTGGCAGCGCGGCGGCTCGCACAACGGCGATGTCGTCGACCCCGTGAGCAGCCACTCCACTTCGACTCATCACCACTCCTCACGCCGGGACCGTGCAGGACTTAGCCCATCGTAGAGAGGTCGGCCACCCACGCCCCCTTTCGCGACCATCTCGCAACGCGGCTACCTGCGGTAGGGGTCGACCAGACTGAACGGGCGTCGCGCGACTTCGAGCACGTCGGCGGGAAAGTTATCGCCTTCGATGTAGTACCGCGCCCGCGTCCGTCCGACGGGCGCGAGCACACCTTGCTGAGCGAGCGCTTTCAGATCGCGCTGCGCTTGCTGCACGCTGAGCCCTTCGCTCGCGCCATACCGCGACCGCCGCACGCGCCCCGAAACAGCGACGTCATGGAGCGCTGACACCATGCGCTCGTCCGCCACCGACCCTTCGAGCATCGCCCACACACGGCTGGACTGGTCGAATCGGGCGCGCACCGTTTGAGCCTGCTGGTGGTAAGCGAGGAGGTTGAAGCGCAGCCACTCGGTCGCATCGCCGTCTGGCTGATAGCTCGGGCCCAATCGTCCGAGCACCTTGTAGTACTCCCAGGTGTTCAACGAGCGACCAAGCCACGCCTCGATCGAGGAAAACTCCGGTGCGATCACTCCTGCCCGCGCGATCATGAGCGTTTGCAATGACCTAGACATGCGCCCGTTGCCGTCGCACCACGGGTGGATCGAAACGAGGTGCAGGTGTGCCATCGCGGCCCGCACCAGCGGGTGGTCGTCAGTGGGCGCATTGAGCCAGTCGATGAGTTCGCTCATGAGATCGGCGACGATGTCCGCGTCGGGTGCGGTGTAGGCGGCGATTCTCGGATTACCTGGGTCAGTGACGTACACGGGCCCCGCACGCCACTGCCCGGCAGGTTTGCGCGCGGTATGCCGGTGACCTTGCAACATCCAGTGCAGCGCGTTGAGCTGCCCTTTGCTGAACTGAAAATCCGGGGCGTCGTGCTGGGTTTGGAGATAGGTCATGAGGTGTTGGTAGGCAAGGGTTTCCGCGCGGTTCTCATCGGAAACGTCGACGTCGGATTCGCCTGCGATGAGGTCTTCGACGTCGATGGCTGAGACTTTGAAGCCCTCGATGCTGTTGGATGCGGCGACGGCGTCTGCGGTGAGGGATTTGCGCAGAACGGCAGTCCACTTGGCTGGGGCTCCCTGCACTCGACGGCGTAACTGCTCCCGCAGGTCGTCAACTTCGCCGAGAACCTGGCGGTCGCGATCAGCGAGTGCGGGAGTGGAATACAGCATGACGCTGATCGTGCGCTGACGTGATCATTGCGTCAACGTGCGCGTCGCCGCGGCGGGTCGTCCACCAAACTCGCGGCCAGCGAGGTGGTCGACCCACCGGGTGATCGTGCGCGTCGTATCGGGCATCACGAGACCGTGGCGGGCCGCCAGCTCATTGGCCGACGCGGTCGGATAGCGCTCTGTCGCAAGGAAACTCAGGGTTTCTGGGTCCGCTTTGGTCAGTGCTCGCGGCAGCAATCGCAGCAGTATCGGCGACACGCGGAAGCGCGGGGCGCGCACGCCCAAGCGCTCGGCAGCTAGCGCGATAAGCGTTGGCAACGTCGGGGTGTTGTCGTCGAGCACCCAGTAACTCATGCCTGCCGATGAAGGGTCGGTCGGCAGCAGCACCATAAAGTCCGCAAGGTAGTCGACCGCGACGATGGGAACGAAGGTATGGTCGTTGCCCGGGACGGCGGGGAGTTTGCCGTGCGCGAGCTGTGCGATCGTCTCCGCGAGGCCAACGTACTGGTCCGTCTCGCCGGTGACGCTTGAGCCAATCACTGTGCACGGGTTGATAATTGACCACGCAAGACCGGCTTCGGTCGCGAGCCCCTGAAAGACGGCGTCCGCTTCCGCTTTCGACGCTTCGTACGCGCCAAGTCGGCGATAGGTCGCGCGCGCCTGCTCGGCACTCCATCCGCGTGCGGCCGGTTCCTGACCGCCGACTCGGTAGCCGGAGACGAAAACTGTTCGGGCTACCTGGTCAAGCTCCGCGACGAACCGCACGATCGCACGAACGCTGTCGACATTGCCAGCGCGCGCTGTTTCGTTCGTCATCCCGAACTGGAAAGCACCCGCGCAGTTGTAAACCTCTGTGACGGAACGGAATTGCGCAGGATCGCCCAGTTGAGGCGCGGTGAAATCGACCAGCATCTGCTCCGGCTCCGCGCGCACACCGTGGTCGCTCAGCCAAACACACAGTCGCGCAAACGAATCCGCACTTCGCGTGGCAGCGGTGACGCGCACGCCCGCCCGGTCGAGCGCCACAATGAGGTGGCGCCCAATGAATCCGCTCGCGCCAAAAACCAGCGCGTGACGTTCGACGGTCATGTCAGTTCCCCTTTTGATCAAGCAGTGCGCTGAGCAGGTAGCCTGCGCTGTAGAGCGGCTCGGGATCACGCTGGGCACGGGCGACGATCATCGCGCCCTCGACGGTGCTCACCATCGCGGTGCCGAGTTGTCGCGCTTCTTCGTCGGAATAACCAAGCGCCGCAAGGTATTCCGCCGTGGCGGCGATCCACGACTCGTAGGCGCGCGCACACGCCGTCCGCAGCCGCTCGCTGTGGGCGCCCATTTCCAGCGTCACCACCGACACCGGGCAGCCGAGTTGGTAGTCGCTATCGACCAGCAGAGCGGCGAACGCGTCGATCAGACCTTTGACCAGCTCGCGCGGCGACGCTTCCGAAGCGGTTGCAGACGTGATTAGGTCACGAAATCGCTGCTCGGCCAACATAATTGCGCGCTCAGCGAGCTGTTCCTTCCCTTCAGGAAAGTGGAAGTACATCGACCCCTTCGGCGCGCCAGACTGCTCGACGATCACATTGAGCCCGGTGCCGCTGTAGCCACGCACCTGGATGAGTTCGAGCATCGTCTCGACGAGCTTTTCGCTCGTCCGCGCACCTTTCGTTTGAGCAGCCATACCGACAGAATAGACCAGTCTATATATTTTTCCCACCCTCCTTCAACGTAGGCTCGTTGGCGTCCGTTCCGACCAGGAGGTTTCGATGAGTGCGCGTGAACGCAGTGGGTGGGAAGAGCTCACCGCGAACGATCCGAACCACTCCTCCTGGTACGTCGACCGCTTCCGCACGCTCGCCGCTGACGGCACCGACATCGTCGGTGAGGCTCGGCTCGTTGACGCGATGCTCGCGCGCGGCAGTCACGTGCTCGACGCCGGGTGCGGGCCGGGGCGGATCGGCGGGTATCTGCACGAAGCGGGGCACACGGTTGTCGGCGTCGACATTGACCCGGTGCTCATCGACGCGGCGCGTGAGGACTACCCGGGGCCGACCTGGCAAGTGGGCGACCTAGCCGAATTGTCCTTAGAGCAAAGGGAATTCGACGCTATCGTGTCGGCGGGCAATGTAGTCACCTTCCTCGCCCCGTCGACGCGCGAGACCGTCCTGGCAAACTTCGCGAGCCACCTCGCGACAGATGGTCGCGCAATCGTTGGCTTCGGCGCGAATCGCGGATACGAGTTCGCCGACTTTCTCCGCGACGCGGAAAAGGCCGGCCTCACCCCTGACGCGCTCTTCTCAACCTGGGACCTGCGCCCGTTCCGCGAAGGCGCGGACTTCCTCGTCGCGGTTCTGTCCAAGTCAGACCACGACTCGGCGTCCGTTCGATGACGGACACCTCCGCAGCGGACCAAATGTGTGAAACTAGCCGACGCAACCGCGATCGGACATTGGGAGGCACACGTGCGAGGTTTTTCGGCAGTCGTCATCGTTTCCGCAGTCCTCGCGCTCGCCGGGTGCGGATCGGATGACACGTCGTCGACCACCGCCGCGAGCCCTTCGACGACGAGTGCCGGAAAGCCGCCGTCGACCGGGTCGACCACCCCCGACGCGAACCCCGGTGCGGCGTGCGGCACGGTCACCTACCCGCAGACCGGGGTCACCGCCACCGTCCGCGTCGACAGCGGCACGATCAGCTGCCCCGACGCGCTGCTCACGCTGACGAAATACGTCACCGACGCGACCGTCCTCCACACCGGCGACACGTGGACTTCCTCGTTCGACGGCTGGCAGTGCATGACCCCGCAGGTCGCCGATCGGCAGCCCAACCAGGTCCTCAGCGAATGCACCCGAGGCGGGACGCGCATTATCACCAACTAACCCTGTCGCGAGGGAGCCGGATGGATACCGAAGGGCTCGACCAACGGTTAGCGCGGATCAGCCAGCACCATTTCCGCGCGAAATTCCATCTGCGTGGCCGCGACCGCGCGATTGTCGATTTGCGCGGGATTAACACCGTCCGCAAGCATGCCCACGAGCTCATCGGCCAGCGCCTCGCCCCGGCAGAGCCGCGCAACGACGGCAAGCAGACGCCGTATCGCGGCCACCCCGTTTTCGTCGCTCAGCACGCGACGGCGACATGCTGTCGCAACTGCCTCGAACGCTGGCACGGCATCAAGAAAGGCCGCGACCTGGACGAGGGTGAACGCGAATACGTGGTCGAAGCGATCTGCCGCTGGATCGTCAAGGAATACGCGCCCGCAACACCGCCGGAGTAGACGCGACGCCCCGCCATTGCGGCGGGCAACAGCTTGCCCGAGAACTCGCGCGCTAGCGAGCCGGACGTACTCCAGTTCCGCGCGGGCTGCGCTAACGGAATGCGAAGTCCTTAGGGGCACTTGCGCGAAAGACCGATGGAGACAACCCTTTTCGATACTCACACGATCTCTGATGCCAGCCTAGCTTGGGCTCGCCCTACCTCGCTCGCTAAATCGCGTCATCACCATGCGCGCGGATTCCGCACGACAGCCACCCCCCGGGCGCTCATCGGCGCCAGCTTGACATGTCGGTTGCGTCCGGTTTGATGCACCTGTGAAGAGTCAGACCAGAACTGTCCGCGACCTCGCCGTCGGTGATCGGTTCCGTGCGCGAGCCGCGATGGGGTGGCGCGACGCGCCGACAGTCGCCGAGGTGAGTCCCGACGAATTCCGTGCTACCGCATGGGGTTCGAAGCCGGAGATGCGGTTCTGTCGAGACACCGGGCTTGAGCTGGGCGACATCGAGCCAGCCTGGCAGGCAATGATCACCTCGGTCGCCGTTATCCCGGACGCCCTAAAGGCGGCGGTCGATGAGCGCGATCGGCTGATTCAAGACTGGTTTCGTTCCAACCCGATGGCCACGCTGCCAACGGAGTTGCGCGGGAACGAATCGCGTCAGGCGGCCTACGCGATATGGGAAGCCGATCCGCTGCACCCAGACCTCCCGGAACTAGGCCGTCAGTTTCTCGCTCAGGCCACTGACCGGGCACAATCACCCGAAGCACGCTCCGACGCGGCAACGCTGTTGGGCCGCTACGAATATCCCATCGTCATCGCGACGCTGATCGAGATCGCGGGGAGCACCGACTCGCCCGAACTGGTCGTCGAGGCCGCTGCGCGAGCGCTAGGCTTGTTTTGGCTGACGGAAGACATCGTCGCTGCTGACGTTCTTGACCAACTGTTGCCGCTGGCGAGGGCAGAACTGCGCAGGCTCATCCCGTGGATCGAGGTAGGCCGCGCGCGGGCGTGGGAGTGCGCCGGGTGCGCGGTCGATACGCAGACAATCGACGAGTATTACATGCTTCAAAACGCCCTGTGGGAGAGCGTGAGCACCGAGGGCGAACGTCTCCTTTGCATCGGATGCGTTGAGGACCGTCTCGGGCGGACGCTCACGGCTGCTGACTTCACCGAGGTGGACGTGAACCGCAGCCCAGGGTGGTCACGCAGTGCGCGTCTGATGGACCGGCTCGGTCTCGCACCTATTGAGGAAGTTCGGGTCGAATGAACCGGCCTGCGACCCAAGCGATTACCTTCCCCGCCGACGATGCTTCCTTTCGGAACAGTCTCCGTATCCATCCTTAACGCCTGAGTAACAGCCGATTCCTATTGTCGGACAATGGAAAGCACGATCACGCCGCCGAGCAGTGAAATGGTCCGGCTTGCGAACAAACCGCCCTGGTACACGTCCCTCTTTCTCCAACTTCTCGTCGCGATTGTCGCGGGCATCCTCGTCGGCTGGCTCTGGCCCGACATGGGTGCCCACTTCAAGCCGCTCGCCGACGGGTTCATCAAGCTCATCAAGATGCTGATCGCCCCGATCATCTTCTGCACAGTGGTGATCGGCATCGCCCACGTTGGCGATTTGAAGGCCGTCGGGCGGATCGGGGTGAAGGCGCTGATCTACTTCGAAGTGGTGACCACCTTCGCTCTCCTGTTTGGCCTGGTCGTTGGCAATATCGTCAAGCCGGGCGCGGGGTTTAGCATCTCGCCGGAAACGCTGGCCAATGGCGCGGAAGCCGTGGCAAAGAAGACCGGCAACGGCGAACTGCCGCACACGGTTCAATTCCTGCTCAACATCATTCCGACCTCGGTGATGTCGGCGTTCGCCGAGAATGCCCTGTTGCAGGTGCTCTTTTTCGCGGTGCTGTTCGGGCTCGCGCTAGCCAAGTTCGGCGAAACGGGACCGCCGGTGATCTTCGAATTCATCGACCACCTGAGCCACATTTTCTTCACGATCATCGGCTGGGTCATGCGGCTTGCCCCGCTCGGCGCGTTCGGTGCGATGGCGTACATCATCGGCCAATACGGGATCGGCTCGCTCGCCAGCTACGGAAAGCTCATTGCCGCATGCTATTTGGCGGCGTTACTGTTTATCTTGATCTTGGCCGCGATCGCCTGGTTCCTTGCTGGCGTGAACCTGTGGAAGTTCCTGGTTTACGTCAAGGACGAGTTCTTCCTCGCGCTTGGCACCGCGTCAACCGAAGTGGTTTTGCCGCGCATTATGACCAAGCTGAATAACGCTGGATGTTCGCCAACGACAACGGGACTCGTTGTGCCGACGGGGTATTCGTTCAACCTCGACGGCGCAACGCTTTATCTCTCGATTTGCACCCTGTTTCTCGCGCAAGCACTTGGCGTCGACCTGTCGCTAGGTGAACAGATCACCGCCGTGCTGGTGCTGATGCTCACGTCGAAAGGCATGGCGGGCGTGCCGGGGTCGTCGTTCCTCGCGCTGTCGGCGACGATCGCCGCGATCGGGCACGGCGCGATTCCCGTTGCCGCCGTTGCCCTCTTGCTTGGTGCGGACCGCATCATGGACTCGATGCGGGTTTCGGTGAACTTGTTGGGCAACTGCGTCGCCACGTTCGTTGTCGCGAATTGGGAAGGCCAACTCGACAAGGAACGCATGCGTGAAGTGCTCAATGCGAGCGACGATCAGCCGAAACTTTTGCGCAATGTCGCCACCGAAACGTGCGGCCAGCCAACGATGCCCTGATTCGGCATCAACAGAATTCGGAAATTGATCACGCACATTTGCGCGTACTGCAATTGCATCATCGGCGGTCTGGTCGGGTGGGTGAGTTTCTCGATCCACAACGTCGCGTAAACGAGGGTTGTTTGCGCGTTCGGGCCCATGCCGCCGGTGGGCACGCCGCCCAGGAGGAAGGGCGAATTTGTCAGTCCCCCATCAGAATTCGGTGGGTGCACCGTCGTGTACGGGCCGTACGGGTCGTTGACCTTGTTGCGGAAACCGACCCTGGCCTGGGTCATGACATTAATCGCGACACCTTCGAAGCTGTATCCCTCGGCCACCTGTTTCCGCACCACCGACTGCAAAAGCGTGATCGGGTCGTTCACCACGTCCTGCATCGCGACACCGAGCAGTTCACTCGGCAGCGCTGGGTCCGGTGGGTTCGTATCGTACGGCGTCCGTGGGTTTTTCGGCCCTTCGGGAACGGTGAGGTCGTACTGCTGAAACGGTTTGAGGTGGTCGGTGCGCGACGTGCCCGCCTCAGATGTGCCGTGCGCGTTCATAATCGCCTCAGCAGGCGGGACGACGCCGGTGATCGGCGTGCTGTTGAACGAAAGGAAACTCGAAAACGCGAACGGATCTTGCGACGTCGCCAGCACCGGTGTTCCGGAAAAACGCGTTGCCGCACCCTGCGCGAGAATCGAATTACCGTGCGGAATCGACGCCATTCGGTACACAATCTGCCCACCAGTCGGCGGCTTTTCCGGCGGATAATCGACGACCGGCTGGATCATCCACATTCCCGGTTCAATATGCAGCGCACTGCCTGTCGCGGCGTCGCGAACCTTGTGCAAATAGGTGACCCCATACAAGTCGACCCCGTCGCACCCGCACGCGCGGTTCGGCACCGGCGACCCAATCGGGTTCACATCGTAAGTTTCGCTAGTTTGATTCAGCTGAAGGTAAAGATTCGCGTGCCCAGCGAAATCCGGGCGGGCGATCAGATTAAATCCTGTCCCCTGCCACGACCCGGCCATTTCGCCGAGCAAACCAAGGTGCTGTTGCGTGCCGTCACTGTCGGAGCCGTATCGAACCGATGAAGCACCCACTCGTGTCTCCCGTCGGAGTTGGTTTCCCGTGCTGTCGGACCACGCGTACCCACGGCGAACGCGTCGGCGGCGTCCTCCGATCCTAGGTCGCGCAACGCTGAGTTTCGGGCCAAGCTCCGGCGCGTCAACGATCGCGCTTAACCCCGAGCGAACGGGGTACGCGCCCTATGTAGGCCCTGGTTAGGGCGATGAGGGAGGTGGCGTTGTGCAGGCGGCGACTGTTCGGTTCGAGGTGCCAGCCGCGCTGGACCACCTCACGATGGCGCACGCGATGTCGGAAACTATGCTGCTCGTGAACGGGTTCGCCCTTGACGTCGTCGTCGATCTGATGCTGGCACTCGACGAAGTCGTCACCACGCTGATGCGCGCCGCCGTCCCTGACACCGCTATCACGTGCGCGTTCACGACCGGGGCGGGGACGCTCGACGCGCGGGTGTCGAACGTGGCGCAACGGCCAGCGGCGATCGACGAGAACAGCTTCGGCTGGCATGTGGTCGCGTCGCTCACCGACACGCTGTCGGTGACCTACGACGCCTTCGACAATGACCGCGACGGGTACCCAACGACCATCTATTTTGGCTGGATTCACCGAGGTCAGCCGCACTAGACGTACTGTTGAGGGAACGCGGGTGACATAACGGGCACCCAAGTCGGGTACTCGAAGGTATCCGACGATGCCCGAAACGCGCGGAAACGAGGAGCACGGCGATGAACGAAGATTCCACTTCACCTTCGCACGGCGACAGTTACGACCACATCGAGGACCTGTTCACCGAACTAGACGCCGCACCAGCGGGCGAAGAGCACGACACCCTGCGGGCAGAGGTGATTGAGCGGTGTCTGCCGCTGGCCGACCACATCGCCCGCAAGTTCGCTGGACGCGGCGAACAGTTCGACGACTTAGAGCAAACCGCCCGAGTTGGGCTCGTGCTCGCCGTCGACCGCTTCGACACCGAACGCGGCCACACCTTCCTTTCCTTCGCGATTCCCACGATCATGGGCGAGGTTCGCCGACATTTTCGGGACAGGACCTGGGCGGTGCACGTTCCCCGGCGACTCAAAGAGCTGCAGCAACGCATCAATCCTGCCGTCGAAGAGCTGTGTCAACGGCTCGGGCACATGCCATCAGCCCGCGAGCTCGCCACCGAACTCGACGTTGATGTGCTTGAGGTTTCGCGCGCGATGGTCGCGAGCAACGGCTATCAAACCAACCCGATCGACGGGGCCGACGACGGTTTCAGCAAAGCGGTCAGTGCCACGCTCGGTGCCGACGAATCGTGCTACGAGCTCACCGAAAACGCGATCACGGTGCGCCCGCTGCTCGCCGACCTGCCGCCGCGCGAACGCCAGGTCCTCACGATGCGCTTCTTCGGCGAGCTGACGCAAAGCGAGATCGCCGCCCGACTCGGCGTCTCGCAGATGCAGGTGTCGCGGATGTTGTCGAGGACGCTCGCGTCGCTGCGTGCTCGCGCGCTCGACGAACCAGCGCTAGCGGCGTGACGCTGGCATTCGCGCCGCTGGCACCCGCGCATTGTCGACGCGAATCACCACGAGTTCCTCATGCCGCTGGCCCGGGGCAACGTGGCCCTGGGCCGCCAGCCAGCCGACTCGCGAACGCATGACCGGGCCGAACGGGATGGTTTGCTTCGCGACGACGTGGGCGTGAACCCCGTTGTCGCGCAGGCTGTTTAACGTTTGATGGGGGTCGCTGATCGTCGAGTGGACGATCAGCGCCATCCCCTGCGGCGTGAGCAGACTCGGCAATACCGCGCACAGCCGGTCGAGGATGCGGCGACCGTCTTGGCCCGCGTCCCACGCCAAACCCGCGCCGCGCCCGTCCCGTGCCGCGGGAACGTAGGGCGGGTTGGCGAGGACGAGGTCGAAACGGGGCAGCCCGAGCGCGGTGGTGAAGTCGCCGTGAATGAGTTCGACCGAGATTCCCCGCAGCCTGCAGTTCGCCCACGTGGACAACAGCGCAGGCCGAGACCTGTCGATAGCGGTCACCGTGCGCGCGCCATTCGCGGCGGCGGCCAAGGTGAGCGCGCCCGTTCCCGCGAAGGCGTCGAGCACGCGGAGTCCCCGCGCGGACGGCAACGCGCACAACGCCCGCCGCAACAACCACGTGTCGGCTTGGGGCGGGTACACCCGCGGCGCGCGAATGATCGGCAGCCCGACCATGTCCGGGTCAGCGCCTCGGCCATTCACACATTTCGTTTTTATCCTTGGTCCGAATATGCCGATGTTCCAGTGCGACGAGACCGATTCCGCCAACGAGACAAATACCACACAAAATACCGGCAATCAGCGCCCACCCGGCGAAACCGTAGCCCGCCGCGGTGAGGGTGGCGGCAACGAAAACTAACCCAACGCCGATCAGCACTAATCCGGGCCAGTTCATCGTGTCTTCGAACGCCTCCCCCGCGTACTGACGCGTGGTGCGGGCATGGTCAGGGAAATGGTGACGTGCTGGCAAAATATTCACGAGTTCGTCCTTTCTGCGTATCGGGACTCCTCGTGTCGAGGACTCAACGGGGCTATACCCGGTCGGTCGGTACGCAATCGCCGATTCCTCAGTTGTTTGATCGCATTCGGGTCGGGTATTGCTGCTATTGGGTCCCAAGGACGGCCCACAGCCACTGGTCGAGCGAACGTCTGAGAGGAATACCGCGATGAGCTTTGCGGACAAGCTGGAAAACAAGGCCGAGAAGTTGATTGGCAAGGCCAAGGAAGCGGTTGGCGAAGCAACCAACGACGATAAGAAGGCCAACGAGGGCCGGGGCGAGCAGTCCAAGGCAGACATCAAAGATGCTGGTGAGAAGGTTAAGGACGCCTTCAAGGGCTAACCGCCTTAGCTGAGCGCTGGTAGCAACGAAGAGCGTTGGTCACGCCAGCACGAAAGCACATAGGCGGCGAAACGGTCTTCGACCACGTTTGTCGCTTGAACGCCGAACACGATGTCGCGTGCGATATCGGGTTCGGCGTTCAGCATTTCCGCGATAACGTCGCGACGCATGATTTGTTCGTGAACCGCGTCCGCTTCGACATGTTCGATATAGAAAGCGACACACGCGGGATGATCGAGCATCGCGTCCGCGATTTTCGCGAGGTGGCGCGATGCTGGGGATGAGGTGATTTCATTCGCGGCAAAATGGCCGACGAGCGCGCCACGCAGCCGACGATGTAATCCGAAAAGGGAAATCATATTGACCACGGTGAGCATGGGCGCGGGCACGCGGTCGAGGTAGCTCAAATAGCCCGGGTCGAGGTCAGCGCCCGCGAGCAGGTCGGCGAAAAGTTGGGCATGCACGCGTTCACCACGGCCACCACCGAATTCGTCGAATTCCACCGCGACCAACGCGGCTTTGGGTTGTCCGCGCAACCGAGGGATTACCCAGGCGTAGGGGTCGGCCTCAATGTGGTGATATATCGACCGGTGCACAAAATATTCGCGCAAATGTTGTGCGGTGCCCTCGTCGGAGAGGAAGCCGATGATGCCGTCGGTGTAGTCGGCTGGTTCGAGCAGTGGGTCGAGTTCGGCGTCAACATCAACGCCGCCGGCTACTTCGTCCGACAACGCGGTCAGCAGCTCGTTTTCGAGGTCGCGCCGCAGTGTGAGGAGACCGGGGTCCCATTCCCACTCCGGGTCGACGCCAGCGAACCCTTGGTAGTGCAGTTCGTAGCAGGTGTGGAGGGCGAGCGCGTGGTCGTCGCCGTGCGGGTCGCCGGGCGTGAGGGTTGGGAGCGCGGAACCTAGTGGGCCGCTTAGGGATTCGATGAGCGCGCGGGATAGTTCTCCGCGCGGACGCGGCAGCGCGTGTTCGACGGTCATGGGGTACCTCGCCTCTTGCGGCGTCGATGGCTGGTATCGCAGAGCGGGTAGGTGGCCGACCGGCGGCACAGGCACAGCGCCACTTGGAAGCGGTCGCAGTGCAGAACGATGCCGTCGGCGGTCACCAGGTCGACCGGACCTTCGATCAGCGCGGGCCCGTCGTCGGTGAGCACGACCCGCCGTCGCTCGTCAGCGCCCGACATGAGCGCCCTCGTCGTCTCGTCCATACGCGGGCCATACCCGGCACCGCTGTGCTCAACCGCTGTTTGAGGTCGCGATTTCGGCGCGCCTACTTCCAGTGCTTACCGTGCTCTCGGCAGACCGCGCCCTCTGTGCATTGGGTGCAGTGCAAGCGGTCACCCAGCGGAGTCAGACCGCCGCCGCGACCTTTACACGCGGGACAATCGTGGACGGACCTCCGACATTTGCTGCAGTTCATTTCCTTCACCTTTCCGTTAGGGACTTGACGAAACACCCGGTGACTACACCCACCGGCGCATCCGCGCCAACAGGTACGCCACGACGCCACACAGCGGGATGGTCCACCACACGCCAGCACCACTTGGGGCGGGGCTGGAAAAGACCAGATATCCGAACCACACGGCACCGATTGCCGCACCAACCAGGAAGCAGAAAAGCGAATCGGTGAAGTCGGGGGGCGGTCGCTTGTCGAGCCAGGCCAGGTCAATCATGGTGACCGCGACCAGAATGACCACACCGGAGAGGGCGATCGTGCTGTACGCCCCGTCCGGGAAAAGGAAGAAGGTCGCGGGATTTTCCGGCGTGCGACTAGAATGCCGGGAAAAGAATTCGATCACCTTCATACCGCCCGCGAGCATGAGCCAAGTCATCCCAGCCAGCACGGCGCGCATAATCGCTGTAGTCACCAGTTCCTTTCGCACGCGGGCTTGATAATGGGTCAGCCGACGTTCCGGCGGCATCGGCTTTCGAGCCGAGTGGTCGTCGGCGTCAAATTTCGCTAATGCGGCAACGATCGCTCCAGTATGTCGATCAGTCCGATAGTTCGATGTCTTGAAGCAGCTGTACCCATCCCGAGCCGCGTAGGATTCAAAGACCAGATCCCAGTTCTCAATGTCGAGACCTTGCACCGAGTCTTCAATTTTCTCCAAATCCGGGTTTCTCGGCACTTGAGTATGTGAACGCTTCACTTGCAGCAGTTCGCCGTCAGGCATTAAAACTAGGATCTTCGTGCCGCGCCACCACTCGTATTCACCGTCGGTGACGCCGGTGATGCGCGTTTCCAGCACCCATCCCTCCCGCTTATCGGCCCCGAACCTAATGTCGGTTGGGACGCCGCGGTGGCGCGCGGCAACAGCGCTGGCTAGGGCATCTAGCTCAGCGACCGCCGCTTCGGTGACGGTGTTCGCGTAAGCGGCTCTACTGGTATCTGCCACGTCATTCTCCTTGCGTAATGTGCGCTGCCAGTAAGATATCCGCGCGCAAAAAAGGCGCCCAGTCCCCGCTTTCGCGGGACATCGTTACTGTCTGCAAACATCGGCACGCGCGAGAGATGCCGCTACAATCCTTTTGGGCGCGAGGCCGCAATTGTCTCGCAGGGTGGCATCGAGAAACAGGTAGTCCGATGAGCGTTCCTGTTCGGCTTGGCGTGATAGATGACCAATGCGGCTTCACCACGTCCGCGCTACGCGGATACTTGGCGCCGCACCCGGAAATCACCATCGTGGCAACAGCCGAGACTGTCCCCGAATTGCTCACCTGCGGAGCAACTTTGGACGTGGTGATGCTCGACCTTCTCCTCGCCGACGGCACATCGCCGATTGAAAACGCGACGCTCTTGCGCGAGCGGGGCTGGCCCGTTCTGGTCTTCACTGGTGGCGAAGATCCCGAGTTGGTTCGGATGGCCGCGCGCGCTGGTGTTGCGGGCATCGTCTTGAAGTCCGCGAGCGAAGATCGCATTGTCGCCGCTATTCGCGCGGTGGCACGCGGCGAAGAGTCGACATCGCTTGAACTTGCCGCCGTCATCGACGCCGACCCCGCTTTCGCACCGACGCTGCCCCCTCAACAACAGCGAACCCTCGCGCTTTACGCGTCGGGAGAATCCGAGCGCGACATCGCGGCAATTATGAATATCAGCCCGCACACGGTGAAGGAATACCTGACGCGCATCCGATCGGCCTATGCCGAATTAGGCCAGTCGAATTTATCGAGGTCGGAATTGACGCGCGCGGCGCGGTTAGGCGGATTCGTCCGGCGACCTTGGTCGCACCCGCGTCGATCAGTCCGATGACGACAGAGGGTCCGGGCGCACGTATCATTCGCCTTTACCTCCGCTTCATTGGCTTCGGATACCTTGCCTATTTCCTACTTTTGCTTCCACATATTGCCGCTGAGGCGCGCATAGTCGCGGCATGGTGGACGCCGGTAGCGGTTTTGATGGTTTTCGGAACCGGAAGCGCTGTCGCGGCGACGAGCTATTCACGCTTCGCCGCCGGTCGCCGAACCGTACCGACTGCCGCCGCGCTTTCTTACCTCCCTCCCGCATTGCTGTGGCTTCCCGCGTGGACGGAATCTCCACCGCCCGAGACATTTCTCTGGTTTTCGGCGATCCCGGGCCTAGCGGGCATGTGTGCGGCGGTGACGTGGCCTGCCCGCTTCGCCCTCGCCTACACCGCGTTGTTGGTGGCGATTACCCAGGCGCTCAACTACCGGAGCGGTGCTGCCGAAGCGTGGTGGTTCGCTGACCTGGTCACCAATGTCAGCTACAGCCTGTTGTTGGTAGGTGCGGCTTGTATAGCCGTCCGCACGGCGCGCACTCTTGACGCCACCCGCGCGCAGGCGCCCATTCTTGCTGGCCAGCGAGCGGCACGAGCGGCCGAGGATGCGGAGCGTCGCCTGTTCGTTGACCTCGTCCACACCTGGGTGATTGCCACGTTGCTCGGCGCGGCCAGAGGTAGCACGCCTGCACCCGAGCTCAAACGAAACGCCGGAATCACCATCGACAAACTGCGCGCGCTCGCCGAAGACGAGCCAAGGCCTCGGCCGATTCCTGCCAAGCAGGCGATCGCACGCCTCCGTCTCGCGGCCGGTGAGGTGGGCGCTGGGGTCCGAATCCACGGGCGCAGCCGTGCGAATGCCGCCTATCCTGCCGACGTAATCGAGGCGATTTGTGCGGGGGTGCAGGAGTCGTTGCGCAACAGTCAGCGGCACGCTGGACCGGACGTCGTACGTGAGGTGCGAGTTAGCTTGCGCGACAGTGGAGTTCGCGTGACCATCACCGACGATGGGCCTGGGTTCCGTCGCTCCGACCTTCCGGCCGATCGGCTTGGCGTCACGTCCATCCAAGCGCGGCTCACGCTCATCCCTGGTGGGTTCGCGACGGTGAGGGGTCGGCCCGGGCGCGGTGTCCGCGTCGACTTGCGCTGGCGACGACCTAGTGGCGACCCCGCAGACATTCGACAATTGCTCGGCATGCGTCAGCCGATCGCTCGCGTTACCGCGGTGAGCTACCTGACCGGCACAGCCCTGCAGGCGATCACCGCTGACGAAGGCGTTGAGCCGTGGTGGCCTGTTGGTGTCGCCATCGCCATTTTCCTGATGGCTGGGCTGAGTTTGCTTCTGACACAGGGCGACCCGGTCCCGGTCGGCAGCGGGATCGCGATCATGGTCGCGCAACCACTCAGCACCGCATTAGTGTGCGCGGTGGTTCCGTGGCCAGTGACATCAGGGACTCAACTGTGGCCGCTGTTCGCTACGACGACGCTGAGCCTGTTTCTGTGCGTGCGCGGCAGGACCGGGTTGGGGTGGGGCGGCTTCGCGATGACGAGCGCCGTCACCATCGCATGGGCCGCCAACGTAGGGGGCGACGTGGTTCTCGGGCTGGTCCTCACCACAATCAACGCTGCCCCGTTGACAATGGCAACCATTTTCGCCCGCACAATTCGCCCAGCGGCGAATGCCATCTTCGTCGCTCGGCAGCAAGAGATTTCGGCAGCCGAGCGGCATGCTGAGCAGGTTGCTCGACTGAGTCTGCGCCGATCCCAACTCGCCACTCTCGACCCCGAGATTCACGAGTTGCTCTGTGTTGCAGCGACTTACGGTCAGTTAGACCCCAAAAGTCGAAAGGTCGCGCTGTTACATGAGACGCATCTGCGCTCGATCGCTCGCGCGCCGGGGTTGGCCGACCCGCTCGTTACGCACGCAGCGTGGAACGCTCGTCGCCGTGGCGCGGTCGTGAACCTTTTCGACGACGGTGCCGACCGCCTCGCGACCCTGACCCCTGAGCAACGCACCCTATTTCTGACTTGGGCAGCGGATCGCCTAGATCAGGCACGCCCGAACAGCGTGGTCACCCTGCGCGTGAACCCGGCACACCGAGCCACGTTGGCGACGGTGGTAGGGCGACATGAAGGGCGAACCTTCCGGCGGAGTTACCCGTAAAGGGCGGGAGGCGTTCCCTAGCTAGCGGGTCGCCGCGAAAGAGCCTGTCCCGCAATCGTTTTAGCCGCTTCGCACGCCCGTCCCGGCTCAGACTGGTTCGGAAGAATCACCTGGGTGTAGAGGATTTCGGCCAAGTTGTTTTTGCGTTTCGCACGATGCAGGCCCGGCCACGGGTCCCAATTCTTGACAGCGATGGTGACGATGCAGCGGCCCGTATCCGACTGGCTGATATCCCACGCTCGCCCGGCGAAGCCATTAATGGTCACGCGATTGCCCAGGTAGATGCTCGGATCATCGATCCACACCGACATCATCGCGCCCGGCGGTCGTTCGGACTCGTCGACGGTACGCCATTGACAGTCGTGTTCCGCCGCGACGGACTGGTCAATCAGCCCCGGCATAGTCAGCGCGGACCTGACCTCGGCGACCGACAACGCGCTGCACAGGGCGTACCCCCGCAGTGAATCGCCCGCGTACGGGATGCGTTGGTATTTCCCGGCGCGCATGGTCGCGACGATGGCGTCGACCGCACGGTCGCGCACCGGGCAGGCGTTAACGTCGCTGAGCGGACGGCCGTTTCGATCGGCGGCGGCATGCACGACAACGCCCGCACCGTTTGGTAGTCGGACCGACCCGTCGCACCAAGCACCCTCGTTCGACGTGCCTTTGGCGATCCGAATTCCCCCGCGCGTCGTCGACACCGCGTCGGTGGAATCAAGATCGGTGGTATGCGCGCTCATGATCGTCCACACCGCGACGCGATCGTCTTGCCTGCCAACCAAATCCAAACGCAGGCTGCACCGCACGAAATTCGTTGGCCGCACAGCGATTTCGGGTTTGACATCCGTTATGTCGGCGAAAGTGTCGGCCGGGATGAACCCGCACGGATCCAGTGTTGCGATGTCACCGATGGGTGGAAGGTCGCGTGCCGAATCCGCTTCCGAGACACACCCTCCCGCGAACAGCACAACGAATACTGTTGCGACAGCGGCATAGATGGTGCCCCGGACCTGTTTCATGCTGCCCCTCCCCCAAGTAGAAGTCCCCGCCCAACCTACTTGCCGGTTTGCCGCGGTGGGTACGCGGCACCCGCACTCGTTGGCTTGCGAAGGCCCGAAGCGCCGTCCTCCTTTCGCTCAAACACCAAGCTCGTCGCAGAGGTCGTCGTAATGATCGAGATAGTCGGGTGTTGACCGGTGATTGCCCAGCCCGACCGTGTCGAATTCGTCCAACCCGTCAGCAGCGCTAATACCCAGCTCGCGCAGCGCGTCGTTGATGTCGGTCGTCGCCCGAATCGGGCCGCCATTGATGCACACAACAGCGCCTTGGGAGCCCATGCCGCCGTAGAATTCGGTGATCAAGATCGCGAAAGTCGGGTTGGGTCGACCGGACAGTTCTCGCGCGGTCTGAAGGAGCACATTCTCCGTCGGAAACAGTAGCTGTGGTGGCCGATCCGGAACGACTTCAAAGTGTCCCGTGACCCCTTGGACTGCTTGCCAATACGCCGCGTAGCAGTGCGTTACGTGAAAAAGTGTCAGGTTGCCGTTGAGCGGGACCGCTCGCAGATCCCATTGGGCCGCGACCTCAGGCACGTGGGCGTCGGGTAGCACTAACGCGGTAATGGCGTGGGACACGGGCTCACACTAGGCCGACAACGCCTGCGCCGCCTCACTTCTCGTCCTGTCGGACACCAGGTGCCTGAGCTTCTCACCACGACGTCTCACAACCGGCGAACCCCACGCACCACCTTGGCAAAGGAAGTCGACGCCGCAAGTCCAGCGCTCAGTCGCGGGTGGGCGAGCCCGAAATCGGCCAGCACGGCATAGGTCAGCCCGTGATCGCGACGTTCAGCCAACTGGTCGAGAATTTCCGAAGGGGTTCCTGCCAGGAAGAATTCCCGCAGCAGCGACATCGGTGCCCGACGCCCGTACTCCAGCGCCGTCGCTTCGTCGATGGTTTGCGGAAGAATGTCTTGGCCACCAGCGAACGTCGGGCCAAGTGGGTGTTCCGCCCCGTGCCGAGCCCAGGCTTCAGCTGGCGCGACGAGTCCGTACGCGCGAACGACGGGCGAGTTGAGGATCTCCTCGACGATCCCCGCTGACTTAGCCGCGATAACGAAGAACCAGGTACCCGCCTCGATCGCGTCTGGGTCACGTCCCGCATTGGTCGCGGCGGAACGGACTTTGTCGAGGTTGGCGCGGTATTCCGACGGGCTGCCGGTGAACGCTGGCAGCCACCCGTCCGCGTACTGCCCCGCTATCCGCAGCATTCGCGGACCGTGCGCGCCCATCCACAGCTCAGGACGGGTGCCGCGATAGGGCGGCAGGGCGAAAACCGCGTCGCGGAGAGGGAAGAATTCCGAATCGCGAGAAATCGGCTCCCCGTTCGACGCCCACAGCGCCCGAATCGTGGCAACCGCCTCCTCGAACCGCGCGACCGGGCGCTTCCACTCGACACCGTAGGGCTCGTTGTTTTCGCGCTCCCCGGGTCCGATCCCGAGGATCGCACGCCCGCCCGTGAGCAGGTGCAGGGTGGCAGCGGCCTGCGCGGTGACCGCCGGATTGCGGCGGCCCGTGTCGGTGACGCCAACGCCGAGTCGCAGCCGAGGCCACCGGTTCTTTGCCGCGGAGTAACCGAGCAAGGTCCACGGCTCGTAGTACGCGTCGGACGCCGGCGCGATCCGACTACCACCCACATTGGCTGGTGACCAGATCGACTGTGGGAACAGTCCAATCAGGTGGTCGACCGCCCAGATCGAATCGGCACCGGTCGTCGCGGCATTAAACCGCGCGCTGCGGCGAGTGAAGTCGGGCACGAACCGACTATGCAGTCCGGGATCGACCACCCCGGCCCGAACTCGTTGCTTGCGCATCCAACCCACCTCACGTTGACGGGCACACCGCGTACTCGACCATTTTCTCTGATCGACAGGTTCTTGGTGCGGGCTTGGCGGCGAATCGGCCGACCAGATAAGTCATGGCTGTAGGTAGACCGACCGCTGCTTCGGTGCCGTGCTCGCCGACGGGGTTCTCGGCCACCTGCACCGGAGTCCTTGCCTCGCAAGATTTTTCGGAAAGCGCTCGCACTGATCGGCGCGGACTCGTCGGCGACAGCGGGTGGACGCGCAAACTGACGCCGTGAGCGGGCAACGCGCATTCGGTGAATGGGCGAGGTGGCGCGGCCTGTCAGTCCGTACCAACGGATAACGGTGGCACGTCGAGGCGGCGCGCGAGCTCATCGTAGAGAGCCGCCAGTCGTTCGATCCGTTCGCCCATAGCCCGTAGCCGCCGTTGGGCGATGTGCATCGCGGTCCCGCAGACCTCGGTGTTGACGACGGTGAACGTCGTCGGCACCGGCCGGTCAAGCAGGCCGGTGAACAGCCGGATGTCGTCGATCGTGAATCCGACGCTTTGCAATTCGCGAATATTGCGCACCCGGGTCACGGCCTCGTCGCCGTATTCGCGGTAGCCCGCGGTTGTTCGGTTCGCGGTGAGCAAGCCCTTCTGTTCGTAGTAGCGCAGCGCGCGCGTTGTCGTGCCCGTCGCGCGTGCGACCTGTCCGATCCGCACCCGAAGCCTCCGCTCTACATCGTCACTAAGACGGTACCGGTATGTTCCCCCGCCAGCGTCTCCGTCAGCGCGGTCTCACCTTGGCCAAGCCCATGAAACATGGTGTGGGGCACCGTGATTCGACCCGCAGTCGCCCAGGTGTGAATCTCGTCAGCGGCCCGCTGCAACGCGGCGGGGTGGTCGCGTGCGGTGAATCCGCGCAAGGTGATTCGTTTCGCGATCAGGGTGGACAGGTCGAGCCCGACGTCCTCGCGCGACGCGAGCGTGCCGATCGCCATGATGCGCGCACCCGGATTGGCGACTTCGATGACGGCCTGGGTTTGCGCGCCGCCGGTCAGGTCGAGGAATACGTCAACCCCGTCAGGCGCGGCATGACGAAGAGCGCCGACGAAGTCGGGATCGCGCCGGTCAACGGCCTCGTCGTACCCCGCTTCCGCAGTCAGCCACGCCAGCTTTTTGGCGGAAGCGCTACCAACTACGCGCCCCGCGCCGAGCAGTTTCGCAATAGTCCCGGCGACAGACCCGATCGACCCAGCCGCGCTAGAAACCACCACCGTCTCGCCAGGTCGCAGGCTTGCGACCGTCAGCGCGACGTGCGCCAGTTCGGTTTGTGCAAGTGCGAGAACGGGATCGGTCCAGTCGGGCAGCACCCGGGCCCGCTCGACATCAACAATGGCGTGCTCGCGCCAGCCGAACGGGTGCGCGACCAACGTTCCCCGCGTTAAGTCACCCGCGATAACTTCACCAACAGCCGGACCCCATAGTGCGTGCCCGATGCGATAAGGCGGCATCCCGGGTGCGCCGCCATCGAGCAGCAGCCTCATCGCGGCACGGATACCCATCACGTGGTTGCGGACCAGAACTTGCCCTGACTTCGGCGGTGCGAGAACCGTTTCGACGATCGTCAGTCGTCCGGTTGAGGTGAGGTGTGTTTCGCGCGTTGTGGTCATGCGGCCGACGCTAAAGGTTGACGTATGCGTCAAGGTCAAGATGTGAGTGCCTGCGGAAGCGAGCGGTGTAAGGGCTTGGCGTTGAGCTGATACAGGCGTGAAGAAATGCCCCAACCAAAACGACCGGTTAACGGCGGGTCGGCCGACCGTACGAGCTACCGGCTTTCTGTCGATATGGCTCGGTTGCGTTGCAGGATAACTATTCTCGTAGAAGACTGACCGCGTGGCTGAACGGCGAACGGGACTGCTGCACGCTTAGGTGACACCTGACCTGTGGTGCCGGGTGGCACCACTGCAAGGATGTAAACCGTGCCAAAGCCCTACCCCAAAGAGTTCCGCGACGATGTCGTGCGCGTGGCCCGCAACCGCGGCCCCGGCCAAAAACTCGCTCAAATCGCCGCCGACGTCGGCATCAGCGAGTCCTGCCTAGCCAGTTGGCTCAAACAAGCCGATGCCGCTGACCAGGGACAATCGGCCACCACCGTGGGCGGCAACGCTGAACTCGTCGCCGCGCGCCGACGCATTAAAGACCTCGAACAAGAAAACGAGGTGCTGCGTCGCGCGGCAGCGTATTTGTCGCAGGCGAATCTGCCGGGAAAATGATCTACCCGCTCGTTCGTGAGCTGGCCGCAGACGGGATTGCTGTCGCGGTGACGTGCCGGGTGTTGAAAATCGCGCGCCAACCGTACTATCGGTGGCTCGCCAACCCGGTCACGACCGCAGAACTTGAGCAGGCTTACCGCGCGAACGCGCTCTTTGATGCTCATCGCGACGACCCTGAGTTCGGATACCGGTTTCTCGCGGACGAAGCCGCCGATGCCAGCGAGCCGATGGCTGAGCGGACGGCGTGGCGGATCTGTTCGGATAACGGGTGGTTCAGTGTTTTCGGGAAGAAACGAGGTGCCAAGAATAAGCGTTCTGGCCCTCCTGTTCATGACGATTTAGTCGAACGACAGTTCCTCGCCCAGGCGCCAAATCAGTTGTGGCTCACCGATATTACCGAACACGAAACCGGTGAAGGAAAACTGTATTTATGCGCGGTCAAAGACGTGTTCTCGAACAGGATCGTGGGCTATTCCATCGACTCGCGTATGACGGCCCGATTGGCTGTTGATGCGGTTTCCTCAGCGGTGGCTCGGCGTCGCGCCGTGGGTGAATCTGTCGCTGGTTGTGTGGTCCACAGCGATCGTGGCTCGCAATTTCGTTCCCGAAAGTTCGTGCGCGCGTTGGGTATCGCGGAGATGGTCGGATCGATGGGGCGAGTCGGTGCCTGTGGTGACAACGCGGCGATGGAATCGTTCTTCGCGTTGCTGCAGCGCAATGTGTTAGATCGTCGGCCGTGGTCGACGCGGGAGGAATTACGGATCGCGATTGTGTGCTGGATTGAGCGGACTTACCACCGGCGTCGCCGTCAGGTCCGGCTCGGTAAATTGACGCCGGTCGAGTTCGAGGCCATCATGGCAAAGCCAACTCTTCGAGTGGCCTGACTGCTGTCACCAGATCGTGCAGCGGTCCCAACCCTCTGTTAGACAAGAACCGTGCGAGCGCATGGCGCGAAGCGTAATCGGTCCAAGCGTCCGCAGCGTGCGCGTGGCGGTCGCCGGCGCAGGACCTGCGCGTGAATCGGAAGTTCGCCGAAGAAGCTTGCTTTACGGCGACGCGGTGAAGGGCGAAAATGGGATCTCTTGAGGACGAAATCCGGAAGACCGAAAAGGCTCGGGCCAGAGATGAGGACGAACGACTCCTCCGGCAGGCTGCCAGAAAAGCTGAGGATGACGAACGGGTTACCGAATTTCGATCGTTGATGCGGAAGCATCGAATTCCGACGGTGCCGCTTTTCGTTGAGGACTTCGAGATTGAATTCCAGCGTGGAAGTAAGTGGTTTCCCGACATTTGGCACTACCAGTACACGTTCGCTGCTGACATGTGGACGATACACACGCAGGACAATCGTGGCAGTTACGGCTACTCCTGTGTCGGCACTGGCGGTCGAGCGGATGGAAAGCCTAAGGAGGTTCCGGCGCAGGAGAAAGGGTTTCACTACAACCTGCCGCCGGGCACCACGGATTCGCATGGACGACAGAAGAGGTCGAGGCACAAGGTTATCCGGGTTCGCCTGGACACCCAGGCGCAAACCTATGCCTCGCAGCACAACAACCACCTGTGGGTTATTGAGCGGCGCTCCTTCGAAGCTGTGGCGCAGCCACCTTCGGTCGAGTCAAATCAGGTCTTAGAAGACTTCAACCGGGAGCGCCGCCTGACCGCGTTCGCGGATGCCACCCGCCGACTGATCGCGCAGGGCCGGTCAACGGACGCCGACCACAAGGTGCAGCGTTGATGATCTTGCGTGGCGAGGACCTTTGGAGTTGATGGCGTGGTGGAGAGAGGACACATACGGCACACTCGAAGGCGATTAAAGGTCTCGAATACCGCCTCGGCATTTCACCTCGCGAGACTCCCGCCTGGCGCGCACGGCGACCGATCCTCTGGCAGGCTCTCTGGACATGACGACCGGATTTGTAGTGCCGTCCGAGCATGGGAGCGAACAGGAATGGATCGAGTTTGCCCACACGTTTGGCGGATACGGAAGCTTCGCTAACGGCCCGGACTCATTTTGGTCGGAGTCGAACAGGGTGTCGACAGCGTGGGATCAGGACGGCGAGTTACCTACGGATCTGGATCTGTTGCGCGCTTGTCTGTTCTATGAGGTCAGGGGGCACCGTCATCGCGGCGACGTGACACCGTTTAACGAGCTTGTATTCGTTCGCGCGCTCGTTAGCCGAATTCGGGAAGTCTCCGGTGGGACGGTGAGCTAACAACTCGCCGAAAGGTTCGCTACTTGGCCCTGGCACAGCGGGCATCGCCCACTGTGCCCAGGCATCAGATGCCGAACCGTTCGATCGGATCCCTGTCCGTGAATCGCGGTCGTACACCGCGACCACACTGGGTGCGCCATAAGCGCTCTCGATCACACTCGCGGAAAGCACAGCATCGAATCCTGACGCGGCTCACCAACCCGCGGCGATCATCCACGGCCAGGTTTAGGTGTCGGGGTCCGAGCTAAATGGCGTTCGCTGGTGCTAATTGAACCTGTAGTCGCGTCGGCGAATTTGTGGTTCCGCAAGCGCGCTCCTCAGGTATCGTTGTCCGCCAATAGCATTGGGGGACTGAATGATTGATGCCCGCACCTCCAGTGAGGCGCTTGCACGGAGAAGTCGTCGACGAACATCATTGGTGATCACGCTCGCCAGCCTGACTGCCTTTCTTCCTATCGCGACATTCATGTCCAACAGTCCTGACGGCCTCACACCACTCCTCATTTTCGGTGCTGTGGTGGCCGTGATCGGCCCGGTCATCTTTTGGGTCGTAATCGCGGCATTGGAGGACTCGGCAAGCAAGTCTGCGGGTGCGCGCGAAGCCCTCAATCAGGCTGTCGAGAACGTATCCAGCCCAAATGATCTCCTCAAACTGATGGAGGTCAATCGGCGACAAATGGAGGCATACGACATCCAAGCGCGTTCGCAGGGCCGGACTTCGCACTGGAGCAGCTTGCTGGCGATGACGGCTGGGCTAGGAATCGTTGCCGTCGGGATGTGGATCGCGGTTACTGCTGACGAGACTGCGACAAAGTACGCCGCAGCGATCATCGCAGCGGTAGGGACTGGTACGGGTGGCTACATCGCTAAGACGTTCATCCAGGTCAACACGACGGCGCAGCAGCACGTCCGATTCTATTTCGAACAACCGTTGGTGCAGTCGTATTTGCTTACCGCTGAACGGGTGATCGAACGTCTTCCCGAAAGTGAACGTGGTCCGCAATACGCGCTCGTTGTGGCTGCGGCGCTCGGTCAAGCTGGCCTTGTTCCTGAGCTCCGGAATGCAGTGGGACATCCCTCGTTGTCTCATGAACAATCGACGCAGCCAGACGCGTCAAGAGAGTCACCCGCAGGCGAGCTCTGACTCAGAGGCCTATTTACGCCGCGACTGGCCAGTACGCGCTCTGTCGCGGCGTCGCGCCTGTCCAGGGTCAGCTCAACGGTCATCCCCCGAGACCTTCGCGCCCACGAGTCCCTCAGTGCCAATCCCTGCCGACAGCCACGGTCAATTTCCCTCAGCGCGTGCATCATTGGCACTGATCACCGAACACCGTCGGCACTTGTCCTGCTGTCCGGCTGTCCCCGACACCGGCAATCACCGACTTCACACTCCTTTGGACTTCCGCTCTCGCACAGCCCGACCCTCCTCAAACACGCTAGGAGACACCGTGTCTGGACGACCACCTCGCCCAGTAGGAACCTTCAGTACCCCCTCCAAACCACGCCTACAACCCAACGGCTCCTGGCGCACCACGACCCGCTACTACGGCGCCTGGCGCACCACCTCAATCCAACGCATCGGTGCCACTGCCAACGCGGCGACCGACAGACTCGCCGAGGCGATGCGGGACTTCCACGAAGTCCCCGACAACACCCCCGTCACCCGCACCACCACCTTGATGGAGTTGGCCCGTCAACTGCTGACCGCGATGAATCAAGACCCCGACATCGGCCCACGCCTAGTCGAGGACTACCGCCGTGAGATCGAGGTCTCCCACGCTAAGTGCGCTAATCCAAACACGATCAAGATCGAGAACACCGTCGGACACCTGCAAATCTGGCAAGCCACCACCGGCGAACTCGACCGCCACATCAAACGCATCACTGCCCTCGGGCTGCGCCGAAAAGCCAAACAACACAAGCTGATTCTGCGTGCGATGATGCAAATCGCCGTCCGCCACGACGTCCTCTCCACCAACCCAATCAACGGCGTCGACGGCTTCCGCCGACGACGTGCACCAGCACGCGGGAAAGTCGCTGACATGGCAGCGCTACCCGCCTTCCGCGACCAAGTACGGGCCTGGGCCAACGGTGACGAGATCCCCGGGACTCCCGCCTACGTCAGCGGACCCACCCGCGACTGGGCAATCGTGTGGGTCGTCGACGTCATCACCGGCACCGGTGTTCGGCCCTACGAAGTGTTCGCACTACTGCTCGACGAGATCGATCTCGTCGCCGAAACGCCCTTCCTCGACGTCACCGGAACCCTCGAACACGTGCCCGGTGTCGGCTGGACCCGTAAACCCACCCCCAAAACCGAGAACGGGTGGCGACGAATCCTGCTACCCGCCCACACCATCGAAGCGATCAGCGACGCCATCGCCGACCTCCAGGTTACCCAAACACCCAACCCCGAGAGGGTGCTGTTCCCCGCCCGCAACGGATCCTTCCGCAACCCCAACAACTTCGGTCGGGTGTGGCGCGCCGCCCGCGGCGACAACTTCGCCTGGGTTACCCCGAGGACGTTCCGTCGTGGCGTCGCTACTGCCGTGGACTCCGCCACCGGCAACCCCGAGCGCGCCGCCCGCCAACTCGGCAATACCACCGCGATCGCCAAAACCCACTACATCGACCGCCCCGACACCGCACCCGACAACCGCGACATCCTCGAACAGTGGGCCCGCGGCAACCCCGACGAACGCGCCTGACCCCTGCTGCCCGATTTGGGTTACAAATGCCCGTTTGGGGTGGATTTCCAGCAGGCAGGAAGGCCGCCAAACAGGCGCTCAGGCGATTTTTGTGTCATATTTGTGCGTTTGAGACAAGCTACGTCAAATCCCAGGACACAAGAAAACCCCCTCCGACGCAGGTCAGAGAGGGTTTCTTTGGTCGGGCTGACAGGATTTGAACCTGCGACCACCTGACCCCCAGTCAGGTGCGCTACCAAGCTGCGCCACAGCCCGTCCTTGCCCCCGTCGCCGGGTGCTCGGAAAGATTACCTCACGATGGCGGCGAGATACTAATCGGCTGGTAGACGACGGTTTTGTGCTGTCACTCCGGGGTCGAACCCCCATACACCTCGCCCACCAACCGCTGCGACGCAACCTGGAACGCCACCGCCAGTGACAAATCGGAGTCGTCCACGTAATTCAGTGCGGCCGTCAACGTTCTACGACCGTCCAACGTGCTGTACATCAACGCCGCCTGACCCGCCGCTCCTCCGTTGTGCGAGATCAGGGTTTTGCCATCCTCGGTCGTCACGACGAATACCCCCAACCCGTAGTCCATGTTCGGGATGCCCGTCGCGCCCGGGGTGAACATTTCCGAAAGCAGCGGCGCGGGTAGCAGCTTCCCGCTGGTCAGTGCGGAAATGAAGGTGTGCAGGTCGGCGGTGGTCGAGATCATGTCGCCGCCCGCCGAGATCCACGACGGGTTGTGTTCGGTGACGTCGACCGGCTCACCTTCTCCGAGTCGGTAGTACGCGTGCGCGTGCGGCTCGGGAAGGACCGTCGACGTGCCCGGCACCACCGTCCCCGACAACCCGAGCGGGCCGACGATCAGCCGCCGCGTCTCCTCCGCAACCGAACGTCCCGTCACCTTCTCGATCAGCAACCGAGCCAGCACATAGTTGGTGTTCGAGTAGCTCCACCCCGTCCCCGGCTCGAACCGCGCGGGCTTCGACAACGCAAGCCGCACCAGTTCTTCGGGCCGGTAGGACTCATACCGTCGGGCGACCCACTCGCCACCGAGGGGCGTGCCCGGCGCGGCGATGCCCGACACGATCGTCCCGTCCTCGTAGTACTCGCCGGTGAAGTTGAAGATTCCGCTGGTGTGCTGCAACACCATTCGCACCGTGGCGCGCTCATCGAGCCCGAACTCGGGCAGATAGCCGGCGAGCGGGGCATCCAGGTCGATCTTGCCTTCGGCGACGAGCTGGAGCGCCAGTGTCGCGGTGAAAGTCTTTGTGTTGCTGCCGATTCGAACGTGACCGTCGACGGGCGGCTCACCCGGCTCACCCAACGCGGCAGCACCCGCGCTGCCAACCCACTCGCCTTGCTCATCGTTGACCCGCACCGTGAGGCCAAGGATGCCCGAGGCAACGATCTCGTCCATAACACGCTGGGTGGCAACGGCATTCAAAGTTGTTCTCACTGTCATGACGTCAAGCTTGTTAGCCACGCTTGCGATCAACAAGGACGACTCTTTCCCCGGTCAGCGGTTCCTGGGATGACTAATACCTGGATCTCCTGGTACCAGTGGTATATGGCGATGAATCGGGCGGCCGAGCTTGGCGAGTTCCTCAAGTCACGCAGAGCGCGGCTCGAACCAGCCGACGTGGGGATTGGCGAATCGGGGCGCTGGCGCCGCGTCGTTGGGCTGCGCCGCGAGGAGGTTGCGCCGCTGGCGGGAATCGGCGTCGATTACTACACGCGACTTGAGCAGGGTCGCGTGCAAGGCGTTTCGAACGAGGTGCTCGACGCGGTGGCCGACGCACTCCGCCTCACCCCGGCCGAACGCGAATACGTCCGCAATCTCAGCCGTCCACCGTCGACCGAACCGGCATCACGCGTTGTCCGCCCCGCCGTCCAGGACCTCCTCGACTCGCTCGCCGACACCCCCGCCTACATCCTTGGCCCGATGGCCGACATCCTCGCCTGGAACCAACTCGCCAGCGCCCTCTTTGTCGACTTCGCGAAACTGACTGTCCAGCAACGTAATTGGTCGCACCTGCTGTTCGAAGACGAACGAATCCAAGCACTCTTCGACGACCCGATGATCGGCGCACGCGACAACGTCGCCTTCCTGCGCCTGATGAACAGCCGCTACCCGAACGACACCGAGATGACCGACCTCATCGCCCGCATGCTCACCCGTAGCACGACCTTCCGCGACCTGTGGGACAAACGCAACGTCGCCGAGAAGTCCTATTGCGAATACCTGCTGCACCACCCGCTCGTGGGCGACATGACACTCGGCTTCCAGGGCGCTTTCCTGCCCGACGAACCGGGAAAACTGCTGGTCACGTACACGGCGGCCCGCGAGTCAGCTTCGGCGGACCGCCTGCGACAACTGTCCGCGCACATCCAACACCCCGACCGGACCCACCCCACCCCGATCGGCGGCCGAACGCACTGAAATACCGCTTATCGGGCGGTCCCGAAGCATCCGCATCTGCCGAATTGCGGTTGTTCGCTTCTTATATTTCGGACTCAAACCAGCGCTTCGGCGAGTCGATCGGTAGCTTGGATCAGCCAATCGGGGTCGCCGTGACGCCGTCCCCACATCGCTTCTCGGACTGCGCCGAACTGAGTCCATCGACGGGTCCGTTCGGAGTCGAGTTGCGCTGCTTCGCAATAGATGTCAAGCAGTCGAAGCACTCCGGGTTGCATGTCCGAGGACCGGAGCAGGCCGTCGAAGCGGGGACTACGGATGACATTGAGTGCCTCGTGGGCTGGGTCGCCGACGTAGGTTTTCGGGTCGACTGCAAGCCAGGATTCTCGATCTGATGCCAGGATGTTGGCGTCGTGTAGATCGCCGTGCACAAGGGTGTCCGGTTGCTCAGGTCCGAGCTCGTGCAGAGTGGCCATGGCGGCATCCATGATCTTGCTGGGCAGTGGGTGACCGAAAGTTGCTGCGGTGGAGCGAATTTTGTCGTGCCACCTATCGGTCCGGTCGGACAACTTAGGGAGTCCGGAGGGCGCAGCTACGGAGAGCCGGTGTGAGAGCCGACCTTGGATCATGATGGCTTCTTCTGGATCGGTGACCGTGGCGAGTGTGCGCTGCGATGCCCGTTCAAGCAGCATCGCAAAATGCTCGTCGGCGCGGGCGAACAGATGCGTCGAACCGCGGCCGTTCCAGGCCACGTACGCGTCCGGTTCGTGGAGGTTGCCCGGGTGTGGGTACGACACTTTGATGACCGATGGCGGTAGCTCGCGGTGATTCACTGGCACCACGATTCCGACCTGGCCATGCATAACCGGGCCCGCCAGTGTGCAGGACCAGCGTTGAAGCAAACCGTCGACAAGGGCGGGAAGTTCTGCCATCCAGGCGCGCCCGGAGGGTCCTTCGCGTTTTGCTATTGCGTCCGCGAACGAAGCCGGGATCTCGATCATGATGCAACCCTATGCAATCAGGGCGAGGCGGGCTGTTACCGTCCGGTTGTTGCTGACCAGAATACGCAGGATAATGCCGATTTCAGTGCGTTTCGTCCGAGCTCGACTTGCCTTCGTGGACTCTCATGTACTCATGATTGCGGTCGGCATGATGGACTCGTCGGATGGAGAAAGCTATGGGTCTCGATACTCATTTCGCCCGGCGAGCACAAGACGTGGAGCTGAAGCCGATCGACCCAAACCCGCTTACCGAGCGTGAATACCTCCAACAGTTCGCGGCGCGCCCGGGCATGTTCATCGGCTTCACCAGTGTTCGTGGCGTGACGTGCTTCCTCGACGGTTACGACTATGCCGCGCGACGATCAGGCAGTCCGGGCCTTGATGGCTTCCGCGACTGGCTTCTTGCCAATCACCTTCGCCGCCACAGCAGCTTCGCCTGGCCCGGTCTGGTCAAGCAGATCGCGCTGCCTGAGTGGGACTTCGTCACAGATCTCAGTCCCGAGCAGGAAATCCACACCCTTGAGGTTCTGTTCGACCTGCTCGATCGATTCTTGGCAGAACGTGAAGCCGTGAGCTGAATATCCGCTTCTGCCGCATACGGTGCTGACCGACCCGCCAGCGGGAGCCCCGGAAGTGCCAGGGGCTGGGCTGGGCCGACGACCGGCCAACGCCTGCAACAGCCGAATGGCATGAGCCCGTGGGCGGTCAGAATTCCAACTGGGCATCGAGTCGACCGATGATCGTGCGAAGCTCGCGCGCGCTGCGGGGTGACATCGCTGAGATCACGATGTCGAGCAGGTCGCGGGCCTCCACCTGACTGCCACAACAGAAGTCGTGCACATCCCCGAACTCGTAGTAATGCTGCAGCTCGCGCGTCGGACGGCGAACGTGGTTCTGCCACAAACGAACTGCATTGCCGACATCCCCTGTCCGCAGGTAGTTCCGAGTGCGCTCAAGGCGAGCGATCTCGGAATTCGCTGACGACGACAGTCCGTCGATAGCGGAGGCGGCGCCTCGGGGTCGGGGCCTCAACGCAGCGGCGGCCCGGACCTCGGATGGGCGGTTACGCGGCATGGGCCTTTCGGCTGGAGATCATGTCGAACATGATGCCACGATACGAACCCTGGCGAGCACCGCGCGAGAGTCAGCGTCGGCCGACCGCCTGCGAAAACTGTCCGCGCACGTCCAACACCCCGACCGGACCAATCCCACCCCGATCGGCGGATAGACTCCCCAGCATGCCTGAACCCGACAATCGGGATGAACTGTGCGGCCCCACCAGCTGGGATCGGGTGCGTTCCAATCTCGTTCTCGGACAACGCCTGACCGGAACCGTCGCAATAGTTCCACGGCCAGGCGCGATCGGCATCGTCATCGACCTGGGTCTGCCCTTCCAGGGATTCGTCGATGTGATGCTGCTGCCCTACGATGTCAGCCGCTGGCCCAGCCCAGGCACAACCACGGATTTTCTGATCTGGTGGATGGACAAGCGACCTCAAATACGCCTCGTTCCGGCCGATCGCCGCTACCGCCGCGACGACTTCGACACCTGGCGCCTTGGGCACGTCTCCCCTAGCAGTCCACTGAGCCGCGAGGATTTTCAATTCAATCCCCGGGATTAGTCGAGCCTCCAACGCTGAGCAGTAGGTCCGATCTCGAACGACCGTCGCTCCAGCTTCCCTTCCAGAGGCTCTCACGCGACCGTGAACCTAGAAATGTGTGGTACACAGCGTTACACTTAGAGGGTAGGGACAGGAGGTCCCAAACAATGGGAGCAAGACAATGACGTTTTCCTCAACCACTGGTCACGCCCACACGACCCAGGCAACCAACCCGGTCGACTACGCGGACGCGCTGCTCACCCTGTCGGAGGGGTCGGTGCATCGGCGCTTCGATCCTTACCTCGACATCGATTGGGACGCACCGGAACTCGCGATCGACCGCGACGATCCGCGCTGGGTGCTGTCGGCGGAGCTTGACCCGCTCGGCGCGACCGCGTGGTACCAGGGGCTGCCCCTTGAGCGGAAGATCGAGATCGGGCGCTGGCGGCAAGCGAACGCGGCCAAGGTTGGCCTCGCGTTCGAGTCGATCCTCATTCGCGGCATGATGCAGTACGCGATGGCGCTGCCCAACAACTCGCCCGAGTTCCGCTACTGCATGCACGAGATGACCGAAGAGTGCAACCACATCCAGATGTTTCAGGAGCTGGTGAATCGCATCGGCGACGATGTGCCGGGCATGCGACCGCTTTTCAAGGTGATGTCGCCGTTCATCGGTGTCGCGGGCGGGTATTTCTACGCCATTCTCTTCATCGGCATTCTCGGTGGCGAAGAACCGATCGACCACTATCAGAAGGCGCTGATCCGCTCGGATAACGATACGCAGCCCACGCTGCGGCGGATTATGCAAATTCACATCGCCGAAGAGGCGCGACACATTTCCTTCGCTCACGAATTCTTGCGTGCGCATCTGGAAAAGATGAATCCGGTGAGCACGGCGGTGTGCGGAGTCGCGTTCCCGATCGCGATGCGCTGGCTTGCCGATGAGTTGGTGAAACCGCCAAAGTCGTTCGCGCGCAAGTTCGATATTCCCGACGAAGTCTTCGCCGAGGCGTTCTGGGAGAGCCCGCATTCGCGCCACATTCTGTCGAGCTTCTTCGGCGACGTGCGCGCGCTTGTCGAAGACCTCGGCCTAATGAATCGCGTGACGCGCCCGCTGTGGAAGCTGATGAAGATCGACGGCGGCACGAGCCGCTACCGCGGCGAACCCGAGCGACGAGCCAGCTAGCCGGTGGTGCGACCCGCCCCAACGACAATCGGGGCGGGTCCTTCCCCACGCGCTCTGCGACGCCGCCACGCCACAGGGCACCCCCATCGTAGGCGCAATCGCCCGTCGGAGGTCCTAGGCACACGAACCTAACCGTGATCGCGCTTGTTTCTGCTGGTCGCGCGGTCGATGCGCGGGTCGTCGGTCACGTCGTATCGCGTCACGTACTCGCTGAGGAACGCTTGGACGGTCGCGGTCGCCGGGATCGCGAGCAGCGCGCCGACCGCCCCGAGCAGTGCCGCGCCGGCGAGCACGGCAAGCAGCGCGACGCCCGCGTTCACGTCAACCGTCCTCGCGGTGATGCGCGGCTGCAACAGATAATCCTGGAAGAACTGATAGAACACCGCGAACAGCGCGATCCACAGCACATCAATGGGGTCGAGCGTCAACGCGACGAGGATCGGCAAAATCGCGGCAAGGTAGGTACCAATTGTCGGGATAAATGAGGCGACAACACCGAACCACACACCGAGCGCGATCGCATTGGGCAGATGCAGAATCGCCATGAAAATGCCGTGCACGACGGCGGAAATGATCGCCAAGATCAGCCGCGAATACAGATAGCCGCCGGTTTTGTCGATCGCGAGATCCCACGCGTGCAAAACATTCGCCTGGCGCGCGGGCGGCAGTACCGAACACACTGTGCGCCGCAATTTCGGGCCGTCGGCGGTGAGATAGACGCTGAACAGCGCGATCGTCACGATTTCGACGACGCCACCCAAAACCGTTGTCGAAACACCCCATGCGTTGTCGGCGGCTTCCCGCGCGTAATTGCTGATCAAATCCGATTCGTGCAGAAGGCGCTGACTGAGGTCGTGGACGGTAAAGTGTTGTCCGAACGCGCGATTCACGCCGTCGACGGCCTCGTTCAGCAGGCGCGGCGCGTCGGCCGCCAGCCGCGTGACGGTCTGCACGAGCAACGTCACCAATGCCGCGACGAACGCACCAACACACAGGAACGTGCCGACGAACACGATGCCGGTCGCGAGCCCGCGCCGAACGCCGCGTCGCGCGAGTGCCGCGACGGCCGGTTCCATCGCCAACGAAACGAAAAACGCGACGAGCAGGATGATGAGAATGCCGCGCAAGCGATGAAACGCCCAGTCCCCCAACAGAAATAGCCCGAAGAACACGCAGCCGAGCGCCATCGCCTTCGGGAGCCATTCGGGCATCCTGCCGCGCGTTTCGGAGGTCACGCGTGCAATCGTTGCACCGCGACTAACCGGCATAACTCGGACATGATGGTGTGTCGCCGGGCGGGCCGCATCGTGACTGTGCTGTTATCAGCGTGCGTGAACTAGTCGGACACCGATGAGGGAAGGCGTGCGTTTTGCAAACAACAACCGCTGAGCGGCTGCGACAACTCAGAGAAAACCTTGATGCCGCACGCGAACCCGCGGGCGCGACAGGAGTGGCGAAACGCGCGGCCAAGGGTATCGCGAGCCCGCGCGAGCGCATCGCGATGTTGCTCGACGATGGCAGTTTCGTTGAAGTGGGCGCGCTGGTGCGCCAACCCGGCATGCCCGACGCGCTCTACGGCGACGGGGTCGTGACCGGGCGTGGGACCGTCGACGGGCGACCGGTGGTCGTCATCGCCCATGACCAAACGGTTTTCGGTGGCTCGGTTGGCGAGATGTTCGGCCGCAAAGTCGCCGCCGCGATGGACATGGCCGCCGACAATGGTTGCCCGTTTATCGCGATCAATGATTCAGGTGGCGCGCGCGTGCAGGACGCGGTCACGTCGCTTTCCTGGTACGCGGCAATGAGTTATCGCCAACTGCGACTATCCGGCGTTGTGCCGCAAATTTCGGTCATGCTGGGCAAATGTGCTGCGGGCGCGGTGTATTCGCCGATTAATACCGACGTGCTTGTCGCGACGGAATCGGCGCATATGTTTGTGACCGGACCTGAGATTATTCGCGAGACCACCGGCGAAGAAGTGACCCTCGACGAGCTCGGCGGCGCGTTCACCCAGGCGCGCAACGGAAATTTGCATCACGTCGCGGCCGATGAGCGTGCTGCCTTCGACTGGGTGCGGTCGTATTTGAGCTTCATGCCGTCGAATTGCTTCGACCGAACTCCGCTCGTGAACCCAGGGTTGGAGCCCGAGGTCACCGATGCTGACCGCGAACTGGATTCGCTGATTCCCGATTCCGATCGCATGGGCTACGACATGTACGAAGTGCTGCTTCGGATGTTCGATGACGGCGACTTCCACGAGGTCGGCGACGGGGCAGCGCGCAATATGATCACCGGCTTCGCTCGCGTCGACGGCCGCCCTGTCGGGGTGATCGCCAATCAGCCGCTGGTGCACAGCGGCGCGATCGACGCGCGCGCGTCCGACAAAGCAGCGCATTTCATTCGACTGTGCAACGCGTTTGGCTTGCCGCTGATTTTCGTCGTCGACACCCCCGGCGTGTTGCCCGGGGTCGAGGAAGAACGCATTGGCGTGATTAAACGCGGCGGGCGTTTCTTTTACGCGGTTGTCGAGGCGACGGTGCCGATTGTGACGGTGGTCGTGCGCAAAGCCTATGGCGGCGGTTACGCGGTGATGGGCTGCAAACAGCTTGGTGGCGACGTGAATTTGGCGTGGCCAACGGCCCGCATCGCGGTGATGGGTGCGGAAGCGGCCATTGGGCTCACCCAACGCAAAGCGCTCGCCGCGGTGCCCGACGAACAACGCGAGGCTGTTCGACAGGGCATGGTCGATTTTTACAATGCCGAAGTCGCGACACCCTGGACGGCGGCTGAACGCGGGTATATCGACGCCGTTATTCAGCCGTCAGCGACGCGATTGGAAATTCGCAAAGCGCTTAGGTTGCTTGCGGATAAGACGGTGCGACATGGGCCGCGCAAGCATCATTTGATGCCGCTGTAATTCACCGAATGGAGTCGGCGACGGCGATGAGGTGGAAGAACCGCGCGGTGTAAAGGTAGGGCGCGCGGTCGGCCAGCGCCAATTCCAGTCGTTCGAGCCTGTCGTAAAAGTCAGGGTCGAATTTTGCTTCATCATCAACGAGGAGGTCGCACACGCTGCGAATCCCGTACCGGCGCACCACCGGCAGGCCGACCTCGGCGAGGTCGGTGGTGATCCGGTCGGGATAGCAAGCGCGCGTTGCTGTTTCATACATCGCGGTGAAGCGGGTCGGGGCTGCCAACTGCGTGACGGCGCCGTCGAAATCGTGGCTGCGAACGGCGGCGATGAGCGGGTCGGCGTCGGCGTTGGGCGCGATCACCGAAAGCAGGCCGCCCGCACGCAACGGGCCGCGCAGCGCGGCGATGGCACGTTTCAGGTCGGGCACGTATTGCAGCACGTTATGGCACAGGACGACATCGAAACTGCTTGCGTCCAACTGGGTTCCGAGGTCATCGAGGCCAAGACATCGACTGTCGATGGCGACGCCGCGCTCGGCGGCCAGCGCGTGCGCCTCCGCGAGCGACGCTTCGGAGGGGTCGACAAGGGTCACGTGATGGCCCAGCGCCGCCAATTCGATTGCGTCCAACCCATTTCCGCCGCCGATGTCGAGCACGGATAGCCCGGTGTCGGTGAGGTGGTTGGCGAGGTTCGCGGCGGCGGTCGCGTAGCGCAGGCGCCCCCACGGGGTGGTTTGCCATTCGCGCAGCGCGGTCAAGCCTTGGTCGAACATCCCGGCGTCGTTCATCGGGTCATTGTGTCAAGAGTCGTAATGCGGCGAGGTCGGTCACATATTTTCCGATCAGCTCACGTGAAAGATGTGGGATCGTGCCGATCGCTTGGTGAAAGTCGTCAGCGGGCAGTGCCGAGCCAGCGCGCGCGGGCGCGGGACGGCGGAACGCGTGCAGGAGTGGCAAAACTGTTGCGGCGCGCTGCACTTCGGGCATGGCGCGCAGTGCTGTTTCGAAACGGGCGAGCCAGTCGGCGTAGTCGTCGACGCGAGTGATCGGGTGACCCGCCTCGATCAGCCAGTCGACAAAGGTGTCAAGGGAGATAGCGTCGTCATGGGGGTTGACAACGTTGTAGGCGCGATGGCCCGGCGCGCCGCTTAGTTCGACAATGGCGGTGGCGACGAAATCGGCGGGCAGACCGTCGTAGTGGGCGCGGCCAGGTCGGTAGAACGAACGGGGCGCGAGTCCGGTGCGCAGGACGCTGAGTAGGAGTCGAGTGAACAGGTCCGGCACGTTGACCTGGCCGGGGTAGTCGCGATGGGCGAGGATCATGTCGGAGCGAAACACTGTGACGGGCAACGACATTCGCGCAGACGCCTCGCGCAGCAGGACTTCGGCGGCCCACTTGCTGTTGCCGTAACCGTTGGCGTAGCTGTCGTCGACGACACGGGTGGGGCTCATTGTCGCGATGTCGCCGTTTTCGCTGAAGTTGGTGCACTGCGCCGCCACCGCGACGGTCGACAGGAAGCTGATCGACTTGCGTTTGCTGGTCACGGCGAGCTTGATGACTTCGGCGGTGCCGATAACATTGGGGCCGAATAGTTGCGCGTACGGCAACACATGGTTCACCAGGGCGGCCGAGTGCACGATGTGGTCGACCTCGTTGGCGAGGTGCGCCCACTCCCCTTGTGCAAGGCCAAATTCGGGTTCGGCGACGTCGCCTGCTCGAACCTCCAGTGCCGGAGCGAGTTTCGCGATTTTCTCCGCGAGGATGGGGTCGGTGTCGAAGACGGCAAGTAAGCGCGCTCGTGCGGTGTCGTCATCGGTAGCGCGGATAACGCAGATGATCTTGCCGCCGCGAGGTGCGAGTCGTTCGAGCCAGGTCAGCGCGAGGAAGCGGCCGAGGTAGCCGTTCGCGCCGGTGACGAGCACGGTTTGCGGGTCGTCGGCCAGCGGGAGGGTGGGCGCGTTCGCGATCAGGTCGGTGTCGATGAAGCTCGACAGGGCCACGTCGGTCGCGGCAATGGTGGCGGAGTTGCGGCCGTGGATGGTCGCCGCAGTCACGCGTTGATCCGACTTTCGCTCGCGGTCAACGTAATCCGCGATGGCCGCGAGGGTTGCCGTCGGGGCAACAATCGTACTGACGGGCACATCGACGTCGAGCAGCTCGGTGAGCAAGCGCGAATAACTCAGCGCGGCAAGTGAATCGCCACCCAGGTCGGCGAAATGCGCTTCGCTGTCCGGGGATTCGCAGCCCAGGATCGCGCGAGCCGCGCGGGCGACCGTCTCAAGGACAGGCAGTCCGGCGGCGTCGGCACGTAACGCTTGCACTTCGTCCTGCTGATCTTGCGCAAGTTTGGTGTAAAGCTCTTCGAGCGAAGGCCCGTAGCGTTCGGTTAGCTTGGGACGCAATGGTTTACCGATGCCCGAGAGCAGGCCGTTGTCGACGGTGAACGGCTCCGGTTCAACCAAGAAGTCGCGTAGGATTTCATACGGTTCGAGGTCATCCGCGACGGCGAGGAGCGAGGCACGCAGGCTGGCACGCAAGTCTTCGGGCGGTAGTCGCAGTGCCTCGTCGCTGGGCACGATGACCGCGAGTAGCGACGACTGCGTGCTGTTGCCGTAGACGAAGATTTGGCGCACCAATTCGGCTGTGGCGAACACCGATTCCAGTTTGGCGATCGTGACGAATTCGCCCTGGGCGAGCTTGAGGACGTTGTTGCGGCGGTCGAGGTAAACGAGGTGGTCGGGGGCGAGTTCGGCGACGATGTCGCCGGTGCGGTAGAAGCCGTCGGCGTCGAAAATCTCGGCGTTGAGGTCGGGGCGACGGAAGTAGCCGCTGATCATCGTTGCCGTTTTGAGCAGCAATTCGCCACGGGGAGAAGGGATGTCGGTGCTGAAGTAGCCAAGCTCGGGTACGTCGACGAGTTTGTAGTCGAGTACCGGCGGTCGCATGACCCGTGAGTTGACGATGAGCGGACTGCCCGCTTCGGTCGACCCGTACCCGTCGTGGAGGCGCAGTTCGAGCAGTTCCTCCATGAAGGCGCGCAGCGGTGCCGCGATGGGCGCGCTGCCGCACAGCGCGTTGATGACGCGACCGCCGAGCACGGTGGTGCGAATGTCGGCGCGGACCTGTTCGGCGACGGTCGGGTCCGGGTTGGCCGGGTTCGTCCGACGGGCAAGCTCGGCGTTGTAGCGGGCGAAGATCATCTCGCAGATGCGGGGAACGACGAAGATTTCGGTGGGTCGAACGAGCGCGACGTCGTCGAACCAGCTCGACATGTCTTGTGCGGCAGCGAAATACGCGGTGCCGCCGCGTGCGAGCGTTTTCGCGAGGCTCATGCGCCCCGCGATGTGGCTCATGGGGAGGAAGTGCAGGTCGATCACCGACTGTGGTCGCACGAACCGCCAGGCATGGGCGACGAGCCGCCTGCTGTACATCGCCCCTTTGGGCGTGCCGGTGCTGCCGGAGGTGTAGATGAGCAGGGCGAGCGCTTCGTCATCGGTTTCTGCGTGCGGTGAACTGTCCGGCGCTGAGACGTCCGAGTGCGGTGAGCCGTCCGGCGATGAGGCACCCACCTGCGGTGTGCTGTTCGGCGAAGGGGCGTCGACCTGCGCGGGTGCCGCAGAGTTCGCCGAGGTCATCGATAACGGAGGCACGGTTGGCTGCGCGGGTGCCGCTGACTGCTCGGAACCTGCCGCAGATCCGCCCGGCGTGCGACCCACGTATCGTGCCGCCGACTGCTCGCGACCCATCGCAGATTCGCCCGGCGTGCGACGTGCGTATTCGTCGAAAAGGTCAGGCAGCGTACGTATTCCGCCGACATCATCCCGCTCACGTGCCGCCGCCAGCGCATCGCGGTGCTCATCATCATCACCGTGAAAGTCGAACACCAGCAGCTCAGGCGCCCCAGCCTCAACCGCGACACCCAGATGCGCGACATCCACCGCGAGCACCCGTGGCGCGGTCTCCGCCAAGATCGCCCGCCACCGCGCTGGCCCCGCACCCGACTGCAACGGGACAGCCACCGCGCCCAACCGGATGATCGCCAAATCGATCGCGAGATAGTCGGGTCCGGTGAACCCACCGACCGCGATCACGTCGCCAGCGCCAATCCCGGCAGCGTGCCAAGCGGCAACGATCGCCGAAACCCGTTCTCCCAGTTCCGAATACGTGAGCGTGTCAAAAACCGGAAGCACCCGACGCGTTGACCGCCCCGTCACCGAATCGACGACCACTTCGGTTCGCCGAAACCCGACAGCGGGCCGCTCCGCGTAGGCGGCGAACACGGTGTCAACAATCTCGCCCAGCGACCGCCCCGGCGCGGTAATCGCCGCGTGCGCGTCCGGCGAGGGCTGGGCAGCCCGAACCTGCTCGTCCTCGGCATAAAGCCGCGCGATCCGGTCCGCCAGCCGCCCCCTGTCGCCCATCTCACGCACGCCGCTCACCTGCCCCGCCGACTCCGTCACTTCACGCACCCCGCTCGCCCGCCGCGCTGACTCCGTCACTTGCTGCCCCCGCAACTCTCCCGCATCGGCTCCGAGACCTCGCGAACTCCGCGCTCCTCGCGCGCCAGTTGTCCCCTGTCGCCCGTCGGCCTTGCCGGTTCACGAACTCCGCAATCCCCCCGCGCTGACTCCAAACCCTCACGCACCCCGCAACCCCTGCCAAGCCGCGCGACGCGCCGCATTCGGGTCCGCAATCACTCGCGGCGGGTTGTCAATGATTCGCGTCAATCGTCGCTCCGACGTGTACGCGGGCCAATCCGACAGCGGTGCGCCAGTCCGCGCGAACGCCAGCCAGTTGTCCTGGAACTGATCCTGCACCGATCGGAAGCCCCGACGACCACCCGCCGAGGTGATCGCGCGACCTACCAGCCCGTCGACCCAGCCGAACACCGGCAGCAGATCCAACGCGTGCGTCGCCCCAAGGCCCGCGAGGCGCAGCGCGCGCGACGCATAGTCGAACCGGTAGGCGTACGTGGGCGCGTAGGCGCTGTGCGCGTCAAGCACCTCAATGGTTGGTCGCCAAAACAGGTGGTCGCCGCTCACCCGCACCGCAGCACGCTGCGAAGGAAAACCCGGATAGGCGGCGAGCAGCGGCTCGATTCCAGTCCCGTAGGGCGACAACAACTTTCGCACCTGCTCAGGCGTATGCGGGACACCCTTCGCGAACCGCTCGAACAGCGTCATCTCGTGGCGATTGGTCCCGATGATCAACGGCACGCGCGCGGCGCGACCTGCGGCAATAGCGTCGCGTGGCGCTTCGGGCAGAAAATCCCCGTCGACAACAGGCGCGTACGGGAAAAATGCGGGATCGTCGCGCATCGTCGCGCCGAGCGCCCGATCGGCGGCCCGCCCAATCGCAGCAGGCGGAGCAGTAGCCAACACCCGCTCGGCAGCGGCCCGGTCGTTGGGGTCGACCCCCAACCGCGTAACAACTCGTCGCGCGAACGCCGCCGACTGCTCCGACGTCAAAGCCCAATCCGCGGGCGCACTTTGGGCGATCGCCCGATGAAACAACCCGCGCGCGGCAGGTGTGGCGAGCAGCGTGACCACCGCGTGCGCACCCGCCGACTCACCAAAGATCGTGACATTGGCGGGATCGCCACCGAAGGCCGCGATATTGCGTTGCACCCATTCCAACGCCGCGACCTGATCGCGCAAGCCAAGGTTGGCATCGAAAGGTCGTGAGGCCGTACCGAATTCGCGAAAGTCGACGTATCCGAGCCCGCCGAGTCGGTAATTCACCGAAACGACAATCACGTCGCCACGCGTGACAAGCCGGGCACCCGAATACATGCTCGACGTGCCAAGCAAATACCCGCCACCGTGAAAGAAAACCAGCACCGGCCGCGACGAACCGGCGGCGAGCGGCGCGGTGACATTGAGCGTGAGGCAATCCTCGCCAACGCGCTGCGGTCGCCCCGGGCCGGTCCGCGCCCCCGCCGGTGTCTGCGTTGCGGCAAACCCGAACTCCGTCGCGCGACGCACTCCGGTCCACGGCAGCACCGGCTGCGGCGCGCGCAACCGCAGCGCACCGAGCGGTGGTGCCGCGTACGGCAATGACCGCCAGGTTCGCACGTGTTTTCCGGCCCGACCGCGAACGACGCCGTCGGCGATCGCGACCTCAGTGTCACTCATTTGTCTAGCGTACGAAATGTCGCGACCCCGCGCGGGAAACTTCACTTATCAGGCACGAAACGCGGCGGGTTCATCGGCGGCGCGGCGGCCTCGGCATAGGCGGTGACCTGCGCGAGCGACACCCCCTTGGTCTCGGGGACGCGGCGGTAACAGAACACCAGCGACACCGCCGAGATGACCGCGAAGATCAAGAACATCGTCGACGCGCCCCACGCATGGGCCAACGGCGGAAACACAAGGCCGACAACGAAATTGCCCGTCCAGACGATAAAGGTGCAAATACTCATCGCGGTCGCGCGAATGGGCGCGGGAAAAATCTCGGAATTGAGCAACCACGACGGCATGCCGACCCCGAATTGATAAGCGGCCAAATATACGAACATCAGCGCGAGCAGCAGATACCCCATCGCGGGCGAATGATGCAGTCGCTCAAGGAAAGCCATCCCGAGCAGCACCACGATCACGATGCTGAGGCCAATGGTGATCAGCGGGCGACGCCCAAGCCGGTCGACAAGCGGGCGCGCGATGAGCACACCGACCACCGCACCGGCACCAATCGCGATCGACGCCGTCACGGCCGCGTTTTTGCCAAGCCCCGCGCCTTGCAGCGTGGTTGGCGCGTAGTAGACCACCGCGTTCACACCGCAGAACTGCTGGATAAGCGCGAGCCCAAGTCCGGTGATCATCAGGCCCCGCACGCGCGGGCGTCGCAACTGCGACCACAGGCTGTCCTTGACCGCCTTATCTTCGGCCTCGGCGAGCGAAATTCCGTGGATGCGATCCTGAATGAACTCTGGATAGGTGGTCTTGGCCAGCACTTCCTCGGCGTCAGCGCGCCGCCCGACCGACAAATACCAGCGCGGCGAGTCGGGGAGGAAATACATGCCGACAATCAGCGCGACAGCGGGCACCGCCGCGATCAACAGCATCGCGCGCCAGTTCCCCGACGGCGCGAGCAGCGCGCTCACGATGTAGGCGAGCAACTGGCCGACCGCGAGCATCAAACTGTTGGTCGCGACCATCCGCCCGCGCAGGTGCGGCGGCGCGATTTCCGACAGGTACATCGGCACAACAAGCGACGCCATGCCCACTGCCAGACCGAGTACAACGCGGGTCCCGGTCATCACCCACGCGTTCGGACTGAGTCCCTGACTGACCGCGCCGACCAGAAACAGCACGCCAGCGAGCATCAATGTGACCCGGCGGCCAAGCTTGTCGGCAAGGCGACCGCCCGCGAGCGACCCCATCGCCGCGCCAACAAGCAACGCCGAGGTGACAACACCGACCTGGGTCGGCGACAGGTGGAACTGCGGCGTCACGAAGACGAGCACGCCCGCGATGACGCCGGTGTTGTACCCGAACAGCGATCCGCCGATCGCCGCGACGCTCACGACGATCAGCAGGAACCGCTTGATCTTGGTGCGAACGGCGACCGACGGCCCTGGGATGCGCGGTCGCGACGACGCGTCGGTCATGGGCGGTCAGCTTTCCGCGACGGCGGTGATCTGGTCGAGCGAGACGCCCTTGGTTTCGGGCACTCGGCGGTAGCAGAAAATTAGCGAGGCGACCGAGACGCCGGCGAAGATGAAGAACATCGTCGACGCGCCCCAGAGATCACCAAGCGGTGGGAAGACGAGCGAGACGAAGAAGTTGCCCGCCCAGATCACGAAGGTCGCGATACTCATCGAGACCGCGCGAATAGGTGCGGGGAAAATCTCCGACAGCAACAGCCACGTCGGCACCCCAACACCGAGCTGGAATGAGCCGATGTAAACAACCATTAGGGCGAGCAGGGTGTAACCGGTCGTGGTGTTTTGGTGCAGTCGCTCGACAATGCCCATGCCAACCAACGAGACAATCATGATCGACAGGCCGATGAAGATCAGCGGGCGACGACCGAGCTTGTCTACCAACGACATTCCGATGATCACACCGACGACGGCCCCAACACCAATGCCGATCGACGACGTGACCGCGGCGCTGTCGCCCAACCCGGCGGCGGCGAGGGTGGATGGCGCGTAGTAAATGACGGTATTCACACCGACGAACTGTTGAATAATCGCTAAGCCGATACCGGTCCAAAATAGCGCGCGCACCTTGGGCTTGTGCAATTGTGCCCGCAGGCTATCTTTCACCGCGGCGTCAGCTTTTTCCGTTTTCTCGATTTCGTCGAGCTGCTTATCGACATCTTCGGGGAAGTAGGAGTGCTCAAGTACTTCGCGTGCGTCTTTCTTGCGACCCACTTGCAAATACCAGCGCGGTGAATCGGGCATGAAATACATCCCGATCAACAAGCCTGCGGCGGGAATGGCGGCCATCGCCAACATCAGGCGCCAATTGTGTGTTGGCGACAATGCCGCGTTGATGATGTACGCGAGCAATTGTCCGCTCGCGATCATCAGGCTGTTCATCGAGACGAGTCGACCACGGTAGGTGGCCGGTGCGATCTCGGAGACGAACATCGGCACGACAAGCGAAGCGGTGCCCACCGCGATACCGAGCAGCAGGCGTGTGCCGACCATGAACGCCTCGTTGGGGCTCAGGGCCTGGGCGATGGCGCCAATGAAGAACACCGCCGCGGCGAACATCAACGTGACGCGGCGTCCGTACTTGGTCGCCATCCACCCGCCGGTGATCGAGCCGATCGCGGCACCGACGAGCAACGAACTGGTGATAACGCCAACCTGCGTCGGCGATAGCCGGAAATCGGGCGTGAGGTAGACGAGCACGCCGGAGATGACGCCGGTGTCATATCCGAAGAGCGCCCCACCGAGCGCGGCGATAACAACGACGGTGAGGACGAACTTTTTGATTTGCTTCTGCTTCTCCACGCGCTCAGGCGTGTTGTGCGGAGGCTTTGGCGGCGGCTCGGTAACAGGCGACACTGTCGACCTTCCCGCGTCGAAATCGACGGTATTGGGGTGCCGGATCGGAATGTCGGTGCTTGGCTCGATGAGATTGTCGGCGGGGCCGTGAGGGCGATGGGTCGGCGGAGTCAAGATCGCGCCGGGGCCGTCGGGTTCGTCTTCAGGTGAGGATGCTCTCGGCTCGGCCATCTGCGCACCTCCGTGTGCTTTTGCCCTGGGCGGGAAAATCCGGGTTCCTGCACTTTAGTGGAGGCGGCAGCTAAATCGGTAGGACAGAGATCGACAGCAAAGTGTTAGCGAAACAATATCGACACGCGCGAAATTCAGCGCGATGATGCCGACGAATGTCGTGCCGCCCACGCGGTGACGCCACCCCAAAGGGTGAGGCGAATCGAGGCGGCGAGGTAAAGGAAATAGGCAAGAAAAACTAGGGTGTGGCCGTAATTCCCAATCCAGTCCCCCAGCCGCAACAGTGCGGCGAAACCAAATCCAACGAGAACGAGACCAAGAACGAGAGCGGGCGTCGCTAGCGGTGCGACGGGTGAATCGGGCGCCGATCCCAACGCGATGCGATGACGATGCCCGGAGTAGGTAAGACTGCTCATGAAACCAAACTCCTTCCGGGTGGCAACTACTAGCAGAGTCACGAATAGCTAACGTTCAGCAACACCTACGAGCGTGCCAAAGGTTGGCCGACGATAGCAGCCAATGTGACCTGCGTCATATCGAACGGATGTGCGACACGATTGGATAACGTGGCTGGCATCCTGTTCGTTTGAGTGCCCAACCGGGCACGAAGCTAATCTCCTGGTCACAAGTCCAACTTGATGACACGGTTGTCATTTACGCAACTGTTATGCCGTGACCTGCACCGATACCACAAAAACACCCAAAAATTTGGCAAGAGGTGTAGGCGCGATGCGCACGGGGTAACTGGGCGAGCAGCGGAACCGCAACCGGCTCTAGGGAATTGGAGCCCGAGCACCCGCCGAAATCATGCCGACACGCCGATGTTCTCCTACGATGATGGCGGCACACATCAGCGCAACCGTGAAGGGCCGTCGACGATGAGCGACAACGCGAATGTGATCGACCAGTCGAAGCCGAGCATCGCTCGCGTCTACGACTATCTGCTTGGCGGCAAGGACAATTACGAGGTCGACCGTGCCATCGGCGACCACTTCAAAAACGACCTCCCCGGGTCGGTCGCGATCGCCTTTACCAATCGCCAGGCCCTCACCCGCGCGGTCCGCGAGATGGCCGAAGCGGGGCTCACGCAGTTCCTCGACTTCGGCAGTGGTTTGCCCACCGCCGACAACGTGCATCAGGTCGCCCAACGCGTCAACCCGGCTGCCCGCGTCGTCTATATCGACAACGACCCCATCGTGTTGGCCCACGGTCGCGCGCTGCTAGCCACCGACGACCAGACCACCGTCGTCCATGCCGACGTTCGCGATTCGGCTGAGCTGCGCACCAATCCCGAAGTCACGCGCCTCATTGACTTCGACAAGCCCGTCGCGGTGATTTTCAGCGCGATCCTGCACCACCTCAACGACGACGAGGACCCGGCTGCCGTCGTGCGGTACTGGACGAGTCAAGTTCCCGCTGGCTCGATGGTTTTCATTTCGCATTTCCGCTCGGGCGACAACGAGGAAACGCGTGCCGCGGAGGCGAAGCTCCAGGGCACGTTTGGGCGCGGACGCTGGCGCACCGACGGTGAGATCGCGGCGCTTTTCGGCGACGACCTAGCCATCGCCGACCCCGGTGTCGCCGCCGCCGCGCGCTGGCATCCCGACACCCGCACTCCCGTTGTGGGCGCTGCTGATCGGGAACTTTCGGTGTGGGAAGAACTCATGGCTGCGGCGATCGCGACGAAGCCCTAGGATCGATCACACCTTCCTCGAAACAGCGCAGAACCTACACGGCTAACTCGCAGCGAAATCCGCTTCGACATCATGTGTATTCGCGTCGGCGAACGCTTTGCGTTCGGCTATCGTCCATCTAGTTTTTCCATGCTGCTGGATCGTTCGTATCGCCTCGCCGCAATCGTGTGCTCGCGTGAGATCCACGCCGCGCGATTCGGCGCCCTCCAAAGACGAAGGGACGCCGGTCACCATGCCCGCACCCGCACCCCTGCCCGGCCGCATCGTACGGCTGGAACCCCTTGCCTACCAGCATGTTCCGGGTTTAGCCACGGCTGCCGAAGCGCTCGGCGACCCAACTGGCTTCACCCTCGTCCCCCACGGCATCGATGAGGCGCGTACCTACGTCGACAAGGCGCAAGCGGCGTGGGCCGCAGGCAAAGCGTTGGCGTTCGCGATCGTCGCCCACTCGCACAACACCGTCGGCGCTGCGGGCGGGGTAGTCGGGGCAACCCGGTTCGTCCAACTCGACTATTGGCAAGGTCCGCTCACCTGGCCACTTCCGAGCGAACCCGTTCCGCCAGCACCGGACGCGGTCCCCGATGCGGTCGAAATCGGCAATACCTGGTTGACGCCTGCCGCGCGAGGTGGCCTGGTGAATCTGGAATCGAAACTGCTGCTGTTGCAGCACGCGTTCGATACGTGGGGCGTGCAGCGGGTCACGTTGCGTGCCGACGCGCGCAACGCACGGTCGCGCGCGGCGATCGAGCGGCTCGGCGCGGTGAGCGACGGGGTGCTGCGCGCCCACTCACGCGGCTTCGACGGGGCGGTGCGCGACACCGCCTTCTACTCGATCCTGCGCGACGAATGGCCGCGCGTGCGCTCGACCATCCTCGACCAGCTCGCCGCCCGCCAAGCACTGTCGATGCCGCGCACGGTTCATCACGAACCGTGGCGCACGCTCACGTCGTCAGCCGAACTGGTTTAACGCCCGGTGCCGCCGTGCACCACCGCCAGTTCGCCGCCGCCGAACCCAAACGCGTCGTGGAGCACGCGCACGGCACGGTCGAGATCGTCGTCGCGCACGAGCACCGAGATGCGGATGCGCGACGTGGCGATCAGGTCGACGTTGATACCCGCGTCGGCGAGCGCTTCGCAGAACGTCGCTGTTACCCCAGGTCGGTCGCGCATTCCGGCCCCGATCAGCGACACCTTGCCGACACGGTTGTCATAGCGGATATCGGTGAAGCCGAGTTCAGCGCCGCGCGCGCGCAGCAACGTCACCGCGCGAGCCGCGTCGGCGGCGGGTGAGGTGAAGGTGATGTCGGTGCGGCCGGTTCCGGTGTTTTGCACGACCATGTCGATCGCGATGTCGGCATCGGCGACAATGCGAAAAACCTTGGCCGCGTAGCCCGGTCGATCGAGAATGCCGACAACGGTCACCTTCGCTTCGCTGCGATCATGCGCGATGCCAGCCAAAGCTTCGGTGCCCGTTGGTAGTTCGGCCATCGACGCGGCGAGGAGGGTGCCGGGCGCGTCGGTGTAGGACGACCGCACACATACGCGCACGTGATATCGGCGCGCGTATTCAACGCTGCGCAGCATGAGGATCTTCGACCCGCACGCGGCTAGCTCGAGCATCTCCTCATACGAAATACTGTGCAGCTGTTGGGCATCGGCGACGATGCGCGGGTCGGCGGTGAACACCCCGTCGACGTCGGTGTAGATCTCGCAGATGTCGGCGTCGAGCGCGGCGGCTAACGCGACGGCGGTGGTGTCGGTACCACCGCGACCGAGAGTCGTCACGTCGCGATTGTCGGGTCGAACGCCTTGAAAGCCCGCGACGAGCACGATTTCGCCGTCGTCGAGCGCACGCCGCACCCGACCTGGCTTGATTTCGAGAATGCGCGCGTTGCCATGCGCGCCGGTGGTAATGACGCCTGCTTGCGAACCGGTGAGCGACCGCGCGTCGGCCCCGAGTGCGTGAATAGCCATGGCTACCAAGGCAATCGAGATGCGCTCCCCCGCCGTGAGCAGCATGTCGAGTTCGCGCGGCGGCGGATCAGCGCAGACTTGTTGGGCGAGTTCGATCAGATCGTCAGTGGTGTCGCCCATCGCCGAACAGACGACAACCACGTCATTGCCCTGCTTTTTCGTTTCAACGATGCGCTCAGCGACCCGTTTGATGCGTTCGGCCGTCGCTAACGACGATCCCCCAAATTTTTGCACGACCAGGGCCACGACCACCACCTGTCCTGCGCCCCAACGACTTTCGAGCGCGACCTGGTTCCATTATCGAGGCAGGATTTCCGACGCTGGTACAAATTCGCGAACGAAACGCATGCGACGCGCGCAAACGAGACGAGCCCCGGACCGCAACGGTCCGGGGCTCGCAACGAAAGCAGGTGTTACTTCTTGCGTTCCTTCTTCTCACGCACACGCACCGAAACACGCACGGGCGATCCGTCGAAGCCGAACTCCTCACGCAGGCGACGTTCAAGGAAGCGACGGTAACCGGCTTCGAGGAAGCCGGTGGTGAACAGCACGAACGTCGGCGGACGGGTGCCAGCCTGAGTCGCGAACAGCACGCGCGGCTGACGACCGCCACGCATCGGCGGCGGGGTTGCCGCGATGACTTCCTTGAGCCAGGTGTTGAGTCGGCCCGTGGAAATGCGCTTGTCCCACGATTCGAGCGCGGTTTCCATCGCGGGAACCAGCTTCTGCACCGCGCGACCGGTGTGCGCCGAGATGTTGACGCGCTGCGCCCACGGCACCTGGACAAGCTCGCGGTCGATTTCGCGCTCAAGCATGTAGCGACGGTCCTCGTCGACGAGGTCCCACTTGTTGAACGCGAGCACGAGCGCACGACCGGAATCGGCGACCATGCTGATGACGCGCAGATCCTGCTCGGTCATCGGCACCGAAGCGTCGATGAGCATGATCGCGACCTCGGACGCCTCAAGCGCCGACTTCGTGCGCAGCGACGCGTAGAACTCGGTGCCCGACGCGTTCGACACCTTCCTCCGCAGCCCGGCGGTGTCGACGAATTTCCAAGGCTTGCCGCCCAATTCGACGAGTGAGTCGACCGGGTCGACGGTAGTGCCCGCGACATCGTGGACGACCGAACGCTCGTCGCCGGAGAGCTTGTTGATCAGGCTCGACTTGCCAACGTTGGGCTTACCAACCAGCGCGACACGACGCGGACCGGCGATGCCGCCACCTTCGCGCGGCGTTTCGGGCAGCGCGGCGAGGACGTCGTCGAGCAGGTCACCGGTACCGCGACCGTGCGCGGCCGAAACCATGCGCGGCTCGCCAAGCCCAAGCGACCACAGTGCGGCCGCTTCGGATTCGATCTTCTGATCGTCGACCTTGTTGGCGACGAGGATGACCGGGATCTTCGACCGTCGCAGCTTCTTCACCGCGGCCTCGTCGGTGCCAGTCGCGCCGACGGTCGCGTCGACAACGAGCAGAATCGCGTCGGCGGTTTCCATCGCCACTTCGGCCTGTCGGGCGACGTGCTGCTGCAAACCCTTCGCGTCGGGTTCCCAACCGCCGGTGTCTTGCACCCAGAACTTGCGCCCAGCCCAGTTGGCCTCATACGAAATGCGGTCACGGGTTACGCCGGGAATGTCTTCAACGACCGCTTCGCGGCGACCGAGGATGCGGTTGACGAGCGTTGACTTGCCAACGTTCGGTCGACCGACAACCGCGAGCGTGGGCATCGCGATGGCGGCTTCGCCTTCGATGTCACCATCGAGATCGGCGATTTCCCACTCGGATTCATCCGTCCAAATGCCGTCGCCAGCGAGAACTTCTTCAGTCATCGGGTGCCTCCTGTCGCGGCGGAGAGCTGCTGAGCCACCACACGGTACAGCTCGTCGATGGTCTCAGCCATGGTGAACTCGCTGGTGTCGACCAAGATCGCGTCGTCTGCGGGACGCAGCGGCGACACCTTGCGAGTGGAATCGAGGGTGTCGCGACGCTGCACGTCGGCAAGCACGGCTTCGTAGTCGTCGCCACGGCCCTCGCGAATGTTTTGTGCGTTGCGCCGGGTGGCACGAGCGACCGCCGACGCGGTCAGATAAATCTTCACATCAGCGTCTTCGAGCACAACCGTGCCGATATCGCGACCTTCGACAACGATGCGACCGGCAACGGCAGCGATCTCGCGCTGCAACGCGACAAGCTGAGCACGCACGGGCGCGACGGCCGAAACAGCGGAAACGGCCTTGGTGACCGCGTCGCCACGAATCTCGTCGGAGACGTCTTCGCCGTCGAGTTCGATGACCTCGTGGCTGGGATCGGTCCCGATCGACAGGCCAAGCTCAGCGACAACCGTCGCGATCGCGTCGGGGTCGGCCAAGTCGACGCCCGAGCGCAACACGCGCAGCGTGGCGACGCGATACATCGCGCCCGTGTCGAGGTAGCGCGCACCCAGCCGGGTGGCGAGCCTGCGCGACACGCTGGACTTGCCGGTGCCCGACGGGCCGTCCATCGCGACGACGAGCGAACCCGCGCCGGTCAGCAGCTCCTCAACCAGTTCCACCGGGAAATCCACACCGTTCACAGCTGTACCGCCTCGTAGAGTTTGCCGATTTCGTCACGGCCGAGCACCCGCAGAGTGCCGGGCCGCTGGTCGCCAAGCGCGACCGGGCCAATATGGGTGCGGACCAGCCGAATCACCGGGTGGCCGACCTCATCAAGGAGCCTACGCACGATGTGCTTGCGGCCTTCATGCAGGACAAGCTTGACCAGCGACCGACCTTCGTATGCTTCGAGCACGGTGAACCGGTCGACCTTGGCTGGCCCGTCTTCCAGCTCGACACCTTCACGCAGGCGCTTACCGATGAGCCGGTAGTTGACCTCGCCGTACACGGTGGCGAGATAGGTCTTTGGCACCTCGAACGACGGGTGCATGAGCCGATGCGCCATGTCGCCGTCGTTGGTGAGCAGCAGTAGCCCCTCGGTGTCGGCATCGAGCCGACCGACGTGGAACAGGCGCTGACCAGCGGCGATGCGCTCGGCAACAATATCGCCGACACACGGGCGACCAAGGTCGTCCGACATCGTCGACTGCCAACCGCGCGGCTTATTGAGCGCGAGATGAACCAGTTCCTCGCGAACAACAACGCGAGTGCCATCGACGCGAACGACCGCGTTTTGCGGGTCGACGCGCAGGCCCTGTTCCTTGACGATCTTGCCGTCGACCTCGACGCGACCAGCCGCGATCATTTCCTCAGCGGCGCGACGCGAGGCGACACCAGCCTTAGCAAGCACCTTCTGCAAGCGCTCGCCTTCGCCCCACGGCATCTTCTTGTGGCCGCCGACCTCAGGCTCTACGTGCTGGTGGCGTGCCGGCTTGGCGTTGTTATGAATAGTTGGCGCCACAACTTTGCGCTGCGGCTTTTCGTTTTTCTTCTTTTTCGCTGGCGCGGGAGCGGTCCCGCGCTTAGCGCCAGTAGCCGCACCGCGACCACCCGCGGGTTTTCCACCACTGCGGGGCGCGTCTGAGCGCCTTCTGCGATCCGGTGTGCCATCTCGGCGAGCGGAATTATTCATCTGTCCTCAATCGTCAGTGCCAAGGGCAATATCGGCCTCAGCAGGTTTGCTCAGCTTGGCGAACCGGGGGTCGGTCTCCATGGCATCGCTGATCTCGTCGATCAGGTCGACGCCGGGAAGCAGCGGCGCCAACGGCGGTAGGTCGCCGAGAGAGGCGAGCCCGATCCGTTCAAGGAACAACTCGGTGGTGCGGTAGAGCGTGCCGTTGGTTTCGGGATCCTGACCCGCTTCCGCGATCAGGCCTCTAGCCAGCAGCGTGCGCATCACTCCGTCGACGTTCACTCCACGGACCGCGCTGACCCTGGTGCGGGTCACCGGCTGACGGTAGGCAACTACCGCCAACGTTTCCAAGGCTGCCCGGGTGAGCTTGGTCCGGGCCCCGTCGAGCAGTACCCGCTCTACGTAGGGCGCGTACTCAGTACGAGTATAGAAGCGCCAACCGTCCCCGACGAATCGCAGGTCGATCCCACTGCCCGCCTCGGTGAGTTCGGCCGCCATCTTGCGCAGGAGCGCGTCGATGCGGTCGGCGTCCTCGTCGACGGCGGCGGCCAGTTGTTCGGTGGGCGCTGGACTGTCGACAACGAGCAGCATGGATTCGAGCGCGCCACGTAATTCGGTCTCGGTGAGCGGTTCGGGCACGAAATCCGCGTCGGTTGTCATCCGTAATCCTCCTCGAAAGTCAACGCCGCCGCCTCGGCATCGGGGTCAAGTTCACCAAGCCAACTCACCGAAAGCGGGCCGAGTGGATCGGACTGGTCGAACGCGATCGTTTTGCCGCGATACAGCTCAAGCAGCGCGAGAAAACGCGCGACGATCTGCACCGGCACCTCGCAATCCGCGACCAGGTCAGCGAAGGTTGTCCAGCCGCCAGGGCCCGCCTCTTTGAGTCGCGCGAGCACCCATTCGGCCTGCTCAGCCACCGAAATGGTGTGCATGTGCAGGTGCGCGAGGCCCACTTCGGCGACGGGACGCGGCCGAAACGCGGTGGCCGCGATCTGCGCGAACGACGCGGCGTCGACGCCGAGCGTCACCTCGGGCAGCAGCCCTTCGAACTGTTCTTCCAACGACACCGAGCGGGGGTAGCGACGCAACGCGGCGGCTTCGAGTTCGCCGAGGAGTTCGGCGACCTGTTTGAACGCGCGGTACTGCAACAGCCGCGCGAAGAGCAGGTCGCGAGCGTCGAGCAGTTCGAGATCGTCGGCGTCGGTCATCTCCCCCGACGGCAGCAGTCGCGCGGCTTTGAGGTCGAGCAATGTCGCGGCGACGACCAGGAACTCAGTAGTGAGGTCCAACACTTTGTCGGCACGCAGCTTTTTCGACTCGGAAAGTTCGGCGGTGAGCGCCTTGGTGTAGGCGATGAACTCGTCGGTCACCTGATGCAACGCCACCTCGGTGACGTCGAGTTTGCGTGAACTGATCAGCGTGAGCAGCAGGTCGAATGGACCTTCGAAATTGGTGAGGCGCAGGTGAAATCCGGTTGGATCGGATGCGTCGGTTCCTGGCTCGGGCCCGACCGTCACCGCCCCGACCGGTGGATCACTTCACGTGCCATCGCTCGATACGATTCGGCACCATTGGATTTCGGTGCCCACGTGGTGATCGGCTCGCCCGCGACGCTGGCGTCGGGGAAGCGGACCGTGCGCGAGATCGCGGTGTCGTACACCAATTCGCCGAACACCTCGACCACGCGCGACATGACCTGACGCGAATGCAGCAGGCGCGCATCGAACATCGTGACAACGATGCCGTAGAGGCTCAGGCGCGGGTTGAGGCGGTCGCGCACTTTTTCGACGGTGTCGTTGAGCAGCGCGAGGCCGCGCAGCGAGAAGTATTCGCATTCCATCGGGATGATCACGCCATCGGAGCAGGCGAGCGCGTTAACGGTCAGCAAGCCAAGCGACGGTTGGCAATCGACGAGAATGTAGTCGTATCGGTCACGCACGCTCGATAGCGCGCGGCCTAGTGATTGTTCGCGACCAACCTCGTTGACCAGCTGAATCTCGGCAGCGGAAAGGTCAATGTTGCTTGGCAGCAGGTCCATTCCGTCGACTTTGGTGTTCTGCAGCACGTCGTCGACGGACGCCTTGCTACCAATCAGCAAGTCGTACACGGTGAGATCGAGATCGTGGTGCGCGAGCCCAAGCCCCGCCGACAGCGCGCCCTGCGGATCAAGATCAACGAGCAGCACGCGACGGCCGTATTCGGCAAGGGCGGCACCAAGATTGATGGTCGACGTGGTCTTGCCGACGCCGCCTTTTTGATTACACATCGCGATGACTAATGCGTCACCGTGACGCTGCAACCGAGGGGGTTCGGGTACCTCACGCAACGGTCGGCCGGTTGGCCCGATCTCGGTTTCCGCTCTCGTCACGGTTGGCTGCTCCTTCAACGTTTCCTACCGGGTATTCCTCGGCCTCGTCTTGGCGCGGTGTACCGGGTAGACGGTACCGCTGATCCCGAACGGTCCCAGCATGGCTTCCAGGTCGGCGTGTTTCGCACGATACCCGTTCTTGGCAACCAACGAAGCCGGTCAGCGTGCGCGTGGATGCGCGGTCGCCCACACTTCACGCAACGTCGAAACGGTGACGAGCGTATAGATCTGGGTGGTCGTCACCGACGCGTGGCCCAACAGTTCTTGGACAACGCGAACATCGGCACCGCCGTCGAGCAGATGCGTCGCGAACGAATGCCGCAAAGTATGTGGCGAAACGGCGGCGGTGAGCCCGGCCCGTTCGGCAGCGGATTGCAGGATCTGCCAGGCACTTTGGCGCGAAAGTCGACCGCCGCGCGCGTTGAGAAACAGCGCGGGCGGCACCGACTTGCCCGCCGCCGCGAGGGATGGGCGACCGCGCACGAGGTAGGCGTCGACGGCTTCGAGCGCGGGTCGCCCGATCGGCACGAGTCGCTGTTTGCCACCTTTGCCGCGCAGGATCACACAGCGTTCGCCCACGTCGATGTCGTCGATATCAAGGCCAACCGTCTCGGAAATCCGTGCGCCGGTGGAATACAGCAGTTCGAGCAACGCGCGGTCGCGCAGTCCGCGCGCGTCGGCGTCGGGCGGTGCGGCGGCGGTCAGCACCGCGACAACCTGGTCGTACGGGAGCGCTTTGGGCAACCGCCGACCTGGGGTTGGCGGCTTAACCGCATGCGCCACATCGGTTTCGGTAATGCCGTCGGCGGCGGCGAAACGATGCAGTCCGCGCACAGCGACAAGCGCACGCGCGACCGAGCTCGCCGACAGCGGCGGATGCTGCGCACCACCCGCGCGCAAGGTCATCGTGAATTCGGCGACATCGCGTTGCGCGACAGCAGTCAGGGTCGAAATGCCAAGGCCGACAAGGAAATCCCGATACCGAGCCAGGTCACGTCGGTAGGCACCGAGGGTGTTGCGGGCAGCGCCACGCTCGACAGCGAGATGGTCGAGATAGGTGTCGATCTCCCGGTCGAGACTCACCCCCGCGTTTTTTCCGCGGCCTTGCGTGCGAGGAACGCTGTCGGCTGACCTGGCCACGGCGCATCGGCGGGCCGGAGTTCCACCCCGTTCGCGCGGGCGGCCGCGAAGGCGAGCACGCCAGCCACAGCCGTGGCGTTGACGATGTCACCGGTGAGTGCGGCACGCACCGCCTCTTCGAGCGGCATCCGAACCAGTTGCAGGTCGGCTTCCTCATGCTCGGGTTCGGGTTGATGCGTTTCGCTGAGCCCAGTCGCGAAGAACACCCGCAGCGCTTCGTCGGTGAATCCCGGCGACAACGCGACATCGACGAGCACCGACCAGTCGCTGGCCGCCAATCCGGTTTCCTCCGCCAATTCGCGCTTGGCCGCGGTCAGCGGATCTTCGCCAGCGATGTCGAGCAACCCGGCGGGCAGTTCAAGCAGCCGTGACCGCACCGGATGCCGGTACTGGCGAATGAGCACGACATTGTCGAACTCGTCGAGCGCGAGCACCGCGACGGCACCGTGATGCTCGATGATCTCCCGATCAGCGACGCGACCATCGGGCATGCGCACTTGATCCTTGCGCAATGCCACGATGGCCCCGCTGTAGAGCAGGTTGCTGCCGACCGTTTCGAACTCGTGCTTCCCGGGTTCATTCACGTTCGGCGCCACCTATTTCCGCTCAGTCGTCAGTGCTGTCGCTGGTGTTGATTTCGACCAGTTCGTCTTCGGTGAAGTCTACGGGAAGACGTTCGGCCAACTTGTACTTCAATGCCGCGTTGATCAGGGCGGCGAACAGCGGATGCGGACGCGTCGGCCGACTCTTGAGCTCGGGATGCGCCTGCGTCGCGACGAGGAACGGATGCACCGAGGTCGGGTATTCGACGAACTCGACAAGGTGCCCGTCGGGCGAAGTACCCGAGAAAACCAGCCCCGACTTCGCGATCGCGTCGCGGTAGGCGTTGTTCACCTCGAAGCGGTGCCGGTGCCGCTCAGACACGTTTTCCGAGCCGTACGCCTGGGCGACGACCGAACCCTTCTTGAGCGTGGCGGGGTAAGCGCCGAGACGCATCGTGCCACCGAGGTCGGCTTCGCCAGCGACGACGTCTTCCTGATCGGCCATCGTCGAGATCACCGGGTTGAGCGTGTCGGGTTCGAATTCGGTCGAGTTCGCGTCGGTGATGCCGACCGAACGGGCCGCTTCGATCACGACGCACTGCAAGCCGAGGCACAGGCCGAGCAGCGGAATGCCGCGATGACGCGCGTACCCGATCGCGCCGAGCTTGCCTTCGATGCCACGGATGCCGAAGCCGCCGGGGATGAGCACCGCGTCGACGTCACGCAACGCGGCCGCCGCGCCCGCTTCGGTCTCGCACTCGTCCGACGGCACCCAGCGGATGTTGACCTTCGCGTGATTGGCGAAGCCGCCAGCGCGCAGCGCTTCGGTGACCGAAAGGTACGCGTCGGGCAGGTCGACGTACTTGCCGACCAGCGCGACCTCGACGGTCTCCTTCGGCGCGTGAACGCGATCGAGCAGGTCGCCCCACACGGTCCAGTCGACGTCACGGAAGGGCAGCCCGAGCTTGCGCACGACATAGGCGTCGAGGCCCTCGCTGTGCAGGACCTTCGGGATGTCGTAGATCGACGGCGCGTCGGGGGTGGAGATGCAGGCTTCCACGTCGACGTCACACATCAGCGCGATCTTGTTCTTGAGGCCCTGCGGCACCTCGCGGTCGCAGCGCAGGATCAGCGCGTCGGGCTGGATACCGATGTTGCGCAGCGCGGCGACCGAGTGCTGTGTCGGCTTGGTCTTGAGCTCACCTGACGGCGCGAGATACGGCACCAATGACACGTGCAGGAAGAACACGTTATCGCGACCGACATCGTGGCGAATCTGGCGAGCCGCCTCAAGGAACGGCTGCGACTCGATGTCGCCGACGGTGCCGCCGATTTCGGTGATGACGACATCCGGCACGTTGCCGTCGGCGTCGGGCGCGGACATCGCGAGGATGCGGTTCTTGATCTCGTCGGTGATGTGCGGGATGACCTGCACGGTGTCGCCGAGATATTCGCCGCGTCGCTCTTTGGCGATGACCGTCGAATAGATTTGGCCGGTCGTGACGTTGGCGTCCATAGACAGGTCACGATCGAGGAAACGCTCATAGTGACCCACGTCGAGGTCGGTCTCGGCGCCGTCCTCGGTGACGAACACTTCACCGTGTTGGAACGGGTTCATTGTGCCGGGATCGACATTGAGATACGGGTCGAGCTTTTGCATCGTCACCCGCATGCCCCGCGCGGTCAGCAACTGACCGAGGCTGGATGCGGTGAGACCCTTACCCAATGAGGAGGCGACGCCACCGCTCACGAAGATGTGCTTGGTGGCATTTCGAGCCTGATTCCGTGTTTGACCCACGGACCACCACTGTACCGCTAGGCGTTGCCCCTACGTATTTTGCGGTCCGTTTGCCGGTGGGCGTGTTGAAATCGCCGGTCGGGGTGCTGCCGCGCTGCTGGTGGGTCAGCGCGGGGCGGCGACGAGGGTGATGGTGGTCGCCGCCGGGCCCGTACCGAACCGCCCAGCTTCCTGCGTCGCGGGCTGACTGAGCGCGAGAATCGTTGTGACTCTGCCGATTTCGTGGTCGATGTTGTCGACGGTCGTGACCGTTGTCGCGGTGGGAGCGGCCGCGCGAACGAGGGCGATTGGTCCGTTTCCCTCGGCCGCGCCGAGTCGACCAGCAAGCACGGTGCCCATCGCGCGAGCACGAATCGAGGCGGCGAACCGGGCGATAGTCACGCCAGCGTCGGTGTCAGATGCGACACCAGCGCCGGTCACGACGACGGCGAGGTTCGCTTGCTTGGTTGGGGCGTCGGCGTAGGTGAGAAAACCGCCGTCACGCAGGGTGGTTGCGACGAGCGCGAGTTCCGGGGCGGTCGCGCGCGGCTGGTTCGTTGTCGGGTCGAGCAGCATGGTGACGCCGAGCAGGTCGCCCGCCAGGCTCGGTTCGTCAATGGCGTCGGTGCGCAATTGCGCCCCCGCGGGGACGACGTTGGTGAGCGTCGAGCGCATTCGGTCGCTTTGGGCGGTGTCGATGAAGGATTCGGTGAGCCCGATGCGGCCGGTGACCGTCGCGCCGGACGCGGTGAGTGCCCTGTTGACGCCGTCGATGTCGGCGGGGTCGGCGTCGGGGGTGGTGAACATCAGGACGCTACGGTCGGCGAGCGTGCCGCCGAGGACACGGGCGGCCGAGCCAGCGATGAACGCGTCGGCAGCTGCGACCTGGACTTGCAGCGAGTCGGCGCGAGCGTGCGCTTCGACGAGTTCGGTGCGGGTCTGGTCGCGGTTGGCGTCAAGGTCGGCGAGCAGGTCGGCACCGAGCGTGTGCGAGCCAAGCGCGACACCGACCGCAAGCGCGACGACACCGGTCGCGATGGTCATCGCGTGGTTGCGTAGCGAGATCACAGCAGCCCTCGGAACCAGACGACGAAGCTGTTCCACATGTCGATCGACCAGGTCAGCACCTCGGTGCCGTTATGCGAAGCGAGGATCACGACAACCACCGCGACGAGCGCGGCCATGACGACGAGGGCGATGGCCGCGCCGGTGGAACGCTGTCGGTAGAGCGTCGCGACGGCGTTCGCGTCGACCAGTTTCGGTCCTACCTTCAGCCGCGTCAGGAAGGTGGCCGGGTTCGCGTCGCGGCGGCCACGGTCGAAGAAGTCCTCCAGGTTCGCGTGCGCGCCCGCTAGGACGATCAGCGCCGCGTTGTGGTGGTCGAGCAGCAGCAGCGCGAGGTCGGTTGGCGAACCCGACGACGGGAAAGTGGTCGCGCCGATGCCCAAATCTTGGATGCGCTCAAGGCCGCGCGCGAAACCGTCGGTGTCGGCGGGCAAGATCATTTCCGCGCCGCAGCGCAGCGTTTGGTCGCTGATCTCATCCGGTTCGCCGACGATCAGGTCGGGCGTGTATTTCATTTTCCGCAGGGTGTCCGCGCCCGCGCCAACGCCGACGAGCAGCGGCGCGTACTCCTTGATGAACGGCTTGAGTCGCTGCAATTCTGCGGCGTGCTCTGGCCCGTCGGCGACGACGACAACGTGGCGGTTGCGCAGGTCCAATTCGATGTCGGGGACGCCGATTCCATCGATGAGCAGCGACGATTCCGTGCGGAAGAACTCAGTGGTGTTGCCAGCGAACGCGTCTAGGTGGTCGGCGAGTCCGACGCGCGCTGCCGTCATCCGGGCGGCGACCTCGTCGATGTCGAGTTCGATGCACTCGGCGAGCAATTCGGGTTCCTTCTTGCCGGAGCCCGCGGAGTACACCGCAGCCCCGTCGACGCGGACCTTCGCGCCATCCTTGATCTTGCCGAACACGTCGGGCGAGTAAGCGTCGAGGAGCGGAATCCCATTGGAGGCCAACAACTCTGGGCCGAGGTTGGGATAGCGACCCGAGATGGATGGCGCGACGTTCACGACCGCGGCGACTTTCGCGGCGACCAGTCGGTCGGCCGTCGCGCGGTCAAGGTCGGTTTCATCGAGCACAACAACGTCGCCCGCACCGGCCCGTCGCAGCAGGCGGCGCGTGTCACGGTCGACGCGCGCGGTCCCGGTGACACCGGGCAGTGTTTCCGTGTTTTTGGTGAGCAGCCCCGGCATCTTCATGCGCCGATGATCACGCCAAACCCTCAACCTTTGGTGGAGGCGCGCCGCATACGGTCGCGGGCAGGGCCGAGCGGTGCACCGGTTACCCGTATGCTCCTGTCACAGTTATTCGGACAGGAGACATCCATGCCCAGCAGCACCGTCGAGACGGTTTTCGACGCTCCCCGCGACATCGTCTACCGGCTCTTCACCGAGCGCGACAGCGTCGCCCCCTACCTCCCGATCCAGGTCAAGCAGGTGCGCGCGGGCGACGCGACCGGCGTTGGCGCGCAGTACCTGCTCGGCTTCGGCAAGGCTGGCGTCACCGAGGAAACCACCGTCCTCGTGCCCGGCGAGCGCATGGAATACAAGATCGTTAAGGGTGCCCCGGTGAAGCGCCACATCGGCATCGTGACCTTCGCCGACACCACCGACGGCGGCACCCGCGTTGTGTACACGATGGAATCGGAGCCGTCGCTGCCCGTCCCCGCGCCGGTACTGGAATTCGGCTTGCGCGCACTGACGAACCAGCTGCTTGGTGGGATCCGTAAGGCATTGCGCTAAGCGAACTTGGAGCCTGCACCGGATGACGAGCCGTCCCGCTAGGCAGCGAGGCGCCGATCCGGCCGCCGGATTCCGTAAGGCATTGCGCTAAGCGCGATTTCAAGGGCCGTCGCCAGGTGCGGCGGCCCTTTGCGCTTTGTGCGCCACACTGTTGGCGGTGCCGTTTAGTGGCGCAGCGCCGACTTAGGTTGCGGCGCACCGCTTTTGAGAGCGCCCCGCTCCGCACGCGCCGCGCGACGGGGTGCGTGCGGAGGCGCGGCCTATGCCGGTGCGCGTTCGGCGCGTGCCGTTTCCAACAGTTCTTCTGCGTGCGCGCGGCCCGTCTCGGTGTCGTCGAGCCCGGCGAGCATGCGCGCCAATTCGATCACCCGCTCGTCCTCGGTCAGCGTGCGAACTCCGCTGTCCACCTTGCCTTTTCCGTCGTCGGACTTATTCACGACGAGGTGCGTGTCGGCGAACGCGGCGACCTGCGGCAGGTGCGTCACGACGATCACCTGATGCGTGCGGGCCAAGCGCGCGAGTCGCTTGCCGATTTCCACCGCAGCCCGGCCGCCGACGCCCGCGTCGACCTCGTCGAACACCATCGTCGCGCCATGATCGGACCCGGCGAGCACCACTTCAAGCGCCAACATCACGCGTGAAAGCTCACCGCCGGACGCGCTTTTGCTGAGCGGCAGCGATTGCGCACCCGAATGCGCGGAAAGACGGAACTCGACTTCGTCGGTGCCGTTCGTGCCAGCGTGGACCAGCTTGCCGTTGAGGTCGAGCGGGGCCGAATCCTGCGCGGTCGCGACCAACGGCCGAACGACAACCTCCAACTTGGCCTTGCCCATCGCGAGCCCGCCGAGTTCGGTGCTCACCGCCGAAGCGAGTTTGCCCGCCGACTTCGTCCGCGCCGCACTGAGCTTGCGGGCGGCGTCAGCCACGCGACCTGCGGCGATGTCGACTTCAGCGGACAGTTTCGCGAGCGCGTCCTCGGAAACGTCGAGCGAATCAAGCCGCGACCTAGCGTCGTCGGCCCAGGCGATCACACCGTCGATATCAGGCGCGTACTTGCGTGTGAGCGACTTGAGTTCGGCCTGACGCGTGAGCATCGTGTCGAGCGCGCCGGGGTCCGACGGCAACTCCGACAGGTACCCGCTCAGCTCCGTCGCCACGTCGACCGCGACGGCGATCGCCTCACCGAGGCGTGGCCCCAACGCCATGAGCGCGGGGTCGTCGGAGGCTTCCAGTCGCGCCCGCGCGTTGCCGAGCAGGTCGAGCACTCCCCCGCTCTCCCCGGTGGATTCGCTTGGGCCAGAAAGGGATTCGTGCGCGACAACCGCGGCGTCGCGCAACGAATCAAGATCGCTGAGCCGACGAATTTCGGCGACGAGCCGTTCGTCCTCGCTCGGTTCCGGCGCGATCCCGTCGATCTCGGCGAGCGAATGCTTGAGCCGATCCGCTTCCAGCGCCAGCTCGCGACTGCGTGCGGTGCGTTCAAGGAATTCCGCGCGCGCGTCCAGCCACGCCCGCCGATGCACCTGGTACTTGCGCAGCAGCCCCGCAACACCGTCGCCAGCGAACTGATCGAGCGCGGCCAACTGCTGTTCAGGCCGCTGCAATCGCAGCTGATCGTTTTGCCCGTGCACGGTCAACAGTCGCGACGTGAACTCGCTCAGCACGGCAGCGGGCACGCCCCGCCCGCCCAAATGCGCACGCGACCGGCCATCGCTATTGACCGTGCGCAGCGCGATCACGCTGCCGTCCTCGTCGAATTCCGCCCCAGCCGACTCAACAACATCCACAATCGCCGCGCGCGCCGCATCGGTGCGGTCATCAATCACGAACCGGCCTTCGACAACGGCTTTCGCCGCGCCGAGGCGCACCCGCCCCGCATCCGCCCGCGCCCCGCTGAGCAGGTGCAAACTGGTGACAACCATCGTCTTGCCCGCGCCCGTCTCACCGGTGAGCACCGTGAGCCCCGCGTGGAACTGCGCGGTCGCGGTCGAGATCACGCCCAGGCCGTCGATTCTGAGTTCGGTCAGCATCGCTGCCCCTTCTACGACTGTCGCCTGCCCCGCCAACCAGTGACGGGCAGTTGGAACTTACGAACCATTCGGTCGGCGAACGGCGCGGAGTCGAGCCGCACCCACCGCACCGGTTTGCTGCCACGCACCACCTCGGCGCGACCACCGCGCGGCAGGGCGAGCGTGCGGCGACCGTCGAGGAAGACGATCGCATCGTGGCCCGTCGCCACCGTTTCCACCGCGATCACCGCGGCCGGACTCGTGACGAGCGGACGGGCGAAAAGCGCGTGGGCGTTGCTCGGGATCACCAGCATCGCTTCGAGTTCGGGCCAAATCACCGGGCCGCCCGCCGAGAACGCGTAGGCCGTCGACCCGGTTGGGGTCGCGACGAGAATGCCGTCGCAACCGAACGCCGACACCGGTCGTCCGTCGACCTCGAGCACGATTTCCAGCACGCCCATGCGCTGCGCGTTCTCGATGCTTGCTTCGTTGAGCGCCCAGCCTTTTTCGACGATGACGTCGTCGACGCGCACGGTGACGTCGATGGTCATGCGGTCTTCGACCTGGTAATCGCGGTCGACCACCTGGGCGAGCGCGTCGTCGAGGTGCTCGGCTTCGGCTTCGGTGAGGAAACCGATCCGGCCGAGGTTGATGCCAAGCACCGGCACGCCAGCCGGTCGACCCAGTTCGGCAGCACGCAGGAACGTGCCGTCGCCGCCGAGCGCGAGCACCATCTCGCAGCCCTCGGCCGCAGCCGGGCTATGCGGGACGACGCGCACCGGGAATTCGCCCGTCTCGTCTTCAAACCGCGTGCTGTCGGCTTCGTCAGCGAGCACGCGAAGGCAAATGCCCGCTGCGGCAAAGATTTTCGCGACGCGATGCGCGGTCTCGATGATCTCGGCGCGGCCCGGATGCGCGACCAACAAAATCTCGCGGTCGGTACTCACTGCGGACCTTCCTCGATCGCCCGCGCGACCAACGCGTCGACTTCGTCGGCGTCGTAGTCGAACGGACCAACTTTGCGCAACCACAGGAAATATTCGACGTTGCCCGACGGACCGGGCAGCGGACTCGCGACCGCGCCAAGCGTCTTCAACCCGAGCTTTGCCGCCGCAGCGGCAACCTCGCGCACGGTTTCCGCGCGCAGCGCGGGGTCACGCACAACGCCGCCCGCGCCGATGCGGTCTTTGCCCACTTCAAACTGCGGTTTCACCATCGGCAGCAGGTCGGCACCGTCACGCGCGACCGCCGCGATCGCGGGAAGCACCAGCCCAAGGGAGATGAACGACAGGTCGCCGACCATCAAATCCACTTGTCCGCCAATGCTTTCCGGCGTGATCGTGCGGACGTTAGTGCGGTCGAACACGCGAACGCGCTCGTCGTTTTGCAGTCGCCAAATCAGCTGGCCGTAGCCAACGTCGACAGCGACAACCTCACTCGCCCCGCGACTCAACAGCACGTCGGTGAACCCACCCGTCGACGCGCCCGCGTCCAAACAACGCTTTCCGTCAACGCTAAGCCCAAGCGGTTCGAACGCCTCAAGCGCGCCGAGCACCTTCTTCGCCCCACGCGACGCCCACGACACCTCGTCGGGTTCCTCGCGGACGAACAGCGGTGTGCCCGCTTCGACAGCCGTGGCTGGCTTCACCGCGACCGTGCCCGAAATCAGCACCCGACCCGCGTTGATGAGCTCGACCGCGTGCTCACGTGACCGGGCCATCCCGCGCCGCACTAACTCGGCGTCGACCCGCGCTCTCCTGGCCACCTCAGATCTTGTCCACGGTCGCGAGGGCGTCGACGAGCACCTCATGCGCCTGCTCAAGGATGCGGGCGCGGCGGGTGATGTCGACGCCAGCTTCGGCACCGTCAGCTGCCCCGGCACTCGCGCGCAACTCGGCCAGTAGCGCGTCGACCTCGGCTTTGATGGCGACGGGGTCGGCCGGTTGCGGGTGCGCTTGGTTGCCAGGCAGGTGACTGCCCGGCAACGGAACTGAACTCGGAGTACTCATCGTGGGATCAACGCTATCGGATTCACGAATCGGTCGCGCGCACCCGTACCGCGCGACCGGGATTGGCGGCCAGCGACGCGCCCACTTCGCTTGGCTTGACCGCGTCGGGCAGGGGGTCGGTATTGAGCGCGGCGAGCTCATTGGCGACGAAAGTGGGGATCTGGGCGGGGATCGCGGCGGCGAGGTCGTCGAGCGTGCTGACGCCGGTGAGGACGAGCAGGGAGTCGATGCCGATGGTGTTCGCGCCTTCGATGTCGGTGTCGAGTCGGTCGCCGACGACGAGTGCATCGCGTGTGCCCGCCCGCTCAATAGCGTCTTCGAGCAGCGGGGCGAAGGGTTTGCCCGCGACGAGCGGTTCGCGGTCGGTTGCGGTGCGCAACGCCGCGACCATCGAGCCGTTGCCGGGGGCGAGGCCGCGTTCGTTGGGCAGCGTGCGGTCGGTGTTGGTGGCAACCCACTGCGCGCCCGCCCGCAGGGCGTAGGCGGCTTCGGCCAGGTCAGGCCATGCGGTGGTCGGCGAATGGCCCTGGATTACCGCTGCGGGGACGCGGTCAGTGAACCGGCGAACGGGAACGAGGCCGACGGCTTTGACTTCGGCGGCGAGGTCGTCGGTGCCGAGGACGAGTACGTCGCTGCCCGCTGGAACGAGCCGTGCGAGCAGTCGCGCGCCAGCCTGCGCGCTGGTGACGACCTGGTCAGGCGTTGCCGGATAGCCGAGTTCGGCGAGATGACGCGCGACCGGCTCCGGCCCGCGCGCGGCATTGTTGGTGACGTACAGCAGCCGTTGCGCGGAGTGACCGTTCGGGGCAAGCGCATCGGGACCGCCCGCGACCACATCCGGGCCCCGGTAGAGGGTGCCGTCCAGGTCGAGCAGCAAAGCTTCGTAGTTGTCGCGCAGCTGGTTGTTCACGCACCCTCACTCCGTCGTAGATCACAGTTCCCCTCACCATGATCGGGCATGGACGGCATTAGGGATACCATGTGATGTAGAGCACACTTGCTGACCAATCGGAGGTCGCGCCATGGATATCGTCTTCTTAATCGGCCGTATTTTGCTCGCGGCGATCTTCGCTTTCTCCGCCCTCGGACACCTCACCCAAGCCGAAGGCATGGGCCAGTACGCGGCGTCGAAGGGCATTCCCGCCGCCAAAGCTGGCGTGCTAGCCAGCGGTGTCCTCGCGCTTCTTGGGGCGATCTCGATCATCTTCGGGATTTGGATCGATGTTGGCGCCCTGCTGCTCGTTGTTTTCCTCGCCCCGGTCAGCTTGTTGATGCACACGTTCTGGAAAGAAACCGACCCACAGCTCAAGCAGACCGAGATGATCCAGTTCAACAAGAACTTGGCGATTATGGGCGGCGCGTTGATCCTGTTCTATTTCGTGAACGTCACCCAGAGCGTGCCATTGGGCTTGACGGGCCCGCTCTTCGGCGCGTTCTAGCCGGGCAAGCACAGACAGCAAAAAGGCCGTGGGCCGGGTTCCTGTTGAGAACCCGGCCCACGGCCTAATGTGTTGTCGCGCTTGCCTATTCGCCGGTGAGTTCCGCCGCGCGATCTTCGGCGTCGGTCTCGCCCTCTTCGTCGGCAGCAGCGGCGTTGAGGAACCATTGCAGGCTCTCGTCGGTGCGGCCAGCCGCGCCAAGGGCGTCAGCGTAGGCGTAGAAGAGGCGTGCTGCGGCCGAACCCGTACGGGCCGGGTTGAGGTCAGCGGCCTGCAACGTGACGACGGCCTGGTCGACCTGACCCAGATCCATGCGCGCGCCAGCGACGACGATGCGCAACTCGGTTGCCTCGTCGCCTTCCAGGCCCTGTGCTTCGTCGCTGCGACCCAACTCGATCGCCCGCTCCGGACGACCAAGGCCGCGCTCGCAGTCAGCCATGACCGCGAGGAGGCCGGTACCGCCCTGCATCCGACGCGCGGTGCGCAGTTCCGACAGCGCCTCGGCCCACTCACCAGCGTGGTAGGCGACGACGCCAGCCGTCTCCCGCACCACCGCGATGCGGCCAGCGCGCTGACGGGCAGCGCGAGCGTGCGCGAGGGCAAGCCGAGGCTCGTCCTCAAGCAGTTCGACGGCCATCACCATGTGCCGGGCGACCGACTCAGCATTGTTCTTGTCGAGGCTCAGCAGATCGCGACGGATCGCCGGGTCAAGGTCGGACGCCTGCACGTCTTCGGGCAGATCAGGCTCGTCGGGACGAGCATTGCGCCGGTCGGACGGGCTGCCGGTCACATCGCGTGCACCTTCGCCACCGCGCCTGCGGTGCTCGTCGCGGTCGTAGCCGCGATCGGAGTCGGACCGTGCGCCGCGGAAGCTGCCGCGATCGTCGCGGTTCTCGTCGGTGCTCGAGTCGTTCCGGCTTTCCGCGTCGCGGTCGTCACGGTCAGACTCGGGAGCGGCGTCGGTCGAGTCGTCGTCGGCATCGTCCGCATCGCGGAAATCATCGTCGGCGTCGACGCTCGAATCAGCCGCGAAGTCGTCGTCAGTGTCGATATCGGTGTCGATCTCATCGATGGACGCGACCTCGATCACCTCATCAGCGGTGTCGTCGAGCGCGTCGTCGTTGGACGACATCACGCCAAGGACATCGCCGGGACGCTCGGGACGACGTTCGCGGTAGGTGCCGTTGAAGGGCCGCTCGTTCTTGTCGTCGCGCTTGAAGCCGCCGCGCGAATCGGAGTCGCCACCACGACGGAACCCGCCCTGGCTCGACCCGCCACCACTGCCACCGCGATCGAAACCACCGCTGCGGGGACGATCGCCGGAGCCACCACGGTTGCCACCGCGATCGTTGTCATCACGACGACCTTGGTAGCCGCCACGATCGCCACCGCGAGAATCGGAGTCACCGCCGCGACGGAAGCCACCGCCGGAGCCACCACGAGAATCACCGCGCGAATCATCACGACGGAAACCACCCCCGCTACCGCGATCAAAACCACCGCTGCGGGGACGATCGCCACCGCGAGAATCCGAGTCGCCACCACGACGGAACCCGCCCTGGCTCGACCCGCCGCGGTCGCCGTAGCCACCGCGCGAATCGGAGTCGCCACCGCGACGGAAGCCACCGCCGGAGCCGCCACGAGAATCACCGCGCGAATCATCACGACGGAACCCACCGCCACTACCGCCGCGATCAAACCCGCCACTACGGGGACGATCGCCACCACGCGAATCGGAATCGCCGCCGCGACGGAAACCGCCACCGCCGGAACCGCCACGAGAATCGCCACGCGAATCATCACGACGGAACCCACCGCTGCTACCAGCGCGCGAATCGTCGCGACGGAAACCGCCACCTGAGCCGCCACGATCAAAACCACCACTACGAGGACGATCGCCACCACGCGAATCAGAATCGCCACCGCGACGGAAACCGCCACCGGAACCACCACGAGAATCGCCACGCGAATCATCACGACGGAACCCACCGCCGGAGCCACCGCGCGAATCGTCACGACGGAAACCACCGCCCGAGCCACCGCGATCAAAACCACCGCTACGGGGACGATCGCCACCGCGAGAATCGGAGTCACCGCCACGACGGAAGCCACCGCCGCTTGAGCCACCACGAGAATCGCCGCGCGAATCGTCACGCCGGAATCCACCGCCGGAACCGCCGCGATCAAAACCACCGCTGCGGGGACGGTCACCACCGCGAGAATCGGAGTCGCCACCGCGACGGAAACCGCCCTGGCCGCCGGAGCCACCGGAGCCGCCACGCGAATCGTCGCGACGGAAACCGCCGCCGCTACCGCCACGGTCGAAACCGCCGCCGGTGCGCGGACGATCGCCGCCGCCCGAGCCGCCTCGGTAACCGCCACGATCGTTGTCGTCACGACGACCCTGGTATCCACCACGGTCATTGTCGCGACGCGGGTAACCGCCGCCGGATCCACCACGGGAGTCGCCGCTGCCACCGCGATCGAAGCCACCGCTGCGGGGGCGATCGCCGCTCGCACCGCCACGGTAGCCACCGCGATCGTTGTCGTCGCGCCGACCCTGGTACCCGCCACCACGCGAGTCGTTGTCGCCGCCACGACGGAACCCGCCCTGACCGGAGCCGCCGCGGTCGCCGCTGGAGCTGCCGCGATGTCCGCCGCCGGAACCGCCGGAGCCTCCTCGGAAGCCGCCTTCGCCACCGCGGCCACGGTTATCACCGCCGCGTGAACGATCGTGGGACTGGTCGCCGCGTCCGCCGAAACCGCGCGCATCACCGTCCTTGCGGAAAGGCTTGCGTCCGTCGTTATGTTCCGACACGGCGATCCCTTTCTGTACCCCCGGCCTCCCGGGAAGTGTTGTGGTTGCCCCGCCTCAAGAATTCAACCATGCACGGGTAACGGGGCGATGTCCGCCCGAGCATGCCTGGGCTCAACCGAGCCCACAAACGACGATAGGGGACCCAAAATTGGGTCCCCTATCGGGAAAATTGTTCCGGCGGTGTCCTACTCTCCCACACCCTGTCGAGTGCAGTACCATCGGCGCAGGTGGCCTTAGCTTCCGGGTTCGGAATGGGACCGGGCGTTTCCCCACCGCTATAACCGCCGTAACACTATGAAACTAGACAGCGCTCCCCACCCAAATGCGAAACCCGAATTCTCATCAGGAATCACACTGTGGTGAGTGTGCTGCAGTGTCTGTTGTTTCAGATACCGCACAGTGGACGCGTAACACCTTCATTCAGTAA